>CP191518.1:0-4560877 GCA_050516505.1 Citrobacter sp. OP27
GTGTCACTTTCGCTTTGGCAGCAGTGTCTTGCCCGATTGCAGGATGAGTTACCAGCCACAGAATTCAGTATGTGGATCCGCCCATTGCAGGCGGAGCTGAGCGATAACACGCTGGCATTGTATGCACCAAATCGTTTTGTGCTTGATTGGGTAAGGGACAAATACCTCAATAATATCAATGGACTGTTAAATGATTTCTGCGGTACCGATGCCCCGCAGCTGCGGTTTGAAGTCGGTGCCAGGCCTGCCACGCAGGTTGTGAGAGAAACCGCGCAAGTTGCCGTGCAGGCACATGCTCAGCAGGTACACACTCCGCGCGCCATTCCTCAGGCTCGTCAGGGTTGGGATAACGTTCCCGCTCCGGCAGAACCGTCCTATCGCTCCAACGTCAACGTAAAGCACACATTCGATAACTTCGTTGAAGGTAAATCGAACCAGTTAGCGCGTGCTGCGGCACGTCAGGTTGCAGACAACCCTGGCGGCGCATACAACCCGTTGTTCCTTTATGGCGGCACAGGTCTCGGTAAAACGCACCTTTTACACGCGGTCGGCAACGGCATTATTGCCCGTAAACCGAATGCTAAAGTGGTGTACATGCACTCCGAGCGTTTCGTGCAGGATATGGTAAAAGCCCTGCAGAACAATGCCATCGAAGAGTTCAAACGCTACTACCGTTCCGTTGACGCACTGCTAATAGATGACATTCAGTTCTTTGCTAATAAAGAACGATCCCAGGAAGAGTTCTTCCACACCTTCAATGCCCTGCTGGAAGGGAATCAACAGATCATCCTTACGTCCGATCGCTATCCTAAAGAGATCAACGGCGTAGAAGATCGTCTGAAGTCCCGTTTTGGCTGGGGATTAACCGTTGCGATCGAGCCGCCTGAGCTCGAAACGCGCGTGGCGATCCTGATGAAAAAGGCCGACGAGAACGACATTCGTCTGCCGGGCGAAGTGGCGTTCTTTATTGCCAAGCGCCTGCGTTCTAACGTGCGTGAGCTTGAAGGCGCACTGAACCGCGTTATCGCCAACGCCAATTTTACCGGCCGTGCCATTACCATTGATTTCGTGCGTGAAGCGCTGCGCGATCTGCTGGCGCTGCAGGAAAAACTGGTCACCATCGACAATATTCAGAAGACGGTGGCGGAGTACTATAAGATCAAAGTGGCAGATTTGCTGTCCAAGCGTCGTTCCCGCTCTGTGGCGCGTCCGCGCCAGATGGCGATGGCGCTGGCCAAGGAACTCACCAACCACAGTCTGCCGGAAATTGGCGATGCGTTTGGTGGCCGCGACCACACGACCGTGCTGCATGCGTGCCGCAAGATCGAGCAGTTGCGTGAAGAAAGCCATGACATCAAAGAAGATTTCTCCAACTTAATCAGAACATTATCTTCGTGACGCTATGAAATTTACCGTTGAACGTGAACATTTATTAAAACCGCTGCAGCAGGTAAGTGGCCCATTAGGTGGTCGCCCAACGTTGCCGATTTTGGGTAATTTACTGCTGCAGGTTGCAGACGGTTCCTTGTCATTGACCGGAACCGACCTTGAAATGGAAATGGTCGCACGCGTCGCGCTGCTTCAGCCGCACGAACCGGGCGCCACCACCGTGCCAGCGCGCAAGTTCTTCGATATTTGCCGTGGCTTGCCGGAAGGGGCTGAAATTGCCGTACAGCTTGAGGGTGACCGCATGTTGGTGCGCTCTGGCCGTAGCCGTTTCTCGCTTTCTACGCTGCCTGCTGCCGATTTCCCGAACCTCGATGACTGGCAAAGCGAAGTGGAATTCACCGTTGCTCAGGCGACGATGAAACGCCTGATTGAAGCGACCCAGTTTTCCATGGCGCATCAGGACGTTCGCTACTACTTAAACGGCATGCTGTTCGAAACCGAAGGTGAAGAACTGCGTACTGTCGCGACCGACGGCCACCGTCTGGCGGTCTGCTCGATGCCTATCGGCGAAACGTTGCCGAACCATTCGGTGATCGTACCGCGTAAAGGCGTTATCGAGCTGATGCGTATGCTCGACGGCGGCGACAACCCGATGCGTGTGCAGATTGGCAGCAACAACATCCGCGCACACGTGGGCGATTTCATCTTCACCTCTAAACTGGTGGATGGTCGTTTCCCGGACTACCGTCGCGTGCTGCCGAAAAACCCGGACAAACATCTCGATGCGGGCTGTGACATTCTCAAACAGGCCTTTGCCCGTGCGGCGATTCTCTCGAACGAGAAATTCCGCGGCGTGCGTCTGTATGTCAGCGAAAATCAGCTGAAAATCACCGCCAACAACCCGGAACAGGAAGAAGCAGAAGAAATTCTGGATGTCACCTACGCCGGGACCGAAATGGAAATCGGCTTCAACGTCAGCTACGTACTGGATGTGCTCAATGCACTGAAATGCGAAAACGTCCGTATTCTGCTGACCGACTCCGTATCCAGCGTTCAGATAGAAGATGCAGCCAGCCAAAGCGCGGCTTACGTTGTTATGCCAATGAGATTGTAATGGCGCTAACCCGCTTGTTGATCCGCGACTTTCGCAACATTGAAAGCGCGGATCTTGCATTATCCCCTGGCTTTAACTTCCTGGTCGGTGCCAACGGCAGCGGTAAAACCAGCGTTCTGGAAGCCATCTACACGCTCGGCCACGGTCGGGCGTTTCGCAGTTTACAAATAGGCCGCGTTATTCGCCACGAGCAGGAATCGTTCATTTTACATGGGCGTCTGCAGGGTCAGGAGCGCGAGATCTCGATTGGCCTCACCAAAGATAAACAGGGCGACAGCAAAGTTCGCATCGACGGCACCGATGGTCACAAGGTGGCCGAACTGGCGCTGCTGATGCCGATGCAGCTCATCACCCCCGAAGGGTTTACTTTACTCAACGGCGGCCCCAAATACAGAAGAGCCTTCCTCGATTGGGGATGCTTCCACAACGAAGCTGGTTTCTTTACCGCCTGGAGTAATCTCAAGCGTTTGCTGAAACAGCGCAACGCCGCATTGCGCCAGGTGACCCGCTACGCGCAGCTGCGTCCGTGGGACATGGAACTTATCCCGCTGGCCGAGCAAATCAGTCAATGGCGAGCGGAATACAGTGCGGGGATCGCCGAAGATATGGCGGATACCTGCAAACAGTTTCTTCCTGAATTCAGTCTTACCTTTTCTTTCCAGCGCGGCTGGGAAAAAGAGACCGACTATTCAGAGGTGCTTGAACGGAATTTCGAGCGCGACCGAATGCTGACCTACACCGCCCACGGCCCGCACAAAGCGGATTTCCGCATTCGTGCCGATGGCGCACCGGTGGAGGACACTCTGTCGCGTGGGCAGCTCAAACTGCTGATGTGCGCCTTACGCCTGGCGCAAGGTGAGTTTCTGACCCGTGAAAGCGGTCGGCGCTGCCTGTACCTTATAGATGATTTTGCCTCGGAACTTGATGACGAGCGTCGCGGTCTGCTGGCAAGCAGGCTCAAAGCGACTGAATCGCAGGTTTTTGTCAGCGCCATTAGCGCTGAACACGTAATGGACATGTCGGACAAAAATTCGAAGATGTTCAGCGTGGAAAAAGGTAAAATAACGGATTAACCCAAGTTTAAATGAGCGAGAAACGTTGATGTCGAATTCTTATGACTCCTCCAGTATCAAAGTCCTGAAAGGACTGGATGCGGTGCGTAAGCGCCCGGGTATGTATATCGGCGACACGGATGACGGTACCGGTCTGCACCACATGGTATTCGAGGTTGTGGATAACGCTATCGACGAAGCGCTCGCGGGTCACTGTAAAGACATCGTGGTCACCATCCATGCCGATAACTCCGTTTCCGTAACGGATGATGGCCGTGGTATCCCGACTGGCATTCACCCGGAAGAGGGTGTTTCTGCGGCGGAAGTTATCATGACCGTGCTGCACGCAGGCGGTAAATTCGATGACAACTCTTATAAAGTGTCCGGTGGTCTGCACGGCGTAGGCGTTTCAGTGGTAAACGCCCTGTCGCAGAAGCTGGAACTGGTGATTCGCCGCGAAGGCAAAGTTCACCATCAGATTTATGTACACGGCGTGCCGCAGGCTCCGCTGGCCGTAACGGGTGACACCGACGTGACCGGGACTCAAGTCCGTTTCTGGCCGAGCTATGAAACCTTCACGAACGTCATTGAGTTTGAATACGACATTCTGGCTAAGCGTCTGCGTGAGCTGTCATTCCTGAACTCCGGTGTTTCTATCCGCCTACGCGACAAGCGTGACGGCAAAGAAGATCATTTCCACTACGAAGGCGGTATCAAAGCGTTCGTGGAGTATCTGAACAAAAACAAAACGCCAATTCACCCACATATCTTCTATTTCTCCACCGAAAAAGACGGTATCGGCGTTGAAGTTGCGCTGCAGTGGAACGATGGTTTCCAGGAAAACATCTACTGCTTCACCAACAACATTCCGCAGCGCGATGGCGGTACTCACCTTGTCGGTTTCCGTACGGCAATGACCCGTACGCTGAACGCTTACATGGATAAAGAAGGCTACAGCAAAAAAGCGAAAGTCAGCGCCACCGGTGACGATGCCCGTGAAGGCCTGATTGCCGTTGTTTCCGTGAAAGTGCCGGACCCTAAATTCTCCTCGCAGACCAAAGACAAACTGGTCTCTTCCGAAGTGAAGACCGCGGTTGAGCAGCAGATGAACGAATTGCTGGCAGAATATCTGCTGGAAAATCCGTCCGATGCGAAAATCGTCGTGGGCAAAATTATCGATGCGGCGCGTGCGCGTGAAGCGGCGCGTAGAGCCCGTGAAATGACCCGTCGTAAAGGCGCGCTGGACTTAGCAGGCCTGCCGGGCAAACTGGCTGATTGCCAGGAACGCGACCCGGCGCTGTCCGAACTGTACCTCGTGGAAGGGGACTCCGCGGGCGGCTCTGCGAAGCAGGGTCGTAACCGTAAGAACCAGGCGATTCTGCCGCTGAAGGGTAAAATCCTCAACGTTGAGAAAGCCCGTTTCGACAAAATGCTCTCCTCTCAGGAAGTTGCCACGCTTATCACTGCGTTGGGCTGCGGCATTGGTCGTGACGAATACAACCCGGACAAACTGCGCTATCACAGCATCATCATCATGACCGATGCCGACGTCGATGGCTCGCACATCCGTACGCTGCTGTTGACCTTCTTCTATCGTCAGATGCCTGAAATCGTAGAGCGTGGCCACGTGTACATCGCCCAGCCGCCGCTGTACAAAGTGAAAAAAGGCAAGCAGGAACAGTACATTAAAGACGACGAAGCGATGGATCAGTATCAGATTTCTATCGCGCTTGACGGTGCAACTCTGCACACCAACGCTAGCGCACCGGCGCTGGCGGGCGAAGCGCTGGAAAAACTGGTGGCAGAATTTAACGCGGCACAGAAAATGATTGTCCGTATGGAACGTCGCTTCCCGCGTTCGCTGCTGAAAGAGCTGGTTTACCAGCCAACGCTGGTTGAAGCCGATCTCGGCGACGAGCAGAAAGTGACGCGCTGGGTAAATCAGCTGATTACTCAGCTGAACGAAGATGAGCAGCACGGCAGTATGTGGAAGTTCGATATTCGTGAGAACACTGAACAGCATCTGTTTGAGCCAATCATCCGCGTACGTACTCACGGTGTCGACACCGACTATCCGCTGGATCAGGAGTTTGTGACCGGTGGTGAATACCGTCGTCTTTACACCCTCGGTGAGAAGCTGCGCGGTCTGATTGAAGAAGATGCGTTCATCGAACGTGGCGAACGTCGTCAGCCGATTACCAGCTTCGAACAGGCGCTGGAATGGTTGGTGAAAGAGTCGCGTCGTGGTCTGTCTATTCAGCGTTATAAAGGCCTGGGTGAAATGAACCCGGATCAGCTGTGGGAAACCACCATGGATCCAGAAAGCCGACGTATGCTGCGCGTGACCGTCAAAGACGCTATCGCTGCCGACCAGCTGTTCACCACCCTGATGGGGGATGCTGTTGAACCGCGTCGTGCATTTATCGAAGAAAACGCCCTGAAAGCGGCGAACATCGATATCTAAGTAAGGTGTTCCCCGGTGGCGTTAATGCTTACCGGGGCGACAAAGTACGTAAGCCCGGTGAGCGCTAGCGCCACCGGGCTTTTTATTGCCACAAAAGAGGAATTCCCGCCTCGATCCCCATCCTCCTTTTACCCCGACTCTTTTGCTGTTTTTTGAGCTAAATCGCGTTAGCATGAGTAAGAACTCACTTATCTCGGGGATCCTATGGCTATCAAACTCATTGCAATCGACATGGACGGAACATTGCTGCTGCCCGACCATACTATTTCTCCGGCGGTTAAACAGGCCATTGCGGCTGCGCGTGAGCGCGGAGTGAAGGTGGTGCTGTGTACCGGTCGCCCGTATGCAGGCGTGCATAACTACCTGAAAGAATTGCACATGGAGCAGGAAGGCGATTACTGCATCACCTATAACGGCGCGCTGGTTCAGAAAGCCAGTGATGGCAGCACGGTAGCGCAAACGGCGCTGAGTTATGACGATTATCGCTACCTGGAACAGCTTTCCCGCGAGGTGGGTTCACACTTCCACGCGCTCGACCGCAACACGCTGTATACCGCCAACCGCGACGTCAGCTACTATACCGTGCATGAATCTTTTGTGGCCACCATCCCGTTGGTGTTCTGCGAAGCGGAAAATATGGCCCGGGATATTCAGCTGCTAAAAGTGATGATGATCGACGAGCCAGCCATTCTTGATAAAGCCATCGCCCGCATTCCAGCGGAAGTGAAAGAGAAGTATACCGTGCTGAAAAGTGCACCGTACTTCCTCGAAATCCTCGATAAAAGCGTCAATAAAGGCACCGGTGTAAAATCCTTGGCCGATACGTTAGGCATCAAGCCGGAAGAGGTCATGACCCTCGGCGATCAGGAAAACGACATCGCAATGATTGAATACGCCGGTATGGGCGTGGCCATGGAAAACGCTATTCCTTCGGTTAAAGATGTCGCCAACTTCGTGACCAAATCCAACCTGGAAGACGGCGTTGCCTACGCGATTGAGAAGTTTGTCCTGAACTGATGTAAACCCCCAGGCTTTGCTATACCCTGATGCCACCAACGCGCATCAGGGTATCTTCATGAAACAAATCACCTTCACCTCTCGGCATCATCAGCTCACCAACACCCAAACCTGGACGTCCGACAGCCAATGGCTGGTGTTTGACGTGCGTCCTTCCGGCGCGTCGTTTACCGGAAGAACCATTGAGCGCGTCAATATCCATAGTGGTGAAACCGACGTGATTTATAGTGCCCCCGACGGCGCACACGTTGGCGTGGTGACCGTTCATCCTCAGGATGAACGTTACGTGTTTATTCATGGCCCGGAAAACCCTGATGATTCATGGCAGTACGATTTCCATCACCGCCGAGGCGTGGTGACGTTTCAGGGCGAAACCCACAATCTCGATGCGATGGATATTACCCCTCCGTTTACACCGGGAGCGCTGCGCGGCGGAAGCCATGTTCACGTTTATAGCCCGAACGGCGAGTTGGTTAGCTTCACCTACAACGACCATGTTATGCATGAGCTTGATCCGCTTCTGGATTTGCGTAATGTCGGGGTTGCCGCGCCGTATGGGCCGGTCACGCCACAGGGCCATCATCCGCGTGAATATGCCGGTAGCCATTGGTCAGTACTGATTAGCCAGACCACACCGACACCGCAGCCGGGCAGCGATGAGATCAATCGCGCCTATGAAGAGGGTTGGGTGGGCAATACGCAGCTGGCCTTTATTGGCGACACGCTGTCGCTGCGCGGTGAAAAGGTGCCGGAGCTGTTTATCGTCACGCTGCCAACGGACGAAGCGGGCTGGAAGCAAAAGGGTGATGCGCCGTTGTGTGGTACGGAAAAGACCTTACCTGCACCGCCTGCCGGAGTGGTTCAGCGTCGTCTGACGTTCACTCACGACCGGGCGTACCCCGGCCTGGTCAACGTACCGCGTCATTGGGTTCGCTGTCACCCGCAGGGCGATAGCATTGCGTTTCTGATGCGAGATGGTGCAGGCGTGGTGCAACTGTGGCTGATTGCCCCAGACGGCAGTGGAATGCGGCAATTGACGCAGTGCAGCGGAATTCAGTCAGCGTTTAACTGGCACCCATCAGGTCAGGCTTTAGGATTTATCTTGGAAGAAAGGGTGGCGATGTGCGATGTACAGAGCGGAGAAATTCGCTTTTTGACAGCCGATCATGAAAATCCACCTTCAGGCGATGCGGTGGTCTTTTCCCCGGATGGGCGGGCGGTTGCCTGGATGCAAGAAGCCCACGGCTATCGTCAGCTATGGGTTACACAAACGGGCTGCTGAATTACGGCTCGGGCATCGCTGCTGGCGGAATAATGGAGTTCATTGCCTGCGTTTGTTGCTCGCTCTTTTCAACCCGAGACCGGACAGAGTTATCTTTGCGGAATAAGTCCCACGGTATCAGCAGCGTATCGGCGACAGCGGTCAGCGGCATATCCAGCGCGACCAGAGATTTGGTTCCCCAGCCTGTGGTTTCATCGCCAAGCATCTCCGCGCTGGCACGCGTGCCAGGATATGTCCCTTCTTTGCCACCAGTGTGAGACATCACGCTGGAGCACCCTGCCAGAACCATCACCCCTGAGTACAAAACAGGTATCAATATTAAATTTTTCATCATGCGATATCATCATTGTCAGCACGCGAAGTGCCTGTCTATCGGGTTATAACGGCCCGCAGATAAAATAAATAGTCCGGAAACAGCGCTCTGTGGCGCTTGTCGCATTTTACTTTCCAAAGCTGTACTCCAGTCTAAGCCCTACAGCCGAAAGTGCAAAAAAAGTAAGACCTTTAACCTTGATAAACGTTCAAAGGATCCCATCTTAAGAATGTGACCCGATAACGAACATGCCTGAGGGGTGTTCGGGGCGCGCGACCTGTCCATTGTGGAAGGTCTGTAAATTCTCGCTGATTTCAGGAGCTTTTTTATTATGCGTAACTTCGATCTTTCCCCGCTGTACCGTTCCGCGATTGGTTTTGACCGTCTGTTTAATCTGCTCGAAAACAACCAGAGCCAGAGCAACGGCGGATATCCTCCGTACAACGTTGAATTAGTTGACGAAAACCACTATCGCATCGCCATTGCCGTTGCAGGCTTTGCAGAAAGCGAGCTGGATATTACCGCTCAGGACAATCTGCTGGTGGTGAAAGGCTCTCACCCTGAAGAACAAAAAGAACGTTCATACCTGTATCAGGGCATCGCCGAACGTAACTTCGAGCGCAAATTCCAGTTGGCAGAAAATATTCACGTAAAAGGCGCAAACCTCGTGAATGGCCTGCTGTATATCGATTTGGAACGCGTAGTTCCAGAAGCGAATAAACCACGCCGCATCGAAATTAATTAATTCTGAAGGGCGGGATAACCCCGCCCGAAAATAACCCCATGCTCGCCGTAAGGGAGCCGCTGCGAGTCCAGAACTTGCAGGCACACACTCGCTTCTTAGAAGGAGAAATACCATGCGTAATTACGACTTAACCCCAATGCTTCGTCAGTGGATTGGCTTCGATAAACTGGCCAACGCGATGCTCAATACCGGTGAAACTCAGGGTTTCCCGCCGTATAACATCGAAAAGAGCGACGATAACCACTACCGCATCACCCTGGCGCTGGCCGGGTTCCGTCAGGACGAATTAGATGTGCAACTTGAAGGCACACGCCTGACGGTGAAAGGCACGCCAACAAAACCGGAAAAAGAGCCTTCTTACCTGCATCAGGGTCTGGTGACGCAAGCGTTCAATTTGAGCTTCACGCTGGCGGAACATATGGAAGTCACTGGCGCGACCTTCACAAACGGTCTGCTGCACATTGATTTGACCCGTAACGTGCCGGAAGAAATCGCCCCACAGCGGATCGCCATCACCGAACGTCCGGCATTAAACAGCTAATCGTTCATTGCCGCAGAAGCCCCGCCAGTCGGGGCTTTTTTGTGCGCCACGATCCATACAGCCTTCGCGATTTCTGCAAAAATCCCTTCAGTTAATAATGTTATTCACAGGGAAAATACGATGAGTGAGATAGCATTGACCGTCAGCGTGTTGGCGCTGGTGGCGGTGGTAGGGCTGTGGATAGGCAATATCAAAATTCGCGGCGTCGGGTTGGGTATTGGCGGGGTGCTTTTCGGCGGCATTATCGTCGGCCATTTTGTCGAGCAGGCAGGCGTTGCGCTCAGCAGTCCCATGCTGCACTTCATTCAGGAATTTGGCCTGATCCTGTTCGTCTACACCATCGGTATTCAGGTCGGACCGGGCTTTTTTGCCTCTCTAAGAGTTTCCGGCCTGCGTCTTAATCTGTTTGCCATCCTGATTGTGCTGATTGGCGGCGTGGTCACGGCTTTGCTGCACAAACTGTTCGCCATTCCGCTGCCGGTGATGCTCGGTATTTTCTCCGGGGCCGTCACCAACACGCCTGCGCTGGGGGCCGGACAACAGATTTTGCGCGACCTCGGCGTGCCGTTCGACGTCGTCGACCAGATGGGAATGAGCTACGCGATGGCCTATCCGTTCGGCATCTGCGGCATTCTGCTGACCATGTGGCTGGTTCGTCTGTTCTTTCGTATCAACGTTGAAAAGGAAGCACAGCAGTTCGATGCCAGCGTCGGTAACGGCCACGCGAATCTGCATACCATCAATATCCGCGTCGAAAACCCCAACCTCAACGCGCTGGCGATTCAGGACGTGCCGGTGCTCAACGGTGACAACATTATCTGTTCTCGGCTCAAGCGTGACGACATGCTGATGGTGCCGTCGCCGGGTACGTTGATTCAGGTCGGTGATTTACTGCATCTGGTGGGCCAGCTTGCAGATTTGCACAACGCGCAGCTGGTGATCGGCAAAGAAGTGGAAACTTCACTCTCAACGCGCGGAACCGATCTCAAAGTGGAACGGGTGGTCGTCACCAACGAGAAGGTTCTGGGCAGAAAAATCCGCGATCTGCACCTTAAACAGCGCTATGACGTGGTGATTTCCCGACTGAATCGCGCGGGCGTCGAGCTGGTGGCCAGCAGTCATGCCAGCCTGCAGTTCGGCGATATTCTCAATCTGGTTGGACGTCCGGCATCGATTGACGCGGTGGCGGCCGAAGTCGGTAACGCGCAGCAAAAATTGCAGCAGGTGCAAATGCTGCCGGTGTTTATCGGCATCGGACTTGGGGTACTGCTCGGTTCAGTGCCGCTGTTTATTCCCGGGTTCCCGGTGGCATTAAAGTTAGGTCTGGCGGGCGGGCCGCTGATCATGGCGTTGATCCTCGGGCGTATTGGTAGCATCGGCAAGCTGTACTGGTTTATGCCGCCGAGCGCTAACCTCGCGCTGCGCGAACTCGGCATCGTGTTGTTTCTGGCGGTGGTAGGGTTGAAATCCGGCGGTGATTTTGTGCGTACCCTCACCGAAGGCGACGGCCTGAGCTGGATTGCCTACGGCATCGTCATTACTGGGGTCCCACTGCTGACGGTCGGTATTTTGGCGCGGTTGCTCGCCAAAATGAACTACCTGACGTTGTGTGGGATGCTCGCTGGCTCGATGACTGACCCACCAGCATTGGCCTTCGCCAACAATCTGCACGCCACCAGCGGCGCGGCGGCGTTGTCATACGCCACGGTTTATCCGCTCGTGATGTTCCTGCGCATCATCACCCCGCAGCTGTTGGCGGTATTATTCTGGGGCATGGGTTAGCGGCGTTTCCGGGTGGATGCGCCGCAAATGGTAATCCACCTGGTATTCCCGTGCGTTTCTGAACATCACCGAATAATTTAGAAATTCCCCGCTATCGCTATACGACAGCGAGGTAATGCATAACAACGGCGTATTCAGGGCCACATTCATCGACATCGCCAGCTGTTTATCGGCCAGAACCGGCGCCAGGCTTTCGTAATTACCGCTGATCGTTATCCCGCACTCCTTCTCAATGTAGTCAAATTTCGACCCTTCCAGATGTGACAGTGACAGCGTACGGAACAGCCTGACAGGCATATAGCTGTCCTCCAGAATCAGCGGCTTACCTTCGACATAGCGAATACGTCGGGAAAAGTAGATTTGGCTGTTGACCGGGATCCGCAGCTTTCCGGCAATCGCCGGAGGAGCAGGGATCACTTCGAATGTCAGCACTTTGCTCACAACCGACCTTCCCTGCAGGAGCATGACTTCCACCAGACCCGTCAAATTTGTCGTTTCTTGATGGACATCTTTGCGGGCCACGAAGGTGCCGCTGCCATGCCTGCGTTCGACCAACCCCCATGTCATCAGTAACGCTGTCGCTTTACGGATGGTCATCCGCGCCACGCCAAACTCTCGTGCCAGTGCTTTCTCGCCGGGGAGCGGGCTGCCCACGTCATAATCCGATGAATTCAGGCGCAGACGAAGTTTGTCTGCAATGGATTTGTAGATCACCAGTAGACCTCTTTTAGCCAACCAGCAGGACATTTTGGTCCCGTGATGTCTGATTTATAAACAAAAAGTAGACATCATGGCGACTTTTTAAACTATGAACACGGTCACGGAACGCAGCGGCATATCCGCTTTGACGCGGTGTAACTGCATAAGCTCATGCCAGGTCAGTCAATAAATCCAATAAGACCTCTTCCCCTACAAGTGTCGATGAGGATGTAAAAATGCTCAGTCAAATACAACGTTTTGGTGGTGCAATGTTTACCCCGGTCCTGTTATTTCCGTTTGCAGGGATCGTGGTGGGCATTGCAATTATGTTGCAAAACCCCTTATTCGTCAGTGAATCACTCACGGCGCCTGACAGTTTATTTCGCCAGATTGTTCATATTATTGAAGAGGGGGGTTGGACCGTTTTTCGTAATATGCCGCTTATCTTTGCCGTGGGATTGCCTATTGGTCTGGCAAAGCAGGCTCCGGGTAGGGCTTGTCTGGCAGTAATGGTCAGTTTTTTAACCTGGAATTATTTTATTAACGCGATGGGCATGACCTGGGGGCATTATTTTGGCGTTGATTTTACGCTGGATACCGTGGCAGGAAGTGGCTTAACGATGATTGCCGGAATTAAAACCCTCGATACCAGTATTATCGGTGCGATCGTTATTTCAGGGATCGTAACGGGTCTTCATAATCGCTACTTTGATAAACCCTTACCGGTATTTCTCGGCACCTTTCAGGGCACGTCATTCGTAGTGATGATTGCGTTCCTGGTCATGATCCCCTGCGCCTGGCTGACGTTATTGGGTTGGCCCAAAGTTCAGTTGGGCATTGAATCACTGCAGGCTTTTCTACGCAGCGCGGGGGCCAGCGGCGTCTGGCTGTATACCTTCCTGGAACGTGTGCTTATCCCTACCGGATTACATCATTTTGTCTATGGCCCGTTTGTTTTTGGCCCGGCGGCCATCGAGGGCGGCATTCAGGTGTATTGGGCCGAGCACTTACTGGAATTTAGTCAATCGACCGAATCCCTGAAAACGCTGTTCCCGGAGGGCGGTTTTGCCTTGTTCGGTAACTCTAAGGTCTTTGCCGCCCCGGGGATTGCAATGGCGTTGTATTACACCGCCGCCCCACAGAACCGCAAAAAAGTCGCTGGCCTGCTCATCCCGGCGGCACTCACCGCCGTGCTGGTGGGGATCACCGAACCGCTCGAGTTTACGTTCCTGTTTATATGCCCGCCGCTGTTTGTCCTGCACGCGATACTGGCCGCCACCATGGCGACCGTCATGTACATGGCGGGAGTGTCCGGGAATATGGGCGGCGGCTTGATCGATACCATTCTGCCGCTGGACTGGATCCCGATGTTCCACAACCACTCGGGAATGATATTCACCCAGATCGCCATCGGGCTGCTCTTCACCGGTATCTACTTTGTGGTTTTCCGCACCCTCATTCTGCGTTTCAACATTAAAACACCGGGCCGCGAAGAGAGTGAAATCAAGCTCTACAGCAAGGCGGATTACAAGGCCGCACGCCAACCAACCACTGCGGCCTCAGCAAAAGAGACGCAGCGCGGACAGGCTGCAGGGTTCCTGGAGGCGCTCGGTGGCGCCAGCAATATTCGCAGCATCAATAACTGCGCCACCCGCCTGCGTATCACGCTGGTCGATATGGGGCAGACCCAAAGTGACGACATTTTCAAAGCGCTGGGCGCGCATGGTGTGGTCCGACGCGGCGACGGCATTCAGGTGATTGTCGGTCTGAACGTGCCCGTAGTACGTGACCATCTGGAAACCCTGATGAATGACATATCGATAACCGAACCTAAATCCATGACGGAGGCAGTATCATGAAAAAATTCTCTATCGTTGTAGCCGGTGGTGGCAGCACCTTTACCCCCGGTATTGTCCTGATGTTGCTGGCAAATCAGGACCGCCTGCCGCTGCGTGCCCTGACGTTTTACGACAATGATGGCGCACGCCAGGAAACCATCGCCGAAGCCTGCAAAATTATTCTTCAGGAGCAAGCGCCGGACATCAAATTTAGCTATACCACCGATCCGAAAACCGCCTTTACCGATGTCGATTTCGTAATGGCGCATATCCGCGTCGGCAAATACCCGATGCGTGAACAGGACGAAAAAATCCCCCTGCGCCACGGTGTGCTCGGCCAGGAAACCTGTGGACCCGGTGGGATCGCCTACGGCATGCGTTCGATTGGCGGCGTGCTTGAGCTGGTGGACTTCATGGAGCAATATTCTCCAAACGCCTGGATGCTCAACTATTCCAACCCGGCGGCGATTGTGGCGGAAGCCACGCGTCGACTGCGCCCAACTGCCAAAATTCTCAACATCTGTGATATGCCGATTGGTATTGAAGGACGCATGGCGGAAATCGTGGGCCTGAAAGACAGAAAACAGATGCGCACGCGTTATTACGGCCTGAACCACTTCGGCTGGTGGACGTCTATCGAAGACCTGGAAGGCAATGATTTAATGCCGAAATTACGCGAACATGTGGCGAAATATGGCTATGTTCCCCCAACTGACGATCCGCATACCGAAGCGAGCTGGAACGATACTTTCGTTAAAGCCCGGGATGTACAGGCGTTGGATCCCGACACCATGCCGAACACCTATCTGAAATACTATCTGTTCCCTGATTATGTGGTGAAGCACGCCAACCCAAATCATACCCGCGCCAATGAGGTGATGGAGCACCGTGAGAAACACGTGTTTGGCTCCTGTAACGCGATTATTCAGGCCGGAAAATCGTCAGCAGGTGAGCTGGAAATTGATGAACATGCGTCATACATCGTGGATTTAGCAGCGGCGATCGCCTTTAACACCCAGGAACGGATGCTGCTTATCGTGCCGAACAACGGGGCAATCCATAACTTTGATGCTGACGCGATGGTAGAAATTCCGTGCCTGGTGGGGAAAAGCGGGCCTGAACCACTGACGGTCGGCGACATCCCGAATTTCCAGAAAGGGTTGATGAGCCAGCAGGTGGCGGTTGAAAAACTGGTGGTTGATGCCTGGGAGCAGCGCTCGTATCAGAAACTGTGGCAGGCGATCACGCTGTCTAAAACGGTGCCAAGCGCGTCCGTCGCGAAGGCGATTCTCGACGAGCTGATTGAAGCGAATAAGGCGTACTGGCCAGAACTTCACTGACCCTCAATGAGGGCCCGGCAATTGTGCTCTACCGGGCCTATCTCCGCCTTAAATCGTCTGCTGATGCTGGTTAAACCGTGAAGCCAACGGCAGCCAGCACAGCAATATCAGCAGTCCCATCAGCGTCATCAACAGGCCCAGACTGCTTTGTCCGGTTTGCGGCAGCAGCGCGGAAAGCCAGGCCAATGCACCGGAACCGATGTTCTGCAAGCCACCGATCAGCGCCCCGGCTGTTCCGGCGAGGAACGGAAACGGCTCCATTGCGCCGCTGGTGGCGAGCGGGAACAGCATCCCGGCACCGAAGAAGAACAGCGCGGCTGGAACCAACAGTGTCCAGACGTTCATTACCCCGAAAAGGCCCGGGATCCACATCATCAGCCCCGCCAGCAGACAACTAATGACTGACTGCCACATCATGCTGGAGAAGCGCTTGTTCTGGCGACCGGCAAACCAGGCGCCGAAAAACGCCGCCGGGATCGGCAGAATAAACAGAATACTGACCACCATACTGCTCAGCCCAAGCCCTGCGCCCAGCAGCACGCCGGAACAGGCTTCAAACACCGCAATGCCCGCCAGACCGCCAATCAGCATCATCACGTAGCAAGTGAACGGCCCGTTGCCGAGTAACGTTTTATAACGAGTGGTAAAGCGGGTTGGTGGCGCATCCTGCGGACGCGTTTCCGGCATCCAGCGCGCCATGCTCAGGGTCACGCCCAAACACAGCACCAGCAGGAAACCGTAGCAGGCGCGCCAGCTCCAGACCGTATCGAGCATCCCGCCAATCAGCGGTGCCAGTAGCGGGCTGACCAGAATACCCATGTTCAGCAAACTGTTGGCATGGCGCAGCTGGGAACCTTCATACAGGTCGCGCGGCAGGGTGCGAGCCATGACGCCGCCCACGCCGGTGCCCATGCCTTGGAGTGCACTGGCGGCAATCAGCATCGTCAGGCTGTGTGTGGTCATGGCGATGACCGTCGCCAGCATAAAAATCGTCATGCCGACGAGGATAACCGGTCGACGGCCCACGCGGTCTGAAAGCGGGCCGTAGAATAATTGCGACACGCCGTAGGTCAGTAGATACGCGGCCATCACGCTCTGGACCGCACCTTCACGCACGTTCAGATCACGCGCCATGTCAGCAATCGCTGGAATATAAATGGTTTGCGCCATCTGTCCGACGGCCACCAGCAGCACCAGCATCAGCAGCAAATTGACGTTCTTATGCCTTTTCATTCGATGAATACTTTGTGAAGGGTTAAAAAGAAAGAATATGTGACTATGAAATCAGCAAAGTCCGGGAGGAATCTACCACAGTAAAATGACAGAACAACCACCGCGGAAGGATCGGCGAAGCGGCACCAGGCAGGTTTAGTAAACGATATTCGGCAACAATTGTTGCCAGAGTGGATCAGGACAGGCGCAGCAATATCGCCCCGAGGGCAATCCCGCAGGCGGCGGCCAGGCGCAGCCAGGTCACACGCTCTTTCAGGATCACCAGGGCGATGACTGCGCCGAATAGAATTGAGGTTTCACGTAGCGCCGCCACGACCGCCAGCGGAGCCTGAGTCATTGCCCACAGCGCCAGACCATAAGAGCCCATGGTGGCGAGGCCGCCAAAAATGCCCTTCTTCCAGTGAAGACGCATGTAGCGGGAAACCTCGAGGCGGCGAGCGACCATCGCCCAACCGAGCAGACAAAAACCGTTCATCAAAAATGTCCACAGGGTATAGCCGAGCGCGGAGCCGGAAAGCCGCACGCCCGTACCGTCGACCAGCGTATAACTGGCAATAAAGCAGGCGTTGATCAGAGCCAGCGTCACCCCTGTTCTTGACCCGCTTCGCCCGTTCAGCGCCATCGCCAAAATCGACAGACAGATAACGCCGATTCCCATCCACGCCAAAGAAGAGAGCTGCTCGCCCGGTAAAAACAGGCTGACCGTCGCCACCAGCAACGGCGCGGTGCCGCGCATCAGCGGGTAGGTCTGACTCATGTCTGAGACCTGGTAGGTTTTCGCGACCAGTACGGTGTAAACCACCTGCAAACCGCAGGAGAGAATCAGCCAGGGCGCGCTGGCCAAGGCAGGCTGTGGAGAAAAGGGCAACAGCACAAAGGCGATCAGCGATGCGGAACCGCTCACGCTGATGGCGGAGAAGAGTTTATCGCTCCCCGCTTTGACGATGGCATTCCAGCTGGCGTGCAGCAGGGCGGCAAACAGCAATACAAAGAAGACGGTAAGAGTCATGGCGCGCTTTGCAGTGAAGTGTCACAAGACTGTAACATTCTCTGTGCAATCAACCAATGACTGGGCGCAAAACCGCTAAAGTACGGTGAATGGTTAAAAGAGGGGCGGTTGCCCGCCCCTCTTTGGTACGGCCTGAACCTGATTACCGGAAGGTTTTCAGGACTGCATCAAGCAGTTGCAGCAACGCAACCATGAGTTTCAGGACCAACAATGCCAGTTCCATTCCACCCATACGTTTCTCCTGTAGTGTAAGGAGAACTTCCGGCTGATTTACCTTTCCGCTGCCTGTCATCAGCCGTGTTGTTGACGTAACACAGTATGCTCTCCCGGGGGTTAAGGCGCTGACGGCACCACCCGTTTCAGCCAGGACTTTTTGCGCGCCGGTCGAACATGCGGCCCCCAAATGGCTCACTGCGAACAGCTTCAGTATAGATAAATGCTGTATGGATGAACAGGTGTTTTTCTCGACAAAATCAGCGGGCGGTCTCATACTCAATAATGCGGTAAACCGTGGGTGAAATTGCACGATCGCCGCCGATCGCGTATACTTCTTCGGTTGACGTAACACAGTGTGCTTCGCGGATACCACCCGTAAAAACACTGACAAAACCTCGCTCCGGCGGGGTTTTTTGTTTTCTGAGGTTTTGCAGGGAAATGTGACCAAAGGCGCAGATTTTTGCGTGTGGCCATAAACCGCTTGCCGCGAACAGGGTGGCTGTGCTTGTATGAATCCAGCTACTAACACAACAGATGGTCCCTAATGAACACTCACCTGAACGCAATCAACCTACTACCAACTGCGCACCCAGCCGCAGTGGTCGTCGTGCGTGTGGTGGTGGTCGTCGGCAATGCGCCGTAGGGTCCGGAACACACGATTCCAAAACCCCGCCGGCGCAAACCGAGCGGGGTTTTTCGTTTAAGCCCCCCGGAAAGTCGGCCCAGAAGAACAGGACTGGAACATGGCAACTTCGGGCACAACGTCATCACAGACGGCGTCAACGCAGACGACGTCACAGGCAAAGCGTTTTACCGGCGCTCAGCTGATCGTTCACTTGCTGGAACGTCAGGGCATCACCATCGTGGCGGGTATTCCGGGCGGGACAGTTTTACCGCTGTACGACGCCCTCAGCCAAAGCAAACAGATCCGTCACGTACTGGCCCGCCATGAACAGGGCGCGGGATTTATCGCCCAGGGCATGGCGCGTACGCAGGGCAAACCGGCGGTCTGCATGGCCTGTAGCGGCCCGGGTGCCACCAATCTGGTCACCGCGATTGCCGATGCGCGCCTCGACTCCATTCCCCTGGTGTGCATCACCGGGCAGGTTCCTGCCTCGATGATCGGCACCGATGCGTTCCAGGAAGTGGACACCTACGGTATCTCCATCCCCATCACCAAACACAACTACTTAGTGCGCGACATCAGCGAACTTCCGCAGGTGATCAGCGACGCGTTTCGCATTGCGCAGTCTGGCCGTCCTGGCCCGGTATGGGTGGATATTCCGAAGGATGTTCAGACCGCTGAAATCGATATCGACGACCTGCCGATGCCGGGCTGCAAAGCACCTGCACCCGTGTTTAATCTGTCAGATGTACGCGATGCCGCAGCGATGATTAACAGCGCCAAACGCCCGGTGCTGTATCTCGGCGGTGGGGTCATCAACGTGCCGGAACACATCCGCAAACTGGCGGAAAAAGCCAACCTGCCGACCACCATGACCCTGATGGCGCTGGGCATGCTGCCAAAAGCGCATCCGCTGTCGTTAGGCATGCTCGGAATGCACGGCGCACGCAGCACCAACTACGTTCTGCAAGAAGCTGATTTGTTGATTGTTTTAGGCGCACGTTTTGATGACCGGGCGATTGGCAAAACGGAACAGTTCTGCCCGAATGCCAAAATTATTCATGTGGATATCGACCGCGCAGAGCTGGGCAAAATCAAACAGCCGCACGTCGCGATTCAGGCCGACGTGGGCGAGGTTCTGGACCAGCTGATCCCGCTGGTTGAAGCCCAGCCGCGCGCCGAGTGGCGTCAGCTGGTGGCGGATTTACAACAGGAATTCCCGTCTGCGATCCCGAAAGCAGGCGACCCACTGACCCATTACGGTTTGATTAACGCCGTGGCGGCCTGCGTGGACGACGACGCGATTGTCACTACCGACGTCGGCCAGCATCAGATGTGGACCGCGCAGGCGTATCCGCTTAACCGTCCTCGTCAGTGGCTGACTTCCGGCGGGCTGGGCACGATGGGCTTTGGCCTGCCGGCGGCCGTAGGTGCGGCGCTGGCGAATCCGCATCGTAAAGTGTTGTGTTTCTCCGGCGACGGCAGCCTCATGATGAACATTCAGGAAATGGCGACCGCTGCGGAAAATCAGCTCGACGTTAAAATTATCCTGATGAACAACGAGGCGCTGGGGCTGGTGCATCAGCAGCAAAGCCTGTTCTACAAACAGGGCGTTTTTGCCGCCACCTATCCGGGCATGATTAACTTTATGCAGATTGCGCAGGGCTTTGGCCTGCAAACCTGTGACCTGAATACGGCTGAAGATCCGCAGGCCGCGTTGCAGGACATCATTTCCCGTCCGGGACCCGCGCTGATCCACGTGCGCATCGATCCTGAGCAAAAAGTCTGGCCGATGGTGCCGCCGGGTGCCGCAAATACTGAAATGGTGGGGGAATAAGCCATGCAAAACGCAATTCATGACAACGTCATTCTGGAACTCACCGTGCGCAACCATCCCGGCGTCATGACTCACGTCTGCGGCCTGTTTGCCCGGCGTGCGTTCAACGTGGAGGGCATTCTTTGTCTACCTATCCAGAACAGCGATAAAAGCCGTATTTGGCTATTAGTGAACAACGATCAGCGTCTGGAGCAGATGATAAGTCAAATCGACAAACTCGAAGACGTCACTCAGGTGACTCGCCACCAGAGCGACCCTGGTGTATTCAACAAGCTGGGTCTGTTTTTTGAATAATCCTTTATGTCGACTTCGCGATGGATGTCTTTATGATATCCGGGCTGAGGAAAGCTGAGAGGACGCATGATCTGGTTGATGTTAGCCACCTTAGTGGTGGTATTTGTGGTGGGGTTTCGGGTAATAACCTCCGATTCGCGTCGGGCTGTCAAACGCCTGAGCGAACGGTTGGGGATCACCCCAATGCATATTGAATCGATGGTCGATCAGATGGGGAAGCGCGCGGGCGAAGAGTTTCTGAGTTATTTGCATCGCCCTAATGAAGCGCATTTACAGAATGCCGCTCAGGTTTTGCTTATCTGGCAGGTCGCGGTCGTCGATGCCAGTGAGACCAATATGCTCTACTGGCATCGTCAGTTGCAAAAAGCGCGTCTCGCCGCCCCTGTCACCGATGCACAAATTCGTTTAGCGCTGGGTTTTTTGCGTGAGCTGGAACCGGATGTATCAGAGTTTAATGCGTTCCAGCACCGTTACAACCTGCTGTTCATGCCGCAGGACGGGGTGAGCTGGTTGCATTGATTGATGTGTTTTCCCCCTCACCCTAACCCTCTCCCCAAAGGGGCGAGGGGATAAGGCATTTCTCCCTCTCCTCTTAGGGGAGAGGGCCGGGGTGAGGGGGGAACGGTCCTCAATCTTAAACCGTAATCACCACTGAATTACCCTGAGCCGCAATCACCACGCCCCACTCGCTACCAGACTGCGAACCGCCCTGCACACCGTTGAGCTGCTGTACATTACGCAGACACAGCGTCCAGTCGCGTGCATTGCCAGTGCCTGCCACGGTAATCGTGCTGCCTGAGCGCTTGGCCTTCAGCGAGAAAAGAGTAGAACCGTCCGCCGCAGGCACCTGACAAACCGCTTCGCGCCCGTCCTCTAGACCGAACAGCTGGAACGCCGTGCCTTCATGCCATGCATAATCCGGCTTCTGAGTGTTGTTGCCCAACGCCAACAGCGTGTTGTCACGCACATACACCGGCAGGCTCAGCGCGTCATGCTGCTGTTTATGCCAGCGGCTGCCCGTTACCTCGTCGTTGTGCCACAGGTGCGTCCAACGGCCTTCAGGCAGATAGAACTGCACATCGCCCGCTTCGCTGAACACCGGCGCCACCAGAACTGAATCGCCGAGCATGTACTGACGGTCCAGATAATCACAGGTTGGATCTTCCGGAAACTCCAGCATCATCGAACGCAGCACCGGCGTACCGGTTTCGCGGGCAATCGCTGCCTGACGATACAGATACGGCATCATCCGGCACTTCAGTTCGGTGAAATGACGCACCACGTCGCAGGATTCATCATCGTACGCCCACGGCACACGGTAAGATTTGCTGCCGTGCAGGCGGCTGTGGCTCGACAGCAGACCAAACGCGCACCAGCGTTTGTAGACGTGCGCCGGAGCGGTATTTTCGAAGCCGCCGATATCGTGACTCCAGAAACCAAAGCCCGACATGCCGATCGAGAGCCCACCGCGCAGGCTTTCCGCCATCGATTCGTAGTTGGCGTAGCAGTCGCCGCCCCAGTGAACCGGGAATTGTTGTGCGCCGACGGAAGCTGAGCGTGCAAACAGCACCGCTTCCTGCTCGCCCAGTGTCTCTTTCAGCACGTTCCACACCAGTTCGTTGTAGATGAATGCGTAATGGTTGTGCATTTTTTGCGGGTCAGAGCCGTCATGCCAGACGACATCCGTCGGGATACGCTCGCCGAAATCGGTTTTGAAGCAGTCGACGCCGATATCCACCAGGCCTTTCAGCTTATCGGCATACCACTGGCACGCTTCCGGGTTAGTGAAATCGTAAATCGCCAAGCCTGGCTGCCATTTATCCCACTGCCAGAGCGAGCCGTCCGGGCGCTTGAGCAAATAACCCTTTTCTTTCAGCTCTTTAAAGATAGGTGATTTCTGCCCGATGTACGGGTTAATCCATACGCAGACCTTCAGCCCTTTGGCCTTCAGACGGCGGATCATTCCTTCCGGGTCCGGGAATGTCACCGGGTCCCACTCGAAGTCGCACCACTGGAACGCCTTCATCCAGAAGCAGTCGAAATGGAACACGTGCAGCGGCAGGTTGCGTTCAGCCATGCCGTCGATAAAGCTATTTACCGTCGCTTCGTCGTAGTTGGTCGTGAACGAGGTGGTCAGCCACAGGCCGAAAGACCACGCCGGAGGTAGCGCCGGGCGGCCGGTAAATTGCGTATAACGGTTCAGAACGTCTTTCGGTGTCGGACCATCAATCACAAAATATTCGAGATATTCGCTTTCGACGCTGAACTGCACCTTCGAGACTTTCTCTGAGCCGACTTCAAACGACACGCATTCCGGGTGATTGACCAGCACGCCGTAGCCGCGGTTGGTAAGGTAGAACGGAATGTTTTTGTACGACTGCTCAGTGCTGGTACCGCCATCACGGTTCCATGTGTCGATAGTCTGGCCATTGCGTACCAGCGCGGTGAAGCGCTCGCCAAGGCCATAAACGGTTTCACCTACACCTAAATCCAGACGTTCGAACATGTAATTACGATCGCTGTGGGTGTCCTGCACGTAACCGTTATTTTTCACCTGGCTGCCGGTGATCCGCACGCCGTTACGCAGGAAATCCAGCGCCCAGAATTCGCCTTTCGACACGCGCACGCTGAGGTTGCCGCTTTTCAGCTCGGCAAATTCGGCGGTGTTCTGCATCTCAACGTTCACATCCTGCTGCACATTCAGCGGGTAATGTGGGCCGTTATCCAGCGCGCCCTGGAAATGCTCAATGCGTACGCCTACCACGCCTTCCTGCGGGGAGAAAAAGCGCAGCGTAAACAGCGGGGTATCCAGCTGCCAGGTGCGTTCACGCACGTCGCGCGGGGCGGCATACACCACCATTTCGTTACCCTGCTGTTCAACGTCGAACACCTGCAGCGGGTGAAGTAGATTCAGGCCAGGTTGAATGAGCCAGTTTCCATCACTGATTTTCATGCCTTGTTCCTCTTAGTTCGGTAATTCTTTGCTGACCGGAGCCTGCTCAAAGTCTTGCTGATTGCGGCGCGCGCCCTGCGCGATATCCGCCATGATTTTGCGTAGATAAGGTGTCTTCAGCGTGTAATAGCGCTTGGCGATAATGGCGCTCAGCAGATAGCAGGCCGCCGGAACGAGGGTAAACAGCGCAACAATAATGCTGATGGTGTCGCTGTTTTGCGTTTTGGCCCCGGCGTCATAACCGCCCGCCGCCAGCATCCAGCCAATCATTGCGCCGCCTAACGCCAGGCCGAGCTTCAGGACAAACAGCGTGCCCGCGAAGCTGATGCCGGTCAGGCGTTTGCCGTTGCACCATTCGCCGTAGTCGACGGTGTCGGACATCATTACCCACTGAATTGGCGTCACCAGCTGGTGGAGCACGCCAATCACGAAGATGAAGCCAAACATCACGACGTTGGCCTGAATGGGCACGAAGAACATCGCCACGCTCAGTACCGTTAGGGCCGCGTTGGTCCACCAGAACACGCTGACCTTACATTTCCAGTCGGTGAGCGGTTTCGCCAGCGCGGAGCCAATGAGGTTGCCGACGCAGTAAGTACACAGGAAGACGGTGAACAGCCCGGCGGAACCCATAATCCAGGTGGCGTAATACATCATCGCGCCGCCACGCACGCAGACCGCGAGGATGTTGAGAATGGTCAACAGGCCAACGATGCGCCATTGGTCGTTTTGCCAGATATCTCGCAGATCTTCACGCATCGAAGAGGTGCTCGGCGGCACCTGAATACGCTCTTTGGTATTGAAGAAACAGAAGGCCAGCATCAGGAAAGCCACCACCGACAGCACCGCAATGCCGCCCTGGAAGCCAAACGCTTTGTCGTCGCCACCAATCAGGTTTACCAGCGGCATCATGAGTACCGTGGAAAGCATTCCGCCCGCCGTTGCCAGCACGAAGCGCCAGGATTGCAGGGAGATGCGCTGCGTTGGGTCATCGGTGATCACCCCGCCCAGCGCGCAGTACGGGATGTTGACCACGGTATACAGCAGGGTGAGCAGCGTGTAGGTGACGGCGGCGTAAATCAGTTTGCCGTTGTGGGTGAGGTCTGGCGAGCTGTAGGCCAGCACGCATACGAGGCCAAAGGGAATGGCGCCAAACAGGATCCACGGCCGGAATTTACCCCAGCGACTGCGGGTGCGGTCGGCGAGCAGGCCCATGCACGGGTCGGAAATCGCATCAAGCGCGCGGGCGAGCAAAAACATGGTGCCGACAAAGCCTGCGGGAATACCAAAAATATCGGTATAAAAAAACATCATGTACAACATGACGTTATCAAAAATGATATGGCTGGCGGCATCTCCCATGCCGTAGCCTATCTTCTCCCTCACGGATAACACTTCATGACTCATTTTTTTATCCCTCAATAGCGTCATCGAACATCAGTAACCGGTTACATGGTTGTAATTCATCGTCGGCACCGATGGAATTCCGATATCTCGTTAGCGGATTATGTTTCTTGTTTTCTGTGATCGCGGTTGGGAAGAATAATGTTTAAAAATGTAACTAACGGATTTTGTAGGGTTTTATGGGGGTTTTGGTGATTTACTGTACAAGTATCAGGAAATAATTAGATCAAAGAGTGGGGTAACTGCCTGAAAGTAGCTATAATGCGCACCGCCTCCATGTAGCAATCGAGGCGCGGAAGGTCGTCGTCTCCGGTGAGGCGGCTGGACTTCAAATCCAGATGGGACCGCCAGCGGCCCCGGGCAGGTTCGACTCCTGTGATCTTCCGCCAGTTCTCTCTCACCGTAAGCGTCAAACCTCTATTTACTTCACCTCAATATCCGAAAAAACCCACCTCGTCTTTGATTACCGCTCAGTTATGAGCCGCCGCTTAAGTTTCTCCCCATCTGGGTCGCTGTTCATTGTATTAACCGATGGAGCGCCAGGATGAAAAAATTACTCGTATTGCTTTTACCGTTACTGCTTGCAGGCTGCGCCACGATTGTCGGAGACAATGAGGAACAGGTGCGCATCAATAGCGTGCCCGATCACGTTCGTTTTGCTATCTCTGACAGCGACGGCCAGATTGTGGCCAGTGGGATTACACCGCAGACCGTTACGCTGAAGAAAGCGGATGGCAGCTATTTTGGTAAAATCAATTACACGCTGACGCTTGCGGAAGATGGCTATAACACGTCAATCACGCCGTTGAGCACAAATCTCACGCCCTGGTACCTGTTCGGGAATCTCATCTTCTTCGGCGTTCCTGGCTGGCTGATTGTCGATCCGTTCTCGGGCGCGATGTATTCATTTAAGAACAACTACGTTCAAACGTACCTGCGCCGCTGTCCACCAGGGCCGTACCGCTATATGTGTTCATAACGACGAATATTTCGGGGAACTGGCAGGCGATTGGGGGGGCTCATGGATGAAATGTGAGGACCCCCAATCGCCAGTTGAGGATGATTAATGAGCGTTCGGCTCAGGCTCTACGGGCGCAGCCGACTCCGCAGCTTGCGGAGATTTCACCGTGATAGTGGGTAAATTGCCGTAGGTCACCTGGGTCTTTTCAAGACGGGTAATGATGTCGGCGGTGACATCTAATTTTGCGTCGCTGGAAATGACATTCTGATTATCAACAATCAGCGCCAGCTTTTTTTCCTGCCGGTAGGTGTCCACGGCTTTGGCGATGGCGTCCAGGCTCGCCTGACGGGCGGCTTTTTGTTCTGCCAGCCACTGGCGATTCAGGATTTTCGCATCGGCATCGCTCGCTTTTTTCTGTTCGTCCGCGGACAGGGCGGCATAACCTTTCTTCGCCTCATCATTGGCCTTGATAAGCACGGCCTGAACCTGCTTGTCATGCTCAATTTCCTGTTTGCCGATGGTCGAGTCCTTCAGCACTTTGCCAATATCCACGACGCCAATGTCCGGGGCAGAGGTGTTTTTCTGATCGCATCCCGCTAATCCGCCTAAGGCGATTGCAGCGGCGAGTGCCAGTATTACGGTTTTCTTTTGCATCATGAGATCCTTTTATTGCCTTCCGCTCTGGCGGTGGGCGCTGTTCATTAGACATTTACGTTCATGTCGCCAGTAGACAGCATGTGAGCTCCATTGGTTTCCTGGTCATTTTCTTATTTCTTCCTTTGGCGGGTATTTGGAAAAAGGCGCCAATAAAATAAATCGGGCCAGCATCCCGCTGGCCCATTTCGCTACAGATGACTCACTCAATCCCAGCCGGGTACGGCCCCGCCGTTAAAGATTTTCTCGGCCGCTTTCGCCACTTCAGGTGACTGATACGACTGCATAAATTCCTTCACGTTTTCCGCATCTTTATTGTCTTCGCGGGTAACGATGATGTTCACATACGGCGAGTTTTTATCCTCGATAAACACGCCATCACGCACGGGTGACAGGCCGGTCTGTTGCAGATAAGTAGTGCTGATGATCGCCACGTCGACCTTCGGGTCGTCGAGCACGCGCGGCAGTTGCGCCCCTTCCAGTTCCATAATATTGAGCTTGTGTGGGTTGTCGCTGATATCCAGCGAGGTCGGCAGCAGGCCTTTACCCGGTTTCAGGGTGATCAGCTTCTCTTTTTGCATCAGCAACAATGCGCGCCCGAGGTTGGTCGGATCGTTTGGAATGGCGACGGTAGCGCCATCTTTCAATTCGGAAACAGATTTAATCTTGCGGGAATAGCCCGCCATCGGGAAAACGAAGGTGTTGCCAACGGCCACCAAGTGGAAGTTGTGCGCTTTGTTGTCCTGCTCCAGGAACGGACGATGCTGGAACACGTTGGCGTCCAGCTCCCCGGCGTTGGTGGCGTCGTTAGGCAGCAGCGAGCCGCTAAACCCAACCAGCTCCACATCGAGGCCAAATTTTTCTTTGGCGACTTTCTTCGCCACTTCGGCCACGTCTTGTTCCGCGCCGTTAATCACCCCGACTTTTATGTGTTTGTTGGTATCGTTTTTTTGGTCGCAGCCCGCCAAAAGTAAGCCGGTCAGCAGCAGGGCGCCGAGATGTGGAAGAGTCAGTTTCACGCCAGAGTTCCTTTTTAAACAGTCGTTAAAACAAGGTGTTCCCGAATAAAAATGACTATAACGAGTTTGGCGGAGTGAGGATAAAAACGAAAAGGAATGAGCAAGACGAAAAGATGATAAAGCGGGTCTATAGAGCTAGATTTTGTAGGCCCGGCAAACGACGCGCCGCCGGGCTGCGAGAGGTGATACCCGGTGGCGCTACGCTGATGGGGCCTACAGGTTAGTTCAGCGTGTTCGCAATCGCGTTATACATCAGCGACGCTTCCAGCGGCTGAGCGCTGAACGACGGCTCGGCCTTCGGCCACGCAGACCACTGAACGATCACCAGTTTTTGCTGCGGGTTAACGACAATAACCTGACCAAAAATACCCAACGCCCACATCGTATCCTGGCTCGACAGGCCCTCTTTCGGACTGACGTCTTTGGCATTTGCCGGCACGCTGTTGTTCCACCACTGGTAGCCGTACATGCCGTCCGGATGCGCTGCCGATACGGATTTCTCTGCGGTATTCCAGGTTCGGGCATCTTTTACCCAGTTGTCCGGCAGGGTTTTCGTACCGTCCGGCAGCACGCCGTTGTTCATGATAAACAGGCCGAATTTACCCCAGTCTTCCAGCGTGGCGTTGAAACCGTGCGCGCCCACGTCGTGTTTGCCCAGTTGATAGCTGTGCCAAACGCCGTCATGCACCATGCCGTACGGCTGCCAGATTTTTTCCTGTAAGTTCTGTGCCAGGGATTTACCGGTCGCTTTCTCGAGCGTATCGCCAAGCAGCCACGCGCCACCGGACGAGTACGACCAGGCCGCGCCCGGCTTAGCGTAAGCGGTACGTTTCGGGTCTTTCACCAGCGCATTCACACAGGCGTAGGTGTCTTTGTTGGCTTCACATTGCGTCAGCTTCGCAAAGTCAGATTGCGGGTTAGTGTAATCCTCATTCCACGTCACGCCGGAAGTGTGCTGCATCAGCTGACGCACCGTGACGTGCTCCCAGGCTATGCCTTTGACGTCGGGGTTGTACTTGACGATTTCATCATCCAGTGAGGCGATTTTGCCCTCTTTAACCGCGATCCCGACCAGCGTCGACACCACGGATTTCCCGACTGATCGCGAGGTCCACAGCGTGGTTGGTGTGTTGCCGTGGCTGTAATACTGGTAGGCGATTTTGCCGTCCTTGATGACCATCATCCCGGTCACGTCATTACGTTTGATGTAATCCTGTAAACCGTAGCGCTGGCCCTGATATTGGTAGGTTGCGGCGCTCAGGGAACGCGTCATCACCGGAATCGGCTGCGCGTGTCCTGCTTTGAAGACATCTCCGGCGTAGGAGCGATAGTCGTTACGAAAGCCGATTACACGCTGCTGCTGGCTCCAGGTCAGCATGTCTTTCACGTCAGGCAGTTTGGCATCGACCGGAGCCGGGCAGGTGGTCAGCTGCGCCACGCCGCAGTCGTTCGCGGCCTGAGCCGCACCGGCCTGCAGCGAAACGCCGAGGCAAAGTGCGAGGAAACAGAGAGAAGTGTTCATCTTGCGCATAATCGTACCTTTCATCCTTTAGAATTATGAGATGTCAGGCATTACTTTAGGCGAGAGTTGTCGGGGCGCGCAGTCAGTGTGCGGGGGAAAAACCCCCGCTATGACCGAAAATGAGGTTACAGGCCCAATGCGCTGAGGCCCGGATGATCGTCCGGACGTCGGCCCTGAGGCCAGTGAAACAGGCGGTCTTCTTCGGCAATCGGCAGGTCGTTAATGCAGGCGAAACGCTTGTTCATCAGGCCGTTGTCGTCAAATTCCCAGTTTTCATTACCGTAGGATCGAAACCATTTTCCGTTCTCGTCGTGCCATTCGTAGGCGAAACGCACGGCGATGCGATTGTCGGTATAGGCCCAAAGCTCTTTGATCAGCCGATATTCCTGCTCTTTGCGCCACTTGTTATCGAGGAAGGTGACGATGGCATCGCGGCCGTCGATAAACTCGCTGCGGTTACGCCAGCTGCTGTCGGGGGTGTAGGCCAGCGCGACTTTATCCGGGTTACGGCTGTTCCAGCCATCTTCGGCGGACCGCACCTTGTGGATGGCGCTTTCCAGGGTAAACGGGGGTAGCGGGGGGCGTGGTTCACTCATCATTCACTCCTGCGGGATCGTGTTCTCCACATCCTGGCACATATTCGCCTGAACGAAACCGGGAAGTTTGACCTTCCCGGTGAACATCGACTCAATGATGAGATTTTTTCAGCGGCGATTCTTTCAGGAACCACGACAGCGCAAACGCCAGCACCATAATGCACGCCGCCATCATGAAGGCTGCGTGAATGGCGGCCCCGAAGGCATCGAGATAATCGGTGCGGATAGCCACCGGCAGGTGATGAACGGCCACCGGATTCATTCCGCGAGGGATTTCCGCCCCCTCCGGCAGCAAGCGAGTCAGATTCGATTGCAGTACATGGGTAAAGATCGCGCCAAACAGCGCCACGCCAATGGAACCGCCAATCGAACGGAAGAGCGTCACGCCGGAGGTCGCCACGCCGTACAGATTCGGCGCTACTGAGTTCTGAACCGCCAGCACCAGCACCTGCATGACCAGACCGAGGCCCATGCCCAGCACGCCGGTAAACAGATACAGATGCCAGGTTGGCGAATCGATAGTGATCCGCGTCAGCAGCAACATCCCGATGAAACCAAGCAGTGTCCCGGCGATGGGGAACAGGCGGTATTTACCGGTGCGGCTGATTAAGCGCCCGCTGATAATCGAGGTTAGCAGCAGGCCGCCCATCAGCGGGATCAGCTGTAGTCCGGCCTCGGTTGGGGTCGCACTTTTCACCACCTGTAAATAGAGCGGCAGGAAGGTCACCGAACCAAACAGCGACATCCCAATGATAAAGCCAATCAGGCTGCACAACAGGAAGCTACGGTCGCGGAACAGCGACAGCGGAATAATCGGCTCGAACGCTAAACGCTCCTCATAGATAAACCCGGCAATGCCCACCAGGCCAAACGCCAGAATGCACCACAGCTGCGGGTCACTCCATTCGCGCACAGTCCCGCCTTCGGTGGTGAACAGCGTGATGCACAGCAGCGCCATGCTGAGATACAGCGCGCCGAGCCAGTCAATCTGATGCTCGCTGCGTTTGTTGGTGCTGTGGAATACCGTGCCGATCACCAGCAGGGCGAACAGCCCCAGCGGGAGGTTGATGTAGAAAATCCAGCGCCATGAGGTGTGCTGTACGATGAAGCCGCCGATCAGCGGACCGATCACCGTCGCAAGACCGAAGACCCCGCCGAACAGGCCCTGGTAGCGTCCACGGTCGGCAGGCGGGATAACGTCCGCCACTGCCGCCATGCTGATCACCATCAAGCCGCCGCCGCCCAGACCTTGCAGGGCGCGCATCAGCACCAGCTGTGTCATGTTCTGCGCCAGGCCGCACAGCGCGGAGCCGACGAGGAACAACACGATGGCGATTTGAAGCACCCGTTTGCGGCCAAACAGGTCACCAAATTTGCCGTACAGCGGCACCACGATAGTGGATGTCAGAATGTAGGCGGTAACCACCCACGACAGCTTATCGAGGCCACCGAGTTCGCCCACGATAGTGGGCAACGCCGTCGAGACGATGGTCTGATCCAGCGCTGACAGTAGCATCACCAGTAACAGCGCGCTGAACAACAGGCGGATAGACTTTACGCCAGTGGCCGGAACGTGCTGCGATTGAGTCGGCGTTTGAGACTCCATAAACATACTCACTTGAAATTAATTAAATACCTAATTAATATTTATGTAAGTTATGGTTTAGGTCAAGGGATAGCCCGCAAATGAAAGCACAGAATGGCAAAGATAATTCCGAGAAACCGCGCCGCCCGGGGCGTCCGCGTGGAAAGCAGGCCGGAGCCGACAATCGCGAGCAGTTAATGGATATCGCGCTGACGCTGTTTGCCCAGCAAGGGATCGCCCGGGTGTCTCTCAACGCCATCGCCAAAGAAGGCGGCGTGACCCCGGCGATGCTGCATTACTATTTCACTTCCCGCGAGGCGCTTATCGATCAGATCCTCGAGGAGCGTTTTATGCCGCTGCGCAACCGCATCAGCAGCGCGTTCGTGGAACATTCTGACGACCCGGTCATGGCCTTAACCATCATGGTGCGGGTGCTGGCGGAACTGGCGGAGCAACATGCGTGGTTTGCGCCGTTGTGGATGCAGGAGATGATTGGCGAAATGCCGATCCTGCGTCAGCACATGCAGGCGCGTTTCGGCGAAGATAAACACCAAAAGCTGCTGAGCACTGTGGCGCAATGGCAGGAAACGGGCAAGCTCAACCGTGATCTCGCCCCGGAGTTGCTGATAACGACGCTGATAAGCCTGGTGCTGGTGCCTTTTTCTCGCCTGCGGACCGACGAACGAATGAAAAGCGTTTCCCCCGACGTTATCGTGCGTCATGCACTGGCGATAATGGGCCAGGGGATTGGCGGTTAAAGGGCTTTGGTCAGGTAGTGGCGCTGCATTCCCTGATGAGGGAAGTCCTTGATACTGCTGTGCAAGGTAAAACCGCATTTCTGATAAAACGGCAGCGCCTGGAAGCTGGCGGTATCCACCAACATATGGCGGCAGCCCCATTCGCGGATGCGGCTTTCGGCTCCACGAATCAGTTCACTGCCGAGTCCTTTGCCGCGCGCGGCGTCGCTAACCCATAAAAAGTCGATGCACAGCCAGTCACCTTTACGTTTGCCAATCAGCCCGCCGAGCATGTTTCCGCTCTCATCCCGAGCGTAAACGCCCAGTTCGTACCAGTCTTTGGTATCAATAAACTGGCTATTAAAAGCGCGTAATCCGGTGAGTAATGCTTCCTGGTCTTGCTGAGTAACGTTCTCGGTGATCTCAATTTGCATGGACTGTCTCCGCATTTATCCCATAAACCCGCCTCATTATTGGGTCTGGTAAATAACTTCTCAATCACTAATAACAGGGGGCAGCGTCGGCCTGCTTTTTGTCCTGTGCTATCATCCAGGGCAACGAAATCAGGTTGTTGAGGAAACGATGGGCTCGACCAGGAAAGGGATGCTGAACGTACTGATAGCCGCCGTGCTGTGGGGAAGTTCCGGAGTTTGCGCACAGTACATCATGGAGCAGAGCCAGATGTCGTCGCAGTTTTTAACCATGGTGCGCCTGCTGTTTGCGGGATTCATTCTGCTGATGCTGGCCTTCGTGCATGGCGATAACATTTTTCGCATTCTGAAGCACCGCCAAGATGCGCTGAGTCTGCTGCTGTTTTCGCTGGTGGGCGCGCTGACGGTGCAGCTCACCTTCCTGATGACCATCGAAAAATCCAATGCCGCCACGGCAACCGTGCTTCAGTTCCTGTCGCCAACCATCATCGTGGCGTGGTTTGCCATTGCGCGCAAATCGCGGCCCGGCGCGCTGGTGTTTGCCGCCATTCTGACCTCGCTGTTTGGCACCTTTTTGCTGGTCACTCACGGCAATCCGACGTCGCTCTCGGTCTCGCCTGCGGCGGTGTTCTGGGGAATTGCTTCGGCCTTCGCCGCCGCGTTCTATACCACTTATCCTTCCACGCTGATTGCGCGCTACGGCACGCTGCCGATCGTTGGCTGGAGCATGCTGTTGGGCGGCGCATTTTTGCTGCCGTTCTACGCCGGGGAAGGGCTCCATTTCGTGATTAGCGGTAATCTGCTGCTGGCGTTTTTCTATCTGGTGGTGATCGGGACATCGCTGACGTTCAGCCTGTATTTAAAGGGCGCGCAGATGATTGGCGGCCCTAAGGCCAGCATTCTGAGCTGCGCTGAACCGTTGAGTAGCGCGCTGTTGTCGGTGCTGCTGCTGGGCGTCAGCTTTGCGCTGCCGGACTGGCTGGGCACGCTGCTCATCCTCTCCTCGGTGGTGCTGATTTCGCTCGATTCACGCCGTCACGCATGGCTGGGATAACGCTGAGCTGTCAATCATGCGTTTGCGCGATAAAATGCATAATTGACTGATTTAATAATATTTTCTGGCCGCCAGGTTTGCGCAATCAGCGGCCTGAACTTATAGTTAAAGGTAATGAATTTTGCAACAGAAGGGATCTATGATGAAAGCTGTGCCAATTCTCTGTTTGCTGGCCTGTCTGAGCGTCCCAGCCGCCTATGCCGACTCCCCGCTGAAAGGGTTGCAGTTTGAGCAGCAAAAGCTGCAGGTGATGAAAGACGTCAAAAAAACCTGTACGCCAGACCCCAGTATGAGCGAAACCGACTTCGCCAATAAAATTCTCGCTAACGAAGACAACAAGCGCCACGTGCGTGATGCGACGCTGGCGATGGAGCGCAGTAACCAGAAAAATTACTGGGACGCTATCGGGCAGATTCAGTGCCCGGACATGTGATCCGGGTAGGCAGGATTACTTCATTCGTACTTTTGTCGCCACCAGCAGCGCGGTAAGCAGCATTAGGGTGCCGGATAACATCAGCGGTGACAGCAGACCGAAATGGTCCAGCGCCACGCCGCCGATGGCGGCACCGCAGGTATTGGCTAACTGAATCACCGCCACTTGAATCGACCCGGCTTTTTCGGCCTGGTCAGACAGCGAGCGGGTGATCCACGTTGACCAGCCGACCGGTACCAGCGCAAAGGCAAATCCCCAGATAACCGCCACCGACGCGGCCACCATTTTCTCGCTTCCCCACAGGATAAGCACCGCGGCGCTAATCGCGAGGACCAACGGCGCGCAGGCCAGGGCCATTTTCACCGAGCGCTTGAGGATAACTGCCGACAGCGAGGTGCCAACGAAACTGGCAATCCCGAAGCTCAGCAGAACCAACGTCAGGCCGTCGACATCAAAGCCCGCAAGATTCATAAATACCGGGCGAATGTAGGTAAAGAACGCAAACTGGCCGGCAAAAGCCATGAAAATCGCGGTCATCCCCGCCAGCACGCCGGGGCGTTTTAACAGTCCGAACATGTTTGCTTTCGGTCCGGTTTCACCGGGCAGCGCAGGCAGCGCCTTCCAGACCCACACCACGCACAGCAGGCCCATTATTGCCGCGCCGTTAAAGACGTTGCGCCAACCGATAATGCCGCCTAAAAAGCTACCGAGCGGGGCGGCAATCACCAGCGCGATGGAGACCGCGCCAAAAATCACCGACAACGCTTTCGGCACCAGCCGCGCGGGTACCAGACGCATGGTGAGCGACGCAGACATCGCCCAAAAGCCGCCGAGTGCCAAGCCCAGACAGGCGCGACCGAGCAGTAACAGGCTGAAGCTGGAGGCAAATGACACCAGCAGGCAGGAGAGCGTCAACAGGACGGAGAACAGGATGACGATGTAGCGGCGGTCGGTGCGGCCAATCACGTGGGTGACGAACAGGCTGGCGAACATCGCCACAAACGCAGTGGTGGTCACCGATTGCCCGGCGACGCCTTCGGTAATACCGAGCTCTTGCGCCATCGGCGTCAGCAGGCTAACCGGCAGAAATTCAACGGTAATCAGGCAGGCAACGCAAAACGCCACGGCAAAAACCGCAGACCAGTTCGGACGCGTTAGCGTCTCACTGCGGGCAAGATTTTCAGTACATTCGCTCATGGGGAACCTGCGCATATTCGGTGAGAAAGTTGCGCAGTGTAACATTTTGTTTGTGACGTATTTAACGTTTTGGCAACTATAGCGGCTTTCCCCTCTTTCCTCCCTCTCCCCAAAGGGGCGAGGGAGGAAAGAGGGGAAATTATTGCACCGATCGGTCCCCTCTCCCTGAGGGAGAGGGTTAGGGTGAGGGGGAAATTACGGCTGCGGAGGTGAAACAGGCACTGGCGCAGCTTCCGTCGGGGCTGGCACGACAGGTTGCGCCGTACTCACTTCACCATTGCTCATTGTCTGCGTCACTTCCTGTTTTGACATATTCACTGCGTGCAGCTGCGCGTTGACCGTCGGTTTTAACGGCGCGTTAGCCTGCACGCTGCCGCTGGCACGCAGCTGAAGATTGCCGTCGCCGCCAATCGGCAAGACCGGCCAGCCCCACTGCTGCAGAAGATCCAGCGGTACGCCGCGACCGTTCAGGTTGATCGCCGTTTGACGCTGCGGCTGCTGAGAAACGGCCCCACTTGCTTCAATTATTCCTTTCTCTGTAAACGCGCTCAGTTCGGTGATATTCACCGTCGAGCCATTCGCCGCCAGCTTCAGAGAAGGGCGACGCACGTCCACGCGATTAAAGGTCGCAGCCGCTGCATTGAGCGCCGCATGACCGCCCCACACGCCCCAGCTGCCGTTTTTCGCCACCTGCAGATTATCGCCGTAGCCGTCCAGGGATGTGATTTGCCACGGGAACGCCGGGTCGATGTCGATAACCAGGTTCCGACTGGCGGTGAATTTACTCAGCGTGACGCTTTGTAGCCAGGCTGGCAGCGGGTCCATCCACAGCTGTTTCCAGTTCTCCGGCAGCGTGTATTCCAGCCCCGCGATGGCGGTGTCGTCGAGCACCAGCGCGTTGCCGTTGCGTAACCAGTTGCCGGAGGTGCGCACCATTCCGCCTTCCCATCGCGAGGTAAACTGGCGCAGCGCCACGCCCTGCGGGGAAAACGCAGCGTTAAAAATAGGGTCGATAAGGTGCAGCGAGCCATAAATAAATTCGTCGGCATTCATCGACAGGCGCCCGCCGTCGCTGTTCCAGCCGCCGTGACTCAAGGTGAGATTGCGTAGACTGAGGTCCAGATCGGCAATCGCCCAGTCCGGACCCTGTAGCCGTGCGTCGGTCACTTCCAGCGAGCCGATAGTGAGTGACGGCACGGTGGTCAGCGGCGCGAAGAAATCGGCCAGTGATTTATCGCTCTGCATGCGGATGTCGGTCAGGCGCAGGCTGTTGACCTGCCAGCTGCCATCGGCGTTACGTTTGGCGTTGCCGGTCAGGGAGCCACGTGCGATATCGGCGCCCAGAGTGCTGAGCGTCACCACGCCGTTATCGATATTGCCCTGCACCAGGACGTTGGTCGCGGGCAGGTCATTGAGGGTCATCGAGCCCGCGCTCATCTGAATTTGCGCCTGCTTCCCGAGCACGTTGCCCGCTTCCGGCACCCACGGCGACACGCCGCCGGTCACGCGCTGGGCACTGAGATCCCAGTTGGTTTCTGGGCTGTTAAACGCCATATTGCTGAGCTGTAGCGTATCGGCTTCAAACGGGAACGGCGCGGCAGATGGCGACAGATTCAGGGTCCCATCTTGCAGAGTAATAGTGTCGGCATGCAGCGGGTCGGTGAGCTGACGACTGCTCAGCCCAATATCAACCGCCTTGGCGACCAGCGTGGCGGGTTTACCGTCGCGGCCAAAGGTGACGTTTTTGAGCAAGATGTGTGAGGGAGAAGAAAAACGATGGTCCATCGCGTCGAAAGCGATGTGGTATTGGGTGTTACTGGAAATCCAGCCGCTGACTTCGCGCGCGCCCCAGCGCGTTTGCAGCAAAAAGTAAAACGCCAGCGCGACCAGCAGCAGCGCAATAAGCAGCCAGAGCAACAGCTTCCCGATAAATTTCATCGTCTTCCATCCAGTGAAGGGCACATAAAGGAGTTATGCACGATTTGTGCGCAATCCTCAAGGATGGATTCGTTTAATAAGGTTTCACGGCGGCCGTTGAACGGGCCGCCGTGACAGGGATCAGCTCTTTTCTGGTGGGAAAACCAGGTTCAGAACAATCGCAGTTATGCCGCCTGCGGCGATACCGGAAGAGAGCAGATTCTTCAGCCAGTCAGGCGCAAATTGCAGGATCATCGGCTGCTGAGAAACGCCCAGGCCAACGGCTAATGACAGGGCGATAATCAGGATCGCGCGGCGGTTCAGTGGTTCACGAGAGACAATACGCACGCCTGAAGCAGCGATGGTACCAAACATCACCAGCGTCGCGCCGCCGAGAACCGGCTCAGGAATGTGCTGCACGAAACCGCTCACCGCAGGGAACAGACCGAGCACGATAAGCATCAGCGCCACCACGAAACCGACGTAGCGGCTGGCAACGCCAGTCAGCTGGATAACGCCGTTGTTTTGCCCAAAGCAGGAGTTCGGGAAGGTGTTGAAAATAGCCGATACGCAGGAGTTCAGGCCGTTTGCCAGCACGCCGCCTTTCAGGCGTTTCATATATACCGGGCCGGAAACCGGCTGCTCGGAAACGTCAGAGGTTGCCGTAATGTCGCCGATGGTTTCCAGCGAGGTGATCATAAACACCAGCATCAACGGCAGCAGCAGATTCCAGTCGATGCCAAGACCATAATAGAGCGGGGTCGGAACCATAATCACCGGGCTGTGAGTCGGTGCGGTTTCAGGCAGCATGCCCATAAACCAGGCTGCGGCGTAACCGGCCGCCATCGCAATCACCAGCGAGGCAATGCGCAGGTACGGGTTACGCTGACGGTTGAGCACAATTATGATCGCCAGCACGATACCCGCCAGCAGCAGGTTTTTCGGGGCGCCGAAGGTGTGATCGGCCATCGCGGCATAGCCCCCGCCGATGGACGTCAGGCCAACCTGAATCAGCGACAGGCCGATAATCATCACCACCACGCCGGAAACCAGCGGTGTAATTACGCGACGCGCCAGGTGCAGCACGCGGGACAGCGCCATTTCCGTGAAGCTGGCCAGCATCAATGTGCCGAACAGCGCCGCCATCATCGTCGGAACATCCGCTCCACCGGTTTTCAGCGCCGTACCGCCCATAATTAATGGGGCCACGAAGTTAAAGCTGGTGCCCTGAATCGACAGCAGTCCGGAGCCAACCGGGCCCCACGCTTTTATTTGAATGACGGATGCGACACCTGAAGCAAACAGCGACATACTGATAATGTGTTGCGTATCTTCTGCCGGTAAACCGAGCGCCTGGCAAATCAGCAGGGCCGGGGTTATCACGGCGACAAACATTGCCAGCAGGTGCTGGAAAGCGGCGAACAGTGTCTGCGCGAGCGGGGGGCGGTCTTCGAGGCGGTAGATTAATTCACTGTTCTGCTTCTGCGCAATCGGTTGCGCATTTTCAGCTTCGATGGTGTTCACTGACATTTCAGAGGCAATCTCGTGGTGGAAAAGGGAGGATTTTAGCGGACTGCCAGGTAAAAGCAAACGGTTGCTTTCAATATATTAAGGATGCATAACTACACGGATTTTTATGCTGTTTTTGTACGTTTTGTCGCAAATTTAACCGCTCCAGACATATTTTTCTGTCATTTTTCACTGCATTTTGCGTAAAATCCGGCTCCTGCTAATAACGATGAGAACATTCACTACAGGTATTCACGTCGCTGAATTGGATTATGCGCTAACAAGGAGCTCTTATGTTTCATCTCGATACGCTATCGACGCTTGTTGCGGCAACGCTGGTGTTGCTGTTAGGACGCAAACTTGTCCATACCGTCCCCCTCTTCAAGAAGTACACCATCCCGGAACCCGTCGCGGGTGGCCTGCTGGCTGCGCTGGCACTGCTGATCCTCAAAAAGAGCATGGGCTGGGAAATCGATTTCGATATGAGCCTGAAAGATCCGCTGATGATGGCCTTCTTTGCCACCATTGGCCTGAACGCCAATCTTTCGAGCCTGCGCCGCGGCGGTAAAGTCGTGGGAACCTTCCTGATTGTGGTGGTAGGGCTGTTGCTGATGCAGAACGCCATCGGGATTGGGATGGCGAAAATGCTGGGGCTGGACCCGCTGATGGGCCTGTTGGCCGGTTCGATTACGCTTTCAGGGGGGCATGGCACCGGTGCGGCCTGGAGTAAGCTGTTCATCGAGCGTTATGGTTTCGCCAATGCCACTGAAGTGGCGATGGCCTGTGCGACCTTTGGTTTGGTGCTGGGTGGCCTGATTGGCGGCCCGGTGGCGCGTTATCTGGTGAAACACTCCTCAACGCCGGACGGTAAACCGGACGATCAGGAAGTGCCAACGGCGTTCGAAAAGCCGGAGGTGGGTCGTGTGATCACCTCTTTAGTGCTGATTGAAACCATTGCGATGATTGCTATCTGTATCACCGTCGGGAAAATCGTTGCGCAATTGCTGCTGGGCACCACGTTTGAGCTGCCAACCTTCGTCTGCGTGCTGTTTGTTGGGGTTATCCTCAGCAACGGTCTGGCGCTGCTAGGCTTCTATCGCGTGTTTGAACGTGCGGTATCAGTACTCGGGAACGTGTCGCTGTCGCTGTTCCTGGCCATGGCGCTGATGAGCCTGAGACTGTGGGAGCTGGCTTCTCTGGCGCTGCCAATGCTAGCGATTCTGGCGGTACAAACCGTGGCGATGGCGCTGTACGCAATATTCGTGACCTATCGCATGATGGGTAAAAACTACGACGCAGCGGTGCTGGCGGCGGGTCACTGCGGCTTTGGTCTGGGGGCGACGCCAACAGCGATTGCCAACATGCAGGCCATCACCGAACGATTCGGACCGTCGCACACGGCGTTCCTGGTGGTGCCAATGGTCGGCGCATTCTTTATTGATATCGTGAATGCGTTGGTGATTAAGCTGTATCTGCTGTTACCGATGTTCGCATAAGCGATGTGCGCGGCGGCGCTATGCTTGCCGGTCCTACAAAACCTCGATCACGTAGGCCTGATAAGCAAAGCGCCATCGGGCAGAAACAAAAAGGCCGGGATTATCCCCGGCCTTTTTTATGGACTCAAACAGTCTGGCTTAATCGTGATCTTCCCACGCCATCGCGCGTTTCACCGCTTTCTGCCAGCCGCTGTAACGGTAGTTACGCTCGGTGGTTTCAATTCCCGGGCGGAATTCACGCTCAATCACTGCCTTTTCCTTCAGCTCATCCAGATTCTGCCAGAAGCCGACTGCCAGACCGGCGAGATACGCCGCGCCCAGAGCTGTGACTTCACGCACTTCCGGACGCTCAACGCGGGTGCCGAGAATGTCTGACTGGAACTGCATCAGGAAGTTATTGGCAACCGCACCGCCGTCCACGCGCAGGGCGTGCAGACGAATACCGGAGTCGGCCTGCATCGCTTCCAGCACGTCGCGCGTTTGATAGGCGATGGATTCGAGCGTGGCGCGAATAATGTGATTCGAGTTCACACCGCGCGTCAGACCGAAGATTGCGCCACGGGCATACGGGTCCCAGTACGGCGCGCCGAGGCCGGTAAATGCCGGAACCACGTATACGCCGTTGGTGTCGTTGACCTTAGTCGCAAAATATTCTGAATCGAACGCGTCGTTAATCAGCTTCATTTCGTCACGCAACCACTGAATGGATGCGCCCGCCATGAATACCGCCCCTTCCAGGGCGTAGTTCACTTCGCCGCTTGGGCCGCAGGCGATGGTGGTCAGCAGGCCGTGTTCTGATTTAACGGCGGTTTCACCGGTATTCATCAGCATAAAGCAGCCAGTGCCGTAGGTATTTTTCGCCATCCCTTCTTTGACGCACAGTTGGCCGAATAGCGCCGCCTGCTGGTCACCGGCGATCCCGGCGATAGGAATACGGGTGCCGCCTTTACCGCCGATGTTGGTCTGGCCGTACACTTCAGATGATTTGCGTACGTCTGGCAGCATCGCGCGCGGGATATCCAGCGCCTCGAGCATTTTGTCGTCCCAGTCCAGTTTGTGAATATTGAACAGCATGGTGCGCGAGGCGTTGGTGTAGTCGGTCACGTGCACGCGGCCCTGGGTCATACGCCAGATTAGCCAGGTGTCGACGGTGCCGAACAGCAGTTCGCCGCGTTTTGCCCGCTCGCGCGCGCCTTCCACGTGGTCGAGGATCCACTTCACTTTGGTACCGGAGAAATACGGGTCGATCACCAGCCCGGTGGTGCTGCGCACATAGTCTTCCATGCCGTCACGCTTGAGCTGTTCGCAGATATCCGCTGTTCGACGACATTGCCAGACGATGGCGTTGTAAATCGGCTTACCGGTTTCTTTATCCCAGACGATGGCGGTTTCGCGCTGGTTGGTGATGCCGATAGCGGCCACTTCATCGGAACTGATGTCGGCTTTTGCCAGCACTTCTATCAAGGTGGAACTTTGGGAAGCCCAGATTTCCATCGGATCGTGCTCAACCCAGCCTGGCTTAGGATAAATTTGTTCGAATTCGCGCTGTGAAACGCTGACGATATTGGCGTCGTGATCCATGACAACGGCGCGGGAACTGGTTGTACCCTGGTCGAGTGCAACGATGTATTTTTTGTCAGTCATAATGCTATGTCCCGTAGTCAGATTACAGCGAAGCGTTGTGTTGTGTGGTGCTGGCGGTGGTTTCTTTCTCTTCCACCTCGCAGACGTCGCACGGTAAATGGCGACCAATCAGCTTGCGATAGCCAAATGCGCCCAGCGATGCGCCGACGATGGGTGCGAACAGCGGCACCACGAAATACGGAATGTCTTTGCCGCCGGTAAAGGCCATTTCACCCCAACCTGCAAGCCAGGCGAAGGTTTTCGGACCGAGGTCGCGGGCCGGGTTCATCGCAAAGCCGGTCAAGGGTCCCATTGATGCGCCGATAACCGCAATCAGCAGGCCAATCAGCAGCGGAGCCATCGGGCCACGCGGCACACCGTTACCGTCATCTGTCAGCGCAAGAATGACGCCCATCAGGATAGCGGTAATGACCATTTCTACCGCGAAGGCCTGCACAAAATTGATATGTGGGTTTGGGTAAGTCGAGAAAATGCCTGCCAGTTCAAGACTTTCGACGCTACCGCGCACCATATTGTGCGTGTGTTCGAAGTCGTAGAAAAGATTGTAGTAAAGCCCGTACACTAATGCCGCTGCGCAAAACGCACCGGCAAATTGAGAAAAGATGAAGGGAACAACTTTACGCCCGTCGAAACAGGCAAACAGCCAGAGAGCAATGGTCACCGCCGGATTGAGATGCGCGCCGGAAACACCCGCGGTCAGGTAAATGGCCATCGCCACACCTAAGCCCCAGATAATACTGATTTCCCACTGACCGAAGCTCGCGCCTGCAACTTTAAGCGCGGCGACGCATCCAACACCGAAGAAGATCAACAACCCGGTACCGAGAAACTCGGCTATGCACTGGCCTTTTAAGGTTGATGTTTGGCTCATGATGGGATCCTGAAGATTCATTGATGAATAGTGTGAACATGGAGGTCGGAGACGACCATGCTGCCATGTAGGTATAGTGTTAATTTATCGTTAACGAACAAAAACGAGAAATATCGAAATCAAAATCTGTGTGCTGGGTCAATAAAATGAGCGTTATCGCGCGAAAAAGTGCGCATTATGACGCTTGTCAACCTGACGCAGGAATCATTTATTTAACGAATGGATTAACAATTTAGGGGTAATTGCAGCGAACGCTCCAGGTATAGCCTGAAAAGTGTTGCAAACCACGATCTGAGCGCCCTGGCGCTGGACAGGGAGTGCGGCGCTCCATACAATCGGATGCATAGCAGTGCGCTTACTTACGTTAAGGCGTCGCCGGGTTTCCGGGACGAGTTCAACGCCTTGCAAATTCAGGAGAGGTATGACGATGTCATTAGAAGTGTTTGAGAAACTGGAATCCAAAGTACAGCAGGCGATTGATACTATCACTCTGCTGCAGATGGAAATTGAAGAGCTGAAAGAGAAGAACAATGCGCTGTCGCAGGAAGTGCATAACGCGCAAAACGGTCGTGAAGATCTGGAGCGCGAAAACAACCAGTTGAAAGAGCAACAGCACGGTTGGCAGGAGCGTCTGCAGGCACTGCTGGGCCGCATGGAAGAAGTGTAATATTCATACCCTTCCCCTATCAGAGGGGAAGGGTAGTTCAGTGCGTTAGGCTTCTTACTGGCTGTACGATTGGCCATATGCGCTACATCCGTAACCGTAGTCGCTGCTTTTCCTTTTCTTCACGCCATTCAGTATCCACCCGTTTATATCGATGCCGTTCTGTTTAAAACGACGGATGCAAACCTCAACTTCTTTCGCCGTATTTTCTTCAAAACGCGCGATCATCACGATAGTTTCCGCATGCTGACCCACGATCGTTGCATCCGTCACCGCCAGCACCGGTGGGGTATCAATGATAATCAGGTCATAGTGCGAAGACGCTGTATCGAGCAGTGCCTTAAATGCCGGACCCATCAACAACTCCGCCGGATTGGTGGGGACATGCCCGCGCGAGAGATAATCCAGCCCGATATCCGGCAGTGAAACCACCGCCTGTTCAAAGGTGGTTTTTCCCTTGAGTATTTCTGCGAGTCCGTCATCTTCCCCCAGACCGAATAATTGATGCAGGTAGCCTTTGCGCATGTCAGCATCGATCAGTAGCACCTTTTTCTTCGTTTGCCCGATCACCGCCGCCAGGTTGCTACTGATAAACGTTTTCCCCGCGCCAAGGCTGACACCTGAAATCATCAGCACCTTATTTTTTGCATCCATCATGGTGAAGTGCAGGCTTGTACGTAGCCCGCGAAGGGTTTCGATAGCGGGATCTGCCGGGTTTTTTATCGCCAGCAGCAGGCTGGTTTTCCCTTTTTTGCTTTTGATATCTTTCTTATGCAGCCACTCGGAATAGGGAACGTTGGCATAAACGCTAATGCCTCTCTCCTCCAGCTGCTCGGGAGATTCAAGCCCCTGACGAAGTGCGGATTGCAGCAACACCAGTGCGACGGAGATGAAGCCACCCAGTAGTAAACCGGTCACAATGATGATGATTTTCTTAGGTTTGATGGGTTTTTTCACCGTGATGGCATCGTCGATGATCCGTACATTACCTATGGCGCTGGATTTTGCGACGTTCAGTTCCTGCTGTCGGCCCAGTAGCTGTAAATAGACCGTACGCCCTGAATCCACATCACGGCTCAGACGCAGCACTTCCTGCTGGGTTGAGGGCATTGCGCTAACACGCTTGTTCATCTTTGCTCTTTCGTTTTGCAGCGTAGTGCGCTTTTCAATCAGCGCCAGATAGTTGGGGTGCTCTTTTTTGTAGCGCTGCGATATTTCTGCTTCACGGAAGGTCAGCTCATTTAGCTGATTCTCAATGTTAACGATCTGGTCGAGTGCAGATTTGGCTTCCATGTTTAAATCGACTGAGTCTTTCTGTTTCCGGTAGGCGTTGAGCTTATCTTCTGCGCGATCGAGGTCGCTGCGGATCGCGGGCAACTGCGTATTCAGAAATTGCAGGCTTTTTTCGTCCTGCTCAGCCTGGCGGGTAATATTCTGCGCAAGGTAATGCTCGGCGATATTCTGCAGCGTCGTGTTAATCAACCGCGGGTCTTCGCCTGCCATGGTCAGGTTAAGCATGCCAGTGTCTTTGCCAACTTCACCGACATTAAAACTTTCCTGCAACAGCGTGATGGCCTTCAGGCGAGAGGTCTGGGTCACTGTGAATTGCGAGCCGGGTTCGGCATTGATCTCTGTGACGAGCAGCGATACCCCGTTTTTTTCTACTCGTTCACCCGTCCGGCCCTCAAGCTCAAAATTCTCTCCCGAAAAATGATACTGGTTGTGATTGATAACCCTGAGCGTGGCACTTGCGCTTTCATTGTCGTGGGGTGGGAAAGACAGTTTCGTTACCCCTATCTTGCCGGGCTTTTGTCCTCTTAGCTTTGCCATCAGACGACCTATTACAGGGAGGTAGTAGGGCTGGATCGTCGTCTGAAGCGCCAGCGTATCGACGGTTTTACCGAGGATCATCCGCGAACGCAGCAGCGTGATTTCAGGCGCAGATTGCGGCTGACTGTCCGGCAGCATCTGGCTGAAGTTGTTCAGCAATGTATTGCCTTGTTTTTGTTCAATCTGAATCAGCGCATTTGCCTGATAAATCGGGGCGGCGTTGAATGCATAAAGCATCGCAGCGAAGGTGAACACTGCCGTGAAAGCCACGATGAACTTATAATGATCAAGGAGTACTCCCAGCAGCATTCCAAGATTAATCTCTCCGACCTCACCCTGAGGTTGGGAGGTTTTTTTTATACTGATCAATGACATTGTTTCGCTACCTGAAAAATTAACGGGCGAGTTTGCTGACCCATGCCTGACAAGATTGGTCAATTAACTGAAAGACGTGATGAAAGGCCTCATCGCTTTGTTGCCACGGATCGGGAATTTCTATTTGGTTTAACCAATGGCCCAGTAGCATGCTTTTACTCCGGGCTTCAGGTGCAATATGGGTGATGTGTTTGAGATGTTCTTTTTCCATCACCAGAATGAGATCGTATTGCGCGCTTAACGCGGCGGTAAATTGCTGGCTTTGATGGCCTTCCAGTGACAATTCGTGCCTGTTAGCGATGCGCATGGCATCACGGTTTGCGCCTTGGCCTGTCAGTGCGACAGTGCCTGCAGAATCAATGGTTTTATGCGGTAAGCGGTGGCGTAACAGACGCTCGCTGGTGGGAGAGCGGCATATGTTTGCCGTACAAATGATTAAAATGGCATTACACATCAGCGCGGCCATGTATTGATGTAACGGACGGTTTCGGTGAGATCGTGAACACCGGTAATGGTCGGAACCAGCTGGGAGACGACACGGTTCCATCGCACCAGCGGCGCGGTGGTGACGTAGACGATATCGTAGGGCTGCAGCTGAAATTCGGTACTGAGCACCATTGCCGATGCATCTTTTGCATCAAGCTGATAAATGATGGCAATTTTCCCGTCGGGATCTTTTGCCTTCTGGCGAATAACAAAAATCCCTGAAGCATCCGCCATATTTTGATTAATGCCGCTGGCGTTACCCAAGGCTTCCGCCAGCGTCATGCCGCTGCGATCCATCTTCAGCGTGCTCTGTTTGGCGACTTCCCCCATGACAAAAACTTTTAGGTCATCATTGCGCGGTATGAAAAGGATATCACCGGGATAAAGCAGATGATTTTGGGTGAGATCTCCGCGTTGCAGCAGGGCATAAAGCGAAATTTTGGTATCAGTGCCATTGTGGGTCAGCACCACGTTACGCCAGTCGGCATCGGTTGTTAGGCCGCCTGCCGTATTAATCGCGTCCATGACGGTGAGAGGCACGTTGGTAATGGCCTGCTGACCTGATTTTTCCACTTCGCCGGTGATATACGCTTTCTGTGAGCGAAACGATGCTACGCTGACATCCACCTGAACGCTATTCAAGCCTTGCGTGAGCGTTGTGCGGACCTCTTCCAGCGATTTCCCCACGACATGCACTTTGCCGATGTAAGGATAGAAAATAGTGCCGTCAGATTTAACCCAATTCCCCGTATCACTCCCGCTACGATACTGCCCAGCCGGGGTGGTGAGTTCTGGATGATCCCACACGGTGACCATCAGGACATCACCAACGCCGATGCGATATTCATACTGGTTTATCAGTATTTCGAGTTCTGGGTTCGGCCGTGAGGAAACGAGGGGGGAGCGCATTCGGTCAATCAACTGCGGCGTTAAAGGCATTACGCTGACCATCTTGTTGATGTCATCGCTATCTTTTGCCGCGCCTGATTTTTCTTTGTGCGAGAGGCTGAGATCCTGTCCGGGAAAAAGAGTACAGCTGGTGAGGAATGTTATAAGTAGTGGTAAGGAAAAGACGTACAACCATGATTTTTTCATATGGCTCTATAAATAATGAGTAATAAGAGTGTTATTAGTTCGGTTGTATGAACGGGATGAATACATTTAATTTTGTTATTGATGTTTTCGGCGCAATACTAGTGTTCGGAGGGGGGATGGCTCAACTTAATAATATTGTTAGAAAAGTTAAAGGCCGTGCCGCCATTTTCGGGTAGGGGCATTGGACTTTCTTATTTCATAAGGTTATAGCCAATCTTTTTTTATTCTTTAATCATCGGTTCTGTTTCTGGCAGGCTACGCTCATCACACCATCACATATGAGAGCGGTCGATGAACAAATTAGGCCTTGGAGTAACGCTTCTGCTGGCTTCTGCTGGCGTTCTGGCAAAAGATATTCAGTTGCTCAACGTCTCGTACGATCCCACACGCGAGCTGTACGATAACTACAACAAAGCCTTTAGCACTTACTGGAAAAAGCAAACAGGCGACAACGTGGTGATCCGCCAGTCGCATGGGGGTTCCGGTAAACAAGCGACATCAATCATCAACGGTATCGAGGCCGATGTAGCGACCTTGGCACTGGCCTATGACGTGGATGCCATCGCTGCGCGTGGTCGTATCGACAAAAACTGGATCAAGCGCCTGCCGGATAACTCCGCGCCGTACACCTCGACCATCGTTTTCCTGGTACGCAAAGGCAACCCGAAACACATTCATGACTGGAATGACCTGGTGAAGCCTGGCTTGTCAGTGATTACGCCGAACCCGAAAAGCTCTGGCGGCGCGCGCTGGAACTATCTGGCGGCGTGGGGTTATGCCTTGCATCACAATAATAACGACCAGGCCAAAGCGCAGGACTTCGTCAAAGCGCTGTATAAGAACGTGGAAGTGCTGGATTCCGGCGCACGCGGCTCGACCAACACCTTTGTGGAACGTGGGATTGGCGACGTGCTGATCGCCTGGGAAAACGAAGCGCTGTTAGCGACTAACGAGCTGGGTAAAGATAAGTTCGAGATTGTCACCCCAAGTGAATCCATCCTGGCAGAGCCGACCGTTTCTGTAGTCGACAAAGTGGTGGATAAGAAAGGCACGCGCCCGGTTGCTGAAGCGTATCTGAAATACCTGTATTCCCCTGAAGGCCAGGATATTGTGGCAAAAAACTACTATCGTCCGCGTGACCCGGCAGTGGCGAAAAAATACGAAGCCGAATTCCCGAAACTGAAGCTGTTTACCATCGACAAGGAATTTGGTGGTTGGACAAAAGCGCAGAAAGATCACTTCTCTAACGGCGGGACGTTTGACCAAATCAGTCAGCGTTAACGGCGTAAAACATAACGGCCCTTCGGGGCCGTTTTTCTTTGGTCATCTTTTTGCGCTACCCTTTCGCTTCAGAGCTTTTACAGGGACCGAAAAATGAAGCGCATAAACTATGTGATTTTGACAGGGGTTATCGTGTTGGCCGGTGCGGCCGTAGGTGGTTGGTACTGGCTGCATGCCGGCAATCCGGATGCTTTACGCCATTTCGTTATCGGCCAATGTGTGCCACATCAACAGGAGAGCCAGTCTCCGGCCCCGTGCGCTTCGGTGAACCTGAAAGGGGGCTATGTGTTGTTCAAGGACCGAAACGGCCCGTTGCAGTATCTGCTGATGCCGACGTACCGGATTAATGGCACCGAAAGCCCGCTATTGCTCAATCCCCACACCCCCAACTTTTTCTGGCAGGCCTGGCAAAACCGTCAGGTAATGAGCGTTCGCCACGGTTCGCCGGTGCCGGATTCCGCGGTGTCGCTGACGATTAATTCGCGTACCGGACGCACGCAGAATCATTTCCATATCCATATCTCCTGTCTGCGGCCTGATGTCCGTGCGCAGCTGAATGACAGCATGGAGTCGATTAGCACTCGCTGGCTGCCGCTGCCGGGTGGATTGCGCAATCATCAATATCTGGCCCGCCGCGTAACCGAGAATGAGCTGGTGCAGAAAAGTCCGTTCCTGATGCTGGCAGATGAAGTGCCGTCAGCGCGCGACCACATGGGCCGCTTCGCGTTGGGGATGGTGCAGCAGAGTGACGGCACGTTTGTACTGCTGGCGACCGAGCGCGACCTGCTCACGCTGAACCGGGCATCTGCCGAGGAAATTCAGGATCATCGCTGCGAAATTCTGAACTAAGCCCACCATTTCTGGCGCTGGATTATCTGTGGTATCCGCTGGTCAGCAAGCCATAAAAAAAGCCCGGTCGCGTGCGCGACCGGGCCTGATTCGTTAGCGTGAAAAATTACGCTTGTTTAGCGGCTTCTGCTGCTTTAACGATTACCGCGAAAGCGTCAGCTTTCAGGGATGCACCGCCAACCAGCGCGCCGTCGATGTCCGGCTGGGCGAACAGTTCAGCGGCGTTAGCTGCGTTTACGGAACCGCCGTACTGAATGATAACTTGTTCAGCCACTTTAGCGTCGGCTTTAGCAATGTGATCACGGATGAATTTGTGAACTGCCTGAGCTTGCGCTGGAGTTGCAGATTTGCCCGTACCGATTGCCCATACTGGTTCGTAAGCGATAACCACGCCTTCGAATGCTGCAGCGCCCTGAGTTTTCAGGACGGCGTCGATCTGACGTGCACAAACTTCTTCAGTTTTGCCCGCTTCGTTTTCTGCTTCGGTTTCACCGATGCACAGAACCGGTACCAGACCTTGCTCTTTCAGCACGGCGAATTTCTTGGCGATCAGTTCGTCAGATTCTTTGTGGTAAGTACGACGCTCAGAGTGACCGATGATGATGTATTTCGCACCGATATCTTTCAGCATTTCCGCAGAGGTTTCACCGGTGAATGCGCCGGACAGGTTCAGGTCAACGTTCTGCGCGCCCACGACGATGTGGCTGCCGCCAGCGGCACGAATGGCCAGGTCGAGGTACATTTCTGGTGGTGCGATAGCAACGCCACAACCGCTTACGCCACTCAGTTCTGTACGCAGGTTAGCAACCAGCTCGTTCACCATCTGACGGCTGCCGTTCAGTTTCCAGTTACCCATCACTAAAGGATGTCGCATTTGAATTCTCCACGCTACTTAAGCGAATTAAGGAAGATGGCCACCCCTCAGGGCAGCATGGTCTGTGAAACAGTATAGAGATTCGGCGCTGGAAAGGCTTTGCTTTTTGTCATTTATTGTTGCTTTCAAGCGTCTCAGATAGGGCCAGCTTAATCGGTTCAACAGCGAAGGTCAGCCCCTTTTCGCCATTATCTGCCACCACATAGCGAAGGGCACCTTCGCTGCTGGTGTAGTAGCGTTTGTTCTTCCCGGTGGAGAGGAGTTTTTGCAGTTTTTGCAGGCTTTGCGCTTTGGTCATTGCAGGGGTAAAGACGCGTAACACCGCACCCATATACTCCAGCGCCTTGGCTTTGGCCGCTTTTTGTTCCGGGCCCTGAATCGGCAGCCAGGTCACCTGCATCGACTTAATCTTCAACGTGCCGCGCTCTAGCGCGGTGGAGGCGTACAGATTTTCATTAATTTTGCTGGCGGCGCGGGTGAGACTCATTTGATCGCGGCTGGTGGTGATGGAGTGAAATTCGTTCAACGTCAGCGAGGGATTATCGGCATTAAACTTCTCGCGAAACTGGCTAATGGACAGATCAAACGTCGGCGAACCCGAGAGCAGATAAGGCGCAGTGGTGGATTCGCCTGTTTCAGCCGACAGCGCGTTTTGGCCGACAGCCAACGCTGTAAGCCCAATCAAACACAAAGTCAGCCATTTCGTCATGTACACCACCTAAGATTTTTTCCTGGGGATGATTAAAACGGTAAACCGCCCCGCTTGTCAAAAAGAGACCACTTCAGGGTAAACTACGCGCATTACGATGATAAGGAATTTTCCATGACCCTACAGCAGTGGTTATTTTCGATTAATGGGCGTATTGGGCGCCGTGATTTTTGGATCTGGATAGGTCTTTGGGTGCTGGCGATGATTGTGCTGTTCACCCTCGCGGGCAGTGGTTTACTGAATCTGCAAACCGCCGCGTTTGCGCTGGTGTGCCTGCTGTGGCCGACGGCGGCGGTGACCGTTAAGCGCCTGCACGACCGAGGTAAATCAGGCATTTGGGCGCTGTTGATGATCCTCGCGTGGATGCTTCTCGCCGGAAACTGGGCGGTGTTGCCGGGCGTCTGGCAGTGGGGCGTGGGCCGCTTTATTCCGACCCTGATTATGGTGATGATGCTTATCGACCTGGGCGCATTTGTGGGAACCCAGGGCGAAAATAAGTACGGGAAAGAGACAATTGCCGTTAAATACCGCTGATCACCAGTAGTGTTCGGCAGTCATATGGCCCGGTCGGCGACGCAAATGTTTGGTCATCTGCCGGGAATCTTTTAGCAATTGCTGCGTATCACGCACCATCTGTGGGTTGCCGCACAGCATGACATGGCTGTTTTCAGTGGTCATCGTCAAGCCTACGGCCGCTTCCAGCGCACCGCTTTCAATAAGTGCTGGCACGCGCCCGGTTAACGAGCCGGACACCTCCTCGCGACTCACTACGGTTTGAATCCGGAGTTTCCCTTCATACTGCTTTTGCAGTTCCAGCATCAACGGCAAATAGCTTAAATCGTGGGCATAACGTACCGCGTGCAACAGCACTAAGTTGTTAAAACGCTCCAGATTTTTCCCTTCCTGCAAAATCGACAGATAGGGCCCGAGCGCCGTGCCGGTCGCCAGCATCCACAGCGTGTCGCAGTCCGGCACTTCTTCCAGCACAAAGAAACCCGCCGCCTCGCTGACCAATTGCACTTCATCACCGGGTTTGAGCGCTGCCAGGCGCGGGCTGAGTTTCCCTTCAGGAACCGTCACCAGATAAAACTCGAGGTCAGGATTATTGGGAGCATTGACGTAGGAATAGGCGCGTTGGACACGCTCGCCGTCAATTTCCAGCCCAAGTTTGGTGAATTGTCCGGCCGTGAAGGGGTGAACGGGGGCATGAACGGTGAGGCTGAACAGGGCGTCTGTCCAGTTCTCGACTTTGGTAACTTTACCTGTAACCCAATCCGCCATGATCTTCTCCTCGTTACGTTGATAGTCCTATCTTCGCCATCAGGAGGAAAGATTTCCAGCCCCGAAAGGCTGGAAAGCTCTATTGATCAAATAAATCAGAGGATGTGCAGCTGGATTTCAGGATCTTTGCGGTCGAGATAGTGAATCGACTGAATGCGGCGAATGGTGCGCGATTTACCGCGGATCATCAGCGTTTCGGTCGTAGCCATATTGCCCTTGCGGGTAATGCCGTCCAGCAGGTCACCTTTAGTGATACCTGTGGCGGAGAAAATAACGTTGTCGCTGCGGGCCATTTCATCGAGGCGTAGTACCTTTCCGGCTTCAATACCCATCGCTGCACAGCGCTTAAGTTCGTCTTCACCCATGCGGCGGTTTTCCGGCGAGTCACCTTTAACGTCGTGGCGTGCCAACAGGCGGCCGTGCATATCGCCATCAAGCGCACGGATAACGGCGGCAGAGATTACGCCTTCTGGCGCGCCGCCAATGCCGTACAGCACATCGACTTCGCTGTCCGGCATGCAGGTGAGAATCGAGGCCGCAACGTCGCCGTCAGGAATAGCAAAAACGCGCACGCCGAGCTTTTGCATATCGGCAATCACCCGATCATGGCGCGGTTTGGCAAGAATCGTCACGGTCAACTCTGACAGTGGCTTATCCAGCGCCTTCGCCACATTACGTAAATTCTCTTCCAGCGGCAGATTGAGGTCGATAGCGCCCTTGGCGCCAGGGCCGACAATCAGCTTCTCCATGTACATATCGGGTGCATTCAGGAAGCAGCCTTTATCGCCCACCGCCAGTACGGCCAGCGCATTCGCCTGACCCATAGCGGTCATGCGGGTGCCTTCAATGGGGTCCACGGCAATATCAACGGCATCACCGTTGCCGGTGCCAACCTGCTCGCCGATAAACAGCATCGGAGCTTCGTCAATTTCGCCTTCGCCAATCACGATGGTGCCGTCGATATTGACCTTGTTGAGCATGATGCGCATGGCATTCACGGCGGCGCCGTCGGCGATATTTTTATCGCCGCGGCCCAGCCATTTATAACCAGCAAGCGCAGCGGCCTCGGTTACACGCGAAAATTCGATGGCAAGTTCTCGTCTCATAACATACTCGTTTTGGAAGCTAAGAATGGCGCGCAGCCCAGAAGGCTACGCGTTGGAATAACGTTCGGTTTCCGGCATCCAACGTTCAATTAACGCCAGCGCCTGCTGTGGGTATTTGTCATGAATATGGCGTGCAATGCGTTGAACATCGGGGATCATCGCTTGATCGCGTAGCAAATCGGCGACTTTAAATTCTGCCGCGCCGGTCTGACGGGTGCCGAGCATTTCGCCGGGTCCGCGAATTTCGAGATCTTTTTGCGCAATCACAAAGCCATCGTTGCTGTCGCGTAATACCTGCAAGCGTTTCTGTGCCGTTTTCGACAGCGGTGCTTTATAGAGTAGTACACAGTGAGAGGCGACCGCTCCGCGCCCAACGCGCCCACGCAGCTGGTGCAGCTGCGCCAAGCCCAGACGCTCCGGGTTTTCGATAATCATCAGGCTGGCGTTTGGCACGTCCACCCCGACTTCAATCACCGTGGTGGCGATAAGTAACTGCAACTCGCCCTGCTTGAAAGCGTGCATTACCGCCTGCTTTTCAGCAGGCTTCATGCGGCCGTGAACGAGGCCGATATTCAGCTCCGGCAACGCAATTTTCAGCTCTTCCCAAGTGGCTTCTGCCGCCTGCGCTTCCAGCAAATCAGACTCTTCAATCAGCGTGCAGACCCAATACGCCTGTCGACCTTCCTGCATGCAGGCATTGCGTACGCGTTCGATAATTTCGTGGCGACGGGTATCCCCAATGGCGACCGTCGTGACGGGCGTACGACCCGGCGGCATTTCGTCGATAACCGAAGTGTCGAGATCGGCATAGGCGGTCATCGCCAGCGTGCGGGGGATAGGCGTGGCGGTCATGATCAGCTGATGCGGATGGAACCCCTGCTGCTGACCTTTTTCCCACAACGCCAGACGCTGATGAACGCCGAAGCGGTGCTGTTCGTCGATGATAACCAGCGCCAGGCCATTAAACTGAACCTGCTCCTGGAAAATAGCGTGAGTGCCGACCACCATTTGTACCTGACCGCTGGCAATCGCTTCCTGCTGTGCCAGACGCGCTTTGCCTTTTTGCTTGCCCGCCAGCCAGCCCACTTCAATGCCCAACGGTGCAAACCAGTTACGGAAGTTGGTGGCGTGCTGCTCGGCTAACAGCTCTGTGGGCGCCATCAACCCGACCTGTTTGCCGTTGGCAATCGCCCTTAACGCGGCGAGGGCGGCGACAAGCGTTTTTCCGGAGCCGACGTCGCCCTGAACGAGGCGCATCATCGGGATATCCTGGGCCAAATCTTTTTCTATTTCAGCGACGACGCGGGCCTGGGCTCCCGTTGGTTTAAACGGCAGTGCGGCGAGCAGACCATTCTTCAGCTCGTCCTTAGGACTCAACGGTTCGGCGTGATAACGCTGCGCACCCGCACGAAGTGCGAGCATGCTCAGGTTATGCGCCAACAGCTCTTCCATAATCAGACGGCGCTGGGCCGGATGCTGGCCGCTTTCTAAATCAGTCAATTGCAACGACGGCGGTGGGCGGTGCAGGGTGCGCAATGCTTCCGGCAGGCTCATCAAACCCTGTGCCAGTTCAGGCGGCAGCAGTTCGGCGATGGCGCAAGTATCAAGTAAATCCAACGCCTGGTCGGTCAGTTTACGCAGCGTAGCCTGGCGCACGCCTTCGGTGGTTGGATAGACCGGCGTTAGCGTTTCCTGCAGCTCCGGCTCGCTCATCTCACCCTGGACGCGATATTCCGGGTGGATCATCTCCGCGCCGTACTTCCCACGTTTCGCTTCACCGTAGGCCAGCACGCGGCGGCCCGTGGCGAGACTGTTTTTCATCGCCGCGTTGAAGTTGAAAAATCGCATGGTGAGGATGCCGGTGCCGTCGCTTATCTGGCAGGTCATCATCCGGCGACCGCCAAAGGTGATATTGCTGTTGAGTACTTCGCCTTCCACCGTGGCGTAGATGCCGGGCAGAAGGTCATTGATAGGGTAAAGTTGGGTTCGGTCTTCGTAACGCAGCGGTAAGTGCAGGAGCAAATCCTGCACGTTATGCAGGCCAATCTTCGCCAGTTTGCTGGTCTGCGCTGCGCCGACACCCGTAAGTGCACTTAGCGGTACGGCATCCAGCAGTCGGCCCTTCATGGCTTACTTCGCCGCCTGCATGATGGACCACCACTCCGCATCGGCCTCGATTTCACCCTGCTCGTTGACGTGTGGATAAGGCAGATTTTTACGCTTCGAGACGTGCGCCAGCACCGGGTAACCGCCTTCGAACAACAGGCGCTGCTGTTCTTCTTGCGGCAGCATACTGTTTTCGCGCAGGTACATGCCTGCGTTTTGCCGCTGGCGCTGGGCTTCATAAAGAATAAGGGCGGAGGCGACGGAAACGTTCAGCGACTGCACCATGCCGGTCATCGGAATAATGATGTCCTGATCGGCGAGATCTAACGCTTCCTGAGTAATACCGGTTTTTTCCTGACCCATCAACACACAGGTCGGACGCGTGTAATCGATTTCGCGAAAATCTACCGCTTTATCAGAGAGATGAGTTGCGAGAATTTGCATGCCACGGCCTTTCAGCGTGGCGACGGCATCGCCGATGGTTGGGTGGGTTTTGACCTGCACCCAACTGTTGCTGCCTGCGGCGCTGGACACCATGGTGCGCATGCGGTTGCCCGGCCACACGGCGTGGACTTCGTGCACGCCAACGGCATCGGCAGTACGAATGATTGCCGAAACATTATGGGGCTTGTGGACCTGCTCCATACAGACGGTCAGATCAGGCTGACGCCTGGCGAGCATCTCACAGATACGCGCATAACGCTGTGAATTCATAAACACTTCATCCTTCAAATTGCCTCAGCGTTGCCTGCGCTCACTCACCCCAGTCACGTACTTCTGTATATTTCCGGGGATTCATTCGCTTGCCGCCTCGACGCAATTCGAATGATTTTGTGTTTAACACTAGTTTCTATTACGGGTGACTTTAATCACATCCGGCATAACGCGAATTTTGCGCATGATGTTGGCCAGATGGACGCGATCGCGTGCCGTCAGACGAATGAAGGCGCTGTAGACGCGACCATCTTTCTCTTCCGTATTCAGGCTCTGAATATTAGATGAGGCGGTGTTGATCGCGGCGGTAAGGTTCGCCAGCGCACCCTGATGGTTGAACATATCCACCTTAATTTCGGTGATAAATTCCTGTTCGGTCTCTTTATCCCACTCCACGGCCATGAATTTTTCCGGCTCTTTCTGGTAACCGCGAATATTTCGGCACGACTCGTGGTGGATAACCAACCCTTTGCCCGGACTGACGTGAGCGATGATCGGATCGCCTGGAATTGGACGGCAGCATTTAGCAAAGGTAATCAGTACGCCATCGGCGCCTTTAATCGGCAGATGACCGTGACCCGACGGCGTTGGCTGCTGCGCTGCACCGGCTTCGCCATGCTGTAAATTCTTCGCGACCACCACGCTCATGGCGTTGCCCAGACCAATTTCGGCCAGCAGATCGTCAAGCGTAGGGAGCTTCATGCGGACCAGTTCGCGATGAATATTTTCCTGCGGAATTTCGGCGAGCTTACGGCTGCCTCCAAGCGCATGATTCAGCAGACGACGGCCGAGACTGACGGAGTCATCGCGTTTCAGGTTTTTCAGCAGCTGACGGATTCTGGCGCGCGCTTTCGAGCTGACCACAAAGTTAAGCCACGCGGCATTCGGGCGGGCGCCCGGTGCGGTAATAATTTCGACTGTTTGTCCGCTGGTGAGCGGCTGCGACAGCGGATACGGCTGTCTGTCGACGCGAGCACCGACGCAGGCATGACCGATATCGGTATGGACCGCGTAGGCAAAATCGACCGGCGTCGCACCGGCTGGAAGTTCGACAATGCGGCCTTCCGGGGTGAAAACATAAATCTCATCCGGGAAGAGATCAGATTTTACGCTCTCGATAAATTCAAACGAACTGCCGGCACTCTGCTGCAGTTCGAGCAGGCTTTGCATCCAGCGCTGGGCGCGGATTTGTGCGGTAGTACTGCTTTCGCCATTCTCTTTGTACGCCCAGTGTGCGGCGACACCCATCTCTGCCATCACGTCCATGTCTTCGGTACGAATCTGCACCTCAACCGGCACGCCGTGCGGGCCAATCATCGAGGTATGCAACGATTGATATCCGTTGGCTTTTGGAATAGCGATGTAGTCTTTTACCCGGCCAGGACGCGGCTTGTACAGGCTGTGCATCTGGCCCAGCACGCGGTAGCAGGTGTCGAAATCATGGACGATCACGCGGAAGGCGTAGATATCCATAATCGAGTGAAAACGCTGCTCTTTGAGCACCATTTTGCAGTAGATGGAGTAAAGATGTTTTTCACGGCCGCTGACGCGACACGGAATTCCCGCTTCCTGTAACCGTCCGTCGATTTCAGAAAGGATCTTCTGAATCATCTCTTTACGGTTGCCACGTGCCGCTTTCACTACCTCTTTGATAACGCGGTAGCGGTTAGGATACAACGCTTCAAAGCCCAGCTCTTCGAGCTCGGTTTTAATGTGATGAATACCTAAACGGTGCGCCAGCGGGCTGTAGATTTCCAGCGTTTCGCGGGCAATGCGGCGGCGCTTGTCCGGGCGAAGAGAGCCCAAGGTGCGCATATTGTGGGTGCGGTCGGCAAGTTTGATGAGAATGACGCGGATATCCTGCACCATCGCCATAATCATCTTGCGAAAGTTTTCAGCCTGCGCCTCTTTCTTATCGCGGAACTTAAGCTTATCAAGCTTAGACACCCCTTCTACCAGTTCAGCAACACTTTTGCCAAACAGCTGTTCCATATCCTGGTAGGTGGCGGGGGTATCTTCAATCACGTCATGCAGTAGGGCTGCCATCAGCGTTTCATAGTCGAGTTTCATCTCGGCCAGAATGCAGGCAACGGCTACCGGGTGCGTGATATAGGGTTCACCGCTTGAACGTGTCTGTCCCTCGTGAGCATCACGTGCAACGAGATAAGCCTGCTGAAGACGCTTAATCTGGTCTTCTGGCAGGTAAGTTTGAATCAGCTGATTCAGGCTCTCAAACAGATACAAGGGCGACCCGCAGGGTTAATTAACGACGACCTTCAGCAATGGCGGTAACGGCCTGCAGTTCTGCGGCTTCCTGCTCTTGCTGTTCCTGGCGATCACGAACGTCGAGGATCTGGTTGTTGATCAGACCTTCTTCGATTTCGCGCAGCGCGATTACGGTGGTTTTGTCGTTCTCTTCTGGTACCAGTGGATCTTTACCGCCTGTCTGCATCTGACGAGCGCGACGCGCGGCGACCAGCACCAGGTCAAAACGGTTACCAATTTTCTCTACAGCGTCCTGAACAGTTACGCGTGCCATATTTCAAAGCTCCACAGATGACGAAATGACTGGGCATGATACTGAATGTGGGTTCAGTCTGCCAATAATTTGCTGATTAAAGCGTCATGGCGTTGCTTTTGACGGCTCATGCGCAGACGTTCAGCGCGAATAATGGTTTTCAAATCGCCCAGGGCGGTATCAAAATCATCGTTCACAATCAGATAGTTGTATTCGGCGTAGTGACTCATTTCCGCTACAGCCTGCGCCATACGTTTGGCGATAACTTCTTCGCTATCCTGGCCACGGCCGCGCAGTCGGCGGTCGAGTTCGTCTTTCGACGGCGGCAGAATAAAGATACTGCGTGATTCGGGCATGGCTTTGCGGATTTGCTGCGCGCCCTGCCAGTCGATATCAAGAAACACATCTACACCGGTTTTCAGAACCTGCTCGATGGTTTCACGCGACGTACCGTAATAATTTCCAAACACTTCGGCATGCTCAAGAAACGCGTCCCGGCCAATCATCGTTTTAAAATCGGCGTGATCAACAAAGAAATAATGCTCACCGTGAACTTCACCCGGACGCGGCGCGCGCGTGGTGTGTGAAACAGAAACCTGGGTGTCGTATAACGGTTGGGTTTTCAGTAATGCCTGAATCAGGCTGGATTTACCCGCGCCACTAGGGGCAGAAACAATATAAAGCGTGCCTTGAGCCATGAGAGTCTTGTGTATGTGAGTCGAAAGAAAGTCTACATACGAGCCTATTATACACGTCGCCGCTGCGTGACGTAGCCTTTGTCACACTTTTTACGTCACTTTCTTCCCTTTTGCGCACGGCTTTCCTGATTTTTCTGTCTGTTGCAGCAACAGCACAAATTCCTCGGAAGCATGTGCGCAATATCGAAAAGCCCCTCTCGCCACCTGTTTTTGTTCGCGCTACAACCTGTCGTAAACGAGCAGGAGACAAAAAATGACAGGGATAAGAGGGATTTTAGCGGTGCTGCTGACAGCGTTAACGTTGAGTGCGCAGGCCGTTTGTCCGGCGTGGTCGGATGCCAGGGCGATACAGGAAATTGACCGTCTGCAACGACAGATAGATGAATGGAACGATGCTTATTGGCAATCCGGTGGCAGCGGGATAAGCGATGATAAATTCGACCAGCTTAGCGCGGAGTTACAGCAGTGGCGGCGCTGTTTTGGCAACCCTGTTGAGGTTCCTGCGTTGCCTGCCCTGAAGGGGGAACTGACGCATCCGGTGGCTCATACTGGCGTAAAAAAGATGAAAGACAGTCTGGCGGTCTCCCAATGGATGCAAGGCAAAACAGACCTGTGGGCCCAACCCAAAGTTGATGGAGTGGCGATGACGCTGGTTTATCACGATGGCACACTCATGCAGGCTATAAGCCGAGGCAATGGCCGGGCGGGTGAAGACTGGACCCGTAAAGTGCTTCAAATTCCCGCTATCCCCAAATCGCTTCAAGGTCGCCTTGCGAACAGTGTCCTACAAGGTGAGCTGTTTCTTCGACAAAAAGGGCACATTCAGCAGCAAATGGGCGGAATGAATGCCCGTTCTAAAGTTGCTGGCGCTATGTTGCGTAAAGCGGATTCAAAATTGCTCGACGAATTATCTATGTTTATCTGGGCCTGGCCAGATGGCCCCACACAAATGTCGGAGCGACTGACGTTGCTACGCGATGCCGGATTTTCACTGGTCGCTGATTATTCACAACCGGTAAAGGCTATTTCGGATGTCACAACGCTTCGCCAACAGTGGTTTACCTCGCCGCTGCCTTTTGCCACCGATGGCGTTGTGATCCGTGCGGAAAAAGAGCCCAAATCTCGACATTGGCTGCCCGGAGAGGGCAACTGGGTCATCGCATGGAAATATCCCCCCGCGACGCAAATTGCCGAAGTGAAATCGATTGAGTTCAGCGTGGGCCGTACCGGAAAAGTGGCTGTTGTGGCGCATCTTGTTCCCGTCTTGCTTGATGACAAACAGGTTCGGCGCGTTAACGTCGGTTCACTAAAACGCTGGCAGGAACGGGATATTGCCCCAGGCGATCGGCTGAACATCAGCCTTGCTGGGCAAGGGATCCCGAGAATTGATGATGTGGCCTGGCGTACAACCGACAGGACCAAACCATTGCCGCCAGAAGGCACCTTTGATTCTCTAACCTGCTATTGGAATACAGTGCGGTGTCAGCCGCAGTTTTTGGCGCGGTTGCTATGGGTAAGCCAGCAGCTGCACCTCGACGGCGTGGGGGAATCGCTCTGGCGGCAACTTAATGAGAGTCACCATTTTGTGCATCTCTTTTCCTGGTTAACGCTGAGCGAAACACAGCTCCAGCAAACTCCGGGAATCTCGACGGAAAGAGCTCGCCAGGTGTGGCACAAGTTTGACCTCGCGAAGCAGCAGCCTTTTACGCAGTGGCTTCAGGCGATGGGGATGCCGCTGAATCAAAAGGCATTGCCGAGTCTTGCAGGATTAACCTGGCAGCAGCTTGTCCAAATGAAACAAGCGGAGTGGCAGACGTTGCCCATGACCGGAAAAACAAAAGCCAGCCAGCTGATGCGCTGGCTGGCTAACTCGCATGTGAATACGCTGGCTCAGAGGCTTGCGGAGCAGGGTATCGCTGGCTTTAAGAATTAATGCGCGTTGTGCTTGTAATGAAATACCGGCAGGCCCAGTTTTAGGCGGAGCGCCAGCATGCGCATGGTAAAGCCGAATAACAGCGTGGCAATCACCACCACATCGTGGTTACTGACATAGTTCTGCAGGGCGATATAGAGCACTGCAGAAGCAAATGAGACCCCGGCGTACAGTTCTTTCTGGAACACCAACGGGATGCGTTTACAGAACATATCGCGTAACACGCCGCCAAAGACGCCTGTTACCACGGCAGCGATACAGGCGATCACCGGGCCTTCACCCATATCCAGTGCAATCTGAGCGCCGATGATGGAGAACACCACCAGGCCAAGCGCATCGAGTACGAGGAACAGGCGGCGAAGATGCGGCATCACGGGGGCAACGATGGTCGTTAGCACCGCGGCGATGGCGACAATAATCACGTACTCCGGGTGCTTAACCCAGCCCAGGGGATAGTGACCAAGCAGGATATCACGCACCGAACCGCCGCCGAGCGCCGTGGCAGTGGCAATGATGATGACGCCAAACGTATCCATCCGGCGACGTCCGGCCGCCAGCGCGCCCGTCATCGCTTCCGCGGTGATCCCGATGAGATAAAGAATATGTAGCAGCATATTTGCCCTCGCAAGTCAGAGCGGCAGATTAGCGATTAGTGCGGTTGATAACGATTGAGATTTTCTAAGGCAAATTGAAAAGGATTAGTTTTTGTTATTTGAAAAGAGAGCAATTGACCAGTCTAAGGCGCTTTTGCAATTTCTATGGATTAGTAAAAGTATGTTATTTAACGCGCGTTGAAGGCAGGAAATTGAAAAGCCCGGCGTGAACCGGGCCGGGGCGCTTATTCGATATTCTGAATCTGCTCGCGCATCTGTTCAATCAGCACTTTCAGCTCGATGGCGGAGGTGGTGACTTCACTGTTGATGGATTTTGACGCCAGCGTGTTCGATTCGCGATTGAACTCCTGCATCATAAAGTCGAGGCGACGACCCACTGCCTCTTTCTTTTTCAGGATGTTCCAGGTTTCTTTCACATGGGCTTCGAGACGATCAAGTTCTTCAGCAACGTCGATACGCTGCGCCATCATGACCAGTTCCTGCTCGAGGCGATTGTTCTCCAGCTGAACCTGCGCGTCTTCAAGCTTCGAAACCAGACGCTCGCGCTGCCACTGGAGAATTTCAGGCATATGCGCACGGACTTTGACAACTTCAGCGCTAACGCCATCAAGACGTTGTTCGATGAGCGCTTTCAGCGCGGTGCCTTCAGTTTCACGGGCAACGATGAAGTCATCCAGTGCGCCATCAAGGGCAGAGAGGATTTCAGCGGTGATGGCATCAAGGTCTTGCTCTTGAGCGGCCATTACGCCCGGCCAACGCAGAATATCGACCGGGTTAACTTCGCCCTCGTCGCTCTGCATTTTGACCCAGTTGGCCGCATTGACTAGCTGTTTCGCCAGCTTTTCGTTCAGGATGAGCTCACCTGTCGCGCTCGGATCTTGTTCGAAACGCAGGGTGCACTCAACCTTGCCACGCGTCAGACGGGCACGGATACGCTCACGAACCACTGGCTCCAGGCTGCGGAACTGTTCCGGCATGCGGAAGTAAGTTTCGAGATAACGCTGGTTTACCGAGCGTAATTCCCACGCGGCACTGCCCCATTCACCTTTGATTTCACGACGGGCGTAGGCGGTCATACTGCGGATCATAGACGTTCCTGTTTTTAAACGAGAGATGGGGGGATTATAGCTAGCGGGGCTTTCTCATGATAGGAATAAGCGCGTTTAATCCGTATAATGCGCGCCACATTCGTTTTAAGCCGGAGATATCATCATGCGTCCAGCAGGCCGTAGCGCTCATCAGGTGCGTCCCGTAACCCTGACCCGTAACTACACCAAACACGCTGAAGGCTCTGTGCTGGTCGAATTCGGTGATACCAAAGTGCTTTGCACTGCCTCCATTGACGAAGGCGTACCGCGTTTTCTGAAAGGACAGGGCCAGGGCTGGATCACCGCCGAATACGGCATGCTGCCGCGTTCCACCCACACCCGCAACGCCCGTGAAGCGGCGAAAGGCAAGCAGGGCGGCCGTACCATGGAAATTCAGCGTCTGATCGCTCGCGCCCTGCGCGCTGCCGTTGACCTGAAAACGCTGGGTGAATTTACCATTACTCTGGACTGCGACGTCATCCAGGCTGATGGCGGCACGCGTACCGCATCCATTACCGGTGCCTGTGTGGCGCTGGCAGATGCCCTGAACAAACTGGTTGCGGCCGGTAAGCTCAAAACCAACCCAATGAAAGGCATGGTTGCCGCGGTTTCCGTCGGTATCGTTGCCGGTGAAGCGCTGTGCGATCTGGAATACGTTGAAGATTCCGCCGCAGAAACTGACATGAACGTGGTGATGACCGAAGATGGTCGTATCATCGAAGTACAGGGGACGGCAGAAGGCGAACCGTTCACCCATGAGGAACTTCTTACCTTGTTGGCTTTAGCCCGAGGGGGAATCGAATCCATTGTCACGACGCAGAAAGCGGCGTTAGAACATTAATAAGAGGGCGACTGATGAGTCGCCCTTTTTTTGTCTGTAGAAAACAGGATGAGGAGCGAATCCATGAAACCGTATCAGCGCCAGTTTATTGAATTTGCGCTTAACAAGCAGGTACTGAAGTTCGGCGAATTCACGCTGAAATCCGGGCGGAAAAGCCCCTATTTCTTTAACGCCGGGCTGTTTAATACCGGGCGCGATTTGGCGCTGTTAGGCCGTTTTTACGCTGAAGCGCTAATGGATTCTGGCATCGATTTCGACCTGCTGTTTGGTCCTGCCTACAAAGGTATTCCGATTGCCACGACCGCCGCAGTTGCACTGGCTGAACATCACGATCGTGATGTGCCGTACTGCTTCAACCGCAAAGAAGCTAAAACCCACGGCGAAGGCGGCAATCTGGTGGGCAGTCCACTCGAAGGCCGAATCATGCTGGTTGACGATGTGATCACCGCTGGAACGGCTATCCGTGAGTCGATGGAAATCATCCAGGCTAATGGTGCAACGCTTGCGGGAGTGCTGATTTCGTTAAACCGCCAGGAGCGCGGGCGCGGTGAAATCTCAGCGATTCAGGAAGTGGAGCGCGACTATGGCTGTCAGGTGATTTCTATCATCACCCTGAAAGACTTGATTGCTTACCTGGAGGAAAAGCCTGAAATGGCTGACCATCTGGCGGCAGTGCGCGCATATCGCGAAGAGTTTGGTGTATAAAAAAGAAACCGGGCATCGTGCCCGGTTTTTTTACTGGAGTTGCGCCGCAACCAGCGGCCAGCGGGCATCAAAATCTTCTGTTGGGCAGTATTTGAATTCACTGCGCACAAAGCGGGAAAGCATCCCTTCACAGAACGCCAGAATCTGGCCAGCCAGCAGCGTTTCATCGTTAACGTAGCCTTCGCCTTCGCGCATTTTCTTTTCGCGTAATACCTGACGCAGTTGAGCTTCAATGCGCTCGAACAGCTGATTGATGCGACCCTGAAGTCTGTCCTGCTCAAACATCAGGGCGTGACCGGTCAGAATGCGTGTCAGGCCAGGATTACGCTCACCGAAACCGAGGATCAGTAACACTATCAGGCGCAAACGTGCGTTGGTGTCTTTTTCATCTTTCAAAATCAAATTGATACGGGTGATCAGGCTGTCTTCGATAAACTCGATCAGGCTGTCGAACATCCGGGTTTTGCTTGGGAAATGGCGATACAACGCCGCTTCGGAAACGCCCACTGAGGCGGCCAGCTTTGCGGTAGTAATACGTTGACTACCATCGCTGGATTCAAGCATAAGCGCCAGAGATTGAAGTATTTCTTCGCGACGATTCCGTTTCGCGGTTTGTTTTTCTGCCATGTTTTCAAATACCCCTGAAAATAAACACTCGTCAGGCGGACATCCACACAACGACCGCAAACAAGCGCTTGCGGTGATGTTATTGCATTTTTTCGCTGCAGGATGCTGCTTCAGGACGGCTTATTTGCGTCCTGAATGGCCGAAGCCGCCTTCGCCACGATCGGTGGCGTCAAACTCTTCCACCAGGTTGAACTCTGCCTGAACGACAGGGACAAACACCATCTGGGCAATACGCTCACCCGGCTCGATGGTAAAGCTCTGCTGACCACGGTTCCAGACGGAAACCATCAGCTGGCCCTGATAATCTGAATCGATAAGGCCAACCAGATTACCCAGCACGACACCGTGCTTATGGCCGAGACCGGAACGCGGCAGGATAACGGCTGCCAGGGAAGAATCCGCGATATGAATAGCCAGGCCAGTTGGCAGCAGCATGGTTGCGCCAGGGGCCAGTTCTACGGCTTCATCAAGACAGGCTCGCAGGTCAAGTCCGGCAGATCCGGAGGTGGCATATGTTGGCAGCGGGAATTGCTCGCCAACACGCGGGTCCATAATCTTAACGTCGATTTTTTTCATCATAACGGGTAACGATCTCGTCCAGTAGTAGTTGGCCCAGGAGTTCCTTTCGCGCAAGCGGTAGGACTTTGTCTCCATCCTGCCAGAAAAGGTGTAATGCGTTGTTGTCGCTATTAAACCCTTGATTCTGTTGTGATACATCGTTCGCGCAGATCAGATCAAGGTTCTTGCGGGCTCGCTTTTGCTGCGCATATTCTTCCACATTATTTGTTTCTGCGGCAAACCCTACGACATAAGGACGAGAGGTCGTCAGCGCGGCGACACCTGCAACGATATCCGGATTTTTAACCATTTTTATCGTTAATTCATCGCCTTGCTTTTTAATCTTCTCGTCCGAAATGGCCGCTGCACGATAGTCAGCAACCGCTGCGCAGCCAATGAAAATGTGCTGAGTTTGCGCATTTTTCTGGACCGCTGCTTCCATTTCCAGCGCTGTCGTTACATCGATGCGCTGAATGAATGGTGGCGTAGCCATTGAAACAGGGCCACTGACCAGTGTGACGTTCGCACCACGCTGTGCTGCCGCCGCGGCAATCGCGAAGCCCATTTTACCGGAACTGTGGTTGGTGATGTAACGCACCGGATCTAACGGTTCGCGGGTAGGGCCTGCGGTAATCATGATATTGAGATGTTGCAGGTCTTTGACAGGCGAAAAATGCGTTGCTGCCATTTCGACAATCACCAGCGGATCCAACATGCGGCCAGGACCAATATCGCCACAGGCTTGGCTGCCGCTATCCGGGCCCCAGAGCAGCAGGCCACGGGAAGCGAGTGTGTCCAGATTATGTTGGGTCGCTGCCGCGCGGTACATCTGCTGATTCATCGCTGGTACGACGGCGACTGGGGCCGCCGTGGCGAGGCAAATGGTGGTGACCAGATCATTGGCCATTCCTGCGGCAACGCGGGCGATAAGGTCGGCGGTGGCCGGGGCCAAAATCACCAGGTCGGCCCATTTCCCGAGCTCGATATGGCCCATCGCCGCTTCGGCAGCAGGATCCAGCAGGCTGTCGGACACCGGGAAACCGGAAACCGCTTGAAGGCTCAATGGCGTAATGAAGGCTTTCGCAGCATCTGTCATCGCGACGCGGACTTCTGCGCCACGTTCGCGCAAGCGGCGCACCAGTTCTGGCGTTTTGTAAGCAGCGATACCTCCGCTGACGCCAAGAACGATTTTTTTACCGGCCAGGCTGATCATGATTCTTTCCTGTGGAAGACATCGGAATGCGCTCATTTTATCACAATCCCTCCGTTGTCGTGCTGCAAAGGAAAATCCACTTTGCGAGGCGTTACGCAAGTGCGGCAATCCACCGTCGTGCGCAGGATGAGGCGTATGGCAAGATAACCGTCGTCAAAAGGAGCGGGCGTATGGACGACATTGAAATGATTTTGCCGCGTGAAAAAATGCAAATCGATGGGATTGAAGCACTCAGTGACGTTGAACTGCTGGCCCTGTTTTTAAGAACGGGCACGCAGCGGCGCGACGTGCTTTCTTTCGCCACGTATTTGCTGAAACACTTTGGTTCACTGCATGGCTTGCTGCTAGCGCCTGAGTCTGAACTTCTCAGGATGGACGGTATTGGCATCGCCAAATATGCCCAACTTAAAGGTATTGCCGAACTGGCACGGCGCTTTTTTAATCTTCAGTTGATGATGCAGGAAGACCCGCTGAGCAGCCCTCATGCCACGCGTGAGTTTCTGCAAAGTCAGCTGGCGAAAGAAGAGCGCGAGATCTTCATGGTGATCTTCTTAGACAGTCAAAACAGGGTGTTAAAGCACAGCCGGATGTTCAGCGGCACGTTGAGTCATGTCGAAGTGCACCCTCGTGAGATAGTCCGCGAAGCCATTAAAGTCAATGCGGCGGCGCTGATACTCGCGCATAATCATCCTTCAGGCAGTGCTCAGCCCAGTAAAGCGGATAGAATCATCACCGAAAGAGTGATAAAGTGCTGCCACTTCATGGAGATAAGCGTCCTCGATCACTTGATTGTCGGCAAAGGAGAGATAATTTCTTTTGCTGAACACGGATGGATTTAGCGATCCACCGGGATCTTTGTCTGTTCGGGACTTGAGCACACCGCGGAGTCAGCGTATACTACGCCACCTTTGAGAATCTCGGGTTTGGCATTTGGGCCTGGCTATACGAGTTCACTTAGAACCGTCAGACCGGGCTGTAGCAGCCTGACGAGGCGCCAATACCCTATACGAAGCTCGAGCTAATTTGATTTTTGGAGAATAGACATGTCCCGAGTCTGCCAAGTAACTGGCAAGCGTCCGGTGACCGGTAACAACCGTTCCCACGCACTGAACGCGACTAAGCGCCGTTTCCTGCCGAACCTGCACTCTCACCGTTTCTGGGTTGAGAGCGAGAAGCGCTTTGTCACCCTGCGTGTATCTGCTAAAGGTATGCGTGTAATTGACAAGAAAGGCATCGATACAGTTCTGTCCGAACTGCGTGCCCGTGGCGAAAAGTACTAAGTACTAAGAGGAATTAAATCATGGCTAAAGGTATTCGTGAGAAAATCAAGCTGGTTTCTTCTGCTGGTACTGGTCACTTCTATACCACCACGAAGAACAAGCGTACTAAGCCGGAAAAACTGGAACTGAAAAAGTTCGATCCAGTTGTCCGTCAGCACGTTCTGTACAAAGAAGCTAAAATCAAATAATTTTAGTTTTCTTTAAGAAAAACCCCGCCTCGGCGGGGTTTTTTGTTTTCTGCTCATCCCCATAATAGAACGTATCCCGCATTATCTTTGGAGACGTCATGCCTGAATTACCAGAGGTCGAGACCAGCCGTCGCGGTATAGAGCCGCATCTGGTCGGTGAGACCATCCTGCACGCGATTGTTCGCAATGGCCGACTGCGCTGGCCCGTGTCTGCGGAAATTCATAGCCTCAGCGATAAGCCCGTGCTCAGCGTTCAGCGTCGCGCCAAATACCTGCTGCTTGAGCTGCCTGACGGCTGGATAATCATTCACCTCGGAATGTCCGGAAGTTTGCGAATCCTCTCCGAAGAACGCCCACCAGAGAAACACGATCATGTGGACCTGGTGATGAGTAACGGTAAAGTACTGCGGTACACCGATCCTCGCCGATTTGGCGCATGGTTGTGGACTAAAGAACTGGAAGGCCACAGCGTGTTGGCGCATCTCGGCCCGGAACCGCTGAGCGAGGTCTTTAACGCCGATTACTTCCGCGAGAAGTGTGCGAAAAAGAAAACGCCGATCAAACCGTGGTTGATGGATAATAAGTTGGTGGTCGGGGTGGGGAACATCTATGCCAGCGAGTCGCTGTTTGCTGCGGGCATTCACCCTGACAGGCTCGCATCTTCGCTTTCGGCGGAGGAGTGCGCGCTATTGGTGCGTGTCATCAAGGCGGTGCTGCTGCGTTCTATTGAACAGGGCGGGACGACGTTGAAGGACTTCCTGCAAAGCGACGGCAAACCGGGCTATTTTGCGCAGGAATTGCAGGTCTACGGTCGGAAGGACGAATCTTGTCGGGTTTGTGGTTCGCCGATTATCGCGACGAAACATGCGCAGCGGGCAACATTTTACTGCCGCCACTGCCAGAAGTGATTATTTCAGCTTGTCCATTAGCGCCTGGTGAACAGCAGGCGGCAGGAAGTGGGCGACGTCGCCATCGTGGCGCGCCACTTCTTTCACCAGTGAAGAGGAAATAAACGACCACTCTTTCGATGGCATCAGGAATACGCTCTCAAGCTCCGGCATCAGATGGCGATTCATATGCGCCAGTTGCATTTCATATTCGAAATCCGCCACCGCCCGTAAACCACGAATCAAGATATTGGCCTGCTGCGCGCGGGCGAAGTTTGCCATCAGGTCGCTGAACCCGACCACTTCCACATTCGTCAGATGCGACGTCGCTTGTGTGGCCAGCGCGACGCGTTCATCCAGGTCAAACATGGGTTTTTTGCTCGGGCTGGACGCGATGGCCAATAGCACTTTATCGAACATGCAGCTGGCGCGGGTAACGATGTCGAGATGACCGTTGGTGATGGGATCAAACGTGCCTGGATAGATGGCTTTTGTGCTCATGACTCACGCCTTTTTGCTAAAGCCGCGGTTCAGCGCCCACAGCTCGGTGTACTTGTTAAACGTATACTGCGCGTTCACGACCGACAGCAGCCAGCCCTGCGCGCCATCCAGAACGCCACCACGCAGGATAAGCGTTTTGATTAACGCGCCCAACGTGTGACCAAAGATGCCTGCCAGTGAAGTTCTCTTGCCTTTCTGATGACGTTCCTGCGCCCAAGCCGTGGCATAAGCCAGCTGTTTACGCTGGAACTCAGCAAAATCACGGCATGTGAGGTGTTTCAGGTCGCCCTGCAGCTCAACGACTTTCGCACCGCGACTGTCGAGGGATTCATGCACTTGATTATCGTTGTACTGCCAGCGTTCGCGTTCGTAAAGACGCAGAACCCTGTCCGGATACCAGCCGCTGTGACGCATAAAGCGCCCGAGAAAATAGTTACGGCGGGCGATACTGTAAACGGCACCCGGTTCCGGGGCCGCAAGGGCGTCGCGGAGGGATTTTTCGAGCTCAGGCGTGACACGTTCGTCGGTGTCGATCATTAACACATAATCGCCGGTGGCGAGCGCTTGCGCGCGCTGACGCTGAATGCCATACCCTTGCCAGTTACTGTTCACATAAACCTGCACGCCAAGACTTCTCGCCAGTTCAACGGTGTTATCGTCGCTACCGGAGTCCAGCAGAACAATCTCGTCAGCCCAGTGCAGCGATGCCAGGCAATCCGGCAGCAGATCGGCAGCGTTTTTGGCGATCATCACCACCGACAGGCGAGTTGGCATTAGTGGCTCCGCTGAGGCAGATAAGGTTGCAATAACTGTAGCAGACGGGCAAGCGCACCCTGGTTCTGATGGAGCACTTCGACGGCATGGCGGCCATACCAGAGGCGGTAATCTTCATCAGTGAGCAGTGTAGAGACTTCTTTCACCAAAGTGTTCATATCGGTAACCGTGATGAGGCCATCATCCTGCTGCAGCTTGGCGCAGATATCTTTGAAATTGAAGGTATGCGGGCCCATCAATACCGGAATCGCATGTGCGGCTGGTTCCAGCGGGTTATGGCCACCACGTTCGACGAGACTACCGCCGACAAAGGCCAGATCAGCAATTCCGTACAGCAGCATTAGCTCACCCATGGTGTCGCCAATGACCACCTGAGTCGTCGCGGAAGGGATTTCACCCGTGCTGCGCAAAGTGAATGGCATGCCCGCTTTCTGCACCAGTTCACGGGCGTCAGCAAAGCGTTCAGGATGGCGTGGCACCAGAATCAGCAGCAGATCCGGGAAGGTTTCCAGCAGCTTTTTATGTGCGTCGAGGATGATTTTTTCTTCGCCGTCATGGGTGCTGGTTGCGATCCACACCTGACGACGCGGTGCCCACTGGCGACGTAACGTCACCGCGCGTGCCGCCAGTTCTGGCGTCACGGAGATATCAAATTTGAGGCTGCCGGTAATCGTGAGCTGATTGCGTTTGAGGCCCAACGCGAGGAAGCGGTTACCGTCCTCTTCGTTCTGTGCAGCAATCAGGGTGATGCGGCTCAGCAGTTTGCGCATGAATTTGCCAAGCTTGCCGTAACCTTTGGCTGAGCGTTCAGACAGGCGTGCGTTGGCAATGACCAACGGGATTTTGCGCTTATGCAGCGCGGCAACCATGTTCGGCCACAGCTCGGTTTCCATCACGATAACCAGCTTCGGACGGGTGGTGTTGAAGAAGCGGTTCATCGCGCCGGGTAAATCGTACGGTAGATAGACGTGCTGCACATCTTTGCCGAAGGCGGACATTGCTCGTTCAGAACCGGTCGGAGTCATGGTTGTGACAGTTATCGGCAATGAAGGGTAACGATGGCGCAGCGCACGCACAAGAGGAATGGCGGCCAGCGTCTCGCCTACGGAGACGGAGTGCAGCAGTATGCCATCAGGCAATACCTTATTTTTGCAAAAGCCATAGCGTTCAGCCCAGCGTTTACGGTACGCGGGCGCCTTTCGGCTGCGCAACAATAACCGCAGCCAGACCAGTGGCTGAATCAGGTAGAGCAAAATGGTATACAGAAATTCCAAGCGATTTATCCGTTTTTATACTTCGGCGGGCAAATTCTAAGCATTTAGCGTGCTTAAAGCTATCCCTTTGGGGTTCTGGACGTTCAATCGGTCAGATAACGTTTCAAACGGAAGTAACGACGGCCTAAACGCCAGCGGAGACGAGGGCTTCTTGCGCTTTTCCAGATGAGTTTCCATATTCCACGATCAAAGAATTCTCGTACGATCATCGACTTTTTACGCGGGTCTTTCATGTTGTCGAATGTATGAATGATCCCAAGACCTTCCTTCGCTATTTGCCAGTGGCAGGCTGCGATGTCTTTTACCTGTTCAGGATAACGCTGATTAATTGCATCCAGCATTTCGAGGATTTTCATGTAATGTCGCGCAGAGCGAATCAGCGTGTCGTCATTGTCGGGCATATGCGACACGGAGGCTGAGTGAATATAGTAATCATAAAACTGTTCGCTGGTGTACTGCACGCGTTCTGCCGCCAGCAAGACTTCGGTGGTCCACGGGATATCCTGATGGCGCAGTCCGGGTTCAAAATGGAAATTGTGCTGACGGATAAAATCATGGCGATACAGGTTTAGCCATGTGACGTGCAGGAATTTCCGTGAGTCCAGCGCCTGCTTAAGCCAGGTCGGACCGCTTAACACGCCAGTGGATTGCAGCTTGTCTGCTGGAAAAATAGGGCGAGACGGCTTTTTATCATTTTCCCAGACGTACTGGCCGTTGCAGGTCACGACATCGAGATTGTTCGCCAGCGCCATATCCAGCAAACGCTGGTACATGCCGGGTTTGAAGAAATCATCAATATCCGGGAAGGAGAGGTATTGTCCGGTTGCCACAGCCAGCCCAGTGTTACGCGCGGTGGAGACTCCGCCGTTTTCCTGGTCGATCACCCGCATATTTGGCAGTTTTTCACGCCAGGTTTCGACAATCTTCATCGAGTTGTCGGTGGAGCCATCGTTGACGATGATCACTTCCATGCTCTCGATATTTTGTGCGACGAGGCAGGAGAAAAACTGGTCTAAAAATTTGTCGCCGTTATAGAGAGCGACAACCACGCTAAGCAGTGGAGAAGTCGGGTGTTGCATAAAATACCTGATTACTGTTTGGGGGCCGCAAGCGCGATATATTGCTGGCAGATAGCTTCAATGCCATAGGCCGAAATGGTCGTAGGATCGATGACTGGCGGATTATGCCAGATATCAAGCATCGTATTTGCCAGACCATCATCGGTCATTTCACTCAGTCCGCGTGCCAGCTCATTGGTCAGAATTTCCGACGGGCCACCCGGGCAACGCGTGCTGACCGCAGGTGTATGGCAAAGCAGCGCTTCTACCAGTACGTTACCAAATCCTTCGCAATCTGAGCTGAGTACCAATTGTCTGGCGTTTTTGATCCACGGGTAAGGGTTGGGCACGAAGGAGCGAAATTGCACTCTGTCTGCAATACCGAGCTCGGCTGCCAGGGCTTTCAACTGGTCGATTTGTTTCTGATGACCGTTGCCCATCATGACTAACTGAACGGGGATACTGCTTTTAGCAAACGCGCGCAACAGGCGGTCGTGGCGTTTATGTTCATGGAAACGGCCGACATGAATAATATAATCATGGCCCCGTAATTCGAAGGGCTCGGCGGCCAGCTTCTCGATACTGTCGATATCGAACGGATTATGGATAACAGCTTCACGTTTAAGATGGATACCCAAGTTTTCGGTCAGATCATGAAGTACCGCGTTGGAGACCGCGACGACTTGGCTGTTCTCATAAACATGACGGATTTTTGCGCGTTTAAACCAGCGTGACAGCCCATGGCGATTGCGGAGATAGGAGAAAGAAAACATTCCGTGTACGCAATACCAAACCCGGTTACGGTCGAGGGCTCGCGTGTGTGCCACGATCCTGTCTGTTTTATGCAGATGGGAGAAGACGATATCGAATTTACCCTTCTCCTGCGCTTTATTGATAGCGTCGTCCAGGAGGCGAGCGCGGCGGCAAAGCTCTGTCAGCTTTCGCCATGGTTTTTTACTGTGATCCTGCACAACCTGATAATCAATGCCTTCCGGAATGGTGTAGTCACACACTTTACGCAAGGAAAAAAGTGATACCTGATGGCCCATTTTTATGAGCCCACGCGATAGCGTGAGCACTGTTTTTTCGGCGCCCCCGCCAGGTAAACCATCAATAATCATGAGGATGCGCATCATTAATCCAATAAAGTTTGATAAAGCGTAATGAGCTGCTTTGAAAGCCGCTCCGGTGTTGCATCCATGACTTTATGGCGAGCAGCCATGCCCATTTTGTTATCGTATTCCAGTGAAGGTATTGTCATCACAGCCTCTTTCAGGCGTGAGATGTCGAGAGCATCGCAGACAAAACCGTTCAATCCTTGCTCAATAAATTCAGAACCACCGCAGGTGTCCGACGTGATAACGGGAAGTCCACAGGCCATCGATTCCAGAATGACATTTGGAAACGGGTCATACAAGGTTGGCAACAAAAGCCCGTCTGCCGCCTGATAAAATGGCAACGTTTCTTTTTGCATTCCGCAAAAACGCACTCGGTCACTGCATCCTTCCGTTTGCGCCAATGCCTTATAGTGCTTTTCCGCTTTATCCTGGCCAATAACAAGCAGATAACGATCGGTATCTGCAATCGCTTTGATGGCCGCAGCTAACCCTTTGCGTTCGAATCCCGATCCGACAAAACAGAGCACGACGGCCTCACCAGGGATGCCCAGTTTTTCACGCAGTGCCAATTTTTGCACACTTTGTGCTGGAACGAAGCGGCTGGAATCAATGGAATTATAAATCACATGTATTTTTTTTGCGTCGACACCGAAATCTTCAATGATTTCATTCTTAACCATTTCCGCATTACAGATGACGGCTTTTAGCTCTTTGGCCTGATACATCGCCTTCTCAGCGCCCATAACATAGCGATGGTAGCGATCGATCATGAGTAATTGACCACGCCAATTCGGTAAAATTCGCTGGCGTTGAAGTAACCAACGGCGGTGCACACCATCGCCGGCGCGATAGATGTCGCAGCCTGGGATCCGTTCGTGGCTCTGCACGATGTCAAATTGTTCAGCTTGCCATAGTTGGCGTGCGGCATGAGCGAAACCGCGCTCACGGCTTATTCGGCCCCATTTCTGCGGGTTGCAAATATGAATATTCCAGTCGTCCTGCTTCTCTCCCTGCCACTGACGGGTGATGACATTGAGCTCAAGGTCCTGACTGCTTAGCGCAGTGAGTGCGCGTGAAACGAAGCGCTCGGCTCCGCCATCGGGGCGATATTTTTGGCGAACAATCGCCAGACGGTGTTTCTTCATGACAGGCAATTCCTCGCTGCGGTGACGACGCGTTCTACCGGAATTGCATTGAGATAGCGTTCTTTGGTAGCGGTATCCACCGCATCAGGGTCCGGAAGCGGGCCGTAATCACCAGCCCAAATCACCTCTCCGTTAACCTGCCACGGGCTCCAGAAGGTGAGTTTTGATGGACCAAAAAGGGCAATGCAAGGTGTTTGTGATGCCGCCGCCATATGCATAGGAACGGAATCGACCCCGATAAATAACGCAGCATGATCGATGAGTGCTCCAAGCTGACGCAACGTCAACTCTCCGGCAAGCGAGACGATACGTTCTTGCGGGCATTGAGCGAGGATCGCATCTACCATCGCCCGCTCTTTTTTATCCGGCCCTGACGTTAGAACGAGCGTATGCCCATCATGTTGTAACTCGCTGATGGTTTGGGCCATTTTCCCTTCGTCCCAACACTTGAAGAACCACCGGGACGTTGGTTGCACAACGATAAAACGTTCTGTTACCGACTTCTCAGCCAGTTTGGCTGAGACCGTTTGCCAGTCTTCAGGACGATAACTCATTGAGACGGAGGTCACTGCTGGAATGCCAAGTGGGGCGAGTATGGAGAGATTTTGCTCCACGGTGTGCATTTGCGGGTGCGAGCTAACTGAAGCCAGTTCAGTGTGGCATTTACGCCAGAACAGGCCACGTCGTTTATTGAAGTCGAAACCAATGCGTACGGGTGCGCCGGTAAAACGGGTGATGAAGGCACTGCGCCACTGGTCAGCAAGGTTAATGACCAAGTGATAATCTTGTGCTCGCAGGGTTTTCAGAAGTTGCCACTCTTTTTCCAGGTGCCGGCGAGTGCCCAATTTTTTCCATTGTCGGTCGATCCCATAGACGTGATGAACATTCGGGTGCGCGGCTAGCATATCTCGTGTTTCTTCATACAGCAGGACGTCGATCTGCGAGTCCGGCCAACGTTGATGCAGAGAGTTGATCACCGGTGTTGTCAGAAGCATATCGCCATGATGGCGTAATTTAATTAAGAGAATGCGTAAACCAGGCGCGTTTAGTGAATTATTCATCATCTTCTTACTAGGGTCATATTGCCTGCAATTCTAATAGACATGGTGCGGACTTGCATCATTTCTCCACAATGTCAGCTTTTTCCTGGCAACTGTTTACTCCATGAGTTGAGAGTGCGTAACATAGCGCCAACCCTCTCTGACATATGGGATCACCATGACGAAACCTGCATTTATCATCACTATCGATACTGAAGGCGATAACCTTTGGCAAAACCATCGGGAAATTAACACGGTGAATGCCCGATTCTTGCCGCGCTTTCAGTCGCTGTGTGAGAATTATGGTTTTAAGCCCGTCTGGTTAACCAACTACGAGATGGCCATTGATCCGGTCTTCATAGCGTTTGCTAAAGACGTCATTGCCCGTGGTCAGGGAGAGGTTGGTATGCATCTTCATGCCTGGAACAGTCCGCCAGAGCATGACCTGACAGGGGACGACTGGCGCTGGCAGCCCTATCTGATTGAGTTCCCAGATGATATTTTGCGCGAGAAGGTGCTCTTTATGACGCAACTTCTGGAAGAGACGTTTCAGACTAAAATGCTCAGCCACCGAGCCGGGCGTTGGGCATTCGATAGTCGGTATGCAAAATTGCTGATTGAGCTAGGTTACCAGGTTGATTGCTCCGTCACACCGCGAGTGAACTGGCGCAATGCCAAAGGCGCACCGCAGGGAAAAGGCGGAACGGATTACCAACACTTCCCAGATCATGCCTACTTTATGGATGAGAATGCCATACACCAGGCGGGTAACAGCTCGCTACTGGAAGTGCCAATGAGTATTCAATACAAGCATCCAGGATGGTTGAATAGCGTCAAGCAACGTTACGATAGCCTACGGGGAAAATATCGCTCTCCTTCCGTCAACTGGCTGCGTCCAGCGGGCGGGAATGCTGACGAGATGATTAACGTGGCAGAAAAATGTTTAGCCCAAGGAAAGGACTACGTGGAATTTATGCTGCACTCTTCCGAATTTATGCCCGGTGGTAGCCCAACGTTTAAAGATGATGCGGCAATTGAAGAGCTTTATCGTGATCTGGAAAAATTGTTCACGTGGCTTGCAGATAGAACGCAGGGTATGACGCTGGCGGAGTTTTATCAGATGAAAAAAAACGCCGGGTGACCGGCGTTTTGCTGCACTATTTTTTAAGCATATATACAGGCGTGCTCATTACAATAGTGAGGGGTAGCCAGAAAAGAACCCAATATTCTCTAGGGTTGCTTATGACAAACATGCCCTGTGTTGAATAGAAAACCAGTGAAAATAGCAAAATAGCTACTTCAGCTTTTTGGTTCATTGCAAAATGCACTTTACAACGCCACAAGCCAAGCCCAATGACAGAAATAAATAATGCAAAACCAACAAAGCCACCCTTAAGCAAGGCCCCAAAATATAAGCTGTGCGTCGTCGTAACATGCTGCCCAATGCTATTGACGAATGCTAATTCTTTATTAAACCCCCAGCCAAAGATAGGGTGTTGCATAGCGACATTATAGGCCTGCTGCCAGATCCCAAAGCGGACAAAACTTTGTTCGTAGGAGGCGTCGATACGATTGATAAATGTATCCAGGAATCCACTGGCGTATAGCGCAATAATGGCAGAGATAATTAATAAACAGATCGCCGCTAATTGTTTAAAATGCCACTTTGGTTGTAAAACAAACACTGCGATGCTTGCAACTAACAATGCCATTAGCGGCCCGCGACTTTGTGTCAATACCAGACAAAGAAGCAAGAATGGTATAGGGACCAAAAACCAAAATGACTTAAATTCGCGCATCAATAATGTGCTAAAGATAATGCCTAAAGCCATGTACCCCCCCAAGTCAATGACATTATCTGGTGCCCATGGGAATCCATTTTTAAGCCGAGAGTGAAGGATGCTGGATTTATCAACATAAATAAGGGTAAAAATAGTCAGTAATATAATACCTAACCATGCCGCCGTGATGACATATTTTTTATAGCCAGCAAGTTCTGCCCGGCGGTAAAGAGCCATTAGGACCAGCAAATAAAAAGAATGTGTCAGCGAAGAATCCAGGTGAGATGACGTTGACCACAAATTAGATAATGAATAGTAGATAGCAAAAGCGGCGACTATCGCCAGGGAAAGCAGGTAACTTTTATCCTGCCAGAAATCTTGCCGTGCCTGTGCCGAGAAAACTAAGGTGAGAAGGAATAATGTTGAAGCAACGTGAAATAAAAGGTTAACACGTGAAACACCACAGAAAATCGTGCTCATCAAAATGAAAGCGATGAAAAAAGATAAGTAAGTTGTTTTCCATTTAAAGAATGACATTATCAAAAACCCTGTATTTTAAATGTGCTTTCTGGAACGGAGCTTTGTGGTGATAGATTAATTACACTGACGTTTTTCCTTCCCAGCACTTCACTTGCTAACTGAAGGGCAGGAAAAACCTTCTCATCAAGTTTGTTTTGCAAATAGGATGGTCGCATGTTTTCGATATCTTCATAAAATCGAGGGCGAGAAAAGTTATTGAGATCTAAGCCCGCTATATATATTTTGTCAAACCCCATAAAACCAATGGTCTGTAATGCCCAATAAATAACTGTGCCAGCATCAAAAACGCCTTTACGGATGTCATTACTAAACGCTATATCGGGGTGAGATTTTGAGAACGTGATTTTAGAGTGATCTGAACAGTTGTTTTTAATATCAACGGGCTTTAAAGATGGTTTATAAGTCTGATAGCAAATATCCTCGATTATAGCAAGTTGACAGCTTATTTTCTGCTTATCGAGTAATTCAACTATTTTGACTATTCCCATGACCGTAGTGAAAAGAACAATGTTTTCTGAGGCGCAAATTTCTTTCAGTATCGATTTGTGATGATCGATGAATGTCATGTCGACAATAAAATAGAAATTAAAATTGAGCTGGGATTGAAGATGCCATGCTCCATTTACCCCAGCAGACATTGTATCATCTGGCCTCTGGGTAAAATCTGTTTCTTTTACCGACGGACCGGTTGCTGTTAGCAATATACTGCCGGAAAAAGCGTTAGCAAGCGATGATAAGTCAACGAGTTCAACTTTTCTTTTTTTATAGAACAACTCAATGATATCACCAAATTTGCTACGAGTGATTTTGACATAGGGCCAGAGATTTTCATTATGCCGCATATTTCGGTGATGAGAATAGCGATAAACCTGTTTAGTCAGAGTGCCCATAATTACCCTAAATATTTTTTTCCATGGTTTGATATTTTGAGGCAACAAAGTGATGAAGTTTTTCACAGTCTTTTTCTGTGGTAGCAAACAACTCTTCTCTCGACTTGTCAAAATAATACCGAGTTTCAAACACGTAGGAACTGATGTTCTCTTCACTGCCGATGAGCAGAGTTTTCCCCAATGGACGCTGTTCATGATAGCAGCAAGGCCCAAACAAAAGGACAACAGGGACGTTAACGGCATCGGCGATATAGACATTTCCTGAATCAGACGCGATATAGCAGTCCATGCGCGAAATCGCCCACGGCACCTCTTCCAGTGGTAACGTGCCTAACAGGCTGGTGATATTGGCGCGCTCCCCGACGGTACGGTACAACTCGTCTAACCACGACTGTTCACTCTCGGTACCGAAGATGTAGTACTCGCAGGGCAAGTCGGCAAGGGTGTCGAAAATGCGTTCCCAGGTTTCGGGAGGAACGGTTTTGGCTTTGTTACCCGCAGAAATGCTTAAGCCAATTCGAATGACATCGGGCTTATCCAGGCAATCGGGCCAGGACTTTGGTTTATGAAGAGGGTGAGTTGCATGTTTTGGCGCATCTTCCCAACATAGGTTGCGGTCTGCCAGTTGCAGGTAATTATTTACTGATAGTGTGCGTTTACCGTGATTGACAACGCCGTCAGCCGCCATATAGAAAAGACTGTGATACCAACGACGAGTATAAATACTCAGAAACTGCTTGTTCTTTGCATTGCAGGCAGCAGCAAAAAACAGGTTGGTACTGTTGGGCTGCAACAGATAGACATTGTCATAGCGGTTCATTATCTGCAAAGCGAACTGAAATTTGGCGAGCAGGTTACGCTTCTTTTTGCCTATAAGATGAATCGTCTCGATGGTGTCATCGAGCCTGGCCAGTGGTTCAACGGCTTTGCTAATGAGAACATCGCTTTTTTGCAAATGGCAGAGAAGCGGTGTGGCGTTAACAAAGTCGCCAATTTTAGCTGTCTGAATGACAAGGTTTTTTCCTGTCTCTTTACGAAACAGTTTCCCCAACAATTTTATCGGGAGAAATAAGATAAAAAGAAGCACATAGCTCATGGCTTATGTTTCCCTGTCAGCGCGTTGCAGGTTGCCCTGTAAAGCGTTAAAAATCGCATCTGCCGAGATATCTCCCATCTTGCCCGTAGGGCTTACGTATTGTTGTTGGTTTTTGCCGTAACCCCCGATAAGTCCCGGGTCTGTAGGGCCAAACAGAGTCAAATTAGGGCGATCCAGTGCGGCGGTTAAATGGCTTAAGCCGGTATCGACTGAAACGATGGCTTGTGCTCCAGCGAGCCTGGCCGCTACCTCCGCCAGTGTCAATTTCGGCAATACTTCAACGTTATTCAAACCGTCGGCGATCCTTTCGGCACGTTGCCGCTCATGTTCTGCGCCCCAGGGCAGTTTAATCTGTAATCCGCTTTCTTGCATCCGTTCCACTAACATGCGCCAGTGCGATTCCGGCCAGTGTTTATCATCCCTTGTTGTGGCATGCAAGAATATGACATAGGGATGAATATTATGTTCCTGTAAATTCACAAAGTGCTGCGCGATAGCATAATCACCCTGCGCATCGGGCTTTGCATAGCCGAGGCTTTTCGCGAACAGCTCACGGGTTCGCTCGACCGCATGCTGTTTTTTTTCGATGCGATGGCGACGGTTGTAGAACAGGCTCGCCAGCGGTTCACGGGCGCTTTGCCAGTCCATACCATGCTTGATACCGTGTGCGAGGCGTGTAACCAGCGCCGCGCTTTTCACCAGCCCTTGGGCATCGATGATGGCGTCATATTTTTCGGCCTGCACCTTTTGGCGAAACGCGAGGCGTTCGGCTTTTACCGGCGCTGAAAACCACGCTTTGCGCCAGCGGCGGATCGCCACCGGGATAACGTTGTCTACCGCGGCGTGCCAGGTGGGGATTTGCGCGAAGCCTTCTTCAACCACCCAGTCAAAACGGATGCCTGGAATCGCCTGAACGGCGTCAGTCAGCGCAGGCAACGTATGGAGCACATCACCCATTGAGGACGTTTTAACGATCAATACGCGCATCCGTTATGCGTCCTCGGCCAGCAGAAGCTGGTTTAATTCTTCCAGCACGCGGTCTGGCGTAATGTCGATCAAGCTCTGATGATAGCCCTCTTCGCCGTCGCCTTTCCGCACTTTGTGGTAGCCGGTAATCAGACGGATAACTTTGGCTTTGTGCGACAGCGGCGGTGTGAAATCCGGGCTGCTGGGGCCATACAGCGCGACCAGGGGTCGATTGAGCGCTGCGGCGACATGCATCAGACCCGAATCATTGGTGACGACCGCTTTACAGGCGGCAAGCAGAACCACGGCCTGTTCAAGCTGAGTTTCACCCGCCAGATTACGGCACCAGGCCTGCTGTTCCTGGCTGAGCGTCGCCAGGATCTCGTTCCCGGCATCGTGGTCTTTGGCTGAGCCGAATAACACCACCTGATAACCTTCGTCGATCAGCTGTTTGGCCAGTTCTGCATAGTGATAGTGCGGCCAGCGTTTTGCCGGACCAAATTCCGCACCGGGGCAGAACCCAATCATCTGGCGTTCAGCGGAAAGCGAAAATGCACCAGCGACTTGCAGCTTTTCGCCTTCGCTGACCTGGAGCTGTGGCCAGAGCAAAGGTTGCGGCAAATCTTTCGCAGATCGCATTACACCTTTGTCATACGCCAGCGCGACATAGCGCTCGACCATCAGCGGCCAGGCCGCTTTGTCGAGGACGCGAGCGTCATTCAGTAAACCGTAGCGCATTTCGCCACGCCAGCCGGTACGTTGCGAAATGCCCGCAAAGAACGGTACCAGCGCAGATTTAAACGAGTTCGGCAGCACATAAGCGCGATCGTAACGTTTTTCACGCAGACTGTGTCCTAGCCGACGGCGTTCACCAATTTCCAGTGCGCCATGGCCGAGCGGCATTGGGATCGCTTCATTCACTTCCGGCATACGCGATAAAAGCGGACGACACCACGCGGGTGCCATCACATCAATGACCGCCTGGGGATAGCGCGCCTTAAGCGTGCGATAGAGACTTTGCGACATCATCATGTCGCCCACCCATGACGGGCCAACCACCAGTATTTTCATTCGTCGTTTCTTATGCGTCGCGGTTCAGCCATTGCATGTATTCCGTCACGCCTTCGGCAACGGTTTTGAACGGCTTATCGTAGCCTGCAGCACGCAGGTTAGTCAGGTCTGCCTGGGTAAACGCCTGATAGCGGCCTTTGAGTTTTTCCGGGAACGGAATGTACTCGATGCTGCCTTTCTGGTGATACGCCAGCGCGGCATCTGCCACAGCCTGGAAGGATTCCGCGCGGCCAGTGCCGAGGTTGAAAATGCCGGACACGCCGTTTTCCCAGAACCACAGGTTCACCGCGGCAACATCGCCGACGTAGACGAAGTCGCGCTTAAAGTTGTCGCTGCCTTCGAACAGTTTCGGGCTTTCGCCATTGTTCAGCTGGGTGTTGAGGTGGAAAGCCACGCTCGCCATGCTGCCTTTGTGACCTTCGCGCGGTCCGTAAACGTTGAAGTAACGGAAACCGACAACCGGAGACTCCGCTTCTGGCAGGATCTGACGCACGTATTCGTCGAACAGGAATTTGGAGTAGCCGTAAACGTTCAGCGGCTTTTCATATTCGCGGGACTCGATAAAGTCAGAAGTGCGGCCGCCGTAGGTGGCTGCGGAAGAGGCGTACAGGAACGGGATTTCGCGCTCCAGGCAGTAGTGCAGCAGCTCTTTGGAATACTGATAGTTGTTATCCATCATGTACTTGCCGTCCCACTCAGTGGTGGAAGAGCAGGCACCTTCATGGAAGACGGCTTCGATTTCGCCCATCTCTTCGCCAGACATAATCTGGATCAGGAAATCTTCTTTATCCATATAGTCGGCGATGTTCAGGTCGACCAGGTTAACGAATTTGGTGCCGTCTTTCAGATTGTCCACCACCAGGATGTCAGTGATGCCTTTATCATTCAGGGCTTTAATAATGTTGCTGCCGATTAAGCCTGCGCCGCCGGTAACGATGATCATAACGATAACCTTTGAATGTGGGTGACCGGGACTATCCCGGACGCTAATGGTTCTTATCATACCATCACTATGCAGAGTCTTCACATTCACCGACAACCCGCAGGGATACACGTGATTTATGCTACAAAAATGCGTCACCGACGCAGCGTCATCTCGTATAGACCTATAGCATTGGGTAATATGTTCCAAATTTTGCCGAATCTGGAGAGTTGCAATGCGTGGTGATTTTTACAAACAGTTAACCAGCGACCTGGAAACCGCCCGTGCGGAAGGGTTGTTTAAAGAAGAACGCATCATTACCTCTGCCCAACAGGCGGACATTACCGTCGGCGATGGCAGCCATGTCATCAACTTCTGCGCGAACAACTATCTCGGCCTGGCAAATCACCCTGAACTGATTGCTGCGGCAAAATCTGGCATGGACAGCCACGGATTCGGTATGGCCTCCGTGCGTTTCATCTGCGGAACGCAGGACAGCCACAAGGTTCTGGAAAAGAAATTGGCCGATTTCCTCGGTATGGAAGATGCGATTCTGTACTCCTCCTGCTTTGACGCCAACGGTGGCCTGTTTGAAACGCTGCTCGGCCCGGAAGACGCCATTATTTCTGATGCGCTGAACCACGCTTCCATTATTGATGGCGTGCGTCTGTGTAAAGCGAAGCGCTTCCGTTATGCCAATAACGATATGCAGGAACTGGAAGCGCGCCTGAAAGAAGCCCGCGAAGCCGGGGCTCGCCACGTGCTGATCGCGACTGACGGCGTGTTCTCGATGGATGGTGTGATTGCCAACCTGAAAGGCGTCTGCGACCTGGCGGACAAATACGATGCACTGGTGATGGTCGACGACTCCCATGCGGTCGGCTTTGTCGGCGAAAACGGTCGTGGCTCGCACGAATACTGCGACGTGCTGGACCGCGTGGACATTATCACCGGTACGCTGGGTAAAGCGCTCGGCGGCGCATCCGGCGGCTATACCGCAGCGCGTAAAGAGGTGGTTGAGTGGCTGCGTCAGCGTTCCCGCCCTTACCTGTTTTCCAACTCACTGGCTCCGGCTATTGTTTCCGCGTCTATCAAAGTGCTGGAAATGGTGGAGTCAGGTGCCGAGCTGCGTGACCGCCTGTGGTCCAACGCGCGTTTGTTCCGTGAAAAAATGACCGCAGCAGGCTTTACCCTGGCCGGGGCCGATCACGCCATTATCCCAGTGATGCTGGGTGAAGCGACCGTGGCGCAAGACTTTGCCCGCGAGCTGCAAAAAGAGGGAATTTACGTCACCGGTTTCTTCTACCCGGTGGTGCCAAAAGGTCAGGCGCGTATCCGCACGCAGATGTCTGCGGCGCATACTCCTGAGCAAATTGAACGTGCGGTGGACGCGTTTACCCGCATCGGTAAGCAACTGGGCGTGATTGCCTGAGGATGTGAGATGAAAGCATTATCGAAACTGAAGGCCGAAGAAGGTATCTGGATGACCGACGTTCCGGAGCCGGAAGTCGGTCATAACGACCTGCTGATTAAGATTCGCAAAACCGCTATTTGTGGTACCGACGTACACATCTATAACTGGGATGAATGGTCACAGAAAACCATTCCGGTTCCGATGGTTGTGGGTCATGAGTATGTGGGTGAAGTGGTCGGTATCGGCCAGGAAGTGAAAGGTTTTAAAATCGGCGATCGCGTTTCCGGTGAAGGTCACATCACCTGTGGCCACTGCCGTAATTGTCGCGCGGGCCGCACGCATCTTTGCCGCAACACCACGGGTGTCGGGGTAAACCGTCCGGGCTGTTTCGCAGAATATCTGGTGCTGCCGGCGTTCAACGCCTTCAAAATCCCGGATAACATTTCTGACGATCTGGCGTCCATCTTTGACCCGTTCGGTAATGCGGTTCACACGGCACTCTCTTTTGATCTGGTCGGTGAAGACGTGCTGGTGTCCGGTGCAGGCCCAATCGGGATTATGGCTGCTGCCGTCGCGAAACACGTTGGCGCACGTAACGTCGTGATTACTGACGTGAATGAATTCCGTCTGGATCTGGCACGTAAAATGGGCGTGACTCGCGCGGTTAACGTGTCCAAAGAAAGCCTGACTGATGTCATGGCGGAACTGGGCATGACCGAAGGGTTCGACGTTGGCCTGGAAATGTCTGGCGCACCGCCAGCGTTCCGCACCATGCTCGACACCATGAACCACGGCGGGCGTATTGCGATGCTGGGAATACCGCCATCAGATATGTCTATCGATTGGACCAAAGTCATCTTCAAAGGCTTGTTCATCAAAGGTATCTATGGCCGTGAGATGTTCGAGACCTGGTACAAGATGGCGGCGCTGATCCAGTCGGGTCTGGATCTCTCCCCCATCATTACCCACCGCTTCGGCATTGATGACTTCCAGAAAGGCTTCGACGCGATGCGTTCCGGCCAGTCCGGGAAAGTGATTTTGAGCTGGGATAAGTAATAAAGAGAGAAGGGGCCGATTTGCCCCTTCATTCTACTTCTGTTTTTTCTTTTCTTCGTCAGTCAGATAACGCACTTTACGCGTGTAATCTTGCCCTTTAAACAGAAGCTTGTTATCTGCAGAAATCAGATATTTTTGCCATTCTGACAGTGGAAAACCACCATGAGCCCCCACCACTTCTTTTGGAATTAATGCTTCCTGTCCGCCGATTTTTTTCGAGACCGGCCAGTTCATCCAGTCACCTAAATTGATGGTTTTCAGATCTAGCATATCAAGGAGTGCCGCGAGTGGCAGTTGATCTGTTGGCGGTTGGCTGTCGTCCATGAGTTCCCAGGTATCCTGGAAAAGCGTCAACCATAACGGACAGATACGACGCCATGTCTTACGGGTGGCCGCAAGAAAAGCACCGTTCACGTGATCGACGATATAAGGACGGACAGTGCCTTTATAATATGCCGGCACGTTATCGACAGGAGCTCCCTCTAGTTTGGCTATCATCTTTCCCTGACGGAAGCTGGAGTAAATGTGGCCCTCATCGACTTGAAAACGCGGCATTTGAAGTAGGTTTAGATCTGAATCGATCATCAATATGCCTTCACCCCGAGCCTGGAGAGGGGCATTAAGCTTCACCAATCGGCTGAGGTAAATTTGTTTATAGCGATAATTTTCTTCACGGTGAGGTAATTCCAGGGTCACCACGCGGGTCTTCGGCGGTAACTGGCCAAATACGTTTTCCGGCTGGTCGCTGACAATCACAATTTCTTCAAGATCTGGTGCGTAACGTTCAGCGAACGTCGCGGATAACAGTGCTTCTTCAACATAGTCTGCACCAGTGCAGGGGATGACCACCGATGTGACTGGTACACTTTTCGACGAAGGAGCCAGCGAGGAATAAGGAATATTATGCCGCGCGGTGATGTGGCGATAGCGGGCATTCAGAAATTTAAACATAGTCTGTCCGTCTCGAGGAGATAGAGGCTAATACATGCTCAACACCTGCGACATAATGCTCAATGGCATAGTGGTTGCAAACATGCTGATGCGCGTTATTAGCCAGGGTCTGGCGTAGTTCGGCATCTTGCCAAACGTGGGAAAGGTGTCCGGCCAGCGTTTTGCTGTCACTCCAGGAAAAGAGCAAACCAGTGCGCTGATGGTCAATTAATTCGGCAGTGCCGGTTACGTTTGAACCGATTACCGGTATCCCTAGCAGCATGGCTTCAAGTACCACGCGAGGTAGCCCTTCACTGCTTGAGGCCAGTACGAAGGCATCAAACGTTGAGAGATAATCAAAAGGATTATTGCGAAAACCGGTAAATAAACAATGCTCGGCGATCCCAAGTTTTTTGGCCTGCGCTTCAAGCGCAGAACGTTCCGGGCCTTCGCCAACCAGGATCATCTTCCATTTTTCATTGGGGTGCTTCTGGTTGAATTTGGCTAATGCCTCAAGTGTGTGGTGATTCGCTTTACGGGCAATCAATGAGCCTATGCTACCAAAAACAAACGTATCGTCAGAAATATTCAATGACTGGCGCATCGTCATTCTGTCAGGAAGGTGCTGATGGATGTCGATGGCATTATTGACCGTAACGCAATATTTCTCGTCAACACCGTTATCAAGCAGGACTTTTTTGACACCATTTGAAACGGCGATGATCTTGTCTACTTGGGCATTGACGAGTTTTACCAGGGGGGGGGAGAGCACCGGTTCAATTCTGCAGTGCTGTACCAACGCCACTGGCAGATCGCGTACGGCGAGATACCCTTCTTCATTGGAGCCGGGCTGGTTATTCATGTAGAGAATGTTGAACCCGTTGTCCTGCAGCAGTTGACGTAACTGCCGCGCATTGGGCTGAATCCGCCACAGACTGTCCATTTTTCGGGTAAAAGATTTGCGTGCGCTGCGGGAGAAAAACAGTAAGCTGCGGCCAATTTCTTTGGCGAGTTTCGCCCAGCCTGGCTGCTTTGGCGGGGGTAAGATAATCATGGATATACCTAACTCTTTCAGCACCTGTTCAATGCTTTCTCCGCCAGCGCGGGTGTAGTTATGGTAAAAACAACATGTAATATCAAAGCGTTGCTTGTCGATGCGCTTGAGCAGTTCCAGCATGCTATTGGTGCCACCGCCCCACTCTTTGCCACTATCAAACAGCAGGATTTTACGGTTTTGCGGTACCATGCTCTCTGATTCTCATATTAAAAAACCAGACAGCATTATAAAGAATCTCTCAAGATATTCAGCGTTTTTTTAACACTAAAAATCAGGCCTAATTCCTGATGAAAAGCAATCAATAAAAGGGTATGAATTCGATAATGTATTTGTAATGCAACTCGCATTACACTTCGGTTCAACTCTTGTTAATTTAAATAATCCGACCCAGCAGATATGTTCAAACTCACTGTTTGTTTGTTAACGTTTAATTCGGAAAGACTTCTTCACCAGGTTATTGCACCATTAATTAATTTGGCTGATGAGATTGTTATTATTGATTCCGGTAGTACTGATCAGACTTTAACTATTTGTCATCAATATGGATTAACTCCAATATATCATCCTTATCATATGCACGGGGAGCAGATGAACGTTGCCATTGATCGTGCTTCGAACGACTGGGTATTATGTATGGACAGTGACGAAGTGCTCGACGAGCAAACCCTCGGCTTTCTTCGCGCATTAAAAGCAGGCGATGAACCACCGGCCAATCACGGCTGGCGCCTTTCTCGCTATTGGTATGTGCTGGGAGAGGATGTCAGAACGATATATCCGGTGTCTTCGCCGGATTTCCCTATTCGTTTATTTAATCGAAAAAATGCCCGTTTTAATCTTCGCCCGGTAGACGATCAAGTGGAAGGTAATATTCAGACTTTCAAAATAGACGGCCATGTTCGACATGATACTTTCTGGAATTTGCATGGGGTTTTCTGCAAATTAAACAATTACACCACCCGACTGGTCAAGTATCAGAATATCAGGCCGTCGATTGGCCGGGCTGTAATAAGTGCTGTTGGCGCTTTTTTTAAATGGTATCTGTTTAGCGGCGCATGGCGAAAAGGGAAAGTCGGTGCAGTCACGGGATTATATGCGACGCTTTACAGTTTTCTGAAGTATTTCAAAGCCTGGTACGCCCATGGTACAAAACAGGGAGCCGTGATCGAAAAACACACGGACTCCCGTCAGATCTGAATCAGGGCTGATCCCACCCCTGCCACTGCAACTGCATATACTGCACTAACGTACTGTGCGTAATGCTGTCGCCCAGCACGGTGAAGAAGCGGCTGGCATAAACAGGCTGCTGCGCCTGTTTCGGCTTACACAGTTTCACACCACGGAACGGGTTACGCGACGAGGTGGATTGCTGAGCTGGGGCACCATTCTGCGGGGTCGACGTGTCCACCTGCTGTTCGTTGAGCAGGCTGCTCGGTCGCACCAGGGTGATATCCGGCGGCAAGTTGTACACCATCTGCTGAAGCACGCGAACCGTCGTTGGATGCGGGTGGCCAATCGCAATCGCCGAGCCATTACGGCGCGCAAGCTGAATCGCACGGTTAAACTGCACCCGAATATCCGCCTCGTTTTGCGTATCATCCAGGAACACTCTACGCTTGATGACCTTCACGCCCGTCCCGGCGGCGGCACGCATCGACTGGCTGTTGCCAATTGTCATGCTGTCGAGAAAATAGAAATTGTAGTGGCTCAGCGTCTGCATCACTTTCTGCATGCCAAACAGGCTCGAAGTCATGGCGCTGCCCATGTGGTTATTCAGCCCCACGGCGTACGGCACTTTGCCGACCGCATCACGAATAATACGGTCAATCTCATCGCTACTCATGTCCGGACGCAGGGTGTCTTTCTCCAGCGGCTGCTTGCTAAGTGGCGCCATCGGCAGGTGTATCAGGACTTCATGACCGCAGTTATGGGCTTTGGTCGCCATTTCACGGGCGTGGGGGGCATTCGGTAACACGGCAACGGAGATGGTATTGGGCAGGGCCAGTACCTGATTTTCTTGGTGAGGGCGATAGCCAAAATCATCAATGACTATCGAGAGTTTTCCGGCGTGGGCCGGGGAAATCATCGCCAGTACGGCGGCGACGGACAACGCTAACGAGCGAAATTGAAGCAAAACTTATCTTCCCAACCACGGCTGTGGATTGACCGCCTGACCCTGGCGGCGAATTTCGAAGTAAAGTGACGGTCTACCCTGACCACCACTGCTGCCCACAAGGGCAATCGGTTGACCCGCACGAACCTGGGTCCCGACGCTGACCAGTGCGCTCTGGTTATAGCCATACAGACTCATGTCGCCTTTACCGTGCTCAACCACGACCACAAGACCATAACCCTGCAGCCAGTCGGCGAGGATAACCCGGCCATCGGCAATGGCTTTCACCTCGGTGCCTTCAGACGCACCGATAACCATCCCTTTCCAACGTAGTTCACCCTGAAGCTGTTCGCCATAACGATGCAACGTTGGGCCGCGAACGGGCCAATAAGCCTGACCGCGTGGTGAACCCAGGCCGCCCGTACGGGACATCAGCGAGCGTTCACTTGCGGAAGGTTTGTAGGTGGTGCCTTTACGTGAGGCGTCCTGCTGGCGGTTGCGTACGGCCTGCGCTTCACGGGCTTCGCGGTCTGCGCGAGCACGCGCGGCGGCGGCTGCCTGCGCAATGCGGGAGCGCATACGTGATTCGTTGGCCCGCATTTCGGAAAGCTGTTGTTGGCCTGCCTGAATCGAGGACTCAAGCCCGGCGAGGGTTTTTTTACGTTCGTTGCGCGCCTGCTCAAGCTTGGCCTGCTGCGCTTTCTGCTCATACAGCAGCGTTTGCTGTTGGCTCTGTTTCTCTTCCAGCTCGGCTTTTTGCGAGGTCACTTCTTCGCGCGTCTGTTTCAGCTCGGCGATCGTGTCCTGGCGCGCCTGATTGAGGTAACCAAAATAGGCTTGCAGACGTTGTCCGCGTTGGCTCTCTTCACCGCTCAGGATCAGCTGAATACCGGTATGCTCGCCCTGACGAAACGCGGCATCAAGCTGTGCGGCGAGGTTGCGTTCCTGGGTGGCTTTTTGCTTCTCGAGTTTTGCAATCGACGCGTTCATGGCATCGACCTGCTTATTGAGGTCAGCGAGGGTATTCTGGGTTTCCCGCAGTTGGCGGGCGGCGGCGGAAATGGCTTCTTCCTGTTTCTTGAGCTGAGCGAGCAGGGAAGAACGCTGCTGCTGCTGTTGGCGAACCGCCTTTTCTTTACTGGCGATGTCGGCCTGAATAGATTTTAGCTGGTCGCGATCGTCCGCGTGAGCATACGTCGCGCACAACAATACGCCAGCGCTAACTGCGCTGGCGTAACAAATGGATCGGACTGCCGTCGCGATCCATGTATTTGAAACAATCGCCTTTCCCCTCATGGGGAGGGATTATTCCACGATGAACAGCGGCTTGCCAGTCATCTCTTCCGGGATCTCCATGCCCATCAGGGTCAGCATGGTAGGTGCGATATCGGAAAGTTTACCGCCGTCGACCGCTTTAACCGCTTTGTCGCCAACGTAAATCAGCGGTACAGGCAGGTTGGTATGCGCGGTGTGCGCCTGGCCCGTCGCCGGGTCACGCATCTGCTCTGCGTTACCGTGGTCAGCAGTGATAAGTAACTGACCACCAACGGATTCTACGGCTGCGGTCACTTCCGCAATGCAGTTATCCAACGCTTCAATGGCCTGGACTGCCGCTGCCATCACACCGGTGTGGCCAACCATGTCGCCGTTCGGGTAGTTACAGATGATGGTGTCGTACTTGCCACCCTTGATTGCGCCGACCAATTTTTCAGTCAATTCTGCCGAACTCATTTCTGGCTGCAGATCGTAGGTCGCCACTTTCGGGGAGTTGATCAGGATGCGTTCTTCACCCACAAACGGGTCTTCTACGCCGCCGTTGAAGAAGAAGGTGACGTGCGCGTATTTCTCAGTTTCAGAGATACGCAGCTGGGTTTTGTCTTTCTTCGCCATCCACTCGCCGAAGGTGTTCGCGAGGGATGTTGGTGGGTATGCGCAAGGGGCTTTAATGTCAGCCGCGTATTCGGTCAGCATGATGTAGTCGAGATTGACCACTTTCTTACGGGCGAAGCCGTCGAAGTCAGCGTTAACAAAAGCTCGGGTGATTTCACGGGCACGGTCAGCACGGAAGTTCATGAAAATCAGCGCATCGCCATCTTCCATTGCAGCGTCGGCCTGGCCTTCTGCACGGATTACGGTCGCTTTCACGAATTCGTCGTTTTCGTCACGCGCGTAAGCGGCTTCGAGGCCGGCAACGGCGGTGTCAGTCTGGAACTCGCCTTTCGCCTGCGTCATCAGGTCATAAGCTTGTTCAACGCGATCCCAACGGTTGTCGCGGTCCATAGCGAAGTAACGGCCAATGATGGACGCTACACGGCCTTTACCGAGCTCAGCAAATTTCTCTTCGAAACGCTGCAAAGTTGGCTTGGCGCTACGTGGTGGTGTATCGCGGCCATCAAGGAACGCGTGCAGATAGATTTTCTCTGCGCCACGCTGAGCGGCCAGTTCGACCATCGCCAGGATGTGATCTTCATGGCTGTGTACGCCACCGGCGGACAGCAGGCCCATGATGTGCACGGCTTTGCCTGCAGCAACGGCTTTATCAACCGCGCCTGCCAGCACGCTGTTTTCAAAGAACGTACGCTCTTTGATTTCAACGTCCAGACGGGTCAGGTCCTGATACACGATACGGCCCGCGCCCAGGTTGACGTGACCCACTTCGGAGTTACCCATCTGACGGTCCGGCAGACCCACTTCCAGGCCGGAAGCGTCAATCAGCGTGTGTGGACGTTTGGCCCAAAGGGCATCCATAACGGGCGTTTTCGCATCGAAAATCGCGTTATCCTGCTGGTCTTCACGGTAGCCGTAGCCATCCAGAATCACCAGTACCATAGGTTTTTTAGAAACCGACATATGCGACAACCTCATGCTCACAAGATAAAAAATTTGCGTAATTTTACTACAGCTGAATCGATAAATCTGCCTCGGAAGATCAAAGAACAGATAACCCCGATGCTGAGTTTGGTTATTTTTGGCCTAAATTTAGCGAATCAGGCCGCAGAAATTGGATTAGCTTAAGCTCGGCTTGCTGTATTTGCCACCACGCACAGGTATACTCCTTCCCTGTTTTTTTTAATCACTGAGTCGGGAGTTACCACCCTCCATGCAAGAAATTATGCAATTTGTTAGCCGTCATCCCATACTGAGTATCGCTTGGGTTGGCTTACTGGCTGCCGTTCTGTTCACGACCTTTAAAGGCCTGACCTCAAAAATCAAAGTGATCACCCGCGGTGAAGCTACGCGCCTTATCAACAAAGAAGACGCAGTGGTCGTCGATCTGCGCCAGCGTGATGATTTCCGCAAAGGCCACATCGCCGGTTCCGTTAACGTCCTGCCTGCCGAAATCAAAGCAAATAACCTCGGCGAGCTTGAAAAACATAAAGATAAACCCATCATCGTTGTAGATGGTTCCGGTATGCAGGCTCAGGATCCGGCAACGACGCTGAACAAAGCGGGCTTCGAGCGCGTATATGTTCTGAAAGAAGGCGTTGCGGGCTGGAGCGGTGAGAACCTGCCGCTGGTTCGTGGTAAGTAACTTTCTGAGGTAACGTCATGGCCAATATTGAGATCTACACCAAAGCAACATGTCCGTTTTGCCATCGCGCGAAAGCGCTGCTGAACAGTAAAGGCGTTTCCTTCCAGGAGCTGCCAATCGATGGTGACGCGGCGAAGCGTGAAGAAATGATTGAACGTAGTGGCCGTACCACGGTGCCGCAGATTTTTATTGATACACAGCACATTGGTGGCTGTGACGACTTGTATGCACTTGATGCACGTGGTGGACTCGATTCCCTGCTGCGATAATCCCTTTTAAGGACAAATAAGATGTCAGAACAAAACAATCCAGAAATGACTTTCCAGATCCAGCGCATTTACACCAAAGACGTTTCTTATGAAGCGCCAAATGCACCACACGTTTTCCAGAAAGATTGGCAGCCAGAGGTTAAACTTGATCTGGATACGGCTTCTACCCAACTGACTGAAGGCGTATACGAAGTCGTTCTGCGTGTCACCGTTACCGCATCCCTGGGCGAAGAAACGGCGTTCCTGTGTGAAGTTCAGCAGGGCGGCATCTTCTCCATCGAAGGCATTGACGGTAACCAGATGGCGCATTGCCTGGGTGCATACTGCCCGAACATTCTGTTCCCGTATGCCCGTGAATGCATCACCAGCCTGGTTTCTCGCGGTACATTCCCGCAACTGAACCTTGCGCCAGTGAACTTCGATGCGCTGTTCATGAACTATCTGCAGCAGCAAGCTGGCGAAGGTGCCGAACAACATCAGGATGCCTGATGAACGCACGTAAAGCTGCAATGACTGTGATCGGTGCCGGTTCTTACGGCACCGCTCTTGCCATCACCCTGGCAAGAAACGGGCACGATGTCGTCCTTTGGGGTCACGACCCCAAACATCTGGCGATACTGCAACAAGACCGCTGCAACGCGGCCTTCCTCCCTGATGTGCCTTTCCCCGACACGCTGCACCTTGAAGCCGACCTCGCCACGGCGCTCGCCGCCAGCCGCGATATTCTGGTTGTCGTGCCAAGCCACGTGTTTGGTGACGTGCTGCGCCAGCTCAAACCACTGCTGCGTTCTGATGCGCGTCTGGTCTGGGCGACGAAAGGCCTGGAAGCTGAAACCGGCCGTCTGTTACAGGACGTCGCGCGTGAAGCGCTCGGGGATGAGATTCCACTGGCGGTGATTTCCGGCCCGACGTTCGCGAAAGAACTGGCGGCTGGCATGCCGACGGCGATTGCTTTGGCTGCGACCGAACCGGCATTTGCAGAGGATCTGCAAAAGCTGCTGCACTGTGGCAAAAGCTTCCGCGTCTACAGCAACCCAGATTTTATTGGGGTACAGCTGGGCGGTGCCGTGAAAAACGTGATTGCGATTGGTGCCGGGATGTCTGACGGCATCGGTTTTGGCGCTAACGCCCGAACCGCGTTAATCACCCGTGGGCTTGCTGAAATGACGCGTCTGGGCGCGGCGCTGGGTGCCGACCCGACCACCTTTATGGGGATGGCGGGTCTGGGTGATCTGGTGCTGACCTGTACCGACAACCAGTCGCGTAACCGCCGCTTTGGCATGATGCTCGGACAGGGCAAAGATGTGCAAGGCGCGCAGGATGCGATTGGTCAGGTGGTTGAAGGTTACCGCAATACCAAAGAGGTCAGGGCACTTGCCCACCGATTTGGTGTCGAAATGCCAATAACCGAGGAAATTTATCAGGTATTGTATTGCGGAAAGAATGCTCGCGAGGCAGCATTGACCCTATTAGGTCGTGCCAGCAAGGAAGAGCGTAGCCACCACTAGTCGCAGGGAATCGTTGTCATCTCAATGACCCGGTCAGCGCAGAACTGACCGGTCATTATCATCGCTTCTGGAGTTTGCAATGCCGTGTGAAGAACTGGACATCGTCTGGAACAATATCAAAGCCGAAGCCCGCGCGCTGGCTGACTGTGAGCCTATGCTCGCCAGTTTCTACCACGCTACGCTCCTCAAGCACGAAAACCTCGGCAGTGCGTTGAGTTACATGCTCGCCAACAAACTTGCCTCGTCTATCATGCCCGCCATTGCCATTCGCGAAGTGGTAGAAGAAGCCTATGCCGCTGACCCGGAAATGATCGCCTCCGCCGCCTGTGATATTCAGGCCGTGCGCACTCGCGACCCGGCAGTAGATAAATACTCCACGCCGCTGCTGTACCTCAAAGGTTTCCACGCCCTACAGGCCTATCGCATCGGGCACTGGCTATGGCATCAGGGACGCCGTGCGCTGGCCATTTTCCTGCAAAATCAGGTGTCAGTGACCTTCCAGGTCGACATTCACCCGGCGGCAAAAATCGGTCATGGGATCATGCTCGATCACGCGACCGGCATCGTGGTGGGTGAAACCGCCGTTATTGAAAATGACGTGTCGATTCTGCAATCCGTGACCCTCGGTGGTACCGGCAAAACCAGCGGCGATCGCCATCCGAAAATTCGTGAAGGGGTGATGATTGGCGCAGGCGCGAAAATCCTCGGCAATATTGAAGTCGGGCGCGGCGCGAAGATTGGCGCAGGCTCTGTGGTTTTACAGCCCGTACCGCCGCATACCACCGCCGCAGGCGTACCGGCGCGAATTGTCGGTAAACCAGACAGCGATAAACCGTCGATGGATATGGATCAGCACTTCAACGGTATCCATCATACCTTCGAGTATGGCGACGGTATCTGACCCGTAGGCCCGGTAAGCGCAGTGCCACCGGGCGATTTTGGCATAATATTTAGCGACGTAATACCGCACCCGCATAACCCAGCTGGCGCCAGGCCTCATACACCACCACCGACACCGCGTTCGACAGATTCATGCTGCGGCTGTCCGGCATCATCGGAATACGAATTTTTTGCTCAGGCGGTAACGCATCCAGAATGTTGGCGGGCAGACCCCGTGTTTCCGGGCCAAACATCAGATAGTCACCGGCTTCGTAACTCACTGCACTGTGCGCAGGCGTACCTTTGGTCGTCAGCGCAAACAGACGCTTGGGTTGTTCCGCTTCAAAGAACGCTGCGTAGTCGGCATGGCGCTGTACGGCGGTGAACTCGTGATAATCGAGCCCGGCGCGGCGCAGACGCTTATCGTCCCAGGTAAAACCCATAGGTTCGATGATGTGCAGGCGAAAACCGGTATTCGCGCACAGGCGAATGATGTTGCCGGTATTCGGTGGGATTTCTGGTTCAAATAAAACGATGTTAAGCATGCTGCCCCCTTAATTGCCGGGGCAGAATAGCAGATATTGTCGTTACCCTCACCCCGACCCTCTCCCTGAGGGAGAGGGAGAAAAACAGCGCCGCCGGATAAAATGGGGAAGGATAACTCTGTCAGTCCCCTCTCCCTTAGGGAGAGGGCTAGGGAGAGGGCTAGGGAGAGGGGAATTTTACGCGGCATCGCCACGCGTCACCGGCGCCAGCGACGCCGCCAGATGCTTCGCCTCCTGCACCAGCGAATCACGCGAAATGTCGCTAATGGATTTCGCCCCGGTTAACGTCATCGCCACTTTCATCTCTTTCTCTATCAAATTCAGCAGATTGGTCACGCCTGCGCCGCCGTGGGTCGCCAGCGCGTACAGATACGCACGGCCCAGCAGTACGCTATCCGCGCCCAGCGCAATCATCCGCACCACGTCCAGACCGTTACGAATACCGCTGTCGGCAAGAATGGCGATATCACCCTTCACCGCATCAGCAATGGCAGGCAGCGCGCGGGCGGAAGACAGCACGCCGTCGAGCTGGCGACCGCCGTGGTTAGACACCACAATGCCGTCCGCGCCAAAGCGCACCGCATCGCGCGCGTCTTCCGGGTCGAGGATCCCTTTGATCACCATCGGACCGTCCCAAAATTCGCGGATCCACTCGAGGTCTTTCCACGAAATCGACGGATCGAAGTTATTCGCCAGCCAGCCAATATAATCTTCCAGCCCCGTGGGTTTCCCGAGATAGGTGGAGATATTGCCCAGGTCGTGCGGACGCCCGTTTACGCCCACGTCCCACGCCCATTGTGGGTGCGTGACAGACTGCCAATAGCGGCGCAGCGCAGCATTCGGGCCGCTCATTCCGGAGTGTGCATCGCGATAGCGCGCCCCGGGTGTTGGCATATCGACGGTAAACACCAGCGTTGAACAACCCGCTGCTTTCGCACGTTCCAGCGCATTGCGCATAAATCCGCGATCGCGCAGCACGTACAGCTGGAACCACATCGGACGCTTAATCGTCGGGGCGACCTCTTCAATCGGACACACGGACACCGTGGAAAGGGTGAACGGAATGCCTTTGGCATCCGCCGCGCCCGCCGCCTGCACTTCACCGCGACGGGCGTACATGCCACACAGCCCAACCGGGGCCAGCGCCACCGGCATCGACAGCGTTTCGTTAAACAGCTTGGTCTCCAGGCTGAGATCCGACATGTTCTTCAGTACACGCTGGCGCAGCGCCACGTCGGAAAGATCGGCCACGTTACGACGCAGAGTGTGCTCGCTGTAGGCGCCGCCGTCGATGTAGTGAAAAAGAAACGGCGGCAGAATGCGTTGGGCCGCGGCCCGATAGTCGCTGGCGGCTGAAATAATCATTTATGGTTCTCCCTGAAGTGCTCGTTATGGTCGCCGGGAAGGCGAGTGATCCGCGCCTGGCGGGCTCTGTCTTCATCAAACTGTTTAATGGTGGTGTGGACGAAACCGAGATGCGACATCATGGCCTGGCGAGCGCCTTCGGCATCTCCGGCGAGAATGGCGTCCAGCACCGCCTGATGCTGCTCGGTCAATTTGGCAAACACCGGCGGGACGAGATACATCCGTTGGCGGCTCTGCTTGACGGAGGATTGCAGCAGGTCGAAGAAACCGCGCATCGTCTGCAACAGCACAACGTTATGCGAGGCTTCGGCAATGGCGAGATGAAAGCGCACGTCGGCCTGAGAGGCTAAATCCGGGTCGTCGCTTTGCGTCGCTTCGAAACACAGACGGATTTTTTCTTTATCGGCTTCGGTGGCTCGCAGCGCCGCGTGCCAGGCGGTACTGGCCTCAATGGCATGCCGGGCTTCGAGAATATCGAAGCTGTAATCCGGATCGTCGGCGAGCAGGCTTTTCAGTGGCTGCACAATGTTTTGCTCCGACCACGGCTCATGCTGCCAGCGGATAAACGTCCCGCCGCCGCGACGACTTACCAGCAGCCCTTCGCTCGCCAGTTTCGCCAGCGCTTCACGCAGTGAATTTCGCGACACGCCAAGCTGCGTGGCCAGTTGGCGCTCGGCGGGCAAACGCGTGCCCGCCTCCAGTTGCTGTTCTTCAATCAGCATCCGCACACGGGTCGCAACCTCGTCAGCCAGACGCCGGGGCATCACTTTCATGGGATCATCCAGGTTAAGACGTAAGCCTGTAGCGTGGTGATCACGCCCACCATGCAGGTGAAAATCAGGCTATGTTTCACCGTGAAGCGGAACAGGTCCGACTCTTTACCGACCAGCCCCACCGCCGCACAGGCAATGGCGATGGACTGCGGCGAAATCATTTTCCCGGTCACGCCGCCGGTGGTATTCGCCGCGACCAGCAGCACGTCTGAAACGCCAATCTGCTGCGCGGCGGTGGCCTGTAGTGCAGCAAATAGCGCATTTGAAGAGGTATCGGAACCGGTCAGGAACACGCCCAGCCAGCCGAGGAACGGCGAGAAGAACGGGAACGCGCCGCCGGTATGCGCCAGCGCTAAGGCCAGCGTCGACGACAGGCCGGAGTAGTTAGAGATAAACGCGAACGCCAACACCATGCCGATGGAGTAAATCGGCAGAGCCAAATCCTTCAGCGTGTGGCCGAAAGTCACTACCGCATCTTTCGGCTTCATGCGTAGCCACACCACGGAAAGCAGGGCGGCAAACAGGATTGCCGTGCCGGTCGCGGAGAACCAGTCGAATTTATACACCGCCGCATACGGCGTGGCGTCGTGCACCACCGGCGGCATACGCGCGACCAGCTTGTCGAGATACGGCACGGAGACATTAAACACCCAGTCGTACAGCGCGCCGCCCGGGGCGAACAGCGCCTTAAACGGCGGTACGCTCCATAGGGTCACGGTGGCGGTCAGGAACAGGAATGGCGACCAGGCGCGGAGCACCTGTCCGGGCGTGTATCGGGTGCGCGACAGGGTCATATCGACCTGCGACGCGCCCACGTCGGCAAAGCGGAAAATGCGCACCGGCTGCCAGCGTTTCAGGAACAGCGTCAGGCATACCAGCGAAACCAACGATGAGATAATGTCCGGCAGCTCGGGACCGATAAAGTTGGAGCTCAGATACTGGGCAATCGCGAAGGAACCGCCCGCGACCATCACCGCAGGCCAGGTCTCTTTCACGCCGCGCCAGCCGTCCATAATCGCCATGATCCAGAACAGCACGATGATGGTCAGGAACGGCAGCTGACGGCCGACCATTTGGCCGATCGCAAAGCTGTCGATACCGGTGACCTGACCCGCAACCAGAATCGGAATGCCCATCGCGCCGAATGCCACCGGTGCGGTGTTCACGATCAGGCACAGGCCCGCGGCATACAGCGGGTTAAACCCAAGGCCGACCAACAGCGCGGCGGTAATCGCCACCGGTGCGCCAAAGCCCGCGGCCCCTTCCAGAAACGCGCCAAACGAGAAGCCGACGATCAGCATTTGCAGACGTTGGTCCGGTGTTATCGATAATATCGATGATCGGATGATGTCGAACTGCCCGGTTTTCACCGAGATTTTGTAGACGAATACCGCGGCAATGATAATCCAGGCAATCGGCCACAGGCCGTAGAAGAAGCCGTATACCACGGAAGCCAGCGCGCGATCGACCGGCATTTTATAGAACAGGAGTGCCACCGCGAGGGCAATAGCGACGGTATAGCTCGCGGCGACGTAGCCCTTCAGCTTGAGCTTAATCAGGGCGTAAAAGAAAAAGATGATCGGTAGGGCGGCAATCAGGCTTGAGAGCCAGATATTTCCCGCAGGGTCGTAGTTTTGATGCCAGAGGTTCATGCAGGTCTCCAAAGAACCACTCCACGGCCACACGGGCGAGTCTTCGCTCAGCTCTGCGTCACACGCTTTGTAAAAGTGGTCCTGCCAAAATTATGATGTGAGGGTAATGCCATGGAATGGTTAACCATATGTTGCCATCAGGCAATTCATATGTTGCATGAGATCGGGGTTATGTGAGGCGTCAGGCAGAACCAATGGGAATTGGTAGGGCCAATTTAAAGAGGTTGAGATAATCACCCTCTCCAGGGAAGGAGAGGGCCAGGAACAGAAGAGGGATTAAAACGCGGTCTTAGAAAAACCGGTCATCTCTTGCAGTTCCATTTCGCGACCGAGGGCGGTCATCGGGTGAACAATCACCAGGCCGCGCACGGCTTTCTTGAGCTTGCCAATATCGGCCTGCTCTTTCTTGGTGATGGCGCGACGGTGCGGCAGAGCCAGCAGCTTTTGCGCTTCTTTGCTCAGCTTTTGCGTATACACGACACGCAGACGCGCGATCTCTGCTTCCAGCGTTGCTTTTTCTTTTTCAAGCTCAGCGAATTTCTCTGCTTCATCGACCAAAGAGAGGGTCGGCTGCAGGTGGCGGATAGCGTCCAGGCGGTCGCTCAGGCGTTTGATTTCGTTCTTTTCAACTTCTTTCATGGTCTGTGGCTTTTGCTAGTAAAAGAGTATCGATGCTCAATAGTATGCGCGTTGAGCGCTGTTCCTGATAGTTAATTATCGAAATTTGACGCATTACACTCAGCAAAAAAACACGATTGGCATCTCTAATATAATGAAAATAAAAGTTATTTTGTGATGTGGATTCCCGAGTGCATTTTTTTGCATTAAGCAGATAAAAAGGGATGTTATGTCAGTGGCAGAGAATTACTTTTGAAAGGCTTTTTTCAAGCTGACCCGTGAAATCAGCTCGGTGAGGGAAAGGACCATCGTGGAACGCACCACCTGCTGGTAGCGCTGCTTTTGCATGGCATACAGCTCCGCGTCGCTGGTATCAAACACCGGCTGCGGCGGTAACGCGTCAACACAATGCAGTTCGCCAAACGGGCCAAGGATCTCATCGTCGGTGAAGGCGTAATCGCTGCCGTCGTGATTGAGTTCTTCACGCAGCGCCATTAACAGCTCGGCATCTTCGTATTCCGCACGGCTAATCACGCCGAGGCCGTAGATGAGCTTCAGACGCACAGACAGATCACCCAGCGGCCCCTCGCCGTCCAGCAACGGTTCCACTGCGTATTTCACCGCGTAATCGTCTTTGCGGAAGACCTGAAGCACCAGCATATTCACCGCCTCGGTTAACAGTTCGACGGCGGTGATCAGGAAGCTTCGTACGGTTTTGCCAGCATTCAGACGCTCAAGCACACGGTTTTCAAAGGCTTGTGTTTGTTCCATTATTGCCTGCATATCTGACAATCTTTTGTTTGGGTGCTGCTGTAAGAGCAGCACCGGGTCGTGCATCATGCGCTCGCTGTATACGCCGCAACCGCTTGTGCGACCACATCGCTCTCAGCGTCCAGGCCGGAGACCTGCGCGAGTGCGACCTGTGGCCCTTTCTCGTCGATAAGCGCTGCCAGTTCCAGCGCCTGTGGATCTTGCTCACTGCGGTAGTGCATCGCGGCAGCAATACCTTTCACCAGATTGGCGTGTGGCAGACCGTACTCCAGCGTACCGAGCAGCGGTTTAATCAGGCGATCCCCCGCGCTCAGTTTACGCAGCGGCTGACGGCCCACGCGCTCAACATCATCTTTCAGATACGGGTTCTCAAAGCGACCGAGGATTTTCTGGATGTAGGCGGCATGTTTTTCAGCATCAAAACCGTAGCGTTTAATCAACACCGCGCCGCTCTCATCCATCGCGCCTTTCACTACCGCCCGGACCTTCTCATCGAGGATCGCATCACGGATAGTCTGATGACCCGCCAGCTTGCCGAGGTACGCGGTTATAGCATGCCCGGTGTTCAGGGTGAAGAGCTTGCGCTCGACAAATGCCATCAGGTTATCGGTTAATTCCATTCCTGGGATCGTCGGCAGGGTTCCCTTGAATTGGGTCTGGTCGACAATCCACTCGCTGAAGGTTTCCACGGTCACTTCCAGCGGGTCGTTGGTGGCGGATTCAGACGGGGGAACGATGCGGTCCACGGCAGAATCGACAAAACCCACGTGCTCAGCCACCCAGGCTTTATCTTCTTCGGCCAGCGCCGCGTCAACGTGACCTTTCAACTGGGTCGTGCCGCGCACCATGTTTTCACAGGCGATGATATTCAGCGGAGTGTTGTTACCCGCGGCTTTGCGCTTGGCCAGACCTTTGGCAATTGCCGGGGCGATGCGTTCCAGAACCACAGGACCGACGGCGGTGGTTACCAGGTCAACCTGGGCAATCAGCTCCACCACGTCATCGCCGATACTGCTCACGGCGTTCACGCCGGAAACGGTTTCGACCTGCTCATTCTCGCCAACCACATGCACCTGATAGCTATGACGAGCATTCAGGGCATCAAGAACTACCTGATTCACATCGGCGAACGTCAGCGTGATACCAGCATCGGCCAGCAGTTTGCCGATAAAGCCACGTCCAATATTACCTGCGCCAAAATGTAATGCTTTCATAGTGTTAACCTTCATCAATGTTTTTACCCGAGAGGGCTCGGGTGAGGGGACATCCGCGGTCCCTCACCCGAACCCTCTCCCTGCAGAAACCTGCCGAGAGAGGGAAGGAAATCTTAAGAGACTTTGTTACCCGAAATCAGTGCCAGCACTTCGCCCACGCTGTTGGTGGTGGCCAGACGCTCGATGACGGATTCATCGTCCAGCGCATTGGTCAGGCTGGTGATAACGTGGATATGTTCGTTATTACGTGCAGCGATACCAATCACCAGACGGGCAATGTCGTCCGGCTCTTCGCCGAAGCGCACGCCGTCAGGGTACTGACAGAATACCACGCCGGTTTTCAGCACACGGTCCTTCGCTTCGATGGTGCCGTGCGGTACCGCGATGGACTCACCCAGATAGGTCGGGGTCAGTTTTTCACGTTCCAGCATCGCTTCCACATATTCCGGCTCAACGTAGCCGCCTTTCACCAGTTGCTCACCGGCAAAACGGATGGCTTCTTCTTTGCTGAACGCTTTGCAGCCGAGGAAGATGTTTTCCGCGCTGAGTTTGAACAGGTGGCTGTCGTCAGCGTCGAAGCTGTCTTTCAGGCTGTCGCGCACTTTCACTTCGTTATCTTCGTGACGCTGAGCTGCAACCAGACGCTCGGTCAGGCTGGTGTACAGGCCGCTGTCGAGGAAGTTAGTCAGTGAAATGTGCTGGGCCTGTGGCACCTGGCGCATCGCACGTTCGGTCAGGTCGCGGTGCGTGATCACCAGGTCGACATCCGGCGGCAAGTTGTTGATAGCGCTGTTAGTGACAGAGATATGGCTCAGACCCGCATCGGCCACTTTCTTACGCAGCACGCCCGCACCCATTGCGCTGGAACCCATACCGGCATCACAGGCAACGATGATTTTACGCACGTGGCTCAGGTCGTTGGTCACGTCACCCGCGGTCAGCGGATTCGCTGCACCTTTGGACTCGGATTTCATCTCCTGCATACGACGGTTCGCCGCTTCGATGTCGTCGTCTTCTTTCACTTTGCTGGTTTTCAGCAGAATGGCAGAGACGATGAAGGACACCGCGGTTGCCGCAACAATTGCCGCGATGTTAGCGAAGTAAGCGCCTTTCGGGGTCATTGCCAGTACCGCCAGGATGGAACCTGGGGAAGCCGGAGACACCAGGCCGCCATTCAGAATAGTCAGAGTGAAGACGCCAGTCATACCGCCGAGGATAACGGCCAGGATCAGACGTGGGTTCATCAGTACGTACGGGAAGTAAATTTCGTGGATACCGCCCAGGAAGTGGATGATAGCCGCGCCGCCCGCAGACTGCTTAGCATTACCACGACCGAAGAACATGTACGCCAGCAGGACGCCCATACCCGGGCCCGGGTTCGCTTCAATCAGGAAGAAGATGGATTTGCCCAGTTCATGGGACTGCTGAATACCCAGCGGCGAGAAGATACCGTGGTTAATCGCATTATTGAGGAACAGGATTTTCGCCGGTTCAACAAAGATAGACGCCAGCGGCAGCATGTCGTGAACGACCATGAAGTTAACGCCAGCCGCCAGGACTTTCGACAGCATCTCAACCGCAGGGCCAATGCCGAGGAACGCCAGAATGGCGAGGATCATCCCGATGATGCCGGCGGAGAAGTTGTTCACCAGCATCTCGAAGCCGGATTTGATTTTACCGTCAACCCAGATGTCGAAGCGTTTAATCGCCCAGCCACCCAGAGGACCGGCAATCATCGCCCCGAGGAACATCGGCATATCGGCCCCGACGATAACGCCCATGGTGGTAATTGCACCGACCACGCCGCCGCGGTCACCGCCAACCAGACGACCACCGGTGTAACCGATGAGCAGTGGCAGCAGATAAGTAATCATTGGCCCGACAAGTTTCGCCAGCGTTTCGTTTGGCAACCATCCTGTTGGAATAAATAACGCCGTGATAATACCCCACGCGATAAACGCGCCGATGTTCGGCATCACCATGTTGCTGAGGAAGCGACCAAAGCTTTGCACTCTGATCTTGATATCGGATGACATAAAAACACCCCTTCTTATGTTTGCTATCGCGCAGGCTAAACGCCCGAGGTTTATTGTTAATTGGCGGCAGAGGTAGTAGCCGGACCCTGTTGATGATGCGAAATCTGGCACTGAATCGTTCAACTGTCCAGTGAGCGCCCCTTAATGTGATCTGCGTCACGATAGCATGGGGTGATGTGTCGCAATTGACGTGATCGTCATCACAAAATGGCTGTGTAAAAAAAGAACAGAGACTGAAAAGTGAACCGTCACGGGCTGTTAATGTGATGTTAATCACATTTTGTAGTGAGCTGTTTGTTGTTGATGTGTGATTAACATCACAAAGTATTTTCATCTGCGCCCGAGCAACTGTGATCGCACGCATATTCTCAATGGAGTCCCGTTGCCGCTGTAATTAAGTAACACGGTCAATGGACGGCGAGTTTACGCATTCTGTGTTATAGCATTATGACCGACTGGCGATTAATTTTTAGTTATCACTCAGGCGTTCCGCAACGGAGCGCGTGCCGATGGGCGTGTCGTTATTTCGAGGCGGCTATGTTTCTTAATTATTTTGCGTTAGGCGTACTTATTTTCGTCTTTTTGGTGATTTTTTACGGAATCATTATTTTGCATGATATTCCTTATCTTATCGCCAAATCCCGCAATCACCCTCACGCCGATGCCATTCATGTCGCAGGCTGGGTGAGTCTGTTTACCCTGCATGTTATCTGGCCGTTTTTATGGATCTGGGCCACCTTGTACCGTCCTGAACGCGGCTGGGGAATGCAGGCGGAGCACGAGTCTTTGATTCAATTACAGCGCCGGGTCTCGGAGCTTGAGCAGAAACTTGCGGATACTCAACGGCCGCCTGCGGAGTAATCATCATGGATTTACTCATTATTCTGACCTACGTCGCGCTGGCCTGGGCGATATTTAAAATATTCAAAATCCCGGTGAATAAATGGACGGTTCCGACGGCAGCATTGGGCGGCGTTTTTATTGTTAGCGGGCTTATCTTATTAATGAATTATAACCACCCGTATACCGCGCAGGCGCAAAAAGCGGTGATCTCCATTCCGATCACCCCGCAAGTCACGGGCATTGTCAGCGAAGTACCGGACCATCAAAATAAACTGATCAAAAAAGGAGAGGTGCTTTTTAAAATCGACCCCACCCGTTATCAGGCGCGGGTCAGCCGCCTGGAGGCCGATTTAGTCACCGCTATTTCCAATACCGAATCGATGAAAGGAGAGCTTAACGCGTCCATCGCCAACACCCAGCGAGTGAGCGCAGAGCGTGACCGCTTATACAAAGATTATCAGCGCTATTTGCAAGGCAGTAAGGCGAGAGTGAACCCGTTTTCGGAAAGTGACATCGACAACGCCCGGCAAAATTATCTCGCCCAGGACGCGATGGTGAAATCCTCGGTGGCCGAACAGTCGCAGATCAAGAGCCAGCTCGACAGCATGGTCAACGGTGAGCAGTCGCAAATCGTCAGCTTGCGCGCGCAGCTGACCGAGGCGCGATATAACCTCGAACAAACCGTCGTACGCGCGCCCAGCGACGGTTATGCCACACAGGTATTGGTTCGCCCCGGAACCTACGCCGCCGCACTGCCGCTGCGCCCGGTGATGGTCTTTATTCCGGAGCAAAAACGGCAAATTGTCGCGCAGTTCAGGCAAAATTCCCTGCTGCGTCTCGAGCCAGGGGACATGGCCGAAGTGGTGTTTAATGCGCTGCCAGGGCAAGTCTTCACCGGCAAACTGACCGCTATTTTGCCGGTGGTGCCGGGCGGGTCGTATCAGGCACAGGGCACGCTGCAATCGCTATCGGTCGTGCCCGGCACCGATGGGGTATTAGCGCTTATCGAGCTTGAGCCTAACGCGCAGGTGGAATCTCTTCCAGACGGTATTTATGCCCAAGTGGCGGTCTATTCTGACCATTTCAGCCACGTCGCGGTGATGCGCAAAGTGCTGCTGCGCATGACCAGCTGGATGCACTATCTGTATCTCGATCATTAACCTGAATTTTTAACCCGCCTGCGCCATACTGATATTTTTGCGGAATATTGAGGGAGCAGGCGATGAAACTGATCGGCAGTTATACCAGCCCGTTTGTGCGTAAAATTTCGGTTATCTTGCTCGAAAAGGGAATAACGTTCGAGTTTATCAACGAGATGCCGTACAACGCTGAAAACGGCGTGGCGAAGTACAACCCGCTCGGCAAAGTGCCAGCGCTGGTGACCGACGACGGCGAATGCTGGTCCGACTCCCCGATTATCGCCCAATACATCGAGCTGCTGGACATCGCGCCCGCCATGGTGCCGCGAGATGCCAAAGCCGCGCTGCACATGCGCCAGCTAGAATCCCTGGCCGACGGCATCATGGATGCGGGACTGGTGTCCGTGCGCGAGCAGGCGCGTCCAGCGGCCCAGCAATCACCGGACGAACTGCTTCGCCAGCGTGAAAAAATCACCCGCGCGCTGGATGCTCTGGAAGAATACGCTGCCAATGGCACGCTAAAAGCCAATGAACTGAACCTGGCCACCATCGCCGTGGCCTGCGCCGTGGGCTATCTCAATTTCCGTCGCGTTTCTCCGGGCTGGTGCGCCACGCGCCCGCATTTGGTGAAGCTGGTGGAAGCCCTGTTCCAGCGTGACAGTTTTGCCCGCACCGAACCGCCAAAAGCGTAGCGCGATCAATGACGATCAGCGCACAATAGCAGTACAATTCCCGCATGTTTATTCCCCTCTCCCGTTGGGAGGGGGCATACCACAGGCTTAGTCATGACCACCGAAAACCCTTCGCTGTTCAGTCAAATTCCCGCCACCGATCGCCTGTTGCGCGACCCGGCATTTTCAGAGCTTATTGATAACGCCGGGCATAGCCAGGTGGTGAATGTTTTACGCCAGCTGCAGGATGAAGCCCGCGAGGGTATTCGCACTCACGGTACGCTGCCCGCATGGTGTCAGGACTGGCATCAAACGGCGGAGGCGCGGCTGAACGCCGAGGCGCAAAGCCCGCTGCGCGCGGTGTTTAACCTCACCGGTACCGTATTGCACACCAATCTGGGGCGCGCGCTTCAGGCCGACGCGGCCGTGGCGGCCGTCACGCAGGTCATGCGCGAGCCGGTAACGCTGGAGTATTCCCTCGACGGCGCCGGTCGTGGACATCGTGACAGCGCGCTCGCGGAATTGCTCACCCGTCTTACCGGGGCGGAAGATGCCTGCATCGTCAACAACAATGCGGCAGCGGTGCTGCTGATGCTCGCGGCGACGGCGAACGGCAAAGAGGTGGTAGTGTCACGCGGCGAGCTGGTGGAAATTGGCGGCGCATTTCGCATCCCCGACGTCATGCGGCAGGCGGGCTGCGAACTGCGTGAAGTGGGCGCTACGAACCGCACCCACGCACGGGATTACCGCGAAGCCATCAACGACAGCACCGGCCTGTTGATGAAAGTGCACACCAGCAATTACAGCGTGGAAGGGTTTACCAAAGCGGTCGATGAAGCTGAACTGGCCGCCATCGGGCATGAACACGGCATTCCGGTGGTCGCGGATCTGGGCAGCGGTTCGCTGGTGGATTTAAGCCAGTACGGCTTGCCGAAAGAGCCGATGCCGCAGGTGTTAATTGCCAGCGGCGTCAGCCTGGTGAGCTTCTCTGGCGATAAGCTGCTCGGCGGCCCGCAAGCCGGGATTATCGTCGGCAAACGTGAGCTGATTGCAAAACTGCAAAAGCATCCGCTGAAACGCGCGCTGCGGGCCGATAAAATGACCCTCGCGGCGTTGGAAGCCACGTTGCGCCTCTATCTACACCCGGAAAAACTCACCCAAACGCTGCCGACGTTGCGTCTGCTGACGCGCAGTCAGGCCGAAATTCGCGAACAGGGTGAACGCTTGTTGGCTCCGCTTCAGGCGCACTACCCGGCGTTTAGCGTTCAGCTTGAACCGTGTTTATCGCAGATTGGCAGCGGCTCGCTGCCGGTCGATCGCTTACCGTCTCAGGCATTAACGTTCACGCCGACCGACGGGCGCGGCACCTCGCTTGAGGCGCTGGCTGAACGCTGGCGACGCCTCGACACGCCGGTGTTGGGGCGAATTGGCGACGGACGTTTATGGCTTGATTTACGTTGTCTTGAAGATGAATCACGCTTTCTGGAGAGTGTGCTGAAATGATTATTGCCACCGCCGGGCACGTGGACCACGGCAAAACCACGCTGTTGCAGGCGTTAACCGGCGTCAACGCCTCCCGTCTGCCGGAAGAAAAAGCACGTGGAATGACGATTGATTTGGGCTACGCCTACTGGCCACAGCCCGACGGGCGCGTGCCCGGGTTTATCGACGTACCGGGCCATGAAAAGTTTCTGGCGAATATGCTGGCGGGCGTGGGCGGCATCGATCATGCGCTGCTGGTGGTCGCCTGTGACGATGGCGTGATGGCGCAAACCCGCGAGCATCTGGCGATTTTGCAACTGACGGGCAAACCCACCTTAACCGTGGCGCTGACCAAAACCGATCGGGTGGATACCGCACGTATCGCGGAAGTTCGCCGCCAGGTTGTCGATGTTTTACGTGATTACGGCTTTGATGACGTTTCGCTGTTTGAAACCGCCGCCACGCAAATGCAGGGTATCGAGGCCCTGCGAGCGCATCTTTTACAGCTGGGCGAACGCCAGCATGTTGAACATCAGCGTTTTCGTCTGGCGATTGACCGGGCGTTCACCGTCAAAGGGGCCGGGCTGGTGGTGACAGGCACCGCGCTTTCCGGCGAAGTGAGCGTCGGCGACACGCTGTGGCTGACGGGGGCGAATACCCCAATGCGCGTGCGCGGGCTGCACGCGCAAAATCAGCCGGTCGAACAGGCCCGCGCTGGGCAGCGTATCGCGCTGAACATCAGCGGCGATGCGCAAAAAGAGCAACTTAACCGCGGCGACTGGCTGCTGACGCAGCAGCCTCCGGTACCGTCGGAGCGGGCAATTGTCGAACTCCACAGCCACACGCCGCTGACCCAATGGCAGCCGCTGCACATTCACCATGCCGCGAGCCACATCACCGGGCGCGTCTCGCTGCTGGACACTAATCTGGCGGAGCTGGTCTTCGACACGCCGCTGCATCTGGCGGATAACGACCGGCTGGTGCTGCGCGATATTTCTGCCCGCATCACGCTGGCTGGGGCGCGGGTGGTCACGCTCAATCCACCGCGTCGCGGCAAGCGAAAACCGGAATATCTGGCCTGGCTGGAGCAGCTCGCAGCGGCGGAAAATAACGGACAGGCGCTCGATATCCATTTGCAGCGCGATGCGGTTCGCCTGAGCGAATTTGGCTGGGCGCGACAGCTCAACGACACGGGCGTAGCGGAACTGACTCGCCCACGCGACCTGTTGACGGCGGGAGATAATCTACTCAGCGCCAGCCTCGCAGCACGCTGGCAGCAAAAGCTGCTTGATGCGCTGGCGGTGTATCACGATCAGCACCGCGACGAGCCGGGGCCGGGGCGAGAACGTCTGCGTCGGATTGCGCTGCCAATGGAAGACGACGCGCTGGTGCTTACGCTGCTAGAGAAAATGCGCGCCTCGGGCGTCATCCGCAGCCATCACGGCTGGCTGCATCTGCCGGAACACAAAGCCGGATTTACCGACGAGCAGCGCGTGCTGTGGCAAAAAGTGGAACCGCTGTTTGGCGATGAGCCGTGGTGGGTACGCGACCTTGCGCAGCAGGCAGGCGCAGATGAACAGGTCATGCGCCTGACGCTGCGTCAGGCGGCGCAACAGGGGATGATCACCGCCATCGTCAAAGACCGTTATTACCGCAACGACCGGATCGTGCAGTTCGCCGGACTGATTCGCGATCTTGATCAGGCGCGCGGCTTAACCTGCGCCGCTGATTTCCGTGACAGTCTCAACGTCGGGCGAAAACTGGCTATCCAGATCCTCGAATATTTCGACCGCATTGGCTTCACGCGCCGTCGCGGCAACGACCACCTGCTGCGCGATGCGATGCTGTTCCCGGAGACCGAAAACAGCAATCCGTGACCGCGCTCGTAAAGCGTTAAACGGCTGGCGAAGAAATCGCCAGCCGCGTCTACCCTTACAGGACACCTCACTGCAAGGAGACGGTAATGACCAACAATCCTCCCGCCACGGGCATTCAACCCGGCGTTTATGGTTTTCCCCTCAAGCTAAAAGCGCGTTACGACAACTTTATCGGCGGCAACTGGGTTGCACCGACGGATGGCGAGTACTACAAAAACCTGACGCCCGTCACCGGGCAGTTGCTGTGTGAAGTCGCGTCATCCGGGCCGCGAGACATTGATCTGGCGCTGGATGCGGCGCACAAAATCAAAGACAAATGGGGGCAAACCTCCGTCCAGGACAGAGCCGCCATTCTGCTCAAAATTGCCGATCGTATGGAGCAACATATCGAGCTTCTGGCGACGGCAGAAACCTGGGATAACGGCAAACCGATCCGCGAAACCACTGCCGCCGACGTGCCGCTGGCGATTGACCATTTCCGCTATTTCGCCTCGTGTATTCGCGCACAGGAAGGGGGGATCAGCGAAGTCGACAGCGATACCGTGGCCTATCATTTCCACGAACCGTTGGGCGTGGTCGGGCAGATTATTCCGTGGAACTTCCCGCTGCTGATGGCGAGCTGGAAAATGGCGCCAGCGCTGGCCGCCGGGAACTGTGTGATCCTCAAACCTGCCCGCCTGACGCCGCTGTCGGTATTAATGCTCATGGAAATTATCGGCGACCTGCTACCGCCGGGCGTGGTGAACGTGGTCAATGGCGCGGGCGGGGAAATCGGCGAATATCTGGCGACCTCAAAACGCATCAACAAAGTGGCCTTTACCGGTTCGACGGAAGTCGGCCAGCAAATCATGCAGTACGCCACCCAGAACATCATTCCAGTGACCCTAGAACTTGGCGGCAAATCGCCGAACATCTTTTTCGCCGACGTGATGGACGAAGAGGACGCCTATTTTGAGAAAGCGTTGGAAGGGCTGGCATTGTTTGCCTTCAATCAGGGCGAAGTTTGCACCTGTCCGAGCCGCGCACTGGTACATGAGTCCATCTACGACCGCTTCATGGAGCGGGCCATTCGCCGGGTGGAAAGCATCCGCAGCGGCAACCCGCTCGACAGCGTGACGCAAATGGGCGCGCAGGTTTCCAGCGGACAAATGGACACCATCCTCAACTACATTGATATCGGTAAGAAAGAGGGCGCGGACGTGCTGACCGGCGGACGGCGCAAACTGCTCGACGGCGATCTCAAAGAGGGTTATTACCTCGAGCCGACCATCCTGTTTGGCAAAAACAACATGCGTGTGTTCCAGGAGGAGATCTTCGGCCCGGTGCTGTCCGTGACGACGTTCAAAACCATGGAAGAGGCGCTGGCGATTGCCAACGATACCCAATACGGGCTGGGCGCGGGCGTCTGGAGCCGCAACGGGAATCTGGCGTACAAAATGGGGCGTGGGATTCAGGCAGGGCGCGTGTGGACCAACTGCTATCACGCCTATCCTGCCCACGCGGCGTTTGGCGGTTATAAACAGTCAGGGATTGGCCGTGAAACCCACAAAATGATGCTCGAGCATTACCAGCAAACCAAATGCCTGCTGGTGAGTTACTCCGATAAACCATTGGGGTTGTTCTAACGGGAAACGCCCGGCGGCACGTCGTTTGCACGGGCCTACAAAGAATACGTAGGCCCGGTAAGCATCGCGCCACCGGGCATTGCTTTTATCTTAATGACCCGCAGACGCGGCGGCACTCGGCGCGCCGGATTTCACAAACGGCGGGCGGGTGAACCAGATAATTACGATCAACCCCATAAATCCCCAGCCAAGGAGCCAGAAGTAATCAATCGTCGACATCATGTACGCTTGCTGTTCGATGGTTTTGTCGATCAGCGCGAAGTGCTGCTGTGTCGGACCGCCCATCTTCTGCACGTAATCCACCGCCGCCGGATTGTATTGCGACACACTTTCCGTCAGGTTGGCGTGATGGAAAATTTCGCGGCGCTGCCAAATCCAGGTGGTCAGCGAGGAGGCAAACGAGCCGCCGAGGACGCGGAAGAATGTCGCCAGGCCAGAACCTTCCGCCACTTCATTGCCATGCAGATTCGACAGCACGATGGTCGTCAGCGGCATAAAGAAGAACGCCACCCCAATCCCCATAAACATCTGCACGCCCGCAATGGTGCGGAAATCCACATCGGTACTGAACTGCGCACGCATCAGGCATGATGCGCCCATCGTCAGGAACGACAGCGAACATAGAATCCGCAGGTCCACGCGGGTGGCGTAGCGCCCGATAATCGGCGTCATCAACAGCGGTAAAAAGCCCATCGGCGCGGCGGCAAGCCCGGCCCAGATGGCGGTATAGCCCATCTGCGTTTGCAGCCACTGTGGCAGAATAATGTTAATGGCGAAGAACGCGGCATAGCCGAGCATTAACGACAGCGTACCAATCGCGAAATTGCGGTCCTTAAACAGGCGCAGATTCACGATCGGATGCTTGTCATCCAGCTCCCACATCACAAAGGAAATCAGGCTGATGGCGGAGACAATGGACATCACAATAATCGGCGTGGAGGAGAACCAGTCTTCGTCGTTACCTTTATCGAGTACCACCTGCAACAGGCCCACACCCAACACCAGCAGCATGATCCCGATGTAGTCGATAGGTGAAGACTGCGTGGTTTCTTCGCGCCCGCGAAGCTGCGTCCAGACCACAATCGAGGCAAAAATCCCGATCGGCACGTTGATGTAAAAAATCCACGGCCAGGAGTAGTTATCGGTTATCCAGCCGCCGGTGATCGGCCCAACAATCGGCGCAACCACAGTCACCATCGACAGTAGCGCCAGCGCCATACTTCGCTTCATCGGCGGGAAGATAACCAGCAGCAGCGTCTGGCACATCGGGAACATCGGCCCGGCGCAAAAACCCTGCAGCGCGCGGAAGATAATCAGCTCCGTCATGCTGTGGGCGAAGCCGCACAGGAATGAGGTCAGGGTGAAAAACACCACCGAGGCAATGAACAGTCGAAGCTGGCCAAAACGCCGGGTAAACCAGCCGGTCAGCGGCAGGGCGATGGCGTTACACACTGCGAAGGAGGTGATAACCCACGTCCCCTGATCGGCGCTCACCCCGAGGTTGCCGGAAATCGTCGGCAGGGCCACGTTGGCGATGGTGGAATCCAGCACCTGCATAAACGTCGCCAGCGATAACGCCAGCGTCGCCAGGATCAGGCTCGGTGGCGTGTAAGCGGCCTTAGGTTCTGACATCACTGCTCTCCTAGCGCTGCGCGGAGGCTACGGCGCTGCTGTTGTCATGCAGAATTTTGGCGACCAGTTTGTCGGCGGCTTCCATCGGGGTGTTGTACACGTCGGTGGTAAAGCGCGGCTCGCTGACGGTTTTTTGCGGCAGAAGATGGCCGTCAAGGTCACGAATATCGACCTGCACGTTCATTGACAAACCAATGCGCAGCGGGTGCTTTTGCATGTCATGCTCGTCGAGCGCAATACGCACCGGCAGGCGTTGCACAATCTTGATCCAGTTTCCGCTGGCGTTCTGCGCAGGCAGAAGCGAGAAGGCGCTGCCGGTCCCAATTCCCAGGCTTTCGATAGTGCCGTGATACTGCACGTCGTCGCCATACAGGTCGGCATTCAGCGTCACTTTCTGGCCGAGACGCATATCCTGCATCTGGCTCTCTTTAAAGTTGGCATCGACCCATACCTCTTTCAGCGGAACGATCGACAGCAGCGTGGTGCCGGACGTCACTCGCATTCCGAGCTGCACCGCGCGTTTCGCCACATAGCCGCTCACCGGGGCCACAATGGTGCTGCGGGAGTTGTCCAGATAGCGCTGACGCAGGGTTGCCGCGGCGGTTTTAATTTCCGGATGGCTGTCGATCACCGTGTCATCGACCATCGCCTGATTGGTTTTCAACGCCTGCTGAGCGGCGGTTAAATCGCTCTGCGCGCTGGTAACCGCATCGCGATAGTGGGACAGCTCTTCCGCCGCAATCGCGCCCGTGGCGAAGATTTTCTGTCGGCGGTTGTAGTCATTTTGCGCGGTTTGCAGCGCGACTTTTTTGGCCGCTACCTGCGCACGATAGTTATCGGCAGTGCTGTACAAACCGCGAACCTGACGCACGGTGCTGGCGAGGTCGGCTTCGGCCTGCTGCAAGGCAATTTCAGTATCGCTCGGGTCAAGCAGGACCAGCGGCTGGCCTTTCTGCACGAAGTCGCCTTCATCGACCGTCACCTGAGTGACCGTCCCGGCAATCTGCGGGGTCAGCGTGACCTGGTTACCGTTGACGTAGGCGTCATCGGTTGACTCATAAAAACGGGCATACAGCAGATACCACGCCAGACAGCCCGCGGCGGCCAGGATCAGGATCAGCAATAAAATGGCGAAATTGCGTTTGCGTTTGCTGGGACGTGGGGTCGTGTCCGGAGCGGTGTTTTCCATAGTGATAAAGGCCTTTGGCTTGTGCTTAGCGATGGGGAGCCGTGAATTCGTCCGGCAGCATTTTGATAAGAATGTCTTTCAGCTGTCGGGATTCATCGGGCGTCAGACGGGCCGTTAAATCAGCCATAATGGTGTTAAGTGCTTCATTCTGAAATGTTTCACACAGGGTTTGGCCTTTCTCCGTCAGGGCCAAAATAACCTGGCGTTTGTCCTGCGGATTAGGATGACGTTCAATCAGGTCATGCTTGACCATCCTTTCCACCATGCGACTCATGGCGCCGGTATCCATCTGCAAACTCTTGCAGATTTCTGCCGGGCTGATGTTCCCTTTGAAGATGTTAATCAGCACCTTAAATTGCGGCGCGGTCACCCCGGCACCGGAAAAATAGTGACTGATAAGCTGGTCTTTGAACTGGTTTGCCAGATGAAATAGCAAACCCAGATGCAGGTTTTTGTCGGTGGTCGCCGTTGCGGATGTCATGATAGCTGCCTGGTCAGTAATTAAATTAATGATTACTGCCAGGTCAACTATTGTCAATAAACGTCAGTGTAAAGCACACAGATTGACAAACACCGCTCCGCCCCGTTTTGCGCGCACGGTTGTAAAACATTCTGTCGCTTGCATCCCCCCTCAACTTTATTGCGTAGCACCTTCCCGAATGACCATTCTCCGCCTGCTGAGATATCTGACGTGCGATATCGTGATGTCTATTACTGATGTTGTGTGTATGGTGTGTATAATTATCGAGGGAAGATAATGTGACCAGTGCGGAAGTGATAGGCATTCTGAAAAAGAACGGCTGGATTGAGAAGCGCACCAGGGGAAGTCATCATCAATTCTGTCATCCCGAACGGCCTGGGCTGGTCACGGTTCCCCATCCGAAAAAAGACATCAAGCCTGGGACGCTGATGCAAATTTGGCGTCAGGCAGGGCTTAAACACTAAATTTCAGGAGCGACCATGTTTTATCCGGCTTATATCCATTCTGACGCCGACGGAAGCGCCAGTGGCTTTTTCCCTGATGTTCCCGGTTGTTATTTTGCGGGGGATTCTCTCGACGCGGCGTTCCAGGATGCCCGAAGCGCACTGACGGCCCATTTTGAAACTCTGTGTGAGATGCAGGACGTCATCCCGAATCCTGACGCGGTTGAACATCACCTTGAGCAGCGGCCGGAGGATTTCAGCGGTGGGCAGTGGCTGCTGGTGGATATCAATATGAATCAATTTGACGGACGGGCAGAGCGGATCAACATCACCCTGCCACGGCGTCTACTCGCAAAAATTGATGGCTTTGTTCTCGAACATCCGCGATTCAGCAACCGTAGCGCATTTCTTGCCGAAGCCGCACGTCGGGTGCTGCTGGGGTGAACATGAGGTTTTGTAGGCCCGGCAAGCCTGCGCCGCCGGGCATGGCGCAATTACCCCTCATTCACCCAGATTCGCATTTCGCCTTCGCCGCGGTTGGCCCAGCAAAACCACGGGATAAAGGTCAGCGTCTGGGTCTGGCGGGTGGCGGGTGAGCGGTCGTAATGCCAGAGCGATTGCTGCTCCGGTGTGGCGGAGGTCTGCTTTACGCCTTCGGCCTGAATCAGCACTTTATGGGCGAACAGACCTTTGCCGTCAAACGCATTGAAAGTCGCGTTTTCCGGCAGCCACAGGTTATGCAGTTCCTCACCGTTGTCTGCTTGTTCGAGGCAGTACACCAACGGACCGCGTTGAATCGCGACTTTTCCGGCGACGTGGCGCACCAGCGGGTTGCCATAGACGCGGCGAACGGGCATCGGGAATGTTAGCGTCAGGGTATCGCCCTCCAGCCAACGGCGGTTGATGTGCAGATAGCCTTTGCGGGCTTCGCTTGTCACCGGCACGCCGTTGAGGGATACCTGCGGTGCGTCGCACCAGTCCGGGAGGCGAAGTGCCAGCGTGTGCTGCACTGGCTGGGCAGAGTCGATGGCGATGGTGACCTTTTCCTGCCACGGAAATTCCCCGCTGATTCGCAGACGCAGCGTTTCGTCGCCGACCGCGACTTCAGCGCTATTGCCGACATACAGGTTGATGTAGAGCGCATCCTCGCGCGGCGTGTAGATGTAATGCCCAAGAGATGTGAGCACGCGGGCGATATTCGGTGGGCAGCAGGCGCAGCCGAACCAGCGTTGGCGGACGGGCTTCACGTGATCGTATATGTGATTGAAATTCAGCGACTTCGGATGCACTTCCAGCGGGTTCACGTAGAAAAAGTGCTTGCCGTCCAGGGCCATGCCGCCGAGCACGGTGTTATACAACGCGCGCTCCATCACGTCGGCATACTGACTGTCGGCCTCCATCTCCAGCATCCGCCGGGCGAACATCATCAGGCCAATGGAAGCACAGCTTTCGGCGTACACCGTGTCGTTGGGCAGGTCGTAATCGCTGCTGAACGCTTCGCCGCTGCTTTGAGAGCCAATCCCGCCGGTGATGTACAGTTGGCGCTGAGCCATGTTGTTCCATAGACGCAGGCAATCCTCGCGCTTCGCTTCGTCGTTACTGAGCCGCGCCAAGTGTGCCACGCCAGTCATCAGGTATACAAAACGTACCGCGTGACCGATGGCCGTCGTCTGCTCTGCCAGCGGTTGATGCGCCTGGCTGTAGGCTTTGTCCTTCACCATCCACGCCGGACCATGAGTATTCCAGTACGAGGTTTTTCCGCGTTTTTCGTACTCGATATCGTAGTAATGTGGCTGCGTTCCCCGCTGTTCGACGAAGTCATTCACGAGATGCAGATAGCGTGGTTCCTGCGTGACCTCGAACAGCCGCATCAGCGCCAGTTCAATTTCCGGATGCCCCGGATAACCGTGCAGCTGGTTTTCACCGGGGCCAAAAACGCGGTCGATGTGGTCGGCGAGTTTACACACCACGTCCAGCAGTCGGCGCTTGCCGGTGGCCTGGAAAAAGGCCACGCCGGCTTCAATCATATGTCCGGCACAGTACAGCTCGTGGCATTCCGCGAGGTTAGTCCAGCGTTCCTCAGGCGCTTTGACGGTGAAATAGGTGTTGAGATAGCCGTCGTCGCATTGGGCGGCCGCAACCAGTTCAATCACTTCATCAGCGGTCTTTTCCAGCTCGCTGTCCGGCTTCTGGCACAGCGACCAGGCTACCGCTTCCAGCCATTTTGCGACGTCGCTGTCCTGAAACACCATCCCATAAAACTCACCTTGCGAATGCCCAGCGGCGATACGGAAATTCTCAATGGCGTGGCTCGGATCGGCTTCTGCAATCTTGTCGTTCAGCGCGTCCCACTGATAGGGAATAACCACGTCACGTACCAGCTGCTGGTACTGACCGAGAAACGGGTCGCTGACTTTGAGCTTATGCAGGTCGACTTCCATCACAGACATAACGTTCTCCTTAAGACTGAATATGGCGCACACGCAGGTCGGTGGCGATGCGCGACATCATTGGGTTGTTGAGTTTGCAGGTGCGCAGAGTGAAGGCCAGCAGCAGGTGGAACACCGCAGGCAGCAGCGTTTCCATGGCGGTCATGCCGTGTAGCGAAGCCGCGGTCTGGTTCCCGGCGCCAGGTTGATAGGCGACGAAGATAAACACCAGGCTGACAATCCCTGCACTGGACGCCCAGGCGAGCTTGATGCAGAACAGGTTAAAGGCGAAGTTCATGCCGGATGAACGCACGCCGGTTTTCCATTCGCCGTAGTCGTCGGCGAAGGCCATCAGCCCGAAGTGCAGTGGCAGGGTGAAGCCCAGAATGATGCCGTTGCCGAGAATGACGACCAGCCACAGCGTCTGCCACGCCGGGCCGACGGGCAGGAACCACATCGCTACCGCTAACACGGCCAAAATCAGGTTGGTGTAATAGTAAAGTTTCACCGTATCGACGCGTTTCGTCAGTGGATTGACGAGGATTGCGCCGAGAATGGACGCAAATGTCACCATCGTGAAAAACAGCGAGGTATACGCGGTACTGCCTTGTAACACATAGGTGATGAAGTACATGTAGCCGCCGCCGCGGATGTTGAACACGTTAATCAGCAGGAAGGACATCACCAGCATCAGCAGCAACTGGTCATTTTTACGCAGCCCGGCAACGTGCTGGCGGAGGGTAAACTGGCCCATGGTGCCCAGTGGCACGCGCTCGCGCACCCAGAAGAAGCAGCACAGGAACATCACCACCGCCACCGCACACAGAATGCTGACGCCCATCTGCCAGCCGTGCGCGACGTTGCCTTTGCCAAGCGCAGACACCAGCCACGGCAGTCCGACGGAGACTAAAAAGCCCGCCACGCCGCACAGCACAAAACGCCAGGACTGGCAGGCCAGCACTTCGGAATGGCGCGTAGTCATGGTGTTGATCAGCGCGCAGTACGGCACGTTGATGGCGGTATAGCTCACCGAAAGCAGCAAATAGGTGCCGAACGCCCAGAGAATTTTCATGTTCATGCTGACGTCCGGCACGGTGAACGTCAGCACGCCGATGAGGCCAATCGGCACCGCAATCCACAACTGCCATGGGCGAAAGCGTCCCCAGCGGCTTTGGGTGCGGTCGGCAATGACGCCCATTATCGGGTCTGAAATGGCGTCAAAGACGCGCAGGGCGATGAACAATGTGCCGACCAGCGCCGGAGTCAGGCCGAAAACGTCGGTGTAGAAAAAGGTCAAAAAGTTCATGATCAGGCAGGTGATGACGGTGCCACCGGCATCGCCCAGCCCGTAACCGATTTTCTCTCGCGTCGACAGCGCCTCGTTGGCGGTTTGTTGCGCGAGTTCGGTTTGCGTAATCGGAGCAGAAGTCATTGAAAACTCCTCACGTAGGTCAGAGTGCGTGACCCGCTTTGGGCGGGCTTATAGTGTGTTTTGCAAGGTACCGGATCCATTCTGCCTGGAATTGCGCGCCCAACAAGGGAAGGGGAAAGTAGAAAAAGATGACGATTCCGACCTGATGCGCAAAGTGTGATCGTAATCCGCTGTGGGGGCTACTATTGGTTAATAATCAAAGACAAGAAGCCATTATTTCACGCTAAAAAGCGAGAAAGTGAATATCCATGATTGAATTATCCATAGCATTTCCGATTCGCGTGCAGAACGGTGGGCTGTTTATTTCGCGCGGCGTGGGCAGCCATCCGGCACGCAAACTGAACTCCTGGGAGCTGGTGTTCGTCGAGCGCGGTGAGCTCAGGATCCGTGAAGAAGGGCGCCTGTTTAGCGTTAAGGAGGGCGAAAGCCTGCTGCTGCGCCCGGGGTGTCGGCACGTGGGTGAAGGCGAGTTTCCGGCAGACCTTAAATTTTACTGGCTGCATTTTGACTGGCTCGACGAGACGCTGAATACCGCGTTGCGCCAGACGCTGCTGAGCATTCCGCAGCATACGGGCGTAAGCTCTCCGTCGTATATCATTTCGCTGTTCCGTCAGTTCCTGAACGAGCAGGAAAATGTGCACCGTAGCATCGCACTGGAGTGCATTTTGTTGCTGATCCTCCAGCAACTTTCAGCGGCGGGATCGCAGGAAAGTGCGAACGAAAGCTCTGGCGTGGCGCTGGCCTATCGCGCCCAACAGACGCTGCGCACGCAGTATCACCTACCGCTTTCTACCTCGCAGCTGGCGAAAGAACTGCATTGCAGCGCGGATTATCTCGGGCGCGTTTACCGACGCACATTCGGTTTAACCCTGACCGAAGCGCTCCATCGCCAGCGGGTGATGGCGGCGGAAAAACTGCTGATCAGCGATACACCGTCGTTGAAGGAAGTGGCCAGCCGCTGCGGGTTCAGCGATACCGGTTATTTCAGGCAGATATTTCGCAAGCATACCGGGCTGACTCCGGCGGCGTGGAAGCGGCGTTATTGCAAAGAACATATCAATTCCGGTTGAGGTTTATCCCGGAACGGCGCAATACAGGGCGTTGATTTGGGCGTTATTCTGAATAAGAAATCTTTCGCGACGGTAGAAGAATATATTCTTATTTAAGCCTGTGGATCTCGGGAAGTGTTGGCCCCAAGTTTTAGGGCCAACACTATTTAACAGCCGCTTTCCTGCCAGGCTTTTTCTATTTCCTCGGCAAGTATTTTGACTCCCGCTTCGATTTTCTCCGGGTCCGGCACGTAGTTCATGCGCATACACTGGTGCGTGTGCGGCCACGGTTTATCGAGCCCAGGGAAGAAGAAGTCGCCTGGCACCATCAGTACGCCGCGCTTTTTCAGGCGCTGGTACAGAATTTCAGTGGTAATCGGCAAGTCTTTAAACCACAGCCACAGGAAAATAGCGCCTTCTGGCTTATGGATCAGGCAGCGTTCTTCCGGCAAATAACGACGAATAGTGGCAATCGTTTCGTGAACGCGCTGGTAATAGAACGGTTTGATGACCGTTTCTGACAGGCGCAGCAGGTCTTTTCGCTGGATCATTTCGCACATCATCGCCGGGCCAATACCGCCAGGGGAGAGGCTGATGATGCCATTCATATTGCTGATTGCGCTGATGATTTTTTCATTGGCGATAATGATGCCGCAGCGGCTGCCCGGCAGGCCGAGCTTCGACAGGCTCATGCACAGTACGATGTTCGGGTTCCACAGCGGACGCGCTTCGCTAAAGATAATGCCCGGGAACGGCACGCCGTAAGCGTTATCAATGACCAGCGGAATACCGTGCAGATTGGCCAGCGCATCGAGTTTCAGCAGCTCTTCATCGGTGATGACGTTGCCGGTCGGGTTGGTTGGGCGCGAAACACAGATCATCCCGGTTTCGTCGGTGACGCGCAGATGCTCAAAGTCGACGTGATACTTGAACTGGCCTTCTGGCAGCAGCTCAATATTCGGACGCGCGGAGACAAACAGATCTTCTTCAAGACCTGAATCCGCATAACCGATGTATTCCGGGGTCAGCGGGAACAGCACTTTGCGGGTGGTTCCATCGGCGCGACGGCCTGCGAAAAGGTTAAACAAGTAGAAAAACGCGCTCTGACTGCCATTTGTCAGTGCAATATTCTGTGGTCCGATATCCCAGCCGAGCTCGTCACGCAGCATGGTCGACAGGGCGGCCAGCAGTTCGGTTTTACCCTGCGGGCCATCATAATTACACAGCGCTTCAGTCGCTTTGCCGCTTTCCAGCATATCTGACAGCAGATTCTGGAAGTAGTCGTTCATCTCCGGAATTTGTGCCGGGTTGCCACCGCCGAGCATGATGGCGCCTGGTGTGCGCAGGCCATCGTTAAGATCTTCCATCAGGCGGGTGATACCGGAATGACGGGTGAATTTGTCGCCGAAAAGTGAAAAAGTCATATGCAGGTGTTCTGTAGGTCTTCTGGGTAGGGGCTAACCATAACCCCTGCGCCAGCGAGGTGCAAACCGGTGAAGCATTTCTGATTTGGTGATTTATTCTGCATTTGATCTTATCGCCGGATGATTGCTCCGTTCGGCGTGCTGAGCGTTATCGGTCAGGGTTTTGCTGCCCACACCACCATCACTTTATCGCCGTCGTGTTCACGCACAAAACCGTAGCCCTGAGGCAAGGTGAGTGTGGTTTGGCTGCCCGCGCCAATCGCCGGATGGCGTGCGCGGAACTGGCCGAGTTTCTGCCAATGGGCGAGGGTGGCAGCCTCTTTCCCGGAGACGTCCTGCCAGTTCATGTCCGAGCGCGTGCCCTGTAACGGATCGGAGCCTGTAGGGCCAAACGGGCGGGCAGATTCATCACCGTAAAATATCTGTACTGCGCCCGGCGCGAGCAACAACAGTTCTGCGCCTTCGCTGCCACCCTCGCGGAATAATCGCGTGTCGTGGGAAGAGAGATAGCTCAGCACGTTGAAGTTCTGCAATTTGTCAGCCATTTGCTGCCAGGTGGTATCGATATTGGCCAGGCAATTCACCGCTTTCGCCGCCTGGTCCTGATAATCGAAATTAATCATCGCATCGAATCCGTGCTGATAATACGCACTCTGCATCACGCCGTGGCCCCAGGCTTCACCGGTCATCCAGAAAGCGCCATCGCCAGGGGATTTCCCCGGATTAGCCTTCTTCCATGCTGCCAGCGCCTCGGTGGCCTGCGTTTTTAGCTGCTGCCAGGCCGGGAGTTCGACATGTTTGGCGGTATCAATTCGGAAACCGTCGATGCCGTAATCACGCACCCATTGGCTTAACCAGTGCGTCAGATAGTCGCGCGGCGTGTAACCCGCCAGGGCAATGGCTGCGGTATCCGGCTTGTGCTGATAAAAAACCGGCAAGCCAGAAACGGCGGTGGATTCAGTTTTGAGGTCCGGCAGGAAGGCCAGTGACAGGGTTAAATCGTCGAAGCCGGGATTGTCGTAGTCGCCGATGTCGGTGCGGACCCACGGCTTGCCCCACCAGTTTGCCCACGCCGTTTTATCGCTAAAGTTGATGTAATCATTAAAGCTGTGCCAGGTCTGGCCGGGGCCGGGTCTCCAGTCGGTCCAGTGCGCACCGAGGGTTTTCTTGAGCGCATCGCCCTGCAAATAGAGGGCGCCAAACTGGTATGCCTGCATATCGGCCAGCGTGGCATAACCGGTGTGGTTCATCACCACGTCAAACAGAATGCGGATGCCGCGCTTGTGCGCTTCATCTACCAGATGACGCAGGTCATCCTCGTTGCCCATGTTGGCGTCGAGTTTTGTCCAGTCCTGCGGGTAATAGCCATGGTAGGCGTAGTGCGGGAAATCCCCTTTGGTGCCACCCCCAACCCAGCCGTGAATTTGCTCCAGCGGCGAGCTTATCCACAGTGCATTGACCCCGAGTTGCTGCAGATAATCGAGTTTGCTGGCGAGTCCTTGCAAATCACCGCCGTGAAATGTGCCGATCTCCTGCAAACCATCGCTGTGCCGGCGGTAACTGTGGTCGTTATCCGGGTTGCCGTTCACATAGCGGTCGGTCAATACGAAATAGACCGTGGCGTTATGCCAATCGAACGCGGCGGGCTGCTGCGTTTGGGCGTTTTCAAGCAATAGCAGTCCGTTGCTGCCATCGGCAGGCTGCATCGTGATTTTGCCTTCTTTTACCGAGGCCATTTTCCCACTGTAAAAATCGCGGACCGTGCTGCCGTCTGCAAAAACCTTGCTGACATCGAGCGTGAGCGGATTACCGTCCCAGCGCGGGCACTGACGCACTTCCACATTGGCAGTTGCCGCAGCCTCGGTTTTGACGCTCAGCATCAGCGTTGGCGTGCCTGAGCGGGTATCCACCGCCAGCGTATACTCGCCGTCCCGGAACAGTCGCCATTGCGGGGCATCCCCGTGGCAGGGCTCCAGGGACAGCATCTCATTCAATTTTATCGCCGACGCGGGCTGCCAGCACTGTTGGTCAAGATGCAACGTCAATGGATGTGTACCCTTCGTCAACGTTTTCTGACTGACAAACGTCCCGCTGCCTTCAGGTTTGAACGCAGGAAAATCCGGGGCGGTCCAGCCTGCGAGGGCGGTACCGGGCAGCAGAAGCAGTACAACGGCGGCAAGTTTCATTACGTTCACCTGAGGTCGGTTTTTGTGCATTTTGCCAGCCGTCACGGCGTTATCCCTCCTCCTAAATTGGCTTTCGAGGGGAGGACGTCGCAGGGTGAGTGATTTGCCTCAAATGAGAACAGGAATTTCTGCGATTAAGCGTTGAATTTCAGGCTTATGAACCGAAAGGATACCCTTTGTGCAGAACTTTGTTTCGGAATTTGCTTATATCTTAGGGTGCGCCGCCGGGGTATTTTTGGTATCATTCGCGATTCATTTCGCAGTTATGTGGATAATTCAAAGTGTTGGAATGATTATTTCCGACCAGGAGACCTAATGATATCGACTCCCATTCGACGATATGGGGCCGCGATACTCATGTTACTCACCGGACTATTTTCAGGTGGGGTGCTAGCAACAACGCACACAGCAACAACGAGTCACAAAGCCCCGGTAATAAAGACAAGTAGTAGTAGCAAGGTAAGCAGTAAACAAGAGTATTCTCGCAATAGTGTAAAGAGTAGTTCACTTCCTGATTTGCGAAAATACCCTTCCGGAACACCTCGTAAAAAAGCGTTTCTCCGGACCGTAATGCCTTATATTACCAGTCAAAATGCAGCAATCACCGCCGATCGTAACTGGCTTGTTTCCAAGCAGTACGATGGTCGCTGGTCGCCGACAGAGCGTTCGCGCCTGAAAGGTATCGCTAAACGCTACAAAATCAGCTGGTCCGGGAATACGCGTAAAATTCCATGGAACTCGCTGCTTGAGCGTGTGGATATCATTCCTGGCAGCATGGTGGCGACCATGGCCGCAGCAGAAAGTGGTTGGGGTACGTCGAAGCTTGCACGTAACAACAACAATCTCTTTGGCATGAAGTGTGGTCGTGGCAAATGCGCTGGCAAGGTGAAAGGCTACTCTCACTTTGACTCGGTCAAAGAGTCTGTAGACGCCTATGTGGTGAACCTGAACACGCATCCGGCTTATAAGTCATTCCGTAAGTCCCGTGCGCAACTGCGCAAAACGGACCAGGAAGTGACAGCTAGCGCGATGATCCACAAGTTGAAAGGTTATTCGACCCGCGGGTCGAGCTACAATAACTTCTTGTTCAGTATGTACCAGGATAATCAGCGCCTGATCGCTGCGCATATGTAATCACGCTCTGTCAGATACCGCTAAAAAACGCCTTCCATCGGAAGGCGTTTTTGTTTTCTGCGTCAGCTACACCAGCGCTTCGCCAAAGCGTTCGCGATATTCTTTCGGCGTGGTGTCGTATTCCTTTTTAAACACCGAGTAGAAATATTGTAGCGACGGATAGCCGCACATCTGTGAGATCTCGTTGATGGATAAGGACGTCGATACCAGTAGGCTGCGCGCTTTTTCCAGCTTCTCGCTGTGAATGACCGCATGAATGGTTTCGCCCACTTCCTCCTTAAAGCGTTTCTCCAGATTGGAACGCGAAATACCGACCGCATCCAACACCTGCTCAACCTTAATGCCCTTACAGGCGTTATTGCGGATGTAGTGCATCGCCTGAATCACCGCCGGATCGTCGAGAGAACGGTAATCCGTGGAGCGCCGCTCAATCACGCGCACCGGTGGTACCAGCAGGCGTTGCAGCGGCAACTCTTCGTTATCGAGCAAACGGTGCAGCAGTTTGGCAGCCTGATAGCCCATCTGGCGCGTGCCCTGCGCCACGGATGAGAGTGCCACGCGTGACAGATAACGTGTCAGCTCTTCGTTATCGATACCAATCACACACAGTTTCTCAGGCACCGGGATATGCAGGTGTTCGCAGGCCTGTAAGATGTGGCGCGCACGGGCGTCAGTTACGGCGATAATCCCGGTTTGCGGCGGCAGCGTTTGCAGCCAGTCGGCCAGCCGATTTTGCGCGTGCTGCCAGTTATCCGGCGCGGTTTCCTGGCCCTGGTACACCACGCCGCGGTATTTCTCTTTCGCCACAATCTGGCAAAACGCATGCTCGCGCTCAACTGCCCAGCGCTTGCCGCTGGAGGAGGGCAGGCCGTAAAAGGCAAAGCGATGAACGCCTTTTTCTTTCAAATGTAAAAACGCGCTTTCTACCAGGGCATGATTATCGGTCGCGATGTAGTGAACCGGAGGATAGTGCGCCGGGCTATGGTATGAGCCGCCGACGCCGACGATAGGCACATCAACATCGCCGAGCAGTGCTTCGATTATCGGATCGTCAAAGTCGGCAATGACGCCGTCACCGAGACATTCCTTTATGTTTTCAATACGGGCGCGAAAATCCTCTTCGATAAAAATATCCCATTCCGACTGGGACGCCTGCAAGTACTCGCCCACGCCTTCCACAACCTGACGGTCATAGGCTTTGTTGGCGTTGAATAACAGCGTGACCCGGTGGCGCTTTTCAAACATGTTTTGCTTTCCTGAAGAGACAAGGATGGCGAGACCCGAAAGTGTCGCCATCGTGGCGGAAGTTGCCGCGATCAGGCCCGCCGCTTAGTGGCAGAATCCATCCACACCGCCAGCAGCAAAATGGCGCCCTTAACGATATATTGCCAGAAAGTCGGCACGTCCATCATGCTCATTCCGTTATCCAGCGCCGACATGATAAACGCCCCCATAACCGCGCCTGCTACACTGCCCACGCCGCCTGCGAGGCTGGTGCCGCCAATCACACAGGCGGCGATGGCGTCGAGTTCGGCGATGTTCCCGGCGGATGGAGAACCGGCCCCCAAGCGCGAACTCAAGATAAGCCCAGCAATCGCTACCATCAGACCATTAATGGCGAATACCGCAAGTTTAGTGCGTTCCACGTTAATACCCGATAACCGGGCGGCTTCCAGATTACCGCCGATGGCATAAATGCGGCGACCAAACGCCGTGCGGGTCGCCATAAACATGCCTGCCAGCAACAGCAGAGTGAGAATCAGCACTGGCGTCGGCACGCCGCGATAATCGTTCAGCATCCAGACCGCGCCGAGGGCAATCACCGCCGTAATAGCCTGACGCCCGACCACGCGCGTGGATGCCGGGTTGCTCAGCCCGAGCGCCTGGCGACGCATACGTCCGCGCCATTGCCAGGCGACGAAGACGAACAGGCCCAGCACACCAATGACAAAACCAATACTGTCGGGTAGATAGCTCTGACCGATTTGCGACATCGCCGGGCTAGTGGGCGACACCGTGGTGCCATTGGTGATGCCAATCAGGATGCCGCGAAACGCCAGCATCCCGGCCAGGGTAACAATAAACGACGGGACTTTCCGGTAGGCCACCCACCATCCGTTCCAGGCCCCTAACACCAGCCCCAGCGCCAGCGTGACCACTATCGTCAATGGCAGCGGCCAGCCGAGCCAGACGTCGAAAATGGCCGCCACACCACCAAGCAGACCCATCATCGAGCCGACCGACAAATCGATTTCTGCGGAGATAATGACGAACACCATCCCGACCGCCAGAATGCCGGTGATAGCGGTTTGACGCAGCAGATTCGAGACGTTACGCGCACTGAGATACGATCCGTCGGTAGTCCAGGTGAAGAACAACATGATCGCCACGATCGCCGCGATCATCACAAACACCTGCAAATTGAGTTTTTTTAGCCCGGCGAAGGCGGCGGGCCTTTGCGCGTCGAGCTTCAGTTCAGACGGCGTGTTTTTCGACATGACGCTCACTCCTCAGGGCCGCTTCCATTACTTTTTCCTGCGTCAGTTGATGGTTGACCAGGTCCGCTTTCAGTTTGCCTTCGTGCATCACCAGCACGCGGTCGCTCAGGCCAAGCACTTCCGGCAGCTCGGAAGAGATGACAATGACCGCGATACCCTGCTGCACCAACTGATTAATCAGTTTGTAGATTTCGTATTTCGCGCCAATATCAATGCCGCGCGTGGGTTCATCGAGGATCAGAATGCGAGGGTTGAGCAGTAAGCAGCGGGCCAGAATCGCCTTTTGCTGATTGCCGCCGCTGAGCCTGCCAATGGCCAATTCGGGCGATGAGGTTTTCACTTTCAGCCGGGCGATCGATTGCAGGATGCAGTTCTGCTCTGCGGCGTCGTCCAGCGCGCTGAGCGGCCCGGAGAACTGGTCCAGTGCCGCCAGGGTAATATTTTTCCCGACCGCCATCACTGGCACTATGCCGTCTTTCTTGCGGTCTTCCGGAACCATCGCGATACCGTGGGCGATTGCCTGTTGGCAGTTCTCAATGTTCACCGCTTTACCGTCGATAAACACGCTACCTTCCCAGCGTCCGCGCCAGACGCCAAACAGGCACTGGACGGCTTCGGTGCGCCCGGCTCCGACCAGCCCTGCAATGCCGAGAATTTCCCCGCGTCGCAGAGAAAAGGAGATGTCATTCACTCGCTTGATGTGGCGATTGACCGGGTGCCAGGCGGTGAGGTGTTCTACCCGCAGGATTTCCTCACCGGGCGTGTGCGGCTCGTTGGGATACAGCGCCGTCAGCTCGCGGCCCACCATCATGGTGATGATGTCGTCTTCGCTCATGCCGTTTGCGTCGCGGGTGCCAATGTGCTGCCCGTCGCGGATCACGCAAATGGTGTCGGAAATGGCCTTCACCTCGTTCAGCTTGTGCGAAATATAGATACAGGCAATGCCGTGATTTTGCAGGTCGCGAATAATGTTCAGCAGAATTGCCGTTTCCTGTTCAGTCAGCGAGGCAGTAGGTTCATCCAGAATCAGCAGGCGCACCTGCTTGTTCAGCGCTTTGGCGATCTCCACCAGTTGCTGTTGCCCGAGGCCTAACTCCCCGACGCGGGTGTCGGGCGAAATGGCGAGGCTCACCTGCGCGAGCAGTTTCTCGCAGCGCAGCGTCATCTGGTCGTAATCGAGAATGCCGTGGCGGGTGATTTCCGCGCCCAAGAAGATGTTTTCCAGCACGGTCAGATGCTTAACCAGCGCCAGCTCCTGGTGAATAATGGCGATGCCCCGGCGTTCGGTATCGCGAATGTGCGCGGCGTGCACCGGTTCTCCGGCAAAGACGATTTCACCGTCGTAGGTGCCGTGAGGGTATATCCCGCACAGCACTTTCATCAGCGTCGATTTACCTGAGCCATTCTCACCGCACAGAGAAACCACTTCCCCGGCGTTCAACCGCAGGCTGACATTATCAACAGCCTTAACTGACCCGAAGGCTTTGGTAATACTCTTCATTTCAAGTAAATAAGGCATGGCGACTCCCCGTAGCGTTCCACGTAAATTGAAAATGCCCCTTGTGAAAGGGGCGCGCGGAATTACAGTTCGCTCTTCTTGTGGAAGCCGTCTTTAATCACGGTCTGGTCGATATTGGCCTTATTGACTTCAATCGGCGTGAGCAGACGCGCCGGCACGTCTTTTAGCCCGTTATTGAGCGTGGTGTCAGATTTCGGCTGCTGGCCGTTGCCGAGCTCAACCGCAATTTCAGCGGCGGTGTTGGCAAGCTGGGTGATAGGTTTATAAACCGTCATCGTCTGAGTGCCCGCAATAATGCGTTTCACTCCTGCAAGGTCAGCATCCTGACCGGAAATAGCGACTTTGCCCGCCAGCCCCTGTGCGCTCAACGCCTGAATCGCGCCCCCGGCAGTAGCGTCATTCGAGGCCACCACGGCGTCAATTTTGTTATTGTTGGCGGTCAGCGCGTTTTCCATAATTTTCAGCGCATTTTCAGGCAGCCAGCCGTCGGCCCATTGATCGCCCACTACGTTAATTTTGCCGTCGTCGATGAACGGTTTTAAGACTTTCATCTGCCCGGCGCGGAACAGTTTCGCGTTGTTATCCACGGGCGAACCGCCCATCAGGAAGTAGTTTCCAGTCGGCACTTTTTCGACCAGGCTTTGGGCCTGCATTTCACCGACTTTTTCATTATCAAAGGAAATATAGAAATCAATATCGGCATTATTAATCATGCGGTCATAAGCCAGCACTTTAATGCCTTCTTGTTTTGCTTCTTTAATAACGTTACTTAATACTTGCCCGTTATAAGGAATAATAACAAGCACATCCACACCGCGGTTGATCATATTTTCAATCTGCGACATTTGTGTTTCTTCATTGCCGTTTGCGGATTGTACAAATACTTTTGCGCCTAATGATTCGGCTTTGTGCACAAATATATCGCGATCTTTTTGCCAGCGTTCCAGACGCAGATCGTCGATAGCCATTCCGATTTTTACTTCTTTGGCGATGCCAGCGAAACTGGTCAACAACAGTGAGGCACAAAGGGTAAGGCAAAGGTTCTTTATCTTCATCATCGTAGGGCCTTTTGTAGGTTTTGAAGGTGCTGAGATTGGCGATAAAAGAATCAAACACGACGGATACGCTGCAAATTTTTAGCACGGGTGGGATTAATGGCAATTACAGATTTTTATCTTCTGGTTACGATATTTGGTTTATTTCCTAATTTATGACCGCGATCTGATTTTAAATAGTTTCAGCTATTTGTTGCATTGTTGTTCTGAAGCTGGGCCGAAAAATGCTGCTGAAGCCTAATTATTTTGCGAGCCAGCGCACGTTTGTGGATTCTCTTAATCGCAGTGTGAAATAACGTAATTGAGCAACCGCGAAACAGGTAACAGTATTACGCCACAACCTGGTATTCGCCGCGTCAAATGGAGTTCAATTATGCAAGCTTATTTCGACCAACTCGACAGAGTCCGTTACGAAGGCCCGAAAACGCAAAATCCACTGGCTTTCCGCCACTACAACCCGGACGAGCTGGTGCTCGGCAAACGTATGGAAGACCACCTGCGCTTTGCGGCGTGCTACTGGCACACCTTCTGCTGGAACGGTGCCGATATGTTTGGCGTGGGCTCGTTTGATCGCCCATGGCAGCAGCCGGGCGAAGCGCTGGCGCTGGCCAAACGTAAAGCCGACGTGGCGTTTGAATTTTTCCACAAGTTGAATGTGCCGTATTACTGCTTCCACGATGTGGACGTTTCCCCGGAAGGCGCGTCGCTGAAAGAGTACCTGAACAACTTTGCGCAGATGGTCGATGTGCTGGCAGAAAAACAGCAGCAGACCGGCGTGAAACTGCTGTGGGGCACCGCAAACTGCTTCACCAATCCGCGCTACGGCGCAGGTGCGGCCACCAACCCGGACCCGGAAGTCTTCAGCTGGGCGGCCACTCAGGTGGTGACCGCAATGAACGCCACGCATCAACTGGGCGGCGAAAACTACGTGCTGTGGGGCGGTCGCGAAGGGTATGAATCGTTGCTGAATACCGACCTGCGTCAGGAACGTGAGCAGATTGGCCGCTTCATGCAAATGGTCGTTGAGCACAAACACAAAATCGGTTTCCGCGGCACCCTGCTTATCGAACCGAAACCGCAGGAGCCAACCAAGCATCAGTACGATTACGATGCCTCCACCGTGTACGGCTTCCTCAAGCAGTTCGGTCTGGAAAAAGAGATCAAGCTGAACATCGAAGCCAACCACGCTACGCTGGCAGGGCATTCGTTCCACCATGAAATTGCGACCGCTATCGCGCTGGGTCTGTTCGGTTCCGTCGATGCCAACCGCGGTGACCCGCAGCTCGGCTGGGATACCGATCAGTTCCCGAATAGCGTGGAAGAAAACGCGCTGGTGATGTATGAAATTATCAAGGCAGGTGGTTTCACCACCGGCGGCCTGAACTTTGATGCCAAAGTGCGTCGTCAGAGCACCGATAAATATGACTTGTTCTACGGTCACATTGGCGCGATGGACACCATGGCGCTGGCGCTGAAAGTCGCCGCACGCATGATTGAAGACGGCGAGCTGGATAAACGTGTCGCGCGTCGCTATGCGGGCTGGAATGGTGAGCTGGGGCAGCAGATCCTGAAAGGTCAGATGTCGCTGACCGACATTGCGAAGTACGCTGAACAGCACAACCTGGCGCCGCAGCATCAGAGCGGACATCAGGAACTGCTGGAAAACTTGGTCAATTATTACCTGTTCGACAAGTAATCCTTGTTCGCCTGGCATGTTGCTATGCCAGGGCCTGAAGCTCGGCAATCGTCGCGTTGCCGGGCATTTTTAATGGAGGAATCGTCACTATGTATATCGGCATCGATCTCGGCACGTCCGGGGTCAAAGTGATTCTGCTCAACGAACAAGGCGACGTGCTGGCTTCGCACACTGAGAAGCTGACCGTTTCGCGGCCACATCCGCTGTGGTCCGAGCAGGATCCTGAGAGCTGGTGGCGGGCGACGGATAGCGCGATGAAGGCGTTAGGTGCTCAGCATTCACTGGCAGAAGTGAAGGCGTTGGGCATCGCCGGGCAAATGCACGGGGCTACGCTGCTTGATAAGCAGCAGCGAGTTCTGCGTCCGGCGATTTTATGGAATGACGGGCGCTGTGGTGAAGAGTGTGCCTTGCTGGAGCGTGCGGTGCCGCGTTCTCGGGAAATTACGGGCAACCTGATGATGCCCGGTTTCACCGCGCCGAAGCTGCTGTGGGTTAAACGGCATGAGCCTGAGGTGTTTAGCCAAGTTGATAAAGTGCTGTTGCCAAAAGATTTTCTGCGTTTGCGTATGACCGGCGAGTTCGCCAGTGATATGTCGGACGCGGCGGGTACGCTGTGGATGGACGTGGCGCAGCGCGACTGGAGCGACGACATGCTTCAGGCCTGCGAATTAAGCCGCGATAACATGCCTGCGCTGTTTGAAGGCAGTGAGATTACTGGCACGCTGTTGCCTTCGGTAGCGCAGGCATGGAACATGCCCGCAGTACCCGTGGTGGCCGGTGGCGGTGATAACGCGGCGGGCGCGGTAGGTGTGGGCATGGCCGATGCCGGTCAGGCGATGCTGTCGCTTGGCACTTCAGGCGTTTATTTTGCCGTCAGTAACGGCTTCCTCAGTAAACCGGAAAGCGCGGTACACAGTTTCTGCCATGCGCTGCCGGGCCGTTGGCATCTGATGTCGGTCATGCTGAGCGCCGCATCCTGTCTCGATTGGGCAGCAAAACTGACCGGCCTGGGCGACGTTCCGGCTCTGCTGGCGGCGGCACAAACGGCGGATAAAAACGCCGATCCGGTATGGTTCCTGCCGTACCTGTCCGGGGAGCGGACTCCGCACAATAACCCGAATGCCAAAGGCGTCTTTTTCGGTCTGACGCACCAGCATGGCCCCGCCGAGCTGGCGCTGGCGGTGCTGGAAGGCGTGGGCTTTGCGCTGGCTGATGGAATGGACGTGGTGCATGACTGCGGCATCACTCCGAAAAGCGTGACGCTGATTGGCGGTGGCGCGCGCAGCCCATACTGGCGACAAATGCTGGCGGATATCAGCGGCATTGCGCTTGAGTATCGTACCGGCGGCGACGTCGGCCCGGCGTTGGGTGCGGCCCGTCTGGCGCAGCTGGCGATGCACCCTGGTATTCCGGTGACGGAGCTTTTGCCACAACTGGCACTTGAACAAACGCACCAGCCGGACGCCGCCAAAAATGCCGCGTATGCCCCACGTCGCGACGTTTTCCGTCGCCTGTATCAGCAGCTAAAACCGCTAATGTCCTGAATACGCGGTCAGCTGTCCTTTTTTGACCTTAGCAAGACCCCTTTTCGTGACCACAATGGTTTTACACCGACACGAAAAGGAGTCTCACTATGTCCCTCACCGCTCTGATTAACATCGATACCCAGCAGTCTTTCGAACAACGCAATTTTTGGCAGACCGCCGATTTACCGGCGTTTCAGGCCGCGATGCTGACGCTGATTTCGGGCTGTCAGCAGCAAAACATCCCGGTCGTCGACATTTTCCACGTCGACGATCAGGGGCCGTTTTCTCTCGAGAGCGGACTCGTCAAACCCATGTCCTTTTTGCGCCATCAGCCGGAAGTCGTTTTTCACAAACACGTCCATAACGCGTTTACCGACACGGGCCTCGATTTCTGGCTGCGCAGCCGCGATATCAATCACCTGATTATCTGCGGGTTGCGCACCGAACAGTGTTGCGAAACCACCACGCGCGTGGCCTCCGATCTCGGTTATCAGGTGACGTTTGTCACCGAGGCCACGCTGACCTTTCCGATGACGCATAAAGGCGTTACGCTGGATGTTGAGGCGCTGCGCCACCGCACGGAAACCGTGCTGGAAGGGCGTTTCGCCACTGTCAAAACCGTAACGGAGACGCTTGAATCGCTATGACTACCGATGTCTGGTTCGTGATGCTGCCCGGCGTGCTGTCGCTTGATATGACCGGCCCAGCAGAGACCTTTGTGCTGGCGGGCGATGCGTTTCGTCTGCATTACATCGGGCCAGACGCACAGGTGCCGACCTCCATCGGCATGACGATGGGCAATATTCAGCCGCTGCCGGAAACGCTTCCGGCGGGAAGCCTGCTGGTGCTTCCCGGCGTGTGCGATTCAAACCATTACTTTTCCACTCCGCAGGCCGAGCTGGTGCGCCGCTGGCTGACGCGGCAACAGCCCTTGCTGCACGCCGGGAAAATCACCCTGATGTGCGTATGTTCCGGTTCGCTGCTGGCGGCGAAAGCCGGGCTGTTGCATGGCGTGCAATGCACCACCCATCATGACGTGATTACGCGACTGAAGGCCGCTGCACCGGGGGCCATGGTCAAAGAGAACCGGATTTTTATTGAAGATAAAGGCATCTGGACCAGTGCTGGGATCACGTCTGGAATCGACCTGGCTCTGCATCTGATTAACCGGCTGTATGGCCCGGAGCGGGCGATGGCGGTGGCGCGAGAAATGGTGGTGTGGTTCCGCCGTTCCGGCGATGACCCGCAGCTTTCACCCTGGCTGCGCTATCGCAACCATCTGCATCCGGCGATCCATCGCGCGCAGGATGCACTGACTGCGGCCCCGCAGCATGCCTGGGCGCTGGTGGATATTGCCGCGCGGGCGCACGTCACCCCGCGCCATCTGACGCGGTTGTTCAAACAGCATCTGGGCGTCAGCGTGCGGGATTATCTCGAACAGCTAAGGCTGGCGCTGGCGGAGCAGCGGGTGTTGCAGGGAAGTGGTGTCGAACAGGCGGCACAGGCGGCGGGCTTTACTTCTGCCCGCCAGCTGCACCGCGCCCGTCAGCGGGCGTTAGCTGACCAGACGCCGGGTATCGATTCGCTGCACCAGCATTGATAGCAGCAGGCTGCCGACCAGCGTCGCGCAGAAAATCCACACGATATCCAGCAGTGGCCAGCTTTTAAACTCCAGGCCCCTGGCGCGCAGCGCGTGAATGATCAGCGCATGAAAGCCGTAAATCCCCAATGAATGCTGTGAAATGGTGCGTAATCCCGGCAATTCGCGGCCATTTAGCGTGTTTTTGACTAACGTGAGCAGCGTAACGGCGCAGATGAAAACCATCGGGCCGGCGTACAGATACCAGGTGTCGGCGAAGTTGCCGCGCCATTTCAGCTCGTGCAGCGTTCCGTGCGTTATCACCCACACCGACGCAGCGAACAGCGCGGCACACAGTAGCGTCAGCGGTTTTTTGTTGGTGTCCATCATGCCCAGCGCGCGGCCCAGCAGGCCGTACAGCACATAATAAAACGTGTCGCCGTCGATGTATAAATTCACCGGCAACCATTGAAAGTCCCCGGTTTTCAGCGGCACGGTATTGGGGTTGGCCACGATGCCGAGCACAATCATCAGCGCCAGCAACACCCAGCCATTGACACTCTTGACCTGAATCAGCGGCGAAAGCAGGTAAATCACGAAAATCGCGAAGAAAAACCACAGGTGATAGAACACCGGCTTTTGCAGCAAATACTTCAGCGACAACTCAGCATTGATGTGGGTAAACAACAGGATATACGCCAGCGCCACTGCGCTGTAGAACAGCAAACACAGGCCGATGCGCAGGAAATGACGCGGCTCAGCGCTGCGCTCCCCAAAAAACAGATAGCCGGAAATCATGAAAAACAGCGGGACGCTGACCCGAGAGGCGGAGTTCAACAGGTTGGCGATATCCCAGTTGAGCGGGCTAATACTGTGGGCGTTGGTGATGTACCAAGTCGTGGTGTGGATCATCACCACCATCAGGCAGGCAATCCCTCGCAGGTTGGTAATCCAGCTAATCTTTCCCGACATCAGTTCCTCAAAAATAGGGTGATAAAAAAGTCTGACCTGTGATTGTAGCCGCTGTTGTCAGGGAAAAATCCGAGTTTACCGCAGTTGGCGGGTCGACAACGGAACGTATTCGCCCAATGCGGGGTCAGAAAAAGCAACTAGTCTTAAAATGACAATAACAGGCAAAGAATAAGGCCGTAATTAAAAATGATGATCAAGTCTTTCATGCCCTTGCTGATGGTCACGCTGCTGGCAGGGTGCAGTACGCAACAGGCACCCGAACAAAAAGCGCAGCGCGCAAAAGTGGACCCGACAAGCTCGCTCAATATGGAGCACTTGTGTAAGGGCAAAGCGGCGGAGCGGTACAATACGGGCGCAGAGAGCGTGGACGTTACGGGTTTCGAGCAGTTCCAGGGCAGCTATGAGCTGCGAGGCTTTACGCCGCATAAAGAGAGTTTCGTCTGTTCTTTCGATGCAGACGGCCAGTTTTTACACCTTTCGATGCGCTGAGTGGCGGCGATGGCGGGGGGAAAAGTCCCACGTTTCCCCAATATTCCCTCAATTTTCCGCAAACAACGTCCATTCATACTGTATATCTCGCATCCAGCGGGTATACTTGACCCTTCCTTAAATCCACACGTATCCAGCACGAAAAATTATGCAAAAGTTTGATACCAGGACTTTCCAGGGCCTGATCCTGACCTTACAGGATTACTGGGCTCGTCAGGGCTGCACCATTGTTCAACCACTGGACATGGAAGTAGGCGCTGGCACCTCCCATCCGATGACCTGTCTGCGCGCGCTGGGCCCAGAGCCGATGGCCACTGCGTATGTGCAGCCGTCCCGCCGCCCGACCGACGGTCGTTATGGCGAAAACCCGAACCGCTTACAGCACTATTACCAGTTCCAGGTGGTGATTAAGCCATCGCCGGACAACATTCAGGAGCTGTACCTCGGGTCTCTGAAAGAGCTGGGTATGGACCCGACCATTCACGACATTCGTTTCGTGGAAGACAACTGGGAAAACCCAACGCTGGGTGCCTGGGGTCTCGGTTGGGAAGTGTGGCTGAACGGCATGGAAGTGACGCAGTTCACGTACTTCCAGCAGGTTGGCGGTCTCGAGTGTAAGCCGGTTACCGGCGAAATCACCTACGGTCTGGAACGTCTGGCCATGTACATTCAGGGCGTAGACAGCGTTTACGACCTGGTCTGGAGCGACGGCCCGCTGGGTAAAACCACCTACGGCGACGTGTTCCATCAGAACGAAGTGGAGCAATCCACTTACAACTTCGAATACGCGGATGTCGACTTCCTGTTCTCCTGCTTCGAGCAGTATGAGAAAGAAGCGCAACAGCTGCTGGCGCTGGAAAACCCGCTGCCGCTGCCTGCCTACGAGCGTATTCTGAAGGCCGCTCACAGCTTTAACCTGCTTGATGCGCGTAAAGCCATCTCCGTCACCGAGCGTCAGCGCTATATTCTGCGCATTCGCACCTTGACCAAAGCGGTGGCTGAAGCCTATTACGCTTCCCGTGAAGCCCTTGGCTTCCCGCTGTGCAACAAGAATAAATAAGAGGCGGCCATGTCTGAAAAAACTTTCCTGGTGGAAATCGGCACCGAAGAGCTGCCACCAAAAGCCCTGCGCAGCCTGGCGGAATCTTTTGCTGCGAACGTTACTGCGGAACTCGATAACGCAGGCCTGGCTCACGGCAACGTTGAGTGGTTTGCGGCCCCGCGTCGTCTGGCGCTGAAAGTTGCCGCGCTGGCGGAATCTCAGCCCGATCGCGAAGTCGAAAAACGTGGCCCGGCCGTGTCTGCTGCATTTGATGCAGAAGGCAAACCGAGCAAAGCGGCTGAAGGCTGGGCGCGTGGCTGCGGTATCACCGTTGACCAGGCCGAGCGCATGGTCACCGATAAAGGTGAATGGCTGCTGTACCGTGCGCATGTGAAAGGCGAAAGCGCCGAAGCGCTGCTGCCGAACATGATTGTCTCGTCACTGGGCAAACTGCCGATCCCGAAACTGATGCGCTGGGGCGCGTCCGACGTGCAGTTCGTGCGTCCGGTTCACACCGTGACCCTGCTGCTCGGCGATAAAGTCGTTCCCGCGAAAATCCTGGGTATCGATTCCGATCGCGTTATCCGCGGTCACCGCTTTATGGGCGAGCCAGAATTCACTATCGACAACGCCGATCAGTACCCGCAAATCCTGCTGGAACGCGGCAAAGTCATGGCGGATTACGAGCAGCGTAAAGCCAAAATCAAAGCGGATGCTGAAGAAGCGGCGCGCCAGATTGGCGGTAACGCTGACCTGAGCGAAAGCTTGCTGGAAGAAGTCACCTCGCTGGTCGAATGGCCGGTCGTACTGACGGCAAAATTCGAAGAGAAATTCCTCGCCGTGCCGGCTGAAGCACTGGTGTACACCATGAAGGGTGACCAGAAGTACTTCCCGGTCTATGGCAACGACGGCAAACTGCTGCCGAACTTCATTTTCGTTACCAACATCGAATCGAAAGATCCGGTGCAGATTATTTCCGGTAACGAGAAAGTGGTTCGTCCGCGTCTGGCGGATGCGGAATTCTTCTTCAACTCCGACCGTAAAAAGCGTCTGGAAGATCATCTGCCACGTCTGCAAACCGTGCTGTTCCAGCAACAGCTGGGCACGCTGCGTGACAAAACTGACCGTATTCAGGCCCTGGCGGGTTGGATTGCGGGTCAGATTGGCGCCGACGTTAACCACGCGACCCGCGCGGGCCTGCTGTCCAAGTGCGACCTGATGACCAACATGGTGTTCGAGTTTACCGACACCCAGGGCATCATGGGCATGCACTATGCGCGTCACGACGGTGAAGCCGAAGACGTGGCCGTTGCGTTGAACGAGCAGTATCAGCCGCGTTTTGCGGGCGATGATCTGCCGTCCAACCCGGTGGCGTGCGCGGTAGCGATTGCCGATAAGATGGATACCCTCGCGGGCATCTTCGGTATCGGCCAGCATCCAAAAGGCGACAAAGATCCGTTCGCCCTGCGTCGTGCGGCGCTGGGCGTGCTGCGTATCATCGTTGAGAAGAACCTCAACCTTGATCTGCAAACGCTGACCGAAGAAGCCGTGCGTCTGTACGGTGACAAGCTGACCAACGCCAAGGTTGTCGATGAAGTGATCGACTTCATGCTCGGCCGTTTCCGCGCCTGGTATCAGGACGAAGGTTACACTGTCGACACCATTCAGGCGGTGCTGGCGCGTCGTCCGACCCGTCCGGCTGATTTCGATGCTCGCATGAAAGCCGTGTCGCACTTCCGTTCTCTGGACGAAGCCGCAGCGCTGGCTGCCGCGAACAAGCGTGTCTCCAACATTCTGGCGAAGTCTGACGAAACACTGAATGACGTGGTTCACGCTTCAGTGCTGAAAGACGCGGCGGAAATTAAGCTGGCGACGCACCTGGTCGTTCTGCGCGACAAACTGCAACCGTTCTTCGATGAAGGTCGTTACCAGGATGCGCTGATTGAACTGGCTTCCCTGCGCGAACCGGTGGACGAGTTCTTCGAGAACGTGATGGTTAACGCCGACGAGAAAGACGTGCGTATCAACCGTCTGACACTGCTCAGCAAGCTGCGCGAACTGTTCTTGCAGGTAGCGGATATTTCTCTGCTGCAGTAATTATCGCTCTGCTTAAAAGACCAACCCGCCTTTCGGCGGGTTTTTTTATGGTTTTCGTTCAGGGTATTCAGGCCAACGGAATCAACGCGTCCTCCGTTTTCAGCCAACGCGGGGCTTTCAGCATTCCGGCGAAATAGAACACCAGTTGATACAGTAAATCACGGATTGTCAGTTCGGTTTTCGTCGCCAGCGAACCGCTCAGCAAGAGCTGGGTTAAGGCCTGACAGTAATCACCTAGCTGGTCGGCTTCCATTTCCAGAGTCGGAAGTTCAGCGGGTATATCCTCGACGGTCAGGCTGGCGACCAGATACGCCGGGATGGGCTCAAGCAGCGTGGGTTGCAGCAGGTTGAGACAGGCCGATAGTCGGCCGCACAGCGCCATTTTCTGCGCCGGATCGTCGCATTCCACTATCACTTCCACGAAACGTTCGCAGTTGTCTGCCAGTTCGGTGAAATCGTTTGAAGACGTAAACGGCACGGTAAATAGCGTGCGGTCGAGAGTTGGGGTTATCGCCATAGTGGCAGCCTCCGATGAGTGTTTTATTATCCCCACCGGAAAGGTCAATTCCCTGGTGGCGGACTGAGCGAAGTTGACCTTACCGGCCTCATCGGATACCGGCGCACCCAAAGGTGCCCTCACTCAGCCCACCATTGAGGTGTAGCAGAGCTCACGACATAACAGTTATGTCGCCGATGATGTTGGCAGGAGGTCAATCCCGACACCTGATGTGCAGGTGCGAAGCGACAATACTGCTGACCGAAATCGGCGACAACGTTTTTCCACTGTGTCAGTGGGGATATTATCATTTCCTGAAGTACGCTCGCAAAACACTGCCTGCACGCATATTTCAGACAAATGTTATGGCACGAAAGTACGAGTGTGGCTTATGTTCAAAGAGATACACCTCCTTAAAGGTACTTAACATGCGTAGATATCGTGGCGTAATTACGGCGGCGGTTACCGCTCTGAGCCTGTCTCTGTTTGCCGTGCCTGTCATGGCGAATCCCGGTAACGGAAATGGCAATGGCAATGGACATGGCAACAGCGGCAACCATGGCACCAGCAGCGATCACGGCAACAAAGGCAACGGGAATTCATCAGGCGATCACGGTGGCAGAAAAAACTACGGTAAACCTGACCACGTGGATTCCGATATCAGCTCCTCCGATGCCCGGAGAATCGCAGTCAACTTAGGTCTGACGGGATATAAACCCCTTCCCCCCGGGATTGCTAAAAATCTCGCACGGGGTAAACCCCTGCCTCCAGGCATTGCTAAAAAAAGGGTACCAGGTTCGATGCTCGATCATCTGCCCTATTATCCAGGCTATGAATGGCAATCCGTCGGCAATGATTTAGTGCTGGTTGCCCTGAGCACGGCAATCGTGACGTCGATCATTAAGGGTGTTTTCGATTAAAACCGTCTATCAGTCATGAATCGCCATCAGGTGATTCATGACTCCTGTTATTTCCTGAAGCGTGCTCGCAAAATTACTGAGCGTATCGCGTAGAGGATTACCGAACGTTTTAACCCGGCAACATTGGCCAACATTTAGCCTTGAAACCCTGCCCAAATTACGGGTATCCTGTCTCCCGACTTTTCTCTTCTCTTTGGAGCGCATCCCGAAAATGAACAATCACGACTGATGAATTCGGCCCTGGCATAACGCAATCGCGTTGGCGGGGATGGTTTTTGATTTCATTCAGGAGTGCTTATGGCTCATTTTTGTGCGCAATCCCCTGCGTTTATTTTGCATCACGTCACCTGTCAATTTGCGACGGGCGATATTCTATTTGGTCCGGTCGATCTTTCGCTTGAGCGTTCGCTTTGCGGCTTAGTTGGGCGCAACGGCAGCGGGAAAACTCGCCTGTTGCAACTGCTTGCAGGCGCAGAAACGCCTGCCCACGGGCATATCGAACATTTTTCGACGGTGGCTTATGTCGCTCAGCAACCGCTGCTTTCCGCGCAAAGTACGCTGGCTGATTTACTCGGCCTGACGGAGATATTTTCCGCGCTGCGTCGGGTAAACAACGATGAGATGCAGCCGGAAGATAGCGAAATCCTCGACGGTCACTGGGACATTTCAGAACGCCTGAGTACGGCGTTTGCCGCGTTGTCGCTCCCCGAGTTTGATGCTTATCGTCCGGCTTGTTCATTGAGCGGCGGCGAACGCGTGAAGGCGTTGCTGTGCGCCGCGTTTCTTTCCGGGGCTGATTATCTGCTGCTCGACGAGCCGACTAACCATCTGGATAGCGCCGGGCGGGCATGGTTTTATCAGCAGCTTGCACAGTGGCGCGGCGGGGCGCTGATTGCCAGCCACGATCGCGAATTACTGGCGCAGGTGCCGCATATTCTCGAGTTCTCCGCCGGGAATTTACGCCATTACGGCGGTAATTTTGATGTGTACCAGCAGCAGCGGGAGGCCGAACAACAGGCGGCCCGTTCCGCACTCGAACATGCGGCGACCGAACGGCGACGCACCCGCCAGCGTCTGCAAAAGGAGCACGATAACAGCCAGCGACGCTCCGCTCAGACCCTTCGCACCGTGGATTCTCTGAACATCGCCTCGTTTGAGCGCGTGGCCTATAAAGGCGCGGCCAAAGCCCGGCCCGGCACGCTGCGCCGTCAGCATCATGAGCAGAATGAGGCGTTGAACGCGGCGGTTAATCACGCGCGTGAACGCGTGGAGGATGAAACGCCAGTGATGATGACGCTGCCGGGTAACCACGTTGCGGCGGGTAAACAGGTGCTGGAGGTTCACGATCTGGTTCTGGCGCATTCCCCGATTTCGCCGTTGAACTGGCGCGTGGATGGCCCGATGCGCGTGGCGCTGCGTGGGCCAAACGGCTGCGGTAAAACCACGCTGCTGAAAACGCTTCTCGGGCTGGAATTGCCGGTGAGCGGCAACTGTCATCTCTCGGTGAATGCGGCCTGGCTCGATCAGCATCTGAGTCAGTTCAGTCTTTCGCTGTCGGTGATGGAGCATCTGAGTCTGGCGGATACGCCGCTGGAAGAGGGCGTGCTGCGCAGCCGCCTGGCGCAGCTGCAGCTGACCGCGGATAAAGTGGGTTTGCCGCTGTCATCATTGAGCGGTGGCGAGCGCCTGAAGGCCGCGCTGGCGAGCGTGCTGTGGCGGCGGGAGGCGACTCAGCTTTTACTGTTGGACGAACCGACTAATCACCTCGATTTGGCGTCGACACAAGCCATCGAGGCCGCGCTGGCGAACTTCCCCGGCGCGATGCTGGTGGTCTCTCATGACGAGGCTTTTTTACGCGGGCTGAAATTGACGCATGCGCTCGAATGGCAGGCGACGGGCTGGGTTTTTAGAGAGATGTAAGCAGGCAATGTTCTACGCACCGACCAGTGCTGAGAAGGGGAAGCCTGTGGCGTGAACGACGCTGCGCAGTGTCTTTAATGTCGTGTTGCTCGTTGGGGAAAGTGTGCGATAGAGCGATTCACGCGACACGCCTGCTTTCTGGGCAACCACGGTCATCCCCCCGCGCGCTTCCACGATATGACGTAACGCCAGCAAAAAAGCCTCCTGGCCGCCGTCTTCGTCAATGTCGAGAAATGCCTGGTGGAGATAGGCCTGAGCAAAAGCCGGGTCTTCGCGGAGTGCCTCCACCATCACCTCGTCATATAAACGTTCTTTCGCCATACATCACCTCGTTAAATAGTCCTGAAGGCATCGAATAGCCTCATTGATATCTGCATTCTGTGAGCGTTTGTCGCCAGCGAGCAGCAGTAAAACGACTTCTCCTGCTACGGTGCTATAAAGCTACAAATGTGCGGTGATGGAGAGGCAACACGATAGGCCAAAAAGGGACGCGGGAAGGGCGGATTTACACAATTAAGCTGGATACAAACAAAAACCCCCGCACTCGCGGGGGTCAGTTAACACCGTTATTTCATAAGCTGTCTGGTCAATCGGGGATCAGCCTGGATCAGGCGCATCAACTTCAGCTCGGCAGGTGAGGGTTTTTCTCTTCTTGATTCCCACTCATGTACCATCGCTACGCTGACGCCCATCGCTTGGGCAAAATCATCGATCTTCAAACCGGAGCCTTTACGCAGTTGCTCAAACTCAGTAAAGGCTGTGGGCTTTTGGGTCAGGGTCATTCTCTGTGAATCATCTTTGAAAACAATTTGTTCAAGACTGCTCAGCAGTTCGTACATAGGGTCTTTATTTGTCATTGATAACTCCTCTTTACCCATCATACCTCAAGCTGCAGGAACGTTAACGACATCCGCTCGCCCCAGTCACTTACTGGTGTAAGCGCGTGGAACTCTCAGATTTGTCGCCTTCCTGCAACTCGAATTATTGAAGGTATACATCTCACAGTGGGCACGTGAACAACAAAGAGCTTATTAAGGATAGTCAGTAAAAAGGGTGAGGGGTGGTCACGGGAGTGATTATTTGTGCGGTATCTTTTGCGTGACCCGATTCAGCCTTTCGGATGGGCCGACTAATTATTTGATAAAGAAACGGGAAAGTTATTCAGCACAATTTTTGTAAATCGTAAGTAAAAATGTGGCAAACGGCGGGCGCTGACACCCGCCGTTTGCCCGTCAGGCCTTTTGTGTCGCCTTTCCAACCGGGACGGCAGCGTTTTCAGCCGGGCGATCGCTTTTGGTCAGGGCGTATTTTACCATCAGCGCGGTGGCGGAGAGCAGCGCCGGGATCGCCAGCAGCATGAAGATGGTTTCAAACGATAGCTGGGCTTGCATCAGGAACACGCCGCTGAACGCCCCCAGAATGCCGCCGAAACGTCCAATGCCCAGCATCCATGCCACACCCGTGGCCCGGCCCTGTGTCGGATAGAACCCAGCCGCCAGGGCGGGCATGGAAGACTGCGCCCCGTTCATGATGCTGCCTGCGATGAATACCATCACGCCCATCAGCACCAGGCTGCTGGTGGAGAACCCGACCAGGCAGACGAATACGCCGGTCAGCAACCAGCCCACCGCAACCACCTTGTTCGGGTTAAATTTGTCCATTAGCGCCCCGAGTATCAGCACGCCAATCCCGCCGCCGAGTGGGAACAGGGCGGTGACGATGGAAGCCTGGCTCATGCTGGCACCCGTTTCACGGATAAGCAGCGGCAGCCAGCTGGTGAGTAAATAGAAAATCAGCAAGCCCATGAAGTAGGTCAGACACAGCATGACCGTGCCGAGCGCGTAGCGTGGCGAGAAAATCACACCCAGCGCCGATTTGTCCTGTACTCCGCCCGCTTCGTGCAACACAAAACGCGTATCGGCGGCGATCGGCGCAATACGACGCAGAATGGTCGCCACTTGCTGCTGCGATTTGTTTTTCGCCACCAGATAACGCACCGATTCCGGCAGCAGGAAAATCAGCACAACCGCCAGTATCAGCGGCATCACGCCGCCGAGGATCAGCACGCTTTGCCAGCCATACTGCGGAATTAACCACGCGGAGATAAACCCGCCGAGCGAGGAGCCAATCGGGAAGCCGACGAACATCAGGTTCACCAGCAGAGAGCGACGTCGTTCCGGGGCATATTCGCTCATCAGCGTGGCGGCGTTGGGCATTGCGGCACCGAGACCAAGCCCAGTGAGGAAGCGCAGCAGCGTCAGCTGGTTGAGGCTAGTGGCCGCAGCGGTCAACAGGCTGAAGCCGCCGAAGACCACAATGGAGAGGATCAGCACTTTTTTACGGCCAATGCGGTCCGCCATCGGACCTGCGGTCAATGCGCCGACGGCGAGCCCGACCAGTGCGGCGCTCATCACTGGGCCTAACGCAGATTTTTGTACGCCCCATTCCTGCACAAGGTCAGAGGCGATAAAGCCGATAATAGCGGTGTCAAAACCGTCCATCGCCACGGTAATGAAGCACAGCACGAGGATCATCCACTGGTATTTCGTGAAGGGATTCTCGTTAATAAAGGCCTGGATATCGGTTGTTGTCTTTTTCATATCGCGATTCCTGGGAGGTAAGTTGTGCGATTATCGAACGTAAATCCGTTAATCGTTCATCAATCAAACCATCAGGATGCTTTTTCGACAACGTGCTGGCCGGGGGAAGCGTGCGATTATCGTCCGGTGGGCTGACATCAGCGCCAGTGTACCGAATAAATTCTCATTGATTCATTGAGTTATAGTCATCTTCTTGCAGGCAAGCAATATCATTAATTGTGATGTGGGCAACAAATTATTAACATCATGTCGTCAGTGAGGAAAGCGTGCGACTTTTCCCAACGCGAATGAAGGAAAGGGTATCCTGCGAGGCTTGCGTCGACTATCCTTGTCAGCGTCAGGCACGTGTGTGTGCCAGTTTGCGCTTTTTTTTGGCTGAAGGAGTATGAAAATGGCGACAGGAAAGTCCTGCTCTCGCTGGTTTGCGTCTATTGCGGCGTTATTGATGGTAGTTAGCCTGAGTGGGTGTTTCGATAAAGAAGGCGATCAGCGCAAAGCGTTCATCGACTTCCTGCAAAATTCCGTGATGCGTAGCGGCGAACGTCTGCCGACGCTGACCACCGATCAGAAAAAACAATTTGGTCCGTTCGTTTCCGATTACGCCGTGATTTACGGTTATTCTCAGCAAGTGAGCCAGGCGATGGATGCCGGTCTGCGTCCGGTTGTGGACAGCGTGAATGCGATTCGTGTGCCACAGGATTACATGACTCAGCGCGAACCGCTTCGTCAGGCGAATGGCGCGCTTGGCGTGTTGAGCCAGCAGCTGGAAAACGCCAAAATGCAGGCGGATGGTGCGCATTCAGCACTGAAACAGGCTGACGATCTGAAGCCGGTCTACGACCAGGTTTACAACAAAGTGGTGACCCTGCCAGCGAACGCCATTCAGCCGCTGATCCCTGCCGCACAGATCTTCACCCAGCAGCTGGTGCAGATTGGTGATTTCGTGGCACAGCAAAACACGCAGGTAAGCTTCGTGGCGAACGGAATTCAGTTCCCGACGTCTCAGCAGGCGAGCCAGTACAATGCGCTGATTGGCCCTCTGGCCGCTCAGCACCAGGCGTTTAATCAGGCCTGGAGCGCGGCGGTTAACGCCACGCGTTAAGCATTAAAACCGGGTGGCGTCCTGTCACCCGGTCTCTTTCTCATTTCACCTGCGGGTTCACGCAGTTCTTCTCAATCTTTCCGTTTAACGCATCAATCAGGTTTTCAACCGCCGTGGCCGCCATGTTGTAGCGCGTCTCATGGGTGGCAGAACCGATGTGCGGCAGCGCCACGACGTTCGGCAGCTTGAGCAATTCTGACGATACCGGCAGCGGCTCCTGCTCGAACACATCCAGACCCGCCGCATGAATCTCACCTGCTTTTAACGCGGCGATTAACGCGTTTTCATCCACCACTTGGCCACGCCCGGCATTAATGAAAATTGCCGATGACTTCATTTTGGCGAACTCGGCGGCACCGAACAGATGACGGGTTTCGTCGGTCAGCGGCAGGATAGAACAGACAAAATCGGCTTCCTGAAGCAGGGTGTCGAGGTCGCAATGGCGCGCGTTAAAGCGCTCATCCGCTTCTTTATGCTGACGGCGAGCGTTGTACAAAACCGGCATACCGAAACCGAAATGGGCGCGCTGCGCCAGCGCCAGGCCGATGCGGCCCATCCCGACGATACCGATGGTTTTGTGGTGCACGTCGGTACCGAACCAGTCAGGGCCAATGCCTTTGGTCCATTCGCCTGCTTTTACGCGTTCGGCCACGTCGACTACCCGGCGTGCGCTGCTCAGGATCAACGCCATCAGCGTATCGGCCACGGTTTCCGTCAGGGCGGTCGGGGTGTGCATCAGCAATACGTGGCGGGCGTTTAGCGCATCAACGTCGAAATTGTCGTAGCCGACGGAAATGGTAGAAGTAGCACGCAGGGCGGGCATGTTATCCAGCAACGCGGCATCGACCTTTTCGCTTGAACCAAGCAGGCCCACGGCATTTTTGAACGCGTCGGTATGCTTCTGAACGGTATCCGCGTCCAGGTTTGGCACTTTTGTGACTGAAAAATGCGTCTCAAGGCGGCGTTGTAAATCGTCAGGTAATGATTTGTAGAGAATGACGGACGGTTTCATTCCTTGCTCCAGATAAGGGTTTAAGCGTGGCGTGCGCCGACGGGAAGCTTCTGATTATTAGCAGGCTTAACAATTAAAGTCAGCCATACAGAAACGAAAAGTGCTACCCCCATAAATATGTAGGAGGCCGACGGCGTGCCGGTGGCCCCGTTGAGGTAGCCGACAAACCAGGAACCGAAGAACGAGCCAAGCGCTCCCATGCTGTTGATCAGCGCCATCGCGCCACCGGCCACGTTACGCGGCAGCATCTCCGGCACAATGGCGAAAAACGGCCCGTATGGGGCGTACATCGCGGCACCGGCAATCACCAGCAGGCTGTAGGACATCCAGAAGTGATCGGCCCCGACGGCCCAGGAACCGATAAACGCCAGGCCGCCAATCAGCAGCAATGGCCAGACGAACAGCTTACGGTTTTGCATCTTATCGGAGGCCCAGGAGGCGAGGATCATGGCGATGGTGGCGGCCAGATAGGGCACCGCCGACAGCCAGCCAACTTCCACCATCCCTAAGTTTTCACCGCCGCTGCGGATAATGGACGGCAGCCACAGCACGAAGCCGTAAACCCCGATGCTCCAGGCGAAATATTGCAGGCACAGCAGAATCACGTTGCGCGAGCGGAAGGCTTCGCCGTAGTTACGCACCGCTTTGATACCCTGCTGCTCCAGATTGAGCTGCTCCTGTAACGCAGATTTTTCAGTCTCGGAAAGCCAGCCCACCTGCGCAGGTTTGTCTTTCACCAGCACCCACCAACAGAATGCCCAAATCACCGCCGGGATACCTTCAAAGATAAACATCTCGCGCCAGCCGAAGGACTGAATCAGATAGCCCGACACCACCGACATCCACAGTACCGTCACCGGGTTGCCGAGGATCAGGAAGGTGTTGGCGCGTGAGCGTTCAGATTTGGTGAACCAGTTACTGATGTAAATCAGCATCGCGGGCATCACCGCGGCTTCGACCACGCCCAGAATAAAGCGGATCGCCGCCAGCATCGGGATATTGCTGACCATCCCGGTCAACGAAGCGCAGCCGCCCCACAGGATCAGGCACACAAAAATCAGTTTGCGCACGCTGCGGCGTTCGGCGTACATCGCGCCGGGGATCTGGAAGAAGAAATAGCCGAGGAAAAACAGCGCGCCGAGTAGCGAAGACACCCCTTTGGTGATGCCGAGGTCGTCGTTAATCCCCGCGGCGGAGGCAAATGAGAAATTGGCGCGGTCGAGATACGCCAGGCTGTAGGTGATAAACACGATAGGCATGATGTACAGCCAGCGCTTCATGGCAGAATTTGAACGGTTCATAAGCGTGCCTCTGTTACTGAGGAAATGGCTACCGCGGTATGTAGGGTACAGGGTAGCGTTGTTTGGGTGTTTCGGTTGCTGCCGTCCGGTGTGCACTAAAGGGATTACCCGGCCTCGCCGAGCGCTTCCCGGGTGGGTAATCCTTCGCTGTCGCCCTGGACCTGAATCGCCAGCGAGCCAATTTTGTTGCCGCGCGCGACCGCCTGCGGCAGGGTTTTGCCTTCCAGCAGAGCGCTGATAGTGCCAACCGCGAAGCCATCGCCTGCGCCTACGGTATCGACGACGTTCTCCACTTTTTCGGCGGTTACGCTGCCGTGTTCGCCGTCCGCGCTCTGGAACCATGCGCCGTCGGCCCCGGTTTTAATCACCACCGCTTTTACGCCGCGGCTGAGGTAAAAATCAGCAATGCCTTCCGGCGTGCGCTGTCCGGTCAAAATAAATCCCTCTTTCAGCCCAGGCAGCACCCAGTCAGCCTGACAGGCGAGATGATTCAGTTTCTCCACCATTTCTGCTTCACTTTTCCACAGCACCGGGCGCAGGTTGGGATCAAAAGAGAGGGTTTTCCCAGCGCGTTTCATGGCGTTCGCCGCATGATCAAGCAGTTCGTAGGCGCTGCCAGATAACGCGGCTGCCACGCCGCTGAGGTGCAAATGACGGGCTGACAGAAAGTGCGCGGAATCGAAATCGTCTTTGCTGAGATGGCTGGCAGCGGAGCCTTTGCGGAAGTATTCCACAATGGGATCGGTTCCATTTTCGACTTTAGATTTCAACTGGAAACCGGTCGGGTAACGCCCGTCCACGGTCACGCCCGTGCGAACGATCCCTTCCTGTTTGAGCGCGTCCAGCACGAACTCGCCGAAGCTGTCATCGCCCACCCGGCTGACCCAGCTGACGCTCAGTCCGAGACGTGCCAGGCCGGTGGCGACATTCAGCTCTGCCCCGGCCACGCGTTTGATAAACGACTCCACCCGGCTAAGCGGCCCGGTTTTCTGGGCGACAAACATCGCCATGGCTTCACCGATAGTGATCACATCCAATGTCTGATTCATGCTTATTCCTCGCGTAACCAGCGGACATAGCGACGAGTGACGGCCACCAGATCGTCGCCTTCGAGTGGAAATTCGATGCCGCGTGGGACGTCGTCAGGCAGAGCGTTGAGCAGGGCGGCCCAGCGCGGATTGTCGTCCGGCGTTATCGCCCGCCAGCCGTTATGATGCGGTTCGGCGGCTTTGACGTGAACGTATCCCACACTCGGGGCCAGCAGATGTGCGGCCTGTTCCGGGGAATCGCCCAGCCACAGCCAGTTGCCCATATCAAACGTCAGACGAATCGGTAATGAATGTACGCGGATGGCGGCCTGGAAACGCTGCATCGGGGCCAGTTTGCCGCAGTCGGTCTGGTCGTTTTCAATCACCAGCGCTACCGGGCTGTCGGCCAGAATGGCACGCAGCGTTTCCAGCGCGGAAGGCTGTACGAAATGACCCAGAGAGAGTTTTAGCCAGGCGGCATTCAGAGCCTGGGTTTCCAGAAGCAATGAGCGGAGATGGGGGTTCAGGCTGCCGTCGGTTTCAAACAGCCCTTCCGGCGCGGAATAGCAGGCCATCAGGTTGTGCTGAGAGATGTCAGCCGCCAACTGAGGCAGGGCGTCGATCTCCTGCGGGGCAAACAGTTCGCGGCGGATTTCGACGCCGTCGGCGCCTGCTGCCGCAATGATGGACAGCACGCCGCGCTGCCCTCCGAGGGCCATCACGCGGTCGCGGCCATAGGCGGCGGTTACGACGATGATTTTTCTTGCCATCCGGGACTCCAGAGCGAAATAAGAGTGGGTTTCTCTGTATTACGCTAGATGGAACCGGTTCCAAAGAAAAGGCAGCGTTGTCTATTTTATGATCGTCATCACAGGGGAATTAGCGGCTGGTGGATCCTCGGACGATCAGTTCGCCGGAGAAAACCTGCTCGCGGATTGGGTCGCTGCTGCCTTCGATCCGGCGCACCACTTGCTCTACAGCGGCATAGCCGATTTTCCAGGTGGGCTGTTTGAGTGTGGTAATGCCGACACCCGCCAGCTCTGCCCATTCGAGTTCGTCAAAACCGAGCAGGCCGATATCGCTGCCCCAGTGCAAGCCCAGACGTTTGAGCGACCGTGCCACCTGGAGTGTCAGCGCGCCGTTGGCGGAAATTACCGCTTTGCGCATTCCGCGATGGGTGGCGTGGAACTGGCGCAGGGCGTTATCGATGAGCGCGCCATCGTTTAGCGGCACTTCGGCGTTTTCGGCGCTGATGCCCGGATAGCGGGCCAGCGTGTTGCGATAGGCGGTCAGGCGTTCGCGTCGGGTGTTGACGCTCCCGAGCGGTTCGCTGAGAAACAGCAGGGCTTCAAACCCCTGATCAACCAGGTGTTCGGTGGCGGTAGTGGCGGCCTGGGTGTTATCCAGCCCGACCACGTCGCAGGCAAAATCGGGGATTTTTCGGTCGATGAGCACCATCGGCAAGGCCGATTGTTGCAGGCGACTCAGGCCTTCTTCGTGCATCCCCACGGCATTCACCACGATGCCTTCGACCTGATAACTGCGCAGCAAATCGAGGTAGTGTCGTTCCTGATCCACTTCGTTATTGGTGTTACAGACCAGCGGCGTGAACCCCTGTTCGCGGCAGGCGGCTTCAATCCCGCTGAGGACGTTGACGGAATAGGGATTGGTGATGTCGGCGATGATGAGTCCGATAAGACGTGTACGGCCATGCTTCAGGCCACGCGCCATCAGGCTTGGACGGTAGTCGAGTTCGGCAATGGCGTGTTCGATTCGCGCCAGAAGGGCGTCTGACAGCAGATGCTTTTCGCCGTTAAGATAACGCGAAACGCTGGTCTTACCCGTTTTTGCTGCTTTCGCCACGTCGCTGATGGTGGCTCGCGCCTTGTTCGCCATGAGGGCTTCCTTCACCTGAATGTGTGAACACCTTAGCGCGAAAAAAAGCGATGGCAAGCCGTTAATGGCAGAGTTGGCGGGCGTTTACGTCGGAAGCGTTGGCCGGGGGTGGCGAAACCCTCCCCGGCACATCGATTACTGCAGCGGGCTGAGGGTGATTTCTACGCGACGGTTCTGCGCTTTCCCTTCGGCGGTGCTGTTGCTGGCGATAGGATTCGCAGGCCCCATTCCGCTGGTGCGGATACGGTTCGCGGTAACGCCCTGAGTGATAAGCGCGCTGGCCACTGAATCGGCACGTTGCTGTGACAGGCGCATGTTCAGGTCCTGACCACCGGTGCTGTCGGTGTAACCGACCACGTTAACCGCAGTTTTTTCGTACTCTTTCAGTACCATCGCCACGCCGGTGAGGGTGTTTGCCCCAGCCGGTTTGAGGTTGGCGCTGCTGCTGTCAAAGGTCACGTTGTTTGGCATGTTCAGCACGATGTTGTCACCATTACGGGTAACGCTGACGCCTGTGCCCTGCATTTTCTGGCGCAGTTTAGCTTCCTGAACGTCCATGTAATAACCGACGCCACCGCCAACGGCTGCGCCTGCTGCGGCACCAATCAGCGCGCCTTTGCCACGGTCTTTCTTCGAGGAAGAAAGCATGCCGATACCTGCCCCCGCCAGCGCGCCAAGGCCTGCGCCGATACCGGACTTACCGGCTTCACGCTCGCCGGTGTAAGGGTTGGTGGTACAGCCTGAAAGGGCCAGCGCGCCGCTTACCATAGCGGCAATCATGATTACGCGTTTTTTCATCTTATTTCCTTAATCCTTTTTATTCTTTGCCACGGTGTCCGCGGCGGTTGATTATGACGCGTGTTTGCTGGGAAAATTCCAGGAGCAATCTTTAATTTTGTAAATAAATTGAACGCGGGTGAAAAACTCAGCGTCGCAACACCTGCATCCGCTAATCAGGAGCCTGTTTTGGCCAACTCATCTGTAACAAAAACCATTTTGACCGCTGCCCACTGGGGGCCCATGCTGGTCGAGACCGATGGCGATACCGTGCTGGCCTCTCGCGGCGCGCTGTCCGGGACCTTTGAGAACTCGCTGCAAAGCGCGGTGCGCGACCAGGTGCACAGCAAAACGCGAGTCCGTTATCCGATGGTGCGTAAAGGTTTTTTGGCCTCGCCGGACAGCCCACAAGGCGTGCGCGGGCAGGATGAGTTTGTTCGGGTGAGCTGGGATGAGGCGCTGGATCTCATTCATGCTCAGCATCAACGTATTCGCGAGACCCACGGCCCGGCGTCGATTTTCGCTGGCTCCTACGGCTGGCGTTCTAACGGCGTGCTGCACAAAGCGGCGACGCTGTTACAGCGCTACATGAGCCTGGCGGGCGGTTATACCGGACATCTGGGGGATTATTCCACCGGCGCGGCGCAGGCGATTATGCCGTACGTGGTCGGGGGCAATGAGGTGTATCAGCAGCAAACCAGCTGGCCGTTGATTCTGGAACATACCGACGTGGTGGTGTTGTGGAGTGCGAATCCGCTGAACACCCTGAAAATTGCGTGGAACGCCTCCGACGAGCAAGGCATGACCTTTTTCGACAAGCTGCGTAACAGCGGCAAGCGACTGATTTGCATCGATCCGATGCGTTCGGAAACCGTCGATTTCTTCGGCGAATCGATGGAGTGGCTGGCCCCGCACATGGGCACCGACGTGGCGCTGATGCTCGGCATTGCCCATACACTGGTGGAAAATAACTGGCACGATACGACGTTTCTGGCACGCTGCACCACCGGCTACGCCCAGTTTGCCGGGTATCTGACTGGCGAGCGCGACGGCGTGGCAAAAACGGCCGAATGGGCGGCTGACATTTGCGGCATTGATGCGGCGAAAATCCGCGAACTGGCTGAGATATTCCATCAAAACAGCACCATGTTGATGTCCGGCTGGGGGATGCAGCGCCAGCAGTTTGGCGAGCAGAAGCACTGGATGCTGGTCACGCTGGCATCCATGCTTGGCCAGATTGGCACGCCGGGCGGTGGTTTCGGTCTCTCATATCATTTCTCCAACGGCGGGAACCCAACCCGACGCGCGGCGGTACTGGCCTCGATGCAGGGTAGCGTCGCCAACGGCACCGATGCGGTGGATAAAATCCCGGTGGCGCGCATTGTCGAAGCGCTGGAAAACCCCGGTGCACCGTATCAGCACAACGGCATGGACAGACACTTCCCGGATATCCGTTTTGTCTGGTGGGCGGGCGGCGCCAATTTTACCCATCATCAGGATACCAACCGGTTGATTCGCGCCTGGCAGAAGCCGGAACTGATCGTTATCTCTGAGTGTTTCTGGACCGCCGCCGCACGCCATGCGGACATCGTGCTGCCGGCAACCACCTCGTTCGAGCGTAACGATTTGACCATGACCGGAGATTACAGCAACCAGCACCTGGTGCCGATGAAACGCGTGGTCGCGCCACGCGATGAGGCGCGGGACGACTGGGAAGTCTTTGCCGACCTGAGCGAACGCTGGGAAGCGGGCGGCCGCCAGCGCTTCACCGAAGGCAAAAGCGACCTGGAGTGGCTGGAAACGTTTTACGAGATTGCCGGGCAACGCGGTGCGAGCCAGCAGGTGACGCTTCCTCCGTTCCAGCAGTTCTGGGAAGCCAATCAGCTGATTGAGATGCCGGAGAGCGAGCAGAATGCCAGGTTCATCCGTTTCGCCGCCTTCCGCGAAGATCCGCAGGCCAATCCGTTAAAAACCGACAGCGGAAAAATTGAAATTTATTCACAGCGGATCGCCGGTTTTAATTATGCCGATTGCCCTGGGCACCCGACCTGGCTAGAGCCGGACGAATGGCACGGTAATGCGCAGGCAGGGCAGCTACAGCTGTTATCGGCGCATCCGGCGCACCGTTTGCACAGCCAGCTGAATCACACGCGGCTGCGCGAGAAATATGCGGTGGCGGGGCGTGAGCCGTTGACGCTGCATCCTGACGACGCGAAAGCGCGGGGCATTGTCGACGGGGACCTGGTGCGCGTGTGGAACGGGCGAGGGCAGGTTCTGGCGGGCGCTGTCGTGACCGAGGGGATTCGCCCTGGCATTATCTGTCTGCACGAAGGGGCTTGGCCGGATCTCGATAATCAGGCCGGGGGCCTCTGTAAGAATGGCGCGGTCAACGTGCTGACCAAAGATCTCCCGAGTTCGAAGCTCGGCAACGGCTGTGCGGGAAATACCGCGCTGGCGTGGCTAGAGAAATACCACGGGCCAGCGCCCACGCTTACAGCATTTGATCCGCCTGCCAACGCATAATCCAGGTCGGCTGTTGGGTTTCATCCTGCCATGCGCTGTCCTGAATACGGAACCCCAGCGCATGGTAGAAATTCACCGCCCGGCTGTTCTTCTGGTACACCTCGAGGCTTAATTCCGGGTAGCGGTCGCAAACAAACGCGAGCAGCGCCCGGCCAATGCCGCGCCCGATACAGGCGGGCGCGACAAACAGCGCACCGACAAAGCGCTGGTCCATCACGCTGATAAACCCCTGCACCACGCCGTCCTCTTCCCACACCCACGTATGCGCGGCAGGCAGATACACGTCGCGCACCAGCGGTTCGCTCTCATGCCAGTAGCTTTCCTCAATAAACGGATGCGCGAAGATAGTGCTCTCCAGCCATAGCGTCAGCAGGGGCTGGCGGTCGCTACTTTGCCATTTGCGGATCATCGTCGCCTCCTGGATGGCAGAAGCACGCGGTGACATGGTCGTTCACCAGCCCGCAGGCCTGCATAAAGGAGTAGCAGATGGTGGTACCGACAAACTTAAAACCACGCTTTTTCAGCGCTTTTGCCAGCGCATCCGACGCCGGTGTGCTGGTGGGGATCTCGGCCAGCGTCGCGGGGTGCATGACCTGCGGATGGTTATCGACAAACGACCAAACGAAATCAGCGAATGGCTCACCGTTGGCTTCCATCGCCAAAAAGGCACGGGCGTTGCCGATGATGGCCTGAATTTTTCCCCGGTGGCGAATGATACCCGCGTTCAGCACCAGCTTTTCGACATCGGCTTCATCCATGGCCGCCACTTTTATCGGGTCGAAGTGATGAAATGCGTCACGATAGTTTTCCCGTTTTTTCAGCACCGTTATCCAGGAAAGTCCGGCCTGCTGGCCTTCAAGGCAGATCATTTCAAACAGCTTTTGATTATCCCGCTGGGCCACGCCCCATTCGCTATCGTGATAGGCAATGTAAAGCGGGTCCTGACTTACCCAACCGCAACGTTCCATCTCACTCTCCCACTTTTTTGATGTCGATGAAGAAATGTTCAACCTGCCTTGACGGCAGAAATAAAATGACAATATTTAGTAATACGCACTCGCGTAAAAAATCATAACAACAATGCCGGATTCGGCTCTTTCGGAGTCGCCAAATGATTATTAGAAGATGCAATGGCTACCGGGGGGGACTCTACCCGGCATCAGTTTTTGTGTGGATGTCACTTACGACATCAGCTTTTGCCTGGCAACAGGAATATATCGTTACTGACCCACAAAGTAATATGCCGGAACGCTATACCTGGGATAGCGATCACCAACCGCGTTATGACGACATTCTGGCGGAACGCATCAGCGCGACGCAAATTCAGCCGGGTATGGCGATGAATCAACCCGATGATACCCCGCTGGATGCGACGCGCACGCTGAGCATGGTCTGGAATATTCCGTTGTCCGCCCTGTTCACGACCGGGCCGGTGGCGAGCTGGCATTATGATGGGTCTGCCACCTCGACCTGGAATGAATTTGGCGACAGCGGGACCAGCACCACCGCGCTGACCGACCCGATGTGGCATGCCAGCAGCAGCACGCTGGGCTGGCGTCTCGATTCGCAGCCGCTATGGGGCGTGCATCCGTGGGCGCAAATCAGCTACAACCAGCAGTTTGGCGATAATCAATGGAAGTCGCAGTCGGGCCTGAACCGTACGCCGACATCCACGCAGGACGGGAACTGGGTCGACGTCACCGTGGGGGCCGATATGCTGCTTAATCAGCACGTGGCGGCGTACGCATCGCTGTCTCAGGCCGATAATATGAGTGAAGGCGCCAACTATCTCTACATCATGGGATTGAGTGCCCGTTTTTAACAAATCATTATCGCCATGAATACATCTTCAATTCTATTTCATTACAGTAATGTCGCGCTCTGCCGTGATAGTTAACACTAACTTTTTCCGCGTTTTTCTTTTGGCAATGTCATTCATTCCCCTCTCAATGCATTTCATTCCGCACTGACGGCAGTTCATACCTTTTTTGCCCCCGCCTGAAATGCACTTCGTTATTTTAGCTGCAGTTAATTTTGATAAGGCCTATACGCCCATGAATACTGCAATCCGTCCTTCTACCCGCTGGCTGACGCTGGTCGGAACCATCATCACCCAATTCGCACTCGGCTCGGTGTATACCTGGAGCCTGTTTAACGGCGCGCTGTCCGCTAAACTCAATGCACCTATCAGCCAGGTCGCGTTTTCCTTTGGTTTGTTGAGCCTCGGTCTGGCGATTTCTTCCTCCGTGGCCGGTAAACTGCAAGAGCGTTTTGGCGTGAAGCGCGTCACCATGGCCTCCGGGATCTTGCTTGGCTTAGGCTTCTTCCTCACTGCCCATGCTAACAGTCTGATGATGCTGTGGCTGAGCGCCGGGGTGCTGGTCGGTCTGGCGGACGGGGCGGGTTATCTGCTGACGCTGTCCAACTGCGTGAAATGGTTCCCGGAGCGTAAGGGGCTGATTTCTGCGTTTTCCATTGGCGCGTATGGTCTGGGTAGCCTGGGCTTCAAATTCATCGATAGCCAGCTGCTGGCGAGCGTTGGCCTGGAAAAAACCTTCATCATCTGGGGTGCAATTGTGCTGGTGATGATTGTGTTCGGCGCAACGCTGATGAAAGACGCGCCGCTGCAGGAAGTTAAAACCACCAACGGCGTGGTAGAGAACGACTTCAGCCTGGCGCAGTCAATGCGTAAACCACAGTACTGGATGCTGGCGGTGATGTTCCTGACAGCCTGCATGAGCGGTCTGTACGTCATTGGTGTGGCGAAAGATATTGCCCAGGGCATGGTGCATCTGGACGTGATGACGGCGGCGAACGCGGTCACCGTGATTTCCATCGCCAACCTGAGCGGTCGTCTGGTACTCGGTATTCTGTCTGACAAAATTGCCCGTATCCGCGTGATCACTATCGGTCAGGTGATTTCCCTGGTCGGCATGGCGGCATTGCTGTTCGCCCCTCTGAATGCAACGACCTTCTTCGCCGCGATTGCCTGTGTGGCCTTCAACTTCGGCGGCACCATCACCGTATTCCCATCGCTGGTGAGCGAGTTCTTCGGTCTGAACAATCTGGCGAAAAACTACGGTGTGATTTATCTCGGCTTCGGGATTGGCAGCATCTGTGGCTCGATCATTGCGTCACTGTTCGGCGGTTTCTACGTGACCTTCTGCGTCATCTTCGCCTTGCTGATTCTCTCTCTGGCGCTGTCGACCACTATTCGTCAGCCTAATCGTGAAGTGTTTGAAGAGGCTCATGCCTGATAGTGAGCGGCCTAACCGAGGTCAGTAACACATTCCTGCCATAAATCTTTCGATCCGGGCTATTATTTTTGTAAATATCGCCCGGATCACACTTCCTGATGACACTTTTCTCCCGCGCTATGGTCTACTCACTGCGCTTATAGACGTTTCTGATAACTGTTCCTTACGCGATTCCTTAATCTACTTACTATCATGCCGATAGCTAAGTCGGTTTTTTGTGCCCCTTCTCCCAGGGTTTTTGCTCGTATGAATTATATTAAATCTTTAACGCAACAACGGCTGTGCCTGTTCCTTGCGGTCTATATCGGCTTGTTCCTGAACGGTGCGGTGCTGGTTCGTCGTCTGCTGGGTTACTTCGAACATTTCTCGGCAAGAAATGGCATTTTTTCCATTATTGAAATCTGCGGCTCGGTGCTGGTGACGTTCTGCTTGTTGCGCTTGCTGTCCCTTTTTGGCCGCCGCCCATGGCAAGTTTTGGCCTCTCTGGTGGTGATTATCTCCACTGCAGCCAGCTACTACATGACCTTTATGAACGTGGTCATTGGCTACGGAATCATCGCCTCGGTGATGACCACCGACATTGATCTGTCCAAAGAAGTCGTCGGGCGTGGCCTGATGATGTGGACGGTGTTGGCGAGTCTGCCGCCGTTGTTCTTCATCTGGAGTAACCGCTGCCGCTATACGCTGCAACGCCAACTGCGTACCCGTGGCCAACGCATCCGCAATATTGGTATCGTGCTGATGGCCGGGCTGCTGGTTTGGGCGCCGATCCGTTTGATGGAGAAACAACAAAAACGCATTGAAAAAGCGACGGGTGTCGACATGCCTAGCTATGGCGGTGTTGTTGCCAACTCCTATTTGCCCTCAAACTGGGTTTCCTCGCTCGGCCTGTACGCATGGGCACAGGTTGATGAATCTTCGGATAATAAATCCCTGATCAACCCGGCCAAAAAGTTTACGTATACCGCCCCGGCTAACGATCTGGATGACACCTACGTGGTGTTTATCATCGGTGAAACCACCCGCTGGGATCACATGGGCATTCTGGGCTATGACCGGGATACCACACCGAAGCTGGCTCAGGAGAAAAACCTGGCTGCCTATCGCGGCTATTCCTGTGACACCGCCACCAAGCTCTCGCTGCGCTGCATGTTCGTGCGTCAGGGTGGGGCGGAAGATAACCCGCAGCGTACGCTTAAAGAACAGAACGTGTTTTCGGTGTTGAAACAGCTGGGCTTCAGTTCAGACCTGTTCGCCATGCAAAGTGAGATGTGGTTCTACAGCAACACCATGGCCGACAATATTGCGTATCGTGAGCAGATCGGCGCCGAGCCGCGTAACCGCGGTAAAGATGTTGACGACATGCTGCTGCTGAATGAAGTGTCGCAGTCCCTGAAAGGGCATCCTAATGGTAAGCATTTGATTATTTTGCATACCAAAGGTTCGCACTACAGCTATTACCAGCGCTATACCCGCGATTATGCGAAGTGGACGCCGGAATGTGTGGGGATTAATAAAGACTGCAGCAAGCAGGACTTGATTAACGCGTATGATAATTCGGTGCTCTACATCGATACCTTTATCAGCCGAGTGTTTGACCAGCTGCGCGACAAGAAGGCCATCGTCTTCTATGCCGCCGACCACGGTGAGTCGATCAACGAGAAAGAGCACCTGCACGGTACGCCGCGCAAGCTGGCTCCGCCTGAGCAGTTCCGTGTGCCAATGTTGGTGTGGATGTCCGATAAGTATCTGGAAAACCCGGCGCATGAGCAGGCGTTTAAGCAGTTGAAGAAAGAAGCCGACATGAAGGTGCCGCGTCGTCACGTGGAACTGTATGACACCATCATGGGTTGCCTCGGATACACTTCGCCAGACGGCGGGATTAACGAGAATAACAACTGGTGTCACGTCCCGGCTAAAAGCCAGTAACACGACGGCGAGTTTCTCGCCGATCGACAAGGCTTTTGCTTAAAAGGGATTGACGGGGTCGAATCGCAGCAGTAACATTCGGCCCGCATCGGCGAGTAGCGCAGCTTGGTAGCGCAACTGGTTTGGGACCAGTGGGTCGGAGGTTCGAATCCTCTCTCGCCGACCACATTCGAAAAAGCCCGCTTTTTAAAGCGGGCTTTTTTACGCCTGTAGCCCGGAGAGGATGAAGAAGCTCCGGGGTCGGAGGTTCGAGTCGAACGAAGTGAGACAACGTTGCTTCAGCAACGGCCCGCAGGGCGAAGCCACGTAGCGCCGGCGGGCATGATTTACCCCAACAACTCCGTCCCATACGAATTATCGATCGTGCATAACCAACGCCCATTATCTTCCTGGCGGAATACATAGGTCGCGCGGCGGGTGATGTCGACAGGGTTGCCGTCGCTGTCTGGGAAGCGCAGTTTGGTTTCCATAATCACCAGCGCATTTCCCGCGCCCTCGATAACCTGCATGTCGCCCTGTTCAACGACCAGCTGACCCTGAAAATAATCGGCGATGGCCATAAAGGCTTTGCGGATATTGTCTTTGCCCTGCACGGTCATGCCCGGTTTCACCACCAGGGCGGCATCTTCTGCGTAATACGCCATTAGCGCGTCGTAATCTTTTGCTGATATCGCCTTATCGCATGCTTCGATAATTTGGCGCAGTGGGTGTGAAGTCATGCTATATATTCCTTTGCCGTTTCTGAATGAACCTGCTCATCATCTGTGATCCCCATAACCACCAAAAATCCTCGCCATCCTCACTTCACATCGTCAGTTAACTATTTTGTGACATATTCCATTGTATTTTTTTATATTTGGTTAGCCATTTTCTTGCGTTTCTTATGGATAACCTCAGCATTTTCACCTGTGCGTTTTAACGTTCACGCTATTAATCGCTCAGAATATCGCCATTGAGGAAGAATTTTTTAGCAATTAGCACAATTGTTAATCACTGGTTATTTCAAAGTGAGGAGATGATTATGCTGCTGTTAAGCGCGTAGCATAAATTTCCCTGCTGAAAATACCCTTCCGAAGTTTTTTTAATCTTTGTCTGAGGATTCTCACCATTGATGTAAATCCCGGTTACCTGTATTGACGTTTGCACATTCTGTTGACAGATTGTAGGGCATGAGGGGCATTTCAGGGAGAATCTGCGCTGCTACTCAGTCGCTCTTCTGAAAGGAATCTCCAACCCTTTTAACGCCTTCGGGCACTACCGAACAGACCGGTTAAAAAACAAAAAAAGGTCTGGCGGAAAACACAACAAACAAACATCACATTTGGAGCAGAATAATGAGTATTTCCTTGAAAAAGTCAGGGATGCTGAAGCTTGGTCTTAGCCTTGTGGCCTTGACTGTGGCGGCAAGCGTACAGGCCAAAACCCTGGTTTACTGTTCTGAAGGCTCGCCGGAAGGCTTTAACCCACAGCTGTTCACCTCTGGTACGACTTACGATGCAAGCTCTGTACCTATCTACAACCGTCTGGTTGAATTCAAAACCGGTACCACGGAAATTATTCCGGGTCTGGCAGAGAAGTGGGATGTCAGCGCCGACGGCAAAACCTATACCTTCCACCTGCGCTCTGGCGTGAAGTGGCAGGACAACAAAGATTTCAAACCGACGCGTGACTTAAATGCCGATGACGTCGTGTTCTCCTTCGATCGTCAGAAAAACGACAAAAACCCGTACCACAAAGTTTCTGGCGGCAGCTATGAATACTTTGAAGGTATGGGCCTGCCGGACCTGATCAGCGAAGTGAAGAAAGTGGACGATAATACCGTTCAGTTCGTGCTGACGCGTCCAGAAGCACCGTTCCTCGCCGACCTGGCGATGGACTTCGCATCTATCCTGTCAAAAGAATATGCTGACAACATGCTGAAAGCCGGTACGCCGGAGAAAATCGACCTGAACCCAATCGGTACCGGTCCGTTCCAGCTGCTGCAGTACCAGAAAGACTCCCGTATTCTGTACAAAGCCTTCCCAGGCTACTGGGGTACCAAACCGCAGATCGACCGCCTGGTGTTCTCTATCACCCCGGATGCGTCCGTCCGTTATGCCAAACTGCAGAAAAACGAATGCCAGGTGATGCCGTACCCGAACCCGGCTGACATCGCTCGCATGAAGCAGGATAAAAACATCAACCTGCTGTCGCAGGCTGGCCTGAACGTGGGTTATCTCTCTTTCAACACCGAGAAGAAACCGCTGGATGACGTGAAAGTTCGTCAGGCGCTGACTTACGCGGTGAACAAAGAAGCGATCATCAAAGCCGTTTATCAGGGCGCAGGCGTTGCGGCCAAGAACCTGATCCCACCAACCATGTGGGGCTATAACGACGACGTGAAGGATTACACCTACGATCCGGAAAAAGCCAAAGCACTGCTGAAAGAAGCAGGCCATGCCGATGGGTTCACTATCGACCTGTGGGCGATGCCGGTTCAGCGTCCGTACAACCCGAACGCTCGCCGCATGGCTGAGATGATTCAGGCTGACTGGGCGAAAGTGGGCGTGAAAGCCAACATCGTGACCTACGAGTGGGGCGAGTACCTGAAACGCGCCAAAGCGGGTGAACACCAGACTGTAATGATGGGCTGGACCGGCGACAATGGGGATCCGGACAACTTCTTCGCGACCCTGTTCAGCTGCACCGCGGCGAAAGACGGTTCTAACTACTCTCGCTGGTGCTACAAGCCGTTTGAAGACCTGATTCAGCCTGCACGTGCTGCTGAAGATCACAACAAGCGTATTGAACTGTACAAACAGGCTCAGGTAGTCATGCATGACCAGGCTCCGGCGCTGATCATCGCTCACTCCACCGTATACGAGCCAGTGCGTAAAGAAGTCAAAGGCTATGTGGTTGATCCATTAGGTAAGCACCACTTCGAAAACGTCTCCATCGAATAATAATAAGTTCCCCCCTCTCCCTCTGGGAGAGGGCTGGGGTGAGGGTGCTGCATCAATCCCCCTCACCCTGACCCTCTCCCCATCGGGGCGAGGGAATTTATGCTTGTGAGCAATACAGACGGGCTGTCGCCAGGCAGAACGTCATGAGAGAGAATCCGGGTTATGTTGCAGTTCATCCTCCGACGTCTGGGATTAGTGATCCCGACCTTTATCGGTATTACCCTGCTGACCTTTGCCTTTGTCCATATGATCCCCGGTGACCCGGTGATGATAATGGCCGGTGAGCGTGGTATTTCCCCTGAGCGTCACGCACAGCTTCTGGCTGCCATGGGCCTTGATAAGCCAATGTGGCAACAGTATCTCCACTATATCTGGGGCGTTCTTCACGGCGATTTAGGGATCTCGCTGAAGAGCCGTCTGCCGGTATGGGAAGAATTCGTCCCGCGCTTTAAAGCCACGCTGGAGCTCGGCATCTGCGCAATGATTTTTGCCGTTGCGGTGGGCATTCCCGTCGGCGTGTTGGCTGCGGTTAAGCGCGGTTCCATCTTCGATCACACCGCTGTTGGCCTCGCGCTGACCGGCTACTCAATGCCGATTTTCTGGTGGGGCATGATGCTCATCATGCTGGTGTCGGTGCAGTGGAACCTGGCCCCGGTTTCCGGGCGTATTAGCGATTCGGTGTTCCTCGATGACACGCTGCCGTTAACCGGCTTCATGTTGATTGATACTGCCATCTGGGGCGAACCAGGCAACTTTGTCGATGCCCTGGCGCACATGGTGCTGCCTGCGGTGGTGCTCGGCACCATTCCTCTGGCGGTTATCGTGCGTATGACCCGTTCGGCGATGCTGGAAGTGCTTGGCGAAGACTATATCCGTACCGCGCGTGCGAAGGGCCTGACCCGGATGCGCGTCATCATTGTGCACGCGCTGCGTAACGCGATGCTTCCGGTGGTGACAGTTATCGGGCTGCAGGTCGGCACGCTGCTGGCGGGTGCGATTCTGACCGAAACGATCTTCTCCTGGCCGGGCCTTGGGCGCTGGCTGATTGATGCATTGCAGCGCCGTGATTATCCGGTGGTGCAAGGCGGTGTCCTGCTGGTTGCGACGATGATTATCCTCGTGAACCTGCTGGTCGACCTGCTGTACGGCGTGGTGAACCCGCGTATTCGTCATAGGAAGTAAGGGCCATCATGTCACAAGTCACTGAGAATAAAGTTGCTGCACCGGTGCCAATGACCCCGCTGCAGGAGTTCTGGCACTATTTCAAACGTAATAAAGGCGCGGTTGTCGGTCTGGTGTATGTGGTGGTGGTGATGATCATCGCTATTTTCGCCAACGTCCTCGCGCCGTATAACCCGGCGGATCAGTTCCGTGATTCGCTGCTGGCGCCACCGTTCTGGCAGGAAGGCGGCACGCTGTCGCATCTGCTCGGGACTGACGACGTGGGTCGCGACGTGCTGTCACGCTTGATGTACGGTGCACGCCTGTCGCTGCTGGTGGGCTGTCTGGTGGTCGTACTGTCGCTGGTGCTGGGCGTCGTGCTCGGGCTGGTAGCGGGCTATTTTGGCGGCTTCATCGATAACATCATCATGCGTATCGTCGACATCATGCTGGCCCTGCCAAGCCTGCTGCTGGCGCTGGTGCTGGTGGCGATATTCGGTCCTTCCATCGGCAACGCCGCGTTGGCGCTGACCTTTGTGGCCCTGCCTCACTACGTGCGATTAACCCGCGCGGCGGTGATGGTGGAAGTCAATCGCGACTACGTGACCGCCTCACGCGTGGCGGGGGCGGGCGCAATGCGTCAGATGTTCGTCAATATTTTCCCAAACTGCCTTGCGCCGCTGATTGTTCAGGCGTCGCTCGGTTTCTCGAACGCCATTCTCGATATGGCCGCTCTTGGCTTCCTTGGCATGGGTGCGCAGCCGCCAACACCGGAGTGGGGCACCATGCTCTCCGACGTGTTGCAGTTCGCGCAGAGCGCCTGGTGGGTCGTGACCTTCCCGGGTCTGGCGATCCTGCTTACGGTGCTGGCATTTAACCTGATGGGCGACGGTCTGCGTGACGCGCTGGATCCCAAACTGAAGCAGTAAGAGGCACGAGATGGCGTTATTAAATGTAGATAAATTATCGGTGCACTTCGGCGACGAAGGCACCCCGTTTCGCGCCGTGGACCGCATCAGCTATAGCGTAAAGCAGGGCGAAGTGGTCGGCATCGTTGGGGAATCCGGTTCCGGTAAATCCGTCAGTTCTCTGGCGATCATGGGACTGATTGATTACCCCGGCCGCGTGATGGCGGAAAAACTGGAGTTTAACGGTCGCGACCTGAAGCGCATTTCCGAAAAAGAACGCCGCCAGCTGGTGGGTGCGGAAGTGGCGATGATTTTCCAGGATCCCATGACTAGCCTGAACCCGTGCTACACCGTCGGTTTCCAGATTATGGAAGCGATTAAGGTGCATCAAGGCGGCAACAAGAAAACGCGTCGTCAGCGGGCTATCGACCTGCTGAACCTGGTCGGCATTCCCGATCCGGCTTCGCGTCTGGACGTGTATCCGCACCAACTTTCCGGCGGGATGAGCCAGCGCGTCATGATCGCAATGGCGATTGCCTGTCGGCCGAAGCTGCTGATTGCCGATGAACCGACCACCGCGCTGGATGTGACCATTCAGGCGCAAATCATCGAGCTGCTGCTGGAGTTGCAGCAGAAAGAGAACATGGCGCTGGTGCTGATTACGCACGACCTGGCGCTGGTGGCAGAAGCGGCACACAAAATCATTGTGATGTACGCGGGCCAAGTGGTGGAGACCGGGGCCGCGCAGGATATTTTCCGCGCGCCGCGTCATCCGTATACCCAGGCGTTGCTGCGTGCGCTGCCGGAGTTTGCCCAGGATAAAGCGCGTCTGGCCTCGCTGCCAGGCGTGGTGCCGGGCAAATACGACCGCCCGAACGGCTGTCTGCTCAACCCGCGCTGCCCGTATGCCACCGACCGATGCCGCAGTGAAGAACCGGAACTGAATGCCGTTGACGGCGGTCGTCAGTCCAAATGCCATTACCCCCTCGATGATGCCGGGAGGCCAACACGATGAGTACGCCTGAGGCCACCTCGAAGCCGCTGTTGCAGGCTATCGACCTGAAAAAACACTACCCGGTAAAGAAGGGCATTTTTGCCCCGGAGCGCCTGGTAAAAGCGCTGGATGGCGTATCGTTCACCCTCGAACGCGGTAAAACGCTGGCGGTAGTGGGCGAGTCTGGCTGTGGAAAATCCACTCTGGGCCGCCTGCTGACGATGATCGAAATCCCGACCGGCGGTGAACTTTACTATCAGGGCCAGGATCTGCTTCAACCTGACGCCACCGCGGAAAAGCTGCGCCGTCAGAAAATCCAGATTGTGTTCCAGAACCCGTATGGCTCGCTGAATCCACGCAAGAAAGTCAGCCAGATCCTTGAAGAGCCGCTGCAAATTAACACCAGCCTGAGCAAGGCGGAGCGCAAGGAAAAAGTGCTGGAAATGATGGCCAAAGTCGGCCTGAAAACCGAGCATTATGACCGCTATCCGCACATGTTCTCCGGCGGTCAGCGCCAGCGTATTGCCATTGCCCGCGGCCTGATGCTGGACCCGGACGTGGTGATTGCCGATGAGCCGGTTTCCGCGCTCGACGTCTCCGTGCGTGCGCAGGTGCTGAACCTGATGATGGACTTGCAGCAGGACATGGGGCTGTCGTACGTGTTTATCTCTCACGACTTGTCGGTGGTGGAACACATTGCTGACGAAGTGATGGTGATGTACCTCGGCCGCTGTGTGGAGAAGGGCAGCAAGGAGCAGATTTTCAGTAATCCGCGCCACCCATACACGCAGGCGCTGTTGTCGGCGACGCCGCGTCTGAACCCGGATGACCGTCGCGAGCGTATCAAGCTGACCGGCGAACTGCCGAGCCCGCTGAATCCGCCGCCGGGCTGTGCCTTTAATGCCCGCTGTCGTCGTCGCTTTGGCCCTTGCACCCAGTTGCAGCCTCAGCTTAAAGACTACGGCGGACAGCTGGTGGCGTGTTTTGCCGTTGACCAGGATGAAAACGGTGAAAAACCACTGGCCTGATTGACCGGCCTGAAGGCATAAAAAAACCCGCTCAATGAGCGGGTTTTTTGTGGCTGGCGATTACTGCGGGTAAGGTACCCAGTCGCCGCCGTTGAGTTTCACGTACGGTTTGTTCTGGTACTGAACCACGACGGCGTTGGCGTTCTCCGACACCGGCGCGGTTTGCGGCAGTTTACTGGTGTACTGATCCCAGTTCACAGAGTCTGCCGTAAACATCTTGCCATCGAGCGCGCGGGAAACCAGTTCCGATACCGCCAGCAGGCTGCTTGGCTGATCGATTTCAATTGGCGCGCCTTGATGTGGTGCTTTCATGCCGAAGAATTTTACCGCTGTCGGGACGTTGGTGATTTTCGGGCTTGGGATATCACGCAGACCAGAAACCTGCATTTTATCGCCTTTCAGCGCACCACCGTGCTCAGGCACGATAACCACCATCACTTTACGGCCCGATTTTTCCAGCTCGGTAAAGAAGGTGTCCAGCTCATCAAACATAACCTGCGCGCGGGCTTTGTAATCAGCCGGTTTGCTCTGACCAGGGAAGCGGTTACCGTCGTGCAGTGGCAGGATGTTGTAGAACGTCGCCGTTCGTGTACCCGGCTCTTTCAGCTCGTTTTCATTCCAACGATGAAGCTGGTCGAGTTCGCTGTAGACCGGTGAACCGTCAAAGGCCACCAGGTTCTGCTTCAGGCCTTTCTGGTCCATCAGCGGCGCCTGGATATCACCGTAGTTACGCATCTCTTTCAGGAAGTCGCCGAACACGCCGTTGTGGCCGAGCATCAGCTGCGTTTTGAAGCCCAGCGCCGCCAGGTTGTCAAACAGGTAGCACTGCTTGCCCGCCGGAGAATAGAGGTCGCTGTGTGATGACTGACCGCAACTGGCGCGCAGCAGACGAATCGCCGCCGGGCCGCTGTAGGAGGTGGCAGAGTTAAAGTGTTTGAACACGATATCAAAGTGTGACCACAGCGGATGCTGCATCAGGCCCGCGGCTTCAACGTCATCCCAGGATATGGAACAGATGTTGATAACCAGCAGTTCGAACGGCTGTGCATCTGCTGGCAGTGTCGCAGGGAACGTGGTCTGACGTTTCTGCTCCGCAGCATAGAAGCTGGAAAGCCAGGCGTTCAGGTTCGCTGATGTTGGCGGGGCAGTTTGTGCAGGGATGTCGCCAACAACCGGTTTCGCATCTGCCGTCGCGATGGTTGCCGCCGCCGTGCCGCCCGTGGTGGTGACCGTCCCGGTATCCTGACCGCCAGGGAACAGCGAGAAGTTCGGCCCGACAACGGTAATGAGGTTCAGCCACACCATGATGACCACGGTGAAGACCGTGACGCGAAGCCACTGGGTCAGGAACAGCCAGGCAACCAGCAGGACGAAGAACAGGCCGACCATCTGCCAGTTAATAAAGCGCGTTATCAGGTCGAGAACGTAGCTCATGCTGAAGCCTGCCACTTCCGAACCCTGGCTTAAAATACTTTCCGGGCCTGGTAGCCAGGTATCGTGCCAGAAAAGCGCAAAACCTATCGGAATGGCAATCCAGTGGCGGATTTTGTGCAGTTTGCTGTTCGGAATGGGCAGCAGCAGGAAGGCCATAAAGACCAGGTTCTGCATGGCGTGGAAATTAAGATATCCCGCCCACAGCAGGCCAAACTTCGCCAGAAAGTAGAAGTTCCATCCAGAAAGGCCGCGCCAGTATTGCCAGAATGGCGATGATGAGACGGCGGTTTGAGTAGGGTTAGTCATCGTTTTGCTTTGCCTTGACGAAATCTGACCGGCGTAGTGTGCCTACCGGTTTTACATGACGGGGTCTAAAAAACATCAACCTGAAGGTTGTTTCAATGCGGCGCAGAAAATGGCGCGCTATGTATCCCAATGGGAAAAAAATCAGTGCGCACAGCACAACCAGCTGAATAATATCGCTAATTGACATCATTAAGGTTGCTCTCCATGTGCGTCGGTAAGACGATGTGGTTCAGGGTAACGACGCCAGCTGTGCCCGTCGTGAACGGCGTTTACCTTCGGTGCTTTGTCGGTGCTCATTGGTAAGGGCGCATTCCAGCGATCGGCGGTCACTGCCCGCATTTCCACGATTTCCGCTGTAATCTGCTTATCTTCATACCAAACCATGCGGTTCGAGAAGATATCGGCCGTCGGTAACGGGAAGATGTGGTTCAGCGCCGTGTCCAAATCATTTATGCGACAGAAGGTCAGGAACATCACCAGACGGTTATCGCCAATGGTCATAATATCGCCGAGGCGGTTCGGGCGGCACAGCGTTAACGCTTGTTCCACGCGCAGGCCTGGCACCGGTCGCAGCGCCACCATCACACCTTTATTATCGGCAGGCAGCAGCGGATTGTTCATAATATTGTGTACCGCGTTGCAGAAGATATCCCACTTCTGATAACCACGCAGTTTCAGCGGCTGGGTCATTGACAGCAGGGCGCTGATTTCGTCCGGCACGTGACGCTGGAACTGCTGCTTCTGCACGCTTTCAACCAGCGTCAGGCAACGAGACAGCGGGGTATTCCACGGAACGACCAGATTGGCGCCACAACCCAGCAGCAAACGTTCATCCGTTGCACGCAGGCTGGCGGTAATTTCGCGCACCACAATTTTCATCGCGCTGCCGCGTTGGCGACGCAGCGAGTGGATGTCGTGGGCAAGCTGTTCAATCTGGCTGGTTTGTTCGACGGTGAAAATCACAGTGGCAGCCTGAGCCGTACGGGCGGCATTAAATACCGCATCGTTGGTGTCAAACATCGACCAGTATTCTGACAGCGGCGGGGCGCCTTCAAGGGCACTTTTGGTGCTCAGGACGTCTTTTTCATCGCTGCGCGGTTGAACCACGGTTTCTTCACGCTCGGCCAGTTTCCAGGTTTTACCAATATAGTTAACCTGAAGCTGTTGGCGTGCGCTGACGCCTTTTTCGTTGGCCCAAAACGCAATATCGAACAGATGACTGTCCCCCAGGAAACGAAGACTGGCTAAACCGGAAAGCGATCGATACTCGGCAAGTAATAGCGAAAGTTGGGTGTCAGTATTGTTTCCTGGATTTAGGATAAGTAACGAGCAACGGTAGTATTTAGCCCAGCTCTGAGCGTTATTCAGCCATTTCTTTATGCGTTCTGGTTGAATATTCTGCCAGATGTTATCCGAGCACAGCAGGATAAATATATGGTTTGAAGGATCAATAGAGCAAAGTAGATCACGGCGCAGCGAGTATAGACCATTTTCATTTTTTGGCATGTTGAAAAGGCGTATTTTTTCAGGACCGTGAGATTCATTTAATTTTACTATCTTCTGCGGTTTCTCTCCCATGGTAATCGCGGCGACTTTTGCATCAGAATTCTGCGCAGCAATCGTCTGATTCATCAGGCTCACGGCGTCTTCACGACGTTCAACATTGATCCACCAAACACCACCCAGAGGCATATGGCTAACTTCGTCCCATAGGGACTCGATTCCAAGTGAAAATACAGGGTCCACGGTGTCCCTCGTGTGCAAGTTTGACTGTGTATGAGTTTACTAGCAAAACTCTCAGATTAAACCTAACATTGAAATTAAAGAGTAACAGATTTAGCATGTGAACGAATTTTCTGTTCGGGCATAGTGTATCTAACTGATGAACTCGTGTTTTAGTTTCTTGAGCCAAAGAAATGTCCGATACGTTTATCCACGAAATGTCCGATAAAGGTTCGAAGAAATGTCTGAAAATGAAAACCGGACAGCGTCAGAAACAACGCCTGGTTACACCTTCCAAAATGATTTTTTGGCTTTAAGTCGGGCATTCTCTTTGCCCGAAATAGATTATACCGATATTTCCCAACGCGAGCATCTTGCCGCCGCATTAAAGCGTTGGCCATTACTGGCCGAGTTGGCGGAACAAAAATAAGGAAGCCTGAATGGCCATTTTGGGATTACAGGGCCTGCGAGGCGGCACTGGAACGACCTCGCTGACAGCTGCGCTGGGCTGGGCATTACAGTCTCTTGGCGAAAAGGTCATCATTGTCGATGCATGCCCGGACAACATGCTGCGCTACTTTTTCAATGACAACATTGCGAATCGCGATGGCTGGGCGCGTGCGCTTTTGGATGGTAAAGATTGGCGTGATGCCGGGCTTCGCTACACCTCTAAGGTCGATTTTCTCCCATTTGGCCAGCTTTCTGTAACAGAACGTTTAAATGCACAGGTCTTGACACCGGTCCTGAACCAGGCTGTGGATATCGTTCAGGCTCTCGATAGCAACCGTCCGCACCATTGGGTGCTTATCGATTTACCCCATGATGTGTCGCCCTGGATGCAGCCGCTGATTGAAGCCTGCAACCATATGCTGACCGTGACGAATCCGGATGCGAATGCGCATATTCGTTTGCATCAGCAGGCTCTGCCAAAACACGGACACATCCTTATCAACGACTTACGCATTGGCAGCCATGTTCAGGACGATATTTATCGAGTCTGGTTACAGAGTCAGCCGCGTATGCTGCCGGTGATTATCCACCGTGACGAATCCGTGGCAGAGTGCCTGGCCGCCAAGCAACCGCTCGGCGAATACCGAAGCGATTCGTTGGCGGCTGAAGAGGTCGTCACCCTCGCAAACTGGTGTCTGATGCATTACGCCGGCATCAGCCCGGGCGTGGAGCAGCCATCATGATACGTCTTACCGCCCTTTTGCTGGCACCGGAAGCGGGGGCGCGTCTGCGTGCGCGATATCTGGATTATCGTCATCACCAAGCGTCATGGCTGGGTGCCACCCTGGGGTGCATCTGGGTTGCCCTCGCCTGGCTGTTTATCCCGTTGGAACACCCACGCTGGCAGCGTATTCGCGCCAACTACAGCGAACTGTATCCGCATATCAATGCGCACCGTCCGCGTCCGCTCGACCCTGTCCGCTATGTCTTGCAAAGCCTGTGGCTGGTATTGACGGTTCCTTTTGCGGAGAAAAAAAGCTTCAACTGGAATGGGCTGAAAGCCATGTCCAGCGCTCGCGGTCGTTACCACAAGTGGATGGACGAACTGCCTGAAAGAATGAGCACCCAAACGGCGCATCTGGACCACAAAAAAGAGCTGACTCACATCAACCCGAAAGTGCGAAAACTGATTCTCGGCACTGTCGTCGCCTGTTCGCTGCTGCTGGCGCTGATTTGCGTCACACAGCCGTTTAACCCCATGTCGCAGTTTATCTTCCTGCTGCTGTTGTGGGGCATTGCGCTCATTGTCCGCCGGATGCCAGGGCGTTTCTCCGCGCTGATGCTGGTGGTGCTGTCGCTGACGGTGTCCTGTCGTTACATCTGGTGGCGTTATACCTCCACGCTGAACTGGAATGACCCGGTGAGCCTGGTGTGCGGTCTGACGCTGCTGTTTGCAGAAACCTACGCCTGGGTCGTACTGGTGCTCGGTTACTTCCAGGTTATCTGGCCGCTTAACCGCCAGCCGGTGCCACTGCCGAAAGACATGGCCCTGTGGCCGTCTGTCGACATCTTTGTCCCGACCTACAACGAAGACCTGAGCGTAGTGAAAAACACCGTTTATGCGTCGTTGGGTATCGACTGGCCGAAGGACAAGCTCAAAATCTGGATTCTGGATGACGGCGGTCGCGATGAATTCCGCCAGTTCGCCAAAGATGTCGGTGTGGAGTATGTCGCGCGTACCACCCATGAACATGCGAAAGCGGGCAACATCAATAATGCACTGAAGCTGGCGAAAGGGGATTTGGTCTCTATCTTCGACTGTGACCACGTGCCGACGCGCTCCTTCCTGCAAATGACAGTGGGCTGGTTCCTTAAAGATAAAAAGCTCGGCGTGATGCAGACCCCGCACCACTTCTTCTCTCCCGATCCGTTCGAACGTAACCTCGGTCGTTTCCGTAAGACCCCGAACGAAGGCACGCTGTTCTACGGCTTGGTGCAGGACGGGAATGATATGTGGGATGCGACGTTCTTCTGTGGTTCTTGTGCGGTCATCCGCCGTGGGCCGCTGGATGAAGTCGGTGGGATTGCGGTTGAAACGGTCACTGAAGATGCGCACACCTCGCTGCGTCTGCACCGTCGGGGCTATACCTCGGCCTACATGCGTATTCCGCAGGCAGCCGGTCTGGCGACGGAAAGCCTGTCAGCGCACATCGGCCAGCGTATTCGCTGGGCGCGCGGGATGGTGCAAATTTTCCGTATGGATAACCCGCTGTTTGGCAAAGGGCTGAAGTGGTCGCAGCGTATCTGTTACGCCAACGCCATGCTGCACTTCTTATCCGGCGTACCGCGGCTTATCTTCCTGTCGGCCCCGTTAGCGTTCCTGCTGCTGCACGCTTACATCATTTACGCTCCGGCGCTGATGATTGCGCTGTTCGTTCTGCCGCATATGGTTCACGCCAGTCTGACCAACTCAAAGATTCAGGGCAAATATCGCCATTCGTTCTGGAGTGAAATCTATGAAACGGTGCTGGCCTGGTATATCGCCCCGCCAACCATCGTGGCGTTGATCAACCCGAAAATCGGTACCTTCAACGTGACGGCAAAAGGTGGCCTGGTGAAAGAAGAGTACGTCGACTGGGTGATTTCACGTCCGTACTTGTACTTGGTGATTCTGAACCTGGTGGGGATTGCCGTCGGTATCTGGCGTCACTTCACCGGCCCGGCGAATGAAGTCCTGACCGTGTGGGTCAGTATCGTCTGGGTGTTCTACAACCTGATTATTTTGGGCGGGGCCGTGGCCGTGTCTGTTGAAAGTAAACAGGTGCGCCGTTCCCACCGCGTTGAGATGAAAATGCCTGCGGCGATTGCCCGTGACGATGGGCACCTGTTCTCTTGTACCCTGCACGACTTCTCTGACGGCGGTGTAGGGCTGAAAATCAACGGCGATGGACAGGTACTTGAAGGTCAGAAGGTTAATTTGCTGCTCAAACGTGGTCAGCAAGAATTTGCCTTCCCGATGCTGGTGGCCCGCGTAATGGGCAGTGAAATCGGCCTGCAACTGTTGCCGATGCCGACTCGCCAGCACATCGATTTTGTACAGTGTACGTTTGCGCGCGCCGATACCTGGGCGCTGTGGCAAGACAGCTTCCCGGAAGATAAACCGCTGGAAAGTATGCTGGACATTTTAAAACTGGGGTTCCGTGGCTATCGCCACCTCGCGGAGTTCGCGCCGCCTTCGGTGAAATTTATTTTCCGATCGCTTCTCTCTCTGGTTGCCTGGATTGTCTCCTTTATACCGCGTCGCCCTGAGCGCAACGTGGGTGAGATTCTCCCTGAACCGGCAATGGCTCAACAATGATGACTATACGATGAAAAGAAAACTCTCCTGGATGTGCGCAGCGGCTGTGGGCATGAGCGCTTTTATCCCACAAATTACTTATTCAGAAACCACGGAGCCAACGAATGTAGCACCGGAACAGGGTGCCCCGACCGCCGCCGAGGCTGCGCCTGCTGCACCGGGTGATACCGGAACGACGACTGCGGCCCCGGTTCCGGATACGGCTGCACCGGGCATGGTTGACCCAACGGTCACGGATCCTGCGGCGGTGAATGCGGCTGAAGGGACGATGCCTGTGGTGGTAGAACAATCACCGAGCCGCGACGTGAAGCTCAGCTTTGCGCAGATTGCGCCTGCTCCAGGCAGCATATCGCTGCGCGGTGCGAACCCGACCAGTTCCGTGCAGTTTGGTACGCGCAGTGATGAAGTCGTTTCCAAAGGTGTGCTGAATCTGGTGTACACGCCGTCACCTGCGCTGTTGCCCGTTCAGTCCCAGCTGAAGGTTTATCTTAACGATGAGCTGATGGGTGTTCTGCCGGTCACGAAAGAACAATTGGGCAAAAAAGTGATGGCCCAGGTCCCGGTTGACCCGCTGTACATCACCGATTTGAACAACGTGCGTCTGGAATTTGTCGGCCACTACCGCGACGTCTGTGAAAACACCGGCAGCACCACGCTGTGGCTGGACGTGGCGCGTAATACGTCACTGGATCTGACCCTGCAAAAGCTGAACGTCAAAAACGATCTGTCGCACTTCCCGGTGCCGTTCTTTGATCCTCGCGATGACCGTCAGTTGAACTTACCGATGGTCTTTGCTGGCGCGCCGGACATCACGCAGCAAAAATCGGCCGCGATCGTCGCCTCCTGGTTTGGGGCGCATGCGGGCTGGCGTGGACAGCATTTCCCGGTGTTGTACAACACCGTGCCAGATCGTAACGCCGTTGTGTTTGCGACCAACGATAAACGCCCGGACTTCCTGCGCGACTATCCGCTGGTGCAGGCACCGACCATCAGCATGATCGATAACCCAAACAACCCGTATCTGAAAATGCTGGTGGTGTTCGGTCGTGACGATAAAGACCTGTTGAAAGCGGCGGAAGGCATTGCCGCCGGTAGCATCTTGTTCCGTGGCGACTCCGTCACCGTGGATGAGGTGAAATCGCTGCTGGCACGTAAGCCGTACGATGCGCCAAACTGGGTGCATACCGATCGTCCGGTGACCTTTGGCGAGCTGAAAACGTACGATCAGCAGTTGCAGTCCACGGGTCTTGAGCCCGCGTCGATTAACCTGTCGCTGAATCTGCCGCCGGATCTGTATCTGCTGCGCAGCAACGGTATCGACATGGACCTGAAATACCGTTACACCATGCCAGCCATGAAAGACAGCTCGCGTATGGACATCAACCTCAACAACCAGTTCTTGCAATCGTACAGCCTGAGCAGCACCCAGGATACGAAGAGCTTGATGCTGCGCCTGCCGATTATTCAGGGCCTGCTTGACGGTAAAAATCAGGTGTCGATTCCGGCGCTGCGTCTGGGTGCCACTAACCAGCTGCGCTTTGACTTCCAGTACACCAACCCGATGCCGGGCGGCACCATTGAGAACTGCGTGACCTTCCAGCCAATCAAGAACAATGTGGTGATTGGTGACGATTCGACGATTGATTTCTCCAACTACTATCACTTCCTGACGATGCCGGATCTGCGCGCGTTTGCCAATGCGGGCTTCCCGTTCAGCCGCATGGCGGATCTCTCTGATACGCTGATTGTGATGCCGAAAGAAGCGACCAAGGATCAGGTCAGCACGCTGCTGGATTCTATCGCCACTATCGGCGGCCAGGTCGGCCTGACGGGGGCTAACCTTAAACTGACCAACGATCCGAGCGAGATGCAGAAGCAGGATGCGGACATCCTGTTGATTGGCGCTATTCCTGAAAAACTGAAAGATGACCAGCATATTGATCTGCTGGTGGATGCGACCAAGAGCTGGGTGAAGACGCCGGTGCGTCACAACGAACTGTCTTCTGTGAAGCTGGATGACGGTGAACGTCAGCCGATGGCTCAGACCACCGTGGGGTCTAAAGGCCCAATGGCAGCCATTATTGGCTTCCAGTCGCCGTACCACGATCAGCGTAGTGTGATTGCCCTGATGGCCGATAGTAAACGTGGCTCTGAGCTACTGAACCAGGCGCTGAACGATAGCGGTAAACGTGCGGCAATGTTTGGTTCCGTCTCGGTTATCCGTGAATCTGGCGTTAACAGCCTGCGCGTAGGTGACGTGTATTTCGTCGGCCATCTGCCATGGTACGAGCGCGTGTGGTTCGCACTGTCTAACCACCCCATTCTGCTGTCGGTTCTGGCGGCACTGAGCGTGGTTCTGTTGGCATGGGTGTTGTGGCGTCTGCTGCGCATCATTAGCCGCCGCCGTCTGGATCCGGATGATGAGTAAACGATGATGAAAGGTATACGCCAGGGTTGCCTGGCGCTACTGACGCTGGTCACGATGCAGGCCTCAGCCGCCTGCACGTGGCCTGCGTGGGAGCAGTTTAAAAAAGACTATATCAGCGACGGCGGTCGAGTTATCGACGCGAGCGACGCCCGTAAAATTACGACCTCCGAAGGGCAGAGCTACGCGCTGTTCTTCGCGCTGGCGGCCAATGACCGTGCGGCGTTTGCGCAGTTGTTCCACTGGACGCAGGACAACCTGGCCGCGGGTGACATAAAAGCGCAACTGCCAGGCTGGCTATGGGGCAAGAAAGAGGACAACAGCTGGGGCGTGCTCGACACCAACTCCGCGTCTGATGCCGATGTCTGGATTGCCTGGTCACTGCTGGAAGCCGGGCGTTTGTGGAAAATGCCGGAGTACAGCGACGCGGGTAAAGCACTGTTATCGAAGATTTCTGCTGACGAAGTGGTGAAAGTGCCGGGGCTTGGCTCCATGCTCCTGCCAGGTAAAGTTGGCTTTGTCGACGATAAAGGCTGGCGCCTCAATCCAAGTTATCTCCCGCCGCAATTAGCGAGCTACTTCGTGCGTTTTGGCGCGCCGTGGAATGCGGTGCAAGCAACCAACCTGCGAATGTTGCTGGAAACAGCACCGAAGGGCTATTCGCCAAACTGGGTGCGGTTCGACAAGAAAAAAGGCTGGCAGCTTAAGCAGGATAAATCGCTGCTGGGCAGCTATGACGCCATCCGCGTTTATATGTGGACTGGCATGCTGAACGACGCCGATCCGCAAAAAGCCCGCCTGCTGGCGAAATTTAAGCCCATGGCCACCCAAACTGAAAAGACGGGTTTACCGCCAGAAAAAATCGATATTGCCACCGGGAAAGTGGACGGTAATGGGCCAGTGGGATTCTCCGCGACGCTGTTACCGTTCTTGCAAAATCGCGATGCGCAGGCCGTTCAGCGCCAACGCGTTGCCGATAACTTCCCAGGCAACGATGCGTATTACAGCTATGTTCTGACTCTGTTCGGGCAAGGATGGGATCAACACCGTTTCCGGTTTACTGCTCGCGGTGAACTTTTACCAGACTGGGGCCAGGAATGCGCAAATTCTCACTAAGTTTACTTAGCCTATCGCTTGCCATGACGCTAATGCCGATGGCGCATGCCGCGCAGTCGCCTCAACAGCAGCTATTGAATCAGGTGCGCCTTGGGGAGTCCACCAAGCGTGAAGATCTGGTGCGCCAGTCGCTGAAACGCCTGGATCTGATTGCACCTGACGATCCTGAGGTTATTTACGCACATATGCGCTACATGCTGCGTCAGGGTGACAGCGCAGGTGCGCAGAAACAACTGGATCAACTTAAGTCTATTGCACCCAATTCTGATGCCTATAAATCTGCGCAAAGAGCAATGCGGCTCTCCAGCGGAACAGACCATCAGACGCTACAGAAAGCGCAGTTGCAGATAAAAAATGGCAACGTCGCTGAAGGCGTTGCTGAGTACGAAAAACTGTTTAACGGTGCACCTCCGGATGGGGTTGATGCTATTGATTATTGGAGCGCCGTCGCTCGACTTGACGACAGGCATACTGAAGGGGTCAATCAACTTAAGGCCTTGAATACCAGAGCGCCCGGCAATACCCAGCTGCAAGCCACGTTGGGCAGATTACTGTTATCCGATGGTCGCGAGGAAGAGGGCTTTGCCGTCTTAACGCAGTTAGCGCGATCGAATGACGGGTACGAGCGTGCGGCAAGCCTCTGGTTTGACCAAATACGCGATAAACCTGTTAGCGACAGCACAGTAAAACAACTTCAGGAGTTTCTGGTTCAATTCACCACTGGCGATAAGGCTAAGCTGGCGCGTACCGAACTTGCGGAGCAGCAGCAGAAACTGGCCGATCCTGAGTTCCGCCGTCAGGCCGAACAGGAAGCCAAAACAGTCGAACTGGCGAAAATCGAAGACAACAAGCCGGGGACCTGGGAGATTGTCTGGCCGTTGATCCGTAAAGGTGATGCGTCCCTGAAAGCCAAAAATCTCGATCAGGCTGCACGTTTTTACCAGCAGGCACAGCGTGTGGATAACACCAACAGCTATGCGGTGCTGGGGCTGGGTGACGTGGCTATCGCCCGTAACAACCCCGCGGCAGCGGAGCGCTATTACCAGCAGGCGTTGCGTCTGGACAAAGGCAACAGCAACGCCGTGCGCGGGTTGGCCAATATTTATCGGGCGCAGTCGCCGGAGAAAGCGACGGCGTTCATTGATACGCTGTCGGCCAGCCAGCGCCGCAGCATTGATGATATCGAACGCAGTCTGACCAATGATCGTCTGTCACAGCAGGCTGAAACGCTTGAAAATCAGGGGCGTTGGGCGCAGGCCGCAGAAGTGCAGCGTCGCCGACTGGCGCTCGATCCGGACAGCGTGTGGATCACCTATCGTCTGGCGAAGGATCTTTCCAGCGCCGGACAGCGCACGGAAGCCGACCGTTTGATGCAGGATTTGTCCCGCAAAAAATCAGGCGATCCAGAGCAGGTTTACGCTTACGGTCTGTACCTTTCCGGCAACGGTCAGGATATGGCGGCGCTCTCGCACATCAATACGCTGCCGAAAAGCCAGTGGAATGACAATATTCAGGAACTGTCGGATCGTCTGCAGTTCGATCAGATGATGCAGAAAGCGAACCTCCTGCGCGATAACGGTCATGAAGATCAGGCGATTGCCTTGCTGAAACAGCAAACGCCGACGGCGCGGATTAATATGACGCTGGCCGACTGGGCGCAGCAGCGTGGTGATACCGGTACGGCCATCACCGAATACAACGCTGCGCTGGCCAAAGACGCCGATAATAATGATGTGCGTCTGGGTCTGGCAGAAGTGTACGCCGCAGGGGGCAACGATGCCGCCGCGCGCGAACAGGTGAAGAAGATCAAAGCGCCAGCGGCAGGCGAAGCGCCATCGCTCAATACGCAACGCCGTCTGGCGCTGGTGGATTCCTCCCTCGGCGATACCGCTCAGGCACATCAGATTTTCAACACCATCGTGCCTCAGGCTAAAGCGCAACCCGCGTCGATGGAAACCGCACTGGTTCTGCGTGATAACTCGCGTTTCCAGGTGCAGAACGGCGATCCGCAGCAGGCGCTGGAGAGTTACAAAGATGCGATGGTCGCGGCAGGCATTACACCGACCCGCCCGCAGGATAACGACAGCTTTACCCGCCTGACCCGTAACGATGAAAAAGACGACTGGTTGAAGCGCGGCGTGCGCAGCGATGCGGCGGATCTTTATCGTCAGCAAGACGTTAACGTCACTCTGGAGCACAACTACTGGGGCTCCAGCGGCACCGGCGGTTATTCCGACCTCAAAGCGCAAACCACCATGCTTCAGGTGGACGCGCCGTTGGCCGACGGGCGGATGTTCTTCCGCAGTGATTACGTCAGCATGAACGCCGGGAAATTCTCGACCGACAGCGACGGTGGCTATTCGCCAAATTGGGGCACCTGTGGCGAACAAACCTGCTACGGCGGAGATAAGAGTCAAAAAGACAGCGGCGCCAGCGTGGCCGTTGGCTGGCGGAACGATACCTGGAATGTGGATATCGGTACCACGCCGATGGGCTTCAACGTCGTCGATGTGGTCGGTGGCCTGAGCTACAGCAACAGTATCGGCTCGGTGGGGTATACCGTTGAAGGCCACCGTCGTCCGATTTCCAGCTCTCTGCTGGCGTTTGGCGGACAGAAAGATCCGAACACCGGCACCACCTGGGGCGGCGTTCGCGCCGACGGGGGCGGCATCAGCCTGAGCTATGACAAAGGTGATGCCAACGGCGTTTGGGCCTCTTTGAGCGCGGACTCACTGACCGGTAAAAACGTGGATGACAACTGGCGTGCACGTTGGATGGCGGGGTATTACTACAAGCTTATCAATGAGAACAACCGCCGGGTGACCGTGGGCCTGAACAACATGGTCTGGCACTACGACAAAGATCTCAGCGGCTATTCCCTCGGCCAGGGCGGCTACTACAGTCCGCAAAAATACCTGTCGTTCGCAGTGCCAATTAACTGGCGTCAGCGTACGGATAACTGGTCCTGGGAACTGGGTGGTTCGGTCTCGTGGTCGCACTCGAAGAACAACAACCAGGCGCGTTATCCCAAGCAGAACCTGTTGCCAATCAACTACCCGAATGCAGGGCAGATTGACGACGGCAGCAGCAGCAGCGGTTTTGGTTACACTGCGCACGCGCTTATCGAACGCCGTGTCAGTTCGAACTGGTATGTCGGGGCCTCAATTGATATTCAGCAGGCGAAGGATTACACCCCGAGCCATGCGCTGCTGTACGTTCGTTACTCCGCCGCAGGCTGGCAGGGTGACATGGATCTGCCTCCTCAGCCGCTGGTTCCTTACGCCGACTGGTAACAGATTCGCCTTAAATGCGTTTTCTGCCATCCCGATGAGCAGACTCTTAGCGTATAATGTGCCGAAAATCACTTAATGCCGGGCTCAATTGTGCTAACCCGGCATTAAGTGATACGCCCAAGGGCGTGGTTTTTCTCTGGGGAGAGTTCCTTTGCGCGTTAGCCGCTCACTCACAATTAAACAAATGGCCATGGTGGCTGTCGTCACCATGGTGTTTGTGTTCGTCTTTTGTTCCATTTTGATGTTCCATTTTACGCAACAAAACCGTTTTGCCACTGCCACTCAGCTTGAGAGTGTGGCCCGCGCCGTGCGTGAACCGCTGTCAGCCGCGATCCTGAAAGGGGATATTCCGGAAGCCGAAACCATTCTCGGGCGTATTCAGCCCGCCGGGATTGTCAGCCGGGCCGATGTGGTGCTGCCCAATCAGTTCCAGGCACTGCGCATGCGTTTTATTGAAGAGCGCCCGGTGCCGGTGATGATCACCCGGATGTTTGAGCTACCGGTGCAGATTTCACTGCCTGTTTATTCCTTGGAACGCCCGGTTAACCCGCAGCCGCTGGCGTATCTGGTGCTGCAATCGGATTCCTATCGCACCTATAAATTCATCATGAGCACGCTCGCGACGTTGGTGACCGCTTACTTACTTTTAGTGCTGATCCTGACGGTAGCGATAACCTGGAGCATCAACCGACTGATCGTACGCCCGCTGCGCGCCCTGGCTCGCGAGTTAAACGATGTGGCGCCGCAGGACCGGGTGGGCCATCAGTTTGCGCTACCGCGCCTGCATCATGACGATGAAATCGGCATGCTGGTGCGCAATTACAACCGCAATCAGCAAATCATCCTGCGTCAGCATGATGAACTGAGCAGCCACTCCACGCGTTTCCCGGTATCAGACCTGCCAAACAAAGCGTTTTTACTGGCGCTGCTGGAACAGACCGTAACGCACAACAAAACGACCGCGCTGATGGTCGTGGCCTGCGAAACCCTACAGGACACCGCTGGCGTGCTACAGGAGAACCAGCGTGAGATGCTGCTGCTGACCCTGGCAGCAAAACTCAAATCGGTGATTTCCCCGCGCATGGTGCTGGCCCAGGTCAGCGCCTATGACTTTGCTATTCTGGCGCACGGCGTGAAAGAGCCGTGGCATGCGATTACGCTAGGTCAGCAAGTACTCACTATCATTAATGAGAAATTGCCCTTGCAGGGGATTCAGCTGCGTCCCAGCGCCAGCATCGGGATTGCGATGTTCCATGGCGATCTGAGCGGCGAGCAGCTCTATCGTCGTGCAGTGTCAGCGGCCTTTACCGCGCGCCGCAAAGGCAAAAATCAGATTGAGTTCTTCGACCCCGAGCAAATGGAAAAAGCGCAACAGCGGCTGACTGAAGAGAGCGACATTCTTTCCGCCCTTGATAATCAGCAGTTTGCGGTCTGGCTCCAGCCCCAAATTCACATTGCCACCGGTAAAGTGTGCAGCGCGGAAGTGCTGCTGCGTATGCGCCAACCTGACGGAAGCTGGGAATTGCCAGGCGACCTTATTGAGCGCATCGAATCTTGCGGGCTGATGATCACCGTCGGCTATTGGGTGCTTGAAGAAACCTGTCGCCAGCTGGCGGCGTGGCAGAGTCGGGGCATTATGCTGCCGCTGTCGGTGAACCTGTCGGCGCTGCAGTTGCTGCATCACGACATGGTGGCGGACATGCTGGAGCTGCTGAGTCGCTATCGGATCGCGCCCGGCACGCTGGTGCTGGAAGTGACGGAAAGCCGCCGCATTGACGACCCGAAAGCGGCCGTCGCCATTCTGCGCCCGTTGCGTAACGCCGGGGTGCAGATTGCACTGGACGATTTCGGTATGGGTTACGCCGGTCTGCGTCAGTTGCAGGACCTGAAATCGCTGCCGGTGGATGTGCTCAAAATCGATAAGATTTTCGTGGATACGCTGCCGGCCGACACCAGCATGGTGTCAGCGATTATCCAACTGGCCCGTAGCCTGAACCTGAGCATTGTGGCGGAAGGCGTGGAAACCCAAGAGCAGTTTGACTGGCTGAAATCGGCCGGAGTGGACATCGCGCAGGGTTTCCTGTTCGATCGCGCCGTGCCGCCGGAACTCTTCGAACAGGACTATCTCTCTACCCAGACTGACGATGTAAGCGCGTAATTATTCACGCGCTTGCGCGAGTCAGCTCTAACTTTTTAACATTTACCCCGCGAAATGTTTCTGTGTTGTTTATCGGATGTTATTTTAAAGCCGCAGGCGAATAAAAGCCTTACTCAGCCTGTGGTTTTATCTTAAGGACATCCTATGAAAACCTCTCTGTTTAAAAGCCTCTATTTCCAGGTACTCACTGCTATCGCCGTGGGTATTTTACTCGGCCACTTCTATCCAGAACTGGGCGCGCAAATGAAACCGCTTGGCGATGCCTTCGTTAAGCTCATCAAAATGGTGATTGCTCCCGTTATCTTCTGTACCGTCGTGACCGGTATTGCAGGGATGGAAAGCATGAAAGCCGTGGGCCGTACCGGCGCGGTGGCACTGCTCTACTTTGAAGTGGTCAGTACCCTGGCGTTAATTATTGGTCTGGTGATTGTGAACCTGGTTCAACCGGGTGCGGGCATGAACGTTGACCCGGCGACGCTGGATGCGCATGCGGTGGCGGTGTACGCCGAGCAGGCGAAAGATCAGGGCGTGGTTGGCTTCCTGCTGGATATCATCCCGTCCAGCGTCATTGGTGCGTTTGCCAGCGGGAACATCTTGCAGGTGTTGCTGTTCGCGGTGATGTTTGGTTTTGCCCTGCATCGCCTGGGCCACAAAGGCCAGTTGATTTTCAACGTGATTGAAAGCTTCTCGCAGGTCATCTTCGGCATCATCAACATGATCATGCGCCTGGCACCGATAGGTGCGTTCGGGGCGATGGCGTTCACGATCGGCAAATACGGCGTCGGCACGCTGGTGCAGCTGGGCCAGCTGATTATCTGCTTCTACATCACCTGCATTCTGTTCGTGGTGGTGGTGCTCGGCTCTATCGCCAAGGCGACCGGCTTCAGTATCTTCAAGTTCATCCGCTATATTCGCGAAGAGCTGCTGATCGTGCTCGGCACCTCATCGTCTGAATCTGCGCTGCCGCGTATGCTCGATAAAATGGAAAAGCTCGGCTGCCGTAAATCGGTGGTGGGGCTGGTGATCCCAACCGGATATTCATTCAACCTTGATGGGACGTCGATTTACCTGACGATGGCGGCGGTGTTCATCGCTCAGGCGACCAACAGCCATATGGACATCTTCCATCAAATTACGCTGCTGGTGGTGCTGCTGCTCTCCTCAAAAGGCGCGGCGGGCGTGACGGGCAGCGGGTTTATCGTCCTGGCGGCGACCATTTCTGCGGTCGGTCATTTGCCCGTCGCCGGCCTGGCGCTGATTCTGGGTATCGACCGCTTTATGTCTGAAGCGCGTGCGCTGACGAACCTGGTGGGCAACGGCGTGGCGACTATTGTGGTGGCGAAATGGGTGAAAGAACTCGACCCGCAGAAGCTGGACGATACGCTCAATAACCGTACGCCGAGCGAGAAAACCCAGCAAATTTCCTCATAATCCCGCGACTTATCCCCCGAATATGCCCGTAGTCGCTTGATGGACTACGGGCTCCTGCGCATAATTGACCATATTTTTCGTTGAGCGTGTGACATTTCAAAAAATGCACGGTCTAAACGACGTAATTAACTCATAAAAACGACCATGAGTTGTCTTTGTTACTCATAATGTTGTGGTGCAGCCAACATACATACCGCTCGACGTATGATGAGTAAATAACCAGGATTGTTGATTCAGGGGCTTAAATGCAGGGCACAAAAATTCGACTCATAGCGGGCGGAATGCTGATGGTAGCCACCGCGGGCTATGCGCAAGCAGAAGCGCTCCAGCCGGACCCGGCATGGCAACAGGGAACACTGGCTAACGGATTTCAATGGCAGGTACTGGCCACCCCGCAGCGCCCGAGCGACAGGGTAGAAATCCGCCTTCAGGTCAATATTGGTTCTCTGAGCGAAAGCACGCAGCAGGCGGGCTTCAGCCACTTTATTCCACGTCTGGCGCTGTCGCAGAGCGGCAGTCTACCGACGATGCAGGCCCGTTCACTGTGGCAGCAGGGCATCGACCCGCAGCATCCAATGCCACCGGCCATCGTCTCCTACGATTACACCCTTTTCAGCCTGAGCTTGCCGAACAACCGCAACGACCTGCTGAAAGAGGCACTGACCTGGCTGTCTGATTCCAGCGGCAAACTCAATATCACCCCGGAAGCCGTGAATCATGCGCTCGGTGGTGAAGATATGGTGATGACCTGGCCTCAGGACCCTAAAGAGGGCTGGTGGCGCTATCGCCTGAAAGGCTCGACCATGCTGGGCCACGATCCGGCAGAACCGCTGAAACAGCCGATTGATACCGAACAGCTAAAAAGCTTCTACCAGAAGTGGTATACCCCGGATGCGATGACCCTGATTGTGGTCGGCAACGTGGATAACCGCAGCGTGGGTGAGCAAATCAATAAAATCTTCGGCGGCCTGAAAGGCAAACGCGAAACCCCCGCGGCGGTGCCGACGCTGGCGCCGCTTCCGCCAACACCGGTCAGCATCATGACCGACGCGGTGCCTCAGGACCGACTCTCGATCATGTGGGATACGCCGTGGGCACCGATTCGTGAATCCGCCGCGTTGCAGCGCTACTGGCGTGCCGATCTGGCGCGTGAAGCGCTGTTCTGGCATGTGCAGCAGATCCTGAGCAAAAGTAATGTCAAAGATATCGGTATTGGCTTCGATTGCCGGGTGCTGTATCTGCGCGGCCAATGCGCCATCAACGTGGATTCTCCGAATGACAAACTCAACACCAATCTCGGCCTGGTGGCCAAAGAGCTGGCGAAAGTGCGTGAAGAAGGCCTGACCCAGGAAGAGTTTAATGCGTTGATTGCGCAGAAAAACCTCGAACTGCAGAAGCTGTTTGCGACCTACGCGCGTACCGATACCAATCTGCTGATCAGCCAGCGTATGCGTGCGCTGCAAAACCAGGTGGTGGATATCGCGCCGGAGCAGTATCAGAAACTGCGTCAGGAATTCCTGAGCTCACTGACCGTTGAAGGTCTGAATCAGGATCTGCGTCAGCAGCTTTCACAGGATATGGCGTTGATTCTCCAGCAGCCGAAAGGCGAGCCGGAATACAACATGAAGGACCTACAGGAAACGTGGAACAAGCTGATGGTGCCAACGACGTCCCCGGCCCCAGCGGCCAGTGACGATCACCAGGACGTCACGGATATTCCACCGGGCCAGTAACGCTGTGAATGGGTGAGGTCTGATGTCCTCACCCTCATTTATCATGCGGGCATTGCGTCGCGTGGAATGATCGCCCCGCGATACTGAATCACGGTGCTTGCAGTTAAATGTCCACGCTGTGCTGCCGCTTGTGTATCACCGCCGGTCAAACGTACCGCCAGATAACCCGCGCTAAACGAATCACCCGCCGCGGTGGTATCGACCACTTTCTCTTTTGGCAATTTCACCGCAGGCACATCAACCACGCCTACTTCGGCCAGCGACACCAGACAAGAATCCGCCCCGCGCTTAATCACCACTTCATGCACACCCGCGGCGTGCGTGCGTGCCATCACCTCTTCGACCGGCTTTTCGCCCCACAGCGCATCTTCGTCGTCGAGTGTCAGGAACGCGATGTCGGTGCAGCCCAGCATCTGCTGATAAACCTGCTGCGTCTCTTCGCGGCTGGTCCACAGGCGTGGACGGTAGTTGTTATCGAAAATGACTTTCCCGCCGTTGGCACGGCATTCGTGCAGCAGAGAGAACAGCTTCTCACGGCTGGTTGGGCTCAGAATGGCGAGGCTAATACCGCTCAGATAGAGATAGTCAAAGGTCGCCAATTCTTCACAAATCGCCGCCGACTGCTCGCTCTCGAGCCAGAATTTAGCCGCCGCTTCGTTGCGCCAGTAGTAGAACGTGCGCTCGCCGGTGTCATCGGTTTCGATGTAATACAGGCCAGGCATCCGGTTTTCCATGCGCTGAATCAGACGCGTATCGACGTTCTCACTTTGCCAGGCGTCCAGCATCTGCTGGCTGAAACTGTCTGTACCGAGCGCAGTGATATAGCTCACCTGCAAATCTGCGGGCGCAACCTGGCGTGCGATGTACACGGAGGTGTTCAGGGTATCGCCGCCAAAACCACGGTTTACCGCAGAGCCTTTCTCTGACAGCTCAATCATGCATTCGCCAATGACGGCAATTTTTTTAGACATAGTCGTCAAGCCTTCCCGAAATCAAAAAATTGCCGTAAGTGTGCGCTGAGGGGGGTTAACGGGTCAACCATATTAAAACAACGTTCCATTATTTTTTTGAACTGGCGCGGATTCTTCTTCAATCCTGGATGCACAGAAACACAAAATGCCGGTCGTTGAACATAAAGTTCTCACTTTCAGCGCCGATAACCCAATGACGAGTTGCGACAGATTCCCCCATTAACAGGACAGCTGAGATGAAGTTAAAGCAGGTAATCCAGCGGCTAAGCATTCCCGATGCAGGCATTGAAGGCCTACAGGAGCGGCGCTATTGGCTGGAGTGTGAGCGTGCTTATACTTACCAGCCGATCTATAAAACCGATGGTTGCCTGATGGCAGTCGAAGTGCTGACCGTGGTGACGCACCCGGAGCACCCAGGGCAGCGCATTGCCCCCGATCGCTATTTTGCGGAGGTGGCGGTGCGCCAGCGGATCGATGTCATCAAAGAACAATTGGCGACACTCACGGCGAAGCGCGCATTTTTCGCTGACAACGGGATATTGGCCTCGGTAAACGTCGATGGCCCGACGCTGATGGCGATGCGTCAGGACCCGGTATTGATGGCGCAATTAGAAGATATTCCCTGGCTGCGTTTCGAGCTGGTGGAGCACATTCGTCTGCCACAGGATTCTTCCTTCGCTTCGCTGTGCGAATTTGGTCCGCTGTGGCTCGATGATTTCGGCACCGGGATGGCAAACTTTTCGGCATTGAGTGAAGTGCGCTACGACTACATCAAAGTGGCCCGCGACCTGTTCATCATGCTGCGTAAAACCCCGGAAGGGCGTAATCTTTTTGAGTTGCTTATTCAGCTAATGAATCGTTATTGCCAGGGCGTGATCGTCGAAGGCGTCGAGACGTTGGAAGAGTGGCGTGACGTACAGCAATCTCCGGCCCATGCGGCTCAGGGGTATTTCCTGTCACGTCCGGTGCCGATGTCTACCCTCGAAGAAGTGATGCTCAATCTGGCCTGATCGGCGGTTTTTTCTGTCAGCCTCAACTATATTCATGAATGGTGAGGCAAAACAGGAACGTTAACGGCATGACTAAAACCAGCAAAGTCATCACTTTTTCATTTGCGACGCTTGTGGTGTTGATCATCGTACTGCTCATCGTAATTGCAAATTTCGACTGGAATCGACTCAAGCCAACGATCAATAAAAAAGTCACGGCAGAACTGAACCGGCCCTTCGCCATTCGGGGCGATCTCGGCGTGGTCTGGGAGCGCCAGCCCAGTGAAACCGGCTGGCGAAGCTGGGTGCCCTGGCCGCATGTTCACGCCGATGACATTATTCTTGGCAACCCGCCGGACATTCCTGAAATCACGATGGTTCACCTCCCGCGCGTAGAGGCCACGCTGGCTCCGCTGGCGCTGCTGACCAAAACCGTGTACCTGCCGTGGATCAAGCTCGTTCAGCCGGATGCGCGCCTCATTCGCCTCTCGGAAAAAAACAATAACTGGACCTTCAACCTGGCGTCTGCCGACGACACGCAAAAAAATGCGCAGCCGTCCGCGTGGTCATTCCGCCTCGATAATGTGCTGTTCGATCGCGGTCGGATCAAAGTGGACGATAAGGTCAGCAAGGCCGATATCGAGATCTTCGTTGATCCGCTGGGCAAGCCGCTGCCGTTCAGCGAAGTGACGGGCGATAAGGGCAAAAGCGACGGACCAAAGCCGGGGGATTATGTGTTTGGCCTGAAGGCGAAAGGGCGCTACAACGGCCAACCGCTCACCGGGACCGGGAAAATTGGCGGTATGCTGGCGCTGCGAAGCGAAGGCACACCGTTCCCGGTGCAGGCCGATTTCCACTCCGGCAACACGCGGGTGGCGTTTAGCGGCACGGTGAACGACCCAATGAAAATGGGCGGCGTGGATTTAAAACTGAAGTTTTCCGGCGATTCACTCGGCCAACTGTATGACCTCACCGGCGTTCTGTTACCGGACACACCGCCGTTTGAAACGGACGGACATCTGGTGGCGAAAATCGACACCGAAAAAGGCTCGGTCTTTGATTATCGTAACTTTAACGGGCGCATTGGCGACAGCGACATTCACGGCACGCTGAAATACAGCACCAGCAAGCCACGTCCGAAACTGGAAGGCGACATGGAGTCGAAACAGCTGCGGCTGGCGGATTTAGGCCCGCTGATTGGTGTCGACTCTGGCAAGGGCACCAAAACGAAAGAGGTACAAAAGGATACTCAGCCTTCCGGAAAAGTGCTGCCACACGAGCGTTTTGAAACCGATAAATGGGACGTGATGGACGCTGATGTGCGCTTCAAAGGTGGACATATCGAGCACGGCAGCACGCTGCCGCTGAATAATCTCAGCACCCATGTGATTCTTAAGCGCGGCGACCTGCGCCTGGAGCCGCTGAAATTTGGCATGGCTAACGGCACCATCAACGCCAATATTCATCTTGCCGGGAATAAAAAACCCATGCAGGGCGAGGCGGATATCCAGGCCAGACGGCTGCGGCTTAAAGAGCTGATGCCGAACGTCGAACTGATGCAGAAGACAATCGGTGAAATGAACGGCGACGCGAAGCTGCGCGGCACGGGGAATTCAGTCGCCGCACTGCTTGGCTCGAGCGACGGTAACCTGAAACTTTTGATGAACGATGGCGTGGTCAGCCGCAACCTGATGGAAATTCTTGGCCTCAATGTGGGGAATTTTATCGTTGGGCAGATTTTCGGTGACGACGAAGTGCGGGTGAACTGCGCGGCGGCCAACGTCAATATCAGCAACGGTGTCGCACGGCCGCAGATTCTTGCCTTTGACACTGAAAACGCGCTGATTAACGTGACGGGTTCGGCGAGTTTCGCCTCTGAGCAGCTGGATTTGACCATCGATCCGGAAAGTAAGGGGATTCGTATTATTACCCTGCGTTCACCGCTTTATGTGCGCGGAACCTTCAAGAACCCGGATTACGGCGTGAAGCCTGGACCGCTGATTGTGCGCGGCGCGGTGGCGGCTGCACTGGCAACGCTGGTGACACCTGCGGCTGCGCTGTTGGCGTTGATTTCACCGTCGGAAGGCGATGCGAATCAGTGTCATGTGATTTTGTCACAGATGCGGAAGTGATGAGCGCGCGGTTCCCCTCTCCCTAACCCTCTCCCCGTGGGAGAGGGCATCAGGCAGGAACAAACTTACAGTGACTGATTCCGCGTCTCATGCGTCAGCACCAGCGCAATCAGCGTCAGGGCTGCCATCGACGCCAGGTAGTAACCCACGTACGCCAGACCGTAAGTCCCGGTCAGCCACGCAGCGATGTACGGCGCCACAGACGCACCCAGAATCGACGAGACGTTATACGAGAACGACGCTCCGGTGTAACGCACTTCGGTCGGGAACAGCTCCGGCAGCAGCGCACCCATTGGGCCAAACGTCAGGCCCATCAGGCTCAGGCCCAGCAGCAAATACGCCATAATCAGCATTGGGTTGCCCGAGCCCAGCAGCGGCTGGAACACAAACAGGCCAAACAAGATAATCAGCGTCGTAATGGTGATCATGCTCTTGCGGCGACCGAAGCGGTCAGCCAGCAGGCCAGCAATCGGCACCATCACGCCAAAACCAATCACCGCCATCATCAGCATCCACAGCACTTCATTGCGTGGCAGGCCCAGACCGTGTGGCACCGCAGCGGTGCTGTAGGTCATTGAATACACGGTCATGATGTAGAATAGGGTATAGGTCGCCAGCATGATAAAGGTGCCGAGTATGGTCACCCGCAGATGTTTGCTGAGCAGGGTGCCCATCGGCACTTTCACCTGCTTCCCGGCGGCAGCGACTTTGGCGAACACCGGCGTTTCGTGCAGAGAAACACGGACGTACAGCCCGATAATCACCAGCACCGCAGAGAAGATAAACGGCACGCGCCAGCCCCAGCTCATGAACTGTTCATCGGTCAGCAGCCAGGAGAGCAACAGGAAGGTGCCGTTGGCAAAGAAGAAGCCAATCGGCGCGCCAAGCTGTGGGAATGAGCCATACAGCGCACGCTTTTTCGGTGGCGCATTTTCCGTCGCCAGCAGCGCCGCGCCGCCCCATTCACCGCCCAGACCGAGACCCTGACCGAAACGCGCCAGCGCCAGCAGCACCGGAGCCAGAATACCAATGGTGTCGTAGCTCGGCAGTAAACCGATAACCACAGTAGAAATCCCCATCGTCAGCAGGGACGCAACCAGCGTCACTTTACGACCGACGCGGTCACCAAAGTGGCCGAACAGCGCCGAGCCAATCGGACGGGCCACAAACGCGATGGCGAACGTCGCAAGGGATTGCAGCGTTGCCGCAGCCGGATCGCCCTGCGGGAAGAAAATATGGGGGAACACGATAACCGCCGCGGTGGCGTAAATGTAAAAGTCGAAGAACTCAATGGCGGTGCCAATGAGTGACGCGACGACCACTTTATTCCGCGAGTTGACCGGGGCGATGTCCTGCTGAGTATCGAGTGTTGTGGCAGCTGATTGCATAATCTTTTCTTATTTTTAGGCGAACGAACGGCCATATTACGCACAGCAAAAGCGACATTTCAATGTGTAACAAGGTAGGCGGCTGGGTGAAAAACAGGCAAAAAGCGGATAATTTTCGGGCCAGCGAAATCACTTCTATGAAATGCTTCACACAATTCGATAATAAGTGAATATCACTGCTTTAAGGTTAAATAAAAGTTACCAACTGGATTTATCAACTAAAAATGGAAATCGGGCTGATATTTCAGCCCGATAACCGCCTCAGCGATGGGTTTTACCCGGCATCCGCCGGTCATCTTTGTATTCGGCGGTGGCAATCCACGCGGCGCAGAACAGCGTCAGGCGGGCGAAGAAGTAGAAAAACGCCATGATCCCGAGCACCGAACCAAATGCTGCACCGGATGGGGATTTCACCAGCGCGGGCAGCGTCCAGGTCATGATGATTTTAATCACCTCAAAGCCGATGGCCGCAATAAAGGTGCCGCGAACCAGCGCTTTTCGGCGCGGGCGATGGCGCGGGAGTCGCCAAAAAATCCAGAAGAACAACAGATAGTTGGCGAGAATCGAAATGGCGAGGCCGATAATGCGCCACGTGGGTTTCAGCCATTCAACCGAATCCAGATACAGCGCGGAGATGATCATCTGCTGCGCAGCCCCGGCGACGGAGGTAATCGACAGCGTGACAATCAGCGCAACCAGCAGGCCAATCAGCGACACAAAATCGCGGAAGTACTTAACCCAGAATTTCTCCTGGTCCTGCGGCGAGCGTTCCCACACGTCGCGCGACTGGGCGCGAATGGCTTCGCGCAAATTACCCATCCAGTTAATCCCGGAGTACAGCGCCACCAGAAGACCGACAATCCCGACGGTGGTTCGTTGTTGAACCGCCGTGCTGATGGTGTTTTTCAGCGTGGCGGCGAGGGTCGGGTCGCTAACGTTGACCAGAATTTTATCGAAAATATCCTGCAACAACGTCGGGTGCGAGGCGAGGATAAACCCGGCTGCGGCAAACGACACCATCAAAATCGGGATCATCGACAGGAACGAGAAGTAGGTAATGGCCGCGCCAAACTGATTGCCCAGGCGATCGTTAAAACGCTCTGCGGCACGGATCAAATGGGCGATAAACGGCTGGCGCTGCACTTTCTTGGCGGTGCCGGTGGCTTTGTTCAGCGCACCGTTGGCCCGCTGTTTGATACCCGAAGCGGAAGCTTCATCGGTATCCATTTTCCTGACGGGATCGTATTCCAGATCCTGAGTAGGGCGTTTTGCGTCATTATCCGGCGTCATCAGGTCGTTATTCCTTCTTTTTACAACATAAACGAAATTATAGCCGATGAGGTGCCGGAAATTGACGAAACCTTGAAGGCATTCAGTCAACGTAGCTTTTCAGCACATCGGTTAACCACTCCATAAACAGATGTACGCGGCGGGAAAGGTTGCGGCGGTGCGGGTAAATGAGTGACACCGGCATCGGTTCGGCGCGGTAGTGCGGCAGGATTTCGACCAGTTTTCCGCTGCGCAGGGCGTCCTTCACGCCGATGCGCGGCACCTGAATAATCCCCAGCCCCGCGAGGCAGGCCGCGTGATAGGTTTCGGTGCTGTTCACCGTCAGAACACCGCCGGTTTTCAGCCAGCGAATTTGATTGTCGGTATTGAGTTCAAAGCCCTGCGGGCGTACCCCGAGGCTGGTGGCGTAATGCACCATCGCATGGCCCGCCAGATCGTCGAGGGTTTCCGGGTAGCCAAAACGTTCCAGATAATTCGGGCTGGCGCAGTTAATCACGGTCAGCTTGCCGATCGGCCTCGCCACCAATCCGGAATCTTTCAGTGTGCCGACGCGCACAACGCAGTCGAATCCTTCCCGAATCACGTCCACCAGGCGGTCGCTGCTGCTTAGCTCCAGTTCGATACCGGGATACTGTTGCAGGAACGCGGGCAGTTTGGGGATGACTAAATTTCGAGCAACGCCAACCGGCATGTCGACCCGTAAACGTCCGCTGATGCTGGTGGGGTCATGCTGGAACATGCCGTCGAGTTCATCGAGGTTGCTGAGCAAATCTTTTGCGCGTTCGTAATAGACCATCCCATCCTGTGTAAGCTGCACCCGGCGGGTGGTACGGTGTAAAAGCCGAACGCCCAGCAGGTTTTCCAGCGCCTGGATTTGCCGCGATACGCTACCTTTTGGAAGGCCGAGCGTGTCGGCCGCGCGCGAAAAACTCTCCAGTTCTGCGACGCGAATGAACAGCTGCATTGCGTGAATTTTATCCATAGGTAACGGCCTTTGTTGTTCTCAGTGAAACAATGAAACGTAAATGCATGCCTTTATTGATTATACACAACCTAATAAGCTCTCTCTCACGGTTCTCCTGTCTGAAATGAGGTTGGTTATGACACAACGTATCGCTTTGATCACTGGCGCAAGCCGTGGGCTGGGAAAAAACGCGGCGCTGAAGCTGGCGGCGAAAGGAATTGATATTCTGCTGACGTACAACAGCAATCAGCAGGAAGCACAAAACGTTGTCGCTGAAATTGAGAAACTTGGGGTGAAAGCCGCTGCATTACAGCTGAATGTCGCCGACGTCTCGGGTTTCGAGACATTCGCTCAACAGGTTCAGCAGCAACTGCATCACACCTGGCAGCGTGACACCTTTGATTATTTAGTGAACAACGCCGGAGTAGGGCTGTATGGCGCGTTTGCCGAGACCAGCGAAGCGGTGTTTGATGAGCTAATGAACATCCACTTTAAAGGCCCGTTCTTCCTGACTCAGCAGCTTCTGCCGTTCATTCAGGATGGCGGTCGGATCCTGAACGTGTCATCTGGACTGGCGCGTTTCGCGCTGCCGGGCTTTGCGGCTTACGCCTCAATGAAAGGCGCGATGGAAGTGCTGACGCGCTACCAGGCGAAAGAGCTGGGGGGGCGCGGTATTTCAGTCAACATTATTGCCCCGGGTGCGATTGAAACCGATTTCGGTGGCGGGCGCGTGCGTGATAACGCGGAAATGAATCAGTATGTTGCGTCCCAGACGGCGCTGGGCCGGGCGGGCCTGCCGGATGATATCGGCGGTGCGATTGCCGCGCTGCTCAGCGATGAGCTGGGCTGGATGAACGCGCAGCGTATTGAGGTTTCGGGCGGGATGTTCCTGTAAGTCTTACCCTCACCCCGACGGTCTCTTTATCCCCTCGCCCCTTTGGGGAGAGGGTTAGGGTGAGGGGCGTTGATACTCGTGACGCAATAATCCCAGCACCCAATCGTTGTGCCATTTCCCGCCAATCAGATAGCTTTCCCGCCGTTCCCCTTCCAGCACGAAACCCGCTTTCTCCAGCACCCGGCGCGAGGCGCTATTTCCCACGGTGACCGTGGCGATGAGCCGGCGTATCTCACCGCGGGTAAACGCAAAATCACACACCGCTTGCAGCGACTCGGTGGCGAACCCTTTGCCGTGCGCCTCGGGTGCAAATAAGAAACCCACTTCCGCACAGTCCGGCTCCCGGTGAATATACCCGGTCAAGCCCACCGGCATGCCCGTTGCCGTCTCCCGAACCAGCAGGCACAGCCAGTGCGCGGCCCCCGGCGTCCAGTGCGGCAACCGCGATTCAAATGCTTCTCGGATCGCGCATTCCGGCCGTGAATCATCCACGTAGCGCATCACTTCCTGGTTCTGCTCCAAGGCCAAAAAGAAGGGCCAGTCCGCTTCGGAAAGCGATTCAGCACTCAATCTGGGCGTAACGATTTTTACCATCGTATTTACTCCGGGTACTTTTATCGGTTTATAGACGGATTAGCACACATCACACTGATGTAGTCTCATTTCTAACGTGTTAAAAACAAAAATAAAACCCCGTAATGTTCGGGGATACTGATGCCCTCTGAGAAGGAAAACGGATGCACACTGCATCGCACTATTCCGGTGACCAGTTTGAGCACTGTCTGAGCGTGATCCGTCAGGCGGCGAGCGAGATCCTCTCGCTGCTGAATGTCCACGGTGCTGAAGCGAAAGATCCACGCTGGTTTCTTGAGCAGCTCGAGCAGGCCCGTCTGAATCTGGGCGGCTGGGCCAATGTGGCGAGACGGCTCAATCTCAATGATGCGCAGATCAGCGATTTCACATTACAGCTGCGCCATCTGCAACAGGTGGTCCCGGTCTATGAACGCGGGCAGGCGGTGACCGACAACCAGATGATTGCGGCGCTGCGTTTCGTCGCCGCGCTGGAATTTGTGCGCCAGCAGCAGCCGCGCCTTAAATTTGATTCGCTGCCCGGCGAGGACGGCGATATGCATCAGGAACAGGCCCAGCGGCAACTGCGTGCCCTGACGCTGACGCTCAAAGCGCTGATTAGCCAGGCTTTCCCGGATGCTACACGCCTAAATGATTCGCTCAAGCTGCAGTTCGGCGCCGACAGTGTTCGTCGGTGGCTGGCGAACAGCGATGCCGGGGATATTCTGTCGGGCATGTTGTTCAGCGATTTGGCCCTGCTCATCGTCGATAAAAAAGCCTTTGCCCGTCATTACTCGACGCTGTTTAACGCCGCGTCGGCGCTGACGTTTCTGGCGGAGCAGCGTGTCACGCTGCATGCGTTTCTGGAGGATTGCCGGGTCATGCGGAACGCCGTCCTCGCGCACCGCCCGCTGACGACGACCGAAATGGTGCTGCTCGATAACTATTTGCGTCAGATTGCCAGCCCGGTTCAGCGTGCGTTTGAACAAGGCCGCACGCGGGTGAATCCGGCGTCCTTTATGGCGGTGGACAGCAACGAGCTACACCATTTCTGGGAAAATGCCCGCAGCAAAGACCGGGCGCTGGGCGGCGATGTTTCGCCGGTTCGGGAGAATATCGAACCGCCGAAAAAGCAGGCAGTGCGGAGCCCGGAAGACCGTGATCAGGTGATTTCGACGGTGCTGTGGTGCTCCGTCGGCGTGGCGATGCTGGGGATGGCGTTCGCTGCGCTGTGGATGTTTAACAACGTGGCACCTGCGGAATCGACGGCGCAAGCAAGCGAAGCGCTGGTGGATGCGCCGGAGCGTGAAATCCCGTCTCCGCGCGAGAAGCTGGCGAACATGGGTATCAGTTGGGATATCAATAGCCTGCGTGCGGCCATCGACCGCAACGATACGCAAGTGACGATGCTGTTTTTACAGGGCGGAATGACCTGGCAACTGGCGTGGACCGAGCAGGCGCAGGCGTTCCGCGCCGACGAAGTGCTGGAACTGCTGCTGCGCTATCGGCTGCAAATGGATGAACCCAAGCCGTGCCGGCGGTTTATCAGCACCCTCAGCCACGCGATGGCCAACGGCGAGCCGTTAACGTCGGTACGCAAAGACTATTTACAGGCGTTCTGCGCCACGCCTGCGGTGATTGAACGCCAGCGCTACAGCGTTTCGCAGGCCAGACTGCGGGCGGATGCCACGCCGGATGCGCAAAATAAAAAATGGCTCACTATTCAGTCAGCCATTTACAGCGCCATTCGATAACGGCGTTACGGTTCGCCGTACAGGCCCATCAGGCGGCGCGCCACGCCGTTGGTCCAGCCGAAGCCGTCCTGTAACGGATATTCCCCGCCGCCCCCTTCGCGGGGCGTACCGGTGGCGATATGATATTTCTCAATCACCTTCTGATGGTGCTGATAAAAGTGGTCCACGGTTTTCAGCCAGCTGCGGGCGATTTCATTGCCCAACGCGTCGTTGCCATACAGCTTGAAGCCCTGAATCGCCATCCATTGCAGCGGTGCCCAGCCGTTGGGGAAATCCCACTGCTCGCCGCTGTCGTACTCGGTGGTGAGGATCCCGCCTGGCGTCAGCAGTCTCGTGCGTACCGCGGTGTCGAGTTTATCTGCCTGTTCATGCGTGGCCATGCCGACGTACAGCGGCACCATGCTGGCGGCAGAAAACAACGCCAGCTCTTCGCGACGCCAGTCGTAGTCGCGATAACACCCCTGTTCGTCATCCCACAGATAGCGTGTTACCGCCGCCCGGCGTTCGCTGGCCTTGTGGCGGAATTCGGCTTCGGTTTCCCGATCGCCTTTGGCTCCGGAAATATTGGCGATGGTGCTTTCCAGTTTGAACAGAAAGGCGTTCAAATCGATGGGAATAAACTGGGTGGTGCGGATGCTTGCCAGTCGCGTGGTGTCCCGCAGCCAGCGTGAAGAGTAATCCCAGCCGGACTCCGCCCCGGCGCGTAAATCGCGATACACCTCATTCGGCGGTCGGCCTGAATGACGCGCGGTTTCCACGTCTTCCAGCCACGATTCATCGCGCGGGGTATCACGGTCGTCCCAGTAACGGTTGAGTAGCGAACCGTCCGGCATACGCACCACGTGGCGCCACGCTTGATTCGGTAGCAGGTTTCCAGACCCATCCATCCAGAAGTTATATTCCATTTTCAGATGGTCGAGATAGCGTTTCGCGCCGCGCACGCCGTCTTCTTCAAACAGCTCCACCATCAGGGCGAATACCGGCGGCTGCGAGCGGCTGAGATAATAAGTGCGGTTGCCGTTCGGGATGTGGCCGTAGCGCTCAATCATCCACGCGAAGTTATCGGCCATGCATTTGAGCAAGTCTCCGCGACCACTTTCCGCCAGGCCGAGCATGGTGAAATAGGAGTCCCAGTAATAGGTCTCGGTGAAGCGTCCGCCGGGTACGATATACGCCTGCGGCAGCGCCAGCAGGGAGGACCAGGGGATGTGATCTTGCGGCTCGCGCGTCAGCACCGGCCACAGGGTGTCGATATGTTCTTTGAGCGATTTGCTGGGGTCGGAAACGTAGTCGTCGCTGTGGTCTTCCGGCAGCCAGAAATGCTCCTCAACGAACGTTTTCAGATTAAAACCAGGCTGACGTTTCTGCTGGCGGAAGCGGATCAGAATATCCAGCGGGTCCATTCTCGGCGCGCAGTCGGGGAAGGTTTTACTGTCGGCAAAGATGCGTGCTGACTGGACGCGTTCAAACAGTTCCATATAGCGATCTGCCGGCGTCAATGCATCGGACGCGGGCATCCCCTCGATCATCTCCGGTTCGGGCTCAACCTCGAACATTTCATCCAGTTTTAATTCGCACGGATCCGTGAGATAGCTAGGCTCAGACTCAAGGGTCTGCGCTTCGTCGGTGTCCGGGTTGCGTAATTTCTGGTTGAGCATAGGGTAAAACCTCCGGATAGCGTCAAAACAAGGAGCCGGAAAAAAATCCGGCATACTATTAAGCGTAGACATTCGCTTCGATGTCTGGGGGCAAAAGCGTGCGCTTTGTCACGTTTATCGGCTTTTTCCCAAACGAGATTCTCGTCTAATCGCATGTTTTTACGCAAAAAGCAGTGAAAACGAAGCGAATTGTTGATTTATCACTTTCGGAGCTTTCACTTTGCAACCCTTTATGAATATCGTTATGGTCTTGCCCACTCTCATTTTGTACATATTATGCACTTTATTAAACAGGAAGGTCCGTGTTGAAAGGGGTAATACTTCCTGGGCTGATAGCGTCTGCGTTGCTGACTGGCTGCGCCGGGACGTTGTCGCAAATGAACATGCCTTCCAGTGAAGTACAGCAGGTGGCGCAAAACGGGCGGGTTCTTTCCGTCAACGAGCTGGTCACCGAATATATGCAAAGCAAAAAGGTCTCCGGCATGGTCGTGGCCGTCATTCAGCATGATGGCCCGCCGACGTTCTATTGCTACGGTATTACCGATGCCAAAAACCACTATCCGATAACGCCGGATACCCTGTTTGCGCTGGGTTCCTTGAGCAAAGGCATTACCGCAGAAGTCGTCACGTTGATGGTCAACGAAGGGCGTCTGCACTGGGACGACACCTTAGCCACGCTGTTGCCACCGGGAACGCAACTGAGCAACGATGCAAAAAATATCACGCTTTTACAGCTGGTGACGCACACCTCGGGGCTACCGCGTCAGCCAATGAATATTCTGTCGTTGGAGCATTTGGTGAGTTATCTGCGCGATGGCGAGAATTTCTATCAGGATTTGGACAGCGATGGTGTGCTGAATTACCTCAGCACCTTCCGCGCGCCGTTAACGCATGAGCCGCGCTATTCGAATATCGGTTACGCCATTCTCGGCTATGTCCTGAAATACAAAACCGGCGAGTCGATTGAAACACTTTCTGAGCAGCAGATATTCCAGCCGCTGGGTATGAAAAGCTCGAGCTTTAACCCGGAGAATTTACGTTCCTTCCCACAACGCGCGCTCGGCCATGCGGGCGATCAGCCGAAATTCATCGCCCGTGGCGCATTAACGCCAGACTGGCAGTTCAGCAATAATATGGTCGGTGCCGCCAGCCTTTATAGTGATGCGCGTGATCTTATTGAATACGCCAGGGCGCATTTCTCGCCAACGCAGAATACCAGACTGAATAAAGCCTTTTCCGATGTGAGCGTCGATTATTATCCGCGAGAGAAAGAAGCCGCTAATATCGCGTGGATAACCGACACTTATGGGCAGCAAAAAATTACCTATCAGGTGGGCTATATCGGTGGCTATTCGAGTTATATCGGTTTTGATAAACAGAATCAGAATGCGGTCGTGGTGCTACAGAATAGTTTTAACTGGAGTAATTATATCGGGCACGCGTTGTTGAAACGAATCGCACCCGAATAATGTATTTTACCACTTCACGTCGCGTGCTTCCTGGCGACCGTCGCGGCGGTTTTCACGCTTGTCCTGACGGCAAGAGGCATTGCTTTTGTCGTCAGATCTGACGCAATCACGCTTATCTTGACGACCTTCGGTGCGTGATTCCTGGCGGGTGTAACGTGCTTCTTGACGCTTTTGACTGTGATAGGTGGCGTGAGCAGACAGGGAAATAGCAGGCAGCAGCATGACCGCAGTGACGACAGAGACAATAAGTTTTTTCATAATATTAAAGCCTTAGCTTTTAAATGGTACAAAAATAAGTCGCACATTTTTACGTAGTTATAATCGTTGATTGGTACATTTTGTGCGGAACAATATGGCTAAAGAATTCATATTTGGATTTCGGGTAGGCAGGACAATAAAAAGCCCCGTGTAGTAACGGGGCTAGATTATTAACATGGCGAAGTGTATCAACGCATGGTGACGAATTCTTCTGCCGCGGTCGGGTGAATCGCGACGGTATTGTCGAAGTCTTTTTTGGTTGCACCCATTTTCAGCGCCACCGCAAAGCCTTGCAGAATTTCGTCCATCCCAAAACCGATGCCGTGAATACCGACGATTTTCTCTTCCGGGCCGACGCACACCAGTTTCATGCGGCACGGCTGGCGATGAGAAGTCACGGCGGTATACATCGCGGTGAAGGAGGATTTATAGACCTTCACCGCGTCCGCGCCGTACTGCTCAATTGCCTGCGGTTCGGAAAGACCCACGGTGCCAATCGGCGGATGGCTGAACACTACCGTTGGAATGTTGCTGTAATCCAGATGCTCGTCCGGCTTGTTGTTGAACAGGCGCTCAGAGAGACGACGACCTGCGGCCACCGCGACAGGGGTCAGCTCCACCGCACCGGTATTATCGCCAACGGCGTAAATGCCTGGCACGCTGGTGTTCTGGAACTTATCGACAACGATATAGCCTTTGTCGTTGGTTTTCACACCGGTTGCCGCGAGATTGAAGTTATCCGTCTCGGGTTCACGGCCAATTGCCCAAATCAGGGCATCAACCGTCTGGCTACGGCCATCTTCAAGCGCAAGCGTCAGGCTGCCATCGGCATTTTTAACCACTGCTTTCGGCACCGCATGGGTGTGCAGGGTTGGGCCTTCGGCCGCCATCACTTCAACCAGCGTCTCGATGATCATCGGATCAAAGCTACGAAGCGGCGCATGTTTACGCACGAACAGATGCGTTTCGGCACCCAGACCGTTGATAACGCCTGCCAGTTCAACCGCGATGTAACCCGCGCCCACAACGGCGACGCGTTTTGGCAACGCGGGCAGCGCGAAGAAACCGTCGGAATCAATGCCGAATTCCACGCCTGGAATAGACGGGTGGCTCGGACGACCGCCGGTGGCAATCAGGATGTGATCTGCGGTCAGGGTTTCGCCGTTCACTTCGATGGTTTTTTCATCGATAAAGCGCGCAAAGCCTTTAATAACATCCACGTTATTTTTGCCCAGTACGGTGTCGTAGGAGGTGTGGATGCGGTCAATGTACGCGCTGCGGCTGGAAACCAGTTTGTTCCAGTCGAAGTGATTGAGGGTGGTATCGAAACCGTAATCCGGGCCGTACATGTGAATAGCTTCGCGGATCTGCGCCGCATGCCACATCACTTTCTTCGGTACACAACCGACATTCACGCAGGTGCCGCCGAGCTCTTTGGCTTCAATCAGCGCACATTTCTGGCCGTACATTGCCGCGCGGTTGATCGAGGCGATACCGCCGCTGCCGCCGCCGATGGCGATGTAGTCATAATGCTTAGTCATAGCTTCTTCCTTAATCGTTGATTGCCGCGATTGTATACCTGGAATCCATAGGTTCCACCGATGATTGCGATTACTCAGGCACGATCCAACTCACGGTGGCGTGTCCGGTGCCTGCCGGAACCAGCTTTTTGTGCAGCCATGGCAGAACGTTTTTCATCTGCTGCTCGAGCTTCCACGGCGGGTTGATAACAATCATGCCCGAAGCGGTCATGCCACGCTGATCGCTATCCGGACGCACCGCCAGCTCAATTTGCAGGATACGACGAATGCCGGTGGCCTCGAGTTCTTTAATCATGCGTTTGATTTGCGCGCGCAGAACCACCGGATACCACAGCGCGTACGTGCCGGTGGCGAAGCGCTTGTAACCTTCGTTGATGCCGGTCACTACCGCCTGATAATCGGTTTTGATTTCATACGGTGGGTCAATCAGTACCAGACCACGACGCGAGGTCGGTGGCAGCTTGGATTTAAGTTGCTGATAGCCATCGGATTTTTCCACGCGGGCGCGGTCATCTTTCTGAAATTCGGAACGCAGCAGTGGGAAGTCGCTTGGGTGCAGTTCAGTCAGGTTCAGGCTGTCCTGCTCGCGCAGCAGCTGGCGCGCAATCAGCGGGGAACCTGGATAGTAGCGCAGCTGGCCGCTACGGTTGAAGTGCTGCACGACGCTGATGTAAGGCTCAAGTTCAGCCGGTAAATCGTCCTGCTGCCAGATACGGGCGATGCCTTCCAGATACTCACCGGTGCGCTCCGCATGTTCGCCGCTCAACTGGTAACGACCGGCGCCTGCGTGGGTGTCGAGATAGAGAAACGGTTTTTCTTTCTCTTTCAGCGATTCAATGATCAGGCTCTGAACGGTGTGTTTGAGGACGTCGGCATGGTTGCCTGCGTGAAAGCTGTGGCGATAACTGAGCATGGATACGGGAGTTCCGAAATAATAAACGATGCCGACAGTTTACCGCAGATTGCCGTGGATTACCGCTGATGCTGAGCGCGACGGCAATTCCCGCTGTCATAAATGTGTCAAATGGGTGCGCTAGCGTCGGGTAATTCGTTGAATCCAGGATATAAAGATGACCAAACACTCTACGTTTCTCGCCGCTGCGCTGCTGCTGGCGCTCCCTGCTCTGGCGAAAGACGCCGCGGTGAACACGGCGGCACTGCGTCATGCGCTGCAAAATGGCGAGCCAACGCTCACGCGTGACGGGCTGAAAAAAGCGAAGCAGTCTTCCACCCAGGCGGATACCGCGTGGCTCAAGGCCAGCGGTTATGATTTCCAGCTCAAAGACCGTCAGCTGGCGGGCATTGAGCTGCTCTCTGCATTCAGCACGCTGCCCGCCGAGACGCTGGCGGCAAGCCTGAAAACAGTGACTGACATTAACCGCGATGCGCCCGCACTTACTCGCCATCAGGCCCTGGCCGATGCCGAGGGCATCCGCTATCTCTATTTCCTCAGCGATGCGCTGGGGCCGCGTCTGGGCAACGCGTTTGTCACTGCCTATGACCAAGGCGAACTGAACAAAGCGGCGGCGTTGATTAAAGCCAGTGAAGTCAGTACCGGCGCGGCGAAAAAGCACTTCAACTACGCGCGGCCTTTCCTGGTGCAGGGCAATACGATTCACTTGGTGCCGGACGACACAGTGGTGAAAGACAATCAGCCTTACACCGCAGACGGCGGCTCGTTCCCGAGCGGGCATACCAATACCGGCGTGACCGATGCGCTTTTGTTGGCGCAGATGATCCCCGAACGCTACGACGCGCTGGTGATGCGTGGCGCACGCTACGGCTACTCCCGCATTGTGCTCGGCGTGCATTACCCGCTGGACGTGATGGGCGCGCGAATGGTGGCACAAAGCAATGTCGCGCATGACCTCAACGACCCGAAATACCGCGCGTTGTTCAATGAAGCCCGCGACCAGCTGCGCGCTGCACTGACAAAAGCGTGCGGCATGACGCTGGCGGAATGCGCAAAAAGCGATGGAAAGGATGACCCGTATCGCGACCCGGCGATGCAGGCGTTTTATCGCTTCACCCTGAGCTACGATTTGCCGCAGCTGAAAGAGATGTCAGCCGCACTGACGGTGCCGCAGGGCGCGGAAGTGCTGCTGGAAAGCGCGTTGCCAAACGCGTCGGTGCAGCAACGTCGTGCGCTGATGGTGAAAACCGCGCTGCCCGCCGGGTATCCGCTTTCCGGTACCACGCCGGATCAGCAGTTTTGGCAGCGTCTGGACCTGCCTGCCGCGTATGCAGCCGGACAGCATTTGCACTAAGGGTTTGCCGGGTGATGGCGCGTTGCGCCTTACCCGGCCTACAAAAACTGAAAGCCCGCTGCCATTGAAATCCTCTACACTTATCCCCATTCTACCAAGATATGTGTCGCGCCGGACGTGCGCCTTATTCACTCTTTCAACAGGACAGCGCTTATGACCAATCCATTACTGACGCCTTTCGAACTGCCTCCGTTTTCGAAAATCCAGCCTGAACACGTGGTTCCTGCGGTCACCAAAGCGCTGGACGACTGCCGCACGTCGGTAGAAAGCGTGGTGGCACAGGGCGCGCCGTACAGCTGGGAAAATCTCTGCCAACCGCTGGCGGAAGTGGACGATGTGCTGGGCCGTATTTTCTCCCCAGTCAGCCATCTGAATTCCGTCAAAAACAGCCCGGAGCTGCGCGAAGCCTATGAGCAAACGCTGCCGCTGCTGTCCGAGTACAGCACCTGGGTCGGTCAACACGAAGGGCTGTATCAGGCCTATCGCGACCTGCGCGAAGGCGATAACTACGCGGGTCTCAATACCGCGCAAAAGAAAGCGGTCGATAACGCGCTGCGTGATTTTGAACTGTCCGGGATCGGCCTGTCGAAAGAGAAACAGAAACGCTATGGCGAAATCGCCGCGCGCCTGTCCGAGTTAGGCAACCAGTACAGCAACAACGTGCTCGACGCCACCATGGGCTGGACCAAACGGGTCACCGATGAAGCCGAGCTGGCCGGGATGCCGGAAAGCGCATTGGCGGCGGCAAAAGCCCAGGCTGAAGCCAAAGAGCAGGAAGGGTATTTGCTGACGCTGGATATCCCGAGCTACCTGCCAGTGATGACCTATTGCGACAACCCGGCGCTGCGTGAAGAGATGTACCGCGCGTATACCACGCGTGCGTCCGACCAGGGCCCGAATGCCGGGAAATGGGACAACAGCCCGGTGATGGAAGAGATCCTCGCGCTGCGTCACGAACTGGCTCAGCTGCTGGGCTTCGAAAGCTATGCGGTTAAATCCCTCGCCACCAAAATGGCGGAAAACCCGCAGCAGGTGCTCGACTTCCTTACCGATCTGGCAAAACGCGCCCGTCCGCAGGGTGAAAAAGAGCTGGCTCAGCTGCGCGCCTTCGCGAAAGCCGAATTTGGTGTGGACGAGTTGCAGCCGTGGGATATTGCGTACTACAGCGAAAAACAGAAACAGCATTTATACAGCATCAGCGACGAGCAGCTGCGTCCGTACTTCCCTGAAAACAAAGCCGTTAATGGCCTGTTCGACGTGGTAAAACGCATTTACGGTATCACCGCGAAAGAGCGCACCGACATCGAAGTGTGGAACCCGGAAGTGCGTTTCTTCGAGCTGTACGACGACAAGAATGAACTGCGCGGCAGCTTCTATCTTGACCTCTACGCGCGTGAACATAAGCGCGGCGGGGCGTGGATGGATGACTGCGTGGGCCAAATGCGTAAAGCCGATGGCTCGCTGCAAAAGCCGGTGGCCTATCTGACCTGTAACTTCAACCGTCCGGTGAGCGGCAAACCCGCGCTGTTTACCCACGATGAAGTGATTACCCTGTTCCACGAATTCGGTCACGGTCTGCACCACATGCTGACTCGCATCGAAACCGCAGGCGTATCAGGCATCAGTGGTGTGCCGTGGGATGCCGTCGAACTGCCGAGCCAGTTTATGGAAAACTGGTGCTGGGAGCCGGATGCGCTGGCGTTCATCTCCGGCCATTACGAAACCGGCGAACCGCTGCCGAAAGCACTGCTGGATAAAATGCTGGCGGCGAAAAACTACCAGGCGGCGATGTTTGTTCTGCGTCAGCTGGAGTTCGGTCTGTTCGATTTCCGTCTGCACGCCGAGTTTAACCCGGAGCAGGGCGCGAAAATTCTCGACACCCTGGCCGAAATCAAGAAGCAGGTTTCCGTGGTGCCGGGTCCGTCGTGGGGCCGTTTCCCACACGCCTTCAGCCACATTTTCGCGGGCGGTTATGCGGCAGGTTACTACAGCTACCTGTGGGCCGACGTGTTGGCGGCAGACGCCTTCTCCCGCTTCGAAGAAGAAGGGATTTTCAACCGCGAAACCGGACAGTCGTTCCTCGACAATATCCTGAGCCGGGGCGGGTCTGAAGAGCCAATGACGCTGTTCAAACGCTTCCGTGGACGCGAACCGCAGCTGGACGCGATGCTTGAGCATTACGGCATCAAGGGCTGATCGTTTCGTGAAAATCTGTTTAGTTGATGAATCAGGCGCCAGCGATGGCGCCTTATCTGTTCTTGCGGCCCGCTGGGCACTGGAACACGATGCGGATAACCTGATGGCGCTGGTGTTAACGCCGGAGCATCTTGAATTACGTAAGCGCGATGAGCCAAAACTTGGCGGCATTTTCGTGGATTTTGTCGGTGGTGCGATGGCGCATCGACGCAAATTCGGCGGCGGTCGTGGTGAAGCGGTGGCCAAAGCGGTTGGGGTGAAAGGCAGCTATCTGCCGGACGTCGTAGACGCGACGGCAGGGCTAGGGCGCGATGCGTTCGTGCTGGCGTCCGTCGGCTGTCGTGTGCGAATGCTTGAACGTAACCCGGTGGTCGCGGCGCTGCTTGATGATGGTCTGGCGCGCGGTTATGCCGACCCGGAAATCGGGGGGTGGCTGCGGGAGCGTTTACAGCTCATTCATGCGTCCAGCCTGACGGCGTTGACCGATATCACACCGCGTCCACAGGTGGTTTACCTCGACCCGATGTTTCCGCATAAGCAAAAAAGCGCGCTGGTGAAAAAGGAAATGCGGGTGTTTCAGTCGCTGGTCGGCCCAGATTTAGATGCCGATGGTCTACTGGGGCCTGCGCAACAGCTGGCGACAAAGCGGGTGGTGGTGAAGCGCCCGGATTACGCCCCGCCGTTAGCCGACGTCGCCACGCCGAATGCGGTGGCCACCAAAGGGCATCGGTTTGATATTTATGCGGGTACGGCTGAGGAATAGTGCGGTCTGATGCCCTCTCCCCGACCCTCTCCCACAGGGAGAGGGAGAAAAGCCAGTTCCCTCTCTCACAGGTAGAGGGAGAAAAGCCAGTTCCCTCTCTCACAGGTAGAGGGAGAAAAGCCAGTTCCCTCTCCCTGTGGGAGAGGGCTAGGGAGAGGGGTTACGCGATAATTACTCGTCTTCTTCATCACGCAGCGGAACAATCAGCATATCCACATGCACGGTATTAATCAGCTGACGAGCAGACGACATCAGTTTGCTCCAGAAATCCTGATGATGACCGCATACCACCAAATCCATATCGTATTTCTTGATAGCGTCGACCAGAACCTGGCCGAGATCGCCGCTGCCGCTGAGGGTTTCTGTGATCGGATACCCGGCGTTGGTGGAGAGCTCGCTTAACGCGTGGTGAGTCTCCTCTGAAATGCGTTTCTGCATATCACCCAAATTGACATCAATCAGGCCGGTGTAAAGATCGGAGTAGTTCACATCGACATGAATCAGGGAAACTTTCGCGTTATACGGGCGTGCCATTGAGACTGCTTTGTCGACCAGGACTTTGCTTTCCGGGGAGAGGTCAACCGCGATAAGAATGTGTTTGTAAGCCATAGTGTTACTCCTTCCTTAAGTCTGTGTAGTTACTAAATAGTGTAGACAACCCAACCTTAAAACGAGCCTCAAGTTACGTCAATGACCCTTTATCACCAATTAGTTAAACAAATAATCGCGTTTTAACTATTGATAACGATTAACGATGTGGCAAAAAAATCAGCGGATCTCCTACACTATTTAAAGAGTCGGTCGGATACGTTAATGTGACCGGTTTCTCACTCTTTCACTGACTGTCTGTTGAGTTTCGGGTTGCGGTAGTCCCGGAGGAAGTCTCCGTGGGCCGGTCGCCGGGGAGGAGCTATGGTAAGCACTGTCGCACTGTTTTGGGCTTTGTGTATTGTGTGTGTAGTGAATATGGCGCGCTATTTCTCATCGTTGCGCGCCCTGCTGGTGGTGCTGCGTGGTTGCGATCCTTTACTCTATCAGTATGTGGATGGCGGAGGGTTTTTCACCTCCCACGGTCAGCCGGGAAAACAGGTGCGTCTGGTGTGGTATATCTATGCGCAGCGTTACCGCGATCATCATGATGATGAGTTTATCCGCCGCTGTGAGCGTGTTCGCCGTCAGTTTGTATTAACCAGTGCGCTGTGTGGCCTGGTCGTGATCAGCATGATTGCTTTAATGATTTGGCACTGACTGTTGCGCTATAACATACAGGCATAAAAAAACGGGTCAGTTTCCTGACCCGTTTTTGTCGTGCTTTCAGGCTAATCAGATGAGCTTGAGGCTCAACCAGTACAGTCCGCCGGAAAGAATAATCGCCGCTGGCAGAGTCAGAACCCACGCCATTAGGATGCTCGTCACGGTTTTGCGCTGCAAGCCGCCACCGTCAACGATCATCGTACCTGCAACGGAGGACGACAGAACGTGTGTGGTGGATACCGGCATCCCGGTGTAACTCGCCAGACCAATCGACACCGCCGCGGTCATCTGCGCCGACATCCCCTGAGCATAGGTCATGCCTTTCTTACCGATTTTCTCGCCGATAGTGGTCGCCACACGACGCCAGCCGATCATCGTACCAATGCCCAGCGCCAGCGCGACGGCCATGATAATCCAGATTGGAGCGTACTCGATGGTGCTCAGCATATCGGTTTTAAGTTTCTTCAGCAGGCGCTGATCGTCATTGCTGACGTTCGGCAGCTTAGCCACTTTATCGGTGGTATCGGAGATGCACAGCAGGACGCGACGCATCTGGCTGCGTTGCTCGACGCTCAGCTTGTCGTAGCTCTCAATGTTATCCAGCATACCTTTCACGCGATTTAACGCATTCAGGGTATTCGCCGGGTGGCAATGGAACTCAGCAGGCTGGGTTGCGCCAGGCTCCGGAGACGGGATCAGCGGTTCAGCACTGGTCACTTTTGCAAGCAGATCAGGATGCTGCTGGAAATAGATTTCCACGTTGTTGACCGCATCACGGGTACGGGTGATTTCGTAGCCGGAGGCATTCATGTTAACCACGAATCCAGCCGGTGCCACGCCAATCAGTACCAGCATCACCAGACCAATGCCTTTCTGACCATCGTTCGCGCCGTGGGAAAATGCCACGCCAATTGCGGAGATAATCAGGGCAATACGCGTCCAGAATGGCGGCTTTTTCTTGCCGTCTTTCTTTTCACGCTCGGCAGGCGTGAGGTGGATACGCGCCTTTTTCTTGGTGTTGCTCCAGTAACGACGCAGAATGAAAATTAAGCCACCGGCAACAACCAAACCGACGATAGGCGAAATAATCAGTGAACCGAAAATCCCAAGCACTTTCGGGATGTTCAGCGCGTCCACCACCGAGGTGCCGGTCATCAGCGCATTGGTTAAACCAATACCGATAATGGCCCCAATCAGGGTGTGAGAGCTGGATGCCGGGAGGCCGAAATACCAGGTACCGAGGTTCCAGATAATGGCTGCCAACAGCATAGAGAAGACCATGGCGAGACCATGAGCAGAGCCCATATTCAGCAGCAAATCCGTTGGCAGCATATGCACAATCGCATAGGCTACGCTCAGACCGCCTAACAGCACGCCAAAGAAGTTGAAAATTGCCGCCATCGCCACCGCTAATTGCGAACGCATCGCGCGAGTGTAGATAACGGTCGCTACTGCGTTTGCGGTGTCGTGGAAGCCATTAATCGCTTCGTAAAACAACACAAATCCCAGAGCAAGCAACAATAAAAGCCCAGTATGCAAATCCAGGCCAGCAAACAAATGTAGCATAGGTACGTTACGCCATTTTGAGGACATGAACGCGGCGCATTATCCAGGACAAACGCAGCGTGGGCAAAGAGAAATATAGACTTTTATTGATATTTGTTCACTGTCGTAAAAATAGCGTCAGTAATTACCCTATATGTTTCAAAGGCATGACCAGATATGAAAAAATTCTTACTGGTCGTACCCGATGGGAAAATTTACACTTCCCGACATTCAAAACGAGAGGATAGGCGTGTGGAAAGGTTTGATGCCATTGTTGTCGGCGCAGGCGCGGCGGGAATGTTTTGTGCAGCGCAGGCGGGACAAGCGGGGGCGCGAGTGCTGCTTCTGGATAACGGCAAAAAGCCGGGCCGCAAGATTTTAATGTCCGGCGGCGGGCGCTGTAACTTCACCAATATGTACGTGGAACCCGCGGCATACTTGAGTCAGAACCCCCATTTCTGCAAATCAGCGCTGGCCCGTTACACCCAATGGGACTTCATCGAACTGGTCGGTAAATACGATATTGCGTGGCATGAGAAAACCCTCGGTCAGCTCTTCTGTGACGATTCCGCACAGCAGATTGTCGATATGCTGGTGGCGGAATGTGAAAAGGGTAACGTGGTTACACGGCTGCGCACCGAGATAATCAGCGTCGAACGTGATGACGGCGGCTACACCTTGCAGCTGAATGGCGACACGGTGGCTGCGAAAAAGCTGGTGATCGCCAGCGGCGGGCTGTCGATGCCGGGCCTGGGCGCATCGCCGTTCGGCTATAAAATTGCCGAGCAGTTCGGGCTCAACATCCTGCCGACTCGCGCGGGCCTGGTGCCGTTTACGCTGCACAAACCGCTGCTGGAACAACTGCAGGTGCTTTCCGGCGTTTCCGTGCCCGCGGTAATCACCGCGGACGACGGCACCGTTTTCCGCGAAAGTTTGCTGTTCACCCATCGCGGCCTGTCCGGCCCGGCAGTACTGCAAATATCCAGTTACTGGCAGTCTGGCGAATTTGTCAGTATCAACCTGCTGCCGGAGTGCGACCTCGAGACTTTCCTCGACGAACAGCGCAACGCGCACCCGAATCAAAGTCTGAAAAATACGCTGGCGATGCAGCTGCCTAAACGGCTGGTCGAGTGTTTGCAGCTTTTGGGGCAAATACCGGATGTGCAGCTCAAACAGCTGAACAGCAAAGATCAGCAACAGCTGGTGGAAACGCTGACTGACTGGCGCGTGCAGCCCAACGGCACAGAAGGTTATCGTACTGCAGAAGTGACGCTGGGCGGGGTCGATACCAACGAACTGTCTTCACGCACCATGGAAGCCCGCAAAGCGCCAGGGCTGTATTTCATCGGCGAAGTGATGGACGTCACCGGCTGGCTCGGCGGCTATAACTTCCAGTGGGCCTGGGCCTCCGCGTGGGCCTGTGCGCAGGCGCTGGTGGATGCGTGAACCGGTATTAAGGACGACCAACTGACCTGCAAAATCAAGATGGGCCAAGGGTTAATATTCCGAACAGGAGTATTGCCCTATCCTCCTTCAGAGGTGACCTGAAAAACAGTCATGGTCATGGCGTACAGGGTGGGTCAGGAGAGCGGGAGGGTTTGCGTCCCCCGGAATAAAACAGGTAGATATTTATACTCCTCAAAAATGACTATCAGCCTGTCACAGGCAGCGTCACATTCATGACGGGCGTCTTTTCATCTCATACAGTTTTAAATCTGCTTTCTGATAATCCTCTGAAAAATCACCTGTAAATTTCTGAAGACCATATGAGCATGATAAGGGAATGGCGATATCGTTGTAGCAAAAGGATTCAAGCTGCTTCTGTACACTTTGCAAAATACGCTCACCAACATCATGATCACATTCGGAGAGCAATACTAAAAATTCATCACCCCCCATACGAATGATTTTATCTGCAGACCTCAGATTACTATAAAGAGTGTCGACAAAATATTTTAGCGCAAGGTCACCCACATGATGACCATAAGAGTCATTAATATTTTTAAAACTATCCAGGTCTGTTACGACCATCATGATGTCATCAGAAGCCGTGAGTGAACTAAAGACCATATCGCCACCTTCGCGTGAAAGTGCGTTAGTCAAAGAGTCATGGCTTAATCGATACAATGCTTTTTTTGTTTTTTTCTGCGCATTGCTGAAGGCAAAGGAAAAAACGAGCATAACGATATTAGATATAATGAAAAGCCATGCCGAGTTTTTTACAATGTCCACAAAGCCCACATGCCCAAAGATATAATATCCATCCGTAACATTGTCTTTTATTTCAGGGAGGCTGAACATGCGTATTCTTTGGTTAAGTTCTAAGGGTACTTCGTCTTGTTGCTTACTTTTTATAGAAATACTATATAAAGAATTGTCCAGGCCTTCTTTAATGAAAGCGCGTTTGAAAATGGTGTTAAGAACATCCCATGTATAATCTGTGACGATCACGCCCATTATCTTTGCAGTATTGATATTTACATTGTTGATTATCACAGGTGCGCCAACAGTAATCGTAGGCAGTCCCGTCATGGCATCACTATAGACGTTGCTATAAAACTCATCTGTAGCAAGAAAACCGTTCGAGGTGTTTAGTTTGCTTGAAAGATTTTTTATGTATTTGCCAAGTTTCAAGTTTGGCGAATCATCTTTAAAGTGCATGAACGAGTTCTGATTCAACTGGAAATAATGTTTTCGCTCTTCATTTGTATAATAGGTCCAATATTTTGATTTTCTTTCAGCGCTTAAATTATTCCACAGCGTCATGATGATAATGGCTACTTTAGAGTCTTCTTTGCTGATTTCTTTTTTTGAAAATAGTATCTGTTTATGAAATGCTGAATCTTCAGGGCTCAGAATCTCTTTATTTATATCAACACCAAGCTGTTTATTGATCTGATCTTCAGAAAGCGGGATTTCATAACCCAGCGCAGTAGCCAGGTTTTTATTGTCTTCAATGTTTTTATCGAGAATATCAGAAATGTCGGCTGAAATGATTTGGAGGTTTTTTCCCAGTCCAACATATGAAAAAAAGCCGATCGAGATATTTACGACGATAATAGTCGACAATAAAAATGCGGCATGGGCGAGCTTTTCAATGTTAGAGTATTTACTGATTTTCATTTCTTGACATAAATAGAAAAGATGAATTATAGGGTATGCCTGTGCGTAATAAAACAACACATATGTTTTTTTTTGGATGTGTCATAAAACAATAATTATAGGCATCAAAGCAATGACTCTTTAGAAGGTTGGCACTCTACTCTCTTTCGTGGCATTTAAATCACATGGCTGTAACCTGCTGTTTTTAAGCGAGGGATAAAAAGAAAGATAACCTCGGAGTAAGACAACCGGTTCTTAGCCCTAATCTACTCTGGCATCTCGCTCTATTGTCGGTTCGCAGGAAGCGTAACGCGTCGTGAGCCATTCGAACAGAGATTAACCAAACTGCGCAAAATAATTCCCTATTTTTAGCAAGGGAATGTACTATGTCGCACCCTGTTAACAGTACCTGGATGCAGACACAGAGAACAGATGAATATTTACATGGTTGTTCTGATCACCTTAACGGCGAAATTCTTGTGCTCGGTAATCATCTATAAGAAAAACAAGCACATTTTCAAACGCATGAGTCTGCCTGCAAAAGGTGCAGTGATTGGTGGTAGCTGGGCTGCGAGTTACGGTCTGTTACAGCTGATAAACGGAATCATTTGAGTCAAAATTTCCATAAAAGAGCCAGCCCCGAGCTGGCTCTTTTGTTTTTATCGTTCCTCAGCCAAGTCCAAGAAATGTCTGCGCTATCTTGAAGTAGATAATCAGCCCGGTGCCGTCGATCAAGGTGGCAATAAATGGCGCGGAAACTACCGCCGGGTCGATCCCCACGCGCTTTAACACCATTGGGATTACCGATGACACCACCGCACTCCACAACGTAATGCACACCAGCGTCAGACTGACGATGATTGTGATCTCCGGCCCGATGCCCATCATCCAGGCACGGAAGCAGCCCGCCGCCCCGAGCGTGATAGCAATCAGCAGCGAGGTGGTCACCTCTTTGCGGATAACGCGGCCCATATCGCGCAGATGTACTTCGCCCAACGCCATGGCACGCACCAGGGTAGAGGTTATCTGTGTGCCGCTGTTACCGCCGGTGCCAATCAGCAGCGGAATAAAGAACGCCAGCGCAATGGCGGATTCCAGTGCCTCTTCAAAGTGCTGAATCACGCTGCTGGTGTACGCCTCGGCGACGAACAACAGCAGAAGCCACACGGAACGCTTCTTCCACAGCGACAACGGGCTGGTTTCCAGATACGGCTGTTCCAGCGGTAGCGTGGCCCCTTGACGCTGCACGTCTTCGGTGACGTCGTCTGCCAGCAGACGGTCTATCTCCTTTTCCATCAGGCCGCCCACCAGAACGCCTTTATCAATCACCGGCACCACGCTGAGCTGGCGATCCGCCAGCTGTGCGGCAACCTGCTGACGTTCGTCATCCGGTTTAACGTGAAACGTACAGCTGTCCATCAGGGCGCAAATCGGCTGGCCCGTATCCGCTTCCTGTAATAATTTCCGCACCGATAAAATACCGCGCAGCTTATTTCCGGCGACCACAAAGACGTGTCCTGGAATATCGTCGTTGTGCAATTGAGACAAGAACGATTCACGGGCTTCATGCACACAGAAATGATCAGCAAGGGCGATGAATTTCTCTGACATGTAGTGTGAAAGCGTATCGCCGTCAAAGACGGTTGCCGGAGCGACAGCCGTCAGGAGTTGTTGTGACATATTGATTTCCCTATAAAGACATCTCACAGGGCGAACAAGACAGGAATAGCGAACTGAGCAGATCCCCACGTCCTGGATTTAGCACTGCACAACGTATCTGCCCGGCTTAACGCCGTCAGAAGTTATCTTGGCAACACCTTGATTCGATGGATGCCTGTATTTCCCTGTGTGGTCTCTCTCGATACCATCAGGGCGATAACTTATATTTGTACAGGAGCCTCGCCATAACGAGATCGTTAAAATGAGTCGCCATTATATTCAGAGTGAATATTTGTACGAGGGAGAAATGCGTCTGGTTGAGACTGTATTTAGAATTATCTCTTTACCGGATCGGGGAGAACCTGACGCACCGCCAGTAAATGACGATTCCAGTACGGGCTGGTTAACTGTGAAATGGTGACGCCTTTACGTCGGGAGGCGTGAATAAATCGATTATCACCAATATAAATGCCCACGTGCCGCTGCACACGTCCGGTTTTGAAGAACACCAGGTCGCCAATATGCGGTGCGCCACGTCGGGCTTTCTTGCCTCTGCGCATTTGCTCGCCGGTGGTGCGTGGCAATTTTACCGCGAACGCTCCCTGATAAAGACGACGGGTGAGAGCCGAACAGTCGATCGCCCTGTGCGAGTTGGCGCCCAGACGATAGCGAGTCCCTTTCCAGTGTTGATACTCACGCATCAGGTGTTTACGACGCTTAATGTTGCCGGCGGCTTTGGTTTTGCTCGGCTTGATGGCGACGGGCTTCGAATGGTGGGCATGGCGATGATGAGAATGATGAACGCGCGCGGCCTGCGCAGTACAGTGGAAGGTAAACAAAAAGCACATCAGTAAGGCCAGGCGCAGGGACATCATCACTATCTAATCATCTGTCTTGAAATGAACAAAAATGCTACAGATGTTCGATGCTACGTTTTTTAACGATCTCGAGCAATGCGAAATAGGTAAGCAGCTATTTTAACGAACAAATCATCGCCACCACGTGCACCCGTTAAGCAAGAAAAGCCGTGAAAGGATTAGTGGCTCGCGGTAGAAGGGGCTAGGGAGAAAAATTCTCCCTGCAAAGGCGAATGAATTTTAACCGGATATCAGGCTTGTTGTGTTAGCAGGCCGTGCAGGTGTGAACCATTACTGCGAGAAATAGCGGTTTTGATGCGCAGCATCGCCAGCGTATTTTTCGATTTCATGCGCAGTTTATGTTGGATATTAACCCGGTGTCCGCTGGCCGTTTTCTGCGAAATATCCAGTTCACGAGCGATTTTCACGTTCTGTAAATGGAAAACATCGAGGATATCCAGTTCACGCTGGGTGAGGACATTCTGACGCGGTTTCGGGAAGTAACGCACGATTTTCTGGATATAGTGCGGAGAACACTCCATTGAAGAGAACACCACGTCGCCAATCTTAAAGCAATGATCTTTAATGATATCTTGCATCAGTACCATGTACTTCAGGCTCAACGTATTGACCTTTTTAATGAAGTAATCGCGCAGGAAAAGATTTTCAATTCCCACAACCAGATAGTTGGTCGGATTATAGGACTGTAAATACACATCAATATCACGCTTACAGGTAATCTGATGCGAATCGAATACTTGCGATTCGATACCTGCGCACAGGTAATAGTTATCACTAACGAAACTAATGTTCATAATAGAATGGTATTCCTGATCGGTATTTAAGAGAAAATAAAAACAAGGGCTGTCGTGTTTAATTTTAAATTTTCGGTCGCCTATTGGTCAGCACAAACAGTACGGTTATTACCCTGCTGATGTAAACGCCAATAATGTTAAATGTCTTTTTTTAGACATTGGAGACAATAGTTAACTATTTGTTTTATGGTGGGTTGTTGTTTTTTGAGCAACGCTAGGGAAAATATCAAGTTACAAATGGTCGGCGTTCTGCGTCGTAATCAGTAAAAATGAACAGAGAATTTTCTGAGGCAGGGCGAAATAGTGTGTTTCAGTGCCTGATGCCTCAGCGTGATGTTTGCTTAACCAGAGGACCTGAAAAAGGGACGGTGACAATGGGTTTTTAAGACCTGACAGAAAGTTTCCCCGCTTATAGCCGGTTTTTACCCTTCTTGCCTCAATGACCTCTGCAAAAATATCGGGAGGTCTATTTATAATAGCGTGAATATGCTTTTTTTCTTTTGCCGAATAATAACTTCTCCGTTTACCTTTCGTTGATGTTTTCGCGTCAGATATCTGTCATGGCGTCATTATCAACAGGTGACACGGGATCATTTTCTGCAAAAACACATCGATTCATAACATGCTGAAGTAAAACGATTTATTTTTACAGTCCCCTTAAATTCTATTCTTAAGTTTATCCTAATGTAATAGGCATAAATTTAATTATGTTGAGCTGTCGTTTACCCATTCGCAGTTTTCGACTCTTTTTATTATTACTTCGTTTAACTCTGCGAGCGCAGGATGGTTGTTTGCTTTAACCACAACGTTCAGGGTAAGGATAATTAATGAGTGAATTTTTACCTTTCTCACGCCCATCATTGGGGGATGAGGAGTTTAACGCGCTGAAAGCGGTGTTGCAGTCGGGCTGGATAACCACCGGGCCCAAAAATGCACAGCTTGAAGACGCGTTTTGCACTCTGACCGGCAACCGCCATGCCATAGCCGTCAGCTCCGCCACCGGTGGGATGCACATCACCCTGATGGCGCTCGGGATTGGCCCTGGCGACGAAGTGATTACCCCATCGCAAACCTGGGTGTCCACCCTCAACATGATTGAATTGCTCGGTGCGACGCCAGTGATGATTGATGTCGATCACGACACGCTGATGGTCACGCCAGAAGCCATCGCCGCCGCCATCACACCGCGCACCAAAGCAATTATTCCGGTTCACTACGCGGGCGCTCCGTGCGACATCGACGGTATTTATGCGGTTGCCGACCCGCACGGTATTGCGGTGATTGAGGATGCGGCCCACGCGGCGGGTACGTTGTACAAAGGCCTGCATGTTGGCGGCAAAGGGACGGCGATTTTCTCCTTCCATGCGATCAAAAATATGACCTGTGCCGAAGGGGGCTTAGTCGTCACCGATAACGACGCGCTGGCTCAACGGATTCGCAGCCTTAAATTCCACGGCCTGGGCGTTGACGCCTATGACCGGCAAACCCACGGCCGTGCGCCGCAGGCGGAAGTGATGTCCCCAGGCTTCAAATACAACCTGGCGGATATTAATGCGGCGTTGGCGCTGGTTCAGCTCGGCAAACTGCCGCAAGCCAATCAGCGTCGCAACGAAATTGCACAACGCTATTTAACCGAACTGGCCGACACGCCGTTCCAGCCGCTGGCGATCCCCGCCTGGCCGCATCTGCACGCCTGGCATCTGTTTATTATTCGCGTGGATGAAACCCGCTGTGGCATTAGCCGTGATGGTCTGATGGAACAGCTCAAGGCTCAGGGCATCGGCACCGGGCTGCATTTCCGCGCCGCGCACACGCAAAAATATTACCGCGAACGCTATCCGCATCTCTCTTTGCCGAACACGGAGTGGAACAGCGCGCGTATTTGTTCTCTGCCTCTTTTTCCGGATATGACCCATGACGACACAACCCGCGTCATTTCTGCGCTCCATCAGCTCGCAGGACGTTGAAATGTTTGACTCTCCAAACGTAAAAAAAGTCTCGGTGGTCATTCCTGTTTACAACGAACAGGAAAGCCTGCCGGAACTGATTCGCCGCACTGATGCCGCCTGCGCCTTGCTGAAGCGCGATTACGAAATCCTGTTGGTGGATGACGGCAGCAGTGACAACTCTGCCCGCATGTTATGTTTGGCGGCTGAAGCGCCGGGCAGCCGCATTGTGGCGGTGTTATTAAACCGTAACTACGGCCAGCATTCGGCGATCATGGCGGGCTTTAGCCATGTGACCGGCGACCTGATCATTACCCTCGATGCCGACCTGCAAAACCCGCCGGAAGAAATTCCGCGCTTGGTGGAAAAAGCCGATGAAGGCTACGACGTCGTCGGCACCGTGCGCCAGAACCGTCAGGACAGCATCTTCCGCAAATCCGCATCGAAGATGATTAACCGTCTGATCCAGCGCGCCACCGGTAAAGCGATGGGCGACTACGGCTGTATGCTGCGCGCCTACCGCCGTCACATCATCGACGCGATGCTGAACTGCCACGAACGCAGCACCTTTATTCCGATCCTCGCCAATACCTTTGCGCGTCGCACGGCAGAGATCCCCGTGCTGCATGCCGAACGTGAATTTGGTGATTCCAAATACAGCTTTATGCGCCTGATTAACCTGATGTACGACCTGGTGACATGTTTAACCACCACGCCGCTGCGTCTGTTGAGCGTGGTCGGCAGCGTGATTGCGCTCTCCGGTTTCGCCTTCGCCATTCTGTTAGTGATTTTACGTCTTGCCTTGGGCGCGGAATGGGCTGGCGATGGCTTGTTCCTGCTGTTCGCCGTCCTGTTTATGTTTATCGGCGCGCAGTTCGTCGGTATGGGACTTCTTGGGGAGTATATCGGGCGCATCTATAACGATGTGCGTGCTCGTCCCCGTTACTTTATTCAACGTGTTGTTCGCCAGGAAAGCCTGGTAGAAGAGGAAAATCGCTCATGAAAGCTGTTGTATTCGCCTATCACGATATGGGTTGCACGGGCATTCAGGCTCTGCTTGACGCCGGATATGACATTGCGGCCATCTTTACGCACCCGGATAACGCCGGTGAAAATAACTTCTTCGGCTCCGTAGCGCGTCTGGCTGCCGAGCAGGGGATTGCCGTTTACGCCCCGGAAGATGTCAACCATCCGCTGTGGGTCGAACGTATCCGCACCCTCGCACCGGACATGATTTTCTCCTTCTACTATCGCAACCTGCTGAGCGACGCCATCGTCAGCACCGCCCAACACGGTGCCTTCAACCTGCACGGTTCACTGCTGCCGCAATATCGCGGTCGCGCCCCGCTGAACTGGGTGCTGGTTAACGGCGAAAAAGAGACCGGCGTTACCCTGCATCGCATGGTGAAACGCGCGGATGCGGGCAACATTGTCGCGCAACAGAAAGTCCAGATTACCGAGGCTGACGTGGCCATGACCCTGCATCGCAAACTGTGCTCGGCGGCCCAATCGCTGCTGCGTGATGCGCTGCCGCAAATTGCGTCCGGCAACGTTACCGAAACCGTTCAGGATGAAAGCCGGGCGACGACCGTGAGGGGCCGTACACCGGAGGACGGGCGTCTGAACTGGGAACAGTCCGCAGAATCACTGCATAACCTGGTGCGTGCGGTGTCCGATCCGTGGCCCGGCGCGTTTGGCTTTGTCGGCACCCACAAATTTATCGTCTGGAAATCCCGCGTGCGTCACGACGTCGCTGCGGCGAAGCCGGGCACCGTCATGTCTGTCTCTCCGCTGGTTGTCGCCTGCGGTAACGGCGCGCTGGAAATTATCACCGGTCAGACCGACAAAGGTGTGTACATGCAGGGCGCACAGCTGGCGCAGTCTCTGGGTCTGGTGACCAGCGCGCTGCTGTCGAGCAAACCATTTGTGGCGGTCAAACGCCGCACCCGGGTGCTGATCCTCGGCGTGAACGGCTTCATCGGGAACCACCTGACTGAACGCCTGCTGGCTGACGATAACTACGAAATTTACGGACTGGATATCGGCTCTGACGCGATCAGTCGCTTCCTCGATTGCCCGCGTTTCCATTTTGTTGAAGGCGATATCAGTATCCACTCCGAATGGATCGAATATCACATCAAGAAATGCGACGTGGTGCTGCCGCTGGTCGCGATTGCTACGCCGATTGAGTACACCCGTAACCCGCTGCGCGTGTTCGAACTCGATTTCGAAGAGAACCTGAAGATCATCCGCGACTGTGTGAAATACAACAAGCGCATCATCTTCCCGTCCACCTCCGAAGTGTACGGCATGTGCACCGACAACAACTTCGACGAAGACGCATCCAACCTGGTTGTGGGCCCCATCAACAAACAGCGCTGGATTTACTCGGTGTCCAAACAGCTGCTCGACCGTGTCATCTGGGCCTACGGCGACAAAGCAGACCTGAAATTCACCTTGTTCCGTCCGTTCAACTGGATGGGACCGCGACTGGATAACCTCAACGCCGCGCGGATCGGCAGCTCACGCGCCATCACCCAACTGATCCTGAATCTGGTGGAGGGCTCGCCAATCAAATTGATTGAAGGCGGCAAGCAGAAGCGCTGCTTTACCGATATTAGCGACGGTATCGAAGCGCTGTTCCGCATCATTGAGAACAAAGACGGGCGCTGCGACGGGCAGATCATCAACATTGGTAACCCAGAAAACGAAGCGAGCATCAAAGAGCTGGCAGAGCTGCTGCTCGACTGCTTCGACCGACACCCGCTGCGTAACCAGTTCCCTCCGTTTGCGGGTTTCCGCGAAGTCGAGAGCAGTGACTACTATGGCAAAGGTTATCAGGACGTTGAGCACCGTAAGCCGAGTATTCGCAACGCCAAACGTTGCCTCGACTGGCAGCCAACGGTGGAAATGCAGCAAACGGTAGAGCAGACCCTGGACTTCTTCCTGCGCACCGTTGAGTTAACGGAAACCCAAAAATGATGAGAAAGGTTGGCTTACGCGTTGATGTGGATACCTTTCGCGGCACTCGCGAAGGCGTACCTCGCCTGCTGGAGATCCTTCAGCGGCACGACATTCAGGCCAGCTTCTTTTTCAGCGTCGGGCCGGACAACATGGGGCGTCATTTATGGCGCCTGTTGAAGCCAAAATTCCTGTGGAAAATGCTGCGCTCGCGCGCGGCATCGCTTTATGGCTGGGATATTCTGCTGGCGGGTACTGCCTGGCCGGGGAAGATCATCGGCACGGCGAACGCCGACGTTATTCGCACCACCGCGAAAGCGCATGAAATCGGGCTGCACGCCTGGGATCATCACCGCTGGCAGCGGTGGAGCGGCGTCTGGAGTGAGGCGCAGCTGGAGCAGGAAATTGGTCGTGGTTTGCAGGCGCTGGAAGCGATTATTGACGCGACTGTCACCTGTTCCGCCGTCGCGGGTTGGCGGGCGGATGGCCGGGTGGTGAACGCCAAAGAGGGTTTTGAGTTTCTCTACAACAGCGACTGCCGCGGCACCCGTCCGTTCCTGCCGATTCTGCAAAATGGCAAGACGGGGACGGTGCAAATCCCGGTGACGTTGCCGACCTGGGACGAAGCCGTGGGCAGCAAGGTCAATGCAGAGAATTTCAACGATTGGTTGATTGAGCGCATCCAGAAAGATCGGGGTGTCCCGGTTTACACCATTCATGCCGAAGTGGAAGGCATCATTGGCGCAGAACACTTTGAAAGCCTGATACGGCAAGCCGCGGAAGAGGGCATCACGTTTTGCCCGCTAAGCCAGCTGTTGCCGGAGGATTTTAGTACGCTACCAAAAGGGAACGTGGTGCGAGGCGAACTGGCAGGCCGGGAGGGCTGGCTGGGACAAGAACAATTATTGGATTAAGGTCTATGAAATCCTTACGTTTAAGCGCATCACTGCTGTTTTTATTCGCGCTGTATTATGTGGTCCCCCTGAATTTCCGCCTGTTATGGCAGCCGGATGAGACCCGTTACGCGGAGATCAGCCGCGAAATGCTGGCCTCCGGCGACTGGCTTGTGCCGCACTTCCTCGGCCTGCGTTACTTCGAAAAACCGATAGCCGGTTACTGGATCAACAGCATCGGTCAGTGGCTCTTTGGTCATACTCATTTTGCCGTGCGCGTTGGCGTGGTGTTCTCTACTGCCTGTACTGCGCTGCTGGTAGCGTGGCTGGCGTGGAAACTTTGGCAGGATAAACGTACCGCGGTGCTGTCTGCCGTCATCTTTATGACCACGTTTCTGGTCTACGGCATCGGCACCTACGCGGTGCTCGATCCGATGATTGCCCTATGGTTGATGCTCGCCCTGTGCAGTTTCTGGGGCGCGTCTCAGGCGCAGACCCGTGGCGGTAAACTCGGCGGATATGTGCTGTTGGGTATTGCCTGCGGCATGGGGGTCATGACGAAAGGATTTCTTGCGCTGGCGGTACCGGTCATCGGCGTACTGCCGTGGGTGATTGTGCAAAAACGCTGGAAAGAGGTGCTGTTGTGGGGCTGGGTGGCGGTGGGGGTGTGTATTCTCACGGTGCTGCCGTGGGGTCTGGCTATCGCCCAGCGCGAACCGGATTTCTGGCGCTACTTTTTCTGGGTCGAACACGTCCAGCGCTTTGCTCAGAGTGACGCCCAGCACAAAGCCCCATTCTGGTACTACATTCCGTTTCTGATTGCGGGCAGTCTGCCGTGGCTGGCGCTGCTGCCCGGCGCGCTGAAAACGGGCTGGAAAGAACGTGATTCACAGCGCAGCACTTTCTATTTGCTGGGCTGGGTTGTGATGCCATTTTTGTTCTTCAGCATCGCCAAAGGCAAGCTGCCGACTTACATTCTGCCGTGCTTTGCGCCGCTGGCGATACTGATGGCGCGCTATGCGCTGGATGCGGCCGACAGAGGGGCGAAGGCGCTGCGCTACAACGGTATGATCAACATCGTGTTTGGCCTGATTGGGCTGGTGGCGGTACTGGTGGTGTCGCCGTGGGGCCTGTTGTCGAAGCCGGTGTGGAACGATATCGAGCTGTATAAATGCCTGCTGGCGGCGGTCGCCTTTGGTGCCTGGGCGCTGGTCGGCTGGCTGTCGATTCGTGACGGCGTGCAACGCTGGACGCTGGCTGCCTGTTGTCCGCTGGCGCTGGCGCTGCTGATTGGCTTTGCCCTTCCGGACCGCGTTATCGACAGCAAACAGCCGCAGTTCATCACCGATATCGTCAGCGACCAGTTGGTGCCGAGCCGCTACGTGCTCACCAACAGCGTCGGCGTTGCCGCCGGGCTGGCGTGGGAGCTTCATCGCAGTGATGTGATGATGTTCGGCCAGCAGGGCGAGCTGAAATACGGCCTGGCGTACCCGGATGCGAAAGGGCGTTACCTCGACAAAAATGATTTCGACAGCTGGCTGGCAACGCATCGTTCGCAAGGGCCGGTGTCGCTGGTGCTACAGTTGAACAGAGGTCAGAAACTCGAGGAATTGGGGTTGCCGAAAGCGGATAGCGTCTACGAGATGAACCGGATGGTCTTTTTGCAGTATCTGCCGCAATGATCACCGCGCTTTCTCTGCTGCTGGCGAGCCTCCTGAGCTGCGTCGGGCAGCTGTGCCAGAAGCAGGCCACGCACGCCTCACCGTCCGCTCGGCTGTTATGGCTGGGCCTGGCGCTGCTGGCGCTCGGCAGCGGCATGGCGCTGTGGCTGATAGTTTTACAGCGTTTACCCGTCGGCATTGCGTACCCGATGCTGAGCCTGAATTTCGTCTGGGTGACATTGGCCGCGAAGTTTATCTGGCATGAGCCGGTGTCGCGCCGTCACTGGATCGGCGTGGGAATGATCATTCTGGGGATTCTGGTACTGGGAGCAAGCCGCTGATGGGGATTATCTGGGCGTTACTGAGCGTGATTCTGGTCAGTGCGGCACAGTTGTTGCTGCGCAGTGCGATGCTGACGCTGCCCGCGGTGAGCGACATCGGCACGCTGCTGTGGAATTTAGGGCAATTTCAGTCGGGGATGGGCGCGCTGTTGCTTGGCCTGAGCGGCTATCTGGCGTCGATGGTGTGCTGGTTCTTCGCCCTGAAGCGTTTACCGCTGGCGAAGGCGTACGCGCTGTTGAGTTTGAGCTATATCTCGGTCTGGACGGCAGCGTTGGGACTGCAAAACGAAGCCTTTTCCTGGCCAGGGCTGGCGGGTGTGCTGCTGGTGATGGCGGGAGTGATGACGATATTTGCGCCGCAACATCCCAAACGGGATCACAATGTTCAATGAAGGTTTTTCTATCCGCGTAATGATGGTTACAGCCCTAAATGAAATGGGTATTGAGTTAATTATTGTTAAGAAGCAAAGTAATTTCTATATAAATCCATTTTTCTTTTATCTAATTATGAATAAATATACCCCCAACAATACGTTCATTAACCATAGACATGCTTCAACCTTAAATCCTATTGTTAGTCTATTTGGCAGTCCTCGTATGAAAAAATATCCTTCTTTAGTCATTCCGTGATTGGAGACTCTATTGTAAGGTAGGATTAACGTTTCCGTGATGAATGAAATCTTAGCTAGATACAAGGAGGGGGTTGTAAATAAACTGGCGTTTTTGCTCAGTATAGCAGTGATGGGTAAAGGGCCAATTTCTTTTTCATATAACTCAACAATTATTCTGTACTTCCCTTTATTATAAAAATAGCACAACACCATTAATAAAAAAATAATTAAGAATATCGAAAACATAATCATGCCGTTAACATCATTTTTTTGATTCAAAGAATGTATCATAAATTATTTCACTACCGAAAACTTCACCATAGTATTCACCCGAATCTCCTACTGCTTTACCCACTGCAATAGTAGCACCGATCCCCGTAATCAAACATAAGGTGGAACCTAAACCGCCGATCTCTGCCGTTGCTAATCCTAAAACCCACATGCAGGCAGCTTGTGATGCTTTTCCTGCTGCGCTAGCTAAAGTGATACTTGTGATTTGCTTCGCACCAAATTTGCTGTATTCGATAATGGCAGCCTTTCTACATGCACCTGCGCGTCCTATAGCACATGCTTCATAAACATTATTTGAATATGATGCAAAATCTAATGTCATTCCCACATAGCCAGTAGTCCTCATCATTTTCATTAATTTCGCAGAATTCTCAATGTAAGTAGCATAACCCTCTATACCCCTTATACCTGTTTGATTCCAGTCGTGCATTATAGAACTAGTGGACAAACCTAATGCTTTTTTAATGGGTTGAAATTGATTTAATTCCAATTGCGATTTTGAGTAACGGTTTAATATAATATTCAATTTGGCAAACAATTGTTGTCTTTGGCCAAAAAACTCCTGACCAGATATTATGCCGTTGTTATGTCTATAAGTATTCTGATAGAGTTTTTCGATATCTTTAAGAGTTGAATTGATTTCTTTGTAATACTCGCCTCCTGCCTCACTAACATAACCTAATACATCGCCAGTTGTACTTAATGCATCACTAAATATCTGGGATGAAAACATATCGACAGCAGCGCGATTTTCATAAAGAATTTTTGCTTCTTCGGTCGTAAGCGGTGCCAGAGCCGTATCAATTCTATCACGTGCTATTTGCAGTGTTTCAATTTGCTCAGAAATTTGTTTCTCAGGATCAACAACTATTAGGATTGAACCTGGCTTTTTTGGCATTTCAGGATTTAGTATATTGTACAACTGGCGAACGTTAGCGGGAGGATTCGTGAATAGCAAGGGGTCATGCCGTTTGGGGCTGGATTCATTAGGTAATATGCAAAATCCTGCATCTACAGATATCCTGCTTTCTTTTATTGGGTCTGAGGAAATAATGTCACTGGAGGAATCTATCGCTTCTGCCCAGTAACCGTATGTCAATGCAAAACCTACGGGTATAAACTCACACTGACATTTACATGTTCCTTTACTATGACCTGTTCCTGCAGCCAATTTTCCGTCCTTAAAAACACCGGGTACGCCCCCCTCTATAGAATATGTTTTCCAATCCTCTCCACATGTATACTTATCTCCCATCCGTGTTACTGCTTTACCTGCAACAAAAATTGTTGAGGAACTGGATGTAATGTAACCGCCACATGATGTTTTATCCCCAACTTTGAGGTAAAAGCCTTTCATCCTTTCCATCCGTGAGTCCTGATTAATATAATTATTACTCAAAACCTTTTTTAATTACTGGGAGGATTAACGGTACAAGGTTATAAAAATAATTTTCGTGAATTGCTTCTCAATAATATTGATCTGAATTATTTATTTACCACGGCCCATATATTTGTCAAATAAATACATAGGTGAAGGTTTATTTGTTTTTATTATTCAATAAGTGCAAGTAAAGCCGTTTCTCCAATACTGCACGAACCACCACAGTGAAGTTGGCATTTCGGTGTGGCATTACCCTACTAAAGGAGATGTTGAATATGTCGAATGAACTCAGCCCGTTGATCTTTCTTCTATCCCGAGCTGGAATAACACCCCGACTGTATTACCATTGCTGAACTCTGCGAACTATTGCTCGGCCTGAGCGGCTATCTGGCGTCGATGGTGTGCTGCTGGTGATGGCGGGAGTGATGACGATATTTGCGCCGCAACGGCGGTAACGTTCGGTGATTTCCCTCTCCCTAACCCTCTCCCAAAGGGAGAGGGAATCGTACTGTTTTCTCCCTCTCCCTTTGGGAGAGGGCCGGGGAGAGGGTGAGTGCGAAAAGAAAATCCTATATCACCCACTCAATCGTCTGCGCTGAAACGTCAAACGGGGTCGGTGTACAGACTGCCAGACTCAACCCGTCACACTGCAAATCACTCACGTGCAGATGCAGCGGTGCAGTGCTGTCATGGCTGACAATCTGCCAGGCGCTGCCGCCGCGCTGTTTCACCATCGCTTCCTTTCGCGTCCAGATCCGCCAGAACGCGGCCAGACGATGCTCTTCCGCTTCCCGCTCAATTTCGAGGTGCTCATTGTTGGTAAACGTGGCATTTGCCAGCTGTCGCCACTGTGGGCGCGGGCGCAGCGCTTCGATATCACAGCCCACTTCGCCTTCATCACTCAGCAGCAGGGCGATGTTATCGCCGCTGTGGCTCAGGTTAAACCACAGCGCATGGTTATCGTCAAACCCCGGTTTACCCTGCTCGCCAAAGCGAATCTCCGGCAACGGCGAAACGGCGTGGCACAGCAGCGCACGCCCGGCAAGCCAGGCGCTGCGGCGCTTTCCGTCAGGCGCGCATTCAGCGAGCGCCGGCGGCAGTGTTGCCGTACTTAGGGTCGAAATCTTTCCGAGGAACAGCCGATACATCTTTACTCCCAGCGTTTGATGACAATCGAGGTGTTAATCCCGCCGAAGGCGAAGTTATTGCTTTGCAAAAACTCACAATCAATAGTCCGTGACTCTCCCATAATGTAGTCCAGATCGCCACATAGTTCGTCAGGTTGTTGCAGGTTAAGCGTTGGCACGAACCAGCCTTCACGCATCATTTGCAGGCTCATCCAGGCCTCTAGCGCGCCACATGCCCCAAGCGTATGGCCGAAATAACTCTTCAGCGAGGAGATAGGCGTCTTGTTACCGAACACCGCAGCGGTCGCCTGACTTTCGGCAATATCGCCGCGATCGGTTGCCGTACCGTGCGCTGAAATATAGCCGATATCCGACGGCGCAAGGCCCGCCTGACGCAGCGATTGTTCCATACAAATCTGCATCGTTTCACGCTGCGGCTGAGTGATATGGGCTGCATCGCAGTTGGTGGCGAAGCCAACAATCTCACCAAAGATAGTCGCGCCGCGTGCTTGAGCGTGCTCCAGTTCTTCCAGAATCAACGTGCCCGCGCCTTCACCGATAACCAGTCCGTCACGGTTCACATCAAACGGCGACGGCGTGGTGCTCGGTGCGTCATTACGCTGGCTGGTGGCGAACAGAGTATCAAACACGGCCGCCTCCGACGGGCACAGTTCTTCCGCGCCGCCGGCGACCATTACCGTTTGATAGCCGTGGCGAATGGCTTCGTACGCGTAGCCGATGGCCTGGCTACCGGAGGTACAGGCGCTGGACGTGGGGATCACGCGGCCGCGCAGGCCGAAGAACAAGCCGGTGTTGACCGCGGTGGTGTGCGGCATCATCTGCACGTAGGTGGTGCCGGTGATGTTGTTGGTGTGTTTTTCGGTGAGCATGGTGGCGAACTCGCTCACCGGGCCGGTGCTGCCGGTAGACGAGCCGTAGGCAATCCCGGTTTCACCGTTGGTCAACACTGGGTTTTCCAGCAGCCCGGACTGTTCCAGCGCCAATTCGCTGGCGCGGGTCGACATCAGCGATACGCGGCCCATCGCACGAATGCGTTTGCGGGTGTAGTGCGCAGGCAGTGAAAAATCATCAATCGGCGCGCCGAGTAGGGTGTGCAGCCCGTCGTAAATCTGCCACTCCGGCATATTACGCACCGCATTCTGATAGCCGCGCAGGCGTTCAGACACGCTCTGCCAGTTCTCGCCAAAGGCGGTCACGCCGCCCATGCCGGTAATAACCACGCGGCGGATCACAGCATGCCTCCATTGATGGATATCACCTGGCGAGTGACGTAGCCCGCGATATCGGACATCAGGTAGCTGGCAAGCCCGGCGACTTCCTCGGCCTGGCCCATGCGTTTCATTGGGATCATGCCCATGGCCTCTTTCTGCGCCGCCTCTTCCATGTCGATCATCCCGGTATCAATCAGCCCCGGTGCGATGCAGTTGACGGTGATTTTGCGTTTCGCCAGCTCAATCGCCAGCGCTTTGGTGGCGCCGATGATCCCGGCTTTCGCCGCACTGTAGTTGACCTGACCGCGGTTGCCCATCAGCCCGGACACGGACGACAGCGTAATGACACGTCCACCGGACCGCAGGCCAATCATCGGCATGATGCACGGCTGAATGACGTTGTAGAAGCTGTCGAGATTGGTGTGAATGACGCTGTCCCAGTCGTCGTCGCTCAGCGCCGGGAATGCTCCGTCACGGGCAATGCCCGCGTTGCTGACCACGCCGTACCATGCGCCGTGCTGTTCAATATCTGCCTCAAGCACTTCACGGCACTGTTCGCGATGGCCGACGTCAAACTGCAACAGGCGGCCTGCGCCCCCGGCCTTTTCAATGGCGTTCAGGGTGTCCTGTGCGCCTTGCTCATCGCGATGATAATGCACGCCCACGGTAAACCCGTCGGCCGCCAGTTTAAGCGCAATCGCGCGGCCAATACCCTTGCTGGCCCCGGTGACCAGAACTGAACGACTCATGATGACGACCCTTGTTGAAAAAGCGTGTTTAATTCTTCTGTTGTCGGCTGGAAGGTGTTCACACGTCCGGTGGCGAGCGTCTCGCCGTCGGCGGTAATGACACATTCGAAGCTGCCGAACCGCTCGTCCTGCATCAGCAACGAGACGGTGATATCGAGCACGCTGTCAGCGTGAAATTCGCCGGAAACACACTTCAGTTCGCGTGTGCCTAGCACCATGCCGAGCGTGATTTGCGCTTCGTTTTTCTGCTGACGGTGCCAGCCAGACCAGACGCCAACGGTCTGCGCCATCAGTTCCAGTGCGTACCAGCCCGGCAGTTTGCCGCTGGCATCGAGGAACGGGGCGAGTACGCCCGTGCGGTTAACGGTCACCTGGCAAACGGCCTGTTCGTCGGTGACATTTTTTACCGTTTCCAGCAGCAGCATTGGCGCGTTGTGCGGCAGATAGTGGCCTGGGGTTAAATAGTGGCTCATGCCGTTCTCCCGAGCAGAATGCTGGCGTTGTTGCCGCCAAAGGCAAAGGAATTAGACAGAATGACCGGGCGCGTCAGCGGTTGCGGCGTGGTGATCAAACCGCAAGCGGGCAACGTCGGGTCTACCGGCGCGCGGCTGAAATCCTGCGGCGGAAGCGGCAGATTGCGCGTGAGGATCAGCCAACTCAGCGCCGCTTCGGTAATCCCTGCCGCGCCGAGAGTGTGTCCGGTTAGATGTTTGGTTGAACTGCACGGCACGCTCTCGCCAAACAGCGCGTTCACCGCCTGGGATTCCACCTGGTCGTTGAGCGGCGTGGCGGTGCCATGCAAATTGATATAGCCCACGTCCTGCGGTGACAGCCCGGCGTCATTCAACGCCTGCTGAATCGCGCGGATCGCGCCTTCTCCCTGTGGATGCGGGGCAGAAATATGGTGTGCATCACTGGATTCACCAACGCCGAGCAGCGCAATCGGCTGCGGCTCGCGGGTGAGCAGCATCAGCGCCGCGCCTTCGCCAATGGTAATGCCGCAGCGGTCGCGGCCAAACGGCTGGCAAAGGGCGGTGGAAAGGGATTCCAGACTGTTGAACCCGTTCACGGGCATTCGGCTGAGCGTGTCGGCACCGCCGACAATCGCCACGTCGACCAGCCCGGCGTCAATCAAACGGCGGCCGCTGATCATCGCGCGGGCGCTGGAAGAACAGGCGGTGGAGAGCGTGTAGGCCGGGCCTTCGAGCTTCAGCCAGTTGCGCAGGAAACGCGACGGGTCGCCCAGCTCCTGCTGACCGTAGCGCCAGTCAGGATTCTCTTTGCCGTTCAGTGTCAGGTTGGCGTGAATATCACCTTCATCAAGCCCGGACGTGCTGGTGCCCATGACAACCGCCACCCGGTCGCGACCAAAGCGGGCAATCGCCTCATCAACCTGCGGCTGAATCTGTTCGAGCGCCGCCAGCAGCAGCTGGTTATTACGGGAACGGTGTCCGGCAAACGCCTCGGGGATCGGCGGTAATTCACCGTCCACGCCGCCGAGTACCGCGGGCACATCACCCTGCAACCAGCCTTCGCGTGGGCGCATACCCGGCGCCACGCCTGCGCGCAGGTTGGCGGCAATGTCATCCGGCGTCCGGCCCAGTGCGTTAATCATTCCTGAGGCAGCAATGTAGATCATCTCAATCGCCCAGATATTGGATGGTGATGTGGTAGTTGAACACGTGCTGTTCGATGCTGATGGGCTGGCGCTGGCCTTTGCGCTGCAGGTAGGTAATTTCCGTCACCATTTTGCCCTGAGCATTGCGAAGCTCACGTTTATCACCGTTGTCGGTGAGCGTCCAGCCTTTCGGCAGTTGCGGCGTCCAGGCGCTAATGGGCCAGTGGCTCAGCATCACGTCAGCCAGCACCTGGCTTGCCGGTGGCAACTGCGGCACCACAATCGACTGCTCGGTATGAATGCCTTTCTCGTCGTAGGTCACGAGGAACAAGCGAATGCCTACCGACGACAGTCCCGCAAGGGTCAACTTTTTATCATCGGCGTTGAGCATCACCAGCAGCGACTGGGACTTACCGTTAAAGCTGCCGGTTAACAACTGCTGCGCACTGACCGCCGGGGTAATGCCCGGGGGCGGGAGCGTAATTTGCGTGCCCGGTTGCAGCCACGCCTGCGGCCGACCGCTTTCATCCTGCGGCGAATGGCTACAGCCGGTGAGGGCCAGCACCGCCGCGAGAGCGAGGCCATGCCAGAAAGTGCGTATCATCATTTTCGTTTTCTCTCTTTCTTGCCCGGCATCGCCAGCGGCGACAGCAGAAACGCGGTAAAGATGCCGCTGACCAGCACGATGCCAAAGCTGCTGATTGCCTGGGTGGCGCTGAAGACCAGCATCCCGAGGGTCAGCAATGTTGTGATCATCGCCAGGGTAATCGCCAGCAGCGAGGTGAGCGGCGTGCCGCGCGGGTTGCTGAAAAACAGGGTGTAGTTGATGCCAATCCCCAATACCAGCACCAGCGCCAGCATTGAGAACAGGTTCACCGCGTGGCCGCTGAGCGACAGTACCGCCAGGCCACAGCCGAGCGACAGCAGCGACGGCACCAGGCTTATCAGCCCTTTGCGCCAGCCGAGCCGCAGCATCGCGCCGACGGCGATAATCACCAGCGCCACGCCGAGCAGGGCGGTTAAAATTGTGCGATACAGGGCGAACAGCTGGTCAAATGAGGCTTTGCGATCGTTCCACGCCACGCCGTCGGTGTGCTCTGCCAGTTGCTGAAGTGTGGCGCTGTCTTTCACGCCATCGACTGGAACCAGCACACCGCTGCGCCCGTCGGGCAGCGTCAGCCACAGCAGACGCCAGCCTTCGCTCGCCGGGCTTTTCAGCCACGCATCAACGCTGACCGGCATTGGGTTCAGATCCGGCGTTACCGTTTTGAGTCCGGCGGTTTGCAGGGCCTTCACCACCGCGGGCGACGCCTGTTTCAGCAGTTGCAAATCCTGCTGCTGACGCTGAAGTGAATTGAGTGGCAGCGTGCGGAACTGGCCGAACAGGCCCGCTTTTTGTGCTTTTTCAAGCGACGGGACGAACGCTTCCAGCCGTTCCAGCGTTTGCTGGGCGGAGTCGCCGTACACCACAAACCATTTCTGATCGACACTCTGCCCGGTCAGGGCGGTGATCTGTTTTTCTTGCGCCAGCAAGTGCTGCGGCAGCGCTTGAAGCTGGGAAATATCGTCATCCACGCGCAGATTGGCGAGGCCCGCCAGCGTCAACAGCGCCAGCGCCAACGGCAGACCCACGGAGAGTTTTTTATTGCGCCGCCAGGCCGCCAGCCAGCGCAGCATCAGGGTCATCAGCGGCACCGGCCGCACCGGCAAGCCACGGCACAGCCACGGATGCCAGAAAATCACCGTCAGACACGAGGCGCTCAAACCGGCGGCGGCGAACACCGCCATCTGGCGTATGCCGGGGAACGGGGCCAGTAACATCAGCAGATAGGCCGCGACGGTGGTGAGCAGCGCCAGCAGCAGCGCGCGGCGCACTTTGACCAGGCTTTGCCACGGCGTAGACGCTTCGCCGTGGACCATGCGTTCGGTCAGGTAATAGAGCGTGTAATCCGCCGAAATACCGATGATGCTCATGCTCATCACCAGCGTCATCAGGTGCAGTTCGCCGAACATCAGCAGCGTGGCGACGGTACCTGCCAGCGCGCCAATGCCGACGGAAAACAGGCACAGGAACAGCGGGCGAAGCGAACGGAACACCAGCGTAATCAGCAGAATAATGCCGAGCACGGTGGCTACGCCGAGGGTCGATACATCCTGTTTGGCCTGCTGGCTGGCGTAATCGCTGTAGAACATCGTTCCGCGCGACAGCAGCTTCGCCTGCGGGAACTGGGATTTCAGTTGGGCTTCCAGCGTGGCCAGTTCAGTGACGCGCTGGTGGGTTTGCTGCATATCAAACGAGGAACCGTTCAGCTCGCCGTGCAGCAGATACCAGTAGTTGCCCGCGTGGTCCTGCGCAACCAGCCAGCCGTCCATCAGCCGCAGCTTTTGGCCGTCCTGCGCCAGCGCGAGCTGGGAACCGCGCATCAGCATCAGCGGATCGTTGTTCAGCTCTTTGCCGCTGACACCGGAAAACGCCGAGTACAGTTGCGATAAAATCCACTGCGACTGCGCTTCGCCGCCCTGTTGTAAACGGCTGCGGGTGGCGCTGTCGATCAGCGCGTTACGGTGCTGGAAGAAGAAGGTGCCCCACGCCTGCTGGCTGTTGGCATCCATCTGGCCTTTCACCTCGCGCAGCGCGCCGGACTGCGCCAACAGCGTCTGCCAGCGGTTGGCCACCGTCGGGTCGGCCGTTTTACCGGGGCTGACCAGCCACACCAACTGCTGGTCGAGGCGCTGCATAAAACCGTCGCTGAGGGCAGGCGGAATAGCGCCCATACTTTGCGACGGCAGCATCGCCAGCACGCTGCTGTTCAGGCGTGCGCGCGGCAGCAGCAGCGCCAACGCGGTCAGCAGAATCAGGCATAGCGCCAGCCAGCCCCACGCCGCACGGCGGGCGCTATTGGGCGGCGAAACGTTGACGTTCATCATCGGTCAAAGTGGCCGGGGTCAGGCGTTGTTGAGTCAACGTAATGTCAGTGCGATCGCCCTGCTTATCGTTGAGCTGAATGGTGTTCAGGTACGTGGCGCCGCCCAAATCGATGGAGGTGAAAATCTTATCCAGCGGCGTGGTGATCGGCGTCAGCTTCAGCGTCCAGCTGTTGTTGCCTTTGTCCTGAAAATCGATACGGAAGTTTTGCTCCAGCACTTTGCGGTCGGCCTGGAACAGCGCGCGCAGCAGATGGTTAAGCTGGAACATTTGCGGATTGTTGTCGGCGGTGATGGTCTGCGGCGGCTGGCCGTTGACGATTTGCACCATTCGCGAATCGTTGAGCATCAGCTGCATCGGGAACGGCGAAGTTTGATCCCACAGCAGGCCGGTATCGCGCGCAATCACCATTTCGCCCTGGGAACGCAGCGGCTGCGGCATCGCTTTGATGGTGCGCGTCTGGTCGAAGTGCGCGCGTACCAGCGGCTGTTCGGTGAAGCGCTGCTGCAAATCGTCGAGGGTAATGGCGTGCGCCAGCGGGGCCAGCAGCAGGACAACAAGAGGCCACAGTTTCATGCGCTGACTCCCATGCGTTCGAGCAATATCGCCGGGCTGACGAAGCACAGCTCTTTGGTTTTTTCTTCCACCGCGACCTGAATGGTGTAGCCGGTGGTGGTGCGCTTGCCGGTGGCGGCATCGACAATTTCATAGCTGATACGCAGGCGGTTTTCATACTCTTCCAGCTTCGCGCGCACGCGGATGGTTTGCTCGAAGGTCACCACGTCGCGGTATTTCACGCGGGTGTCGACGACCGGCCAGACGTAGCCGGATTCCTTCATCTGGCGATAGCCATAGTCGAACTGGTTGAGCAGCGCCTCGCGGGCGATTTCGAAATAGCGGAAGTAGTTGCCGTGCCACACCACGCCCATCATATCGACGTCGTGAAACGGCACGGTGATTTCAACTTCGGTGGTAAAGCGGGGATCGTTGAGCACCCTTTACTCCTTCTCAGTCGCATCCGGCAGACGCCAGAAATCAAAAAAGTTAAACCAGTCGAGGGGCGACAGCAGGGCGTAATGCTCCAGCCGCTGCGCGTAACGGTCGACGGTAGCCTGTAACGCCTGCTGACGTTCGCCGCGCGGTAACACCAGCGGGTCGGCGAACGGTTCACAGTGCACGTGCAGTTTGCCCTGCTGCTTGAGGGCGAAAATCATCAGCACCGGGCATTTGAATACCGAGGCCAGAATAAACGGCCCCTGCGGGAACGGCGCGGGCGAGCCCATAAACTCGCTCCAGATAACCCGCCAGTCACCGCCGCGTTGCGGATTCACCGCAATGCGATCGCCGACGATCGCCACCCATTCGCCCTGATCGAGTTTCTCTTTCAACAGCATCGCGGTGTCCGGGCCGATGTTAGTCACGGAAATAAGATTGATGCCCGACTGTGGGGCGTTCTCTTCCATCACCTGCTTAAAACGTTGGGCGTTATCGCTGAACACCAGCGCGTTTATGGTGCGGGTGGAGAGCGCGCGACAGGCTTCGACATCGCCCAGATGCGAGGCCAGCAGCAGCTTGCCCTGCGGCGCGGACATATCCAGCGCCTCCTGTGCGCCAGGCGCAAACACGATATCGCGGCCCGGTTTTAGCTCCCCACGCCAGCTGGCGATTTTGTCGAGGATCGCATGGCCGAAGCCCATAAAATGCTGGAAGCTATTAAAGCGTTTAGGCAGCGGCAGATTGCGGGCGGTAAGTTCGCGTTTGGCACGGGCAATCCATGCTTGAGAGGCGCGTCGCGGTTCACGGGCCGTCAGCCAGAAAACGGCAATGACCGGCCACAGCAGCAGTGAAAACGCGCCGCGCCCGAAGGTTTTCCACACCCAAATCATCAGCCGCATGCCCCACAGACCTTTGACCTCCGGCTGTTTCGCCCAGTGCTGGCGACGACGACGGAAAAGCAGGGTCGGAATGCGCGGCAACATGCCGAAGAACAGGCGGGTGTGCATCCACGAGATGCGCAGGTTGTCTTTCAGGGCGTCGAAATGGGACAGACCGTCCAGCGGATAGGTCACGCGGGTCGGGACAAAATAGCTGGTGTTACCCTGCCAGTAGAGACGCACCATCACTTCGGTGTCGAAGTCCATGCGCTTGCCGAGCGTCACCTGCTGCGCGAGTTGCAGCGTGGGCTCAACCGGATAGACGCGAAAGCCGCACATGCTGTCTTTGAGCTGGAGAGACAGGGTCTCGATCCACACCCAGACGTGGGTCACGTAGCGGCCATACAAACGTGAGCGCGGGACGGATTCGTCATAAATGGGTCGCCCGGAAATGAGCGCGTCCGGGTGTTTTTCGGCGAGCGACAGCAGCCTGGGGATGTCTTCAATGGCGTGCTGCCCGTCGGCGTCGACCTGCACCGCGTGGCTAAAACCGGCGCGCTGCGCCTCTTCCAGACCGCGGATCACCGCCGCCCCTTTGCCTGAATTTTCTGCCAGGCGCACCAGCGTCAGCTGCTCGTGCGTTTCTGCCAGTGCGTTCAGCGTCTCACGGGTGGCGTCATCGCTGCCGTCGTCCACCACGATGCACGGCATTCCAAATGCAGACAGCCGGGCGAGCACGCTCGCCATCATCGCGCCGTGGTTGTAGCAGGGGATCAGAATGCAGGGCGAAAAGGTTACTGACATAACCGGATCTTGCCGCTGCTGGCGGTGTGGCGTGCCTCGCCGTCGTGGCGTTGATAGCTGAACGCCAGCAGCTGTTTATCTGCCTGCCAGCTCATTTCCAGCGTGACGGTGTTTTCCGGCAACAGCGGGGCCTGGAACTTCACGTTCTGGATGCTGTGAAAACGATAACCGGGGGCCAGCAGGGTGGTGGCGTAATGCATTACCCAGTCAAGCTGCGCCACGCCGGGCAGCAGCGGCTGTACGTCGAAATGGCCCTGAAACCAGAACAACTCTGGGTCGAGGTGCAAAATGACCGACAGCGCCTGCGGCTGTGTCTGCTGGCGTTCAATTTCACGAGGCTTCATGAAAATAGCTCCTGCAATTGCGCGTAGACACGCTTGTTCATGCTGTTGACCGGGATTTGGTCAAGCACCCGCCAGTAGCGCGGCACGGAGACCGGCTCCAGCCACGGCAGCAGCGCGTGACGCCAGGCCAGCTCCTGCGCTTTTCCGCCGGTCGTCTGCCATTGCTCGCGGGCGCTTTGCGTGAGCACCAGCACCACGCCAATGCCCTGACGGCCCCCGCGTGAAACGGGGATCGCGGCGGCATCGACAACGCCTTCCAGTGTCAGCAGTCGTTTTTCCACTTCGCTCAGGGAAACGCGTTTTTCTTCAATTTTAACCACCCGGCCGCGACGTCCCGCCAGGCGGAAACCGTCATCGACCAGTTCAATCATGTCGTCGAGCAGCAGGCCTTCGGGGTCATTAAGCAATGGCGAAATCAGCCGCCACTCTGCGCCTTCGGCCCGTAGCGTCACGCCCGGGAAAAGCTGCCACGAGGTGCTGTTATCGATGCGCTGGCGCCAGGCCATAATTCCGGTTTCGGTGCTGCCGTAGATTTCATCCGGCCAGACCTTGAACCATTCCTGCGTCACTTTCGCTTCTCGCCACGGCAGCATTCCGCCTGCGGAGAGGATCATGTCGACAGGCGGCGGCGTGAGATTCGCGTCCAGACGCTTGAGAAACGCCGGGCTGCTGATAAACACGTAGCGATACTCAGGGTCCAGCGCGCTCAGCTGTTCGGCGTAGTAGAGCATTGCGGCGTGCAGCGGCAGCCCGCAGGCCATTGGTAAGAAGATGCGGAAGGTCAGGCCGTAAAGGTGCTGCGGCACGACGGATGCTACGAACCGGCAGCCTTCGAGGCGTTGTTCGTAACGGGTGTGCAGCATGCGCGCTTCTTCGTCGAGCAGCGCGATGGGCTTGATGATTTTTTTCGGCTGGCCGGTGGAGCCGGAGGTAAAGAGTTCAACCATGCTGTCAGCGGCGACGGGCGGAAGCGTAATCTCTCCCGCGTGTGAGGCGTTTTCGCTGGCGCTGACAATAATCTGTGTGCCGCCGCAGTCGAGCTGCGTTTCACTCAGAATGCCGTCGAACAAATCCTGCTGTTCATTCAGCAGCGCGGCGCGGCAGTGGCCAGGCAGCACCGGGATTTTACCGGCGTGCAGCGTGGCCAGTAGCGCGAGAATAAACAAATAACTGTTTTCGAAACACAGCGCCCAGCGCTCACCGGGCTGTGCCTGTAACGACTGCATCAGCTGTGCGACGTCGTGGCGCAATTCGCCAAGCTGCCATTGCCGTGACCCGCGCCAGGCAATGCAGGTGTCGTCAGGACGCGTTGGGCTCAGCCACTGTGACAGCGGAAGGGGGTGTTTCATGGTTAATCTCTTTTCATCAAACGTCGGCGAACCAGCCATTCACCGGCCATCAGGGTGCCCATCAGCAGGTAGGCGATGATGCCGTTCCACGCGGTCCACAGCCGCATGTCGCCATGCAGGGCGGTGAAGAGGGCAATCGATCCGTTCACGATAAAAAACAGGCACCAGATGCGGGTCACCTGCCGGGTATAGCGCACGCCCGTCGGCGGTAAGTCCGGCTCTTGCAGACGCGCCAGACGCTCAACCAGCGGCATGTCGCTCCACAGCGAACTGCCAAAAACCGCGAGCATCACTGCGTTCACGACCACCGGATAGAACAGCAGCAGCTGGTGCGCTTTGAGGAGCGCGCTGGCCGCGCACAGGGTAATCCCGGCGAGCGCCACGATTTGCAGCACCCGGCGCATCGGCCCGGCCTGTTTACGCACCTGGAACAGACGCAGCAACAGCAGCAGCGCCATCACCGGCAGCAGCCAGTGCAGGCCGTTATGCGCCAGACCAAAGCCCACCAGCAGCGGCCAGGCCAGAACAATGGCGCCTGTCGCCAGCCGCATCAGCGGCAGCGAGCGTAAGCTGCGCATCTGAATTATTCGTCGTGCAGCAGACGGCTTACGGCATCGACCACATCCTGTACGGTGCGGACCGATTTGAACTCATCAGGCTTAATTTTCTTTCCGGTTTTTTTCTGTAGGTGGACCACCATATCGACGGCGTCGATGCTGTCCAGCTCCAGGTCTTCATACAGGCGGGACTCAGGTGTAATGTCCTGAGGGTCGAGTTCGAAGAGTTTTTGCAGAAGCTCGCTCACTTCCTGATAAATCGTTTCTTGTTCAGTCATAACGGACTCGTCTTCATGCGCGTTGAGCGTTAATAAAGGACGCCAGTGTGGCGACGGAATAGAAATGCTGACGCATCTCTTCGCTTTCTGCTGAAAGCACCACGCCGTACTGATTCTTTACCGCCAGTCCCAGCTCCAGTGCATCGATAGAGTCCAGGCCCAGGCCGTCTCCAAAGAGGGGAGCATCGGTGTCGATATCATCCGCTGACAGCTCATCAAGATTCAGGGTCTGAATGATGAGGTTTTTTATTTCAAGATAGAGGGCTTGCATCATTAATTCCTGCCAAAAATAGTTCTGTCCCGGTTAGATTTCCGGGTTGGTCTGCTGCAATTGAGACAAAAACAGCCGGTTGAGCTGCCGGGCAGCCAGAGCCGGTTCTTGTAAGTTTGCATCATATAAGTCGGCAATGGCGAGACGCTCACACACATTCACATCGAATATAGGTTTCACCGGCGGCACATCATACCACTTGCTCTGTTTGTCGAGCATGCGTTCGCTGCACTGGATCGTCACAATTCGGATATCGCTTGCGCAACGTACGGCGATATTTGCCGCACCACGCTGGAGCGTCATCGGCTCACCCACGCGTGTACGGGTGCCTTCAGGGAAAATCAAAATCGTGTCGCCTTTTGCCAGACGCTGCTGGCAGGCAGGCAGCAGGCTGTCGGCCTGGCTGTTGATCAAATAGTCCGCGCTGCGAATAACGCCGCTCATGAACGGGTTTTTCAGCAGTGAGCTTTTCACCATGCAATCGGTGTCGGGCATTACCGAAGCCAGCATCACGTAATCGAGCAGTGACGGGTGATTGGCGATCACCAGACAGCCGCGCTCCTGGCGCAAAATATCTTCGCCGTGAATACGATAGTCCAGCACACCCATGACCTTCGTGACCCCTAAAAAGAAACGAAAGCTGGTGGCAATGCTGCGGCGCGCCAGGTTGCGGCGGCGGTCTTTGTTGCGCACGCACAGCAATAAAATAGTAAACCAGATAAGCGATAACAGCAGCCCGCCGAGGCCGAACAGTGAAAAGCAAAACCCGGTGGCGAAGATGCGCCACAGGCGGTTGAAGCGGGAACTGACGGTTTTCATGCCCGGCTCCAGCACCAGCGGGAGACTTCACCGTCAATGACAAATTCGTGGTCGTGATTCAGGTAATGACGCAGGAAACTCAGGCTTTGCGGTAGCGCGTTTTCTGCCTCCGTTCCGCCGGATTGCGTGGAGCAGGTGAGGCTTGCCCCGGCTTCGAACACCATTGCGCAGGCGTAGGCCCAGGTCGGCATGGTGTCGGGTAAATCCGGGTGATAAAACGCGGGCAGCGCACCGTCAAAATCGACCATCAGCACGCGCTGATAGCCTGCCTGCAACAGGCTGATGACTTCGCACAGGCCCTGCTGAAAAGTGTCTTTACCGGCGGCCAGCGAAGAGGAGACCACCGGCTGTTGCGCCACGATAGTCAGGTTGCCGACGGCGGAGTTATGTACCGAGAGCGCGAAATCGGTGGGCGACACGGATTGCTCCGTCGCCAGCGCCTCGAGAATGCGAAAGTTGCGTTCGAGTTCGCCGTGACGGCTGGTGTAGAGCACCGCATCAATGGCGTGCTTGCGTAACATCAACAGCCCACACTCCACCGCGAGTTTGCTCCCCGAGCTTAAACGGCGCGCGGTCATCATCGGCAGCGCGGTCAGTTTGGCCTGCGGCGCTGCGGCATCAATGGGCTGGACGGCATTCGCCCACTGAACCCACTGAGCGTCGTCGCTAAGGCCAGGCGCGCGCGCCTGCCAGTCGATAAGGTTTAATGCAAAATTCATCAGTGCGAGCCTGGTCTGTCGATACTCTTTATTCGTTAGAAGACGTTATGCCATTTATTATCGGTTTGTTCACGCGGCATTTTGCCGTGGGGCCGCTATTCGCGCTCATATCCTACAATGTTGTCGGCAGACAGGCGAATATCTGTAAGGCAGAGTGGTCTTAATTTGGGTCTATGTTGCGTCGGCCGTAAAACGCGGCGGGATATCAGGCCGTTGTGACCGAATATCCCGTAATAACGATTACTGCTGTACGGCGCTGGAGAGACTAATCTGAATATCTTTATCGAGATTATGGACCCAGCGATTGTAGTTCTTATGAATTTGACCGCCTTCCGCCATCAGATTTGTGCTGCCATCATATTTGATGATGTAGCTGTTGGCAGAATACTGAATCAACACATTGGCGGTATGGTCACGCGCCTGCTGGCGACCTTTAATCACGCCGGGGCCGGCATCGGTCATAATCCACTGGCGATTGAGTCCCGCTTTTAAGATAGCGTTCCGCACCTGGGCTTCCGTGTGACCGGTGGCAACCGGGCTCTGAACGGTTTCAATCGGCGCGGTGCGCGAAACGCAGCCCGCCAGCGTACCGACAACGGCGACAGCAGCACACCATTTCACTAACTTTTTCATCAATAACTCCATTCAATCTGTAAAGCGATGCGAGATTAAAGCAAGCATTACCCAAACCTTTTATCAACGAACGGACGTTATTTCCATTACGCGATATTCGGTGTTTTTTTGGTTATTTTGACGTTAAAAATGATAAGTGAGGATGTAAGGGGCTGCAACCGGAATATCTGTTAATACGATAATAAGAATCTGCGTGATTATTATTTCGAGAATTGGATTTTAATTAACAGCCAGTTTTAGTTAGGGACTTATTAATTTCTGCGCGAAGAAATATGAAAAAACGAAATGCCCGGCGGGGCGATGCTTGCCGGGCCTACGAGAGAGATAAGCCCGAACAAGCGCAGCGCCGCCGGGCAATGCCATTAACCCGGCAATCGGCTTTTAGGACGGCCTGGCCCCAACAAAATAGCCAGCTTACTGCCGCCTTTGGTGGTTTCCATCCAGATTTTACACACGCTGGTGAGCGGTACTGACAGTAGCATCCCGACCGGCCCGAGCAGCCAGCCCCAGATCAGTAATGACAGGAATACCACCAGTGTCGACATGCCGAGGCGGCGGCCCATCATCTTCGGCTCGACGATATTCCCCAGCACCATATGCACCGCCAGGAACAGCCCGCCGACCAGCAGGCATTCATACCAGCCGTTAAACAGGAACGCCTGAATCATCGGCGGAATAGCGGAAATCACCGAGCCAATGTTGGGCACGTAGTTCAGCAGGAATGCCAGCACGCCCCACATCAGCGCGAACTGCACGCCGAGTAGCAGCAAACCGAGCCAGACAATCAGCCCGGTCCACAGGCTTATCAGCGTCTTGAGGGCCAGATAGTGTGAAACGCCTTTCAGCGCACGGTGCAATCCAGCGATGTGAATTTGCGGATTCACCAGCGCGAAACGCAGTTTGTACGGCACGTGGCGCACTTCGAACAGCATAAACACCACGGTCATGACCAGCAGCACAATGCTGGCCATCGCCCCGGAAAGCCCAGTCATCATGGTGGTGGCAAAAGTCATCATTTTGTCGGAGTCGACGCGCTGAAGCATACGCTCCGGTGACATATGCATATGCAGGAACGGCATCGCATCTTGTATCGCCAGCAGCTTATGCGTCAGCTCCTTATTGTACTTCGGCAGCATGGCAACAAACTCGTTGGCAGACGCGGCCAGCACGGCAATCAGCGCCGTGAGCACGCACAGCATCACGAACACCACAAAGCTGATGGCAAGCGGCCGTGAGACGCCGCGACGGATAAACCAGGTCACTAACGGGTTGAGAACGATGGCGAAAAACAGCGCCAGAAGCAGTTGAACAATGATATCGGCGGCAGCATGGATCCCGGCCAGGATCACCACCAGCGCCGCCAGTTTTATTAATATGTGTAGACCCGCTTTATCAGCGGCAGGCGTAGTCATGGTCATTTCCTTATTGGCTATCGGCACTAAGTGTAGTGCTTCCCGCTGCGCTGACTATCGGAAAGAAGGACGGTTTTTTCCAGCCTCTTCCGCACGAGGGAAAGATTAGGTTTTCCCCCTCGCCCCTTTGGGGAGAGGGTCAGCGTAAACAAAAAAAAAGCCCCCAGTCGCGAAACTGGGGGCTTTGTCGTCAGCAGGCTAATTTAGTTGATGACGATGGTATTGATGATGTTTTCTGCGGTGCTCTGCGCTTTCTGCTGATCGTCAGCAGGCAGCGTGATTTGCAGGGTCAGCAGTTTGCCGTCCACTTTGCCCAGTACCACTGAAGAGTACGCGGTCTGGCCTTTGGCAGAGATAATGCTGTCGAGCTGCTGAAGGGTCTGGCCTTTCAGCTCGATGGATTTGTTGGTCACAACCTGCAGCTGCGGGTCGCGGCTACGCTGCTGCGCTTCCAGGCGGGAAGCCAGCTCGCCAAGGTCCTGAGCGGTGTTATCACCCACAATCACGATCACCGCTTTCTGGCCGGTGGCGTCAGAATAGACGTGCATGTTGTTAGCCTGGGTGCCGAGTTTGCCGCTCTGGTCGGTCATATCGGCCGGCAGGGAGAAGCTGAGTTTGCCGTCCAGCAGTTTTACAGGCTGTGCAGCGGCGTTGCTTTCGGCGGCTGCGCCCTGAACTGGGGTTTTGCTGTCGCTGTTGTCACAGGCAGAAAGGCCCATTACCAGCAGGCCAATACCGACGTATTTAACCAAATTGCGCATTGACATCTTCCTTTTGATAAACGGCCATTAATGGCACATCTGCTTATCTTATCACAACCCACTGTATGAACCTTTAACCCGCTTGAAAAGCTGGGTTTTCAGATTTATCTGCCAGTTTTTTCAACAACATATTCAATACCACACCGTACATCGGCAGGAAGAATACCAGGCTAATGAGCACCTTGAAGGTGTAATCCACCAATGCGATTTCGACCCAATGGGAAGCCATGAACGGATCGGGACTGCGCCAGAAGGCGATGAAGAAGAACGCAAGAGTGTCGCTGACGTTGCCGAACAGCGTGGAGGCGGTCGGTGCCATCCACCAACGGTGATTCTGTCGCAGGCGGTTGAAGACGTGAACGTCGAGGATTTGCCCCAGCGCGTAAGCCATAAAGCTCGCGGCGGCGATGCGGGCCACAAACAGGTTAAAGCTGGTGAGTGCCGCAAAACCCTGCCATTCGCCCATATAAAAGAGCGACGAAATCACGTAGGAAATCAGCAGCGCAGGCGCCATCACCGCAAAAATAATCTTACGGGCAAGCGGCGCGCCAAAGATACGCACGGTCAAATCGGTTGCGAGGAAAATAAACGGAAAGCTAAACGCGCCCCAGGTGGTATGAAAACCAAAAATGGAGACCGGCAGCTGCACCAGATAGTTACTGGAAGTGATCACCAGCAGATGAAAAAGCGAAAGCCAGAACAACGCTTTTACGCGCTGTGCTTGAGAGAACTGCATCATGTTGTAGCCTTTTTAGTGGTTGGGGTGAGGGAACCCAATGTGTGTCTTGAAACGCTAAAAACCGCCGCATGATACTGCGTTATGTGCGCTTTGCAACGGCTAATTTTCGCGCAATCGTTAACCTGCCTTGCGTCACAAATAACTGGCGGTAAACTAGGGCGGTTTTTTGACTGACTGAGTGAACCATGAGCGATATTTTTTCTGCTGCTGACCATACCCTTGATGCCCAAGGCCTGCGCTGCCCGGAACCGGTAATGATGGTCCGCAAAACCGTGCGCACGATGCCTGTCGGCGAAACGCTGCTGATTGTGGCGGACGACCCGGCGACGACCCGTGATATTCCTGGTTTCTGCCGCTTTATGGATCATGAGCTGATTGCGCAACAGACCGAGAGCCTGCCTTATCGCTATCTCATCCGTAAAAACCATTAATTCTCTAAGGGCAGAAACTGTGATCTGCCCTGAAATCTCGTTACCAAATCGTTAAACCATCGTTTCATAATTGTAGCTTTTGTGAGGCGTCTCACCGTCGTTTTCCCCGTACCAGGCTAATTTTAAAACGCAAAACTAAAACAACGTTTTATTAAATACCCTGGAGCCGACCGATGAAAATGACTGTAAGGCCATTTGTGGCCGCATTATGCTTTTCCACAGCAGCACTCTGCTTTACGCCTTCGGTTTTAGCGCAAACCATTCGTGCCGCCGATGTTCATCCTCAAGGCTACCCGAACGTGGTGGCGGTCCAGCACATGGGCGAAAAACTCAAACAGCAAACTAACGGCGACCTGGAGATTAAAGTCTTCCCGGGCGGCGTGCTGGGCGATGAAAAACAAATGATTGAGCAGGCGCAAATGGGCGCCATCGACATCATTCGCGTATCAATGGCACCCGTGGCGGCGATTCTGCCGGACATCGAAGTGTTCACCCTGCCGTACGTTTTCCGCGATGAAGATCATATGCACAAGGTCATCGACGGTGATATTGGCAAACAGATTGGCGAGAAGCTCACCAACAACCCGAAATCGAAACTGGTGTTCCTCGGCTGGATGGATTCCGGTACCCGTAACCTGATTACCAAACAGCCGGTCACCAAACCCGAAGATTTGAAAGGGATGAAAATCCGCGTTCAGGGTAGCCCGGTGGCGATTGATAGCCTGAAAGACATGGGCGCTAACGCCGTCGCGATGGGTGTGAGTGAAGTTTACAGCGGCATGCAGACCGGCGTGATTGACGGTGCCGAAAACAACCCGCCAACCTTTATCGCCCACAACTACATGCCGGTGGCCAAGCACTACACCCTCAGCGGCCACTTCATCACCCCGGAAATGCTGCTCTATTCCAAAGTGAAATGGGACAAACTCACCGCCGACCAGCAGCAAAAAATCCTGACCCTGGCCCGCGAAGCCCAGATGGAACAGCGCGAGCTGTGGAACGCCTATAACAAACAGGCGCTGGAAAAAATGAAAGCGGGTGGCGTGCAGTTCCACGACATCGACAAAGCGTACTTCGTCCAGGCGACGGAGCCGGTGCGTAAAGCCTATGGCGAAAAGCATCAGGATCTGATGAAAGCCATTGCTGACGTCCAGTGATTTTCACGTCGGACGGAGGACCTATGTCTGAATCCTTTTCAAAACTGATGGATAAGCTGTACATGCTGGCGATGTGGGTCGCCGGCGTGTCGCTGCTGGTGATGACCATCGTTATTCCCATCGGTATTTTTTCCCGCTACGTGCTGAATCAGGGGGAATCCTGGCCTGAGCCGGTGGCCATTCTGTGCATGGTAACGTTCACCTTTATCGGCGCGGCGGTAGGCTACCGCGCCGGGTCACACATCGCCGTCAACATGTTGACCGACCGTCTGCCCGCCGCGCTGCAACGCGCTTCGGCACGGCTGGTTGATCTCATGATGCTGCTGATTACCGGGCTGATGTTCTGGTACAGCTACTGGCTGTGCCTCGATTTATGGGATCAACCGGTGGCGGAGTTTCCGCTGTTGACGTCCGGTGAAACCTATCTGCCGTTGCCGATTGGTTCGGCGGTGCTGATTCTGTTCGTTATTGAGCGTCTGCTGTTCGGTTCCCAGGAGCACCGTCCGGTGGTCCTCATCGGTAATCACGGTTAAGGGGTGTCAGATGGATGCGTTTATTCTGCTTTTCACCCTCGCCATTTTGTTGGCTATTGGGATGCCGGTGGCTTTTGCCGTGGGGCTCAGCGCCGTGGCGGGGGCAATTTGGATTGAGTTACCACTGGAAGCGTTGATGATTCAGATAACCAGCGGGGTGAATAAATTTACCCTGCTGGCGATTCCGTTCTTCATTCTCGCCGGGGCAATCATGGCGGAGGGCGGGATTGCTCGACGACTGGTCAATTTCGCCTATCTGTTCGTGGGCTTCATTCGCGGCGGTTTATCGCTGGTGAACATTGTGGCGTCCACCTTTTTTGGTGCGATTTCCGGTTCGTCGGTGGCGGATACTGCGTCTATCGGCAGCGTGATGATCCCGGAAATGGAGAAGAAAGGGTACCCGCGTGAGTACGCAGCGGCGGTCACCGCCAGCGGTTCGGTGCAGGCGATTCTGATCCCGCCGAGCCACAACTCGGTGATTTACTCTCTGGCGGCAGGTGGGACGGTGTCTATCGCCTCGCTGTTTATCGCCGGAGTATTGCCGGGCTTGCTGCTGGGCGTCAGCCTGATGGTGATGTGCCTCGCCTTCGCGAAAAAGCGCGGCTATCCGAAAGGCGAAGTCATTCCGTTCCGTCAGGCGGTGAAGATATTCTTTGATGCGCTGTGGGGGCTGATGACGGTGGTCATTATTCTCGGCGGGATCCTTTCCGGCATTTTCACCGCAACGGAATCCGCGGCGGTGGCCTGCCTGTGGGCGTTCTTTGTCACCATGTTTATCTACCGTGACTACAAATGGAACGAGTTGCCGAAGCTGATGTACCGCACGGTCAAAACGGTCAGTATCGTGATGATCCTGATTGGCTTTGCCGCGGCGTTTGGCGCGGTGATGACCTATATGCAGCTGCCGACGCGCATCACCGAGTTCTTCACCACGCTTTCCAGCAACAAGTACGTGATTCTGATGTATCTCAACGTCATGCTGCTGTTGATTGGCACGCTGATGGACATGGCGCCGATCATCTTGATCCTGACGCCGGTGCTGTTGCCGGTGACAAATGCGCTGGGGATCGATCCGGTGCATTTCGGGATGATCATGATGGTCAACCTGGGGATCGGTTTGATTACCCCGCCGGTAGGATCGGTGCTGTTTGTGGCCAGTGCGGTGAGTAAGCAGAAGATAGAAACCGTGGTCCGCGCGATGCTGCCTTTCTACGGCGTGCTGCTGGTGGTGCTGGCGATGGTGACTTACATTCCGGCGATTTCACTGTGGCTGCCGCATGTATTAGGGATGTAACGTTTCCCCTCACCCCGACCCTCTCCCCGCGGACTGTACAGGGAGAGGGCAGGGGAGAGAGGATTACACTTTCCGATTCAACAACCGCAACGCATTCGCCGTTACCAGCACCGTGGCCCCCGTATCGGCCAGAACCGCCAGCCACAGGCCGGTGATGCCGAGCAGCGTCGTCACCAGAAAGACCGCTTTCAGACCCAGCGCAATCGTAATGTTTTGACGGATGTTGGCGCGGGTCGCGCGGGCAATGCTGATCATCTGTGCCAGGCCCGTCAGGCGGTTGCCGGTCAGCGCTGCATCGGCGGTTTCCAGCGCCACGTCTGTCCCGCTGCCCATCGCAATCCCAATCGTAGACGCTTTCATCGCTGGCGCATCGTTAATGCCGTCGCCCACCATCGCCAGCGGAGCCTGTTGATTCAGCGTGGTCACGGCAGTCACCTTATCCGCAGGTAGCAGCCCGGCGCGGAAATCCAGCCCCAGTTCATTAGCAATTGCCGCCGCCGCCCGGGGGTTATCGCCGGTCAGGATAACGCCCTGAACGCCCAGCGCATTGAGCGCGCTGACCGCTTCGCGAGCGTCATCTCGCAGCGTATCGCGCAACGCCAGAATGCCTTGCAGCCGCTGATTTTTAACTACCACGACCACTGTTTGTCCGGCCTCTTCCAGCGCCCTGATGTGCGCCGCCTGGCCTTCCGCCGGGAATTTATCTCCGGCGCAAATTAGCACCTTCTCGCCATTCACGTCGGCTTCGATACCGGACCCGGCCAGCGCCCGCTGGTTCTGAGCCTCAGGCAGCGTGAGGTTGCGTGCTTTCGCTTCGTTGATAATCGCCGTCGCCAGCGGGTGACTGGAACCTTGCTCCACGGCCGCAGCCAGCGCCAGAAGCGCATCTTCGGTGTTGTTATTCAGCGCCACGATGCTTGTCACGCGCGGTTTGCCGACAGTCAGTGTCCCGGTTTTGTCGAACGCGATGTGATGAATACGACCGAGCTGTTCCAGCGCCGCGCCGCCCTTAATCAAAGCGCCCCGACGTGCCGCCGCAGCCAGGCCCGAGGTAATCGCCGCGGGGGTGGAAATCACCAGCGCGCAAGGGCAGCCAATCAGCAGCAGCGTCAGACCCTTGTAAATCCACGGCTGCCACTCAGCGCCCGCCAGCAGCGGCGGTAAAACTGCAACCAGCAACGCGACCAGCATAATCGCCGGGGTGTAAACCCGGCTGAAGCGGTCGATAAAGCGCTCAATCGGTGCCCGGCGCTCTTCGGCCTCTTCAATCAGGCGCAGAATGCGGTCGATGGCGCTGTCGCCGGGTTCGGACGTTACGCTCAGCTGCACCAGTCGGTCAACGCTGGTGGCCCCGGCAGGCACGCTTTCGCCGGTGATGCGTTCAACGGGTATCGATTCGCCAGTGAGCGCGCTTTCGTCGAAGCTGGCAAACGCGGACATCAGTTTACAGTCGGCGGGCAGACGGCCCCCGGCAGCGACTTCAATCACATCGTTCGGGCGTAAATCCCGCTGGGCCACGGTTTCCCGCTGACCGTCACGCACCCGCACGGCAGTGTCGGGTTTTAACGCCATCAAGGCGCTGACGCCTTTGCGGGCGCGGCTGGCGGCCCAGCCTTCAAGGCGTTCCCCGATGATAAACAGCAGCAATACCATCGCCGCCTCTGCCGTCGCGCCGATAAACAACGCCCCGATCGCCGCCACGCTCATCAGCGTTTCGATGGCAAACCAGCTGCCGGTTTTAATCAGACGCAACGCCTGGCGCGCAATCGGGAACAGTCCAACCAGGGTGGTGGCGATAAAGGCGAGATTGCCGAGCGGAGGGTTTATCTGCGTCAGCCCCCAGCTGATTGCCATCAAAACGATCAGCGCAATCAGCGGGAGATTTTCTTTCAGACGAGAAGGCGTAGGCGCTTCCGGCGCATCTTCGCTCCGCAGGACATAACCCGCGTTGGCGACGGCGGTTTCAACCTGGGCGCGAATATCGCTTTCGGCATCGACCAGCAGCTTTTCGGTGGTGAACAGAACCTGGACCTGGTTGACGCCGCTCACCTGGCGCACGGCATTTTCGACTTTGCGCGCACAGGCGGCGCAGTCCATACCGTTGACCAGCCAGCTGTAGCGGGTACCAGAAGCAGGGGAGATGACCGGTGCAGACTCAGGCTGTGAGCCGCCGCAGCACGCGCCGTGATCGTTGTGCTGTGCCGTTAACGGAGCAGGCGTGAAGGTCGTTTTCGCGAACTGAGGCGCGAGTTTGGCTTTGGCGTCTGGAGTCGACATGGCACTCTCCTGTTACTGATCATTTTCTCAATAACGCAGAGCATACACTTTGGAGTCGACTCCAGAGTCAAGCCTCTTTTTACAAGTACAGCGCGCGGACAATCAAAAAGTGTCCGGCGAAGTAACAGGCCGAAGAAATGGCGGTATCGGCGCGGAAGCGGCGACGGTAGTGACTGCCCAGCCACACGATATTGCCGATCAGCAGCAGCGTTGCGCCCAAGAAGGCGGAAAGCGCGGTATCCACCGGACGGAAGAACCACAGCTCGCCCGCCAGCCACACCATCACCAGCGTCATCGCAATAAACGTACACACTGGCAGACGCAGCTCTTCAAGGCGCGACCAGATAACAGCGATCAGCAGTGCGCCAATCACCAGCAGCACCAGCGGCAGCGGCCAGAAGAAAGACAACGTCATCTGGCTGGCGAACCAAATCGTATACAGCAGATGAGAAAGGAAGAACGCACCCACTGCGTACAGCATGCGTTCGCGCGACAGCAGCGTCAGCGCATCGCCAATCAGCGACGCACACAGGCCCGCCAGCACCAAGTAACTGATTGCGTTAAACATCGGGGCCTGCCAGGCGAGAAGCAGCAGCAGAATGAGCGTGACGGGTTTAAACACCCAACGCTGCCAGACCGGGCCACGGTAGGAGGCGTCGACGTAAAGCCAACCGGATAAACAGACCGCAATAAATGACCACAACATAATAAGTCCTTGTATCTGTTATTGATGCATAAGTTCTCTCCAGTTCAGTGTAGTGGTGCGGGGTGGCAGATGGCAATGCCGGTTCAGGCAAGGTATCCTCCTTTGCGTCAATTCTTAGAAGACAGCGAGAGAATCCTTCGATGAGCAAAATGCCGCTCTTTTTTGTGATTGTGGTGGCGATAATTGTCGTTGCCGCGTCATTCCGTTTCGTGTCACAGCGTCGTGAAAAGATGGAAAACGAGGCCGCACCGTTGCAGCAAAAGCAGGTGGTGGTGACCAACAAACGTGAAAAGGTCTTGAATGACCGCCGTTCACGCCAGCAAACCGTCGCCCCGGCGGGCAGCGATATGCGTTATGAAGCGAGCTTTAAGCCGGACACCGGCGGGCTTGAAGTAACGTATCGTCTGGATGAGAAGGCGTATCACGCGTTGAACGTGGGTGACAGAGGGACGCTGAGCTACAAAGGGTCAAAATTTGTGGCGTTCACGGTGCCATGATGGGTTTCCCGGCGGCGTAAACTTGCCGGGCCTACGGTTTGATGCGCTTTTTGTAGGCCCGGAAAAACATCATTTTTTCTTCGTTGGCGTTAATTTCATCTTCTTCTGCCAGGCAATCAATTCAAATACCCCAAACAGGAATACGCGAACCGACTCGCCGCGGGTCATTTGCGGACCGTCCTTCGGCAGAGTGGCTTTCAGAAGGGTCATTTGCAGGCCGTGCATCAGGATCATGAAAATCAGCGCCACGTTGACGAAGATATTCACCGGGAATTTGAACGGGTGCAGCACGTTGAGGACCAAAAAGGCCCACACGCAAAGCATGAGCAGGCGGCCAATATTAAGCAGCATTGTTATTTCCTTGTGCTTCACTTTGATAAAGGCGATAAGCGACCTGACCGGCCACCTTTTCGCGGTATAAATCCCAGTGCGAGGGAACTAACGGCAGGCCGTTTTCTACTTCGCTTTCGACATAAATCAGTGCGGCGTCCGCCAGCCAGCCGTTTGTTTCCAGCAGATTTAGTGTCTCGTCGAGCAGCCCTTTACGGAACGGCGGGTCGATAAACACCACATCGTGCGGTGTGCCAGGCTGTGCAAGGAACGTCAGGCTGTTGGTATTGACCACTTTCGCGTGGCTGGCGTTAAGCGTCGCGAGGTTTTTTTGTAACTGTTGTGCCACGTGGCGATCCATTTCCAGCAGGGTCGCACTGGCGGCATAACGCGACAGCGCTTCAAGCCCCAACGCACCGCTTCCGGCGAAACAATCGAGGCAGCGGGCATCGACCATATGCGGCGCAAGCCAGTTAAACAGCGTCTCACGGACGCGGTCGGTGGTCGGGCGTAAGCCTGGGCTATCCGGAACAGGGAGCTTACGGCCCCGCCATTGCCCGCCTATAATGCGGATCTGGCCGCTGCCGGAGTGGTTTGGTTTTTTCATATCTATGCTCAGCTCAATGCCGGATTACTGTTCCAGGCGGTGATGCGCGTTAAGTTAAGTGATAGACTATTTCATCATTTTTTTAGCTTCCATGTACATAGACCTCAATAATTCTGGTTTCATTAAACCTGAAGTATGAAGGGATAGCGGTAACGCGGTACAGGGAATCAACAGCGAAGAGCGTGCTCGCAAATGGCAAAAGATAAAAAAAGAGGCTTTTTTTCCTGGCTGGGCTTTGGACAGAAAGAAGAAGAGCAGCAACAGGAAGCCGAACAGCAGCAAAGCGAAGCGCAGCCAGCGCCCGCAGAGCCTGTCATTGAGCAGGACACTCAGGAAGCTGCTGACGCCGTAACGGTTGAACCTGTTGCGGAACAGGACGTTGAACGCCTCGCTGAACCCGAAGCGGAAGTGACCGCGCACAGCGAAGCAGAGACCGAAGCCTTCGCCGAAGACGTGGTTGAGGTGACCGAAGAGGTCGCTCAAAGCGCCATCGTGCAGCCGGTTGAGCCGGAAGCAGTAGCTGTCGTTACTGCGCCGGTCGAAGAGCCGCGCGTTGACGTTGAGCCTGAAGCCGTTATCGAACACGAAGCGCTGCCGCTGCCGGAAGAGATTGCCGAAGAAGAGCCAGCGGTCGTTGTCGAAGAAGAAGCCGTTGTCGCGCATCAGGTGCAAGCCGAAGAAGCGACTCCGGTTGAAACCGTTGTTGAAGAAACCGTTGAAGAAGAACCCGCCGTTGAAGAAACAACGGTTGAAGAACCTGTCGCGGAAGTGGTTGTTGAAGAAGAAGATTTCGCCGACGTTGAACTGAGCGATGAAGAACTTGACGCGCAGGCGCTGGCCGCCGCCGATGCGGCAGAAAATGCCATCGACGCGCCGGAAGACACGGCAGACGCCGCCGTCGACACTCAAGCGCAGCAGGAACAGGAGAGGCCAACCAAAGAGGGCTTCTTCGCACGCCTGAAACGCAGCCTGCTGAAAACCAAAGAAAACCTCGGTTCCGGATTTATCAGTCTGTTCCGTGGCAAGAAAATCGATGATGATCTGTTTGAAGAGCTGGAAGAACAGCTGCTGATTGCCGACGTCGGCGTGGATACCACCCGCAAAATCATCGCCAATCTGACCGAAGGCGCGAGCCGCAAACAGCTGCGTGATGCCGAAGCACTGTACGGGCTGCTGAAAGATGAAATGAGCGAAATCCTCGCAAAAGTGGAAGAGCCGCTTAATATTGAAGGCAAAATGCCGTTTGTTATCCTGATGGTCGGCGTCAACGGCGTGGGTAAAACCACGACCATTGGCAAGCTGGCGCGTCAGTTTGAGCAGCAGGGTAAATCGGTCATGCTGGCAGCGGGTGATACTTTCCGTGCCGCGGCGGTTGAGCAGCTCCAGGTCTGGGGCCAGCGCAATGATATTCCGGTGATTGCTCAGCATACCGGAGCCGATTCCGCATCGGTGATTTTCGATGCCATTCAGGCCGCGAAAGCGCGTAATGTGGATGTCCTGATCGCCGACACCGCAGGGCGCTTGCAGAACAAATCGCACCTGATGGAAGAATTGAAGAAGATTGTCCGCGTAATGAAAAAGCTCGACGAAGATGCGCCGCATGAAATCATGCTGACCATCGATGCGAGTACCGGTCAGAACGCCATCAGCCAGGCGAAGCTGTTCCACGAAGCGGTTGGGCTGACGGGCATCACATTGACTAAACTGGACGGGACCGCCAAGGGTGGCGTTATCTTCTCGGTGGCCGATCAGTTCGGCATTCCGATTCGCTACATTGGCGTTGGCGAACGTATCGAAGATTTGCGTCCGTTTAAATCGGACGATTTTATTGAGGCACTTTTTGCCCGAGAGGATTAACAATGATTCGCTTTGAACAAGTCAGCAAAGCCTATCTCGGTGGGAGACAAGCGCTGCAGGGGATTAACTTCCAGCTGCAGCCGGGTGAGATGGCCTTTCTGACCGGCCACTCCGGTGCGGGGAAAAGTACCCTGCTGAAGCTCATTTGCGGTATCGAGCGTCCCAGCACCGGGAAGATCTGGTTTAGCGGCCACGACATCAGCCGCCTGAAACACCGCGAAGTGCCGTTCCTGCGTCGCCAGATTGGGATGATCTTCCAGGATCACCATCTGCTGATGGACCGCACCGTGTTTGATAACGTCGCCATCCCGCTGATCATCGCGGGGGCCAGCTTCGATGACATTCGTCGTCGCGTCTCGGCGGCATTGGATAAGGTCGGGCTGCTCGACAAAGCGAAAAATTTACCGATTCAACTCTCCGGCGGTGAGCAGCAGCGCGTGGGCATTGCCCGTGCGGTGGTGAACAAACCGGCGGTATTGCTGGCGGATGAACCGACCGGTAACCTCGATGAGGCGCTGTCGGAAGGCATTTTGCGTCTGTTCGAAGAGTTTAACCGCGTTGGGGTAACGGTATTGATGGCGACCCACGACATGGGGCTTATCTCCAGCCGTTCATACCGACAGCTGACGCTCAGCGACGGGCATTTGCACGGAGGCTACGGTGAATAAACGCGAGGCGATGAATCACATCCGGCAGTTCGGCAACCGTTTTGACCGGTTGCGTAATTCCGGAAGAGGCGGCGGTAACAATGGCGGTAACGTGCCGAAACGCGCGAAGTCTTCCCCGAAGCCGAGCTCCCGTAAAACTAACGTTTTTAACGAGCAGGTGCGTTATGCGTTTAACGGCGCACTGCAAGACCTGAAAAGTAAACCGCTGGCCACGTTTCTGACGGTGATGGTGATCGCCATTTCCCTGACGTTGCCGAGCGTGTGCTACATGGTTTACAAGAACGTGAACACCGCGGCGTCGCAGTATTATCCGTCGCCGCAAATTACGGTGTACCTCGAAAAAACGCTGGATGATGACGCGGCAGCGAGAGTCGTCGGGCAGCTACAGGCCGAACAGGGCGTGGATAAGGTGAATTACCTGTCCCGCGATGAAGCGTTGGGCGAGTTCCGTAACTGGTCAGGCTTCGGCGGCGCGCTGGATATGCTGGAAGAGAACCCGCTTCCCGCGGTGGCGATTGTCATTCCAAAGCTCGATTTCCAGGGCACCGATTCGCTGAACACCCTGCGTGACCGCGTGTCACGTATTCAGGGCGTGGATGAAGTACGCATGGATGACAGCTGGTTCGCGCGGCTTTCCTCCATCACCGGCCTGGTTGGACGCGTGGCGGCGATGATTGGCGTGCTGATGATTGCGGCGGTGTTCCTCGTCATTGGTAACAGCGTGCGTCTGAGCATCTTTGCGCGTCGCGATACCATCAACGTGCAGAAGCTGATTGGCGCAACTGACGGATTTATCCTGCGTCCGTTCCTGTACGGCGGAGCGCTGTTGGGCTTCTCCGGTGCGTTCTTGTCGCTGATCCTGTCCGAAATTCTGGTGCTGCGGTTGTCATCGGCGGTTACGGAAGTGGCGAAAGTGTTTGGCACCCAGTTTGAACTCAGTGGTTTAGGTCTGGATGAATGTTTGCTGATGCTGATTGTTTGTTCAATGATCGGCTGGATTGCTGCCTGGTTGGCGACGGTACAACATTTACGCCACTTTACGCCGGAATAAAAAAAGTCTGATATACTCTCTCCCTGCTGCAAAGTTCCTGTGCAAAATCGCAGGGAGAGAGTCAAAACCCATCTGCTTTCCCTGCCCGCAAACATTATTATCGTGATGTCACATTTTGTGCGTAATCTATTCACAGCGTTGCATGGAACTTGTGGATAACATCACTGTCTGATAAAAAAGTGAATGTTAATCTCGCTGCTCGTAACAACTGGCCTGAAAGTTGCCTGATGGGGACGAACCCCGGCCAGGACGTAAATTGAGAGGACTTGAATGACCAAAGATATGCAAACTTTAGCTTTAGCCCCTGTTGGCAACCTGGAATCTTATGTCCGGGCGGCAAACGCATGGCCGATGTTGACGGCTGATGAAGAACGGGCACTGGCGGAAAAGCTGCATTACCAGGGCGATCTGGAAGCAGCGAAGACGCTGATCCTGTCTCACCTGCGCTTTGTTGTTCACGTTGCTCGTAATTATTCGGGCTACGGCCTGCCGCAGGCAGATTTGATTCAGGAAGGTAACATCGGCCTGATGAAAGCCGTGCGCCGATTCAACCCAGAAGTGGGTGTGCGCCTTGTGTCATTCGCCGTGCACTGGATCAAAGCCGAAATTCACGAATACGTGCTGCGTAACTGGCGTATCGTCAAAGTCGCGACCACCAAAGCACAGCGTAAGCTGTTCTTTAACCTGCGTAAAACCAAGCAGCGTCTGGGCTGGTTCAATCAGGATGAAGTGGAAATGGTTGCGCGTGAGCTGGGTGTTTCCAGCAAAGACGTGCGTGAAATGGAATCGCGAATGTCCGCGCAGGACATGGCCTTTGATATGTCAGCCGATGACGATTCCGAAAGCCATTCCGTTGCACCGGTGCTCTACTTACAGGATAAAACGTCTAACTTTGCCGACGGCATCGAAGACGATAACTGGGAAGAGCAGGCCGCGAATAAACTGACTCACGCGATGGAAGGTCTGGACGAACGTAGCCAGGACATCATCCGCGCTCGCTGGCTGGACGAAGACAACAAGTCCACGCTGCAAGAGCTGGCCGACCGTTATGGCGTATCCGCTGAGCGTGTGCGTCAACTTGAAAAGAACGCGATGAAAAAATTGCGTATGGCTATCGAAGCCTAAACGAATAGCAAAACGGCAACCTCTGGTTGCCGTTTTTAGTTTCTGCACCCTCTCCCTCAAGGGAGAGGGGACCGATCGGCTCTCCCATCAGGCTGCACCGGCGCAATCAACAATTATCCTGACGCGATACACCCCATCAAAACCTTAAACGCCCCTTCCATCTCTTCTTCGCGCATCGCCGCAAAACCCATTAACAACCCGCGCTGTGTCGCATTATTCAGGTAATAGCGCGAAAGCGGTCGTACCAGCACGCCCTTTTCATTTGCTGCGTTGGCCAGCGCCACGTCGTCGCAATCGGCATCGAGTTTCAGCACCAGGTGCAGCCCGGCGTTGTCGTTAAATTCGCTTAATGCCTCTTTGCCGAGATAATCGGTGATAAGACCCGCCAGCCGCTGACGACGCCGGGCGTACAGCAGGCGCATCCGACGAATGTGCGCGGTGTAATGCCCTTCGCGAATAAACAGCGCCAGCGCTTCCTGGTCGAGCAAGCGCCCGCTGCGGTAAAGTTCGGCATGCGCGGTGCGCAGCGACTGCGCCAGCGGGCGAGGCAAGACGACATAGCCGAGGCGCATTCCCGGCCACATGGTTTTGCTAAAGGTGCCGATGTAAATCACCGGCGCATCTTCGACCAGCCCCTGTAGCGCCGGAATAGGCTGGCCCGAAAAGCGGAACTCGCTGTCGTAATCGTCTTCGACAATCCAGCTCCCGGTCTGTCGCGCCACTGCCAGCAGCCGCTGACGGCGCTCGAGACTCATCACACAGCCAAGCGGATACTGGTGCGACGGCGTGACGAAGATCAGCCGGGGCGGCGACTCACCAGGTTCCGGCGGGTTCATGCCGCTGAGATCGACATCGACCGCGCGTAAATTCACGCCGTTCATCTGCAACACGTTGCGAATGCCCCAATAGGCCGGCTCCTCAATCCACGCGCTGTCGCCGGGGTTGCACAGCATCCGTGACACCAAATCAATGGCCTGGTGAATGCCTTCGGTGATCAGAATTTGGTCCGGCGTGCAGCGCACCGAGCGCGCCACGCGCAAATATTCCATCAACGCCTGTTGCAGCGCCTGACTGCCGCCGGAAGGGCTGTAGGAAAGCTGCATCGGCTGCGGTTTGCGGCTCACGCGAGTGTGGATTTTACGCAGCAGCGCGTGCGGGAACGCACTTACGTCGGGCACGCCGGGCAAAAACGCGCCCCACTGGCGAGGGCTGGCTCTGCTGTGCGCCAACAGCGCCTGACCGCGTGCTGAAAAGCTCACGCTTTGTGGCGAACTGGCGTGCTGTTCATCGCTCCCCGCGGCGAACAGCAGCGCGTCCGGCACGGTTTTCGCCACAAACGTGCCGCTGCCGGAACGGGACACGATATAACCCTCTGCCAGCAGCTGTTCGTACACGGTCAGCACCGTATTGCGCGACATGCGCAGTTGGGTGGCGAGATCCCGCGACGGTGGCAGACGGCTTTGCGGCGGCAGGCTGCCGTCGAGGATCGACAGCCGCACGGCGTTATACAGCTTCTTATGCAATTTATCGTCAGATTGCTCGTCCAGACGCAGTTGCAGGAGATCGCACACTAAAGAACGCAATTGGATCCCTCAATTATTCAAAACTGGTACTCGATTATAGGACCGCTCAAGCAGTAAAACTATTGCATTGTTTCAAAGTTGTTAACACTAATGAATTTGAGATGGGGTAAGGTCGATGAAGAATAATGAATTGAATCAGCGCCGTTTGCAGGCGACACCGCGCGGCATTGGCGTCATGTGCGGCTTCTACGCTGAAAAAGCTGAAAACGCCACGCTGTGGGATGTCGAAGGCAATGAAGTCATTGATTTCGCAGCGGGAATTGCGGTGCTAAACACCGGCCATCGTCATCCGAAAATCGTCGCCGCGATTGAAAAACAGCTGCAGGCGTTTACCCACACCGCGTACCAGATTGTCCCTTACGAAAGCTACGTTTCCCTGGCCGAGCGCATTAACGAGCGCGTGCCGGTAAACGGCCCGGCGAAAACGGCATTCTTTTCGACCGGAGCGGAAGCAGTTGAAAATGCGGTGAAAATCGCCCGCGCTTACACTAAGCGCCCAGGCCTGATTACCTTCGGCGGTGGTTTCCACGGCCGTACCTTCATGACCATGGCCCTGACCGGCAAAGTGGCCCCGTACAAAATCGGCTTCGGTCCGTTCCCCGGCTCTGTGTTCCACGGTCAGTATCCGAGTGAAGCCCAGGGCGTCAGCACCGCAGACGCGCTGAAAAGCCTCGATCGCATCTTCAAAGCGGATATCGCCCCGGATCAGGTGGCGGCGATTATTCTTGAGCCGGTGCAGGGCGAGGGCGGTTTCAACGTCGCTCCAGTCGATTTCATGCAGGGCTTGCGAAAACTGTGCGACACCCACGGCATTCTGCTGATTGCTGATGAAGTGCAGACCGGTTTTGCCCGTACCGGCAAACTGTTTGCGATGGAGCATTACGACGTGAAGCCTGACCTGATGACCATGGCGAAAAGCCTGGCGGGCGGGATGCCGCTCTCTGCGGTGGCGGGCCGTGCCGAGGTGATGGATGCGCCAGCCCCAGGCGGTCTTGGCGGCACATACGCCGGTAACCCGCTGGCCGTTGCTGCGGCGCATGCGGTGCTCGATATCATCGACGAAGAGAAGCTCTGCGCCCGTGCGGCCGAGCTGGGGCACCACCTGGTTGAAGTGCTGAACAACGCCAGAGCCAGCTGTCCGCATATCGTGGATGTGCGTGCGCAAGGCTCAATGATTGCCGTTGAATTTAACGATCCGCAGACTGGCGCGCCGTCGCCAGAATTTACCAAACAGGTGCAGGAAAAGGCGCTGAAAGAAGGCCTGCTGCTGCTGAGCTGTGGCGTTTACGGCAACGTGATTCGTTTTCTTTACCCTCTCACCATCCCTGAAGCCCAGTTCCGCAAGGCGCTGGAGATTATTCGACACTCCCTCAGCCACTAATGGCTCGCCGCTCTTCGGAGCGGCTTTTTTTTGTCACGTTTCTGTTACATAGCCCTCAAAATTCTCGTTCCAAAAGTTAAAAAATCGGGTATGTTTTAGCAGAGTATGCTGCAAAAGCGCGGGCGGCAGACCGAAAATCGATATAAAGCGCTACATAACAACATCACAACAAATACAATCACCATCACAATGGGGAATCTCAGGATGAAAATGAAGGGTAAAGCGTTACTGGCAGGATGTATCGCGCTGGCGATGAGTCACATGGCGATGGCCGACGATATTAAAATTGCGGTCGTGGGAGCCATGTCCGGTCCGGTAGCGCAGTACGGCGATCAGGAGTTCACAGGTGCTGAACAGGCTGTCGCTGATATTAATGCCAAGGGCGGCATCAAAGGCAACAAACTCGAAATCGTAAAATATGACGATGCCTGCGATCCAAAACAGGCCGTGGCCGTGGCGAACAAAGTCGTGAACGATGGCATCAAGTACGTTATCGGTCACCTGTGCTCTTCTTCCACTCAACCAGCGTCTGACATCTACGAAGACGAAGGCATTCTGATGATCACCCCGGCAGCGACGGCACCCGAGCTGACCGCGCGTGGTTACAATCTGATCCTGCGCACCACCGGCCTGGACTCAGACCAGGGCCCAACCGCGGCGAAATATATCCTCAACACCGTGAAGCCGAAACGCATTGCGATTGTGCATGACAAGCAGCAGTACGGTGAAGGTCTGGCGCGTGCGGTACAGGAACCGCTGAAAAAAGGCGGCGCAAACGTGGTGTTCTTCGACGGGATCACCGCCGGTGAGAAAGACTTCTCTACCCTGGTTGCACGTCTGAAGAAAGAGAACATCGACTTCGTTTACTACGGTGGCTACCACCCAGAAATGGGGCAGATCCTGCGTCAGGCACGTGCGGCAGGTCTGAAAACCCAGTTCATGGGCCCGGAAGGCGTGGCGAACGTGTCACTGTCTAACATTGCCGGTGATTCTGCGGAAGGTCTGTTGGTCACCAAGCCGAAGAACTATGATCAGGTTCCGGCGAACAAACCGGTTGTAGACGCTATCAAGGCGAAGAAACAGGATCCGAGCGGGGCGTTCGTGTGGACGACTTACGCTGCAATCCAGTCACTGACGGCTGGCCTGAACCAGAGCGACGATCCGGCGAAGATTGCTGAATGGCTTAAAGCCAACAGCGTCGACACCGTCATGGGTCCACTGACCTGGGATAAGAAAGGCGACCTGAAAGGCTTTGAGTTCGGCGTCTTCAAGTGGCATGCGAACGGCACCGCCACCGACGCAAAATAAACTGCAAACGGCAACCTTAGGTTGCCGTTTTAGTGTTTGCACCCTCTCCCCGTGGGAGAGGGCCGGGGTGAGGGCACCAGACCGCAGAATGTAAAAGCAAACGGCAACCTTGGGTTGCCGTTTTAGTGTTTGCACCTTCTCCCCGTGGGAGAGGGCACCAGGCTGCGCCTATCCCTTTACCCAGCCATTATCCTGCGCCGTAAACCCCAACGCCTGCATAAACGCTGTCATCGCGCCTTTGTCTTCCACGCCCACATTTGCCATCCACCAACTGTCGATGCCAGGATTTTCGCGCAGCACTTCTTCCAGCAGATATTTCCCCACGCCACGTCGACGGGTGACTTCGCGTATCCGCAGAGAATCCAGCGCACCCTGCGCGTCCTGCAGCGTCACGCGTACTGCGCCGAGCAACCGCTCATTAAACCGCGCCGCATAGATCCGATGCCGATCGTCCATCTGCAAAGATGACGAACTGTATTCCGGCCAGATCTTGCCGAGATCGATGTGGTCCTGCTCGCTGAGCGTGGTTAGCCTGATTACCGTCAGTTTCATGTGAAGCCACCTGTAAAAAAGATTACCCCGAGTTTATCTAAATTCTCGATTCGCCGATTTCTATTTTTTTGCTGAATGCCAGCGGATTCGTTTTTGCGTTGCCATCCAAAGCAGCGCAATGCGTTATGGATCGAAAAATAAGCAGAATTTTAACCTAATAAGGAGTGATTTATTCCGCTCTTTGTACCCTTATTTTATGCTGAAAACGGCTCTTTTTTTTGTTTAACTCTGTCTGAATACAGAATATTATCTTTGCTTAATCGACTGAAAAATAGAGATTTTAGTCTGGTTTTTGGCAAATAGCATCGCTAAACCATTAAAGAGACTGGTAAAAGTAGCGTTGTGCATTAAAAGTACAGAATGCTTTTTAACCAAATAAATACAAAATATATACAAACAACATCACGAATGGGGATTGAAGATGAAACGGAATGCGAAAACATTGATTGCGGGAATGATTGCCCTGGCCATGTCGCAGTCAGCAATGGCAAAAGACATCAAGGTCGCCGTGATTGGTGCGATGTCTGGCCCGGTTGCACAGTGGGGCGACATGGAGTTCAACGGCGCGCGTCAGGCGATCAAAGACATCAATGCCAACGGCGGCATCAAAGGCGACAAACTGGTTGCTGTGGAATATGACGACGCCTGCGATCCGAAACAGGCCGTGGCCGTTGCCAACAAAGTGGTCAACGACAACATCAAATACGTTATCGGTCACCTCTGTTCTTCTTCTACTCAGCCAGCGTCTGATATCTACGAAGACGAAGGCATCCTGATGATTACCCCGGGCGCCACCAACCCGGAGCTGACGCAGCGCGGCTATCAGTACATCATGCGCACCGCGGGCCTCGATTCCTCGCAGGGACCCACCGCCGCGAAATACATCCTGGATAACGTGAAGCCTAAGCGTATCGCCATTATTCATGACAAACAGCAGTACGGCGAAGGCCTGGCGCGTTCCGTACAGGACAGCCTCAAGAAAGGCGGCGCGAACGTGGTGTTCTTCGACGGCATCACCGCGGGTGAAAAAGACTTCTCCGCGCTGGTGGCACGCCTGCAAAAAGAGAACATCGACTTCGTTTACTACGGCGGCTACTACCCGGAAATGGGGCAGATCCTGCGCCAGGCGCGCTCCGTTGGCCTGAAAACGCAGTTCATGGGCCCGGAAGGCGTGGGTAACGCTTCCCTGTCGAACATCGCGGGTGCCGCGGGTGAAGGCATGCTGGTGACGATGCCGAAACGTTATGATCAGGATCCGGCAAACAAAGGCATCGTTGATGCGCTGAAAGCTGAGAAGAAAGATCCGAGCGGTCCGTATGTGTGGATCACCTATGCCGCCGTCCAGTCTCTGGCGACCGCTATGGACCGTACCGGCAGCGAAGATCCGCTGGCATTGATTAAAGATTTAAAAGCTCACGGTGCGAAAACCGTGATTGGGCCGCTGAACTGGGATGAGAAAGGCGATCTGAAGGGATTTGAGTTTGGTGTCTTCCAGTGGCATGCGGATGGTTCGTCCACCGTCGCTAAATAATAAGACAAATTTCCCTGCCGCCCGATCACCTGCCGGGCGGTGATAAAAAGGTTATCTTATGTCAGAGCAGTTTCTCTATTTCCTGCAGCAGATGTTTAACGGCGTGACGCTGGGAAGCACCTATGCATTGATCGCCATCGGTTACACCATGGTGTACGGCATTATCGGGATGATCAACTTCGCCCACGGCGAGGTTTACATGATTGGCAGCTATGTGTCGTTCATGATCATCGCCGCACTGATGATGATGGGTATCGACACCGGCTGGCTGCTGGTGGGTGCCGGATTCGTCGGAGCGATTATCATCGCCAGCGCCTACGGCTGGAGCATCGAACGCGTGGCCTATCGCCCGGTTCGCAGCTCTAAACGCCTGATTGCACTGATCTCCGCCATCGGGATGTCCATCTTCCTGCAAAACTACGTCAGTCTGACGGAAGGCTCGCGCGACATCGCGCTGCCAAGCCTGTTTAACGGCCAGTGGATTATCGGCAGCAGCGAAAACTTCGCCGCCAGTATCACCACCATGCAGCTTGTTATCTGGATTGTGACCTTTGTGGCGATGCTGGCCCTGACAGTGTTCATCCGCTATTCCCGCATGGGCCGCGCCTGTCGCGCCTGCGCGGAAGACCTGAAAATGGCGAGCCTGCTCGGCATCAACACTGACCGCGTAATCGCCCTGACGTTTGTTATCGGCGCGGCGATGGCGGCGGTAGCGGGCGTGCTGCTCGGTCAGTTCTATGGCGTCATTAACCCGTACATCGGCTTTATGGCCGGGATGAAAGCCTTTACTGCTGCGGTTCTTGGTGGAATCGGCAGTATTCCAGGGGCGATGATCGGCGGCCTGATCCTGGGCGTGGCTGAAGCGCTGTCCTCCGCATACCTGAGTACCGAGTACAAAGACGTGGTGTCGTTCGCGCTGCTGATTGTCGTGCTGCTGGTAATGCCGACCGGGATCCTGGGTCGTCCGGAGGTAGAGAAAGTATGAAACCGATGCATTTTGCGATGGCGCTGCTGTCTGCCGCCATGTTCTTCGTGCTGGCAGGCGTCTTTATGGGCGTTCAGCTTTCGTTAAGCGGCACCAAACTGGTGGTCAATTCCGCGGCGGATATCCGTTGGCAGTGGATTTATATCGGTACCGCGGTGGTGTTTATCTTCCAGCTGCTGCGTCCGATGGTGCAGAAAGGCCTGAAGAGCGTTTCCGGTCCGAAGTGGGTTCTGCCGGCGATTGACGGTTCGACCGTTAAACAGAAGCTGTTCCTGATTGCGCTGCTGGTGGCGGCCGTAGCGTGGCCGTTCATGGTGTCTCGTGGCACCATTGATATCGCCACTCTGACCATGATCTACATTATTCTCGGCCTCGGTCTGAACGTGGTTGTGGGCCTGTCTGGCCTGCTGGTGCTGGGCTACGGCGGTTTCTACGCCATCGGCGCGTACACCTTTGCGCTGCTGAATCACTATTACGGTCTCGGCTTCTGGACCTGTCTGCCGCTGGCGGGCCTGGTTTCCGCTGCTGCCGGTTTCCTGCTCGGCTTCCCGGTGCTGCGTCTGCGCGGTGATTATCTGGCGATTGTGACCCTTGGCTTCGGCGAAATCGTGCGTATTCTGCTGCTCAATAACACTGAAATCACCGGCGGCCCGAACGGCATCAGCCAGATCCCGAAACCGACGCTGTTCGGCCTGGAGTTCAGCCGTACTGCACGTGAAGGCGGCTGGGATACCTTCAGCAACTTCTTCCACTTGAAATACGACCCGAACGACCGCGTGATTTTCCTCTACCTGGTGGCACTGCTGCTGGTGGTCTTTACGCTGCTTGTCATCAACCGTTTACTGCGGATGCCGCTGGGCCGTGCGTGGGAAGCATTGCGTGAAGATGAAATCGCTTGCCGTTCACTGGGCCTGAATCCGACGCGTATCAAGCTGACCGCCTTTACCATCAGCGCCGCGTTTGCCGGTTTCGCCGGAACGCTGTTCGCCGCCCGTCAGGGCTTCGTCAGTCCGGAATCGTTCACCTTCGCCGAATCGGCGTTCGTGCTGGCGATTGTGGTGCTGGGCGGAATGGGCTCGCAGTTTGCGGTGATCCTCGCCGCGGTGCTGCTGGTGGTATCACGCGAACTGATGCGTGATTTCAACGAATACAGCATGTTAATGCTGGGTGGTTTGATGGTTCTGATGATGATCTGGCGTCCACAAGGCTTGCTGCCGATGACCCGTCCACAGCTGAAACTGAAAAGCGGACAGACCAAAGGAGAGCAGGCATGAGTCAGCCATTATTATCCGTTAACGGCCTGATGATGCGTTTTGGCGGCCTGCTGGCGGTCAATAACGTCAATCTTGAATTGCACCCGCAGGAAATCGTCTCGCTGATTGGCCCTAACGGTGCCGGGAAAACCACGGTTTTCAACTGCCTGACCGGTTTCTATAAGCCGACGGGCGGCAGCATCATGCTGGGTGACAAACATCTCGAAGGCCTGCCGGGCCAGAAAATTGCCCAGATGGGCGTGGTGCGTACTTTCCAGCACGTGCGCCTGTTCCGCGAAATGACGGTGATTGAAAACCTGCTGGTGGCACAACATCAACAACTGAAAACCGGCGTATTTTCCGGCCTGCTGAAAACGCCATCGTTCCGTAAAGCGCAGAGCGAAGCGTTGGACCGAGCCGCGACATGGCTCGATCGTATCGGCCTGCTGGCACACGCGAACCGTCAGGCGAGCAACCTCGCCTACGGTGACCAGCGTCGTCTGGAAATCGCGCGCTGCATGGTGACGCAGCCGGAAATCCTGATGCTTGACGAACCGGCGGCGGGGCTGAACCCGAAAGAAACCAAAGAGCTGGACGAGCTGATTGCCGAACTGCGCAGCCATCACAACACCTCCATTCTGCTGATTGAGCATGACATGAAGCTGGTGATGGGTATTTCCGATCGTATTTACGTCGTGAATCAGGGAACGCCGTTAGCCAACGGCACGCCGGAAGAGATCCGCAATAATCCTGACGTTATTCGCGCCTATTTGGGTGAGGCATAAGATGGAAAAAGTCATGTTGTCCTTTGACAAAGTCAGCGCCCATTACGGCAAAATTCAGGCCCTGCACGAGGTCAGCCTGCACATCAATCAGGGTGAAATCGTGACGCTGATTGGCGCGAACGGCGCGGGTAAAACCACGCTGCTCGGCACGCTGTGCGGTGACCCACGCGCTTCCAGCGGACGGGTGACCTTCGATGGTAAAGATATTACCGACTGGCAGACTGCAAAAATCATGCGTGAAGCGGTCGCGATTGTGCCGGAAGGGCGTCGCGTATTCTCCCGCATGACCGTGGACGAGAACCTGGCGATGGGCGGCTTTTTCGCCGAACGTAGCGAGTATCAGACGCGAATCAAATGGGTGTACGAACTGTTCCCGCGCCTGTGGGAACGTCGTGTCCAGCGGGCGGGCACCATGTCCGGCGGGGAACAGCAGATGCTGGCGATTGGCCGTGCGCTAATGAGCCAGCCGCGCCTGCTGCTGCTCGACGAGCCGTCGCTGGGTCTGGCACCGATCATCATCCAGCAAATTTTCGACACCATTGAGCAACTGCGCAAAGAGGGAATGACCATCTTCCTTGTGGAGCAGAACGCCAACCAGGCGCTGAAACTCGCTGACCGTGGCTACGTGCTGGAAAACGGCCATGTGGTGCTGGAAGACACCGGCGACGCGTTGCTGGCTAACGAAGCGGTGCGTAGTGCGTATTTAGGCGGTTAGGTAAAAGCGACTGTTATTCGTGTTTTTCCCCTCTCCCTCAGGGAGAGGGAACCGATCGGCGCACCGTGTGGGGAGAGGGGCTCTGCTTTTCTCCCTCTCCCACAGGGAGAGGGGCTCTGCTTTTCTCCCTCTCCCTGTGGGAGAGGGCCGGGATGAGGGCATCAGGCCGCACCGATCTCCGTCACCATTCCATCATCTCTCTGAAGCCTGGCTGTCACCGCTTCGTCATCTTTCGTCTCTATTTCTGTCATACGCGCATGTCATGTTGTGGTGCGAACAAAAACGCGTGATTTCGCGCATCCGGCACAACAAGAGAGATAACCGAATGACATCGTTACGACACACCGCTTTAGCTCTGACGCTGGGACTGGCCTTTGCCACTCAGGCCATGGCTGTCACCACCGTTCCATTCTGGCATTCCATGGAAGGGGAGCTGGGTAAAGAAGTGGATTCCCTCGCCCAGCGTTTTAACGAGACCCATCCTGATTACAAAATTGTGCCGGTTTATAAAGGCAACTACGAACAGAGCCTGGCGGCCGGGATTGCAGCGTTCCGCACCGGTAACGCGCCGGCTATTTTGCAAGTGTATGAAGTCGGCACCGCGACCATGATGGCGTCGAAAGCCATAAAACCGGTGTACGAAGTGTTTAGCGATGCGGGCATTGCCTTCGACGAATCCCAGTTCGTGCCGACGGTATCGGGCTACTACACCGATTCCAAAACCGGCCACCTGCTGAGCCAGCCATTTAACAGTTCAACGCCGGTGCTGTACTACAACAAAGACGCGTTCAAAAAGGCCGGCTTAAACCCGGATCAGCCACCGAAAACCTGGCAGGATCTGGCCGATTACACCGCGAAGCTGAAAGCAGCAGGCATGAAGTGCGGCTACGCCAGCGGCTGGCAGGGTTGGATCCAGCTGGAAAACTTCAGCGCCTGGAACGGCCTGCCGTTTGCGAGCAAAAACAACGGTTTTGACGGCACCGATGCGGTCCTGGATTTCAACAAGCCAGAGCAGGTGAAGCACATCGCGATGCTGGAAGAACTGAATAAGAAGGGCGATTTCAGCTACTTCGGGCGCAAAGATGAATCCACTGAGAAGTTCTACAACGGGGATTGCGCTATCACCACCGCTTCTTCCGGCTCGCTGGCGGACATCCGTCAGTACGCCAAATTCAACTACGGTGTGGGCATGATGCCGTACGACGCTGACGCGAAAGGCGCACCGCAGAACGCCATTATCGGCGGGGCCAGCCTGTGGGTGATGCAGGGCAAAGACAAAGAAACCTACAAAGGCGTGGCGGAGTTCCTCGACTTCCTGACCAAACCGGAAATCGCTGCCGAATGGCACCAGAAAACCGGCTATCTGCCGATCACCAAAGCGGCGTATGACCTGACCCGTCAGCAGGGCTTCTACGACAAGAACCCGGGGGCGGATATCGCCACGCGCCAGATGATGAACAAGCCGCCGTTGCCGTTCACCAAAGGCCTGCGTTTGGGCAACATGCCGCAGATTCGCACCATTGTGGATGAAGAACTGGAATCGGTATGGACCGGCAAGAAAACCCCGCAGCAGGCGCTGGATTCAGCGGTCGAGCGTGGAAATCAGCTGCTTCGTCGCTTTGAGAAATCAACGAAATCGTAATTCTTAAACCAGACCCCTCACCCTAACCCTCTCCCCATAGGGGAGAGGGGACTCCGGTTTCTCCCTCGCCCCTATGGGGAGAGGGCCGGGGTGAGGGGAAGGGAAATAACCTTGAGCCCATCTATGTCATCATCCCGTCCGGTATTTCGCTCGCGCTGGCTGCCCTATGTGCTGGTCGCGCCGCAACTCGCTATTACCGTCATTTTTTTTATCTGGCCTGCGGGTGAGGCGCTGTGGTATTCGCTGCAGAACGTCGATCCGTTTGGGCTTTCCAGTGAATTTGTTGGCGTCGATAACTTCATTGCCCTGTTCCACGACAGCTACTACCTCGACGCATTCTGGACCACCATGAAATTCAGCGGCATGGTCACCGTCAGCGGTCTGCTGGTGTCGCTATTCTTTGCCGCGCTGGTCGATTACGTGGTGCGCGGTAGCCGTGTATACCAAACCCTGATGCTACTGCCTTACGCCGTCGCCCCGGCCATCGCCGCAGTGCTGTGGATTTTCCTCTTCAACCCCGGACGCGGGCTGATCACCCACTGGCTGGAAATGGTGGGCTACAACTGGAACCACGCGCAAAACAGCGGTCAGGCAATGTTCCTCGTGGTCTTCGCCTCAGTGTGGAAGCAAATCAGCTACAACTTCCTGTTCTTCTTTGCCGCGCTGCAGTCCATACCCCGCTCGCTGGTGGAAGCCGCCGCCATTGATGGCGCGGGCCCGGTGCGTCGTTTCTTTGCGATTGCGCTGCCGCTGATTGCGCCAGTGAGTTTCTTCCTGCTGGTGGTGAATCTGGTGTATGCCTTCTTCGACACCTTCCCGGTGATTGACGCGGCGACGGCGGGCGGCCCGGTGCAGGCCACCACCACGCTTATCTACAAAATTTACCGCGAAGGCTTTGCCGGGCTGGATCTGTCCGCATCGGCGGCGCAGTCGGTGGTGCTGATGGGGCTGGTGATTGTGCTGACGGTGGTTCAGTTCCGCTACGTGGAAAGTAAGGTGCGCTATCAATGATTGAACATCGTCGCGGGCTGACCTGGTTCAGCCACATCATGTTGATTCTGGGGATTGCGGTGATCCTGTTCCCGCTGTATGTCGCGTTTGTCGCGGCAACGCTGGATGACAAAGCCGTTTTCGCCACGCCGATGACGCTGATCCCCGGCTCGCATCTGCTCGAAAACATGAAAACGATCTGGCTACAGGGCGTCGGGGCCAATAGCGCGCCGTTCTGGCAGCTATTGCTGAACAGTTTTGTCATGGCGTTTACCATCACGGTGGGCAAAATCGCGGTGTCGATGCTTTCCGCCTTTGCCATCGTCTGGTTCCGCTTTCCGCTGCGTAACCTGTTCTTCTGGATGATTTTTATCACCCTGATGCTGCCGGTTGAAGTGCGTATTTTTCCGACGGTGGACGTCATCGCCAACCTCAAATTGCTCGACAGCTACACCGGGTTGACGCTGCCGCTGATGGCGTCGGCCACCGCCACCTTCCTGTTTCGCCAGTTCTTTATGACGCTGCCGGATGAGTTGATGGAAGCGGCCCGAATCGACGGCGCATCGCCGATGCGCTTTTTCCACGACATCGTGCTGCCGCTGTCGAAAACCAATCTGGCGGCGCTATTCGTCATCACCTTTATCTACGGCTGGAACCAGTATCTGTGGCCGTTGTTGATTATCACCGACGCGAATCTCGGCACGGCGGTAGCAGGTATCAAAGGGATGATCGCCACCGGCGAAGGCACCACGGCGTGGAATCAGGTGATGGCGGCGATGCTGCTGACGCTGATCCCGCCCGTTATTATCGTATTAGCCATGCAGCGTGCGTTCGTGCGTGGTTTAGTGGACAGTGAGAAATAAGATGGCTGGACTGAAACTACAGGCTGTAACCAAGAGCTGGGATAACGGCAAAACGCAGGTGATCCAGCCGCTGACGCTGGACGTATCCGACGGCGAATTTATTGTGATGGTGGGTCCGTCTGGCTGCGGCAAATCGACGCTACTGCGCATGGTGGCCGGGCTGGAGCGCGTTTCCAGCGGCGATATCTGGATCGACCGTCAGCGCGTGACCGAGCTCGAACCGAAAGAGCGCGGCATCGCGATGGTGTTCCAGAACTACGCGCTGTACCCGCACATGAGCGTGGAAGAAAACATGGCCTGGGGCCTGAAAATTCGCGGCATGGGCAAAGGGCATATCGCCGAGAAGGTGAAAGAAGCGGCGCGTATTCTGGAGCTGGATGCGTTACTCAAACGCCGTCCGCGCGAACTGTCCGGTGGGCAGCGCCAGCGCGTGGCGATGGGGCGCGCTATCGTGCGCGATCCGGCGGTATTCCTGTTCGATGAACCGCTGTCTAACCTCGATGCCAAACTCCGCGTGCAGATGCGCCTCGAGCTGCAACAATTGCATCGCCGCCTGAACACCACGTCGCTGTATGTGACGCACGATCAGGTGGAAGCGATGACCCTCGCCCAGCGGGTGATGGTAATGAACAAAGGTATTGCCGAGCAGATTGGCACCCCGGTTGAGGTGTATGAAAAACCGGCCAGCCGCTTCGTGGCGAGCTTTATCGGCAGCCCGGCGATGAACCTGCTCGACGGGCGTGTGAGTGCGTCCGGCACCCATTTCGATCTCGACAGCGGCATGGCGCTGCCGTTGAACTGGCTTTATCGCGGCTACGCCGGGCGCCGCATGACGCTGGGTATCCGTCCGGAACATATTGCGATAAGCTCGCAGGCCGAAGGAGGCGTACCGCTGGTGATGGATACGCTGGAAATTTTGGGTGCAGATAACCTCGCGCATGGTCGCTGGGGAGAGCAAAAAATGGTGGTGCGTTTACCGCATCAACATCGCCCGACGGCAGGCACTACGTTGTGGCTGCATCTGCCGGAAAATCATCTGCACCTGTTCGATGGCGAAACAGGACAACGAGTATGAGCAACTGGCCTTATCCCCGCATCGTCGCCCACCGTGGCGGTGGTAAACGGGCTCCGGAAAACACCCTCGCGGCGATTGACGTCGGCGCGCGCTACGGCCACACGATGATCGAATTTGACGCCAAGCTGTCAAAAGACGGGCAGATTTTCCTGCTGCATGACGACAATCTCGAGCGCACCAGCAATGGCTGGGGTGTGGCGGGTGAGCTTGAGTGGAACACACTGCTACAGGTCGATGCGGGCAGTTGGTTTAGCCGCGAGTTTAAAGGCGAGCCGCTGCCGCTGCTATCACAGGTGGCGGAGCGCTGTCGTGCGCACGGCCTGATGGCCAATATCGAAATCAAACCGACAACCGGCACCGGGCCGCTGACCGGCAAAACGGTTGCCCTTGCGGCGCGCGAATTGTGGGCAGGCATGACGCCGCCGCTGCTCTCATCGTTTGAAATCGACGCGCTGGTAGCCGCACAACACGCGGCACCTGAATTGCCTCGCGGGTTGTTGCTGGATGACTGGCGCGATGACTGGCAGGCACTGACCACACGGCTCGGATGTGTGTCGATTCACGTTTATCACAAGCTGCTGGATGAAACGCGGGTGAAAATGTTGAAAGCGGCGGGGCTGCATATTCTGGTGTACACCGTGAACAAACCCCAGCGAGCATCAGAACTGCTGCGCTGGGGCGTGGACGCCATCTGTACCGACGTGATTGACGTTATCGGGCCTGACTTCCGCTAGGCCCTTCGCGGTTAACGAGAAAGCGGCTGTGGGTTAGACGGTGTACTCAGCAGGTCGCCGTTCTGAGTCTGCGGTAGCATGTGCTGCTGCGAACTGTTAAGCGTTCTGTCACTGTTGCCGCTTAACATCCCGCCGCTGGTGTTCGGCAGCACCTGCTCCCCCGGCTGGCCGTTCAGCACCCGCTGCTGATTGCTGTTCATCTGCGTTTGCAAATGCTGCTGCTGAACCTGGTTTTGGTTCTGTAGCTGCTGATTCAACATCCCTTTCTGCTGTTGCTGCTGCGTATTCATCTGCGTTTGCATCCGCTGCTGGCTCGGGATCACATACCCTGGCTGGTTGGGGTTGTTGGTGGTGTTGAGTGGCTGTGCTAAAACGGCAAACGGCATTAACGCCGCAAGAAATAATAACCTGTTCATCGTGTCCTCCTCCCCAAAAGGGGCTTCCCTTAAGTTTACCTCCAATTGCCCATTTCGATGATTTTTTAGGAATTCTGAACCAGGCTTAAGCGGGAACACAACACCCATCACCTGGAGAATAACAATGACAGAAACGCGTTTTTGGCGCGGGGCGGCGATTGCTGCTCTGCTGGCAGGAGGGACGTTCAGCGTGGCGGCGACCGAGCCGTCGCCCGCGGCACCGCCGGTGTCTTATGGTGTGGAAGCGGATGTTTTCCACCCGGTTACGGCCCAGAAGGGCATGGTCGCGTCGGTGGATGAAACGGCGACAAAAGTCGGCGTGGAGATATTAAAACAGGGCGGGAATGCGGTAGATGCCGCGGTGGCCGTGGGTTACGCGCTGGCGGTCACGCACCCGCAGGCGGGGAACCTCGGCGGCGGTGGTTTTATGCTGTTGCGCACCAAAGACGGTAAAACGACCTCGATCGACTTCCGTGAAATGGCGCCAGCGCAGGCTACCCGCGATATGTTCCTCGACGATCAGGGCAACCCTGACAGCAAAAAATCGCTAACGTCACACCTGGCATCCGGCACGCCGGGCACCGTGGCCGGTTTCTCGCTGGCGCTGAAAGAGTACGGCACGATGCCGCTCAACAAAGTGGTGCGTCCGGCCATCAAGCTCGCCAAAGAGGGTTTTATCGTTAACGATGCGCTGGCGGGTGACCTGAAAACTTACGGGTCTGAAGTCATTCCCCAACACGAAAACAGCAAAGCCATCTTCTGGAAAGATGGCGAGCCGCTGAAGAAGGGCGATAAGCTGGTGCAGGCCAACCTGGCGAAAAGCCTGGAAATGATTGCTGAGAACGGGCCGGATGCGTTTTATAAAGGCGGCATTGCCGATCAGATTGCCGATGAAATGAAAAAGAACGGCGGGCTGATGACCAAAGAGGACCTGGCCAATTACAAAGCGGTAGAGCGTGAGCCCATCAGCGGCGACTACCGTGGCTATCAAGTGTTCTCCATGCCGCCGCCGTCTTCCGGGGGCATTCATATTGTTGAAATCCTGAATATCCTGGAAAACTTCGATATGCATAAATACGGCTTTGGCAGCGCCGATGCGATGCAAATTATGGCGGAAGCCGAGAAGCATGCCTACGCCGATCGCTCGGAATACCTTGGCGACCCGGATTTCGTTAAAGTGCCGTGGCAGGCGTTGACCAGCAAGGCTTACGCCAAATCCATTGCTGACGAAATCGATGTCAATAAAGCCAAACCGTCGAGCCAGATCCGTCCCGGCAAGCTCGCGCCGTATGAAAGCAACCAGACTACCCATTTCTCGGTGGTGGATAAAGACGGCAACGCGGTGGCGGTGACCTATACCCTCAACACTGTCTTCGGCACCGGCATTGTGGCGGGCAATAGCGGCATTCTGATGAACAACCAGATGGATGATTTCTCAGCCAAACCGGGTGTGCCGAACGTGTACGGCCTGGTCGGCGGAGATGCAAACGCCGTTGGGCCGCATAAGCGTCCGCTGTCGTCGATGTCACCGACTATCGTCGTGAAAGACGGGAAAACCTGGCTGGTCACCGGCAGCCCAGGCGGCAGCCGAATTATCACCACCGTGCTGCAAATGGTGGTGAATACAATCGACTTTGGAATGAACGTCGCCGAAGCAACAAATGCACCGCGCTTCCATCACCAGTGGTTGCCGGATGAGCTGCGAGTGGAGAAGGGCTTTAGCCCGGATACGCTGAAGCTACTGACGGATAAAGGTCAGAAAGTGGCGGTGAAAGAGGCGATGGGCAGCACCCAGAGTATTATGGTCGGCCCGGACGGCACGCTGTACGGTGCGTCGGACCCGCGTTCAGTGGATGATTTAACGGCGGGGTACTGATTTTTATTGCCCGGCGGCACTGCGTTTGCCGGACCTACGGTTTTGTAGGCCCGGCAAGCTTAGCGCCGCCGGGCGCATGCCTGACGAATTATTTCATCCGCGCCATAAAATACGCATCCACGTATTCGCCGTTGCGCAGGGCAAAGTTTTTGCCGGTGCCTTCTACTTCGAAACCGAATTTGCGGTACAGGCCGATGCCTAACGGATTATCGACGAACACCGTCAATTCAATCCGCTCCACGCGCAGCCAGTTATCACACAGATTCACCATCTCACGCAGCAGCGCGCTGCCGACGCCCCGGTTCTGAAATTCCGACGCGACACTGATGCCAAAGGTGGCAACATGGCTGCGACGCGGGTTTTCCATCACGTCCAGCGTCAGATGGCCCACGACGCGCTCATCAATGCAGGCCACGAGCTGGCGTCTGTTGGGTTTACGCATCACGCGTTCGTGCCACATCTCCATCGAAGGGTGAGGAATTTGTAGCGTCGAGTGATAAACATCCGCATGCGTGTGCATCTGATGTAACGCGGCTGCGTCGGTGGCGTCAACGTGGCGGACGATTATCTCACTCGTACTCATTCCTGTTCCTTATCCCGTCTGCGGGAAGTGTGTTGTCCCCTTTAACATCTCCGAGTCACAAAAATTCGTCAACTGCTGATTTTTATCAAAAAGGGGTAGACAAGTGCGAATGATAATGATTATTATTGTCATGCGTTCAGGGAGACCCTTACGGAGAACCTGAAAGCACGACATTGCTCACATTGCTTCCAGTATTATTTTGTAGCCAGCCTAGTGCTGGCTTTTTTTTGCCCGTCTTATTTGTCGCCGTAGCGGCGTTGGCTCGACTTCAGTATGTTAGGGGGTATTCAAAGTCAAAAAGGACTGAGCCATGACCCTACACTGTGCATTTATTGGTTTCGGAAAAAGCACTACCCGCTATCACCTCCCATACGTTCTTAACCGCAAAGACAGCTGGCATGTGGCGCATATTTATCGTCGTAGCCCGAAGCCGGAAGAGCAGCATCCGCAGTATCAGCACATTCATTTCACCCGCGAGCTGAACGACGTGCTGAACGATCCGCAGGTCAAGCTGGTGGTGGTCTGTACGCATGCCGACAGCCATTTCGATTATGCGAAACGGGCGCTGGAAGCCGGGAAAAACGTGCTGGTGGAAAAACCGTTCACCCCGACGCTGGCTGAAGCCAACGCGCTGTTTGCGCTGGCAAAAGAAAAGGGACTGACGGTCACGCCGTACCAGAACCGTCGATTTGATTCCTGCTTCCTGACCGCCAAAAAAGCGATTGAGAGCGGCAAACTGGGCGAAATCGTGGAAATCGAAAGTCATTTCGATTACTACCGTCCGGTCGCGGAAACCAAACCGGGCTTGCCGCAGGATGGCGCGTTTTACGGCCTGGGCGTGCACACCATGGACCAGATAATCTCGCTGTTTGGCCGCCCGAATAACGTTGCCTACGACATCCGTAGCCTGCGCAATAAAGCCAACCCGGACGACACCTTTGAAGCGCAGCTTTTCTACGGCGACCTGAAAGCGATCGTCAAAACCAGCCATCTGGTGAAAATCGATTACCCGAAATTTATCGTCCACGGCACTAATGGTTCGTACCTGAAATACGGTATCGATCAACAGGAAACCAGCCTCAAGGCCAATATCATGCCAGGTGAACCCGGCTTTGGCGCTGACGACAGTATCGGACACATCGAGTACATGAATGCCGAAGGCGTCAGCGTACGGGAAGAGGTGAAACCGGAAATCGGCGACTACGGCCGGGTCTACGACGCGTTGTATGACACGCTTAAAAACGGGGCGCCGAATTACGTCAAGGAAACTGAAGTTCTCACCAACCTTGAGATCCTCGAGCGGGCCTTCGAACAGGCTTCTCCTGCCACGATAACCCTCGCGAAATAAGCGGATTTGGCTCCTCTGAAGTTGTTCATAAATTTTGAACAGAGGAGTCAATTTTCACCCACTATCATCCTAAACCGTTCGGGTCCACACTAACTCCATCGAAACGAAGACGGAGTTAGACATCATGATTTTCTTACGCAAAGCAAACGAACGTGGCCATGCAAATCACGGCTGGCTGGACTCTTGGCACACCTTCTCGTTCGCCAATTATTACGACGCGAACTTCATGGGCTTCTCTGCGCTTCGCGTCATTAACGACGACGTGATTGATGCCGGTCAGGGCTTCGGCACTCACCCGCACAAAGACATGGAAATCCTGACCTACGTGCTGGAAGGGGCCGTGGAGCACGAAGACAGCATGGGCAACAAAGAGCAGGTGCCTGCCGGTGAATTCCAGATCATGAGCGCCGGGACCGGCGTGCGTCACTCGGAGTACAACCCGAGTAAAACGGAAAAATTGCACCTGTATCAAATCTGGATCATCCCGCAGGAAACGGGCATCACGCCGCGTTATGAGCAACGTCGTTTTGACGCCGAGCAGGGCAAACAGCTGGTGCTCTCGCCGGATGCGCGTGACGGTTCCCTGAAAGTGAACCAGGACATGGAACTCTATCGCTGGGCGCTGCTGAAAGATGAGCAGTCAGTGCATCAGATTTCAGCGGATCGTCGGGTGTGGATCCAGGTCGTGAAAGGTGAAGTGTCCATTAACGGCACCAAAGCGACGAGCGCCGATGGTCTGGCCATCTGGGATGAGCAGGCGATTTCGGTCCATGCCGACAGCGATGCTGAAATCCTGCTGTTCGATCTGCCACCGGTATAATCCTGATTAAATAAATTTCAGAACCTTTCCCCAATGGGGGAAGGTTCTGCTGCGTCCATGATAAACTGAGGAAATGTTTCCCCCTTTATCAGCCTTCGGACGATGAAAAAGAAAAGACCCGTACTTCAGGATGTTGCCGATCGCGTCGGCGTGACCAAAATGACGGTCAGTCGTTTTTTGCGCAACCCGGAACAGGTTTCCGAGGCGCTGCGCGGAAAAATTGCTATCGCTCTTGATGAACTGGGTTACATCCCCAACCGCGCCCCGGATATTTTGTCCAACTCGACCAGCCGCGCGATTGGTGTCCTTCTTCCTTCACTGACCAACCAGGTTTTCGCGGAAGTGCTGAAAGGCATTGAAAGCGTGACCGATGCCTACGGCTACCAGGCCATGCTCGCCCACTACGGCTACAAGCCGGAAATGGAAGAGGAGCGTCTGGAATCGATGCTCTCCTGGAACATCGACGGGCTGATCCTTTCTGAGCGCAACCACACTGCGCGCACCCGCAAAATGATTGAAGTTTCCGGTATTCCGGTGGTTGAACTGATGGACAGCCAGTCGCCGTGCATCGATATCGCCGTCGGTTTCGACAACTTCGAAGCCGCCCGCCAGATGACTGCCACCATCATTTCACGCGGCCACCGCCACATTGCCTATCTTGGCGCACGCCTCGACGAACGCACCATCATCAAGCAGAAGGGCTACGAGCAAGCGATGCGCGAAGCGGGCCTGACGCCCTACAGCGTGATGGTTGAGCAGTCGTCATCGTACTCCTCCGGGATTGAGCTGATGCGCCAGGCGCGTCGTGAATATCCACAGCTCGACGGTATTTTCTGTACCAACGATGACCTTGCGGTAGGCGCGGCGTTTGAATGTCAGCGCCTGGGCTTAAAAATCCCCGACGATATGGCGATTGCCGGTTTCCACGGCCACGATATCGGCCAGGTGATGGAACCGCGTCTGGCGAGCGTGCTGACACCTCGCGAACGAATGGGCCGCATCGGCGCTGAGCGCCTGCTGGCGCGTATTCGTGGTGAAATTGTGACGCCTAAGATGTTAGATTTAGGTTTCACATTGTCACCAGGCGGATCAATTTAAACTGACAAGTTTGAAGTAGATCACACAACGCAGTTTATCGTCCGGATGGTTATTGCTTATCCACAAGCCCGGCAGGACAATGTTACCGATAACAGTTACCCGTAACAAATCGACCTGTGGGAGCAACGCTTTGAGCACAACTAACCATGATCACCATGTCTACGTTTTGATGGGCGTCTCTGGTAGCGGTAAATCTGCCGTCGCCAGCGAAGTCGCGTATCAGCTGCACGCCGCGTTTCTTGATGGTGACTTCCTCCATCCGCGCAGCAACATCGTCAAAATGTCCTCCGGCGAAGCGCTGAACGACGACGACCGCAAACCGTGGTTGCAGGCCCTGAATGACGCCGCTTTCGCGATGCAGCGCACCAATAAAGTGTCGCTGATCGTCTGTTCAGCCCTGAAAAAAACCTACCGCGACCTGCTGCGTGACGGCAATCCGAACCTCTCCTTTATCTACATGAAGGGCGATTTCGACGTGATCGAAAGCCGCCTGAAAGCGCGTAAAGGCCACTTCTTCAAGACCCAAATGCTGGTCACGCAGTTTGAAACGCTGCAAGAGCCGGGCGCGGACGAAGCCGACGTGCTGGTGGTCGATATCGATCAGCCGCTGGAAGGCGTTGTCGCGAGTACCATTGAGTTAATCAACAAAGGCAGTAAGTAGTGACTACATTAACGCTTGTTTTAACAGCAGTCGGCTCAGTATTGCTGCTGCTGTTTTTAGTGATGAAGGCGCGGATGCACGCCTTCGTGGCTTTGATGGTGGTGTCTATTGGTGCAGGGCTTTTCTCGGGTATGCCGCTCGATAAAATCGCTGACACGATGCAAAAAGGGATGGGCGGAACGCTCGGCTTCCTCGCGATTGTGGTCGCGCTGGGGGCAATGTTCGGCAAAATTCTGCATGAGACCGGCGCGGTCGATCAGATTGCCGTCAAAATGCTGAAGTCCTTCGGACACAGTCGGGCGCATTATGCGATAGGCCTCGCAGGGCTTATCTGTGCGCTGCCGCTGTTCTTCGAAGTGGCTATCGTGCTGTTGATTAGCGTCGCGTTTTCCATGGCGCGTCACACCGGGACCAACCTGGTGAAACTGGTTATTCCTCTGTTTGCCGGTGTGGCTGCGGCGGCGGCGTTTCTGCTGCCAGGGCCTGCGCCGATGCTGCTGGCTTCGCAGATGCACGCTGATTTTGGCTGGATGATTTTGATTGGCCTGTGCGCGGCCATTCCGGGGATGATTATCGCCGGGCCGCTGTGGGGCAATTTCATCAGTCGTCACGTTGAGCTGCACATTCCGGACGATATTTCCGAGCCGCATCTGGGCGAAGGCAAAATGCCGAGCTTTGGCTTCAGCCTCGCGCTGATCCTGCTGCCGCTGGTGCTGGTTGGCCTGAAAACTATCGCCGCTCACTTTGTACCACAGGGTTCTACGGCGTATGAGTGGTTCGAGTTTATCGGCCATCCATTTACCGCCATCCTCGTTGCGTGTCTAGTGGCGATTTACGGCCTGGCGATGCGTCAGGGCATGCCGAAAGACCGCGTGATGGAAATCTGCGGCGCGGCACTGCAACCGGCGGGTATTATTCTGTTGGTCATTGGTGCGGGCGGTGTATTCAAACAGGTGCTGGTGGATTCCGGTGTGGGCCCGGCGCTCGGTGAAGCGTTGACCGGCATGGGCCTGCCGATTGCCATTACCTGCTTCGTGCTGGCGGCAGCGGTGCGCATCATTCAGGGTTCCGCTACCGTTGCGTGTCTGACGGCGGTCGGTCTGGTGATGCCGGTCATTGAGCAACTGCATTACAGCGGCGCGCAGATGGCGGCCCTGTCTATCTGTATCGCGGGCGGTTCAATCGTTGTGAGCCACGTGAACGACGCGGGCTTCTGGCTGTTCGGTAAGTTTACCGGCGCGACCGAAGCGCAAACGCTGAAGACCTGGACGATGATGGAAACCATTCTGGGGACCGTGGGTGCGATTGTCGGGATGATTGCGTTTACGTTGCTGAGCTAACAAAAGAGTGAGTACGGCCTGATGCCCTCACCCCAGCCCTCTCCCACGGGGAGAGGGTGCAAACACGAAAAACGGTAACCTGAAGGTTACCGTTTTGCGTTTACCTAACCCTTCATCCACACCCGAATGCCATCCAGGAACATCTGCGTCGCCAGCATGACCAGAATCAACCCCATCAGGCGTTCCAGCGCATTTACCCCTTTCTCGCCGAGCAGGCGTAAAAACAATCCCGATTGCAACAGAATCGCCACCGTGCCGCCCCAGGCGAGCATCAGCGCGAGCACCAAATGGCTCATCTTATTGGGATACTGATGCGACAGCAGCATCAGCGTTGCCAGCAGTGACGGCCCGGCAACCAGCGGGATCGCCAGCGGCACAATAAACGGTTCTTCACCCGCCGGTAAGCCGTTGCTGGCGCCTTCGGCACCCGGAAAAATCATCTTTATGGCAATCAGGAACAAAATGATGCCGCCAGAGATAGAAACGGTCTCCGCGCTCAGATTCAGAAACGCGAGGATTTTCTCTCCTGCGAACAGGAAAATGAGCATGATAAGCAGGGCAATGAGCAACTCACGGATCATGATGGCCCGACGGCGCTTAGGCTCGGTGTGTTTCAGTACCGACATAAAAATCGGCAGGTTGCCCAGCGGATCCATAATCAGGATCAACAGCACCGCAGCGGAAAGGATTTCACTCATAGATTGTTCCCTGATAATTGTGTTTCACACGGCCTTTACGCATTGAAAATGAACGCGTTAAATAAGCTTCTTTACTGAATCTTGCTGGATCATTGATTTTTTTCACTTGCGACTTTGGCTGCATTTTGTAATGTGAGGGATACCCTGCCTTCTTTTGATGGAAACGGGGTCAGCACAACAGCACACACCTCTGCAGGAACACACGCTATGAAAAATGTTGGTTTTATCGGCTGGCGCGGAATGGTCGGCTCTGTACTCATGCAACGCATGGTAGAAGAGCGCGATTTTGACGCCATCCGCCCAGTCTTCTTCTCTACCTCTCAGTTCGGTCAGGCTGCGCCTGCATTCGGCACTCAGCCTGCTGGCACGCTGCAAGATGCCTTCGACCTGGAGGCGCTGAAGGCGCTCGACATCATTGTCACCTGCCAGGGCGGCGATTATACCAACGAAATCTATCCAAAGCTGCGTGAAAGCGGCTGGCAGGGGTACTGGATTGACGCGGCCTCTTCGCTGCGCATGAACGACGACGCTATTATTATTCTGGATCCGGTTAACCAGGCTGTCATTACCGACGGCCTCAATAACGGCGTAAAAACGTTTGTTGGCGGAAACTGTACCGTCAGCCTGATGCTGATGTCCCTCGGTGGCCTGTTCGCAGAAGACCTGGTGGAGTGGGCATCCGTGGCAACCTATCAGGCCGCTTCCGGCGGCGGCGCGCGTCATATGCGTGAACTGCTGAGCCAGATGGGCGCGCTGCACCACTACGTTGCGGACGAACTGGCTAACCCGGCGTCGGCCATTCTGGATATCGAACGTAAAGTCACTGCGCTTTCCCGCAGCGGCGACCTGCCTGTCGACAATTTCGGCGTACCGCTGGCCGGGAGCCTGATCCCGTGGATCGACAAACAGCTCGATAACGGCCAGAGCCGCGAAGAGTGGAAAGGCCAGGCCGAGACCAACAAAATCCTCGCCACTCAGAACGTGATCCCGGTTGACGGTCTGTGCGTGCGCATCGGCGCGCTGCGCTGCCACAGCCAGGCGTTCACCCTCAAACTGAAAAAAGACGTGTCGATCCCGACCGTGGAAGCACTGCTGGCGGCGCACAACCCGTGGGCCAAAGTGGTGCCGAACGATCGCGACATCACGATGCGCGAACTGACCCCAGCGGCGGTCACCGGCACGTTGAGCACCCCGGTCGGGCGGTTGCGTAAACTGAATATGGGGCCGGAATACCTTTCCGCCTTCACCGTCGGCGATCAGCTCCTCTGGGGCGCCGCTGAGCCGCTACGCCGCATGTTGAGGCAATTAGCGTAACGAAATGAAAAAAGGGGTGATGAGTCACCCCTTTTTTGTGCCTGTCGTTTTATACGTATTAAGTATTTCCTTCATTTTTACCAGGAGTCAGATAAAGCCTTGGCTATGCTTTAAGGGAGAAGTTTTTCCCTTAGGGTGGGATAGCGCAGAAGAGGATGCTTACGGGCTGCGTTGTTCAGGTCAAAAAAAGTCGCTACAGGTACTGGAAACAGCGGCACCTATAACAGGATGAATAGCATGTCCGATCGTATTGAGAAAGACGTGATTAATGCCCTTATTGCTGGCCATTTTGCGGATCCGTTTTCCGTGCTTGGCATGCATTGCACCGACGCGGGGCTGGAAGTGCGCGCCCTGTTACCTGACGCCACCGAAGTGTGGGTCGTCGAACCGAAAACCGGACGCAAGATAGGGCAGCTTGATTGCCTCGATTCGCGCGGTTTCTTCTGCGGTGTCATGCCGCGTCGCAAAAATGCTTTCCGCTACCAGTTGGCTGTGCTTTGGCACGGGCAGCAAAACCTGATTGATGACCCATACAGTTTCGGCCCGCTATTGCAGGAGATGGACGCCTGGCTGCTGTCGGAAGGCACGCATTTGCGGCCTTACGAAACGCTGGGTGCGCACGCCGCGACCATGGACGGCGTCACCGGGACACGCTTCTCCGTCTGGGCGCCGAATGCACGGCGCGTGTCGGTGGTCGGGCAGTTCAACTATTGGGACGGTCGCCGCCATCCGATGCGTCTGCGGGCGGAGTCGGGCATCTGGGAGTTGTTCATTCCCGGCGCGCATAACGGTCAGCTGTATAAATTTGAAATGATCGATGCCCACGGAGAGCTGCGGATTAAAGCCGACCCGTACGCCTTCGAAGCGCAAATGCGCCCGGAAACGGCGTCGCTGATTTGCGGCCTGCCGGAAAAAATCGAGCAGCCGGAATCCCGCCGGAATGCGAATAATTTTGATGCGCCGATTGCCATTTACGAGGTGCACCTCGGTTCCTGGCGTCGTCACACCGACAACAACTTCTGGCTGAGCTACCGCGAGCTGGCGGACCAACTGGTGCCGTACGCCAAATGGATGGGTTTCACCCATCTGGAACTGCTGCCGATTAACGAGCATCCGTTCGACGGCAGCTGGGGTTATCAGCCTACCGGGCTGTATGCGCCCACGCGTCGATTCGGCACGCGTGAAGATTTCCGTTATTTCATCAATGCGGCGCACAACGCCGGGCTGAACGTGATTCTCGACTGGGTGCCGGGCCATTTCCCATCGGACGATTTCGCGCTGGCGAAATTTGACGGCACCGAGCTGTACGAGCACAGCGATCCGCGCGAAGGTTATCACCAGGACTGGAACACCCTGATTTATAACTATGGCCGCCGCGAAGTGCAGAATTTCCTGGTCGGCAACGCACTCTACTGGATTGAGCGTTTCGGCATTGATGCCCTGCGCGTCGACGCCGTTGCGTCGATGATTTACCGCGACTACAGCCGCAAAGCGGGCGAGTGGGTGCCGAACGAACACGGCGGGCGTGAAAACCTCGAAGCCATCGAATTCTTGCGCAGCACCAACCGCATTCTCGGCGAACAGGTGCCGGGCGCGGTGAGCATGGCAGAAGAGTCCACCGACTTTGCTGGCGTCTCGCGTCCACCGGACATGGGCGGGCTGGGCTTCTGGTACAAATGGAATCTGGGCTGGATGCACGACACCCTCGACTACATGAAGCTCGACCCGGTGTACCGCAAACATCATCACGACAAACTGACTTTCGGCATGCTGTACAACGGCACCGAAAACTTCGTGCTGCCGCTGTCGCACGACGAAGTCGTCCACGGTAAAAAATCCATTCTCGACCGCATGCCGGGGGACGCGTGGCAGAAGTTTGCCAACCTGCGCGCCTATTACGGCTGGCTGTACGCTTTCCCGGGCAAAAAGCTGCTGTTTATGGGCAACGAGTTTGCGCAGGGCCGCGAATGGAATCACGACGCCAGCCTCGACTGGCATCTGCTGAGCGGCGGCGACAACTGGCATCACGGCGTGCAGCGCCTGGTGCGCGACCTGAACCTGACCTATCGCCATCACAAGGCAATGCACGAACTGGATTACGACAATTACGGCTTCGAGTGGCTGGTGGTGGATGACCACGAACGCTCGGTATTTGTGTTCGTGCGCCGCGACCGACAGGGTAACGAAATGATCGTCGCCAGCAACTTCACCCCGGTTCCACGCCACGAATACCGGTTTGGCATTAACCAACCAGGGCGTTGGCGCGAAGTGATGAACACCGATTCGATGCACTATCACGGCAGCAATGCGGGGAATGCGGGCGGTGTTCATAGCGATGAGATTTCCAGCCATAACCGCCAGCACTCGCTATCGCTGACGCTGCCTCCGTTGTCGACTATCTGGCTGGTGCGGGAGGGGGAATGACTAAACTCACGGCGGGAAAACCGACGCCGCTTGGCGCAAGCTACGACGGCAACGGCGTAAATTTCACGCTTTTCTCTGCGCATGCACAGCGGGTTGAACTCTGTGTGTTTGACGAAGACGGCAACGAACGACGTGAGGATTTACCGGGCCGCAGCGGCGATGTGTGGCACGGCTATCTGGCCGATGTGCGTCCGGGGCTGCGTTACGGTTACCGTGTTCACGGGCCGTGGGAGCCGTTGCAGGGGCACCGTTTTAATCCGGCGAAGCTGCTGCTGGATCCGTGCGCGTATCGCGTTGACGGCGAAGCCACGGACGATCCGCTGTTGCACGGCGGACACGATAGCCCGGACAGCAGAGACAGCGCCGCGGTTGCGCCCCGTTCGGTGGTGGTGGATTTGCGCTATGACTGGGGCCACGATGCTTTCCCGCGCACGCCGTGGGGCAAAACCGTGATTTACGAAGCGCATGTTAAAGGGCTGACGTATCTGCACCCTGGCATGCCGAAAGCGCTGGCCGGAACCTACGGCGCGCTCGCCCATCCCCTGATGATTGCCTATTTCAAAAAGCTTGGTATCACCGCGTTGGAGCTGCTGCCAGTGGCGCACTTCGCCAGCGAGCCGCGTCTGCAACGGCTGGGGCTGTCTAACTATTGGGGTTACAACCCGCTGGCGATGTTCGCCGTTGACCCGCGCTACGCGATCTCAGCCAAGAACGCACTGAACGAATTTCGTGATGCGGTCAAAGCGCTGCATGCCGCGGGCATTGAGGTGATTCTCGATATCGTGCTGAACCACAGCGCGGAGATCGATCTCGACGGCCCGACCTTCTCCCTGCGCGGAATCGACAACCGTAGCTATTATTGGATAAGGGACGATGGCGATTACCACAACTGGACCGGCTGCGGTAACACCTTGAATCTCAGCACGCCGGGCTCGGTGGAATATGCGCGCCAGTGCCTGCGTTTTTGGGTCGATGAGTGTCATGTCGACGGTTTCCGTTTCGATCTCGCTACGGTGATGGGCAGAACGCCCGAGTTTCGCCAGGATGCGCCGCTGTTTGAGGCGATTAAAAACGACCCCCATTTGAGCGCGGTGAAGCTGATTGCTGAACCGTGGGATATCGGTGACGGCGGCTATCAGGTGGGCAATTTCCCGCCGCTGTTTGCTGAATGGAACGATCATTTCCGAGATGCGGCCCGGCGGTTTTGGTTACAACAAAGCCTGTCGCTTGGCGAGTTCGCCAGCCGCTTTGCCGCCTCCGGCGACGTGTTCCAGCGTAATGGTCGTCTGCCGTCCGCCTCGATCAACCTGGTGACGGCGCATGACGGTTTCACGCTGCGCGACTGTGTTTGTTTCAATCAGAAACACAATGAGGCAAACGGTGAAGAAAACCGCGACGGGACCAGCAATAACCATAGCTTTAACCATGGTATAGAAGGGTTAGACGGCACTCTCGATGTGATTGAGCGGCGACGCGCCAGCGTCCATGCCCTGATGGCCTCACTGCTCTTATCACAAGGGACGCCGATGATTCTGGCCGGGGACGAACACGGTCACAGCCAGCACGGTAACAACAACGCGTACTGTCAGGACAATGCCCTAACCTGGCTCGACTGGGAAAAGGCCAACGCTGGCATGACGACCTTCACGGCTGCACTCATTCACCTGCGCCAGAAAATCCCGGCGTTGACAGACGATCGTTGGTGGCAGGAGGGCGATGGCAGCGTGCGCTGGCTTAACAAGGACGCGCAGCCGCTGAGTGCGGACGAGTGGCAGCATGGTATTCCGCGGATGCAAATCCTGCTTTCGGAGAACTGGCTGATTACGCTCAATGCGTCGCAGGACGTGGCTGATATTGCATTACCGACCGGGGAGTGGCGCGCCATTCCTCCATTCGCCGGAGAGGATAATCCGGTCACCCTGGCTGTCTGGCATGGTCCCGCGCACGGTGTGTGCGTCTTCGAAAAGGTCCGCTCTGACGTGTAGCGAGCGAGAAAAGGAGTTAATCATGGTTAGACTTGAAAACAACGATCCTCTGATGTTAGCGCGTCAATTGCCGATCAAATCGGTGGCGCTGATCCTCGCTGGTGGGCGCGGAACCCGACTCAAAGACCTGACGACGACCCGTGCCAAACCCGCGGTGCACTTTGGCGGTAAGTTCCGCATCATCGACTTCGCCCTCTCTAATTGCATTAACTCCGGTATACGCCGCATCGGCGTGATTACCCAATACCAGTCGCACACACTGGTGCAGCACATTCAGCGCGGCTGGTCGTTTTTCAGCGAAGAAATGAACGAGTTTGTTGACCTGCTTCCGGCTCAACAGCGTGTCAGCGGTGAAAACTGGTATCGCGGCACGGCGGATGCGGTCACGCAAAACCTCGACGTTATTCGCCGCTACAAAGCCGAATACATCGTCATCCTCGCGGGCGACCATATTTACAAGCAGGACTACTCGCGGATGCTGATTGACCATGTCGAAAAAGACGCACGTTGCACCGTGGGCTGTATGCCGGTGCCCGTTGCTGAGGCAACCGCGTTTGGTGTGATGGCGGTGGATAACGAAGACAAGATTATCGACTTCGTTGAAAAACCCGCCAAACCCCCGACCATGCCAGGGGATGACACCAAAGCCCTCGCCAGCATGGGTATCTATATCTTTGATGCGGATTACCTTTATGAACTGCTGGAAGATGACGATAAAGAAGCCAACTCCAGCCATGACTTCGGCAAAGATATCATCCCGAAAATCGTCAAAGCTGGCATGGCATATGCACATCCATTCCCACTGTCATGTGTGCAGTCTGACCCGGATGCCGAACCATACTGGCGCGATGTAGGGACGCTGGAGGCGTACTGGAAAGCCAACCTCGACCTTGCGTCGGTGACGCCTGAACTCGATATGTACGACCAGAACTGGCCGATTCGCACTCACATGGAATCCTTGCCACCGGCGAAATTCGTGCAGGACCGTTCCGGCAGTCACGGGATGACGCTGAACTCGCTGGTGTCGGGCGGCTGCATTATCTCCGGTTCGGTGGTAGTGCAGTCGGTGCTGTTCCCGCGCGTGCGTATTAACTCGTTTTGTAATGTTGATTCGGCAGTGTTATTGCCGGATGTGTGGGTCGGGCGCTCGTGTCGCCTGCGCCGCTGCGTTATCGATCGTGCCTGCGTGATACCCGAAGGTATGGTCATTGGAGAGAATGCGGAAGAAGACGCGCGTCGTTTCTACCGTTCCGAGGAAGGTATTGTGCTGGTTACGCGTGAAATGCTGCGCAAACTGCAGGGCTGACAGGAGCAATAATGCAGGTTTTACATGTATGTTCAGAGATGTTCCCGCTGTTGAAAACCGGCGGTCTGGCGGATGTGATTGGCGCGTTACCGGCGGCCCAAATTGCCGATGGCGTGGATACGCGCGTTTTGCTCCCCGCCTTTCCGGATCTTCTGCGCGGCGTGACGGACGCCCAGGTTGTGGCCCGTCGGGATACCTTTGCCGGACCGATTTCGCTGTTGTTCGGCCACTATAACGGCGTGGGTGTCTATCTGATTGACGCCCCGCACCTTTACGCGCGGCCGGGGAGTCCGTACCACGACACCAACCAGTTTGCGTACACCGACAACGTGCTGCGCTTTGCGCTGCTCGGGTGGGTGGGCTGCGAAATGGCCTGCGGGCTGGACCCGTTCTGGCGGGCGGAAATTGTCCATGCGCACGACTGGCATGCGGGGCTGGCTCCGGCCTATCTTGCCGCGCGAGGTCATCCCGCAAAGTCCGTCTTTACGGTGCATAACCTGGCCTACCAGGGCATGTTCTATGCGCACCATATGAATGAAATTGACCTGCCGTGGTCGTTCTACAACATGCACGGGCTGGAGTTTAACGGCCAGATTTCGTTCCTCAAGGCAGGGCTGTTCTACGCCGATCACATCACGGCGGTGAGCCCGACTTATGCGCGCGAAATTACTGAGCCACAGTTTGCTTACGGCATGGAAGGGTTGCTGCGTCAGCGTCATCTCGAAGGTCGGCTTTCCGGCATTCTGAACGGCGTCGACCCTCAAATCTGGAGTCCGGAAAACGATTTGCTGCTGACGGCGCGTTACAACCGCGATGAGCTTGAGGAAAAAGCAGAGAACAAGCGCCAGCTGCAAATTGCGATGGGGCTGAAGGTGAATGATAAGGTGCCGCTGTTTGCAGTGGTCAGCCGCCTGACCAGTCAGAAAGGGCTGGATTTAGTGTTAGAAGCGCTGCCGGGCTTACTTGAACAGGGTGGTCAACTGGCGCTGCTGGGCGCGGGCGATCCGGTATTGCAGGAAGGTTTCCTCGCCGCCGCCGCTGAACATCCGGGGCAGGTGGGCGTACAGATTGGTTATCACGAAGCGTTCTCGCACCGCATCATGGGCGGGGCCGATGTGATTCTGGTGCCGAGCCGCTTTGAGCCGTGCGGCTTAACGCAGCTCTACGGCCTGAAATACGGCACGCTGCCGTTGGTCAGGCGCACCGGGGGCCTGGCGGACACCGTGTCCGACAGCTCGTTGGAAAATCTGGCGGACGGTATCGCCAGTGGTTTCGTCTTTGAAGACAGTAATGCCTGGTCGCTGCTTAGGGCTATCCGGCGTGCTTTCGTGTTGTGGTCGCGCCCTTCGCTCTGGCGGTACGTTCAACGTCAAGCGATGAGCATGGATTTTAGCTGGCAAGTCGCGGCGACGTCTTACCGCGAGCTTTATCAACGCTTGATGTAATCACAGGAACCATCGCTATGAATGCACCGATTACCTATGCTTCCCCCACGCTCAGCGTTGAGGCACTGAAACATTCGATTGCTTATAAGCTGATGTTTACCGTCGGGAAAGATCCGGCCATCGCCAATAAACACGAATGGCTGAACGCCACGCTGTTTGCCGTGCGTGACCGCCTCGTCGAACGCTGGCTGCGCTCCAACCGCGCGCAGCTATCCCAGGAAGTGAAGCAGGTTTACTACCTGTCGATGGAGTTTTTGATTGGCCGCACCCTTTCCAATGCGCTGTTATCGCTCGGTATTTATGACGACGTCAAAAACGCGCTGGAAGGGATGGGGCTCGACCTTGAAGAATTGATTGGCGAAGAGAATGATCCGGGCCTCGGTAACGGCGGTCTTGGCCGACTGGCGGCCTGTTTCCTGGATTCACTGGCGACGCTTGGCCTACCGGGCCGTGGCTACGGTATTCGCTACGACTACGGGATGTTCAAACAGAACATCGTCGACGGGCGGCAAAAAGAGTCCCCGGACTACTGGCTGGAATACGGTAACCCGTGGGAATTTAAACGCCACAACACTCGCTATGCGGTGCGTTTCGGCGGCCGTATTCAGCAGGAAGGTAAAAAATCGCGCTGGGTTGAAACGGAAGAGATTCTCGCGGTTGCCTACGATCAGATCATTCCAGGCTATGACACCGACGCCACCAATACGCTGCGTCTGTGGAACGCGCAGGCCAGTAGCGAAATCAACCTCGGTAAATTCAACCAGGGCGACTACTTCGCGGCGGTGGAGGATAAAAACCATTCCGAGAACGTCTCCCGTGTTTTGTACCCGGACGACTCCACTTATTCCGGGCGCGAGCTGCGTCTGCGACAGGAGTATTTCCTGGTCTCGGCGACGGTGCAGGACATTCTGAGTCGTCATTACCAATTGCATAAAACGTACAGCAATCTGGCAGCAAAAATTGCGATTCACCTCAACGACACGCACCCGGTGCTGTCGATCCCCGAGCTGATGCGCCTGCTTATCGACGAACACAAATTCACGTGGGATGAAGCGTTCGAGGTGACCTGTCAGGTCTTCTCCTACACCAACCACACGCTGATGAGCGAAGCGCTGGAAACCTGGCCGGTGGACATGCTGGGCAAAATTCTGCCGCGCCATCTGCAAATCATCTTCGAGATTAACGACTACTTCCTGAAAACATTGCAGGAACAGTATCCAAACGACACCGGCTTGCTGAGCCGCACTTCAATTATCGACGAATCCGATGGCCGCCGTGTGCGCATGGCATGGCTGGCGGTGGTGATTAGCCACAAGGTCAACGGCGTGTCTGAGCTGCACTCCAACCTGATGGTGCAGTCGTTATTTGCCGATTTCGCGACAATTTTCCCGATGCGTTTTACCAACGTCACCAACGGGGTGACGCCGCGACGCTGGCTGGCGCTGGCGAACCCGCCGCTGTCTGAAGTGCTGGATGAAAACATTGGACGCACCTGGCGCACCGATCTCAGCCAGCTCAGCGAACTGGAACAGCATCTGGATTATCCGCAGGTGAACCAGGCGGTGCATCACGCCAAGCTTGAGAACAAAAAGCGGCTGGCAGACGTTATCGCCCAGCAGCTGAACGTAGTGGTTAATCCTAAGGCCTTGTTTGACGTACAGATTAAGCGCATTCACGAGTACAAACGTCAGTTGATGAACGTACTGCATGTGATTACCCGCTATAACCGCATCAAGGCCGATCCGAGTGCCGAATGGGTGCCGCGGGTGAATATCTTCGCCGGGAAAGCCGCTTCGGCGTATTACATGGCGAAGCACATTATTCACCTTATCAACGACGTGGCGAAGGTGATCAACAACGATCCGCAGATTGGCGACAAACTGAAAATCGTGTTTATCCCGAACTACAGCGTAAGCCTGGCGCAGGTGATCATCCCGGCGGCCGATCTTTCCGAACAGATTTCACTGGCCGGCACCGAGGCGTCGGGCACCAGTAACATGAAGTTTGCGCTCAACGGCGCGCTGACCATCGGCACGCTGGACGGCGCCAACGTCGAAATGCTGGAGCACGTCGGCGCAGAGAATATCTTCATTTTCGGTAATACTGCGGAAGAGGTCGAAACGTTGCGCGCCAAAGGCTACAAGCCGCGGGATTACTACGACAAAGACGAGGAGCTGCATCAGGTGCTGACGCAGATCGCCACCGGTTTGTTCAGCCCGGAAGAGCCGGGACGCTACCGTGACTTGGTGGATTCGCTGATTAACTTTGGGGACCACTACCAGGTGCTGGCGGATTACCGCAGCTACGTTGACTGTCAGGACAGCGTCGATGAGCTGTACCGCAATCCGGAAGAGTGGACCACTAAAGCGATGCGCAATATTGCCAACATGGGCTACTTCTCGTCAGACCGCACGATTCAGGAGTACGCGGAGACAATCTGGCATATCGATCCGGTAAGGCTCTAATTTTCCCCTGCCAGGTGATATTTCACCTGGCATTCATTTTTCTTAATTAATTATTAATCAAGTCTTCCCATCATATTTTATCAATTGCAATTGGTAATTAACTCATTGAAGTTTAAGTTATTTTTATGAGCTGTGAATATTCATGGCGTGAATGTGAAGTGTCTATTGATTCACGCCACTATCCAGCTATCTTGTGTTAATCCGCTATCGGCATATAATCCGAGTCCTGGTCAACGCCTCGTATGATCAATATCAATCGTTATTATCTCCATGTATCTACTCTCAATATATATTGAGGTATCGTACTCTATTTATTCTGAAGGAACTATTATGCGTAAGCTCGCATTAGTATGCAGTGTTGCCGTTTTATTCTCAGGCCTGGTGCAGGCCGACGGCGGAAAAATTAATTTCAATGGCGAGATCCTCGACACGGCATGTGAAATCGATACCGGTTCGAAAGATTTAGATGTCAACCTGGGTAAAGTAAGCAAAACTGACTTTTCCGGTGCGGGCTCCGTTGCGGCGGAGACCGGATTTGAACTTAAATTGACTAATTGCCCCATCGTCACCAGCGCCACTATCAAATTTGAAGGAACAGCAAAAGACGGCGACAACAAAGTTATTGATGTGAAAGATGATGTCGGTGCTGCGGGGGGCGTAGGTATTCAGATTCTGGACGCCTCCCGTAATGTGGTTCCGCTGTTTACTCCATCCAGCAGTTATGACCTGCTTGAAGGCATTAATACCCTGGCATTTACCGCACGTTATTACGCCACGGCAGCTGAAGTGACGGCGGGCCCGGCCAATGCGGTAGCCAACTTCACAGTCAATTATAACTAATTAACTGTCTCATACAAAAATATGAGCCTCGATGAGACTCATATTTTTAGTGTTTCGAAAATTAATGTTTTCACTTCGTTAAATTTTAGGTCGGAATAGTTAATTATGCATTATGTAAAATATGTTTTATCCGGGTTCTTATTCACCTATATGTGTGCCGCGCAGGCGGGCGTTATTATCGGTGGCACGCGTCTGATTTATGATGGCGCAAAAAATGAAGCGTCACTCAGTATTGAGAATCCGGATAAAATTGAATATTTAATTCAGTCCTGGGTAGAGAGTGATGAGAATGGCAAGTCCAATGCGCCATTTGTCATTACCCCACCGTTATTCCGTCTGGATAGCACGCAAAAAAATATCCTGCGTGTTGTTAACACCGGTAATTTACCGGCCGATCGTGAATCGCTCTTCTGGCTGAACATTAAATCTATCCCTTCCGTTGAGCGCCGGGACAACACCCTGCAACTGGCGATCAAAACCCGTATCAAGCTTATCTTTCGACCACAAGCGCTGAAAGGCGTGGCGCCTGAAACGGTGACCGACAAGCTGGTCTGGAAAAAGCAGGGCGACCAGCTGATGGTGCGCAACCCGACCGCTTATTACATGAACTTTTCGTCGGTGAAGATCAACGGCACGCCAGTTAAAAGCGCGCAGTGGGTTGCTCCGCATTCTGATGCCACGTTTTCCCTGCCGAAGGGCGTGAGCGGCAAGGAACTGCACTGGACACTGATCGGTGATTACGGCGCGGCTGGCAAGGAACATTCTGCAGGTATTTAACGTTGTGGGCATGTATTGATGAGAATCGCCGGGAAGAGAATGAATAAAAAACGTAATCATAAGATGAACCCGCTGCGGCACTCATACCTTGCCAGAATTATTATCATTGCGTTGGCAGCCGGTCTGAGCACGCCGTTACACGCTGAACGCTATTTTGATCCCGCATTGCTCGAGCTGGGTGCGCCTTCGCAGGGAAAAGCGGACCTTTCCCTGTTTGAAAAAGGGGGGCAGTCGCCTGGCACCTATCGGGTTGAAGTCTGGCTGAATAAGGCGATCGTCGATACCCGTGATGTCGAGTTCAAACTGGTTGATCTCGCCGACGGGAAAAAGGTGCTCCAGCCCTGCCTTTCCGCCTCTGCGCTTCAGAGCTACGGTGTAAAACAGTCGCTGCTAACCGATATCTCCGCCACGGAAACCTGTGTCAATTTATCGGTAATCGACCACGCCTCCAGTGATTTTGACTTTCCCCGACTGCGCCTTAATCTGAGTTTTCCGCAGGCGGCGCTGGAAGTTCACGCCAGGGGCTATGTCTCGCCGGAGCGCTGGGATGAAGGCATTACCGCGCTGTTGCTGAATTACAGTTTTAGCGGGGCGCAGAATCACGCCCGCAACGCACAGGTCGAAGATAACGACAATCAGTATCTGAACCTGCGGCCGGGTTTTAACTTCGGCCCGTGGCGCCTGCGCAACTATTCTACCTGGTCGCGTGACAGTAGCGGCCAGTCAAGCTGGGATTCCGTTTATACCTATCTGCAGCGCGATATCATTGCGTTGCGCGGGCAAATGACGCTGGGTGACAGTAACTCACCTGCGGACGTTTTCGATAGCGTGCCGTTTCGCGGGGCGCAGCTTGCCTCCGATGATGAAATGTTACCGGACAGCCTGCGCGGTTACGCCCCGGTCGTGAAAGGGATTGCCCGCACCAACGCTGAAGTCACGGTTCGCCAGAACGGTTACGTCATCTACCAAACCTCGGTCGCGCCCGGCGCCTTTGAAATTAACGACATGTATCCGACCGGCAGCAGCGGCGATCTTGACGTCACCATTAAAGAGACGGATGGCAGTGAACAGCATCTGGTGCTGCCTTTCGCCAGCCTGCCCGTTTTGCAGCGCGAAGGCCGACTCAAATACAGCTTCACCGGCGGTCAATATCGTGCCTACGACGGGGATATCGACAAGACCCAGTTTGTGCAGGGCACGGCCATTTATGGTTTGCCGTGGAATACCACGGTCTATGGTGGTTTGCAGTCAGCTGGGGATAAATACGGCGCGCTGGCGTTGGGCCTGGGGCTTAACCTCGGTGGTATCGGCGCAATTTCCGCCGATGTGACGATGGCGAAATCCACGCTTAAGAATGAAGAGACCGCGCGCGGTCGGTCCTGGCGGTTCCGCTACAGCAAAAACATGGTCGAAACCGGGACCAACTTCTCCATTGCCGGTTATCGCTATTCCACCCAAGGCTACTACGGTATGCAGGACGTACTGGATACCTGGCGAAGCGCGGATGAAGACGTGACGCCTGACCGCCGACGTAATCGTTTTGAAGTCTCGGTGAATCAGAACTTATGGGATAAAGCCGGATCGTTATCCCTGAGCCTGATCAAAGAAGATTACTGGAATGACGCACGCGATATGCGTTCCATCACGGCCGGGTACAACAACAGCTGGAATGGGATCAGCTATTCCGTCAATTACAGCTACAACCGTAATACCACCTCGGATGATTACGAGAAGGTTTATCAGTCAGATCAAATCCTGTCCCTGAATATCAGTGTGCCTCTCGACAAGTGGATGCCGAATACCTGGGCCAGCTATAGCGCCAACAGCCAGAAAAGCGGTGGGACAACCCACAGCCTGGGGCTGAACGGCTCGGCGCTGGAAGACAAAAATCTGAACTGGAGCGTTCAGGAAGGTTATAGCTCCGACCAGACCGGCACAACGGGTAACGCCAGTCTGAATTACAAAGGCGGATATGGGAATGCGTCGGCGGGTTATAGCTACGACCATGACTATCGACGTCTGAACTATGGCTTACAGGGGGGCATCGTGCTGCATGGTGATGGCATTACGTTCTCACAACCGCTAGGCGATACGATCGCACTGGTGAAAGCACCGGGTGCGGCGGGCGTCAAAGTACAGAATCAGACCGGGGTACGGACGGATTACCGGGGCTATACCACGCTCCCGTATCTCAGTGCATACCGCGAAAACAGCGTCGATCTCGATAGCGAGAGCCTGGCCGATAACGTGGATCTCTCTTTGACCTCCAAAACCGTGGTGCCGACGCATGGTGCAGTGGTTCGGGCTAACTTTGACACCCATATCGGCGCCCGCGCGTTAATCACCATGATGACGGCGGAAAATCGGCCGGTGCCGTTTGGTGCAGTCGTTTCGGCAGCATCTGGCGAAGACAACATTGCCAGCGGAATGGTCGGTGATGGCGGCCAGGTGTATATGACCGGTCTGCCAGCGCAGGGCACGCTTCAGGTGCAGTGGGGTCGTCAGGAAGGGGAGCAGTGCCGGATTCACTACCAGTTGCCAGCAGCTGAACCCAAAAGTGGCATTGTCATGCTAAACAGCTCCTGTCGTTGAATAAGAGATTTGAGGAAACCATGATGAAAAAAATTAACCTGTTTGCCGCTGCTGCACTGCTGTTCGCATCACCGGTACTCATTGCCGCCACCACCATTCAGATTACTGGCAAAGTGGTGGCCTCTCCGTGCGTAGTAGACGACTCTCTGTCGGTGGATTTAGGGCAGGACATTCAGGCGAAAGATTTGGAGACCGCCGGAACGGGGTCTGACTGGGTGCCCTTTACCCTGGATCTGAAGCAGTGTCCGTCGGGCACTACCTCGGTGACCGTGGCCTTCTCCGGTACGCCGGACAACGCCGATGCGACCCGGCTGTATCAAAATAGCGGTACGGCGAAGAATATCGCTGTGGAATTGCTGGATGACCAAAACACCCCGCTGGGTAATGGGTCCACCGCAACGAAAACCATTGATAAGACGTCGCATTCCTATACCTATAATCTTAAAGCGCGCGCGTACACCGCATTGGGCGAAGTCATGCCAGGGACTATCGCTTCCGAAGTGCTTGTGGCATTTACCTACAATTAATGGACAGGCCGACATGAAATACAGCAAATTGAGTTGGATGGCCGCGTTCCTCCTGATCTCAGGCTACGCGCAGGCAAACTATTCGACGATAATGAGTCTGGAAAAAGAGACAGTAACCTACGCGCTGGGTGCCGTTTCGATACCGGATGCGGTCGGGGCGACCACGGCGTGGGAGCAGAATAACTCATTGCGTTATTCTACGGCCTGTAATATCGGAGGAAATGGCGCGGCGACGGTTTCGCTGAATATTGCCGGAACGCAGGTGGATAATGCGACCTGGAAGACCGATAACGCCGGTGTGGGGATACAGTTCAAACTATTTGATGGTTACGGTTATTTTCCCTCGACCCAAAGTTATCCCTATGACTCAAGGTTAACCGTCTGCGCAGGAGGCGGTACTTCATATATTCACGTTTCTTATCGATTGGTGCGATTAGCCCAACAACTGCCCCCCGGCGATATCGGCCCGTTGCCAACGGTAACGGTTGTGGTGAATAACGATGAGCCTGGTGCCAGTGATTTGAGTCAGCTTTTTTTGAGTGGGATAGGCAGTAGTCCAACAGTGACGAACTGTACGATTAATGCCCCGTCGCAGATAACGCTACCCGACCTCCATACTGCTGACGTGGCGACTAAGGTCAATATAGGCACGACGCCTCTTAACATCACGCTGGAAAACTGTCCGGGGGCGGTGAACAATATTACCTATAAATTCTCACCTGCTGATGGTACACATGATTATGCTAATGGCGTGATGAAAACGGCCCCCGGTTCTGCCCATGGCGTATATTTACGACTGACGAGGGAAAACGGGGAGGCCGATCCGTTGTCTAGTGAACCTCATACTCTCGATACGTATCAGGGAAGCGGCAATTACGCGCTACCTATCAACATCTCTTATTATATTCATACTCCGTCGGATGTCACATCCGGGCCAGTGAACGAGGCGTTAACCTTAACAGTGGGTTATAACTGATCGCTCGCGGGCGATCGGCAATAGATCGCCCGGCGGTGTATTTATGACGCTAACGACAGTTCACGCTTTCCCGCGTGGTGTACCAACCATTGCGCCACGCGGGACTGTTCTTCCGCATTCAGCCACATGCCCTGTTTGGTACGACGCCACAACGCATCGTCCATCCGCCGCACCCATTCGTGCTCGACCAGATAGCGCAGTTCGGCCTCATAAAACTCATGCCCGAAATGTTCGCCTAAATCCGCAGTCTCTTTCGCTTCACCGAGGATCAACGCGGTGTTACTGCCGTAGGTACGTGCAAAGTGACGCGCCATGCCTTCGCTGATAAACGGATAGCGACGGCGCAGCTTCGCGGCGTAATCATCGCGGTCGTTGCCAATCTCGCCGCCCGGAAGGACGGCCTCTTTGGTCCATGCCTGACCGATACCTTTGTAGTAAGGCGTCAGTTTTTCCAGCGCGTGTTCGGCCAGCTTACGATAGGTCGTTAGCTTACCGCCAAACACCGACAGCAGTGGGGCCTGGCCGTTATCATCGTGAATATCAAGGGTGTAATCACGGGTGATCGCCTGCGGGGAATCAGACTCATCGTCGCAAAGCGGGCGCACGCCGGAATAGGTCCAGGCAATATCGTCCCGGCTGAGCTGTTTTTTAAAGTGTGCGTTGTGTACTTTCAGCAGATAGTTGATTTCGCTCTCTTCGATTTCAACGTTTTTCGGATCGCCTTTGTACTCTACGTCGGTGGTGCCAATGATGGAGAACTCATCCATCCATGGGATCACAAACACGATGCGCTTATCTTCGTTTTGCAGGATGTAGGCCTGCTTCTGGGTATGTACGCGTGGCACCACGATGTGGCTGCCTTTAATCAGGCGAATGCCGTACGGCGACGGGAGATGCATTCCGTCATCAAAGAACTGTTTCACCCACGGGCCGGTGGCGTTGACCAGGCCGCGCGCTTGCCAGCTGAATGTCTCGCCGGTATCAATATCTTCCGCTTCGACAATCCACAGACCGTTTTCACGGCGTGCAGACGTGGCGCGGGTGCGGGTCAACACGTTGCCACCTTTCTTCACCACCATTTGCGCGTTGGCGAGCACCAGACGCGCATCGTCGACCCAGCAGTCGGAATATTCGAAACCGCGCACGATTTCCGGTTTCAATACGGATTCTGCGCCAAAACGCAATCCGGTAGAACTCGGCAGGCTGGTGCGTTTCCCGAGATGATCGTACATGAACAGGCCGATGCGAATCATCCACGCCGGGCGCAGATGCGGGCGATGCGGTAAACGAAAACGCATTGGGAAGGCGATGTGCGGCGCCATTTTTAACAACACTTCGCGTTCGGCCAGCGCTTCGCTCACGAGGCGGAATTCGTAGTGTTCCAGGTAGCGCAGCCCGCCATGAATCAGCTTGGAGCTGGCGCTCGACGTGGCACAGGCTAAATCCTGCGCTTCCAGCATCAGCACGGATAAACCACGTCCTGCGGCGTCTGCCGCGATACCGGCACCGTTGATGCCACCGCCTATCACAATCAGATCTTTGGTTTCCATGCTGCGCCCTCGTGCACTTTCGTTAAAGTTCATTAATGTTCGTTATCGCTCATAGTAGCAAACAAACGCGCACTTGGTAACATCAAAAAAACATTTCAGAGTGATGCGTGTAACAAATTAGCGTTTCCCTGCCGTCACAAAGTACACTTGGCGGTAAACTTCTCCTCCCGGAATGAATGAAAGAGAGCACCATGGATCAATTTGAATGTATTAACGTAGAAGAAGCCCATCAGAAACTGCATCAAGGACGGGCGGTGATGGTGGATATTCGCGATCCGCAGAGCTACGCGATGGGCCATACCCCGGGCGCGTTTCATCTGACCAACGATACGTTGGGCGCGTTTATGCAGGATAACGATTTCGACACGTCGGTGATGGTGATGTGCTATCACGGCAACAGCAGCAAAGGCGCGGCGCAGTATTTGCTGCAACAGGGCTTTGACCAGGTCTACAGCGTGGACGGTGGCTTTGACGCCTGGCATCGTCATTTTCCGGCGGAAGTGGCACACGGTAACTGAGCAGGTATACTGTCCTCTTTTGTGTGGAATAAGCGACGCCCCGTATGTTGATGATCACCTCTTTTACTAACCCGCGCGTCGCCCAGGCGTTTGTGGATTACATGGCCACCCAGGGGGTTGTGCTGACGATTCAACAGCACACCCAAACCGACGTCTGGCTGGCTGACGAAAACCAGGCGAGCCGCGTGCAAAACGAGCTGGCGCGTTTTCTGGAAAACCCGGCTGACCCCCGTTATCTGGCGGCAAGCTGGGAATCCGGGCATACCAACAGCGGACTGCACTACAATCGCTTTCCTTTTATCGCCACCCTGAAAAGCAATGCCGGGCCGTTGACCTGGCTCATTATGTGCGCCTGTATCCTGGTGTTTATTGTGATGAATGTGGTGGGCGATCAGGCCGTCATGCTCTGGCTGGCGTGGCCGTACGATCCCTCGCAGCAGTTAGAACTGTGGCGCTATTTTACCCACGCGTTTATGCACTTCTCGGTGATGCATATCCTCTTCAACCTGTTATGGTGGTGGTATCTCGGCGGGATGGTAGAAAAGCGCATCGGCAGTGGAAAACTGCTGGTGTTAACGGTGATCAGCGCCCTGTTAAGCGGCTTTATTCAGCATAAATTCAGCGGCCCGTGGTTCGGTGGTTTATCCGGCGTGGTGTATGCGCTGATGGGCTATGCCTGGCTGCGCGGTGAGCGCGACCCGGAAAGCGGGATTTCCCTTCAGCGTGGGCTGATTATCTTTTCGGTTCTGTGGCTGGTCGTGGGCTGGTTAGATCTTTTCGGTATGTCGATTGCTAACGGCGCGCACGTTACAGGTCTGGCAGTCGGGTTGGCGATGGCGTTTGCCGATACGCAGAATGTGCGAAAACGAACATAATAATTCCTGGGATCTTGCATGAAACAAACACAACGTCATGACGCGATTATCGAGCGGGTAAAGAAACAGGGTTATGTCAGCACGGAAGAGCTGGTGGAGCAGTTTGCCGTCAGCCCGCAGACGATTCGTCGCGATCTCAATGACCTGGCGGAGCAGAAGATGATCCTGCGCCACCACGGTGGGGCGGCCTTGCCGTCCAGCGCGGTGAACACCTCATGGCAAGACCGGCGCGCTACGCAGGCGGCGGAAAAAGAGCGTATTGCCCGTAAAGTGGCGAGCCAAATCCCGAACGGCGCGGCGCTATTTATTGATATCGGCACCACACCCGAAGCGGTGGCCCATGCGCTGATGGAGCATTCTGACCTGCGTATCGTGACCAATAACCTGAACGTCGCGAATACGTTGATGGTGAAAGAAGATTTCCGCGTGATCTTGGCAGGCGGTGAATTACGCAGTCGCGACGGGGGCATCATCGGCGAAGCGACCCTCGATTTCATCTCTCAGTTCCGCCTGGATTACGGCATTCTCGGTATCAGCGGGATCGACAGCGACGGTTCGCTGCTGGAGTTTGATTATCACGAAGTGCGCACCAAGCGTGCGATCATCGAGAACTCGCGTCATGTGATGCTGGTGGTGGATCACTCGAAGTTTGGCCGTAATGCGATGGTGAATATGGGCAGCATCAGCCTGGTGGATGCGGTCTACACTGACGTGATGCCCCCGGCCGGGGTGTTGAAGGTGATTGCTGAGAATAATATTCAGCTGGAGTTGTGTTGATTCTCCTCACCCTAACCCTCTCCTCAAAGAGGAGAGGGGAGAGAACGGCGTGTTTTCTCCCTCTCCCTGTGGGAGAGGGACGGGGAGAGGGGAAAAGCATCACGCCGCAGAAATATACCCCATCATTCTCAATAATTTCTGCGCATGCTGTACCGCATCCTGACGATGCGCCACGCCGAGTTTCTGATACAAATTACGGATATGCGTCTTAATGGTCGTCGCCGCCACGTCAAGCTCACCGGCTATCTGGTCATTACTGTAACCTGAATATATCAGCCCCAGTACCTGCCATTCGCGCTGGGTCAGTGGGCTGGTGCGGATAAGCTCCGGCACTTCCGGATGAGTCAATAAACGTTCCACGAAATTCTCATCAAAATGCGCAAACTTGTGGCGGTGATGCTGATTAATCTCACGCAAAATGCGCTGGGCGCGATGCTGTTCAAGCTCCGGCAGCATATTGAGTTGCAGCAACTGACGCAGTTGTTGCGCCATCGCTTCACCTTCAATCACGAAATGACTGATAAACCCGGTGCGGTTGGACAGCGTCAGCGCCTCCATTAACACACGCTGGGCGTCATTTTTCTTATTCGACTGCCAGTACAGCTGGTTGAGCAGCAGCAGGTTGCGATTGAGATCGCTCATCAGACGTAAGGTCCGCGCGTTCTCGTTGAGTTCTTCCAGCACCATTTCCGCCGAGTCGAATTCACCCAGCAGGATTTGCGCTCGGGCGATGTTCCGCCATTGGCTTTGCAAGAAATGGTTATTGGCAAAGGCCGGTTTTGGCGTATGGCGCAGCCAGTTGGCCGCCGATTTTTTATCACCCATCATCTGCCAGTAAATCACCCGCACTTTATCGGCGTTCGATACCCAGTCGCTGTGGTACTGCCCGTTGCCGAGCAAGTTTTCCAGACGATTGAGGTGATTGCGGGCGTTATCCAAATCACCGCGCGCCAGCGAACTTTGCACCAGCAGTGCGAGGCACTGTAATTGTTGCTGTGGCTGATACGTCGCCAGCACGTCCATCCCGTGACGAGCGCTCTGTTCAGCTTCATCAAGACGCGCCCAGGCCCACAGCAGCTGCGCGCGAATGCGCAACAGGAATTCGTGCAACGGCAGCTGTTCCAGATGTTGTTCGCGGATCAGCTGGAACGCTTTCTCCTGGGTTTCCCAGGCGGCTTGTAAAAAGCCCTGCGCAAACAGAATTTCACTCTGTTGAATCAGGCTCCACAGCGCGTAATGCCAGACTTCGTGGCGACGCGCCATTTGTTCGGTTTGCTGCATCACCGTCAGCGATTTACTGAGTTTGCCCTGGCAGTGCAGCACTTCCCCGTGCACGGAGGTCGCGACAATACGGCTGTAGAAGCTCGCCAGCGGTAATTCGTCGAGCGCCACCATCGCCAGGCGTTCGGCTTCTTCCGGGTCGCCATCGTTGATTGCCACCTGCGCACGCAGCGCGTTGAAATCCGCGTGCAGTGTGGCATCCATTTCGGCGCTCATCTCTTCTTCGGCACGGGCGAGCAGGGTATTCACTTCGCTGTAGCGATGCTGACTCTGCATCAACCACGCCTGTAACAGCACCAGGCGCGGATTTTCCAGCAGACTGTCCCATGGCAGGGCGGCCAGCGATTCTTCCAGCAACGCTAATTCGCTGTGATGGAACAGGCCCCAGGCGTGATTCAGCAGGATATCGCGTAGCATTTTTGCATCACCCGCCGACAGCGCGTGGTGAATGGCTTCGCTCGGGAAGCCTTGCGCCATCCAGCTTTCTGCGGCACTGCGGTGAATATCAGGTAATTCGGCGGCGAGCTCCCACTGGCAGCGCTGGCGCAGGAAGCTGCCGAACAGCGGGTGGAAGCTGAACCATTCGCCGGTATTGTCCATGCGTTGCAGGAACAAGCCCTGGCGTTCAATTTCTTCCAGACGCATCTGACCATTTTCTTCGCCGGTCACGCGGACGATCAGCGCATCGTTCATTGAACGCAGCAGCGAGCTTTTCAGCAGAAAATGGCGGGTGGCGATGTCGACGTTATCCAGCACTTCATCCACCAGATAATCGGACAAATGGCTGGCGTTAATGCCGGCCAGACGGCGTGCGGAGTGGTGCGCGGCGCTGTTGTTCTGGCGCGCTGAGAGGGCGATAAGCTGCAACGCCGTAGCCCAACCGGCGACATCGTCACACATGCGGCTACTTTCGGTGGCTTCAATCGGTGAAGCCAGGCGGCAGTCGAAAAATTGCTTCGCTTCCTGGTGATTAAACGCCAGTTGCTGACTGCCAATCTCCAGCAGCTGATCACGTACGCGCAGATTGGCGATGCCGAGCTGCGGTAAATTGCGTGACAGCACTACCAGGGTCATATTTTCCGGCTGATGGCGCAGGAAGAACCGCATCGCGTCGTGGATAACCGGATTGCTTATCAGATGATAATCATCAATGACCAGCAGCAGTGGGCGTTGCCAGGCGTTGAGTTCAATAAACAGCTGGGCGAACAGCGAGGTCAGACTGGCGTACTGCCGTTTCTGCACCATGTTTTCGCTGGCCGAGCAATGACCGCCTGTTGCCTGCTGGACGGCGGCAATCAGATAGCTTGCAAAACGTTCCTGCTGGTTGTCTCCATCATCCAGAGAGAACCAACCCAGATCGCTTTTCCCTGCTGCCCACTGTGAAATGAGTGTGGTTTTCCCGTAACCAGCTGGGCTTGTTACCAGCGCAAGACGGTAATTGTTCGCGCCGGAAAGTTTCGCCAGTAGCCGGTCGCGAACCACAGTGTGTTCAAGACGGACGGGACGACTTAATTTAGACGGAATCAACATAGGTATATCACTTCACTGTGAGAGTAAGAGTTTGTTTTTTTTCGCGCTTCGTAATTAATGTCTATTAAATTCGGACATATGCTTAATTATTGCAAGTTATGTCCGATTTTAATGCTTATGATTTTGCACTGTGTCACAAATCTTAATGAAGAATAATTATATCGACTGAAACCGGTGCCAGTGCGCGTGGAGACTGGATTCTGTGGTTTGTCAGAAAGAGCCAGAATCTAATTTGTTTGAATGCGATTTTCCTCAACCAGATTAAATTCACGTTATGGTTTGTTGTTAAATACGCATTTCGAATGAAGGGGCTTGGCAGAATTATTATTACACGTAAGTAATCATTTCCTGCCTGACAAATAATTTGCAAAACGTCTTTTCACTTTTCCCATCCTAACGTTGTAAAACTGAGCAGAACCGCCGTAAACGGCTACCGTTATAGTGGCGAAGATCACACTTTTCGCTCATCCCTGCGACTCCTCCCCGGCTAATGCCCGGCGGGAGGAGGACGTTAAACAGGTAGCCAGGCACACTAGCGCCAACGTTTTAGCTAACAGGATTGGATCCTTATGTCACAGCCGACCTTCGATAAAGCACAGTTTCAGGCTGCACTGACACGTCAGTGGCAGCGATACGGTTTGCAGAGCGCAAGCGAAATGACTCAGCATCAATGGTGGCAAGCGGTGAGCGGCGCGCTGGCAGAATTGCTGGCGGCTCAGCCTGCCGCGAAACCAGAAAAAAACCAACGCCACGTCAACTATATCTCGATGGAGTTTCTGATCGGTCGCCTGACTGGCAACAACCTGCTGAACCTCGGCTGGTATCAGGATGTAGGCGCGGTGCTGAAAGAGCACGACATCACGCTGACGGACTTGCTGGAAGAAGAGACTGACCCGGCGCTGGGTAACGGCGGTCTGGGACGTCTGGCAGCCTGTTTCCTCGACTCAATGGCAACCGTCGGCCAGTCGGCGACGGGTTACGGCTTGAACTATCAATACGGTCTGTTCCGCCAGTCGTTTGCCGACGGCCAGCAGATGGAAGCCCCGGATGACTGGCATCGCAACAGCTATCCGTGGTTCCGCCACAATACCGCGCTGGATGTGCAGGTCGGCATTGGCGGTAAAGTGGTGAAAGGCGACTGGCAGCCGGCGTTTACGCTGGTCGGTCAGGCGTGGGATCTGCCGGTGCTGGGCTACCGGAACGGCGTGGCGCAACCGCTGCGTTTATGGCAGGCGACCCACGCGCACCCGTTCAACCTGACCAAATTCAACGACGGCGATTTCCTGCGTGCAGAGCAGCAGGGCATCGACGCTGAAAAACTGACTAAAGTGCTGTACCCGAACGACAACCATCTGGCGGGCAAAAAGCTGCGCCTGATGCAGCAGTATTTCCAGTGCGCCTGTTCGGTGGCGGATATTCTGCGTCGTCATCATCTGGCGGGCCGTAACATTACCGACCTGCCGAAGTTTGAGGTGATTCAGCTCAACGACACGCACCCGACGATTGCCATTCCTGAACTGCTACGTGTGCTTCTCGACGAACATCAGATGAGCTGGGACGATGCCTGGGCCATCACCAGCAAAACCTTCGCTTACACCAACCACACGCTGATGCCGGAAGCGCTCGAGTGCTGGGATGAGAAACTGGTGAAAGCACTGCTGCCGCGTCACATGCAAATCATCAATGAGATTAATAGCCGCTTCAAAACGCTGGTCGACAAAACCTGGCTGGGCGACGCAGCGGTGTGGGCCAAACTCGCGGTGGTACACGACAAGCAGGTGCGCATGGCCAACATGTGCGTGGTGAGCGGCTTTGCGGTCAACGGTGTCGCGGCGCTGCACTCCGATTTGGTGGTGAAAGATCTGTTCCCGGAATATCACCAGCTGTGGCCGAACAAATTCCACAACGTCACCAACGGTATTACGCCACGTCGCTGGATCAAGCAGTGCAACCCGGCGCTGGCGGCGCTGTTCGATAAGCATCTGAAGACAGAGTGGGCCAACGATCTCGACCAGCTGATCAACCTGGAAAAATACGCCGACGACGCCACGTTCCGCAAAACCTGGCGCGACATCAAGCTCGCCAACAAAAAGCGTCTGGCGGAGTTTGTGAAGCACCGCACCGGGATTGACATCAATCCGGCGGCGATCTTCGATATTCAGATTAAGCGCCTGCACGAATACAAACGTCAGCACCTGAACCTGCTGCACATTTTAGCGCTGTACAAAGAAATCCGTGAAAACCCACAGGCAGACCGCGTCCCACGCGTGTTCCTGTTCGGCGCGAAAGCCGCTCCGGGTTATTACCTCGCGAAGAACATCATTTTTGCGATCAACAAAGTGGCCGATGTGGTGAACAACGACCCGAAAGTCGGCGACAAGCTCAAAGTGGTGTTCCTGCCGGACTACTGCGTATCGGCGGCAGAAGTGATGATCCCGGCGGCGGATGTGTCTGAACAAATTTCTACCGCGGGCAAAGAGGCATCCGGCACCGGCAACATGAAGCTGGCGCTGAACGGCGCGCTGACCGTCGGCACGCTCGACGGCGCGAACGTTGAAATTGCCGAGCAGGTTGGCGACGACAACATTTTCATCTTCGGCCACACCGTCGAACAAGTGAAAGCGTTGAAGGCCAAAGGCTACGACCCCCTGAAATGGCGTAAGAAAGACAAAGTGCTGGATGCGGTGCTGAAAGAGTTAGAAAGCGGTAAATACAGCGACGGCGACAAGCACGCGTTTGACCAGATGCTGCACAGCATGGGCAAACAGGGCGGTGACCCGTATCTGGTGATGGCTGATTTCGCAGCGTACGTTGACGCGCAGAAACAGGTGGATGTGCTGTACCGTGATCAGGAAGCCTGGACGCGCGCGGCGATTCTCAACTCTGCCCGCTGCGGGATGTTCAGTTCCGACCGTTCAATCCGTGATTATCAGAGCCGTATCTGGCAGGCAAAACGTTAAGGGAACGCAATGGAGAGCAAACGTCTGGACAATGCCGCGCAGGCGGCGGGCATCAGCCCAAGTTACATCAATGCCCACGGCAAACCGCAGTCAATTGGTGCAGAGACCAAGCGACGTTTGCTCGACGCAATGCATCACGGTGTTGCGGCCGCGAAAGTGGCAGTGACCCCGGTTCCTAACGTGCTGGTGTTTACCCACGGTAAGAAAATGTCGCTGCCGGTGGAAGGCAGCGGCGAATTTCACTGGATGCTGACCACCGAAGAGGGCGAGCAGCATCAGGGCAAAGCGACGGCGGCGAAAGCGCTGAATCTGCCGACGCGTTTGCCGGAGGGGTATCACACCCTGACGCTCACCCAGAGTGAGCATCGCTGGCACTGCCGGGTGATTGTCGCCCCGGAGCGTTGCTATGAGCCGCAGGCGCTGAAGCAGGGCAAAAAACTGTGGGGCAGCTGCGTGCAGCTCTACACCCTGCGTTCCGAGCGCAACTGGGGGATCGGTGATTTTGGTGATTTAAAAGTCATGCTGCCGGAAATCGCCCGTCGTGGCGGGTCGTTTATCGGCCTGAACCCGATTCACGCGCTGTACCCGGCGAACCCGGAAAGCGCCAGCCCGTATAGCCCGTCTTCGCGCCGCTGGCTGAACGTCATTTATATCGACGTGAATGCGGTCGACGATTTCCGTGACAGCAAAGAGGCGCAGGCGTGGTGGACATTGCCGACCACACAACAGACGCTGCAATCCGCGCGTGATGCTGAGTGGGTCGATTATTCCACCGTTACCGCGCTGAAAATTACCGCGCTGCGCATGGCGTGGAAACGCTTCTCCGTGCGCAGTGACGATCAGATGGCGGCGTTCCGCCAGTTTGCCCTGAACGAAGGCGAAAGTCTTTACTGGCAGGCGGCATTCGACGCGTTGCATGCGTATCAGGTCAAAGAAGATGAACTGCGCTGGGGCTGGCCTGCCTGGCCTGACGCGTATCAGGACATCGACAGTGCGGAAGTGAAGGCGTTTTGTACCCAATACGCCGATGAAGTCGATTTCTTCCTGTGGCTGCAATGGCTGGCGTACTGCCAATTTGCCGCCTGCTGGAACGAATGCCAGGCGCATGGCATGCCGATTGGGCTGTATCGCGACCTCGCGGTAGGCGTGGCGGAAGGCGGGTCCGAAACCTGGTGCGACCGCGAGCTTTATTGCCTGAAAGCTTCTGTGGGTGCACCGCCGGATATTCTCGGGCCGCTCGGACAAAACTGGGGCCTGCCGCCAATGGACCCGCACATCATTGCTGCCCGCGCCTACGAACCGTTTATCGATTTGCTACGCGCCAATATGCAGAACTGCGGCGCGCTGCGCATCGATCACGTCATGTCGGTTCTGCGTCTGTGGTGGATCCCGTACGGTGAAACGGCAGATCACGGTGCGTACGTGCATTATCCGGTAGATGATCTGCTGTCGATTCTGGCGCTGGAAAGTAAACGTCATCAATGCATGGTGATCGGTGAAGATCTTGGCACTGTGCCGGTAGAAATCGTCGGGAAACTGCGCAAAAGCGGCGTGTATTCCTACAAAGTGCTCTATTTCGAAAGCGACCACGAGAAGACGTACCGCTCGCCGAAAGCGTACCCGGAGCAGTCCATGGCGGTCGCGACGACGCACGATTTACCGACACTGCGCGGCTACTGGGAAAGTGGTGATTTAACGCTCGGCAAAACGCTGGGGTTGTATCCGGACGAAGTGATTTTGCGCGGGCTGTATCAGGACCGCGAGCTGGCGAAGCAGGGGCTGTTAGACGCGCTGCACAAATATGGCTGTCTGCCAAAGCGCGCCGGGCATAAGGCGTCATTGATGAACATGACGACCACCCTGAATCGCGGGATGCAGCGTTACATTGCTGACAGCAACAGCGCGTTGCTGGGGCTTCAGCCGGAAGACTGGCTGGATATGGCGGGGCCGGTGAATATTCCGGGCACCAGCTACCAGTACAAAAACTGGCGCCGCAAGCTGTCCACCACTCTTGAAGCGATGTTTGCCGACGAGACGGTGAATAAGCTGATTAAGGATTTGGATAAACGCAGGAAGGCAGCAGGGAAATAGGTTTTTACCCTCACCCTAGCCCTCTCCCTAAGGGAGAGGGGATAGATCGGTTTTCTCCCTCGCCCCTATGGGGAGAGGGCCGGGGTGAAGGGCACTAAATCAATAGTAAGAGTGCTCACCGCGCTGGTGTTCGGTCAAATCACGAACGCCTTTCAGCTCTGGGAATTCGTTCAGCAGCTGCTTCTCGATCCCTTCTTTCAGCGTCACATCGACCATCGAACAACCGTTACAGCCGCCGCCAAATTGCAGAATGGCGAAACCTTCATCGGTGATTTCCATCAGCGACACCCGACCACCGTGGCCGGCGAGCTGCGGGTTAACCTGCGACTGAATCATGTACTCTACGCGCTCCATCAGCGGCGCATCGTCAGACACTTTACGCATTTTGGCGTTCGGTGCTTTCAGCGTCAGCTGGGAACCTAACTGGTCGGTCACGAAGTCGATGTCCGCATCGTCCAGATATGGCGCGCTCAGCTCATCGACATACGCGGTCAGCAGGTCAAATTTGAGGGCAGTGTCACTGGCTTCCACCGCATCCGGCGGGCAATAAGAAACACCACATTCAGCATTCGGGGTGCCTGGGTTAATCACAAATACGCGAATTTGTGTCCCTTCTTCCTGATTTGCCAGCAGTTTGGCAAAGTGCGCTTGTGCAGTATCGGAAATACGGATCATAGCTTTGGCCTAATAGTTGACTACTTTAGTCGGTTATAATACGCCCATCACAAAGGGTCTACAAGGTGCGACACAGGCACCATACCTGAACTGACGCGGCGCCGTTTTGCAAAAGCAGGCGGGAAAGTTCGGCCACGGTACTGCCGGTCGTGACGACATCGTCCACAAGGGCGATATGGAGTCCTTGCACCGGAAATTCAAGATGAAACGCGTTTTTCAGGTTCTGTTTACGCAATCGCGCAGAAAGCTGATGCTGCGTGGCCGTTGGCCTGACGCGATGAATCGCCTCGGGCTGATAGCCAATCCTCAGCCAGCGGGAGAGCGGGCGACAGAGTAAATCGGCCTGATTGTATCCGCGTCGCCAGTGGCGGCGTTGCCAGAGCGGAACCGCGATCAGCTGGTCCGGTTTTTGCCGCCCGATGCACTGTTGCAGACGCAGAAGCAGAAGTCGTGCCAGCACGCGGGCCAGCTCCGGCCTGGCGTTGAACTTCCACGTTTTCACCAGCGTTGAAAGCGGCGGCCCGTAGTCATTCACCGCGACCAGGCTTTGCCATGGCGGGGCTTTTTGCAGGCAGCGGCCGCAGTCTGTCAGCCCGCCAGCGGCAGGCAAACCGCAGCGTGGACAAACGGGCAAGCGCGAACGCACGGCACGGGCGCAGCGCGAGCACACGCCCCAATGGGCCAACGCCAGCGGCATTTGGCATAGCCAGCACAAGCCGTGGGCTGTTAGCATCATTCCCCTCCCAATTCGAAGAATGAGAACAATAACTGATGAATGACATCTGGTGGCAAACCAAAGGCGAAGGAAATTGTCATCTTGTGCTGCTGCACGGATGGGGACTGAACGCGGAAGTCTGGGATTGCATTACGCCGGAACTGAGCTCGCAATTCACGCTTCACTTGGTGGACCTGCCGGGCTTCGGGCGCAGCACTGATTTCGGCGCACTTTCGCTGGAAGAGATGACCCGTCAGGTACTAACGAAAGCGCCGGAAAAAGCGATTTGGCTCGGTTGGAGTCTGGGTGGGTTAGTCGCAAGCTTGGCGGCGCTGACCGCCCCGGAACGCGTGCAGGCGCTGGTAACCGTCGCGTCATCGCCGTGTTTTTCCGCGCAGGCCGACTGGCCGGGCATCAAGCCTGACGTGTTGTCCGGTTTCCAGCAGCAGTTGAGCGAAGATTTTCAGCGCACGGTGGAGCGTTTCCTTGCATTGCAGACGCTCGGCACCGAGAGCGCACGTCAGGATGCACGTCGACTGAAAAGCACGGTGCTGGCATTGCCAATGCCGACGACTGACGTGCTTAACGGCGGGCTGGAAATTCTCAAAACGGCGGATTTACGCGAGCCGCTCGCTTCGCTTGCGATGCCATTCCTGCGGCTTTATGGCCACCTCGACGGGCTGGTGCCGCGGAAGGTGGTTCCCCTGCTGGATGCGCGTTGGCCGAACAGCCAGTCACACGTTTTCAGCAAAGCGGCGCATGCCCCGTTCATCTCCCATCCGGCGGAGTTTTGTCAGCAGCTGGTGGCACTTAAGCAGGTGATAGTCTGATTTTTAAGGCAAACTGGCGAAATTTATTTCAGCGACAATACTTATAAGGTCGCTGCGTCAGCGCATTGCCTTTACGCGCGCAGTGCCCACATAAAATGGTCCTAAGGAGAGTACGGCTATGAAATATGTTACGGGTATGGTTACGGCATTGGTATTGGGTTCTCTGTCTTTCGGCGCGTTTGCGGCCAAAGAAATTCAGAAAGAGGACGTGGCAAAAATGAACCTCACCAAGATTGGTACGGTGACCACCTCGCGCACCACCTCGCCAATGGATGCGAAACAGGATCTGTCGAAAAAAGCCGATGAAAAAGGCGCAACTTACTTCGTGGTGATCGCAGGGCAGAAGAACGAGAAAACCGTTCACGCGAATGCGGATATCTACAAATAAGTAAGAAGCGGGCCACTGGCCCGCTTCTTCATTGGATGCATCAATACGTCGTTACTGCAAAACCCACCATTCTCGCAAACAGGCTTTGCCTTCCGGGCAACGCTTACAGCTTCCACTCAGACAATCCGACGGTTCTTCCGCAATGCGTTTCGCCTTGCCCATCGCTTCCAGCCGCATCAACATCGCATCAACCATCGGCTGCGACGTATGCAACGCCCGACTCAATTGCTGAGCGTCCATTCGACCTTGCAGCGCCAGCATGTTTCGCAGTTCAATCATCGATGCCATGATGCGTCCTTAATGACAGTCGCCCGCTGGGCTGCTGCAACAGCTGTCGACAGTTTTCTTGGTGGCCAGCAGATTGACGTTAACCCGGCTGCGGGCGCGGCGTAACAGGCCCAATACCACGACGTTAAACAGGACGACGGACAGAATGCAGGTCAGGCTGTAGCGCGGGTGCTGGCTGTAGCTGGCAACCTGATAGAACAGCGTTGACAGCGAGTAGGCGATATTCAGCCCCCACAGTACTGAGAAGCCCATCCAGCCGCGGCTAGATTCGCGGGCGATAGCCCCCATCACTGAGATGCACGGGATATAGAGCAGGACGAAAATCAGGTAGCTGTAGGCGGCGGCCGCGCTGCCGAATTTGCTGCTCATCACGCCCATCGCGCCGGTGGCCATTTCACCGTCGCCTTTACTGGCTTCGATCGGGTTGGCCAGCACGCTCAGGCTGAAAGTATCTTTCAGGCTCTGCCAGGTTTCCCCAGCGGCGGCACCCAGTTCATCCAGCAAATTAAAATCGGCTGGGTTGAAGGCTTCCTGTTGGATATTTTCTGCGGTGTAGAGCGTGTTCAGCGTACCGACCACCACTTCTTTTGCCATCGCACCGGTAAACAGCCCCACGGTGGCCTGCCAGTTGTCTTCGTGCACGCCAATCGGTTTGAACAGCGGGGTGATTACGCGGCTGACGGAAGCCAGCGCCGAATCGTTGATGTTGTCCGCTGCCTGGCCGCTCAGCGTGAAGCTGTTCAGCGCACTGAGGAAAATACTGACGATCACAATGACTTTACCGGCACGCAGAACGAAGCCTTTCAGGCGCTGCCAGGTCTGGATTATTAAGCTTTTCAGGTGCGGCACGTGGTACACCGGCAGCTCCATCACGAACGGTGACGCTTCGCCACGCATGATGGTGTGTTTGAGCATCAGGCCGGTGAGGACAGCCATCACGATGCCGAGCACGTACAACGAGAACACTGCCAGCGCGCCTTCCTGACCGAAGAAGGCTGCGGCGAAGACGGCGAAAATCGCCAGACGGGCACCACAGGACATAAACGGCGCCATCATGATGGTCATCAGGCGTTCACGCGGCGCATCCAGCGTACGCGCGCCCATCACCGACGGCACGTTGCAGCCGAAACCGACAATCAGCGGTACGAACGATTTACCCGGCAGCCCGAGGGACTGCATCAGGCGGTCCATCACAAACGCCGCGCGGGCCATATAACCGGAATCTTCGAGGAATGAGAGGAACAGGTACATCATCCCAATCTGCGGCACCAGTGGCAGAACGGTGTTGATCCCGCCGCCAATCCCCTGCGCGAGGAAAATGGTCAGCCATTCAGGGAAGTGCAGGGTAGCGCCAATCCACTGAATACCGTGAATAAAGATAGCCACTGAACCGGCATCGAAAATCGGCTGAAGCGCGCCGCCGATGTTTATCGCCAGCAGGAACATCAGGTACATCACGAACAGGAACACTGGCAGACCGAGGAAACGGTTGAGGATAATCCGGTCCACCGCGGCGGTGAAACGGCTCGGTTCGGCGGTCAGGGTGTTACTTACCACATCGCAGACGGCGGCGATGGATTGGTAGCGCGCATCGGCGATATGCAGGGCCGGGTCGTCCATTTCTGTTTGCAGGCGCTGTACGGTGGGCTCGAGCTGCTGTTGAGCGCGTTCTCCGGCAAAGCCGAGGCTGTAAATATCGCCCTCGAGCATTTGCAGACCCAGCCAACGCCGCTGTTTCAGCGGCATCTCTTTTGGCATCACCTGTGCGAGTGAGTCGGCTTCACGCAGCAATGGCTGCGCGTAATGCACCAGCTCTAAATCGTCATTGGCCTGATGGCGGTCGATGGACATTTTCAGCGCTTCGATGCCGCGTCCGCGGGTAGATACCAGCGGGATAACCGGGCAGCCAAGGCGTTTTGCCAGCGCGTCGACTTCGATGCGGATTTGCTGCTTCTCAGCGATATCCAGCATGTTCAGCGCCACTACGCACGGAATGCCGAGCTCCAGTAATTGCAGCGTCAGATACAGGTTGCGCTCAAGGTTGGACGCATCGACCACGTTGATCAGCAGGTCAGCGTCACCGCTCAGAATATAGTGGCAGGCAATCTGCTCATCGAGCGATGTTTGCGAAGAGATGGTGGTCAGCGAATAGGTGCCTGGCAGGTCAACCAGTGTCACCTGATTATCGGTAGTGGTGAACTGGCCTTCTTTACGCTCAACCGTTACGCCGGACCAGTTGCCCACGCGCTGACGCGCCCCGGTCAACTGATTAAATAAGGTTGTCTTCCCTGAATTCGGATTACCAATTAAGCCAATGGTTAATTTCGTCATTTTACTGGACTCGCTGTGTCTGGCAGGAATTAACGGGTGAGCGCTTCGATTTCAATTAACGCCAGGTCTTTCTTGCGTAATACCAGACTGACGCGACGGGTTTCAATATGAACCGGATCGCCAAGTGGCGCGACGCGCACGACGTGAAAAGAGGAGCCAGGCAACATGCCAAGAGAAAGTAATTTCTGCCGATAAGCCGGGCTAATTTCGCGTGAGAATCCGGTTATCTTCCACGTACTGTCAGGAGTGAATTGCATAAGACCTGCTTGAATCGCTAATTGAAAATCCCTTCATACGCGCGCAACGGCGTACGAAACCAAGGATGGTGCCAACAGGAAAGGATAAAATATCAACAGTAACGATGATAATGAGAATGGTTTCCGTCTTCAATCAATAAAATGTGAACGGATGTTCATTTGACGAATAATTGGCGTGAATTTGACGTGGCGCAATATTTATTGTGGGAAAGGATGTTTGCGAAAAAGCAGAGTTGTTATCAGAGTGAAAATAATAATACGCAGAATTAATGAAAGGTAAAAAAGCGTGTCTGAATAATGTCGCAATACATCAGGCCCGCTTATAAATAAACGGGCCTGATGGGCAAGACTTATTTTTTCTTCATCGCCGCGGCCAGCGCATCCATCATGGCGCTATTTCCGGCTGGCGTGGCTTCACGTCCGCGCGGTTTTGCCGCTTTGGCTGCCGGGCGCGCATTCTGCTCGCGACCGCCACCGCCGCCACGACGGCTGTTGGTGTCGCCAGGCTGCTCATCCAGACGCATGGTCAGCGCGATACGCTTGCGCTGCATATCCACTTCCAGCACCTTGACCTTCACGATGTCGCCCGCTTTCACCACGGTGTGTGGATCATCGACGAACTTATCGGCAAGAGATGAGATGTGGACCAGACCGTCCTGATGCACGCCGATATCCACGAACGCGCCAAAGTTGGTCACGTTGGTCACCGCGCCTTCCAGCACCATGCCTGGCAGCAGGTCGTTCATGGTTTCCACGCCGTCGGCAAACTTCGCCGTTTTGAACTCAGGGCGTGGGTCGCGGCCCGGTTTTTCCAGCTCTTTGATGATGTCGGTTACCGTCGGCAGACCAAAACGTTCATCGGTGAAATCGACCGCTTTCACGTTACGCAGTTCGCTGCTGTTGCCCATCAAATCTTTCAGCGCCTGCTGGGTCACCGCCAGAATGCGTTCCACGACAGGATACGCTTCCGGGTGAACGGTTGAGGCATCGAGCGGGTTGTCGCCGTGGTTGATACGCAGGAAGCCTGCGCACTGTTCGAAGGCTTTTGGCCCCAGACGGCTCACTTTGAGCAGCTGTTGACGGTTCTGGAACTGACCGTTCTCATCACGCCAGGTCACGATGTTCTGCGCCATCATGCGCGTCAGGCCCGCGACGCGGGTTAGCAGCGGAACGGAGGCGGTATTGAGGTCAACGCCGACGGCGTTCACACAGTCTTCCACGACCGCGTCGAGTTTGCGCGCCAGCTGGCTCTGGCTGACGTCATGCTGGTACTGGCCCACACCGATAGATTTCGGGTCGATTTTCACCAGCTCCGCCAGCGGATCCTGCAAGCGACGGGCGATAGACACCGCGCCACGAATAGAGACGTCGAGATCCGGGAACTCAAGCGCAGCCAGTTCAGAGGCGGAATACACCGATGCTCCGGCTTCGCTGACGATCACTTTTTCCGCCGTCACTTTCGGGAACTGCTTCTGCACGTCGAGGAAGAAACGTTCGGTTTCGCGCGAGGCGGTCCCGTTGCCGATCGCCACCAGTTCGACGTTGTGCTTTTCGCACAGCGCTGCCACGGCAACCGCCGATTTCGCCGCCTGACCGGTGTGTGGGTAAATGGTGTCGGTCGCGACCAGTTTGCCCGTGCCGTCAACCACCGCCACTTTCACGCCGGTACGCAGACCCGGATCGAGACCCATGGTCGCACGCAGGCCCGCCGGAGCGGCCATCAGCAGATCGTGCAGGTTGCGGGCGAAGACGTTAATGGCTTCGTCTTCCGCACGTTCGCGTACGGTGCCCATCAGTTCGGTTTCAAGGTGCATCAGCACTTTGATGCGCCACGTCCAGCTCACCACACCTTTACGCCAGCTGTCTGCCGGGGCGTTATTCAGACGCAGATTGAGATGGTCGATGATGATTTGTTCGCAATGGCTCTCTTTTGGCGGCTCGTCGAACTGCGGATCGGGGTTCAGGGAGAGTTGCAAAATGCCTTCGTTGCGGCCACGGAACATCGCCAGCGCGCGATGAGACGGTGCGGTAGCAATCGGTTCGTGGTGATCGAAGTAGTCGCGGAATTTCGCGCCTTCTTCCTCTTTGCCACTGACTACAACGGCAACCAGATGGGCATTTTTCCACAGATAGTTACGCACTTTTGCCAGCAACTGGGCGTCTTCGGCGAAACGTTCCATCAGGATATAGCGCGCGCCATCAAGGGCCGCTTTGGTGTCGGCCACGCCGTTATCGGCGTTGATGTATTTCGCGGCTTCGTCTTCCGGGACGTGCGACGGCTCGTTCCACAGCAAATCGGCCAGCGGCTCGAGGCCTGCTTCAATCGCGATTTGCCCGCGGGTACGGCGCTTCGGCTTATACGGCAGGTACAAATCTTCGAGCTCGGTTTTGCTCAGCGTGCCGTTGATGGCTTTCGCCAGCTCGTCGCTCAGTTTGCCCTGATCGTTGATGGACTTAAGGATCGACTGGCGGCGTTCTTCCAGCTCACGCAAATAGCCAAGACGCGTTTCCAGGTTACGCAGCTGGGTGTCATCCAGACCGCCGGTGACTTCCTTACGATAACGTGCAATAAACGGCACGGTGTTCCCTTCATCAAGCAGACGAACGGCAGCAACAACCTGTTCGTTTCTGGCCTGAAGTTCACCCGCAATAATGCGGCAGAGCGAATCATTCATCATGGCTATATTTCATCTGTAGGATCGAAAAACAGGGGATAGTTATACGGATTGGTCAGCCAAAATGCCAGCCGGACCCCTCCGCAATCGGAGTGTTCCAGGTGCGTTATTTGACGTACTCGATCTCATTGACGTACCAACTGGCGTCACCTGCCGGCGTCTGCACAATGGCGAGGTCGCCAACTTCTTTTTTCAGCAGCGCGCGGGCCATCGGCGAATCGATGGAGATGTAATCTTTGCGGCCGAATATTTCGTCATAGCCGACAATGCGGAAGCGCTTTGTGTCGCCATCGTCATTTTCGATTTCCACCCAGGCGCCGAAGAAGACTTTGCCTTCCTGCTGCGGGGAGTAATCGACAATTTTTAGATTTTCGAGACATTTAGTCAGATAGCGAACCCGGCGATCGATTTCACGCAGACGCTTTTTGTTGTACTGATAATCGGCGTTTTCGCTGCGATCTCCGAGACTTGCGGCCCAAGTGACTTTTTTCGTTACCTCTGGGCGGTCTTCGCGCCAGAGGTAATCCAGCTCTTTCTTCAACTTCTCATACCCTTCACGGGTGATTAGCGGCGTTTTCATTGTGGTGCTACCTTGTGACTACTTGTGCTTGCGCACATTTTGCCTCATAGAATACGTCAATTGGTTAAAAAATAGTTTTCTGTGATGAATTGTACAGATAAGCTGCTGTAAAATATGCTTTGTAACAATTTCGGCTAGAATTTATACCAGATTTAGCTGGAGCCTGGCGTACGCTTTTTTGAGAATACGTACTCATAATTGTTACGAACCTTCTGGGAGTAAAAACAATGCAAGAGAATTATAAGATTCTTGTTGTGGATGACGACATGCGCCTGCGTGCGCTTCTTGAGCGTTATCTGACGGAGCAAGGCTTCCAGGTTCGAAGCGTCGCCAACGCCGAACAGATGGATCGCCTGCTGACCCGTGAATCCTTCCACCTGATGGTGCTGGATTTAATGCTTCCTGGCGAAGACGGTCTCTCTATTTGTCGTCGCCTGCGCAGCCAAAGTAACCCGATGCCAATTATCATGGTGACGGCGAAAGGCGAAGAAGTTGACCGTATCGTGGGCCTGGAAATTGGTGCCGACGACTACATTCCAAAACCCTTCAACCCGCGTGAGTTGCTGGCCCGTATCCGTGCCGTGCTGCGTCGTCAGGCGAACGAACTGCCAGGCGCACCGTCGCAGGAAGAAGCCGTTATCGCATTCGGTAAGTTCAAGCTGAACCTCGGTACGCGCGAAATGTTCCGCGAAGACGAGCCTATGCCACTGACCAGCGGTGAATTTGCGGTACTCAAAGCGCTGGTGAGCCACCCGCGTGAGCCGCTGTCCCGTGACAAGCTGATGAACCTGGCGCGTGGCCGTGAATATTCTGCGATGGAACGTTCCATCGACGTGCAGATCTCCCGTCTGCGTCGTATGGTGGAAGAAGATCCCGCGCATCCGCGCTACATTCAGACCGTGTGGGGCCTGGGCTACGTGTTTGTGCCGGACGGTTCTAAAGCATGAGGCGAATGCGCTTCTCACCACGAAGTTCATTTGCCCGCACGCTGCTTCTCATCGTCACCTTGCTGTTCGTCAGCCTGGTGACGACTTATCTTGTGGTCCTGAACTTCGCGATTTTGCCGAGCCTTCAGCAGTTCAATAAGGTACTGGCCTACGAAGTCCGTATGCTGATGACCGATAAACTGCAGCTTGAGGATGGCACCCAACTGGTGGTGCCTCCGGCATTTCGACGTGAGATTTACCGTGAGCTTGGCATTTCGCTTTATTCCGATGAAGCGGCGGAAGATGCCGGGCTACGTTGGGCGCAGCATTATGAATTCTTAAGTCAGCAGATGGCGCAGCAGTTGGGTGGACCGACGGAAGTTCGCGTTGAGGTCAACAAAAGCTCGCCGGTTGTGTGGCTGAAAACGTGGCTGTCGCCCAACATTTGGGTGCGCGTGCCGCTGACTGAAATCCATCAGGGCGACTTCTCGCCGCTGTTCCGCTATACCCTGGCGATAATGTTGCTGGCGATAGGCGGTGCCTGGTTGTTTATCCGTATTCAAAACCGACCCTTAGTCGATCTTGAACATGCCGCCCTACAGGTCGGTAAAGGGATCATTCCGCCGCCGCTGCGCGAGTATGGCGCGTCAGAAGTGCGATCCGTCACCCGTGCCTTTAACCATATGGCGGCAGGTGTGAAGCAGCTCGCTGACGACCGTACGCTGTTGATGGCAGGTGTGAGTCACGATTTACGTACGCCGCTGACGCGTATTCGTCTGGCGACGGAAATGATGGGCGAAGAAGACGGATACCTTGCCGAATCCATCAACAAGGATATCGAAGAGTGTAACGCCATCATTGAGCAGTTCATCGATTACCTGCGTACCGGTCAGGAGATGCCGATGGAACTCGGCGACCTGAACTCTGTGCTTGGTGAAGTCGTGGCGGCGGAAAGCGGCTATGAGCGTGAGATTGAAACGGACATCCAGGCCGGAGAAATCCCGGTTCGAATGCACCCGCTGTCAATCAAACGTGCGCTGGCCAATATGGTGGTGAACGCCGCGCGTTACGGAAATGGTTGGATCAAAGTCAGCAGTGGCAGCGAGCCAAACCGCGTCTGGTTCCAGGTGGAAGATGACGGCCCTGGCATTAAGCCTGAACAGCGTAAACACCTGTTCCAGCCGTTTGTGCGTGGCGACAGTGCGCGCAGCACCAGTGGCACCGGGCTGGGTCTGGCCATCGTGCAGCGCATCATCGACAACCATAACGGCTTGCTGGAGATTGATACCAGTGAGAAGGGCGGATTGTTGATTAGGGCGTGGCTGCCGGTGCCGGTCGTGCGAACGTCTGGGACTAAAGAAGGCTAAGTGGCCTGAGGCCCCTCTCCCCGCCCTCTCCCACGGGGAGAGGGAGAAAAACAGACCGGACAGTTCCCTCTCCCTATGGGAGAGGGTTAGGGAGAGGGAGCAGACATTAAAACGGCAATCTTCGGATTGCCGTTTGCTTTTACCTCGGGCCTGCCTCAACCAGTGCTGCACCCGCAGGGGTGTCGGTGTATTTCTCGAAGTTTTCCACGAACAGGTTCGCCAGCGCTTTGGCTTTTTCCTGCCACTGTTCGGGTGACGCGTAGGTATTACGCGGATCCAGAATATGCGTATCCACACCCGGCAGTTCGGTTGGGATCTGCAGGTTGAACATCGGTAGCGTGAAGGTTTCCGCGTCATCCAGCGTGCCGTCGAGAATGGCGTCGATAATCGCACGCGTATCTTTAATCGAAATACGTTTGCCGGTGCCGTTCCAGCCGGTATTCACCAGATATGCCTGCGCGCCGGAGGCCTGCATACGCTTCACCAGCACTTCGGCGTACTGCGTCGGGTGCAGCGACAGGAATGCGGCGCCAAAGCAGGCGGAGAAGGTTGGCGTTGGCTCGGTCACGCCGCGCTCGGTACCCGCCAGTTTGGCGGTAAAGCCAGACAGGAAGTGATACTGCGTCTGGTTAGCCGTCAGGCGAGAAACCGGCGGCAGCACGCCGAAGGCATCAGCGGTCAGGAAGATAACTTTTGTCGCATGGCCCGCTTTCGACACCGGTTTTACAATATTGTCGATGTGGTAAATCGGGTAAGAGACGCGGGTGTTTTCGGTTTTCGATGCATCGTTGAAATCGATGGTGCCGTCGGCCAGCACACTGACGTTTTCCAGCAGCGCGTCGCGGCGAATAGCGTGATAGATATCCGGCTCAGCTTCTTCTGACAGGCGAATGGTTTTCGCGTAGCAGCCGCCTTCAAAGTTAAACACGCCGTCGTCGTCCCAGCCGTGTTCGTCATCGCCAATCAGGCGGCGTTTCGGATCGGTGGAAAGGGTGGTTTTTCCGGTGCCGGACAGGCCAAAGAACACCGCCACATCGCCTTTTTCGCCGACGTTCGCTGAACAGTGCATCGAGGCAATGCCCTTCAGCGGCAGCAGGTAGTTCATGATCGAGAACATCCCTTTCTTCATTTCCCCGCCGTACCAGGTGCCGCCAATCAGCTGCACGCGTTCGGTCAGGTTGAACGCCACGAAGTTTTCGGAGTTAAGACCCTGTTCTTGCCAGTTAGGGTTGGTGCATTTCGCGCCGTTCATCACCACGAAATCGGGCTTGAAAGTCGCCAGTTCATCCTCCGTTGGGCGGATAAACATGTTTTTCACAAAGTGCGCCTGCCAGGCCACTTCGGTGATAAAGCGCACGCACAGGCGGGTGTCGGCGTTAGCGCCACAGTAAGCATCAATAATAAACAGGCGCTTACCAGAAAGTTGTTGGGTGACGAGTCCTTTGAGTTGCTGCCAGGTTTCCGGGGAGAGCGGTTTGTTGTCGTTCTTGCCTTTGCCTTTATCAGCCCACCACACGGTATCGCGGGTAGTGTCATCACGGACAATGTATTTATCTTTCGGCGAACGACCGGTAAAGATGCCGGTATCGACGGCGATAGCACCGAGATTCGTCAGAACGCCACGCTCGTACCCTTGCAGATTGGGGTTGAGCTCTTCCTCAAATAACGTGTCGTAATCAGGGTTGTAGACGATATCCTGGACGTCGTTGATTCCATAAGCCTTGAGATCCTGCGGGGTTATACCTTTAACACGCATGTCACTGCTCCTTAGCCAATATGTACTGCCAATGATTGTAGGGTTGTTTGAGGGTTATTGACCGCGACCAGGCTCATAGAATTGCGTATCCGGACTCTCGTCAAACTAACGGAAAACACGGTGACTCCTGTCACGAGGCGAGACAGATTATGGCAGGAAACGTTTTTGAGTGGGGGGAAATGTTCCTAAACCGTTAATAAATGGTTTAATGAACTGGTGGAATGTGAATGTAATCGCATTCCTGAAAGAAAGTTACGGAAGAGTTACAGAAAAAATCGATTCACTTCGCGAAGGCTCCTCACCCCATTCTTTGCAAAAGGGGCGAGGGGACAGCTACTTTCCCCCTCGCCCCTTTGGGGAGAGGGTTCGGGGTGAGGGGAAAAGCAATGACTACATCAATGAACCTGCGGGTCTGCCGGAGAGGCGTTGTTGCGGATCTCAGCAATGTCCATCGAGTTGAACACGTAATGGCTGCCGCAGTAATCGCAGTTCATATCGATTTCACCGTCATCGGCCAGAATGCTGTCAACTTCTTCATCCGGCAGTGTTCTCAGCGCATCGGCGCAGCGCTCACGGGAACAGGTGCACTTGAATTCGACCGTTTGCGGTTCGTAAACCGTCACTTCTTCTTCGTGATACAGACGCCACAGCACATCGTTCGCTGGCAGGCCAAACAGCTCTTCCGCTTTGATGGTGTCGGTCAGCGTCGCCAGATGCTCGAAATCGGTAGTCTGTGCGTTTTGTGCTGGCATCACCTGCAGCAGAATACCGCCTGCCGCCATTTTGCCGTCGTGTTCACCGGTACGAATGATCAGACGCGTCGGCAGCTGCTCGGAGCGCAGGAAGTAGTCTTCCAGACACGCCGCCAGCGTATCGCCTTCCAGACCGACCACGCCCTGATAGCGCTCGCCTTCTTCCGGCGCAATGGTGATAACCAGATAACCATTACCGACCAGCGTTTTCAGATCCGCGTTTTCTGGGATATCGCCCTGAACACGTGCCACACCGCGCAGCTGTTGATTGTTGTTGCCGTTAATCACCGCCAGCGACATTGGACCATCACCCTGCAGCTGCACGGTGATGTCACCGGCAAACTTCAGCGTCGCGGTCAGCAAACTGGTTGCCACCAGCAGCTCGGCCAGCACGTTTTTTACCGGCTGCGGATAGCTGTGGTTGGTGAGGACCTGCTCCAGCGTTTCGGAGACGGTGACCAGTTCGCCGCGGACGGCCACGTTTTCAAACAGATAGCGGTGTAATTGATCGTGTTGAATCATCATTTTCTCTCTTAAGGGAACGGCTACTCACTGTTCCCATGTTTAAATCTCATCAGGTCGCGGCGCTCTTTTTTATCAGGGCGACGGTCCGGGTGCGGCATGGTCAGCGCGTTGAGCTTGCGGGCCACGGCCATTTTTTCCCGTTTTTCGATACTTTCGGCAGTTTCTTCGTACAGCAGCGTGGCTTCGGTGGCCGGGCGTCGCTGCTCGGTGATGCCTTTAATCATCACCGTCCGTTCATCGTTGCCCTGACGCAGCGTCAGCATGGCGTTCATCTCCACCACTTTACTGGGTTTGCTGCGCTGGCCGTTGTAATGCACTTTACCGCCCTCTACCATTTCACGCGCAACGGCGCGGGTTTTGTAGAAGCGGGCCGCCCAGAGCCACTTATCCAGCCGGACGGCGGCTTCGGTGGGTTTCTCTTTCATGGCTTCTCCTTCACCGGATCCCGGGGATCAGGCGACGATAATCATTCAATGCCGGATGACGCTGATACTGCTTTTCCGCAATGCCGGAGTCGGGGTTGGTGACGCCCAGGCAGTAACGAATACCGAATAATGCGGCGGCATCGAGGATGGGCTCGCTGTCGTCAATGAACAGCGTCTTATGCGCATCCAGAGTGGTTTCTTCGGCAACAGCCTGCCACAAACGCTGATCTTCTTTCGGATAACCAAATGTGTGGGTGGAAAGTAATAAATCAAGGTGTGACGCCAGACCGGTATGTTCCAGCTTCACTGCCAGGTTATGCGGATGCGCGTTGGTTAGCAAAATGCGGCGCTTGCCGCTGGCTTTCAAAGCATCCAGGAACGGCACGGTGTCTTCACGTAGCACGGCATGCGGGCCTTGCGCGGTCGTCATGGCGCAGATATCCAGCCCCAGGCGTTCGCTCCAGTAATCCAGACAGTACCAGTTTAGCGTATGTTGCACGGCGTGATATTCCTGGCTGATGCGTTCCCGCGCTTCCTGCGCGCTTATGCCGTTTTGCGCCCCGTAGGTTTCCGGGACCAGCTGTTGCCAGAAATAGTTGTCGAATGCGAGATCGAGAAGCGTGCCGTCCATATCCAGCAGAACGGTGTCGACCTCGTGCCAGTCGATGTCAAAATGCATGTTGCGTCTCCAGCCGGAAGAATGCGCGACAGGTTATCACACCGGTCGCGCGAGCGGGAGCAGGGCGGTTTAGCTGTCTGTGGGATCCTGATGCAGCAGATCAGGTGAGGTCAGCAGCACGGGGTTTAGGCTGCTTTCGTAATATTTATGAATTTCCGCCATGCGCATGCCGTGGCGATGGTAACGGCGAATGGCCTGAATCCCGTTCCAGACAAAGCACGCCAACATCGCCAGCATCAGCAGCGTAATGCTGACGTAGCGCCACAGGCCGGAGCTGTCCGGCATACGGTGCAGGTTAATGTGCTTGGTGCCATTGGCGTCGGTGTAGAGGTTGGTGACAATCCCTTCGGCGGTGAACGGCGTGTGCATCAGCATCCCGGCGAGGCGCTGGAACTCGGCCCACTGCTCGTGCGCCGGGTAGTCGTACAGGCTGACCGACGGCCACGGTTGCGATACCAGGTCGCTGCCTTCATCGCTGGCGATCAGGAAACCACCCGGAGCCGGGCTGTTTAAGGCCTGCGCCGCACGGGAGGTTTCACGCATCACAAACGGTGCGGTTGAGGTCGTGACCAGGTTATCCAGTGATTCTGCGCTGACCGGGCGCAACAACACGTTGACGCCATCCAGTTTACCGGCGCTGGCCCGCTTGGTCAGGGTTTCCCAGTCGCGGGTATTACCGAGGTTGACCAACGCATTCTTCAGGCGTGCACAGTCGTCTTCGGCAGAGCACAAATCTTGTGTTTTCAGCACGATATCGGCGAAGTCATCTAACAACACCATCCCGGATTTCTGAATGGCCGAGCGCAACGCCGGGCTGACGCGAGAGCTGTCATCCGGGCTGGGATGCAGCTGGCGATTTACCGCCTGAATCAGCGCGGTAGCTTTGGTGACGATATCGGATTCCGGCAGCGGCAGCGGTGGAGCGTCATTCCAGATAATTTGCGAGCAGTCGAAAGGCATAAACGGCGAGTTATCTTGCGCGGTCCACGTGCCCTGCGAATGGATATTGCACATACCAGTGCCGGCAATATGCAGCGTATCGCCGACGCGTACGCCAGCCTGGTCTAGCTGGTTAACGGTGGTGGCCTCAATGGTTTGCGCACCTTTCAGCCATGAAAGGGTGAACTTAAATGGCATGCCGAGCGGGACGCTCATCCACAGCATCACCACAATCAGCAGCGCGCCACCGGCAATAATGGCGCTGCGCAGCCAGTGCTGGAGCGGGAAGTGCTTTACTTCATTATGCAGCGATAAAAAGCGACCCTGGCGCACGACGTGGCGGTCGAGGTAAATGTCGATATCGGTTTGCTGGCCGAGGTCCTGCGCGATAAACGGCTGCCAGTGGCGTGGGTAAATCAGATCGATAATGCCGAGCGAAATGTTGTTGATGTGTTCCTGGTCGTTTTCACCGAATAGGCCCCAGCGTTTCGGCGTGCCTCTCAGGCAGTGAATTTCACGCAGTGCGGTTTTCGACGGGGGAGCAAACAGGCCCCACAGGCCAAATGCCAGCAGCAAAATCGCGCCGCCGGTCACCCAGGGGACAAACACTTCCGGCACCATCAACGCGCAGAAAAACAGCAGGAATGAGCCGACAATCAGCAGCGCTTCACGCAGGCCGTCCGGGCGACTCAGGGCATATTCTTCGTGGCTTTCCTGGCGAATGTTCAGCAGTTCAATCTGCTCGCTTTCTTCCCCGCGAATGGACGCCTGGGTCGACGGCACTTGCTCCAGCGCGTAGCCTCGCGCTTCCTGCTTATGGTCGCGCAGCGTATGACCGTTAAGGGAAATGACCAGCGGCAGGGAATCCGTGTGGATCAGTTCGACTTCGTTCTCGTCATTGATGTACTGCTCCCAAAAAGGCGGCAGATGGATTTCAATGGAGTCGAGGAAATAGCGCCACTTGTTCGGATCTTCGGTGGTGATGCCGTAGCGGGTGATCGACTGGGTGACGATATAGACGGTGGTGCTCTGGGCGTTAAGCGTCAGCGCGGACGGCGCCACGGTGGCACCGGATGCGGGAACTTCCAGCGTACGGCTTAGGCCCTCGACATAACTTTCGACGGCACTGCGTTCTTCGCTGGACAGCTTACGCGTCGTCGCGCCAGTAAACGCATGCAGCCGGGGAAGACGCCGGTGTTGCGAACGCTGTCGATAAAACCACCCTGCAAGCAATGCGCAGGCCAGCATAGCAGCGAAAAGAATCAAAAAGGTGCCCATGCTTTTCCCATCATACTTATTCTTACAGGTTTCGTCGGTTGCCCATTAACACAGAACGTGAGCCCGTAGTTAGCTATCGGCACGTATCACCCAGAACTTGAAAGATTTATTACGTTCTGACGCAACTTTTGAGCATATCAGAGGTCAACGCAAGCGAATATCAGCAAATTCTCAAATCCATTGCAAGGTCTTGACATTTTCTTTAAAAAAGAGACTCATGCTGAAAGTTACGAAAATGTAAATATGTGACGTCGGGAATTGCGTAAACTGTGCGGCATGTCGCACAATTACCCTGTTATCACAGCAAACACAGGTCACCATGGATAAACCCTTAACAAAACCCACCATCCATAAAGTTGAAACGGTTGCCCGTTCGCGACTGTTTAGTGTGGAAAGCGTGGACCTGGAATTCAGCAACGGCGAGCGCCGCGTGTATGAACGGATGCGTCCTTCCACGCGTGAAGCGGTGATGATAGTCCCCATTGTTGACGACCATCTTATTCTGATCCGCGAGTACGCCGTGGGAACGGAATCGTATGAGCTTGGATTTTCGAAAGGACTCATCGATGCCGGTGAAAGCGTGTTTGAAGCCGCTAACCGCGAGCTGAAAGAGGAAGTGGGATTTGGTGCCAATAACCTGACGTTTCTGAAGAAACTCGGGATGGCGCCGTCGTACTTCTCCAGCAAAATGAATATCGTGGTGGCAGAAGATCTCTATCCGGAATCATTGCCGGGTGACGAGCCCGAACCGCTGCCGCAGGTGCGCTGGCCGCTGGCTCAAATGCTGGACTTGCTGGAAGACCCCGATTTCAATGAAGCCCGTAATGTGAGCGCGCTGTTCCTGGTACGAGAATGGCTGAAAGCGCAGGGTCGGTTGTAAATGCCCGGTGGCTCTGAATCGTAGGCCCGGCAAGCTTGCGCCGCCGGGCAAAAAGTCTACCGGTTAACATCATAAAAAAAGGCGCCTCAGGCGCCTTTTTTGTCAGAACAGTTCGTGTGTTTCGCCGTTATCCATCAGCGTGGTGCCCACTTCGCGCACCGCCTGTTGGGTCGGTTGCGTCCCTTCGATAAAGAACTCTTCACGACTGCTGCCCCCGCTCGCCAACTGCCCGGTGTAGCGGTCGATATTGACCGTCACCACGCCCGATGGTGGCGTAAATGGCTGTTCAGGCACGCCTTCCAGCGCCGCTTTCATGTACAGGTCCCAGGCGGGCTGTGCGCTCTTCGCGCCACCTTCGTAGCCGGAAATCTGATCTTTAATTGCGCCAGAAGCGGTAGTGCGGCCAAGGTCGCGGCGATGATCGTCAAAGCCAATCCACACCGATGTCACCACACCCGGACCGTAACCTGAGAACCACGCATCTTTCGAGCTGTTGGTGGTTCCGGTTTTACCGCCGATATCATGGCGCTTCAGGTCTCGGCCTGCACGCCAGCCTGTGCCCTGCCAGCCTGGTTCGCCGAAGATGTTGGTATTCAGCGCGCTCTTAATCAGGAAGGAGAGCTGTGTGCTGATAACATGCGGCGCGTATTCCTGGCCACCGCTGCGTGCAACCAGCGCCTGGTTGGCTTGTTCAAGACTTGGCATCGGGACCGTGGAGTTTTTAGGTTCCAGGGACGTCGCCACGTCTTCAACGTCTTTGTTTTCCAGCACGTCGGACTTCGGCGTATCGCCGTAAATCACCGGAATATCGCAGTCGGCACAGGCAATTTTCGGTTTGGCTTCGAAAAGCGTCCCACCCGCGTCGTTATCAATTTTACTGATGAAGTACGGGTCAATCAGGAAGCCGCCGTTGGCCATCACCGAATAACCGCGCGCCACCTGGAGCGGGGTAAAGGAGGCGGAGCCGAGCGCTAACGATTCTGTCCGCACGATGTTATTGGCCGGGAAACCAAAACGCTGCAGGTATTCTGCGGCGTAGTCCACGCCCATCGCACGCATCGCACGTACCATCACTACGTTCTTTGACTGGCCGAGACCCTGGCGCAGACGAATCGGACCGGCGTACTGCGGCGGTGAGTTTTTCGGGCTCCAGTCGGAACCGGCACCGGCATCCCAACGGGAAATTGGCACGTCGTTCAAAATGCTCGCCAGCGTCAGACCTTTGTCCATCGCCGCGGTATAAAGGAACGGTTTGATGTTAGAACCGACCTGACGCAGCGCCTGAGTGGCACGGTTGAATTTGCTCTGGTTGAAATCAAAGCCGCCGACCAGCGCAATAATGGCGCCGTTTTGCGGATTGATGGACACCAGCGCGGAGTTCACGTCCGGAACCTGCGCCAGCCACCAACTCTCATTCACCTGGCGAACCCAGATTTGTTGGCCGGTCTGGACTACGTCGGTGACTTTACGCGGCGTTGAGCCCTGCTGGGTGTCGGAGCGGTACGGACGCGCCCAGCGCATTCCGTCCATGTTCAGCAGTACCGATGTGCCGTCGGCGGTCATCGCCATGGCTTGCTGAGGATCAGCCGAGGTGACCACGGCAGGCTCAAGCGGCCCGTAGGTCGGCAAACTCTTCAGCGTATCGGTGATTTTTTTGCTGTCCCACGGGGTTTCGCCCACTTTCCACAGCACGTTGGCTGGGCCGCGATAGCCGTGACGCATATCGTAATCCATCACGTTGGTGCGCAAGGCATTCTGCGCCGCCAGCTGATCTTTACGACCGATAGTGGTGTAAACGCGATAGCCGTCTTCATAGGCCTGGTCGCCGTAACGGCTGACCATTTCCTGGCGCACCATTTCCGTCAGATACGGCGCGGAGAACGCAATTTCCGGCGCATGATAGCGGGCATCAATCGGTTCGCGGACCGCTGAGTCGTACTGTGCCTGATTGATGTAGTTTTCACTGAGCATACGCGACAGCACCACGTTACGGCGTGAGGTCGCTCTGTCCATTGAATACAGCGGGTTAAACGTGGACGGTGCCTTCGGCAGACCGGCGATGACCGCCATTTCACTCAGCGTCAGCTGATCAACCGACTTCCCGAAATAGACCTGCGCGGCAGCACCGACGCCGTAAGCGCGATAGCCGAGGTAAATCTTGTTCAGGTACAGCTCGAGAATTTCATCTTTACTGAGCAACTGCTCAATACGGATCGCCAGAAACGCTTCTTTAATTTTACGCGTCAGCGTTTTTTCCGGGCTGAGGAAGAAGTTACGCGCCAGCTGCTGAGTGATGGTACTCGCACCCTGAGAAGCATGGCCAGAGAACAGTGCCACGCTTGCCGCACGGAAAATCCCCACAGGGTCAATCCCGTGATGCTCGTAGAAACGGCTGTCTTCTGTCGCAATAAAGGCTTTCGTCATCTCTGGCGGCATTTGGCTCAGGGTGACCGGAATACGCCGTTTTTCACCGTATTGGGCAATAAGCTCGCCATCGGCGCTAAAGACTTGCATTGGGATCTGCAGGCGCACATCCCTGAGCGTCGCTACGTCGGGTAGCTGGGGCTCAATAAATTTGTAGAGGCCATATATCGAGCCTGCTCCCAGCAGAATGCAACAGACTGCAAGGATGAATAAATACTTTACGAACTTCACCGGAGATTTCCCATTTAGAGGTAATTGGGCAGTTTATAAACAAACGCGCAGTAGTATAAAGGCAAGCCTGAAGCATTGATATACCCGTCATATTTCAAACTGTATGGGCGTAGGCTGCATTCGTTCACCCCAGGCACTGACTCAAGTCAGTGCCTGGGGACTCACTGACTTGCCGCCTTCCTGCAGTTCGAACTATTTAGGGAATCGCTCGAATGGGTTGAAAGATAAGGAGATCGTAAGAATGGCTTACAGTCAATGGCAGGCTGGATTGCACTTTCAGCAGGATAGCATCGTCTGCGTCGCGCTACAGAAAACACGTTTGGGGCGAGCTTTACGCCGCTGGTGGCAACTGCCGCTGAAGGATAAAAATGACGATGAATGCACGGCGGCGGTGCTGCGGCGAATTCAGCGTGAAATGCCGCGCTTTCATCGTGTTGCGGTCGCCGTTCCCGCCTCAGATACGCTACAAATACAGCTGCCACCGCCACAGATGTCGCTGCGTGAAAGCGAGCTTGCTCAATGGGTGGCCAGCACAGTGGCAAAACAACTCGAGATGCCGGCCGAAAGCCTCATCTTCGACTATCAAAACGCTGACACGAATAGTTACAGCGTGACCGCAGCCAGACGGCACGATATTGAACAGCTGCAACAGCATCTGCGCGCAGCGGGTCTGAATCTCTCGTCGGTCACGCCGGATGCCAGCGCCTTACAACACTTCCTGCCGTGGATGGACAGCGACATTCCAGGGATCTGCTGGCGTGACAAAGACCAATGGTTGTGGGCGACGCGCACCGCTTGGGGCAGCAACGCAGAATTGCCTGACGGATTGATGCAGTGCACAACGCAGCCTGCTGGCGAGCAATCCTTTAACCCGTGGTTTCCCTTGAGCCAGCTTCAGCCTCCGTTGCCGGAATGCGGTGATACGTTCGCCATTGCGTTGGCGCTCGCCCTGGGAGTGAACTGAAATGCTGCGACAGGTGAATTTACTGCGCTGGCGCGAACAGCGGCGAAGGGAGTGTTTACGCTTTTGGGGCGCGATGTGTATCGGCGTCGCATTGATAACCCTGGCGCTGATTATTGCCGGTCGCGCCCGGCAGTCGCAGCAGCATGCCTGGCTGGTTTTGCGACTGCATAGCGATCAGGCGGTGCGTCAGATGCTGAACCAACAGGAGCAGCGGCTGCGCGTGGAGCAAGCACGTGTGCGGGTCGTACAACGGCGCGAGCATCAGCGCGCGCTAACGCTTCGCTGGCAAACAACGCTGCTGACACTGGCGGAAAAAATGCCCGCGCAGGCGTGGCTCACCGCGCTGGAATGGCAGGGTGATGCATTACGCTTCGCGGGCCTGGCAAACCGTTTCCCCGCATTGACTCAGGTTGAGCGCGTGGCGCGAAGCCTGCCGGGCTTTGGCGCGGTCACACCGGGTGCAACGCGTCGCGATGAACATGGACGCTGGCAGTTTAGCTATCAATTGCAAACGGAGGCCGTCGATGCAGAGGTTCACTGACCGCTGGTGTGACTTTTCACCGCGGGTGCGGTTCGGCATCTGGCTGACGATGCTGGGTTTGCTGGCGGTTATCGGGTGTTTTGGCCACCGTGAACCGTTTCGTGATCCAGGCCTGCCTCCCCTCAACGCGGAGTGGCAGAAAATCATGCCGCTGCGGTCTGTCGCTTCTCGCGTATCTCCCGCCCTGACGAAACCTTTTTCGGCACTCGATATGGATAGTCCTGACAGCCGTGTCGTGAGCTGGCAACCGGCGGGCAGCGGAGGAGAGCTTGCGCTCGAAGCAAACTGGCCGGGCATTCTGCCTCTTTTTAATCAGCTGGCCGAACGGGGTCGCGCCGTAAGGGGGTTCAGCATCCAGCCTGAACAGCAGCATTTACGGCTGATTCTGCAAATTGAGGCTAACAGTGATGACTGACTGGCGGGTGCTAATCATGCTTGCGCTGCCCTATCTACTCGGTATGCGCGACCCGTTCCAGCCGATAGAAGACCCCTGCGCCACATCTCAGCAGACGCTCTGGCATTACCGCGGCTCGGTAAGCCACGGCGCGCTGCAAACGGGCATCGTACTGGAACCCGGCGACAAATGGCGACGACTGAAGCAAGGGCAGCGGCTGGAAAATGGCTGGACGGTCGCAGACGTTCAGCCCGACTACATGGACATCACTACTGGCCAGGATTGCGAACCGTCGCAGTGGCGCTGGATGAAAGAGGGAACGAAACATGATTCGAAGGATGCTTCTGGGGTTACTGCTGATGGTCTTCGCGGTATCGGGCAAGGAAAAGGCGGTCTCACTGACGGTGGATGAAGTGCCCGTTGCGCAGGTATTGCAGGCCATTGCCGGATTAGGGGAGCGGAATATCGTTATCGCCCCCGATGTCAGCGGGCAAATATCGCTCCAGTTCAATAACCTACCCTGGATGCAAGCTCTACAGACGGTGGTGGGCAGCGCGGGACTGACGCTGGACACGCAGGGCAGCGTGCTTTTCGTGCATACCAAAGCGTGGCTCGCCGAAAAGCAGGCTCAGCGCGAAGCTGAAACCCAGCGGCGCTTATCGACGGTGCCGTTGAAAGGGCAAAGCGTCTCCCTGCAATACGCCGATGCCACAGAGCTTGCGAAAGCCGGAGAGAAACTGGTGAGCAGTCGCGGGACACTGACGGTCGATAAGCGCTCCAATCGGTTGCTGATCCGCGATGACCAACAGCACATTTCGGATTTGCTCGCCTGGGTCAATGAGATGGATTTGCCGATTGGCCAGGTCGAATTAACGGCCCATATCGTCACCATGAACGAAAAAAGCCTACGCGAACTGGGCGTGAAATGGAGCCTGGCCGATGCCGACGGCAGCATAGGTTCAGGCAAGATAACCACCTTGGGCAGTGACCTTTCGGTGGCAAACGCAACCACGCATGCCGGGTTTAACATTGGCAAAATCAGCGGAAGGCTGCTTGAGCTTGAACTCTCAGCGCTGGAACAAAAGCAGCAACTGGAGATTATCGCCAGCCCGCATCTGCTGGCGTCGCATTTGCAACCAGCAAGTATCAAACAGGGCACAGAAATACCTTATCAAGTTTCCAGCGGGGAGAGCGGTGCGACGTCGGTGGAATTTAAAGAAGCCGTTCTGGGTATGGAAGTCACGCCAACGGTACTGCAAAACAAGCGCGTCCGGCTCAAGCTGAAAATCACCGAGGACATGCCCGGACAAGTTTTACAGCAAGCAGAAGGGGAAGTTCTGGCGATAGATAAGCAGGAGATCGAGACGCAGGTTGAAGTCAAAAGTGGTGAAACGCTGGCGCTGGGTGGGATTTTTTCGCAAAAGAATAAGTCAGCACGAGACAGTATTCCGGTCCTGGGCGACCTCCCCTGGCTGGGTCAGTTGTTCCGTCATGATGGAAAAGACAGCGAACGGCGAGAGCTGGTTGTGTTCATCACACCGCGTATTATTTCTGTGCAATAAAGGATTTACTGACATTCTTTTCGTACTGAACACGTTTCAGGTGTTTGACGTGAGACCGGATTTAGCATACAAGGAGTACCGATTTGAGAGTCGGTGCCCTGCAAAATCTGGTAATTATTAGAGTTGCCAAACCTGCCGGTATATTGAGATAATTTTCGGTCTGACTCTCGCACTATCGCATATGAGGTTTCAGTTCATGCCTGGCGTCGCCGTTGTGGTTCGCGTCGCGGGTTTATTATTAACGAAATAGTCTTAGTAGTACCGAAAAAATGGCAGAGAAACGCAATATCTTTCTGGTTGGGCCTATGGGTGCCGGCAAAAGCACTATTGGGCGCCAGTTAGCTCAACAGCTCAATATGGAATTTTACGATTCTGATCAAGAGATTGAGAAACGCACTGGCGCTGACGTGGGCTGGGTCTTTGATGTCGAAGGCGAAGACGGTTTTCGTGACCGCGAAGAAAAAATCATCAACGAATTGACGGAAAAGCAGGGAATTGTGCTGGCAACTGGCGGCGGCTCTGTGAAATCCCGTGAAACGCGCAATCGTCTCTCCGCTCGCGGCGTTGTGGTGTACCTCGAAACCACAATTGAGAAGCAATTGGCGCGAACGCAACGTGATAAAAAGCGTCCGCTGCTGCAGGTTGAAACGCCACCGCGTGAAGTCCTGGAAGCGTTGGCAGGCGAGCGTAATCCTTTATACGAAGAAATTGCCGATGTCACTATCCGCACTGACGATCAGAGCGCGAAAGTGGTGGCAAACCAGATTATTAATATGCTGGAAAGTAACTGATTCTGGTCAACGCTATACGAAATCGTTCAAGCTGCATCATGGCGGCAACGGCGTGAACTCTTGCTGACATCTGTCAGCAATCGGGGAGCGAAAGCAACCGACCAGCGAGCAGCCTGAAGGATTACGTGTAGAAAGCCAGTAAATGCTAGTAACAAAGGTGGACGTCGCGTTATGGAGAGGATCACAGTAACTCTCGGGGAACGTAGTTACCCGATTACCATCGCGGCTGGTTTGTTTAACGATCCAGCTTCTTTCCTGCCACTGAAGTCGGGCGATCAGGCAATGCTGGTCACCAACGAAACGCTGGCACCGGTCTATCTGGACAAGGTACGTACCGTGCTGGAACAGGCTGGCGTGAAAGTCGACAGCGTTATCATTCCTGACGGCGAGAAGTACAAGACGCTCGAAGTGATGGAAACGGTCTTCACCGCGTTACTGCAAAAGCCTCATGGTCGTGATACCACACTGATTGCCCTCGGTGGCGGCGTGGTAGGCGATCTCACCGGATTTGCGGCCGCAAGCTATCAGCGCGGCGTGCGCTTTATCCAGGTGCCGACCACGTTATTGTCTCAGGTCGACTCCTCTGTTGGCGGAAAAACTGCCGTTAACCATCCCCTCGGTAAGAACATGATTGGCGCCTTTTGGCAGCCGGTGAATGTGGTTATCGATCTTGATTGCCTGAAAACGCTTCCTGCGCGCGAACTTTCCTCCGGCCTGGCCGAGGTTATCAAGTACGGCATCATTCTGGATGCAGAATTCTTCTCCTGGCTCGAAAACAACATCGATGCAGTGATGGCCCTTGATGAAAAAGCAATGGCCTACTGTATTCGTCGCTGTTGTGAGCTGAAAGCCGAAGTTGTTGCCGCAGACGAGCGCGAAACCGGCTTACGTGCTTTACTCAATCTGGGGCACACCTTTGGTCACGCTATCGAAGCCGAAATGGGTTACGGTAACTGGCTTCACGGTGAAGCGGTCGCGGCCGGAATGGTCATGGCGGCACAGGCTTCAGAACGCCTCGGTCAGTTTGAGGCAAAAGATACACAGCGGATTATTGCCCTGCTCGAACGGGCAAAGTTGCCGGTTTCCGGCCCGCGTGAAATGTCTCCCGACGCGTACCTGCCGCATATGATGCGGGACAAAAAGGTACTCGCTGGCGAGATGCGTTTGGTTTTGCCGCTTTCGATTGGCAAAAGTGAAGTGCGTGGCGGTGTTGCGCACGATGTAGTTCTTGGCGCCATTGCTGATTGTCAGCAGGCGTAACTAATAAGAAAGGTCATGCCGCAATAGCGGCGTTTAACTTCAGGTGATGTGCAAGAGTCGTTGGCATAAGCCTTTTAGTGGGGTGTTAAATGGATGAATTTAAACCAGAAGACGATCTGAAGCCCGATCCCAGCGATCGTCGTGCTGGTCGTTCCCGTCAATCTTCCGATCGTGAAAATGATCAGCAGATTAACTTCGATGACGTCGATCTCGACGCCGACGAGCGCCGCCCGGCGCGTACCCGTAAGGTACGTGAAGAGCGCGAGGAACAAGAAGAAGCGTATTACGACGAGTCTGAAGAAGATCTCGAAGAGGAAGAGCCTGTAGAGCAACGCCCGCGTAAACGCAAAAAAAAGCCAGCCAGTAAACCGGCTTCCCGTCAGTACATCATGATGGGTGTGGGTATTCTGGTTCTGCTGCTGCTGATTGTTGGGATTGGCTCTGCGCTGAAAGCGCCGTCATCTTCCAACGAACAAGCTTCTACTGATGCGAAGAGCATTGACCTGGCCGGGAATAATGGAGCACCAGCCGATCAGGCTAATGGCGCTCAGCCCGCACCTGGCACTGCGCCAGTAGATCCGAATACCGCGAATTCCCAGCAGGAAGTTTCTCTGCCGCCAATCTCTTCTACCCCAACTCAGGGTCAGAATACGGCTGCGCCGCAAGGCCAACAGCGTGTCGAAGTGCAGGGTGACCTGAACAACGCGCTGACTCAGCAGCAGGGCCAGATTGACGGTGCCGTGGCAAACTCCACGCTGCCGACAGAACCCGCAACCGTTGCGCCAGTCCGTAATGGTAGCGCTTCACATCAGCCAACCCACACCGCAGAAAGCGCACCTGCTGCCACGACACGTCCAGAGCGTAAACACGCTGTGATCGAGCCGAAGCCGCAGAGCAAACCGCAGGCAACAGCGAAAGTTGTAGAGCCTAAGCCGGTTGCGCAGCCTAAGCGCACTGAAACCGCAGCGACCAGCACGCCTGCCAAATCTACCGCACCAGCGGCTGAACCGGCTAAGCCTGCAGCAACCAGCACCGCCAAACCGGCAGCAACGACTGCAGCGCCAGCCGCAGCAGCGACCGCAACGGCAGCGACTGCGACCGCGGCAAGTAAAGAAAGCGGTGATGTAGGGTCGCTGAAAGGCGCACCAGGCAATAACTACACCCTTCAGCTCAGCAGCTCGTCAAACTATGACAACCTGAACAACTGGGCGAAGAAAGAAAACATCCAGAAATACGTTGTTTATCAGACTACCCGTAACGGTCAGCCGTGGTATGTGTTGGTCAGCGGTATGTACGCGACCAAAGACGATGCGAAACGCGCCGTCGCTGCGCTGCCTGCTAATGTCCAGGCCAAGAACCCATGGGCGAAACCACTGCATCAGGTACAGTCCGATCTGAAACAATAGCAGTACATGACACAGCGCCTTCAGTCCGCATTTGCGGGCTGAAGGCGAATGTGTTTTTAAGCGCAGGATGCTGCAGGAGCTTTTCTCCTCAGCCGGAGAAAGTGTAAGTAGCCAGACAGCATGAAAAAAAATCGCGCTTTTTTGAAATGGGCAGGGGGAAAATATCCTCTGCTGAACGATATTGAAAAACATCTGCCACAAGGCGAATGTTTGATCGAGCCCTTCGTCGGGGCCGGTTCCGTATTCCTGAATACCCGCTATTCCCGTTATATCCTCGCTGATATCAACAGCGATCTGATTGATCTCTATAACATTGTCAAAACGCGGACCGCGGAGTACATCTCAGCCGCGCAGTTGATGTTCGTCCCAGACAATAACAATGCCGAAATCTATTACCAGCTGCGGACCGAGTTCAATCAATGCCGGGAGCCGCTGCGCCGCGCGGTGCTGTTTTTGTATCTGAACCGTCATGGTTATAACGGCTTATGCCGTTATAACCTGAAGGGCGAGTTCAACGTTCCGTTTGGACGTTACAAAAAGCCCTACTTCCCGGAAGCGGAGTTAAACCATTTTGCGCTCAAGGCGCAGGATGCAGAATTCCACTGCATGTCCTACGAGGACTGCATGGCGATGGCGGACAAAGACTCCGTGGTGTACTGCGATCCGCCGTACGCGCCGCTGTCCGCGACCGCCAATTTTACCGCCTACCACACCAACAGCTTTAGCCCGGCGCAGCAGGCGCACCTGGCCGAAATGGCGGAAAAACTGGTCAGCAACCAAATTCCGGTGTTAATTTCGAACCATGACACGCCCGATACGCGTGAGTGGTACAAAGCAGCAAAACAATTTCAGGTTAAAGTCCGGCGCAGCATCAGCAGCAACGGTGGCACGCGCAAAAAGGTGGATGAACTGCTGGCGCTGTATCGCCCGGCAAAACCATAATCGTTTTCAAGGAGATGTGGATGAAACAGTATTTGATTGCCCCTTCGATTCTGTCGGCCGATTTTGCCCGCCTGGGTGAAGATACCGCGAAGGCTCTGGCGGCAGGTGGCGATGTTGTTCACTTCGACGTGATGGATAACCATTATGTGCCCAATCTGACGATGGGCCCGATGGTGCTCAAAGCCCTGCGCAAATACGGCATCACCGCTCCGATCGACGTGCATCTGATGGTCAAACCCGTTGACCGCATCATTCCTGATTTCGCTGCTGCAGGCGCCAGCATTATCACTTTCCATCCGGAAGCCTCTGAACACGTCGACCGCTCTTTGCAGCTGATTAAAGAGCACGGCTGTAAAGCGGGCCTGGTGCTGAACCCCGCGACGCCGCTGAGCTACCTCGATCACGTGATGGACAAGCTCGATGTTATCCTACTGATGTCCGTGAACCCGGGTTTCGGTGGCCAGTCCTTTATTCCGCACACTCTCGAGAAGCTGCGTGAAGTCCGCCGTCGGATTGACGTTTCCGGCTTCGACATTCGCCTGGAAGTTGATGGTGGCGTGAAAGCCAACAACATTGGCGAAATTGCCGCGGCAGGTGCCGATATGTTTGTCGCCGGTTCGGCCATTTTCGACCAGCCGGACTACAAAAAAGTGATTGATGAAATGCGCAGTGAACTGGCAAAGGTAAGTCATGAGTAAATTAGAAACCATTCAGGGCGTCGCGTTTGATCTCGACGGCACGTTAGTGGATAGCGCGCCAGGCTTAACAGCTGCGGTAGACAACGCGCTGTATGCCCTGGAATTGCCGACCGCTGGCGAAGAGCGAGTGGTCACCTGGATTGGTAACGGGGCCGATGTGCTGATGGAACGTGCACTGACCTGGGCGCGCCAGGAGCGTGCCAGCTTGCGTAAAACGCAAGGTAAACCGTCAGCGGACCATAGCGATATTCCGCAGGAAGAGCAGCTACGTGTGTTGCGCAAACTCTTCGATCGTTACTACGCCGAATTTGCCGAAGAGGGCAGTTATCTGTTCCCGGCAGTGGCGGAAACCTTAAGTGCGCTGCATGCCAAAGGCCTGCCGTTGGGGCTGGTGACCAACAAGCCTACGCCGTTCGTCGCGCCGATGCTTGACGCGTTAGATATCGCCAAATATTTCTCGGTCGTGATCGGCGGGGATGACGTGGAAAACAAAAAACCGCATCCCGATCCGCTGCTACTGGTGGCGAAAAAACTGGGCGTGGCCCCGGAAGCGCTGCTGTTTGTTGGCGACTCACGCAATGATATTCTCGCGGCTCAAGCCGCCGGTTGCTGTTCCATCGGCCTGACCTACGGCTACAACTATGGCAAAGCCATTGCCGACAGCAATCCCGATTTTGTTTTTGACAGCTTTAACGATTTGTTGCCCGCGCTCGGGCTCCCGCACAGTGAAATTCAGGAAGTGAAAAATGACTAAGCCCATCGTATTTAGTGGCGCACAGCCCTCAGGTGAACTGACCATTGGCAACTATATGGGTGCGCTGCGTCAGTGGGTGAACATGCAGGACGATTACCACTGCATTTACTGCATTGTTGACCTGCACGCCATTACTGCTCGCCAGGATCCTGAGAAACTGCGTAAAGCGACCCTCGACACGCTGGCGCTTTACCTCGCCTGCGGTATCGACCCAGAGAAAAGCACCATCTTCGTGCAGTCTCATGTGCCAGAACACGCACAGCTCGGCTGGGCGCTGAACTGCTACACCTATTTCGGCGAGCTGAGCCGCATGACTCAGTTCAAAGACAAGTCAGCACGCTATGCCGAGAACATCAATGCCGGTCTGTTCGATTATCCGGTGCTGATGGCCGCAGACATTCTGCTGTATCAGACGAATCAGGTGCCGGTCGGCGAAGACCAGAAGCAGCATCTGGAGCTGAGCCGCGATATCGCCCAGCGCTTCAATGCGATTTACGGTGATGTGTTCAAAGTGCCTGAGCCGTTCATCCCGAAATCCGGTGCGCGCGTCATGTCGCTGCTGGAACCCACCAAGAAGATGTCCAAGTCTGACGATAACCGCAACAACGTTATCGGTCTGCTGGAAGATCCGAAATCGGTTGTGAAGAAAATCAAACGTGCGATGACTGACTCAGAAGAGCCGCCAGTGATCCGCTATGACGTGCAGAACAAAGCGGGCGTGTCCAACTTGCTGGATATCCTTTCTGGCGTGACCGGTCAGAGCATTCAGGAGCTGGAACAGCACTTCGAAGGCAAAATGTATGGCCATCTGAAAGGCGAAGTTGCTGAAGCCGTGTCTGGCATGTTGACCGACCTGCAGGAGCGTTATAACCGTTTCCGCAACGACGATGAACTGTTGCAGAAGATAATGCGTGAAGGTGCGCAGAAGGCGAGCGCTCAGGCGGCTGAAACATTAAAAGCGGTGTACGAAGCCATTGGTTTTGTCGCCAGACCGTAAGCGTTTTAGAAAATAAAAAAACCGGGAGATGTTTCCCGGTTTTTTTATTGATGCAGAAAGTTAATTATTTTTCGTCTGCCGGGCCACAGCCGCCGATAATGCGCGAAATAGAAATAGCAGGATGCAGTAAGTAATCATAACCACAGCTTTTGTTTCTGTTTTCAACATGGCCCGTACAGGCCGTCAGTGTGCTGAGGGCCGCCAGTAAAGCGATCAGTTTGATTGTGTGTTTCATTGGATAATCCCTTAAATATAGAAGTAAATTCCGTCATAACGATGTTTTAACGAGGCGCGTTAAACATCAGCGGCGTGTGAATTTAAGGAATTTTTAGCGTAACGACAATGACAATTAATATTCTGATGGGTCCGGATTCAGATACAATATTATCGTGAATATTAGCGGGTGAAATATCATTTGAAATGCGGTTGGTGTGGAGGCCGAATTATTTCTGTCGGAATAAAAATAATTCGGCATCTGACGGGGCGTTTAGTGATTTGAATACCAGTTTAATTTCTCACGCAGGGCGACGACGCGGCCCACGATAATCAGCGCCGGGCTGGCAACCTGCTGTGCGAGTTCAGGCAAATCATTCAGCGTACCTTCGACCACACGTTGCGTTACCGCCGTGCCGTTTTCGACCAGCGCCACCGGCATATCTGTTGCCATTCCGTGTTCACGTAGCTTTTCAGCAATCGTCGCGGCTTGGTTTAGCCCCATGTAGAACACCAGCGTTTGCTTCTCCGCCGCCAGATTGTGCCAGTCGAGCTCGCTTCCGGTTTTCAGATGGCCTGTCACCAGGCGCACGCTTTGCGCGTAATCACGATGGGTCAGCGGAATACCCGCGTAAGCAGAGCAGCCTGATGCTGCCGTAATACCAGGAACCACAGAGAACGGGATCCCGGCGTTGCACAGGGTTTCCAGTTCTTCGCCACCGCGACCAAAGATAAACGGGTCGCCGCCTTTCAGGCGGACGACGCGTTTGCCCTTTTGCGCTTCACGCAGCAGGATTTGGTTAATTTCTTCCTGCGGCACACAGTGATATCCCGCGCGTTTACCGACGAAGACGCGGTCGGCATCGCGGCGCACCAGATTCATAATGTCGTCCGATACCAGACGATCATAGACCACAATGTCAGCCTGCTGAATCTGTTGCAGGCCTTTCAGCGTCAGCAGACCCGCATCACCCGGCCCGGCACCGACCAGCACCACTTCTCCGCGATTATCCAGCGGCTCACTCAGCAGACGTTCGGTCGTTTCCGTGATGGCTTTTTCATCCTGATTCGCCAGGGATTGTGCCAGACGGTCATTCACAAACAGTTTTTCCCAGAAACGGCGACGCTCGCCGACGCTGGCAAATTGCTTTTTCACCCGCCCGCGAAGCTGACCTGCAAAGCGGGCAACCTGGCCGAGATGCTGCGGTAGAAGAGATTCTAGTTTTTCACGCAGCAGGCGCGCCAGCACTGGCGATGTTCCGCCGGAAGAGACGGCGACCATCAGTGGCGAGCGGTCAATAATCGACGGCATGATAAAGCTGGCCTGCTTCGGGGCATCGACCACGTTACAGAAAATACGTCGTTGCTCTGCTTCTGCGCTGACGCGCGCATTAACCGCATCGTCATCGGTGGCGGCTATCGCCAGCCAGCTGGTGTCGAGCAGCGTTGAATCAAATTCACCTTCTACCAGCGTCAGCATGCCAGCTTCGGCCCACACACGGAACTGCGGTTCGAAATCGAGGGCGTTAACGGTCAGGCGTGCGCCCGCGTCGAGCAACAGGCGGGCTTTACGCTCGGCGACATCGCCACCGCCGACTAACAGACAGTCACGGCCGTGCAGCTGACAGAAAATGGGTAAGTGATCCATGGGCGTCTCGCAGAATACAGGGGAAACAAATCCGGCGGCAGAACGCCGCCGGAAGGGTCATCAGGCTTTCAATTGTACCTGACCGTCTTTCACGCGCACCTCAAAATGTGCAATGGAGTGGCTTTCATCTTCCATGCACAGGCCGTCGCTGAGACGGAAGCGCTGTTTCTTCAGCGGGCTGGCGACCCACAGCTCACCGTTGTGCTCCGCGATAAGACCGCGAGACAGCACGCTTGAACCGAAGAACGGGTCAATGTTACTGATGGCGAAAACCTGCTGGTCATGATGCGGACGGAAAATCGCGACCTGCTCCTGGCCTAATAAGGCGCAGACGCCGGTAGCAGGCAGGATGGCGTCGATGTTGCAGATACTTACCCACTGGCTCATACGTTTTCCTCCACCAGAGTTACCGGGATGCGCTCGTACGGCGTAGCCGGACGATGCTGTTCACGTTCAGGGACAATCTGTACGTTTGGATCGCGTTGCTTGCTGTTGACGAAGTGCTTGAAGCGGCCCTGTGCTGCCGGGTCGTTGACGGTTTCGGTCCATTCGCAGGCGAACATTGCGCGCAGGCGGCTCATCTCTTCTTCCAGATGATCGTTCAGGCCGAGTTTATCGTCGATGATCACGGCTTTCAGGTAGTCGATGCCACCTTCCAGGTTATCCAGCCACGGCGCAGTACGGGTCAGTTTGTCTGCAGTGCGGATGTAGAACATCATGAAACGGTCGAGGTATTTCACCAGCGTTTCAGCGTCGAGATCAGCCGCCAGCAGATCGGCGTGGCGTGGTTTCATCCCGCCGTTACCACAGACATACAGGTTCCAGCCTTTTTCGGTGGCGATGATACCCACGTCTTTACCCTGGGCTTCCGCACATTCACGGGTACAGCCGGAAACACCAAACTTCATTTTGTGCGGGGTACGGATGCCTTTGTAACGGTTTTCCAACTGCACGCCGAAGCCGACACTATCGCCCACACCATAACGGCACCAGGTGCTGCCGACACAGGTTTTCGCCATACGCAGCGCCTTCGCATAGGCGTGACCGGTTTCAAAGCCCGCATCAATCAGCTGACGCCAGATTTCCGGCAGGTCATCTTTTTGCGCACCAAACAAACCGATACGCTGGGAGCCGGTGATTTTGGTGTAGAGATTAAATTCCTGCGCGATACGACCGACCGCCATCAACCCGTCTGGGGTGATTTCGCCGCCAGCAGAACGTGGGATCACCGAGTAGGTGCCGTCTTTCTGGATGTTGGCGAGGAAGTTGTCGTTGGTGTCCTGCAACGGCGTGTGCTGCGGCTTGAGAATGTACTCATTCCAGCAGGAGGCCAGCAGGGAACCGACGGTTGGCTTACACACTTCGCAGCCGTAGCCTTTGCCGTATTTTTTCAGCAGTTCGTCGAAGGTTTTAATGCCTTCCACGCGGATCAGGTGGTACAGCTCCTGACGGGAGAACGCGAAGTGTTCGCAGAGGTTGTTGTTCACCTCAATGCCCTGTTTCGCCAGTTCAGCGTTCAGGACCTGTGTCACCAGCGGAATACAGCCGCCGCAGCCGGTGCCGGCTTTGGTTTCTGCTTTCAGGGCGGCAACAGTGTGGCAGCCTTTATTGATGGCGCTGACCAGGTCACCTTTGGTGACGTCGAAGCAGGAACAAATTTGTGCGCTGTCCGGGAGTTTATCGACGCCAATCGCCGGTTTGCCGTTCGCCGCGTGGGCAGGCAGGATCAGCGCGTCCGGGTTTTCCGGCAGTTCGATAGCGTTCAGCACCAGCTGGAGCAGGTTGCCGAAGTCGCTGGTATCACCGACCAGTACCGCGCCGAGCAGGGTTTTGTTGTCAGGGCTGACGATCAGACGTTTGTAGACTTCTTTGCTTTCGTCGAGATAAACGTAGCTGCGTGCACCTGGCGTACGGCCGTGTGCGTCGCCGATCCCGCCGACGTCCACACCGAGCAGTTTCAGTTTGGCGCTGAGGTCCGCGCCTTCAAAGACGTTTTCTTTGCCGAGGATATGATCGACGGCGACCTGGGCCATTTTGTAGCCCGGGGCAACCAGACCATAAACACGGTTGTTCCAGCTGGCGCATTCGCCGATGGCGTAGATATCCGGGTCGGAAGTCTGGCAGGTGTCATTCACCATAATCCCGCCGCGCTGGCCGGTTGCCAGGCCGCATTGGGTCGCCAGTTTGTCGCGTGGACGAATACCGGTGGAGAAGACGATGAAATCGATTTCGAGATCGCTACCGTCGGCGAAGCGCATGGTTTTGCGCCCTTCGGTGCCTTCCTGCACGATCTCTTTGGTGTTTTTGCTGGTGTGAACTTTCACGCCGAGGCTTTCAATTTTACGCTTCAGCTGGTCGCCGCCCATTGGGTCAAGCTGTTCTGCCATCAGCATCGGAGCAAATTCGATAACGTGGGTTTCGACGCCGAGGTTTTTCAGCGCGCCAGCGGCTTCAAGGCCGAGCAGGCCGCCGCCGACCACTGCGCCACGCTTGCTGCGACGGGCGCAGGCTTCGATAGCGTTGAGATCTTCGATGGTGCGGTAAACAAAGCAATCCTGCGTATCAGAGCCTTTGATCGGTGGGATCCACGGATACGAACCCGTCGCCATGATCAGCTTGTCGTAAAACACTGAACGACCCGCACTTGAGTGAATCACCTTTTCCTGACGGTTAATGGTGATAGCGCGCTCGCCGAGCAGAACTTTCACACCATGTTTCTCATAATATCCTTCACGTACCAGAGAAAGTTCTTCTGCGGTATGGTGAGAGAAGTAAGATGAAAGATGGACGCGGTCGTAGGCGATACGGGGTTCTTCACAGAAGACGGTAATCTCAAACTGGTCCGCCGGGGCTTTATCGAGAAGATCCTCAATAAAGCGGTGGCCGACCATGCCGTTACCGATAATAGCGAGTCTGACTTTGCTCATTTTTGCCTCGATTTCTTTTCTATTACCGCCTACCTTAACGATTCAGCATGGTTACTTATTGATGTGAATCAAATACGCCTTTACCTACCCCTTAATGGGTAGTTGATTGATTTGTCAGGATTTTTATAAGTAACGGAAATGACAGAGTTTTCTCGGTTGCTGAAATAACGTACAAAAAATGCGGGTTTTAACCTAAAAATGAATCAGGGCGTTCATCGCGCCGATTCGGGAGAATGAAAATGGGCACGACACCGTTATGGCTGATTGAGAACGTGCGTTTACCGGGGCGCGAAGGATTATGGCAACTGAGTATCGAGGATGGACGTTTCCAGGCGATAACGCCTATGGGGGAGTCCCGGCACGACAGTATCGAAGTCCTTAATGCGCGCGGTGGCTTGGCTCTCCCACCGTTTATCGAGCCGCATATTCATCTGGATACCACCCAAACTGCCGGGGAGCCAAGCTGGAACCAGTCCGGTACGCTGTTCGAAGGCATTGAGCGCTGGGCCGAGCGTAAGGCGATGCTCACCCATGATGACGTCAAAACCCGGGCGTGGAAGACGCTTAAGTGGCAAATCGCCAACGGTATCCAGTTCGTGCGTACCCATGTCGACGTCTCCGACCCGACGCTGACCGCGCTGAAAGCCATGCTGGAAGTGAAGAAAGAAGTCGCGCCTTGGGTCGAGTTACAGATTGTCGCCTTTCCGCAGGAAGGGATTTTGTCTTACCCGGACGGCGCGGCGCTGCTGGAGGAAGCTTTGCAGCTTGGGGCCGATGTAGTCGGTGCCATCCCGCATTTTGAATTTACTCGCGAGTACGGGGTGGAGTCGCTGCGCATCGCCTTCGCGCTGGCGAAGAAATACGATCGTCCGCTGGATATTCATTGCGATGAAATCGACGACGAGCAGTCCCGCTTTGTCGAAACCGTGGCGGCGCTGGCGCTGAAAGAGGGTATCGGCCCGCGGGTCACCGCCAGTCATACTACGGCGATGCATTCGTATAACGGGGCGTATACCTCGCGGCTGTTCCGTCTGCTGAAGATGTCGGGCATTAACTTTGTGGCTAACCCGCTGGTGAACATTCATCTGCAAGGGCGTTTCGACGACTATCCGAAACGTCGGGGCATCACACGAGTGAAAGAGTTACTTGGCGCAGGAATCAACGTCTGTTTTGGCCATGATGATGTGTTTGACCCGTGGTATCCGCTCGGCACCGGCAATATGCTGCAGGTACTGCATATGGGCCTGCATGTGTGCCAGATGATGGGCTATCAGCAGATTAACGATGGGCTGAATTTGATTACCCATAATAGCGCCCGCACCTTTGGTGTGACGGATTACGGTATCGATGTGGGGAAGGCGGCGAATCTGATTATTCTGCCTGCTGAGAACGGCTTTGAGGCGGTGCGTTGTCAGGTGCCGGTGCGCTGGTCCATTCGTCAGGGCAGAGTCATTGCGACGACGCAGCTGGCGCAAACCTGGGTGCAGACCGATATCGGCGGTGAGGAGTTGTCGTTTACGAAAAACAGCCCCTTCGCTGAGCGCAAAGGGGCGTAGTCACAGAGCTTAGTGGCTGGCTGCCGCTGTGCTGTGTTGACGGTGGCGGCTAACAAAGCCCAGTACCACACACATCACGAACACTACCGCATACAGACCATTCGCGGTGTGCAGCGCTGCCAGTGGGCCGCTGTGCGCCACAATCGGGCCGGTGACCACGAAGGTCAGCATGGTGCCGATGGTGCCGCAGGTCAGGACGAAATTCACCAGCTTCGGTGACGCCACTTTGGTTTGCTGTGAGCCGAGGGTGATAATCGAGGTGTAAATGGCGCTGGAGAAGAAGCCCAGGGTCAGAATGAACCACGGCATGTGCTCCGGCGAACCGTTGATGAACAGATACATCAGTACGGTTGCCATGCCTGCCAGCACCATCAGAATGCGTTGCAGGTCGAAGAAACGCAGGATGAAACTAAACGCCCACATGCCAAACATGTAAGACATCCAGAAATCACTCACCAACTGGCCCGCATCACCCAGGCTCATGCCCAAACTTTTCGCGTATTCCGGCACCCAGGAAATAAAGCCCAGCTGGCCGAGGATGTAGCACAGCGCCGCCACAGACAGGAACAGAACGCCAATGCCCCACTTTTCTTTAGCGACCGGCTGCGCGCTCTGCTCGGCTTTTTTGCCCAGAACCGGGAAGTCACAGCCGAAAGTCAGCACGAAAATGGCGACGTACACCAGACCGATGCAGGCATACACCCAATACCATTCGATGCTGCGCGCCAGTAAGTAAGCGGCGACCATCGGGAAAATCATCCCCGCCATGCTGAAGAAGGAATCGGTAAACAGCAGGCGTGCGCCGCGCTGACGGCCTTCGTACATGTGGGTGATGAGGAAGGTCCCGATGGACATGGTAATCCCGCTGACCAGCCCCAGAACGAACATGGAGGCGGAGAATAATGCGAGGCTATGGCTGGTCATCAGACCGGCAACGGCAAGCAGCATCAGGATGAAGCCGAAACGCAGCTGTGTTTTCAGCGGTACGATTTCCATCAGCCAGGCGTTCAGGAAGATAGAAATCAGGATCCCGGCGTTCAGGAAGGTGAAAGTGTTGCTCATGCTGGAAACCGGCACGTGGAAATAATCGGCGATATTTCCCATCACCATTCCGGTGACGATCACCAACGCACCGGTCAGGGCGTAGGAGAAGAAGCTGATCCATGTGAGCTTAATGCGATTGCTGTTAGTCATGACTGGCCTGTGAATAGATCTGTAAAACGCATTGACAATGCGCGGGGTGGACAGATTTTATGCATTACCGTGACCGAGGCAAATGTTTATTCTGAAAACGATGAAATAATTAATAATAATAAGTGACGTTTGTCACACTTATGTCATGCCTTTTACACTCCCTCCCAGGTTACAACTGTTTCTATTAAGTAAACTTTAGTAAAAGGCTGGTCTGCGAGTCGAGAGCCTTTTAGAATCAAGCGATTCGCAGGCTCTCTCGTTCCCGTTTAAGGAATTCACATGCTCAAATCTACTCTGGCTGCCGTCGCGGCTGTACTTGCAATTTCGGCAATCTCACCTGCTGCCATGGCGGCAAAAGCAGATCCGCACGTATTGCTGACCACCTCCGCCGGTAATATTGAGCTGGAGTTGAACAGCCAGAAAGCCCCGATTTCTGTTGAGAATTTCGTGAGCTACGTGAACAGCGGTTTCTATAACAACACCACGTTCCACCGTGTGATCCCGGGCTTTATGATCCAGGGCGGCGGTTTCACCGAGCAGATGCAGCAGAAACAGCCTAATCCGCCTATCAAAAATGAAGGCGACAACGGCCTGCGTAACACCCGCGGCACCGTTTCCATGGCACGTACCGCTGACAAAGACAGTGCAACCAGCCAGTTCTTCATCAACGTCGCAGATAATGCATTCCTCGACCACGGCCAGCGTGATTTCGGCTATGCGGTGTTTGGTAAAGTTGTGAAAGGCATGGACGTTGCCGACAAAATTTCCCAGGTGGCTTCCCACGATGTCGGTCCTTACCAGAATGTGCCGACAAAACCGGTAGTTATCCTCTCAGCGAAAGTCCTGCCTTAATCCTTCCTGACGCGGGCCGTTCAACCCGCGTGATATCTGACTCCCTGCGTAACCCGAAATTGCTGCTTATACTTGTGGCAAAAGCGGAACCGTCAGGGAGATCCAGATGAAAAAGCTCACCGATAAGCAAAAAATCCGGCTGTGGGAACAGCGGCGTGATCGCGCGTTTGAGGCCAGCTGTCGGCTGGATGTGCCCGAACCCCACGCGCAGGATGCACTCTTCGCACAACGTGTCTCCACGCTTGAGCTTGGCCCGCTGCATCGCGGTTTGCCGTGGCTATGTGCCATTCACCAGCAGATTTTCCAGGATGCCTATGATTGGGCAGGTGAACTGCGAGAGGTCGATATTTCCAAGGGCGATACCCGTTTCTGCCATTTCGAGTACATCGAAAACGAAGGCAACGACCTGATGCAGGCGCTGGAAGATGAGCATTATCTTGCCGGTTTTGGCAAAGAAGAGTTTATTAAGCGGCTGGCCCACTATTACTGTGAAATCAATGTACTTCACCCGTTCTTCGTCGGCAGTGGCCGGGCGCAGCGTGTGTTCTTCGAGCAGCTGGCGATTCATGCGGGCTATGTGCTGGACTGGAGCGTTATAGACCCGCAAACGTGGAGTCAGGCGAATCAGAGCGGGACGCTGGGGGATTTACAGCCGCTGATGACCCTGTTCACTAAAGTGGTGAGCGAAGCGCAGGAAACTGAGTAGAATAGCGCGGTTTGCTGTCACCGGAGCCGCTATGATCCTGCTTATTGATAACTACGATTCGTTCACCTGGAACCTGTACCAGTATTTTTGCGAGCTGGGTGCCGAGGTGCAGGTCAGGCGTAACGATGACATCACGCTGGATGACATCGCCCGGTTGTCTCCGGCAAAAATCGTGATTTCCCCAGGCCCCTGCACGCCGGACGAGTCCGGGATTTCACTCGAGGTGATTCGACGTTATGCGGGCAAAACCCCAATTCTCGGCGTTTGCCTTGGTCATCAGGCCATTGCGCAGGTCTTTGGCGCCACCATCGTGCGGGCGGCCAAAGTCATGCATGGCAAAACCTCTCCGGTGACGCACACTGGCACAGGCGTATTCGCCGGACTGAATAATCCTCTCACCGTTACGCGCTATCACTCTCTGGTCATTGACCCACCGACGCTGCCTGCGGAATTTGAAATTACCGCACTGAGCGAAACCGGTGAAATTATGGGGATTCGCCATCGCGAATGGGACCTGGAAGGGGTGCAGTTTCACCCGGAAAGCATCCTCAGCGAGCAGGGGCATCAGCTGCTGGAAAACTTCCTCAAGCGATAATTCATCTTGCCATGGTGTGATTTATTATGCATATTTCGTGATTATATTTTCATTAATCATTGCTGCGTAAGAGGAATGTCATGGCGACTGAACAGGCTGCAATTACCCGTGCCACATTTGATGAAGTGATCCTGCCCATTTATGCCCCGGCGGAATTTATTCCGGTGAAGGGGAAGGGCAGCCGGGTGTGGGATCAGCAGGGCAACGAGTACGTTGATTTTGCCGGGGGAATTGCGGTCACCGCGTTAGGGCATTGCCACCCGGCGCTGGTCGAGGCGCTGAAAAGCCAGGGCGAAACCCTGTGGCACACCAGCAATGTGTTTACCAACGAACCCGCGTTGAAGCTGGGGCGTAAGTTGGTGGCTTCGACGTTTGCCGAGCGCGTGGTGTTCATGAACTCTGGCACCGAAGCTAACGAAACCGCGTTCAAGCTGGCGCGCTACTACGCCTCTACGCGTCACAGTCCTTATAAAACCAAGATCATCGCCTTCAACAATGCGTTCCACGGTCGCTCATTCTTCACGGTTTCCGTGGGCGGGCAGGCAAAATATTCCGACGGCTTTGGGCCAAAACCGGCAGATATCATCCACGTTCCGTTTAACGATCTTAATGCGGTGAAAGCCGTGATGGACGATCACACCTGTGCGGTAGTGGTTGAGCCAATCCAGGGGGAAGGTGGCGTGCTGGCTGCGACCCCGGAATTCCTTAAAGGTCTGCGTGAACTGTGCGATGAACACCAGGCGCTGCTGGTCTTTGACGAAGTGCAGAGCGGCATGGGGCGAACCGGTTCGCTGTTCGCCTACCAGCATTACGGCGTGACGCCGGATATCCTGACCAGTGCTAAAGCATTGGGCGGCGGCTTCCCGGTAAGCGTGGTGTTGACCACAGAAGAGATTGCCAGCGCGTTCCACGTCGGTTCTCACGGCTCGACCTACGGCGGCAATCCGCTGGCGTGTGCGGTAGCCGGAGCGGCGTTTGATATCATCAATACGTCGGAAGTCCTGGGCGGTGTGAACGCCAAACGCGAGCGTTTTGTGAAGCATTTGCACAATATTGACGCGGAACTCGACGTGTTCAGCGATGTTCGCGGCATGGGGCTGCTGATTGGTGCCGAGCTGAAACCGCAGTACAAGGGCCGCGCGCGTGATTTCCTGCATGCTGCTGCTCATGAGGGCGTGATGGTGCTGAACGCCGGGCCTGACGTGATGCGCTTTGCGCCGTCGCTGGTGGTGGAAGACGCGGATATCGATGAAGGGATGACGCGCTTTGCGGCGGCGGTGAGGAAGATCGTCGGTTGACCGCTTATGCCCGACGTTTAAGCCAGCTGCCGTGATGTGGACGCTGGCGCCAGGCCACTGACGAGATGGTGTGCATCGAATTCAGATGGCCTAGAATGCGTTGTAAATGCTGTTCCACGGTGCTTAGCGGCCCGTGGGAGAGCGCCTCCGGTGACTCCATGATGTTCGCGTCACCACTTCCCCCCGGTTCGTCGTACTCCAGTCGCTGCTGGCAGCGCTGCAATGCAATTTCGCAGGACTGCAAATAACGTTCGGCCAAATCTTCAGTCAGCATGTTGTGCTCACGCGCCAGTGTAGTCATTGCATTGATATGCTCGACGATGAATTGGCTGTGCGTGACCCAAAGCTTCATGTCTGCCAGATAATGTGAGTTAAAGCCGGGCTCCTGCATCGCCTGATTCAGTGAGTTGAACAGCGCGTTATGTGCCTGATTCACCCGCATTCGTTGATAGGCCAGCGTCGGAGCCTGAGGATCGTTACTGAGGATCAGCCGGATAGCCTCTTGATCTGCCTCCAGCGCCTGCTGGGCATTTTTGCGTAACAGCCCACTTTGCCATTGCGGCCACAGCCAGACCATCCCGCCGAAGGCAATCAGACAGCCAATCACCGTGTCGACAAAACGCGCCAGAATGAAATGCTCGCCGTTAAGCGTCAGCAGCTGGATGGTGTACACCGCGGTGACCGTAAAACCGACCGTTGCCCAGCCGTAACTCTTGCGAATGATCAGGTAGCTCGCCAGGGTGATGACTAACATCGACGCCAGGGTGTAGCCTTCCGGCACGTGAAAGTGCAGCGTGCCCGCGGCGATCACCAGCCCCGCCAGCGTGCCTGCGGCCCGATGGAAAATTCTGACCCGCGTTGCGCCGTAGCCGTTTTGCGTCACCAGCAGGACGGTCATCAGGATCCAGTACGGTTTCGGCAGATGCAGCGCCGCGCCCATCAGGCTGGCGATGCTCAGCATGACGCTGATTCGCGCGGCACTGCGCAACGCCGGAGATTTTAGCGAAAGATAGCTTTTCAGCGCGGCAAACAGCGGTAGGCGACGTTCGTTATCGGCCATCAGATTGCGTGGATAGAGCGGTCGCTGTAGACGCAGTACGCGGGCGATTCGACTGAAGTGCCAGGCACAGAACTGCCCGACCGGATTATCCGGATGTTGGCGCGCGATTTTTTCCAGCGCGCCAATCTGCTTGTCCATGTTAAAACGCTGCGGAAAGCGGTGGTAGAGAATATCGTCCGCCATCACACGCAAGCGCGCCGAAATGGTCTGTGCGTTCCAGCGGATGACCGCTTCGGCGTGGCTGCGTTCCACCAGTTTCTGAACTTCGGCGGGCTGATGCAGGCTGACGGAAATATGCTCCTGCAAATCGAGGCCAATCTGGAAGGCGCGCAGCAGACGCTTATATTCCTGATTCTGATTGGCGGCCAACATGTGCATTTGCTGATAACACTGGGTAATCAGGTCGACGGCTTTTTGCTGGCGGCTGAGTAACGGCGGGAGCGCTTTTTCTGGATCGGTGTGCTGAGTCAACAGGCTGTATTTGGCATCACAGTAATCGGCCAACTGCCGGTACAGAAGGCTCAGGGATTCACGCAGCGGCTGTTCACGCCACATCCAGAACCAGAACCAGTTGAACAAGCCATACCATAGCGTGCCAAGGGCGTAGATGAGTAGTGGCTCCCAGACCGGCATATTCCCCGCCAGACTGAGCGTAAAAATGGCCGCAATGAGTGAGGCGGGCAGCAAACGGGCGTGAAGGGAGCTGATTTCCGCGGTGACACCGAGAATCAGCGCCAGCCCGGTAAGGATCAGCGGTAAAGGCACGGTGTGCGCCAGTAGCAGTTGAACTGCGAGGCTACAGCCCGCAAACAGCGAGCCGCCAATGATCAGGCGTTTGAAAAAACGTTTATGCGGCGTATCCAGCCCGGCGATATTGCAGCAGGCGGGAACTAATGAGAACAGCAGACCGTACTTGAGGTAACCGAGCACCAAACCGATAGCCACGGGGGTACATAACACCAGCGTTTGCCGCAGTGCATAGTTAATTTCCGGGTGATAAATCAGCCTGCGCCACATCAGGGAAGAGACAAAAACGGCGTACTGCAGGGCAATACGCCGTTCAGCTAGCTTAGCGGGTACCGTAAACCACGATAGTTTTACCGTGGGCGGAGATCAGATTCTGATCTTCCAACATTTTCAGAATACGGCCGACGGTTTCGCGGGAGCAGCCGACGATCTGACCGATTTCCTGACGGGTAATTTTAATTTGCATACCGTCCGGGTGGGTCATTGCATCAGGTTGTTTCGCCAGATTCAGCAGAGTCTGCGCGATACGACCGGTGACGTCGAGGAATGCCAGGTTACCTACTTTTTCAGAGGTGACCTGCAGACGACTTGCCATCTGAGAAGAGAGGCGCATCAGGATATCCGGGTTGACCTGGATAAGCTGACGGAATTTTTTATAAGAAATTTCTGCCACTTCACAAGCGGTTTTCGCCCGAACCCAGGCACTACGCTCCTGACCTTCTTCGAACAGGCCAAGCTCACCGATAAAATCGCCTTGGTTGAGGTAAGAGAGGATCATCTCTTTACCTTCTTCATCCTTGATGAGTACTGCAACAGAACCTTTCACGATGTAGTACAGCGTTTCTGCTTTTTCACCCTGGTGAATCAGCGTGCTCTTCGATGGGTACTTATGAATATGGCAATGAGACAAGAACCATTCAAGGGTAGGGTCTGTTTGCGGTTTGCCAAGCACCATGCGCGGTTATCCTCTGTTATAAGCTGTCTCCAATGGCAGACACGACACTGCCACTGGCTTTGCAATCGTATCCTTCCCTGTGCCTGGGAAGTCGGCTGTCGGATTTTACTGCAGCCTGTAATGTGATGTTCTCTGCATACACGTATTACTTCAATGTATTACTGTAGCAGCCCGACTGTTTTAGCATAGCTTTTGTCGCCTGTCTCCTGGTGTCTCGCTTCAGCATGACGCGCATCGCCTTCCGTTGCGAGAATTGTTATGGGCGCGTAATCTGTCAGGAAAATTGCAACTCTGGAGTTAACAATTATGCAAGCGCGTGTGAAATGGGTTGAGGGGTTAACCTTCCTGGGTGAGTCAGCGTCTGGCCACCAGGTTATGATGGATGGCAACTCTGGCGACAAAGCCCCAAGCCCGATGGAAATGGTGCTGATGGCCGCGGGCGGATGTAGCGCGATTGACGTGGTGTCCATTCTGCAGAAAGGCCGTCATGACGTGACCGATTGCGAAGTGAAGCTGACTTCTGAACGTCGCGAAGAAGCGCCGCGTTTGTTCACCCACATCAACCTGCACTTCATTGTGACCGGTAAAGACCTGAAAGACGCTGCGGTATCGCGTGCGGTGGATTTGTCTGCGGAGAAATACTGCTCGGTGGCGTTGATGCTGGAAAAAGCGGCGAAGATTACCCATTCGTTCGAGGTGATCGACGCTTGATGTTGTGGCGGGTAGCGCTTCGCTTACCCGCCCTACAAGAGGCTACAGTAGGCCGGATAAGCGCAGCGCCATCCGGCAAAAAGGTTAACCGATCTTCTTGCCTTCCATCAGCCGCTCGACCAGCGGTGACATAATCAGCTCCATTGCCAGCACCATCTTCCCGCCCGGTACAACCAATGTATTCATGTGTGAAATAAACGAGCCCTGCAACATCGCCAACAGCCAGGGAAAATCAATATCGCCCAGATTCTGGAAATGAATCACGACAAAACTCTCATCAAGCGAGGGAATGCCCTTTGCCGCAAACGGATTGGAGGTGTCGACGGTCGGCACGCGCTGGAAGTTGATATGCGTCCGGGAGAACTGCGGCGTGATGTAGTTGATGTAATCTTCCATCGACCGCACCACTGAATCCATCACCGCTTCGCGGGAATGGCCGCGTTCACTGGTGTCGCGGGTCAGCTTCTGAATCCACTCCAGGTTCACAATCGGCACCACGCCCACCAGTAAATCGACGTGTTTCGCGACGTCATTTTGTGGGGTCACGACGCCGCCGTGCAGGCCTTCATAAAACAGCACATCGGTCGGTTCCGGTAGTGGCTGCCATGGTGTAAAGGTACCCGGCACCTGATTCCATGGCACGGCCTCATCGTAAGTATGTAAATACTTGCGCGACTGTCCGCTTCCGTTCTGACCGTAGGTCATAAACGTATTTTCCAGCAGGCCAAAGTCGTTGGCATCGGGTCCAAAATAGCTGATGTGGCGGCCCATATCGCGTGCTTTGCGGATAGCCATGTCCATTTCAGGACGCGTGTAACGGTGGAAGCTGTCGCCTTCTACTTCGGCGGCAGTGAGGTTGAGTTGAGTAAATATTTTACGGAAGGCGAGGCTGGTGGTGGTGGTTCCCGCCCCGCTGGAGCCGGTCACGGCGATCACCGGATGTTTGGCAGACATAGCTAACGACTCCCTGCATAAGCAATGGTTTTTATTATAGTCAGCCGTGGAATTGGGTACGAGGCATGATGTTGACCGTCTCGTGTAGTTCGGACCACACCAGAACGACATCCCCGCTTTTCAATTGTTGTTTTACGTCGGCGACCTTGTCTTCAAGCGAACGTTCATGTTCACCATAATCGGTGCCTTCGCGCAATACAAAGCTTTCAATCAGGCTATCGAGCGTTTCGGGAGCCAGATCTTGCCAGGGAATAATCATAACGGGGATCCTAACCAGCGAGTGAGCCAGGCGGGAATGCGTTTCTCCAGCCACATTTCGGGGTGACGCAGCGTGCCGCCGACAAAGCCGACGTGACCGCCGTACTCCGTCAGCTGGTACTGAATATTGGCCGGAAGCTCTTCCTGAGCCGGAATCGAGTGATGATCCATAAACGGGTCATCTTTGGCGTGAATGATTAACGTCGGTTTGGTTATCTGGCTTAGCACCGGCATCGCGCTGCACTGGCGGTAATAATCAATCGCGTCGGCATAACCGTGGATTTTTGAGGTGACCAGATCGTCAAACTCACGAATGCGTCGTACGCTTTTCAGGCGTTTCAAATCCACCGGCAACGTCCCGGGATAGGCCTTCAGTTTGCGAGACGCATTGGCTTTCAGCAGATTCAGCAGATAGCGCTGGTACACGCGGGAGAAGCCTTTATCCATGTGATAGCTGCAGGCTTCGAGCATAAACGGAGCAGAGACAATGACGGCGGCGTCAAGCGGCGTGTTGTCACCTTCTTTCGCCAGCAAGCAGCCGAGCATGTTACCGCCGAGCGAATAACCCACGGCAGCCGTCGGCACTTCGCCAAATTCGCGACGCAGCCAAGAGAGGAACCAGGTGCCGTCTTCCGTTTCGCCGGAATGATAGATGCGCTGATTACGGTTTGGCTCACCGCTGCACCCACGAAAATGCATCACCACGCCGAGCCAGCCGCGCTGCTGCGCCGCGTGGATCAAGCCGTGTGCATACGGGCTGTAGAGGCTGCCTTCCAGCCCGTGAAAAACGACGAGGCGAGGCTTATGCCGCGCCTCGTTCGGATCTTCACTCCACGCCAGATCGACAAAATCCCCGTCCGGAAGCTCAAGACGCTGCCAGTGCGGGGTGAACAACACTTTGCGACGGATGAGACGCGGCAGCATGGTCTGCAAATGGCAGTTGCGCACACCTTTCATCGGCACAAACGTGTCGTCATTTTCTGAAGGTACTTCAAAGTCTACTGGGGTGATCTGAGCCATACCGTTACGCTGCCAGGTGAAAAACGTGCCTACTATACCGCCATGACGGATTTGTGTTTATGAAAATGAGCCGCAGTGCGCTTCCGTTGAGTTTATTCACTCTTCCTGAAGCATCTGTTCCAGCTGCTCCTGCGCATCCAGCCACGCCATTTCGCACTCTTCCAGCCCGGATTTCGCCGTGGCCTGCTGTTGCAGACACTCGTTGAGTTCCGCTTTGCGCGCCTGATCGTACAGCCCGCTGTCGCCGAGTTTTTCTTCTGCCGCAGCAAGCCTGGTATTGAGTTTTTCCATCTCTTTTTCCAGACGGGTGATCTCTTTGCGCAGCGGCTGCGTCAGGATGCGCAGTTCCGCATCACGACGTTTCTGATCTTTACGCGCCTGAGCACTGTTGGCATTGTCTTTTGGCGCGTCGTCATTCTGAGTTTCCTGCTTCTGAACATCGCTCAGCCATTGCTGATAATCTTCCAGATCGCCATCGAAAGGTTCCACTTTCGCGTCGTGGACCAGATACAGATCGTCGGTAGTGGATCGCAGCAGGTGACGGTCGTGCGAGACCACAACCAGCGCGCCTTCGAATTCAATCAACGCTTCAGTCAGCGCTTGACGCATGTCGAGATCCAGGTGGTTCGTTGGTTCATCGAGCAGCAGCAGATTCGGGCGCTGCCAGACAACCAGCGCCAGCACCAGACGGGCTTTTTCACCGCCGGAGAAGCGACGCGTTTCTTCGCTGACCTTATCACCCTGGAAACCAAAGCCGCCGAGATAATCGCGCAGCTGTTGTTCCAGCACCTGCGGCGCCAGACGCACCAGATGCTGCAAGGGTGATTCGTCGGCGCGTAAAAATTCCAGCTGATGCTGGGCGAAGTAGCCGAGTTTAATCCCCTTCGCCAGACCCATCTCACCGCTCTGGGCTTCCAGTTCGCCGGCCAGCAGTTTAATCAGCGTCGATTTACCCGCGCCGTTACGACCTAACAGGCCAATGCGCGAGCCGGGGACGAGATTGAGTTTAATCGAATCCAGAATGGTGCGATCGCCGTAGCCCGCGCTGACTTTTTCCATTTTGAGTAATGGATTTGGCAGGCTTTCCGGTTCGCGGAAGCTGAACTGGAATGGGTTATCCACGTGCGCCGGAGCAATCAGCTCCATGCGTTCCAGCATTTTCACACGGCTTTGGGCCTGTTTGGCTTTAGACGCTTTCGCTTTAAAGCGGTCAATAAAGCTCTGCAGGTGCGCCACTTTTTGCTGTTGGCTTTCGTACATCGACTGCTGCTGAGACAGGCGAGTTGCGCGCTGGATCTCAAACGAGGAGTAGTTGCCGGTGTACTCAAACATCGCCTGTTGTTCGATGTGAATAATTTTGCCGACCACCGGGTCGAGGAAATCGCGGTCATGGGAAATCAGGATTAACGTGCCCTGATAGCTTTTCAGCCATTTTTCCAGCCAGATAACGGCGTCGAGGTCGAGGTGGTTCGTCGGTTCATCGAGTAACAGCAGGTCAGAACGGCAAATCAGCGCCTGCGCCAGGTTGAGACGCATACGCCAGCCGCCGGAGAAGGAGCTGGTTGGGCGTTCGAGCTGTTCATTGCTGAAGCCCAGACCGTGCAGCAAGCTGGAGGCGCGGGCGCGAATGGTCCACGCATCAATGGCGTCCAGTTTGCCGTGTACAGTGGCGATGGCGTGACCGTCGTTGCGCTCGTTGGCCGCATTCAATTCGGCTTCAAGCTGACGATATTCGCGGTCGCCATCAATCACATAGTCGAGAGCGGGCTGAGGGAGGGCAGGGGTTTCCTGATTAACCCACGCCAGCTGCCAGTTTCCCGGATAGGTGAAACTGCCGCCATCGGCGCTGATCTCGTTCTTTAGTAGCGACAGCAGCGTGGATTTGCCGCAGCCGTTTTTTCCCACCAGACCCACTTTTTGCCCAGGGTTAATAGTGGCTGTGGCGTTATCCAGCAGGACACGCACGCCGCGACGAATTTGTAACGAGGAGAAAACAATCATAAGGCGCCGTATGTTCTGACTATGTTAATTTGTCATTATGATAATGTAGTGTGGTGAACCCAACGCTACACCGGGCGGCAATGGTAGCCCAAAACAACAACGATAGACAAAAGCATTCAGGCGCATCCCTTCATATGAGGTGCGAAATGGCCTGTCTGCTCATTGACCGGGAGGGGAATGATGTCAGAGACAGCAAAAGTTTTGCTGCTGTATGCCCATCCGGAATCTCAAGACTCGGTGGCCAACCGGGTTTTGCTTAGGCCGGCTCAACAGCTTGAAAACGTGACTGTACATGATTTGTACGCGCACTATCCTGATTTTTTTATCGACATACCGCGCGAGCAAAAATTGCTCCAGGAGCATGACGTTATCGTGTTCCAGCATCCACTTTATACCTATAGCTGTCCGGCTTTGTTGAAAGAGTGGCTCGATCGCGTTCTGAGTCGTGGTTTCGCCAGCGGTCCTGGAGGGAATCAACTCGCGGGAAAGTACTGGCGTAGTGTGATAACGACCGGTGAGCCGGAAAGTGCGTACCGCCACGATTCCTTGAATCGCTATTCGATAAGTGATGTTTTGCGCCCCTTTGAGCTAACGGCCGCGATGTGCCGTATGCACTGGATGAATCCGATTCTTGTTTACTGGGCGCGCCGGCAGCCGCCGGAAGCATTGGCGAGCCATGCCAGAGCTTACGGGGACTGGCTGGCGAACCCTATCACTCCGGGAGGTCGCTAATGGAAGGAACGGATTTACTGCTGGCAGGCGTGCTGTTCCTGTTCGCCGCCGTTGCCGCAGTGCCACTGGCCTCACGTTTAGGTATTGGTCCGGTATTGGGCTATCTTCTGGCGGGGATCGCCATCGGCCCGTGGGGTTTAGGCTTCATTAGCGACGTCGATGAAATTCTGCACTTCTCCGAGCTCGGGGTCGTGTTCCTGATGTTCATCATCGGGCTGGAGCTGAATCCGTCCAAACTTTGGCAGCTGCGGCAATCCATTTTTGGGGTGGGCGCGGCGCAGGTTCTTTTGAGTGCGGCGATCCTCACCGGCTTACTGATGCTGACTAACTTTTCCTGGCAGGCGGCAGTGGTCGGCGGGATTGGGCTGGCGATGTCTTCGACGGCGATGGCGCTGCAGCTCATGCGCGAGAAAGGCATGAACCGCAACGAGGCCGGTCAGTTGGGCTTTTCCGTGCTGCTGTTCCAGGACTTAGCGGTGATCCCGGCGTTAGCGCTGGTACCGTTGCTGGCGGGTGCCGGTGACGAACATCCGGACTGGATCAAAATCGGCATGAAGGTACTGGCGTTTGTCGGCGTGCTGATTGGCGGACGCTATCTGCTGCGCCCGGTTTTCCGCTATATCGCGGGCTCCGGCGTGCGTGAAGTGTTTACCGCGGCGACGCTGCTGCTGGTGCTTGGCTCGGCCCTGTTTATGGATGCCCTGGGCCTGTCGATGGCGCTCGGTACGTTTCTCGCAGGCGTTCTGTTGGCGGAAAGTGAATACCGGCATGAGCTGGAAATCGCCATTGAGCCGTTCAAGGGCTTGCTGCTGGGACTGTTCTTTATCTCCGTCGGTATGGCGCTGAATCTTGGGATTTTGTATACCCATATCTTGCTCGTGTTAGTCGGTGTGATTGTGCTGGTGGCGGTGAAGTCGCTGGTGCTTTACGCGCTGGCCCGGATATACGGCCTGCGCAGCTCCGAGCGCATGCAGTTTTCCGTGGTGCTGAGTCAGGGCGGGGAGTTTGCCTTTGTGCTGTTTTCTGCCGCATCGTCGCAGCGCATGTTCCACCATGACCAGATGGCGCTGCTGTTGGTGACAGTGACGATGTCGATGATGACCACGCCGCTGCTGATGAAAATCGTCGATAAGGTGCTTTCTCGCCACATTAATAGCCCGGAAGAAGAAGACGAAACACCGTGGGTGGAAGATGATAAACCGCAGGTGATTGTGGTCGGATTCGGTCGTTTTGGGCAGGTGATTGGCCGTTTGCTGATGGCCAATAAGATGCGTATTACCGTGCTGGAACGCGACATCAGCGCGGTTAACCTGATGCGTAAATACGGGTATAAAGTGTATTACGGCGATGCCACGCAGATTGAACTTCTGCGTTCGGCTGGCGCGGAAGAGGCGGAGTCGATCGTTATCACCTGTAACGGACCGGAAGACACCATGAAGCTGGTGGAAATTTGCCAGCAGCACTTCCCGCATCTGCACATTTTGGCCCGTGCACGTGGTCGTGTGGAAGCGCATGAACTTTTACAGGCGGGTGTGAAACAGTTCTCTCGTGAGACCTTTTCCAGTGCGCTGGAACTGGGGCGCAAAGCGCTCATCACGCTCGGGATGCATCCGCATCAGGCGCATCGCGCACAACTTCACTTCCGTCGTCTGGATATGCGCATGCTGCGTGAACTGATGCCTGTCCATAGCGATACCCAGCAAATTTCCCGCGTGCGGGAGGCCCGGCGCGAGCTGGAAGAGATTTTCCAACGCGAAATGCAGCAGGAACGACGCCAGCTGGATGGCTGGGACGAATTTGAATAGAAGGTGAAAAATGGCAGTCCGTAAACGTTTTATCGCCGGGGCAAAATGCCCGGCGTGTCAGGCGCAGGATTCACTGGCAATCTGGCGCGAGAACAATGTCGATATTGTTGAATGTGTTAAGTGCGGTCATCAGATGCGAGAGGCGGATAAGCAGGCTCGCGAGCACGTTCGCAAAGACGAACAGGTGATTGGTATTTTTCATCCAGAGTAGCGATCTCCGCTGTCTTTTTTTAAGCTAAGGGGTACACGGGTGCAGAATTCCGCTACAATCTGCGCCACTATTCTTCCCATGCTCAGGAGATATCATGAAAGTAGCAAAAGACCTGGTGGTTAGCCTGGCCTATCAGGTACGTACAGAAGACGGTGTATTGGTTGATGAGTCTCCGGTAAGTGCGCCGCTCGACTACCTGCATGGTCACGGTTCCCTGATCTCTGGCCTGGAAAAAGCGCTGGAAGATCACGAAGTAGGCGATAAGTTTGACGTTGAAGTTGGCGCGAACGACGCTTACGGTCAGTATGATGAAAACTTGGTACAGCGCGTACCGAAAGACGTCTTCATGGGCGTTGAAGAGCTGCAGGTTGGCATGCGTTTCCTGGCTGAAACAGATCAGGGTCCGGTTCCGGTTGAAATCACCGAAGTTGAAGACGACCATGTCGTTGTCGACGGTAACCACATGCTGGCTGGCCAGAACCTGAAATTCCATGTTGAAGTCATTGCGCTGCGTGAAGCAACCGAAGAAGAACTGGCTCATGGCCACGTTCACGGTGCGCACGACCATCACCACGATCACGCCCATGAAGGCGGTTGCTGCGGCGGCCACGGTCACGATCACGGCGACCAGGAACAGGGTAAAGGCGGTTGCGGCGGTAACGGCGGCTGCGGTTGCCACTGATCATCCACATAGAGTGATAATAAAAAAGCGTGCATGGCACGCTTTTTTTTCATCCGATGTTTTATATCAGTAATGTGGCGGCGGGGTTTCTTCGGTCTGTGACGCCATGTGTGACGGTTGGCTGGATTTCAGTTTTTCGACCATCAGGCGCATGTTGTCACGCATTTTGGCCATTTCCATTTCGTGGGAGGTCACCGTCTGGTTGAGGTCTTCAATAGTGATTTCCTGAAACGCCAGTCGGCTCTCAAGCTCTGCCAGACGCGCTTCTAATGTTATCTCGCTCATGATTCACCTCATATGTCATTCTGCGGCGGATTCTACTGGACTTTTCCTGCACGTGCAGCCACATAACGAGTCTAACGAAACTTATTTACACAAAAATAGTCTTAAAAGATTCGAGATTACAGAGCGTTCGTATGTTGATTTGTTCGACAACGATTTATAGTACGCTACTCATTTAATAAACCCTGGGGTGAGATGCCCCGGCCCTGGAGAAATGGATGAAATCACTGTTTAAAGTAACGCTTCTGGCGACAACGATGGCCGTTGCCCTGAATGCACCGCTGACTTTTGCCGCAGATGCTGCTGCCGCAAAAACAGCTCCAGCGACTGACGCCGCTAAAGCCGCACCGGCTAGCCTCAATGCTGCATTCAAAAACGACGACCAGCAATCCGCTTATGCACTGGGTGCATCGCTCGGTCGTTACATGGAAAATTCTCTGAAAGAACAGGAAAAACTGGGCATCAAACTGGATAAAGCTCAGCTGATCGCTGGTGTTCAGGATGCGTTTGCTAATAAGAGCAAACTGTCCGATCAAGAAATCGAGCAGACTCTGCAGACTTTCGAGACTCGCGTAAAAACCTCTGCACAGCAGAAAATGGAAAAAGACGCGACTGATAACGAAGCGAAAGGCAAAACCTTCCGTGACACCTTCGCCAAAGAAAAAGGCGTAAAAACCTCTTCTACGGGTCTGATGTATAAAGTAGAGAAAGAAGGGACCGGCGACGCGCCGAAAGACAGCGACACCGTAGTGGTAAACTACAAAGGTACGCTGATCGACGGTAAAGAGTTCGATAACTCTTACACCCGTGGCGAGCCACTGTCATTCCGTCTGGACGGTGTTATCCCTGGCTGGACTGAAGGCCTGAAAAACATCAAGAAAGGCGGCAAGATCAAGCTGGTCATTCCACCGGATCTGGCTTACGGCAAAACGGGCGTTCCGGGTATTCCGGCTAACTCCACGCTGGTCTTCGATGTTGAGTTGCTGGACATCAAACCAGCTCCGAAAGCAGAAGCCGCTCCGGCTGCTGCCGCAGACGACAAAGCTGCAGCTGACACCAGTAAGAAATAAGCGTTTGAAAGCCGCCGTCCGAAAGGGCGGCGGTTTTTTATTGGGCGCAATATAATTAAGACTGGAAAGCGCTAAGTACGCGTATTACTTTAGATGCCTCAATTTTGATGATGATAATGAGCCTGCCCTGACAACTAACGACAGGCTCCTGAAAAGGAGTGCTTTTTTTCATGTCCAGGTCGCTTTTAACCAACGAAACCAGTGAGCTTGATTTACTGGATCAACGTCCCTTCGACCAGACCGATTTTGATATTCTGAAATCTTACGAAGCGGTTGTGGACGGGTTAGCGATGCTCATTGGCTCCCATTGCGAAATCGTGCTGCACTCTTTGCAGGATCTCAAATGTTCCGCCATCCGTATTGCCAACGGTGAACACACCGGCCGTAAAATCGGCTCTCCTATTACTGATTTAGCGCTGCGCATGCTTCATGACATGACCGGTGCGGACAGTAGCGTTTCCAAATGCTATTTCACTCGCGCGAAAAGCGGCGTGCTGATGAAGTCGGTCACTATTGCCATTCGCAACCGTGAACAGCGTGTGATTGGTCTGCTGTGTATCAACATGAACCTTGATGTCCCGTTCTCGCAAATCATGGGCACCTTCATTCCGCCGGAAGTCCCGGAAGTGAACTCCCAGGTGAACTTCGCTTCCTCTGTGGAAGACCTCGTGACTCAGACGCTGGAATTCACCATCGAAGAGGTCAACGCCGATCGCAACGTTTCTAATAACGCCAAAAATCGCCAGATCGTGCTAAACCTTTACGAAAAAGGGATCTTCGATATCAAAGACGCTATTAACCAGGTCGCCGATCGTTTGAATATCTCCAAACACACCGTCTACCTCTACATCCGCCAGTTCAAAAGTGGCGATTTCCAGGGGCAAGATAAGTAATGCGTTTTGCCCTGATGGTGACGGGCCCCGCCTACGGTACCCAACAGTCCAGCAGCGCATGGCAGTTTGCGAACGCGGTGCTGGCTGAAGGACATGAGCTCGTGAGCGTGTTCTTCTATCGCGAAGGGGTTTACAACGCCAACCAGCTTACCGCGCCGGCAAACGATGAGTTTGATGTGGTGCGGGCCTGGCAGTCTCTGCATGAAAAACATGGTGTGGCGCTGCATATCTGTGTCGCCGCGGCGTTACGTCGGGGAGTAACCGATGAAACCGAAGCGAAACAGCTCGATTTGGCCGGGTTCAACTTGCAGCCAGGCTTTACCTTAAGTGGATTGGGCGCGCTGGCAGAAGCCTCCCTGACCTGCGATCGAATGGTGCAATTCTGATGAAACGCGTAGCCTTTGTCTTTATGACCGCCCCGCACGGTAGCAGTGCTGGCAGGGAAGGGCTTGATGCGCTGTTGGCGACTTCGGCACTGACAGAAGAGATTGGCGTCTTTTTTGTCGGAGACGGCGTGTTCCAGCTTCTCAGCAACCAGCATCCTGCGACAATTCTGGCTCGCGATTACATTCCCACTTTTAAGCTGATGGCGCTCTATGACATCGAAAACTGCTGGCTATGTGCCGCGTCTCTGCGCGAGCGTGGTTTAAATGAATCTTCTTTTATTATTGAGTCAGAGATTCTGGAGCCTGATTTGCTCCGTCAACGACTCGATGATTACGATGTGATTTTGCGATTCTGAGGTAACGATGCTGCATACCCTTAGCCACTCTCCCTGGCAACATGACATCAGCGCCCAGCTTCGTTTAGTCAGCCCGGGCGATGACCTGCTGTTACTGTCAGACGGCGTCATTGCTGCCCTGGACGGCAGCCGCTTCCTTGATATTCTCAGCGCCGCCCCCATAACGTTGTATGCGTTGGAAGAGGACATTGAGGCTCGCGGTCTTGCTGGTCAAATTTCGAGCGGTGTCGTCAGGGTTAGCTATAATGACTTCGTCAGACTCACGATCCAACATCCCGGACAACTCATCTGGTAACAGAGATCGTTGTATATTTCTTGACACCTTTTCGGCGTGGCCCTAAAATTTCGCGTCCTCATATTATATGAGGCGGTTTATTACGTGTTTACGAAGCAAAAGCTAAAACCAGGAGCTATTTAATGGCAACAGTAAATCAGCTGGTTCGCAAACCACGCACTCGCAAAGTTGTTAAAAGCAACGTGCCTGCGCTGGAAGCCTGCCCGCAGAAACGTGGCGTATGTACCCGTGTATATACTACCACTCCTAAGAAACCTAACTCCGCACTGCGTAAAGTTTGCCGTGTGCGTCTGACTAACGGTTTCGAAGTCACCTCCTACATCGGCGGTGAAGGTCACAACCTGCAGGAACACTCCGTGATCCTGATCCGTGGCGGTCGTGTAAAAGACCTTCCGGGTGTTCGTTACCATACCGTTCGTGGTGCACTTGACTGCTCCGGCGTTAAAGACCGTAAGCAAGCTCGTTCCAAGTATGGTGTGAAGCGTCCTAAGGCTTAATGGATTCCGTTAAGTAAGGCCAAACGTTTTATATTAATGTCAAAACTAAACTCTTTGAGTTTTGGACAATCCTGAATTAACAACGGAGTATTCCCATGCCACGTCGTCGCGTCATTGGTCAGCGTAAAATCCTGCCGGATCCTAAGTTCGGATCAGAACTGCTGGCTAAATTTGTCAACATCCTGATGGTAGATGGTAAAAAATCTACTGCAGAATCAATCGTATACAGCGCGCTGGAGACCCTGGCTCAGCGTTCTGGAAAAAATGAACTGGAAGCTTTCGAAGTCGCTCTCGACAACGTGCGCCCGACTGTAGAAGTTAAGTCTCGCCGCGTTGGTGGTTCTACTTATCAGGTTCCAGTTGAAGTTCGTCCGGTTCGTCGTAATGCCCTGGCAATGCGTTGGATCGTAGAAGCTGCTCGTAAACGCGGTGATAAATCAATGGCCCTGCGTCTGGCGAACGAACTCACTGATGCTGCAGACAACAAAGGTACTGCAGTTAAGAAACGTGAAGACGTTCACCGTATGGCAGAAGCCAACAAGGCGTTCGCTCACTACCGTTGGTAATCCCTTCGGAGTGTTAGTCCCCAGGCGAGCGCTTCAGATAAGTTGCTCGCTTTGGGTTACTTAATCAGAACGTCTAAAGAAATAAACGAGGAATCAAATGGCTCGTACAACACCCATCGCACGCTACCGTAACATTGGTATCAGTGCGCACATCGACGCCGGTAAAACCACTACTACCGAACGTATCCTGTTCTACACCGGTGTAAACCACAAAATCGGTGAAGTACACGACGGCGCCGCAACCATGGACTGGATGGAGCAGGAGCAGGAGCGTGGTATTACCATTACCTCCGCAGCAACTACTGCATTCTGGTCTGGTATGGCGAAGCAGTATGAACCGCATCGCGTAAACATCATCGACACCCCGGGCCACGTTGACTTCACCATCGAAGTTGAACGTTCCATGCGTGTTCTTGACGGTGCGGTAATGGTTTACTGCGCAGTTGGTGGTGTTCAGCCGCAGTCTGAAACCGTATGGCGTCAGGCGAACAAATACAAAGTTCCACGCATCGCGTTCGTTAACAAAATGGACCGTATGGGTGCTAACTTCCTGAAAGTTGTTGGTCAGATCAAATCCCGTCTGGGCGCGAACCCTGTTCCGCTGCAGTTGGCGATTGGTGCTGAAGAAGGTTTCACCGGTGTTGTTGACCTGGTGAAAATGAAAGCCATCAACTGGAACGAAGAAGACGCGGGTGTAACTTTCACCTACGAAGACATCCCAGCAGAAATGCAGGAACTGGCTGACGAATGGCACCAGAACCTGATCGAATCCGCTGCGGAAGCTTCTGAAGAGCTGATGGAAAAATACCTGGGCGGCGAAGAGCTGACCGAGGAAGAAATCAAGATTGCTCTGCGTCAGCGCGTTCTGAACAACGAAATCATCCTTGTTACCTGTGGTTCTGCGTTTAAGAACAAAGGTGTTCAGGCGATGCTGGATGCGGTAATTGATTACCTGCCATCCCCAGTTGACGTACCTGCGATCAACGGTCTGCTGGACGACGGTAAAGACACCCCGGCTGAGCGTCACGCAAGTGATGAAGAGCCGTTCTCTGCACTGGCGTTCAAAATCGCAACCGACCCATTCGTGGGTAACCTGACGTTCTTCCGCGTGTACTCTGGCGTGGTTAACTCTGGTGACACTGTTTATAACCCAGTGAAATCGGCTCGTGAGCGTTTTGGTCGTATCGTTCAGATGCACGCTAACAAACGTGAAGAGATCAAAGAAGTTCGCGCAGGCGACATCGCTGCAGCAATCGGTCTGAAAGACGTGACCACAGGTGACACCATCTGTGATCCGGACAACGTGATCATTCTGGAGCGTATGGAATTCCCAGAACCGGTAATCTCCATCGCCGTTGAGCCGAAAACCAAAGCTGACCAGGAAAAAATGGGTCTGGCTCTGGGTCGTCTGGCTAAAGAAGACCCGTCATTCCGCGTATGGACTGACGAAGAGTCTAACCAGACCATCATCGCTGGTATGGGTGAGCTGCACCTCGACATCATCGTTGACCGCATGAAGCGTGAATTCAACGTTGAAGCGAACGTCGGTAAACCTCAGGTTGCTTACCGCGAAGCGATTCGTGCGAAAGTTACCGATATCGAAGGTAAACACGCCAAGCAGTCTGGTGGTCGTGGTCAGTACGGTCATGTTGTTATCGACATGTACCCACTGGAGCCGGGCTCAAATCCGAAAGGTTACGAGTTCGTCAACGACATCAAAGGTGGTGTAATTCCTGGTGAATTCATCCCTGCCGTTGATAAAGGCATCCAGGAGCAGCTGAAAGCTGGTCCACTGGCTGGTTACCCGGTTGTTGATCTCGGCGTGCGTCTGCACTTCGGTTCATACCATGACGTTGACTCCTCTGAGCTGGCGTTTAAACTGGCTGCTTCTATCGCCTTCAAAGATGGCTTTAAGAAAGCAAAACCAGTTCTGCTTGAGCCTATCATGAAGGTTGAAGTTGAAACTCCAGAAGAGAACACCGGTGATGTTATCGGTGACCTTAGCCGTCGTCGTGGTCAGCTGAAAGGTCAGGAATCTAACGCTACTGGCGTTCAGATTCACGCTGAAGTTCCGCTGTCTGAAATGTTCGGATACGCAACTCAGCTGCGTTCTCTGACCAAAGGTCGTGCTTCTTACTCCATGGAGTTCCTGAAGTACGACGACGCGCCGAACAACGTTGCTCAGGCCGTTATCGAAGCTCGTGGCAAATAAGCCGCAAGGTTAAAACTAATGTCCCGTGCTCTCTCCTTGAGGGGAGAGCACTATAGTAAGGAATATAGCCGTGTCTAAAGAAAAATTTGAACGTACAAAACCGCACGTCAACGTTGGTACTATCGGCCACGTCGACCATGGTAAAACTACTCTGACTGCAGCAATCACCTCCGTACTGGCTAAGACCTACGGCGGTTCTGCTCGCGCATTCGACCAGATCGATAACGCACCAGAAGAAAAAGCTCGTGGTATCACCATCAACACTTCCCACGTTGAATATGACACCCCGACTCGCCACTACGCACACGTAGACTGCCCAGGCCACGCCGACTATGTTAAAAACATGATCACCGGTGCTGCGCAGATGGATGGCGCTATCCTGGTTGTTGCTGCGACTGATGGCCCTATGCCACAGACTCGTGAGCACATCCTGCTGGGTCGTCAGGTAGGCGTTCCTTTCATCATCGTGTTCCTGAACAAATGCGACATGGTTGATGACGAAGAGCTGCTGGAACTGGTTGAGATGGAAGTTCGTGAACTCCTGTCCCAGTACGATTTCCCAGGCGACGACACTCCTATCGTTCGTGGTTCCGCGCTGAAAGCGCTGGAAGGCGAAGCTGAGTGGGAAGCTAAAATCATCGAACTGGCTGGCTTCCTGGATTCTTACATCCCAGAACCAGAACGTGCGATCGACAAGCCATTCCTGCTGCCAATCGAAGACGTATTCTCCATCTCCGGCCGTGGTACTGTTGTTACCGGTCGTGTAGAGCGCGGTATCGTTAAAGTTGGTGAAGAAGTAGAAATCGTTGGTATCAAAGAAACTGCGAAAACTACCTGTACTGGCGTTGAAATGTTCCGCAAACTGCTGGACGAAGGCCGTGCTGGTGAGAACGTTGGTGTTCTGCTGCGTGGTATCAAACGTGAAGAAATCGAACGTGGTCAGGTTCTGGCCAAGCCGGGTTCAATCAACCCGCACACCAAGTTCGAATCTGAAGTGTACATCCTGTCCAAAGATGAAGGCGGTCGTCATACTCCGTTCTTCAAAGGCTACCGTCCACAGTTCTACTTCCGTACAACTGACGTGACCGGTACCATCGAACTGCCAGAAGGCGTTGAGATGGTAATGCCAGGTGACAACATCAAAATGGTTGTTACCCTGATCCACCCAATCGCGATGGATGACGGTCTGCGTTTCGCAATCCGTGAAGGCGGCCGTACTGTAGGCGCGGGCGTTGTTGCTAAAGTTATCAGCTAATCAATAGAACCCTTCTTAAGGGATATTGATAGTGAATGCCAGCCACTGAAAAGTGGCTGGCCTTTTTTTTACACATACATTTACGCCCCCTCCTTCCTGTTACTACTTCATTATTGGTCTGCAAAGGTCGTCCCATAAGCGTGAATAATGCTGGCCTCTTAAGTATATTTATTACATTCATTTTTTTGAGTGTATAGGCTTTATTTGTATATGTTGAGGCTATGTCCTCTGTTTATAGGTGTTTTGTTTTATGTATGAAATATATTAACTATCAATAGTTAATTAAGGATATCCTTAAAGCCGATTTCGCTTAATAACTTTTTAAGTGACGGTTCATTGACAATATATATACATGCTGCCAGCATTCTACAGTGGAAATAAAGTTCACTATTTACTTCTAATGCATTATCACTTCTCTCCAAACATCAATGTTTTATATATAGTTAATTTATTCTGATTTATACATTTAAGAAGGAATTTAAAATGAATTTTAAAAAACAGACGCTCGCGGTGTTAATGGCGCTCGCCTTAGTCCCCTTTGCTGCGTCAGCGGCTACATGAACAGCAGACGACCAAAGCAATACCATTGCCGGCCTTGATTCAAGTCAGATGATCTCAAAGGACAATGGTAATACCTGGCTGGCTTATACCAGCGAAACTCAGAACAATTTCCCGGGTACTGAAACGGTGGTTGTTGCCCTCAAAGATAATTTGGCGATCACTTCAGAAAATTATGACCCAACGCTGTCGTATCCGACTGCGGGGACGGTTGTTCGCTATAACGGCTATTACTGAACCAGCAAGTGGTGGGTGAATCCAGGTGAAATACCGGGTGGGAATGAGGTATGGCAAAAAGGAGCGGCAATCAATTTCCAGACGCTGGGTACCTTTGAATTCCTGCCTTACACCGGTCAGGCTGCAATTGATTTCCAGAACGTTCAGAAAGCTAAGCTGGCTGCGATGCGTACAATCATCGGTTATTTCCCAGAATGGGGCGTGTATGATGCCCACAATAACTTCACGCCAGATAAAATTGACTACTCCACGTTGACCGAAATTAACTATGGTTTCGCGGTTGTCAAAAATGGCGAAGTCACCATGCATGATACTGAAAAAGGTCCGGGCCTCATTAAAGAATTGAATGAGCGTACCGAAGCTGCAGGTGTCAGACATATTATTTCTGTAGGTGGCTGGAATAACTCTGAAGAGGGCGTATTCGAAGCGGCAATGGCTACCCAGGAAGGCACTGAGAAACTTACCAGCAGCATGGTAGCATACATGCTGAAGTGGGACTTTGACGGCATTGATATTGATTGGGAATACCCGGATACCGATGCGGAAAAGGACAGCTTCACAAACCTCGTTCAGTTGGTTCGCGCTAAGCTTGATGACGAGGGTAAGAAAGATGACAAATACTATTCACTTTCTGCTGCGGTCACCACTAACCACAATAAAATTGAGTTTATCAATCCTGCTGTAACCACCCCGCTGCTTGATACCGTCAACGTAATGGCATATGACATCCACGGAGCCTTCGATCTGCACCGGGCACGGCAACGGTACATGGCACTTGGGATGATCCGGAGCAGAATACCGGTACCCATCCGTGGTACGTGCTGAAAGAGAAAGTGGATTACATCAATCAGCAAGGTTTTGCTGGCGCGATTGTCTGGGGTATCAGCGGTGATACGCCCGATCATGAGCTGGGGGTTATCGTAAAAGAAATCAAAACGACCCCCGGCACAAGATCCAGATCTGAAAGGAATCATGGTCAGTCTGTTTGATAACGAAACCCGTGTAACGATTAACCTTGATACGTCTAAAATGACCTCAGGAAATAATTATAGCGTTGAAATTGATGGGAAATATCTCTTCTCCACAGAAGGTTCTGGCAATTTCTAGAGTTATAGATATAACTACGGTAAAGAAGTCTCTTTGCGGACCGATGATGTTGCCAGCCGTCTTAACGTTGGGTCTGTCATTACAACTCGCTGAGCACCAGTGGTGATATTTCTACCGTTAAATCTGACGAAAAGGATATTTCTGTTGGCTAAATTGTTGTTATCGAACGTGTTTCTCCTAATCCTGCAACCGTGGCGAAAGTCGTTGTTACCGCAGACATGCTGAAATAATAGTTCTGAACACCGGCTAGACTTGCCTAAAGCGCACCAGAGTAAACGCAGGTGCGCTTTTTTTTTGAAGCATGACTTTGTCGCGGCAGAATGTAATGTTATTGAAATCATAACCATTCTCATTTACAATTTGATCAGAAATTGTACGGGAGTCGATATGTACGTTTGTCTGTGTAACGGTGTTAGTGATAAGAAGATTCGCCAGGCTGTGCGCCAGTTCAGTCCTCAGTCTTTTCAACAACTCAGAAAGTTTGTTCCTGTCGGGACGCAGTGTGGGAAATGCATTCGTGCTGCGCGCGAAATCATGCAGGATGAATTGACCCAACTCCCTGAATTTAAAGAAATCGCCTGATAACGCCACAATTCGCGTTTATTTTTTCTTCGCTTCTACTACGCTTGTAGGTAGTGGAAGCGGAGGAACAAAATAATGAAAGGTGATGTTAAGGTTATAAATTATCTCAATAAATTATTGGGAAATGAGCTTGTCGCAATCAACCAGTATTTTTTACATGCCCGCATGTTCAAAAACTGGGGTCTGAAACGTCTTAATGACGTGGAATACCATGAATCTATCGATGAAATGAAACACGCCGATCTCTATATTGAGCGTATTTTATTTCTCGAAGGGTTACCGAATTTGCAGGATTTGGGCAGGCTGCAGATCGGCGAAGATGTCGAGGAAATGCTGCAATCCGACCTTAGGCTGGAACTGGAGGGCGCGAAGGATCTGCGGGAAGCTATTGCCTATGCGGATAGCGTCTTTGATTACGCCAGCCGAGATATGATGATCAAAATTCTGACCGAAGAAGAGCATCACATTGACTGGCTGGAAACTGAGTTGGAACTCATTCAGAAGCTTGGTATCCAGAATTACCTGCAGGCTCAGATTCGCGAAGAGGACTAACCGTTTCTTCGGTGTACATTCAGAGCGGTAGGCGCACTCTTACTGCTCTGCCTCTCAGTGTTATCAACCATTCCAGGTTTGCCATAGAAAACTCAGCCAGCCTGCTACGCTCAACCACGGACCGAACGCGATATGCGCTTTTTTGTCGCCGTTTAAGATAAGGCGACCCAAGGCATAAATTAGCGCCAGCACCGATGACAGTAACAGGATGCCTGGTAACGCCTGCCATCCACACCATGCCCCCAATGCGGCGAGCAATTTGAAATCACCAAAGCCCATCCCTTCTTTGCCGGTCAACAGCCGAAACGCCTGATAAACCAGCCACAGTGTCAGATAGCCAGCGATTGCCCCCAATACCGCATCATGCAGATCGATGCGCATAAAAAAACAGTGATACAGCAAACCCAGCCACAGCAGTGGTAACGTCAGTTTGTCTGGCAATAAACAGTGCTGCGCATCGATTTGCGTTAATGCCAGCAGGAACCAAAACAGCAGGCAGATGGCCAGGGTCTCAGGGAGCAGGGGGAAGAGGCTGGTCATCAGCGCAAACACCAGGCCACAAATCCCTTCCGTCAAAGGATAGCGCGGGGAGATCCGGGCATGGCAATCACGGCAGCGACCTTTCAACCACAGCCAGCTGAAAAGCGGAACGTTATCATGGTAACGAATCGGGTGTTGGCACTGGGGACAACAAGATCCGGGCCAGGCGATATTGCTGAGCGGCGCGTTCTCATCTTTGATACCTCGTGGTACCCGGTAGACCACGACATTCATAAAGCTGCCGGTAAGCAAACCTAAGAGACCCATCAGGATGATTTCAATGGCTTTATCCATTGGCCTTCACCTCGCGTAGCGTGAGCGTTATCACCTTCACACTGTTTTTCCCCGACGGTTGGGCGGAAAAATCTAAATGTGTGACCTGCAAACCGCTTTGTTGTAACGCCTGAAGCCATGCAAACAGCGTGTTGGCAGGTAAGGGCGCGAGAGACACGGAGAGTGTTTGAGGACTCGTCTTTTGGGCTTTATACTGAATGCCACTCTGTCTGGCGGCACTCGCCAGCCGTTGCTCCATCGTCACTGTGGTCGGATTTACCGGAACAATGCCCTTACGATGAGCGGCGTTGTTCAACCACTCTATCTCTTCTGCGAGCCGTGTGTTCTCATCCGCTAAACGCGCAATACCGTTGTTCAACGGCGTAACGACGCCATAAAGGATACTCGCCATTAAACAGATGCCCGCCAGCAGCAGGATGAATACTCTTTCCCGACGCGTTTTCCCTTGCCACCCGATGTTCATGGTTTAACTCCGCTGATTAAAACGGCCTGGCCTGCGGAATCAGACGGCTGCACTGAAAAGTTAAAATCGTCATGTGTGCGTTGTATGAACTGTGCCATCTGTCCGGGATCCTCCACTTTCAGGGTTAACGTCAGGGCGTGCTTGTCCCTGTCATAAGCGAACTGACGAATCTTCAACTTCGGAAAATCCTGCAGATGTTGAGCAATCAGTGACAGGCGAGACATGACGTCAGGCCAGGTTTGTGCACTGGCGGACTCGAAGAAGAATTTATAGTTATTGCTACGTGGATTGGTCGGGAAATAGCGACTCCACAGGGCTTTTCCTTGTACTTTTAGTTCTGCGTTTTGTTGGCTTACCTGCCAGAGCACCAGGCCCTTAACGCTCAACCAGACGAAGAGCGCCAGTACCAATGCGCCAACGGACAGCTTTCTGTAAAACGGTTTAACCTTCACTACCACCGGGCGAACACGAAACGGTCCGTGGAGCAGGTTTACCTCTGTGATCGTGGTTGGCTGGTGATACCAGTCGGCGAGCCTTTCTTGCGCAGGCAAAATTTCTGTTGATGCATGGGCCACGGGCAGGGGATTAAAACTGCGTATTTTTTGTGCCGGATGGCGCATCAATAAATGTTCAAGCAGCGCGGTGTTGAGTACTGAAAATTTGTGTTCCGCATAGCGCATTAGCCAGCGGTCCTGGTGCTGATGGAGCGTCCAGGCTTGCGGCTGAAAAGGCAGATCATAACCGTCGGGTATGGCCTGTCTGACCGTTACGCCCGCCAGACTGAGGGTAAGCAGAATCTCTGTCAGGACAACTCTACGGATGCCAGCGAGATGTAACCTGTCTTCATTGCGTGCGAGAATGCTCCAGTGAAGATCGTCAGGGTTCTCTGCCACCGTGTCTTCCGCCAGCCAGCCCAGGGTTTGCGCCGTGATGCTGTAATCCTCCACGGGAAGGGTCACTTCACGGAAATAAAAATGCTCTGCACAGAGCAACAGCAGGGCGCTTTCTTTTCCAGGTAAATCGCGCATGCAGTCTGGCTCAGTCAGATCAGTTAACTGGCGAATGACTGGTTCGCCGTGTTCATTGTGGTAACTGCATTCAAGTGTGTTTGCAGCAAGGCGCAAAACCAACAAATCCGTTTTCATCGACTTCCCTTTATGTGTTCATAGACGCCGGCGCGTCGAGCCACGATGACCACTTTTTTCTCTTTCTCATCGTATTCAAGCTGGCTGGTAAAATACTGCCGCCCGTCATCCTGCTGAACCTCGGTTTCCAGCCTGAAGAAATGGCTAAAGGTGGTCATAATGCCTTTGGCAGCGGCAAAATCTTTGTCATGTCCTGGAAAAGTTTTCTCCAGATAGCCCGTCAGTTGAACCGGGTTTTGCCAGGTTTGCGTCGAGCGATTGGCAAACAGTGTTTCGACGTCCTTCACTGAAAGCACGTTGTTAAAGATGGCGGCCAGCAGCGATGCATGCCGGGGGGTCAGGGTGCTGACATTGATCTGCAATTCGGTATTGGGTAACGCGCAAAGATTGGGGGCCAATCGTTGATAGAGTTCAGCCGTCATGCCTTGAATGCTTTTGAGTTCAGACACACTCACAAAGAGGGTATTTGCGTTGTCACGTGGGATGTCCCGGGTGCGGTAATACTCACTTTCTGCCCCGGCCCGGCGTGGCAACTCATCACTGTCGATAAAGTCCGCAATCGAATCAATAACGGTGTCTGCCCGGGCGCCATCCGCGCCGCTGTTGTCTAAAAGGGCGCGGAAAGTTTTCACGCTGTAGGGTTCATCATCCAGAGCATCCACAGGTACGGCGGCCAGCACATTGAGATTAAAGCAGTTTTGCCCATCTTCCAGATGCCAATGAAGGCGACGATCGTCGTTTAGCACAATCTCATGCGGCTGGGCCCAATACTGATCCGGTGAGGTGTATTTGGCATTGTCTTTCAGGTCCTGCTGTAAAATACGCCCCGCCTGTTGTTCGGCAATCCCAACGAGTTGATTTTGCGCCAGACGGGAGGCGGTATAACCTGTGCGCTTTAGGTTCACCTGAAAACGTAACGTCATTTCTGTCGCCAGTGCCGCCATAATCGCCAGTATCATCAGCACGACCAGCAACGCCATGCCTTGTTGCTCTTGTTTCATTGTTTTTTTTCCGGCGTATCAGAGGCGCTCATCCCTGGCTGGGCGTGCTGTTCCGGTAAACGAACCAGCCGCATGATCGGGCCCGGCTCGACCAGTCCGAGGGTAAACTCTACCGCCTGTGGCACTGTTTTTACTGCGTCAGTTTTTCCAAGAAAGACGCCTTGCGCGTAATAGCGCAGGGTAAAATTGTCTACGTTATCGAGCATGGGCATCACGAGCGTCGGTTTCACGGCATCGGGGTATTGCCAGACCTCACGGTACAGTACGCCGTTTTTCAAATACCAGCGGACTCGCTGAATGGCGGGTGTGCAGCAGGCATTCAGTACGTCGTCTGCGCGGGCGGTCGTCAGCATTAAGTGGCTTTGCCCGGCTTCAATCACCTGTTCGCTATGCAGTAGCGGACGCGGCACAAATTGTCGGATGTCTTTTTCGAGCAGGTTGACGGTACGCAATAAGACGCTGAAACGCTGCTGGTGCTTTTTGGTTGTCTCATTGCTGTTAATCGATGCCGTCAGGAGTTGGCCCGTCATCAGCGTGAGCGCTGCAAACAGTACAATGGCGATCAAGACTTCCAGTAAGGTGAAGCCTGACTGGTTTTTACGGCTGTGCAGCATTTCTAGGCTCCATCACATAGCGCTCGAGCTGGACCCGTTGACCGTTTTCCAGCGGGACCTGCACCTGCCAGCGGGTCATGTCCTCTACATCACTGGGGACAATCTCAAGCGTCCACGCCCAGTTGCTGCCACCCATTAACATGCTGCCGTGCTGCGTCTTTTTTTCACCGCTGTTCGCCAATGCAAGCGTGGTCAGTATGTTATCTGCCACCCAGCTGGCGAAAACGTTGTCACGCATTGCCGTGGTAGCGGAAAGTTGCCCATTGATGCTGGAAATTAACGTCATGCTGACTGCTGCGAAAATCACCATCGCTAAAAGTACTTCCAGGATCGTCATACCGCCTTGCTTTGTTTTCATCGGCCTTCCCCAGGCGTGAAGCGTAGGGGCAAACCGCCCTGGCTGGTGAGGGTGAAAAGGATTTTGCCCTTGTCGCGATCTTCAACCTGTAAGGTGAACGGCATCACTTCACCATCGGGGGTGATGATGATTTGCGGCTCCCGGCTTGAGCGCTGTTTGAGCGTGGCGGGTAACAGCCGAATACGCCATGATTCGTCCCAGTCGCCTCGCGTCGGCAGGCGGTACTGGCTGTCAGGCTGTTGCCATTCTTTCTCTTCAGACACGACAAACTGCCAGCCGGCATCCTCTATTTTCAGACCGATAAGTCTGTTTTCCATGGTTGCCCAGTCAGCGGCGTATTCGACGAGTGCGTTGAGCCGCTCACCGGTTTTGACAGCCTTACCCTGCGAGCCATTGAGCTGGCCGGTGGTCAACATCACCGCCGACGCGCTTAAGGCGATGATTACCAGCACCAGTAGCATCTCCAGCAGCGTAAAACCCTTCGACGCATTCATGGTTACTTTTTCGCTTTATCCAGGTCCCAGTTATTGATGTCATCCGCCGTACCGGCTTCATTGTCATCACCGGCGGAAATCAGATCGAAGGCCCCATGCTCACCGGGGCTCACCAGCAAATAGTCATTACCCCACGGATCTTGTGGTAAACGTTTGATATAACCCGATTCGTTGTAATTGGCCGGCACCGGATTGGTCGTCGGTTTCGTCACCAGGGCGTTCAGTCCCTGACTGGTGGTCGGATATTTATGGTTATCCAGCTTGTACATATCGAGCGCATTTTCGAGTGCAACAATGTCACTGACCGCTTTCTGCCGGTCAGCTCGCTCTTTGTTGCCCATCAGGTTGGGCACCACTAGGCTGGCTAACACACCCAGAATGACAATGACCACCATGAGTTCCATCAGGGTAAAACCTTGCTGACGATTGTGTTTATTGAATTCCATTTTATGATTCCTAACTTATCAATGAGTTGAGTTGCAAAATAGGTTGTAAGACAGCCATGATGATGAACAGAACGATGAATGACATCGAAACGACCAAGGCGGGCTCAAAGAGGGCTAATCCCATCGTGATGCGGTTTTGCAGTAGGGTTTCTTGCTGGTCGGCCGCACGCTCCATAAGCTCGCCCAGTTGGCCGCTTTTCTCACCCGAGGCGATCATATACAGCGTCATGGGTGGAAAGAGATCGCACTTCTCCAGCGATGTATGGAATCCTGACCCCTGGCGAACGCGATCTGCGGCGGCCGCCAGTCGCTGGCGGATTTCGCTGTTCGCTATTCCTTCTCCGGACAACGTCATGCCTTCCAGCAGCGGCACACCGCTGGCTTGCAGGATGCTCAACGTACGCAGGTAGCGCGCACAGTTAATCGCCCGGATGAGCCCGCGTAACAAAGGTAGATCGAGCAATTTGCGATCCGTCCGATGGCGATTGAGGGGGCGGCGACGCCAATAGATAAATCCGGCGGTGACCATCAGCACCAACACTACTGCAGCGAAACCATAGCTCTGCAACGAGTCACTGATGGCTAGCAAAATGCGCGTCGTTAACGGTAACTGCTGCTTCATATGAACAAATTGTTCGACGACCTTCGGCACTACTGCTGTGAGCAAAATCGCCACGACGATGATCGCGACACTGGTCAACATTGCGGGATACACTAGGGCCTGGATGAGGGCGCTGCGGGTTTTCTGGCGTATTTCGTTGTAATCAGCCAGTTTTTCCAGGACCAAGCCGAGCTGACCACTCCTCTCCCCGGCTTTAACCAGGGTGCGGTAAATGCTGTCGAAAACATGTGGCCACGCGGCGAGGGCATCCGACAGTGGATGCCCGGAAAGAATATGTTCGCGCAGGCTGGCTAAGATCTTACCCAGGCTGTTGTTTTTGTTTTGCCTTGCGATAACGTGTAAGGCCTCTTCCAGCGGAAGTGAGGCGTTGGCCAGGGTAGCGAGCTGGCGAGTAAAGAGCGAAAGTTCATGACCCTTTAGTTTCAGGCGCGGACGGAAGAGGGCAGATTGAATGAGCGATAGTCCATTTTTCTCATCAATGGCGACAGGAAACAGGCCTTGTTCTCGCAGTGATTCCCGGGCAGCTTTAAGACTGCTGGCTTCAAGGGTGCCGTGCTTTTTTGTCCCTTTTGCATCGAGGGCGCGCCACTGATAGATCATGAGGCTGTCACCTCCGGATCGTGCTGGGCCGCGGTGACCCGCATCACTTCTTCCAGGGTGGTTTCGCCAGCAATGGCTTTTAAGATGCCATTTTCCTGAAGGCTGGATGACGTTTTGCGCAGACACTCTTCAATGGCATGTTCGTCCGCATCGCGATGAATGATGGTGCGTAGCGCACTATCCACCACCATGATTTCATGAATCGCGAGGCGGCCGAGATAACCACTCCCCCGACATTGCGGGCAGCCATTGGCCTGCCAGATTGTTTTAACGTCAGGGGCAACCCTGGACAGCAACGCTTGTTGATCAACGGGCACCTCGACCTGCGTCCGGCATGCCATACATAGCTTACGGACCAGTCGTTGCGCGATTACACCGGACAATGAGGAAGAGAGCAGGAACGGTTCGACTCCCATGTCACGCAGTCGCGTTACCGCCCCGCTGGCGCTGTTGGTATGCAAGGTTGAGAGCACCAAATGGCCGGTTAGTGACGCCTGTACGGCAATCTGCGCGGTTTCGTTATCGCGAATTTCGCCAACCATCACGATATCCGGATCCTGGCGCAAAATGGCGCGTAATCCACGCGCGAACGACATATCCACTCTGCTGTTAACCTGCGTCTGACCAATGCCTTCGAGTTCGTATTCGATAGGATCTTCAACAGTCAGAATATTGCGTTGCGGCGCATTTAATTCTGACAGCAGCGCATACAGCGTGGTGCTTTTACCTGAGCCTGTCGGGCCGGTGACGAGGATGATGCCATGCGGTTGCTGAATCAAAAAATGCAGACGCGTGGCTTCAGTTTTACTCAGCCCCATCTTGTCGATGGACAACCGCAGGCTGGATTTATCCAGCAGACGCAGTACGGCGCGTTCACCGTATTGGGAGGGAAGCGTTGAAACACGGACATCAATGTTTCTGCGCCCCAGTCGGAGTGAAATTCGTCCATCCTGCGGCAAACGCTTCTCGGCAATGTCCAGACGGGCCATGACTTTGATGCGCGATAGCAGCAGCGGGGCTAACTTTTTGCCTGGCTGCAGGACCGGACGCAGAACCCCATCCACACGAAAACGGATCACCAGCGATTTTTCAAAGGTCTCGATATGAATATCTGACGCACCTTCTTTGACTGCTTCGTGCAGAATGGCATTAATCAGGCGAATAACCGGGGCGCTATTTTCTTCGCTGAGCAGATCGGCGTTATCCGGTAACTCTTCCGTCAGCGCGGCAAGGTCAATGTCCTGATCAAGATCCTGAGCAATTTGCTGAGACTCACCGCTACTCTGATGGAAAATGTGCTCCAGTCGCTCTTCAAAAGCCTGGCGTTCAAGCGCTGTAAACTGCTGGCATTCGCCATTCAGATGATGCAAATCCAGCACATTTTCCAGCGAGGAATCGATGCAATACACCAGCTCGCTACCGACCCTGACTGCGCCATATTTTAGCGCCTGCGCATAGCTTTGCGGCACGATTTGCTCTGCCTGTTCCTGCTCAATATATGGCTCCATCACTGACTCCATTCCCTTTTATTGCTGAAAAGGATTGCGTGGTGCTGCAGGCGTCGATGCCGCTTGAGGCGCCCGATTTGTCGGAGTAGCAGGTTTGGTTGGCGCATCAAAATCGATTTCTTTCAATACCGGACGTTCTTCGTCATCGATGCCAACTAACCCACTGTGCGCATCATCAATGCGCTGTTTCTGCAACGAACGAAAACGGGTGTACTTCTCTTTTGATAACGAGCGATAGACCTCATCATCGCGAATAATCGTTGGCCGGATGAAGACCATCAGATTGCGTTTAGAGATATCGGTGGAGGTGTAACGGAACAACTGCCCGATGACCGGGATATCGCCCAGCAGAGGGACTTTCGAAACCTGTTCTTTCGACGAGTCATCAAGCAGCCCACCCAGTACTACTGTTTCGCCCGTTTTCACTAGCACGGCGTTTTGGATGGTACGGGTATTAAACGTCGGGCCGAGATCGCTGGAGGTTCCGGAGGAGGTATCGACGCTAGAAACTTCCTGTTCGATTTCCATCAGCACGGCATCACCTTCGTTAATTTGAGGTGTCACTTTTAACTTGGTACCGACGGTTTTACGTTCAACGGTGTTAAACACATTATCACCGGACGTAGTTTGAGAGCCGGAGAGCACCGGCACATCTTGCCCAACATTGAAGGACGCTTCTTTATTATCCAGCGTGACAATGCTTGGCGTGGCGAGAATATCGTTTTTATTATTCGAGGAAAGTGCGGTCAGCAGTACGCTCCAGTCGCCTTCAAAGAAGCCAGTCGCCAGACCGTTAAAACTGCTGAGTGCGCCAGCAATAGGGTTGTCACTCCCCATCGAACCGCTCTTTTTAAACTCGCGAGCGCCCTGGGCTGCATCAAAAATGGGTAATCCGGATTTAGTGAACTGTTGCCCGCCCACCTCACTGTTCGCCCATTGCACCCCGAGATTGAGGCCATTCCCATCCTGCACTTCGACAATAATGGCTTCTACCAGCACCTGTGCGCGGCGGATATCGAGCCGGGCGATGACATTTTCAAGTTCCTGCATGGTGCTTTGATCCGCAGTAATCACCACCGAGTTGGTTTGTTCATCGGCGTTGATTGAAACATCCTCGCGCCCGCTGCTGGCCTGAGAGGATGATTTCTGATCGGTAGCCATCTTTTCAGATACCCCAGTCAGCACCTCAACGATTTTGGCCGCTTTGGCATATTTAAGATAAAACACACGGGTGTTGCCTTGGGTGCTTTGCTCAACATCCAGTCTGCTAACAAGTGACTTAAGCTTGTTGCGTATCTTTTCCGAACCGCTAATGACAAGTGAGTTTGTTCGTTTATCAGCCACAATTTTGGGTAAGAGGATCTGGGTCGGACTCTCTTTAGATTCTTCACGTACCAGATTGTTGATGACTTCAGCGAGATCGACAGCGGAGGCGTAATGTAGTTTGAGCACTTCACGTGCCTGGGTGCCATTGACGTCGACGCGCTTTATCACTTCAAGAATGCGATTGACGACATTCGCTTTACCGGTGATGAGCAACACGTTAGACGGATCATAGTGAACGACATTACCGATGCCACCGCTGTCCATCATTTGCCGCAGCAAAGGGGCCAGTTCACGCACCGGTACGTTCTGTAAAGAGACGACGCGGGTAATGAATTCATCGCCAACAGATGGCGTCGCAGTGTCTTTAATCTCGCCCGGGGCTGTTTTCAGTGAGGCTGAGCGCACCACTTTGACCAGCCCATTATCTAGATTGACGACTGAAAACCCATAAATATCAAGTACGCTAAGAAAGAACTGATAGTATTCTTCGTCATTAAAATTATCATAACTTCGTACCGATATATTGCCTTGTACTGATGGCTCAACCAGAATTGTTTTACCTGTGTTCTTACTTACAGCAGCGATAAACTCGCGAATATCCGCATTTTTGAAATTGGCAGAATACTGTGCAGCGTAAGCCTGGCTTGATGGGGTAAGGAATGGTAGCACCAAAATAAATGCGAAATAATTACGAAAGAGTTTCATGCTATTTACTTCCTTGACCTATTTAACATCCATTGTTGAGGCATTGATTAACTTTTCATTACTGTTACGTAACACAGTGAACTGCGCGGAACCAAGGGTGCCGAGTTCATTCAACGCGGCTTTCATTTCTGCGGGATCGCTCAAAATGTGATTATTGATTTTTAAGGCAATATCCCCTGGCTTGAAACCCATTTTACTAAAACGGTTAATTGCACCGCGGGGATATAACCTGACACCGGTTAATTTGTCGTTCTCGTACACTGGGTTACCAATGATGAAATCACTCAGGAACCGTGCGTTCCCCACCGACTGTGGCAGCTTGCCTGGAAGCGATGGGGCCTCATCAAGCAAGGTCATTATCTGTGAGCTACCGTTATTGTTGATATTGACCGTATTTGCGTCTATTTTTTCAATGAAAACACCCGGTAAACCCTCAATGTTTTCACCTTGATTGTAATTTCCAGTAACGCCGCGACTGACAATCATGGCCTGAGAAGCTTGGCGATCGTCACTGGCAATGATTCCTGTTAGCGTCAGGGCAAGTGAGGTCAGTGCCTCTGCTCTAGGGGCATCCCTGACGGTTCCTGGGCTTTCCGCATGACTCCCTTCATCCATGTTGAGATCAACACGCATCTTATCGACTACCGGCTGCAATAAAACAGATGAGGCATCGGTGATGCGAATGGATTCGTAAATTGTATTCATGCTGCATATCAATAATAAAAAAACAGGGAAGATCACTCCCGCACACAGCAATTGTTGGCTGTGCTTATGTAGCCAAATAATCAGGCTACTGATGTCAATAATCATTTTTTTCATGGGTGGGGCTTTATCGAAAATAGAACGATATTATATGTTCTTTTCTAATTGCATTCAATCTGGCCTGCGGTTGACATTTTCTAGGACGTCCTACAGTATAAATATGAATGAAGTATTTTTGGTGTTTTTCGAATTAATTCCTAAGCATTTTGAATGGCGAAATATTAAAGGTATTGTAAAAATGTCAGGGAGTTACGAGTTCTCTCAGTCCGGATTGATCTCTGAATGGGTGCTAAATGCATCCTGGTTCGGAGAGGTTGCTGTTTTGTTTGGTAATAAGGGAGTGGGTAAATCAAATCTTATTTATAAATTAAGTAAGGCTAAACCCGATGCGATATTAATTTTTACTGCTATCCAGGTGGGCAGTGATATTCATTTAATGTCAGCGGGAGCACATGAAAAAGAGCATGTGACCTATGCTCATGATCATTTTTGGCTGGATGCTCTACCACTGATTCACACCAGGACCCAGGATGTCGTCATAGCTATTGATAATGCAGATCTGCTGGCAGGTCATCTTGGGCATTTCATTCAATCGTTTACTCAACTCCTCCCCGTGATGGGAGTCAAAGCCAAACTACTTCTTGTCGGCAGTGCGAAACTCAAAAAGATCAAACAGCTGAGTCAATGCCTTCCTTTATATGTCTGTTTGAATCCGCCTTCCGAAACGGAGTGTGGCGACTTCCTGGATTCAATGCACGCGAAAGGCCCGGAAGGGGAGAGGAGCATTTTCCGGCCGGGGTTTGTGCGCCATATCAGTATGGCCACGCGAGGCAATTTGCGGGTGATAAAAAGGATTGTCGAAATCGCAAAGCAACTTGCAGTGGCGGAACAGTCAACGCACCTCAGCCCCCGCCAGGAGAAACTGGTGTTGGCTGCCGCTGGCCTGCCGTATAAATCCAGACCTGGCGCATTTTTACTGATTGCTTATGCGGTGCTGGCTATGGCAATTGGCTGGGGAGGAGCAGATATCATTAAGCTGCCTTTCCCGACCCCTCAATGGCTGGACGTGGCCAAACCGGTGGTGAAAGAATCCACGCCAGCAAAAATCACCGAGATGACATCAAATGTACGTGATGCCATGCAGCAGCTTTTTGCTACATGGGGATACGACGTATCAGCCGAAGAAGCATGGTGCGAGCAAGCCGATCGCGCCGACCTGATTTGCGACAGTGGTAATGAAACGGGGATTAATAAGTTGGCGAATAGCGGTTTGCCGTGGATTGCCCGACTCAATGTTGAGAAGCATACGCTTTATGCGGTGGTCATGCGTATTTCAGATAATGATCTTGATCTTATCGTCAATAAAAAAATATGGACGGTCAGTCGCCACTGGTTTGACACCCACTCGGAAGGTCATTACATCATGATGTGGCCCCCGGCACCTGACGGGAAAAATCGGGTCACGAACAAAAGTAGTGCAGAAAGTATTATCTGGCTGGATGCCATGCTCAGCCGCGCATTGGGTGTGCCGGCGAATGAAAGTGGCGACTGGACTCCAACGCTGACCGAAAAGGTTAAACTCTTTCAACGTAATGAGAAGCTGCAGCAGGATGGCGTGCCGGGTAAAGATACGCTCATAAGATTGCGTCAGGCACTCGGTGAAGCACCGAGGTTAATCAATGAAACGACCTCAGGTACGGACTTATCAACATGGCTGACATCCCGGTTGCCTCCTGACGGAGATAAGCAGAGCGATGTGCGAAAGGAGAAAGCGAAATGATGCGGATTTATTCAGCCTTCGTGGCTCAGCTTGCCAGTGATATGCCTCAGCATGTCGCAAGAGCAGAAAAAAAATCGGTTCGGAACTTATTGTTATGGATCTGCTTGCTGATATGGATAGCTTGCGCACTGCTCACGGGCTATTACGCACATTATTACTGGCTACAGCGCCACCCGAGTGTCTCTAGCGAAGTAACGGCTAAGCCGGAACAGGATTACCATCTATCCGATATGCATTATGTTTTTAAAAAACAGCCGCTGCCAGTGAGGCTTGAGCCTGATGTCCCAGATGATCAACCTGTTGATGAGGACGCTGAAACACCGTCATATGATAATGCCGATGATACGGCAACTGACGACGAAGCTATCGACGTCGACGATACGGCATCAGAAGAACAGTTACGTAAAGACGCGCTCCGCGAACAAGTGCAAAAGGCATTGGCTGAAATAGGGGACTAATGCCGATGAAATCCTCCATCAATGACTGCGCAATTTTAAACCATAAGAACTTGCATTTGCGCTATACGCAAGTATAATGCGCGGGCTGTCATTAATGACGGCGAGTTCGATATGAACTCCGACAATGTAGTTTGTTGTCGACAATGTTCCCAATTGTGGAACTACGTAAGAACGGCTGCGCTCCCCCATCAATCGTAATGGGTGTGAGGAGTAGCCATTTCGTTTATAAAATAATTGGAGCTCTGGTCTCATGCAGAACCAAAGAATCCGTATCCGCCTTAAAGCGTTTGATCATCGTCTGATTGATCAATCAACCGCGGAAATCGTCGAGACTGCCAAGCGCACTGGTGCGCAGGTACGCGGTCCGATCCCGCTGCCGACCCGCAAAGAGCGCTTTACCGTTCTGATCTCTCCGCACGTTAACAAAGACGCGCGTGATCAGTACGAGATTCGCACTCACAAGCGTCTGGTTGACATCGTTGAGCCAACCGAGAAAACCGTTGATGCTCTGATGCGTCTGGACCTGGCTGCCGGTGTAGACGTGCAGATCAGCCTGGGTTAATCAGGTCATCGAGCGATTGAGAGGTTGATACAATGATTGGTTTAGTCGGTAAAAAAGTGGGTATGACCCGCATCTTCACTGAAGATGGCGTATCTATCCCAGTAACCGTAATCGAAGTTGAAGCAAACCGTGTTACTCAGGTTAAAGACCTGGCTAACGACGGCTACCGTGCTGTTCAAGTTACCACCGGTGCTAAAAAAGCTAGCCGCGTAACTAAGCCGGAAGCAGGGCACTTCGCTAAAGCTGGCGTAGATGCTGGCCGTGGTCTGTGGGAATTCCGCCTTGCTGAAGGCGAAGAGTTCACCGTAGGTCAGGACATTAGCGTTGAACTGTTTGCTGAAGTTAAAAAAGTTGACGTAACCGGTACCTCTAAAGGTAAAGGTTTCGCCGGTACCGTTAAGCGCTGGAACTTCCGTACCCAGGACGCTACTCACGGTAACTCCTTGTCCCACCGCGTTCCGGGTTCTATCGGTCAGAACCAGACTCCGGGCAAAGTATTCAAAGGCAAGAAGATGGCAGGTCAGCTGGGTAATGAACGCGTTACCGTTCAGAGCCTGGACGTAGTACGTGTTGACGCTGAGCGCAACCTGCTGCTGGTTAAAGGTGCTGTTCCCGGTGCAACCGGTAGCGACCTTATCGTTAAACCAGCTGTGAAGGCGTGAGGAGATAGCAATGGAATTAGTATTGAAAGACGCGCAGAGCGCGCTGACTGTTTCCGAAACTACCTTCGGTCGTGACTTCAACGAAGCGCTGGTTCACCAGGTTGTAGTTGCTTATGCAGCTGGTGCTCGTCAGGGTACTCGTGCTCAGAAGACCCGTGCTGAAGTAACTGGTTCCGGTAAAAAGCCGTGGCGCCAGAAAGGTACCGGCCGTGCGCGTGCAGGTTCTGCAAAGAGCCCAATCTGGCGTTCCGGTGGTGTAACCTTCGCTGCACGCCCGCAGGACCACAGTCAAAAAGTTAACAAAAAGATGTACCGCGGCGCGCTGAAAAGCATTCTGTCCGAACTGGTACGTCAGGATCGTCTGATCGTTGTCGAGACGTTCTCTGTAGAAGCGCCTAAAACTAAGCTGCTGGCACAGAAACTGAAAGACATGGCTCTGGAAGATGTATTAATCATCACCGGTGAGCTGGACGAGAACCTGTTCCTGGCCGCACGTAACCTGCACAAGGTTGACGTACGTGACGCGACTGGTATCGACCCGGTTAGCTTGATCGCCTTCGACAAAGTCGTAATGACTGCCGATGCTGTTAAGCAAGTTGAGGAGATGCTGGCATGATTCGTGAAGAACGTTTGCTGAAAGTGCTTCGTGCACCGCACGTTTCTGAAAAAGCGTCTGCTGCGATGGAAAAAACCAATACCATCGTTCTCAAAGTTGCTATAGACGCGACTAAAGCAGAAGTTAAAGCTGCTGTGCAGAAACTGTTTGAAGTCAAAGTTGATACCGTACGTACCCTGGTCGTTAAAGGCAAGGTGAAGCGTCACGGACAGCGTGTCGGTCGTCGTAGCGACTGGAAAAAAGCTTACGTCACCCTGGAAGAAGGCCAGAATCTGGACTTCGTTGGCGGCGCTGAGTAAGTCGGAGGAGTAATACAATGGCAGTTGTTAAATGTAAACCGACATCTCCGGGTCGTCGCCACGTAGTTAAAGTGGTCAACCCTGAGCTGCATAAGGGCAAACCATTTGCTCCGCTGGTTGAAAAAAACAGCAAATCCGGTGGTCGTAACAACAATGGCCGTATCACCACTCGTCACATTGGTGGTGGTCACAAGCAGGCTTATCGTATTGTTGACTTCAAACGCAACAAAGATGGTATCCCGGCAATTGTTGAACGTCTTGAGTACGATCCGAACCGTTCCGCGAACATCGCGCTGGTTCTGTACAAAGATGGCGAACGCCGTTACATTCTGGCCCCTAAAGGCCTGAAAGCTGGCGACCAGATTCAGTCTGGCGTTGATGCTGCAATCAAAGCAGGCAACACCCTGCCGATGCGCAATATCCCGGTTGGTTCTACCGTTCATAACGTAGAAATGAAACCAGGTAAAGGCGGTCAGCTGGCACGTTCCGCTGGTACTTACGTTCAGATCGTTGCTCGCGATGGTGCTTATGTCACCCTGCGTTTGCGTTCTGGTGAAATGCGTAAAGTCGAAGCAGACTGCCGTGCAACCCTGGGCGAAGTTGGCAATGCTGAGCATATGCTGCGCGTTCTGGGTAAAGCAGGTGCTGCACGCTGGCGTGGTATTCGCCCTACCGTTCGCGGTACTGCGATGAACCCAGTCGACCACCCACATGGTGGTGGTGAAGGTCGTAACTTTGGTAAGCACCCGGTAACTCCGTGGGGCGTTCAGACCAAAGGTAAGAAGACCCGCAGCAACAAGCGTACTGATAAATTTATCGTACGTCGCCGTAGCAAATAATATTAGAGGATAAGCCATGCCACGTTCTCTCAAGAAAGGTCCTTTTATTGACCTGCACTTGCTGAAGAAGGTAGAGAAAGCGGTGGAAAGCGGTGACAAGAAGCCCCTGCGCACTTGGTCCCGTCGTTCAACGATCTTTCCTAACATGATCGGTTTGACCATCGCTGTCCATAATGGTCGTCAGCACGTTCCGGTATTTGTTTCCGACGAAATGGTCGGTCACAAACTGGGTGAATTCGCACCGACTCGTACTTATCGCGGCCATGCTGCTGATAAAAAAGCGAAGAAGAAATAAGGTAGGAGGAAGAGATGGAAACTTTAGCTCAACATCGCCATGCTCGTTCTTCTGCTCAGAAGGTTCGCCTTGTTGCTGACCTGATTCGCGGTAAGAAAGTGTCGCAGGCCCTGGATATTCTGACCTACACCAATAAGAAAGCGGCTGTACTGGTCAAGAAGGTTCTGGAATCTGCCATTGCTAACGCTGAACACAACGATGGCGCTGACATTGACGATCTGAAAGTTACGAAGATTTTCGTAGACGAAGGCCCTAGCATGAAGCGCATTATGCCTCGTGCAAAAGGTCGTGCAGATCGCATCCTGAAGCGCACCAGCCACATTACTGTGGTTGTGTCCGATCGCTGAGACTCTGGAGACTAGCAATGGGTCAGAAAGTACATCCTAATGGTATTCGCCTGGGTATTGTAAAACCTTGGAACTCTACCTGGTTTGCGAACACCAAAGAATTCGCTGACAACCTGGACAGCGATTTTAAAGTACGTCAGTACCTGACTAAGGAACTGGCAAAAGCGTCCGTATCTCGTATCGTAATCGAGCGTCCAGCTAAGAGCATCCGTGTGACTATTCACACTGCTCGTCCTGGCATCGTAATCGGTAAGAAAGGCGAAGACGTAGAAAAACTGCGCAAGGTCGTAGCGGATATCGCTGGCGTTCCTGCACAGATCAATATCGCCGAAGTTCGTAAGCCAGAACTGGACGCTAAATTGGTTGCTGACAGCATCACTTCTCAGCTGGAACGTCGCGTTATGTTCCGTCGTGCTATGAAGCGTGCTGTACAGAACGCAATGCGTCTTGGCGCTAAAGGGATTAAAGTTGAAGTTAGCGGCCGTCTGGGCGGCGCGGAAATCGCACGTACCGAATGGTACCGCGAAGGTCGCGTACCTCTGCACACTCTGCGTGCTGACATTGACTACAACACCTCTGAAGCGCACACCACTTACGGTGTAATCGGCGTTAAGGTATGGATCTTCAAAGGCGAGATCCTGGGTGGTATGGCTGCTGTTGAACAACCGGAACCGGCTGCTCAACCTAAAAAGCAGCAGCGTAAAGGCCGTAAATAAGGAGCGTCGCTGATGTTACAACCAAAGCGTACAAAATTCCGTAAAGTGCACAAAGGCCGCAACCGTGGTCTGGCGCAGGGTACGGATGTTAGCTTCGGCACTTTCGGTCTGAAAGCTGTTGGCCGTGGTCGTCTGACTGCACGTCAGATCGAAGCAGCACGTCGTGCTATGACCCGTGCAGTTAAGCGTCAAGGTAAGATCTGGATCCGTGTATTCCCGGACAAACCGATCACCGAGAAGCCGCTGGAAGTTCGTATGGGTAAAGGTAAAGGTAACGTGGAGTATTGGGTTGCCTTGATTCAGCCGGGTAAAGTCCTGTATGAAATGGACGGTGTTCCGGAAGAGCTGGCCCGTGAAGCCTTCGGCCTGGCAGCAGCGAAACTGCCTATCAAAACCACCTTTGTAACTAAGACGGTGATGTAATGAAAGCAAATGAGCTGCGTGAAAAGAGCGTTGAAGAGCTGAACACCGAGCTGCTTAACCTGCTGCGCGAGCAATTCAACCTGCGTATGCAGGCTGCTAGCGGCCAGCTGCAACAGACTCACCTGCAGAAGCAGGTTCGTCGTGATATTGCACGTGTTAAGACTTTACTGACTCAGAAGGCGGGTGCGTAATGACCGATAAAATCCGTACTCTGCAAGGTCGCGTTGTCAGCGATAAAATGGAGAAATCCATTGTTGTTGCCATCGAACGCGTTGTGAAGCACCCGATCTACGGGAAATTCATCAAACGTACGACCAAACTGCACGTACATGACGAGAACAATGAATGTGGTATCGGCGACGTGGTAATCATCCGCGAATGCCGTCCACTGTCCAAGACTAAGTCCTGGACACTGGTTCGCGTTGTAGAGAAAGCGGTTCTGTAATAGAGTACGCATTCTCAAACGGGTAAACGGCTCAGAAATGAGCCGTTTATTTTTTCTACCCATATTCTGGAACCGGTGTTATAATGCCGCGCCCCCGATATGGGGTTTTTTAACGGCTCTGATTTTAGGGTCTCAGTAGTAGTTGACATTAGCGGAGCACTAAAATGATCCAAGAACAGACTATGCTGAACGTCGCCGACAACTCCGGTGCGCGTCGCGTAATGTGTATCAAGGTTCTGGGTGGCTCGCACCGTCGCTACGCAGGCGTCGGCGATATCATCAAGATTACCATCAAGGAAGCAATTCCACGTGGTAAGGTGAAAAAAGGCGATGTGCTGAAAGCGGTAGTGGTGCGCACCAAGAAGGGTGTTCGTCGCCCGGACGGTTCTGTCATTCGCTTCGATGGTAATGCATGCGTTATTTTAAACAATAACAGCGAGCAGCCAATCGGCACGCGTATTTTTGGGCCGGTAACTCGTGAACTGCGTAATGAAAAGTTCATGAAAATTATCTCTCTGGCACCAGAAGTACTCTAAGGAGCGAATCATGGCAGCGAAGATCCGTCGTGATGACGAAGTTATCGTGTTAACCGGTAAAGATAAAGGTAAACGCGGTAAAGTAAAAAATGTCCTGTCTTCCGGCAAGGTCATTGTTGAAGGTATCAACCTGGTTAAGAAACATCAGAAGCCGGTTCCGGCCCTGAATCAACCAGGTGGCATTGTTGAGAAAGAAGCTGCGCTTCAGATCTCTAACATTGCACTCTTCAATGCGGCAACCGGCAAGGCTGACCGTGTAGGCTTTAGATTCGAAGACGGCAAAAAAGTCCGTTTCTTCAAGTCTAATAGCGAAACTATCAAGTAATTTGGAGTAGTACGATGGCGAAACTGCATGATTACTACAAAGACGAAGTAGTTAAGAAACTCATGACTGAGTTTAACTACAATTCTGTCATGCAAGTCCCTCGGGTCGAGAAGATCACCCTGAACATGGGTGTTGGTGAAGCGATCGCTGATAAGAAACTGCTGGATAATGCAGCAGCTGATTTGACAGCTATCTCCGGTCAAAAGCCGTTGATCACCAAAGCACGCAAATCAGTTGCAGGCTTCAAAATCCGTCAGGGCTATCCGATCGGCTGTAAAGTAACTCTGCGTGGCGAACGCATGTGGGAGTTCCTTGAGCGCCTGATCACTATTGCTGTTCCACGTATTCGTGACTTCCGTGGCTTGTCCGCTAAGTCTTTCGATGGTCGTGGTAACTACAGCATGGGTGTCCGTGAGCAGATCATCTTCCCAGAAATCGACTATGACAAAGTCGACCGCGTTCGTGGTTTGGATATTACCATTACCACTACTGCGAATTCTGATGAAGAAGGCCGTGCTCTGCTGGCTGCCTTTGACTTCCCGTTCCGCAAGTAAGGTAGGGTTACTTAATGGCTAAGCAATCAATGAAAGCACGCGAAGTTAAACGCGTAGCTTTAGCTGAAAAATACTTCGCGAAACGCGCTGAACTGAAAGCGATCATCTCTGATGTAAACGCTTCTGACGAAGATCGTTGGAACGCAGTTCTCAAGCTGCAAAGTCTGCCGCGTGATTCCAGCCCGTCCCGTCAGCGTAACCGCTGCCGCCAGACTGGTCGTCCACATGGTTATGTGGGCAAGTTCGGGTTGAGCCGTATCAAGCTTCGTGAAGCCGCAATGCGCGGTGAAGTACCTGGCTTGAAAAAGGCTAGCTGGTAATTGTCACCAATTGAATCACGGGAGTAAAGACAGATGAGCATGCAAGATCCGATCGCGGATATGCTGACCCGTATCCGTAACGGTCAGGCCGCGAACAAAGCTGCGGTCACCATGCCTTCCTCCAAGCTGAAAGTGGCAATTGCCAACGTGCTGAAGGAAGAAGGTTTTATTGAAGAATTTAAAGTTGAAGGCGACACCAAGCCGGAACTGGAAGTAACTCTTAAGTACTTCCAGGGTAAAGCTGTTGTAGAAAGCATTCAGCGTGTCAGCCGCCCAGGTCTGCGCATCTATAAGAAAAAAGATGAGCTGCCGAAAGTTATGGCGGGTCTGGGTATCGCGGTTATTTCTACCTCTAAAGGTGTTATGACTGATCGTGCAGCGCGCCAAGCTGGTCTTGGTGGCGAAATTATCTGCTACGTAGCCTAATCGGAGGAAAAAATGTCTCGTGTTGCTAAAGCACCGGTCGTTGTTCCTGCCGGCGTTGATGTAAAAATCGACGGTCAGGTTATTACGATCAAAGGTAAAAACGGCGAGCTGACTCGTACTCTCAACGCTGCTGTTGAAGTTAAACATGCTGATAATGCTCTGACCTTCGGTCCACGTGATGGTTTCGTGGATGGTTGGGCTCAGGCTGGTACCGCGCGTGCCCTGCTGAACTCAATGGTTGTCGGTGTTACCGAAGGCTTCACTAAGAAGCTGCAGCTGGTTGGTGTAGGTTATCGTGCAGCGATCAAAGGAAACGCAGTAAACCTGTCTTTAGGTTTCTCGCATCCTGTTGAACATCAGCTGCCAGCAGGTATTACTGCAGAATGTCCGACTCAAACTGAAATCGTGCTGAAAGGCGCTGATAAGCAGGTGATCGGTCAGGTTGCAGCAGATCTGCGCGCCTACCGTCGTCCTGAGCCTTATAAAGGCAAGGGTGTTCGTTACGCCGACGAAGTCGTGCGTACCAAAGAGGCTAAGAAGAAGTAAGGTAACACTATGGATAAGAAATCTGCTCGTATCCGTCGTGCGACCCGCGCACGCCGCAAGCTCCAAGAGCTGGGCGCAACTCGCCTGGTGGTACATCGTACCCCGCGTCATATTTACGCACAGGTAATTGCACCGAACGGTTCTGAAGTTCTGGTAGCTGCTTCTACTGTAGAAAAAGCTATCTCTGAACAACTGAAGTACACCGGTAACAAAGACGCTGCAGCAGCTGTGGGTAAAGCTGTCGCTGAACGCGCTCTGGAAAAAGGCATCAAAGATGTTTCCTTTGACCGTTCCGGGTTCCAATATCATGGTCGTGTCCAGGCACTGGCAGATGCTGCCCGTGAAGCTGGCCTCCAGTTCTAAGGTAGAGGTGTAAGATGGCTCACATCGAAAAACAAGCTGGCGAACTGCAGGAAAAGCTGATCGCGGTTAACCGCGTATCTAAAACCGTTAAAGGTGGTCGTATTTTCTCCTTCACAGCTCTGACTGTAGTTGGTGATGGTAACGGTCGCGTAGGTTTTGGTTACGGTAAAGCGCGTGAAGTTCCAGCAGCGATCCAGAAAGCGATGGAAAAAGCCCGTCGCAATATGATTAACGTCGCGCTGAACCACGGCACCCTGCAACACCCTGTAAAAGGTGTTCACACGGGTTCTCGTGTATTCATGCAGCCGGCTTCTGAAGGTACCGGTATCATTGCCGGTGGTGCAATGCGCGCCGTCCTGGAAGTCGCTGGAGTTCATAACGTTCTGGCTAAAGCGTATGGTTCCACCAACCCGATTAACGTGGTTCGTGCAACTATCGATGGCCTGGAAAATATGAATTCTCCAGAAATGGTCGCTGCCAAGCGTGGTAAATCCGTTGAAGAAATTCTGGGGTAATGACCATGGCAAAGACTATTAAAATTACTCAAACCCGCAGTGCAATCGGTCGTCTGCCGAAACACAAGGCAACGCTGCTTGGCCTGGGTCTGCGTCGTATTGGCCACACCGTAGAACGCGAGGATACTCCCGCTGTTCGTGGTATGGTCAACGCGGTTTCCTACATGGTTAAAGTTGAGGAGTAAGAGATGCGTTTAAATACTCTGTCTCCGGCCGAAGGCTCCAAAAAGGCGGGTAAACGCCTGGGTCGTGGTATCGGTTCTGGTCTCGGTAAAACCGGTGGTCGTGGTCACAAAGGTCAGAACTCTCGTTCTGGCGGTGGCGTACGTCGCGGTTTCGAGGGTGGCCAGATGCCTCTGTACCGTCGTCTGCCGAAGTTCGGTTTCACTTCACGTAAAGCAATGATCACAGCTGAAGTTCGTCTGTCTGATCTGGCTAAAGTAGAAGGCGACGTTGTAGACCTGAACACGCTGAAAGCGGCTAACATTATCGGTATCCAGATTGAATTCGCGAAAGTGATTCTGGCTGGTGAAGTAACTCGTCCGGTAACTGTTAACGGCCTGCGCGTGTCTAAAGGCGCTCGTGCTGCTATCGAAGCTGCTGGCGGTAAAATTGAGGAATAAGTAGCAGAATGGCTAAGCAACCGGGATTAGATTTTCAAAGTGCCAAAGGTGGGTTCGGCGAACTGAAACGCAGACTTCTGTTTGTGATTGGTGCGCTGATTGTGTTCCGTATTGGCTCTTTTATTCCGATCCCTGGTATCGATGCCGCTGTACTTGCCAAACTGCTTGAGCAACAGCGAGGCACCATCATTGAAATGTTTAACATGTTCTCTGGTGGTGCTCTCAGCCGTGCTTCTATCTTTGCCTTGGGTATCATGCCGTACATTTCGGCATCGATCATTATCCAGCTGCTGACGGTGGTTCACCCGACGCTGGCAGAGATTAAGAAGGAAGGAGAATCTGGCCGTCGTAAGATTAGTCAGTACACCCGCTACGGCACTCTGGTGCTGGCAATATTCCAGGCAACCGGTATTGCTACCGGTCTGCCGAATATGCCTGGTATGCAAGGCCTGGTGATTAATCCGGGCTTTGCATTCTACTTCACCGCTGTTGTAAGTCTGGTCACAGGAACTATGTTCCTGATGTGGCTCGGCGAACAGATTACTGAACGTGGTATCGGTAACGGTATCTCGATCATTATCTTCGCCGGTATCGTTGCGGGTCTCCCGCCGGCCATCGCCCATACTATCGAGCAAGCGCGTCAAGGCGACCTGCACTTCCTCCTGTTGCTGTTGGTTGCAGTATTAGTATTTGCAGTGACCTTCTTTGTTGTGTTTGTTGAACGTGGTCAACGCCGCATTGTGGTAAACTACGCGAAACGCCAGCAAGGTCGTCGTGTCTATGCTGCACAGAGCACACATTTACCGCTGAAAGTGAATATGGCGGGGGTAATCCCGGCAATCTTCGCTTCCAGTATTATTCTGTTCCCGGCGACCATCGCGTCATGGTTCGGGGGCGGTACTGGTTGGAACTGGCTGACAACAATTTCGCTGTATTTGCAGCCTGGGCAACCGCTTTATGTGTTACTCTATGCGTCTGCAATCATCTTCTTCTGTTTCTTCTATACGGCGTTGGTTTTCAACCCGCGTGAAACAGCAGATAACCTGAAGAAGTCCGGTGCATTCGTACCAGGAATTCGTCCGGGAGAACAAACGGCGAAGTATATCGATAAAGTAATGACCCGCCTGACTTTGGTTGGTGCGTTGTACATCACTTTTATCTGCCTGATCCCGGAGTTCATGCGTGATGCAATGAAAGTGCCGTTCTACTTCGGTGGAACATCGTTACTTATCGTTGTTGTCGTGATTATGGACTTTATGGCTCAAGTGCAAACTCTAATGATGTCTAGTCAGTATGAGTCTGCATTGAAGAAGGCGAACCTGAAAGGCTACGGCCGTTAATGGTCGCCTGAGAAGTTACGGAGAGTAAAAATGAAAGTTCGTGCTTCCGTCAAGAAATTATGCCGTAACTGCAAAATCGTTAAGCGTGATGGTGTCATCCGTGTGATTTGCAGTGCCGAGCCGAAGCATAAACAGCGCCAAGGCTGATTATTTCGCATATTTTTCTTGCAAAGTTGGGTTGAGCTGGCTAGATTAGCCAGCCAATCTTTTTGTATGTCTGTACGTATCCATTTGAGTATCCTGAAAACGGGCTTTTCGGCATGGTGCGTACATATTAAATAGTAGGAGTGCATAGTGGCCCGTATAGCAGGCATTAACATTCCTGATCAAAAACATGCCGTGATCGCATTAACTTCGATCTTCGGTGTCGGCAAAACTCGTTCCAAAGCCATTTTGGCGGCGGCGGGCATTGCTGAAGATGTTAAGATCAGTGAGCTGTCTGAAGAACAAATCGACACGCTGCGTGACGAAGTTGCCAAATTTGTCGTTGAAGGTGATCTGCGCCGTGAAATCAGCATGAGCATCAAGCGCCTGATGGATCTTGGTTGCTATCGCGGTTTGCGTCATCGTCGTGGTCTGCCAGTGCGCGGTCAGCGTACGAAGACCAACGCACGTACCCGTAAGGGTCCGCGCAAACCGATCAAGAAATAATCGGGGTGATTGAATAATGGCAAAGGCACCAGTTCGTGCACGTAAGCGTGTAAGAAAACAAGTCTCTGACGGCGTGGCTCATATCCATGCTTCTTTCAACAACACCATCGTTACCATCAGCGATCGCCAAGGTAATGCACTGGGTTGGGCAACAGCCGGTGGTTCCGGTTTCCGTGGTTCACGCAAATCCACTCCGTTTGCAGCTCAGGTTGCAGCAGAGCGTTGCGCTGAAGCCGTAAAAGATTACGGTATCAAGAATCTGGAAGTTATGGTCAAAGGTCCGGGTCCAGGTCGCGAATCTACCATTCGTGCTCTGAACGCCGCTGGTTTCCGCATCACTAATATTACTGATGTGACTCCGATCCCTCATAACGGTTGTCGTCCGCCGAAAAAACGTCGCGTATAACGCCACGTTTTCCAGGTTAGTTGGAGATAGAAAATGGCAAGATATTTGGGTCCTAAGCTCAAGCTGAGCCGTCGTGAGGGCACCGACTTATTCCTTAAGTCTGGCGTTCGCGCGATCGATACCAAGTGTAAAATTGAACAAGCTCCTGGCCAGCACGGTGCGCGTAAACCGCGTCTGTCTGACTATGGTGTGCAGTTGCGTGAAAAGCAAAAAGTTCGCCGTATCTACGGTGTGCTGGAGCGTCAGTTCCGTAACTACTACAAAGAAGCAGCACGTCTGAAAGGCAACACCGGTGAAAACCTGTTGGCTCTGCTGGAAGGTCGTCTGGACAACGTTGTATACCGTATGGGCTTCGGCGCTACTCGTGCTGAATCACGTCAGCTGGTTAGCCACAAAGCTATCATGGTAAACGGTCGTGTTGTTAACATCGCTTCTTATCAGGTTAAAGCGAATGACGTTGTCAGCGTTCGTGAGAAAGCGAAAAAGCAATCTCGCGTGAAAGCCGCTCTTGAGCTGGCTGAGCAGCGTGAAAAGCCAACCTGGCTGGAAGTTGATGCTGGCAAGATGGAAGGTACGTTCAAGCGTCAGCCTGAGCGTTCTGATCTGTCTGCGGACATTAACGAACACCTGATCGTCGAGCTTTACTCCAAGTAAAGCTTAGTACCAAAGAGAGGACACAATGCAGGGTTCTGTGACAGAGTTTCTAAAACCGCGCCTGGTCGATATCGAGCAAGTGAGTTCGACGCACGCCAAGGTGACCCTTGAGCCTTTAGAGCGTGGCTTCGGCCATACTTTGGGTAACGCACTGCGCCGTATTCTGCTCTCATCGATGCCGGGTTGCGCGGTGACCGAGGTTGAGATTGATGGTGTACTTCATGAGTACAGCACCAAAGAAGGCATTCAGGAAGATATCCTTGAAATCCTGCTCAACCTGAAAGGGCTTGCGGTGAGAGTTCAGGGTAAAGATGAAGTTATTCTTACTCTGAATAAATCTGGCATTGGCCCTGTGACCGCAGCCGATATCACCCACGACGGTGATGTCGAAATCGTCAAGCCGCAGCATGTTATCTGCCACCTGACCGATGAGAACGCATCTATTAATATGCGTATCAAAGTTCAGCGCGGTCGTGGTTATGTGCCGGCTTCTGCCCGAATTCATTCGGAAGAAGATGAGCGCCCAATCGGCCGTCTGCTGGTCGACGCCTGCTACAGCCCTGTAGAGCGTATTGCCTACAATGTTGAAGCAGCGCGTGTTGAGCAGCGTACCGACCTGGACAAGCTGGTCATCGAAATGGAAACCAACGGCACAATCGATCCTGAAGAGGCGATTCGTCGTGCGGCAACCATTCTGGCGGAACAACTTGAAGCTTTCGTTGATTTACGTGATGTACGTCAGCCGGAAGTTAAAGAAGAGAAACCAGAGTTCGATCCGATCTTGCTGCGCCCTGTTGACGATCTGGAATTGACTGTCCGCTCTGCTAACTGCCTTAAGGCAGAAGCTATCCACTATATCGGTGATCTGGTACAGCGTACCGAGGTTGAGTTGCTGAAAACGCCGAACCTGGGTAAAAAATCTCTTACTGAGATTAAAGACGTGCTGGCTTCTCGTGGTCTGTCACTGGGCATGCGCCTGGAAAACTGGCCGCCGGCAAGCATTGCTGACGAGTAACCGGATCACAGGTTAAGGTTTTACTGAGAAGGATAAGGTCATGCGCCATCGTAAGAGTGGTCGTCAACTGAACCGCAACAGCAGCCATCGCCAGGCTATGTTCCGCAATATGGCAGGTTCACTGGTTCGTCATGAGATCATCAAGACGACCCTGCCTAAAGCGAAAGAGCTGCGTCGCGTAGTTGAGCCGCTGATTACTCTTGCCAAGACTGATAGCGTTGCTAATCGTCGTCTGGCATTCGCCCGTACTCGTGATAACGAGATCGTGGCAAAACTGTTTAACGAACTGGGCCCGCGTTTCGCGAGCCGTGCCGGTGGTTACACTCGTATTCTGAAGTGTGGCTTCCGTGCAGGCGACAATGCGCCGATGGCATACATCGAGCTCGTTGATCGTTCTGAATCGAAAGCAGAAGCAGCTGCAGAGTAATCTGCAGTGATTTGAAAAAACCCGCTTCGGCGGGTTTTTTTATACCCTCAGAATCGCCACTTCACTACAATAGCAGTACTCTTTTTGTTCACCCGGACGCACACGATGTGGTTACTAGATCAGTGGGCCGAGCGTCATATTCTCGACGCACAAAGCAAAGGTAACTTTGATTCCCTGCCAGGCAGCGGTGCTCCTCTGCTTCTTGATGATGATTTGCATGTTCCTGTGGAATTGCGTGCAGGCTATCGGCTGCTGAAAAATGCGGGATGTTTGCCTCCAGAACTCGAGCAGCGTAAAGAGGCCGTTGAACTTACCGATATTTTAAAGGGGATTCGCGAAGACGATCCTCGTTTTACTGAACTCCATCGCCGTCTTACTCTGCTTGAACTCAAACTGCGACAGTCTGGGATTAACACCGATTTTCTACGCGGTGAGTATTCAGATCAGTTACTCAACAAAATCTACCAGGAGCCATAATGTTCCGAATTGGTGAATTAGCAAAGCTTGCTGGCGTAACACCCGACACCATCCGCTATTATGAAAAACAGCAGATGATGGATAATCCAGTGCGCACCGAGGGAGGTTTTAGACTTTATAATGACAGTGACCTACAGCGCTTACGTTTCATTCGTCACGGCAGCCAGTTAGGATTTACGCTTGAAGCGATACGTGAGTTGCTATCCATCCGTGTTGATCCGGAACATCACACCTGTCAGGAATCTAAAAGTATTGTTCAGGCCCGATTGAGTGAGGTTGAAGCTAGAATTGCACAGCTGGAAACCATGCGACGTTCTTTGCAGCGCCTCAATGATGCATGTTGTGGGACTGCGCACAGTAGCGTTTATTGCTCAATCCTTGAAGCTCTGGAGCAAGGAGCAGAAACGGAAAAGGCTGGATGTTGATTTCAGAACAGCCCGGGATTACACTCCCACCGTTTTAAACATAAAATCGGAGAGAATATGAGCCGCTATCAGCATACGAAGGGGCAAATCAAAGACAACGCTATCGAAGCGTTACTTCATGATCCGTTGTTTCGCCAACGCATTCATAAAAGTAAGAAAGGGAAAGGGAGTTTTGAGCGCAAGGGCAAACACGGTAACCGGGGTAATTGGGAGGCCAGTGGCAAGAAAGTGATGCACTTTTTTACCACTGGCCTTCTGCTTTTTGTGCTCTGATTAAGAACGCGTATTTTGTTCTTTCAGCAGGTCACGAATTTCAGTCAGCAGAACTTCTTCTTTCGTTGGCGCAGGTGCTGCTGCCGGTTCTTCTTTTTTACGATTCAGTTTGTTGATCAGTTTGATTGCCATAAAGATGGCAAAGGCCACGATCACGAAATCAAAGATGTTCTGAATGAATATACCGTAGTGCATAACAACTGCTGGGACATCACCTTGCGCGTCGCGTAGCGTCACGGCAAACTGCTTAAAGTCGACCCCGCCGATCACTAATCCCAACGGGGGCATAATAATATCGGCAACCAGTGACGATACTATTTTACCGAATGCCGCACCAATAATGACACCCACCGCCAAATCAACCACGTTTCCGCGCATCGCGAATTCGCGAAACTCTTTAATAATGCTCATTTTATTCTCCTTGTGCCAGCTGACATTTATAAGTTTAACAAATGTTTAGTCGATTTCCATTACAGACAGGATGTCAGATGGAATAAATAACCCATAAATAATAAAGGGTTAATAAAAAAGGTGCTCATTTGAGCACCTTTTATGGTTACAGGAAGAAGGGACTTGGCTGGAATAGTCGCTCGACATCTGTAATAAACTTTTTATCCGTCAGGAACATAATGACGTGGTCGCCTTGCTCGATGCGTAAATTATCGTTGGCGATCAGCACTTCATTGCCGCGAACTACAGCGCCAATGATTGTGCCTGGCGGCAGCTTAATATCATCAATTACGCGACCGACGACGCGGGATGTACTTTCATCCCCGTGGGCCACGGCCTCAATGGCTTCTGCCACACCGCGACGAAGAGAAGATACGCCGACAATATCTGCTTTACGCACATGGCTTAGCAGCGCCGAAATGGTCGCTTGCTGAGGAGAAATTGCGATATCAATCACACTTCCCTGAACCAGATCGACATATGCCCGGCGCTGGATCAGTACCATGACCTTTTTGGCGCCCATGCGTTTGGCCAGCATGGCCGACATAATGTTTGCTTCGTCATCGTTGGTCACAGCAATGAAAAGATCAACCTGATCGATATGCTCCTCAGCCAATAATTCCTGATCCGAAGCATCACCATAAAATACGATAGTGTTCTGCAGTTTCTCAGCCAGCTCGGCCGCGCGTTGCTGATCGCGTTCGATCAACTTCACGCTGTACTCTTTCTCCAGACGATGCGCCAGTCCGGCTCCGATATTCCCGCCGCCAACAAGCATGATGCGTTTATAGGGTTTTTCCAGTCGCTGAAGTTCACTCATTACTGCGCGAATGTGTTGTGATGCGGCAATGAAGAAGACTTCATCGCCCGCTTCGACGATGGTCGAACCCTGTGGTCGAATTGGCCTGTCATGACGGAAAATCGCCGCAACGCGGGTATCGATATGCGGCATATGTTCGCGCATTGTGGAAAGTGCATTCCCGACCAGAGGCCCGCCATAGTAAGCTTTCACCACCGCCAGGCTGACTTTTCCTTCCGCGAAATTGACGACCTGTAAGGCTCCTGGATATTCAATCAGGCGGTACATGTTATCGATGACCAGCTGTTCTGGTGCGATCAGGTGATCGATCGGTACAGCCTCTGAATGGAAAAGTTTGTCTGCGTCACGAACGTAGTCAGGTGAACGAATACGAGCGATACGGTTCGGTGTATTAAATAATGAATAGGCAACCTGACAGGCCACCATGTTTGTTTCGTCAGAACTGGTTACGGCGACCAGCATATCGGCATCATCCGCACCTGCTTCACGCAAGACGCGAGGATGCGAGCCATGACCCTGGACAACACGAAGATCGAACTTATCCTGCAGGCTACGTAAGCGGTCACCGTTGGTATCTACCACGGTAATATCGTTGTTTTCGCCGACCAGGTTCTCCGCCAGCGTGCCACCCACTTGTCCGGCACCCAGTATGATAATTTTCATCAGTCGCGATCCATTATTTCGTCACTGTTTGATTAGCTTAGCGTAAAAGAATCCGTCGCCTTCGTCTGCCGCTGGCAGATTCTGCACTCCTGGACGCTCTGCGCTGCCGGTTTCGTGGAGTGCCGCATCAGGCGTACGTTTCAGGAACGCGGAAATTTGTTCGCAGTTTTCTTCCGGCAAAATTGAGCAGGTTGCATACACCAAGGTGCCACCCGTTTTAAGGTGCGCCCATGTTGCATCCAGAATTTCGCTCTGAAGCTGTGCCAACTCGGCAATATCGCGATCGCGGCGTAGCCATTTAATATCCGGATGGCGGCGGATGACTCCCGTTGCCGAACAGGGTGCATCCAAAAGGATACGATCGAACAGCTGTTCGCCACACCATTGTGCGGGATAGCGGCCATCGCCCTGTTTGACATCGGCTTTCATGCCCAGTCGTTTCAGGTTTTCATACACGCGTGACAGGCGCTGTTCGTCAATGTCGACGGCCATCACGCTCGCTTCCGGCGCGACTTCCAGAATATGAGTCGTTTTACCGCCAGGAGCCGCACATAAATCCAGAATGGTCTCTCCATTTTTCGGCATCAGATAGTTCATACAGCCCTGTGCCGAAGCATCTTGCACCGTAACCCAACCTTCCTCGAAACCAGGCAGGGCGAATACCGGTGCCGGTGTTTCCAGGCGTACGGCATCAGGATACGCATCATGCGCAAAACCCTTCATGCCTGCCTGGTCCAGCAATGCCAGCCACTCATCGCGGGAATGATGATTACGGTTTACACGCAACCACATTGGCGGACGCAAATTGTTCGATTCAAGAATGGATTGCCACTGTTGTGGATAAGCTTTCTTGATGCGTTTTACCAGCCAGCCAGGGTGCAGGAAACGACTTTCCGTCGCGGAAAATTCTTCAAGCAGTGCTTCTTGATTACGCTGGAATTGGCGCAGCACGCCATTGATCAGCCCTTTTAGCTGCGGGCGCTTAATGGCAACCGCACCTTCTACCGTTTCGGCAAGGGCCGCATGAGGAGGAATTCGGGTATGCAGCAGCTGATAAAAACCTACCATGATCAGATAATGTACGGTGCGCTGTTTACCGGTCATCGGGCGCGCCATCAGCTTGTTTACCAGCCAATCTAGCTGGGAGAGTGTGCGCAGCACGCCGAAGCTCAGTTCCTGTAAAAGCGCTCTGTCTTTATCAGCCACTTTTTGCTGCATGGCGGGCAGGACATTGCTTAAAGACTGGCCTTGTTCCAGCACTTGCTCAACGGCAAGGGCTGCCAGACTACGTAAATTTGTATTTTTTTTCATAAGCGTAAAAATGAAAAGGCCCGGCAATACCGGGCTTGAAGTAAGGGGACGTCAGGCAAGACGGTTACCGGGAATAAACCACTCCCGGCGCGAATTTAAAAGATCCTGCGCGCTCATGGCTTTTTTACCAGCGGGTTGCAGCGATTGCAGGTTCAGAATGCCATTACCAGTCGCGACCTGGATACCATGCTTGTTGGTATCGACAATGGTGCCTGGCGCGGCATCAGTTTCAGTGTGGATCACTGATGCCTGCCACACTTTGACAGGTTGGTCATCAATCTCAAACCAGCTCATTGGCCATGGATTAAAGGCTCGAATGCAACGCTCAAGCTGCTCTGCCGATAGTGACCAGTCGACGCGCGCTTCTTCTTTACTGAGCTTTTCGGCATGAGTGACCAGCGCTTCATCCTGAACTTCAGGTTTTGCTGTGCCGTTTGCCAGCTGCTTCAGTGTTTCGATCAGGCCCTGTGGCCCCATCTCTGCGAGCTTATCGTACAGCGAACCGCTGGTATCTTCTGCTGTAATCGGGCAGGAGAGCTTATGCAGCATATTGCCGGTATCAAGACCCACATCCATCTGCATGATGGTGACGCCGGTTTCGGCATCCCCCGCCCAAAGTGAACGCTGGATGGGGGCTGCGCCACGCCAGCGCGGCAGCAGTGAACCATGAACGTTAATGCAGCCCAGACGCGGCATATCCAGAACCGCTTTCGGCAGGATCAGACCATAGGCAACGACGACCATAACGTCGGCGTTGAGGTCGGCAACGAGCTGCTGGTTTTCCTGAGGACGCAGTGATGCAGGCTGGAAAACCGGTAGACCTTTCTCTTCTGCCAGCACTTTAACCGGGCTTGGCATCAGTTTTTTACCGCGCCCAGCTGGCCTGTCTGGTTGGGTGAAGACGCCAACCACTTGATGTCCAGACGACAACAGCGCGTCAAGATGGCGCGCTGCAAAGTCAGGAGTACCAGCAAAAATAATGCGGAGTGATTCTGACACGTTAATTCTTATCCTTAAGCACGAGCGTTCAGTCGATCCAGTTTCTCAACTTTCTGACGGATACGCTGTTGTTTCAGCGGGGACAGATAATCGATAAACAGTTTGCCGACCAGATGGTCCATTTCGTGCTGAATGCAGATTGCCAGCAGACCATCGGCTTCTAATTCGTAAGGCTCACCTTCACGATCCAGTGCGCGGATTTTCACTTTCTCGGCGCGCGGAACCAGCGCCCGCTGTTCAGGGATCGACAGGCAGCCTTCTTCAATACCTGTATCGCCGCTTTTTTCCAGCAGCTCTGGGTTGATCAACACCAGCTGTTCTGCACGATCTTCGGACACATCAATGACGATGATACGCTGATGGATGTCGACCTGAGTTGCGGCCAGACCAATACCTTCTTCGGCGTACATCGTTTCGAACATATCATCGACGATGCGCTGAATTTCTGCATTTACTTCTTTAACCGGCTCTGCGACTTTGCGAAGGCGCTCGTCCGGAATATGTAACACTTGCAAAACTGACATAATTATCCAGAGTTGTGTTCAGGAGTTGGAAAGTTTATTACCTCTATTCTAGACAAAACCCCCTCTGATTGACAGCATGACTGACCAATCGCAAAGATTGCTGGGACTGCTTGTGGCAAGGGGAAAGGGATGACACCCACAGAAATATGGCTCCGTCTGATGACGGTCAATGGATTATACGGCGACAGGTTGTTCGCGCTGGCGCAACGGTTGATATCTACAGATTCAATTAATGCCGACGTTTTGTTTGAAAACGGGTTTTCAGCCAAGCAGACCAAGCTATTCTTCACGCTATCCCAACGCATTCTCGACGACACTCAGAACTGGTTAACATTACCTGAGCATTCCCTGCTTTCCGCTGATCACCCTGATTACCCTGTCTCATTACGGGCGATTGACGACTATCCGGGCATTTTGTTTGTCGCCGGAGATAGAAAGCTATTGGCATCGTCACAAATCGCGATTGTCGGCAGTCGGGATCACTCGTGGTACGGCGAGCGGTGGGGGCGCATTTTTAGCGAAGCGCTAGCCAGAAAAGGCATGACGATAACCAGCGGGATGGCGCTTGGCATCGATGGAGTGGCACATCGCGCTGCGTTGGATGCAGCCGGGAAAACCATTGCGGTATTGGGCAACGGACTGTTTCATACCTATCCACGACGGCATGCGTCGCTGGCCCAGCGCATTGTTGAAAATGGCGGGGCGTTGGTGAGCGAATTTCCATTGGCACAGCCGCCTTTTCCCGCCAATTTCCCACGACGAAATCGGATTATCAGCGGGCTCAGCAGTGGGGTCCTGGTGGTGGAGGCGGCGATAAAAAGCGGCTCTCTGGTTACCGCCAGAACGGCGCTAGAGCAGGGCCGGGACGTTTATGCCATTCCAGGGCCTTTAGGGAGCCCCGGATCAGAAGGGCCACACTGGTTGATTAAGCAGGGTGCGATACCTGTGACATCAGTAGAAGACATCCTGGAAAATTTGCAATATGGGCGACATCCGTTGCCAGATGAGGCTGAAAAATCAAATTATTCCCCGGATACGGAGCTTGCAGCATTGCCATTTCCAGAGCTCCTGGCTAACGTAGGAGATGAGGTAACACCTGTTGACGTTGTCGCTGAACGTGCCGGCCAACCTGTGCCAGTGACGGTAGCCCAACTACTGGAGCTGGAGTTAGCAGGATGGATCGCAGCTGTACCCGGCGGCTATGTCCGATTAAGGAGGGCATGCCATGTTCGACGTACTGATGTATTTGTTTGAGACTTACATCCATAACGACGCAGAGATGCGGGTGGATCAGGATAAGCTGACGCAGGATCTTACTGACGCCGGTTTTGATCGTGAAGATATCTACAACGCACTGCTGTGGTTGGAAAAGCTGGCTGATTATCAGGAAGGGCTCACCGAGCCAATGCAGCTGGCTTCAGATCCACTCTCTGTGCGTATTTATACCGCAGATGAGTGCCAACGGCTGGATGCCAGTTGCCGGGGATTCTTGTTATTCCTGGAGCAGATTCAGGTGCTAAACCTCGAAACGCGTGAAATGGTGATTGAACGCGTCATGGCGCTGGATGCCACAGAGTTTGAGTTGGAAGATTTGAAGTGGGTGATTCTGATGGTGCTGTTTAACATCCCGGGCTGTGAAAATGCCTATCAGCAGATGGAAGAATTACTCTTCGAAGTAAATGAAGGTATGCTGCACTAATTCAATTGCGCAGCGACAAGAGTTGTTATGGCCAAATCAGCACTGTTTACGGTACCTAAAAACGAGCCCTGCCCACAGTGTGGGGCCGAACTGGTTATCCGAAGCGGTAAACACGGGCCGTTTCTCGGCTGTTCTCATTACCCGGAATGCGATTACGTCCGTCCCCTGAAAAGTCAGGCGGACGGACATATTGTCAAAGTTCTGGAAGGGCAATTGTGTCCAGCCTGCGGAGCGGAACTGGTGCTTCGCCAGGGCCGTTTTGGCATGTTTATCGGCTGCATCCAGTATCCGGCCTGCGAGCATACGGAACTCATCGACAAGCCTGATGATACCGCCATTGCTTGCCCGCAGTGTCACGAAGGACATCTGGTTCAGCGTCGTTCCCGCTATGGGAAGACCTTCCATTCCTGCGATCGCTATCCGGATTGCCAATTTGTCCTTAATTTCAAACCGGTAGTGGGACAATGCCCCGAGTGCCATTACCCACTGCTTATCGAAAAGAAAACGGCGCAGGGCGTTAAGCTCTTTTGTGCCAGTAAACAATGTGGAAAGCCGGTATCGGCGGAACAAATCAGTGAACAGTAACCTGCATCAAGAAAGCGTTTTGAAAGCTATCGACGCGCTCAATAATAAAGAAGTCATCGCTTATCCCACTGAGGCTGTTTTTGGCGTGGGCTGTGACCCCGATAGTGAAACGGCGGTCATGCGTTTGCTTGAACTCAAGCAGCGCCCTATGGAAAAAGGCCTCATCTTGATTGCCGCGAATTTTGAACAACTCCGGCCATATATCGACGATTCCGTATTGTCGGATGCCCAGCGTGAAGCCGTGTTCTCACGTTGGCCAGGGCCGGTCACCTTCGTCTTTCCCGCTCGGGCTTCGACCCCGCCCTGGCTCACCGGGCGTTTCGATACGCTTGCTGTGCGCGTGACCGACCACCCGCTGGTGGTGGAGTTGTGCCAGGCCTACGGGAAACCGCTGGTATCGACAAGTGCGAATCTCACCGGGCAGGAACCTTGCCGTACCGTCGCAGAAATTGTCATTCAGTTTGGCGACGCCTTTCCGGTTGTAAAAGGAGAGACGGGCGGACGGATGAATCCTTCTGAAATTCGTGATGCCCTGACGGGCGAACTTTTCCGCCAAGGGTAATCGTATGGAACAGTACGCGGTGTTCGGCAACCCCATCGCACACAGTAAATCGCCCTTCATTCATCAGCGATTCGCTCAGCAGCTTAATATTGAGCATCCTTATGGCCGGGTGCTGGCCCCACGTGACGCCTTCAATGAAACGCTGGATGCATTCTTAGCCGCAGGCGGTAAAGGCTGCAATGTGACGGTTCCCTTTAAAGAAGAAGCGTTTGCTCGTGCGGATGAAGTAACGGAGCGGGCCGCGCTGGCTGGAGCCGTTAATACTTTGAAGCGCCTCGAAGACGGACGACTGCTGGGTGATAACACTGACGGTATCGGTTTGTTGAGTGATCTTGAACGTCTGGCCTTCATTAAGCCGGGTTATCGCATTTTATTGATTGGCGCGGGTGGCGCGGCACGTGGCGTACTTTTACCGCTGCTGTCGTTAGACTGTGCGGTGACGGTAACCAATAGGACATTTTCCCGAGCTCAGGAGCTGTCTACGCTCTTTGCGCATACCGGAAGTGTGAAAGCATTGGCGATGAATGCCCTCGCTGGCCAAAAATTCGATTTGATAATCAATGCAACTTCCAGCGGTATTGGCGGAGAAACACCTGCAATCCCGACCGCGATTATCAATAGTGATGTGCACTGCTATGACATGTTCTATCAGAAAGGAAGCACGCCTTTCCTTAACTGGTGCGAAGAGCACGGCGCAAAACAGAATGCTGATGGTCTGGGCATGCTGGTGGCCCAAGCGGCTCATGCCGTATTGCTGTGGCATGGTATTTTGCCGGAAATCACACCTGTTATCGCCGAACTGAAAAAGGAACTCGCCCTGTGAATCAGGCGATCCTGTTCCCTGACCGTGAGGCCTGGGATGAAATGCAGCGGTGCATTTGCTTTCCGGTGCTGGTCGGTGGGTTTCAGCTGAACTGCGCATTATCGGCTGAATCACTGGCGCACCGCTTTGGTGGCGATGCGCCAGAAGTCTGGCTTGAAAGCTTTCGACAGAATCGCTGGGATCTGGAAGAAGAAGCCGAACAGGCTATCCGCGATTGGCAGGAAGACAATCAGGGCTGGATCTGGCTCTCCTGATCGAGATATTCATCTTTCCATTTCACATAGTTGTTGGCGGAATACGTCAATCCCTCTCTTTCCGCTTCAGTTAATGGGCGGATCTGTTTGACCGGGCTTCCGAGATACAGAAAACCGCTTTCAAGACGTTTGTTTTGTGGTACCAGGCTTCCCGCCCCAATCATTACATCATCTTCTATTACTGCACCATCCAGCAGAATCGATCCCATTCCGACCAATACCCGGTTGCCAATCGTGCAGCCGTGTAGCATGACTTTGTGTCCTACTGTGACGTCCTCACCGATGATCAGAGGATTGCCTTCCGGTTTAAAGGAGGATTTGTGTGTGACGTGTAATACGCTGCCGTCCTGAATATTGCTGCGCGCGCCGATAGCCACATAATTCACATCGCCGCGAATAACGACCAACGGCCAGATACCCACATCGTCAGAGAGGCGTACATCTCCGATCACCACGCTGGTGGCGTCGATCATGACCTGGGAACCGATCTTGGGATGTAATGCTTTATAAGGGCGAATATTTGCCGACATGTTTACCTCGTTCATATAGGAGCAGGTGATTTATAGACATTATCGGCTTTCTATAAGGCTTTAACACCTCAAAAAATAGGCAGATCGGACGGGATCTCAGCAAAAAGAATGAAAAAACAGCGGTCGGAAAAAAGATCGCAAAAAAGGGTTGTGCAAAAAAATGGGATCCCTATAATGCGCCTCCATCGACACGGAACATGTGAACAACTTCACAGTGTGCCGGCGGCGATGAGAGTTAAAAATCCTGAAATTAAGGGTTGACTCTGAAAGAGGAAAGCGTAATATACGCCACCTCGAGTTAGCAAGCGAAAGCGCGTAACTCACTGCTCTTTAACAATTTATCAGACAATCTGTGTGGGCACTCAAAGTGACATGGATTCTTAAACGTCGAAAGACGCTAAATAGAATACCAAGTCTTATGAGTGAACATACGTAATTCATTACGAAGTTTAATTCATGAGCATCAAACTTAAATTGAAGAGTTTGATCATGGCTCAGATTGAACGCTGGCGGCAGGCCTAACACATGCAAGTCGAGCGGTAGCACAGGAGAGCTTGCTCTCTGGGTGACGAGCGGCGGACGGGTGAGTAATGTCTGGGAAACTGCCCGATGGAGGGGGATAACTACTGGAAACGGTAGCTAATACCGCATAACGTCTTCGGACCAAAGAGGGGGACCTTCGGGCCTCTTGCCATCGGATGTGCCCAGATGGGATTAGCTAGTAGGTGGGGTAATGGCTCACCTAGGCGACGATCCCTAGCTGGTCTGAGAGGATGACCAGCCACACTGGAACTGAGACACGGTCCAGACTCCTACGGGAGGCAGCAGTGGGGAATATTGCACAATGGGCGCAAGCCTGATGCAGCCATGCCGCGTGTATGAAGAAGGCCTTCGGGTTGTAAAGTACTTTCAGCGAGGAGGAAGGCGTTGTGGTTAATAACCGCAGCGATTGACGTTACTCGCAGAAGAAGCACCGGCTAACTCCGTGCCAGCAGCCGCGGTAATACGGAGGGTGCAAGCGTTAATCGGAATTACTGGGCGTAAAGCGCACGCAGGCGGTCTGTCAAGTCGGATGTGAAATCCCCGGGCTCAACCTGGGAACTGCATTCGAAACTGGCAGGCTAGAGTCTTGTAGAGGGGGGTAGAATTCCAGGTGTAGCGGTGAAATGCGTAGAGATCTGGAGGAATACCGGTGGCGAAGGCGGCCCCCTGGACAAAGACTGACGCTCAGGTGCGAAAGCGTGGGGAGCAAACAGGATTAGATACCCTGGTAGTCCACGCCGTAAACGATGTCGACTTGGAGGTTGTGCCCTTGAGGCGTGGCTTCCGGAGCTAACGCGTTAAGTCGACCGCCTGGGGAGTACGGCCGCAAGGTTAAAACTCAAATGAATTGACGGGGGCCCGCACAAGCGGTGGAGCATGTGGTTTAATTCGATGCAACGCGAAGAACCTTACCTACTCTTGACATCCAGAGAACTTAGCAGAGATGCTTTGGTGCCTTCGGGAACTCTGAGACAGGTGCTGCATGGCTGTCGTCAGCTCGTGTTGTGAAATGTTGGGTTAAGTCCCGCAACGAGCGCAACCCTTATCCTTTGTTGCCAGCGGTTCGGCCGGGAACTCAAAGGAGACTGCCAGTGATAAACTGGAGGAAGGTGGGGATGACGTCAAGTCATCATGGCCCTTACGAGTAGGGCTACACACGTGCTACAATGGCGCATACAAAGAGAAGCGACCTCGCGAGAGCAAGCGGACCTCATAAAGTGCGTCGTAGTCCGGATTGGAGTCTGCAACTCGACTCCATGAAGTCGGAATCGCTAGTAATCGTAGATCAGAATGCTACGGTGAATACGTTCCCGGGCCTTGTACACACCGCCCGTCACACCATGGGAGTGGGTTGCAAAAGAAGTAGGTAGCTTAACCTTCGGGAGGGCGCTTACCACTTTGTGATTCATGACTGGGGTGAAGTCGTAACAAGGTAACCGTAGGGGAACCTGCGGTTGGATCACCTCCTTACCTTAAAGAACCTGCCTTTGTAGTGTCCACACAGATTGTCTGATAGATGTAGAGAAGCAAGGCGTCTTGCGATTGAGACTTCAGTGTCCCCTTCGTCTAGAGGCCCAGGACACCGCCCTTTCACGGCGGTAACAGGGGTTCGAATCCCCTAGGGGACGCCACTTGCTGGTTTGTGAGTGAAAGTCGCCGACCTCCATATCTCAAAACTGATTTTACGGCGTAAGCGGTGAGTCATGTTTGAGATATTTGCTCTTTAAAAATCTGGATCAAGCTGAAAATTGAAACGACACACTGTTTCCTTTCTCCGTAATAAGAAAGGAAAATACGGTGTGTTCGAGTCTCTCAAATTATCGCAAGTCGATGGTGAATCGAAAGAAACATCTTCGGGTTGTGAGGTTAAGCGACTAAGCGTACACGGTGGATGCCCTGGCAGTCAGAGGCGATGAAGGGCGTGCTAATCTGCGATAAGCGTCGGCGAGGTGATATGAACCTTTGACCCGGCGATACCCGAATGGGGAAACCCAGTGTGTTTCGACACACTATCATTAAGTGAATACATAGCTTAATGAGGCGAACCGGGGGAACTGAAACATCTAAGTACCCCGAGGAAAAGAAATCAACCGAGATTCCCCCAGTAGCGGCGAGCGAACGGGGAGGAGCCCAGAGTCTGAATCAGCGCGCGTGTTAATGGAACGGTCTGGAAAGTCCGGCGATACAGGGTGATAGCCCCGTACATGAAAATGCACGCGTTGTGAACTCGAAGAGTAGGGCGGGACACGTGGTATCCTGTCTGAATATGGGGGGACCATCCTCCAAGGCTAAATACTCCTGACTGACCGATAGTGAACCAGTACCGTGAGGGAAAGGCGAAAAGAACCCCGGCGAGGGGAGTGAAAAAGAACCTGAAACCGTGTACGTACAAGCAGTGGGAGCCTACTTGTTAGGTGACTGCGTACCTTTTGTATAATGGGTCAGCGACTTATATTCTGTAGCAAGGTTAACCGAATAGGGGAGCCGAAGGGAAACCGAGTCTTAACTGGGCGTTAAGTTGCAGGGTATAGACCCGAAACCCGGTGATCTAGCCATGGGCAGGTTGAAGGTTGGGTAACACTAACTGGAGGACCGAACCGACTAATGTTGAAAAATTAGCGGATGACTTGTGGCTGGGGGTGAAAGGCCAATCAAACCGGGAGATAGCTGGTTCTCCCCGAAAGCTATTTAGGTAGCGCCTCGTGAATTCATCTTCGGGGGTAGAGCACTGTTTCGGCTAGGGGGTCATCCCGACTTACCAACCCGATGCAAACTACGAATACCGAAGAATGTTATCACGGGAGACACACGGCGGGTGCTAACGTCCGTCGTGAAGAGGGAAACAACCCAGACCGCCAGCTAAGGTCCCAAAGTCATAGTTAAGTGGGAAACGATGTGGGAAGGCTCAGACAGCCAGGATGTTGGCTTAGAAGCAGCCATCATTTAAAGAAAGCGTAATAGCTCACTGGTCGAGTCGGCCTGCGCGGAAGATGTAACGGGGCTAAACTATGCACCGAAGCTGCGGCAGCGACACTATGTGTTGTTGGGTAGGGGAGCGTTCTGTAAGCCGTTGAAGGTGGCCTGTGAGGGTAGCTGGAGGTATCAGAAGTGCGAATGCTGACATAAGTAACGATAAAGCGGGTGAAAAGCCCGCTCGCCGGAAGACCAAGGGTTCCTGTCCAACGTTAATCGGGGCAGGGTGAGTCGACCCCTAAGGCGAGGCCGAAAGGCGTAGTCGATGGGAAACAGGTTAATATTCCTGTACTTGGTGTTACTGCGAAGGGGGGACGGAGAAGGCTATGTTATCCGGGCGACGGTTGTCCCGGTTTAAGCATGTAGGCGGAGAGTTTAGGTAAATCCGGACTCTTATCTAACGCTGAGGTGTGATGACGAGGTACTACGGTACTGAAGTAACAGATGCCCTGCTTCCAGGAAAAGCCTCTAAGCATCAGGTAACACGAAATCGTACCCCAAACCGACACAGGTGGTCAGGTAGAGAATACCAAGGCGCTTGAGAGAACTCGGGTGAAGGAACTAGGCAAAATGGTGCCGTAACTTCGGGAGAAGGCACGCTGATGTGTAGGTGAAGCCCCTGCGGGTGGAGCTGAAATCAGTCGAAGATACCAGCTGGCTGCAACTGTTTATTAAAAACACAGCACTGTGCAAACACGAAAGTGGACGTATACGGTGTGACGCCTGCCCGGTGCCGGAAGGTTAATTGATGGGGTTATCCTTAGGGAGAAGCTCTTGATCGAAGCCCCGGTAAACGGCGGCCGTAACTATAACGGTCCTAAGGTAGCGAAATTCCTTGTCGGGTAAGTTCCGACCTGCACGAATGGCGTAATGATGGCCAGGCTGTCTCCACCCGAGACTCAGTGAAATTGAACTCGCTGTGAAGATGCAGTGTACCCGCGGCAAGACGGAAAGACCCCGTGAACCTTTACTATAGCTTGACACTGAACATTGAGCCTTGATGTGTAGGATAGGTGGGAGGCTTTGAAGCGAGGACGCCAGTTCTTGTGGAGCCAACCTTGAAATACCACCCTTTAATGTTTGATGTTCTAACGTAGACCCGTAATCCGGGTTGCGGACAGTGTCTGGTGGGTAGTTTGACTGGGGCGGTCTCCTCCCAAAGAGTAACGGAGGAGCACGAAGGTTAGCTAATCCTGGTCGGACATCAGGAGGTTAGTGCAATGGCATAAGCTAGCTTGACTGCGAGAGTGACGGCTCGAGCAGGTGCGAAAGCAGGTCATAGTGATCCGGTGGTTCTGAATGGAAGGGCCATCGCTCAACGGATAAAAGGTACTCCGGGGATAACAGGCTGATACCGCCCAAGAGTTCATATCGACGGCGGTGTTTGGCACCTCGATGTCGGCTCATCACATCCTGGGGCTGAAGTAGGTCCCAAGGGTATGGCTGTTCGCCATTTAAAGTGGTACGCGAGCTGGGTTTAGAACGTCGTGAGACAGTTCGGTCCCTATCTGCCGTGGGCGCTGGAGAATTGAGGGGGGCTGCTCCTAGTACGAGAGGACCGGAGTGGACGCATCACTGGTGTTCGGGTTGTCATGCCAATGGCATTGCCCGGTAGCTAAATGCGGAAAAGATAAGTGCTGAAAGCATCTAAGCACGAAACTTGCCCCGAGATGAGTTCTCCCTGACTCCTTGAGAGTCCTGAAGGAACGTTGAAGACTACGACGTTGATAGGCTGGGTGTGTAAGCGTAGCGATACGTTGAGCTAACCAGTACTAATGAACCGTGAGGCTTAACCTTACAACGCCGAAGATGTTTTGGCGAGAGAGACACGATATTCAGCTTGATAACAGATTAACTGACAGACCCTGAGGGGTGTGTTGGGAAACAGAATTTGCCTGGCGGCAACAGCGCGGTGGTCCCACCTGACCCCATGCCGAACTCAGAAGTGAAACGCCGTAGCGCCGATGGTAGTGTGGGGTCTCCCCATGCGAGAGTAGGGAACTGCCAGGCATCAAATTAAGTGTGCTGATATGGCTCAGTTGGTAGAGCGCACCCTTGGTAAGGGTGAGGTCCCCAGTTCGACTCTGGGTATCAGCACCAGTTTTAACGGTTAAGTTCGGCAGATAAAAGAATTTGTCTGGCGGCAACAGCGCGGTGGTCCCACCTGACCCCATGCCGAACTCAGAAGTGAAACGCCGTAGCGCCGATGGTAGTGTGGGGTCTCCCCATGCGAGAGTAGGGAACTGCCAGACATCAATTAAACAAAAAGCCCAGTCTTATGACTGGGCTTTTTGCTTTTCTGCGATCTGAAAATAGAAAAATCCTCCCCAAAATGGGGAGGAAAAAGCTCAGTGGATAACCTGCGAGAGAAACGCGCGGGTTCGCTCAGATTTTGGGTTTGCAAAGAACTGCTCCGGCGGTGCTTGCTCGACGATCTCACCCCTGTCCATAAAGATAACCCGGTCTGCGACGGTTCTGGCAAAGCCCATTTCATGCGTTACGCACAGCATTGTCATCCCGGATTGGGCCAGGCCGATCATGGTGTCGAGCACTTCCTTCACCATTTCCGGATCGAGTGCGGAAGTGGGCTCATCAAACAGCATAATTTTTGGCTTCATGCACAACGAGCGCGCTATCGCGACGCGCTGTTGCTGGCCACCTGAAATCTGGCCGGGAAACTTATGTGCATGTTCCGCGATCCGGACCCGCTCCAGATAGTGCATCGCTAACGCTTCCGCTTCTTTCTTTGGTAGTTTTCGCACCCATATCGGCGCCAGAGTACAGTTTTGCAAAACGGTAAGATGCGGGAACAAATTGAAGTGCTGGAATACCATACCCACTTCCTGACGCACTCGCTCGATATTGCGAATATCTTCATTGAGCTCGATGCCATCAACGACGATCCGACCCTGCTGATGTTCTTCCAAATGATTAATACAACGGATCGTGGTCGATTTTCCTGAACCTGAAGGCCCGCACAAGACAATACGTTCACCCTGTTTCACGTTCAGATTAATGTCCTTCAGAACGTGAAACTGTCCGTACCATTTATTGACGTTTTCCAGCGTAATCATCGCATCCGCCGGCTGTAGTAATGTTTGACTCATAGTTTCCTCAGTGCGGTGTACGCCCGGTGTTAAAGCGCTTCTCCAGATGCTGGCTGTAGCGCGACATGCTAAAACAGAAGATCCAATAGATCAGTGCAGCAAAGACGTAGCCCTCAGTTGACATCCCAAGCCATGCCGGATCGACGGTCGCTTGCTGGACGCTGCTGAACAGATCGAACAGGCCAATGATGATCACCAGACTGGTGTCTTTAAACAGCGCGATAATGGTATTGACCAGGCCCGGAATCACCAACTTCAGTGCTTGGGGAAGAATAACCAGCACTTGTGTTTTCCAGTAGCCCAGAGCTAGCGAGCTTGCGGCTTCATATTGCCCTTTGGGGAGAGCCTGCAAGCCGCCGCGCACCACTTCCGCCACGTAGGCCGACTGGAACAACACCACACCGACTAATGCGCGGATGAGTTTATCGATGCTGGTTCCTTCAGACATAAAAAGCGGTAGCATCACCGAGGACATAAACAGCACGGTGATCAGTGGCACGCCGCGCCAGAATTCGATGAAAATAACCGAAAGAATGCGAACCACCGGCATGGTCGAACGGCGTCCAAGCGCCAGCAGAATACCGAGCGGTAACGCCCCGGCAATCCCGACCGATGCGATAATCAGCGTTAACGTCAGGCCACCCCATTGCCGCGTCTCTACTCTCTCCATGCCAAAGAAACCGCCATATAACAGAAACCACACCACGATGGGATAAATGACCGCCCAGCAGGCAATGTAGCGACCGCGGCGTGGCATCGCGCTCCAGAACACCGGCACGATCGACAGCAGGCCGATAATCAGCGCAGTATTAATACGCCAGCGCTGGTCATGGGGATAAAGCCCATACATAAACTGGCCGAAGCGTTGATGAATGAACACCCAGCAGGCTCCCGCCTTTGTACAGTCAGCACGTGTCGTTCCCACCCAGTTAGCCTGTAAAAAAGCCCAGTTCAGCAGAGGCGGAATGAGTTCCCACATCAGCCACAGCGCGAAGAGTGTCAACAGGCTGTTGGACCAGCTGGAGAACAGATTCTTTCGCATCCAGGTCAGAGGCTGATTTCGCTTTGCACCGCCGGGCCGCGTAGCGTGAGACAGAATTGCTTTTGTCATCATGACCCCTTAGCGCTCAATCAGTGCCATACGGCGGTTATAGATATTCATCAGCAGCGAAATACTCAGACTGATAATGAGGTACACCGACATGGTGATCGCGATCGTTTCAATAGCCTGTCCGGTCTGGTTCAGCACCGTACCGGCAAACAGCGAGACCATATCGGGATAGCCAATGGCCGCGGCCAGCGATGAGTTTTTGACAATATTCAGGTACTGGCTGGTGAGTGGTGGGATCACCACGCGGAGCGCCTGGGGAATAATGACCTGGCGCAGTGTCACAGGGTTTGGCAGCCCAAGCGAACGGGCAGCTTCATGCTGTCCAAAAGGTACAGCCTGGATACCAGAACGAATGATCTCGGCAATAAACGCGGAGGTATAAACCGAGAGCGCGAGCGTTAACGCTGCCAGTTCGGGGATCAGCACCATGCCACCGCGGAAGTTAAACCCTTGAAGGGCTGGTATATCCCAATGAAGTGCGGCGCCAAAGAGCCAGTGTGCGAGCAACGGTAGCGCGATAACTAGCGCCAGTGCGGTCGGCCAGGTTCGTCGAAGTTGGCCTGTTTTAATCTGGTGCGTTTTGTTATAGCGAAAAAGCCCGATGGTCAGCAGTGCGGCAATGATGAGTGCGGTAATACAAGCCAGCAATCCTTCACCCCATTGTGGTGAAGGAATATAGAGCCCACGATTGCTGAGGAACACCAGCTCGAAGGCATTCACCGCCTGACGCGGTCCGGGTAAATTGCGAAGTACGGCAAAGTACCAAAAGAAGATTTGCAGCAGCGGTGGAATGTTACGGAATGTCTCGATATACACCGTCGACAGCTTACGCAGCAGCCAGTTTTCGGAGAGTCTCGCCAGGCCCAAAAAGAAGCCGAGGAAGGAAGCAAAGACAATACATAGCGCAGAAACCAGCAACGTGTTCAGCAAACCGACCAGGAAAACCCGGCCATAGGTATCACCCTGCTGATAATCCACTAAGTGCTGGACGATGCCAAAGCCCGCGCTTCTGTCGAGAAAAGCAAAACCTGAGGTAATGCCTCGCTTATCCAGATTAGTGATGGTGTTGTGTATCAAATAGATAGCAATAGCGACGACCGCCACTACCGCAAGGATTTGAAACAGCCAGGCGCGAACCGTGGGGTTGGAAAAGGAGAGCGATCCTTTTACGGTCAGGCGGCGTTGGGACATAGTAAAACCTCAATGACCAGAACATCAGGTTGGGCACCGCCTAAGCGATGCCCGTCACAGCGTGAAACTTAACGAACCGGCGGCGCGTATTGGATCCCACCGTTGTTCCAGAGGTTGTTCTGGCCACGTTTGATCTTCAGAGCACTGCCTTCGCCGACGTTGCGGTCAAAGATTTCGGCGTAGTTACCGACCTGTTTAACAATGTTATAGGCCCACTTGTTATCCAGTTTCAGGTCCTTGCCGAAATCACCCTCTTTCCCGAGCAGGTGTGACATATCTGGCGTTGATGGGTTAGCAAATTTCTCATCAACGTTTTTAGAGTTAATCCCCATTTCTTCGGCGTTCAGCATGGCGAACAGCGTCCAGCGCACGATGGAGAACCACTCGTCATCACCACGACGAACCACTGGGCCCAGCGGCTCTTTGGAAATCACCTCTGGCAGAACAATCCATTCACCCGGTTTGCTCAGTTTGATACGCAGCGCATACAGCTGTGACTGGTCAGAGGCCAGGGTATCGCAGCGCCCGGATTCCAGCGCTTTTGCTGATTCGTCAGAGCGGTCGAAGGTCACTGGGGTGTACTTCATATTGTTGGCTTTGAAGTAATCCGCCACGTTCAGCTCGGTGTCGGTACCGGCCTGAATACAGACGGTCGCACCATCCAGCTCTTTCGCACTTTTCAGCCCGGCCTTATCGTGAGTCAGGAAGCCGATACCGTCGTAATACGTTACACCGGTAAAGGACAGGCCCATGCCCGCATCGCGAGAAGAGGTCCAGGTGGTGTTACGGGAGAGCAAATCTACTTCGCCTGATTGCAGTGCGGTGAAACGTTCCTTCGCGGTCAGTGGGGTATATTTCACTTTGCTGGCATCACCAAATACCGCTGCGGCCACGCCACGGCAGACATCTACATCAATACCGGTAAATTTTCCGTCGGCATCTGCATAAGAAAAGCCCGGCAATCCATCACTGATCCCGCACTGAACGAAGCCTTTCTTTTTAACGGCGTCAAAAGTGGTACCGGCATGTGCCTGATTTGAGATTGCAAACAGTACGCCCGCCGCGGTGAGGCTGGCGATCATCATCTTTTTCATAAAGCATCCTGTGTGGCGAAAATTTATCGTTATTTATTAGACGTCCTGGGGAACGCCGAATCCTGTCTGTGGCCATGGCCATTCCTTCTAAAGCAAAGGGAATGCCAGAATTGCAACCGCCTGATATTGGGGCTCGTGGAAGCAATAAAGTGAGTGTAGACAGGAAAGAAAAAAACAAGCGCCCCGGGATGGTGCAAAATTACAACCTGTGCCACAAATCAGAGCGAAAAAGTTTCAGGATTGAGATGGGAAAGAGAAATGATTTCGGGGGGTAATATTGTCGTGAGAATGAATGGCAATAATATGTGAAATTGCTCACGCCATTTCAGCGTAATAATCATTTTTAATTATAGATGTGTGATTAAAAACACGAAATTGTTTTTATGAGGGGCAGTGACAAAGCAATTTTTTACTTTCGAGCGCAGTTTTGCACCGCAATAAAGCAAAAGCGCGGAGGGCCCGCGCTTTCATTTAATTATTTGGTGAGAGCCACGATACCGAGCGTCAGGCCCGCCAGAGCGGCTGCGCCACCGGCGATAGCTCCCGCCGTTTCCCAGTTATCCTGTGTCGTGCCTTTCATGCAGGTATTGGTGTGCACCAGGCGACCCTGATCGTCATAAACCGGTACGCAAGGTGAATCGTGTGCGCAGCCAGCGAGTAAGGCGGCCAATAATGCAACTGAAATCAATCTTTTCATGATATTACCTCGATTAACCGCGTTGACGTAAAATATCGGCCTTGCGGAATTGCGGTAATTTTACCACTGAGACTAGAACTGCCCGAGGGATAAATAATCTCAATTTATTTGTTCTGTAAACATCGTGGAGGTATTCGCGAATATCACGCTGATTATGTAGAAAATATGCAGAGTAAAATTCTGAATTTACCGATCTGGATGTGGTTATTTATCTGGCTGAATCAAAAAAGGCGCCTTAAGCGCCCTTTTTGTTTTTACTTAGTTTTTCGTTCTACCGAAACGTCGACGAACGACCACAAAGAACACCGGTACAAAGAAGATGGCAAGCAGTGTCGCTGCAAGCATGCCCCCCATTACGCCAGTTCCTACGGCATTTTGCGCACCGCTACCCGCGCCGTTGCTAATGACCAGAGGCATGACACCGAGGATAAAAGCCAGAGATGTCATCAGAATCGGGCGCAGACGCATTCGAGAAGCTTGCAGGGTGGCTTCAATCACCCCTTTACCTTCTTTTTCCATCAGGTCTTTGGCAAATTCGACAATCAGAATAGCGTTTTTCGCCGAAAGGCCAATCGTGGTTAGCAGGCCAACCTGGAAATAGACGTCGTTATGCATACCGCGCAGCGTCGCGGCAAGTAGCGCCCCGATAACCCCTAATGGCACCACCAACATGACCGAGAACGGGATTGACCAGCTTTCATAAAGCGCGGCGAGGCACAGGAATACGACGATCAATGAAATGGCATACAGCGCCGGAGCCTGGTTACCAGACAGTCGTTCCTGATAAGACATGCCCGTCCAGTCGTAACCAATACCTGCAGGCAGTTTGCTGGCCATCTGTTCCATCAGAAGCATCGCTTCACCGGTACTCCTACCCGGTGCGGCTTCCCCGAGGATCTCCATCGATGGCAGACCGTTAAATCGTTCCAGGCGCGGGGATCCATAAATCCAACTTGCCGTAGAAAATGCGGAGAAAGGAACCATTTCACCACTGGCGCTGCGGACGTAAAGAGTATTGATATCGTTTGGCAACATACGGAATTTTGCTTCTGCCTGAACGTAAACCTTCTTCACACGACCCCTGTCGATGAAATCGTTGACATAGCTGCCGCCCAGCGCGGTCGAAATGGTCTGGTTGATATCGGAAATCGATACACCCAGCGCCTGCGCTTTTTCCTGATCGACATCGAGCTTGTACTGCGGGGTATCTTCAAGACCATTTGGACGCACCCGGACCAGTATATCCGGATGTTCTTTTACCATTCCGAGCAGCTGATTACGGGCCTGTGTCAGGCCGTTGTGTCCAAGACCCGCCTGATCGACTAGCTCAAAGTCGAAGCCCGTTGCCGTACCTAACTCGATAATTGCAGGCAGGTTAAACGGGAATACCATGGCATCTTTAATCTGGCTGAATTTGGCGGTCGCGCGTTTGATGATGGCTTCAACGTGATTCTCTTCGCCGCTACGTTCATCCCATGGCTTCAGGCTGATAAATGCCATCCCTGAGTTTTGTCCCTGACCACTAAAGCTGAAACCGTTCACGGTGAAGACGTTGGCGACGTTAGCCTTTTCATCATTGAGATAGTAGTGGGTCATGGTATCCAGCACCTTTTGGGTGCGTTCCTGCGTTGCCCCCGCCGGCAACTGAACCATGGTCATGAACACGCCCTGATCTTCTTCTGGCAGAAAGGAGGTCGGCAGACGCAGGAATAGAACCGCCATCCCGGCGACGATCGCCACATAGATAATTAAGTAACGCCCGGTGCCTCTCAGAATGCGGCTGACGCTATTGGTGTAGTGATCGACACTCTGGTCAAATCGAGCGTTAAACCAGCCGAAGAAACCGCTTTTTGGTGCGTGATGATCGGCTGAAACTGGTTTTAGCAGCGTCGCGCACAGAGCGGGTGTCAGAATTAATGCCACAAGTACGGACAATGCCATCGATGAAACGATGGTGATTGAGAATTGCCGGTAGATTGCCCCGGTTGAACCGCCGAAGAACGCCATCGGGATAAACACCGCAGAGAGTACCATCGCAATCCCGACAAGTGCTCCCTGGATTTGATCCATCGATTTTACCGTCGCTTCCTTTGGTGATAGCCGTTCTTCGGCCATCACGCGCTCGACGTTTTCCACCACCACGATGGCATCATCCACCAAGAGCCCGATCGCCAGTACCATGCCAAACATAGTCAGCGTGTTAATCGAGTAACCAAAGGCAGCCAAAATGGCGAACGTGCCCAGCAGAACGACAGGGACTGCGATGGTTGGGATGAGTGTCGCGCGGATATTTTGCAGGAAAAGGTACATCACAAGGAAGACGAGGACGATCGCTTCGAACAAGGTTTTTATCACTTCGTGAATCGAGATTTTCACGAATGGCGTGGTGTCATAAGGGTAGATGACGCGCATACCCTGCGGGAAGAAAGGCTGCAGCTCTTCGAGTTTGGCTTTGATTGCCTCTGCGGTGTTAAGGGCATTCGCACCCGTGGCAAGTTTTATCCCCAGCCCGGATGCGGGTTGCCCATTAATGCGGGCAAGCGTGTTGTAGTTTTCACCGCCGAGCTCAATTTGTGCCACATCGCGAAGGTGCACAACCGAGCCGTCCTGATTGACACGCAGGGTGACGTTGCCGAACTCCTGCGGATTTTTCAGGCGTGTTTGAGCAATGATAGACGCGTTAAGCTGCTGATTACCGATGGCAGGCGTGCCGCCGAGTTGGCCCGCCGCTATCTGGTTGTTCTGAATTTTCAGTTGGGTTACGACATCAACCGGCGTCAGTTTAAACTTGTTCAGCAGATTTGGATCCAGCCAGATACGCATTGCATACTGAGCACCGAACAGTTGGGTATCGCCGACGCCATTCAGGCGACTAATCGCATCTTTCAGGTTCGAGGAAACATAGTCAGAGATATCATCCTGATTTAGTGCCTTGTTATCGGAAACAAAGCCTGCCACCAGTAAATAGCTGCTGCTCGATTTTTTGACGCTGATACCCTGCTGCTGAACTTCCTGTGGTAGCAGCGGGGTGGCCAGCTGCAGTTTGTTCTGCACCTGGACCTGGGCGATATCCGGATCGGTGCCTGACTGGAAAGTCAGGGTGATAGTCACGCCGCCAGAGGAGTCGCTGGTGGAGGACATGTACATCAGATTATCGATACCGTTCATGTTCTGTTCGACAACCTGGGTGACGGTATCCTGCACGGTTTGGGCGTCAGCCCCCGGATAGGTCGCCGTAATGGCCACTGCCGGTGGCGCGATGGTTGGGTACTGTGCGATAGGCAATTGCATGATCGCAAGTCCCCCCGCCATCATCATAATAATTGCCAGCACCCAGGCGAAAATCGGGCGCTGAATAAAGAATTTGGACATAGTGGCCCCTGATTATTTGGCGGACGAAGTGGCAGTGTCTGGCTCTGAAGTCACCGAAACGCCAGGACGTACTTTCTGCAATCCGCTGACAATCACTTTGTCACCCGTATTGAGCCCGTTGCTGATAAGCCACTGACTGCCGATGGCCTGAGAGGCAGTGACGCTGCGGACTTCAACCTGATTTTTCGCATTGACCACTAACACCGTGGCATCGCCTCGCGGCGTGCGTGTGACACCTTGTTGCGGCACCAGAATGGCGTTTGGCTGCACACCTTCATCGATGCGTGCACGTACAAACATACCGGGCAGCAGCGAGTGTTGAGGGTTAGGAAAAATAGCGCGCAGGGTGATGGAGCCGGTGCTTTCATCAACGGTGACATCAGAGAATTGCAAGGTGCCTTTCAGGGAATACGGCTGCCCGTTTTCCATCACGAGCTCAACGCTTTTGGTGCCGCTTCCTTGCTGAAGGCTTTGCTGTTTGAGACGCATAAAGTCGCTGCTGGACTGAGTGACATCGACATAAATCGGGTCCAGCTGCTGTACCGTTGCCAGTGCCTGGGACTGACCGTTAGTGACTAATGCGCCTTCGGTTACGCTGGACTTGCCGATTCGCCCGCTAATCGGAGAGGTGACTTTGGTGTAGGCCACGTTGATGCGTGCGGTTTCTACCGCGGCTTTCGCAGCCATTACGCTGGCGTCGGCCTGCTGGGCGTTAGCCACCGCCTGATCGTAATCCTGGCGGCTGACATATTGTGTGCCGAGCAGAGGCAAATAACGTTTTACAGTCAAATGCGCAATCGTTGCGGCGGCTACGGCTTTGGCTTCATCGCCTTTGGCGCTGTTCCACGCGGCCTGATAGGTGGCTGGATCTATCTGATAGAGAGACTCACCTGACTGAATATCGCTGCCCTCAATGAAATTACGGTGCAGGATGATACCGCTGACCTGTGGACGAACTTCAGCAATGCGAAATGCCGTGGTTCTGCCCGGCAGTTCGGTTGTCACGGACAGCGGGGCGCTCGTAATGACATGAACCGTAACGTGTGGTGCCTGTGGTTGCTGCGGCCGATCCCCTGCATTATCGCAACTGCTAATCAGCAGAGTTGATGCGAGTAAACTGGATAAAATCGAAATCCTGGCGTGAATCTTCATTGCAAGTCCTTAATTACAGATATAGCAAATTCTCCGGAAACCGGTGAAAAAATAAAAAAATGCGCACGCCATAGTACAAATAAAAACGTTGAAATGTTAGCCGTCGGGATTGAGAAATGGTATGGGAAAGCACGCATACATAAAGGAAATTGAGGGTGAATTTTATGGCAGGGAGAGAAAGAGTTGGAATTATAGTTATTATCAATACATCAATGCGAAGTATTGATGATTATTATTGAATGCGGATAAGAAGTGAGTGCCAATCCAGTATTAATGTATAAAATGCTATGTGGAAAAATGGATTGCCAATACATTAATGGTTTTTCAGGAGGGTATTTGGGTTCGCTATGGTCAGAAAAACAAAAGAAGATGCGCTGATTACCCGACAACAGCTGCTGGATGCTGCTATCGAGCAGTTCTCACTGCGAGGGGTTTCCAGCACAACACTGAGCGACATCGCTGATGCAGCGGGCGTGACACGCGGCGCCGTCTACTGGCATTTCAACAATAAAGTCGAACTGTTTAATGAAATGTGGCGAGAGCAAATTCCATTGCGCGATATAATACGCGATCGTGTAAATATTAACGAAAGCGAAAATCCGCTGATGTATCTGCGTGAAATGTTTGTTGTTGGTTTGCAACATATTGCTCAATCTGTAAAGCTTCGTGCACTAATGCAAATTTTGTATCACAAATGTGAATTCACAAAAGAGATGATACTGGAGTCAGAAATTCGTCAGCACATCTGTTTTGGCTATGAAATGCCGCGTCGGGTATTAACACAATGTGTTCGTAATGGCAGTCTTCCTGCTGATACGAATATTGAATTAGCCCTGACAATGTTTCATTGCTTCTTTTCTGGCGTATTAAAAAATTGGCTACTCTTTCCCGAACATTTCAATTTGTATCAGCAAGCACCAGAGCTGGTGGATAATATAATGGCAACGTTACCTCATCATCCGACGACGCTGCCGATGCCGATGGATAACGTAGCGGCTTATCACCATCAGGCACTGTAATCAGATCGCGTGCTGATACCTGGCAGTAATGGCCTCGGCGCTCACCGGTTTGCCTAAAAGGTAGCCTTGCAAGGTATTGCAGCCGAGTTGTGTTAGAAACTCGCGCTGCGCCTGCGTTTCGACGCCTTCTGCCACTACGCGTAAATTCAACGTGCGCGCCAGGGCGACGATTGCGGAAACAATAGTGGCATCTTCGCCTTCGCCATTCAGTTCTTTCACGAAAGCCCGGTCGATTTTCAGTTCGCAGGCGGGTAAGCGCTTAAGATAGAGCAAACTCGAATAACCCGTGCCGAAATCATCGATGGAGGCTTTCACCCCGAGTTCAGTCAGGCGCGTCAGTACCGCAACGCTCTGTTCCGGATTGTGCATCGCCGTTGTTTCGGTCACTTCCAGGATCAGCATTTCCGGCGGAATACCATGCCGGGACAGGCTCGCCATCACTGTCTCGATAAGCATCGGCTGTTCAAACTGCAAAGCAGAAAGATTGACCGCCATCGACCAGTTCAGCTGCCCCTGGGCGCGCCATTCATTGAGCTGACGGCAGGCTTCGTTAATGACCCAGTTTCCCATCGGGATGATGATCCCGGTTTTCTCTGCTAGCGGCAGGAAAACGTCGGGGGGCAAAAGCCCTTTAAGCGGATGTTCCCACCGCAGTAGCGCTTCAAAACCCATGATTTCGCCCGTCTGCGCGTGGCATTTGGGTTGATAGTGCAGACGCAATTCTTGCCGTTCGACCGCCATCCACAAATCGTTCATCAGTTGTAGCTGCTGCTGGGCGAAGATATTCATCGAAGGTTGGAAGAAGTGGTAGCCGTTACGCCCGGAATGTTTGGTGTGATACATCGCGGCATCGGCGTTAAACATCAGCTCGCGATCGTTTTGTCCGTCATGCGGGTAGAGCGCAATACCCACGCTTAACGTCACCACCAGTTCGTACTTGTCTATGAGGAACGGTGCATCGATGGCGTGCACCAGTGCGCTGGCGAGGCGGGCGGCATCGTCCGGGGCTGAAATGTCTGCCAGTAAAACAAACTCATCACCGCCGATACGGGCCAGGGTGAATTGCCCACTTAAGGGCTGCTGTAAACGGCCAGTGACCGCGACAAGCAGTTTGTCACCCACATCATGACCAAATGCGTCATTAACGGCCTTAAAGCCATCTAAATCCATAAACAGCAACGCAAACGAGCGCGCTTCAAGGTCAGCTTTGCTGATGGCCTGGCTTAGGCGATCTTCAAACAACACGCGGTTTGGCAGGCGGGTTAAGGTGTCCTGAAGCGCCAGCTCGGCCAGCTCTTTATTCGCTTCCGCTAGCGAGGACGCCAGCAACGCGGTTCGGGCCTGCAAGCGTGCATCAAGCATCGAAATGAGCAGTGTGATACCGAGAATAAACATCGTCACCACGCTGACCAGCACCGCCAGCCAGTTGCCGTTCAGGCCCTGGTGATCCATTGGCATTTGTTCGGGAAACTGCGCTGCTAACATGCCGGTATAATGCATCCCGGCGATAGCGATCCCCATCAGTACAGCGGCACCAAAACGCATCAGCGCGACCTGCGCGGCTTCGTGACGCAGGCGGAAAGTGAGCCAGAGGGCGGCAAAAGAGGCGAGCAGCGCGATGACGACGGAAAGTGAAACCCAGCGATAATCCCAGATGATGGGCGCGGAGACGTCCATGGCGGCCATCCCGGTGTAGTGCATCAGCACGACACCCGTCCCCATCACTAAGGCACCGGGCAGCAGACGGCGCAGGCCGAGCTTGTCGACGCTCACCAACCATAAGGCAAAAAGGGAAGAGGCCATGGCGATTGCCATTGATAGGGCGGTCAGTCTAGGGCTGTACTGCATACCCATTGCGCTGTCCATCGCCAGCATACCGATAAAATGCATTGCCCACACGCCGATACCCATGGCGATCCCACCCCCGAAGAGCCATATCCAGGCGGCTCTTCCGTGGCTTGTGGAGACTCGCCCCGCCATGTTCAGTGCAGTCCAGGCCGCGAGAATAGCAATGATAAAGGAAATGGCGACCAGAATAGGGTCGTAATGGCTAGCCAGCATGGTGTCATCAGCTCGTGCACGGGGTGGTGAGGGCTGTGACATTACCATCGTCCATAAAGGACTCAAAGGGATTTAAGTCCCTGATTTTATGATGGGAATGCCGACACGTTCGCCGACGTTTTCCACATTCTTCACTCCAGGTCGGAGCAGTTCACCAGCTTGAGCGGGTTGACAGAATTCATGTTGCGGCACTTATCGCTTTCGGTGGATAAAATCTCAATCCACTGCATCAGCAAACCTTCAAACACAAACATAAACAAGGCAAAGACAATCAGCCATCCGTACTTGCGAAGCATACCTGCACCTGAGAATTGATTGGGTGAATGGCTGGCAATATACACGAAAAGTGACGTCAGGAAAGGGGGGAGAAAATCGCAGGATTTCAGGCAATAAAAAAGGCGCTTCCCCATGCCGAAGAGCGCCTTTTTACCGCCATGAACGAACTTAGTTCATGCCGTATTTTTTCAGTTTCTTACGCAAAGTACCACGGTTGATGCCCATCATCAGAGCAGCGCGGGTTTGGTTACCACGCGTGTATTGCATAACCATGTCCAACAGGGGCTGTTCTACTTCAGCCAGTACCAGCTCATACAGGTCATTAACATCCTGACCATTCAGTTGAGCAAAATAGTTCTTCAGTGCCTGTTTAACCGAGTCACGGAGAGGTTTCTGAGTCACCTGATCCTGAGAGTTAACGGTAGAAACGGTCAGTACGTCAGAATTTACGCGTTGTTCGAACATAGTTCTGTCAGCTCTTTATTTCTGTTTACGCAAAATTTTCGAAGTATGCCTCCAACGCCTCCAGCTGTACGCTGGCATCCTCAATGGCGTTGAATGTGCGCCGAAACTGGTCATCTGGAGCGTGTTCCTGTAAATACCAGGATACGTGTTTGCGCGCTATTCGGTACCCTTTTGTATGACCGTAAAAATCATGCAATTCCCGAACATGCGCACAAAGTAAGCGCTTCACCTCTGCCAGAGGCAGTGGAGGTAGCAGCTCCCCAGTGTCCAGATAATGCTGGATTTCCCGAAAGATCCAGGGTCTTCCCTGAGCTGCACGTCCTATCATCAGGGCATCAGCCCCCGTATAGTCGAGTACAGCTCTGGCTTTAAGCGGGTCAGTAATGTCACCATTCGCGATAATCGGAATGGAAACTTTCTGCTTAACTGCCCGAATACTGTCGTATTCAGCGTCTCCGTTAAACAAGCAGGCGCGAGTGCGTCCGTGAATAGTCAGAGCCTGAATGCCACAATCTTCAGCCAGTTGGGCAATCTCTACACAGTTACGGTGGTCCGGCGCCCAGCCAGTGCGAATCTTGAGAGTGACAGGAACGTCCACTGCATTTACCACCTCGGTCAGGATAGACTTCACCAAACCGGGATGTTGCAACAGGGCTGAACCTGCAAGCTTGCGATTCACTTTTTTCGCCGGGCAACCCATATTGATATCAATAATTTGGGCGCCACTTTCAACGTTAATACGTGCGGCTTCCGCCATTTCTTCAGGACAGCTACCGGCAATTTGCACGGTGCGGATCCCGGGCTCGTCAATGTGCACCATCCGTAAACGTGACTTGTCGCTCTCCCAAACCTGCGGGTTGGAGGACATCATCTCAGAAACGGTTAAACCTGCTCCCATCTCATAGCACAGCGTCCGGAATGGTCTGTCAGTAATGCCAGCCATGGGCGCTGCGATCAGGCGATTTCTAAGCTGGTGGTGTCCGATGCGCATGAGTTAAGAAATGACCATACTGTGACTGCAAGGCGGCGTATATTACGCATTTTTTTCCTGAGATGAAAGGCCAAACTTTGAGCAATCCTCTGTCGTAGATCAAGGAATCGCCAGTCGATCAGGAACGTTGAATTTAATCATTAATTAAATCATCGCTTTATATTCATGTGGTGGATTTGTGCACAGATGAAATTTTGCGTAACTTATCGTTTTTTCCTGCCCAAACAGGAGCAGAAAAGGGATAACCTGCTGGTTTTATCAGCAGATTATCCCGATTTTTGCGGACTGGATCTCATTTCATTGCTGCTGGTAAGCGACACATTTTCGCGCTTACTTGAACGAAATGTGTAAGAGAGCGAGCGGTTACACCCCTGTTTTATCCGTTCTTACGGCCGGTGATGCGGCACCACTCTTCTTTCTCAACTACCGGGTCGAGTGCGAATTGAGAGGTATAGGCTTCACAGACACTGTCGGCCTGGCTCGCAAGAATACCGGAAAGGCCCAGCAGACCACCCTCAATCGGCAGGACGCTAATTAGCGGGGCCAGTTCACGTAATGGGCCGGCCAGGATGTTTGCGACCACCACATCGGCTTTCATGGCGTCTGGCTGGTCCTGCGGTAAATAAAGTTCCAGTTTGTCGGATACGCCATTACGCTGCGCGTTATCGCGGCTGGCCTGAATCGCCTGCGGATCGATGTCGATCCCAATCGCTTTGGCCGCGCCCAGTTTCAATGCGGCAATGGCGAGGATCCCGGATCCGCAGCCAAAGTCGATCACCGTCTTGCCATTCAGATCGAGACCGTCGAGCCACTGCAGGCACAGCGATGTGGTTGGGTGGGTGCCGGTACCAAATGCCAGGCCCGGATCGAGCATCACGTTAACCGCGTTTTCGTCCGGTACATCGCGCCAGCTCGGGCAGATCCACAGCCGCTCACCGAAGCGCATTGGGTGGAAATTATCCATCCATTCACGTTCCCAGTCTTTATCTTCCAGCTGCTCAATCTTATGAACAAAACCTGCACCAAGCAGCGGCTGATGTTCCAGAATGGCCACCACTTCCTTCATGTCGGTTTCGGCATCGAACAGGCCAATGACATCGGTATCGCCCCACAGGCGGGTTTCGCCTGGTAAAGGCTCAAACACCGGTGTGTCGTGGGTGTCCTGGAAGGTGATAGAGACAGCACCCACTTCCATCAATGCATCGCTCAGTTCTTCCGCGTTAGCACCGGTGGTGTTCAGTTTCAGTTGGATCCATGGCATGGCAAAACTCTTTTAATGATTAACAGTGATATTAGGGGCTTGCGTGGCAGGCTGACCAAAACGGTTGCCGACGACAAAAGCCAGAAGACTTAGCAGTAGCGAGGGGACAATCGGGTGAAAGCCCAGGTACTGAACTTTTAGGGTAGCGAGCAACGCATACAGCACGCCGCCGACAATCATGGCGCTCAGCGCCCCGGCAGCGTTCGCACGCTCCCAGTAAAGGCCCAGCACCAGCGGCCACAGGAACACGGCTTCCAGTCCGCCAAACGCCAGCAGGTTCAGCCAGATGATCATCTCCGGCGGTCGCCAGGCAGCCAGCAGCAGCAGCGCACCCAATATCAGGGTGATCAGCGCTGACATACGCTTCAACCGCTTCTCGTTGTGCACCTGCTCCGGGCGGAAATTCAGATACAGATCTTTGATGATCGTAGCGGAACTCTGTAATAACTGCGCGTTGATCGTCGACATGATTGCTGCCATCGGTGCAGCGAGGAAGATCCCCGCTGCTACTGGCGGCAGCACTTTAACCATCAAGGTGGGGATAACCAAATCCGGGACATCGAGATCAGGAATAACGGCCCGTCCTAGCGCGCCAGCCAGATGCATACCGAACATCAGGATAGCCACGACAATCGTGCCGATAATCATGCCGCGGTGTACCGCCTTGCTGTCTTTATAAGAGATGCAACGCACTGCCGTATGTGGCAGGCCAATCACCCCAAAACAGACCAGCACCCAGAAGGAAGTCATAAAGCTCGGCGATAATATATCGTCAGCACCCTGCGGGGAGACCAGTTTAGGGTCGATGTGTTCCAGCGTTTGTACTGCGTGGCCCAGGCCGCCCGCCGCGTGAACGATGCCCACCAGTAGCACGATGGTGCCAATCAGCATCACCATGCCCTGCATGGCATCATTGAGCACACTGGCGCGGAAGCCGCCAAAAGCGGTATACAGCGCAATACTGATCCCGAAAATCAGCAGGCCCGTTTCGTAAGGAATACCAGCAGCCGTTTCCAGTAGGCGCGCGCCGCCGATGAACTGCACGGTCATGGCGCCGACAAACGCGACGAGCAGGCTAAGACTCGCCAGCCATACCAGCAGACGGCTCTGATAGCGGGCAAACAGCATATCGTTGAGCGTCACCGCGTTATAACGTCGGGCGAGGATGGCGAATTTTTTCCCCAGAACGCCCAGCGATAACCACACGGCAGGTAGTTGGATCATCGCCAGCAAAACCCAACCCAGCCCGTATTTATAAGCAGCCCCCGGACCACCGATAAACGAACTGGCGCTGATATAGGTGGCGGTCAGGGTCATGGCCAACACAAAGCCGCCCATTGAACGGCTGCCGAGAAAATATTCATTGAGGAATGTGCCGGTCGAACGCTTGCGCATCGCATAAATCGACAGGCCAAACACCACCAACAGGTAGGCGACCAAGGGCAGAATCACTTCAAGCTGCATCGTCGTCCTCCAGCGGAATATCGCGGTAGATGAATTTTACCATCGCCCAGCACAGCAAAATGAACACCAGCGGAATCAGCAGACAGGCCATTTCGAACCAATGGGGCAAGCCGGTAATACCCTGCAATGAGTTTGGTATGTAAGCACTCGCCAACCATGCGGCGAGATAGAGGAGGGTTAGCCACAACGCCCAGCGGGCTTCTTTGTGGGCCTGAACAAAACGCGCGTCCATAAGGCTCCCAGGGTCAATTTAAAGCGGGGATTGTACCTTAAGGGGCTGGCAAGGGGAGAGAAAAAGAAAAAAGGCCGGAAGATCCGGCCTTTTGCTAAACATTCAGGATTATTTTTCCTGAAGTCCGAGTTTTTTCTCCAGATAGTGGATGTTGGTTCCACCATGCTGGAAGCTCTCGTCGCTCATGATGCGCATCTGCAGTTCAACGTTGGTTTTGATACCGTCGATGATCAGTTCCTGCAGGGCGTTCTTCATGCGAGAAATCGCCACGTCACGGGTTTCGCCGTAACAGATGAGCTTACCAATCATTGAGTCATAGTACGGCGGTACGGTGTAACCGGCGTAGATATGAGATTCCCAACGTACACCAAAACCGCCTGGTGCGTGGAAACGGGTAATTTTACCCGGGCTCGGCAGGAAGGTGTTCGGGTCTTCGGCGTTGATACGGCATTCCACCGCATGGCCGCGAACGTGTACTTCTTCCTGTTTGATTGACAGCGGCTGACCGGCAGCGATACGCAACTGCTCTTTGATCAGGTCAACGCCAGTGATCATCTCGGTAACCGGATGCTCTACCTGAATACGTGTGTTCATTTCGATGAAATAGAACTCGCCGTTTTCAAACAGGAACTCGAAAGTACCCGCGCCACGGTAGCCGATATCCACACAGGCTTTCGCACAACGCTCGCCGATGTAGCGACGCAGTTCCGGCGTGATGCCCGGCGCTGGTGCTTCTTCGACAACTTTCTGGTGACGACGCTGCATAGAGCAGTCACGTTCTGCCAGATAGATAGCGTTGCCCTGACCGTCAGCCAGTACCTGAATCTCGATATGACGAGGATTTTCCAGGTATTTTTCCATGTACACCATGTCATTGCTGAAAGCGGCTTTCGCTTCTGCTTTGGTCATGGTGATGGACTGGGCCAGTTCTGCGTCGCTGCGTACTACGCGCATACCGCGACCGCCACCGCCGCCCGAGGCTTTGATGATAACCGGATAGCCAATGCGTTTCGCATGGGCACGGTTAGCGTCCATGTCGTCGCCCAGTGGGCCGTCAGAGCCTGGTACAGTTGGAACGCCTGCTTTTTTCATCGCATTGATTGCAGACACTTTGTCGCCCATCAGGCGGATGGTGTCAGCTTTCGGGCCGATGAAGATAAAGCCGGAACGTTCAACCTGCTCAGCAAAGTTGGCATTTTCGGACAGGAAGCCATAACCCGGATGGATTGCCACCGCGCCGGTGATTTCAGCGGCGCTGATGATAGCCGGGATATTCAGATAGCTTTTTACGGACGGAGCCGGGCCAATACAGACCGTCTCATCCGCCAACAGTACGTGTTTTAAATCGCGATCCGCAGTGGAGTGCACAGCGACGGTCTTGATGCCCAGTTCTTTACAGGCACGAAGAATACGCAATGCAATCTCGCCACGGTTGGCGATGACAATTTTATCCAGCATGTTCGCCTCGTTACTCGATGACGACCAGTGGCTCGTCAAATTCTACCGGTTGACCACTTTCGACCAGAATGGCTTTCACCACGCCTGATTTGTCGGCTTCGATCTGGTTCATCATTTTCATGGCTTCAACGATGCACAGGGTATCACCCGCGTTCACCTTCTGGCCCACTTCGATGAATGCTTTCGCGTCCGGGCTCGGGGTGCGGTAGAAGGTACCAACCATCGGGGAGCGTACGATGTGGCCACTGATTTCAGCTTTAGGTGCTTCAGCGGCAGCTACCGGTGCAGCAGCGGCCGGCGCCATCTGTGGTTGCATCATCGGGGCAGCATAAGCCTGTTGCATTACTGGGAAGCCAGCATTGGCCGAAGCGCGGCTGATACGTACAGACTCTTCGCCTTCAGAAATTTCCAGTTCGGAGATGCCTGATTCTTCAACCAGCTCGATCAGTTTTTTAATCTTACGAATATCCATGAGTGGGTTCCGTACTCTTTGTTTAGTGTGATTGTGACAGGCGTTTAACCGCCGTCTGTAATGCGTATGAATAGCCGTCAGCGCCTAATCCGCAGATGACGCCGGCAGCGATATCAGAGAGATATGAGTGATGGCGGAACGGCTCGCGAGCGTGCACGTTACTTAGATGTATCTCGATAAACGGGATACTTACCGCCAATAGCGCATCACGAATCGCCACGCTGGTGTGCGTGAATGCGGCCGGATTGATCAGGATATAGTCAATGTTGTCTTTAGCCTGATGAATTCGGTCGATAATCGCGAACTCCGCGTTCGACTGCAAATGGTCCAGCGACACATTCAGAGCCTCAGCTTCCGTGGTTAAACGGTTTACAATTTCCGCTAACGTCTGGGAGCCATACTTCTCTGGCTCACGGGTGCCGAGCATGTTCAGGTTCGGTCCGTTTAAAAGCAAAATGCGTAACTTGTCGGCCATCGTGCTGCTATCTCCTGCAATTCTCCGGTAAAAAACAAAATATACCTTCGATGCGCGCTTGTCACCTTTTCAGAGGCCAAAAACCCCTGTCAGGAAAACCAAAGTCGCACATTATAACGATTTCGTAGCAATTGGCAGCTAAATACTGGTCTTATCAGGGAAGATTATCAACCTCAAACCCGAAAAAGCCTGACGTAGTGCGGGAGTTCTGCGGGAAACTGCACATTATCGTGAATTAACGCCACCATCGGCGGAACTTCTTAAAACGCCACGCTAAAAGCGCAAAAGCGGCGATCGCGTACAGGATCGGCTGCGGTGAGAGGATCTTTACCGACCACAGATAATGGACAGGAGCAAGGATCGCCACCAGATAGACGAAGTTATGCAATTTTTGCCAGCGCGCGCCCAGTTTTCGTTGTGCGCGCTGAAACGAGGTGGCCGCCAGCGCCAGCAAAATCAGCCAGCTCACCAGACCCAGCGTTAAATAAGGCCGCGTGACCACTTCCTGCCCTAACAAACCCAGATTGTTAATCCCGAGCTCTAACAGCGCGTAGCTGGTGAGATGTAACGTCGCCCAGGCAAAACACCATAGCCCTAAAAGGCGACGAGTTCGTATCAATAAAGGCTGTTTAGCGTAACGCGCCAGCGGGGAGACCAGCAAGGTCGCGAGGAGCAGTTTCAGAGCCATCCTACCGGTAAAGTGTTGAATATCCTTAGCGGGGTCAGCGCTGAAGTAACCCTGGGCACCCGCCCAGAATAACCACACCAGCGGTAAAAAGGCGGCCAGATGCAGCACCACCTTGAGCCAGACAATCTGTTTAGCCGTTAAGCGCACTCAGAAGTTCTCCCGTAAATTCAGGCCGCGGTACAGCGACGCCACCTGATCGGCATAGCCGTTAAACAACAGCGTCGGTTGGCGTTTGACGTCCAATACGCCGCCCGAGCCGATAAAGCGCTCTGTGGCCTGCGACCAGCGTGGATGGTCAACATGCGGATTCACGTTGGCGAAAAAGCCGTATTCGTCAGGGGCCGCCAGATTCCACGTGCAAGGCGGGCGTTCGCGGGTCAGTTTGATACTGACGATAGATTTGATGCCTTTAAAGCCGTATTTCCACGGCACGGTCAGGCGAATAGGCGCCCCGTTTTGCGGCGGTAACGCCTTGCCATATACACCGGTAGTCAGTAGCGTCAGTGGATGCATCGCCTCATCGATACGCAGACCTTCAACATAGGGATATGAGAGACCGCCGCCGATAAAGCGATCCTTCTGACCCGGCATCTGCTCAGGGGAGAAAATGGTTTTGAAGGCGACGTATTTGGCATCGCTGGTGGGCTCAACCAACGCCAGCAGCTTATGCAGCGGAAAACCAATCCACGGCACCACCATCGACCAGGCTTCCACGCAGCGCATCCGGTAGATTCGCTGTTCAAGCGGGAAGCGTTTAGTCAGCGCGTCGTGATCGAGCGTCAGCGGTTTAGCGACTTCGCCATCGATGGTCAGCGTCCACGGATCGGTTTTCAGGCTACCGGCATTGGCAGCCGGATCGGCTTTATCCAGCCCGAACTCATAATAGTTGTTGTAGCCTGTGACCTTATCTTCTGGCGTGAGCGCCAGCTGACTCTGCCATTCGGCAGGGCGAGAGAATTCGAGCGGTTTCCCGGACGGGGCCGGTGGCCTGTCGTTGCCCTTGAACCAGCTGAGTAAATCGGCCTGAGCGGTGGGCGCGAGCGTCATTGCGGTGGCGCTTATGCCTAACATCTTCAGCACCTGGCGGCGCTGGAGCATAAATACGGATTCTGCCGTTACATCAGCTTCCGTTAGTTTTTTCGACTTCATGGCTTCCTCCGTCATGCTTTTTTCCTAAGCATGACGGAGGTGTCTGATTAACGCGAATATGTCACGAAAATTTGAAGATTAGGCCACCTTCACCAGCGTGCGGCCCTGAATCTGGTTGTTCATGATTTTCTCGGCAAACTCCGGTGCCTGAGCAAGGGTGATTTCCGTCGCGCTCTGGCTATAGAAGGAAGACGGTAAATCCTGAACCAGGCGTTCCCAGGCCTGTGTGCGGCGAGCGGCAGGCGTCATCACGGAATCGACGCCTTGCAAACGAACGTTACGCAGAATGAACGGCATCACGGTGGTCGGTAGTGCAAAGCCACCCGCCAGACCACACGCGGCCACGCATCCGCCGTAGTTCATTTGCGCCAGCACTTTGGCCAGCACGTTATCGCCCACGGTATCGACCGCCCCGGCCCAAAGCTGTTTTTCCAGCGGGCGGGTTTCGGCGAATTCATCACGGCCAATAATACGGTTTGCGCCGAGGCTGCGCAGATAGTCATGCGTGCTTTCGCGACCGGAAACGGCAACGACCTGATAACCCAGCTTGTGCAGCAGCGCAATCGCCGTACTGCCCACGCCGCCGCTGGCACCGGTCACGACAATTTCGCCGTCCTGCGGTTTGACACCTGCATCTTCCAGCGCCATCACGCAGAGCATGGCGGTAAAGCCTGCGGTGCCGATGATCATCGCCTGACGCGCGTCCATGCCGTGCGGTTGGGCAACCAGCCAGTCACCCTTCACGCGGGCCTGCTGAGAAAGGCCGCCCCAATGGTTTTCACCTACGCCCCAGCCGGTCAGCAGCACCTGCTGGCCCGCATGAAAACGCGGGTCTTCGCTGCTGTGCACCACGCCCGCAAAGTCGATACCTGGCACCATCGGGAAGTTGCGGATGATTTTACCTTTACCGGTAATGGCGAGTGCGTCTTTATAGTTGAGGCTTGACCACTGGATATCGACTGTGACATCACCTTGTGGCAGCTGGCTTTCCTCGATGGCCTGTACCGAGGCGAGAGTTTTACCGTCGTGCTGTTCTAAGATTAACGCCTGCATAATCGTTCCTCAGTTGCTCAATGATTGGAAAATAATTTTCGATGACTATACTCGGTAACTGAAACACGATGCCGATTTAACGCAATAAATTGCCAGATTCACTAACTCTGGTAGTATGCAGGGTCTTTTTGGCATGCTAGTTAGTGCTCACTAATTTTTTTGCGGGCCACCGTAGGTGTTCGGTCAACAGCCGGGCTGTTTTTCATTAACGGAGTTAATACAGGGATGCGATTAACGACGAAATTTTCAGCTTTTGTGGCGCTTTTAACGGGCCTGACCATCTTTGTCACCCTCATTGGTTGTTCACTGAGTTTCTACAACGGTATTCAATATAAAGTGGATTACCGTGCCCGGGCTGTGGCGACGGTTATCGATTCCCGCCTGGTCAGTACCCCTTTTGATCAACTCGACAAACAACTGGACGAAATTCTGGTACCCGTCGATATCGTGCGCGTTGATTTCATCGTTAATGATAAAACCATTTTTAGCCACTCCCGTGGCAGCAGCTATCGCCCGATGGGCAGCAACATTCAGTATCGCGAGCTGGACGTAGAGTCGGTGAAGCACCCGGGGATGACTCTTCATCTGGTGTATCAAGATCCGATGGTGAATTATTTCCACTCGTTGCTGACCACCGCGCCTCTCACTATCGCCATTGCTTTTATGGTATTGATTATCTTCTTTTCGGTACGCTGGCTGCGCAATCAGCTGTCGGGCCAGGAATTGTTAGAACTACGCTCCACGCGGATCCTCAACGGCGAACGCGGTCAGCAGGTTCGCGGTTCGGTGCATGAGTGGCCCGCGCGAACCAGCAGCGCGCTTGATACGCTGCTGTCAGAAATTCAGTTTGCCGGTGAACAGCGCAGTCGCATGGATACGCTCATTCGCTCCTACGCGGCGCAAGACACCAAAACCGGCCTCAGCAACCGGATGTTTTTCGATAACCAGCTCGCAACGCTGCTCGACGATCAGGAAAAAGTCGGCGCGCATGGTATTGTGATGCTGATTCGCCTGCCGGAATTTGATTTGGTTCGCGACCAGTGGGGACGTACAGCGGCGGAAGAACACTTCTTTATGCTGATCAATATGCTTTCCACCTTCATGATGCGTTATCCAGGTGCGTTGCTGGCACGTTACTACCGCAGTGATTTTGCCGTTCTGCTGCCGCACCGCACGTTGAAGGAAGCCGACAGCATCGCCGGGCAGCTGTTAAAAGCGCTGGATTCATTGCCGTCGACCAAAATTCTGGATCAGGATGACATGATGCACATCGGCATCTGTACCTGGCGCAGCGGGCAAACCACGGAGCAAGTGATGGAACACGCCGATGCGGCGGTCCGTAACGCGGTGCTTCAGGGCAGCAACAGCTGGGCAGTGTACGATGACTCTCTGCCAGAAAAAGGGCGCGGCAACGTGCGCTGGCGAACGCTCATCGAACAAATGCTCAGCCGCGGCGGCCCGCGCTTCTACCAAAAACCGGCTGTGCATTACGACGGCCGGGTTCACCATCGCGAATTGATGTGCCGCATTTATGACGGTAAAGAAGAAGTGATTGCCGCTGAATATATGCCGATGGTGATGGAGTTCGGTCTGGCGGAAGAGTATGACCGTTTACAAATCACCCGTTTGCTGCCTTTCCTCTCGTTTTGGCCTGAGGAAAATCTGGCATTGCAGGTGACGGTTGAGTCGCTCATCCGGCCCCGGTTCCAGCGCTGGCTGCGTGATACGCTGATGCAATGTGAAAAATCACAGCGAAAACGGATTATTTTTGAACTTGCAGAGGCAGATGTCTGTCAACATATCAGCCGTTTACAGCCCGTGATGCGTTTGATTCGTGCGTTAGGGGTTCGCGTCGTGGTGATTCAGGCCGGTTTGACGCTGGTCAGCACCAGTTGGATTAAAGAATTGTCGGTGGAAATCGTCAAGTTGCATCCAGGATTGCTGCGTAATATAGAGAAACGCAGTGAAAACCAGTTGCTGGTGCAGAGTCTGGTCGAAGCCTGTAAAGGAACATCGACTCAGGTTTTCGCCACCGGATTGCGGAGTCGCAGCGAGTGGCAGGTGTTAAGAGAGTGCGGTGTGCTGGGTGGTCAGGGCGATTTTTTTGCTGCGTCACAACCACTTGACACTAGCGTAAAAAAATATTCGCAAAGATACTCTGTTTGATCTGCCGTTTGTCGTGTTTTCACGTAGAATAACGCGCGCTGTTTCTCCGCGGGCGTTATTGAGTACCCGCCGACAAGTGATACAGAACATGCCAGTGATCGTCCTTTGACAGGTTGCAATGTAAGCGAGGAACGCTGCGGCTCTGACAGTGTCAGGTCGAAATTGTAACAAAGGAAACGAACTGCACTAATTTTCACCGTTGCAGATGATTTTTGCGCCTTGTCGCTGCTGCGTGTGGTTGGTAAAGTAAGCGGATTTTGTTTCCGCCCCAGCTTTCAGGATTATCCCTTAGTATGTTGAAAAAATTTCGTGGCATGTTTTCCAATGACCTGTCCATTGACCTGGGTACCGCGAATACCCTGATTTACGTAAAAGGACAAGGCATCGTACTGAATGAGCCTTCCGTTGTCGCCATTCGCCAGGATCGTGCCGGTTCACCGAAAAGTGTGGCTGCCGTCGGTCATGAAGCTAAGCAGATGCTCGGCCGTACGCCGGGCAACATCGCCGCTATTCGTCCAATGAAAGACGGCGTTATCGCCGACTTCTTCGTGACTGAAAAAATGCTGCAGCACTTCATCAAACAGGTTCACAGCAACAGCTTCATGCGCCCGAGCCCGCGAGTTCTGGTGTGTGTGCCGGTAGGTGCAACGCAAGTTGAACGCCGCGCAATCCGTGAATCTGCTCAGGGCGCTGGTGCCCGTGAAGTGTTCCTGATTGAAGAGCCAATGGCTGCTGCAATCGGTGCGGGTCTGCCTGTCTCTGAAGCAACCGGTTCTATGGTTGTGGATATCGGTGGTGGTACGACTGAAGTGGCCGTTATCTCCCTGAACGGTGTGGTTTACTCCTCTTCCGTTCGTATCGGTGGTGACCGTTTCGACGAAGCCATTATTAATTATGTGCGCCGTAACTACGGCTCTCTGATCGGTGAAGCCACCGCAGAGCGCATCAAGCACGAAATCGGTTCTGCTTACCCAGGCGACGAAGTGCTTGAAATTGAAGTACGCGGTCGTAATCTGGCAGAAGGCGTTCCACGCGGCTTTACCCTGAACTCCAACGAAATCCTCGAAGCGCTGCAAGAGCCGCTGACCGGTATCGTAAGTGCGGTAATGGTTGCCCTGGAACAGTGCCCGCCGGAACTGGCTTCCGATATCTCAGAGCGCGGTATGGTTCTGACTGGTGGTGGTGCGCTGCTGCGTAACCTCGACCGCCTGTTAATGGAAGAGACAGGAATTCCTGTCGTAGTTGCAGAAGATCCACTGACCTGTGTTGCCCGTGGCGGCGGCAAGGCACTGGAAATGATCGACATGCACGGCGGCGACTTGTTCAGCGAAGAGTAGTCAGCCAGAAGTCTGGGGTAGCGTTTGTGCTGCCCCTTGATTTCTTCACTGACACGAGAATACGCAAAGCCTATGAAGCCCATTTTTAGCCGTGGCCCATCGCTACAGTTTCGCCTAATTCTGGCGGTGCTGGTTGCGCTTGGCATCATTATCGCCGACAGCCGCCTGGGTGCGTTCAGTCAAATCCGAACGTACATGGATACTGCTGTTAGCCCTTTCTATTTTGTTTCCAACGGTCCTCGTGAATTACTCGACGGTATTTCGCAAACTCTGGCTTCCCGCGATCAGCTTGAGCTGGAAAACCGTGCCCTGCGTCAGGAGCTGCTGTTAAAAAACAGCGACCTGCTGATGATGGGTCAGTACAAGCAGGAAAACGCCCGTCTGCGTGAGTTGCTAGGTTCACCGCTGCGTCAGGATGAGCAGAAAATGGTGACCCAGGTTATCTCTACCGTTAACGATCCTTACAGTGATCAGGTGGTTATCGACAAAGGTAGCGTCAATGGCGTCTACGAAGGTCAGCCTATTATCAGTGATAAAGGCGTGGTCGGTCAGGTTGTGGCCGTCGCGAAACTGACCAGCCGAGTGCTGCTGATTTGTGATGCGACCCATGCGCTGCCAATTCAGGTACTGCGTAACGATATCCGCGTGATTGCGGCCGGTAACGGCTGTACTGACGATTTGCAGCTGGAACATCTGCCTGCCAATACTGATATCCGTGTGGGGGACGTACTGGTAACGTCCGGTCTCGGCGGTCGTTTCCCGGAAGGATATCCGGTTGCGGTGGTGTCGTCGGTTAAGCTGGATACGCAGCGCGCGTATACGGTGATTCAGGCGCGTCCAACTGCCGGTCTGCAGCGTCTGCGTTATCTGCTTCTGCTGTGGGGGGCCGATCGTAACGGCGCGAACCCGATGACGCCTGAAGAGGTACATCGTGTCGCCAACGAACGTCTGATGCAGATGATGCCGCAGGTTCTTCCAGCCGCCGATTCCATGGGGCCGCCAGCACCTGTTCCGCCACCTGCGACGGGAATCACTCAGCCTGCACCGGCTGCTGCGCCTTCGTCAGGAGGGCAGTAGTGGCAAGCTACCGAAGTCAGGGACGTTGGGTTATCTGGCTCTCGTTTCTGATAGCCCTTCTGTTACAAGTCATGCCCTGGCCGGACAACCTGCTGGTATACCGGCCAAACTGGGTTCTGCTGATCTTGCTCTACTGGATCCTCGCTTTACCGCATCGGGTCAATGTTGGCACAGGTTTCATTATGGGTGCCATACTGGATCTGATCAGCGGTTCAACGCTCGGTGTGCGTGCGTTGTCCCTCAGTATCATTGCCTATCTGGTGGCGTTGAAATATCAGCTGTTTCGTAATCTGGCGCTCTGGCAACAGGCGCTGGTGGTCATGATGCTGTCGCTGGCGGTGGATATCGTTGTTTTCTGGTCAGAATTTTTAGTGATCAACGTCTCTTTCCGACCGGAAGTGTTCTGGAGTAGCGTCGTTAACGGTGTACTCTGGCCATGGCTGTTCCTGCTGATGCGCAAAGTGCGCCAGCAATTCGCGGTACAATAAAGGTTTCTATGACAATGCTTTATCTTGCTTCCGGCTCCCCGCGTCGTCAGGAGCTGTTAACTCAATTGGGTGTGAGCTTCGAACGTCTGGTACCCGGAATCGAGGAGCAACGTCAGCCGCAGGAAAGCGCGCAGCATTATGTTGCGCGACTGGCTCGGGAAAAAGCGCAGGCGGGCGTCACGCTTGCCGCGCAGGACTTACCGGTGCTGGGTGCCGATACCATAGTGGTTCTGAACGGCGAAGTGCTGGAAAAGCCTCGTGACGCTGAGCACGCGGCAGTCATGCTGCGCCAGCTTTCCGGGCACACGCATCAGGTGATGACCGCCGTCGCGTTAGCAGACAGCAAACACACCATCGACTGCCTGGTGACCACCGAAGTCACGTTCAGAGTCTTATCAGATGACGATATCATCGGTTACGTCGCGAGCGGCGAACCGATGGATAAAGCAGGTGCATACGGTATTCAGGGGCTGGGTGGCTGTTTTGTCAGGAAGATAAATGGCAGCTATCACGCCGTAGTCGGCTTACCGCTGGTGGAAACGTATGAGTTGCTGAGCAATTTTAACTCACTGCGTGAGAAATGGGATAAACATGACGGCTGAATTATTGGTTAACGTAACGCCATCGGAAACCCGCGTGGCGTACATTGATGGCGGTATTCTTCAGGAAATTCATATAGAGCGTGAAGCGCGACGCGGAATCGTAGGCAATATCTACAAAGGTCGTGTCAGTCGTGTACTCCCAGGGATGCAGGCGGCATTTGTAGATATTGGCCTGGATAAGGCCGCATTTCTTCACGCTTCTGACATCATGCCCCACACCGAATGCGTGGCCGGGGAAGAGCAGAAGCAGTTCACCGTTCGCGACATTTCCGAATTGGTGCGTCAGGGCCAGGACCTGATGGTGCAAGTCGTCAAAGATCCGCTGGGCACCAAAGGCGCGCGTCTGACGACTGACATCACCATTCCTTCTCGTTACCTCGTGTTCATGCCGGGCGCGTCTCATGTGGGCGTATCCCAGCGTATTGAAAGCGAAGCCGAGCGCGATCGCCTGAAAAACGTGGTGACGGAATACTGCGACGAGCAAGGCGGATTCATCATCCGTACTGCGGCGGAAGGCGTTTGTGAAGCGGATTTATCCTCCGATGCGGCGTACCTCAAACGCGTGTGGACCAAGGTGATGGAGCGTAAAAAACGTCCACAGACCCGCTATCAGATGTACGGGGAACTGGCGCTAGCCCAACGCGTCCTGCGTGATTTTGCTGATGCAAAGCTCGACCGTATCCGCGTCGACTCCCGTCTGACCTTCGAATCGCTGATGGAATTCACCGCCGAGTACATGCCGGAGATGACCAACAAGCTCGAACATTACAGCGGCCGCCAACCTATTTTCGATCTCTTTGACGTCGAAAATGAAATCCAGCGCGCGCTGGAAAGAAAGGTGGAACTGAAGTCGGGCGGCTATCTGGTTATCGATCAGACCGAAGCAATGACCACCGTCGATATCAACACCGGTGCCTTTGTGGGCCACCGAAATCTTGACGACACCATTTTCAATACTAATATCGAAGCGACGCAGGCCATTGCGCGTCAGTTGCGCCTGCGTAATCTGGGCGGGATTATCATCATCGATTTCATCGATATGAGTAATGAAGATCACCGCCGTCGGGTGCTGCATTCTCTGGAACAGGCCCTGGGCAAAGATCGCGTGAAAACCAGCATTAACGGCTTCTCGCAGCTCGGTTTGGTGGAAATGACCCGTAAGCGCACGCGCGAAAGCGTGGAGCACGTGCTGTGTCACCAGTGTCCTACCTGTCATGGTCGCGGGACGGTGAAAACGGTCGAAACGGTATGCTATGAGATCATGCGTGAAATTGTCCGCGTGCATCACGCCTACGATTCCGATCGCTTCCTGGTCTACGCCTCAGCCGCCGTGGCTGAAACCCTGAAAGGGGAAGAGTCTCATGCGCTGGCGGAAGTGGAAATCTTCGTTGGCAAGCAGGTAAAAGTCCAGATAGAACCGCTCTACAATCAGGAGCAATTCGACGTGGTGATGATGTAGTTTGCGGGCAGTTACAAGGAGAGATGCGTGAGGCGTTTGCCTGGAATCTTACTGATCACGGTGGCAACATTGATTGTTATCGTCGCGCTGCTGGTCAGTGGCTTGCGTCTCGTTTTGCCGCAGCTGGACAAATGGCGTCCGCAGCTGCTGGAGAAAATCGCGGAGTCTACCGGACATCCCGTCGAAGCGTCACAGCTTAAAGCCAATTGGGAAAACTACGGCCCGACGCTGGAAGTCCGTGATATCAAAGCCGGGCTGAAAAACGGCGGTCAGATGTCCGTTAAACGCGTGACGCTGGCGCTCGACATCTGGCAAAGCCTGCTACATTTTCGCTTGCAATTCCGCGAGCTGACCTTCTGGCAGCTGCAAATTCGCACCAACACGCCTCTGCAACACAACAACAGCAGCGGTCAATTGAAAACGGACCGCATCGGCGATCTGTTCCTGCGTCAATTCGATCAGTTTACCCTGCGCGACAGTCATTTAAGCTTCCTCACGCTCTCCGGCCAGCGCGCCGAACTCGCTATTCCACAACTGACCTGGATGAACGGTAAAAACCGCCATCGCGCCGAAGGTGAACTGAGCCTGTCGAGCCTCACTGGCCAGCATGGGGTAATGAAAGTGCGCATGGACTTGCGCGATGAGAATGGCCTGCTGAATGAAGGGCGACTGTGGGTGCAGGCCGATGACATCGACGTTAAGCCGTGGCTTGGCCGCTGGATGCAGGACAACATCGCGCTGACCTCGGCCCGTTTTAGCCTTGAAGGCTGGATAGACCTTGATAAGGGCGACATCTCTAGCGGTGACGTCTGGCTAAAGAAGGGCGGTGCGAGCTGGAAGGGTGATAAGAAATCCCATGACCTGTCCGTCGATAACCTGACGGCGCATATTACCCGTGAAAATGCGGGCTGGGCGTTTCATGTCCCGGATACCCGCATCGCCATAGACGGAAAACGCTGGCCACAGGGCGCGCTGGCACTGGCGTGGATCCCAGGACAGGATGTCGGCGGAAAAAATAACGTGCGCAGCGACGAGCTGCGTATCCGTGCCAGCAATCTCGAACTGAGTGGGCTTTCTGGCCTGCTGCCGATTGCAGAAAAACTCTCGCCGTCGCTAGGTGAAATTTGGGAAACCACGCAGCCTGCCGGTCAGATTGACGCCCTGGCGCTGGATATTCCATTACAGGCGACCGAGAAAACCCGTTTCCAGGCGGCCTGGAGTAACCTGGCGTGGAAGCAATGGAAGATGCTGCCGGGCGCTGAACATTTCTCTGGCCGGGCTGAAGGTAGCGTCGAGCATGGCTCGGTGAATATCAGCCTGGAAGACGCCAAAATGCCGTACGAAACGGTATTCCGCGCGCCGCTGGAGATTGCCAAAGGTGTTGCCAACCTGTCATGGGTCAACAACGAAAAAGGTTTCATGCTCGACGGTCGCGATATCGACGTGCAGGCGAAAGCGCTTCACGCCCACGGCGGCTTCCGCTGGCTGCAGCCGAAAGGTGATGAGCCGTGGCTCGGTATATTGGCCGGGATCAGCACCGATGACGGCGGTCAGGCGTGGCGCTACTTCCCGGAAAACCTGATGGGCAAAGAGCTGGTCGATTACCTCAGTTCAGCCATCAAAGGCGGGCAGTCGGATAACGCCACGCTGGTCTACGGCGGTAACCCGCATCTGTTCCCGTACAAGCACAACGAAGGTCAGTTCCAGGTGTGGGTGCCGTTACGCAACGCCACCTTTGCGTTCCAGCCAGACTGGCCTGCGTTGACGAACCTGAATATCGACCTCAACTTCCTGAATGACGGTTTGTGGATGCAGGCCGACAAAGTCGCGCTCGGCGGCGTGACGGCGCACAACCTGAATGCGGCGATCCCGGACTACTCGAAAGAGAAGCTGATTATTGATTCGCAGATTGCCGGGCCGGGCAAAGCGGTCGGGCCCTATTTCAAAGAGACGCCGCTGAAAGACTCTCTCGGCACTACGCTCGATGAGCTGCAGCTGGATGGCGATGTGAATGCTCGCTTACATCTCGATATCCCGCTTGACGGCAAACAAGTACTGGCCAAAGGCGACGTCCGTCTGGCTAACAACAGTCTGTTTATCAAACCGCTCAACAGCACGCTGAAAAATCTCCGCGGTGGATTCACCTTTGAAAATGGTGATTTAAAAAGTGGGCCAATGACCGCTAACTGGTTTAATCAGCCGCTTAACGTCGATTTCTCCACCACCGAAGGGCCAAAAGCCTATCAGGTGGCGGTGAACATGGATGCCAACTGGGACCCAACCCGGACCGGGATGTTGCCCAAGCAGATTAACGACGCCGTTAGCGGTAGCGTGCCATGGCAGGGTAACGTTGCGATTGAATTACCTTACAAAGGCAGTGCCAGCTATAAAGTCGATATCACGGGTGACCTGAAGAATGTGAGCAGTCGCTTACCTGCGCCGGTGGACAAGAAAGCCGGTGAGCCGTTGCCAGTGAAACTGAACGTCGAAGGCGGTCTGAGCCGCTTCGATTTGACCGGCAGCGTAGGTTCGAAGGACCATCTTAACAGCCGCTGGCTGCTAAATAAAAAGCTGACGCTCGACCGGGCCATTTGGGCTACTGACAGCCGCAGCATGCCGCCGTTGCCGGATTCCTCCGGCATTGAGCTGAATTTACCGCCGATGGACGGCGCGCAGTGGATGGCGTTGTTCCGCAAGGGCGCTGTCGACGGCGTGGATAACGCAGCGGCCTTCCCGGAGCGCGTGACGCTGCGAACGCCGGCGCTCACCATGGCGGGCCAGCGCTGGAATAATCTGAGTATCGTTTCACAACCGTCAGCAGGCGGCACCCGCGTGGAAGCGCAGGGGCGTGAAATCAACGGCACGCTGACGCTGCGCGACAATGCGCCGTGGCAGGCTGCGATTCGCTATCTCTATTACAACCCGTCCCCGAAAACCACCACCGGTGAATCTCTGGGTCAGGGGATAATGAGCAATAACCGCATTGATTTCCAGAATTGGCCAGACCTGCAACTGCGCTGTGCGGAATGCTGGCTGTGGGGTCAGAAATATGGCCGCATTGATGGGGATTTCGCGATTAAGGGCAACACCTTGTCGCTGGCTAACGGACTGATGGATACCGGTTTTGCACGCCTGACTGTAGACGGCGAGTGGGTGAACGCACCGGGTAACGAGCGCACCTCACTGAAAGGCAAACTTCGCGGTCAGAAACTGGATGCGGCAGTGAATTTCTTCGGCGTCTCCACGCCCATTCGTGATTCGTCGTTCAATCTTGATTATGACCTGCACTGGCGTGATGAGCCGTGGACGCCGGATGTGGCGTCGTTGAACGGTATTCTAAAAGCGCATTTGGGCAAAGGCGAGTTCACGGACATCAGTACCGGACATGCGGGTCAGTTGCTGCGTCTGCTGAGCGTCGATGCGCTGCTGCGTAAGCTGCGTTTCGACTTTAGCGACACCTTCAGCGAAGGGTTCTATTTCGATTCCATTCGCAGTACCGCCTGGATTAAAGATGGCACCCTGCATACCGACGACACGCTGGTGGATGGGCTCGAAGCGGATATCGCGATGAAAGGCTCGGTCAACCTGGTGCGCCGTGAGCTGGATATGGAAGCCGTCGTTGCGCCGGAAATCTCCGCCACCGTCGGGGTCGCCACCGCGTTTGTCATCAACCCGATTGTCGGTGCCGCCGTGTTTGCCGCCAGTAAAGTGCTGGGGCCGCTGTGGAGCAAAGTGTCGATTCTGCGTTACCACATCAGCGGGCCTATCGATCAGCCTCAAATCAATGAAGTGCTGCGCCAGGCGCGCGGCGATAAAAAGCAATGATTTGACGGACGTTACAATTTACCTCACTCTCAATAGAGACAACTGAATTTCCGCGAGCTTTGCGGCAACCAATGAGTAGCAAAACGATGAGTCTGAACCTGGTAAGTGAACATCTGCTGTCGGCAAACGGCCTGAGTCATCAGGACCTGTTTGCCATACTTGGCCAACTTGCCGAGCGCCGCCTCGACTACGGCGATCTCTATTTCCAGTCGAGCTACCATGAGTCCTGGGTGTTAGAAGACAGCATCATCAAAGACGGGTCGTACAATATCGATCAGGGTGTTGGCGTCCGTGCCGTCAGCGGCGAGAAAACCGGCTTCGCGTATGCCGATCAGATTAGCCTGCTGGCGCTGCAACAGAGTGCACAGGCCGCGCGGACTATCGTGCGTGATACCGGCGATGGCAAAGTCCATGCCCTGGGTGCGAAAGAGTATTCTCCACTGTACACCAGCCTTGATCCGTTGCAGAGCATGAGCCGTGAAGAGAAGCTCGACATTCTGCGTCGTGTAGACAAAGCCGCGCGTGCGGCAGACAAGCGTGTGCAGGAAGTCTCAGCCAGCCTGACCGGCGTGTACGAACTGATTCTGGTCGCGGCCACTGATGGCACTCTGGCGGCGGATGTTCGCCCCCTGGTGCGTCTGTCTGTGAGCGTTCTGGTCGAAGACGACGGTAAACGCGAACGCGGTTCCAGCGGTGGCGGCGGTCGTTTCGGGTACGATTATTTCCTTGGCGACGTCGATGGCGAAGTCCGTGCTGATGCATGGGCCCGTGAAGCGGTTCGCATGGCGATGATTAATCTCAATGCCGTGGCCGCGCCTGCGGGCACGATGCCGGTAGTTCTGGGCGCAGGCTGGCCGGGCGTGCTGCTGCACGAAGCGGTGGGTCACGGTCTGGAAGGCGACTTCAACCGTCGCGGCACGTCCGTGTTCAGTGGGCAGATGGGGCAACTCGTCGCGTCCGAACTGTGCACCGTAGTCGATGACGGTACCATGACTGACCGTCGTGGCTCCGTGTCTATTGATGATGAAGGTACGCCGGGTCAGTACAATGTGCTTATCGAAAATGGCGTGCTGAAAGGCTACATGCAGGACAAACTGAATGCGCGTCTGATGGGCGTGAAGCCAACGGGTAACGGTCGCCGTGAATCGTATGCGCATTTGCCAATGCCGCGTATGACCAACACCTACATGTTGGCGGGCAAATCTACCCCGCAGGAAATCATCGAGTCTGTCGACTACGGGATTTACGCGCCGAACTTTGGCGGCGGTCAGGTGGATATCACTTCCGGTAAATTTGTGTTCTCGACCTCAGAAGCGTATCTGATCGAGAAAGGCAAAGTGACTAAAGCGGTGAAAGGCGCCACCCTGATTGGCTCTGGCATCGAAGCCATGCAGCAAATCTCGATGGTGGGTAACGATCTGAAGCTGGATAACGGCGTAGGTGTCTGCGGTAAAGAAGGCCAGAGTCTGCCAGTTGGCGTGGGTCAGCCAACGCTGAAAGTCGATAATTTGACGGTCGGTGGCACCGCATAATTTCTGTGCCCGCTTCGTGCGGGCATTTTTTTGACGGAGACCAGCGATGAAGGTCGCTCGCCATCAACACATTGTCACTCTTCTTGCCCAATCCCACAGCCTGACCACCGATGAACTGGCCGCCATACTCGGCGTCAGCAAAGAAACAGTGCGTCGTGATTTAAGTGAACTCCAGCAGCAGGGACACATTCAGCGCAGCCATGGGCGGGCGCGGGCTATTCGCCGTAATCATCAGGACAACGAAGCGCCTTTTCACGCCCGACTGAAAAGTCACTATGCCCACAAATCCGATATCGCCCGGCACGCGCTGGCCTGGATAGACGAAGGTATGACGATTGCGCTAGATGCCAGTTCGACCTGTTGGCTGTTGGCGCGTCAGCTGCCGGATATTCCGCTGACGGTGTTTACCAATAGCCATCCGGTATGTATGGAACTCGGCAAACGCGAGAAAATCCGGTTGATCAGTTCCGGCGGAGAACTTCAGCGTCAGTATGGGTATTACGTTAATCCGGCGCTTATCTCTCAACTGAAAACGCTGGAGATCGATCTGTTTATTTTTTCCTGCGAAGGCGTCGATCGCAGCGGCGTGATGTGGGATCCCAATGGTCACAACGCCCGCTTTAAATCGTTGCTACTCAAAAGATCCTCGCAGTCTCTACTGCTGATGGATAAAAGCAAATTCAACCGTTCGAGCGAAGTCCGAATTGGCCCGCTTAGCGACGTCACCCATTTGATTTCTGACGCCGAGCCGGAGCAGGTTCCTTAGTTTTTTCCTCGCCCTTTGATGCCCTGAAAACGGTTGGCGACATCGACAAAATAATCGGTCAGATAGTTGATACACACCTGCACCTTCAGCGGCAGTTTGTCTTTTTCCGTGTAGACGGCGTACACCGGACGCGGATCGGACTGATAGCGCGGCAGTAAGATCTCCAGCTCGCCGCGATTGATCTCGTTGATCACCCACATCAATGGCACGAAGGCGATCCCGGCACCGGCGGTCAGCCAACGGTTCAGCGTCATCGGATCGTTGGTGACGAATCGCCCCTGCGGGATAAGCTTGGTCGACAGGCCTTCCGGCGCGATTAGCTCAAATTCATTGTGCGGACGAATGCTGTATTCCAGCCACGAATGACTGGCGAGATCCGTGGGTTTCTCAGGCGTGCCTGCCTGCTGTAAATAGCTTTTAGCGGCGCACAATACCATTGGCATCGAGCCGAGACGGCGGGAAAAGAGGCCAGAATCCTGCAAGGCACCCACGCGTATCACCAGGTCCAGGCCATCCGCGATGAGGTCCGGCGCGGGGATCCCAGTGACCAGATTCACGGAGAGTTCAGGGTACTCTTTGAGCATCTCAGAGGTGATACTGGCGAGGACATTTTGTGCCATAGTTGAAGAACAGCCCACGCGCAGTGTGCCAATGGGCGTGTTATTAAAGGCATAAAGCTGTTCGTGTACGTCCTGGGCTTCGTGCAGCATTCGCCGACAGCCTTGGTAGTAGATTTTCCCGGCCTCAGTCAGCCCAATGCTGCGGGTACTGCGGTTAAGCAGCTTTACCTGCAGTTCGTTCTCCAGCTTTGAGACGGTCTGACTTATCGATGATACGCTCATTTCGAGCTGTCTCGCTGCGGCCGTAAAGGAACCCAGTTCCACGACTTTGGCGAAAACCGACATGCGTTTTAATCGTTCCATTGTTCACTCTGACTTAAAAGTGATTTGTATCACATAATATAGATCGGGATATATAAGTTACGTTAATATACTGTTAGCTAAATAAGTAACGTTCACTACTCTCACCTGCACTCTCTTAATCAAGGTCAACATGAGTCTGTTTCCCGTCATCGTGATTTTCGGCCTCTCATTCCCGCCGATCTTCGTCGAGCTGCTGTTGTCGCTGGCCATTTTTTGGCTCTTGCGTCGGGTGCTGGTCCCCACTGGGATCTATGACTTCGTCTGGCATCCCGCGCTTTTTAATACAGCGCTGTATTGCTGTTTGTTCTACCTGATATCGCGTTTGTTCGTCTGAGGTCGCTGTGAAAACACTAACAAGAAAAATATCCCGTACAGCCATCACGTTGATTTTGGTGGTGCTGGCTTTCATCGCCATTTTCCGCGCGTGGGTCTATTACACCGAATCCCCGTGGACGCGTGATGCGCGTTTCAGCGCCGATGTGGTGGCCATTGCGCCTGACGTGGCAGGGCTTATCACTGACGTCAAAGTGAAGGATAACCAACTGGTTCGCAAAAATCAGGTCCTGTTCACTATCGATCAGCCGCGCTACCAGAAATCGCTCGAAGAAGCCGATGCCGACGTGGCGTACTACCAAGTGCTGGCGGCAGAAAAACGTCGTGAAGCCGGACGCCGCAACAAGTTAGGTACCATGGCTATGTCTCGCGAAGAGATTGACCAGGCCAACAACCTCTTACAAACCGTTGAACATCAGTTAGCGAAAGCACAGGCTACCCGCGATTTGGCCCGGCTTGACCTCGAACGGACCGTAATTCGTGCCCCGGCCGATGGCTGGGTGACTAACCTGAATGTGTACAGCGGTGAGTTTATTACCCGCGGTTCGACCGCGGTGGCGCTGGTGAAAAAAGAAAGCTTCTACGTGATGGCCTATATGGAAGAGACCAAGCTGGAAGGCGTGCGACCTGGCTATCGCGCAGAAATTACCCCGTTGGGTAGTACCAAAGTCATCAAAGGCACCGTCGACAGCATTGCGGCAGGTGTGACTAACGCCAGCAGCAGTAGCGATGTAAAAGGCATGGCGACCATCGACTCCAACCTCGAATGGGTGAGACTGGCGCAGCGTGTGCCCGTGCGTATTCACCTCGACCAGCAGCAGGGCAACCTGTGGCCTGCGGGCACGACGGCCACGGTGATTATCACCGGCGCGAAAGACAGAGACACGCAGAAGGCTTCCTTCTTCCAGAAGTTAGGTATGCGTCTGCGTGAGTTCGGTTAATCGCTATGGGCATTTTCTCTATTGCCGATCAGCACCTGCGTTTTGCTATCAAACTGGCCTGCGCGATTGTGCTGGCCCTGTTTGTCGGCTTTCACTTTCAGCTTGAAACGCCACGTTGGGCGGTACTGACTGCCGCGATTGTGGCGGCGGGTCCGGCGTTTGCCGCCGGGGGCGAACCCTATTCTGGGGCAATCCGTTACCGCGGAATGCTGCGAATTTGCGGGACGTTTATCGGCTGTATCGCCGCGCTGGTGATGATCATTCTGATGGTTCGCGCGCCGTTGCTGATGATCCTGGTATGCTGCCTGTGGGCGGGTTTCTGTACCTGGGTATCTTCGCTGGTGAAAGTGGAGAACTCCTATGCCTGGGGCCTTGCAGGCTACACGGCGCTGATCATTATCATTACCATTCAGAACGCACCGTTGCTGTCGCCGCAGTTTGCCGTCGAGCGCTGCAGCGAGATTGTGATCGGGATTGTCAGTGCGATCGTCGCCGATCTGCTATTTTCCCCGCGATCGATTAAACAAGAGATCGACCGGGAGCTAGATGCCTTGCTGGTTGCTCAATATCAGCTGATGCAGCTCTGTATTCGTCACGGCGATAGCGAAGAGGTTGACGCCGCATGGGGCGGGCTGGTGCGCCGGACACAGGCTCTGGAAGGCATGCGCAGTAACCTGCACATGGAATCTTCCCGCTGGGCGCGCGCCAATCGACGTCTAAAAGCACTGAATACGCTCTCTTTGACGTTGATTACTCAGGCCTGCGAAACCTACCTGATTCAAAACTTCCGCCCGGATTTAATCACCCCGGAATGGCGTGAGATGTTCGACCAGCCGGTTGAAACGGTGCAGGACGTGCATAAACAGCTGAAACGCATGCGCCGCATTCTTTCCTGGACTGGCGAGCACGACACGCCGATTACCTTATACAGCTGGCTTGGTGCCGCCACGCGCTATCAGCTGCTCAAACGTGGCGTGGTGGGTAACGCAAAAATCAGCGCCCGTGAAGAAGAGATTTTGCAGGGTGAAGTCGTGGTGAAAGTGGAATCCGCCGAGCGCCATCATGCGATGGTCAACTTCTGGCGTACCACGCTTTCCTGTGCACTCGGCACGGTGTTCTGGCTGTGGACAGGCTGGACATCCGGTAGCGGCGCGATGGTGATGATTGCCGTAGTGACTTCGCTGGCGATGCGTCTGCCTAACCCGAAAATGGCGGGCATCGACTTCCTGTACGGCACCATTGCCGCGCTGCCGATTGGCGCGTTTTACTTCCTGGTTGTGCTACCGTCGACCCAGCAAAGTATGCTGTTGTTATGCATTAGCCTTGCGGTGCTGGCATTCTTTATTGGGATTGAAGTGCAGAAGCGGCGGCTGGGTTCGCTCGGTACGTTGGCATCCACCATCAACATTCTGGTGCTGGATAACCCGATGACGTTCCACTTCAGCCAGTTCCTCGACAGCGCGCTCGGCCAGCTGGTGGGCTGCTTCCTGGCGCTGATGATTATTCTGCTGGTACGCGATAACTCGCAGGCGCGCACCGGACGCGTGCTACTGAATCAGTTTGTGTCGGCCGCCGTTTCTTCCCTGACGACCAACACTGCGCGCCGTAATGAGAACCATTTGCCTGCCCTGTACCAGCAGCTGTTTTTACTGCTGAACAAATATCCCGGCGATCTTGCGAAATTCCGCCTGGCCCTGACGCTGATTATTGCGCATCAGCGTCTGCGCGACGCGCCGGTGCCGGTCAACGATGACCTCTCGGCGTTCCACCGCCAGTTGCGTCGTACGGCGGATAAGCTCATTTCAGCCAGCAACGACGATAAGCGCCGTCGTTACTTTGATCGTTTGCTGGAGGAGCTGGATGTGTACCAGGAAAAACTGGTTATCTGGCAGGCCTCGCCTCAGGTTACCGAACCGGTCAATCGACTGGCGGGTATGCTGAGGAAATATCAGCATGCGCTCACAGTGAGTTAACCCAGAAACCGACGCCAAAAGCGTCGGTTTTTTTATGGCTATACTTAACTGTTATCACAGGACATCACCGTCAGGGGACAACTATGACCATGCAGACACTCCAGGATAACGAACTTTTTCAGACCGGATATCTGGTCGACGGAATATGGAAAACGCTTGAGACCACTTTCGAGGTGGTAAACCCGGCAACCGGGGAAACGATCGCTAATGTCGCGAAGGCCGGAAAGAAGGAAACCGAAGCCGCCATTGCGGCGGCGAGCAAAGCCTTCCCGCTGTGGCGTGCGAAAACCGCCAAAGAGCGCTCAGAAATTCTGTATCGCTGGTATCAGCTGATCATCGAAAACAAAACCTGGCTCGGCAGGCTGATGACCACCGAGCAGGGCAAGCCGCTAAAAGAGGCTGAAGGCGAAGTGGAATACGCGGCGAGCTTTATCCAGTGGTTCGCGGAACAAGGCAAACGCGCCAACGGTGAAATCATTCCTCCTGCCAAACCTGGCTCACGCATCCTGGCCACCCGCGAACCCATTGGCGTCGTGGCGGCGATTACGCCGTGGAACTTCCCGATGGCGATGCTGACTCGCAAACTCGGCCCGGCCCTGGCGGCGGGCTGTACCGGCGTCATTAAACCTGCGAATAACACACCACTCAGCGCCTTTGCGTTGCTGCAACTGGCGAAGAAAGCGGGGGTGCCAGACGGGGTGCTGAACGCGGTCGCCGGGACGACGCAGGAGATCAGCGATGCCATTATGGCGAGTCACGAGGTGCGGAAAATCTCCTTCACCGGCTCAACGGCGGTCGGCAAAACGTTGATGCGCAATGCTGCTGAAACCATGAAAAAGGTGTCGATGGAGCTCGGGGGTAACGCGCCGTATATCGTTTTTGACGATGCGGATATCGACGCGGCGGTAAAAGGGGCGATAGCCAATAAATTCCGCAACGCCGGGCAGGTGTGCGTCAGCGTTAATCGCTTCTATATTCATGAAAAGGTTTATGACGACTTCACGCGTAAGCTCACCGAGGCGGTGAATGCGCTTAAGGTCGGCAATGGCGTGGACGACGGCGTCGTCGTCGGCCCGATGATTGAGCCTGCCGCGGTGAAAAAAGTCCGCGAGCACGTGGAAGATGCGGTCGCAAAAGGGGCCAGCGTGTTGGCCGGAGGGAAACTGCATGCGCTCGGCGGCAACTTCTGGCAGCCAACGGTCCTGGGTGATTGCAGCGACAACATGCAACTAGCACAGGAAGAGACGTTTGGGCCCGTAGCGGCTTGCTTCCGATTCACCAGCGAAGAGGAAGTGATTCAGCGGGCGAACAATACTCCGTTTGGTCTGGCGGCTTACTTCTATACTCAAAATCTGCAGCGTGTATTCCGCGTATCGCAGGCGCTGGAAAGCGGCATGATCGGGATTAACGAATGCGCCGTATCGACAGAATTAGGGCCATTCGGCGGCGTTAAAGAGTCCGGGCTGGGCCGTGAAGGTTCGGTGCTGGGGCTGGAGGAGTTTCTCGAAGTGAAAACCCTGCATCTGGGGGGATTGTAAGCCGGAGTCCGGGCGGCGATTGTCGCCCGGTCAGGAAAGAAGCGGGGAATGCATGCAAACCTATACCTTTGATTTTGATGAAATAGGTACTCAGAATGATTTCTATCGTGAGTTTACCCGCACTTTTGCGCTGAGCGGTACGGCCATTCGCGATTTGGATTCTCTCTGGGAAGTGGTCACCGGCAGTCAGCTGCCGTTGCCGCTGGAGATCGAGTTTGTCCATCTGGAAGAGAAACAGCGTCGGCGCTACGGGGCATTAATTCTATTGTTTGATGAGGCGGAGGAAGAGTTGGAAGGGATGCTGCGATTCAATGTTCGTCATCAATAAAAAAGCCCCCGACAGGCGGGGGCAAGTCGTCAATTAAGACGACGAGGGTTTATTTGTACAGCTCGGCAGTGGCATGCCAGGTGTCGCCGCTACGGGCTTCGATAATGCGGTAGCTGCTGGCGCCTTCTTTCTCGGCTTTTGCTGCCAGCTCATGACGCATGTCCATTGGGGCGCTGCCGACCTGTGAAACAGAAACGGTACCCATGGATTGCATGCTCTGAGCCTGCTCTGCACTAATCTGATGTACTGCTGCGCCTGCGCTAAAGGAAAGAACCGATGCCAGACCCAGTGTTGCGATAATCATTGCGCTTTTCATAATATTTACTCCTGATTCATAGACTGCGCGGCGAGAAGGTTTGAACTGCTTTTTTTATGCCTGGAGCCGCGCTGATACGTGTTTGTTTCTAACCGACTATCAATAAATCTTATTTGTACAGCTCAGCCGTTGCGTGCCAATGGTCGCCGCTACGTGCTTCGATTACGCGGTAAGAGGATGCCCCTTTTTCCTGCGCTTTCTGATTCAGCATGTCATGCATATCCATTGGGGAAGAACCGACTGCGCCGACGGAAACGGTGCCGATGGTTTCGCGATTTGCTGCCTGATCCGCATTGATTGAATCAGCGGCGAAAGCGCCAAAAGACAGAACAGAAAGAAGGGTCAGTGCACTTACAGTGGTTTTGATTTTCATAATTTTCACCTCGTCGAATTTTTTAGCAGGGTCTCTTGTTTCGTGACCCTCATCACAAAATCAAGTATACACTAATCGCCGAAGAAATTAATACCAAGCTAATGGTTTCGCATGTAATTAAGTGTCAAAAACCGTCATTTTTATAACGGAAAAGCATTAAAAACGTCAGGTAGAGACGTGTATTTGCTCTTATTGCTAAGAAAATCATATGGATGGGTAAAGTTGATGATTTGTGCGCTTTTGATAACAACATTCACTGGCTGATTACATTTACGCAGTGAAACGCACTTAATGTTAAATAAAAGGGGGGGTTATGTAGCGCTGGAAGATGTGCGGGGGAGATAAGACGCTCTCCGGCCGGGTGCCGGAGAGGGGCGGATTAAAGCTCTTGTTCGAACAGCACCAGAATGGCTTCGTACAGGTCTTTAACGGTAAATCCACGCGCTGGCGTGGTGAAGATGGTGTCATCTCCGGCAATGCTCCCGAGGATACCTTCTGCCTTACCCAGGGAGTCGAGCAGGCGGGCAATCAGCTGTGCGGCACCCGGGCTGGTGTGGATGACCACCACTGACTCGTTGTAGTCGATATCCAGCACCAGGTTTTTCAGCGGGCTGGAGGTGGTCGGCACGCCCAGTTCTGCTGGCAGGCAGTAGACCATTTCCATTTTGGCGTTGCGGGTCCGTACCGCGCCAAACTTAGTCAGCATACGGGAGACTTTGGACTGGTTAATATTTTCGAAGCCCTCCTCCTGTAATGCCTGAACAATCTCACCTTGAGAGCTGAACTTTTCTTCTTTTAGTAGCGATTTAAACGCTTTGATTAATTCTTCTTGCTTAGCGGAGCTTCGCATAAGTCACCCGTATCATGGCGGTAAAAACAACATTATTATGCATATGGATGAATTTTTATGCAAATGATCTGCCGTGAATAAGGCTGAAATAATGTTATGAATGGGAAGGATTTTATCAAAAATCGTTATCAAGCAACATGCTTTCGTCACGTGTCGAAAATAACGGCAAAAGTAAATCAAATGTTATAAAAATGATGTTGTTTTGCTTGTCTGGCTGGGTGTATTGTAACCAACAGTCGACTGGTTACGCCGTCGCGGGTCTCTTGTCACAGGCGGTAAAGTGAGCAATGACACCGCAATGCTGCGGGGAATGCCGCATTCTTCAATGACGTATGTTGTCATTATTTACCTTGTGAATTAAGGTTGCCGCAACGGAGTTTCGGTAGATGAAACTAACCATAATAAGGAGTTTAGGATGAAAGTCGCAGTCCTCGGCGCAGCTGGCGGTATTGGCCAGGCGCTTGCCCTACTACTTAAGACCCAACTGCCTTCAGGCTCAGAACTCTCCCTGTATGACATCGCGCCGGTAACCCCTGGCGTGGCAGTGGATCTCAGTCATATCCCAACCGCGGTGAAAATCAAAGGCTTCTCCGGCGAAGACGCAACCCCAGCACTGGAAGGCGCTGATGTGGTGCTGATTTCTGCTGGCGTCGCACGTAAGCCGGGGATGGATCGCTCCGATCTGTTCAACGTCAATGCGGGCATCGTGAAGAATCTGGTGCAGCAGGTGGCAAAAACCTGCCCTAAAGCCTGCATTGGCATCATCACCAACCCGGTCAACACCACGGTGGCAATTGCTGCTGAAGTGCTGAAGAAAGCGGGCGTGTACGACAAAAACAAACTGTTCGGCGTTACCACGCTGGACATCATCCGCTCGAATACCTTCGTGGCGGAGCTGAAAGGCAAGCAGCCGAATGACATTGAAGTGCCGGTTATCGGTGGGCACTCAGGCGTGACCATTCTGCCGCTGCTGTCGCAAATCCCTGGTGTAAGCTTCTCCGAGCAGGAAGCGGCTGACCTCACCAAACGCATCCAGAATGCGGGCACCGAAGTGGTGGAGGCGAAAGCCGGTGGCGGGTCTGCCACGCTGTCTATGGGCCAGGCTGCGGCACGTTTCGGTCTGTCTCTGGTGCGTGCGCTGCAAGGCGAACAAGGTGTGGTGGAATGCGCCTACGTTGAGGGTGACGGTCAATATGCACGTTTCTTCTCTCAGCCGCTGCTGCTGGGTAAAAACGGTGTGGAAGAGCGCCAGTCTATCGGCAAACTGAGCGCCTACGAGCAGCACTCGCTGGAAGGCATGCTGGATACGCTGAAGAAAGATATCGTTCTGGGCGAAGAGTTCGTTAAATAAGCCTGACGCCAGAATGAAAAAACCGGAGCCATTGCTCCGGTTTTTTTATGCCTGTCAGTTGGTGGCGGGGTATTCCTGAATGGTGACATCAAGCGACAACTTTTTATCATCACGCATCACCACCACCGGGATAACCGAACCCGGGCGAATTTCCGCAACCTGGTCCATGGTTTCCAACGCGGAGACCGCAGGCTTGTTGTTGACGGAGACAATCACGTCGTTGACCTGAATGCCGGCTTCCGCCGCCGGGCCACCCGACGCCACTTCGTTAACCACAATTCCCTGAATCTGATCCATCGGGCCACCCTGGGCATGAAGCGGTGCAATTTCACGGCCGCTAATGCCGATGTAGCCACGAATCACGCGCCCATCACGGATCAGCTTATCCATAATTTTGGTCGCCAACTGGAACGGAATGGCAAAGCCAATGCCTTCCGGCGTTTCGCCATCATTACTTTTATCAAAGGAAAGGGTGTTAATCCCCATCAGTTCGCCGAGAGTGTTCACCAACGCACCGCCGGAGTTACCGTGGTTGATAGAGGCATCCGTTTGCAGGAAATTCTGGCGGCCTGACGGATTGAGGCCGATACGGCCGGTGGCACTGATAATCCCTTGCGTGATGGTCTGCCCCAGGTTGTAAGGGTTACCAATCGCCAATACCACATCGCCAATGTGCGGTGTGCGTTTAGGGTTGATAGGGATAACCGGTAGCCCGCTGTTGGCGTTGATTTTCAATACCGCGAGATCGGTCAGGCTATCGGAGCCGACGATCAACGCTTCAAACACGCGACCATCCTGCAGCGCAACGATGATTTGGTCGGCATCGTTAATCACGTGCTTGTTGGTAATGATGTACCCACGCTCGTCCATGATAACCCCGGAGCCGAGCGTCAGCATGTTATGGCTGGAATTGTTATTCAGCGCGCGATTGTAGACGTTCACTACCGCAGGTGCAGCGCGTTTTACCGCCTGGTTATAGCTGACGGGCGATTCATCAGCGCTGTCATAAGGCGCTGATGAAAGGGGGTTAAACTGCCGCAATGACGGCATGACGGCCAGCAAAATGCCACTGACGATACATCCGATTGCGACTGAGCGTAAGAGCTTTGCAAGCATGGTGCGATTATCACAGGTAAGGAAACAGGCGAAGCATATCACGAGTTATGCGGACATCACACGCAGGCGATGTCCGCAGCGTTTTCGCTTAATGCAGTAGCAGATAAATACTTTCATTATTGCGCATAACATTCAGCGCAATGATGGCCGGTTTGGTTTCCAGCACCTTACGCATCTCGGCGATGGACTGCACGCGCTGGCGGTTGATACCAATTATCACGTCACCTTTATGCAGACCTACCATTGCGGCTGCACTGCCTTTATCAACATCATCCAGAACGATGCCTTTGGTGCCGTCTTTCATCTGGCCGTCGCTCAGTGATGCGCCTTGCAGGGCAGGGGTAATCAGTTCTGCGCTGGCAGTAGTCGAGGTGCTTTTATCCAGCGTCACTTCTACGCTCAGCGGTTTGCCTTCACGCAGCAGGCCAAGTTTGACCTTGGTGCCCGGTTCCGTGGTGGCAATACGCGAGCGCAAATCGGCAAAGCTGCTGAGCGGTTTGTCATTCAGGCTTACGATAATATCGCCTGCTTTAATGCCCGCTTTCGCAGACCCAGAACCAGGCAGCACTTCGCTGATAAACGCCCCGCGTTGAATATCGAGGTTAAACGCTTTGGCGATGTCTGCGGTCATCTCCATGCCTTTAATGCCGAGCAGGCCACGTTTGATTTCGCCAAACTGAATCAGCTGCTTGGCGAGCGTAATCGCCATGTTACTCGGAATGGCAAAGCCAATCCCAATGCTGCCGCCGCTCGGCGCGAGAATGGCGGTGTTGATCCCGACCAGTTCACCGTTGAGATTTAACAGTGCGCCGCCTGAGTTACCGCGGTTAATGGAGGCATCGGTCTGGATAAAGTTTTCTAGCCCTTCGAGGTTCAGGCCGCTGCGTCCTAGGGCTGAAATGATGCCCGATGTTGCGGTTTGCCCGAGGCCGAATGGGTTGCCGACGGCGACGGCAAAATCACCGACGCGCAGTTTATCGGAATCGGCAATCGCGATTTGCGTCAGGTGATCGGCCTTTTGCAATTGCAGCAGTGCGATATCGCTCTGGTCGTCACTGCCCACCAGTTTGGCATCAAATTCGCGGCCGTCGTTCAACTGTACGCTGATTTTCTGCGCCTGGTTGACGACGTGGTTGTTGGTCAGGACGTAACCCTTCGCGGCGTCGATGATGACGCCCGAGCCGAGTCCTTCAAACGGCTGCGGCTGCTCATTCGGGGCATCTTCGCCTAAATACTTTTTCAGCTCTTCCGGAACCTGTCCCACTTGGGCAGGTGTGGCTGTGCCTGAAACCTTCACGCTCACCACCGCAGGCAGCACTTTCTCCAGCATTGGTGCCAGGCTTGGGATCTGAGTCTGACCCGGGATCTGGGCAGGCAGAGAAGCAGAAACCGGCGCTGCGACGCCAAGAGATAACCCAACACTTAACGCTAACGCACTTAATAATAAGGTTTGTTTCTTCATTGATGCTGGCTCTCATAACCTGAGGAATGTGAGGAAAATACGCCCTTAAACAGTCCGATGTTATTGAATTTTCGAACGTCTAACAATGAGGTGAATGATTAAATAATAGCTGGGTCAGGCAGGAAGGTGACGGGCGCAATGGCTGCGCCCGTAAATAAAGAGGATTAATCGCGTTTAGCCGCGCTACGAAGCAGGCCAGAAGCGCCGTCGGAATAGTCGCGTGGCATCTGTACCGGCGCCTGATCGTTGCTGGCTTCAGATTCAGCCAGACGATTGCGGAACGGATTATCTTCCGCGCTCATTTCCGGCAGCAGGCTGCTGGAGCTCTTCGCCATGTGCTGATACAGCTGACGATAGTCGTGCGCCATATTGTCGAGCAGTTCAGCGCTGCGAGCAAAGTGGCTGACCAGTTCTTCACGATACTCGTCCAGCTCTGCTTTGTTTTTTTCCAGCGCGTACTGCAGGGCCTGCTGTTGACGTAGTTTGCGGTTCCCAAATCGCATAGCGACAGCGCCAATGATGAGACCGACGACTAAACCAATTAGCGCATATTCCCAGGTCATGAACTTCTCCCATTGTTTTGTGGTTCCGTTAGGGTGGCAAAAAGGCTGCTCGCCCGCGCCCGATATTGCCACTATAACCGCTATTTCCTTAGAAGTGGAATCCTGGCGTGTCATCGCGTACTGTAGAACGGCCTTTTTTTCGACAACCGTGAACTGCTGCACGTTGCTTTTCAGGAAATAACAATAACTTATGCAAAGCATGAACCCCACATCGCGATATCTCCAGGCCCTTAACGAGGGCAGTCATCAGCCCGATGACGTTCAGCGTGAGGCCGTCTCCCGGCTGGACACTATCTATCAGGAACTGATTCACCCTCCGACAGTAGCGGCTCCCGCCAGCGGTGGCCTACGTGCGACGTTCGGCAAGCTGCTGGGCAAGCGTGAGTCGACGGTAAACACACCGGTTCGCGGCTTATATATGTGGGGCGGCGTAGGGCGAGGCAAAACCTGGCTGATGGACATGTTCTATCAAAGTCTCCCTGGAGAGCGGAAACAGCGCCTGCATTTCCATCGCTTCATGCTGCGGGTGCATGAAGAGCTGACGGCGTTGCAGGGGCACAGCGATCCGCTGGAAATCGTCGCGGACCGTTTTAAATCTGAAACCGACGTGCTGTGCTTTGATGAATTTTTCGTGTCCGACATTACCGATGCGATGCTGCTCGGCGGTCTGATGAAAGCGTTGTTCGCCCGTGGCATTACGCTGGTGGCCACGTCGAACATCCCGCCGGACGACCTTTACCGCAACGGCCTGCAGCGCGCGCGTTTCCTTCCGGCTATCGACGCTATTAAAGAACACTGCGACATCATGAATGTCGACGCCGGTATAGATTACCGCCTGCGCACACTGACCCAGGCACATCTGTGGCTGTCGCCGCTGAATGACGATACCTGCCAGCAAATGGATAAACTGTGGCTGGCACTGGCCGGTGAGAAGCGTGAGCAAACGCCGGTGCTCGAAATCAACCATCGCCCCTTGCCAACGCTTGGCGCCGAAAATCAGACCCTGGCGGTGTCGTTTGCGACGCTGTGCGTGGACGCCCGCAGCCAGCATGACTACATCGCGCTTTCACGTTTGTTCCATACGGTTATGCTGTTTGACGTGCCGGTGATGACGGCGCTGATGGAGAGCGAAGCGCGTCGTTTCATTGCGTTAGTGGATGAGTTTTACGAACGCCACGTGAAGCTGGTGGTTAGCGCGCAAGTGCCGTTGTATGACATCTATAAAGGAGAGCGCCTGAAATTTGAATTCCAGCGCTGCCTTTCTCGATTACAGGAGATGCAAAGCGAAGAGTACCTCAAGCGCGAGCATCTGGCGGGCTAAAAACCGTTTCAAATCACAAAAAGGGGTCGACCTTTGAAGTCGACTTCTCTATAATCCTGCGACCCCACGTTACAACCAAAGTTTTTTTCCCAAAACTTTTGTCGTGCCGGCATAGGCTATTCGAAGGGGTAGGTTTGCTGGACAATGTCGTGTGAACCTCAACTTTTAAACGTTTGGGTGTTCACCAACGTGTAACTATTTATTGGGTAAGCTTTTAATGAAAACTTTTACAGCTAAACCAGAAACCGTACAGCGCGACTGGTATGTTGTTGACGCGACCGGTAAGACTCTGGGTCGTCTGGCTTCCGAACTGGCTCGTCGCCTGCGCGGTAAGCACAAAGCGGAATACACTCCGCACGTGGATACCGGTGACTACATCATCGTTCTGAACGCAGAAAAAGTTGCTGTAACCGGCAACAAGCGTGAAGACAAGGTGTATTACCATCACACCGGCCACATCGGCGGTATTAAAGAAGCGACCTTTGAAGAGATGATTGCCCGCCGTCCTGAGCGTGTAATTGAAATCGCGGTTAAAGGCATGCTGCCAAAAGGCCCGCTGGGTCGTGCTATGTACCGTAAACTGAAAGTTTACGCGGGTAACGAGCACAACCACGCGGCACAGCAACCGCAAGTTCTGGACATCTAATCGGGATTATGGCAATGGCTGAAAATCAATACTACGGCACTGGTCGCCGCAAAAGTTCCGCAGCTCGCGTGTTTATCAAACCGGGCAGCGGCAAAATCGTTATCAACCAACGTTCTCTGGAACAGTACTTCGGTCGTGAAACTGCCCGCATGGTAGTTCGTCAGCCGCTGGAACTGGTCGACATGGTTGAGAAACTGGATCTGTACATCACTGTTAAAGGTGGTGGTATCTCTGGTCAGGCTGGTGCGATCCGTCACGGTATCACCCGCGCTCTGATGGAGTACGACGAGTCCCTGCGTGGCGAACTGCGTAAAGCAGGCTTCGTTACTCGTGATGCTCGTAAAGTTGAACGTAAGAAAGTCGGCCTGCGTAAAGCACGTCGTCGTCCTCAGTTCTCCAAGCGTTAATTGTTTTTCTGCTTCGCGCAGAACAATTGGCGAAAAAACCCGCTTCGGCGGGTTTTTTTATGGATAAAATGGGCGTTATCCACAATCCCTGTCTCTCTTTTCAGCCTTTTTCAGCATTTCCAGCATAGCCTCACCACAAGGTCTGCAAAATCTGGTAAACTATCTTCCAATTTTCTGCCCAAATGCGGGCGATTGTTCATTTTTTGTTTGTTTCGTTTTTGAACAGGAATGTCGTTCGACGCTTACGGGGCTTTTCCACTGGCCGGTCACATGTCGTGGCAGGTAGCAGTAAAAAATTCTGAATATACCTGGAGGTTTTCATGGCTGTCGCTGCCAACAAACGTTCGGTAATGACGCTGTTTTCTGGTCCTACTGACATCTATAGCCATCAGGTCCGCATTGTGCTGGCTGAAAAGGGTGTCAGTTTTGAAATTGAGCTCGTGGAAAAGGACAATCCACCTCAGGATCTGATTGACCTCAACCCGAATCAAAGCGTTCCGACACTGGTAGATCGCGAGCTGACCCTTTGGGAATCTCGCATCATTATGGAATATCTGGATGAGCGTTTCCCTCATCCGCCGCTGATGCCGGTTTACCCGGTTGCTCGCGGTGAAAGCCGTCTGTACATGCAACGTATCGAGAAAGACTGGTATACGCTTCTGCATACCGTTCAGAACGGTTCGGCAGCACAGGCTGATGCAGCGCGTAAGCAGCTGCGTGAAGAGCTGCTGGCCATCGCGCCAGTATTTACTCAGAAGCCATACTTCCTGAGCGATGAGTTCAGCCTGGTCGATTGCTATCTGGCTCCGCTGCTCTGGCGTCTGCCAATCATGGGCATTGAGCTGGTGGGTGCAGGTTCTAAAGAGATGAAAGCGTACATGACTCGCGTATTCGAACGTGATTCATTCCTCGCTTCCTTAACTGAGCCCGAGCGTGAAATGCGTCTCGGTCGAGGCTAATTGAATGGATGTGTCACAGCTGACTCCACGTCGTCCTTATCTGCTGCGGGCATTCTATGAATGGCTGCTGGATAACCAGCTGACGCCACATCTGGTGGTGGACGTGACGTTACCGGGTGTGCGTGTTCCGATGGAATACGCGCGCGACGGACAAATCGTTTTGAATATTGCCCCGCGTGCGGTGGGAAATCTGGAGCTGTCAAACGACGACGTGAGCTTTAATGCGCGCTTCGGCGGCGTACCGCGTCAGGTTGAAGTGCCACTCGCAGCCGTGCTGGCTATCTACGCGCGTGAAAACGGTGCAGGTACCATGTTCGAACCGGAAGCGGCGTACGACGAAGACATGACTCACGTCAACGACGACGCGGGCATCGGCGCGGAAAACGAAACGGTGATGTCAGTTATCGACGGTGACAAGCCTGACAGCGATGACGACAACGATCCAGACGACACGCCGCCTCCGCGCGGTGGCCGTCCGGCGCTTCGCGTTGTGAAGTAAATGCCTAATCCAACAGGTCCTTCGGGGCCTGTTTTGTTATCTGCCCCCACTTTCGCCAGCCTTAAAATCCTGTGTTACTCTATGGACTCGATGTCACATACTGTCACCTGGCCCCGATAACCGCTATGAACGCATTTGATCCTCAGGAAGAAGAAACGTCAGAAACCATTGGCCGCAGCCTGGGCCGGCGTCCGCTGGCGCGTAAAAAGCTGTCGGAAATGGTGGAAGAAGAACTGGAACAGATGATCCGCCGTCGCGAGTTTGCAGAAGGCGAACAATTGCCTTCTGAGCGTGAGCTGATGACCTTTTTCAACGTGGGTCGTCCTTCGGTGCGTGAGGCATTAGCGGCGCTCAAGCGTAAAGGCCTGGTGCAAATCAACAACGGCGAGCGTGCCCGCGTGTCGCGTCCTTCTGCCGATACCATCATCAGCGAGCTTTCCGGTATGGCGAAAGATTTCCTCGCCCATCCCGGCGGTATCGCGCATTTCGAACAGCTTCGCCTGTTTTTTGAATCAAGCCTGGTGCGCTATGCGGCTGAAAACGCCAGCGATGAGCAGGTCGAACGTCTGGCAAAAGCGCTGGAAATGAACAGCCAGTCGCTTGATGACAACGCGCTGTTCATTCGCTCAGACGTGGATTTTCACCGCGTGCTGGCCGAAATTCCCGGCAACCCCATTTTCATGGCAATCCACGTTGCATTGCTTGACTGGCTGATTGCCGCCCGCCCGAAAGTGGCCGACAACGCGCTGCATCACCACAATAATGTCAGCTACCAGGAACACATTGCGATCGTCGATGCTATCCGTCGCCGCGATCCTGAAGACGCCGATCGCGCGCTCCAGACCCATCTGAACAGTGTTTCCGCCACCTGGCACGCTTTCGGGCAGATCAAAAAGAAAAAATAACCCTCCGATCCTGACGATCGTTTAGTGAAGCAGATCGCAAGATAAGCTTTCCGTATTTGGCTGACGCATAAATGAGCTGGTATAACAGGTATAAAGGTATATCGTTAATGTTACATCATTCATCTGAGAGGTTCGTATGTCAGCCAATTTACGTGGAGTCATGGCCGCGTTGTTAACCCCGTTTACTCGTCAGCAGCAACTCGATGAGCAAAGCCTGCGCCGTCTGGTGCGCTTTAATATTCAACAGGGGATCGATGGGCTCTATGTGGGCGGATCCACCGGGGAAGCGTTTGTGCAGTCCGGAGCCGAGCGTCAGCAGGTGCTGGAGATTGTGGCGGATGAGGCGAAAGGTCAGATCAAACTGATTGCGCACGTGGGCTGCGTCAGTACTGTGGAAAGTCAGCAGCTGGCGCAGGCGGCGAAGCGTTCTGGTTATGATGCCGTCTCGGCGGTCACGCCGTTCTATTACCCGTTCAGCTTCGAAGAGCACTGCGATCATTACCGCGCGATCATTGATTCAGCGGATGGCCTGCCGATGGTGGTCTACAACATTCCTGCGCTGAGCGGCGTGAAGTTAAGTCTCGAACAGATCAACACCCTGGTGACGCTGCCGGGTGTGGGTGCGCTGAAACAGACTTCCGGCGATCTGTATCAAATGGAGCAGATCCGCCGGGCGCATCCGAATCTGGTGCTCTACAACGGCTACGATGAGATCTTCGCCTCCGGCTTGCTAGCCGGTGCTGATGGCGGGATAGGTAGCACGTACAACATCATGGGCTGGCGCTACCAGAATATTGCCAGTGCGCTGAAAGCGGGTGACATGGCGCGGGCGCAGCAGCAGCAAAGCGAATGCAACAAGGTCATCGACCTGCTTATCCAGACCGGCGTTTTCCGTGGCCTGAAGACGGTACTGCACTATATGGACGTGGTGGATGTGCCGTTGTGCCGCAAGCCGTTTGCCCCGGTGGATGAGAAATTCCTGCCTGCGCTGAAGGCGCTGGCCAGTCAGCTGCAGCAGGAGTTGGTCCAGCAGCGCTGACAGATTGCCCGGTTCGCCGGGCAAAACCCAATGAATACAGCGTGGGCAAAGCCCAACGCGGGAGAGTGACATGAGTATGACTACCCAAAACATCCCGTGGTACCGCCATCTCGACAGGGCGCAATGGCGGGCGTTTACCGCCGCCTGGCTCGGCTATTTGCTGGATGGTTTTGATTTTGTGCTGATGGCGCTGGTGTTAACCGAAGTGCAAAGCGAATTTGGCCTGAGCACCGTGCAGGCGGCGAGCCTAATCTCTGCCGCGTTCATCTCACGCTGGTTTGGCGGCTTGATGCTCGGCGCAATGGGCGACCGCTACGGGCGGCGTCTGGCGATGGTTACCAGTATCATCCTGTTCTCGGTCGGGACGCTGGCGTGTGGTTTAGCGCCAGGCTTTACCACGCTGTTTATTGCCCGCCTGGTCATCGGCATGGGTATGGCGGGTGAATATGGTTCAAGTGCGACCTATGTGATTGAGAGCTGGCCGAAGCATATGCGCAACAAGGCCAGTGGCTTCTTGATCTCCGGTTTTTCGGTGGGTGCCGTGATTGCGGCGCAGGTCTACAGTTTGGTTGTACCGGTCTGGGGCTGGCGTGCGCTGTTTTTGCTCGGCATTTTCCCAATCGTCTTCGCCCTGTGGCTGCGTAAAAACATTCCCGAAGCGGAAGACTGGAAACAAAAACACGCCGGAAAAGCACCGGTACGCACGATGGTCGATATTCTGTACCGCGGCGATCACCGGGTTATCAATATTTTCCTTACCATGGTGGCGGCGACTTCGCTGTGGTTCTGCTTCTCTGGCGAATTGCGAAACGCAGGCATGATCCTGCTGCTGGGCTTAATCAGCGCCATCATCTTTATCAGCTTTATGGTCCAGAGCAGCGGTAAACGCTGGCCCACCGGCGTGATGTTAATGGTGGTGGTGCTGTTCGCATTTCTGTACTCCTGGCCGATTCAGGCGCTGTTGCCTACCTACCTGAAAACTGAGCTGGCGTACGATCACTCCACCGTGGCGCGGGTCCTGTTCTTTAGCGGATTTGGCGCGGCGGTCGGCTGTTGCGTCGGTGGTTTTCTCGGTGACTGGCTTGGGACCCGTAAAGCCTACGTTTGGAGTCTGCTGGCCTCACAAGTGTTGATCATTCCTGTGTTTGCGATCGGCGGCACCAACGTGTGGGTGCTTGGCTTGTTACTCTTTTTCCAGCAGATGCTGGGCCAAGGGATCTCGGGGATCTTGCCGAAACTGATCGGTGGCTACTTCGATACCGATCAACGCGCCGCCGGATTGGGCTTTACCTACAACGTCGGTGCAATGGGCGGGGCGATAGCGCCAGTGATCGGCGCCCTGATTGCGCAGAAACTGGATCTGGGTACCGCGCTGGGATCGTTATCGTTTGGCCTGACCTTCGTCGTCATTCTGTTGATTGGCCTGGATATGCCGACGCGCGTACAGCGCTGGATCCGCCCGGAGGCAATGCGCACTCACGATGCCATCGACGGCAAGCCTTTTAGCGGCGCAGTGCCTTTGCGCGGCGGTAAAAGCGGTTTGATTAAATACCATGGAGAGTAGGATGTCGTTACTTGAACACGTTGAATCTACTATCGGCAAAAATGGCGGGCTGATTGTCTCCTGCCAGCCGGTGCCGGGCAGCCCAATGGATAAGCCAGAGATCGTCGCCGCCATGGCGCTGGCGGCAGAGCAGGCAGGCGCCGTGGCGCTGCGTATCGAAGGCGTCGACAACCTGCGAGCCACGCGTTCGCAGGTGACAATCCCAATCATTGGCATCATTAAGCGCGATCTTGCCGATTCGCCGGTGCGGATCACGCCCTTTCTTGAGGACGTCGACGCGCTGGCTGAAGCCGGGGCCAGTATCATCGCCTTCGACGGTACGAACCGGGTCCGGCCCGTTGAGGCCAGCGCGATCCTGGCGCGTATTCACCATCACGGTGTAGTGGCAATGGCTGATTGTTCATCGCTGGAGGACGGGGTGAAATGCCACCGCGAAGGCGCTGAGATTATCGGATCGACGTTATCAGGCTATCTCGGTGGCCCGGTGCCGGATCAACCGGATCTGGCCCTGGTGAGTGCGCTCGCTAAAGCGGGCTGTCGGGTTATCGCGGAAGGTCGCTATAACTCACCCGCGCTAGCCGCCCAGGCTATGCAGCACGGCGCGTGGGCCGTAACGGTAGGCTCTGCCATTACCCGGCTGGAACACATCTGCCAGTGGTACCGCGATGCGTTAATAGAGGCGCAGCAATGACGCTACTGGCGTTGGATATTGGCGGCACCAAACTGGCGGCAGCGCTGATCGAGGGTGACTATCAGATAGTGGAACGTCACGAATGCCCCACGCCTGCCAGCAAAACTTCTCAGGCGCTAACTGCGAGCCTGGAAACGTTGCTTTCTCCGCTGGCGCAACGGGCGAAATGTGTGGCGGTGGCGTCCACGGGAATCATTCACCAGGGAATTTTAACAGCCATCAATCCGGCGAATCTCGGTGGACTGCTGCATTTTCCGTTACAGGAGACGGTTTCGCGCATCACCGGTTTGCCCTGTCTGGCACTGAATGATGCGCAGGCTGCGGCTTGGGCCGAATTTCAGGCGCTGGATGAGTCCATTGAGGACATGGCGTTTATCACCGTATCGACCGGCGTAGGTGGCGGAATAGTCAGTCGTGGACAGCTGTTAATGGGTAACGGCGGGCTGGCAGGACATCTGGGTCACACGCTGGCTGATCCTCACGGACCACGCTGTGGCTGCGGGCGTATCGGCTGCGTGGAAGCCATCGCCTCCGGGCGCGGAATTGCCGCTACGGCACAAGGTCATCTGGCCGGACTGGACGCGAAAGCGATATTTGCCAAAGCCCGTGAAGGAGATGCCCAGGCGCGGAGCCTGATGCACCGTTCCGCGCAGGTGCTGGCGAGGCTGATTGCTGATGTCAAAGCTGTCAGCGATTGCCAGCGAGTGGTCATGGGCGGCAGCGTTGGGCTGTCCGACGGCTACTTAGCCTTGGTCGCTGACTACCTTTCACAAGAACCGACGGTATATCAGGTAAAACTGCAGGCAGCATATTACCGTCACGACGCTGGATTGCTGGGCGCGGCGATGCTGGCTCAGCCATAAAAAAAGCCCGGAAGCTTGCGCTCACCGGGCTTTTATCGCATCCGTCGTTATTCTGACGGATTACACTTCCAGGTAGTTCATGATGCCGTCAGCCGCTTTGCGACCTTCTGCAATGGCGGTCACCACCAGATCAGAACCCCGCACGATATCACCACCGGCGAAGATTTTCGGGTTGCTGGTCTGGAAGGCATTTTCGTTGCCTTCTGGTGCGATCACGCGGCCTTGAGAATCCAGTTCGACGCTGTGTTTGGCCAGCCATTCCATACTATGAGGACGGAAACCGAACGCCATCACTACCGCATCCGCAGGCACAACGTGCTCGGAACCGGCCACGATTTCTGCGCGACGACGGCCTTTGGCATCAGGCGCACCCATTTCGGTACGCGCCATTTTCACGCCGCTGACTTTACCGTTAGCGTTCACTTCCACGCCCAGCGGCTGCACGTTGAACTGGAATTCCACGCCTTCTTCACGCGCGTTTTTGACTTCGCGGCGTGAGCCTGGCATGTTTTCTTCGTCACGGCGGTAAGCACAGGTGACGTGCGTTGCGCCCTGGCGAATGGAGGTGCGCACGCAGTCCATCGCGGTATCACCCCCGCCCAGAACCACCACGCGTTTGCCTTCCATATTCACGTACGGCTCTTCCGCCGACTCGCCGAAGCCCATCATCTGTTTGGTGTTGGCAATCAGGAACGGCAGGGCGTCAAACACGCCATTCGCATCCTCATTCTCCAGTCCACCACGCATTGACTGATAGGTGCCGACGCCGAGGAACACCGCATCGTAATCTTTCAGCAAATCGTCGATTTGTATGTCACGGCCCACTTCGATATTGAGTTTGAACTCAATGCCCATGTCGGTGAAGATTTCACGGCGACGGGTCATGACTTCTTTTTCCAGCTTGAACGCCGGAATACCGAAAGTCAGCAGGCCGCCGATTTCCGGATGGCGGTCGAAGACCACGGCTTTCACACCGTTACGGGTCAGCACGTCGGCACAGGCCAGGCCAGCCGGACCTGCGCCGATAATTGCCACGCGTTTGTCGGTTTGCTTCACGCCGGTCATGTCAGGACGCCAGCCCATTTCGAACGCTTTATCGTTGATATAGCGCTCGATGTTGCCGATGGTCACCGCGCCGAACTCGTCATTCAGCGTACAGGAACCTTCGCACAGACGGTCCTGCGGGCACACGCGGCCGCACACTTCTGGCAGGGTGTTGGTCTGATGCGACAGCTCTGCCGCTTCAAAAATACGCCCTTCGTTGGCGAGCTTCAGCCAGTTCGGGATGTAGTTGTGGACCGGACATTTCCACTCACAGTATGGGTTGCCGCAGGACAGGCAGCGGTCTGCCTGTGCTTTAGCCTGGCCTTCGGAGAACGTCTCGTAGATCTCAACAAATTCAATTTTACGGATCTTCAGCGGTTTCTTTGGCGGATCAACGCGCTGCAAGTCGATAAACTGATAAACATTCTGACTCATCGATTTTCCTTACTGCGCCTGCACGCGCAATTCTGCGGCGCTACGACTACGGTGACCCAACAGTGCTTTGACATCGCTGGACTTCGGTTTAACCAGGGCGAATTTCGCAGAGAATGCAGGCCAGTTAGCCAGAATTTCTTCGCCGCGCTGGGAGCCGGTGAGCTGTACATGTTCGGTAATCAGCCCGCGCAGATGCTCTTCGTGAATCGCGAGAGAGTCTACGTCCAGCACTTCCACCAGTTCCGGGTTCACGCGTTTGCGGAAATCACCGTCTTCATCCAGCACGTAAGCGAAACCACCGGTCATGCCTGCGCCAAAGTTGACGCCGGTTTTGCCCAGCACGCAGACGATACCGCCGGTCATGTATTCACAGCCGTTATCGCCGATGCCTTCAACCACGGTGATTGCCCCGGAGTTACGTACGGCGAAACGTTCACCTGCACGGCCCGCAGCGTACAGACGACCGCCGGTCGCACCGTACAGACAGGTGTTGCCGATGATGCTGGCTTCGTGGCTGCGGAAGGCGGAACCGACCGGAGGACGAATGGCCAGCAGGCCGCCTGCCATGCCTTTGCCGACGTAGTCGTTGGCATCGCCGGTCAGGTACAGCTCGACGCCGCCTGCGTTCCATACGCCGAAGCTCTGGCCTGCGGTGCCGCTGAAGTGCGCTTTAATCGGGTCGGAAGCCAGACCCTGGTCGCCATGCGTCTGAGCGATGTAGCCCGACAGCGTAGCGCCCACGGAACGGTCGGTGTTGCGAATATCAAACCAGAACGTTTTGCTCTGCTTTTCATCGACAAACGGCTTCGCCTGCTGCAACAGCTGCGCGTTCAGCACGCCATTATCAAACGGCGGGTTGTGCTCGGTGCAGTACAGCGCTTTGCCCGGATGCGGCTCGGCGGTTTCCAGCAGTTTTGACAGGTTCAGCTTCTGCTGTTTGGCGGTGAAGCCCTCCAGCTCTTTGAGCAAGTCGGTGCGGCCAATCAGGTCGACCAGACGCTTCACGCCCAGCTGCGCCATCAGCTCGCGGGTTTCGCGGGCGATGAATTCAAAGTAGTTGGTCACTTTGAACGGCAGGCCGTGATAGTGGTTCTTACGCAGTTTTTCATCCTGAGTTGCCACGCCCGTTGCGCAGTTGTTCAGGTGACATATACGCAGGTATTTACAGCCCAGCGCTACCATTGGGCCGGTGCCGAAGCCGAAGCTTTCTGCGCCGAGGATAGCGGCTTTGATGATATCGAGGCCGGTCTTCAGACCGCCGTCCACCTGCAAACGAATTTTATGACGCAGACCGTTAGCGACCAGAGCCTGTTGTGTTTCCACCAGGCCCAGCTCCCACGGACAACCCGCATATTTCACAGAGGAAAGTGGGCTAGCGCCGGTACCACCGTCATAACCGGCGATGGTAATCAGGTCGGCATAGGCTTTCGCCACGCCGGTGGCGATGGTGCCCACGCCTGGCTCGGAAACCAGCTTCACGGAAATCATCGCTTTCGGGTTGACCTGTTTCAGGTCGAAAATCAGCTGCGCCAAATCCTCGATAGAGTAGATATCGTGGTGCGGCGGGGGAGAAATCAGCGTCACACCCGGCACGGAATAACGCAGTTTGGCGATGTACGGCGTGACTTTATCACCCGGTAACTGACCGCCTTCACCCGGTTTTGCACCCTGGGCGACTTTAATCTGAATCACATCGGCGTTCATCAGATACGCTGGTGTGACGCCGAAACGACCGGAAGCCACCTGCTTGATGCGAGACACTTTGTTGGTGCCATAGCGCGCAGGATCTTCGCCGCCTTCACCGGAGTTGGAGTTACCGCCGATGCTGTTCATGGCTTCCGCCAGCGCTTCGTGGGCTTCCGGGCTCAGGGCGCCGATGGACATCGCCGCAGTGTCGAAACGTTTGAACAGTTCGGTCGCAGGCTCAACATCGTTGATGCTGACCGCGTCGGTACCCGGATTGATTGCCAGCAAATCACGCAGCGTCGCCGCCGGACGCTCGTTTACCAGCTTAGAATACTGCTGATAATCGCTGTATTCGCCGGTCTGTACCGCTTGTTGCAGGGTGCGAACCACGTCCGGGTTATAGGCGTGATATTCGCCACCGTGAACGTATTTCAGCAAACCACCCTGATCGAGCGGCTTGCGCGCCAGCCAGGCACGTTTGGACAGGTTCAGCAGATCCTGCTGGAAGTCCTCAAAGCCTGCGCCGCCGATACGGCTGACCACGCCCTGGAAGCAGAGGTCTGACACGTCATCGTGTAGGCCAACGGCTTCAAACAGTTTCGAACAACGATAAGACGCGATGGTCGAAATGCCCATTTTGGACATGATTTTGTACAGGCCTTTGTTGATACCGTTCCGGTAGTTCAGCATCACGTGGCGGTAATCTTTTTCGATGGCTTTGCTGTCGACCAGCTTCGCCAGCGTTTCGTAGGCGAGATACGGGTAAATCGCGGTCGCGCCGAAGCCCAGCAGCACGGCAAAGTGGTGCGGGTCACGGGCACTGGCGGTTTCAACGATGATGTTGGCATCGCAACGCAGGCTCTTATCCACCAGGCGAGTCTGGATCGCGCCCACGGCCATCGGTGCCGGAACCGGCAGACGGTTTTTAGCGATGTTACGATCGGACAGTACCAGCAGCACGGTACCGTTGCGCACCATCTGCTCTGCTTTATCGCACAGCGCGTTGACGGTCGCTTCCAGGTTTGTTTCGGTCACGTCGTACGTGATGTCCAGCGTGTCGGCCCGGTAGTGATCTTCCGTCAGCGTGGTCAGCTGTTTGAAATCGGAGTACAGCAGAATCGGAGATTTGAAGCTCAGGCGGTGTGCCTGGCCTTCCGCTTCGCAGAAGACGTTCATTTCACGGCCGATGCTGGTGGCGAGCGACATCACGTGCGCTTCACGCAGCGGATCGATTGGCGGGTTGGTCACCTGCGCAAACTGCTGGCGGAAGTAGTCGTAAATGATACGCGGCTGGCTGGAGAGCACGGCAAATGGGGTATCGTCGCCCATTGAGCCGACCGCTTCCTGGCCGTTTTCACCGAGCACGCGGATAACCGAGTCCAGCTCTTCCGCGCTGTAGTTAAACTGCTTCTGGTAGCTGGCGAGCATATCATCGTCCAGCTCGCGGCTGCCGACGTCGGAATCGGGCAACTCTTCGAACGGCACCAGACGGCGGACGTTTTTCTCCATCCACTCTTTGTAAGGATGACGGATTTTCAGGTCGTGATCGGTTTCAGCGGAGTGCAGAATGCGGCCCGCACGGGTGTCGATAACCATCAGCTCGCCAGGTCCAACGCGGCCTTTTTCCACCACTTCATCTGGCTGGTAATCCCAAATCCCGACTTCAGAGGCGCAGGTGATGAGCTTGTCTTTGGTGATGACGTAGCGTGCCGGGCGCAGACCGTTACGGTCGAGGTTACAGGCAGCGTAACGACCATCGGACATCACGATGCCCGCCGGGCCGTCCCATGGCTCCATGTGCATGGAGTTGAAGTCGAAGAACGCACGCAGATCCGGGTCCATATCCGGGTTGTTCTGCCAGGCAGGCGGAACAAGCAGACGCATGGCACGCACGATATCCATCCCGCCAGCCAACAGCAGTTCAAGCATGTTGTCCATCGAGCTGGAGTCAGAGCCGGTTTCGTTCACGAACGGCGCGGCATCATGCAAATCCGGGATCAGCGGGGTCTGGAATTTATAGGTACGGGCGCGCGCCCACTGGCGGTTACCGGTAATGGTGTTGATTTCGCCGTTGTGTGCCAAATAGCGGAACGGCTGTGCCAGCGGCCAGCGCGGCACGGTGTTGGTGGAGAAGCGCTGGTGGAACAGGCAAATGGCCGATTCCAGACGCAGGTCCGCCAGGTCCAGGTAGAAGCGCGGCAAATCCGCCGGCATACACAGACCTTTATAGATGTTAACCAGGTTTGACAGGCTACAGATGTAGAAGTCTTTGTCTTCCTGAAGACGCTTTTCAATACGACGGCGGGCGATGAACAGACGGCGTTCCATATCACGCGGACGCCAGCCAGCCGGAGCGTTTACAAAAATTTGTTCGATACGAGGCAGCGAGGAGAGGGCGATTTCACCGAGCACCCCTTCGTTGGTTGGCACGTCGCGCCAGCCGACAATGGACAGGGTTTCACGCTGAAGTTCTTCTTCAACCACACGACGCGAAGCCGCAGCGAGCTCGACGTCTTTATTCAAGAACAGCATTCCGACCGCGTAGTTTTTAGCTAAGCGCCAGCCGCGCTCTTCAGCCACGAGGCGGAAGAAACGATCGGGTTTTTGCAGCAGCAGGCCACAACCGTCACCGGTTTTACCATCGGCGAGGATCGCACCACGGTGCTGCATGCGGGCCAGTGCGTGAATGGCGGTACGCACTACCTTGTGGCTAGGTTCGCCTTCTATGTGGGCGATCAGGCCGAAACCACAGTTATCCCTCTCAAGGGATTTATCGTACAACATATCAGTGAACCTCCCCAGGCTCTACGAGACACACTCTGGACCCTTGCGCGCAGGCGTAGAAAGAGCAAGGCGGCGGGGCACAGGCCACGCATTCGCCCTCTCAAAATCCTTTCGCATCGGTAAACAAGTATTGCGGACTTGCTTCAGAGGGAATCTCAATTACTGCATAAATATGATGAGCAGACTGCTCATCGAGAAAGCTTCCAGCGGATTCTCAAGTTATCGGGAATCCGCACACAGGTCAAATGGCAATCTTATTTATACAAAAATGTGCTATAGCAAGGTTAACTATATGATTGTTATCGCTATTTGCATGTTTTGACAATGCATTTACCCTCAGCGAACCGGCTGCTGAATGTGATCTCTCTCACTATATGAAAGCGCTATTATGGCAGATCTGTGCTGAGTGGCTTTTTTATCGCAGAATAATCGTCTGCCGTGGGGCGTGAATCCCCCTGATGCCACTGTTTTTCATCTGGCAGGGTAATAGTGAAAAAACGGGGTTCAACATAAGGAAAAGTAATCACCGGAGTGGTGAATGAAATTGCAGTTATCTTGATTGATTATGCAATAGGTGTGACATGTCCGGAGCGTTTGATCCAGGTCAGCGCCGAAAGTGTCTAAAAATGGCAGGCTTTGCACCTCTTCGAAAGGTGCGGTCTATCAGATTATGCAGTTACAGAAATTAGTCAATATGTTTGGTGGGGATCTTATGCATCGCCATGGCGAAAAGGTGCATAAGCTGACCCTGCATGGGGGTTTTAGCTGCCCGAACCGCGATGGCACTATTGGCCGCGGCGGCTGCACCTTCTGTAATGTCGCGTCGTTTGCCGATGAGGCGCAGCAGCACAGCTCCATTGCAGATCAGCTGGCGCACCAGGCGCAACGGGTGAACCGGGCGAAACGCTATCTCGCGTATTTTCAGGCCTATACCAGCACTTTTGCGGAGGTGCAGGTGCTGCGGTCGATGTATCAGCAGGCGGTCAGTCAGGCAAATATCGTCGGATTATGCGTGGGCACGCGCCCGGATTGTGTGCCTGAGGCGGTGCTTGATTTACTCTGTGAATATAAAGATAAGGGCTACGAAGTGTGGCTCGAACTCGGATTGCAGAGTGCGCAGGATAAAACCCTGCATCGCATCAATCGTGGGCATGATTTTGCCTGTTACCATGCCACCACGCGTCTGGCCCGCGAACGCGGACTGAAAGTGTGTACGCATTTGATTGTCGGACTGCCGGGCGAAGGGCAGTCGGAGTGTATGCAGACGCTTGAAAAAGTGATCGAGACCGGCGCCGATGGCATCAAACTGCATCCATTACATATCGTGACCGGGAGCATCATGGCGAAAGCCTGGGAAGCGGGCCGGCTGAAAGGCATTGAGCTGGATGAATACACGCTGACCGCGGGTGAAATGATCCGCCATACGCCGCCGGAGATTGTCTATCACCGCATTTCCGCCAACGCACGTCGCCCGACGCTGCTGGCCCCGCTGTGGTGTGAGAACCGCTGGACGGGAATGCTGGAGCTGGATCGCTATCTTAACGAACATGGCGTGCAGGGCTCCGCGCTTGGCCGGCCTTATATCCCGTTCCTCGACGCATAATCCCTATTCTCACCGCATTTTTCGCACAACCTTCAACGCGTTGCTCAGAATTGGGTATTATTGAGCGACGTTGTGGTGAAGGAAATCCCTATGAAGCAAATCCGAATGCTTGCGCAGTACTATGTCGACCTGATGATGAAGCTCGGCCTGGTACGCTTCTCGCTGCTGCTGGCGCTGGCGCTGGTGGTGTTAGCCATCGTGGTACAGATGGCGGTAACCATGGTGCTGCACGGCCAGGTCGAGAGTATTGACGTTATCCGCTCTATTTTCTTTGGACTGTTGATCACGCCCTGGGCGGTATATTTTCTCTCGGTGGTGGTTGAGCAACTGGAAGAATCTCGCCAGCGTCTTACGCGGCTGGTCCAAAAGCTGGAAGAGATGCGCGACCGCGACCTGAAGCTGAATGTGCAGTTGAAAGACAATATTGCGCAGCTTAATCAGGAAATCACCGATCGTGAAAAGGCGGAGGCCGAGCGCCAGACCACCCTGGAACAACTGAAAATCGAAATGAAAGAGCGCGAACAGACGCAAATTCAGCTTGAGCAGCAGTCGTCGTTCCTGCGTTCGTTCCTTGATGCCTCGCCGGACCTGGTGTTTTACCGCAACGAAGATAAAGAATTTTCCGGCTGTAACCGTGCAATGGAGTTGTTGACCGGTAAAAGCGAAAAGCAGTTGGTGAATCTCAAGCCTCTCGACGTGTACTCCCCGGAAGCCGCTGCCAAAGTCCTTGAAACCGATGAGAAAGTATTCCGCCACAACGTGTCGTTGACCTACGAACAGTGGCTGGATTATCCCGATGGCCGCAAAGCCTGCTTCGAAATCCGCAAAGTGCCGTATTACGACCGCGTTGGGAAGCGCCACGGTCTGATGGGCTTTGGCCGCGATATTACCGAACGTAAGCGCTATCAGGACGCCCTTGAGCGCGCCAGCCGCGATAAGACCACCTTTATTTCTACCATCAGCCACGAGCTGCGCACGCCGCTCAATGGCATCGTCGGTCTGAGCCGTATTCTGCTGGATACCGATTTAACGTCTGAGCAGGAAAAATACCTGAAAACCATCCACGTTTCGGCGGTCACGCTGGGTAATATCTTCAACGATATTATCGACATGGATAAGATGGAGCGGCGTAAAGTTCAACTGGATAACCAGCCTATCGATTTCACCGGTTTCCTGGCCGACCTGGAAAACCTGTCGGGCCTGCAGGCGCAGCAAAAAGGGCTGCGTTTTGTGATGGACCCGACGCTGCCATTGCCGCATAAAGTCATCACCGATGGCACCCGCCTGCGTCAGATCCTGTGGAATCTGATCAGCAACGCGGTCAAATTTACCCAGAAGGGTAACGTGTCGGTTCGCATACGCTACGATGCAGGCGACATGCTGCGCTTCGAAGTGGAAGACTCCGGGATTGGCATCCCGCAGGAAGAGCAGGACAAAATCTTCGCGATGTATTATCAGGTGAAAGACAGCCAGGGCGGAAAACCGGCGACCGGCACCGGCATTGGTCTGGCGGTTTCGCGTCGTCTGGCGAAGAGCATGGGCGGTGATATCACCGTTTCCAGCCAGCCGGGTAGCGGCTCAACCTTCACGTTAACCGTGCACGCGCCTGCAATCGCGGAAGAAGTGGAAGACACCCTGGCTGACGATGATATGCCGCTGCCTGCTCTGCACGTGCTACTGGTGGAAGACATTGAGCTGAACGTGATTGTGGCGCGCTCGGTGCTGGAGAAACTCGGCAACAGCGTGGACGTGGCGATGACAGGCAAAGAGGCGCTGGAGATGTTCTCGCCTTCTGATTACGATTTGGTGCTGCTGGATATTCAGCTGCCTGACATGACCGGCCTGGATATCTCCCGCGAGCTGAAACAGCGTTATCACGCCGACGAGCTGCCGCCGTTGGTGGCGTTGACCGCCAATGTGCTGAAGGACAAAAAAGAGTATCTGGATGCGGGAATGGACGACGTGCTGAGCAAGCCGCTGGCCGTTCCGGCATTAACCGCGATTATCCAAAAATTCTGGGATACCCCTGACGACGAGGAAAGCAGCGTGACCACGACCGACAGCAACAAATCAAGCAGCGTACTGGATACCGATATGCTCCAGCAGTACATCGAGCTGGTGGGCCCGCAGCTCATCACCGACGGTCTGGCGGTGTTCGAGAAGATGATGCCGGGATATCTGGCGGTGCTGGAGTCAAACCTGACCGCGCGCGATCAGAAAGGCATTGTTGAAGAAGGGCATAAAATCAAAGGCGCCGCAGGCTCGATTGGTTTACGTCATATTCAGCAGCTTGGGCAGCAGATTCAATCTCCGGATCTTCCTGCGTGGTGGGATAACGTGGGTGAATGGGTCGAAGAGATGAAAACGGAGTGGCAGCAGGATGTTGCTACCCTGAAAGCATGGGTTGCCAGCCGATAAAAAATGACCCCGGTCAAGCCGGGGTGCGCGAATACTGCGCCAACACCAGGGAAAACGTGGCTGCGCCTCGATAGTTTTAAGAGTGTTGAACAGACGCGGCCTGAGAATTTGGGCTGCACGTTCATTAAGATAGCAAAACTTAAATTATTTGTTACGTAAATCAGTAAAATGTGTGAAGCATGGCGGTTAAATCAAAATAACTGATGGGCTTCATGCGGTTGCAAAAAGGAACGCAGGATGAAAAAAATTGGCGTAGTGCTGAGCGGCTGTGGCGTATATGACGGCAGCGAAATTCATGAAGCGGTCATCACGCTGTTGGCGATTGCTCGTAATGGCGCGCAGGCGGTCTGTTTTGCGCCGGATAAACGCCAGTCAGATGTGATCAACCATTTGGCTGGTGAATCAATGGCGGGCGAACGCAACGTTCTGCTGGAAGCGGCGCGCATCACGCGCGGTGACATTCAGCCGTTAGCGAGTGCGCGTGCCGATGAGCTTGATGCGCTGATTGTGCCCGGTGGATTTGGCGCGGCAAAAAATCTGAGCAACTTTGCTTCCCAGGGCAGTGAGTGCGTGGTCGATGCGGATTTAAAAGCGCTGACGCTGGCGCTGCATCAGGCGGGTAAACCGCTCGGCTTTATGTGCGTTGCCCCGGCGATGCTGCCGAAGATCTTTGATTTCCCTCTACGCATTACTATCGGCACCGATATCGATACCGCAGAAGTGTTGGAAGCGATGGGCGCCGAACATGTGCCGTGCCCGGTAGACGATATCGTGGTGGATGAAGAACACAAAGTCGTGACCACGCCGGCCTATATGCTGGCGCAGAATATCGCTGACGCGGCAACAGGCATTGAGAAGTTGGTGGCCCGTGTAATGGTGCTGTGCGCATGAGCCAGCGTCGTTCGCCGTTGGCCTGGATAAAGCGCTTTCTGCTACGGGTGGTGGTTACACTCGCCGTATTTTGGGGCGGGGGCATCGCGATTTTTAGCGTGCTGCCGGTGCCGTTTTCAGCGGTGATGGTGGAGCGTCAGCTCGGGGAAATGTTGAGCGGTAACTTTCACTATCTGGCCCATTCTGACTGGGTCAGCATGGATGAAATGACGCCGTGGATGGGACTCGCGGTCATCGCGGCGGAAGACCAGAAATTCCCGGACCATTGGGGATTCGATGTATCAGCCATTGAGAAAGCGTTGGCCCATAACGAGCAGAATGAAAGCCGAATTCGTGGCGCCTCCACATTGTCGCAGCAGACCGCGAAAAATCTGTTCCTGTGGGATGGCAGAAGCTGGCTGCGTAAAGGTCTGGAAGCGGGTTTGACGGTAGGCATCGAAACCGTCTGGAGCAAAAAACGCATCCTGACTGTTTACCTGAATATTGCCGAGTTTGGTGACGGGATATTTGGCGTCGAATCGGCTTCGCAGCGCTATTTCCATAAACCTGCCAGCAAATTGACGATGTCGGAAGCCGCGTTGCTTGCGGCGGTACTGCCAAATCCGATTCGTTTTCGCGCCGATGCGCCATCAGGGTATGTTCGTAGCCGTCAGGCGTGGATCTTACGCCAGATGCGTCAGCTCGGTGGGGAAGGGTTTATGCGGGAAAATAAACTGTATTAAAGATTTTGCCCTCTCCTGCGGGAGAGGGCGTCAGACAATCAGCGTAAACGCGGACTAATCTTCATCGAACCCGGCGTTAAACAGCGCGATCACCGCCGCCAGGGCTTCAGTTTCCTGCGGACCACTGGCTTCGATTTCAATCTGTCGGCCTTTGGCAGAATCCAGCATCAGTAACGCGATAACACTGCTGGCTTCAGCTTCGGTACCTTCGTCATTTCGCAACCACACTTCGGCATCATAATTCTGTACCAGCTCAAACAGCTTCATCGCCGGGCGGGCGTGCATTCCCAGCTTATTGGTGATTTCAACCGTGTGCTTTACGCTCATGTTTTCCGTTTTTCCAGCGTCCGATGACGAGACTGAACGTTCTTTCCGCGCGAACGGAAGTAGTCAGCCAGCTGTTCGGCAATGTACACCGAACGATGTTTACCGCCAGTACAACCAATCGCGACCGTCAGATAGCTGCGGTTGTTGGTTTCCAGCATAGGTAACCATAGCTCAAGATAGCTGCGGGTCTGATAGATAAAATTGTGAACTTCTGTGTGACGATCGAGGAACGCGGCAACCGGTTTATCGAGGCCGGTCATCGGGCGCAGTTTCGGGTCCCAGTGCGGGTTTGGCAGGAAACGCACGTCGAACACGTAATCGGCATCGATAGGGATCCCGTGCTTAAAGCCGAAGGATTCAAACACCATCGTCAGCTCGCGTTCACGCTTGCCAAGCAGGCGCGTACGCAGCATTTCAGCCAATTCATGCACTGACATTTCTGAGGTGTCGACAATCAAGTCAGCGCGGGAACGCAACGGTTCCAGTAAATCACTTTCCTGATCGATTGCGCTTTCCAGTGACAGATTTTTGCTGGAAAGAGGGTGCAGTCGGCGAGTATCGCTGTATCGGCGAATCAGCGTGTTGCGATCGGCATCAAGGAACAACAGCTGCGGAGAGAATGCATCAGGCAAATTGTCCATTGCCTGTTCAAAAATCTCCGGAGATTCCGGCATGTTACGCACATCGATGCTGACGGCGGCAGAAATTTGTCGGTCAGCAAGGCTTTTCGCCAGTTCGGGCAACAGCACGACGGGCAGGTTATCCACGCAATAAAAGCCCATGTCTTCCAGCGCACGTAGGGCGACAGATTTACCTGAGCCCGAGCGTCCGCTGACAATCATCAGTACCATCAGTCGTTTCTCCTTACGACAACCGAGTTACCGTTAGGCATCTTCATCACCGTTATCGTCGCTGGTGATAATTTCATACAGCTCCTGATCGCTCTGTGCGTTCCGCAACCGGCGGCAGATCGTTTTGTCTGCCAAACGCTTCGCCACCAGGGACAGGGTGTGCAAATGCGTTTTGGTCTGATCGGCCGGCACCAGCAGAGCGAACAGCAGATCAACCGGCTGGTTATCAATGGCATCAAAGGCGATCGGTGTTTCGAGCTGCACGAAAACGCCGACGGCACGCAGCGTATCTTCTTCCAGCTTGCCGTGAGGAATGGCGATGCCGTTGCCGATACCGGTACTGCCCATCTTTTCACGGGTCAGAATAGCTTCGAATACCACCTGCGACGGTAAGCCAAGCTGTTTTGCGGCCAGTTCGCTGATGATTTCCAGCGCACGCTTTTTACTCTGGCAGTGAACTGCACTGCGGGTACATTCCTGGTTAAGGACATTGCTCAATTGCAGAGCGGAATCATTGTTCATCATAATTTCACCTGCGTGCCGCCCAACCCGAACAACCGGGTCAGGCGTACGCCCGGACAATTAGTGTTGTTTCAGTTTATCTTTATGTTTGTTCAGCTGTCTTGCAAGCTTATCGATAAGACCGTCGATTGCGGCATACATATCCTGCCCTTCCGCACTGGCATGAATTTCGCCCCCGTTAACATGCAGGGTGGCATCCGAGATATGAGTCACCTTTTCCACTTTTAACACAATATAGACCTGATTGATCCGTTCGAAAAACTGCTCGAGCTTCGCGAATTTGGTGTTCAAAAATTCACGCAGTGCGTCAGTGATTTCGACATTGTGTCCTGTGATATTGAGCTGCATAGTGTCTTCCTTATCGGTTGTGTCAGACCAGCTGTTTGCGCTGGTTCGACGGCGGGATGGATAAAGACTCTCGGTACTTTGCAACGGTGCGGCGTGCCACCATGATACCCTGTTCGGACAGCATGGTAGTCAGCTTACTGTCACTCAGTGGTTTCGCGGGATTTTCCGCGGCAACTAACTTCTTCACCAGTGCGCGAATAGCCGTGGACGACGCCTCGCCGCCGCCTTCGGTATTCACATGGCTGGAGAAGAAATACTTAAGCTCAAAAATGCCCCGTGGGCTGTGCAGATATTTTTGCGTGGTCACGCGTGAAATCGTTGATTCATGCATTTCGACGGCCTGGGCAATATCGGCCAGGACCATCGGCTTCATGAACTCTTCGCCTTGATCAAAGAACGCCTGCTGCTGTTCAACGATGCAGCGACTCACCCGCAGCAACGTGTCATTGCGGCTTTCCAGGCTTTTAATCAGCCATTTAGCTTCCTGCAGATTGCTGCGAATAAATTGGCTGTCAGCATCGTTGCGCGTAGTGCTGCACATACCGGCGTAATGCTGATTGATTTGCAGGCGCGGGATACTGTCGGAATTGAGTTCAACCGCCCAACGGCCGCTGATTTTACGCACCAGCACATCGGGGATGACGTATTCCGGTTCGCCGGTCTGAATCGACTGGCCCGGACGCGGATCCAGAGACTGAATCAACGACACGGCTTCTTTCAGCACATCTTCTTTGAGGCGAGTGACGCGCATCAGGGAGCGGAAATCATGATTGGCCAGCAGGGAGAGATGATCGCTGATAATCGTTTTGGCTTCCGTCAGCCATGGCGTTTCTTTGGCAAACTGGGAGAGCTGGATCAACAAGCAGTCGCGCAGGTCTTTCGCGGCCACGCCGATCGGATCAAAACGCTGGATGCGTTTCAGAACCGCTTCGACCTCATCAAGATCGAGTTCTTCATCGCCGATGCTTTCGAGGATCTCTTCCAACGACGCGGTGAGATAACCGGTGTCGTCAACCGCGTTCACGATCGACGTGGCGATTGCGCGGTCGGTGTCAGAAAACGGCGTCAGCCCCACTTGCCACATCAGATAGTCCTGAAGTGACTGCGTCGTTTCGCCCTGGTAGACCGGCAGTTCGTCATCCTGATAATCAGTGCCGGTACCGGACGGCGTGCCTGCGGTATACATTTCATCCCAGCTGGCATCGAGCGGTAGCTCATCAGGCATTTCTTTCTGCTCGAGAGCATCAACGGTATCAAATTCGTCTTTGTCAGTTTCTTCTTGTGAATCCACTTCCTCGTGAAGGTCGGTTTGCTCAAGCAGGGGATTACTCTCCAGCGCTTGCTGAAGTTCCTGTTGCAGCTCGAGCGTAGAAAGCTGCAACAGACGAATGGCCTGTTGCAGTTGCGGCGTCATGGCGAGCTGTTGGCTGAGCCTTAATTGCAAACCTTGCTTCATAATCAGGGCAAATTTCTCCGGCCAGAATGTCTGTATTCACTACCCTATCAGAGTCTGAAGTCTTCCCCAAGATACACGCGCTTAACATGCTCGTCCTGGAGGATTTGTTCCGGTGTACCGTGAGCAATCAGATGCCCCTGACTCACGATATAAGCACGTTCACAGACCGCTAACGTTTCGCGAACGTTATGGTCCGTAATCAGCACGCCGAGGCCGCTGTCGCGCAGGTGTTCGATAATTCGCTTGATGTCGATAACCGAAATCGGGTCAACGCCCGCAAAAGGTTCATCCAGCAGAATAAATTTAGGATTTGCTGCAAGTGCACGGGCGATTTCGACACGACGGCGTTCACCACCGGAGAGTGCCTGGCCAAGGTTGTCGCGCAGATGCTCAATGTGAAACTCTTCCATCAGCTCGTTTGCACGGTCTACACGCTGCTCGTTGCTCAAATCGTCTCGGATTTGTAGCACCGCCATCAGGTTATCAAACACGCTCAGACGGCGGAAAATGGACGCTTCCTGCGGCAGATAGCCAATACCGCGACGGGCACGGGCATGCAGTGGCAGCATACTGATATCGTCATCATCAATGATGATGTTGCCCGCATCGCGGGACACAATGCCGACCACCATGTAGAACGTGGTGGTTTTACCCGCACCGTTCGGGCCAAGCAGGCCGACGATTTCGCCGGAATTTACCGTCAGGCTAACGTCTTCAACGACCCGACGTCCCTTATAGGCTTTCGCAAGATTCTTTGCTGTTAAAGTTGCCATAACGTATTAGTTACTCTTTTTAGGCTGAGCCGGTTTGGTATTGTTGCTCTTATCCTGCAGCTGCGATGGCACCAGAACCGTCGTCACGCGTTTCCCTTTTTCGCTATACGCCTGCATTTTCTGCTCTTTCACCAGATAGGTAATCTTGTCGCCTTTAATGTTGCTGTCGACCTGCTCGAGATACGCATTGCCGGTCAGCACGACAAGATCGTTAGCCACTTCATAGTGCATTTTCGACGCATGGCCGTTAACCGGTTTGCCGTTGTCCTGCATCTGGTAAAACGTGGCCGGATTACCGTAGCCGTCCATTGTCTCTTTGCCTTTAACACCGGCCGGGCGAGTAACCACCACTTTGTCGGCATTAATTTTGATGGTGCCCTGCGTGACGATAACGTTGCCGGTAAACGTCGCGACGTTCCCCTGCATGTCCAGAGACTGCTGATCGGATTCAATGTGGATCGGCTGATCGGTATCACCCGTTAAGGCCAGCGCAGGCAGGCTGGAAGCCAGCAACACGCTGGCAAGGGCAAGCTTAAAGCTGAATTTATTATTTCTGAATTTCATAGGAGGTTCTCACCTTTTCAATCAGCTCGGCGTTTTTGCTGCGTAAATTGCCGCGCATTTTGAGGCCGCTGGAATTAAATGTTGTACCGTACAACGTCACCAAATCGTCTGAACTCACGTCCTGAGTCACCAGATTCACAATGGCGTTATCCGTCGTAACTTTGCGCAGTTGAGAGTCGTCCGTCAGGGCGTTGATCTCAACGTGACCGTACAAATACAGCATACGATCATTGGTCAGTTTGGCCTTGTCAGCCTTAATAGACCAGGTCGGCACTTTATTCACATCAAAAGTGGTCAGCACCGGTCGGGTGAACCACGAAACGGCCTGCTCGGAGAAATACTCGACATGCTCTGAAATCAAGCGGTAGGTCAACGACCCTTCAGGGTTGTAGACCACGGAGTCGGTATGCTCACTTTTATAAGTTGGGTCGTTATTGTTGACGACCGCTGGGCCTGGGGCGTCTTTATCCACCAGATTGAAGCCGATAAGCACCAGCGCCAGCAGCGAAAGCAGAATGATAACCCAACGTCTGGTTTTACTCATATTGATTGCCCTTTGGCTTCATCCAGCTTGCCCTGAGCCAGCAGCAATAAATCGCACACTTCTCGTACCGCACCGCGTCCGCCGTCGATCCGGGTGACATAATCCGCGCGAGGGGGCAGCAGAGGATGGGCATCTGCCACGGCAACACTCAGACCCACGTCGGCCATCACCGGCCAGTCGATGAGGTCATCACCGACGTAGGCGACTTCATCCGGACGCAGGGACAGAGTTTCCAGTAATTCACGATATGCAATCAGCTTATCGGACTGTCCTTGCCACAGGTGTGTAATTCCTAGCGTTTTGCAGCGGTCTTCTACCAGTTTAGCTTTTCGTCCGGTGATGATTGCAACTTCTATGCCTGACGTCAGCGCGCAGCGAATGCCGTAGCCATCGCGCACGTTGAAGGCTTTCAGTTCTTCGCCGTTATTACCCATGTATATCAGTCCATCAGACAGCACGCCGTCTACATCAAGGATCAGCAGCCGAATTTTCTGCGCTTTCTCCATGACCGATGAACTGACGGGTCCATAGCAGGTCGTTACCGACGCGCCAGCATTACTCATTGTTTTTTCCTTACTTACACTACGCCAGCGCGCAGGAGATCATGCATATGTATCACACCCAGCAGATGGTCGCCATCGGCAACCATGACGCAGGTGATATGACGAGACTGCATTAGATTCAGTGCATCAACGGCCAGAATCCCTGGACGGACACGAATGCCGCCGCGGGTCATCACATCCGCGATGCTCATTTCGCGAACGTCAACGCCCATATCAAACACCCGGCGCAAGTCACCATCGGTGAAAATGCCTTCGATTTTCATCTGGTCGTCGCAGATAACCGTCAGACCCAGGTTTTTGCGTGTGATTTCCAGCAGCGCATCGCGCAGGGAGGCATCAGGACTGACGTGCGGGATTTCATTGCCGGTGTGCATGATATCGTTCACGCGCAGCAGCAGTTTACGGCCCAGCGCACCACCCGGATGCGAAAGGGCAAAATCTTCGGCAGTAAAGCCACGCGCTTTAAGCAGCGCAACCGCCAGCGCATCGCCCATGACCAAGGCCGCGGTGGTGCTCGACGTGGGCGCGAGTCCCAACGGACACGCTTCTTTTGGCACGCTGACGCATAGATGGATATCCGCAGCCTTGCCCATGCTGCTTTCCGGGCGGCTGGTGATGCAGATGAGCGGCACATGCAGACGTTTGAGCACCGGGATCAGCGCCAGAATTTCGTTAGACTCACCGGAGTTGGATAACGCGATGACCACATCCTGCGGCGAGACCATACCGAGGTCGCCGTGTGCGGCTTCACCCGGATGAACAAAGAACGACGGCGTGCCAGTGCTGGCAAACGTTGCCGCCATTTTGCGTCCAATATGTCCGGATTTTCCCATGCCCATCACCACGACTTTACCGCCGCAGTAGGCTATTTTTTCGCAGGCGAGGGCAAAATCCTGATTGATAAACTGATCGAGCTGCGCCAGACCTTCACGTTCAATCTCCAGCACGTCGAGGCCTGCCTGCTGAAAGTCAAAACCCGGCTGCAAATCTATTTGCGACATAATGTTATCCCGATTCACTCTGCGAAAAACGGCGTGCCCCACCAAAGGAACGCCAGCCAAACAAGAAAGCACCCGGTCAGTATTGCCCCGGCACCTTTGCCAATTTGTGGTTTACGGCGCCAGCACAGCAGGGCAAAAATCATGCTGACCAGCACCATCACACCGTAATCACGACTAAACGCCAGCGGATTAAACGGTCCCGGCGCGACCAGCGCAGGAATACCCATCACGATGGCGATATTGAAAATGTTGGAGCCTATGATATTGCCAATGGCGATATCGTCCTCTCCTTTACGTGCCCCGGCGATCGCTGTAGCAAGCTCTGGCAGACTGGTGCCAATGGCAATCACCGTCAGGCCGATGGTCAGTTCGCTCATCGCGAAGTAGTTCGCCAACACGGTGGCGTTATCCACCACCATGCGCGTGGCCATTGGCATAATGATTAAGGCGACCCCGAGCCATAAACAGGCGACGGGCAACGTTCCTTCGCGGGGCAACTCTGCCAATTGTTCACGGGTCAGGCTGTCATTTCCCTGCCGTTCCGCCAAGCGGGCGATTTTAACAATATAAAACAGCCACAGCACAGCCAGTGCGAACAGAAATAAGCCATCTACCCGTGTTAACTGCCCATCATACAGCACAAAGCCCGCAAGTAGGCTTACGACTAACATTAGCGGCAATTCCCGACGCAGGATATCGGAATGGACGGTAAACGAATGCAGTAATGCAGCCAGGCCCAGGATCAACAAAATATTAATGATGTTTGAGCCGATCGCGGTGCCAATGGCGAGATCTATTTGCCCGTGAAAAGATGCGGTTACGGATACAATTATCTCTGGAAGCGAGGTGCCCACGCTGACGACGGTCATGCCAATAATCAGCGGAGGGATGTTCATGCTGCGGCATAGAATCGAGGCGGCAAAAACGAGACGATCGGCACTGTAGACCACCAAGAGTAAACCAATTATTAACAGAGCCGTCGCTAAAAGCATCTAAAGTCCTTTCTTCAGGTATAATCGCCAGCCGCTTTGCACCACCTGCATGGCGCGGACGAATTCTTAATTTTGACTTTATGCGTTGAAAAAGTAAAACAAATGCCTGCTTTCGCTAACTCAGGCAGGTAAGATTCTGTAAAAATGATGGGTTAAGGGCGTCAAATCGCGCCATGCTTAATCTGAAGAGGTTTTTCCAGGGATAAACCTATGAACCAGACACTGGATAATTTAGTCGATGTTCGCGGCGTGAGCTTCACGCGTGGCTCCCGAAGTATCTTCGACAACATCTCTCTGTCGGTACCACGCGGTAAAATAACGGCCATCATGGGACCGTCAGGGATCGGCAAAACCACGTTACTTCGTTTGATTGGCGGCCAAATCCCGCCTGAAAGCGGTGAGATCCTGTTCGATGGCGAAGATGTGCCAACGATGTCTCGCTCGCGGCTGTACACAGTGCGTAAGCGCATGAGCATGCTGTTTCAGTCGGGGGCGCTGTTCACCGATATGAACGTTTTCGATAACGTTGCCTACCCACTGCGTGAACATACGCGCCTGCCTGCGCCGCTGCTGAAAAGCACGGTGATGATGAAACTGGAAGCGGTGGGTTTGCGCGGGGCTGCTAAACTGATGCCTTCTGAACTCTCTGGCGGAATGGCACGCCGTGCTGCACTGGCGCGTGCAATAGCCCTCGAGCCGGATTTGATCATGTTCGATGAGCCCTTCGTGGGCCAGGATCCCATCACTATGGGCGTACTGGTTAAGCTGATTTCTGAGCTCAACAGTTCGCTGGGTGTCACCTGCGTCGTGGTTTCGCACGACGTCCCTGAAGTGCTGAGTATCGCCGACTACGCGTATATCGTGGCGGACCGAAAAATTGTCGCTCACGGTAGTGCGCAGTCGCTACAGGAAAACAGCGACCCGCGCGTGCGCCAGTTTCTGGACGGCATTGCAGACGGCCCGGTGCCGTTCCGCTATCCGGCGGGCGATTATCATCACGATTTATTCGGAACAGGGAGTTAGTTGCTCATGCTGTTAAATGCACTGGCTGCGCTCGGGCATCGAGGGATTAAGACGATCTCGACCTTCGGACGTGCCGGGTTAATGTTGTTCAATGCGGTGGTTGGCAAGCCCGAGTTCCGTAAGCATGCGCCTTTATTAGTCCGCCAGCTTTATAGCGTAGGCGTACTGTCGATGCTGATTATCCTCGTCTCGGGCGTGTTTATTGGGATGGTTCTGGGCTTACAAGGCTATCTGGTGCTGACTACGTACAGTGCGGAAACCAGTCTCGGTATGCTGGTGGCGTTATCGCTGCTGCGTGAGCTGGGGCCCGTCGTGGCCGCACTGCTCTTTGCCGGACGCGCCGGTTCTGCGCTGACCGCCGAAATTGGCCTGATGCGTGCGACTGAGCAACTTTCCAGTATGGAAATGATGGCCGTCGACCCGCTGCGTCGTGTCATAGCGCCGCGTTTCTGGGCGGGCGTCATTTCGCTGCCGCTGCTGACGATTATATTTGTCGCCGTCGGTATCTGGGGCGGATCGCTTGTCGGCGTGAGCTGGAAAGGGATTGATGCAGGCTTCTTCTGGTCGGCGATGCAAAACGCCGTTGACTGGCGTACGGACCTGGTGAACTGCGTGATTAAAAGCGTGGTGTTTGCCATTACGGTGACGTGGATTGCATTGTTCAATGGTTACGATGCAATCCCCACTTCCGCAGGGATCAGCCGTGCAACGACGCGCACCGTGGTGCATTCGTCGCTGGCGGTACTGGGGCTGGATTTTGTGCTGACTGCACTGATGTTTGGGAATTGAGTTCATGCAAACGAAAAAAAGTGAAATCTGGGTAGGTATTTTCATTCTGGTGGCTTTTCTGGCGGGGCTGTTCGTGTGCCTGAAAGCCGCGGACGTCACCTCTTTACGCACGGAGCCGACCTACCAGGTTTATGCCACCTTCGATAATATCGGTGGCCTGAAAACCCGCTCTCCGGTCCGTATCGGCGGGGTGGTGATTGGCCGTGTGGCTGATATTACGCTGGATCCGAAGACCTATCTTCCGCGTGTGACGCTGGATATCGAAGAGCAGTACAACCAGATCCCGGATACCAGTTCGTTGGCCATCCGCACCTCCGGTCTGCTGGGCGAGCAGTATCTCGCGCTGAACGTCGGATTTGATGACCCGGAAATGGGCACCGCGATGCTTAAAGAAGGCAGCACGATCCAGGATACGAAATCTGCGCTGGTGCTGGAGGACCTGATTGGTCAGTTCCTCTATAGCAACAAAGGCGGGGAAAATAAGAATTCAGACGAAGCGCAAAGCCCGGCGGAAGACCATACTGACGCTACGGCGCCTGCTGCAACGACGCACTAATCTCAGGAGAATTAACCCATGTTTAAACGCTTACTTATGGTTGCCATGCTGGTCATTGCCCCACTGACGGCGGCCACGGCGGCGGATCAGTCCAACCCGTATACCCTGATGAACGAGGCGGCTCAAAAAACCTTTACCCGCCTCAAAAATGAACAGTCGCAGATTCATTCCAATCCTGACTATCTGCGTCAGATTGTTGATCAGGAGTTGCTGCCGTATGTGCAGGTGAAATACGCGGGTGCGCTGGTTTTAGGCCGCTACTATCGTGATGCAACCCCGGCACAGCGTGAAGCTTACTTTGCTGCATTCCATGAGTACTTGAAGCAAGCATACGGCCAGGCGCTGGCGATGTACCACGGCCAGACCTATCAGATTGCCCCAGAGAAATCACTGGGTGATGCCACCATTCTGCCTATTCGCGTCACTATCGTTGACCCGAACGGTCGTCCACCGGTTCGCCTCGACTTCCAGTGGCGTAAAAATACCCAAACGGGCAACTGGCAGGCGTTTGATATGATTGCCGAAGGCGTCAGCATGATCACCACCAAACAAAATGAGTGGAGCGATCTGCTGCGTACCAAAGGTATCGATGGTCTGACCGCGCAGCTGAAGGCGATTTCTAAACAGCCGATTACGCTGGAACAGAAAAAATAATGGCCGACTCATTGCGCTGGACGCGTGAAGGTGGACGACTGTTATTGCAGGGAGAATTAGATCAGGATTTTCTGGTTCCCCTGTGGGACGCGCGCAAAGAGGTGATGCAAGGTGTCGATACCATTGACCTGAGCAAGATAACCCGCGTGGATACGGCCGGCGTGGCGCTGCTGATGCATCTGGTCGCACAGGTTCGCCAGCAGGGTTCTGCGGTCAGCATCGTAGGGAAAAGCGAAAAGATGAACACCCTTGTTCAACTTTATAATCTGCCGCCCGATCTGATCCCCTAAATTATTCAATGTATTACTCTTAAAAGCCTCTACGTTTTGTGCGTCGGGGCTTTTTGCTTGTTTAAGACAGCGGCACTTTCCTCTAAGATGTTGGGCTGTTTTCACTATCAGATGAAATTATCCCATGGAAAATCATGAAATTCAGACAGTGCTTATGAACGCACTCTCCCTTCAGGAAGTCCACGTCTCTGGCGATGGCAGTCACTTTCAGGTTATTGCCGTGGGCGAACTGTTTGAGGGAATGAGTCGGGTGAAAAAACAGCAGTCCGTCTATGCTCCACTGATGGAATATATTGCTGATAACCGCATTCATGCCCTGTCGATCAAGGCGTATACCCCAGGTGAGTGGGCACGTGATCGCAAACTTAACGGTTTTTAAGTAACGGGTAACCGCCCGTTACACAGGTGAATTTTAAAAGAGATTTGAACGAATGGATAAATTTCGTGTACAGGGGCCTTCACGTCTCCAGGGCGAGGTGAGCATCTCCGGTGCTAAAAATGCGGCACTGCCGATCCTTTTCGCAGCACTGTTGGCTGAAGAGCCGGTTGAGATTAAAAACGTACCGCAGCTGAAAGATATCGATACCACCATGAAGCTGCTGAGCCAGCTGGGAACGAAAGTTGAGCGTAACGGTTCCGTGTGGATTGATGCCAGCGGCGTTAACGTGTTCTGCGCCCCTTACGAGCTGGTGAAAACCATGCGCGCATCTATTTGGGCATTGGGTCCGCTGGTGGCACGTTTTGGTCAGGGTCAGGTTTCTTTGCCTGGCGGCTGCGCTATCGGTGCACGTCCTGTTGACCTGCATATTACCGGCCTTGAGCAGCTGGGTGCAGAGATCAAACTGGAAGAAGGTTACGTCAAAGCATCTGTAAACGGTCGTCTTAAAGGCGCACACATCGTGATGGACAAAGTGAGCGTTGGCGCGACTGTGACCATCATGAGTGCCGCAACGCTTGCTGAAGGCACGACGATCATCGAGAACGCCGCGCGTGAGCCGGAAATCGTTGATACCGCCAATTTCCTCAATGCGTTGGGTGCGAAAATCACCGGCCAGGGTAGCGATCGCATCACCATCGAAGGCGTTAAGCGTCTGGGTGGCGGCGTTTACAGCGTTCTGCCTGACCGTATTGAAACTGGCACCTTCCTCGTGGCTGCGGCCATTTCAGGCGGAAAAATTGTTTGTCGCGACGCACAGCCAGATACGCTGGATGCGGTACTGGCAAAACTGCGTGAAGCCGGGGCGGATATTGAAGTCGGTGAAGACTGGGTTAGCCTCGATATGCACGGTAAACGTCCGAAGGCCGTAAACGTGCGTACTGCGCCGCATCCGGGCTTCCCGACGGACATGCAGGCCCAGTTCACGCTGCTGAACCTGGTGGCTGAAGGTACCGGTGTTGTGACCGAAACCATTTTCGAAAACCGCTTCATGCACCTGCCGGAACTGATCCGTATGGGCGCGCATGCTGAAATCGAAAGCAACACGGCGATTTGTCACGGCGTTGAGAAACTGTCCGGCGCACAAGTGATGGCGACCGATCTGCGTGCGTCTGCAAGCCTCGTGCTGGCGGGTTGCATCGCGGAAGGTACTACTATCGTGGAGCGTATTTACCACATTGACCGTGGTTACGAGCGTATCGAAGATAAACTTCGTGGGCTGGGCGCGACCATCGAACGTATCAAAGGCGAATAATTTCGCTTCCTGCTAAGGCATCCCCTCGTCAGCACGACGCGGGGGTGCTTATCGGTTTTACTTATTCTTCGGCTGTCTTATCTGCTGCGTTCTGTCGATAAATTCATGTGTGATTCTATCGTGGTAGCGCGAAGGCCAGATAATCCACGGTTCGGTGCCTAACGCCGCCGCAATGATGACTTCCCCCTTTGGCCAGGGCCGGGTGAGGGCATTTGCCAGCGTCGACGAGCTAAGTCCGTTTTTACGAGACTCTGCTGCCAGTGATGTTCCTTGTTTGCGCAATCCGGCAATGATATCTGCAGGATGCCAGTCGATAAATTTATCCATACTTTCTCCCTGTTGATAAACAAACCACCTTCGCCTGGTGGCGGGCTTACTATAACGCCGAAAGTGGTTAAGTTCTAAAAAGTTCAAGTAAGAGAAAGTAATATTCGGAAAAAATCAAGATGGTAGGGCAGGGGATGTGTTTGTTAGAGCTTTCCCGCGCGGTGCGCGGGAAAGCGATCAGTGGTCGCGCTGAACAGCAATATGGGCGAGGGCGATAAGGGCTTCGCGCCATGGAGTATCAGGCAGGCATTGCAGAGACTGGATGGCTTTATCGGCTTCTTCTTCGGCACGTTGACGGGTCCATTCCAGCGATCCACAGGCAGCCATCGCGTCGAGAACGGGTTCCAGTAAATGCCGACCGTTGCCATCCTCAATGGCCTGGCGAATCATCGCCGCCTGTTCCGGTGTACCGTTACGCATGGCATGCAGCAGAGGCAGCGTCGGTTTGCCTTCGTTTAGGTCGTCGCCCACGTTCTTACCAAGCGTTTCACCGTCGGCGCTGTAGTCGAGGAGATCGTCAATCAACTGGAAGGCGGTGCCAAGGTAGCGCCCGTAATCCTGAAGACCTTTTTCCTGCTCATCAGAACAGCCAGCCAGCAGGCCAGAGCACTGTGAAGCCGCTTCGAACAGGCGCGCCGTTTTGCTGTAAATCACGCGCATGTAGTTTTCTTCAGTGATGTCCGGGTCGTTGACGTTCATCAACTGCAGAACTTCACCTTCCGCAATGACGTTTACCGCCGAGGACATCACCTCAAGAATTTTGAGCGACCCCAAACTGGTCATCATCTGGAACGCGCGAGTATAGATAAAGTCGCCTACCAACACGCTGGCTGCGTTACCAAATGCGGCGTTGGCCGTGGCTTTGCCTCGGCGCATGTCGGATTCATCCACCACGTCGTCATGCAGCAACGTCGCCGTGTGAATAAACTCAATTAGCGCTGCGATTGTGACGTGAGCGTTCCCCTGATAGCCGACAGCTCGCGCTGCCAGTACCGCGATCATTGGACGAATGCGTTTTCCGCCTCCGCTGACGATGTAATACCCTAACTGATTGATCAGTTGGACGTCAGAATCGAGTTGCTCAAGGATTGCCGCATTGACACCCGCCATATCTTGCGCGGTTAACTCATTGATTTTTTCTAAATTCATCGCAAAAGCCGGGCTTTATGTCCTGTTTACCGCTTATCCATAAGGGATAACGAAGAGTCTGGGTTATTATTGTAGCCCTGATTGTACTGAAAAAACGACGCAGATAAACGTCACCGTGTGCGTTGTGTTTTTTTTCTGCATTGATTGATGATCCCACTTGTCAAAGGCTCACCTTTTGCGTAATATTCGCGCCCTATTGTGAATATTTATAGCGCACTCTGAATCACACGAAGATGTGCGCGGAAGCGGAGTTTTATATGTACGCGGTTTTCCAAAGTGGTGGTAAACAACACCGAGTAAGCGAAGGTCAGACCATTCGCCTGGAAAAGCTGGACATCGCAACCGGCGAAGCTGTTGAGTTCGCTGAAGTGCTGATGATCGCAAACGGTGAAGAAGTCAAAATCGGCGTTCCTTTCGTTGATGGCGGCGTAATCAAAGCTGAAGTTGTTGCACACGGTCGTGGCGAGAAAATTAAGATTGTTAAGTTTCGTCGTCGTAAGCACTACCGTAAGCAGCAAGGCCATCGTCAGTGGTTCACTGATGTGAAAATTACTGGCATCAGCGCCTAAGACCTGAGGAGTAGATTAAATGGCACATAAAAAGGCTGGCGGCTCAACTCGAAATGGTCGCGATTCAGAAGCTAAACGTCTGGGCGTAAAACGCTTTGGCGGCGAAGCAGTTCTGGCAGGTAGCATCATCGTTCGTCAACGTGGTACTAAATTCCACGCTGGTAACAACGTTGGTTGTGGCCGTGACCACACTCTGTTTGCTAAAGCAGACGGTAAAGTGAAATTCGAAGTTAAAGGCCCGAACAACCGTAAATACATCAGCATCGTTGCTGAGTAAGTTTTTCGGTCCGGTGACGGATGAAAGCCCCGCAACGTGTTGCGGGGCTTTTTACATTAGAAGTCCGGTAAATTTCGTACAGGGATAAACGGGCATGAAACAGCAGGCGGGCATTGGTATCCTTTTGGCGCTCACCACCGCAATATGTTGGGGTGCGTTGCCAATTGCAATGAAGCAGGTGCTGGAGGTGATGGAGCCTCCGACTATCGTGTTCTACCGCTTTCTGATGGCAAGTATCGGCCTTGGCTCGATTCTCGCCATAAAAGGCAAGCTGCCACCGCTGCAGCTTTTTCGTAAGCCACGCTGGCTGGTGCTGCTCGCCATTGCCACCGGTGGGTTGTTCGGAAACTTTATTCTGTTCAGTTCTTCCCTGCAGTATTTAAGTCCTACCGCTTCGCAGGTGATAGGACAGCTGTCGCCCGTAGGCATGATGATTGCCAGCGTCGTTATCCTCAAAGAGAAGATGCGCGGGACACAGGTGGTTGGTGCGATAATGCTGCTCTGCGGTCTGGTGATGTTCTTTAACACCAGTCTGGTAGAAATCTTTACTCGCCTGACGGATTACACCTGGGGCGTCATTTTTGGCGTTGGGGCAGCAACGGTCTGGGTGAGTTATGGCGTCGCACAAAAAGTATTATTGCGACGACTGGCCTCACAGCAGATCCTGTTTTTGTTGTACACTTTATGTACGATAGCATTGCTGCCGTTGGCGAAGCCGGGCGTAATTTCCCAGCTGAGCGAATGGCAGTTTGCCTGCCTGATTTTCTGCGGGCTAAACACCCTGGTGGGTTACGGTGCGCTGGCAGAAGCCATGGCGCGCTGGCAGGCGGCACAGGTGAGCGCGTTAATTACGCTGACTCCCCTGTTCACGCTGTTGTTTTCAGATTTATTATCAATAGCCTGGCCCGATTTCTTCGCCAGACCGATGCTGAACCTTATAGGTTATCTCGGTGCGTTTGTCGTGGTTGCGGGCGCGATGTATTCCGCCATTGGCCATCGTCTATGGGGACGGTGGCGTAAGCGTGAAGCGGTTGTAACGCTACCCCGCTCAGGCGAATGATTTACGGAGAGTAAAATGAAGTTTGTTGATGAAGCAACGATTCTGGTTGTGGCAGGGGATGGCGGCAACGGTTGCGTCAGCTTCCGCCGTGAAAAATATATTCCACGTGGCGGCCCAGATGGCGGCGACGGTGGAGACGGTGGTGATGTCTGGCTGGAAGCGGATGAGAACCTTAACACCCTGATCGACTATCGCTTTGAGAAAGCTTTCCGCGCCGAGCGTGGACAGAATGGCCAGAGCCGTGACTGTACTGGTAAACGTGGTAAAGACGTCACTGTCAAAGTGCCGGTTGGTACGCGTGTTATCGATCAGGGCACTGGCGAAACCATGGGCGACATGACCACTCACGGTCAGCGTCTGATGGTGGGTAAAGGCGGCTGGCACGGTCTGGGTAACACCCGCTTCAAATCCTCCGTTAACCGTTCCCCGCGTCAGAAGACAATGGGTACGCCGGGCGACAAACGCGACCTGCAGCTGGAGCTGATGCTGCTGGCTGATGTCGGGATGCTGGGTATGCCGAATGCCGGTAAATCAACCTTCATCCGTGCTGTTTCTGCGGCGAAGCCGAAAGTGGCTGACTATCCGTTTACTACTCTGGTGCCAAGCCTCGGCGTCGTGCGTATGGATAACGAGAAAAGCTTCGTTGTTGCCGATATTCCGGGCCTGATTGAAGGTGCTGCGGAAGGTGCAGGTTTAGGGATTCGCTTCCTCAAACACCTCGAGCGCTGCCGCGTTCTGCTGCATCTCATCGACCTCGAGCCGATTGATGGTTCCGATCCGGTTGAAAACGCACGCATCATCGTTGGCGAACTGGAAAAATACAGCGAGAAGCTGGCTGCAAAACCACGCTGGTTAGTGTTCAACAAAATCGATCTGATGGACAAAGACGCAGCGGAAGAGAAAGCCAAAGCGATCGCTGAAGCGCTGGGTTGGGAAGATAAGTTCTACCTGATTTCTGCTGCCAGCCAGCAGGGCGTGAAAGATCTTTGCTGGGACGTGATGACCTTCATCATTGAAAACCCGGTAGCGAAAGCCGAAGAAGAGAAGCAGCCAGAGAAAGTCGAGTTTATGTGGGATGATTATCATCGTCAGCAGCTCGAAGAGACTGAAGTCGAAGACGATGAAGATTGGGACGACTGGGATGAAGACGATGAAGAAGGCGTAGAATTCATTTACCAGAAATAAGTCGCTACACCTCATGCTAAAGGCTCCCATTGGGAGCCTTTGTCGTTTCTAGTTGTTCTGATAAATGTCTTTGTACAACCGGCTTTCGAAGCGAACCAGCGGGATTCGACGGTTACGCTGATCGGCCGGTTCTACTGCATAACCTGACAGATACTGTACAAACGCCATGCGTTGGCCGCTGGCGGTGGTAATGAAGCCTGCGAGGTTATACACGCCCTGCAATGAGCCCGTCTTCGCCGAGACCTTTCCGTCTACGCCCGCCTGATGCAGACCCGCACGATACTGCAGAGAGCCGTCATAGCCCGCCAGCGGTAGCATAGAGATGAAATTGAGTTCGGTATCATGCTGCGCGATGTATTGCAGTACTTGCATCATGGTGGCAGGCGCAATCAGGTTATGACGTGACAGGCCGGAGCCATCGGCAATAATCGTGTTACCTAAATCGATACCCGCCTGCTGGCGTAGGATCTGACGCACGGCATCGGAACCGGCACGCCAGGTTCCTGGCACGCCGAAACGAGCATGACCAATGGAACGGAAGACGGTATCAGCAATCATGTTGTCTGATTTTTTCAGCATGATTTTCAGTAAATCGTGCAGCGGGGCAGACTGTTTACTGGCAATAACGGTCCCTGGCTCGTTGGTCAGCGTCTGGCGCAGCAGCGTGCCGGTATAAGTGATACCCGCTTGCTTCAGCTCATCTTTGATAATCGCTCCTGCGTAGCTGGCGCCGTCCTGAATGGCAAAGGCTAGCGGTAACGGATCCGCACGTTGTGGCAGGCAGCCGGTGAGCGTAAAGCGGTTCAAATCGCCCGGAACGACGTCCAGTTCGCAATACTGCGCTTCGCCTGAGCCGCGCTGTAAGGTGCGTACCTGGCTGAACATAGTGACCGGATAGTAGGATGCGACGCGAATGAACGCTAAATCACCGGGCTTTTGCGCGCTATAAAGCGAAACTGAGAAGCAGTTGCGGTCAATAATTGCAGCGGCAGGCGGTGCGCTGAAACACTGTGTTAAATCGTTCCATGGCCAGCCTGGCGCTTTGTCGTGGCTGGCGAAAATGGAGGTGTCGATCAGCACATTGCCGTCGATTTGCTGCACGCCTGATTTTTTCAGTACGGCAACCATATTGCGAATATCCTGACGTTTTAGCGTCGGATCGCCGCCAAATCGCGCAACAAGGTCACCCTTCAAAATTCCATTATCGACGCTACCCTTACTTTCCAGCGTAGTGGTAAAGCGAAAATCGGGGCCCAGCTGTAGCAATGCCGCCAGGGCGGTGATCACTTTCTGGGTACTTGCCGGCAACGCCATTTGCTGGCTGTGATAGTCTATGTCAGGTGCCTTAGCGCCGATTTTCTGAACCATAAGGGCCAGATTGGCACCCGCCGGGAGCTGGGTGACATACTCGTCTACGTTCGCGGCCTGGACGCTAAAGGCTAAACTGGTGGTCAATCCGATGATAAATCTGGAAAATCGCATAATCTCGCGCTAACAACCTGGAATCAAAACGCCATACTACGGCGCAACGCCCTGTAAAGTAAACGATGACCCATGGTGAACTTCAGGGTAAAATACGCATCAAACAGAAAAATTGCCGCTGGCCTGGAATTTTTGTTCCGGGTCAGTTTTCTTTTTGCTTAACTTCTGGCTCCCTGATGGGATGCGGAAGGAAGTGCAGGGCTGCAGCGCTTGCTGTGCCTGAAAGAATGATGAAAGAGGTATAACTCATGCAAGCTATTCCGATGACCTTACGTGGTGCCGAAAAACTGCGCGAAGAACTGGAGTACCTGAAATCCGTTCGTCGCCCTGAAATCATTGCGGCGATTGCCGATGCTCGTGAGCATGGCGATCTGAAAGAGAACGCGGAATACCACGCCGCTCGTGAGCAGCAGGGCTTCTGCGAAGGTCGCATCAAAGATATTGAAGCGAAACTCTCGAACGCTCAGGTTATCGATATCAGCAAAATGCCGAAAACTGGCCGCGTCATTTTTGGTGCGACGGTACAGGTGTTGAATCTGGATAACGACGAAGAGACGAGCTGGCGCATTGTCGGTGATGACGAAGCTGATTTTAAGCAGAACCTCATCTCCGTAAATTCCCCAATCGCCCGTGGCCTGATTGGCAAAGAGCCAGACGATGTGGTGACTATCCAAACGCCTGGCGGCGAAGTGGAATACGAAATTATCAAAGTGGATTACCTGTAATCCCCTTGTTGACACAATGTAAAGATAAGAAAAAGGCCGCATAGCGGCCTTTTATCAACGTTAAGAGCGTGGCATTTTGCTCACCTGCCCGCGGAAACCCCTCGTTTTACACATCAAATGTGTTCAATTCAGGTTACTCTTAACGTGGCAGCGAGATTTTACGCTCTGCTGTTGGGCGGTACAGAACCAGCATTTTACCGATGACCTGTACATTACAGGCGCCGGTTTCGCGAACGATAGCTTCCACGATAAGGACTTTAGTCTCGCGATCTTCCGAGGCGATTTTTACCTTGATGAGTTCGTGGTGGTTCAATGCTTGTTCGATCTCGGCCAGTACCCCTTCGGTCAAACCATTGTTGCCAAGCATAACTACCGGCTTGAGCGGATGTGCCAGACCTTTCAGGTGCTGTTTTTGTTTAGTACTCAGATTCATCGTATATTTTTGCTTACGTTGGGATTGAAAACGGTTCATTCTACCGCCATCTCTCAACTATCGCCAAATCGGCCGTTAAAATTTATGCAGCCGACTATGATGGTCTGCCCCGATGGGAATGTTAAATGACAGGTAAAAAGCGTTCTGCCAGCTCCAGCCGTTGGCTCCAGGAACACTTTAGCGATAAATATGTTCTTCAGGCACAGAAAAAGGGGTTACGTTCCCGTGCCTGGTTTAAACTTGATGAAATACAGCAAAGTGACAAACTTTTTAAGCCGGGAATGACCGTTGTCGATCTCGGTGCAGCGCCCGGCGGATGGTCACAGTATGCAGTGACACAGATCGGGGGTAGCGGCCGCATCATCGCTTGCGATCTTTTACCGATGGATCCAATTGTTGGTGTGGACTTCCTTCAAGGCGATTTTCGTGATGAATTAGTCATGAAAGCATTACTTGAACGTGTAGGTGACAGTAAAGTCCAGGTTGTCATGTCCGATATGGCTCCAAACATGTGCGGAACACCAGCGGTGGATATTCCCCGTGCCATGTATCTGGTAGAACTGGCGCTTGAGATGTGTCGTGATGTATTGGCACCGGGCGGTAGTTTTTTAGTGAAGGTGTTTCAGGGCGAAGGTTTCGAGGAGTACCTTAAGGAAATTCGCTCCCTGTTTACGAAAGTTAAAGTTCGTAAGCCGGACTCTTCGCGTGCACGTTCGCGTGAAGTGTACATTGTAGCGACCGGGCGAAAACCATAACCCGACCGTTTTAAGCCTTTGCCGCTTCGGTGGCGGTTTGAAATGTGTCGGATGTATAGTAACCTGACGCTGTTATTAACACAGTTGTAATAAGAGGTTAATCCCTTGAGTGACATGGCGAAAAACCTAATACTCTGGCTGGTCATCGCAGTCGTACTGATGTCAGTATTCCAGAGCTTTGGGCCCAGCGAGTCAAATGGCCGTAAGGTGGATTACTCTACCTTCCTGCAAGAGGTCAATCAGGACCAGGTTCGCGAAGCGCGTATCAACGGACGTGAGATCAACGTTACCAAGAAAGATAGTAACCGTTACACGACTTACATTCCGGTTAACGATCCTAAACTGCTTGATAACCTGCTAACCAAGAACGTGAAAGTAGTGGGCGAACCGCCTGAAGAACCAAGCCTGCTGGCTTCAATCTTCATTTCCTGGTTCCCAATGCTTCTGCTGATTGGTGTCTGGATCTTCTTCATGCGACAGATGCAGGGCGGCGGCGGTAAAGGCGCCATGTCGTTTGGTAAAAGCAAAGCGCGCATGCTAACGGAAGATCAGATCAAGACCACTTTTGCTGACGTTGCAGGTTGTGACGAAGCGAAAGAGGAAGTGGCCGAACTGGTTGAATACCTGCGTGAGCCAAGCCGTTTCCAGAAACTGGGCGGTAAAATTCCAAAAGGCGTTCTGATGGTGGGCCCGCCGGGTACCGGTAAAACGCTGCTGGCGAAAGCCATCGCCGGTGAAGCGAAAGTGCCTTTCTTCACAATTTCAGGTTCTGACTTTGTAGAAATGTTCGTGGGTGTCGGTGCATCTCGTGTGCGTGACATGTTCGAGCAGGCTAAAAAAGCCGCACCGTGCATCATCTTCATCGATGAAATCGACGCCGTAGGTCGCCAGCGTGGCGCAGGTCTGGGCGGTGGTCATGATGAACGTGAGCAGACGCTGAACCAGATGCTGGTTGAGATGGATGGCTTTGAAGGTAATGAAGGCATTATCGTTATCGCAGCAACGAACCGTCCAGACGTACTTGACCCAGCGCTGCTGCGTCCAGGCCGTTTTGACCGTCAGGTTGTTGTTGGTCTGCCAGACGTACGTGGTCGTGAGCAAATCCTGAAAGTGCATATGCGTCGCGTACCGCTGGCGCCTGATATCGACGCGGCAATCATCGCGCGTGGTACACCTGGCTTCTCCGGTGCAGATCTTGCTAACCTCGTCAACGAAGCCGCTCTGTTTGCCGCTCGCGGTAACAAGCGTGTCGTATCGATGGTTGAGTTCGAGAAAGCGAAAGACAAGATCATGATGGGTGCGGAACGTCGCTCCATGGTGATGACTGAAGCGCAGAAAGAGTCCACGGCATACCATGAAGCCGGTCACGCTATTATCGGTCGCCTGGTTCCGGAACACGATCCGGTCCATAAAGTGACGATTATCCCGCGTGGTCGTGCATTAGGTGTGACGTTCTTCCTGCCTGAAGGCGACGCCATCAGCGCCAGCCGTCAGAAGCTGGAGAGTCAAATCTCTACGCTGTACGGTGGTCGTCTGGCTGAAGAAATTATTTATGGCGCAGAACATGTGTCGACCGGTGCGTCCAACGATATTAAAGTTGCGACCTCCATCGCCCGTAACATGGTGACCCAATGGGGCTTCTCTGAAAAACTCGGTCCGCTGCTGTACGCGGAAGAAGAGGGTGAAGTGTTCTTGGGCCGCTCAGTGGCGAAAGCGAAACACATGTCCGATGAAACGGCTCGTATCATCGATCAGGAAGTTAAGCTGTTGATTGAGCGTAACTATGCTCGTGCTCGCCAGCTGCTGAATGAGAACATGGACATTCTGCACACCATGAAAGACGCGTTGATGAAGTATGAAACCATCGATGCGCCGCAGATTGATGATCTGATGTCACGCCGTGATGTTCGCCCACCTGCGGGTTGGGAAGACAGCAACGGTAGCAGCAACAATTCTGACAATAATGGCACCCCGCGTGCTCCGCGTCCGGTCGATGAACCGCGTACGCCGAACCCGGGTAACACCATGTCAGAGCAGCTGGACGACAAATAAGTTATTCGTTGTTAATGACGCTGCTGTAACTGAAAACCCTGGGGCGACTGCTCCGGGGTTTTTTTATTTTGCTAACACTCACAATACCAGGGATTCTTCATGAAACTCTTCGCCCAGGGCACCACACTCGATCTCGCTTATCCGCACGTGATGGGCATCCTGAACGTTACCCCAGACTCATTTTCTGACGGCGGGACGCACAACACATTGGTCGAGGCGGTAAAACACGCCAATCTGATGATTAACGCCGGTGCGACGATTATCGATGTGGGCGGCGAATCGACTCGCCCAGGTGCGGCAGAGGTGAGCGTTGACGAAGAGTTGTCCCGCGTTATCCCGGTGATAGAAGCGATTGCACAGCGTTTTGAAGTGTGGATTTCAGTAGATACCTCAAAGCCCGAAGTGATTCGCGAGTCGGCCCGCGTCGGGGCGCATATCATTAATGATATCCGCTCACTGACCGAGCCCGGTGCCCTCGAGGCCGCCGCGGAAACGGGTTTGCCCATCAGTCTGATGCACATGCAAGGTGAGCCGAAAACCATGCAGGAAGCGCCGAAGTATGATGACGTGTTTGCCGACGTGAATCGCTTCTTTATTGAGCATATCGCACGCTGTGAGGCTGCTGGTATCACAAAAAACAAATTGCTGCTCGACCCGGGATTCGGTTTCGGTAAAAATCTCACCCACAATTACACGCTTCTTGCTCGCTTATCAGAGCTTCATCATTATGGCCTGCCGTTGTTGGTAGGAATGTCTCGAAAAGTGATGATTGGCCAATTGCTGAATGTCGGACCGTCAGAGCGCCTGAATGGCAGCCTGGCCTGTGCAGTGATTGCCGCGATGCAGGGGGCGAAAATTATTCGCGTTCACGATGTGAAAGAGACAGTTGAAGCGATGCGGGTGGTAGAAGCCACTCTGTCTGCAAGGGAAAAAAAATACTATGAGTAACCGTAAATATTTTGGTACCGACGGCATTCGCGGTCGCGTGGGCGATGCTCCGATCACCCCTGATTTCGTTCTGAAGCTCGGTTTTGCTGCCGGTAAAGTGCTGGCTCGCCACGGCTCACGCAAGGTCATCATTGGCAAAGATACCCGTATTTCAGGCTACATGCTGGAATCTGCGCTCGAAGCTGGTCTTGCCGCGGCAGGCCTTTCAGCATCCTTTACCGGTCCCATGCCAACTCCAGCAGTGGCGTACCTGACCCGCACGTTCCGGGCCGAAGCAGGGATTGTCATTTCTGCGTCCCATAATCCTTACTACGACAACGGTATCAAATTCTTCACAATCGACGGCACCAAGCTGCCGGATTCCGTAGAAGAAGCGATTGAAGCTGAGCTGGAAAAAGAACTCACCTGCGTTGACTCCGCAGAATTGGGTAAAGCCAGCCGGATCGTTGATGCCGCTGGTCGTTACATTGAGTTTTGTAAGGCAACCTTCCCGAATGAACTGCGCCTTAACGAGCTAAAAATTGTTGTCGATTGTGCCAACGGCGCAACCTACCACATCGCGCCGAACGTATTCCGTGAGCTTGGCGCGCAGGTGATCACCATCGGCTGCGAACCGAACGGCTTGAACATCAATGAAGAGGTCGGTGCCACCGACGTTCGTGCGCTGCAGGCCCGCGTGCTGGCAGAAAAAGCCCATCTTGGCATCGCTTTTGACGGCGATGGTGACCGTGTGATTATGGTTGACCATGAAGGCAATAAAGTCGATGGCGATCAGATCCTATACATCATCGCCCGTGAAGGGCTGCGTCAGGGCCAGCTACGTGGTGGCGCGGTCGGGACGCTGATGAGCAACATGGGTCTGGAAGTGGCGCTCAAACAGCTGGGCATTCCGTTTACCCGCGCGAAAGTGGGTGATCGCTACGTACTGGAAAAAATGCAGGAAAAAGGCTGGCGCATCGGGGCGGAAAACTCCGGTCACGTTATCCTGCTGGACAAAACCACCACCGGTGACGGTATCGTGGCGGCGTTGCAGGTTGTGGCGGCGATTGCGCGTAATCACCTGACCCTGCAGGATTTGTGCAGTGGTATGAAGATGTTCCCGCAGGTACTGGTCAACGTCCGCTATAGTGATGGCGGCGTAAACCCACTGGAACACGACAGCGTGAAAAGCGTAACGGCAGAAGTGGAAGCAGCGCTGGGCAGCCGTGGTCGTGTCCTGCTGCGTAAGTCAGGCACTGAACCACTGATTCGCGTGATGGTTGAAGGTGAAGATGACGCGCAGGTTAATGCATTTGCCCATCGCATTGCCGATGCGGTTAAAGCTGTTTAATCCGCGTTAACTGCCTAAAAAGGCGGCTATTGTCGCCTTTTTGTTGAGCAGACGATCGGTTTTTGCTGTTTTTTTCTGCACTTGATACAATGCATCAAAATTGCCCTTGCGAAGCCGATTCGCTTTGGTTAGTATTCACACCCGCTTCAGTGGGAAACATTAAAACGTCCCGCTTTTGGTTGAAGCAAATTGGTATGCGGTAATACCGCAAGGAACAGGTTGATTATGTACGAAGCTCTTCTGGTCGTTTTCCTTCTTGTTGCGATTGGCCTCGTTGGTCTGATCATGCTGCAGCAGGGTAAAGGCGCTGATATGGGAGCCTCCTTCGGAGCAGGCGCATCCGCTACACTGTTTGGTTCAAGTGGTTCTGGTAATTTCATGACCCGCATGACCGGAGTTCTGGCGACGCTGTTCTTCATCATCAGTCTGGTACTGGGTAACCTCAATACCAATAAGACCAACAAAGGAAGCGAGTGGGATAACCTGACTGCACCTAAATCGGAGCAGACTCAGCCAGCAGCACCGGCACAGCCGAGCAGCGATATCCCGCACTAAGTATTTCAGTACCGAGGTGGTGGAATTGGTAGACACGCTACCTTGAGGTGGTAGTGCCCTAACGGGCTTGTGGGTTCGAGTCCCATCCTCGGTACCAATATTCCAGAAAAAAGACGTCGAAAGACGTCTTTTTTTGTTTTTGTCCTTTTTCACTTCCTTTGTTTTTTTATAAACAAATCTCTCCTGTTGGGTTCTTCCAATAATAGCTAAAGTCGGCTTCGTCTATTTTTACATCAACTGCAGGAACGAAGACGTCGTGAATATATCCAGAATCGTGGCCCTGACGGGAATATTAATGCTGACCGCATGCAGCAGTTCGTCCTCTTTAACGTCTGTAAAAGAAATACAGGACATGCCGGTGCCTGTCATCCATGCACAAAATAATCCGGCAGTTGACACTACCGCTGTGAATAATTGTTATAAAGAAAACGCGACGCGACTGAGTGAGTTGCAGTACACACTGAAATCCAATATGGGCGATGATGTAAGTCCATCTGAAGTTTTGGATACTCACAGTGATGCTCATCGGGTATTTGCGGCGTTATCTAAACTGGAACAAATTTCTGCGATGAATGAAACCTATCGTAAAGAAGGGAATGTCGCGGGATTGAAAGCCATCAATGATATGTTGAAGCCGTTGAGCGGCACCGCCTGAAAAGGCGAAGGAACTGGAGATTGCCGTTTGCCGGCAATCTCTGAAATCATTTAGAAGCTGAAGTTCACACCGGCATAGGCGCCGTCAGCTAATTTATTGTCACGGTGTCCATTCTTGCCGGCCATATCCATATAACGGTAGCCGCCCTCAATACTTACCGATTTAATCACGCGCACACGTACGCCCGCGTTTGCTTCCATGTAGTCATCCACGCCACTTGAGAGTGAATCTGGGGAGTAGTAGTAGTCACCAAACACGGTGATGAAGTCGCCCAGAGGAACCTGCGCGCCGCCGCCGACTGCGACAGCATAACCTTCATCACCATCTTTCGGGTTCAGGTAGAGCGCTTTACCGCCAACGGTAAATAGCACAGGACCCAATGGTACGTTGAAACCCATACCCAAACCTGCAACATCGCCATCGTCGTCGCTGTGAGCCCAATTGCCATTGAAGGTCAGGCCGGGATCGTTCGCGCCGAAACTGGCGGACAGATCAGTAAATTCAGCCCCGGCTTCGCCGTGGATATTGACAGATGCATTGGCAGCCGCAGCGGTGCCGAGTGCGGCAACCAGCAACGCCGTTTTTAGTTTAAACATACGCATTGGTGATCCTTCAGATGTAAAAAAGCCCGATACGTATGATCGGGCAAATAAATCAAGTGTTTGCTATCGCGATTTAAGCTTACTGACCGGTGATCTGTACTACTACACGGCGATCTGGGGACAGGCAGTTGATCAGCGCATTGCCGGACTGGTTGTCACAAGAGTTACCGGTTACAGAATCGCTAGCGCCACGGCCTTCGGTCTGAATGTTTGCAGCAGGCATGCCATCAGCTACCAGCTGGTCAGCAACGGCCTGTGCACGACGTGCAGAGAGCTGCTGGTTGTATTCAGCCTGACCAGTACGGTCGCTGTAGCCGATTACGGTGGTGTTTTTATCTTTTGCAGCCTGCATTTCTGGAGAGTTATACAGCTGGTCGATTGCCGCTTTGCCTTCGTCAGTCAGTGTGGCGGAATCGTAACCGAACATCACGTCAGACTTCAGGTTGAAGGTTTTCACTTCTGGCGCAGCTACTGGAGCAACGACTGGTGCTACGTCGTCGTTCTGACCGAAGCGATATACGACGCCAGCAGTAACGGAATGGATGTCAGAGCTCAGACCGATCTGGTTAGAGTTACCAACGTTGCTAACCCACTGGTATTCCAGACGACCAGCCCAGTTTTTGGTGAAGGCATATTCGGTACCAGCAGCAACCAGTGGACGCACGCCAGTTTCGAATTTGTTCTTACCAGCAACGTCGGTCTCAGCACGGTAACCCATCGCACCGAAACGACCGTACAGGTCCCAATCATCAGTCAGAGCGTAGCTGGTTTTCAGAGACAGTTGCAGACCCTGGCTCTTCATTTTAGCGCCATTTACGCCGTTGTTACCGTTGAACTGCATGTTGCCCAGGTAGTCGTAACCACCTTCAACTGCCAGCCAGTTGGTGATCTGGTAGCCACCGAACACACCGCCACCGACGTTGTCGTGATCAACGTTGAAATCATTGGACGCATTCAGGTTTTCGTTGAAGTTTTTGTTACCGCTGACGTCAGCATAATGAGACCAACCGAATTTAGCACCAGCGTACCAAGTATTTGCGTTACCCGCTGCGAATGCGGAAGAAACTGCACATGCGTTTAAAACAATCAGAGCGACAAGCGTCTTTTTCATTTTGAACCTTAATCCTTTTTTGAAGTCAAAAACTTAAAAGTTGATGAATAGAGTAGGCCGCTAAGATATATACGATTTATGTTTTGCGTTAATTCTAAGAGGTTTATTTTTAAATCTTGGATGGATTTTAGGCGATTTATTGTCGAAGGGTTTGCGGATGTTTTGAAATGTAAATAAACCTTCGGCTATTATTTGTTTGGCTGAAGGTTCATGTAAGGCTAGAACTTCTCTGGCAGGGATTCAATATGCTGCAAATATCCGCCGCGAATAAATTGAATGTATTTTCCTTTCTTAAGCGCCGATAACACGTTCAAAATGCTGCTGCGAGAGAGATGCGTCCTGTCTTGTATATAATCGAGGATTGAAATCCTCATTCGCATATCCTCAGGAAGAAGAATCATTTCCATTAGGTGATTGCGAATAACGCCATAGGTTCTTTGCTGTAAAACCAGTGCATCACGATACGCAAGAAACGCAGTGTGGTATGCCAGTAGAGCTGTGACATCTTCCCAGAGGTTTAGTTCACGGAAAATGTGGAGTGCTTCGTCTGCATCAATACGTGAAAGTGAAGATTCGGCTTCTGTGCGCAGAACATGTCCACGCATCGGCTGCAAAATTTCAGCCACGCCAAAAATGTGCCCTTCATAGACAGTAATCATCAGCAAACCGTCAGAGCCGCGAAGCATCGAAATCTCGCCTTCTTTGAAAAGCCAGAGCTGCTGTTTGCCTTTGTAGTGCCAGTTAATCTTTTTTCTGGGAACCGCGTTGACAGGTGTTGCGTAAGGTTCAAGTGCCTCAAGGAGTCGGTTAATTGCCTCCTGAGGGCGGATGGGTGGCGAAATGTGCATAGAGATCCTCATGAAAAATGACGATTTCTTCCGTCAGAATTATAGTAGACATGGTAATGCACAAAAGAGGATGCGAATAGGTAAAATAGACTCAAACGTGCTTTTTGGATGAAAAAAGTGGGGAGTTGGCAATCTTTTTTAGATACAAAAATAATAAAGGCCGGTTAACCGGCCTCTGTGAAGATCTTATTTCTTGGCCAGGTTATCCAGGTTTTCAACCTGCGGAAGCCCATTACCGGAAGAAGCGGACAACAGGCCGGTCTTCGCGTAACCCTGCAGTTTCTCTCGGGTATCGGTAATATCCAGGTTACGCATGGTCAGCTGACCAATACGATCGTCTGGCGAGAACACGGAGTCACCTTTTTCCATCGTCAGGCGTTCTGCTTTATAGGTCAGATTGTCCGAAACGGTGTTCAGGATGGAATAGTCGTTGCCACGACGCAGTTCCAGTGTGACTTCGCCGGTAATGGCGCTGGCGACCCAACGCTGCAGCGCATCGCGTAACATCAGCGCTTGGGAATCGAACCAACGGCCCTGGTAGAGCAGGCGGCCTAACTGACGTCCATGAGCGTGGTATTGTTCAATCGTATCTTCATTGTGAATACCGGTTAACAGACGCTCATAGGCAATATGCAGCAGTGCCATGCCCGGCGCTTCATAGATCCCACGGCTCTTCGCTTCGATAATGCGGTTTTCAATCTGATCGCTCATGCCCAGACCGTGACGGCCACCAATGCGATTGGCTTCCAGCATCATTTCCACGTCATCTTTGAAGGTTTTACCATTCAACGCGACCGGATGGCCTTGCTCGAAGCGGATAGTGACTTCTTCGGCCGGGATCTTAACGCTCTCGTCCCAGAACTTGACGCCCATAATCGGAGTCACGATTTTGACGCTGGAGTTCAGGAATTCCAAATCTTTGGCTTCATGAGTCGCGCCCAGCATGTTGGAATCGGTGGAGTAGGCTTTTTCAACCGACATTTTGTAGTCGAAACCGCAGGCAATCATAAACTCGGACATTTCCAGCCGGCCGCCGAGCTCATCGATAAAATCAGTATCAAGCCAAGGTTTGTAAATTTTCAGCTCGGCGTTGGTCAGCAGGCCGTAACGATAGAAACGTTCTATATCGTTGCCTTTATAGGTACTGCCATCGCCCCAGATGTTGACGCCATCTTCTTTCATCGCGGAAACCAGCATGGTGCCGGTCACGGCGCGTCCGAGAGGGGTGGTATTGAAATAGGTCAATCCGCCAGTGGTGTTATGGAATGCACCACACTGGATAGCGGCAATACCTTCTGCCACGAGCTGCTTACGGCAATCGATAAGACGTGCATTTTCAGCGCCGTATTCCATCGCGCGACGCGGGATTTCATCGTAGTCTTCTTCATCGGGTTGACCGAGGTTGGCGGTGTAAGCATACGGGACCGCCCCTTTTTTTCGCATCCACAGCAGTGCGGCACTGGTGTCCAGACCACCGGAGAAAGCGATACCAATACGTTGACCAGATGGAAGATGCTTGAGAATCGTCGTCATAAAGTAAAACCCTGCTTGCCAGACTGTGAGGAGGTAAGTGCTTACGTGTCACTGCATGTTTATGCAAAATAAGTGAGTTTTCATTTAATCATCTTTTTTCAGGAACAGGAAGTGATTCATGCGTGTTAGCTGAAAAAATCCCTCTGCACATCGATAACATTATGCATAACAGCAGGTTTTTTATGCTTCAGCAAATGCCAATATGAATGAGTTGACATAACCAATGAAAATTCAATATACTACAGGCCGGTTTTACGTCCCGTCCTCGGTACCAAATCCCAGCAGTATTTGCATTTTTTGCTCCGAATGAGTAAAATATGCCACGTTTCAGGCGCGGGGTGGAGCAGCCTGGTAGCTCGTCGGGCTCATAACCCGAAGGTCGTCGGTTCAAATCCGGCCCCCGCAACCACTTTCCCTTTGAGTTTTTTTTCAAATATTCTCTTCGTATTCGTCGCTTGATTTGAAAGAATTCTCTCGGAAAGTACTCCAGACCGCATTTGCGGTTGTAGGGTTCAGTTATCTAAAGCCCCGATTTATCGGGGTTTTTTGTTATCTGACTAAAGAATAACTGGGCTTTATGCCCTTTTTTTACGTCTTGGGGGTGGGCTTGTCCACATTAGAACAGAAATTAACAGAGATGCTTAAAGCGCCGGTTGAGGCTCTGGGCTTCGAGCTGGTCGGCATCGAATTCATTCGCGGTCGCACATCTACGCTGCGCATCTATATTGATAGTGAAGATGGCATCAATGTTGATGATTGTGCTGATGTGAGCCACCAGGTCAGTGCCGTCATGGATGTCGAAGACCCCGTTACCGTCGCTTACAACCTGGAAGTCTCCTCACCAGGGCTCGACCGTCCTATGTTCATCGCTGAACATTACACGCGTTTCCTCGGTGATGAGGTCACGCTGGTCCTGCGCATGGCGGTTCAGAACCGTCGTAAATGGCAGGGCATTATTAAAGCGGTAGACGGTGAGATGATCACTGTTACAGTCGAAGGCAAAGATGAAGTGTTCGCGCTGAGTAACATCCAGAAGGCGAACCTGGTTCCCCACTTTTAACAGTCTGGATTGAGGTGAAAGGCCCCGATGAACAAAGAAATTTTGGCTGTTGTTGAAGCCGTTTCCAATGAAAAGTCGCTGCCGCGCGAGAAGATTTTCGAAGCGCTGGAAAGTGCTCTGGCAACGGCTACAAAGAAAAAATACGAACAAGAAATTGAGGTTCGCGTTAGCATCGATCGTAAGAGCGGTGACTTTGACACCTTCCGCCGTTGGGTAGTGGTCGAAGAAGTTACGCTGCCAACCCGCGAAATCACGCTGGAAGCTGCTCGTTACGAAGATGAAAGCATGAACGTGGGCGATTACGTTGAAGATCAGATTGAATCTGTGACCTTCGATCGTATCACCACTCAAACCGCGAAGCAGGTTATCGTGCAGAAAGTCCGCGAAGCGGAACGCGCGATGGTTGTTGATCAGTTCCGTGAACACGAAGGTGAAATCATCACCGGCGTGGTGAAGAAAGTGAACCGCGATAACATCTCTCTGGATCTGGGCAGCAATGCTGAAGCTGTGATCCTGCGTGAAGATATGCTGCCGCGCGAAAACTTCCGCCCTGGCGATCGTATTCGCGGTGTACTGTATTCCGTACGTCCAGAAGCGCGTGGCGCTCAACTGTTCGTCACCCGTTCCAAGCCGGAAATGCTGATCGAACTGTTCCGCATTGAAGTGCCAGAAATTGGTGAAGAAGTTATCGAGATCAAAGCGGCAGCGCGCGATCCGGGTTCCCGTGCGAAAATCGCGGTGAAAACCAACGATAAGCGTATCGATCCAGTGGGTGCTTGCGTAGGTATGCGTGGCGCACGTGTTCAGGCGGTTTCGACTGAACTGGGCGGCGAGCGTATTGATATCGTGCTGTGGGACGATAACCCGGCGCAGTTCGTGATTAACGCGATGGCTCCGGCCGACGTGGCGTCTATCGTTGTTGACGAAGACAAACACACCATGGATATCGCGGTAGAAGCGGGCAACTTGGCGCAAGCAATTGGTCGTAATGGCCAGAACGTGCGTCTGGCGTCTCAGCTGAGCGGCTGGGATCTCAACGTCATGACCGTTGACGATCTGAATGCGAAGCATCAGGCCGAAGCACACGCGGCTATCGATACCTTCACCAAATATCTTGAAATTGATGAAGACTTCGCGACCGTGCTGGTAGAAGAAGGTTTCTCCAGCCTGGAAGAACTGGCCTATGTGCCAATGAAAGAACTGCTGGAAATTGACGGACTGGATGAACAGACCGTTGAGGCACTTCGTGAACGTGCGAAAAACGCACTGACTACGCTGGCGCTGGCTCAGGAAGAAAGCCTCGGTGATACTAAACCGGCTGACGATCTGCTGAACCTTGAAGGTCTCGATCGTACAATGGCATTTAAGCTAGCTGCCCGCGGTGTTTGTACGCTGGAAGATCTCGCCGATCAGGGCATTGACGACCTGGCTGATATTGAAGATTTAACCGACGAGAAAGCCGGTGAGCTCATCATGGCCGCACGTAATATTTGCTGGTTCGGCGACGAAGCGTAATAAACTGTAGCAGGAAGGAACAGCATGACAACAGATGTAACCGTAAAAACGCTGGCCGCAGAGATTCAGACTTCCGTGGACCGCCTGGTACAGCAATTCGCTGATGCAGGCATCCCGAAGCAAGCTGATGACTCTGTGACCGCACAAGAAAAACAGACCTTGTTGGCACACCTGAACCGTGAACATGGTTCAGCACCTGACAAGTTGACGCTGCAACGTAAAACTCGCACTACCCTGAGCGTTCCGGGTACGGGTGGTAAGAGCAAATCGGTGCAGATTGAAGTCCGCAAAACGCGTACCTTTGTAAAACGTGACCCGCAGGAAGCCGACCGTCTGGCTGAAGAAGAAGCGAAGCGTGAAGCGGAAGAACAAGCCCGCCGTGAGGCTGAAGAAGCAGCCAAGCGTGAGGCACAGGCAAAAGCTGAACGTGAGGCCGCAGAACAAGCTAAACGTGAATCCGCTGATAAAGCGAAACGTGAAGTTGCGGAAAAAGACAAAGTGAGCAATCAACAGACTGACGATATGACAAAAACCGCCCAGGCTGAAAAAGCCCGCCGTGAAGCAGACGCTGCAGAGCTGAAGCGTAAATCGGAAGAAGAAGCGCGCCGTAAGCTTGAAGAAGAAGCGCGTCGCGTTGCGGATGAAGCCCGCCGCATGGCCGCTGAAAACGAGAAAAACGGTGTTAATACCGTGGCTGAGCCGACTGAAGACAGCAGCGATTATCACGTGACCACTTCTCAGCATGCGCGCCAGGCTGAAGATGAAAACGACCGTGAAAGCGAAGGTGGCCGTAGCCGTACCCGTACCGCTAAAGCACCTCGTCCTAAGAAAGCCAACAAACACGCCGAATCCAAAGCCGATCGCGAAGAAGCGCGTGCTTCTGTTCGTGGTGGTAAAGGTGGCAAGCGTAAAGGTTCCGCGCTGCAGCAGGGCTTCCAGAAGCCAGCTCAGGCCGTTAACCGTGACGTTATTATCGGCGAAACCATCACCGTTGGTGACCTGGCAAACAAAATGGCCGTTAAAGGTTCTCAGGTCATCAAAGCAATGATGAAGCTGGGCGCAATGGCGACCATCAACCAGGTCATCGACCAGGAAACCGCACAGCTTGTTGCCGAAGAGATGGGCCACAAAGTTATCCTGCGTCGTGAAAACGAGCTGGAAGAAGCAGTAATGAGCGACCGTGACACTGGTGCAGCGGCTGAACCGCGTGCACCTGTTGTGACCATCATGGGTCACGTTGACCACGGTAAAACGTCTCTGCTCGACTACATTCGTTCTACTAAAGTAGCCTCCGGCGAAGCGGGTGGTATTACCCAGCATATCGGTGCTTACCACGTTGAAACTGACAACGGTATGATCACCTTCCTGGATACCCCGGGCCACGCCGCGTTTACCTCCATGCGTGCTCGTGGTGCGCAGGCGACGGATATCGTGGTTCTGGTTGTTGCCGCAGACGATGGCGTGATGCCGCAGACTATCGAAGCAATCCAGCACGCGAAAGCGGCGCAGGTGCCGGTAGTTGTTGCTGTAAACAAAATCGATAAGCTGGAAGCCGATCCGGATCGCGTTAAGCAGGAACTGTCCCAGTACGGCATCATGCCGGAAGAGTGGGGCGGCGAGAGCCAGTTCATACACGTTTCTGCTAAAGCAGGTACCGGTATCGACGATCTGCTCAACGCTATCCTGCTGCAGGCTGAAGTTCTCGAACTGAAAGCGGTTCGTAACGGTATGGCAAGCGGTGCAGTTATCGAATCCTTCCTGGATAAAGGTCGTGGTCCGGTTGCTACCGTTCTGGTTCGTGAAGGTACTCTGAACAAAGGTGACATCGTTCTGTGTGGCTTCGAATACGGTCGTGTTCGTGCGATGCGTAACGAACTGGGTCAGGAAGTCACAGAAGCAGGTCCGTCCATTCCGGTTGAGATCCTTGGCCTGTCTGGTGTACCGGCTGCCGGTGACGAAGTAACGGTTGTTCGTGACGAGAAGAAAGCGCGTGAAGTTGCGCTGTATCGTCAGGGCAAATTCCGTGAAGTTAAACTGGCTCGTCAGCAGAAATCCAAGCTGGAAAACATGTTTGCCAACATGACCGAAGGCGAAGTTCACGAAGTGAACGTCGTTCTGAAGGCCGACGTACAGGGTTCTGTAGAAGCAATCTCCGATTCTCTGCTGAAACTCTCTACCGACGAAGTGAAGGTGAGAATCATTGGTTCTGGCGTAGGTGGTATCACCGAAACCGACGCAACCCTGGCTGCTGCATCCAACGCGATTCTGGTTGGCTTCAACGTACGTGCTGACGCTTCTGCGCGCCGTGTTATTGAATCCGAAAGTCTGGATCTGCGTTACTACTCCGTCATCTATCATCTGATCGACGAAGTGAAAGCGGCAATGAGCGGTAAGCTGTCTCCAGAACTGAAACAGCAGATCCTCGGCCTGGCTGAAGTTCGCGACGTGTTCAAATCGCCGAAATTTGGTGCCATCGCAGGTTGTATGGTTACCGAAGGTGTGGTCAAACGTCACAACCCAATCCGCGTCCTGCGTGACAACGTGGTTATCTATGAAGGCGAGCTGGAATCCCTGCGCCGCTTCAAAGATGATGCCAACGAAGTCCGCAACGGCATGGAATGTGGTATCGGCGTTAAGAACTACAACGACGTACGCGTCGGCGATATGATCGAAGTGTTCGAGATCATCGAGATTCAGCGCAGCATCGACTAATCCACGTCGCCTTTTGGGTCGCGACGGCGTTGGCTGCACGTGTTCACCCCGGTCACATAGTTCTCTATGCTCCCGGGGATTCACAAGCTTGCCGCCTTGTCGTTACCCAAAATTCTTTGTGGATGTGGAGATCTTGTAGACCGGGTTAGCGAAGCGCCACCCGGCAATAATTCTAAAAAGGGGCTTTGGCCCCTTTTTTGTCTTTTATCTGGAGAATTTATTATGGCGAAAGAATTTGGTCGCCCGCAGCGCGTATCCCAGGAGATGCAGAAAGAGATTGCTATCATCCTGCAGCGCGAAATTAAAGATCCACGTCTGGGCCTGATGACCACCGTATCCGGTGTTGAAGTCTCCCGTGACCTGGCATATGCCAAAGTATTCGTCACCTTCCTGAACGATAAAGATGAAGCCGCTGTGAAGGCGGGCATCCGTGCGTTACAGGACGCTTCTGGTTTCATCCGCACGCTGCTGGGTAAAGCCATGCGCCTGCGAATCGTGCCGGAACTGACCTTCTTCTACGACAACTCGTTGGTCGAAGGTATGCGAATGTCCAACCTCGTGACCAACGTGGTTAAGCACGACGAAGAACGTCGTGTGAACCCGGATGACACCAAGGAGGACTGATGAGTCGTCCTCGTCGTCGTGGTCGCGACATTCATGGCGTGCTGCTGCTGGATAAACCGGAAGGCGCATCCAGCAATGACGTTCTGCAAAAGGTAAAGCGTCTTTATAACGCCAACCGTGCAGGGCATACGGGCGCTCTGGATCCGCTGGCAACCGGTATGCTGCCGGTGTGTCTCGGTGAAGCCACCAAGTTTTCTCAGTACCTGCTCGACTCCGACAAACGCTACCGCGTTATCGCGAAGCTGGGGCAGCGCACTGATACGTCTGATGCCGATGGTCTGGTCGTGGAAGAACGTCCGATGACGTTCAGCGCCACCGAACTTGCCAGTGCACTGGACAGTTTCCGTGGCGACACAATGCAGGTTCCGTCGATGTACTCTGCATTAAAATATCAGGGCAAAAAGCTGTACGAATATGCTCGCCAGGGTATTGAAGTCCCGCGTGAAGCGCGCCCGATAACCGTGTATGAACTGCTGTTTATTCGCCACGAAGGGGATGAACTGGAGCTGGAAATCCACTGTTCGAAAGGCACCTATATCCGCACCATCATCGATGACCTGGGCGAAAAGCTCGGCTGCGGGGCGCACGTCACGATGCTGCGTCGCCTGGCCGTGAGCCGTTACCCGGTCGACAGAATGGTGACGCTGGAGCATTTGCAGGCACTGGTTGCACAGGCTGAAGAGCAGGGTATTCCTGCGGCGCAGCTGCTGGATCCGCTGTTGATGCCAATGGACAGCCCGGCAGAAGATTTCCCGGTTGTGAATTTGCCCCTGACGTCCTCTGTATACTTCAAAAATGGCAATCCGGTTCGTACTGCTGACGTGCAGGTGCACGGTCTGGTGCGCGTGACGGAAGGCGAAGAAGGCAAATTCATCGGTATGGGCGAGATTGATGACGAAGGCCGTGTCGCGCCGCGTCGTCTGGTCGTCGAGTATCCGCAATAATCGCCTGTCTTGCGATAACATGTCGCTACGGGTAGAATATTGCCGCTTAACGTCCGAACTCTGGTTCGCCTGCGTGAAGACGTTAATCCTGGGGTCGCTGAATTAGAGATCGGCACCCTTTTTACTTTTTAATTCTGGAGTTTAAAATGTCTCTAAGCGTTGAAGCTAAAGCAAAAATCGTTTCCGAGTTTGGTCGTGGTTCTAACGACAGCGGCTGCACCGAAGTTCAGGTTGCTCTGCTGACTGCACAGATCAACCACCTGCAGGGTCACTTCTCTGAGCACAAAAAAGATCACCACAGCCGTCGTGGTCTGCTGCGTATGGTTTCTCAGCGTCGTAAACTGCTCGACTACCTGAAACGTAAAGATGTAGCACGCTACACCGCGCTGATTGAGCGTCTGGGTCTGCGTCGCTAGTTCTAGCGAGTTTCAGAAAGAGGGGCCTTTATGGCCCCTTTTTTCAACCAGATGGCAGCAATTAACATGAAACTCATGTATTGTTTGTATTGCTGAAACAAATGATCTTCATTGCAGCGTTTCGCGCGGCTAATGAGAGACTTAACCCTTGGTTAGGATTGTCATTAGTCGCGAGGATGCAAGAGGATCGAGTCTTTAAACGGCACATCCAATGGTGTTCCGTTACTCATCTTGAAAGGATAAAATTTTGCTGAATCCGATCGTTCGTAAATTCCAGTATGGCCAGCACACGGTCACACTTGAAACCGGCATGATGGCGCGTCAGGCGACTGCTGCTGTTATGGTTAGCATGGATGACACTGCGGTATTCGTTACCGTTGTCGGTCAGAAAAAAACTAAGCCAGGCCAGGACTTCTTCCCGCTGACTGTTAACTATCAGGAGCGTACTTACGCTGCAGGTAAAATCCCTGGTGGCTTCTTCCGTCGTGAAGGCCGTCCAAGCGAAGGCGAAACCCTGATTGCGCGTCTGATTGACCGCCCGGTTCGCCCGCTGTTCCCAGAAGGCTTCATCAACGAAGTTCAGGTTATCGCGACCGTTGTGTCCGTAAACCCGCAGGTTAACCCTGATATCGTGGCAATGATCGGTGCTTCCGCAGCACTGTCCCTGTCCGGTCTTCCGTTCAACGGCCCAATCGGTTCTGCACGCGTGGGTTACATCAACGACCAGTACGTACTGAACCCAACCCAGGAAGAGCTGAAAACCAGCAAACTGGACCTGGTTGTTGCCGGTACCGAAGCCGCTGTATTGATGGTTGAATCTGAAGCTGAACTGCTGAGCGAAGACCAGATGCTGGGCGCCGTGGTGTTCGGCCACGAACAGCAGCAGATCGTTATCCAGAACATCAACGACCTGGTGAAAGAAGCGGGTAAAGCACGTTGGGATTGGCAGCCAGAAGCCATCGACGAAGCGCTGCATGCGCGCGTTGCTGGTCTGGCACAGTCTCGTCTGAGCGATGCATACCGCATTACCGACAAACAGGAACGTTACACTCAGATCGATGCTATCAAATCTGAAGTGATCGCGACCCTGGTTGCTGAAGACGCAACGCTGGACGCTAACGATCTGGGCGACATCCTGCACGGTATCGAGAAAACTGCAGTACGTAGCCGCGTACTGGCTGGCGAACCGCGTATCGATGGTCGCGAAAAAGACATGATTCGTGGTCTGGACGTGCGCACTGGCGTTCTGCCACGTACTCACGGTTCCGCACTGTTCACCCGTGGTGAAACTCAGGCGCTGGTTACAGCAACTCTGGGTACCGCACGTGACGCGCAGAACATCGACGAACTGATGGGCGATCGCACTGACAGCTTCCTGTTCCACTACAACTTCCCTCCGTACTCCGTAGGTGAAACCGGTATGGTTGGCTCACCGAAGCGTCGTGAAATTGGTCACGGCCGTCTGGCGAAGCGCGGCGTGCTGGCAGTTATGCCTACCACTGACGAATTCCCGTACACCGTTCGTGTGGTTTCTGAAATCACCGAATCTAACGGTTCTTCTTCCATGGCTTCCGTGTGTGGTGCTTCTCTGGCGCTGATGGATGCAGGCGTACCGATTAAATCTGCAGTAGCAGGTATCGCGATGGGTCTGGTGAAAGAAGGCGAGAACTTCGTGGTTCTGTCCGACATCCTCGGCGACGAAGATCACCTGGGCGATATGGACTTCAAAGTTGCGGGTTCCCGCGAAGGTATCTCTGCTCTGCAGATGGATATCAAAATTGAAGGTATCACCAAAGAAATCATGCAGGTTGCTCTGAACCAGGCCAAAGGTGCGCGTCTGCACATCTTGGGTGTGATGGAACAGGCAATCAACGCACCACGTGGCGACATCTCTGAATTCGCACCGCGTATTCACACCATCAAGATCAGCCCAGACAAGATCAAAGACGTTATCGGTAAAGGCGGCTCTGTTATCCGTGCGCTGACTGAAGAAACCGGCACCACCATCGAAATCGAAGATGACGGTACCGTGAAAATCGCAGCGACCGACGGTGACAAAGCGCAGTACGCTATTCGCCGTATCGAAGAGATCACCGCTGAAATCGAAGTGGGCCGCATCTACAACGGTAAAGTTACCCGTATCGTAGACTTCGGTGCCTTCGTGGCAATCGGTGGCGGTAAAGAAGGCCTGGTACACATTTCTCAGATCGCTGATAAGCGTGTAGAGAAAGTAACTGACTATCTGCAGATGGGTCAGGAAGTACCGGTTAAGGTTCTGGAAGTTGATCGCCAGGGCCGTGTCCGTCTGAGCATTAAAGAAGCGACCGAGCAGACTCAGCCTGCGGCCGCGCCGGAAGCTCCGGCAGCGGAACAGGGCGAGTAAGGTTGCCTATTAGCCCTCCGCCTTTGCGGAGGGCGCATTCCGGGCAGGACGCTTGTTAGCAGCCGGGGAACAGGACGTTCATCCAATTGTTGTCTTCGGGAGTGGGAAATGAAGCCTTTTTTGCGCTGGTGTTTCGTTGCGACAGCACTCACGCTGGCAGGATGCAGCAACTCCTCTGCCTGGCGTAAGAGTGAAGTCTTGGCGGTGCCATTGCAACCGACATTGCAGCAAGAAGTGATTCTGGCACGTATGGAACAAATTCTTGCCAGTCGGGCTTTATCCGATGATGAACGCGCACAGCTTTTATATGAGCGCGGAGTGTTGTATGATAGTCTCGGTTTGAGAGCATTAGCGCGTAACGATTTCTCGCAAGCGCTGGCAATCAGACCCGATATGCCTGAAGTATTCAATTACTTAGGCATTTATTTAACGCAGGCAGGCAATTTTGATGCTGCCTATGAAGCGTTTGATTCTGTACTTGAGCTTGATCCAACTTACAATTACGCATATCTGAACCGCGGCATCGCGCTTTATTACGGTGGTCGTGCTAAGTTAGCGCAAGATGATCTGCTGGCGTTTTATCAAGACGATCCCAATGATCCTTTCCGTAGTCTGTGGCTATACATCGTTGAGCGGAAGCTCGATGAGAAGCAGGCAGTCGTAGCACTCAAGCAGCGCTATGAAAAATCGGACAAAGAGCAATGGGGATGGAACATTGTCGAGTTCTATCTCGGTGACATTAGCGAAGCAACGCTGATGGATCGCCTGAAGACGGACGCAACGGATAACACCTCGCTCGCTGAACATCTCAGTGAAACAAACTTCTATTTAGGTAAGTACTACCTAAGTCTGGGGGACAAGGACAGCGCTACGGCACTGTTCAAACTGGCGGTCGCTAACAACGTTCATAATTTTGTTGAGCACCGATACGCATTGTTGGAATTAGCGCTCTTGGGCCAGGAGCAAGATGACCTGGCAGAATCGGACCAGCAATAGCTGACGAACATACAAATCAGACCATATTCTTTTTTGATTGCCATCATCTTCACGGGTGAGGGCTTTATTGTTCGTTAATTACCCAAATTTGAGCCGGTTCACACTTTTCAATGAAAATTGCAGGTCAATTTCACGATGAGTTATGTAGACTGGCCGCCATCTACGAGGCACGTGTACTACATGACTGATACCATCGAGACTACTACTATCGAAACTACTTTTTCCGATCTGGGTCTTAACGACTCCATCATTAAAGCCTTGAACGATCTGGGCTACGAAAAACCATCTCCAATCCAGGCAGAGTGTATTCCACATCTGCTGGGTGGCCGCGATGTACTGGGTATGGCCCAGACGGGTAGCGGCAAAACCGCAGCGTTCTCTTTACCGCTGCTGCACAACCTTGATCCAGAGCTGAAAGCACCACAAATCCTGGTGCTGGCACCGACCCGCGAACTGGCGGTTCAGGTTGCTGAAGCCATGACGGATTTCTCTAAACACATGCACGGCGTAAACGTAGTTGCCCTTTACGGTGGCCAGCGTTATGACGTACAGCTGCGCGCCCTGCGTCAGGGACCACAAATTGTTGTCGGTACCCCAGGTCGTCTGCTCGATCACTTAAAACGTGGCACGCTGAACCTGTCCAGCCTGAAAGGTCTGGTCCTGGATGAAGCTGATGAAATGCTGCGTATGGGCTTCATCGAAGACGTTGAAACCATTATGGCTCAGATCCCAGAAGGTCATCAGACCGCTCTGTTCTCTGCAACCATGCCAGAAGCGATTCGTCGTATTACTCGTCGCTTCATGAAAGAACCGCAGGAAGTTCGCATTCAGTCTAGCGTAACGACCCGTCCTGACATCAGCCAGAGCTACTGGACTGTATGGGGCATGCGTAAGAACGAAGCGTTGGTGCGTTTCCTGGAATCAGAAGATTTTGATGCGGCGATTATCTTCGTACGTACCAAAAATGCGACCCTGGAAGTGGCTGAAGCGCTGGAACAGAGTGGCTATAACAGTGCCGCGCTGAACGGTGACATGAACCAGTCCCTGCGTGAGCAGACTCTGGATCGTCTGAAAGATGGTCGTCTTGACATCCTGATTGCGACCGACGTTGCGGCCCGTGGCCTTGACGTTGAGCGTATCAGCCTGGTTGTTAACTACGACATCCCAATGGACTCCGAGTCTTACGTTCACCGCATCGGCCGTACCGGTCGTGCAGGTCGTGCTGGCCGTGCGCTGCTGTTCGTTGAGAACCGCGAGCGTCGTCTGCTGCGTAACATCGAACGCACCATGAAGCTGACTATTCCGGAAGTAGAACTGCCGACCCGTGAACTGCTGAGCGAGCGTCGTCTGGCTAAGTTCTCCGCTAAAATTCAGCAGCAGCTGGAAAGCAGCGATCTGGATATCTACCGCGGTCTGCTGGCAAAAATTCAGCCTTCTGCTGATGAAGCACTGGATATGGAAACTCTGGCCGCAGCACTGCTGAAAATGGCTCAGGGCGAACGTCCTCTGATCCTGCCACCAGATGCACCGATGCGTCCTAAGCGTGAGTTCCGCGATCGTGACGAACGTTTCGACCGTAATGACCGTGCTCCGCGCGGCGATCGTAACGACCGTGGCCCACGTGGCGACCGTCCAGAGCGTAGCGGTGAAGACCGTCCACGCCGCGAACGTCGTGACGTTGGCGATATGCAGCTGTACCGCATTGAAGTGGGTCGTGATGACGGCGTTGAAGTTCGTCACATTGTTGGCGCTATCGCTAACGAAGGCGACATCAGCAGCCGTTACATCGGTAACATCAAGCTGTTCGGTACCCACTCTACTATCGAACTGCCGAAAGGTATGCCGGGCGAAGTTCTGCAGCACTTTACTCGCACCCGCATCCTGAACAAGCCAATGAACATGCAGCTGGTCGGCGATGCAGTGCCGCACACTGGTGGCGGTGAGCGTCGCGGTGCTCCTGCTGGTGGTCGTGGCGGTTTCGGTGAGCGTCGTGAAGGCGGTCGCAGTGAAGGCGGTCGCGGTGGCGAAGGTCGTCGCTTCAGCGGTGAACGTCGTGAAGGTGGTGCAGGCCGTTTCAGCGGTGAGCGTCGCGAAGGTGGCCGTGCGCCACGTCGTGATGATGCGCCAGTACGTCGTCGTCCTACCGAAGCATAATTGCCAGATAAAAAACTACGTTTACTGACGTAAAGTAAACGATACAGCCCCGGTATTTATTATCGGGGCTTTTTTTATTTCAATTGTACTCGTGTACTGGTACAGTGCTGCGCATAAAACTTATTTAGAGTATTTTTTCTGGAGAGCAGGCGCTATGGCGACATTGACCACCACAGCAACCCGGCCGTCATTGATTGGCGGGGTGGTGATTATCGGCGGAACGATTATTGGTGCAGGGATGTTCTCGCTGCCGGTGGTTATGTCCGGAGCGTGGTTCTTCTGGTCGCTGGCGGCATTGGTGTTCACCTGGTTCTGTATGCTGCATTCCGGGCTGATGATCCTCGAGGCCAACCTCAACTATCGTATTGGCTCGAGCTTCGACACCATCACCAAAGACTTGCTCGGCAAACGCTGGAACATCATTAACGGGCTGTCGATTGCGTTCGTGCTCTACATTCTGACCTACGCCTACATCTCGGCGAGCGGCTCGATTCTGCATCACACGTTCAGTGAAATGTCTCTGAACGTGCCGCCGCGTCTGGCCGGGTTGGGCTTCGCGCTTCTGGTGGCGTTTGTGGTGTGGCTCAGTACCAAAGCGGTCAGCCGAATGACGGCGATAGTCCTCGGCGCGAAAGTGATAACTTTCTTCCTGACCTTTGGCAGCCTGCTCGGTCACGTAGAATCGCCAACGTTGTTCAATGTGGCGGAACAGCACGCGACCTACCTGCCGTATCTGTTGATGACGCTGCCGTTCTGCCTGGCGTCGTTCGGCTATCACGGTAATGTGCCAAGCCTGATGAAGTATTACGGCAAAGACCCTAAGACCATCGTGAAGTGCTTGGTGTACGGCACGCTGTTGGCGCTGGGCCTGTATGTTGTGTGGCTGCTGGGGACGATGGGGAATATCCCGCGTCCAGAATTTATCGGCATTGCGCAGAAGGGCGGAAACATTGATGTGCTGGTGCAGGCGCTGAGCGGCGTGCTAAATAGCCGTAGCCTGGATCTGCTGCTGGTTGTGTTTTCAAACTTCGCCGTCGCGAGTTCTTTCCTCGGCGTGACGCTGGGCCTGTTCGACTATCTGGCGGATCTGTTCAAGTTTGACGATGCCCCGCTCGGACGTTTTAAAACCGCACTGCTGACCTTCGTTCCACCAGTGATTGGTGGCCTGCTGTGGCCGAATGGATTCCTGTATGCGATTGGATATGCCGGTCTGGCGGCGACCATCTGGGCGGCGATTGTACCCGCGCTGCTGGCGCGTAAATCACGCAAGCGCTTTGGTAGCCCGCAGTTCCGCGTATGGGGTGGAAAGCCGATGATTGCGCTGATCCTGCTGTTTGGGGTCGGTAACGTGGTGGTTCACTTCCTGTCGAGCTTCAATGTATTGCCTGTGTATCAATAATCGTTAGTGCCCGGCGGCGCAATGCTTGCCGGGCCTACGTGGCAATAAACCTGTAGGCCTGGCAAACGCAGTGCCGCCGGGCAACAAACAAAAACTATCCCAACAACGCCTCTTTCACCTGCATCGCCAAATCGAACGAATGCAGGCGCGCCTGGTGATCGAAAATCTGCCCATTGACCATGATTTCGTCGGCCTGCGTTTCACGCAACACCGATTCCAGCCCATGGCGAACTTTCGTTTTATCCCCCACCAAGGACATGCCGAGCGCCTGATCGACGCCGTACTTCTCGCCCGGCGTCCAGAAGTGATCCATGTTCTGAATCGGCGGTGGCAGTCGCCCGGTTTCGCCCCGACGCAGTTTCACAAACGCCTGCTGCATGGTGGTAAACAGGAATTCCGCATCCCGGTTGCTGTCGGCGGCAATGATATTGATGCAGACCATTGCGTACGGTTTTTCCAAACGCGCTGACGGTTTGAACTGGGAACGATAGAGTTGCAACGCCTGGAACAGCATATCGGGCGCGAAGTGCGAGGCGAAGGCGAATGGCAGCCCAAGCTGTGCGGCAAGCTGTGCACTGTAAAGGCTTGAGCCCAGCAGCCACACCGGGATTTTTTCACCGTATCCCGGGACCGGACGCACCTGCGGATTGGGATCTCGCGCATCAAACCAGTCGACCAGTTCGGCAACGTCGCGTGGGAAGTTGTCAATATCACCCCCCATATGACGGCGCAGGGCGCGCATCGTCGGCTGATCGCTCCCCGGCGCACGCCCCAGTCCTAAATCGATACGGCCAGGATACAGCGTGTTCAGGGTGCCGAACTGCTCGGCAATCACCAATGGAGAGTGGTTGGGCAACATGACCCCGCCAGACCCGAGGTGAAGCGTCGAGGTGTTAGCGGCCAAATAGCCAATCAACACCGAGGTTGCGGCGCTGGCGATCCCACTCATATTGTGGTGTTCGGCCAACCAGTAGCGGTGATAACCCCGCTTCTCCGCGAGGCGGGCGAGGTCGAGCGAATGGGAAAAGGCTTCTTTCGCAGAAGAACCCTGAGGGATAGGCGCCAGATCCAGCACCGAGAATGCACAATTTTTGTCAGTCATAACGGCTCACTTTGCTACAGCATCGTCATCAGATTGAAGGTCTTCTTCCAGCCTGGCGCAGGAAAATCGCGCCGGCCAGAAAAGCTGCATCTTTCATACTGCATGACAAACCGATAACCGTCGTTAACAAAGTGAGCTTTTTTATGCCTGCAGTTCGAGTCCGGCCAGACGTTTCCAGTAGCCGTTGCAGTCGCTGCGCGCTTCGAGCGCCAGCGGTGCGGCACCGTTTTCATTGGCGCGGAAGGCATCAATCATCGCGAAGGTATCGGTCCCCATCGGCGACAGACGAACCATATCGACCAGACCGTCCATCGACTTCAGCTCATTGCCGAGGTTGTAAACGTAGCCACTCATGGTCTGAATACCGTTCAGGACAAACACCTGCTGGTTCTCCTGCGACAGCATATCGCGCCCGTTAGGATATTTGATGCAGCAGGTTTCACACTCGTCTTTCGGCTTGTCTTCCGAGCGCGCGGTAAAGCAGCGGGCGGAATAGGCCAGTGGCAGGTGGCCGTAGCTCAGAACTTCCACTTCAAACTTATCGCGAATGCCCAGCTCTTCGCACTGTTTGAGCATGTTCACCAGCCAGTCGCGGGAGAGTTCCACCGGCATACACCAGCGCATCATGCCCTGTTTTTGCAGCAGACGAAGCGTCACGGCGTTATAGCAGTTTAGGGCGTGTCCGGCGACGAACGGCAGATTGCGATCGGCGCACAGGTTTACCACGCCAAGGTCGCTGGCTTCGATCAGGAAATCCCCGTTATCAACGTAGCGTTTCAGCTCATTCAGTTCGGAAGAGGCCTGAACCAGCGCCAGCGTCGACAGCACGACCTGTTTGCCGCTACCTGCCAGGCTTTTCGCCATCTCCAGCCAGTCGCCCACTTTGGTGGCGCGACGTTTGCTGCACACCGCTTCACCGAGATAAATGGTATCGGCGCTGCTGTGGGCCGCCTGCTGGTAAAAATCTTCCAACGTCTCTTTTGACCAGTAATAGAGCACTGGCCCTAATGAATATTTCATCACGTTCCTTACTGCCATTTACGGTGATACGCGCCAAGCGTGGTCTGGGTGCCTTCGGACATCGCGCCGAGCGTGTCCATCCAGGCGGATTGCGGCACAAAGTTTTGCGGGTCGGCTATGCAGCGGTCAATGGCCTGACGCCATACCTTCGCCACCTGGCTGACATAGGCCGGGCTGCGCTGACGGCCTTCGATTTTCACCGAGGCAATATTCGCCGCGAGCAGTTCCGGCAGCAGCTCCAGCGTATTGAGGCTGGTCGGCTCTTCGAGCACGTGAAAACGCTGCCCGTCGACCTTGTAACGGCCTTTGCACAGCGTCGGATATCCGGCATTTTCGCCATCCTGATAACGGTCGATCAGCACGTCGTTGAGACGAGATTCCAGCCCCTGCGGCGTTTGCTGCCAGCGCACGTACTTCGCAGGAGAACAAGCTCCCACTGTATTTGGCGACTCCCCCGTTAACCAGGAGGAGAGAAAACAACGGCCTTCAGCCATAATGCACAGGCTGCCAAAGGCAAAAACTTCCAGTGGAACTGGCGTGGTGCGCGCCAGTTGCTTAACCTGATGAATAGAAAGTACGCGCGGGAGCACCACTCGGGCGACGTCAAAGTTACGATGATAGAAGCGAATCGCCTCTTCATTGGTCGCGGAAGCCTGCACGGAAACGTGACGCTCAATGTGCGGATAGCGCTCGGCGGCGTACTCCAGCATCGCGATATCTGCGAGGATCAGCGCATCGGCACCGAGCTGAGCGGCCATATCCACCGCGCGCTGCCAGCGAACATAACCGTCTGGGTGCGCAAAAGTGTTGATGGCGATATGTAGCTTACGGCGGTGCTGATGTACAAAGCTGACCGCTTCCTGCAGTTTTTTTTCGGTGAAGTTAAGGCCGGCAAAATGACGGGCGTTGGTGTCATCTTTCAGTCCAATGTATACCGCGTCGGCACCATTTTCGATGGCCGCCTTAAGCGCCGGGAGGTTTCCGGCAGGGCAGAGCAGCTCCATAATATTTCCTGAGGCAGCGACCCGCAGGGCCGCGATTGTTAACGAACGGGGATTTTAGTTAACCCATCGTCGACTATTTTTGATTTGAGGCAGTTAAAAGCGGATTGATGGTGCCAATAATGCGGCATAGCCTCTTACAGAATTGTTGATTTACGCCGCTATGTTGTTTCGCGGTTGTGGCAGAATAACCGGACTATTGCATTGAGGGAGTAAAGCTCGTGTTGGATAAACTGCGTTCACGCCTGGTACAGATGGGCCCGACTCTGATGAGCGTTCCGGTGAAAGTCACCCCGTTCGCCTTAAAACGTCAGGTACTGGAACAGGTGCTAAGCTGGCAGTTCCGCCAGGCGTTGGCGGAAGGCGAACTGGATTTTCTGGAAGGCCGTTGGTTAAGCATTGATGTGCGCGATATTGGCCTGCGCTGGTTCACCTCCGTAGAAAATGACCGCCTGATTGTCAGCGATTCCGCAGATGCCGATGTGAGCTTCAGCGCAGACGCCAGCGATTTGCTGATGATTGCGGCACGCAAGCAGGATCCGGATACGCTCTTTTTCCAGCGCCGCTTAGTGATTGAGGGCGACACGGAATTAGGGCTGTACGTCAAAAACCTAATGGACGCCATTGAGCTTGAGCAGATGCCAAAGGCGCTGCGTATCATGCTGCTGCAACTGGCGGACTTTGTTGAGGCGGGGCAGCAGAACCCGCCACAAACCAGACACACATCGGTAGGTGAGCCATGCTGATTCGAGTGGAAATTGGGATAGACGCGCCGGGCATTGATGCCCTGCTGCGCCGTTCGTTTGAAAGCGACGGTGAAGCCGAACTGGTGCAATCCCTGCGGGAAGACGGCCTGATTACATTAGGTCTGGTCGCCACAGATGACGAAGGACAAGTTGTCGGCTACGTGGCCTTCAGTCCGGTAAGCATCGAAGGCGAAGAGTTGCAGTGGGTCGGACTGGCGCCGCTGGCCGTTGATAAAGCGTATCAGGGGCAGGGTATTGGCCGTCAGTTGGTCTATGAAGGGCTCGATTCACTGAACGAGTTCGGCTATGCCGCCGTGGTCACCCTCGGCGACCCGGCTCTGTACGGGAAACTGGGCTTTGAACCCGCGGCCCGCCATGATTTACGTTGTCGTTGGCCGGGCACCGAAGCGGCATTCCAGCTGCGCCCGCTGGCGGATGACGCGCTGAATGGCGTGCACGGCCAGGTAGAATACTGCGACCACTTTAATCGTCTCTGAGGCGCGCCAGCAGCGCTTCAAACGAGGCATCCCCGGCGACGAGGCGCTCTTTGTGGCGCTTCGTCAGCTGTTTAATCTGATACTCCACGCGCAATGCTAGTGAGTGGTCACCAACCTCTCTGGAGAAGGCCAGCGCCAGTTCTCCCTTTCCCCGTAATGCTTTCGCACCCTTACCACTCTGATGCTGTGCCAGACGGCGTTCAACGTCGGTTGTAATGCCCGTATAGAGACGGTTATCAGGGCTTCGAATCAAATAGACAAACCAGCACACGTTCCGGCTCCTGTGTTAAGGTGAGCGCACCATAGCATGCGGGAGAGCAAAAATGGAGTCACTGGCCGCCATCAGTCGATGGCTGGAAAAACAGCATGTTGTCAGCTGGAGTGTGGCAAAGGATGGCGAGCTGTGGGCCGCCTGCGCTTTTTATCTCTACGATCGTGAAAACGTTGCTTTCTACCTGCTCACGGAAGAAACCACCCGTCATGCGCAAATGAGCGGACCGCGCGCTGTTGTCGCCGGGACGGTCAATGGGCAGCCGAAAACGGTGGCGCTAATCCGCGGCGTACAGTTTCGTGGTGAAATACGGCGAATGGACGAAAATGAAAGTGCGGCGATGCGTGAACGCTACTATCGCCGCTTTCCGATGGCCAGAATGCTGCCGGCGCCCTTATGGGAAATCCGCATTGATGAATTGAAATTCACCGACAACACGCTGGGTTTTGGCAAAAAAATGATTTGGTTGCGAAAATCAGGCACCGAGCAGGCGTAACGCCTCGCGATTAAAGGCCGGAAGATCATCCGGTGTCCGGCTGGTCACCAACTGATCCTTATCCACGACCACTTCCTGATCGTAAAACTCACCGCCCGCATTTTTAACGTCCACCACAATGGGTTTCACAGCAGTGAGCTTGCGTCCACGCAGGACATCCGCGCTAATCAATAATTGCGGGCCGTGGCAAATGGCAAACACCGGTTTCCCGCTGTTGATGAAATCACGGGTAAAGGTGACAAAACGCTCATCCCCGCGCAACTGGTCCGGTGAATAGCCGCCAGGAAGCAGCAGGGCGTCAAAATCAGCCGGACTGACCTCATCAATTGCTTTATCGATAGCGACGCGAGTCTCGCCTTTTTTGCCGGTAACCGTTTTGCCCGCCTGTTTTTCAATGGTGATCACCTGATGACCCGCTTTCTTAAATTCAGCGGCGGGTGAAGCAAACTCTGAATCTTCAAACTCGTCGGTTAACAAGACCGCTATTTTCTTGCTCATGATTCCTCCGTGGTTCTGGCTTCAGAAAGGTAAATTCTCCAGAAATGGTAAATACTCATTCAGACTGTTAAGCCTGGTTTATTCTGGGATAGTGATCACACGGAAAATTCTGCAAAGGAGATTTAAATGACTCATGTACTGATTACCGGGGCTACCGGGTTAGTTGGTGGGCACTTACTGCGGATGTTGGCGCTGGAACCGCGCATCACGCAGATAACGGCTGCCACCCGACGCCCGCTACAGGATATACCCGACGGCGTGATCAACCCTCACGACCCGCAACTCACCGACGCGCTGGCAACGGTTACGTCCCCTGTGGATATCGTGTTCTGCTGCCTCGGCACCACCCGGCGTGAAGCCGGCAGCAAAGAGGCCTTCGTGCATGCCGATTACACGCTGGTGGTGGATACCGCGCTGACCGGCCAGCGGCTGGGCGCGCGCCACATGCTGGTTGTCAGCGCCATCGGCGCCAACGCCAGGTCGCCGTTTTTCTACAATCGCGTGAAGGGGAAAATGGAAGAGACGTTGATTGCGCAGAACTGGCCACAGCTTACCCTTGCACGCCCATCGATGCTGCTGGGCGACAGGGAAAATCGACGTCTAAACGAATCGTTGATGGCACCGCTGTTTGCGTTCCTGCCCGGTAACTGGAAATCCATCGACGCGCGCGACGTCGCAAAGGCCATGCTGATAGATGCGCTCTCGCCCGCAAAAGAGGGTGTGAACATCATCCCCTCAGCAAAATTACGTGAAATGGCGGCGGGCCAGGCGTAACATCCTGCGTCACATCGTTTTTCCTTCCTGGAGCATGGTATGGCTGGTCAGTCTTCCTCACAGGCATCTTCCCCACTGGCGTGGTGGAAGCCTGCACTCTTTTTCCTCGTGGTCATCGTCGGTCTCTGGTATGTGAAATGGCAGCCGTATTACGGCAAAGCCTTCACCGCAGCGGATACGCACAACATCGGTAAATCGATTCTGGCCCAGGCTGCAGACAGCCCGTGGCAGGCCGCGCTGGATTACGCGATGGTCTATTTCCTGGCGGTGTGGAAAGCCGCGGTGCTCGGGGTACTGCTCGGCTCGTTGATTCAGGTCCTGATCCCACGTGACTGGCTGCGGCGTACCCTCGGGCAACCGCGTTTTCGCGGTACGCTGCTCGGCACACTCTTTTCCCTGCCCGGCATGATGTGCACCTGCTGTGCAGCCCCCGTAGCTGCGGGAATGCGTCGTCAGCAGGTACCCATGGGCGGTGCGCTGGCTTTCTGGTTGGGAAACCCATTACTGAACCCGGCGACGCTGGTGTTCATGGGCTTTGTTCTTGGCTGGCAGTTCACGTTGATTCGGCTGGTGGCCGGTTTCGCGACGGTGTTGCTGGTCGCATCGCTGGTACAAAAATGGGTGAAAGAGCCGGCCAGCGCCGAGCGTCTTCAGGTTGATATGCCGATGCAGACCGACTCCACGCCGCTCTTTTCACGCTGGGTAAAAGCCCTGTGGATGCTGTTCTGGAACACCATTCCGGTGTACATCATTGCGGTGCTTGTTCTCGGTGCGGCGAGGGTCTGGCTGTTCCCGCATGCGGATGGCATCGTGGGCAATACGCTGTTTTGGGTGATGGCAATGGCGGTGGCGGGAAGTTTATTTGTCATTCCGACGGCAGCGGAGATCCCGATTGTTCAGACGATGATGCTCGCTGGAATGGGCGTCGCGCCAGGGCTGGCATTGCTGATTACGCTGCCCGCACTCAGTCTTCCCTCACTGATCATGCTGCGTAAAGCATTTCCGGCTAAAGCCTTATGGCTGTCGGGTGGGCTGGTGCTGTTGTGTGGGGTGATAACGGGCGCGGTAGGTTTGTACGTTATATAGGATGTAGGCCCGGCAAGCTTGCGCCGCCGGGCAGAGTAGTTACTGAATAAAGGTAAAGGCGGTAGTGACGTGTTTCACACCGCTGACGCGGCTGGCGATATCCGCCGCGGCTTTGCCTTCACGGTCAGTCAATGTTCCCATCAGGAACACTTCACCGTTTTCCGTCGTGACTTTCACTGCAGAGGATTTCACCTGGTCGCTGCCTAACATTTGCGAACGGACTTTGGTGGTAATCCAGGTATCCGAAGAGGCGGTGCCCAGCCCAATTGGCTGGCCCTGACGGATTTCGTTAAACACTTCTGTCGTGCCGTCGACACCCATCGCTATCTGCTTGGCCTGCGATGCCAATTCAGTAGACGGTGCCTGGCCGGTCAGCAGGACTTTACCTTGCCAGGCCATGACGTTGACGCGCGCTTCTTTCTTCAGTTGATCATCTTTATTCAGGGCGCTATTAACGCGCAGTTCCAGCGTGCTGTCATCGACCTGCGTGCCCACTGTACGTGGATCCGTAGCGGCCTTCGTGCCGACCGCAGCCGTACCGACCACTGCCGCAGCAACACATCCCTGAAGCAGCAGCGCGGAAATAAGGACCGCGAGGGGCGAAAATGCCTTCATGAGTACTCCTTAATCGTCCTGGTGTGGGAAAAGGGTGTTATCAATCAGATCACATAAACAGTTTACCGTCAGCATGTGCATCTCCTGGATGCGCGCGCCACGGTGCGAGGGGATGCGGATTTCCACATCCTGCGGGCCCAGCAGGCCAGCCAGCTCTCCCCCGTCATAGCCCGTCAACGCCACGATAGTCATATCACGCGTCACGGCGGCTTCCACTGCTTTCACGATATCGCGGCTGTTTCCGCGCGTGGATATCGCCAGCAGCACGTCACCCGCATGACCCAGTGCACGTACCTGTTTTGCATACACTTCATCGTGAAGACGATCGTTTGCAATTGCCGTTAAGACCACATTATCGGTATTAAGTGCAATAGCAGGTAAACCAGGGCGTTCTGTTTCAAAACGGTTAATCATGCAGGCAGCAAAATGCTGTGCGTTGGCGGCTGACGTGCCGTTGCCACAACAGAGGATTTTGTTGCCATTAAGTAAGGACTGCACCAGCGTCATGGCGGCCCGGGAAATAGCGTCCGGAAGCGCTTCTGCTGCTGCAATTTGGGTCTGAATGCTTTCCGTAAAGCAGGCTTTGATTCTGTCGAGCACGATGTCCCTTAAATTCTTGAGTGACGCTATTCGCCAAAGGCGTTTGTTAACCATTCGATCTGACTACCGGTGAAGGCTATCACATCGAACCGACAATCCGTAGTCTCAAAACTCCCGTTGTGGCGGGCAAGCCACAAGCGCGCCGTCTGTAATAATTTTGTTTGTTTGCTGCGTGTCACACTGGCGGTTGCGCCGCCATACTGCGCGCTGCTGCGATAACGGACTTCAACAAACACCGTTACCGCACCGTCTTTCATTATCAGGTCGATTTCGCCGCCGCGCGAACGCACATTGGCGGCGATAAAGCGCAGTCCTTTGCGTTCCAGCCAGCGACGCGCTTCCTGTTCCCACACGTCACCGGTCTGCTTCCGGCTTAGTTTGCCGGCACCATCTGTCCCTGCTGGTATTTGAGCCATGACAACTTCCTGTTGATCACACAATCCTGAGTGGCGGTCAGATCGCCGGTGTTACCGTTCAGCTCGAAGCCCGGCACCTGACGCATCTGTGAGAAATGATTCGCTAGCGCCCAGGCGTCAGCGCCCATGGCGTACAAGCGAGCCAGTGAGTAATCGTTACGTACTGCGCCAAGCGCTTGCTGCATCAGCGCCGGGTTGCTGCCTGCCAGCATCGGGATTTCGCTGAACTGTAAGCCGTCCATTTCCAGACGGAAGTCCGGGCCTACGGTACCCTGTGCGCTACGTGAGCTAGCGTATAAGGTCGCGCCGCTCTGGCTGCCGTTTCGCATGGCGATCATCGGTTTGATGTAGGCGATTTCGTCCGGCGTGGCGACAATATAGGCCGCATCCACTTTACCGCCGCTGGAGATCTGCGCGTCGCTCGGAGGTGCCGGGATAGTCAGGTCGCCGATAGTCACCGCTTGCTGCTGCGGCAGGCTGGCGCTGATTGGGCTACCGGTCAGGGCGATACCGCCGCCGCCGTTCACGTTACCGCGCAGTTCATTCACCGAGCCAAATTTCTGTTCCAGCACCACGCCGCCGCCGATCTTTTGCCATTCCTGCGCAAAGGCGTTAGCCACGCGATCGCCGAAGGCGCTGCGTGGGATCAATACCAGCGGAGCCTGTTTGCCCTGATCGTGGATATGATGCGCCGCATCGCGCGCTTCATCTTCCGGGGAGAGGGCGAAGTAGCAAATGTTCGCGCGGTTCTGCACGCTTTCAGGCTCATTGAGCGCCAGCACGTTCAGGCTGGTGTTGCTCTTGGTCAGCGACTCCACTTCATTTTTCAGCAGTGGGCCGACAACCAGCGTCGCGCCATCTTGCTGAGCTTGATTGAGCAACTGATCCAGCGGGGCGGAGGTGGTGTCGTAAACCTTAATGTTCGCTGAAGGATTCGCCGGAACAGAGGCTACCGCGGGTTGTGCGACAGGCTGAGGCGCTGCGGCTGCATCAGGCGCCGTTTCTGCTGGCGCGGTTGCCGCTGGAGCAGGTGTGCTGACAGGCTGCTGAGTGGCAGGAGCCTCGACGTCAGGTTGAGCCGGCGCCGTGGCAGGCGCTGCGTCCTGTCCGGTGCCTGGTGCCTGCACCGGTCTCGCCTGCGAACCGATTGCTGGTTGAGTCTGCGCGTCCGCCGCCGGTTGGCTGGTGGTTAAATCACTCACTTCCACCTGGGAAGGGCTTACCACGTCATTATTGTCCTGAACATTGGCTGCTTGCGCCGATTGTTCCGGCACCGCACTGCCGCTGACTGCGCCAGCGCTGCCATTCTTAGCGGCTTCAAAGCCCTGCTGAATAGTACGACCATACACCGCCGCCTGACCGTTTAACGGTAAGAAGAGGGCGATATTCGCGGTAGACGCGGGTTTAAAGTTCTGCACGTTGACCAACTGCGTCGGCAACATTTTCGCGCCTGGGTTCTGTGGGTAACGTGTTTTCCAGTCCTGGATCCCGGCTTTCATCATGTCTGGATCGTTACGGTTATCAAACCACACGCGCTGGAGATCCAGCCAACCCTGCAACACGTTTTCATCGGCGTTAATCACCAGCGCCGCGGCTTGCTCTTTGGTCATGGACGAAAGCGCCTGCCAGGTGGCATCGATATTTTTCTGCTTATCCTGGGCGGAAGTCAGCAGTGGCTCCTGCGCAATCAGGGCGCGCAGCAGTGGCAGCGATGGCTGGCCGTTCATCGCCACAATCACATCCTGCCAGTAACGGGCCTGCTGGTTGCTATCAAGGTTTGCCACGTCAATCTTGGCGAGCAGCGCCTGCGCCCCGGCAAAATCTTTCTGCGAGAGCTTGATTTCAGGTGCCAGCAGCGACTGTTCCTGACGCTGAGAGGCGTTCAGATCCTGCGGCAACTGACCATAAAGTTCGAGCGCCTGCTGGTTCTTGCCTTCTTTCAGCAGTGCACGAATGGCGAGTAATTGCCAGGTGGTCTTGCTATCATCTGAACTTTGCTGCATCTGCTGCAGGTAGTAACCGGAATCGGCCTGCGCGCTCCCTTCAAGGTGAGCGGTGCTCTGATTGGCGCTATGCTGGGTGCCACAGCCGGCGAAAAGTAACGCTGCCAGCACAACAGGCAGACAGCGCGCGGCTTTAGAACGAAGAAATGTTGACGGTACCATACGTATCCAGTGATATTTTTTTAGCTCAATGCTCAATATTAAATCGGCAATACGGACTAAACAATGAAACAACGCGAATCAGCGGACAATTCTCAGGGGCAGCTCTATATTGTACCCACGCCAATCGGTAATCTTGGCGACATCACCCAACGTGCGCTGGAAATACTGCAAGCTGTTGATCTCATTGCCGCGGAAGATACTCGTCATACCGGTTTACTGCTGCAACATTTTGCCATTAACGCCCGTTTATTTGCTCTTCATGACCACAATGAACAGCAAAAGGCTGAAACACTTCTGGCGAAGTTGAAAGATGGGCAGAACATCGCGTTGGTTTCCGACGCCGGAACGCCGCTGATTAACGATCCGGGTTATCACCTGGTGCGCACTTGCCGTGAAGCGGGCATTCGCGTTGTTCCGCTGCCAGGCCCCTGTGCGGCTATCGCGGCGCTGAGCGCGGCGGGTCTGCCATCCGATAAATTCTGCTACGAAGGTTTCCTGCCGGCCAAATCAAAAGGCCGTCGCGATGCGCTGCGTGCATTAGAAAATGAACCCCGCACCCTGATTTTCTATGAGTCCACCCATCGACTGCTGGAAAGCCTGGAAGATATCTGCACGGTACTGGGTGAAAGCCGCTACGTGGTCCTGGCCCGTGAGCTGACTAAGACTTGGGAAACCATCACCGGTGCGCCAATTGGCGAACTGCTGGCGTGGGTGAAAGAAGATGAAAACCGCCGCAAAGGCGAAATGGTGCTGATCATTGAAGGTTTCAAAGTGCAGAGCGACGACGCGCTGCCCGCTGAAGCCCTACGCACCTTGGCGCTGTTGCAAGCAGAACTGCCGCTGAAGAAAGCCGCTGCCATCGCCGCTGAAATCCATGGCGTGAAGAAGAATGCGTTGTATAAGCACGCGCTGGAGCAGCAGGGCGAGTGATGTTTTGAGCCGCTATCCTTGCTTGGGTAGCGGTTGACTCGTTGATCCTCAATTCGCTAAATCTTCCACCCCTTCTTTTTACAGCCTATAGGCTGTTATATCACTTTAACAGCTTGTGGGCTGTATTTTGCATTTACAACTTATAGGGTGTAATGTTCAAAAACAGCTTATCGTGTGTATCTGTCGCTAAAACAAGGGTAAGTACGTTATGAATACTGTTTATCCATTGAAAACCCTGAGTCATTTGCGCCCTTTGCTGATTGGATTTCGCAAAGCGAATGGGCTTACGCAAAAAGATGTCTCCGAAAGGTTAGGTGTTACACAGCAAACCTATGCTCGGCTCGAAGCCAGCCCGGGAAGTGCCAGTATTGAGCGATTGTTTAAAGTGTTTACTGTGCTTGGTGTCGAAGTGGTGCTCTCAGCTGGACCCGCTGAGCTAGTACCCACGCCATCTTTCTCAATGGAAGAGTCAGGCATACAGAACACGTTGCCTGCCCGACGGGAAAAATGGTGACGATATGCGTCGTACACAACAACGCTTAGCGATATGGATGAACGGCATTCAGGTTGGATACTGGGAAAAATTAAGAGGGGAAGATGGGTTGCAATATCTTCCCGAATGGATTGCGGATGAACAAGGCAGAGCATTATCACTTTCATTGCCTTTCACCCCTGGCAATCAACTTTGGCGCGGAAGTGTTGTACGTGACTATTTCGATAATTTGTTGCCTGACAGCGAGAATATCCGCAGGCGCTTAGCGATGCGCTACCACGCCAAAAGCCTTGAACCTTTCGATCTGCTGGCCGAATTGGGAAGAGACTGTGTAGGGGCAATACAGCTCTTGAATGTTGATGAGCAACCCGCAGATTTATACTCCGTAAATTTTCGCCCGCTATCAGAAACTGAGATTGCCTCTACGCTGCGAAATACCTCAGCAACGTTGCCAGGTCGAGAGGACAACGCTGATGATTTGCGTTTGTCCATTGCCGGGGCTCAGGAAAAAACGGCTTTGCTCTGGCATGAAGCGCAATGGTGCTTACCAGAAGGTAATACACCAACGACACATATTTTCAAATTACCGCTTGGACTCGTTGGCAATATGCAGGCGGATATGAGTACATCCGTTGAAAATGAATGGCTGTGTTCTTTGATTCTTGAGCACTTTGGGATCCCTGTAGCGAAATCACAGATAGCGCAGTTTGACGATCAGAAGGCGTTGGTCGTTGAACGTTTTGATCGGCGATGGTCGAGCGATAGGCAATGGATTGTTCGCTTACCACAAGAGGATATGTGCCAGGCGCTGGGCGTTTCTCCGTTACGTAAATACCAGGCTGATGGTGGACCGGGTATTACCGATATCATGGAAATTCTGAGTCACTCAGAGCAGGCGGAAAGGGACCGGGAGGTGTTCTTCAGGGCGCAAATCCTTTTCTGGCTGTTGGCGGCTACGGATGGACATGCGAAGAATTTCAGTATCGCTGTTGAGCCGCAAAGTCGTTATCGATTGACTCCGCTTTATGATGTGCTGTCGGCATGGCCGGTCATTGGCCCAGGAAATCGCCAGATTTCCTGGCAGAGATGCAAATTGGCAATGTCGGTTCGGGGGAGCGGTAATTACTATCATCTCAACAGAATTCAGCGGCGGCACTGGATCAATCATGGTGAATTAACCGGATTAGGTAGTTCACAGGTTGAATCCATGATGGAAGAGATTATTTCCAGAACACCGGAAGTCATTGAGCGTGTATCCGCGTTACTGCCTGATTCGTTCTCTGCTGAGCTTGCAGAAAGTATTTTTGAAGGGATGCGGCAACAGTGCGGGCGATTAGCGGAAAAAACGTAAGACACGAAATGGCCCGGGGATCCCCGGGCCATTGTGTTTATTTGACCGGGGTGGCTTCAAACACCAGGGTTTCCAGAGGTTGTAGCGTCACCACAACCGCGTCTTTGTAGTCTGACGGAACGGTGGCGTTGCTGCCATACACTGCTTTGAGAGTGAAATGCGAGGTTTCGCCCTGCGGGATCTCAAAATCCTTGGCCAGATTCAGATAATAGGTCTGCGGTTTGTCGGACGGGTTACGCAGGCCCAGAATGGCTTTATCTTTGGTCCACGATGCCCAGCCGTACGTTTCCAGCGATGTCGGGTCGCCGCCCACCCAGTGCGTGTCGACCAGTACCTGCACGTTATCCCGAGACCATTTAGCGGCCTGCGCCAGCGTGTCCCACTTCGCTTTGTTCAGCATGGAAGGCGTGATGTAGAGCTCCTGCAGCTGTGTCCCGGTGGCGAAATAACTCCAGACCTGATCGGCAAAGTCGCTGTCCGTCTGCACTTTCTCCAGCCCGTAATAGGCGTGTTCCGCGCTGACAATCCCGTGATACATCAGAGAATTGAGTGGGAACAGTGGGCCTTTACGTACAATTGAGCGGAAGGTTTCCGCGTCGCGATACGTCACCCACTGTTGTACCGGCGTGCCGGGGCCGTACAGGTTGATGTCATCACCCTGACGCCAGATAGAATCAGCGTACAGCAGCCAGGAAGGGCTGGCATCGGTGCCGGTGGTCAGGTTGATAAACAGGTTTTTGTTGGCTTCGCGCATGTTGTGCAGCAGGGCGATGGACGCATCGAAATCGGAGGCAAATTTGCTGCCTTTGATGTGCGAGTTAGCGTTCCCCATCCCGTCAAGCTTGAAGGATGTAATGTGCTCGTTCTTGATAAGCTTGAGAATTTGTTCGTTGAAGTTGTCGAAATAATGCGGGCCGGAGAGGGCGAGTTTTCCGTCGACGGTTTCGAAGCCATACTCTTTCGCATGCGACACGCGGATGTCGCGCGGTTTGTTATAGCCACCCCACGGCGACAGCCATAATCCTACCGAACTGTGCAGGTTATCGGCCTTTTCACGCACTTTGCTAAACCCGTGACTAAACGCCGGTCCAAACAGCCACCGGCCGGTACGATCGTCCCAGCCATCATCCAGCAAGAACGCATCCAGCGGAACGCCGCGCTCGGTAATGAATTCTTTGTTCCACTCATCCATTCGGCCTAAAACGTCCTGTTCGGTATAGGTGGTGAAGAAGCCGATATCCATCCAGCTGTTGTAGTGCAGATAAGGCTTATAAGGGCGTGGGCGAACGGCCTCAATGAACTGATTTACGCTCCGGCGAAGCTGATTCGTTTCCGGGAACGTACCGAAATACGTGGTGTAGCTGACCGGCGTGTCAGCCTGAATCGGCGTTTTCAGCTCAACGTTGAGATTGGTGGTGGCTTCATAGGCGTAAGTGTTGACGATCGGTTTGCCCGGCAGGATGAAAAAGGAATCGGCGATGATGGGCGAGCTGTTAATTGCGCCATCGACGTAAGGTGCCTGGGCTTGTTTTTTGGTCGGGAAGAAGGTGATTTTTGCCACTTCGCGCGGTTGTCCAACGGCGGCGAGGGTGTAATCAATGCTGGCGTATTTTCCTTTCACCAGGTTGACGGTCACGGTGACGTTAAAATCAGGGTGCGTATAGTCAATAACGATCGCATCATCCTGTTTCTCAACGTGTTTAACCTTAAAATCTGCGGTATGGATAACAGACTCATCCGGCAACGTCAGGAAGAACAACTCCTGTGGCGAAAGCTGGTGGCTGGAGTGCGCATCTTTAATCACCAGAGCGGAATTGGCATCGTCAAACGAGACGCTGAGATTGTCATTTTTCAGGGCGTAGTTGGCAGCACAGGCAGCGTTGGAAACCAACAATGCGAGCAACGAAACGGTGAGCACTTTTTTCATCAGGGTGAGTTCCTTATTGTGAATAGTGTTTCTGCATTCTTTCGATGGCCTGCTCCAGCCAGTAACGCTGGGTACCGAAATTAATCCGCAAGTAGTTCTGGCCGTCCTGGACATAATGGCTGCCGTCTTCAATCACCACGCCCGCATGCTGCGCAAAATGGGCGGTTAATTCGGTGGCGCTGCGAACGTCGGCGCTGACGTCAACCCACGCCAGATAAGACGATTCCGGGTTCATCATTTTCCAGTGCGGGAAGTGGGTAGAGATCGCGTCCGCCAGATAGCGTGCGTTGCCACGCAGATAACCGTTCAGCTCATCCAGCCACGGCAGACCTTGCTGGTAGGCGAGAATAATTCCCCAGACGCCGAACATATTCGGTGAGGTGATGGAGTTCTTCTCCAGCTGCTGACGGAACCGCTGGCGCAGCGTCTCGTCAGGAATAATGGCGTAAGAGGTTTTCAGGCCGCCAAGATTGAAGGCTTTATTCGGCGAGGTCAGAAGGATAAGGTTGTCCCGGGCGGCGCAGCCCGACGACAGACAGCTGACAAAGGTGCCGTCCAGAATGTGCTCGGCGTGGACTTCATCGACCACCAGAATGACACCGTAGCGCTGGCATAAATCAGAGACCTGGCGAATGTCGTCGGCCTGCCAGATACGCCCGGACGGATTATGCGGCGAACAGAAAAACCACAGTTTAGGCCGATGGGTTTTGAGCTGATGTTCAACCAGGTCAAAATCAAGGTGATAGCGGTTATCCTGAACGCGTAACGGATTCGCGAGAACGCGAACGCCCTGGCGCTCTGTCGCCATCGCAAACGGATCGTAGACCGGCGTGTTCATCATCACGCTGTCGCCCGGCTGGCAGAAAGCCTGCACCGTGTAGTGCAGCGTGGAGACGGTGCCGTACGTCAGCGTTATCCACGATGCGTCGACCTCGACCTGATGCCTTTCGCGCTGGAAGCTGATGACTGCCTCGTAAAACGCACCGAAGCACCAGGTGTAGCCGAAAGTCCCGTGTGAAACGATGCGCTGAAATCCTTCAATCACCGCCGGGGGCGAGGTGAAATCCATATCAGCAATCCACAGCGGTACGAAATCCTCAGGCACGCCGGGGAAGCGCGAGCAAACGAATGCGTGATCCCACTTGCGGCATTTATCGCTTTTACGCTCAATAATCTTGTCAAAATCAAACACGCTAATCCCCTGTTAAATTAAGGCTTCAATGCCGGTTTTTACGCCCTGAACCTGCGGCCCGATAATCACCTGCACGCTGTGCGCGTCCAGCACCACTACTGACAGCGCTCCGGCATTTTTCAGCGTTTGCTGGTCAACTTTGCTCATGTCTTTCACCACCAGACGCAGGCGGGTAATACAGTTATCGAGTGAGTCGATATTCTCTTTGCCACCGAGCGCGCTGAGGATCATCCCATGGTCGTATTTTGATTTTCCACGCGCCCGGGTGTTGGCTTTCACTGCCAGCGCCGCGCCTTCTGTGTCCTCTTCACGACCCGGTGTTTTGATATCGTGCTTGAGGATGTACCAGCGGAAGACGAAGAAGTAGATGGCGAACCACGCGATCCCGACCGGGAACAGCAGATACCACTTGGTGGACGTCCCTTGCATCACGCCGAAAATCAGCAAATCAAGAATACCGCCGTCAGTGTTCCCGATGGTGACGCCGAGGAGTGCCATGACCATCAGTGCCAGGCCAGACATCACGATATGGAAGGCATACAACGCAGGGGCGATAAACAGGAACAGAAATTCGATGGGTTCAGAAATCCCAGTGACCACCGAAACCAGCACCCCAGAAAGCAGAAGTCCTTTAATCACCGGACGGTTTTCCGGACGCGCGGTGCGGTAAATGGCGTACGCCACCGCGGGCAGGCCGAAGATAAAGGTCGGCATAAAGCCTTGCGACAGGAAGGCCGTAACGTGCGGGCTAAACGGCAGACCCGCTTTTAGCTCGGCGTAGAAAATATTCAGCGCGCCTGCGACTTCCTGCCCGTTGACCATTTCCATTCCCCCGGCTGGGGTAAAACGCACCATCGCCAGCAGAATATGATGCAGACCAAACGGTTTCAGCAACAGCACGCCCACGCCATACAGGAATGGCCCAAAGACGCTGGTGCTTTGAATGATGTGCCCGATACCGGCAATGCCAAGCGCCACATATTCCCACAACAACGGGATAAACAGACCCACCAGCGACAACGTCAGCGCGGTGATGATCGGCACAAAGCGGATGCCGCCAAAGAAGGCGAAAGCGTCATGCAGGACGGTGTCCTGAAAGCGTTCATGCAGAAAATAGGTAATCACGCCGACAACGATGCCGCCAAGCACGCCCATCTCCAGCGTCTGGATACCTAATACTATCGACTGACCGACCTGTTTCATGGTAGCAGCGTCGGCAAGCTGGTGGGTGACCGTCAGGTAATAATTGATGCTCATGTTCATCAGCATGTAGCCGACAAACCCGGCGAACGCGCCCACCGCTTTGTTACGCGTGGCGAGGCCCATCGGAATCGCCATCGCGAACATCAGAGGTAAATAGGAGAACGCAAACCCGCCGACCATGGCGATAAAACCAAAGGTTAACTGGGTAAGTTCCCCGCCCAAAAAGGGAAAACTTTTGATCGTCGACGGGCTGGTAACGGAGCTACCGATACCCAGTAAAAGGCCCATAAAGGCCAGCAGTGAGACCGGGAACATGAAGGTCTTTCCCAGGCTTTGAAAGAACTCCCACGCTTTAGATTTGAACGACTTTTCCTGTGTCATGTAGGGGACTCCTCGGAATTGCTCATTTTAATGGAAGCCGCGCCCAGGCTTAAGGACGCTGCTTCATAGTTGCGAGGCTTATTGTTTTTTTAGATGAGTCGGACAGCGAAAAACGGTAATCAGGCTTCTACGGGAAACAAAAGGCGGTTGGCCGAACCGCAAACGGTGATTTTATTTCTGACGATTTCTTTCATCGCATCCATGCCGACCCGCATGTAGAAACGTGGGTCGTTACCTTCAGGGTTTTCGGCGAACCATTTTTTGACGGCGGTCGAAAACGCGATTTTCAGCTCGGTGGCGACGTTCACTTTGCACACGCCAAGTTCGATGGTGCGACGAACATATTCATCAGGCACATCACTCGCGCCGTGCAGCACCAGCGGGATATCCACCACTTCGCGAATTTCAGCCAGCCGTTTGAAGTCGATTTTAGGGCGATGGGTATAAAGCCCGTGCGCGGTGCCGATGGCCACAGCGAGGCTGTCGACGCCAGTCAGCTCCACGAAACGCTTCGCTTCCTGCGGGTCAGTCAAGAACGCGCTTTCGGCATCGACGCTCATGTCGTCCTCCATGCCACCGAGACGGCCCAGCTCGGCTTCTACGCTGCAATCATTCTGATGGCAGAAATCGACCACGGATTTCACCAGTTTGACGTTCTGCTCAAACGGGAAATGGCTGCCGTCGATCATGGCGCTGCGCACCCCCGCGTTCACTTTGCGGCGGATATCATCGAGGGATTCATGGTGATCGAGGTGCAGCGCCAGCGGCATGTCGTAGCTGGTGGAGTAGGCGTTACACAACGCGAAGATCTCTTCCAGCGCGATATGTTTAAAGGTGCCCGGCGTACCGGCGAGGATCACCGGCGATCGTAGTTCGCTACAGACGTCGAGGATCGCCTGAATAGTTTCGGCATTATGAATATTGAATGCCGGAACCGCGTAGCCTTTGGCTTGTGCATCCTGCAGGAGATATTTGGTTGAGATAATGCTCATGCTGCGATCCTCTTAAGCAATCCATGGATGAATGACGACGCCCTGCACCACGCGATTGACCGTGCCGTTGGCTGACGGGGTATCCGGGGTATTGCCGACGCTGATGGACTGCGTGAGGGCAAACACCTGCGCGTACATCAGGAAGCAGAACACCTGCTCCATGTCGATAAAGTGACGAGAAAGGGGAAGAAGAATGTGAGGGCCCGCTTCGATAACCGGATCCGTCTGGGCGGCAATGGGCACAACGCGGTTGGCCTGACGATCGCGGCGTAGCTCGTTGAGCAAATCGAGATCGTACTGGCGGGTGTACGGGTGGCTGGAGATAAACACCACCACCAAAGTTTCACCGTCGACCAGCGATTTAGGGCCATGACGAAAACCGGTTGGCGAGTCATAAAAAGCCACCATTTTTCCGGCGGTCAGTTCGAGTACTTTCAGGGCGGATTCGCGGGCTGCGCCCTGCAAGCCACCACTGCCGAGATACACAATGCGTTTCCAGGCTTCCTGACCAAACACGCCGTGGTTGAAATCCCCGAGCGAGCTGAGAATGGCCTCGCAGCGTTGCGCCACATCGCGGAACGTCTGGCTGTTGATGGCTTCCGGGGCGAACACCGCCAGACAACTGGCCATCATGGTGGTGATACTGCTGGTCATCGCAAAGCCGCGATCGTGCGTTTCCGCAGGCATCAACAGCGCGAAGGCGTTATCACTGTCGAGTGCGTTCTGGTACAGGCTTCCGGCTTCGTTGCAGGTAATCGAGAGGTGATAACACTCTGGGACAAACTGGTTCGCCAGCTCAACGGCGGCCACGCTTTCCGGGCTGTTACCGGAACGGGCAAAAGAAACCAGCAGCAGCGGGTTGGCCGCGCTCAGGTAGTCCATTGGGTTAGAGACGAGGTCAGTGGTCGGCACCGCGCTGATGTTTTGCCCGGTGTGGCGTGACAGCCATGGCGCGATGATATCGCCGATAAACGCCGAGGTACCGGCACCGGTCAGGACTATCCGAAGATCTTTTTTACGCAGCAGCGGTGCGAGGAAGTTATCAAGTTGGGATCGGATCTTGTCGATATGCGTGAGGGAGCGGATCCAACTGGCAGGTTGCTGACGGATCTCTGCTTCTGTCCAGGTGCCTGTGGCAGTCGCGGGAGAGGTGTACGTTTCTGGCATAACTCATTCCTTAGTCATGTGAAATCCACATCGGAAGCGGGCAATTTGCCGTTATCTTTCGTTTCGTTTCACTTGTTCACATAAGCCGTTAAATAAAATCTATAGAAAAGAAATTGAAACTTCAATGAAAGAAAGTGAAATAAAATGAAAACTGTGATCGAAAACGGGACACTTTAGTTAAGCTATTGAAATTTAATGGTTATGTATGTGGGTGTGGAAAAGGAGAAAAAAAGAAGGAAAGGAAAAGAAAGACCCGGGTGAGGAGCGCACGCGGGCCAAAGGGACACACACAGTGAAGGTCTATAGGGGGAGATCCAGACCCTGAATCCAGATTTGTTGCACATCAAGCCCGGCGTTGAGCGCAATAACATTGGCCAGTTTGCCAGGCTTAAGCGAGCCGAGCTGGTGGTCGATTCCCAGCAGGCGTGCGGGATGGAGAGACGCCATATGGATGGCATCCTCCGACGCAACACCGGCCCGTTCAACCATGTTTCGCACGGCGGCATCCAGCGAAAGCGTGCTGCCTGCCAGACCGCCCGACGCGGTTCGCACAATTCCGTCGTGCATCTCCACGTCTTCGCCGCACAGCGAATAACGCCCGTCAGGCATCCCGGCGGCCTGCATGGCATCGGTTATCAATACCACGCGATCGCGAGCGGAACAGCTGCACAGCCGGAGCGCCGCCGGATGAACGTGATGCCCGTCGGCAATAAGCTCCAGCCATGCACGGGGGTCGGTTAACCCGGCGCCCACCATGCCGGGCTCCCGATGATGCAGGCCTGTCATGCCATTAAAGCAATGCACCAGCCCATCTGCCCCTGCGTCAAATGCGGCACGTGTCTGGTCATACGTGGCTGCGCTATGGCCTAACATCACTTTGACGCCGTGCTGTTTCAGGTGGTGAATGGCTAACAGCGCATCCGGTTTTTCCGGGGCCAGCGCCACCACGCGAAGCGTTTGCCGTGAGACGGCAATCAGCGTGTCGAGTTCGGCCAGCGTCAGTTCGCGGAACAGTTCAGGCGGATGTGCGCCTTTATTCTGTGGTGTGAAATAGGGTCCTTCGAGATAGCTGCCGAGCACCTGCGCGCCCGGGCCGCCTGATGCATAACGCGTTGCTATTCGCTCCAACGCCCCGTGAATCGCCTCTACCGGCGCCGTCACGGTCGTCGGTAAAAAACCGCCCACGCCTTCACGCGCTTTATACATCGCCAGCCGGTCGAGGGTATCCGGTGCATCGTCCATTACATCAACGCCCGCGCCGCCGTGAACGTGGGTGTCGATGTAGGCCGGGCACAGCAGTTCGACATCACGCGCCATCACGCCTGCGGGAATCGGCTCGATGGCGGAGATGATGCCGCCTTCAAGGCGAAGCAGATGATCGTCCAGCCAGCCCAACTCGCTCAGCAGGCGTCTGGCGCGTAGTACTTGCGTCATATTCCTTCCTCAACGGGCTTTTCCTCGCGACAGCGCCCCAGTTCATCGACCAGGCTGGTCAGCCCACGGTGCCCGCATTCCAGTGCCTGGACGCGGAACGTCTCGCTGTCTAAGCCTTCTCGCTCCAGCACCATTTCCAGCAGCAGCTGCAAATTAGTGCCGGTAATCACTTCGCGGCCAGGTTTTTGCATCGCCAGTGTAGAGGCGACGCGAAACGGTGTCCCGCCCAGCAGATCCGTCAGAAAAACAATCTCCTGCTGGCTGTCCAGCGTGTTCACGGCCTGCTCAAGCTGTGACGTGAGCAGGGCGGTGGAGGACGTCTCAGGAAAATCGATGGCAATAAACTGTGATTGCTCGCCCAGGATCTGCCGCATCGCTTTTTCCATTCCGCTGGCAAACCCGCCATGGCCCGTCAAAATAATACCCAGCATCGCAATACCTCTTTACCGTTATAGGAAGTGACAGAATTTACCGACGACACCAAGCACGACGGTGATACCAATCAGGCGCAGCGGACTCCAGCCTCGACGCACCAGCCAGAACATGCACAGGGTGTAAACCAGCGGCAGAAACGCAGGCATCAGCTTATCGATAACGTCAGTTTGCAGCTTCACCACCGCATCACCAGCAGTGATTTCCAGGGTCGTATTCAGACGAACGTAGGTAGCAACCAGCGCACCAATCACCGTCATCCCGACAATCGATGCCGCGTGCCCCACTTTTTTGGTATTGGCTTTAATCAGGGGAATTGCCGCCACACCCATTCGGTACGCATAGTGCGCCAGACCAAAACGCAGCCCGAGATGCACAACGTTAAACATCACCAGGAATACCACCGCACCAAGAATGGATCCTTGCAGGGCGAGGCTTGCCCCAATGCCGCCGCAAATGGGCAGCAGCGTCAGCCAGAACATCGCATCACCAATGCCGCCGAGCGGTGCGCCAACGGCAATTTTAGTGCTCTGAATACTGTTCACGTCCTGCTTAGAGCGTTCCATTGCCAGGATGATGCCGATAACAAACGTCACCAGGAAAGGATGGGTATTGAAGAATCCCATATGGCCTTTCATGGCGCGCGCCAGATCACGCGGATTAGTGTGGATTTTTTTCAGCGCGGGCAGCAGGCCGTACAGCCAGCCGGAAGCCTGCATACGCTCGTAGTTAAACGAGGCCTGCAACAGCATCGAACGCCAGGCCACGCGGTTGATGTCCTTTTTGGTCAGCTCCGCGCCGAGTTTCTGATCTTCATAGATATTTTCATTCACGCCCGTAAGCAGCGTCGATTCTGTTTCGACGACGCCCGGCAGAGTGGTTTGATTAGATGCCATCTTCGAATTCCTCTTTCTGTGCTGCCGGGGCAGTCGGTTCAGGAGATTTACGCAGCAGATCGATAAGCGCCATCGCCAGCGCCGCAGCGGCAATCGCCAGCACCGGTAATTTCAGCCAGGCCGCCGCCACAAAGCCGAGGATGAAATACGGGATGTAGACGTTCTTCATCATGATTTTCAGCAGCACGGCGAAACCAATCGCAGGCATAATGCCGCCTGCCACGCCGAGGCCATCAATCAGGCGGGTCGGCAGGACATCAATGGCGGTTTTAGCGTGTTCGGCCCCGAAGTAAATCGGCAGGAACGCGCAGAGAAAATAGAAGATACCGAGCGCCAGCAGCGCCAGATAGTTAACCCGCTCGATACCCCGAGTGTCGGCGTTGGCTGCCATGCGATCGCAGCGGGACATGACGCCGGACATCACCGAGAACAGGAACGTGATCCCCATTTGCACGGCCACCGCAAACGGTACGGCGACCCCCACGGCAACTTCTGGTTTTACTCCGGTCGAAATGGCAAAAGCGGTGCCGACGATGGTCCCGATAATCACGTTTGGCGGCTGAGCGCCGGCCAGCGGGGCGAGGCCCATCCACACCAGTTCCAGCGTACCGCCGGTCAAAATACCGGTGTGCAAATCCCCCAGAATCAAACCGACCAGCGGCCCAAGCACCACCGGGCGGTGCATGTGGGTTAACCCGTTGAACATATCCAGGCCCGCGATAAAGGCGAGAATGCCCAACGCAAAACCCTGCAGAAGACTGATTTCCATTGTGAATCCCTCAGAGCAGTTTAAAGAGATCCAAAGCGGGTTCAGTCGGCACGCCCTGTACAAAGCACTCAACCCCGGCAGCTTTCAGGCCGCTGAAGGCGGAGATGTCGTTGGCGTCGACGGAGACCGTTTTGGCAATTTGCTGTTTGCCATTGGCGTAGTGCATATTTCCTACGTTAATACGCGTTACCGGGACGCCGCTTTCGACCAGCTTCAGAAAATCGGCGGGAGACTTGCAGACCAGCAAAATCTTCTGACGGTCCGCGGCGCGGTGAATGTTGTCGATAACTTTCTGTAGTGACCAGAAGCGAACGGCGATCCCTTCCGCCAGGACCATCTCCATCAGATTTTGCTGAACCGGATCCTCAGCGACGTCGTCATTCGCCACGAGCACCAGATTTGCCCCCGCAAATCCGACCCACTGAACACCGACCTGTCCGTGAATCAGGCGTTCATCAATACGACTCAACACAATGTTTGGCATAGTGTTTCCTCTTTTTTGTTATGCGTTCTCGCCCTGACAGGCCGCGTGATATTGCTGCAGTGTGTCCTGGATATGGTCAATGATGAGTTCACGCGGAGTCGTACTGAGACCGGCTTCGCGGACTTTTACGTACTGCAACGGCAGGTACTGGCTGATGAGCGGCAGTGGAATCGGCTCGTTGGCCAGATTACGCACCAGCCGTGTAAACGCGTCATCAATCTGACTGTCCGGCCAGTAGTAGCGCACCCGGTCTGAATAGCTGTAACCGCGCGCCAACCGCCGGGTGTGGCCGTCGCCGTGATAGTGGCTTTGCCAGTATTCCGGGTGATCGAGCATGACGTTTTCCAGCACGTGGCGCAGGCCGGAGCAGGCTTTGGCGGGCAGCAGTTCTTCTTCAATCGCTGCCAATGAGAACAGGGCTTCGCGTAGCGCAAAGGTCAGTGCCGGGCCGACTTTCAGGATCGCGAAGTGATCTTTCACCAATTGGCGCAGCGCATGTGGGGTCTGGTAATCCGTGGAGTGCGCTTCAAATACCAGCGTATCGAAGGCTTCAACCATGTGGCTCAACGCTACGGCATTCTGGGGCTGATAGTCGATGATGTGGGTGTGATCGAATTCGACGCCGGGCTGCACGACGAGGGCGATAATACGTGGCCAGATAGCATTCAGGCCCTGTTTTTCAAAGGCGTGACGATGGGCTTCGAGCGTAGCCCGCGCCGCATCGGGCGTGGTAACCGCCAGCTCGGTCAGGGCTTCGTGCGCGCCACCGGGAACCGGCACTTCGGTGCCGATAACGTACACCAGGTCAGATTCGCCAAATTGTTCGCGACAGGTTTCTTCAGCAATGCTTGCCAGACGCGCGGCGCGCTCGGCCACAATGTCATCGGTTAGCGGAACCGGATCACCTTCGCAGGACATGCTGCAATCGAGGTGGATCTTTTTAAAGCCCGCCGTAACATAGCTTTTGATCAGCGCATCGGCGTTCAGCATGGCCTCTGCGGCCGGAAGATTTTGCCAGCGGTTTGGGCCCAGATGATCGCCACCGAGGATCAGCTGCGACTGCGGAAAATCGAGCGTGTCGGCGAGCTGATACACAAAGCCACGGAAATCCGCCGGCGTCATACCGGTATAGCCGCCAAACTGATCGACTTGGTTTGAGGTGGCCTCGATCAACAGCGGCGTCTGTTGTGTGCGGGCGTAACGGATTGCGGCTTCAAGGACCAGTGGATGTGCGGAACAGACGGCATAGATCCCGTTGCTGTTTCCCTGCTTATGCTGTTCCACCATTTCTGTCAGATGTTTCACTTTCCTCTCCATTTCGGATGGTGATGGTTCTCATCTTTCGTTTTGTTTCACTTAATCCTGCATCATGCGGCTATAAAAATAAAACGAAAGATAATGGTTTTCCGATCTGTTTCACAAAAGAAACATAATGAAAGGCTTCAGCGTCAGTCAGGTCACGGTCTGCACGGCTTACGGGGCTTGCATTCCGACAAAAGAAAGGCGTTAATAGTTAAAACGAAATGAAACGAAAGTTTTTCTTAAAGGAGCTCTTATGAGCAGCAGCGATTTGTCCGCTGACAAGCGCATTAGCGGAACCAGCGAAAGGCGTGAGCAGATTATCCAGCGGTTGCGGCAGCAGGGAAGCGTGCAGGTGAATGATCTCTCCGCCGCATATGGCGTCTCGACGGTGACGATTCGTAACGATCTGGCTTTTCTTGAAAAGCAGGGCATCGCGGTGCGCGCCTACGGCGGGGCACTGATTTGTGAAGGGAATGGGTCGGCGCATGAACCGTCGGTGGAAGATAAAAGCGCGCTCAATACTGGCGTGAAGCGCAGCATCGCCCAGGCAGCGGTCGCACTGATAAAACCGGGCCACCGCATTATTCTCGACTCCGGCACCACCACCTATGAAATCGCGCGGATGCTGCGTCAACACGCGGAAGTGATTGTCATGACCAACGGGATGAACGTTGCCAATGCGCTGCTGGAAGCGGAAGGGGTGGAACTCTTAATGACCGGGGGGCATCTGCGTCGCCAGTCACAGTCTTTTTATGGCGATCAGGCCGAGCAATCATTGCAGAATTACCATTTCGACATGCTGTTCCTCGGCGTGGATGCTATCGATACCGATCGCGGCGTCAGCACCCATAACGAAGATGAGGCCCGCCTCAACCGCAGCATGTGCGAAGTCGCTGAACGGATAATCGTGGTAACTGACTCGACTAAGTTCAATCGCTCGAGTCTGCATAAAATCATTGATATGCCACGAATTGATATGATCATTACCGATGAAGGCGTGCCCGCTGAAAGTCTCAGCGAGCTACAACGAGCAGGCATTGAAGTGGTGCGGGTGAAGGCCTAAACCTTACACGCTCTGATTCACCACCCAGCGGGCGAAGTCATCCATCGCCGGGGTTTGTGGGCGAGACTGCAAACGTGTGAGCCAGTAACCGCCGAGGTTAATCTGGCATTCAAACGGCTGCACAATACGCTCGCTGTTGATCAGGTGAGTGAACATATTCACCGGCGCGATAGCGACGCCCATTCCGGCCTGGGCGGCTTCGAGCATCGTGACCGATGAATCAAAGACCATCACCCGATGCGTGGGCGACGGAGATTGTTCACCCGCTGCGTCGAACCAGGAATTCCATTCATCGCGGCGATAGGATCGCAGCAACGTGAACTGCAGAATATCGCCCGGCGTGCGCAGCGCCGCAGCCAGTTCGGGGCTGCACAGCGGTGCCAGCGGGGCCGCGCATAAAAACGTGGCGTCGGTGCCGTGCCAGGCGCCGTTGCCGTAGCGAATGGTGTAATCCAGCCCTTCAGCAGCCGGGTCGACCCGGTTATTGTGCGTCGATAACTGTAAATCGATATACGGATAACCGCGCCGGAAATCGTCTATCCGGGGGAGTAAAAAACCGGTGGCAAAGGTGCCCACCACGCCGACCTTCAGTTTTTCTTGCTCATGGGAAACGGCGAACCTGTCCAGCATCCCTGCGATGCGATCGAACGAATCATTCAGCACCGGCAGCAGGCTTTCGCCCTCCGTCGTCAGCCGTAATCCACGCGAAACGCGAACAAACAGCGGGCAGTTCAGATGTTCTTCCAGCGCTTTGACCTGCTGGCTGATGGCCGAATGCGTGACGTTGAGCTCGATAGCGGCGTGAGTAAAGCTAAGGTGTCGCGCGGCGGCTTCGAACGCACGCAACGAATTTAGCGGGATGTAGCTACGTGTCATGGCTTTTCCGTTAGAAAATCTTAAGGCTACTGCTAAATTTAATCGTTTGTTCGCCACAGTCAAATCCCGCAGACTGAGCGCGTCTGATGTGCCGGACCCTCTGTCATGTTACTTATGGAAGAATTTCTATGATGAAAAAAACACTCTGCTGCGCGCTGGTTCTGAGCGCCTCCTTTTCTGCCTTTGCTACACAAAAAACATTGAGTGACAAACAGTTAGAAGAGACTGTCAATCAAACGGTTAAACCGTTGATCAAGGAACAAGCCATTCCCGGCATGGCGGTGGCGGTGATTTATCAGGGCAAGCCACACTACTTTACTTACGGCGTGGCCGACATCGCGAAAAAGCAGCCGGTGACGACGCAGACGATTTTTGAGCTGGGCTCCGTGAGTAAAACTTTCACCGGCGTGCTGGGCGGCGATATTGTGGCGCGTGGGGAAGTGAAGCTGAGTGACCCGGCTACCCAATACTGGCCAGAACTGACGGGCAAGCAGTGGAAGGGCATTACGCTGCTGGACCTGGCGACGTACACCGCGGGCGGCTTGCCGTTGCAGGTGCCGGATGAGGTCGATAATCAGGCCGCGCTGCTGAAGTTTTACCAGATCTGGCAGCCGGACTGGGCACCGGGTACGCGTCGTCAGTACGCTAACTCGAGCATTGGCCTGTTTGGTGCGCTGGCGGTGAAACCGTCCGGGATGACGTTTAACGATGCGATGCGTCAGCGCGTTCTGCAACCGCTGAACCTCAAACATACCTGGCTCACCGTTCCGGCCAGTGAAGATAGTCATTACGCCTGGGGCTATCGAGACGGCAAAGCCATGCACGTCGGGCCGGGCATGCTGGATGCCGAAGCCTACGGCGTGAAATCCACCATCGAAGATATGGCAAGCTGGGTGCAATACAACATGAACCCGCAGCAGGTGAAACAGCCGACGCTGCAAAAAGGGCTGGAGCTTGCACAGTCGCGCTACTGGCGCAGCGGCAGTATGTATCAGGGCTTAGGCTGGGAAATGCTGAACTGGCCGGTTGCGGCAGCGACCGTCATTAACGGTAGCGATAACAAAGTGGCGCTCGCGGCCTCGCCCGTGACGGCCATTGAACCGCCTGTTGCGCCGGTGAAAGCCTCTCTGGTGCATAAAACCGGGTCGACCAATGGCTTCGGCGCATACGTGGCGTTCATTCCTGAAAAACAGATTGGGATCGTGATGCTGGCTAACAAAATGTACCCGAATACCGAGCGGGTCAAAGCGGCAAACACCCTTCTCAACACGCTGCAATAAGCGGATAAAAAAACCGGCGGTGCAGTCCACTGCCGGGCTTTTTGTTTGCTGTCAGGTGACTGGGGCAGGGTTAAACACGGCCAGCTGATTGTGCAGTCCCCACTGGTCGGAAAAGGTCTTTTTACGCCCGCTGGCAACGTCCAGAATAAAGTGGAAAAGCTTCCAGCCCACATCCTCAATGCTCTCTTCGCCGGTCGCAATTGTCCCGGCATTAATATCCATCAAGTCATACCAACGGTTCGCCAGTTCGGTGCGCGTCGCCATCTTAATCACCGGGACGGCCACCAGACCGTACGGCGTACCGCGCCCGGTGGTAAACACCTGCACCGTGATCCCGGAAGCCACCTGCTGCGTGCCGCAAACAAAATCGCTGGCGGGCGTGGCGGCGTAAATCAGGCCGCGTTTGGTCGGACGCTGGCCCGGGGAAAGCACTTCGACAATCGCGCTCTGGCCAGATTTGGCAATCGATCCGAGGGCTTTCTCCACCACGTTCGCCAGACCGCCTTTTTTGTTGCCCGGCGACGGGTTAGCGCTGCGGTCGGTTTTACCCATATCGAGATAGTTATCGTACCAGGCCATCTCTTCCAGCAGGCGTTTGCCGACCTCTGCATTGATGACGCGCGGCGTCAGCAGATGAATGGCGTCGCGCACTTCGGTGACTTCCGAGAACATCACCGTGGCGCCGCAGCGCACCAGCAGGTCAGAGGCGTAGCCCACCGCCGGGTTGGCGGTTACGCCGGAAAACGCATCGCTGCCGCCGCACTGCATGCCGACGACCAGTTCGGAAGCCGGGCAGGTTTCACGCTGGCGCTGGTTGAGCTTCACCAGATGGCGTTCGGCGACCTGCAAAATATCGTCGACCATTGAGCGGAAGCCAACGTGCTGTTCGTCCTGCAAACGCACGATGCTGGCGCTGTCGACCGGAATGGCCTGCACATCTTCGGTGCCTTGCAGTAAACGTTCGGGCTGGAGTTTTTCACAACCTAATCCAACCACCATCACTTCGCCGCCGAAGTTGGGGTTGAGCGCGAGGTTGTGAATAGTGCGAATCGGCACTACTGCTGCCGGGGCGTTGATCGCCACGCCGCAGCCGTAAAGGTGGTTGAGGCCAACCACGCCGTCGACGTTCGGGTATTTCGGCAGCAGATCACGTTCGATGATTTTCACCACGTAATCCACCACGCCCGCCACGCAGTGCACGCTGGTGGTAATGCCGAGCAGATTTTTGGTGCCGACGCTGCCGTCGGCGTTGCGATAGCCGTCGAAGGTGTGGCCCTCCAGCGGCGGCAACGGTTCCGGCACGCGGGTCGCCAGCGGCAGGGTTTCCAGCGGTGGTGCTTTAGGCAGTTCGACGGTGGATTCATCAATCCAACTGCCTTTCACAATATCGCGCATCGCATAGCCGATCACTTCGCCATAACGCACGATTTCACCGTGGTGCGGAATATCCACCAGTGCGACTTTGTGCCCCTGTGGAATATGTTCAATCAGCGTCAGACCATCCGCAAAACGTGTTCCGGCTTTTAATCCGTTATCGTTCACAATAATGGCGACATTATCGGTGTCGTGCACTTTTATAAAAAACGCCTGCGGCGGCGATTGTCGGATTTCGATCTCTGCCATTGTCCAGTATTCTCCAGCAAAAAATGTTGAAGCGAAATAAAGCGAAAAAGGTCACTGGAATAAAGAATGTCAGGAGTAGGGTATCGATAATGTGACGCAGATCACCTCTTGTTGTCAGGCCTAGCGCGGGAAGAAGGGCGAACGTCGGATCTGTGTGGCAGCGCCCATCATCCTGTGCAGATGCATGAAATCCATTGGTGAAGTCTTATTTATATTGGCAGATTGCACAATGTGTATTCCCCGGAGCTTACTTATACTGAATGGCAATCTCATTGTGTCTGCCACGTTTAATTAAACAAAAGCAGAATTAAAACATCTTACAAAATAAAAATAATAATGCCCTGTGCCCGAGGATAATAATATGATGCTGGACAGTGCTGTTGAATCGAAAAGAGGAATAAATACCCGTTATTTAATTCTGCTGATTATCTTTATTGTCACCGCGGTGAATTACGCCGATCGGGCCACGCTGTCGATTGCGGGCACCGAAGTGGCGAAGGAGCTTCAGCTCAGCGCGGTGTCGATGGGTTACATCTTCTCCGCGTTTGGCTGGGCTTACCTGCTGATGCAGATCCCCGGCGGCTGGCTGCTCGATAAGTTTGGCTCGAAAAAAGTGTACAGCTATAGCCTGTTTTTCTGGTCGCTGTTCACCTTTATGCAAGGCTTTGTCGGCGTCTTCCCGATTGCCTGGGCCGGAATATCGATGTTCTTCATGCGCTTTATGCTCGGGTTTTCGGAGGCACCGTCATTCCCGGCTAACGCCCGCATTGTCGCGGCGTGGTTCCCGACCAAAGAGCGCGGCACCGCATCGGCGATTTTTAACTCGGCGCAGTATTTTTCCCTCGCCATTTTCTCTCCACTGCTGGGCTGGCTGACTTTTGCCTGGGGTTGGGAGCACGTCTTTACGGTGATGGGGGTGATCGGTTTTGTGCTGACTGCGCTGTGGATCAAGCTGATTCATAACCCGACCGACCATCCTCGCATGAGCGAGCAGGAGCTGAAATACATCTCCGATGGCGGCGCGGTGGTGGATATGGACCATAAAAAGCCGGGTGCCGCGTCGAACGGCCCGAAAATGCACTACATCAAACAGTTGCTGACCAACCGCATGATGCTTGGCGTGTTCTTTGGGCAATACTTTATCAACACCATTACGTGGTTTTTCCTTACCTGGTTTCCTATTTATCTGGTGCAGGACAAAGGCATGTCGATTCTGAAAGTGGGGTTGGTGGCGTCCATTCCGGCGCTGTGCGGCTTCGCCGGTGGCGTACTGGGCGGCGTGTTTTCCGATGCGCTGATCAAGCGCGGGCACTCCATCACCTTCGCGCGTAAGGTTCCGATTGTGCTGGGAATGCTGCTCGCGTCGACGATTATTCTGTGCAACTACACCGATAATACCGCGCTGGTCGTGGCCCTGATGGCGTTGGCCTTTTTCGGCAAGGGATTCGGCGCGCTGGGCTGGCCGGTTATTTCCGATACTGCGCCAAAAGAGATTGTCGGCCTGTGTGGCGGCGTATTTAACGTATTCGGTAATGTCGCCTCGATTGTCACACCGTTGGTGATTGGCTATCTGGTCAGCGAGCTGCACTCGTTCAACGCCGCGCTGGTGTTTGTCGGCTGCTCAGCCCTGATGGCGATGGTCTGCTACCTGTTTGTGGTGGGCGACATTAAACGTATGGAACTGCAGAACTAAGCAAAGGGTGAAACGATGACTAACGAATGCTTCCCGAACAAATTCAAGGCCGCGCTGGCTGCCCATCAGATTCAGATTGGTTGCTGGTCGGCGCTGGCAAACCCTATCAGCACCGAAGTGCTGGGGCTGGCAGGTTTCGACTGGCTGGTGCTTGACGGCGAACATGCGCCGAATGATATCTCCACGTTTATCCCGCAGCTGATGGCGCTGAAAGGCAGTCCGAGTGCGCCAGTGGTGCGCGTACCGACCAACGAGCCGGTGATCATTAAGCGGCTGCTGGATATTGGTTTCTATAACTTCCTGATCCCGTTTGTTGAGACGCAAGAGGAAGCGGCGCTTGCGGTGGCTTCCACGCGCTATCCCCCGGAAGGTATTCGCGGTGTGTCGGTGTCCCATCGCGCCAATATGTTCGGCACCGTGCCGGACTACTTCGCCCAGTCGAACAAAAACATCTCCATTCTGGTGCAGATTGAAAGCCAGACCGGAGCCGATAACGTCGATGCCATCGCGGCCACCGACGGCGTGGACGGTATTTTTGTCGGCCCAAGCGACCTCGCCGCCGCGCTCGGCCATTTGGGTAACGCCTCTCATCCTGAGGTGCAAAAATGCATTCAGCACATCTTTGCCCGCGCCAAAGCGCACGGTAAACCGAGCGGCATTCTGGCGCCGGTCGAAGCGGATGCCCGTCGCTATCTGGAATGGGGCGCGACGTTCGTTGCCGTCGGCAGCGACCTCGGCGTGTTCCGCTCCGCCACACAAAAACTGGCTGACGCCTTTAAAAAATAATCACCACCGTAATTGAGAAGGAAGAAATGATGACGATGAAAGTGGGCTTTATTGGCCTGGGCATTATGGGCAAACCGATGAGTAAAAACCTGCTGAAAGCGGGCTATTCGCTGGTGGTGTCAGACCACAACCCGCAGGCGGTCGCGGAAGTGATTGCCGCTGGCGCGGAAGCGGCCAGCTCGGCAAAAGACATCGCCGAACAGTGTGACGTGATTATCACCATGCTGCCGAATTCGCCGCATGTGAAAGAGGTCGCGCTGGGCGAAAACGGTATCATCGATGGCGCTAAGCCGGGCACGGTGCTGATTGATATGAGCTCCATCGCCCCGCTGGCGAGCCGTGAAATCAGTGATGCGTTGCAGGCCAAAGGCGTGGTGATGCTGGATGCACCGGTCAGCGGCGGTGAACCGAAGGCTATTGACGGCACGCTGTCGGTGATGGTCGGCGGTGACAAAGCGATTTTCGACCGCCACTACGATTTGCTGAAAGCGATGGCGGGCTCGGTGGTACACACCGGGGATATCGGCGCGGGTAACGTGACCAAACTTGCCAACCAGGTGATTGTGGCGCTGAACATTGCGGCGATGTCCGAAGCGCTGACGCTGGCTACCAAAGCGGGCGTGAACCCGGACCTGGTGTATCAGGCGATTCGCGGCGGCCTGGCGGGCAGCACGGTGTTAGACGCCAAAGCCCCGATGGTGATGGACCGTAACTTCAAGCCCGGTTTCCGTATCGATCTGCACATTAAAGATCTGGCGAACGCGCTGGACACCTCCCACGGCGTTGGCGCACAGCTGCCGCTGACGGCGGCGGTGATGGAGATGATGCAGGCGCTGCGGGCCGATGGTCACGGCAACGACGACCACAGCGCCATCGCGTGCTACTACGAAAAACTGGCGAAAGTGGAAGTCACTCGCTAAAGAACAGGGCGCGGGAACGCGCCCGGTAATTCTGCCTCGCGCGGTAACAGGCAACGCACTATGAAAATCGTCATCGCTCCAGATTCTTATAAAGAAAGCCTCCCGGCCTGTGAGGTGGCTCAGGCCATCGAATCAGGATTTCGGGAAATTTTCCCCGATGCGCAGTATGTCAGAGTCCCGGTCGCCGACGGCGGTGAAGGCACCGTTGAAGCGATGATTGCCGCCACTCACGGAACGGTAAAAACCTCGCGCGTCACCGGCCCGTTGGGCGAACCGGTGGATGCGATGTGGGGCATTTCCGGCGACGGCCTGACGGCGTTTATTGAAATGGCGGCAGCCAGCGGCCTGGCACTGGTGCCTGCGGCGCAGCGTAATCCGCTGTTAACCACTTCGCGCGGCACCGGCGAGCTGATTTTGCACGCACTGGAGCAGGGCGCGAAAAGTATTATTATCGGCATCGGCGGCAGCGCCACTAATGACGGCGGTGCGGGTATGGTTCAGGCGCTGGGCGCGCGTTTATCCGATGCCAACGGCAAAGAGTTAACGGCGGGCGGCGGCAGCCTGATAAGCCTCAACAGCATTGATATTGCAGGCCTGGACCCGCGCCTGGCGGCGTGTTCGCTGCGAGTCGCCTGTGACGTCACCAATCCGTTAACCGGCGATCTGGGTGCATCTCGGGTATTCGGCCCGCAGAAAGGTGCCACCGACGCGATGATTGTGGAACTCGACGCCAGCCTGGCGCACTACGCCGAGGTCATCAAAAAATCGCTGCATATCGACGTGCTGAATGTGCCTGGCGCGGGGGCGGCAGGCGGAATGGGCGCGGCGCTGATGGCATTTCTGGGCGCAGAGTTGGGCCGTGGGATCGAGATTGTGACGCAGGCGCTGAATCTCGAAGAACATATCCACGATTGTTCGCTGGTGCTAACGGGTGAAGGTCGCATCGACAGCCAGAGCATTCACGGCAAAGTACCGGTTGGCGTCGCGAGCGTCGCCAAAAAATACCATAAGCCGGTGATTGGCATCGCCGGGTGCCTGACGACGGATGTGGGCGTGGTGCATCAACACGGCATTGATGCGGTGTTCAGCGTACTGACGCAAATTGGCACGCTCGACGAAGCGTTTCGCGGTGCATTCGACAATATCCAGCGCGCCTCGCGTAACGTGGCCGCGACGCTGAAAATGGGGATGCGGCTCGAAGGGTGACATTGCCGCGCAAACCCTCTATACTTCGCGCCGAAGCTGACCAGACAGTCGCCGCTTCGTCGTCGTCCTCTTTCGGGGGGAGACGGGCGAAGGGGAGGAAAGTCCGGGCTCCATAGGGCAGGGTGCCAGGTAACGCCTGGGGGGGAAACCCACGACCAGTGCAACAGAGAGCAAACCGCCGATGGCCCGCGCAAGCGGGATCAGGTAAGGGTGAAAGGGTGCGGTAAGAGCGCACCGCGCGACTGGCAACAGTTCGTGGCACGGTAAACTCCACCCGGAGCAAGGCCAAATAGGGGTTCACAAGGTACGGCCCGTACTGAACCCGGGTAGGCTGCTTGAGCCAGTGAGCGATTGCTGGCCTAGATGAATGACTGTCCACGACAGAACCCGGCTTATCGGTCAGCTTCAACTTCTTCCAACACCCCGCTTCGGCGGGGTTTTTGCTTATGCGAATCAGTAAGATGAATGACTGTCCACGACGCTATATCCAAAAGAAAGCGGCTTATCGGTCAGCTTCAACTTCTTCCAACACCCCGCTTCGGCGGGGTTTTTGCTTATGCGAATCAGTAAGATGAATGACTGTCCACGACGCTATATCCAAAAGAAAGCGGCTTATCGGTCAGCTTCAACTTCTTCCAAAACCCCGCTTCGGCGGGGTTTTTGCTTATGCGAATCAGTGAGATGAATGACTGTCCACGACGCTATATCCAAAAGAAAGCGGCTTATCGGTCAGCTTCAACTTCTTCCAACACCCCGCTTCGGCGGGGTTTTTGCTTTTCCGCATGATGAAAACATTGCCCGGTAAGCGCCAGCGCCACCGGGCAAAAATCCGTACGGTTAAACGCCTGAATTTAATAAATACACCTCGAAAATTTAATTTAATATTTCCAGTCCTAAAACGATAACGCACGTTTATTATTAAACGACTTACTAATGGCGTGTTTTATTGTGCGTGGTAACCTTAATGGAGTAATACCATCAGGTTTTGCTGCGCCTATTATTCTTCTTTCCTGGTGGAAACCTATTTTCCGTTAATTACCTGCATTTTCCGACAGCTCCCCATGGTCCCCTATGATTTTACGTTATTTTAAAACATCGTCATTGTCTCTGACCGGAGCTGTCAGAACCTTATTTATTGCATTTTATTGCATGGTGTTTGCTATTGTTTCAACGGTTATCTATCTCGACCGCGTGAGTTTGCTGGACACCATCAGTCACAATCTGTTTGTCTCGAAGACCAGTCTGCTTAAAACGGCGGTTGTGGACTATATGAATATTCCGCGCCAGGCTGATTCGATATTGAGAGACACGTTCAAACATTATCAGACTGACAATATCGCCGTAAACGATGTTTATGACGATATCATGAATGTGATGAACGATGTCTTCCAGAGCAATATCGACCTGAATGTGTTGCAGTTTGGCAATCTGAAGGGGGATTACATCGGTATCAGCCATCGAAGCGACGGCGGAAAAGAAGAGTATCTGACCTTAAAAAATGATTCTACGCACGACGTTCTGGTCTCCTACGCCGGGTCGACAACGCGTTCGACGGTAGTCATGCAGAACCCGGATTACAAACTGCACAACCGGCCGTGGTATCAGCCGGTCAATGAGTACAAGAAGCCGGTGTGGACGCAGGTATACCGTGACCTCAGTGACGAAAAAGAGGTGGGTATTGCCTACAGCGTGCCTGCGTTTAACAGCAAGGGACAGTACATTGGCGTGATAGCCAGTGAGCTGCACCTGAAAAATTTGAGCAAAATGCTGCGCGACTTGCGTCCTTACCATAAGAGTAATTTGCTCATTTTGGATGAGCATAATCAGATTGTCGCCTCATCGTCGCATCGCCTCGCACCACCGGCTAATTCAGAAATGGTGCTGCCAACGCTGACCAAAAATACCTCGCCGATGATTGAAAAAATGGGCAAATCACTTCTGGCTGCGAGTCCGAATGAGGTGATTAATATCAAACTTGAGGGGGACCGCTATTACGCCACGCGTTTCCCGCTTAACGATGCGTCCGGCGAATTAAAATGGCAAGCAGTGGTCATCATCCCGGCATCGGCGATTAACGCGACCGTAAAACTCCATGATAATTTCATGTTTGTGGCGTTGATTCTTACCTTCCTGCTGAGCGCGGTGTTGGTCCATGTGGTGCTGACCCGCATTACCTCACCATTACGTCAGATTGCCCAGCGCACCAAAGAGCTGGAGTCTGGGCAGTGGACAGAAGGCAACAGTCACTACCAGTTCCAGGAAATCGCCGAGCTCGAATCCGGTTTTAAGCATTTGTCGCAGCGATTGACCGACAGCTTCGAACAGATGCGCAAGAAAATCGAATTTGATCCGGCATCTGGCCTCTATACCCGCAGTGGCTTATTAAATGATGAACGGATTTATCAGCACCATAATTTAACCGCGCTGGTCCACGTGACCAACATGAAGTCGATCATGAACACGCTGGGTAATAAGTATGCGGACGAGTTTATTGATGAGTTTATGCGACAGGCGCAAGCCGTGCTGCCAACGAATATTATTGTCGCACGCGACAATATTGATAAATTCATCATCGTTTTTCCAGGTGTGAACCAGGAAAGCGACTACGTTAAATACCAGAATATTATTAACTCGCTGTTCTCGTTGAATAATAAGTCAGGTAAGAACGGGAAAGGGGATGTTCTGTTTTCTGGTAACGCGGGCATGGTGCTGCAAGATATTACACCAGAGACGATAACCGACATCTTAATGCATGCCTGGATAGCCCTGCGTTACGCTGAAAAAATGGGTAATGCACAAACGCGGCTCTATCTGCCTGAGATGCTGGAAACGGAACTGACCAATATTCGTCTGCATGATTCTCTCGGCAGCGCGATGGCCAGCAAAGAACTGTATTTAGTGATTCAGCCGATTGCAGGACAAGATGACAGCGCCTCTTGCATGGCCGGGGAATGTCTGGTGCGCTGGCATTCTGAAACGTTGGGCGAAATTCCACCGGAAGATTTCATTCCGGTAGCAGAAGAGAGTGGACTGATTATTCCGCTTGGTCGCTGGATTATCGAAGAAGCGTGCCGTGAACTGGCCGCGATGATTGCGCGTGGGGCCCCAAAGGATTTCCGCCTGCACATCAACATTTCCGCGATTCAGTTGCTGCAAAACGGGTTTGCCTGGCATCTGATGGACTCTATCCAGCTGCACGGCCTTAGCAACGAAAACATCTGCATTGAGATAACGGAGGGTGGGCTGGATCGCGATATGGCGCAAGCCGCCCAGGTGCTGAATTATTTGCGACGCCACAATATCAGCATTTGCCTGGATGATTTCGGGGCAGGTTTCTCCAGCATGTCTTATTTGCATTCGATTCCTTTCGACAGCATCAAAATTTCAAAACATTTGATTTCGAATCGACGGAATAATGAGAAAACCATTTGTGTCTTTAATTCATTGTTAACGCTGGCGAAAGGTTTCCAGGTGCCCTTAATTGCGATCGGCATCGAGGATGAAGACACTCGAGAGCAATTCTTTGCCCTCGGCTGCGATCAAGTACAGGGTTACTACCTTGCTCATCCGGCCCCGTTTTCCACATTGTTTTATGAATCTGAACAGGTCGACAGCGAAAAAGACGCTTCCGCGCTGATTACTCGACATGACAGCACTGGTCAGGAGACGCTCTGATGTTCCGCATGCAAAAAAAACGCTCTGTATCTTTTGCGAGCACACTCATTCTTATCCTGATGGTCTGCACGATCCTCATGATTATGCTGTTTTTCTTCCTACAGCGTCGGGATATCAGCCACTGGTATACAGAAATTGCGCAAAAAACGCTGACCCAAAAAAGCCAGTATATTAGCCATCGAATTGAAATGTATCTGAATGAACCTCAGCGTGCGGCCGAGCAGATGTCTGATTTAGTTAATGCGTCTTCGGGCATTGATTCGCCTGCCATTGAGCAGCAACTGAGGCATGTGCTGGGTCATGATTTCATTTCGAGTGATACCATTTCCCGGATAGGGCTGGCGACGGCAGACGGGAAGTACATCGCATACGAAAGAGATAAAGTGACGGGGGCTATTTTCCCGATTAAAACCTCGCTGACCGATCACGACAGATTGGACATTTACCGCACGGCGTCGAAGGATTCGGACATCGTCGGCCACGTCGATCATTACAATATTTTCTCGCGTCATTGGTTTATCAAAGCGATGACGCAAACCCGACCTTTCTGGACCAAAAATTATTATCACATGTCGACCAGCAACGGCCAGGCAATGAGCTGGCGATTGCCTTTATATGGCGATAACCTGGCCTTCAAGGGGGTTGTATTTGCTGATATTAACCCAGGCATGATAAGCAACTACCTCGAAAAATCGGCCCCGACGTCAGAGAGCACGTTACTGCTGCTGGATAATCAGCAGAAAATTATTTCGTCTTCTCGTCCGCAATACCTCACGGCGGACGACGCGAAGCAGAGCGGACAGCACGCCAAACTGCATAGCATCTATGCCTTCCCGACACTGAAAGCTCTGCTGCAGGGTGTAAACGAACAGTCCGCGTCATCAAAAATCATGCCCCATAAGGGCAACGATTATTTTGTAATAACACAGCCTGTTCGCGATCGGTCGGGCCAGTTTGCAGGTTCGTTGGTGCTGATCACGCCGAATCTCCATGCTTATACCCTCTATAAAACGTCTCATCTCTTGACCCTCATTACGCTATCAGCGCTGGCGCTGATTTTTATGCTGGTGATGATTATGTTGGTGAGAAATTTTTTCCATCCGCTACAACGGTTGGTGCAGAAAACCCGCTGGCTTGGCAAACAGTCCTGGGAGCCCGCAGAGCAGGGCACCTTGTTTACTGAAATCGCGGTCCTTGAAGAGGAACTCAGTAAAGCATCTGGCCTGATTAATGGCATGCTGAATGAGCAGAAGCAGCGAATTGAAAAAGATAAAGATACCGGCCTTCTGACTCGCGAAGGCTATTTGAATGAGCCGTCGCTGTATGACGGTCGCAATTTAATGGTGATGATCCGCGTGACTAACTTCCGCGATATGCGCAGTACATTGGGCCACGCATATTCCAGGAGGTTTATTCGCTTCTTTGCTGAGAGCCTTATCCAGTTGGCACCCGCAGAGAGTATCTTCTGTCGTTACTCTGAAGATCTGTTCATCGTGACCTTCCCAGGCCATAACGAGCAAAAAGATCTCGACACCTATTGGGATCTTATCTCGTCGTTGTTCCATGACACGCCAGCCCGACAAATCCAACACAATCCGGAAGACGCGTCCCTCGTCTTCACCGGTCAGGGCGGGGCCGTGCTGGAACCCATCACCGCCGACAATCTGGTCGACTGCATGATGAATGCAGGCCTGGCGTTGCAGAAAATTCGTTCCGGCTCCAACCGTGAATATGTCCTGTTCACGCCTGAGATGCGGGAAAGCGAACTCAACAATATCCGCATGTTCCAGGCACTGCGTGAAGACCTGATGAATGATGGATTCCACCTGGTACTTCAGCCCATCGTTAACCTGGATAATATCGACACCTTTGTGGAAGGCGAATGTCTGATTCGCTGGCAGTCTGCTGAACTCGGCTTTGTGCCGCCGGATGTATTTATCGGCCTGGCAGAGCGCACCGGCACCATTATTCCACTGGGCCGCTGGATTATCGAAGAAGCCTGTCGTGAACTGGCGGCGTTTATCGCCCGCGGTGCACCGAAGGACTTTAAGCTGCACATCAACATTTCGGCGGTGCAGCTCCAGCAAACCGATTTCTCCTCGCATCTGTTGACGTGTATTCAACATAACGGGCTTATCAACAGCAATATTTGCCTCGAGATTACCGAAAGCGTGCTGCTACAGAACAGCCAAAAAGTCATTGAAACGCTCAATTACCTGCGTCGTCTGGGTCTGTCCGTCGCCATTGATGATTTTGGCAGCGGTTACTCTAGCTTGTCATATCTGCATTTATTGCCTTTCGATTGCCTGAAGATCGATCGCGATTTTGTGAAAGGCGTGATGGATGACGACAAGAGCCAGGCCATCATTTCGTCAGTCATTATGCTGTCGCAATCCTTCGGCGTGCCGCTGGTTGCAGAAGGAATAGAGACCGTAGAGATGGGCGAAAAACTCGCGTCGATGGGGTGCGTGAAAGCGCAGGGTTATTACTACTCTCGCCCACAGCTTTTCTCGGCCTGGGTACCGCAGGATGGGATCATTACGGTGAAGGCGAACGGATAGCGTTATGAAGAATTCTCATCAGCTAAAATCAGAGAAGAAGTTATTTTTGATCGTGCTTGCGGTGATGTTAGTCATCGTAAATACGTTCTCCTTTTATCTTGCGATGTCTTCTGCCAGAACCAATATTGAACTGGTTACCTCCCGCGTGCTGCGCCAGACAACAAAGGATACGCAGAATAATAGAAGCATGGCATCGGATTTGAGCACGATGCTACAGTTACCGGACAGCATGCTGAGTCGCAGCCTGCGCATCGACATGAACACATTATCGGGCACTGGCGATGACAGGCTTGGTGACCGCTCACTCCCGGCGTGGAAAGCGGATATTGATCACGCTCACCGCAAAAAATTCACCATTCTGCGTTCTTTCTGGCGTAATTTTAATGATGCGAATAAATCTCGGTTTACGACCTATTACACGGATGGTGACACGGGCTACTATTATGTTTTCAATACCGAGAAAGCGCTTAAAATTCAGGGCGAAAATCCGCATTTCCGTCTTTCAGGCTATATTGATTCCATCTCAGGGCTGCTGAAAAGTAATCATGGCTTTGTGGTGCCAGACCTGTTTTATAGCAATGTGTATACCGATGCGATTACACACTTGCCAACCATCACCATCGGCAGCCCGGTGGTGATTAAAGACTTTAACGGGCAAGGCAGTAAAATGTCGGGCATTATTGCTATCGATTATACCCGAGAGGATCTGGCTTCCTTATTCCGGGGAGCTTTCGATGAGCTAAATCTCGCAAACTCAGGGTACGATATTCGTGTTCATAGCATGAAAGGCAATGATGTCGAAATGAAGCTTTTCCCTGAAAATGGATCGTGGCTTGATTTCGACCTCGGGGATATCAAGCTTAAGAACACTTTCTGCTTAAGCACCCGGGTGAGCTTTATGGAACTGCTACGAATCAAGCTCACGGGCATTTTGTTTTCCAATATTATCATCCTGTTCTTCTACTTGGTGTTCACGCGCTCGCACAGAAGAATCGAGCAGATGATGGATAAACTCACCACCGATTCGTTAACCGAGGCGTTGTCGCGGGAAGGTGGGAAGATTGTGACGGAAGGTATTCCCAATAGCCGTAATACGATTCTGGTTGCCATGGATTTGAATGATTTCAAAACCATTAACGATACCTGGGGCCACCATGCAGGAGATGAGGCGCTTATCTTCTTCGCTAAATATTTACTGGAATCCGTGCGTCAGGGCGATCACCTTATTCGAATGGGTGGCGATGAGTTTGTTCTCTTATTACAAAATATGACAATCGTACAAGCCCATAAGATGATGGCGAAGCGGGTAGCGGAGCTTTCTTGTTTCCCCTTTGAAAATTCAACGATCCCGTTATCGTTCTCTTACGGCATCAGTGAGCTAACGAATGGCTTTACCGAAAGCTATAAAAAAGCGGATGAAGAATTGTACGAAATGAAAAAGCAGCGCAAAAGCCAAATGGAAGTGTTGCAGCCTGCGGTTTAAATTTCGCGAAGTCGACATGTGTTTTCAGTGAAATAAGCGGCGGCAGAGATGCCGCCGTTCTCTATAAATAATCGCTATTCCTGCATAAAGGCCGTATGTCACGTGGCCTTTTTTCATTTACATTCAAATATATATTAATGAAGTGTCATACTTATTCACTGCGTATCGCGGGATAATATCCCTGTCTACTTAAAGGATATAAACAATGAACAAAATGACCCGTATTGCGCTGCTGACTGCTTCCCTGATTGGTTTCACGGGTGTTGCCCAGGCTGCAAACACCGAAGTTGCTCCGGCGCCTTCTCAGGATCCTATCGTTCAGCATCTGAAGCTGTCTAACGATCAGGTTTCAAAAATCAAAAGCCTGCATGACGAAATGGAAAAAAACGTTGAGCAGGTGTCCATGAAAGATGTGAAAGATGGCGCGCTGATTGACGTTATCCACTCTGGCAAATGGGATGAGCAGGCAGTGAAGACCCAGCTCGAAGCGTTCAGCAAAGTTGAGCAGCAGACCCGTTACTACCGTGTGAAGTACTACTTCGACCTGAACCAGGTTCTGACCCCAGAACAGCGTAAGCAGATTCAGGACGATTTGATTCAGTCCATCAATAACTAAGTAAAAAACCCGCATTTTAGCGGGTTTTTTATTGGGGCCTGGCCCAACTCTGGTGCCAGCCTGACTTCTGCTTTACACCGGTAAATCTATCAGCAAAGCGCGCAGCGGCGTATCAGCGACCAGCGTAATGTTAGCCTCGTCACGAATAAATGCCCCATCACCGCAGGTTAATCCTTCCCGCGCTTCTTGCGGCGTCACCGCGTGAACGGTACCGTGAATGGATTGCAGATACGCTCGCGGACCATGCAACTGGAAGCTCTGCTGCTCGCCTTTATTCAGCTGAATGTGGTGAACCCACACCTGCTGGCGAAGCTGCACGCTGTTCTGGCTGCCGTCGGGTGAAGCGATAAGCTGCTGCGCGGCGTCGGTAAGTTCACGCTTTTGCACCGCCGCGTTTTCCCGCAGTGGGCAGGCGTCGAGCCAGAGCTGCATGCGCGTCAGCGACTTCTCTTTGCTGAGGTTGTGCTCGCTGTAGCGGGTGCCCGGCTGGGTGGCAATCAGGAGCGCTTCGCCCGCTTTGGCCTGAACGTGATTCCCTTCGCTGTCACGATACTCGGCTTCACCTTCCAGAATGATATTCAGGATATCGACCTTCGGATAGGTGCGAGGCTGGAACGACGCACCTGGCCCGAGCACTTCCTGATTCAGAACGCGCAGGGAAGCGTACCCCAGCAGTTTCGGGTCGAAGTAGTGTCCGAAGGAGAAGGTGTATCGCGCCTGCAGCCAGCCGAAATCGGCTTGTCCGCACTGTTTGGCTGTTCGGGTAGTAATCATATTCTTGACCTCTCTTTACACTAAACAATGGTAAAGCTATGGACGCTGCATTGTTAGCCAGATATTCTGCCGGGTATGTTCAAATTTCCTGAATGAGAACGCCATGGCTAAAGAGAGAGCATTGACGCTGGAAGCATTAAGAGTAATGGACGCTATCGACCGGCGTGGCAGTTTTGCTGCCGCCGCCGATGAGCTAGGGCGCGTTCCGTCTGCCCTGAGCTACACCATGCAGAAGCTGGAAGAAGAGCTCGACGTGGTATTGTTTGACCGCTCAGGTCATCGCACAAAATTCACCAACGTAGGCCGAATGCTGCTGGAACGCGGCCGGGTGCTACTGGAAGCCGCCGATAAATTGACCACCGATGCCGAAGCACTGGCGCGTGGCTGGGAAACGCATCTGACGCTGGTGGCGGAAGCGCTGGTACCGACCCCGGAGCTGTTTCCGCTGATTGAAAAGCTGGGGCTGAAAGCCAACACGCAGCTGTCGATCATCACCGAAGTTTTGGCTGGCGCCTGGGAGCGTCTGGAGCAGGGCCGCGCGGATATTGTTATCGCGCCGGATATGCATTTTCGTTCCTCGTCCGAGATCAATTCCCGCAAGCTCTATTCAGTCTTGAACGTCTACGTTGCTGCGCCGGATCACCCGATTCATCAGGAGCCGGAGCCTTTATCCGAAGTGACACGCGTGAAATACCGCGGCGTGGCGGTGGCGGATACCGCTCGTGAGCGCCCGGTGCTCACCGTACAGCTGCTGGACAAGCAGCCGCGTCTGACGGTCAGCACCATTGAAGATAAGCGTCAGGCGTTGTTAGCGGGGCTTGGCGTGGCCACAATGCCGTATCCGCTGGTTGAGCAGGATATCGCCGAAGGACGATTACGGGTAGTTAGCCCGGAATACACCAGTGAAGTCGATATTATTATGGCGTGGCGACGTGACAGCATGGGTGAAGCAAAAGCCTGGTGTCTGCGCGAAATTCCAAAGCTGTTTGCCAGAAAATAGGGTTTGCCAGGGCGCCGGCAGCGTAAACGTGCCGGGCCTACGGCGAAAACGTAGGCCTGGTAAGCGTAGCGTCACCAGGCACTTTGACGTTAAGGGATCTGCTTCGGATCCGGTCCGAATCGGTTTTCACCCGGCGTGCCGTTCTGGCAGTTAAACACCAGGATCACCACCCAACCAATGATGGGGATCAGTAACAGCAACAGCCACCATGCTGAACGATCGGTATCATGCAGACGACGGAACTGCACGGCCCACGTCGGGATCAGCACCAGCAGGCCATAAATGCTCGCCAGTATGCCTTCACCGCTAACGCGTTCCAGGCCGAGTATTTTATCGATAATACTCAGCACCCCGGCCAGTACGAAGCTCACCAGCACGAACATCCAATATTCTTTTCGGCGCGCGCGGCCACCAAACCCGATGTAATTTTTGAGTACTTTTAGATACCAGTCCATTTTCCTTGCCTCTGTAATCAGTCAATCACTTGTTTTCTAAGCGATCGAGGTAAGGATAGATGCAATTTATGAATTAAAAAAGGACATCGACAGATGTCCTTAATAATTAGCGAAAGCGCACGTCACGCCCGTGAGGTTCATCAAGATCCTGCCACGGACCCATCGAAATGATCCCCGTCGGGTTAATGGTCTTATGACTGCGGTAATAGTGATGGCGGATGTGATCGAAATTCACCGTCTCCGCGACGCCCGGCAGCTGATAGATATCGCGCAGGAAACCGTACAGGTTCAGGTAATCACTGATGCGGTGCTTATCGCATTTGAAATGGGTGACATACACCGGATCGAAACGCACCAGCGTGGTCCACAGACGAATATCCGCCTCGGTTAACTGGTTGCCGGTCAAATAACGGTGCTGGCCCAGGATTTGCTCCACGCGAGCCAGTGCTTCGAAGACTTTCGTCACCGCTTCGTCGTAGGCATCCTGGCTGGTGGCAAACCCGGCTTTGTAGACACCGTTGTTGATGCTGTCGTAAATCCAATCGTTCAGCTCGTCAATCTGTGGACGCAGCGCCTCAGGGTAATAATCTCCGGCACGTGCGCCAAGACCGTCAAATGCGGTATTCAGCATCCGGATGATTTCCGCGGATTCATTGCTGACGATGGTGTGATTCTTTTTGTCCCACAGCACCGGCACCGTGACGCGCCCGGTATATTGCGGGTCGGCATGCAAATACAACTGATAGAGAAATTCGTTCTGATACAGCGTGTCGCCAGTTGCGCCGGGGAAGCTGTCGTCAAAGGTCCAGCCATTTTCATACATCAGCGGGTTGACCACCGATACATCGATAAACGATTCCAGGCCTTTTAACGCGCGCAGGATCAGTGTGCGGTGCGCCCACGGGCACGCGAGGGAAACGTATAAGTGATAGCGGTCTTTTTCTGCCGCAAAACCGCCTTCTCCGGAGGGGCCTGGCGCGCCGTCGGCGGTCAGCCAGTTGCGATACGCCGAAACAGAACGTTTGAATCGTCCCCCGGTCGATTTGGTGTCGTACCAGGTGTCATGCCAGACGCCGTCAATCAGTTGTCCCATGGTTCTCTCTCCTTCAAAATGACAAAAGCGAGGGAATTCCCTCGCTTTACGCTTCAGTCAGTATAGCGGGCTTACCACTTTTTGTTCAGCACGCGGTCAATACTGAACGCGCCCGGACCGGTGATAGCCAGCAGCAGGAAACCGCCCGCGATGGTCAGATTTTTCATGAACATCAGCGAGTTCACGCCTTCAGCAAAGTTGCTGTGGAAGAGAAACGCGGTCAGCAGCGTAAAACCTGCGGTGAACAGCGCGGTGGTGCGGGTCAGGAAGCCGAACAGAATCGCCAGACCGCCGCCGAATTCGAGCAGAATAGTCAGTGGCAACAGCGCACCTGGAACGCCCATCGCTTCCATGTATTGCTGGGTGCCCGCATAACCGGTGATTTTGCCCCAGCCTGCCGTGATAAACAGAATTGGCATCAGAATACGTGCGACCAGAATACCAACATCTTCTAATTTTTTCATTTTACTCTCCATCAAACCACGCAGGCGGCTTTATTCATTTATTGTGCAAATTCGCGGGGATACCGCGGGTTTGCTGTCGATGGAAAGGAGTGTAATCGTGACGCTGCGGGATTGTTAGCAAGGAAAACTGTCGATCTTCTTCAAAGATATTGAGCATTCATTCGGGAAGGGAAAAACGGGAAGAGTGCCCGGCGGACAGGACGTCGCCGGGCAGAGTGCGGTCAGTGGCGTAGCTGCTGCTGGCGCATCGTGCTTTTCACCAGACGCCATGCGCTCCAGGCGCCGAAGCCGCGACGGCCCCAGCGCACCAGGAAGCGGGGATTGCGTACTGACCAAATAGCCATGACGCTACTGCCGACCAGCGCCCAGGCACGCAAGCTCAGCAGCGTGTTCCAGCCGCGATCGTAGACATCAGTGGCTTCAACCCAGTCACGACGGCTGGCGGACAGGTCCAGCCGTTGCTGTTGGATTTTGCTCAGCAGATACGCCTTGCGCTTCTGCAGTTCCACTTTGCTACTCACGTTCGTCATCCTCAAGCAGCGCCCGATCGTTCGCCAGTTCGTTGCGGGTATGGCGCAGCAGCGTAGAGCGCCGCGCCTTTCGCAGCGTCCAGACAGCGCCGATAAGCGCCAACAGGAGCAGGACGGCAGTGGTAGCAATCATGGCGTTCAGCCGGTATTGCGGATCGATGGCCCAGATAATCAGCACCATCAAACTCATCAGCCCGAATGCCGCGAACAGCATGGTCAGGCCGAGCATCAGCAGCATCTGGAAAAGGTTCGCTTTCTCCTCTTCAAGCTCTGCGACTACCAGTCGCAGGCGCGTCTCCACCATGTCGACCATGATGGTGACAATGCGCTGGCCGATGCCGAAAACGCTTTTTCCCGGCCCGTTTGAGTGATGTGAGTCAGCCATAATTAACGACGCGACAGCAGCACACCCAGCACCACCCCAACGGCCGCACCGATACCCACGCCGGTCCATGGGTTATCACGCACGTATTCGTCAGCGCGTGCAGCGGCTTCACGAGTTTGTTTGGCAATGGCATCGCTGGTTTCACCCAGACGGTGACGGCTATCTTTCAGCGCGCGCTCTGCTTTGCTGCGCAGTTTGCCCAGTTCTTCTTTCGATTTGTCTGAGGAGGAATTCAGCACCTCTTCCAGGGTATCCGCCAGGGATTTCAGTTCGTCACGCAGATGTTCTGAGGTGTTATCTTTCGCCATGATGTTGTTCTCCAGTGTAATTCGTTAGACTTCCATTGAATCAATAGTCACGAGACTCCAGCGCTTTCAGTTGTTGCTGCGCTTCAGTGAGCTTGTGCTCACGCTTACTGATTTTGTCCGCGTCGCCCTTGGTTTTGGCTTCATCAAGGTCGTGGCGACGTTCGGTGATTTCTTCTTGCTGTTCGGCAATTTTCTTTTGGTGATCGGCCCGAAGTTTACTGTCGCTACAGTTATCTTTTACTTCCCGCAGCGCTTTGTTCAGACCGTCAATGCGGCTCTGGTTATGGTGCTTTTCGGCGTAATGGATTTCTCGCTGAATATCCTGTTCCTTCTCCTGGCACGGCGTTGCGGCAAAGGCGCTAGCGCTCATTGTCACCAGGCCCAAAGCCAGAAAAATGCGGTATTTCATAGGTGAAACCTTCCCTTGTGTTGTGGGCTCATTCTGACAGTGCCCCACCCAATCGACGAGATGATGCGGGTGACTTCCGCTTACTCAATGATAGTAAGTAAACGCGAAATCACCAAAGCCTGTGAAAAGATTCAGAATCCTGGAAGGGTTTAACCGAACCGGTGCGGGGTATCGCGAAGGCGGGTGAGCCACTGTGGGGCCAGCGAATCTTCATCATCGAGCTGAGCGATGATGTAACCGTGGGGCAGGGTTCTGTCCAGCACCTCTTTGGCGGCGGCGCTCTGGTCGCTGGATTCAAACTTAATCACTAAAGCATCATTTTGCGGGGTGATGCTCTTAAAACGAATGCCGTTAGCATCCAGATGATGCCAGACAGAGAAACCGTCAGGCATGCTGATATTAGCGCTGACCGGACGAATGGCCAGCGACGACTCGCGTTGCTGAATCGCGGCCCAGAACCAGAGCAGGGCGCAGAGCATGAGCAATGCGCCGAGACTGATACTGAACCGGCGAAGGGTAACGTTCCGCAATCCCATGCCTAGCTCCGGTTACCGTATTTTTTCTTCACCAGTACGACCAGCGACCCGACCAGACCAATGACCAGCAGCACAACCGGCAGCAGCATCAGGCAGGACATCAGCGCATCTTCGTATTTCAGGAACACCGGGGTTTTCCCCAGCAGATAACCGAGTGACGTCAGGATAAGCACCCACAGCAGGCCGCTCATCCAGTTAAAGAACTGGAAACGGGCGCTGCTCAGACCGGACAGACCGGCGATGGTGGGCAGCAGCGTGCGCACAAAGGCGATAAAGCGCCCGACCAGCAGCGCGGATAGCCCGTGCTTATGGAACAGGTGATGTGCGCGCTGGTGGTAATGGGCGGGCAGGTGCGAAAGCCAGTTCTGCACAATGCGCGTATTGCCGAGCCAGCGGCCCTGAATGTAGCTCAGCCAGCAGCCGAGGCTGGCGGCGGTGGTCAGCAGCAGCAGTGTTTGCGGGAAGCCCATCGCGCCTTTGGCAATCAGGACGCCGACCAGCACCAGCAGGCTGTCACCCGGTAAAAAGGCAGCAGGTAATAATCCGTTCTCTAAGAAAAGGATCATGAACAACACGAAGTAGAGCATGCCTATCATGGAGGGGTTGGCGAGGGTTTCGAAATCCTGGCTCCACAAGGCATTGAGTAATTGGGTTAACAGTTCCATTCACGATTCCTGGTACATCGATTAATGTCACGCCTGAACGCGTTTTTCTGCCGGACGTCAGTTGTTATTGATTGATTATGGACGCTGGCAACACGCTCTGAACTTATCCATGTTTACGCGAATCAGGCACGCCCGACTCGCCAACGACAAAATGCATCTAAGTGTAACAAAGGCTTTGGATTAACGTCACAGAAATTGCAGTTTGTTGCAGGTTGATTTTGCTGTCTGGAGAGGGGAGTGGCGAGGGATTTTACACAGGCTGACACTATAGTGGATTTACTTACCCCCGATGAGCGATCGGGGGTAGGGTAAATCTTATTTCGCGCCGTTGGCGGCGGTATCGAGATGCACTACCGGGTTATCGGCAAACAGATAGCGGTCAGCGTTGAACTCGAAATCATCGCTGGTTTCGTTAAACAGCATCAGCTTTGTGTTTTCAAGGTGCTGCCACATCGCCAGTTTTGCGGCGTGCGGATCTTTACGGATCAGCGCTTTCAGAATTTGGTCATGATCGTCACACCAGTTATCGACTGTGCGCAGATCGATATGGTCGTGGAGTTTTTTCCAGTACGGGTTATGCACGCGCTGGGTCCACATTTTTTCGACAATCGCGGCCAGCGCGGTGTTTTGCGTCGCCAGGGCAACCTGGACATGAAACTGGAGATCCCATTCGGAGTCGCGGAAGCACTTCTCTTTGCGCGCATTCTCCTGGATTTCCATCAGCTTCATGATGTCCTGCTTCGTCACCTGAGTCGCGGCGAACTCGGCGATATTGCTTTCGATAAGCTGACGGGCCTGAAGCAGCTCGAATGGGCCATAGTTGGCGAACTCAAGGGATTCGTCCGGCGCCTGGTAATGCTTCGCGGTGCTGGAAATGACATGAATACCGGAGCCTTTGCGTACTTCAACGTAGCCTTCGACTTCCAGCATGATAATGGCTTCACGAACCACCGTGCGGCTGACGTTCTTCTCGTCGGCAATAAAACGCTCCGCAGGCAGTTTATCGCCCACACGATAAACACCTTGCTCGATGCGATTTTTCAGATCAGCGGCAAGCTGTTGATATAAACGGCGTGGTTCCGTGATTTCCATCTTCGCTCCAGGCAGGGTACGGCATGAAGATTTGTTATACCACTTTTACGGAAAACTCACCACCATCTTAACGGCAAAAAGCCGCCCGGAAGGCGGCTTTCAAGCAGGTATAGCAAGGGTTAGCTCTGCGTTGCTGTCCCGCCAACGGCGTGCGTGGTTTCGGCTGCCGGTTTGTTCTGCAGCACGGTCCAGATAACGACGGCACCAATCAGGTCGAACACCGCCAGTACCGCAAACAGTGGGCTAAAGCCCAGCGTATCGGCCAGCGCACCGACAACTAATGCAAACAGCGTACTTGCTGTCCAGGCCGCCATGCCAGTCAGGCCGTTCGCCGTCGCCACTTCGTTACGACCAAAGACGTCGGAAGAGAGGGTAATCAGCGCCCCGGACAGGGACTGGTGAGCAAAGCCACCGACGCACAGCAGGGCAATCGCCACATACGGGCTGGTGAACAGGCCAATCATGCCAGGACCAATCATCAGAACCGCACCCATGGTGACGACCAGCTTACGGGAAACAATCAGGTTTACGCCAAATTTGCGCTGGAACAGCGGTGGCAAGTAACCGCCAACGATACAACCGAGGTCAGCAAACAGCATTGGCATCCACGCAAACATCGCGATGTGTTTCAGGTCAAAGCCATAGACTTTGAACATGAACAGCGGGATCCAGGCGTTGAACGTCCCCCAGGCCGGTTCAGCCAGGAAACGTGGCAGCGCGATACCCCAGAACTGGCGGTTACGGATAATCTGCCAGGCCGACATTTTTTTGCCGTTATCTTTCTGATGCTGCGCTTCCTGACCGCCGATGATGTACTCACGTTCTTCTTCGGTCAGTTTCTTCTGGTCACGTGGGTGTTTGTAGAAAATCAGCCAGGCCATTGCCCATGCGAAGCTCAGGACGCCGGAGATGATGAACGCCATCTGCCAGCTGTGCATGACGATAGCCCACACCACCAACGGAGGCGCAATCATCCCGCCAATGGAGGAGCCGACGTTGAAGTAACCAACGGCGACAGAACGTTCTTTTGCCGGGAACCACTCGGAGCTGGCTTTCAGGCCGGCCGGGATCATCGCCGCTTCAGCGGCACCGACGGCACCACGGGCGACAGCCAATCCACCCCAGCTGCTTGCCAGTGCGGTCGCGCCGCAGAAACATGCCCACAGAACGGCGAACATCGCATAGCCGACTTTGGTGCCTAACAGGTCCAGCACGTAGCCTGCAACCGGCTGCATAATGGTATAAGCAGCGGAATAGGCGGCAATGATATAGGAGTATTGCTGTGTGGAAATATGCAGTTCCTGCATTAAGGTCGGCGCAGCGGCCGCCACGGTGTTACGAGTGAGGTAACCGAGCACGGTGCCCAGCGTCACCAGTGCAATCATGTACCAACGTAACCCTTTAATCTTACGCATGTAAAACCTCGTCATTTTGTTTTATCCGCATATCGCGCGGTCATCTTCCTGGGTGGAGGAGGATGTTTAAGTAACGGGGGGCGTAACAGATTTCCTGTAACGGCCCGAACCTTGCCAAAAGTAATCCTGCGAATTCGGTATCCGTACCGGTCAATTACGATGAATGAATCATCGGTAATGCATTCCTTCCGCTGATAGGTTGCGACGGGGCAAACGATAACTTGTCATACAACTTTAAAAGGTGAGAACCGTCACAAATGCTGGAATAACCGTAGGGTCTTTATCTGCGCTGCGAAGAGCCAGCAGTGGCGCGGTCTGGCGAAGGGTTAAGTTCTTTCTTGGTACTTTTTTTGTTGGTTTTTATTGATCTGACTCACGAAAAAATCTTCAGCGACTGGAAATTGGTGTGATAACTTTGCAGCATTGAAGTTAAGCATCTGACGCACTCTTTTAGAGGAAGACGATAATGACGCCGTTTATGACCGAAGATTTCCTGCTCGACACCGAATTTGCCCGTCGTCTGTACCATGACTACGCCAAAGACCAGCCGATTTTCGACTACCACTGCCACCTTCCGCCGCAGCAGGTTGCCGAAAACTACCGATTCAAAAACCTGTATGACATCTGGCTGAAAGGCGATCACTACAAATGGCGTGCGATGCGTACCAACGGCGTGGCTGAACGTCTGTGTACCGGCGACGCCTCTGACCGTGAAAAATTTGATGCGTGGGCTGCCACCGTGCCGCACACCATCGGCAACCCGCTGTATCACTGGACGCACCTCGAGCTGCGTCGTCCGTTTGGCATCACCGGCAAACTGCTGTCGCCGAGCACCGCCGATGAGATCTGGAACCAGTGCAACGATCTGTTGGCGCAGGATCAGTTCTCCGCTCGCGGGATCATGAAGCAGATGAACGTGAAGATGGTCGGCACCACCGACGATCCGATTGATTCGTTGGAACATCACGCCACTGTGGCGAAAGACACCCGCTTCGACGTCAAAGTGCTGCCGAGCTGGCGCCCGGACAAAGCCTTCAACATCGAACAGGCTACCTTCAACGATTACATGGCGAAGCTGGGTGAAGTATCTGACACCGACATCCGTCGCTTCAGCGATCTGCAAACGGCGCTGGGCCGTCGTCTGGATCACTTTGCCGCTCACGGGTGTAAAGTGTCGGATCACGCGCTGGACGTGGTGCTGTTTGCTGAAGCCTCTGAAGCCGAACTCGACGCCATTCTGGCGCGTCGCCTGTCTGGTGAAGCCCTGAGCGAGCGTGAAGTGGCGCAGTTTAAAACTGCGGTACTGGTCTGGCTCGGTGGCGAATATGCCCGTCGCGGCTGGGTGCAGCAGTACCACATTGGTGCGCTACGCAATAACAATCAGCGTCAGTTCAAACTGCTGGGTGCAGATGTAGGCTTCGACTCCATCAACGACCGTCCGCTGGCGGAAGAGCTGTCAAAATTACTGAGCAAGCAGAACGAAGAAAACCTGCTGCCAAAAACCATTCTTTACTGCCTGAACCCGCGCGATAACGAAGTGCTCGGCACCATGATCGGTAACTTCCAGGGCGAAGGGATGCCGGGCAAAATGCAGTTCGGTTCTGGCTGGTGGTTCAACGATCAGAAAGACGGCATGGAACGCCAAATGACTCAGCTGGCGCAGCTCGGCCTACTGAGCCGCTTCGTCGGCATGCTCACCGACAGCCGCAGCTTCCTGTCCTATACCCGCCACGAATACTTCCGTCGCATCCTGTGCCAGATGATAGGGCGTTGGGTCGCTGCGGGCGAAGCGCCGGCGGATATTCAGCTGCTGGGCGAGATGGTGAGAAATATCTGCTTTAACAATGCGCGTGATTACTTCGCCATTGAACTGAACTAATGCCCGAGGTTGGTTGATATGCAATACATCAAAATCCATTCGCTGGACAATGTGGTCGTCGCGCTGGCTGATATCGCCGCGGGGCAGGAAGTGACCGTGGAAGGTCAGACGGTACGGCTGCAGTCCGACGTCGTGCGCGGGCATAAGTTTGCTCTGTTCGCGATTGCGAAGGGTGAAAACGTCGTCAAATATGGATTGCCGATTGGTCATGCGCTTATGGACATTGCGCCAGGGGAACACATTCATTCCCACAACACGCGAACCAATCTCAGCGATCTGGACGAGTACAGCTATCAACCAGACCTTCAGGCAGAACTGAGCCAGGCAGGCGATCGCGACGTGCAGGTTTATCGTCGTGCGAACGGTGAAGTTGGCGTGCGTAACGAGCTGTGGATCCTGCCGACAGTGGGCTGCGTCAACGGGATCGCGCGTCAAATTCAGAATCGTTTTCTGAAAGAGACCAACGATGCCGAAGGCACCGACGGCGTATTCCTCTTCAGCCACACTTACGGCTGCTCGCAACTGGGTGACGACCACATCAACACCCGTACCATGCTGCAAAATATGGTGCGCCATCCGAATGCCGGGGCGGTGCTCGTGATTGGTCTCGGTTGTGAGAACAATCAGGTTGATGCGTTCCGTGAAACGCTGGGCGAATTTGACGCCGACCGCGTGCACTTCATGATTTGCCAGAAGCAGGACGATGAAGTGGAAGCCGGCCTTGAAGAACTGCATCAGCTTTATGATGTGATGCGTCACGACAAACGTGAGCCGGGCAAACTCAGCGAGCTGAAGTTTGGCCTGGAGTGCGGCGGTTCCGACGGCCTGTCCGGCATCACCGCCAACCCTATGCTGGGGCGTTTCTCTGATTATGTGATTGGCAACGGCGGCACCACTGTTCTGACCGAAGTGCCGGAAATGTTCGGTGCTGAGCAGATCCTGATGAGCCATTGCCGCGACGAAGCCACGTTTGAAAAGACCGTCACCATGGTCAACGATTTCAAACAGTACTTCATCGCGCACAACCAGCCTATTTACGAGAACCCATCGCCGGGCAACAAAGCGGGCGGGATAACCACCCTGGAAGAGAAATCGCTGGGCTGCACGCAGAAAGCGGGCTCCAGCCAGGTGGTTGATGTACTGCGCTACGGCGAGCGCCTGAAAACCCATGGCCTCAATCTACTGAGCGCCCCAGGTAACGATGCGGTCGCGACCAGCGCACTCGCCGGGGCAGGCTGTCACATGGTGCTGTTCAGCACCGGGCGTGGCACGCCGTACGGCGGTTTTGTCCCGACGGTGAAAATCGCTACCAACAGCGAACTGGCGGCGAAGAAAAAGCACTGGATCGACTTTGATGCCGGGCAGCTTATCCACGGGAAAGCGATGCCGGAGGTGCTGACGGAATTTGTCGATACCATCGTGGAATTCGCCAACGGAAAGCAAACCTGCAACGAAAAGAATGATTTCCGTGAACTGGCTATCTTTAAGTCTGGCGTCACGCTCTAATCCTCGCTAAGCTAAAACGGCGTTTCATAAATGAAGCGCCGTTTCTTTTTCTGTGTCATCCAAAGGATTTACCATGACCGCGTATTGGCTAGCCCAGGGCGTTGGAGTCATCGCCTTTCTGGTAGGTATCACGACGTTTATCAACCGCGATGAGCGCCGATTCAAGAAGCAGCTTTCCGTTTACAGCGCCATTATCGGCGTGCATTTTTTCCTGATGGGGGCGTTTCCCGCAGGCTCCAGTGCGTTGCTCAATGCCGTCCGAACCTTGATTACCCTGCGCACCCGCAGCCTGTGGGTGATGACGCTGTTTATCGTGCTCACCGCCGGGATTGGCCTGGCCAAATTTCATCATCCCATGGAACTGCTGCCGGTCGCCGGGACGCTGGTCAGCACTTGGGCGCTGTTTCGCTGCCAGGGTCTAACGATGCGCTGCATCATCTGGTGTTCCACCGCCTGTTGGGTGGCGCATAACTTCTGGTTGGGCTCGATTGGCGGCACGCTGATTGAGGGGAGTTTTCTGGTCATGAACGGCTTAAACATTATCCGCTTCTGGCGAATGCAGAAACGCGGGATCGACCCGTTTAAAGTGGAAAATGAGATTCAGACGGCGCTACAGGAAGAAAGCCCTTCCACTCGCTAGCGGAAGGGCTGGATAAAACAGAGGATTAACCGCGGAGCGCGTCTTTCGCCAGACGCTCGTCGTCAGCGATGCAGGCCGCAGCGGTGAACAGCACGTCAGTCGAAGAGTTCAGTGCAGTTTCGCAGGAATCCTGCAACACGCCGATGATAAAGCCGACGGCCACAACCTGCATTGCCACATCGTTCGGAATACCGAACATGTTACACGCCAGTGGGATAAGCAGCAGAGAACCGCCCGCCACGCCCGACGCGCCACAGGCACACAGGGCCGCAACCACGCTCAGCAGCAGCGCCGTTGGCAGGTCAACCGGAATACCCAGCGTATGCACCGCCGCCAGCGTCAGCACGGTGATGGTGATCGCCGCGCCTGCCATGTTGATGGTCGCCCCCAGCGGAATCGACACTGAGTAAGTATCGCGATCCAGATTCAGTTTTTCAGCCAGCGCCATGTTCACCGGAATGTTGGCGGCAGAGCTGCGGGTGAAGAAGGCATAAACGCCGCTTTCACGCAGGCACATCAGCACCAGCGGATACGGGTTGCGGCGGATCTTCCAGAACACCAGCAACGGGTTAATCACCAGCGCCACCAGCAGCATACAGCCGATCAACACCACCAGCAGTTGGGCGTAGCCCCACAGCGTTTCAAAACCGGTGGTTGCTAGCGTAGACGCCACCAGGCCGAAAATCCCGATAGGCGCAAAGCGAATCACCACTTTCACCATAAAGGTGACGGCATTCGACATGTCGTTAACCAGATTTTTAGTGGTCTCATTACCGTGACGCAGCGCGAAGCCCAGGCCCACAGCCCACACCAGAATCCCGATGTAGTTAGCGTTCAGCAGCGCATCAATCGGGTTGGCTACCATGCTCATCAACAGGCCGCGCAGTACTTCCACAATGCCGGACGGCGGCGTGATATCGGCCGCGCCGGTGCTCAGGTGCAGGGTGGACGGGAACACGAAGCTGAACAGCACTGCGGTCAGTGCGGCGGCAAAGGTACCCAGTAAATACAGGAACAGAATGGGGCGAATACTGGTTTTCTGACCGTGCTGGTGGTTAGCGATAGATGCCATCACCAGCATCAGAACCAGCACCGGGGCCACGGCTTTCAGTGCGCCAACGAACAGCGTCCCGAACAGGCCAACGGCTTCGGCAGCAGGCTTAGAAACCCAGGCCAGCAGAATACCCAGAACCAGACCCACCAGAATTTGTTTTACGAGGCTGCCTTCAGCGAGACGCTGAAGCAAGCCAGAGGGGCGTTGCGTAGTCATTTAACTTTTCCTTCAGTCGTAATGTGGTTCCATCCCGGCGGCTCTGTGGTCGCAATTAACAGGATGTAACAAATGTTTGCATGGATGAGTATAAGGATGTTCTGGCTTCGGGGAAGGGGAAGCGACTGAATATTTCGGATGGATCTGGTTTTTTAACTACTACTTAACATTTTATTGACATAAACCACAAAAAACGGCCCGCCGAGATCGGGCCGTTTGACACCGTTAAGGCTTATTTTGCGAGGTTCTTTTTGTCGTGCTGATGGTTAACCCACATGTTAATCAGCAGCGTAAGCACCAGAATACCGAACACTACGCCCAGCGAAATCGCGATGGGGATGTGATAGATGTCGATGAGCAGCATCTTGATACCGATAAATACCAGGATAATCGACAGGCCATACTTCAGCATCGAGAAGCGCTCCGCCACGCCCGCCAGCAGGAAGTACATCGCACGCAGGCCGAGGATCGCGAACAGGTTCGATGTCAGCACAATGAACGGGTCAGTGGTGACGGCGAAGATAGCGGGAATGCTGTCTACCGCGAAAATCACATCGCTCAGTTCGACGAGGATCAGCACCAGCAGCAGCGGCGTAGCGTACAGCAGACCGTTTTTGCGCACGAAGAAGTGTTCGTTTTCGATTTTATCGGTCATGCGCAGATGGCTGCGGATCCAGCGCACCAGCGGTTTGTCGCCAATGCCCGCGTCGTCTTCCTTCGCCAGCGCCATTTTCACGCCAGTGAACAGCAGGAATGCGCCGAACACGTACAGCAGCCATTCGAACTGGGAAATCAGCCAGCTGCCGGTGAAGATCATGATCGTACGCAGCACAATCGCGCCCAGTACGCCGTAAATCAGCACCCGACGCTGCAATGCCGCTGGAACCGCAAAGTAACTAAACAGCATCAGCCACACGAAGACGTTATCGACTGCCAACGCTTTCTCAATCAAATAGCCGGTGAGGAATGCCATCGCCTGGGGGTCAGCCACCGCACGGCCCTGGGTTTGTGCGAGGTACCACCAGAAAGCGAGGTTAAACAACAGCGACAGGGTGACCCACACCAGCGACCAGCTGGCCGCCTGTTTCATGGTCATGGTTTGCACGCCGCGCCGCCCTTGTAGCAGCAGATCGATCGCCAACATAATGACGACCACAACAGCAAATCCGCCCCACAACAGAGGTGTGCCGACAGTATTCATAATCTTTCCTTTAAGCAAAAAAAAACGGCTAACGTCCAAAAGACGATAGCCGTTGCAGGATTTTTTGCTCGGACCTCGCCTTTCGGCAAGGTCTCACTTACAACAAAAAAGAAATCTACAGTAAATTTCTTTTTTGTTGCCCGGCAACCGGATGCTTTCGCATCGTAATGACGATCCACCGGCAAACAAGTTACTCCCCTTTGCATGTGACAAAATATTACAGGCCATTGATGGCGTCAATGGCCCATAACCTCTGTTTTACACAGCTTTACGCGGGAAGCGTTTCGTTCACCCCGTCCGCCGGGAACACGACGCCGGTCTGGCGACGAATTTCGGTGGCAAGTTTCGAGGTGGTGCGGCTCACCGCCAGCCCCGGATGATTCACTTCATTCTCTTCGACCAGACGCGCAAACAGTTCCGCTTCGTACAGCATGGTGTTGATGTGCTGTGGCTGAGTCAGATCCTGCGCTTTGCCGCCGCGTGGCACGAAGGAGACTTTCTGGCACTCGGAGATTTTCTCGATAACCAGTGAACCTTCTTCGCCCTGGATTTCGCTTGGCAGCACGGAATCGCTCACTTTGGAGTGTTGCAGGGTCACGCTGAAATCACCGTAATCCAGTACCACCACACCGTGCGCATCGACGCCGCTATCCAGCAGCGTGGCGGTGGCGTGAACGCCGTGCGGTTCGCCCCACAGGGCCACGGCCGACGCGAGGCAGTAGAAACCGATATCCATAATCGAGCCGTTCGAGAACGCCGGATTAAAGGTGTTCGGGTTTTCGCCGTCGAGATAGCGCTGGTAGCGCGAGGAGTACTGGCAGTAGTTGATCAGCGCTTTACGCACTTTGCCCACTTTGCTCAGCGACTGTTGCAGCTGCAGGAAATTCGGCAAGCTGGCCGTCTTGAACGCTTCGAACAGCACCACTTGGTTTTCACGCGCCAGGGCGATCGCCGCTTCCACTTCCGCGATATTCGACGCCAGCGGTTTCTCGCAAATCACATGCTTTTTGTGGCTGAGAAACAGTTGGGTTTGCGGGAAGTGCAGGGAGTTCGGGCTGGCGATATACACCGCATCAATGGCATCGCTCTGCGCCATCTCCTCGAGAGAGGTAAAGAGATGTTCAACCATATAATCGCTGGCGAAGCCCTGGGCTTGCTCGAGGCTGCGGGAATAAACGGCGGTGAGTTTGTACTTGCCGGTTTCATGGGCGGCATCGACAAACTGGCGGGTGATCCAGTTTGTGCCAATGACTGCGAAACGTATCATGAGAATTGACGTACTCCGAAAAAGGGGCCTTTTGCCACTTTAGCACGCCATGATGACAAAACCAGTGCGCGCTTACGCAGAACCCGGCAGCGAAAGTTGGGTCAGCCACAGCCGGGTATCAAACTCCAGCTGGTGATACTGCGGCTCCATATGACAGCAGAGCTGATAGAAGGCTTTGTTATGATCTTTTTCTTTCAGATGCGCCAGTTCATGGACCACGATCATCCGCAAAAAGGCTTCCGGCGACTGGCGGAAAACGGTGGCGACACGAATTTCCGCTTTGGCTTTGAGCTTGCCGCCCTGGATGCGCGAAATCGCGGTATGCAGTCCAAGCGCGTTATTCAGCACATGAATTTTATTATCGAACGCCACTTTATTGATCGGCGGCGCACTGCGCATATAGCGGTTTTTCAGGCTTTGCGTGAATTCCCACAACGCCTTATCGTTAGTGATGTCGTGCTTGTCGGGATAGCGCTTTTCCAGCACCTCGCCGAGACGTTGTTCGGCAATCAGGGTGCGAACCTGGGCAAGGAGTTGCTCGGGATAACCGCTTAAATACGTCAGTTCGCTCATGCTTGTCTCGAATTCCACGAAAAAAAGGTATACTCACGCCCCCAATCAGGGGATATCACCGAATTTTACCATCCAGGAGGGCCGATGAGCCAATCAGACAACGGTTTTCGTTCACTGACACTAAAACGTTTCCCGGAAACGGACGACGTTAGCCCACTGCAAGCGTGGGAAGCGGCAGACGAGTATCTGCTGCAACAGTTGGACGGCACCGACATCAGCGGCCCGGTTCTCGTCTTTAACGATACCTTTGGCGCGCTGGCCTGTGCGCTGGCGGCGCACCAGCCGTACAGCATCGGCGACTCGTACTTAAGCGAACTCGCGACCCGCGAAAACCTGCGCCACAACGATATCGCGGAAAACAGCGTCACATTTCGCGACAGCACCGGGGAATACCCGCCGGCTCCGGCCGTTGTGCTGATTAAAATCCCGAAAACGCTGGCGTTGCTGGAACAACAGCTCCGTGCACTGCGTGACGTCGTGACGCCGGAAACCCGCATTATCGGCGGCGCAAAGGCGCGTGACGTCCATAACTCCACGCTGGAGCTGTTCGAAAAAATCCTCGGCCCGACCACGACCACACTGGCGTGGAAAAAAGCACGTCTGATTAACTGCACCTTCAGCGCACCCGCGTTGGCGGACGTCCCGCAGGTACTCAGCTGGCCGCTGGAAGGCACGAACTGGACCATTCATAACCACGCGAACGTGTTCTCCCGTACCGGGCTGGACATCGGCGCACGCTTCTTTATGGAGCATTTGCCGAAAGATCTGGAAGGCGAAATCGTCGACCTCGGCTGTGGCAACGGCGTCGTAGGCCTGAGCCTGCTGGAGCGTAACCCGCTGGCAAACGTCGTGTTTGTCGATGAATCGCCGATGGCAGTCTCGTCGAGCCGTTTGAACGTCGAAAGCAACATGCCGGAAGCGTTAGATCGCTGCGAGTTCATGATCAACAACGCGCTGTCGGGCGTCGAACCGTTCCGCTTCAACGCGATTCTGTGCAACCCGCCCTTCCACCAGCAGCACGCGCTGACCGATAACATCGCCTGGGAAATGTTCCACCACGCGCGTCGTTGTCTGAAGATCAACGGCGAGCTAGTGATTGTAGCCAACCGTCACCTCGACTATTTCCACAAACTGAAGAAGATTTTTGGCAACTGCACCACCGTCGCCACCAATCAGAAGTTTGTGGTGCTCAAAGCGGTGAAATTAGGGCGTAGTCGCTAGACGCGACACACCCCTAGGCCCGATAGCCGCACGGCTGTCGGGTTTTTCCTGAAGCACTCTCGCAAAATCTCAAATCCCCTCGCGACTTTCTGCAAATTCGCTAGTAAACCACCCTCCCGCAGGCCTATGTTAGGCGCGTCTTTTATGATGTCACGTGTTGCCATATTGGCAACTTGTGGTTACTCTTTCCTCAATTCGTCAATGGATGTGATGAAGAATGCACGTGATTGCACAAAAAGCGTTAAAGGATGCGGCAGGTAAATTTCCGGAGCATAAAGTTGAACTGGCGGCGCTGGGGTTAACTGTTGCCAAAGGCTACTTTAAGACACCTGAAGCCCTAAGAGCCCAGGTGCCTTCACTCGATAACTTCAAGTATCTGGATAAACACTATGTGGTAGACATTGGGCACAACGATTTGCGACTTATAGCTATGATATTTTTTGACAGTCAGAAATTTTATATCAGGCATATTTTTACCCACAGAGAATACGATATGTTCATTGCTAACTGGCGTATTAAGAGGAAACACTAATGGTGATTGCTGATATTTTGAAAGCAGGAGAGACGTTAACAGCAACGGCTCCTTTTATGGCGGGTATTCAAAACCCTCAGCAACTTGATGATGCGCTCGAATTTGTTGAGTATCTTTTACTTAACGACCCTACCAATCCTTTGCTCGATATCGTCTGCCGCAATATTACCGATTATGAGAGTACCGCACCTGAGTACGCTGAATTCAACTCATTGCGTGCGTCAATCCCCATTGGCGTTGCGGTTCTGCGCACCCTGATGTCTCAGCACAACCTCACCCTTTCCGATTTCCCGGAGATTGGCAGTAAATCAATGGTCTCTCGTGTCCTGAACGGAAAAAGAAAGCTAACGTTGATGCACGCGAAAAAGCTGGCGAAGCGCTTTGGCATTTCGCCCGCCATGTTTATCGACTGACACCTGTCAACGCGAGGTGTCAGCCATTCACACTAAATCTCCAGCGCCAGCTTCGTGCCCTGGGCGATAGCCCGGCGAGCATCCAGTTCCATCGCCACGTCACAGCCGCCAATCAGATGTACCGGTTTTCCCGCGGCGCGTAATGGATCCGCCAGATCCCGGCGTGGCTCTTGTCCGGCGCAGAGAATCACATGATCCACCGCCAGCAACTGCGGTTCACCGCCGATCGTCACATGGAGTCCGTCGTCGTCGATCTTCTCATAGCTCACCGCCGGGAACATTTTCACGCCGCGGGCGAGCAGGGTGGTGCGATGGATCCAGCCGGTGGTTTTGCCAAGTCCTTCGCCAGGTTTACTGGCCTTACGTTGCAGCATCACAATCTGACGCGGGCTTTTATGCAGCTGCGGCCCTTCCGGGCGTAATCCGCCATGCAGTTGCAGGCTGGTGTCGATCCCCCATTCCACGCAGAACTCGGCGATATTCTGGCTGGTGGCTTCGCCGGGCTGGCTTAAATACATCGCGGTATCAAAGCCAATGCCGCCGCAGCCGATAATCGCCACGCGGTTTCCGACGGGGGTTTTGTCCCGCAGTACGTCGAGGTAGTTCAGTACGTTAGGATGATCAACGCCTTCGATCGCAGGCATACGCGGTTCAATGCCGGTTGCGAGAATGGTTTCGTCGAAGTCGACAAGATCTTCTGTGCTGACAAAGCGGTTGAGTTCGAGCTTCACGCCGTGCAGCTCGATCATCCGCCGGTAATAGCGCAGCGTTTCGTAAAACTCCTCTTTGCCAGGGATCTGCTTGGCAATGTTGAACTGGCCGCCTATTTCGCCCGCGGCATCAAACAATGTGACGCTATGCCCGCGCGCGGCGGCGTTCACCGCAAATGCCAGCCCGGCAGGCCCGGCCCCGACGACGGCCAGGTTCTTTTTCATCGTCGCCGCGACAATCGGCATTCGCGTTTCATGGCAGGCGCGCGGATTCACGAGGCAGGACGTCACTTTGCCGACAAAAATCTGATCCAGACAGGCCTGATTGCAGCCGATACAGGTGTTGATCTCATCCGCCCGACCGCTTTGCGCTTTTGAAAGCAGTTCGGCATCGGCAAGGAACGGCCGCGCCATCGACACCATATCGGCATCTCCACGGCTCAGGATGTCATCTGCGACTTGCGGATCGTTAATGCGGTTAGTGGTGATCAGCGGGATCGTCACTTTGCCTTTCAGCTTGCGCGTCACCCAGGTAAATGCCCCGCGAGGCACCGGCGTGGCGATGGTTGGGATCCGCGCTTCATGCCAGCCGATCCCGGTGTTGATGATCGTCGCGCCAGCCGCTTCGATGGCCTGCGCCAGCTCGACGGTTTCGTCAAAATTACCGCCGCCTTCCACGAGATCGAGCATCGACAGGCGATAGATAATGATGAATTCCTCGCCCACCCGTTCGCGCACCGCACGTACCACTTCCACAGCAAAGCGCATGCGACGCATCCAGTCTCCGCCCCATTGGTCGTCACGTTGGTTGGTGCGGGCGGCAAGAAATTCGTTAATTAAGTAGCCTTCCGAACCCATCACTTCCACACCGTCATAACCGGCTTCCCGCGCCAGCAGCGCACATTGCGCGAAGTCGTCAATCAGCACCAGGATTTCGTCGTGCGTCAGCGCGTGAGGTTTAAAACGGTTGATGGGGGCCTGCAACGCTGACGGTGCGACCGGACGCGGCTGATAGCTGTAGCGCCCGGTATGGAGAATTTGCAGGGCGATTTTACCGCCCGCCTGATGTACCGCGTCGGTGACAGGGCGGTGATGCGCCAGCTGGTTCGCATCGTTAAGCACCGCGCCGCCTTCCATCCCCACGCCGGACAGCGTGGGGGCCACGCCGCCGGTCACAATCAGCGCCACGCCATGACGGGCGCGCTCGGCATAAAAGGCCGCCAGCCGTTCGGTTCCGTCCGGGCGTTCTTCCAGCCCGGTGTGCATCGAGCCCATCAGGACGCGGTTTTTCAGCATGGTAAAACCCAGATCGAGCGGGGCGAATAACGACGGGTAGTGGCTCATGATCGCTTCCAAATGTAATTTTATTGTTATGTGGTCGGATGAGTTACTAATTTAGCGCCCGTGGAGGAAAAGGGAAAAGGGGAGTGCGGTGATTGTGATAAGGGTCATATTCCCGACCGATTCTTAGTCGAGTGGCAGCGTGATGCTGACCTGCAGGCCACCTTGCGCGCGATTTTGCAGGCCCAGCTGACCGCCTAACTGTGCAACCAGTTGTGCGGCAATTGCCAGCCCCAGCCCGGTGCCACCTGTGGTGCGGTTGCGTGAGTTTTCAATCCGATAAAACGGTTGCAACACCCCTTCGAGTTCTGTTTCGGGAATGCCTTCGCCGTTATCGCAGACGGTAATTTGCACTTTTTGCGCCGTGGGATGCATCAAGTTGACCTCTGCGTTGCCGCCATATTTGAGTGCATTATCGATGAGATTGGTCATCACCCGGCGCAGCGCTTGCGGGCGGGTAGAGAGGGTCAAAGACGCGACCTCGCGGGTAAATACCACTGCCTGACCCACATCGGCATAGTCACAGGTGAGGCTATCGAGGAAGGCGGGAAGTGCAATGCGTTGGCGCGGCTCTTCCAACCTATCGGATGAACGCGCGTAGGCGATGCCCTCGCGTACCAGTTGCGTCATGCTGTTGAGATCCTGCATCAACTTTTCACCTAATATCTCGTCGTCGGCCATTTCGACACGCAGTTTCATGCGCGTTATTGGCGTTTGCAGATCATGAGAAATGGCTGCGAGAATATGCGCCCGCTCCTTCAGGTGACTCTGGACGCGGTTCTGCATCGCATTAAAAGCACGTGCGGCCTGCTGCACCTCTTTCGGCCCTTGTTCCGGGAGATCCCGTAGTTCACCTGAGGTGGGTTGCAGATTATCTACCGCATGGGTGAAGCGGGTGAAAGGGCGAATCACCATCCGTACCGCCAGCCAGGCGCAAAGCAGTACCAGGCTGAGCTGAATCAGCATCACCACCGGCAACCAACGGGCGACAGGGGGCATATGAGGAATCAGATCAAGCGTTAACGGGGCGCCATCGTGCAAAGTAATATGCGCCTGAATGTGTGAGATCGGGCCAGGAACGGCGGTAAAATGCAGCGGATATTGCCCCGCTAACGTCTCTGTCAGTGACCGAATCGCATCCTGAGAACGTTTATCCGTGGGGGCTTCGCCCGGCTCCCCGCTACCGAGCAGATAATGATAATTGCCACGCGCCAGCCTCGGCAGCCAGGCTGCGCGTTCTTTCGCAGGCAGACGGTCAAGGATAGCCACGCTGGTGGCAACGTCATATTCCAGATTGCCGAGCATCATGTTACGCACGCTGCTCGTTCTCTCAAGCATCACCAGCGACAGGCTCAGACCATTTGCGAGCAGGAGTCCCGCGAGAACGACCATGCTCAGCCGCGCGAGCAATGAACGCGGCCACAGCGTCATTCGCGGCGCTCTTTTATCGTGACCGGCATCGACAAGACATAACCTTCGCTACGAACCGTTTTGATGTACGCCGGAGTACGTGCGTCGTCATTCAGACGCTGACGTACGCGGCTGATGAGCTAATCGATCGAGCGTTCAAACAGTTCGGCGTCACGCCCCTGCGTCAGATTCAAGAGCTGATCCCGGGTCAGCACTCGCTGTGGATGATCGAGAAACACCCGCAGAAGCCGGTATTCCGCGCCGCTCAGGGCAACCAGCGTGCCGTCGCTGTCCAGTAATTGACGGGTGGAGGTATCCAGTGCCCAGTCGCCAAACGCTATCAAACGCCCGACTTCGCTCACCTGTAAATTGGGAGGCAAAGTACGAAAACGGCGCAGGATCGCTTTAATTCGCGCCAGCAGTTCCCGCGCGACAAAGGGTTTGACGACGTAATCATCGGCGCCCATTTCCAGACCGATAATTCGGTCAGTGTCATCGCTACGAGCGGTCAGCATCAGAATCGGTAAATCCTTGTATTCGCCGCTGCGAAGCTGACGGCACAGGGTCAGGCCGTCATCTCCGGGCATCATCACATCTAACACCACCAGGTCGACATGCTGTTTATCCAGGATGGCGCGCATCTCTTTACCATTCGCCGCGCCGGTGGCGCGATAACCGGATTTGATCAGGTAGTCGACAACCAGTTCGCGTATATCGCGGTCATCGTCGACCACCAGAATCGTATCAATATGATCCACCCGCAGCTCCTGACAATGAAATGACATCTGGGAAAAAGCATAGCTGCTTTTAACGTGCCAGCGCATCGGCATCCACCACTGCTTTGGCAAATTCCTGCGGGGCTTCCTGCGGTGGGTTATGACCGATGTGGCCCGTAAACGTCAGATGCTGATATTTTCCGGTAAATTGAGTGGCGTAGGCTTTCGGGTCAGGATGCGGAGCGCCATTTTCATCGCCTTCGATGGTAATGGTCGGGACGTTGATGGCGGGCAGCGTGGCCAGTTTTTGCTCATAGAGATTATATTTCGCTTCACCTTTTTCCAGCCCCTGACGCCAGCGGTAATTGCTGAGCGTGACGGCAACATGATCCGGGTTTTCCAGCGATTTAGCACTGACATCAAAGGTAGCATCGCTGAATTTCCATCCCGGTGAGGCCTGCTGCCAGATGAGTTTCGCGAAGTCGTGGGTATTCTGTGCATAACCCGCCGCGCCACGCGGTGTTGCAAAGTAGAACTGATACCACCACTGCTGTTCCGCTTTCGGCGGGAGCGGTTTTTCACCGATCTGTTGGCTACTGATCAGATAGCCACTGACGGACACCAGAGCTTTGACCCGTTCAGGCCACAGCGCGGCGACAATATCTGCGGTGCGTGCGCCCCAGTCGTAGCCAGCCAGTACGGCCTGTTTGATGTTCAGCTTATCCATCAGGTCGACAACATCTTTCGCCAGCGCTGACGGTTGCCCGTTACGTGGCGTATCTGCCGAGATAAAGCGGGTGGTGCCAAAACCGCGCAGATCCGGGACGATAACCCGATAACCCTGGTGAGCCAGTTCGGGGGCGACAGTGGCAAAACTGTGGGCATCGTAAGGCCAGCCATGCAGCAGAATAACCGGCTGACCGTTTTTAGGGCCGATATCGACATACCCGACGTTCAGTACACCCGCCGTAATATGTTGTTGATGATTGAAGTCAAAAGCCGTTGCCTCAGCCTGGCAGGCGGCGACGGTGGTGAGCGACAGCGCAGCAATCAGTGAGGACAGAGTCAGTTTGTTAAACATGATCATAGCTCCGTAAGGTGTTTGAGTTGACGGAGCTATCTCATCATCAGGATGTATAGGGCTTGTGTTCAAAATCGCGAATTTTGCATGCGTGTGTATCCCACCAAAGGTGAGATACATTGCGATACAACGTGGCCGAGTATTTGTTGTCCCTTCAGAGGGACGCACGTTTCCCAAGCCCCGGCGCCTGCCACATCGACGTGGTTAATCCGCTGTCGACCAGGCCCAGTTGGTCGGCGTACACCGCCTGCCATTTTTCTTTCATGCCATCGTACAATTCGCGATGAGCGCGGTTCGGGGTAAAGACCCGACTCCAGCTCACCAGTTTTTCGCCCGCGCTCGCCATGTCGGGGTACAGCCCCGCGCCGGTTCCGGCGGCAATCGCACAGCCCAGCGCGGTGGCTTCTTTGACCTCGGGCACACGCACCGGTAGCCCGGTAACATCGCTTAAAATCTGGCTCCATAACGCGCCTTTCGAACCACCGCCTGCAAACACCAGGCTGTCGAAGGTGACGCCGGAGAACTGAGAAATCTGCGCCAGGTTGCAGGCTGACACAATCGCCGCATTCTCTTCTAACGCTCTGAACAGTGTGGCCTTATTGCATTTTTCCGGGTCGATAGAGAGATTAATAAACGACGGTGCGGCGTGATACCACTGCTTGAAATGCATCGCATCGGAGAAGATCGGCATCACGCCGTGGGAGCCAGCCGGCACGCGGCTTGCCATCTCTTCCAGCAGGGTATAAGTGTCGGTGCCGAGGCGTTCAGCAATCAGCTTTTCTTCTGCGCAAAACGCATCGCGGAACCAGCGCATTGTCAGCCCAGTGAAGAAGCTAATCGACTCGGCCTGTACCATGCCGGGAATGACGTGTGGATTGACGCGAATGTTCATCTCCGGGTCGGTGCGAACCTCCGGCAGATTAACCACCTGCTGCCAGAACGTGCCGCCGAGTACCGCGGTTTGGCCGGGGCGTACCACGCCTAATCCTAAACAACCCAACTGCACGTCACCGCCGCCCATCACCACCGGCGTGCCGACACGCAGGCCGCACTGCTGCGCCGCTTGTTGGGTGACGGCCCCCAGCACGCTGCCGGTTTCTTTCACCGGGGAGAGAATGTCGGCCCGCAGCCCGGCCATGTCCAGCAGCGCCGGACGCCAGTCACGGCTGAATAAATCGAGCATTCCGGTGGTACCCGCATTAGACGGATCCACCGCCAGCTCACCGGAAAGCTTTGCCGCCAGCCAGTCGCTGATCATGGTGATGGTGGCGGCGTTACGATAAATATCGGGCCGATGATGCGCGAGCCACAGCAGGCGCGGCATCGCGGAAAGCGCCAGCGTCTGCCCGGAGACGTCATACACTTCGGATTCAAAACGGTCGTCATGGATTTCTTTCAGCTCAGAGACTTCGCGGCTGGCGCGCGCGTCGACGTTGGCACAGGCCCAAATGGCGTCGCCGTTGCGGTCGTACAGCACAATCCCTTCGCGCATGGAGCAGCAGGCGACGGACTGAATATCGGCGGCGCTCAGATGGGCATTTTCCAGTGCCTGACGGATACACTGACAGGCGAGCTGCCAGTTGGTGTTGAGGTCAAACTCCATCGAGCCGGGGACGTTTTCCACGCTCAGGTGCTTCCATTCCGCCTGTCCGACGGCAATCTGACGGCCTGCCAGGTCGAAAATCACCGCCCGAATGCTGCCGGTGCCTGCGTCCAACGCTAAAAGGTAACTCATGACGTGCGCCTCGCTGTTATCGCGCGGCGCGCGGCGGTTATCCCGCCAGCGACAGCACCGCGCGTGCTGTTGTCTCTTCCGTTACCAGGCCGTTAATCCGCTTGCCGATAAGGGCCGCGTAAATGGCCTGCGCTTTTTCTTCTCCCCCGGCGACACCGACGATGGTCGGCAACTGCGCCAGCTCATCAAGGGTCACGCCAAGCAATTCGCGGTGGATTTCCAGCCCTTCCACCCGTTCGCCATCCGCTTGCAGGAAATAGCCCAGAATGTCGCCGACCGCACCTTTGCGCGCGTACATCAGCTGTTCGCCCTCGCTGATGTAGCCGGAGCGCAGGATCGTCGCATCGCGTCGCTGATCGATAGCACCGATCCCAACCACGGCGGCATCGGCTGCACTCGCCGCGAGGATCACATCGCGCACGCTGGATTCGCGGCGCAGGATCTCTGCCACTTCCGGCGAGGAAACGCGTAACGGTGCCGGGATCATGCTCACGCTGCATGCCGCATCCAGCTGACCGATGCCGGTCATATAGGGCCCAACGCCGCCGGAGAGCGTCACCAGTCGGATTTGTTGTGAGCCGATAAACCCGCTGAGGTGCTGAATGCAGCTCATGGTCGCTTCACCAAACCCCACCGCCAGGAGCTGGCCGGGTTCGAGCACCCCCATCAATGACTGCGCTGCGCCAATGCCCAGCCGCACGTTCATCGGCGAGGTATTCAGCGCGGGTAGAACCCGGGCCATTTTCAGGTTAAAGCGCTTTTGAAGCTCGGTTTCCAGTGCCAGGCAGCCTTCGTAGCGGGAGTTGATCTGCACGCGGATAACCCCGGACTGGCGGCCTTTTTCCAGCAACCGTGAAATCTTGAGTCGCGGCAGCCCAAGCCGCTCGCCAATATCGTTCTGAGTCAGGCCGTCGTGGTAATAGCACCAGGCCACTCGCGCCACCAGCTCTTCTTCCGCTAGTGCCAGACCTGCGTAACGGCTCTCTTCCGTAATGCGTTTTTCGCTCATAAATTGAACTCTTATAAAAATCTAGATCATATGTTCGCAGTTGCGCGGACTGAAAATGTGAAGCCACTGGCAAAACCGATCATTCTTTACTTACAGCCCACGCTAAGCGATCGAAAGGCTAAAACTGTGATCCTTGCACGGTTGTAAATATAGTTCACGGTCTACGCTTTTGAACATTATTATTTCTAAAAATCATTTGTTCAACCGAGGCGTGATGATGAAGCCACTGATTGAAGCCCATAACATCCGCAAGCAGTTTTCCGGTGTCGCCGTGCTAAAGGGGATTGATTTCACGCTCTTTTCCGGCCAGGTGCACGCGCTGATGGGCGGCAATGGGGCGGGGAAATCGACGCTGATGAAGATTGTTGCCGGGGTGGAAACGCCGGACGACGGTGAACTTCGGATAAACGGCAAACCTTTTGCGCGGCTGAAACCGGGCCAGGCGCATCAACTTGGCATTTACCTGGTGCCGCAGGAGCCAATGCTGTTTCCCAACCTCACGGTGCAGGAAAACATCCTTTTTCGCCTGCCGCGTAAACCGGATACCGAAGCCCGGCTGACGGAAAAATTGCAGCAGTTGAACTGTCAGATAAACCTGCAGGCCGCGGCCAGTACTCTGGAGGTGGCGGATCAACAAATGGTGGAGATCTTGCGTGGGCTGATGCGCGACGCGCAGATCCTGATCCTCGATGAACCCACCGCGTCATTAACGCCCGGTGAAACGGAACGGTTATTTCGCCAGGTGCGATCTTTGCAGGCGCTCGACGTCGGCATCGTCTTTATCTCCCACAAATTGCCCGAGATCCGCGCGCTGGCCAGCCATGTCTCGGTGATGCGCGACGGTGCAATCGTGCTCAGTGGCGACACCGCGGATTATACCGACGACGATCTGATTGCCGCGATGACGCCCACCCATCGCGATAACGTCCTGAGCGATACGCAAAAGCTGTGGCTGGCGCTGCCGGGTAATCGCCGTACGCAGCCGCAGGATTTCCCGGTATTGCGCGTAGAGGATCTGACTGGCGAAGGGTTTATCGATCTGAGTCTTGAGATCCGCGCCGGGGAGATTTTGGGCCTTGCAGGCCTGGTGGGATCGGGGCGCACCGAATTTGCCGAAACGCTGTACGGCCTGCGCCCCGTCAGGGCCGGGCGTGTGTGGCTGGAAAATCGTGAAATCAGCAAGGACAGCACCCGTGCGCGGCTGGCGAGCGGCCTGGTATATCTTCCGGAAGATCGGCAGGTATCCGGGCTATTTCTGGATGCGCCGGTGCGCTGGAACACGGTGATGTTCAACCAACCGTCGCTGTGGCAGGAAGGCAAACGCGAGGCGGCGGTGGTGGAGCGCTACCACCGGGCGCTGGGGATCAAACTCAATCACGCGGATCAGCCAGTGCGTACGCTCTCCGGCGGCAATCAGCAAAAGGTACTGCTGGCACGCTGTCTGGAGGCGAATCCGCTGCTGCTGATCGTCGATGAGCCGACGCGTGGCGTGGACGTTTCCGCCCGGGCAGATATCTACCAATTGCTGAAAAGCGTGGCCGCGCAGAACGTCGCGGTGCTGATGATCTCCAGCGATCTGGAGGAATTTCCGGGTCTTGCCGACAGGGTGCTGGTGATGCATCAGGGGCGAATGAACGGAGAACTGAACAAACAGGCGGTCAGCGTCGATCGGATGATGACCTTAGCGTTCGGAGGGCAGGTATGAAAACGTTGCTGAAGAACCGCGAGCTGAGCGCATTCCTCGCCATTCTGGCACTGTTCGCGGTGCTGGTTGCGCTGAATCCGTCGTACTTCAGCCTGCAGACCCTGGCGATGATTTTTTCCAGTGCGCAGATCCTTTGCTTGCTGGCGATCGGCGCGGCACTGGTGATGCTCACGCGTAACATTGACGTCTCCGTCGGGTCGACCGTCGGGCTGAGTGCGATTGCGGTCGGCGTCGCGCTCAACAGCGGCTACGGTTTGCCGGTCGCCATTGTGTTCGCACTGGCGATGGGTGCGCTGGCCGGGGCATTCAACGGTTTGCTGGTGGTCGGGTTGCGTATTCCGGCGATCGTCGCGACGCTCGGTACGCTCGGGCTATATCGCGGCATTATGCTGCTCTGGACTGGCGGGAAGTGGATTGAAGGGCTGCCTGACAGTCTGAAATCCCTGTCTGAACCGGCCTTCGTTGGCGTGTCACCGCTCGGCTGGCTGGTGCTGGTGGTGCTCCTGGCGGGCGCATGGCTGCTGGCGCGGACGACTTTCGGGCGTGATTTTTACGCGGTGGGCGATAACCTGGCCGCCGCACGCCAGCTCGGGGTGGGCGTCAACCGCACCCGGATGCTGGCTTTCACCTTCAATGGAATGCTCGCCGCCTGCGGCGGGATTATTTTTGCCGCGCAGATTGGCTTCGTGCCGAACCAGACCGGAAGTGGGCTGGAGATGAAAGCTATCGCCGCTTGCGTGCTCGGCGGCGTGTCGCTGCTGGGCGGCACCGGCACGCTGCTGGGCGCATTCCTTGGCGCCTTCTTTCTGACCCAAATCGATACCGTACTGGTGCTGTTCAAGCTTCCGGCCTGGTGGAATGACTTTATTGCCGGACTGGTGCTGTTGGGCGTACTGGTGCTCGACGGGCGTTTACGCCAGGCGCTGACCCGTCACCAGCGCGCGCTCAAATACAGTCGTTTCCAGCCGGGCAACAAAGGGGGAAAGAACATCGCCTCCTTTCCGAAACGTAAAAACAAAGAGGTGGCGTAAATGAAGCTCAACTGGGAAAGCGCGCTGCTGATTTTATTGGTGCTGGAGATTGGCCTGTTCGGATCGCTGAACCCCCGGATGCTCGACGTGAATATGCTGCTGTTCAGTACCAGTGATTTCATCTGTATCGGCATCGTGGCGCTGCCGCTGACGCTGGTGATCATCAGCGGCGGGATTGATATTTCACTCGGCTCGACCATTGGCCTGTGCGCTATCGCGCTTGGCGTGATGATGCAGGCGGGCTGGCCGATGAGCATCGCCATTCCGCTGACGTTGCTGCTCGGCGTGCTGTGCGGCCTGGTGAACGCGGCGCTGATTCATTACACCGGCATTAGCCCATTGGTGATTACGCTCGGCACCCTTTATCTCTACGGCGGTGCGGCGCTGCTGCTTTCCGGCATGGCGGGTGCGACGGGCTACGAAGGTATCGGTGGCTTCCCGGATAGCTTTACCGCCTTCGCTAACCTGACGCTGCTCGGCCTGCCCGTCCCGCTGGTGTTGTTTATCGTCATCACCTTTTTCTTCTGGCTGCTCGCCCATCGCGGGCGTTTCGGGCGTCATCTCTTTTTACTCGGGCAGAACCCGCGCGCTGCGCGCTATGCGGCGCTCTCCGTCAACGGTATGCCGTACGTGTTGTACGGTCTGGTCGGGTTGGCGTCGGCCATTGCGGCGCTGGTGCTGGTGTCTTATTTCGGTTCGGCCCGTTCGGATTTGGGCCGCGATTTACTGATGCCCGCGCTGACCGCGGCGGTGCTCGGCGGGGCCAACATTTATGGCGGCTCCGGCTCGGTTATCGGTACAGCCCTGGCGGCGCTGCTGGTGGGGTATCTGCAACAAGGTTTACAGATGGTCGGTATTCCCAACCAGGTGTCGAGTGCGCTCTCCGGGGCGTTGCTGGTGGTGGTGGTCATGGGACGTTCGCTGAGTCTGCATCGTGAAGGGGTGCGCACGGTGTGGCGTCGGCTTAGTTCGCGCAAATCAATCGGAGCATGAGATGAAAGCAAAACGGTGTGTGCAGGTGAGCGCCCTGGCGCTGGCAATGAGCGTGGCTGTCGTACAGGCGGCAGACAGAATTGCGTTTATCCCGAAACTGGTGGGCGTCGGTTTCTTTACCAGCGGCGGCAACGGCGCGAAAGAGGCGGGCAAACAGCTCGGCGTGGACGTCACTTACGATGGCCCAACGGAGCCGAGTGTCTCCGGCCAGGTACAGCTTATCAATAACTTCGTTAACCAGGGCTACAACGCGATTATCGTATCCGCCGTCTCGCCGGACGGTTTATGCCCGGCGCTGAAACGTGCGATGCAGCGCGGCGTCAAAGTGCTGACCTGGGATTCCGACACCAAGCCGGAATGCCGCAGCATATACATCAACCAGGGGACGCCGGAACAACTCGGTGGCCTGCTGGTGGATATGGCTGGAAAGCAAGTCACCAAACCGAATGGCAAAGTGGCGTTCTTTTATTCCAGCCCAACCGTCACCGATCAGAACCAGTGGGTGAAAGAGGCGAAGGCCAAAATCGCCAAAGACCATCCGCAGTGGCAAGTGGTCACGACCCAGTTTGGCTATAACGATGCCACCAAATCGCTGCAAACAGCCGAAGGCATTCTGAAGGCGTATCCGGATCTCGATGCGATCATCGCCCCGGACGCCAATGCGCTTCCGGCTGCGGCTCAGGCGGCGGAAAACCTCAAGCGTCAGGGCGTGGCGATTGTTGGCTTCAGCACGCCGAACGTGATGCGTCCGTACGTCGAGCGCGGCACGGTGAAAGCCTTTGGCCTGTGGGATGTGGTCGAGCAGGGCAGTATTGCGGTTAACGTCGCCAATCACCTGCTGAAAAAAGGCGAGTTGAACGTGGGCGACAGCGTGGCGGTGAAAGGCATCGGCGACCTGAAAGTCGAGCCGAACAGCGTGCAAGGTTATCAGTATGAAGCGAAGGGCAACGGCATTGTGCTGCTGCCGGAGCGTGTGGTCTTCACCAAAGAGAATATGGGTAAATACGATTTCTGAGGGAGGGGAAAATGGCTGATTTAGACGATATCAAAGACGGGAAAGATTTCGGGCTCGACCGCCCGCAGAAGAATACGGTTTATGCCCTGAAAGGCTGCGGTTCATTGGACTGGGGCATGCAGTCGCGTCTGGCACGGATATTTAATCCACACAGCAACCGCACGGTGATGCTGGCGTTTGACCACGGCTATTTTCAGGGGCCGACCACCGGTCTGGAGCGCATAGATTTGTCGATTGCGCCGCTGTTTAGCGAAACCGATGTGCTGATGTGCACCCGCGGGATTTTGCGCAGTCAGGTGCCTGCGGCGACCAACAAACCGGTGGTGCTTCGGGCGTCCGGCGGTAACTCAATCTTAAGCGAACTGTCGAACGAGTGTGTGGCGGTGGCGATGGAAGATGCGCTGCGGCTCAACGTCGCGGCCGTTGCAGCGCAGGTGTATATCGGCAGCGAATACGAACATCAGTCGATCAGCAACATCATCAAACTGGTGGACGCGGGCAACCGCTACGGCATGCCGGTGCTGGCGGTAACGGGGGTCGGCAAAGAGATGACCCGCGATGCGCGCTATTTCTCGCTGGCCAGCCGAATTGCCGCAGAGATGGGGGCGACGTTCGTCAAAACCTACTTCGTGGAAGAGGGCTTTGAAAAAGTCACCGCCAGTTGTCCGGTGCCGATTGTGATTGCGGGCGGTAAAAAGCTGCCCGAAGATGACGCGCTGGATATGTGCTGGCGGGCGATTGATCAGGGCGCGTCGGGCGTGGATATGGGGCGCAATATCTTCCAGTCCAGCGCGCCGCTGGCGATGCTCAAAGCGGTGAAGAAAGTGGTGCATGAGAACATGAGCGCCCGCGAGGCGTATCAGTTCTGGCAGGAAGAAAAACAGGGAGAGCAGCCATGAATGTGACGCTGGTGGAGATCAACATCAAACCGGAGCGAGTAGATGAGTTTCTCGACGTGTTTCGCGCCAACCACGAAGGGGCGCTGACCGAGCCGGGAAATCTGCGCTTTGACGTATTACAGGACCCGGCAATCGCGACGCGGTTTTATATCTACGAAGCGTATAAGGACGATGCGGCGGTGCTGGCGCATAAGAAAACGGCGCACTATCTGGCGTGCGTGGAAAAGCTTGATGAGATGATGTCAGAGCCGCGTAAGAAACGCAGTTTTATCGGGTTGTTGCCCGAGGTGTGAATAATACCCCTCACCCCGACCCTCTCCCCAAAGGGGCGAGGGAGAACACCAGTCGATTCCCTCTCCCCTTTGGGGAGAGGGCTAGGGTGAGGGGGGTTAAGCAATTATCCTCAGTCCTGCTCCACGGAAACCCGCAGCGCGGCCAGCGCAATACCGGTGGCTTTAATCACCTGCTCACACTGTTCGATGGTCAGCGTCAACGGCGGTTCAATGCGAATGGTTTTGGCATTGTTGAGCGTGCCGGCCACCAGGATCCGCTGGCGGAACATCTCGCTCGCAAAGTTATAGCCGATTTCGTTATCCACAAACTCAATCGCAATCAACATCCCTTTCCCGCGCGCTTCCTGCACCAGATCCGGGTATTCACGCGCCAGCAGACGGAAGCCGTCCAGCAACATGTCGCCTTTCTGTTCCGCCTGCGCCGGCAGGTTTTGCTCCAGCAGCACATTTATTGTCGCCAGCGCGGCCGCACAGGCCAACGGATTACCGCCAAACGTGGTGGTGTGCAGGAACGGGTTGTCGAACAGCACCGAGAACACTTCCTCAGTGGCGATCGTCGCCCCAATCGGCATCACGCCGCCGCCCAGCGCTTTGGCCAGACACAGAATGTCGGGCTGCACGTTTTCGTGCTCGCAAGCGAACATTTTGCCCGTGCGTCCCATGCCGGTCTGCACTTCGTCGAGGATCAGCAGCGCGCCAAACTCATCGCACAGCTTACGCACGGCGGGCAAATAACCCTGCGGTGGCAGAATCACACCCCCTTCGCCCTGAATCGGCTCAAGGATCACCGCCGCCACATCATCACCGGTCTTCTTGCATTCGCTCAACACGGAACGCATGGCGCTGATATCGCCAAACGGCACGTGACGGAAGCCCGGCAGCAGCGGCATAAACGGTTTGCGGAACGTCGATTTCGCCGTTGCTGACAGTGCGCCCAACGATTTGCCGTGGAAGGCGCCGCTGGTGGCAATAAAGGTAAATTTGCCCCGCGGTGACTGGTACGCCTTGGCAAGCTTAATCGCCGCCTCGACGGACTCGGTGCCGCTGTTGCTGAAGAAGCTGTACTTCAGTTTGCCCGGCGTCAGTGCGGCGAGCGTTTTTGCCAGCATCGCCCGAAGCGGATCGAGCAGTTCCTGGCTGTGAAGCGGTTGTTTTGCGAGTTGATTCTGTACGGCGGAAACCACTGTTGGATTACGGTGCCCCACGTTGAAAATACCAAAGCCACCCAGACAATCGAGAAACTCCTGTCCCTGGGTGTCGACAAGCGTATTCAGACTGCCCGCTTGCCACTCTACGGCTCCGTAATCCCCGCCTGCAGTGACAGACTTGCGATACTCTAAAAACCCCGGATTCACATGCTCTTTAAAGTATTCCCGGACCTCCTGGTTGAGTGCTCTCATCTCCTCATGATCAAGCGTGCGCTTCTCAATGAGATTCAGTGCGTGCGCGCTGCAGGCCAAAGCCGAGGCGCTGGAAGGTAACCTGTTCAAAATATGCTCCTGGACACTGCGTATCACATGATACTGATTTAAGTATTGCAGGGATTACGCCAGCCAGCAGCGGAACGCAAAAATCGGGATAAACGCCTGTGCGGAGCCTCTGGTCACAAAATTTAATCATTCCCATAACCTTTCGGCGGTTTTTACTCCTGAGCATTCAGGACCAGAACGTTCATTTTATTGAACGGGTGGATCATGCTGGTGCAGCCGCTGCACTAATCCCGTAGTGGGGCAGAAAGCACATCATGCACTGTTGGTTTTGTTGTAAATCATTATCATTTACGATTAATGACAACCCAAATAAACGATGAGATGCCCCAATGAGCCATCAGAAAAAATACCCGCAGCGCGTGCGCAATGAACTGCGTTTCCGCGAGCTGACCGTCCTGCGCGTGGAGCGCATCAGCCAGGCATTCCAGCGTATCGTGCTGGGCGGCGAGGCGCTGGAGGGCTTCACCTCTTCCGGTTTTGACGATCACACCAAGCTGTTTTTCCCGCAGCCGGGCAGCCCTTTTTCACCGCCGACCATCACCGACGAGGGGATTGTCTGGGGCGAAGGTGTGCGCCCGCAGTCGCGCGACTACACGCCGCTGTACAATGCGGAACGACATGAGCTGGCGTACGATTTCTTCATTCACGATGGCGGCCTTGCCAGCCAGTGGGCGATGACGGCGAAGGTGGGCGACACCCTGACGATCGGCGGCCCGCGCGGATCACTGGTGGTGCCGGAAGATTACGCCTGGCAGTTGTTCGTGTGCGACGAATCGGGTATGCCTGCGCTACAGCGTCGTTTGGCCGCGCTGCGCGAGTTGCCGGTGCGTCCACAGGTGAAAGCCATTGTGACCGTCGCCGATGCGGCGTATCAGGATTATCTGGCGGATTGCGGGTTTGAAATCGACTGGGTGGTGGGTCACAGCGAACAGGCAGTGGCGGATAAACTGGCGGCGTTGACTGTGCCACAAGAGGATTATTTCCTCTGGCTGACCGGCGAAGGCGCGGCGGTGAAATCATGGCTGGATGGCTTTGTGACCGACGCGATGGACCCGCAGCTGGTGCGTTCTCAGGCGTATTGGCATAAGAAGTGATTTAATGTGGGCCAAACACGCCCCTCTCCCTAGCCCTCTCCCACAGGGAGAGGGAACAGTGTGAAGCGGGTTTGTTTTTCTCCCTCTCCCTCAGGGAGAGGGCAGGGGAGAGGGTGTTAGACAACACTCATGCCACCTCATCAAACCCCGCATCCACAATCTGTTTTTCCAGCGTGCGCACGGTGTTGCTCATCGCTTTTTCCTGCTGCTGAAAATACCCTTCCTGGTCGCGAAGCGTCGTCACCAGCTGCCACGCCCCCTCTTTTTCCAGACCCGAAAGCTCAAGAATAAGCGTGCGAATTTGCAGCCGAATCTCGGCTATTTTCTGGCGTAAAGGCTCAAGATCGTTCAGGCGGCTGCTAGCCAGCATCGGCTGCTGACCCTGCATCAGACGGGTAAGAATACTGCGCACCGTGGCGAGATCCCCGCGTTGGCGGGCCTGATTGAGCCGCACCATCAGCGTGGTGGCCTCCGCTTTCAGTGAATCATCCACCAGGTCGGGATGGCACAGTTTGCTGGCCTGTCGCCAAAGGCGTTTTAGCTCATGACGCTCAGATTCTGCCAGCCGCTGCTGCGCGGCCTGGTGGCGCTGGGCTTCCTGATGACGTTGGCGATACGATTCATAATCCTGGCTGGCGGCGTCGGCCTGACGCGCAGATTCTTCGGCCACCGGTTCGCTGCGGCTGCCCTCGCGCAACTGTCGACGCAGCATTTTCTCGGCCAGTACTTTACGTAAACGCAGGATCTCGGTCATCAGCGGGCCGAGACGGGTCATGTACAACTCGTTGAATTCATCCAGCCGCTGAATACGTGCAGTGCGCCGATCGAGCAATTCCTGCAATTCGGCTTCCAGCGTTTTCAGCTCGAGCTTACTGGCCGAAATGCGCGGATCTTGCCAGGTCGTCAGCGCCCGCTGGTTCTGTAACCAGACGGTGATGGCAGCGATAGCATCCGCATAGCGTCGGGCTTCAAGCGCCTGCACAATGGCCTTCAGCCCCTCATCCAGCGGCTCTTTTTTCAGCTGCACAAGCTGGCCGTGGACTATCTCATCGTCCTCCAGCTCAATCGCATTTTTAATGATTTCCAGCCGTTTAATGGGTTTGTTCATGACGCGTTTGCTCAGCTTCCAGGCCTGCGGAGTGGCAGGCAGAGTACCACTGCGGCCTGACGACTGTCAGCGGTTAAGCGTGATTATAAGTCTCATTATTTCATGGTGTTAACGATTCAAAGTAATCTAAAAACTTAACCGCAACTGCCAGTGATAAATCGCAAATGACGTCCTTATCGCGTTGCGGCATAACCATATGAGAATTTTGTTGTTGAGTTATTCACGTAAGTAATGCTACCGTCTGGACGTCCATAGCTCTATACATCTAAAAATAATGATTGTGCTTAACCAGATCCGAAAAATTTTTGATAACGGTAAAGTGCCCATCGCCGCGGTCGACGATGTCAGCCTGACGGTCGAGCAGGGGCAGATTTACGGCATTATCGGTTACAGCGGCGCAGGGAAAAGCACGCTGATTCGCCTGCTGAACGGCCTTGAAAAACCGACCTCCGGCAGCGTGCTGATAAACGGCCAAGATATCTCAGCTGCGAGGGGCGAAACCCTGCGTCGTGCGCGACTGAAAATCAGCATGGTGTTCCAGCATTTCAACCTACTGTGGTCCCGCACTGTCCGCGAGAACATTGCCTTTTCGATGCAGATCGCTGGGGCACCGAAAGCGCAGATTAACGCCCGCGTCGCGGAGCTGGTGGACTTGGTAGGGCTGAAAGGGCGCGAAAATGCCTATCCGTCGCAGCTGTCCGGTGGCCAAAAACAGCGTGTCGGTATTGCACGAGCGCTGGCAAACAGTCCGGATGTTCTGCTGTGTGATGAGGCCACGTCGGCTCTCGACCCGCAGACCACCGACCAAATCCTGGATTTGCTGCTCGACATTAACCGTCGCTTCGGCCTGACCATTGTGCTCATCACCCATGAGATGCACGTGGTGCGCAAGATATGCGATCGGGTGGCGGTGATGGAAAACGGTCGCGTAGTGGAGGAGGGCGAGGTGATCCGCGTCTTTACGCATCCACAGAAACCGATTACCCAGCAGTTTGTGCGCCAGGTCAGCCAGTATGCCGAAGACGAAGCGTTCAACCCGGAACTGGCGAACGATTTACAGGGCTGCGTCATCAAACTGACGTTTACCGGGCACAGCACGCATCAGCCGATTGTCGGCGAATTGACGCTGCGTTACGGCCTGCCCTTCAACATTTTGCACGGCAAGATGACACAAACGGCGCACGGTGTGTTTGGCCAACTTTGGCTGCACGTGGTGGCCACAGAAGAACAGCTGAACAACATCCTCGCGGATTTGCAGCGCAGCGACATCGACAGCGAGGTGATTAAACATGGCTGAACCGACTCTGGCGGAACAATGGTTCCCGCATCTGGACCTGGATTCATTATGGGCAGCGACGCAGGAAACGCTGTACATGACCGCGTTATCCGGCGTAGCGACCTTTGTTTTCGGCATCGTGCTTGGGCTGGCGCTGTTTCTGACCGCCAAAGGTGGCCTGTTCCACAACCGCGCGGTGTATAGCGTGATTTCAGTGCTGGTGAACGTTTTCCGTTCTATTCCGTTCATCATCCTGATTGTGCTGCTGATCCCGTTCACAAAGGCGATCGTCGGCACCATTCTCGGTGCAGATGCGGCACTGCCCGCCCTGATTGTTGGCGCGGCACCGTTTTATGCGCGTCTGGTGGAAATGGCCCTGCGTGAAGTCGACAAAGGAGTAATTGAGGCCACGCGTTCGATGGGCGCACGCCTGTCGACGCTGATTTTTCGCGTCCTGCTGCCGGAGTCTTCTCCGGCGCTGGTCTCGGGCATTACCGTCACCCTGATTGCGCTGGTGAGTTACAGCGCGATGGCTGGCGTGATTGGCGCAGGTGGCTTAGGCAATCTGGCGTATCTGGAAGGATTCCAGCGTAACCATAACGACGTCACGCTGGTGGCGACGGTGACCATTCTGATCATCGTCTTCATCATTCAGTTCTGCGGCGACGTGGTGACTTCACTTTTAGATAAACGATAATTCTTTGGGACCACACATCATGAAAAAAACACTGACACTGATTGCCGCCGCAACCCTGAGCGCCCTGAGCTTTGCTTCCTGGGCCGATACCCTGACCGTAGGGGCATCCAACGTACCGCACGCTGAAATTCTTGAGCAGGCGAAACCGATTCTGGCGAAAGAAGGTATCGACCTGGAGATCAAACGTTTCCAGGACTACATCCTGCCGAATACCGCGCTGGCCGGGCGTGAAATCGACGCTAACTACTTCCAGCACATTCCTTATCTGAACAGCGTGCTGAAAGACCATGCGGGCGACAAAGACTACGATTTCGTCAGCGCCGGTGCGATTCATATCGAGCCGATTGGTATTTACTCGAAAAAATACAAGTCGCTGAAAGACCTGCCGGAAGGCGGCAAAATCATCATGCGTGATGCGGTATCCGAAGAAGGCCGTATCCTCTCAATCTTCGAGAAAGAGGGGATTATCAAGCTGAAGCCGGGGATTGATAAAATCACTGCGCGTATCAGCGATATCGTTGAGAACCCGAAAAAGCTGAAATTCCTGCCGAACGTGGAAGCGTCACTGCTGCCGCAGATGTACAACAACGACGAAGGCGCGGCGGTGGTGATTAACGCTAACTACGCCATCGACGCCGGTCTGGACCCGGTACATGACCCGATTGCGGTGGAGAGCGGCGAGAACAACCCATACGCCAACATCATTACCGTTCATCGCGGCGATGAGAAGAAAAAGGATATCGTGGCGCTGGTGAACGTGCTGCATTCCAAAGCGATTCAGGATTGGATCCGCACCAAATATAAAGGTGCAGTAATTCCAGTGAATAATTGATCGACGGGGCCGTGCGGCAGAATCTTTCTCCTGAACAGAACGTGAACGGAGCTCGCGCTTTTCTCCCTCTCCCTGAGGGAGAGGCTTGGGGTGAGGGGGAAAAGACGGCGCCCCCTCCCAGACACTTCTTTACAGCACGCCGCGCATTCTACCGTTAAGATAAGCCTCAAATTTTATTGAGGCTTTTATGATCCCACGTCAGCGTAAAGCGTTGCTTCTTGTCGCTCTGGCATGTCTGGTGGTGCTTATCTGCACCGCGCAGCGCATGGCGGGGCTGCACGCGCTGATGATGAATGCCTCTCCGGTTGCTCAGCAATCCGTTCAACAACATCAGGATAGCGACGCGCCGGTGACGCCGTGCGAGCTCAGCGCGAAATCCCTGTTTGCGACGCCGCCGGTGATGTTTGAAGGCGCGATATTTGCCATCAGCCTACTGATGGTAGTGATGGCCGCTGTACCGCAACGCCCGGAGCGCCAATGGCCGCCTCGGGTCATTTCTCCTCCCCGGCTACGGGTGCATCTGCGATTATGCGTCTTCCGTGAGTGATTGCTCGCCTGCTACTACAGGTTAATCAATCATTTACGGAGAAAATTTATGCGAATTATTATCAGGCAGCTTGTGCTCTGCCTGCTCTGGCTATGGCTGCCTGTCAGCCATGCGGCCGACACGGGCTGGCTACGCGCCGCCGATAACGATCATGCCAGCGTCAGGCTGCGGGCCGAGACTCAGCAGGGCGGTGATACGCACGTCCTGCTGGATGTGAACCTCGATAAAGGCTGGAAAACCTACTGGCGATCGCCGGGGGAAGGCGGGATTGCGCCTGCCATTAAATGGCAAACGCCGCTGGAGATGGACTGGCGTTGGCCGGTACCGCAGCGTTTTGAGGTGGCCGGAATTTCCACTCAGGGCTATCACGGTAACGTCACGTTCCCGATAACGCTGCGCGGCAAGCTGCCTGAAAAACTCTCGGGCGTGCTGACGCTGTCGACCTGTAGCAACGTCTGCATTCTGACCGACTACCCGTTTACCCTGGATTTGACGACCGCAACGGGGGCGAATTTCCGCTACGATTTCACCCGCGCGATGGGCACGCTTCCGCTCAAAGACGGCCTGACGTCGCAACTGGATGCTGGGTATCATTCCGGAAAACTGACCGTCACCGCCATTCGCGATGCAGGCTGGCAGAAGCCTGAACTGTTCATCGACACGCTGGCCGACACCGATTTCGGTAAACCCACTTATCACATTGATGGACCAACCCTGACCGCCACGCTGCCGGTCAGCGACGGTTGGGGCGAAACCGCGCCGGATCTGCGTGGGAAAGCGATTTCGCTGGTGCTGGCCGACAGCGGTCAGGCGCAGGAAAGCCGCGTCACCGTTGGGGAGTCTCCCGCCAGCGAATCGACGCTTTCGCTGGGCTGGGTGCTGCTGATGGCGCTGGCGGGTGGGCTTATTCTCAACGTGATGCCGTGCGTGCTGCCGGTGCTGGCGATGAAGCTCGGCACATTAGTACGAACGCAATCCACCGACCGACGTCGTGTGCGTCAGCAGTTTATGGCGTCGGTGGTCGGGATTGTGACCTCATTCCTCGCTCTGGCGCTGATGATGACCGTGCTGCGCCTGAGCAATCAGGCGTTGGGTTGGGGCATTCAGTTCCAGAACCCGTGGTTTATTGCGGCGATGGCGCTGGTCATGGTGCTGTTCAGCGCCAGCCTGCTCGGCCTGTTTGAAATTCGGCTCTCCTCGGGTTTATCCACCTTCCTTGCGACGCGCGGCGGGAACGGCCTGGCCGGCCATTTCTGGCAGGGCGCTTTTGCCACGTTGCTGGCGACACCGTGCACCGCGCCGTTTCTCGGCACGGCGGTCTCCGTCGCATTGGTGGCACCGTTGCCGCTGCTGTGGGGCTTGTTCTTCGCGATGGGGATCGGCATGAGCTTGCCGTGGCTGCTGATTGCCGCCTGGCCTGGGCTGGCGCAGCATATGCCGCGTCCGGGCCGCTGGATGAACGCGGTCAGAACCGTTCTCGGGCTGATGATGCTCGGCTCGTCGTTGTGGCTGGCCAGCCTGCTGGCGGTGCATATCGGGCAGACTCTGACGCTCATATTATTCGCCGTACTTGCCTGTATTCTGCTGCTCGCGACGGGGTGGCGTTGGGGGTGGCGCGTGGCCGGGATCAGCACGCTGGCGACGGCACTGGCTATCGCCATTGCGTTCCCGCTGTGGCATTCCGACGACAAGGGCATTGTCGCGGACAGAATCGACTGGCAGCCGCTGAGTGAACAGGCGATCGCCGCTGCGCGAGCAGACAATAAACGCGTGTTTGTCGATGTCACTGCCGACTGGTGCGTGACCTGTAAAGCCAACAAATACAACGTGCTGTTACGGGAAGACGTCCAGGACGCGCTCACCGCACCGGATGTGGTGGCGCTGCGCGGCGACTGGAGCCGCCCGTCGGACACCATCAGCCAATTTCTTCGCACTCGCCACAGCGTGGCCGTGCCTTTCAATCAGATTTATGGACCCGGGCTGGCGCAGGGGCGCGTGATGTCACCGCTGCTGAACCGTGATGACGTGCTGCAAACCCTGTCCGACGCTAAAGGAAAATAACCATGCGCATTTTGACGTTTATCTTGCTGTTTTGCTTCTCGACTCTGAGCCTTGCCGCTGAACCCGATCTGGAAAACCTGCTCTGGAACGATCCGAATACGCCGTCGATGGGTGCGGAAAAACCGCGTCTGACGCTGGTCTCATTCACCGATTACAACTGCCCGTACTGCAAACAGTTCGACCCGGAGCTGGAGAAAATCGTCCATAAATATCCGGACGTGAAGCTGGTGATAAAACTGCTGCCGTTCCGCAGTGAAAGTTCCGCCAACGCCGCCCGCATTGCGCTCACCGCGTGGCGTCAGCAGCCACAGCAGTTTTGGGCGTTGCATCAGCGGTTGATGTCGAAAAAGGGCTATCACGATGACGCGTCTATTCTGGCGTCCCAGCAAAAAACCGGGACCGAGACAATAAAAGCGGATGGGCAAAGTGGCGAGACGCTGCAAATGAACCTGATCCTCTCACAGGTGCTGAACGTGCAGGGCACCCCGGCGACGCTGGTGGGCAAAACAATGGTTGCGGGCGCCATTCCTTATGACGAACTGGAGACGCTGGTGAAACAAGAACTGGCGAAAGCCGATGCGAGCTAAGCTCAAGCGCTGGTTGCGCGAAGGCGTGGTGCTGCTGTTGATTGCGGCGGCGGCGATGCTGGTGATGGATCAGTTTCGCCAGCCAGCGCTGCCCGCGACGTTCGTCAGTACGCCGTTGCAGACGCTGGACGGCAAGTCGCTCTCTCTGGCTGAAATGAGCCAGGACCGCCCGCTACTGGTCTACGTTTGGGCAACGTGGTGCGGCGTATGTCGCTACACCACGCCGTCAGTGGCGAAGATAGCCGAGGAGGGCGGCAACGTGATAAGCGTGGCGCTGCGATCCGGGGACGATGCGACGCTGAGCAACTGGCTGGCGCGTAAGCACTATGCGATGCCGACGGTTAACGATGCGACGGGACAACTCTCTCGCAGCTGGCAAGTACAGGTCACACCAACGCTGATGATTGTCTCTAAAGGCGAAGTAAAATCCGTCACCACCGGCTTTACCAGCGGCTGGGGCATGAAGCTTCGGTTGTGGTGGGCGGGAGTATAAATCACGAATAAATTAAAAGACCTGCGGGAACAGGTCTTTTAATTCGTCGGCTGCTATTCTGAATCACAGTGGATGTAATTTATTTTTAAATAAGAAAAACGTCAAAACAAATAACAAAGCTAATAGTAACCAGTGTAATCAATATTTGAAGTGATATACTGTAGGCATCCACTGCATATTTCTGATGACACCTTCGGGAGAGTCATCTTCCGCTTTTTACTTTCATTGGTCACCTGCCATTATGAGAATAAGACTGCCTGTACTGCTGGGATTGCCCGCGCTATTTACCCTGTCGGGATGTTCACTTTCTCCCTCATTGCCCTTTCTGGGCGCCGCCTTTCCCGACTGGCTTTATTGCCTGGCGGGTGGATCGATCCTTACAGGACTGATATTCGGCCTGGCCGGAGAGAAATTACGCGACCGCTTTCAAATACATATCGGCGGCGGGTTATTAATCGCGGCGATTATCTCAATGATTATCTGGCTATTCATTTTTTAATTAACCGGCAGGCTATTATCATGTTTAAAAATAAGTCTAAAACAACGTTAATTGTGCTGACGGTTACGGCACTTGTCGTGCTTTGCGTGGTTATTTGGCGCCTTGATGCCCGTCCTCGTACCGATGATGCTTATGCTTATGCGGATACCATCACGGTGTCGCCAGAAGTGAATGGCAGGATCATTGAGCAGCCGGTGCGTGATAATCAGCTGGTGCAGAAAGGAGACCTGCTTTTCCGAATCGATCCCGCCACTTACGAAGCCGCACTGAAGCAAGCGCAGGCGAAACTGTCCGGGCTCGACAGACAAATTGAGCTGACCCAACGCTCGGTCAATGCACAGAAATTCAGTGCTGGTTCAGCAAAAGCCGCCATTGCCAGCGCGCAGGCTGATGCTAAAAAAGCGGCCGACACCTTACATCGTATTGCGCCTCTGCTTTCTCAAGGGTTCGCTTCTGCTGAAGAAGTTGACCAGGCTCGTGCGGCCAACGCCAGCGCGCAATCGCATCTGCAAAGCCTGCAATTACAGGCAAAACAGGCCTCGGCAGCAGTGAGCGGCGTTGATGCATTGGTGGCGCAACGCGCAGAGATCGAAGCGCAGATTGATATCGCAACGTTAAACCTGGCGCATACGGACGTTCGCGCGCCCTTTACCGGCCGCGTCGCATCGTTGAAAACGAGCCTGGGTGAGTTTGTGTCGGCGGGGAAACCGGTGTTTACCCTGATTGATACGACTCACTGGTATGTGATTGCTAACTTCCGTGAAACCGAACTTAAAAACATTCAGGAAGGCACTCCGGCGCGCGTTTGGTTGATGAGCGATACGAGCAAAACGTTCTCTGGTCAGGTCGATTCAATCAGTTACGGCGTTCTGCCTGATGACGGTGGCAGCGTGATTGCGGGTTTACCTGCCGTGAAAAGGAACATCAACTGGGTGCATGTTTCACAACGCTTCCCGGTTAAAATTCGGGTGACGAATCCCGATCCGCATCTGTTCCGCGTCGGCGCCTCTGCGGTGGCAACGCTGCAACCTCGCTAAGCGGAGGCAGTATGGATTCGAAAACGGTTCCTTCAACACCTTCCCTGTTGCAACAGCTAGGCAGTTTGCTGCGTCCTTATCCGGGGCGCGGTAACCTGATGATGCGCTGCCTGATCGCGTGTACGCTGGTTATGGTTATTTCATTGACGCTACAGATCCCTTTTCTGGCGTTATCCCTGATAGCCGTTTTTTATGTCACCCAAAAGAATATTGTGCTGTCCAAAATCACGGGCACGCTGTTCATTTTCGGTACCACGCTGGCGGTTGGGTTCTCCATTCTGACGCTGAAATTGACCTGGGAGTACCCTCTGCTGCGCTTGATGATGGCGGGGGGACTGTTCTTTTGCTGTGTCTACCTGATGCGCGCCACCCGATATGGCGTGATTTTCTTTCTCAGCGGCTTGGTGATTTTTTATACCCAAACCTTTGCCGACCTGACGGACAATGCTGATAGCGTGGTCCGTCTCATTCTCTGGCTGTGGGTCGCCATCAACTACGCCATCATTCTGACGCTTATCATCAATCTGTTGTTTCTTCCGCTGGAGCCGGTCGCGCAGCTGCGAGGAGCATTACAGGCGCAGTTGTCGGAAATTATCGACAGAACAGAACGCTTTATCCGCAGGGAGACGCTTGCGGACCCGTTACCCGCTGCCGCTATCCAGGAAAAGATGCTGATGCTTCAGCACATGCTGGCGTTTGCTGTCATGCGTGATAAGCGTTATCGCCAGGATGAAGCCTGGCATCTGGCGCGGATCAGCACCGTTTCTGACCTGTATTTAATGGTGCAACAGTTGCCGACGGATCCGGATGAAGCCGATCTCGCGCTGGCCCAAACGCTTCTCGACGGATGTAACGCTTTTGCCGCGTCGATTGCGCAAGACAGTCCGTTTTCCGTTAACGAGACGGGTGTCTTTGAGGAAGCAAAGCAGGGGACGCTCCTGCGCATGATGGAGTCGGTGATTGCGTTTTCGCACTACCAGCATGTGCCTGTGGAATCGCCGTCAGAAGCAAAAGAGAGTGCCCGTCTTAAAGGGCTGGTCATGAACCAGAGCTGGTGTCTGTTTGCCTTAAAAACGCTGCTCTCGACCTTCGTCTGTTACCTCATTTATATCGCCGCAGACTGGCAGGGTATCCACACCATTATGCTCAGTTGCATCATCGTGGCACAGTCGAGCCTGGGCTCAACAGCACAACGAGGATTGCTGCGTGTGATTGGCGCGGTGCTCGGCAGCCTGGCGGCGTTGCTGATGGTGATTCTGGTCATGCCGCATATTGAAAGTGTGGTGGGACTACTGGCGATGTCACTCCCCGTGATTGGCCTGGGGGCGTGGATTTATGCTGGTTCGGAAAAGATAAGCTACGCCGGGATCCAGATGATGTTTACCTTCGCGCTGGCGTTGTTGGAAAGCTTTGGCCCCACCTTTGAACTGGTCGAAATACGCGACAGGGTGATCGGCATTTTACTCGGGGTGGTGATCGCGACGCTTTTCCATCGCTATTTGTGGCCCGAGCGGGAAGGGAAATTGTTCTGGAGCAGTGTCAGCGCCTTGATCACTTCTCTTGCACAGCGCGTTCAGACCCCTGCGGAAGGGGCGGGAACTGAAATCGCGCTGCGCCGATCGCTGGCGGGATGCCAGGGGATCGCCGCGAGAGTGGCGATGGAACCTGGCTGGTCATCGGATAACCGTCAGTCAGAAAGCGACATTCTGGCAGCTCAGCAGGTGTTAAGTCACCTCAGTGAGATCATTTATCAGTTTGAGTATCTCAGGGCGGAGCATGGCGATAAGACGTTCGCCCTGGAGCGCCAGCAGGCGGCAGAGCGTTTGCAAACCTGCGCGGCACTGGCGGCAAGCGGGGAGCCGGAAGAGTCAGGGGTACCCGCGACGAACCTTAACGAGGGGCGATTACGAACCCTGTTTTACGAAATCGATCAGCTTAATCTCAGCCTGCGGACCCGGCAGACTGCAACCGGGATGGTATAACCATGCGTTGTTCTAATAGCGTTAATCAAGTCAAACCTCTGGCCCTGCTTTGCTGCATGCTGCTCTCTGCTTGTGCACCGATGAAAGACGAAAGTGCGTCGGTGAAAGCCCTTTCTCAGCAGGAAATTGTGCTGCCGAATGATATTAAGATGACGGCTCAGCAGTGGCCTGATTCGACCTGGTGGAGAAACTACAACGATCCGCAGCTTAATGCGTTGATCGAGCGTGCCTTGCAGAAATCGCCGTCGATCACACTGGCGCACTCACGCGTCGCTCAGGCGCGATCGGATGTGGCGTTGATTGCCTCAGGCACTCAGCTCAAAGTGAATGCGATGGCTGAAATCAATCAGGCACATATCTCTTCGAATGGCTATCTTGGCCCGTTTGCAGAAGATCGCCCGATGCTCGGAACGTCGGGTCCCTGGTACACCGAAGGGATCGTTGGGTTAGGCGCCACCCTCAACATTGACCTGTGGGGTGAGCATCGCGATCGTCTCGATGCCGTGATGGGGGTGGAAAATGCGCACAAACTGGAAGAGAAAGCGGTACAGCTAGAAATCTCGGCGGATGTTGCCCAGCTCTATTACGGTATACAGACCAATTATCTGGTCACGCAGCACCTTGAAAAGCTCAAACAATCCGAGACTTTTGTACTCAATTCTCATGAGGCCCGTGCGGCGCGAGGACTCGAATCAACCGCCGATGCGGAAATGGCGAAGGCCATGTTGCTTACCATTGAACAACAACTCTCCATGGCCAAACAGCAGCGGGTGGCGTTTCGTGAGTCGCTGCGTGCTTTAATCGGTGGCGGTGAACTGGCAGACTTCAAACCGATGCCATTACCCGTGGCGCAAACTCAACTGCCGTCGTCACTGAACTATCAGTTGCTGGCGCGCCGTCCGGATCTCCAGGCCGCTCATTGGTATGTGCAATCTTCAATGAAACAGATAGATGCCGCTAAAGCGGCGTTCTATCCGACCTTCAATATCAAGGCGTTCTTTGGTTTAGATGCGCTGCATTTGAATGACCTGTTCGATCACTCCAGCCAACAGGCCAATATTGTCCCAGGTCTTTATTTGCCGATCTTCTCCGGTGGGCAACTGGAGGCGAACCTCGATAAGACCCGGCACCAGCGAGACATCCTGATTTCTCAGTACAACCAGGCGGTCCTGACGGCGGTGAAAGACGTGGTCACCACCGGCTCTGCTCTTCAGTCATTACAGGAAGAACAGGTTCTGCAGAATGAAAAAGTCAGCTCTGCCGCGGCGGGCATGAACAATGCACAAGCCCGTTTCAAACGTGGGCTCATCAGTGAAGCGATGGCCAACGAAGCGCAACGCCAGTGGCTGGGTGAGCAAATCAAGCAGATTGAAATGCAGGGACGGCTTGTCAGCCAGGATATCGTGCTGAATAAAGCGCTCGGGGGCGGGAAGGTGTAGTTTGGTTTAGTGAGTTTACATCCTGAAAGCCATTAAAAAAGCCACTCTCTGGAGTGGCTTAATCATATGTTTTAATTAACTATTATGCGTACGACTATCCAAAGAGGACAGTTTGCGCCAGCAGAGTCCAGCGTCAGTTCGTTGTGCAACACCCGATCCGATAGAAGGACATTAAAACATTGAGGGTTGAGATTGGACCTCCAGAGGCTGAAGTCCTGGGATTTCAGCCTCTGGGGTAAATAGCGCTAACGTTGATTTCAGTTAGATTTGGAAATCATGCGCTGCGTGTCGCGACCCGCCAGGAAGCCGTAGAAGATATAGCCGAACAGTACGATGATAGACCCGCCAAACACCGCATCGCTACCGCAAGCATAAACGCCATAAATACTGTAAATCACGCCCACGGTGCTGACCAGGGAAGAGAAACGATACTCTGTATTGGACACTTTGTTCTTACGCAGCATGACCTGCAGGCCAGTCATTGCCAGAACATACGGGATCATATTGATGAACACCGCCAGGTTTAACAGCGCGTTAAACTGTTTGAGCAAGTCCGGGGAGATGGTCATACAGGCAAGGGCAAGTTCGAGTGCCAGCATGATCAGCATGCCCATTACCGGCGCATCATCCTTAGTGACTTTCGCAAACACGGCAGGGAACAGTTCGCTATCTGCAGCTGCTTTAGACACCTGTGCGTTGGTGAACTGCCAGCCCAGCAGAGAACCGATACAGGCGATAACCGCAAGCACGGTAATAACCTGGCCGACAACCGGGTTGAACATCATTGAGAACACGAGGCCGAATGGCGCATCGGAGTTCATCAGGTCTGCGTTAGGGACAATACCCTGAATAACAGACGTTGAGGCGATATAAACAATCGCGGCAAAGGCGGTACCGAACAAGCATGCCAGTGGCACATTCTTCTCTGGGTTTTCTACCGCACCAGAGTTAGCACCGGCAGATTCAATTCCCAGGAACGCCCACAGGGTCAGCGCAATACCGGAAGAAACAGCGCCGCCATCAGACAGGTGTTGTGGGTTCCACGCATCCATAAAGATTTTAGGATCGAACCAGAACCAACCAATAACAGATAAACCCACGACCGGGATAATGATACCCCATACCGTCAACGCAGAAATGCGTTCGGTGATCTTAGGGCCTTTAAAGTTCGCCACCATGGTGACGATCAGAATAGCGACCACGGTTAAGAATGTGTTAAATGGCTGAGCTTTTACCCACGGGAAGAAGGGGGCCAGGTAGCCTGCGGCGGATACCGCGATGGCGACGCAGCTGATCACCAGGCAGATGTAGTAGCTGTAAGACGCGATAAAGAAGGATGACTTTCCATGCGCTTCTTCTGAATAGGCAGACATACCGCCTTCGCGTTTACAAAAGCGCCCGCATTTGGCAAATGCATAGGCAATACACATAGAGCCAATCGCGGTTACAAACCAGGACAGAATGGAGATAGCCCCAGTCTGCGCAAGGCTTGCCGGTAACATTATAATACCGGACCCCATCATGTTAACGGCAACGAGAATGGTGAGACCCACCACGCCCATTTTTTTTGATTCAGTAGCCATGAATATCTCCTGATGAATAGATAATTATTCCATTTATTATGTCGAACGGATCGCACCTATATGCAGATGGCGCTCATGCTTTGCATAATAATGATGAAAAACACTGGAGTAATTTTCGGTATACGTTTTGATAGCATTTCCCGATCTTTAATGTGAAGCAAACGTTAAAAGAACGGAGTGTGTTCAAGACGCAATAATAAAGTGGCGCAGACAATATCCCCTAAAAAAGTCAAAGTCAAATACGTGTTAGGCGTTTTTGTTATTTCTGGGTTCTATTCTTGAAATGTCGACTGCAATATTTAATTTTAAAATTAAAGAAGAGCACTAATACATAATATTCAATAAAAACAAGGTGTTGGGCTATGTTTTCAAGTGTTGGTTTGTCATGGTTAAGGTCGGTTAAATTCATGCAAATGCATTTTTAGTACGGCATTGTCGATGCTGCATTCACTTTTCTTGAATTAATATGACTCATCCGTTGGTGGTATTTACCGCTGTGGTTAACGATAAACTGTTTATGTATACTGCAGCCGACAGAACGCCCATGGGCATTCATATTCAATTACATTCATGACAAATGTTAGTTATCGTCACGCTGCGCTTTTAATGCGATTTCTCGGCGTTACAAATAACATTGAATTGCATTTTAGATATTTAGCAAAAGTTTCCACGACATGGCGTTTATTTTCCCCATGAACGGACAGCTTTAGACAGAGTGAGACGGTTATGTGTGATAAAAATTATTTGATTGTTGGCAATACGAGTCCTGCCGATCGTCCGTCCAACGAAGCGATTGCTCGGGTCGTTGACTCTTTAAAGAGCAAAGGTGAGAACGTGCAGTTCTCCTATTCTTATCAGTATGCAACCTCTTACGTTGTGTCTACAGCCGCTATCGATTGTATCCTTGTCGAGTGGGAGCCTAAGAATGCCGCGGAAATCCTGACCTTTATTGAGCGTCTGAGCCTGCGTCACGATCAGGCACCTGTTTTCCTGGTAGTGAAATCTCCGGAAGACAACCGTACGGTTGATGCTGACATCATGAGCCGCATGACCGAAACGTTCATCATGCTCGACGACACCACCGACTTTATCGTTGGCCGACTGCAGGCTGCGGTAAACCGCTATGAAAAAATCATGATGCCGCCGCTGATGGCCGCCATGATGGAATACGCGAAAGAGAAAGAGTACTCCTGGTCAGCGCCTGGCCACCAGGGCGGTATCGGCTTCTGTAAAACGCCGGTTGGCCGTAAATTCTATGATTTCTATGGCGAAAATATCTTCCGTACCGATATGGGTATCGAACGTGCCTCGCTGGGTTCAATGCTGGACCACACCGGCGCCTTCGGTGAAAGCGAAAAATACATCGCCCGCGTATTCGGTGCACATCGCTCTTACTCGCTGGTTGTCGGCACCTCGGGCGCAAACCGTATCATCATGCAGGCTTGCCTGACAGATAAGAACATCGCCGTCTGTGACCGTAACAGCCACAAATCTATCGAGCAGGGTTTGATGCTGACGGGCGCAACACCGGTGTACATGACGCCAACGCGTAATGCCTACGGCATCATCGGGCCTATCCCGAAAAAACAGATGTCCGCCAGCTATCTCAACAACCAGATCGCTGACAGCCGTTTTGCCAACGAACTGGAAAACAAACGCCCGGCTTACAGCGTCGTCACCAACTGTACTTACGATGGCCTGATTTATAACGGCGACAGCATTCAAGATATGCTGGGTGAGAGCTGTGACCGTATTCATTACGATGAAGCCTGGTTCGGTTACTCCCGCTTCAACCCGATTTACAAAGGTTTCCACGCTATGCGTGGCGACAAAACCGAGCACAGCAAAGATGCACCGACTGTCTTTGCCACTCACTCTACGCACAAACTGTTGAATGCCCTTTCTCAGGCGTCTTACATCCACATGCGTGAAGGTCGCAGCAACATCGAACCGGCTCAGTTCAATCAGTCTTATATGATGCATGCCACCACTTCTCCGCTGTATTCGATCGCTGCGTCGAACGACGTGGCAGCGGCGATGATGGACGGTAAGCAGGGTGTAATGCTGACCAACGAAGTGATTGAAGAAGCGGTCGATTTCCGTCAGGCCATTGCGCGTGCCTACAACGATGCGGGCAAGAACAACGACTGGTTCTTCAAACCGTGGAACCCGGAAACCATCACCGACCCGGCAACCGGCGAGAAATTTAGCTTCGCCGATGCGCCGCAGGCATTGCTGGTTAACGAGCAGAGCAACTGGATCCTCAACCCGCAGGACAAGTGGCACGGCTTCACCGACCTGGATGAAAACTGGGTGATGCTGGATCCGGTAAAAGTCAGCCTGCTGACGCCGGGTCTGAACGATGACGGTTCCCTTGAAGCCAACGGCATTCCGGCGGCACTGGTTACTGCATACCTCTCTAACCTGGGTATCGTGCCAACCCGTACCACCGATTTCCAGATCATGTTCCTGTTCTCTATGGGTGTGACCAAAGGGAAGTGGGTGACGCTGATGAACAGCCTTATGGCGTTCAAAAAGCATTACGACATGAACGCCCCACTGAAAGAAGTGATGCCGGGCCTGGTCAGCACTGCACCAGAGGTTTATGGCCATCTGGGTATGCGCGACTTGGGAGACAAGATGATCGCGTTCCTGAAAGAGCATAACCCTAGCCACAAGCTCAATCAGGCTTACGAATCACTGCCGCAAATCGACATGCTGCCGCGCGATGCATTCACGCAGCTGGTTGCGAACAATGTGGAACTGGTTTCTATCTTTGAGCTGGAAGGTCGAACTGCCGCGAACTCCGTCATCCCTTACCCACCGGGTATTCCGATGATGATGTCCGGGGAAAACTTCGGCTACGAAGACAGCCCGCTCATCGGCTACCTCCAGGCGCTGCAATCCTGGGATGAAACATTCCCTGGTTTCGAGCACGAAACGGAAGGTGCTGAGAAAGAGCACGGTGTGTATCACGTTATGTGCGTGAAGCGCTAATAACGCCTGGCCCGGACTGAGTCCGGGCTTTGTTGTTTCTGAAATCATGAAAATTTCAATTCGTTATGTATGTGGTACGCCAGGTTTTATCCCCGTACCGCACACAGGCTGCACGAGGTAAAACATGAATATTAAATCCCTGATAACGCAAGTGCTGACCACCGCGCTAAACACCTTAAATATCAAAGGGCAGGACAAGCTGCTGGTTCGTCATTCAGAGCGCGCACAGTTTGGCGACTATCAGATTGATGGCGTTATGGCGTTGGCAAAAATCCTGCAAATCCCACCACGCGCGCTGGCAGAAAACCTGGTCGGGGCGCTAGAACTGAGTGATATCGCTGAAAAAGTGGAGATTGCAGGGCCCGGATTCATCAACATATTCCTCAAACAATCGTGGGTTGAAGCGCAGCTTGAGAAAAGCTATGCCGACGAACGCCTGGGCTTTGCGCCGGTCAAATCACAGCGCATCGTGGTGGATTATTCCGCTCCGAACGTAGCAAAGGAGATGCATGTTGGCCATTTGCGTTCAACTATCATCGGCGACGCGGTTGTCCGCACGCTGGAATTCCTCGGGCACGACGTTATCCGCGCCAACCACCTGGGCGACTGGGGTACGCAGTTCGGTATGCTCATCGCCTGGCTGGAAAGTCTGCAACAAAGCGACGACCATCAGATGGAGCTTTCCGACCTGGAAATGTTCTACCGCGAAGCGAAAAAACGCTACGAATCCGACGCTGAGTTCTCCGAACGTGCCCGCCGCTATGTGGTGATGCTGCAACAAGGCGATGAATGGTGCCTGAAAATGTGGCGTCGCTTGGTGGATATCACCATGGTGCAGAACCAGCGCAATTACGACCGCCTGAACGTCACCCTGAACAGCAGCAATGTGATGGGAGAAAGTACCTATAACCCGATGCTGCCTGAAATCGTCGACGACTTGCTGGCCCGCGGTATTGCCACGGAAAGCCAGGGGGCGATCGTTGTCTATCTGGATGAGTACAAAAATAAAGACGGCGAGCCAATGGGCGTCATCATCCGTAAAAAAGATGGCGGTTATCTCTATACCACTACCGATATTGCCTGCGCGAAGTACCGTCATGACGTTCTGAACGCCGATCGACTGCTTTATTACATCGATTCCCGTCAGCACCAACACTTAATGCAGGCCTGGAGCATTGTCCGTAAAGCTGGCTATGTGCCGGACTCGGTGCCGATGGAGCATCATATGTTCGGCATGATGATGGGCAAAGATGGCAAGCCGTTCAAAACCCGTGAGGGTGGCACCATCAAACTGTCTGAACTGCTTGATGAAGCACTGCATCGTGCACGGGAAATGATCGCCAAGAAGCAACCCGACCTTGATGCTGCGGCACTTGATGAATTAGCTGAAATCATTGGGATTGGCGCGGTTAAATATGCCGATCTCTCCAAAAAACGCACAACAGATTACATTTTTGACTGGGATAACATGTTGTCGTTCGAGGGGAATACCGCACCGTATATGCAGTATGCCTGCTCACGCATTACCTCCTTGTTTAATCGTGCAACGGTAAACAAGGACCAGTTGCACGCCGACATTCAGCTGAGTCAACCGACCGAGCTGTTACTCGGCAAACAACTTCTGAGTTTCGAAGAGACCGTTCATACCGTCGCGCAGGAAGGCTATCCTCATCTGCTGACCACCTACCTGTTCGAGTTGGCAAGTCACTTCTCCCGATTCTATGAACAATGCCCGATCCTCAACGCGCAAGATCCCGCACTGCAGCAAAGCCGCTTGAAGCTGGCAGCGTTAACGTCACGAACCCTGAAAACAGGGCTGACGATGCTGGGCATAAAAACTGTAGATCGCATGTGAGTGTTCAGTGACAACGTTAACTATCGGCAGGGGAATGAAGCATGCTTAAGAAAGTAACGAAAGCGAAAAACATCCGAAAGGAATTTAAGGCGTTACTGCAGTCTGAAAATTTCAGTTCGCAAAATGAGATTGTTGATCACTTGACTGCCATGGGTTATGAAAATATTAACCAGTCGAAGGTCTCTCGTTTATTGACAAAACATGGGGCGATTCGCCGCCGAAATGCCAATGGGGTCTTTATCTACTCTATGCCGGCAGAACTCAATGTTCCTGGCATGAAGAGTAAAGTAAACAGCCTTATTGAACAGATTGATTTTAACGAACTGATGATTGTTATCTCGACCTCTCCTGGGGCTGCACCGCTGGTCGCGCGTATGCTCGATTCCTTCGGTAAAACAGAAGGAATCATGGGAACCATTGCCGGGGATGACACGATATTCATCACACCCTGCAAGGGGATTAGCACTCAGGAATTATTCAATAATATCAACAGAATATTGGATGTTGAATAATCTGTTCTGAGACTAAATAGCCCTTAGCCAACTGATACTCACTGTTATCAGGTCTGACGGAGCGGGCCTTTTATACAGGGTGCGCGCCGAGCCGCCCTGTTGTAAGCCCACCGCCATTTCATCGCCACTTGAAAAGTAGATAACAAAAAAGCCACTCTTTCGAGTGGCCTTTTTGTATGATTTTAAAGCTAAAATTTGGTGGCCCCTGTTGGGTTTGAACCAACGACCAAGCGATTATGAGTCGCCTGCTCTAACCACTGAGCTAAGGGGCCGTGGGCGGGAATTATAATGGAACTCCGGACGCCAATCCAGTAAATGCGCTACGGGTGCTGTTTTTATAAACAATGCCTAATCAATCCCTTATACTTCAGGGATGATCCATTTTGGCGAGTCATGTCATGGTTAGCGATATTCTTCAGCCGGGGCTGCGGGTTGTGTTCTGCGGCATCAATCCGGGTAAGTCCTCTGCGCATCTGGGTATGCCCTTTGCGCATCCCGCTAATCGCTTCTGGAAGGTTCTTCATTTAGCTGGGTTTACCGATAGACAGCTCAAGCCTGAGGATGCGCTGCAGATGCTTGATTACGGCTGTGGTGTGACCAAACTGGTAGACCGGCCAACGGTTCAGGCGAGCGAGGTAGGGCTGCACGAACTGCGTGAGGGCGGGCGTGGGTTGATAACGAAAATGCAGGATTATCAGCCGAGGTCGCTGGCCATTTTGGGTAAGCAGGCGTTTGAACAGGCGTTCAGCCAGCGCGGCGCGAAATGGGGCAAGCAGGAGGTGACCGTGGGTGATACCGAAGTGTGGATATTGCCCAACCCGAGCGGGCTAAGCCGAATTACGCTTGATAAGCTGGTTGAGGCGTATCGGGAGTTGGATGAGGCGCTAGTGGTGAGAGGACGGTAAGTCCTCTGCGCTTTGCTGCCCTCATCCCGACCCTCTCCCGCAGGGAGAGGGAGAAAAACTTACTCACCTAAGATTCGTAGGCCTGGCAAGCTTGCGCCCCCGGGCAAAAGGTTCGATGTTCTCTGATGGCATTTCCCACAAGGGGAGCGAGAAAGCATACAAAATTCAGGCATAAAAAAAGCTCCCAGTCGGGAGCTTTTTACGTTTACCTGAAATTAATCGTCCAGGAAGCTACGCAGCACTTCAGAGCGGCTTGGGTGGCGCAGTTTGCGCAGAGCCTTCGCTTCGATCTGACGGATACGTTCGCGAGTAACGTCGAACTGTTTGCCCACTTCTTCCAGCGTGTGGTCGGTATTCATATCGATACCGAAACGCATACGCAGGACTTTCGCTTCACGCGCGGTGAGACCCGCCAGCACGTCGTGCGTTGCGGCACGCAGGCTTTCAGTGGTCGCAGAATCCAGCGGCAACTCGAGGGTAGTATCCTCGATGAAATCACCCAGATGCGAATCTTCATCGTCGCCGATTGGCGTTTCCATGGAGATAGGCTCTTTGGCAATTTTCAGCACTTTGCGGATTTTGTCTTCCGGCATCAGCATACGCTCAGCCAGTTCTTCCGGCGTCGGTTCACGACCCATTTCCTGCAGCATCTGGCGGGAGATACGGTTGAGCTTGTTGATCGTCTCAATCATATGCACCGGAATACGGATGGTGCGCGCCTGATCCGCGATGGAGCGGGTGATAGCCTGACGGATCCACCAAGTTGCGTAGGTGGAGAACTTGTAACCACGACGGTATTCGAACTTATCAACCGCTTTCATCAGGCCGATGTTGCCTTCCTGAATCAGGTCGAGGAACTGCAGACCACGGTTGGTATATTTCTTGGCGATAGAAATAACCAGACGTAAGTTTGCTTCCACCATCTCTTTCTTCGCACGACGAGCTTTCGCTTCACCGATGGACATACGACGGTTGATGTCTTTAACCTGCTCGATGGTCAGGCCGGTTTCTTCTTCAATCTGTTGCAGTTTCTGCAGGCCGCGCTGTACGTCGTCTTTAACGTCGTTCAGTTTTTCAGACCACGGCTTGTTCATTGCCACGGCAGCGTTGAACCAGGTATCGCTGGTTTCGTTGCTGGTGAACAGTGTAATGAAGTTTTTCTTCGGCATTTTGCACTGCTCAACGCACAGCTTCATGATGATACGTTCTTGAATACGAACGCGTTCCATCATGACACGCATGCTGTTGACCAGATAATCGAACTGCTTTGGCACCAGGCGGAACTGTTTGAAGACTTCAGACAGTTTCTTAATTTCTTCCTGGGATGCAGCGTGAGTGCGTCCCTTGGCCTTGATGGTGTCACGCGCCAGTTCGTACTGGGTGCGCAGTTCGCCGAATTTTTCACGTGCGAGTTCAGGGTCGATGCTGTTGTCATCGTCGCTGGAATCGTCTTCTTCTTCTTCGTCTTTCTCTTCGTCGTCGTCCATCTCTTCCTGAGAGAGTTCAGAACCGACGTGAGTGGCGGTAGGGGCCAGATCTTCTTCAGCGTTGGGATCGACGAAGCCGGTAATCAGGTCAGACAGACGTGCTTCCGCGGCTTCAACGCGATCGTACTGCTCAAGCAGATAGGTAATGGCTTCCGGGTATTCCGCAACGGAGCACTGTACCTGGTTGATGCCGTCTTCAATACGCTTGGCGATGTCGATTTCGCCTTCGCGGGTCAGCAGTTCAACGGTACCCATTTCACGCATGTACATGCGCACCGGATCGGTGGTACGTCCGATTTCAGATTCTACGCTGGACAGCACCTGCGCGGCAGCTTCTTCCGCGTCTTCGTCGGTGTTGTTCGAGTTTTCAGCCAGCAGGAGATCATCGGCATCCGGTGCTTCTTCCATCACCTGAATGCCCATGTCATTGATCATTTGGATGATGTCTTCGATCTGGTCGGAGTCGACGATATCTTCCGGCAGATGGTCATTGACCTCGGCATAGGTCAGATAGCCTTGCTCCTTGCCCTTGGTAACAAGAAGTTTAAGCTGTGACTGCGGGTTTTGCTCCATAAGACGGTATCCACACTTAATTCATTGATTGGTGTCGGTCGGCGAAAACGAGTTACCGACATTTAAAGCGAGGGCCTGCTTATATTATTGCCGCTGCGCCTCGGTGCGGCCTTCGGGATCGTCCCGATTGATATTCGGCACTTAAGCCGTTGAATTCATTTTTTTGCCAGTTCCTGGTTCAATGTCCAGAGTTCCCGGCGTTCTTCACTGCTTAACCCGTGTGTGCGGTCTCGAGCTATCAACTCTTCTTGCCGCTGGACCAGCAGTGAATCAAACATATGGTTTAGTGAGTCGGTGAACGTATTCTCAGCGATTTCCTTATCTGCTATATCGTCCCACATCGACAGTTTTTCAAGGGTGGCGGCTTCATTTGTGCCGCGATACTGCTCAAGCAGTTGGCCGGTAGTCAGTCCTGGCTGTGACACACAAGTGTTGACCAGTTCAGAAAATAAGCCAAGTCCAGGCAGCTTTTTCGGATCAAGCCCGGTTAACGGCGGCACCAGGCCTGCCAGTTCCGGGTTTTGCACCAGTAATCCTATCAGTATACGCATGGTCGTGCGTTTTAGCTGGGGAGTGGGGCGGGCTGTGCCACTTTCTGCTTGTTTTGGCATTAAGCGCTCAAGCTGAGCGTCTTCGAGAATGCCCAGCTTTTTCCCCAACTCCTGGCGCAAATAAATGCGCAGCGTTTCGCCCGGAACCTGAGTGATCAGCGGCAGCGCCAGCGTACTCAACTGCGCGCGTCCATCCGGGGTACTCAAATCAACCTGCGGCATCAGGCTGTTAAACAGAAACGTGGAGAGCGGCTGAGCCTGCTCCATCCGCGCTTCAAATGCCGCTTTACCCTCTTTACGCACCAGCGTATCCGGGTCTTCGCCGTCAGGCAGAAACATAAAGCGCAACTGGCGACCGTCGGTCATGTACGGCAGCGCCGTTTCCAGTGCCCGCCAGGCTGCATCGCGTCCTGCACGGTCGCCGTCGTAACAACAGACGACGTTATTTGTCACCCTGAACAGCAGCTGAATATGATCGGCGGTGGTGGAGGTGCCCAATGACGCAACGGCATAATTAATGTCGTATTGCGCCAGTGCGACCACGTCCATATAGCCTTCGACCACCAGCAAACGCTGCGGTTCAGCTTCATTTTGCTGCGCTTCATAAAGGCCATACAGCTGGCGGCCTTTATGGAAAATATCGGTTTCCGGGGAGTTTAGGTATTTCGGCGTGCCATCACCCAGCACACGTCCACCAAAACCAATCACCCGGCCACGCTTGTCGCGGATCGGGAACATTACCCGTTCGCGAAAACGATCGTAACTGCGCCCTTTATCATTGGTCACCAACATGCCCGCGTCGGTCAGCGACTGCTGATTTTCTCGGTTGTTACCAAAACGCTTTAAGACGTTGTCCCAGCCTGGCGGCGCATAGCCAATCGCAAATCGGGCGATGACTTCGCTGCTTAAACCACGCTGCGTCAGATACTGACTTGCAGGCTCGGCGGTGGGCTGATTCAGGGATTGCTGATAAAACGCGCTCAGACCTTCCATTAATTGATAGAGACTCTGCCGCTGATGGCGTTCTATCTGGGTCGGGCCGGAGCCAGCTTCGTACGGGACTTCAAGGTTGTGCATGGCCGCCAGTTCTTCGACAGTCTCCACGAACTCGAGCTTGTCGTAGTTCATTAGAAAGTCGACGGCGTTTCCGTGCGCACCACAGCCGAAGCAGTGATAAAACTGTTTCTCACCATTGACGGTGAACGAAGGCGTTTTTTCGTTATGGAAGGGACAACACGCGTGAAAATTTTTGCCCTGTTTTTTCAGCTTTACCCGCGCGTCGATGAGATCGACGATGTCGGTTCTTGCCAACAGGTCATTGATAAAGACACGTGGGATACGTCCAGCCATAAGCCTCGCATTTTCATACGCGTCATCCTTCAGCTTAGATGCAACCTGAATGCTATAGCGTATGCAGATGTATAAACGAAAATAAGCCGCGCATTCCTTCCGGAAGCACGGCCTTTACAGCTTGAACTCAGTCTGGAATGAGAGCGTGCGCTCTCAACAGATTAGTACAGACGAGTGCGGCGTGCGTTTTCGCGAGCCAGTTTCTTCGCGTGACGTTTCACAGCAGAAGCTTTAGCGCGCTTACGTTCGGTAGTCGGTTTTTCATAGAACTCACGACGACGAACTTCCGCCAGAACACCCGCTTTTTCACAGGAACGCTTGAAGCGACGCAGTGCTACGTCGAACGGCTCGTTTTCACGTACTTTAATTACCGGCATGTAACTCTCACCTTTGATAAATTCGGTTTGCCGCTGGCATCAACGCCAGCTTATTTCAAAATGGTGCGGAATTTTACTGCAACTGCTGCTGCTTTGTAAAGCACCAATGCCGTTTTTGAACGGGACTTTTGTAAGGGGTGTGAGTATACACGAACTCACCCCCCCAGGGTATACATCGACCCGCATTCACCCTAAACTGCGCGGTATTGAAATGAGGTAAAACCAACCATGCGCGTACTGGGAATCGAAACATCCTGCGATGAAACCGGCATTGCCATTTATGACGATGTTCAGGGGCTGTTAGCCAACCAATTGTATAGTCAGGTGAAACTGCACGCTGACTATGGCGGCGTGGTGCCGGAGCTGGCCTCCCGCGACCACGTACGTAAAACTGTTCCGCTGATTCAGGCGGCGCTGAAAGAAGCGAATCTGACAGCAAAAGATATTGATGCAGTGGCTTACACCGCCGGTCCTGGACTGGTCGGTGCGCTGTTAGTCGGTGCAACGATTGGTCGTTCACTGGCGTTTGCCTGGAATGTTCCGGCCATTCCGGTTCACCACATGGAAGGCCATTTGCTGGCGCCTATGCTGGAAGATAACCCGCCCGAATACCCATTTGTGGCGCTGCTGGTCTCCGGTGGTCACACGCAGCTAATAAGCGTGACGGGTATTGGCGAGTATGCCTTGCTCGGCGAATCCATTGATGATGCCGCGGGTGAAGCGTTCGATAAAACCGCGAAACTGCTGGGTCTTGATTACCCGGGCGGCCCGATGCTGTCGAAAATGGCGGCGCAGGGCACCGAAGGGCGCTTTGTATTCCCGCGCCCGATGACTGACCGTCCTGGGCTTGATTTCAGCTTTTCCGGCCTGAAGACCTTCGCGGCTAACACCATCCGTGCCAATGATAACGACGATCAGACCCGCGCGGATATCGCACGAGCGTTTGAAGATGCGGTGGTGGATACGCTGATGATCAAATGCCGTCGTGCGCTGGACCAGACTGGCTTTAAGCGTCTGGTGATGGCGGGGGGGGTGAGTGCTAACCGCACGCTGCGCACAAAACTTGCGGAGATGATGCATAAGCGTAAGGGGGAAGTCTTTTACGCACGTCCGGAATTTTGTACCGATAACGGCGCGATGATCGCCTACGCCGGAATGGTGCGTCTGAACGGCGGGGCGACTGCTGATTTAGGCGTTACCGTCCGTCCGCGTTGGCCGCTGGCGGAATTGCCCGCCGCATAATCGCGATGCCCGGTAGCGCGATGCTTACCGGGCTTACAACACCCCGAGCGCCGCCGGGCAACCCACATCCGTTACGCCTTCAACATTCCCTTATCTTCCAAAAATGCGATGATCGTCGCGAGTCCATCCCCGGCTTTGAGATTGGTGAACGTCCACGGGCGCTCGCCGCGCATCCGGTTGGTATCACGTTCCATCACTTCCAGCGACGCCCCCACGTACGGTGCGAGATCGGTTTTGTTGATCACCAGAAAATCAGATTTGGTGATCCCCGGTCCGCCTTTACGGGGGATCTTTTCCCCTTCGGCGACGTCAATCACGTAAATCGTCAGGTCTGCCAGTTCCGGGCTGAAGGTCGCACTCAAGTTATCGCCGCCGCTTTCGACGAAAATCACGTCAAGATTGCCGAATTTCTCGCTTAATGCTTCCACTGCCGCGAGATTCATCGACGCGTCTTCGCGAATGGCGGTATGCGGGCAGCCGCCGGTTTCGACGCCGACAATGCGGTCCGGCTCCAGTGCGCCCGCCTCAGTGAGAATGCGCTGGTCTTCTTTGGTGTAGATGTCGTTAGTGACTACCGCCAGATGGTACGTGTCGCGCATCGCTTTACACAGCGCTTCCAGCAGCGCAGTTTTACCGGAACCGACCGGGCCGCCGACGCCAACACGCAGCGGATGTTTGTAACTTGCCATACCTTCTCCTCAGGAACGGAATATGCGGGAATATTGGGTTTCGTGACGCGCCGAGGCGATAGCCGACAGTGGTGTCGCAGAACCCATATAGTCGTCAGGGCAGTTCAGCCCGCGGTCTACGCCTGCGGCGTACTGCTCGCAAAGCGACATAATCAATTTTTGTGCGGCCTGCTGGCCGAAAGGCACGAGCTTCACGCCTGCCATCACCGCGCTTTCAATCCAGCTGTAGCCGAGCGTCAGCGCCAGCTCTCGTAGCTCGATACCCCAACGCACCCCCAGCCACGCCATGCCACACAGCTGGCTCTGGTTGAACAGCCCGCGCCATTCGGCAGGGCACGTCGGTTGCCAGTCGTACAGCAGGCGAGTAAATGCCTGGCCGCGATTGCGCTCTTCCTCGCGTAATTCACGCGTTTCCCGGCACGCCAATAACCATGCGGTCCAGTGCGTGGCGGCCTCTACGTCACTCTGCTCCCAGGCGTGATAAAGCCGGGCAAACAGGGGCAAGTCGACGTGGAAAAAACTCTGCTCCATCTGCTGCGTTTGCCAGTGAGCAAAGGCGGCGGTATCGGCAATCCAGCCTGCTTCCACCGCCCATTCCAGCCCTTGCGACCAGCTGTAGCCGCCCACTGGCAGGTTGCTGCTGGCCAGTTGTAATAATCGCAGCCGCTGTGTGGTGTCGGTCATCAGTGGCTGTGCGAATGCGCATGAGAATGGTGATGATGCCCCTGCGCTTCACTGGTATACGCCCCGGCTTCCGGTTCGAACGGCAAATGGGCAAAGGTCACGGTCAGACCAAACTGGCGCAGCATATCGTCAAGCACGTGGTCGTGATGAAAACGCAGTTCGCCGGGCATGATTTGCAGCGGCACGTGACGGTTGCCGAGGTGATAACAGGCTTTGGCAAGCTGGAAGGGGTCATCGCAGCGCACCACCGACACACCTTCATCGGCAGCAATCACTTCGATACATTCGCTGCCATCTTCGCAGGCCAGGATATCCCCGCCGCGCAGTAGCAGGCCTCGAGGCAGCATCAGTCCGGCTTCACGCCCGTCACTGAGCGTCACTTTGGCGCGGCTTTTGACCCGCACATCAATTGGCAGCGTGACGCTGGCAGTCAGTTGATGGGCGTGATCGACACGCTGAGTCAGATACAGCATCGTTACTCCTTAAAACAGAAAATAGCGTTGCGCCATCGGCAGCACGTCCGCTGGCTCGCTGGTTATCAGTTTTCCGTCGATCCGCACTTCATAGGTCTGGGCATCGACGGTGATATTGGGTTGTAGGCTGTTGTGGATCATGTCGGCTTTTTTTACGGTCCGGCAGCCTTTCACCACCGCCATCTGGCTCTTCAGTCCTAACTGCTGCGGCACGTTGTTATCGAGTGCCGCCTGGGAAAGAAACGTCAGGCGGCAGTGATGGCGAGCCGCGCCGAGCGAGCCGAACATCGGCCGATAGTGCACGGGCTGCGGCGTAGGTATTGAGGCGTTGATGTCGCCCATCGGGGCCATCACAATCATCCCGCCTTTGACGATAGCGGCGGGTTTCACGCCGAAGAAGGCCGGCGACCACAGCACCAGATCCGCCATTTTTCCGGCTTCAATGGAACCGACTTCATGCGCAATGCCGTGGGTCAGCGCTGGGTTAATGGTGTATTTGGCGATATAGCGCTTCACGCGAAAGTTATCGTTATCACCCTGTTCCTCGTCTAGCGCGCCGCGCTGCACCTTCATTCGGTGCGCCACCTGCCAGGTGCGTAAAATTACCTCGCCCACGCGGCCCATTGCCTGAGAATCGGATGAGGTCAGGGAAAAGGCACCGAGATCGTGCAGCACATCTTCGGCGGCGATGGTTTCTCGACGAATACGCGATTCAGCGAAGGCCACATCTTCGGCGATATCCGGCGACAGATGATGGCAGACCATCAGCATATCCAGATGTTCGTCGATGGTGTTAACTGTGTAAGGCAGCGTCGGGTTAGTGGAGGAAGGCAGAATATTCGGATGCGCACAGGCAGTGATGATGTCCGGCGCATGGCCGCCACCCGCGCCTTCGGTATGAAACGTGTGGATGGTCCGGTCGCCAATCGCCGCCAGGGTGTCTTCGACAAAACCGGATTCGTTCAGCGTATCGCTATGCAGCGCCACCTGAATGTCCATCTCCTCGGCAACGGTCAGCGAGCAGTTGATGGCGGCGGGCGTTGCGCCCCAATCTTCATGAATTTTGAGGCCGATAACGCCTGCCACTACCTGTTCTTTCAACGCTTGCGGATTCGAGCCGTTACCTTTGCCGAGCAGACCGATATTCACTGGCAGGCTGTCGATAGCCTGTAGCATCCGGCTGATATACCACGGCCCGGGTGTACAAGTGGTGGCGTTGGTGCCTGCGGCCGGGCCTGTGCCACCACCGATCATGGTAGTCACGCCGGAGACCAGCGCTTCTTCCGCCTGCTGCGGGCAAATCCAGTGAATGTGGGTGTCGACGCCACCTGCGGTGACTATTTTACCTTCGGCGGCGATCACTTCGGTCCCGACGCCGATCGGGATCGTGACGTTAGGCTGAATATCCGGATTACCGGCCTTACCGACGGCGAAGATCCGCCCGTTTTTCACCCCGATATCCGCTTTAACGATCCCCCAGTGATCGACGATTAGCGCGTTGGTTAGCACCAAATCGACACAATCTTCCCCGATCATTTGCCCCTGGCCCATGCCATCGCGAATAACTTTGCCACCGCCGAATTTAACCTCTTCACCGTAGGTGGTGAAGTCATCTTCCACTTCAATCCACAGGCAAGTATCGGCCAAGCGAACTTTATCGCCCGTGGTGGGGCCAAACATGTCGGCATACGCCTGACGGGAAATCTCGGTCATGGTTTTGTCTCCAGTTCACCCATCACCTCGCCACGAAAGCCGAAAATGCGCTTATCACCTGCAACTGCCACCAGTTCGACTTCGCGTTTTTGGCCCGGCTCAAAGCGTACAGCGGTGCCAGCCGCAATGTTCAGACGAAAGCCTTTACACGCTTCCCGGTCGAATTTCAGCGCTGGGTTCACTTCGTAAAAGTGATAATGCGAGCCTACCTGGATCGGGCGGTCACCGTGGTTTTCAACGATCGTTTTACGTATTTCGCGGCCCACGTTCAGCGCGATGTTGCCGTTCTGAATCTTATATTCACCGGGGATCATGGCATGCCCTCAGCGTATCGGGTTGTGTAGGGTGACCAGTTTGGAGCCATCAGGAAATGTAGCCTCCACCTGAATATCCGGGATCATCTCCGGCACGCCTTCCATGACCTGCTCGCGGATCAGCACGTGGCGGCCATCTTCCATCAGCGTCGCCACGCTTTTTCCATCGCGCGCGCCTTCCATGACGAAAGCGCTAATCAGCGCCACCGATTCGGGATAATTGAGTTTCACGCCGCGGGCGAGGCGACGTTCCGCCACCAGGGCCGCGGTAAACAGCAGCAGCTTGTCTTTTTCTCTGGGCGTAAGTTCCATAGCGTTCTCTCAGGTCAGCCAGATTCGGGGGAGTAAAGGGGGTTTGTTCAGCAGCTGTGGGCGCAGCGCCTGCCAGATTTCACGCATCGCGCGCTGGCAAATCAGGTTATCGTGCGATAAAAAGCGCACCGCCAGCAGGCCGTCGACAAGCGTGGCGCCGGCGAAAGCATCGAGCGGCGTGAGCGACTCGCGCACCTCATCGAGCAGGGTTTCATCAGTCGGATAAAACAGCAGGGTGCCAATCCACGGCTTTTCTGCCACGGCGCTCAGGTCGCCATCAGCCAGATGCAGGCGCTCAATCAGTAGGGGCGAACCGTTCTTCCAGACTTCAAGCCGGCTGGTTATGTCGCCGTGACTGAATGTCTCTTCGATCACCGGTCGTCCCAGGCAATACAATTCCCAGGCCAGCAGGCGTGCGCCTTCCTGTAAATGAAAGACACTGTGTAGCGTGGCCTTCGCGCCGGGAAAAAAGAGGGTGTCCTGCGGTAACCATTCAAGAATGGCGTTTTCTGCCACCTGAAAATGCTGGCTCAGCCGCGCCTGCGGGCCGTGGCTCCGATAAAACTTGCTGGCACCGGGCATGGTGATAAGCGTGTGGGTATGGGGTTCGAGGGTCACGCTGATATCCAGCGTATCGCCGCCGACAATCCCGGCAGGCGGGTGCAGCAGATAAAGATGGCAGGTAGCGCCTTCGGGATAGAAAGGGCGTTGCACGGTCAATGGACCAGAATGACGTGCGGAGGCCAGCACCGTTTTTTCCGGCGTGTGGCAAAACCGCAGGGCAAGCGTGGCGTGCCAACCCGTTTTCTCACTCTCCCGTTCTGCGCCAGACACAGTGGCACCCCTGCAATTGCGTGATTAATCAGACGCTAAAGAGTATGGATCAGCCGGGGAATTTCGCGGTCATAGGAAACGCTTATGTTGTCAGGGAAATGTAATGATTAATGTCGCCGCCCGAACGGCGGCGAAAGAAGGGCTAATTCTGCGTTTTTTTCTTCCGCTTCAGACGTGACCAGATTTTGGTTTCCTGACGACGCCATAAACGCTGGATATTATCGTGGTGGCGCAGCAGGATCAGGCAGGAAAGCATCGACACAGGGAAGGTGTATTGCGGTTTGAACCACCAGACATAAAACGGCGCCACCAGCGCGCTGACGATTGCCCCCAGCGACGAGTAGCCGCTCAGCAAAATCGTCAGCAGCCAGGTGCCGGCCATCACGCCGGTGAGGTCGAGGCCGATCGGAGCAATCGCCCCGAAGGCGGTGGCTACGCCTTTTCCGCCGCGAAAACCGAAAAATACCGGCCAGATGTGACCGATGCAGGCCGCGATACCGACGAGGCCGAGCCAGAACGGGGTGAAACCCAACGCCCAGGCACCCCAGGTCGGCAACATGCCTTTAAGGATGTCGAAGATCAGTACAGCTACGGCTGCTCCCTTACCGCCAATTCGTAAAACGTTGGTCGCTCCGGGATTGCCGGAACCGCTCACTCGTGGGTCAGGCAGACCTGCGAGGCGGCAGACCAGAATGGCGCTGGAAATTGAGCCGCAAAGATAGGCGAGAAGAACCATTCCAGGCTCGATTGCACTCATAACGCTGTTCCGTTTTGAAAATGTATCGGTATTCTCTTCATCTGTGGATAATACGCATATTTTGTCGGAAGTGGTATCCGGCACGGACAAAAAGCAGGCAGGGCGTGATGGATATTGTATTTATAGAGCAACTTTCGGTCATCACCACAATCGGTGTTTACGACTGGGAACAGACCATCGAACAGAAGTTGGTGTTCGATATCGAAATGGCGTGGGACAACCGTAAATCCGCCGCCAGCGATGATGTGAGTGATTGTCTGAGCTACGCCGATATTAGCGAAGCGGTCATTGCGCATGTTGAAGGGGGACGGTTCGCGCTAGTGGAACGCGTGGCGGAGGAAGTGGCTGAAATCCTCCTGACACGCTTTAACTCGCCGTGGGTACGCATCAAACTCAGCAAACCAGGCGCCGTGGCGCGCGCTGCCAACGTTGGAGTCATCATTGAGCGTGGCGCTAATCCGAAAGCGTAAGAATAGGTTCATCCGGATTAAACGAAACGCGGATACATATGTCTTAAAGCTGGATTCAATTTTCAGCTTCTTTTTTTCTATTATTTAAGGGTTTATTAATGAGCGATATGCACTCGCTGCTGATAGCGGCCATCTTGGGTGTTGTCGAAGGACTGACGGAGTTTTTACCCGTATCCAGCACCGGCCACATGATTATCGTTGGCCACTTGCTGGGCTTCGAAGGTGAAACGGCGAATACGTTTGAGGTGGTCATCCAGTTAGGGTCGATCCTTGCGGTGGTGGTGATGTTCTGGCGTCGTCTGTTTGGCCTGATCGGCATTCATTTTGGTCGTTCGCCGGTCCATGAAGGAGAAGGCTCCGGGCGTCTGTCGCTCATTCACGTGCTGCTGGCGATGTTCCCGGCGGTGGTGCTGGGACTGGTGTTACACGATCTGATCAAATCGTTATTCAATCCGATTAACGTGATGTATGCGCTGATTGTCGGTGGCGTGCTGTTGATTATTGCTGAAGTGTGTAAACCGAAAGAGCCGCGTACTGTAGGTCTGGATGACATGACCTATCTTCAGGCGTTTCTGGTGGGCTGCTTCCAGTGTCTGGCGCTGTGGCCGGGTTTCTCTCGTTCAGGTTCAACCATTGCGGGTGGAATGCTGTTAGGCATAAGCCGTTATGCTGCAGCGGAGTTTTCCTTCCTGCTGGCAGTCCCGATGATGATGGGTGCCACGGCGCTTGATCTGTATAAAAGCATCGGTTTTCTGACCAGCTCCGACATTCCGATGTTTGCCGTGGGCTTTGTGTCGGCGTTTGTGGTTGCGCTGATCGCAATTAAAGCGTTCCTGCACATTATTAAGCGCATCACGTTTATTCCTTTTGCGATCTATCGGTTTATCGTTGCTGCTGCTGTATACGCGGTCTTCATGTAACGCCTGGAATATCAGCATCAAAAAAACCTCGCATAGCGAGGTTTTTTATTTATAGCATTCTTCACGTGAATGAATTAATGATCATATATATAAATTTATAGCTTTTGTTATATAATTCAAACAAATGAGTTGGGTTTGCAATTCAAATTAAGTTATTAAGTATTTGGGGATCCGCGTAAATGCTACGGTGAGGCGCGTTTTTTTGAATGTATCTCACATTTATTCGAAATTTATGGACAAGTTCGGAGCATATTTATGCGCTTAAATAAATTAACCACGGCGATTCTTTTTTCCGCCGTTGGATTCCCAATGTTATCATCTGCCGCTACCGTCACGGCAAACGATCAAACCAATACATTCTCCGGTCTCGATTATTCAATGATGATCTCCAAAGATGGAGGTCATACCTGGACTGCGTATACCGATGCATCACAAAATAACTTCCCGGGCAATGTGTTAGCCCAAGTAGCAGCCAAACAAGAACTGGCCATTATTTCTGAAGATTACGATCCAAACCGTACCTATAAAGGCGGCGATACCGTGCGTTTCCTCGGATATTACTGGACCGCACAATGGTGGGTTGATCAGGGCATCAGCCCGGGCACCGATCCGGTTTGGGTTGCCGGTGATGCAACGGCGATTAAGCCTTACGCGACCTTCCAGTTCACGCCATTTACCGGCCAGGCCGCTATCGATCTGCAGAACCGTGAAAAAGCCAAAGTGGCCGCGCAGCGTAAAGTGATTGGTTACTTCCCGGAATGGGGTGTGTATGAAGCGCATGACTTCTTTACCCCTGACAAAGTGGACTACTCTGGCCTGACCCATCTTAACTACGGTTTTGCAGTGGTGAAAGATGGTGTGGTGACCATGCATGACACCGACAAAGCACCGGGACTGATTAAAGACCTGGAAAAACGCACTGATGCGGCCAACGTGGCGCACATGATTTCAGTCGGTGGCTGGAATAACTCTCAGGAAGGCGTCTTTGAAGCGGCAACCGCCACCGATGCAGGCATTGAAAAACTGGCCAACAGCATGGTCAGCTACATGGCACAATGGCGCTTCGATGGCCTCGACATTGACTGGGAATACCCGGATAACGACGCTGAAAAAGCCCAGTTCACCAAGCTAATCCAGTCGCTGCGTACCAAGCTGGATGCGCAGGGCAAGAAAGATGATAAGTACTATCAACTCTCTGCGGCTGTTACCACCAACCACAACAATATTCAGTACATCAACCCGGCTGTGACAGCTCCGTTGATGGATAGCGTCAACGTGATGGCATATGACATCCACGGGGCATTCGATTCGTTAACCGGTCATAACGCGCCGCTGTTCGAAAACAGCCATGATGAAGACAAAGAGCTGAACGTAGCCGACACCATGACGGCCTATGTCGAAACCTGGAAAGTGCCAAAAGCCAAGCTGATGATGGGGATTCCCTATTATGGCCGTGGCTGGGGTCATGTTCCCGGTACAGAACTGATTCCTGGTTTACCGGGCATGTTTAACACCGGAGCCGCGACCGTTAAAGGCGCATGGGATGACGTGGACCAGTATACCGGCACCAACCCGTGGTATGTGCTGAAGCAGAAACTGGCCAGCGGTGAATACGTCCGTTACTGGGATTCAGAATCCCATGTGCCGTATCTGTACAGCAAAACCAAACAAGAATTCCTGACCTATGACGATCCGCAGTCCATTAGCGAGAAAGTCGACTATATCAACGCGCAAGGCTTCGGTGGCGCGATCCTGTGGGACATCAGCGGTGATACCCCGGAACATCAACTGGGCAATATCGTTAAGCCTATTCTGACCACGCCGTTACCTGAGCCAACCCCGGATCCAGAACCTACCCCAGTGGTTAAGATCCAGGCAACGTTGTATGCCGATGGCTATCAGAAAGGTGACTGGTTTGATGTGTCTGCTGATACCCCATGTTTTGTCGGTTTGAAGGCAAAAAATGGTGGGAAACTGAACGATAACATGTCGTCTTTAAGGCTGAGAAACAATGGGTTAGGCGTAGTACTTTACGCTGATTGTGGTTATTCTGGTCAGAAGGTGGCTTATACCCAAAACTCATCGTTTTTTGGTAACACGTTTAACGATAAGGCATCTGGCGCTAAAGTCATTAAAGCGATTGGTTATTCAAATGGCCATCTTAAAGGTGACGCGTTAATCATTGAAGGCGATATGGACTTTATCGGCGGTGATTATAAATTCAATGACATAATGTCTTCCATCAGAGTCGCAGAAGGTTATACCGTAAGACTTTATACCGATGGTCACTTTAAAGGCACTTATGCTGATGTCGCGTCCGGGACATCAGTCGCCGATTTCAATACGCTTAAACTGAATGATAAAGTGTCGTCCATTAAAGTATTTAAGAATTAATTAGTGTCTTAACAATCCCCTCTTCCCAATTGAAGAGGGGATTTCACGTTATTAGATGGGTGAGTTACTTAGCCCTTTATCTTCTTTCCACGCGGCTAGCGCATCAATACGTTGTCTTGTCAGCTCTTCCCGTACTTCCGGTCCTTTAAACCCGGCCTCAATCACCGGTTTGGTCGGCACGGATTTTGCCACTTCCCACGCTTCCCGCAATAACCGCCCCTGTGGATAATCGCAGTCTTCAAATCCTGTGCGCCCGCGCACGTCGGCTTCGCTGGTTAGCGCGATTTGCTCCACGCGCTGCGGTTTACGCCAGGCATCGATGCTGTCGAACAGCTTTACAATGGTGGCGGGTTTCAGCATCGGGAAGGTGTGGATGAGGTCATGGAACTCCGCCACCAGTTTCGCCAAATCCCGCATCTCGTTGGGCACGCGCAGTCGCGCGCAAAGCTGTTCAACCAACTTTACCCCCGCAAGACCATGTCCGTGATGGCGTGGCCATAATTCTTTCGGCGTCAGGGCCTTGCCAACATCGTGGCACAGCGTGGCGAAACGCACATCGATGGCTGGGGTTAACATCGCCGCCATGCTCAGGGTCATCAGCGTATGCACGCCAGTATCGATTTCCGGATGCCATTTAGCGGGGGCCGGCACGCCGTAAAGGGCGTCAATCTCCGGGAACAACACCTTCAGGGCGCCGCAGTCGCGTAGGGTCTGGAAGAAAACCTGCGGATTACGCGTGCCGAGCGCGCTTTCAGTTTCTTTCCACACACGTTCGGGCGTGAGGTGTTCCAGCTCGCCTGCATCGGTCATCGCTCGCATCAGCGCCATCGTTTCATCGGCAATGCGAAAACTTAAATGCGCATAGCGGGCGGCAAAGCGTGCCACGCGCAGCACGCGTAACGGATCTTCGCTAAACGCAGGCGAGACGTGGCGCAGCAGGCGATTTTGCACATCCTGCTGGCCGTTATACGGGTCGATGATATAGCCGTTATCATCCTGCGCGAGGGCATTCACCGTCAGGTCACGGCGCAGCAAATCCTGTTCAAGCGTGACATCGGGGGCGGCATAACAGGTAAAGCCGGTATAACCCGAGCCGGATTTCCGTTCGGTGCGCGCGAGGGCATATTCTTCGTGGGTTTTCGGATGGAGAAAAACAGGAAAATCGCGACCTACCTGCTGGTAGCCCGCGTCGAGCATTTGCTGCGGTGTCGCGCCGACAACGACCCAATCTTTGTCTTTGACCGGCAGGCCTAACAACGCATCGCGAACTGCACCACCGACCAGATATGTCTTCACGCCAACTCTCTCCTCACTCTGTTTATCCGATGATAATACGGAAGTGTAGAAGAGATGGCTAATCGGGCGGTGGTGAAACCGTTAGTTCATCCAGCGATCGTTGCGTTTACGGCTTGGTACCAGTCTTGGCAGAACCAGGCCGAGGATCAGACCCACGCCGAGCACGCCGCCGCCATACATAAACCACTGCATGATGATGGTGCGCTGTTTGTCATCCAACTGCAGATTGGCGGCGCTCACTTTTTTCTGCGCCACAATAAGCTCATTTTTCAGCTTCTGATTTTGGTCTTTCAGCCCGTTAATCACGCTGTCGCTCTCGGCAACTTTCTTCTGCATATCCGCAGTGCGTTGATTCCAGGTGGTATCAATATTGGTCAGCTTGTCGGTCAGCGTTTTGACCTGGCTTTCCAGATCCGGCACGCGTGTCTTAAAGCTTGGCTCGCTGGTCAGTTCTTTCAACGGGATCCATGCGGTACGACCGTTGCTATCGCGAACTTGTCCGTACTGGGTCGCGTCGTTGGTTTGCAGCAGGGTGACGGCTTCACCCGCGGTGACAGTGCCTGCAAGGCGATAGTTATCGCCAGGGCCACTGCGTACCCAGGTGTTCAGTTCGTCAGAGACGTAACGTGTTTCTTCCGCGTGAACCACGGCAGAAACGCTAAGTGCAAATAAAGTTAATCCAATCAGGCGTAATTTAGGCATCAGGTCATTCGTTATTGTCATAAAGTGAATCGATAGTAATGGCATCAGTCTGACGATGCCAGGCATTCTCCGGCAATCGGAATCCTCCAGGAGGACGTTGCATGGGAAAGTACCGCGAAATACACTCTACTGACAAAAAAGATGCGCGGAAGTTCGGCGTAATGTTCAATCCAGGCAATGCAACCATAAGAAATCAGTCATGGATCAGGAAATCGAATTGAAGTTCATCGTTGAGCCGGACGGCGTCGAGACGCTGCGTGCACAGCTTAACGCCCTCTCAGCGGAGCATATTCCTGCCGCTCAACTCCTCAATATTTATTACGAAACGGCCGATAACTGGCTGCGACGCCACGATATGGGGCTGCGGATCCGCGGTCATAACAATCGCTATGAAATGACGATGAAAATCGCCGGAAAAGTGGTGGGCGGCTTGCACTCGCGCCCGGAATACAACATCGACCTTGAAAAGGCCGAACTGGCACTGGAAAAACTTCCCGCCGAAGTCTGGCCTGAAGGCACGTTGCCGCCAGAACTGGCTTCACACGTTAACCCGCTGTTCAGCACCGATTTTTATCGCGAAAAATGGCTGGTGAATCACAATCAGAGTCGTATCGAACTGGCGCTGGATTTGGGCGACGTAAAAGCGGGTAACCACCAGGAGCCGATTTGCGAGCTCGAACTGGAACTGCTGCACGGTCAAGTCGACGATATTCTGGAAGTGGCTGAACAGCTAATTTCTGCTGGCGTATTACGTCAGGGTAGCCTGAGCAAAGCAGCGCGCGGCTATCATCTGGCGGCGGGTAATGCAGCGCGCGCGATAAAAAAGGCTGACTTCAAAGCCCCGGATAATGCCACGATCGAAGCGGCGCTGGCCCACTGGCAGTATCACGAAGAGCTGTGGCTGCGTGGCAATGCAAAAGCCAAAACTGAGGTATTAAAGGCAGTGGCGTTTATTCGCAGCAGCCTGCAACCTGAACACGAGATGGCTTCTGAACAAATGGCGCAAATTGGCGATGCGATTTCCGCAGCGACCAGCGCAAAAGATGCGGCGTTTAAACCGCAAATTGCGCAAGCCAAACTGATGCTGACGGCTTTTCTGGTCACCGGACGATAGCGAAACGAGGTAGTCATGACGCCGTTTTCTTTGCAGTTACAGCAGCACTGGCAGACGGTGGTCGACCGACTGCCGACCGATTTCCCGACCGATGTATTCAGTCCGCAGGCGCAGGCGGCGATGACGTTCAGCGATTTTATCAGCCAAAGTCTGGCCGCTTATCCGGCCTGGCTTAGCGAGCTGGAAAACACCCCGCCGCAGGCCGATGAATGGCAGCATTACGCCGCCTGGTTGCATGAGGTGCTGGCGGATGTCAGCGATGAAAATAGCCTGATGCGGGAGCTGCGCCTGTTCCGTCGTCGCGTCATGGTGCGCATAGCCTGGGCACAGGCCCTCTCCCTTATTTCTACCGAAAGCAGTTTGCAGCAACTGAGCCATCTGGCTGAAACGCTGATTGTTGCCGCCCGTGACTGGCTGTACGACGCCTGTTGTCGGGAGTGGGGCACGCCGTGCAACGCCGACGGAAAACCCCAGCCGCTGCTGATATTAGGTATGGGCAAACTCGGCGGCGGCGAGCTGAACTTTTCCTCCGATATCGACCTGATATTTGCCTGGCCTGAACACGGATCAACCCAGGGCGGGCGGCGTGAACTCGACAACGCCCAGTTCTTTACCCGTATGGGGCAGCGGCTGATTAAAGCGCTGGATCAGCCAACAATGGACGGTTTTGTCTATCGGGTGGATATGCGTCTGCGCCCGTTTGGCGAAAGCGGGCCGCTGGTGCTGAGCTTCGCCGCGCTGGAAGATTATTACCAGGAGCAAGGGCGCGACTGGGAGCGCTATGCGATGGTCAAAGCCCGAATCATGGGCGACCGGGAAGGCATGTACGTAGAGGAACTGCGTGCCACGCTGCGTCCGTTTGTGTTCCGCCGCTACATTGATTTCAGCGTGATCCAGTCGCTGCGAAACATGAAAGGCATGATCGCCCGTGAAGTACGCCGCCGTGGCCTGAAAGACAACATCAAGCTTGGCGCAGGGGGGATTCGCGAAATCGAATTTATTGTGCAGGTATTCCAGCTGATTCGCGGTGGGCGTGAGCCGTCACTGCAAGGGCGCGCGTTGCTGCCTACGCTGGAGGCGATTGATGCGCTGCATCTTTTGCCCGAAGGCGAGGCGCAACTCCTGCGCGACGCTTACCTGTTTTTACGCCGCCTGGAAAACTTGCTGCAAAGTATCAATGACGAACAGACACAAACCCTGCCGCAGGACGACCTGAACCGGGCGCGGCTAGCGTGGGGTATGGGCTTCGCCGACTGGAATGTACTGACGCAGGCGCTTGAGGCGCACATGGCCCACGTGCGGCAAATTTTCAACGCACTGATTGGCGATGATGAAGAAACCTCGGCGGATGAACAGCTGTCTGAGCATTGGCGCGAGCTGTGGCAGGATGCGTTGCAGGAAGACGACACCACGCCGGTGCTGACGCATCTCACCGACAATGACCGCAATCAGGTGCTGGCGTTGATTGCCGATTTCCGCAAGGAGCTCGACAAACGCACCATCGGCCCGCGGGGGCGTCAGGTGCTCGATTCACTGATGCCGCATTTGTTGAGCAACGTGTGTAGCCGCGAAGATGCGCCGGTGCCGCTGGCGCGCATTATGCCCCTGCTGACCGGGATCGTGACCCGTACCACTTATCTTGAACTGCTGAGTGAGTTTCCCGGTGCGCTCAAGCATCTGATTCGACTTTGTGCCGCCTCGCCGATGGTGGCGAGCCAGCTGGCGCGCTATCCGCTGTTGCTGGACGAACTGCTCGATCCGAACACGCTGTACCAGCCGACCGCCACCGACGCCTATCGTGACGAACTGCGGCAGTATCTGCTGCGTGTGCCGGAAGAAGATGAAGAGCAGCAGCTCGAAGCGCTGCGCCAGTTTAAGCAGGCACAGCTGTTACGCGTCGCCGCGGCGGATATCGCCGGCACGCTGCCGGTCATGAAAGTGAGCGATCACTTAACTTGGCTGGCAGAAGCAATGATCGACGCAGTCGTCCAGCAGGCGTGGGTGCAAATGGTGGCCCGTTTTGGGCAACCGCGCCATCTGGCAGAGCGTCAGGGGCGTGGTTTTGCGGTCGTCGGTTACGGCAAACTCGGCGGCTGGGAGCTGGGCTACAGTTCCGATCTCGATCTGGTATTTTTACACGACTGCCCGGTGGAAGTCATGACCGATGGCGAACGTGAAATCGACGGGCGTCAGTTCTATCTACGCCTGGCCCAGCGCATCATGCATCTGTTCAGCACCCGCACCTCCTCGGGCATCCTGTACGAAGTGGACGCTCGCTTACGTCCGTCCGGCGCGGCAGGTATGTTAGTTACGACTACCGAGGCCTTCGCCGATTATCAACATAACGAAGCCTGGACCTGGGAGCATCAGGCCCTGGTTCGCGCCCGCGTGGTGTACGGCGACCCGCAACTGCAATCGCAGTTTGATACGATTCGCCGCGACGTGCTGACCGTTTCCCGCGAAGGTGAAAAGTTGCAAACTGAAGTCCGTGAAATGCGTGAGAAAATGCGCGCGCATCTGGGGAGCAAACATCGCGATCGCTTTGATATTAAAGCCGATGAAGGCGGTATTACGGATATTGAGTTTATCACCCAGTATCTGGTGCTGCGTTTCGCCCATGATAAGCCGAAGCTGACCCGTTGGTCGGATAACGTGCGCATCCTCGAATTGCTCGCACAGAACGATATTATGGACGAGCAGGAAGCGTTGGCCCTGAGCCAGGCATACACCACGCTACGCGATGCGCTGCATCATCTGGCATTGCAGGAAGAGGCCGGGCATGTAGCGCCAGAGGCCTTTGCGGCGGAGCGCGAGCTGGTGCGCGCAAGCTGGCTAAAGTGGCTGGTGGTGTCGTGAGATGGTATCATCGCGCGCAATTAACGAATCTTTCAGGAGTCTGGAATGAAAGTAACGCTGCCAGAGTTTGAACGTGCAGGAGTGATGGTTGTCGGTGATGTGATGCTGGACCGCTACTGGTACGGCCCAACGAGCCGAATTTCCCCGGAAGCCCCGGTGCCGGTGGTGAAAGTGGATACCATTGAGGAACGCCCTGGCGGCGCGGCGAACGTGGCGATGAACATTGCGGCCTTGGGCGCGACGTCGCGTCTGGTCGGGCTGACCGGTATTGACGATGCGGCGCGGGCGCTCAGCAAAGCGCTGGCGGACGTAAACGTGAAGTGCGATTTCGTTTCCGTACCGACCCATCCGACGATCACCAAGCTGCGTGTACTCTCACGCAATCAGCAGCTGATTCGTCTGGACTTCGAAGAAGGTTTTGCGGGCGTCGATCCGCAGCCAATGCACGAACGTATTCAGCAGGCGCTGGGCCACATTGGCGCACTGGTGCTGTCTGACTACGCGAAAGGTGCGCTGGAAAGCGTTCAGGATATGATTCAGCTGGCCCGTAAAGCGGGTGTGCCGGTGCTGATCGACCCGAAAGGCAGCGAGTTTGAACGCTATCGTGGCGCAACGCTGCTGACGCCAAACCTCTCTGAGTTTGAAGCCGTCGCCGGGAAGTGTAAAAGCGAAGCGGAAATCGTTGAGCGCGGCATGAAAATTATCGCGGACTTCGATCTGTCGGCGCTACTGGTTACCCGTTCCGAGCAGGGGATGACCCTGCTGCAGCCGGGCAAAGCGCCGCTGCACATGCCGACGCAGGCGCAGGAAGTGTACGACGTGACCGGGGCCGGTGACACGGTGATTGGCGTGCTGGCGGCAACGCTGGCAGCGGGTAATTCGCTGGAAGAAGCGTGCTTCTTTGCCAACGCGGCAGCCGGTGTTGTGGTGGGCAAACTCGGGACCTCTACCGTTTCGCCTATCGAACTGGAAAACGCAGTGCGCGGCCGGGCGGACACCGGTTTCGGCGTGATGAGCGAAGCCGAGCTGAAGCTGGCGGTCACAGCAGCCCGCAAGCGCGGCGAGAAAGTCGTGATGACCAACGGCGTGTTCGACATTCTGCACGCGGGCCATGTGTCCTACCTCTCCAACGCACGTAAGCTCGGCGACCGTTTGATTGTCGCGGTGAACAGCGATGCGTCCACCAAACGTCTGAAAGGTGAAACCCGCCCGGTGAATCCGCTCGAACAACGGATGATCGTGCTCGGTGCACTGGGTTCTGTCGATTGGGTGGTCTCGTTTGAAGAAGATACGCCGCAGCGCCTGATTGCGGGCGTTCTGCCGGATCTGCTGGTAAAAGGCGGGGACTACAAGCCGGACGAAATCGCGGGTAGCGAAGAAGTCTGGGCGAACGGTGGAGAAGTGATGGTGCTGAACTTTGAAGATGGTTGTTCAACCACCAACATCATCAAGCGTATTCAAAAAGACAGCAGCAAGTAACGTTGCGATAGCCAGTTGTTGGCCCGGTTAGCGTAAGCGACACCGGGCCATCTCACATTATTCGTCTACCGGCGGAATTGCGGGCGCGGAGGACGCAGCAGTGGTGCGGTTTTCCAGGTCGGAAATACGCTGTTCCAGCAGAGCCAGCTTTTCACGCGTGCGCAGCAGAACCTGAGTCTGCACGTCGAACTCTTCGCGGCTGACCAGATCCAGTCGCGTCAGCTGAGATTGCAGCACCTGACGGATTTTCTTCTCAACGTCATCACCAAAATCACGCAAACCTTGCGGCATGGACTCGTGAACCTGGCGGGCAATCTGTTCAATTTTTTTCGGATCAATCATTACGGTTTCCCTGATCTGGTCGGTTTTGCAGATTATTGTAGTGCCTTATGCCGGGCCTATAAACCAGAAATGTTTGAAGCTTATGCATTGCCGCCAATTATCATTAGCGTTATAGTTATCTTGCTTATTCTCAGGGCGGGGCGAAATTCCCCACCGGCGGTAAATCAACTCAGGTTGAAAGCCCGCGAGCGCTTCGGACGTCAGTCTGAAGGACAGCAGATCCGGTGTAATTCCGGGGCCGACGGTTAGAGTCCGGATGGGAGAGAGTAACGATCTACGGGTTAGGCCCGCGCACGTTATCTTTTTGCCGCTTCGTCGGCGCTCCTAAGACTGCCCTGATTCTGGTAACCATAATCTTATTGAGGTCTTTTACCATGAATCAGACGCTACTTTCCTCTTTTGGTACTGCATTTGAACGCGTAGAACACGCGTTGTCCGCACTGCGCGAAGGCCGCGGTGTAATGGTGCTTGATGACGAAAACCGCGAAAATGAAGGCGACATGATCTTTGCCGCCGAAACCATGACCGTTGAGCAGATGGCGCTGACCATCCGTCACGGCAGCGGCATTGTTTGCCTGTGCATTAACGAAGAGCGCCGCAAACAGCTCGACCTGCCGATGATGGTGGAAACCAACACCAGCGCATTCGGTACCGGTTTTACCGTGACCATCGAAGCCGCGCACGGTGTGACCACCGGCGTTTCTGCTGCTGACCGCATTACCACCGTTCGTGCGGCGATTGCCGACGGCGCTAAACCTTCCGATCTGCATCGTCCCGGCCACGTGTTCCCACTGCGTGCGCAGGCGGGTGGCGTGTTGACTCGCGGCGGCCACACTGAAGCGACACTCGATCTGGTGACACTGGCAGGCTTCAAACCTGCGGGCGTACTGTGTGAGCTGACCAACGACGATGGCACCATGGCGCGGGCGCCGGAGTGCATCAAATTTGCTGCGGAACATAACATGCCGGTCGTGACCATTGAAGACCTGGTGGAATACCGCCAAAAGCATGAGCGTAAGGCCAGCTAAGATTCACTGAATTGCGAATCTGAAAAGACAACGCCGGGATTATCCCGGCGTTTTGCTATCTGGCTTTCAGCGTCAGGCGAAATCCATCGACTGAAGCAACACCAGACTGAGCCCCATCACCGACATGCCGCACAGCACGCCGTAGCTTGGGTTGTTGTGTGGGTCGATTTCTTTCGCCAGCGGCATCAGTTCATCCACCGACAGCGCCACCATAATCCCGGCCACCGCAGCCATGATCGCCGCCATCACCACCGGTGAAACCAGCGAGCCCAAAATCAGCCACGCCAGAACGCCGCCAAGAATTTCAGCCATTCCGGACACGCCCGCCCAGAATATCGCTTTTCGCTTCGAGCCTGTCGCCGCATAAACCGGCCCGGCCACCGCCAGCCCTTCAGGAATATTGTGCAGCGCAACGGCAAGCGCAATACCAAAACCGAGCTCCAGATTACTGCTGGCGGTGACGTAGGTCGCCACGCCTTCCGGGAAGTTATGCAGGCTGATCCCGAGCGTCAGCAGAATGGCGGTACGGCGCAGATTACGCGGCATGACGGCTTTGTCGCCCTGCATTAAATCTTGTGCATGTGCGTGGGGCAGCATTCGGTCGAGGGCAAAATATCCCAGCAGACCCACCACGAACATGCCGTAGCCGAGCACTGGCGACATGCCCGGCGTGCCGAGTGCGGCAGGCAGCATTTCCATCAATGAGATAAGCAGCATGATGCCCGCGGCGAAGCCGAGGGAAAACGCGAGTACGCGGTTAGAGGGTTTCTGGCCGATCACGCCCAGGACAGCCCCAATGAAGGTGGCCCCACCGGCGAGTAAGGTCAGGATCAAAGGTACTGACATGAAAACTCCTTCATGATAATGATTATCATTTATATTAAAGGCCATTTGCCCTGAAAGCGAGAGGGAGATGGCGCTTTTACGTGTCCTTACATTCAAATTTCCTGATGATCTTCATCACCGTTATCTGAGTTCATCCCTGGGGGAAAACGCGTAATGTAGAACCATCAAATCGACTGTTCCTGTAAGGATATCACCATGTCTTCTTCCCGTATGCCAGCACTGTTTTTAGGTCACGGTAGTCCGATGAACGTGCTGGAAGATAACGAGTACACCCGTGCCTGGCAGCATCTCGGTGAAACGCTGCCGCGCCCGAAAGCGATTGTGGCGATTTCCGCGCACTGGTTTACTCGCGGGACAGGCGTCACGGCGATGGAAGCCCCGAAAACCATTCATGACTTCGGCGGTTTTCCGCAGGCACTGTACGACACCCATTACCCGGCTCCGGGTTCGCCGGAACTGGCGCAGCGTCTGGTTGAGCTGTTGGCTCCGGTACCGGTCGCGCTGGATAAAGAAGCCTGGGGCTTTGACCACGGTTCATGGGGTGTTTTAATTAAAATGTACCCGGATGCCGATATCCCGATGGTTCAGCTCAGTATCGACAGCACCAAGCCACCGGCCTGGCACATGGAAATGGGCCGCAAACTGGCGGCGCTGCGTGAAGAAGGCATCATGCTGGTGGCGAGCGGCAACGTGGTTCACAACCTGCGCGCCGCACGCTGGCACGGCGAAAATACCCCGTATCCATGGGCGACATCGTTCAATGAATTTGTGAAAGACAATCTCAGCTGGCAAGGCCCGACAGAAGAGCATCCGTTGGTGAATTATCTCGACCACGAAGGCGGATCGCTGTCGAATCCGACGGCGGATCACTATCTGCCGCTGCTGTACGTACTGGGTGCGTGGGATGGCAAAGAGCCAATGACGTTGCCGACCGACGGGATCGAGATGGGCAGTTTGAGTATGCTGTCGGTGCAGATTGGTAGGTAAAAGCAAAACGGCAACCAGAGTTGCCGTTTTTAGTGTTTTCTCCCTCTCCCCGTGGGAGAGGGTTGGGGTGAGGGCATGAGACCGCACAAAGGTAAAAGCAAAACGGCAACCAGAGTTGCCGTTTTTAGTGTTTTCTCCCTCTCCCCGTGGGAGAGGGCCGGGGTGAGGGCATCAGACCGCACCCGACAAAAATTACTCCACAAAAATATGCGGATAGAAGCGGGACAGATCCTGGGTGATCAACGCCCGGTCTTCACGAATACCGATCCCCGCAGGTTGATCGTTGATAAGCCAGCTACCGATCAGCGTATAGCTGTCGCCAAACTTCGGCAGTTCATAGAACTGCTGGACGATCATCCCTTCTTCGCCGTACGGCCCTTCCACGGCTTCAACCACGTTGCCGTTTTCGACGATCGACACGTTGGCACCTTCGCGCGAGAAAATCGGCTTGATGACGTATTTATCCATCGGAGGATAGCTGTCATCGGCAAAATACGCGGGCAGCAGATTCGGGTGATCCGGGAACATTTCCCACAGCATTGGCAGCAGCGCTTTGTTAGAAATAATGCTCTTCCAGGCAGGTTCCAGCCAGCGAACGCCCGCGTCTTCCAGCTTGGTGGAGAAAATCTCACGCAGCATGTATTCCCACGGGTAGAGCTTGAACAGGTTGCCAATTACCTGATCCTGGGTATCGGTGAACTGACCTTTTTCGCCAAGCCCGATATCTTCGATATACAGGAATTCGCTCGCCACGCCGCCTTCATTGGCGCAGTCCTGCAAATATTGCACCGTGCCACGGTCTTCCGTGGTATCGCGACAGCAGGCAAAATGCAGCAGGCCGAAGCCGTGCTGTTCGCGCAGCTCAGCGAAACGCGCGATCAGCTTTTCCTGAAGGCTGTTGAACTGATCGCTGCCCGCAGGCAGGTTGCCCGCATTTTGCTGATCCTCGAGCCAAATCCACTGGAAGAAAGCCGCTTCGTACAGCGACGTTGGCGTGTCGGCGTTGTTTTCTAAAAGCTTAGGCTCACCTTTGCCATCCCACGCCAGATCGAGGCGCGAATAGAGCGAAGGCTGCTGCGTTTGCCATGCCTGACGTACAAAGCTCCAGGTGTGTTTCGGAATGCGGAATTTGGCCAACAGCTCATCGCTGGCAACCACACGCTCCACCACTTTCAGGCACATCTGGTGCAGCTCGGCGGTCACGTCTTCCAGCTTTTCAACCTGCTCGAGGGTGAGCTTGTAGTACGCATCTTCACACCAGTACGGTTCGCCGTACATGGTGTGAAAATTGAAGCCATATTCGGTGGCTTTTTCGCGCCAGTCCGGGCGCTCGACAATGCTGACTCTTTCCATGGCGGTTAACCGCCCATTGAACGAGAAGAGGTGCCTGAAGCACTGCGCTGCATGGTGGACTGTTTGGCAACGGATTCACCAAAGCCGCCGCGAGTCACGGTGTTGGTAGTGGCTGGTTTTGGCGCCATCGCCGTTTTAGGCACGTTCATGGTGCGACCCGACTGCGCTGCGCCGTATCCTTTTCCGCTGGCATCGGTGTATTGACCGTAGGCCGGGCTTTTTGGATTCTTTGAGCTGAACAGCGGTTGTTGCTGGAAGCCTGAACCGCTCATCATGCGGCCCATCATGTAGCCCGCCATTAACGGCATCCAGAAACTGCCGCTGCTTTGCGCCTGCGCCTGCTGCCCTTCAGGTGCCATGCCTGCCTGAGCAGGCGCTTGCTGGCACTGGCCTTCACCAAATTCGGCGATACAGTCTTCACGGCTGGCGTATTTTGGTGCGGTACGTTCGGCTTCTTTCAGCGCATTGTTGTATGACGCGGTACATTCAGCGCTTTTGCCCGGGTTAGCGCTCGAGCAGTCATCAGCGTTCTGATACATCGACACCGTTTCGTCAGTTTTTTCACAGCCAGCGAGCATAAACACGGCGGTGATCGCCAACGCAACTGGCGTCATATGGCGTGCGCCCCAGTTCTTGCGGAACGAAGCGTGATTAATCGTTTTTGTCCGTTTCATTATTTTTCATCCTGGACCCAGTGGTAGCGCTCAGGATAGTGGATGAGTGGTTGAAATTGAAGCGATGAGAGGCTTGTGAAGAGGATCTTTACGTTGCCTTACGTTAATTTGGCGGGGAGAGTGCGGGAATGCGATTTAACCCCGGCGAACGGTGTCGCCGGGGCTACCCGAATCAGTTTTTGAACGGGTTAGAACTGTTGCTGCTGGTGGTGCTTGTACGCTGTGCGGCAGGCTGTGCAGCCGGTGCCGCGCTCGCGCTATTGTAACCATCAGCATTAGCATCCTGCTGGGCATTCTCTGGGGCTACCGCTTCCGGGGAAGTGGAAACCGCTTTTCCGAGGGTGCCATTCAGGGCCAACAGATCGTTCTCATTAAGCGTACCCAGAGCTGATTTAACGTTCAGCTGGTTGATCAGGTAGCTATAACGCGCGCTGGAGAGCTGCTGCTTCGCGTTATACAGCGTCGTGGTCGCGTCCAACACATCAACGATGGTACGGGTACCGACCTGGTAGCCTGCTTCCATTGCGTCTAAAGAACTCTGCGCAGAAACAACGGCCTGTTTGTAGGCGTTGATGCTGCTGATGGACGCATTGATGTTATTGAAGGACGAACGCACGGTCTGAACCACGTTACGGTGTGCGCTTTCGAGCTGCTCGCTGGCACCGACGAAGTTGTACTGCGCCTGTTTCACCTGCGAGGTCACTGAGCCGCCGCTGTACAGCGGCAGATTGAAGTTCAGGCCAATCTGATTCTGACCGATGTTACGGTCGGTATACTGGCTACTGGTGGCATTGCTGCCATCATAGCTGGTGTCAGACACGCCGGTAGACGCAGTCAGGCCAACGGTTGGCATGTGACCGGTTTCCGCATAGCGAATCTGCTCACGGGCCAGGTCCTGGCTCAGGCGAGCCTGCAGCAACGCGAGGTTGCGGCCTTCTGCTTCTTTCAGCAGCGCATTCACCGGTTGCGGCTTATCCATTTTTAAGGTGCTGACATTCAGAGAAGACAGCTCCGGATAGTAATTACCGGTGACCTGACGCAGCTGTTCAACGGCATTGTCGAGGTTATTACGGGCGGTCACTTCGTTCGCCAGCACGGTATCGTACTGTGAACGGGCGTTCTGCACGTCAGTGATAGCCACCAGGCCCACGTTGAAACGCTGGGTCGTCTGGTCTAACTGACGGTAAACCGCTTGTTTGTTCGCTTCAGTGAAGGAGAGCGAGTCGATCGCGCTCAACACATTGAAGTAGGCCGTCGCGGTGTTCAGGATCAGCGTCTGCTGGTCGGTCTGATAGGTGACGTCCTGGATACCGGCGCTTTTCTCTTGCAGCGTCAGCGCGCGCCATTTTGACATGTCAAAAATGGTCTGCGTTAAGGTTAACGCGGCGCTGGTCTCGTTGGAGTTGATACCGTTGTTATCACGAAAGCCATTGGTGTAGGTATAATCTGCACCTAAACCGAGCTGTGGCAGTAAGGGGCTGCGTGCTTCGTTAATTTTTTCGAATGCAGCATCACGATCGGCCGCGGACTTACGCAGGTCTGGGTTGCTCAAACGTGCCTGCTGATAAACCTGCAACAGGTTTTCCGCATGGCTCACTGCGCTGAAGCCCGTCAGGCTCAAGCCGATAAGGATGGGGAGCAATTTCTTCATTTGCATTCCTTGTTGTGAAGCATTTAGCGCTGATCTAATTCAAAAAGATTCGTTGATTGTACCAGAGTCCAGCCGCGTAAAAAGTTGGCGTATCGTGCCATCTGGCGTTAATTTGCACCAATCTACCACAGCATAAGTAAAACAGTAGCCATCGAGACCTGAAATCCCCGATTTCGTCACCACTTTACAACCCAGGATATTGACGATGACCAGAAAAAATCAATCTGTCGTTACTTACACCAAAAACGATGTAGAAATTATTGCACGGGAAACACTTTACAGCGGTTTTTTTTCGTTAGACATGTACCGTTTTCGTCATCGTTTGTTTAACGGCGAAATGAGTGGTGAAGTACGACGCGAAATTTTTGAGCGCGGTCACGCCGCAGTCTTGCTACCCTTTGACCCAGTGCGCGATGAAGTGGTGCTGGTGGAACAGATTCGCATCGCCGCGTTTGATTCCAGCGAAAGCCCGTGGTTGATGGAAATGGTCGCTGGCATGATTGAAGAGGGCGAAAGTCCGGAAGACGTGGCCCGTCGCGAAGCGGTGGAAGAAGCGGGTCTGGACGTCAAACGCGTAAAGCCTATGCTGAGCTATTTGGCGAGCCCCGGTGGCACCAGCGAGCGCTTAACCATTCTGGTGGGTGAAGTGGACGCCACGACCGCGCAAGGTATTCACGGTCTGGCAGATGAACACGAAGATATTCGGGTGCATGTGGTAAGCAGGGAACAGGCATACCAGTGGGTTGAAGAGGGAAAAATCGATAACGCAGCCTCTGTCATCGCCCTGCAATGGCTGCAATTGCATTATCAGGCATTACGAAACGAGTGGACAAAATGAAGCGCTATACACCTGACTTCCCAGAAATGATGCGTCTGTGCGAAACCAACTTCGCACAGCTACGCCGCCTGCTGCCTCAAACGGACGCACCCGGCGAAACAGTGAGCTATCAGGTGAGCAATGCGCAATACCGATTAACGATCAGCGAATCGACCCGCTACACTACTCTGGTGGAAATAGAACAGACGGTGCCTGCGGTCAGTTACTGGAGCCTGCCGTCAATGACGGTGCGCCTTTACCATGATGCGATGGTGGCTGAAGTGTGTTCGAGTCAGCAGATTTTTCGCTTCAAAGCACGGTATGATTACCCGAATAAAAAGTTGCATCAACGCGACGAAAAGCATCAAATTAACCAGTTTTTGGCCGATTGGCTGAGGTACTGTTTAGCACATGGAGCGATGGCGATTCCGGTTTGTTAGCGTCGTGAAACCAAAGGACACCATTTGGAAAGCCTGTTAAATCTCTCACTGGCTGGTGGGGCCAGGGTCAGAGTCTTACAAATTACAGATACTCACCTGTTTGCTGAAAAGCATGAAACGTTGTTAGGGGTGAACACCTGGGAAAGTTACCAGGCCGTTCTGGCGGCCATCCGCGCCTCGCAGCGTGAATGCGATCTCGTGGTCGCCACTGGCGATTTAGCACAGGATCACTCGTCTGCGGCTTATCAGCACTTTGCTGAAGGCATCGCGGGCTTTGATGCGCCCTGCGTCTGGTTACCCGGGAACCATGATTTTCAGCCTGCCATGTACAGCGCGCTACAGGATGCCGGAATTTCCCCGGTAAAACGTGTTTATGCCGGTGACAACTGGCAAATATTGATGCTCGACAGCCAGGTGTTCGGTGTCCCGCACGGCGAATTAAGCGAGTTTCAGCTCGAATGGCTGGAACAACGTCTGACCGAAACCCCCGATCGTTTCACCCTATTGCTGCTCCATCACCATCCGCTTCCGGCCGGGTGCAGCTGGCTCGACCAGCACAGCCTGCGTAATGCCGGGGCGCTCGATCGTGTATTAATGCGTTTCCCTCGGGTGAGAAATTTACTCTGCGGCCATATCCATCAGGAAATGGACGTCGACTGGAACGGGCGTCGCATGATGGCCACGCCGTCCACCTGTGTACAGTTCAAACCGCACTGCGCGAACTTTACGCTGGATACCATTGCCCCAGGCTGGCGCTGGCTGGAATTGCATGCTGATGGCACGCTGACCACCGAAGTATGCCGTCTGGATGGCGCGGAGTTCCGCCCGGACACCGCTTCAGAAGGATACTGATGTCTACGCTTCTTTATCTCCACGGGTTTAACAGCTCACCACGTTCGGCGAAGGCGACGGCAATGACGTCGTGGCTGGCCGAAAACCATCCGGATATTGAGATGGTCATTCCGCAGCTGCCGGCGTTTCCGGCAGAAGCAGCGGAGCTGTTGGAGAAACTTGTTCTCCAACACGGCGGTGAACCGCTGGGCATTGTGGGGTCGTCACTGGGCGGCTATTACGCCACCTGGCTGTCACAATGTTTCATGCTGCCTGCCGTGGTCGTCAATCCGGCAGTGCGTCCGTTTGAGCTGCTCTCCGGCTATCTCGGTCATAATGAGAATCCCTACACCGGGGAACAATATGTGCTAGAGTCACGCCATATTTACGATCTGAAAGTGATGCAAATTGACCCGCTCGAAGCCCCGGATTTGCTCTGGTTGCTCCAGCAGACGGGTGATGAAGTGCTCGATTATCGCCAGGCAGTGGATTACTACACCTCCTGCCGTCAAACAGTCGAGGAGGGCGGAAATCATGCCTTTATCGGCTTTGAAGATCATTTCACACAGATTATCGATTTTCTGGGGCTGCGTTAGTCGGCCCTCACTACTCGTGAAAAAACCATGACGCAATCTTCTTACAACGCTGATGCCATTGAGGTACTCACCGGGCTAGAGCCGGTTCGCCGCCGCCCAGGGATGTACACCGATACTACTCGTCCTAACCATTTGGGTCAGGAAGTTATTGATAACAGTGTGGATGAGGCACTGGCGGGCCACGCCAAGCGCGTGGAAGTTATTTTACATGCCGATCAGTCGCTGGAAGTTATCGACGACGGTCGCGGTATGCCGGTCGATATTCACCCGGAAGAGGGTGTTCCAGCGATAGAACTGATCTTCTGTCGTCTGCACGCGGGCGGTAAATTTTCCAACAAAAACTACCAGTTCTCTGGCGGCCTGCACGGCGTAGGGATTTCGGTGGTTAACGCCTTGTCAAAACGCGTCGAAGTGAACGTGCGTCGTGACGGACAGATTTACACCATGGCCTTTGAAAATGGCGAGAAAGTGGAAGATCTGCACGTGACCGGCACGGTCGGCAAACGTAACACCGGCACCAGCGTCCATTTCTGGCCGGATGAAAGCTTCTTCGACAGCCCGCGTTTCTCCGTTTCTCGCCTGTCGCACCTGCTGAAAGCGAAAGCGGTTCTGTGCCCCGGCGTTGAAATCGTCTTCAAAGACAAGGTGAACAACAGCGAGCAGACGTGGTGCTACGCCGACGGTCTGAACGACTATCTGTGCGAAGCCGTCAACGGCCTGCCGCTGCTGCCAGAAAAGCCGTTTGTGGGCAGCTTTGCCGGTGACACCGAAGCGGTGGATTGGGCGCTGCTGTGGCTGCCGGAAGGCGGTGAGCTGCTGACTGAAAGCTACGTCAACCTGATCCCAACCATGCAGGGCGGCACGCACGTCAACGGTCTGCGCCAGGGTCTGCTCGACGCCATGCGCGAGTTCTGCGAATACCGCAACATACTGCCGCGGGGCGTGAAGCTTTCGGCGGAAGATATCTGGGATCGCTGCGCTTACGTGCTGTCGGTGAAAATGCAGGATCCACAGTTCGCCGGGCAGACAAAAGAGCGCCTCTCTTCTCGACAGTGCGCGGCATTCGTGTCAGGCGTCGTGAAAGATGCCTTCAGCCTGTGGCTGAACCAGAACGTCCAGGCGGCAGAAATGCTCGCCGAAATGGCCGTTTCCAGCGCCCAGCGCCGTCTGCGTGCCGCGAAAAAAGTGGTGCGTAAGAAACTGACCAGTGGCCCCGCGCTGCCAGGTAAACTGGCCGACTGTACTGCCCAGGATCTTAACCGTACCGAACTGTTCCTGGTAGAAGGGGACTCAGCGGGCGGTTCTGCCAAACAGGCGCGCGACCGTGAATATCAGGCGATCATGCCGCTGAAGGGTAAGATCCTCAATACCTGGGAAGTGTCGTCCGATGAAGTGCTGGCCTCTCAGGAAGTGCATGACATTTCCGTGGCGATCGGCATCGATCCGGATAGCGACGATCTGAGCCAGCTGCGCTACGGCAAGATCTGTATCCTTGCGGATGCGGACTCCGATGGCCTGCACATCGCCACGCTGCTGTGTGCGCTGTTCGTGAAACACTTCCGCCACGTGGTGAAAGCCGGACACGTCTACGTCGCCATGCCGCCGTTGTACCGTATCGATCTCGGCAAAGAGGTCTATTACGCACTCGACGAGCAGGAAAAAGAAGGCGTTCTGGACCAGCTGAAACGCAAGAAAGGCAAACCAAACGTCCAGCGCTTTAAAGGTCTGGGTGAAATGAACCCACTCCAACTGCGTGAAACGACGCTCGATCCGAACACGCGCCGTTTGGTGCAGTTATATATCGACGATGAATCAGATCAAAAAACTGACGCGATGATGGACATGCTACTCGCCAAAAAACGTTCCGAAGACCGTCGTAACTGGTTGCAGGAAAAAGGCGACATGGCTGACCTCGAAGCCTGATTCGAGTGAGCCGATGTTAAAAAACCGGCGAATGCGCCGGTTTTTTTATGCCTGTTGTCGGCCCGTTAAGCGTCAACGCCACCGGGCTTTTTGCTGCAAAGGGTTTGGCTAGCCGATAATCGCGACCCCAAGTCGCTCCATGAGCAATGACACCTGATAGCTATCCAGTTTGACGCCCTGTAAATCAACGCCCCGGATGTCTAAATCACCCAATTCTGAGTTGGTCAGATCGCAGTGCGTCACGTTGGCGGCGCGCCAGTCGAAAGAGGAAAACTCCCCGCCGGAGAGATCTGACCCACTAAACGTCGCGCCAAGAACCTGAGTGCCCATCCAACGGTTTTCCCACAGCTCACATTTCTCCAGCACCGCTTTCGAAAAATTGGCGTAGCTCAGATTGGTGTTAGTGATATAGGCGCTGCAAAACCAGGTGCGTGTGGTGATCATATTCATAAAACTGGTGCCGCGAAAATCTGAGCCTTGCGCGCGACAGCTACGAATTTCGATGCCCAGCGCGCTGGCGTTCCTGAAATCCGCCATCGATAAATCACAGTCTTTGAAAATCGCATCTTTCAATATTGCGCGGCTGAAATTACAGCCTTTTTGACTTTCGCGGTCGTAAAACTGGCAGCCGATAAACTCAGTGCCGGTAAGGTCAGCGCCAGAGAAATCACAGTGATGAAACGTGCTGTTTTCAATTTTCAGCCCAGTGAAGCGGTTTCTTTCAATTTTTTCGGCGGTCAGTGCGAGCGTCATAGGAATAAACCTGTTTTTTTATACAGTTAATGGCCCCATGGTAAACGAATTTAACGTTGTGGGCCACCCTCCCGGCGCGGGATTTGGGCCGCGAATTGCCCGGCGGCACTTCGTTTGCGCGGGCCTACGGAACGGTGGTTACATCATTTAAATCAATTGATTGTGCATTTCTATTCACCTGGTGTATTGCCTGTGGTGACGGGGAGGGCTACATTGAAGAACGACCGTTATGAGCAAGAAGCGGGCGTTAAAAAAAACGTGACTAATATCTGAACTATAATTTTTAATCAAAGGTTAAAAAATGGAAAAAACAACGCTGGAATATACCCCTGTTGACTTGTCTCGTTGGGCAAGGAAGGAGCATTTTGAGGTATTCCAGTCGTTTGCTCAAAGTACATTTAACCAGACTGTTCTATTAGATATTACCGCGCTGCTAAAACATATAAAGGAAGTGGGCTGGAAGTTTTACCCGACTATTATTTTTCTGCTGTCTAAAATCGTAAACAGTCATGCGGAATTCCGTATGGCCATGAAGAATAACGAGCTTGTCATTTGGAATGAAGTTCATCCAAACTATACGATTTTCCATAATGAAACGGAGACTTTCTCAGCATTATGGAGTCACTACGATGGTAATATTCATCACTTCCAGGATGTTTATTCAGAAGACGTTGCACGCTATGGTAATAACCTTTCTTATTGGCCTAAGGAAGAGTCTCGGGAAAATATCTTTTTCATATCGGCTATCCCTTGGGTGAGTTTTACCAGTTTTACTGTCAACGTGGCTAACATGCAGAACTTTTTTGCCCCCATGTTCACGCTTGGAAAATACTACAACCAAGAGGGAAAAACCTTATTGCCTCTCGCCGTTCAGGTACATCATTCCGTGTGCGATGGTTTTCATGTCGCAAGACTGATCAACGAGTTACAAGAGATGAGTGATAACATACGGCACCTTTCAGAGGACCTTAATACGTGATACGCCAGACCTCCTGAAGACCACTATTTAACCGTATCTGATTTTTTCATCGATATCAGGCTGAGGTTTACCAAACAGATAGCCTTGTGTGAAGTCACAGCCCAGCAACTTAAGGCTTTCCAGCTGCTCCTGAGTTTCAACCCCTTCCGCCACAGCCTTCATATTGAGGGATTTCGCCATGCCGGTGATGAGCCGGATGATATTCAGGGCGTCTTCCTGTGTCGATATCGACTGCACAAAGGACTTGTCTATTTTGATTTTATCGAAGGCAAGTCTGCTGAGGCGTGAAAGGGAAGAGTAACCGGTTCCAAAATCATCGATGGAGAGTTTCACCCCTAACGCCCGCAGCCGGTTAAGTGTATTCAGCGGGGTATCGCTCTCAGTAAAGAGAGAGGATTCAGTCACTTCCAGTTCAAGACGCTCTGCGGGAAGCCCCGTTTCGTTCAGAATGGACAGCACGATCCCGGCAAAAGCTTTGCTACTTAGCTGGACGGGAGAGACATTGACTGAAATTTTAGTCGGAATAACCCAGGAAGCAGCTTCCCGGCAGGCCATTTCAAGCACCGATTTTCCCATCTCGTTAATCATTCCTGTTTTTTCAGCCACAGGAATAAAGTTGTCCGGCGACAGGAGGCCCTTCAGAGGATGTATCCAACGAATAAGGGCTTCATAGCTGTAAATTTCGCGGGTGAAAGAATCGACAATAGGCTGATAATAAACCACGAATTCTTTATTCACTAACGCCTGGGCCATATCATGCTCCAGGGTTCGGCTTTCTTGTAGCTTATCTAACATCCATTGGCGGAAGACTTTAATTTTACCCGCGCCCTCTTTCTTGGCTTCATAAAGGGCCAGGTCGGCAAATTTATACAGATAGTCGGAGCGGCGTTCAGTATCTGAAATGACAATGCCGACACTGGTGGTGATATTGATAATCGTATTATAAATAGTGTAGGGCTGGTTGATAGCATCGCATATATTTTGGGCGCGTGAAACGGCACTGCTCTCCGTCAGGCCACTCGAGAGAAACGCAAACTCATCCCCGCCTAAACGATAAAGCGTATCGGGCGTCAGGCCCATTGAAATGAGACGCTGTGATATCTGGCGTAATAACATATCACCGACATCATGACCATACGTATCATTGACCTCTTTGAATCGATCTAAATCAAACAACATCACATTCACCGGCATGTTGTTTTTTACTGCGGTGTCGATGGTTTCATTTAAATTCCCCCAGAAGAAATGACGGTTATTCATTTCGGTCAGAGAGTCATGGTAGACGTCATACTCCAGTTTTGCATTCTGGAGTTGCAGTTTTTCTTTAGAGTCCTGCAGTGCGTCAGCCAGACTCTTGACCTGAAGATGGGCCTTCAGAATATTTCTGTTTTGATAAAATATCAGTACGCCCAGTATCGCACTCATTATTATCAGCAATAGAGACGTTGCTGAATAAATATAGTACAGGGTTTTAATTTTAAGGTTGGCGTCATTAATCGAATTAATGTCTTTGTCTAACGCGCTGGACGACAGACGGCCCAGTTGCGCATCAAGCGTCTGCATTTTTTTCAGGTATGCCTGGAGCTCTGAGCGGTTCATTTTCTCAAGATGAATATCCAGATACTCCAGTGTCTTTTCAAGCTGTAGAGCCAGTGCCAGATGGGATTTATTACTTTCTATGTAATTGCGCAGATCACCTTCTTTCATTAAATCACTCTGGCTGAGCATAATGTCGAGACGCATGCGCACATCATCCAGCGTCATCGTCTCATCGATAGTGTAAAGACCCAGTAACGATTCGAACCGGTAATATTCTGAAACCATCTGTGCAGCAGACCACGAAGCGGCGTAGTGAGTCAGTTTTTGCAGCTCTTGCTGCCTTTCATGCACAAGAAAAGAGATATACGCGGTCGATATAAAAAGGAAAAAAATGATGCCAGCCAGAATTCTGTTCATGTTGGTCTTCAGACCCCTACTCAATAGTCATTCTGCTGACCTGCCAGGCTGACCTTGAATAATAAATCTGATTATTCAATTCAGGGATGCTGTCATAAGGGTAAACAACAAATAACGGGCCTTTATCACGGATGCGCATATATTCTCCGTTGACTTTTAACGCAAGGATAACGTTGTATTTCTTAAAATCATTGAGAGGGATCTCGGTGGTGTAGTCATTGAGCGCAGTGACCTTAACAACCGAACCTTTCGCCCCGACATAATCCATCAGCTTTTGCAGTGGAATACCCGTAAAAGTTGTACGGCCATCATACCAGGGTGACGTGGTCTGAAAGCTGACCATACCCAGTTTCTCAAGGCTGGCGAGATCAAAAACGGCTTTTCCACCTTCATTTGTATTTTCGATATGACCAGACAGCGTTAAAAGGACTTTACCGGCAGGTTTGGTAAGTTCGCCCGCCCAGACCTGTGTGGAGAGCACAAAGCTAAACAGCATGACAATTAACCGCATTCTGACCTCGTATAACAACCGGATGTTAAAGAATTATAATTTAGTTATTGTGCTATTTATATATGCCCCACGGCTATTATTGATGCAATCCTGTGAGCCATGTTTTAATTCATTAAAATCAACCGGTTAAAAAACACCTACTTTTTATATTGATTAGTCAAGATGGATGCCTTTATTTGATATAAACAAAACGGCGTTGCTGTTGTGCAAAAAATAGCCACCTTTTTACTTTATGCAAAACACAAACAAAAAAGCCGGATAACGCTAACCCTGCGTTATCCGGCTTTTAAATTTTATGCGGGGGAAATTACAGCGCAGGTTCCAGAATGCGGATGTGACTTTCCAGCACGTCGCCTTTGACGGCTTCGCTCCACGTTTTCATATGCGGAGTTTGCAGATGCGCTTCGAGATGCGCCACGGTTTCCCACAGCTCAACCATGATGATGGAGTCTGGCGCAGTGGCCTGGAAGCTCACGCCTGCGGCGTTGTCGACCATTGGCGCGTAGCCGTGGCAGCCTTCTTCTTTCAGCACGGTGGGGATAATTTTCGCGAACTCGTCCAGGACGGCCTGACGGTGATGCTGGCCAGGACGGGTACGGATCTCAGCAATAACAGTTAACATGATAGTCGTACTCCTTTTTATGCAGACGGTCAGTTAACCAAAAATCTCGGCAAGATGCTTGCGATATTCTGCGACATAGCGCGGCACGTCAGGCATTTTGATCACGTCATTGGCGATAAAAGTCGGCAGCGCGTCCATCCCCAGGAACTGGTTGGCTTTGTGGAACGGCAGGTAAGCCCCGTCCACACCGACGCCGTGGAAGAACTGATCTTTCTCAGTGAACGCTTCCATCGGCGCGTTCCAGGTCAGGGACAGCATGTAGGTTTTGCCCTGAATCAGGCCGCCGGAGCCGTATTTTTTGCTGGCGTCAGAACGGGTACGACCGTCGCTGGCGTACAGGGAACCGTGGCCTTCGGTGAACACGTCGTCGATGTATTTTTTGACGGTCCATGGCGCGCCCATCCACCAGCCAGGCATCTGCCAGATAATGGTATCGGCCCACAGGAAGTTTTGTACTTCCGCTTTCACGTCGTAATCGCTGTCGGCGCGTACAACTCGGACTTCATGCCCGGCGTCGCGCAGGAAACCATCCGCGACCTCGGTCATGGTGTCGTTCAGCTGGCCGTTGGAGTGACCGAATTTTTTACCGCCGTTGATAATCAGGATATTGCTCATCGTAATGCCTTAGAAAGGAAGTTTGCCGATAGTGTAACCCCGGCAACGAGACGATAAAATTAGCAAAATGTGCAAAGTCTTTTGCTTTTTTAGCAATAATGCCGTCACCAGCTGACGCGGGCGACGAATCCCCCTTCCGGTGCATTGCTGAAAACAACGGTCATCTGATGCAGGGCGGCGATGCGCTGCACAATGGATAACCCGAGGCCGCTGCCGGGTTCATCCTGTCCTGGCGGGCGATAGAAACGCTCGCCAATGCGGGCGAGGGCATCGGCGCTGATCCCCGGCCCGTTATCACGCACGGTAAAATCATGGGCGTCGAGCGTCACATCGACCGTGCTGCCGCGCGGGCTGTAACGCACGGCGTTATCCAGCAGGTTACGCACCAGCAGGCTTAACAATAACGCCTGGCCTTTGCGCGTCACGTCAGGCGCATTCACATGCAGACGCAGCTCTATGCCCGCCTGGTGCGCCGGGTGGTAAATATCCATCACCGCCGATTGCAGCAGGTCGGCCAACGAAATCTGCTCGACATCATCCAGCCCGGCGAGGGAATCCAGGCGCGAAAGCGTGAGCAATTGTTCAACCAGACGCGTGGCCCTGTCGATGCCAAAATGTAGCTGTGACAGCGCTTTCTCCCGGCTCAGCGGATCATCCATCGACATCTGCGCCACTTCCGTTTGCACCTTCAGGGCGGTGAGTGGGCTGCGCAGTTCGTGGGCGGCATCGGAGGTAAAACGCCGCTCGCGGATAATCATTTCATGCGAGCGGTTAAACAACTGGTTCAGGGCATCGACCAGCGGACGGACTTCCCCCGGCACGCCGGTGGTATCGAGTTGTTCATCGGAGCCCGGCGTGCGGCTGCGCAAGGTGCGGGTCAGTTTTTTCAACGGCGCAAGTTCGCGGCTGAGCAGCAGAATCAGCAACAGCACCATCAGCGGCAGCGCCACCAGCCACGGCGCAAGCTGTGAGGTGATGATTTCCAGTGCCATTTCCTGACGGTAATCCCACTCCTGGCCGACCACGATCCGGTATTTTTCATCGGCGGTGGTTATCCACAATAAACGCCATTCGTCGTCGTCATTATTAATGCGGCCATCGTCGAAACCTTCGCGGCGATAGTGGTAGGGAATGTCCTGCCCGTTATCGCCGTCGTTCAACACCATCCGTCCGTCGATGGTATAAATGGCGAACGCCAGCGCGTCGTCGTCGAGATGTCCGTGCTTAATTTTCTTTTTGGTACGCAGTTGGGGCGAGGTGACGTGCAGTTCGTTGAAATCCATCGCGCTCAGGCGTTTGGCGAACAGCATTTGCTGGGTATCAAACAGTTTGTCGAGCTTATCGGTGGTTTGCTGCCAGGCGATAAAGCTGGCGCAGCTCCAGGCCACCAGCGTCAGCACGATAAACAGCAGCGTCAGGCGCAGACGCAGACTCATGTGGCGCAGAAATCTCATTTATTGTCCGCCCAGGGTATAGCCGATACCGTGTACCGTGCGGATAAACGGGGTGCCGAGCTTACGACGCAAATGGTGGACGTGAACTTCCACGGCGTTGCTGGAGACATCGTCGTCCCAGTTATACAGTTTTTCTTCGATGAGTTTGCGTGGCAGAACGCGCCCGGCGTTGCGCATCAGCAGTTCCAATAGCGCGAACTCTTTCGGTTTGAGCGTCAGCGGTTCGTCGTTCAGGAACGCAGTCAGACTGTCGGGGTTGAGCGTCACCGCGCCGTGACACAGGGCGTTGCTGGCCTGGCCGTGTACGCGACGAATCAGCGCCTCTAGCCGGGCGGCGACTTCAATCAGGGCGAACGGTTTGCACAGGTAATCGTCGGCACCTGCTCGCAGGCCTTCTACGCGCTGGGCGAGCGCGTCGCGAGCGGTGAGGATCAGCACCGGTTCTTTGCGTCCGTCGGCGCGCCATTCACGCAGGATTTCCAGTCCGTCGATGCCCGGCAGCGTCAAATCGAGGATCACCGCGTCATACGGCGCGGTAAACAGCGCCGCTTTGCCGTCTTCGCCACGCGTAAACCAGTCGAGCGCAAAGCCCATTTTGACCAGCCCGGCCTTCAGACCATCGCCAATCAGCTTATCGTCTTCTACCAGTAAAATTCGCATCCTTTCGCCCCGTTTTAACCGACATTAAACGCCAGTAAACCCGCGCGAAGCGGTGCTGTACAGCAAAAAATAATCTTTTTGCGTCTTAAGAAGTCGTTAAGTTTTACCCTGTTTAATGGTGCTCAGAGTCCACTCAAAAGGAGAGTTTGCGATGAAAAAGACATTAGCGATGGCGGCCATTGTGGCCTTGATGTCAGCCCCGGTGTTTGCGGCGAATACTCAGGGCGGTTTTTCGGGTCCAGGTGCAGCGCCTACAGCGACCCAGACCAGCCAGAACGGCGGATTTATCGGGCCAAACGGTAGCGTCACTACCGTCGAAAAAGCCAAATCCATGCGCGACGATGCGTGGGTGACGCTGCGCGGGAATATCGTAGAGCGCATTTCCGACGACCTTTACACCTTCAAAGATGCCACGGGTACGGTGAACGTGGATATCGACCACAAACGCTGGAACGGCGTGACCGTCACCCCGCAGGACATGGTGGAAATTCAGGGTGAAGTCGATAAAGACTGGAACTCTGTCGAAATCGACGTGAAGCAGGTCAACAAAGTCAGCAAGTAACGCCCGTGCCGCCGCATCCGTGGCGGCAAAACTGCTTATCCCCTGTGACTCAGCGCGCCAGATAAGGTACTATCTGCGGCAATATTGCCCCCTTTATGGCCGGGCGAAATCGTTGAGGAATCACAGTTAATGAGCGATATGGCAGAGCGCCTTGCGCTACATGAGTTTACGGAAAAAGCGTACCTTGACTACTCCATGTACGTCATCATGGACCGCGCGTTGCCGTTTATCGGCGACGGCCTGAAACCGGTACAGCGCCGCATTGTTTACGCAATGTCAGAGCTGGGGCTAAGCGCCAGCGCCAAATTCAAGAAATCCGCCCGTACAGTCGGTGACGTGCTGGGTAAATACCACCCGCACGGCGACAGCGCCTGTTATGAAGCGATGGTGCTGATGGCACAGCCGTTCTCCTATCGTTATCCGCTGGTCGACGGCCAAGGGAACTGGGGTGCGCCGGACGATCCGAAGTCCTTCGCCGCCATGCGTTATACCGAATCCCGTCTGTCGAAGTATGCCGAAGTGCTGCTGGGCGAGCTGGGGCAGGGCACCGTTGACTGGCTACCAAACTTCGATGGCACTCTGCTAGAGCCGCGCATGTTACCTGCGCGTCTGCCGAATATTCTGCTGAACGGTACCACCGGGATTGCGGTGGGAATGGCGACGGATATTCCGCCGCACAACGTCCGTGAAGTGGCGAAAGCGGCGATGACGCTGATTGAACAGCCGAAAACCACCCTCGACCAACTGCTCGATATCGTACAGGGCCCGGATTACCCGACAGAAGCGGAAATCATCACGCCTCGCGCCGACATCCGTAAAATTTACCAAACTGGCCGCGGTTCCGTGCGTATGCGTGCGGTGTGGAAAAAAGAAGACGGTGCGGTGGTGATTACCGCGCTGCCGCATCAGGTATCCGGCGCGCGCGTGCTCGAGCAAATCGCCAGCCAGATGCGCAATAAAAAACTGCCGATGGTCGACGACCTCCGCGACGAATCCGACCACGAAAACCCGACCCGTCTGGTGATTGTGCCGCGCTCCAACCGTGTGGATATGGAGCAGGTGATGAACCACCTGTTTGCTACCACCGATCTGGAAAAAAGCTACCGCATTAACATGAACATGATCGGTCTGGATAACCGTCCGCAGGTGAAAAACCTGCTGGAGATCCTCACCGAGTGGCTGGCCTTCCGCCGCGATACCGTCAGCCGCCGTCTGAACTACCGTCTGGAGAAAGTGCTCAAGCGCCTGCATATCCTCGAAGGTTTGCTGGTGGCGTTCCTCAATATCGACGAAGTGATCGAAATCATTCGTCATGAGGATGAGCCGAAACCAGCGCTGATGTCGCGTTTTGGCATCAGCGAAACCCAGGCTGAAGCGATCCTCGAATTGAAATTGCGCCACCTCGCCAAGCTCGAAGAGGTGAAAATTCGTGGTGAGCAGAACGACCTCGAAAAAGAGCGCGATCACATTCAGTCGATCCTTGCGTCCGAGCGCAAGATGAGCAACCTGCTGAAGAAAGAGCTGCAGGCTGATGCCGAAGCGTTTGGCGACGATCGCCGTTCTCCGCTGCGCGAGCGCGAAGAAGCGAAGGCCATGAACGAACACGACATGCTGCCGTCTGAGCCGGTCACGATTGTGCTGTCGCAGAGCGGCTGGGTGCGTAGCGCCAAAGGCCATGACATCGATGCGAAAGGACTGAGCTACAAAGCGGGCGACAGCTGGAAAGCGTCAGCGAAGGGCAAGAGCAACCAGCCGGTGGTGTTTATCGATACCACCGGACGCAGCTACGCCGTCGATCCTATTTCGATGCCGTCTGCGCGCGGGCAGGGCGAGCCGCTGACCGGCAAGCTGACGTTGCCGCCGGGTGCGACCGTCAACCACATGCTGATGGAAAACGACGATCAAAAACTGCTGATGGCGTCCGACGCCGGTTACGGTTTCGTCTGTACCTTCAGCGATTTAGTGGCACGGAACCGCGCAGGCAAAGCACTCATCACGTTGCCAGACAATGCGCAGGTCATGCCGCCGCTGGTGATTGAGGACGAGTCCGACATGCTGCTGGCGATTACCCAGGCGGGCCGTATGTTGATGTTCCCACTGAGCGATTTGCCACAGTTGTCGAAAGGCAAGGGCAATAAGATCATCGGTATTCCGTCCGCAGACGCGGCGAAGGGTGCTGATGGCCTGGCGCATCTCTACATCCTGCCACCGCAGAGCACGCTGACCATTCACGTTGGTAAACGGAAAATCAAACTGCGTCCGGAAGAACTGCAGAAAGTCACTGGCGAACGCGGTCGTCGCGGCACGCTGATGCGCGGCCTGCAAAAAATCGACCGAATCGACATTGATTCTCCACTGCGTGCCAGCCCAAGCGCGGGCGACAGCGAAGAGTAATCCCGTTGCCCCTTCTCTCTGGAAGGGGCTGTAAAATTTGCGGCAAACCGTTGTTAATTCGTGCGTTGCGATTAACAATACCCTATTAAGGGTTCTGCAAGTCACATCCCCTGACCGGTATATAATTCTAAGCGGCCAGGATTTCAGAGGTAGCTATGCTATTGATTTTTCGCGCAATCATCGTTGTCATTTATTGCATTCTGGTATGCATTCTTGGCTGTGTTTATTGTCTGTTTAGCCCACGTAATCCGAAGCACGTTGCGACGTTCGGCCATTTGTTTAGCCGACTGGCCCCGGTTTTTGGCCTGAAAGTCGAAAGACGTCTGCCGGAAGGGTATGAAAACTTTGGCAATGCCATTTATATCGGCAACCATCAAAATAACTACGACATGGTGACGGCGGCGAGTATCGTTATTCCGCCGACGGTTACCGTCGGAAAGAAAAGCCTGTTATGGGTTCCGTTTTTTGGCCTGCTGTACTGGCTGACCGGCAACCTGCTGATCGACCGTAATAACCGCTCAAAAGCACACACGACGATTGCCGAAGTGGTTAACGCTTTCCAGAAACGTAAGATTTCGTTCTGGATGTTCCCGGAAGGCACCCGCAGCCGTGGCCGCGGCCTGCTGCCGTTTAAAACCGGTGCGTTCCATGCCGCAATTGCCGCTGGCGTCCCAATTATTCCGGTGTGTGTTTCCAATACGTCGAATAAAATTAACCTGAACCGTATTAATAACGGTCTGGTTATCGTCGAAATGCTGCCGCCGATTGATACCAGCGGCTACGGCAAGGATCAGGTGCGTGAACTGGCAACACATTGTCGTGAAATCATGAAGGCGAAAATCGCCGAGCTCGATCTGGAAGTTGCCGAACGCGAAGCGGCGAAAAAGAAAAAATAAGCGTCACGGCGAGCCGCCATGCCTTTTACGACATGGCGTAGTCGCAAGTGACCACTGTTTGGGAACGGTTTCCCTCTGTTTTATAGTCAGTTTCATGGAGTTAATATGTCACTCAGTCGGCGTCAATTTATTCAGGCATCAGGAGTTGCGCTTTGTGCTGGCGCAGTGCCACTGAGGGCAAACGCGGCAGGCCAGCAGCCGGCGTTGCCAGTTCCTCCTCTGCTTGAATCCCGTCGTGGACAGCCACTGTTTTTAACCTTGCAACGTGCGCACTGGTCTTTTACCCAGGGCACGCGTGCGCCGGTCTGGGGCATCAACGGACGCTATCTCGGGCCGACAATCCGCGTGTGGAATGGCGATGACGTCAAACTGATTTACAGTAACCGCCTGACGGAAAACGTGGCGATGACCATTCGTGGTCTGCAGGTGCCAGGCCCGTTGATGGGCGGCGCAGCGCGCATGATGTCGCCGAATGCGGATTGGGCGCCAGTCCTGCCGATTCGACAGAACGCCGCTACCTTGTGGTATCAGGCCAACACCCCGAACCATACGGCTGAGCAGGTTTACAATGGCCTCGCAGGCATGTGGCTGGTCGAAGATGAAGTGAGTAAATCCTTACCTATCCCGAACCACTACGGCGTAGACGATTTCCCGGTGATTATTCAGGACAAGCGTCTCGATAATTTCGGTGCGGCGGAATACAGCGAGCCAGGAAGCGGCGGCTTTGTGGGCGATACCCTGATGGTTAACGGCGCGCAAAGCCCGTACGTTGAAGTGTCGCGGGGTTGGGTGCGTTTGCGCTTGCTGAATGCCTCTAACTCTCGCCGTTATCTGCTGCAAATGAGTGATGGTCGCGCATTGCACGTGATTTCTGGCGACCAGGGCTTCCTGCCTGCGCCGGTTTCTGTGAAGCAACTTTCACTGGCCCCGGGTGAGCGCCGTGAAATTCTGGTCGATATGACCAACGGGGATGAAGTGTCGATCACCTGCGGTGAAGCGGCGGGCATTGTGGACCGCATTCGCGGCTTCTTCGAGCCATCGAGCATTCTGATTTCGACCCTGGTACTGACGCTGCGTCCGACGGGCCTGTTGCCGCTGGTCACTGACAGCCTGCCGATGCGCCTGCTGCCGGAGGAGATCATGACCGGCACGCCGATCCGCAGCCGCGATTTTACGCTGGGTGACGATCCGGGCATCAACGGTCAGCTGTGGGATCCGCAGCGCATTGATGTCACGGCCCAGCAGGGATCGTGGGAGCGCTGGACGCTTCGCGCCGACAGCCCGCAGTCGTTCCATATTGAAGGGGTGATGTTCCAGATCCGCAACGTCAACGGCGCGATGCCGTTCCCGGAAGATCGCGGCTGGAAAGACACGGTGTGGGTAGATGGTCAGGTTGAACTGCTGGTGTATTACGGCCAGCCGTCCTGGCCACACTTCCCATTCCAGTTTGCCAGCCAGACGCTGGAACTCGCGGACCGTGGGTCAATTGGTCAGATGCTGGTGAATCCTGCGCCGTAAGGCTCAATCCTCACCCCTCACCCCGCCCCTCTCCCTAAAAGGGAGAGGGAGAAAAGAAAGTCCCCTCGCCCCAAAGGGGAGAGGGTTAGGGTGAGGGGATAAGCATTAACCAACCGTGCCTCGCACTGAAGTTCCCCTTCATTTTCTGACACTATTCAGCGTATAATCCCCGCCTTTTGCACCCTTTTTAACCACCCGGAAGCACTATGAGCGCAATTTCCCTGATCCAACCGGATCGCGATCTCTTCTCCTGGCCGCAGTATTGGGCGGCCTGTTTTGGCCCAGCGCCATTTTTACCGATGTCTCGGGAAGAGATGGATCAACTTGGCTGGGATAGCTGCGACATCATCATGGTGACGGGCGATGCGTACGTCGATCACCCGAGCTTCGGGATGGCGATCTGCGGACGCATGCTGGAAGCTCAGGGCTTCCGCGTGGGGATCATCGCCCAGCCCGACTGGAACAGCAAAGACGACTTCATGCGTCTGGGCAAACCGAATCTGTTCTTTGGCGTCACCGCGGGCAACATGGATTCCATGATTAACCGCTACACCGCCGACCGTAAACTGCGTCACGATGATGCCTATACGCCAGACAACGTCGCGGGCAAACGCCCGGATCGTGCCACGCTGGTTTACACCCAACGCTGTAAAGAAGCCTGGAAAGACGTACCGGTTATCCTCGGCGGGATCGAGGCGAGCCTGCGCCGCTCCGCGCATTACGATTACTGGTCTGATACCGTTCGTCGTTCAGTGCTGGTGGATTCCAAAGCTGACATGCTGATTTTCGGCAACGGTGAGCGACCGCTGGTGGAAGTTGCGCATCGCCTCTCAATGGGCGAGCAGGTGTCTGATATTCGCGATGTGCGTAACACCGCGATCATGGTGAAAGAGGCTCTGCCAGGCTGGAGCGGCGTGGATTCCACCCGCCTCGATACGCCGGGCAAAATCGACCCGATCCCGCATCCTTACGGTGAAGATCTGCCGTGCGCCGACAACAAACCGGTTGCGCCGAAAAAGGCAGAAGCCAAAGCCATTACCGTACAACCGCCGAAGCCAAAGCCGTGGGAAAAAACCTATGTGCTGCTGCCTTCTTACGAGAAAGTGAAGGGCGACAAAGTGCTGTATGCGCACGCCTCACGTATTCTGCATCATGAAACTAACCCGGGCTGCGCCCGCGCGCTGATGCAGAAACATGGCGATCGCTACATTTGGCTGAACCCACCGGCGATTCCGCTTTCCACCGAAGAGATGGACAGCGTGTTTGCGTTGCCATACCAGCGAATCCCGCATCCGGCGTACGGCGACAGCCGCATCCCCGCTTACGAAATGATACGCTTCTCGATCAACATCATGCGCGGCTGCTTCGGCGGCTGTTCATTCTGTTCGATAACCGAGCACGAAGGCCGCATTATTCAGAGCCGTTCAGAAGATTCGATCATCAACGAGATCGAAGCCATTCGCGACACAGTCCCTGGCTTTACCGGCATTATTTCCGATCTTGGTGGCCCAACCGCCAACATGTACATGCTGCGCTGCAAATCACCGCGCGCCGAGCAGACCTGTCGCCGCTTGTCCTGCGTTTACCCGGATATCTGTAAGCACATGGACACCAACCACGAGCCGACGATCAATCTGTATCGCCGCGCCCGCGAGCTGGACGGCGTCAAAAAGATCCTTATTGCTTCCGGCGTGCGTTATGACATCGCGGTGGAAGATCCGCGCTACATCAAGGAGCTGGCAACCCATCACGTTGGCGGTTATCTGAAGATTGCGCCAGAACATACCGAAGAAGGCCCGCTGTCGAAGATGATGAAGCCTGGAATGGGAAGTTATGACCGCTTTAAAGAGCTGTTTGACACCTATTCGAAACAGGCAGGGAAAGAGCAGTATCTGATCCCATACTTCATCTCTGCGCACCCGGGCACCACTGATGAAGACATGGTTAACCTGGCGCTGTGGCTGAAGAAGAACCGCTTCCGTCTCGATCAGGTACAGAACTTCTACCCGTCGCCGCTCGCCAACTCGACCACCATGTATTACACCGGCAAAAACCCGCTGGGTAAGATCGGTTATAAGAGTGAAGATATCGTGGTGCCGAAGGGAGACAAACAGCGTCGACTGCACAAAGCGCTGCTGCGCTATCACGATCCGGCGAACTGGCCGATGATTCGTCTGGCGCTGGAAGCGATGGGTAAAAAGCATTTGATTGGCGGACGCCGTGAATGTCTGGTGCCGTCACCGACTCTGGAAGAAATGCGCGAAGCGCGTCGACAGAACCGTCACACGCGTCCGGCATTGACCAAGCACACGGCGGTGGCGCATCAGCGTCAGACGCCAGCGGCGAAGAAGAATGTGAAGCGTAAGTCAGGCTAATTGCGGTCTGATGCCCTCACCCCGACCCTCTCCCACAGGGAGAGGGAGAAGGGCACGGTGTTGTAGGCCGGATAAGCGTTAGCGCCATCCGGCATCTCCACAAAAGGCGTTAACCGCCGAACTGATCCGGGTCCGGCCCGAGCCGTTTCCCTTGGTCCAGCTTAGCAATCTCACCCAGTTCGTCCTTATCCAGACGGAAATCCCACACGTCGAAGTTTTCTGCAATGCGCGTTGGCGTAACGGATTTCGGGATAACAACGAGTCCGCTATCCAGATGCCAGCGAATCACAATCTGCGCCGGCGTCTTGCCGTATTTCTCCGCCAGATGGCGAATAATAGTCTGATCGAAAACCCCTTCACCGCCCTGTGCCAGCGGGCTCCACGACTCGGTCTGGATCTTGTGTGTCGCGTTCCAGGAATGCAATTGACGCTGCTGCATCAGAGGATGAAGTTCAATCTGGTTGATGACAGGCGAGACGCCGGTTTCATCAATCAGACGCTGCAGGTGGTTCACCTGAAAATTACACACGCCGATGCTTTTCACCAGACCCTGCTTTTGCAGTTCAATCATCCCACGCCAGGCTTCAACGTAATGATCGATAGCCGGGACCGGCCAGTGCATCAGATACAGATCGACAAAATCGAGCTGCAGTTTATCGAGACTTTCCTGAAGCGCTTCCGCCGGGCGTTTCTGATCGTCATTCCACAGCTTGGTGGTAATGAACAGCTCATCGCGCGCGACGCCAGCACTGGCTAACGCTGTGCCCACGCCCTCTTCATTTTTATACGCGGCGGCAGTATCAATAGAACGATAGCCGACCTCCAGCGCTTTATGAATGGCGGTAACGACGTCCTCGTTGCTTGCTTTCCACACGCCGAGACCCAGCTGCGGCATGATGTTGCCGTCGTTGAGTTTGATTACGGTTGGATGTGTCATGCTGCATTTCTCCCTCGGTTAAATTCACCAGAGCGCGGTGAGCGCTCCGGTGAAGTAGTAACGTTAAGTCTGGACGAAATACGAGAAAACGAAAGGTTAAGCGGAAATCCCTTAGCGTGCCGCTTCGTAAATACGACGGCTCACATCGAGAGTAATGTCCTGATTTTCACCGATTTGCGTCATGCCATGCTCTTCCAGTTTTTTCAGTAGCGCAGGGATAGAGCTGCCGTCCAGACCGTAACCGGACAGGCGTGTTGGTACGCCCATCGCTTCGAAGAACTCGCGAGTTGCGGCAATAGCGGCATCAATGCGGGCATCTTCAGAACCTTCGGTAATGTTCCAGACGCGTTCTGCGTATTGCAGCAGTTTGGCGCGTTTGGTGTCGCGTTTTTCATTCCACAAAGCAGGCAGAACAACCGCCAGCGTCTGGGCGTGATCCAGACCGTGCATTGCGGTCAGTTCATGGCCGAGCATATGCGTCGCCCAGTCCTGCGGTACGCCCGCTCCAATCAGACCATTCAACGCCTGAGTTGCCGCCCACATCACGTTGGCACGCACGTCGTAGTTTTCTGGCTCTTTCAGCGCTTTCGGGCCTTCTTCAACCAGCGTCAGCAGAATACCTTCGGCGAAACGGTCCTGAATTTTGGCATTAACCGGGTAAGTCACGTACTGCTCAACGGTGTGAATGAAGGCATCCACCACGCCGTTTGCGACCTGACGCGGTGGCAGGGTGTAGGTGTAAACCGGATCCAGAATGGCGAACACCGGCTGCACGTGCGGGTTCATGAATGCCTGTTTGTCGCCGGTGGTTTTACGAGAAATCACCGCGCCCATGTTAGATTCAGAACCGGTCGCAGGCAGCGTCAGCACAGAGCCCATCGGGAGCGCACTTTCAATTTTGCTGCCGCCGGTTTGCAGGATTTCCCACGGGTCAACGCCGTCAGTATATTGCGCGGCTGCCGCGATGAATTTGGTGCCGTCGAGAACGGAACCGCCGCCCACCGCCAGCAGGAAGGTGATTTTTTCTTCGCGGGCAATTTTCACCGCGTTCATCAGCGTTTCATAAGACGGGTTTGGCTCGATACCGCCAAACTCCAGCACGTTGAGGCCGTCCAGCGCGGTCATGACCTGGTCCAGCACGCCGGTTTTTTTGACACTGCCGCCGCCGTAGGTGACGAGGACGCGAGCGTCTGCCGGGATTTGCGCCCGCAGTTCTGTGATAGCGCCTTTACCGAACAAAATGCGAGTAGGCGTGTGCAGGTTGAAATTAAACATAGGTTTTCCCTTCATAGCAGGTGAAAAAGACGGCAGCGATGGGGCTACCTGATGGAGTGTATTGTGGTCCTGTAGGCTGTTTGTCTCAATGCACATTCCTGCCTATGTATTGCCCATTTCTCCTGTGTGCTGGAGAATATGAATATTCTTGTCCACAATACATCCATCGAAATACGTCCCGGATACCGCGAATAATGAACCGTGAAGAGACCTGTCTGCTGCTGACGGAGAAAATTAAGCAGCTGAAAAGTAATGAAGAAAAACTTATTCCGCTGCTGCCTGATATTCGCTTGTTGTACGGTACGCAGCCGGGCACCCGAACGCCGGTGATGTACCAGCCGGGCATCGTATTCCTCTTTTCCGGCCATAAAATAGGGCATATCAACGAGCGCGTTTTTCGCTATGACGCCACGGAATACCTGCTGTTGACGGTACCGTTGCCGTTCGAATGCGAAACCTTCGCCACGCCGGAAGTGCCGCTGGCCGGCCTGCGACTGAACGTCGATATTCTGCAATTGCAGGAGCTGCTGATGGACATCGGTGAAGACGAGCAGTTCCAGCCGTCGATGGCCGCCAGCGGGATTAACTCCGCCACGCTATCCGATGAAATTCTCTGCGCCGCCGAGCGTCTGCTCGACGTAATGGAGCACCCGATGGATGCGCGGATTCTCGGCAAACAAATCATCCGTGAAATGCTGTATCACGTGCTGATGGGGCCACGCGGTGGGGCGCTGCTGGCGCTGGTCAGCCGCCAGACGCATTTCAGCCTGATTAGCAGGGTACTGAAACGGATTGAGAGCCAATACACCGAAAACCTGAGCGTTGACCAGCTAGCAGCGGAAGCCAACATGAGCGTTTCGGCGTTTCATCACAACTTCAAGTCAGTGACCAGCACCTCGCCGCTGCAATATCTGAAATCTTATCGGCTGCATAAAGCGCGAATGATGATGGTGCATGACGGCCTGAAGGCCAGTACGGCGGCAATAAAGGTGGGATACGAAAGCCCTTCGCAGTTTAGTCGGGAGTTTAAGCGTTACTTCGGGATTACGCCGGGCGAAGATGCGGCGCGTATTCGGGGAATGCAGGGGATGTAGTTCTTTCTCCCTCTCCCTGAGGGAGAGGGCAGGGGAGAGGGAGACAAATCAGGCGCTACAATATTTCTTCTTGATCACCACGAAAACGGTGCCCAGCAAACCCACAATCAGCAGGAAAATAGGCAGGATCATCAGGAAAGTCATCACCTGATCTTCGTGACGTTTAACAAACGGGATCATGCTCAGCGCATAGCCAAAGCCCGTCACCACACCGACCCACAGCACGGCGCTCAGCCAGTTGAAAATCTGGAAACGACGGTTAGACAAACCGGAAATGCCTGCCATCGTTGGCAGCAGGGTACGTACGAATGCCAGGAAACGCCCGGCGAGCAGCGCCAGCAGCCCGTGGCGATCAAACATGCAGGTTGCGCGGTCGTGATATTTGTCCGGTAGCTGCGCCAGCCAGCCTTTCACCACTTTGGTGTTGCCCAGCCAGCGGCCCTGAATATAGCTCAGCCAGCAGCCGAGACTGGCGGCGGCGGTCAGAATGGCGAGTGTCGGCACAAAATCCATCACGCCTTTGGCGATCAGCGCGCCGGCGAGCAGCAACAGGCTATCTCCCGGCAAGAACGACGCGGGCAGCAGGCCGTTTTCTAAAAACAGCGTGGCAAACATCACCAAATAAACAATACCCACCACGTGGGGATCCGCCAGCGCGGCAAAATCATGCTGCCAGAGTGCGGCGGCAATCTCCTGGATAACAACCATGGACTTTCCTGTGGACTGACATTTTCTGAGTGTATTGTACTCCTGAATCGCCTGGGATGCCTTCATCCCAGGCGCAACAATACAGGCAGTTTTTGCAGGGACTGTCTGAAATTGTGTCCATCAGGTTGCCACTTTACACGATGCGTTCAAATCCGGCGGATAAATCCACAAGAAGATCGTCAACATTCTCTAAACCAATATGCAGTCGAATCAGCGTGCCGTTGAAGTCGGGCTTGCCGTTGGGACGAATGCTCGCCAGTTGCTCTGGCTGCGTCGGCAGGATCAGCGACTCAAAGCCGCCCCAGGAGTAGGCCATGCTGAACAGCGTGAAATTATCGAGATACGCCGCCAGCTCGCTGTCGTTCAGTCGCTTTTTGAGCACGAATGAGAACAAACCGCTGCTGCCCGTAAAGTCTCGTTTCCAGAACGCATGACCTTTACTGCCCGGCAGTGCCGGGTGGTTGACGCGTTCAACTTGTGGATGCTCAGCCAGCCATTCGGCAATTTTCAGGCTGCTTTCGTGATGCTGACGCAAACGCACGCCGAGCGTACGCAGGCCGCGGCTGGTCATATACGCGGTATCGGCATCCACCATTTGCCCCATCAGATAGGCGTTTTCGCGCAGCTGATCCCAACAACGGGCATTGGAAACGGCGGTGCCAATCATGCCATCGGAATGGCCAATCAGGTATTTAGTCGCGGCCTGAATCGAAATATCGATATCAAATTCGAGTGCTTTAAACAGCACGCCCGCGGCCCAGGTGTTATCGATCATGATGATAGCGTCAGGCGCTTTGCTGCGCACAGCGCTGACAATGGCCGGTACGTCATGCACTTCCATGGTCACGGAACCCGGGGATTCCAGGAACACCACTTTGGTATTGGGTTGAATCAGCTCGGCGATACCGGCGCCGATAAGCGGGTCGAACCAGCCGGTGGTGACGCCGAGTTTGGCCAGAATTTTGGTGCAGAAATCCTGGCTCGGTTCGTAGGCGCTGTTGGTCATCAGCACGTGATCGCCCTGTTCGACAAACGCCAGAATCGTGTTGGCAACCGCCGCCGCGCCGCACGGGAACAGGGCGCAACCGGCACCGCCTTCCAGTTCGCACATCGCTTCCTGCAAAGAAAAATGGGTCAGGGTGCCGCGTCGACCATAAAACAGCTCGCCCTTGGCGCGATTGCGAGTGGCCTGTTTTTTGGCTTCAACGGTCTCGAAAACAAGGGACGACGCGCGCTGAATCACACTGTTCACCGAGCCTTGAGTGTATTTCTTACTGCGGCCAGCATTCACCAGCACGGTATCAAGTTGCTTTTTGGACATGTTATTTCTACCTGTTTTTATACGTCTGGACGTCTAAACTAACATGATTGTTTGGGGTTGTACCTTATGTGAACCGATTAAGCAGAAAATTTTGCCAGAATCCACCAAAGCCCCTTTTTTACTGCGTGAGCGCAATGAAAGTTAGCGATGATTGCGTCAATATGTAAATAGTAATGAGAACGACTATCAATTCGACGGCGTTTTGATATTATTACGAGCAGATTTTGTGATTTAGATCCTGGAGATACAGAGTGGGTAATAATTTGATGCAGGCGGATCTCTCCGTTTGGGGTATGTATCATCATGCCGACATCGTCGTTAAGGTGGTCATGATTGGCCTGATTCTGGCATCGGTTGTCACCTGGGCAATCTTCTTCAGCAAAAGTACCGAACTGCTGTCGCAAAAACGCCGCCTTAAGCGTGAGCAGCAGCAGCTTGGCGAAGCCCGTTCTCTGAATCAGGCCAGCGAAATTGCCGCCGCATTCCCGGCGAAAAGCCTCAGCCTTCAGTTGCTGAACGAAGCGCAGAACGAACTGGAACTTTCTGAAGGTGCCGAAGATAACGAAGGCATTAAAGAACGTACCGGTTTCCGTCTGGAGCGCCGCGTCGCTGCCGCCGGTCGTCACATGGGCCGGGGTAACGGTTATCTGGCAACAATCGGTGCGATTTCACCCTTTATCGGCCTGTTCGGCACCGTATGGGGCATCATGAACAGCTTCATCGGTATAGCCCAGACCCAGACCACTAACCTGGCCGTTGTTGCGCCGGGTATCGCAGAAGCGCTGCTGGCGACCGCTATCGGCCTGTTCGCTGCCATCCCTGCGGTGGTTATCTACAACATTTTCGCCCGCATGATTGGCAGCCACAAAGCGCTGCTCGGTGATGTGGCGGCGCAGGTTCTGCTGCTGCAAAGCCGTGACCTCGACCTCAATAACAGCGGCGCTCAGCCGGTGCGTACCGCCCAGAAATTACGGGTAGGGTGATAGCCAATGGCAATGCGTCTAAACGAAAATCTGGACGATAACGGCGAAATGCATGAAATCAACGTGACGCCGTTTATCGACGTCATGTTGGTACTGCTGATCATCTTCATGGTGGCGGCTCCGCTGGCGACCGTTGATGTGAAAGTGAATCTGCCAGCGTCCTCTAGCCAGCCGCAGCCGCGCCCGGAAAAACCGGTGTACCTGTCGGTGAAAGCAGACAACACCATGTTCCTCGGCAACGATCCGGTGACCGACGACACCATGGTGAATGCGATCAACACCCTGACCGAAGGCAAGAAAGACACCACCATCTTCTTCCGTGCGGATAAAACCGTAAACTACGAGACGATGATGAAGGTGATGGATACCCTGCATCAGGCAGGATATCTGAAAATCGGCCTGGTCGGTGAAGAACACGCTGCCGCGAAAAAATAAGCGGAACCCTTAACGAAAGAACCGGCCTCGCGCCGGTTTTTTTATGCCTTAAGTAAAATCGATAACCTACTGATATATTCTGTTTTTTCTCATCTGTACGCCGCACGCATTTTTGTGGGTCGCCACTGGCAGGCGGGATAAACCTCTCTACGCTTATTCAGGAACATCATAAAAAAGCGCCGTGAAAACGGGGCATAACATCACCTGCACAGCATGGGAGTCCAGTATGGCCTTGGCGACTTTACTCAGCACAGCTTCCCCTTCGCGTGACCTCATTTCACTCACTGCCATTCGTCAGCGGGCCGACCGCCTGATGCTCGGGCTGGTCTGGATCCTGTGGGCCATCTGCCTGATGATGGGCCTGCTCACGGCGCAGAGCGGCGTCGCGTTCGTCACCGGCAGCCTGCTGGCGGCCATCGCCACGCTGGTCTGCATTCTGTTGCCCGGCAAGCGGGTAACGCGGCTGTTGTTCGCCTTCATTCTGATGGCCTTTTCCGCGCTGCTTATCCAGCTTGGCGGCGGGGAAACGGAGTACCATTTCTCCGTGTTCGTGCTGCTCTCGGCGCTGCTCGCCTGGCGCGACTGGAAACCGCTGGTGATGGGCGCGGCGGTGATTGCCCTGCATCATCTGGTCTTCAACTATTTGCAGGCCGACGGTCTGTTCGGCATCGTGGTATTTGCGATGGGGCCGGGGCTGCATATGGTCATCACCCACGGTATTTTCGTGGTGGCGCAAACCCTCATTCTGGTGCTGATGGCGTTGCGGATGGAGCAGGATGCGCGCTCCGCCAGCGAAGTGGCCAAACTGGCGGCGGTTATCAACCGCGAACCGGGCATTCTGACGTTGACGCAGGACGCGCAGGCCAGCCACTCGTCGTTCGCCCGAACGTTCAGCCTGACCTTAGGCACCATGCGCAGCACGCTTGAACAGGTGACACACGGTGTGACACAGCTGCTCGACGATGCGCAGACGTTGTTGCAGCGCAATACCGCGCTGTCGGAGCGCACCGACAATCAGGCGCAGTCGCTGGCGGTGGCGGCCAGCGCGATGTCGCAGTTGCTGGGCGTGGCAGCGCAAACCAGCGAAATGGCCAGCGAGGCGAGAGGGCTGGCGCTCAAGGCCAGCGATGTGGCGCAGCAGGGCGGGGAAAACATCCGCGCGGCGATGGCGTCGATGGTGCACATTCGGGATGAATCGCTGCGTATCAACGGCATTCTGGAACTGATTGACGGTATCGCGTTCCAGACTAACATTCTCTCGCTCAACGCCTCGGTCGAAGCCGCGCGAGCGGGCGTGCATGGCAAAGGCTTCGCGGTCGTTGCGGCGGAAGTCCGGACCCTGGCGCTGCGCTGTGAAAGTGCCGCCAAGGACATTCGCCAGTTGATTGCCGCCTCGGTGGAAAGCACTCAGCGGGGATCGAACCAGGTGGAGCAGGCCGGGATGACCATGCAGGTGATGATTGGCAGTATCGAGAGCCTGCACAGTCTGGTGGAAGCGCTGGCGATGATGAGCGACCAGCAGCGCGCCACCATTTTGCAGATAGGCGGCAGCATTGCGAGCATTGACGCCAGCGTGCAAGAAAACCTACAGCACGTGGCGCAGACCATGCAGGTGGCGCAGCAGCAGCAGCGACAAACCGGTGAGCTGAAGACCGCGATTTCCGTCTTCAGACTGGTGTAATCAGGCTTTTTTGGCGGCGGGCGTCGTGAGGTTTTCGTCCGGTGCCACAATATTGACGCTGGCGGTACGGCAGTTGCCGTCGGCGAGTTTGCGCGTCAGGCGTAAGGTGGCGATTTCGCGGGCCAGAATGTGTTGATAGCTGGCTTCAATATGCGCGAGGATCTTCTCTTTCAGCTGCGGATTACGGGTCATTACTTCGGCCAGCGCCGCGCCGTAGATCTCTTCTTTCACCTGAAAGGCATAAATCTCCCGGCGATACTGCCACTTCATACGCACCAGCGCCGCGGGAATCGACACCAGCGCTTTGGCGGTCTCTTCAATCACCGCATTCTTTTCATTTTTTAGTGCCTGAAGATTATGCTTCAGAATGACAGCGTCGCTGTTTTTGTCGCCCAAAGTCAAATAGACGTTATTATCTTCACCTTCTTTCATTTTTATTCGGCCTGAAAATCATAAAAAAGAGAGGCTGGTTTTTCACCCGTAATCAAATTAAGCCAAATTTCGTTCCCGGCTTCATTAATTTTAACGGTGTATTCGTTGATAATTTGACTTAATTCCTGGCTGTCTAATTCACCTTCCCATTGCAGGTCATTGAGTACGCGCGCGAACGCTTCTATTTTAACCGCTCGAAACAGTCGGTCTTTAATATGGCGATCACGTTCTTCCAGCAGCATATTGCGTGATTGACCGTGACGAACTGGCGCGGCGAATATATCTGCAGTAATATTATCGAGGGTAATCTTTCCCTGAGTTAAATTAGCGCTATTTTCTGCTATGTCGGTATTTTGCTCTGCGCCGGAAATGTGAAAGCGGGCCGGAATCAGCGACTCGGGTATCATGCCTGATGTCCTTTTGGTTTCAACAGGATAAGGGCGATAAAGGTGTGAGGTTCGTTGACATTATCATGGTGTAAATTTAAAATCAAAAAAAATGGAGCCAACCATGAACAGTATTATCTATTTCGTGATAGCCCTGCTATTGCTAACGGTTGTTATTCTTTTAGTTATCTCTGGTTTGTTTAAAAACGACGTTGTGGAAGAAAAAGCGCTGCCTGTTCAGGTGAAATTGCTGAGTAAAGAAGAAGGTGAAGACCATTTTTCAATGCTTATGAATGCGATAACACCGGTATGGTACTGGCGGGTGAATCATGAATATATTGATTTTCTTCATGCCACAATAAAGCGGATGAGTCTCTCCGAATTAAATGCTACTGCGGGTTTATTTGAGGCCCAGCGGCGCTGCAGCGATCTCAATTCGGCAGTGTATAAATATTACGACAATATAAAAAAGCGCTGTCTTAACGGGGAAAAAGTCCCACGTGGCGACCTCGACGTGTTGAATCTACAGCAGTGTTTTAGGGAATTTAGTTTAAATGCTTATCCGGACCTGGTGGCGCTGGTGTGGCCGGATTATCAGCGGCCACAGGTTGATCCGCTGGCAGTGTAGGGGGAACTTGTAGGCCGGGCATTGGCTTCCGTGCAGCCTGATGCCCTCTCCCCGCCCTCTCCCTTAAGGGAGAAGGGGAAAAGACCGCACAGGATGACAGGCATCCCGCGTTACTTATCCGATGACGCCTGCCAAAGATTCAACTGCCCGTCCGCCACGTGCTGATCAATCTGCGCCAGCTCCTGCGGCGTAAAGGTCAGATTATTTAGCGCCAGAACGTTCTCTTCCAACTGCTCCGGACGGCTCGCGCCAATCAGCACCGACGTCACCCGGTTGTCCTTCAGCAGCCAGCTCAGCGCCATTTGCGCCATGCTTTGCCCGCGTGACTGCGCCATCTCCTGCAACAGTCGCAGGCTCTGCAAATTACTCTCGCTGAGCATAGTTTCCGTCAGCCCGCGCGCTTTCTTACCCTCGGTCTGCATTCGCGACCCGTCCGGGATCCCGTTCAGGTATTTACCCGTCAGCAGACCCTGCGCCAGCGGCGTAAAGGCGATGCAGCCCACGCCATTATTTTCCAGCGTGTCCAGCAGCCCGGTGTTATCCACCCAGCGGTTGAGCAAGTTGTACGATGGCTGATGAATCAGCAGCGGGATTTTCCACTCGCGCAGCAGATCCACCATGTGCTGGGTGCGCTCGGTGGAGTACGACGAGATGCCGATATACAGCGCCTTGCCGCTCTGTACCGCCTGAGCCAGCGCCGCGGCGGTTTCTTCCATCGGCGTTTTCTCATCCACGCGGTGTGAATAGAAAATATCGACGTACTCCAGACCCATGCGCTTCAGACTCTGGTCGAGGCTCGCCAGCAAATACTTGCGCGAGCCGCCGGAGCCGTAAGGCCCGGGCCACATGTCGTATCCCGCTTTAGTCGAGATAATCAGCTCATCGCGATAGGCGGCGAAATCATCACGTAGCAGACGACCAACGTTCTCCTCGGCGCTGCCCGGCGGCGGCCCGTAGTTGTTGGCGAGGTCAAAATGGGTCATGCCCAAATCAAAGGCTTTACGCAGCAGGTCGCGCTGTGAATCGAGCGACTGAATGTGACCAAAACTGTGCCACAACCCCAGCGACAGCGCAGGAAGCTGCAACCCGCTGTTGCCACAATAGCGATACTGCATCTGTTGATAACGTTCGGAACTGGCGAGCCAGGACATGAAAGCTCCTTCTGGTCTATATTTTGAAACGACGTTTCTATACTAGCGCCTGAAAATGTTCCGGTAAGTTCGGGCGATCACACTGCTGGCGATTGATAAGGGAGAACCCCGATGACCCGACTGACGGCGAAGGACTTTCCACAGGAACTGCTGGATTACTACGATTACTACGCTCACGGAAAAATCACCAAGCGAGAATTCCTGCAAATGGCGGGGAAATATGCGGTCGGTGGCGTTACGGCGTTGGCGTTATTTAACCTGCTCAAACCCAACTACGCGCTGGCGGAGCAGGTGGAATTTACCGATCCGGCCATCAAACCAGAATACATCGAATACCCGTCGCCCAATGGACACGGTAAAGTGCGCGGCTATCTGGTCACGCCGACGGGCGGGAGCGGAAAATTACCTGCGGTGGTGGTGGTGCATGAGAATCGCGGTCTGAATCCGTACATTGAGGATGTGGCGCGACGCGTCGCCAAAGCCGGGTTTATTGCACTGGCGCCGGATGGGCTAACGTCGGTGGGTGGCTATCCGGGCAACGATGACGAAGGCCGCGCGTTACAGCAGCAGGTCGACCCCACCAAATTGATGAACGACTTTTTCGCCGCCATTGAGTTTATGTCAACGCATCCGCAGGCCACGGGCAAAGTCGGGATCACCGGCTTTTGCTACGGGGGCGGAGTCTGTAACGCCGCGGCGGTGGCCTACCCGGAGCTGGCATGCGCGGTGCCGTTTTACGGGCGTCAGCCACCGGTTGGCGATGTGCCGAAAATCAAGGCGCCGCTGTTATTGCATTACGCCGCGCTGGATAAAGCTATTACGGACGGCTGGCCCGCCTATGAACAGGCGCTGAAGGCGAATGATAAGGTCTATGAAGGTTACGTTTATCCCGGCGTTAACCACGGTTTTCACAATGATTCGACCCCGCGCTATGACCAGGCAGCAGCGGAGTTGGCGTGGAAACGCACCCTCGAATGGTTCAACCGCTATCTGATGTAAAAGTTTCACAAAAAAATAATCACAAAACGTTAGGAATTCTCAAGGATCTGCCGATAACGAGGGTGATTGTGACGCGTGTCACAATACCCTTGCAACGGCCAGGAGAATTTATGCATTTGCTTCGTAACTTTACCATTCGGATGGTCATGCTGGTCATCCTCGGGATCTTTGGGTTGCTGTGGTCCGGCGTCGGACTTTACAGCGTCTATTCCTTATCAAAAGTCGTCCAGGGCAACGCGGTCGATCGCGAACTCGTCACCCAGATGACGCTGTTGAGCCAGGGCAACGATCAGTATTTTCGTTTTGTCACCCGCCTGAGTCGGGCGATGGAAACCAAAACCGCAGGCGGCAACCCGGATTTCGCTCCCGCGCAGCAGGCGCTGGATAACATGCGCGGCAAGCTGGACGCGCTCAACGCGGTGTCTCCAGGCCCGATGGACGCGCAGGTGTCAGCCCAGACGCTGGCGAACTGGCAGGCGTTGCTCAATGACGGCGTGTCTCGCCAAATGCAGCTCGCGGTCCAGGGGTCGGCGGAGGAATATCGTCAGCAGGCGAACACCGTCACGCCCGCATTAAGCCGCGCGTTCGGTGCCAGCACCGAGAAATTTAATGTGCACGCTAACATCGCTCTCGATAACACCCGCGTGGAGGTCGATCATCTGACGTCCGTCACCCGCACACTGATTATCACTGCGGTCATAACCGGCCTGCTTTTGCTGTTGTTCTCCGACCGCTATCTGGTGATGATGCTGGTCAAACCGCTGGCGCGCGTGAGCCAGCATTTCCGTCTGATGGCGCAGGGTGATCTCAGCCAGCCGATGGCCGCGTTTGGCCGCAACTGTGTCGGACAACTGGTGCCGTTGCTGAACGGCATGCAGGACAGTCTGCGCGACGCGGTCAGCACCATTCGCAGCGGCAGCGACAATATCTGGCGCGGTGCGACGGAGATTTCCTCCGGCAACAACGACCTCTCGTCACGCACTGAAGAGCAGGCGTCAGCCCTCGAAGAGACCGCGGCGAGCATGGAACAGCTCACCGCCACCGTAAAACTCAATGCCGATAACGCGCAGCAGGCGAGCCAGTTGGCGGTTGTCGCCTCGCAAACCGCAGGCAAAGGCGGATCGCTGGTCAACGCGGTGGTCGATACCATGTCCGGCATTGCCGACAGCTCAAAGAAAATCGCCGAAATCACTACCGTCATCAACAGCATCGCTTTCCAGACCAACATTCTGGCGCTGAATGCGGCGGTGGAAGCGGCGCGTGCGGGCGAGCAGGGGCGAGGCTTTGCGGTGGTCGCAGGCGAAGTGCGTAATCTGGCAAGCCGCAGCGCGGGTGCCGCAAAAGAAATTGAGGGGCTGATTACGGATTCTGTGGCGCGCATTGAAAGCGGCGTGCGGCTGGTGAATGACACCGGTCAGACGATGGACGCGATTCTCAACGCGGTGCAGGAAGTCACCACCATTATGAAGCAGATTGCCAGCGCGTCGGCGGAGCAGAGCAAAGGCATTTCGCAGGTTGGCGTGGCGATTTCGCAAATGGACAGCGTCACTCAGCAGAACGCCTCGCTGGTAGAACAGGTGTCGGCGGCAGCGTCAGCGCTGGAGCAGCAAACCCACGCGCTGCAACGTTCGGTGCAGCAGTTCCGCTTATCGAACTCAGAGACCGCGGGGCACGGCTTGGTGGCGAGCGAGGCCGTCTAACGGTACGTCTTCGCCCGAGAATGAAATGAGCGTCTGCCCAATGGCGGCGCCATTTTTTCCGGTGTGCTTTATCTGATACATCGAGATATCGGCCCGCAGCAGTGCCTCGTTGAAATCGTCGTCGGGTAGGACTTCGTTAATCCCGATAGAGGCGCCCACCGAGGCGGTGCCGCTGACCAGTTCGAACGGCGTCAACGTGGCGCGCAGACAGTTGTGCGCGGTGCTCCAGATAAGCAGGCTGTTAAGCGAAAACGGCAGCAGCAGCACAAACTCATCCCCCCCAAGCCGCCCGACGACGGTGCCCGGCGGGCAGGCGTCACGCAGTCGCCTGCTAAGCTGGATAAGCAACTCGTCACCACAGCGATGGCCGAACCGGTCGTTTACCGCTTTAAAATCATCCAGATCGATAAACGCCACGCACATGGCGTCGTCGCGCTGCATCTGTGCGAAGTGTTTTAACAGCGCATGGCGATTGGCGAGCCCGGTCAGCGGGTCGTGATTGGCGAGCAGGGAAAGCTGTTCCTCGTACTGCTTTTCTTTGGTCATGTCGATGTGGGTGCCGGTGACCTTCAGCGGTTTGCCGTCAACGTCCCACTCGCTCACGCGCCCGCGATCTAACACCCAGCTGACGGTGCCGTTTTTGTGCAGCATCCGATGCAAGGCTTCGTAATAGGGCGCTCTCCCTTCCAGATGACTGTAAAACGCATCGAGTACCTGCTGCCGGTCTTCTGGATGCAGGTGTTCCCGCCACACGTCGAAATGGGCGCTCAGGGCTTTCGGCTGATAGCCAAGCATCGCGCCCCAGCGGCGGTTGAAAATAATTAATTTCCCGCTGGGAATATCCAACTGCCATAAACAGAGCCCGGTGCCGTCGAGCGCAGCACTGAGCTTACTCTTCGCGTCACGAGCAATGCGCAGCAATCGGGCGTTATGCTTCTTCAGATTCTGGATCTGTTGTTTCAGGGCGATTTCAGACATGTAGATGCCATATGCCGGAGGAAGACATATTCATACTAATAATGTATTGGCGTGTAAATATACAGTGAGAAAAAAGTGACCGGGCAATGACGCCCGGTCGACGGGAAGGGCTTAGCCCTGACGTTTATCTTCGGTATTGGTGTCGAAATCGCTGGCCGAATGACGCTCATGCAGTTGTTCGTTCAGCGGGCCTTGCGCGCGGTTGACGATGCGCCCGCGTTTCACCGCCGGACGATTGCCCACGTCCTGCGCCCAGCGCAGCACGTTTTTGTAGCTCTCTGCGTCGAGGAATTCCGCTGCGTTGTACACCGCGCCCAGCACCACGTTGCCGTACCACGGCCAGATTGCCATATCAGCAATGGTGTACTCCTCGCCCGCCACGTAGCGACTGCGCGCCAGCTGTTTATCCAGCACGTCGAGCTGACGTTTGGCTTCCATGGCGTAGCGGTCGATGGCGTACTCAATTTTGACCGGGGCGTAGTTATAGAAGTGACCAAATCCACCGCCGAGCAGCGGGGCCGCACCTTGCAGCCAGAACAGCCAGTTCAGCGCTTCGGTTCTTCCCGCCGGATCTTTTGGCAGGAAGTGGCCGAATTTTTCCGCCAGATACAGCAGGATCGAACCCGATTCAAACACGCGCAGCGACGGATTAACGGAATGATCGCTCAGCGCCGGAATTTTTGAGTTCGGGTTCACATCGACAAAGCCGCTGGAGAACTGATCGCCGTCGCCGATGCGGATCATCCATGCATCGTACTCCGCGCCCGTCACGCCGAGCGCCAACAGCTCCTCGAGCATAATTGTCACTTTCTGCCCGTTCGGTGTGCCCAGTGAATAAAGCTGCAATGGGTGCGTGCCCACCGGTAGGGCTTTCTCGTGCGTCGGGCCAGAAACCGGACGGTTGATATTGGCGAACGCGCCGCCGTTATTTTTCTTCCACTCCCAGACTTTCGGAGGCTGATATTCATTCTTAGACATAGATAAACCACCCTGTTGTTTGAGGTATTTCCCCGTCATTCTTCGAGCCGCAGGTGCGTTGGCTGCACTCTCTCACCCCAGTCACTGACTTAAGTAAGCTCCTGGGAATTCGCTCTTTTGCCGCCTTCCTTCAACTCGAATAATTTAGGGGAACAAAAGCTGGAGTGTAGCAGGTGATAAAGGAGAGCTTTAACAATCAGAGCGTGATGAACTCAGCAGCTTATTTTAAAAACATCTTATAGAGATCGGAACGGATATAAGCTTAAGCGAAAATCGCATTTCAAATCGTGTGGGAAACGCTCCAATATGCGCGCTGAACTGCGCCCGTAGGCAGACAATAATAATGATGGCAAGGAGTTAATAAAGCATGCGTAAGTTGGTTTTCTCCGCCGCGATAATGTCGCTGGCCTTAGGTCTCGCTGGATGCGACGACGCAAAAAATAATGACACCGTAAACGCGCCCGCCGCCAACCAGAATGCCGAGCCGAAAGAGGGCGGATCGCTGATTATTGGCATTACCTCCGGCGATCCGCTGGCGGTGAACCCGATTTACGCCAGCGACCGCACCACGCTGACCATCATGCAGGCGCTGTACGCGCCGCTCTACAGCTACAACGACGGAAAAATTGAGTGGGGTCTGGCGGAAAGCCTGACGCCTTCCGCTGATAATCTGAGTTACACCCTGAAGCTGAAGCCAAATCTGAAGTGGCAGGATGGCCAGCCGCTGACTGCCGATGACGTGGTGTTTACCTTCAGCAAGCTGCTGGACGAAAAGCAGCACAGCTTCTTCCGCAGCATGTTCATGTTCGGTGGCAAACCAGTGCAGGTCTCGAAAGTGGATGACCTGACGGTGAAATTTACCCTGCCGCAAGTCAGCGCCGCGTTTGTGGGCACCCTGGTGCAAATTTACCCGATTCCACAGCACGTTTTCGCTAATGAAAGCGACCTGGAAAAGAGCAGCAAAAACGATGCGCCGGTCGGTTCCGGGCCGTTCAAATTTAAGGAATACCGCGCGGGCCAGTATTACGCTCTGACGCGTTTTGACGATTACTGGAACGGCAAAGCGAAGCTTGATTCCGTCACCTACCGTTTCGCCAAAGACAGCAACTCCGCCAACCTGGCGCTGCAAAATGGCGAGATCAACATGAAGATGGTCGATCCACAGGACGTATCGCGCCTGAAAAACACCGGAAAATTCGACTTTGTGGTGTATCCGGAAGGGCGTCTGGCGTACATGACATTCAACCAGAACGTGCCGGTGATGAAGAGTAAGGCGCTGCGTCAGGCAATTGCCTACGCCATCAACAAAGACGACCTGGTCACCACCGCGTTTACCTCTCAGGACTACGCCAAACCGGCAACCTCGTTCCTGACGCCGGATACGCTGTACCATTCTGACGACGTCGAACAGTACAAATATGACCTGCAAAAAGCCAAAGATCTGCTGAAAACCTCCGGTGCGCCGGCTAATCTCAAACTGCGTCTGGCCTACGTGAATACCAACAAAACCCAGGAGAGCATGAGCCTCTATATCCAGCAGCAGCTGAAGGCGTTAGGCATTAACGTTGAGCTGATGCCGCTGGATGCGAACGCCATGTCGCAGCGCAGCCTCGATATGAAGAGCACGGATTGGGAGCTGAACCTTGGGGGTTACATCATGGGCGCGGAGCCGGACGGCTATAAATCGCTGTTCATGAGCAACGAAGCCTATAACTACGCGCATTACAAAAATCCGCAGTTCGATGCGCTGTGGGATAAAGGATCTATTGAGACCGATGCCGCCAAACGCGGTGAAATCTACAAGCAAATCCAGCAGACCGTTGCGAACGACATGACCTACTACCCGATTGCGTATACCAACGCCACCGTGGCCGTCGACAAGCGTTTTGCCGGCACCAAAGAGGCTGAACCGAAGCCGGTGTATATGTTCCAGGATCTGTCGAAAATCTACCAAAAATAATCTGTTAGCCCCCGCAAGGGTGACACCGTTTATCTCAGGCAATGCATACGGGGAAACGCCGGGATCTGGTTTCCGGAGGGAGGCCAGACCCGGCGGTCGCCCCGAATATCACAACCTTAAAAAAACGGTGTCACCCAAGCTGGGGGCTTTTTTGTGAAGGGAATGTCGTGAACGCAATGCTAACGCGTCGGCTGCTGCAACTGCTGCCGATGCTTTTCTTTATTTCGCTGGTCGCTTTTTTACTGGTGAAACTCGCGCCGGGCGATCCCGTGCAGGCGTACATCACGCCGCGCATGGCCCCGGAGGATATTGAGCGTATCCGCCACAGCCTCGGGCTGGATAAACCGCTGGTGACGCAGTACTTCCTGTGGCTGAAAAACCTGTTTCAGGGGGATTTGGGCTACTCGCTGATTTATCACCGCCCGGTGCTGGAGATGATCGTCGAACGCATGCCCGCCACGCTTGGCCTGATGGGCGCGTCGCTATTGCTGGCGATCGTGCTGGCGGTGCCGCTCGGCCTGCTGGCCGGGGCGTTTAAACATCGCTGGCTCGATCATTTCCTCAATCTGTTTGCTTATATCGGCATCTCGGTGCCGATTTTCTGGTTCGGCATTCTGCTGATTACGGTGTTCGCGGTGCAACTCAACTGGCTGCCGAGCATGGGGATGCGCACGATCGGCGTGGAAGACAACTGGCTCGACGTCGTGCGCCACGGCGTGCTGCCGTGTATCGCGCTGACCTTCTACAACTTGTCGACCTACGTGCGCTACGTGCGCTCCAACACCATTAGCCAGCTGTCGGCGGACTACGTGCAAACCCAACTGGCATATGGCGCAACGTATCGCACCATTCTGTTTCGCCACGTGATGAAAAACGTGCTGCTGCCGGTCATCACCCTGTTTGGCCTGTCGTTTGGCGAAATGGTGGTGGGCGCGTACGTCACTGAAAGCGTGTTCTCGTGGCCGGGTATGGGGCTGCTGGGCATTCAGGCGATCTCCTCGCTCGATTACCCGCTGATCATGGCGATCATTTTGTTGTCATCGTTAATGCTGATCGTCGGCAACCTGCTGGCGGATCTGCTGTATCGCTTCGCCGATCCCCGCATTCGTACCCAGAGGTAACCGCCGATGAGCAGACGCTGGCAAAACGTACGTCACCAGCTGCGCCGCAATCGTCCGGCGCAGTTCTCCATTTTGGTGCTCTTTATTTTCATTCTCGCGGCGCTGGCTGCGGGGTTCAGCCCTTACGAACCGGATCAGATGTCGCTCGGCGCACGCCTGCTGCCACCCAATGCCGCGCACTGGTTCGGCACCGACGAATACGGTCGCGATTACCTCACCCGCGCCCTGTACGGCGGCCAGATTTCGTTGATGGTCGGCTTTATGGTGATGCTGTTTTCCACCCTGATTGGCACCGTCGTCGGCACCGTGAGCGGCTATTTTGGCGGCTGGATAGACAACATGATGATGCGCGCCGTCGATATCCTGCTGGCTATTCCAGCGTTCTTTCTGCTGCTGGTGCTCAACGCCTATCTGAAGCCAGGCGTGGACAATATCATCATGATTATCAGCCTGTTGACGTGGATGAACATGTCGCGCCTGATCCGCGCCGAAACGCTGTCGGTAAAAGAGCGTGAATACGTGCTTTATGCTCGCGCATCCGGTGAGCATCCGCTGCGCATTATTACGCGACACATCATTCCTGGCGTGCTGCCGACCATTATCGTTGCCGCGACACTCAACATTGCTTCGGCGATTTTGATGGAATCGACCCTGAGCTTTTTGGGGCTCGGCGTGCAGCAGCCCGCAGCGTCATGGGGCAGCATGCTCAACAACGCGCAATCGTACATTGGGGAAGCCACCTGGCTGGCGATGTTCCCCGGGGTGCTTATCCTGCTGACGGTGTTCAGTTTTAACGTGCTGGGCGACGTGTTCCGTACCGCCTTCGAGCCGGGAGCCAATCGCGATGCATAACCTACTGGAACTCGATAACCTGAGAACGTCGTTTTTTACCCGTGACGGCGAAGTGCATTCGGTGCGCGGCGTGAGTTTTGCGCTGAAGCCGGGTGAAATGGTTGGCATCGTCGGAGAATCCGGCTGCGGCAAAAGTGTGACCTGTAAATCGGTGATTCAACTGCTCGGCAACAACGGCAAAATTACCGGCGGCAGCATTCGTTTTCGCGGCGAAGATCTGGCGCGTAAAACGCCGGAGCAGATGCGCAGAATTCGCGGGAACGATATCGCGATGATCTTTCAGGATCCGATGACCGCCCTGAACCCGGTGCTGACCATTGGCCGCCAGATGACGGAGATCCTGATCCGCAATAAAAGTCTGTCGAAGCGCGAGGCGAAAGCCAACGCGATCGACATGCTGACCCGCGTCGGGATCGCCGATGCCGATCGTCGTTTCTCCCAATATCCACATGAATTCAGCGGCGGGATGCGTCAGCGCGTGATGATCGCCATCGCGCTCTCCTGCAACCCGGAGCTGTTGATTGCCGACGAACCGACCACCGCGCTGGACGTCACCATTCAGGCGCAGATCCTGCGGCTATTGAAATCACTCCAGCAGGAAACCGGCACCGCCATTTTGCTGGTCACGCACGATCTGGGCGTGGTGGCGCAGGTGTGCAGCCGCGTCGTGGTGATGTACGGCGGGCAAGTGATGGAGGAGGGCAGCGTCGAAGATATTTTCTGGCGGCCGTTGCATCCGTACACCCGCGGCCTGCTGGCATCGCTGCCGCGCGCCGATGACCCGGAACACCGTTTGTCGCCGATTGAAGGCTCACCGCCGGGGTTACTTCACCCGCCAGCCGGCTGCCCGTTTGCCGATCGCTGCCCGCAGAGAATGGCGCAATGCGCCACGCCGCCGCCGTTTTATTCGAACGCTGAGGGCCACCGCACCGCGTGCTGGCTGTGGCAGGATAAGGAGATTCAGGCATGAGCCATGAACCGTTAATTCGCGTTCGCGACCTGCGTAAACACTACGCGCTGAACGGCGGCTGGCTACGCAAAGGCCGTCAGGTGAAAGCCGTCGACGGCGTCAGTTTCGACATTATGCCGGGCGAGACTTTCGGCCTGGTGGGGGAATCCGGCTGCGGTAAATCAACCCTCGGACGTGCCATGCTGCGACTGTTTGATATCACATCCGGCGAGATTTCTTTTGCCGGGCAGGAGATTGCCCACGCCTCAGAGAAAACCCTCAAACCGCTACGCCGCCGGATGCAGGCTATTTTTCAGGACCCGTATTCCTCGTTGAACCCCGGTATGACCGTGCAGCAGCTGGTCTCCGAACCAATGCAAATTCATGGCTACGACAAACAGGCGCAGCGCGAACGCGCCGAAGAGCTGTTGTACAAAGTGGGACTCAAGCAGGAGCATTTGCAACGTTTCCCGCACGAGTTCAGCGGCGGTCAACGTCAAAGGATCAGCATCGCGCGTGCGCTGTCGGTGCGTCCGGAGTTTGTGCTGTGCGATGAGCCGCTGTCGGCGCTGGATGTCTCGGTGCAGGCGCAGGTGGTGAATATCCTGCAAGATTTGCAGCAGGAATTAGGGCTGACCTACCTGTTTATCGCCCATGATTTGTCGATGGTGCGCCACATCTCCAGCCGAATTGGCGTGATGTACCTCGGCAAGCTGGTGGAAGTGGCGGATGCGGAGGAACTGTATCGGCAGCCGGCGCACCCGTATACCCGCGCGCTGCTGGCCTCGGTGCCGCAGCCCGATCCGCGTGTGCGGAATCTGGAACACGGGGGGCTGAAGGGCGAGATCCCCAGCCCCACCGCAGAGATAAACGGCTGCCGTTTTTGCAGCCGTTGTCCGCATGTGATGCCGGTGTGTCAGCAGCAGGAACCGCCGATGCAGGAGATCGCCCCGCGCCATTTCGCCGCCTGTTGGCTGTTTAAGGTGTAGGCGCTCTGTCGCGTATCTCGCGTACCAAATCGATAAACGCTTTCAACCCCGGCGGGACGTGACGTCTGCCGGGGTAGTAAAGACGTAACCCGCCAAACGGCTGACACCACTCGGTCATCACGCTGACCAGCCGCCCGGCGGCAATATCGTCCTGCACGAATAAATCCGAAATAAACGCCAGTCCGATCCCGCTCAGCGCGGCGCGGCGGATAGCACGCATTTCATTGAGCACGATGCGCGGCGGCACGTTGACGGAGAATTTCTGCTGATGGCGCTCCAGTTCCCAGTGGTAAATCCCGCCGTGCGACATGCGCATGCCGACGCTCTGGTGCTGGCGAAGATCGTCCGGCGACAGCGGCGTGCCGTGTTCGGCCAGATACGCTGGCGTGGCGACCACTAACATGCGAATGTCCGGCGTGAGCGACACGGCGATCATATCCTGCGGGACGGATTCTTCGAGTCGAATCCCTGCATCGTAGCCTTCCGCCACGATATCCACCATCCGCGATTCGCTGGTGATTTCCAGGCGCATTTGCGGATAACGTTGTAGGTATTCCTCAATCAACGGCTCGTACAGCATCGACACACTCTCCTGCGGGGCGTTGATACGCAACGTGCCGGTTGGCGTGTCCGGCACGGCGGTGATCTCTTCCGATGCGCGCTGAATTTCCGCCAGCGCGGGCGCGATGCGCTCGACATAGCGCTCGCCCGCAGGCGTCAGCGCCACGCTGCGCGTCGAGCGGTTAAACAGACGCACTTTCAGGCGACTTTCCAGCCCGGCGACGGCGTTACTGACGGCGGTCGCCGACATGCCCAGTTCCCGCGCGGCGGCACGAAAACTCTGACGGTGCGCGACGGCGAGCACCACTTCCAGCTCAGTGAATCCACTGCGATGCATAGATTATCCCGATTTTCAGTACAGTCCGTACAGGATAGACCCTCTTATCGGAGCGGTCATCCGTTTCTATACTCCTTCCACACACTGAAAAACAGAACACGTGGAGAACACCATGCAGCATATCGACAACATCTATATCAACGGCGAATTTGTAACCCCGCACGGCGAAGAGCGCTTTGAGCTGTTCAACCCGGCTACCGAAGAAGTGATTGGCACCGTGCTTCTGGCGGACGAAGTCGACGCCGAACGTGCGATTACCGCGGCGAAAGCTGCCTTTGCCGGCTGGTCACGCACCACCAAAGACGAGCGTATTGCGGTCCTGAAACGCATGCACAAAGCCGTCGCCGCCCGTGAAGATGCGCTGCTCGAGGCCATTGTGACTGAATATGGTGCACCGCAGTCACGGGGCCGCTGGATGGCGCAATATCCGGCAGACGTTATCGCTCAGGCGATTGAAACCCTGGAAGAATTTGCATTCGTAGAACAGGCGGGCAGCGCGCAGGTGATCATGACGCCGGTCGGCGTGGCGGGGCTGATTACGCCGTGGAACAGCGATGCCGGGTTTATCTGCAACAAGCTGGCGACGGCGATGGCCGCGGGCTGCACGGCGGTGATCAAACCGAGTGAAATGAGCGCCATGCAGACGCAGATTGTGACCGAAGCGCTGCACGAGGCGAACATCCCGGCGGGCGTGTTTAACATCATCACCGGGCGCGGGGAAGTGGTGGGCGACGTCATTAACCGTCATCCGGATATCGCCAAAATCTCCTTCACTGGCTCAACGGCGGTGGGTAAACACATCGTCGAAAGCAGCGCGGCATCGCTGAAGCGCGTCACGCTGGAGCTGGGTGGGAAATCCCCGACGGTGATCCTTGATGATGCCGATATCGAAAAAGCCGTTCCGTTGGCGCTGGCGGCTGGCTTTATGAACAGTGGGCAGGCGTGCATTGCCGGGACGCGTATTCTGGTGCCGCGCAGCCGCCAGGCGGAGTTTGAGCAGGCGTTTGCCCATGCGGTGGGCCAGGTGCAGTCCGGGGATCCGCGTGATGATAATACCGAAATCGGCCCGATGGTCAGCCGCAAACAGTGGCAGCGCGTGCAGGACTACATTCGTCTGGGCGTGGAAGAGGGCGCGAAATTGCTGGTGGGCGGCGAAGGGCGTCCGGTGTGCATGGAGCAAGGCTGGGGAGTGAAGCCGACGGTGTTTGTCGGGCATAACCAGATGCGCATCGCCCGTGAGGAAATCTTTGGCCCGGTGCTGGTGATGATCCCTTACGAAGACGACGCCGACGCGATAGCGATTGCCAACGACACGAATTATGGTCTGAATGCGATGGTGCTGGGCGGTAATACCGAACGCGCCGTGCGTATCGCGCAGCAGATTGAGTCCGGCCGCGTGATGGTCAACACCCTCGCCCATGAACCTAAAGCCCCGTTTGGCGGCGTGAAACAGTCCGGCCTGGGCCGTGAAATGGGCAAATGGGGAATGCAGGCGTATCTGGAAGCGAAAACGCTGGTGGTGGGTTAAGCGTAAAACGTGTGATCGATTTTTTGTAGGCCCGGCAAGGCGACGTCGCCGCCGGGCACATCGCACTGACTAACTCATTATCCGCGCGGCCCACACGGAAATGTCATCCCCGCTGCCCAAATCCGGCTGTACCAGACCATTCACCATAAAGGTTGGCGATACGTGGATGCCGTTCTGACGGGCATATTTGCAATGCCATTTGATGACGGTTTGCAATTCCGGCACCGCAAACGGCTCGCTCACATTCACACCGCTGTAACGCTCAAGACGATCAACAATATCCTGCGGCGTGGCTTGCATATTTGGGCCGCTGCAATGGTCGGTGAATTCAAATTCTTCACGATGGTCAGCCACCGCCTGCAACACTTTTTTCGCCGCGGCTCTGCCGTCCGGTAAGGTCGACGCCGCCAGAATGTAGCGAACGATCACCCCAGAAAACATATGCCACGGCTGCGATTGCAGACGGATTTTCACCGTCACGTTATCTTCCCCAACTGCGGCCAGCAGCGCGTCGAGTTTGTTGAACGCCTTCACCGAAAAGGGGCAAGTGGGTTCCAGAAAAACCTCGAAAGTCCGTGGACCGTGACCCCATTCCAGCGCCTGTGCCTGTAAGCTCATGTTGACTCCTGATGTTGTGTTGTCGTTTCGATTATCTTATCTGTCAGGATTATGATTAAGCCACTTCTGCCAGCGTGTTGGCAATGTGTAGACGACAACAACAGGATTGTGTGTACCGACATTAACGTGGGCTATGAGATTTTCTCGCAGGGGGGGAATATTCGAATGGAGGCATATGCCAGAAAGCAAAAAACCAGCCCTTAGGCTGGTTTCTTTAAATAGTGGTGCCCGGACTCGGACTAATGCCGAAGGCGTTGAACAGCGCGCTTGTCGCGCTGGCCCCGAAGGGGTGAGCCGCTTGCGGCGAATAATCGAACGGAGTTCGATGGAGAGTCCGTACCCCTGAAAGCAAAAAACCAGCCCGTAGGCTGGTTTCTTTAAATAGTGGTGCCCGGACTCGGAATCGAACCAAGGACACGGGGATTTTCAATCCCCTGCTCTACCGACTGAGCTATCCGGGCAACGGGGCGCATTAAACTAAATTCGACACGCGTCGTCAACGAAATTTATGTGTTTCGCGACGGACTGCGCAAACTCTCACCATTTGTGTCACTCATGGGTTTATACCCCACAGACGTGATTTCAATGTTTTATGCGCGGTTAGTGAATTTATACCCATAATATTTACGCGTTTCGCGGTTGGCGGCGCAATAATTTGCATATTGATTTGATATTGCGCCTGCTGGCGAAAGGTGTAATTATTGCGCGAATTTTCTGCTTATCACCCCCGGGGCACCGGAATCCGGGCCTTTTACTCTCCCGATTTGGGTAGTCGCGCTTATGAAATCTTTGCACATTGCCGCCAGCCGCGAGCTGGTTTCTCGTCTATCCAGCCACCGCGGCGTGGTGGCGCTGGACAGTACCGATTTTACCGACGTGGCGGCAGTCGTCATTACCGTGGCGGACAGCCGCAGCGGCATTCTCACCTTGCTGAAGCGCACCGGTTTTCAGCTGCCGGTGTTCCTGTTTTCTGAAGAACCCGTAGAGGCACCGGAAGGCGTTGATGCAGTTATCGGCGGCAGCGTTCAGCAGTGGCTGGAGCTCGAAACCGCTGCCACGCGCTATGAAGAGAATCTTCTGCCACCGTTCTTCGACACGCTGACGCAGTACGTCGAAATGGGCAATAGCACCTTCGCCTGTCCGGGCCATCAGCACGGTGAGTTCTTTAAAAAGCATCCGGCCGGTCGCCAGTTCTATGACTTTTTTGGCGAGAACCTTTTCCGCGCCGATATGTGCAATGCTGATGTCAAACTGGGTGATTTGCTGATCCACGAAGGAGCGGCCAAGCGCGCGCAGAAATTCGCGGCGAAAGTGTTTAATGCCGATAAAACCTGGTTTGTGCTGAACGGTACCTCGGCGGCGAATAAGGTGGTGACCAACGCGCTGCTGACTCGCGGCGACCTGGTGCTGTTTGACCGCAATAACCACAAATCGAATCACCACGGTGCGTTATTCCAGGCCGGGGCAACGCCGGTGTATCTGGAAGCGGCGCGCAATCCGTTTGGCTTTATCGGCGGCATTGATGAACACTGCTTTGACGATAAATACCTGCGCGATCGGGTCCGTGAAGTGGCCCCCGAAAAGGCGGACGATGCGCGTCCTTTCCGCCTGGCGGTGATCCAGCTCGGTACCTATGACGGCACGATTTATAACGCCCGTCAGGTGGTCGATAAAATTGGGCATCTGTGCGACTACATCCTGTTTGATTCCGCATGGGTCGGTTATGAGCAGTTCATTCCGATGATGGCTGACTGTTCGCCGTTACTGCTGGAGCTGAACGAAAACGATCCGGGCATTTTTGTCACCCAGTCGGTACACAAGCAGCAGGCGGGCTTCTCGCAGACCTCGCAAATCCATAAGAAAGACAACCATATTCGCGGTCAGGCGCGTTTTTGCCCGTATAAACGCCTGAACAATGCCTACATGCTGCATGCGTCAACCAGCCCGTTCTATCCGCTGTTTGCGGCGCTGGACGTGAATGCCAAAATTCATGAGGGTGAGAGCGGCCGTCGTCTGTGGGCGGAATGTGTAGCGCTGGGCATTGAGGCGCGCAAAGCGATCATCGCCAACTGCAAGATGATCAAACCGTTTATTCCACCGACGGTGGCGGGCCGTCCGTGGCAGGATCATCCGACGGAAGCCATTGCTCGCGAACGCCGCTTCTTCAGCTTCGAGCCGGGCGAGGAGTGGCACGGGTTTGAGGGCTACGCGCAGGATCAGTATTTCGTCGATCCGTGCAAGCTGTTGCTGACCACGCCGGGGATCGATGCGCACACCGGGAAATATGCGGAGTTCGGCATTCCGGCGACAATCCTCGCGCACTACCTGCGTGAAAACGGCATCGTGCCGGAGAAGTGCGATCTGAACTCGATTCTGTTCCTGCTGACGCCTGCCGAAAGCAGCGAAAAGCTGGCACAACTGGTGGCGATGCTCGGCCAGTTCGAACAGCACATTGAAGATGACACGCCGCTGGCCGACGTGCTGCCGACGATCTACCGCAAATATCCGGTGCGTTATCGCGATTATACGATCCGCGAACTGTGCCAGGAGATGCACGATCTGTACGTCAGCTTTGACGTGAAAGATCTGCAAAAGGCGATGTTCCGCAAAGCCAGTTTCCCGGCGGTGGTGATGAACCCGCAGGATGCCAATATCGAGTTTATTCGCGGTAACGTCGAGTTGGTGCGTCTCAGCGAAGCGGAAGGGCGTATCGCGGCAGAAGGCGCGCTGCCGTATCCGCCGGGGGTGCTGTGCGTAGTGCCTGGCGAAATCTGGGGTGGCGCGGTGCTGCGCTATTTCCTTGCGCTGGAAGAGGGCGTCAATATGCTGCCGGGCTTCTCACCGGAGTTGCAGGGTGTTTACAGCGAGAAAGATACTGACGGAATTAAGCGATTGTATGGCTATGTTATGAAGTCATCGTAAGAGGCATCCGGTGCGGAGGGCGTCCTCCCGCTTTGGTATGGTAAGCCTGTATCGCAAGATACAGGCTTATTTTGCTTAATGGCGCTTATAGTCGGTAGACATCTTAGTGCGCAATAGGCTGCGCACCGTTGACCGCCGGGACATGTTTGTATTTGAACAATGCCACGAACGCGAAGGCCAGTACCAGCGAATAACCCGCGAAAATCAGCCACACGCTCTGCCAGTCGGTAATGCCGTTCACGGTGTACATCTCAACCACTTTACCGCTCACCATGCCCCCCAGGATGCAGCCGAAGCCGTTGGTCATCATCAGGAACATCCCTTGCGCACTGGCGCGAATTTCAGGTCGCACCTCTTTCTCAACAAACACTGAACCAGAAATGTTGAAGAAGTCGAACGCGCAACCGTAGACGATCATCGACAGCACCAGCAGGATGGTGCCGAACGCGGACGGGTCGCCGTAGGCGAACAGACCGAAGCGCAGCATCCACGCAAAAATGCTGATCAGCATGACGTTCTTAATGCCGTAGCGGCTCAGGAAGAACGGGATGGTGAGGATGAACAGGGTTTCAGATATCTGGGAAATCGACATCATCACTGACGCATGTTCAACGATAAAGCTTCCGGAGAACAACGGGTTGTTATCGAAGCTATGCAGGAAAGTGTTGCCGAACATATTGGTGATTTGCAGCTCAGCGCCCAACAGCATGGAGAAGATAAAGAATATCGCCATGCGTTTGTTTTTGAACAGTGCGAAGGCGTCCAGGCCCAGCATGGTGCTCCAGCTCTGGTTTTTCTGCTGCTGCGATACCGGAATGTGTGGCAGCGTCAGGGTGAACAGGCTCAGAACCAGCGACAGCGCCGCGCCGATGTACAGCTGCATGTGGCTCAGTTCAAAGCCAGAGAAGCTCACCGCCCACATCGCCATGATAAAGCCGATGGTGCCCCAGATACGAATCGGTGGGAAATCGGTGACGATATCCATGCCCGCAGATTTCAGGCGATAGTAGGAGATGGTGTTCACCAGCCCAAGCGTCGGCATATAGGCCAGCGAGTTGAGCAGGATGACGATGAACATTTCACCCGGCGTGGTGACCTGCGCCGCCATAAATAGCGTGCCTGCCCCGACTAAATGGCACAGCGCGTACACCCATTTCGCACTGATCCATTTATCCGCCACGATACCGAGCAGCGTCGGCATAAAGACCGCCGCAATCCCCAACGAGCTATACACCGCACCGATGGATGCACCGTCGAATTTGAGCGTGACGAACATATAGGAGCCGAGGGTTGTCAGCCAGCTCCCCCAGAGGCAGAACTGCAGGAACGACAGTATTTTAAGCTGCAGCTTAAGGTTCATGTTATTTTCCTCACAAAGTGACCGGCTGTGTGTTTTTATTGAAACATTTATGGCGTGAATTTGATGCGATTCTATCGGGGTCGGAGTCGGCGTTTTGTTACCTCCAGCAAAAAAATGCAATATTTATTCTTTTGCAGAGTGGATTAGTGACGCAAATAACATTTTCGTATGGTGGGGTGGGGGATTTGTGCGGGCTGATGCCCTCTCCCCGGCCCTCTCCGACGGGGAGAGGGAGAAAACCGAGCAGCATCCTCGCTCTCGGGGAGAGGGTTAGGGTGAGGGGAAATTACTTCCGGCGGTAACTCTTCTGCGTGTTGTTCACTTTATACAGATAGCGGCGCGATTCCTGCGACGGATGACGCGTGGTCAGCGTCTGATAAACGTCGCCCGGCGCCATGCTGTTAATGATGTTCGCCGCCTTCACTTTATCGCTGGAGAACACGCGCAGCACGCTGCCCGCACCGCCGTTATACGCGGTGATCACCGCATAGCGGCGTGAGGTCGGGTTATCAATTCCACCCAGATAGACATTGCTCAGCATCGCCAGATAGGCAGTGCCGGTGTCGATATTGCTGGCCGGATCGAACAGGTAGCTGCGGCTTGGCGTCCCGGATTTGCCCTGCGCTTTGAAAACATCTTTCCCGGCAGTGTGCTGTACGACCTGCATCAGCCCGAGCGCGTCGGAATTGCTGACGGCGTACGGGTTGAAGGACGATTCAGTTTGCATAATCGCCAGAATCAGAGACTCATCCACGCCGTATTTACGTGACGCCTGGCGAACCATACCGATGTACTTATGCGCACGTTTATCGAGGTGATTCGGCACCAGGTTGATGGTCACGCTGTAGATAACGTGCAGCCCGTCGCTGCGGCTCTTCAGGCGGTTTTGCAACAGCCAGTCAGCATAGTTCGACGCGCGGCCTTGCCAGCGAATCGGCTGTCCGGTGTTATCCACGACCTGGCCATACAGGAACGGCTCTTTGGAAATCTGGATGTCATCGGCGTCGGAATAGAGATCGACTGAACCCGGATCGTCGCCCATCAACAGCGTTTTGATGATGGTCTGGCGAAGATGGCCCGCAGGATCGGTTCCGGCGATGGTTTCAAAGGTGATGGTGCCGTTATAAAAGTTGATATGGCTTCGAGTGTAATACTGGTCGGAATACTTCACGTAGTCCTTCGGTCCGGCGACCAGAACTTCGTTGTATCCCCAGATGTTCTCGATGTTATGGGCAAACTGCCCCATCAAAATATCAAAACCGTTGGTGTCTTTTACCCAAGCTTCATTATAGGGCGTGCCCTTTTTGGAGCCTGAACACGAAATGAGCAACGGCGCAATCAGGGCTAGCGCTAAATATTTTTTCATCATTCCGGGAAGTGTCGTCAGGTTGAAATAAAGGGCCAAAAGGCCCTTATTGTTTTTCTGGCGGCGTATAGCCTTCGATGTGAACGTCTTTACCCTCGAACAGGAAGTTAACCATCTCCTGTTCCAGCAGCTTGCGATGTTCCGGGTTCATCATGGTGAGTTTTTTCTCATTGATGAGCATGGTCTGCTTATGCTGCCACTGACCCCAGGCTTCTTTAGAGATTTCGTTATAAATGCGTTTTCCGAGCTCGCCCGGATACAGCTGGAAGTCCTGGCCTTCAGCGTCGCGCTGCAGGAAGGTACAAAAAATGGTTCTGCTCATGACTATTCCTCTTTATGGCCGTCGCTCAAACCAGAGCGCCGGCGCGTAACTGCTGTAACAGACGCTCCACGGGTGCCGCCAGCCCGACTGACGGTGGCTGGGCTAAGTTATACCAGAGAGCGCCGCCTTCATCCATGCACGCGTCCATCGACTGCACGCTGAGCCACATAGGCACAATATCTAAATGGAAATGGCTGAAAGTATGGCGAAAAGCCGTTTGCTGCGCGAGTGACGCGGTTTTAATCTGACGCTCGGCTAACCATTCGCGGAGTTCTTCTTCGGAAGGAAACTGCGGGAAGCAGAACAAGCCGCCCCACAGACCGCTTGGCGGACGCTGAAGCAGGAGCACTTCGTCCTCGTGCTGCATAATAAGGAAATACCCAACGCGTTCCGGCAGGGTTTGCTTCGGTTTCTTGCCGGGATACTGCGCCCAGGAGTGGTTGGCATACGCCACGCAGCCGGTGTTTAGCGGGCAGAGTTCGCACTTCGGTTTTGAACGGGTGCAGACCAACGCCCCCAAATCCATCATTGCCTGATTAAAACGCTCCACGCCTTTCGCCGGGGTCACGTCTTCACTGATTTCCCACAGCCGTTTTTCCACCTCTTTCTTGCCAGGCCAGCCGCTCACCGCATAGCAGCGAGCGAGCACGCGTTTCACGTTGCCGTCGAGAATGGGGAAATGTTTGCCGAGCGACAGCGAAAGCACCGCGCCCGCAGTGGAACGGCCGACGCCGGGAAGTGCTGCCACTTCGTCGAAGGTTTCCGGGAATTTACCGTTGTGCAGCGTCGCGACCTGTTGTGCGGCTTTGTGCAGATTGCGCGCCCGGGCGTAATAGCCGAGGCCCGTCCACAGGTGCAGCACTTCGTCGAGCGGCGCATTCGCGAGATCGGTGACGGTTGGAAAGCGCGCCATAAAGCGCTCAAAATAAGGAATAACGGTAGCAACCTGAGTTTGTTGCAACATCACCTCAGAGAGCCATACTTTGTACGGCGTTTTTTCCATTTGCCAGGGCAGGGTCTTACGCCCATATTTGTCGTACCAGTCCAGCACCTGGGCTGAAAATTGAGAGGCTTGCATGGCTACCGATTCGCTGTATCAGGGACGCAGATTGCAGCACAGCGCCATCGGGCTGTAAACCGGATCTTTCCCATGCTTGCATACTTCGTCTGAGTTTGGATAATGCCCGTTTCCCGAATACTCATCAGGTAGACAGAACTTTTATGAACAACGACGTCATTTCACCGGATTTTGATGAAAACGGTCGCCCGCTGCGCCGTATTCGTAGCTTTGTCCGCCGTCAGGGCCGCCTGACCAAAGGGCAGCAGCACGCGCTGGATAACTATTGGCCGGTGATGGGTGTTGAGTTCAGCGAAACGCCTGTCGATTTTGCTGCTCTGTTTGGTCGCGACGCGCCAGCCACGCTGGAAATCGGTTTCGGCATGGGCGCATCACTTGTCACCATGGCGAGCGCCAAACCCGATCAGAACTTCTTAGGCATTGAAGTCCACTCCCCGGGCGTCGGCGCGTGCTTAGCGTCGGCCCATGAAGAGGGCGTGGAAAACCTGCGCGTGATGTGTCACGACGCGGTAGAAGTGCTGCATAAAATGGTTCCTGACAATTCTTTGAACATGGTGCAGCTGTTTTTCCCTGACCCGTGGCACAAAGCACGTCATAATAAGCGCCGTATCGTTCAGGCTCCTTTTGCAGAGCTTGTGAAAAGTAAGCTGAAGCTTGGCGGCGTTTTCCACATGGCGACCGATTGGGAAGCTTATGCGGAGCACATGCTGGAAGTGATGTCGTCGCTCGACGGGTATAAAAACCTTTCTGAAAGCAACGACTACGTACCGCGTCCGGATTCACGTCCGGTAACCAAATTTGAACAGCGTGGCCATCGTCTGGGTCACGGCGTTTGGGACTTAATGTTCGAGAGGGTGAAATAATGGCGAAGAACCGTAGCCGTCGTCTGCGTAAAAAAATGCACATCGACGAGTTTCAGGAATTAGGATTTTCCGTTGCATGGCGTTTCCCGGAAGGCACTACTGAAGAACAAATCGACCATATCGTTGATGAGTTTATCAACGAGGTGATTGAGCCGAACAAACTGGCCTTTGATGGCAGCGGCTATCTGGCCTGGGAAGGTCTGATTTGCATGCAGGAAATCGGTAAATGTACCGAAGAACACCAGGCCGCCGTGCGTAAATGGCTGGAAGACAGGAAATTCGAAGAGGTACGCACCAGCGAACTTTTCGACGTTTGGTGGGACTAAACAAACATAAGGGGCCAGCAATCGCTGGCCCGTTTTGTCTTTACAGGAGTTTCTATGATGCGCAAAACACTGCTGGCAGCGGCACTCTCCGTCACCGCATTTGCCGCTCAGGCGGATTATCAGTGCAGCGTGACCCCGCGTGATGACGTTATCCTCAGCCCGCAAACCGTGCAGGTGAAAGGGGAGAACGGCAATCTGGTCATCACCCCTGATGGCAACGTCATGTATAACGGCAAGCAGTACACGCTCAGCGCGGCTCAGCGCGAACAGGCGAAAGACTACCAGACCGATCTGCGCAGCGCGCTACCGTGGATTGACGAAGGCGCACGTTCCCGCGTCGACAAAGGCCGCATCGCGTTGGACAAAATCATCACCGAGCAGGTTGGGGCCAGCAGCAACATGCATGGTCGTCTGACCAAGCTTGATGCTCAGTTGAAAGAGCAGATGAACCGTATTATTGAGCAGCGTACGGATGGCCTGACGTTCCACTACAAAGGTATCGAGCAGGTTCGCGCCGACGGCCAGCAACTGGTGAATCAGGCGATGGGCGGTATTCTGCAGGACAGCATTAATGAGATGGGCGCGAAAGCGGTCGTCAAAGGCGGCGGTAATCCACTGCAAGGTATTTTAGGCAGCCTCGGCGGCCTGCAGGGCGCGATTCAGGACGAATGGAAGAGCCAGCAGGCCGATTTCCAGAAGTTCGGTAAAGACGTGTGTAGCCGCGTGGTGTCACTGGAAGATAGTCGTAAAACGCTGGTGAGTGGGCTGAAGTAACGGTTGTTTCTGCAGTCTCCCTCTCCCCGGCCCTCTCCCATAGGGAGAGGGAGAAAACAGTTTGGGGCAAAATCGACGCCAATCGGTTCCCTCTCCCTCACATGAGAGGGCAGTAGGGCAAAATCGACTCCGGTCAGTTCCCTCTCCCTAGGGGAGAGGGTTAGGGAGAGGGGCTGCAACACTCAAATGCCTAAGTATCTCCCCCAGCACCGCCTCTTCATTCATTCTGAGTTCGTTATTCCAAAAACGTAAAACCCGCCAGCCATGAGCATTTAACCATGTCGTTCTTTGGTTATCATATTCACTTCTTTCGGCGTGTTGCCCGCCATCCAACTCAATAATCAGCCGCGCCCGATAGCAGACGAAATCCGCAATATAGGGACCAAGAGGCATTTGTCGGCGGAATTTATAACCATAGAAACGTTTTGCCCGGAGCAAAAACCACAAGCGGTTTTCTTCCGGTGTTTGATTGGTGCGAAGAAATTTATGTTTTTCCATCCCCCCAATCTGCCAGCTTTTCCTTCTACTCGCAGAACGGGAGATGAAATCCTGAATCGTGCTTCAGGAATCTTCGGACAGGAACAGCTCGAGGAGGGAGTTCAGGAACAGTTTCCCGTGCTCGGTAATCTGCCAGAACTGATCAGACTCGCTGAGATAACCCTGTGCGATGGCGTCTTCAATCCGCGCGCGAACCGCAGACTCTGGCAAACCCGTGAACGCGGTGAATTCAGCACGAGGTGCGGGCTCCAGCAGGCGGAAGCGGTTCATAAAGAACTCGAACGGTTTGTCTGCAGTTTCAACGTCGTGCTGACGCTCCAGATAGCGACCTTCCATATACCCACGTGGATGACGGGTTTTGGCCGTACGCAGAATGCGCCCGTCCGGGAACGTCACTTTACCGTGTGCGCCGCAGCCAATGCCCAGGTAATCACCGAATCGCCAGTAGTTCAGGTTGTGCTGACACTGATAGCCCGGCTTGGCGTAGGCTGATGTTTCATACTGCTGATAGCCCGCTGCGCTCAGCAGCTGGTGGCCCTGCTCGTAGATATCCCACAGCGCGTCGTCGTCCGGCAGTTTTGGCGGGCGAGAGCCAAACAGCGTGTTCGGTTCGATGGTGAGTTGATACCACGATAAATGCGGCGGATTGAGCGCAATCGCCTGACGCAGATCGTCCAGTGCTTCTTCCAGCGACTGGTCCGGCAGGCCGTGCATCAGGTCGAGGTTAAAGCTGCGTAAGTTCAGGCTGGTCGCCAGATGTGCCGCGCGTTTCGCTTCGTCGGCGTCGTGAATACGCCCCAGACGTTTGAGTTTGGCTTCGCTAAAGCTCTGCACGCCGATCGAAATGCGGTTCACGCCCGCGCGCTGATAATCCACAAAGCGGTCGGCTTCCACCGTGCCAGGGTTGGCTTCCATCGTGATTTCAGCGTCAGACGCCAGATTCAGGCGTGCGCGGACGCCATCCAGCAGTGTTTGCATCGCCGGGCCAGACAGCAGGCTCGGCGTGCCTCCGCCGATGAAAATCGTTTTTACTTCGCGTCCCTGCGCGTAAGGCACGTCGACGTCTAAATCGGCCAGCAGATGTTGCACGTAGTCGTCATGCGGCACTTCGCCTTTCAGCGCGTGCGAATTGAAATCGCAGTACGGGCATTTCTGCACACACCAGGGAATGTGAATGTAAAGACTCAGCGGAGGGAGAACGGTCATTAACGCAGTGCTTCCAGTAACAGTTTCAGCGCCTGTCCACGGTGGGACACGGCAATTTTTTCTTCACGGCTCAGTTCAGCCGCCGTTTTACCGGCGTCGGGAACAAAGAATATCGGGTCGTAGCCAAAGCCACCATTACCTGCGGCTTCACGGGTAATCACGCCCGGCCAGCTGCCGTGGCATACCAACGGCGTTGGGTCTTCGGCATGACGCATGTACACCAGCACGCAATGGAACTGCGCCTGGCGTTTATCGTCGGGCACGTCGTTCAACGCCACCAGCAGCTTTTCGAGATTCTGCTGGTCGCTCGCATCTTCGCCCGCATAGCGCGCGGAGTAAATCCCCGGCGCACCACCGAGAACGTCAACCGCCAGGCCGGAATCATCAGCAATCGCAGGCAGACCGGTGACTTTCGCCGCGTGACGCGCTTTGAGAATCGCATTCTCAATAAAGGTCAGTCCGGTTTCTTCCACCGACTCGACGTTCAGTTCGGTCTGTGCGACGACGTCGAGACCAAAATCGTTTAACAGCGAGGCGAGCTCGCGCACTTTACCGGCGTTACCGGTAGCCAGAACTACTTTTTGCATGGGATGTCCTGTCAGGTGAGCGCGTCAACGCCCGAAGGGATCTGTTGCGGTTGAATGATTTTTACCTGCTTATGGCGGCCTAATTCGCCTTTCTCAATTATCACCTGGCTCTTCGCGACGCGAAACTGTTTGGCGAGAAATTTTACCAAATGCGCATTGGCCTGGCCGTCCACTGGCGGTGCGGTGATGGCGACTTTTAGTTCGTCGCCATGCAGTCCGACAATGCTGTCACGGCTGGCTTTCGGCTGAATGTACAGCCGTAAAACCAGCCCGTCTTCGCAGACTTCAACGGCACTCATAGCGCCATCCACAGCCCCGGCAGCAGCATATTTCCAGTGGCCTGTAACAGCTCGGAGATACCCATATTAGCCACGTACAGCAGCAGAACGAGGATCATCGGCGAGAAATCGATGCCACCCATCGACGGCAGCATCCCGCGAATTGGGCGCAGCAGCGGGTCGGCCAGTTGCATCAGCACGAATTCCACCGGGCTACGACCGCGGCTGACCCAGCTCATAATCGCCATCAGCATCAGCACCCAGAAAATCAGCAGGCCGATGGTTTTCACCAAAATCAGCACCGCGGAAATCCAGATAATTGGCTGGAAGGTGATCACCATAAACAGCACGATCGCTTTCAGTACGCAGAGCACGAAAGCCAGCAACAAGGATGCGCTGTCGATAGGTCCCATCGCAGGGATCACGCGGCGCAGAGGGCCGACGAGCGGCTGCGTGGCCTTCACCACGAACTGCGAAAAGGGATTGTAGAAATCACAGCGGGCCCACTGCATCCAGACGCGGAGCAGCATCACCATGGTGTACAGCTCAATCACCGTCGAGAGCAGGAAAGTCAACGTCTTCATGGCGTTCCTCAGTTTTCCTTATTTATTGTTGTGTGTAATTGCGCGCGCCAAAAATGGCGGTACCGATGCGCACCATCGTGCTACCCGCCGCAATCGCGGCATCCATGTCGTCGGACATACCCAGAGAGAGCGTGTCCACGGAGGGATAGCGTGTTTTCAGCCGGGCAAATGCTACCGCCATTTGTTGGGCGACCGCAAACTGCCTTACATATTCTGACTCAGGCGCCGGAATGGCCATCAGTCCACGCAGGCTCAGGCCAGGCAGAGCAGCGACTTCGGCGGCCAGCGCATCGATATCTTCAGGCGCAATGCCGGATTTGCTCGACTCATCGCTGATGTTGACCTGGATAAGCACGTTCAGCGGCGGCAAATGCGCAGGACGCTGCTCGCTCAGACGACTGGCGATGCGCAGACGGTCAACGGTATGGCACCAGTCGAAATGCTCTGCCACCAGACGGCTTTTGTTCGACTGCAACGGGCCAATAAAGTGCCACTGCAGATCGTTTTGTCCTGCTTCCTGGAAATAGCGGACCTTCTCTATTCCTTCCTGAACGTAGTTTTCACCAAAGGCGCGTTGGCCCGCAGCGATAGCTTCTTCGATGGCGCTCGCAGGTTTCGTTTTACTGACTGCAAGCAACGTAACTTCTTCTGGAGCACGGCCGCAAAGGGCGACAGCGGCTGAGATTTTGTCCCTGACCTGTGTCAGGTTATGCGCAATGTCGTTCATTTTCAGGATGATGGTATGGATATGCAGGAAATTGTGGCCCTTAGTGTAAAGCATAACGTCTCGGATCTACACCTGTGCGGCGATGGCACAGTGCGCTGGCGGCGGCGAGGACACCTCGAACCGGCCCCCTTCAGCGTGCCGGAGCCGCAAGCGCTGTTGCAAAACTGGCTCAGTGAAACGGCGATGCGGCAATGGGAAAAGGATAATCAGTGTGATTTTGCGGTGCAGACGGACAACGGCACGAGGCTGCGCGCCAGTGCGTTCCGACATGCGGACGGCGTTTCAATCGTTTTACGGCTGTTGCCGGAAATCTGCCCGCAGCTGGCGGAGCTTGGCGTTCCGCCCGCAATCAACGAACTTCTGGCCGGAGAAAGCGGGCTGATTCTGGTAACCGGCGCCACCGGCAGCGGGAAATCCACGACTCTGGCGGCGATGGTCGACTACCTCAATCATCAGCGCGACGGGCATATTTTAACCCTGGAAGATCCGGTGGAGTTCGTGCATCACAGCGAGCGATGTCTGATTCATCAGCGCGAAGTGGGGGAGCATTGCGGATCGTTTTCTGCGGCACTGCGGGTGGCGTTGCGTCAGGATCCTGATGTGATTTTGCTCGGCGAGTTGCGGGATACTGAAACCATCCGTCTGGCGCTTACGGCAGCAGAAACCGGGCATCTGGTGTTGTCGACGCTGCACACACGTGGCGCGGCACAGGCCATTGAAAGGCTGGTGGATGTTTTTCCCGCGGGTGAGAAAGAGCAGGTGCGTAGCCAATTGTCCGGCAGCCTGTGCGCGGTGTTGGCGCAAAAGCTGGTGTCGGATAAACAGGGCGGGCGCGTGGCGTTGTATGAACTGTTGGTCAACACGCCGGCGGTGGGCAGCCTGATTCGCGATGGTAAAACCCATCAACTGCCAGGCGTGATGCAGGCCGGGCAGCAAATGGGGATGATGACGTTTTCGCAGTGCTTCCAGCAGCGACAGGCGGCAGGCCGCCTTTAGCGAACGTTGAGTGAATAAACCGCAGGCAGCGCACCCGCGGTGGCGAGAACGTCCAGCCGCACTTCGCGCGCGCGAATGGCGGTGGGGAATTCATGCCTGCACACGGAATGGTGGTTGTGTTCGACTTCAGCCAGTAACGTTTCGTCTGCCCACAAGCGGTAATGGGTGATGCAATGTGGGGTCACCGCGCTGGCGTGGCCCATTTGCACGGTTTCCATCGCATTGTCAAAATCGTTGTCCTGCACCAGCGTCAGGCTCTTAATCGTCAGTGGTTCCTGCCAGTGCCAGCGAACGGTCGGGGTTTCATCGTTCAGAGCTGGCACCCAGGCGTTAGTTTGCTGTTCAGGGCGCAGGCGGCCATTGAGCAGATGCGTTGCCGGATAGCAGCGCAGCGGCGTAGCAACACGCAGGGCAGGCAGGATCTGATTCGGATGGCGGCGCGGGAGCCAGAAGTCGAACTCGTCCACACCGTAGTCGCCGTCGACCACCTGGCGAGTGTGTTTTGCTACACGGGCGTTCAGGCTGTTGAACACGGTCATGATGCCTGGAAGCTGAACGTCGGTGAGCGCGATGTCGATATTTTCCTGTGCGTCGAAGGCAACGAAAACGTACTGGTCACGATCGCTCACCCAATCGAACTGGCAACGATATTCGCCTTCGCCGTTCACGCTGATACGGCTGCTGGCGTAGCGTAACTCCGGCGTAAAGTTGCCTGGGATCAGGCTGCCCAATAGCGTGATAGTCAGCGTCTGTGGGTTTTGGCTGCGTAAGGTCAATGACAATTCCGGCAACGCTTCGCCGGTTTTCACGGGCAGCAGAAGCGCCATCCGTTCGCGCAGAGAGTGCCACACGCCGTTCGGAGGCAGCTCGCTCAATTGCAGTTCACTGCTGACGCTAATTTCTGCTCCACGGGCAGGATCATCCAGCCACTGGCGGGGAATGTAACAGCCGGAGGCTTGCAAACGCTGCTGAAGCTCGCCAATGCGTTGTTGCCCCGCCAGCGCTTTTGGCGTGATGTCTTGTTCATGACACAGCGCCGCACCCGCGCCTGCCACTTCGCCGAGCAGCCCGCAGGTGCACATCACGCGGGCGCTGCCGAAGGCGACGTGCGAGGCGGAAATCAGTCGTCCGGTCAGAAACAGGTTATCCAGCGAGCGGCTGTAAAGGCTCCGCCACGGAATGGTGTAGGTGCCTTTGCTGTGAAACTGACGGCAGCCGTCGTGAGTGCTGTACACGCCGTCGGCGGGGTGTAAGTCTATCGACCAGCCGCCGTAGCCGACGGCGTCATAATGGTCGCGTTGTTCGATGATATCCTGCTGACTTAGCAGATGATCGCCCATAAAGCGGCGGCTTTCGCGCTTGCCAGGCACCGAGCCGACCCATTCGATGGTCATATTGGCGGCTTCAGGAAAATCGCCGGAATTTTTGATGTGATCCCACACGCCCCAAACGATTTTCCACAGTTCCCACTTGATGGTTTCGCTTTCATAAACCGTATCCAGGCGACCCCCCCATTCCAGCCACCACAGGTCGCAACCGTTCAGCGTGGACGTTAGCCGCTTATAGCGCGGGATATCGGTTATTTCTTTTAGCGCAAAAGAGGGCGGGACAAAGTTGACCGGACCCTCGGTCTTTTTGGTGTAGAAATAGATCGAGTGCCCGAGTTTATGGCCGAAGTTGTCTCCGGGCGCCATCTTTTCACCCAGCTCGCTTTCTTCCTCTGCGCCTTCTCGAAATTCTGCGCCCGCCAGATAGCCCAGCACACCGTCACCGGTAGCATCGCAAAACTGTGAGGCGGAAATGGAGTAGAAGGTTTCATTAATGGCGTTGAAAGCGCTGACCTGCGTAATGCGGTTCTGCTCTTTTTTCACCTCATACACGGCGGTGTTGAGCAGCAACGTCAACTTAGGCTGGCTGCGCGCCATATCCAGCAGCACCAGGTCAAACATCACCGGGTTACCTTCCTTATTGCGCCACAGGTTCTCCTCCATGATTTCACCCATAATGCCGCCTTCTCTCGCCCAGCGGTTGTTGTTACCCATATGCGAGGTCGCCCCGTTGGCCCATAATCTGACTTCGCTCGACGCGTTGCCGCCGAGAACCGGACGGTCCTGAATCAGGATAACCTCCAGCCCGCGACGTGCAGCGGCAAGGGCGGCGCATAGCCCGGCCAGACCGCCTCCGGCCACGACAAAATCAGCGTGCATCGGCTGCACAGGAAAGGTTCTGTTTTCACATGGCGGGTAGATATTCATTACCTTGTATCCTTTTGAACTGGCGCTAAAATCATTGCTTTATAAGCCTGTAACGGACGGAGCGTTAATGTCATCTCAACCAAACCAAAGCCTGATTGATGGCATTCGCTGCCTGCAATATCTGGTTTCCAGCGGCCGGGCCATTGGCTGTCGTGAGTTGGCGCGCTTGATGGGAATCAACACCACCCGTGTTAATCGACTTCTGATGACCATGGCGTCCATCGGCCTGACCATGCAGGACGAACAGCGCCGCTATCTTCCGGGGCCGGGCATTCATGCGCTGGCCGCGCAGGCCATTCGCGGCTCTGCATTGTTTTCCCATGCGCTACCGATCCTCGAACGTGCCGCTCCGGGCGATCTCGTCGTGGCAGTGGGCGTTCTCTGGGAGGACCAGGTGATTTATATCTGGCACTCCGAACCGGGCAACAAGATGAGTCAGGCGCTGGCTGGTTTTCATATGCTGCCCGCCTGGCAGTCGGTCATTGGCATGTCGCTGCTGGCTGATGAAAGCGACGAAAGCCTTCAGCAGCGTTTCAGCCCAGAGCAGTGGCAGCAACTGGCGCCCCACGTGCAGCAACAGCGCGAAAAAGGCCACGTCGTCTGGCATCACAGCGATGGGGAGGTCTCCATGTCCCAGCCGTTGGGCGAACACTCCGCGGCATTAGCGTTTGCAGGCATGTGGAACCCGGAACCTGCCGAGGTGGAGCGTCGCGAGCAATCGCTGCATGAGTTAGCGCGGCTACTCATAAAACCTCGATGACTCATTCTGTTTCTTTTATAGAAACGGCTCATATTAGGCAAAAAACGCAGTTCTAAACTGTGAGCGCGATCGCGAGATTGGTGTGACAAACATTCAATTATTGATGCAGTATTTAATATTCATTTGAACAAAACGGGTGATTTCTGATTTTTTAGAATGACAGATACGCTAATGTTATATTGATGTTGAAAATAAGTCGGATAATATAAAATGCTTTTTTACATTCATATCATTATTCATAAATTATAGTGATGTGAAATGTGTATCAATAATCATCTCATGTGGAAAAACCGCGTCACACTTGAATACGTAATGTTCAGAGATACAAAAAATGGCTTATACCTTTTGACACTTATCTGGCATTCGTTCTATTCTACTCACGGGGAATAGGATTTTTCTCACCAATTGCGATTTAATATCTACGTTAAATTTTTAACTATTTCTCACGTTGTTTGTGCCTTTTTGGCCCATTTAATCACCATGATGGTGAGTCTCAACTACGGAGAGTTTTTAAATGCTTGATGCCTCAGAGAGCGTAAGCCAGCCACGTCAGCTTATTCTCATTACACACCCTTCTTTTCAGGCAAATGCCTTTGCAAATTATCTGTCTGATCTTCTGTCTGTATTTGTCAGTATTCAACGTATTAACAAACCGCTTGTACAGAACTTGCCACGTGGGACCGTGGTGCTGTTTGATATTGCGGTATCGAATAAAAAATTGAATGGGATCTGGCAAGGTATTATTCAATCGCAACTGGAAAATCCACGTTTGCTTATTATCAATAGCGCACAAAAGTATGAGCTATACGAAATGGCAAAATGGCCTGCGCTGTACGGTATATTTCGTCACGACGATGATGAATCGCGTTTAGTTGAGGGCGTCAAGGCTGTACTTAACGGCGAGCAGACGGCTGAATTGAGCGTGATGCACCCGGCAATGTATGCCGCAGAACACACATCCATCGAATCCGACAATATTCCGTTGACCGAACGTGAGTGTGAAATCCTCAATGAATTGCGCCATGGTGCAACCAATTTGGATATCGCGCGGGCGTTGTTTATTAGTGAGAATACGGTACGAACGCACCTGTATAACGTTTTCCGCAAGCTAAGTGTTAAAAACAGAACACAAGCGGTAAGTTGGGCGAATGAGAATTTGCGTCACTAAACGGCAATTGCCCGGCGGGGCGAGGCTTGCCGGGTCTACAAAATCCTAAGAGCCTGTAGGCCCGGTCAGAACAGGGCTGGTCAGAATCCCTGCTCGAAAAAGCTTTCCAGAATCACCACCGCAGAGGCGGAATCCACTTTACCTTTGTTCAGCGCCCGGTAACCGCCGTGCTCGAACAGGCCAGCGCGGGCTTCTACGGTGCTCAAACGCTCATCGTGAAGGATGATTTTCACGCCGAAGCGACCGTGAATTTTATTGGCAAAATTACGCGCGCGTGCGGTCAGCGGCTGCTCTGTGCCGTCCATGTTCAACGGCAGGCCAACCACCACGGCTTCCGGTTGCCACTCTTTGAGTATCTTCTCGATGGCGTTCCAGTCCGGCGTGCCGTCCTGCGCTTTTAGCGCGCCAAGAGGACGCGCGGTGCCCGTCACGCGTTGCCCGACTGCGACCCCAATGCTGCGGGTGCCGAAATCAATACCAATCAGTGTTCCGCTCATCAGGCGTGTCCCGCCACGCCAGGCATGGTCTGAATATCAATGCCAATCAGACGAGCCGCGTCGCGCCAGCGATCGGCAATCGGCGTTTTGAACAGAATGTTGAGATCGGCCGGGGCGGTTAGCCACGCATTTTCCAGGATTTCCTGCTCAAGCTGGCCCTTTTCCCAGGAAGAATAACCCAGCGCGACCAGTACTTCCGACGGCTGTTCGGTGGTACCGAGCGTTTCAAGCACGTCGCGAGAGGTGGTGATCACCGTGTTATCAGAAATGCGAATGCTCGAGGCGAACGACGAAGGAGGCGTGTGCAGGATAAAACCACGGTCTTCCGCAAGTGGGCCACCCAACATCACCGGTTTGTCGAGGCGGATCTCCGGATCGCGTGGATCAGGGGTAATTTTCAGCTTTTCCAGAATCCCTTCAACCTTCAGATTTTCCATCGGTTTATTGATGATGATTCCCATCGCACCGTCGTCATTGTATTCACAAATGTAGATCACGGCGCGGCGAAACATCGGGTCCTGGAGAGCAGGCATGGCAATAAGAAAGTGGTGCTGTAAATTCATTGTCAGAGGTTCTGTTTCCTGGTTTAAAAAGCAACAACGGCCAGTATGCGGGCAAACCAGGGCGCTGTCGAGTGAAGGCGGGATTGCTCCCGCCTTTGGTCGCGGCTTACTTACCCAGACGCTTTTCGATTGCGTCCATCAGCATGCCGGTGATGGAGACAGGGAATTCGGCTTCGATTTCGCGAATGCAGGTCGGGCTGGTGACGTTAATTTCCGTCAGGCGATCGCCGATGATGTCGAGGCCCACGAAAATCAGGCCTTTTTCCTTCAGCGTCGGGGCCACTTTGCGGGCGATTTCCCAGTCGCTTTCAGACAGCGGACGCGGTTCGCCACGACCACCTGCGGCTAAGTTACCGCGGGTTTCACCGCCCTGAGGAATACGCGCCAGGCAGTACGGCACCGGTTCGCCGTCAACCACCAGCACGCGCTTATCGCCGTCTTTGATCGCCGGAATGTAGTTCTGCGCCATGCAATAACGATTGCCAAGCTCGGTCAGGGTTTCAGCGATGACGCCCAGGTTCGGGTCGCCTTGCTTCACGCGGAAAATCGATGCGCCGCCCATACCGTCCAGCGGCTTGAGGATGATGTCGCCATGCTTTTCCCAGAACGCTTTCAGCTGTGCCTTGTTGCGGGTCACCAGCGTTTCCGGCGTCAGGTCGGCAAACCAGGCGGTGAACAGCTTTTCGTTACAGTCGCGCAGGCTCTGCGGTTTGTTAACGATCAGCGTGCCTTTCTCTTCTGCGCGCTCAAGGATGTAGGTCGCGTAGATGTATTCGGTATCGAACGGCGGATCTTTACGCATCAGGATGACATCCAGATCGGCCAGCGCCAGATCCTGTTCACCGTTGAAGGTATACCAGCCGTCATAGTTCTGCTCAACGCTCAGCAGACGCGTTTGCGCCCGCGCTTCGCCGTTGTTCAGATAAAGATCGTTCATCTCCATATAGTGGAGTTCGTAACCACGACGCTGCGCTTCCAGCAGCATAGCGAAGCTGGAATCTTTCTTGATGTTGATCTTCGCGATGGGGTCCATCACGATGCCGAGCTTGATCATTACTCTTCTCCTGTAACGCGAGTATTAGCCCAGATCGCCAAAACGCACCTGAAGCGCGGTAATGGCGGTGAGCGCAGTGGTCTCAGTACGCAGAACGCGAGGTCCCAACAGAATATCAGTAAACGCATAGCGGGCAGTCATGGCAATTTCATCTGCCGATAATCCGCCTTCCGGGCCGATGAGCAAGCGCACGCGCTCAACGGGCTGCGGCAGCGTGTTGATGCTGGCGCTGGCGCGCGGATGCAGGTTGAGTTTCAGCCCGCTTTCTTCTTCTGCGCACCACTGTTCCAGCGTCATCGCCGGGCGAATTTCCGGGACGACATTGCGTCCGGATTGTTCACAGGCGGCGATGGCGATTTTCTGCCACTGCTGGAGCTTCTTGTTCAGTCGTTCAGCATCCAGTTTAACGCCACAGCGCTCGGAAAAGAGTGGCGTAATGAGGCTTACACCAAGTTCGATCGATTTCTGGATGGTGAATTCCATTTTTTCACCGCGCGACATCACCTGGCCAAGGTGAATGTGCAGTGGCGATTCACGATCGTCGGTCTCGGCGTTCAACACATTAACCCGCACGCTTTTTTTATCGGCCTGAATGATTTCGGCTTCAAATACCTGGTTGCTGCCGTCAAACAGTTCAATGGCCTGGCCGGTACTCATGCGCAGTACGCGTCCCACGTGATTGGCAGCGTCTTCGCTCAGGGCAATCTCGCTGCCAGCGGTTATAAACTCAGGGTGATAGATGCGGGGAATGCGCATAGTCTCAGGATTTCCGGATATCAGTTAACGTTTGACGCTAGTGTAGGGTAGCTCTTTTGCGCCTGGCAAGCCTGCTGGACGTAAGGGTTGTGATTCCCTTGTACCTTGGCGATGCGCTCGTCGCGCGTACACTCCCAGGCGGTGACCGGATACAGCTTGTCCCAGGCGGTGAAGAGCTGTGTTTGCTGACGAGAAAGCGGGAGTTTGTACTGGTCGCGCATATAGAAGTAGGTACGGGCGATGGCACCGCGTGCACGCGCCGGCGGTTCGGCAATTTTATCTTTAAAATCGACCTTCATCGAACACTGGCCGTACTGGCCTTCACCGCCGTTCCACTGGCTGTACATAAAGTTGTTACGATCGCCGTTCACTTCGCCAACCGCGGGTTGCAGATTATGCATGTCGCTTTCGATTTTGCGGTACACCGGATCTTTGGCGCAGTTTTTACGTCCGCCATCCTGCCAGCACTGCATCAGATGACCGAACTGCCAGGCGGGCATCACGTGTTCCCATTCGACGCGGCTGGCGCGGGTTTCATTTTTACGCACTTTATAACCGCAGGATTCCAGGTCGATAACGCCTTTTTTGCCCTGCCAGTTGATTTTGCAGCCACAGTAAAAATCGCCGGGAACATCCGCATTGACCTTCACGCCTGCGGTTTTTGCCTGTGAAAAACTGTGGATACCGTCGGCCAATGCCTGGCCAGAAAGGGCAGTGGCAAAAAAAGCCAACGCCAGAAGATATTTGCGGGACATCACGAACTCCGTGTCAAAACGAGCCCGCAACGTAGCGAATGCTGTTGCCAGATGCAATCAGCTAGATCAGAAAAACTTCCAGTAAATTCCGAAGGTTACTTTTCAGCCACCAGAGGATCGCCGCAGTGCACGCAACGATAAACCGCTTCGCCGCGCAGAACGCGATTGTGACGGCGCACGGTGAGTTGATGTTGCTGACAGCCGCAGCGATAGGGGAAGGTGTTTTTGCGTACGGACTCCAGCTCGAACTGATGCGTGCGGCGGGCGGGAACGCCGAGCACGCTCTCCATCATCCACTTCCACTCTTTACCGTGCGGGGCCACGCGGCCGAAGCGTTTCCAGACCAGCAAATGCGCCAGTTCATGCGGTACGACTTCATCGATAAACGCCTGCTGATTTTCCATCAACAGCACGGGGTTAAGGCGGATTTCATAGCTTTCCAGCCAGGCGGTGCCAGCGGAGGTGCCGCGCTGTTGCCAGGTCAGTTTCGGCTCAGGGTATTCACGGCCGAGCTTCAGATTCGCCTGGGCGAGTTTTTCCCGCAGGCTGCGCATAACGGCTTGCTGAATGGCGATGGGGAGGCGAGGGGTTTTCATAACGCAGCAGGATAGAGGAAGCGGAGGTAAAAGCAAAACGGCAATCCAATGATTGCCGTTTTTAGTGTTTACTCCCTCTCCCCGTGGGAGAGGGCCGGGGTGAGGGCATCAGGCCGCTCGATCATGAGTTATGCGCACCAATCTCGCGCAGACGACGGCCTTTCATCAGGTTGCGTTCGATGTGTTCCAGCGACACGTGTTTGGTTTCTGGAACCAGCCACAGAGTCAGGACGATGAAGAGCAGGTTCAGCCCGCCGTATACCCAGAAGGTATTGGCGTTGCCGAGCGAGTTCAGCATGGTCAGGAAGGTTGCACCGACAATCATGTTGGCAATCCAGTTGGTCGCGGTAGAGCAGGTGATACCGAAATCACGCCCTTTCAGCGGCTGGATTTCCGAGCACAGAACCCAAATCAGCGGACCGGCGCTCATGGCGAAACCAACGATAAACATCAGCAGCATACCAACAGCAAAGTACTGCGCGCTCGGGGTATGGATGCCGTTGTGCATCATGGTACCCAGCACGCCCATACCGACCGCCATCACCAGGAAGCCCAGTACCAGCGTCGGTTTACGACCCCATCTGTCCACCAAACCGATAGCAATAAAGGTCGCCAGCACGTTGGTCAGACCGACGATAACTGTGCCCCACATCTGTTCGGTGGTGTTGGTGTAACCCGCCAGTTCGAAGATTTTCGGCGCGTAGTACATGATGACATTCATCCCGGTGAACTGCTGCATGACCTGCAACAGTACGCCGAGGAACACCGCGCGGCGGAAGTTACTGTTTTCTTTAAACAGCGCCCAGCCGGACTGTTTGATCTTCAGGCTTTCGCGGATCTCTTCCAGCTCCTGTTTCGCTTCGGCACTGGTATCACGCAGGCGTTGCAGGACGCGTTCGGCATCGTTGAAGCGACGTTTAGCGGCATACCAGCGTGGGCTATCCGGCAGGAAGAACACACCAATCAGCAGCAGGACGGCAGGGATGATGATAACGCCGAGCATCCAGCGCCATGCGCCGCTATAACTGAACGCCGTATCGGACAGATAGGCCGCGAGAATACCGATGGTAATCATCAGCTGATACATCGAAATCATGCTGCCGCGAATTTTCTCGGGCGCGATTTCAGACAGGTAAAGCGGCGCGGTATAAGACGCAACGCCGACCGCGAGGCCGAGCAGTACGCGTGACATTAGCAGTATTTCTACGTTCGGCGCAGCAGCGGAGCACAGCGATCCGAGCACGAACAGAACCGCACCAATCATGAGGCTCTTTTTACGCCCAAGACGATAGGAGAGCCAGCCGCTGCCGACGGCACCGACCGCGGCACCGAACATCATCGAGCTGACGACCCATTCCTGAGTGTGTGAGTCAATCTGGAAATCATGGGCGATAAACGGCAGCGCGCCGGCAATCACACCGATATCAAGACCGAACAGTAATCCCGCCAGGGCTGCGAGAAAACAGACAAAGAACGTGATGGCCTTGTTGGAATATCCCTGTTTTTTATTGTCAGGCATTATGCCCTCCAGTTGGGTTATTAGTCTTATCAATGTAAAGGTTAGGTTAGGAGGACGTGAAAAGATGTGAGATAAATCACATTGGTGTAATCGATTACACTATTGTCATGTTATGTAAGTTAGATAACTTATTATAAATCATGAAGATAGATGTTATGGTGGGGCGGTAAAAAAACTAAATTTCAGACTTACCTGAAATAAAATGTAACAGCAGACAATGTTTCATCATGCAAAGCGAATATTCTCAAAAATAAGCAATGAATCCACATGTAATCGCTTTCATTAAAAAGATGTCAGAGAATTTTAGTATAGACAGAGCGGGAGAAGGGCGACGGAGTTTTGTGCAGGCAGAAATACAAAAGGCCAGCACGAGGCTGGCCTTTGAAGGGAGAAAGCAACGGTTTATTTCAGACCGGCAGCTTCACGCAGCACGTCGGCTTTGTCGGTTTTTTCCCATGGGAAATGTTCGCGACCAAAGTGACCGTATGCAGCGGTTTCTTTGTAGATTGGGTGCAGCAGATCCAGCATCTGAATCAGGCCGTACGGACGCAGGTCGAAGAACTCGCGTACCAGCAGGGTCAGTTGCTCAGTCGGTACTTTTTCAGTGCCGAAGGTTTCGACCATGATAGAGGTCGGTTCTGCAACGCCGATAGCGTAGGACACCTGAATCTCACAACGGTCAGCCAGGCCAGCAGCAACGATGTTTTTCGCGACATAACGTGCCGCGTACGCTGCTGAACGGTCAACTTTAGACGGATCTTTACCAGAGAACGCGCCGCCACCGTGACGCGCCATGCCGCCGTAGGTATCAACGATGATCTTACGACCGGTCAGACCGCAGTCGCCCATTGGGCCGCCGATAACGAAGCGTCCGGTTGGGTTGATGAAGAATTTGGTCGCGCTGTTCAGCCACTCAGTCGGCAGAACTGGCTTAATGATTTCTTCCATCACTGCTTCCTGCAGAGATTTCTGATCGATATCTTCAGCGTGCTGTGTAGACAGGACGACCGCATCGATGCCGACGATTTTGCCGTCGTCATACTGGAAGGTCACCTGGCTTTTAGCATCCGGACGCAGCCACGGCAGGCTACCGTTTTTACGCACTTCAGCCTGACGCTGCACCAGACGGTGTGCGTAGGTAATTGGCGCTGGCATCAGCACGTCGGTTTCGTTGGTCGCGTAGCCAAACATCAGGCCCTGGTCGCCTGCACCCTGCTCAAGCGGGTCAGCACGGTCAACGCCCTGGTTGATATCCGGAGACTGCTTACCAATCGCGCTCAGCACTGCGCAAGAATTGGCATCAAAGCCCATATCGGAATGCACATAGCCAATTTCGCGTACCGTGTTACGGGTGATCTCTTCGATATCAACCCACGCGCTGGTGGTGATTTCACCCCCAACCATTACCATGCCGGTTTTAACGTAAGTTTCGCAAGCAACGCGCGCTTTAGGATCCTGCTCGAGGATCGCATCGAGTACGGCATCGGAGATTTGGTCAGCAATTTTGTCTGGATGCCCTTCAGATACGGACTCGGACGTAAAGAGGTGTTTTGCCATGTTTTATTTCACCTGGAAAGAATTTGGTTAGCGCAAACTGTTGTAGATAAAGACTTTGATAGACGTTTCGACCAAAGGCTGCAGGTAAACCTACTGACAGTCTGGGTGTTAATCAGTATAGATGGATTAACATCTGGATGGCTATTTTAGGTCAGATATTCGCCCGATTTCCAGTTTTTTTTGAGATAGGTCTCATCTGAGTCGCTTTTGTACTGGAAATTTTTCCTGACAGCGGTGGAAGAGTGCGCATTTTTATTTTGCTTTTTAAGACGGTTCTCGGTATAAAACGCCGCGCGCGGCTCTCCTAAAAAGCGCACGACGAAATCCGTCGTGTCGCCACTTCCAGCCGGGTTAAGCAGTGTAATTTTTGGCTTTGGCTTGTCGCTGGCCCCGAAGGGTTGGCGTGGAGGTGATACGACATAATGAACCAGCGTTTTTTGCAGACTCAGTCATGCCATTCAGGCGTGCGTTTATACCCCTCAACCTTTTTCTCTTCGATAAATACCTGCCGAAGTTATTCCCATTCGGGCATATCTCAGGACTCCAGGGCTGGCAAAGCGCTGTGATGACGGGACTTGGTCGCTCCTGTTCGTAAGGGGTTTTCTCGTGGTTTCTCCGGCGGTCCTACAAACCCCGGGCCTATGTTTTACAATGATATGAACATGAAACCGGTCGCGCAGGCGAACGTTCAGCATACTCTGCTGGAACCGACGGCTGTTTATGGGTTGTTATCGCTTTATAACATTGCGATAGTAGTCAACTGTTTTACACTTTCGACAACATTTGAGGTTCGCTATGTCTGACGACATGTCTTTTTCTTCCTTTTCGTCAGCCGGCGAGCAGGGTGTACTACGTTCTATGCAGGAGGTGGCAATGAGCTCTCAGGAAGCCAGCAAGATGCTGCGGACTTACAACATTGCCTGGTGGGGCAATAATTACTACGACGTGAACGAACTGGGTCATATCAGCGTTTGTCCCGATCCTGATGTTCCAGACGCACGCGTAGATCTCGCTAAGCTTGTTAAAGCTCGCGAAGCGCAAGGACAGCGACTGCCTGCATTATTCTGTTTCCCACAGATCCTGCAACATCGCCTGCGTTCGATTAACGCCGCGTTCAAGCGTGCGCGTGAATCCTACGGCTATAACGGTGACTACTTCCTCGTTTACCCGATCAAGGTAAACCAACATCGCCGCGTGATTGAGTCCCTGATCCATTCAGGTGAACCTCTGGGTCTGGAAGCCGGTTCCAAAGCGGAACTGATGGCGGTACTGGCACATGCCGGAATGACTCGCAGCGTTATCGTCTGCAACGGCTACAAAGACCGCGAATATATTCGTCTGGCGCTGATCGGCGAGAAGATGGGCCACAAGGTCTATCTGGTTATCGAGAAGATGTCTGAGATTGCGCTGGTTCTGGAAGAAGCCGAGCGTCTGAACGTGACTCCGCGCTTGGGTGTGCGTGCACGTCTGGCTTCTCAGGGGTCCGGTAAATGGCAGTCATCCGGTGGCGAGAAATCCAAATTCGGCCTGGCGGCAACTCAGGTGTTGCAACTGGTAGAAACCCTGCGCGAATGCGGTCGTCTGGACAGCCTCCAGCTGCTGCACTTCCACCTTGGCTCGCAGATGGCGAACATTCGCGATATCGCCACCGGCGTGCGTGAATCGTCCCGTTTCTACGTTGAGCTGCATAAGCTCGGCGTTAACATTCAGTGTTTCGACGTCGGCGGCGGCTTGGGCGTGGACTACGAAGGTACCCGCTCGCAGTCTGACTGCTCGGTGAACTACGGCCTGAATGAGTACGCGAACAACATTATCTGGGCTATCGGTGATGCCTGTGAAGAGAACGGTCTGCCGCATCCAACGGTGATTACCGAGTCTGGCCGTGCCGTGACCGCGCACCATACGGTGCTGGTGTCGAACATCATCGGTGTGGAGCGCAACGAATACACCACGCCAGTTGCCCCGGCGGAAGATGCGCAGCGCGCGCTGCAAAGCATGTGGGAAACCTGGCAGGAAATGCGTGAACCGGGCGGGCGTCGTTCGCTGCGCGAGTGGCTGCACGACAGCCAGATGGACCTGCATGATATTCACATCGGCTACTCTTCCGGCACCTTTAATTTGCAGGAGCGCGCCTGGGCAGAGCAGCTTTATCTGAGCATGTGTCACGAAGTGCAGAAACAGCTCGACCCGAGTAACCGTGCGCACCGTCCGATCATCGACGAACTGCAGGAACGTATGGCGGATAAGATTTACGTCAACTTCTCGCTGTTCCAGTCGATGCCGGATGCATGGGGTATCGATCAGCTGTTCCCGGTCTTGCCACTGGAAGGGCTGAACCAGGTGCCAGAGCGTCGTGCTGTGCTGCTGGATATCACCTGTGACTCTGACGGTGCTATCGATCATTACATCGACGGCGACGGGATTGCCACCACCATGCCAATGCCGGAATACGATCCGGATAACCCGCCAATGCTGGGCTTCTTTATGGTCGGTGCCTACCAGGAAATTCTGGGCAACATGCATAACCTGTTCGGCGATACCGAAGCGGTGGACGTGTTTGTGTTCCCTGACGGCAGCGTGGAAGTGGAGCTTTCCGACGAAGGTGACACCGTGGCGGATATGCTGGAATACGTACAGCTTGATCCGAAAAAACTGCTGACGCAGTTCCGTGACCAGGTAAAAGAGACCGATCTCGACGATGCGCTGCAGCAGCAGTTCCTCGAAGAGTTTGAAGCCGGTTTGTATGGCTACACTTATCTGGAAGACGAATAAAACAGGGCGCTTGACCCGGTCAGTATTTTGGCGATAATTCGCTCTAATAAGCAGTAACACCAATAGATCCCTTCCTCGTCGGGCCTAACGACGCGGAGGGGATTTTTTTTCATCTTTTTTTCATACACGACGGTTAAAGAGGTCATTTCCATGAGCACTTTGGGTCATCAGTACGACAACTCTCTGGTATCTAACGCCTTTGGTTTTCTGCGTCTGCCGCTGAACTTCCAGCCTTATGATAGCGACGCCGACTGGGTTATCACCGGTGTGCCGTTTGATGCGGCGACTTCTGGCCGTGCGGGTGGGCGTCATGGTCCAGCGGCTATTCGTCAGGTGTCTACCAACCTGGCGTGGGAGCACAACCGCTTCCCATGGAACTTCGACATGCGCGAACGTCTGAACGTCGTGGACTGCGGCGATCTGGTTTACGCCTTCGGCGATGCCCGTGACATGAGCGAGAAGCTGCAGGCTCACGCAGAGCGTCTGCTGGCAAATGGCAAACGCATGCTGTCCTTCGGCGGTGACCATTTCGTGACGCTGCCACTGCTGCGCGCGCACGCGAAACACTTCGGTAAAATGGCGCTGGTGCATTTCGATGCGCACACAGATACCTACGCGAACGGCTGCGAATTTGACCACGGCACCATGTTCTTCACCGCGCCGAAAGAAGGTCTGATCGACCCAAATCACTCCGTGCAAATTGGTATTCGTACCGAGTTCGATAAAGATAACGGATTTACCGTGCTGGATGCTGCACAGGTGAACGATCGCGGCGTGGACGATATTCTTGAGCAGGTGAAAAAGATCGTCGGTGATATGCCGGTATATCTGACCTTTGATATTGACTGTCTGGATCCTGCGTTTGCGCCGGGTACCGGTACGCCGGTGATCGGCGGCCTGACCTCCGATCGTGCGATCAAACTGGTTCGTGGTCTGAAAGATCTGAATATCGTCGGTATGGACGTGGTGGAAGTGGCTCCGGCTTACGATCAGTCAGAGATCACCGCGCTGGCCGCCGCGACGCTGGCGCTGGAGATGCTGTACATCCAGGCGGCGAAGAAGGGCGAGTAATCGGGCATTGATGTAACCTCTCCCCCTCACCCCGGCCCTCTCCCTCAGGGAGAGGGAGAAAATCGAGAGATCCCCAGGCACTTTTCCCAAAGGGAAAGGGAGAAAACTGAGTGATCCCCTCGCCCCTGGGGAGAGGGTTAAGGAGAGGGGAAAGCAGTGCCGATCCCCTTACTTAATCCCATCCGCCTTCATGCGATCACGGATATGCTGCGCGCGCGCTTCGGAGGCAGGGTGATCGTCGAGCATCGAGCTTTGACGTCCCGCTTCCAGTTTCGCCAGTTTTTCAAAGCTGGTGGCCAGACCCGCCGGATTAATCCCACGTTTGCGCAACAGATCGTAAGAGTAATCATCCGCTTCGGATTCCTGACGCTGGGAGAACTGCGCGTTCACCAGCTTTTCACCCAAATCGCCAAGCTGTGACTGCGACAGGCTGCCAATCATGCCGCCTGCAGATGCCGCCGCCACGCGCAATGCGTTGGTGCTGAGTGCAACTTGCATCCCTTTCTTCACGTGGCCGAGTGCGACGTGACCCATTTCGTGGCCAATCACCGCTTCCACTTCGTTATCCGTCATCATGTCCATCAGCCCGCTGTAGACGCGGATGCAGCCGTTAGCCATCGCGAAGGCGTTCACATCCTTAGTGACGTAAACCTTGTAGTTCACCGGCTGGCCGTTGATGTTGTCGCCCAGCGCCGTGGCGATGGTGTTCAGGCGTTTGGCGTAATCGCTACCAGCAGGGGCAAGAGTGGCTTTGCTGTCCATCTCTTTACACGCCTGGTCGCTCAGCGTTTTCACCTGCTCGTCGCTCAGGGTGTAAGCCTGGAAGGCTTCAGCACCAGAACTCATGAGTCCGTTTGAATCCATGTTCTGACACCCGGTCAGAACACTCGCTATCCCAAAGGCCAATACCACAGAGTGCAGTTTCATCATTAATTTTCCGTAATTAAGGGGCGCAAGTCATCGCCATTATCTGAAATATTCCGTTATTCAAAGAAACGGAAATTAGCCAAAGTATAAAGAAAATAATGACAAGACAGTGAGGAGATTGCGCAACCTGTAGACACAATCCAGAGATTTCCCAGGCACCGCGCGGATGCTCCATGTACATGACTTGCGGCTTGGGTTACATTGTTCACACTTTTTTCCGGCGTAGCCTAAAACGCGCTGTCGTCAAGCCGTTTTGGCATTGCCTTCATTAGTCCGATTGGAGTCAAAATGTCCTCACGTAAAGAGCTTGCTAATGCTATTCGTGCGCTGAGCATGGATGCAGTACAGAAAGCCAAATCCGGCCACCCGGGTGCCCCAATGGGTATGGCTGACATTGCCGAAGTCCTGTGGCGTGATTTCCTGAACCACAATCCACAGAATCCATCCTGGGCCGATCGTGACCGCTTCGTGCTGTCTAACGGTCACGGCTCCATGCTGATTTATAGCCTGCTGCACCTCACTGGCTACGATCTGCCGATGTCTGAACTTCAGAACTTCCGTCAGCTGCACTCCAAAACGCCAGGTCACCCGGAAGTGGGCTACACCGCGGGTGTAGAAACCACCACTGGCCCGCTGGGTCAGGGCATTGCCAACGCAGTCGGTATGGCTATCGCGGAAAAAACCATGGCCGCGCAGTTCAACCGTCCAGGCCACGACATCGTCGACCACTTCACCTATGCATTCATGGGTGATGGCTGCATGATGGAAGGTATTTCCCACGAAGTGTGCTCCCTGGCGGGTACCCTGAAGTTGGGCAAACTGGTTGCGTTCTACGACGACAACGGCATCTCCATCGACGGTCACGTTGAAGGCTGGTTCACTGATAACACCGCACAGCGTTTCGAAGCCTACGGCTGGCACGTTGTTACCGGTGTTGACGGTCATGACGCAGACGCTATCAAGCGTGCTGTAGAAGAAGCCCGCAAAGTGACGGACAAACCGTCCCTGCTGATGTGTAAAACCATCATCGGTTTCGGTTCTCCGAACAAAGCCGGTACGCACGATTCCCACGGTGCTCCGCTGGGCGAAGCTGAAGTTGCCGCGACGCGTGAGCAGCTGGGCTGGAAATATGCGCCATTCGAAATCCCATCTGAAATCTATGCTCAGTGGGATGCGAAAGAAGCAGGCCAGGCTAAAGAAGCCACCTGGAACGAGAAGTTCGCTGCTTACGCTAAAGCCTTCCCACAGGAAGCTAAAGAATTTACGCGTCGCATGAAGAACGAAATGCCGGCTGATTTCGATGCAAAAGCACAGGCTTTCATCGAGAATCTTCAGGCCAATCCTGCGAAAATCGCGAGCCGTAAAGCGTCTCAGAACTCTATCGAAGCGTTTGGTCCATGGCTGCCAGAGTTCCTCGGCGGTTCTGCTGACCTGGCACCTTCCAACCTGACTATCTGGTCTGGTTCTAAAGCCATCAACGAAGACACCGCGGGTAACTACATCCATTACGGCGTGCGTGAATTCGGTATGACGGCGATTGCCAACGGTATCGCGCTGCACGGCGGTTTCCTGCCATACACTTCTACCTTCCTGATGTTCGTAGAATACGCACGTAACGCCGTACGTATGGCCGCGCTGATGAAACAGCGTCAGGTGATGGTTTACACCCACGACTCAATCGGTCTGGGCGAAGATGGCCCGACTCACCAGCCTGTAGAACAGCTGGCGTCCCTGCGCGTGACCCCGAACATGAGCACATGGCGTCCATGTGACCAGGTTGAATCCGCAGTGGCGTGGAAATACGCCGTTGAGCGTCACGATGGCCCAACTGCGCTGATCCTGTCTCGTCAGAACCTGGCGCAGCAGGATCGTACCGCTCAGCAGCTGGCAGACGTGGCACGTGGTGCATACGTCCTGAAAGATTGCGACGGTCAGCCGCAGGTTATCTTCATCGCTACCGGTTCTGAAGTTGAACTGGCGGTGGAAGCGTGGGATCAGCTCTCTGCCGAAGGCGTTAAAGCGCGCGTGGTTTCCATGCCGTCTACCGACGCATTCGACAAGCAGGACGCGGCATACCGTGAATCCGTGCTGCCGAAAGCCGTGTCTGCACGCGTGGCTATCGAAGCCGGTATTGCCGATTACTGGTTCAAGTATGTGGGTCTGAACGGCGCTATCGTCGGCATGACCTCCTTCGGCGAATCTGCTCCGGCAGAACTGCTGTTTGAAGAGTTCGGCTTCACCGTGGCGAACGTGGTCGCGAAAGCGAAAGAACTGCTGTAAGCGCGCCATAAAACGCGCTCAAAGCCGGGCTTCATGCCCGGTTTTTTTCTGCCCGTTATTCACTCTCACTGCAAATTCACCTGAAATTATTCCATTAAAAATGTGATGTACGTCAGAGAATCTCGTTCTCCATCTGGACAATCATTCCTTTTATTCCGTGTTTCGATTATTCTTGCTGAAGCGTTTCAGTCGATTAAATGTTCGACAAATAATCAATCAGTCGCAGTTTGCGACAGCAAGGATTCCCTTCCTGGTGAGGCTGGATTACGCTCTCAGCCACACACTTCAGGGAAAGTCTTGCAGGAGACCTATGACCGTACGCGTAGCGATTAATGGCTTCGGTCGCATTGGACGTAACGTGGTTCGTGCTTTATATGAATCCGGGCGCCGTGCGGAAATCACCGTGGTGGCAATCAACGAACTGGCTGATGCTGCGGGCATCGCACATTTGTTGAAATATGACACCAGCCATGGCCGCTTTGCCTGGGATGTGCGCCAGGAACGAGAGCAGCTTTACGTCGGCGATGACGTTATCCGCCTACTGCATGAGTCATCGCTTGATGCGCTGCCGTGGCGTGAGCTGGGTGTTGATGTCGTACTTGATTGCACCGGCGTGTATGGCACCCGAGCCGATGGCGAAATGCATCTGGCGGCGGGGGCAAAGAAAGTGCTCTTTTCACATCCTGGCAGCAACGATCTCGACGCAACAGTCGTTTACGGGGTCAATCACCACGAGTTGCAACGCGAACACCGTCTTGTCTCCAACGCATCCTGCACGACTAACTGCATTATTCCTGTCATCAAATTGCTCGACGATGCCTGGGGTATTGAATCGGGAACGGTCACGACCATCCATTCAGCGATGCACGATCAGCAAGTTATTGATGCGTATCATCCGGACCTGCGTCGTACCCGTGCCGCCAGTCAGTCGATTATTCCAGTTGATACTAAACTGGCTGCTGGCATCACCCGAATTTTCCCGCAGTTTAATGACCGATTTGAAGCCATTGCCGTGCGCGTGCCGACGATTAACGTCACCGCAATCGACCTCAGCGTGACCGTGAAGCATCCGGTAAAAGCGTTTGAAGTCAACCAGTTGCTGCAAAAAGCGGCGCTGGGGGCATTTCATGGTATAGTTGACTATACGGAATTACCGTTGGTCTCAATAGATTTTAACCACGACCCGCACAGTGCCATTGTCGATGGCACGCAGACGCGGGTCAGCGGTGCGCATCTGATCAAAACGCTGGTCTGGTGTGATAATGAATGGGGTTTCGCTAACCGAATGCTCGACACCACGTTAGCGATGGCCACTACAGGTTTCAGGTAAGGCGCAATTGCGTCTGCAAAACTTTAGAATCAACGAGAGGATTCACCATGTCTGTAATTAAGATGACCGATCTGGATCTGGCTGGTAAACGCGTTTTCATCCGTGCCGATCTGAACGTTCCGGTTAAAGACGGAAAAGTGACCAGCGATGCGCGTATTCGTGCGTCCCTGCCAACCATCGAAATGGCTCTGAAACAGGGCGCTAAAGTGATGGTGACTTCTCACCTGGGTCGTCCGACCGAAGGCGAGTACAACGAAGAATTCTCTCTGCTTCCGGTAGTTAACTACCTGAAAGACAAACTGTCTAACCCAGTTCGCCTGGTAAAAGATTACCTGGACGGCGTTGAAGTTGCTGCCGGTGAACTGGTGGTTCTGGAAAACGTTCGCTTTAACAAAGGCGAGAAGAAAGACGACGAAACGCTGTCCAAGAAATACGCTGCGCTGTGTGACGTATTTGTAATGGACGCATTCGGTACTGCGCACCGTGCACAGGCTTCCACCCACGGTATCGGCAAATTTGCTGATGTCGCGTGTGCAGGTCCGCTGCTGGCTGCAGAACTTGATGCACTGGGTAAAGCACTGGGTAACCCAGCTCGCCCAATGGTTGCTATCGTTGGTGGTTCTAAAGTTTCCACCAAACTGACCGTTCTGGATTCTCTGTCCAAAATCGCTGACCAGCTGATCGTCGGTGGTGGCATCGCCAACACCTTCGTTGCTGCACAGGGCCACAACGTGGGCAAATCCCTGTACGAAGCTGACCTGGTTGACGAAGCAAAACGTCTGCTGACCACTTGCGATATCCCTGTTCCGACTGACGTTCGCGTGGCAACTGAGTTCTCCGAAACTGCACCAGCAACCCTGAAATCTGTTAGCGACATCAAAGATGAAGAGCAGATTCTGGACCTGGGCGACGTTTCTGCACAGAAACTGGCTGATATCCTGAAAAACGCCAAAACGATCCTGTGGAACGGTCCGGTTGGCGTGTTCGAATTCCCGAACTTCCGTAAAGGTACTGAAATCGTGGCTAACGCCATCGCGGATAGCGAAGCGTTCTCCATCGCAGGCGGCGGCGATACTCTGGCGGCAATCGACCTGTTCGGTATCTCCGACAAGATTTCCTACATCTCCACTGGCGGTGGCGCATTCCTCGAATTCGTGGAAGGCAAAGTTCTGCCAGCAGTAGCGATGCTCGAAGAGCGCGCTAAGAAGTAATGATTCCGGGCAGGGTTAACCTGCCCGTTGATTTTTTGCCGCCGTAACGCATTCGGTGGCACAAACGTTTTTTCTAAATGCCGACGATACAGGACAAACAATCATGTCTAAGATTTTTGATTTCGTAAAACCAGGTGTTATCACCGGTGATGACGTACAGAAAGTTTTCCAGGTAGCAAAAGAGAACAACTTTGCACTGCCAGCGGTCAACTGTGTGGGTACCGACTCCATCAACGCCGTACTGGAAACTGCTGCAAAAGCTAAAGCACCTGTTATCGTTCAGTTCTCCAACGGCGGCGCTGCGTTCATCGCAGGTAAAGGCGTTAAAACTGACGTTCCTCAGGGCGCTGCTATCCTGGGTGCTATTTCTGGTGCACACCACGTTCACCAGATGGCTGAGCACTACGGTGTTCCAGTTATCCTGCACACTGACCACTGCGCGAAGAAACTGCTGCCGTGGATCGACGGTCTGCTGGACGCGGGCGAAAAACACTTCGCGGCGACCGGTAAGCCACTGTTCTCTTCTCACATGATCGACCTGTCCGAAGAGTCTCTGGAAGAGAACATCGAAATCTGCTCCAAGTACCTGGCGCGCATGGCCAAAATGGACATGACTCTGGAAATCGAACTGGGCTGCACCGGCGGTGAAGAAGATGGCGTTGATAACAGCCATATGGACGCATCTGCTCTGTATACTCAGCCAGAAGACGTTGACTACGCGTACACCAAACTGAACGCGATCAGCCCACGTTTCACCATCGCTGCTTCCTTCGGTAACGTGCACGGTGTGTACAAGCCAGGCAACGTGGTTCTGACGCCGACCATCCTGCGTGATTCTCAGGAATTCGTGTCCAAGAAACACAACCTGCCGCACAACAGCCTGAACTTCGTCTTCCACGGCGGTTCCGGTTCTTCTGCTCAGGAAATCAAAGATTCCGTAAGCTACGGTGTAATCAAAATGAACATCGATACCGATACCCAGTGGGCAACGTGGGAAGGTATCCTGAACTATTACAAAGAAAACGAAGCTTACCTGCAGGGTCAGCTGGGCAACCCGAAAGGCGACGACCAGCCGAACAAGAAGTACTACGATCCACGCGTATGGCTGCGTGCTGCTCAGACCTCTATGATTACTCGTCTGGAGCAGGCATTCAAAGAACTGAACGCGGTTGACGTTCTGTAATTTTTGAAAGCTAATTTCTGCCCTAAGCCCGCTATTTAGCGGGCTTTTTTATTGCCTTTTCAAGAGGATAATTTTGTTTAATTCTGTGAACTACTTGGCAAAACGGACAATTCTTGTTTACCCTTAACGGACTGCCTGTTTGCAGGTTCGTCGAGTTTTATTCCCCGTTAGGGTCGCTATAAGGATTATCAGATGGAAGATTTGAACGTTGTCGACAGTATAAACCACGCAGGCTCATGGCTAGTGCGCAACCAGGCGCTGCTGCTGAGCTATGCGGTGAATATCGTCGCGGCTATCGCCATTATCGTCATCGGGATGATTATCGCCCGACTGGTTTCGAATGCCGTTAACCGTGTGATGCGCGCGCGTCAGATTGATGCCACTGTGGCTGACTTCCTGTCAGCAATGCTGCGCTATGCGATTATTGCCTTCACCTTGATTGCCGCGCTCGGTCGCGTCGGCGTGCAGACTGCATCGGTTATTGCCGTTCTCGGTGCCGCAGGTTTGGCCGTCGGTCTGGCGCTGCAAGGTTCGCTTTCTAACCTGGCGGCTGGTGTACTGCTGGTAATGTTCCGTCCGTTCCGTGCGGGTGAATATGTTGATCTCGGCGGCGTGGCCGGTACCGTGCTTAATGTGCAGATTTTCTCCACCACCATGCGCACCATCGACGGCAAAATTGTGGTTATCCCGAACGGTAAAATCATCGCCGGGAACATCATCAACTTCTCCCGCGAGCCGGTGCGTCGTAACGAATTTATTATTGGCGTGGCGTATGATTCCGATATCGATAAGGTGAAGCAGTTGCTGACCCATATCGTTGAGTCCGATGAGCGCATCCTGAAAGATCGCGACATCACCGTACGTCTGAACGAGTTAGGACCTTCATCCATTAACTTTGTGGTTCGTGCCTGGAGCAAAAGTGGCGACCTGCAAAACGTTTACTGGGATGTGCTGGAGCAAGTGAAGCGTGACTTCGATGCCAACGGTATCAGCTTCCCGTATCCGCAGATGGACGTGAATTTCAAACGCGTGAAAGAGCAGTCAGAAGCCGCGTAATGGCTGCTCGACGGCGCTGCGCTGGCTGGGCCTACGAAATCCGTAGGCCCAGCCAGCGCAGCGCCGCCGGGCTTTGTCGTTTATTGCATCTGGTTGAGCTGGGCCGCAACGGCTTTCAGCGTGGCACCCGCATTCTGCACGCCCTTTACCTCCTGCTTCGCCACCCAGTCAGCCTGAACGGCCTGATAACGGCTGGTGCGCTGCCAGGTGTTCAGCTCCTTCGGCGTCAACGACCGAACATGCGCGCCTTGCTGACGCATCGTCTGAGTCATCTGTTTTAGACTGGCGTCCAGCGTCACGCCCAGCGTTTTCTCTGTGCGGGCTGCAGCCCGGCGAATGGCGGCCTTGTCGTCTTCTGACAGACTTTCCCAGCGCGTTTTGTTCATCACCAGCAGATAAACATGTCCCAGCCACAGGCGCGGCGAAACGCGAACTTCTTTTGCCGCCTGCCAGGCGTGAATGTCATCGCCGCTGTCCAGATTAACCAGTAGACCGCTCAGCGTTCCGTTACGCAATGCATCGGTGATTTGCGTATCCCATGGCATCTTAACGACCTTCGCCCCCGCATTTTCCAGATACGCCTGATGCCAGAAGCTTGCAGTGCGCCAGGTGGTGTTTTTCAGATTGTCGTATTTCAGCGAAGGGCTGGTTGAGAAAAATGCCGCGGGGTAGCCGAGGAAAAACTGCAGATTCACCAGGTTGTTGGCGGCAAGCTCAGCGGAAAACTGCGGCATATCGCGGAACACGTTATGGAAGAATTTCACCTGCGCGTCACCGTTGTCTGGCCCCAGCGGGAAGCTTTTGAAGATCTGATGCAGCGGTAATTGCTCTGCGGTGTATTCCGGCACCACGATGCCCATATCTGCGACTTTCCCCTCGCTGACCGTTTTCAGCGCGTCGTAGCTGACTGCCAGCTCGCCGTTCCAGTGATCTTCCACGCGCAGACGCCCGTCTGATTCCTCCGCGATGGCGGCAAAGAACACGTCTTTGATCACTTTGGTGCGCATGTTGCTGAGCGGCTCGTGGTCGGTATAGCGCAGTACAGTTTCTGCCTGAACCGGCGATATCGAAAAGAGCAGGGCGAGGGCTATGCTTTGCAGTAAAAACGCCTTTAATTTCATGGTCTGTCCTTGAACGTGTGAAAGGGAAGGTCACGGGAAAATGCAAAGTGCAGTATAACTCACCGATGGTGCATGAATATGCAGTTGTGCTAGAGGGATGCATTATTAGTTTAGTTAATAAGGTATTAGTATTATCCATTTCCGCTAATGGGTCGTGAGCGTTATAGTCTCGTCATTAACGAACATCTGTGAGCAAAAATTTCATGTTATCTTATTATATTCAGGGGCTTGTTCTCGGCGCGGCGATGATTCTTCCTCTTGGTCCGCAAAATGCGTTTGTCATGAACCAGGGCATTCGTCGTCAGTATCACATCATGATTGCCTTCCTGTGTGCAGTCAGTGATTTGCTGCTGATATGCGCTGGCGTGTTTGGCGGCAGCGCACTGCTGATGCAATCGCCATGGCTGTTGGCGTTCGTCACTTGGGGCGGCGTGGCGTTCTTACTGTGGTACGGATTTGGTGCGCTGAAAACAGCAATGGGCAGTAACCTGGAATTGGCCAGCGCAGAAGTGATGAAGCAGGGCCGCTGGAAGATTATCGCCACCATGCTGGCGGTGACCTGGCTTAATCCGCACGTTTATCTGGATACTTTCGTGGTGCTCGGCAGCCTCGGCGGGCAGTTAGGTGCAGAGCCTAAACGCTGGTTTGCACTTGGCACCGTGAGTGCGTCTTTTCTCTGGTTCTTTGGACTGGCACTGCTCGCCGCCTGGTTGGCCCCGCGTTTACGCACCGCCAAAGCGCAGCGCATCATCAATCTGCTGGTGGGGCTGGTGATGTGGTTTATCGCCTTCCAGCTGGCGAAAGATGGCATCTCACATGTTCACGCCTTGTTCAACTAAGTCTTGTCTTATGGACATTTAATCCTCAGAAGCTAAGCTTGCAGGCATGCGCCCTGTTTTAGGGTCAAGACGTAACAAGGAGGAACGACAGTGAAGTTTAAAGTGATGGCCCTGGCGGCATTAGTGGGATTTGGTGCGATGTCGGTACAGGCAAATGAGTTGCCAGATGGACCGCACATTGTGACTTCCGGTACGGCAAGCGTAGACGCAGCGCCTGATATCGCGACCCTGGCGATTGAAGTCAACGTGGCGGCAAAAGATGCTGCAACGGCGAAGAAACAAGCCGACGATCGCGTAGCCCAATATCTTTCTTTCCTTGAGAAAAACGATGTCGCTAAAAAAGACATCAGTTCTGCCAACCTCCGTACTCAGCCGGATTATGACTATCAGAACGGCAAAAGCATTCTGAAAGGTTACCGTGCGGTGCGTACCGTTGAAGTTACGCTGCGTCAGCTGGATAAGCTGAATTCGCTGCTGGACGGCGCGCTGAAAGCGGGTCTGAATGAAATCCGTTCCGTATCGCTCGGCGTTGCGCAACCGGAAGAGTACAAAGATAAAGCCCGTAAAGCCGCGATTGACGATGCCGTGCATCAGGCAAAAGAGCTGGCTTCCGGCTTTAATGCCAAGCTCGGCCCGGTCTATAGCGTGCGCTATCATGTGTCTAACTATCAGCCGAGCCCAATGGTTCGTATGATGAAGGCCGATGCAGCCGCTGCACCTTCCGCGCAGGAAACCTACGAGCAGCCAACTATTCAGTTCGACGACCAGGTAGACGTTGTCTTCCAGCTCGAACCGACGCAGGCTGAACCGCAGAAGAAAGCGGAATAAAAAACCGAAGTGCTATAAATGAAAACGCCGGGGAAACCCGGCGTTTTTGATCAGTCCTGGCGCAGAACTTTGTGCCCATACTCCAGCAGGGCGTCGGTCACCCGACGCATCATGCGGCTTTCTGGCGCAAAGCGGTGCCAGTACAGCATCCGACGCTGGAACAGGCCCGGCGTCAGGTTGATAAGCTCGCCGCTGTCCAGCTCACGCTCGATTTGCAGATGCGGGATCATGCAGCAGGTGGTGCCCTGACGCGCCAGCTGCACGAAGGCTTCAGACGAGTTGACGATATGGCACGGTACGCTGCCCGGCGGTAGATCGAAGTTCTGCTGCAAAAACGCCTGGTGCATATCATCGAGATGGTCAAACGCCACCACCGGCGCTTTCAGCAGGGCAGAGCGCGTTACGCCGTTGGGGAAGTAGCGTTGCGCAAATGACTTTGACGCGACGAACAGATAATCGAGCGCCCCGAGCTGATCGACCAGACAACTTGGTAGCGGCTGTGGCTGGATACTCACCGCCCCCACCACTTCACCACGACGCAGACGTTCCTGCGTACGCGTTTCATCTTCAACCTGAAGATTCAGGCGGATCGGCGAATCAGACAGCACCGCAGAGAGCGCGGGCAGCAGCCAGGTTGCCAGACTGTCGGCGTTGACCGCCAGCGACAACAACAACGGCGTAGAGCCGGTTTGCTCATCGCCCAGCCATTCTTCCTCCAACAGCTCAACCTGACGCAGCAGCGCCAGCAGTTTTTGGCCTTGCTCGGTCGGACGAGGAGGCACGGTTCGCACCAGTAAAGGCTGCCCGAACATATTTTCCAGCTGTTTGATTCGCTGAGAGACGGCGGACTGGGTGATACACAGCTTTTGTGCGGCGCGTTCAAACCCGCGTTCCCGAATAACCGCATCCAATGCCTGTAGTGTTCTGTAGTCCGGACGTTTCATTGCTCTGACTGACTCCTCATCTTGTGTTATCCGCACTATGACATAAATTTACGTTAGATACAGAACCAAATTAGGCCCGCAACACCTGGTGTCTGCAAGGACATTTCTGAGGTGAATGGTCTATAATGCGCGGCATCCCATCACACCACAGGCAAAAATCATGACGCAGGATGAACTGAAAAAAGCAGTTGGCTGGGCAGCACTTCAATATGTACAACCGGGAACCATCGTCGGTGTTGGCACGGGCTCGACCGCCGCGCATTTTATCGACGCACTGGGCACCATGAAAGGCCAGATTGAAGGCGCCGTTTCCAGCTCGGACGCTTCTACCGAAAAGCTGAAAAGCTTAGGTATTCACGTGTTTGATCTCAACGAAGTGGACAGCCTGGGTGTCTACGTTGATGGTGCTGATGAGATTAACGATCACATGCAGATGATCAAAGGTGGCGGCGCGGCGCTGACTCGCGAGAAAATCATCGCCTCCGTTGCCGACAAGTTTATCTGCATTGCCGATTCTTCCAAACAGGTGGCTATTCTCGGTAACTTCCCGCTGCCGGTAGAAGTGATCCCGATGGCGCGCAGCGCGGTGGCACGTCAACTCGTTAAACTGGGTGGTCGTCCGGAATATCGTCAGAACGTGGTCACGGATAACGGCAACGTTATCCTTGATGTGCACGGCCTGGAGATCCTGGATGCGGTGGCGCTGGAAAACGCGATTAACGCTATCCCTGGCGTTGTGACCGTCGGCCTGTTCGCCAACCGTGGCGCGGACGTGGCGCTGATTGGAACCGCCGAAGGTGTCAAAACTATCGTGAAATGATCTGACGGGAGCCGCCTGGCTCCCGTAAAAAATTTTCGACAGGCGAAATTCGGTGACTTGTGTCACATTTATCGACTGCATCTGATTAACGCGCTGCCTCAATATAGCCATCCAGCATTTTATGCTGCCAATTTCCACTGAATGACATTTCTTCAGCACGCCGACGCAAACGTTCATATTGCTGCAATAGTTTTTTTTGATATGTTGCTGAGGTGGACGTTCGTTCACCACAACAACGATACAAGACAGACAGGGCGGGGAAATGGCTAAGGTATCACTGGAAAAAGACAAGATTAAGTTTCTGCTGGTGGAAGGCGTGCATCAAAAAGCACTCGATAACCTTCGTGCGGCAGGCTACACCAACATTGAATATCACAAAGGCGCGCTCGACGCAGAGCAGCTGAAAGAATCGATCCGTGATGCCCATTTCATCGGCCTGCGCTCCCGTACTCAACTGACTGAAGACATTATTCAGGCGGCGGAGAAACTGGTGGCCATCGGCTGTTTCTGCATCGGCACCAACCAGGTCGATTTGAATGCCGCAGCGAAGCGGGGTGTTCCGGTCTTTAACGCGCCGTTCTCGAATACCCGTTCCGTGGCGGAGCTGGTGATTGGTGAGCTGCTGTTACTGCTGCGCGGTATTCCAGAAGCGAACGCCAAGGCGCACCGCGGGATCTGGAACAAACTGGCAGCGGGCAGCTTTGAAGCGCGTGGCAAGAAGCTGGGAATCATCGGGTACGGCCATATCGGCACGCAGCTCGGTATTCTGGCGGAATCCCTAGGGATGCACGTCTTCTTCTACGATATCGAAAACAAGCTGCCGCTCGGCAACGCGACGCAGGTACAGCATTTGTCTGACCTGCTTAACATGAGCGATGTGGTGAGCCTGCACGTACCTGAAAATGCCTCCACCAAGAACATGATGGGTGCGGAACAGCTGGCGCTGATGAAGCCGGGTTCATTGCTGATCAACGCCGCACGCGGCACGGTGGTCGATATTCCTGCGCTGTGTGATGCGCTGGCGAGCAAGCATCTGGCCGGGGCGGCAATCGACGTGTTCCCGACCGAACCTGCGACCAACACCGATCCGTTTATGTCGCCGCTGTGCGAGTTCGACAACGTGATCCTGACGCCGCACATTGGTGGGTCTACTCAGGAAGCACAGGAGAACATCGGTCTGGAAGTGGCGGGCAAGCTGGCCAAATACTCCGACAACGGTTCTACGCTTTCAGCAGTTAACTTCCCGGAAGTGTCGCTGCCGCTGCACGGCGGTCGTCGTCTGCTGCACATCCACGAAAACCGTCCGGGCGTGCTGACGGCGATCAACCAGATCTTTGCTGAGCAGAGTGTGAACATTGCCGCGCAGTATCTGCAAACCACGCCGCAGATGGGCTATGTGGTGATTGATATCGAAGCGGAAGAAGATGTTGCGGAGAAAGCGCTGCAAAGCATGAAGGCGATTCCGGGGACGATTCGCGCGCGCCTGCTTTACTGATGATCGTAGGGTAAGAGATCATCGTCTGATGCCCTCACCTTGGCCCTCTCCCACGTGGAGAGGGTGCAAACACGAAAGACTTTCTCATTCGAGGCAGTCTTGCTGTCTACCGCCACTCCCACACTTTCGATGGCGTCACTACCGCGGGCAGCGGTATATCCCACTTCTCTGTAGGCAGCGCATCCACCCGCTGGCAATCATGCGCGTAACCGACCGGCTGTAGGCCGTGGTGCTGCCAGTTTTGTAGCGTCCTGTCGTAAAACCCCCCGCCCATACCTAATCGTTGGCCCTGTGCGTCAAAGGCGACCAGAGGCGTAATCAGCACATCCAGTTTACTGAGTGGCAACACGTCGCGCACGTCCAGCTTCGGCTCCTGGATTTTCAGCCTGTTCACAACCAGTTCGGAATGGGGGTGGTAATAAAGGAATAACAGATTTCCAGGGCTGAACGGATGCAAAACCGGAAGATACACTTTCTTGCCGCTGAACCAGAGTTGCTCAATGAGCGGGCGGGTATCGAGTTCTCCATCGAAAGAGAGAAACAGCGCAACGGTCTGGCCCATCATCACGGGCGGATACGCCATCATGCGATAAGCAGCCTGTTCGGCAAAATGCTGTTGTTGGTCTGGAGTCAGTGCGCGTCTGCGCTGCCGGATAATCTGGCGGATGTCTTGTCTTGCTGAGGGGATTTCAGGCACGAGTGTCATGGTAGAAACAGAAGGTAGGGAATCTCCGAGATGCCGCCGCAGGCTGTAACCCTTGAACCCTTGGTTCAAGGTGAATATGTCGTCACAGTCTTAAGGCTTCTCGGACGAACCGAGCATGCTCACCAACCGTGGAGCGCCACATTCTTGTGGTATGAAATATCGGCTCAGGGGACTGGCCCGCTTGCGAACATCTCAGAGAAATTTTGTTCTTCAGGGTCACTCTACCATAGTAAACCATGAAGTGTTATTCAAACTTTGGACCCGTTTTTTCGGTTGTGCGACCTTGATCAAGAAGTGCCTGTTCAATGGTCTGTTGCAGCATACGAATACGTGTTTCCATGCTGGCAGCGTAGTCACGGGTCTTCGCTCTTTCCTGCGTCAGCTCGTAGCTGATGTTCAGGGCGGCGATGAAGACCAGCTGCTCAGTATTTGTGACTCTAGTGCGTTCTTTTAGATCTTGCAACCGCTGATTCAGATCGTCCGCGGCCTGATTAAGGGCATCCCTTTGTTCAGGCGGGCAATTCACTCGCAGTGAACGGCCAAAAATTTGGATATCGACGGGTTCTGCAGACATGCCACCTTCCTGCTGATTGACTGCGCAACCTTCACAGCCCGCACCGGGGCCCGCGAAGGGGCGACACTATAGCTACCCCAGTGTGAACATACAAGCCCTTTTCTGGTTCACCAGGGTCCAAAGTGGTAGCATAACATGAAACTTCCCCCCAACGACGACGAATGCGCATGTCTATACAGAACGAAATGCCTGGTTACAACGATGTGAACCAGTTACTTACCCAACAGGGTGTAGGTTTAACGCCTGCCGAAATGCACGGACTGATTAGCGGCATGCTGTGTGGCGGCAACAAAGACAGCAGCTGGCTACCGCTGGTGCATGACCTGACCAACGAAGGCATGGCTTTCGGCCACGAGCTGGCTGAAGTGCTGCGTAAGGTCCACGCCGTCACCAGCGATGCGCTGGAAGACGAAGGTTTCCAGTTCCAACTGTACATCCCTGATGGCGATGACATCAGTGTCTTTGAGCGCGCCGATGCGCTGTCTGGCTGGGTCAACCACTTCCTGCTCGGCCTGGGTGTGACCCAGCCGAAACTTGAGAAAGTGAAAGGCGAAACCGGCGAAGCCATCGACGATCTGCGTAATATTGCCCAGCTGGGTTATGAAGAAGACGAAGATCAGGAAGAGCTTGAAATGTCGCTCGAAGAAATCGTCGAGTACGTTCGTGTTGCCGCTTTGCTGTGCCACGATACCTTCACGCATCAACAGCCGACCGCGCCAGAAGTTCGCAAACCGACCTTACATTAACAATAAGAATGCTCAGGAGGGTGTCATGACTCAGCAAGAGTACCTTCAGCGTCGGCAAAAGCTGCTGGCGCAGATGCCATCAGGCAGCGCGGCGTTAATTTTTGCCGCACCGGAAGCCATACGCAGCGCCGACACGGAATACCCGTATCGCCAAAGCAGTGATTTCAGCTACTTCACCGGCTTTAACGAGCCAGAAGCGGTGCTGGTGCTGATTAAAAGTGATGACACCCACAACCACAGCGTTCTGTTTAATCGCGTTCGCGACCTGACCGCCGAAATCTGGTTTGGCCGCCGACTGGGCCAGGATGCCGCGCCTGAAAAACTGGGCGTGGATCGTGCGCTGGCGTTCAGCGAAATCGATGAACAGCTGTATCAACTGCTGAACGGTCTGGACGCGGTGTATCACGCGCAGGGCGAATACGCTTATGCCGACAGCATCGTGTTCAACGCGCTGGATAAGCTGCGTAAAGGCTCGCGCCAGAATCTGAAAGCGCCGGCGGCAATGGTCGACTGGCGTCCGATGGTGCATGAAATGCGCCTGTTCAAATCTGCGGAAGAAATTGACGTGATGCGCCGGGCCGGGGAAATCTCCGCTCTGGGGCATACTCGCGCCATGCAAACCTGCCGTCCCGGCATGTTCGAGTATCAGCTCGAAGGTGAAATTCACCATGAATTTACCCGCCACGGCGCGCGTTACCCGTCCTACAACACCATCGTTGGCGGCGGCGAAAACGGCTGCATTCTGCATTACACCGAAAATGAATCTGAACTGCGTGACGGCGATTTAGTGCTGATCGACGCGGGCTGCGAATATCGTGGCTACGCCGGCGACATTACTCGCACGTTCCCGGTGAACGGCAAATTCACCCCAGCACAACGTGAAATCTACGATATCGTGCTCGAATCGCTGGAAACGGCCCTAAAGCTTTATCGCCCGGGAACGACCATGCAGGACGTTACCGGTGAAGTCGTACGCGTGATGGTCAGCGGATTGGTCGCGCTTGGCATCCTCGAGGGGGAAGTTGACCCGTTGATTGCCGACAACGCGCACCGCAAATTCTTCATGCACGGCCTCAGCCACTGGCTGGGCCTGGACGTTCACGATGTCGGCGAGTACGGCGCGGATCGTTCCCGCGTGCTCGAGTCGGGCATGGTGCTGACTGTTGAGCCTGGCCTGTATATCGCCCCGGACGCCGACGTGCCGGAGCAATACCGCGGCATCGGCATCCGTATTGAAGATGACATTGTGATCACCGAAAACGGCAACGAGAATCTGACTGCCAGCGTGGTAAAACGCGCCGACGATATCGAAGCCCTGATGGCGGCGCACGCCCAATGAGCGTGATTATCGTAGGCGGTGGCATGACTGGCGCAACGCTGGCGCTGGCGATTTCGCATCTCAGCGCGGGCAAACTGCCGGTACATTTAGTGGAAGCCATCGCGCCGGATTCTCAGGCGCATCCGGGCTTTGACGCTCGCGCTATCGCGCTGGCCGCAGGCACCTGTCAGCAGTTGGCCCGCGTAGGTATCTGGCAGGCGCTGCGTGAATGCGCCACGGCTATTCGTACCGTTCACGTCAGCGATCGCGGCCATGCAGGTTTCGTGACGCTGGATGCCGACGATTACAGCCTGCCTGCGTTAGGGCAGGTGGTCGAACTGCACGATGTTGGCCAGCGTCTTTTTGCGTTGTTACGCAAAGCGCCTGGCGTGACGTTACATTGCCCGGCGCGGGTCGACAGTTTTACCCGCAGTCAGGACAGCGTCGACGTGGTGCTCGATAACGGCGTAACACTCAGCGGGAAACTGCTGGTTGCCGCAGACGGCTCGCGTTCTGCGCTCGGCGAACAGTGCGGGATTGCCTGGCAGCAACAGCCTTACGAACAGCTGGCGGTGATCGCCAACGTGACCACCGCCGTGCCGCATGACGGCCGCGCGTTTGAGCGTTTTACCGAACATGGCCCGCTGGCGATGTTACCGATGTCAGACGGACGCTGTTCGCTGGTGTGGTGTCATCCGCTGGAAAACCGTGATGAGGTTCTGAGTTGGTCTGATGCTCGTTTCTGCCAGGAACTGCAACAGGCGTTTGGCTGGCGACTCGGGCGCATTACCCACAGCGGCAGTCGCAATGCCTACCCGCTTTCCCTGACCACGGCCAATCGGGCGATATCGCACCGCATGGCATTGGTAGGTAATGCAGCGCAAACTCTGCACCCGATTGCCGGACAGGGGTTTAACCTTGGGCTGCGCGATGTTATCTCGCTGGCAGAAATGCTCGCTCAGGCGAAAGATCCGGGCGAATATGCGCTGTTAAGCCACTATCAACAGCGCCGCGCTGACGATAAAAGTGCAACGGTCGGCGTGACCGACGGTCTGGTCCATCTGTTCGCCAATCGCTGGGCACCGCTGGTGGCCGGACGAAACGTCGGGCTGATGGCGATGGAATTATTCACTCCGGCGCGCGATGCGCTGGCGCAGCGTACCCTGGGTCAGGTAGCGAGATAAGGAACAACAACGTGCAAAATGTAGATATCGCTATCGTCGGTGGTGGAATGGTCGGCCTGGCCGTGGCCTGCGGGTTGCAGGGCAGCGGACTGCGCGTGGCGGTCATTGAACAGCATCAGCCCCAGCCCATTGAGGCTGACTCTGCCCCGCAGCTTCGCGTTTCCGCCATCAACGCTGCCAGTGAAAAACTGCTCTCGCGCCTCGATGTCTGGAATGACATTGTCGCCGAGCGAGCCAGCCGCTATCACGGCATGGAAGTGTGGGATAAAGACAGCTTCGGGCGCATCGCGTTTGATGATGCCAGCCTTGGTTACAGCCATTTAGGGCACATCATTGAAAATGGCGTGATCCACCATGCGCTGTGGAAAAAAGCGGAGCGCTGTAAAGACATTACGCTGATGGCACCCGCCGAACTGGCGCAGGTGGCATGGGGCGAAAACGAGGCGTTTCTGACGCTGAAAGACGGCAACATGCTGACCGCGCGTCTGGTGATTGGCGCCGATGGCGCGAACTCCTGGCTGCGGGGCAAAGCGGATATTCCGCTGACCTCCTGGGATTATCGCCATCACGCACTGGTTGCGACTATTCGTACCGCCGAACCGCATCAAGCGGTGGCGCGTCAGGCTTTTCACGGCGAAGGCATTCTGGCGTTTCTGCCCTTAAGCGACCCGCATCTGTGTTCCATCGTCTGGTCGTTATCGCCTGACGAAGCCGCGAAGATGCAGCAGGCCGACGATGTCACATTCAATCAGGCGCTGAATGTGGCCTTTGATAACCGTCTGGGCCTGTGTGAAGTGGCCAGTAAGCGGGTGGTATTCCCACTTACCGGCCGCTATGCTCGCCAGTTTGCCGCGCATCGTCTGGCACTGGTGGGGGATGCGGCGCATACCATTCATCCGCTAGCCGGGCAGGGGGTAAACCTTGGCTTTATGGATGCCGCAGAACTGATCGAAGAAATTCGCCGTCTGCACGCGCAGGGGAAAGATTTCGGCCAGCACTTCTATCTGCGTCGCTACGAGCGTAGCCGCAAACACAGTGCCGCATTAATGTTGGCGGGAATGCAGGGCTTCTGCGAACTGTTTGCCGGGGTCAACCCGGCGAAGAAACTGTTCCGCGATATCGGGCTGAAACTGGCCGACACGCTGCCGGGGGTAAAACCTCAACTTATTCGTCAGGCGATGGGCCTGAACGATCTTCCTGACTGGTTGCGTTAAGTCGATCACACTTCCTCACCCGGCAGTCCTGCCGGGTGTATTTTCCTCGTTTGAAATAATCTAATTTCACTGCCTTTTTCGCATTAGTTTTATTAATGCAGCAAGAATCCCCCTACGAAAAATCAGCCCAATTTCCCGCATGAAATATCATTTATCACCAAATCCTGAACGACATTGTTAATTTTATGTGGCATTAGTCGCAGAAAGCCAGTTGATCGTTCTGTAGAGTTTTTCGCACATTTTGGTCATAAGCTAATCTGATGGATTGCTTTGCCTTATGGTTTACCGCGGTTTTCGGTGGTAACGTCAGACGAAAGAGAACGTTTGCGTCGGTGCCCTGAGCGGTATCGACGCTGGGCTTTGTAGCGACTTTTGAGTCCACAAAGCACCTGTAGCCCCGCTTATTCAATGAGGACAAGATGGCTCAACAGACGCCTTTGTATGAACAACACACGCTGTGTGGCGCACGCATGGTGGACTTCCATGGCTGGATGATGCCGCTGCATTACGGCTCGCAGATTGACGAGCACCACGCGGTACGCACCAGCGCCGGAATGTTCGATGTCTCGCACATGACCATCGTCGACCTGCGCGGCAGCCGCACTCGCGAATTCCTGCGCTATCTGCTGGCTAACGATGTTGCCAAGCTGACCAAGCCCGGCAAAGCGCTCTACACCGGTATGCTCAACGCCTCCGCCGGGGTCATTGATGACCTGATTGTCTATTTCCTCACCGAAGATTATTTCCGCCTCGTCGTAAACTCCGCCACCCGTGAAAAAGACCTTGCCTGGATTAGCCAACACGCTGAACCGTACGGCATCAACATCTCCGTGCGTGACGATCTGTCGCTGATTGCGGTGCAGGGCCCGGACGCGCAGGCCAAAGCAGCCAGCCTGTTCAACGATGAACAGCGCAATGCGGTGGAAGACATGAAGCCATTCTTCGGCGTGCAAGCAGGTGATCTGTTTGTGGCAACCACCGGCTACACCGGCGAAGCAGGCTATGAAATCGCGCTGCCGAATGAGAAAGCGGCAGACTTCTGGCATGCGCTGGTGGAAACCGGCGTCAAGCCTTGCGGCCTGGGCGCGCGTGACACGTTGCGTCTGGAAGCGGGGATGAATCTGTACGGTCAGGAGATGGACGAAGGTGTTTCTCCGCTGGCGGCCAACATGGGCTGGACCATTGCCTGGGAACCTGCTGACCGTGACTTCATTGGCCGCGAAGCGCTGGAAGCTCAGCGTGAGCACGGTACTGAACAATTGGTGGGTCTGGTGATGACCGAGAAAGGTGTGCTGCGTGGCGAACTGCCGGTGCGCTTTACCGATGCACAGGGGAATCAGCGCGAAGGCGTGATAACCAGCGGCACTTTCTCACCAACACTGGGCTACAGCATTGCGCTGGCTCGCGTGCCTGCGGGCATCGGTGAAACGGCGGTGGTTCAAATCCGTAACCGCGAAATGCCTGTCACCGTCACCAAACCTGTATTTGTACGCGCCGGCAAAGCCGTCGTGTAATCGATTATTTTTTCTGGAGAAATTTTAATGAGCAATGTACCTGCAGAACTGAAATACAGCAAAGAACACGAATGGCTGCGCAAAGAAGCCGATGGTTCTTACACCGTAGGCATCACCGAGCACGCACAGGAACTGCTGGGCGACATGGTCTTTGTCGATCTGCCAGAAGTAGGCAAAACCGTTGACGCTGGCGATGACTGCGCGGTAGCGGAATCCGTAAAAGCGGCTTCTGACATCTATGCACCTATCAGCGGCGAAATCGTGGCCGTCAACGACACGCTGAGCGATTCCCCAGAGCGGGTTAACAGCGAGCCGTATACCGGCGGCTGGATCTTCAAAATCAAAGCCAGTGACGAAGCGGAAGTTGCCGCTTTGCTGGATGCCACTGCGTACGAAGCGCTGTTAGACGACTAAAAATGTGCCGGATGGCACTGCGTTTATCCGGCCTACGGTTGGAAGTGTAGGCCCGGTAAGCGACAGCGCCACCGGGCAAGACTAGTTAAGACATTACCGATTCACTGCACGTTTCAGGAACCATCGCTCATGACACAGACCTTAAGCCAGCTTGAACACCGCGGCGCATTCATTGATCGCCATATTGGCCCGGATGCGCAGCAGCAACAGGAAATGCTGAATACCGTTGGCGCAGAGTCGTTAGACGCGCTGACCGGCCAGATTGTGCCGCAGGATATTCAGCTCGCGACGCCACCGCAGGTCGGTGATGCGACCACCGAATTCGCCGCACTGGCCGAGCTGAAAGGCATCGCCAGCCGTAACAAGCGCTTTAAGTCTTACATTGGCATGGGCTACACCGCCGTGCAGCTGCCGCCGGTTATTCAGCGCAACATGCTGGAAAATCCGGGCTGGTACACCGCCTACACGCCGTATCAGCCGGAAGTTTCACAGGGCCGACTGGAAGCGCTGCTGAACTTCCAGACCGTCACCCTCGACCTGACCGGGCTGGATATCGCCTCTGCGTCACTGCTCGACGAAGCGACCGCCGCGGCGGAAGCGATGGCGATGGCGAAACGCGTCAGCAAACTGAAAAACGCCAACCGCTTCTTCGTGGCTGCCGATATCCATCCCCAGACTCTGGATGTGGTTCGCACCCGTGCGGAAACCTTTGGTTTTGAAGTGATTGTCGACGACGCTGACAAAGCGCTCGACCATCAGGATGTGTTCGGCGTGCTGTTACAGCAGGTCGGCACCACCGGTGAAGTGCATGATTACAGCCCGCTGATTAACGAGCTGAAAGCACGCAAAGTGATCGTCAGCGTTGCCGCCGATTTTATGGCGCTGGTCCTGCTGACTGCACCGGGCAAACAGGGCGCTGATATCGTGTTCGGCTCCGCCCAGCGCTTCGGCGTGCCGATGGGGTACGGTGGCCCACACGCCGCCTTCTTTGCTGCAAAAGATGAATTCAAACGCTCCATGCCGGGCCGTATTATCGGCGTATCTAAAGACGCGGCCGGTAACACCGCACTGCGCATGGCGATGCAGACCCGCGAGCAGCACATCCGTCGCGAGAAAGCGAACTCCAACATCTGTACCTCTCAGGTGCTGCTGGCCAACATCGCCAGTCTGTACGCCGTGTTCCACGGCCCGGTGGGCCTGAAGCGTATCGCCGGGCGTATTCACCGCCTGACCGATATCCTGGCGACCGGTTTGCAACAGAAAGGCCTGAAGCTGCGTCACGAACACTTCTTTGACACCCTGTGCGTGGAAGTGGCCGACAAAGCTGCCGTACTGGCACGTGCAGAAGCCGCAGAAATCAACCTGCGCAGCGACATTCATCACGCGGTCGGCATCACGCTGGATGAAACCACCACTCGCGAAGATGTGCTGGCGCTGCTGACCGTTATCGCGGGTGACGACCACGGCCTGAACATCGACAGCCTGGATAAAGACGTGGCACACGACAGCCGCTCTATTCCGCAGGCGATGCTGCGTGAAGACGAAATCCTGACCCATCCGGTGTTCAACCGCTACCACAGCGAAACCGAGATGATGCGCTACATGCACTCCCTGGAGCGTAAAGATCTGGCGCTGAACCAGGCGATGATCCCGTTGGGATCCTGCACCATGAAACTCAACGCCGCCGCGGAAATGATCCCGATTACCTGGCCGGAGTTTGCTGAACTGCACCCGTTCTGCCCGGCGGATCAGGCCGAAGGCTACCATCAGATGATTAATCAGCTTTCCGACTGGCTGGTGAAACTGACCGGCTACGACGCACTGTGCATGCAGCCGAATTCCGGCGCACAGGGTGAATACGCGGGCCTGCTGGCGATTCGTCATTATCACGAAAGCCGCAACGACGGGCATCGCGATATCTGTCTGATCCCAAGTTCTGCCCACGGCACCAACCCGGCGTCCGCACAAATGGCGGGTATGCAGGTGGTGGTCGTGGCCTGTGACAAACAGGGCAACATCGACCTGGCTGACCTGCGTGAAAAGGCGGCGCAGGCAGGCGAAAACCTGTCCTGTATCATGGTGACCTACCCGTCAACGCACGGCGTGTACGAAGAAACCATCCGCGAAGTGTGCGAAATCGTGCATCAGTTTGGCGGTCAGGTTTACCTCGACGGCGCAAACATGAACGCCCAGGTGGGCATCACCTCGCCAGGCTTTATCGGTGCGGACGTGTCGCATCTCAACCTGCATAAAACCTTCTGCATCCCGCACGGCGGCGGCGGCCCAGGCATGGGTCCGATTGGTGTGAAAGCGCATCTGGCACCGTTCGTTCCGGGCCACAGCGTGGTGCAAATCGAAGGCATGCTAACCCGTCAGGGCGCGGTTTCCGCGGCGCCGTTCGGCAGCGCATCGATTCTGCCAATCAGCTGGATGTACATTCGCATGATGGGCGCGCAAGGTCTGAAGCAGGCGAGCCAGGTGGCGATTCTTAACGCCAACTACATTGCGACCCGCTTACAGGATGCGTATCCGGTGCTGTATACCGGCCGCGATGGTCGTGTGGCGCATGAATGTATTCTCGACATCCGTCCCCTGAAAGAAGAGACCGGCATCAGCGAGCTGGATATTGCTAAGCGTCTGATCGACTATGGTTTCCACGCACCGACCATGTCCTTCCCGGTCGCGGGCACGCTGATGGTTGAGCCAACGGAATCAGAAAGCAAAGTGGAAATCGACCGCTTCGTCGATGCAATGCTGGCTATCCGCAATGAAATCAGCCGCGTACAGCAGGGCGAATGGCCGCTGGAAGATAATCCGCTGGTGAACGCGCCACACACTCAGAATGAGCTGGTGGCTGAGTGGAACCATGGTTACAGTCGCGAAGTGGCCGTCTTCCCGGCAGGCATGGCGAACAAGTACTGGCCAACCGTGAAACGTCTCGACGACGTCTACGGCGACCGCAACCTGTTCTGCTCGTGTGTACCGATGAGCGAATATCAGTAATTGGCTGAACACACTCTTGTTTAAGGGCGCTTCGGCGCCCTTTCTTTTGGGAGAACAACATGGCTATTGCACTTGTCACTGGCGCCAGCCGGGGAATTGGTAAAGCGACAGCGTTACAGTTGGCGCAGGAAGGCTACACCGTCGCGGTGAATTATCACCATAACGTTAATGCCGCCACGCAGGTGGTAAACGAGATCATCGAAAACGGCGGCAACGCGTTCGCCGTACGGGCAGATATCAGTGATGAAGCGCAGGTGATGACGCTGTTTGAGGCACTCGACAGAGAAGGTGAGCCGTTGACGGCGTTAGTGAATAATGCCGGGATTTTGTTTCAGCAGAGCACCATCGAGAACCTGACCGCCGAGCGAATTAATCATGTGCTGGCCACCAACGTCACCGGGTATTTCCTTTGCAGCCGCGAAGCGGTAAAGCGCATGTCGCATAAGCATGGTGGAAAGGGCGGGGCGATCGTCAACGTCTCGTCGGCGGCTGCGCGATTGGGCGGACCGTTTGAATATATTGATTACGCGGCGTCCAAAGGGGCGGTTGATACGCTCACTACCGGGCTGGCGCTGGAAGTGGCCGCGCAAGGCATTCGTGTGAACTGTGTACGTCCAGGGCTGATTTATACCGAGATGCATGCCTCCGGCGGCGAGCCAGAGCGTGTGGATCGCGTGAAATCCGCATTGCCGATGCAGCGCGGTGGTCAGCCCGAAGAAGTGGCCCAGGCGATTGTCTGGCTGCTGAGCGATAAAGCATCGTATGTGACCGGAAGTTTTATGGATATCGCGGGCGGGAGATAGCGTTGGATCTCGTCTCGCCCGGCGACGCGTTGCTTGCCAGGCCTACATTCCAGTAGGCCCGGTCAGCGAAGCGCCACCGGGCAAGGATGCACTTAAAGATTCTCGCCGTTACTGGCAATCACTTCTTTGTACCAGTTAAAGCTCTTCTTACGCGAACGCGCCATATCGCCAGTACCGTCATCATGCTTGTTCACATAGATGAAGCCGTAGCGTTTGCTGTACTGGCCGGTGGTGAAGGAGACGCAATCAATACAGCCCCACGGGGTGTAGCCCATCAGGTCTACGCCGTCGTGCGTCACCGCTTTCATCATCTCTTCTACGTGCGCCCGCAGATAATCAATGCGGTAATCATCATTAATGCTGCCGTCTGCCTCAACGTTGTCATACGCGCCAAAACCGTTTTCAACGATGAACAGCGGCTTCTGATAACGCTCGTACAGCTCACACATCGCATAACGCAGGCCAACCGGGTCAATCTGCCAGCCCCAGTCGGAGGCTTTAACGTGCGGGTTCGGCACGCTGCCTTCGAAGCCGGAAATCGCATCGCCGCTGCCACCTTCTGCTTTTACCGCGTTGGTCATGTAGTAGCTGAAACCGAGGTACGCGCAGGTGCCATCGCGCAGGATCTCCGCATCGCCGTCTTCCATGGCAATGTTAAACCCACGACGTTCCCATTCATTGAGAACATAGGTCGGGTAATATCCGCGCAGCTGCACGTCGGTGAAGACGTAGCGCTCACGCATCGATTCCTGGGCAAACATCATGTCTTCCGGCTTGCAGGAGAACGGATACAGCGGCACCATCGCCAGCATGCACCCCACCTGCATTTCCGGATTAATTTCACGAGCCGCTTTAACCGCCAGTGCGCTGGCAACGAACTGGTGATGCAACACTTGATACATCACCTCTTCCGGGTTGTCGTGCTCGGTATACACCACGCCGGAGCAGCAGTAGCCGAACAGCGGCGCACGCCAGTTACGCTGGTTGTTGATTTCGTTGAAGGTCATCCAGTATTTGACCTTGCTCTTATAGCGCTCGAACACCACTTCGGAAAAACGCACAAAGAAATCAACCACTTTACGGTTAGTCCAGCCGCCGTATTCCTGCACCAGATGCAGCGGCATCTCGAAGTGGGAAAGGGTGATTACCGGTTCGATGTTGTATTTGAGCAACTCGTCGAACATGTCGTCGTAGAATTTCAGCCCTTCTTCATTCGGCTGAGTCTCGTCACCTTTCGGGAAGATTCGGGTCCAGGCAATCGAGGTGCGGAAGCATTTGAAGCCCATTTCAGCGAACAGCTTAATGTCTTCTTTGTAGTGGTCATAGAATTCAACGGCTTCGTGGTTTGGGTAGTATTTACCCGGCTCAACCTGGTCGGTAATTTCGCGAGGCACGCCGTGTGCGCCGCCGGTCAGCACGTCGCAAATGCTCGGGCCTTTACCGCCTTTGTTCCAGCCGCCTTCAACCTGGTGCGCCGCCACTGCGCCACCCCATAAAAAGTCTTTAGGTAAGGTTAATTTTTTCATCGTTGTCATTCCCATGATATTGCATCTTGAGAATGAGTCTAACAAAGGGGAGTTAAATGTCACGATATAACAAATTCAGCGTTAGGTAATTTGTTACATCCAAAAAACAGGGCGTTTTTTTATGTCAGTTTTTTCGCCAGTTTACGTCCTAACGTTTCAAGAATATAAATAACCGGTATTTGCGTTGTAATATCGTAGACGCCACCAATGCGGATCGGCGATATATGCCAGGAGAGATTAAAATCGGCAAGCTTGGCCAGTCGCGAGTGCTCGTGGCTGGTGATTGAGAGCACTTTACAGCGGTGAAGGCTGAACTGGCCGGCAAAACGCAGGATCTCTTCGGTCTCACCGGAAACGGAAAGCACAATTGCCAGCGCGTTTTTGGCCATGTCATTGGTGACCGGGAAATAAGGGTCGTCGATATGATTACTGAATTTTCCGACGTTAGAGAAAAAACGCGCGCCATATTTAGCTAATGCGCCAGACGTTCCCGCGCCAACAAATATAATACGTTCCGAAGCAAGAATAATATCCACGGCTTCATCAATGAGTTTATCAAAGTCCTCATTATTGACGCTTTTGAAAAAACTGATAATTTCACTGGCTGCAAACTGACTTTGCTGCGGTTCGTCTTGTTCCAGATACAGTTTAAAACGCACCCGAAATTCGGAATAGCCTTCGCAGTTTAGCTTGCGGCAGAAGCGCAGCACGGTCGTCGTGGAGACGCCCGCCACATCGGCCAATTCGCGAATCGTCATATACATGACTTTGTCACGATTTTTAATGACATACTGATAGACCATCATCTCAAGATTGTTGAGACTTGCGATGGCGGCGTGGGAGAAAAGACTCACGTTGGCAGGCACTCATCCGGCAAATTCAATACAGGAATCATAACATGGCCCCGAACGACATCACTTTTTTTCAACGCTTTCAGGAAGACATTCTGGCCGGGCGTAAGACCATCACCATCCGGGACGCCAGCGAATCGCACTTCAAAACTGATGACGTTCTGCGCGTTGGGCGCTTTGAAGATGACGGCTATTTTTGCACAATCAAAGTGACCGCCACCTCGGAAGTCACCCTCGATTTAATGACTGAGCAACACGCACAGCAGGAGAACATGACGCTACCTGAGTTGAAAGCGGTTATAGCGGAAATCTACCCCGACCAGCAGCAGTTTTATGTCATTGAATTTCAGTGTGTATAATTTTTAGGAAACATCTGTGCGCTGAAAATACTTCTTAACATAATGATTTTTATTGTGTTGTTAAAGAGTGTCTTTTTATTTTAGCTGACAGGTGTTCACTGGAATCATTCTCAGATAGGCTAGTGATGCGTTAACGTATTTTTATCCTCTCGGAGTACCACATGGTCAGTAAGCCATTAATGACGCAGGGATATTCACTGGCGGAGGAAATCGCCAATAGCATTAGCCACGGAATCGGGTTGGTGTTCGGGATTGTCGGTCTGGTGTTGCTTCTGGTGCAAGCCGTGGATGCCAACGCCAGCGCAACGGCGATTGCCAGCTACAGTCTTTATGGCGGCAGCATGATCCTGCTGTTTCTCGCGTCCACGCTGTACCACGCCGTTCCGCATCAGCACGCCAAACTCTGGCTGAAGAAATTCGACCACTGCGCGATTTATCTGTTGATTGCCGGGACCTACACGCCGTTTCTTCTGGTAGGGCTCGATTCAGGGCTAGCGCGCGGATTAATGGTCGTTATCTGGAGCCTGGCGCTGCTCGGCATTCTGTTCAAACTGACGATCGCGCACCGCTTTAAAGTGCTGTCGCTGGTGACTTATCTGACGATGGGTTGGCTGTCGCTGATTGTGGTGTATCAACTGGCGGTGAAGCTGTCAGCGGGTTGCGTCACGCTGCTGGCTGCAGGCGGGGTGGTTTATACCCTCGGGGTGATTTTCTACGTCTGCAAGCGCATTCCCTACAATCACGCCATCTGGCATGGCTTTGTCCTGGGGGGCAGCGTCTGCCATTTTCTGGCAATTTATCTCTACGTCGGGAAAGTGTGAGCCGAACACAGGCGAAAAAAAACCTGATCGTCAGCCGTATACGGACTTACGATCAGGCGGTCAATGACCATTAACAACACCAGGGGATAATGCCCGCCGCCGTGCGGCCGAGGGCATCATTTCGAACCTTCCGCCTGCGGACAGGCAAAAGGATTAATTCAGTCGATACGCCAGATGCTCAAGCTCAACTTCTGGCTGCTCACTCAGCGAACTGAGCACATAATCCAGGGCGTTGTGCAGGCCCCAAACATCGATATAGTCGTAGCGTTCTTCTGCTACCAACTTCTGCGCATGCTGCTCACGCAGACGGGCATAGTCGTACCACTGACGCACGCTGCCATAACGATGGTGCCAGTCGTGACACACCAGCGAGCCCTGCACAAACAGCATCCGACACGGCAGATGAAAGAACAGATGCATTGCCGTCCACTTGCTCCAGCTGCCCCAGTACTTCACGCTAAAATTCGGCGGGCATTTCGACCCGCAAAAACGTGCCAGGCAGTTGTTGATATGGCTGTCGCGAACCGATTCACCCTCTTTTCGCACTCGCCACACGTGCTCCGTCAGCAGGTGAATAAGCGATGCCATCTGATAAAGCACCACGAACGGCAGGACCAGAATCAGCACCGTGGCATGCGCGCCCAGGAAATAGCTCAATGTACCGAGGGCTGCGAACCATGCCAGCGTCATCATCAGACGATAAACCGGTACGCCGACGAGGTTTGATTTCAGCCGGCCGTAGAAAAATATCAGATGGAATTTTGGGCTTAACAGCGTCAGCAACAGGCGGTTATACATCGCTGTTTTGGTTTTCCCGGGCGTAAAGCCAAGCTGATAAATCGCGGCCAGGTCTTTATCATCAAAGGTCGAGAATTCACGGCCGTGATGTTCATAAACATGAAACTGACGATAAGATTCATACGGCTGCACAATAAACAGTGTGGAAAGGGTCTCGCACAGAACCTTATTCACCTTCTGTGATTTATACAGATGCCCGTGAACGCCGTGATGAATAATGGTTGCCACGATATAGCGCGCCCCGGATGTCGAAAAGAGCGCTCCCAGCAGCCAGCACAAAACCTGTAAAGCAGCATTCTCAATTTTCATCACCGATAAGGTGGTCAGTGCAACGCCAATCACCACCCAACTCAGCGACCACATCACCCTTTCTGTCGAATTGCTCTGCCACAAGGCCTTTCGCTCAGGCAATTCTTTTCCCGTTAGCCACGTCCACACTCCCTGAAAAGGCAATACTTCGTACGATCGCCTTATATCCGTTGATGGGTGATATCCTTTTACTGGACGGTGCATAATTGCTCCTGTTGTGACTCACTGTAGAAAATGGTTTATGAGATAAAACACGGCCAGACTTAATAAAACGGCGGTAACAATATTGCGAACGAGCAACGAAATGATCACGCTGAAAATAGCCCCCAGAAAATAAGGGTTGAGCGGAAACTCCCTCACCACACCGTGATCCATCAAAATAATCGGGCCACAAATAGCCGTCAGCAAACACGGCGCGGAATACTTTAAGGCTTTATTAATGACACCCGGTATTTTCAGCGGCACATTCGGTTCAAGAAATACGTAGCGATTGAAAAAGACGATAGACGCCAGGGTCAGAATCAGGATCCAGCTCATTTATTGCTCCTTGGCGATGGCGGAAATAACGACCGCAGAGAACATGCCGCACAACCCCGCCACCACGATGGCACCTTCAAACTGGTAGTAGCTCAGCAGCATCGACAGCACCAATGAGATAGCCACGCCCGCCAGGGTACTGATTTTTTTGATCATCGGGACCACGATGGTAATAAAGGTGGCGACGATGGAATAATCCAGATGATATTTGTCGAGGTCCGGCACCGACGATGCCATGACGATGCCCATAAAGCTGAAGATATTCCACGACACATAAAACGTCAGCCCGGCACCTATCATATATCCCGGCGTTAATTCCGTGCGTTTGTCTTTTGTTTCGCTCAGGGCAAATAATTCGTCGGTTAATAAAAAGCCGATCGGCAGACGTAATTTCGTTTTCAGGCAGGACACAAATTCCCGCAGCGTCAGGCCATAAATAAAGTGCTGAGAAGTGATAAAAAAGACCGACACGATGATGGTTAACACGCTGGCACCGGTCATGGTCAGGCCCAGCGTCACCAGTTGCGCGGCTCCGGCGAAGATAATTGCCGACATACCAATGCTTTGCCAGAACGACAATCCTGCCTGAATCGCCATCGAACCGGCGAGGATACCCCAAGGGATAACCGACACACACAGCGGTAGCATTTCTATCGCGCCGCGCATGAACGATGAACGGGGTGAGCTTTGCAGTTCATTATATGCGCTGGATTCAGCGATGGCTTTTCTCATGGGACACGTCAACTGGCTTTACGAACATGCCGTTAACGCTATAGAACCAACGAAGCAGAGTATTGAACGTTATTGCTTAAACGAGAAGGGTCAGGCTTTGATGAATTCGCCCGGCGTAAGGCCGATGGAGTTTTTAAAATGGCGGTGGAAATGGCTCTGATCGGTGAAACCGCAGATGATAGACGTATCGAGAATGGTTAACCCCTGGCGCAGCAGTGTGCGGGCTTTACGCAGACGGGCTTGTACCAGATAGGCATGCGGAGTCATTCCAGTGATGACTTTGAATTGCCTGAGAAAATGCCAGTGGCTGAGACCAGCGAGTTCCGCCAGCCGGGTCAACGTATGGTCCTCTTCCGGGCAGCTGTCCATGAAATCTTTCGCCCGTAGAATGCGCTGAGTCGCGGCCGGAAGTTCAAGCGGTGCCTTACGGGTACGGCTATAGCGCACACTGAGCAGCGTCAAGGAAGAGAGCAGCAGGGTCTCTTTCAGCAGATTATTGCCTTCTTTATCGAGCATGCTGAAGGTCAGCAGGAGTTGCTCTGAAAGGCCGGGATCGTGAATAACCGCATCGGGAAACCACGGGATGAAATCCTTGCCGTCCGGTACCTGGCGAAGAATGTTATTCAGCATATCCGGGTGCGGATAAATAGCCCGATACGCCCAGCCGTGCTCGAGCTCAGAGCTGCCGGTATGCACATCGTCGGCGTTAACGATGATGATATCTCCGCGCGGCGCAACGTGCTCAGCGCCGGAACGGTAAAAGCGCTGCGCACCCTGATCGATAACGCCGATGCAGAAGGTGTCATGCACATGCCGCGCAAAGCGCTGTTTGTAATAGCGCGCTTGCAGCATATCGATTCCACCCAGCGCGTCGATACGGTGGAAGTGAGTTTGTTCTTTGTTTTTCAACGACATGTCACTCCTCCGCGGCTGTTTTGTATAAAATTGCTGTCGTCAGACCGAATTAAACCCGACGACAGGGTCGTCAGGCTTCTTCGAGTGAGTAGGGCAACGGTTCAATGTGCAGCGAGCCCGTATCATCACGCACGCGGAACACGCTGTCAGGCTCCATATCGTTGTTCATCACCACCTGAACACGCACGCTGCCGTCATCAAGCTGAACGGCAGCCAGCACGGTGCCCGTCCGACGCCAATTTTCACCCATCTGTAGCTCAAGGTCTTCACCGGCTTCAGGTACCCGGCTGGCACTTCCCGCCAGCGACCACAGCGCACGCTTGTTAGCGCCGCGGAATTTCGCCCGGGCCACCATTTCCTGACCGGTATAGCAGCCTTTCTTAAAGCTGATGCCGCCAAGTGCCTGAATATTTGTGGCTTGTGGAATAAACTGCGCGCTGTTTACCGTGTCGATTACCGGCAGACCGGCTTCAATATTCAGTGCCAGCCATTGCTGGCTGTTGTTCAGTGCTGCTTCGCCACGCAGTGCGTCGGTTACGCGCTGGGCCGTTTCTTCACTGACAACCAGCAGGAAACGCTCGGCTGGATATTCCAGCCACAGCAGGGTGCTGTCACCGTCGCGAACGGTATGGTTTTCGTTATCGGGAAGCGTAGCAAAGATATTCGCCAGCGCCGCGCGTGCCTGGAAACCGGCCACGCCGAGCAGCACACGGCTATCGTCAGCGGCAATGCTCACTTTCGAGAACACCGCGTATTTCTTCAGCTCGGTGAGCTGTGCGTCACGCAGATTACGACGTTCAATCCAGGCGAAGCCTTCCGGTTCGCGGAACAGACGCATATTGCTCCACATCTTGCCTTTAGGATCACAATGCGCCACCAGCAAATGCTGGTGTTCGGTCAATTGTGCAACATCTGCCGTCACCTGGCCCTGCAAATAGCTTTCGCCGTCTTTACCGGTAAGGGTCGCCAGTGCCCAGTCATCGAGGGTCATCAGCGTTAACGGCAAACGTGCAGAAGAAGTGGGCTGGCGTGGAGGAAAAGGAGTAAAAGCCATAGTCGTGTCCTGAATAACTTAACGCAGTGTTAATGACTCATGGTAAAAGAGCTATTGCGCATTGCAAGCCCTTTCCGAAGTCGATTTGTGCCATTATTCTGTTTTACGAGGCGGCGTGGAAAATAATGTAATGCCTTGCATTTAGTAAGGTATTTCTCTGAAACAGCGTCGCAATGAACAATATTGCTGTAATGTAAGTGAATAAAACGCGTTAAACTACTTAGTATCGATATTCAGGAAGGACAACATGGACATCAACAATAAGGCCCGAATCCACTGGGCGTGCCGTCGGGGAATGCGCGAGCTCGATATTTCCATCATGCCGTTTTTTGAGTATGAGTACGACACACTGAGCGACAGCGATAAAGCGCTGTTTATTCGTCTTCTGGAATGCGACGACCCGGATTTGTTTAACTGGCTGATGAATCATGGCAAGCCAGCGGATGCGGAAATGCAACGGATGGTGCAACTTATCCAAACACGGAATCGGGAACGTGGTCCTGTGGCAATCTGATCTACGCGTCTCATGGCGCGCGCAATGGGTCTCTTTATTACTCCACGGTCTGGTGGCGGCTTTTATTTTGCTGATGCCCTGGCCGTTGAGCTATACGCCGTTATGGCTGCTGTTACTGTCACTGGTGGTGTTCGACTGCGTACGCAGCCAGCGGCGGATTAACGGCACTCAGGGAGAAATAAAGCTGCTGATGGATTCTCGTCTGCGCTGGCAAAACCAGGAGTGGGACCTGCTGGGTACGCCCTGGGTGCTAAACAGCGGCATGATGCTGCGCTTGCGACGGATTGATGGGCGTAAGAAAGCACACCTGTGGTTGGCGGCAGATAGCATGGATGCGGGAGAGTGGCGGGATTTGCGCCGGACTATTTTACAACAGCCCGCGCAACAATAACGTCAAATCAGGAGAATTGTTCGGCCATTTCGCCGAGGATCTGTTCGCACCAGGTTTGTAGGCGCTCGTCGCTCAGGTCGTATTGATTCGTTTCATCCAGCGCAAGGCCGACAAACAGTTGGCCGTCAGCAATGACCGGTTTTGGGCTGGTGAACTCATATCCTTCCGTCGGCCAGTAGCCGATGAACTTTACCGCTTTGCTGATGAGCTTGTCATGCAACATGCCTAACGCATCAAGGAACCACTCACCGTAGCCGAGCTGGTCACCCATGCCGTACATCGCGACAATTTTGCCGTCCAGATTCAGGTTATCCAGCTGTTCCCAGACGGCTTCCCAGTCTTCCTGAATCTCACCAAAATCCCAGGTCGGAATACCGAGGATCAGAACGTCGTACTGTTCCATCAGTGAAGGAGAATCATCCTTCAGATTATGCAACGTCACCAGCTCTGCGCCGATAATGTCGCGGATCTTCTCCGCTGCCATTTCGGTATAACAGGTACTGGAACCGTAAAAGAGGCCAATTTTCATCGCGAAAACTCTCAGTGCTTGCTATGACTTTGCGCTAGTGTATCAGAAAGGCGTCGCCTTAAGGCATAATGAGCCGGACTGCACCCACAGGAGGCTACGTGGAAAAGGATCTCGCGCAAATCGAACAGTTTCTCGATGCGCTTTGGCTTGAGAAAAACCTCGCTGAGAATACCCTTAGCGCCTATCGTCGTGATTTAACGATGGTTGTAGAATGGATGCATAAAAACAGCCTGACGAGCGAAACGGTGCAAAGTTCTGACCTACAGTCTTTGCTGGCTGAGCGGGTCGAAGGCGGTTACAAAGCAACCAGCTCGGCCCGTCTATTAAGCGCCACGCGTCGCTTCTTTCAGCATCTGTATCGGGAAAAAATGCGCCCGGACGATCCCAGTGCGCAGCTGGCGTCCCCGAAGCTTCCGCAGCGTTTGCCCAAAGATCTGAGCGAAGCGCAGGTCGATCGCCTGCTTCAGGCGCCGCTGGTGGATGTTCCGCTGGAACTGCGCGACAAAGCGATGCTCGAAGTGCTTTATGCCACAGGGCTTCGCGTTACCGAACTGGTCGGGCTGACGATGAGTGATATCAGTCTGCGTCAGGGGGTGGTGCGGGTTATCGGTAAAGGCAATAAAGAACGGCTGGTTCCGCTGGGCGAAGAGGCGGTGTACTGGCTGGAAAACTACCTCGAGCACGGTCGCCCTTGGCTGCTCAACGGCGTGTCTATCGATGTGCTGTTTCCCAGCCAACGCGCCCAGCAGATGACGCGCCAGACATTCTGGCACCGAATAAAACATTACGCGGTGCTGGCGGGTATCGACAGCGCAAAACTGTCGCCCCACGTGTTGCGGCATGCCTTTGCCACGCATCTGCTCAACCATGGCGCGGATTTGCGCGTGGTGCAGATGCTGCTTGGGCACAGCGATCTCTCGACAACACAGATTTACACGCACGTCGCCACGGAGCGACTGCGACAACTTCATCAACAGCATCACCCACGGGCGTGAGCTGCAAACGAAAGAGACAGGACAGTTTATGAAAAAAGGTTTAGCAATGTTCTCCCTGCTGGCTGCAGCACTGTGCGGTACTGCTCACGCTGACGATGCGGCCGTTCAGCAGTCGCTGGCAAAGCTTGGTGTGCAGAGCACAGACATTCAGTCTTCCCCGGTCACGGGCATGAAAACCGTGCTGACGAACAGCGGTGTTCTTTACGTGACCGAAGACGGCAAGCACATTATTCAGGGCCCGATGTACGACGTCAGCGGCGCACAGCCTGTGAACGTAACTAATCAGTTGCTGATGGGCAAACTGAACGCGCTGCAAAAAGAGATGATTGTCTACAAAGCCGCACAGGAAAAACATGTGATTACCGTCTTCACGGACATCACCTGCGGTTATTGCCACAAACTGCATGAAGAGATGAAAGACTACAACGCGCTGGGGATCACCGTGCGTTACCTGGCCTTCCCGCGTCAGGGCGTGCAGAGCCAGGCGGAACAGGACATGAAATCCATCTGGTGTGCGAAAGACCGCAACAAAGCGTTTGACGATGCGATGAATGGTAAAGGCGTCCAGGCGGCGAGCTGCGATGTTAATATCGCGAACCATTACGCGCTGGGCGTGCAGTTTGGCGTGAACGGCACTCCGGCCATCGTACTGAACGACGGCTACGTAGTGCCGGGCTATCAGGGTCCGAAGGAAATGAAAGCTTTCCTCGACGAGCATAAAAAACAGACCAGCGGTAAATAATCGGCGTGAAACAGCAGATACAACTTCGTCGCCGGGAAGTCGACAGTTCGGCGCAGCTACCAGCCGATCTCCCGCCATTGCTCCAGCGGCTGTATGCCAGTCGTGGGGTTCTGAGTGCGGCCGATCTCGAACGTAGCGTCAAAGGCATGCTGCCGTGGCAGCAGCTTTCCGGCGTTGAGAAGGCCGTTGAAATGCTCTATGACGCGTTTCGTGAAGGGCTGCGGATTGTCGTGGTCGGTGATTTTGACGCCGATGGCGCAACCAGCACCGCGCTGAGTGTGCTCGGCCTGCGCCAGCTGGGCTGCAGCAATGTTACCTATCTGGTGCCGAACCGTTTTGAAGACGGTTATGGCTTAAGCCCGGAAGTGGTTGATCAGGCTCATGCCCGTGGCGCGCAGATGATCATGACCGTCGATAACGGTATTTCTTCGCACTCCGGCGTCGACCGTGCGCATGCGCTGGGTATTCCCGTACTGGTTACCGATCACCACCTGCCTGGCGATACGCTGCCTGCGGCAGAGGCCATCATTAATCCGAATTTGCGAGATTGTGATTTCCCGTCGAAATCGCTGGCCGGTGTTGGCGTCGCGTTTTATTTGATGCTGGCGCTGCGCACCCATTTACGCGATCGCGGCTGGTTTGAGGCGCAGGGCATTGCCGTGCCGAACCTTGCAGAGCTGCTCGATTTGGTTGCGCTGGGCACCGTCGCGGACGTGGTTCCACTCGATGCGAACAACCGCATTCTGACGTGGCAGGGGCTGAGCCGGATCCGCGCTGGAAAATGCCGTCCGGGTATTAAAGCCTTGCTGGAAGTTTCTAATCGTGACGCGCAAAAACTGGCGGCCAGTGATCTCGGTTTTGCACTTGGCCCGCGCCTGAATGCGGCGGGGCGACTGGACGATATGTCCGTCGGCGTTGCGCTGTTGCTCAGTGACAACATCGGCGAAGCGCGTCAGCTCGCGAATGAACTGGATGCCCTGAACCAGACGCGGAAAGAAATCGAGCAGGGGATGCAGGCAGAAGCGCTGACGCTGTGCGAGAAACTTGAGCGCAGCAGCGAAGCGCTGCCCGGCGGTCTTGCCATGTACCATCCTGAATGGCATCAGGGCGTGGTCGGCATTCTGGCCTCACGCATCAAAGAGCGCTTCCATCGCCCGGTGATTGCCTTTGCGCCTGCGGGCGACGGCACGCTGAAAGGCTCCGGACGCTCGATTCAGGGTCTGCACATGCGTGATGCCCTGGAGCGTCTCGATACGCTGTATCCTGGCATGATGATCAAGTTCGGCGGCCACGCGATGGCGGCGGGTTTGTCGCTTGAAGAGGCGCGCTTTGACGAGTTCCAGCAGCGTTTTGGCGAACTGGTGACCGAATGGTTAGACCCGGCGCTGTTACAGGGCGAAGTGGTATCCGATGGCCCATTGGCGGCAGCGGATATGACCATGGAAATCGCGCAGATGCTACGTGACGCTGGCCCGTGGGGGCAGATGTTCCCGGAACCGTTGTTCGATGGGCGTTTTCGACTGCTTCAACAGCGGCTGGTGGGTGAGCGTCATCTGAAGGTGATGGTCGAACCGGTGGGCGGTGGTCCACTGCTCGACGGCATTGCGTTTAACGTGGATACCGCCTGTTGGCCGGATAACGGCGTGCGCGAAGTGGAACTGGCCTACAAGCTGGATATTAACGAGTTTCGCGGCAACCGCAGCCTGCAACTGATCATCGACAATATCTGGCCAATTTAGCGTCAGTATTTCCTATAAAAAAGAGCGGAGATCCGTTAAAATCCCGCTCTTATCACCGCATTTTTACAAGCCCAGAAAAGATAATCGACCATGTTTGAAATTAATCCGGTAAAAAATCGCATTCAAGACCTCACGGAGCGTTCAGACGTTCTTCGGGGGTATCTTTGACTATGATGCCAAGAAAGAGCGTCTGGAAGAAGTAAACGCCGAGCTGGAACAGCCGGACGTGTGGAACGAACCCGATCGCGCACAGGCGCTGGGTAAAGAGCGTTCTTCACTGGAAGCTATCGTTGAAACCCTGGACCAGATGTCGCAGGGTCTGGAAGACGTTTCCGGCCTGCTGGAATTGGCTGTTGAAGCCGATGACGAAGAAACCTTCAATGAGGCCGTCGCCGAACTCGACGTGTTGGAAGACAAACTGGCGCAGCTGGAATTCCGCCGCATGTTCTCCGGTGAGTACGATAAAGCAGATTGCTATCTCGATATTCAGGCGGGTTCCGGCGGCACCGAAGCGCAGGACTGGGCCAGTATGCTGATGCGTATGTATCTGCGTTGGGCAGAAGCGCGCGGCTTCAAAACCGAAATTATCGAAGAGTCTGAAGGCGAAGTGGCGGGTATCAAATCTGTCACCATCCGTATTCAGGGCGAATACGCCTTCGGCTGGTTACGTACCGAAACTGGCGTGCATCGCCTGGTGCGCAAGAGCCCGTTTGACTCCGGTGGCCGTCGTCATACCTCCTTCAGTTCCGCCTTCGTGTACCCGGAAGTGGATGACGATATCGATATCGATATCAATCCTGCCGATCTGCGTATCGACGTATACCGCGCCTCCGGTGCCGGTGGTCAGCACGTTAACCGTACAGAATCTGCGGTGCGTATTACCCACCTTCCAACCAATACCGTTACTCAGTGCCAGAACGACCGTTCGCAGCATAAGAACAAAGATCAGGCCATGAAGCAGATGAAAGCTAAGCTCTACGAGCTGGAAATGCAGAAGAAAAATGCTGAGAAGCAGGCGGCGGAAGATAACAAGTCGGACATCGGCTGGGGCAGCCAGATTCGTTCATACGTACTGGACGATTCCCGTATCAAGGACCTGCGTACCGGGGTTGAAACCCGCAATACCCAGGCGGTACTGGACGGCAGCCTCGACCAATTTATCGAAGCAAGTTTGAAAGCAGGGTTATGAGGAATCAATATGTCTGAACAACAAGCACAAGGCGCTGACGAAGTCGTCGATCTTAATAACGAACTGAAATCTCGTCGCGATAAGCTGGTTGCGCTGCGTGAGCAGGGCATCGCTTTCCCGAACGATTTCCGTCGCGATCATACCTCCGACCAGCTGCACGCCGAATTCGGCAGCAAAGAAAATGAAGAGCTGGAAGCGCTGAACGTTGAAGTCACCGTTGCTGGCCGCATGATGACCCGTCGTATCATGGGTAAAGCGTCGTTTGTGACGTTGCAGGACGTTGGCGGCCGTATCCAGCTGTACGTTGCCCGTGACGATCTGCCGGAAGGCGTATACAACGAACAGTTCAAGAAATGGGACCTGGGCGATATCCTCGGCGCGAAAGGTAAGCTGTTCAGAACCAAGACCGGTGAGCTGTCCATTCATTGCACCGAACTGCGTCTGCTGACCAAAGCCCTGCGCCCGCTGCCGGATAAATTCCACGGCCTGCAGGATCAGGAAGCGCGCTACCGTCAGCGTTATCTGGACCTCATTGCCAACGATACGTCCCGCAACACTTTTAAAGTCCGTTCCCAGATTATGGCGGGTATCCGTCAGTTCATGGTTGGCCGTGACTTTATGGAAGTTGAAACCCCAATGATGCAGGTGATCCCGGGTGGCGCATCCGCGCGTCCGTTCATCACCCATCACAATGCCCTCGACCTCGACATGTACCTGCGTATCGCGCCGGAACTGTATCTGAAGCGTCTGGTAGTGGGTGGCTTCGAACGCGTATTCGAAATCAACCGTAACTTCCGTAATGAAGGCGTTTCCGTTCGTCATAACCCAGAGTTCACCATGATGGAACTCTATATGGCGTATGCGGATTACAAAGACCTGATCGAGCTGACCGAATCTCTGTTCCGTACTCTGGCGCAGGATATTCTCGGCAAAACTGAAGTGCCTTATGGCGATCAGACCTTCGACTTTGGTAAGCCGTTCGTGAAGCTGACCATGCGCGAAGCGATCAAAAAATACCGTCCAGAAACCAACATGGCTGACCTGGATAACTTCGACGCGGCGAAAGCTATTGCGGCTGAGATCGGTATTAAGGTTGAGAAGAGCTGGGGTCTGGGCCGTACCGTGACCGAGATCTTCGAAGAAGTGGCAGAAGCGCACCTGATTCAGCCGACCTTCATCACTGAATACCCGGCAGAAGTGTCTCCGCTGGCGCGTCGTAATGATGATAACCCGGAAATTACCGACCGCTTTGAATTCTTCATCGGTGGCCGCGAAATCGGCAATGGCTTTAGCGAGCTGAACGATGCAGAAGATCAGGCACAGCGTTTCCAGGACCAGGTTGATGCGAAAGCAGCCGGTGATGACGAAGCGATGTTCTTCGATGAAGACTACGTTACCGCTCTGGAACACGGTCTGCCGCCAACGGCGGGTCTGGGCATCGGTATCGACCGTATGGTAATGCTGTTCACCAACAGCCACACCATCCGTGACGTGATCCTGTTCCCGGCAATGCGTCCGACTAAATAAGTCGTACATGACCGGAGACGTCATAGTCTCCGGTGTAAAAAAGCCCGGTTTGCTTGCGCGACCGGGCTTTTTTTATGTTTTGCGCGTTACACTGCGCGAGCGAACTGGAAGAGCGCGTCCCGAGCCGGGGCGTGGGCAAATTGACGTTCCATCCACGGGCTGAACAGGAACGGAGCGGCCTCGATAGCCTGACGTAAAGCATTCAGGCTCAGCCATCGATACTCCATCACTTCATCTCTGTTGAGCATTATCTCGTTAGTAATCTGAGCGGCAAACACCGGACAGACCTCATGCTCAACGATGCCAGAGCTGTCGATTTCCCGGTAGCGGAATGCCGGATAGACGGGCGTGATGTCAGTAACTTCAGCACCCACTTCATAGCGGCAGCGTCGAATAAGCGCCTCTTCTGCAGTTTCATTGAGTTGGGGGTGACCGCAGACCGAACTCGTCCAGACGCCTGGCCAGGCTTTTTTGCTGAGCGCTCGCCGGGTTAGCAGCAGCTCACCTTTTGCGTTGAACAACCAGCAGGAAAAGGCCAGATGCAGCGGCGTGGCGGTATTATGGGCGGCATACTTCTCCTGGGTGCCTATAGCGACTCCTTGCTCATCGAGTAAAATGACATGCTCTTGCCTGCTCATCGCTTCTCCGGACACATTATCTCAGTCAGATAACCGGGCTTTATTATACGACATTCTTTCTCAGGCTGAATGCCCAGGGCTGTAGGGTTGATGGGTTTCGTATGTCCTGAGCCCTTTTTGCCAAAGGGACGTTCATCAAAAAGCATGCTAAACATTGGCATACGGGCTATGACTGGTATCATATGTCCTCCATTTTTCCGACACCGAGGACTCGTTTTGAGAGCAGGACGCCTGATGAAACACCCATTACGCCTTTTTCTGTGCCTGTTAATCGGGCTGATTCTGGCTGGCTGTTCCGGCAGTAAATCAGGCTCCGAAGGCAGCTACAGCGGCTCTGTGTACACCGTAAAACGCGGCGATACACTGTCAAAAATCTCTCGCATGACCGGCACCAGCGTCAGCAGTCTCGCCCGCATGAACGGTATTTCACCGCCGTATACCATCGAAGTGGGGCAGCGCCTGAAAGTGAGCGGAAGCTCGAAAAAATCATCCAGCAGCCGGACGGCAAAAGTCACGCCATCTTCCGCTGTACCGCAGTCTTCCTGGCCACCGGTAGGGCAACGCTGCTGGCGCTGGCCGACCAGCGGCAAAGTGGTGATGCGCTATTCCACCGCCGACGGCGGCAATAAAGGGATTGATATCGCCGGTTCGCGCGGCCAGCCGATTTACGCATCCGGCGCGGGGAAAGTGGTGTACGTCGGGAATCAGCTACGCGGGTACGGCAATCTGATCATGATTAAGCACAATAATGATTACATCACCGCGTATGCGCACAACGATAAAATGATGGTCAACAACGGACAGTCGGTGAAAATTGGCCAGCAGATAGCCACCATGGGCAACAGCGATGCCGATTCTGTGAAGCTGCATTTCCAGATTCGCTACCGCGCCACCGCTATCGATCCCCTGCGTTATTTGCCGCCACAGGGCAGCAAACCGAAATGCTAAGCGGTTATTTTATCGCCACTTAATAACAGAAAGGCTTGTCAGTGAAGGCGTTAAGTCTATAATGCCTTCACCCCTTTTACGGGCGCGTCTTTCGCGGGTGTAGTTCAATGGTAGAACGGTAGCTTCCCAAGCTGCATACGAGGGTTCGATTCCCTTCGCCCGCTCCAGATCTCTCCCCTTGTTGCAAAACACCGCCAGTTACTGGCTTAAATGTGTTTCGCTATCAACAACTTACTTAACATAAGTTGTCTGTGATCGTTCTACCATTGAACGACGATTTACCAACAAGAGGTACACTGTTAGTTGTCACGGATAGTTACTATGGAAGTAAGAGTATAACTATTCGGCGGCGGCAGTTGTAGCCCTCACACCGCGATAGCACAACGTGAAGGAAAAGCCTGATCCGGGCATAGTCTCTTACACCAGATTGATCACACGCATTTAAGCCCGATGTGCGGCCTTATGGCTGCGTAAACAGGTAAATAGTGGTAATGCCCCGGTAGCTACAGATCCGGCTCTGCCAGCGCTTCGCTCACGCTCCGAAAGGTACACGAGCACCCTGATAAGGTGTGATCCTTCTGAACATTGATGTAGTCGCCTCACGGCTCCGCTTGTCTCCTTACCACTAACGGGGCTTTATGGCACCTTTACTAAATTTTGTCTGTTGCACATTACACACACAATCGCTAACCTGAGATTAATCCGAATGGAAGAGGGTGTACGATGAATGGGGTTATCAGCAACGGTTGTATGATTAGGTTTTCTGAAAGGTAAATGCTGATGAAAAATAGCATCCTTGCTGACGCACTATTCAATGCGGCGAAAAACAGTGAACCTGAAAGCGCTATTACAAGACTTGTTGTTTCAAGTGTCGGTGAACACCAAAAACAAAACAAAAGAAAACTTCATGCGCAAGCAATGGCTTTGCCTGAATTATTTCGTATAAAGAATGAGTATTCGGAAATAATAAATGATCCCTTAACCTCTAATGAGAAAAAGAAGGAGGTTTCAGAACTCATAAAGTCTTTGAACTATGAGATCAGAAATAGAACGAAGGATACTCCGGTAATAGGCCAGAAAAAACCCCGCTCGGCAATTAAGGAGGATAGAAGAGCCACAAGAGACAATTATAGGAAATCAATTCAAGTCCGTTCATTCAAGAAAACTATACCGCCTGATTTGTTTACTATTAGCAATAAAGATCGCAATTTTTTGCCGCTCAATGAAAAAACTTTAGAGCGTGAAAGGTTACGAAAAGAATTAATTGCTAAGGAAGCGCAAATAGAGTTGGAAAGAATGGCTCTGCTTTCAAAAGTTTCGCATTCTAAAATAAAAACAGCAGAAATACCTAATACGACAAAGATTTCCATTCCGAAGAATGCTATAAAGCCAGAAGTTCCTCAAGTTATTGACGGCAAGGGTACAGATTTTTATTTTAACAGCGAATTGTATACTCAATTGATAAGGACTATGCCTGTCTCGCAAGCATACAAAATCGCTAAAAGCCGCGAGTTATCATCGCAGTATCGTGACAGCAAGGTAAAATCAGGGGAGTATACTTATTTCAATACTCTTACTTATTTAATTTTACTTCGAAGTAAACTTCATGAGGAAGCTCAGCAAATAGCAAAAAACCAAGAACAATCCGAATCTTTCTTATACGATTTTATCGCAGTAGGTTATAAAATTCGACTTCAAAATAAAAGTTTGATAGCTGGGAGGATCAAACGGCGTAATGTCACCACTCCTGTTCAAATGAGCGATTTGAAGCTCATTTCGAGTAATGTTCAACGCACATTGCAATTACGAAGAATTAGCGATCAACAAAATTTTCGTAGGAGAGTGGAGCGTAACTTTAATGGTCGGTGCGCGGTTACGGGCCAATCAATCCAATCTTTACTCCAAGCCTGTCATCTGGAGGATTACAGCTTTTCATGCAACATGGATACGAGTAATGGCATTCTTCTAACCTCGGATTGTCATCGAATGTTTGACAATGGTCAACTTGGAATAAATCCAGACACCCTAACTATACATTTTAATGTCGAATGTATTTATTCAAAAATGTTCGAAGGTAAAATTATTGGTGATCATTCGGTATCACTCGATAAAAATAAACTCAGAAAAAAATGGGAGCTATTCTTGAATACGAAGAAAACGGTTTGATTAAACTGCTATGTTTTAGAGAGTGTATGACATAGTCCAGAAAGCAAGCCCAATTATCATGACGATCCCTATTATGTAAACTGCGTTAATCTTATTTTTAGTTGCCTGAGTGTAGCCTTTTCCCTTTCCTACATTAACATGACACCAATCATTGAAAGCCTGGTGATGCTTTAGCTGTGTCTCTGAGGCCGCTCTGGTGAGTTGACCGTTACGGGGTTTGTATAGCAATACCATGTCTTCCACGATCACCGTGGCATCTGGCGGGAAGTCTTGCGGAATGTCCTTAACCTTTTCAGGGTAGAGTTTGCGGAAATCTTCTGCTAATAGTTTCCGTTCTCCGTAGGCGTAGATTTCGTTCTGGCCCCCATACTTTAGCTCTATGTCGCTGAATCCACGGCGTACCATGTCATCAAGTTTTGGGGCTATTTTCTCGTATGTCTTCGTGAGCGTGGTCAAAAGTTATCATCCTTCTAAAGTAAAAAGGGGCTTTCGCCCCAAATGTTACTTTTTCAAATCACCAGTGCATTGATACTCTGTGGTGACGGTTGTCATCGTGCAGCCAGATGATGACATTTGAGAGCAAACGGAGGTGGAACCACCGAATGCTTCCGCACCTGAATAGCCCCATGCTGAACAACGCGCAGTTGCTGCTGTAACTCCCTGTTGTGGATCAACAACAGGTTGTTCAAACATACCGTATGTGTAGCTCATACGCACCGTACCATCAGCTTTACTGCCACCAGTAGGAACCAGCTGCTTTTTGGTTGCACATCCTGAAAGGATCAGAGTTGCAGCCAGTAACGCAAATAAACTTTTACGCATGTAAATCATCCCAGTTAATAACGATTGATTGTTGTATTTGAAGGCGTTTAGAATCTTAAAACATTATTTCTGTAAGATTAAGCGTATTCTGATTGAAACGGTATGAACTTCTCAAAGCCGTCACCACAACAGCAAAAGATTAGGAAGTGATGAGTAAAAAAGAAGGGAGATACCGCTTCCGACGATGGGGAAATTGATGCTCTACGCTATTGCTTCAGCTATTAAGCTCGAATTTTGTGACGTCCCCAGTTCCAGCGCCAGCCATCCCCAAATATCAAGGGCTGGTGGTGGGATAGCAGGACTTACAAGGCCCAGGAAACGAATCTGTTAAGGGATGTTTACGCCGCCACCACTTTGTTAATAGTGGTTCTTGCTGCACCTGTGAGGCGATGGATCTCGCTTTTTGTCTTACCCGCATCATGCAATGCGCGGATCTGTTCGTGTAGCTTGTTGTTCACTGGTCGGCCTTTGTAGGCTCCCTCTGCTTTCGCTTTACTGATTCCCTCAGCCTGACGGCGGCGGCGGTCTGTGTAGTCTTTACGGGCGATTGCTGCCAGCATTTCTAACATCATACCGTTGATAGCTTTCATCATGGATTGCATAAACTCACCCTGTGCTGCTAATACTGCGTGACTGGTAGGCAGGTCGAGAGCCACCACTCGCAAACCTTTACTATCGATTTGGGTTTTCAGCGTTTCCCAGTCCTCAGCATTAAGTCGGCTCAGGCGATCTACTTGTTCCACTAACAGAATGTCACCAGGCGCGGCTATGTCTATCAGGCGCATAAGCTCCGGGCGCTGTAAACTGGCTCCGCTCACGTTCTCAGTGAAGTAGGTGACATGACCCAAATCATGAGCGGCGGCGAACTCTGCCAATGCTGCTTTGGCTCGTGTAGCGTCCTGTTCTTTAGTGGAGGCGCGAAGATAGGCATAAACTCGGCTGGTGGTCATCAGGGTGGCCCTTGTGTAGTGTTTGGGTTGTAGTATAATTGCATGTAGCGTTTAAGTAGTAAAGCGCTATTTAAGCTACGCCCTTTAGGCCACATTTATTACGTAGTGTTAATGTATACTCAAATGCTACGCTTGTGTGATGGCGTGAGGATTCACGCCATTAAGAGATAGAAGGGGATTACTCTTCAAAAAACTGTTGAACAGCCCAGCCACCGTGACCACCTGGAGTGATGAAGGAAACAAAACCCTTTTCGTCTACGTTCTGAATCTCAACTGTCATCGATTCTTTTAGGAGACGGCATTTACCGGAAGTAATGAGACCAATCATACCTTGCTGGTCTTTGTCCTGAATGTTACTGATCATCTCGTAAAAATCGGTCAGCTTCTTACAGTTAAATGTTCCTTCTTTTAGGGTGGCTCTATCCCCGTGGCTCAACGCGTAAGCGTTAGTCGCCGTCACAATCAATACTGCCGCCATAAGAATCTTTTTCATAATGTCCTGGTTTGTGTTCTGTGGAAGGAGCAAATCATACAACATTAGTTCGAAATGTCACGATTAGAGCGTGGCTGATTAGAGGTCTAAACTTGCATCTTTAGCAGATGCAAAAGAATCTAAGAGCCTTGTTTGGACAAAGAATTAAACAGCTTCGCATTGCTTCTGGTCTTAGCCAGGAAGCATTTGCTGATCGCTGTGGGTTCGCTCGTAGCTACATGAGCAGGATTGAACGAGGGACGTCCAATGCCTCACTTGACGCTATTGAAACACTGGCTCGTGCGCTTGGGGTTGAAGCATGGCAACTCTTTGCATCCAATCAAACTGAAAATACAGAGATTGTGATTGTTCCGTATGCGAAGGACGGTTCTTGTTTCAATCCCGGGCTTGCGAGTAATCGGGATCGGTCTTATGTCGTTGGTGAGGCTGATAACCTAAAGAGGTTTCGTGTATTCGAGGAGGCTTTGGACTATCTGCGTAAGATGGAGACTGCGAAATGGAAGCGACCAAATGCAAACGGCAACTGGGGGATAGTTTCTGCGGTTCGCTGGGACTCTCTCGAAAAGTAAAACGCTAAACAAAGGTGTAAACGATGGCGTGATCTTCCAGCTTCCACGGAAAGCGTGAGTTAACTACAAAGTGATTCCACTGGTACGAGATTAGCTCCGGGTCAACCGTCTGGCGCGGCTCTTTAATGTCTACCACGCTACGCCCGTCACGGTACGCTTCCCACTCAAGCCGATGAATGTAGTATCCCGGCAACCATTCAATGATTGGCGTGTTAGGAATGATGCGAGGGAAATGGTCTGCGATGTTCTCAGCGCTCCGCTCCTCTGCTTTAAGCTGATGCTCCTGCTGGATAGCTTCCCCTGCAAGCTGGCGCTCAACTTCGGCTAACCGATGAGCTTTGCGTCCGTTCTGGAAAAAGTCTTCGTATTCTGCGTTTCTGCGTCGTGCCACGTAATGGCCTCCTGAATAAAGGTGATTTATTTTGATGCCCTGGCGGTACGCTGGCACTCGCTGGGCGGGAATTTGTGCGGCTGGCATCGCCGCCCGGATGGGGCGCGCGTACAAACTCGCTGTATGAGTGATTTAAAGTTTTGCTTTTGAGAACTTGTTCAGCAGATCGCTACACCATGACGAACGTCACGGCGAGTGGCTGAAAAGGGGTGGCGTGTACAGGTACATACCTTGCGGGAAACTCTGTCTCCTCTCCCCGTTATAAAAACGGTGAGGTCGTAAAAGATCTAAGAATACTTATTAACTTGTGATGCACGTCCTGCACATCATGGAGGAAATCTAATGTTGGCGCGGTCTGTAGCCGTGCACCACCCCCGTGCATTATCCTTTGAAAGGTGATGCACACTGGCGGAGGTGGTGCACACCCTCAGCGTTAATAGGCTGGCTTGGTTAACGTCGCAAGATACCAGGTGCGGATTTCATCCGGGAGTTTGCCGCCGTTCACTGGCGCTCGATACCAGATAACTTTCTGTCCTGCTGGAGTGCGGGTTCGGTTGCTGGTGTAGCCGTTTGCCTTTAGCCACTCGGCGGCGCTGCCGTTATCCCTGAACGTGGGGCAAGCTGCCCGGAAAGCGTCGAACTCAAACGCGAGATTCTCCTCCGTGAAGATCTCCGCTTCCTGCTGCTCCTGCGTCACACTTGCCAGTTTCAAACGCTCCAATGCGGCGCTGAACGGTGGGCGATACGGAGTGAACTCTGACAAGGGGTAAGCCATTAGCCAGGCGTGTACGGCTTCCAGACCGCCAACGGCGAGCCACTCCGCAAGGCAGGTGATAAACTCGGCTGTCTCTTCCCTGCTTACTTTGTGGCGAACGTAGTGTGTGCAGTAGTGACGGCGGTCATTGGCTTCTACTTCTATCGGGCTTTCGCTGTTACTGAATGTGAAAAACCGGGTGAATGTTGGCACTTTGCAGGGCTGCGCAAATTTGCGGTTAATCTCGATAACCGGTTCTGTCTGAATACTCTTAAGACGGTCTGCCATACTACGGGAGGCTGGCGGCGGGTCATCAAACAGGATCAAGATTGTACGGGCCATCGCGTCATTGTGGACGCTGGTTAGGGTGCTGTAGTTTGAGTAAAGCGTTGTCTGGTTCATCAGGAGCGGTGACAGGATTTGATTGAACAAAAAGCCTTTACCCGTTCCGGTGTCGCTCGGAATGACGATGTGCCAGCTTGGGCGCTGTTCCGGGTGTTGAAACATGTGCGCCATGTATGCGCTCACTGTGTCGCGGTCTGTGTGGTCTGGGAAGAGCCTCGCCAGATACTCGTGCCATAGGGTGAGATCTGCCGCTGGGGGCTGGTGGTTCTGCCAGCGCCTGAACATGTTCAGGATTCCATTCTGATCGATGCCGTTTGGCTTCGCCGGGGAGAACTCATGCCCCATGATGAAAGGTACTTCGACCAGAAGATCATCTAAGTAATGTTGCTGCCACCTTGCACCAGTAACAAGTTTGAATAACCTGCGGAGAATGTCCGTACCATGATCGGTGTTAGTGGGGGTGTGGTGGAGGAGGATTTTACCCTGGGCGCTGATAAATGCGTATTTTTCTGCTTTTAAATAGTCAATCAGTAGTCTTATTTGTTGCTTTTCTGTCATCCGTGCCCTCGTTCATAGCATTTCGTAAAGTTTTTATAATGAATGTAGGGCGGCTGTCCTCGCCCTTGTTTGCATCAATCCAGTTGAGCACATCGCGTGCAATAATGAGTTTCAACATTATTTCTCATCCTTAGTTTTGAAGATGTAACCCTCTGATAAGAGCCACTGATAGAACTCGCCAATAGTGAGGCGGTCTACTTTCTTGCTGAAAAGTTCTTTTCGGGTTTCGAGTTTAATCTCGGTTTTCGTTATTTCATCCTGTCGCTGATAGTTCCAATAGCTTTTTAACCATGCCAGCGATTTTTCTGCTTCTGTATTCATCGGTAATACTCCAAATGGTTGATCTCATCGAATGGGATTGCGTAGTAGACAGCAAACTGCTTTAGCATCTGCCAGAACTCAGTTTCTTCTAAATAACCGTTGCGGCGTTCGTTCGCTGCGTCGTATAACTCATCGTACAGATCAACGTGATTTCCGAAATACACTTCCCATAAGAGCGGGGTGAAGTCTTCACGGTCGGCAATGCCCGATAAGATGCGATTAAAATCGCCCTCAATAGAGTTTGTGCTCTTGTTCAGGATTAGGCGGCAATGTCGCTTGTCTGGGTCGTGGTCATGGTCAATCACCGGATTTGTCAGTGGTCGCCCTGTGATAAAGTCGATGCCGTTCTGTGCTGCGGTCATCATTTCGCGGTAGGCGCTGGAATGTCGCTGTGCCAGTTTGAGCGGGTTCCGCTTCTGTGCGTAGCTGTCAAACATTCCCACCTCACTTCGCATTATCGGAAAGAGCTTCGCGGAGACGGCTTTCAAATGTACGCGCCTCAAGCTCTGCTGCGGCTTTTGCGGCTTCTTCTGCACGTTGGCGGCGTTCTTCTTCGGCTACGGCGTGAGCGTAGTATTCTTCTGCTTGAGCCGTCAGGGATGCCATAAGCTGGGCTTCTGCCTCTGTGGTGAGGGCAGTACGGTCAGCCTCGATTTCATCTTGCTTGCGGTTTAACACAATGCGAATTGCAGGTTCCCCGGCGTTATAGAACGGCTGGCGGTCATAGTCGGCTATGGTGTACCCGTCGAGGATAGCTTGTTGTAACGTGGTGAGGATCACGGGATGGAAGTCTGAAATGCTGAAAACATCCTTAAGATGAGTTTCGATGAACTCAGATACATACTGATCACGCTGGGCCTTGAACTCGGTTTTCACTTCACGCATTAATGCGGCTGGTAGTTTAGTCATGCTTCTATTTATCCTTGATTTCTAATAGTCGTTTGATGTTGATGCGGTTACAGCGTGGGCAATAAAACGGACTCTTCCCACCGACGAGGTAAGACGTTACGTAATACGTTTTGCCCTGGTAAAACTCCATGCCGATGTAGCAGGATTGCAACCATCTATTGATTTCGCGGTGATCGTTGCCATTGCTCCATTCGTTTACGAAGTCCTCGAAGGTGAAGCAGTGTTGCATCACTTCCTCAGCCCAATACATAAACGCTACTCGCTGCGGGGTGGTTGGCATCCCGTATTGGCGTAGCCTGTCGCAGTAAACGTGAAATTCGAAGCGGGGAAGCCAATCGGCGATGGTTTTTAAGATCTGACTTTTCAAATGTATGAGTTTTCCTTTTGTTGGGGCATAGGAAAGCCTCCAGAAAGGAATGATCCAAACGTCCACCACAACCGAAAACCAGAGCGGGTAATCTGGAAATAAAGGAAATGGACATTTGGCAATCTGGAGGCTTTATTCTGCGGAGAGTGTGCGACGGTGCGCACGATCATGCTTGCTACTATGGGAATAGCGGTAGGGGAGTAGATTCTATAAACGGCGGCGAGAGCTTGCACCGTCTCAACATTGCTTCCTTACATGTTTTATAATACAGGAAAAAGCACTTTTTGTCAAGCTGTTTTTGTTGACTTTTGTATTTAAGTGTGAGTTGTTTGTTGTGTTGTCTGGATCTGCATGGTTGGGATTGGATAGTTGGAATACAGCGAAGCTGTCAGAGAGAACGGCCCAGAGCACTCATTAGAGCGTAGGCATTTGATCGGGTGCTTCCGCTGTCCACAACGCCAGGTAGCGCCGCTGGTGGCTCTGGGAATCATCTTCTGGACGTTGCAGGGCGGTATCGTCATTGCACCAGTGAGAAGGGCGACGGCTTACAGTGGGTTACACGATGTGCCAGCTTGGGGCGCTGTTCTCGCTTCGTCTGCTGCGTTGTATGCTGCTTTCTCTTAAAGGATGGGGAAACGTCAGGGAGACAGGCTGTAATGCGTTCTGGGGCTGCTGGTGGACGTGGTTAAATGAAGACGGTCATCATCGAGACGATTCTCCAGCATAATCTGGAATCTCATCAAGATGAATCTATGGTGGTAGTCATCGGTGAGTAACTGGAAGGAATGATTCTGGATTGAGTTAAATGGTAGTTGGATCTGAGGAGGACTTTAGACTATTCCTGTCTACATTAGATAGCAACAAGAACAGATTATTATCAGGGTAGGTTAATGGTTAGTTCAGATCGGAGGTAGAGAGTACACCTGAGTAGTGAATAATACACAGGAACAGACATACTCCCTCTTTCATGACTAACATGAAAGATCACTATTGTGCAAAGGTAGCTCTATCCCTTCGGGATAACAAACCTCCCTCGCTTCGCTCGCGAACTTCGTGTGTAGGGTAGCACATTTACCTGTCTCTTGTCAAGCGCCATTACCATAAAAATTCAACGAGATCCACATGTTTTTTTAGTTCCTCCATGCTCGCGCCCTGGGAATAGGTGCGGAAGGCTTCCGTCTTCGATTTCTGGCTTGTGTGCCCCGTTATGGCTCCGATGCGTTGTTCTGGTACTCCGGCACGGTCAAGGCTCGTTATGAACATCCCGCGCAAGCTGTGGAAGCATTGACGATCTGTAGCGGTAGGCAATACACGGCGGCGTAACCTGGTGAACGCTTGAGAGTAGAACGGGCCTTTCTTACCGTCAGCACGGTTAATCTTGTTAGCCTGTGGGAACAGGTATTCGCCGTAGCTATGGCTTAGGTATTCATCGACAATTGCAGCTAATCGGGAATGAATAGGGACGTACCGTACCCCCGCCTTGGTCTTTGATTTCGAAATGTAGAAACAGCGTACACCTTCCACCGTTTGGATCTCTGACTTCTTGAGGCTTGCCAGTTCATCAAGGCGGCATCCTGAAAACAGCCCCATGATTATAATGTTCCTGATCTCTGGCTCTGCTGCATCCAGTAACTTTTGCATCTGGTCAAAGGTAAAAGGTTGATAACTTTCAATCGTCGCTCTCGCCTCGATTTGGTGGCGGTGAAACGGGTTATCTGGTGCTATGTCGTCGTAACCTCTTCGCGCATACTCGTATAGGCTTCCCAGGCACGTTAGCCAGTTCTGCACGGTTTGAGGGGCTTTCTTGTCCTGCTGATTGATAAACATCGCCACTTGTGACCGTCTGATCTCTATGATCTGAATATCTGCACGGTCAAGCGAAGCAAGAAACACCTCAACAGCGCGAGCCGATTTAGCCAGCGTCGAGAATGAGCGCTTATCGCTGTATTTGTCAGCGTATTGATCACGAATGGCGGTTAATGTTGGCACGCTCTGGAGTGGGGCGCGGAATGAGGTTTGCTTATGCAATCCAGCTATGGCGTTTTGTATGCGCCGTTCCTCCGTGTTCGGGGAATACTGTTCCTTTAGCGTCTTCCACTCGATCAGCATGTGATTGCGGAAGTGTTTAGCGGCGTTAAGGTCTTTGGTTCCCGTCGATTTCCGGTACAGACGTTTCCCGCCGAAAATGTGCCGCATGTAGACCGGAATGAAGATCTGAAACATCCAGACCCCTTCCGAAGTTGGATAAAGATAAGATTGGCCCTTGATAGACATGAGAATGATCCTCTAAAATCTCCGCTATCAACTACCAATGTTGAGATCTTTCGCGGTTCTTGGGCTTCTCTGTTCGATTCCCTTCACCCGCTCCATATACTCTTCATCTAATTTCAAACCACGCATCACTAAAAGTGACCTATCGCTGCTTGAGTGAAAATCTTGATTTAACGCATAATAATTCAATGTTAGCATGGCGGACTGTATCCTGTATTTCATGGAGATGGCTATGCTGGACATAACAAATCTTGGGCTTTTTGCCCTGTCTGTTTTTCTTCTTTCCGTAACCCCAGGGCCTGATATGGCCTACGTGATAGGGCAAAGTGTGGCTAATGGTCGTCGGGCTGGGATTCTTTCGGCAACAGGCGTTGCTTTAGGTAGTTGCACTCACGCGGTGGCAAGTGCTGTGGGCTTAACTGCTCTGATAACGGCATCTCCGCTGATGTTTACAGTGATTAAATATGCAGGCGCTGCTTATTTGATGTATCTGGGAGGAAAGATGGTTTTGGGAACCTTCGCAAAACAAACTACGAATAACAGCGAAGTTGAACCTGTTAAGACTAAAGCTAATCTTACTAATCTGCTTTCTAAAGGCTTTATAACAACCTTAACCAATCCGAAGGTACTCTTGTTCTTTATTTCCTTCTTTCCTCAATTCGTTTCGCCTGGAGGCGAGCACCACACAGCCTCTTTTCTGATCCTGGGAATGACTTACGCGCTGATCGCATTTTTGACTGATTTAACGTTCGCCATACTTGCAGGTAGCGCCGCTGGTGCTGTCTCACAAAATCGGGGATTGCAGAAAATCCTGGATCGGATTGTGGGGGTTACATTTTTTGGATTAGGATTAAGGTTGGCTCTTACACGTCGTTAAAAATGAGGGGCATTGCGCCTCTCATATCATTTCTGTAAAGCCCCATAACGCCTGCTTAGTTTCTACTGCCTGGTCTTAAAGTCATTGTGTTCTATTTTTCGTTGTCCTAGGTGTCGAAGGTTCGCACTCCAATGCCACCGACTGAATACGAAAACCAATATTATCAACGGCTCGGAAGTATCAAGATTATCCGTGGCGATTCAGATTCCCATCATGCTTCACATGGATAATGACCCGGAATTTATTTCATTGACCCTGGCCGAACCGGCAGAAATGCATGCGGTTAAGCTGGAATTGATCAATCCAGACAAACCGATTAAAAGTGGCGTCCGGCCTATGTCAGTTGGTAATACGTCGCGCAACAGCATAGTTCATCAGCTGGGCTCAATAAGTGTGGAGTGCGCTTTCGCACGCCAAGGCCAGTGATAATAGGAAATGTTCATCTCGTCTCTTCGCCAGAAGCTCCATGCCAACGGGTAAACCATCTTTTACCGCACCGCAGGGCATTGTCAGGGCAGGCAAACCGCTAATGGCTGCCAACTCGGGAGCACTGCCTGGAGGCATTTTTTCAAGACTTATGGGTTGACGGTTAACGGTGGGGTAAACAAAGGCATCAATACGGTCCGCTTCTGCCGCATGGTGAATAGCCTGATATAAACTACGCTGGAAGCGACGACCGCTAAGCCACTGTGGCGTTTTTAGGTGCTTCGTCTTTAGCATTTGTTCCAACAAGGGATAGAACTCGGGCAGGCATTCGCCGGAGGACATCAGTGCCTGGAGACTGGAGGGGCCGTTATGCTGAAGCGCAAACCAACCATTTATAGCCACCTGAAACTCATAGAGGCTTAAACAATCTTGAGATTTTACGTCTGCCAAAATGGGCAGGTCCAATTCAATCAAGGTTGCGCCAGCCATTCGAAGTCTGTCCAGGGCAAGATGCCAAACCTTACGCTGAGCTGTATCCTCGCCTTCCAGGGCGCTAATCACTCCCAAACGAACCGATTTTAGAGAAAGAGCTTCAGGCTCAATGAGTTGCTCGCCGTGGATAATGGCGTGTAAAAGTGCTGCATCTCTCACGCAATGGACCATCGGCCCGACGGTATCTTTACTCAAGGAGAGCGGGGCCACTCCCTCCAGCATAGTTCGCCGATATGCTGGTCGTAATCCCACCAGGCCAGTATAACTGCAGGGAATACGAATCGAACCGCCGGTATCTGTACCCAGAGCACCGTCAGCCATACCGGCCACGACAGCCGCGGCGCAACCACCGCTCGATCCTCCCGCTGTCACCGATGGTTTAAGAGGGTTGCGCACATCCCCACCCAGAGAGCTGCGGGAGCGAATGTCAAAAGCGAACTCAGACATATTCGCTCTGGCGAGAATGATTGCCCCTGCGGCCCGCAGACGCTGAATAACCGGTGCGTCGGATACCGCTCTTAATGACGAGAGTCCCTTGCATCCCAGGGTTATCGGCCAGGACGCGCAGGCAATATTATCCTTCACGATCACGGGTACACCATGGAGCGCCCCGGTAAGTGAGCCTCTGCGCCGTAGCTGATGGTATTGTTCAGCTATCGCCATCGCATCGGGATTGACGCCAAGAATGGCATTGAGGTGTTGATGATCGGTAATCGCCTGAAGTCGCTGGGCGACTTCTTCACGACAGTCAAGAGGGGGAATAAGCCTCATTGCGTGCATAAGGGAGTCCTGACGAAAAAAAGCGGCAGGCCCTTCAGCCTGCCTCTGATACCTGCTTAATCGCGCATGCCTGACGTAATGGCGTCAATATCCTGCGGATGCAGGCGAATTTCTGCAGCTCGACGGTGACCCTGCATGCCTTCGGTTCGGCTTTGACGAATGGCCGGTTCTGCGATCGTCGGGATTCCCTCCGCATCAATCCATTGATGGGTGCAAATTTTGACATAAGCTCCGACCCACAGTCCGCCCGTATAACGCGCCGCAGCCATTGTTGGCAGGGTGTGGTTCGTGCCGCAGCATTTATCCGAGAAGACAACGCTGGCATTCTGCCCAATAAACAGCGAACCATAATTGCGGATTTTCGCCGCAGTGGCGTGCGGATCGCGGGTATGAACCTGCAAATGTTCAGTTGCTATGTAGTCGGCAAAGCCAATCAGTTGTTCTTCCGTGTCGCAGACAACGATTTCCCCCTGGCGTCGCCACGCTTCTCCCGCCGTCGCCGAGGTGGGGAGGTTGCCCAGTTGACGCTCAATTTCTGCAAGGGTACGGGTAGCAATATCCTGACTTGTGGTTGCCAGACCGACACGGGTATGGATGTCATGTTCCGCCTGCGCCAGGAGATCGGCGGCCAGAATACGAGGATCGGCGCTTTCATCCGCTACGGTAAAGATTTCGCTCGGTCCGGCCAGTGCATCGATACCGACTTTACCGAAGACCTGACGCTTTGCCTCGTTCACCCAGGCGTTGCCAGGGCCAACGATTTTATCAACCGCCGGAATACTGTCTGTACCCCACGCCATGGCGGCGATGGCCTGTGCCCCGCCGACTTTAAAGATGCGGTGCGCTCCCGCCAGGTGGCAAACGGCGATCATCGCCGGGTGTGCGCCAGGTGGCAGGCAGGCGATGATCTGCTCGCAGCCCGCAACGGTGGCGGGAACAATCGACATCACTGGCGCGGAAAGGATAGGGTAGCGTCCTCCCGGCACATAGCAGCCCACAGTTTGTATCGGAATAATGCGATGCCCAAGGTGCACACCCGGAAGCGTCTCCACTTCCAAAGGCAATAGGGTGGCTAATTGGGCTTGGGCGAAGCGGCGTACCTGCGAAATGGCAAATTCGCTGTCGCGGCGGGTCTGAGGATCTATTGTGGCCAGCGCCTGTTCAATTTCCTCGGCAGAGACTTCAAATTGTTCCGGGACCACCTTGTCAAACTTCTCTGAATATTCCCGCAGAGCCGCGTCGCCATCCTGTTTGACGCGGGCAATAATGGAACCGACAGTATCGGTAATGGAGCGTTCGGCGTTCTCATCCTGGCCTTGTGGACGCTTGATCCAGCGCACCTGATTCACGATTGTTGCAGCAGACATCATGCGTTCTCCATCTGACCAAGTTTGATTTGTGCCAGCAGGGCCAGGTGATCGTAAACCACCCACTCGTCGACAATTTTACCGTTTACAATGTGATAATGTGACATCCCCATCACGAACAGACGCTCCCCGGTCGGCTTGCCCAGCTCGCCATAGCCCAGGTGATGGCCTTCCATGATCCAGCGGATCGCCACTTTGACGCCGCCCTCATCGCAGGGGTTAGAGCAAATGTGCTGTGGAAGCCACGCGCCGTCAGGAATCATGCCAATCAGCGCCAGCGTCTGATGCGTTACTGACGCCACGCCGTAAAGTTCTTTCATCAGCGGACCGTGGTACTGCACGTTAGGCGCGTACACTTCTTTGATTTTTCCCAGCATACGACGGTTATAAATTTCATGCATCCAACGCAGACACTGCTCTTCGGTATCGGTATGCGCGATGGAGACATCGCATGCCACCTCAGGTGGATATTGGCCTAGCATGCGGCCATTTTCACCAATATCGGTGACACGGAAGCCCTTATCAAATTGCTCTTTCGCCATGTTCCAGGCGATTTCATCGGTATTCAGCCCCAGCTGTTTCATCATCGCCATGTTGTCACTGACTACCCACTCGCGATAAATCTTGTTCTCGTGGATCATGCAGTCTGCCACGGTGCGGGTAACGAAGGTGCGATTGGTGGGTTGGCCAAGATGGCTGAACTGTGTATGGCGTCCGGTACCGGTCACCAGATGAGAGGTATAGAACCCATCGACATCATTGCCGTTCCAAATAACCTGGGTCGCCATGCCACGTCGCTCGGGGAAGGCGACCAGCCGTTTCAACGTGTCCTGCACGACCTCTTCACGGGTATACAGCGTACCCAAAGCGTTATAGAGAACGCAGTTGTGTGTGTAGTGGGTATAAATTAAACCGACATCGCGTTCATCCCATATTTTATGGGTACAGCGTACAATATAGTCGACAATATCCGTATAGCACTCATCAAAGCCGCGTAATGATTGCGCCCGCGGGCGTTTTTCTGGCACTAAATCAATAAAGTCACGGCGTTCAATCTGTAATACCGGTTCGTCACGCTGAATTTTATTGCTGTTTTTCTCGGGTACTGCTGGAGCTTTATTGGTTGCTTCAGTTGAAGACATAGGACCTCCTGCATTGATGTTCAGATAGATTCAGACAATACGATCCCGCACTCATAAAAAATGAATGAGAGGTAAACGCCGCAATATTTTTTTTGCGGCTGAGAGTGAGACTGACGTTATTTAATGTTTATTGATTGACGATTTGCGACCAAATAGCTAATTCATCAATCCCTAAATATTCTCGAATAATTAATCCGTCACGTAATTCAATCTGGCTAATGCCAGTAATTGAAATCGGCTTGCGGGTCGGTGCGCCAAATTTTCCGTATCCGTCATGCCAGGTTAATAATGACCAACGCATGGAAATGCGCACCGGCTCATTGGCATCTTTACGCACAATCAGATGGTGCAGTTGGGTTTCGCTGTCGGCAAACGAAGCGCGATAGCCTGCCAGTAACGCGCTGATTTCCGCTTCGCCGATGCCCACGCAGTGACCCGGAGCGAACAGCGTCGCGGCTGGATGATATAAGCCGGGAACCGTGCCACTATTGCCCCCAGCCCACATGGTCAGATAACGCTCGATAACGCCCGCGATTGGGCCATCAACATCATCACCTTCTGGCCCACCGGCCCAGCGGGCATCAAGAACTTCCGCCGTCGTGTTCTCCAGCCCCAGTTGCTCCCGCGCGCTGCCGAGGCTTAGGGCAAATTCGCGCATATCCAGCCCGAGCTGGGTGACGATGGCGGCGCGATCCTGCAACAGCCACTCCTGGCGAACCGCGCCATCGGCACAAATGCGATCTGCCCAAGTGCGTACCCAGATACTCTTGCCAGTGGGTGCGCCGAAGAAACCTTCCCCCTGATGGCGTATCGAGGCCATCGTGCGCTGGGAGGCGTAGTACTCCCCGCCAGGGGATCCGCTGCAGAGAATGTCTTCTGTCAGTACGCTGCGCTGGGGGAAGCTGTACATCGCCTCCAGCGTGTGGCGCATAAACTGTGACAGGTCAGTCAGCTGTTTTTCCGGAGTGATAAATACCACCGGCGTACCGTAGAAATCGGCCAACTGACCGATATCTTTTTGCTCCCAAACGACGTGCGTCAGCGTCAGAATAAACTGCTGGATAGAGTCGAACTGGGGGCTGAAACCAGGCAATCTGCTCATTTAACCTCCTGAGGCTGAAAAAGGGATACACCCTCTTTTTCGATGACGCCGCTGCGCGGTCGTCGGGTGGAGTGGCGTACGACCAGAATGCCCGGGACTATAATCTGCTCCGGCTCGATGGTGCCGCTCTCAATTTGCTTCATTAACAGCTCGACGGCGGCGTCAACCATCTCCTGAACCGGCTGGGAAACTGACGTCAGCGCGTAGGAGGGCCAGCCGGACGGGCCGGTATCATCATAGCCAATCACCGACAGCGTCTCGGGAATGTGCAGACCGAATTCATAGCGGGCGACGTCCATTACCGTGAGTGCCATGTGGTCGTTGGCGACGAAAATGGCGTCTGGCACGGGTCCCGTCGAAAAAAGGCTGTAGGCAGCGCGGATGGTCTGTTGGGTCTCGTAATCACCGTTGACCACCCGGACATCGTCAATACCATGTTCATGCAACGCCGCAAGATACCCGCGTTGGCGGGCGATGTTCACCGAGGAATCAGCCACACCGCCGACGTAGGCGTAGCGTTGGTGTTCAGCGGCGACAAAAAATTCGGCAATCTGCCGCGCCGCAGCTTCGTTGTTGCTGTTCACGCTGGAGGCCATCCCGCTTTCTTCGCTGCGGTTGAACAGTACGACCGGGATGCCAGCCGCCAGACATTCTTCCGAAAGATCCAGCGACAGGGACACCGATGCCAGCACGATGCCATCGACGCGGTATTGCATGATCTGATCGAAAATGCGGTCCACGTTGCCGTCTCTGTCACCGACAAAAAGCAGCAGGTGATAATTCAGGGTATCCAGCTTACGCGCCAGCGTTTCGAGGACCTGCGGATAGAACTGGTTTTCGAAATAAGACACCACCACGCCGATAATGCGCGACCGGGCGGTATTGAGTGAGCGGGCGATCGCATTCGGGCGATAGCCAAGCTCTCGTGCAGCTTTAAGCACTTTTTCACGTGTCGCTGGGGAGATGCTTGCCCCGGGCGTGAAGCTTCGTGATACCGCGGACTGCGATACACCCGCGAGTTGCGCCACCTGCTGCGAAGTGACCGCTGCAAAACTCTTACGTTTCATTACCCCAGTTCCTTATTTTTGCGCTTCCCGCCGCCGTTTGCCTCAGGGGTTAACCCGCTGTGGCCCGTTGAGAAAGGAGGGCGTTTTTTATACTTACACTATCTTTGCATGCGTATGCAACAGGATAAATTAATTTTCTAACAATGATAACTGCGTCACTTTACAAAATTGAAACCTTTTCGTAACTTGAAATCTTGAATACGTATTCATCGAAATATTCATGCCGTCAACGATACCGGGCAAAGGGAAGAACAACCAGAGGGACAGAGCCGGTAAATGCCGTACTTGACTGGTTCTAACCCATTTATTCTCAGAGGTTCACAACCATGTTTCGAGCACTGTTGCGCCGACCTGAAGCCCGGCTCTTTTTCGTTATCAGTATTCTTTTTTTCATCTGTATCCACAGCATTGACGCGTTTCTCGCACCGATGATGCTGGAGCAGGGCATCGAACCTCAGGTGATGGGTGTCATCATGGGGGCCAGTGGTCTGGCTACCCTGCTGATTCGCTTCCCGTTGGGGATCATCTCTGATGTGGCAAAAAGCCGCAAAATATTCATTCAAATCAGCCTGCTATTACCGATTTTTACCTGGCCTTTAGCGTGGCTGGATCCTGGCCCGGTCACACTGTATCTGGCAAAGGCAGCAGATGGCGTCACCGCCGCCACGTGGGTGCTATATAACATCTTGTTTATCCGCTACTTTGATCGTAAAGAGGCCCCGGCAGCCGTGGCGCTGCTGGCGCTGGCAGGGCCAGTAGGGGTATTTATCGGTAACTGCATCGGCGGTTTACTGATTCACTATTTTGACAACAACATCGCATTTTTACTCTCCTGCGGAGCTGGATTGCTTGCGCTGCTGCTGACCACCCGAATCAACGATGTGCACGATCCGTTGCAGGCTCCCACCTTGCAAGCCTGTATCGCCGGGGCGCGAAAACAGCTCGGGGACCGTTCCGTGTGGATGATCGGCCTGTTGGCCACCATTGTTATCCTGGTGCCATTCGCCACCCGCGATACCCTGACCCCCATCTACGCCGAAAAGCTTGGCGCCCGAGCGGGGATCCTGTCACTGCTGAGTAATATCCACCTGATTTTCTACGCGCTTGCCATCGCGCTGTGCAGCACGGTTTTCTATCGCCGTTTCGGGGTGATGAAAACGGCCGTTGCCGGAATTGTATTACAGATATTTTCCACGCTTGGCATCCCGTTTACCGACAATATGTACCTGATCTATGCCTTGCAAGCGTTGGCAGGTTTCTCTTTCGGCATGGCCTTTGCCGCCTTTATGTCACTTAGCGTGGTCAATACCTCCACGGATGAACAGTCCACCCGAATGGGGCTTTTCCAGACCATCTATTCGCTAGGAATGTTTATTGGCCCGGTGATCATGGGCGTAATGCTGCAGCATATTAATCTGTCGTCCGGCTATATTTTTATTGCCGTACTTTCGATTGTTGCCGCCGTTATGACACCTCTCTCCGTGCGGTGGGTGAATAACCGACAGATTAAGACCGCATCTGATTTATCCACGAACGGGAAACTCGCTCCCGCCCGCGATAGATAATTTTTTCACAACGCATTCTTTCCTCCTGTTCTAACGGGAGGAGCGCTCACGTTTATTTTTTTAACAGGAGTACGTCATGGCCTATGCCTTAAAAACCAGTAAGCCGGTGCAGGAACGTCAGGAAGCTCAACGTCAAATAAGAGAAACCGTGGAGCTTATTCTCGCGGATATTGAACATCGAGGGAATAAAGCGATCCGTGAATTGTCGATTAAATTTGATCACTACGATCGTCCGGATTATCGCCTGAGCGATACTGAAATTAATCACTGTATACGGCAACTGAGCCGCCAGGATATTGCAGATATTGAATTTGCACAGGAACAGGTATTTAACTTCGCCCGCCAGCAGAGAGCTTGCCTGCTGGATCTGGAAGTGGAAACTCGTCCCGGCGTGATTCTCGGCCATAAAAACATCCCGATCAACGCCGTCGGCTGCTACGTCCCGGGGGGAAAGTATCCCTTACTCGCTTCGGCGCATATGTCGATCATTACCGCCAACGTTGCGGGCTGTTCGAGGATCATCAGCTGCGCCCCACCGTTTAAGGGACAACCGGCACCGGCCATTGTCGCCGCCCAGAAGATGGCAGGAGCAACAGAGATTTATGCTCTGGGCGGCATTCAGGCTATCGGGGCTATGGCACTGGGCACCGACACGCTTGCCCCGGTGGACATGCTCGTCGGGCCGGGTAATGCCTTCGTAGCCGAAGCAAAACGGCAGCTGTTTGGCCGCGTCGGCATTGATCTGTTCGCCGGGCCGACTGAAACGCTGGTGATCGCCGATGAAAGCGTGGACGCAGAAATGTGTGCCACCGACTTGCTGGGTCAAGCGGAGCACGGTGTCACGACCCCCGCCATTATGCTGACCAATTCGGAAAAGCTCGCCAGAGAGACAATGGCCGAAGTGGAACGGTTGCTACTAAAGCTGCCTACCGCCGATATCGCCCGTCGCGCCTGGGAAGATTATGGAGAGGTTATCGTCTGCGACAGTTACGAAGAGATGCTCAAAGAGGCTGACAGGATTGCCTCCGAGCATGTGCAGGTAATGACCGACCGTGATGACTGGTTCATGGCCAATATGACGAACTATGGCGCGCTCTTTTTGGGACCGCGCACCAACGTGGCTTACGGCGATAAGGTGATTGGCACCAATCATACGTTGCCGACGCAGAAAGCTGCCCGTTATACCGGCGGCCTGTGGGTCGGTAAATTCATGAAGACCTGCACCTGGCAAAAGGTGGTGAGCGATGAAGCCACGACGGAAATCGGGAGCTACTGTTCGCGCCTCTCTTTACTGGAAGGATTCGCCGGGCACGCCGAGCAGGCCAATATCCGCGTGCGCCGTTATGGCCAGACGGATGTGCCATACGCGACATCAGCCCCCGTCAGAGAGAAGGTGTAATCATGACGCTTCCGCGCACACCGTCATTCTCCCTGCAGGGCAGAAGGGCGCTGGTCACCGGCGGCTCTAAAGGGCTGGGTTTCGCCTGCGCGGTCGCGCTGGCGCACGCCGGGGCAGAGGTGTGGATCGCCGCCCGTAACCGTGACGATTTGACCCACGCAGTCGATCTTGCTGCAGGCGGAGGGTTGACGTTGCATCCATTGGAACTGGACATCACCGCGTCACAGAAAGTGCAAGAGATGCTGAGCCGACTTCCGGTGATGCATATTCTGGTGAACAGTGCCGGACTGGCGCGCCATCAGCCGTTCCTGGAGGTCAGCCCAGAGAATTTTGATGCGGTGATGGCGCTCAATCTGCGGGCGACCTTTTTTATCAGCCAGCAGGTGGCGCGTCGCATGAGCGATGAGGGGGTCGAGGGCTCAATCATTCATATCTCGTCGCAGATGGGGCACGTCGGCGGATCGCAGCGCAGCGTCTACTGTGCGTCAAAGTTCGCCCTCGAAGGACTGACGCGCACGATGGCACTTGAACTTGGCGAGGCGGGTATCCGGGTGAATACCCTCTGCCCGACGTTTATCGAAACCGAGTTGTCGCGTCAGTCGCTTAACGATCCGGATTTTCGCTGCTTTGTGATGAGTAACATAAAGTTGCCGCGGCTCGGAAAGGTAGAAGATGTCATGGGGCCAGTGGTGTTTCTCGCATCTGACGCTGCGGGAATGATCACCGGGAGTGCACTGATGGTTGACGGTGGGTGGACCGCGACATGATCTCATGTATTGAAAACAGCGAGGTCCCGCTAGTGCTAATTGGCGGCACGCTCTGCAACGCCCGTCTCTGGCAGCCGTTGATCGATCGCCTGAACGTGTCGGCGGTCATCTGCCTGACGCTCTCCTGCGCCGATTCAGCCCCAGAAGCCTCCCGACGTTTACTGAAGGTGTTGCCACCGCGCTTTCTCCTCGCCGGTTTCTCGTTAGGGGCTATCGTCGCGCTACAAATGGCCGCCGATGCGCCTGAGCGCCTGGCGGGGCTGGCGCTGATGTCAGTTAACCCTTTAGTAGACCTGCCGAAAAATGCCGAAGTTAGACGGGCCGGTGTGCAGGCGGCGCACGTGCAGGGGCATGGTGCATGGGTTTCTGACACCCTGTGGGAGAGTTACGTGGCACCGACCAGCTTAAGCAACCAGACATTGCACGACATCTTGTGCCAGATGGCGCAGGACACCGACAGTGAAACGTTTTCACGCCAGACGGAGATCGCCATTAGTCGCCGCGATAACCGCGACGCACTAAGCTCGCTCGCCTGCCCGGTGCTCATCCTCAATGGCGAGCACGACCCTATCTGTACCCCTGACCACCACAGACTGGCCGCTGAATCTGCGGCAAACGCCACCTGGCTTACCCTAAATTCAGCAGGGCACTTCTTTGTGCTTGAATCACCGGACAACACCGCTGCCCTGCTTCGACCGTGGATGATGGAGTCACTGAAATGCGCGTAAATAACATCAAACAAATGCTGGCGGAAAACCGCCCAATCATCAATGGCTGGCTGGCAATTCCGTCCAGCTACAGTGCCGAAATTATGGGGCATCAGGGCTACGATGCCGTGACCGTCGATTTGCAGCACGGGATGATTGATTTCGCCAGTGCGTTGACGATGCTACAGGCACTCTCCGCCACGTCGGTTGTGCCGCTGGTTCGTGTCGCAGACGGCACCCCCGCGCAGATTATGCGGGTGCTGGATGCTGGCGCATATGGGGTTATCTGCCCGATGGTCTCCACCGCTGAACAGGCGCAGCGCTTCGTTTCGGCCTGCCGCTATCCTCCGCAAGGTATTCGCTCCTTTGGCCCGGCGCGTGGCTTGCTGTATGGCGGCGCCGACTACCCCCAGCACGCTAACCGCGAAATTCTGACCCTGGCAATGATTGAAACGCGGGAAGGGCTGACTCATCTCGATGCGATCCTCGATACCGAAGGGCTGGATGGCGTTTTTATTGGGCCGAACGATCTCTCTCTGACGCTGACCGGCGCTGCCAGCGCTGAATCCACACATCCGGAGATGTTGTCCGCGATAGAGTTAGTCGTCAGCCGCTGTCGCGAGAAGAATAAAATCGCCGGTATTTTCTGTACCTCTGGCGCTGCCGCTGCACAGCGTATCGCCGAAGGGTTCAACTTTGTGACCCCCGCGAACGACGTGATGCAGTTGGGGCGCGCGTCGCGCGAAGCGATTGCGCTTGCTCGCGGTAACGCTACCCCTACTACCGGCTCGTCCGGTTACTAACAGGAGCTGTTATGAAAGCAATTACCTTAACCTCTGATCAGGCCCGTAGCCGCCTGGTTGCGCCTGAAGACATGGTCTCCTGCAATCTGGCCTTCATCGACTGCAAATTGCCGGGATCGCACCTCAAACAGAACTATTCTTTCATTGGCCCAGGCGTGACACAGTCGTCTGCGCAGGTGGTGAATATTCCTGAGCCGCATGGATTTAATATCGGTGCAGCGGCGATGCCGAAAGGGGTCACCAATAACCTGCACCTGCACTTTACCGCCGAGGTATTTTTAATTCATGAAGGGAGTTGGCGCTTCCGTTGGGGTGCCAATGGTGAGCATGAAGCGGAGTTTAGCGCACCTGCTATCCTGACAATTCCGACCTGGATTTTCCGCGGCTTCACCAATGTCAGCAAAGAAGACACCTGCGGCATGGTCTATACCGTGCTCGGGGGAAATAATACCGGGGGGATTATCTGGCACCCGTCGATCCTCGAGGCTGCCAGCGAATGTGGGTTATATCTGAACAAAGACAACATGCTTATTGACGTGAGTCGAGGTGACACGCTGCCGGAGAAATCGGCGCTGCTGGCGCCACTTGCTGCGGAAGAAATGGCCACGCTGCGCGACTATTCTGAGGAAGAGATGCGTAAGCGGGCCGTAACAGGTGACGAGCGGCGCTGGTCATCTGAAGGGTTGCTGGATGCTGTACTACCAGGTCACGGCGGAGAAATTGCGCCGGTAATTGGCTTTGGCATTTCGCAGGATCGTCACAGCGCGCCACCGATCATTCAGCCGCACGGTTTCTCGGTGGAGTGGCTGCGTATGCAGGCTGAGCATCAAATAGGGCGCCATTTGTGCCTGGATATTCAAGTGCTCATGGTCTTTAAAGGCACCCTGGAGGTGACCTGGAATCAGGCGGGGGAAGAGGTGAGTATCATCGCTCCGGAACGTTCGGTCGTCTCTATTCCTGCCAACAGCTGGCGCCGCTACCGCGCGGTGGAGGCTGACGTGGAATGTATCCTCACCACCCAGGGTGATCATCGCAAACGTCTGTACTGGGACGAGACTATTTTACAGCAGGCGAGGGATTTAAATCGCGGTCTTGATCCCGATGGCTATGTCAGTAAGCTTGATATCCTGCCAGTCACCGCCCGAAGGGCGGGTAGCAGGCTAGAGCGGCTGGTCGAAGAAGAAAACTGAGTTGTGTGGCATCGGGCTGGCGCGAGTTGTCCAGTCCCATGCCTTGGTTGCCCAGCACATGGGGTCCTCGACCCTCTACAAACTCGAATGTTGTAAACGTATAGTAACAACACAGTAAGCCAATCTGCTTTTCGCTATTAGTTGTAACATGCCATTAGATACTTCAAATGGGAATGTTATGCCTTTAGTACGCACCATTATTTACTTTCTTCTTGCTGCTGTTCTGGCCAGTGCTGTGTTGTTCGGTTTGTGGCTCGATGTGCATGTTCTGCAAGATAAACTCGGCGAAATATCCGTAACCGAAATACTTCAGGAAGGCATGCTTGCGCTGATAGTAGGGATTCACTTCAAGTTAGTGAATGACTCCGCATTCATGCGAAATTGTAATCTCCTGATCGGTGGTTTTTTCCTTGCGATGCTGATTCGTGAACTCGATGCTTTATTCGATTTCATCTCTCACGGAAGCTGGGTATGGTTTGCTTTAATCTCCTCCCTCAGTGTGATGGCTTACACAGCAAGACATTACCGCAAGACATTGGCTGAACTTTCACGCTATCCGCTTACGCCTCACTACGGAATGATGATTTCCGGGTTGCTGTGTATTTTAGTCTTTTCAAGATTATTCGGTATGCACGCGCTATGGGACTCGGTGCTCGGAGATGAGTATCTTCGGGTTGTGAAAAACATGGTCGAAGAAGGGGCTGAGTCGTTCGGTTATACGTTGTGCCTGACCTCAAGCATCGCTTATTACTTCTACCAGCTGAGATCAGAGCGTAGTTTGAACGAGCCATCATCAACGGCCTTATAGAAAGTAGGGGGCGTTGCGTCCCCTGATGCGCCCGGAGGTTCACCAGCTTCACGTCTGGCACTCAGTAAGCGCTAACCCAACGCCAGCCGAGCGCCACCGTTGCGCCGACGATAGTGGCAATCGCCGCGAGGTGCATCAGAAAGTCTTCCGCGTGCAGATGCACCGGATGGCAAAACGTCAGCAGCGTGAGCGCCATCGCCGCCACGCCAGTGCCGGATAGCGCCAGGCTGCGCAGCGGGTTTAGCGTGCGAGTCCGGCGCAGATAGCCAATCACCAGCGCTACCATCGGCACGCTGACCGTGACCATAAACGTGTAGCAATGGGTGTCATGCAGGCTGTTGGCCGACAGCGGCGGGTGGCCGATATTCACCAGTACCGACCCCAGCCAAACCGTTGCCAGCGCCAGTAGCCAGCGCATTTTCAACGGCCGACGACCGGCAATACTGAGTGTGAAGGCGGCAGTGATCGCCAGCCATCCAAGGATAAACGCCAGCCCCATCTGCGCCATCGCCCACGCGGCACCCGGCTGCGACCAGTCGGTGGCGGTGCGCTGAAGCAGCAAGCTTGCCAGGGCACCCGCAGGCAGGGCCAACAAGACCCAGCTTGCCACGCGCCAGCGTATCGGTGGGGCGCGTTTCACGGGGGCTGCGCTTCGGCTGAGTTTTTCGATTAACGCCTCATGACTGTCCATGATGGGCTCCATAACGACGAAGATTGTTCAATGCCCGGTGTAGCAGCGATTTGACCGCGCCGACCGTCAAATTATTGGCCTGAGCGGCTTCGGCGAGGCTCATTTCCTGCAAATGCACGTTTTCCACAAGCTGCCGCTGGCGGGCGGGCAGCTGGTTTAAAAACCCGTCTAGCTCCTCGCCAACGTCCAGCATGTCGGCCTTCAGCGCCAGCGCGTTGTCAGGCACGTTCAACGTTGCCTCATCCTCTACCACTTCCCTGCGCTCGCGACGCCCGCGACGGCGCAACGCATCAATGGCGCGGGCCTGAGAAATCGCCATCAGCCACGGCAGAAAAGGGCTTTCGGGATCATAGGTATGACGGATTCGGTGCAGGGTGAGCAGCACGTCCTGAATCACGTCTTCGGTCAGCACCTCGTCGTCCACCTGTTTGCGGACTATCGCGCGGATGACCGGCACCAGCGTCTGCAACAGCTGCGTATACGCCTGCCGGTCACCTGCCTGGGCACGCGCCATAAACGCGGGCCACGCGTCGCGCGGGACTTCCACCTTACCCATATTCCGCCTTGCTGCTTGACGCCGGAACGTTCTGGCGCGCCGCTGCTGCGGAGATCACGCCTTTTTCCCGGCCGCCTGATTAAGAGCGTTGACCACAATGTTTGGGGTCAATACTTGAGGCAACACTTTCGGTGCGCCGCCGTCGGCAGGATACACCACGTACATCGGCAATCCGCCCTGACCGAACTGGCTGAGAGCATCATCGACATCAGCATTAAACTTAGTCGAATCTGCCACCATATACAGCGTGCCGGTGCGCGCCAGCGCCGCTTTTACCGCTTGGGTCGACAGCGAAGTTTTGTCGTTCACCTGGCAAGTGATGCACCACGACGCGGTAAAGTTAACGAATATGGCCTTACCGTGCCCGCGCTGTTCCGCCACGGTTTGTGGCGTCCATTTGATTGGCGCGGTGCTGACGGCGGTTTCAATCGGCGTCATCACGCTCGGGAGTGGCAGCAGAATCGCAACCAGCAGCGCAGCAGTGACGGCGTACATCACCCGATAACCGCGTCCGGCGAGATGCCGACGCTGGGCAATCCCATACAGCCAGGCCGCGAAACTCAGCGCCACCGAACCGGCCAGCAAGGTGCCAAGTGCCGTGGTGCCAGCCTGTTGCGCCAGTACCCACACCAGCCACGCAAATGCGCCCAGCATCGGAAACGCTAACGCATGTTTGAGGGTATTCATCCACGTTCCCGGGCGCGGCAGGCGTTTGGCCAACGCCGGGAACAGCGAAATCAGCGTAAACGGTGCGGCAAACCCCAGCGCCAGCGCAAAGAATATCGCCAGCGCAACGGCCGGTGGCTGAACCAGCGCGTAGCCGATAGCGCTCGCCATAAATGGGGCTGAGCACGGCGTGGCGACGATAATCGCCAGTGCGCCGGTCAGCGCCGAGCGGACAAACGCGCCGCGTCCGAGGGAAATTTCCCCTGCACGCTGGAGCGATAAACCGACTTCAAACACGCCGAGCAGATTCAGTGCCGCACCGAGAATCACCAGCGCCAGCAGGGCAATCACCAGCGGGGACTGAAGCTGAAAGCCCCAGCCAACCGCCGCGCCACCGGCCCGCACCGCCAGTAATACTCCAGCCAGCACCATCATGGTGGCGATAACCCCAAGCAGGAAGCCGAGGCCCTCGCGGCGGGCGCTGGAGAGATCTCCGTCATGGCGGATCAGGCCGAACGCCTTCAGCGAAATCACCGGAAATACGCACGGCATAAAGTTGAGAATAATGCCGCCTAAAAAGGCGGCGAACAGGGCGGTTAGCATAGCGCGTCTCTATTTTGCTTTCGGGAGTGCCCGCTCTCAGGAGTGCGACTGGGCGTACTGTTTCACCGCATCCATGGTTTTCTGGATGTGGGCTTCCGGGTTGCGGTCGGTGTAGCTCAGCAGGATTTTGCCGTCCGGCGCAATCACAAACGAGGTGCGGTCAGACAGCGTTTTACCGCCCATCTGCATTTGCGTCTGGTACTCCGCGGCGACTTTTGCGCCAGGATCGGCGGCGACAGTAAATTTGTCACGGCATTCCAGCTGGGAGAATTTCCCGACCTGCTCGACGTTCCCGGCGGTAACGCCAATCACCGTGGCACCCAGCTTTTTAAAATCATCGGTAGCTTCAGCAAAATCATGGGCTTCCAGCGTACAGCCTTTGGTGAATGCCGCCGGGAAGAAGTAGAGCACCACCGGGCCTTTTTGCAGCGCCTGCTGCAAAGAGAAGGTCAGCGGTTTGCCTGCCAGCGCACCTTGCAATTGGAATGTTGGCGCCTGGGCACCCGCCGGAAGGGCGGCGTCGGCGTTGAACGCCATCAGCGAAAGGCCGAAGGCCGCGGCGGCGGTCAGCAGAGATAAGCGATGTTTCACAGCAATCATGGTCAGCTCCAGTCACGTAGGGAAAAGGTCTTCTCTTACAGTTCGCCGGAGATGATGAAAAAGTTACGCGGGAGTAAAAAAATTGTGGGCGAGGGCGTTGGGGGGGATTAAAAAGCGTGCCGTCGGCATGAAAGCCAGGCGGCACAGCCTTTGGAGTGACTTAGTGCTGAGGTGCCTGTGGCAGGTTATTCATCACGTCCAGCGCCTCTGACGGCAGCGTGAGCGCGGCGGCAGCGAGGTTCTCATTCAGGTGTCCGAGTGAAGATGTGCCTGGGATCAACAGGATATTCGGCGAACGTTGCAGCAGCCAGGCCAGCGCGACCTGCATCGGCGTCGCGTCGAGGTTGGCCGCAATGTCGTTGATTTCCTGAGATTGCAGCGGCGAGAAGCCTCCAAGGGGGAAGAACGGTACGTAGGCAATGTTCTTCGCCGCTAGGCTGTCAATCAGCGCGTCATCGTGACGATTCGCGACGTTATAGAAGTTTTGCACGCAGGCGATGTCGGTCATTTTCATGCCATCTTCGACCTGTTTTGCGGTGACGTTGCTCAGACCGATGTGGCGAATCAGACCCCGGTCTTTCAGCTTAATCAGCGTTTCCAACGGTTCTTCCAGCGAACCTTCTGCGGGACCATGCACACTAATCATGCTGCGCAGGTTGACCACGTCCAGCACATCCAGACCGAGGTTACGCAGATTGTCTTCGACCGCTTGCGTCAGCTCTGGCGCAGACAGCGCGGGCAGCCAGTTTCCCTGTTCATCACGACGGGCGCTGACTTTGGTCACAATGGTCAATTCTTGCGGATACGGATGCAGCGCTTTTTTGATCAGCTGATTGGTCACGTGCGGGCCGTAGAAATCGGAGGTATCGATGTGGTTCACGCCGGCGTCGAGCGCAGCCTGCAGGACTTTTACCGCCATCTCAGGGTCTTTCGGTGGGCCAAACACGCCCGGACCGGCGAGCTGCATCGCGCCGTAACCCAAACGCCAGATTTCGCGATCGCCAAGAGTAAAGCTGCCGGACTGTTTAACGCTGGACATATTAGTTTCCTCATAATGGCTTTATCGGGTAAGTGTAAACCGATTGCCTGAGGAAAGTAGGTAAGAAAGTTTAACTGAATGTGCGGCAGTCGCCTGCCGCACCAGAGATTAGCCGAAGAACATCACCGAGACGCAGAGCAAACCGACAATCAGGGTGATAAAGCTGCCAACCGAGCGATACGGTTTGAGCGCCGGGATCAGGTAGGTGGAGAGCGTTGGCATGATGAACAGGATCATCGCAATCAGCGGGCCGCTGATGGCATAAATCATCGAGATGGCGTTCGGGTTAATGCAGCACACCACGAAAGTCAGGGTCGACACCAGCAGAATCGACGTCGCGCGGTTAAAGGCGCGGCTTTTACGAATGCCCGCCTGGTTCAGCGTCGCCCGCACGATTTCACTCGCCCCTTCAATCACACCAAAATAGGTGCCGAGGAACGATTTCGACATCGCCACGATAGCCACAATAATACCAGAGACGGCCAGCCAATGCGGTGCCGCAGGCATCATCGCCAGGGCGGAAAGAATCGTCACACCCTCGTTTTTGGCGTTGGTGATGTAACCTTCCGGAATCGCCAACAGGCAGCTGATAACGAAGAACAGCACGCTCAGGCAGATGATGAGATAGGCAACCCGCATAATTTTTTTGCATTTATCCATTGCCTCATCGCCGAACTTTTCGCGTCTGTCGATGGCGAACGTCGAGATAATTGGCGTATGGCTAAAAGCGAAAACCATCACGGGGATTGAGACCCACACCTGATGCAATGTGTGCGGGGTGAACGTCAGCTGACCGCTGAACATCGCCGGTTGCCAGGATCCCGTCAGATACAGCGACAGGAACAGGAAGTAGCCAATCAGCGGGAACACCAGAAAGCCCATCACTTTTAACGTTGCATGGCGGCCCATCAGGAAAATCAGGTTCAGCACCAGCACCACCGCCAGACTGACCAGCATCCGCACGCCGAGCGTCACCGTGATATGCCGAGCCAGCTGTTCAGTAAGGGAGTTGGTAATGGCGACCGCGTAAATCAGCACCACCACGAAGAAGGCGATGAAGTACAGGGCGGTGATCAGATTGCCGATTTTCTTGCCGTAGTAGTGGTTCACCGCGCCGGTGATCCCGACGTTGGCAGGCAAGTTTGCGGAGAGAATAAAACGACACAGCGCGCGGTGCGGCCAGTAGGTTAACGGCCACGCGACCAGGGCCGTGATCAGGAGCACCATCGCTCCTGCGGAGCCTAACTGAATCGGTAGAAACAAGGTGCCCGCACCCACCGCAGTGCCATATAACGCGAAACTCCATAGGGTTTCGTCTTTTGACCATAATTTTGACATTTTTTGAATATTTAAACCGGATAACTAAAAAACAGCGGCGAGTTTACCTTATTTCAATCAGGGCGGGGGAGGGAGAATTGGGGTTAGCCTTTTCAGGTAAAATGAATGTTATATGACGGGCATTTCCTTTGTGATAAAACTCACTTTTTTTAAACAATTACGATAATTGTTGATAACAATACTCTACTATAGCGCTGATTATTTGCGCTGAGGTCGGGATGAAAGACGTCGTTATCGTAGGTGCAGTACGAACGCCCATTGGCTGTTTCCAGGGCGCACTGTCGCGCTTTACGGCAGTAGAGCTGGGAAGTGTGGTGGTGAAAGCGCTGGTGGAACGCACCGGACTGGACCCTTTGGAAGTGGATGAGGTGATCCTCGGACAGGTGCTGACGGCAGGCGCCGGGCAAAACCCTGCGCGGCAGTCCGCAATTAAAGGCGGGCTGCCCAATACCGTTTCTGCGATAACCATCAACGACGTTTGCGGCTCGGGCCTCAAGGCGCTGCATCTGGCGACCCAGGCTATACAGTGCGGTGAAGCCGATGTGGTGATTGCCGGCGGCCAGGAAAACATGAGCCGCGCGCCGCATGTACTTACCGACAGCCGCACCGGGGCGCAGCTGGGTAACAGTCAGCTTCTCGACAGCCTGGTTCACGATGGTTTATGGGATGCCTTCAACGACTATCACATGGGCGTGACGGCGGAAAACCTGGCGCGTGAATACGGCATTTCACGAGAATTGCAGGATGCCTGGGCGCTCAGTTCGCAGCAGAAGGCACGACGGGCGATTGATTCCGGCCGTTTCCGTGATGAAATCGTACCGGTAGTCAATTTGCAGAAAAACGGGTTGGCTCAGGTGGTGGATACTGATGAGCAGCCGCGCACCGACGCCAGCGCCGAAGGGCTGGCGCGTCTGATGCCGGCGTTCGATACGCTCGGCTCGGTCACTGCGGGCAACGCATCGTCCATAAATGACGGCGCGGCGGCGGTAATGATGATGAGTGAATCCAAAGCGATAGCGCTTAATCTGCCGATTCTCGCGCGCATTCGCGCCTTCGCCAGCGTCGGCGTTGACCCGGCGTTAATGGGCATCGCCCCGGTTTACGCCACGCGTCGTTGTCTGGAGCGCGTGGGCTGGCAGCTGAACGACGTTGATCTGATTGAAGCCAATGAAGCGTTTGCCGCGCAGGCGATTTCGGTCGGCAAAGTGCTGGAGTGGGATGAAAAACGGGTCAACGTCAACGGCGGGGCTATCGCGTTAGGCCATCCGATTGGCGCATCCGGCTGCCGTATTCTGGTCTCACTGGTGCATGAGATGATCAAGCGCGATGCCCGCAAAGGGCTGGCCACACTGTGCATTGGCGGCGGGCAGGGCGTGGCGCTGGCCGTCGAGCGCGATTAACGTCTCCTTTCTCGATTGCCCGGAGGCGCTTCGCTAACCGGGCCGACAGCATTTCCCTTCCTGAATTAACTCTCTGTTTTTAATCTTATTTATGTAATCACCGTTACGGGCTATAACCCCGGAACGTGATCGCTTTTGCATTTCTGATATTTAAATGCAGAAAAAATGAAACGCTGTTTTATTTGTAATTGAAAAGACTCTGGCAGAGGGCTAAGATGGCCTCAACAGAAAAGCAAAACCGCTTTTCAAAATGAATCACTCTTGCTGGAGGTTAACGTGGACATCAGACAAAGCATCCACAGCGCGCACGCCAAAACCCTCGATACTCAGGGCCTGCGCAACGAATTTTTAGTTGAAAAAGTATTTGTCGCAGATGAATACACGATGGTTTACAGCCATATCGACCGCATCATCGTGGGCGGAATTATGCCGGTCGCCAAAACCGTCTCCGTCGGTGGCGAAGTGGGTAAGCAGCTGGGCGTCAGCTATTTCCTCGAACGCCGCGAACTGGGCGTGATTAACATTGGCGGGCCGGGCACCATCACGGTCGACGGCAAGTGCTATGAAATCGGCCATCGCGATGCGCTGTACGTCGGCAAGGGCGCGAAAGAAGTGGTGTTCGCCAGCGTCGACCCGGCAAAACCGGCGAAGTTTTACTACAACTGTGCGCCAGCACACAGCACCTTCCCGACCAAAAAAGTGACGCCTGCCGATGTGGCACCGGTGACGCTGGGCGATAACCTCACCAGCAACCGTCGCACTATCAATAAATACTTCGTGCCGGACGTGCTGGAAACCTGCCAGCTCAGCATGGGCCTGACCGAACTGGATCCGGGCAATCTGTGGAACACCATGCCGTGCCACACCCATGAGCGCCGGATGGAAGTCTATTTCTATTTCAATATGGCTGATGACGCCTGCGTATTCCACATGATGGGACAGCCGCAGGAAACGCGCCATATCGTGATGCACAACGAGCAGGCGGTGATTTCACCGAGCTGGTCTATTCATTCAGGCGTGGGTACTCAGGCGTACACATTCATCTGGGGTATGGTCGGCGAAAACCAGGTCTTCGATGATATGGACCACGTTGCTGTGAAGGATCTGCGCTAGGTCGCGGACAGCCAATAATCTTGCCTGTCTGAAACAGGCGCGAAATGAATAAGGACTTACTATGATTCTCGACACATTCTCACTGGCAGGCAAAGTCGCGGTGGTCACCGGGTGTGATACCGGTTTAGGGCAGGGCATGGCGATTGGTCTGGCAGAAGCGGGCTGCGATATCGTCGGCATTAACATTGTCGAACCGACCGAAACGATGGAGCAAGTCACCGCCCGCGGCCGTCGCTTTCTGAGCCTGACCGCCGATCTGCGTAATATCGATGGCATTCCTCAACTGTTGGAGCGCGCGGTGACTGAGTTGGGTCATATCGATATTCTGGTCAATAACGCCGGTTTGATTCGTCGTCAGGACGCGATCGAGTTCAGCGAGAAAGACTGGGATGATGTCATGAACCTCAATATCAAAGCCGTGTTCTTCATGGCGCAGGCGGCGGCGAAACACTTCATCAGCCAGGGTAACGGCGGAAAAATTATTAACATCGCCTCCATGCTCTCTTTCCAGGGTGGGATCCGCGTGCCGTCTTACACCGCATCGAAAAGCGGCGTGATGGGCGTCACCCGTCTGCTGGCCAACGAATGGGCAAAACACGGCATCAACGTGAATGCGATTGCGCCGGGTTACATGGCGACCAATAACACGCAAATGCTGCGCGCCGATGAACAACGCAGTGCTGAAATCCTCGACCGCATCCCCGCTGGCCGCTGGGGTTTACCTTCTGACCTGATGGGGCCGGTCGTATTCCTGGCTTCCAGCGCCTCAGACTATATCAACGGTTATACCGTCGCGGTAGACGGCGGCTGGCTGGCGCGATAAGGCCTCAAATTTTGAATGATAGCTCCGCTGAATGGCGGAGCTTTATATATTCATGTGTGAAATATAATTGGTGCTAATCGATTAACGGAATTACGCTCACTTTCTTCACCACCACGCCGTTTTCCCTGAATGACGGGAGAATGCCATTAATACAATTAAGCGGGTTTATCAACTACGTATTTGCGTAGGTGTCGGCTAAAGCCCAGAATAGCAGGGTGCTAGCCCTGGAATAGGATGCATTAGTGGATTTTCTGCAATTAAAGGTTTTCAGAAAATTCTTATAGGGATATATTGGATTAAAATTACCTCTCTACGCAATGATCCTCACACTATGTCAATCATGGATATTAAACCGCAATCGGACGCTATTATTTCCTTTCCCCGTCCTGACAACCTTCCTGCCAATGGGCAAGAAATCGATCTTCTGGCAATCGTAGACATCCTCTGGCGCGCGAAAAAACGTATCCTGGGCACCGTCTTTTGCTTTGCTCTGATGGCGCTGGCGATGAGCTTCTTTCTGCCTCAAAAATGGACCAGTAGCTCGGTGATCACCCCGGCCGAACGGACCCAACTCGTTCCGCTCAACACCCTGATCGCCACGGTGCAGGTTTTGGGCGTGGACGTGAAAGTCGACAGCGGCAGCATTTTTAATCTGTTTATCAAGAAATTTAACTCCTCCGTCATGCTGGAAGAGTACGTGAAATCCTCCCCGCAGCTGATGAGCCAGTTCGAAGGGGTCGACGTTGAACCCGCTGAGCTGTATCGCGCGGTGGTGGCGGTCTCTGAGAAAATGAAAGCCGTGGATGATGCGAGCAATAAAAAAGAACCCGCGACGCCGTATCACTCCTGGACGCTCTCTTTTTCCGGCCCACAGCCTGAAGAAACACAAAGTATTCTTGCCGGCTACATGAAATTCGTCGCGGATAAAGTGGTTAAACAGACCATGATGAATATCAGCGAAACCGTGGCGATGAAAATCCAGGTTGAAAAACAGCGTCTGGAGCTCGATCGTGCGAAGCTGGAATATGAAAAAGAGACCAAAATAAAACGCCTGAATTATTCTTTGCAGGTGGCAAAAGCTGCTGGAATTAATAAGCCGGTGTACAGCAATGGCCAGACGATAAAAGACGATCCGGATTTCTCAGTGACTCTCGGCACCGACGGGATCAATAAGAAGCTGGAAATCGAAAAAGCCATGAGCGATGTCTCCGAGCTGAATGCCGAAATTCTGAACCGTGAATATCGCTTAAAACAGATTGAGCAGCTGAATATTCAGAACCTTCAGTTCCCGGTTGTTAACTACCAGCTGGCGCCGTCCTTGCCGGTGAAAAAAGACGGTCCAGGAAAATCGCTGATTGTGCTGCTGGCGGCGCTGCTTGGCGGGATGATGAGCTGTGGCGTGGTGCTGTTCCAGCACGCTCGTGAATCTCGCGAAGCGCCAATGCTGCTCGAGGAAAAAGTGGCGTAAGCGCACGTTACCGGGTTCTAAGGGGTGACAGGAAAGAGGAGAGAAATCTCCTCTTTTTTTTATGACAGAAAATCTTCACGTACTGGCGTAAACGTATCGAGCAGGACGCCCGCTTTCAGGCACACACAGCCATGCATCACGTGGGGCTTTTTGTAGAGAGTATCCCCTGCACGAACAACCTGCGTTTCCTCGCCAATGGTAAATTCAAATTCGCCGGACAGTACGGTAGTCAGTTGCTCATGAGGGTGATTGTGCATCGGGCCTACGGCCCCGGTTTCGAAATGCACTTCTACCGCCATCATTTTTCCGCCGTGCGCCAGGATCCGGCGGCTCACGCCGTTGCCTAAATCTTCAAGGACGGTGTCTTTGTGCTGCACAAACATATTGGGAACCTCAGAGTGAAACGTTGTTTCATTCAACTTATCGCAGCCTGCCAGAAATGGAAACTTCTATATGGAGAAGTGGAAAGTTGATCACATCTCTGTTTCACTGTCGAAAACACTGAAAAGGAAACGCGATGAAAACGATTGGCCTGCTTGGCGGCATGAGCTGGGAATCGACGATCCCTTACTATCGTCTTATTAATGAAGGGATCAAGCAGCGCCTGGGCGGTCTGCATTCGGCGAAGATCCTTATGCACAGCGTTGATTTTCAGGAGATAGAAACCTGCCAGTCATCGGGTCAATGGGATAAAGCGGGTGAGATCCTTGCTGACGCGGCGGCAAATCTGGAAAGTATTGGCGCCGAAGGCATCGTGCTGTGTACCAATACCATGCACAAAGTGGCCTCACACATTGAACTGCGGTGCGGCGTGCCGTTTTTGCACATCGCTGATGCCACCGGGCGCGCGATTGAAAAGCAGGGCGTTAAGAACGTGGCGCTGCTGGGCACGCGCTACACCATGGAACAGGATTTTTATCGGGGACGCCTCGAGCAGGCATTTTCGCTGAACACGGTAATTCCTGATGCCGATGAGCGCGCCCGTATTAACCAGATAATCTTTGAAGAGCTGTGCCTGGGGAAATTCACTGAGGCCTCACGCGCTTACTATTTACAGGTGATTGAACGTTTGGTCAGTGAGGGTGCAGAGGGTGTCATTTTTGGCTGTACCGAAATTGGCTTACTGGTACCGACAGAACGCAGTCCTGTTCCCGTGTTTGATACGGCGGCGTTGCACGCCTCTGACGCCGTCGACTTTATCCTGTCCTGACTCGGTTGAGCGTCTCTTCCAAAGGCGTGACCAGCGACGGCACGCCGTTTTGCAGATGCGCGATAAACGCATCGACAAGCGCGGAGCCGGGGCGATGCAGCGGGCGAATCAGGCTCACGGTGAAAGGGACGTCTACGCTAAAACGGCGGATCGCAATCCCACTGTTATCCCCGCCGTAAGCATAGTCCAGCGCGGTAAAGGGGTTGACGACGGAAATCCCCACGCCCGCCCGCACCATCGCGCAAATCGATGCCGCGCTGTGGGTTTCCACCACCATCCTTCGGTGCACGCTATGTTCGGCAAACAGGCTGTCGAGCAACTGACGATAGCTGTCCGTTCTGGACAGACTGATGTAATTCTGGCCTTCAAAATCCTGCGGCGTGAGGACGGTTTTCTGCGCCAATGGATGCGCCGCAGGCAGCACGCAGACTTCATTCATACTCAGCAGCGGCGTACGCTCGGTGCCCGGCGGCGTGTGCAGCGTTTCTGTCAGCCCTAAATCGTGGCGCTGGGCCGATAGCCACTCCTCCAGCAACGGTGACTCCTGCGGGACAATTTGTAGACTGACGTCCGGATAGCGTGCCAGAAACGGTTGCAATAACGCGGGTAGAAAAGACTGCGAAAACACCGGCAAACACACCACCGACAACTCGCCCTGACGAAATTCACGCAGACTTTCTGCGGTACTGAGAATTTGGTCCAGCCCGTACCACGAACGCTGTACCTCTTCGAACAGCCGCAGCCCTTGCACCGTCGGGTGCAAACGCCCGCGAGTGCGCTCAAACAGTTTGAGGCCCAGCACTTTCTCAAGCCTGGCAAGTTCCCGGCTGACGGTTGGCTGGGAGGTGTGCAGCATCGTCGCGGCTTCCGTCAGGTTGCCAGTGGTCATCACCGCATGAAAAATTTCGATGTGGCGCAAGTTCACGGCGGGCATGGCAATTCCTTTCGTTACGTTATCTATATCAATTTTGCATGAAGTCCGGATAAAACGATATTTTTTATTCGACTGGCGCTGTGGCGTAATCGAGTAAAAGCGAATACACCGGAGCCCACCATGCCACGCCCACTGAATACGACTGATACCGATCTTAATGCCGAAAACCTGCTGCGACTGCCTGCCGAGTTTGGCTGCCCGGTATGGGTTTACGATGCGGCGATCATCCGCCAGCAAATTACGCAGCTGAGTCAGTTCGACGTGGTGCGTTTTGCGCAGAAAGCGTGCTCCAATATTCACATCCTACGCCTGATGCGCGAGCAGGGCGTGAAGGTGGATTCCGTTTCATTGGGTGAAATCGAGCGCGCACTGGCGGCGGGATACGATCCTGAGACGCACCCGGACGACATCGTATTCACTGCCGATATGATTGACGAGGCAACGCTCGCCCGCGTGGCCGAACTGAACATTCCGGTGAACGCCGGTTCGGTGGATATGCTGGCACAGCTCGGGGACGTCTCACCGGGCCATCGCGTGTGGCTGCGTGTGAATCCAGGCTTCGGCCATGGTCACAGCCAGAAAACCAATACCGGCGGTGAAAACAGCAAGCACGGCATCTGGTACAGCGATCTGCCCGATGCGCTGGAGGTTATTCAGCGTTACCAACTGACGTTGGTGGGTATTCACATGCACATCGGATCCGGCGTGGACTACGGTCATCTGGAGCAGGTGTGCGGCGCGATGGTGCGTCAGGTTGTTGAGTTTGGGCAGGATCTGGAAGCCATCTCGGCCGGTGGCGGCTTGTCGATTCCTTACCGTTATGACGATGAAACCATTGATACCCAGCACTATTTCGGCCTGTGGAATGCCGCGCGCGAGCACATTGCGAAGCACCTTGGTCACCCGGTGAAACTGGAAATCGAGCCGGGCCGTTTCCTGGTGGCGGAATCCGGCGTGCTGGTGGCGCAGGTGCGCAGTGTGAAAAACATGGGCAGCCGCCACTTTGTGCTGATCGACGCAGGCTTTAACGATTTGATGCGTCCGTCGATGTACGGCAGCTATCACCATATTTCCGCTCTGGCGGGAGACGGTCGCGATTTATCGCAGGCAGCGTTGGTTGAAACCGTGGTGGCTGGCCCGCTGTGTGAATCTGGCGACGTATTTACCCAGCAGGAAGGCGGGAAAGTGGAAACACGTGAGTTGCCGCAGGTGGTGCCGGGAGATTATCTGGTGCTGCATGATACCGGGGCGTACGGTGCGTCGATGTCCTCCAACTACAACAGCCGTCCGCTGCTGCCGGAAGTGCTGTACGACAACGGCAGCGCGCGGCTTATCCGTCGTCGTCAGACCATTCAGGAACTGCTGGCGCTGGAACTGTTCTGATAAAACGGGCCTGTGGTGACCGATTCGCGCAGCACCAGTTTTCCGGTGAACGGCGGCAGGGTTTCGATAGGCAAATCGTTTGCGAGTTTAATGGCCTGATCGATAGCGGTCGTTATCATGTTGTCGATAGGCAAATAAACCGTTGAAAGCCCCGGCTCAAGCCATTTTGCGCTGGGTGCATCATCAAAACCGAACAGGGAAATATCCTGCGGAATTCTTAATCCCGCCTGATGTAACGCCTTCGACGCCCCTAACGCCATATCATCGTTACAGGCAAACAGCGCGCTGAATGTCACGTTCTCATCCAGCAGCTGCTGGCATAGCTCGTAGCCGCGCGTCATCCCCGAATCGCCGTATTTCACTTTGTCAGGATCCCAGGCGATGCCGTGCTTTTCCAGCGCGCTGCGGTAGCCCTGCAAACGTGCTTTACCGGTTGGCGTGTGAATAGGCACGGTAATACAGGCGATATCACGATGGCCCTGAGAAATAAGATATTCCACCGCCTGAAACGCGGCGTCCTGCTGCTCGAAGAACACGCAGCGATCGCGGGCCTGACTGACGTCGCGGTTGATAACCACTACCGGCATGTCGATAGAGTTAATCAACTTCATGATCGCCTTTTCGCTCATAAAACGGGTATAGAGCACAATGGCGTCGCACTGGCGGTCGGCGAGCATTTGCACCGCCTGTTCTTCGCGCTCCGGCGTGTCGTGACCGTCGGTAACGATAAGCTGTTTACCGTGGGTTTCCGTCTGACGTGAGGCCTGTTGCAGCAGGCGTCCGAAGTAAAAACCATCAAACGTCGAGACCACCAGGCCGATGCTGTTACTGGTGCGATTCGCCAGGGAACGCGCTAAAAAATTCGGGCGATACCCCAGTTCTTCCATGGCTTTATACACCTGCTTGCGGGTGCTTTCTTTAACCTGACCTGTGCCGTTCAGTACGCGGGAAACGGTCGCTTTCGACACGCCAGCGCGTAGTGAGACATCCAGCATTGTTGCCATTGTTGATTCCTGATACGCCATGATGGTTGCAGTTTATCACAGACATTCAGGGGCATATCTTCTGCGTTCGTTACAAATAACCATCGCGATCACGCTTTTGACAGCGCTTCGCTGAAATACCCCTGCAAACATTGCGTGGTATGCCAATGTCATAAATTAGTCTTTATTTGGAATACCACATTGCTCTGTGAGACCTCAGTCACAGAACTTTGTCCGACACATCGCTATTTTTGGTATGCCAAATGGACCAAGGCTGTAAACCCATTTTGATAAAAGCCCACATTTGAGGTATCACCCTTATGGCATTTCAGGAAAAGCTCATCGATTCTCTGGGAAGTTTCGCCACAAAATTCAATAGCTACCGCTATATCATGGCGATCAAATCCTCCTTTATAACCCTCATGCCGGTGATCATCGTCGGTGCCTTTTCAGTACTGATTTCCAACATGGTGCTGGACCCGAAAAACGGTCTCGCCAGCTTCCAGTCCCTGTCATTCCTGGCGGCGCTTAAACCGATAACCGGGGCGATCAACTACGCCACGCTTAACTTTCTCAACATCGGCGCGGTGTTTTTAATCGGCATCGAACTGGGCCGTATCAACGGTATTAAAACGTTGTTCCCCGGACTGCTGGCGGTGATTTGCTTTATTTGTGTGACGCCGACCACCGTAGAAATGATGGTCGACGGGCAAATGCATCAAGTGAAAGATGTTCTGCTGCGCCAGTTCTCCGACACCCGCAGCCTGTTCCTCGGCATGTTCATCGCTATTTTGTCGGTAGAAATCTACTGCTGGCTGGAAAAGCGCCCGGGTTTGAAGATCAAAATGCCGGATACCGTGCCGCCGAACGTCTCGGCGTCATTTTCCGCGCTGCTCCCGGCGATCATCACCACCACCGTGATTGCCACTTTTGGCTTCGTGTTCCATCAGCTGACCGGCATGTACCTTTATGATGCGGTGTATCAGGTGGTGCAGCAGCCGCTGGAACGCGTGATGCAAAGCCTGCCGGGCATTCTGCTGTTGATGTTTGTCGCCCAACTGTTTTGGGTGATCGGCATTCACGGTAATCAGATGATCAAGCCTATCCGTGAGCCGCTTTTGTTAGGCGCGATCACGGTCAACATGAGTGCGTTCGAGCAGGGCAAAGAGGTGCCAAACATCATCACCATGCCGTTCTGGGATGTGTATATGAGCATTGGTGGTTCTGGGCTGACGCTGGGTCTGTTGGTCGCGGTGATGATCGCCAGCAAACGCAAAGAGATGAAGGAAATCGCCAAGCTGTCGATTGGCCCTGGCCTGTTCAACATTAACGAACCGGTCATTTTCGGCATGCCGATTATGCTCAACCCCATTCTGGCGATCCCGTTCATCATCACCCCGCTGGTCACCGGCTCCATTGGCTATTTCGCCACCGCCGCCGGGTTCGCCGGTAAAGCCGTGGTGATGGTGCCGTGGACCACGCCGCCGTTGATCAACGCCTGGCTGTCTACCGCCGGTTCCATGGGCGCGGTGGTCACCCAGCTGATTTGTATTGTCACCTCGATCATTATTTATCTGCCGTTTGTGAAAATTGCCTCTCGCCGTGCCGAACAGGCGCAGTTACAGGCGCAGCAGCAGGCCACCGAGAACGCATGAGGACGTTATGAGTCAGAAAACGGTTACTATTCCACAGGATTTCATTCTCGGCGCTGCGGCTTCCGCATGGCAAACGGAAGGCTGGAGCGGTAAAAAAGAGGGGCAGGATTCCTGGCCCGATCTCTGGTACAAAAACGACAGACACGTCTGGCACGACGGTTACGGCCCGGCGGTCGCTACCGATTTCATCAACCGTTTTCGCGAAGATGTAGCGTTGATGAAACAGGCGGGACTGAGCCACTATCGCACCTCGATTAACTGGTCGCGCTTCCTCACCGATTACGAGAACGTCACCGTCGATGAAGAGTACGCGGCCTATTACGACGCGCTGTTTGACGAGCTGAACGCCAACGGCATTACGCCGATGATTTGCCTCGAACACTACGAGCTGCCGGGCTATTTGCTGGAAACTTACGGCGGCTGGGCGTCGAAAAAAGTGGTCGATCTTTTCGTGGGGTACGTCGAGAAAGTCTTCGAACGCTATCATCACAAAGTGACGCGTTGGTTCACCTTTAATGAACCGATCGTGGTGCAGACCCGAGTCTATCTTGACGCGCTGCGCTGGCCGTACGAGCAAAACACGGGCACCTGGATGCAGTGGAATCACCACAAAGTGCTGGCGACGGCGCGGGTGGTGAAGCTGTTCCGTGAGAAAGGCTATCGCGGCAGCGTGGGCTGCATTCTGAATCCAGAAGTGACGTACCCGCGCTCGCGGGCGGTGCACGATGTGCGTGCCGCTGAGCGCTATGACCTGTTCTACAATCGCGTGTTTCTCGATCCAATGGTGAAAGGCGAGTATCCACCCGAGCTTATCACCCTGCTGGAACAGCACCATGTGGCTTGGGATCACACTGAAGAAGAGCTGGAGATTATCCGCGCGAATACCGTCGACGAGCTGGGGATCAACCTCTATTACCCACATCGTGTCAAAGCGCCGTCGCGCGCGTGGCATCCGGAAACCCCGTTCCATCCGGCGTATTACTATGAGCCGTTTGAACTGCCGGGGCGGCGGATGAACAAATCGCGCGGTTGGGAAATTTACCCGCAAATCGTGTACGACATGGCGATGCGTATCAAAGATGAGTACCGCAATATTCCGTGGTTCGTGGCCGAAAGCGGGATGGGTATTGAAAACGAAGGCCAGTTCCGCAATAGCGATGGCGTGATTGAAGACGACTACCGCATCAATTTCATCAGCGAACACCTCTGGCAGACGCTGCGGGCGAAGCAGGACGGCGCCAACTGTCACGGCTACATGCTATGGGCATTTACCGACAACGTTTCACCGATGAACGCCTTCAAGAACCGCTATGGGCTGATTGAAATCGACCTTGCCAACAACCGGGCGCGGCGTGCGAAAAAATCAGCGAGCTGGTTCCGCAAGCTGCGTGACACCCGAATGCTTACGCTAAACCTCGACGATGAACTGAAATAGTGGCGCTCCTGCAGTTGCATGAATTTTGCTACTATAGCCGCCGGTCAGACCGCCAGGAGCGGCGGTCTGTGCATCCACCCGCAAGTAGACACAGGTGATATTGTGGAAAAGGCCGTTGTTCCGCCGGAAAAAAAACCTTACCAGGAAATTGGTGAAGATTTGCGTGCCCAGATTATGCAGGGCCTTTACCCGGTGGGTTCCCGGCTGCCGCCCGAGCGTAACATTGCGGAAAAGTATGGCGTCAGCCGGACTATCGTGCGTGAAGCGCTGCTGATGCTGGAATTGCAGGGAACCGTTGATATTCGCCAGGGATCGGGCGTGTACGTGATGCGTATACCGCAGGAAAACGACAGTGAAGAAGAGCAGATGCTGAACAGCGACGTCGGGCCGTTTGAGATTTTGCAGGCGCGTCAGCTTCTTGAAAGCAATATTGCGGCCTTCGCCGCGAAAATGGCCACCCGGGCCGACATCGACAATCTCAAGCGGATTATCGAGCAGGAACAGCGTGCGATTGCGGCCAACGACACCACCCAGGACAACAGTAAAATGTTTCACCTGGTGCTGGCTGGCGCGACGCAAAACCAGATGCTACTGACCACCGTTGAGAAAATCTGGCTACAAATGGACAGCAGCCCGCTGTGGCAGCAGTTTAACGCGCACATTGCCAGCCGCGCCTACCGCCTGAAGTGGCTCGGCGACAGGCAAACTATTCTGGCGGCACTGCGTCGTCGCGACGTGATGGGGGCGTGGCAGGCAACGTGGCAGCACCTCGAGAACGTGAAAAACAGCCTATTGGAACTCTCTGATGAGGATGCGCCAGATTTCGACGGCTATCTGTTTGAATCCGTGCCCATTTTTCAGGGGAAATTGATGTGAAAATCCAGCCGCTGCATGAGGTGCCGCAGCACAGCCGCCAGGTCATCGACTGGCTCTGGCAGGCGTTTGGTGGCGTGGCGATGCCGCGCGAGTTTTTCGCCAGTATCATTGAGCACAGTCAGACCCCCGACGCACTCCCGCTCACCTTTGTGCTGACCGACGGCGATAAACTGTTAGCGACCGTGGGTTTATGGCGCTGCGATCTGATCAGCCGCCAGGATCTTTTCCCGTGGATGGCGGCGCTGTATGTCGATGAATCGGTACGAGGGCAGGGCATTGCGGGCAGGTTGCAGGCACATGTGATTGAGTACGCGCGCGGCAAAGGTTATTCGCAGCTGCATCTCTATTCGGCGTGTCGTGATTTTTACGAGCGTTTTGGCTGGCAGTATATCGGTGATGGCATCGAGTATCCGGCCACCACCGTGCATTTGTATCGCTACGAGCTTTGCGTTTCCACTGGTGAAATCACCGAATGACGGCGTACTAGCGTCGGGCTAAACAGGTGCGTGATTTCCGGCAGTGGGCGTTTATCGGCCAGCGCTAGCGCCAGTTCGGCGGCTTGAGTCGCCATGGTGACAATCGGATAGCGCACGGTGGTCAGACGCGGGCGCACATAGCGTGAAATCAGCACGTCATCGAATCCAATCAGTGAAATTTCCCCCGGCACATCAATGCCGTTGTCATTCAGCACGCCCATCGCCCCCGCAGCCATCGAGTCGTTGTAGCAGGCAACGGCGGTAAAGTTTTTGCCGCGCCCCAGCAGTTCGGTCATTGCCTGTTCGCCGCCGCTTTCATCCGGCTCGCTGAACGTTACCAGCCGCTCATTGCACGGCAAACCGCTCTCTTTGAGCGCATCGTAATAGCCCTGCAAACGATCTTCGGCGTCGGATATGGCGTGGTTTGAGCAGAGGTAGCCAATTCGGGTATGACCCTGTTGAATCAAATGGCGGGTGGCGAGCCAGGCGCCGTAACGATCGTCAAGCGCCACGCAGCGTTTCTCAAAACCGGCCACGATCCGGTTGATCAACACCATGCCGGGGATCTGTTTCATCAGCCCGATCAGTTCTTCATCGGGCAGCACTTTGGCATGAACAACCAGCGCCGCGCAGCGATGGCGAATCAATTGCTCAATAGCCTGGCGCTCTTTTTTCTCGTTATGGTAGCCATTGCCAATTAACAGGAAATTTCCGGTGTGATACGCCACCTGTTCGACGGCTTTGACCATCGCACCAAAGAAGGGATCGGACACATCGCCCACCACCAGGCCAACGGTTTCCGTCGACTGCTGCGCCAGGGCGCGGGCGTTGGCGTTCGGGTGATAGCTGAGCGTTTCCATGGCGGAAGATACCGCCTGACGTGAGGCTTCGCTGGCTTTGGGAGAGTTATTGATAACCCGGGAAACGGTGGCAACAGAAACACCTGCCATCCGGGCCACATCCTTTATTGTCGCCATAACATGCCTTTTAAGAGGGAAAACGGTTACACCTGTTCAGTGTTACGGAAAACCCAGTGTTGTTCAAGGTTAAGCGCGGATCGTCTGCTGCAAATGTGATGCGAAAGGGCGAACGGCGTGAAAAAGTTACACAGCACGTCACGGGCAATTGAAAATGGAAAAGATGAATCCAAACCTTTAGTTACACTTTGCGATTAGCTGTTGCGATTGATCGCTGGAGGATTCATCAATCTGATTGATACTCTGATTATCCCAGAGGTATTGATTGGTGAGAATTTTTTAGTACGATTACGTACTTCTCTTCTTGCACCGACCTGCGCAGATGCGCAGGTTTTTTTTACCCAAAATTCAGCCCCCTCCTGCTTTCCTGCCGCATCTCATGTAACCTGCAAAAAGTCATTTTTTGCAAAATGGAGTTGATATGCTGTTGGGCTTTTTTCGATTTCTTTTCAGAGTGATGTTTCGGGTCAACGTCACCGGAAATGCGGCCGCTCTGCGCCAGCCGAAGGTGTTGATCACCCCGAACCATGTCTCGTTTATTGACGGCATTTTACTGGCGCTGTTTTTACCTGTGCGCCCGGTGTTTGCGGTCTATAGCTCTATCAGTCAGAAGTGGTATATGCGCTGGCTGACACCGCTCATTGATTTTGTTCCCCTGGATCCGACCAAACCGATGTCAATCAAGCATCTGGTGCGTCTGGTTGAGCAAGGGCGCCCGGTGGTGATTTTCCCGGAAGGGCGAATTTCCATTACCGGCTCGCTGATGAAAATCTATGACGGCGCGGCCTTCGTGGCGGCAAAGTCGCAGGCGGTGGTGGTCCCGATTCGTATTGAAGGCGCCGAACTGACGTTTGCCAGCCGGCTGAAAGGCCTGGTGAAACGCCGCCTCTTCCCGCAAATCCAACTGCATATTTTGCCCCCGACTTCACTGCCGATGCCGGATGCCCCACGCGCGCGCGATCGCCGTAAAATCGCCGGTGAAATGCTGCATCAGGTTATGATGGAAGCCCGCATGGCGGTACGTCCACGTGAAACGCTGTACGAAGCGCTGCTTTCTGCCCAGCACCGTTATGGCGATAGAAAACCGTGCATTGAAGACATTAATTTCCAGCCGGATAACTACCGTAAGCTGCTGACCAAAACGCTGTTCGTGGCGCGCATTCTGGAAAAATACAGCACCAAGGGCGAGAAAATTGGCCTGATGTTACCGAATGCCGGGATCAGCGCGGCGGTGATTTTCGGCGCCATTGCTCGCGGGCGAATCCCGGCAATGATGAACTACACCGCGGGCATCAAAGGGCTCTCGAGCGCGATTACCGCGGCAGAAATCAAAACCATCTTTACCTCCCGACAGTTCCTCGATAAAGGGAAACTGTGGCATCTGCCAGAGCAACTGACCCAGGTGCGCTGGGTGTTTCTGGAAGATTTAAAAGGCGATGTCACCCTCGGTGACAAACTGTGGATTTTCGGGCATCTGTTGATGCCGCATCTGGCACAGGTGAAACAGCAGCCGGAAGACGCCGCTATCGTACTGTTCACCTCCGGTTCGGAAGGTAATCCGAAGGGGGTGGTGCACAGTCATAAAAGCATTCTGGCCAATGTTGAGCAGATTAAAACCATTGCGGACTTCACCGCCCGCGACCGTTTTATGTCGGCGCTGCCGCTGTTCCACTCTTTCGGCCTGACCGTGGGGCTGTTTACGCCGCTGCTGACCGGGGCGGAAGTGTTTCTTTATCCGAGCCCGCTGCATTATCGCATTGTGCCGGAGCTGGTCTACGATCGTAACTGTACGGTGCTGTTCGGCACATCCACGTTCCTGGGCCACTACGCGCGCTTTGCCAATCCGTATGACTTCCACAAAGTACGTTACGTGGTTGCCGGTGCCGAAAAGCTTCAGGACAGCACCAAGCAAATCTGGCAGGACAAATTTGGCCTGCGCATTCTGGAAGGCTACGGCGTAACCGAATGCGCCCCGGTTGTGTCGATCAACGTGCCAATGGCGGCAAAACCGGGCACGGTTGGCCGCATATTACCGGGCATGGATGCGCGACTGCTGGCGGTGCCGGGCATTGAAGAAGGCGGGCGTTTGCAGTTGAAAGGTCCGAACATCATGAACGGCTATCTGCGAGTGGAAAACCCCGGCGTACTGGAACAGCCGACGGCAGAAAACCATAACGGTGAGCTGGAAACCGGCTGGTACGACACAGGCGATATCGTGCTGTTTGACGAGCAGGGCTACGTGAAAATTCAGGGTCGTGCCAAACGCTTCGCGAAAATTGCCGGAGAAATGGTGTCGCTGGAAATGGTCGAGCAGCTCGCGCTGGCGGTATCGCCAGACAAACTGCACGCCACGGTGATTAAACAGGATGCAAGCAAAGGTGAAGCGCTGGTGCTGTTTACCACCGACGCAGAACTGACGCGCGACAAACTGCAACAGCAGGCGCGAGCCAGCGGAATACCGGAACTCGCTGTACCGCGTGATATTCGCTGTCTTAAACAGCTACCGGTCCTCGGCAGCGGCAAACCCGATTTTGTCGCCCTCAAAGAGCAGGTTGATCAGGTGGAAAAACCGAATGAGTGAGTCAGTGCACACTAACACTTCATTACGCTCGAAAGGGATGATGGCGGTGCTTTGCGCCCAGTTCCTCTCAGCCTTTGGCGATAATGCGCTGCTGTTCGCCATTCTGGCACTCATGAAGGAGCAGTTTTATCCGGACTGGAGCCAGCCCGTTCTGCAGATGGTGTTTGTGGGCGCTTACATTCTCTTCGCGCCGTTTGTCGGGCAGTTTGCCGACAGTTTCCCGAAAGGCCGAGTGATGATGGTCGCCAACGGTATGAAACTGATTGGCGCGGCGTCTATCTGCATGGGCGTAAACCCGTTTATCGGCTATACGCTGGTGGGCGTGGGGGCGGCGGCATATTCCCCGGCGAAATACGGCATTCTTGGCGAGCTGACCACCGGTGACAAACTGGTTAAAGCTAACGGGATGATGGAGTCATCGACCATCGCTGCGATTTTGCTGGGCTCCGTCGCGGGCGGCGTGCTGGCCGACTGGCACGTGCTGGCGGCGCTGGGCGTGTGTGCGCTGGTTTACGCCGGGGCAGTGGTCGCTAACCTGTTTATCACCCGTTTACCGGCGGCGAGAAGCGGGCAGTCCTGGCGTTTCAATGCCATGACCGGCAGTTTCTTCTCAGCCTGTAAAACGCTGTGGCGCAGCCGTGAAACCCGCTTTTCGCTGGTGGGCACCAGCTTGTTCTGGGGCGCAGGCGTTACGCTACGTTTCCTTCTGGTACTGTGGGTTCCAGCTGCGCTGGGGATAACCGACAACGCGACGCCGACGTACCTGAATGCGATGGTTGCCGTTGGGATTGTGGTCGGTGCGGGGGCTGCGGCTAAACTGGTGACGTTGGAAACCGTGGCGCGCTGCATGCCAGCAGGCGTTTTGATTGGTGTTGCGGTGGTAATTTTCGCGCTTCAGCACGCGCTGTTACCCGCATACGTTCTGCTATTGCTGCTGGGGATCTGCGGCGGCTTCTTCGTGGTGCCGCTGAATGCGCTGTTGCAGGAACGCGGGAAACATACGGTCGGTGCGGGTAATGCGATTGCGGTGCAGAACCTCGGCGAAAACAGCGCGATGCTGATTATGCTCGGCCTTTACTCGCTGGCGGTGATGGTAGGCATTCCGGTTGTGGGGGTTGGGATGGGTTTCGGGACGCTGTTTGCGGTCGCGATTCTCGTGCTGTGGGTTTGGGGCCGAGGTAAAAGCAAAACCGTCTCATAACGAGACGGTTTTTAGTGTTTGCGCCCTCTCCCTGTGGGAGAGGGTCGGGGTGAGGGCATCAGACCGCACAAGGTAAAAGCAAAACCGTCTCATAACGAGACGGTTTTTAGTGTTTGCGCCCTCTCCCTGTGGGAGAGGGTCGGGGTGAGGGCATCAGACCGCACAAGGTAAAAGCAAAACCGTCTCTTAACGAGACGGTTTTTAGTGTTTGCTCCCTCTCCCTGTGGGAGAGGGTCGGGGTGAGGGCATCAGACCGCACAAGGCTTACGGTGCAGGGTAGGTATACACCTTATGCACCGCTTCAATCTCCGCCAGAACCTCTTCGCACAATTCCAGGTGCAGGCTTTCGACGTTGGTTTTCAGCTGTTCCAGCGTGGTCGCACCCAGCAGCGTGCTGGCGACGAACGGCTGACGACGCACGAAGGCTAACGCCATCTGAGCCGGATCGAGATTATGACGCTTCGCGATATCGACATACGCCGCTACCGCTTTCTGTGACTGCTCGCTACTGTATCGCGTAAAGCGGCTGAACAACGTGTTTCGTGCTCCGGCCGGTTTCGCACCGTTCAGGTATTTTCCGGTCAGAGTACCGAACGCCAGGCAGGAATACGCCAGTAGCTCAACCCCTTCAAACTGACTTACTTCTGCCAGCGCCACTTCATAGCTGCGGTTCAGCAGGCTATACGGGTTCTGAATCGTGACGATGCGCGGCAGGTCGTGTTTATCGGCGAGGTGCAGATAGCGCATCACGCCAAACGCGGTTTCGTTCGAGACACCGATGTAGCGGATTTTGCCCACACGCTGGAATTCGGTCAGCGCTTCGAGGGTTTCCAGCAGGGTGATAACCGGTTGTGATTCCGTCCACTCGTAGCCGAGCTTGCCGAAGCAGTTGGTCGCGCGCTGCGGCCAGTGCACCTGATAGAGGTCGAGGTAGTCGGTTTGCAGACGAGTCAGGCTGTTGTGCAGCGCATCGCGGATGTTTTTGCGATCGAGCGCCTGGTTTGGGCGAATGCCGTTGTCGTTATTGCGCGTTGGGCCGCTGACTTTTGAGGCCAGCACCAGTTTTTCACGGTTGCCGTGTTTCGCCAGCCAGTTGCCGACGTAGGTTTCTGTCAGACCCTGCGTTTCCGGGCGTGGAGGTACAGGATACATCTCTGCGACGTCAATCAGGTTAATGCCCTGAGCAACGGCGTAATCGAGTTGTGTGTGGGCGTCGGCTTCGCTGTTTTGTTCACCAAACGTCATAGTGCCCAGCCCAAGAGTACTGATCTCCAGTGAGCTGTGGGGGATACGGTGATAGTGCATAGCCGTCTTCCTTTTTGTATATCAACAACGTCATATCAAAAACGTCAGGAAGGGCGCGACAGGCGCCCTGACAAAGGAATATAAACATGGCAGATGCGAGGATAAAGCGGAAGTAAAAAATCAAAAAAGGCCAGACGAGCTGACCTGTTTTCTTTTAGCGCTTAATGATTTGGGAAACATCGTCACGGTTGATCTGCATGCTGTTACCCTGCTGATCGTCGTAACTGATAAGGCCGGTGTCGTCATCAACTTCTGGTTTTCCATCCGTCAGAATCATTCGGCCATCTTTCGTTGCCATCACATAGTCACTGCTGCAACCGGAAACGGCAAATGCCAGCCCCACCGCAGAAATCAAAACTGCCCATTTTTTCATCATTATTACCCCTTATATGACCGCAACTCATATCATTCTAGATATAACCCGGTAAGGAGTAAGTAAAAAGCAGTAAAATCTTAAAAAGATTGCGGGGCAGCCCTCATTTTGAAGGCTGCCTTTGAATTTAAAGCGGATTTTTTTTATTTCGCAGCAAATTGAGGCTCTCCACGGCAATGGAGAAAAACATCGCGAAATAGATATAACCCTTCGGCACATGAATAGAAAAACTTTCCAGCATTAATGTAAAGCCGACCAGGATAAGGAATGCCAGCGCCAGCATTTTGACTGACGGATGCCTGTCGACAAATTCGCCAATTGGACGCGCGGCAAACATCATCACGCCAACGGCAATCACCACCGCGGCCATCATAATGAACAGATGATCAGACAGACCCACCGCCGTAATCACCGAATCGAGGCTGAAGATGATATCGAGCAGCATGATTTGAACGATCGCGCCGAAGAATGAGTGAACGTTGGTTTTCAGCCCTTCCTCTTCACCTTCAATCGATTCGTGGATCTCTTTGCTGGCTTTCCAGATTAGGAATAGGCCGCCCGCCAGTAAAATCAGGTCGCGGGCTGAAAGCGAGTGGTCGAAAAGAGTAAACAGCGGATTGGTCAGCCTGACGACCCAGGCGATTGACGCCAGCAGTCCCAGTCGCATCATCATCGCCGCAAACAGACCGATTCGGCGCGCGTGATTACGCTGAGCCGTCGGGAGTTTTGCCACCACCAGAGAGAGAAAAATAATATTGTCGATGCCAAGAACGATCTCAAGGATCGTCAGCGTCCCAAGCGCCATCCACGCGTTAGGATCGGTTACCCATGCAAACATTGTAAATCCTGCCAAAAACGAAAAGCGCAATTATAAGCCACAGGCGGCCTTACCCCAAACGAATCGTGTCAAAGCAGAAAATGTTGGGCCAGCAGGGTGGCGGTGAAGTTCTTCTTCAGATAAAAACCGCGGGGGAGGGTCAGGATAGGTTCGCCGTGAGTGCCGACGGCTTCGGTCAGGGCTTTACTGTTGGCGGCTTTCGGACGAAGTTGCAGGACTTCGCCGTGACGAGCGGTAATGCGTTCCACCTGTCCCAGCACAATTAAATCCATTAACTCTTCCCAGTCCATGCGCAGCTGATGCTCCTCTTCTGCGCTCGGGCTCCACAGCAGCGGGGTGCCGACGTGGCGCTCCGCCAGTGGGATAGCGCGTTCACCTTCGACCGGGATCCACAGTACTCGCTTCAGTTTATGCCGGACATGGCTGGTTTCCCAGGTGACGCCGCTGTTGCCGGTCAGCGGGGCGACGCAGACAAACGTGGTCTCCAGCGGGCGGCCGTTGCGGTCGACGGGGATCGTTTTCAGCTCGACCCCCAACGCGGCAAAATCCTGCTCGGGTTTACTGCCGGCGCTGGCACCCAGCCAAATCTCCAGCAGCACGCCAATCCAACCTTTATCCCGCTTTAAATCGGGCGGAATGGGCAGGTTTGCCATCGCCGCCAATTCTCCCAGCGAATAACCCGCCAGCTGCTGCGCCTGTGCTAAAAGCTGGGCTTCAGACTGAGGGGAATGACGCAGTGGAGACAGCAGGGACATAACGGCACGCCTTTGGTTGAAAAGTGAGCGGGGTTTATCCCCGTTGTGGAAAGAGTTTACCCTTTTCTGAATAACTACGCCAATATGATGATTTAATAGCGTTTTTTTATTAAAAAAGGCCAACATTTTTTGCGCTGCAAAAGGTTTTCCCATTCTTGTCACTGACAATGAACAGGATCTTACACCCTGTTATCCACAGAAAAGTGGGATAACTGGGGAAAACCCTCACTACTGTTTCCATTTACAGGCTTGACGCGCGATGAAAATCCAATTTTCACACAAAAAGTGTTTAACTTAGTGGCACAATCTGTGGATAAAAACGACGTTGTTCGATCTTTCATCAGTGCAAGGATCATCAGTGTGATGATCGTCACGTTATGGCATTTTTAATGGAAATTAACTGCTTTAACTTAATGAATAACATCAATTTATTTTTATGTGTGAAAATCGTTTTTTTAGGACTATTCAAGGTTTTCCCATGGTAACTCGCGACTTCTTCACAACTCTATCCACAGAAAAAGTGAATAAAATGGTCCCGTAACGGTCCTATCTGTTTATAACTTTGATGATAGCTGTGAGTTATTCAATTGTTATCCGGTGTTATCGCCGCAAGAGAGTGGTTTACCGTTTCCGACGAGTGTGAAACAATCATTCATATTGAAAATTGTTTTTAGAGGTAGTCCGGTGATTGATGACGATGGCTACCGCCCAAATGTTGGAATTGTAATCTGCAATCGCCAGGGCCAGGTAATGTGGGCCAGGCGTTACGGTCAACACTCCTGGCAGTTCCCTCAAGGAGGGATAAACCCGGGCGAGTCCGCTGAGCAGGCGATGTATCGGGAATTGTTTGAAGAAGTTGGGCTAAGCCGTAAAGATGTGCGGATCCTGGCCTCTACCCGGAACTGGTTGCGTTACAAGTTACCGAAACGTTTGGTGCGTTGGGACACAAAGCCGGTTTGTATCGGCCAGAAACAAAAGTGGTTTCTTCTGCAGTTGATAGGCAACGATGCCGATATCAACATGCAAACCAGCAGCACCCCGGAATTCGATGGTTGGCGCTGGGTAAGTTACTGGTACCCGGTGCGTCAGGTGGTGTCGTTTAAACGCGATGTCTACCGTCGGGTGATGAAGGAGTTTGCAGGCGTTGTGCTGGCGCTGACGGAAAGTACCCCGAAACCGCAGAACACCGCCCCTGCTTATCGACGTAAAAGAGGTTAAGCCACGCACATTATGCTCACCCGGTTGCGAGAAATAGTCGAGAAAGTGGCCAGTGCGCCCCGTGTGAACGAGGCGCTCGATATTCTGGTAACAGATATCTGTCAGGCAATGGAAACCGAAGTGTGTTCGGTTTACCTCGCTGACCACGACAGGCGCTGCTATTACCTGATGGCCACTCGCGGGCTGAAAAAGCCTCGAGGCCGGACTATTACACTCGCCTTTGATGAAGGTGTCGTTGGCCTGGTGGGACGCCTCGCGGAGCCCATCAACCTCGCGGATGCGCAAAAGCACCCGAGCTTCAAATACATCCCTTCCGTAAAAGAAGAAAAGTACCGCGCGTTTCTTGGCGTGCCGATCATTCAGCGCCGTCAACTGCTTGGCGTGCTGGTGGTTCAGCAGCGCGAACTGCGTCAATTCGACGAAAGTGAAGAATCCTTCCTCGTTACGCTCGCCACTCAAATGGCGGCGATCCTCTCTCAGTCTCAGCTCACGGCGCTGTTTGGTCAGTACCGTCAAACGCGTATTCGTGCGCTCGCGGCTGCATCCGGGGTGGCCATTGCCCAGGGCTGGATGGATTCCACGCTGCCATTAATGGAGCAGGTGTACGAAGCCTCAACGCTGGACACCGCGCTTGAGCGGGAGCGTCTGACCGGTGCGCTGGAAGAGGCGGCCGGTGAATTTCGTCGTTACAGTAAGCGTTTTGCTGCCGGGGCCCAGAAAGAAACCGCGGCTATCTTTGATCTCTATTCACACCTGTTATCAGATGCCCGACTGCGCAAAGAGCTGTTCGCTGAAGTGGACAAAGGCTCGGTGGCTGAGTGGGCGGTCAAAACCATCATCGAAAAATTTGCTGCGCAATTCGCGGCCCTGAGTGATGGCTATCTTAAAGAACGAGCGGGCGATCTCCGCGCGTTGGGTCAACGGCTGCTTTTCCATCTCGATGACTCCGTGCAGGGTCCGAACGCGTGGCCGGAACGCTTCGTGCTGGTGGCTGATGAGCTTTCGGCGACCACGCTTGCCGAAGTGCCGCAGGACAGACTGACGGGCGTCGTGGTGCGCGACGGCGCAGCGAACTCTCACGCCGCCATTATGGTGCGCGCGTTGGGTATTCCAACGGTGATGGGTGCCGACATTCAGCCTTCGGTGCTGCATGGCCGCATGCTGGTAGTCGATGGCTACCGCGGTGAGTTGCTGGTCGATCCCGAGCCGGTGCTTCTGCAGGAATACCAACGACTGGTCACCGAAGAAAACGAGCTCAGCCGAATTGCGGAGGATGACGTTGATCGTCCGGCGCATCTGAAAAGCGGCGAACGCGTGAAGGTGATGCTGAATGCCGGTTTAAGCCCAGAGCACGAAGAAAAGCTCGGCAGCCGTATCGACGGCATTGGGCTATATCGCACTGAAATCCCGTTCATGCTGCAAAGCGGTTTCCCGTCGGAAGAAGAGCAGGTATCCCAGTATCAGGGCATGCTGCAAATGTTCAACGATAAACCGGTGACCCTACGAACCCTGGACGTCGGGGCCGACAAACAGCTGCCGTACATGCCCATCAGCGAAGAGAATCCTTGCCTCGGCTGGCGCGGGATCCGCATCACGCTCGATCAGCCGGAGATCTTCCTGGTTCAGGTTCGCGCGATGCTGCGTGCCAACGCCGCGACGGGTAACCTCAGCATTTTGCTGCCGATGATCACCAGCATTGATGAAGTCGATGAGGCCAAACGCCTGATTGAACGTGCCGGGCGCGAAGTGGAAGAGATGATCGGCTACGAAATCCCGAAACCGCGGATCGGCGTGATGCTGGAAGTGCCATCGATGGTATTCATGCTGCCGCATCTGACTCGGCGGGTTGATTTCATCTCCGTGGGTACTAACGATCTGACGCAATATTTATTGGCGGTGGACAGGAACAACACCCGCGTGGCCAGCATGTATGATAGCCTGCACCCGGCGTTGCTTCGCGCACTGTCGATGATTGCTCAGGACGCCGAGCGCCTCGACATCGATCTGCGTGTATGCGGCGAAATGGCAGGCGACCCGATGTGCGTAACTATCCTGATTGGCCTGGGTTTCCGCCATTTGTCGATGAACGGACGCTCGGTGGCTCGCGTGAAATACCTGCTGCGTCACATCGAACTTGAAGATGCGAAAAACCTGGCCCAGCGTAGCCTGGATGCGCAACTTGCGACAGAAGTACGCCATCAGGTGGCCGCATTCATGGAACGCCGGGGCCTTGGCGGCCTGATTCGCGGCGGTAGATAAGTATCAGTTTCCGGCGGCCGCTCTGCCTGCTGGACCCGTGTTTATACATATCTTTTACATCTTTCAGCGCCTCCCAGCCGACTGCCTTGTGCTATCATTCGCACCTTTGGGGCAGTCTTCAGGCTGCACGTCTCTACCGCTGACCACTTTCGGCGGAATAACAAGCACTTGTGGTGACAGATGAATAGTGGTTATCTGCATTTCCCGGAATTTGATCCGGTGATTTTTTCCATTGGACCGGTTGCGCTTCACTGGTACGGACTGATGTATCTCGTCGGCTTTATCTTCGCTATGTGGTTGGCGTCTCGCAGGGCGAACCGACCGGGCAGCGGCTGGACGAAGAACGAAGTCGAAAACCTGCTTTACGCCGGATTCCTCGGGGTATTCCTCGGCGGGCGTATCGGCTATGTCCTGTTTTACAACATGCCGGTTTTCCTCAGCGATCCGCTGTATTTGTTCCGCGTCTGGGATGGCGGCATGTCGTTCCACGGCGGTCTGATTGGCGTTATCGTCGTCATGATTGTCTTTGCCAAACGCACGAAGCGTACCTTCTTCCAGGTCGCTGACTTTATTGCACCACTGATCCCGTTTGGTCTCGGCGCTGGTCGTCTGGGCAACTTCATCAACGGCGAACTGTGGGGCCGCGTTGACCCTTCTTTCCATTACACCATGCTGTTCCCGGGTTCCCGTGCGGAAGACCTGGCGTTACTGCCGTCGCATCCTGAGTGGCAGTCTCTGTTCGATCAGTACGGCGTTCTGCCGCGCCATGCGTCGCAGCTTTACGAACTGGCGCTGGAAGGCGTGGTGCTGTTTATCATCCTCAACCTGTTTATCCGCAAGCCTCGCCCGACGGGCTCTGTTTCAGGCCTGTTCCTGATTGGCTACGGTCTGTTCCGCATCATCGTCGAATTCTTCCGCCAGCCGGATGCGCAGTTCACCGGTGAATGGGTGCAGTACATCAGCATGGGGCAGATCCTCTCTATTCCGATGGTTTTGGCAGGTATCATCATGATGGTCTGGGCGTATCGTCATCGCCCACAGCAACAAGTCTCCTGAGGAAGCATGAAACAGTATCTTGAACTGATGCAGAAGGTGCTCGACGAGGGCACTCCAAAAAATGACCGTACCGGTACCGGCACGCTATCGATTTTCGGCCACCAGATGCGCTTCAACCTGCAGGATGGTTTCCCGCTGGTAACGACCAAGCGCTGTCATTTACGCTCCATCATCCATGAGCTGTTGTGGTTCCTGAAAGGTGACACTAACGTTGCGTATCTGCACGAAAACAATGTCTCCATCTGGGATGAATGGGCTGATGATCAGGGCAACCTGGGCCCGGTGTACGGTAAGCAATGGCGCGCATGGCCAACGCCAGACGGTCGCCATATTGACCAGATCACGACCGTCATTGAACAGCTGAAAAGTGATCCCGATTCTCGTCGCATCATTGTGTCAGCCTGGAACGTCGGCGAGCTGGACAAAATGGCGCTGGCACCGTGCCACGCGTTCTTCCAATTCTACGTGGCAGACGGCAAGCTCTCCTGCCAGCTGTATCAGCGTTCTTGCGATGTGTTCCTCGGCCTGCCTTTTAACATCGCCAGCTACGCGCTGTTGGTGCATATGGTGGCCCAGCAATGTGACCTCGACGTCGGTGACTTCGTCTGGACCGGCGGCGACACGCACCTGTACAGCAATCACATGGACCAGACGCATCTGCAGCTGAGCCGTGAGACTCGGGCACTGCCTAAGCTGGTTATCAAACGTAAACCAGCATCCATCTTCGATTATCAGTTCGATGATTTCGAGATTGAAGGCTACGATCCGCACCCCGGCATTAAAGCGCCAGTAGCGATTTAAATCACCTGAAATTAACCGGCCCACGTGGCCGGTTTTCATTTTCTGAAGCACCCTTCCTGTTTTTCTGTAACCCGCTGCAACCCGATAAGTTTCCCCTGAATCGTGCTCGTGAAACGCGGAATACCCGTTCGCGTTGATTAACCTCCCACTGCATATTGCGGCCATGAAACGAGAACAGGGTTACACCCTTATTGAAATGCTGGTTGCGATTTCACTGATGATTATTCTCAGCAGCGGAGGGCTTTATGGCTGGCAGCGCTGGCAACAACAGCAGCGTCTGTGGCAAACCGCCGGGCAGGTTAGAGACTATCTGGTCATGCTGCGTAACGATGCGAACTGGCACCAGCGCGATCGTCTGCCTCGCGTAGAACGCACGGAGCAAGGTTGGTGTCTGAATGCCCTGAGTGACGAGGCATCTGGTTGCACAGCGCAAAGCGTTTTCGTCTTACGTCCCCGATGGCCGGAAGTGGTCCTCAGCGAGATGACGCCCAGCCTCGGTTTCTACGGTTTGCGAAGCACCGCCTGGCCAGGGCATATCACGCTTAAAAGCAACGCAGGAAGCTGGAGTTTGATTGTCTCTGGATGGGGACGCGTACGTTTGTGTCAGGGAGGAAGCGACAAATCATGCCAGTAAATCAGCAGGGGTTTTCGTTAATTGAAGTCCTGATTGCCATGGCGATTGGCAGCATCCTGTTGCTTGCGACGGCGCGCTTTTTACCCGCGCTACAAATGGCGACTCTCCGGCAGACCCATCAGCAGGTACTTGAAGAGGAAATTTGGCAGCGGCTATTTGTCGTCTCCCGGCATCTGCAACGGGCTGGGTTTTGCCGGGGAGCCTGTAGTGGTGAAGCTGTACTCATCGAAAACCGCTGCCTGCGGGTTCGTTGGGACAGCAATCTCAACGGCGTCTGGGAGGATGCCCCCGCAGCGAATTCTGACATAACAGGTTTCAGGCTTAATGATGGCGCTCTGGAAACGCTGCGTGGTGCGACAGAATGCAACGCTAAAGGGTGGGACAAAATGACCGATCCCGATGTCCTTGTCGTCGATGAATTTAAGGTTCAGCGACATAATATCAGCGGCTTTGCGCCTGAGTTTGACGTGACCCTTTCAGCACATCTGAAGAGCCGCCCAACAGTCCAGGTGAGCGCCAGCCATACCGTAACAGGACACAACTTATGAACCGGCAGAAAGGGATGTCGTCACTCATGCTGGTGTTGCTAATGCTCGTTCTCGGTAGTCTGATGCTGCAGGGTATCAGCATTCAGCATCAGGCCCGGTTGTCGCAGGTAAGCCTGGAAAAACAGGCAATTCAGGACAGCATGGATGCCGAGTCGTTGCTTGAGTGGGGGCGGGTGTTTGCCTGGCCGCTGTCGCCAGTCTTGCAATGCCAGACCCTGCCTGGTTTCGCCGGGCGAGTGTGCTTACGGTTGTTCGCTGATGGTACCGCGTTGTTGATTGCCAGTTGCAGGGATCAAACCCGGTGGCAAACGGCTTCAGTTAACGATAATTCCCTGCACGTTGACCGCAACGGCTGGAGTGACTTTTGTCCGCGCAAGGAGGCCTCACAATGCCAGAATCCTTGAATCGACAGCAGGGTTTTAGCTTGCCCGAAGTGCTGTTGAGTGTGGTGTTGATGATGATGGTGGTTACGGCGCTATCAGGTTTGCACAGTCAGCTTGCTGTCGGTGGTGCGCAGTTGAGTTTGTATCAACAACTTTGGCGTGAAGGATGGAACCACAGCCAGCTCCATACCGCCGCGATGCCCGAAGGCTGGCAGCTTAACCGTGTGCAGACAAGCCGCCAAAGATGTGTCAGCATCAAGGTAACGATCACCACCCCCGTGGGGAGGCAGGGGCAAATGTCTCGCCTTCATTGTCCACAAAGTTAATGGCTTAACCGCGAGCGTCAGGAGCGAATATGTTACGGGTCTACCACTCCAACCGTCTGGATGTGCTGGAAGCATTGATGGAGTTTATTGTTGAGCAGGACCGGCTTAACGACCCCTTCGAACCTGAAATGGTGCTGGTGCAAAGTACCGGTATGGCCCAGTGGCTACAGATGACGCTGTCAAAGCGTTTCGGCATCGCGGCCAACATTGATTTTCCGCTTCCCGCCAGCTTCATCTGGGACATGTTTGTTCGTGTATTGCCGGAAATTCCCGAGCAAAGTGCTTTTAATAAACAAAGCATGAGCTGGAAGCTGATGACGCTGCTGCCCGGAATGCTTGAGCAAGAAGCGTTCACGCCGTTGCGTCAGTATCTGTCAGACGATAGCGACAAACGTAAGCTGTTCCAGCTGGCTTCTCGCGTAGCCGATCTCTATGACCAGTATCTGGTTTACCGCCCGGAATGGCTGACTCGCTGGGAAGCCGACGAGCGCATTGACGGCATAGATGAGGCGCAGCGTTGGCAGGCACCGCTGTGGAAAGCGCTGGTGGAACACACTGCCGCGTTGGGGCAGCCTCTCTGGCATCGTGCCAATCTGTATCAACGCTTCATTACCACCCTGGAAAACAGCGAACAGCCTCCGGCGGGTTTACCTTCCCGGGTGTTTATCTGCGGGATTTCGGCCCTGCCGCCGGTCTATCTGCAGGCACTTCAGGCGCTGGGTAAGCATGTTGACGTGTATGTGCTGTTCACTAACCCCTGTCGTTATTACTGGGGCGACATTAAAGATCCGGCGTTTCTGGCTAAGCTGTTAGCTCGCCAGCGTCGACATCATCGTGAACAGCGTGAACTTCCCTTATTCCGCGACAGCCAACAGGCTCCTGCATTGTTTAATGCCGATGGCGAACAGGATATCGGTAACCCGATGCTGGCCTCTTGGGGCAAGCTCGGTCGGGATTACATCTACCTGCTGGCGGGACTGGAACGCTATCAGGAGCTGGATGCTTTCGTCGATATTGAGCCGGATAACCTGCTGCATAATCTGCAATACGACATTCTGGAACTTCAAAACAGCGCGGTCGCGGGGCGCACTGCGGAAGAATTTGCCCGCAGTGACAGCAAACGCACGCTGGATCCTGACGATCGCAGCCTGAGTATTCACGTTTGCCACAGCCCGCAGCGCGAAGTGGAAGTGCTGCACGATCGCCTACTGGCGATGCTGGAAGAAAACAAAGAGTTGTCCCCGCGAGACATCATCGTGATGGTCTCTGATATTGACAGCTACAGCCCGTTTATTCAGGCCGTATTCGGCAGCGCCAGCGGCGACCGCTATGTGCCGTGGGCCATCTCTGACCGTCGGGCGCGCCAATCTCATCCGGCACTACAGGCGTTTATTACGCTGCTCTCGCTGCCAGACAGCCGATTCGTCAGTGAAGATGTTCTCGCCTTGCTGGATGTCCCTGTCCTGGCGGCTCGCTTTAATATCGATGAAGAGGGGCTGCGTTATCTGAGACTGTGGGTAAACGAGTCCGGCGTTCGCTGGGGCATGGACGACGATAATGTTCGAGAATGGGATCTGCCGCCGACGGGCCAGCACACCTGGCGCTTTGGCCTGACGCGCATGCTGCTCGGCTACGCCATGGAAAGCAATCAGGGCGAATGGCAGTCAATTTTGCCATACGATGAATCCAGTGGATTAATTGCCGAGCTGGTCGGCCATCTGGCGTCCTTACTAATGAAACTGAACCAGTGGCGACTGCGCCTGACGGAAGAGCGGGCGCTCTCCGACTGGCTGCCCGTATGCCGTGAAATGCTCAACGATTTCTTCCTGCCGGATCCGGATACCGAAGCGGCGCTGGCGCTGATTGAACAGCAGTGGCAGGGCATTATCGAGCAGGGGCTGGAATCCCACTACGGTGAAACCGTGCCGCTGTCGCTGCTACGTGACGAGCTGGCGCAGCGCCTCGATCAGGAGCGTATCAGCCAGCGTTTCCTCGCGGGTCCAGTGAATATCTGCACTCTGATGCCAATGCGTTCTATTCCGTTCAAAGTGGTCTGCCTGCTGGGCATGAATGACGGTATTTATCCACGTGCGCTGGCGCCGCTGGGCTTTGATTTGATGAGTCAGAAACCGGTGCGCGGCGATCGTAGTCGCCGGGACGACGACCGCTATCTGTTCCTGGAAGCGCTGATGTCCGCCGAGCAAAAACTGTATATCAGCTATATCGGCCGGTCTATCCAGGATAACAGCGAGCGCTATCCGTCAGTGTTGGTGCAGGAACTGGTCGATTACATCGGCCAGAGCCACTGTCTGCAAGGCGACGAAATGCTCAACTGTGATGAAAGCGAGCAGCGGGTGAAATCGCATCTTCTCTATCAGCACAGTCGTATGCCGTTTGATGCCGTCAATTTCATGCCTGGCGAAACGCAAAGCTACGCCCACGAATGGCTAAAAGCCGCGAGTATGGAAGGCGAGGCGCACGGTGAATTTATACAGCCTTTACCGCCAGTGGTGATTGAGACGCTGCCTTTCGAACAGCTGCAGCGTTTCTGGCTGCACCCTGTAAGGGCGTTTTTCCAGATGCGGCTGCAGGTGAATTTCCGCATTGAAGAGAACGAAATTCCTGAAACGGAGCCTTTCACCCTCGAAGGCCTGTCACGCTATCAGTTGAATCAGCAACTGGTGAATACGCTGGTGGAAGAGCAGGACGCCAGCCGGATGTTCCGCCGTTTTCGTGCCGGGGGCGAGTTGCCGTACGGCGCGTTTGGCGAAATTGCCTGGGACGATCAGTGCCAGGAGATGCAGGCCCTGGCCGACCGGGTTAGCACCCAAAGAAAGCCCGGGAAAAGTCTGGAAATTGATCTGCACTGTGACGGGATCAATATCACTGGCTGGCTACCGCAGGTACAGTCTGACGGCCTGCTGCGTTGGCGTCCGTCATTGCAGAACGTCTCGCAGGGTATGCAACTTTGGCTGGAGCATCTTGTCTACTGCGCCAGTGGCGGAGACGGTGAAAGCCGTCTGTTACTGCGTAAAGATGGGGAGTGGCGCTTCCCACCATTGGCCGCGCAGGAGGCGATGAAATATTTATCGGAGCTGGTGGCAGGTTACCGTGAAGGATTGTCTCAGCCACTGCTGTTCCTCCCTGAAAGTGGGGGGGCATGGCTGAAAGCCTGTTATGACAGCGAAAATAATGTCATTTTATGGGATGAAGCAACACAACAGAAAGCGCGCAGTAAGTTCATGCAAGCCTGGGAAGGCAGTATGGTGATCCGCGGTGAAGGGGCTGATGTCTGGTACCAGCGACTGTGGCGAACCCTTGAACCTGAAAGCGTTGAAGCCATTATCACGCAGGCAGAACGTTACCTACAGCCAGTTTTTCGTTTCCATCAGTCATAGCTGTTGTATAAAAATTGCGCAGATATCGGGATTCCATTATTATGCGCAGCTTGTCACGGACTGATGTTTACAAGTGAGGCTGCCATTCAGAGCAGCACAGAAGTTTGTTAATGATGAGGTCCGTGAATGCCCCGCAGCACTTGGTTGAATGTCGTATTTATCGTTTTGTTCGCCCTCTGGGCGCCCATGAGTCAGGCTGACAATGGATGGCAACCGATAAAGGAAACCATCCGTAAAAGCGAGAAAGATCCCCGTCAGTATCAGGCGATTAAGCTTGATAATGGGATGGTTGTGCTGTTGGTGTCCGACCCGCAGGCGGTGAAGTCGCTGTCTGCGCTGGTGGTGCCGGTTGGCTCGCTGGAAGATCCAGATTCCCATCCGGGGCTGGCCCATTTCCTCGAACATATGACGCTGATGGGATCTAAAAAATACCCCCAGCCGGATAGCCTCGCTGAATATCTCAAAATGCATGGCGGCAGCCACAATGCCAGCACGGCACCTTATCGCACCGCGTTCTATCTCGAAGTAGAAAATGACGCTTTGGAAGGCGCGGTTGATCGCCTGGCAGATGCCATTGCTGAACCGCTTCTTGATAAAAAATACGCCGACAGAGAGCGCAATGCCGTTAACTCAGAATTGACCATGGCCCGAAGCCGTGACGGTATGCGTATGGCTCAGGTGAGCGCCGAAACCATTAACCCGGCGCACCCAGGAGCCCGGTTCTCCGGCGGTAACCTTGAAACACTGAGTGACAAGCCCGGCAGCCCGGTGCTTGATGCGCTGCTGGCGTTCCGCGATAAATACTACTCCGCCAACCTGATGAAAGCGGTTATCTACAGCAATAAGCCATTGTCAGAACTGGAAAAAATGGCCGTGGAAACCTGGGGTCGGGTACCGAACAAAAACATCACTCGCCCGGAGATTACCGTTCCTGTGGTGACCGATGCGCAGAAAGGCATCATCATTCACTACACGCCAGCGGTACCTCGTAAAGTGCTGCGCGTTGAGTTTCGTATTGATAACAATACTGCCCAGTTCCGCAGTAAAACCGATGAGTTGATTACCTATCTGATGGGAAATCGTAGCCCGGGAACGCTGTCCGACTGGCTGCAAAAGCAGGGGCTGGCGGAAGGCATTCGCGCTGATTCTGACCCGGTGGTGAACGGTAACAGTGGCGTACTGGCAATTTCAGCAACCCTGACGGATAAAGGCCTGGCGCATCGCGATCAGGTTGTTGCCGCCATTTTCAGCTACCTCAATCTGCTGCGCGAGAAGGGCGTGGATAAGCGTTACTTTGATGAACTGGCCCACGTGCTGGATCTCGATTTCCGCTATCCGTCTATCAACCGCGATATGGATTACGTGGAATGGCTGGCTGACACCATGATCCGCGTGCCGGTCGAGCACACGCTTGATGCGGTCAATATTGCTGACCAGTACGATGCAAAAGCTATCCAGGATCGTCTGGCGATGATGACCCCGCAAAACGCGCGCATCTGGTATATCAGCCCGAACGAGCCGCACAACAAAACCGCCTACTTTGTCGATGCGCCGTATCAGGTCGATAAAATTAGCGCGCAGACCTTCAGCGAATGGCAGCAGGAATCCGCGAAAATCGCGCTGCAGTTGCCGACGCTCAACCCATATATTCCAGACGACTTCACGCTTATCAAGTCTGAGAAAGTCGCCGATAAACCACAGCTGATTGTTGATGAACCGCAGTTGCGGGTGGTTTACACCCCGAGCCGCTATTATGCCAGCGAGCCGAAAGCCGACGTGACCCTGGTACTGCGTAACCCGAACGCCATGGAGACCGCCCGTAATCAGGTGATTTTCGCGCTGAACGATTATCTGGCGGGTATCGCGCTCGACCAGCTCAGCAACCAGGCCGCAGTGGGGGGAATCAGCTTCTCGACCGGTGCCAATAATGGCCTGATGGTCAACGCCAACGGTTATACCCAACGTCTGCCGCAGCTGTTTGATGCCCTGTTGCAGGGCTATTTCAGCTATCAGCCGACCGAGGAACAGCTGGAACAGGCAAAGTCCTGGTATGCGCAGATGCTGGATTCCGCCGAGAAAGGCAAAGCCTTTGATCAGGCGATTATGCCGGTGCAGATGCTGTCTCAGGTGCCTTACTTCCAGCGCGAAGAACGCCGGAGCTTGCTGCCATCCATCACCCTGAAGGACGTTCTAAGCTGGCGTGATGCGCTGAAAGCAGGCGCGCGTCCAGAGTTTCTTATCGTTGGTAACATGACGGCTGATAACTCTGTTTCGCTCGCACGCGAGGTGCAAAAGCAGCTCAATGCGCACGGTTCTGAGTGGTGCCGTAACAAAGACATCGTGGTGGAGAAACAGCAGAATGCCATCTTCGAAAAAGCGGGGAGCACCAGTGATTCCGCGCTGGCCGCGGTGTTCGCGCCGCCAAAAGCTGACGAGTTCAGCAGTTCTGCCGCCAGCGCCATGCTGGGGCAAATTATCCAGCCGTGGTTCTACAACCAACTGCGCACCGAAGAACAGCTAGGTTACGCGGTGTTTGCTTTTCCGATGAACGTCGGGCGTCAGTGGGGCGTCGGTTTCCTCTTGCAGAGCAGCGACAAACAGCCTGGCTTTCTGTGGCAGCGTTTCAAAGCCTTCTTCCCGACCGCCGAAGCGAAGCTGCGAGCGATGAAACCCGAAGAGTTTGCGCAAATCCAGCAGTCGGTGATTGCCCAAATGCAGCAGCCGCCGCAAACACTGGGTGAAGAGGCATCAAAGCTCAGCAAAGATTTCGATCGCGGTAATATGCGTTTTGATTCACGTGATAAAGTAGTGGCTCAGATAAAACTGCTGACGCCGCAAAAACTTGCTGACTTCTTCCATCAGACGGTGGTGGAGCCGCAGGGCATGGCGCTTCTTTCTCAGGTCTCCGGCAGCCAGAACGGGAAAACAGAATTTGTTCACCCGAAAGGCTGGAAGGTCTGGAAGAGCGTTAGCGCGCTGCAGCAATCCATGCCGCTGATGAGAGAGAACGAATGACCGAGACCGCCGAGTCCCTAAATCCCCTGCGTTTGCCGTTAACCGGTGAGCGCCTGATTGAAGCCTCAGCGGGCACCGGAAAAACCTACACCATCGCCGCACTCTATCTGCGGCTGTTGCTTGGACTGGGCGGTGAAGCCGCCTTTGTCCGCGCGGTCGATGTCGAAGAGTTACTGGTGGTGACCTTCACCGAGGCTGCCACCGAAGAACTGCGTGGCCGCATCCGGAGTAACATCCACGAGCTGCGTATTGCCTGCCTGCGTAACCGCACCGAAAACCCGCTTTATGCCAGTCTGTTAGCCGAAATTCCTGACCCTCAACAGGCGGCGGACGTGCTATTGCTGGCCGAACGGCAAATGGACGAAGCGGCGGTATTTACCATTCACGGTTTCTGCCAGCGTATGCTGAGCCTCAACGCGTTTGAGTCGGGCATGTTGTTCGAACAGCAGCTAATTGAAGATGAATCTCGCCTGCGCTTCCAGGCCTGTGCCGATTTCTGGCGACGCCACTGCTACCCGCTTCCGCGCGAGGTGGCCGAGGCCATTCATGCCAGCTGGAAAGGGCCGCAGGACCTGCTGAAATCCATCGATCGCTATCTGCAAGGTGAAGCCCCTCAGCTCAAAACCCCGCCATCGGATGAAACGTTGATTGCCCGCCATCAGCAGATAGTGGCGCAGCTGAGCGCCCTGAAAGCGCAATGGCAGACGGCGGTCGGGGAAATTGCGGATATTATCGAAAGCTCCGATATCAACCGAAGCAAGTTCAACCGCGGTAATCAGGGTAAATGGATAGAGAAGATTAGCGCGTGGGCGGAGGCGGAAAATACTGGCTATCAGCTCCCCGATTCGCTGGAGAAATTTGCCCAATCGTTCCTGATTTCACGCACTAAGCCTGGCGGGAATCCGCCGCTGCATCCGCTGTTCGACACCATCGAAGCGCTGCTGGCCTCACCGCCGTCACTCAATGATTTGGTCATCTCCCGCGCCATGGTTGAAATACGTGAAGCCGTGGCACGAGAGAAACAGCGCCGTGGCGAGTTAGGCTTTGATGACATGCTGAGCCGTCTGGACGATGCGTTGCAGGGCGAAAGCGGTGACGCGTTGGCGGCCGCCATTCGTCAGCGTTTCCCGGTGGCGATGATCGATGAATTTCAGGATACCGATCCGCAGCAGTACCGCATTTTTCGACGGATCTGGCGGCAGCAACCCGATACCGCGCTGCTGCTGATTGGCGACCCTAAACAGGCTATTTATGCGTTTCGCGGCGCAGATATTTTTACCTACATGCGTGCGCGTGGTGATGTGGCCGCCCATTACACCCTCGACACCAACTGGCGTTCAGCCCCAGGCGTGGTAGAAAGCGTCAACCGGCTTTTTGGTCTGTCTGAAAATCCTTTCATGTTCCGCGATATTCCCTTTTTACCGGTGAAGCCCGCGCCCAAAAATAAGGGGCTGCGCTTTGAGATGAACGGGGAAGACCAGCCTGCGATGAGCTTTTGGCTGATGCCCGGCAACAACGTCAGCGCCGGGGATTATCAGGTGTTCATGGCGCAGATGTGCGCCGGGCAAATTCGCGACTGGCTGAGCGCCGGTCAGCGTGGTGATGCACTGCTGTGGCGCGGCGAAACGTCACGACCGGTTCAGGCTTCAGACATAACTGTGCTTGTGCGTAACCGACAGGAAGCGGCACTGGTGCGTGATGCGCTGAATGCGCTGGGTATTCCGTCGGTGTACTTATCTAACCGCGACAGCGTGTTTGAAACGCCGGAAGCGCAGGAACTGCTGTGGCTATTGCAGGCCGTTCTGGCCCCGGAAAGGGAAAGTAGCCTGCGCACCGCGCTCGCCAGCTCGCTGTTTGGTCTGAATGCGCAGGACATTGAGCGCCTGAATTTAGATGAGCTTGCCTGGGATGCGCTGGTGGAAGAGTTCAGCGAATATCGCCAGCTCTGGCAAAAGCGGGGCGTGATGGCGATGCTGCGTGCGCTGATGGCGGCGCGCAATATCGCGGAAAATTTACTGGCGACACACGGTGGTGAACGTCGTCTGACCGATATTCTGCATCTCAGCGAGCTGTTGCAGGAAGCCGCCGGGCAACTCGAAAGTGAACATGCGTTGATGCGCTGGTTGGGGCAGCAGATTGGCGGCCCGGACAGCGGTTCCTCGAGCCAGCAAATGCGCCTGGAAAGCGACAAGCACTTGGTGCAAATCGTCACGGTGCATAAATCGAAAGGGCTGGAGTATTCGCTGGTCTGGCTGCCGTTTATCGCCCGCTATCGCAAACAGGATCAGGCGTTTTATCACGACCGCACGTCCTTTGCGGCGGTGCTCGATTTGCACAACGGCGAGGAAAGCCTGGAGCTTGCCGAGGCCGAGCGTCTGGCAGAAGATTTACGCCTGCTATACGTGGCGCTGACGCGCGCGATTTGGCACTGCAGTTTAGGCATTGCCCCGCTCAGCCCGCGCCGCAGCGATAAAGCCACCGACACCGAGCTACATCAAAGTGCGTTGGGCCGCTTGGTGCAAAAAGGCGAAGCCAGAGACGCGGCGGGTCTTGAAGCCTGTCTGCGAGAACTCTGTAACGAACACATTGCTTTGCATATCCCGGCGCTCCCGGAAGGCGGGCGCTGGCAGGCGATTGCGCCTGAAATGCCGGAGCTGCGCGCCAGAGAGATGCAGCGACGCATCATCGACGACTGGCGGGTCACCAGCTATTCCGGGCTTCAACAGCGAGGTCACAGCGTGGCGCAGGATCTGCTGCCGCGGCTGGATATCGACGCGGCGGGCGTGGTTGACGTTTCTGACGAGCCGGAACTGACGCCGCATCATTTCCCGCGCGGCGCGTCGCCGGGCACCTTCCTGCATAGCCTGTTTGAAGAAATTGATTTTACGCAGCCGGTCGATGAACCGTGGATGCAGGAACAGCTGGAGCGCAACGGCTTTGAGGCCAAATGGGCTCCGGTATTAACGCAGTGGCTGACCACCGTGCTGCGAACGCCGCTCTCCGGTGCGGGCATTTCGCTGAGTCAGCTCACTGCCAAAAATAAGCAAGTCGAGATGGAGTTCTATCTGCCGATAGAACAACTGCTGATGCCGCAGGAGCTGGACGCGTTAATCCGCCAGCATGACGCGCTTTCCGCGGGTTGTCCGCCGCTCGATTTCCGCCAGGTGAGCGGTATGTTGAAAGGCTTTATCGATCTGGTTTTCCGCCATGACGGACGTTATTACTTGCTCGACTACAAATCCAACTGGCTTGGCGAAAACAGCGAGGCTTACACCCAGGCCGCGATGGCGCAGGCGATGCAGTCGCACCGCTACGACCTGCAATATCAGCTTTACAGTCTCGCGCTGCACCGTTATCTGCGCCACCGGCTGTCGGATTACGATTTTGACGCCCACTTCGGCGGCGTGATTTATCTGTTCCTGCGCGGCGTAGACGGCGGCGAAGGTGGACAGGGGATCTTTACGACCCGGCCCGATCGCGCCCTGATCGACGGTCTGGATGCGCTGTTTGCGGGCGATGCACAGGAGGTGATGTGATGACCATGGAAGCCCTGTTGATGGAAGCCGCCCAGCAAAAACTGCTGCGCCCGCTGGACGTGCAGTTTGCGCTAATGGTCGCGGAGCACGACTCGCCGGGCGTGATGCTGGCGGCAGCGTTGCTCAGTCGTGATGCCGGGGAAGGTCACGTATGCCTGCCGCTTTCGCGTTTCCACGCGGATGAACAGGCCACCGGCCGTGCGCAGGCGCTTTGGCAGCAGATGTTTGCCCTGGCCGGTCCCGTCGATGGCATTGAAGCACAGCTGCTGGCCTCTTCGGCCGTGAGCGATGGCGCGGAAGCGGCGCCGTTGGTGCTGTGTGGCGGCCGTTTATATCTCAATCGCCTCTGGCGCAATGAACTCACGATTGCTCGCTTTTTCAGCCAGAGCGAACCGGAAGCGCCCGGAGATGATGCGCTCTTGACGACCACGCTTAAGGCGCTGTTTCCCCCAACGGATGAGGTCGACTGGCAAAAAGTCGCCGCGGCTGTGGCGCTGACCCGACGGATCTCGGTGATCTCTGGCGGCCCCGGCACCGGGAAAACCACCACCGTGGCGAAACTGCTGGCAGCACTGATCCAGACCAATACCCAGCCGAAATGCCGTATCCGCCTGGCCGCGCCAACCGGTAAAGCCGCCGCGCGTCTGACGGAATCATTAGGATCTGCCCTGCGTCAGTTGTCGTTAACGGATGAGCAGAAAAAATTGCTGCCTGCGGAAGCGGGTACGCTGCATCGCCTGTTGGGCGCTCAGCCGGGCAGCCAGCGCCTGCGTTATCACGCCGGAAACCCGCTGCATCTGGACGTGCTGGTGGTGGATGAAGCGTCGATGATTGACTTGCCAATGATGGCGCGGCTGATTGCAGCCCTCCCGGCACACGCCCGGGTGATTTTCCTTGGCGACCGTGACCAGCTGGCATCGGTGGAAGCTGGCGCGGTGTTGGGTGATGTCTGCGCCTGGGTGAATGCCGGTTATACACCGCTGCGCGCACAGGAGCTGAGTCGTCTGACCGGTACTTCCGTGCCCACAGGCGAAGGCACTGAGGCGGGCGCATTGCGTGACAGCCTGTGCCTGTTGCAAAAAAGCTACCGTTTCGGCAGTGACTCCGGCATTGGCCAGCTGGCGCGCGCGGTGAATAACGGTGATGCGAAAGCGATGAAGCAGGTCTTTGCGCAAGGCTTTTCTGATATCGCCTTAAAACCGCTGCGTACCACGGCGGAGTATGAATCCATGCTGGAAGAGGCAGTAGCAGGTTATGCTGATTACCTGGCGCTGCTGAAAGCGCGCGCTGAGCCAGCTGATATCCTGGCTGCCTTTTCTCAGTATCAGGTGCTCTGTGCGCTTCGTGAAGGGCCGTATGGCGTGAGCGGGGTGAATGAACAGCTCGAACAAACGCTGGCCCGTAAACGGCGTATCCTTCCGTCGCGCCACTCTCGCTGGTATGAAGGGCGTCCGGTGATGATTGCCCGTAATGACAGCGCACTGGGGCTGTTCAATGGGGATTTAGGTATTGCGCTCGACCGGGGAACCGGGCTACGCGTGTGGTTCCCGATGCCGGATGGCAGCATTAAATCTGTGCAACCGAGCCGTTTGCCGGAGCACGACACCGCGTGGGCCATGACGGTGCATAAATCGCAAGGATCGGAATTCAATCATGCGGCGTTAATTTTACCGTCGCAGAGCGTGCCACTGGTGACGCGAGAGCTGGTGTATACGGCGATCACGCGTGCTAAACAGCAGCTTTCACTGTACGCCGACTCGGCGCTGTTGGCGCAGGCAATCACAGTCAGAACCGAACGACGCAGCGGGCTGGCGGCGCTATTCGCTCAGTTGGGATAAGCAGAATAATGCCGGGCAAGACGAAACGCTGCCCGGCGATTTTAGAAGGGGAATCAGGAGAGATCGGCCATCAGCACTTTTGACTTGCGCTGATAGTTGTACATCTCTTTTTTGCTTTCCGGCAGCAAATCCACTTCCACAGGCATAAACCCGCGCTCCTGGAACCAGTGAATACTGCGGGTCGTCAGCACAAACAGTTTGCTGAGGCCCATTTGTCTGGCCTGCGCGGCAATGCGCTCCAGCAGCACTTCACCGCGCGATGAGCTGCGATAATCCGGATGTACCGCCACGCAGGCCATTTCCCCGATGCGCTCTTCCGGGAACGGATACAGCGCGGCGCAAGCGATGGTGGTGTTATCACGCTGAATCACAGTGAATTTGTCGATTTCCATTTCCAGCTGCTCGCGAGAGCGTCGCACCAGAATCCCCTGTTGTTCCAGCGGCTCGATAAGTTCGAGGATCCCGCCGATGTCGTTGATCGTGGCGCGGCGAATTTGCTCGGCGCTTTCCATCACAATCTGAGTACCGATCCCGTCGCGGGAGAACAGTTCCTGCAACAGCGCCCCGTTTTCCTGGTAGCTGAGGAGATGACAACGGCGCACGCCGCTGCGGCAGGCTTTTACTGCGCCGCGCAGGAAACGCACGGTGCCAGAGTTATACTCGCCGTCGTTTTCCAGCGTTTCGACACGCGCCTGTGCCTCGTTAGGGAACAGCTCGGGAATGATTTCACCCTGGGAATTCAGTACGCCCTGCGAAGAGCAGAAACCGATCATCTTTTCTGCTTTGAGCTTAACGGCCAGCTGGGTAGCAATCTCTTCTGACGTCAGGTTGAAGCTTTCGCCGGTCACGGAGACGGCCACAGGCCCCATCAGCACGATGGCTCCACTGTCGAGCTGACGATGAATCGCTTCTTCATCGATGCGACGAATGCGGCCGCTGTGGCAATAATCTATGCCGTCATCGACGCCCAGCGGCTGCGCGATAATGAAGTTGCCGCTCACCACATTGATGTGCGCGCCCTGCAAAGGGGTGTTATTGAGGCTCATCGACAGACGCGCAGTTATATCGAGTTGTAACATTCCTGCGGCCTGCTTCACCATGTCGAGCGTTTTGGCGTCAGTCACGCGGGTGTTTTTGTGATAAATCGGCTCGTGATGATGTTCTGCCAGATTGGCGTCAATCTGCGGGCGCGCGCCATACACCAGTACCAGGCGAATGCCCAGACTGTGAAGAAGGCCTATGTCGTTGACAATACTTGAGAAATTATCATGCTCAATGGCTTCGCCGCCAAGCATAATGACAAATGTCTTGCCGCGGTGGGCGTTAATGTAGGGAACAGAATGACGAAATCCCTCAACCAGTTCGGTTTTACGTTCCTTCACCACAGTACAACCTCGATGCATGATTATTCGTATTTAGTGTATTTTTATTCTGTTTTGCATCTCAGTGCAAGCATCAATTTCAACCAATGTCCTCAATAAGTCAGTTAGAAATTAGAATGAATCAGGATTGTTTACCCTTTTATAGATGACAGTTTATGCGGGTTTGGTTAAAGTTTTCGGTCAAACCAGCCGTATAAATTGCTAAATTGATTTTTTGCTTGGGAGAGGCATGTCTGGAAGTCAGTCAGGATTAACACGTCGTCGCTTGTTAAAAGGGGCGGGGGCAATGTGGTTACTCAGCGTGAGTCAGGTGGGTCTGGCCGCTGATAGTCGAGTGGTGGCGGTGCGCGTCTGGCCTTCGTCCACCTATACCCGCGTGACGATAGAATCCAGCCATGAGCTGAAATATAAGCAGTTTGCGCTTAGCAACCCTGAGCGGGTGGTGGTCGATCTCGAAGGCGTGAATCTCAACTCGGTGCTGAAAGGCATGAGTGCGCAGATCCGCGATGACGATCCGTATATCAAATCCGCGCGCGTCGGGCAGTTCGATCCGCAAACCGTGCGCATGGTGTTTGAGCTCAAGCAAAACGTCAAACCTCAACTGTTTGGCCTGGCGGCGGTCGCGGGCTTTAAAGAACGTCTGGTGATGGATCTTTATCCGTCGACGGCGACGGAAGTGCAGGATCCGCTTCTGGCGCTGCTGGAAGATTACAACAAAGGCGATCTTGATAAGCAGGTTCCGCCAGCCCAGAGTGGCCCCCAGCCGGGCAAAGCAGGGCGTGACAGGCCGATTGTCATCATGCTCGACCCGGGGCATGGTGGTGAAGACTCCGGCGCAGTGGGGAAATATCACACCCGCGAGAAAGACGTGGTGCTGCAAATCGCCCGTCGCCTGAAGGCGCTTATCGAGAAAGAAGGCAACATGAAAGCGTATATGACACGAAATGAAGACGTGTTCATTCCGCTGAAAGTACGCGTGGCCAAGGCACAGAAACAGCGCGCCGACCTGTTTGTCTCGATTCATGCCGATGCGTTCACCAGCCGCCAGCCGAGCGGTTCATCGGTGTTTGCGTTGTCGACTAAAGGGGCCACCAGTACCGCGGCGAAATACCTGGCGAAAACACAGAACGCCTCGGATCTTATTGGTGGCGTCAGTAAAAGCGGCGATCGCTATGTCGATCACACCATGTTTGACATGGTGCAGTCCCTGACCATTAATGACAGCCTGAAATTTGGAAAAGCGGTATTGGGGAAACTCGGCAAAGTTAACAACTTGCATAAAAACAGGGTTGAGCAGGCCGGGTTCGCTGTTCTGAAAGCCCCGGATATCCCGTCGATTCTGGTTGAGACCGCGTTTATCAGTAACGTAGAAGAAGAGCGTAAGCTGAAGACCGCAACCTTCCAGCAGGAAGTGGCGGAGTCGATTCTGTCTGGGATCAAAGCGTACTTTGCTGATGGAGCGACGCTCGCGCGACGAGGGTAAGTGCATCAGGAAAGAAAAGAGTGGCGCCTGAAGGCGTCATTTTTTTGGGTTTTAGGGAGAGGTTGCTGAATTTTAGATACAAAAAAACACCCGTTAAGGTGCTTAATGTTTTGTGAAGTGGTTGCGGGAGCCAGATTTGAACTGACGACCTTCGGGTTATGAGCCCGACGAGCTACCGGGCTGCTCCATCCCGCGTCCGGTTGTTTACCTTTACATCAGGTAAACCTTATTCTTCACAATGTGTTGGTTGCGGGAGCCAGATTTGAACTGACGACCTTCGGGTTATGAGCCCGACGAGCTACCAGGCTGCTCCATCCCGCGTCCGATTTTACCAGTATATCAGGTAAAACTTACTCTTTACAATGTGTTGGTTGCGGGAGCCAGATTTGAACTGACGACCTTCGGGTTATGAGCCCGACGAGCTACCAGGCTGCTCCATCCCGCGTCCGGTTGTTTACCCTTCCATCAGGTAAACCTTTCTACACATTTTAATTGGTTGCGGGAGCCAGATTTGAACTGACGACCTTCGGGTTATGAGCCCGACGAGCTACCAGGCTGCTCCATCCCGCGTCCGTGGAAGCGCACTATACGCTGGCGGCGTTTTGATGCAACCCTTTTTTGCAGAAATGGTGAAGACTGGATGAAAACGCTACAGGTAGCGTATTTTTTGTTCAAAATGGGCCGTGTGGCACGTTATCGCATTTCAATAGCCCTGGCGGTTTGTTATCTTCATCACGCATTCAGCTGATGAAAGAAGATGAGAGACCATGAAAGGACGTTGGACAAAAATTCTGGCAACAGGCGCGCTGATGACCATGCTCGCCGCTTGTTCCTCCAAACCGACCGATCGCGGTCAGCAATATAAGGACGGAACGTTCAACCAACCTTTTTCCCTGGTGAACCAGCCGGAGGCCGTTGGCGCACCGATTAACGCCGGTGACTTCTCCCAACAAGTTAATGAGATACGTAATGCATCGCCGCGCCTTTATGGTAGCCAGAGCGGTGTATTCTCCGCCATCCAGCAATGGCTGCAGGCCGGGGGCGATACCCGCACCCTGAAACAGTATGGTCTGGACGCCTGGCAGATGCAGGGCACCGATAACTACGGCAACGTGCAATTCACGGGCTATTACACGCCGGTAGTACAAGCCCGCCACACCCGTCAGGGTGAATTCCAGTATCCGATTTACCGGATGCCGCCGAAACGCGGCCGTCTTCCATCCCGTGCGGAAATCTACGCCGGTGCGCTGAGTGACAACTATATACTCGCCTACAGCAACTCCCTGATGGATAACTTCATCATGGACGTGCAGGGCAGCGGATACATTGATTATGGTGATGGCTCCCCACTTAACTTCTTTAGCTACTCCGGTAAAAACGGCTGGCCATATCGCAGCATCGGTAAAGTGCTTATCGACCGCGGTGAAGTGAAGAGAGAAGATATGTCGATGCAGGCCATCCGACACTGGGGCGAAACCCACAGCGAAGCCGACGTACGTTCTTTATTAGAAGCGAACCCGTCGTTCGTGTTCTTCAAACCGCAGTCATTCGCGCCGGTGAAAGGGGCGAGTGCGGTGCCGCTGATTGGCCGCGCATCCGTCGCGTCGGACCGCAGCGTTATCCCACCGGGAACCACCTTGCTGGCCGAAGTGCCGCAGCTGGATAATAACGGTAAGTTTAACGGTCACTATGAACTGCGCCTGATGGTAGCGCTGGATGTTGGCGGCGCAATCAAAGGTCAGCACTTCGACATCTATCAGGGAATTGGTGCCGACGCCGGCCATCGCGCAGGCTGGTACAACCATTACGGTCGCGTATGGGTGCTGCGTGGCGCACCAGGAGCCGGAAACGGTAACGTCTTTAGCGGTTAACTAGCAGTCTGAGGTTTTATGTCAGTCGTTCTTAGCGATGCCTGGCGCCAGCGTTTTGGCGGCACGGCACGTTTATATGGTGAAAAAGCGCTGCAGGTGTTTGCCGATGCGCACGTGTGCGTCGTCGGGATCGGCGGCGTAGGCTCCTGGGCGGCGGAAGCGCTGGCGCGTACTGGTATCGGCGCAATCACGTTGATTGATATGGACGACGTTTGCGTCACCAATACCAATCGGCAGATCCACGCGCTCGGCGGCAATGTCGGGCTTGCCAAAGCCGAGGTAATGGCAGAGCGTATTCGTCAGATCAACCCGGAATGCCGCGTCACCGTCGTCGATGATTTCGTGACGCCGGATAACGTGGCTGAATATATGGGTGTGGGCTTTAGCTACGTTATTGACGCCATCGACAGCGTGCGGCCGAAAGCGGCGCTGATCTCATACTGCCGTCGCTACAAAGTGCCGCTGGTCACCACCGGCGGGGCAGGCGGGCAAATCGATCCGACGCAGATCCAGGTCGCCGACCTGGCGAAAACCATTCAGGATCCGCTGGCAGCAAAACTGCGCGAGCGTCTGAAGAGTGATTTTGGCGTAGTGAAGAATGGCAAAGGCAAGCTGGGCGTAGACTGCGTATTTTCGACCGAAGCGCTGGTGTATCCGCAATCTGATGGGTCCGTGTGTGCGATGAAAAGCACCGCCGAAGGACCTAAGAGAATGGATTGCGCCTCCGGTTTTGGCGCGGCGACGATGGTCACCGCGACTTTCGGTTTCGTCGCGGTATCCCATGCGTTAAAGAAAATGTTAGCGAAGGCGGAACGGCAGAGTTAAGCCGTTCGCGCGGCGTTGAGCACCGCGTCGCGCAGCGCGTTCAGCCCCTGATTGCGGGACGCGCTGAGCTGGGCGCGCAGCCCAAGCTCATCGAAAAAGGTCAGCGGATCGCACTCCAGCAGTTGATCCGCGCTTTTACCTTCAATGGCCGTTAGCAGCACGGCTAACAATCCCCGAACGATCCTGCCTTCGCTGTCGCCGTAAAAATGCAGCGTGCCCTGCGGCAGCCGCGTGTGGCCGAGCCAGACACGGTTTTCACATCCGGCAATTTCTTCCGCTTCAGCCTTAAATTCATCCGGCAATGCAGGCAGCTGTTTTCCGAGCAGGATCAGTTGACGGTATTTGTCTTCCCACTGGTTCAGCGGGACAAAAATCTGACGCAAAGTATCTTGCGTAACGGTCGTACCGAACGGGTGTCCGGCGAGAACGGGGCTTGTCATTTAATCCACCAGTAAATCAAGGGCGCGGTCAACGGCGTTCACCAGCGCGTGAACATCTTCCTGCGTATTATACGGCGCAAACGAGGCGCGCAGGGTACCGCTGACGCCTAACGCCGCCAGTAACGGTTGGGCGCAGTGCTGACCAGCGCGAAGGGCGATGCCGTACTCCGCCAGTAATGTCACCATGTCGCTGTGATGCACGCCGTCGAAATCGAACGCCAGCAGGCTGGAATCCTGACAGCGGAACGAGCGAAAACCCGGGCGGCGCGAGAGTTCTTCTTCGGCAAGCGTCGCCAGCCCACGACTCCAGGTCTCCGCCTGCACAATATCGATTTCGCTCAGCCACTCCAGTGCCGCGCTGAGGCCAATGACTCCAGCGACGTTGGGTGTTCCTGCCTCGAGACGATACGGCACCGGCTGGGTTTTGAATCCGTCGAAAGTGACTTCGGTGATCATCTTGCCGCCGCCGAGCCACGGGGTCATGTCATCCAGCAATTCCTGCTTACCGTATAGCGCGCCGATCCCGGTCGGGCCATACAGCTTGTGGCCGGAAAAGGCGTAGAAGTCGATATCCAGCGCCTGAACGTCCGCCGGGAAATGCACCACGCCCTGAGCGCCATCGATCATGACCACCATGCCAGCGGCGTGAGCCAGCTGGATGGCACGGGCAAGATCCGGACAGCCCCCGGTGACATTAGACATCTGGCCCAAGGCCAGAATGCGGCTTCGGGAGGTGATTAATGAGGAAAGCTGTTCGACGTCAGGCAGATGGTCGGCGCCCAGCGGCCATTTAATGACCTGCGCGCCGGTTTGTTCTGCCACCATCAGCCACGGAACCAGATTCGCATGGTGTTCAGCCTCGCTGACGATTATCTCATCGCCAGGCTTGAGGCGTGGGCGGGCATAGCACTGCGCGACCATGTTAATGGCTTCGGTGGTGCCGCGGGTCCAGACAATATTTTTGTCATCAGGCGCGTTAATCAGCGCGGCGACTTGGGTGCGGGCCGCTTCGTAGCGCGCGGTCAACTTTTGCGCGGCGGCAAACTGGCTGCGGTGCACATTGCCTGCGCTCAGGCTGTAAAACTGATGGCTGGCGTCGATGACAGCCTGCGGTTTTAGCGCGGTGGCAGCGCTGTCGAGATAGACCCCGGCATCGCTCAGCGCCGGAAACTGGGCGCGAAACTGCGCCGGGTTGAATGCGTTCATGGTTTTCCTCATTCCAGTCTTACGATCGTCGCGCATATTTCGTGGCAGGGCAAGGACAGCAGTAACCTTCAGAATTCTCCGGTATTTGTGGCGAAGTGCTGACAGTGCGTTATGCTGAATTATGTTAGGCGATTGTTTTAGCCTGTTAATTGAAGCTTTAAATCCAGCATTAAACGCTAAAGGAGAAAAACATGAAAAAGACTGCCGCAATCATTTCCGCCTGTATGCTGACCTTTGCCCTGAGCGCCTGTTCTGGTCCCAACTATGTGATGCATACCAATGATGGCCGTACCATTATTGCTGATGGTAAGCCGCAAACGGACAGTGATACCGGGATGATCTCGTATAAAGATGCGAACGGTAACAAGCAGCAAATCAACCGTACCGACGTGAAAGAAATGGTTGAGATGGATAACTAAGGCTTGAATTTTAAGCAAAAAAAAGCACCGCAATTTGGCGGTGCTACATTAATCACTATGGACAGACAGGGTAAATGTACAGGAAGTGAAAAGGGGGTAGTCTTGCTACCGAGGTCTGAATTCCAGACCAATTGCAAACACAACAACACAACATCACAACCGTAAGCCAAAAGCTCATCAGAACACGCATTCCGAAAAAAGCTTCTCGTTCCGGCTCAGGAAGTGCCGCCACTATAGGTATTTGCTGGTAGAAGCTCAACGGACAAATTATAATGGCTCAGATAAAAAAAACTAATAGGTTACATGATGTAATCTAATTGTTAAAACTAGTTAACATCTAAGCTAAAACAACCATGTCGAAGCGTTTACCACCTCTGAATGCATTACGTGTATTTGATGCCGCCGCCCGCCATCTCAGCTTCACTCGCGCCGCCGATGAGCTCTTTGTGACTCAGGCCGCAGTAAGCCATCAGATCAAGTCACTCGAGGATTTCCTGGGCCTGAAGCTCTTTCGCCGCCGCAATCGTTCGCTTTTGCTGACCGAAGAAGGGCAGAGCTATTTCCAGGATATCAAAGAGATCTTTTCGCAATTAACCGAAGCAACGCGTAAACTGCAGGCGCGCAGTGCCAAAGGCGCACTGACGGTCAGTATGTTGCCCAGTTTTGCCATTCAATGGCTGGTGCCGAGACTGGCAAGCTTTAACTCAGCTTATCCGGGAATTGATGTCAGGATCCAGGCCGTGGACCGTCAGGAAGACAAGCTGGCGGACGATGTCGACGTGGCAATTTTTTATGGGCGCGGTAACTGGCCGGGTCTGCGTGTCGAAAAATTGTACGCAGAATATCTGCTCCCCGTATGCTCACCGTTATTACTCACCGGTGAGAAGGCATTGAAGACGCCTGCTGATCTGGCGCTCCATACGCTATTGCATGATGCTTCTCGTCGCGACTGGCAAACATACACTCGCCAGTTGGGCTTAAATCATATCAATGTTCAACAGGGACCGATTTTCAGCCACAGCGCGATGGTGCTGCAGGCGGCTATCCATGGACAAGGGATCGCACTGGCCAACAACGTGATGGCGCAGTCCGAAATTGAGGCGGGCCGTTTGGTCTGCCCGTTTAATGATGTGCTGGTCAGCAAGAACGCATTTTACCTCGTTTGCCATGACAGCCAGGCGGAACTGGGTAAAATAGCTGCATTCCGTCAGTGGATACTGGCGAAGGCGGCAAGCGAGCAAGAAAAATTCCGCTTCCGTTACGAACAATAAATGAATTTAGGGTAATGACATGACCAGTCGCTTCATGCTGATTTTTGCCGCTATCAGTGGCTTCGTTTTTGTTGCCTTGGGCGCGTTCGGCGCACATGTTTTAAGTAAATCGCTCGGCGTGGTTGAGATGGGCTGGATCCAGACCGGTCTCGAATATCAGGCGTTCCACACCCTGGCGATTTTCGGACTGGCAGTTGCTATGCAGCGCCGGATCAGTATCTGGTTCTACTGGAGCAGCGTGTTTATGGCGCTGGGAACCGTATTTTTCAGCGGCAGCCTGTATTGTCTGGCGCTGTCGCATTTACGCCTGTGGGCCTTTGTCACTCCGGTGGGCGGCGTATGCTTCCTTGCTGGTTGGGTGCTGATGCTCATTGGTGCTATTCGTTTAAAGCGTAAAGGTGTCGCGCATGAATAAGGTTGTCCTCTACAGCCGTCAGGGTTTTGAGAAAGAGTGCGCAGCAGAGATTTCTGACAAGGCATCTCGCCTTGGCGTATTTGGTTTTGCCCGAGTCAAAGACAACTCAGGCTATGTGATTTTTGAGTGTTACCAGCCGGATGATGCGGAGAAACTGATCCGCGAATTGCCGTTCAGCTCGTTGATTTTCGCCCGTCAGATGTTTGTGGCCTGCGAACTGCTGACTGACCTTCCGCCGGAAGACCGCATCACTCCGGTGGTCGGGATGCTGATGGGCGTGGTTGAAAAAGGTGGCGATCTGCGTGTGGAAGTTGCGGATACCAACGAAAGCAAAGAACTGATGAAGTTCTGCCGTAAGTTCACCGTGCCGCTGCGTTCGGCGCTGCGTGAAGTGAACGTGCTGGCGGGCTATGACACGCCAAAGCGTCCGGTGGTCCATGTGTTCTTTATTGCGCCGGGCTGCTGCTACGTCGGTTACTCGCTGACCACCAACAACTCTCCGTACTACATGGGTATTCCTCGCCTCAAGTTCCCGTCTGAAGCACCGAGCCGCTCCACGCTCAAACTGGAAGAAGCGTTCCACGTCTTCATTCCTGCCGATGAGTGGGACGAGCGTCTGGCGAACGGCATGTATGCGGTGGATTTAGGCGCGTGCCCGGGGGGCTGGACCTATCAGCTGGTCCAACGCAACATGTGGGTGTCGTCTGTCGATAACGGCCCGATGGCGCAAAGCCTGATGGACACCGGACAGGTAACCTGGCTGCGTGAAGATGGTTTCCGCTATCGCCCAACCCGCAGCAACATCTCGTGGATGGTGTGCGACATGGTCGAGAAACCGGCCAAAGTTGCTGCGCTGATGGCGCAGTGGCTGGTCAATGGCTGGTGTCGTGAAACCATTTTCAACCTGAAGCTGCCGATGAAAAAGCGTTATGAAGAAGTGTCGCAGAATCTGGCATACATTCAGGCGCAGCTCGATGAGCACGGAATTAATGCGCACATTCAGGCGCGTCAGCTTTACCACGATCGCGAAGAAGTGACGGTTCACGTCCGTCGTCTTTGGGCCGCTGTGGGCGGACGTCGCGACGAGCGTTAAGATAATCGTTTATTACCCTCACCCTAACCCTCTCCCAAAATGGGAGAGGGGACCGATCGGTACTGCTTTGCTCCCTCGCCCCTTTGGGGAGAGGGCCGGGGTGAGGGGATTACGTCTTCAACCGCAGCTGCTGCAAATTCCCATCTAACTGAATATCCGTTTGTAGTGTCGCGATATCGCGGCAGATAAACGCCATCTCCTGATGTTCACTCAGCTTTTTACGCCACTTCTCCGGCACGTCATCCAGATGCTGATAAATCGCTTCGAGCGTTGGAAATTGTGCCAGCAGTTCAGTGGCGCTTTTCGGGCCAATGCCCGCCACGCCCGGTACTTTTGAACTGCTGATCCCGGCGAGTCCCCAATAGTCGGGCAGCTGTTGCGGCGTAACGCCAAATTCCTGGGCAATAAACGGTGCGTCGAGCCAGCGTTTCTGGAAGTAATCACGGATGCGAATGGTGGGTGACAACAGCTGGCAGTAGCCTTTGTCCGTCGAAACGATGGTGGCCTGATGGCCCGCGCTGGCGACTTTTACGGCAAGCGTCGCGGCGAGATCGTCGGCTTCATTGCCGGCAGAGCCCCAGCAGCGCACGCCGTGCTGCTCAAAGACACGGCGAATGTTGTCCATTTCCGCGTGCAAATCTTCCGGCATCGGTGAGCGCCCGGCTTTGTAATCCGGTAAGCGTTGATGGCGCCAGCTTTGGTTACGGGCTTCGTCGTCAAACACCGCGACGGCGTGCGTCGGCTGGCTGTGCACAATCAGCTGTTGCAGCGCGTGCAGACAGGTATCCGCGCACGGGGAACCCTGAACCGCATGAATACGGCGAATGAGATTCAGTGCGTCGACAATGAGCAGATGAATGGCCACGGTTACCCTCCTTGATAGCAATGTGCGTAGGGTAACACCGTGAAGAAAATGAGGCTATGTAACGGCGGGAATTCGGGAAGACGCCTCGCAAAACGAGGCGTCGGGTGCGAGTTTAGTCGCAGGTCACAATCTTCATCGCCAGGCCGCCGCGAGAGGTTTCACGGTATTTGGCGTTCATGTCTTTACCGGTTTCGTACATGGTTTCGATAACTTTATCGAGGCATACGCGCGGTTCGCTGGTACGACGCAGCGCCATACGCGCGGCGTTCACCGCTTTTACCGAGGCAATCGCATTACGTTCGATACACGGCACCTGAACCTGACCAGCGACCGGGTCGCAGGTCAAACCAAGGTTATGCTCCATGCCAATTTCAGCCGCGATGCATACCTGCGTCGGGCTTCCGCCCAGCAGTTCCGCCAGGCCCGCCGCCGCCATTGAACAGGCCACGCCGACTTCGCCCTGACAGCCCACTTCCGCGCCGGAAATAGAGGCATTCATCTTGTAGAGCGAGCCAATCGCGCTGGTCACCAGCATGTAGCGCGCCAGCGAGTTTGCATTCACTTCACGGATAAATTTGTCGTAGTACGCCAGAACCGCCGGAACAATTCCGCAGGCGCCGTTCGTTGGCGCAGTCACGACGCGGCCACCGGCGGCGTTTTCTTCGTTCACCGCCAACGCAAACATGTTGATCCAGTCCACCACCGCCATAGGGTCGCTGGTGGTTTTGTCCTGGCTCACTAACATCCGGCGCAGGGCGGCCGCCCTGCGAGGTACGCGCAGTTTGCCCGGCAGTACGCCTTCGGTGGTGATACCGCGTTCAATGCCGCTGCGCATCACATCCCACACCGCATTAAAGTGCTGCTCAAGCTCTTCTTTGCTGTGCAGCGCCAGTTCGTTTTGCATCATCAGGCCGGACAGCGACAGGCCGCTTTCCTGGCAATGACGCTGCAAATCGGCGGCATTTTTGTACGGATAAGGAACCGCGATCGGCGCGCTGTTACTCTGGCCGAAATGGTCTTCATCAACGATAAAGCCACCGCCGATGGAGTAATACGTCTGGCTGTAAACGACGTTTTCGCCGCTCAGCGCGGTGATGCGCATCCCGTTTTCATGCAGGGAAAGGTTGTCGGCATGGAAGTTCATGCACTGGTCTACCGGGAACTCGACTTCGTGTTCACCGTTCGCCAGCAACAGTCGGCCATGCGTATTCACATCCTGAATGAATGACGGAATGGCATCGATATCAACGGTGTCCGGCAGGTTACCCGCCAGGCCCATAATAATGGCGATATCGGTGTGGTGGCCCTTTCCGGTCAGGGAGAGCGAACCGTATACGTCCACCACCACGCGGGTGATGTCGGTCAGGATCTCGCGCGAAATGAGGTCATCCGTGAATTGTTTACCCGCTTTCATTGGCCCCACGGTGTGGGAGCTGGAAGGACCAATGCCGATTTTGAATATATCGAATACGCTGATCATGATGCGTCCATTGCTAGAAAGAAAAGCGCCGCCCGTAGGCGGCGAGGGGGATTAGCCGAACAGTGAGTAGAAAATCGCGGAGATGGCGATGAGGCCCATGATGATGACAAATACGTTGCTGATGTGGCCGCTGTATTTGCGCATCGCAGGGACTTTCTGGATGGCGTACATCGGCATCAGGAACAGGATCATCGCGATAATCGGACCGCCCAGGGTCTCAATCATGCCAAGGATGCTTGGGTTCAGTGTCGCGACAATCCAGGTCGTGACCAGCATGAACACCGCAGTCATCTTGTTCAGACGGCTCACTTCGATGGTTTTACCGCGGCTACGTAGAGACTTAATCACCATACCATTAAAGCCTTCACGTGCGCCAAGGTAGTGGCCGAGGAAGGATTTGGTGATAGCGATGATGGCGATAATCGGTGCCATCCAGGCAATCAGCGGTGCGTTAAAGTGGTTTGCCAGGTAAGACAGAATCGAGATGTTTTGCTCTTTCGCGGAAGCCAGGTCCACCGGGGACAGGCTCAGCACGCAGCTGAACACGAAGAACATAACGGTCAGAACCATCATGATGTGCGCGAAGGCCAGAATCCTGGAGCACTTTTTCTCCGCATCGTCGCCGTATTCTTCACGTTTTGCCACGGCAAAAGACGAGATGATCGGTGAGTGGTTAAAGGAGAACACCATGACCGGAATGGCCAGCCACAGTGTCATCCACAGGCCTTTGCCGGTGGTTTCGCTGCTCAGAGACAGGGTTTCCAGCGCGGCACCGTTCCACTGTGGGATCAGGTAGCACGCCAGCACCATCAGCGCGATAACAAATGGGAACACCAGGATGCTCATCGCTTTAACGATCATCTGCTCGCCGAAGCGCACGATGGTCATCATGCCGACAATCAGGATCAGAGACAGGATGGCACGCGGTGGCGGCGTCATTCCCAGCTGGTGGGTCATGAAGCTTTCAACGGTGTTCGTGATCGCTACGCTGTACACCAGCAGGATTGGGTAGATAGCAAAGAAGTACAGTAGGGTAATCAGTTTACCTGCGCCAATACCAAAGTGTTCTTCAACCACTTCGGTGATGTCTTCACCTGGGTTTTTACCGGACAGCACGAAGCGAGTCAGGCCACGGTGAGCGAAGTAGGTCATTGGGAAGGCAAGAATTGCCATGATGATCAATGGGATCATACCGCCGACACCGGCGTTGATCGGCAGGAACAGAACGCCCGCACCGATCGCCGTGCCGTAAAGGCCCAGCATCCACATCGTATCCGTCTTACGCCATCCGCTACGACTTTCTGTCGACGCGATGGTGCTGGTTTGAATGGTTTCCATCTATATCTCCTGGAGGAAGCAATTTGTCAGTTTTTTAGTCAAATCCAATGAATAAGTGGCTGACGGTAAAATAAATTCGTGTAAAACGGGGTTTTCTTATGATTTTTGCCCGTGATTGTTTGCGGCCGGAAAGATACATTTAAGTTATCAATGTATCAGTGATCCCGATCCCAAATGCAATAAAACACTTCCAGAAAGAAGGTTATTAGACCATCAGGCTGCTTTTTTTAAAGAAACGGGGATTTATGGGCGCGAAGGCTACCATCGGCAGTGTGAAACAGGAATGTTCAGCATGGCTAAAACGTATCTTTTGCTGAAAAAAGTGATGTAAACAGGGGTTTAACGCGCATTAACATAATTTAAATGAATATATGTCGATAGTATTAGGGACGCAATCGTTTGGCATTGGAGATAAAAGAAGGGCGGCTATGCGCCGCCCTGTGGTCAGGAAGAGAGAATCAGGACAAGATTTCGTAGCAGGGAATGTAAGCCGAGCCCGGAAGTTTCATACGATGCTGCGCGACGAAGCTTTGCAGCAGGTTGTCCATTCGGCGCATCATTTCGCCGTCACCGTGGATTTTGTACGGTCCAAACTGTTCAATGGCTCGAATGCCCACTTCTTTCACGTTACCCGCCACAATACCCGAGAAGGCACGGCGCAGGTCAGCGGCCAGCACTTCTACCGGTTGGTCCGGATAAAGTTTCAGGTTCGCCATGTTCTCGTGCGTCGGTTCGAACGGCTGTTGCAGGTCCGGCGCGATACGGATTGACCAGTTGAAGCTGTACGCATCTCCGGTGTCGCGGCGATTCTCTTTCACCAGCGGCATCGCTTTTTTCATCTGACGTGCCACTTCGGCGGCGTCATCCACAATAATGCGGTAGTGGCGGCGGGCCGCTTCACCGAGCGTATGCACGATGAAGTCGTCCAGCACGCGGAAGTAGTCCGCGCTTTCTTTCGGACCGGTAAGAATAAGCGGCAGCACCTGGTTTTTATTGGCCGGGTTCATCAGGATCCCCAGCAGGTACAGCAGTTCTTCTGCGGTGCCCACGCCGCCCGGGAAGATGATAATTCCGTGAGCGAGACGCACGAACGCTTCCAGACGTTTTTCGATATCCGGCATGATGATCAGTTCGTTCACCAGCGGGTTTGGCGGTTCAGCGGCGATGATCGACGGTTCGGTCATGCCGATAAAACGGCCTTCTTTGTAGCGCTGCTGAGCGTGGCCAACAGCGGCGCCTTTCATCGGCGCTTCCATGGCACCCGGACCGCAGCCGGTGCAGATGTTCAGTTCGCGCAGGCCAAGCTGAGTGCCGACGCGGCGAGCATAGAGATATTCGTTTTCATTGATGGAGTGACCACCCCAGCACACCACCATACTCGGCGCTTCACCGACGTGCAGCGCCCGGGCATTACGCAGGATTGAGAACACCAGGTTGGTAATGTGGGTCGGGCTATCCAGATCAAGATTCGGGAAGCGGACGGTGTTATGGATTTGTCCGTAAACAAACAGAATGTCGCGTAAGACGGCGAACAGGTTCGCCTGTAGGGAGCGGATAATGCGCCCGTCAACGAAGGCATCTTCCGGCGGATTAATCAGTTCCAGTTTTACACCGCGCTCGCGGCGCAGCACATTGATTTCAAAACTTTCAAAGCGGGACAGCAATTCTTTGCTGTTGTCTGTCAGACTGCCTGAGTTGAGCACTGCCAGTGAACAGTTGCGGAACAACTGATACAAATCGCTGCTGGCGTTGCTTTTCAGCATATCGACTTCCAGCTGCGACAGCATATCCATTGAGCCAAGCGGGCTAATATGTGTAATCAAGTGAACTCCTTACGGGACGAATAACGTCTTCCCTAATGATTACAATAGCCTTGCCGATCAGATTTTAACAAGAAAAAGCGCGACCGAAGCCGCGCTTTATTGTGAAATTATTTATATTACTGGCGAACCAGGCGGCCGATGGCCGGGACGAAATCGGTATTGCTGCGCCATGGGTTGATGTCGAGTCCACCGCGGCGGGTGTAGCGCGCATATACGCTGAGGGTTTCCGGCTGGCAGAAGCGCTGAATGTCATTGAAAATACGTTCGACGCACTGCTCGTGAAACTCGTTGTGATGGCGGAAAGAGACCAGGTAACGCAGCAGTTTTTCACGGTCGATTTTTGGCCCGCGATATTGGATTTGCACCGAACCCCAGTCCGGCTGATGGGTAATCAGGCAATTGGATTTTAGCAGATGGCTGACCAGCGTCTCTTCAACCACTTTCCCGCTGGCGGCACCCTGCAGGTAATCGGCGCTAAATTCGTAGCTATCGATTTCAATGTCCTGCTCGTCAATGCACGCGCCGTGGAAATGGGCAATCGGCTGACCTTCCATTTCATCAATACGGTATAACGCGACGGTGACATCGCCCTGGGCGCAATGGCGCAGGTCTCGCTCCAGTGTGGCGCGAACGTCTTCCCAGTTGGCGAAACGGGTCTGATTGAAGCTATTCAGATACAGCTTAAAGCTTTTGGATTCCACCAGATTGACGCTGGTGTCGCTCAGCTCCACGTGGCCGACGGCAACTTGCGGCAGCCCTTTAGCATTCAGCCAGGACAGTTCGTACAGCGTCCAAATGTCGCCGCCGTGAAACGGCAGGTTATCGGCGTGCAGACCAAGTGGGTCGCGGTTCAGGCTACGCGGCACAGGTTGCAGCAGGCTAGCGTCGTAAATATCGCGGTAATCAGTTGATTTACCGAGCGTCAGGCCAGACAGCGCCTGATGGTTTTCATAAGAAGACATGTTTCACCGTCATAAAGCAGGTAGACTATGGGCTGAGTTTATCCTGGTTGACCTGGAGAGAGAAAGCAGTGGATCAGCAGACCGCGACAGCCTTACAGGCATTTACCCAACGTTATTGCGACGCATGGCAACAGCGCCATGGCACGCAGCCGCGTAGCGAAGAACTGCACGGCGTTCCTTCCCCGTGCGTGACGTCCACCGACGATGACGCGGTCTTCTGGCAGCCTCAGCCGTTCAACCTTGAACCCACTCTGGAAGCGGTTGAAAGGGCGATGGACATTGTGGTACAACAGCCGCTTCAAACTTATTATACCAGCCAGTTCGCCGGTGATATGCCCGCAACGTTTGGCGAGCGTAAGCTTACGCTGCTGCAGGTCTGGAGCCCGGATGATTTTCAGCGAGTGCAGGAAAACCTGATTGGTCACCTGGTCACGCAGAAACGCCTGAAGCTTCCACCGACATTGTTTATCGGCACGCTCGACAGCGAACTGGATGTGATTTCCGTCTGTAATCTGACGGGTGAAGTGGTCCTTGAGACCCTTGGTACCCGCAATCGCACCACGCTTTCTGCGTCTGTCGCGAGCTTCCTGACCCACCTCGAGCCTCTTTTGTAATCCATATGCCTGGCGTCCTTGTGAGACATCTCTTACAAACGCTGTGAGAGATCGCCTGCATGTAAGCCTGATATTGCCGTATCGTTTAATGCCTATTCTTTTTTTATCAAAGAGTTATATTTAAAAACCTTAACTTTCATATGAAAATGGACTCTAGGGTTGGCTTACAAGAGGCTTGTAAGACGACGCGTAATAGAGGATTCTATACACGTCGACAGGGAGTCGCGAAACGAAACGAACATCAGGATGATGACGTTTCAGCGGGATACACCAGGATGGTGCTGCAAGGAAAGGCTTCTGGATCGAAGCGAAAGGATTACGCAGGATGCGTTAAAGGACACCTCCAGGATGGAGAAAGAGAACCGGTCAGGATGCCCGGCGGATCAGGAAGATCAGGACACACTTACGGATAAGTCAAATCGCATCGGGGTGGTGCGAGCAGGATGCAATAGTTTATGGATGAACTGGTCAGGAGACCATAGGAAAAGTTTTCACGGATGAGCAGGGAGCAACAAAGGTAGCTGGACTGCTGCGAAACGAACCGGGAGCACTGTGCAAACAGTGCTCCCTTTTTTTATTTCCTCGCCACCGATGCTATCCTGCGCCACCGATTTTCATTTCGACCTATTTTCCGAGGTTTTCATGACCCATCACGAACTCGTTCGCCAGCGCCTGCATGCTATTGAAGCGCAGCTGCGTGATCATCAGCATTGGCAGGAGATTGCACCTGACGCCAGCGTTTTCGAAAGCACACAACCTTTTTGCATGGATACGCTGGAGCCGCTGGAGTGGCTGCAATGGGTGCTTCTTCCGCGCATGCATCAGCTGATCGACAATCAGCAGCCGCTGCCGCAAAGCTTCGCCGTTGCGCCCTATTATGAAATGGCCCTTGATGCGAGCCATCCTTTCCGCGCCATTATCCTGCCGGAGCTTGAGCAGCTTGATATTCTGTTTGCGGGCGTGGATGACTGATGATCGAGATCCTCTATCAGGACGAATGGCTGGTTGCCGTTAATAAACCGTCAGGCTGGTTAGTACACCGCAGCTGGCTCGATCGCGATGAAAAAGTCGTGCTCATGCAAACGGTGCGTGACCAGATTGGTCAGCATGTTTTTACCGTTCATCGTCTCGACAGGCCAACATCCGGCGTGCTGTTGATGGGGCTATCGAGCGAAGCGGGCCGTCGTCTTTCTCAGCAGTTTGAGCAGCACCAGATCCAGAAACGTTACCACGCCATCGTGCGCGGCTGGCTGATGGAAGAGGAATTGCTCGACTACCCGCTGGTGGAAGAACTGGACAAGATCGCGGATAAATTTGCCCGTGATGACAAAGAAGCCCAGCCTGCAGTGACGCACTATCGCGGTCTGGCGACGGTTGAAATGCCGGTGCCGACCGGGCGTTATCCGACGACGCGCTATGGTCTGGTAGAACTGGAACCGAAAACAGGCCGTAAGCATCAGTTGCGCCGCCACATGAGCCATCTGCGTCACCCGATCCTCGGCGACAGCAAACACGGCGATTTGCGCCAGAACCGCAGCGCGGCGGAAAACTTCGGCTGCGATCGTTTAATGCTGCACGCCAGCGAATTGCATCTTACGCACCCGTTCACCGGCGAGCCGCTGGTTATCCGTGCGAGCCTTGATGATGTCTGGATGCAGGCAATGTCACATTTCGGTTGGCGTGGTCTTCTCCCCGACGTTGAAAGGGTTGAGTTTACGCCGGACAACGGTCAGGATGACCTCATAACTGAATGATTCAGGGAGAAAAGAAATGGCGGAAGTAGGCATTTTTGTGGGCACCATGTACGGAAACGCACTGCTGGTGGCGGAAGAAGCACAGACGATCCTCACGGCGCAGGGCCACAACGCGCAGGTGTTTGAAGATCCTGAAGTCAGCGACTGGGAGTCTTACCAGGGGAAATATGCGCTGGTGGTCACCTCAACGACTGGCCAGGGCGACCTGCCGGACAGCATTGTGCCGCTGTATCAGGGCATTCTCGACATGTACCAGCCGCATCTCCGCTACGGCATTATCGCCCTCGGTGACAGCACTTACTCGCATTTCTGCGGCGGCGGCAAGCGCTTCGACACGTTGTTGCAAGAGCAGGGCGCACAGCGTATCGGTGAAATGCTGCTGATCGACGCCAGTGAAGATCCTGAACCCGAAACGGTCTCAAATCCGTGGGTTGAACACTGGGCCACGCTGCTCAGCTGATCCCTTTGCCCTTCAGCCGAAGGGCAAAACGCGCCATCTATTCCTGAATACGTGAACCAGCCCCCATCCTCCTGGGCATAAGCCCCAAAACACCTTTTATCTTCTCCGGAATGCTGTGTTTATGCACGGTGAGCCATCGTTGACGCGTTTTTATACTTCTCCTGTCGGTGAATAAAACGTGGCGTGCCAAAGAGCAACGTCGCCATAAAAACAAACGTCATTCTGATTACCCTACAGGTTACGTTGTTCAGAATGAGGGAAGCCTCAGGAGTACAACAATGAGTTCACTAAGTCACGCCACGGCGGCCGCTGAAAAGCGGACTAACGCGCGCTACTGGATTGTGGTGATGCTGTTTATCGTCACCTCGTTCAACTATGGCGACCGCGCCACGCTCTCAATTGCCGGGTCAGAGATGGCCAAAGATATTGGTCTGGATCCGGTCGGTATGGGCTACGTTTTCTCCGCGTTTTCATGGGCCTATGTCATTGGCCAAATCCCAGGCGGCTGGCTGCTCGACCGCTTTGGTTCTAAACGCGTCTACTTCTGGTCGATTTTCACCTGGTCAATGTTCACCCTGTTACAGGGATTCGTCGATATCTTCCACGGCTTTGGCATCATTGTCGCGCTGTTCACCCTGCGCTTTATGGTCGGTCTGGCTGAAGCTCCCTCTTTCCCGGGCAACAGCCGCATCGTCGCCGCGTGGTTCCCGGCGCAGGAGAGGGGCACGGCGGTTGCGATATTCAACTCCGCCCAGTACTTCGCCACGGTCATCTTTGCGCCCATCATGGGCTGGCTGACGCATGAAGTGGGCTGGTCGCACGTGTTCTTCTTTATGGGTGGACTGGGGATCGTCATCAGTTTCCTGTGGCTGAAAATGATCCACGAACCTAACCAGCATCCTGGCGTGAACCAAAAAGAACTGGATTACATCGCCGAAGGCGGGGCGCTGATCAACATGGATCAGACGAAAACAACGAAGCAGCAGGTGCCGATGCGCGAGAAATGGGCGCAGGTTAAACAGCTGGTTGGGTCACGCATGATGATTGGCGTGTACCTCGGCCAGTACTGCATCAACGCGCTGACTTACTTCTTTATCACCTGGTTCCCGGTGTATCTGGTGCAGGCGCGCGGCATGTCGATTCTGAAAGCGGGCTTTGTGGCATCTGTTCCGGCGGTATGTGGCTTTATCGGTGGCGTGTTGGGCGGGATCATATCCGACTGGCTGATGCGCAAAACGGGTTCGCTCAACGTGGCGCGTAAAACGCCAATCGTACTCGGAATGCTGCTGTCGATGACCATGGTGTTCTGTAACTACGTCGACGCGGAATGGATGATCATCGGCTTTATGGCGATGGCTTTCTTCGGCAAAGGCATCGGTGCGCTGGGCTGGGCGGTCATGGCCGATACCGCACCGAAGGAAATCAGCGGTCTCAGCGGCGGCTTGTTCAACATGTTCGGCAACATCTCCGGCATCGTTACGCCAATTGCCATTGGCTATATCGTGGCGACCACCGGCTCGTTTAACTGGGCGCTGATTTACGTCGGCATTCATGCGCTGATTGCGGTACTGAGCTATCTGGTGCTGGTCGGCGATATCAAACGAATTGAGCTGAAACCGACAGCGGAGCGTGCGTTATGAATACTCAGGCAAGCCCTGTCATTTCTGACATGAAGGTGATCCCGGTGGCGGCGCAGGACAGCATGCTGCTGAACATTGGCGGCGCGCACCATGCGTACTTCACCCGTAACATTGTGGTGCTGACCGACAACGCCGGGCATACCGGTGTGGGTGAAGCGCCCGGCGGAGACGTGATTTACCAGACGCTGGTGGATGCCATCCCGCAGGTAGTGGGACAGGAAGTCGCCCGTATGAACCGCGTGGTGCAGCAGGTTCATAAAGGAAATCAGGCCGCCGATTTTGATACCTTCGCCAAAGGTGCCTGGACCTTCGAGCTCAAGGTTAATGCGGTGGCGGCGCTGGAAGCGGCGTTGCTGGATTTACTCGGCCAGGCGCTGAACGTACCGGTGTGCGAATTACTGGGGCCGGGTAAACAGCGTGATGCGGTCACGGTGCTCGGCTATCTGTTCTACGTGGGCGATCGCAACAAAACCGATTTGCCATACTCTGAAGGGCGGCGTGATGGCCACGACTGGTATCACTTGCGCCATCAGGAAGCGCTTTCTTCAGATGCGGTGGTCAGGCTGGCGGAGGCCGCACAAGACCGTTACGGCTTCAAAGATTTCAAACTGAAAGGCGGCGTTTTGGCAGGGGAACAGGAAATCGACGCCGCGCGAATGCTGAAAAAACGTTTCCCGGACGCGCGCATCACCGTTGACCCCAATGGCGCATGGCTGCTCGATGAAGCCATCGCGCTGTGCAAAGACTTACAGAACGTGCTGACCTACGCGGAAGATCCGTGTGGTGCGGAGCAGGGTTTTTCCGGACGAGAAGTGATGGCGGAGTTTCGTCGTGCGACTGGCCTGCCGGTAGCCACTAACATGATTGCCACGAACTGGCGCGAAATGGGCCATGCGGTGATGCTCAACGCGGTGGATATCCCGCTGGCGGACCCGCATTTCTGGACGCTCTCTGGCGCGGTACGCGTGGCGCAGCTATGCGACGACTGGGGTCTGACCTGGGGCTGTCATTCGAATAACCACTTCGATATTTCACTGGCGATGTTTACCCACGTCGGGGCGGCGGCCCCTGGTAAGCCGACGGCCATTGATACACACTGGATCTGGCAGGAAGGCGATGCCAGACTCACCCAAAATCCGTTGCAAATTGAGAACGGAAAAATCGCAGTGCCGGACGCACCAGGGCTCGGCGTGACGCTCGACTGGGCGCAGGTGGAAAAAGCGCATGAGGCGTACAAACGGCTGCCAGGCGGTTCACGCAATGACGCGGTGCCGATGCAGTACCTGATCCCCGGCTGGACATTCGATCGTAAACGCCCCGTTTTCGGTCGCACTCAATAAAAGGATTGCACGATGACGATTCAACATTCAACGCCAGTAGTGACCTCCATGCAGGTGATCCCCGTTGCCGGGCACGACAGCATGCTGATGAATCTGAGCGGTGCCCATGCGCCGTTCTTCACCCGCAATATTGTGATGATTCAAGACAACGCTGGTCACACCGGGGTGGGTGAAATTCCGGGCGGTGAAAAAATCCGTAAAACCCTGGAAGATGCGGCGGCGCTGGTGGTGGGCAAAACCCTCGGCGAATACAAAAATGTGCTGACCGCGGTGCGTAACGCCTTTGCCGATCGTGATTCGGGCGGGCGTGGTCTGCAAACGTTCGACCTGCGCACCACCATTCATGTGGTGACGGGCATTGAAGCGGCGATGCTCGATTTGCTCGGCCAGCACCTGGGCGTAAACGTGGCCTCGCTGCTGGGCGATGGTCAGCAGCGCAATGAAGTGGAAATGCTGGGCTACCTGTTCTTTGTCGGGGATCGCAAACGCACGCCGCTACCGTACCAGAGCCAGCCGGATGACAAATGCGACTGGTATCGCGTACGCCACGACGAAGCGATGACTCCGGATGCGGTAGTGCGTCTGGCGGAAGCCGCGTATGAAAAATATGGCTTTAACGACTTCAAGCTCAAAGGCGGCGTATTGAGCGGTGAAGATGAAGCGGAAGCGGTGACGGCTCTGGCAAAACGCTTCCCACAGGCGCGCGTCACCCTTGATCCGAACGGCGCATGGTCGCTGGATGAAGCCATCGATATTGGTAAGCAGCTGCGCAACGTGCTGGCGTATGCGGAAGATCCGTGCGGTGCTGAGCAGGGCTTTTCTGGCCGGGAAGTGATGGCTGAATTCCGTCGCGCCACTGGGCTGCCGACCGCCACCAACATGATTGCCACCGACTGGCGGCAGATGGGCCACACGCTTTCGCTACAGTCGGTGGATATTCCGCTGGCGGACCCGCACTTCTGGACCATGCAGGGGTCGGTACGCGTGGCGCAAATGTGCCACGAGTTTGGTCTCACCTGGGGCTCGCACTCTAACAACCATTTCGATATTTCGCTGGCGATGTTCACCCACGTCGCGGCCGCCGCACCGGGCAAAGTCACCGCCATTGATACCCACTGGATCTGGCAGGAGGGGAATCAGCGTCTAACGAAGCAACCGTTTGAAATCAAAGGCGGCATGGTGCAGGTACCGTCGACGCCGGGTCTGGGCGTCGAACTGGACATGGACCGCGTGATGCAAGCTCATGAGCTGTATCAGAAGCACGGGCTCGGCGCGCGTGATGACGCGATGGGAATGCAGTATCTGATCCCTGGCTGGACGTTTGATAACAAGCGCCCATGCATGGTGCGATAATAAAACTGATGCCGTCACCCCGTAAGGACAACCTATGAAAATCGTGATTGCCCCGGATTCGTACAAGGAGAGCCTGAGTGCGCTGGAGGTTGCCTGCGCGATTGAGGCGGGTTTCAGGGAGATTTTCCCTGAGGCGGAATACGTGAAAATTCCGCTCGCCGACGGCGGGGAAGGCACCGTGGAGGCGATGGTGGCGGCCACGCAGGGGCGCGTGATTACAGTAGATGTGACCGGCCCGCTGGGTTTTCCGGTTCAGGCTTTCTACGGAATATCCGGCGATGAGCAGTCGGCGTTTATCGAAATGGCGGCCGCCAGCGGGCTGGAAAGCGTCCCGGTGGAAAAGCGGAACCCGCTAAAAACGACGTCATGGGGAACCGGTGAGTTGATTGGTCATGCACTGGACGCGGGCGTGACGCAGATAATCATCGGCCTTGGCGGTAGCGCCACCAATGACGGCGGCGCAGGCATGGTGCAGGCGCTGGGTGCAAAACTGCTGACGCGAAATGACCAGCAGATCCCGCCCGGCGGGGAAGGCCTGGAGCAGCTTGAAAGGATTGATATCAGCGGGCTGGATCCGCGTCTGGCGAATTGCCAGATTGAGGTCGCCTGTGACGTGACCAACCCGCTGACCGGCAAAGAGGGCGCGACGGCGGTATTTGGTCCACAAAAAGGCGCGACGGAAGCGATGATCACGCGGCTGGACGAGGCCCTATTGCGCTATGCCACGCTTATCGAACGTGATTTAGATATTCAGGTGCTCAATCTGGAAGGCGGTGGTGCCGCAGGTGGAATGGGGGCAGGGCTGTTCGCTTTCTGTGGCGCGACGCTGCGGCCGGGAATTGAGATCGTGACTGACGCGCTGTATCTGGCTGATACCGTGAAAGACGCGGATTGGGTGATCACCGGCGAAGGGCGAATCGACAGCCAGACCGTACACGGTAAAGTGCCCGTCGGCGTCGCGCGGGTGGCGAAGCGTTTTAATATCCCGGTGATTGCTATTGCCGGGAGTTTGACGGAGGACGCCGAGGTTGTGCATCAGCACGGGCTGGATGCGGTGTTCAGCGTTATCTACAGCATTTGTACGTTGGACGATGCGCTGGCGAATGCCAAGGAGAATGTGCGCCGTACGGCGCGAAATGTTGCGGCGGTGTTGGAGATCGGTAAACGGTTCTCACCCTAACCCTCTCCCTTAGGGAGAGGGTCGGGGAGAGGGCATCAGCGTGCTCCATCACCCCAAAATCAATTTCGCTTCCCTTGCCACGTTATCCATCTCGTCCAGCAGCTCAAGCAACTCGGGTTCAAGCTCGTCTGGCGAAACGCCGCCGCGCAGTTGGCCTTCTATCAAATGACACAGATTCTTTAACCGCGGTACACCGCTATAACCACAGCTGCCATGCAGCTTATGAATCGCGTCGACTAAATCTTCCGGCTTCTCACCGACCAGTTGCTCTTCCACTTTATTGCGAATTTCCGGCAGGAAATCGATCAGCATATGCAGCATGTCTCGCGCCAGATTTTGCTTATTGGCCGCCTGACGCAGCGCCAGCGACCAGTCGAGGGTCGTATTCAGGTTCACCGGCGGGTGCGGTTCGCTCACTTCAGGCTGCGGCATGCTCAGCCCAGGCTTGTAGCGCAGCAGCAGATTGCGCAGCTTGCTCTCTTCGATAGGCTTCGCCAGATAGTCGTTCATCCCGGCGCTCAACAGCTTTTCCTTTTGCCCGGCCATGGCATGGGCAGTCACTGCTATCACTGGCGTTTGCTGCTGATGTGGCAGCTGGTGAATCAGTTCGCAGGCGCGAATGCCGTCCATATCCGGCATCTGGATATCCATCAATATCAGGTCAAACTGCATCTGTTTGGCACGGTTGATCGCCTCCTGACCGCTGTCACACAGCTCAACGTTCTGCACCTGGTCTTCAAGCAGCGCGCCGATAAGTTTCAGGTTCGCCGGATTATCATCCACCGCCATCACCGTCATTCCCAGACGCGTGGCCTGACTGTTGGGTATCGTCAGGGTCTGATTAACGCGGCAGTATTCCGTCAGCGCAGGCAGCAGGCGGGTAGAGGTTAGCGGTTTCAGCAGACAAGCTGCCGCGCCGTTCTGTTTGAGCTGTTCAGCATCGACCTGCGCGTGACACGGCAGCGCCAGCAGCAGGAAGTCGGTCATGCCATAGGCCTGTTCGAGCTTATCGGCGTGCAGGGTTAAATCGCGCATTGATACCGGCACCGCAATCAACAGAATATCGTAACGGTCATCCGGCAGCGCCGAGAAGGTCGGGCTGTACACCACCTCCAGCGGCGTCGTCGCCAGAATATCCAGCGTGCATTGCGCGGCGGAGGCGTTGGCTTCGACATAAGCCAGACGTTTACCTGCGAGGCAGGCGGTGGTCAGGCTTTCGGATACCACGTTCGGATTGAGATCCAGATTGATATGGAACCAGAAGGTTGAGCCGCGATTTGGCTGACTGTGGAAGGAAATATCGCCGCCCATTTCTTTCACCAAACGCTGGGTGATCACCAGACCCAGACCGGTCCCGCCGTGACGACGCGAAATGCTGGCATCTGCCTGGCGGAAGGCCTGGAAAAGACGCGACTGATCGCGCTCCGGGATGCCGATGCCAGTGTCGCGGATCTGCACTTCAATTTGCACTTTGGTGTTGCTCAGCGCGCGTTTTTCTACCAGTACGTCAATGTTGCCGTTTTCGGTAAATTTAATCGCGTTTCCGACCAGATTGGTAATGACCTGCTGCAGTCGCAGCGGATCGCCAATGACGTTATCCGGCACGTCGCTTTTGATGTTCAGCGTCAGCTCAAGCCCTTTATCATGGGCCGAATGGGCGAGCAACGTCACCACTTCATCCAGCGAATTACGCAGCGGGAACGGAATGCTTTCCAGAACCAGTTTACCGGCTTCAAGCTTAGAGAAGTCCAGCACGTCGTTGATAATGGCCAGCAGGTTGTTCGCCGAGCGCTCAATGGTATTGAGGTGATCGCGCTGGGTCGAATTGAGGTCGGTTTTGAGCGTCAGTCGGGTAAATCCAATCACGCCGTTGAGTGGGGTGCGAAGTTCGTGGGACATATTGGCGAGGAATTCTGATTTAATACGCGCCGCTTCCTGGGCACGCTTCTTCGCCAGGTCGAGCTCGACGTTCTGGATTTCCATCTGCTCGAGCGTTTCACGCAAATCGGAGGTCGCCTGGTCGACATTGTGCTGCATTTCTTCGTGATAGGCCGCCAGCGACATCGCCATTGAGTTGATGCCGTTCTTGAGCATATCGAGTTCGCCGAGCATGAAGCCTTCCACCCGGCTGTCGAGCTGTCCGCGACGAATACGGTCCACGGTGTTCACCATGTTGCGAATCGGTCCGGTGACGTCGCGCATCAGACGCCAGCCGAAAATCAGCGCAATACCGATACAGAACAGCATCATCACACTGGAGATGAAAATCTCTTTGTACTGTTGTAGCCGCACGGAGCGCAGATCGAGCTCCAGCGCCACATAACCGAGCGTATTGATTGGCGTTTTGGCTTCCGAGGTCGGCGATTCATCCGGGGAATAACTTTCGGAGAGAATGGGCGTGCGCAGGATCATGGTATCGCCGCTGCGCGATACGCTGAGGCGGTTTGGGATCGGCACGCCCTTCGGCAGTTGCAGCTCGCTCGGATCAAGGTGGTAGTTGGACGTAACGAACAGCCGGTTGTGCTCGTCATACACCGAAATGGCCCGCACGATGTCAGAATGTCGGCGGTGCAGGACGCTAATGAGCTGTCCTATTGACTCCCGGTTTTGTAAGTTCATGCCATATTCACTGGAGACCGCGAGCGGCTCAATGATGCTGGCCCCGGCGTCTTCCAGCTGACGCTGCAGATCGTGGTAGCGGTGAACGACAAAGAAGATGCTGAGCAGCAAACCGATCAGGACGGTTGGAGCCAGAATCAGGATCATCATGCGCGCACGCAGGCTGTAGTTGGTCATGGAGGTCCGTTATGGGAGAATCAGGGTTAACATACTTTGTTTGAGAAAAATCTCTGAATGGCGCAATTCTACTCTGCAAAACGCCGCGTGACGACGCGCGAGATCATAACCGTGACGGTGAGCGACCTTGACCCTTTCGGCCAAGGGGTGGCGCGCCATAACGGGAAAACACTGTTTATCAACGGGTTGTTGCCCGCTGAGAGCGCTGAAATTCGCATCACCGAAGATAAAAAACAGTATGCGCGAGGACAGGTAAAACGTCGACTGAACGACAGCCCTGAACGCGAGAAGCCGCGCTGCCAGCACTTTGGCGTATGTGGTGGCTGTCAGCAGCAACATGCCAGCGTCGCGCTGCAACAGCGCAGCAAGCAGGCGGCGTTAGCGCGCATGATGAAACATGACGTAGATGAAATTCTCTCTGCGTCGCCGTGGGGCTATCGCCGCCGCGCGCGTCTGAGCGTGAATTATCAACCGAAGACCCAGCATTTGCAGATGGGTTTTCGCAAGGCGGGCTCGAACGATATCGTCGAGGTCACGCAATGCCCTGTGCTGGTGCCCACTCTTGAGGCACTGCTGCCTGCGGTGCGCGACTGCCTGGCGTCGCTTTCGGCTGTCCGTCACTTAGGGCACGTCGAGCTGGTGCTGGCTGATAACGGTCCTCTGATGGTGTTACGCCATACCGCGCCGCTTTCGGCGGCCGATAAAGCAAAACTGGAACAGTTTTCGCATTCACACCCGTTGGCCCTGTGGCTGGCACCACAAAGCGATAACGTTGAACACGTTAGCGGCGAATTGCCCTGGTACAGTTCAGACGGGCTACGCTTAACGTTCAGTCCGCGCGATTTTATTCAGGTCAACGACGGCGTGAATCAGCGGATGGTCGAAACGGCGCTGGCGTGGCTGGATGTTCAGCCCCAGGACCGCGTTTTGGATCTGTTTTGTGGGATGGGCAACTTTACGCTGCCGCTGGCAAAACGCGCGGCAAGCGTGGTGGGCGTGGAAGGTGTGCCCGCACTGGTTGAGAAAGGCCAGCAGAACGCAAAACAGAATAACCTGCACAATGTGACCTTTTTCCACGAAAATCTTGAAGAAGACGTCACCCTGCAGACCTGGGCGAAAAACGGTTTTGACAAAGTTTTACTCGATCCTGCGCGCGCGGGCGCACCGGGCGTGATGCAGCATGTCGTAAAATTAGCCCCCGCTCGGGTGGTGTATGTATCCTGTAATCCGGCGACGCTGGCGCGCGATAGCGCAGTGTTGCTGGCGGCGGGCTATCAAATTCAGCGTCTGGCAATGCTCGACATGTTCCCGCACACTGGGCACCTGGAGTCGATAGTGCTGTTCGAGCACAAATCATGAATCAAGGCTTGTCGAATGCGACAGGCCCAGTCCCTAAAGGAGAGGACAATGGTTGCGGTACGCAGTGCACATCTCAATAAAGCTGGTGAGTTTGATCCGATTAAATGGATAGCAAGCCTGGGAATTTCCAGCCAGCAGTCGTGTGAGCGCTTAGCCGAGACATGGACCTATTGTCGCGAACAAACCCTGGATCATCCTGACGCCGGGCTGCTGCTGTGGCGCGGCGTTGAGATGGTCGAAATCCTCTCTATGCTGAACATGGATATTGATTCACTGCGGGCGGCGCTGTTGTTCCCGCTGGTGGTGAGCGACGTGGTTAGCGAAGAAAAGCTGGAGGAGAGCGCCGGTAAATCTATCGTCACGCTTATCCACGGCGTGCGCGATATGGCCGCCATTCGCCAGCTGAAAGCCACCCATAACGATTCCGTCTCTTCCGAACAGGTCGATAACGTTCGCCGCATGTTGCTGGCGATGGTCGACGATTTCCGCTGCGTGGTCATCAAGCTTGCCGAGCGCATTGCGCACCTGCGTGAAGTGAAAGATGCGCCTGAAGATGAACGCGTGCTGGCGGCGAAAGAATGTACCAATATCTACGCCCCGCTGGCCAACCGGCTCGGTATTGGTCAACTGAAATGGGAGCTGGAAGATTACTGCTTCCGCTATCTGCATCCCGCGGAATACAAGCGCATTGCCAAACTGCTGCACGAACGCCGTATTGATCGCGAACATTACATCGATGAGTTCGTCGGCACGCTGCGCGCCTCAATCAAAGAAGAGGGCGTGAAGGCGGAAGTGTACGGCCGACCGAAACACATCTACAGCATCTGGCGCAAAATGCAGAAGAAGCATCTGGCGTTTGACGAGCTGTTCGATGTGCGCGCGGTGCGTATCGTCGCCGAACGTTTGCAGGACTGTTACGCTGCACTCGGCATCGTCCATACCCTTTTCCGGCATCTGCCGGATGAGTTCGACGATTACGTGGCGAACCCGAAACCGAACGGCTATCAGTCGATTCACACTGTGGTGTTAGGCCCCGGTGGGAAAACGGTGGAGATTCAAATCCGTACGCGCCAGATGCATGAAGAGTCTGAGCTCGGCGTGGCGGCGCACTGGAAATATAAAGAGGGCGCGGCGTCCAGCGGTGCGCGCGGTCACGAAGACCGTATTGCCTGGCTGCGTAAGCTGATTGCGTGGCAGGAAGAGATGGCCGATTCAGGCGAAATGCTCGACGAGCTGCGCAGCCAGGTGTTCGACGACCGGGTGTACGTGTTTACACCGAAAGGCGATGTGGTTGACCTGCCCGCAGGCTCTACACCGCTCGACTTTGCCTACCACATCCACAGTGATGTGGGGCATCGCTGCATCGGCGCGAAAATCGGCGGTCGCATCGTGCCGTTTACCTATCAGCTGCAAATGGGCGATCAGATTGAAATCATCACCCAGAAGCAACCGAACCCGAGCCGCGACTGGCTGAACCCGAACCTGGGCTACGTCACGACCAGCCGCGGACGTTCAAAAATTCACGCCTGGTTCCGCAAACAGGATCGCGACAAAAACATCCTCGCCGGGCGTCAGATCCTCGACGACGAACTGGCACATCTCGGGATCAGCCTGAAGGAAGCGGAAAAGCAACTGCTGCCGCGCTACAACTTCAACGATCTCGACGAACTGCTGGCGGCCATTGGCGGGGGCGATATCCGCCTCAACCAGATGGTGAATTTCCTGCAGTCGCAGTTTAACAAGCCGAGTGCCGCCGAACAGGATGCCGCCGCGCTGAAGCAACTGCAGCAGAAAACCTATAACCCGCATAGCCGCAAAAAAGATGACGGCCGCGTGGTGGTTGAAGGCGTTGGCAATCTGATGCATCACATTGCGCGCTGCTGCCAGCCCATTCCGGGCGACGAGATTGTCGGCTTTATCACCCAGGGGCGCGGGATTTCCGTGCACCGTGCCGACTGCGATCAGCTGGTGGAACTGCAATCTCACGCGCCGGAACGCATCGTCGATGCGGTCTGGGGGGAAAGCTATTCGGCAGGCTACTCGCTGGTGGTGCGCGTGCAGGCTAACGACCGCAGCGGCCTGCTGCGTGATATCACTACCATCCTCGCTAACGAGAAGGTCAACGTGCTTGGCGTGGCGAGTCGCAGCGACACCAAACAGCAGCTCGCCACCATCGACATGACCATCGAAATCTACAACCTGCAGGTGCTGGGCCGCGTGCTCGGTAAACTGAATCAGGTGCCGGACGTGATAGACGCGCGTCGTTTGCACGGCGGTTAATTTTTTTGCAATCTGCGCCGCCGGACGTCATACGTAATGTCCGGCGGCGTATTTTTTGCCGGACCTACTTTCAAGGATTTACCATGACTCAAATCGACCGCCTGCTCGGCATCATGAAACGCCTGCGTGACCCGGAAACCGGGTGTCCGTGGGACAAAGAGCAGACTTTCGCGACCATTGCACCTTACACCCTCGAAGAAACCTACGAAGTGCTGGACGCCATCAGCCGTGAAGATTTTGACGATCTGCGCGGAGAGCTCGGCGACCTGCTGTTCCAGGTGGTGTTTTATGCGCAAATGGCGCAGGAAGAAGGGCGCTTTGATTTCAACGATATCTGTGCCGCCATCAGCGACAAGCTGGAGCGCCGCCATCCACACATTTTTGCAGATGCTACCGCCGCGAACAGCACTGAAGTGCTGGCGCGCTGGGAACAAATCAAAACCGCCGAGCGGGCGGAGAAATCGCAGCATTCAGCGCTCGACGACATTCCGCACAGCCTGCCCGCGTTGATGCGTTCCCATAAAATCCAGAAACGCGTGTCGACGGTCGGTTTTGACTGGACCACGTTGGGTCCGGTACTCGACAAAGTCTACGAAGAAATCGACGAAGTGATGCATGAGGCTAAGCAGGCAGTCGTCGACGAAGCAAAGGTCGAAGAGGAAATGGGTGACCTGCTGTTTGCGACGGTCAATTTATCGCGTCATTTAGGGGTCAAAGCCGAAGTTGCGCTGCAAAAAGCGAACCTCAAATTTGAGCGTCGTTTCCGCGAAGTGGAAAGGATTGTTGCCGAGCGAGGCCTTGAAATGACCGGGATCGACCTGCAAGCGATGGAAAGTGTATGGCAAGAGGTAAAACGGCAGGAATCTGATCTCTAACAGTTTTTTGCGATCAAGCGCTATTTGTGTGATTTTTAAAATGACAAGCGCTTGATTTACGTCAAAAACATTTACCCAAAAGGGGCTATTTTCTCACTCCTTATGTTTGTCTGGGCCTGGAATGGAGACGGAGAATGAATGTTTGTGGCACTCGCCGTGTTCGGGTATACTACTTTCCCGTCTTGGTTATTCCATCATTCCAACCTAACTTCTCAGGTTCAGCATGACAACGAACTATATTTTTGTGACCGGCGGGGTCGTATCCTCTCTGGGTAAAGGCATTGCAGCCGCATCCCTCGCAGCCATTCTAGAAGCCCGTGGCCTTAACGTGACCATGATGAAACTGGATCCGTATATCAACGTCGATCCGGGGACCATGAGTCCTATCCAACACGGGGAAGTGTTCGTTACCGAAGACGGCGCTGAAACCGACCTGGACCTGGGCCACTACGAGCGTTTCATTCGCACTAAAATGACGCGTCGTAACAACTTCACCACTGGCCGTATCTACTCTGACGTTCTGCGTAAAGAGCGCCGTGGCGACTATCTGGGCGCGACCGTTCAGGTTATCCCGCATATCACTAACGCCATCAAAGAGCGCGTCATCGCCGGGGCCGAAGGCCACGACGTCGTGCTGGTTGAAGTCGGTGGTACTGTCGGTGACATCGAATCCCTGCCGTTCCTCGAAGCGATTCGCCAGCTGGCCGTTGAAGTGGGCCGTGAGAACACGCTGTTTATGCACCTGACCCTGGTGCCATACATGGCCGCTGCGGGTGAAGTGAAAACCAAACCGACTCAGCACTCTGTAAAAGAGCTGCTCTCCATCGGTATTCAGCCGGATATTCTGATTTGTCGTTCCGATCGTGCCGTTCCGGCCAACGAACGTGCGAAAATCGCTTTGTTCTGTAACGTTCCTGAAAAGGCTGTCATTTCTCTGAAAGACGTCGATTCCATTTATAAAATCCCAGGCCTGTTGAAATCACAGGGTCTGGACGATTATATTTGTAAACGATTCAGCTTGAACTGTCCGGAAGCTAATCTGTCAGAATGGGAACAGGTTATCTACGAAGAAGCTAACCCGGCAGGCGAAGTGACTATCGGTATGGTCGGCAAGTACATTGAACTGCCGGACGCCTATAAGTCAGTTATCGAAGCGCTGAAACACGGTGGCCTGAAAAACCGCGTTACCGTCAACATCAAGCTTATCGATTCGCAAGATGTTGAAACACGTGGTGTCGAAATTCTGAAAGGCCTTGATGCTATTCTGATCCCTGGCGGCTTCGGCTACCGCGGTGTTGAAGGCAAAATTGCCACCGCACGCTTTGCGCGTGAAAACAATATTCCTTATTTGGGCATCTGCCTGGGTATGCAGGTTGCGTTGATCGAGTTCGCTCGTAACGTAGTCGGGATGGAAAACGCCAACTCAACGGAATTTGTGCCAGACTGTAAGTACCCGGTTGTGGCCCTTATCACCGAATGGCGTGATGAAAACGGGAATGTCGAAGTGCGTACTGAGAAAAGTGATCTCGGCGGCACAATGCGTCTGGGGGCCCAGGCCTGCCAGCTCAGCGACGACAGCCTGGTTCGCAAGATGTACGGCGATGAGACCATCACCGAGCGTCACCGTCACCGCTATGAAGTCAACAATATGCTGTTGAAACAGATTGAAGCTGCGGGCCTGCGTATTGCAGGCCGTTCCGGGGATGATCAGTTGGTCGAGATCATCGAGGTTCCGAATCATCCATGGTTCGTTGCCTGTCAGTTCCATCCGGAATTTACTTCTACGCCGCGTGATGGGCATCCGCTGTTTGCAGGCTTTGTGAAAGCCGCTAGCGATTACCAGAAGCGTCAGGCGAAGTAAAAAAGTTAGAACGGCAGCGCCCCTGATTTGGGGCGTTGTTTGTCTGGAGTTTTAGTTTAACTTGTACTGAGGAAAACCTAATGTCCAAAATCGTTAAAGTCATCGGTCGTGAAATCATCGACTCCCGTGGTAACCCGACTGTTGAAGCCGAAGTACACCTGGAAGGTGGTTTCGTCGGTATGGCAGCTGCGCCATCAGGTGCATCTACTGGTTCCCGCGAAGCTCTGGAGCTGCGCGATGGCGATAAATCCCGCTATTTGGGTAAAGGCGTACTGAAAGCTGTTGGTGCTGTAAACGGCCCAATCGCTCAGGCTATCCTTGGCAAAGATGCCAAAGATCAGGCTGGCATCGACAAGATCATGATCGATCTGGACGGTACTGAAAACAAATCTAACTTCGGCGCTAACGCGATCCTGGCTGTGTCTCTGGCTAACGCCAAAGCTGCTGCAGCTTCTAAAGGTCAGCCGCTGTTCGAACACATCGCTGAACTGAACGGCACCCCAGGCAAATACTCCATGCCGGTTCCGATGATGAACATCATCAACGGTGGTGAGCACGCAGACAACAACGTGGATATTCAGGAATTCATGATTCAGCCAGTTGGCGCGAAATCCCTGAAAGAAGCCGTTCGTATGGGTTCTGAAGTGTTCCATAACCTGGCTAAAGTTCTGAAAGCTAAAGGTATGAACACTGCAGTTGGTGACGAAGGTGGCTATGCGCCAAACCTGGGTTCCAACGCTGAAGCACTGGCTGTAATCGCTGAAGCAGTTAAAGCAGCGGGCTACGAGCTGGGCAAAGACATCACTCTGGCGATGGACTGTGCTGCTTCTGAATTCTACAAAGACGGTAAATACGTTCTGGCTGGCGAAGGCAACAAAGCATTCACCTCCGAAGAATTCACCCACTTCCTGGAAGATCTGACCAAGCAGTATCCGATCGTTTCCATCGAAGATGGTCTGGACGAATCTGATTGGGATGGTTTCGCATACCAGACCAAAGTGCTGGGCGACAAAATCCAGCTGGTTGGTGACGATCTGTTCGTAACCAACACCAAGATCCTGAAAGAAGGCATCGACAAAGGCATCGTTAACTCCATCCTGATCAAATTCAACCAGATCGGTTCTCTGACCGAAACTCTGGCTGCAATCAAGATGGCTAAAGATGCTGGCTACACTGCAGTTATCTCTCACCGTTCCGGTGAAACTGAAGATGCAACCATCGCTGACCTGGCGGTTGGTACTGCTGCAGGCCAGATCAAAACCGGTTCCATGAGCCGTTCTGACCGCGTTGCTAAATACAACCAGCTGATTCGTATCGAAGAAGCACTGGGTGAAAAAGCACCGTACAACGGTCTGAAAGAGATCAAAGGTCAGTAATTCATTACTGTCGCTTTACTCTAAAAAAACCCGCTTCGGCGGGTTTTTTATTGCCTGGAAAACGTGGCGGGGCAGCTGCTTGTCTCGCCGTGGCGCGCCAAATCTGCGATACTTACTCTTTACTCCCTTCTTAGAGATGACTATGCAGTACCCGATTAACGAAATGTTCCAGACCCTGCAAGGCGAGGGTTACTTCACCGGCGTTCCCGCCATTTTTATTCGACTGCAGGGATGCCCGGTTGGCTGTGCGTGGTGTGATACCAAACATACCTGGGACATGCTTGAAGATCGGGAAGTGTCTCTGTTCAGCATTCTGGCGAAAACCAAAGAGAGCGACAAATGGGGCGCCGGTACGCCGGAAGACTTGCTGACCGCCATCACCCGTCAGGGATGGACCGCGCGCCATGTGGTGATCACCGGCGGCGAGCCGTGCATTCACGATTTAACGCCGCTGACGTCGCTGCTCGAACATAATGGTTACAGCTGCCAGATTGAAACCAGCGGTACCCATGACGTGCGTTGTTCACACGCGACATGGGTGACGGTGTCGCCGAAGGTGAATATGCGGGGTGGATACGAAGTGCTGTCCCAGGCGCTGCATCGCGCTGATGAGATTAAACACCCGGTTGGCCGCGTGCGCGACATCGAAGCGCTGGACGAACTGCTGGAGACGCTGAGCGACGACAAGCAGCGCGTTATCGCCCTGCAGCCTATCAGCCAGAAAGATGACGCGACGCGTCTGTGCATTGAAACCTGTATCGCCCGCAACTGGCGTTTGTCGATGCAGACCCACAAATACCTCAATATCGCCTAACAAAAAGCCCGGTTTATACCGGGCATTTTTCATCAACAACACTTCGCCATTTTCACTCGCCGCGATAGACACAGCCAGCAGTGCAGGTTTCTTTGATGGTGATGGCGCTCAGCAGCGGAACCAACGGCTTCATCTGATCCCAAATCCACTTGGCCAGCACTTCGCTGGTCGGGTTTTCGAGGCCCGGGATATCGTTCAGATAATAGTGATCGAGACGATCATAGGTCGGTTTGAACGCCGCTTTCAGTTCGGCAAAATCCATGATCCAGCCCGTGTGCGGATCCACCTCGCCGGTAATTTCCAGACGGACCATAAAGGAGTGTCCGTGCAGGCGACCGCACTTGTGGCCTTCCGGCACGTGCGGCAGGTGGTGAGCAGCTTCAAACATGAAATCTTTAAACAGGGTGGTGGACATTGTTAACTCTCGAAAATGCGGAAAAAACCGGCGAATCTTACAGCAAAGCGCCTTTTTTCGCATTAACTAAAACCGCCATTAACGATGAGGGGGCAATCGCTGGCTGGGATGGCGTAAAAAATACTTATAAATCATGAAATTAATTAACCTGTTTTGCCGATAGTTATGACAACTAAAAGCGGTTAGTTCATTTGGTTATTTATTATTTCCAACCCTTATTTAGTGGTTATTATTGCCACCGTTAACCTTGACCAGAATCGAACTCTCTTTTCTGTTTTTGTATGTAAAACAGCTTTGCTACTGGAACATAACGACGCATGACGACACAGGCCCCACCTTACGCTTTGCTTCCGCTGAACCCGGAGCAACTGGCACGCCTGCAGGCGGCCACCACCGATCTTTCACCGACCCAGCTGGCCTGGGTTTCTGGCTATTTCTGGGGCATGCTCAATCAGCAGCCGGGCAGCGTGATGACCGCCGCGCCTGCCGTCGTTGAAGCACCAGCTATTACCCTGATTTCTGCATCGCAAACCGGCAACGCCAGGCGTGTGGCTGAACAGCTGCGTGATGATCTGCTGGCGGCAAAACTCAATGTCAAACTGGTGAACGCGGGCGACTACAAATTCAAACAAATCGCCCAGGAAAAACTGCTGGTGGTGGTGACGTCCACACAGGGTGAAGGCGAACCGCCGGAAGAAGCCGTGGCACTGCACAAGTTCCTGTTCTCGAAAAAAGCGCCGAAGCTTAACGGCACTGCGTTTGCAGTGTTTGGCCTCGGCGATACGTCCTACGAATTCTTCTGCCAGTCGGGCAAAGACTTTGATGGCAAGCTGGCTGAGCTTGGCGCAGAACGCCTGCTGGATCGCGTCGATACCGATGTTGAATACCAGCCCGCGGCAGCAGAGTGGCGCGAACGCATCGTCGAGGTGTTGAAAGCGCGTGCGCCGAAAGAGACGCCAGCCCAAGCCGTCGCATCGGCAACCGGCGTGGTGAATGACGTTCACTCCAGCCCGTACACCAAAGAAGCGCCGCTGACCGCGTCTCTTGCGGTGAATCAGAAAATCACCGGTCGCGATTCTGAAAAAGACGTGCGCCACATTGAAATCGACCTGGCGGATTCCGGTCTGCGCTATCAGCCGGGCGATGCGCTTGGCGTCTGGTATCAGAACGATCCTGCGCTGGTGAAAGAGCTGGCTGAGCTGGTGTGGCTGAAAGGCGATGAGTTGGTGACCGTTAACGGTCAGACCCTGCCGCTGAGCGAAGCGCTGGAATGGCACACTGAGCTGACGGTGAACACCGCCAATATCGTGGAAAACTACGCCACCCTGACTCGCAGCGAATCACTGCTGCCGCTGGTGGGCGACAAAGCGAAACTGCAGCACTACGCCGCGACCACGCCGATTGTCGATATGGTGCGTTTCTCGCCAGCCCAGTTAGACGCCGACGCCCTGATTGGCCTGTTACGTCCGCTGACGCCGCGCCTGTATTCCATCGCCTCGTCACAGGCCGAAGTCGAAACCGAAGTCCACATCACCGTCGGTGCCGTGCGCTTTGATATCGAAGGCCGCGCACGCACCGGTGGCGCATCCGGTTTCCTCGCCGACCGCGTAGAAGAAGACGGTGAAATCCGCGTCTTCATCGAACATAACGACAACTTCCGCCTGCCCGCGAACCCGGAAACGCCGGTGATCATGATTGGCCCTGGCACCGGCATTGCTCCGTTCCGCGCCTTTATGCAGCAGCGTGCCGCAGACGGCGCGGAAGGTAAAAACTGGCTGTTCTTCGGCAACCCACATTTCACCGACGACTTCCTGTATCAGGTCGAGTGGCAACGCTATGTTAAAGAAGGCGTCCTGACCAAAATCGACCTGGCCTGGTCCCGGGATCAAAAAGAAAAAGTCTACGTACAGGACAAACTCCGCGAACAGGGCGCAGAGCTGTGGCGCTGGATCAATGATGGTGCCCACATTTATGTCTGCGGCGACGCCAATCGCATGGCGAAAGACGTCGAGCAGGCTTTGCTGGAAGTGATTGCCGAATTCGGTGCGATGGATACCGAAACGGCGGATGAATATTTAAGTGAGCTGCGCGTTGAGCGCCGTTATCAGCGAGATGTCTACTAATGAGCGAAAAACATCCCGGCCCTTTAGTGGTCGAAGGTAAGCTGTCCGACGCCGAGCGTCTGAAGAAAGAGAGCAATTATCTGCGTGGCACCATCGCGGAAGATTTGCATGACGGCCTGACGGGCGGCTTCAACGGCGATAACTTTCTGCTGATCCGTTTTCACGGCATGTATCAGCAGGATGATCGCGATATTCGTGCTGAACGCGCGGAGCAAAAGCTTGAGCCACGCCATGCGATGATGCTGCGCTGCCGTCTGCCGGGTGGGATTATTACCACCAAACAGTGGCAGTCGATCGACACGTTTGCCGAAAACAACACCCTTTACGGCAGCATCCGTCTGACCAACCGCCAGACGTTCCAGTTTCACGGCATTCTGAAAAAGAACGTTAAACCGGCGCACCAGATGCTGCATGAAGTGGGCTTAGACGCGCTGGCGACCGCCAATGACGTCAACCGTAACGTGCTGTGCACCTCGAACCCGATTGAGTCTGAGCTGCACGCGGAAGCGTACGAGTGGGCAAAAAAACTGTCAGAACATCTGTTACCGCGTACTCGCGCGTACGCTGAAATCTGGCACGATCAGGAAAAAGTCGCGACCACAGACGAAGAGCCGATCCTCGGTGAAACGTACCTGCCGCGTAAATTCAAAACCACGGTGGTTATTCCGCCACAGAATGACGTCGACCTGCACGCCAACGACATGAACTTTGTCGCGGTGGCGGAGAACGGCAAACTGGTGGGCTTTAACCTGCTGGTGGGCGGCGGTTTGTCTATCGATCATGGCAACAAGAAAACCTACGCCCGCACCGCGAGCGAATTTGGTTTCCTGCCGCTCGAGCATACGCTGGCGGTCGCCGAAGCGGTGGTGACCACTCAGCGCGACTGGGGTAACCGTACCGACAGAAAGAACGCCAAAACCAAATACACTCTTGAGCGTGTCGGCGTTGATGTGTTCAAAGCGGAAGTGGAACGTCGCGCGGGCATGACCTTCGCGCCAATCCGTCCGTACGAATTTACCGGCCGCGGCGACCGCATTGGCTGGGTAAAAGGTATCGACAAGAAATGGCACCTGACGCTGTTTATTGAGAATGGCCGTATTCTGGATTACCCGGACCGTCCGCTGAAAACCGGTCTGCTGGAAATTGCTAAGATCCATAAAGGTGATTTCCGTCTGACCGCCAACCAGAACTTGATTGTGGCGGGCGTGCCGGAAAGCGAAAAAGCGAAGATTGAGAAGCTCGCACAGGATCATGGTTTGATGGATGCAGTAAAGCCGCAGCGTGAAAACTCCATGGCCTGCGTCTCGTTCCCAACTTGTCCGCTGGCGATGGCCGAAGCCGAGCGCTTCCTGCCGTCGTTCGTCGACAAAGTGGAAGCGGTGATGGAACGTCACGGCGTGGGCGATGAACATATCGTTCTGCGCGTGACGGGCTGCCCGAACGGCTGTGGTCGTGCGCTGCTGGCCGAGCTGGGCCTGGTGGGCAAAGCGCCAGGACGCTACAACCTGCATCTCGGCGGCAACCGCATGGGAACGCGTATCCCACGGATGTACCGCGAGAACATCACCGAATCGGAAATTCTCGATTCGATTGATGAGCTGGTGGGGCGCTGGTCCAAAGAGCGCGAAGCCGATGAAGGCTTTGGTGATTTCACCGTGCGCGCAGGCATCATCCGTCCGGTGCTCGATCCGGCCCGAGATTTTTGGGAATAACGTTTTATTGCCCGGCGGCGCGATGCTTAGCGGGCCTACCGGTTTTGTAGGCCGGGCAAACGCAGTGTCGCCCGGCACAACAGGCAAATGAGGTGTCTATGTCCATACTCGATCTGAATGCGCTTAACGCTCTGCCAAAAGTTGAGCGCGTGCTCGCCCTGGCGGAAACCAACGGTCAGCTGGAGAAACTGAGCGCGGAAGCGCGCGTGGCCTGGGCGCTGGAAAATCTGCCGGGCGAATACGTGCTCTCGTCGAGCTTTGGTATACAGGCGGCGGTGAGCCTACATCTGGTGAATCAGCTGCGTCCGGACATCCCGGTTATCCTCACGGACACCGGTTATCTGTTCCCGGAAACTTACCAGTTTATCGATGAGCTGACCGACAAGCTCAAGCTCAACCTCAAAATTTACCGTGCCGAACAGAGTCCGGCGTGGCAGGAAGCGCGCTACGGCAAACTGTGGGAGCAGGGCGTTGAGGGCATTGAGAAATACAACGAAATCAATAAAGTCGAGCCGATGAACCGTGCTCTGGAAGAATTAAACGGCCAGACCTGGTTTGCGGGCCTGCGTCGCGATCAGTCCGGCAGCCGGGCGAATTTACCGGTGTTGGCTATCCAGCGCGGCGTGTTTAAAATCCTGCCGATCATCGACTGGGATAACCGCACGGTGTACCAATATCTGCAAAAACATGGCCTGAAATATCACCCGCTGTGGGACGAAGGTTACCTCTCCGTCGGCGATACCCACACCACCCGCAAATGGGAACCGGGCATGGCAGAAGAAGAAACACGCTTCTTTGGCCTGAAACGTGAGTGTGGGTTACACGAAGGGTAATAATTAAAATAAGGTGTTCCCCGCGTCAGCGGGGATAAACCGTCTTTGTTAGAGGGAAGGGTGGTTTAAACGTCTCTGCAGTAATGCGGAGAAGGTGATCTGTTCACGTTTTTGTAGACTGTTAGCCATAACCCTACTGTTTGATTTTTAGACGAACATCGGTGAATGAACCGTTCAGCGACAAGATCTTTCCTGAATAGGTCATGTCGATGTCGCCGTTCTTGTCGACCCTAGCCTCGCTGACACTTCCGGTCCCCTCGATAACAGGTTGGCCCGCGCTCAGCTGCTGGATGATTTCGTCGTCAGTCCCGAGCAGGTGCCCCGTTAAATAGTAGCGATACACCGTCGGAACCGTCGCGCCGCCAGCACGGCTAACGGTCATATAAAGCCACTGACGATCGGACAGCTGATAAGAACGCTGAAGCACGTCATTCTCCCTGACGTTCGGTTGGTGATTGAGCCACCAGAACCCCACCACCAGAACCAGAAGAGCCGCAGTGATAGCTCTATGCGCCCATTTAATAACCATACTGCATTGCATACTCGATCCCTTCCTTGATATAGCGCTGGTCGGTAGGGTCGTCGCCGTATGGCGGCTTTTCATACCACTTCCCCCACTCTGGTTTGGATGTTCCTGCGCGCCCCTGAGCCCACCCTGCACCCTGCAACAACATCTCCGCGGGGATTCCGGCAGCAGTGCCGGCAGCTCCGAAGTTGAAATTCCCAAAATTTTGGAAATATGGGTCGAACTGCTTGTAATCCCACGCGCCGCCACGGCGAACCTTCTCATAAAACCAGTAGTAGGTAAGAGCAGTAGCCATGTTGCGTGACTGCCCTCTCTCCCGAGCTTCTTGCATATTGTTCGCGATGACTATTGAACCTGGTCCCCAAATAGGAACGGATGCCATAAAACCTCCCTGCTTAAAAATTTCCTGTAGAAACGAAAAACCCCCGGATTTTACCGAGGGTGGATGTTTACTAACCAAAAACCTTACGCTTGATGCTGTTTCACAGCAAGCTTTCTGGTCGTTTTATTGTGCTTTTCATCACGCCATCGGAAGCAAACCTGCCCCGCGGCGCGTGCGCTAGCACGGGCCTATAGGTTCTCTATATCCGCAGTGACAAAAACAAAAAGGGAGTCGGCGTTTATCGCGACTCCCTTTTCTTTTATTAAAGATGACGACTGGATTATTTCCCCGCTTTCGCCAACTCCTTCACCAGCGGCAGCATGATTTTTACGACGTCCCGGCCGCGGTGCTCGATGCGGCCCGGCAGGGCTTTGTCGATGTATTGCTGGTTGTCGAGGCGCACGTTATGCCAGCTGATGCCTTCCGGGAATGAGTGCGTCTTGGCGCGCTGCTGAAAACCGTCTTTTTTGCCGAGCGACCAGTTGGTGGCTTCGACAGAAAGAACCGGGATCCCCGCATGATCAAATACCTCTGCGTCGTTACAGCAGGCAGTGCCTTTCGGATAGTTGGTGTTCAGACCCGGATTGATCGCCGCCTGAATGCCGTGGCTGCGGGCGATGCTGAGCGCGCGATCCCGGGTCAGTTTACGCACCGACGCAGGCGTTGATTTCCCACTATTGAAATAGAGTTTGTCGCCTACCACCAGATTATCCAGATTGATAACCAGCAGTGTATTTTTTCTCTCCGCCGCGCTCATGCGCTGTAGCAGGCTGTCTGCACCCAGTTTGCCTTCCTCTTCACCGCTGGTGGCGACAAAGCGGATGCTGTATTCGGTAGGGACATTCTTTAAGCGTTCCGCCAGTTCCAGCATCACGCCCACGCCCATCGCGTTATCGTCGATGCCCTGAAGCGTCAGGCCGCCGAGATTGTTTTCGACATCCGCATCGCTGTGCGGCGCGTAGGTGTCGAGATGCGCCATCACAATAATCTGCTGGCTGGCTTTGCCTTCGTGCGCGGCGATAACCGTGCTGCCGGTAATGTTGTGCCAGTTCTGGTGTTTATCTTTGGTGGTGTACAGATAGCGACTTTTAAAGGTGCGAATGTCGCTTTCATAACCCATCTGCGCAAACTGCTGGCGCACGTAATCCGCTGAAAGCATTTCAGCCGGACTGCCGGTCATGCGGCCGGGAAAATAAGTGGCGATATAGCGGGCTTGCTGGTTGGCAATGGCGCCAGTGGGTACTGATGCGGCAAAAGCAGACGCCGTAAAGCATGCACCTAACGCCAGGGGAACAAGGCGACGGCACAAGGCGGAAAACATAGAGTGTCCTTACAGTGGGGATGAAATAATCACGGCATAGTATGAAACTGTGACTGGGCTAACACAATTTCATTTCGTCCTAATCAGGCGAAATATCACGCATTAAGCATTTTTTTGCATTTGTATTTCCGGCTTGTTATTCCATTGCGGAACTACTCATTCCTTTTCGTAATTTCATTTGCTCAAAGCCTCCCCCTATAGTCCCCCTATGCTGAATGTGAATGAGTTGTAGCGCCGTGGATTATTTGCCTCTTTTTGCCTCGCTGAAAAACCGTCCGGTTCTGGTTATCGGCGGGGGCGATATCGCTGCCCGAAAAATCCTGCTTTTACGGCGGGCCGAGGCAAATGTGCGCGTCGTCGCGCGACAGCTCTCTTCTGAACTGGCTGAGCTAGTCAATCAACAGTCCATTGAATGGCTGGCGACTGAGTTTGACGAAGCGCAGATAGACCCGGTGTTTTTGGTGATTGCCGCCACCGACGACAGCGAACTTAATCAGCGCGTCTTTGCGGCGGCGGATGCCCGTCAACGGCTGGTGAACGTGGTGGATAATCAGCCGCTGTGCTCCTTTGTCTTCCCATCAATCGTCGATCGTTCTCCGCTGATGGTGGCGATATCTTCCAGCGGAACGGCTCCGGTACTGGCGCGTCTGCTGCGGGAGAAAATCGAAGCGCTGTTACCGACTAACCTCGGGCGGATGGCGCAGGCGGCAAGCTACTGGCGACATCATATTCAAACGCGTTTGCACACCACGGCTGAGCGCCGCCGTTTTTGGGAACGCGTGTTTACCGGGCGTTTTGCCAGCCTGATGGTGGCGGGTAATGAAACCGCGGCCCAGCAGGCGCTGGAAGATGAGCTGAATCAGCCTGAACGCCAGATAGGTGAAATCGTGCTGGTGGGCGCAGGGCCGGGTGATGCGGGGCTGCTGACGCTGCGCGGTTTGCAGGTTATCCAGCAAGCCGACGTGGTGTTTTACGATCATCTGGTTAGCGAAGGCGTGCGCGAGCTGGTGCGTCGCGATGCGGAGCTGATTTGCGTTGGCAAGCGGGCGGGCACCCACAGCGTGCCGCAGCATGAAACCAACCGTCTGCTGGTGGAAGCCGCGCTGGCAGGTAAAAACGTGGTGCGCCTGAAAGGCGGTGACCCGTTCATTTTTGGTCGCGGTGGCGAAGAGTTACAAGCCGCAGCGGAAGCGGGCGTGCCTTTCCAGGTGGTGCCGGGCGTGACCGCCGCGGCAGGCGCAACGGCCTACGCGGGTATTCCGCTGACCCATCGCGATTACGCCCAGAGCGTGACCTTTGTTACCGGACATTACAAAGCCGACAGCACCCCGTTTGACTGGGCGCACCTGGCGCAAAGCCGTCAGACTCTGGCGATTTACATGGGCACCATGAAGGCCGCCGAAATCAGCCAGCAGCTCATCGCCCACGGTCGTGACAGTCAGACCCCGGTTGCCGTTATCAGCTGCGGCACGCGTGCCGATCAGCAGGTAACCGTCGGCACATTACAACAACTCGAAAGCCTCGCGAAAGACGCCCCGATGCCAGCGTTGCTGGTGGTGGGTGAGGTGGTGCAGCTGCATCATCAGCTCGCCTGGTTTCAAAACAACTTACAGCAGGAGGGGTTTAACTCTTCTGTCGTGAATCTGGCTTAGATCTGGCTTATAAGGAATGGTTATGGACCATGAACGACTCACTCACCTGCGGCAGCTGGAAGCGGAAAGTATCCACATTATCCGCGAAGTGGCGGCTGAATTTTCCAACCCGGTGATGATGTACTCCATCGGTAAAGACTCCAGCGTGATGCTGCATCTGGCGCGTAAAGCGTTCTATCCGGGCACGCTGCCGTTCCCGCTGCTGCACGTGGATACTGGCTGGAAATTCCGTGAGATGTACGAGTTCCGTGACCGGACCGCCAAAGCCTACGGCTGCGAACTGCTGGTGCATAAAAACCCGGAAGGCGTGGCGATGGGCATCAACCCGTTTGTACACGGTAGCGCCAAGCACACCGACATCATGAAAACCGAAGGCCTGAAACAGGCGCTGAACAAGTACGGCTTTGACGCCGCGTTCGGCGGGGCCCGCCGTGATGAAGAGAAATCCCGCGCCAAAGAACGCATTTACTCTTTCCGCGATCGTTTCCACCGCTGGGACCCGAAAAATCAGCGTCCAGAACTGTGGCACAACTACAACGGCCAGATTAACAAGGGCGAAAGTATTCGCGTGTTCCCGCTCTCGAACTGGACCGAGCTGGATATCTGGCAGTACATCTATCTGGAAAATATCGAAATCGTTCCGCTGTATCTGGCAGCGCCACGCCCGGTGCTGGAGCGCGACGGCATGCTGATGATGATCGACGACGATCGTATTAATCTGCAGCCTGGCGAAGAGATCAAACAGCAGATGGTGCGTTTCCGTACCCTCGGATGCTGGCCGCTGACCGGCGCGGTGGAATCAAACGCGCAGACATTACCGGAAATTATTGAAGAGATGCTGGTGTCCACCACCAGTGAACGACAAGGCCGTATGATCGACCGCGACCAGGCTGGCTCCATGGAGCTGAAGAAACGCCAGGGTTATTTCTAAGGAGCCGCCATGAACACAACGATTGCACAACAAATTGCCGATGAAGGCGGCGTGGAAGCGTATCTGCACGCCCAGCAGCACAAGAGCCTGCTGCGCTTCCTGACCTGCGGCAGCGTGGATGACGGCAAAAGCACCCTGATTGGTCGCCTGTTGCACGATACCCGCCAGATTTACGAAGATCAGCTCTCCTCGCTGCACAATGACAGTAAGCGTCACGGCACGCAGGGCGAGAAACTCGACCTGGCGCTGCTGGTTGATGGCTTGCAGGCTGAGCGTGAGCAGGGCATCACCATTGACGTGGCGTACCGTTATTTCTCCACCGAGAAGCGCAAATTTATTATTGCCGACACCCCGGGCCACGAGCAGTACACCCGCAACATGGCGACGGGCGCATCCACCTGTGATCTAGCGATCCTGTTAATGGACGCGCGCAAAGGTGTGCTCGACCAGACCCGTCGTCACAGCTTCATCGCCACGCTGCTGGGTATTAAGCATCTGGTAGTGGCGGTCAACAAGATGGATATCGTCAACTACAGCGAAGAGACGTTTAACGAAATTCGTGAAGCTTATCTGACGTTTGCCGGACAGTTGCCGGGTGAACTGGATATCCGCTTTGTGCCCCTGTCTGCGCTGGAAGGCGACAACGTTGCCAGCCAGAGCACTAACATGCCGTGGTACAGTGGGCCTACGCTGCTGGAAGTGCTGGAAACCGTTGAAATCAAACGCACGGTCGAAAGCCAGCCGCTGCGCTTCCCGGTGCAGTACGTGAACCGACCAAACCTCGATTTCCGTGGCTACGCGGGAACCCTGGCGTCCGGCACGGTCAGCGTCGGTCAGCGCGTGAAAGTGCTGCCGTCGGGCGTGGAATCGGCCGTGGCGCGCATTGTGACCTTTGATGGTGACTTACAAAAAGCTGCTGCCGGCGAAGCCATCACCCTGGTACTGAAGGATGAAATTGATATCAGCCGTGGTGACCTGCTGGTCGACGTGAATGAAACGTTGCCTGCGGTGCAAAGCGCCAGCGTGGACGTGGTCTGGATGGCGGAACAGCCGCTCCAGCCGGGCCAGAGCTATGAAATCAAAATTGCCGGGAAGAAAACACGCGCACGTATCGACCGGGTTCAATATCAAGTGGATATCAACAATCTGACCCAACGTGAAGTGACGAATCTGCCACTGAACGGTATCGGGCTGGTGGATGTCACCTTTGACGAACCGTTGGTGCTCGACAAATATCAGCATAATCCGGTGACGGGCGGGCTTATCTTTATCGACCGTCTGACTAACGTGACCGTCGGCGCAGGCATGGTTCACGAACCGCAGCAGGACACGGCGGTTGCGGGCAACAGCGATTTCAGCGCCTTTGAACTCGAGCTGAATGCGCTGGTGCGCAAACACTTCCCACACTGGGGCGCACGCGACCTGCTGGGAGGCAAGTAATGGCGCAGCATGACGAAAACGTCGTCTGGCACCCCCATCCTGTAACGCAAGAGCAGCGTGAACAGCTCCACGGTCACCGTGGGGTTGTCCTGTGGTTTACCGGGCTTTCGGGCTCGGGTAAATCGACGGTCGCGGGCGCGCTGGAGGAGGCGCTGCATCAACATGGCGTCAGCACTTATCTGCTCGATGGCGATAACGTTCGTCACGGTCTGTGCAGTGATTTGGGTTTCAGCGATGACGACCGAAAAGAGAATATCCGCCGGGTAGGTGAAGTCGCTAACCTGATGGTGGATGCGGGTCTGGTGGTGTTAACTGCCTTTATTTCGCCGCACCGTGCTGAAAGGCAGATGGTGCGCGACAGAGTCGGCGCTGGGCGGTTTGTGGAAGTGTTCGTCGACACGCCGCTGTCGGTGTGTGAAACCCGCGACCCGAAGGGGCTCTACAAAAAAGCCCGCGCCGGAGAACTGCGCAATTTCACCGGGATCGACTCGGTTTATGAAGCGCCGGAAAAGGCCGAAATTCATCTTGATGGCGAACAATTGGTAACAAATTTGGTTAACCAATTATTAGACCTGCTGAGACAGGGCGATATTATCAGATCCTGAGACCAGGCCGGTTTTCCGGCTAGTCAGGAAACAGGATTTGATATGCGCAATACCCAAAACATTACCATTACACATACAGAACCCATGAGTACCGAAACCGAAGAGACCACCTGGTCTTTGTCTGGTGCGGTCGTGGGTTTTGTTGCATGGCTATTGGCGCTGGGTATTCCTTTTTTGTTTTACGGCAGCAATACGCTGTTCTTCTTCCTCTACACCTGGCCTTTCTTCCTGGCGCTGCTGCCTGTATCTGTGGTTATCGGCATTGCGCTCCATTCGCTGATGAACGGCAAACTCCTCTACAGTATTGTGGTGACACTGATAACAGTCGCGGCGCTCTTTGGCCTGCTGTTCCTGTGGCTGTTGGGTTAACCGTGGGCGGAAGTACATTCGTTTCTATTGAGACCTACGACTCAACGGGCAAAATGTGGTACATTCCCCGCGATATGCGGCATCGTCCGCAGGCCAGGGTAGAGCACTCCGGCAAGTTATGGGATGATGATGCCGTTTTTCAGGGGGCAGGATGGGTAAATTAACACTGCTATTGCTGGCATTGGTGGTCTGGCTACAGTACTCGCTGTGGTTCGGCAAAAATGGTCTTCATGACTACAGTCGCGTTAACGATGACGTGATGGCTCAGCAGGCAACAAACGCCAAACTTAAAGCGCGCAACGATCAGCTTTTCGCCGAAATTGACGATCTCAACGGCGGTCAGGAAGCTATCGAAGAACGCGCTCGCAACGAACTCAGCATGACTCGCCCGGGCGAAACGTTTTATCGTCTGGTGCCGGATGCGTCTAAACGCAATCAGGGTCGGAATCAGAGTTCGGGGCAGAACAATCAATAAACTCAAGCCAGGATAACCGCATGGCAGCCAATTTTCCGGGCGTTTGCGCCGTGGTGCCGGCAGCCGGATTTGGCCGCCGTATGCAAACGGAATGCCCGAAGCAATATCTCTCAATCGGTAACAAAACGATTCTCGAACATGCGGTCGCCGCTTTGCTGGCGCATCCGCGTGTTGAACGCGTCATTATCGCCATCAGCGACGGTGACGCCCGCTTTCAGCAACTCCCCCTCGCTAACCACCCGCAAATCACCGTCGTCGAAGGTGGCTCCGAGCGTGCCGATTCCGTTCTGGCTGGCCTGAAAGCAGCGGGCGATGCGCAGTGGGTGCTGGTGCACGATGCGGCACGCCCGTGTTTGCATCAGGATGATTTAGCGAACCTCTTGGCGCTGAGCGAAACCAGCCGTGTGGGGGGGATTTTGGCCGCACCGGTGCGCGACACCATGAAGCGCGCCGAGCCAGGTATTGCGGCGATTGCCCATACTGTTGACCGAAACGACCTCTGGCACGCGCTGACGCCGCAATTTTTCCCTCGAGAACTTCTTTTTGACTGCCTGACGCGGGCGCTCAATGAAGGGGCGACGGTGACCGATGAAGCATCGGCGCTGGAATATTGTGGCTTCCATCCACAGCTTGTCGCCGGACGGGCTGATAATATTAAAGTGACTCGCCCGGAAGACCTGGCGCTGGCAGAATTTTACCTCACTCATTGCGGATTTCAGGAGCAGGCATAATGCGAATTGGACACGGTTTTGACGTACATGCTTTCGGTGGCGTTGGCCCGATTATCATTGGCGGCGTGCGCGTGCCTTACGAAAAAGGCCTGCTGGCTCACTCAGATGGCGACGTTGCACTGCATGCGCTGACGGACGCCCTGCTCGGTGCGGCGGCGATGGGTGATATCGGCAAACTGTTCCCGGACACCGATCCGGCCTTCAAAGGTGCCGACAGCCGCGAGCTGCTGCGTGAAGCCTGGCGTCGTATTCAGGCCAAAGGCTATACGCTCGGCAACGTTGACGTGACCATCATCGCACAGGCGCCAAAAATGCTGCCGCACATCCCACAGATGCGCGTGTTTATCGCGGAAGATTTGGGCTGCCATATGGATGACGTCAACGTGAAAGCGACCACCACCGAAAAGCTCGGCTTTACCGGTCGCGGTGAAGGCATTGCCTGTGAGGCCGTGGCGCTGCTGCACAAGGCTCGCCCATGATCATGTTCAATGATCTGACTTACCTGCACGGCAAACCGCAGGGGCAGGGGTTGCTGAAAGCCAATCCGGAAGATTTTCTGGTGGTCGAAGATCTGGGCTTTTCACCGGACGGCGAAGGTGAACAGCTGCTGGTACGCATCCTGAAAAATGGCTGCAATACCCGTTTTGTGGCCGATGCGCTGGCGAAATTCCTCAAAGTGCACGCCCGCGAAGTGAGCTTTGCCGGGCAGAAGGATAAGCACGCTGTCACCGAACAGTGGCTGTGTGTCCGTCTGCCGGGCAAAGAAATGCCGGACTTAAGCAAGTTTGAGCTGGAAGGCTGCCAGGTGCTGGAGTACGCGCGCCATAAACGCAAACTGCGCCTCGGGGCGCTGAAGGGTAATGCGTTTACCCTAGTGCTGCGGGACGTCAGCAACCGTGAGGAAGCTGAAGCGCGTCTGCAAGCCATTGCTGATAAGGGCGTACCCAACTATTTTGGCGCTCAGCGTTTTGGTCTTGGCGGCAGCAATCTGCTTGGTGCGCTGCGTTGGGCACAGAGCGATGCGCCAGTGCGAGATCGTAATAAACGCAGTTTTTGGTTGTCGGCGGCCCGCAGTGCGTTGTTTAATCAGCTGGTGAGCGAACGTTTAAAAAAACCGGACTTTAATCAAGTTGTTGACGGCGATGCGCTACAATTAGCGGGACGCGGCAGCTGGTTTGTGGCAACGGATGAAGAGATGCCCGAGCTTCAGTCCCGCGTTGATCATCGCGAGCTCATGATTACGGCATCGCTGCCGGGCAGCGGTGACTGGGGAACGCAGCGTGCGGCCCTGGAATTTGAACAGCAAACGCTGGCGGAAGAAACACAACTGCAGTCGTTATTGCTGCGCGAAAAAGTCGAGGCAGCGCGACGCGCAATGCTTCTTTACCCGCAACAGATGAGCTGGAACTGGTGGGATGACGTCACCGTCGAGGTACGTTTCTGGCTGCCGGCAGGCAGTTTTGCCACCAGTGTTGTAAGGGAACTTATCAACACAACAGGTGATTATGCGAATATTGCTGAGTAACGATGACGGGATCTACGCGCCGGGGATCCAAACCCTGGCGAAGGCCTTGCGTGAGTTTGCCGAGGTTCAGGTTGTTGCACCCGATCGTAACCGCAGTGGGGCGTCTAATTCTCTGACCCTGGAATCTTCTCTCCGTACTTTCACTCTGGAAAATGGCGACATCTCCGTGCAGATGGGCACCCCGACGGATTGTGTTTTCCTCGGCGTGAATACCCTGATGCGTCCGCGTCCCGATGTGGTCGTTTCCGGTATTAACGCCGGGCCAAACCTGGGTGATGACGTGATTTACTCCGGCACGGTCGCTGCGGCGATGGAAGGCCGTCATCTTGGCTTCCCCGCGCTCGCCGTTTCGTTGAATGGGCACAAACATTACGACACCGCTGCGGCGGTGACCTGTTCCATTCTGCGCGCGCTGGCTCGTGAGCCGCTGCGCACCGGACGTATCCTTAATATCAATGTGCCGGACCTTCCGCTTTCGGAGATCAAAGGTATTCGCGTGACGCGCTGCGGCAGTCGTCATCCGGCCGATACCGTTATCCCGCAGGAAGATCCGCGCGGCAACACGCTTTACTGGATTGGGCCACCGGGCGATAAGTGCGATGCCGGTCCGGATACCGATTTTGCCGCGGTGGATGAAGGCTATGTTTCCGTCACGCCGCTGCACGTTGATTTGACCGCTCACAGCGCGCAGGAGGTTGTTTCCGGCTGGCTGGAGCGTGTAGGAGTCGGTGTGCAATGGTAAGCAAACGCGTACAAAGCCTGCTCAATCAACTGCGTAACCAGGGCATTCTGGACGAGCACGTGCTCAACGCCATTGCTCAGGTGCCGCGCGAAAAGTTTATTGATGAAGCCTTTGAACACAAAGCGTGGGAAAACGTCGCCTTGCCTATCGGTCAGGGGCAAACCATTTCGCAGCCCTATATGGTGGCGCGAATGACCGAACTGCTTGAGCTGACGCCGGATTCACGGGTGCTGGAAATCGGCACAGGTTCTGGCTATCAGACCGCTATTCTTGCGCATCTGGTGCACCACGTCTGTTCCGTTGAGCGAATTAAAAGCCTGCAATGGCATGCGCGACGTCGTCTCAAGCAGCTTGATTTACATAATGTTTCAACTCGCCACGGCGATGGATGGCAAGGATGGCATGCAAGAGCGCCATTTGATGCCATTATTGTCACGGCGGCGCCGCAGGAAATTCCGGTTGCGCTCATGTCGCAGCTGGATGAGGGCGGCATTCTCGTTTTACCCGTGGGTGAGGAACACCAGGTTCTGAAACGTGTTCGTCGGCGGGGAGACGAATTTATCATCGATACCGTGGAAGCGGTTCGCTTTGTGCCTTTGGTCAAAGGCGAACTGGCGTAATACAGGAGTTTTCTTGTTTCTTTCGACGCATCTTTTGGCGTAGGGTGAGCACACTTTTTTTGTGTGATTTAACGTCGACTTTCACGGTTTTTAAGTCACTGGCAGTTAACATATTCCTGGGGGATAAATGAGCGCGGGAAGCCCAAAATTCACCGTTAGTCGCGTTGCGGCTTTATCACTGGTTTCACTTTGGCTGGCAGGATGCACGACGACCAGCAATGCGCCTGCTCCGGTCAGTTCCGTGGGCGGCTCTTCGTCCAGTACCGATTCCGGAATGTTAATTACGCCTCCGTCGTCTATGAGCACCACGACTCAGACGGCACCGCAGCCGCAGCCAGTACAAACCGCGCCGGTTCAGACCGCCCCGGTTCAGACTGCACCTGCTCAGCCGCAAATTCAGTCCGCTCAGCCGGTCGCGACGGCGCAGCCAACCGCGGCCGAGCCAACTGTCCAGATTGTCGATGGTCATGCTGTCTACAACCGCAAATACGGTGACATTCCAAAAGGCAGCTACGCCGGTGGCAGCACCTATACCGTGAAGCGCGGCGACACCCTGTTCTATATTGCATGGGTTACCGGGAACGATTTCCGCGACCTGGCGCAGCGTAACAACGTCGCTGCCCCGTACGGTCTGAATGTCGGTCAGGTTCTGCAGGTGGGCAATGCTTCAGGGCAGCCGATTACCGGGAATAACGCTGTAGCACAGGCTAGCGAACAAGCCAGCGCAGCCTCGCCTGGAATAGTCTCAAATCCTGCACAAAATTCCTCCGCAGTGGTTGCGTCTCAACCAACAATTACGTATTCTGAGGATTCAGGTGAACAAAGTGCTAACAAAATGTTGCCTAACAATCAGCCTGCGACTACGGTCACAGCGCCTGTTACGGCACCTGTTGCGAGCACTGCCCAACCGACTGCAAGCAGTACGTCTACCAGTTCGCCAATCTCCTCATGGCGCTGGCCGACTGACGGCAAAATCATCGAAAACTTTAGTGGCGGCGATGGCGGCAACAAAGGTATCGATATTGCAGGCAGTAAAGGACAGGCTATCGTCGCGACCGGAGATGGACGCGTCGTTTATGCCGGTAACGCACTGCGTGGTTACGGTAATCTTATTATCATCAAACACAACGATGATTACCTGAGCGCCTACGCCCATAACGATACAATGCTGGTCCGGGAACAACAAGAAGTGAAGGCGGGGCAGAAAATCGCTACCATGGGTAGCACCGGAACCAGTTCAACACGCTTGCATTTTGAAATTCGTTACAAGGGGAAATCCGTCAACCCGCTGCAGTATTTGCCGCAGCGATAATTTGGCGAAACAACCGTGAGGTGTGTTTCGTCCAGGGATCACGGGTAGGAGCCACCTTATGAGTCAGAATACGCTGAAAGTTCATGATTTAAATGAAGACGCGGAATTTGATGAGAACGGAACAGAGTCTTTCGATGAGAAAGCCTTAGTAGAAGAGGAACCCAGTGATAATGAAGTAGCTGAGGAAGAGCTATTATCGCAGGGTGCCACACAGCGTGTGCTGGATGCGACTCAGCTTTACCTTGGGGAGATTGGTTACTCCCCACTGCTAACAGCCGAAGAAGAAGTTTATTTCGCACGACGTGCGTTGCGTGGTGACGTAGCGTCCCGCCGCCGGATGATTGAAAGTAACCTGCGTCTGGTGGTTAAAATTGCTCGCCGTTACAGTAATCGTGGTCTGGCTTTGCTGGACCTGATTGAAGAGGGCAATCTGGGGTTGATTCGTGCTGTCGAAAAATTCGACCCTGAGCGCGGATTCCGTTTCTCGACCTATGCAACCTGGTGGATTCGTCAGACCATTGAACGGGCAATCATGAACCAAACCCGTACAATTCGTCTGCCAATCCATATCGTCAAAGAGCTCAACGTTTATCTGCGCACCGCACGTGAGTTATCCCACAAGTTGGATCACGAGCCGAGTGCAGAAGAGATTGCTGAGCAGCTGGACAAACCGGTTGATGACGTAAGCCGTATGCTTCGTCTCAACGAGCGCATCACCTCGGTCGACACCCCACTCGGTGGCGATTCCGAAAAAGCGCTGCTGGACATCCTGGCCGATGAAAAAGATAACGGCCCGGAAGACACCACGCAGGACGATGACATGAAACAAAGCATCGTCAAATGGCTGTTCGAACTGAACGCCAAACAGCGTGAAGTGCTGGCACGTCGTTTCGGTTTACTGGGGTATGAAGCGGCAACGCTGGAAGATGTCGGCCGTGAGATTGGCCTGACTCGTGAACGTGTTCGCCAGATTCAGGTAGAAGGTCTGCGTCGCCTGCGTGAAATTCTGCAGGGACAAGGTCTGAACATCGAAGCGCTGTTCCGCGAATAAAACAGTCCGCGAGAAAATCAGTTTCTATCCAGAAAGGTCCGTCATTGCGACGGGCCTTTTTCTTTTCTGTTTTGGCTATGCCTGCGTCGTCTCGTGCAGGTGACGCCAGATAATCTTCTCTCCCTGCCGTTGAAATATCACCGTAGACCAGCGCGTCGTGGTCGCTTGCCCTGGCAGGGTTTGCTTTTCTGTATAACGCAGTGCGGCACCTTCCGGCCATTCAGCCAGCAGCGCAATGTGGGTGACGGTAATCTCCAACCCGACACGTTTCCCGCCCTGCGCCTGAAATAACTGGCAAAGGGCGGCATAGTCGAGGCTGGCCCCGCCGGGTGTCACCATCGTAAAGTCGTGGCTAAAACGGGAGAGCAGGGCCTCGATATCTCCCTCGCCCCGGCCCAGCCAGTCTTCGATAGCAATATGGGCATCAATGATTTCGTTTATCCAGAGATTCATGGTTTTTCCTTTTGCAGGTGAATAATAACGTTGTGATTATTAAGCCGTAGTGCACTGATTAAGGGCAGCAAGGTGATTCCGGCGGCGACAAAAAAGGTCCAGCGCCAGGCGTCTGTTGGCGTCAGGAGCGGCTGCAATGCGCTTAATAGCCCGGCCAGCAGCGTCGCGCCAATCAAGAAACTCAACTGGCGATTGATATTCCATAGCGCGCTGGCATCCGGCATAACGTGCCGGGGGATATTGATCAAGGCGCTGCTCTGCGCGGTACTGCTGCACAGGCTGCCGCCCGCGCCCATCAAGGCAAAAATAACGACCAGTAAATCGTGTGGCATAGCGGGCGTGACGACAGTCAGACAACCGATCCCCATCGCCTGGAGCAGGCAACCGGCGATAATGAGCGGGCGCGGGCCCAGGCGATTAAAGTATTTACCGGTAAAGGAAATCGCCACAAACGACGCTATGGACCAGGGCAGCATCAACCCGCCCGCTGTGGCAGGGGTCATCAGAGCGACGGTCTGCAAATAAAACATGCCGATGATGCTGACGCCAATAAACATTCCCGGCACACAAAGATAGACCAGCATCGCAAAGCGTAGCAGCGGATCGCGCAGTAATGAGAGATGCAGAAAGCGGCCTGATTTCGCCGGAGCTGGCTCGTCTTTCAGCCACAGCCAGGCGAGCATGAGCGTCACCAGTGCTATGGGCAGTGTCGCGAAGAAAATCCAGCGCCAGCTGAGTGACTGGACCAATATCCCACCTAATGCGGGGGAAAATGCCGGGGCCAGTAACGCGACCAGCATCACGGCAGCAGAAATTTTGGCCCGCTCATGGGGTTTGAACTGCTGCCAGGTCATCGCCTGTCCGACAGGGATCAATAAACCCCCGCCCAACCCCTGAATCACGCGCCAGGCTATCAGTTCTGAGAGTGACTGCGAAAATCCCGCCGCTGTTGCAGCACAAGCGAAAATGACCAGCGACAAAATAAACAACCGGCGCGCACCGAGCGCGCGGGTCAGGCGGGCGCTGAAAGGGATAATCAGCGTCAGCCCGACGATGTAACCGTTGCTGACCCATGCCAGTGTTGATGCATAGGTGTGTAGGGCCGTGGCCATTGCCGGGAAGGCGACGCTGGCGATAAACATGTTGATGAGGTCGAGAAAAAAGCCCAGTAGATACACCGTGGCAACTTTATTGCGATACGTCATTCGTCATCCTCCAGAGGGAGCGCTACTGTAGCGATCTCTGGTGAGGGGATAAACGACGCAAACGACGATATACTGTCAAAATATTTTTGACAGTAATGCGGATAAGTATGCTCAATTTACAACGCGTCACGCTGTTTGCGGCGGTCGTCGACACTGGCAGTTTTACCGCCGCGGCAGCCGCGATGGGGCTGACCAAAGCGGTTGTCAGTTTCAATGTTCGACAGCTAGAGAATGAGCTTGGCGTCACCCTCCTGCTGCGTTCAACCCGACGGCTAACGCTCACGGAAGCGGGCAGTGTCTTTTATCAGCGTGGGGTGGCGTTGCTGAAGGCGGCGGAAAATTTGCAGGATGATGTGCGGGGCAGTCACTTGGGATTAAGCGGTGAACTGCGGATTACCAGCACGCCTGAATATGGCTCGCGAGTGGTTATCCCGGCACTGGCGCGGTTCAGTCAGCGGCATCCGGCCTTGCGAGTGCGACATGTGGCGTCGTCACATCATGCTGATTTGATTTCAGAACGTTTTGATGTCGCTGTCCGCTTGGGTGCCCTCGCGGATTCGCACTATCGCGCGGCGCAGATTTCCCGGTTCTCGATTGTGCCTGTTGCGTCCCCGACGTGGTTGGCGAAGAACCCGGTCCAGTCTTTAAAAGCACTTGCGCAGTCTGACTGGATTATTCATGAACGTGTGCAAAATGCCCTGTCATGGCAATTGACGGATGCTCACGGCAAAAATGTGTCGCTGGAAATAGAAAAAAGCCCCCGACTGTCAGCCGACAGCGCACAGGCGTTGCTGGCATTTACGCTCGCCGGATGCGGTGTGGCGCTGTTACCGGAATGGCTGGTGCAAATGGATCTGGCAGAAAAACGGCTGGTGCAGATTTTGCCGGAATATCGTTTTCCAACGCAGGGGATTTACGCCGTGTATCCGGATGCCCGGCATGTGTCGGCGAAAGTGCGGGCGTTTATCGATTTCCTGCGCGAAAGCGTGGGCGAATAAAAAAAGCCGAAAGCATCACGCTTTCGGCTGTTGTGTCGGGCCTGGTGTCGAGCGTCTTTTTTGAAGCGTTACACCAGACTTTTCAGGCGGTAAATCCACTCCAGCGCCTGACGCGGAGAGAGTGAATCCGGGTCGAGATTTTCCAGTGCTTCAACGGCGGGCGACGTTTCTTCCGGTACTGAAAGTAGCGACATCTGCGTGCCGTCGACCTGAGTCGCACCTGCACTTGGCGACAGGCTTTCCAGCTCGCGCAGTTTCTGGCGCGCACGCTTAATCACGTCCTTCGGTACACCGGCCAGCGCGGCAACGGCCAGACCGTAGCTCTTGCTGGCCGCGCCGTCCTGCACGCTGTGCATAAAGGCGATGGTGTCGCCGTGTTCCAGCGCGTCGAGATGGACGTTTGCTACACCTTCCATTTTCTCCGGCAGTTGCGTCAGCTCGAAGTAGTGGGTGGCAAATAGCGTCATGGCTTTGATGCGATTGGCCAGGCTTTCGGCACACGCCCACGCCAGCGATAGCCCATCATAGGTCGAGGTGCCACGACCAATTTCATCCATCAGCACCAGGCTTTCTTCGGTGGCGTTATGCAGAATATTGGCCGTTTCTGTCATTTCGACCATGAACGTCGAGCGACCACTGGCCAAGTCGTCGGCGGCGCCAACGCGAGTGAAGATCCGGTCTATCGGGCCTATTTCTACTTTCTGTGCCGGAACGTAGCTGCCAATGTACGCCAGCAAGGCAATCAGCGCTGTCTGGCGCATATAGGTACTTTTACCGCCCATGTTTGGACCGGTAATAATCAGCATTCGACGCTGCGGAGACAACGTCAGCGGGTTGGCTATAAACGGCTCATTCAGCACCTGCTCGACCACCGGATGACGACCTTCGGTGATGCGAATGCCCGGCTTATCGCTGAAGGTTGGACAGCTATAATTCAGGGTATAGGCCCGCTCGGCCAGGTTCACCAACACGTCGATTTCTGCCAGTGCTGCAGCGCTCTGTTGCAGGTCCGCCAGATGCGGCAGCAGCAGATCGAACAACTCGTCGTACATCTGTTTTTCGAGTGCCAGGGCTTTGCCTTTCGACGTCAGAACTTTGTCTTCATACTCTTTCAGTTCAGGAATGATGTAGCGTTCAGCGTTTTTCAGCGTCTGGCGGCGAACGTAATGGATAGGCGCCATATGACTTTGGCCGCGGCTAATCTGGATGTAGTACCCGTGCACGGCGTTGTAGCCGACTTTCAGGGTATCGAGACCCAGACGTTCGCGCTCGCGGATCTCAAGCTTATCCAGGTAGTCGGTTGCGCCATCGGCCAGTGCCCGCCACTCGTCGAGTTCGGTGTTATAGCCCGGTGCAATGACGCCGCCGTCGCGGACCAGTACCGGTGGGGCATCGATGATTGCGCGTTCAAGCAGTTCGCGCAGTTCGGTAAATTCGCCCATCGTTTCGCGCAGCTTTTGCACTGGTGCGCTGTCGACGTTCGCAAGCTGTTCGCGTAATTCAGGAAGCTGCTGGAAGGCGTGGCGCATTCTCGCGAGATCGCGTGGACGTGCAGTACGCAGTGCCAGACGCGCCAGAATACGCTCCAGATCGCCAACCTGACGCAGCACAGGCTGCAGCTCATCGCAGCGATCCTGTAATGCACCCAGAGTTTGCTGACGTTCGGTCAACACCTGCGTATCGCGCACCGGCATATGCAGCCAGCGTTTCAGCATACGACTGCCCATCGGCGTGACGGTTCGGTCGAGTACCGCAGCAAGTGTATTTTCGATACCGCCCGCCAGGTTCTGGGTTATCTCCAGATTACGACGGGTGGCCGCATCCATTATGATGCTGTCCTGCTGGCGTTCCATGGTGATAGAGCGAATATGCGGCAGGGACGTGCGCTGCGTATCTTTGACGTATTGCAGCAAACAGCCCGCAGCACACAGGCCGCGTGGGGCATTTTCCACGCCAAAACCCACCAGGTCGCGGGTGCCAAACTGCAGATTCAACTGCTGGCGAGCGGTGTCAATTTCGAACTCCCACAGCGGGCGACGACGAAGTCCTCGGCGGCCTTCTATCAGCGCCGTTTCGGCGAAATCTTCAGCGTACAGCAGCTCGGCCGGGTTGGTGCGCTGCAGCTCGGCGGCCATGGTTTCACGGTCAGCCGGTTCGCTGAGGCGAAAACGCCCGGAGCTGATATCCAGCGTGGCGAAGCCATAGCCTTTCGCATCCTGCCAGATGGCTGCCAGCAGGTTATCCTGACGCTCCTGCAACAGCGCTTCATCACTGATGGTACCCGGCGTCACGATGCGAACAACTTTACGCTCTACGGGACCTTTGCTGGTCGCCGGGTCGCCAACCTGCTCGCAGATGGCGGCGGACTCGCCCAGATTAACCAACTTAGCGAGATAGTTTTCGACCGCATGGTATGGCACACCTGCCATCGGGATCGGCTCGCCCGCTGAAGCACCACGTTTGGTCAGCGAAATATCAAGCAGCTGTGAAGCGCGTTTGGCGTCGTCATAAAACAACTCGTAAAAATCGCCCATACGGTAAAACAGCAGAATTTCCGGATGCTGAGCTTTCAGCTTCAGGTACTGCTGCATCATCGGCGTGTGGGCTTCGAAATTTTCAAGTGTGGTCATGGAGTTATGATGTCCATTTCGTTGAAAAACAAGTGTATTCAGGCATTTTTCATGCGCATAAGATGGCGCTATTGTCGCATGAACGGTGGCTTTCTCGCAGTAAAAACTGTGTTGACAGCGGACCTGAAATTTCAACAAAAAATGACCCGTTTCAGGCCTCTAGTGGCCGTGGGATGGCTGAAGATTCTGGCTTCAGAATCAGCTGTCCATGCTGCACGCTCACGGAGACATTCACCCCGGTAGGGAATCCAGCCTCCTCAAGCCAGTTACCACTGAGCACCAGGCTTGGATGACAACTGTAATGACGTGTGCGCCCCGTTTTTGGATCCTGATGGCGCTTTCTGACGTAGCTCACTTTAATCTGACGCGCTGTTTTGACTGCATTTACCGTTAATACGTTGGGAATATCCATCGCCATTCACTCCTTTGCCGTCTTTGGCGCAGTATAAAAAGAACGGGATATCAGTCCAGCATCTTGATGAAGGAAAAATGCAAAGTGCGTGCTGTCTTCCTGAGAAAATGAAAACGTTGCGGTCTTTTCATGGATTACTGGATAGCAGCTCGGAAAACTCGCGACGCGACCGGACGCATTTCGCCAGCGCCAGAGCAAGCATGGCGATCGCCAGTCCGAGTGACAACGAAATCCACAGCGTACCTTCTATGCCTGCGTGGCTGCCCATCCATGCCCAGGCAAAGGGGGACACGGCTGCCAGCAACTGGCCGGGGATCAGCAGTAAACCGGTGCGTTCTGCGTACTGTTCCGGGTTGAAGAGCTGCAATGGCAGGGTGGCTTTCACCACGGTCATCAACCCGTTGACCGCGCCATAGCCGAGGGCAAACCCCGCAATAGCAGCAGGCGCAACCTTGGCAGTCAATGCGAGCAGAAAGCACAGCGGGATCAGTAACGACGTTATGACCGCCAGGCGGGCAGGTGTCAGGCGCTGGCCTGAGAGCACATCGAGCAGTCGCGCACCCGTCTGACCCACGCCCCACAGCATTCCCACGGTGACGGGAAGGCCAAAGTTAGCGATGAGCTCCGGCAGGTGCGTCGACGTTCCGTTCGAGACAAAGGTCATTAGCGCGATAAATAGAGCATAGAGAATGGCGGGTAAGCGGGCCGATGTATCCAGGGAGGCTGGGTACGCTTGAATCTTTCGCGGTGACTGGCGATTAGGGATTGCCCATAATAACACCGCGTTGAGCAGCCCTGCGCAGCCATAGATAAACAGGGCAGTATGCCAGGAGACCCATTCCAGCAACAGGGTTCCTAGCGGCCAGAACACGACCGAGGCCAGGCCGCCAAACAGCGCGACCTGAGAAATCACCCATCGTGCAGCGGGTCCATAAAGGTCGACCAGTACCGCGAACAGTGCGTCATACAGCGACAAACGCATCCCAATTCCGATAACGCTCCAGCCAGTCATCCATATTATTTTGGTCGTAGAAAGTGAAAGCATAAAACATCCGCAGGCGATGAGCAGCGTGCCGGTTAGTACCAGTCGCTGACCACCCAACAGCGCCAGCAGCCTGGCGGTGAAAGGCGAGATAGCCGCCATGATAAGCATCGCCAGCGTTAAACCTCCGTAAAGGAATGAGGGCGACCAGCCGGTGGTGAGTATGATGGCGTGGGCGAAGGTGCCCGGCATATAAAAGGAGATGCCCCAGTTGATGAGCTGGCTCAGCCCGGCACAGGTTGTCACACGCCAGGTAGGCGTCAGATAATCGCTGGTCATTGTTTTCTCTCAATGCTATTACAAAGGCTTCCAGCCTATGTCGCTCACCCGTAAGGTGGCAGGGGCGTAACCTGATGCAGCGTATGAGAAAAACTTTGAGATGACGTCACTCAATTTGAGTCACTTAGCCACTTTTCGTCTGGTTGTCGGGCGTGGAAGTTTTTCCGCGGCCGCCGATGCGCTGGGCCTGTCGCAGCCTGCGGTCAGTCTGCAAATCCGGCAGCTTGAACAAGCGCTGCGCGCCCGGCTGGTTGAAAGGACCGGACGCGGCGTGATGGCAACTGCGGCGGGCCTCGCATTACTGGATCACAGCGAGAGAATTTCGCAGGCCGTTGATGATGCGGTGCATGCGGTGAGTGAGGTTTCGCAGGAGGTGAGCGGCCAGGTGCGAATTGGCACCGGTGCGACGGCGTGTATTCATCTGCTGCCGCCCGCATTGCAATATCTGCGTGAGACCTACCCCTTGCTACAGGTTGGCGTCACGACGGGAAACACGGTCGATATTGTGCGGGCGGTGGAAGAGAATCGCCTCGACCTGGGATTGGTCACGCTGCCTGTTAGCAGCCGGCAGCTGGTGGCTAACCGTTGCCGGGAAGAGGAATTTGTATTCATCTGCCGGGCGGGCGAGGGGGCGATGCCATTCACACCTGGCAGCCTGCATGCCTTACCGTTGATCGCTTTCGAAGAAGGCAGTGGAACGCGTTTGCTCATCGATAGTTGGTTTTCTGCCAGCGGTCTGGCGATATCGCCAGTGATGGAGTCGGGCAGTATTGAGGCGATCAAACGGTTGGTGAGGGCCGGGCTTGGGGTGAGTATTGTGCCGCAGATGGCGGTTGATAGTGCATTCGATAGCGAAGGATTGGAGGTGCATCCGCTGATGCCCGTCCTGCATCGTCAGCTGGCATTCGTGATGCGGCCGGACAAAATTCTCAGCAGAGGAATGGCGGAGGTGTTACGCCTGTTGTCGTAATAGATGAAAAACCCCGGTGATGTTCTGTCATTACCGGGGTTTTCATTAGGCGTTTTCAGTAATACGGCGGGCAGTTTCGTAGTGGGCTTGCCAGTAATTATTGGCAAGACTTGAAACGGTGACCCCTTTTAATTTCGACGCATGGATAAATTCATTATTTCCCACATAAACGCCGACATGTCGGGTGGACTTTGACGTTTTGAAAAAGACGAGGTCACCGGGCTTTAATTCATCCTGAGCGATATGATAGCCATTATGAATTTGCTGGCTCGTCGTGCGCGGCAGGTTCATATTCATCGAACCGTGCATAATCGCCTGCATCAGTGCGGAACAGTCGATTCCGCGATGTGAGCTCCCGCCCCAGTGATAACGCGTTCCTTTCCATTGAGAATATTCAGCAAGAATTTTTGATTTTATATTGTCTGACTGCGGGGCTGAAACTTTAGTGGTAAGGCTACTCTCTTTCGGAGTGGTAAAACTGGAGGGAAAATTAAAAGCACAAGCATGACCGGCAATGACGGTGGTGACACACAGCATCATTGCAGGGAGTAATTTAGATAAATACATAAATGAGAAAGTCTTTAATAAAGAGCGAAAAAATCCTTACGAATAAATGACCGGACTCCTCCTGGAAGGTGTGCAAATAATAAACTGCGCTCACTTTTTGTCCAGATTTGGTACAGTCTTTTTTTGGACTGAGATCGGCGGTGTGGCTGGAATCGTTGATTTTTAAAGGGTATTATTGATGCAACTTATGATTCGAGGAAGCATGATGGATAGCCGTATTCGCAGAGAAAAGCTCACTATCGGTCGGATGATTGCGCTCTATGCAAAACGCTGTCCGCAGGCCATTTCACCGCCAGAGCACTATGCGGCGCTCAATGCCTATGCCGAAAAGCGGCTCGACAAATGTGTCTTTGGTGAAGATAAACCGGCATGCAAACAATGCCCGGTGCATTGCTATCAACCCGCTAAGCGGGAAGAGATGAAGCAGATTATGCGCTGGGCGGGGCCGCGCATGCTGTGGCGGCACCCGCTGCTGACGGTGTTGCATTTGATTGATGATAAGCGCGCGGTTCCTGAGCTACCGGAAAAATATCGACCGAAGAAATAGGGCGCTCGCGGCATTTCACTCAGTGTCGGCATCTGGATAGGGAAGACGTTCAGGCGATAATATTGTTCATGGTAATCAATTGATTATTCCATTCCGTATCTGAAATAGGTGTGGTTATTATTTTCTTGCCACTCAACTTCTTTGCATCATTCATCATTCCAGCCTGTTTTCGGGACATCGCCGCGCAGAGGGAAGCATCTGCAATGCTATTTGAGATCATTATTTTGGGGCTGCGTGCAATATAAGATACCTCCTTATGAATATATCGTTGATATCAATGGGTAGTTTGCTCATTCAGACGTTTTTAGTGGGAGAACAGCGTGTCCAACGTATTACTGTGTGTCGGCAACAGCAGAATGGGTGACGACGGTGCCGGGCCGCTGCTCGCGGAAATGTGTGCCGCAGCGCCAAAAGGAGACTGGCTGGTGCTCGACGGTGGCAGCGCGCCAGAAAGGGAAGTGGCGGCGATCCGCGAAATGAAGCCGAAGTGCTTGTTGATAGTTTATGCTAGCGACATGGGGCTGGAGCCCGGTGAGATACGCATTGTCGATCCTGATGATAATGCTGAGATGTGTCTAATGACCACCCACCCTATGCCGCTCAACGCTCTGATTGACCAGTTGAAAGAGGATGCAGGCGAAGCGATTTTCCTCGGCATTCAGCCGGATATTGTCGGCTTCTATTATCCGATGACTGAAAAAGCGAAAGCGGCGACGGAAGTGGTGTATCAGCGGCTGGAAGGGTGGGTCGGTGACGGCGGGTTTGCGCGGTTGTAGGATTTGCGGACTGGGTTGACCCTCACCCCGGCCCTCTCCCTGAGGGAGAGGGAGAAAACCGCGCCTCACCGTTTCGGGGGAGAGGGAGAAAACCGCACCTCACCGTTTCGGGGGAGAGGGAGAAAACCGCACCTCACCGTTTCGGGGGAGAGGGAGAAAACCGCGCCTCACCGTTTCGGGGGAGAGGGAGAAAACCGCGCCTCACCGTTTTGGGGGAGAGGGAGAAAACCGCGCCTCACCGTTTTGGGGGAGAGGGAGGAAACCGCACCTCACCGTTTCGGGGGAGGGCAGGGTTTTTATCCCCTCGCCCCTTTGGGGAGAGGGTTAGGGTGAGGGGGATTACGCCAAATCTTCCCCGTTACTCGCGATCACTTTCTTATACCACCAGAATGATTTCTTGCGCGAACGCGCCAGCGTGCCGTTCCCGGCATCGTCGCGGTCGACATAGACGAAGCCATAGCGTTTGCTCATCTCGCCGGTCGACGCCGCCACCAGATCGATACAGCCCCAGGTGGTGTACCCCATCACAGGAATGCCGTCATCAATGGCATCGCCCATCGCCTGGATGTGCTCGCGCAGATAGCTGATACGATAGTCATCGTTAATTTCACCGTTAGCTTCCACCACGTCTTTCGCGCCAAGCCCATTTTCCACGAGGAACAGCGGTTTCTGATAGCGGTCATACATCATGTTCATGGTGATGCGCAGGCCCAGCGGGTCAATACCCCAGCCCCATTCGCTGGCTTTGATGTGTGGGTTTTTCAGCGATTTGACGATGTTGGCCGCGTTGGTGTTATTGCTGTTCATATCTGCAGAGGCGCAGCGTGACGCGTAATAGCTGAAGGAAACAAAATCGACAGTGTTCTTCAGAATGTCATCATCACCCGGCGCTTTCTCGATAGTTACGCCTTTCTCGCGGAATACGCGGGCAGAGTAGGCCGGATACGCGCCACGCGCCTGCACGTCGATAAAGAAGAGGTTTTCTCGGTCCTTCTCCAGCGCCATCCATACATCTTCCGGCTTGCAGGAATACGGATAGAAGTTGCCGCCCGCCAGCATACAGCCGACCTGATTCTGCGGGTTCACCTCATGGGCGATTTTGGTTGCCAGCGCGCTGGCAATCAGCTCGTGGTGCGCAGCCTGATATTTCACCTGCTCCTGATTCTCACCTTCTTCAAACACCAGCCCGGCCCCGGAATACGGGCTGTGCAGCATGATGTTAATTTCATTGAAGGTTAGCCAGTATTTCACCAGACCGTCGAAGGCTTCAAAACAGGTGCGGGCGTAGCGGGTAAAGAACTCCACCATTTTACGGTTGCGCCACGAGCCGTATTCTTTCACCAGATGCATCGGCACGTCGAAATGGCACAGGGTGACCAGCGGCTCAATGTTGTATTTTCTGCACTCGCTGAACAGGTCGCGGTAGAACGCGATGCCTTCTTCGTTTGGTGTTAATTCGTCGCCGTTCGGGTACAGGCGCGCCCAGGCAATCGAGGTGCGGAACACCGTGAAGCCCATCTCCGCCATCAGCGCGATGTCTTCTTTATAGCGATGATAAAAATCGATCGCCTGGTGGCTCGGATAGTATTCGTCCTCGCGCAAGGTAAAGCGCTTGTCGAGCCCCAATTTGACCGGCATACGGTTGGCACCGTGCGGGATAGTGTCGACGGTGGTCAGGCCTTTGCCGCCTTCCAGATACGCGCCTTCAGACTGGTTAGCGGCCAGAGCGCCGCCCCATAAAAATCCTTTCGGAAACATGCGTTACCTCGCTTGTAAAGGTTGAACGGTTGCGGCGATGCCTTGCGCTTTGCGCGCCTGTTCGGCACCGTCGACAGCAGGGATGTCTTCCACCGGAATATCTTCAAAGCCCAGCAGCAGCGTCAGTACGAAGGAGAGCACCACCGCCAGCGCCATCACGCCAAATACCCAGACGATGGTCATCGGATTGGCAGGGTCAAAGAACTGGACGCTGGTAAACAGCCCTGGCGCGGCCATCGAATGACTTGCCAGCCCGGCGATACCTGCAATGGCACCGCAGATGAACCCGCTGATCAGGCTCGCAATCAGCGGGCGTTTCAGGCGAATCGCCACGCCGTACAGTGCCGGTTCTGAAATCCCCGCGAGGATAGCGGAAGCCGCTGCGGCCAGCGCGGTCTGACGCAGTTCCGGGTTTTTGGTTTTCCACGCCACCGCCAGCGATGAGCCGCCGAGCGACAGGTTGGCTCCAATTTCAGACGGCATCACCATCGCTTCTTTGCCGGTGGTGGCAATGGTCTGAATGATGGTTGGAGTGAATACGCGGTGCATCCCGGTCATCACCAACAGCGGCCACAGTGCGCCCATAATCGCCACCGACAGCCAGCCCAGATAACCGTGGACGGTATACACCAGCGCGGAAATCCCACTGCCGATCCAGATGCCAATCGGGCCAATCAACAGGATAGCCAGAGGAGCGGCAATCAACACAATCAGCATCGGCTTGAGGAAGTTTTTTGTGACCGCAGGCGTGATTTTGTCGACCCAGACCTCGATATAGGACAGACACCAGGTCATCACCAACGCTGGAATAACCGTGTAGGTATATTTCACCGCCGTCACCGGGATGAACGCGAACTCAACGTGCTCACCCTGCGCGGCTTTCGCCATCAACTCAATAAAGCTCGGATGCATCAGCACGCCTGCAATGGCAATCGCCAGCGACATATTGGTTTTGAATTTCACGGCGGCAGATGCGGCGACCATCAGCGGCAGGAAGAAGAACGCGCCATCGCCAATCACCGTCAGAATCGTCAGCGTTGGTGCGCCTTTGGGCAGCACACCGGACATCTCCAGCACCATCGCCAGCAGTTTCACCATCGAACCGCCGATGATCGCCGGGATCAGCGGCGACATGGTGCCGATCAGCGCATCCAGAATGCCCGCGCCGATTCGACGCAGGGTCAATTTCTGCGGCCCCTGTTCCACGGCGGGTTGCAGGTTCCCCGGCAGAAGATTTATCACTTCTTTGTAGGCTTGAGAAACCGTGTTGCCAATGATCACCTGGCACTGGTTATCGCTGCGTACCACGCCGAGTACGCCTTTGAGTGCTTTCAGCGTTGCGGCATCGGCGAGAGTCGGGTCGTTAAGCACAAAACGCAGTCGCGTCATGCAGTGGGTCGCGGCGGTGATGTTGTTAGCGCCGCCCAGTGCGGCCACCACATCACGGGCCAGCGCGGCATAATTTTTCGACATCGGATCAATCCATCTTATTGTGATTAAAATTTGTGTAGGAAACCGGTTCCACAAAATCATGAAGAGATCGGAATGGTGAAACAAGAGTGAGGTGGGATCTATTTTGTTTTTGTGATTTAGATCGAGTTTGAGTGAGAGAGGAATTGTGGCTAGCGGGTGACCGCCTGAGCGGCGCATTCAGGCAGTTCAGGGAGTCGAAATCGGGTTATTCTAACGTTCATTAATTGAAATCATTGTTAACAATTGTTTTGCAGATGGCGTAATCGGTGACGAAGTAATGTTTGAGTTTTGGGTCTTCACAGGGTTTGTACTGGGTGAAAATAGCAATGTATAAATATACAAATAAAAAGAAGATGTTCAACACTACTAATAGTGCCACGGAAAGTATTGATAGAATGCTACCAATGATTTCACTAAGTTCATGCCCTTTCTTTTTTTTAGATAATTTTGTTATAAATGTTAAGTATATTATATAAATTAAAAATGGAACAGAAGTTAACAGTGAAAGGCGTCTACCATCAAACCAAAAATAGTCTCCATAAGTAAATGGTGATGTTATGTCTTTGTATGGAAGATTGAGAGAGAAATAGATCAGTGAGCATATAATTGTTATGGTGAAAAGGACCGAAATACATGCACCCATCTGCTTCAGTAGAAGTATTAGATTATTGTTCAATTTTTAAATTTTCCATTGTGGATGGAATGGGGTGTTTGCGTTATTCATATGGTTTCTATTCCAGTCTCTGATTTTTTGCTGTTCAGTGAATGACTCGCGAAGTGCTTTCTTTAATTTGTGGGACCATCCAAATGTTGAATCGAGATGATTTAACGCTATATTTAGAGCGATGCCAATGACAATAACGATACCTGCAGTAATCACAATAGGGAATAAAGTGATTAAAGCGCCTGCAACGAGCCCCCCTACCACAGCAGCAACCAACGTCTTCGCCGTATCCATAATCACATCACCAAAGAAATCCACGAGGGTGTACTCGTCTTTAAATATCAATTCTATCGCGCGAAAGGCCAGTGAAAAGTAAACACAGAATTTTACTCCTTTTACTACAGTATGCGCGACGCCTCGCTAACCAATACCCAGTTCCAGTAATTGCGGATGACTTGCCTTATAACGGGTGCCATTCAGAATACGCCGCACACTGGGATAGCCGGTGATTTTGATATAGGTTTCGGCACCATATTTACAGGCGATCGCCTTAATGCCGAGCCCTTTTAGATTAAATTTCAGCTGATCCGCTTCGTTAAGATAGCTGGTGAAATTACCGAGAGTGTTTTTACCGTCCCAGATATCCTTTATGTTGCCACCGCCCAACTTATAAGAGAAAAAGTCATCCGCCATGCCTGTGAGATCGCTCAGAATGTCTCTGACTTCTTTCAGCGTCAGCAACATGAAATGCTGAGTGTTTTTCGCCAGCAGTTCTTCCCTATGCAGAAGACTGTTTATATATGGATGGTCAGGTACCAACTGGTTAATCCGCTGTTCTCCATGTAATACGCTTCCTACTAATTCTTTATTACCGAGTGAGTTCTGAGTGAGGCAACCTTCTGATATCAACCCTTGCCGTTTGCCGTTGATCGTTAAATAAGTTAAGCCAGCCAAATGAATTCTCCTTGTTCATTAGTCCTATGTATAAATGTAATGCGAGTGGTTGTGTGTTTGATGAATAGTTTGGCAGTATTCTCCGTTAACAATAAACAGGCAATATAAAATGATAAAAAGTGTGTGTGGAATTAATCGATGCGCACGAAAAAACAAAAACCTTTCATTATTAATGGTTCAAGTAAATAACTGAGGTAAATATAAATACAGTTCCTTTTTTCCGACCCGGAACCAGGGCGGGTGCTTGACGGTGGACAAATCGCTGCAATCTCTGCTGGGCTGAAGTAAACTTTCGGCCATCGAAAAATCGGGGATGAGCAACATGGCTACGATGCTGGAAGTGGCGAAGCGCGCTGGCGTGTCGAAAGCCACCGTATCCCGCGTGCTGTCGGGCAATGGCTACGTCAGTCAGGAAACCAAAGACCGCGTGTATCAGGCGATCGGCGAAAGCGGGTATCGCCCAAATTTGCTGGCGCGCAATCTGGCGACCAAAAAAAGCCAGACCCTGGGCCTGGTGGTCACGAACACCCTGTATCACGGCGTCTACTTCAGCGAGCTGCTGTTTCACGCCGCGCGTCTGACCGAAGATCAGGGCCGGCAGCTGATCCTGGCCGACGGCAAACACAGCGCGGAAGAGGAGCGGGCGGCGATCCAGTATCTGCTCGATCTGCGCTGTGACGCGATCATCATCTACCCGCGTTTTCTGACGCCGGATGAGATGGACGCGATCATCCACGATCACGATCGGCCAATTATGGTGTTGAATCGACGGCTGCGCGGCAACGCCAGCCATTGCGTGTGGTCGGATCAAAAAGCCTCCAGCCAGGCGGCGGTTGAGCGGCTGATTGCGATGGGCCATCGCGATATCGCGTTCATTACCGGCTCGCTGGATTCACCGACCGGGATTGAACGCCTTGCGGGCTACAAAGCGGCCCTGGAGCACAACGACATTCCAGTGCGAGATGCGTGGATTGCAGAAGGTAAATGGACCCCAGCCACCGGGGCGACAGGCGTCGAAATGCTGTTGGCGCGCGGGATTGCGTTCACTGCACTGGTGGCGAGCAACGACGACATGGCCATCGGGGCCATCAAGCAACTCAATACCGCGGGATGGCGCGTGCCGGAGCAGGTGTCGGTGATTGGCTTTGACGATATTGCCCTTGCGCCTTACATCGTTCCAGCCCTGTCCAGCGTCAAAATCCCGGTCACTGAAATGATAGAAGAAACCATTAACCGCTTGATGTGTATGCTCGACGGTGGTGAATTTCATCTGCAACAATCCTTCCCCGGCGAATTGATGCTGCGCGATTCCGTCATCTCTGGCCCCTACGCCTGACGCCCGTCATCTGTCGTCGTCATTAATGCCGATGACAGATGTTTTAAATTCTAATCCCTTTCTAAATAGTCATTTTAATAATGGTGCGCAAGGCATGCTGGTGCACCTCATTAGTGCAGAAATCGGTTTTGCTGCGCAACTTAGGTGCATCGCCCCTTTTTGGCGCGCATCAACGCCATGGAAATCGTACCCGACGAAGCCGCTGGCGGTGAGGCTGCTTGAGGATAAATTCCTGCCGAAACAGGCACAAAAATTGCTTAACACTCCGGCGTCGCCGATTGTGGTGGTGGTGAAAAACGCGCTCGACAGCCTGTGCGAAGACGTTGCGCCAAGGCTGGCCGAAATCGGCGTGCTGTATAACCGTCTGATGCGCGAGCGGCTGGCGCTTTATCTGTCTGGTTTTACGCTTTTATTTCCGCGACGTTTGCCCGCAGGCGGCGGAATTTCATATGGGCAGGCGGTGATTGCCGCTGCCCGCCTCCGGAGGAAGGGTACGGATGATGCTGATGAGTCTTTTACGTCAACAGCCGCGCGCAGCGCTACTGGTTTGTGTGCTGATGATGGCCAATCTACTGGCATGGTGCTGGGCGTGGCAGGTGTTTGGTGAGAGCGGGGCGCTGATGGCGGCCAGTCTGTTGGCCTGGGGCTACGGCCTGCGCCATGCGGTCGATGCCGACCATATTGCCGCGATTGATACCGTCACGCGTAAAATGATGCAGCAGGGCAAGCGCCCGTTCGGCGTTGGGGCGTGGTTCTCGCTCGGGCATTCCTCGATTGTGGTGCTGGCTTCGGCGGCGATCGCAGCCACTGCGACGGCATTCCAGCAACACATGAGCTGGTTTCACGACACCGGTAGCCTGATTGGCACCGCGGTATCGTCGTTATTCCTGCTGGCGATGGCCTTCATCAACCTGGTTATTCTGCGCGGCATCTGGCGCAGCTTCCGCGCGTTCAAACAGGGCAAACCGTTCAACAGCGATCCGGTGGCTACCGGCGGGATGATGAGCTGGCTGTTCGGCAAGACATTCCGCCTGATTGACAAAAGCTGGCACATGTATCTGGTCGGTTTTTTGTTTGGCCTCGGCTTTGATACTGCCACCGAAATTGGCGTGTTGGGGATCACTGCCGCCAGCGCATCCAGCGGGATGTCTATCTGGAACATCATGATTTTTCCGGCGCTGTTTGCCAGCGGCATGGCGTTGGTGGATACGCTTGATAACGTGCTGATGGTCGGGGCGTACGGTTGGGCCTTCAACAAACCTCAGCGCAAGCTTTACTACAACATGACCATTACCGGCACGTCGGTCGTGGTGGCGCTGTTTATCGGTGGGCTGGAAGCATTGGGCCTGCTGATGGATAAATTTGGCTTGAGTGGCGGACTGTGGAACGGGGTCGGCGCGCTGAATGACAATCTCGGCAACGCCGGATTCATCGTGATTGGGCTATTTATCGCATGCTGGGCCGTTTCCCTGGCGGTGTACCGCTGGCGCGGGTATGACGCACTTAGCATGTAACGCAGACGGTGCCGGGCTAAATCAGCCCGGCATTTTTTATTCAGCCGCTGAGCTGTTTAAGTAACGCGAATGCCTGCTTCATTTTCCCTTCACTCACCACAAATCCCCGCAGCTTCTCCTCGCTATCAAACCCTTGGGCAATCATCCCGTCGGCAGTGGTATCAAGCATCCAGCGTAGATCCGGATGGCTTGTCGCGCCCGCCAATTGCAGCGGCAGATCCGGCGTTTTCACCTTGACCAGCATCGGTGGCAGCGCCAGGTTTGCTGCCTGGTCCAGAAGGTTTTTTGCCAGCGTTAGCGCGCTCAGCAGAATTGGCTGGAGGAACGGCAGCACGCTCCCATTGATTTCAGCGCAGTCGCCGAGGGCGTAAATCGCCGGATCGCTGGTTTGCAGTGTACCGTTGACGATCACCCCGCGATTGATCTCCACGCCCGCACGACGCGCCAGTGCCGTTTCCGGTCGCAAACCGGCGGCGGCAATCACCGCATCCACCTCAATCGCTCGTTCGCGGTCAAAGCAGGCGCGGATCCCGGTGTGGGTTTTCTCCAGCCCCTGAAGCTGACTTTTCAGCAGCAGATGAATGCCCATATCGGTCAGCTGATGCTGAAGACGGCTGCTGACTTCCGCCGGCATCAGCGACGCAAGAATGCTCGCGGAACCGTCTACCACGCTGACGGTTTTTCCGGCCCGGTTTAAGTCCATCGCCAGTTCGCTGCCGATAAGCCCTGCCCCGACGATCAGTACGCGCTTTGCATCGTGCAGGGTGGTTTGTGCCGCGGCGTATTCCTGCTGACTGTTGAGCGTGACCATCAATTCACGTCCGGGAACGGGCGGCACAACCGGCGTGGCGCCCGTCGCCAGCACCAGTTTGTCGTACGACCAGTCCTGGTCAGTGCTCTTCACGACTCGCGCTGCGGCGTCGATATCCGCCACCCAGGTGTGCGGAAACAGGCGAAGATTGTACTGCTCGGCAAACTCGCCCGCCGTCTGGAGCGTCAGATCTTTGGCACGCAGGTTCTGGCTAATCACGTGGCTGAGATCCGGTTTGTTGTATTCATCCATGCTGTCGGCGGCAATCAGCGTCAGCGGGACCTGCGCGTCCTGTTTGCGGATACTTTTCACCAGCTGACGAGCCGCAAAGCCTGAACCGATAATGACGATACCGTGCTTCATTTTGCCTCCGTAGACAGCACCTCAAACACCTCTTTGCCGAGGGAACATTCCGGGCACAGGAAACTGTCTGGGACTTCGTTCCACGGCGTGCCCGGGGCGACATCCTGATTCGGCTCGCCTTTTGCCGGGTCGTAAATCCACTGGCAAACGCTGCACTGCATGGCAGGCCCGGCGTCAACGGCGCAGTCGGCGGGGCGCGGTTCGTTCGCCACATTTACCGCAGCGGGGGACGATATCGGGGTGAGCGCCCACTGGCGGGCGATTTCGCGACCGTGCTCGCGGCAGATTTCCAGCGCGTCGAGATCCGGACGCCACTTGGCTTTTAGGCTCAGCGACATTTCAAAACCAGCGTCCTGCAAACGGGTAGACAGGCGGTCAACCGCGCCGCCGCTCCAGCCATGAGACCCAAAGGCGCTGGCGCGTTTGTTACGAAAACGCAGGCCGGTCATCTCTTCCACCAGCCCGGCAATTTTGGGCATCATCACATTGTTCATGGTGGAGGTGCCCACCAGTACGCCTTTGGAGCGGAAGACGTTGGTCAGCACATCGTTTTTATCACTACGGGAGACGTTAAAAATCTTCACCGCCACGCGCGAGTCGACCTCGTTAATACCCTGGGCGATGGCGTCCGCCATCATGCGGGTGTTATTGGACATTGTGTCGTAGCAAATCGTGATGCGATCTTCCTGATAATCCGCAGCCCATTTTAGATACAGCTCGACAATTTGTGTCGGGTTGTCGCGCCACACCACACCGTGCGAGGTGGCTATCATGTCTACCGGCAGGTTGAAGCCGAGGATCTCGGTGATTTTCGGCGTCACCAGGCGACTGAACGGCGTCAGAATGTTGGCGTAGTAGCGCTGGCACTGTTCGAACAGCTCGGTCTGATCCACTTCGTCATTGAACAGGTGTTCGTCGCAATAGTGCTGACCAAAAGCGTCGTTGCTGAACAGCACCGCGTCGCCGGTCATGTAGGTCATCATGCTGTCTGGCCAGTGCAGCATCGGGGTTTCGACGAAAATGAGCTGTTTGCCGTGACCGATATCCAGCGAATCACCGGTTTTAACCACGTTGAAATTCCATTCCGGATGGTGGTGATGGCCATTGATCGAATCGATCGCATTGGCGGTGCAGTAAATCGGTGTGTCCGGGATGGATGCCATCAGCTCGGTTAACGCACCCGCATGATCTTCCTCGGCGTGGTTGATGATGATGTAGTCGATATCGGCGAGGTCGATCTCCGCCCGGAGGTTCTGCACGAACTCCCGGCTGAACTTATGATCGACGGTGTCGATCAGCACATTTTTCTGTTCGCGGACCAGATAGCTGTTGTAGCTACTGCCGCGCAGGGTTTTGTATTCGGTGCCGTGAAAATCACGCACTTCCCAGTCGCGCTGCCCAACCCAATGAATATTGTTTTTAACGTGAATAGCCATAACGCCCTCAATCACTCTTCTGGTTCAAATCGTTAGTGAGCTATATCAAGTTGCGTGCCAATTTTTATTTTATTGATAATTAACGTTTTTTAAATTTAGCCGTTGTGAGAATTTGTCATAATGACTATGCTTTTGATGGTCAAAAAGACAATGGTGACAGTCATAATGACAATGAGGCAGGCATGAGTTTTTCCACCGAAGCGCTGGCGAAAATAGCTATCGAATTGCAAAGCGATATCGGTCATCCGGACCGGTTTTCCAGGCTTATCATTACCCTGCGCGAGCTGCTGGGGTGTGATGCCTCGGCACTGTTGCGCTATGAGGCGCATCAGTTCATTCCGCTCGCCATTGACGGCCTGGCGAAAGACGTACTGGGCCGCCGGTTTGCGTTGCAGGCCCATCCGCGGCTGGAGGCGATTGCGCGCGCCGGTGACATCGTACGTTTTCCCGCAGACAGTACGTTGCCGGACCCTTACGACGGGCTGATTCCCGGGCAGGAAAACCTGAAAGTACACGCTTGTCTTGGCTTACCGTTGTTCGCCGGACAAAATCTGATTGGCGCGTTAACGCTCGACGGAATGGATGCTCATCAGTTCGATAGCCACAGCGACGAAGAGCTGCGCCTGATTGCGGCACTTGTTTCCGGGGCGCTGAATAACGCGCTGTTGATTGCCCGGCTGGAAAGCCAGAATGTATTGATGACCACCGTCAGTGGCGACGCGGCAACAGGTGCACAGGAGATGGTTGGTCTCTCGGCTCCGGTGGTGCAGCTGCAAAAGGAGATAGAGATTGTCGCGGCGTCCGATCTGAACGTGCTGATCGGCGGTGAAACCGGCACTGGGAAAGAGCTGGTGGCGAAGGCGATTCATCAGCAGTCATCGCGCGTGGCCCACCCGTTGGTGTATCTCAACTGTGCGGCATTACCGGAAAGCGTGGCGGAAAGTGAGCTGTTCGGGCATGTGAAGGGCGCGTTTACCGGGGCTATCAGTCATCGTAGTGGCAAATTCGAGATTGCGGATAACGGGACGCTATTTCTCGATGAGATAGGTGAGCTGTCGCTGTCGTTACAGGCTAAGCTGCTGCGTGTTCTGCAATATGGTGATATTCAACGGGTCGGGGATGACCGCAGTTTGCGCGTCAATGTGCGGGTGCTGGCGGCGACCAACCGTGACCTGCGCGAAGAAGTGCTGGCGGGGCGGTTCCGCGCCGATTTGTTCCATCGTCTGAGTGTTTTCCCAATCTCCGTACCACCGCTGCGTGAGCGGGGAGAGGATGTTATTTTGCTGGCAGGCTTTTTCTGTGAACAGTGTCGTGCCCGGATGGGGCTTAGCAGTGTGATTTTAAGCGCCGCAGCGCGCGCACATCTGGCAGCCTGGCGCTGGCCGGGCAATGTGCGTGAGTTGGAACATTCCATCCATCGTGCAGTGGTACTGGCGCGGGCGGCAAGCAGCAGTGATGAGGTGACGCTCACTCCGCAGCATTTTTCGTTGAGTGGTGAGTCTATGCCGATCATACAACCGACTGACGTGCCAGCCGAATTCGTTAATTTGCGCGAGGCGACTGACGCTTTTCAGCGCCAGTCCATTCTCCAGATGCTGGAAAGTCAGAATAATAACTGGGCCGCGACAGCCCGTGCATTATCGCTCGATGTTGCCAACCTGCACCGGCTGGCGAAACGACTGGGGCTTAAGGACTAGAGAATACCGGCCTGGTAGAAATCCTGCAGGTTGATCGCCCCGCACAGCAGACCGCTATCGTCCACCACCGGAGCGGCGGCGATTTTCCGTTTCATCAGCACTTCTTTGGCCTCAACCGCGCGGCTTTCTGCATTCAGCGTGACGCCGCCCCGGGTCATGGCTTCACTAACTTCTGCCTCCAGTGTGCCGCCGCCGACCAGCCAGCGACGCAGGTCGCCATCGGTAAATACGCCCTGCACCCGACTGCTTTCGTCGCACACGACAACCAGCCCAAGCCCTGTGCGGCTCAGCTCCAGCATCGCGCCCATCACGCTGGTGGTGAGTTTGGCCTGCGGGAGGGCATCGCCCGTGCGCATTAAGTGATGCACTCTGTTCAGCAGACGTGCGCCTAATGCGCCAGCCGGATGTGAGCGCGCAAAGTCCTCTTCGTTAAAGCCGCGCGCCTGCATCACCGCCATGGCCAGTGCATCGCCCATCATCAGGGTATTGACGGTGCTAGATGTCGGGGCGAGATGCATCGGGCAGGCTTCGCGTTCTACCGAAATATCCAGTGTGGCTTTAGCTGCCAGCGCCAGTGGTGAGCGGGTTTTGCCGGTCATCGCCAGCAGCGCGACCGATTTTTCCTGCAAGCGTGGGATGATCAGATCGAGCTCTTTGGCCGAGCCGGAGTAAGAAATAAACAGCATTACGTCCCGGCTTTCGATCATCCCCAGATCGCCATGTAGGGCTTCTGCCGGATGCACAAAGAAAGCAGGTGTGCCGGTGCTGGCAAGGGTGGCGGCAATTTTTTTGCCGATATGCCCGGATTTGCCAATTCCGGAGACAATCACTTTACCTTCGCTTTGAAGAAGGGTGTTTGCGGCGCGAACGAAATCATCGCCAAGTCGGTCTGGCAGGCGGCTCGCTTCCTCGAGTTCCAGCCTCAGCGTCTGACGGCCCGCGTTAATCAGAAAGTCACTCATCTTTTTCCCCTGTTACGATGACGTGGATGCCTTTCTCTTCCAGCGCTTTTTTGAACGCCGGATCAATACCCGCGTCGGTAATCAGCGTATCAACGCTTTCAAGGCTACAAACGATATTGGGACTTTTGCGGCCAAACTTTGACGAATCTGCCATCAGGATCACTTCCCGGGCGGCGTTACACATCGCCTTACTGACGCTGAACACTTCGTTAAAGGTGGTCACGCCCGCGTTCAGGTCGATCCCGTCGGTGCCCATAAACAGTTTATCAAAGCTGAAATGCGCGAAAGCGTTTTCGGCCAGTTGGCCGTGGAAAGAGGCGGATTTTTTGCGGAACGTGCCGCCGGGCATCAGGATGGTTTGTTCGTTATCGACTTCGGACAGCGCATTGACGATATGCAGGCTGTTGGTCATCACGGTGATGTTATTAAAGTGGCTCAGCATCGGGATCATCTGCAGTACCGTACTGCCCGCGTCGAGGATAATCGAGTCGCCGTCATGGACAAATTTTACCGCGGCTTCGGCAATCAACGCTTTCTGGTGGGTGTTGATCAGCGTTTTATGATCGATAGGGGGATCGGCCTCATCCTTGTTGAGCATCACCCCACCGTAGGTTCGGATCACCGCCCCGGCGTTTTCGAGGAGAACCAGGTCTTTGCGTATCGTGGTGCCGGTGGTGTCAAAGTAGTGAGCGAGTTCCTCTACCGAGCTTTTTCCCTGCTTTTGCAGATGCTCAATAATGGCAGCTTGCCGCTGACGTGGTTTCATTGGCGATGTGTTCCTTAAGTTGCGAAATGATAATTTCGCAAGCTTATACCGTTCACAACGAAATTATCCATGTTTCAGATTAAGCGCTAATGATAGTGCATTCTGACAGCGTGGATCATGGGGAAAGATCACATCAGGCTGCAATTTTTGTAGCGGCGTGCCGTTGATGGCCGGAATTTTCACCGGTCGGGCGAAAATCGTCAGGCCCTGAAGCATCAGTGAATCGCACACCCGGTTGTGCTCATCGAGGGCGATAGCGACCACCACGCGAGGTTTGAAGCGCCCACCGGAGTGTCCGATGCCAACCCGGCCTTTTTGACACAGCGCATCAAACTCATGATTGAATTGATGGATTTGCCAACCGCCGAGAACCAACTGGCTCAGCCAGGCGATAATAGCGACGGTGATAAGTGTGGTAATCATGTTTATCTTCCTGGTGATTGCCGGATGGCGCTCCGCTTATCCGGCCTACGGTTGAGGGTGTATGCCCGGTACGCGAAGCGCCACCGGGCATGAAGATCAGAACATCACCTGTCCGCCGGTCACATTGATGGATTGTCCAGTGCAGTAAGAGGCATTTGGGCTGGCGTAAAACAGCAGCATGTTAAGCACATCCTGATAGTCGCAGCCGCGCTTGAGTGGCACTTTATCAATGTAATATTGCTCAACGTCGTCCGCTTTAAGGCCAAGCTTGGTGGCGTATTGCGGTAACAATGACTGGAACATCGGCGATTTCAGCAGATTGCCCAGCATCAGCGAATGCACGGTGATCCCGTATTCCGCCAGATCCAGCGCCAGGGACTGCGTCAGTCCCACGCCGCCAAATTTTGCCGCGCTGTAGCCCGAGTTGTGTTTGCTGCCGACTTTGCCGGATTTGGAGTTGATCTGAATAATCCGCCCCTGCACGCCGTCGCGGATCATCAGCCGTGAAAACTCGCGGGCGCAGAGGAAATAGCCCACCAGATTGACCTGCAAAGAGCGGTCGAAATCGCCCAACGCGAAGTCGCTGATAAATGCGGCTTTGGCGATGCCTGCGCTGTAGACCAGCAGATCGGTGCGACCAAAAATTTCGTCCACACCACGGGCCAGCGCCATGACGCTTTGTTCGCTGGTGGCATCTGCGCCAAAGCCATACGCCATCCCTTCGCCAAACTCCTGATTGATGACGGCGGCAACCCGCGCCGCTTTTTCACTTTGAATATCCACCACCGCGACGCGATAACCTTCGGTGGCAAGCCCACGGCAAAGAAACTCCCCTAAGGTTTGTCCTCCGCCAATGACAACGGCAACCTGATTCATGTCTTTCTCCTTAAATTACGCAACGAATTTTACTGTGCAGCCAGGATGAAGCGCCTCGGGCACCGGCCCGGTAACGTGCACCGTCCCGGGGTACTCGGCCTCGGTCTGACTATCAAAACGCAGGGTGATATGCCCCAGTTCACGCAGGTTCTGCTCGGCCACATCGCCAACGGCGGTGACCGGGTAGCGCACGTTGTCCAGCTCCAACTGACTGCCTGGCAGCAACGAACCCTTCAGCTCGCCGTGGCAGTGAATAAAACAAAACTCTTCGATATCTGCCGGAGCGCCTTCGCGAAAAGTGATGAGCATCTTGTCGCTCAACGCCTCGGGAGCGCTCTGGCCAATGCGGGTAATCGTGGTCTGGTAAATCACAGTCATGACGGCAACCTTTTATTGGTAGATAAATCCAGAGATGAACCAGGCAATCAGCACTGTCGGCGCACCGGTCAGGAAACGGCTGACCAGCACCGAAGGAACACCAACGCGAACCGTATCCTGACGCGCTTCTGCAAGCGAAAGACCAACCGGGATAAAGTCGCAGGCGGCCTGCGCATTAATGGCGAACAGGGCAGGCAGAGCGAGATGAGGAGGAATGTTGCCCAGGCCAATTTGCACGCCAATCAGCACGCCTATCACCTGGGCTATCACCGCCCCAGGGCCGAGGAACGGCGATAGCAAGGGGAAAGAGCAGATTAATGCCAGCGTCACCAGGCCTAACGGATGGCTGGCGAGTGGGGCCAGGCCGTGCGCTATCCAGTCACCCAGGCCGGAAGCCATGATGATGCCAATCAGCGCCGAGACGAAGGCCATAAACGGCAGGATGGTTTTCAGCACCGTGTCGATGGTGTCGCGCCCGGACTGGAACAGCACAGCAACGGCAGAGCCCATTCCCATTCCGACTTTTGCCAGTAATCCATCACTTTGTTCAGTGATTTTTTTGCGGGTGTCGTAATCGCGGGGGGCGGGTTTTTGTGGCGTAATGCCATCAACCAGGTGGATGTTGTCCTCGTTGACGCCAGAGACATAAATGTTTGCGACAATGTATTGTGCCAGCGGCCCGGATTTGCCAGTCGCGTGAATATTGACGGTTGGGATCCGACGTTTGGGATAAATGCCACAGCGCAGCGTGCCCCCACAGTCGATCACCGCGACCCCGATTTCTGACTCAGGCGGTTCACCCTCTTTAAAGCCATCCACCGCTTCCCAGCCGGTAAGTTCACTCAGTTTGTCGACAATCGCCGGGCGGGTGCCTGCGGTGATGTAGACGATTTTTTTCCCTTCTACGGCGTCGAGTTCCAGCGGGCCGCCCCAGCCGCCTTCACCTTTTTCAATCCGAATGCGCGTCATGCGATGGCTCCTGAAAGTCGAACGTTCTGTTCAAGCTGAATGCCCATTTTTTTCTCGAAAATGGCGGTCGTCAGATCGGTTACCCAGCCACGGAAAAAGTTGGTGAACAGACCAACCAGCAGGTAGCTGACCGCCAACGGTCCCAGAGGCAAACCGAGCGTAGTCAAGCCGTTCGCGACACCGAGGTACACAAACAGTTCGCCGGGGTTGATATGCGGGAACAGACCGTTCATCGAATGGCAGCTATAGGACGCAGCGGCGTAATAGCTCGGCTTGAACTTTTCAGGCATAAAGCGGCCAAGACTCAAGGTCATCGGGTTACAAAACACAAAGGTGCCGATGAAGGGCAGTACAAGGTAGCGGGAGACCGGATTGCCGGCGCAGCGCTGAGCAAATCGTTCAATGCGTTGCTGGCCGATGAAGTTAATTAAGGCGTTCATGATTACCAGCAGGCTTATCAGCAACGGCAGAATACCCGTCACCATCCCGGTAAAAACTTCGCCACCTTTCTGAAACAGCCCGATGAACCACTCGGCACCGTGGGTAATGATTTCGATCATTCTTCTCTCCTGTGGGCTTTTGGATTTAACTGGGGTCAATGATAATCACTTTGAAAGGTATTTTAGTGTTATGCAGATCTCATTGTGAAAGATAAAATGATTATTTTGAAAGTTAATGAGTGGTGAGAGCGAATATGAGTGAAGGAAAGTGAGGAAAGATTTTTTTTTAACCGCAGGTAGCGCTTCCTTGTAAGGACGGGGATGCTTTACCATATTTATCTCTGCCGAATTAGCTAAATGGATGTCACATGTTGAAGCGTCGTTACCTGACCTTACTCCCGCTCTGCGTGCTGGTTGCTGCCTGCAGCAGCAAACCGAAAACCGCCGAAGCGCCGACCACGACGAATACCTCTGGCGGATTCCTGTTGGAGCCGCAGCATAATACGACCCTGATGGGCGGCGACTTCGCCAACAACGCGGCGGCGGATCAGTTCATCGATTCGATGGTCAGTAAACATGGCTTTGACCGCCAACAGCTGCATGAAATTCTCTCTCAGGCCAAACGTCTGGATTACGTTTTGCGTCTGATGGACCGCCAGGCACCGACGGCGCAGGCTCCGACCGGGCCGAACGGTGCCTGGCTGCGCTATCGCAAACAGTTTATTACCCCGGACAATGTGCAAAACGGCGTCGCGTTCTGGAATGAACATCAGGACGCGCTGACCCGTGCCTGGCAGGTGTACGGCGTTCCGCCTGAAATTATCATCGGCATTATCGGCGTTGAAACCCGCTGGGGCCGCGTAATGGGCAAAACCCGCATTCTGGATGCGCTGGCGACGCTGTCGTTCAACTATCCGCGCCGGGCGAAGTACTTCTCCGGCGAGCTGGAAACCTTCCTGTTAATGGCGCGTGACGAGCAGGATGATCCGCTGGATCTGAAAGGCTCGTTTGCCGGTGCGATGGGCTACGGCCAGTTTATGCCGTCCTCTTATAAGCAGTACGCCGTGGACTTCAACGGCGACGGCCACATTAATCTGTGGGATCCGGACGATGCGATCGGCAGCGTAGCCAACTACTTTAAACAGCATGGCTGGGTGAAGGGCGATCAGGTGGCGGTGCCAGCCGCGGGCCAGGCGCCAGGCCTGGATAACGGTTTCAAAACGAACTACAGCGTGTCACAGCTTTCAGCCGCAGGATTGTCACCGACGCAGTCGCTGGGCGATCATCAGCAGGCGAGCCTGTTACGTCTCGACGTGGGTACCGGGTATGAGTACTGGTACGGCTTGCCGAACTTCTACACCATCACCCGCTATAACCACAGCACGCACTACGCGATGGCTGTCTGGCAGCTTGGCCAGGCAGTGGCGGCGGCGCGCGCTCAGCAGTAATCCTGCCTTTATCCCCTCCTGCGGGAGGGGAGTCTGAAACATTTCGATACAGCCCCAACGTCAGACGCAGATTTACAACTTTTGTTAATCTCATTATTGTTACGTTATAACATAATCGAGGTTGGCGATGATTCCCTTTTCCCTGTTTAACGCCTCCGGCCTGCTACGGCTGGCTTTGGCTCTGTTTGTGCTGATCCTGTTGTGGCTGGCGACTTGCTGGGCGGTGGCGCTCCCATGATTGAACTCGACCATTTGGTGGCGGGTTACGATCGCCTGGCCATTACCCCCACCCTCTGCGGCGTTATTGAGACCGGTTCGCTGACGGCGATCGTCGGCGTTAACGGCTGCGGTAAATCCACATTATTGAAAACGCTGGCGGGATTTATTCCTCCGGTCAGTGGGCAGTTGCGCTGGCACGGACCGCGCCCGGTGATTGGCTGGCTGGCACAGCGTCATGCACTGGAATCGCAGTTTCCGCTGAGCGTCTATGACGTAGTGAGCCAAGGGGCATGGCCGCGCGTATCGCTGTTTCGCGGTCTCAATGCTGAAATACGCCGCAGGATTGCCTCTTCGCTGGAAAGGGTAGGGTTGTCATCGCTTGGCGCGTCGCCCATTGAAGCGCTTTCCGGCGGTCAGTTTCAGCGAATGCTGTTCGCCCGGGTGCTGGTTCAGCAGGCCCCGCTGGTGATGCTGGATGAACCGTTCACCGGAATCGATGAAGCAACCCGTCAGGTGCTGATGGATCTGATCCTTGAAATGCATCGCGAAGGGCAAACCGTTCTCGCCGTGCTGCACGATAATCTTCGCGTGGCTCGCCACTTCCCAGAAACGCTTTTACTGGAATCACAGCACGCCCGCTGGGGCGACACATCAACCATTCTGGCGGCTTTCGACCATGCGAGGCGCGCATGATCTGGCACACCTTCTTTCAGCCTTTTATCGAATTTGGCTTCATGCGTCGCGCGTTGGTGGTGTGTCTGGCGCTGTCGGTTAGCACCACGATGCTCGGCGTTTTCCTCTTGCTGCGCCGGATGAGCCTGATGGGCGATGCGCTGTCGCACGCGATTTTACCCGGCGTCGCCGTGGGGTATCTGCTGAGCGGAATGTCGCTGCTGGCGATGACCATTGGCGGGTTTATTGCGGGAATAGCGGTCGCGCTGGTTGCCGGCTGGGTCAGCCGTCGCACACCCTTAAAGGAGGATGCCAGCTTTGCCGGATTTTACCTCGGATCGCTGGCGCTGGGCGTCACCCTCGTGTCCCTGCGCGGCTCCAGCGTCGATCTGCTGCATTTACTGTTTGGTTCGATTCTGGCAGTCGACAACGACGCAGCGCTGTTTGTCTCCGGCGTGGCCAGCCTGACGCTGGTGGTGATGGCGTTGCTTTATCGCGGGCTGGTCAGTGAGGCTTTCGACAGCGCGTGGCTGGAAGTCAATGCTCGCCGCTTACCATCGCTATTGCACGGACTATTTCTGGCACTGCTGGTGATTAACCTGGTGGCGGGCTTTCAGGTGCTCGGCACGTTGATGGCGGTCGGCGTCATGATGTTGCCGGCCATCGCCGCGCGCTGTTGGGCGCAAACCCTGCCCGGTATTTTACTGTTCGCAGCTGTCAGCGGCGCGTTCTGCGCCTGGCTCGGCTTAAGCCTGTCGTGGTCGGCCAATTTGCCCGCAGGGCCGTCAATTGTGCTGACTGCCAGCGGACTGTTTTTCATCTCGATATTTTTTGGCACGCGCAGTCGGCTGGCTTTCAGTCTGAGAGCGCTTTTTTAACGCAAGGGGAAATGATGAGAAGAACGGGATTGATTCTGGCGCTTGCGCTGGGTGCGTTTTCGCAGGGCGCAATGGCGAAAACGCTGAACGTGGTGACGAGCTTTTCAGTGCTCGGCGACATGGTGCAGCAGGTCGGGGGAAAGCACGTCCACGTCGATACGCTGGTCGGGCCGGACGGCGATCCGCACACGTTTGAACCTTCGCCCAAAGACAGCGTGCTGTTGAGCAAGGCCGATGTAGTGGTGGTCAACGGTCTGGGGCTGGAAGGCTGGCTGGACAGGCTGGTGAAGGCGTCCGGGTTTAAAGGTGAGCTGGTGGTGGCATCGGCAGGGGTGAAAACGCACACCCTGGATGAGGACGGTAAAACCGTGACTGACCCGCATGCGTGGAACAGTGCGACAAACGGTGCGCTGTACGCACAAAATATTCTGGCAGGGCTTGTGAAAGCCGACCCGCAGGATGAAGCCGCACTCAATGCCAGCGGGCAGAAATACATCGCCCAGCTGCAAGCAATTGACGGTTGGGCAAAGGCGCGCTTTAACGCTATTCCGCTGGCAAAGCGTAAAGTGCTGACCAGTCATGATGCGTTTGGCTATTTCGGTCGGGCTTATGGCGTGACGTTCATGGCACCGCAGGGGCTGTCATCAGAAAGTGAAGCCAGCGCGGCGCAGGTGGGCGCTCTCATCAATCAGATTAAAGCGGGTGGCGTACACACCTGGTTTATGGAGAATCAACTTGATCCTCGTCTGGTGAAACAAATTGCGACGGCGACTGGCGCACAGCCCGGCGGCGAACTCTATCCTGAGGCGCTGTCGAAACCAGGCGGTGTCGCTGACAGCTACGTTAAAATGCTGCGTCACAATGTGGAATCGCTTGCCAATAGTATGAAGTAATTCTGAGAAGCGCCTCGCCAGTCTGAGGCGCTGCACGATTTTTCTGAAGCGTCCTCGTAAAATCGTCACGTCATCTCCTTCCTGCGAAAGAAAATGGTATCTTGTTGAACATCTTTTTCAGGCGGCGAGAGATGACGATGACCGACAGTGAATTGATGGCGTTCAGCGAAGAGGTTGGGCTGGCGCTGAAGGCGCAGGGCGCGACCGTTACCACGGCAGAATCCTGCACTGGGGGCTGGATTGCCAAAGTGCTGACCGATATTTCTGGCAGTTCTACCTGGTTTGAGCGCGGGTTTGTCACCTACAGCAACGAAGCCAAATCCCAGATGATTGGCGTGCGCGAAGAGACGCTATTGAACCATGGCGCGGTCAGTGAACCGGTGGTGGTCGAAATGGCGATTGGCGCACTGCGCGCGGCGCGCGCCACCTATGCGATCTCCGTGAGCGGCATTGCAGGGCCTGATGGCGGCAGCAAAGAAAAGCCGGTTGGCACGGTATGGTTTGGCCTGGCCTGTGCGAATGGTCAAGGTTTTACTCACCAGCAATGCTTCGCAGGAGACCGCGAAGCCGTGCGCCGTCAGGCTACGGCTTATGCCTTGCAACTGCTGTGGCAACAATTTCTACAAAACACTTGATACTGTATGACCATACAGTATAATTGCCTCAACGAAACAGAATTTACGCGGTAACACCCGGACAGGAGCAATAATGGCTATCGACGAAAACAAACAGAAAGCGTTGGCGGCAGCACTCGGCCAGATCGAAAAACAATTCGGTAAAGGCTCTATCATGCGCCTGGGTGAAGACCGTTCCATGGACGTGGAAACCATCTCCACTGGTTCGCTTTCTCTGGATATCGCTCTGGGGGCTGGCGGCCTGCCGATGGGTCGTATTGTTGAAATTTACGGACCAGAATCTTCGGGTAAAACCACGCTGACCCTGCAGGTTGTCGCTGCGGCACAGCGTGAAGGCAAAACCTGTGCGTTTATCGATGCAGAGCACGCACTGGACCCGGTCTATGCACGCAAACTGGGTGTCGATATCGACAACCTGCTGTGTTCTCAGCCGGATACCGGTGAGCAGGCGCTGGAAATCTGTGATGCGCTGGCCCGTTCTGGTGCGGTTGACGTCATCATCGTCGACTCCGTTGCGGCGTTGACGCCGAAAGCGGAAATCGAAGGTGAAATCGGTGACTCTCACATGGGCCTCGCGGCACGTATGATGAGCCAGGCGATGCGTAAGCTGGCCGGTAACCTGAAGCAGTCCAACACGCTGCTCATCTTCATCAACCAGATCCGTATGAAAATCGGTGTGATGTTCGGTAACCCGGAAACCACCACTGGCGGTAACGCGCTGAAATTCTACGCCTCCGTACGCCTTGATATCCGTCGCATCGGCGCGGTGAAAGATGGCGATAACGTCATCGGCAGCGAAACCCGCGTGAAAGTCGTGAAAAATAAAATCGCGGCACCGTTCAAACAGGCTGAATTCCAGATCCTCTACGGTGAAGGCATCAACTTCTTTGGCGAGATCGTTGACCTCGGCGTGAAAGAAAAGCTGATCGAGAAAGCGGGCGCATGGTACAGCTACAACGGCGACAAAATTGGTCAGGGTAAAGCGAACGCTATTTCCTGGCTGAAAGAGAACCCGGTTGCGGCGAAAGAAATCGAGAAGAAAGTGCGCGAGCTGCTGCTGAGCAATCAGGAAGACAAGCCGGCTTTCACCGTTGATGACAACAGCGTTGAAGAAACCAAAGAAGATTTCTGATTTATCCTAAATAATGCGAGTTGCAGGCACCCCGCGGCGGCCACATCTTGAAGTATGACGGGTATCACTGTTGAAATGATAAAGGGCTGCTGATGCGGCCCTTTTGCTTTTTCATCCCGCTCAAATTCTGCATTTATTAAGGGCCAGATATGACTGAAAGCTCACCGCGTCGTTCCGCTTATGCGCGTCTGCTGGACAGGGCGATCCGCATCCTGGCGATGCGCGATCACAGCGAAAAAGAGTTGCGCCGAAAGCTGGTGGCGCCGGTACTGACCAAAAAGGGGCCGGAGCCCATCGACGCGCCGCCGGAAGAGGTGGATAAGGTCGTTGCCTGGTGTATAGAAAGCAACTATCTGGATGATGCGCGGTTCACGCGTCAGTTCATCGCCAGCCGTGGTCGCAAAGGTTATGGTCCGGCGCGCATACGGCAGGAGTTGAATCAAAAAGGCATTGGCCGAACGGATATCGATCAGGCTATGTATGAATGTGAAATTGACTGGATGGAACTCGCCCGGGAGCAGGCGCAGCGAAAATACGGTGAACCGCTTCCCACTGTATTTGCAGAAAAAGTGAAGGTGCAGCGATTTCTACTTAACCGGGGATATCTAATGGAAGATATCCAGCAAATTTGGCGAAATGTTGCCGACTGAGTCACTCGGTATTTTACTTCCCTCCCAAGAAAACTTATCTTATTCCCACTTTTTCCGCCGGGTCGCCTGACTGTGTAAAAACTGTTCAGCTGCGGCCTGCAACAATCCGTTAGCGTGATTCCAGGATAATTATGAGCAAGAGCACCGCTGAGATCCGTCAGGCGTTTCTCGACTTTTTCCATAGTAAGGGACATCAGGTAGTTGCCAGCAGCTCCCTGGTGCCAAACAACGACCCGACTCTGTTGTTTACCAATGCCGGGATGAACCAATTCAAGGACGTGTTCCTTGGTCTCGACAAGCGTAATTATTCCCGCGCGACCACTTCGCAGCGCTGCGTACGTGCGGGCGGTAAGCACAACGATCTGGAAAACGTCGGTTACACCGCGCGTCACCATACTTTCTTCGAAATGCTGGGCAACTTCAGCTTCGGCGACTACTTCAAACATGATGCTATCCAGTACGCCTGGGAGCTGCTGACCGGTGAGAACTGGTTTGCGCTGCCAAAAGAGCGTCTGTGGGTCACCGTGTATGAAACCGATGACGAAGCATTCGAAATCTGGGCCAATGAAGTGGGCGTTCCGCGTGAACGTATTATCCGTATCGGCGACAACAAAGGTGCGCCGTATGCCTCGGATAACTTCTGGCAGATGGGCGACACCGGTCCGTGCGGTCCGTGCACCGAAATCTTCTTCGATCATGGCGATCACATTTGGGGCGGTCCTCCGGGAAGCCCGGAAGAAGACGGCGACCGTTATATCGAGATCTGGAACATCGTCTTCATGCAGTTCAACCGTCAGGCCGATGGCACGATGGAACCGCTGCCGAAGCCGTCCGTTGATACCGGCATGGGTCTGGAGCGTATCGCGGCTGTGCTGCAGCACGTGAACTCCAACTATGACATCGACCTGTTCAGCACCCTGATTCAGTCCGTGGCGAAAGAGACCGGTGCGACTGATCTCAGCAACAAATCTCTGCGCGTGATCGCGGACCACATTCGTTCATGTGCGTTCCTGATTGCCGATGGCGTTATCCCGTCGAATGAAAACCGTGGCTACGTGCTGCGTCGTATCATTCGTCGCGCGGTTCGTCATGGCAACATGCTTGGCGCTAAAGAGAGCTTCTTCTGGAAACTGGTTGGCCCTCTGGTTGGCGTGATGGGGTCTGCAGGCGAAGAACTGAAGCGTCAGCAGGCTCAGGTTGAGCAGGTGCTAAAAACCGAAGAAGAGCAGTTTGCCCGTACGCTTGAGCGTGGTCTGGCCCTGTTGGATGAAGAATTGTCGAAGCTGAAAGGCGATACGCTGGATGGCGAAACCGCTTTCCGTCTGTATGACACCTACGGCTTCCCGGTTGACTTGACGGCGGACGTTTGCCGTGAGCGCAACCTCAAAGTAGATGAAGCAGGCTTCGAAGCCGCAATGGAAGAGCAGCGCCGTCGTGCACGTGAATCCAGCGGCTTTGGCGCAGACTACAACGCGATGATCCGTGTTGACGGCGCTTCTGAGTTTAAAGGCTACGACCATCTGGAACTGAACGCGAAAGTGACCGCGCTGTTCGTAGACGGTAAAGCCGTTGACGCTATCGCTGCGGGTCAGAATGCGGTTGTCGTTCTGGACCAGACACCATTCTATGCAGAATCTGGCGGCCAGGTCGGTGATAAAGGCGAATTGAAAGGTGCAGGTTGTGCCTTCAGCGTCAGCGACACGCAGAAATATGGCCAGGCCATTGGTCATCTCGGTACGCTCGACAGCGGCTCCCTTAAAGTGGGCGACGCGGTACAGGCTGACGTGGATGAAGCTCGCCGGGCTCGTATTCTGCTGAACCACTCCGCGACGCACCTGATGCACGCGGCGCTGCGCCAGGTACTCGGTACCCACGTTGCGCAGAAAGGTTCCCTGGTGAATGACAAAGCGCTGCGCTTTGACTTCTCCCATTCCGAAGCCATGAAGCCGGAAGAGATCCGCGCGGTTGAGGACCTGGTCAATGCCCAGATCCGTCGCAACTTGCCTATCGAAACCCACGTCATGGAACTCGAAGACGCAAAAGCGAAAGGCGCAATGGCGCTGTTCGGCGAGAAGTATGATGAGCGCGTGCGCGTCCTCAGCATGGGTGATTTCTCTACCGAGCTGTGCGGCGGTACACATGCAAAACGTACCGGCGATATCGGCCTGTTCCGTATCACCTCTGAATCTGGTACTGCGGCAGGCGTGCGTCGTATCGAAGCGGTGACTGGCGAAGGTGCGATTGCCACTCTGCATTCGCAGAGCGATGTGCTGAACGATGTGGCGCATTTGGTTAAAGGCGACAGCCATAACCTGACTGAAAAGGTCCGTTCTGTTCTTGAACGCACCCGTCAGCTGGAAAAAGAGCTGCAGCAGCTGAAAGAGCAGGCTGCCGCGCAGGAGAGTGCAAACCTCTCCAGTAAAGCTGAAGAAATCAATGGCGTGAAACTGCTGGTGAGTGAACTTACTGGTGTTGAACCGAAGATGCTGCGTACTATGGTCGACGATCTGAAGAACCAATTGGGTTCTACGATTGTGGTATTGGCTACGGTCGCAGACGATAAGGTTTCTCTGATTGCGGGAGTCTCTAAGGATGTGACTGACCGCGTGAAGGCAGGGGAACTGATTGGTATGGTCGCTCAGCAGGTGGGCGGTAAAGGGGGCGGTCGTCCTGATATGGCGCAAGCCGGTGGTACGGATGCAGCGGCTCTCCCGGCCGCACTGGCCAGCGTAAAAGGCTGGGTCAGCGCAAAACTGTAATAACAATAAACGCGGCAGGCGCTTTAACCATGCGGTTTTAGCGCCTTGCAATAGCAAGACTGACAACGATAAAGTCAGGTTGAAATTGTGTAAATCGGCTAAACTTACGTTTAACAGAATGTAATGCCGTGACTGCTTACACGTTTACGTGTTTGTCATCGCTTACTTTTTGGCGTTATGTGATGGATAATGCCGGGATACAAGAGACCCGACTCTTTTAATCTTTCAAGGAGCAAAGAATGCTGATTCTGACTCGTCGAGTTGGTGAAACCCTCATGATTGGAGATGAGGTCACCGTGACAGTTTTAGGGGTGAAGGGCAACCAAGTACGCATCGGCGTAAACGCCCCTAAAGAAGTCTCTGTCCATCGTGAAGAGATCTACCAGCGTATCCAGGCTGAAAAATCACAGCAGTCCAGTTACTAATATTCCCGCGTCTCACTGCCCGGTGAGACGCAACCTCTCGCTCTCTCCGTTTTTCCGCTCCGTTTCTCGTTTTAGTCCTAAATCCACCACTAATTATTTGCTCAAAGCTCTCATTGGCTGTCGGACATTCATAGGACTATCGCTAACTCTTTGTGTTGATAAATCGCTCTTTTTGCCGTTTTTGCAGGCTAATTGAACGGGAAGTGTGCAAACGATAAAAGGTCTGGAAAAATTGTTTGACTTATAAGTCCCAGAAAGTAATATGTGCGCCACGCAGCGACGATGAGCTCTAACGAGTAATTCGAAGCACTCGCAAGAGGCGTATGGTGAGGTGGCCGAGAGGCTGAAGGCGCTCCCCTGCTAAGGGAGTATGCGGTCAAAAGCTGCATCCGGGGTTCGAATCCCCGCCTCACCGCCATTTGCATCCGTAGCTCAGCTGGATAGAGTACTCGGCTACGAACCGAGCGGTCGGAGGTTCGAATCCTCCCGGATGCACCATATTTTCCTGACTGTCAGCGATGACGGTATGCCAGAGAAACTCTCATTCTCAGCGGTATTAGGGAAAATAACGTTGCTTTTGCAACGGCCTGAAAGGGCAAGCCTTCGGTGAATAATTTTCCCGAATGCGCCATCTTCATCAGTGTTGCGGCATGATGAGTGACATTGAGTCAGCAGTGCCTTAGTTATTCCGATGCATCCGTAGCTCAGCTGGATAGAGTACTCGGCTACGAACCGAGCGGTCGGAGGTTCGAATCCTCCCGGATGCACCATATTCTCCTGGCTATCAGCGATGATAGTACTCCTGAGAAATTTAATTTCTCAGTGGGCAAAAGGGAGGGTAACGTTGCACTAGCAACGGCCCGTTAGGGCGAGCCTTCGGCGAGTAATCCTCCCGGATGCACCATCTTAATCAGTGTTGCGGCATAATGAGTGACATTGAGTCAGCAGTAAATTAGTAATTCCGATGCATCCGTAGCTCAGCTGGATAGAGTACTCGGCTACGAACCGAGCGGTCGGAGGTTCGAATCCTCCCGGATGCACCATATTTTTGATAGCGTTATTCGACGTTATCGAAAACAGCAGTAAAGAAGCAGTCCCGATGCATCCGTAGCTCAGCTGGATAGAGTACTCGGCTACGAACCGAGCGGTCGGAGGTTCGAATCCTCCCGGATGCACCATATCCTCCTGGCTATCAGCGATGATAGTACTCCAGAGAAATTTCATTTCTCAGCGGACACAAGGGAGGATAACGTTGCTTTAGCAACGGCCCGTTAGGGCGAGCCTTCGGCGAGTAATCCTCCCGGATGCACCATCTTATAAATCCCCCCTTCGATTTAAACCTGCACCCTCAGAACCCTTTTCCTTGGCAAGTTTCCCTATTTTGTAACCCTGCGTTCTCCAGACAATTCTTTAACCGTTTGTTTACTATTGGCATCTTTCTTGTTTCAGGCTAATTTATATCAGTGATTAATCTGTTTTAAGGTAGCAAGGAGAGAAATCCATGAAATGGTTCAAAGCTGTCTCTGCATGTTGTGCAGCTCTTATCGTTGGCGTGTCCCTGGCCGGGTGTGCAGGTTCTTCCACGAAGGAAAGCACTGGCGGCTATATTGATGACACCGTGGTGACCACCAAAGTGAAATCCGCGCTGTTCAATGATAAAGACGTTAAATCCTCAGAAATCGGCGTAGTGACCTTTAAGGGGCGCGTTCAGTTGAGTGGATTCGTTTCATCGCAGAAGGTTGCCGACCGCGCGGTGGAGATAACCCGCAATGTGACCGGCGTGCGTGTTGTTGAGAACGATATGCAGGTCAAGTAACGTCTGAAAATACGTATAAAAGGCACCGTTTGGTGCCTTTGTTGTCTTTAGCGGACAGCGACAAACAGTGGCGTTTTACGGTAAAGTAACGTTTCGATATCCGGTGAGTGAGAACATGATGTACGAGCGCTATGCAGGGCTTATTTTCGACATGGATGGCACCATCCTTGATACCGAACCCACTCATCTTATAGCGTGGCGAGACGTTCTCGGGCGATACGGAATGCGCTTTGATGAACACGCCATGGCTGCCTTAAACGGCTCACCGACCTGGCGCATTGCTCAGGCGGTCATTGAGCTGAATCAGGCCACTCTCGATCCCCATCAGCTGGCACGTGAGAAAACGGACGCGGTGAAAGCGATTCTGTTGGATACCGTGCGCCCGTTGCCGTTAATTGACGTCGTCAAAGAGTGGCACGGCCGCCGCCCAATGGCCGTTGGCACCGGCAGTGAAAGTGTAATGGCGGAAGCGTTGCTCAATCATCTGGGTCTGCGGCAGTATTTCACCGCAGTGGTTGCCGCGGATCATGTCTCACATCATAAACCTGCGCCCGATACGTTTTTATTGTGTGCAGAGCTGATGGGTGTCTCTGCGCAGCAATGCGTGGTGTTTGAGGATGCCGATTTTGGCATTCAGGCGGCGAAAAGTGCGGGTATGGATGTTGTGGACGTGCGTTTGCTGTGAGTGACGCTCTCTCGCTCTTATCGCTTTTTGCCAGTAGTTTTCTAAGCGCCACGCTGTTACCCGGAAATTCAGAAGTTGTCCTGATAGGCATGCTGATATCGGGCGTCAGCCATCCGTGGTTACTTGTGTTAATAGCAACAATGGGTAATAGCCTTGGAGGGGTAACTAACGTTATTCTTGGGCGTTTATTTCCGCAGCGTGATAATTCGCGTTGGCGGGAGAAAGCGATGGGCTGGCTAAGACGTTATGGCGCAGCCACACTATTACTAAGCTGGATGCCGGTTATCGGCGATTTACTGTGTGTCCTGGCAGGATGGATGCGTCTTTCCTGGGGACCGGTACTTTTTTTCTTATGCCTTGGCAAGGCGTTGCGCTATGTGGCCATAGCCGCAGCAACGCTTCAGGGGATGACGTGGTGGCACTAATTGGATTGATTGTGACGTCAACCATTACAATTATGCTTAATAAAATGATTTCGACAGGCGGGAGGTCAATTTGATCCCGGACGTATCACAGGCGCTGACCTGGCTGGAAAAAAATCCTCAGGCAGTTCAGGGGATCCAACGCGGTCTTGAGCGCGAAACGCTGCGCGTTAATGCTGATGGCTCATTGGCAACAACCGGTCACCCGGTAGAACTGGGTTCAGCACTGACCCATAAATGGATTACAACTGACTTTGCCGAAGCATTGCTTGAGTTTATCACTCCGGTAGATGGCGACATTGACCACATGCTGACGCTGCTGCGTGACGTGCATCGCCACACTGCACGCCATATCGGCGACGAGCGCATGTGGCCACTGAGCATGCCGTGCTATATCGCGCCAGGCCAGGACATCGAACTGGCACAGTACGGCACCTCTAACGTGGGTCGTCTGAAAACGTTATACCGTGAAGGGCTGAAAAACCGTTACGGTGCACTCATGCAGACCATCTCAGGCGTGCATTACAACTTCTCGCTGCCGATGGCATTCTGGCAGGCGAAGTGTGGCGTTGAAGGCAAGGAAGACGGCAAAGAGGCTATCTCTGCTGGCTATTTCCGCCTGATCCGCAATTACTACCGCTTCGGTTGGGTGATCCCGTATCTATTCGGGGCTTCTCCGGCCGTTTGCTCGTCGTTCTTGCAAGGCAAACCAACCGCGCTGCCGTTTGAGAAAACCGAGGGCGGTATGTATTACCTGCCGTACGCGACGTCTCTGCGTTTAAGCGACCTGGGTTATACCAATAAGTCGCAAAGCAATCTCGGAATTACGTTTAACGATCTCCACGAGTATGTGGCAGGATTGAAGCGGGCGATCAAAACGCCGTCGGAAGAGTACGCCAAAATTGGTCTGGCGAAAGACGGTAACTATCTGCAAATCAACAGCAATATTTTGCAGATTGAGAACGAGCTGTACGCGCCGATTCGTCCAAAACGCGTTACCCGAAGCGGTGAAACACCGTCGGATGCGCTGCTGCGCGGCGGTATCGAATACATCGAAGTGCGTTCGCTGGATATCAATCCGTTCTCGCCAATCGGCGTGGACGAGCAGCAGGTTCGCTTCCTTGACCTGTTCATGGTCTGGTGCGTGCTGGCGGATGCGCCAGAAATGAGCAGCGATGAGTTGCTGTGCACCCGCACTAACTGGAATCGCGTGATTCTGGAAGGCCGTAAACCGGGACTGACGTTGGGTATTGGCTGTGAAACAGCACAGTATCCGCTGGCTCAGGTCGGCAAAGATCTGTTTGCAGATTTGCGTCGTGTGGCGCAGACGCTGGACAGCATCGAAGGCGGCGAAGCGTATCAGAAGGTGTGTGACGAGCTGGTAGCAAGCTTTGATAATCCGGAATTAACTTTCTCAGCACGTATTTTGCGTTCTATGCTTGAGAGTGGCATTGGTGGTACTGGCAAAGCGCTGGGCGATGAATATCGTAAAATGCTGCGTGAAGAGCCGCTGGAGATTTTGAGCGAAGCGGATTTTGAAGCGGAGCGTGAAGCCTCGTTGGCACGTCAGCGTCAGATTGAAGAGGCGGATACAGAGCCGTTCTCCGAGCTGGTCGCGCGTCACGCCTGACAGAAAAGAAAAAGGCCACAGTAAATGTGGCCAAAATTTCATCTCTGAATACAGGGATGATGATAACAAATGCGCGTCTTTCATAGAGTAAGACTCGCCCGGGAACAAAGAGTTCAGTTAATTTCAAAAAAAAACATACTCTTCGTCATATTTTCCGCGTAGCCCTTATGGCACAAGGGATGAGAAGAGTTCGGAGGAGACAAAATGCCGTTATTAGATAGCTTCACTGTCGACCATACCCGAATGGAAGCCCCTGCTGTTCGCGTCGCAAAATCCATGCACACGCCACACGGCGATGAAATCACCGTCTTTGATCTGCGCTTCTGCGTACCGAACAAAGAAGTGATGCCAGAGCGCGGCATTCATACTCTTGAGCACCTGTTCGCGGGCTTTATGCGCGATCACCTCAACGGCAACGGCGTGGAAATCATCGACATTTCCCCAATGGGCTGCCGCACCGGCTTCTATATGAGCCTGATCGGTACGCCGGACGAATCCCGCGTGGCCGAAGCATGGAAAGCCGCGATGGCTGACGTGCTGAAGGTGAAAGAGCAGAACCAGATCCCAGAGCTGAACGTTTATCAGTGCGGGACGTATACCATGCACTCGCTGGAAGAAGCGCAGGAAATTGCCCGTCATATCATTGACCGCGGCGTTCGCGTGAACAGCAACGATGAGCTGGCGCTGCCAAAAGAGAAGCTGCAAGAACTGCACATCTAGTTTTCTCTTCAGAGACCCGGCCTTATGCGCCGGGTTTTTTCTCTTCATATCAGGCCCGCCACTGCGATTGCGCCAATGACCACAACCTTAACGTTTTCCTTCGCCCATCGTCCGCTTGTTCCCTTTGCCCATGATTACGCGCATGGCGAAAGCGAGCCCTGGCATCAGCACGACTGTGCCCAGTTGCTGCATATTCTGAGCGGGGTTGTTCGGGTGGAGACCCTGGAAGGATGTTGGGTCGTGCCGCCTGGGCGGGGTGTCTGGCTGCCTGCCGGCACGCCTCACGCGCTGCGCATAACTGGACACGTGGCCGCCCGCACGTTGTTTATTGATCCGCTGGCCCGCGCGTTTCTACCGGTGACCTGCCAGATAGTGCAGATCTCGCCGCTGCTGCGGGAGCTTATCGTGGCTTCGCTGGCTCTTGCGGAGAAGTATGCGCCGGGCAGCCGCGAAGAAAGGATCTATGAGCTGATCCTCGATGAAATCCGCGGCATGCAGGTGCTGCCTTTTGGCCTACCGGAACCGCAGGACGCTGCACTGCGTGCGCTGTGCCAGCAGATGCGGGAAAGCCCTGCCGACGTATGGGACAGCCGCCGGGCGGCAAGCGTGGCTAATATGAGTGAGCGCACACTCAACCGTCATTTTCAGCAGCAGACGGCATTGACCTGGAGTGAGTGGGTCCGGCGCGCCCGGCTGATGGAAGCGCTGGTACGGCTGGCTCAAGGGCAATCGGTTCTGAGAGTGGCACTCGATCTTGGGTATGGCAGTCACAGCGCATTCACCGCCATGTTTCGCCGGGTGATGGGCACATCGCCCAGCGAGTATTTTTAGTGCGATGAGGACTGCGTGCCAACGGCGTTAAGCAACGCTTGTAGTGACGCCCGCGAAACATCACTGTCGATACCGACCCCCCACTGGCTTCTGCCGTCAGCGAACAGACAGCAAATATAGGCCACCGATCGGCTGTCGCTCCGTGCTCCCAGTGTGTGCTCGTGATAATCCTTAATGACGAGCGTCTGCTTCAGCAAACGCGTCAAGCCATTAACCGCCGCCGAGAGCAGGCCGTTGCCGCCGCCTTGCAAACGCCAGTTTTCCCCGTTAATCAGCAGCGTCGCTTGTAACAACAACTCGCCGTTGTGCTGACTCTCGCTCTTATAATCTTTCAGCAACAAGGCAGGCTGAGGGAGGAGGCCGTAGCGGGACCGGAACAGCTGCCATAGTGCGTTGTGGGTCATTTCCTGGCCGTGAGTGTCCGTTTCGTGTTGGACGTGCTGGCTGAAATCCTGCTGCAATGCACGCGGTAACGTCAGGCCATGATTCTGCTCGATAAGCCACGCACTGCCACTTTTCCCTGACTGACTGTTCACGCGGATAACGGCCTCATAACTACAGCCGATGTCCTGCGGATCGACCGGCAGATAGGGCATTTCCCAGTGTTCGCCAGGAATACGTGCGTCAAAGCCTTTCTTGATAGCATCCTGATGCGAGCCGGAGAACGCAGTGTAAGCCAGGCTTCCGGCCCACGGATGACGTGGATGAACCGGCAATTGGTTGCAGCTTTCCACCACCTCAACGACTTGTTTCATCTCACTAAAATCCAGCCCCGGCGGAACGCCCTGGCTGTAGAGGTTCATCGCCAGCGTCACCAGACAAACGTTGCCAGTGCGCTCGCCATTGCCAAACAGACAGCCTTCCACGCGGTCAGCCCCGGCCATGACCGCCAGCTCGGCGCTTGCGACGCCGGTTCCGCGATCGTTATGCGGATGAACGCTAATACACACGTCATCGCGGCGTGAGAAGTGACGACAGAAGTATTCAATCTGATCGGCATACACGTTGGGGGTGTTTACTTCTACCGTCGCGGGAAGGTTGATGATCATCGGCCGGCTGGCGCAGGGTTCCCAGACGGCTGCCACGGCCTCACAAATTTCCAGCGCAAACTCAGGCTCGGTAAAGCAAAACGTTTCCGGTGAATACTCATATTGCCAAAGGGTGTCCGGCTGGGCTTCGCACTGCTGACGAATCAGCCGGGTGGAGCGCGTCGCCAGTTCCACTATTTGCGCCTTCTCCATGCCAAACACCAGGCGGCGAAACAGCGGAGCCGTCGCGTTATAGAGGTGGACTGTCGCCCGGTGCGCCCCACGCAGCGACTCAAAGGTGCGCAGGATAAGATCCTCACGCGCCTGGGTTAACACCTGAATGGTGACGTCTTGCGGAATGCGTTTCTCCTCAATCAGCTGGCGGACAAAATTGAAGTCCGTCTGCGATGCAGAAGGAAACGCCACCTCGATTTCTTTAAAGCCGCAGCCCAGCAGTAAATTCCAGAACTGTAACTTGCGCGCAGCGTCCATCGGCTCGGCGAGAGCCTGATTTCCGTCGCGCAAATCCGTCGATAACCAGCGCGGGGCATGCGTCAATGTCTTGTCCGGCCAATGGCGATCCGGCAAGGATAAAACGGGCCAGGGGCGATATTTTTCTGCAGGGTTGTTCAGCATAGGGTTCTCCTCTTGTCGTGGTTTTATCCTGACGGAAGAGCAGGGGGGAGCGCTTTAGCGCAATGGACAGAGTCTTGCGGAAAATGGACAAAAAAAGACCCTCATTAAGAGAGGGTCTTGTTATTCAAATGACGTTAGTGCGCACCGCCGCCGCCGCCGCCCGCGCCAAACGGCGGTCTGGCGAGCCAGATAAGCCCCAACAGGACGATGAAAATCCCCGCCGACATCCAGAAGATTTCGTTAGCGGAAATGATCAGCCCCTGACTGGTGATTTGCTGTGCCAGCCAACCGGAAGCCTGTTGCTGCGTCATCCCTAAATCCTGAAGCTGGCCGTACATTTGTTGCGCGTTCGGGTTATAGGGGGTCACCGACTCGGTTAGCTGCGCATGGTGCAACGCTTCGCGATTACTCCACATGGTGGTGGTTATCGACGTACCGATAGAACCCGCTAACGTACGGGTAAAGTTCGACAGGCTCGAGGCCGCCGCCATCCGCTCAGGCCCGAGGCCGGAAAGGGTGATGGTAGTCAGTGGCATAAAGAAGCACGCCACCGCGAAGCCCTGAATAAACTGCGGCCACGCCGATGCGCCAAAGTCCATTCCCGGTTCGAAGGTATACGCACGCCAGTAGAAGCACACTGCATACATAATGAAGCTGAAGGTCACCAGCCGCCGCATATCAATCTTATGCGCAAAGCGGCCGATAATCGGCGACAGGATCACGGGCAATATCCCCACCGGCGCCGATGCCAGACCCGCCCAGGTGGCAGTGTAGCCGTAGACCTCCTGTAGCAGCTGCGGCAGCAGAACGATCGCGCCGAAGTAGAGCATATAAGCCAGGCTGATACACAAGCAGCCGATGGTAAAGTTTCGCGACTTGAAGAGCGAGAGATCGACTATGGGGTTATCGTCCGTTAGCTCCCAGACAATCAAGAAGCTTATCGCCACCACCGCGACGATGGTCAGGACAATGACTTCGGTGGAGTTAAACCAATCGAGCTCTTTCCCGCGGTCGAGCATGACCTGCAGACTGCCAATCCCGACCACCAGAAGCGCCAGGCCGATGGCATCAATCCGACGATGTTCGGTCCGGGTTTCACGTCCGCGCAGGGTTTGCAGGGTTAACAGCACCACCACCGCACCAATCGGCACGTTGATGAAGAAAATCCACCCCCAGTGATAGTTGTCACTGATGTAGCCGCCGAGGATTGGGCCACAAATCGGCGCGACGATCACCGTCATTGACCACAACGCCAGCGCCACGGCACGTTTTGCAGGCGGGTAGTTGTTTAACAGCAGACTCTGCGAAAGCGGAATAAGCGGACCGGCCACGATACCCTGAATGACACGGAAGAAAATCAGCATCGTCAGGCTGCTCGACACGCCGCACGCCCAGGAGGCGATAACGAAGGCGATGGTGGACCAGGTAAACAGTTTGACCTCGCCCACGCGTTTTGCCAGCCAGCCGGTAATCGGGATGGAAATGGCGTTCGCCACCCCGAAGGAGGTGATAACCCACGTCCCCTGGCTCAGTGATGAGCCAAGGTTACCGGCAATGGTGGGGATCGCCACGTTAGCAATCGTCGAGTCCAGCACCTGCATGAACGTCGCCAGAGACAGTGCAATGGTCATAATGACCAGCTGCGCGCCCTCCAGCGGTTTTTGCTGTTGCATTACGTTCACCCCGGAATTAGTTGGCGTTGGCCTGCACGATGGTGTTGATCAGCTTATTCACAGGATCAAGGCTAATTTCACGTGCATTACTTTCATAAGCAGGCGTGTGACGCGTCTGATTCGCCAGAATTTCACCGTCGCGGTTGGAGGTATTCACCTTCACTAGCGTCGACAAGCCGATGCGCAGCGGATGCTGAGCCAGCTGTTTTTCGTCCAACTCTACGCGAACCGGCAGACGCTGAACCACTTTGATCCAGTTACCGGTGGCATTCTGCGCCGGAAGCAGGGAGAAGGCGCTGCCGGTCCCCATATCCAGACCCACCACTTTCCCGGTGTACTCCACGTCGTCGCCGTAGATATCGCTGATAACGGTCACCGGCTGGCCGATACGCATATGCGCCAGCTGGGTTTCTTTAAAGTTAGCATCGACCCACAAATTGGTTGCCGGAACCACTGCCATCAGCGGCGTAGTTGGGCTAATTTGTGCGCCTGGCTGAACGGCACGACGAGAGACGTAGCCGGTCATCGGGCTAACGATTTTGGTACGTTCCAGCGCAAGCCACGCGTTGCGGACTTCAGTCGCTGCCTGTTTCACCGCAGGCTGGTCTTCCAGCCGGGTACCCAGAATCATTGCCTGGTTAGCATTGAACTGCTGGATAGTCACATTCAGTTCAGCCTGTGCACTGGCAACGGCATCACGCGCGTGCTGCAGCTCTTCGCGACCAATCAGGTTCGCGGTACCTAACGGAATACGACGGTTAAGGTCGGTCTGCACCTGCGCCAGCGCCGTTTTTTTGACGTCGATGCTGGCCTGCAATTGCTTGCTGTTGATCATCATCTGGCGTGTCTGACGCACGCTGGAAGCGAGCTGCGTCTGTGCGCGTTCAAACGCCAGCTGCGCATCGGTCTGGTCGAGGGTGACCAGCACATCGCCTTTTTGCACGAAGTCGGTGTTATCAGCCCAGACTTTCGTCACGCTGCCCGACACCTGTGCCATGATTTGAACCTGGTTCCCTGCCACGTATGCGTCATCAGTATCTTCATAATGACGCAGTACTAAAAACCAATAAATCCCATATGCCACGGCAATAACAATAAAGAGCAAGGTCAGCAGAAGAAGGGCACCTTTACGTTTGCCTTTCTTGTTGGCCGGTTGCTGCGGGGTTTGAGTCTCCGCATTCGCGCTCATGTTTTTCTCCACGATCTTATTATTTCACATCGGCTGAGCCGACCTGTTGTCAGAAAGGCCAGCAGATTTCGCTGCTGGCCTGTCGGTTTTATTCTTGAAATCAGGATACTGAGCGATTCACACGCTTAGCGAAGCCCTTCCAGGACCACACCATCCTCATCCATCTGGTCGAGACGGGTCAGGAGTTTTCGGGTGATTTGCTCGAGGCTCTCTTTTTCGGTAACGCTTAAAGAAGACCAGAGCTGGTGCAAGCAGTTATGCTGCGGCGGTAACACTTCGCGCAGGAACTGATGACCTTTCTCGGTGAGTTGCAGATGCAGGCAGCGACGGTCATTGTCACTTTCACGGCGTTCAATCCAGCCGCGTTTTTCCAGCTCATCGGCAATACGGGTGGCGTTCGTACGTGAAGAACCCAGTGCGCAGCTCAGTTCTGACGGCTGGATACTGTGGTTTTCCTGAGACTCAAGCGTGATTAACGCCATAAATAACGTCTCGTTGATCCCCTGAGCTTTCAGCATTTTATTGCGGTTTTCCAGCAACTTCCCTTGCATGTGCATGCACAGGCGAGTCAGAAGGATTTCCTGATACGGAAAATCTTCATAGCGGCTGGCGCGAAATTTTAGCATTTGTTCAATGGGCGTAAACGAACTATCCATTTGGGCATAACCTCATTAATTACAGCCGATATAGTAACGACGGTGACAAATAATGTAAATGAATTAATCTTACGAATTCATACGTTGGAGCTAATAAATCAAAAAATGGCGACCGGCGGCAAAGGTCAGTGCCGCCAGCATCCGGGAGGTTTCAGTGCGTGGATGAATTATTTACCTTGAAACAGTTGCCCGGCTAATCAGGTAGATAACCTTAACAGACCAAGGGATGTGCTTAAACCCCAAAGCAGGAATAAGGCCCTGAATATAGAGCCTTTTCAGACAACGGCTTCTTGTCGGTGAAATCCTCGCCACCATACCAGCAGGTTCAGTGCGGCCATTGTCACCCCGGCGAGGCAAACGCCTGCCCAGCCCCAGTGCTGCCACGCAAATGCCGAAATCAGTGACCCGGCGGCCCCACCGATAAAGTAACTGGTCATATAACCTGCGGTGAGGCGGTTACGCGCGTCAGGCTGCACACGATAAATCACGGTCTGGTTGGTGATGTGTACGCCCTGCACGGTGAGGTCCAGTACCAGAATGCCGATAATCAGCGCCAGCACCGAGGCGTGTCCGAACCAGATAGCCAGCCAGGAAAGCAGAAGCAGCACCAGCCCGGTGGTCGTGGTGAGATGTGACTTGCCTTTATCCGCCAGACCGCCTGCCGGACGCGCGCCCAGCGCCCCGGCGGCACCCGCCAGGCCAAACAGGCCAATCATGCCTTCTGAAAAGTGGAACGGAGCACCCGCCAGCAGAAACGCCATCGAGGTCCAGAGAATGCTGAAGTTAGCGAAGGTCAGGCAGCCCAGTAGCGCCCGGGTACGCAGCAGTTTATCGTGCTTGAACAGGCTGAAGACGGAACGCAGCAGCTGTGGGTAATTCAGATGCGTTTCCGTTTTCACCTTCGGCAGGCCGCGCCACAAGGCGAATGCCATCAGCACCATTAATACCGACGCCACCCAATACACTGTGCGCCAGCCACCGAGACTGGCCAGCAGCCCGGCGACGGTTCGCGCCAGCAAAATACCGAGCAGCAGTCCGCTCATAATGGTGCCGACCACTTTCCCGCGTTTATCGGGACTGGCAAGCGTCGCGGCCAGCGGAACCAGAATTTGCGCCACCACCGAAAACAGGCCGGTCAGGGCGGTGCCGAGGATCATCATCGCCAGCGACTGGCTGGAGGCCGTAATGAGCATTCCACCCGCCGCCAGCAGCGTCATGCTGACGATTAAGGTCCGGCGCTCGAACATATCGCCCAGCGGCACCAGGAATAGCAGCCCGGCGGCGTAGCCCAGCTGCGCGGCGGTGACGATAAAACCGGCTTGGCCTGCGCTGAGGGAAAAGGCGCGGGCAATGGTGTCCAGCAGCGGTTGGGCGTAGTAATTACTGGCGACGGCGAGACCGGTCGCGACGGACATCAGCGCAATCAGCGCCGGGCTAAGCCCATGAGAATGTTTAGTCATTGTTCTTTAGGTGATTATTTTGCAGGTAAGCAATGATAACCAAAAAGTGCAGGAAGAAGGGAAATGAAGGATGTCGGATAGTGCGGTGGGTGGGAATGTAGGCCCGGCAAGCAGAGCGCCGCCGGGCCTGGAGAGAGTACTTACTTCTGTGCAGCCAGTGCTTCTTTCACCCAGCCGTCAAACTGCTGCTGGTGGGCTGAAATCCAACCGTCCACGTGACCCTGGATATCGGCTTCTGATGAATGACCTTCGTGCATCATCGCGTTTTCGGCGTTGATATCAGAGATAGGCAGTTTCATCAGCGCGAACAGTTTCGCCGCCGCCGGGTTTTTCTCTGCCCAGGCTTTGTTGGCCACGATATGCATGGTGTTCACCGGGAAACCATAGTTGGCACCGTTAGGCAGTTTGGTATCGATATCTTTCTGCTCGCCCGGCATTGCGGAGAACGGCACTTGCAGCCAGACCACGTCTTTGCCTGGCTTCAGCACATCGCTCACCCAGTACGGCGTCCAGGTGTAATACAACACCGGTTTGCCTTCGTTAAAGCGAGTAATGGTATCGGCCATCATGGCCGCGTAGTTACCCTGGTTATGCACCACGGTATTGCTCAGACCATACGCGTCAATCTGATGATTAATCACCGCTTCACAACCCCAGCCCGGCGTACACCCGGTCATGTCAGCTTTGCCGTCGCCGTTGGTATCGAAGATTTTGGCCAGTTTCGGATCTTTCAGCTGATCGATTTTGGTGATGTGGTACTTCTCAGCGGTTTTCTTATCCATCAGATAACCCTGCGCAGCACCGGTCACGTACACACCTTCACGATAAAACTTCTTATCGCCACCGGCTGCGGCATACATATCGTCATGCAGCGGTTTCCAGTTCACGGCGGTAAAGGTCGCATCGCCAGAAGCAATCGAGGTATAGCCGACGTTGTAATCCACTTCGCTCGGTTTGCTGACGGTGTAACCCAGTTTCTCCAGCGCACGGCTGACCAAAAGGGTCTGGAAAGTCTCTTCGGAAATGGTGCTCTGAACGGGCTGAACGGTAATGCCTTTGCCAGGCAGGTCAGCAGCAAGCGCGCTGCCGGAGACAAGGGTGGCAAACGCAGTGGCAAAAATTACGCTATTTCGCATCGTTGTTCCTTTATAAGTATCAGGGAGTGGACCCGGCAGGCAGGGCTGCCGGGAAATGCAGAATTACTTGATGAAGAAGCGAGTTACCAGGCCGACCGGGCCGGTGGTGTACCAGCGTCGGTTGCCGCGGCTACGGGAATCGCGGCCAGCAGCCTGAGTCAGACGGTCGAGAATAATCGCGAGGATAACGATCCCCACACCGCCGACGGTCGCCAGACCCATATCGAGTCGGCCGATACCGCGCAGAACCATTTGTCCCAGACCGCCAACGGCAATCATCGAGGCGATAACGACCATCGACAGCGCCAGCATCAGCGTCTGGTTGACACCGGCCATAATGGTCGGCATTGCCAACGGCAGCTGCACTTTGAACAGCATCTGGCGCGGGCTGGCACCAAACGAGCGCGACGCTTCGATAAGATCGGCTGGCACCTGGTTAATCCCGAGGATAGTCAGACGCACAATCGGCGGCAGGGCAAAGATAATGGTCACCACCACACCTGGCACGTTACCGATACCGAACAGCATCACGATAGGCACCAGATACACGAACGCCGGTGTCGTCTGCATCGCATCGAGCAGCGGCCGGATTATCTTCGATGCCCGTGGACTGCGCGCCAGCCAAATGCCGAGCGGCAGGCCGATGATGATGCAGAACAGCAGGGCGGTCAGCACCAGCGCGAGAGTCACCATTGCCTGGGACCACGCACCAATCGCGCCAATCAAAATCAGTGAAATCAGTGAGGCGACACCCATTCCGGCCCCGCCAATCTGCCAGGCGATCAGGGCAAAGACCACGATTGCGACCGGTGCGGGCATACCCAGCAACAGCTGCTGGAAGCCACCCAGAATGTAATCCACCGGTACACGAATGCCCTGGAATACGGGACGGAAATGCACCACGATCCAATCGATCCCGGTGGTGACCCAACTATCGAGTGGGATCAGGGTTTTGTGGAACGGGTCCAGAATATCGAAGTGTTCTGCTTTTGGCGCAGGTGCACTGTGCAGCCAGTCCGCGCCGCCGCCGCTTGCAGGCGGCGTTGAAGCAGGCGTGCCCCAGGCGTCGGCAGATTGCGCTGCGCCTGATTGTGCGGCGCTATCGGCCGCTGGTGTGGTTGCCCACGGATTCGATTGATCAGCCATTGTTTGTTCCCTCGCGATCTAAAGCCTGTAGCAGCATGCTCTTGGAGATAATGCCCACGTACTGTTGTTCTTCGTCGATGACCGGTACCGCGCACGGTGCCTGACCAACGTGAGAGAGCAACTCGCTAAGCGCGGTCTGAGCGTCAAGAGGCTGTGGCGCATCCAGCAGCGCAGCGTCAATGCCCAGGCCCTCGGCCAGCGCGGCCTTCAGAGAATCAATGGAAACAATACCGACAAATTTATTACCGCGTTCAACGACATAGCCATATTCGCGGTCTTCATCCTGCAACAGCTTAATCGCGGATCGTGGGCCAAAGCCCGGCGTTTTACGCAGCAGCCCTTTCGGGTTACGGCGGGCAATGTCTTTGGCGCTAAACACCTGGCTGATATCCACGCCACGGAAGAAGGTGCGCACATAATCATTGGCCGGATTATTCAGAATTTCATCCGGCGTTCCGATCTGTACCACTCGACCGTTTTGCATAATGGCGATACGGTCGCCGATGCGCATGGCTTCGTCGAGATCGTGAGAAATAAAGACAACGGTGCGCTGATGACGGGCCTGTAATTTCACCAGTTCATCCTGCATTTCGGTACGAATTAAAGGATCGAGCGCGGAGAACGCTTCATCCATTAATAAGATGTCAGGGTTAATGGCTAATGCACGGGCGAGACCTACACGCTGGCGCATACCCCCGGATAATTCATCCGGATAACCGTGAGCATAATTTTCGAGACCCACCTGACGAAGCGCGTCCAGGGATTTTTCCTGACGCTCTTGCGGTGGCACACCCGCTAATTCCATTCCGAAGGCCGTATTATCCAGGACGTTCATATGCGGCATAAGCGCAAATGACTGGAAGACCATCGCAATTTTCTTTCTGCGCACCTCGCGGAGCTCAGCGTCGGATATTTTCGCAATATCAATACCGTCGATGAGAACCTGACCACGGGTGGGTTCAATCAGGCGATTGAGAAGGCGTACCATGGTGGATTTACCGGAACCGGATAACCCCATGATGACAAAAATCTCGCCTTCTTCAATGGCCAGACTGGCGTCCATAACGCCAAGTGACAACCCGGTCTTCTCAAGAATTTGTTCTTTTGAATGACCTTTTTCAATATATTTGAATGCGCGTTGCGGATGCTCGCCAAATATTTTATAAAGATTTTTAACTTCTAATTTAATTGCCATGCAATAAACGGATTCCTATTATTTAATTATGTCGATATGTTACCTGATGAAAATAATTGACCGGCTCTACCCTAACATACTCAGAATCTGAGACAACCCTCAATGTCCTGGTGATGCAGGCATTTCCGGCGTCAACAGGCGCTATGCCCCCATGATATAAGGGCTGAGCGGAGACGATTTTTTGCTGATATTTTTTGTCAGTTACTGAAAATTTGGCCTAAATCTGAATAATTAAGACAGTTCGCAAGGTTAAAATAGCGAAAGGGTTGAAAGGGATATTTGGCGGGAAAATGTTGGCGTCGACGAAAATATCCGCGGGAGAAATGTGGGCATATTTCCCCCGCGAATTAACGTCAGAAATTCCAGTCTTCGTCTTCGGTCTCGACCGCTTTCCCCATCACATAGGAAGAGCCTGAACCGGAGAAGAAGTCATGGTTTTCGTCGGCGTTCGGCGACAGCGCCGCCAGGATCGCCGGGTTCACGTCCGCCATTTCCGCCGGGAACAGCGCTTCATAGCCCAGGTTCATCAGCGCTTTATTGGCGTTGTAACAGAGGAAGGCTTTCACGTCGTCTTCCCAGCCGGTACCTGCGTACAACGCATCGGTATAGGCGAGTTCGTTGTCGTACAAATCCATCAGGAGCTCGAAGGCGAAATCTTTCAGCGTCTCCCGCTCCTCGACACTGACTTTTTCCAGGCCTTTCTGGAATTTATATCCGATGTAATAACCGTGAACGGCCTCGTCACGAATAATCAATCGAATAAGATCCGCGGTATTCGTGAGCTTGCCTCTGCTGGAGAAATACATCGGTAGCCAGAAACCGGAATAGAACAGGAACGATTCCAGAAATACGCTGGCAATTTTTTTCTTCAGTGGAGCATCGGCGGCGTAATGTTGCAGCATCAGCTGCGCTTTTCGTTGTAACGGCGCGTTTTCTTCGCTCCAGGCGTAGGCTGCGTCTACGTCTTTGGTCTGACATAACGTTGAAAAAATCGAGCTGTACGAACGGGCATGGACGGCCTCCATAAAGCTGATGTTCGACATCACGGCTTCTTCGTGTGGCGTCAGTGCATCCGGCATCAGCGACGGCGCACCGACGGTGTTCTGAATGGTGTCGAGCAACGTCAGCCCGGTGAACACGCGGATGGCCAGCTGCTGCTCGGCGTGGCTCAGCGACTGCCAGGCTGGAATGTCGTTCGACAGCGGCACTTTTTCCGGCAGCCAGAAGTTGCTGGTCAAACGGTTCCAGACCTCCAGGTCCTTATCGTCCTCAATCTTGTTCCAGTTAACGGCGCTAACGCGTGATAAACGGCTCATCCTTTTCTCCTTACAGCGCGCACGACACGCAGCCTTCAATTTCAGTGCCTTCCAGCGCGAGTTGGCGTAGGCGAATGTAGTACAGCGTCTTGATGCCTTTTTTCCAGGCATAAATCTGCGCTTTGTTAATGTCGCGCGTGGTGGCGGTATCGGGGAAGAACAGCGTCAGCGACAGCCCCTGATCGACGTGTTTCGTTGCTTCGGCGTAGGTGTCGATGATTTTCTCCGGTCCGATTTCGTACGCGTCCTGATACAGCGCCAGGTTGTCGTTAGTCATAAACGGCGCGGGATAGTACACACGGCCAGTTTTGCCTTCCTTGCGAATTTCAATTTTGGAAACGATCGGGTGAATGCTCGACGTCGCGTGATTGATATAGGAAATCGACCCGGTCGGCGGGACCGCCTGCAAGTTCTGGTTATAAATCCCGTGCTGCATCACGTCTTCACGCAACTGCTGCCACATCTCGCGCGTGGGCAGGGTGATGCCAGCCAGGGCAAACAGCGCACGGACTTTCTCGGTTTTCGGCTGCCAGTCATTTTCAAGATACTGGCGGAAATACTCACCGCTGGCGTAGCGCGAATCGGCAAACCCAGCGAAACGCTGGTTACGCTCGCGCGCCAGTTTCATTGAGGTGTGCAGTGCGTGCCACGTCACGGTGTAGAAATAGAGGTTGGTGAAATCCAGCCCTTCTGGGCTGCCGTAAGCAATCCCTTCTCGCGCCAGATAACCGTGCAGATTCATCTGCCCAAGGCCAATGGCGTGAGAGGCGGCATTTCCGGCTTCGACAGACGGCACCGAGCGAATATGGCTCATGTCCGACACCGCCGTCAGCCCGCGGATCGCCGTTTCCACCGTCAGGCCGAAGTCAGCGGAATCCATCGCCAGCGCGATGTTCAGCGAGCCTAAGTTGCAGGAGATATCGTGCCCGGTGTGGGCGTAATCCAGATTTTCATCGAAGGTTGAGGCGCTGTTGACCTGCAAAATTTCCGAGCACAGGTTGCTCATATTGATGCGCCCGGCAATCGGGTTGGCGCGGTTCACGGTGTCTTCGTACATGATGTACGGGTAGCCGGATTCGAACTGAATTTCGGCCAGCGTCTGGAAGAAGTCGCGGGCGCTAATGTACGTTTTACGCACCTGGTCGTTGGCGAGCAGTTCGTCGTACATCTCGCTAATGGCGACATCCCCAAACGGTTTGCCGTACAGGCGCTCCACGTCATACGGCGAAAACAGCGCCATCTGCGCGTTTTCTTTGGCTAACTGGAAGGTCACATCCGGGATCACCACGCCGAGCGACAGCGTCTTGATGCGGATTTTTTCGTCGGCGTTTTCGCGTTTGGTATCCAGAAAACGCAGGATATCCGGGTGATGCGCATGCAGGTAAACCGCCCCGGCGCCCTGACGCGCGCCAAGCTGATTGGCGTAAGAGAACGCATCTTCCAGCATCTTCATTACTGGAATTACGCCGGAGGACTGATTTTCAATGCGCTTAATCGGAGCCCCGGATTCTCGCAGATTGGAAAGCAAAAACGCCACGCCGCCGCCGCGTTTGGAGAGCTGCAGCGCCGAATTCACCGCGCGGCCAATCGACTCCATATTGTCTTCAATGCGCAACAGGAAGCAGGACACCAGTTCGCCGCGCTGCTGTTTGCCGCCGTTGAGGAACGTCGGGGTGGCGGGCTGAAAACGTCCGGAAAGCATTTCATCGACGAGTTGACGGGCGAGGGCCTCATCGCCTTGCGCCAGGCTCAGCGCAACCATCACCACCCGGTCTTCAAAGTGTTCAAGAAACTGTTTTCCGTCGAAGGATTTCAGGGTGTAGCTGGTGTAATACTTCCACGCGCCGAGGAACGTTTTGAAGCGAAAACCGCTGGCGTGCGCGTGGGCGAACAAGTCCACCACAAAGGCGCGATCGAAACGGGCAAGGGTGCGGGCATCGTAATACCCTTCGGCAACCAGCCAATCGAGTCGGACGTCCTGATTGGCAAAGGTGCGGGTTTGCGGTCTGACGTGGCTTTCCATGAAAGCGCTCACCGCCTCGGCATCTTTTTCAAACTGAATGCGGCCCGATTTGTCGTACAGGTTCAACATCGCGTTCAGAGCATGGTAGTCCGGGGTGCTGTGGGTCACACGTTCTGCGGTTATCGTTGCCAAAATTCGCTCACTCCTTTTCGCACATTATCGATATCGCGCGGGGTGCCCATCAGCTCAAAACGGTAGAGATAAGGCACGTCACATTTCTGCGCAATCACGTCTCCAGCGCGGGCATAGGCCTCGCCAAAGTTTCGGTTTCCCGATGCAATCACGCCGCGGATCAGGGCGCGATTGTGTGGGTCATTTAAAAAACGGATCACCTGGCGAGGGACGGCGCCTGCTGTACCGCCACCGCCGTAGCTTGGCACCACCAGAATGAACGGCTCGTCTACCTGAATGCGCTCCCGCTCGTTAAGCGGAATACGTACCGCGGGCAGCCCTACACGCTCGATAAAGCGCAGCGTGTTTTCGGAACTGCTGGAAAAGTAGACGAGGGTGCTCATGCGCGAGCCGCGGTCGCCTCAGGGCGCAGACGATTGATCATGTCCGGGCGGAAGCCTGACCAGCTTTCTTCCCCGGCGAAAACCACCGGCAGAGAGCGAAATCCTTGCTCGCGCAGGGTGTCAGCGGCGGCAGGATCGTGGTCAATGTTCACCATCTCAAACTCAAAGCCCCGGGATTCCATCGCCCGTTTAGTGGCGTGGCATTGAACGCAGTCGTTTCGAGTGTAAATAGTAATGCGCATGATTCGTATTTCCGTTTAAAATGACAGAGCGGCGCGAAAGTTAGCGTCGGTTGTGTGGGTGTCTCTTCAAAAGGAATACTAGATGTAGTTAATAAAAACTTCAACCATACAATATATAGTTATTTTGAATTGATTTGCCCCCGCTAACGAGCGTGGCGAGGGCGAGGTTTTTTGACTGAAATTACATGCGCATACTGACGGCGAGACGGTTAAAGGCATTCATCAGGCTGATGGCGAAGGTCAGTTCGCTGATTTCTTTCGCGCTGAAATACGCCAACAACGGTTCATAAATCGCATCTTCCGCACGGGTGCGGGCAATGTCGGTCACATCTTCCGCCCATGCCAGCGCCGCACGCTCGCGGTCGGAAAAGTGCTGGCTCACGCGCCAGCCCGCCAGTGCATCCAGTTTCACCTGCTCAACGCCTTGTTTGCGCAGGGCTTTACTGTGCATCTCCAGGCAGAAAGCACAGCCGTTAATCTGCGATACGCGCAGATACACCAGTTCAATCAACGACAAATCCAGCTCGCTGCGCTCAAGCGCTTTACTCGCTTGCACAAAGGCGGCATAGACTTCAGGGCTCAGTTCATAGTAAGGCTGACGTAATGTGGTCATCGGGTTTCTCCTGTTAACGATGGCTGAACTTTAGCACTATAATGGTCTGCTAAAGAGAGCCATCTTTTGAGTGAAAAACCAGACCATGAATGATATTTCCCGTGGACCACGCTACCAGCAAATTTCCCGCCAGCTTAAAGCGGCCATTGAGCAGGGCGAACTCGCGCCGGGCAAACGGCTGCCTGCCAGCCGGGTGTACGCCCAGGAACTTGGCGTCTCGCGCGCCACGGTGGAAGGGGCCTACGGTGAGCTGGTGGCGCAGGGCTGGCTGGAGCGACGCGGGCAGGCGGGAACGTTTGTCAGTGCGGGCGTTGTGCCAGGGCCCGCCGCGGCGGAACCGATGTGGTACGGCGGTGAACAGCCGGAGCCGCAGCCATTCCAGATGGGTCTGCCCGCTCTGGATCTGTTCCCGCGCGCGCAGTGGGCGCGGGTGATGGGGCGGCGGCTGCGCACCCAAACGCGCTTTGATTTGGCGCTCGGCGATGTGTGCGGCGAAATGACGTTGCGCAGTGCGATTGTCGAATATCTGCGTTTTTCCCGCAGCATTGAGTGTCTGGCAGAGCAGGTGTTTATCACCACCGGCTACGCCGCATCAATGGCGCTGATCCTGAATACGCGTGGTCAGCCGGAGGATAAAATCTGGCTGGAGGACCCCGGTTTTCCGCTGATCCGCCCGTTGATCGAACGCCAGGGGATCGCGTGTTGTCCGGTGCCGGTGGATGGCGAGGGCATGCGTATTGATGAAGGCATACGGCTGGCGCCGGATGCGCGCTTTGCGTTACTGACTCCCGCGCATCAGAGCCCGCTGGGGGTGGCGTTGTCCCTCCCGCGTCGGCATCAGCTGCTGGACTGGGCCGCGCACCACGAAGCATGGATCATCGAAGATGATTACGACAGCGAGTTTCGCTATCAGGGCAAACCGCTGCCGCCGATTAAAAGTTTAGATGCGCCGCAGCGGGTGATTTACGCCGGAACGTTCAGCAAATCGATGTTTCCTGCATTACGCACCGCGTGGCTGGTGGTGCCACTGCCGCAGGTGGCCGCGTTTCGTCAGCAGGCGTCATTGGCCGCGTGCGGCGTGCCGCTGTTGTGGCAACAGACGATGGCGGATTTCATGCGCGAAGGGCATTTCTGGCGGCATCTAAAAAAGATGCGTCAACATTATGCCCAGCGGCGTCAGTGGCTGGAGCAGGCGCTGGCGGAGCAGGGGTTTCGCGTCGTACCGCAGCAGGGCGGCATTCAGCTGGTGATGAGCGTCGACGGTGATTGTCGTGAACTCGCCCGCCGTGGGCGACAGGCCCGGCTTGCGGTTCAGGCCTTAAGCGACTGGCGAATCAATAGCCGGGGTGAATCGGGGTTGTTGATGAGCTTTACCAACATCTCAAGTTTGGCGATGGCGCAGCAGCAGGCGAAAATGCTCTACCAGGCCATAAAATAAACGCCCCGACAGACCAGAAGCCTGACGGGGCGGACGCGTATTTATTATCAGCATTACGCTCTGACTATCGACGCATACTCAGTAACGCGCCAATAAAGATACCGACCGCAGCGGCGGCACCCACCGTTTGCCACGGTTTATCGCGGATAAAAGTGTCCGCACACCCTACGGCATCGCGCGCCGCCTGTTGGACGCGCGTGCGACCATGCATTCTGGCGCGTGTTTCACGCAACAATGCTTTGGCTTTGCGCTGGGCGTTATCTGATTCGTCTTTGGCATCGCTGCCCCAGGACTTCAGCACCTCTTCCAGCGAGTCGGCCAGTTGGCTTACGTCGTTTTGAATATCTTGAACGCCATCATCTACATCGTTGCGATTAGGTCTGTTGAACATGGGATCCTCCCTTGATTAACGGTGACTATAAGTCTAGGACAGATTTCATTCCTCTGAGATGAATCACGCCTTATTAAGCCGTTTATGGATTTTTCTGAAAGCGATGCTAATGCTGAATACTGTAAGGTGGCGTGGCTGTACAGGATAACGAGGAAACAATATGTATTTACGACCTGATGAGGTAGCGCGCGTTCTTGAAAAAGTCGGTTTCACGATGGACGACGTGACGCAGAAAATTTACGGCTATCGCCGTGGCGATAATTATGTCTATGTGAATCGCGAAGCGAGGATGGGCAGAACGGCGCTTATCATTCATCCGGCCCTTAAAGAGCGCAGCAATATGCTGGCGGACCCGGCTTCAGACATTAAAACCTGCGACCATTATCAGCAGTTTCCGCTTTATTTAGGCGGCGATGCGCAACAGCATTATGGTATTCCGCACGGCTTCAGCTCTCGTATTGCGCTTGAGCGTTTTCTGAATGGACTTTTTGGCGACGGGTTATAAGCCGACGACTGGCAGCGTGGCCAGTCGTGGCATCCATCAGCGTCAGGCGTACTGGCTGACGCGAAACAGACGGCGGCAATAATCGAGGAAATACCCGTAAGCAGCGCCCATCACCATCGACACCACGATATTCGAACTTACCGCAGCGGCAATCTGACGCCAGTCTGCACCCACCGACAGTAAAATCAAGACATACACTGGCGACTGAAACGTCACGTAGGCCACGACGTCGGCGAGGTTTTTCATCCATTTTGCCGGGCTCAACCGGCGGGCATAACGCATCATCCAGTCACGGTAAAAACCGTAAGGCCATGCAATTAATATGTTGACCGGGATAGCCACCAGACGCGAAGAAAGTGACTGCTCAAAGCTCATACCGGAGAGAAATATTTCAATCATCATGTTCACGACGGAACAGTAGATCACCATGGCGAAAGTGTCTGCTGCCGCATGACGCAGGCGGGACTGCGCAGAGAACATCGGTATGCTCCTTGAAGAAAGTGGTAAAAACGGGCTTTTAGCGTTCTTAACAGTGCTTTGGTTTGGCACTGTTTTCCGGCATAGAATATCTATCTGGCTTAAAAGTAACAACTAGCTCAAAATTTTTATTTAAGCGCCTTTTGTTAATAAAATACTCTGCGTAGGGAGGTTTTCATCTCATCACGCTATTTTTGTTGCTGCTGTGGTTTATTGTGTTGTTTTTCAGAGTGTTACGCGTTTTTAATGTGCAGGGTGATTCAGCCTTGCTGGCTGGAAGCGCAAAATTTTATCCGTTGGTCTAGGGAAAAGTGGGCATAGCGTTTATCACCGTATTTGATGATTTTGGTGGCGTTAGATCCTGTTAACGACCCTCTTCGCCTATGCACTCCGTGTGGGTTTTTATTCAGGTAAATTGACAGGCAGGGGCGGGGTTAATCGTCTGACAGTAAAGAAAGAGAGTGCCATGACCCTGGCGCGGTTGCAGAAAATATCAACAGTGTTTATTCAGTCGTCGGCATTAATTAATTACTGATGTAGAGAAATATTCCCACGCTGTTATAGTTAAATATATATTTGATAATATTACATGAGATAAAGATGCAGGTGCAGCGGTGGTAAATAATCCCCTCATATAATACAATTACTCTCGCAGTGCCAATTTTTAGCCAGTGGAAAGGAATTTAAATAATATATGTCAATTATGTTACAGAAACTTAATAACATCCGCACCCTGCGCGCGATGACGCGTGAATTCTCCATTGACGTGCTTGAAGAAATGTTGGAAAAATTCAGGATCGTGACTGAAGAAAAACGTAGCGAAGAAGAAAGCCTGCGTGAAAATCTGGCCGAGAAGCAGGAAAAAATCAATACCTGGCTTGAGCTTATGAAATCCGAAGGCATTTCACCGGATGACCTGGTCAGTAACATTGCCGCACCAACCGGCACCCGCAAAAAGCGAGCAGCTCGCCCGGCAAAATACCGTTTCACCGATTTCAACGGTGAACAGAAAACCTGGACCGGTCAGGGCAGAATGCCGAAGCCGATCGCTGAGGCCGTGGCTAACGGTCAATCGCTTAATGATTTTCTGATTTAACATTTCAGCGTTAACAATGAAGACGGTGAGGTTTACCTCACCGTCTTTATTTAGCAGACGCCGAAGTCACCTTCTTCATGGTAGGGTGCAACATCTACCGCTTTTAGGGTATATTTTTGCCCCTGTTCATCGTTTGCCGCAACAGCCACAAGTTGGTCGCCGTGAATTTCGATGATTTTCATTTTTGGTCCACCCATTTTGGGCTGTACCAGATCGCCAACGGAATACATTGTGTTCTCCTTTATAATTGCCTGTTGTTATACCTTAGCCTACGCAGGGTTAAAAAGGTAAAAGAGGGTAAACGCGATGGGCGAAAATGTTAGGTCGGGCGACAATGGCTACGCTTAGAGATGTCTCTCTTTTATTATCATGACTAATTGCATGGAGTTTTTATGGGTATCTGGCGCATCATTTTTACCATTCTCATCCCACCGTTGGGCGTTTTGCTGGGTAAAGGATTTGGCTGGGCGTTTATCCTTAACATCGTTCTGACGCTGCTCGGTTATATTCCGGGTCTGATTCACGCGTTCTGGGTTCAGACGCGCGACTGATTTTAATTCAGTTAAGTTAAGTCTTATCCCGGTGGCGCTACGCTGACCGGGCCTACAAAAGAAACATATCATCGTAGGCCCGGCCAGCTTGTGCCACCGGACATTCAGGTCCATCAATACCCGATTTTAAACACCTGCCCGCTTTGCACGCCTTCCACGCTCCGACGAAATGCCAGCGCCACGCGTGTGGCCGGAACGCTCTCAAAACCAGGGAAAAACGGGCCGTAGTCCGCTTCTGATTCGGTCAACAGCGTCGGGCTCACCAGGTTTATCCTTATTCCTCGCGGTAATTCACAGGCAGCGGCTTTCACAAAGCCTGCTAATGCCGCATTAACGGTCGTGGCGTTGACACCTTGGGCGATAGGCACATCGGCAATGATCCCGCTAGTCAGCGTAATGGACCCGCCATCATTGAGAAAATGCTGGCCCTTTAGCGCCAGTCGAACCTGACCGAGCAGCTTATCCTGCAACCCGAGGGTAAAATCTTCCGCCGTCATTTCATCCAGCGGGCCGAAAAAAACATTCCCGGTGGTGGCGATGATCGCATCCACTTTACCCGTCTGGGAAAACAGGGCATCCACGCTGGCTTCGTCGGTGAGATCTACACATAAATCGCCCTGACGATGACCAACGCGAATCAACTCGTGCTGCCCATTTTTGTCCAGTTCAGCGACTACTGCGCGTCCAACGGTGCCGCTGGCACCCACGATGACAATTTTCATAAGAGGTTCCTCGTTTTGGTTTAAGGCCTATTCTTTACCTCATTGTTTGTGCGATAAACGGGTGCAGAGTTAAAACATTATTAACGGGTGGTTCGGAATATGGATAAGCTTCGCAGCATGGAAATCTTCGTGACAGTGGTCGAATGCGGCAGCTTTACGGACGCGGCGGCGCGGTTGGATATTTCCGCGGTGATGGTCGGGAAGTACATTACCCAGCTGGAAGCAGAACTGGGTGCGCGGCTGCTCGACAGAACCACCCGGCGGCAGAGCCTGACAGATGCCGGACGCGTTTACGCGGATGAGTGTCGACGGGTGCTGGAACAGGTCGCGGTAGCGGATGCCTCCGTGGAGCGCCTGCGCGCGGCTCCGTCCGGGACGCTGCGCATCAGTGCGCCGTCAACGTTCGGCGCCTGCGTTGTGGCCCCGGCGGTGGCGACGTTTTTACAGCGTTACCCGGACGTGCGGGTGGAGCTCGACCTCAGCAATCGTGTGGTGAATCTGGTGGAAGAGGGGTTTGACCTCGCGGTGCGAATAGGGAATGTGCATGACGCCGACCTGGTGGCAAAACCGCTCTGCCAGTACCGGATGGTCATCTGTGCCGCGCCGGACTACCTTGCTCGCTACGGTACGCCGCAAACGCCAAAAGCGTTAACCGGACATCGCTGCTTATCTCATATGGTCTGGAACGCGCGCAACGAATGGCACTTCCCCGGGAGTGGAACCGAAAACCCCTGGCGTCGCGATCCGGTGCTGGCCTGTAATGACGGATTAGGCTTGAAAATGGCGGCGCTCGCCGGAGCAGGACTTTTGCTGCAGCCCGAAATTTTGGTCTGTGATGAAATCAAACGCGGCCAACTGGTGCGGGTGCTGGATGCCTGGCTGCCCGCGCCGCGTCCGGTGCAAATGCTTTATCGTCACGACTTGCGCCGCCTGCCCAAGCTCAGTGGTTTTATTGAACACTTACAACATGCGGTGGCGACGCTCGGCTATTTGCACTGAGCCCTGACGGGTTTACGGGTTAATAGGATGCCTGTTGTTATGCGCGAATATCAGCATATTCCGGCGTGGTATCAAACTCATGTTTGGCGAATGGGCACAGCGGTATAATTTTGCGGTTTTCGCGGCGCATGCGCTCCACGACTTTCGCCACCAGCTTTTTACCTACCCCCTGGCCCTTCAGGCTTTCATCCACATCGGTGTGTTCGATGATCGTCAGGTGTTCGCCGGTGGGGACAAAAACCACCTCCGCCACGCGTTTGCCGTTGGCATTGTTCACATAAAAACTGGTGCTATCTTCCAGAATATCCATTACCCCTCCAGACCTATTTTCAGACGATATTTCAACGCCCCGCTTGGGCAGTTATCAATCACGCGTTGGACTGTTTGTGTATCGACGCTATCCGGCGCAATCCAAGGCTTACGCTTCAGGTTAAACAGCTGGCTGCTGCCCCGCACGCAGTTGCCTGAGTGCTGGCACATTCCGCTATTAAAATAGACGTCGATTTTGTCACCGCTGTACAAACGGTATCCCGCATCAATCAATTCTTTATCCACGACATTGCCTCTTTTTTAGATGACAGCGCGATAAGCATAGACGTGGGAAGGGGAAAAGACACAGGGACACGACGAGCGCCTCCCTGTTCAGAGGTTAAACCAGCTTCATCAGAATGCTGAACGGATTGAGATTGCTGATGAAATCCCAAACTTTATGCAGATCGACCACGCCCGCCAACCCGAGAAGCGCGAGAGTGATCAGCGCCGTGGAGGCCGTGATCACCAACATCAAGCGCACGAAATTGCGCTGCATTTTGTCTTGCTGTTCGACGCGACGTTCTTCTTTCTCAAATTCGACAATCGTCGCCACGGACTGCGGCTGAACGTAATAGTGTTCGTCTTTCTGCGCCAAGTCTCCGGTGATGACCAGTGATTTCAGCAACAGCCTCACTTTACGGCGAAACTCTTCATTGCGAATGTGTTTGTACCAGAGCTTGCCGTACAACATCGCGATCACTTCCTCAATCAGCACGCCAGCATGGAGCCGTGACGGACGCTGCTGGATGTATTCATTCACCAGCAGATTAAGCAGGGCGATACGATCACGACTTTTCAGCTCTTTATTAGCGAAAAACGTCGACACCAATTTGCCCTTGCCCCGGCTGAACAGGGTTTTGAGGTAGGCGAAACGGGTGCGATAGCTGAAGCTGAAGCCAAGAATGCCGGAGAAACTCAGCGGCCCGTAGCTGCGGTGATGGATAATTTCTGCCTGCATCGCGTCGAGTTCCGCCACGCTGATACGGCGCTCATCGAGATAGCGGCCCACGTCATAATCCCAGCGGGCAAGCGTCACGGCGCGATGCTTATAGCCCACCAACTGATAGCGATTACGGTCGACGTCGACCAGATGCACCGCGTAGTAATCATAAGGATTACCGCTGCGCGAGCCTTTTGAGACCAGCATCGGAAGATGTTTTTTCCATCGTCCCTGTCGAAATTCTGCCATTTTTGAATCAAACATACTGACTCCAGCCGCGCGAGGGCGGAGATATTAGGAAGGATAAGCCCGATCTTAGCTGTCTGGTCATTAATGCGACAATCCGAGTGTTGTTTAAAAATAATCTGGCAACCTGCGTTCGCGTCGAAAGCAGCAACATGTTCAATATGCGACATGGAGCACAAAAGACTGTCATGGCGTAATTGAGTTCATTCTTATGCTTGTGAATGTCAGGATATGTAAAATATTAGCCTGCATTTACGGCAAACGGTAGTGTTGTAAATATGTTTTCAGTTCTAACCACATGTTAAGCAAAGGATGATGTAATGATAACAAAACATTGCTGTGGCGCTGTGATTAACATAATAGTGCGAACTGGGTCTGAATTTAACCTTTATTTATGTATGGCATTATAGCTTATGTTGATAAATACAAAAATAATTGATTAATGAATGATTGTTTCCTGCTCGCTAATTGATTGAAAGTTAACCTTGATTAAGAGGGGGAAATAACCACGAACGGCGTATTTTATCGCCATAAAATAAATTCATACCCTTCTTATATATTGATGAAAATCACTCAAAATGCAGATCAATAATAACCATGCTTATGATTTATAACGTCTTTTTGTGATTTGTTTGGTTGTGTAAAAATGGTTCCCGGCAAACTGTGAGTAATCGCACATACCCCGAGGGGTTATATTGCCTAAAATTCACCGCGAAATGGAAATTAAGGGTGAATAAGATGGAAAATATCATTTTACCGAAAACGCAGCAGCTGGTGGTTTTTCAGGAGGTCATCAGAAGTGGCTCTATCGGCTCGGCGGCGAAACAGCTTGGTTTAACCCAGCCTGCGGTCAGTAAAACGATCAATGACATCGAATCCTATTTTGGCATTGAGCTGATGGTCCGGAAAAATACCGGTGTGACGCTCACCAGTGCCGGACAGGTTTTACTCTCCTATTCCGAGTCCATCACCCGTGAAATGAAAAACATGGTGAGCGAGATTAACAGCCTGAGCTGCAGCCACGTGGTGGACGTTTCCTTCGGCTTCCCGTCGCTGATTGGCTTTACCTTTCTTTCCAGCATGATGAAGAAATTCAAAGAGGTGTTCCCGAAGGCGCAGGTGTCGATGTACGAAGCGCAGCTGGCATCGTTCCTCCCGGCGTTGCGCGATGGGCGACTGGATTTCGCCATCGGCACGCTTAGCGATGAAATGCAGCTCCAGGATCTGCACGTTGAACCCCTGTTTGAGTCCGAATTCGTCCTGGTGGCCAGCAAATCCCGAACATGCACCGGCATGACCACGCTGGATGCGTTGCAAAACGAACAGTGGGTCCTGCCGCAAACCGATATGGGATTCTATAAAGAGCTGCTCAACACCTTCGAAAAACACCACATCAGCACCGAGAATATCGTTAAAACCGACTCCGTCGTCACCATCTACAACCTGGTTCTGAATGCCAATTTCCTGACCGTGATCCCGTGTGACATGACCGCCCCGTTTGGTTCAAACCAGTTTATTACGCTGCCCGTCGAAGACGTGTTACCGGTGGCGCGCTACGCTGCTATTTGGTCAAAGAATTATCGAATTAAGAAATCTGCCTCAGTATTAGTCGAACTGGCAAAACAATATTCGCTGCATAATTGTCGCAAACGAAAAGAACTCACCGAATTAGCCTGATTTAAATTTTTAGTATTACTGACTCTGGAGCGCTGGATGACAGGCTCTGACCCCCTTTTACGTTTATTCCTGAGAAGAGGATAAAATGCATATTACATACGATCTGCCCGTCACCCTTGATGATATTCAAATGGCACAAAAACGTCTGGCCGGAAAAATATATAAAACCGGAATGCCGCGTTCTAATTATTTAAGCGAATGCTGCAAAGGCGAAATATACCTTAAGTTCGAAAATATGCAGCGTACCGGATCGTTTAAAATCCGCGGCGCATTTAATAAATTAAGTTCGTTGACCGAAGCGGAAAAACGCAAAGGTATCGTGGCGTGCTCCGCCGGGAACCACGCGCAGGGCGTGTCGCTCTCCTGCGCCATGCTCGGCATCGACGGCAAAGTGGTGATGCCGCGCAGCGCGCCAAAATCGAAGGTCGCTGCGACCACCGATTACTCCGCCGAAGTGGTGCTGCACGGGGACAGCTTTAACGACACCATCGCCCGAGCCAGCGAAATCGTCGAAATGGAAGGGCGTATTTTCATCCCACCGTATGACGACAAAATGGTTATTGCCGGGCAGGGCACCATCGGCCTGGAAATCCTCCAGGATCTGTACGACGTCGATAACGTGATTGTGCCGATCGGCGGCGGCGGCCTGATTGCGGGCATCGCCACCGCCATCAAATCCATCAACCCGACTATCCGCATCATCGGCGTGCAGTCCGAAAACGTCCACGGCATGGCGGCCTCGTTCAGTGCCGGGGAAATCACTAACCATCGCACCTGCGCCACGCTGGCGGACGGCTGCGACGTCTCCCGCCCAGGCATTCTGACCTTTGAAATCGTGCGCGAACTGGTGGACGACATTGTGCTGGTCAGCGAAGACGACATCCGCCGCAGCATGGTGGCGCTCATTCAGCGCAATAAAGTCATTACCGAAGGCGCGGGCGCGCTGGCCTCGGCGGCGCTGCTCAGCGGCAAACTCGATGAACATATTCGCGGGCGCAAAACCGTCAGTATCATTTCTGGCGGCAATATCGACTTGTCCCGCGTGTCGCAAATTACCGGTTTAGTTGACGCTTAATTTCTTTTGATAAGGAAAATTTTATGAGCAACGTAGAAACCCTTATTACCAGCGCCGATAAAGCGTCGGCCTGGCGCAAATCCGACACCACCTGGACGCTGGGCCTGTTTGGCACCGCTATCGGGGCAGGGGTGCTGTTTTTCCCGATCCGTGCCGGTTATGGCGGCCTGATCCCGATTTTACTGATGCTGGTGCTGGCGTATCCGATTGCCTTTTACTGTCACCGGGCGCTGGCGCGTCTGTGTCTTTCGGGGAGCAATCCGTCCGGCAACATCACCGAAACCGTCGAAGAACACTTCGGCAAAACCGGCGGCGTCGTCATTACCTTCCTTTATTTCTTTGCGATTTGCCCGCTGCTGTGGATTTACGGGGTCACGATAACCAATACCTTCATGACCTTCTGGGAAAACCAGTTGCAGATGGTGCCGCTTAACCGTGGCCTGGTGGCGCTGTGTCTGCTGCTGGTGATGGCGTTTGTCATCTGGTTCGGGAAAGACCTGATGGTCAAAGTGATGAGCTTCCTGGTCTTCCCGTTCATCGCAAGCCTGGTGCTGATTTCGCTGTCACTGATCCCTTACTGGAACTCCGCGGTGATTGATCAGGTACACCTCAGCGATATCGCCTTTACCGGACACGACGGCATTCTGGTCACTGTGTGGCTGGGTATTTCCATCATGGTGTTCTCCTTCAACTTCTCGCCGATTGTCTCATCGTTCGTGGTCTCCAAGCGCGAAGAGTACGAAGGGGAGTTTGGGCGCGATTACACCGAGAAGAAGTGCTCCAAAATTATCGGTCGCGCCAGCATGCTGATGGTCGCTGTGGTGATGTTCTTCGCCTTTAGCTGCCTGTTCACCCTCTCTCCCGCGAACATGGCAGAGGCCAAAGCGCAGAACATTCCGGTGCTTTCCTACCTCGCGAACCACTTCGCGTCGATGACCGGTCAGAAAACAACGTTCGCCACCGTGCTGGAATACGGCGCATCGATTATCGCGCTGGTCGCCATCTTCAAATCCTTCTTCGGCCACTACCTCGGCACGCTGGAAGGGCTGAACGGGCTGATCCTCAAGTTCGGTTACAAAGGCGACAAGACCAAAATCACCAGCCGCAAACTGAACACCCTGAGCATGATTTTCATCATGGGCTCGACTTGGGTGGTGGCGTATGCCAACCCGAATATCCTCGATTTGATTGAAGCGATGGGCGCACCGATTATCGCCTCGCTGCTGTGCCTGCTGCCGATGTACGCGATTCGTAAAGTCCCGGCGCTGGCGAAATTCAAAGGGAAGGCGGACAACATTTTTGTCACCGCCATTGGTTTCCTGACCATTCTGAACATCGTTTATAAGCTGTTCTAAAAAGGATGATGGAGTCGTAAATGATTGAATTTCCGGTAGTGCTGGTCATTAACTGTGGGTCTTCATCGATTAAGTTTTCGGTGCTGGACGTACAAAGCCAGGATGTGTTGCTGACCGGCCTCGCGGACGGCATCAACAACGAAGGCGCAGCCCTCACGGTGAACGGAGGTGAGCCAGCGACCCTGGCTTACCCAACCTACGAATGTGCATTGCAGGCGATTGCCAGCGAACTGGAAAAACGCGCCCTGATCGACAGCGTGGCCATCATTGGCCACCGTATCGCCCACGGCGGCAGTATTTTCAGTGAATCGGTGCGGATAACCGACGAAGTCATCGCCCAAATCCGTGAAGTCTCGCCGTTGGCGCCGTTGCACAACTACGCCAACCTCAGCGGCGTGGAAGCGGCCCAGCGCTTATTCCCCGGCGTGCAACAGGTGGCGGTGTTTGACACCAGTTTCCACCAGACGCTGGAACCGCACGCCTATCTATACGGCCTGCCGTGGCACTATTTTGAAGCGCTGGGCGTGCGTCGCTACGGCTTCCACGGCACCTCGCATCGCTACGTCAGCCAGCAGGCGCATACCCTGCTGGGGCTGAATGAAGAGGATTCCGGGCTGGTGATTGCGCACCTCGGCAACGGCGCGTCGATTTGCGCGGTCCGCAACGGACGCAGCGTGGATACTTCAATGGGCATGACGCCGCTGGAAGGGGTGATGATGGGCACCCGCTGCGGCGACGTCGATTTCGGCGCAATGGCGTGGATTGCCGAACAGACCGGGCAAAGCTTCAGCGACCTGGAACGGGTGGTGAATAAGGAGTCCGGGCTGCTGGGCATCTCCGGGCTTTCCTCGGATATGCGTACGCTTGAAAAGGCCTGGCACGACGGGCACACCCACGCCCGGCTCGCCATTCAGACCTTTGTGCACCGCGTCGCGCGTCATATCGCCGGGCACGCAGCGTCATTGCATCGTCTTGACGGCATTATTTTTACCGGCGGTATCGGCGAGAACTCGGCATTAATTCGCCAACGGGTAATGGCGCATTTGCAGGTATTTTCCCTGGCGCTGGATGAGGATAAAAATGCCCTGCGAACAAGCGAACAGCGGATTATTTCCGGGACACATTCGGCGGTCGCCTGCGCCGTTATTCCGACCAATGAAGAAAAGATGATTGCACTCGATGCCATTCAGTTAGGGGAAATGAATTTCTCTGCTGAATACGCACTTTCCTGAAATAGAAAGTTAAAAAACAGAGAGCTCAGAGATGAAGGTTAATATCGATATAAACGATATGCAGTATACCGATGCCTGGCAGGGATTTAACGGCGCGGAATGGAAGCACAGTATTAACGTTCGTGATTTTATTCAGCAAAACTACACTCCTTACGAAGGCGATGAATCTTTTCTCGCTGACGCCACGCCAGCCACCACGGCGTTGTGGGAAAAAGTCATGGCGGGTATTCGCCAGGAAAACGCTACCCATGCGCCGGTGGATTTTGATACCAACGTCGCAACCACCATTACCGCCCATGACGCGGGCTACATCGACCGGCCGCTGGAAAAAATCGTCGGCTTGCAGACGGACAAACCGCTCAAGCGCGCGCTGCATCCGTTTGGCGGCATCAACATGATCAAAAGCTCGTTCGACGCTTACGGTCGTGAAATGGATGCGCAGTTTGAATATCAGTTCACATCGCTGCGCAAAACCCACAACCAAGGCGTGTTTGACGTCTATTCCCCGGAAATGATGCGCTGCCGTAAATCCGGCGTGCTGACCGGTTTACCGGACGGTTACGGGCGCGGGCGCATTATTGGCGACTATCGCCGCGTGGCGCTGTACGGCATTACGTATCTGGTGCGCGAACGTGAGTTGCAGTTCGCTGACTTGCAGGGCGCGATGGAGCGTGGAGAAGATCTTGAAGCCACCATTCGCCTGCGCGAGGAGCTGTCGGAACACCGCCGCGCGTTGTTGCAGATTCAGGAAATGGCCGCCAAATATGGCTATGACATTTCCCGCCCGGCGCAGACTGCGCAAGAAGCCGTGCAGTGGGTCTATTTTGCCTATCTGGCGGCGGTGAAATCGCAAAATGGCGGCGCGATGTCGCTGGGCCGCACCACTGCGTTCCTCGATATCTATATTGAACGTGACATGCAGGCGGGGCGCCTGCACGAGAAAGACGCCCAGGAGCTGGTTGATCACTTCATCATGAAGATTCGGATGGTGCGTTTCCTGCGCACGCCGGAATTCGACACGCTGTTCTCCGGCGACCCTATCTGGGCCACCGAAGTGATTGGCGGCATGGGGCTTGATGGCCGCACACTGGTGACTAAAAGTGCTTTCCGCTACCTGCATACCCTGCACACTATGGGGCCTGCGCCAGAACCGAACCTGACCATTCTGTGGTCGGAAGCGCTGCCGATTGCTTTCAAGAAATACGCCGCGCAGATGTCGATCGTCACGTCTTCATTGCAGTATGAAAACGACGACCTGATGCGCAGCGATTTTGACAGTGATGACTACGCCATCGCTTGCTGCGTCAGCCCGATGGTGATCGGCAAGCAGATGCAGTTCTTCGGTGCGCGCGCCAACCTGGCGAAAACGCTGCTGTACGCGATAAACGGTGGCGTGGACGAGAAGCTCAAAATCCAGGTCGGGCCGAAAACAGCCCCGCTGATGGACGACGTGCTGGATTACGACACCGTCATGAGCAGCCTCGACCACTTTATGGACTGGCTGGCGACCCAGTACATCAGCGCCCTGAATCTCATTCACTATATGCATGATAAATACAGTTATGAGGCCTCGTTGATGGCGCTGCACGACCGCGATGTTTATCGCACCATGGCCTGCGGGATCGCCGGCTTGTCGGTGGCGGCGGATTCGCTGTCGGCGATTAAGTACGCGAGAGTCAGCCCGGTTCGTGATCACAACGGCCTGGCGGTGGACTTCGTGATTGAGGGGGAATACCCGCAGTACGGCAACAACGACGACCGCGTGGATGACATCGCCTGCGATTTGGTGGAGCGCTTTATGAAGAAGATTAGCGCGCTGCCGACCTACCGCAATGCGGTGCCGACCCAGTCGGTGCTGACCATCACCTCCAACGTGGTGTACGGGCAGAAAACCGGCAATACGCCGGACGGACGCCGGGGCGGCACGCCGTTTGCGCCGGGCGCGAACCCTATGCACGGCCGCGATCGCAAAGGCGCGGTAGCCTCGCTGACCTCGGTGGCGAAACTGCCGTTTACCTATGCCAAAGACGGCATTTCCTACACCTTCTCGATAGTCCCTGCGGCGCTCGGCAAGGAAGAGGGCAGTCGCAAAACCAACCTCGTCGGGCTGCTCGACGGCTATTTCCATCACGAGGAGCGCATCGAAGGCGGGCAGCATCTGAACGTCAACGTCATGAACCGCGACATGCTGATGGACGCCATCGAACACCCGGACAATTACCCGAACCTGACGATCCGCGTCTCCGGTTATGCGGTGCGATTTAATGCCCTGACCCGCGAGCAGCAGCAGGATGTCATCTCGCGGACCTTCACCCAGGCGATTTAAAACCGTCATCATGCGCATCGGGGCGACACCTTTTGGCCGTCGCCCCTTTCTTCTCCCTCATCACGCCTCGTGAATTCCCCGCCTGTTATCTGGCGTGCTGGCGAATAATCGTTCAGACTTAAACTAAAGACATGGTCGACGCAGGGATTCTGCTTTAAACTGCGCGCTGCAATTTTTGACATGTTTAACGATTTATTAGGTGGTAATGGCGATGCGCGGGACAATCACAACCTGGTTTGAAGACAAAGGTTTCGGTTTTATCAAAGATGAAAACGGTGAGAACCGCTATTTTCATGTGATTAAGGTCTCGAACCCTGAGCTAATCAAGAAAGACGCCACGGTGACGTTCGAGCCAACCACCAACAACAAAGGCCCATCGGCGTTCTCTGTGAAGGTCGATCCTGAGAGCAAATACATCTACATCGCGGGCGAGCGCATTAAACTCACGGCGATTAAATCGTTCCTCTCCTTCAACGAAGAAGTGCCTGCCGAAGTCGGGATTGATAAAGAGAACACGGTGCTGTCGGTTGGCGCACTGATGCACAACATCCGCCCAAAAGCGGCGCCACAGCCGGGTGAAATGCGCACCGTGAAAAAGCTGGTTATCACCACTTTCCAGGGAACGACGCACATCTTCTCGGAAGATGAGATTGATATCGACGCCACCATGAAGATGTTGCAGTCGAAGTAAACCGAACTCTCACTCGTTTCCCCCCTTCACACTGTCTCGACACACATCATGATATTTTCAGCGTGGGTAAAGCTAAGTTACCCACGCTGGCTTATTTCGTGGTGAATGTCAGCACTTACACCCGCGAAATATCTTCTCTGCGTTTCATACGGTGCGCGCGCAAAGGCCTGGCGACACGTTCACATGTTTTGGCATCGAAGTAGCGGCTCGGCCAGATGCTTTCGGCGGGTACGCCAATCGCTTTACTGATCAGCATTTCCCCTTTTGCCCATGGGCGCGTCAGCGCATTGGCAAGCGTAGACGAACTCAAGCCGGCAGCGCGTGATACCGCGGCCAGTGAAGTGCCTTTTTTACGTAACGCCGCAATGATATCAGCGGGGTGCCAGTCTTGATGGTAGGGCAGGAAAGTGGGGCTATGTGGAAGGTTCATCTGTTTCTCCAAGGTAATAGGTTTTGACCACCAATGGAGCTGCGAAACTCTTTATTGGTGGTAGCTCAGACAAGGTTCGCAGTACCGGTTACCTTGGAGATGACCCGGCCAGCCCGAAGGCTGCCCTGCCTGAGCCACCATTGAATATGCAAACGAATACAGGCGTTTGACAGATGAACGGAGGCGCAACACATAATCATGGGATATATGTGTTCTCAAGGTAAGTTTCGGGCTGCGAAACCCGGCTGTGGATTTTGCCACAGCGGGGCTGACTATATCGCAAATCGAAGACGTTAACCAACCCGCTAACGGACAGAATGCGAGTTGTTTTCCAAAGAATTTTTTCGTGTTGCAGGGGTTACAACGGCTCTGCGACGGCGGTTCCAGGGGGCGGTCCGAGCGCCCACAAAAAAGCCCGCATAACTTTCGCTATGCGGGCTTTCGACTTCATCAAGTGGCTCTGGTAACCATTGATGGAGAATTTTGGTGGAGCTGGGGGGATTTGAACCCCCGTCCGAAATTCCTACATCCTCGGTACTACATGCTTAGTCAGTCTTTACATTCGCCGGGCAGCTGCGGACAGACACGCCACTACCAGACTAGCCTGATTAGTTTTAGCGATTTCACCCCAGGCAGGATGTCCACGCGATCTCTTTTGGTTTTGACCTCTCTTGATCCCCGTCTTAAGAGCGGAAGCTAGGGAGAGAGGGCTCTTAGCAGGTTATTAAGCTGCTAAAGCGTAGTTTTCGTCGTTTGCGACTATTTTTTTGCGGCTTTTTACGAGGCAAACCGCCCCTCGGCATGCACCTTGGGTTTCGCAAATCCCGTCGAATCCAGAATCAGCCCCAATGTGTCTGGTCCGAGTATAACAGACCTCTTACCTTCAATGCCACCGCCATAACCCCTATAAACGCTCACTTATCGCTCACGCAGCGCCTCTTTTGCGCGGTTGAACGGTTTGATCAGGTAATCCATGACGGTTTTCTCACCGGTTTTGATGTCCACGCTGGCAACCATCCCCGGTGATATCGAGAATTTGTGGCCGCGTTTGTTGACCAGGTAATCCTGATGGGTGCGGATAAATACCCGGTAATACACGATTTCTGGCTTCACTTTATCCTGGATGGTGTCCGGCGAAATAGTCTCCACTTCGCCTTCAATGCCACCGTAAATGGCGTAATCGTAGGCGGTGATTTTGACCAACGCCCGCTGTCCGGGGTGGATAAACGCGATGTCGCGTGGCGAAAGTCGGGCCTCGATCAGCAAGTGATCGTCTACGGGGACGATCTCCATCATTTCACCGTTCGGCGGGATAACGCCGCCGATCGTCGTCACCTGGATATTTTTGACGATCCCACGCATCGGCGATCGCACGGTCATACGGGTCACCGAATCTTCGCGCCCTTTGATGATCGACGAGAGCATATCCACTTCGGCATTGGCTTTCGACAGCGCTTCACGCGCCTGCACGTAATACTGCGAGCGCAGGTCGGTGATTTTCAGGCCGAGATCGCTTTTTTCCCGCTGCAACCGCAGCACTTCCACATGGCTTGCCGCCCCGCTGCGCTGTAGCCGTTCGGTGATCGCCAGCTCTTTATTGACCGAATTTAACGCATCCTGCAAATCCGCCTGCGAGTCGATAAGCTGCGCGCGGCGAGATTTATACAGCCGCGTTTCCTGGGCGATAAGATCCGGCCAGGCTTTCAGTGAATCAGGAAACTTGAGCGGCAGATCATTCACTTCCGCATTCAGACGCACGCTGGAGGCCAGCGACGCGCGGTAGCGGGCGGCACTTTCACCAACGTTAGACTCAGAGCGCGTCGGGTCCAGCCGCGCCACTACCTGGCCCGCCTCCACTTTGTCGCCTTCATGAACCATCAGTTCGGTGACGATCCCGCCGTCGAGCGACTGTAAAACCTGTTCGCGCGAGCTGGGGATCACTTTCCCGGTGCCGGTTGAGACTTCATCCAGTTGGCCAAACCACGCCCATACGCCGAGGATCAGAAACAGGATGGCGGAGAGCAGGACGATTTTGCTGGCGCCGGAAAACTCGTTCTCCCGACGAATATCCAGGTCGTCCATGGCGATGTCACGCTGATTGGTTTTCATTGTTCCACCCCCGTCCGCTGGCCGCCGCCGGAACCGGCGAACGACTGTTGTTCATCGCTTGCGCCTTTGGCGCGTCCATCACCAACTGGCCTTCTTTCAGCACCACCACGCGTTCCACCAGTTCCAGCATCGGTACGCGGTGCGTGGCGACGATCAGCGTCCGGTTGCCGAGCCAGTTACCCAGGCGCTGGATAAACTCGCGCTCGGTGTGCTCATCCAGCGACGCGCTCGGCTCGTCGAGCAGGACGATATTCGGCGAGCGCAGCAGCATACGCGCCAGCAAAATCGCCTGACGTTGACCGCCGGAAAGCCCGTTCCCGCCTTCCATTATCGGATGGTCCAGCCCCTTCGGCAGACGTTTGACGAAGCTGTCGGCACCGCAAATTTCCAGCACTTCAAACACCGCTTCATCGCTGGCGTGCGGTGCGCCGAGAGTCAGGTTTTCGCGCAGGGTGCCGAAAAATAGCCGTGCGTTCTGGCTAAGAAAACCGATGTTGCGCCGCAGGTCGGCCATGTCGATTTGCGAGATGCTGAGATTGTCGAGGCGCAGATCGCCGTTGATGATTTCTACCCCGCCTGCCAGGGCCTGCAACAGCGTGGATTTCCCCGCGCCGTTGCGGCCGAGCAGGGCCACACGCTCGCCCGGTAGGATTTCCAGACGTGAAATGCGCAGCGGCACGCGCTGATCTTCGTGGTGATAGCGGAAGTGCGCGTTCTCAAACACATAGTGACCATGGAAAATTTCCTGATGCACCAGCGTTTCGTCGCGCTGCGTTTCAGTCGGCAGTTGCATGATGCTATCGAGTCCGGCTTTCGCGGCTTTCACCTGCTGCCAGCGGGCCAGCACGCCGCACAGCCCGGCCATAGGCGCAATCATCCGTGAGGCGAGCATCGATGCGGCAACCACCGAACCGGTGGTCAGCGTGCCTTCAATCACCAGCGGCGCACCGAATAAAATCACCGCCGCGTAGACCAAGCTTTGCACCGACATTCCCCAGCCAATCAGTCCCTGCGTCACTTTGCGGGTGCGCAGCCCGGATTCACCGGTGATGCGAATGTAGCTGTTCCACTGCTGCAAAAAACGGTTCTCCGCCTGCATCAGTTTGATGTCTTCCAGCCCCTGCACGCTTTCCACAAGTACCGCGTTGCGCAGGGTCGATTCGTGCGCTGACTGGTTGGCGAGAATTGCGAGTTTTTTCTGTAGCAGCAGACCGGGCAGCACCATCAATATCGCGGCAATCGGCGCAATCCACGACAGCTGCGGGGCGATGATCCCAAGCACGATAACGAACAGGAAAAAGAACGGCAGATCGACCAGTGTTGAGAGCGTGGACGAGGTGATCATTTCGCGGATCTGCTCTAGCTCGCGCAGCTGAGAAATGAAACTGCCGGTGGAGCGGGGCACGGCGCTGTTGCGCAGCCGCAGGGCGTGGCTGAAGACGCGGTCGGAAATACGCATGTCGGCGCGTTTGCCGAGCACGTCCATGATGTGCGTGCGTGCTTCACGCAGCAGAAAACCGAAGATCACGGAAATCAGTACCCCGGTCGCCAGCACGTACAGCGTCGGGTAGGACTGCGCCGGGATCACCCGGTCATACACTTGCATCGAAAAGACGATCCCGGCCAGCGACAGCACGTTAACCAGAAATGCGGCGAACATCACCGGGATGTACGGGCGAAGATCCTGCAACACTAACCCTTTCATCCAGTCGGGGCTGAAGCGGGAAACGTAGGTGTCGACGCGGCTGTCCTTGAGCGCCGACAGCGGGCGTAGGGCCGCGACATATTTCACCGACGATAACAGTTCGCTGGCGACCACGCGGTTGCTTTCCCCGTCACCGTCAATCATGAACACGTCGACCGCATCTTCGCCGTTGAAGTGCTCGATCACCGCCAGCTGACCGTCATCCAGTTCCGCCACTACCGGCAGTCGCCATTGGCTGAACGCGTGTTCGTTGAGGGTGAGCTGATGGAACGACAGCCCGGCCTGACGCGAAAGTTGCGTCAGGGCCGGGGTGTGCGTTTTACCTTTAAACCACGGGGCGTTGGCCTGAATCGCACCTGGCGAACAAACCACCCGATAGTGGGCCGCGACGTGACCGATCGCCAGCGCCCAGTTGCTGAGGGCGTGGTCGCTTATGAGTTCTTCAACAGGAGGAGCGGCACGGGTCATGGCTGGATCTCCACGGACTGGATGCTGCGATTATTTAAGCCAAAAGCCTGGCGTATCGTGCCGGTGTTGTAGAGGCAGTCAAGCTGAAGCTGATGGAGCTGGCTTTGCGTTTGCAGCTCTGCAAAGCGTGCCTGGTAGACTTCCTGTTCGGCGTTAAGCACATCCAATAACGGGCGGGAACCGAGGTCGAGATACTGCTGTTGATAGAGTTCGCGGGTGCGTTGGCTGAGCTGCTGTTGACGGCCCAGTATTTGTAATGAGCTGGCAAGATTGAGTGACTGGCTGCGGGCTTCCAGCAGTTTCTGGCGCACGTCGAGCCGTGTGCGCTGAATGGTGGATTGCGCCGAGTCCACGGCGTGACTGGCAGCATCGCGCCGCGCCGTGAGGCCGCCACCCTGATAAATCGGCATTTCGACTTTTACCCACGTCGAATACTGCGTTTTATCGAGCACTTCGCTGCTGGGGTATTTGTCGTTGAGATAATGCTGGACGGATGGCTCCAGCGAGATGGTCGGCGTCATTTGCGCGTTGGCGTAATCCAGGTTCGCCTGTGCCGCGCTGGCTTGTGCCCAGGCCGCCAGCACCGACGGCACCAGGCGGTCTTCCGGTTTGGCCATCATGCAGCTTTGTTCAAGCTTGGCCGGAAACTCCGTACTGATCCCGTTGAGCGTATTCCAGCCGAGCAAGGTCATTAACGTGGCCTGCGCGCTTTCGAGGTTGGCCTGATACTGCACCATTTGCGAACGCGCCGATTCGATACGCGCGTTGGTCTGTACGACGTCCGAAAGGGAGGTGGCCCCTTCGTCGTTACGCTGTTGCGTGAGCTTGCCGATCCCGTTGAGCGCATCGAGTTGTTCTTTGGCGGTGTCGACCATTTGCTGCCAGGACTGCACCTGAACCATCGCTAACGCGGTATCGTGCGCCACGGTATCGATGCTCACCAGCACGTTGGCCTGTTCCTGCGCGGCCCCGGCCGTTTCGGCCCGGACCTGGCTCGACACTTTGCCAAAGTCGTACAGCATCTGCGACAGAGACAGCACCAGCGAAGGGCTGTAGCCGTTATTGGTGTAGGTGTTGCTGTAGCCGTTGTTCATGCCCGCGGTCACCTGCGGGTAATATTTCGATTTGGCGACGTTAATCTGCTCGTTTTGCGTCAGCAGTTTCCCGATAGCCTCCCGAATGGCCGGGTGCCAGTTTACGGCGCGACTCACCGCATGGCCCAACGTCAGCGTGCCGGGTGCGGCGGTACTCAGGGGAAGTTCAGCGGCAGAGCCATCGAGCGAAGGCAATCCCTGCTCGTTGGCGAGTCCTTCAGAACTGATGGATTGTGGCTCATCCTCGGCATACACCTGAATGGAACAGAGGTGGAATGCCAGCAATAATGCGACGGGCGCTCTTCTTCCCATATTGTGTCCCTTTCAAAAATCACAGCATGTTTCTGTTATTGCCCCGGAAGCCGTGACCTCCGGGGCTGTTGTCGACTAGCCGGTAATAATGTGGTTCTGCTGCATCAGCTCCGCGAGTGTGGTGTGGACACCATCCAGGGTAATTAATGGGGTGGAGTTGTAGGTGGAACCTGTGCCGTCACGGTCGACCGAAATCACCGTGTTAGCGCCGTTGGTGTTGACCTGCACGTAGTTCCCGAGCGTAGACGCCTGGTGATCCCAGCCGGTCAGCAGTTCGCGCAGATCGATTTTGTCGCCCTGAGCGAGGTTAAAGTTGGTCCATTCGTCATTGCCGTTACCCCCGGTTGCGTTGCCGCCGTTCAGCAGGTGATAAATCAACGTATCGCCGTAGGCTGAACCGGTGAGGACGTCATGCTGACCGGTGCTGGCCATCTGCGGATTCATGTTGATGGTCAGGGTTGCGGTATCGGTGTGACCATTTTTATCATTCAGGGTGTAGGTGAAAGTCTCCTTGCTGTTTATCGACGACACGGACACGCCGTTGTTCAGGGTGTAGGTGTAAGAGCCATCGAGATTAAATTGCAGTGCGCCGTACTTACCCAACACCGTGGCCGTGCTGGCACTGGCCGCCGGATCCAGCGTGGCGGTGCTGCTGCCCGCGCCGGTAATACTCAGGGTGGTATGCACGCTCGCCAACTGATCGGCGGCCCCGGCGGCCTCGCTGCCGTCAAAGATGTTGCCCTGCACCGAACTGCTGCCGCTGGTTTCAAAGATATCCAGATGCGAGGTGGTGCCGGTTACGGTTGGGGTGATGGTGACGTTCCCGACCGCCAGCCCACTGAGGTTACCGGTGAAGGAAACGGTGTAGTGCCCTGCATCCAGCTCCAGTCCGCTCAGCGGAACGGTCGCGCTCGCGGCCAGCAGACCGATTGAGTTGATTGGGGTGGTGCCGGACTTGAGTACGCTGCCATTCTCAGAGATTGACCAGGTGACCGTCAGCGCGCCGAGTGAAACCAGTGACGTGACGTTGAACGTCAGCGAGGAGTTCAGCAGCGCGTCATGGCCGGTGATATCAAAGCTGCCGCTGCCGGAGCCTCTATTACCCAGGGTGAAGATGGTCGCCGACCCGAGTGCTCCACTGCTGTAGCCAATCGAATCCTGCACCGCCGTCACTGCCATCACGGCGCTGGAATCGTTCACCGCATCCAGCGCATGCGGCGTTGGCGTGATGTTCAGCGACGCGCGGTCGGTATCGCCGTTCGCCGCTTTTACGGTGTAGACGAAGCTGTCCGGCGTTTTGATGCTGTCGGCCCCGACGCCACTTTTCAGGGCGTAGCTGTAATTCCCTTTGGCATCAATGGTCAGCGTGCCGTACTGCCCGTTGATGGTGGTGGTGCCGGTGGCCGACACCGCCACGCCATTGACTTCGGTCAGCAGCGCCCCGGCTGGCAGCACATCGTTGCTCAGCACGTTCCCGGAGGTGCTGGCGGCGAGGCTGTCCACGGCATAGGTATGATCCTGCAATATGTTGAGGGTGTAACCGGTCAGCGCCGTGACGCCGCTGGCGGTATTCAACAGGAACACGTATTCGCCGCCCGGCAGCGTCAAGGTCAGCTGGCTCGACTGACCGCCCAGCAGCGGCGCGTTCAGCCAGCCTTTTTGCACCTGATACTGCTCGTACTGCTGGGTCAGGTCGTTGAAGCGGTAGATGTAAAGGTCAAAGGTCGATGCCAGCGCCACGCCGCCGACCGACGATTGCAACGTCATGGTGCGGGTGCTGCCATCTTCCACATCAAATCGGATCGGGTTGCTCATGTTGGCGAGCACGTCGAGGTTCAGCACGTTGCCCAAACCGACGCCCACTACCGTAAAGCCCGACTGCGACGACGCCCCGTTGTTGATCGCTTCCACGTTGGTGTTGAACACCAGCGCGGCGCTGTCATCGGCGGTGACCACCGAACTGGCTGCCGGAACCGGGCCGAGCGTTACGACCAACTGTGCCGAATCGCTGACGCCGTTGTGGGTGATGGTGTAGGTGAAACTTTCCTTGTGTCCCAGCACGGCCGCAGAGGTGTTCGTCAGGGTGTAGGTGTAGCTCCCATCCTGGTTGATATGCAGCGTGCCGTACAACCCGACGATATTCGCTCCGCCCGCACCGACCGTGGTCACGACACCGTTGGCGTCGGTGACCTGCGTGACCGTCGTACCGGTTGGGGCGTTATCCAGCCCACCGGTGGTATCGCGGTCGGTGATGACGTTGCCCGACTCTGTGGTTGGGCCGCTAACCGATCCGGCGCTGGTTTTGTGCACGTCCACATCAAGACTGGTGTAAGACCCGGTTGCCAGCAGGCTTGAGTTGTAGGTCAGGACGCGATATTGCCCGCCAGTAAGGCCAGTCAGACTCAGCGTTACGCCGCTGCCGGTGAGGGTCAGCAGGTTGGCGAAGTCTGGGTTGCTGGTGTTAATGAAGGTGGTCCACGAGCCGCTGGCAGTATCGAACCGCTGCACCACGATTTCCTGGGTGGACAGGAGAGACAGCACAATTCCGGTGGCGGCGGCGTCGATGGTGACATCTCCGGAGCCGCCATCGGCGATATTGAACGTCACCTGCGCGGTGTCGTTCCCCAGTACCGATGCCACGTTCCCCAGCGCGCCGACCAGCAGCAGGCCGTAGTCGGTCAGGTGCTCGGTGGTGGTGGTTGCCGTGGAGGTCAGCGCCAGGTTGGTGATGTTATCACCTGCCGAAAGCGGCAGAGATGGCGCATTCACGGAGCCCTGGCCGGAGGTGTTCCCGGCGACATCGGTGGCGGTGGCGGTTAACAGTTGGCCTTCAATCTGACGAACCGGCAGGTTGAGGGTCCAGTTGCCGTCGCTGCCTGCGGTGGTGGTCAGGGTGCCTGCGTTATTCGGCAGGGTGATGGTGATGGTGCTGTTGGCCTCCGCTACCCCGCTGAGGGTGCTGCCGTCGGCGCTGATAGCAATCGTCGGCGCAGATGGCGCGGTGGTATCAATGTTAATGCTGGTGGCTGACGAGGTCCCCCCCGTCCCGTTGGCGTTGGTGGCCGTGGCCGTAAAGGCGTGGCTGCCCTCGGTCATGTTGGCGGTTGGCGTGAAGCTCCATGCGCCGCTGCCATTGGCGGTGGTGGTGCCGAGCAGTGTGCCGTTGTTGTAGATATTGACCGTCGCATTGGCCTGCGCCGTCCCGTTGAGGGTGGGGCGTGCGTCATTGGTCAATTGTCCGTTTGCAATGACACCGGTGTAGCTGGCGACGTCGTCCACCACGCTGGTGATGGTCGGCGCATCCGGCACGCGGGTGTCCGGCGCGGTGAACGGCGAGGAGATCCCCACGTTACCCGCTCTATCCTGCGCAAAGGCCAGCAGCGCTTGTCCGCTGGTCTGGGCTGGCGAAAGCGTGACGGTAAACGCGCCGGTACCGTCAGCGGTGGCGGTGCCCAGAACCGTGCCAGTGCTGCTGGTGATGGTCACGGTGCTGTTGGCTTCGGCGGTGCCGGTGATGCGCGTCCCGGTGCTGTTCGCCGCCAGGTTAGACGGTGCGCCAGGTGCCACGGTATCGACCACGATAGCCGCTGCCGGAGAGGTCGCGCTGAGGTTGCCCGCGGCATCGGTGGAGGTCACGGTATAGCTGTGATTCCCCTGTGCCAGAGCTGCTGGCGGCGTCCAGGTCCAGGTGCCCGCCGGGGTCGCGGTGACGGTGGTGACCAGCGTGCCGTTGTCGTAAATCCTTACCGTGCTGTTAGCCTCCGCCGAACCGTTCAGCGTTGGCAGCGCATCGTTGGTTGGCTGGTTATTCCCCACCGCGCCCACGATATTCGGCACATCGTCCATGATGGTGGTGATCACCGGTGCCACTGGCGCAGTGGCATCGACCAGAATCACAAAGCCGCTGGTTGCCGGGCTGACGTTGCCGCCTGCATCGGTGGCGGTGACGGTCAGCGTGTGCGAGCCATCGGACAGTGCAGTCCCCGGTGTAAAGCTCCAGGTGCCGCCGGTAGCCACGGTAGTACCGAGCAAGGTTGTGCCGTCATAAATGCTGACGGTGCTGCCCGTTTCCGCGGTACCGGTGAGGGTCGGTTTGTTGTCATTGCTGAGCTGGCCGTTGGTGAGTGCACCCACCGCCCCGCCGGTGACATCGTCGCTCACCGTTTGCAGGACTGGCGCGACAGGCGCCGCGGTATCAATGGTGATGCCAAAGCCTGTCGATGATGGGCTGACGTTGCCCGCCGCATCGGTGGATTTGGCGGTCAAGGTGTGCGGTCCATCGCCCAGCGTTGAGGTGGTGACAATCCAGTTGCCCAGCGTATCCGCGGTGGTGGTCCCGACCAGTGTGGTGCCATCGTAAATGTTCACCGTGGCACCCACTTCCGCTGTCCCGGTCAGGGTTGGCGTGCTGTCGTTGGTGGTCTGGCCGACCACAATCGGGCCAATCCCCGGGGTGACGTCATCGGCAAGCGAGGTGATCACCGGCGCCAGCGGAGCCAGCGAGTCGACTACAAAGGTAAAGCTGTTGGACGCCAGGCTGACGTTGCCCGCCGCATCGGTGGCGGTGACCGTCATGACGTGGCTACCCTGCGCCAGCGCGGTACCTGGGGTCCAGCTCCATGCGCCGCTACCGTCGGCGGTGACGGTGGTCACCAGATTACCGCCGTCATAAATTTTGACGGTGGCATTGGCTTCACTGGTGCCGCTGATCGCCGGACGGCTATCGTCGGTCACCGCCCCGGTGGTCAGATTCCCGGTAACCGGGCCCTGATCGTCAAACACCGTGGTAATGCTCGGAACGGTAGGTGCGCCGGTATCGACGGTAAAACTGCGTACGTCTGATGCTGGCCCGGTGTTACCCGCCGCATCGGTGGCCGTGGCGGTGATGTTCCAGGTGCCGCTGGTCAGTGCGGTGGTCGGGGTAAAGGTCCAGTTTCCTGCCCCATTAACGATGGCGGTGCCGAGCACCGTTGCGCCGTTGTACAGCGTAATGGTCGAGCCAGCTTCCCCGGTCCCACTGATCGCCGGATGGGTTTCGTTGGTGCTGCCGTTATTCGGCACCACGCCAATCACCGGGGCGGTGTTGTCCGCCACCGAGGTGATAACCGGTGCGACAGGTGCGCTGGCATCCACGTTAACCGTGAAGCCGCCGGTGGCGGTGCTGATGTTACCCGCCGGATCGGTCTGGCTGACGGTCAGTTGATGTATCCCATTGGTCAGCGGTGTGGTTGGCGTCACGCTCCACGCCCCCGTGCCATCCACCGTGCCGCTGCCGACCAGCACGCCATCGGAGAAGACTTTAATGGTCGCGCCTGCTTCCCCGCGCCCGTTGAGGGTTGGCGTGGTGTCGTTGGTCAATTGCCCGTTAACCAGTGGCCCGGTGACACCCGGCTGATCGTCGACCACGGTCAGCAGCGTCGGTACGGCTGGTGGGGCGGTGTCGATAACAATCGGGAATGGGGCTGACTGCACGGTGGTATTGCCCGCCGCATCCGTCGCGGTGACGGTCAGGTTATGAGCGCCTTCGACCAGGGCCGTCGGAGCTGGCAAACTCCAGGTACCGGTTCCGTCCACTGTGGCGGTGCCGAGCACGGTTCCGTTGTCATACACGGTAATGGTGCTGCCGATTTCCCCGGTGCCGCCGATGAGCGGCTGGGTATCGTTGGTGGCACCACCCGATGGGATCGCCACCGGCAGCGTGCCGTTATCGTTCGCCACGGAGGTGATCGCCGGGATAATCGGGGCGACCGCATCAATGTTCAGCGTGAAGATCCCGGAAAGGGGTCCGGTATGTCCGGCGGCATCCGTCGCGGTCACCGTGAAGTCATGCGAGGTGCTGGTGAGATCCGCCGTCGGCGTAAAGCTCCAGTTCCCGCTGTCGTTGGCGGTGGCAGTGCCAATGGCTACCCCGTTATCGTAAACGGTGATGGTGGCATTCGGTTCGCCTACCCCGTTTAGCGTTGGGCGCACATCGTTGGTCAACTGTCCGCTGCCCAGGGTGCCTACGTTGGCCGGAACGTCGTCGGTGGCATTGGTGATGAACGGTGCCAGCGGGGCGGTTAAATCGACGGTAATGGTCGTTGGCGCAGAAAGCCCGCCGGTGCCCACATTGTTAGTGGCCGAGACCGTAAAGCTGTGCGGCCCCTCCAGCAAGTCGGAAGGGACGGTGAAAGTCCAGTTACCGCTGCCGTCAGCGACCACGCTGCCTGCTTCAATCGGATTGCCGTCGATGTAAATGTGCACGGTAGCGTTGGCATCGGCGGTGCCGTTCAGGGTTGGCGTGGTGTCGTCGGTGCTGCCGCCATTGGCAACCACGCCGACGACCGGGGTCACGTCATCGAGGATCTCGGTGATCACCGGCACATCCGGCAGGCCGGAGTTGGATGCGGTGAAATCGATCCCGTCGCTCTGATTACCCGCCCGGTCTTGATCGATAGCGGTCAGCGTTTGTCCGCCGGTTTGCGCCGGGGAGAGGGTGACGCTGAAGTTACCGCCTGCATCCGCAGCGCCTTGACCAATCACATCTCCCGCGGCGTTCTTGATGATGACCGTCGAGTTACCTTCCGCCGTGCCGGCCACGGTGGTGCCGTCAGGTGAAATCAGATTAACGACTGGATCAGAAGGAGGAGCAATATCTACGGTGATGACAATCGGGGCGGTCGGAGCCGTTTCTTCAGCCCCGTCTCGGGTCGTGAAGGTAAAGCTGTGCTGCGTTTCCGTCAGCGGATCGACCGTCAGCGTCGGGGTTGGGAACGACCATTGCCCGTTGCTGACCACCGCCGTACCCAATTCGACGCCGTTATCGTAGATAACCACGGTGGTGTCATTCTGACCGGTTCCGGATATCACCAGCGTCTGGTCATCGGTAAACATCCCGTTGGTCACATTCCCCTGAATCACCCCAAGATCATCGACGATCTGCTCCACGACTGGCGGCAGAAGAACCGCGGTGTCGACGGTCAGAGTGAACGAGTTTGACGTGCCGCTCGGGTTGCCCGCTTTGTCGGTCGCCACCGCCGTGAAGGTGTAGGTGTTGTCCGTCAGGGTACCGAGGGCTACAGACCAGTTGCCGGTGCCATCCGTCACGGCGGTCCCCACGAGAGTGCTGCCATTAAAGATGTTTACTGTGCTGCCGATCTCGGCGGTGCCGTGCAGCACCGGCGTGTTGTCATCGGTAACACCGCCAGTAGTGACCTGGACGAGTGGACCAACGTCATCCTCGGCATAGCTGATAACCGGTGCGGCCGGTGCCTCGGTGTCAATGGTGAAACTGACCGATGGCGAATGCGCACTGGTATTGCCTGCGGGATCGGTGGCGGTGGTGGTAATGACATAGCTCGGCAGTGGCAGTGGGGAACCCGGCGTCCAGCTCCAATTGCCGCTCTCGTTGACGAGAGCCGTACCCAGGATATCCGTACCGTTGTAAATCGTGATGGTGCTGCCCACTTCACCCGTTCCACTGAAGGTAGGAGTCGTGTCGTTGGTGGAACCGTTATCGGCAACGTTACCGACCACTGGCAGGAAGTTGTCCGTCACCTGCGGGGCTGTCGGGATGTCAGGCGCGGTGATGTCAATCTGCAATGAGAAACCACCGGAGAGTGGGCTGGTATTTCCCGCCGCATCGGTGGCGGTGGCGGTGATCACATGCAGCCCTTCAGTCAGACCAGTGCTCGGCAAATAGCTCCACGCGCCGTTGCCGTCGGTCGGCACCGTCGCCAGGAACGCGCCGTTGTTGTACAGCGTGACGGAGGAATTAGGTTCGGCGTTACCGCTCAGCAACGGCTCCGTCTCCTTGGTCACGCTGCCGTTCGCCAGCACAATATTGCCGTTGCTGCCTTCAATGGTGGCCGACACAATAATCGGCGCATCAGGCGCAGTGGCATCCACTTGCAGGGTGAAGCTTGCCGGGGCGCTTTCGTTGCCTGCTTCATCCGTGGCCGTGGCGGTCAGAATATGCGTTTTATTGTCCGTCAGCGGCAAGGGGGGCGCGAAGTCCCATTCCCCGAGACCATCAACCGTCACCTGGCCGATGGCGACGCCGTTGTCGTAAATAGTGATCACGGAGCCGATGTCACCGGTCCCGGTCATGTGCGGTTTGGTTTCGTTGGTCAGTTGCCCCAGATCGATCGTGTCGCCCCCGGCGGTCGTGACGTCGGTTAAGCCGGGCACGGTTGGTGCGGTGGTATCCAGGGTAAAGGTCCAGGCCGCCGAGTCGGTCGAGGTATTGCCATACTCATCGCTGGCGTTGACCGTCAACGAATGATCGCTCCCTGTGAGCGGAGTGGTAAAGGTGTAGCTCCAGGTGCCTGAAGGCGTTACGGTAATATCGGCAACAAATTGCCCATTATCAAACAGATGGACAACTGAGCCAGGCTGGCCGGTGCCGCTAATGGTTGGCGTGCTGTCATTGGTCAGCCCGGTATTGGCGACAGGACCGAGGATCCCCGCTGCATCGTCATTCACCAGCGTAATGGCCGGAACCAGAGGTGCCACAGTGTCGACCAGTATATTAAATGGCGCAGAGCTGCTGCTGTTGCCGTCAGCATCGGTGGATTTCACAATAAACTGGTGGCTGCCTTCAGACAGCGGGCTGTCAGGGGTAAAACTCCAGTTGCCGCTGCCGTCGAGAATGGCGTTGCCGAGCAGATTACCGTTCTCATAGACCTGCACCGTGGAACCCGCTTCGGCTTTACCGGAGAGGGTGGGCTGTGAGTCGTTAGTGGTGTCTCCGCTATTGAGGGCACCGACGATACCCGGCACGTCGTCTGTCACCTGCAGGATAACCGGTTGATCCGGGGCGGTGATATCCGGCGCATCGGCAAAGCCTGGCTGACTGGTATTGTTCGACATATCGGTAGCCGTCACCGACAGGGTTTCGCCGTTATCTTGCGCCGGGGAGAGCGGCAGGGTGAAGTGGCCCGTCGGGTCCGCTTTCACGGTGCCGACCACGTTGCCATCCGGATCTTTCACAATCACTGTGCTGCCCGCTTCGGCATTACCCGTCAATTGGGTCCCGGTCTCATTCACGACGAGGCCCGATGGCGCATCCGGCGCAGTGGTGTCAGGTGCGATGACGCTCGCGGGCTGGCTTGGGTTATTCGCCGCGTCGGTGGCGATGGCCAGCAAACCCTCACCGTTGAGCTGTGGCGTGTCCAGCGTCGCGACAAAGTTTCCGATATCGTTGGTCGCCCCGGAGCCGATAACGTTGCCGTCCCCGTCGGTAATGGTGATGGTGCTGTTCGGCTCTGCCTGGCCGGTCACGTGCAGACCATCAGGCGTGACCACCAGACCGGTCGGCGGATTTGGGGCGGTGGTATCCGGCGCGTTGAACGTTTCAGGCACGCCGATGTTAGCGGCTTTGTCGGTCACGCTGACCGTCAGCGATTCGCCGTTGGTTTTTGGCGTGCTCAGGGTGATCGAGAATTTACCATCCTGATCGGCGGTCGCGGTCCCGAGCGTGTTGCCCAGGCTGTCTTTCACCACCACGGTGCTGCCCGCTTCGGTGATCCCGGTTAGCGTTTGGCCCTGATCGACCACCGCCAGATCGCTCAACGTTGGCAGCACGGTATCGATATCAACCGTGAATGAGGTCGACGGACCGCTGGTGCCCTCGTTGTTGGTGGCGGTGGCGGTAAAGACGTGATCGCCATCGGTGAGCGGCAGCAGGGGGGTAAAGGTCCAGTCGCCATTGGCATCAGCGGTCACTGGCGGGGCTAAAGGAATGCCGTTATCGCTGATATTGATGATAGCGTTCGGCTCTGCTGTGCCGGTTAGCGTCGGCGTATTGTCGTTGGTGTCTCCGCCGTTAGCGATGTTTCCGATGGCGGGGGCGAGGTCATCGTTTACGGTAACGATGATCGGCTGAACCGGGAAGCCGGAGTCAGAGGCGGTGAAATCGGTGGGTTGACCGACGTTCCCGGCGGCATCCTGGATGCGCGCTTCTAGCGGCTGACCCTGCGTTTGTGCCGGGTTGAGCGTGATTTCGAATTCACCGTTACTGCCCACCACCACCGATCCCAGCAGGACATTGTTACCGTCATAAATGGATACTGTGCTGCCCGCTTCGGCGGTGCCGGTGATGGTCGCGCCGTTTTCGGCTACGTTGGTAATTTGGGCCGGATTCGGCGGTAAAGTATCTACGGTGAACGTTGGCGAGAGCGTATTACTGCTGACGTTCCCGGCCTGGTCGGTTTGGGTAATGATCAGGGTATGCGGCCCATCTGCCAGCGGCTGTGAAGGGGTAAAGCTCCAGTTACCGCTGGAATCCACGGTAGTAGTGCCCAGCTTGGTTTGACCATCGTAGACTGTGATGGTGTCGCCCACTTCACCCTTGCCGTTGAGCGTGGGTCTGGCGTCATCGGTCACGGACCCACTTTGCAGCGGACCGACAATCGTCTGGACATCATCGGTAACAGCGGAAAGCTGTGGCGCATCCGGTGCCACTGTATCAATGGTCAGCGTAAAGTGCGTGGATTCGATGCTGTGGCCTTTCAGGTTAAAGGCGATGGCGGTGAAAGAATGAGTACCCTCAGCCAGGGCGGAACCCACCTGGAAACTCCAGCTGCCGTCACTGCCCACCACGGTGGTGCCAATCTGATGGCCGTCCTGGAAAATATGGATCGTGCTGCCTGCGGTGCCGGTGCCTTTCAATAACGGCGTGTTGTCGTTCGTTATCTGATTATTGCCGATGTTGGTTGGCGCCGAGCCATGATCGTCAACTGCGCTGAGGATCACCGGCGTGTCGGGCAGATCGATGTTAGGGGCCGTGACACCCGCACCCGGACCGGCGTTGCCAGCTTTATCGGTGGCGTTAACGGTCAGCTGCTCACCGCTAATCTGCGGTTTATCGAGGGTGATCGTAAAGCTGCCATCGCTGCCTGCGGTGCCTTTACCGATGATGGTGCCGTCCGGGCCTTTGACTTCAACGCTGCTGCCTGGCTCGGCTTTCCCCGTCAGCGTTGTGCCATCAGGTGAAACGACAAGATTGGTCGGCGCGGTCGGTGGGGTGGTATCTGCGGTGCCGCCATTGCCGTTGCCGCCATCACCATCACCATCACCATCACCGCCGCCGCCATCACCGCCGCCATCGCCATCACCGCCGCCGTTGCCACCATCACCACCGCCGTTGCCACCATCACCACCGCCGTTGCCACCATCGCCACCGCCGTTGCCACCATCACCACCGCCGTTGCCGCCATCGCCACCGCCGTTACCACCATCACCACCGCCATTTCCATTGTCGCTGCCTGAATTGTCGTCGGAACCACCGCCGCCGCCGCCGCCACCACCGCCTGCTGCGATACCAATCCCCGCAGCAACGGCGACGCCGCCCAGAACCCAGGGCCAAATGGCACCGCCGTCGGAATCACCTTCGGCCACCATGAAGGCGTCAAAGTTATCGATTTGCTGAAAATGCAGATCGGCACCGGTGTCCTGAACCCACCAGAGCGCGCCGTGGCTGTCTTCAAGTACAAGGTGGTTTGTGCCTTGCGCGTTCTCAACGTAAAAATTGCGGACGGTAAAGGTTTCGCCCGAGTTGAGTTTGATGACCATATCCTGGCCAGAGCGAGTGATAGAGGCGATATCCGAGCGCTCGAGCTGAAGCTTCACAATGGAAGGTGCAGTGAGGGTCACTTCAGAGGCTTGAACATTGCTGGAGACGCCAGTCAATTCGGAAATTATAGAAACAGGACGCATGGTTATCACTCCATTCAACGAAAGTGGTGGTACCGTTTTTACGAGCAAGGTTTCGATGCCGCACAATAAAACGTATTCACGCAGTTAATGCGTTAAATAGGCTGCCCGTATCCTAAATTTTGCGCGAGCGAGCCCGTTGCTATTAAAAGCAGTGAATAAATAGTGTGTGCGACAGATGTGACGTGAATTATCCTGAGACGAAAACCCCTATTTTTTATCGGCTTAATATTACTGTGTGTGCTGATCATGATATAGACAGGAACGAAAGAATGTGCAAATTAAGCTGCGGTTAACTTTGCTTTAGTAAAAATGAACTGTTAGTCCCTGAGGCGTTAAGGTGCCAGGCCTGTTTGAGGCGGGTGATGGCGTGAAATGAGGAGCGGTTTAGGTTTAATTCATTGAAAAGTAGTGGATAGTGCTGCCGAAAATGAAATCGACTCTGAACGACGGAGATTGATAATGGTTACCATTCCTTATGATTTGAACGGATGAAAACCGAGAGAAACACCCCTTTTTTGTTTTAAATATTCCCTGCTTATGCGATCCCGGTCCCTCTACATGAGGCCGCGAATAATAGCCCTAATTAAGCACCTTGGGGATTACATGATATATCATGAAGTTTCTAATGATATTAATGGCCTGGTGAATTATTTCCGGTGCAGAATTTTATTTCGGTTTTAATTAATGGTGAGGGGAAGGAAGGGGGGCCAGACGAAAAAAGTCCCGTAAGCGTTATTCACGCTTACGGGACAGTTTCAGATGAAAGGAATTAGCGCCCGGCGTGTTTCATAATGCGAGCTTTATCACGAGCCCATTCCTGATCTTTCAGGTCGGAGCGTTTGTCGTGCTGTTTCTTACCTTTCGCTACGCCGATTTTGACTTTACACCAGGCATTCTTCCAGTAAAGGGAGAGTGCAAGCACGGTGTAACCGTCGCGGTTAATCTGGCCGATGAGGGAATCCAGCTCGCGCTGATTCAGCAGCAGTTTACGGGTACGGGTAGGATCGCAGACGTAGTGGCTTGACGCGACGGCCAGCGGCGTGAAGTTAGCACCAAACAGATAGGCTTCACCGTCACGCAGGATAACGTAGCTGTCGCTAATGTTGGCTTTACCTGCACGCAGAGATTTGACTTCCCAGCCCTGAAGGGCCAGTCCCGCTTCATACTCATCTTCGATAAAATATTCGTGGCGGGCGCGTTTATTCAGCGCGATAGTGGCTGATCCAGGTTTGTTAGATTTTTTCTTAGTCATAGTGTCCTGAAGTCATCTTTTCTGTACATTGCCTCAATCCTCCCGCGAGGCGCAATGGCGTATCTTAGCACGAGTTACGGCACAGCGTTTTTTTTAACAGGGGATAAATGATATTATTTGCGCGATGACAGTGAGTGGAAATAGCCATGCCTCAGATTAGTCGTACTGCGCTCGTGCCTTACAGCGCGGAACAGATGTACCAACTCGTGAACGATGTAGATGCGTATCCTGACTTTATCCCCGGTTGTACCGGGAGTCGCGTGCTGGAGGCCGGGCCATCGCAGATGACGGCGGCGGTTGACGTGTCGAAAGCGGGGATCAGCAAAACCTTCACCACCCGAAATACGCTGACCGATAACCAAAGCATTTTGATGCATCTGGTGGATGGCCCGTTCAAGAAATTGATCGGCGGCTGGAAGTTCACGCCGCTCAGCCAGGATGCCTGCAAAATCGAGTTTCACCTCGATTTTGAGTTCACCAATATGCTGATTGAAATGGCGTTTGGCCGCATCTTTAAAGAACTCGCCTCCAACATGGTGCAGGCTTTCACGCTGCGCGCCAAAGAGGTTTACAGTGTCGGCTAAACTCACGGTAGAAGTCGTTTACGCTTTGCCTGAAAAGCAGTATCTGCATAAGGTTTCGCTGGAAGAGGGCGCGACCGTGGAACAGGCTATAGTGGCCAGCGGTTTAATGCGACTGCGTCCGGAAATCGACCTCACCAGCAACAAAGTGGGGATCTGGAGTCGGGCCGTTAAATTGCAGGATGCGGTACATGATGGCGACCGGGTAGAAATTTATCGCCCGTTGATTGCCGACCCGAAAGCACTGCGGCGTCAGCGCGCCGAGAAAGCTGCAAAATAAAAAAGCGCTCATTGAGCGCTTTTTTTTCGTCTGCGACAGGCTTAGTTGCCTGAAGTCAGAGCCGGTTTGTTGTCGATGTTGGTCAGCACACCGCTGGTGTTGAAGGTCAGGGTCAGCGTCTGCTGAGTCACTTTCTCGTGGCCAGGTTCCTGACGGAACACGTAGAACCAGGTATTTGTACCGAATGGATCGGACATCATTGGGGTACCCAGAGCGTAGGCGACCTGCTGTTGTGTCATGCCGACACGAATTTTTGCGACGTCGTTAGGTGCCAGATAGTTACCCTGGTTGATGTCAGGACGGTAAACCACTCGCTCCAGAGTGGAACAGCCTGCGGTCAACATCAGAGCAACCGCTGCGGCAGCAGTCAGCATTTTACAGCGCATAGTGATTTGATTCCTTTTCGGGCCCGAGCAGTTCACGGCTCAATTGTCATATGCCGATGATAATAGACCTTGCCTTACATTGAAACTGGTCTTACGGCGTTTTGTTGTTGTCTATGACCCTGAGTTACCGAAAAAGTTTATGCCGCCAGTAACTCTTTGGCGTTCGCCAGCGTGTTGCGAGTCACTTCGCTGCCACCGAGAAGACGGGCCAATTCCTGCAAACGTGCGCGTTTATCGAGCGGCTGCATATGCGTTTCGGTCATTGCGCCGTCGGTTTCTTTGCTGACGTAGAAATGGTGGTGACCACAGCCCGCCACCTGCGGCAGGTGTGTGACGCACATGACCTGAGTCGATTCGCCGAGCTGGCGCAGCAGTTTGCCGACGACCGCAGCGGTTGGGCCGCTGATACCGACATCCACCTCATCGAAAATCAACGCCGGGGTTTCCATTTTACGGGCGGTGATCACCTGGATAGAGAGTGCGATACGGGAAAGCTCACCGCCGGACGCGACTTTCGCTATCGGCTGTAACGGTTGGCCTGGGTTGGTTGTAACGCGAAACTCAATACGGTCGGCACCTTCGGCGGTCAGATGGTTAGCTTCAAAGCTGACATCAATGGCGAACAGCCCGTGTGGCATTGAAAGTGAGTGCATGCTGTCGGTGATCAGCCCGGCTAATTCAGTGGCGCTGGCCAGGCGTAATGCATGCAGTTGTTCGGCGGTTTCCAGTGCCTGCTGGTGGTATTTAGTCACCGCGAGGCTCAGGGTTTCCGCAGAATCGGCCTGATCGTCCAGCTGCTGTTGTTCATCGAGCAGAGACTGATAAAACGCCGGGAGTTCTTCCGGGGTCACATTGTGCTTACGTGCCAGCGCAATTTGGCGGGAAATGCGCTGCTCAAGTTCAAACAGGCGGTTCGGATCGAGATCGAGACGGTCGCAGTAGTGACGCAGTTCATCGCTGGCTTCGCTGAGCTGAATGGCCGCTTCTTCCAGCATGTCGAGCACGCCAGACACTTTGCTGTCCATGCTGACCAGTTCTGTTACCAGTTGGCGCGCGCTGTACAACTGACTTAACAGGTTCGCGTCGTCACTATCGGCCAGAATCGACATGGCATGTTGGCTGGTGCTGATCAACTGCCCGCTATTGGCGAGGCGTTTGTACTCTTCATCAATTTGCTCAAACTCGCCCGCCTGCGGCTGGAACTCGTTCAGCTCTTTCAATTGATACTGAAGTAATTCCGCACGCGCGATGCGTTCGTGGCTGAGCTGCTGATGCTGCGCGAGGTCACGGCAGCTTTGATGCCACTGACGGTATTGCTCCGCCATACGCGAGGTGAGTACTGACTCACCGGTGTAGCCGTCGAGCAGGGATTTTTGGTGTTCGGGTTTGACCAGAAGCTGGTGCGCGTGCTGACCGTGAATTTGAATCAGTAGCTGGCCGAGTTCGCGGAGCTGAGAAAGAGGGACGGCGGTGCCGTTAATGAAGCCGCGTGAACGGCCATCGCTGCTGATTACCCGACGAAGTAAACACTCACGTCCATCTTCCAGCTGGTTTTGTTCCAGCCAGCGTTGGGCCGCTGGCGTGTCTTTCAGAACGAAGCGGGCACATAGATCGGCGCGAGTTGCACCCGTTCGAACGATGTCGCCCTCTGCGCGGCCGCCCAGGCACAACCCAAGGGCATCAATCGCAATAGATTTACCGGCACCGGTTTCCCCGGTGATGGCCGTCATTCCGCTGTGAAAATCGATTTCAAGCTCACGTACGATTGCAAAATTGCTGATGGTCAGTTGTGCCAGCATAGTCGTCTTCCTGTATGAAAAACCATAACTGTATTTTCATACAGTATAAACTGGTTTTTTATACAGTAAAGAGCCGAAATGCAAAATCAGAACAATTTTTTTGACCAGCCGAGTTTTGAGCTCAACGTGTTGAAATAGCTATAATCTTTTGGGTGAATCAGATTGAGATGGTAATCGCAGCGGCGGATAAGCACGTCTTCGCCTTCCTGAATTGGCAGCGCAATCTGGCTGTCACAGCTGATTTCCAGGTCACTGCGGGGATGAGCAAACCGCAGGCGAATGGTGCTGCTGCTGTTGATAACCAACGGGCGCGCGGACAGCGTGTGCGGGAACATGGGCACCAGCGTAATGGCATCCAGTGAAGGGGTCAAAATAGGGCCGCCCGCTGAAAGCGAGTAGGCGGTGGAACCGGTCGGCGTCGAGATGATCAGGCCGTCTGAGCGCTGGGAAAAGGCAAACACTTCATCGATATACACTTCGAATTCAATCATGTGCGCCACTTTTCCCGGATGCAGCACCACTTCGTTGATGGCGGTGCTAATCCGCTTCTGACACTCCTTCTGGCACACCTGTGCCTCAAGCAGAAAGCGCTTCTCGGTGATATAGTGGCCTTCGAGCACGTCAGCCAGCTGCTGATGCGCGTTATCGGGGTCGAGATCGGTCAGGAAGCCCAGGTTGCCACGGTTTATACCGATAACTTTTATGTCGTAGCGAGCGAGCGTTCGCGCGGCACCGAGCATATTGCCATCACCGCCGACCACCACCGCCAGGTCGGCCTGTTGGCCAATTTCAGCCAGGGTGCCGGTGGCAACGTTCTTTAATTGCAGCTCGCGGGCAATCTGTTGTTCAACAATGACATTGTAGCCTTTGGTACACAGCCAGCGGTACAGCATTTCATGTGTGGTCAGCGCGGTAGGATGGCGGGGATGACCGACAATACCGATACACTTGAAATGATTGTTCATTTTCTGGAGGTCCTTGTGGCGAATGAATGATGACAATGTGCCTGCTTCCCTTGAAACCCGCAGCACGATCCCCATAATAAGCGAAGTCAGCGAGATGAATACGAAAAAACGCGGAGAAATTCATGAGTAGTAAAGAACAGAAAACGCCTGAGGGGCAAGCCCCGGAAGAAATTATCAAGGACCAGCACGATGAGGTAGAGGCTGTGGAGCCTGAGACTTCGGCTGAGCAGGTGGATCCGCGCGATGAGCAAATTGCGAATCTGGAAGCACAGCTTAACGAAGCTCAGACCCGCGAACGCGATGGTGTTCTGCGTGTGAAAGCCGAGATGGAAAACCTGCGTCGTCGCACTGAACTGGACGTCGAGAAGGCGCATAAATTTGCGCTGGAGAAGTTCGTGAATGATCTTCTGCCGGTTATCGATAGCCTGGATCGTGCGCTGGAAGTGGCTGATAAAGCCAATCCGGATATGGCTCCGATGATTGAAGGGATTGAACTGACCCTGAAATCCATGCTCGACGTTGTACGCAAGTACGGTGTGGAAGTGGTGGGTGATACCAACGTACCGATGGACCCGAACGTGCATCAGGCTATTGCGATGGTTGAGTCAGATGAAGTGGCTGCGGGCAACGTGCTGATGGTGATGCAGAAGGGTTATACCCTGAACGGTCGTACCATTCGCGCGGCAATGGTCTCGGTCGCAAAAGCGAAGGCGTAACACCAACGCTTTTCCTCTCCCCACCCGGGGAGAGGATCTTAATTATTTCGCCGTTTTTATTCCCCGACACTTTCCCGAATAGATTTCACCGGCACCACTTTCACCTGCTTAATCATATTGTCCTGCACGTCGAGAATATCGATGTCGTAATGGTTAATGCGTACCCGCGTACCAATCGCCGGGATCTCTTCCAGCGCTTCCAGAATCACGCCATTGATGGTGCGGGCTTCGTCTTCCGGAAAATGCCAATTGAAGGCTTTGTTCAGCTCACGCACGTTGGCGGTGCCGTCGATGATCACCGAACCGTCATTTTGCGGAGTAACTTCTTCCGCAAGCGAAGGCGACATCGATGTCGTGAAATCGCCGACGATTTCTTCCAGAATATCTTCCACCGTCACCAGGCCCTGGATATCGCCGTATTCGTCGACCACCAGGCCCGCTTTTTTCTTGTTACGTTGAAACTTCACCAGCTGGGTGCTGAGCGGCGTACCTTCCGGCACGTAGTAGATTTCATCTGAGGCGCGCAGCAGCACTTCTTTGGTGAACTCCTGCTTCTCCGTCATCAGCCGGTAGGCTTCGCGCACGCGCAGCATGCTGATGGCGTCATCCAGCGAGTCGCGGTACAGCACAATGCGCCCGTGGGGTGAGTGCGTGAGCTGGCGGACGATAGATTTCCAGTCGTCGTTGATATCAATCCCGACGATTTCGTTGCGCGGCACCATGATGTCGTCGACGCTGACCTTTTCCAGATCCAACACCGACAGCAGCATGTCCTGATTGCGACGGGAAATTTGTGAGTGTGATTCGTTTACGATAGTGCGCAGCTCGTCTTTGCTCACCGCACCGCTGATAGTGGTCTCGGTTTTGATGCCCATCATGCGCATCAAAACGCGGGTGATAGTGTTCAGCAGCCACACCAGCGGCATCATCAGGATTTGCAGCGGAGCCAGCAGGAAGCTGCTCGGATAGGCGACTTTTTCCGGATACAAGGCGGCAATGGTTTTTGGCAACACTTCGGCGAAAATCAGCACCACGAAGGTTAAGATACCGGTGGCAATCGCCACACCCGCATCGCCGTACAGGCGCATACCGACGATGGTGCCCAATGCAGAGGCGAGAATATTGACGAGGTTGTTGCCGATCAGCACCAGGCTAATCAGGCGGTCAGGTTTACGCAGCAGCTTTTCGACACGTTTTGCGGCCTTGTTGCCCTGTTTTGCCATATGACGTAACCGGTAGCGGTTAAGGGTCATCATCCCGGTTTCTGAACCGGAGAAGTAGGCAGAGATAATAACCATGACGGCAAGCGTAATGATAAGCGTCGTGGTTGAGATATGTTCCAAACCGGGTTTCCTTTAAGTCTTAGCTCACAAACTGTTGCAGCACGCGGCTGCCAAAATAGGCCAGCGTCAGAAGTCCTGCGCCAGCCACGTTAAACCAGACCACGCGACGACCGCGCCAGCCTTCATGATAGTGACCCCATAACAACACGATATAGACAAACCACGCGATGATAGACAGCACCGCTTTGTCGATATTTTCAACGCTGAACAGGTTGTGCAGATAAAACAGACCCGTGCACAGGGTCAGAGTGAGCAGCACAACACCCACCTGGGTGATGTGAAACATTTTACGTTCGATGCTCATTAGCGGCGGCATTTCGCTGCTAAAGGCGAGTTTTTTATTCTTAAGCTGATAGTCGATCCACGCCAGCTGGAAGGCATACAGCGCGGCGATAATCAGCGTAGCGTAGGCAAACAGCGACAGCCCAATGTGCACCATCATTCCCGGCGTCGTTTCCAGATGCGTAATAAACTCATTAGGCATGAAGGTGGCGAACGCGAGGTTGATCAGGGCAAACGCATACACAATCGGCAGCAGCAGCCAGCCACGGTTGCGCGACGCGACGATGGTCATCACCGTACAAATCATTAGGCTGACCAGCGAGCCGACGTTCAACAGGCTCAGATTTTGTCCACTATCGCCGCCGGGCAAAATTCGCGCTTCAAGCGCAAATGCGTGGCAGATGAGGGCAATGACCGCTGAAAGAATTGCCATGCGCCGCCAGCCGCTGTTTTTTTGCAGCAGGCCAGGAATGATCAGTGCAAGGCTGATGGAGTAGGCAACAAGCGCGAGCAGGGCAAAAACAGGCATAGAGATGTCGACATTGGCGTGTGATGAAAGAGAAGCAGTATAACGTTACGGGGCTCAGGCTCCAACCGTTGCATCACAACTCGTGCGGTGTCGTGTTATACTGCGGCAAAATTCTGTGAATGTGTCGCTGTGGCGACCGTACGTTTCCACCTCAGGCGAGAGACAATGTTTGATAATTTAACCGATCGTTTGTCGAGTACGCTGCGCAACATCAGCGGTCGCGGACGCCTTACTGAAGACAACATCAAAGACACGCTGCGCGAAGTGCGCATGGCGCTGCTGGAAGCTGACGTCGCGCTGCCTGTCGTTCGTGATTTCATCAACCGCGTTAAAGAAAGCGCGGTGGGGCATGAAGTTAACAAGAGCCTGACGCCAGGCCAGGAATTCGTCAAAATCGTTCGTAAAGAACTGGTTGCGGCGATGGGCGAAGAAAACCAGGTTCTGAACCTGGCCGCTCAGCCACCGGCTGTCGTACTGATGGCGGGCCTGCAGGGTGCCGGTAAAACAACCAGCGTCGGTAAGCTCGGTAAGTTCCTGCGCGAAAAGCATAAAAAGAAAGTGCTGGTCGTGTCGGCGGACGTTTATCGCCCTGCGGCGATTAAACAGCTGGAAACCCTGGCCGAACAGGTGGGTGTCGATTTCTTCCCATCCGATGTGGCTCAGAAACCTGTCGATATCGTTAACGCGGCGCTGAAAGAAGCGAAGCTGAAATTCTACGATGTGCTGCTGGTGGATACCGCTGGCCGTTTGCACGTCGACGAAGCGATGATGGACGAAATCAAGCAGGTTCATGCCGCGATTAACCCGGTAGAAACGCTGTTTGTGGTCGATGCCATGACCGGTCAGGATGCCGCGAATACGGCGAAGGCGTTTAACGAAGCGTTGCCGCTGACCGGGGTTATTCTGACCAAAGTCGATGGTGATGCCCGCGGCGGTGCGGCGCTCTCGATTCGTCACATCACCGGTAAGCCGGTTAAATTCCTCGGCGTCGGCGAGAAAACGGAAGCGCTGGAGCCGTTCCATCCGGATCGTATCGCATCCCGTATTCTCGGCATGGGCGATGTGCTGTCGCTTATCGAAGATATCGAAAGCAAAGTTGACCGCGCGCAGGCTGAAAAGCTGGCGAATAAACTCAAGAAAGGCGACGGCTTTGACCTCACCGATTTCCTTGAGCAGCTGCGTCAGATGAAAAACATGGGCGGTATGGCAAGCCTGATGGGCAAACTGCCGGGTATGGGCCAGATTCCTGACAACGTGAAAGCGCAGATGGATGACAAAGTGCTGGTGCGTATGGAAGCGATCATCAACTCGATGACCTTCAAAGAACGCGCCCACCCGGAAATCATCAAAGGCTCTCGTAAACGCCGTATCGCAGCGGGCTGCGGTATGCAGGTGCAGGACGTTAACCGTCTTCTGAAACAGTTCGACGACATGCAGCGCATGATGAAGAAAATGAAGAAAGGCGGTATGGCGAAGATGATGCGCGGTATGAAAGGGATGATGCCACCGGGTTTCCCGGGGCGATAAGCTCATTTAGATTGCATTTTGCGCCGAAATGAGTAAAATTTTCGGGCTTTTAATATGACACTGGGCTCCGTTCCTCGATGGGGCCCTGTGTTTTATTCACACAAGAGGATGTTATGGTAACTATTCGTTTAGCACGTCACGGCGCAAAAAAGCGTCCGTTCTACCAGGTTGTCGTTGCTGACAGCCGTAATGCACGCAACGGCCGCTTCATTGAGCGCGTTGGTTTCTTCAACCCAATCGCATCCGCTGCAGAAGAAGGCACTCGCCTGGATCTGGATCGTATCGCTCACTGGGTTGGCCAGGGCGCAACTGTTTCTGATCGCGTAGCTACGCTGATCAAAGCAGCAAACAAAGCAGCTTAATCTGTCACGGTGGTCATGATGAGCAAGCAACTCGCCGCGAAAGTCCCAGCTGAACCTATCGTGGTCGGCAAATTGGGCTCTTCCTACGGTATTCGTGGTTGGCTCAGAGTGTTTTCTTCCACCGAAGACACCGAAAGCATTTTTGACTATCAGCCCTGGTATATCCAGAAGGCGGGTCAGTGGCAAATCGTTGAGCTGGAAAGCTGGCGTCACCACAATCAGGATCTGGTAATCAAGCTGAAAGGCGTTGAAGACCGGGATGCTGCGAATCTCATGACGAATTGCGAAATTTTCGTGGATTCATCGCAGTTGCCTCTGCTCGGAGAGGGTGACTACTACTGGAAAGACCTTATGGGTTGCCAGGTAGTGACCACTGAAGGCTATGACCTCGGTAAAGTCATCGACATGATGGAAACCGGGTCCAATGACGTTCTCGTCATTAAGGCAAACCTGAAAGATGCATTTGGTATCAAGGAGCGGTTGGTTCCGTTCCTCGATGGGCAGGTTATCAAGAAAGTCGATCTCACTACTCAAACCATTGAAGTAGATTGGGATCCTGGTTTTTAAAACCTCCGGATTAACGGTAAAAGTCGGCACTATGGGGATTGGCTTGTGTTTATTGGTGTAGTTAGCCTCTTTCCAGAGATGTTTCGCGCGATTACCGACTACGGGGTAACTGGCCGGGCAGTAAAAAATGGCCTGCTGAGTATCCAGAGCTGGAGTCCTCGTGATTTCGCTCATGACCGGCACCGTACCGTGGACGAACGTCCTTACGGCGGCGGACCGGGGATGCTAATGATGGTGCAACCTTTACGGGATGCTATTCATGCAGCAAAAGCCGCGGCAGGTGAAGGCGCAAAGGTGATTTATCTTTCACCTCAGGGACGCAAGCTTGATCAAGCAGGCGTCAGCGAACTGGCAGCGAGTCAGAAATTGATTCTGGTGTGTGGTCGCTATGAAGGGGTTGATGAGCGCGTAATCCAAACCGAGATTGACGAAGAATGGTCTATTGGCGATTACGTTCTCAGCGGTGGTGAGTTACCAGCAATGACGCTGATTGACTCAGTCTCCCGGTTTATTCCGGGCGTTCTGGGCCATGAAGCATCAGCAACGGAAGATTCCTTTGCTGATGGTTTGCTGGACTGTCCACACTATACCCGTCCTGAAGTGTTGGAAGGGATGGAGGTCCCGGCAGTTTTACTGTCAGGCAACCATGCCGAGATACGTCGCTGGCGTCTGAAGCAGTCGCTGGGCCGGACCTGGCTTAGAAGACCTGAACTTCTGGAAAACCTGGCTCTGACTGAAGAGCAAGCAAGGTTGCTGGCGGAGTTCCAACGGGAACACGCACAACAGCAACATAAACATGATGGTGAGGCGTAAGCCCCCAAATATCAGTTTACCCAGGATAAGAGATTAAATTATGAGCAACATTATTAAGCAAATTGAACAAGAGCAGATGAAGCAGGACGTACCTTCATTCCGTCCGGGTGACTCCGTGGAAGTGAAAGTATGGGTTGTTGAAGGTTCCAAAAAACGTCTGCAGGCATTCGAGGGCGTGGTTATCGCTATCCGTAACCGCGGTCTGCACTCTGCATTCACTGTTCGCAAAATTTCCAACGGCGAAGGCGTTGAGCGTGTCTTCCAGACTCACTCTCCAGTCATTGACAGCATTACTGTTAAACGTCGTGGTGCCGTTCGTAAAGCTAAACTGTACTACCTGCGTGAGCGTACTGGTAAGTCTGCTCGTATCAAAGAGCGTCTTAACTAATACAGCGCTTTCGCAACATCCGAAAGCTTGTAGAAAACAAGGGGTTAGCGTATTGCTAACCCCTTTTTTCGTTTTAATGTCCATGGAATGTCCACGCAGATCGCCAGGTGTCCACGAATGACCATAGTGAACAGGCAATAAAAAACCTGCCGGAGCAGGTTCTAGAGCCAGAGCTGTTGTTGCTTATATTTGGACGGGTGGGGCGGGGCTGGTTCAATTTCGCCAGGCTTCACGATAAAACGAGCAAGGCTCTCGTGGGTGACGAACGTGCATCCGCAGTTGATGTTCTGGCACTGGTGGTAGCGCTCTTTCGTTTCAGTGCTCAGGTACCGGCTTGAGCGTGCATGGGCGGCATCCTGACATAATGGGCAGTGCATCATAATCGTTTCCCCTCACTGGCTTATCTGAGGGCGATGATAAACCTGATTCTTATATTTGCAAGTTATTGTTTGCAAATTCAACTTTATTGCGCCTCGTATTCCACGTCCTCGAGCTTTACCTCGAGCTCTAACACCGTCTTATAACCGTTATTGTTCAGTACATGGGTCACTTTCGTAATGGTCCACGCTTGCTCATCGATGACGCGCTTAAAGCCGGTGACTCTCACAGGCGTTTCCGGGTAAAGATCTGCCCTTCCGATAGCCAGGTTTATCGAAAACTCGGCAACCCCGCGTTGTAACTTATCCCATTTCGCTTGGGCCGCTCGCATGGCCTGAGCTTTAGTGGCATAGATTGTTGTCAGCGCCAGCACGTTATCCGCTTCACCGGCCATGTACTCACCCTCGCGGGCTTCCTGCACCTTAGATTTTTTCTTCGTAGCGACAGGCTTTGCTTTCGGATGTTGCAGCGCGCGCAGATGTTGCTCTTTCGGCTTCCGTTTAAGCATTACTTTTTGCTGCTGAGGTTTTGGCTCTTTGGTGTGCAGCCACTTTGCCGTCACGCCCGTATAGGCTCCTCGATCGGCAATGGAAAACAGATGCCGGTCACCGTCGCTGCGGGTGATAGTGATCTGCGGGATGAGTTTGCCACTAGCCGTCACGCCATGGCCCGGTTTGAGAAACAGAAGTTTCCCGGCTTTGACTGAGACCTCACCGCCGTTTCGTTCCGCAAGGCGCGTCAGGAATTTGGCGTCAGACTCCTGCGACTGATCGATGTGCGGAATGTTGATGCCAGCCAGCACCGGTGCAACGCTGGCGGTCAGTTTGTTGCGAGTGGCAATCGCCTTTACCACCTTTCCGAGTGTGGTGTCATGCCAGGACTCCTCCCGGCGAGAGTTGAGCGTGCCACGAAAATCAGCACTCCGGGCGCGAATTGTTACCATGTCCGGCGCGCCCCGATGTTCAACCTCATCCACGGTGAAGCTTCCCTTACCGACCAGTGCAAAGCCTTTCCAGCCAATGAACAACGTGAGGAGGGCACCGCGTAGCGGCAGCTCGAGCAGCCCATCGCTATCATCAAGCTCGATGTCGAGCTGGTCCGCTTCAAATCCTCGATTATCGGTCAGCGTCATATTCATCAGGTGAGAGCTGATGTTGCCGGTAATATCGCGGCTATCGAGCATCAACATATAATCAGGTGTGAGTGCCGCTCCCGCCCCCAGGTTCAGCGCATTAAGCATCAGCCAGCTCCCATCATGCCGTTGAGTTTTGTTGCCATGCTGCCTGCTTTGCCAATCAATGATTCTGCCTGTTTCCCGATATCGCCATACAACGCGGCGAGTGATTCATCCACGCGGGTGAGCGACAGTGTGAAGTCAATTTTGCGCGGTGTACCGTCAGGGAAGAAAACACTTCCAGATTCGCTCACATTATTGATGACGTACATGCCGTAAATCGTACCGGTGCCATCCAGCAAGGGCCATGCGCGACCCTCTTCAGCCATTAGCCTGACAGTGGTCATCGTCAACTTACCGCCGGTCAGTTCAGGGTAAAGCATGCCGCTCAGCGTAATTTTCTCCTCACCAACACCGAGGAACTGAAAGGCATCGCGTTTTCCGACACGACTGTTTGACGGCCAGCGGTAATCTGCGTCGCGTTGCATAGTCTGGTAAGGCAGCGTTTGTCGCATAAAAACAAACATACCGAGTGCGAGCATCATTTTACTTTTCCTCCTTAACCATCGTGCGCCATGCTGGATCGTGCGCGGGCGCGCTTGTCACGTTCGTATTTTTCGAGGGCATCCTGTAGCTGGCGTTCCAGCGGTGCGCCGGGTGCCGAACTGCCCTGAAGTGTGATGTGATAGTCGTTTTTACTTTGGTCGACGTAGGAACGCCCGCCGGGAGCGGATACAGGCTGGTATGCCTGATAGCCGCCATAGCTGCTGGTCGCAGGAATGTAATTTCCACCCTGCGTTGCTGCGCTGGCTTTTGCTGCTGTCTGGTCGAGAGTGCTGGATTCTTTGTTGATGATGCCGAGCTTCTCCAGTACCCAATCGATGCCGCTGCGCAGTTTGTTGAAGGCGGTCAGCGGGAGCATCAGCGCATCAGCCAGCGTCTGACCGAAGATCACGCCAACGTTACGGCAACTGTTGAGGGTGTCCTGCGTTGCTTTGACAGGGGCTATAAAATTTTTGAACCACTGGTAGACAGCCTGTAACTTTTCGCCCAGCCAGTTAAACATCGGTTTTAGTGGAGAGAACAATTCACCTAAGGGGGCGAAAGCTGTCCGAATTCCCTCGATGACGCCACCGAAAAATGCGCTGATAGGTTCCCAAAAGGTTCGAATGAGTAGCGCGCTGGCAACGATGATCCCTACCGCTGCGACAATGGGCCAGGAGATCGCGCCGATAGCAGTGATAATCCCGCCGCAAACGGTCGTGAATACCGCGCCGAGCGCGCTGGCCGCAGCAATAAGCGCGTTTACCCCAGTGATAACGGGCCAGGCCACAAGACCGATTGCACCGACTAATCCCACCACACCCACAGCAACCGCTGAAATGGTGCCGAGGGTTTGCGCCAGTCCTTTATTTTTCTGGATCCAGCCATCGAGCTTGAGCACATAGCGGGTTGTGGTCTGCACAAGTTTTCGCAGAGAGGATTCCTGCTGGTCGAAGAGGTCGGTCCCGACTGCCTCGTAGGCCGACTGGAACTCTTTGAAGTCACCCCCGAGGTTATCCTGCATCACCTTGACCAGCTCACTCGTTTTGCCATCAGAGGCTTTAAACGCTGCCGTGAGTTGGTCAAGTTTGCCGGATGAGGCTGCGGTCATCAGCACAGCAGCAGCCGAGCTCGCTTCTTCCCCAAAGATGGTTTTCATGTACTCGGCACGCTGGCCTGTACCGAGTTTGTTTTTCTCAAAGCTCGACTGCATTTCTTTCAGAATGGTGAAGATCGACCGGGTATTTCCCTTACTGTCAGCCGTTTTGACTCCGAGCTCTTTGATTGCGTCGTAGGCTTTTCCGGTAGGAGCCTGAAGGCGGCTGAGTACCGCCCGGCTACCGGTCCCGGCCATCGAGCCGGTAATTTTTGCGTCATGCAGTGCACCGACCATCGCGGCGGTTTCTTCGATACTCACCCCGGCATTTTTTGCCACCGGTGCGGCATAGGTCAGCGCATCGCTCAGACCGTCAAAGTCAGCGGCGGTTTTGTTCATTGTCATCGAGAGAACATCACCGATATGCGCGACTTTATCGTTCGCGAGCTGGAAGGCTGATTTCATCCCCATCAGCAAACCGGCGTTTTCTTCCATTGTGCGACGGTTCGCCAGCGCCATGTTCAGGGTCACCGGCGTTGCTGCCTGAATTGCGGCAACATCGCCCCCGGCTTTGGCGATAATAATCTGCGCACCGGCGGCATCGTCGGCAGAAGCGGCAGTATTATCACCAAACTGTCGCGCTTGGGTACGCAGCGCAGTCATTTCAGCAGACTCTTTAGCTACGCCGAGCACAGCCTGTAGCTCCGAGTTTTTCTGCGCAAAATCATAACCGGGCTTCATCAACGCCACCCCGGCCAGAGTACCGGTTGTCGCCATGCCGATCCCGGCAGCACCCATAGAGGCAGCGTTTCCCGCCAGTGCTTTACCGGCCTGATAGCGCTGATTGATACCGTTGAGACGGGATTGCTGCGCGCTGACGCGAGCGAGCGCTTCCCGCTGGCGGTTAAGCTGTGAGGTGGTCTCACCAATGCTGGTTTTTAAACGGCGCTCGTCGGCGGCCAATGTGCGGGTATTAATCCCCGCAAGGCTGAGTTCGTTGCGCTGACGCTGCACTGCCTGGCGTAAGCTGTTGTGTTTGAGCTGAAGGGCTGCGGCACTTTTCCGCGCAGATTCCATAGCCTGAGCCTGGGCGCGGGTCGGCTGCTCAGTATTTTTAAACTGTACGGAAAGGGCAGCGGCTTCCTGCTTGGCTTTCTTCAGCGCCTGGCCGGTGACGGCGAGCTGTGCGCTGGACTTACGGAATCCTTCAATACGGGAAGCCTGACCATTCAGCTCTCGCAATGATTTTTGCGTTCCCCGGATCTCTCCAGACAGCGACTTGCTCGCTGTCTGGATGGATTTAAACGGGCGGGTCGCCTGGTCAACAGCCTTGAGTAATACCTGTAATTTAACGCTGTTACTCATTCGTGTTTCCGCTTCTCTGGAGCGCCTTTTCGCGCCATGTGATGAGCTCGGTCAGACTCAGGGGATATAACTCTGATGGCGACCAGTGAAAGATCACGGCGATATCAGCCATCAGGTCATCGACCGACAGGTCTTTCGGAAACTCTATTGCGCCGAATTCGGTGACAAAAAACCAACCACCTTACCAGCCAGTGCCACGAGGTCGGGCAGTTCCAGCGCGGCGACTTCCTGCTCGGTCAGCATCGGTGCCGTCATGCGGGGCAGCACTTTAATCAGCGCGTCGACCTCTGAGTTTGCCACTGCGGCCAGGCTGACACCGCGCAGCGTTCCGGCATTCGGTTTTATCAGTGTGATCTGGTCGAGTACTTGCTCGCCGCGTTTGATTGGATTATCCAGGGTAATCACGTTTTCTTTGCTCATAGGTTCCTCACTTTGGAAATAAGCGGCCAGTCATGCTGGCCGGATAAAATTACAGGCCGATATTGCGGCGGTGCTGCTCCAGTCGGTCGGTACCGTTCACCTTTTCAACCATGTTGATGGTGTCGATTTCAACCAGTTCCTTTCCGTCCATCGTCAGCTTGAAGTAGGTGCACGCCACCGAAATTTTCGACTCGGTGTCTTCGCCTTGTTTACCTTCGCCGGTGTCGATCTCTTTTTGACGTCCACGCATCACCACTTCAACCGCGACAGTCTCGCCGCTGTCGTCGCGCTGATAGGAACCCGCGAAGCGAATTGGCACCGCATCAATGCCGGTTGCGGCATAGAGTTCCCACACTACCGAGTCAGGGAAGCCACCTAGAGACCACTCCATAGAGAGGGCATCGTCATCGAGCCCGAGGTCGATAGGTGCTGCACCGTTCATCCCTGCGCCGCGATAGTTTTCGAGCTTCCGGGTTAGCTTTGGCAACGTGATGGATTTGGCGACGCCCTGATAGCTGTAGCCGTTCAGGAAGACATTCATTAACTTGAGTTTGCGCGGCATTGCCATTGAGTCGGGCTCCTTATTTGCTGTTGACCGAGGAGACCAGGTTCGCCAGATATTTATCGGTAATGCGCTGGCGTAAGGTCAGGTTTTCGAGTGGTGGTACCGGCGTGTAGTCGTAGTCGATATACAGCTTCCCGGCCTTAAGCGTCTCCGCGTCGTTGGCGTCTTCGTCAAACCAGCAGGTCGCATCGACGATATAGCCCCCGGTTTTCAGCTCGCGGAATTTCGCATTGATGCCGTCAACGATGTCGCGAATGAGCGTGGAGGTAACCGGTTTATCGACTGCCCACATGTGCGCCTCAGCCATCGTGTCAGCGATAACCTGCGCGGTGCGGGTGTAGTTTTCGAACAGGAAAAGCGGGTCGTCAGAGCAGGTGCGGTTGCCCCAAAAACGGAAGCCGTCTTTGCGGATCAGCGTGGTGACCCCGGCTTCGTTCAGCAGGTCGGCATCGGTGCCGGGTTCCTGCAAATCCCAGAACACAGACGCACTGATACCGGTGACGCCATTCACGCCGACGTTAGACAGGGTTTTGTGCCAGCCGGTGTCATTGTCGATTTTCGCTCGCAGACCGAGCGCTCGCGCGGTGGCGTACGCCGTATCCGTCGCGTTAGCCGTGGTATCCCACGACAGGAAATCCGGCCAGATAACCATCAGCTCGCGGGCGCTGAAGTTGTCGCGATATTTGATGGCATCAGAAATGGTTTTACAGCCCCAGGCGCTGACATAGCCGAAAGCCCGCAATTTTTGCGCCACCGGTACAAGTGCGGTCGCGACCTCCAGTGAATCGAGACCCGGCACACCGAGAATGCGTGGCTTAACGCCGGTCACCGCCTGCGCGGTCAACAGTGCTTTCAGGCCGGTATATTTCCCGTTCTCATCGGTGGTGCCGATGATGTTAGAAATCGTCTGCGCCTGCGCCGCTTCCTCATCGTCGCCGGAACCTTCTTCCACACGCACGACAATGGTCACCGGCTTTGACTGGTCAGCGATGGCCTGGAGTGAACTTGCGAGCGTGCCTTTGGTACCGGCTTTCCCGATGACGCTTTGCGGGTTGGTAATTAACACCGGCTCATTGAGCGGGAAGGTCTTGACGTCAGCATCGCTGGCCGTGCAGACCATGCCGACAATGGCGGTGGAAACCGTGGAAATGATGCGCGTGCCGTCGTTGACTTCGACGACCTGCACGCCGTGATGAAAATCACTCATCCGTTTAACTCCGTTGGGTTGGGGTGAGTAATATTTTCTGTTGTGTGAGGCATGGGGGCTATTTGTCCGGGTTGGCCTGACTCTGGTACAACCCGATGAAATTTAACGATCGTTTTCATCGATCGGTTAGCCTGTATTGATCGTTATTACCCATTATCAATGAAAGGATATTGCAGCTATGGTTTCGCCATCACTGAGGGCGATAAAATGACGTATTTACTCTGGATAGTGGGCGGTCTGGTAGCGTGGGGAGTAGTTGGCTTTATCTGGTGCCGCTGGTTTACCGATGATGATGACGATGAATATCAGGAATGTCCGTATGAATGAGCCCGCATTGCGGGCTCATTTGTTTATACGACCGGGAGCGACGGCCAGTCAAAATCTGGCGCATCAGCAGGCACTACCCGGCTAATCAGCACCCGGTATTTTTTCCACTCAAGCAACAGCGCCTTTTCTTCATCCGTTGCCATCTCCAGACCCACCGAATCCTCTAAGGTATCGATAGCCAGTGTGGCGACGCCGGTCAGCCTGACTTTCTCTTCCTGCGCAAATACAACGGCAGCGACCCGCTCAGCTTCCGCATCTTTCACCCAGCCTTTGCCATTCCACTTCATGTGCAACCCTTCAGGTGCCAGAGGCGTGGCACCAGACGGCAGCGGCCCCGGCGCGGTAATAAAAATCTGCTCACCGGTTGCCGTATCGAACATAGTTTTACCGCGATGGTCTTCCTCCTGACGCCATGCCTCCCCGTCAAAAATCGCCACGTTGCCGGGCAGCACGTCCGGCGGTGCTATGTTGGTGCAATCGGCCGGTAAGCCCGTGTGAGGGGGGAGGTAAGCATCCCCGGCACCAATAAATTCACGGGTATCGGCACGCAGGTTATAGACCCGGATGGTGCGCGCTCTGGCTGAAAATCTGAACGTCATTATGCAAGCCTCACGATGTAGTTGAATGCGATGTTTTTCACGGTGTTTTCGGCGTTACCGGCGGCGGCAATGGTCACCGCGTGGGAGTGCGCCCCGAGCGCGACAGAATGCGTATGCGCTCCAATCCCGACCGTGTGGGTATGTGGCCCGATGGCGACCGTGTGCGCATGTGCACCCGCGCTGGCGGCTGTACCTGAAACTGAGTGTGTATGCGCCCCGGCGTCAGTGGTCGTGGTACTGGTGTCTTCATAGCCATTTTTCTGAAACGCATTGCGGTCGATATAGCGATTATTCCCGCCACCACCATCCCGCCATGCTCGCTGGGCGTGGTGGTGGTTTCCGGCACTGGCCGCGCTACCGGACACGCTGTGCGTATGTGCGCCGGTGTTATTCGAGGTTTTGGTGCCGTAATCAAAGGCGTTGCTGCTTTTGGTGCCATAGTCAAAGGCGCTGGTATTTTTGGTGCCGAGGTCCGTTGATGCCGCGCTGGCACTGTGGGTGTGTGATTTAATCCCGTCCTGCTCCTGAGACAGCACCGCGCGACCACTGGCCGGTTTCCCCTTAATCGTCCAGTTACGCATATCAGGAATGACGCCTGACGGGTAAGCCATCGCCAGCAGCGGGTAAACCGCCTTATCAAACTTTTGCCCCTGCATGAAGGCATACCCTGTCTGAATACTGTCAGACGGCCACGCAATAGGCGCCCCGACCGGAAACGTGTCGGCGGGCGTCCACGGCGTCCAGCCGCCGGTGGGGTACTGGCTGCGGGAATAACTGCGCGACGAGTTGTAGACGCAATAAATCTGTGTGACTCCGGCATTTTTATAAATAATCAGCGTCCCGGCGCTGTTCTCCGGGTATTTCAGTGCGGCCGTGGCGTTGGCATTCGCGGGCTGGTGATACAGGCCCGGCGTTTTATAGGTGTCGAGGTTCTGATTCGCACCGATTTCCATGCTCTGGCCGTTGAAAATATCCTGCGAGGTGACACTGATGTCGCCGTTCAGCGTTTTACCGTTCACCTTGCGGGTGGTCGGTACGCGTCCGTTAGCATTGTCGTTCGCCGCTTTGACGGCTTTCGGCGTTGCAGCCAGTGTTTCAGACGTGCTGTCGGTCGCGCTGCTGAGTTGTACGATACCCTTTTGCGCCGTAGTCGCGTCCTGAGCCGTGTATTTTCCTTTAGCAAGGTCATATGCCGCCTTCACCGCTTTCGGCGTGGCAGCGAGCGCCTCAGACGCGCTGTCGGTGGCGCTGCTGAGCTGGGTAAAACCTTTCTCTTTCAGCGTGGCGTCAGGATGGCGGCGCGATTGTTCGTGCTCCGCGATTTTGTCGTCAACGTAATCCTGCGTGGCCATCACCATTGATGAATCGATGGCGAGCTCGACCGACTCGAGGTCGGACAGGATGATCACCATGCGCAGGGTCTGCGCCCGGCCGGAACCTTCTTCCAGTTTTGGCTTATAACTCTCGGCCATATTACCGACGGCGACCAGCGTGCCGGTGTCATCGTACAACCCCATTTCACGCAGCCAGAAGCCGCCCGTTTCCGGCGGGATCACCAGCTCGGCCACCACGTAATTTTTCTTCTTGTTGTCCTGGCTGATTTTGTTCAGCGGATGACGCCAGACCTCATTGATAAGTTTTGTCTGGCCGGTATTCGGCTCGGGCAGCGTACCGCCCCCGTCTCCGACAGCCATCGCTACAATGTTGACCTTTTTGCCACCCGGCGTCAGTGCGGCCGCAAATTTTGCCGCCCCCGCAGTGGTGACCACTGTTTTATATTTCACTGTCATTCTGCTCTCACTTAGCCCGGATACACGGTAATGATGTCGCCGTCATAACTGACGCCACCGGCGAAGAGATAACCGGCCACGTCCTGAATAATGTTGAGCCCGATAAGATGGCGACTGGCCGGTTTGGCGTCGGCAATGAGCCGCTCCATCTCGAGATACATTTCCTCGGTGATGCCAGTTTCGAGCACACCGATGTCGAGTCGAAAGGTGCCGGGCGGGTCACTGGTTTCCCACCACTCCGTCACGTTAATCACATAGCCCAACGGCTCGACCACACGCCGCACTGCGCCGATGGTGCCTTTGCGCCGGTGAATGTAAAAAGCCGCCCGAATCACGTCGCGTTTGGTCTCTTCCGGCCAGTCGCTATCCCAGCGGTCGACGGAATACGCCCAGGCGAGCCACGGCAGCAGATTCACCGGGCAGTCGTTCGGGTTCCATAACCGGCGTAACGGGATCGGGGTATTTTCGATATCTGCACAGGCACGAGCTGCGGCCACCTCCAGAGGCGATGACCCGACCGGCAGGAGACGTGCCTCACTCATCCGAGCCCCCGAGCCTGATTTGATAATCTGAGCAGAAGACGCCTGCGTTTTATCGAGCACAATGTCTGCGGCCGGTGCCGCCAGCTCGACCCGCTGCACCCCTTCCACATGCAGGGCGGCGTAAATGGCAGACTGACGAATGTCACGCCCGAGCCGGTGCTGAGCGCTGATGTAGGCTTTCAGTTTTGCTTCCGCTGCGGCGCGGATGGGTTCGCTTTCCGGGCCGGGGTAGATGTAAAGCGTCGCGTCGATGGTGTAGTTAACAACTGCCGCCGACTGGACGGTCACCCGGTCGGCGACCGGCCTGACGTCTTCGTCGTTAAGTGCGTTACGCACCACGGTCAGCAGCGCATCAGAGGCGGCACCGTTATCCTCGCGGGAAAGCACGGATATGGTCACGCACGCAGGCTTGGGGCTGATAACGGAAATGTCAGCGACCCGACCGTCGGCGCTGCGGCCGTGAAACTCATACGCCCCCACCGGCCCCGCGACGCTTAAGCCCTCAAAAGCCTGTTGCGCCCGCAGACGAAAATCCGTGTCGGACTCCATGACCGCCGGTGTCGGCGGGATGGTGCTGTCGTCGGCCGGGGTGATAATCAGGCGGGCGGTATTGGTGTTCGCGGCCATCACATCGAGGTCGTTGTTTTCGGAATACGCCAGCATGACAGCCAGGGCGGCCTCGTTCACTCGCTGACGCCATAACACTTCGCGGTATGAATTTTCTTCCAGATATTTCACCAGCGGATCGGACTCAAGTGCGAGCGTGCGGGCGATAGCCTCCTGCTGCTCTTCCGGGTAGAGCGAAATCAGGGTCGCCTTACGTTCAGCGAGGATGGATTCATAATCCAGCGTTTCCACCACGTCGGGCGCGGGGAGCTGGCTCAGGTCGATAATGGCCATAGGTTCAACTCACTGGAATGGTCAGGGATAAAGGGGCGGCTGAGTCTTTGATTTCACCGGTCAGGTCAACCATCATCAGCCCGTTAAACTGGCGCTCAATCGTCAGCGACGTGATGGTGACGCGTGGCTCCCACTTGAGCAGTGCCATATAACAGGCACACATCATCTGAAGGTTCAGCGCATCGTTTTGCGGCATATCAATCAGGGAAGACAGCAGCGAGCCGTAATCACGGCGCATCACCCGCGACCCGACCGGCGTGCGCAGGATATCGCTCACGCTCTGGCGGATATGGTCTGCATCGGTAATGGCCCGGCCGGTCTCCCGGTTCATGCCGATATAATGGGCCGTCATTTCGTACCCTCCGTCCGGCTGTTCCCGCGTTCGACGCCGCCGTGGTCATGGTCATCCACCTGCACGCCGTTGGAGATAAATTTCCCGCCGGCATGCTCGATGTTGCCGCTCATCTTCCCGCCCTTCTGTACTTCGAGCGTGCCGGTGATGAGCTTGTTGGTACACACCACCTCGGGCGTATCGAGCGTGACGCGAGTCGACGCCTTAATCATCACGACCGGCACCGTGGCGGTAATGGATTTCGAGGCAGTAACCTCGGCGGTAGTGATGCCGGTAACCGAAAGCGCCCCGGTCTCTGGTTCGTACTCAATGACCGCGCCATCAGGAAAGGCAACGTGAAACGCGTCGGCAGAGGCCGAGGGTGCAGGATGGTCATCAGAGAAAATGGCGGGCAGGACAAACGCCGTATCGAGCTCTCCACCCACAGCAAGAATTAATACCTGCTCACCTACTGAGGGAGCCCACCATGTACGCGAGCGCCCGGCGCGAGTGGTCAGCCAGTTAAGCCACGTAGTTTGTATCCCACCGGTCTGCACACGACATAACCCCTCGTTGAGATCGACATCGGTCACAACGCCGGTGCGGATCAGATTACGGATCGCTCGAGCGATATCCTGAATTGAAGTTAAAGTATTCATGGGGAAAGGATGCCGCCGGGTAAGGCCAGCGGCAATCGAGCGAGGTTTTATGAGCGGCCAGACAACGAAACTTGTTTATTGAGTTACACCTAAACATTAGTTTTTTAGAATCTGTCTTTCATGAGATATTCTTTTAGAATAAACTTCCTATGTAACTCCACAAGCTTACTTTAAGTCTGAGCAAGGGAAAAATATGTTTGAAGATATCTTAAAATGGCTAGGTAGTGCATTAACATCTGCAACTATATTGGGCGGCGGCGTATACCTGATGCGTTCTACTCTAACAAAACTAATCGGCAAATCCATAGAGCATCGCTTTGATAAGGAAATTGAAAATTTTAAGTCAGAAATCAGGGGTAATGAAAAAGAGTTTGAACAAATCAGAGCGTTCATGGGATCTATACGTAGAGAAAGAGATTCTACACTTCAAGCCAAACGCTTCGAAGCTGCTGAAGCCCTAATGCATCAACGTCAATTTCTTGGTCAATTTACTATGCTTGTTGAATATGTAAAAATGCTTAATATGGAAGAAATATTAAAAAACAGACATGACCCTCAAATCGCCAAATTTATTAAGGTGCTTACTGATCCTGTTGACATAGATGGAAAACTAAAAACTTATGGGACATTCGATAGGACAATGACAGAACTGTACCTTAGCGAACGTGTAAAAAAACTTTTTGAAACGTATCAATGCATAATGCTAAATGCGGTTATGATTATGAAAATACTCAGCCTACCAAATTTAGAAATAAACCCTGACTTATTTAAAAAAGACAGCATCAAAAACATGGTTGTCGAGTTAGTTCCGCAATCCAAAGAAGGTTTTGAGCAATTTGGTGATAATTATGCATTCCAGTATACAAACCATTTCAACGCTGAAATATTAAAAGAATTACGAAATGAGTTATTGGGCATAACTAGTATGTCAAAGGATACTGAAGCCGCAACCAAATTAGCATTGGATTCACGGCAAGCACAAATTAACTTGCATGCATCCTTTGAAAAAAGCGGACTGTCAGAGGATCTCATTAAGCCGGATGCGAGATAAACAGCACTCATCAGCACAACCATCTATTTCATAATGATATTTTTATTTGCATTCAGCGCGGGTGAGTTAAAAATAAATGTTTCCCGCGCCTTTCTAAAGCTATCAGTGACATTATACGTAGTTATAATGCCTGACTGATATGCTAATAGACGTTTTCTAGATGCATTAAGATAAGCCTTTCGATAACATCTTTATCCTCCTTGGTGATTCCAAGTAACTGGCGTTTAGCATATTCCACTTCCTGAGCATGCGAATTCGGCCTGTCTTTAAGCCCATACTGATGCACCTTCGCTACACGCTGCACTTTGCCTGCAAACTCTACCATGGCCGCATCATCGCGCCCGCTAGCTTTCATAAAGCGGTTAGTGCGCAGCTTCGCGAACATCTCGCGCTTTACCCGGCCCTTTTTGGCCCTGACCGGCTGGCGTTTTCTGGCGGCGTATGGGGTGCCGTCCGGGGCTTTCTGCGTTTTGATTCGACGCTGCTGTCGGGTGCGCAGCGTCTTCGCGATATCTGCGGCCATCCGTCGACGGTTCGCCGGTGAGAGTGCCGCAATCAGCCCGGCCAGCAGGTCATCAAAGGGCTTTAACTCATTCATCCCATTCGCTCACAAGCTCGCCGTGAACATACAGCTTCATTGGCCGCGTCACCGGCTCTGGCGGCTGCGGTTCGGGTGCGTGCTCGATGTGCAGCGCGGCCCCGACTTCTTTGACGATGGTGCGCTCGGTCAGTAACAGACTGATGCTGAGGTCGATGCTGTCATCGTTGTTGATGTCTGCCTCGTAGATGAAGCCCCGTTTACGTCCCTCATCCGTGGTCATGATGTCGGCCTGCTGGACCCTGAGCCATGCCTGAATCGGCACGAGGATCAAATCAATATCGCCCGGAAAATCGGTAACCACTACGTTGAGCGTGTACTGATTTTCAAACGACAGCGATGTCGCAAGCGTGGAGGCCAGTTTCCCGTTATCGATAAAAATGCGCATCATGTCGGGGTTCGCTTTCAGCACCGGCACGGCATCAGTTAAGGCGTTGCGCAGACTCTTCGGTTTGAACATCGGTTTTATCCTGACAGGCTTTAATCGTTTCGACCTGAAGCGCACAGCTTTCGAGCGCGGTCTCGAGCTGGCGAATGTCGGCGCTCAGGTCGCCATTGGTTAACGGGTCACTGCCCGGCATCGGACACAGGCTGACCCTCGGGCAGGCGTTCAGCACAACGACCGGCTGCGATGCAGGGGGCGCGTCGGTGCAGGCTGCGCACAGCAGCAGGCAGCTCAGCGCTGTACCAGCGGCGTAAATCTTCGTTTTCATTGAGTAACCTCGTGATGGTTCGCTCCCGACGCGCGGCCCGCGTTCCGGCAGCGGCGAGTTTCTGGCGCAGTTGAACCTGCGCCCGGTCATTGTCCGCACTCAGGCGCTGCGCGGTGAGGAGCTGGTCTTTCAGCATGCCGATAGTGCGTTTCTGGTCACTGGCGACGTCATTCGCGCGGGTAAATGCGCGGCTGAGCTTGCTGTTTTCATGCTTCAGCCAGACCAGTGCCAGCCCGGCCATCACCAGTAAAATCATCAGTGTTTTCATTTTGCCCCCTGTATACAGCGCGACCATTCCCGGGCGCGACGGTTTTCAAGTCCGGTATTCCTGACGCCGTTCACGTACACCCAGCGGGTGAGCTGGCCGCACGCCTGCGCCCACTGCTGACGCTTAATAAACGACACCAGCGTCGAGCGACAGGCCGCGCCGGTGCCGACGTTAAAGGCGAAACTGACGAGTGAGTCATAGACCGGCTGCGGCATCTTCCCCGGCACGCACACCGCCAGCCGTCGCTCAGTATTGAGCACGTCGGCGACCAGATTCGCCGCGGCTTCGTGTTCGGTGATATTGCGTTTGGGTACCACCCCGGCAGTGTGGCCGATGCCTGATGTCCACACGCCCGCGCTGCACTGGTAGGGCCGCAACCGGCACCCCTCAAGGTCTGCAATCAGGGCGAGACCCTCCGGCGAGGTGTTCAGCAGACGAAAATCAGGCACCAGTGCCGCCAGCGCCAGCACGACGGCCACACTGCAACGTTTAACGACTGAGGCCACGAATTACCCCCTTATCGATTCCGGCCGCAACGAGATAGCGGTAGGTCTGGCGGCGGTACCAGAAATTCACCAGCGCGGTGAAAATGGCGCAGCCGCCGCCGACATACAGCGCGAGTTTTTCCGGGGTCTGCGTGCCGAAATAGGCCAGCGCCACGGAAAACCAGTACGTCAGAAACGTTGTGATTTTTTCCATCGTTAATCCCACAGGTTAAGGGTCTCCGTGACGGCGGCGGTGTCGACGACCGGCAGGCTGACGGACGTGCCGTGCGGCAGGATGGCCCCCAGTTCAGCCAGACCCGGATTAGCGGCGAGCACCGCCTCGACAACCCCCTCAGTGCGGCCGTAATGGCGATGACACAAGGCGTCGAGGGTGTCGCCCTGTTGCGCGATGACTTTCATCAGATTTGCCCCACGATGCAGCGGGCTTTGTCCTGAATACGGGCCACTGACCAGCGCATATCCCGCCACAGCTCATCGATGGTGCTGTCGATACTGTCGGCCTTTTTGTCACCTTTGGCGCTCGCATCCACCCCGCGATAGCGCTCATAGAGCGTGGCGGTGGTCATCGCACACACGGCGTTGAAATAGTGGAAAACGCGCACGCTTTCACCGTCGAGCTCATCGGTCGGCACCTCCGCGAGGGTCGCGTGACCAGCCCCGAGCTGAAGGTCGCGCCAGTCGCGCAGCTCGGCGTTGGTTTCGGCCATTCCGGCCTTAATCGCCCGGCGCAGACGCACAGGGGAAACCGTCTGCTCGAGGCGCATTTCTTCCCGCACGCGCTTCGGGTCAACGTCCGGGAAAAAGCCGGTGTTTTTTATCACCGGTTCATCGTCCGGCACCGGCGGAATGACCAGCGGCTCGCGCGGTCGTGCCGGGTTACTGACTACAAGCGTCGTCATGACTACCTCTGAAATAGGTGGGCGGTGGACGCTGGCCTCCGCTCAGGTGAAACACCTGCCTCGGCCAGCGTGCCGCCCGGCGCGGGGCGCATTCTGTTAACCGGCGACTTTCCTCGGGCGACCACGCCCCCGTTTCGCCGGTGAATCGGTTGTTTTTTTGATGGCCTTTTTCGCGGGCTTCGGCGGGGTTTTCTTCACCGGGGCGACAGGCTTCGGCTTCAGCTCCCGACCGAGGCGCTCGATGTCTTTTTTCACCCCGCAACTGTCATCCAGCTGAATGGCGCGTTGCAGGTGCGTCATCGCCTCAGTCAGCAGCCCGGCATCGCGCAGGATTAGACCGGCGACCTTATGCAGGCGGGCACGAACCTCGTCAGGCATGTCTGCGGTGCGGGTCATCTCGATAACGGTCAGGAGCGGCTGCACATCCACCGGCTGACCAGCCGCGCGGGCGCGAAGTGCGGCCAGTGCCACCTCTTCGGCCAGCATGTACGGCGCGGTGCGTGCGTGACCGTCGGGCATTGACAGGCCAAAACGCAGCGCGTAGCGGGCAATCTCAATCGCGCCGGGAATATCTCCGGCATCGAGACGCCACAGCAGCACGGTCATCAGGATGTCATCCTGCGCCCCGGTGCCGGTCTCGAGCACGCCGGTTACCCACGGCAGGTAAAACGGCAGCAGCTCGCGCTTTTTCTCTGCCTTGCGTTCCCGGGAATGGATTTGTGAAAGCGTCCTGCGGTCTGCGGCCAGCTTCACGAGCATTTGCTCGTAAGCCGTGGCATGGCGCAGCGGGCGCTGTTCCCGCTGCGATGCCTGTTCGGCCGAGACCCGCATCGCGTGACGCCGTGCGGGGCTCGCCATCGGTTACGCCTCCCCGCCGTCGGTATGCGCGTCAGCCTTTGGGGCGTCTGCATGTTGAGTGACGACCCCGGCAGTCAGCGCCTGCATGGCTTTCACCATTTCGGCCGCAAACACTTTCGCGCTCGCCGCTTCCGGGGTGGCCTCTTCGTCCTGCTCGAGGATTTCGATGTTTTCAATCAGGCAACCGGCCGCGTAATCCTCGATAACGAAATCGACTTTTACCTGCTCGTAGTTTTCCACCTGGTCGAGTTTCGGGTTTTCGACGATGTGGCGGCGGTGGCCGTCTTCGTACAGGTAGATGGAAATGTTATCCAGCGTGGTGATGAACACGCTGTTCGCCGGGAAGAACGGCGCACGCACCGCCTGAAGCTGGCCGATGGTTTTCTGGCTGACAATCAGCTCTGCGGCGAGCTGTTCGCTGTTGGCCTGGAACTTGTTAATCATCGGGAAATATTTGTCGGTCAGGATACGACGGCCGCAGATGACCACCATCTCCGGGTTTTCGCGGTGAATTTCTTCAATCAGGGATTCGTGCGCATCCATCACCAGCGCGTCGAGGTTGGCGTAATGCCCGCCTTTACCGACTTTAATCGTGTCGGAAATCACGGTGCCGTCATCATCGACGACGTGTGACATCACGCGCTCTGGCGCATCGTTGCGATACTTTTGCAGCCAGCCGACCGCCACGTCCTGAAGCAACGGGTTTTTCGTGCGGTCGGAGGTGGGTGCGCGGCTCGTGCCGTTAAAGCCGATGGTGATGTAGTCCAGTGCCTGACGCTTGATGATGGCGTTGCGGATACGGATCTGAAAATCTTCAAATCGCGCCCACAGGTCGAGCTTGTTGTACTTCAGGTTGTAATCGAAGTTGACCGGTTTGCAGAAGTAGCGGAACGCGTCCAGCTTCGAGAAGTCCGCCGTTTTGCGCTCGGTACCGCCGTCGGTGTCGGTGGTGCTGGCGATAGTGCCGGTGACATCGATGCCGACTTTTTCCTCGGTCAGCTCGCCCACGGTCACCATGTTGATGAGTTGCAGGAACGAGGAAGACTGCTGGATTTTGTCGAAGAGCTTCTGCGTGACGGACGGCTCGACGTTGAATTTTTTATCGAGGTCCGGCACCTCCACGCCATTCAGCTCGGCAAGGCGGCTCAGGTATTTATTGAATTTAAAACGGGTCTCTTTACGCATTGATTTTTATCCTGTTTGAAATGGGTCAATCAGCAGTCGGTCAGCGTCACATCCGCCGCATCACCGCCGGTGCTCAGCAGGCGACGCGGCTGTTTAATGCTTTCGGTTTTGTCGAGGGTGGTTTTGATTGTGCTGAACTGCTGGGCCGCGTCATTCCCCTGCGCAACCACGTCCTGCTTCAGGGTCGCGAGTTCGGTTTCCAGTGCCGCAAATCGGGCTTCAGTCGCGTCATCGCCGGTCTGCACACGTTCGGCGATGGAGGTCACCGCCTCATGCACATCGGCGAAACGGGCGTCATCGCTCTGTTGCTTGCGGCTGAAAATGGTTTTGACGGTGTCGGTCAGCTTGTTGAGCAGGGTTTCGGGCTGGTCTTCAAACTCCAGCTCGGCGAGGGTCGCCACCGAAAACAGGTCGCCCGGCTGCTCTTTCTTGCCGTTCAGCGGGTTCGCCGTGGCGCGGCTGCAAAATTCGAGGTACTCGGTGCCGAGGCTCGCCGGGTCATCGGTGACGGCCAGCCCGGTGAGGTAGCACTTGCCGGAGTTGGCGAAGTTCGGGCGAATCTCCATCGAGGTGTAAACCTTCTGGCCTTTCGCCACCATGTCGATGAGGTTATCGAGCGGGGTGATTCTGCCAAACAGCGCCAGCTTGCCTTTCAGCGCTGAGTCATCATCGATAACGTCGGCTTTCACCTCGGCAACGTCGCCATAGCGGCCGTACTGACCATCGGGATTGATGCTGCGGATATGCTCCAGATTAATGCGGCAACCGTAGACGCGCGGGTCAAAGGTGTCGGCCATTTCCTGAATGTCGGAGGCGCTGATGACGCGGCCGTCGCAGGTGTCACCCTCGACGCCGATGCGAAACCATTTCGAGATTTTGGAGGCTTTTTTTGCCATGAGTCAGGTGTCCTGAGGTTGGGTTTTCGGGTCAGGCTTAGTTTCCCGACTCACCCCCGCAGCGGCTACCGATTGCGGATGGCGTACCCCTGACACAACAGGGCTTTAGCGATTCACTGCCCCTGTTTCTTTAGCCTTGCCCAGTATCAACCACGGCGAGGAAAACATGACCATCACCACTGAAACCACACTCCTGAGCGACCCGCGACGACAGGCGGCGCTGCTGTTCTGGCAGGGCTTTTCCGTGCTGCAAATCTCGGAGATGTTGCAGACCAAACGCCCCACGGTGCAGAGCTGGAAACAGCGCGACCAGTGGGAAGCAACCGCGCCGCTGACGCGCGTTGAAACCACGCTGGAAGCGCGGCTGATTCAGCTGTATGCAAAGCCCGATCTGACGGCGCACGATTTCAAGGTCGCCGACTTTCTGGCGCGACAAATGGAGCGTCTGGCGCGGGTGAACCGCTACGGCCAGACCGGTAACGAGGCGGATTTAAACCCCAATGTCGCCAACCGCAACAAGGGCGAAAAGAAGAAGCCGAAAAAGAACTTTTTCAGCGATGAGGCTATCGAAAAGCTCGAGGATATTTTCCTCGACCAGTCATTCGAGTATCAGCTCGACTGGTACCGCGCCGGGCTGGCGCACCGTATCCGCCACATCCTCAAATCCCGCCAGATTGGCGCGACGTTTTATTTTGCCCGTGAAGCACTGATGCGGGCACTGAAGACCGGCAATAACCAGATTTTCCTGTCGGCCAGTAAAACGCAGGCTTACGTGTTCCGCGAGTACATCATCCAGTTTGCGAAGCTGGCGGAAGTCGAGCTCACCGGCGACCCGATTGTCATCGGCAACAACGGCGCGAAGCTGATTTTTCTCGGCACCAACTCCAACACCGCGCAAAGCCATAACGGCGATTTGTACGTCGATGAAATTTTCTGGATCCCCAACTTCCAGCAACTGAAAAAAGTCTCATCGGGGATGTCTTCGCAGGAGCACCTGCGCACCACCTATTTTTCGACACCGTCTTCACTGGCGCACGGGGCTTATCCGTTCTGGTCCGGCGAGCAATTCAACCGTGGCCGGTCCAACGCCAGCGAGCGGGTCGACATCGATATCACGCACGCCGCACTGGCGAAAGGCGTCGCCTGCCCGGACGGCCAGTGGCGGCAGATTGTCACCCTTGAGGACGCGCTCGCCAAAGGCTGCACCCTGTTTAATATCGACACCCTGCGCCGTGAGAACAGCGTCGATGACTTCCGTAACCTGTTTATGTGCGAGTTCGTCGACGACAAAGCGTCGGTATTCCCGTTCGAGGAATTACAGCGCTGCATGGTCGACAGTCTGGAGAAATGGGAAGACGTCGCGCCGTTCGCCGACCGGCCATTCGGTTACCGTCCGGTATGGGTCGGCTATGACCCGTCATTACGCGGCGACAGTGCCGGGTGCGTGGTTATTGCGCCGCCGGTAGTCGCCGGGGGCAAATTCCGCATCCTTGAGCGTCATCAGTGGAAAGGCATGGACTTCGCGCAGCAGGCCGAATCCATCCGCGAGCTGACGCTGAAATATAACGTCGAGTACATCGGCATCGATGCGACCGGGCTTGGTCAGGGCGTCTTCCAGCTCGTGCGCTCGTTCTACCCGGCCGCGCGTGAAATCCGCTACACCCCGGAAATGAAGACCGCGATGGTGCTGAAAGCCAAAGACACCATCACGCGCGGCTGTCTCGAATATGACGTCGGTGCAACCGACCTCACGCAGTCGTTTATGTCCATCCGCAAAACCATGACCAGCAGCGGGCGCAGTGCCACCTATGAGGCCAGCCGCACCGAGGAAGCCAGTCACGCCGATCTCGCCTGGGCAACCATGCACGTCTTAATTAACGAGCCCCTGACCGCCGCCAGCGGCCAGCCGTCATCCTCGATTATGGAATTTTATTAATGAGCAAACGCAGCAAGAAAAACTCGTACACCGCAAAGCCACGCCAGCACACCGCTGCGCCCGCTCAGAGCATGGAGGCATTCACCTTCGGTGAGCCGACGGCGGTGCTCGACCGGCGCGATATTCTCGATTACGTGGAATGCGTCGATAACGGCCAGTGGTACGAGCCGCCGGTCAGTTTCTCGGGATTGGCGAAAAGTATGCGAGCGGCCGTGCACCACAGCTCACCGATTTACGTGAAACGTAACATTCTTGCCTCCACCTACATTCCGCACCCGCTGCTGTCACAGCAGGACTTCAGCCGGTTTGTGCTCGACTTCCTGGTCTTCGGTAACGCATTTATTGAGAAGCGCGTCAGCCTCTCGGGTAAGCCGCTAAAACTGGAAACGTCACCGGCAAAATACACCCGGCGTGGGGTGGAGGATGACACTTACTGGTATATGCAATCCGACTCGCAGCCGCATCAATTCGCGTCGGGCTCGGTGTTTCATTTGCTTGAGCCGGACATCAATCAGGAGGTGTACGGTCTGCCAGAGTATCTCAGCGCACTCAATTCCGCGTGGCTGAATGAATCCGCGACGCTGTTCCGCCGCAAGTATTACCAGAACGGGGCGCACGCCGGGTACATCATGTACGTAACCGACGCCGCGCAAAGCAGCACCGATGTTGAAGCGCTGCGCAAGGCGATGCGCGATTCAAAAGGTCTCGGGAATTTTAAGAACCTGTTTTTCTACGCGCCGAACGGCAAAGCCGACGGGATTAAAATCGTGCCGCTGAGCGAAGTCGCCACAAAGGATGATTTCTTCAACATTAAAAAAGTCAGCGCCGCCGATATGCTCGATGCACATCGCATTCCGTTTCAGCTTATGGGTGGCAAGCCTGAGAATGTCGGCTCTCTTGGGGATATTGAGAAGGTATCAAAAGTGTTTGTAAGAAATGAACTAATTCCGTTGCAAAACAGAGTTTGTGAAATAAATAATTGGCTTGGCGAAGATGTCATAGAATTTAGACATTACAGCTTGGATTAGAGGTTGAAAAGGAGTGTTTATCACTCCTTTTCTTTTTACAATGTGAGGGTGTTATGTTTTATTTGAAGCGTTGCTTATCAACCCAATCTCATGAATGCCGCCACTTTTACTAAAACGTTTAACTAAATGAAACTCACTAGCGGTCAAAAATTCAGGAAGATCATTATCGACAACAATTATCTGACAATGAGAATTGTTTTCATGTGCTGTCTTAATGATATTTAGTAGTTGCTTGTATATTTTATCGTATAAAGCCGGGTCGGATGTTTCTAGATCCATTTCACCAATAGCTTTTTCTTCATCCATTCTCTTACCTCTCCCAATGTTTTGTCCGGGAGTATCTAACATGAAGAAGATCGGTAGATTACCACCATTTTCAATTAAGTAATGTATTCTGGTGATATAGCTCAAGATGGAGAGGATAGTTCTAATTCCACCTGATGATGTATTGTAATATGATATGTCCCTGAAGTGAGGTGTGAATTTTTTATCAATATAAGCACCATGATTTTTCTGTATCCCAGAGTTGTCTAAATGTTCTTTAAATATATCCGATAACTTAGATAATACACTATCTAATCCTTGCATTTTATCATTGATATCTTTAATGTCTTTCTTTATTTTTTCGATGAGTAGGATTTTCTCTTCAAGCTTGGATTCGATGTCATGGTATTTATTTTTAACTAACAAAGATCTGCTTAAGTCACTTAGTCTTTCTGTGATGGTGGATTTTTGTCTTTCAATGATTTGTATGTTATTAACTAGAGGGGAAAGGCTTGCATGGTTTTCAGCGTCAAGTATGGATGTTAGTTTTTCAATTTCTGATGATTCTTCTTTTAGCCTATGTTGTAATATATATTTATCTTTTGTTAATGCTTCAATCGCATGAGAAACACCATGTAATCTATTATTTATTGAGTTTATTTCAAGTCTGATGTGGTCATTTAAAATTATTGGATTTGATAGGTGCAATTCTGTCTTGCAAAGAGGACAGTTAAGGCTTAATTCTGGATTTAACTCTTCTAAAGTTATGTGTTCTCTGATCTCTTTAGATGTTTTTAAATTGTGCAGGTCTAACTCATAGGTTTTCTTTAAATTAAGATAGTTAGTTATTTTTATTTCTTTAGTTTCTAAATCGTTAACAGTATCTTTTATAAATGCTTTGGCTTTTGTGATCTTTATTGCTAATTCATTGGAAACCTCCGAGGAAAATCGGAAGTTAGATTTTAAGTCATCCTCTGTTTTTTCAATTTTTTCAAATTCTTCAAGTGTACTTATCCTTTCATTGGAAATATCTTCAATGTTTCCAGTAATTTGAATGGACGATAGAAAATTAGATATTATTTCTAATTTGTTCTCTAATTTGTTTTTTTCACTATTTTCACGTGTTAGTTCAGCTTGAAATTCAGCGAGGCGATCATCATGAATATTATAAACATACTTTTGAATTTCTATGTTTTTATTGAATATTGCAAAATTAGAGCTGTCTAATAGTGATTCAGAACCGACTTTAGTTTGGCGAAGATACATCAGTTTCATTAAATCTCTGAAGCTAAGACGATGTAATCTGGTTGTCGGATTCAATTTGGATTCTGGAATTTGAATTTTAGTAATTGTGAGTTTGTCTAATATAAAATCAGAAATCCACCCATCTGGGTAGTTAATGCTAGATGAAGCAGAAACTAGCATTGGGTAGTGATTGTGTCTTTCATTATAATTAGAGTTATATACTTTAACTGGTGAGTCTTGATCATTGATAATTCGCTCAAAAGTGCATATGTTGCCATTTAAATCAATCTCAAGAAAAGCTGTTCTTGCATATTTTGTAATTTCACCGTAAGACAAATGAAAGTTACTTCCTCCTAAACAATAATCAATGATATTGAGAATGCTGGATTTTCCTGTATCCATATCTCCCCAAATAATGTTTAAACCATCTTCAAAAGAAGCACTATATAAATTATTGACGCCATGGATGTATACATTTTTGACCATTATGTATGAGCTTTTATTCATAACTCAGCCTCGCAAAGCATTTTTGAGATAGACGAAATGGGTTTATTGACTAATGGTTTTATTTTTTTTGCCTTTTCGTTCCATACGCAGAGAGTATTTTTGTCAATCAGCATATCTTTCTTAGTGCAAGTGCAATAAAATGTGTTATCAATAGTCTCTATTTCAATGAAACCTTTCTTGTGCAGCAGTTCAACTATAAAAATAGTGGGTTTAATATCATTTTGGGCTCCATAAGATAAATTGCTTTTATACAATGTTGAGTGTGCATCTTTTTTTTCAGCAGTATTTAAGTGGTTGAGAATCTCTTCATTTTGGAGTATAAAATCGAGAAGGTGTAATTTATCTATAGATAATATTTTTCTTTTGGCTTTGTTCAAACCAAAGTTATTAATTATAAACCATATACGAAATAGTTTAACATGAATTTCGTCTTGGTAAGCTAATAGCAAAGTTGACAGCATTATAAATGCCCTTTTATTTGTTCAAGAGTGGTTTTATCTGACCACACGACATCAGTATTAAATTGATTGGCCAATTGATGCAATAATCCTTTTTTATGCATGAAGTTAATGTATTTGATAACAATCTTTAGCACTTGCTCATCTTCGGATAATAATCTCATGTGAACTTCTGAGAATATTTCGGAAGGGTTTTTATGTGCACATGACGCATAAGTTTGACGATAGAGACTTAGTACTTTTGTCTGTAGTTCTACTAAGGTTTCTTTATCTTTTTTATCAGCAGCTCGCGATATAATTTCTGCTTGAAAGAACGAATCCTTCGCATCATCAATTCCTTTGCTGTTTATTTTTTCTAAAATCATTTTTATAACAAAAATTTCTTTGTCATAATCATTATTATCTCTCTCATGCTTTTCTTGAGATAATTTTTGCATGGATTGTTTGTAAGCTATTTCCTTAAGGAAATCTCGCACGACAATAAAAGTCATATCATTTTTATCATCTGGTTTACATATTGTATTATGGTCTTTATCTAAATAAAAACGTTGGCTTTTTGGTATTTTAGTGTATGGCTCTGAACTGACAGGAGTAACATACTGGTCATGTTGTGCTGTAACATAAATTGCTTCAGGGAGTGATTCTTTTCGCTCGACCCAACTATCATTTATGGCATTTAGATGTTCATCTAACGGGCGTAATCCTTTAGCATTCACATTCCCTGAAGGGCTTAATAAATATGATTGAATAGAACCTTTATGCGGTACAGCTAAGGAGACAAAACCAATAGGTTGAGGTCCTATAGGGTACTCGTAATCGAGGATATAATTTTTAGCTATCAGCCCACCCATGCTGTGAGCCACTAAAACAATGTGTTCATAATCACTAAGGCTAACTTTTAAATAACTATCAAGTGATCTAGCCAGTTTTTCAATTGGCTGGTTCGCTTTCACTTCTTTACGAAATCCAAACTGTTTCGCTAATGGAAGCATTCCGATTATTGTTTGGACTGGGTTGCTCTTAAACACTCCTAATACTTCCGTAAAATACTCGAATTCATAAAAATCAAAAGAGTGTGCTATTGCTGGATCCAAGCTTAAAAGAGTCGAGAAATTTACTCCACTATGATTACACCAAGTGGTGTTTCCTCCAGTGAAACCATGTACAAAAACTACGGCAATTTTGTTCATTGCTAATAATCCGTTTGATCAAATTTTGGTGGTTTGCAATGATATTAATAGTTAAGTTATTGGCGCGCAATGCTTTCCCCGCCACGCCTGCCCGCTTTATGGGCCGCTTTTAATGCAACTGCAACAAACCTCTAGCCCCGTGCCAGGCGGGCCGGTGAGGGGATCGTGAGGCGATCAAAAGTACATGCAGATCCATGCACCTTATAGATGCGTGGCTAAATTAATCGAATATTCGTGACCTGGGTGGGGTTTTCTAACGCCTCGCGGAGTGAGTTATTCAACCCCGTCAGCGCAAATAGCGAGTCTTTGCGCTAACGAGGTTTACTGAGGTAAAGCGGTGGTAAGTACCACATCTCTTATGTGCTACTTGACCTCATAAAAGGCGTTTTCCTCTGGTTCGCCGTTTTCGCTGTGCGCCAGGTCAGCAATGAGAGTGAGCGCAAGCTTGAGGTCTGATGGTTTGCAATTCGCGATCAACGAAACCTCTGCGATAAATTGCACACATGCCCATTTTTGCTGCGTTCGGCTGAGTTGCTCGCCAACCATGAATTCCCTCCCAAAGGATTTACTGTATGTTTGTACAGTATAGTGTTGTGAATAAAAATGTGAAGTAAAAGATCTGGTTTCGTGTTCTGTATGTGCATGATATCGATGAAAATTAGTGCCTATTTTTGCCTCGTTTTCTCTGCTAAAGCGGCGACGCGCTTGAGAATTCTCCTAGCCTTTGCGCCGTGTGACGGGCTTGCTGCAAAGATCTCGCCTTTTGTGCTTCCTCGGCACCAGTGACCGTTAATACAGCTTTTACCTCCGGCTATCAGGTGCAGGGCTTCACCCCGGCTGATGGTTACGCCGGTGTTTATATGGACCTCCTCAATTGTCTTGGTTATCACTTCGCTCTGTTTTGCCGTTCCGTGAGTAAACTCTCGCCTTATCGCTGTTTTTTTCAGCCGGAGCCGGGTGGTGAGTTGGCGCTTTTCATGGCGGCTCAACGGTTTGGATAAATCGAAGTCCGGCGGATCGCTTTCGCTTCCCGTACAGTTATTGACAGAACTCCGAGAGGGCGAAGGATCGCCCTTAGCGTCAACGGCCAAATCAACGGCGAGCTTCGGCACAATCTTCCATTGCGTGAGGCGGGTTAAGATCGGAGTGTCGGCACCCACGAAAGCATCGTAAACGCCACGGATGCAGACAATTTCCTCACCGTACTGATTAAAGTCGGCGCGTGGCTGATAAAGCGTGCGCACCTGTAAATCGTCACGGCGAACAAACGGCCCACCCTGAGCGTTAACGTAGCCTGCCCAATCACCGCCGTCAGCGGCATCGTGAACCGCTGCAAACTCGACGCTCAGACCATGCGCGGTCTCGGTGTCGGCCAGTCGACGCAACTCACGGTAGACCGTCACTGGCGCACCGCCGATAAACTGAAACTGTCGGATATGCCATCTCGACGCCCATGCAGAAACCGCCGGAGCGGTCTCTTTCAGCAGCTCGCCGTTTTCGTCGTCTTTTTCGTCATCGAGCGCATAGCCGTCGATGTTTTTGGAGATGTATTTCGCAACATACCCGGTGGCACTTCCTTTCTCCGGGTCGATAGCCTCGGCGTGAAAACGCGCTTTTCTGGCCTTGTCGCTTCTGAGCTCGTGGCTGTCTTCCTGCCAGGCATAGTCACGAATGACCCGGCGAACATGCTCGACGTCTTCTGGCAGCATAAACATCAGCATATGCCAGTGTGGGGTGCCGTCGTGGTGAGGTTCGGCTACGCGGATCCCGAAAATACGGACATCTTCGCGATGAAGTTTGGCGCGGATGCGTGCCCATAAGCCAGTGAGATAACCCTGTGTGTCTGCCGGGCTTGAGCCGTTCCATTTATGGTTGCGATAACCGGCTTTGGTGGTGGCGTGATATTTCGACGGGGCGGTCAGCGTATAGAATTCGCCGACGTAGCCGAGCTCATTGCAGATATTTTCAAACCCGCGAATACGGGTCATCAGCTCGCAGCGACGAATCGCCGGGTTAGCCACTGAGCCATCGTATTTTTCAATCAGACTGATGCGGTTACCGTCTTCATCCTCGAGCTCAAGACCTTTGAGAAATTCACGCGTGCGGCGCTTCTGCTCACGCCAATCGGCAACGCAGCCTTTGCTCGCGTATACGTGCTTTTTCTTACTGACATTCCCGACAGCAATTTGCAGATGTTCACGCCATGAGGCGGCAATCCGACGCAGACGGCCACGCCACCAGACTTCGTTGAACATGCGAACAACCGCCGGGCCGATTTCATCCTGACCCGCGAATTTCCTCGTAACTCGCTCCCATTTAGGCGGAGTGACATTAAATTGCCGGGCAATTAAACCGGCACGCATATACCAGGCCTGCAGCGTTTTGAGTTCACTGAATCCGGTGTCATTGATGTCAGCCAGTTCGGCGCGGATGAAGTTGGCGATGTCTCCTGCCAGCAGTTCAATATCGGCTTTGGACATATCCGGGAGCCGGTTAAATCGGGCAATCATATTGACCATGCGCGTGGCGAGATACTGGAGCAGCTCACTATCAAAATGCCCATTGAATACAGCGGCTGAAACCTCGCTGGTAATACCGGTGGCCTGATATCGGGCGGTAACCAGTTCGAGTCGTGGCAATGCCTTCTTGCAGAAGCTGATTAAAAAGGCATTGGCACGCTGACTGCCCTGATGCTGTTCCAGGACCGCCGCAGTGCGATAGACGTCGTAACGGATACATTCAGGTTGGAGAGATAATACTTTTCTGGCATGCAGCAAAGCCGCGAACATACGATCGCGGCGATACTGTTGGTCATAGGTCAGGTATGGGCTGGCTATTGCCGACCGTGGTGCATTCCACGGATAAGCGAATGAAAGAGCCAACTCAGATCCCTCGATAATGTTTGTTTTTCAGCTCTTCAACCTGCTGACAGGCCACACAAAAAGCCACGCCCGGAATGGCGATGCGACGTGCTTCAGGGATAGGGGCATCACATTCGTCGCAGAGCAAGCGAGCGGGGGCAGTGATACGGAGGCGGGCGTTGCTGATGTGACGCTCGCGGTCTTCTTGTTCACGCTGTTGCGCTAAATCCATTGCGTCGGCCATTAGTGCAGCTCCTGTGATTCGTTTTCGTAGCGGGTGGCTTCCCGGCGCAGCAATTCAGCGGCTTCAGGGCCATTCATGCCTTCACGAGTGATATAGATAGCCAGTGCTTCGAGGCGCAGTGAAACGGCAAGGGCACGGTCTTTGCGCTCTTCACTTTTGGCTTTATTCAGTAGTACGACCAGCGCGTCGTTGACAGCTTTAAATTTGAGGTTCTCGGTCTTTCGCATAATGCTTTCTCCTGAATTTGGGCAAAGGAATGCCCGGCGGGTGGACGCCATTTAATTTCTGTTTGGTGTTAAACCGGCATGGTTAGCCGTTTTGGAAATAAACTCACGACTGCACGAAAGTGATTCATTGCTGATATAAGCGCTTTTTTCTCTTCAGTCGTCAGCTCATTCAATTCGAGCTCATGACGAGCTGCCGGTATTTTTGCCAGAAAAAGAATGGCGGCCAGCGCGCGATTATTCTCTTCTGCTTCCGGGTCACGCTTATCACGCATATCGTCGAAAAATAGCTCAAGTTCTTTCCAGCTATCGCCCCAGTAACGGGCACGCAGTTCAGAGATGTGATTCAATCCAGCCAGTCTTTCACCTGCTCTCAACGGGGCAGTCGACGCAACAGCTTCGATAGCCATGATCCCTCCGGTTTTCGTGAACTCAGGCCATCCAATAATTCAGCCTGTGAATGGGCTGGATGCCAGCGCTTACCATTTTTGCCCGTAATCCAGCCGTGGCCGTGGTGCATACCCGGGCTTCGTTTAACCAGTAGCGAAGCAAATGAAGGTTCATTATTCAGCATTTTTACCTCAGACTAGGCCAAACGATGCGCCGAGCCCGCTCACCGTATCGACCACGCTCGACATCGCCGGGTTAGCCTGAAGCCGGGCCTGTAATGCCATAGCGGAGAGCGACAACATACGGATCCCAGAGTTAACGCTTTCAATCATGTTGTGTTTACGTGCCGGGGTCAGGCGTTCTGCCGATACCGCGCCGCTCGCCAGTTCACCGAGTTCGCTCATGGCGTGCATGACATAGGACTGTAATTTGTCTTTTGCCAGCTCGTTTACCGGCACACACGGCAGGCAGTGGAGCTGTGCCAGAAAACCATCAACAAGTGTTGAGTCTTCTGTCAGGTCAGTCAGCAGCCACAACTCCGGCGGCGTGAACTGATGAGGCTGCTCCGGGTTAAGCTTGTTGCGTAAGGTCTGAACGTTCATACCTGTACGCTCGGAGAGCTTCGCCATATTGTGCCGCTGAGCAAATGCCCGGCACGCTTCGTCATAGTGGGGATGTTTGGAAACTTGAAAATCAAACATGCGCTTTCCCTCGTAAGCTTAAATAATCGAGTTATTCAGGCGGCCACGTAGCGGCAATTGAGGCCCTGAGCCAGAAGGCGAGCACGGAAAGCAACCATGTTGATACGTGCAGCGCCTCCGTCTTTTTTACGGGGCATCAGGAGGAGGTCACCATCGGCAACCATTTGTTTTACTGTGCGAATGCTGTAGCCGTAGCGCTCAGCGAATTCGTCATAAGTCATGAGGTCCGCGCCGGACGGGATTGCAATTTGTGGAGTCATAAGTGATCATCCTCGGTTAAGTGTTATTACCGTGCATTGGCGTGCATTTTTCAGGTTCAAGCGAAATCTAACCTTATTTATTTAAGCTGTCAAATTGGATTTTTGCGATTACTCGGATTTTTAAGATGAAACTAGACGAACTAGAAGGTGGTAAAGCTGTGTTACAGCGCATGCTGGACGCTTATGGTTTCACTATGCAAAAACAGCTTGGCGATATGCATGAGTTGTCATCCGGGACGATCAGTACATGGATAAGACGAGATTATTTTCCTGGTGATGTGGTGGTAGCTTGCGCTCTGGATACAGGGGTTTCGCTACGTTGGTTAGCGACAGGGAAGGGCAGTAAGTTCGATACAGACCACACGCAAGGCAAGATGAAGACATTAACCCGCTTCGATATCTTGGCTGGCAACTTGGTTGAAAATGACAAATGGATAGTTGATGAGTCACTTCTCTCAGATGCGATAACGAGTCCAAAATATGTATGTAAGGGCCAGAGCTCCTGGATTGTCGATTTTGACACGACTGATATTTCTAACGGCCGTTGGCTTCTGAGTATCGATGGCGATCATGACATTTACGACGTTGCGAGAATTCCCGGCAACAAAATCAAGGTAAGCAACTCAGGTACTGATTTTCAGTGTGCGGTATCAGAGGTCGAATGCATTGGTCTGGTACACCTCACCCTGAGCAGAACCAACTAAAAGAATTATGGCTATAAAAAAACTAGCCTCTGGTGAATGGCTTTGTGATTTCCGTGTCGATGGGGCCGACAGCCGCCGCGTACGAAAGAAGTTCACCACCAAAGGGGAAGCTGTTGCCTTTGAACAGTATTATAGGGAAGAGGCCCAAAACAAGCCGTGGATGGGGGAGAAGGATGACCGTCGACGTTTGAGTGAACTGATTGAGCTTTGGCATAACCTTCACGGTCAGTCACTGGCTGCCAGTAAATCGCGACTGGCAAAACTGCATATAGTTTGCCGGGGTCTTGGTGATCCGATTGCTACCCAACTAACAGCGAAAGATTTTGCCCACTATCGAGATAAGCGCCTGAAAGGTGAAATCGACAATGGCTACCACGCGAATCCCGAGAAGTGGATCGCGAAACCTGTGACCGTGAATCGGGAGCAGCAGTATCTCGAAGCGGTTTTCAACGAGCTGAAGCGACTGGGCGAGTGGAGCCTGCCAAATCCTCTCGAGGGTGTGCGTGTTTTCAAAGAAGCCGAAAAAGAAATGTCGTGGCTTACACAGTCGCAGATTCACGAAGTGCTCAACGCCTGTGAGTCATATGGAAAAATTTACTTAACTCGCATCGTCAAAGTATGCCTGGCGACCGGCGCTCGATGGAGCGAGGCCGAGCGTCTGACTCGTTCACAGCTTTCACCACACAAGCTGACTTTCACGAAAACGAAGGGAAAGAAGAATCGCACGGTTCCGATCCCTCGGTGGCTCTATGACGAACTGGCTCCTTTGCAGGGAAAAATGTTCCATCCTTGCTATCAAGAGTTCAAGAAAATGCTCGCGCTGACCGATATACAGTTAGCTGAAGGGCAGAAGACGCACGTGTTAAGGCATACGTTTGCGAGCCATTTTATGATGAATGGCGGTAATATTTTAGTACTACAACGAATTCTAGGTCATGCCAACATACGTGAAACAATGCGTTACGCGCACTTTTCTCCTGATCATTTAGAAGATGCAGCGATACTAAACCCATTAGCTAAAATGGAAGGGCTATATGAACATTAGAGATACGTATACTTCTCAACTACAGAAGTATTCACGGTTGAAGGATGTAATGATTGTTACTCTTGAGAAATTATTTGCAGATCATGAAATTGATCTTTTTTCTCTAGATGGCAGAGTTAAAGATGTTGACTCGTATATGGAAAAGATTGAACGAAAAGGTTACACGGAACCCTTAAGAGAAGTTGAAGATATATGTGGTATCCGAGTAATCTGTTATTACTCTGCGGAACTTGAAAAAATCGAAAGCGTTCTCAATGATGAGTTTAATGTCTTGTCTTTCTCTGATAAGAAAAAAGAATCAGGCGAAGATAGGTTTGGTTACTTATCAATGCATTATATTGTATCTTTAAAAGATGATTGGTTGCATAGCCCTCTTTATAGGGATTTTTCAGAGTTAAAGATTGAAATACAGGTAAGAACAATTCTTATGCATACATGGGCAGCGATAAGCCATAAATTAATGTATAAAAAAGAAAGTGATGCTCCGTTGGAAATAAACAGAAAGTTAAATAGATTAAGCGCATTAATTGAATTAGCTGATGAACAATTTGACCTTATCAGAGTAGCTAAAGATCAATATATGGAAGATGTGAAAGATGGGGTGGATGATGATGCTTTATTAAATCCGTTTAATATAATATCACTCGTGGAAAAATACTCTCCTGAACGCGAATATACATCGACGGATGTAATCAGGCTAATTGATGAGATTGATGGCTTGGATATACGTGTCAAAGATTTTGATAACTTTCTTAAAAGCAATGTTGACCTTATTCTTGATTTGGAGAAAAAATCGGCAGAACTTAACAATAACCCAACTTGCCCCTATTGGACACTTGCTGGTTTTTGCAGGGTCGTGCTCGACTTGGCAAATGATCAGTATTACAAAAAACGTTGGGAGGAGAATGGCGTGTTAAGCACGGCAGCCCCTGAGTTCAAAAAATTACGAGACGGTTATAGAAAGAAAATTAAAGCCAAAATGAAGCATTAGTTTGTCCACATTCTGCCCACACAGCATGTTTTTGACCGCATTTGGCTGCATCAGTGATACATATAACTAACTGTTTATAATGAAAAATGTATGTTTATCAATGGTGTCAGGTAAAAGCGTCTTAACTAAGATTCGCTTAAGCGACATCCAAGTTAAAAAGGGCTGGCCGCAAGGCTGGCCCTTTTTTATTGTCAGCCCTCTCGAATGTTAACCTTCCCGCTGCAAATCATTTACAATGTCCCCGCTTCGGAGGACAGATGGCAGAGAACACATTTCATCGCAATAACGGTAAACGCCTCGCGGCCTGGTTCGCGCTGTTTGCTATTGCGTTGATTATTGTCGCGCCGTTGATTTCCGTTTCACTGCAAAAAGACCCGATGAGTGCGATGCCCGGTATGCATCACGATATGTCGATGATGAACGAGCATCATGAACTGCACCTTCCGGGCACGATGCCGGTCGATCACGCTGAGGCCTGTGGCTACTGTGTGCTGTTGGCGCACGTGCCGGGGATTATCCTGGCCCTGGTGCTGTTGGTCTGCGCGTTACTGTTACGTCTGCGTTTACGACCGCCGCGACTCCGTGTGCAGGTCTGGCATTTTTCTCCCTGGCTTTATCCTCATTCCCGCGCGCCGGCGCGTCTGTCTGCTTTTACCTGCTAACAACATAAGAATGGGCGCCCCGCGCCACACACCCTGTTTGCTTTTTAAAAGGAAAAGTATGACAACCTGCACCCCGCGCGCGGCATGGGTTAACCTGCTGCGTCGTCTTCATTTCGCTATTGGCCTGTTTGTCGGGCCGTTTATCTTCGTGGCGGCACTGACCGGCACGCTGTACGTTGCGACGCCGCAGCTGGAAAATCTGCTCTATCGCGACGCCCTGACCGCTGAAAAAGGGGGAGAGCCGCACTCCCTGGCCGAACAAATTGCCGTAGCAGAAAAAGCGACGGGCCAAAATCTTGCGCTGTATGCGGTACGTCCGTCGCTGACGCCCGGCGAAACCACTCGTGTGATGTTTAGCTCCCCGTCTTTGGGGGAATCTGAAAGCCGGGCGCTGTTCATTGACCCCGTTACACTGGCAGTGAAAGGCGATATGACGGTGTACGGCACCAGCGGTATTTTGCCCCTGCGGCAGTGGATTGATTACGCCCATCGCTCTTTGCTGTTGGGTAACGTCGGACGGCTTTACAGCGAGCTGGCAGCGTCGTGGATGTGGCTGGCGGCCTGCGGTGGAATTGCGCTGTGGTTCTTTACCCGACCGAAAAGGCGCATTCGTAACCGCGTGCAGAACAATCGTCAAGTGCACGTCGTACTGGGCTGGATCCTGCTGGGCGGTATGCTGCTGTTCTCGGCGACAGGCTTGACCTGGTCACAATGGGCGGGCGGTAACGTCGATAAACTGCGTTCAGCATTTAACTGGCTGACGCCGCAGGTGAATACCCAGCTTGATGGCCAGATGATGATGTCAGATCCGCACGCAGAGCATCACGGCACTCACGGTGGAATGACGATGGCAATGATGGCTCCGGACGTTGTGCTGTTTGATGACGTACTTCACCTGGCGCAGCAGGCAGGTATTGATGCCCGTAAAGTCGAAATCCGGCCGGCGAAAAGCGAAGACAAAGCGTGGACGGTGACGGAGATCGATCGTGGCTGGCCGACTCAGGTTGATGCAGTGGCAATCGATGCGACAAAAATGCAGATCGTTGATCGCACGCGTTTTGCTGATTTCCCGCTGATGGCAAAGCTGACACGCTGGGGTGTGGATTTCCATATGGGTCTGCTGTTTGGCGTGTTGAATCAGATCCTGCTGATCGCCTTTGGCACAGCGCTATGTGTAATGATCGTGGTGGGTTATCGGCTGTGGTGGTGTCGTCGGCCAACACCCGCGAAATACAATCCGCTGACCACACTCACCCAAAGCTGGTGTGATTTGCCGCGAGTAGGGCAGATTACCGTAGGTGTGTTGGCCGTGTTGTTGGGCGTGGCCATGCCAGTATTTGGCGTGAGTTTACTGCTGTTTGTCGCTGTGGATATTCTACGCTGGCGCATGGCCAGCGCAGTATCCCCTGTTCAGTCAGCGGAATAACCGTCAGGGCGCGCTGATGACGACCGTTACGCGGCGGTTTTCAGCGCGGCCCTGCGCCGTTTTATTGCTGGTAACGGGGTCTTTTTTTCCAAGTCCACGCGTCGTAAGGTTGGTGCGAGGAATATGTGCCCAATGCCCTGTGCGTTGAGTTTGATTCTGCCAATAATTAATTAGGGCCTTTATGAAGGCCCTCAATTTAACCTGTTGGTTTGTGTTCCTTCATTCATTCCTTTCTGCCAGGCTTCACGTAGCGCCGTGGCATTTTCCAGACTATCGCAACCTTCAGGGTAAACCTTGCCGGAAACACCCCAGCCAAAAAGCAGATGTGGCGTGCAGATATCTTTCAGGCCTAGGGCATAACCCTTCAGGTACGCTGTACGATCGACTTTGGGATCGTTCTGGTCGCTCGCCAGCTGCTTTTCGCTTCTGGCGGTCACGCCGCTTCGACCATCATCAATCCCTTCGCCGTACCAATCGGTGCTGGTCCATTGAGGGGAATGGGAATAGGGATCCAGCTGGCATCCGTTCAATACTAAAAGCAAAAGCGCGCACAGGACTGGCTTCATAGGCTCCTCCAGATCAGTGCTTTCAGCATAGCGGAGCCACTGCATATCGCGAATGGAATGTTTTATTTACGCATATAATCAAAATAAATGCGCTAAAAAGGCATGCTGTAAAGTAATATTTACGGATTGTGGATTGAAATCTTTACCGCGTGTGGTATCGTAAGCTCAACCTCGCTGAGGAAACCCTTTTATCGCAAACGAGCTATACAGGATCGCCATCATGCAAAAAGACGCGCTGAACAACGTACATATCGCCGACGAACACGTTCTGATCACTCCTGAAGTCCTGAAAGCGGAATTCCCGCTGACCGTTGAACAGGAAGAGCAGATTGCCCAGTCCCGTCAGACCATTTCCGATATCATTGCCGGGCGCGATCCGCGTCTGCTGGTGGTGTGTGGGCCTTGCTCCATCCACGATCCGGAAGCTGCGATTGAATACTCTCGTCGATTTAAAGCCCTTGCCGCAGAGGTCAGCGATAGCCTCTACCTGGTGATGCGCGTCTACTTTGAAAAACCACGTACCACCGTTGGCTGGAAAGGGTTGATCAACGATCCGCACATGGATGGCTCGTTTGATGTTGAAGGCGGCCTCAAAATTGCGCGCCGTCTGCTGGTAGAACTGGTCAGCATGGGCCTGCCGCTGGCGACCGAAGCGCTTGACCCGAACAGCCCGCAGTACCTTGGCGATCTGTTCAGCTGGTCAGCTATCGGCGCACGTACCACTGAATCTCAGACCCACCGCGAAATGGCATCTGGCCTTTCAATGCCAGTGGGTTTTAAAAATGGCACCGACGGCAGCCTCGCGACAGCGATCAACGCCATGCGTGCGGCGGCGATGCCACACCGTTTTGTCGGTATCAACCAGGCGGGTCAGGTTTGCCTGCTGCAAACTCAGGGCAACCCGGATGGGCATGTGATCCTGCGCGGTGGCAAAGCGCCAAACTACAGCCCGGCAGATGTTGCTCAGTGCGAAAAAGAGATGGAACAGGCGGGACTGAAACCTGCGCTAATGGTAGATTGCAGTCATGGTAACTCCAATAAAGACTACCGCCGTCAGCCTGCCGTGGCAGAATCCGTGGTTGCACAGATTAAAGATGGCAACCGTTCCATTATCGGCCTGATGATTGAAAGTAATATTCATGAAGGCAATCAGTCTTCCGAGCAGCCGCGTTGTGATATGAAATACGGCGTGTCGGTGACCGATGCCTGTATCAGCTGGGAAGCGACGGATGCGCTGCTGCGCGAGCTTGATAAAGATTTACGTGGCCAGCTGGCGGCTCGTCAGGCGTAAGAGGAATTTATGGTTGCTGAACTGACCGCGCTACGCGATCAAATAGATGAAGTAGATAAGGCGCTGCTGGATTTGCTGGCGCGCCGTCTGGATCTGGTGGCTGAGGTTGGCGAAGTCAAAAGTAAGTATGGCTTGCCGATTTACGTTCCTGAGCGCGAGGCGTCGATGTTGGCGTCGCGTCGTCAGGAGGCCGCTGCATTAGGGGTTCCGCCCGATCTTATCGAAGATGTTCTGCGTCGAGTGATGCGCGAATCCTATTCCAGCGAAAACGACAAAGGCTTTAAAACGCTCTGTCCGCAGCTGCGTCCGGTGGTTATCGTCGGTGGCGGCGGTCAGATGGGGCGTTTGTTTGAGAAAATGCTGACCCTGTCGGGTTATCAGGTGCGGATCCTTGAGAAAGACGACTGGGCGCGCGCGGAAGAGATGCTCTCCGATGCGGGAATGGTTATCGTCAGCGTGCCGATTCACGCCACGGCGGAGATCATCGAGAAACTGCCCGACCTACCTGCGGACTGTATTCTGGTCGATCTGGCGTCGGTGAAAGCCGTTCCGCTGCAGGCGATGCTGGCGGCGCACAATGGCCCGGTACTGGGATTACACCCAATGTTCGGCCCGGACAGCGGCAGCCTGGCGAAACAGGTTGTGGTGTACTGCGATGGTCGTCAGCCAGAAGCGTATCAGTGGTTCCTGGAACAGATTCAGGTCTGGGGCGCACGTTTGCACCGCATCAGCGCGGTGGAACACGACCAGAACATGGCGTTCATTCAGGCGCTGCGCCACTTCGCGACTTTTGCCTACGGCCTGCATCTGGCGGAAGAGAACGTCCAGCTGGAACAACTGTTGGCGCTGTCGTCGCCGATCTACCGCCTGGAACTGGCGATGGTCGGGCGTCTGTTTGCGCAGGATCCTCAGCTGTATGCGGACATCATCATGTCTTCACAGAGCAATATTGCGCTGATCAAACGTTACTACAAACGATTTGGCGAGGCGATTGAACTGCTGGATCAGGGCAACAAACAGGCCTTTATCGACAGCTTCCGTAAGGTCGAACACTGGTTTGGCGATTACGCCCAGCGCTTCCAGAGCGAAAGCCGGACGCTGTTACGCCAGGCGAATGACAGTCGGCAGTAAGAAAACTGTTTATACTCAAAAGCCAGAGGGGAAACCCGCTGGCTTTTTTTATAGGGAAACGAACATGGCTCAACCTGAGGTGCTGTTTGATTACGCCGGCCATTTGCCGGAATGCCCAACCTGGAGCGATGCCGAGCAGGCACTCTATTGGGCCGATATCCTGGAGTATGAAATTCATCGCTACGACACCCAAAGTGGCGAACATCGGGTCCTGCAATTTCCGGAAGAAGTGGGGTGTTTTTCGCTTCGGGAAAAGGGCGGGTTTATCGTCGCCCTGCGCAGCGCTATCTGGTTAAGCGACAGCCGCGGGCTATTGGTCCGCAAAATCTGCGATAACCCGAGCAATCCACAGTTGGCCCGTTTCAACGATGGTGGCACTGATCGCGATGGCCGTTTTTACGCAGGCACCTTCTGGGGGCCGGGCGATTACAACGGCGCGCTGCTGGTGCGGGTGGACAACGAACTCAAACCGAAAGTTATCCAGTGTGATATTCGCGGCGCCAACGGGCTGGCCTTCAGTGCTGATAAAAAATGGATGTACACCTCAGATACCCCACATGGCGTTATCTATCGCACGCCGTTGGATGAGCAAGGTGAACCGGGCAAACGTGAGCCTTTCCGTCAGTTCAGTGCGGGAGAGGGCATTCCAGATGGCGCAGCAATAGATGAAGAAGGGTGCTACTGGAGTGCGATGTTCGATGGCTGGCGGATCGCGCGTTTTTCACCCGAAGGAGAGCCGCTGGAAGAATATCGTTTGCCGGTTCGTTGCCCGACAATGGTGTGCTTTGGTGGTCCGGACATGAAAACGTTGTTTATCACTACTACCCGAGAAAACATGAGCGCCGAAGAGGTTCGTCGATATCCACTCTCCGGCGCAATCTTCACCCTGCCTGTTGCCGTCGCAGGGATGAAGAAGCTGCCGTTTATCGGCGGTTAAGCCGGGTCAACCGGCACGACCGTTTCGCTCGGATAACAGCCCAGCACTTTCATGGAGCGGGTGATTTCACCCAGCTCCTTCAACGCGCTTTGCATTGCATCGGCTTCCAGATTGGCCTGCACATCCAGATAAAACATCTCTTCCCACGGGTTACCGTAGATCGGACGCGACTCCAGCTTGGTCATGATCACATTGTGATTACGTAATACCAGCAGCGCTTCGACCAGCGCACCGGCCTGTTGCCCGGTGGCAATCAGCAGCGTTGTTTTGGCCGGAACCTGATCAGAGACGTTGATGGCTTTACGGGCCAGGACCACAAAACGGGTAATGTTCTGTGTCTGGTTAGCCAGATTGCGTTCCAGCACCTGTAAACCATAAAGACCGCCACCTGCCTCGCTGCCGAGTGCGGCAACGTGTGGTGAATTGGCTTCGGCCACTTTTTCCATCGCTGCTGACGTGCTTTCGGTGTATTCGATTTTCCAGTGAGGGTAGCGATTCAGGAACTGGCTGCACTGCTGGAAAGGTTGTGGGTGGCTGTACACGGTTTCGATTTGGTCGAGACTGGTCGAGCCGGAAACCAGCACGCAGTGATCGATAGGAATTGTCATCTCGCCCACAATCGACAGGCTGGTGTGCTGTAGCAGATCGTAGACGTCGTTGATGGCGCCTGAGCTGGTGTTTTCAATTGGGACCACGGCGTAGTCAGCTTGTCCGGTTTCGACCTGATTAAAGATGTCGGCGAATTTCGCGCAGCCGCTTTCGATAAATTCCTCAAAATGACGGGCAGCGTACTGACGTGCGGCGAGGTGGGAATACGATCCTTTCGGTCCAAGAAATGCGATGCGCGCTGAGTGCGGGTTAATTTTGTTCAGATGCTGCTGAAGCAGCGCCTGCTGTGTCAGGACCGAGTCCTCGATAATCAGCTGAAACAGGCGGGTGATGTAGTGCGCATCCAGATGATGAGTCTGGCCCAGGGTAATCAGGCGTTCGAGCAGATCGCGCTCGCGGTCGATATCGCGTACTGGGCGATGAGATAACAGTTTCGCTTTACCCACGTCTACAGCCAGCCCACGGCGCTCGGCCAACAGCGAGAGCAATTTTTCATCCAGTGCGCTTATCTTATCGCGCAGAGCCAGTAACGGGTTTTCCGCAGTCATAATGTCGCCTTTCTTGTTATCAATAAAAAAGGCCCCCCGGTGTGGGAGGCCTTATTGTTCGTCTTCGCATTCTTTATCACACGACGAAACGCCTCCCAGTTAGGGGAAGGTAAAAAAGAATGCGAAGAAGAACAGGACAATTTTCATCAGGGTTTCCTAAGAAGTACGCAGTTAAAGTAACCGTACTGTTTTCATGCTGTCAACCGCTAATACAGTCAGGCACAAAAAACGCGCCCGGAGGCGCGTTGGATTAACACAGTTGATAAGGATTACTCTTGTTCAACGAAGTTGACGTCTTTCACCGATGCATTGGCGCGACGTGCTTCTCCTTTGTGTTGCACTTTATTGAGCTGCCTTTCCAGCTTGTTGATCAATTCATTAATGGCAGTGTACATATCTTCGTGACGTGCGCTGGCAACCAGATGGCCATTCGGCGTGTTCATGGTTGCATCGGCAACAAAGCCCTGCGGTTCCTTAGACAGAACAATATGAGGGTTAATCAGATGAGTTTGCCATTTTTCAAGTTTGGTGAGACGGTCTGCGACGTGCTGGCGGATGGCCGGAGTAATATCCATTTGTTTACTGGTAATGTTCATTGTCATAAATTTTACCTCTTGTCTTTCCCGTCTTGGTGATTCCAGCATACCGTTCTCAATGTCAAAATGTGTGATGTGCATCACGTTATTTTGTCACTTTTTGTCAGTCAGCGTAATTTGTGAGGCAGGACAGGAACAGGGGAATTAATACTTGAGGAATGGGGAAAAGAGGGCCATAGTTGATGGGATGACTGCGAGCTAAACCGGTTCAGCGTCCTCACTAATTGCGTAAAAAAAGGCAGCCTTCTGGGCTGCCTTTTTCGTTATCAGGACAATCAACTGCTGGTCTTGTCGCCATTGGCGGCAATGATTTTCGCCACTTTGTCGGCCTGCGCGGTCATCTGCATTTCGCGGTAGGCTTTTTCCATCTTCGGCAGCGCATCGCGGGTTGCTTGCGTATCCGGGAAATCACGCAGCATGCCTTCCGTGCGGTTCACTACCGCAACCCACGCCCCGCGATCGGTATAGTAATCCACAACCGAAAGCTCATACTTCGCCAGACGGTCTTTCAGGAACACCATGCGCTTGTAGGCGTCGGAGGTGTACTGGCTCTGCGGATAGCCACGGACCAGTTTGGAGAAGTCATTGAATGCGTCACGAGCGTGCTGCGGATCGCGGTCAGAGCGGTCAACGCCAAAGAAGCCCTGCAGGGCGCTGTCATCCAGTGCCATGTTGGTCAGGCCACGCATATAGATGACGTAGTCGATGTTCGGGTGAGTCGGGTTAAGACGCATGAAGCGGTCGATGGCTGCCTGAGCCAATGGCAAATCGGCGTTTTTGTAGTACGCATAAATCAGGTCGAGCTGAACCTGCTGAGAATACGGGCCAAATGGATAGCGGTTATCCAACGCTTCCAGTTGCGTTATCGCCTGTTTCCAGTTACCGTCCTGCAACTTTTGTTGAGCAGTCGCGTAGATTTCATTTGGCGGGTTATCAGGGACCTCTTCCTTTGAACCGGAGCAACCCGCCAAAGCCAGGCTGAGTGTGGCAAGGGCCACCAGGTATTTCATGCGCGTCATGACGTTTTGACTTTCCTCAGAATGTTTATGCGGGAGATTATCATTCCTGCTCCCGATTAAGACCAGCTACAATAGCACACTATATTATACGGCGAAGCCGTAAAACCCAACGTTAAACGAAGAAGCTGTTTATGGCACAACAAGTACAACTCACCGCAACGGTATCCGAAAAACAACTCGGTCAACGCTTAGATCAGGCTTTGGCCGAAATGTTCCCGGATTATTCACGTTCACGCATAAAAGAATGGATTCTTGACCAGCGAGTGCTGGTTAACGGCGTCATTTGTAGCACGCCGAAGGAGAAAGTGTTGGGGGGAGAACATGTCGCCATCAACGCTGAAATCGAAGAAGAAGCGCGGTTCGAACCACAGGATATCCCGCTGACTATCGTCTATGAAGATGACGATATCTTGGTTATCAATAAGCCGCGCGGCCTGGTCGTGCATCCGGGCGCGGGTAACCCAGACGGGACTATCCTTAATGCGCTGCTGCACTATTATCCGCCGATTGTCGACGTTCCACGTGCGGGCATTGTCCATCGTCTGGATAAGGACACCACCGGTCTGATGGTCGTCGCGAAAACCGTTCCGGCGCAAACGCGTCTGGTGGAATCGCTGCAGCTGCGTGAAATTACCCGTGAATATGAGGCCGTCGCGATTGGTCACATGACGTCGGGTGGGACGGTTGAAGAGCCGATCAGTCGCCATCCAACCAAGCGTACCCACATGTCTGTACACCCAATGGGTAAACCGGCGGTGACGCATTACCGTATCATGGAGCATTTCCGCATTCATACGCGTCTACGTCTGCGTCTGGAAACGGGACGTACGCACCAGATTCGTGTGCACATGTCGCACATTACCCATCCGCTGGTGGGCGATCAGCTTTACGGCGGCCGTCCGCGTCCACCGAAAGGGGCGTCGGAAGCCTTCATCACCGAACTGCGTAAATTCGATCGTCAGGCGCTGCATGCAACTATGCTTCGTCTTTACCATCCGATTACTGGTATCGAGATGGAATGGCATGCGCCAATTCCACAGGATATGGTTGATCTCATTGCCGCGATGCGCGCTGATTTTGAAGAACACAAGGACGACGTCGCCTGGTTATGACCAAGATTATTGTTCCACAGTGGCCGATGCCTGCGGGCGTCGGGGCGTGTAGCTCAACGCGAGTGGGTGGCGTGAGTGCGTCACCTTGGGATTCTCTTAATCTCGGGGCCCATTGTGGTGATAATCCGGAGCACGTTGAAGAGAACCGTCGTCGCTTCTACGAAGCGTCCGCATTGCCTTCTCGTCCGGTCTGGCTTGAGCAGGTCCACGGTAATGCGGTATTAACGCTGACCGGCGGTGAGTATGATTCCAAACGTGCCGACGCGTCTTACAGCAACAAACCGGGTCTGGTCTGTGCGGTGATGACCGCAGACTGTCTGCCGGTGCTGTTTTGTAATCAGGCGGGCACGGAAGTGGCTGCCGCCCATGCGGGTTGGCGTGGTTTGTGCGATGGCGTACTTGAGCAAACCGTCGCACAATTTCAGGATAAGCCAGAAAACATTCTCGCCTGGCTTGGACCTGCAATTGGTCCGCAGGCGTTTGAAGTGGGTCCGGAAGTCCGTGAAGCCTTCATGGATAAAGATGCGAAAGCTGATAGCGCTTTCCGCCCTGCTGGCGAAAAATATTTCGCCGATATCTATCAGCTAGCCCGTCAGCGTCTGGCAAATCTTGGCGTGAGTCAGGTGTTCGGCGGTGAACGCTGTACGCTAAGCGAAAAGGATGATTTTTTCTCTTATCGACGCGATCGGACCACCGGTCGTATGGCAAGTTTCATTTGGCTGATATAACCTAAAGAATCAAGACGATCCAGAAGGCTGACATATTTTTCACATAGTCCAGGTCTCTAACCTTGAATAATTGAGGGATGACCTCATTTAATCTCCAGTAGCAAAATTGACCTGTTATGGGAGGAATTATGCGTCTGGATCGTCTTACCAATAAATTCCAGCTTGCACTCGCCGATGCCCAATCTCTTGCATTAGGGCACGACAACCAATTCATCGAACCTCTTCATCTCATGAGCGCACTTCTGAATCAGGAAGGCGGTTCGGTACGTCCTTTATTAACTTCAGCTGGCATTAATGCCGGGCAGTTACGCACGGCCATCGATCAGGCATTGAGCCGGTTACCACAGGTGGAAGGCACTGGCGGTGATGTTCAGCCGTCTCAGGACCTGGTCCGTGTACTGAATCTTTGTGACAAGCTGGCGCAAAAACGAAATGACAACTTTATCTCGTCAGAGTTGTTTGTTCTGGCGGCGCTTGAATCACGTGGCACGTTAGCTGACCTGTTAAAAACCGCCGGAGCAACAACCGCCAATGTGACGCAGGCGATTGAACAAATGCGTGGAGGTGAAAACGTGAATGACCAGGGTGCTGAAGATCAGCGTCAGGCGTTAAAGAAATATACCCTTGATCTCACCGAGCGAGCCGAACAAGGCAAACTTGATCCGGTCATCGGCCGTGACGAAGAGATCCGCCGTACCATTCAGGTATTGCAGCGTCGTACCAAAAACAACCCAGTTCTGATCGGTGAGCCTGGGGTGGGTAAAACAGCAATTGTTGAAGGGCTGGCTCAGCGTATTGTTAACGGCGAAGTACCGGAAGGGTTGAAAGGCCGTCGGGTACTGGCGCTGGATATGGGGGCGCTGGTGGCCGGGGCGAAATACCGCGGTGAGTTCGAAGAGCGTCTGAAAGGCGTGCTGAACGATCTCTCAAAGCAGGAAGGCAACGTCATCCTCTTTATTGATGAATTGCACACTATGGTTGGTGCCGGTAAAGCGGACGGTGCGATGGATGCTGGCAACATGCTTAAGCCTGCATTGGCGCGCGGTGAACTGCACTGCGTCGGGGCCACTACGCTTGATGAATATCGTCAATATATAGAGAAGGACGCTGCCCTTGAGCGTCGATTCCAGAAAGTGTTCGTGGCGGAGCCGACAGTAGAAGACACCATCGCGATATTGCGTGGGCTGAAAGAGCGTTATGAATTGCACCACCATGTGCAAATTACGGACCCGGCGATTGTGGCGGCGGCGACATTGTCGCATCGCTATATTGCTGACCGACAGCTACCGGATAAAGCGATCGACCTTATCGATGAAGCGGCATCCAGCATCCGGATGGAGATTGACTCTAAACCGGAAGAGCTCGACCGACTTGAACGCCGTATTATCCAGCTCAAGCTGGAACAGCAGGCTTTGAAGAAAGAGTCTGACGAAGCTAGCCTGAAACGTCTGGATATGCTCAATGAAGAGCTGGACGATAAAGAACGCCAATATTCAGAACTGGAAGAAGAGTGGAAAGCGGAAAAAGCGTCTCTGTCCGGAACCCAGACCATTAAGTCTGAGCTTGAGCAGGCGAAGATTGCGATCGAACAGGCTCGCCGCGTCGGTGATTTAGCGCGGATGTCTGAATTGCAGTACGGCAAAATTCCGGAGCTGGAAAAACAGCTGGCGATTGCCGAGCAGTCTGAAGGCAAAACCATGCGTCTACTGCGTAACCGTGTTACCGACGTAGAGATTGCTGATGTGCTGGCGCGCTGGACCGGGATCCCGGTGGCGAGAATGCTGGAAGGCGAGCGCGACAAGCTGCTGCGTATGGAGCAGGAATTGCACAGCCGGGTGATTGGTCAGAACGAAGCGGTGGAAGCTGTCTCTAATGCTATTCGTCGTAGTCGTGCTGGTTTGTCTGATCCGAATCGTCCGATTGGTTCGTTCCTGTTCCTTGGGCCGACCGGTGTTGGTAAAACTGAGCTCTGCAAAGCGCTGGCTAACTTTATGTTCGACAGCGACGATGCGATGGTCCGTATCGATATGTCCGAATTTATGGAGAAACACTCCGTCTCGCGTCTGGTCGGTGCGCCTCCAGGGTATGTTGGCTATGAAGAAGGTGGCTATCTGACCGAAGCGGTTCGCCGTCGTCCATATTCTGTCATCCTGCTGGATGAAGTCGAGAAAGCGCATCCTGATGTGTTCAACATTCTCCTTCAGGTACTGGACGATGGACGACTGACGGACGGGCAGGGGAGAACGGTTGATTTCCGCAATACCGTGGTCATCATGACCTCGAACCTGGGTTCCGACTTGATTCAGGAACGTTTCGGCGAGCTGGATTACAGTCATATGAAAGATCTGGTGTTGGATGTGGTTAGCCACAGCTTCCGTCCAGAGTTCATCAACCGTATTGACGAAGTAGTGGTCTTCCATCCTCTGGGTGAGAAACATATCGCCTCGATTGCGAAGATCCAACTGCAGCGTCTTTACCAGCGTCTCGAAGAGCGCGGGTATGACGTACATATAGAAGATGATGCGCTGGCGCTGCTGAGTGCCAACGGCTATGACCCGGTTTACGGCGCACGGCCATTAAAACGCGCTATCCAGCAGCAGATAGAAAACCCACTGGCTCAGCAAATCCTTTCTGGTGAGCTGATTCCAGGGAAAACTATCCTGCTGAAAGTCAAAGATGACCATATTGTGGCAGTGCAGTAAGTCACATAAATACAAAAATGGGCCCTCAGGGGCTCGTTTTTGTTTAAATACCAGGCGAAAATTGCCATTCGGCATATCATTTGTGTGAATAATGAGCGGTCGGTGATTTTTTTTTGAATTTATACTTGCCGTCTCGTCAGAACTCCCTATAATGCGCCTCCACTGACACGGAACAACGGCTCGCTAGCCGCCGGGTCAGAAGGGTTTCCCAGGAAATCCTGACAGAGAAAAGCGAAAATAAACGCTTGACTCTGAATGAGGAAAACGTATTATACGGGACCTCGAGTTAGCAAGCGAAAGCGCGTAACTCACTGCTCTTTAACAATTTATCAGACAATCTGTGTGGGCACTCAAAGTGACATGGATTCTTAAACGTCGAAAGACGCTAAATAGAATACCAAGTCTTATGAGTGAACATACGTAATTCATTACGAAGTTTAATTCATGAGCATCAAACTTAAATTGAAGAGTTTGATCATGGCTCAGATTGAACGCTGGCGGCAGGCCTAACACATGCAAGTCGAGCGGTAGCACAGGAGAGCTTGCTCTCTGGGTGACGAGCGGCGGACGGGTGAGTAATGTCTGGGAAACTGCCCGATGGAGGGGGATAACTACTGGAAACGGTAGCTAATACCGCATAACGTCTTCGGACCAAAGAGGGGGACCTTCGGGCCTCTTGCCATCGGATGTGCCCAGATGGGATTAGCTAGTAGGTGGGGTAATGGCTCACCTAGGCGACGATCCCTAGCTGGTCTGAGAGGATGACCAGCCACACTGGAACTGAGACACGGTCCAGACTCCTACGGGAGGCAGCAGTGGGGAATATTGCACAATGGGCGCAAGCCTGATGCAGCCATGCCGCGTGTATGAAGAAGGCCTTCGGGTTGTAAAGTACTTTCAGCGAGGAGGAAGGCGTTGTGGTTAATAACCGCAGCGATTGACGTTACTCGCAGAAGAAGCACCGGCTAACTCCGTGCCAGCAGCCGCGGTAATACGGAGGGTGCAAGCGTTAATCGGAATTACTGGGCGTAAAGCGCACGCAGGCGGTCTGTCAAGTCGGATGTGAAATCCCCGGGCTCAACCTGGGAACTGCATTCGAAACTGGCAGGCTAGAGTCTTGTAGAGGGGGGTAGAATTCCAGGTGTAGCGGTGAAATGCGTAGAGATCTGGAGGAATACCGGTGGCGAAGGCGGCCCCCTGGACAAAGACTGACGCTCAGGTGCGAAAGCGTGGGGAGCAAACAGGATTAGATACCCTGGTAGTCCACGCCGTAAACGATGTCGACTTGGAGGTTGTGCCCTTGAGGCGTGGCTTCCGGAGCTAACGCGTTAAGTCGACCGCCTGGGGAGTACGGCCGCAAGGTTAAAACTCAAATGAATTGACGGGGGCCCGCACAAGCGGTGGAGCATGTGGTTTAATTCGATGCAACGCGAAGAACCTTACCTACTCTTGACATCCAGAGAACTTAGCAGAGATGCTTTGGTGCCTTCGGGAACTCTGAGACAGGTGCTGCATGGCTGTCGTCAGCTCGTGTTGTGAAATGTTGGGTTAAGTCCCGCAACGAGCGCAACCCTTATCCTTTGTTGCCAGCGGTTCGGCCGGGAACTCAAAGGAGACTGCCAGTGATAAACTGGAGGAAGGTGGGGATGACGTCAAGTCATCATGGCCCTTACGAGTAGGGCTACACACGTGCTACAATGGCGCATACAAAGAGAAGCGACCTCGCGAGAGCAAGCGGACCTCATAAAGTGCGTCGTAGTCCGGATTGGAGTCTGCAACTCGACTCCATGAAGTCGGAATCGCTAGTAATCGTAGATCAGAATGCTACGGTGAATACGTTCCCGGGCCTTGTACACACCGCCCGTCACACCATGGGAGTGGGTTGCAAAAGAAGTAGGTAGCTTAACCTTCGGGAGGGCGCTTACCACTTTGTGATTCATGACTGGGGTGAAGTCGTAACAAGGTAACCGTAGGGGAACCTGCGGTTGGATCACCTCCTTACCTTAAAGAACCTGCCTTTGTAGTGTCCACACAGATTGTCTGATAGATGTAGAGAAGCAAGGCGTCTTGCGATTGAGACTTCAGTGTCCCCTTCGTCTAGAGGCCCAGGACACCGCCCTTTCACGGCGGTAACAGGGGTTCGAATCCCCTAGGGGACGCCACTTGCTGGTTTGTGAGTGAAAGTCGCCGACCTCCATATCTCAAAACTGATTTTACGGCGTAAGCGGTGAGTCATGTTTGAGATATTTGCTCTTTAAAAATCTGGATCAAGCTGAAAATTGAAACGACACACTGTTTCCTTTCTCCGTAATAAGAAAGGAAAATACGGTGTGTTCGAGTCTCTCAAATTATCGCAAGTCGATGGTGAATCGAAAGAAACATCTTCGGGTTGTGAGGTTAAGCGACTAAGCGTACACGGTGGATGCCCTGGCAGTCAGAGGCGATGAAGGGCGTGCTAATCTGCGATAAGCGTCGGCGAGGTGATATGAACCTTTGACCCGGCGATACCCGAATGGGGAAACCCAGTGTGTTTCGACACACTATCATTAAGTGAATACATAGCTTAATGAGGCGAACCGGGGGAACTGAAACATCTAAGTACCCCGAGGAAAAGAAATCAACCGAGATTCCCCCAGTAGCGGCGAGCGAACGGGGAGGAGCCCAGAGTCTGAATCAGCGCGCGTGTTAATGGAACGGTCTGGAAAGTCCGGCGATACAGGGTGATAGCCCCGTACATGAAAATGCACGCGTTGTGAACTCGAAGAGTAGGGCGGGACACGTGGTATCCTGTCTGAATATGGGGGGACCATCCTCCAAGGCTAAATACTCCTGACTGACCGATAGTGAACCAGTACCGTGAGGGAAAGGCGAAAAGAACCCCGGCGAGGGGAGTGAAAAAGAACCTGAAACCGTGTACGTACAAGCAGTGGGAGCCTACTTGTTAGGTGACTGCGTACCTTTTGTATAATGGGTCAGCGACTTATATTCTGTAGCAAGGTTAACCGAATAGGGGAGCCGAAGGGAAACCGAGTCTTAACTGGGCGTTAAGTTGCAGGGTATAGACCCGAAACCCGGTGATCTAGCCATGGGCAGGTTGAAGGTTGGGTAACACTAACTGGAGGACCGAACCGACTAATGTTGAAAAATTAGCGGATGACTTGTGGCTGGGGGTGAAAGGCCAATCAAACCGGGAGATAGCTGGTTCTCCCCGAAAGCTATTTAGGTAGCGCCTCGTGAATTCATCTTCGGGGGTAGAGCACTGTTTCGGCTAGGGGGTCATCCCGACTTACCAACCCGATGCAAACTACGAATACCGAAGAATGTTATCACGGGAGACACACGGCGGGTGCTAACGTCCGTCGTGAAGAGGGAAACAACCCAGACCGCCAGCTAAGGTCCCAAAGTCATAGTTAAGTGGGAAACGATGTGGGAAGGCTCAGACAGCCAGGATGTTGGCTTAGAAGCAGCCATCATTTAAAGAAAGCGTAATAGCTCACTGGTCGAGTCGGCCTGCGCGGAAGATGTAACGGGGCTAAACTATGCACCGAAGCTGCGGCAGCGACACTATGTGTTGTTGGGTAGGGGAGCGTTCTGTAAGCCGTTGAAGGTGGCCTGTGAGGGTAGCTGGAGGTATCAGAAGTGCGAATGCTGACATAAGTAACGATAAAGCGGGTGAAAAGCCCGCTCGCCGGAAGACCAAGGGTTCCTGTCCAACGTTAATCGGGGCAGGGTGAGTCGACCCCTAAGGCGAGGCCGAAAGGCGTAGTCGATGGGAAACAGGTTAATATTCCTGTACTTGGTGTTACTGCGAAGGGGGGACGGAGAAGGCTATGTTATCCGGGCGACGGTTGTCCCGGTTTAAGCATGTAGGCGGAGAGTTTAGGTAAATCCGGACTCTTATCTAACGCTGAGGTGTGATGACGAGGTACTACGGTACTGAAGTAACAGATGCCCTGCTTCCAGGAAAAGCCTCTAAGCATCAGGTAACACGAAATCGTACCCCAAACCGACACAGGTGGTCAGGTAGAGAATACCAAGGCGCTTGAGAGAACTCGGGTGAAGGAACTAGGCAAAATGGTGCCGTAACTTCGGGAGAAGGCACGCTGATGTGTAGGTGAAGCCCCTGCGGGTGGAGCTGAAATCAGTCGAAGATACCAGCTGGCTGCAACTGTTTATTAAAAACACAGCACTGTGCAAACACGAAAGTGGACGTATACGGTGTGACGCCTGCCCGGTGCCGGAAGGTTAATTGATGGGGTTATCCTTAGGGAGAAGCTCTTGATCGAAGCCCCGGTAAACGGCGGCCGTAACTATAACGGTCCTAAGGTAGCGAAATTCCTTGTCGGGTAAGTTCCGACCTGCACGAATGGCGTAATGATGGCCAGGCTGTCTCCACCCGAGACTCAGTGAAATTGAACTCGCTGTGAAGATGCAGTGTACCCGCGGCAAGACGGAAAGACCCCGTGAACCTTTACTATAGCTTGACACTGAACATTGAGCCTTGATGTGTAGGATAGGTGGGAGGCTTTGAAGCGAGGACGCCAGTTCTTGTGGAGCCAACCTTGAAATACCACCCTTTAATGTTTGATGTTCTAACGTAGACCCGTAATCCGGGTTGCGGACAGTGTCTGGTGGGTAGTTTGACTGGGGCGGTCTCCTCCCAAAGAGTAACGGAGGAGCACGAAGGTTAGCTAATCCTGGTCGGACATCAGGAGGTTAGTGCAATGGCATAAGCTAGCTTGACTGCGAGAGTGACGGCTCGAGCAGGTGCGAAAGCAGGTCATAGTGATCCGGTGGTTCTGAATGGAAGGGCCATCGCTCAACGGATAAAAGGTACTCCGGGGATAACAGGCTGATACCGCCCAAGAGTTCATATCGACGGCGGTGTTTGGCACCTCGATGTCGGCTCATCACATCCTGGGGCTGAAGTAGGTCCCAAGGGTATGGCTGTTCGCCATTTAAAGTGGTACGCGAGCTGGGTTTAGAACGTCGTGAGACAGTTCGGTCCCTATCTGCCGTGGGCGCTGGAGAATTGAGGGGGGCTGCTCCTAGTACGAGAGGACCGGAGTGGACGCATCACTGGTGTTCGGGTTGTCATGCCAATGGCATTGCCCGGTAGCTAAATGCGGAAAAGATAAGTGCTGAAAGCATCTAAGCACGAAACTTGCCCCGAGATGAGTTCTCCCTGACTCCTTGAGAGTCCTGAAGGAACGTTGAAGACTACGACGTTGATAGGCTGGGTGTGTAAGCGTAGCGATACGTTGAGCTAACCAGTACTAATGAACCGTGAGGCTTAACCTTACAACGCCGAAGATGTTTTGGCGAGAGAGACGCGATATTCAGCTTGATAACAGATTAACTGACAGACCCTGAGGGGTGTGTTGGACAACAGAATTTGCCTGGCGGCAACAGCGCGGTGGTCCCACCTGACCCCATGCCGAACTCAGAAGTGAAACGCCGTAGCGCCGATGGTAGTGTGGGGTCTCCCCATGCGAGAGTAGGGAACTGCCAGGCATCAAACAAGTAAGAAACCCCGACCGAAAGGCCGGGGTTTTTTGCGTTTATACGTCATAAAATCCCTCGATGATCATTGCATTTGCAATCGTAATTACTCCGTATACCTCATCCAGCAATAATTCCACCTCAACCTCCTACGACAATTCCTGATTACTGATCCTGCTAACTGAATTTGTGCTTTTGATCACAAAGCATGATATAACAATTATGTAACATTTCGATCACTAATTGTTCTGCTGAAATGACGCTCAACATCTGCATCGAGGCGGGGCTGGCTTTTGCTGGAGTATAATAACAATGACCGAGAATACGTATTCATCACGAGAGTCACTGATGGGCAGTGATTCACGGCGTCGGGTCTGGGCTATCGTGGGGGCTTCATCAGGTAACCTTGTAGAATGGTTTGATTTTTATGTCTATTCGTTTTGCTCGCTTTATTTCGCCCATATCTTCTTCCCCTCGGACAATACCACTACGCAGTTGCTGCAAACCGCCGGTATCTTTGCTGCCGGTTTTCTGATGCGACCGATTGGCGGCTGGCTGTTTGGCCGCATTGCCGATCGCCATGGTCGAAAAAAGTCGATGCTGATTTCTGTCTGCATGATGTGCTTTGGTTCGTTGGTGATTGCGTGCCTGCCAGGATATGCGACGATTGGCACCTGGGCTCCGGTATTGCTGCTATTGGCTCGGCTCTTCCAAGGGCTTTCCGTTGGCGGAGAATATGGCACAAGTGCAACCTACATGAGTGAAGTAGCTATAGAAGGCCGAAAGGGTTTCTTTGCCTCGTTCCAGTATGTAACGCTGATCGGCGGCCAGCTTTTGGCTCTGCTTGTGGTCGTTGTTCTTCAGCAGGTGCTGAGCAGCGAAGATTTGCACGCATGGGGCTGGCGCATTCCCTTTGCGCTTGGAGCCGTTCTGGCATTAGTTGCACTATGGTTGCGTCGTCAGCTGGATGAAACGTCACAGCAGGAAACGCGTGCACTGAAGGAGGCCGGATCGTTCAAAGGACTGTGGCGCAACCGCAAAGCGTTCCTGATGGTTCTCGGCTTCACGGCCGGTGGTTCTCTGGTGTTTTATACCTTCACAACCTATATGCAAAAGTATCTGGTGAATACGACGGGTATGAGCGCCAGCGTGGCCAGCATCGTGATGACCGCTGCATTGTTTTGCTATATGGCGGTACAGCCGTTATTCGGGGCGCTGTCTGATAAAATCGGCCGTCGGACGTCAATGTTGTGTTTCGGTGGGCTGGCAACCCTGTTTACTGTTCCAATTCTCACCGCGCTCCAGCATGTTCATTCCCCGTATGCTGCGTTTGCATTAGTGATGTGTGCCCTGCTGATCGCCAGTTTTTACACGTCGATAAGTGGGATACTTAAAGCCGAAATGTTCCCCGCTCAGGTGCGTGCGCTCGGTGTTGGGTTATCTTACGCTGTCGCCAACGCGCTGTTCGGTGGCTCGGCAGAATATGTCGCCCTGTCGTTGAAATCCGTGGGTATCGAGAGTGCGTTCTTCTGGTATGTCACGCTGTTGAGCGCGGTGGCTTTTGTGGTGTCGCTGATGCTGCACAGTAAAGGGAAGGGGTTACGTCTGTAGTTTATTGATGTGCCATCTGCCACAACGCATAGCCGGTTGTGGCGCCGGCGATATCCCATGCAAAATCTTTCCAACTCCAGCCGCTGCCTAACGGGCGGCTGTCCCACGCTTCCTTTCCTGCTCCAAGACTGAGTGAGAACATCAGGCCATAGGCAGCACTTCTGTCCTGACTGAATCCTTGATGCTGGGCGTATTCGTTACCTGCCGCAGAGAGAATGGCGGACGCAATAAAATGCTGAGCCTTGTCCTGGCCGGTCCAGGCATCATTGGCCATATGGCTGCAGCCGCAAAGCCACAGTGAAGACAGCAGAACCAGAATACGCATAGCAGGCTCCCTGTAAAAAAGCCCCGACCAATGCGGGGCTTGAGGATCACAGAATGCGGCTGATGAGCCTGTCGATTCGAATTCGACGCAGACGGCGAATCAGCTTACGGACTTTTACCGGGTAATCGGCAATACTTTGCAGATCGCGATAATGATTCACCACGGTGGTATGTTTGCGGATCAGTTCCAGCTCTTTATCCCGAGCCTCGGCCAACTGTTGTTTCGGGTCGTGGATAAGAATTGCGTTCTCCAGGTCCAGTCGCCAAGCGCGTGGGTTCAGGTTGTTGCCGGTCAGCAGCATCCATTCATCGTCGACCCACATGCCTTTCAGATGGTAGCTATTGTCTTCATCTTTCCACAGGCGAACCACCAACTGATCGGTATTCACATAATACTGCAGGCGGCTAAGGAAACGGCGCAGGTTGATTTCATACAAATAAGGCAGCGCGCCGATGATTTTAAACGGCTGATCCTCTGGAATATAAAAATCATTCGCCGTTTTATCACCAACAATGATTTCAACCTTTTTCCCCTGACGCAGCAGGTGGATAATGTTCCGCACTAGCATGGCGGGTAGGTTGAAATAAGGCGTGCAAATCGTCAATTTCTCTTCGGTGCACGGCATCAAATGGAAAATCGTCTTATTGAGCATGCTCGATTTTCCGAGCCCAACCAGTGGCGTAACGGAGAGCTGTTCGTTATCAGCATCGCCCTGGAAATGGTAACCGGTGTCACGCAGTTCCTGGCGATAGAGGCGAATATCGTTTTTGATTTCCGGGCTTTTCGGACGCTCATTGTCATCAAGACGGTTTACACCGCGACCGTGCACCAGATTCTGATCTACCCAGTCAAACATAATATCGGCCATCTGCGCATTACCAATCGACTGATAGCGGTCGTAGCGATACTTTTCATGTTGATGCAGGTAAACGTCGTTCAGGCTGGCGCCGCTGTAGAGCACGCAGTCATCGATAATAAAGCCTTTATAGTGCAGAACACCCAATGCTTCGCGGGTATTAACCGGTACACCAAACACCGGTACATCCACGCCAGGGTTTTCCTGAGCCATGCGGGTGTACCAATCGGCGTTGGTGTTGGATGCTGCGGCACCAATGCGCCCGCGCTGGGCACGGTGCCAGTCTACCAGGATACGGACATCAAGTTCGGGACGCTCACGCTTGGCGTCATAGATAGCCTGCAAAACTGCTTTACCGCCATCATCCTGTTCCAGGTAAAGGGCGATAATGCAGATGCGGCGAGTGGCGTTGGCGATTTTAGCCAATAACGCTTGCCGAAAATCCGCAGGGGCGTAAAAGAACTCGACATCATCAACTGACTGAGAAAGCTTAGGTAGTTGAGCAAGGTGTTGTTGATGCTTGTTGCGCTTAAATTTTGACAACATCACAGTGCGATTCTTCTCTGATTAATCAAGGGGCCTCTGTACCATGCAGACGACACAAGCGAGCAATAATACCATCAGTGCCAACTAAAGTGGTCAACATTTCCAGCAGCTTAGTTATGATGACGATGAGGATAGTCTTAATGTCAACCCGACAATGCCATCTTCAAGCTGGATATCGACATCAAAACCCAGCTTACGGGCCAGCGCAATCATTCCTTGGTTGTTAGGCATGGTAATGCCATTCAGGCGCGATAACCCATGTTCGCGCGTATAGTTGATGAGTTTTTCCAGTAGGCGACGCCCCAGGCCAAGACCTTTTAAATCGGATCGCACCAGTACAGCAAACTCAGCATCAATATTGTCCGGGTCTGAAATCGCGCGCGTAACGCCCAGGATTTCCGTTCCTGTCTCCGTGGAATGCACGGCGACAAATGCCATTTCACGATCGTAGTCGATCTGCGTCATATTGGCTAAATCGTCATGGGTAAATTCATTGATTTCACTGAAGTAGCGGTAGTAGAGATCTTCTTTTGTGACCTGAGCGATGAACTTCTGCAACAACGGCTCATCCTCCGGTAGGATCGGGCGAAACAGGCAGCGTTCGCCGTTTTTAAGCTCAACCCACTCTTCAAATTGCTGTGGATACGGACGTACTGTTAAGCGGCTTTCGCTATCCCCCTCGAACGGCCCCATTTCAAGCGTTACGTCCAGCGCGGTGAACTCGCCCCCGGAGGCCAGCAAAGGATGAATATCCAGGCGCTGGATCTCCGGACAGTCGACAATCAGATTCGAAACTTGGACCAGCACCTGGCTAAGTCCAACCACATCCAGCGGACGCAACGCACTTCTGCCGCGGATCTTTTTACTTTTAATCGCCTGAATCACCAGATAACGGGCGAGATTCATGTTCAGCGGCGGCAACGCAACGGCGGCCTGGTCCTCTGCACGCCACTCCACTCCGCCTTCACCCAACATGATAAGCGGGCCAAACAGTGGATCATGTTCGACGACGATACGCAGCTCCTGCGCACCTGCCCGGTTCGCCATACTCTGAACTAACAGTCCATGGATCCGCGCCTGAGGCCAGGTCATTTTCACGCGATCAAGAATGGCATCTGCGGCCTGTTGTACTTCTGCGGCGGTACGCAGATATAACATCACGCCCTGAACTTCTGACTTATGCGGGATATCCGGCGAACGTAGTTTCAGCGCCACCGGATAGCCAATCTGCTCGGCGATATGCACCGCTTCGGCACTGTCTGCTGCTATCCACGTCGGCAGCGTATGCATGCCGTAAGCTTTGAGGATTGGCTGAACTTCGTGCGTGTCGAGCGACGTGGCACCTTCCGCAATGGCGTGCTGGAGCAGCGCGTGGGCGTCGGCAGTATTGGCGGTCAGGTTGTCTGGTAATACCGGTGTTTCACGCAACTGCTTCTGATTGCGGCGGTATTCCACCATATGCATAAATGCGGTGATGGTGCCTTCCGGCGTGCGGTAGGTGGGGATACCGGCGTCGCTAAATAAGCGTCGCGCTTCCTGTGAGGAATATTCCCCGCACCAGTTGGTTAATACGGTGACATATTTGCCGCGGGCGTGATGGCTGAGGGTTTCAATTAATGCTTGGGCGCTTTCTGTTCCCGGCGCGGCTGCACTCGGTGAATGGATGACCAACAGGGCGTCATAATCCTGGCTATCGAGCAAAATATTCAGTGCTTTTTGATAGTGCACGCTACTGGCGTCATCGCGCAGGTCTAGGGGATTTTCTGCTTCTACGCTTCCCGGCAGTGCGTCACGAAGACGGGTCAGCGTCTCGTCGCTGAGGGTGGCCAGCTTTCCATTGCGAAGCCAAAGTTCGTCCAGCGCCAGCGCCGCAGGGGCTGCACCGTTACTGACAATCATCAGACGCTCACCGCGCAGCGGCCGCATATGGCTCAGTGTTTCGACAGCGGAAAACAGCTCATGCGTATCCTGTACGCGCAATAAACCGGCTCGCTGAATAGCGGCATCCCATGCCGGGTCCATTCCGGAGTTGACATGCAATAGGCGCTGGGCTGCTGGACTGCGCCCACTTTTAATGACCAGAATCGGTTTATTGCGCGAGGCACTCCGGGCGGCAGAAACGAAGCGCCGGGCATCGCTCAGGTGTTCCAGATAGAGCAGAATAGCGCTGGTTTTGCTGTCGCGGGCGAGAAAGTCGAGCAGATCATCAACGTCGATGTCGAGGCTGTCACCCAGGGCGATAAAGTACGAAAATCCCATTTCGCGCTGTTGCGCCCAGTCAAGAATGGTATTGGACACCGCCGCCGATTGCGAAATAAAGGCCAGCTTTCCGCGACGAATCGGTACCGGCGAGAAGCTGGCATTCAATCCTTGCCAAGGGGCAAGCAGCCCCAGACTGTTAGGGCCGAGCAGGCGCATCTGATAACGGGCGGCGCAGGTTTTCAGTTCGCTGAACTGTTCCGGCGGCGCAGAAAGAATGATGCAGGTTTTACAGCCTTTCTGCCCGAGCGCTTCCAGCAGGTCCAGATTGCGTTTCGCATGGGTGCAGATAACCGCCAGGTCCGGCGTGAAGGGCAGGCTGTCGATATCAGGCCAGGCCAGCACGCCAAGCACCGCTTTCCAGGATGGCGTCACCGGCAACACCGGCCCGCCAAAACCGCCGGCCAGAAGGTTGCGCATCATCAGATAGCCCGCACGCTGCGGCTTCATTGATGCGCCGATGACGGCTATTGATTTGGGTCTCAGTAACGCTTCCAGTCCCCGTTGGCTCATCGCATTCTCTCCTGGACTATCGTTCCTGAATGATTTTAAACGCTTTCTGGCTCCGTCACTGTGATGTTTCCCTTATGCTGAGGTTTTCCTGCCAGATAACGGGTGCGGAAACACTGAAAATGATTGCCGAGAGCACCAGCGGCTTCGGTGTCATTCGCTAAATCTAACAACGCAATCGCCACTTCTGCCGTGCAGTACTGACCTTCAGCATGCGCTTCTCGCAGGTGATAGGCAGAGACGCGCGACAAATCGACAGAAATCACCGGCAGACCATCAAGATAAGGGCTCTTACGGAACATCTTCCGCGCTTCGGTCCAGGTGCCATCGAGCATAATAAACAACGGTGGTTTGCCTGAAGGGGGTACGGTAATGACCTCGCGTTCAGCCCCGGCATAAGACGCCGGAAAAACGACCATCGGCTGATAATCCGGATTGCGGACTAAATTGAGCAGTGCCTGCGGCGGCTCGGTACGTGACCATTGAAAGGCTTCGGTATCGGGAAGAATATCGGCAATCAGACGACCGGTATTGCTCGGTTTCATCGGCTCTGTATCAAACATCACCAGACAAAAACGGCTCCGGGCAGCAGAAGGCGTCAGGGTTTCGCACAGGCACTGTTTCAGTGGCAAAAGGCAGCGCTGGCATCGGCGAATTCGATTACCACGGGCAAGAAACGGGCGAGTAGCGCGAGCGAGGCGTTCGGCGCGCAGGCGGAGTACGGCGTTATCAGTCATTTGGCGTTGTGCAGGAAAAACGCCATTGTCGCAGAGGGGAAAGCGGGGCACAAGACGTGCCCCGGCAGATCAGGCTTCGGTGGCTTCGTTCAGCCAGCTGTCAAACGGTGCTTTAGGCACCGCGCCGTTGAGCATATCGAGCACTTCGCCTTTATGGAAAATCATAATGGTTGGGATGCTGCGAATACGAAAGCGTGCGCTAAGCTCGCGTTCGGCTTCGGTATTTACTTTCACGAAACGCATTTTACCGCTGCGCTCTTCCGCGACGTCTTCAAAAATCGGCGCGAAGTTACGGCACGGGCCGCACCACGGAGCCCAGAAATCAACCACCACAGGCAAATCGTCTTTCAACAATTTATCCAGTGTTTCTCCGGTAGCATTGATAACATCGCCGTCAAACAGCTCGTGACCGCAGCGGCCACACTTAGCGGAGTCGTTAATACGATCGTCGGGGATACGGTTAAGCGCCTGACAACTGGCACAAACGGTATTCATAGCTAACCTCTGGGTAATCGGGTTGAGTCAACGGCCTGAGTGACCGAAATGTTTCTTTAATGTTACGTATTATCGACGAGACTGTTTTAAAGGACAATGTGGTTTATTCAATGAATATAATAGTCGCAGTCTTTGGTACGAAATCATGGCGAAGCTCGGACACATCGGGTAATCTTCGCGCTTCGCGCAGCGCAGGTGGAGAATAAAGATGAACGACGAACTGAAAAATAAAAGCGGCAAGGTCAAAGTGATGTACGTCCGCAGTGATGATGACTCGGATAAACGCACGGAAAACCCGCGCACCGGTAAAGGCGCTGGTCTGAGCCGTAATAGCCCGTCCCGTTCCGAAGGTGGTCGTCGTCCTGCGCGCGATAGTCGTGATGGAAAGTCACGCGATGGCAAACCGCGTGGCGGTGACCGTTTCCGCGATCGTGATAACTCACGTGACAGCGGACCGCGCGACGACAACCCATGGCGCACCGTTTCTCGTGCACCGGGCGCAGTCGTTGAAGACAAACCCGATCACGGCGGGATCAGCGGCAAGAGCTTTGTCGATCCAGAAGTTATCCGTCGTCAGCGTGCAGAAGAAACCCGTGTTTACGGCGAAAATGCCTGTCAGGCGCTGTTCCTCAGCCGCCCGGATTGCATTGTTCGCGCCTGGTTCATCCAGAGTGTGACCCCGCGCTTCAAAGAAGCCCTGCGTTGGATGGCGGCAAACCGTAAAGCCTATCACGTGGTAGACGAAGCGGAGCTGGAGAAAGCTTCTGGCACTGAACACCACGGCGGTGTTTGCTTCCTGATTAAAAAGCGTAATGGTACAAGCGTTAAGCAGTGGGTGAGTGAAGCGGCTGAAGAAGATTGCGTACTGGCGCTGGAAGATGTGGGCAACCCGCATAACCTCGGCGCAATTATGCGTAGCTGTGCACACTTCGGTGTGAAAGGTGTCGTGGTTCAGGATGCCGCAGTGCTGGAATCCGGTGCCGCAATCCGTACCGCAGAAGGGGGCGCTGAGCACGTGCAGCCAATCACCGCTGACAGCTTTATCGACGCGCTGGATCAGTTCCGTAAAGCGGGCTACGCGATTGTGACCACTTCCAGCCATAAAGGTACGCCGCTGTTCAAAGCGACGATGCCGAAGAAAATGGTACTGGTGCTGGGTCAGGAACGTGATGGCCTGTCCGATGCCGCTCTTGAGTCTTCAGACCTGAGCGTCGCTATCAACGGAACAGGTAACGTAGAAAGCCTGAACGTTTCTGTCGCAACCGGCGTTCTGCTGGCCGAATGGTGGCGTCAGAACAAAGGCTGATGTTTCCGCATCGCTAAAATGAAAATGCCAGCATCGCGCTGGCATTTTTTTATTCGCTTGCAGCCGGCAGGACCGGCATCCAGTCAATCGGCGGCTCACCGCGTTGCGCCAGCCATTCGTTGGCCTGCACGAAGTGATTTGAGCCAAAGAAGCCACGATGGGCCGACAGCGGCGACGGATGTGGCGCTTTCAGTACGTGATGACGCTCGCGGTCGATAATCGCGCCTTTCTTCTGCGCATGCGCCCCCCACAGTAAAAAGACCACGCCCTCGCAATGTTCATTGATAAGGGCAATCACTTTATCGGTAAAGGTTTCCCAGCCAAGGCTGGCGTGGGAATGTGCCTGGCCTGCGCGAACCGTCAGTACCGTGTTGAGCAGCAGCACGCCCTGGCGAGCCCAGCTTTCCAGATAACCGTGCGTCGGGCGAGTGAAGCCCGGAATAGTGCCTTCCAGTTCTTTGTACATGTTTAACAGAGAAGGCGGCGTAGCAACGCCCGGGAGAACAGAAAACGCCAGTCCGTGTGCCTGGCCAGGGCCGTGATACGGATCCTGTCCGAGGATCACCACCTTCACATCACACAATTCGGTATAGCGAAACGCATTGAACACATCTTTTTGCGGCGGATAAATCGTGGTTCCAGCCTGACGCTCGTCGGCAACGGTTGCCAAGGTATTAATGAAGTAGGGCAGTTCTTTTTCACTGGCTAGCACGTCGTGCCAGGTTAAGGACGTGGTCATGTCGCTCTCCTGAGAATATCGTTGGCGATAGCTTAACGGCTTCTTTATGTGGAACAAAATTTTGTCCGCGGGAAAATTGGTTCAAACTCAAATAAAGTTGAATGTTTACAGGCATATTTGCTTTTTACAGGGCTTGAAAATTGACTTAAAACAACAAAATTCATGGATGTACTCAGTACACACACTGATTCTATTGATTTAAATCAATGATTGCCGGGTGTCAGACTGATATATATACACTCAAGCAACAATGGTTTTACCAATTGGCCAGTGTCTGGCCAATGCAAAAACGAATTACTGAGCCTAGGGAGGCATCAAATGATTACTGGTATCCAGATTACTAAAGCTGCAAACGACGACCTGCTCAACTCTTTCTGGCTGCTCGACAGCGAGAAAGGCGAAGCGCGCTGCCTAGTAGCAAAAGGTGGTTTCACTGAAGATCAGGTTGTGGCGGTTAACGCTCTGGGCGAAATCGAATACCGTGAAATCCCGGTAGACGTTCAGCCAGAAGTCCGCGTAGAAGGTGGCCAGCACCTGAACGTGAACGTTCTTCGTCGCGAAACTCTGATGGATGCCGTTGAGCACCCAGAAAAATACCCACAGCTGACCATCCGTGTTTCTGGTTACGCGGTGCGTTTCAACTCACTGACGCCAGAACAGCAGCGCGACGTTATCGCTCGTACTTTCACCGAAAGCCTGTAATTTCTCAGGGGTGGGAAGTGACGGCGATCGGCTAAGTTAACGAAAGCCAAAACGCTCAGAACAGAACGGAGAATGACTCAGTCATTCTCCGTTTTTTTATGCGTGTATCAGAATGAGGTCATCTAAGAAGAGTGCGGAAGGGTGGTGTGGAAAGGACATAAAAAAGCCGGGAGATATCCCGGCTCGCTTTTACTCTTCGGTTTTCTTCGGCTCGGTCGCCGCGGCAGCGACGGCGCTTGGCTTACGGCGCTTACCGATGTTTTTGGCATCGCGATGGCGATTCTTCACGCGCGGTTTTTCTTTTTCCGCTTTTTTCTTCTCTTCGCGTTTAGCCATCACTTTCTTAGACGGCTTGCCTTGCAGCTTTTCGCTTGGGACGCGCGTTTGCGGACGCATTTCATCGACCACGCGAGCTTTCAGCGGCTCTTCAATGTAGCGGCCAATTTTGCTCAGCAGCAGATGGTCATGCGCTTCGACTAACGAAATCGCGATGCCTTTACGTCCGGCACGGCCCGTACGACCGATACGGTGCAGATAGGTGTCACCGCTGCGTGGCATATCGAAGTTGAAGACATGGCTTACGTCCGGAATGTCGATCCCGCGTGCAGCAACGTCGGTGGCAACCAGCACATTCACGCGGCCGTCGGTCAGGCGTAAAATGGCTTCGTTACGTTTGGCCTGAACCATCTCACCTTCGAGATAGCAGTTATTGATGCCTTTCTCACGCAGCCAGCCAGCCAGCTCATGAACACGCTCACGTTTACGCACAAACACGATCGAACGCGTCGCGTCTTCTTGCTGAAGCAAGTGGATCAACAGCGCGGTTTTATGCTTAACGTCATCGGCACGGTAGTAACACTGGTGGATCTTCTTGCGCTCGCGGGTGGACGGTGTCGCAGACACTTCCACTGGATCCTGCAGCAGACGCTCGGAGAAGTCCTTGATTGCGTCGCCTTCCAGCGTCGCAGAAAACAGCATGGTCTGCTTACGCCAGCGAGTTTCCGCGGCGATGGTTTCGATATCCTGGGCAAAGCCCATATCCAGCATGCGGTCCGCTTCATCGAGGATCAGCGTTTCAACCGCGCGGCAGTCAAAGTTTTCTTCTTTGATGTACTGCAGCAGACGCCCGGTGGTGGCCACCACAATGTCCTGGTTTTCACTGAACACTTCAGCGTGGTTCATGTAGGCCACGCCGCCGGTGATGGTGGCGATGTCTAAATGGGTATTTTTAGCCAGTTCACGAGCATGATCGGCAACCTGCATCGCCAGTTCGCGCGTTGGGGTCACAATCAGGATACGCGGCGGGCCAGATTTTTTGCGCGGGAAGTCGAGCAGGTGCTGCAACGCTGGCAGCAGATACGCCGCCGTTTTACCGGTGCCTGTCGGCGCAGAACCGAGGACATCACGGCCATCGAGCGCAGGCGGGATCGCAGCGGCCTGAATGGCGGTCGGGCGTGTGAAGCCTTTTTCCTGGAGCGCATCCAGAAGGCTATCGTCGAGTTCTAGTTCGGAAAAAGTCGTTACAGTCATGTTCTACCTCAGTATGGGCCGCCGATTATAGACGTTATGGCCGTAATCTTCATCTGTTTGTATGGCTATCTGTTCTCGGGTATTGTGCAGTACCCGACGCTCAGGGGATTTTATCAGGAAAAAGGTTGTTGATGATGAGTCAGTCTTCATCCGTGCTTCGTCGCAATGGATTTACGTTTAAGCAATTTTTTGTCGCCCACGATCGCTGTGCCATGAAGGTCGGAACCGATGGGATCCTGCTCGGTGCCTGGGCGCCAATCGCCCGCGTCAAACGGATCCTTGATATGGGAACGGGCAGTGGACTGCTGGCGTTAATGTTAGCGCAGCGCACGGAAAACACGGTAATGATTGACGCGGTTGAACTCGACGTCGCCGCCGCCAGCCAGGCTGCTGAAAACGTCGCTGAGTCGCCGTGGGCAGATCGTATCTATGTTCATACCGCCGATGTGCAGCAGTGGCTGGTGGAAGAAAACAGCCGATATGACCTGATTATCAGCAATCCGCCGTATTACGAACAGGGCGTGGAATGCGCTACGCCTCAGCGTGAGCAGGCACGATACACCACCACCCTCGATCACGCGGCGCTACTGAATTGTGCGGCCAATGCGATTACCGAAGACGGTTTTTTCTGCGTAGTGTTGCCGGAGAATATCGGTAATGGTTTCATCGAACGCGCGCTGTCGATGGGCTGGCATCTGCGCCTGCGAACCGACGTGGCGGAAACCGAACTGCGCCTGCCGCATCGCGTGCTGCTGGCCTTCTCGCCTCAGGCGGGCGAATGCTTCAGCGACAGACTGGTTATCCGTGGGCCAGAGCAGCAGTATTCCGAAGGCTACACTGCGCTGACCCAGGCGTTTTATTTGTTTATGTGAGTCAACGGAGAGAGCACCGAAGGCCCTGAGTTTTCCAGCAAGTCCGGATAATCCAGAGTGTAATGCAGGCCGCGGCTCTCTTTACGCATCATGGCGCAGCGCACGATCAGTTCCGCCACTTGTACCAGATTTCGCAGTTCAAGCAGGTTGTTTGACACGCGGAAGCGGGAGTAATACTCGTCCAGTTCCTGCTGCAATAAGGTAATGCGGCGCAGGGCGCGCTCCAGACGTTTGGTGGTACGTACTATGCCAACGTAGTCCCACATAAACAGCCGCAGCTCGTGCCAGTTATGTTGAATAACCACCAGTTCATCCGGATTCTCTACCCGACTTTCATCCCAGGCCGGCAGTGAACTGACTTCGCGGGCATACGGCATCCGTTTCTTAATGTCTTCTGCCGCCGACCAGCCATACACCAAACACTCCAGCAGTGAATTTGACGCCATGCGATTAGCGCCGTGCAGGCCGGTGTAGCTGACTTCGCCGATGGCATAAAGTCCGTCAACGTCCGTCCGTCCAAAATCATCCACCATCACGCCGCCGCAGGTGTAATGCGCTGCGGGAACGATAGGCACCGGTTCTTTGGTCAGATCGATGCCGAGACCAAGCAGTTTTTTGTGGATCATCGGGAAATGCTGACGCACAAATGTTTCTGGTTTGTGGCTGATATCGAGATACATACAGTCCGCGCCGAGACGCTTCATTTCATGATCGATAGCGCGGGCGACGATGTCGCGCGGTGCCAACTCCTCGCGTTCATCAAAGTCTGGCATAAAGCGCGAGCCGTCCGGGCGTTTGAGCAGAGCTCCTTCACCGCGTAGGGCTTCAGTCAGCAAGAAATTGCGTGCCTGCGGATGGTAAAGCGCGGTCGGGTGGAACTGATTAAATTCGAGATTGGCCACCCGACAGCCCGCACGCCAGGCCATTGCAATGCCATCCCCCGAGGAAATATCCGGATTGGTGGTGTACTGATACACCTTCGAGGCACCACCGGTTGCCAGCACCACGGATTTTGCCGCACAGGTTTCCACCGCTTCTTTATTACGATTCCAGATCCACGCGCCAACAACTCGTCGGGTGCCGGGCAGACCAATTTTATCAGAGACGATCAAGTCCACAGCATTGCTGCGCTCAATCACCTGAATATTCGGGTGATTTAACGCTTTCCCGACAAGCGTTGTTTCGACCTCTTTCCCTGTGGCATCCGCGGCATGAAGTATACGTCGATGGCTGTGCCCGCCTTCGCGAGTGAGGTGATAGTTGGCTTCGCCATTGGCCTGGACTTCCGTATCAAACAGTACGCCCTGGTCGATAAGCCACTGGACGCACGGGCGCGCGTTGCTGGCGACAAACGACACAGCGTGGCGGTCGCAAAGCCCGGCACCGGCTATCAACGTATCGTCGACATGAGATTCAATACTGTCCGTTTCGTCGAAAACGGCGGCAATCCCGCCCTGGGCGTAAAACGTTGAGCCTTCGCTGATGGGCCCTTTACTGAGCACGATAACGGAACTGTGCTCGGCGAGCCGTAGCGCAAGAGATAAACCGGCAGCACCGCTACCGACAATGAGCACATCACAGGAGAGATCGGGAGTCGTTGTCATGGTTTGTGTTTAATTTACTAAACAAGGTTCAGGCAATGTAGCACCAGAATCGCGTTTTTAGCACGATTATTTTTCTTCATGGTTGTAATGGCTAAACAGTGAGGCCGGGTGGGAAAGTTTGTAAATCAAAGAAAATTATTGCGAAGCAGGTCGTTACCTTCAGATTTTATGATGAAAAATAGACGACATTACGGTACTCTGCAGACAGATTTCAGACGTTTATTGTGCGCCTGACACTTCATTTAGCAGTGGTAGACTTATAATGAGTGATAATGAACTGTCTATCCGCAGTCACAAAAAGCAAAGGCGTAACTGAACTTTACAATAATACCCCACTCTAAGCTGTTGCTTGCTCATAGTGCAGTATGTGGAGTGGCGTTTTGATTACGCATGGGAATAAGGTTTGAGGAGACATTACCTCGGATGAGCGAGCAGTTAACGGATCAGGTCCTTGTCGAGCGGGTCCAAAAGGGAGATCAGAAGGGCTTCAACCTGCTGGTGATACGCTATCAGCATAAAGTGGCAAACCTGGTTTCCCGATACGTACCGTCTGGCGATGTGCCTGACGTAGTACAAGAGTCTTTTATAAAGGCCTATCGTGCGCTGGATTCGTTCCGGGGAGATAGTGCTTTCTATACATGGCTGTACCGAATCGCTGTTAACACGGCAAAAAATTACCTGGTTGCTCAGGGGAGACGCCCGCCAGCGAGTGATGTTGATGCGATTGAAGCAGAAAATTACGAAAGTGGCGGTGCACTGAAAGAAATTTCGAACCCTGAGAACTTAATGTTGTCAGAAGAACTGAGACAAATAGTGTTCCGTACCATTGAGTCTCTCCCGGAAGATTTACGCATGGCAATCACGTTACGGGAGTTGGATGGCATGAGCTATGAAGAGATAGCCGCTATCATGGATTGTCCAGTGGGTACGGTTCGCTCGCGCATTTTCCGTGCACGAGAAGCTATTGATAATAAAGTTCAACCGCTAATCAGGCGTTGACGATAGCGGAATACTGGAAAAGGTATTAGGCATGCAGAAAGAAAAACTTTCCGCCTTAATGGATGGTGAAACGCTGGATAACGAGTTGCTCAACGAGCTGACCCGTTCATCTGAGATGCAAAAAGCATGGGAGAGCTACCATCTTATCCGCGATACCATACGTGGTGAGACGGCGCAGACTCTCAATTTTGATATTTCAGCCCGCGTTATGGCCGCTATTGATAATGAACCTGTACGTCTGGCGACGCCGCTCATTCCTGAAGCTCAACCCGCACCACACCAGTGGCAGAATATGCCGTTCTGGAAAAAAGTGCGTCCGTTGGCCAGTTCCCTTACCCAAATGGGCGTAGCCGCTTGCGTATCACTTGCAGTGATCGTGGGCGTTCAGCACTACAATGGGCAATCCAGTTCGACCGACCAGCCTGAAACGCCAGTATTTAACACACTGCCGATGATGGGCAAAGCAAGTCCGGTTAGTTTGGGTGTTCCTGCCGATGCCAGCGCGAGTAGTAATGCGGGTACAGGTCAGCAGCAAGTTCAGGAACAGCGCCGCCGTATCAACGCGATGCTTCAGGACTACGAATTGCAGCGTCGTCTGCACTCCGAACAGCTTCAGTTTGAACAAGCCCAGACTCAGCAAGCTGCTGTTCAGGTGCCTGGATATCAAACGTTAGGAACGCAATCGCAGTAATGAAGCAACTTTGGTGTGCCATGTCTTTAATGGCTGGTAGCCTGTTCTTCTCCGCCAACGCCTCGGCAGATGTCTCGTCCGGGGCGTTGTTGCAGCAGATGAATCTGGCCAGCCAGTCTCTAAACTACGAGCTGTCGTTTGTCAGCATCAATAAGCAGGGCGTAGAGTCACTACGCTATCGTCACGCGCGTCTGAATAATCAGGCCCTGGCGCAGTTGCTGCAGATGGACGGTCCGCGTCGTGAAGTTGTCCAACGCGGAAACGAAATCAGCTATTTCGAACCTGGTCTCGATCCCTTTACGCTGAACGGCGATTTCATCGTCGATTCACTGCCATCCCTGGTCTATACCGACTTCAAACGTCTCGCGCCATACTACGACTTTATCTCCGTGGGCCGCACCCGCATTGCCGACAGGCTGTGTGAGGTCATCCGCGTGGTGGCGCGTGACGGGACGCGTTACAGCTATATCGTGTGGCTGGATTCAGAAACCAAGCTGCCGATGCGCGTCGACTTGCTGGACAGAGACGGCGAAACGCTCGAACAATTCCGCGTTGTGGCATTTAACGTTAGTGAGCAGGTGAGCAGTAATATGCAGACACTCTCTACCGCGAGTCTGCCACCGCTGCTGTCCGTACCGGTAGGCGATAAAGTCAAATTCAGCTGGCTGCCGAGCTGGCTGCCGCAAGGATTTGTAGAGGTTGCCGGTAGCCGCAGAACGTTACCGACGATCGATACGCCAGTTGAGTCACGTCTTTATTCCGACGGGCTGTTTAGCTTCTCGGTGAACGTGAATCACGCTAATGCTAACAGCAGTGAACAAGTGCTGCGTACCGGACGCCGTACGGTCAGTACGTCCGTTCGCGACAGCTCCGAAATCACCATTGTGGGTGAGCTGCCACCGCAGACGGCAAAGCGCATCGCGGACAGCATCAAGTTCAAGGCGGCACCATGATTAAAGAGTGGGCCACGGTTATCTCCTGGGGCGACGGCGTTGCGAAGGTGAGCTGTGACGTCAAAACCTCCTGTAGCAGTTGCTCCTCGCGGGCAGGCTGTGGCAGTCGGGTGCTTAACAAGCTTGGGCCGCAAACGGAACACACCCTTACCGTACCCAGCGCTGAGCCGCTGGTGGTGGGGCAGAAAGTAGAGCTTGGCATCAGCGAAGGAAGCCTATTGACCTCCGCGGTGCTGGTGTACATGACGCCACTTCTGGGTCTGTTCGTCATGGCGGCGGTATTCCAGGTGCTATTTGGCAGTGATTTAGCCGCGTTTGCCGGTGGCGTATTAGGCGGCGTGGGCGGCTTTTTGATTGCCCGCGGCCTTTCCCCAAAACTGGCTTCTCGCGAAGCGTGGCAACCGGTCATTATCAGCGTCGGTCTGCCGCCAAATATGCTGCGCGTTGACGCCTCATCTTCTGAACTGAGCCAGTAATTACGCTGGCTTTTATCTTTATTTACATCTCCAGCAGGATCTCCCCACAACTAACCGCTAAGCTTGCCGGAAGAGCATTTCCTGGCGACGGAGATGTAGTGTAGAATGCGGCGTTTTCGAACGATCAAACGTCAGGCGCAGACCCGCGGCCTCCAGGAATTCGTAAGGCATAACTAACTCTAACTATGAAGAATATACGTAACTTTTCGATCATTGCTCACATCGACCACGGTAAATCGACGTTGTCTGACCGTATTATCCAGATTTGCGGTGGTCTTTCCGATCGTGAAATGGCGGCGCAGGTTCTTGATTCCATGGATCTGGAACGTGAACGCGGCATCACCATCAAAGCACAGAGCGTGACCCTGGATTACAAAGCGACGGATGGCGAAACCTACCAGCTTAACTTCATCGACACCCCGGGCCACGTTGACTTCTCCTATGAAGTTTCTCGTTCTTTGGCGGCCTGTGAAGGCGCATTGCTGGTGGTCGACGCCGGGCAGGGCGTAGAAGCACAGACGCTCGCCAACTGCTACACCGCGATGGAAATGAACCTGGAAGTCGTTCCAGTTCTGAACAAAATTGACCTGCCAGCGGCCGATCCGGAACGCGTGGCGGAAGAAATTGAAGATATCGTTGGCATCGACGCCGCAGACGCAGTGCGCTGCTCGGCGAAAACCGGCGTGGGCGTACCTGAAGTATTAGAACGTCTGGTGCGTGATATCCCTGCGCCTGAAGGCGATCCGGAAGCACCGCTGCAAGCGCTGATCATCGACTCCTGGTTTGATAACTACCTCGGTGTGGTGTCGCTTATCCGTGTGAAAAACGGCACCCTGCGCAAAGGCGACAAAGTCAAAGTCATGAGTACCGGTCAGGTCTACAACGCAGACCGTCTGGGCATCTTCACCCCGAAACAGGTTGACCGTACCCAGCTGAACTGCGGCGAAGTAGGCTGGCTGGTTTGTGCGATCAAAGACATCCTGGGGGCACCGGTTGGCGATACCTTGACGCTGTCCCGTAACCCGGCTGACAAAGCCCTGCCTGGCTTCAAGAAAGTCAAACCGCAGGTTTACGCGGGCTTGTTCCCGGTCAGCTCCGATGACTACGAGAACTTCCGTGACGCGCTGGGCAAACTGAGCCTCAACGATGCTTCTCTGTTCTACGAGCCAGAAAGCTCAACAGCGCTGGGTTTCGGCTTCCGCTGTGGCTTCCTCGGCTTGCTGCACATGGAAATCATCCAGGAGCGTCTGGAGCGTGAATACGATCTGGACCTGATCACCACCGCGCCGACGGTAGTGTATGAAGTGCAGACCACCAACGATGAAGTTATCTACGTCGACAGCCCGTCTAAGCTGCCACCGCTGAATAACATTGAAGAGCTGCGCGAGCCTATCGCTGAGTGCCACATGCTGCTGCCGCAGGAATATCTCGGCAACGTCATGACCCTGTGCGTGGAGAAACGTGGCGTGCAGACCAACATGGTTTACCACGGTAACCAGGTTGCGCTGACCTATGAAATCCCAATGGCTGAAGTGGTGCTCGACTTCTTCGACCGTCTGAAGTCTACCTCCCGTGGCTATGCGTCACTGGATTACAACTTCAAACGTTTCCAGGCATCCAACATGGTGCGTGTTGATGTCCTCATCAACGGCGATCGTGTTGATGCCCTGGCGCTGATCACCCATAACGACAATGCGCCGTATCGTGGTCGTGAACTGGTTGAGAAGATGAAAGAACTGATCCCGCGTCAGCAGTTTGATATCGCGATCCAGGCGGCCATCGGCAACCACATCATTGCGCGTTCAACGGTGAAACAGCTGCGTAAAAACGTTCTGGCTAAATGCTACGGCGGCGACGTCAGCCGTAAGAAAAAGCTGCTGCAGAAACAGAAAGACGGTAAAAAACGTATGAAACAGGTTGGTAACGTTGAGCTGCCACAGGAAGCGTTCCTCGCCATTCTGCATGTCGGAAAAGACGGTAAATAACCATTAAAGGAGTTGGCATGGCGAACATGTTTGCCCTGATCCTGGTCATTGCGACCCTGGTGACAGGGATTTTATGGTGCCTGGATAAGTTTATTTTTGCGCCAAAACGCCGTGAACGTCAGGCCGCTGCGCAGGTTGCAGCGGGTGATACGCTGGATAAAAAGACGTTGAAGAAAGTTGGCCCGAAACCGGGCTGGCTGGAAACGGGTGCATCGGTATTCCCGGTGCTGGCTATCGTGCTGATTGTGCGCTCATTTATTTATGAGCCATTCCAGATCCCGTCAGGTTCAATGATGCCAACGCTGTTGATCGGTGACTTTATTCTGGTGGAGAAATTTGCCTACGGAATCAAAGACCCGATTTATCAGAATACGTTAATTGAAACCGGTCATCCGAAACGGGGTGATGTCGTGGTGTTCAAATATCCGGAAGATCCGCGTCTTGATTATATTAAGCGTGCTGTCGGCCTGCCGGGTGACAAAGTGACGTACGATCCTATCGCCAAAGAAGTCACCATTCAGCCAAACTGCAGTTCGGGTCAGGCGTGTGGTAACGCACTGCCGGTGACGTACTCCAACGTTGAGCCAAGCGATTTCGTCCAGACCTTTGCCCGTCGTAACGGTGGCGAAGCGACCAGCGGTTTCTGGCAGTTGCCGAAAGGTGAGAACAAAGACAATGGCGTGCGTCTGAGCGAGCGTAAAGAAACGCTCGGTGATGTCACACACCGTATTCTGACCGTGCCAATCGCGCAGGACCAGCTGGGTATGTACTATAAGGAGCAGGGCCAGCAACTGGCGACTTGGGTGGTTCCACCGGGACACTACTTCATGATGGGTGATAACCGCGATAACAGCGCCGACAGCCGTTACTGGGGCTTTGTCCCGGAAGCGAATCTGGTCGGTAAAGCGGTTGGCATCTGGATGAGTTTCGAAAAACAGGAAGGTGAATGGCCGACCGGCGTACGCTTAAGTCGCATCGGCGGTATTCATTAATTTCTGACTTATGTTCATGCTGCCATGATTATTATGGCAGCATGAATTATTTCGAATATAAATACCTCCCAGCTAACGACATCCCTACGCGTTGCGTATAGAATGTCCCCCCGAAGTTTTAGGTTGGTACCCATCAGGGATCCACGGCACACGAAACCGCGTTGGCTTTCTCAGGTCGGTTTCGTGTGCTGCATTATTGACGCATTCATCTATTTGGTAACGCATGAACCCCATCGTAATTAATCGGCTTCAACGGAAGCTGGGCTACACTTTTCAACATCAGGATCTGTTGCAACAGGCTTTAACCCATCGAAGCGCGAGCAGTAAGCATAATGAGCGTCTCGAATTCCTGGGTGACTCCATTTTAAGTTATGTCATCGCCAATGCGCTGTATCACCGTTTTCCGCGCGTCGACGAAGGTGATATGAGCCGCATGCGTGCCACGCTTGTGCGCGGCAATACGCTGGCTGAAATCGCCCGCGAATTTGAACTGGGTGAATGTCTGCGTCTTGGTCCGGGTGAGCTGAAAAGCGGAGGCTTCCGCCGAGAATCAATTCTGGCTGATACCGTTGAAGCGCTGATCGGCGGCGTGTTCCTCGACAGCGATATTCAAAATATCGAAAGGCTGATCCTGAGCTGGTATCAAACCCGCCTGGATGAAATCAGCCCGGGTGATAAGCAAAAAGATCCGAAAACACGTTTGCAGGAATATTTACAGGGTCGTCACTTGCCACTGCCATCCTATCTGGTTGTGCAGGTGCGTGGCGAAGCCCACGATCAGGAATTTACTATCCACTGCCAGGTCAGCGGCCTGAGTGAACCGGTAGTTGGCACAGGTTCCAGTCGCCGCAAGGCGGAGCAGGCTGCCGCCGAACAGGCGCTGAAAAAACTGGAGCTGGAATGAGCGACGAAAAGAGTTACTGCGGGTTTATTGCCATTGTTGGACGTCCCAATGTTGGCAAATCCACGCTGCTGAACAATCTGCTTGGGCAGAAAATATCCATTACCTCACGCAAAGCGCAAACCACGCGCCACCGCATTGTCGGTATCCATACCGAAGGGGCCTATCAGGCGATTTACGTCGATACCCCGGGTTTGCATATGGAAGAGAAGCGTGCCATCAACCGTCTGATGAACAAAGCGGCGAGCAGCTCTATCGGCGACGTTGAGCTGATTATCTTCGTGGTGGAAGGCACTCGCTGGACCGCCGACGACGAAATGGTGTTGAACAAGCTCCGTGGCGGTCGTGCGCCGGTTATCCTGGCGATCAACAAAGTGGATAACGTTCAGGAAAAAGCTGACCTGTTACCGCATCTGCAGTTCCTCGGCAAGCAGATGGACTTCCTGGATATCGTGCCTATTTCTGCGGAAACCGGCTTCAACGTCGATACCATGGCAGGCATCGTGCGTAAGCATCTGCCAGAAGCGATTCACCACTTCCCGGAAGATTACATTACCGACCGTTCCCAGCGTTTCATGGCTTCTGAAATCATCCGTGAAAAACTGATGCGTTTCCTGGGTGCCGAACTGCCGTACTCCGTCACGGTAGAAATCGAGCGTTTCCAGACTAACGAACGTGGTGGATATGATATTCATGGTTTGATCCTGGTAGAACGTGAAGGCCAGAAGAAGATGGTGATTGGCAACAAAGGTTCCAAAATCAAAACCATCGGTATCGAAGCCCGCAAAGATATGCAGGAGATGTTCGAATCCCCTGTACACCTTGAGCTGTGGGTGAAAGTGAAATCTGGCTGGGCCGATGACGAGCGTGCTTTACGTAGTCTCGGTTACGTTGACGATCTATAAAAAAATACTCTATGGCTTTCGAGTTGCAGGCAGGCGGCAATACCGTGAATCTCCTGGAGCTTACTCAAGTAAGTGACAGGAGGGAGCGGGGGCAGCCAACACACCTGCGGCTCGAAAGACGACGAGTCTATTAATGGAAGGCTGGCAGCGCGCATTCGTTCTGCATAGTCGTCCCTGGAGCGAAACCAGTTTGATTCTGGACGTCTTCACGGAAGAGTCAGGCCGCGTGCGCCTTGTTGCTAAAGGCGCTCGTTCCAAACGTTCAAATCTCAAAGGTGCGCTTCAGCCCTTTACCCCCTTGCTGGTTCGTTTTGGTGGCCGCGGTGATGTCAAAACGCTGCGCAGCGCCGAAGCTGTCTCTCTCGCACTTCCTCTCAGCGGTATCGCGCTTTATAGCGGGTTATACGTCAACGAACTCATCTCTCGCGTGCTGGAAAACGAAACCCGTTTCTCCGAACTCTTTTTCGATTATCTGCACTGTCTTCAGGCGCTGGCCGGCGTGACCGGTACCCCGGAACCTGTGCTGCGCCGCTTTGAGCTGGCGTTGCTGGCACATCTTGGATACGGTGTAGATTTCCTGCACTGTGCGGGCAGCGGCGAGCCGGTGGAAGACACCATGACTTACCGTTATCGTGAAGAAAAAGGCTTTATCGCAAGCGTAGTGATTGATAACAACACGTTTACCGGGCACCATTTGAAGGCTCTCGCCAACCGCGAATTCCCCGATGCGGATGCATTGCGGGCGGCGAAGCGCTTCACCCGTATGGCGCTAAAGCCGTACCTGGGAGGAAAGCCGCTCAAGAGCCGCGAACTGTTCCGACAGTTTGTGCCAAAGCGTCAGGAACCGTAGAACCAAAATCAAAAACGAGGATTGTCATGGCTGAATTACTGTTAGGCGTCAACATTGACCACATCGCCACGCTGCGCAACGCACGCGGTACCGCGTATCCGGACCCGGTTCAGGCGGCATTTATCGCCGAACAGGCGGGGGCTGATGGCATTACGGTACATCTGCGTGAAGATCGTCGCCACATCACTGACCGCGACGTGCGTATTCTGCGCCAGACCCTCGATACCCGCATGAATCTCGAAATGGCCGTCACCGAAGAAATGCTGACGATTGCCTGTGAAACCCAACCGCATTTCTGCTGCCTGGTGCCGGAAAAGCGTCAGGAAGTCACCACCGAAGGCGGGCTGGACGTTGCCGGGCAGCTCGACAAAATGCGCGATGCCTGCAAACGTCTGGCGGATGCAGGAATTTTGGTGTCACTGTTTATTGACGCTGACCGCGCACAAATTAAAGCCGCTGCTGATGTGGGCGCGCCATACATTGAAATTCACACCGGCTGCTACGCCGATGCGGAAAGTGAAGCGCAGCAGGCAAAAGAGCTCGAACGTATCGCCAGCGCTGCGACCTACGCGGCGAGTCTTGGCCTGAAAGTGAACGCCGGGCACGGTCTGACCTATCACAACGTCCAGGCCATTGCCGCGCTACCGGAAATGCACGAGCTGAATATCGGTCATGCGATTATTGGTCGGGCGGTAATGAGCGGCCTTAAAGAGGCGGTTTCAGAAATGAAGCGTCTGATGCAGGAAGCGCGTCGCTAATGGCTATCGTCGGTATCGGCACCGATATCGTTGAAATTACCCGCATCGAAGCGGTGATCGCCCGCAGCGGCGATCGCCTTGCGCGACGGGTGCTCAGCGAAGGTGAATGGAAAGTCTGGGAAACGCATCAGCAGCCGGTGCGCTTTCTCGCCAAGCGGTTCGCTGTCAAAGAGGCGGCGTCAAAAGCGCTTGGCACAGGAATCCGTAACGGACTGGCGTTTGAGCAGTTTGAAGTTTACAACGATGAATTGGGAAAACCGAAGCTGCGACTCTGGGGAGCTGCTGGCGAGTTGGCCGCTCAGCTGGGCGTGACCCACATTCATGTCACGCTGGCGGATGAGCGTCATTACGCCTGCGCAACGGTGATAATGGAGAGTTAGATTTTATCCGCGTGATGCAGCTGGACGAACTTATCCCACAGCTGCTCTTCGCTTTCGACGTGCTCGGGACTGACGATGATGGTGTTGGGGATAGGGCACACTTTCTGACAGGTCGGCGTTTCGTAATGACCGACACACTCCGTACAGCGATCGCTGTTAATCTCATAAATGCTATCGCCCATCGAAATTGCCTCGTTAGGGCATTCCGGTTCGCACATATCGCAATTGATGCATTTTTTGGTAATTAACAGCGCCATACAGAAATTCTCAGAAACAACACAAACAGGGCGGGCATTATACGCTCATTCCTTGCTCAAACCAGCTTTTTCACCAGCGCTTCGCTGTGTCGAATTCTGTCCGGCGCGTGCTCCAGATCCTGCTGAACCAGCCCCATAAACAGTAAATCGGTCAGCATCATCTGCGCGCTGGTGGAGGAAATAGCCGCGCTGCGCGTCGCGAGTTCTTCCGCGATGGTATACAGACAATGGCTTGCTCGCTGCTGTAACGCGTTCGGTGAAAAACCGGTGATTGCCAGAATTTTTCCGCCCACGCGCAGCGTTTCGTCCGCCGCGAGGTTAATCTCCCGCCGTTCACCGGAATAGGAAATCGCCAACAGCAAATCGTCAGAGGTCATCGCCTGTACTGTCGCCAGTAACGCGTGCATATCCTGCTCGGCAACGGCGTTGAAGCCAATCTTCATTAACTTCCAACTGAAGTTTTGCGCCACCAGACCCGAAGCGCCTATCCCGGTCAGCACGATGCGCCGGGCGTTACGCAGCAAATCGACGCTTTCCCGCAGCTTCTCTTCGGTGTTCACGTCCAGCGACGCATGCATCGCCGAGACGTTGTCTTTGATGATTTTCTCACCCACCAGACGCAACGGATCGTCGCCGCGAATTTGATTATGTACCGGCACCGACTGCGGATTTGGATTGCTGGCTAACGCTTCGCTCAACGCCAACTTCAGTGCCGGAAACCCCTTAAAACCCAGTTTTTGGGCGAATTTCACCACGCTCGACTGGCTAACACCCGCCACGCCGGCCAGTTGCTGCGAGCTGAGATGGCGTGCCTCGTCCGGCTGCGCCAGGATGAAGTCCGCCAGTTTTTTGTCACTTTGCGCGAGCCCAGAATAACGCTGGCGAATACGAATCAAACAGTTCATTGGCTCTCCAGAGGGCCGGAGAACGGCCGCCTGTCAGAATTTTGTCTTTGATTATAGGGGATTGTGATGCTTGCACGGCTCATTACGGAATAATCGTGCTGCGTCCTTAACCGATTCATTATTTTAATCAAAAGGATACGCTGTCTCCTTCCCAAGGGAAAGACGCATTGCGCATCGTTTTTGGAAATGTGAGGTTCTGGCTGTTAGGCTATTTGACAGGAATGACTGATACGCGCTCACCTTTTAAGGAGAACAGTTTGGTAAGCAATTCGCGTCGGGTAGTGTTTTTTGACCTGGATGGTACGCTGCATCAGCAGGATATGTTTGGCAGCTTTTTACGGTATCTGCTGCGGCATAACCCGTTCAATGTGCTATTGGTTCTGCCGGTATTGCCGGTGATTGGCATTGCGCTTCTGGTGAAAGGGCGGGCGGCGCGTTGGCCGATGAGCCTGCTGCTATGGGCCGCAACGTTTGGGCACAGCGAAGCGCGCCTAAAGGCCATTGAAGCGAAATTCGTGCAATGGTTCCGCGGGCATGTGACGGCGTTCCCGGTGGTGCATCAGCGCCTCACGGAATATCTGACCAGCTCCGATGCCGACGTCTGGCTGATCACCGGTTCGCCAAAATCGCTGGTAGAGCAGGTGTATGTCGACACGCCGTGGCTGCCGCGGGTGAATCTCATCGCCAGTATGACCGAGCGACGCTACGGCGGCTGGGTGCTGACGCTGCGCTGTTTAGGTCATGAAAAAGTGGCGCAACTGGAGCAAAAAATCGGCACGCCGCTGCGTCTGTACAGCGGCTACAGCGACAGCAAACAGGATAACCCGTTGCTCTATTTCTGCCAGCATCGTTGGCGGGTAACGCCGCAGGGTAATCTCCAACAGCTGGAGTAAAAACCGCTCCGCTGTGTATAATACGCCCCGTTTGTAAACCCGGAGTAGTCGCTTTGTCTGATAACGAACTGAACCACGAACACTGGATGCGTCACGCGCTGACGCTTGCCCAACGCGCCTGGGAAGAAGGTGAAGTGCCGGTCGGGGCGGTGCTGGTTCATCAGAATCAGGTGATTGGCGAAGGCTGGAACCGGCCGATTGGGCGCCACGACCCGACGGCGCACGCGGAAATCATGGCGCTGCGACAGGGTGGAATGGTGCTGCAAAACTATCGACTGATAGACACCACGCTGTACGTGACCCTTGAGCCGTGCGTGATGTGCGCCGGGGCGATGGTACACAGCCGCATCGGACAGCTGGTGTTTGGTGCACGGGATGCGAAAACCGGGGCGGCGGGCTCATTGATTGACGTGCTGCATCATCCGGGGATGAATCATCGGGTAGAGATAACCGAAGGGGTGCTGGCGGACGACTGCTCATCCATGCTGAGCGATTTCTTCCGCCATCGTCGTGAGCAGAAAAAAGCCCTCAAGCGCGCTGCAAACTCTAACGGCGCGTAAAATCGATCAGGTTGTTAGGATGTTTCACTTCTATCTGACCGCTGCGTTCATCGGGATGCAGCGAAATAAACGGCAGCACGCCCAGACTGGTGTGGTTTAACTCATTGGGCCTGACCGCCGGATAGTCCTGAGCGTACTCCATGTCTTGCGCCGCTCTCTTCTCTTTTTCCAGTAAATAGCCGACCAGGCTTATCTGATACTTACGGATATTCTCCACGTAAGCGTAGGCTTCATGTCCGCGGGCGTAACCGTAAGTCAGACGCGTGTAGTAAGGCTTCTGGCTAAGAAGCGGCAGGCGCTGCTTTACATCGGCCCAGCTGTCCGGATTGCCTTTTTGCTTCGCGGTTAACGCCCGGGCATCAAGCATATGCGCGTACCCCATGTTATACGCCGCCAGCGCAAACCAAATCCGTTCCTCTTTCGGCACCGTATCTGGCACCTTATCCATCATATCCTGCAAATAACGCATTCCGCCGCTGATGCTCTGTTCGGCATCGGTTCGGTCGGTCAGGCCCAGGCTTTGCGCGGTGTTTTTGGTGAGCATCATCATGCCACGCACGCCGGTCGGAGAGGTCGCCAGCGGGTCCCAGTGGGATTCCTGCCAGGCAATAGCCGCCAGCAGACGCCAGTCAATTTCCTCGGCGTACTTTTGGAACAGCGGCTCAAAATCGGGCAGCAGGTTATCGACCGCGCGCAGGAAGGTGCGGGTATCGAAATAGTCGAAGTCGTCGCCGTGGCCGAGATACTTCTCTTCGAGGCGCGCCAGAGTGCCGTCTTCATTAATATTGTTGAAGAAATCGAGCATCGCCGCAGGCAGCGTGTTATCCCTGTCCTTCAGGCTAAACCAGGTAACAGGCTGTTCATCGCTGATATCCAGCGCCACCGCCAGTTCTGGGTGAACGCGCTGGAACAGGCTGATTGCCACTGAATCGGCAATGGTGTAATCGAGCTTGCCGTCGATAATATCGTCCATCAACTCAACGCTGCCGCGCTTATCGTCCACGGTCCAGTTGAGGTTCGGGTACTTTTTCGCCTTCAGAGCCTGTAAGTCGGTGATCGCCACGTGGCCCGGAGCAATGGTTAATTGCTGGGCGGTGATGTTATCCAGCGTTCGCGGGCGGAAGCTGCCTTTGCGGTAAACCAGTTGCTGGGAAACCGAGTAGTACGCCGGGCCAGCCTGATAGTTTTTGGTGCGCTCACTGTTGTACACCAGCCCGGCGGCCAGCATATCGGCATCGTCGTGGTCGAGGTCATCAAACAGCTGGCTGATATTCTGGCGAACGGTGATTTTGAGCTTAACGCCAAGATAATTGGCAAACTGCTGAGCCAGTTCGTAGTCGAGGCCGTAATCTTTTTCGTTAATGCTGGCGAACGTCAGGGGAGAAACCAGGGTACTGACGCGCAGCTCACCGCGCGCCTGGATTGCGGCGATGCGATTCTCTGGTTTACTGAACCAGGGAATAGAGGGCCATAGCGCCGCTGCCAGTAGCAGGGTGACAATGCCAATAAACAGATAATTAATCTTTAATTTTTTCAATTAGTTAATTCTCTGTGAAGAGAGCGATCTCAGGCAATAGTTACCATGTTAAAGTTTAGGGGCACTTCAGAATGAGCGGCATTTTGCTTAACAATGCGGCAGTTGGCAACCCATTCATGCGTTTCACCGCATCGGGTGGTAAAACGCAGCGGCAATTTTATTTTGACGCAAACGGTTACGTCGCTGCTTCAGATCCACTATAATGGCGCCCGTTTTCCGCCATTGCGCACACTGAAACCCAGAAGACGAGAGACTTATGATGGAAATTCTGCGTGGTTCGCCTGCACTGTCTGCATTTCGTATTACCAAACTGCTGGCACGTTTTCAGGCAGCCAACCTTCCGGTCAGCAACATTTACGCCGAGTACGTGCATTTCGCCGAACTGAACGCCCCGCTTTCAGAACAGGAACACGACCGACTGGCACAGTTGCTGCAGTATGGCCCAAGCCTCAGCAGCCATACGCCCGCTGGAAAATTACTGCTCGTCACCCCCCGCCCTGGCACCATCTCCCCTTGGTCTTCAAAAGCAACCGACATCGCCCATAACTGCGGCCTGGACACCATCGTCCGCCTCGAGCGCGGCGTTGCGTACTACGTTGAAGCCTCAACCCTGAGCGACGCTCAGTGGAGCCAGGTTGCGGCAGAATTGCATGACCGCATGATGGAAACTGTATTTGGTGCGCTGCAGGATGCGGAAAACCTGTTTGCCCATCACCAACCGACCCCGGTATCTAGCGTGGACATGCTCGGTCAGGGACGTCAGGCGTTGGAAGAAGCCAACCAGCGTCTCGGTCTGGCGCTGGCGGAAGATGAAATCGACTATCTGTTTGACGCGTTCACCACCCTGAACCGTAATCCAAACGATATCGAACTGTACATGTTTGCGCAGGCTAACTCTGAGCACTGCCGACACAAAATTTTCAACGCCGATTGGGTTATCGACGGTGAAGTGCAGCCGAAATCGCTGTTCAAGATGATCAAAAATACCTTCGAGAAAACCCCGGATCACGTGCTGTCAGCTTATAAAGACAACGCCGCGGTAATGGAAGGTTCGGACGTCGGTCGCTTCTATGCCGACCGTGACGCCCTGCGTTATGACTTCCACCAGGAACCGACCCACATCCTGATGAAGGTAGAAACCCACAACCACCCGACGGCGATCTCTCCATGGCCGGGCGCGGCGACAGGATCTGGCGGTGAAATTCGCGATGAAGGCGCCACCGGGCGCGGCGCGAAGCCAAAAGCCGGGCTGGGCGGTTTCTCCGTATCCAACCTGCGCATCCCGGGCTTTGAACAGCCGTGGGAAGAAGATTTCGGTAAACCAGACCGCATCGTGACGGCGCTGGATATCATGACCGACGGCCCGCTGGGTGGCGCTGCGTTCAACAACGAATTTGGTCGCCCGGCGCTGAATGGCTACTTCCGTACCTACGAAGAGAAAGTGAACAGCCACAACGGCGAAGAGCTGCGCGGCTATCACAAACCGATCATGCTGGCGGGCGGGATCGGCAATATTCGCGCCGATCACGTGCAGAAAGGCGAGATCACCGTCGGCGCGAAGCTGGTCGTCCTCGGCGGTCCGGCGATGAATATCGGCCTTGGCGGCGGGGCAGCCTCTTCCATGGCGTCCGGCCAGTCTGACGCGGACCTGGATTTTGCCTCGGTACAGCGCGACAACCCGGAAATGGAACGCCGCTGTCAGGAAGTGATTGACCGCTGCTGGCAGATGGGCGAAGCGAACCCGATTCTGTTTATCCACGACGTCGGCGCGGGCGGTTTGTCCAACGCCATGCCGGAGCTGGTGAGTGACGGTAATCGCGGCGGGCGCTTTAACCTGCGCGATATCCTCAGTGATGAGCCGGGCATGAGCCCACTGGAAATCTGGTGCAACGAATCCCAGGAGCGCTACGTGCTCGCCGTTGCTCCAGAACAGTTGCCGCTGTTTGACGAACTGTGCCGTCGCGAGCGCGCGCCGTACGCGGTGATTGGTGAGGCCACCGAAGAGATGCACCTGAGCCTCAGCGACACGCATTTCGACAACCAGCCTATCGATCTGCCGCTGGATGTGCTGCTCGGCAAAACGCCGAAAATGACCCGCGATGTGACAACTCAGAACGCCCATGGCGAAGCGCTGGACCGTCAGGGCATTACTCTCGAAGACGCGGTCAACCGCGTGCTGCATCTGCCGACGGTGGCAGAGAAAACGTTCCTCGTCACCATCGGTGACCGTTCGGTAACCGGTATGGTGGCGCGTGACCAGATGGTCGGCCCATGGCAGGTTCCGGTCGCGAACTGCGCGGTGACCACCGCCAGCCTCGACAGCTACTACGGCGAAGCGATGGCGATGGGTGAACGCGCGCCGGTTGCGCTGCTCGATTTCGCCGCGTCCGCCCGCCTGGCCGTCGGCGAAGCGCTGACCAACATCGTTGGTACGCAGGTCGGCGACCTGAAACGCATCAAGCTTTCCGCTAACTGGATGGCGGCGGCAGGGCACCCGGGTGAAGACGCGGGCCTGTACGCGGCGGTGAAAGCGGTCGGCGAAGAATTGTGCCCGGCGCTGGGTCTGACCATTCCGGTCGGTAAAGACTCGATGTCGATGAAAACCCGCTGGCAGGAAGGCAGCGAACAGCGCGAAATGACGTCCCCGCTGTCGTTAGTGATCACCGCCTTTGCGCGCGTGGAAGATGTGCGTCGTACCGTCACGCCACAGCTTTCTACTGAAGATAACGCCTTGCTGCTTATCGACCTCGGCAAAGGTCATAACGCGCTCGGCGCCACGGCGCTGGCGCAGGTTTATCGTCAGCTCGGCGACAAAACCGCCGACGTTCGCAGCACCGAACAGCTGAAAGGCTTCTGGGATGCGATGCAGGTCCTGGTGGCAGAACGCAAACTGCTGGCCTGGCATGACCGCTCTGACGGCGGCCTGCTGGTGACACTCGCGGAAATGGCCTTCACCGGCCACTGCGGCGTTGATGTCGATATCGCCGCGTTGGGTGAAGACAAACTGGCGGCACTGTTTAACGAAGAGCTGGGCGGCGTGATTCAGATTCGCGCTGAAGACCGCGCTCAGGTCGAAAGTATCTTTGCCGCGCACGGCCTGGCCGATTGCGTCCATGTGCTCGGTAAAGCGACCGAAGGCGATCGTTTCGTCATCACCGCCGACGGTCATCCGGTTTACAGCGAAAGCCGTACCACGCTGCGTATGTGGTGGGCAGAAACCACCTGGCAAATGCAGCGTCTGCGCGATAATCCGGAGTGCGCCGATCAGGAGCACGAGGCCAAGCGCAACGACAACGATCCGGGCCTGAACGTGAAGCTCAGTTTCGACATCAACGAAGACGTCGCGGCCCCGTACATTGCCACCGGCGCACGTCCGAAAGTGGCGGTCCTGCGTGAGCAGGGCGTGAACTCCCATGTTGAAATGGCGGCGGCGTTCCACCGTGCGGGCTTCGATGCCATCGACGTTCACATGAGCGATCTGCTGGCTGGTCGTACCGGTCTGGATGATTTCCAGGCGCTGGTGGCTTGCGGCGGCTTCTCTTACGGCGACGTACTGGGGGCGGGTGAAGGTTGGGCGAAGTCGATTCTGTTCAACGACCGCGTGCGCGATGAGTTCGAAACCTTCTTCCATCGGCCACAAACCCTGGCCCTGGGCGTGTGTAACGGCTGTCAGATGATGTCGAACCTGCGTGACCTGATTCCTGGCAGCAGTCTGTGGCCGCGCTTTGTGCGTAACCACTCTGACCGCTTTGAAGCGCGTTTCAGCCTGGTCGAAGTGACACAGAGCCCGTCTCTGCTGTTGCAGGGTATGGTCGGTTCGCAGATGCCCATCGCCGTTTCCCACGGCGAAGGTCGCGTTGAAGTCCGTGACGACGCGCATCTGGCGCATCTGGAAAGCAAAGGCCTGGTGGCGCTACGGTTTGTCGACCATGCCGGCAACGTGACGCAGAATTATCCGGCGAACCCGAACGGTTCTCCGAACGGGATCACCGCCGTCACCAGCGAAAGCGGGCGCGTCACTCTGATGATGCCGCACCCTGAGCGCGTATTCCGTACGGTGGCGAACTCATGGCATCCGGAAAACTGGGGCGAAGACAGCCCGTGGATGCGCATTTTCCGCAATGCGCGTAAGCAGTTGGGGTAATTCTCTCCCGTACAAAAAAGCCTTCCCAATAACGGAAGGCTTTTTTATTTGTGACGCAGAATGAAAAGAGTGTCTGGAAAAGACGACAAGGCCCCGTTTCGCTGTCGCCAATCAGAGACATTTATCCTATTGATATTAATGATTTATTTTTTATCCTGATAATGGTGTCTCTTATTGGCGACAGTGTGGTTGAAAAACACGCGGCTGAGGCATATCGTCTTTACCTATAATCATCATGAATATCAGGTGTTTAAATATAAATTTTGCGTTATGGCATGGTTACTGCATAATACTGCTCAGTGGCTCATTCACCTTCTTATGTCAGCCCCTTCGGGACGCGCTACATAAACCTCGAATGACGCACAAACAGGTGCCTGCCGTCCAACATCTGATATCAGCTTAGCTATATCAACCATCGGGCGAAACGTGGAGTTAGGCACCGCCTTATTCAATAACAACGCCGGGTTTAGCCCGGCGTTGTTGTATCTGTACCCTGACCTCAGTTACCCTGCCGTTAAGATTATTTTTAAGGGCGAACCCATTGAAACGCTGGTCTCTTTTCCCCCGCTCGCTGCGCCAGCTGGTGATGCTGTCGTTTCTGTTGATCCTGCTGCCACTGTTAGTGCTGGCGTGGCAGGCGTGGCAGAGCCTGAATGCGCTTAGTTCGCAGGCTGCACTGACCAACCGCACGACGCTGATTGATGCGCGTCGCAGCGAAGCGATGACCAATGCCGCCCTGGAAATGGAGCGCAGCTATCGCCAGTACTGCGTACTGGATGACGCTACGCTGGCGAAGGTGTATCAGGGCCAGCGCAAGCGCTACAGCGAAATGCTGGATGCCCATGCGGGCGTTCTGCCAGACGACAAGCTCTATCAGACACTGCGCCAGGATTTAAACGATCTGGCCGAGTTGCGCTGCAAAAACAGCGGGCCGGAAGACAAAGCCGCCGCACAGCTGGAAGCGTTCGCTTCTGCCAATACCGATCTGGTTCAGGCCACCCGCACGGTGGTGTTTTCGCGCGGCCAGCAGCTGCAACAGGAAATTGCCGAGCGCGGGCAGTTCTTTGGCTGGCAGGCGCTGGTGCTGTTCCTGGTCAGCCTGACCATGATGGTGCTGTTTACTCGCATGATTATCGGCCCGGTGAAGAACATTCAGCGAATGATTAACCGCCTGGGCGAGGGCAAATCGCTTGGCAGTTCGGCGATGCTGACCGGCCCGCGCGAGCTCCAGTCCGTCGGGCAACGTATTGTCTGGCTCAGTGAACGCCTCTCCTGGCTTGAGTCCCAGCGCCATCAGTTTTTACGCCATCTCTCCCATGAATTAAAAACACCGCTCGCCAGTATGCGCGAGGGGACCGAGCTGCTGGCGGATGAAGTCGTCGGGCCACTCACCTCAGAGCAAAAAGAGGTGGTGTCGATTCTGGATGACAGCAGTCGCAACCTGCAAAAGCTGATTGAGCAACTGCTGGATTACAATCGCAAACTGGCCGACAGCCCGGTAGAAATGGAAAAAGTCGAGTTGGCACCGCTGGTGGAGAGGGTGGTCTCCGCCCACAGTTTGCCGGCACGAGCTAAAATGATGCATACCCGCGTTGAACTTGAGGCGGGTGAGTGCTGGGCCGAACCGATGTTGCTGCTGAGTGCGCTGGACAATCTCTATTCCAATGCGGTGCACTACGGCAGTGAATCCGGTACCATTTATCTGCGCAGTCGCCAGCAGGGAAACACGACTTTCCTTGAGGTGATGAACAGCGGGACGCCGATCCCGGATGCGGAACAGACCATGATTTTTGAGCCTTTTTATCAGGGCAGCCATCAACGCAAAGGGGCTGTGAAGGGAAGCGGTTTGGGACTGAGTATTGCTCAGGATTGTATTCGACAGATGCAGGGCACTTTGCAGCTGGTTGATGCTCCAGAAGGCAACGTTTGTTTCCGAATAGCGCTCTCCCTTTCAGACACGGATAAACCTATTAAATGAAACAATGTCTGGTGAAAATGTCCCCCATTTTTCTTTCGCTTTTGGCCGGAGCGTCATGTTTACTGCTGGCTGGATGTACCCCTTCTCCGCATGCAACGAATGCCAGCGATGAAGACAAATTGCCTCAACAACAGGTGGCGGATTTCCTCTCCACCGACTGTATGGACGTCTGGTCGCTACACGGTGATGCCACAGAGAAAAACCCGCTTTACTGGCTGCGTGGGATGGATTGCGCCGAGCGCCTGTCGCCTGAAATGGCGCGCAGCGAAGCCCGTTTGCATACCGACGACAGCTGGCAGGACGCATTCCGCCGCGGGATATTGCTCGCCAGCGCCAAAATTAGCCCGCTCGAGCGCCGGGATGCGGTCAGCCGCCTCGACAGCTTTAGTCCGCAACTCCCGTCCCAGGTGCGCCCGCTATATCAAATCTGGCGCGACGGCCAGGCCTCCCAGCTTCAGCTGTCCGACGAGCGCTCGCGCTACAGCAAACTGCAACAGTCCTCCGATGCCGAGCTCGATATTCTGCGTCAACAGCAACAGCATCTGCGCAGCCAGCTCGATTTAACCACGCGTAAACTGGAGAATCTGACCGATATCGAACGTCAGCTTTCCAGCCGTAAACCCGCGAGCAGCAACTTTACTCCGGACCCGGGGCATGCGGCTGACCCGTCACCCGCGGCGAAAGATGCCCCGACAGGAGAGGAAAAACCATGACAGGACGTAAGCCCGCACACCTTTTACTGGTCGATGACGATCCCGGCTTGCTCAAGCTGCTCGGCATGCGTTTGACCAGTGAAGGCTTCTCGGTGGTGACTGCTGAAAGCGGACAGGAAGGGCTGCGCGTGCTGGCACGTGAAAATGTCGATCTGGTGATAAGCGATCTGCGTATGGATGAAATGGACGGGCTGCAGCTGTTCGCTGAGATCCAGAAAGTGCAGCCGGGGAAACCGGTGATCATCCTGACCGCGCACGGATCGATTCCTGACGCCGTCACCGCCACGCAAAAGGGCGTGTTCAGCTTCCTGACTAAGCCGGTGGACAAAGACGCGCTGTATAAGGCCATCGATGAAGCGCTGGTACATACCGCTGCCGCGACTGACGATCAGTGGCGTGAATCGATTGTGACCCGAAGCCCGGTAATGCTGCGTTTGCTGGAGCAGGCGAGAATGGTGGCGCAGTCCGACGTCAGCGTGCTGATTAACGGGCAGAGCGGCACCGGGAAAGAGATTTTTGCCCAGGCCATTCACAATGCCAGCCCGCGTGGAAAGTCCCCTTTCATTGCCATTAACTGTGGCGCATTACCTGAGCAACTGCTGGAGTCTGAGCTGTTCGGTCACGCACGCGGGGCGTTTACCGGGGCGGTCAGCAATCGCGAAGGCCTGTTCCAGGCTGCGGAGGGCGGCACGCTGTTCCTCGATGAGATTGGCGACATGCCCTCGCCGCTGCAGGTCAAACTGCTGCGCGTGCTGCAGGAGCGCAAAATTCGTCCGCTGGGCAGCAACCGCGATATCGACATTAACGTGCGGATCGTTTCCGCCACCCACCGCGATTTACCGAAGGCGATGGCGCGCGGCGAATTCCGCGAAGATTTGTACTATCGTCTCAACGTCGTCAGCCTGAAAATTCCGTCGCTGGCCGAGCGTACTGAAGATATCCCGCTGCTGGCCAATCATCTGCTGCGCCAGTCTGCCGACCGCCATAAGCCGTTTGTGCGGGCGTTCTCGACCGATGCGATGAAACGGCTGATGACCGCTAACTGGCCGGGCAACGTGCGGCAGTTGGTGAACGTTATCGAGCAGTGCGTGGCGCTCACGTCGTCGCCGGTGATTGGCGATGCGCTGGTGGATCAGGCGCTGGAAGGTGAAAATACCGCGCTGCCGACGTTTGTCGAAGCGCGTAATCAGTTTGAGCTCAACTACCTGCGCAAGCTGCTGCAAATCACCAAGGGCAATGTGACGCACGCCGCGAGAATGGCGGGGCGTAACCGCACCGAATTCTACAAATTACTCTCGCGCCACGAACTCGACGCCAACGATTTTAAAGAGTAGCCCGCTACCCGCTACGACGTTATGATAGGGTAAGCAACCGGTTACGCGGATAAGACAGGAAACCATGAAAAAGATTGATGCGATTATTAAACCCTTCAAACTCGATGATGTGCGTGAAGCGCTGGCGGAAGTCGGTATCACCGGGATGACGGTTACGGAAGTGAAAGGCTTTGGTCGTCAGAAAGGTCACACCGAGCTGTACCGTGGCGCGGAATACATGGTCGATTTTCTGCCGAAGGTGAAAATTGAAATTGTGGTGACTGACGATATCGTCGATACCTGCGTGGATACCATTATCCGCACGGCGCAGACCGGCAAAATCGGCGACGGCAAGATTTTTGTCTTTGACGTCGCACGCGTGATTCGTATCCGTACCGGCGAAGAAGACGACGCGGCAATCTGATTTTTGCGCGTCTCTCCCCGAGACGCGTTACAGCACCTTATGTGGGCCGAAGCATTCATAATGGATGTTGCCCGGCGCCACACCCAGCGCCACTAACTGCTGTGCGGCAAACTGCATAAAACCGACTGGACCGCAGAGATAGAACTGGGTCGCCGGGTCGCTGAGCAGGCCTTCATGTTGGCGTAAATCCATTAGCCCGGCGCTGTCAAACTCGTCATGACTTTCAGGCGCGTTGTACCAGACGTGCGAGGCGAAGCGTGGCAGCGTTGCGCCCAGGGCTGCTACTTCTTTAGCGAACGCGTGGACCGCACCGTTTTCTGCCGCGTGGAACCAATTTACCTGCGCCGGATGCGCACGGTTAGCCAGCGTATCGAGCATCGCCAGCATTGGCGTCTGGCCGACACCGGCGGAAATCAGCGTCACCGGAGCGTTGGCGTCAACGGCCATGAAAAAGTCACCGGCAGGCGCGGCAAGATAAACGGTATCGCCCACCCGGGCCTGGTCATGCAGCCATTCGGAGACCTGACCACCGTTTTCGCGCTTCACCGCAATGCGGTAGTTTTTGGCGTTCGGGCTGCGAGTCAGTGAATACTGACGGATTTCCTGATGCGCAAAACCTTCCGGTTTCAGCCACACGCCGAGATATTGACCCGGCTGGTAATCCGCCACGTCGCCACCGTCCTGCGGGGCAAACTCAAACGCGGTGATCAGGGCACTTTGTGGCGTTTTGCTGACGATCTGGAATGCGCGCGTGCCTTCCCATCCACCGACTTTCGCGGCGCTTTGCTGATAGATTTCACCTTCGCGTTTAATGAACACGTCGGCCAGCACGCCGTAGGCTTTGCCCCACGCGTCCAGTACTTCCTGGCCCGGGCTGAACAACTCGTCGAGCGTTGCCAGCAGATGGCCGCCAACAATGGCGTACTGCTCCGGCTGGATCTGGAAGCTGGTGTGCTTCTGGGCAATTTTTTCCACCGCGGGCAGCAAGGCCGCCAGGTTTTCAATATTGCTGGCGTAAGCGGCGATGGCGTTGAACAGCGCTTCACGCTGGTCGCCGTTGCGCTGGTTGCTCATGTTGAAGATCTCTTTCAACTCCGGGTTATGAGCAAACATGCGATCGTAAAAATGTGCGGTGAGTTTGGGCCCCGTTTCGACCAGCAGGGGAATGGTGGCTTTCACCGTCGCGATGGTTTGTGCGTCAAGCATGGCTATGTCCTTATGCGATTTATTCGTCAAGTTTCTTAATGATGCATTTAAAATGCATCTTATAAGAATGACCCTATGATGTAAATGGTTCTTTAGAAGGTGAAAAACGTGCATCACAAACATGAAAAGAAATCCGCTTAAATCGTGGGAGCCTTTATCGCTCAAACCCTTGCGTGGCGGCAAGGTAATCGTTTGCGTAAAATCATTTGTCAAGACCTGTTATCGCAGAACTTATCAGTTATACTGTTGGCCGTTGCCCATAAGGGCCCCCTTTTTTAGCGGTAAAACTACTGTTAGCTGAGTCAGGAGATGCGGATGTTAAAGCGTGAAATGAACATTGCCGATTATGATGCCGAACTGTGGCAGGCTATGGAGCAGGAAAAAGTACGTCAGGAAGAGCACATCGAACTGATCGCCTCCGAAAACTACACCAGCCCGCGCGTGATGCAGGCGCAGGGTTCTCAGTTAACCAACAAGTACGCTGAAGGCTACCCAGGCAAACGCTATTACGGCGGCTGTGAATATGTTGATATCGTTGAGCAGCTGGCTATCGATCGTGCCAAAGCGCTGTTTGGCGCAGACTACGCCAACGTGCAGCCGCACTCGGGTTCTCAGGCGAACTTCGCGGTGTACACCGCACTGCTGCAACCGGGCGATACCGTTCTGGGTATGAACCTGGCGCAAGGGGGTCACCTGACTCACGGTTCCCCGGTCAACTTCTCCGGCAAACTGTACAACATCATCCCTTACGGCATCGATGAGTCCGGTAAAATTGACTACGAAGACATGGCGAAGCAGGCACAGACCCACAAACCGAAGATGATCATCGGCGGTTTCTCTGCTTACTCCGGTGTGGTTGACTGGGCAAAAATGCGTGAAATCGCTGACAGCATCGGCGCGTACCTCTTCGTCGACATGGCGCACGTTGCCGGTCTGATTGCTGCCGACGTGTACCCGAACCCGGTTCCACACGCTCATGTAGTGACCACCACCACCCACAAAACCCTGGCGGGTCCGCGCGGCGGCCTGATCCTGGCGAAAGGGGGTGATGAAGACCTGTACAAAAAACTGAATTCTGCCGTTTTCCCAAGCGCGCAGGGCGGCCCACTGATGCATGTTATCGCCGCGAAAGCCGTTGCGCTGAAAGAAGCGATGGAGCCAGAGTTCAAAGTTTACCAGCAGCAAGTGGCGAAAAACGCGAAAGCGATGGTCGACGTGTTCCTGAACCGTGGTTACAAAGTGGTCTCCGGCGGCACTGAGAACCATCTGTTCCTGCTGGATCTGGTAGATAAAAACCTGACCGGTAAAGAAGCCGATGCCGCACTGGGTCGCGCCAACATCACCGTCAACAAAAACAGCGTACCAAACGATCCGAAGAGCCCGTTTGTGACCTCCGGTATCCGTATCGGTTCTCCGGCAGTGACTCGTCGCGGCTTCAAAGAAGCTGAAGTGAAAGAGCTGGCTGGCTGGATGTGTGACGTGCTGGACAACATCAATGATGAAGCCGTTATCGAACGCATCAAAGGTAAAGTGCTGGATATCTGCGCCCGTTTCCCGGTTTACGCGTAAGTTATCGCAGTAACAAAAAAGGCCGCTGATGCGGCCTTTTTTAATGGCAAAAATTCAACGAAGGCACCAGCGCGATGCGGGTAATCAATAGCCGAATACATAACCCTGAACTCCGCCATTCGCCAGCATAAACAACAGGCTACTGATCCCGGGTGATCGCCGCGCACTTCTGCGCAATGGCCGTGGTATCCCCGTTTTGCGTGGCCTGCCGGCATTCGTCCATCGGTGACATCGGTGGCGGGGTACTGCCTGTCTGGGCGGCACAGCCCACTAAGAGCATCCCGCATATCATCACTGCTGCTTTGAACATAACTGCTTTCCTTATTTGAACGGTGCGCTGCTATACAGTGCAAATGAGAGATCCTGGCCGCTATCGCTTTGCCAGGTTTTTCCGTTGTCGACAGAATGGCGGAGCTCGCCGTGGGTGTAAGGATTATTTGTGCTGACTGAGAGGCCGTAGCTGTTTTTCCCCGTAACCTGTGAGGCTGATCCTTCTGAACTGAAAATCAGTGCATAGTGTTTCGTGGTATCCAGCCCACTCAGGCGCGGGTACAGGGAATAAATCGCCGGGCGGGAAGGGAGGTTAAACGGTGGCAGAGCCGCGGAGAAAAGAGTCTGAATAGGGCTGCCATTGGCATCTAACGCCACAATGCGGATGCGTAAATTATCACCAGGAACAGCATCCACATGGCGTTCAGACAGCCAGAAATCGAGCTTAGGCATGTCCGGCTGCTGTAGAGTGAACGTCTGCATCAGTTGCCGCTTGCCCTGCAAATCGCTGCGCTCGTAACGCGTCGCGACACTTTCCTGAACCACACGCATCGGCGGAATTGCCGCGGCCTGTTGATACACCTCGATAACAGGTGTTTTCACTTCGCCGTCATGGTGTTCAAACTGAAGCCTTATCCGACGGGTCGTCACGGCCGGGAACGAGAAATGACGTTTGTCTCCGAGGATAAAACCGTGGGTTAGCGTGCGCCACACATCGCCCTCCTGATACGCCAGGGTGTAGTTGCGGATCGCAAACGGCTGAGGTTCTTTGATAACCACCTGATTGAAATGTCGAATTTTCCCCAGATCCAGTTCGACGCGATTCACACCCGCGGTGACGGCTTTTCCTTCTGCCAGGTTCAGCGCCATGGGCGTATAAATGCCTGTTGATTGGCTGAAATGGAGCAGGGCGGTTTCACCAGCGTTCAGCGAATATTCAACGTCTCCGCGCTGAGCGGGCCCGCGTCGGCCGCTATACACTTCGGTCATCTGATAAGGTTTATCTGCATGAAGCCCCAGCATTGCAGGCGTGAGCCGCCAGCGTTGCACCTTGTTTTGCCAGTTGGTCAGGCCGACGTAACGTCCGCCGTCACCATCGGGCCGGGTCAGCAATGCCGGGCTATGCGCGCCCGCGTGATAAAAGTTGGTCATGGATTCGGGACGCGAGGCGAGGCCGCCGCTGGCTACCTTCAGCAGCGCTTTGTTTTCAATCCACGCCCGCCGGTCTTCGTCGATAAAGGGCAGATTATCGCCCACCAGCCAGTGGCCGCCGCCGAGGGCGACGGTGGTCGCCAGGCGCAACGCGGCGAGCTGGCCCAATCGTCCGGCACCCAGCAACAACTGCTCAGGCAAAAACATATCCGCATCGTTAAAATCATACAGCGTACCGTTGCTCCACCAGGACGCGGCGCTGTTAAAGGCCTGACGCTCAATGCCGCTGTAATCGGCTACGCCCAGCGAGGTGTCGCAGGCGGCACGGCGACCATGGGTAAAGGCCGCAGGCAGTAGTGGGGCAATAGAGGCGTTGAGATAGACCTGACGTCCGCTGGCCAGCACTTCATCGCGCATAATTTTCATGCCGATCCGGTAGTTCTGAATGCCATTAATCGCCGGATCGTGATGGCGTCCTTCATAAAGCCCCATATCCAGAAAATCGAGTTTCAGATACTCATAGCCCCAGGCGAGATAGTTTTTGATATTACGCCGAACGATGTACTGCGCCGCCGGGTGCGACATATCCAGGGCGTAGGTGCCCAGATAGGTTTTTACCAGCTGGCCTTTTTCGTCTCGCAGACAGGCATCCCGGTGCGTGTAGCCGGTGTTATCGATGGGCAAATCCAGCCAGTTTTCGTAGATAGTAAACGGGGTCAGATAGCCCCCGGCTTTCAGCCCTCGCTGATGAACGTCGTCGGCAAATTTTTTCATGCCCTCCGGGTAGCTTTCGGGCTGAAAACCACCGTCCATATTGACGTACTGATAGCCTAACGGCTGGAGGTATTTGGCGACGTAATCGGCAAGGTCGACCATGTCTCGCGCCTTACCGTAACTGTCATGGGAGTAAAATGCGTTGAAGCCCACGGGCACCGCACCTTGCCAGTTCAGCCGTGGCTCACCCTGATTGTAGGTTTTGCCGTAGGTTTCCAGCCCGTCGCGGTAATCGTCGAAATAGCCGAGGAAAAAGAGATCGGACCTGACCGTTGTACCGCGCTGTGTGCCGCCCCAGTTATACAGTGCGAACCCGGAGAGCGGGCCGTTGGCGGTGCGGGCCTCACCTAACTGCTGGCTACTTTTCCACGTCAGTACCGACGCCGCACCGGCGACCAGTCCGTGGCGAGTCTGATTATCGAACAACGCCGTTACCCAGTGGCTGACGCCGTTAAACTTAACCATCGGTTCGACGGGGTTGGCGAAACGGTCGGTGCCGTTCTGGCTCAGACCGAAGTCATTCACCGGCGCGACGCCAAAATCGAAATTGTTGGAATAGGGTGTGGTGTAGATGCGTTTATCGTTTCCAGGCCCGATATCGGCGAAGCCGGAGGCGATGGGCGTCAGCCTCGAAATCTCCCTCTCGATGGCGGACGTCACGGTCAGGTCGCTCAAAAACCAGCGCGGATCGTTGAAAAACCAAAGGTGTAAGGCCAACTTAGCGCCGTCAGCAAAATGACTGGTCAGCGTCAGTTTTTCACCCGGCCCGCGCTGCGGATCGACGATAGTCTCCCAATTCGCGTCGCGGGTGGTGGCCTGCTCGCTGTTCAGCGCCGCCGCCCCTCCTGTTCGCAGGGCTTCACTGTGGAACGCCTTAAGTACTGGCGTTTGATCCCAGTCTAGCGTGCCGGTTCCCTTGTCCAGAGCATAGTGCAACGTCCAGTCACCCTGATGAACCGTGACCTGCGCGCCCTGTCGGGTAAATTGCGCGGCGTGGCCGAGGGAGGTCAGCATGATGATGAGCAGCAGCCCGGAAAACACATTTCTTTTCATGATGTTCTCATTCCTTAAGACCGAATTAAAAAATCGTAAACGGGGCAATAACGTTGAATTTAATGTCGATTTCGTCCTGGAACATATTGTTGTAACCGCCGCTGTAGTTCGGGTTGCTGCCGTGGTTGTCGTAATTGATGTAGTGCAGGTTGAACAAGGTGCCTTTCAGACGACCGGTCTGAACGGTGTGGGCGATATTGAACGTCCAGGCGGATTCATCGATACGCTGGCTTTGGTCTGCCAGTACGCCGTCGACGGTACAGGTGGTGCAGGGCTTGCCGCCCCAACCATAAACATATCCGGCGCCGACGGCCCAACCTGGCAAATCGTAATTTTTCAGGTCATAGGCCACGCCTGCAAACACCGAGGTTTCACCGTTGGCGTCAAAGTCGGAAGCCGCATCCCACCACATGTCGAGGCGTCCGTTGGAGCTGGCATAGGCCGGAGTGATACGTTGCAGGAAGAAGCCCTGGTTCCCTTCTGCCTTGACGGTTTGTGCTTCGAGACGGAAATCGAAGGTGTTGAGCGTATAGCCGAGCGTGATGCCCTGTAACCAGGCCAGCCCGTCATATTCATCATTGACCGAGCCGTAGGCCGCAATGCTGTTATCGCCGACTTTGTCTTTTGCGCCGTAGAACTGATAGCTCATCCGCAGATCGTTCCCGGCCACGGGAATGCTGTAAGAAATTTTGCCGAAGTACTGATCCATAAAATCGGCGGCCTGGGCCATCGACGCTTCCAGTACCAGCTTATTTTTGAAGTCGTAGCGGAGGCCGAGTGACTGAACGTAATCGATTTTTGTGGTGTTATCCGCGGCGCGAAACTCATACATTTCGGTATACCACGGCGCTTTATATTTATCGGACCACAGATAAGACGCCGAAAGCGCACCGTGTTCACCGAAGTCCCAATTGCCACCGGCTTCTGCCCCTTGATACGCGCCCGGTACAAATCCCCAGTGCACTGCCAGCAGCGTTTGTCCGGAAGGCTGAATGTAGCCCGCGCGCATCCAGTAATCGTCAACCTTCATTTTGAGGGCGGCTTTATACAGGTTGAAACCGCCTTTATCCCCGGACCAGTCTTCATCCCAGCGCTGATTCGCCGAGCTGAGGCTGATTTCGTTCGGGTGTGCGGCACTGCCTGTCGCCAAGTTGGCAGCACCAAAACCGGCCACGTCGAGACCGATGAAATCCCAGGCATAGCCCGAAACGAAATCGAGGTTCGCGTTGAAGGTGGCGTGGTGTAAATCTTCCACGTAATGCCCGTAATCCGGGCTGCCGACGGTCATGTCGCGCTTATCACGATAGCGCTGGGAGAAATAAATCCCGCCGGTCAGATGGGCGTCGTCAATAAACCCTTCAGCGTGTACCGCTGAGCAAAAAAACAGGGCTGGCCCACACATCAGCGGAGCCGCAATCAGCGTGCAAGTGCGTAATTTGGACATAGAGGTATTCCTCTTCCATGTGAAGAAAAATCATAAAAACAACAAAATAAGAAGGGGGGCGGCGCCCCCAAATATCAGGGAAGGCGCGTCAGATGCCAGGTTCGACTGATATAGTCGCGACTCAGCGGGGGATCGATAAATATTCCGCGGAACATCAACTCATCACCGCCTATGGGTTGTGGGGCGTCGTTCAGTTGATAACGTGCAGCAGGATCAAGCCCGGCGAGGCGAACTTTGCGCAGTGGCGCGGACGCAACGCTGACCAGCGAAAAGGCCATCAGCAGTGCTTCATGTTGATCCTCAGAAACAAACATCCATGCGGCGAAATCGGTGTTTTCCCACGGACTGATCAACCGCCAGAAAGTGCCGAACTGAATGAGCTGACGATGCTGTTTGTAGAAAGCGATCTGCTGGCGCACCGCGTCATCACGCTCGCTATCGCTGCGCATCAGATCCAGCATCAATCCATAGTTGCCGCTCATCGCTACCGCACCGCGCATCGTCATGCTGGTGGAACGGCCCATTTGATGATTCGGCACTTCCGAGACGTGGGCACACTGCATCACCGGCGGGTACATCATGCTGGTGGAATACTGGATGTGAACCCGCGAGGCGGCATCGGTGTTATCGCTGACCCACGCCTGCGGCATGTAAAACAGCATCCCTGGGTCAAAACGCCCACCGCCGCCCGCGCAGCATTCGAACAGGATATGCGGGAAGCGTTCCGTTAACGCCTCAAGCAGGGCATACAGGCCGAGAATGTAGCGGTGCGCCGTCTCCTGCTGCTGCCCGGCCGACGCGGTAGCCGAGCCCACTTCGGTCATGTTCCGGTTCATATCCCACTTGATGTAATCGACGGGGTGCGCATCAAGGAAACGACGCATTTGCTGTAAAATGTTGTCGCGCACTTCCGGGCGACCGAGGTCGAGAATGTACTGATTACGCCCTTCGGAAAGCGGCTGCTGCCCGGCGTGAAGCACCCAGTCCGGGTGTGCGGCAAACAACTCGCTGCGTCGCGAAATCATTTCTGGTTCAAACCACAGGCCGAACTGCATCCCTTGCTGGTGGACTTGATCAATTAGCGGGCGCAGACCATTCGGGAATTTCTGCCGATTCACGAACCAGTCACCCAACGACGACGTGTCGTCGTTACGCTCGCCAAACCAACCGTCGTCCAGCATCAGCAATTCGGCGCCCAGCGCTTTCGCGTTGTCAGCAAAACGGAGCAGCTTCTCCTCATTGAAATCGAAGTAGGTTGATTCCCAGTTATTGGCGAGGACGGGCCGTACTTTATGGCGATGTTCGCCGCGAACCAGGTTATCCCGATACAGAGTGTGCAGGACGTGAGACAGCCCGTTCAGGCCGCTGTCAGACCAGGCAAGAATCGCCTCCGGCGTCTGAAAACTGGCATCAGGGGCCAATGTCCAGCCAAAGCCGTGCGGGTTAATGCCCAACAGTACGCGGGTTTGCTGGAAAGCATCGACTTCGGTGCGGGCGGTAAAGTTGCCGCTGTAAACCAGATGCAGACCCCAGGCTTCGCCCTGCATTTCGGTAGTTTCCGGACGCACCAGACCGATAAACGGCTGTTGGTGCGTACTGCTCGCCCCGCGTTTGCTGTCGAGCACGGTGATGCCAGGATTCAGCGGCTGGCGGTGCAACTGGCGCTCGCGGGCCCATGCGCCGGGAAATTGAATTTGCTCAAAGTCACTGTCCGGGAAATCCACCGCGCAGCTCAACGCGCGCAGCAACCGCAGCGGTGCTTTTCCACCGTTAGTCATGCGGGCACTTCGCGCAATGACGGGCAAATCGCGGAAAATCGTATAACTCAGTTCAACCTGCAACTTGGTGAGCGGATCTTCCAGCGTGACCCGCAGGGTTTCGGCGGCATGAGGCGTCTCGACCCAGGACGCGGGCAACCCTTCCAGCGACGGTTTTCCGGCCACGATGTGGTGCGAAATGTAGTGCAGGTTGCTCACCTGGCTGCCGTCTTCGTAACGGACTTCAAACGCCGGTTCGCGGTAATCCCCGGCGCCGTGGCCCGGATACTCCTGCAACACGGTATCCAGCGAAAAGGTGCGATCCGGCCAATTCGCTGGCGTTGGGGAAAACGACGAGCGATCCAGCTTCGGGTAATCGTCCGCCTGGCTGAAGGTGGAAATACGCTTTCCCCAATAGCTATGAATCAAATAGCGGCCATGCGCGAGGCTCAGCACATAGCTCACCTGATGATTGTGCAAATGGAAAAACTGTTTTTCTGCGTTCCAGGTAATCATGCTTTCACCTCGGCGGATTGGGTGGCATTACGTTGATGAATATCGCTGAGGATTTCATAGAATCGTTTCTCGGTAATTTCATAGCGAGCCAGCGGGATCAGGCTTATCAGCGTTAATACGCCGGGGATCATCGTAAATAGCAGACCAATCCACATCGCGGTTTCGGTGGCCTGGACCTGATGCGGGATATAACCGGCCCATGACAACATAAAGCCGCCAATTGCGCCGCCCAGCGCACCGGATAGTTTGGTTTTGAAGATATTCAGGGAGAACACCATGCCTTCAGAACGGTTGCCGCTGCGCCATTCCCCGTATTCCACACAGTCTGCCACCATAGAATACAGTGAGATTTGACCAATGCCGCCGCAGAAGGGGGCTAAGGCGCCGACAATAAATATCATGGTGATATTGGCCTGGAAGAAAAATAACAGCATACAGGCGAAGGCCATCACCGCGCTGCTATAAAGCGCCGTATTCTTTTTGCCGATTTTTGCTGAGATAAACGGCGATGCCACGGCGCCCAGGACCTGCGCGATCATCGAAACAGTTAAGAAAACACCTAACATCATTTCGGCATTTAAATTATAAATAAAGAAGTAAAGCTGAAAGGTGCCGCGAATAACGCCGATCATTTCTAACAGGAACATCCCAACCAGCAGCAGTCTTAACGGGCGATGTTGTTTTAATAAGGTCCAGAATCCTTTAAAACTCTGACGCTCTTTTCGCGGGACGGTATGTTTTTCTTTGACGCCGAAAAAGGTGATTAGCATACAAATAAGAAATACAACGCTATAAATCAACGCTACGCCCCACCAGCTTCCGACATATTTCACTAGCCACAATGTCGAGGCGCTAACAGAAAGAAAACCGAAGGTCGCAATCGTGCGTGGAATAGTAATGACTTTGGTGCGTTCGGTCGGGTTTTGTGTGATAGCGGCGGACAATGACCAATAGGGTATGTCGATAATGGCGAAGCAAACACTCCACAAAATATAGGTCGAGTAGGCATAAACCAGCTTGCCCGCCTCAGACAAATCAGGGCTTAAAAAACAGGCCACGGTAGTGAGTGACACCAAAATACTGCCGGTGAGGATCCACGGTCTGAATTTCCCCATTTTTGTATGGGTATTATCGACCAGGATCCCTAATGCCACATCCGTTGCGCCGTCGACCAGGCGTGCAATTAAAAACAGTAAACCGACCGCGGCGGCTTTGATGCCAAAGCTGTCGGTGTAGTAAAGCATCAGATAAATAGCAATAAAGGCGTACATCACATTGGCGCCAAAACTCCCGATCCCATAGGAAATAGCCGTGGTCCAAGAGACTCTGTCTTGCGCATATTTTTCAATTTCTGATGGCGTTTCTTCACGTATTTGAGCTAGTTCCATTCTGGACACTCCGGATGTAAGGAACGTTAAACTGCCCGCTAGGGTTAATTAAATGTGATTCATACGATTTGGGGAATTGAACGCTGGGGATTGTAGGGGGTAAAACACAAAGGGACCTTGCGCGAGATTTTATAATTCAGTAAACAGAGATTACTAATCGGGTCATTGAAATCTCATGGACTCTAATAAAAGAGACAGAATTCCCCTTAATAACATTGCGGAAATAGCGCTCTGAATCGCATCACCCTTCATTTTCAAGTGCGGCTTCGGCATATAAATAACCGATGCCCATCACCTGTTGGGCGCGAGTCAACTGGCCAAAATTAATTTGCGTGGCGTTCTGCTTCAGGCCGTCACGATGGTCAAAGGGATTAAAACCACTGCGCACTTTGATGGCATCCAGCCAGCTTTCGCCGAATCCGCAGCTGCGGCCATAAAACCAAATCTGATTAATATTAAGAATGTTGAGGAAGTTATACAGGCTCACGCCAATCGCGTTGGCGGACTCCTCGACCCAATGGACGACCCGTTCATCGCCGCCGTGCCAGGCGCCGATCAGCTGCTCTGAACTCAGGGTGTCTGGGTCCTGCGGCTGGGCGGAGGGCGTTGATTTCAGCCAGATTCGTGCCTGTTTTTTCAGCGCCGAAAGCGAGGCCGCGGTTTCGAGACAGCCATAGCGTCCGCAGTCGCAAAGTGGGCCGTCGGGGTTAACGATGGTATGCCCAATTTGTCCGCTGCCGTATAAATTCCCGCGATAGATTTGCCGGTTAATCACGAACGACGAGCCGATGCCGTAATCGACGTTAATCACGCAAAAGTCTTCCCGGTTCCCCAGGTTTTGCCATTTTTCAGCCAGCGCCAGCATCACGCAGTCGTTGTCCAGCCGCACCGTTACCCCGAGTTTTTCCTCGAGCAGATACTTGATTTGGAGGTTTTCACGCCACGGCGCCTGCGGCATGGTCTGTGAAACGCCGGTAACCGGGTCGACCTGACCGTGAATGCCGAGCGCAAGATTGAGTGTTTTGCCCGGCCAGCTTTTGCTTTGGCTTTGCCAGACGGCTTCAATAGCCGCCAGCAGCGCCTGCGGAGTGGGAACGTTGATCGCGTGGCGTTCAAATTCGCCGAGTGCCGAAAGTTGTGCGTTGCAGAGTTGGCTTTCGATACTGGTCGGGGTGATATTCATGCACAGAATATAATCGCCGTCGGGCGGAATTTGATAGCTGCCGCCGTTGAGCCCACGGCAGCTCAGGTTTTCGCTGGAATGGTTCAGCCTGCCGTCGGCAACCAGTTCGTCGAGGATCTTGCTGACGGCCGGAATCGACAGCCCGGTATGCTGGGCAAACTGCGATTTACTCAACCGCTTATGTTGCCAGACCAGTTTCAGCAGAGTTTGCCGGTTAATCTGGCGGACGCGCTGATTATTCAGACCTGATCCCTGCATTTCACTAAACCTCGTTAACTATATTGCGTGAGCATCAAGCGATTAAATCATAATCACCTCCTTCAAACTGTCGCCATTCCCTCATTCACTATCATTTATTTACTGGAGAATGGTTATGTACGGAGTCGTCAACGTCTGGCAGGAAACGCTTAGCCTTCCCACCTGGACTCTCGGCGCGGAAGATCCCAATCCGATGTTTCTTGAAAACAGGGTTTATCAGGGCTCGTCTGGCGCGGTATATCCCTATGGCGTCATCGACACGCTGACCGGGTGCAAGGAAATGCGTGACTATCAGGCCGTCTGGATGGAAAACGACTTCATCCGCATCCTGCTGTTGCCAGAACTGGGTGGACGTATTCATCGCGCGTACGACAAAATCAACGGGCGCGATTTTGTCTACTACAACGAAGTGGTCAAACCGGCGCTGGTGGGCCTGTTGGGGCCGTGGATTTCCGGTGGGATCGAGTTCAACTGGCCGCAGCATCACCGCCCAACCACCTTTATGCCGGTTGACGTTTCTATTCAGCAAGGTGATAACGGCGAGCAAACCGTGTGGCTCGGGGAAGTCGAGCCGATGCGCGGCCTGCAGGTGATGGCCGGTTTCAGGCTTTATCCTGATCGTGCGTTGGTGGAAATTACCGGCAAAGTCTTCAACGGCAACGCCACGCCGCGCCATTTCCTGTGGTGGGCTAACCCGGCGGTAAAAGGCGGCGAGGAGCATCAGAGCATTTTCCCTCCGGATGTGACCGCCGTATTCGACCATGGCAAGCGCGCCGTTTCTGCATTCCCGATTGCGACCGGCACCTACTACAAAGTTGACTACTCGGCGGGTGTCGATATTTCGCGTTATAAAAACGTCCCGGTGCCGACGTCGTATATGGCGGAAAAATCGGAATACGATTTTGTCGGTGCCTGGCATCACGGCGAGCAGGGTGGCTTGCTGCACGTCGCTGATCACCAAATCTCGCCGGGTAAAAAGCAGTGGAGCTGGGGCTACGGCGATTTCGGTCAGGCCTGGGATCGCAATCTGACCGATGAAAACGGCCCCTACATTGAGCTGATGACCGGCGTGTTCACCGATAACCAGCCTGATTTTACCTGGCTTGCGCCCTATGAAGAAAAAGTGTTCGTGCAGTACTTCCTGCCTTACAGCGGGTTAGGTCGCGTACATAACGCCAGTGCGACGCTCGCCATCAAACTGGAACGTGAAAATTCGCAGCTGCAGCTTGGCGTTTACGCGGTGGCTCCGCTGAACGAGGTAAACGTGGTGTTGAGCGCAGACGGGGCGCCGCTGTGGGAAACGGTCATTTCCCTCGCACCGGGCCAGAGCTGGCAGCATACGTTGCCTGATGTTGGGCCGCAGCGCCTGACGCTGACGGTCAGCGATGCGGCAGGTCACACTCTGCTGGCTTACGACGAACATATTGCCGGGGAAACGCCGCTGCCGGACGCCGCCGAGGCGCCGCTGATGCCGGAAGAATTGACCAGCCCGGACGCGCTTTACTTTATCGGCCAACATCTTGAGCAGTACAACCACGCCAGCCGACACGCGGCGGATTACTATCGCCGGGCGCTGGAGATTGACCCGCAGGATTATCGGAATAACGTCGCGCTGGGCACCTTGCTGCTCAACGCTGCCGACTGGCAGGGCGCACAACGCTGTGCGCAAGCCGCACTGGCGCGCGCGCATCAGCTGAACAAAAACCCGCGCGACGGTGAAGCCAGCATGCTGCTTGCCAGCGCGTTGGAGCGGCAGGGCGAGGACTCGCAGGCCTGGGGTCACTATTACAAAGCCAGCTGGAGCGGCACCTGTCGCGATGGCGCGTACTGGGGGCTGGCGCGTCTGGCGATGAAAAAGGGCGATAACGCCGATGCGCTGGTCAAGGTCGAGCAGAGCCTGCTGTTTAACGGCGGCAATAATCTGGCGATGGGCCTGAAAGCGCTGGCGCTGGCGAAGTGTGGGCGCAATGAAGAGGCGCTTTCGTGGATTGACGCCCAGCTGGTTTCGCATCCGCTGAGCTATCCCCTGCACTATGCGCGCTGGGCGGTTCGTAAAGATGACGACTCCCGCGACAGGCTGCGTCAGGTTACCGGGCGGCGCGGTATCAATGCCAGCTATCTCGCGGGCTGGCTGCTGTCGCTGGGACAAAAAGAGGACGCCCGCAAACTGCTGGAGGTTCTCGACAGCCAGGAAACCCTACCGATGCTGTGGCGCGCCGCGCTGAATGCAGACCGCCAGCCTTACCTGCAACGGGCCCGCGACTGCTTTGCCCGCCGGGTGCGTTTCCCGAACACGCTGGATGAAATTCAGCTGTTGCAACAGTTAACCGACGACGCCTTTGCCAGCTATCTGTTGGGCTGCTTCTGGTACAGCAAACGTCGTTATGACGAGGCCATCGGCTGCTGGCAGCAAACCCTGCGTCAGGAGCCCGATTTTGCTCCGGCCCATCGTCTGCTCGGGATTTATCACTGGAACAAATGTCAGGACGCGGCCACGGCGCAGCGCTATCTGACGTGTGCGGTAGAGCTGGAACCGGATAACGCCCGTTTTCTGTTTGAACTCGACTGCCTGGTCAAGCTCAATGCGTCGTCGGTGGAAGCGAGACTGGCGCGGCTCGAGCCTCGTCAGAGCGTGGTATTTAAACGTGACGATCTGACCGCCGAACTGCTGAGTGTGTGGCATGCCAGCGGGCACTGGTCGCAGGCGGCGGACATCCTGCGCGATCGGGTGTTCCATCCCTGGGAGGGCGGCGAGGGCAAAATCACCGGACAGTATCTGCTCAACCAGATACACCGGGCGCTGGAGACTTTGCAATACGCTGATCCTTCGAAAGCTGCGGTATTGCTACATCAGGCGCTCCATTATCCACATAACCTCGGCGAAGGGCGTCTGCCCGGTCAGACCGATAACGATATCTGGTATCTGCTCGGCGTGTGTGCCGCGACGCAGGGCGACAGCGCGGAGGCACAGCGCTGCTTCAACCAGGCCACGCTGGGTGAATCGCAACTGGATGCCGGTCGATATTACAACGACCAGCCTGTGGATTATCTGTTCTGGCAAGGGATGGCGAGGCGTGCGCTTGGGGATGAGTCGCAAGCGTTAACGCTTTTCCAGCGTTTTCACGATGGGCTCGCCGCACAGCGTGACGTTATCCCTGAAGCCGATTTCTTCGCCGTCTCACTGCCTGATTTACTGGCCCTGGACGAAAACCCGCAGAAGCGCCACCAACAGCACTGTCTGTTTATTGATGCCCTCGGCCATCTCGGTAAAGGCCAGACGGCGCAAGGCAATCAGGCCCTTGAGGCGTTGCTGAAGCTGAATCCGGCGCATGACAAAGCGCACCTGATTCGTCATGCCTTCACCGCCGGCATTCTGAAATAACCCATTGGCCCGGCGCGAAAATGCCGGGCACCTATTACTCATGGTGCTGAATGCAAATGCACGGAGGGCAAACGGATGACGGATAACCTGTGGCTGGAAAATACGCATCTGCGGATGTGTATCTCTCCCAAAGGCGGGAGCGTGCTGAGCCTGGATTCGCTGGACTACCAGCAACCGGTGCTGCGGGCCGGGAAGGGGATGTCACCCGGCGACTGCGGATTGTTTCCCATGTTGCCGCTGGCGAACAGGGTAGAGAATAACCGCTTTACTCTACGCGGGCGTGAATTTACGTTGCCTGACAGCCCGGCAGATGCGCAGTTTTTCCTCCACGGCGACGGCTGGCTGGCACCCTGGCACGTGGTGGAACAAAGTGACGAAGGCTGTGTTTTAGGGCTGCGTCAGCGTCACGTCTGCGGTTTTGATTATCAGGCCGAATTGGTTTACCGGTTGCAGAGTAACGCGCTCGAGATTGAACTCGCGCTGACGCATCTCGGTGAAATGCCCATGCTCTACGGTGGCGGCGTGCATCCGTTTTTCCACTTTACGCCGCAGAGCCGGATCCAGTTTTCCGCCAGCGGCTACTGGCCTGAAGGGCCGTCACATTTGCCGCTGGCCTGGACCGATAATCTGCCCGCTGTCGCGAATTTCAGCGAGGCGCAATACGGCACGCAGGACTGGCTGAACGTCTGTTATTCCGGCTGGAATGGCAGGGCGACGATAATGCATGAGCAGATGACCGTCACGCTTTGCGCTCCGACGACTTGGCTGATGCTGTTTCGGATGCCGGGTGAGCCGTTTATTTGTCTTGAACCACAAACGCATCCGGTGAATGCCCATCGAATGCCGGGGCAGCCGGGGTTGGTGCTGTTAATGCCAAAAGAAACATGGCGATTTTCTACGAGCATCCTCGTAAATCAGGCCAATAGTTGTTAGGGAATTGTTAAGCCTACTTGCCAGCCGTTGCGTTTGCCGCCAGACTAGCGCCACCATTTCGGAGGGAATCATGGTCTTGCATTCCACGCGCTGGCTGGCGCTCAGTTATTTTACCTACTTCTTTAGCTACGGCATTTTCTTACCTTTCTGGAGCGTGTGGCTGGCCGGAACGGGCCTGACGCCGGAAACCATCGGCGTGCTGCTCGGTGCGGGTCTGGTGGCGCGCTTCCTCGGCAGCTTACTGATTGCGCCTCGGGTCAGTGACCCGTCACGCTTAATCCGCGCGTTACGGATTCTGGCGTTACTGTCGCTGCTGTTCGTGCTCGCCTTCTGGGCTGGCACCAAAGTGACGTGGCTGATGGCGATGATGGTGGGCTTCAACCTGTTCTTCTCACCGCTGGTTCCGCTGACGGATGCGCTGGCGAATACGTGGCAAAAACAGATAACCATGGACTACGGTCGCGTGCGTCTGTGGGGCTCGATTGCCTTCGTGATTGGCTCGGCGCTGACCGGCAAACTGGTGAGCCTGTTCGACTATCACGCGATCCTGGCGCTGCTCAGTATCGGCATTACCTCCATGCTGATTGGCATGATGATTACCCCGTCGATTCAGCCGCAGGGTGAAGTCCGGCATCATGAGGAAAGCGCAGGCTGGCCCGCGTGGCGATCTCTGGTGTCGCAAAGCTGGCGTTTTCTGGCCTGCGTGTGTCTGTTACAGGGCGCGCATGCGGCGTATTACGGCTTTAGCGCCATATACTGGCAGGGGGCAGGGTATTCCGCCTCGGCAGTAGGTTATTTGTGGTCACTGGGCGTCGTAGCGGAAGTGGTACTTTTCGCGGTCAGCAAGAAAGTGTTCCGCCGTTTTGGCGCAAGGGATTTATTGCTGCTTTCGGCATTCTGCGGGCTGATCCGCTGGGGCATCATGGGCTGGACGACGGAATTGCCGTGGCTTATCGTCGCGCAAATCCTACACTGCGGCACCTTCACTGTCTGTCATCTGGCAGCGATGCGCTACATTTCCGCCCGTCAGGGTAGCGAAGTGATCCGTCTGCAGGCGGTCTATTCCGCCGTCGCGATGGGCGGCAGCATCGCCATCATGACCGTCTTCGCCGGATTCCTGTATCAGCACCTGCACCAGGGCGTGTTCTGGGTGATGGCGCTGCTGGCGATCCCCGCAATGTTTATCCGACCGAAAGTGACCGCTCAGCCAGGCGCTTCCAGCATCTGACAAATATGCTGCCGCTGCCGCTCGCTGAGCGGCTCCCCGGCGTGGATAAGCGGCGGGGAAAACAGCGGCAGGGCGAGCGTGTAGGGTGTGATGATCAGCGCCACGCCCTTTGGGGCTCCTTCTTTCTCGAAAGCGTGCAGCGTCTGGTATTTGATGTTCAGCGGCAACAGCGTCAGTTCGCGCAGTTGCTGTTCGATTTCCTGTTCAAGCTGCGGATTGTCTCCAGTCAGCAGCAGCACCTGCTTTTCTTGCAGGTCACTTTCCTGCATCAGCCATGCGCCAAAAATCACTGCAATCAGGCCCATCTCCTCATCAGAAATACGCAGCGCATAGTGTGATTCAAACTCGGTCAGTGCCTGTTGAGTGGTGCGCATCAGGCGCGGATAAAGGCGCTGCACCTCTTCCGGCAGGCTGTTATCAATCCCGACGCCGTACAGGCAACGGTTAATCGCCTGCGCCAGATGCACATACAGCTGGTCGCGCAGCCCGCGACGGTCGCTGAACTGCCGCCCGGAAAGCTGCTGGAAGCGGTCAATCAACTGGTTGATACTGCGATAGAGCCGCACTTCCTGGGTGTGATGGTCACGTTTCGGGTCCGGCACTTTCAGCATCATGAACAGCATGGCGAGAAACAGATGCTCGTCAGGATGGGCGTTTTTCAGGGTCCGACGCTGCCAGTGCCGGGCAATTTCTGCCGCCACCTGATACTCTGCGCTGGCCTGCGCCCATTTGCGCTGCCCGTCGTTAAACACCGGAGATTGCTGCGGCTGTTGTTGCAGCAGGCAATATTGCAGATACAGGCTGAGAAAGGCGGCATCGCGGCTGTCGAACTGGCGTTGAAGATTTTGCCCGCAGCGATTGACCAGCGCCCGAAGGTTGGTATCGTCATACAGGATCCGCGAGATACCCGATTGTTTAAGCTGCGTTTTGAGGGATGGGGTAAACTGCCCGTGAATAAAACCTGGGCACAGCCGCAGGGCACGGCGCAGCCAGTGGATCAGGCATAAGCGCTGGTCAAGTGTGGTGCCTTCAATCCGGTAGCTGCCGTCTGCAAGCGTCACGATGTTGAGTCGGTGATAGCGCTGGATGACGTGACCTATTTCGGCGATATCCTGGCGGGCGACAGCGTCATCAACGTTGTTCACCCGGCCTATCGCCTCCGGCGTCACGGACTGCCCTGGCAGATACAGCATCAGCAGAATCTGGCAGCGGCGCTGTGGACTGGAAAGCACAGATGGCGGTTCAAGCACGGTCATCATCTGTCAGGTTCCAGAAAGGTTTTTGATAAGAATAGCTAAAGGATGACGGCGTGAAAGCCAGACGGGACGCCTTTGCGCAAGGAATGCTGGGGTCGGTCACAGAATTTTTCACTGAGGATGCAATGACGAGAGTGAAACCGGGCATGGTTCTGGCTTTTGGCGCGCTTTTATCGTGGCAGGCGTCAGCGCACCCGCACAGTTTTATCAGCATGCAAAGCCAGCTGGTGGCGAGCGGCGGGCAATTGACCGCCATTAATATGCGCTGGACGATGGATGAACTCACTTCCGCAGACTTGCTCTATGACGCGGGTAACGCCAAACCGGGGGATGAGGTCTGGAAACGGCTGGCGGCCGAAGTCATGGCCAACGTTCTTGGGCAGCACTATTTCACCGAGTTCTGGCACGGTAAGCAGAAGGTGAAATTTGAAAATCGCCCGACGACTTACGGGCTTTCCCGCGAAGGGCATAAAGCGGTGCTGACGTTTACGCTGCCACTCGCCGCACCGCAGCCACTCGCCGGGCAGACATATCAGTTTTCCACCTTCGACCCGACCTATTTTGTCGATATGCATTACGACAAAGACGCTTTCGTCACGCTGCCCGACGATGCACCACAAGGCTGCAAACTCAGTCTGCACACGCCGAAACCTAATGAAGATTTGACGGCCTACGCGCTGTCGCTCGATAAGGCCGATGCGCCGCCCGAGGATATGGATTTAGGTAAACAGTTTGCTCAACAGGTGACGCTGACATGTCCGTAATATTTCCAGTAACCAGGCACTCGCGCCGCTGGTTACAGCTCTGGCCGCTGCTGCTGTTTCTGATTGTGGCGTTGGCGGGCGGTGTCTGGCTATGGCACGCCTGGCCGCAGGTATTGTTGAAAAGCATTATCTGGCAGCGTGAGCTTAATCAGCAGATGAGTGGCCTGTTGCAGGCGGTGGCAGAAAATTCGACCCAAGCAGGTGGATCGCTGCTGGCGTTCAGTTTTATCTACGGCGTGCTGCACGCGCTCGGGCCGGGGCACGGAAAAGTGGTCATCACCACCTGGCTTGCAACACATCCATCGAAGCTGAAATCGAGTATCGGCCTGACGCTAATGGCGTCCTTATTACAAGGGCTGGTGGCGATTGCTCTGGTGGTTGTGGTGCTGACGCTGCTGGCGTTACCTGCGCGCCAACTGCATCTCAGCAGTTTCTGGCTGGAGAAGGGCAGCTATGCGTTGGTCGGCGTGCTGGGTTTTTTGTTGTGCTGGCGGGCACTGAAAAAGTTACGTCAGATTTTACGCAAACCAACGTTTACCGCTTTTACGCCGCACCATGAACATCATGCCCACTGTGGCTGTGGGCATCAGCATCTGCCTGACCCAAAACAAATGGAGAGCGGCAACGACTGGCGCGCGCGGTTGGTCATTGTGCTGTCGATGGGGATGCGGCCCTGTTCCGGGGCGATTATGGTGCTGCTGTTCAGTAAGGTAATTGGGGTGTTTAGCTGGGGCGTAGCGTCAGCGTTAGCCATGGCGGCGGGCACATCGATAACCATTTCATCGCTGGCGCTGTTGGTACACAGTTTCCGTCAGTTGGCGGTGCGTTTGAGTGGTAATCGTGCGCCGGTCATGTGGCGGCAAATTGGCTGGACAACGCTGGCATTTGCGGGTGGCGCGGTACTGGTGGTTGCGGCGGTGGTGATGTGGTTCAGTGCGGTGCCGGAGGGCAGGGGATTGCGGCCGTTTTGAGGTTGCCGGATGGCGCTGAACTGGCCTATGGGGCGCGTAGGCCCGGTGAGCGCGAGCGCCACCGGGCTTAACAAACCGAATTAGCGCTTCAGCGCTTCGCTCAGTTCGTCACGCATGCTCGCCAGCATCGCTTTCACGACGCGTGGGTTACCTGCCACGATGTTACCGGTAGACATGAAGTTATGACCGCCAGTGAAATCACAGACCAGCGCACCGGCTTCACGTGCAATCAGCTCGCCCGCCGCGAAATCCCACGGCTTCAGGCCCAGTTCGAAGTAACCGTCAACGCGGCCCGCAGCCACATAGGCCAGGTCCAGCGCAGCGGAACCGGAGCGGCGGAAGTCAGCGCACTCGGTGAACAGTTTACCCAGAATATTCATATAAGCCGGAGCGTGCTGCTTCGCTTTGAACGGGAAGCCGGTCGCCAGAATGGTACCGTCCAGATCGCGGGCGTTGGTGCCGCGCAGGCGGTAGCCGTTCAGCTGTGCGCCCTGACCGCGGGTCGCCGTGAACAGTTCGTTACGCATTGGATCGTAAACCACAGCCACTTCAGTACGGCCTTTAATGCGTACGGCGATGGATACAGAGAAATGAGGAAGACGTTTTACGAAGTTGGTGGTGCCATCCAGTGGATCGATAACCCATTGAACATCCTGATCTTCGCCTGCTACTTCGCCAGACTCTTCGGCGATAATAGTGTGCTGCGGGTAAGATTTACGGATAGTTTCGATAATAATCGCTTCTGCGGCTTTATCGACATTCGTCACGAAGTCATTGCTGCCTTTCTGGCTGGTTTCTACGGAATCGGGTGTCTCGTAGTGCTTGGCAATAACATTACCCGCCTTGCGCGCTGCGCGCACGGCGATGGTCAACATAGGATGTTGCATCGGTCACTCTCACTGGATGTTAAAGAACGGGAAAAACGGCGCACATCATAGCAGCGAATTCGGTTTCTGTCTTCGCTTTATGATAATATGGATGAATAATCTTTAGCCGAAGAATGACAATGCTGCAAAATATTCGAATCGTACTGGTAGAAACTTCCCACACTGGCAACATGGGCTCCGTGGCCCGCGCGATGAAAACCATGGGGTTAACTAACCTCTGGCTGGTCAATCCGCTGGTGAAGCCTGACTCTCAGGCTATCGCTCTGGCTGCCGGTGCCAGCGATGTGATTGGCAACGCGCAAATTGTCGATACCCTCGATGACGCGCTGGCAGGCTGTAGCCTGGTGGTTGGCACCAGCGCCCGCTCCCGTACGCTGCCGTGGCCGATGCTCGACCCGCGTGAATGTGGGCTGAAAAGCGTGGGCGAAGCCGCTCAGGCGCCGGTCGCATTGGTATTTGGCCGCGAACGCGTGGGCCTGACCAACGATGAACTGCAAAAGTGCCACTATCACGTGGCGATTGCTGCGAACCCAGAATACAGCTCGCTGAACCTGGCGATGGCGGTGCAGGTGATTGCCTACGAAGTGCGTATGGCATGGCTGGCCGCCCAGGAAAAAACCGAAAGCGTCACAGCGGAAGACGACGTGGCTTATCCGCTGGTCGACGATCTGGAACGTTTCTACGGCCATCTCGAACAAACCCTGCTGTCGACCGGTTTTATCCGCGCCGACCATCCGGGTCAGGTGATGAACAAACTGCGTCGTCTGTTTACCCGTGCTCGCCCGGAAAGCCAGGAGTTGAACATCCTGCGCGGCATTCTGGCGTCGATTGAACAGAAGAATAAATAGCCGTAACTGTTGCCCGGTGGCACTGCGCTGACCGGGGCTGCGGTTCGATTTCGTCGGCCTGCGCAAGCGCAGCGGCACCAGGCAAAATATGCCTGAAAATCGAGAGCGCACGGAAGGTTAAATACTTGACTAAAACAGTCGGGTAAATAGTTGACTGTTTTAGTCGGGAATGTCAGACTTGCCCCTGCTATGCAATACATACATTTTAATAACAACCCCGGGCAGGGGCGAGTTTGAGGTTAAGTAAGACATGAGACTGACATCTAAAGGGCGTTATGCCGTGACCGCGATGCTGGACGTTGCGCTCAACTCCGAATCGGGCCCGGTTCCGTTGGCCGATATTTCTGAACGTCAGGGAATTTCACTTTCCTACCTGGAACAGCTGTTCTCCCGCCTGCGTAAAAATGGACTGGTGTCCAGCGTACGTGGCCCGGGCGGCGGTTATCTGTTGGGTAAAGAAGCCGGTAGCATCGCCGTTGGCGAAGTGATCAGCGCAGTCGATGAATCCGTAGACGCCACCCGTTGTCAGGGTAAAGGCGGCTGCCAGGGCGGCGATAAATGCCTGACCCACGCACTGTGGCGCGATCTGAGCGATCGCCTGACCGGTTTCCTGAATAACATCACCTTGGGTGAGCTGGTGAATAACCAGGAAGTGCTGGATGTCTCTGACCGTCAGCACACGCAAGAGTCCCATCGTAGTACCCGCGGTCAAGACTCAATCGACGTCAAATTGCGCGCATAATTTACCCATCATCTTTCGGGCTGCAACTGCGTTGGCCGCACTTGCTCGCCCCAGTCACTTACTTGATGTAAGCTCCTGGGGACTCTCAAGTTTGCCGCCTTGCTGCAACACGAACGATTTGGGTAAATATAATAATAGAATTTCAGAATCAGGCCGGGGCGCTAAGCCCCGTAAACACGGTCGTACATCCAGCCGGTTTGCCTGGTTCATTGCATTGAGTGATGTACGGAGTTTAAGAGCAATGAAATTACCGATTTATCTCGACTACTCCGCAACCACGCCGGTGGACCCGCGTGTTGCCGAGAAGATGATGCAGTGCCTTACCCTGGACGGAAACTTTGGTAACCCGGCTTCCCGTTCACACCGTTTTGGCTGGCATGCTGAAGAGGCGGTAGATATCGCCCGTAATCAGATTGCAGAGCTGGTGGGCGCTGACCCACGCGAAATCGTCTTTACCTCTGGTGCGACCGAATCTGACAACCTGGCAATTAAAGGTGCGGCCAACTTCTACCAGAAAAAAGGCAAGCACGTCATCACCAGCAAAACCGAGCACAAAGCGGTTCTCGACACCTGTCGTCAGCTGGAGCGTGAAGGGTTTGAAGTGACTTACCTCGCCCCGCAGCGCAACGGTATTATTGATCTCAAAGAACTTGAAGCGGCGATGCGTGATGACACCGTCCTCGTTTCCATCATGCACGTGAATAACGAAATCGGCGTGGTGCAGGATATCGCGACTATCGGCGAACTGTGCCGTTCACGCGGTATTATCTACCACGTTGATGCGACCCAGAGCGTGGGCAAACTGCCTATCGATCTGAGCCAGCTGAAAGTTGACCTGATGTCCTTCTCTGGTCACAAAATCTACGGCCCGAAAGGCATCGGCGCGCTGTATGTGCGTCGTAAACCCCGTATTCGTATCGAAGCGCAGATCCACGGCGGCGGTCACGAACGCGGTATGCGTTCCGGTACTCTGCCAGTGCACCAGATTGTGGGCATGGGTGAAGCGTATCGCATTGCCAAAGAAGAGATGGAAACCGAGATGGCGCGTCTGCGCACTCTGCGTAACCGTCTGTGGGAAGGCGTAAAAGACATGGAAGAGGTTTACCTGAACGGTGACCTTGAGCAGGGCGTGCCAAACATTCTCAACGTCAGCTTTAACTACGTTGAAGGCGAGTCACTGATCATGGCCCTGAAAGACCTGGCCGTGTCTTCCGGTTCCGCCTGTACGTCTGCGAGCCTCGAGCCGTCTTACGTCCTGCGTGCGCTGGGCATGACTGACGAGCTGGCACACAGCTCCATCCGTTTCTCTTTAGGTCGTTTTACTACCGAAGAAGAGATCGACTACACCATCGCGCTGGTACAGAAATCCATCGGTCGTCTGCGTGAACTCTCTCCACTGTGGGATATGTTCAAGCAGGGCGTGGATATCAACAGCATCGAATGGTCGCATCACTAATCGGAACCCCATAAGGAGAATTCATCATGGCTTACAGCGAAAAAGTTATCGATCATTACGAGAATCCACGCAACGTCGGCTCGTTTGACAACAGCGACGATAGCGTCGGTAGCGGCATGGTCGGCGCACCGGCCTGCGGCGACGTGATGAAGTTGCAGATTAAAGTCAACAATGAAGGTATCATTGAGGACGCGCGCTTCAAAACCTACGGCTGCGGTTCTGCTATCGCGTCCAGCTCCCTCGTGACCGAGTGGGTGAAGGGGAAATCCCTGGACGAAGCACAGGCTATCAAGAACACCGATATTGCCGAAGAACTCGAACTGCCACCGGTGAAAATTCACTGTTCTATCCTGGCAGAAGACGCGATCAAAGCCGCCATTGCGGACTATAAAAGCAAACGTGAAGCTAAATAAGATCTGAGGTTTTTTATGTCGATAACCCTAAGCGACAGCGCTGCTGCACGAGTCAGTTCCTTCCTGTCCAACCGTGGCAAAGGCTTCGGTCTGCGTCTGGGTGTGCGGACTTCCGGTTGCTCTGGTATGGCCTACGTGCTGGAATTTGTCGATCAACCGGACGCCGAAGACACGGTGTTTGAAGACAAAGGCGTGAAGGTTGTGGTCGATGGCAAAAGCCTGCAGTTCCTCAACGGCACTGAACTGGACTTCGTAAAAGAAGGCCTCAACGAAGGGTTTAAATTTACTAACCCGAACGTTAAAGATGAGTGCGGTTGCGGCGAAAGCTTCCACGTTTAATCACGCGTAAGATAACCCCACGGTGGCCACGCTACTTGTGGGGTTTGCTTTTTCAGAGATAGCTATGGACTACTTCACTCTCTTTGGCCTGCCTGCCTCTTATCACCTCGATAGCCAGCAGCTCGCGACGCGCTTTCAGGATTTACAGCGCCAGTTCCATCCGGACAAATTCGCCAGCCACTCTTCCGCCGACCAGCTTGCTTCGGTGCAGCAATCCGCGACCATTAATCAGGCGTGGCAAACTTTGCGCCACCCGCTGACGCGCGCGGAATATCTGCTGTCACTGCACGGTTTTGATTTGGCGAGCGAGCAGCACACGGTGCGCGATACGGCGTTCCTGATGGAACAGCTGGAGCTGCGTGAAGAGCTCGATGAGATTGACCGCGCCAAGGATAGCGAGCGTCTGGACGCGTTTATGCGTCGCGTGAAAGGCATGTTTGACACGCGCCATCAGCAGATGGTCGCGCAACTCGATAATGAAACGTGGGATAGCGCGGCGGATACCGTGCGTAAACTGCGTTTTCTCGATAAACTGCGCAGCTCAGCAGAACAACTCGAAGAAAAGCTGCTCGATTTTTGATTCTGGAAGCGTAATTACTATGGCCTTATTACAAATCAGTGAGCCTGGCCTGAGTGCCGCGCCGCACCAGCGTCGTCTGGCGGCGGGCATCGACTTAGGCACCACCAATTCACTGGTCGCTACCGTGCGTAGCGGTCAGGCTGAAACATTGGCCGATAGCCAGGGCCGCCATCTGCTGCCCTCAGTCGTGCATTACCAGGCGCAGGGACATGACGTGGGCTACGATGCTCGCACCAATGCCGCGCTGGATCCGGTCAACACCATCAGCTCCGTAAAACGTCTGATGGGCCGTTCGCTTGCCGATGTGCAGGCGCGCTATCCGCATCTACCTTATCAGCTCCAGGCCAGCGAAAACGGCCTGCCGATGCTGGCGACCAACGCCGGTTTGCTGAACCCGATTCGTATCTCCGCGGATATCCTCAAAGCCCTGTCTGCCCGTGCGACCGAAACGCTGGAAGGCGAACTCGATGGCGTGGTGATCACCGTTCCGGCTTATTTCGATGACGCACAGCGTCAGGGCACCAAAGACGCTGCGCGTCTGGCGGGTCTGCACGTACTGCGTTTGCTGAATGAGCCGACGGCTGCGGCTATCGCCTACGGTCTGGATTCCGGTCAAGAAGGCGTCATTGCCGTTTATGATCTTGGCGGCGGGACCTTTGATATTTCTATTCTGCGCCTCAGCCGCGGTGTATTCGAAGTGCTAGCGACCGGCGGCGATTCAGCCCTCGGCGGCGACGACTTCGACCATCTGCTGGCGGATTTCATCCGTGAACAGGCCGGGATTGCCGATCGTTCCGACAACCGTGTACAGCGCGAACTGTTAGACGCCGCTATTGCCGCTAAAATTGCCCTCAGCGATGCCGACCGCGTTCGTGTTGACGTGGCTGGCTGGCAGGGCGACATCACTCGTGAGCAGTTCAACGAGCTGATTTCTGCGCTGGTTAAACGCACGCTGCTGGCCTGTCGTCGCGCGCTGAAAGATGCGGGCGTTGAAAACGAAGAGGTGAAAGACGTGGTCATGGTGGGCGGTTCAACCCGCGTGCCGTTAGTGCGTGAGCGCGTCGGCGAATTCTTTGGCCGCACGCCGCTGACCTCTATCGACCCTGATAAAGTGGTCGCTATTGGCGCAGCGATTCAGGCAGATATTCTGGTCGGTAACAAGCCGGACAGTGAAATGCTGCTGCTGGATGTGATCCCGTTGTCGCTGGGTCTTGAGACCATGGGCGGCCTGGTGGAGAAAGTCATCCCGCGTAACACCACCATTCCGGTGGCGCGTGCGCAGGAGTTCACCACCTTTAAAGACGGCCAGACCGCGATGTCTATCCACGTGATGCAGGGCGAGCGCGAGCTGGTGCAAGATTGCCGCTCTTTGGCGCGTTTTGCGCTGCGCGGTATTCCGGCGATGCCCGCGGGCGGGGCGCATATTCGCGTCACTTTCCAGGTGGATGCTGACGGCCTGCTGAGCGTCACGGCGATGGAAAAATCCACCGGCGTGGAAGCCTCTATTCAGGTGAAACCGTCTTATGGTCTGAGCGATAATGAAATCGCCACCATGATCAAAGACTCGATGAGTTTTGCCGAACATGACGTCCAGGCGCGCATGCTTGCTGAGCAAAAAGTGGAAGCGGCTCGCGTGCTGGAAAGTCTGAACAGCGCACTGGCAGCCGATGCCGCGCTGCTCAGCGTTGAAGAACGCCAGGCAATTGACGACGGTGTTTCTGCTCTGCAGAAAGCCGCCGTTGGTGATGATGCCGATGCCATAAAAGAAGCCATTAAAAATATCGACACACAAACCCAGGAATTTGCCGCACGCCGTATGGACCAGTCGGTCCGTAAAGCGCTGAAAGGCCAGTCCGTGGACGAGGTTTAATATGCCAAAGATTGTTTTTCTGCCACATCAGGATCTCTGTCCGGATGGCGCAGTTCTGGAAGCGAAAAGCGGTGAAACCATTCTGGACGTTGCCCTGCGCAACGGGATCGAGATTGAACACGCCTGTGAAAAATCCTGTGCCTGCACGACGTGCCACTGCGTGGTTCGTGAAGGCTTCGATTCGCTACCGGAAAGTACCGAAGACGAAGATGACATGCTCGACAAAGCCTGGGGTCTGGAGCCGGAAAGCCGCTTAAGCTGTCAGGCGCGCGTCACCGATGAAGATCTGGTGGTCGAGATGCCACGTTACACCATCAACCACGCACGCGAGCACTGATTATGGCGCTAAAATGGACCGACAGCCGTGAAATCGGCGAAGCATTGTACGATGCGTATCCGGACACCGATCCGAAAACCGTCCGCTTCACAGATATGCATCAGTGGATTTGCGCTCTGGAAGACTTTGAGGATGATCCCAACGCATCCAATGAAAAAATTCTCGAGGCGATTCTGTTAGTCTGGTTAGACGAAGCAGAATAATTTTCGCGTCATGATTCACGCCGCAGGTGCGCTGGCTGCACTCAAACACCCCAGTCACATAGTCAGGCTATGCTCCTGGGGATGTTCTCTCTTGCCATCTTCCTGCAACGCAAATCATTTAACGAAATGATCTTAAGGGCTGCCTCTGGCGGCCCGTTTGCTCAATAAGGATAAGACAATGACCGAAGCGATGAAGATTACGCTGTCGACCCAGCCTGCCGATGCGCGCTGGGGCGAAAAAGCCACTTATAGCATTAATAACGACGGTATCACCCTGCACCTGAACGGCAAAGACGATGCCGGTTTGATTCAGCGCGCGGCGCGTAAAATTGACGGCATGGGCATTAAGCATGTTGCGTTGGCGGGCGAAGGCTGGGATACCGAGCGCAGCTGGGCTTTCTGGGCCGGTTACAAAGGGCCGAAAGGCAGCCGTAACGTCGACTGGGCGTCACTGGATGATGCACAGAAAAGCGAACTCGATAACCGTCTGGCGATCGTTGACTGGGTGCGTGACACCATCAACGCGTCTGCCGAAGAACTGGGCCCAGAGCAACTGGCCGCGCGTGCGGTTGACCTGCTGTGCCGCTTTGGCTGTGACAACGTGCATTACCGCATCACCAAAGGCGAAGATCTGCGCGAGCAGGGCTACATGGGGATTCACACCGTTGGCCGTGGTTCAGACCGTCCACCGGTGCTGCTGGCGCTGGATTACAACCCAACCGGTGATGCCAACGCGCCGGTTTACGCCTGCCTCGTGGGCAAAGGCATTACCTTTGATACCGGCGGTTACAGCCTTAAGCAAAGCGCGTTCATGGACTCCATGAAGTCCGACATGGGCGGCGCGGCGCTGGTGACCGGTGCACTGGCATTCGCCATTACCCGTGGCCTGAACAAACGCGTGAAGCTGTACCTGTGCTGTGCTGACAACATGGTCAGCGGCAACGCTTTCAAACTGGGCGACATCATTAGCTATCGCAACGGCAAAAAGGTCGAAGTGATGAATACCGACGCCGAAGGCCGTCTGGTGTTGGCCGATGGCCTGATCGACGCCTGTGCACAGAAGCCAGAGCTGATTATCGATGCGGCAACGCTGACCGGTGCGGCGAAAACGGCGCTGGGTAACGACTACCACGCACTGTTCAGCTTCGATGACAAACTGGCTGCACGCCTGATGGCTAGTGCGGCGGCGGAAAACGAGCCGTTCTGGCGTCTGCCGCTGGCGGAATTCCACCGCAATCAGCTGCCGTCCAACTTTGCTGAGCTGAACAATACCGCCAGCGCGGCATTCCCGGCGGGTGCCAGCACCGCGGCAGGCTTCCTGTCTCATTTCGTGGAAAACTATCACGAAGGCTGGCTGCACATTGACTGCTCCGCGACCTACCGTAAATCTGCCGTTGAGCAGTGGGCGGCAGGCGCAACCGGTCTGGGCGTGCGCACCCTCGCGAATCTGTTGACCGCAGAGTAATTGAATAACCCCTCACCCTAACCCTCTCCCCAAAGAGGAGAGGGGACTGCCTTGTGCGATTTTCCCCCTCGCCCCTCTGGGGAGAGGGTCGGGATGAGGGGAAAATGTTTATCTGGAACCACTATGTCCGAACAAAAAAACGAATTAGAAACTTTACTGGAACAGGCGGCGACCGAGCCTGCACACCGTCCGGCTTTCTTCCGCGCACTGCTTGAGGCTACGGTCTGGGTACCAGGCACGGCGGCGGAAGGCGAGCAGGTGGTGGAAGACAGCGCGCTGGATATCCAGCACTGGGAAAAAGACGACGGTACGTCGGTGGTTCCGTTTTTCAGCTCGCTTGAAGCCCTGCAGCAGGCGGTGACTGACGAACAGGCCTTTGTGGTTATGCCGGTACGCACGCTGTTCGAAATGACCCTCGGCGAGACGCTGTTCCTCAATGCCAAACTGCCAACCGGTAAAGAATTCACCCCGCGTGAAATCAGTCATTTGATGGGCGAAGAAGGCAATCCGCTGAGCACCCAAACGGTGCTGGAAGGCGGCGCATCGCTGCTGCTCTCCGAAGTGACGGAGCCCCCAACCCAAATGGTGGATTCCCTGACCACGCTCTTTAAGTCGCTCAAAACCGTCAAGCGCGCGTTTCTGTGTTCTATCAAAGAACATGCGGACGAGCAGCCAAACCTGCTGATTGGTATTGAAGTTGAAGGCGATGATATCGAGGCGGTGATTCAGACGACGGGCAGCGTGGCAACGGACACTTTGCCGGGCGACGAGCCGATTGATATTTGTCAGGTGGTCGAAGGCGAGAAGGGCATCAGCCACTTCATGCTGGCGCACATCACGCCGTTCTACGAAAAACGCTGGGGCAGCTTCCTGCGCGATTTTAAACAGAACCGGATTATCTGATGCACTCGGGGTGAGCCTTCACCCCGTTGCTTCCAGCAACAGCAAATCCATCAGTAACACCAGATTCGACTCAAAAGACGTTACGCCTGCGGCTTCGGCAGCGTAATGCACCGCCTCGTCATACAGCGCGAAATGCAGGTCAGCCATGCCTGCCAGGGTATTGGCCGATGCGCGGGTAAAAGCCACCACCGTCATGCCAATCGTTTGGGCGATCCGCGCTTTATCCAGCACTTGTTCCGTTTCACCGCTGCGGGAAACCGCGATAAACACCTGATAACGCGCAGCGTTGCTCAGAAAAATATTCCGGCTATCGCCTGGCCCTGAAATAAACGCCGTCTTGCCCAGCACCTGCAATTTTTTGGTCAGGTATTCGGCGAACAAATAAGAGAACCCGGCCCCGTACAGAAAAAAACTCTCTTTGTGGCGCAACAAGGCCGAAAACTGCTGTCGTTTTTCTTCCGTAACCCACTGAAACGTCTGCTGATAGTTGGCGATAAATTGATTAAAGAGGGCCGGTAGCTGCGGCAAAATTTCGGTTTGTGGCGCAATGTGCGGCGTGTCTGAAAGCAACTGCTTACAGTGCCAGATAAATTCGCTAAAACCGCTGAACCCCAGTTTTTGGCACAGGCGCATGATGGTCGCGGTGGAGACAAACGTCGCCTGCGCTAGCTCGCGCACCGTAATGTTTCCCACCAGCAACGGATGCTCCGTGAGATGTGCCAACACGCGGTATTCCGCGCGGGTCATTGATGCCCCGCGCGTTAACAGCGTCGCCAGACGGTTATCCATTATTGGGTGGGGTCAACCGGCAGATCGTCCCGGGCGCCCCATTCACTCCAGGCCCCGTCATACAGGGTGACGTCGGTGACGCCCAGTGTGGCGAGGGCCAGAATCACCACGCACGCCGTCACGCCGGAACCACAGCTGGCGATAATTGGTTGGTGTAAATCCACACCCTGACGCTCGAAAATAGCGCGCAGTTCGTCGGTCGTTTTCAGCTCACCGTCAAAAACCAGATCGCCCCACGACACGTTGCACGCGCCAGGAATATGACCGCGTTTCAGGCCCGGGCGCGGTTCGTCAGCCTGAGCGTTAAAGCGGGGCGCAGGTCGGGCATCGACAATTTGCGCGGTTTTTTCATGGCTGACCACCAGCACATCGGTCAGACGTTTCACCGCGTTGGCATCAAACGTGGCCTCAAATTCACCTTCCGGCAGCGAGACATCACCCTGTTGCAACGGCAACGCATCACGCTGCCAACCCGCAAGACCGCCAGCCAGAATCGAGACCTGCTCAACGCCGAAATTTTTCAGCATCCACCAGGCGCGCGGGGCGGAGAAGAGGTTGCCCTCATCGTAAATAACCAGATGCTTATCACGGTGCACGCCAAGCTCACGCATCGCCACCGCAAACGCTTCTGGACGCGGCATCATGTGCGGCAAAGGAGAGGTATGATCGGAGAGGGCTTCAATATCGAAAAATACCGCCCCCGGCAGATGCCCGGCGCGGTATTCAGCGGCAACATCACGATGCTCCTGACCCGGCGGGGCCATACGCGCATCCAGGATCTGGACGTTCGGATCGTCGCTATGTTCAATCAGCCAGTCGGCTGCGACAAAATATGAGGTGGACATGTTTGCCTCCATTTTTACCCGTCATACTTCAAGTTGCATGAGCGTTGGCTACGCCTGCTCACCCCAGTCACTTACCTGAGTAAGCTCCTGTGGATTCTCAGACTTGCCGCCGTCCTGCAACTCGAATTATTTAGGGTATTTATCCAGAAAAGTGGATTGTCGGTGTTTTTTCTGCCACCGACAAGCAAACCCCGTTCAACTCGCGAGCGACGCCCTATTTTTTTATCGCTTCGCCATCCTGCCAGGCTTTTTGCAATGCGGGCCAGTAATCATGGTTGGCTTCAATCATCTCATCCAGAATCGCTTTTGCGTGTTCCATGGTCGGCACGGTGCGATTGAGCGTGAACGCTTGCAGGGCTTTTTCGTAGTTCCCTTCAATGGTGGCTTCAACCAGCAGTTGCTCGGAGGCGAGCTGCTGTTGCAGCAGCGTCTGATGGAACAGCGGTACCTTGCCGACCCGCACTGGTTCTGGTCCTTCCGAGGTGATATAGGCCGGAACTTCCACCACCGCATCGTAAGGCAGGTTGACGATTGCCCCACGGTTTTCAACCATTACCAGATGGCGTTGTCGCAGGTTGAAGGCGAGTGACCGGGCCACATCGACAATAAACTCGCCGTGCACGCCGACGTGGAATGCGTCGGACAAGATACCGGTGCGCTTATACTCTTCTGCTGCGGCGAACAGCTTTTTCTCCCGCCCGTTCATCACTTCATTGGCGCGGGTGTAGTCCGGGTTTTGATGCTCAACAATCTGGTTCGGCATCAGGTAATACTGCAGATACGGATTCGGCAGATACTCCGGGAAGTTATCCATGATCGGCTTGATGTTGCGCCAGGTTTTCACCCATGACGGATCGGAATGTTGCGGATCGGTTTTGGCCGCGTCTTCTGTCAGTAATCCGTATTTCGCGATATGGCGACGCAGTTCAGGCAGTTTGTCCTCGCCGTCGACCAGCACGCGGGTGAACCAGCCAAAGTGATTCAACCCGAAATAATCCACTTCCAGTTTGTGACGATCGACACCCAGGATTGCGCCCATATTGCGCATAGCAGCGACCGGCATATCGCAAATGTTCAGCACCCGAGCGTTCGGGCGTAGACGACGAACGCCTTCAGCGACTATCGCGGCCGGGTTGGAGTAGTTAACGATCCACGCTTTTTCGTGGGCATAACGATCGACCAGATCGATAAGCTCCACCATCGGCAGGATTGTGCGCAGCCCATATGCCAACCCGCCTGGGCCGCAGGTCTCTTGCCCGACCACGCCGTGACGCAGGGGGATCTTCTCGTCCTGCTCGCGCATTTTGTACTGACCGACGCGCATTTGGGCGAAAATAAAATGCGCACCGCTAAAGGCCACTTCCGGATCGCTGGTCACCGTGAATTTGATGTCCTGGCTGTGATCGCGAATGACCTTCTCGACGACCGGCGCGATGGTGTCCTGCCGCGCGGCATCAATGTCGTACAGACGAATTTCCGCGAGGGGAAAATCCTGCAAACGCACCATCAGGCTTTTGACAATCCCGGGCGTGTAGGTGCTGCCGCCACCGGCAATGGAGAGAATAAATGGGGGTTTAAACATCATTGGCTCCTTCAGAGAAACGTCTCAACGGCTTCTCGCATTTTTTTGACATGCAGCCCGTAGACCACCTGAACGTTGTTACCTTGTCTGATAATTCCTTTTGCGCCTGTCGCTTTAAGCCGCGGTTCATCAATGATGTCGATATCTCTCACCGTGACGCGCAGGCGGGTATAGCAGTTATCCACCACTTCAATATTTTCACGTCCGCCGAGGCCCGCCACGATGGATTCGCCAAGCCCGTCGTTGTTGCCCTTCGCCTGATACTCCTGCTTGCTGTACAGACGTGTCTCTTCATCCGCCTCCTCGCGACCCGGCGTTTTCATGTTGAAATGCAGGATCAGGAAGCGGAACACGACAAAGTAGAGCGCGAACATGATCAATCCGACCAGGATGTACACCGGCCAGTTAGATTTCGCCGTGCCCAGCGGCAGGTTGTAGAGAATGAAATCGATAATGCCGTTAGCGCCAATAGCGTGTACGCCCAGCAGGGAAAACAGCATCATGCCGATGCCGGTGAGGACCGCGTGGACCACAAACAGCAGCGGCGCGACGAACAGGAAAGAAAATTCGATGGGCTCGGTGACGCCGACCAGCAAGGAGGTGAGCGCGGCCGGGATCAGAATGGCTTTTGCTGCGGCCTTGCGCTCGGGTTTGGCGGTCATGTACATCGCCAGCGCCGCCGCTGGCAGACCAAACATTTTGCTAATACCCCGGGCATCCCATACCACGGTGCTGCTCAGCTGTTTCACTTCCGGGCAGGCCATCTCAGCGAAATAGATATTCCGCGCACCCTGATACAGCGTGCCGCAGACCTCCTGAGTGCCACCCAGCTCGGTATACAGGAACGGGGTGTAGACCAGATGATGCAGCCCGGTGGGCACCAGAATGCGCTCGAGAAAACCGTAAATCATGACGCCTAACGCCCCGGAGCCTTTAATCGCCAGCGCCATGGCGCTAATACCGTGCTGCGCATAGGGCCACAGCTCGCTCATGACCACTCCGAGTAGCATCGACACTGGCAACATGATGATGGCGACAAAACAGTGGCCGGAATAGATAGCCATCGCTCCGTTAAACTGTACGCCGGAATATTTGTTGTACAGGTAGCCGGAGAGCGCCCCGGTCAGGATCCCGGCGAACACGCCCATTTCCAGCACCTGCACGCCTAACACCATGCTTTGTCCGGCGGCTTTCATTTGGTCCGCCGGAGCGAGTTCACCTTGAAGCTGAAGGGTGACGTTCATGGCATTGATAAACACCACAAAGGTCAACAAACCAATCAGCGCCGCGTAGCCTTTATCGCGTGCTGCCAGCCCGACAGGGATCCCAACGGCGAACACCAGCGCCAGATTGACCAGTACCGAAACGGCCGATTTCGCGATCAGCTGACCGAGGTTCTGAATCAGCGGATGACCCAGAAAGGGCAGATATTCGGCAAGACTGCCGTTGCCGAGCACGTTTCCAAAAGCAATAAAAAGACCGACTATCGGTAAGATAAGTACCGGTCCGTATAATGATTTTCCGAAGTTTTGTAGGGCATTCACGGCTCGTTTCATGACGTTCTCTCTTATTGAACCGCGCACTCAGGGTGCGTTTCAGGCTTAAAGCTAGCAGGCTTCCGGTCACTGCATCCATATATCTTATTGTTTTAAAAACAAATGACGCTGAAGGTAACATGTAACCTTCGGCGTTGTGATCGGGGTATCAGCAGGGAATCGTGGGGGCGTGACGGTAGGGGCGCTCTCGGGAATGCAGCGACTATCAGAATTTATAGGCTGTTGGTAAAACCCCCGATTAAGCATAATACTGTGTTGACGAAAATTTGAGGCTTTCTGGGCCAGGGGTTAAAGGATGAAACCGTATCGTTTGGCAGCGCTATCGCTTGCGCTGGTGACCGCACTTTCGCTAAGTGGCTGTGATAACAACGACAAAACACAGACCGTTAAGCCCGCGGCTTCAGCTGCTGAGTCGCCATCGAAACCGACGCCCGTTGCACCGAGCGCGGCAACGTTGGATAAGCTGGCTGCGCAGAATAAAGGCAAAGCGCTGACCCTGATTGATGCGTCCGAAGTGCAGCTTGATGGTGCGGCGACGCTGGTCCTCACGTTTTCTATTCCGCTTAATCCTGCTCAGGATTTTTCCAGCCGCGTACACCTTGTTGATAAGAAAAGCGGCAAAGTGGACGGGGCCTGGGAGCTGGCGCCTAATCTGAAAGAATTGCGCATGCGCCATCTGGAGCCCAAACGCAATCTGGTATTAACCGTCGATCCGGACGTGGAGGCGGTGAATAAAACCACCTTCGATAAAACCTATGAACAGAACATCGCTACCCGTGATATCGCGCCTAGCGTCGGTTTTGCCAGCCGTGGCTCGCTATTACCGGGTAAAGTGGTCGCCGGCCTGCCGGTGATGGCACTTAACGTCAATAACGTTGACGTGAACTTCTACCGCATTAAACCCGAATCACTGGCGTCATTTGTCAGCCAGTGGGAGTACCGCAGTTCGCTCAGCAACTGGGAATCTGATGAGTTGTTGAAAATGGCCGATCTGGTCTACACCGGGCGCTTTGATCTCAATCCTGAGCGTAATACGCGTGAAAAACGGCTGCTGCCGTTAAGCGATATCAAACCGCTACAGCAGGCGGGTGTCTATATCGCGGTGATGAATCAGGCCGGTCATTACACTTACAGCAATGCCGCGACGTTGTTCACCTTGAGCGACATTGGGGTCTCCGCGCACCGTTATCATGATCGTCTGGATGTGTTTACCCAAAGCCTCGAAAATGGCGCGGCGCAACGTGGCATCGACGTTCAGTTGCTCAATGATAAAGGCCAAACTCTTGCCCAGGCTAACAGCGATTCGAAAGGGCATGTTTCTCTGCAAACGGACAAAGAAGCAGCCCTGTTGCTGGCGCGTAAAGACGGGCAAACCACGCTGCTTGATCTCAAACTTCCGGCGCTGGATCTGTCAGAATTTGATATTGCAGGCACACCGGGTTACAGCAAGCAGTTCTTTATGTTCGGCCCGCGCGATCTCTATCGCCCGGGTGAAACGGTGATTGTGAATGGACTTCTGCGTGACAGCGACGGCAAGCCGCTGCCTGACCAGCCGGTAAAACTTGACGTGGTTCAGCCGGACGGCCAGGTTGTCCGTACCGTCATGAGCAAGGCCGTTAACGGTCTGTACCAATTTAGTTGGGCGCTGGATGCCGGGGCGGCCACCGGAATGTGGCACGTTCGCGCCAGTGCGGGTGATAACCAGAATCGTGAGTGGGATTTCCACGTCGAAGATTTCATGCCAGAGCGCCTGGCCCTCAACCTGACACCGGAAAAAGCCCCGCGGGCACCCGATGAGGACGTCAGTTTTGCTGTGACCGGTTATTACCTGTATGGCGCTCCGGCGAATGGCAACGCGCTGCAAGGCAAGATGTTCCTGCGTCCATTGCGAGACGCCGTAGCCGCGCTGCCCGGCTTTGAATTCGGTGATATCGCCGAAGAGAATCTCTCGCGCACGCTGGACGAAGTTCAGCTCAAACTCGACGCCAAAGGTCACGGAGAGGTGAAAGTCGACAGCCAGTGGCAAGAAACCCATTCTCCGCTGCAGGTGATTCTTCAGGCGAGTCTGTTGGAATCCGGCGGTCGTCCGGTCACGCGACGCGCCGAACAGGCAATCTGGCCTGCGGAAACGCTGCCGGGGATCCGCCCTGAATTTGCGAGCAAAGCGGTCTACGACTATCGCACCGACACCACCGCCAATCAGCCGATGGTGGATGAAAACAGCACTGCCGGGTTCGATATCGTTTATGCCAATGCGAAGGGCGAGAAAAAAGCGGTTTCGGGGCTGAAGGTCCGTCTGATCCGCGAGCGTCGGGACTACTATTGGAACTGGTCTGACAGCGATGGCTGGCAGTCACAGTTCGATCAAAAGGATCTGGTCGAGGGTGAACAAACGCTGGATCTTACTGCCAATGAAACGGGCAAAGTCAGCTTCCCGGTGGAGTGGGGTTCATACCGTCTCGACGTCAAAGCGCCGGATGACACCGTGAGTAGCGTGCGTTTCTGGGCCGGTTACAGCTGGCAAGATAACAGCGACGGAGCCGGGGCCGCACGCCCGGATCGCGTCACCATGAAGCTCGACAAACCGGCCTATACACCAGGCGATACCATCAAATTGCACATCTCCGCCCCGGCGGCGGGTAAAGGCTACGCGATGGTGGAATCCAGTGACGGCCCGTTGTGGTGGCAGGAAATTGATGTGCCAGCGCAAGGGATGGACCTGTCGATTCCGGTTGATAAAACCTGGAACCGCCACGATTTGTATCTCAGCACGCTGGTGATTCGCCCAGGCGATAAATCAAAATCCGCAACGCCAAAACGGGCGGTGGGCCTGCTGCATTTACCGCTCGGGGATGAAAACCGCCGTTTGAACATTGCCCTCGATACGCCGCAGAAAATGCGTCCGAACCAGCCGTTGGCGGTGAAAATCAAAGCCAGTGCCAAAGACGGTACACTGCCTAAACAGGTGAACGTGCTGGTCTCGGCGGTGGACAGCGGCGTGCTGAATATTACCGATTACACCACGCCGGATCCGTGGAATGCCTTCTTCGGGCAGAAACGTTACGGGGCCGATATCTACGACATCTATGGTCAGGTCATCGAAGGCCAGGGGCGTCTTGCCAGCCTGCGTTTTGGTGGTGACGGCGATGAACTCAAACGCGGCGGTAAGCCACCGGTGAATCACGTCAACATTGTTGCCCAGCAGGCGCAACCGGTCACGCTGGACGATAAGGGCGAAGGTACGGTGACGCTGCCCATTGGCGACTTCAACGGTGAACTGCGCGTCATGGCGCAGGCCTGGACGGCAGATGACTTTGGCAGTGGCGACAGTAAAGTCGTGGTGGCCGCGCCAGTCATAGTTGAGCTGAATACGCCACGCTTCCTGGCGAGCGGTGACAGCAGTCGTCTGACGCTGGATCTCACTAACCTGACTGACCAGCCACAAACGTTAAGTATCCAACTTGCGGCAACGGGATTGCTGGGTCTCGAAGGCACACAGCCAGAGCCAACCCAACTTCCGCCGGGCGCGCGGGTCACGCTGTTTATTCCGGTGAGCGCGCATGATGGCTTCGGTGACGGTGCGGTGCAGGCGACAGTCAGCGGCTTGACGCTACCGGGTGAAACATTCACGCCGCTGCAAAAAGAGTGGAAAATCGGCGTACGTCCGGCGTTCCCTGCGCAAACCGTCAACGCGGGTGTGGCGCTACAGCCCGGTGAAAGCTGGACGGTCCCGGCTTCACAGCATGAAGGATTTGTCCCGGAAACGCTGCAAAGCCAGCTGTTATTCAGCGGCAAACCGCCGCTAAACCTGGCGCGTTATATTCGTGAACTGAAAGCGTACCCGTACGGCTGTCTGGAACAAACTGCCAGCGGCCTGTTCCCGCAGCTTTACACCAATGCGGCGCAGTTAAAAACGTTGGGCATCGTGGGTGACACCGACGAGAAACGCCGCGCGGCGGTGGATTTGGGGATCGCGCGTCTGCTGCAAATGCAGCGCGACGACGGTGGTTTCGCCTTGTGGGACAAAGAAGGCGCGGAAGAATACTGGCTGACGGCTTACGTGATGGACTTCCTGACGCGCGCCAGCGAACAGGGCTACAGCGTGTCGGCGGATGCGATTACGCGCGGAAATAACCGCCTGCTGCGGTATTTGCAGGAGCCAGGGTTGATGACCATTCGCTACACCAATGACAGCCAGGCGAGCCGTTTTGCGGTGCAGTCATACGCCGCGCTGGTGTTGGCCCGTCAGCAGAAAGCGCCGCTGGGTTCACTGCGTGAAATCTGGGAGCGTCATCTTCAGGCCAAAGCGGGTCTGCCGCTGATGCAGCTGGGTCTGGCGCTGAAAGCGATGGGGGATGCCCCGCGCGGTGATGCAGCGATCCAGCTGGCTCAGAACACGCCGCGTCAGGAGAACAACGGCTGGATGGCGGATTACGGCAGCCAGCTACGCGATAACGCGCTGATGCTGAGCTTGCTGGAAGAGAACACGTTGCTGCCGGATGTGCAAAACACGCTGCTGAACACCCTTTCACAACAGGCATTCGGCGAGCGCTGGTTGTCGACGCAGGAGATGAATGCGCTGTTCATGGCCGCGAAAGGTTTGCAGGATCTGCCGGGTATCTGGCAAGCGCAGACGTCGCTTCAGGCTGAACCGCTGAGCGCGGATAAATCCCTGTCCCGAAATCTGACCACCGATCAGCTGGCTTCCCTGAATGTGAAAAACACCGGAACGCAACCCCTGTGGCTGCGTCTGGACAGCAGCGGTTATCCGGAATATGCGCCTAAGCCTGCCAGCAACGTGCTGCAGATTAAGCGCCAGTTCCTGGGAGCCGACGGACAGCTGAAGTCGCTCTCCTCACTGCGCAGCGGTGATTTAGTGCTGGTGCATTTAGACGTCGAAGCGAGTCAGAATGTGCCGGATGCGTTGGTGGTTGACCTGCTCCCGGCTGGGCTTGAGTTGGAAAACCAGAATCTGGCCAACAGTAGCGCCAGCCTTCAGGACAACGGAGCCGAGGTGCAAAATCTGCTTAATCAAATGCAGCAGGCCGATATTCAGCACATCGAATTCCGCGACGACCGCTTTGTTGCGGCGGTCGCGGTGAGCCAGGGTCAACCCGTTACGCTGGTGTATCTGGCGCGCGCGGTGACACCGGGCACCTACGATGTTCCCGTACCGCAGGTGGAATCGATGTACGTGCCGCAATGGCGCGCCACCGGGGAGACCGACGGACCGCTGATCGTCACGCCATAAGATGACATTCTCTCGACTCAAAAAATCCCGCTGGCTTTGGCTGGCGGGGTTTTTCATTTTTGTCGGACTCGCGGCCTGTTTGGCCGACCGTCTCTGGCCACTTCCACTCAATGAGGTCACTCCCGCACGCGTCGTCGTGGCGGAGGATGGCACCCCGCTGTGGCGCTTTGCCGATGCCGAGGGGATCTGGCGTTATCCGGTCACCATTGAAGAGGTTTCTCCACGCTATTTACAGGCGCTGATCCAGTACGAGGACCGGTGGTTCTGGGATCATCCGGGTGTGAATCCGCTGTCAGTGCTGCGTGCGGCATGGCAGGGTCTGCGCGCTGGGCGGGTGATCTCTGGCGGCAGCACGCTCACGATGCAGGTGGCTCGTCTGCTCGATCCACACCCTCGCACCTTGGGGGGCAAAATTCGTCAGCTGTGGCGCGCTTTTCAGCTGGAGTGGCATCTCGATAAACGTCAGATCCTGACGCTGTATCTCAACCGCGCACCGTTTGGCGGCACGCTGCAAGGGATTGGCGCGGCGAGCTGGGCCTATCTGGGTAAACCGCCGCAACAGCTCAGCTATTCCGAAGCCGCATTGCTGGCGGTGCTGCCGCAGGCGCCCAGCCGTTTGCGGCCCGATCGCTGGCCGGAACGGGCGCAGGCCGCACGCGATAAGGTACTCGAGCGCATGCTGACGCAGGGCGTATGGTCGCAGCAGGTGGTTAAAGAAGCCCGACAGGAACCGGTCTGGTTGTTCCCGCGACAGATGCCGCAGCTGGCTCCGCTATTTTCCCGCCGGGTGCTGGCAAAAAGCCGCAGCGAAAAAGTCGTCACTACGCTGGACGTTGCTCTGCAGCGTCAGCTGGAAGAGCTGGCCCTTAACTGGAAGTCGCGTCTGCCGCCGCGCAGTTCGCTGGCGATGATCGTCGTCGATCACACCAATATGAAAGTACGCGGCTGGGTCGGTTCGGCGGACATCCGCGACGACAGCCGTTTTGGGCACGTGGATATGGTGAGCGCGGTGCGATCGCCGGGATCGGTACTGAAGCCGTTTATTTATGGTCTGGCGATGGACAGCGGGCTTATTCATCCCGCTTCTTTGTTACAGGACGTTCCACGACGTTTCAGCGATTATCGTCCGGGTAATTTTGACAGCGGTTTCCACGGCCCGGTCAGCATGAGCGATGCGCTGGTGCGTTCACTGAATCTCCCGGCGGTGCAGGTGCTGGAAGCCTATGGACCAAAACAGTTCGCCGCACGTCTGCGCAATGCCGGATTACCGCTCATTTTGCCCGGCGGCACAGAGCCGAATTTATCGCTGATCCTTGGCGGTGCCGGGGCGCGACTGGCAGATATCACCGCCGCTTACAGCGCATTGGCTCGCCACGGGCAAGCCGGACGATTGCGCATGCTGCCCGGCGAACCGCTGATTGAGCGCCCGCTGTTGTCTCCGGGATCGGCATGGATTATTCGTCGTATCCTGGCGGGTGAAGATCAGCCCCTGCCGGACAGCTCTCTGCCTGCGGTGGTCCCGCTGGCGTGGAAAACGGGCACCAGCTACGGCTATCGCGATGCCTGGGCTGTCGGAATTAATGCGCGCTATGTGATTGGCATCTGGACCGGACGACCGGATGGCACGCCAGTGGTCGGTCAGTTTGGTTTTATTAGCGCTATTCCGCTGTTGAACCAGGTCAGTAATATGCTTTTAGCCCGCGCATCGTCGGCTAAAAAGGGTCTGCCCGTTGACCCGCGCCCTGATTCCGTTAGCGCTGGCACCCTCTGCTGGCCGGGCGGACAGACGCTGGCGGCGGGTGACAGCAATTGCCGCCGGCGGCTGTCGACCTGGCTTCTGGATAACAGCCAGCCGCCGACGCTGCTGCTGCCGGGCCAGGACGGCCTGCGCGGTATTCGTTTCCCGGTGTGGCTGAATGCCCAGGGGCAGCGCGTGGCGCCAGATTGTCCTGACGCAAAACAGACGACGCTCGACGTCTGGCCGTTACCGCTGGAGCCGTGGTTGCCTCCGGGCGAGCGGCGTGCGGCACGTTTGCCCATCGCGTCGACAAGTTGTCCGCCGCTGCATCAGCAGGATGTGATTCCGTTGACGTTATCGGGTGTGCGCGACGGGGCTATCATCAAACGTCTGCCGGGCGAAAAGCAGGCGGCAGTCGCGTTACAGACCAACGGCGGGGAAGGGCGACGCTGGTGGTTTATCAACGGTGAGCCGACGGACGACACAGGAGCGAATGTGACGCTGTCTCTGGATAAAGCCGGTGAATATCAACTGGTCGTTATGGACGAAGCTGGACAGGCTGCGGCTGCAACCTTTACGCTGCAATAAATGCATTTTCAGTGGGTTACGGATGCGTGTTGCTAACATTCGTCTTATTTTAACAAAATGTTACCTTCATCCGTATGCAGGGGCATTTTTGCTCATTATAATGCGCGCCAGGTATTCGACCGAATGCACAACAACAGAACAGAAAACAGAGGTTATCATGACTATTGAACGTACTTTTTCCATCATCAAGCCTAACGCGGTGGCAAAAAACGTTATTGGCAACATCTTTGCGCGCTTTGAAGCTGCAGGGTTCAAAATTGTCGGTACCAAAATGCTGCACCTGACCGTTGAGCAGGCGCGTGGCTTCTACGCAGAACACGACGGTAAACCTTTCTTCGACGGCCTGGTTGAGTTCATGACTTCCGGTCCAATCGTGGTGTCCGTGCTGGAAAGCGAAAACGCAGTACAGCGTCACCGTGACCTGATGGGTGCAACCAACCCGGCGAACGCACTGGCTGGCACCCTGCGCGCTGACTATGCTGACAGCTTCACCGAAAACGGCACCCACGGTTCTGACTCCGTTGAGTCCGCACAGCGTGAAATCGCGTACTTCTTCGCAGAAGGCGAAGTCTGCGCTCGCACACGTTAATTATTTCGTAAATGCCGCGTGCAAACGTGGCATCCGTGCGCCAAAATTTGTACAATGCAACGCCCCCGGAAGAGCAGATTGCTCGCCGGGGCGTTTCTTTTTCAACCCTCCAGGGGCCATAACGTGTAATAACGAGGCCGGAATACACTATGTCTGAACAAATTGTCACACCTGAAAACGTCGATCTGACGGTTCCCAATAAAGATGCCAAAATCAACCTGCTGGATTTAAACCGTCAGCAGATGCGTGAGTTTTTCAATAACTTAGGTGAAAAACCTTTCCGCGCCGATCAGGTGATGAAGTGGTTGTATCACTATTGCTGCGATGACTTTGATGAGATGACCGACATCAATAAAGTCCTGCGCAATAAGCTGAAAGAAGTCGCTGAAATCCGAGCCCCGGAAGTGGTGGAAGAGCAGCGTTCTTCAGACGGTACAATCAAATGGGCTATCGCCGTGGGCGATCAGCGCGTTGAAACGGTGTATATCCCGGAAGACGACCGCGCCACGCTGTGCGTTTCTTCTCAGGTGGGGTGTGCGCTGGAATGTAAATTCTGTTCGACTGCGCAGCAGGGCTTTAACCGTAACCTGCGCGTATCCGAAATTATCGGCCAGGTCTGGCGTGCTGCGAAAATTATCGGCGCGCAGAAAAAGACCGGCGTGCGTCCGATTACCAACGTGGTGATGATGGGCATGGGTGAGCCGCTGCTCAACCTGAATAACGTCGTTCCGGCGATGGAAATCATGCTCGATGACTTCGGTTTCGGCCTGTCCAAACGTCGCGTTACGCTCTCTACGTCTGGCGTAGTGCCGGCGCTTGAGAAGCTTGGCGACATGATTGACGTTGCGCTGGCGATTTCCCTGCACGCACCCAACGATGAAATTCGTGACGAAATTGTACCGATTAACAAGAAGTACAATATCGAAACGTTCCTCGGTGCCGTGCGCCGCTATCTGGCAAAATCCAACGCGAATCAGGGCCGTGTGACCATCGAGTATGTGATGCTCGACCACGTCAACGACGAAACGGATCACGCGCATCAGTTGGCGGAACTGCTGAAAGATACGCCGTGTAAGATTAACCTGATTCCATGGAACCCGTTCCCGGGTGCGCCGTATGGCCGCAGCTCTAATAGCCGAATCGATCGTTTCTCAAAAGTTTTGATGGGCTATGGTTTCACGACTATCGTACGTAAAACCCGTGGGGATGACATTGACGCCGCCTGCGGACAGCTGGCCGGTGATGTTATCGACCGTACTAAACGTACAATGCGTAAACGCATGCAGGGTGAACCGATTGCGGTGAAAGCCGTCTGATAGACTATACCTCGCGCACATTTTTCTGCGCGGGGTCTAAAATGTTTAAGGAATAAACGAAACGCACTGATCCGGTTAAGAATTACTGTGCGTTTCCGCCTGGATTGAGGCAGTATGTAGCGGGGCAACAACAGGTTAGCCGAACGTTTAAAGGGTTAGCCTAACGTATTAATACTGTCTGTCGGATGACGGGCATGAGATGTTTCGCGGTGCGGTGTTTTCCGCCACCAGAACCTTAAATTTACGTAGCAGCAGCTGTAGCGAATGAATACTGAAGCCACTCAAGATCCACAAGCAGCACAAAGCACGGGGACGCGCCTGCGTAACGCCCGTGAACAACTCGGACTCAGCCAGCAAGCCGTCGCTGAACGCTTATGCCTGAAGGTTTCCACGGTTCGCGATATTGAAGACGACAAGGCGCCTGCCTCACTCGCTTCAACATTCCTGCGTGGCTACATCCGTTCCTATGCCCGTCTTGTCCACATTCCTGAAGAAGAGCTTCTGCCTATTCTTGCAAAAGAGGTGCCTGTACGCGTTGCGAAAATGGCACCCATGCAGAACATGTCTTTAGGTAAACGTCGTAAGAAACGCGACGGTTGGCTGATGAGCTTCACCTGGCTGGTTCTGTTTGTCGTTATCGGCCTGACCGGTGCGTGGTGGTGGCAAAACCACAAAGCGCAGCAGGAAGAGATTTCGACAATGGCGGATCAGTCCAGCGCTGAACTGAACGCTAACGACAGCACCAACAGTCAGAATGTCCCGCTGGATACCAGCGGGACACAGAGTCAGGCACCTGACGCGACGGCAGACAATTCGCAACCAGCACCTGCCGCTGATGCCAATGCGCCAGCCGCAATGGCACAGACCGCACCTGCGCAAACAGCACCTGACGCGCAGAACAATGCCGTTGTTTCGCCATCTCAGGCAAACGTGGATAACACCGCGACGGCCGCCAATCCTGCAACGCCGGCTGCACCACTGCCGACCGACCAGGCTGCGGTTACGCCAACGGCGAGCCCGAATGCACTGGTGATGAACTTCAACGCCGATTGCTGGCTGGAAGTGACCGACTCTACCGGTAAGAAACTGTTCAGCGGATTACAGCGCAAAGACGGTACGCTCAATTTAGAAGGCCAGGCACCGTATAAGCTTAAAATCGGCGCTCCGGCGGCAGTTCAAATTCAGTTCCAGGGTAAACCTGTCGATCTGAGCCGCTTTATCAGAACAAACCAGGTTGCACGTCTGACCCTGAATGCCGAACAATCACCGGCTCAGGCTCAGTAACAGACGCGCCACGCGGGAGATTTTTCATGCATAACCAGGCTCCAATTCAACGTAGAAAATCAACACGTATTTACGTTGGGAACGTGCCTGTTGGCGATGGTGCTCCCATCGCCGTACAGTCCATGACCAACACGCGCACCACCGATGTGGAAGCCACGGTCAACCAGATTAAAGCCCTTGAGCGCGTCGGCGCGGACATCGTCCGTGTGTCGGTGCCGACCATGGATGCGGCCGAAGCATTCAAGCTTATCAAGCAGCAGGTCAATGTGCCGCTGGTGGCCGATATTCACTTTGATTACCGAATCGCGCTGAAAGTAGCCGAATACGGTGTCGACTGTCTGCGTATCAATCCCGGCAACATCGGCAGCGAAGAACGTATTCGCATGGTTGTTGACTGCGCACGCGATAAAAACATTCCTATCCGCATCGGCGTCAACGCCGGATCGCTGGAAAAAGATCTGCAGGAAAAATACGGCGAGCCGACGCCGCAAGCGCTGCTTGAATCCGCCATGCGTCACGTCGATCACCTCGATCGTCTGAACTTCGATCAATTTAAAGTCAGCGTTAAAGCCTCCGATGTGTTCCTCGCCGTAGAGTCTTATCGTCTGCTGGCGAAGCAAATCGATCAGCCTCTGCATCTCGGGATCACCGAAGCGGGCGGCGCACGTGCCGGTGCCGTTAAATCGGCCGTAGGGCTTGGGTTGCTGCTTTCTGAAGGGATCGGCGACACGCTGCGTATTTCGCTGGCGGCGGATCCGCTTGAAGAGATCAAAGTCGGTTTCGATATTCTTAAATCGCTGCGCATCCGCGCTCGCGGGATCAACTTCATTGCCTGCCCGACCTGTTCGCGTCAGGAATTTGATGTGATCGGCACCGTGAACGCGCTGGAACAGCGCCTGGAAGACATCATTACCCCGATGGACGTTTCGATTATCGGTTGCGTGGTGAATGGTCCGGGTGAAGCGCTGGTGTCTACGCTCGGTGTCACCGGCGGGAATAAAAAAAGCGGCCTGTACGAAGACGGCGTGCGTAAAGACCGTCTCGACAACGACGATATGATTAGCCAGCTCGAAGCGCGTATCCGCGCCAAGGCCAGCATTCTCGACGAAGCGCGTCGCATCGACGTGCAGCAAGTCGAAGCAAAATAACGTATTGGGAAGCAGCACGCTTCCCGTGTATGATTGAACCCGCAGGCGCTCCGGGCGTCAGGGTTCATTTTTGTATCTATAAAGAGAAAAAACGTGGCAAAAAACATTCAAGCCATTCGCGGCATGAACGATTACCTGCCGGGCGAAACCGCTCTCTGGCAGCGCATTGAAGGCACTCTGAAACAGGTGCTCGGCAGCTACGGTTACAGCGAAATCCGTTTGCCGATTGTAGAGCAGACCCCGTTATTCAAACGCGCGATCGGCGAAGTGACCGACGTCGTTGAAAAAGAAATGTATACCTTTGAGGACCGCAACGGCGATAGCCTGACGCTGCGTCCGGAAGGGACTGCGGGCTGCGTACGCGCCGGCATCGAGCATGGTCTTCTGTACAATCAGGAACAGCGTCTGTGGTACATCGGCCCGATGTTCCGCCATGAGCGTCCGCAGAAAGGGCGCTATCGTCAGTTCCATCAGCTGGGTTGCGAAGTGTTTGGCCTGCAGGGCCCGGACATTGACGCCGAGCTGATTCTGCTTACCGCGCGCTGGTGGCGTGCGCTGGGCATTTCTGAACACGTTCGCCTTGAGCTGAACTCTATCGGTTCGTTAGAAGCGCGCGCGAATTACCGCGAAGCGCTGGTCGCCTATCTGGAGCAGTTCAAAGATAAGCTCGACGAAGACTGCAAACGTCGCATGTACACCAACCCACTGCGCGTGCTGGATTCCAAGAATCCTGACGTTCAGGCGCTGCTCGATAACGCGCCTGCGCTGGGTGATTATCTCGACGAAGAATCTCGCGAACACTTTGCCGGTCTTTGTGCGCTTCTGGACGAAGCGGGCATTGCCTACACCGTAAACCAGCGTCTGGTTCGCGGTCTCGACTACTACAACCGCACCGTTTTCGAATGGGTGACCAGCAGTCTGGGCTCTCAGGGCACCGTCTGCGCGGGAGGCCGTTACGACGGTTTAGTCGAACAGCTCGGCGGTCGTGCTACGCCGTCCGTTGGCTTCGCGATGGGTCTCGAGCGTTTAGTTTTACTGGTTCAGGCAGTCAATCCGGAATTTAAAGCCGATCCCGTTGTCGATATATACCTGGTGGCCTCAGGCACCGGTACTCAGTCTGCCGCATTGCGTCTGGCTGAAGCGCTGCGTGATGAACTGCCGGCCATCAAACTGATGACCAACCACGGTGGCGGTAACTTCAAGAAGCAGTTTGCTCGTGCCGATAAGTGGGGCGCTCGCGTCGCACTGGTGCTGGGTGAATCTGAAGTCGCTGAAAGGAATGTGGTGGTAAAAGATTTGCGCTCTGGTGAGCAGACGACTGTAACGCAGGACAGCGTTGCCGCGCATTTGCGCACACTGCTGGGCTAATCGCCCGGGACTATTATTCAGGAGAAGAACTGCGTGGAAGTCTACAGTAACGATAACGAACAGGTCGACGCACTTAAAACTTTCTTTGCTGAGAACGGCAAAGCGCTGGCAGTGGGTGTTGTGCTGGGGATTGGAGCGCTGGTTGGCTGGCGTTATTGGTCTTCGCATCAGGAAAACAATTCCCGCGAGACCTCACAGGCCTATGCAAGCGCCGTGAGCACCCTAAAAGCGGGCAAACCTGACACCTACGCCGCGGCGGAAAATATCGCGGCGAATCAAAAAAATGCTTACGGTGCGTTTGCCGCACTGGAACTGGCGCAGCAATTTGTTGATGCGAACCAGCTTGATAAAGCAGAAAAACAACTGCAACTGGGACTGGCAGCCGCTCCTGATGATAACTTGAAATCGGTTATCAACATGCGTCTGGCCCGAATCCAGCTGCAAATGAAACAGCCTGATGCAGCACTGAAAACCCTTGAAGGTATTAAAGGGGAAGGCTGGACAGCAATCGTCGCGGATTTACGCGGTGAAATCCTGTTAAGCAAAGGCGATAAGCAGGGGGCTCGTGCCGCCTGGGAAGCTGGCGTAAAAAGTGATGCTTCACCGGCGCTCAGCGAAATGATGCGCATGAAAATGAATAATTTGTCCATCTGAGAGGGACCCGATGCAATTGCGTAAATTACTTTTGCCAGGACTGCTGTCTGTTACGTTATTGAGCGGTTGTTCACTGTTTAACAGCGAAGAAGACGTTGTGAAAATGTCCCCGCTGCCAACGGTTGAAAATCAGTTTACCCCGACGACCTCCTGGAGTGAGTCCGTAGGTAGCGGTATTGGCGATTTCTACTCTAACCTGCACCCGGCGTATGCCGACAGCGTAGTGTATGCGGCAGACCGTAAAGGCACCGTGAAAGCACTGCACGCAGAAAGCGGGAAAGAAGTGTGGTCTGTGAACCTGGCTGAGAAAGACGGCTGGTTCTCCCACTTACCGGCGCTGCTGTCTGGCGGCCTGACGGTAAATGGCGGCCACGTGTATGTCGGCTCCGAGAAAGCACAGGTTTATGCCCTGAATACCAGCGATGGTACCGTGGCATGGCAAACCCGTGTTGCCGGTGAAGCGCTGTCCCGTCCGGTTGTGAGCGACGGCGTTGTGCTTATCCACACCAGCAACGGTCAGCTGCAGGCATTGAACGAAACCGACGGTACAATCAAATGGACCGTTAACCTCGACATGCCAGCACTATCTCTGCGCGGTGAATCCGCTCCGGCGACCGCCTTTGGCGCAGCGATTGTGGGTGGCGATAATGGCCGCGTCAACGCCGTGTTGATGCAGCAGGGCCAGTTGATTTGGCAGCAGCGTATTTCTCAGGCCACTGGCCCGACAGAAATCGATCGTCTAAGTGACGTGGATACGACGCCAGTCATCGTAGATGGTGTTGTTTACGCGCTCGCGTACAATGGCAACCTGACCGCGCTGGATCTGCGCAGTGGTCAGATCATGTGGAAACGTGAACTGGGCTCGGTGAATGATTTCGTTGTCGACGGCAACCGTATTTATCTGGTCGATCAGGACGACCGTCTGCTGGCGCTCAGCACCGATGGTGGTGTGACGCTGTGGACGCAGAGCGATCTGTTGCACCGTCTGCTGACGTCTCCAGTGCTGTATAATGGCAGCCTGGTCGTCGCGGACAGTGAAGGTTACATGCACTGGATTAACCCGCAGGATGGCCGCTTCGTTGCTCAGCAAGAAGTGGACAGCTCAGGATTCCTGACCGATCCTGTGGTAGCCGATGGGCAACTGCTGATCCAGGCGAAAGACGGAACGCTGTACTCCATTACACGTTAAGTCTGCTCGCAGTATGCATTGCAAACGGCCCCTGTTTTAGCAGGGGCCGTTTTACTGTTTTTAGAATTTAAGAGGCATTTATCATGGTACCTGTGGTCGCGCTTGTCGGGCGCCCTAACGTTGGAAAATCCACGCTGTTTAACCGTCTGACGCGCACGCGAGATGCGCTGGTCGCGGATTTCCCGGGTCTGACTCGTGACCGTAAGTACGGTCGTGCTGAAGTGGAAGGCCGCGAGTTTATTTGTATCGATACCGGTGGTATCGATGGCACGGAAGAAGGCGTAGAAACGCGCATGGCGGAACAGTCGCTGCTGGCGATTGAAGAAGCGGATGTCGTATTGTTTATGGTTGATGCGCGTGCCGGGCTGATGCCTGCGGACGAAGGTATCGCCAAACACCTGCGTTCACGCGAAAAGCCGACGTTCCTCGTGGCGAACAAAACGGATGGCATCGATCCGGATCAGGCCGTCGCGGATTTCTGGTCCCTGGGCCTCGGTGAAATCCACGCGATTGCTGCGTCCCACGGCCGTGGCGTCACCAGTCTGATTGAACATGCGCTGCTGCCATTTATGGACGAAGTTGCGCCGGTTGAAGAAGTCGACGAAGACACGCTGTACTGGGCTCAGTTCGAAGCAGAACAGAATGGCGTACCGATTGAAGAGCCGGAAGATGATTTCGACCCACGCAGCCTGCCAATCAAACTCGCTATCGTGGGTCGCCCGAACGTCGGTAAGTCAACGCTAACTAACCGTATTCTCGGTGAAGACCGCGTCGTGGTTTACGACATGCCGGGCACCACGCGTGACAGCATCTACATCCCGATGGAACGCGATGAGCGTGAATATATCCTCATCGACACCGCCGGGGTGCGTAAGCGCGGCAAAATCACCGATACCGTAGAAAAGTTCTCGGTTATCAAAACCCTGCAGGCGATTGAAGACGCCAACGTGGTGATGCTGGTCATCGATGCCCGTGAAGGTATTTCCGATCAGGACCTCTCGCTGCTCGGCTTCATCCTCAATAGTGGGCGCTCACTGGTTATCGTGGTCAACAAATGGGATGGCCTGAGCAACGAAGTGAGAGAGCAGGTTAAAGAAACCCTCGACTTCCGTCTGGGCTTCATCGATTTCGCCCGCGTGCACTTCATTTCTGCTCTGCACGGTAGCGGCGTAGGCAACCTGTTCGAGTCCGTGCGCGAAGCTTACGACAGCTCCACGCATCGTCAGAGCACCGCGATGCTGACCCGCATCATGAACATGGCTGCGGAAGATCACCAGCCGCCGCTGGTTCGTGGTCGTCGTGTGAAGCTGAAATATGCGCACGCTGGCGGTTATAACCCGCCGATTGTGGTTATCCACGGTAACCAGGTGAAAGACCTGCCGGATTCCTACAAGCGCTACCTGATGAACTACTTCCGTAAATCACTGGAAGTCATGGGTACGCCAATCCGTATTCAGTTCAAGGAAGGGGAAAACCCGTTTGCGAACAAGCGTAATACCTTGACGCCTAACCAGATGCGTAAGCGTAAGCGTCTGATCAAGCACATTAAAAAAGGTAAGTAAGCGCCAACGTTTTTCTGGTGCGGTACCCATACTAACCCGCCTGATGGCGGGTTTTTTGTTTCTGAGGTTTATGATGCAAGTAGGGTTCATTGGTCTTGGCGCGGTTATCGAGACTGCGTATATCCCCGCGCTTAAGCGCCTCAACGTCCCCCTGACGGGCTGTTACGGTTTTGATATCGACGAGTCCAGGGTGCCAGCGGGCATCACCTGCTGCGATTCACTCGAGGCGCTGCTGGCGATACAGCCTGAGATGGTCTTCATCACCACCGGGTCGCTGTGGCATTTGCCGGTGCTGGAGCAGGTGCTGAAATCGGCGGTGCCGCGCATCGTGGTGGAAAAACCTATTGCCGCCACACTGGAGCAGCTCGATCAACTTCAGCTTCTGTTGGCGATGCCGGAAAACGTCAACCGCGTACTCGCGTTGGATCACTGGATGGCACGCGACGGCGTGGCGCAGCTGCTTTGCGGAAAGCCGGAAAGCGACTGGCTGCCGGAAGCGGAATACCCGGCGATGAACACCCCCCTTTCAACCCTGGCGGATATCGTCAAAATTGAAGGGTATTTGCTTGAGCCGAGCGGGTTTAACGATAAAGGTGAGCCGGTTGCACTGAATTTCGCTACCGGTGAACCGGACACCCGTACGCTTCGTCATCCTGACGGTGTGATTGTGGATATCGGCACGCATGTGCTGGCGATGATGCACGAAACGCTGGCCGCTATCGGTGCCAACGATCGGCTGAGCCTGACACTGTGCGAAGCCAAAGACCGTTTGGGCAACGCCATTGCGAAGGGCGATACCACCACCGCCGAAGGTAGCGCGCATTTGCAGGGCGAGCTGTGCGGTATTCCACTGGAGATGTGGCTGAACAAATATGCGGGGCCAGCCGGTGGGCAAAAAGGCGTTCGCCTGCATTTGCGAAACGGGACCATTTTGAGTCAGGACCGACGCGGTTCCGGTGAGGTGCTGGAAGTGTGGCAGGGCGAAAATGTGCAGCGCTGGAAAATGGAAGGCCCGGTGTATGACCGCTGCCTGGCGCGGCATATCCTCGGGGCTGAAAGCGTATTTGCCCGTGCGCCTGAGCAGGTCAGCCAGTTGACTCAACGCCGCATTGCAGAAGTGACGGCGCTACTGAAATTACAGCAGCAACTGCGCGGTTCGCATTAAGGCCTGTGGTAAAATAGCCTGAAGATTTCTGTATGACGAAGGAGTCAACGATGGAACTGAAATGCCCGGTTTGTGAGAACTCGCTGGAGCTGCAGGGTGATAGCGCGCATTGTTCGCCGTGCGCGCAGGATTTCGCCTTACAGGCGCAGTGCCCGGATTGCCATAAGCCTCTGGAAGTGCTGAAAGCCTGTGGTGCAGTGGATTATTTTTGCCAGAACGGCCATGGTTTGATTTCAAAAAAACGCGTGGAGTTTGGGGTCGTTACGCCGTAAATATTATTGTGTAAAACGCCCGGTGGCGCTTCGCTTACCGGGCCTACGCTGTCGGTTTTGCTTTCCGCGTTCGCGTTTTCTTCACTGGCGTGATTTTAGTGACTTCACTTTCCACCACCCCATCTTCCAGACGCGTCGTCAGCGTGTCTCCGGCGTTCAGCTGTTTGGTCTTTTTGACCAGCTTGCCGTCGGCGGCTGTCGTTACGCTGTAGCCGCGTGCCAGCGTCGACAACGGGCTAACGGCTTCAAGATGCGTTACCGCATTACCAAACCGTTCACGCGTTGTGCTGAGCTGCGCACGAAGCGTTTGCGCCAGACGATACTCAAGCTGCTGAATTCGAGTTTGCGCGCGATAAATGCGCGGCTGCGGATTTTGTTGATTCAAACGCTGAATCACCCGCTGCTGACGCTGAGTGGTTTTTTTCAACTGATTATCTAACGCAAAGTTCAGGCGCTGACGCAGCCTGTCGAGCACCGTTTGTTGACGCGCGAGTCGCAGCTGCGGATGCTGCTGCTGTAGACGATGCTGAAGTTGGCTGAAACGGCGGTTACGGTTAGCGATGAAGTAATCCATCGCCATTTCCAACCGTTGCTGGGCTGACTGCACCTGACGCAGGAGTTCCAGTTGGTTGCGGCTGACCATTTCTGCAGCCGCCGACGGGGTTGGGGCGCGTAAATCAGCCACGAAATCGGCGATAGTGACATCGGTTTCATGCCCGACGGCGCTCACTACCGGAATGCGGCTGGCAAAAATCGCTCGCGCCACGCGTTCGTCGTTGAAACTCCACAAATCTTCCAGCGAACCCCCGCCGCGGCCGACAATCAGCACGTCACACTCTTCACGCAGGTTCGCCAGCTCAATGGCGCGAACAATCTGGCCCGGCGCATCGTCACCCTGAACCGAAGTGGGATAAATCACCACCGGCAGTGACGGATCGCGGCGTTTGAGGACATGAAGAATGTCATGCAATGCGGCCCCGCTTTTCGAGGTAATCACCCCGACGCAGTGCGCAGGCGTTGGCAAAGGCTGCTTGAACTGCTGATCGAACAGGCCTTCCGCGGACAGCAGCGCTTTGAGCTGCTCGTACTTTTGCTGCAAAAGCCCTTCGCCCGCAGGCTGCATGCTTTCTACGATAATCTGGTAGTCACCGCGCGGTTCGTACAGCGTGATGTTCGCGCGAACTAAAACCTGCTGGCCGTGCTGCGGACGAAACGTGACCCGGCGATTGCTGTTGCGGAACATCGCACAGCGCACCTGGGCGTTGTCGTCTTTGAGGGTAAAGTACCAGTGCCCGGAAGAGGGCTGAGAAAAGTTGGAGATTTCGCCGCTGATCCACACTTGGCCCATTTCTCGTTCCAGCAGCAGACGAACCGACTGATTCAGGCGGCTAACGGTAAAAATTGCGGGGGATTGAGAAGGCAACATGTGAGCGAGATCAAATTCTAAATCAGCAGGTTATTCAGTCGATAGTAACTTGCTCAGATGCGATCGCAAGCATTTTTTGCAAAAAAGTGTAGATGCAACCGATTACGCTCTGTATAATGCCACGGCAATATTTATTAACCTTCAGGTAGAGATATTGCCCATGCTACGTATCGCCAAAGAAGCACTGACGTTTGACGACGTCCTCCTCGTTCCCGCTCATTCCACCGTTCTGCCGAATACTGCTGATCTTAGCACGCATTTGACCAAATCCATTCGCCTGAACATTCCTATGCTCTCCGCAGCAATGGACACCGTGACGGAAGCGCGCCTGGCAATTGCCCTGGCTCAGGAAGGTGGCATCGGCTTTATTCACAAAAACATGTCTATCGAGCGTCAGGCGGAAGAAGTTCGCCTCGTGAAGAAATACGAATCCGGCGTGGTCTCTGACCCACAATCCGTTTTGCCAACCACCACTCTGGCAGAAGTGAAAGAGCTGACCGCACGTAATGGTTTTGCTGGTTACCCGGTCGTGACGGAAACCAACGAGCTGGTCGGTATCATCACCGGCCGTGACGTGCGTTTTGTGACTGACCTCAGTCAGCCTGTTAGCGTGTACATGACGCCGAAAGAGCGTCTGGTCACCGTACGCGAAGGTGAAGCCCGTGATGTCGTGTTCGGTAAAATGCATGAAAAACGTGTGGAAAAAGCGCTGGTTGTTGATGCGAATTTCCACCTGATCGGCATGATCACCGTAAAAGATTTCCAGAAAGCCGAACGTAAACCAAATGCGTGTAAAGACGAGCATGGTCGTCTGCGCGTTGGTGCGGCTGTTGGCGCAGGTGCCGGTAACGAAGAGCGCGTTGATGCGCTGGTTGCTGCGGGCGTTGACGTTCTGCTGATTGACTCTTCCCACGGCCATTCCGAAGGTGTTCTGCAACGTATTCGTGAAACCCGTGCAAAATACCCTGATCTGCAAATCATCGGCGGCAACGTGGCCACGGGTGCAGGCGCCCGCGCCCTGGCTGACGCTGGCGTGAGCGCGGTGAAAGTGGGTATCGGTCCTGGCTCTATCTGTACTACCCGTATCGTGACCGGTGTAGGCGTCCCGCAAATCACTGCCGTTTCTGACGCGGTTGAAGCGCTGGAAGGCCTGGGCATTCCGGTTATCGCCGATGGCGGCATCCGTTTCTCCGGTGACATCGCCAAAGCTATCGCCGCGGGCGCAAGCGCAGTCATGGTCGGTTCTATGCTGGCAGGTACCGAAGAATCCCCGGGTGAAATCGAGCTTTACCAGGGCCGTTCTTACAAATCCTACCGCGGCATGGGCTCTCTGGGCGCGATGTCTAAAGGCTCCTCAGACCGTTACTTCCAGAGCGATAATGCCGCCGACAAACTGGTACCGGAAGGTATCGAAGGTCGCGTGGCATACAAAGGTCGCCTGAAAGAGATCATTCACCAGCAGATGGGCGGCCTGCGCTCCTGTATGGGTCTGACCGGCTGTGGTACCATCGACGCGCTGCGTACCAAGGCTGAGTTCGTACGCATCAGCGGGGCGGGTATTCAGGAAAGTCACGTACATGACGTGACCATTACCAAGGAATCCCCGAACTACCGCATGGGTTCTTGATTATTTCCCGCGCCCGGCTTATGCCGGGCGCTTTGATTTTGTTTCACTTGCCCTGGAATTATCGTCAATGACCGACAATATTCATAAACATCGCATTCTTATCCTCGATTTCGGTTCTCAATACACTCAGCTGGTTGCACGTCGCGTGCGCGAGCTGGGCGTGTATTGTGAACTGTGGGCCTGGGACGTTACCGAAGCACAAATTCGTGAGTTCAATCCGAGCGGTATCATCCTGTCTGGCGGCCCAGAAAGCACCACCGAAGACAACAGCCCACGCGCACCAGCGTACGTCTTCGATGCTGGCGTCCCGGTTCTTGGCGTGTGTTACGGCATGCAGACCATGGCGATGCAGCTTGGCGGCCACGTTGAAGGCTCCAACGAACGTGAGTTTGGCTACGCGCAGGTAGAAGTCAGAACCGACAGCGCACTGGTTCGCGGCATCGAAGACGCCCTGACCGCTGATGGCAAACCTCTGCTCGACGTGTGGATGAGCCACGGCGACAAAGTCACCGCCATCCCGTCTGATTTTGTGACCGTTGCCAGCACCGAAACGTGCCCGTTTGCCATCATGGCTAACGAAGAAAAACGCTTCTACGGCGTGCAGTTCCACCCGGAAGTGACGCACACCCGTCAGGGCCTGCGTATGCTCGAGCGTTTCGTGCTCGACATCTGTCAGTGCGAAGCCCTGTGGACCTCCGCAAAAATCATCGAAGATGCGGTAGAGCGTATTCGTCAGCAGGTTGGCGACGACAAAGTGATCCTCGGCCTGTCCGGCGGCGTCGACTCTTCCGTCACCGCGATGCTGCTGCACCGTGCTATCGGTAAAAATCTGACCTGTGTGTTCGTCGACAATGGTCTGTTGCGCCTGAATGAATCTCAGCAGGTGCTGGATATGTTCGGCGATCATTTCGGTTTGAACATCGTGCACGTGGAAGGCGAAGAGCGCTTCCTGAGCGCGCTGGCGGGCGAAAATGATCCGGAAGCAAAACGCAAAATTATCGGCCGCGTGTTCGTCGAAGTGTTCGATGAAGAAGCGCTGAAGCTGGAAGATGTGAAATGGCTTGCGCAGGGCACTATCTACCCTGACGTGATTGAATCCGCCGCTTCCGCGACCGGTAAAGCACACGTCATCAAATCTCACCACAACGTGGGCGGCCTGCCGAAAGAGATGAAGATGGGTCTGGTTGAACCGCTGCGTGAACTGTTCAAAGATGAAGTGCGCAAAATCGGTCTCGAGCTGGGTCTGCCGTACGACATGCTGTACCGTCACCCGTTCCCGGGGCCAGGCCTCGGTGTGCGCGTGCTGGGCGAAGTGAAGAAAGAGTACTGCGACCTGCTGCGTCGTGCGGATGCTATCTTCATCGAAGAGCTGCACAAAGCCGACCTGTACAACAAAGTGAGTCAGGCATTCACCGTGTTCCTGCCGGTCCGTTCCGTTGGCGTGATGGGTGATGGCCGCAAGTACGACTGGGTTGTTTCCCTGCGTGCCGTTGAAACCATCGACTTTATGACCGCGCACTGGGCGCACCTGCCGTACGATTTCCTCGGCCGCGTGTCCAACCGCATCATCAACGAAGTGAACGGCATTTCCCGCGTGGTATATGACATCAGTGGCAAACCGCCAGCAACGATTGAGTGGGAATAACTTCCGGTCAGCTCTCGCTTCTCAGCCCGCATAAATGCGGGCTTTTTTATTGATGATCAGCTAACTTTTCGCGTGAACCACCAGAATCCAAGCGCTAAGAAACTGACCGCAGCACCGAGCAGGCAAACGCCAGACCAACCACCGTAGGCATACGTCGCGGTGGTGCTGATGGCACCCAGTCCGCTGCCGATCGAATAGAACAACATGTAAAGCCCGACCAGGCGACTATGGGCTTCGGGTCGGTTACGGAAAATCATGCTCTGGTTGGTAACGTGCAGTGCCTGTCCTCCTAAATCGAGTAACACGATGCCGATCACCAGCACGCCGAGCGATACCGCCATTTGCGACAGGGGCCACCAGGCCAGTAGCAATGCGATAAGCGCGAACGCACTGGTACGTTGGGCATATCCCCGATCGGCCCATTGTCCGGCTCGCATCGCCGCCAGTGCCCCGATCACCCCCACCAGCCCGAAGGCCCCGATAATCGTGTGCGAGAAGCCATAGGGTGGCGCACTTAACGGCAATACCAACGCACTCCAGAAAATGTTGAACGCGGCAAACATCAGTAACGCTAACACGCCGCGAACCTGCAGTACTTTTTCTTGCCGCAGAAGCGTCAGCATGGATGCGATCAGACGTGGGTAGCTCATCGCGTTTGGCGTAACCGTCAGGGTCGGTAGCCGCTGCCAAAGTGGAAGTGCAATTATCAGCATGAGTACGGCCGAGCAGAGGTAAACGCCGCGCCAGCCAGCCAGATCGCCGACGCTGCCCGCAAACACCCTGGCTAATAGTAATCCCATAAACACGCCACTTTGCGCCGAACCAATGATGCGGCCTTGCTCATGTGCTGCCGCTGCACTGGCAGCATAGGCTATTAACCCTTGGGTCATTGCCGTCCCCAGCAAGCCCACCGCGAGCATACCCAGCAGCAAGGCCGAGGCAGTACTCGCCATAGCGACCACAACCAATACGACCACAAGCGCCAGCAGTTGGAAAGCCATCAGACGACGGCGATCCACACGGTCACCCAACGGTACCAATAAAAGAAGGGCCAGGGCGCAACCTATCTGGGTGGCGGTGACTACGCCACCGACAGCGGCATGGCTGATGCCGAAGTCCTGCGCTAGCACGTCGAGTAAAGGTTGTGCGTAATAGACATTTGCCACGCTCAGGCCACTGGCGATAGCAAAGAGCCATACCAGGCTGCGAGGCATGTCTACCGATAACGGTAATGCAAGCGAAGTCTTCATGATCCCAGCTCTCGTTATTCCGGTTTTAAAATAAAACTGGTTGAAGGTTAGGTCATGTAGTTTTAAAATGCAACCAGAATGCCCATTTCAGACAACGAGATCCTATGTCGTCCCCTAAATCCATGAACGATGAACCTTGTCCCGTCGCACGCAGTGTTGATGTGATTGGCGATCGCTGGTCACTGCTTATCGTACGTAACGTCTTCGATGGCATGCGCCGCTTCGGCGATTTCCAGCGTAACCTGGGGATGGCACGAAACATTCTCTCTGACCGGCTGAAAAAGCTCGTCAATGCCGAGATCCTTGAGATGCGGGCCGCTTCGGATGGGACGGCGTATCAGGAGTACGTTTTGACGCCGAAGGGAGAAAGCCTGTTTCCGGTGGTGGTGGCGCTGCGGCAATGGGGTGAGCAACACCTGTTTGAAGACGGTGAACCCCATTCAGTGCTTCTCGACAAGCGCACGGGCAAACCGATTCCCTTGATGGTGCCCACGGCGCACGACGGCGTTGTGCTGGCAGCGGCTGCAACCGAGGTGCAGAAAGTGAAGTGAAATGACCTGTGAGGGGAGTGCCGATTACCTTGAATGTGCATGCAGGCGAAGAATTTGCTGGCGCATAAAATCCACCAGTCGCTGGCTGGCGGGTGAAAGAGGGCGATTGACGGATTTCACCACGCCGACGTCCATGTAAGTGATGCAGTCGTTGATCGTTCGGCGGGCGACTCTTAATCCGTTAAGTGCCCAAGGGCGATACACAAGATCAGACAAAATCGTAACCCCTTTGCCCTGCGCCACCAGGCTGCGCACGGCTTCGAACGAGTTAGAGCGAAAGCAAACGTCTGGCGCGAATCCGCTGTTGTTAAAATGATCGCCGATCACGCCGGGGTATTCGTCGGTGCTCAACATCAAATAGGGCGTTTGTGCCACATCGCTAAGTGTAATTTCAGGTTTGCCGAGCAGCGGATGGTCGATTGACGTCCAGAGCTGGCGCAACGAACGGATAAATGTTTCCATTTCCAAATCGTCGTCGTGGGGAATATTTGAGGTCAGCAACAAACAGAAATCGACCTGCTGATTTCGAAGCGCGCTGAGCAGTACCGGCGCCTGGGCTTCCTGAAAACGGATTTCTATCAGCGGGAAACGGCTTTCAATTTCATGCAATATTTCGGGAAGAAGATAGGCAGAAAGCGTTTCGGCGATGCCGACGTGGACCACACCGGTCGTGGTCTCGGGCTGATTCAGCAAATCTTCCAGCGCAAATCGACTGTCATTCATGATTTTTCGGGCATGGGCGAGAAAGCGTTCACCCGCGGCGGTCAGTTGAATGCCTTTGGGCTGGCGCAGGAATAATTGCGCATTCACCGTTTCTTCGAGGTTGCGCAGCGCAACGGTCATCGAGGATTGCGAAACGTGGCAGCGGCTCGCGGCTTTAGAAACTTGTAATGTTTCTGCTAAAGCTATGTAGAACTCAAGTTGTCTCAGAGTGAACTTCATAGTTTTAAACGATACCCGATGAGTAAAACATTATATTAGCATCCAATTTTGCCTCGCGATAATCTTCTGTTAATCCAGAACGTATTTTCACGGGAGCATTTATGCCTTATTTATTACTTAGCCTCGCAGCCTGTTTTTGGGGCGGGAATTATGTAGTGGGCCATATTTTGGTGGCGCACACAGATCCTATCGTACTCTCCGCTGCTCGCTGGATCTTAACGGCGCTGCTGCTGGTGGGACTCTATTCTCGCCAGATTCGCGCGCAGTGGCCGGTGATGAAACGATCTTTCTCGGTACTGGCGTTCCTCGCATTATTTGGGCAGGTGTTATTTCCGCTAACGCTTTATATTGGCCTGCAATATACCTCCTCACTGAATGCGGCGATTTATTTATCTTCCACGCCGGTGCTGGTGTTATTAATTAACCGTTATATTTTTAAAGAGAAAATATCGGCACATAATATTGCCGGTGTTGTTTTGAGTTCGATTGGCGTGGTGTGGCTGGTGATGCAGGGGGATTTATTGCATCTGGATACGCTGAAAAATCTCAATCGCGGCGATCTCTGGACTATGGGCTCAGCGGCCAGTTGGGCGGTGTACTGCGCGTTTCTGCGCACGAAGCCACGTGAAGTCGGGGGCAATGCATTTGTGGCGGTTAGCGCGGCGTTTGGTGCCGTTGTACTACTGCCGGTGCTGCTGCTCTCCCTGTTCGAACATGATCTGCCGTCCACCCGTGAGTACCTGCAACCGGCGTTTCTGTCAGGGCTGGCGTATCTGATTATTTTCCCGTCGTGGCTGTCGTATCTGCTGTGGAACAAAGGCATTCAGGCCATCGGCGCAACCCGTGGCGAAGTGTTCTCCCATTTGATTCCATTGACCGGAGGATTATTCAGCGTGATGTTCCTGAACGTGACGCTACATCCGTTCCATCTGGTCAGCACAATATTGATTATTTGCGGGATTGCGCTGTGCTCCCGAAGCGCACAAAAAAGGGCGACAAAAGTCGCCCTCTCATAATGCCAGGTGGCCCCGATTAGGGGGCCGTCTTTGTCTCTGGTGTTTCTTCCGTTGTTTCTGCGTCAGACGTGATTTCTTCTTCCGGCGCGGCGTCTTCTGGCGGTGTATCGACCATCGCCTCCTGAATGACGTCTTCATCCATTGACGGGTTCAGCGCCACCGCGAGCGGGGAGGACATCAGGCTGTCGGGCATCACCACATGCGGTAATGGCGCATCGACAATGATCTCCGGCTGACGTTTTCTGATCCAGCTGATGGCGCCGATAGTCGCGCCGCACAGCGTGAAGCAGAAATAAAGCACGTTACCGCCGAAGGGCTGCATGATCACACCGGTTATCAGCGGCCCGAAACAGGCCCCGACGCCGAAAGCCATCAGCAGACAGGCCGTCAGCGACACGCGTCGCTCTGGATCAACGCGATCGTTGGCAATCGCCACGCCGAGCGGGTAAAGCGAGAACATCGCCATGCTGGAAATGAAGGCGATGCCGAGCAGCCAGTAAAAGCCAAGGTGCGGCAGAATCGACAGCGGCAGAGAGGCTATCGCGAAAAGCACCGCGGTATAAAACAGCAGATGCTGACGGTCATAGCGATCGGAGAGCCAGCTCAGCGGGAACTGTGAAACCATTCCGGCAAAAATGGTCACGCCCATAAACAGGCCAGTTTGCCGGGTGGTTAAGCCTTGCGAAATGGCATATACCGGCGCCAGGCCGTAAAACGCCCCGGCGGCCATGCCCATCACCAGCGTTGCCGCCAGCAGTTTGGGGATAGCTTTAAAGAAGTAGCCGAGCTCCATCGGGGCGGGGTTCATAGGTTGCGCAGTGGTGCGGGTGGTGAGCGCAATCGGCACCAGGCACAGGGCGAAACAGAGGGCGACAATCAACAGCATCGACGGGCCGGTTCCGGCCGCCGCCATCAGGATAATCTGCCCGCCGCACAGGCCGAGATAGGTCGCGACCATATACAGCCCGAAGATGGCACCGCGCTGCGAGGATTCCGCCCGGTCGTTGAGCCAGCTTTCCAGCACCATGTACTGGCACATCATGCACAGGCCGATAACCATGCGCAGGAAAATCCATAGGGGGATAAAATCGCTGAGTCCGTGGCCAACTACCGAGGCGGTGATGATCCCCGCACAGGAGACGTAAGCACGAATATGCCCGACGCGGGCAATCAGGTTGTGGCCGACTTTGCCACCAATCACCAGACCGAGATAGTTCGCTGCGGTTATTGCCCCGATAACCGTACCGCTGACGTCTTCGTGCGCAAGGCGCAGTGAAATATAGGTCGTCAACAGCCCGGAACCGAGCAGCATCAGCAGGGTGGTGGTGTACAGCGGCAGAAAGGTATTCAGGATGTTTTTCATACGTTCCCTGTATTGGCTGTTCGTTACGGGTTCACCATCATCGTGCTTGGTTTTACCGTAGGATGCAAATGCAGGGACTTTTACCGGGAAATGTCCTGGCCAGATGGGGGGTTAATTTTGCTCGGTGCGCACCTGAGTTTCAGTGACCTGACTCGACTGCTGCGCGGCTTTCTTGTCCTGATGATGCTGCCAGGCGCCGATTGAGGAATAGACGAAGCGGCCAAAGAAGAAGAGGAAGCTGATAAGTAAAATGATCCGGGTCATGCGACTGTTAAACTGGTGTCGTTTGCGCATAGGGGTTGCCTGGCTCACTGAGGGGGTCCTTTAATAATACCCGTTATGGGCGATGGGCCTATTAAGGCACAGCGAGGCAGTAGGGTCAATTAACAATTGCATAAAAAGTGTGCAAAATGGAACCGAAGATCAAAACGGGTGAACATATGAATGGAATGATGCATTAATCATAACCGCGCTGTGATTTATTGATTTAAGTCAAATCGTCCACCCTGGTGCTACTTATAATCTCTTGCCCCTTTCCGCGCTGTGTCAGTCCGCGGAAGTCGATAATCAGGTTGGATGCCTGTCTGAAACTGCCCATCAGGAATTGGGTCCTCTTTTGAGTATCTATGCATCTTACTGAATTCTATAAAAACAATCGTGATAAATGGTGGGGATTACCGCTCATCCTGCCCTCGCTACTGCTACCTGTTGCCCGCGCTGCCAACACCTTTACCCACATAGATGGCGGCATCGTCTCGCTTTATTATCTGCCGCTGGCCCTGCTGTTGTCCCTGATGCTCTTTTTTGGTTGGAAAGCGCTGCCCGGTATAGTGTTAGGTATTTGGCTGGTGGTTGCGCAAGGTATGACTGTGCCTGAAACCATTGGCGTCACCTTCCATTTTTTAATCCCCATTATCCTCAGCTGGGGCGGGTATCGGGTTTTCGTGCCAAGGCGGCATTCCGTCTCCTATGGCTGCACGCGTCTGATGCCGCAGCGCCTGTTCTGGCAGATGTTTTTCCCTGCCACCCTTTTTCAGCTGTTGCTGCTGGCCTGCGTCTTTTTTAATATTCTGCCCGCACGCATTTCGCTGGCCGGAACTGGACCGCTGACGTTGCACAGTCTGATTAATTATCAGTCGATGTTGGTGGGCTGCTTAACCGGGGTTCCGCTCTGTTATCTGGTTATTCGGATCATCCGTAATCCGATGTATTTGCGCTCGTTCATCTCCCAGCTCCGCCAACAAATTGACGCTAAAGTGAGCGCGGGCGAGATAATCACCTGGTCGATTATCTTATTTATTATCATGGGGCTGCTGTATATTCCTGTCGCAAACTCCGCCTCTATTTTCACCACCAATTATACTCTCTCACTCCTGCTGCCGGTAATGTTGTGGGGCTCGATGCGTTTCGGCTATAGACTGATGTCTGTCGTCTGGACGGTAGTCCTGATAGTTAGTATTCACTACTACTACCGTTACATGCCTTCTTATCCGAGCTACAGCAACCAGCTGGCGATTACGTCATCCAGCTATCTGGTGTTCTCGTTTATCGTGGTGTATATGGCGATGCTGTCGACGCAGCAGCGTTATATTCATGCCCGCGTGAAGCGGATGGCGTTTATCGACCCGGTGGTTCAGATGCCGAATTTGTGGGCGCTGAGCCGCAAGCTCTCCAGAAAGCCGTGGTCAGTGCTGTGCTTCTTACGCATCCCGGAACTCGAAGTGTTAGGTCGTCATTACGGGATGATGGTGCGTATCCAGTACAAGCAAACGTTGGGGAAATGGCTCGAGTCGGAGCTGCACGACGGCGAGTGCACTTACCAACTTTCCGGCCACGACCTGGTGATTCGACTGAATACGGAATCCCATGAAGAACGGATAGCTGCCATTGATGCAAGGATTAAAAAATTCCGTTTTATTTGGGATGGAATGCCGCTGCAGCCGAATGTCGGGGTGAGTTACTGCCATGTGCGTTCCCCGGTGATGCAGCTGCCATTGTTGCTCGGTGAGTTGAGCACGATGGCTAATTCTTCGCTGGTGACCGGTTTGCCTGAAAACCTGCAACACCGCAATGCCTCGCATTTGCAGCAGGGCCTGAAAGATAAAATCACCATGATGAACCGGCTGCAGTTGGCGCTGGAACACGGTAATTTCAGCCTGATGGCGCAGCCGATTGTCGGGATGCGTGGCGACAGCTATCACGAAGTTCTGCTGCGCCTGAATGGCGATAACGATCAGCTGATTGCTCCGGAACTGTTTCTCCCGGTGGCCCACGAATTTGGGCTTTCGTCGCGGATCGACCTATGGGTGCTGGAAAATACGCTGAAGTTTATGGATAGCCGTCGTGAAACGCTGCCGGGCCTGCGACTGTCGGTGAATATCTCGCCTTCATCGGCCTGCGGATCGCAGTTCCCGAAAACGGTATCAGACCTGCTAACGCGTTATAACATTCAGGGCTGGCAGCTCATTTTTGAAATCACTGAAAACCAGTCGCTAAGCCATCCGGACCAGGCCATGTTAAACATGGCGCAGCTGCAAGCGTTGGGCTGTCGAATTGCCATTGATGATTTTGGTACCGGCTATGCCAGCTATGCGCGGCTGAAAAACGTCAGCGCCGATATCCTGAAAATCGACGGCAGCTTTATCAAGAATCTGCTGTTGAGCTCGCTGGATTACCAAATTGTTTCGTCTATTTGCCAATTGGCGCGAATGAAGAATATGCAGGTGGTGGCGGAGTACGTTGAAACGGATGAAATCCGTGAGGCGGCGCTGGGCCTGGGAATTGATTATCTGCAGGGCTTTTATCTCGGCAAGCCAGAACCTTTAGAAGGTCTGGCTGCCGGGAATATCGAGCTTGTTACATCAGGCGGCGATGTCTGGTGATTCTTCTTCGGTAATTTTCAGCATCCAGCCGGTCACGCCTTGCCAGTACTGCTGCTCTTTTTCCAGATCGAGCAGCACCAGCGCGTTTTGCCTAAACCAGTCGTGAGGGAAGCACAGAGTCCAGTGATTCGCTTCGGTGGTCAGTTTTAACGTCGGTGGCGTGGTCGTGGCCTGACGCTGGTTATTCAGCAGTACGCCGAGGCGCAGCAGCTGGATCATCGGCAGGAACTGCTTCTTCTTAAACAGTGTAAAGCGCGGCAAATCGTCCAGCTTCACCCCTTTGCGGTGATAGCGCACCAGGGTTGCCATCAGCGTCTGCTGCTCCTGGTTGAAGCCTGGCAAATCACTGTTTTGCAGAATATACGCCGAATGGCGATGCATCCCGCTGTGATTGATATTCAGCCCCACCTCATGCAGCATCGCGGCCCATTTCAGCAGGGCAGCCAGCTGTGGATGCGCCTGCTTCGCGTTCTGCTCCACCCACTGCTCGTAGATCTGATGGGTGGTTTCCAGCACGCGACGCGCCTGTTCGCGGTCGATATGGTACTGACTGGCCAGGCTTTCCGCGGTTCGGCTGCGGATATCGTCATGGCGGAAACGGCCTTCCATCTCATACAGCACGCCTTCACGCAGCGCGCCATCAGACAGGCGCAGCTCTTTGATAGCGAGTGAATCAAACACGCCGCACAGAATCGCCAGGCCCGGCATAAAGACCGCCTGACGGTCTTCTGAAAGCCCAGGCAGGCTAAGCGCGCTAAAGTTTTTGAACTTCAGCGCTTCTTCAACCAGCATCTCCAGGCGTTCCGGCGTGATGATGCCGTCTTTCTCGCCCATTTCGATCAGCACTTCGTGTACCGCTTTAATGGTGCCGGACGCGCCCATGGCCACGTTCCAGCCCTGAATACGGTATTGCCAGGAGAGGGTTTCCAGTTTCTGTACCGCCGCAAGGCGTGCACGCTGGAAGTTCTCTTTGCTGATCAGTCCGCCAGGGAAGAACATTTGGGCAAAGCTCACGCAGCCCATACGACGGCTTTCAACCAGTTGCGGCGTAAAGTCTTCGCCGATAACCAGTTCCGTCGAGCCGCCACCGATGTCGATAACCAGCTTGCGGCCTTTTTCCGGCTGCGTATGCTCCACGCCCATAAAAATCAGGCGCGCTTCTTCATTCCCGGAAATGATTTCAATCGGGTACGGAATCACCTTTTCAGCACGCTTCAAAAACTCCGGCGCGTTCAGCGCCTGGCGAAGCGTATGCGTGCCGACGATGCAGACGCTGGACGGAGGAAATCCTTGCAGGCGTTCCGCAAACAGCGACAGACAGGTCAAGCCGCGTTCCATCGCTTCTTCACTGAGCATATTGTCTTCATTCAGGCCATCGGCCAAATGGACTCGCTGTTTCAGGCGGCCAATGATTTGCAGCGCACCGTCAACGACGCGCGCGATAACCATATGAAAACTGTTCGATCCCAGGTCAACCGCAGCAATCTCCTGCGGTCGTGACATTTTGTTTTTTATGGGCATAGATTAATCGGGCTGCTCAAGTGATTTAATGTAGTCGTAGATCGCCAGCTGTGACCGGACTTTGCGGCGGTTGCCGCGGGGCACGTAACGATTACTCAGTTCTTTGTCGATAAAACGGGCTTTCACGGTATCGCTAAATTGCAGATCGACGATATCCAGCACCTGTTGTTTCAGGCGCGGATCGAGGATCGGCGTAGCGACTTCAATTCGGTAATCGATATTGCGCGTCATCCAGTCGGCGGAAGAGAGCCACACTTTTTTCGCGCCGCCATCTTCAAAAATATAGAGCCTATCGTGCTCAAGATAACGGTCAACGATGCTGATGACGTTAATATTTTCGCTAATGCCTTCGAGCTGCGGGATAAGTGAACACATACCACGGATCAGCAGGTTGACCGGCACACCAGTACTGGATGCCGCATACAGACGATCGACCAGGCCTTTATCGACCAGGTTGTTCAGCTTCAGGGTGATCCCCGACGGCCGACCGTTTTGCGCGTGAGCAATTTCGTTGTCGATCATGTCATACAGCAGACGACGTGAGTTCTGTGGTGAGACCATCAGGTAATCGAAATTCACCGGACGGTACGGGTTCTCAATGAAGTTAAACACCCGGCGGACTTCGTTGGTGATCCGCGCATCGGCGGTCAGCAGTGAATAGTCGGTGTAAATGCGGGCGGTTTTTTCGTTGAAGTTGCCGGTGCCGATATGCGCATAGCGCACCACATCGTCGCCTTCCTTACGGGAGACAAGGAACAGTTTGGCGTGAATTTTCAGGCCTGGCGCGGAGAAGATCACGTGTACACCGGCTTCCGTCAGGCGCTTCGCCCAATGGATGTTGGCTTCCTCGTCAAAGCGCGCCTGCAGCTCAACCACTACCGTGACTTTTTTGCCGTTGTGCGCCGCGTGGATCATCGAGTCAATAATGCGCGAGTCTTTTGCCACGCGGTAAATATTGATTTTGATAGCCAGCACGCTTGGGTCAAACGAGGCCTGACGCAGCAGTTCCAGCACGTGCTCAAAAGTGTGGTACGGGTAATAGAGCAGCACGTCGCGATGACGAATGGCGTCGAAACCGTTGCGGAATTTATCGAACCAGATATGGCGCAAGCGCGGCAGCGGTTTGTTGACCAGGTTGGCTTTACCGACGTTCGGGAAGCTAATGAAATCTTTAAAGTTATGGTAGCGGCCGCCCGGCACGATGGAGTCATAGCGGGTGATGGCGAATTTCTTACGCAGCATCTCGACCATCGCATCAGGCATATCGCGCTGATACACAAAGCGCACCGGCTCTGCCGTCAGGCGCTGCTTCAGGCTCGAGGACATCAATTCCATCAGGCTCGATTCCATCTCGTGTACCAGGTCGTACTCAGCGTCACGGGTCATTTTCATCGAGTAGGCATTCAGGGCATCGTAATCGAAGAAGCCCTGAAAGATGTCGTCCAGGCAGTAGCGCAGAATGTTGTCGAGCAGGATCATCGGTTTGCGGCGGCGCGGGGTTTCCGGCGGCAAATTGACGAAGCGCGGCACTTTATCTGACGGGATTTCCAGCAAGGCGTAACTGATTTCATCGCCGCGAATTATCTCCACCGCCAGATAGGTGTAATCGTCTTTCAGGAACTGCACCAAATCGGTTTCGCGGTTAATCAGGATCGGCGTGATGTGCTGGCGCAGGTAATGTTTGAAGTAGTGGCGTAACCAGCTTTGCTGATTGACCGACAGCTGACGCTCGTTAATCAGGAAGATTTGATTACGCGCCATTTCGAGCAGCAGCTCGTTATAAAGGCTGTCAAATTCCTGGTCGGCTTTCAACACGCGGGCCTGAATTTTTCCCAGAAGATGGCGGGAATGGGCGTTGAGGCCTTGTTCTTCACTGATGATAATGCGGCGTTTGAGTTCGGCAAAACGTACTTTATAGAACTCATCAAGGTTATTGGAATAGATACCCAAAAAACGCATGCGTTCTATCAACGGGTTGCTTTTATCCGCCGCTTCCTGGAGCACGCGCTCGTTAAAGGTTAACCAGCTCAGTTCTTTTTCGATATAAAGCTTATCCTGACCCATTACTACTCACACTCCGGTTGATTGACGCGGACAGCCCTCCCATTATGGCGAGCTTTGACCTGTGATGTCCAACTGTGCCAGGTAAGTATGACAATAATCTTATGTCATGAACCTGCGATAACGCTTTTTATTATTAGTGGTATAGGAGAGGGAAGAAAGCGCCTGTCGCGACGGACAGGCGGCTTGGAATTACACTTCGGCAGCATAGCCTTGCGCGGGAAGCTGAACGCCGTCCAGCCATGCGCTATTGTCTTTCATTGCCAGACGCCCATCGACAAACCAGCTCACGACCAATGGGTAAATAGCGTGTTCCTGGTGTTGAACGCGAGCGGTAATGTCATCTTCCGTGTCGCCAGCGAACACCGGCACATTGGCCTGTAAAATCACCGGGCCACCGTCGAGTTCGTCCGTTACGAAGTGCACTGAGGTGCCGTGCTCTTCATCGCCGTTTTCCAGTACCTGACGATGGGTGTTCAGGCCCGGATATTTCGGCAGCAGGGAAGGGTGGATATTCAGCAGACGCCCCTGATAGTGCGCCACAAATGCCGGACTCAGAATGCGCATATAGCCTGCCAGCACCACCACATCCGGTGCATAAGCGTCAATTTCCTGCATCAGCTCGCGGTCAAACGCTTCACGATTAGGAAACTGACTGGCGCTCAGAGCATGAGCCGGGATCGTTGCTTCACGGGCGCGCTCAAGGCCGAACGCGTCGGCCTTATTGCTGAATACAGCCCGCAGGGTGCCATTGATTTTCTTCTGCTTGCAGGCGTCGATGATCGCCTGCAAGTTGCTTCCGTTGCCCGAAATCAGCACCACAATATTTTTCATTACTCGATGACCACACGCTGTTCAGAATCGGATGCTTTGATATAGCCGATTTTCCACGCGTTTTCACCTTTCTCATTCATCAGCTCGATAGCGTTATCGGCTTCTGCGGCTGGCAGCGCAATCAGCATGCCCACGCCACAGTTGAAGGTGCGATACATTTCATGCTGGCTAACGTTGCCGGCGGTTTGCAGCCAGTTGAATACGGACGGCCACTGCCAGGAGGACTCGTCGATCACGGCTTGAGTGTTGTCCGGCAGTACGCGAGGAATATTTTCCCAGAAACCGCCGCCGGTCAGGTGCGCGATGGCGTGCACGTCGACGCTGGCAATCAGTTCCAGAATGTTTTTCACGTAGATACGGGTTGGTGCCAGCAGGTGATCGGCCAGAGGTTTACCGTCGAGCTCGGTGGTTTCCGGGTGGGTGCCGCTGACTTCAAGGATTTTACGCACCAGCGAATAGCCGTTGGAGTGCGGACCGCTGGAACCGAGAGCCACCAGCACGTCGCCGTCGGCCACTTTACTGCCGTCGATGATTTCGGATTTCTCAACCACGCCTACGCAGAAACCGGCCACGTCGTAATCTTCGCCGTGATACATGCCCGGCATTTCAGCGGTTTCGCCGCCCACCAGTGCACAGCCAGACTGCAGGCAGCCCTCGGCGATGCCGGTGATAACGCTGGATGCAACGTCGACGTCCAGCTTGCCGGTCGCGTAGTAATCAAGGAAGAACAGCGGCTCAGCACCCTGAACCACCAGGTCGTTCACGCACATGGCCACCAGGTCGATGCCGATGGTGTCGTGACGCTTAAGATCCATTGCCAGGCGCAGCTTGGTGCCGACGCCATCCGTACCGGAAACCAGCACCGGCTCACGATATTTTTGCGGCAGTGCGCACAGTGCGCCAAATCCACCCAGGCCACCCATCACTTCCGGGCGGCGGGTTTTCTTCACCACACCTTTGATTCGGTCAACCAGAGCATTACCCGCGTCAATATCAACACCGGCATCTTTATAGCTGAGAGAGGTTTTGTCGGTCACTGCAAGTCTCCACGAATGGCGTTAGCAAATAAAATCGGCGCCATTCTAACAGTCTAAGCAAACGTTTGCGAGCCTGGGGGCGGGATATCTTTTGTTGACGTTTTTTTACACGCTTTCGGCATTCATTCAGGCCAATTTTGAACCCGTTCACGAAAATGAAACCGGGTACATTTTAATGCTTGCAGGTTATTGCTACAGCACACAATATCCCACTGAAACCGGTTTCTGAAATTGCCGTCAGGAGGAGTTAAGCAGATGCACATTGCCGCGTTTGATATTGGTGGCACGGCGCTCAAAATGGGCGTAGTGACCGACGAAGGGGCCATCATTGCGAAAGGAAAAGTGGCCATCAAAGACAGCGACGGTGAGGCCATTCTGCACGGTATTTTGGGCTGGCTGGATACGCATCCGGAATGTGAAGGTATCGCCATCAGCGCACCTGGCTACGTCAATCCTCACACCGGATTCATCGAGATGGGCGGGGCCATCCGTAAATTTGACCAGTTCGGTATTAAAGCGTGGCTCGAAGAACGCTCTCGCTTGCCGGTCGCGATTGAAAACGACGCCAACTGCGTGCTGCTCGCCGAACGCTGGCAGGGCAAAGCGGCAGAGATGAGTGACTTCCTGGTACTGACGATTGGCACCGGTATCGGCGGCGCGATTTTCTGCAATAACCAGCTGGTGCGCGGTGCCCGTTTTCGCGGTGGCGAATTTGGCTACATGTTTACCGACCGCCCCGGCAGCCGCCACCCAACGCACTACACCATGAATGCGACCTGCACGCTGCGCGTACTGCGCAACCGCTATGCGAGCCATATCGGTAAACCGCTCGATGAAGTCAGTGGCGAAGAGATATTCGACGCTAACGATGCGGGCGATGCGGTCTGCCAGCGGTTGGTGAACGATTTCTTCAACGGCATCGCCAGCGGCCTGTACAACCTGGTCAATCTGTTCGATCCGCAAACTATTCTGCTCGGCGGCGGTATCACCGAACGCCCGGGCTTCCTGCAACAACTGAAACAGCATCTCGCCTGGTTCGGTATTGATGAATACGTCGATACCGTCAGCCACGGCAACGACGCCGGTTTACTCGGCGCGGTTTACCATTTTAATCAGCAGTCTGAACGTTAAAGAGGGAGTTGTTATGTCCGGATTTAAAAGCGATTTTCTGTGGGGCGGTGCCGTTGCGGCGCATCAGCTGGAAGGCGGCTGGAAAGAGGGTGGAAAAGGCCCGAGCGTTGCCGATGTGATGACCGCCGGGGCCCACGGCGTAGCGCGTGAAATTACCGACGGCGTGCTGCCAGGAAAAAACTACCCGAACCACGACGCGATTGATTTCTATCACCGCTATAAAGACGATATCAAACTGTTTGCCGAAATGGGTTTCAAATGCTTCCGCACCTCGATTGCCTGGACGCGCCTGTTCCCGAAAGGTGACGAGCTGGAGCCAAACGAAGCAGGTCTGAAATTCTACGATGATCTGTTCGACGAATGCCTGAAATACGGTATTGAGCCAGTGATTACGCTGTCACACTTCGAAATGCCGTATCACCTGGTGAAAGAGTACGGTGGCTGGCGTAACCGTAAAGTCATCGACTTCTTTGTGCGCTTCGCGAAAGTGGCGTTCGAGCGCTACCAGCACAAAGTGAAGTACTGGATGACCTTCAACGAAATCAATAACCAGGCAAACTTCCACGAAGATTTCGCGCCGTTCACCAACTCCGGCATCAAATACGAAGAGGGTGAAGATCGCGAACCGATTATGTATCAGGCGGCGCACTACGAGCTGGTGGCCAGCGCCCTGGCGGTGAAAGTCGCGCGTGAGATTAACCCTTCGCTGCACGTCGGTTGCATGATTGCGATGTGCCCGATTTACCCGCTGACCTGCGCACCTGACGACATGATGATGGCGATGAACGCCATGCACCGCCGTTACTGGTTCACCGATGTGCACGTGCGCGGCAAATATCCGCAGCATCTGCTGAACTACTTCGAGCGTCGTGGTTTTGAACTGGATATCACCGCAGAAGATAACGCCGCGCTGAAACAGGGCTGCGTCGATTACATCGGCTTCAGCTACTACATGTCCTTCGCCACCAAGGCGACGGCAGACAACCCGCAACTCGACTACGATGAAACCACCAGCCTGGTCTCCAACCCGTACGTGAAAAAATCCGACTGGGGCTGGCAAATTGACCCGGTTGGCCTGCGTTATTCACTGAACTGGTTCTGGGACCACTATCAGCTGCCGCTGTTCATTGTGGAAAATGGCTTCGGTGCCATCGACGTACGTGAAAATGACGGCAGCGTAAATGACCCGTACCGGATTGAGTATCTCTCCGCCCACATCGCTGAAATGAAAAAAGCGGTGGTGGAAGACGGTGTGGACCTGATGGGTTACACCCCGTGGGGCTGTATCGATTTGGTTTCTGCCGGAACCGGTGAAATGAAAAAACGCTACGGCTTTATCTATGTCGATAAAGATAATGAAGGCAACGGCACGCTTGAACGCAGCCGAAAAAAATCTTTTGCGTGGTATCAAAAGGTTATCAGCAGCAACGGCGAATCGCTCTAATCGTGCGCGATTGCTTGCCTGAAAGAGAAAACCTCGCTTCGGCGGGGTTTATTTTTATCCTTACTTTATAATGAGTAACAATGTGTTAATCACTTTGCTTGATCCCCGTCAATGAGAACGGGTATGGCGCTGCCTGCAAAAAGCGGTATAATCCGGCGATTTTTTTGTGGTTGCCCCTCAGAGGAGAAAGAGAATGAAGATTGTGGAAGTGAAACACCCGCTCGTAAAACACAAGCTGGGCCTGATGCGTGAGCATGACATCAGCACCAAACGCTTCCGTGAACTCGCCTCAGAAGTGGGCAGCTTGCTGACTTATGAAGCAACGTCTGATCTGGAAACTGAAACTGTCACCATCGAAGGCTGGAACGGCCCGGTGCAGGTTGAGCAGATCAAAGGCAAGAAAATTACCGTTGTGCCAATCCTGCGTGCAGGCCTGGGCATGATGGAAGGCGTGCTGGAGCACGTTCCGAGCGCGCGTATCAGCGTGGTCGGCATCTACCGTAATGAAGAAACCCTCGAGCCAGTCCCGTACTTCCAGAAGTTGGTGTCTAACATCGACGAGCGCATGGCGCTGGTGGTTGACCCAATGCTGGCAACCGGCGGGTCCATGATCGCCACTATCGACCTGCTGAAAAATGCAGGCTGCTCCAGCATTAAGGTGCTGGTTCTGGTTGCGGCCCCGGAAGGTATCGCCGCGCTGGAGAAAGCGCACCCGGATGTCGAACTCTACACCGCATCCATTGACCAAGGCCTGAACGAGCACGGATACATAATTCCGGGCCTCGGCGATGCCGGTGACAAGATTTTTGGTACCAAATAAGAGATTCATTAAAAATAGCCGACTTTGAGAGTCGGCTTTTTTTTGACTAAAACACACCAATACAAACAACAACACTCAGACAGAGGATAAGACTATGACGCGCCGCGCTATCGGGGTAAGTGAAAGACCGCCACTTTTGCAAACCATCCCGCTTAGTTTGCAGCATCTGTTCGCCATGTTTGGCGCGACGGTGCTGGTGCCTTTCCTGTTCCACATCAACCCGGCAACGGTTCTGTTGTTCAACGGTATCGGCACGCTGATGTATCTGTTCATCTGCAAGGGAAAAATTCCGGCCTATCTTGGTTCAAGCTTTGCGTTTATTTCCCCGGTGCTGCTGCTGTTACCGTTGGGTTATGAAGTGGCGCTCGGCGGCTTCATTATGTGCGGCGTGCTGTTCTGCCTGGTGTCGTTCATCGTCAAAAAAGCGGGCACCGGCTGGCTGGACGTGATGTTCCCTCCGGCAGCGATGGGCGCGATTGTCGCAGTTATTGGTCTGGAGTTAGCGGGTGTGGCGGCGAATATGGCAGGCCTGTTGCCCGCGGCAGGAACAACCCCGAACTCGACCAGTATCATGATTGCGCTGATAACGCTGGGCGTGACAGTTTTCAGTTCGGTGTTGTTCCGTGGTTTCCTGGCGATCATTCCCATCCTGATCGGCGTTCTGACCGGCTACGCGCTGTCGTTCGCGATGGGCATTGTTGATACAGCGCCGATTGCTAACGCGCCGTGGTTTGCGCTGCCAACCTTCTACACCCCGCGCTTTGAGTGGTTTGCGATTTTCACCATTCTGCCTGCCGCGCTGGTGGTTATCGCCGAGCACGTTGGGCACCTGGTCGTGACCGCGAACATCGTCAAAAAAGATTTGATCCGCGACCCGGGCCTGCATCGTTCAATGTTTGCCAACGGCCTGTCGACCATCATTTCCGGTTTCTTCGGCTCGACGCCAAACACCACTTACGGTGAAAACATTGGCGTGATGGCGATCACCCGTGTGTACAGCACCTGGGTTATTGGCGGTGCGGCGATCATCGCCATCCTGCTGTCCTGCGTCGGTAAACTGGCGGCGGCGATTCAAATCATCCCTGTTCCGGTTATCGGCGGCGTGTCGCTGCTGCTGTACGGAGTGATTGGCGCGTCAGGTATTCGCGTGCTGATTGAATCGAAAGTCGATTACAACAAAACGCAAAACCTGATCCTGACCGCCGTGATCTTGATCATCGGCGTCAGCGGTGCGACCGTACACATCGGCGCGGCAGAGCTGAAAGGCATGGCGCTGGCGACCATCGTGGGTGTGGCCCTGAGCCTTATCTTCAAACTGATCAGCGTCCTGCGCCCGGAAGAAGTGGTGCTTGACCCGGCTGACAGCGATAAATCAGCGTAACGATCGATCAACCGGGTGTGACTTCCCGCCCGGTTCTCTCATTCGCGGATCTTGTGTTACACTCACCGCGTTTTTAGCAGTTCCATGTTGAGGTCATTCTGAACGCTCCGGCTCAGCTCTCTTTGCCACTCTATCTTCCCGACGACGAAACCTTTGCGAGTTTCTGGGCGGGTGATAACTCTTCTTTACTTGCCGCAGTGCAAACCATGCTGCGTCAGGATCACAGCGGATACATTTACGTCTGGTCGCGCGAAGGCGCTGGCCGCAGCCATTTGCTGCACGCAGCGTGCGCCGAGCTTTCACAGCGTGGCGACGCCGTCGGCTATGTTCCGCTGGATAAACGTACCTGGTTTGTCCCGGACGTGCTGGAAGGCATGGAACATCTGTCGCTGGTTTGCATCGATAATATCGAATGTGTGGCCGGGGATGAGACGTGGGAAATGGCGATTTTTAATCTCTACAACCGCATTCTCGAATCGGGCAAAACGCGTCTGCTGATCACCGGCGATCGTCCACCGCGCCAGCTGAATGTGGCGCTGCCGGATCTCGCATCCCGCCTCGACTGGGGGCAAATCTACAAGCTGCAACCGTTGTCCGATGAGGACAAACTCCAGGCGTTACAGCTGCGTGCCAAGATGCGTGGGTTTGAGATGCCGGAAGACGTCTGCCGCTTCCTGATGAAACGCCTCGATCGCGAAACCCGCACCCTGTTTATGACGCTTGATCAGCTCGATCGCGCGTCGATTACCGCTCAACGCAAGCTGACTATCCCGTTTGTGAAAGAGATCCTCAAGCTGTAGGCCGGATAAGCATCGCGCCATCCGGCACTATTACCCGGCGGCGCTACGCTTGCGTGGGCCTACAAAATCAAACGACGATTCCCGCCGGGCGCAACATTACGCCAAATCATCCAATAAATGCTGCATCAACAACGGAATCGGTCGCCCTGACGCCACGCTTCTCCCGCCTTCGCGCCACAGCGCGGTGCCACTGACATCCAGGTGCGCCCATGGAATTTCCGGCGGGCAGAAATGATGCAGCAACCACGCCGCCGATGCGCTGATCGCTGCGTTGTTGGTCGGGGTATTACACAAATCGGCGATCGCGCTTTCGGTCTGTTTTTTCATTCGCCCGTTGAGCGGCAGCGACCAGACCTCATCACCACTTTTCTTCCCGGCACGAACCAACTGCTCGCGCAATATCTCGTTTTGGGTCATCAACCCGCTCAGCTCATAGCCCAGCGCTTTGACGACTGCCCCCGTCAGCGTCGCCATATCGATAATGAAATAGGTCTGCGGATGGCGCTGGCTCGCCCAGGCAATCGCATCAGCCAGAACCAGACGGCCTTCGGCGTCGGTGTTATTAATTTCCACCGTCATCCCGTTACAGGCGCGCGCCACGCTGCCAGGCTGCATTGCCTCCGGACCGATAGCGTTTTCTGCCAGCGCCAACACGCCCATTACCCGCACCGGGAGCGCCAGTTCCGCAATACTCAGCATCAGGCCGAGCACGTTTGCCGCGCCGCACATGTCGTATTTCATGGTGTACATGCCCGCGCCTTCTTTCAGCCATAGGCCGCCGGTATCGAACGTAATACCTTTCCCGACGTAGCTGCGTACCGGACCGTCTTTCGCCCCGTCATAATGAATGGCTAACAGGCGGGGAGGGCGCGATGAGCCTTTTCCGACGGCGTGAAGGAGGCCCAGCCCTTGAGCCTGAATAGCGTGTTCGTCCAGCACTTCGCAATGCAACGCAGGAAATAGCGCGCACAGTCGCTGAGCTTCCTCTGCCACGAATTGTGGCGTACAAATTTCCGAAGGAATATCCGCCAGCCGACGCGCCGCCAGCATCCCATTGGCGACCGCATGTTGCTGGCGACATACCGCGTCTAACGTTTCATGCTGTGACGGCAGACAGAATCCGGTCAGGCATTTGACCCGGTTGCGCGCGGTGTTGTCGTTTTTCAGGCCGAGATCGTCCAGGCAGTGATCGAGATTAAAGACCCAACGCAGTACCGGATCGCGCACGCCGCTTTCCGTCAGCGACGTGCAATCCAGTACCACGTTTTCGCTAACGGGCTTTTTGAATAACGGACGCAACGCCACGAGCAGTTCTTCGGTCAGCGTATCCTGCCAGGCGGCATCAGGAATTACAGTGATACGGGCGAACGGCGCGCAGCCAAACTGACTGTCTGCCAGTTGACCTTTTCGTGCCTGGACGACCATTTCTGGCAGCAGCGGAATGTCGAACGCCTCCAGCAGCGGGCTGTCAGGCGAGGTAATCAAATGACTGCCGAATGCTAAGGCGGAAGGCTCGGTGACTAAACGATATTCCATGCTTTACTCCTCAATCGGGGCGCGAATGCGCGTGGCGTAAGCCTGCATCCATTCGTCATCCACCGGCTGGTAATGGGTTTTCTCCTGGCGACGCTCGGCGCGATAAACGGTCAGGGGCTGATTTTCTGAGGCGACCACAAACGAAAACGTTTTGATGTTGGTGGCGGCGCCAAATTCCCCGCGACGATTCATGCATACCACCGACAGGTCGCCCGCGCGGCCAAAGCGTGACATCAACTTGTCTTCCAGCTCAAACACCACCGAATCTGCGGCGTCCTGCGGCGACATACCGCCCGCCATTCGACGCACGATTTCGTAGCTGGTGCAGCCTTTCATCAGGTCTTCGCCAACGCCAGTGGCGGTTGCCGCGCCAGTTTCGCTGTCGCAATAAAAGCCGGAACCCATGATCGGCGAATCGCCAATGCGCCCGCGTTTTTTCATGAACAGGCCGCTGGTAGAGGTGGCGACGCTCATTGAACCTTGTTGATCGAGCCCGATAATGCCGACCGTGTCGTGGCCGTCATACGGGCTGAGGCCTTTGTCGAGTGTTTCGCGACAGCGCTTGCGGTAGTGCTGCATGGCGCGATCGGTCAGCATCGTTTTCTCGGCGAAGCCCTGTTCCAGCGCCCATTCACGCGCGCCCTGGCCAACCAGTAGCGAGTTATAGCGCTGGCGGCTGAGCGCCTGCGCCACGCGAACCGGATTGGCGATATCAATCAGATTGCCGACCGCACCAAACGCCAGGGTGTCGCCGTCCATAAAGGCGGCGTCCAGTTCGACCTCGCCGTTTTCGGTCGGCAGCCCGCCGTAGCCGACGGATTTGTAGAGCGGAAAGTCTTCGACGGCAACAACGGCATCCACCACGGCGGTGGAGGCGGCTCTCCCTGCGGCCAGCGCCGACGCTGATTCAGTGACACCTTCCAGCGCCATTCGCCAGGTTGCAATAATTCCCCACATCGTTACGACTCCTGTTTTGCCATCTGGCGGGTTTCATTTTCGGTCACGATTTCTGCGGCTCGATACTGCTTATCGAGAATGCGCATGAACGGCAGGTAAAGCATCGCGCCAATCAGCAGATTCAGTATTTGCATCACGCTGCCGGAAAGGTGCCCGGTGACGATAAATCCGCTCAGCACTGGCGGCAGCGTCCATGGAATGAACACCCCGGTGGTGACTGCCACCGCGCCAATTTTCATCGCCACGTACTGGATGGTGACCAGCACCAGCGGCACGAGATTGAACGGAATAAGCATGATCGGGTTCATGATGACCGGCAGGCCGAATAGCACGGGTTCATTGATGTTGAATATCGACGCGCCTGCGCCGAGGCGCGCCACTTCGCGCATGTTTTTACTGCGGGCGAAAATCAGCATCGCGATGACCAGCGACAGCGTGGCACCTGCGCCGCCCATCCAGATCATGTCGAAGAACTGCTCGGTAATGATGTGCGGCGGGGTCACGCCCGACTGAATGGCGGCGATGTTGTCAGTCTGATTTTCCATCCACAGCGGACGAATAATACCGTTGATCATCGAACCGGAGTTAATGCCCACGGACCACAGTATGGTGATGCTGAACACCGTCATCAGTGCGCCGAAATACGAGGTGCCGTAGTGGCGAACCGGAGTGGCAACCACTTCATAAATGAACTGGTGAATGGTGTTGTAGTGGGTGTTTTCAAAGCCGATGCGGATGATCAGCACCAGGATCATCACCAGCAGCGCCGGGATCAGCGCCGCGAAAGATTCCTGCACTGCAGGTGGCACGCCGTCGGGCATTTTGATCACCAGCTTTTTACGCTTCAGCCAGCAGAACAGTTCGGTCCACAGCAATGAGCCGATCATCGCCACGAACAGACCTTTGCTGCCGATCCACTCCACCGGCATGACGGTGATCCCACCGTTTTCCGCGACTTTGATAAATGGGGTCAGGATGAGGAAGCTCACCAGCGCCAGAATACCGCACGAGACACGGTCTTCTTTGTAATGCTCTGCCAGGCGATAGGCCACCAGGAAACTGATAAACAGTGACATGGTAGAGAACACCGCATTGAACGGGATCTCGACGATGCTGCTCCAGCTTTCACCAAAGGTGTGAGACATAAACTGCTGATAGCCCTGATTGGGGAACGACGAAATCACCAGCAGGATCGAACCGACAATGATAAACGGCATGAATGAAACATAGGCGCCACGAATGGCGCACAGATGACGTTGCTGTGCGGCTTTCGCCGCCAACGGCATCAGTTTGGCTTCTAAAAATCCCAGAACATTGTTCATTGTGAGCTCCGCACGAGACTGACTGTTTGTTTGTGTGTTATGTATGCGGATTATCAGTGAAAGGCGGGCGGTGAAAGGTGAATCCGGTCACAATGCCAACGCGTGAAGTATATAAATCTCATATGATTAGTTCTGACCGATCATCAGGAATTGACGATGGAAATTAAGCTGCATGCTAATGCCACCACGACGCCACGCGTGCGTCGCTACCTCCAGCAGTCGGATAAAAGCGACCGTGAGCTGGCGAAAGAACTGGGGATTTCAGTCACTACCGTCCGGCGCTGGCGCAATCGCGCACAAACGGCCGACAAGCAGACGACGCCGCATCTGGTACACAAAGTAATGAGACTTGAGCAAGTATCGCTGGTGAATGCGCTGCGAGATACCCTACGTGCGCCGCTGGATGAACTGCTGTTTATGGTTAATGCAGGCCTAGGGATTACGATTTCTCGCGCCACACTCAACCGCTATTTGCGGCCTGTGCATCAGCGGGAAAAAAGCGCGCCGCAGGGGAAAAAAGCCCTGAAGGCGGGCGCAGTACCAAATACACTGACGCTGCATTACCGGAAGTTGTCGATGACCATGGACGACGGCGGCGATCACCATGTGCTGTGGGCGCGGGAACCGCTGAGCGGCTGGTGCCACGCCCGGGTCTATTCCGGCATCTCATTACCGCTGGTTGAGAATTGGCTGCAGGAAACGCTGGTGCGTTGTCCGGCTGATATTCATTGTCTTGAGACTGAACGGGTTAAATGGCTTGAGATTGACGCGCCTGGCATGAACGTTACCCGTCTGCCGCTGACCACAGCCAGCACGATTACCTTTACCGAAGCCCTGCGTAGGCTGGTTCCTGCCGCGACGGGGCCGGATGCGCTGGTGCAGCAGCTATGTGTGTTATGGAATACCGGGAAAACGCAGAAGAAACTGGGAGATTGCACGCCGCAGGGCTTTTTACAGGCACACGCTGCGGCGTTAAGGCCTAGATAATTTCCAGCACCTGCTCTGGCGGACGACCAATCCGCGCCTGACCGTTTTTCACCACAATCGGGCGTTCAATCAGCTTGGGATGGGCAATCATCGCCTCAATCAGTGCGTTTTCACTGAGCGCACTGTCGGCCAAATTCAGCTCTTTATAGAGGTCTTCTTTCTGACGCATCAGCCCACGAGCGCTGGTCATGCCGAGCATTTTCAGCAGATTCTTCAGCGTTGCCGCATCGGGCGGCGTGTCGAGATACAGCACCACGTCCGGCTCCACGCCATTGTCTTTCAGCAGCGCTAAGGTTTCGCGGCTCTTGGAACAGCGTGGATTGTGGTAAATCTGGACCGCATGACTCATCGGGTGTCCTTACATTTTTGAATAGGGTTTGAAAGTTTCCTGCAACTGACGGAACTGGTCAATGCGCGCGTCATACCGTGCCTGCTGCAGACTGCCGAGTTTGACCTGGGCGCTGGCGTTGCTGAGCAGAGAAATCGATTGATCGAGTCGACCGACCAGGGCCATACCTTCTGCCCGGGCAGCCAGTTCCTGATCGCGATTACCGAGTTTGCCTTCTGCCTGCGCCAGCAAATCCCAGCCGTTCATATCGTCTTTATAAGTAAAGGTGTAGCGGTTGAGCAGCGTGGCCGCTTCCGCCGGGTTTCCAGACTGCAGAAGGGCGTTCGCCAGGTTCAGTTGAAGCACCGGGCTGTTGCGTAAATCTTTCGCCGCTTTCAGGCGGTTAACGGCCTCTGCGTTTTTGTTCTGGCCGAGTGAAATGTCCGTCGCCAGATCGAGATACCAGGCGTTCTGCGGATTGGCGGTCAACAACGGCTGCAATTGCTTGCTGGCCTCACCATAGTTATTGGCCTCCATCGCCTGAAGAGCGCGGCCATACTGCGCGGCGCGCTGCTCGCGAATATTGCCTTTGGACCAGCTGTCGAGCAGGTCGCTGCTGAGCTGGTTCTGACCGTTGTTATACATGCCAAGGGTACGCGCTTTCGCCATGTAGAAATCTTCAGAAGACTGCACCACCACCGGACGCATCTGGTTGGCGCGGTTACGGGCATCCGACAGACGGCTTTCCGGCAGGGGGTGCGTCAGCAGCATTTCGGGTGGTCTGGAAGAGTAGCGAGACTGATCCATCAGCTTGTCCATAAATTGCGGCATACCCTGCGGATCGAAACCGGAACGCTGTAGTACCTGAATGCCGATGCGGTCAGCTTCTTCTTCATTTTGACGGGTGAAGCTGATCAGGCCCTGCTGCGTGCCGGCCAACGTGCCGGTGAGCGCCGCCATCCCGGCCTGGGGGCTGGCCATTGCGAGCAGAATCGACCCCAGCGCGCCCACCCAGGTCAGCGGTGCGTTACGCTTCTGGTCTTCCATTGCACGGGCCAGGTGACGTTGGGTCACGTGCGAAATTTCGTGCGCCATCACGGAGGCCAGCTGGCTTTCGGTATCGGCATAGCGGAACAGTGCCGAGTGGAGGACCACGTTTCCGCCAAAGAAGGCGAAGGCGTTCAGCTCGTCGTTGTTAATTAAAAAGAAGTGGAACGGTGTACGCACCGAGTTGGCGTGAGACACCAGGCGCATCCCGAGACCGTTAATGTATTGCACCAGCAGCGGATCGTTAATCAGCGGCGCACTGCCGCGCAGCTGGCGCACGTAAAAATCGCCCATCTGCATCTCTTGTCCGATAGAGAGCGTGCTTCCTGCGGTGGTGCCCATATCCGGCAGTGTATCTGCGGAGTCCGCAAAGGCAGGCAAGGCCTGGCTCAGGGTCAACGACGCGATGAGAGTCGCAACCAGCGTTTTTTTTAACTGCCTGAACATAACTCGGTCCTGTATGTAGGGTGTGCCAGTTTGACCGACAACGCGGCGTAACGTTCCACTGTCGGCAGCCATCGCAGTTTAGCTGGCTGTGAGACGCCTGAATATACCCTTGCGTGACTTTTGCTACTGGATGCGGTACCGCGCAAAAAGCACAGGCAATTTTGTGACATTTCGATACAATTCACGCGGGCCTTTTGCCCGCCATTCAGGGAACGGTGTAGTTATGCTCGAAATGTTAATGCAGTGGTATCGTCGTCGTTTCAGCGACCCGGAAGCGATAGCGCTGCTGGTTATTCTCCTTGCCGGGTTCGGCATTCTCTTTTTCTTCAGCGGTCTGCTGGCACCTTTACTGGTCGCCATTGTGCTCGCGTATCTGCTCGAATGGCCGACCGTTCGCCTGGAGCGGATTGGCTGCTCGCGACGTTGGGCCACCTCGATTGTGCTGGTGTTCTTTGTCGGCGTTGTGATGCTGATGGCCTTTGTGGTGATGCCAGTCGCCTGGCAACAGGGCATTAATTTAATCCGCGATATGCCGGGAATGCTCAATAAGCTTTCTGATTATGCCGCCACGCTGCCGCGGCGCTATCCGGCGCTGATGGATGCCGGGATTATTGATGCGATGGCAGAAAACATCCGTAGCCGGATGCTGACGATGGGCGATTCGGTCGTGAAATACTCCCTCGCTTCGCTAGTCGGCCTGCTGACGCTGGCGGTTTATCTGGTGCTGGTGCCGCTGATGGTGTTCTTCCTCGTGAAGGATAAAGAGCAAATGCTCAATGCCGTTCGCCGTGTGCTGCCGCGCAATCGCGGACTGGCAGGCCAGGTATGGACGGAGATGAATCAGCAAATCACTAACTACATCCGCGGCAAAGTGCTGGAGATGATTGTTGTTGGTGTCGCCACCTGGATTGGCTTCCTGCTGTTCGGGCTTAACTATTCGCTGCTGCTGGCGGTGCTGGTTGGCGTGTCAGTGCTGATTCCCTATATCGGCGCATTTGTGGTGACCATTCCGGTAATTGGCGTCGCGCTGTTCCAGTTTGGTCTGGGCACCGAGTTCTGGAGCCTGATGGCGGTGTACCTGATCATTCAGGGCCTCGACGGCAACCTGCTGGTGCCGGTGCTGTTCTCTGAAGCGGTAAACCTGCATCCGCTGGTGATCATCCTGTCCGTCGTCATTTTCGGCGGCCTGTGGGGATTCTGGGGTGTGTTCTTCGCCATTCCGCTGGCGACGCTGATCAAAGCGGTGGTGCACGCCTGGCCGGACAGCCCGGCCATCGTTGAGGATATGGATTAAATATTTAAGTGCAAAGCGTGAACGCCGTCATAGCGTCACGCTTTGCCCTCTTCGCGGCATTTTTCTCCGTAAAACTCCCCTAAGCTGCCAGAATCTCTCTCTTTTTTACGCCGTGTCTTTCTCTTCCTGAATTTTATTTGTCAGATTCACCAAAAAAGGCGGCAATTCTGCGTCTTTTTTTGTGTTTTCATCCTGGGCGTCAGGTGGGCGAATTCGCTTATAAGAGGCAGCAATAAAGCCATCAGGGAGCAGGTGAGGACGATGATGAGACGCAATTATTTAAAGGACTATACCGCGCAGCAGATAGTGCAGCGTGCGATGAGTATCATTCCTTACTCGGTTAACGTGATGGACGAGCACGGCGTGATAATCGCATCGGGCGAACCCGCACGGATCCAGCATCGCCATGAAGGTGCCATTCTGGCGTTGAAAGAGAATCGGGTGGTGGAGATAGATTCCGGCACAGCCAATCAGCTCAAGGGCGTACGGCCGGGGATTAATCTTCCGATTTCTTTCAACGGGCAGCTGATTGGCGTGCTGGGGATTACTGGCGAGCCGAGTAAGGTCCGGGCCTACGCGGAGCTGGTGAAGATGGCCTCGGAGTTGATCATTGAGCACATGGCGCTTATCGAGCAGAAACAGTGGGATAAGCGCTACCGTGAAGAGCTAATTAACAAGCTGATTCAATATGAAAATACGCCGGATTCCCTGCACTCGATGGCGTCATATCTGGGGATCGATTTGGCGTTGCCGAGGGTGGTGATGGTAATTGAACTGCGCCAGCCGGATCGCGAAGCGCTGCGTAATTTGATGGACTATTTCGACAATCGCGCCCGCGATCATCTGGTGACATTCAGCGATTTCAACGAGTTGATTATCATCAAGCCGATTGTGCTGAAGAGTGGAGAATGGGATGTACGCCAGGAGATGAGCGCGTTGCAGAGTTTTAAATCCTGGGCGACGTCGTCAGGTTTTAGCCGGATCATCATCGGCGGCTATTTCCCAGGTGAAACCGGACTGCATCGCTCGCTGCAATCGGCCCGGGCGACCTAGGCGTTGGTGAAGCGAAAGAAGCTTAAAAGCCAGTATGTTTTCTATCACGATTATGCGCTGCCGGCGCTACTGGGCGGGGTGTCGGAAAGTTGGCAGGTGCAGGAGCTGTCACGCCTGTGGCTGCATCTGACTGAAAACGATGCCAAAGGCGTTTTGCAGCACACCCTGCGCACATGGTTTGAACAGAACTGTGACCTTACTCAAACCGCCAATGCCCTGCACATTCATGTCAATACGCTGCGCTATCGCCTTCAGCGTTGTGAGGATATTACACAGATAAAAATCAATGAGTTGAAAAACAGGCTCTGGTTGTATATCGGCATGGAGCTACAACGTGAATCTGTCGGTTCCCACAATTTAACTCCCGCGACAGGGGCGAAAGTTCGTTAGAACCTCCAGGCCAAACGGCGACGTAATTTTCCATACTGCCTCGTCACTTAATGGAGGCGCAATGTATGACGTCGATATCCGCATTAGGGGCCATAGCCGCACTGGTCGTGGCCATCGTTTTGATTCTTCGAAAGGTTTCCCCCGCCTACGGCATGATGGTCGGGGCGTTGGTGGGTGGTCTGGTGGGCGGCGCAGATTTGCTGCAAACCGTGACCCTGATGGTCACCGGCGCGCAGGGCATTACCAACGCCGTGCTGCGTATTCTGGCCGCCGGGGTGCTGGCGGGCGTGCTGATTGAATCCGGCGCGGCGAACACCATTGCCGAAACGGTAGTGAAAAAGGTCGGTGAAACCCGGGCGCTGCTGGCGCTGGCGATTGCCACGATGTGCCTGACGGCGGTCGGCGTATTTGTTGACGTGGCGGTGATCACCGTGGCACCGATTGCCTTGTCGATTGCCCGTCGCGCAAAGCTTTCGAAAACCGCGATTTTGCTGGCGATGATCGGCGGCGGTAAGGCCGGGAACGTGATGTCGCCGAACCCGAACGCCATTGCCGCTGCCGATAACTTCCACGTACCGCTGACGTCGGTGATGCTCGCTGGCGTGATCCCTGGTCTGTTTGGCCTGGCGCTGGCGTATTTTCTGGCAAAGCGACTGAGCAAAAAGGGCAGTCCTGTCACCGAAGAAGACGTCATTTCTCATGGCGATACCCGCGGTCAACCGGGGTTTATGGTGTCCATCAGCGCCCCGCTGGTGGCAATTGTGCTGCTGTCGCTGCGGCCCATAGCCGGAATTGCTATCGACCCGCTGATTGCCTTACCACTCGGTGGGCTGGTGGGCGCGCTGTTGATGGGGCGCATTAAAGAAAGCAATCACTTTATGACCGCCGGGCTGGCGCGGATGGCGCCTGTCGCCATCATGCTGTTGGGCACCGGGACGCTGGCGGGGATTATTGCCAATTCTGAACTGAAAGATGTGCTGATTCACGGTCTGACGGCGTCGGGCCTGCCTGCCTATCTGCTGGCACCGATTTCAGGGGCCATTATGTCGATGGCAACCGCCTCGACGACGGCGGGCACCGCGGTGGCATCAGGCGTGTTTGCGCCAACGCTGCTGGAGCTGGGCGTTTCCGCTCTGGCCGGGGCCGCGATGATCCACGCCGGTGCCACAGTGCTCGATCATCTGCCGCATGGCAGCTTCTTCCACGCCACCGGTGGCAGCGTCAGTATGATTATTCGCGAACGTTTGAAGCTGATGCCGTATGAAACGCTGGTCGGCCTGGCCATCACTATTGTTTCGACCCTGATGTTTGGCGTATTTGGACTCGCAGGATAACCGGTATGAAAATCGTAATTGCACCTGATTCATTCAAGGAAAGTTTGTCAGCGATGGCGGTAGCGACCGCCATTGAAGAGGGATTTCGCCAGATTTACCCGGACGCACAGTACGTCAAGGTGCCGATGGCCGATGGCGGAGAAGGCACGGTGGAATCGATGGTGGAAGCGAGCGGCGGCAGCTACCAGACTCAGCAGGTTATCGGTCCATTAGGCCAGCCGGTGCAGGCGCGCTGGGGTCTGATGGGCGATGGCGAAACGGCGATCGTTGAAATGGCGTCTGCGTCGGGTCTGCATCATGTTCCTGTGGCGCAGCGTAATCCGTTGCAGACCACCAGCTATGGCACCGGGGAGTTAATCCTCGCGGCGCTGGAATGCGGCGTCACGCGCATTATTCTGGGGATTGGCGGCAGTGCTACCAACGACGGCGGGGCAGGGATGATGCAGGCGTTAGGTGCCCGTTTGCGAGATGCCCAAGGCCACGAGCTGGCGCACCGCGGTGGCGCGCTGAGCGAGCTGGCAAGCATCGACCTGAGCGGCTGTCACCCAAAATTGAAAGACGTGACCCTCACCGTTGCCTGTGATGTGAATAATCCACTTTGCGGTCCGCAGGGCGCGTCGGCGATTTTCGGCCCGCAGAAAGGAGCGACGCCGGAGATGATTGAAACACTGGATGCCGCGTTGTCACATTGGGGTTCACTTATCCAACAGCAGACCGGTCGCGAGGTGCTCAACGCGCCGGGTGCCGGTGCGGCGGGCGGTATGGGTAGCGCACTCCTGGGGCTGTTAAATGCCCAACTGCGTGCGGGGGTGGAGATCGTGGTGGAAGCGCTCAAGCTCGAACAGGCAGTGAAAGACGCGGACCTGGTGATTACTGGGGAAGGGCGGCTCGACAGCCAGAGCATCTTCGGGAAAACGCCGATTGGCGTGGCGAGAGTAGCAAAGCTGCACCATAAACCGGTGATCGCACTGGCGGGCGGCCTGAAAAGCTGTCACGAGGTGGTGTACGAACACGGCATTGACGCGGCGTTTTCGATTCTGACTCAGGTGGTGACGCTGCCGGAAGCACTGGACGCGGCGGAAGAAAACGTGCGAATAACGGCGCGCAACGTGGCGTCGGTATGGAAAATGGCAGGGCATTGATTTTGTAGGCCCGGTAAGCGCTAGCGCCACCGGGCACTATGTTATCAGGCGTTCTCTTTCAACCAGTTCAGCACCACGTCGTGGTGATTGCTGGTTTTGAAGTCGTCGAACACATGCTGGACTTTGCCATCGCCGTCGATCAGAAAGCTGGTGCGGTGAATGCCGTCGTAGGTTTTGCCCATGAAGGTTTTCTCGCCCCAGATACCAAACTGTTCGCAGACCTGATGGTCTTCGTCAGAGAGCAGGGTAAAATTCAGCAGTTCTTTTTCAGCGAAACGGGAGAGCTTTTCCGGTTTATCGGTACTGATACCCAGCACGTCAACACCCGCTTTTTTTAACTCATCCATATTGTCGCGTAAGCCGCAGGCCTGCACGGTGCAGCCAGGCGTCATGGCTTTCGGGTAGAAATAAACCAGAACACGCTGTCCCTGGAAGTCGGTTAAATTTACTTGCTCACCGTCTTGATCGGGCAAGCTAAATTTCGGTGCGATGTCACCGGCTTTCAGTGGGGTCATTACGAAACTCCATCTTGTTCATCATGCTGTGAATAATTGACGATGTTTATACTGCCTTGCGCTTTTAGTTCTGTACACAGGTCTTTAAACGCTTGTTCGATCTTTGCCGCATTTTGCGAGGCCGGACTGTGGGCCGTCACCTGAATAAACAGCTGCGGAGACGCTGCATTGTCACCGGGCTGAATACGGGAAACCAGCTCGGCGATGTTCATGCCGTGCGAGTCTAATAAGCCGGTAAAACGCTCGATAATATGCGGTGAATCAGGCACTTCAACCTGTACTACGACGGTTAAAGGTTGCGCCGGGCGCGGCTGCGCCGAGGTGCGCTTCATCACAATCAGTAAATCCAGCTCCGCCCCTTTTAACGGCAACGTCGATTCAATCAGGGTAATGGCATTCCAGGTGCCGGAGAGCAGCATAATAAACGTAAATTCATCGCCGAGCATCGCCAGGCGGCTGTCCTCAATATTACAGCCACAGCTACTGACGTGACGCGTGATGGTGTTTACGATGCCAGGGCGATCGGCACCCAAGGCAGTAATCACCAAATAGTGATGTAGGGAGGCTGTCAAACCTGTTCTTCCTGTGAAAAGGGGAGGTTGCGACTAGGAAAGCATAAAAAAAACCGGCATACAACATCCTGAGTGCCTCCGGTCTCTTGCTTTTATAACAAGACCAAACGTACCATTGTGGCTCTTGTCCGCACATCTGCACTGAGGATGGCCCATGTTCACGGGAAGTATTGTAGCGCTTGTCACGCCGATGGATGAAAAAGGTCAGGTCGACCGCTCCAGCCTGAAAAAACTGATTGATTACCATGTCGCCAGCGGAACCTCGGCGATTGTTTCGGTAGGAACTACCGGTGAGTCTGCCACCCTGAGCCACGATGAGCACGGTGATGTGGTGATGATGACTGTTGAACTCGCCGACGGCCGTATTCCGGTGATTGCAGGCACAGGGGCAAATGCCACCGCAGAGGCCATCAGCCTGACCCAGCGCTTCAATAACAGCGGTATCGTTGGTTGTCTGACGGTAACGCCGTACTACAACCGTCCGACTCAGGAAGGTCTGTTCCAGCATTTCAAAGCGATTGCCGAACATACTGATTTGCCACAAATTCTGTATAATGTGCCGTCCCGTACCGGTTGCGATATGCTGCCGGAAACCGTGGGCCGCCTGGCAGAAGTTAAAAATATTATTGCTATTAAGGAAGCCACAGGGAACTTAAGTCGCGTTCACCAGATCAAAGAGCTGGTTTCTGATGACTTTATTCTGCTGAGTGGTGATGACGCCACTGCGCTCGACTTCATGCAGCTGGGTGGTCACGGGGTAATTTCCGTGACGACTAACGTAGCCGCGCGCGAAATGGCAGAAATGTGTAAACTGGCCGCCGACGGGTGCTTTGCTGAAGCCCGTGCGATTAACCAGCGTCTGATGCCGTTGCACAATAAATTATTTGTCGAACCCAATCCTATCCCGGTTAAATGGGCTTGTAAGGAATTGGGTCTTGTGGCGACCGATACGCTGCGCTTGCCAATGACCCCGATCACCGCCCATGGCCGTGACGAGGTGGCATCCGCGCTGAAGCATGCCGGTCTGCTGTAAAGTTTAGGGAGATTTGATGGCTTACTCAGTACAGAAGTCGCAGCTGGCGAAAGTTGCGGGTGTTTCGCTTGTTCTGCTCCTCGCAGCCTGTAGCTCAGATTCGCGCTACAAGCGCCAGGTGAGCGGTGATGAAGCCTATCTGGAAGCGCCGCCGCTTTCTGAACTTCATGCACCGGCCGGTATGATCCTGCCGGTCGAAAATGGCGAATACAACATCCCTGTGGCCCGCGGTGACGGCGCAACGGGTAAAGCACTGGACATTCGTCCGCCTGCACAGCCGTTAGCCCTGGTTTCAGGTGCGCGCACCCAGTTTACGGGTGACACCGCCACGCTGATGGTCGAAAGCGGCCGTAGCGGAAATCTGTGGCCGCAGGTTGTGAGCATCGTTCAGGATAAAAACTACACCATCGACAAGCGCGATGATGCGACGCAGACGCTGACCACCGATTGGGTCCAGTGGAACCGTCTGGACGAAGATCAGCAGTACCGTGGCCGCTATCAGGTCTCTGTTAAACCGCAGGGCTATCAACAAGCCGTGGTGGTGAAACTGCTGAACCTGGAACAGGCGGGCAAACCGGTTGCCGATGCTGCATCTATGCAGCGTTACAGCGCCGAAATGCTGAACGTGATTTCTGCGGGGCTGGATAAGAACGCGACCAGCGCACAGAACGCCGCGCAGAGCCGCGACGGTGCAACCTTCGACGTACAGAGCGCGGCAGATGATACTGGCCTGCCAATGCTGGTTGTACGTGGTCCGTTCAACCAGGTGTGGCAGAAACTGCCGGCAGCACTGGAAAAAGCAGGCATGAAAGTGACTGACAGCACCCGTTCGCAGGGCAGCATGAACGTCACCTACAAACCGCTTTCTGACAGCAGCTGGCGTGAGCTTGGCGCAAGTGACCCGGGCCTGAGCTCTGGTGACTATAAGCTCCAGGTTGGCGACCTCGATAACCGCAGCAGCATGCAGTTCATCGATCCGAAAGGACATACGCTGACCCAGTCGCAGAACGACGCGCTGGTGGCCGTATTCCAGGCAGCATTTAAGTAAGAAATAAAAGGGCTGGAGTAATCCGGCCCTTTTTTCTGTTATTATACGCAAACGTGTGCGTCGGCAGAAAAGCCCGATTTTAATGTCTAATTTCCTACCCGGAGTATTGAAAGATGCAAAAGCAAGCTGAGTTGTATCGCGGCAAAGCGAAAACCGTTTACAGCACGGAAAACCCGGACCTGTTGGTGCTCGAATTCCGCAACGATACGTCAGCAGGTGATGGAGCGCGTATCGAACAGTTCGATCGTAAGGGGATGGTGAACAACAAGTTTAACCATTTCATTATGAGCAAACTGGAAGAAGCGGGCATTCCGACCCAGATGGAGCAGCTGCTGTCCGATACCGAGTGTCTGGTCAAAAAACTCGATATGGTGCCGGTGGAATGCGTTATCCGTAACCGCGCTGCGGGTTCGCTGGTGAAGCGTCTGGGCATTGAAGAAGGTATTGAGCTGAATCCGCCGTTGTTCGATCTGTTCCTGAAAAACGACGAAATGCACGACCCAATGATCAACGAATCCTACTGCGAAACCTTCGGGTGGGTGAACCGCGAAAATCTGGCCACCATGCGCGAGCTGACTTACAAAGCCAACGACGTGCTGAAGAAGCTGTTTGACGATGCGGGTCTTATCCTCGTCGATTTCAAACTGGAGTTCGGTCTGTTCAACGGCAAAGTGGTGCTGGGTGATGAATTCTCCCCGGACGGCAGCCGTCTGTGGGATAAAAACACCATGGATAAAATGGACAAAGACCGTTTCCGCCAGAGCCTTGGCGGGCTGATTGAAGCCTACGAAGAAGTGGCGCGTCGTTTAGGCGTTCAGCTCGACTAACGCGAAACGCGAATCGATTGCCCGGAGTCGCTGATGCTGACCGGGCCTGTAACTCAGAGGATGCTTGTCATCCTCTTTTGATATCTGCCTTGTTTGCTATGGTAATCCTGCCCTTAACCGCCTACGATCACTGTATCAGGAACATGAAATACAGAGGTTGTTATGCGTTGGCAAGGTCGTCGCGAGAGCGATAATGTAGAAGACAGGCGAAACGATTCCGGCGGAATGTCCCCAATGGGCGGCCGCGGTGGCTTTCGTCTCCCGAGCGGCAAAGGCGGCATCATCCTGCTGATTGTCGTGGTGGTCGCGGGATATTACGGGGTCGATCTCACCGGAATGCTCACCGGTCAGCCGATGCCGCAACAGCAGACGGCGCAGCGCTCCATCAGTCCGAACGATGACGAGTCCGCTAAATTCACCTCCGTTATTCTCGCCACCACAGAAGATACCTGGGGGCAGATTTTCCAGAAAATGGGTCGCCAGTATCAACAGCCGAAGCTGGTAATGTATCGCGGTGCCACGCGCACAGGATGCGGCACCGGTCAGTCGGTGATGGGCCCGTTCTACTGCCCGGCTGACAGCACCGTCTATATCGACCTCTCTTTCTACGACGACATGAAAAACAAGCTTGGTGCTGATGGCGATTTTGCTCAGGGCTACGTGATTGCGCATGAAGTCGGACACCACGTGCAGAAGCTGCTTGGCATCGAGCCGAAAGTTCGCCAGATGCAGCAGAATGCGTCTAAAACGCAAGTGAATCAGCTGTCGGTCAAAATGGAACTTCAGGCAGACTGCTTCGCGGGTGTCTGGGGCCACAGCATGCAACAGCAGGGCGTGCTGGAAGCGGGTGATGTACAGGAAGCGCTGAACGCAGCGGAAGCCATCGGCGATGACCGCTTGCAACAGCAGAGTCAGGGCCGCGTTGTACCGGACAGCTTCACCCACGGAACGTCAGAGCAGCGCTACTCATGGTTCAAACGCGGCTTCGACAGCGGGGACCCGTCCCAGTGCAACACCTTTGGTAAAGCAGCGCTCAACTAAATCATGTCGGACATGGACGCCATTCTCGCGCAAAGCGCGAACATGAAAGCGCAAGGCATTCGCCGCCTGTTAGTTCTGAGCGGCGAGGCCGACTGGAGCTACCGGCAGGCTTTGCGCCTGCGTGAACGGTTGGGCAGCGACGGGCTGTTTATCTCCCCTGAGGTTCAACCGGAACCGTACTGCGCGCCTTCGGCGCTGAAAACTCTGCTCGGGCGTGAATTTGAACACGCCTTTTTTGATGCCCGCCGTGGTTTTGACGTCGCCGCTTTTGCAGCGCTGGCAGGCACGCTAAAAGCCGGAAGCTGGCTAGTGCTGCTTGTGCCTCCTCTTCAACGCTGGGCGACGCTGACGGATGACGATTCCGTGCGCTGGAGCGACAGCCCTGAGCCCATCTCCACGCCCCATTTTGTCGACCATTTTTGCCGTGTGTTGCAACGCGATGCAGAAGCACGGGTCTGGCAACAACATCTCCCGTTTACACAGCCCGAATATCGCCCGCGCCCGCAATGGCATCCCGCGAATGGCGAACCGCAGGCTGAGCAGGCGGAGATCCTCACCGCGCTGAAAACCCTGCCGCCGGGTGTGGCCGTGGTGACTGCCGAGCGCGGCCGAGGGAAATCCGCATTGGCGGGAATGCTGCTGAAAACGCTGCCCGCGCGCGCCATCGTAACGGCTCCCGCCAAAGCGGCCACCGACGTGCTGGCGCATTTCGCGGGAGAACACTTTCGGTTTATGGCTCCTGACGCGCTACTGGCATCAGATGAACAGGCGCAATGGCTGATTGTCGATGAGGCGGCCGCCATTCCTGGCCCTCTGCTCGAGCGGCTGGTGAGCCGTTTTCCACATACGTTGTTGACCACGACCGTGCAAGGTTACGAAGGCACCGGGCGCGGTTTCATGCTTAAATTTTGTGCCCGTTTCCCGTATCTGGCCGCGTTCACGCTGAATCAGCCGGTGCGTTGGGCAAGCGGTTGTCCGCTCGAGGCCTTCATCACCGAAACGCTTCTGTTTGATGATTCGCTTCCCGCGCTGCCTGCGTCAAATACCGTCCTGCTTCAATGCGTTGAACAAACGGCGTGGGAAAGCGAGCCTGAACGGCTTTCCGCCATGTACCGGCTGCTTTCTGCCGCGCACTACCGAACGTCTCCCCTCGATTTACGCCGCATGATGGATGCCCCCGGGCAGCATTTTATTGCCGCGCGTGAAGGTGGAACGCTGACCGGTGCGCTGTGGCTGGTGGAGGAAGGCGGGTTGAGCCTGGAACTGAGTCGGGCGGTATGGGCTGGTTTTCGTCGCCCACGCGGCAATCTGGTGGCGCAATCATTGGCGGCACACGGCGGAAGTCCGCAGGCCGCAGCGCTCAGGAGCCAGCGTATCAGCCGCATCGCCATTCATCCGCAGCGGCAACGGCAGGGCACGGGCCAGCGTATGATTGCGGGAGTCATCGCGCAGGCGAAAGGCTGCGATTATCTTTCCGTGAGTTTCGGATTTACCGATGAACTCTGGCGCTTCTGGCAGCGCTGCGGTTTTCAACTGGTGCGGGTGGGCACGCATCGGGAAGCCAGTAGCGGATGCTACACCGCGATGGCCATTTACCCGCAGAGTGCGGCAGGCCATCAGCTTGCAGAGCGTGAACAGGCCCGCTTCCAGCGCGATGCATACTGGCTGGCGCAGTGGCGTGATGATGGCAATCAGGCCGCAAATCAGCCATCAGCGGCTATTCTTACAGAGGATGACTGGCAGGAACTGGCCGGTTTTGCCTGGGCGTATCGTTCGCTGATGGCGGCGGTCGGCAGCCTTCAGCGACTGCTTGCGGTGGTCACGCTGCCCTTGCCCGCATTACGAAGCGCGCTGGCCCAGCAAACCGATGCCGCACCGGCGCAGGGTGGGCGCAAAGCGCTTCTGGCGAAGCAGCGTCAGGAAGCGGCAGACGCGCTGACATGCCTCGACGCGCATCGCAGTGAGACACTGGCAGAACAGGTAAAAAACCTGCAGTTTTTTTAACAAACTCATTCAGTTAAATGTCATGGTCATTAACGCCCAACGGCGTAGACTCCCCAGCAACAGACCAAGGAGAAAGCCATGAAACATGACCATTTTGTTGTGCAAAGTCCATCAGCCCCGGCCAAACAGCTGCTGCTGTTGTTTCATGGCGTGGGCGATAATCCGGTGTCGATGGGGCAGATTGGTAGCTGGTTTGCGCCGTTGTTTCCCGACGCGCTGATTGTCAGCGTTGGTGGCGTTGAGCCCTGCGGCCCAAACGGTCGCCAGTGGTTCTCCGTGCAGGGCGTGACGGAAGAAAATCGTCAGCAGCGTATCGATGCCATCATGCCGACCTTCATCGATATCGTACGCCACTGGCAAAAAGAGAGCGGCGTGAGTCCGCTGGCTACGGCGCTGATTGGTTTCTCTCAGGGCACCATCATGTCACTCGAAAGCACCAAAGCGGCACCGGGTCTGGCATCACGCATCATCGCTTTCAACGGACGCTTTGCCACACTGCCGACCAGCGCCAGCACTGCGACCACCGTGCACCTGATTCACGGGGGTGAAGACCGGGTCATTGATTTGTCCCACGCGGTGACCGCTCAGGAAGCGCTAATTGAAGCGGGTGGGGACGTCACGCTGGATATCATCGACGACCTGGGACACGCCATTGACGATCGCAGTATTCAGTTTGCGCTCGACCATCTGCGTTATACCGTGCCGAAACACTATTTCGACGAAGCGCTGAGCGGCGGTAAACCGCAGGACGATGACATCATCGAATTACTGTGATGTCTGCATTTAATGTGCTGATATTGCAGTGTTTTTGTTGATATTAGCACTCTGGTTTGAGTCCAGAAAGATCAGCCGTATAGCCATCTGGCTATTTAAGCGGTTAAAATAAAAATACATAAAAGTTGCTATATAAATTTCTCTGTGTCTTAATGGCGTCCTTGGTTTGGAACACAGACCTTATGAAAGCAGTTTTAGTAAAGCAGTCCTCAGTTCAGGTGTTATCAATAGATATTGCCCTTCATGAGCCGCCTCCTAAGTGCTAAGTAAGTAGCTCTCTCATTACAGGCCATCATCGCCGCATTTAGTGGCTCAAATAATTAAGGAAGTATCTATGTCTAATAAAATGACTGGTTTAGTAAAATGGTTCAACGCTGATAAAGGTTTCGGCTTCATCACTCCTGACGACGGCAGCAAAGATGTATTCGTACATTTCTCTGCAATCCAGAGCGATAACTTCAAAACTCTTGATGAAGGCCAGAAAGTATCCTTCACCATCGAGAACGGCGCTAAAGGCCCAGCAGCTGGTAACGTATCCCCGCTGTAAGTCTTGCTGATTATCAGTAGCCATTACGACAGCGATGAAGACTATCGTCTGAGCAGTTAATTAAGAGCTACTGATAAAAATAAACCCGCCTTGTGCGGGTTTTTTATTGCCTAAATTTCGCGACAGTGAATGTATGCCTGCTAAGCGCAGCGCCAGCAGGCATACTACCCAGCTCAATAAAAAAGCGCCCATCGGCGCTTTTCTTGTTTAAGGCTTTTTCTTCGGCCACTCATCATCGTCGTCCCACTTATCGTTGAAATCACGATGCGGGGGAAGGTCCGGCTTGTTCGCCATATACTTCTTCGGGTCGACGCGCTTGAGATCTTTGATGACGTTAAGAATCACGCCTAACAAAAACACCAGCACCAGGATCCACCAATATTTAGCCAGCCAGTCCATGCCTGATACCTCTTTGAGTAATGCCGCTACGCGACAAGTTGTTCCATGATCCGCTGATACATTCGGGCAAGAAGCTGCAGGTCGGCGGCGTTAACGCATTCATTGATTTTATGAATGGTGGCATTCACCGGCCCCAACTCCACGACCTGAGCGCCCATTCGGGCAATAAAGCGTCCGTCTGAGGTGCCGCCCGTGGTCAGCAGCTGCGGTTTAATTTCATTATAGTGCTCAATGGCGTTCACCACCGCATCGACCAGCTTGCCGCGTCCGGTAAGGAACGGCTGCCCGGAAAGCCACCAGTCCACGCTGTAGCGCAACTGGTGTTTTTCCAGCAGCGCGATCACACGCTCTTTGATCATCGCGTCGGTCAGCTCGGTGCTGAAGCGGAAGTTGAACTGCACCACCAGATCGCCTGGGATCACGTTATTGCTGCCGGTTCCGGCATTAATATTCGCAATCTGCATGCTGGTCTGTGGGAAGTAGTCGTTGCCCTGATCCCACTCGATCTGCACCAGCTCATTGAGCATCGGTGCCGCGCGATGGACCGGGTTATCGGCCAGATGTGGATACGCCACGTGACCCTGCACGCCATGAAGGGTCAGGTTGCAGGTGAGCGAGCCTCGACGGCCATTTTTTACCACGTCGCCCACAACTTCGGTACTGGATGGTTCGCCGACCAGACAGTAATCGAGACGCTCATTGCGCGCCATCAGCGCTTCAACCACCTTGACGGTACCGTGCGTCGCGCTGGCTTCCTCATCGGAAGTTATCAGGAACGCCAGACGACCTTTGTGGTTCGGATGCTGGGCAACAAAACGCTCGGCGGCGACAACCATCGCTGCGAGTGAACCTTTCATATCCGCCGCACCACGACCGAACAGCATTCCGTCGCGGATAGTCGGCTCGAACGGTGGATTAATCCAGCGATCGGCATCCCCCGCAGGTACGACGTCGGTGTGACCGGCAAAGGCGAGCGTTTCACCTTTCCCGCGCCACGCCCAGAAATTCTGCGTGTCGCCGAAGTCCATCGCTTCAACGGTAAAACCAATCGCGCGCAGGCGCTCAATCATCAGCGCCTGACAACCCGCATCATCGGGGCTAAGGGAAGGGCGGCGAATAAGCTGCTGAGCCAGCTCAATGACCGGGCATGACATACACTACACCTCGTTATACGTCTGGTAACTGGAATCACTAAAACCCAGCAGCATAGGCTGACCGGGCGCGCAGAGCAATGGGCGTTTGATGATTGCTGGCATTTCCAGCATCAACGCGGCGGCGGCATCCGCATTAGTGATGCTGTCGCGAACGGATTCATCCAGCTTGCGCCAGGTGGTGCCTCGGGTATTCAGCAGCGCTTCCCAGCCCAGTTCGGCGATAAATGTATCGAGTAATGCACGGTCAAGACCGTCCGCCCGGTAGTCGTGAAAACGGTATTCGAGCTGATGGTCATCCAGCCAGCGGCGTGCTTTCTTGATGGTGTCGCAGTTTTTTATCCCGTACATCGTAATCATGGTTAATCCTTTTGCGTTGAAACAGGTAAATCGCTCAGATTTTTCGAATAATGAAAATCGGTTGCGGATCATACGCGAAATATTTCTACGACCCTACTTATCCCTAAGCGAAATATCAACCTGGAATAATTGAATAGATTTTCACCTGAAGCGCATAATAGGGTGAAATCATGCGGAAGTCGTGTTGTTTCAAAATATTGCAGTAAGTCACATTAAATAAATGGCTATCGGTCATAGTAGCATTAAGCCCCCGTGATACGGTGGCTCAGGGCAGTTATCGCAGCGATGGGTTACCCCATCTTCACAACACCAGGCTATTTTCGTACACTAACGACAATAATAAGAGAGGTTGTTATGATCGAACATGAACTGGGAAACTGGAAAGATTTTATCGAAGATATGCTTCGTAAATAATTCCGTTGTGGGTAATGCGCTAACTGTTTGTTCGTTGTGTCACACCGCAGAAATGATAAAAAAGGCGACCCGATAAGGTCGCCTTTTTTGTATGTTGTTCAGTTTATTGCGGCTTATCTTTGAGCGGGAAGCGGCGACGCACCAGCACGAAGAACAGCGGTACAAAGAAGATGGCCAGTATAGTCGCGGAGATCATGCCGCCCATCACGCCAGTACCGACCGCGTGCTGGCTCCCGGATCCAGCGCCCGTGCTGGTTGCCATCGGCAGGACACCGAAGATAAACGCCAGCGAGGTCATCAGAATCGGGCGCAGACGCTGACGACAGGCGTGCAGGGTGGCTTCCAGTAAATCCTGTCCTTTCTCATTCATTTCGTTGGCAAACTCGACGATAAGAATGGCGTTCTTCGCCGAAAGCCCGATAACCGTCAAAAGGCCAACCTGGAAGTACACATCGTTCTCCAGCCCGCGCATCCAGGTGGCGAGCAACGCGCCGATCACCCCGAGCGGCACCACCAGCATCACCGAGAACGGCACCGACCAGCTCTCATACAGCGCCGCCAGACACAGGAACACCACCAGCAGCGAAATCGCGTACAGGGCAGGGGCCTGCGCACCGGAGAGACGCTCCTGATAGGACATCGCCGTCCATTCCAGACCAAAGCCCGTTGGCAGCTGGCTCACCAGTTTTTCCATCACGTCCATCGCGGTCCCGGTACTGACGCCCGGCGCCGCTTCACCGACGATTTCCAGCGCGGAATACCCGTTGTAACGCTCCAGACGCGGAGAACCCGTTTCCCAGCGCGAGGTGGCAAAGGCCGAGAACGGCACCATTTCACCGCTGCTGTTTCGCACGTACCAGAAGTTGATGTCGCTCGGCAGCATACGGTACGGCGCGGCGGACTGGACGTACACTTTCTTGGTACGGCCACGGTCCATGAAGTCATTCACGTAATCCGAGCCCCACGCGGTTTGCATGGTGTCGTTGATATCGTCGACGGACACGCCCAACGCCTGTGCTTTACGCTGATCGATATCGATTTGTAGCTGCGGGCTGTCATCCAGACCGTTGTGACGCACGCGGGTGAGCAGCGGATCATTGCTGGCTAAATCCAGCAGCTTGTCGCGGGCCGCCATCAATGCCGTGTGGCCGAGACCGGCGTGATCCTGAAGCTCCATATCAAAGCCCGCCGAGCTGCCGAGGCCGCTGATCGCCGCTGGGCTATTGGCAAATACGCGTGCTTCGTTAATCTTATTAAACGCTTTGGTCGCGCGTTCGATAATGGCGAACGAGGTGCCAGTGGTCGTATCGCGATCGTCCCAGTCCTTCAGACGAATAAACATGCGCGCGACGTTCTGACCGTTACCACCCGGGCCGGAACCGATAGTGGCAAAGATTGACGCGACGTTAGCATTCTCATTTTTGAAGAAGTAATCCTCAACCTTTTCCACCACTTTCAGTGTCTGCTGCTGCGTAGAGCCGCTTGGCAACTGGATGGAGGTCAGGAACATACCGCGGTCTTCCTGAGGCAGGAACGAGGTCGGCAGTTTGAGGAACAGGAACACCATGCCGCCGAGCAGCAGCACGTAGATAAGCATCCAGCGCAAGCTGCGGTGCAAAATTTTGCCAACGCGGGTTTCATAGCGCTGCGCACTCTTGTCGAACATCCGGTTAAACCAGCCGAAGAAGCCTCTTTGACCGTGATGCTCGCCTTTATGCAGCGGTTTGAGCAGCGTGGCGCACAGGGCCGGGGTGAGGATCATCGCCACCAGTACCGACAGCACCATCGCCGACACGATAGTTATCGAGAACTGACGATAAATTGCGCCGGTGGTCCCGCCGAAGAAGGCCATCGGGATAAATACCGCCGATAGCACCATCGCGATGCCGACCAGCGCACCCTGAATTTGCCCCATCGATTTTCGCGTCGCTTCCCGGGGCGATAACCCTTCGGAGCTCATGATTCGCTCGACGTTTTCCACCACCACGATGGCATCATCCACCAGCAGGCCGATGGCCAACACCATCGCGAACATCGTTAGGGTGTTTATCGAATAGCCAAACGAGTACAGGATGGCGAAGGTCCCCATCAGGACCACAGGCACGGCAATGGTCGGAATAAGCGTGGCGCGGAAGTTTTGCAGGAACAGGTACATCACCAGGAACACCAGGGCGATCGCTTCCAGCAGTGTTTTCACCACGTCGTGAATCGAGGCTTTAACGAACGAGGTGGTCTCGTAGGCAATCTTATATTCCAGTCCGTGCGGGAAATAGTGCGACAGCTCATCGAGGCGAGCCAACGTGGCTTCGGCGGTTTGCATTTCGTTGGCGCCGGATGCCAGCTGAATCCCTAAGCCGGACGCCGGTTTGCGGTTATAGCGGCTTAGGTAATCGTAGTTTTCTGCGCCCAGTTCGACTTTAGCCACATCACCCAGCGTGACCAGCGAGCCATCTTTATTGACGCGTAACGTGATATCGCGGAACTGCTGCGGCGTTTGCAGCAGCGACTGGGCGTTAACCGTGGCGTTCAGGGCCTGTTTATTGACTGACGGCGTGCCGCCTAACTGACCAACGGCCACCTGGGCATTCTGCGAACTGACCGCATCGGTGACATCCTGGGTAGTCAACTGATAGCTGTTGAGTCTGGAAGGGTCGAGCCAAATGCGCATCGAATACTGGGAACCATAGGCGCTGATATTGCCCACGCCATTCACACGGCTCAGCGGTTCCTGTACGTTACTGGCGACGTAATCGGCAATATCCTGTTTATCCATGGTGCCATCCGTCGATACGAAGGCGATGGTCAGGATGTTGGTGTCCCCGGTTTTACGCACCGTCACGCCCTGATCCTGCACGGCCTGTGGCAGTTTTTTCAGCGCGGACTGCAGTTGGTTTTGCACCTGCTGCATCGCTTCGTTCGGGTCGGTCCCGGCGGTAAAGGTGATAGTGATGGTAGCCTGCCCGGCGGAGCTGCTCTGGGAGGACATATACATCATGTTGTCGAGCCCGGTCATGTTCTGCTCAATCACCTGGGTGACGGTGTTTTCCAGGGTTTGCGCAGACGCACCCGGATAGTTAGCCGTGACGCGCACGTTTGGCGGCGCTAAGTCAGGATATTGCTCAACAGGTAACGACAGAATCGCCAGCGTACCTGTCAAACACAACAGGATGGCCAGCACCCAGGCAAAAATGGGGCGATCGATAAAGAAATTCGCCATCGGAATCAGGACCTCACTACACGGTTTTTTTGTTATGACAGGCTTTGAATACTGTAGCGGCAAGGCCTGAGCGAAACGTGGAGAAATTAAGGAGATAGTGTAAATTATCATGCCGCGTTCATGCATAAACATACATAAATCAATGTAAATGAGCGTAACGACAAAGCACGCTATGACGGGTAAACTGGTTGGCGAATTCTGACGCTGTGGAGCCGTAATGTCATTCAATATTGAAATTATCAAAGACAAAATCCTGTCGGAAAATTACTTCGTATTGCGCAACATCACTTACGATTTGACGCGCAAAGATGGGGAAGTGGTGCGCCACAAACGCGAAGTCTACGATCGCGGTAACGGAGCCACCATTCTGCTGTACAACCCACAAAAGAAAACCGTGGTGCTGGTGCGCCAGTTTCGCGTCGCAACGTGGGTCAACGGTAACGCCGACGGCAGATTAATCGAAACCTGCGCCGGGCTGCTGGATGACGACGAGCCAGAAGCCTGCATCCGCAAAGAAGCGGTGGAAGAAACCGGCTACCAGGTTGACGACGTACGCAAAGTCTTCGAGCTGTACATGTCCCCGGGCGGCGTGACCGAACTGGTGCATTTCTTTATCGCCGAATATCACGACAACCTGCGTGCTAACGCGGGCGGCGGCGTGGAAGATGAAGACATCGACGTGCTGGAAATGCCTTTCGAACGCGCGTTGACGATGGTCAAAAGCGGTGAAATTCGTGACGGTAAAGCGGTTATTCTGCTGCAATATCTGCAAAACGCCGGTTTAATGGACTAATCCGATTGAGTAAAAGGTGGCCGCCAGGTGAGGATACGCCGCAGTAATCGGTGTTTTTTTCTTCTGGGGTCATCTCGTGTCTTTTCGTCTGCTTTTTCTTTTGCTGCTGGTCGGGTTACGGTCGACGCTGACGTGGGCTGCGCCTGTGCAACAGGAATTCAGCGACTGGCAGGTGACCTGCAATAATCAGAATTTCTGCATAACGCGCAATATCAGCTTACACCACGGGCTGGTGATGTCGTTGACGCGGAGCGCGGGCGCGCATAATGATTCGACCCTGCGCATCGAATTGGGTGGCCCGGAAAACGTGCTGCCCAAAATCCCTCCCATTGCTCCACGTTTGCTGCTGGACGGCGCGCCGTTAACGCTGGACGGCGAACACTGGCAGATAACTCCGTGGCATCTCAGCACTGGCGACAGCCCAACCATCAATACATTTCTCCAGCATATTCAGGACGGGCAGGCGCTGACGCTTGAAAAAGGCACGCAGAGCATCTCTTTGCAGGGGCTGAAAGCGGCGCTGTTGTTTATTGATGATCAGCAAAAGCGCGTCGGCAGTGAAACCGCGTGGATTGGCAAAGGCGACGACCCCCCACTAAGCGTGCCGCCCGCGCCTCCGCTGAAAGCGGTGAAGAAGGTGAATCCGACGCCGACGCCGTTCAGCCGCGAAGAGTTTAACGATCTGCTCGATTACGGCACCTGGCGCATGAACAACAGCCAGTGCTCACTGGACCCTCTGCGCCGCGAAGTGTGGGTCACGCCGCTCACCGACGATAAAGCGCTGCTGATGCTGACCTGCGAGTCGGGGGCCTACAACACCATTTACCGCGCGTGGCTGGTGTCGCGACAGAAGCCTTTTGCTGCCCAACCCATCAGGCTACGTCTGCCGTTTTTGCCGCAGGAAAAGGACGAACGTGACATTGAGCTGGTCAATTTGACCTTCAATGACAAAACGCGTGAACTGGAGACGCTGGATAAAGGCCGCGGTCAGGGCGACTGCGGCGTACAAACACGCTGGCGTTATGACGGCCAGCGCTTTCGTCTGGTGCGCTATGCCGGACAACCGGCCTGCGATAACTGGCAGGGGCCAGATGCCTGGCCTACCCTCTGGATAACAAGATAGTTTATTGCCTGATGGCAACGCTACGGGTCTTATCAGGCCTACAAAACCGTAGGCCCGATAAGCTTGCGCCATCGGGCATTTTCACTACTTGTGCATAACCTTCTTCGCTTTCTCGACGATATTCTCCACCGTAAAACCAAAGAACGGGAACAGCTTCTCGGCGGGCGCTGATTCGCCATAGGTGGTCATACCGACAATAGCCCCTTTCAGGCCTACGTATTTGTACCAGTAATCTGCAATCCCGGCTTCGACCGCCACGCGAGCGGAGACGTCCGACGGCAATACGGATTCACGATATTCCTCATCCTGCTTATCAAATACATCGGTTGAGGGCAGAGAAACCACCCGCACGCTGTGCCCGTCAGCCACCAGTTTTTCCGCCGCCAGCACGGTGATTTCCAGTTCTGAACCCGTCGCAATCAGGATAAGGTCCGGCTTGCCACCCGAGTCTTTCAGCACATAGCCGCCGCGCGCAATGGCTTTTACCTGATCCGGCGAACGTTCGATTTGCGCCAGATTTTGACGAGACAAGATCAGCGCCGTCGGGCCGTCGTGGCGTTCAATCGCCGCTTTCCACGCCACCGCCGTTTCCACCTGATCGCAAGGACGCCAGGTGCTGAAGTTCGGCGTCAGGCGCAGGCTGGCGAGCTGTTCAACCGCCTGGTGCGTTGGACCATCTTCCCCAAGGCCGATTGAGTCATGGGTGTAAACCATGATTTGTCGCGCCTTCATTAGCGCCGCCATACGCGCGGCGTTGCGGGCGTATTCCACGAACATCAGGAAGGTCGCGGTGTACGGCAAAAAGCCGCCGTGATGGGCGATACCGTTGGCGATAGCCGTCATCCCGAATTCGCGCACGCCGTAGTGAATGTAATTCCCGGCCGGATCGTCTTTCAGTGAAACTGATTCTTTCCAGATGGTCAGATTACTTGGCGCAAGGTCTGCCGACCCGCCTAACAGCTCTTTCAGAAGCGGGCCGTAAACGTTAAGCGCGTTTTGCGACGCCTTACGGGTAGCGATTTTCGCCGGTTCAGACTGTAATTTCTCAATATACTTTTGGCTAATGCTCTGCCAGTTATCCGGCAGTTTGCCGCTCATGCGGCGTTCGAATTCAGCCGCCAGCTCAGGATGGGCTTTCTTATACGCCGCCAGTTTGTCATTCCAGCTGTGCTGGGCTTTTTCACCTTTCTCGCGTGCGTCCCAGCCCTGATAAATCTCTTTTGGAATTTCAAACGCCGGGTACTTCCAGCCCAACTGTTTGCGTGCCAGCGCCACTTCTTCTTCGCCGAGCGCCGCGCCGTGCGACTCCTCTTTCCCGGCTTTGTTTGGCGAGCCGAAACCAATCACCGTCCTACAGATAATCAGTGACGGTTTATCCTTCACGCTTTGTGCTTCGAGGATCGCTTTTTTCACCGCTTCCGGGTCGTGCCCGTCGATCTCATGCACCACGTGCCAGTGATAGGCCTCGAAACGTTTGGCGGTGTCATCGGTAAACCAGCCTTCGGTATGGCCGTCAATCGAGATGCCGTTATGATCGTAAAAGCCGATTAGCTTGCCGAGCCCCAGGGTTCCGGCCAGCGAGCAGGCTTCGTGTGAAATGCCTTCCATCAGACAGCCGTCGCCCATAAACACATAGGTATAGTGATCGACGATGTCGTGGTCCGGTTGGTTAAACTGTGCCGCCAGCGTGCGTTCGGAAATCGCCAACCCAACAGCATTCGCCAGTCCCTGACCGAGCGGGCCGGTGGTGGTTTCGATGCCCGGCGTATAGCCCAGCTCAGGGTGTCCCGGTGTTTTGGAATGCAGCTGACGGAAGTTTTTCAGCTCTTCCATCGGCAGGTCGTAACCGGTCAGGTGCAACAGGCTGTATTGCAGCATCGAGGCGTGACCATTGGACAAAATAAAGCGGTCACGATCGTACCAGTGTGGGTCGGTCGGGTTGTGCTTGAGGAAATCATTCCACAGAACTTCGGCAATATCCGCCATCCCCATCGGGGCACCCGGGTGGCCGGAATTGGCTTTCTGCACCGCGTCCATACTCAGGGCGCGGATCGCGTTGGCTAGCTCTCTTCGGGACATAGCATTCTCCGTGGCAAAAGTTACAGTTTGGCGGCGAGTAAATCTTCCAGCTTGCGCTGGTCAACGGCGAACAAGCGAATACCATCCGCCAATTTGTCCACCGCCATAGGGTCCTGATTATGTTCCCAACGGAACTGCGCTTCGGTGAGCGGGGCCGGGCGGTTGAAGAATTGCGAGGCCGGAATGAGTTTGCGGGTAACCGCGTCCTCTTTTTCCTGCAACTCTTTCAGCAGCGGCGGGGCGATGGTCAAGCGGTCGCAGCCTGCCAGCGCCAGAATTTGCTCCGTGCGACGGAAGCTCGCGCCCATCACCACCGTGTTGTAGCGGTGCTGCTTGAAGTAATCGTAGATATTGCGCACCGACTTCACGCCCGGATCTTCTTCCACGACGTAAGGGTCCATCGGCTCGCGCTGCTGATACCAGTCGTAAATGCGCCCGACGAACGGGGAAATCAAGAACACGCCCGCTTCGGCACAGGCGCGGGCCTGAGCGAAGGAAAACAGCAGCGTCAGATTGCAGTGAATGCCTTCTTTCTCCAGCACCTCGGCGGCGCGAATGCCTTCCCAGGTCGACGCCAGCTTGATAAGAATTCGGGATTTATCGATGCCTTGATCGGCATATAGCTGCACCAGATGTCGCGCTTTGGCGATGCTTTTATCTTGATCAAAGGACAGCCGGGCATCCACTTCGGTGGAAACACGTCCGGGAATGCTTTTCAGAATTTCCGCACCGAAATTGACCGCCAGTTTGTCGCAGGCGTCAACGACCTGCTGCTCGCGGCTGCTGCCCTGTTTTTTGGCATACGCCACCGCGTCGTCAATCAGGTGGGTGTAGTGTTCAAGGGCTGCGGCTTTCAGCAACAGGGAAGGGTTGGTGGTGGCATCTTCCGGCTGATAGTGGCGGATGGATTCGATATCGCCGCTGTCGGCGACGACTGTGGTGAACTTCTTGATACCGTCTAGCTGGTTCATGAAAAGAGACTCCTTAAAAAGCAAAGTGTTAGACGAAGGCTCTCGCTTGCACTTCGGGGGAATTCAGGTCATGCCTAACTCAAAAGCATAGCAGACGGGGCCGCCTTGGTTGACGACACTGCTTAACAGGAGTGTTAAAAATTAATAACAAAATTGCGTTTTGATGACGAGAGTATGGCAGCCTTCAAAGTTTACGAGACCGCGAAAGGGGATACTCACGGGTTAGCACCGGGAACACATTTCTCCTCTTTCTGTGACGTAAAAGGAATCTAAAATGGATGACCAGTTAAAACAAAGCGCTCTCGATTTCCACGAATTCCCAACGCCAGGCAAAATTCAGGTCTCTCCGACTAAGCCACTCGCTACGCAGCGCGATCTGGCTCTGGCCTATTCACCGGGCGTGGCCGCCCCGTGCCTCGAAATCGAAAAAGACCCGCTGGCGGCATTTAAATACACCGCCCGTGGCAATCTGGTGGCAGTCGTTTCGAACGGCACCGCAGTGCTGGGCCTGGGCAATATTGGCGCGCTCGCCGGTAAGCCGGTCATGGAAGGAAAAGGGGTGCTGTTCAAAAAATTTGCCGGGATTGACGTCTTTGATATCGAAATTGACGAACTCGATCCGGACAAACTGATTGATGTGGTCGCCGCGCTGGAGCCAACATTCGGCGGCATCAACCTCGAAGACATTAAAGCGCCTGAGTGTTTCTACATTGAACAGAAACTGCGCGAGCGGATGAAAATCCCGGTCTTCCACGATGACCAGCACGGCACCGCGATTATCAGCACCGCCGCCATTCTCAACGGGTTACGCGTGGTTGAGAAAAACCTCTCCGACGTACGGATGGTGGTGTCCGGCGCGGGTGCGGCGGCAATCGCCTGTATGAACCTGCTGGTGGTGCTGGGGATGCAGAAGCACAACATCGTGGTTTGTGACTCCAAAGGCGTTATCTTCAAAGACCGTGAACCGAACATGGCGGAAACTAAAGCCGCGTATGCAGTGGATGACGACGGCAAACGCACGCTGGACGACGTGATTGACGGCGCGGATATCTTCCTCGGCTGCTCAGGCCCGAAAGTGCTGACTCAGGAAATGGTCAAGAAAATGGCGCGCGCGCCAATGATCCTTGCCCTGGCGAACCCGGAGCCGGAAATTCTGCCGCCGCTGGCGAAAGAAGTGCGCCCGGACGCGATCATCTGCACCGGTCGCTCCGATTACCCGAATCAGGTGAACAATGTCCTGTGCTTCCCGTTCATCTTCCGCGGCGCGCTGGACGTCGGCGCGACCGCGATCAACGAAGAGATGAAGCTGGCAGCGGTTCACGCGATTGCTGAACTGGCCCATGCCGAGCAGAGCGAAGTCGTGGCGTCGGCGTATGGCGATCAGGATCTGAGTTTCGGCCCGGAATACATTATTCCAAAACCGTTTGACCCGCGCCTGATCGTTAAGATCGCTCCGGCGGTGGCCAAAGCGGCGATGGATTCCGGTGTGGCGACACGTCCCATTGCAGATTTTGCCGCCTACGAAGAAAAGCTGAGCGAGTTCGTCTACAAAACCAACCTGTTCATGAAGCCGATTTTCTCCCAGGCGCGTAAAGAGCCGAAACGCGTGGTGCTGGCGGAAGGGGAAGATACTCGCGTATTGCACGCGACGCAGGAGTTAATCACGCTGGGACTGGCGAAGCCGATTCTGATTGGTCGCCCAAACGTGATCGAAATGCGCCTGCAAAAGCTGGGGCTGCAAATGAAGCCGGGCGTCGATTTCGATATCGTGAATAACGAATCCGATCCGCGCTTTAAAGAGTACTGGATGGAGTACTACAACATCATGAAGCGCCGGGGGATCACCCAGGAGCAGGCGCAGCGTCATGTGATCAGCAACACCACCGTGATTGGCGCAATCATGGTTCAGCGCGGCGAAGCGGATGCGCTGATTTGCGGGACCATCGGTGATTATCACGAGCACTTCAGCGTGATCCAGCAACTGTTCGGCTATCGCGACGGGGTGCATACCGCCGGGGCGATGAACGCGCTGCTGCTGCCGAGCGGTAACACTTTTATCGCGGATACCTACGTTAACGACGATCCGACCCCGGAACAGCTGGCAGAAATCACCTTGATGGCGGCAGAGACCGTGCGTCGTTTCGGGATCGAGCCGCGCGTAGCGCTGCTGTCACATTCGAACTTTGGTTCGTCCAACTGCGCGGCCGCCACTAAAATGCGCCAGACCCTCGACCTGGTACGCGCCAGTGCGCCAGAGTTGATGATTGACGGTGAAATGCACGGCGACGCTGCGCTGGTGGAAAGCATCCGCCACGATCGTATGCCGGACAGCCCGCTGAAAGGCGCAGCAAATATTCTGGTGATGCCGAACATGGAAGCGGCGCGTATCAGCTACAACCTGCTGCGCGTGTCGTGCTCGGAAGGGGTGACCGTCGGACCGGTACTGATGGGCGTGGCGAAACCGGTGCATATTCTGACGCCTATCGCGTCGGTGCGTCGTATCGTCAATATGGTCGCGCTGGCGGTGGTCGAGGCACAGACTGAGCCACTGTAATTGGTTAACCGTGATTGCTTTCCCTCTCCCTAACCCTCTCCCACGGGGAGAGGGAACCGATTGGAGTCTTTTTTCCCTTCTCTCTGTGTGAGAGGGCCGGGGAGAGGGGATAAATTACACCCAGTCCCGAACCTGAATAAACGCATTCAAGGCAGCCTCTGGGCTGCCTTCTTCTGGCTGATAGTTGTATTCCCAGCGCACCAGAGGCGGCATCGACATTAAAATCGATTCCGTGCGCCCACCGGTCTGTAAACCAAACAGCGTACCGCGATCCCACACCAGATTGAATTCCACGTATCGACCCCGGCGATAAAGCTGGAAGTCGCGCTCACGCTCGCCGAAAGCCAGCGCTTTGCGGCGCTCGACAATGGGCAGATACGCCTCGGTATATCTGTCGCCCACGGCTTGCATAAATGCAAAGCACTGGTCGAAATCGGGTGTATTCAGATCGTCAAAGAACAGGCCGCCGATGCCGCGCTGTTCGTTGCGGTGCTTGAGGAAGAAGTACTCGTCGCACCATTTTTTGTAACGCGGATACACCTCTTCGCCAAACGGCTGACAGAGATCCCGGGCGACGGTGTGCCAGTGTACGGCGTCTTCGTCAAAACCGTAGTACGGCGTTAAATCAAAACCGCCGCCAAACCACCACACCGGGTCAGCGCCCGGTTTTTCAGCAATAAAGAACCGCACGTTGGCGTGGCTGGTGGGCACAAAAGGATTGCGGGGATGAACGACCAGCGAAACGCCCATCGCTTCAAAACTGCGACCGGCCAATTCTGGGCGATGCGCAGTGGCCGACGCCGGCATTGCATCGCCGTAGACGTGAGAGAAATTCACGCCTGCTTGTTCGAATACGCCGCCGTCTCGCAGTACTCGGCTCCGCCCGCCGCCGCCCGCATCTCGCTGCCAGCTATCTTCAATAAACGCGCTGCCATCGACTGCCGCAAGCTGCTGGCAGATCCGGTCCTGAAGCGTCAGTAAAAAGGCTTTAACCTGTGCGGCATCGGGTTTCATTAACGTCTCTTCACGTGTGCTTTCTGATTATCGAACCAGTTGAAATAACTGATGATGCCCGAGGCAATCGCGTTGGCGATTTTCTGACGAAATGCGCTGGTGCCCAGCAGCTTCTCTTCACCCGGGTTGGTGATAAAGGAGGTTTCAACCAGCACTGACGGAATCGACGGCGACTTCAGCACCACGAAGGCGGCCTGTTCAGTGCTGCGGCTATGCAGGCGATGCACCGGTTTAATTTGCTTAAGAATATGGGAGCCGAGCGTCAAACTGTTCTTAATCGTGTCAGTTTGCACCAGATCGAACAGCACCTGCTGTAACAGATGATCTTTATCCATCGCTTTTTTACCGGCTAGCTCATCGGCGGCGTTTTCCTTATCGGAAAGGTATTTCGCCATGGCGCTACTGGCCCCGCGATTGGACAGGGCAAACACCGATGCTCCGGCGGCACTCGGGTTGGTGAAGCCATCGGCGTGGATCGACATAAACAGATCCGCCCCGTGCTTGTGGGCGATTTCCACGCGGTCATACAGGGGAATAAAGGTGTCGCCGGTGCGTGTCAGATGGGCATCAATGCCGTGATTGCGCAGAATGGAACGCACGTTTTTGGCTATTGCCAGCACCACGTGTTTCTCTTTCGAACCGCCGTGCCCGATGGCGCCGGTGTCAATGCCACCGTGGCCTGGATCGAGCATCACGACGCGACGCGCACCGGATTTTTTAGTCGCGGGTTTACTGTGACCATTGCTGGTTTTCAGCGTTCCATCTTTGGCGATAGCGTTCGACATACCGGATAGCGTCAGCGCGGCCAGTCCGGCTTTTAGCACCTGGCGGCGAGATGCGAGTGTCTTTAGGGGTTTGAAAGTGCTCATGCGGCCCGATTTGTAAAAATAAATATTCCATGTGTTATATCGTATCGTGTTTTCCGTTACGACAATCTGGGATGAGAATTGTTTTACTTTTCATTTCAATACGTGACAATGCAACATTATGCCATTTTTTTGACCGTTATTCGCAAGTTATTGGAGATTTAGGATGATCACGCCATAATCACTGTTTTAAACCTAAAATGATGGGCAATACCATGGAGATTCGCGTTTTTCGCCAGTCCGATTTCGAAGAGGTTATTACGCTTTGGGAGCGTTGCGAGCTATTACGCCCCTGGAACGACCCGGAAATGGATATCGAACGTAAGCTAAACCATGACGTTAGCCTGTTTCTGGTGGCGGAAGTGAATGGCGAAGTGGTCGGCACCGTGATGGGCGGCTACGACGGTCATCGCGGCTCGGCCTATTATCTCGGCGTGCATCCGGAATATCGCGGACGCGGCATCGCCAATGCACTGCTGAATCGTCTTGAGAAAAAACTGATTGCGCGTGGCTGCCCGAAATTACAAATCATGGTCCGTGAAGATAACGATATGGTGCAGGGCATGTACGAGCGCCTGGGCTATGAACATGCGGATGTGGTCGTGCTCGGGAAGCGTCTGATAGAAGATGAAGAATACTGATTTTTTACCGTCGGCATACGATGGTCACGGGCGGCTACGGCTGCCTTTTGTGTTTTGGTGTGTCCTGTTGTTACAGGCGCGAACCTGGGTCGTCTTTGTGATGGCCGGGGCCTCGCGTCAACAGGGCGGGACACTGCTGGATCTGTTTTATCCCGATCATGATAATTTCTGGATTAGCCTGCTGCCTGGCGTGCCTGCGGTGCTCGCCTTTCTCCTGAGCGGACGGCGACAACAGCTTCCGCGTTTGTGGCCGCTGATGCGCTGGGTACTTATTCTCGCGCAGCTCGGACTGTTACTCTGGCAACCGCTGCTGTGGTGGCAGGGTGAACCGCTGAGCGGAATTGGCCTGGCACTGGTTATTGTGGACGGTTTTGCGCTCTGGTGGCTGCTCAGCAACCGCCGTTTACGCGCCTGTTTTTCTCCGCAAGAGGATTAATGGCACTTTTTTGCCATTCTGGACTCCAACAGGCGTTGTGTTGACATACAAAGGATCCTCGAATGAAATCAATGCGTTTATTGCTCTGCGCGCTGCCCCTGGCCTTAACCGGCTGTGCCACCGTCAGTAATGGCTTTAATTCTGTGCACTGGTCGGCGGCGTATCCGTGGAACTGGTTTGGTTCCTCAACGGAAGTGACCGAGCAGGGCATCGGTGATTTGACCGCCTCCACGCCGCTGAATGAAGAGGCCATCAACGATGCGCTCGACGGCGATTACCGCGTGCGCAGCGGCATGAAAACCGACAAAGGCACCATCGTCAAATACTTCGAAGCGCTGAAAGACGACAAGGTCGCGTTGGTGGTGAATGGCGAGGGCGGAAGTATCAGCCGGATTGACGTCATGGACAGCGACATTCCGGTAGCCGACGGTGCAAAAATCGGTACACCGTTCAGCGAGGTGTACAGCAAAGCGTATGGCAACTGTGAAAAAGCCAGCGGTGACGACAGCGCCAACGTTGAATGTAAAGTCAAAGATAGCCAACATATCAGCTATATCTTTAGCGGCAGTTGGGGCGGCCCGCAGGAACTGATGCCGCCGGATGACTCCCTGAAATTCTGGAAAGTCAGCAAGATTATCTGGCGCCGTTAATTTGCGTCTGAGCAAGCCGCCGCCTGAAAATTGCGGGTATAATGCCCGCCATCAATAATGCCACGAGATCGTGGCATCTTTTTTTCAGCCTTTCAGGAGAAGCAGCGATGTCTCAGGTTCAGAGCGGCATTTTGCCGGAACATTGCCGGGCGGCGATTTGGATTGAAGCCAATGTCAAAGGGGACGTCAACGCCCTACGTGAATGCAGCCGGGTTTTTGCCGATAAGCTGGCAACCTTTGAGGCGACATTCCCCGACGCCCATCTCGGCGCTGTCGTGGCGTTTGGTCACGACACCTGGCGCAGCCTGAGCGGCGGCGTCGGTGCTGAAGAGCTGAAAGATTTCATCCCTTACGGTAAAGGTCTCGCCCCCGCGACGCAACACGATGTGTTGATCCACATTCTCTCCCTGCGTCATGACGTCAACTTCTCCATCGCCCAAGCGGCGCTGGAAGCCTTTGGCGACGCCATCGACGTGAAAAGCGAAGTACACGGTTTCCGTTGGGTCGAAGAACGCGACCTCAGTGGTTTCGTTGACGGGACTGAAAACCCGGCAGGTGAAGAAACGCGTCGCGACGTGGCGGTGATTGCCGACGGTGCAGATGCGGGCGGCAGCTACGTGTTTGTCCAGCGCTGGGAGCACAATCTCAAGCAGCTGAACCGGATGAGTATTCCTGATCAGGAAATGATGATTGGGCGTACCAAAGAAGCCAACGAAGAGATCGACGGCGGCGATCGCCCGGAAACCTCGCACTTGACGCGCGTCGACCTGAAAGAGAACGGCAAAGGCCTGAAAATTGTTCGTCAGAGTCTGCCGTACGGCACCGCCAGCGGCACGCACGGCCTGTACTTCTGCGCCTACTGCGCGCGTCTGTACAACATCGAACAACAGCTGTTAAGCATGTTTGGCGATACCGACGGGAAGCGTGATGCGATGCTGCGTTTCACTAAGCCTGTGACCGGCGGCTACTACTTCGCGCCGTCGCGGGATAAATTACTGACGCTGTAATGTATGCGTGCCCGGTGGCGCTTCGCTTACCGGGCCTACGTAATGTATGCCACTTGGCGGTTTTATTCTGCTGTAACAACCTCTTATCAATAAGCATCCTGCAAGGGCGTCACCCGCAAGCAACCCTTATTCTGTTTTCAACTTCCAAAGCACCAAACGGTATATAAAACCGTTACTGCTTTCATCCTCGTTATAAATATTATGACAGTCGATAGTCATCACATTTATAAGGGTGCGCAATGGCCGTTAAATCACTGAAAAAAGGAACGCTGGTGCTGGGAGCCTTGCTGTTGGCGGCTCAGGCGCAGGCAACCGAGTTGCTGAACAGTTCCTATGATGTCTCCCGCGAGCTGTTTGCTGCCCTGAATCCCCCGTTTGAACAACAGTGGGCGAAGGACAATGGCGGTGACAAACTCAACATTAAGCAATCCCACGCCGGTTCTTCCAAACAGGCGCTGGCGATTTTGCAGGGTCTGAAGGCCGATGTCGTGACCTACAACCAGGTGACGGACGTGCAGATCCTGCATGACAAGGGCAAGCTGATCCCGCCGAACTGGCAGAGCCGTTTACCGAATAACAGTTCTCCGTTCTATTCGACCATGGCGTTCCTGGTGCGCAAGGGCAACCCGAAGAATATCCATAGCTGGAACGACCTGGTGCGCCCGGACGTACAGTTGGTATTCCCGAACCCGAAAACCTCTGGCAACGGGCGTTATACCTATTTGGCGGCCTGGGGTGCAGCGGCCAAAGCCGACGGAAATGATAACGCCAAAACCGAACAGTTCATGACTCAGTTCCTGAAAAACGTGCAGGTGTTTGATACCGGCGGCCGCGGTGCGACGACCACTTTCGTGGATCGCGGGTTGGGTGACGTGCTGATCACTTTCGAATCCGAAGTGAACAACATCCGCAAACAGTACGCAGACCAGGGCTTCGAAGTTGTGGTGCCGAAAACCAATATTCTGGCTGAATTCCCCGTGACGTGGGTCGACAAAAACGTGAAGGCCAACGGCACGGAAAAAGCAGCGAAGGCGTATCTGACCTGGCTGTACAGCCCGCAGGCGCAAACCATCATCACCGATTACTACTACCGCGTGAACAACCCGGCGGTGATGGAGAAGCTGAAAGACAAATTCCCGCAGACTGACCTGTTCCGCGTGGAAGACCAGTTCGGCTCCTGGCCGGACGCGATGAAAACCCATTTCGCCAGCGGTGGCGAGCTGGATAAGCTGTTAGCGGCGGGGCATAAGTAATGTTTGCTGTTTCTTCCAGACGCGTGCTGCCGGGCTTCACCTTAAGCCTCGGCACCAGTCTGCTGTTTGTATGCCTGATTTTGCTGCTGCCACTCAGTGCGCTGGTGATGCAGCTGGCGCAAATGAGCTGGGCGCAATACTGGGACGTCATCACCAACCCTCAGGTGGTGGCGGCCTATAAAGTGACGCTGCTGTCGGCGTTTGTGGCCTCGATTTTTAACGGCGTGTTCGGCCTGCTGATGGCGTGGATCCTCACGCGCTACCGTTTCCCGGGCCGCACGTTGCTTGATGCGTTGATGGATTTACCGTTCGCGCTGCCGACGGCGGTGGCGGGTTTAACCCTCGCGTCACTGTTTTCCGTCAACGGTTTCTACGGCGAATGGCTGGCGAAGTTTGATATCAAAGTGACCTATACCTGGCTCGGCATTGCCGTGGCGATGGCGTTCACCAGCATTCCGTTCGTGGTGCGCACCGTTCAGCCGGTACTGGAAGAACTGGGGCCGGAATACGAAGAAGCGGCAGAAACGCTGGGCGCAACGCGCATTCAGAGCTTCTGTAAAGTGGTACTGCCGGAGCTATCTCCGGCACTGCTGGCGGGCGTGGCACTGTCATTTACCCGCAGCCTGGGCGAGTTCGGTGCGGTGATTTTCATCGCCGGGAACATCGCCTGGAAAACGGAAGTGACGTCGCTGATGATTTTTGTGCGCTTGCAGGAGTTTGATTACCCGGCGGCAAGCGCGATTGCGTCCGTTATCCTCGGCGCATCGCTGCTGCTGCTGTTCTCCATCAACACCTTGCAGAGTCGCTTTGGTCGACGTGTGGTAGGTCACTAATGGCGGAAGTTACGCAATTGAAACGCTATGACGCACCCCGCATCAATTGGGGAAAATGGTTTCTGATCGGAACCGGAATGCTGGTGTCAGCCTTCATACTGCTGGTGCCGATGATTTATATCTTCGTCGAGGCGTTCAGCAAAGGGTTGATGCCCGTGCTGCACAACCTGGCGGATCCGGACATGCTGCACGCCATCTGGCTGACGGTGATGATTGCACTGATAACCGTGCCGGTAAACCTGGTGTTCGGCACGCTGTTGGCCTGGCTGGTGACACGCTTTAACTTCCCGGGCCGTCAGTTGCTGCTGACGCTGCTGGACATCCCGTTTGCGGTGTCGCCGGTGGTTGCAGGTCTGGTGTATCTGCTGTTCTACGGCTCGAACGGTCCGCTTGGCGGCTGGCTCGATGAACATAATTTACAGGTGATGTTTGCCTGGCCGGGCATGGTGCTGGCGACGATTTTCGTGACCTGTCCTTTCGTGGTGCGCGAGCTGGTGCCGGTGATGCTGAGTCAGGGCAGTCACGAAGATGAGGCGGCGATTCTGCTCGGCGCGTCTGGCTGGCAGATGTTTCGCCGCGTTACGCTGCCGAATATCCGTTGGGCGTTGTTGTACGGCGTAGTGCTGACCAACGCCCGCGCGATTGGCGAGTTCGGCGCGGTGTCGGTGGTGTCCGGTTCTATCCGGGGTGAAACGCTGTCGCTGCCGCTGCAAATTGAATTACTCCAGCAGGATTACAACACCGTCGGTTCCTTCACCGCCGCGGCCCTGCTGACGTTAATGGCTATCGTGACCCTGTTTTTGAAGAGTGTGGTGCAGTGGCGCCTGGAAAATCAGGAAAAACGCGCGCATCAGGAGACGCATCATGAGCATTGAAATTGCCAGCATTAAGAAATCGTTTGGACGCACTCAGGTGCTAAATGATATCTCCCTGGATATTCCGTCCGGGCAGATGGTGGCGCTGCTGGGGCCGTCCGGCTCGGGTAAAACGACGCTGCTGCGTATTATCGCCGGGCTCGAACACCAGACCAGCGGGCAAATCCGCTTCCAGGGCACGGACGTGAGCCGTCTTCATGCCCGTGATCGTAAAGTCGGTTTCGTGTTCCAGCACTATGCGCTGTTTCGCCACATGACCGTGTTCGACAACATCGCGTTTGGCCTGACGGTACTGCCGCGTCGTGAGCGCCCGAATGCGGCGCAAATCAACGCCAAAGTCACCAAGCTGCTGGAAATGGTTCAGCTGGCGCATCTGGCCGACCGTTATCCGGCGCAGCTGTCCGGTGGGCAAAAGCAGCGCGTGGCGCTGGCCCGTGCGCTGGCGGTGGAACCACAAATTTTGCTGCTCGATGAACCGTTTGGCGCGCTGGACGCGCAGGTGCGTAAAGAGCTGCGTCGTTGGCTGCGTCAGCTCCATGAAGAGCTGAAATTCACCAGCGTGTTCGTGACCCACGATCAGGAAGAAGCGATGGAAGTCGCGGATCGTGTGGTGGTGATGAGCCAAGGCAACATCGAGCAGGTGGATGCGCCGGAACAGGTGTGGCGCGAGCCTGCGACCCGTTTCGTGCTCGAATTTATGGGCGAAGTGAATCGCCTGAAAGGCACCATCCGCGGCGGGCAGTTCCACGTCGGCGCGCACCGTTGGCCGCTCGGCTATACGCCCGCGCATCAGGGTCCCGTCGATTTGTTCCTGCGCCCGTGGGAAGTCGACGTTAGCCGTCGCACCAGCCTCGATTCTCCGCTGCCGGTACAGGTGCTGGAAGCGAGCCCGAAAGGGCACTACACCCAGCTGGTGGTGCAGCCTCTCGGTTGGTATGACGAACCGCTGACCGTGGTGATGCGCGACGAAGTCCCGCAGCGTGGCGACCGTCTATTTGTCGGGCTTCAGCACGCACGCCTTTATAACGGCAGCGAGCGCATTGAAGGCATTGATGAGGTCTCATCACTGGCGTTAGCCGAAACGGCCTGACGGCTCGTGCGCGCTTCACTGAAAAGGCTCATGGAAACATGGGCCTTTTTTTATTTCGTCCGAATAATCAGCAGTAATGGTGAAAAATGGTGTAACCGTCACAGAGGGTTACGCCTGAATGCCATTTGCACATAATGACTTGTCACTACTCTTGCTGTTTAATGTTTATATGCCGAGACAAATATCAGTCTTACAAAGCGTAAGGATATTAACGTAATTCGTGAGGTCATTATGGTGGATATTAAACAGTGCGAAGATTTTTTCCCCTCTGAAGATCATGCGTTTTGCGTGTTTATATTAAGCAATCAGGCGATGGCCGATCTGCATGGACATGAGTTTGATGAACTGGTGATTGTTCGCAGCGGCAGCGGGTTTCATATCGTTAACGATCATGCTGAAATGATCCGCCCGGGTGATTTCTTTTTCGTGACGGCCAATGACGTACACTATTATGAAGCGACCAGCGAACTGTCGCTGATTAATATTCTTATTCACCGCCAGCGATCGTTTAAATATATTAAAAACATTGATGCGATGATTGAGTCGATCAGCGAAAAGACCCGTCCGTTTGATGAACGTTACCAGCCGCTTACGGAGCAGGCGTTAAACAGTATCATTACCCTGGCAGAAGGGATCAGCCGTCGACGCGATGATGCCTTTGACCCACTTTATTTTTCCGGTACCGAGTCGGCGTTCTTGCAAATCCTGACGTTGCTGTGCGCGGAACAAACTGCCAGCAAGAGCGCCATCGTCGACGAGCGCCGTAAAATCTATCTACTCGACCATATTCGCCAGCACTACGCGCAGGAGATTAACTGGAAAGGCGTTTGTGAGGAAGGGGGGATCGCGATACGCACGCTGTATCGTTTCTTCCGCGAAATGACGGGTAACACACCAGAAAAATTTCAGCAGCTGTACCGCTTACTGAAAGCGCAGGAACTATTGCGAACAACGGATATACCGGTCAGCCGCATCGCGCTGCTGTGTGGGTTTCTTAATCCTCCGCGTTTGACCGAAGCATATCGCCGCTATTTTCATCATACGCCTTCGCAGGAGCGACAATTAAGCACCTCAATTAAACAGAAAATATAATTATTTTTATCCGGGTAGCCTGGCATATTTTCCTGAATAAAGCGGCAGCGTTAATGACTGCTGTCAGGCGTGGTATTGCCCGGAAGTGGCCGTTGCGCATTACGTTTATTAAACAGGAATAGATTGATTACTCTTACAACCTCGCTGGAGTATTTATTATGCTCAATATTAAACAGCCCAACCCTTGGTACGTTGGCGTTGTTTCCGGCATGGCATCCTATATTGATTCCGCGGCGATTGTGTCTAATGGCACGGCGCTGGTGATTTATCAAAAGGCCATCGGAACGACCTCAACTGAAATTGGTATTCTTTCGGGTGTATTAACATTATGTATTGCACTGGGTGCCTTTACCGGCGGTCGTCTGGGCGATTGTTATGGCAGGCGTAACGTTTTTATTATCACCATGGTGATGGTCTTAATTGGCTCGCTGCTGCTGGCATTCTCCGGCGGTTTTTACTTATTACTCCTCGGGACTGTGCTCGTGGGGCTGGCCACTGGGGCCGATCTACCTGTTTCGCTGGCGACCATTTCGGAAGCGGCTAGCGATAAAAATCGCGGCAAAATTATCGGCCTGTCTAATTTGCTGTGGTTTGCCGGGATTTGCTCCACCATGGCGATTTCGGCACTGGTCGGTGGCTGGGGGAGAAGCGGTGCGCAGATTTTATATCTGCATGTCGGCATCGTGGCGTTCATTCTGTTGGTGCTGCGCTGGTCGCTGCCGGAATCCCCGATGTGGCTGGCGGCACATAGCGAACGGAAGGCGGGGCGTTCCACAGTCCGCGCGCAAAAAAATTCGTACGCCGATCTGTTTCGTGGCAACTATCTGTGGCCGTTTATCGCGCTGTGCCTGTTCTACATGTTCACTAATCTGGCGGCCAATACCGGCGGGCAGTTTGGCGCGTATGTCGCGGTGAACGTGGTGGGGATCAGCGTCGAAAAAAATGCGCTGTGGAACTTGCTGGTGATGCCGGTGGGCGTGGTCTCGGGCCTGCTGTTTATGAAGATGGTGGATACCAAAAATCGAATGCCGGTATTTATCATCGGAGCCTGCTTTTTTGCTGGCGGATTCTTTATGCCAGTGCTGCTTAATTTCTCTCCGACGTCCTGGTTCTGCTGCCTGCTGTTCACCGCCATCGGCAGCGGGATGGCCTTTGAAGGGATGATGAAGGTCTGGTCGCAGGAGTCGTTTCCCACCATGCTTCGCGGCACCGCCCAGGGGGCGATTGTCGGTCTGGCGCGTCTGACCTGCGGCGTGCTGGCGTTTATCACGCCGGTTCTGCTCGATGCCGGGCCGGTCATTCTCTACAGCCTACTTACCGCCATTGTGGCGTCCGGCATGTTGATTGGTTGGCTGTGTTTCCACGGCAAAGTGCGCAATGAGTTTTCCAGTGAGGCCGAAATTATCGCCTCGGCGACACATCGCTCGCTGCCCGCTACGGCGCAGACCACTACCCCGAATTAACCTCATTTACGCAAGGAGTCTTTGATTATGCTTTCAGTCAGTCAAATTACGCTCGACGGTGAAGTCTCGTTAAGTGGTGTCGATCGGTTGCCCATTATCGGCTGGAAAATTGATAGCGACAGGCGCGATGTTGTGCAGTACTCCTGGCATTTACAGTGCAGTCTGACTACCGATTTCTCATCGCTGGTTTTTGACAGCGGGGAGGTGGTCAGCGCGCAGTCAAATAATATCGAGCTTGGCGACGCTGCATTATTGTCGTCAACCCGCTATCACTTGCGGGTGCGCATTACTGACAACCACGGGGAACGCAGCGAATGGAGTCCGTTGGCGGCGTTCGTTACCGGCATGCTCGGTGCGCCATGGCAGGCGGAGTTTATTTCGGCAGAAACACCGGCGGATAGCGCGAAGTCAAACGCCACGCTGCTGCGCAAAGCGTTTTTGTTAAAGCAACCTAAAACGATCTCCGCTGCCTGGGTGCACGCCACGGCGCTGGGAATTTATCAGCTGTTCCTGAACGGCGAGCGCATCGGCAACGATGAGCTGACGCCTGGCTGGACCAGCTACCGGCATCATTTGCTGTATCAAACCTATGACGTGACGGCCCTGCTGAATCAGGGTGAAAACGTTTTCGGTGCAGAGCTGGGCGCGGGTTGGTTTAAAGGCGATATGGGCTTTAGCCGCCATCGTAATTATTACGGCGAACAAACCGCGCTGCTGTGCCAGCTGGTGATTCAGTATGACGACGGCTCGCGGCAGGTTGTTGGGTCCGACCAATCATGGCGAGGCTGCGATTCCGCGCGTGAGTTTGCTGAGATATACGACGGCGAGCGGTTCGATGCGCGGCGGGTTCAGGTGGGCTGGAATCAGACAGGCTTTAGTGATGCGTCATGGCGGGCGGTTAACGTCGTCAATTGGGATAAAAAGACGCTGGTAGCCCAGGGCGCGGGGACGGTTCGCCAGATGGAACGACTGGCGGCAAAGGCGCTAATCATTACGCCACAGGGCGATAAGGTTCTCGATTTCGGCCAGAACATGAGCGGCTGGGTGGAGTTTCGCGTGCGCGGTAACGTGGGTGATAAGGTGGTGCTGCGCCACTTTGAAACGCTGGATGCCAACGGCAACGTGTACCTCGATAACCTGCGCACCGCCAGGCAGACCACGGAATATGTTCTGACAGGCGAGGGAGAGGAAACCTGGCACCCGCGGTTTAGCTGGCAGGGTTTCCGCTATGTGAAGGTAGAGGAATGTCCGGGCGAGCTGGATCTGAACCAGTTTACCGCCATTGTTATCCATTCTGATATGGCGTCCACCGGGCATTTTGCTTGCTCAAATCCGGATCTCAATCAGTTGCACCACAACATCTTGTGGGGACTGAAAAGTAACTTTGTCGATGTGCCGACCGACTGTCCGCAGCGTGATGAACGCCTGGGGTGGACCGGCGATGCGCAGATTTTCTGTCGTACCGCCAGCTATCTGATGCAAACCCAGACCTTCTTTGCCAAATGGCTGGTTGACCTTAAGGCCGATCAAACTCCGGAAGGCGGCGTGCCACACGTTATTCCCGACATCCTGACCGGACACTGTGACCAGGATAAGTTTCTGGCGGAAGGGGGAACGCATTCAGCAACCGGCTGGGCGGATGCGGCGGTGGTTAATCCGTGGACTATGTACCTGATGTACGGCGATACGCGGGTGCTGGAAAATCAGTACACCAGCATGAAAGGCTGGGTCGATTTTATGCAGGCGCACGCGGATAACGATATTTGGCGCTATAAGTTGCAGTTTGGCGACTGGGTGGCGCTGGATGCGCAAGAGGGCAGCTATTTCGGCGCCACGCCGGAGGACCTGATCTGCACCGCCTGGTACGCCCATTCCACGCTGCTGTTGGCGAAAACGGCGAAGGTGCTGGAACGCACAGACGATCATCGTTCTTACAGTGCGTTGCATGAACGGATTGTAGAGCGCTTCCACCAGAGATTCTTTACCGCCGACGGCGATATGACCGCCCGGACCCAGACCGCGCATATTCTCGCACTGTGTTTCAACCTGGTGCCGGACGCCTGGCGCGAGCGCACGGCAAATCGGTTGGTGGAACTGTTGCACGAGCACGGTGGACATCTGGTGACGGGATTCCTCGGCACGCCGTATTTCTGCCACGCGCTGAGTCAGAATCAACATCCAAAAGAAGCTTGGGCGCTGCTGCTGAAAGAGGATTTCCCGTCGTGGCTGTATCAGGTAAAAGCCGGGGCCACCACCATTTGGGAGCACTGGGACGGCATCAAACCCGATGGTTCGATGTGGAGTCCGGACATGAACTCGTTCAACCACTATGCCTACGGTGCGGTGGGCGAATGGCTGTATCGCACCGTGGCGGGCATTGAGGCGGACGAAACGGCGCCGGGATTCAAGCATGTGATGATTGCGCCACTGCCCGGTGGCGGCCTGAGCTGGATGGATGCCCGCTATCAGTCGATTTATGGCGACATCGCAGTCAACTGGCAAGCGCAAAAGGGACGTGTGGTGCTGATGTTCCGTGTTCCGGCGAACACCACGGCGACCGTAAAGCTGCCTGCGGTCAGGGAGATGATCACCCGCGGTTCGTTGAATTTTGCTCATGAGAACGGTGAATGGACGGCCCACTGCGGATCGGGAGAATATCGGGTTGAGTATTTGCCTGATGAATCGGTAGACCTGACATACACAGACTGATAGCTTAACGTCATCACACAGAGCAAGCGGCCCGCGTGGCCGCTTTTTCTTTGCAAGTCTGGACCGGAACGTGAATACATTAGAACAAACCATCGGCAACACACCATTAGTCAAACTCCAGCGCCTCACACCGGACAACGGCAGTGAAATCTGGGTCAAACTGGAAGGCAATAATCCGGCGGGGTCGGTGAAAGACCGTGCCGCGCTGTCGATGATTGTGCAGGCGGAAAAACGCGGCGAAATCAAACCTGGCGACGTGCTGATTGAAGCCACCAGTGGCAATACTGGCATTGCGCTGGCGATGATCGCCGCGCTGAAAGGGTATCGCATGAAGCTGCTGATGCCAGACAACATGAGCCAGGAGCGGCGGGCTGCGATGCGCGCCTACGGGGCGGAGCTGATTCTGGTCAGCAAGGAGCAGGGCATGGAAGGCGCACGCGATTTAGCGCTGGAAATGGCCACCCGCGGCGAAGGCAAATTACTCGACCAGTTTAATAATCCGGATAACCCCTTCGCGCATTACACCACCACCGGGCCGGAAATCTGGCTGCAAACAGAGCAGCGGATGACACATTTCGTGTCCAGCATGGGCACGACCGGCACCATTACCGGCGTGTCGCGTTTTCTGCGCGAGCAAGATAAAAGCGTGACCATTGTGGGTCTACAGCCAGAAGAGGGCAGCAGTATTCCGGGCATTCGCCGCTGGCCTGCGGAGTATATGCCGGGCATTTTTAATGCCTCTTTGGTGGATGAGGTCATGGATATTCATCAGCGTGATGCGGAAAATACCATGCGTGAACTGGCGGTGCGGGAAGGTATTTTCTGCGGCGTGAGTTCCGGTGGCGCGGTTGCCGGTGCGCTGCGGGTGGCGAAGGCCAATCCGGGCGCGGTGGTAGTGGCGATTATCTGCGATCGCGGCGATCGGTATTTATCGACCGGCGTGTTTGGCGAAGAGAGTTACAGTCAGGGGGCGGGGATTTAACGGTCATGGACATGATTCTATTCCGGGATAAAACCCGGGCGCAGCAGGCCGATATTGTGGCCGTGCAGTCTCAGGTTGTGTACGGCAGCGTGGGTAACAGCGTGGCGGTACCGAATATCAAACAGCATCATCTGAACGTGTTGGCGGTGCCAACGGTGCTGTTCAGCAATACGCCGCATTACGATACGTTTTACGGGGGCGTTATCCCTGATGAGTGGTTCAGCGGTTATTTGCGCGCACTCGAAGAGCGGGATGCTTTGCGTGAACTGAAAGCGGTGTCCACCGGCTACATGGGCAGCGCCAGCCAGATTGCGATTCTGGCCCAATGGCTGAAAGCGATGCGCGAAAAGCATCCGCAGATGATGATTCTGGTGGACCCGGTGATCGGCGATACCGACAGCGGCGTGTACGTGAAGCCAGAAATCCCGGCGGCGTACTGCGAGCATTTACTGCCGCTGGCGCAGGGCATTACGCCCAACGTGTTCGAGCTTGGCGTACTGAGCGGAAAACCGTGCGAGACCCTGGACGAGGCGATCGCTGCAGCAAAAAGCTTGCTGTCAGAGACACTGAAATGGGTGGCGATTACCAGCGCGCCGGTTGCGGACGATAGCGACATTCATGTGGTGTTGGTGACGGCAGAAAGCGTGGATATCAGCAGTTGGCCCCGCGTGGCGACCGATTTGAAAGGCACGGGCGATTTGTTCTGCTCGGAGTTAATCAGTGCGATAGTGCAGGGGAAAACGTTGCAGGACGCCGTGCATTTAGCGGGCAGTCGTGTGGTTGAGGTGATGGCGTACACCCTCGAGAAAGGCTATGACGAGCTGATTCTGCCACCGCGATAATCCTGAATGACAGAAACAAAAATGGCGCCCGAAGGCGCCATTTTTCTATCCATGCGGCATCAATTATTTTTTGATGCGGATAACCGGAGTTTCACCCACGGTCACGCTACCGGACAGTTTGATAAGCTCTTTGATCTCGTCCATGTTGGAGATAACAACCGGAGTCAGGGTAGACTTGGCTTTCTCTTCCAGCAGTGCCAGATCGAACTCGATAACCGGATCGCCAACTTTGACACGCTGGCCTTCTTCCGCGATACGTTTGAAACCTTCGCCTTTCAGTTCAACGGTATCGATACCGAAGTGAACGAACAGCTCAATGCCACTGTCGGACTCGATAGAGAACGCGTGGTTGGTTTCAAAGATTTTACCGATAGTACCATCAACCGGCGCAACCATTTTGTTGCCGGTCGGTTTGATAGCAATGCCATCGCCCACGATTTTCTCAGCAAAAACAACATCCGGTACGTCTTCGATGTTGACGATCTCGCCAGAGAGCGGGGCAACAATCTCAATAGTTCCGGTGTCTTTCTTATCATCAGAAACCAGAGATTTCAGTTTATCGAACAAACCCATGATCTTCTCCTAAGCAGTAATTTGGGCCGCATCTCGTGGATTAGCAGATTGTTTTTTCTTCAATGAACTTGTTAACCAGCGTCATTAACTCGTCCGTTGTCGGTTGAGCAAGAGCCTGCTCTGCTAAAACCTTCGCATCTTCGAAGTTCGTGTTACGGATAATCTTCTTAATGCGCGGGATGGAAATGGCGCTCATAGAGAATTCGTCCAGACCCATACCCAGCAACAGAAGTGTAGCACGTTCATCGCCTGCAAGCTCACCACACATACCAGTCCACTTGCCTTCAGCATGAGAAGCATCAATAACTTGCTTAATAAGCGTCAGTACAGAAGGAGACATTGGCTGGTAGAGATGCGAAATCATATCATTACCACGGTCAACCGCCAGGGTGTACTGTGTTAAATCATTGGTTCCGATACTAAAGAAGTCAACTTCTTTGGCCAGATGACGGGCAATGGTCGCTGCCGCTGGTGTTTCCACCATCACGCCAACTTCGATTGTTTCGTCAAATGCCTTACCTTCGTCACGCAGTTCCTGTTTGAAGATTTCGATCTCTTTTTTCAGTGCACGCACTTCTTCAACAGAGATGATCATTGGGAACATGATGCGCAGTTTACCGAAAGCGGAAGCACGCAGGATGGCACGAACCTGGTCACGCAGGATCTCTTTACGATCCATAGCGATACGGATTGCACGCCAGCCCAGGAACGGGTTCTCTTCTTTCGGGAAGTTCATGTACGGCAGCTCTTTGTCGCCACCGATGTCCATGGTACGGACGATGACCGCCTGAGAGCCACAGGCTTCAGCAACGGCTTTGTACGCAGCGAACTGTTCTTCTTCAGTTGGCAGCGAGTCACGGTCCATGAACAGGAATTCTGTACGATACAGGCCGACACCTTCAGCGCCATTGCGCTCTGCACCGTCGACATCACGAACGGTACCGATGTTGGCACAGACTTCAACCTGGTGGCCATCGAGAGTGATTGCTGGCAGGTCTTTCAGTTTTGCCAGTTCCGCTTTCTCTTCAGCAACCTGAGTCTGAATCTTACGCAGCGCTTCGATCTCGTCGTTAGTCGGGTTAACGTAAACTTTGTTGTTAACCGCATCGAGGATCAGATAGTCGCCGGTTTTCACGTCAGTAGTGACGCTGCCGGTGCCCACAATCGCTGGCAGTTCAAGGGAACGCGCCATGATAGAGGTGTGGGAAGTACGGCCACCGATATCGGTGATGAAACCCAGCACCTTGTTCAGGTTCAGCTGTGCGGTTTCAGAAGGCGTCAGATCTTTCGCGACCAGGATAACTTCGTCCTGAATAGCGCTCAAATCGATGATTGCCAGACCGAGGATGTTGCGCATCAGGCGCTTACCGATGTCACGTACGTCAGCCGCACGTTCTTTCAGGTATTCATCATCGAGCTCTTCCAGAGCAGTCGCCTGACCTTCGATAATCTCATGCGCTGCTGCATCAGCAGTCATGTGCTTATCTTTAATCAGGGCTATGATTTCCTGCTCCAGCTCCTCATCTTCCAGCAACATAATGTGGCCTTCGAAGATAGCTTCTTTTTCTTCGCCGAACGTTTCGCCAGCCTTCGTTTTAATCGCTTCCAGCTGCGCGGACGCCTTAGCGCGACCACTCAGAAAGCGTTCAACTTCCTGGTCGACGCTATCGGCAGAAATTTTCTTCCGGTCGATGACAATTTCATCTTCTTTCAACAACAGTGCTTTGCCGAAAGCGATACCCGGGGATGCTAAAATGCCTGAAATCATAACCCTACCTTACTTGTGACTGATTTTAAAAAGAACTCTTGAACTTACTCGAGTTCAGCCATCAGCTTAACTAAATGCTCAACTGCTTTCTGCTCGTCTTCGCCTTCTGCAGAGAGGGTCACAACGGTGCCCTGGGTCAGACCCAAAGTCTGCAGTTTGAACAGGCTCTTAGCGCTAGCGCTTTTGCCGTTGGAGGTCACGGTGATCTCAGAAGCGAAGCCTTTAGCTTCTTTAACAAACTGAGCGGCAGGGCGAGTGTGCAGACCGTTCGGAGCGGTAATGGTAACTTCTTGCTGGAACATTATATTTCCCCAACTTATAGGTTTAGTGTTGTGGAACTAAAGTCTAGCCTGGCGGCTACACTTTAGCCTGTATAGATTAGCGCCGGCGGATACGAAAGCGAGACAGAAGGTCTGACGCGATCCTGGCAGGCACTTCTGGCCGGTGACGTTTAGCTCGTCATTAAACATTATGCCGCGAAAGCAAGATTTGAACCAAATCATAAAATCGATTCAGCAGGCGGAAATCCTGAATTGAATAATTTCGCGCATCAAAATAAATGTGATGGTTAAATACCAGACCCGACGGGGGGAAGCAATGCCGGGCGGACCAAAAGTTTGACCTGCACCACAAAAAAGCACCCAGTCGGGTGCTTTTTTCGTCAAATTTTTACATTTGGCATTACTGTTGCAATTCTTTTTCCGTGAAGAGATCTGCAAACAATGCGGTACTTAAATAGCGCTCACCTGAAGACGGAAGGATAACCACAATATTCTTATTGGTAAAGGATTCATCTTCCTGCAATTTCAGCGCTGCAGCGACTGCTGCGCCTGAAGAGATGCCTGCCAGAATGCCTTCTTCTTCCATCAGACGACGTGCGGTAGAGATAGCTTCTTCGTTGGTGATGGTGACGACACGGTCGATAAGTTTCAGGTCAAGGTTGCCCGGAATAAAGCCCGCGCCGATACCCTGAATTTTGTGCGGACCAGGTTTGATCTCTTCGCCCGCCAGCGCCTGGGTGATCACCGGTGAATCGGTCGGTTCAACCGCGACGCTAATCAAGTCGGTTTTGCCTTTGGTGCCCTTGATGTAGCGCGTTACGCCTGTCAAGGTGCCGCCAGTCCCCACGCCCGAGATAAAGACATCGACCTGACCGTCGGTGTCTTCCCAGATTTCTGGGCCGGTTGTTTTCTCGTGGATTTCAGGGTTAGCCGGGTTGCTGAATTGCTGCAGCAACAGGAATTTTTCAGGGTTGTCCGCCACAATCTCTTCGGCTTTCTGAATGGCACCTTTCATGCCTTTCGCGCCTTCGGTCAGAACCAGATTTGCGCCCAGTGCTTTCAGCAGTTTACGGCGTTCTACGCTCATGGTTTCTGGCATGGTCAGCGTCAGCTTGTAGCCACGCGCTGCGGCAACGTAAGCGAGCGCAATCCCGGTATTGCCGCTGGTCGGTTCAACCAGTTCGATACCCGGCTTCAGTACGCCGCGTTTTTCGGCATCCCAAATCATATTGGCCCCGATTCGGCATTTGACGCTGAAGCTTGGGTTGCGTGACTCCACCTTCGCGAGGATGCGTCCATTACCGATTCGGTTCAGTCGAACCAGCGGCGTATGACCGATTGTCAGCGAGTTATCTTCAAAAATCTTACTCATAGCCCGTCCTTAACTGTATGAAATTTGGGAACGACACCAGCATACGCGGATGGTCATGATGCGGAAGGAAAGTTTTCGTATATCGATATGCTGATGTGAAATAAAGGTTATCAGTATGGAATAAGGGAGGGCATAAGCCATCCCTTATTTACGTTTATATACAGATGACAATCACTTCCAGACGGCGTGCTTGTCGCGATAGCAATCCACCCACATCGCGGTGGCCCCGCAAATGGCGACGGGCAGAATGACCAGATTCAGCACCGGGATCATCGTGAAAAGGCTGGTCAGCGCACCAAATTGCATATTGGTGACTTTGCGGGCGCGCAATGCTTCACGCATCGTTTTGAACGGCACTTTGTGGTTATCGAACGGATAATCGCAGTACTGAATCGCCATCATCCAGGCGCTGAACAGGAACCACAGCACCGGCGCGACGGTCTGGCCGATACCGGGTATGAAGTACAGCGCCAGCAGAATCAACGCCCGCGGTAAATACCATGCCAGTTTTTGCCATTCGCGCTTCATGATGCGCGGCACATCTTTCATTACGCCCAGCACACCGGTATCGGGCGGCGTGGCGCCCGTTAGCCGCGCTTCGAGCTGCTCAGCCAGCAGGCCGCTGAACGGGGCCGCAATCCAGTTGGCGAGGGTGGAGAAGAAGTAGCCAAAAACAAGCAGAACCGAAAGCACCACAATCGGCCACAGCAAATAGCTTAGCCACTGTAGCCAGTCAGGGACATGACCCATCAACGCCGGGATCCAGTTTCCAAGCTCGCTGAACAGCCACCAAAACGCGCCGCCCATCAGCACGATGTTCACCAGCAAAGGCAAAATCACGAATCGGCGAATGCCCGGCAGGGTGATCAGTTTCCAGCCCTGTGAAAAGTAGTAAACCCCACTATGGGGTGCAGAGGTTGAAACCATGGTCAGGTGATACTCCTTTTAGAAAAGTCCTGGTCATTGCGCGTCTATATTATCGGCTTGGCAGACGATATCCAGTTCGGAAATGGTCGAAAAAACAGCAAAAAGCACGATTTGGTTCATCTTTATGCTCCGAATTCCTGGTACACACTTGCACTTGACGTAATGGGCAAATACTCTTAGTGAGTAAATGTTTGCCGTGGTGGCAAGGTGTTAGAACAACAGAGAATATAATGATGCAGGATTTGCGTCTGATATTAATCATTGTTGGCGCGATCGCCATAATTGCATTGCTGGTTCACGGTTTCTGGACCAGTCGCAAAGAACGTTCTTCGATGTTCCGCGATCGCCCAATGAAACGCATGAAATCGCGTAACGACGACGAGTCGGATGACGACGGCTTCGATGACGAGGTTGAAGGCGTAGGTGAAGTTCGTGTTCACCGGGTGAACCCTGCCCAAAACGTACCCGCGGGTGAGCAAGACGCTAACCGCCTGGCACCGCAGCATCAGTACCAGCCGCCTTACGAGCGACAGGTACCGCAGCAGCCCGTTCGCCAGGAAGAGCCGGTACGTCAGCCACCTCAGCCGCAGCAACCGTCTGTGCGTCAGCAGCTGCCGGTTCATCAGGCCCCGGAACAGCATCAGCCTGTTCAGCAGCCTGTTGTTCCACAGCAGCCTGTTTCACAACAGGCGATTGTGCCTCAGTATCAGCAGCCGGTGCAGCCTCAGGCTCCACAGCAGCCTGACGTGCAGCCGCATGCCCATCAGCCTGCGCCGTTCGAGCAGCCTGTAGTACAACAGCCAGTGGCTCAGCCTCAGCCTCAGCCTGTTGTAGAACCGCAGCCAGAGCCGCAGCCGGTGAAACAGGAGCGCAAAGAGACAGTCGTCGTCCTGAGCGTTGCTGCCCATCAGGGTTCGCATATCAATGGCGAACTGCTGCGTAACAGCGTTGAGCAGACCGGTTTCGTCTTCGGCGATATGAATATTTATCATCGCCATCTGAATCCTGGCGGCGGTGGCCCGGCGCTGTTCAGCCTCGCGAACATGGTGAAGCCGGGGACTTTTGATCCGGAAAACATGGCTGACATGCAAACGCCTGGCGTGACCATCTTCATGCAGGTGCCGGCTTACGGCGACGAGCTGCAAAACTTCAAGCTGATGCTGCAATCTGCGCAGTACATTGCGGATGAAGTCGGTGGTGTGGTGCTGGACGATCAGCGCCGGATGATCACCCCGCAGAAGGTGCGTGAGTATCAGGATCGTATCCGCGAAGTGAAAGACGCCAACGCATAAACGCCCGGCGTATCACACCCCTTCCTGAACCCCCGCCTGTCGGGGGTTTTTTATCATTGATGGTGGGATATGGAACCAATCGAACAACAATTGACTGAACTGCGAACCACGCTTCGCCATCACGAATACCTCTATCACGTCATGGACGCGCCGGAAGTGCCGGACGCCGAATACGACCGCCTGATGCGCGAACTGCGCGAGCTGGAACAGCAACACCCCGAACTGATTACCCCAGATTCGCCTACGCAGCGCGTGGGTGCCGCGCCGCTGACCTCGTTCAGCCAAATCCGCCATGAAGTGCCGATGCTGTCGCTGGATAACGTTTTCGACGAAGAAAGTTTTGTCGCCTTTAACAAGCGGGTGCAGGACCGACTGAAAAGCACCGATGCGCTGACCTACTGCTGCGAACTGAAGCTTGATGGCCTGGCCGTCAGCATCCTGTATGAAAACGGCGTGCTGATTCAGGCGGCTACGCGCGGTGACGGTACGACCGGCGAAGATATTACGGCCAACGTGCGTACCATCCGCGCCATTCCGCTGAAGCTGCGCGGCGACAATATTCCGGCGCGTCTGGAAGTGCGTGGGGAAGTGTTCCTGCCACAGGCGGGCTTTGAGAAAATCAACGAAGACGCGCGTCGTACCGGCGGTAAACTGTTTGCTAACCCGCGTAATGCGGCGGCAGGTTCCTTGCGTCAGCTTGATCCCCGCGTCACCGCGAAGCGACCGCTTACATTCTTCTGCTATGGCGTGGGCGTGCTGGAAGGCGGCGAGCTTCCGGGCAGCCATCTTGGGCGCTTGCAGCAGTTTAAAGCCTGGGGCCTGCCGGTCAGCAACCGCGTTAAGCTGTGTCACTCTCCGGAGGAAGTACTCGCTTACTACCACAAGGTAGAAGAAGACCGCCCAACGCTCGGGTTTGATATCGATGGCGTAGTTATCAAGGTCGATTCACTGGATCTTCAGGAACAGCTGGGCTTTGTGGCGCGCGCGCCGCGCTGGGCGGTGGCGTTTAAGTTCCCCGCGCAAGAGCAAATGACCTTTGTGCGCGATGTGGAATTCCAGGTCGGGCGCACGGGGGCCATCACCCCCGTAGCGCGTCTGGAGCCGGTGCAGGTTGCGGGCGTGCTGGTGAGCAACGCCACCTTGCATAACGCTGATGAAATTGAACGTCTGGGCCTGCGTATTGGCGACAAGGTGGTTATCCGTCGCGCCGGGGATGTCATCCCGCAGGTGGTAAACGTGGTGCTGTCAGAACGCCCGGATAATACGCGTGCCGTTGAGTTTCCTGCACATTGCCCGGTCTGCGGGTCTGACGTCGAGCGTGTGGAAGGTGAAGTCGTTACTCGCTGCACCGGCGGTTTGATTTGCGGGGCACAGCGTAAAGAAGCATTGAAGCATTTTGTTTCGCGTCGAGCGCTGGATGTCGACGGCATGGGCGACAAAATTATCGATCAGTTGGTCGAGAAAGAGTACGTCCTTACCCCGGCGGATCTGTTCCGCTTAACCGCAGGTAAGTTGACCGGACTCGATCGCATGGGGCCGAAATCCGCACAGAACGTGGTCAGTGCGCTGGAGAAATCGAAGGAAACGACTTTTGCGCGCTTCTTGTATGCACTTGGCATCCGTGAAGTGGGTGAAGCGACAGCCGCAGGCCTGGCAGCGCATTTCGGCTCGCTGGATGCATTGATTGCCGCTTCCATCGAAGATCTGCAAAAGGTGCAGGACGTCGGGATTGTCGTCGCGACCCATGTTTTCAACTTCTTCGCCGAAGAGAGCAACCGCGACGTGATTCAACAGCTTCAGGCTGAAGGTGTTCACTGGCCTGCACCGGTAGTCATCAATGTCGAAGAGATTGATAGCCCGTTCGCCGGGAAAACCGTGGTGCTGACTGGCAGCCTGAGCCAGATGTCACGTGACGATGCCAAAGCACGTCTGGTAGAACTCGGGGCGAAAGTCGCGGGCAGCGTATCGAAGAAAACAGATTTGGTGATTGCCGGTGAGGCCGCGGGCTCGAAGCTTGTGAAAGCACAAGAGCTAGGCATTGACGTTATCGACGAAGCAGAAATGCTGCGCCTGTTAGGAGTGTAATGTGGAAAAAGAGCAGCTGATTGAAATCGCCAACACCGAGATGCCGTTTGGTAAATACAAAGGCCGGCTGCTGATTGATGTGCCGGAGGAATATTTGCTGTGGTTTGCCCGTAAGGATGAATTTCCGGCTGGGCGGCTCGGTGAATTGATGGCCATCACGCTGCTGATTAAAACGGAGGGGCTGACGCATCTGGTTCAGCCCCTGAAGCGCAGTCGTTAAGCTTTCGCCTCGTCAACGGCGTTTTTGGCCAGGAGTTCATCCGTCTGCCGTTTGTAGCGACGCGCCAGCACCGCACAAACCATCAGCTGGATCTGATGGAAAATCATCAGTGGTAGCACCATCATCCCGATCATTGCGGTCGGGAAAAGAATATTGGCCATCGGAATACCGTTGGCCAGACTCTTTTTTGAACCACAGAATACAATCGTAATCTCATCGGCTTTGTTGAAACCGCATTTACGCGCCACCAATGTGTTCACCGCAATCACAATCGCCAGCAGAACGATGCTCACCACCACGATAAACAACAGCGACCCAACGCCAACCTTGTGCCAGATGCCGTTGACCACCGCTTCACTGAATGCGGAGTAAACGACCAGCAGAATCGACGTCTGGTCCGTTTTGGAAATCCACTTCTTGTTACGCGACACCCAGGCGGCGGTCCACGGCCGGGACAGATGGCCCAACACAAACGGCAGCAGAAGTTGCAGCATGATTTTGCCGACCTGTTCCAGACTGCCTTCCGCACCGTGCAGATTCATCAGCAGCCCAACCAACAGCGGCGAAACGAAAATCCCCAACAGGCTTGATGCCGACGCGGAACACACCGCCGCCGCGACGTTACCGCCCGCCATCGACGTAAACGCAATGGCAGACTGTACGGTAGCGGGCAGAATGCACAGATAAATGAAGCCGTTATAGAGTGTCGGATCGACATTGACCGGCGCCCAGAGAGCGAAAAGAACACCCAGTACGGGGAACACGACGAAGGTGCTGCACATTACCCAGAGGTGAAGTCGCCAGTGGCTGCCCCCGGCGATAATCGCTTCGCGGGAGAGTTTGGCGCCGTGCATAAAGAACAGCAGCGCAATGGCCGCGGTGGTCAGGCCTTCAAAGAAAGGCACATATCCGCCGCGAGCGGGGAACAGGGAAGCTAACAGAACGACGCTAATCAGCGTCAGTGTAAAAGGGTCAAGAATGCGGAAAAGTTTCATAAACGCTCCTGAAAGTCGATGTCGCTATTGTGCTTTCTCCGCTTTGAGAAATAAAATTGATTTATTGCATCCATTGATGAATTAAACAGATGAATTATTCCCTGCGTCAGCTGAAAGTGTTTATTACCGTTGCCCGGGCCAAAAGCTTTAGCCGGGCAGGGGAGATGATTGGCCTGAGCCAGTCGGCGGTGAGCCACAGCGTGAAAGAGCTGGAGCATCAGACCGGCGTGAAGCTGCTCGACCGCACCACGCGAGAAGTGGTGCTGACCGAAGCCGGGCAGCAGTTGGCAATCCGACTCGAGCGTTTGCTCGACGAACTGAACAGTACCTTGCGTGAAGCCGGGCGCGTCGGGCAGCAGCTCGCGGGCACCGTGCGGGTGGCGGCGAGCCAAACCATTTCGGCGCATCTGATCCCGCAGTGCATTGCAGCCAGTAATCATCGCTATCCTGAAATTGATTTTGTGCTTCACGACCGTCCGCAGCGGTGGGTGCTGGAAAGTATTCGGCAGGGGGAAGTGGATTTTGGGATTGTGATTGACCCGGGCGCGGTGGGGGATTTGCAGTGTCAGCCCATTCTGTCAGAGCCGTTTTTTGTGCTGTGCCGGGGCGATCATCCGTTTGCCGGCCTAGAAAGCGTTGAGTGGCAGGCGTTGCAGGGCACAAGGATGGTACTGCAGGATTATGCCTCCGGCAGCCGGCCGCTGATCGACGCCGCACTGGCGCATCATGCTATCGAGGCCAATATTGTGCAGGAGATTGGGCATCCGGCGACGCTTTTCCCGATGGTCGAAGCCGGGATTGGGATCAGTATTTTACCCGCGCTAGCGCTGCCGTTGCCGCAGGGCAGCCAATTGATGGTTAAGCGTCTGACGCCGGTAGTTGATCGGCAGTTGATGCTGGCGAGACGTAAAAACCGTTCGCTTTCGACTGCTGCCCAGGCTTTGTGGGACGTCGTTGGGCAGCAGGCCCAGGCGCTTACCGCTGCCCGTGCCCACGACCCGTTGTATCAGACGTAAATATCAATCTGATGGTCAGCCGATGGATTGTTGACCCCTGTGGGCGGCGTTGATGGCGTCGTTTGCGCCTGCTCTTTTTCGGCCTGCTGGCGTTGGATCTGCGCCAGTTGCGCTTCAAGCATGGTGATTTGTTCCTGAATCAACTCCGCCTGCTTCTGTTTTTCATCCGCGTCACCGCTGCCGTCAGCAATGGTTTTCAGCTGTTGAGTCAGTTTGGTTATCTGCTGAGTGATTCGCGTAATTTGCGAAGAGGCGTCATTGCCCTGCGGACTGGCGTTGACGGTGGTCGTTTGCAGGCCAGGTGCAGAAGAAGAGGGTAACGAAATTGCCGCCATCATGCGTTCCTTTCAATACGGAAAACAGTGTTATCGGCAGAATAGAGTGGGGCTTGAGGAATTTAGCGCGTAAATCGCGCATAGCAAAAAGGCGCCTTTAGGGCGCCTTTCTACATGGGTGGGTCGTGCAGGATATCATTCGTCTCATCCCGCACGTTGGGAACTGAGCCCAGAAACAACAAAAGCGCCGAAGGCGCTTTTGTTTAAATTTGGTGGGTCGTGCAGGATTCGAACCTGCGACCAATTGATTAAAAGTCAACTGCTCTACCAACTGAGCTAACGACCCGAAGTGGTGGGTGATGACGGGATCGAACCGCCGACCCCCTCCTTGTAAGGGAGGTGCTCTCCCAGCTGAGCTAATCACCCACTTCGGTACTTCATGTAAGAAACGCGCTGGCGAGAAATTGGTGGGTGATGACGGGATCGAACCGCCGACCCCCTCCTTGTAAGGGAGGTGCTCTCCCAGCTGAGCTAATCACCCACTTCTCAATTTCTTACATTTACTGCTTCACACGGCGGAGACTACAAAAGTAGTGGTGGGTGATGACGGGTTCGAACCGCCGACCCCCTCCTTGTAAGGGAGGTGCTCTCCCAGCTGAGCTAATCACCCCCGCTGTGTTGGAGTCGCATTATAGGGAGAGTTGAAAATGAGTCAACGCCTTTTCCAAAGATTTTTTCCGTTCGTCGTAAAATTAAACAAAACGATCGCGATTCGTTCCGTGGCGCATGATTTATAAACAAAATCAGCTAAGCACAGCGATTCACAGGGATGAACGTTGAGGATTCAGGCGGGAGTGATAGAATATCGCCATTATTTTTATTGAGGATCTGCCGGCTGTCGGCAACGTCCTAAACGTAAGGCCATTTCATGAAAATCAAAACTCGCTTCGCGCCAAGCCCGACAGGCTATCTGCACGTCGGCGGTGCGCGTACTGCTCTTTACTCCTGGCTTTTTGCTCGCAACCACGGCGGTGAGTTCGTGCTGCGTATTGAAGACACCGATCTCGAACGTTCTACGCCGGAAGCCATCGAAGCAATTATGGATGGCATGAACTGGCTAAGCCTGGAGTGGGACGAAGGCCCATATTTCCAGACCAAACGTTTCGATCGCTATAACGCGGTCATTGACGAAATGCTGGTCGCGGGCACCGCATATAAATGCTACTGCTCGAAAGAACGTCTGGAAGCGCTGCGTGAAGAACAAATGGCTAACGGCGAGAAGCCACGTTATGACGGCCGCTGCCGCCACGGTCATGAGCACCATGCTGATAATGAACCGTGCGTAGTGCGTTTTGCTAACCCACAGGACGGCTCCGTTATTTTTGACGACCAAATCCGTGGTCCAATCGAGTTCAGTAACCAGGAACTCGATGACCTGATCATCCGCCGCACCGACGGTTCACCAACTTACAACTTCTGCGTTGTGGTTGATGACTGGGATATGGAAATCACCCACGTTATCCGTGGCGAGGACCATATCAACAACACGCCGCGTCAGATTAACATTCTGAAAGCGCTGAACGCGCCGGTACCGGTGTACGCGCACGTGTCGATGATTAACGGCGACGACGGCAAAAAACTGTCTAAACGCCACGGTGCGGTGAGCGTAATGCAGTATCGCGACGACGGTTATCTGCCGGAAGCGCTGCTGAACTACCTGGTGCGTTTGGGCTGGTCCAGCGGCGATCAGGAAATCTTCACTCGTGAAGAGATGATTAAGCTGTTCTCGCTGGGTGCGGTCAGCAAATCTGCGAGTGCGTTCAATACTGAAAAACTGCAGTGGCTGAACCACCACTACATTAATTCGATGGCGCCGGAATATGTGGCGACCCATCTGCAGTGGCACATTGAGCAGGAAAAAATCGATACACGCACTGGCCCACAGCTGTCAGAGCTGGTGACCCTGCTGGGCGAACGTTGCAAAACACTGAAAGAGATGGCGGCAAGCTGCCATTACTTCTATGAAGAGTTTGATGCGTTCGATGCCGACGCGGCGAAGAAACACCTGCGTCCGGTGGCTCGTCAGCCGCTGGAAGTGGTGCGCGATAAACTGGAAGCGATGACTGAGTGGACCGCAGAAAACGTGCATCACGCCATTCAGGCAACCGCTGATGAGCTGGAAGTGGGCATGGGTAAAGTTGGGATGCCTCTGCGTGTCGCCGTCACTGGCGCCGGTCAGTCACCTGGCCTGGATGTTACAGTTCACGCGATTGGCAAGAGCCGCAGCGTCGCGCGTATCAACAAAGCACTGGCGTTTATTGCTGAACGTGAAAGCCAGCAGTAACAGGGCAGAATAAGAAACGGCAGGCTCAGGCCTGCCGTTTTTTTATGCGCTTTCGCCTGTTAAATTAAGTCGTCGCAGAAAACCGCTTAATCCTTCTCGCACCAGCAGCGCCTGTAAACGCTGTTTCTCATCAGGTTCCATCATCAATAAGACATCCTGAATTTTACGCCAGACCGGATCGTTGTCCTGTGTGTGGTAGATAAACTCGGGTTCGGCTGCCTGCAAGGAAAGCTTAAGGTGACGAAGTTTTGGCGTGGAGGCGAGAAAATCTCTGACGTCCGGCGTGATGTGAATCAGACGTGCGCGACCGCCTTTAATGCCAGGGATCGACTCCGTTCTCCAGTTTTGTTCCCGGATCCAACGATTGATGGTCTGTTTTGCCACACCCACACAGTTCGCCAGCTCCTGCGTGGTCATTTTGCTGTGAAGTATGTTCATCACTGTCCTTGCGTACGGATACCCAGGCGGAGAAGCAGACCGGTGATGCCTTCGCGCAGCAACAGGCTGGTCAGCTCTTTTTGCTCGTGATCTGACATTTCTTTAGCGAGCGACAGCAGAAGAGAATCAAAGCTGTCTTCTGCGGGATGATGTGCCACGCCGGAGAAATCAGCGGCGCGCTGAGCGCTGCGGATAAATTCACGGACCTCGTCGCTGACGTGCACGAGACGTGCTTTACCGCCCTGAACGCCCGGACGAGGCGACGTTAGCCATCCTTCCTTGCGAACCCATTTATTGATTGTTTGTCGGCTATAACCGGTCAGATGGGCAAGTTCCTCTGGCGTCATTCGTTCCTTGAGCATGCTATTTCCTGAGTGCCTGTATGGGAATTAAAGGTTCATCTTATAGCATCCTTTTACGTGAAAACGTGACGCGTTTAACTCCTGATTGCGAGAGCGTACGCAATGTCACTGAGTTGTGTGCTTTTTCATCGATTGAAAGAGAGGTGAACATTTTGCCGTTGACACCTGGCAAGGGAATTCATATCATGCCGCCCGTCAACACGACACGCTTTACGTTATGGGGCTATAGCTCAGCTGGGAGAGCGCTTGCATGGCATGCAAGAGGTCAGCGGTTCGATCCCGCTTAGCTCCACCAAATTCTGCACCCAGCAGATTTGGAACGTGAAGTAAAAATTGTGGGGCTATAGCTCAGCTGGGAGAGCGCTTGCATGGCATGCAAGAGGTCAGCGGTTCGATCCCGCTTAGCTCCACCAAAATTCAAACCCTCGCTTCGGCGGGGGTTTTTGCTTTTCTGCGCCACCGAAAGTGTAAGAAACCCGCACACTGATGTTAAAACGTATCTGGATGTTAAATTCCGTATAAACAGTGGGACTTTTCTTGCCCGGAGAACTTGCTTCGCTCAATTAATAAACATAGTATTTCCGGGTTGAAGTCATGTGCCCAGCCGGAAGCCTCTCCAGACCATAATGATGTTGAAAAATAATGCCTCTGCCAAAAAGTTTCTGCTGGCGCTAACCTTAAGTATTTTCTCAATCTCAGTGGCGCGTTTTCTCTCGCCGGAAACGATGATTGATGGCAATGCCATTTATCTCGCCTGGTTGCCCCTGAGCGTTATCCTGTCGATGCTGCTGCTATTAGGCCGTCAGGCCATCCTGCCGCTGGGTATTGCCTTTGCGTTGACCAATGTATGGATGCAGTCGCTGTCTGTTCCTCAGGCGGCGATGTTACTGTTTTGCCAGCTGTTTGCGCCGGTGCTTTCTTGCGGCATTCTTCGCTGGACATTGGGCAAACGCTGGCGTTTTGGATTGTCCAATCGACACATGGGCGCGAGGATTTTTTGGGCGGGTTTTTTTGCCCCTCTGACGCTAAAAGGTACGATGTATCTGGTCGATCACTGTCTTGATTTTCCCGTGTCGGTTTCCGGTTTTTTTGCTTCGGGGACGCTGCTCTACAGCATTGTGGATATCCAGAGCCTGATTTGCGCGGCACTGATTTTTACCCTGCCGAGTTATTACCTGCAAAGGATGCTTTTTAACCCACGTTATGCACGCCGTTTCTGGCTGCGTCATATCGTGCCCGTGTTCAGCCGCAGTAAGTGGTTATTTACCGTTAGCTGGTTGCTGTCATTGGCGGCTTTATTAATCCTGCTTTGCGCTCCCTTCTATTCAACATACATTGCCGGTTATCTGGTCCCGCTGATTTTTATCCTGTTCTTCATTGTTATCAATCGCTTCAGCTATCCGCTGCTGAGTTTGATGTGGGGTGTCAGCACCTTTTTCCTTGTCGCCTATAACCGCAATTTTTTACAAGGCGTCAGCAACGCATTCTCACTGGCTTTTGTGCTGTCGGTGCTGATTTCCTTCACCATTTGTCTGCTCTATATGGGAAACATTCAGGCGCGCAGTAATGCCATCAAGCGCAAATGGCATAACCAGGCGTGGCAGGATCCGCTGACCGGTTTGCCGAATCTGCGCGCGTTTGAAAGCTATCTGGAGAATCATCCACAGGCCAGCGTGTGTTGCCTGCGGATGGATAATCTGGAGTTCTTAAGCCGCCACTACGGGATGATGATGCGTGTGCACTGCAAGCGGATGGTCTCCCGGGATTTACAGCCACTGCTTTGCCGGGAAGAGCAGCTTTTCCAGCTACCGGGGAGTGAATTGCTTCTGGTGCTACACGGCTCGGAAACCGTGGCGAGACTCGCCTATATCGTCGATTTCCTTAACAGTCAGACGTTTAACTGGCAGGGGGACGCGTTGGATCTGGAATTTGGTGCGGCGTGGGGCGTGATTGAAGGAGAGGGCGAAGCCCTACACCATACGCTTGGGCAATTGAGCTGGTTATCAGAGCAGGCCTGCGCCGCGCGCCGCGTACTGGCGCTCGATAACAGTCTGGCGACAGTCTCTGACAACACGACAGAACGCGTAATACAACTGAACCGCGTGAAGAAAGCGCTTGCTGAGGGCGGGTTAACGCTATACGCGCAGCCGATTGTCAGCCAGTCCGGCCACCGCTATCACGAAATTCTGGCGCGAATGACCTGTAATGGGCAAATCATCACCCCCGACCAGTTCATCCCGGTTATTGCGCAATTTAACCTCAGCAAGCGTTTCGATTTGCTGGTGGTAGAGACGCTGTTCAAGGCGATGAAAGATCTGCCGGGCGAGCGTTTCTCCGTCAACCTGATGCCGTTCACGCTGATGCAAAAAGAGAGTGCCAATACAATTCTCTCATTGTTCAAGGAGTATGACGTTGCCCCGGAATTGGTGACCATTGAAATTACCGAACAACAGGCATTTTCCAGTTCGGAAATCAGCGTGCTGAATATTCAGCTTCTACGCGATTACGGCTGTCTGATAGCGATTGATGACTTCGGTACCGGTTACGCGAACTACGAGCGCCTGAAGCGACTGGAGGCGGATATCGTTAAGATTGATGGCTGCTTCGTGCGTGACATTCTCACCGATCCGGTGGACGCGATGATCGTCAAATCTATGTGTGAACTGGCGCGGGTAAAAAACCTAACGCTGGTGGCGGAATATGTTGAAACTGAGGCACAGCGAACGCTGTTGTACGAAATGGGCGTGGATTATTTGCAAGGGTATTTCATTGGAAAACCCCGTCCACTTGTGGAACTACGGGCATAAAAAAGCCGGGAATATCCCGGCTTTTTAATGGCTTAGTGACTGACTTACAGAACCAGTGCGGCGATGGATGCGGACAGCACGCTCACCAGCGTAGAACCGTAAACCAGTTTCAGGCCGAAGCGTGAAACCACGTTACCCTGTTCTTCGTTCAGACCTTTAATCGCACCGGCGATGATGCCGATGGAAGAGAAGTTGGCGAAGGAAACCAGGAAGATGGACAGGATGCCTTCCGCGCGCGGAGAGAGCGTGCTGGCAATTTTCTGCAGATCCATCATTGCAACGAATTCGTTAGAGACCATTTTGGTCGCCATGATGCTGCCGACTTGCAGAGCTTCATGCGCAGGAACGCCCATCACCCACGCAACAGGCCAGAAGATATAGCCCAGAATGCCCTGGAAGGAGATACCGTGGCCGAACCAGCTGGTCACGGTGAAGAACAGCGCATTCAACGCAGCAATCAGCGCGATGAAGCCAATCAGCATCGCGGAAACGATGATGGCCACTTTGAAGCCAGCCAGAATGTACTCACCCAGCATTTCGAAGAAGCTCTGACCTTCGTGCAGATTAGACATCTGCAGGTTCTCTTCACTCTTATCAACCTGATACGGGTTGATGAGCGACAGAACGATGAAGGTACTGAACATGTTCAGCACCAGTGCCGCAACCACAAATTTCGGGTCCAGCATGGTCATGTACGCGCCGACGATGGACATCGAAACGGTAGACATTGCGGTCGCCGCCATGGTGTACATGCGGTTGCGCGACATCTTACCGAGAATGTCTTTATAAGCGATGAAGTTTTCTGACTGACCGAGGATCAGGGAGCTAACCGCGTTGAATGACTCCAGTTTTCCCATACCGTTGACTTTAGACAGCACAGTACCGATAGCGCGAATCACAATCGGCAGAACACGAATGTGCTGCAAAATACCAATCAGTGCGGAAATGAATACAATCGGGCAAAGCACCTTCAGGAAGAAGAATGCGAGGCCTTCATCGTTCATTTTACCGAAGACGAAATTTGTCCCTTCATTAGCGAATCCGAGAAGTTTTTCGAACATCTCGGAGAATCCTTTCACAAATCCCAGGCCGACATCTGAGTTCAGGAAGAACCAGGCCAACAGAACTTCAATGACAAGCAATTGAATAACATAGCGAATGCGAATCTTTTTACGATCGTGGCTGACCAGCAAAGCCAAAATCGCAACCACAGCAAGCGCGAGGACAAAGTGTAGAACGCGGTCCATATTTGCTCCAAATATGAGGCAGGTTAAATTTCCGTGCACATTCTATGCAACAAGCTAAAAGAAAACGAGATCTACGCCGCACTATCGGTGAATCCTGTGAGCAAACTCAAAAAAGGTGATCAACCATACAAAATTGTTATGTTATGTAAAGGTGTTAAAAGTTGAGTTAATGTACTAATCTGACGATTGAATCATCCTGACGTTACTCTATTCGATAACATGGCTGATATTTGTTCCCCCGGCTATTGTTCCTGTCTATCAAAGAAATAATTATCACCTTTCCAAATGAACTTGATAATCATTCTCATTTTGATAGCATGAAACATAGCAAAGGCTATATTTCTGAGGCAGAAAATGACAAACAGTCGCGTTGAGAGTAGCAGCAGTCGCGCAGCGCGCAAGATGCGGTTTGCTTTAATGGGGCCTGCGTTCATTGCTGCCATCGGCTATATCGATCCGGGGAACTTCGCCACCAACATTCAGGCAGGGGCCAGCTACGGCTATCAGCTGCTGTGGGTGGTGGTGTGGGCGAACCTGATGGCGATGCTGATTCAGGTACTGTCGGCCAAACTTGGGATTGCCACCGGTAAAAACCTGGCGGAACAAATTCGTGACCACTATCCGCGTCCGCTGGTGTGGTTCTACTGGGTGCAGGCGGAAATTATCGCCATGGCAACCGATCTGGCGGAATTCATTGGTGCGGCGATTGGTTTCAAGCTGATCCTCGGCATCTCACTATTACAGGGCGCGGTCCTGACAGGGATTGCGACCTTCCTGATTTTGATGCTGCAACGACGTGGCCAAAAGCCACTGGAAAAAGTGATCGGTGGTTTGCTGCTGTTTGTGGCGGCCGCGTATATCGTCGAGCTGATTTTCTCGCAGCCCGCGCTGGCACCGCTGGCGAAAGGGATGATTATCCCGTCATTGCCGACGTCTGAAGCGGTATTTCTCGCAGCGGGTGTGCTGGGTGCCACCATCATGCCGCACGTGATTTACCTGCACTCGTCGTTGACCCAGCACTTGCACGGCGGTTCGCGGCAGGAGCGCTACAGCGCGACGCGTTGGGACGTGGCGATTGCTATGACCATTGCTGGGTTTGTGAATCTGGCGATGATGGCCACGGCAGCCGCAGCCTTTCACTTCAACGGTCACACCGGCATTACCGATTTGGATCAGGCGTATCTGACGCTGGAGCCACTGCTTAGCCACGCGGCGGCGACCATTTTCGGTCTGAGCCTGATTGCCGCCGGACTGTCATCCACCGTGGTGGGCACGCTGGCCGGACAAGTCGTCATGCAGGGTTTTATTCGCTTCCATATTCCGCTGTGGTTCCGTCGCGCGGTCACCATGCTGCCGTCGTTTGTGGTCATCTTTATGGGGCTGGACCCGACACGTATTCTGGTGATGAGTCAGGTGCTGCTGAGCTTCGGTATCGCCCTGGCGCTTGTGCCATTGCTGCGGTTTACCAGCGATGCGAAGTTGATGGGCGACCTGGTTAACACACTGTGGGTAAAACGGACCGGCTGGGTGATTGTGGCGCTGGTAGTGACGTTGAATGGTTGGCTGTTGGTCGGTACGCTGCTCGACTTGTAATTTAGCATTGAAGAAGGCAATAAAAAAGCAGCCCGCAGGCTGCTTTTTTTAATGGCGATGGCCGCCGTGACCGTGACCGCCACGGCCCGGACCGCGACCCCAGCCACCGCGGTGGTCATTCCTGTCGTGCCAGCCTTCACGGTAGCCGCGCTCGTAGGCGTTACGTTTGTCCCAACCACGATGACGGCCATTGTCATGACGATGCCAGCGTGCGTCGCGCCATTCGTAATTACGGCGCCAGTAGTCGCGGTCGCGCCAGCGGTTCCCGTCCCAGTGATTACCGTAGTTATCCTGATCGCCAATTTGTAATTTTACCGATGGGATCAGGGTGAGTTCGCCTGCATTCGCCACTATCGGGGCGCTCGCCAGTAAAACTGCAGCCAGAATCAGTGACCTGAACATGAATCTCTCCTTACGATCGGGGCCTTATTGGGCCTGTTAACGCAATATTACGAGGTGTTTCAACCCCGAAGCATTGGAGCAACTCCTAATTCCCAGGCCACAGCACTTTTTGCTAAAAACGATTTTATTTTGTTCCGTTCAGGATTGCGTCAATGGCTGCAATTTCTTGCGCAGAGAACTGGCGGTTGTTGAGCATTCCCACCGCGTCATCGAGTTGGGCCGTCTTGCTGGCGCCAATCAGTACCGAGGTAATTTTGTCATCACGCAGTACCCAGGCGAGCGCCATTTGCGACAGCTTTTGCCCACGCTGTTGAGCAATCTCATTCAGTTTGCGCGCCTTATCGACTTTCTCTTCAGTAATGCTATCGGCACTCAGGAACTTGCTGCCGCTGGCGGCACGTGAATCCGCCGGAATGCCATTCAGATAGCGATCCGTTAACTGCCCGCCCGCCAGTGGTGAAAAGGCAATCGAACCCACGCCTTGCTCTTCAAGTAGACGCGTCAGGCCGTTTTCCACCCAGCGTTCGAACATCGAGTATTTTGGCTGGTGGATAAGACACGGCGTACCGAGATCCTGCAATATTGCAAACGCTTCACGGGCGCGGTCTGCCGGGTAATTGGAAAGGCCGACGTACAGCGCTTTGCCCTGGCGTACCACGTGGTCAAGTGCGCGCATGGTTTCTTCCAGCGGTGTTTCCGGATCAGGGCGGTGATGATAGAAAATATCCACGTATTCCAGACCCATACGCTTCAGGCTCTGGTCGAGGCTTGAAATCAGATACTTACGCGAACCCCAGTCGCCATACGGGCCCTCCCACATGGTGTAACCGGCTTTGGTGGAAATAATCAACTCATCGCGATAAGGCAGAAAATCTTCGCGCAGGATACGACCGAAATGGCTTTCAGCAGATCCCGGCGGTGGGCCGTAGTTGTTGGCGAGGTCAAAATGGGTGATCCCGAGATCGAACGCATGGCGCAACAGCTGACGGCTGGTTTCCACCCACGTTTCGTCGCCAAAGTTATGCCACAAGCCCAGTGAAATCGCCGGTAACTTCAGTCCGCTTCGGCCGCAGCGATGAAATTCCATTGTCTGATAGCGTGCGGGATTAGCCTGATAAACCATTAAAACCTCCAATGAGGAAAGGGTGTGTATACGTTTACACTAATCAATGTTGCTGCGCAGGTACACCCTTAAAATTCGTAAATTTAACTTTCCACTAACAAATTCTTATCCTTCTGGACAGACTTCGCGCATCTCTAATACTCAGAATATCTATGCGGCGAAAGGAAGATGGCTATGCAATCGAATTACACAATCGCGGATTATCTGGTGGATCGTCTGGCCGGATGCGGTATTGACCATATGTTCGGCGTGCCGGGCGATTATAATTTGCAATTTCTCGACCATGTCATCGATCACCCGAAACTGTGCTGGGTGGGCTGTGCGAACGAGCTGAATGCGGCCTATGCTGCCGATGGTTATGCCCGGGTACACGGCGCGGGCGTTCTGCTCACAACCTACGGGGTCGGGGAGCTCAGCGCCCTGAACGGCATCGCCGGGAGTTTTGCTGAGTACGTGCCTGTTTTGCATATCGTTGGCGCGCCAGGCTCGGGCAGCCAACAGAAGGGCGAACTGCTGCACCACACCCTGGGCGATGGCAATTTCGGCCACTTTTTCGACATGAGTATTCCACTGAGTGTCGCCAGAGCGAAGCTAACCGCCAGCAATGCCTGCCAGGAAATTGACCGCGTAGTGAGGGAAATGCTTACCGAACGTCGTCCGGCATATCTGATGCTGCCGGCAGACGTCGCCAAAGCACCGGCAACCGCGCCTGTAAGCGCTCTCACTGTTGAGCCAGCGAAGGCAGATAACAACGCGCTCGAGGCGTTTACGGCGGCGGCACGACAGATGCTCACCCCCGCGAAGCGGGTTGCGATGCTGGCAGATTTTTTGGCCCAGCGTTATGGCCTGCAAACAACGCTCAGAAACTGGGTCGCATCACAACCACTGGCACATGCCACGCTGCTGATGGGGAAAGGGCTGTTTGACGAGCATCAGGCTGGCTACGTCGGCACCTACAGCGGAGCCGCCAGCGCCGATGACACCCGTGCGGCGATTGAAGATGCCGACGCGATTTTGTGCATTGGTACTCGCTTCACCGACACCATCACCGCCGGGTTTACGCAACATCTTCCGGCTGAGAAAACCATCGAGCTCCAGCCGTTTTCTGCCCGCGTAGGCAAACGCTGGTTCAGTAGTTTGCCAATGGAACAGGCGGCTCGGGCGCTGCAATCGCTGTGCGAGGAATTCACATCAGGCTGGGCGGCGCCGGTTTCGCAGAAGAAATCGGCCGTGGGAAAATTCAGCGGAGCGCTGAGTCAAAGCAGTTTCTGGCAGGCGTTACAGGATGCGCTGCAACCCGGAGATATCATTCTGGCGGATCAGGGTACGGCGGCGTTTGGCGCGGCCTCGCTCACGCTACCTGCCGATGCCACAATGATTGTTCAGCCGCTATGGGGGTCTATCGGTTTTACATTGCCCGCGGCGTTTGGGGCGCAAACTGCGGCTCCGGAACGGCGCGTAGTCTTGGTGGTGGGCGATGGCGCGGCGCAGTTGACGGTGCAGGAAATAGGGTCAATGCTCCGTGATGGGCAGAAGCCGCTGATATTGCTGTTGAACAACGAGGGCTACACCGTGGAGCGCGCGATCCATGGGCCGGAACAGCGCTACAACGATATCGCGCTGTGGAACTGGACTCAAATTCCCCAGGCGCTGAACCTAAATTGTCAGGCTCAAAGCTGGCGAGTGACAGAGACGGTACAACTGCGTGAGGTGCTGGAACTGGCTTCACGTCGCCAGCGGATGACCTTTGTCGAAGTGGTGCTGCCGAAACTTGAAATCCCTGAACTGCTGCGGGCCGTGACCCAAGCCCTGGAGGCCCGCAACAATACGCAGTAAGGCAGTTAGCGTGGCGGTTTGGTGATCATCATTGGTTTGCCCGCCAGCAGTAACCAGGCGGGCAGCATAACGATGCACAGCAAGGGGAGCAGGGTCGTGTCCGGCACCACCACGGCAGCCATAAACAGACTCAGCCAGCCATCGCGGGTCACGACCAGAACCAGGCCCAGAATGGCACAAGAAATGGTAATTGCCGCCGGAACCGCCTCAACGTGCGCGTGCAGCATCAGGCCGAGCGCCACGGCGACAAACACCGCCGGGAAAATACGCCCTCCACGAAAACCACTGGCGGCAGCAACCACGAGCGCCGCCAGTTTCATCACTGCAATCAGCATGAAGTCGGTCGGCGTGAGCGTCTGGCTAAAGGCCAGTTGTTGCATTTCATCCAATCCTTTAAACAGGGTAATCGGCCCGCCAAAAGCCCCAACCACGCCCAACAGGAAACCGCCCATCCCGAGGATCAGCACCGGATGTTTGAGTTTGTGCAAAAGGGTGTGCAGGCGTGGCAGGCACCAGACCGCCACCATGCCGACGGCAATAGCAATGGCCGCGACGACAGCGCCGCTGAAAATGTCCACAAGCCGCATGTGACTGTAGTGGGCCACCGGTAAGGAAAATTGTGGTTGGAAGAAAAGACTGGTGGTCAGCGCGCCAGATGCGGCGGCAATCAGCGGGGCGAATAGCCTATCCCAGAAGGGGATTTCATCGTTGCCGCTTAACATTTGCGAAAAAATGAGGGCGGCAGCGATAGGCGTACCAAACAATGCGCCGATGGTGCCAGAGGCGGCCAGAATGGTCCAGTCCATGGCCCCCACCCGAGGGAAAAAACGGGCGCCGAGGGCCACGGCAAGTGCCACATTCACTGACATTATCGGGTGCTCTGGGCCGAGGCTGACGCCGCCTGCGAGTCCCAGGATAAGCGCAAGAATTAAGCCAGGCAACGCCGATGGTCTTACTGGGGCGCCAATTAACGGCTCGGTTGCCGGATCAGGGCCTGCATGTCCGGGGCTAAACCGAATCACTAATCCAACGGCGATACCGGTGGCGGTCAGCATAAAAATGATCCACGCCGTGGAATCGATGTTCACGCCGAAACTGGCGGGAAGCGTGGACCACAGCAGCCGTTGCAATACGGCTGCAATTTTCATGATAGCCACCAGAATCAGACTGGAGGCAATACCAATTATTAACGCGGGGACCGATAACAGCAGCATGGATCTGGCTCGCGGGTGGAGCATAGTGATTTCCTTTTGACTCAGAGCGCGCAATACTTTGCCGCCAAATGATGAAACCTTCATTGCAATTGGTGCTGAAACGGTAAAGTTATTGTGTGACCGGGATCGATAAATCGTGGGGACTACGGTGTTGGTCGTTGTTGTTATGTCGCCATGAATTTACAGTGTGCCAAAGACTTATTCAGACTTTAGCGGAGCAGTAACAGAATGACAAAGTTTGCGTTAACGGGGGATGTCGGCGGGACCAATGCCCGACTGGCACTGTGTAATCTTGCCAATGGCGAGATTACACAAGCGAAAACCTATTCCGGGCTGGATTATCCAAGCCTTGAAGCGGTTGTACGGGTTTACCTTGATGAACAAAAGGTTGACGTAAAAGAAGGCTGCATCGCGATAGCCTGTCCGATTACCGGTGACTGGGTGGCAATGACCAACCACACCTGGGCGTTCTCCATCGAAGAGATGAAGAACAATCTGGGCTTTTCGCATCTGGAAATTATTAACGACTTTACTGCGGTTTCCATGGCGATTCCGATGCTGAAAAAAGAGCATCTGATTCAGTTCGGCGGTAAAGAGCCGGTGGAAGGTAAACCGATAGCCGTGTACGGCGCGGGCACCGGTTTGGGCGTCGCGCACCTGGTTCACGTGGACAAACGCTGGGTGAGCCTGCCGGGCGAAGGCGGCCACGTCGACTACGCGCCGAACAGCGAAGAAGAGGGCATTATTCTGGAAGAACTGCGCGCCGAGCTGGGGCATGTTTCCGCCGAGCGCGTGCTGTCTGGCCCTGGGTTGGTGTATCTCTACCGTGCGATTGTTAAATCTGACGGTCGTTTGCCTGAAAATCTTCAGCCAAAAGACGTCACCGAACGCGCGCTGGATGATTCCTGCACCGACTGTCGCCGTGCACTGTCGCTGTTCTGTGTGATCCTCGGTCGCTTTGGCGGCAACCTGGCGTTGACGCTCGGTACCTTTGGCGGCGTGTACATCGCCGGGGGGATCGTGCCGCGCTTCCTCGAATTCTTTAAATCGTCCGGTTTCCGTGGTGGGTTTGAAGACAAAGGGCGTTTCAAATCCTACGTGCAGGACATCCCGGTGTTCCTGATTGTGCACGATAATCCAGGCCTGATTGGCTCCGGAGCGCATCTGCGCCAGTCTCTTGGGCAAATTCTCTGAGTGGATTTCCCTGACATGAAAAAGGCGCCGATGGCGCCTTTTTTACAGATTCATCAGCTGGCGAAACTCTTTCACCTTGCTGCGGCTGACCGGCACCTGAAAATCGAGATCGCGTAATCTGAGAATGTAGGTGTTATTAAACCACGGCTCGATTTCTCGAATTTTATTCAGATTAACGCAGTACGAGCGATGACAGCGAAAGAAGTGTGCCGCCGGAAGCTTGCTGCAAAACTCGGTAATGTTCATCGGCATCACCCACGACTCACGCCGGGTATACACGAAGGTCATTTTCTCGTGCGCTTCGGCGTAGTAGATATCGTGGATTGAGGTCACGAAAATCTTATCATCGCGGATCAGGTTGATGGTGTCGTTTTCCCGCGGAGGGCTCGCCGCGTTGTTATTGCTCCCGGACTGCTGCTGCCAGCTGTTTTCCAGCTTTTGCAGCATCGTGACGATGCGCGATTCTTGATACGGCTTGAGAATGTAGTCGAAGGCTTCCAGTTCAAAGGCTTCAACCGCATGCTCTTTCCACGCGGTGATAAACACGATGAAAGGCTTATGGGCGAACTGGCTGATGTTCTGCGCTAGCAGTACGCCGTCCAGCGAGGGAATATTGATGTCGAGAAAAATAGCATCGACCTTGTTGTGCTGCAAAAATTTCAGCACGTCCAGTCCATCATCAAATGTGCCGACAATCTCCATCTGGCTGTGTTCTTTAATCAGCCAGGTCAGCTCCTGCTGAGCAAGCACTTCATCTTCAACAATGATGACTTTCATATTACGTCCTTATGACAGCAGACTTGCAGTTGAGGGGGACGACGCGCGCTGGTTTGGTACATAAAACGCAATCTCGGTACCCGGCTCAAGACGGCGAATATGCAACCCTTCACCGTACAACAGCGTCACGCGATGATGCACATTGAGCAGGCCAATTTTATTGCCTGGCATCTCGTTCGCCTCGACGCGGGCAATCACCGCCGGGTCGATGCCGTGCCCGGTATCCCGCACCCCGATTCGCACGCGGTTCCCGCTCTCACTGATGCTAATGGTCACCACGCCTTTCCCTTTGCAAGGCTGAATGCCGTGCACAATCGCGTTTTCGACCAGCGGCTGGATAAGCAGGCTTGGGATCATGCAGTTCACTTCATCGTCGATGTCGTAAATGACCGTCAGCTTGTCGCCAAAACGCGCCTGTTCGATGGCGATGTAATCCTTAATTTGGTACAGCTCTTTGCGAATATCGATCTGCTCGTCGTCCTTCAACTCAATGTTATAGCGTAAATAACGCGACAGATTGAAAATCAGCTGCCGGGCGGTGTCTGGATTAAGGCGAATCGACGACGAAATGGCGTTCAGCGCGTTAAACAGGAAATGAGGATTAATTTTACTTTGCAGCGCCCGGAGCTCTGCCTTATTTGCCATTTCACGCAATTGCTCTGCGCGGGACACTTCGAGCTGAGTCGAGATGATCTGCGACAGGCCCACTGCCATTTCCTGAAGCGAGGACGTTATCTGGTGCGCAGGGCGGTAATAGATTTTTAGCGTGCCGGTGACAATGCCTTTCTCCCACAGCGGGATAATCATAATCGAATGGATTTCCGGCGTGCGGTAGGCCACGTCATCGTTGCGGATAATGATTTTTCCGTCGCTCAGCGCCTGGCGGGTTCGTGGGCTTATCCCCAAATCATTCTTTTTGTAATTGGTTTCGCCAAGGCCGACGTAGGCCAGGACTTTTTCGTTATCGGTAATCGCTACCGCGTCGGCGTCAATATCCCGGCGAATGATGTCGCAGACCTGACGCAGGGATTCGCTATTCACGTTACGAAACAGCGGAAGTGTTTTGTTGGCTATCTCCAGGGCGAGCTTGGCCTGTCTCGCCGCGATGGCCTCTTTTTCCCCTTCAACGCTGCGCACCAGCAATACGATAAAACCGATACACACGGTGCCGAGGATCATCGGCACGCCAATTTTGGAGACGATGTCGAAGCCCAGTTCCATCGTTGGCGCCCAGACGACGACGAGGATCATGGTCAGCGTTTCGCACAGCATCCCGGCGAGGATCCCGACGCGCCAGTGCTGCGCCTTCGGAACTTTGCAGTGGATCCAGCCGGAGAGCAGCCCGGCGATAATACTGGTGATAAAGCATGGCACCGCAGTGACGCCGCCAATGTCGATCAGATAGCGGTGCGTTCCGGCGATAAGCCCGGTAATGGCGCCGACCCATGGGCCAAACAGAATACCGCCGGACATCACCGCAATGACGCGAACGTTCACCAGCGAGCCTTCCACATGCACGCCAGACCAGGTGCTGAACAACGCGAACAGCGAGAAAATGGCGGTGACGGCGAGCAGCTCCTTCGGCGTATGCGCAGATTTATGCAGCAGCTCGCGGAACAGTCGGATGCGGATAAGGAAAAACAGGCAAATCAGCATCAAGGCGGCCCTATCAAATACCGCCAGCAGCATATTAAAGATTTCGTGCATGTGTGCGCCGTATGTATCATTGAAAGTAATATGATAAAAAACCTGGCGGGGGATAGCCAGCAAACACGCGGATTAGAGAACAGGGAAAAACCATCAGTTTAAAAGGGGATTACTTTTACGGTCCCGCCACAGGGGAAATACGTGGAACGCGCGCGCTTTGAGGTAAACCAATTGATATCGCTGTGTAAATGACATTTTGCTGTAAAGCCGATATCAGGCAGCGAGTAGTGCCTCTTATCGGGCATTACTTCCTCATTTTGCCTGTACGAATTATTTTTCCTCACCCCTCTCGACAGCAGGAAAAAATTCGGGTTATTTTCAATCATGCCACACAGGTGGCAGCGTCGCTCGGACGGTCCGGGCGCTCACGTTATCCGAGGAATTTATGGCTGACTTCAGTCCTGAACGTCGTTTCACCCGTATCGACAGGCTCCCCCCCTACGTATTCAATATCACTGCTGAGCTGAAAATGGCTGCGCGTCGGCGCGGCGAAGACATAATCGACTTCAGTATGGGTAACCCTGATGGCGCTACGCCGCCGCATATCGTAGAAAAACTCTGTACCGTGGCTCAGCGCCCGGACACTCACGGATATTCCACATCTCGCGGGATCCCACGTCTGCGCCGGGCGATTTCACGCTGGTATAAAGACCGTTACGACGTAGACATTGACCCCGAAAGCGAGGCCATCGTCACCATCGGTTCAAAAGAGGGGCTGGCACACCTGATGTTGGCGACGCTGGATCATGGTGATACCGTGCTGGTGCCGAACCCGAGCTATCCGATTCATATTTATGGCGCGGTGATTGCCGGGGCGCAGGTGCGTTCCGTGCCGCTGGTGGAAGGCGTCGATTTCTTTAACGAACTTGAACGCGCCATTCGCGAAAGCTATCCGAAGCCGAAGATGATGATCCTCGGCTTCCCGTCGAACCCGACCGCGCAATGCGTTGAGCTGGATTTCTTCGAGAAAGTGGTGGCGTTGGCGAAGCGCTACAACGTGCTGGTGGTGCATGATTTAGCCTACGCCGATATCGTCTACGACGGCTGGAAAGCGCCATCAATTATGGAAGTCCCGGGCGCACGTGATGTCGCCGTGGAGTTCTTCACGCTGTCAAAAAGCTACAACATGGCTGGCTGGCGCATTGGTTTCATGGTCGGCAACAAAGAACTGGTTAACGCGCTGGCCCGTATCAAAAGCTATCACGATTACGGTACTTTCACACCGCTGCAGGTGGCAGCCATTGCTGCGCTGGAAGGCGATCAGCAGTGCGTGCTGGATATTGCCGAGCAGTATCGTCGCCGTCGTGACGTGCTGGTAAAAGGGCTGCATGAAGCCGGATGGATGGTTGAGATGCCTAAGGCGTCGATGTACGTCTGGGCGAAAATTCCGGAACACTACGCTGCAATGGGCTCGCTGGAGTTTGCGAAAAAGATGCTGCAGGACGCGAAAGTCTGCGTATCACCGGGGATTGGTTTCGGCGACTACGGCGACACGCACGTGCGTTTTGCGCTGATTGAAAACCGGGACCGCATCCGCCAGGCCGTTCGCGGGATTAAAGCCATGTTCCGCGCCGACGGTCTGCTGCCAGTTTCAAGCAAATCTACTACGGAAAGTACCGAGTAACTCTCCGGTCTTCATCCTTTAGAAATGCAAACAGGAGCCATTTGGCTCCTGTTTTTTTGCATGCTCAGGGTTAAACCATTAGGGCGAAAGTGCCAGCCCAGACGATGACCATAAAGGAGATGCCCATAATAAAATATTTCACGTCACATCACTCCGCGTATAACTCGATACGCCCAAATGAAAACAATCCTGACTGAGTATAGAGAGCTGACACCGCCTCGAATAAAAATGGGATTTGTCCCTTTTTACCCTTCGGCACCACCTCAAAATTCTGTGCTTCAAGTGCTCCAGACGGCGCTAATGTACGCTTAAAAAAGTAGGGTGACAAGCCTGATTTTTTTATTAATTTTTAGTTACTTACGAGTGTCGTGAAACGGAGACACAATGATTTCAGTATGCAATAAATGCCCGAACGGCGACGGTAAAATGGTTGCCGAATGAGGCAGTAGTACCGCATTGAAATTATAGGGATTTTACGAGGTGAACCCTCAAGTGGCGGCGGAGCGCAGCCACTACGTGAGGAATTCGGGGTTAGCGTGATGTCATACACAACATCTTTTGAGGGGGGTCAGGCAGGATGTTTAGAATTGATACTTATACGAGAGTTTGATTTTTTTCTCGGCATCATCGATATAGGTATTGTTGTCCTGAACGTAGGTAAACGCGCTAATAGAGTTGTGCTTGTCGAAGGAGTAGCCCATCCCCACGCCAGCAAAGTAGCCTTTGTAGTTATCCCCATCATCGTTTTTCGAGCCGTACGACCCGCCAGCAACGCTCAGTAAGCGCAGGTTGGTTGTCAGAGGCTTGATCATAAAGACACCCAGATACCCGCTGCTACCTGAAGAATCTACTAAACCGAAGCCGTTTTCTTCAGAAGGATCACCGTTAAAGCCAGACTCCGAGCAAGCTCTGTGCTTATCTTTATCGCAGCCAAAGGTATCACCTGTGTTGTAAGAGTACCCTGCCATTGGGAAAAACTGGAAACCGGCAGGTTCAAAACCAAAAAAGCTCAGGGGAAGAAACGTCCCGAGAGAATAGTTGGTTTGTGAGGCACCATTGGGAAATTCATTCTTGCCAAAGTTGAAGTTGAAAATACCGATTGGGAAAAGCCATGAACCCCCGACACGCCACTCAGAGGCATCGCTGTTGATCTTAACGTTGATTTTTCGCGCTTCGTCCAGTGCCAGCGAGCCTGAAAATTGCACATCACTGTCATTCATGTCGTAGTTATCCGACCACGCAACGCCCACTTTGGTGGTGACTTTCGTCGGGTCATCATCTGATTTTTCTTTGTTAGTTTTGACGACGCCAGATTGCGCTAAAGCGAGAGCCGGGAGGAGTCCCAGAGAGAAGAGGAACAATGAACGTGTTCTACTATGCATGTATGGTCCGAAGTAAATAAAGGGCTGAAAATAAGCGAAAGCCCGCGATCGTACAGTGGATGGGCCGTGTTCTCGCATATTTAGATTTAAAAATTAGTTTAATTTTGAATTTGCTTGATGGGCTAATGGGAGATGAATTCGTGGCGAAAGGATCCCTGATGTGATTAAAATAATTGATGAAACAACATTATTTTTATTATGCGATTTTATTCATCACGGCCACCGTCAGTGCCTTTTTGCCCGGCTCGCTGACGGTGTGGGTTATTTCCGTCAACGTGCTCACTCTGTTGCTTTATGGCGCGGACAAATTGGCCGCGCGAAAGAATTGGTATCGTGTCCCTGAGTTCACTTTGCTGATTTTCGGTTTGGTGGGTGGCTGGTTTGGCGCCATTCTGGGGCAGCAAATCTTTCGGCATAAAACACAAAAGCAGCCGTTCAAAACCTATTTTGCCCTTAGCGTGATAGTGAATCTGATGGTCGTGATAGCGGGGATGTATTGGGTGATGAGATAAGCAGGGGAGCAAATGGTGTCCCCTGCAGGAATCGAACCTGCAACTAGCCCTTAGGAGGGGCTCGTTATATCCATTTAACTAAGGGGACGAAGCGGCACGAGTATAGCGTTTTTTAGCAGGCAGGTTAAGCACATAGCCATCTGACTGCTCAAAGTGTCGCCATCGCCCTCACTTCTGTTGACGTTTTTCTTGCTCCTGAGCTTTGGCTTTTGCCTCCGCTTTCCGCTTATTGCTCATGTCGTTGCGAATTTGCGCGTGACTCATCAGGGCGAAAATAAAGGTGCCCCCGCAAATATTCCCTGCCAGCGTCGGCAGTGCGAAAGGCCAGAAGAAATCATGCCAGTGCAGGGTGCCGCTGAAGACCAGATAGAGAATTTCTACGGTGCCGACCACGATGTGCGTGGTGTCGCCCAGCGCAATCAGCCAGGTCATCAGAATAATAACGACAATTTTCGCGGCGCCAGCGGAGGGGAACATCCATACCATGGTCGCGATAAGCCAGCCGGAAATAATGGCATTGGCGAACATCTCCCCCGGAGTGTTTTTCATGACGTCCATACCGATTTTGGTGAAGGCATCGCGTGTCGGCTCATCAAAAATCGGCATGTATTCGAAGGCCCAGGCGGCCACACCGGTGCCGATCAGATTCCCGAGTAATACCACGCCCCAGAGACGCATCAGCAGACCGAAATTGCCCATCGTTGGGCTTTGCATGACAGGTAAAACGGCGGTAACAGTATTCTCTGTAAACAGCTGTTGGCGAGCCATGATCACGATGACAAAGCCGAAGGTATAGCCTAAGTTCTCCAGCAGGAAACCGCCGGGAATACCTTCGAGCTGAACGTGAAAAATCCCTTTTGCCAGGAGTGAGGCACCCATCGACAGCCCAGCAGCAATCGCCGACCACAGTAGCGCCATGGCATCGCGTTCGAGTTCCTTTTCACCGTCCTGACGAATGTGCTCGTGGATGGCCATGGCCCGCGAAGGAAGCCGCTGTTCATCGACTTCTATATCCTCGCCCCGTTTTTTTTCATCACTTTCGACTTCCAGTTCTTCGGTATGTCCGTCAATTTTCTCTTTTTCAATACTGTCCATCCGGCATTCCCTTCGTCTGATAACACTGGGTAAAGCGTAGCGGGTTTTATTGCCGAACTCCTCGGTCCTAAGTCCTAATTTTGGTGTTATGCCATGAATAGCAATACGTCTGTTTCAAAATATGTATAAAATCAGTGGAAGCAGTGATTTCTTTACAGGGAGATATTTATGAATTTTCGCCTGTCTGCGCTTGCGCTGAGCGCGACGCTGTTGGTGGGCTGTGCCAGTTCCGGTGACCAGCAACAGGGGCGTTCAGATCCGTTCGAAGGATTCAACCGCACCATGTACGACTTCAACTTCAACGTGCTGGACCCTTATCTGGTCCGCCCGGTTGCTGTCGCATGGCGAGACTACGTCCCGCAGCCTGCGCGTAACGGTATCGGCAACTTCACCAGCAACATCGAAGAGCCTGCGATCATGGTGAACATGTTCCTGCAGGGCGACCCGTATCAAGGCATGGTGCACTTCACGCGTTTCTTCCTGAACACTATTTTAGGGATGGGCGGTTTCATTGATGTCGCGGGAATGGCGAATCAGAAACTGCAGCGCGTTCAGCCACACCGTTTTGGTAGCACCATGGGGCATTATGGTGTGGGCTATGGTCCATATCTGCAATTACCGTTCTACGGCAGCTTTACCGTGCGTGATGACGTCGGCGATATGGCTGACGACTTGTATCCGGTGCTGTCATGGCTGACATGGCCGATGTCTATCGGTAAGTGGGCCATCGAAGGGGTTGAAACGCGTGCGCAGCTGCTGGATTCCGATGGCTTGCTGCGTCAATCGACTGACCCGTACATCACGGTGCGTGAAGCGTACTTCCAGCAACATGATTTCATCGCTAATGGCGGTAAACTCAGTACGGAAGACAACCCGAACGCCAAAGCGATTGAAGGCGATCTGAAGGATATCGATTCGCAGTAAGCGAAGTCGAAAATAAAAAAGGTGAGCAATGTGCTCACCTTTTTTTATGTCTGAACCAGAACTATTAGAAGCGATAGTTGAAGTTAGAACCGAACAGCCACGCTTTACCTGCTGAGCGGAAGGTGTAAGGACCTTCTTCAATAGTCACGTTCTGACCATGCATGTAGGACGCACCCACGTCGACAGAAGCATCTTTGTTAAGCGCGTAAGTTGCACCCGCGCTCAGCCACAGACGGTCCTGATCCGGGATGGAGATAGAGCGGTGATCGGCTGGAACCGGGCTATCATCAAACGCGATACCGGTACGGAATGTCCAGTTGTCGTCGTAGTAATAGGTCGTACCGAGCGCCAGACGCCATGCATCTTTAAAGCTTTCGTCTTTATAGAACAAGGTTTCGCCGCTGTTACCCGTTGCTTTGAGTTCCTGGAACTGGCTCCAGCTGGTGTAGGTGGCGCTATAGTGGATAGCCCACTGCGGCGCGACACGGTTGTAGCCTGACAGTTCCCACATTTCCGGCAGGTTCAGCGTCAGAGAACCGTTGGTGGTATTGCCATCGGTGCCCAACGGCAGACCGAAGTTGCCCAGAATCTGGTTGTAGGCCGACGGCATGTTGCTCTTATAATCACCGTCGAAGTCGATTTTGACTTCAGAGCGGTAGGTAAAGCCGTAACGGTTGTTTTTATCCAGTTCATACAGGATACCGGCGTTCCAGCCGAAGCCCCACTCATCACCCTTCAAATGGGCAATTTGGGTGTCAGCAGGGAGCTGCCCAACCTGGCCTGCCAGTGCAGGCGGCAGTGCGCCAGAGCCCGCAATGATCTGACCTAAGTCACCGGCGTAGCGCTCGATTTTCGCTTTCGCGTAGACCGCATCAAAACCAACACCGAAGCTCCAGTTGCTGTTCAGACGATACGCACCGCTCAGGTTCAGGTTAACGGTGGTGAGGTCAGTTTTCCCCCCCATGCTACCTGCGGCGTAATTGTCATTAAATTCTGTTGCCAGGCCATAATTGGAGGTAACAGAAGCGCCCCAACCAAATTGTTCGTTAAGAGGCATGACAAAATGTAAGTTCGGTACCCATGCTACCGGAGCGATATTATCGGCGTCGGTGCTTTTACCTGTTGGGGATGTACCAGAAATATTCACGTCCGGATCAATATAAACGGCACCGGCTGAAAATTGCGGGCGGTCATACATCATAATTAATGCTGGGTTACGGCTGGCATTACCCGGATCGTCGGCAATCGCGCCTTCGCCAGAATAAGCACGGCCCAAACCTGAGGCAGAAAATTCATTTAACTGAAAGCCTGCTGACCAGGCCTGAGAAGAAACGAGTGCCACTGCAACTGCGAGAGCAGTTTTTGTAAAACGGGTTTTTTGGCTCATGACCATAACCTCAATCGAGTTATTTTTATGCAAAAATTGTTACATGCCGTAACAGAAGCGCGAAGTGTAGGGTCTGTGTTACGTCAGAGAAATCAGACCAGTGCCGAGAGTATAGGTCTGACCAGATGGAATGTTGCAAGTGTGTTTATAAGTTTTTTCAATTGTGATCTAAGAAACGCGATCCAGCTGGCAAAATTAGGGTCATGAAAGTTCCCTTGAGAGGGTGGTTTTTGTTTTAGATCATTTTTAGTTGTGATTTAGGTCACTAATGACCGTACAAATAAATATCAACTGGAGACACTTAGAGCAGGGGCGTAAAATAGCCGCATTGTTTATCTGGCACCCTGGGTGCAAATACAGAGGATATCTACGATGAGTAAATGCAGTGCTGATGAAACCCCGGTTTGCTGCTGTATGGATGTTGGCACCATTATGGACAACACCGATTGCACCGCGTCCTACAGCCGCGTCTTTGCGACCCGCGCTGAAGCTGACGAAACGCTGGCTGCACTGAGCGAAAGAGCCCGTGGTGTTGAGTCCGACCCATGCAAAATCATCCCGACCTATAAAGAGGTCGATGGTGGTGTGCAACTGGATATCGATTTTGTGTTCTGCTGCGAAGCTGAAACCCTGATTTTCCAGCTCGGACTGCGTTAATCCCTTCTCTAAAACGCCTCTGCTCAGCAGGGGCGTTTTCTTTTTTATCTCAATGTGTTTTGGCTCTCACTTTTATGCTTCCCTGATTGGCTGGATGTAAAAAATTAGTTAAGACTGTTATCAGGTCAGACCACTTTTTTTACGTTTACCAGGGGACAGTTATGAGTCAGGCATTACCGCTTATCACCCGCCAGGGCGATCGCATTGCCATTGTCAGCGGGTTACGCACGCCTTTTGCCCGTCAGGCGACGGCTTTTCACGGCATTCCCGCGATTGATCTGGGGAAGATGGTTGTCGGTGAATTGCTGGCTCGCAGCGAAATTCCTCCTGAAGTCATCGAACAGTTAGTTTTCGGCCAGGTAGTGCAAATGCCTGAGGCGCCGAACATCGCGCGTGAAATCGTGCTCGGCACCGGCATGAGCGTCCATACCGATGCTTACAGCGTCAGTCGTGCCTGCGCCACCAGTTTCCAGGCCGTCGCCAACGTCGCAGAAAGCCTGATGGCGGGGACTATTCGTGCGGGGATCGCCGGTGGGGCCGATTCCTCCTCCGTGTTGCCGATTGGCGTGAGCAAAGCGCTGGCCCGTACGCTGGTGGATGCCAACAAAGCCCGAACCCTTGGGCAGAAACTCAAACTCTTCTCTCGCCTGCGCCTCAAAGATTTAGCCCCCGTGCCGCCTGCTGTGGCGGAGTACTCTACCGGTTTACGCATGGGCGACACCGCCGAACAAATGGCGAAAACCTGGGGCATCACCCGCGAACAGCAGGATGCGCTGGCGCATCGCTCGCATCTGCATGCGGCCAAAGCCTGGGCCGATGGCAAGCTGACGGATGAAGTGATGACGGCCTATGCGCCACCGTTCCGTGAGCCGTTCGCGCAGGACAACAATGTGCGCACCCAATCCTCGCTGGCAGACTACGCCAAGCTGCGTCCGGCTTTCGACCGCAAACATGGCACGGTGACCGCGGCCAACAGCACCCCGCTGACCGACGGCGCGGCGGCAGTGATTCTGATGACGGAATCTCGGGCAAAAGAACTGGGCCTGAAGCCGCTCGGCTATTTGCGCAGCTACGCGTTTACCGCGATTGATGTCGCGCAGGACATGTTGCTGGGGCCTGCGTGGTCCACGCCACTGGCGCTGGAACGTGCCGGGCTGACGATGGCCGATTTAACCCTCTTTGATATGCATGAAGCCTTCGCCGCCCAGACGCTGGCGAATCTGCAACTGATGGCCAGCGAGCGCTTCGCCCGCGACGTGTTGGGCCGCAGCCATGCGACTGGCGAAGTGGACGACAGTAAATTCAACGTGCTGGGCGGCTCCATTGCCTACGGACATCCTTTTGCAGCCACAGGGGCGCGCATGATCACCCAAACCCTTAACGAGCTGCGGCGTCGCGGCGGTGGCTTTGGTCTGGTGACCGCCTGCGCGGCAGGTGGTTTAGGCGCAGCCATGGTTCTGGAGGCCGAATAATGGAAACGACATCCGCATTTACGCTGACCGAACGCCTCGATAACGTGGCGGTCATTACCATTGATATTCCCGGCGAAAAAATGAATACCCTGAAGGCTGAGTTTGGCGTTCAGGTGCGGGCTATCCTCAAGCAAATTCGCGACAACAAAGCCCTGCGCGGCGTGGTGTTCATCTCCGCCAAACCGGATAACTTCATCGCCGGGGCCGACATCAACATGATTGGCAACTGCACGTCGGCGCAAGAAGCCGAAGCCCTGGCACGCCAGGGGCAGCAAATCATGGCGGAAATTCATGCCCTGCCTATCCCTGTCATCGCCGCGATCCACGGCGCCTGTCTCGGTGGTGGCCTCGAACTGGCGTTAGCCTGTCACAGTCGAATTTGCACCGATGACGTGAAAACGGTGCTGGGCTTACCGGAAGTTCAATTAGGCCTGCTGCCGGGTTCCGGCGGCACACAGCGTTTGCCGCGCCTGGTCGGCATCAGCACCGCGCTGGACATGATCCTCACCGGCAAACAGCTACGCGCCCGTCAGGCATTAAAAGTCGGGCTGGTGGATGACGTCGTACCGCAGGCGATCCTTCTCGAAGCGGCAATTGCGCTGGCTAAACAAGAGCGTCCGGTCAGCCGACGTCTGCCGGTCCGGGAACGCATTCTGGCCGGTCCGCTGGGACGTAGCCTGGTGTTCAGCCTGGCGGCGAAAAAAACAGAGCAGAAAACCCAGGGGAATTATCCCGCCACTGGGCGCATTTTGAAGGTGCTCGAAACAGGTCTGGCACAGGGCAGCAGCAGCGGATATGCCGAGGAAGCTCAGGCGTTTGGCGAGTTGGCGATGACGCCGCAATCAAAAGCGCTGCGCTCAGTCTTCTTTGCCAGCACCGACGTTAAAAAAGATCCGGCCGCTAACGCCGAGCCGCTGCCTCTGCATTCGGTGGCGGTTCTGGGCGGTGGCCTGATGGGCGGCGGTATCGCGTTTGTCACCGCCAGCAAAGCGAAATTGCCGGTACGTATAAAGGATATCAATGCCAACGGCATCAACCATGCGCTGAAGTACAGTTGGGAGCTGCTTGATAAGAAGGTACGTCGCCGCCATATCAGATCCAGTGAGCGCGACAGCCAGCTGGCGCTGATTTCCGGCACCACTGATTACAGCGGTTTTGCCCATCGTGACGTCGTGATTGAAGCGGTGTTCGAAGATTTATCCCTGAAACAGCAAATGGTGGCGGAAGTGGAAGCCAACTTTGCAGCGCACACTATTTTTGCGTCTAACACCTCGTCGCTGCCGATTGGTGATATTGCCGCGCAGGCGCAGCGTCCGGAACAGGTGATAGGTCTGCATTTCTTCAGTCCGGTAGAGAAAATGCCGCTGGTTGAAGTGATTCCCCACGCGGGCACATCGGAAACCACGATTGCCACCACTGTGAAGCTGGCAAAACAGCTCGGTAAAACACCGGTGGTGGTGGCAGATAAAGCCGGTTTTTACGTCAACCGCATTCTGGCACCTTATATCAATGAGGCGATGCGGCTGCTGACGGAGGGCGAATCCATTGAAAAAATTGATGGGGCGCTGACGAAATATGGCTTCCCGGTCGGCCCAATCCAACTTTTGGATGAGGTCGGAATCGATACTGGAACTAAAATTATTCCAGTACTGGAAAGCGCTTACGGGGAACGTTTCAGCGCACCTGCAAATATCATTAGCGCAATTTTGAACGACGATCGCAAAGGCAGAAAAAATGGTCGCGGTTTCTATCTTTACGGTGCAAAAGGGCGTAAAAGCAAAAAACAGCCTGACCCTGCAATTTATACGCTTATTGGCGGCGGGCAGAAGGGAACGCTGTCGGGGCAACAGATTGCAGAACGTTGCGTGATGATGATGCTCAACGAAGCCGCGCGTTGCTATGATGAACAAGTGGTTCGAAGCGCGCGCGATGGTGACATTGGTGCTGTGTTTGGTATTGGTTTTCCTCCCTTTTTGGGAGGTCCGTTCCGTTATATGGATAGCCTGGGCGCGGGGGAAGTCGTGGCGATTCTGCAACGCCTGACGACGCAGTACGGTCCACGGTTCACGCCGTGCGAGGCATTAATCAGGATGGCAGAACAGGGCCTGGCCTTTTGGCCCGCAAATGAAACTGAGACGTTAAGTTGAGGTCAAATAAAGGTAAATCCAAGTGAGGCATAACGCTGTTGTATGGTTATTTTGTAAACAGAGATTGACTATACTTACGCCATTAAGGTAAAAAACAGCGTTTCATTCATCGAATGGATCAGGCACAATGCCCGACCACCGAATAAACAGCGTATTGAGTACGTGTGTTTTTCTCCGGTGTTTCTGGTTAACAAAAGCGGTGCAATATGCAAGTTTTTATTATGCGTCACGGCGATGCTGCCCTCGATGCAGCCAGTGACTCGGTTCGTCCTCTTACCACTTGTGGTTGCGATGAATCCCGTCAGATGGCGAACTGGCTGAAAGGTCAAAAAGTGGATATTGAGCGCGTTCTGGTCAGCCCGTTCTTACGAGCAGAGCAAACGCTGGATGTGGTGGGGGAGTGCATGAACCTGCCAAAAGAGATCGATGTCCTGCCGGAACTCACGCCTTGCGGCGATGTGGGGCTGGTAAGCGCCTATCTGCAGGCGCTGGCGAACGAAGGTGTTGCCTCTGCGTTGGTGGTTTCCCACCTGCCGCTGGTAGGCTACCTGGTGTCTGAGCTCTGCCCGAGCGAAGCTCCGCCGATGTTCTCGACATCCGCCATTGCGAACGTCACGCTAGATGCCAGCGGGCAAGGTCAGTTTAACTGGCAGATGAGCCCCTGCAATCTGAAGATGGCCAAAGCCATCTGAGTAAAAGGCGGGTGAGCCGTGCGCTTCCCGCCACTTTTACCTGTCACTTCTCACCGCCTCGTCTTTCTACGGTAATTCTGGCGGCTGCCACTCTTCCACTTCAATCAACACCACCAATGCGGCATCTCCGCCATACTCTTTCGGTGCCTGATGAAACGCCATCACGTGCGGGTGCTGTGCCAGCCACAGCGGCGTCTGCTGCTTCAGAATATGTTTCCCGTGTCCGTGCATCACGCAGGCACAAAACACATGTTCACGACGACAGGCGGCAATCAACGCACCTAATTCTTGCTTGGCCTGCATTTGAGTCAGCCCGTGCAAATCAAGATACAGTTCCGGCGAGTAATCCCCACGACGCAACTTCTTAGCCTCAAAATGGCTCACGTCCGCGCGCACGTATTTCATCGCGCCTTCCGTATTCAGCAGCGGCTGAAACTCATCGGAAAAATAGTGGCTGTTATCGGCCTGTTCCTGAAGCAAACGCTTCACCGGCACTTCAGTGATTTTCTTACGCGCTGGGCGATGGACGATGGTGTCCTGCTTAATCTTGCGGGTACCGGTCATCAGCTGACGGAACAGCGCCTGATCCTCTTCGCTCAGTGAGGTTTTCTTCTTCATTCTTTCATCTCATTTTCGCTTTGCGACAGTTTACCCGACTCTCTTCGCTTGCGGGCAGTGAAAACGCATTTTTTCCCCGCTCTCATGACGCAAGAATGCTGATTTATCGGCGTCTTCATGGCAAACTAGCCGCCGAATTTCAGCGATGGGCCCTGGAGGGGAAAATGGATAAAATTTTTGTCGATGAAGCAGTCAATGAGCTGCATACCATTCAGGATATGTTGCGTTGGTCGGTGAGCCGCTTTAGCGCCGCGGGAATCTGGTACGGTCATGGCACGAACAACCCGTGGGATGAGGCGGTTCAGCTGGTGCTGCCGTCACTCTATTTACCGCTGGATATTCCGGAAGACATGCACACCGCGCGTCTGACCTCCAGTGAAAAACACCGTATCGTTGAGCGCGTGATTCGCCGCGTCAACGAGCGCATTCCCGTCTCTTATCTGACCAACAAAGCCTGGTTCTGCGGCCACGAATTTTACGTAGATGAACGCGTGCTGGTTCCGCGTTCGCCGATTGGTGAACTCATCAATAACCGCTTTGCTGGCCTGATTGCGCATCAGCCCGAGCATATTCTGGATATGTGTACTGGCAGCGGCTGCATCGCTATCGCCTGTGCCTACGCTTTCCCGGAAGCGGAAGTCGACGGCGTCGATATTTCCCCGGATGCGCTGGCGGTGGCTGAGCAAAATATCGAAGATCACGGTCTCATTCATCACGTCACGCCGATCCGTTCTGACCTGTTCCGCGACCTGCCGAAGGTGCAGTACGATCTGATCGTCACCAATCCTCCGTATGTTGATGCAGAAGACATGGCTGACCTGCCGAACGAATATCGCCACGAGCCAGAACTGGGCCTCGCTTCAGGCTCCGACGGCCTGAAGCTGACGCGTCGCATTCTGGGCAATGCGCCGGATTACCTGACTGACAACGGCATTCTGATTTGTGAAGTCGGTAACAGCATGGTACATCTGATAGAGCAGTATCCTGACGTTCCGTTCACCTGGCTTGAGTTTGATAACGGCGGCGACGGCGTCTTCATGCTCACCAAAGCGCAGCTTCTGGCTGCCCGCGAACACTTCAGCATCTATAAAGACTAATTAAAATTCGATGGAGCCGTGATGGCAGGAAACACAATTGGACAACTCTTTCGCGTAACCACCTTCGGCGAATCCCACGGTGTGGCCCTCGGCTGCATCGTGGACGGTGTGCCGCCGGGAATCCCTCTGACGGAAGCTGACCTGCAGCACGACCTCGACAGGCGTCGTCCGGGAACCTCGCGTTACACCACGCAACGCCGCGAACCGGACCAGGTGAAAATCCTGTCCGGCGTGTTTGAAGGCGTCACCACCGGCACCAGCATTGGCCTGCTGATTGAGAACACCGATCAGCGCTCCCAGGATTACAGTGCGATTAAAGATGTCTTCCGTCCGGGCCACGCTGATTACACCTACGAACAAAAGTACGGCCTGCGCGACTATCGCGGCGGTGGCCGTTCTTCTGCTCGCGAAACCGCGATGCGCGTAGCGGCAGGGGCGATTGCCAAAAAATACCTCTCAGAAAAATTCGGCGTGGTTATCCGCGGTTGCATGACCCAAATGGGTGATATTCCCCTGGAAATCAAAGACTGGAGCCAGGTGGAACAGAACCCGTTCTTCTGCCCGGATCCGGACAAAATCGATGCGCTTGATGAACTGATGCGCGGCCTGAAAAAAGAAGGCGACTCGATTGGCGCGAAAATCACTGTGGTTGCTGACGGTGTGCCGCCGGGCCTCGGTGAGCCGGTCTTTGACCGCCTGGATGCCGACATTGCGCACGCGCTGATGAGCATTAATGCGGTGAAGGGCGTGGAAATCGGCGATGGCTTTGACGTTGTTAACCTGCGCGGCAGCCAAAATCGGGACGAAATCACCAAAGAGGGTTTCCAGAGCAACCATGCCGGTGGCGTACTGGGCGGCATTAGCAGCGGGCAGCAAATCATCGCCCACATGGCGCTGAAACCGACCTCCAGCATTACCGTGCCGGGCCGCACGATCAATCGCTTTGGTGAAGAAGTCGAAATGATCACCAAAGGTCGACACGATCCGTGCGTTGGGATTCGTGCGGTGCCTATCGCAGAAGCGATGTTGGCGATCGTGCTGATGGATCATCTGCTGCGCCAGCGCGCGCAAAATGCGGATGTGACCACAACGCTGCCTCGCTGGTAAGCCTTTCCAGGGAAACGCAGGAAAATGAAAAAAATCGTCATTGCGTTGCTGGCTTTACTGGCCAGTCACGCGGGGGTTGCCGCCACGCCGTGGCAAAAAATCACCCAACCAATTCCGGGCACTGCCCAGTCGATTGGTTCTTTTGCCAATGGTTGTATTGTCGGCGCGGAAGGATTACCGCTGCGCTCCGATAACTATCAGGTAATGCGGACCGATCAACGTCGTTACTTCGGTCATACGGATTTGATTCTGTTCATTCAGCGTCTCAGCAATCAGGTACACAACCTGGGGCTGGGAACGATGTTGATTGGCGATATGGGGATGCCCGCGGGCGGACGCTTTAATGGCGGTCACGCCAGTCATCAGTCCGGGCTGGACGTCGACATTTTCCTGCAACTCCCGCAGACTCGCTGGACTTCGGCACAGCTGTTAAAACCGCAGGCGCTGGATTTAGTGGCCGCTGATGGCAAGCGTGTGGTGCCGTCGCTGTGGTCGCCAAAAATCAGCGCGCTGATTAAACTCGCCGCCAAAGATAACGACGTGACGCGTATTTTCGTCAACCCGGCGATTAAACAGCAACTGTGTCTGGATGCGGGTACTGACCGCGACTGGCTGCGTAAGGTGCGTCCGTGGTTCCAGCATCGTGCCCACATGCACGTGCGTCTGCGTTGTCCGGCGGGGAGCCTCGAGTGTGAAGATCAGGCGTCACCTCCTCCGGGTGACGGCTGTGGCGCTGAGCTGCAAAGCTGGTTCGAGCCACCGAAACCGGGAACAACTAAACCTGTGAAGAAAACGCCGCCACCGTTGCCGCGTTCCTGCCAGGCGCTACTGGATGAGCATGTCCTTTAATGGAACATTTCACTGAGATATTTATGGTGTCACCGCTGTTGCTGGTGGCACTTTTCTTTATCGCACTACTGGCCGGGTTTATTGATTCCCTGGCAGGTGGCGGCGGTCTGCTGACCATTCCGGCATTGCTGGCGGTCGGTATGTCACCGGCTAACGCCCTGGCGACCAACAAATTGCAGGCCTGCGGCGGGTCACTGTCGTCTTCGCTCTATTTTGTTCGTCGAAAAGTGGTCAGTCTGGCAGACCAAAAGCTCAATATTTTGATGACGTTCGTTGGTTCGATGAGTGGCGCATTGCTGGTTCAGCATGTGCAGTCAGATATTTTGCGTCAGATCCTGCCGCTGCTGGTGATTGGCATCGGCTTGTACTTCCTGCTGATGCCCAAGCTCGGAGAAGAAGACCGTCAGCGCCGTCTGCACGGGCTCCCCTTTGCGCTGATCGCCGGGGGCTGTGTCGGTTTTTATGACGGCTTTTTCGGCCCTGGAGCAGGTTCATTTTATGCGCTGGCGTTTGTGACGCTGGCCGGTTTTAATCTCGCCAAATCTACCGCGCACGCAAAAGTGCTGAACGCCACCTCAAATGTCGGCGGTTTACTGCTGTTTATCATTGGCGGCAAAGTGATTTGGGGGACCGGTTTTGTGATGATGGCAGGACAATTTTTAGGGGCGCGAATGGGATCGCGACTGGTGCTCAGCAAAGGACAAACGCTGATCCGGCCGATGATCGTCATCGTTTCGGCGGTGATGAGCGCGAAACTTCTTTATGACAGTCACGGGGCGGAGATCCTCCAGTGGTTGGGAATTCATTAATGCAACAACAACACCATTTTCAGCAGCTGATCGACATTTTCGATCGCTGTTTTGCTGATGATTTTAATACCCGTCTGATTTCAGGCGAAGACGAACCGATCTATCTTCCTGCTGATGCCGATGCACCGTACAACCGCATCGTCTTTGCGCACGGCTTTTATGCCAGCGCTCTGCACGAGATTTCGCACTGGTGCATTGCCGGTGCCGAGCGTCGCAAGTTGGTGGATTTTGGTTACTGGTACTGCCCGGACGGACGCGATGCGAAAACGCAGAGTCAGTTCGAAGATGTGGAAGTGAAACCACAGGCGTTCGACTGGCTGTTTTGCGTCGCCGCAGGTTTTCCGTTCAACGTGAGCTGCGACAATCTCGAAGGGGATGTTGAGCCTGACCGCATCGTGTTCCAGCGTCGGGTTCATGCGCAGGTGATGACGTATCTTGCAGAAGGGATCCCGGCACGTCCGGCGCGCTTCATCGCGGCATTACAAGATTACTATCAAACGCCGACGTTAACGGCGGAACACTTCCCTTGGCCGGAAGATCTAAATTGAGGAAAGAAGATGATCGCAGAATTTGAATCGCGCATTCTGGCGTTAATTGATGACATGGTAGAGCACGCCAGCGACGATGAACTGTTTGCCAGCGGCTACCTCCGCGGCCACCTCACGCTCGCGGTCGCAGACCTCGAAGCGGGTGACGATCACTCTCCGGAAGCGGTGTACGAAAAGGTGACCCAGAGCCTGGAAAAAGCGATTCACGCTGGTGAACTCAATCCGCGCGATCAGGCGTTGGTGCTCGGCATGTGGGACACCCTGTTCCAGCAGGCAAAATTTAAGTAAGACCACAAAAATGTAGGCCGGGTAAGCGCAGCGCCACCCGGCGAAACAGAAGCCCCCGATGACAAAATCGGGGGCTTTTTTATTACCAGTACAGCGGCCAAATCTGACGCAGGCGCGCCATCGCTTCGAGATAGAAATAGTCGCCCCAGCTACAGCACTGATCCACGCCTTTACCGCTCGCCATGTGATAGACCGAATGCTTGAGCAGGCCTTCGCATGCCTCGTCGTCGCGAGCGAGATAGTTTTCGGTGAGAGATTTCATGATGCGCAGCGCCATTTCTTCGTAATGGGCGCGATGCGGATCCAGCGTCGGCAGGGCCTTCACCAGTTCCAGCAAGCCACAAACGGCGATGGCCGCAGCGGAGCTGTCGCGCACCGCATCGGTTCCCAGCAGCGCTAAATCCCAGTGACAAACTTCATCTTCCGGCAGGCGGTTGAGGAAGTAGTGTGCCAGACTGCGCGTCAGTTCGACCATGCTGCTGTCGCCGGTGTGCAGGTAACTCAGCATAAAACCGTAAATTCCCCACGCCTGGCCGCGAGACCAGCAGGATGTGTCGCTGTAGCCCTGGTGCGTGTTGCCAAAGCGCGGTTCGCCGGTCACCACGTCCATATAGAAGGTATGATACGTCGAGGCATCTGGTCGCACGATATACCGCGCAGCCTGTTCAACATGCGCTGTGGCGGCGTCGGCATAGCTCGGGTCGCCGGTTTGCTCACTGGCCCAGTACAGCAGCGGCAGGTTCATGTTGCAGTCAATAATCATCCGGCCTTGTTGCTCGGGATCGTTCAGATCGCCCCACGCCTGAATGATTTTCGCCGTTGGGTTAAAGCGTTCCATTAGCGTATCGGCGGCCTGTAATGCCGTGCGGCGCGCAGCGTCATCACCCGTCAGTCGCCACGCGCTGACGCAGGAAAGTGAGTACAAAAAGCCCAGGTCATGCGTCGCGGTTTCAATGCGTTTCTCAATGCGTTCAGCAAACGAGGGCAGGGTGCGCTCCGCGGCTTCACGGAAACGCCCTTCGCCGGTCATCTCCCACGCCAGCCACAGCTGTCCGGTCCAGAAGCTGGTAGTCCACTCCACATTTTTTGTCCGTGGCCAGACGCCGTTTTCGCAGGCTTCACCGGGGAAGCTGTCGCCGAAAGCGGCAATGTTGGTATCCAGTTTTCGCGTAATACGCGTCAGGGCGGCGTCCAGACTTTGACGCAGTGCAGGCCGGTCGATGGCATACAGCTCAACGGGGCGCAGCGGCTCGGTAACAACAGAACGGGTCATGACTTCTCCTTAATGACTTTTTGCAGGTGCAATGGATACCGCGTCCAGCGTCTGTGCGTCCTCAGGATAAGGATCGCGGGCAGAGCGGCAGCGTGAAAGGGTAAGTGTGGAAACCAGGGTGAAGAACAGGGCGCAACAGCCCATCATCAGATAGGTCTGCTCGAAGCCAATTTTGGCGTACAGATAGCCCGCAGGCGGCGCGACGACGACAGAGCCGACGTAAATCATCGCCTGGTAACCGAGCAGGTACATGGTGGCATTGACCTTTTTATGGAAATGCTCGGCGATGTATTTGAAGACTGAAATCAGCAGCAGCGCGATTTCCATGCCGTACAGCGGTTTAATGATTGAAATCGCCAGCGGATCGGTGGTCAGACCGGAGGCAATCAGGCGTGCGCCGACCACCAGGCCGCAGAGCAATAATCCTTTTTTGGCGCCGAACTTGTTCACCAGCATCGGGATAAACATCATCATCACGAACTCGGTGCCGGACTGGATCATGCTCAGGTAGCCGTACCACGCGTTGCCTTGTTCTTTGGTGGCAAAGAACGAGACGAAGTAGCGTGGGAACTGCTGTTCGGCGACAAACATCATCCACGCCACGCCTGCGACATACAGGCTGAACATCCAGAATTTGCGGTTCTTCATTAGCGTGACGACATCGCTGAAGACGATTTTGTTGTCGGCAATCACGTTGTTACTGCGCAGCTGTTCGTCGCCGATTTTCAGGCTGATTAATACCAACAGCATCAGTACGGACGTCCCGCTGCTGACGAGGAAATTCGCCAGCGGCGTGAGATTGAACAGCACGCCAGAAAGCGATGCCGCCAGCGCCCAGCCGAGTGACCCCCACATCCGTATGCGGCCAAACTCGAGGTTGTACAGGCGACTGAAGCGGTCAGCATAGGATTCTGACGCCGCCACGCCGGCGTACCAGCCGAGGCTGAGATACAACGCGCCGATAATGATCCCGAGTGTGGTGTGGCTTAGCAGCAGCGGCTGGTAAACGAAGATAAAGAACGGCGCCATCAACGCTGAGACCGCGCAGACGAAATAGAGCAGCCATTTGCTCATGCCGATTTTGTCCATGATATAGCCGTAAATCGGCTTCATGATCACTGCAAACACGCCGTTAATGGCGAATACGCTGCCGATGGTGATGCTGTCCAGACCCACTTTTTGGCTCAGCCACAGTGCGTAAAGTCCGAAGCTGGAAGACCAGGTAAAGAAGTAGAGAAAGATAAAGCTGCTCATCTTAATTTGCGCGCTGCGCGGGGTCGTCGCGGTCATGATGATATCCTCACTCTTTCGGCAGTTCAGTCAGGGAAAATTGGGTTTTCTGCGTGGCCGACGTCAGATGAATAACGCCATGCTCAACGCTGACCTCCGGGATGCAGGCGACGTCGAAGTCCGGCGGATCTCCAGCCCAGACGGCGCTCATCAGCAAATGTGTTCCGGGTGATAATTCACCGCGAAGTACCGGCACGGCGGCGCGGTCGGCAAATAACAGGTTGCTGTTCGGCGGGGTTAAAACCACTTCGCCATGACGGCGTTTTTCGCTTAAGCACATAATGACGCTGGTATCGTGCTCGCCAGTCAGACGGCTGGTTCCTGCGTCCAGTCGTTGTTCCGGCAGCGGACGGGAATTGATGCTGAAGCCGCCTTCGGCGCAGTCCAGTTCGCGTGCGGTTTTTAGCCGATGAACGCGAACCTGCCAGTCGCCCAATGCGACCAGCCAACTATCCACGCTGACGTCGTGCCAGGGCAGCCAGCGGCTGTAAATGTAATTGTCATGCACGCTGACCTGCTGGCACTCACGACGCCCGCGCCAGTAGTTGTCCTTTTCACTGAGCAGCAGCATCGAGTCTGGCGAAGCGTGCGCCAGCCCAAAGCGCCCGCGTTCGACGTTAAAGGCATAACGCGTCGAGTAGGCAAATTTGCAGTACTTCGCTTCGGTGTTGACGAAGTTGTTCCGCTCCAGCTGGCCCGAGGTCAGCATCCATAAATGATTTGGCTGATGGACGAGGATCTGTGCGGCTTTTGGGATGGCGTACGGCGTATCGCGTGGCGGCAGCGGTGCTTCGTTGGCCTGCCAGAAGGCGCTGTTTTCGCCTAATGCCAGCACCAGCACCGTTTTCAATGCCCAATACGGCGAGCCCGGTGCGTTATAGTCTTCGGCCATGATCAGGTTTGGATAGCTGTAGCCAACGCTCAGGATGCCGTCGCGGTCAAACGGTTGCTGTTGTTGCCACCAACGCAAATGGCGTAACACCAGCCCTTTGATAATGCCTGGCGAATAGACCTCCAGCCCGGTAAACGCGGCGGCGCTCCAGAATGCGGCTTGGGCAAAGCGGTAGGTTAGACTGCGGCCAAATGGGACTGCGGCGCCGTCGTCGTCAAAGAAGTGAATAAAGTCAGCGGCAAACACGGTGGCGCGTTCGCGTAACGTGGCGCAGCGCTGAGGATCGACCTCTTTCATCAGTTGGGAATAAATCAGGCCGTAGAAGTGAAAACCCATTGAAATGTAGTAATCGCGTGGACGTTCAGGGCCGTCGCTGTACCACCCGTCGCCGAGCCAGTAATGTTCCATCGCTGCAAAATGACGCTCAATGGTTTCGTGGTTGACGGGCATTCCGGCGTGATGAAAACCGATCTGCACCAGAATGGGAAAGAAGTGCCAGTTGTTGTCAGGAATGGTGGCGGTTTCACTTTGCTTCAGCCATTGCCACAGATGCTGCTTTTCCTGCTCGTTGAAGTGCGCCAACAGCGGCTGATGTGCCAGCGCCAGCAGCAGACCGTAGGCGGCCATTTCCACCACCCGCTGATCGTTTTGGCCGATTTCACCCCAGTATTCCGGGTGCGCCGGGTGGGTGCCGTTTTTAATGGCCTGAATATACAGCGACAGCTGCTCAGGTTCCTGACCACCCGCCAGTAACGGTGTGACGCCCCATAATAAACGGGAGAACGCTTCCATATTGGCAATGCGCTGGCCGTAATGGGTGGTGAAATTCGCCAGGTCCACGCCGCTGTGATTATTTTTTATATAAGGCGTGACGGCATTCAGCATGTCATTCACCCATTGGGTGAGGTCACTTCTCTGTTGTAAGGGGTTATCAGCGTTAATATGTTCAGGTTGCACGAGGCCCTCCCGTCAGACACGAGAAAATTAAACGTTATTGTTATTGGACTTTTACCGCGACTGAATCTGGCGGCGAAACCAAGCCTAGCCGCTTTTCTTTCAATGTCTGAGTGAGCAGGTTCACATAAATGAACCGCTATTTTAAATTTGCTGGATTTTCCCCGTACGCAGGGTAATAAATTGCAAACCGTAGGCTAAAAACTTAATTCTGTTGTCATGGTGGCTGAATGAGCGATTCGCAGTTACTGGAAAGAATTACCCTCGAACACCAGGCTATTTCCTTTAACCGGTTGTGGGGCTCCAGCGCGTTGTATTATCACTGGCATCAGTGCGTGGAGTTTCTCTATATTTCGCAGGGCTATGGGATCGTGGTGGTCGACAATCAGCACTACACCGCGCGCCCGGGCCGGCTGTTTATCTTCCCGCCGTTTCGGCTGCACAAAGTGCATGTCGATGAAAGCGATCGGAATCATTATCACCGCTCCACCATGCATATTGAGCAGTCGGCGGTGGAAAGCAACCTGCAACAGTTCCCGCGTTTTCAGGCGCAGTTTGCCCGCCTGGCCGCCAGCCATGCGCCAGCTCAGGCTTACGATCTCAGCGATCATGCGGAGTATATGGAAACCGTGCTGGCGAATTTTGCCGCGCTCGAATCAAAGGCGCACTACCCAGCAGACGACGTGGCGTTCTTAACGATGCAGATTATGTCGCTGCTGCCCGCGTTACCGCAGGCCAGCGTGCCGCAGCAGCAAACCGCGTCGGCGCAAATCATGCAGTGGCTGGAAGCGCATTACGGTGAGAAGTTTTCGCTGGAGGATTTGGCGCGGGATATTGGGCTTTCCCGCAGCTATACGTCACGCATTTTTCGCCAACAGACCGGTGGCAGCATTCACGAATATTTGCTCACCCGACGGCTGAAGCGCAGCTGTGATTTACTGCGCACCAGTGAAATGAGCGTCGATGCGATTGCGGCGAAAGTCGGTTTTCAGGAGGTGACCTACTTCATCACCTGCTTTAAACGGATGATGCGCCAGACGCCGTTGCAGTATCGCAAACAGGCGCAGCAGCGCATTAATCTGCTTTGATTACCGCTTTGCCTTTCAGCAGCTTACGCACCCACAACCGGTTCGGATTCAGCGCTGCCAGGGTTCTGGCGTCCAGCGGCAGGGGTTCATGACTCATCTGTGAGGCCAGAATGTCAGCCAACAGTGGGGCAGAGCACAGGCCGCGTGAACCCAGGCCGCCGAGCATAAACAGGCTGGTGTGAATCGGCGCAGATTTGGCATTGTCACGTTTTTCAGCCAGCGTGGCGTAGGTTTCCAGCGTTTGCGGATAATCCGGCACGTTACCCATCATCGGTAAATGATCGCGCGTGGCGCAGCGCACGCCGCAGCGGGCTTCCCCGTCGCTGACGTCCACTTCCTGTGCCCACGCGGCGTCCGGGAAACAGTCGAGCAAACGCTGCCGATTATGCTGCTGATCCTCTTCGCTGTAGACCATGTCCGTTTGCCCGCGATGGTAGCTGGCCCCGATGCAGTGCTGCTGGTTGTGCGGATTTTGTGGCGTGAGATAACCGTCGTAGCACAGAACCTGGCGTAATTTCCCCAGTTCCGGCGTGGTCGGAATATGGCTGACCTGACCGCCCACCGCAGACACCGGCAACTCCGCCGTTTGCGTGAACTGATTGATCTGATGGCCGTTGGCGAGGACTACATTGGCATGATGTTTCGTTACGCCGTTCGCGAAGTGCAGCGCCCAGCCGTTGGCCTGCGCGTCGAGCGTGTCGCAACGATAATTCCAGTGAACGTTCAGCCCATTCTCAGAGGCCAGCTCGATAACCGCCGCCGTGAGCTGCGCTGGACACAACCAACCACCGAGCGGGTATTGAATACCCGCGCAGCCCGTGTCGATGCCGAGCGCACGCTGCACTTCGGCCTTGTCCACTGCAACCGCAATTTCAGGTGGCAGTGCGAGTTTCAGCATCTGAGCAATTTTGTGGCTGCTTTTTTCATCCCAGCCAAGCTGCGTCACGCCGCACCAATCGTGATCGAACGCCACGGGCAGGGAGTCGTACAGACGGCGCGCAAAGGTGAACGCCGCCGGGAAGAAGGTTTCCATCGCCGGATCGTGAGCGCTGAGCAACGGATAGAGCGCGCCCTGGCGATTGCCGGATGCGCCCTGTGCCGGAACGTCGTCTTCACAATACAGCGTGACCTGCCAGCCGCGGCGCAGCAGCGCCAGAGACAGCAGCGCGCTGGCGATACCGCCGCCAATAATCGCCGTTTCACGTGTTTCGCTTCCGCTGCGGGCAAACCACGGCGCAGTGGTAGTTGCTGGTTGAGAATCATCCCGATACCCGGTCAGCATTTCTCGTTTGCGCCCAAAGCCTTTGCTCTTTTTCATGCAAAAACCGGCGTCGTTTAAGCCGCGACGCACAAAGCCCGCCGAGGTAAACGTCGCCACCGTGGCACCGGGGCGCGCCAGTTTTGCCATCGCGTTAAACAGCGTTGGCGTCCACATATCCGGATTTTTGGCGGGCGCAAAGCCGTCGAGGAACCACGCATCGACCTGCTGATTTAAGGTGTCATCAAGGGTGTCGACCAGTTCATTAATGTCGCCAAACCACAGATCCAGCGTGACCCGGCCCGCATCGAGTATTAAGCGGTGACAGCCGGAAAAGGGCAGAGGCCATTGCGCCTGTAACTGCGCGGCAAACTCGGCCAGTTCAGGCCAGTGTTGATGCGCAAGTTTCAGGTCGTTCAGGCGCAGCGGGAATTTTTCGAAACTGATAAAATGCAATCTTTGTAGCGTAGCCTCAGGCTGCGAGTCGCGAAAAGTCTTAAATGCCTGCCAGAGTGTGAGGAAATTCAAACCGGTACCAAATCCACTCTCAGCAACCACCAGATGGGATCGGTCGTGCGTCGTAAAGCGCTCCGTTAGCCGGTTTCCTCCAAGAAAAACGTATCGGGTCTCTTCCAGTCCGTTATCATTAGAAAAGTAGACGTCATCAAAATCTCGGGAAACAGGTGTACCCTCATTGTTAAATTCGAGGTTGGCAGGTTGTATGGCGTTTTGTTTCACGTAAGTTACTCGCAGTGCAAGGCGTCCGGCGATCTTAGCGATGTGTGCCGGGTGGCGCAAATTTATACTTAATTTGTCTGATCGGACTTGTTCAGCGTACAAGTGTACGCTATTGTGCGACTCGAAACTTAAAATAGTATATGACTTACAGAGGTATTGAATGAAACGTGCAGTGATTACTGGCCTGGGCATCGTTTCCAGCATCGGTAGCAACCAGCAGGAAGTCCTGGAATCTCTGCGTGAAGGACGCTCGGGGATCACTTTCTCTCAAGAATTCAAAGATTCTGGTATGCGTAGCCACGTATGGGGTAACGTCAAACTGGACACCACCGGTCTGATCGACCGCAAAGTGGTCCGTTTCATGAACGATGCCTCTATCTATGCTTACCTCTCAATGCAGCAGGCTGTTGAAGATGCTGGCTTGAAAGAAGACGTTTATCAGAACAACCCACGCGTGGGCCTGATTGCAGGTTCCGGTGGTTCGTCTAAATCTCAGGTATTCGGCGCAGACGCTATGCGTAGCCCGCGTGGCCTGAAAGCGGTCGGTCCTTACGTTGTGACCAAAGCGATGGCGTCTGCGGTTTCCGCATGTCTCGCAACCCCGTTCAAAATTCACGGTGTGAACTACTCCATCAGCTCCGCGTGTGCGACTTCTGCACACTGCATCGGCAGCGCGGTTGAGCAAATTCAGCTGGGCAAACAGGACATCGTATTTGCTGGCGGCGGCGAAGAGCTGTGCTGGGAAATGGCCTGTGAGTTCGACGCGATGGGCGCACTGTCTACTAAATATAATGAAACCCCAGAAAAAGCGTCCCGTACCTATGATGCGAGCCGTGACGGTTTCGTTATCGCAGGCGGCGGCGGTATGGTTGTGGTTGAAGAACTGGAACACGCTCTGGCACGTGGCGCACATATCTACGCAGAAGTTGTTGGCTACGGCGCAACCTCTGATGGCGCAGACATGGTTGCTCCATCGGGTGAAGGCGCAGTACGCTGCATGAAGCTGGCGATGGACGGTGTTGATTCTCCAATCGACTACCTGAACTCCCACGGTACTTCTACGCCAGTTGGCGACGTGAAAGAACTGGGCGCTATCCGTGAAGTCTTCGGTGACAACACGCCAGCGATTTCCGCGACCAAAGCGATGACCGGCCACTCTCTGGGTGCCGCAGGCGTTCAGGAAGCAATCTACTCTCTGTTGATGCTGGAACATGGCTTTGTCGCCCCAAGCATCAACATCGACGAGATGGACGAGAAGGCTGAAGGCCTGAACATTGTGACCCAGCCGACCGAACGTGAGCTGAACACCGTGATGTCCAACAGCTTCGGCTTCGGTGGCACCAACGCCACTCTGGTTATGCGTAAGCTGAAAGCGTAATTACTACGCCAGATGAATGAAAGGAGCCGAAAGGCTCTTTTTTTTGTCCGTGATTCAGCATTGACAGCCACGTCGATTCGCAGGCAAACTTCAGCCCTAACATTGTCATCGCGATAATGCGTAAGCGTTTAACGTCATCCAACGCACCTTAATCCTGATGTTCAGGTAGAGGGGGCGTGGCATTTCCCCGCCTTACTCTGCGTTATGGAGTAATGCATGTCTGCAGTAAAAGAATCTGTAAAAACCTCTTCAGCGAATACTTCGCTGTTTCGCATCGCCTTTGCGGTGTTCCTCACCTATATGACCGTGGGCCTGCCTTTACCGGTTATTCCGCTGTTTGTGCACAATGAACTTGGCTACGGCAACATGATGGTCGGTTTTGCCGTCGGTATTCAATTCCTCGCCACCGTTTTAACGCGCGGCTATGCCGGGCGTCTGGCCGATCAACGCGGAGCGAAACGCTCAGCATTACAAGGCATGTTCGCCTGTGGTCTGGCTGGCGGGGCCTGGCTGCTGGCGGCCCTGCTGCCAATTGGCGCCGAAGCCAAATTTGCCCTGCTGGTGGTCGGGCGTCTGATCCTCGGGTTTGGTGAAAGCCAACTGCTGACCGGGACATTGACCTGGGGCATGGGGCTGGTGGGCCCAACGCGTTCCGGCAAGGTGATGTCATGGAACGGGATGGCGATTTACGGTGCGCTGGCGGCCGGTGCGCCGCTGGGCTTACTCATTCACAGCCATTTCGGCTATGCCGCACTGGCGGGAACCACCATGGTACTGCCGCTGCTGGCCTGGGCGTTTAACGGCTCGGTGCGTAAAGTGCCTGCGCATGCCGGTGAGCGTCCGTCTTTGTGGAGCGTGGTCGGGCTTATCTGGAAGCCGGGTATGGGGCTGGCCTTACAGGGCGTGGGTTTTGCGGTAATCGGCACCTTTATTTCGCTCTATTTTATGAGTCACGGCTGGGCAATGGCGGGCTTCACACTGACCGCTTTTGGCGGCGCGTTCGTGCTGATGCGTATTCTGTTTGGCTGGATGCCCGACCGTTTCGGCGGGGTGAACGTGGCAACGGTTTCACTGCTGGTGGAAACCGTGGGGCTGCTCCTGCTGTGGCAGGCACCAAATGCCTGGGTTGCGCTGGCAGGTGCGGCATTAACCGGAGCCGGTTGTTCGCTTATCTTCCCGGCGCTGGGCGTTGAGGTCGTGAAGCGCGTTCCGCAGCAGGTACGCGGCACGGCGCTTGGCGGCTATGCCGCGTTTCAGGATATCTCATACGGCGTAACCGGGCCGCTCGCAGGGCTGCTTGCGACCTCGTTTGGTTACTCGTCGGTATTTCTGGCCGGTGCGATTTCCGCAGTGGTCGGGATTGTGGTCACCCTGGTGTCGTTTCGTCGGGCTTAGTACAGGACCCACAATAGGAAGATAATCACCAGCAGCCCAACCAGCATTAGTCCTGGGCGGGCTGACATCGCTTTCATGTTCTCGATGATCGGCGTGAACGGGTTAAAGATCGGCTGAATATAACGGGTATCGACGGTGTCCTGCGCGCGTTCGACGCGCTTGAGGAACACCTGATTCAGCAGGTCCTGCACCTGCGCCTGGGTTAACACCGTTTGCGGCGTCGCTTGCCAGGTTTGCTGGGCATAGTCGCGCAGGGCGTTAAACTCCTGCGTTTCCATCGGCTGTTTCAGCGCCGCCTGTAGCGAGTTAAGCGTCGGTGCTTTCTGGTCGCTCAGCGTCTGACGCGCCTGCAGCCAGGTCATCAACTGGTTGAAGTGTTTCGCCGGGATGAGATCGCCGGTTTTCACCCCTGAAAGCTCAAGCATTGACTGCCAAATCATCTTGCTGGATTCCCCGGTCGCCGCGGCGACTTTGGTCACCATCTGATTCAGCGTGTTGTGCTCGGCAGGCAGTAACGACCTGTCCGTGGCGGGGCGCTGTTGCGGTTGCGGAATGGCCAGTTCGTTATTTTGCAGAAGCTGCAGGACATTTTTAAGCTGATCAGGCGTCAGCTGGCTTAACGTCGTGTGACCATACTGCTGGCGGATAAAATCGCTCACCGCTTGACGGTTATTCCCCTGGCTCAGCAGTTCGGTCAACTGAGCGACAATCTGGCGCACTTCGTGAGTCTGCTGGGCGTTGACCAGTCTCTGATTGAGGTTCTGTTCCGCCGCAGGGAAGTGCCTTGAGAGCAGCTGCGCATCATTCTTCAGACCCAAATCGTGTTTCATCCCAGCCCACACCCCGGCGCTTTGCTGCGACGTCAGCGCGACAAGGCGCGTGATCAGCCGTTCGAGCACGGTGCGCTGCTGGGTGGAGAGCGGTTGCTCACCGATGTGATTCGTCGTTGCTGCTTCCCCCGGAGGGCGGGCGGGCACGCCTGAAATAGGTTGCGTCATTATAAATCCTGAATGTCCGTCGGTGTTCTCAAGGCTCAGTGTTCCTGGCCGCGAGATTATGGCACACTTCCCCGGTTAACTCTCGTTCCAGACAGGTACTGTACCGTGAAAATCCTTGTTGATGAAAATATGCCCTATGCCCGCGAGCTATTCAGCCGTTTGGGTGATGTAAAGGCGGTCCCTGGCCGTCCAATTCCACAGCATGAGCTGGATGATGCCGATGCGTTAATGGTGCGCTCAGTCACCAAAGTGAATGAGGCGCTGTTGGCAGGGAAGGGGATTAAATTCGTGGGTACCGCAACAGCGGGTACCGACCATGTCGATGAGAAATGGCTGGCACAGGCTGGAATCGGTTTTTCTGCCGCCCCCGGCTGCAACGCCATTGCGGTGGTGGAATACGTCTTTTCATCCCTGCTGATGTTGGCCGAGCGTGACGGTTTCGCGCTGGCTGACCGCACCGTCGGGATCGTCGGCGTGGGTAACGTCGGTGGCCGTTTGCAAAAACGTCTCGAAGCGTTAGGGATCCGCACGCTGTTATGCGATCCACCGCGTGCCGATCACGGCGACGAAGGGGATTTCCGCAGCCTCGACGACCTGGTGCAAAACGCCGATATTCTGACTTTCCACACGCCGCTGTTTAAAGACGGGCCGTATAAGTCGCTGCATCTGGCCGACGACGCGCTGATTTCGCGCCTGAAGCCTGGCGCTATTCTGATAAACGCCTGCCGTGGGCCGGTGGTAGATAACGCTGCGCTGCTCAAATGCTTACAGGCAGGCCAGGATTTAAGCGTGGTGCTGGACGTCTGGGAGCCGGAGCCTGAACTCAATACCGAGCTGCTGTCGCTCGTCGATATCGGCACCGCACACATCGCGGGCTATACGCTGGAAGGCAAAGCGCGCGGCACCACTCAGGTGTTTGAGGCCTATAGCGAGTTTATCGGCAATCGCCACCAGGTGTCGTTGGATACACTGCTGCCTGCGCCGGAATTTGGCCGCATTACGCTGCACGGTCCACTCGATCAGGCGACGCTAAAAAGGCTGGTGCATTTGGTGTATGATGTGCGCCGCGATGATGCGCCGCTGCGGAAAGTGGCGGGTATTCCTGGCGAATTCGACAAGCTGCGTAAAAACTATTCTGAACGTCGTGAGTGGTCTTCGTTGAACGTCCTGTGTGACGATGAGCAGGCAGCCATTCTGCTCAAAAATCTGGGATTCAACGCCGTTCATCACGCAGCGCATTAATGTCTTCTTAATACGCCCGGCCAGATACTCTGGCGGGGCGGCTATTTTTATTTCTGGAGTAAATCACCATGTCTGAAGGCTGGAATATTGCCGTACTGGGCGCAACGGGTGCCGTAGGTGTTGCCCTGCTTGAAACTCTTGCAGAGCGTCAGTTCCCGGTGGGAGAGATTTACGGTCTGGCGCGTAGCGAAAGCGCGGGCGAATCCCTGCGTTACGAAGGTAAAACCGTGCGCGTGCAGGACGTTGCCGAGTTTGACTGGACTCAGGTTCAGCTGGCCTTTTTTGCCGCCGGCGTTGAAGCCTCTGCGGCCTGGGCTGATGAAGCCGCTAACGCGGGCTGTCTGGTGATTGATTTAAGCGGTCTGTTCGCGCTGGAGCCAGACGTTCCGCTGGTTGTGCCAGACGTCAACCCGTTTGCACTGGCGGATTACCGTAACCGCAATATCGTGGCGGTGCCGGACAGCTTGACCAGCCAACTGCTGACTGCGCTGAAGCCGCTGATCGACGACGGTGGCCTGTCGCGTATCGCGGTAACCAGCCTGATGTCGGCTTCTTCACAGGGCAAAAAAGCCGTCGATGCGCTGGCAGGGCAGAGCGCCAAGCTGCTGAACGGTATTCCGATTGATGAAGATGATTTCTTCGGCCGCCAGCTCGCCTTCAACATGCTGCCATTGCTGGTTGACCGTGAAGGTGGCATCGCAGAAGAACGTCGTATTGTCGATCAGGCCCGCAAAATCATGCAGGACGAAGGCCTGATGATTTCTGCACAGTGCGTACGTGCGCCGGTGTTTTATGGTCTGGCGCAGATGGTCAGCTTCGAAGCGCTGCGCCCGCTGGCGGCAGAAGAAGCGCGCGACGCGTTCGAGCGCACTGAAGATATTGCCCTGTCTGCGGATACTGATTTCCCGACTCAGGTGTCCGATGCCTCCGGCAGTTCGCACCTTTCTGTAGGCTGCGTGCGTAATGACTACGGCATGCCAGAGCAAATTCAGTTTTGGTCGGTGGCCGATAACGTCCGTTTTGGCGGCGCGCTGATGGCGGTGAAAATCGCTGAGAAACTGGTTCAGGAGTATATGTACTGATGTCTGAAGTGGAAGCGCTGCCGGTCATTAAAGTCGCGCTCGGCATTGAGTACGACGGCAGCAAATACTACGGCTGGCAACGGCAGAACGACGTGCGCAGCGTGCAGGAAAAGCTGGAAAAGGCGCTGACGCAGGTCGCGAATGAGCCGATTAGCGTGTATTGCGCGGGTCGAACCGACGCCGGCGTACACGGCACCGGTCAGGTTGTGCATTTTGAAACGCGGGCGCAGCGCAAAGACGCGGCCTGGACACTGGGGGTAAATGCGAATTTACCTAAAGACATCGCGGTGCGTTGGGTGAAAGCTGTGCCCGACGATTTCCACGCGCGTTTCAGCGCCACCGCACGTCGGTATCGTTACATTATCTACAATCATCGTCTTCGCCCGGCAGTCTTAAGCCATGGAGTGACGCATTGTCACCAGGCGCTGGATGCCGAGCGCATGCAGCGTGCGGCGCAAAGTCTGCTTGGTGAGAATGACTTTACCTCGTTTCGTGCGGTCCAGTGCCAGTCGCGCACGCCGTGGCGAAACGTGATGCACATTAACGTTGAACGTTACGGTGCTTATGTGGTGGTGGATATCAAAGCGAATGCCTTTGTACATCATATGGTGCGGAATATTGTGGGCAGCCTGATGGAAGTGGGCGCCGGAAACCAGCCGGAGAGCTGGATTGCAGAGCTGTTGGAAGCGAAGGACAGAACGCTTGCGGCAGCGACGGCCAAAGCTGAAGGGCTGTATCTCGTTTCGGTAGATTACCCGGAACGGTTCGACCTTCCTAAGCCGCCTATGGGCCCGCTATTTTTAGCGGACTGAATGCAGTCACTTAAGGTTAAGTCACTATGGATCTGATTCGCTTTCTGATTGATTTTATTTTGCATATTGATGTGCATCTGGCTGAACTGGTCGCGCAGTATGGCGTCTGGGTCTACGCTATTTTGTTCCTGATTTTGTTCTGTGAAACAGGGCTGGTGGTGACACCGTTCCTGCCAGGCGATTCGCTGCTGTTTGTCGCCGGTGCGCTTTCTGCGCTGCCAACAAACGATCTGAATGTGCATTTGATGGTGGTATTGATGGTGATTGCGGCGATTGTCGGCGATGCACTGAACTACACCATTGGTCGCGTATTTGGCGAACGGTTGTTCAGCAATCCGAATTCGAAAATCTTCCGTCGTAGCTATCTCGATAAAACGCACCAGTTTTATGAAAAGCACGGTGGGAAGACCATCATCCTCGCCCGTTTTGTGCCGATCGTCAGAACCTTCGCGCCGTTTGTGGCGGGAATGGGGCACATGTCCTATCGTCATTTTGCTGCGTATAACGTGATTGGCGCGCTGCTGTGGGTGCTGCTGTTTACCTACGCGGGTTATCTGTTCGGCGACCTGCCTATCGTGCAGGAAAACCTGAAACTGCTAATCGTGGCCATCATCGTGTTATCGGTTCTGCCAGGCGTTATCGAGATAATCCGCCACAAGCGTGCCGCAGCAAAGCAGATTAAATAATTACAGGGCCCGGAAAGTGGCGCAAAGTGGCACCGGTTAGACCACTTTTTTGTCCCATGTTCCGGGCTCTTATGTTTTAATGTGCAACATTTCATGGTCTGTAAGCCCTAAAAATGGCATTATTCGCCGCTTACAGCAAAAACTGGCATCGACCAGGTTCAGGCAGAAAGGTTATCAATGAGCTGGATTGAACGAATTAAAAGCAACATAACCCCCACGCGCAAGGCGAGTATTCCGGAAGGGGTATGGACCAAATGTGACAGCTGCGGACAGGTTCTGTACCGCGCAGAGCTGGAGCGTAACCTGGAGGTTTGTCCGAAGTGCGATCACCACATGCGTATGTCAGCGCGTAACCGCCTGCATAGCCTGATGGATGAAGGTACTCTGGTGGAGCTGGGTAGCGAGCTTGAGCCGAAAGATCTGCTGAAGTTCCGTGACTCTAAGAAATACAAAGATCGTCTGGCCTCTGCTCAGAAAGAAACCGGTGAGAAAGACGCGCTGGTGGTAATGAAGGGTACCCTGTTTGGTGCACCTGTTGTTGCCGCTGCCTTTGAGTTTTCCTTTATGGGTGGCTCGATGGGTTCTGTGGTTGGCGCTCGTTTCGTGCGTGCCGTTGAGTATGCACTGGAAAACAATTGCCCGATGGTGTGCTTCTCAGCCTCCGGCGGTGCGCGTATGCAGGAAGCGCTGATGTCACTGATGCAGATGGCGAAAACCTCTGCAGCGTTGGCTAAAATGCAGGAACGCGGTCTGCCGTACATTTCGGTACTGACCGACCCAACCATGGGTGGCGTATCTGCAAGCTTTGCAATGTTGGGTGACCTCAACATCGCTGAGCCGAAAGCGCTGATCGGCTTTGCCGGTCCACGCGTTATCGAGCAGACCGTTCGTGAAAAACTGCCGCCGGGCTTCCAGCGCAGTGAATTCCTTATCGAGAAAGGCGCGATCGACATGATCGTTCGTCGTCCTGAGATGCGCTTCAAGATTGCCAGCGTGCTGGCGAAGCTGATGAATCTCCCGGCACCGAACCCGGATGCACCGCTTGAAGAAGTGGTGGTACCGCCGGTACCGGATCAGGAACCAGAGGCCTGATAAATGCAAAGGGCAGGGCCAGACGGCGCTGCCCTTTTTGCTTGTGCTAACCGTTAACTATCGCGGGTATCATGGAAAAAGACATCACTCCACTCGCCACGTCGCCCCTCGCCGCGTGGCTTTCTTATCTGGAACATCTGCACAGCAAAACCATCGACCTGGGACTGGCGCGCGTCAGCGAGGTTGCAGGCCGAATGGGCGTGCTGAAACCTGCACCATTCGTCTTCACCGTCGCGGGCACTAACGGCAAAGGGACGACCTGCCGCACGCTGGAATCGGTGCTGGTGGCCGCAGGTTTTAAGGTCGGTGTGTACAGCTCTCCGCATCTGGTTCGCTACACCGAACGCGTGCGCGTGCAGGGTGGCGAGCTGGCGGAATCCGCACATACCGCGTCGTTTGCTGAAATCGAAAAGGCACGGGGCGAGATCTCCCTGACCTACTTTGAATTTGGCACGCTGTCGGCGCTGTGGCTGTTTAAGCAGGCGCAGCTGGACGTGGTCATTCTGGAAGTGGGACTCGGCGGGCGGCTGGACGCGACCAATATCGTCGATGCCGACGTCGCGGTTGTCACCAGCATTGCACTCGACCACACCGACTGGCTGGGGCCGGACCGCGAAAGCATCGGCCGTGAAAAAGCCGGCGTGTTCCGTGGCGGTAAACCGGCGGTTGTCGGCGAACCGGATATGCCGCAGACCATTGCCGATGTCGCCGCTGAAAAAGGCGCTGTATTGCTGCGTCGCGGCGCTGACTGGTGTTATGAGGTCACGGGCGACAGCTGGACGTTCAGCGATGCGCAGGGTGAACTGAGGGCACTGCCGTTACCACAGGTGCCACAGCCCAATGCCGCGACGGCACTGGCGGCTTTGCGGGCGAGCGGGCTGGCTATCAGTGAGCAGGCATTGCGTGAAGGCATCCAGAACGCGATGCTGCCGGGTCGTTTCCAAATCGTGAGCGAATCACCGCGTCTGATCCTCGACGTGGCCCACAACCCTCATGCGGCGGCGTATCTGGCGGAACGTCTGAAAATGCTGCCTGCAGCCGGACGTACGCTGGCGGTGATTGGTATGCTTCATGATAAAGATATTGCCGGGACGCTGGCCTGTCTGTCGGATGTCGTCGACAGCTGGTATTGCGCCCCGCTGGAAGGCCCTCGTGGGGCAACGGCGGAACAGCTGGTGGAACATTTGCGCGATGGCGCAGTTTATGCCACTGTAACGCAGGCGTGGCATGCCGCAATGGCGGATGCTGGCCCACAAGATACGGTGCTGGTGTGTGGTTCGTTCCATACGGTGGCTCATGTAATGGAAGAGATGGACGCGGGGAGAACCGGTGGCGAGTAAGTTTCAGAATCGTTTAGTCGGAACCATTGCGCTGGTGGCACTCGGGGTTATCGTGCTTCCAGGCCTGCTGGATGGTCAGAAGAAGCATTATCAAGATGAGTTTGCGGCAATTCCGCTGGTGCCTAAACCGGGCGATAAAGAAGAGCCGGATATGCTGCCAGCGGTTACGCAGGCGCTGCCTTCTCAGCCTCCGGAAGGGGCGGCGGAAGAGGTCAGGGCAGGTGACGCAGCAGCACCGTCGCTTGAGACGTCGCGCTATGCGGCGAACAGCGGCGCGAATGAGATAGATGATGCCGTACAGCCGGCACCCAAACCGGTAGCTCCGAAGCCTCAGGTTCAGACGCAAACCAGACCACAGCGTGATACCACCAACGCGCAGTCAGCCGCCGCGACGCAAGCGCCGCCAGCTCAGCAGAAGCCGGTTGCCGAAGACAAACCGGCCCCAACCGGTAAAGCCTACGTCGTACAGCTCGGTGCGTTGAAGAATGCCGATAAGGTTAATGAGATTGTCAGCAAACTGCGTGGCGCCGGATATCGCGTCTTTACCGCGCCGTCTACGCCAGTGCAGGGTAAAATCACCCGCATTCTGGTGGGGCCGGATGCGTCGAAAGATAAGATGAAGGGTTCCCTTGGCGAGCTGAAACAGCTGTCAGGTCTGAACGGTGTGGTAATGGGCTACAGCCCGAATTGATCTTGAGATTCCCGGCGAACCGTCGGGAAAACAACGAAATCGATGAAAATCGACTGGGCTGAAAGTGCCCTCAGAGGCCAAAAGCTCATGCGGCGTTGAACGTTTTTTCAACGCCATTTTTATTTGGGCGGGGAAAGGAATTCCCTACGCAAACGTTTTCTTTTTCTGTTAGAATTCGCCCCGAACTGGACGACAGGGCGTAAAATCGTGGGACAACTATGGTCTGGATTGATTACGCCATTATTGCGGTGATTGGTTTTTCTTGTTTGGTAAGCCTCATCCGCGGCTTTGTTCGTGAAGCATTGTCACTGGTAACATGGGGTTGTGCTTTCTTTGTTGCCAGTCATTACTACACTTATCTGTCTGTCTGGTTTACGGGCTTTGAAGACGAACTGGTTCGAAACGGGATTGCTATCGCGCTGCTCTTTGTCGCGACGCTTATCGTCGGTGCTATCGTTAACTACGTTATCGGTACGCTGGTAGAGAAGACGGGCCTGTCGGGAACCGACAGGGTGCTTGGGATCTGTTTTGGTGCGCTGCGTGGAGTATTGATCGTCGCCGCCATACTGTTTTTCCTCGATACCTTTACCGGCTTTTCGAAAAGCGACGACTGGCAAAAATCTCAGCTGATCCCTCAGTTCAGCGTCGTCATCAGAATGTTCTTTGACTATCTGCAAAGCTCGTCAAGTTTCTTGCCCAAAGCATAAGCTTTGGGGAGTTCTGAACGAGGAAAATGACGTATGTGCGGTATTGTCGGTATCGCCGGTGTTATGCCGGTAAACCAGTCGATTTATGACGCGTTAACGGTGCTTCAGCACCGTGGGCAGGATGCCGCGGGCATCATCACCATTGATGCAAACAACTGCTTCCGTTTGCGTAAAGCCAACGGTCTGGTGAGCGATGTGTTTGGCGCCGTGCATATGCAGCGCCTGCAGGGCAATATGGGTATCGGCCACGTCCGTTACCCCACCGCCGGCAGCTCCAGTGCGTCTGAGGCTCAACCTTTCTACGTTAACTCACCTTATGGCATTACCCTTGCGCACAACGGCAATTTGACCAACGCTCACGAGCTGCGCAAAAAGCTGTTCGAAGAAAAGCGCCGCCATATCAACACCACCTCCGATTCTGAAATTCTGCTGAACATCTTCGCCAGTGAGCTGGACAACTTCCGCCACTATCCGCTCGAAGCTGACAACATTTTCGCCGCGATTGCCGCGACAAATCGTCAGATTCGCGGGGCGTACGCGTGTGTGGCGATGATTATCGGGCATGGAATGGTGGCTTTCCGCGACCCTAACGGCATTCGCCCGCTGGTGCTTGGTAAGCGTGATATCGGCGATGGTCGCACCGAATACATGGTGGCGTCCGAAAGCGTCGCGCTCGACACACTGGGCTTTGAATTCTTGCGTGACGTGGCACCAGGCGAAGCAATTTACATCACCGAAAAAGGCCAGTTATTCACCCGTCAGTGCGCTGACAATCCGGTGAGCAATCCGTGCTTATTCGAATATGTTTACTTCGCCCGCCCGGACTCGTTCATCGACAAGATTTCCGTCTACAGTGCGCGCGTGAATATGGGCACCAAGCTCGGCGAGAAAATCGCCCGCGAGTGGGAAGATCTGGATATCGATGTGGTTATCCCGATTCCAGAAACCTCTTGCGATATTGCGCTGGAAATTGCCCGTATTCTGAACAAGCCGTACCGTCAGGGTTTTGTGAAAAACCGCTACGTGGGTCGTACGTTCATCATGCCAGGCCAGCAGCTGCGCCGTAAATCGGTGCGTCGTAAACTGAACGCCAACCGTGCAGAGTTCCGTGATAAGAACGTGTTGCTGGTGGACGATTCCATCGTACGGGGTACGACGTCAGAGCAGATCATCGAAATGGCGCGCGAAGCCGGTGCGAAGAAAGTGTATCTGGCCTCTGCCGCCCCGGAAATTCGTTTCCCGAACGTCTACGGAATCGATATGCCGAGCGCCACAGAGCTTATTGCTCACGGTCGTGAAGTGGATGAGATCCGCCAGATTATCGGCGCCGACGGTTTGATTTTCCAGGATCTGAACGATCTGATTGACGCGGTTCGCGCTGAGAATCCGGATATTCAGCAGTTTGAATGCTCAGTATTCAACGGCGTATACGTCACCAAAGACGTGAACCAACAATACCTCGATTATCTCGACACCCTGCGTAATGATGACAGCAAAGCGCTGGCGCGTCAGAACGAGGTCGAAAGCCTTGAGATGCATAACGAAGGTTAATCGTCTCCACGCCCTCTCGCGCTGAGAGGGCGTCTTTCCTTGCAACTCCCTCTAAATTCCGGCAAAGTCAGGCCCAGTACGAAGACAGGGCGGAATCATGAAACGACTCATTATTGGAATTTCCGGTGCCAGCGGCGCTATTTATGGCGTTAGGCTGTTGCAGGTGCTGCGCGATGTCGCAGAGGTGGAAACCCATTTGGTGATGAGTCAGGCCGCGCGACAGACGCTGGCTCTCGAAACTGATTTTTCTTTACGTGAAGTGCAGGCACTCGCCAATGTTGTTCACGATGCGCGTGATATCGCCGCCAGTATCTCTTCGGGTTCGTTTAAAACCGACGGAATGGTTATCCTGCCATGCTCCATAAAAACCCTCTCAGGCATCGTCCACAGCTATACGGATGGTTTACTGACCCGCGCCGCTGACGTGGTGCTGAAAGAGCGCCGTCGTCTGGTGCTTTGCGTACGTGAAACACCGCTGCATCTGGGGCATTTGCGACTGATGACGCAGGCGGCTGAAATTGGCGCGATCATTATGCCGCCGGTTCCGGCGTTTTATCACCGGCCGCAAACGCTGGATGACGTGATTGATCAAACGGTTAATCGCGTATTGGATCAGTTTGATATCACTTTGCCAAAAGAGCTGTTCACCCGCTGGCAGGGCGCGGAATAGGCGCACTAAGATAGTGCATCTTTTTGGTGCATGCGTGGTCGTCCAACGATTTTGCAATCCCGATCAAATCCTCAACATTTAATCCCTCATTTCGCTGTTTAGCGCTGCGGTTTATCCGTTAGAGCTGTTATCTTTCAATTCCAAGACAACTCTGCAACTATTCATTAACACATTTAACGCTGTTTTTTTGAGCAGATGTTTAGGTGGCATAAAACGTGCAGGGCAGTCTGGCAACACACAACACGATTGATTACATAACACGCAACTGCATCACGACACTTAAGGGTAATGTATGAAGAAGACGGTTCTGGCTCTCTCTTTAATGCTGGGGATCAGCAGTGCTTCCAGCGTATTTGCCGCGCTGCCGCAAACTGTTCGTATCGGTACTGACGCCACTTACGCACCGTTCTCATCCAAGGATGCGAAAGGGGATTTCGTCGGCTTTGATATCGATTTGGGTAAAGAGATGTGCAAGCGCATGCAGGTGAAATGTACCTGGGTTGGCATCGATTTTGACTCTCTTATCCCGTCTCTGAAGGCGAAGAAAATCGACGCCATCATCTCCTCTTTGTCGATCACCGAAAAGCGCCAGCAGGAAATCGGTTTCTCTGACAAGCTGTACGCCGCTGACTCTCGTCTTATCGCCGCCAAAGGTTCTCCGATTGTCCCAACGCTTGATTCACTGAAAGGCAAACACGTGGGTGTGCTGCAAGGCTCTACTCAGGAAACCTATGCCAATGAAAACTGGCGTAGCAAAGGCATCGATGTGGTGGCCTATCAGAACCAGGATCTTATCTATTCTGACCTCTCCGCAGGACGTCTCGACGCTGCCTTCCAGGACGAAGTCGCCGCCAGCGAAGGCTTCCTGAAACAGCCAGCCGGTAAAGATTACGCCTTTGCGGGCCCATCAGTTAAAGATAAGAAATACTTTGGCGATGGCACCGGCGTGGGTCTGCGTAAAGACGATACCGAGCTGAAAGCAGCCTTCGACAAAGCACTCGACGGACTGCGTAAAGATGGCACCTACGACAAGATGGCGAAGAAGTATTTCGACTTCAACGTCTACGGTGACTAAGACTGCATTGGCCCGGTAAACCGGGCCTTTCGGGCTGAGCAGTTATCTATACATGTGTGGCATAACGACATCATGCTTATTACTGGTGCAAGAAATGCACCAAAATGGTGCGCAATTGCATAGTTAAGCAATATTGATGCAAAAAATTGCGTATATGCCCCGATAACCTTTTGCCTTATCCGCATAAAAGGTGGCACGATAACTGTTCTTGATACTTCTGATTACCCGTTAAATGACAGTCTGTTGAGGATAGTTATGAAAAAACTGGCGTTGTCTCTTTCTCTTGCGTTGGCACTTTCCAGCGTTTCTACGGTTTTCGCAGCCATTCCATCGAAAGTTCGTATTGGCACAGATCCGACTTATGCCCCCTTCGAATCCAAGAATGCGCAGGGCGAGTTAGTGGGTTTTGACATCGATCTGGCAAAAGAGCTGTGTAAGCGAATTAAAGCGCAATGTACCTTTGTTGAGAACCCGCTGGATGCGCTGATCCCGTCTCTGCAGGCGAAGAAAATCGACGCCATTATGTCCTCACTCTCCATTACGGAAAAACGCCAGCAGCAGATTGCCTTCACGGACAAACTCTATGCCGCAGATTCCCGCCTGGTCGTTAAAAAAGGCAGCCCGGTTACGCCTGATCTCAATACCCTGAAAGGCAAGCGTGTGGGCGTCCTGCAAGGCACCACGCAGGAAACTTACGGCAAGGAGCACTGGGCACCAAAAGGCATCGAAATCGTCTCCTACCAGGGCCAGGATAATATCTATTCTGACCTGACGGCCGGGCGTATTGATGCCGCATTCCAGGATGAAGTGGCGGCAAGCGAAGGCTTCCTCAAGCAGCCTGTCGGTAAAGATTATCAGTTTGGCGGCCCGTCCATTAAGGATGAAAAACTGTTCGGCGTTGGTACCGGTATGGGCCTGCGTAAAGAGGATAACGAACTGCGTGCTGCCCTGAATAAAGCCTTTGCTGAGATGCGTGCTGACGGCACCTACGACACGCTGGCGAAGAAGTATTTCGATTTTAACGTATACGGCGAGTAATCGCTGTTTGTGCCGCTGACTCCGACGTTCCCGGGGCCAGCGGCGCAGGACTGACAGGACAGGCTCAATGCTGTACGGGTTTTCACAAGTGATATTTCAGGGGGCCCTGGTCACCCTTGAGCTGGCCCTCAGCTCCGTAGTGCTGGCCGTGCTTATCGGTTTGGCAGGCGCTGCGGGCAAACTTTCCGGTAATCGTGCAGTGGCGCTGATTTTTGAAGGCTATACCACGTTAATTCGTGGCGTACCGGATCTGGTGCTGATGTTGCTGATTTTCTACGGTCTGCAAATTGTACTCAACAGCATTACCGATGCGCTGGGTGTGGCACAGTTTGATATCGACCCAATGATCGCCGGTATCATTACCCTTGGTTTTATCTACGGAGCCTACTTCACCGAAACGTTCCGCGGTGCATTTATGGCTGTACCCAAAGGCCACATTGAAGCAGCGACCGCCTTCGGTTTTACTCGCCGCCAGACGTTTGTGCGTATTCTGTTTCCGGCAATGATGCGATTTGCACTACCGGGGATTGGCAACAACTGGCAGGTTATCCTCAAAGCAACCGCTTTGGTGTCTTTGCTGGGCCTGGAAGACGTGGTCAAAGCGACGCAGCTCGCAGGGAAAAGCACCTGGGAGCCGTTCTACTTCGCCATCGTCTGCGGCCTGATTTATCTGGTATTCACGACGGTATCCAATGGAGTGCTGCTTCTGCTCGAGCGTCGTTATTCCGTGGGTGTGAAGAGGGCTGACCTGTGATTGATATTATTCACGAATACTGGAAGTCCCTGCTGTGGACCGACGGCTATCGCCTGACCGGCGTGGCCATCACCCTTTGGCTGCTGATTTCTTCAGTGCTGATGGGCGGCATTCTGGCGGTGTTTTTGGCGATTGGTCGCGTATCCAGCAATAAATTCATTCAGTTCCCGATTTGGCTGTTCACCTACATCTTCCGCGGCACGCCGTTGTATGTGCAGCTGCTGGTGTTTTATTCCGGGATGTACACGCTTGAGATAGTCAAAGGCACCGAATTGCTCAATGCCTTTTTCCGCAGCGGCCTGAACTGTACGGTGCTGGCGCTGACGCTCAACACCTGTGCGTACACCACGGAAATTTTTGCCGGGGCCATTCGCTCTGTGCCAGCGGGAGAAGTGGAGGCCGCGCGCGCCTACGGTTTTTCCGGCGTGAAGCTTTATCGCTGTATCATTTTGCCGTCGGCGCTGCGTATCGCGCTCCCCGCCTACAGCAACGAAGTGATTTTGATGCTCCACTCCACGGCGCTGGCGTTTACGGCTACCGTGCCGGATTTGCTGAAAATCGCCCGTGATATTAACTCTGCCACTTACCAGCCGTTTACCGCGTTTGGGATTGCGGCGGTGCTGTATCTGATTATCTCTTATGTGCTGATTAGCCTGTTCCGCAAGGCGGAAAAACGCTGGCTGCAACATGTGAAACCCTCTTCGACACACTGAGAACATCATGCCTGACAATAAATTAAACGTTATCGACCTGCACAAGCGCTACGGCGAACATGAAGTGCTGAAAGGGGTGTCACTGAAGGCCAACGCCGGTGATGTGATCAGTATTATTGGCTCGTCCGGTTCCGGAAAAAGTACCTTCCTGCGTTGCATTAATTTCCTCGAAAAGCCAAGCGAAGGGAATATTGTCGTCAGCGGGCAGAATATCGGCCTGGTGCGGGATAAAGACGGTCAGTTGAAAGTGGCGGATAAAAACCAGCTGCGCCTGCTGCGTACGCGTTTGACCATGGTGTTCCAGCACTTCAACTTGTGGAGCCACATGACGGTGCTGGAAAACGTCATGGAAGCACCGATTCAGGTTCTTGGCCTCAGCAAGCAGGAAGCCCGTGAACGCGCGGTAAAATATCTCGCGAAAGTGGGTATCGACGAGCGTCAGCAAATTAAATATCCGGTTCACCTCTCCGGCGGCCAGCAGCAGCGTGTGTCTATTGCCCGCGCGCTGGCGATGGAACCGGAAGTACTGCTGTTTGATGAACCCACCTCCGCACTTGACCCGGAACTTGTTGGCGAAGTGCTGCGCATCATGCAGAAGCTGGCGGAAGAGGGGAAAACCATGGTGGTGGTGACGCATGAAATGGGCTTTGCCCGCGATGTGTCGTCCCACGTGATTTTCCTGCATCAGGGGCTGATTGAAGAAGAAGGCCATCCGGATGATGTCTTCGGAAGCCCGAAAAGCCCACGCCTACAGCAGTTCCTGAAAGGCTCGTTGAAATAAGCCGTTTCCCTCGCCCAGCGCGGGTGAGGGGATGTTTACCGTTCCAGTCGATACACCCAATCGTCGTGCAACTCACCGTTAATGTCGAAAGCCTTTTCCAGCACCTGCGTGCGGTTAAAGCCGAGCTTTTCCAGCAACCGCACCGATCCCACGTTACCAGCCAATACCCATGCGTTAATTGCCTGCAACCCGAGTGTGGAAAAACCATATTCGCAAATGGCCGTCAGGACTTCCTGCGCGTAACCTTTGCCCTGCGCATGAGGCAGCAACGCGTAACCGATATCCGCTTCCTGAGCGTTATGCGTGCTGACCTGCAGCCCAATATCGCCCACGCATTCACCTTCGCGTTCATGTATCGCGAAAACATTGCCTGAAAGCCGGGAAGTGAACTTCAGGCGCAGTTCTGCTTCTGAGAGCGGAACCCCCATAAATCGCATTACCTGTGGGTTGCTGCGCAGCGCCAGAAAACAGGGCCAGTCGTTTTCAGACAATGAGGAAAGCGTCAGGCGTGAGGTAAGCAATGTCGGCATGGTGTCTCCTGATTTTAAGGCGAAGATGCAGTACTTTTGTGTTCCAGTTGGTGCAGGTAATGCATCACCGTTCTCTTTTCGAGCGAAGAACGAAGCTGCAATGCCAGGTTCATACTGTCGAGAATGTGTGCATTGTCAATGAGCGGCGAGTCAGGCGGAATGCGACCTTCACTCGCCAGCCAGTCAACAACCGTGCGCCAGTGCCAGGCTTTCTGCATTACGATCGAATTCGAGATGCACGGCAGTGCCGTAAAAGCAGACCAGAGCATCATCGCAGCCTGCGGTAAAAAGACGGTCTTCCAGCGAGACTGAAATCGTCGCGCCGGAAGGTACAATTGAAGGTGATCAATGCGGGAAAGGGGGTTAAGGCAGAACGTCGCTCAACGCTTCTTCAAGATCGTACCAGCGAAAGCCGAAACCGGACTCTTCAAGGCGCTTAGGCAGCGCGCGTTGCCCACCCAGGACCAGCACCGAAGATTCCCCCATCAGCAGCCTGACGGCGGTTGCAGGGGCTCGCAGTACCGCCGGACGATGCAGCGCATGGCCAAGTGCATGCGCGAATTGTTCGTTACGGACAGGATAAGGTGAAACCATGTTGAACGGGCCGCGCAGATCGTTATCCAACAGCCAAATAATTCCGTTAACCATATCGTCGATATGGATCCACGCCAGATATTGACGACCCGTGCCGATAGGGCCACCGAGACCGAGTTTGAAAGGTGGCACCATTTTGCCGAGGATCCCTCCTTTAGGCGCCAGAACCACACCAGTACGCAGCAAACAAACGCGGGTGTGCTCGCTTTGCGCTTCGCAGGCAATTTGCTCCCATCGCGCGCAGAGTTTATGGGTGAATTCGTTATGCGGCGGTTCTTCTTCCGTCACCACCACTTCACCGAGATCGCCGTAATATCCTGCGGCAGAACCGGAAATCAGCACGGCCGGCGGCTGAGTGCTTGCGGCAAACAGCTCAACCAGCTTTTGGGTGATGTGCCAGCGGCTGTTGCACAACCGCTGTTTTTGCTCTTCGGTCCAGCGTTTGTCGGCGATAGGTTCGCCGGCAAGATTAATTACCGCGTCGATACCGTCCAGCGTGCTGCGCTCGTTGAGCCCCTTCCAGAGTTCAACGCGGGCATCCAATTGCTGACGTGCTTTCTCCGGGCTGCGCGTAACAACAATCACGTTGTGCCCCAGCTCAAGCAGACGTGGGATCAGATGACGGCCAATCAGGCCAGTACCGCCGGTAATCAGGATCTTCATGCCACCTCCGGATTGCGCTTAGCCTCGCCAGCTCATGGTCATGGAGACAGAATCGGCATATCGCAGCGCGTGAAGTTTGTCGATTTCTACTTCAGCATATGTGACCCAGTGATGTTCGCATGCGATGTTGAGCACATCCTGAGTTAATTTTTCCAGTAAAGAGAACCGGTTATTCTCCACATGCTGAATAATGCATTTAGTGATTGTGCGGTAGTTCAGCGCATCGTTGATGTCTTCGCTATTGCGAGAGTTTTCCGCACCATAGTGGATAGCCACATTGATGACGATATCCTGACGATTAGCTATCTCTTCGTCTTTGATACCGATATAGGTACGCAGGCGCAGGTTCTTGATACGTATAATGGCGTCTGGCTGGGACATTGCAGGCTTCCTCCTTGTTATTATCCCAATCATAATACACAAAGTGCCATTAATTCGCCTGGGCCTTCTGCATGGCGCGTTCAGTTGCCGGTCGCTGGCGTATCCGTTCAAACCAGTTGTTCACTGCCGGGAAGTTTTGCAAGTCTATGCGCTGCCGTAGATGGGCGTTAACCCACGGCCAACAGGCGATATCGGCAATGCTGTAATGTTCGCCGCCGAGCCAGGGTGAAGTACTCAGCCGCTTGTTTAAAACGTTATAAAGCCGCAGGGTTTCAACCTGATACCGCTCAATAGCGTAAGGTACCGGCTGGGGTGCGAAGTGGTTGAAATGATGATTCTGCCCCAGCATCGGTCCCAGACCGCCAACTTGCCAGAACAGCCACTGAAGTATTACATGGCGCTCGCGAAGTTCACCACTCAGCAGTTTTCCTGACTTATCGGCCAGATACAGCAAAATTTCACCGGACTCAAACAGGCTGAAAGGAGCTCCGCCGTCCGCAGGAACGTGATCGACAATGGCCGGGATTTTATTATTAGGCGACACTGTAAGAAATTCCGGGCGAAACTGATCGCCCTTACTGATATCCACGCGGATCAGCCGGTAAGCGAGCTGTGCTTCTTCCAGAAACAATGTGATTTTATGGCCGTTAGGGGTAGGGGCGTAATAGAGGTCAATCATTTTAACTCCTGGACCTGGGCTATTAACATGACTTTTCGAGTATAGGTGGTTAAGTCAATTGTGTGAGTTTTCATCAAGTGACAGCCTGTCAAAGACGCGATATGTTGACGTTTTCACCTGCAAACCGTTGAGGAAGCTATGACTCGTCCCGTAATTACGCTGTGGTCTGATAACCGTTTTTACTCGCCGTATGTGATGTCCGTGTATGTCGCTTTGCAGGAAAAAGGGCTGGCGTTCAGTCTGAAAACCGTCGATTTGGCAAAGGGTGAACATCTGCAATCTGACTGGAAGGGCTACGGCTTAACCCGCCGGGTACCGCTGCTGGAGGTCGATACGTTCGAACTGACAGAGTCTTCAGCTATTACCGAATACCTTGATGAGCGTTTCGCCCCGCCGCAGTGGGAACGCCTGTATCCGCATGATATCGAAAAGCGCGCCCGCGCCCGGCAGATTCAGGCCTGGATACGCAGCGATTTAATGCCCATCCGGGAAGAACGTTCTACGGATGTTGTCTTTGGCGGAGTGAAGAAACCGGCACTTAGCCATGCAGGGGAAAAAGCCGCGGCGAAACTGTACGAAACCGCAAGCGCGTTGCTGGCTCACGGGAAGCCAAATCTGTTTGGCGAATGGTCTGTGGCGGATACCGACCTGGCGCTAATGATTAATCGTCTGGTGCTGAACGGGGATGATGTCCCGGAGCCGTTGATCGATTATGCTTCCTTCCAGTGGCAGCGAGCGTCCGTTCAGCGTTTCCTTGCGCTCTCGGCAAAACACGCAGGCTGAACCGGGCGCAATAATCCGCTATGATAGTGCGGTTTTTTGTGGAGGAATGATTGATGAAGCTGATGTTTGCATCAGATATTCACGGGTCTTTGCCCGCCGCTGAACGCGTACTGTCACTGTTTGCAGAGAGTGACGCCAGATATCTGGTCATTTTGGGCGACGTGTTAAATCATGGCCCGCGTAACGCGTTGCCTGAAGGCTATGCGCCAGCTGAGGTTGCCGAATGTTTAAATACCCAGGCAGAGCGGATTATTGCAGTACGTGGGAACTGCGACAGTGAAGTGGACCAGATGTTGCTGCATTTTCCCATCACCGCACCATGGCAGCAGGTATTGACCGCTGAACAGCGTCTGTTTTTGACTCACGGACATCTGTTTGGTCCTGACAATCTGCCGTCCCTCGCGGCTGGCGATGTGCTGGTTTATGGTCATACTCATATTCCGGTTGCTGAACGTCGAGGTGACATTTTCCACTTCAACCCGGGCTCCGTCAGCATTCCGAAAGGGGGCTATAGCGCCAGCTACGGTATGATGGAAGACAATAAATTGCGGGTTTTAGCACTCAATGATCAACGGGTTATTGCAGAGGTCGCAATTAATCCGTAATTTACCCGACAACTGTAAACGCGCCGCGAGAGCGTAATAAAGAGAAGGTTTTCCGATGGTGGAGCAGAATTTGGCAAGCACAGAATGGGTGGATATCGTCAACGAAGACAACGAGGTCATCGCACAGTCCAGCCGTGAGCAAATGCGTGCGCAGTGTCTGCGTCATCGCGCGACCTACATTGTAGTTCATGACGGCATGGGAAAAATTCTCGTACAGCGTCGGACCGAAACCAAAGATTTTATGCCGGGTATGCTGGATGCCACCGCGGGCGGCGTGGTGCAGTCTGACGAGCAGCTGCTCGACTCAGCGCGTCGCGAAGCAGAAGAAGAGCTGGGAATTGCAGGCGTGCCGTTTGCAGACCACGGGCAATTCTACTTCGAAGACAAACATTGCCGCGTGTGGGGCAGCCTATTCAGCTGTGTATCTCACGGCCCGTTTGCGTTGCAGGAAGAAGAAGTGAGCGAAGTCTGCTGGCTGACGCCGGAAGAGATAACTGCGCGTTGCGATGAATTCACCAATGACTCACTGAAGGCTCTGGCGCTGTGGATGACCCGCAATGCCAAGAACGAAGGCGCGAAAGACACGTCAAAAGACGCATCGAAAGAAGAAGAGACCGAGTAACGTTTAAGCCGCTGTCCCGTAAACATCGTTTTGCGGCGTGGCGGGGTTAACAAACATCTCACTCATCATTGAGGCGCACCAGCAGGGTGCCTCATGCCTCAGAGACTGTCTCTATAGCCAAACTTAAGTAATAAAAAAGGCAGCCATTTGGCTGCCTTTTGCATTTCAGCGGAGGATTAGTCCTGCTGGGACGACTGGATCGCGGTCAGGGCGATGGTGTAGACGATATCGTCTACTAGCGCGCCACGAGACAGGTCGTTGACTGGTTTGCGCATACCCTGCAGCATCGGCCCGATGGAGATCAGGTCGGCTGAACGCTGTACCGCTTTGTAGGTGGTGTTACCGGTGTTCAGGTCTGGGAAGATGAACACGGTAGCGCGACCTGCAACCGGAGAGTTTGGCGCTTTGGATTTCGCAACGTCAGCCATTACCGCGGCGTCATACTGCAGCGGGCCGTCGATAACCAGGTCTGGACGTTTTTCCTGTGCGATGCGGGTTGCTTCACGCACTTTCTCAACGTCGCTACCCTGGCCTGAAGTCCCGGTGGAGTAGGAGAGCATTGCTACGCGCGGGTCGATACCGAATGCAGCTGCGGAATCCGCAGACTGGATAGCGATTTCGGCCAGCTGCTCAGCAGTGGGGTCCGGGTTGATCGCGCAGTCACCGTAAACATAAACCTGTTCAGGCAGCAGCATGAAGAACACAGAAGAAACCAGTGAGCTGTTCGGCGCAGTTTTGATCAACTGCAGCGGTGGACGGATGGTGTTGGCGGTGGTGTGAACCGCACCAGATACCAGACCGTCAACTTCGTCCTGCTCAAGCATCATGGTGCCGAGCACTACGTTGTCTTCCAGCTGCTCGCGAGCCACGGCTTCAGTCATGCCCTTGCTCTTACGCAGTTCGACCAGGCGTGCAACGTAGCTTTCACGTACCACTTCCGGATCAACGATTTCGATGCCAGCGCCCAGTTCAACGCCCTGGTCAGCCGCAACGCGATTGATTTCTTCAGGGTTGCCCAGCAGCACACAGGTCGCGATGCCGCGCTCTGCACAGATAGCCGCTGCTTTCACGGTACGTGGTTCATCGCCTTCAGGCAGAACAACGCGTTTGCCCGCTTTACGCGCCAGCTCGGTCAGCTGGTAGCGGAACGCTGGCGGAGACAGACGACGGCTACGCTCGGACGTTGCAGTCAGGGATTCGATCCAGTTGGCATCGATGTGGCTAGCCACATATTCCTGCACTTTCTCGATACGTGCATGGTCATCAGCCGGCACTTCGAGGTTGAAGCTCTGCAGGCTCAGGGACGTCTGCCAGGTGTTGGTGTTTACCATGAACACAGGCAGGCCAGTCGCGAACGCACGTTCACACAGCTTGCTCACGCGTGCATCCATTTCATAAGCACCGGTCAGCAGGATGGCACCGATTTCAACGCCATTCATTGCTGCCAGGCATGCGGCAACCAGCACGTCTGGACGGTCTGCGGACGTCACCAGCAGAGAGCCAGCGCGGAAGTGTTCCAGCATGTGCGGAATGCTGCGCGCACAGAAGGTCACGGACTTCACGCGACGGGTGTTGATGTCGCCTTCGTTGACAATGGTCGCATTCAGGTGACGAGCCATATCAATTGCACGAGTGGCAATCAGATCAAAGCTCCATGGCACCGCGCCCAGCATTGGAAGCGGGCTAGACGCTGCCAGGTCTGCCGGATTGATTTTCACAACTTTCGCAGTGGAAGAGTCGTCGAAAATTTCAGACAGGTCAGGACGAGTACGGCCCTGTTCATCGACCGGTGCGTTCAGTTTGTTAACGATAACGCCGGTAATGTTGGTGTTTTTCGCGCCGCCGAAGCTGCTACGGGTCAGTTCGATACGCTCTTTCAGGCCTTCCTGAGTATCGGTGCCCTGAGACATGACGAACACGATTTCCGCGTTCAGCGTCTTAGCAATCTCGTAGTTCAGGGACTGTGCAAACTGGTGTTTACGGGTCGGGACCAGGCCTTCAACCAGTACCACTTCAGCATCCTGAGTGTTCGCGTGGTAGTTAGCGATGATCTCTTCCATCAGCACGTCATTCTGGTTGCTGGAGAGCAGAGATTCAACGTGACTCATCTTCAGCGGTTCAGCTGCTGGCAGATTGGAGTTAGCACGCACGATAGTCGTGGTCTGGTCTGGCGCATCGCCACCGGCACGCGGCTGGGCGATTGGCTTAAAGACGCTCAGACGAACGCCTTTGCGTTCCATAGCGCGGATGACGCCAAGGCTGACGCTGGTCAGACCGACGCTGGTTCCGGTAGGGATCAGCATAATTGTACGGGACACGATTTATCCTCTTTCGTTACCGCCAGGGGTTGGCGGGATCCAAAACAGCACCGCCAGCGAGGCTGGCGGTGTGGAATCAGGCAGTCAGACGAGCAGCGTCTTGTGCGATGACCAATTCTTCGTTGGTCGGGATGACCACGGCAGGGCGGGTGCCTTCTTTGTTGATGAAGCCAGACTTGCCGAAGCGGGCAGCCAGGTTGCGATCGTGATCAACTTCGAAGCCCAGAACGCCCAGTTTGCCCAGGGACAGTTCGCGAACCATCGCGGCGTTTTCGCCGATACCACCGGTGAAGACAACAGCATCCAGACGACCATCCATCAGCGCGGTGTAAGAACCGATGTATTTCGCCAGACGGTGGCAGTAAACGTCCATTGCACGTTTAGCGTCAGCTTTGGTGTCGTAGTTATCTTCAACATAACGGCAGTCGCTGGTGACTTCGGTCAGACCCAGGAGGCCAGACTCTTTGGTCAGCATTTTGTTGATTGCATCAACGCTCATGCCCAGGGTGTCGTGCAGATGGAAGATGATTGCCGGGTCGATGTCACCAGAACGGGTGCCCATGACCAGACCTTCCAGTGGGGTCAGACCCATAGAAGTATCAACACATTCGCCGTTACGGATAGCAGAAACAGAACCACCGTTGCCCAGGTGGCAAGTAATGATGTTCAGTTCTTCAACCGGTTTGTTCAGAACTTTAGCGGCTTCCTGAGTCACGAAGAAGTGGCTGGTGCCGTGTGCGCCATAGCGACGAACGCCGTGTTCTTTGTACAGGCTGTACGGCAGAGCATACAGGTAAGACTCTTCCGGCATGGTCTGATGGAACGCGGTGTCGAAGACAGCAACGTTTTTGTTTTTCAGGTTCGGGAAGGATTTCAGCGCTTCCGCGATGCCGATCAGGTGTGCTGGGTTGTGCAGCGGTGCAAAAGAGGCTGCATCTTTGATACCCTGAATAACGGAATCGTCGATAACCACAGAGCCGGTGTACTTTTCGCCGCCGTGAACAACACGGTGACCGATGGCAGTGAGCTGTGCTGACAGTTCTGGTTTTTGTGCCAGAATAGTGTTAACGATAAAGTTAAGCGCTTCACTGTGAGCGGCGCCTGCACCTAAAGCCGCTTCTTGTTTGGCGCCGTCCATTTTCCATTTCAGACGTGCTTCAGGGAGATGGAAACATTCGGCCAAACCAGAGAGGTATTCTTCACCGTTGATCGCGTCGATGACAGCGAATTTCAGTGAGGAGCTACCGCAGTTCAGAACCAGTACTAACTTACTCGACATGGAAGTACCTATTAATCTTATGTGGCTAAAAAAACGTCAGTGAGTCAAAGAGCGTAGCGCATGATGACGCTGACATTTATGATTAACATCATGCTCGATACTTTTAGCAGGCATGATGAAAGATATTCGGGTGATTCATCCTTCAGTTTTGCACAATTTTCAACCGATGGCAGAATGTGCAATAATTTGACGAACCGCGAGAGTGGGTCTACGCCCATCTCAGGCCGCACAGGATACCTGAATGCCGCCTTTATTGCCAAAATGTTTTGAACGTTGTCATGCATAGTTGTTGTTTTGCACGAAATTTTGATTTTTTATCTGTGAAGTTGAGGTAACGCCATGTCGACACCCGAGAACCGCCCGGTAAACTTTTTCAGTTCGTTCCGCCGTGGGCAGCACTACGCAAAGACGTGGCCGATGGAAAAACGCCTGGCACCGATGTTTGTTGAAAATCGCGTCATCCGTGCCACCCGCCACGCTATTCGCTTCATGCCGCCGGTTGCGGTATTTACGTTGTGCTGGCAAATCGCCCTTGGCGGGCAGCTTGGCCCGGCCGTTGCGACCGCGCTGTTTGCGCTGAGTCTGCCGATGCAAGGATTATGGTGGCTGGGCAAGCGTTCCGCCACTCCGCTGCCGCCAACGATTTTAAGCTGGTTCTATGAAGTGCGCGGAAAGTTGCAGGAGTCAGGCCAGGTGCTGGCACCCTTTGAAGGTAAGCCAGACTACCAGGCGTTAGCTGACACGCTTAAGCGCGCGTTCAAACAACTGGATAAAACTTTCCTTGATGATTTGTAATTAACTATCAAAAACGCATATAAAAGAGGGCATACACTTTGTAAGCCCTCTTTTTTCATGCGTACGCGCAACAGGAGTCGAAAATGGAAATGACCAACGCTCAACGTCTGATTTTGTCGAATCAGTATAAAATGATGACCATGATGGATCCCGACAACGCCGAGCGTTACCGCCGCCTGCAGACGATCATCGAACGTGGCTACGGCCTGCAAATGCGCGAACTGGATCGTGAATTTGGCCAGCTGACCGAAGAAACCTGCCGGGTGATCATCGATATCATGGAGATGTACCACGCGCTGCACGTTTCCTGGACCAACCTCAAAGACGTAGACAGCGTGGACGAACGTCGCGTGACGTTCCTCGGCTTCGATGCCGCAACCGAAGCTCGCTATCTTGGCTACGTGCGTTTTATGGTTAATACCGAAGGCCGTTACACCCATTTCGATGCCGGTACTCACGGCTTCAACGCCCAGACCCCAATGTGGGAAAAATACCAACGTATGCTCAGCGCATGGCACGCGTGTCCGCGCCAGTATCACCTGAGCAGCAACGAAATTAATCAGATTATCAATGCCTGATGGAGGCCGCCGTGCAGTGCAAAGGCTTTTTGTTTGATCTCGACGGTACGCTGGTGGATTCGCTGCCGGTTGTGGAACGTTCGTGGTGTCACTGGGCTGACCGACACGGTTTGAGCCACAGCGAAGTCCTGAATTTTATTCACGGTAAGCAGGCAATTACTTCTCTGCGCCACTTCCTGCCAGGCCGCACCGAAGCGGAAATTCAGGTGGAGTTCAGCTGGCTCGAGCAAATGGAGTCTGAAGACACCGCCGGGATCACTGCGTTGCCGGGCGCATTGGCGCTGTTGAATCATCTGGATGACGCCGGCATTCCATGGGCGATTGTCACCTCAGGCTCCGTTCCCGTAGCGCATGCGCGTCACCGCGCCGCGGGCCTGCCGGAGGCGAAAGTGTTCGTCACCGCTGAACAGGTAAAACGCGGTAAACCGGAACCGGATGCGTATCTGCTCGGTGCAGAACTGTTGGGTTTAGCCCCGGCAGAATGCGCAGTTGTCGAAGACGCGGCGGCGGGAATGCTTTCTGGTCTCTCGGCAGGCTGTCACGTCATTGCCGTTAACGTGCCCGGCGATGCGCCGCGGTTAAGCGAAGCGGATTTCGTGTTGACCACCCTCGAAGCGTTGAGCATTCGCCGGCAGCCTGATGGCACGGTGGATGTGCGTCTGAAAGACTAAACGCATGATCTGGCCTCGCTTCGGCGGGGCTTTTTTATGCCACAATTCTCACTCTCTTCTGACAAGGACATGTTGTGAACAGTGAATTGATCTGGGTGTTATGCCTGCTGGCGATGGCGGTGCTGCTTTTCGCCACCGGTAAAGTGCGCATGGATGCCGTCGCCCTGCTGGTTATTGTTGCCTTTGTAATGAGCGGGACACTCACCCTCAGCGAAGCCTTTTCCGGCTTCAGCGATCCTAACGTTATCCTTATCGCCGCGCTGTTTATCATCGGCGACGGACTCGTGCGCACCGGCGTTGCCACCAGTATGGGCTCGTGGCTGGTGAAAGTGGCGGGCAACAGCGAAATCAAAATGCTGGTGTTCCTGATGCTGACGGTGGCAGGACTTGGCGCGTTCATGAGCTCCACCGGCGTGGTGGCTATCTTCATTCCGGTGGTACTCAGCGTCTGCATGCGCATGAACACCTCGCCGTCGCGCTTAATGATGCCGTTGAGTTTTGCCGGGCTAATCAGTGGCATGATGACCCTGGTCGCCACGCCGCCTAACCTGGTGATTAACAGCGAACTGCTCCGCGAAGGTCTGCAAGGTTTCAGCTTCTTCAGTGTCACGCCGATTGGCCTGGTGGTTCTGCTGCTCGGCATTGCGTATATGCTGCTGGTGCGTTTTATGCTTCCCGGCGTCGACGAAAATCAAAAGCACGATAAACGCCGCACCTTTCGCGATTTAATCAAAGAGTATCGCCTGAATGGGCGGGCGCGCCGACTGGCTATTCGTCCGGGCTCGCCGCTGGTCGGGCAGCGTCTGGATGACCTCAAGCTGCGTGAGCGCTACGGCGCAAACGTGATTGGCGTGGAGCGCTGGCGGCGTTTTCGCAGGGTGATTGTCAACGTTAACGGCGTGTCGGAGTTCCATGCGCGTGACGTCCTGCTGATTGATATGTCAGCGGCAGATGTCGATCTGCGCCAGTTTTGCACCGAACAGCTGCTGGAGCCGATGGTGCTGCGCGGCGAGTATTTCTCCGATCAGGCGCTGGATGTCGGCATGGCCGAAGTATCGTTGATCCCGGATTCAGAACTGGTCGGTAAAACGGTGCGGGAAATGGAATTTCGCACCCGCTTTGGGCTGAATGTGGTGGGCATGAAACGCGACGCTAAAGCCGTCGACGGCGCGGTAGTGGATGAAACTATCGTTCTGGGTGACATTCTGCTGGTGGTCGGCAACTGGAAGCAGATCGCGCAGCTTTCACAGCGTGGGCGTGATTTTGTGGTGCATAACATGCCGATCGAAGTTAACGACGCCTCCCCGGCACACAGTCAGGCGCCACATGCCATTTTCTGCCTGGTCTTGATGGTTGCTCTGATGCTGACGGACGAAATTCCTAACCCGATAGCCGCAATCATTTCCTGTTTGCTGATGGGGAAATTCCGCTGCATCAACGCCGAAAGCGCCTATAAAGCCATTCACTGGCCGAGCATTATTTTGATTGTTGGGATGATGCCGTTTGCGCTCGCCCTGCAAAAAACCGGCGGCGTTGATTTAGTGGTGAAAGGGCTGATGGAAGTGGGCGGCGGGCAGGGGCCGTATCTGATGCTGATCTGTCTGTTCGTGATGTGCGCCACGATTGGCCTGTTTATTTCCAACACTGCTACCGCGGTGCTAATGGCGCCGATTGCGCTGGCCGCGGCAAAATCGATGGGCGTGTCGCCTTATCCATTTGCGATGATGGTGGCGATGGCGGCCTCGGCGGCGTTTATGACGCCAGTATCTTCACCGGTTAACACGCTGGTGCTGGGGCCTGGGAAATACAGCTTCAGTGATTTTGTGAAGATTGGAGTACCTTTCACGGTGTTGGTAATGGTGGTCTGCGTGGTGCTGATCCCGGTGCTGTTCCCGTTCTGATTAAATTCCCCGGCGGCTGTGCTTTTCTCCCTCTCCCCGTGGGAGAGGGCCGGGGTGAGGGCATCAGACTGCTCAGTATTAAAGCGGAGAATCCTGGCTGATTTCATCCAATGAAAGCTGGAAGCTCGGCACAAAGACCTGCATGAAGTAGTCCATCTCCGGGCTACGACGCGATTCCAGCGTCTTTTCCAGACGGCTTTTCGCCAGCAAAAATTCGTTATTTCCGGCGGAAAGTTCTTCCAGACATTTCAGGTACGCACACAGCGCATCGGCCTGTTTAACCAACAGTCTCTCTTCCTCGCTACATTGATGTTCATCAATCAGCGGCGCGAAGATATCGCGCAGTTCTTCCGGCACCATGTCGACCAGTTTCTGCTGGGCAATCTTCTCAATCGCTTTATATTCCTGCGCGATTTGCGAGTTGAAGTATTTTACCGGGGTCGGCAGGTCACCGGTCAGTACTTCGGACGCGTCGTGGTACATCGCCAGCAAAGCGATGCGCTCGGCGTTCACCGAACCGTTAAATTTGCGGTTTTTAATCGCTGCCAGCGCGTGGGCCACCATCGCCACCTGCAAACTGTGCTCGGAAACGTTTTCGGTGCGCACGTTGCGCATCAGCGGCCAGCGGTTGATCAACTTCAGACGGGAAAGATGGGCAAAGAAATGACTCTGGCTCATTGGGGTCCTTGATGCGTTACAGCAGGTTACCCATTGTGCGCTGAGTTGACCGCCGGATGCAAACCCCGGCGGTCGACGGCGTTACGCCTGGCGGTAGCCGGAGAGGAAGCGGCCGAAGCGCGAGATAGACATTTCCAGGTCATCCATGCGCGGCAGGGTCACGATACGCACGTGATCCGGCCACGGCCAGTTGAAGGCAGAGCCCTGAACCAGCAGCACTTTTTCCTGCAGCAGGAAATCGAGCACCATTTTCTGGTCATCGTGAATATTAAAACGCTTGCTGTCGATTTTCGGGAACATATACAGCGCGCCATTTGGCTTCACGCAGCTGACGCCTGGGATTTCGTTGATCAGTTCCCATGCACGGTTACGCTGCTCATAAAGGCGGCCGCCCGGCACAATGAACTCGCTGATGCTCTGGTAACCGCCCAGCGCCGTCTGAATGGCGTGCTGTGCCGGAACGTTGGCGCACAAACGCATAGAGGCCAGCATTTCCAGACCTTCGATATAGCCTTTAGCGTGCTTCTTCGGCCCGTTCAGAACCATCCAGCCCTGACGGAAACCCGCCACACGGTAGGTTTTTGACAGACCGTTAAAGGTAACGGTCAGCAGATCCGGCGCCAGGGCGGCGATCGAATGGTGCTGAGCTTCGTCATAAAGGATCTTGTCGTAGATTTCGTCGGCGAAAATGATCAGGTTGTTCTGACGCGCGATTTCCACGATTTCCAACAACAGCTCTTTAGAGTAAACCGCGCCGGTGGGGTTGTTCGGGTTAATGATCACGATCCCACGGGTACGCGGGGTGATTTTGCTGCGAATGTCGTCCAGGTCCGGGAACCAGCCTGCAGACTCATCACACAGGTAATGCACCGCTTTACCGCTGGAGAGTGACACTGCCGCCGTCCATAACGGGTAATCCGGGGCCGGAACCAGCATTTCATCGCCGCTGTTGAGCAGCGCCTGCATCGCCTGAACGATAAGCTCAGACACACCGTTACCGATGTAGATATCTTCTACCGTGACGTCACGCATATCGCGCGCCTGGTAGTGCTGCATGATGGCCTTACGGGCCGAATAGAGGCCCTTGGAATCGCAATAGCCCTGTGCCGTGGGAAGATTACGGATCACATCGACGAGGATTTCGTCAGGGGCGTCAAAACCGAACGGGGCCGGGTTGCCGATATTCAGTTTAAGAACCTTGTTGCCTTCTTCTTCAAGACGTTTAGCTTCTTTAAGTACCGGGCCACGGATGTCATAACAGACATTATCTAATTTGCTGGATTTTTCGATGGGGGACATGAATCTTGACCTTTTCGCTAGTTTTGCCACTCCCTGCCGTGGAAGTCAGCACGGAATAAGGTACTCCCCATCCCAGGTGTTTTGAAGGGTTGGCAGGACAATATTTTGCACATTGCATGATGTCAGTGTGATTTGTTTGTCTGCGATTTGGTTGCTTCGTCTGCCTAAATCACTGTGTTTAGTATTTGTAGTGGTGATTAATGTTGTGATTTATCTCTTGGTGTGGATTTTTAACTTAATTCCCGTGGGGCGCCGCCGACTATCCTGTCGGGCATATTTTGATGTCCGGCGAAATTTTAGCCACCAATAGCTGACGGTTTGCTACTCTATGGAGTAGAGAAAATTCGTTATTCTGTGAAGACATTGTTAAGCGTTGTTAATGAAAGAATATTTAAATAATTAATATTATTTCATTAATTGCAAAGTTGTCTCTTTGGTTTGTTAATTTATTAAAAGATCATGATTATCAATTAAAGATTTATGTAAGATAATACCTAATAACACTTATAAATATAATGGTTTTGCGGTAGGATACCGTGGTAAGCAGGCTCTGATTATCCGCTTTCAAGTGATGTCTGCGTTTGCTAAAACAATATAACTTAATGTTATTGCTCGTGTTTTTGTTGTGTCTGATGTGCCTGTAATTGTTATCATTATTGTTGAATGTTCTTTAAGAGCTCAAAGCGAAAGTAACGACTTTTTTTGAAAAGCCTCACATAATAGTGTCAGAAATAATTAAATCATCATTCAGATGTAAACGAAAATATAGCTAAGGGGTCTGCTCAAAGAGAAGCAGGCAGGCAATTATAATGCAATAACGCTCTTTCAGGTATATGTCCGGCTTGCCGGGCCGGGGGATATGATTCAAAAGGAATTGCCTGATTTTCTTAGAGCACAGCATCAACCAGGCAGGTCAGCACACGCAACCTGTAAGTGAAGAAATATGATTAACGCAAATCGTCCGATATTAAATCTCGATCTCGATCTGCTGAGAACGTTTGTTGCGGTCGCTGATCTGAACACCTTTGCAGCAGCCGCGGCTGCGGTGTGTCGTACCCAGTCTGCTGTCAGTCAGCAGATGCAGCGCCTTGAGCAGTTGGTGGGTAAAGAGCTGTTCGCCCGCCATGGTCGAAATAAGCTGCTGACGGAACACGGTATTCAGCTGTTGGGCTATGCGCGAAAAATTCTGCGCTTTAACGATGAAGCCTGTACGTCGCTGATGTTTAGTTCCCTGCAAGGGATGTTAACCATCGGTTCTTCTGATGAATCAGCGGATACCATTCTGCCTTTCTTGCTCAACCGTATCAGTTCGGTCTACCCGAAGCTGGCGCTGGATGTGCGCGTGAAGCGTCATGGCGAAATGGGCAACATGCTGCAGGCCAGCGAAGTCGATCTGGTGTTAACCACCCATCGTCTGGCGCAGTTTGAAGCGATTTCATTGCGCACCTCGCCAACGCTCTGGTATTGCGCTGCAGATTACCTGCTTCCGCCAGGCGAACCCGTCCCGCTTGTGCTGCTCGACGATCCCAGCCCGTTCCGCGACACGATTATTGATACCCTGAATGCCGCACGTATTCCGTGGCGTCTGGCCTACGTTGCCTCAACGCTGTCTGCCGTACGCGCCGCGGTGAAGGCTGGATTAGGCGTAACCGCGCGTCCGGTGGAGATGATGAGCCCGGAACTGCGCGTGCTGGGTAAAAGTGACGGATTACCGCAGTTACCCGACACCGAGTATCTGCTGAGCTGCAATACCCACAGCCCGAACGAGCTAGTACAGGCCATTTTCCAGTCGCTGGATAGCTGTAATAATCCCTGGTATCAGTACGGGACATATACCTCCGAAGGGGGAGACGATAACCTTGTTGCCGAGAAGGATTTAGAGTAACGAGGCCCGGTCTATCTGGTAACAATTTGTAAGTGTAAAAAAAGGCCGCTGAAGCGTTAATTCTGTTCAGCGGCCTTTTTTGTGGATAAAGAGTGAGCGGATGTGTCCCGTTTCGCTTATTTATTCTTATCTTTCATTATGTTGTTAAATGCCTGGCGCCCTTTGTCACTCTTTACAAACCCAACTTCCAACTTCCTGCTAATGTTAAAAAAACGGCCGGATTGTTGCCGTTTTACGGTGTGAATTAACAGAAGCGTGTCTCAGATCAAGAAAATACTCCCCAATAGGGGGAGGAATCACCGGCGATTCCTGTCAAAATAGAAGGGTAATTCGTGTTTAAGCCTCAGACGGACACGATTCACCAACCGTAAATTCCCTCTGTCATTTCACGGCGAAAAGGCTAAAGGGCATTTAATGTTAATGAAAGGTGTTCGGTGTAAATTAATGTGAGGAAACTTTTGTTAAAGTTGACAAAAGGTTATAGAAAGGAGTAAAAAACCACATCATTTAGATGTTTAAGCCATTAGTGGCACACATTATGTGGTTTTTTCACTCCTCCCCATGAATCATGTGGCGTTCATCTGCCAGCCAGAGCAGAGTTTCAGCGCTACTTATTTTGGTTAAGCAATGCGTATGTCAACATCCACTGAAGTCATCGCTCATCACTGGGCATTCGCTATATTTCTCATCATTGCCATAGGCCTCTGCTGTCTGATGCTTGTTGGCGGTTGGTATCTCGGCGGTCGCGCGCGCGCGCGTAGCAAGAACACCCCGTTCGAGTCGGGTATCGACTCTGTGGGCTCCGCTCGCTTACGTCTCTCGGCGAAGTTCTACCTGGTCGCCATGTTCTTCGTCATCTTTGACGTGGAAGCCCTTTACCTTTACGCATGGTCTACGTCTATCCGCGAAAGCGGTTGGGTGGGCTTTGTTGAAGCCGCAATTTTCATTTTAGTGTTACTGGCAGGCCTGGTTTACCTCGTCCGCATCGGTGCGCTGGACTGGACGCCTACGCGTTCCCGTCGCACGCTGGTTAACCCGGAAACCGACAGTACCACTAATCGTCATACGCAGTAAAAGCGAGGCAATAAGATGGATTATACGCTCACCCGCATAGATCCTAACGGTGAGAACGACCGTTACCCCCTGCAAAAACAGGAGATCGTAACCGACCCTCTTGAGCAGGAAGTAAATAAAAGCGTGTACATGGGCAAGCTCGAACATGCCCTGCACGATATGGTCAACTGGGGTCGTAAGAACTCAATCTGGCCATACAACTTTGGCCTTTCCTGCTGCTACGTTGAAATGGTGACGTCATTCACTGCGGTGCATGACGTTGCGCGTTTTGGGGCAGAAGTACTGCGTGCTTCCCCGCGTCAGGCTGACCTGATGGTGGTTGCCGGTACCTGTTTCACCAAAATGGCCCCGGTCATTCAGCGTCTGTACGATCAGATGCTGGAGCCAAAGTGGGTTATTTCCATGGGCGCCTGTGCAAACTCTGGCGGCATGTACGACATTTACTCTGTTGTGCAGGGCGTCGATAAGTTTATCCCGGTCGATGTTTACATCCCTGGCTGCCCGCCGCGTCCGGAAGCCTACATGCAGGCTCTGATGCTGCTGCAGGAATCCATCGGCAAAGAACGTCGTCCGCTCTCATGGGTGGTTGGCGATCAGGGCGTGTATCGCGCCAACATGCAATCTGAGCGCGAGCGTAAACGCGGCGAACGTATTGCTGTGACGAATCTGCGGACACCCGACGAGATTTAACTTTGCGCCTGTGGGCAGTGGACAAAGCCTTCGCATATCAAAATTAATAGCGCGGAGCCACGCCCAACAGTCACCACGGAACTTTTGCAATGGTGAACAATATGACCGATTTAACCGCGCACGAAGCTGCCGAATGGCAGACCCGGGATCATCTCGATGACCCGGTGATTGGCGAACTGCGCAACCGTTTTGGGCCGGATGCCTTTACCGTTCAGCCGACCCGCACCGGGGTACCCGTTGTTTGGGTTAAGCGCGAACAGTTACTGGAAGTGGTCGATTTCCTCAAGAGATTGCCGAAGCCTTACGTCATGCTGTTTGATTTACACGGCATGGACGAGCGTCTGCGCACACACCGTGACGGGTTACCCGCCGCGGATTTTTCCGTTTTCTACCATCTCATGTCTATCGACCGCAACCGCGACATCATGCTCAAGGTTGCGCTGTCTGAGAACGACCTGAATGTGCCGACGGTGACCAAACTTTTCCCTAACGCCAACTGGTATGAGCGTGAAACCTGGGAAATGTTCGGCATCAACATCGAGGGCCACCCGAATCTGCGTCGCATCATGATGCCGGATACCTGGGAAGGGCACCCGCTGCGTAAAGACTACCCGGCTCGCGCCACCGAATTCGACCCGTTTGAGCTGACCAAAGCCAAGCAGGATCTGGAGATGGAAGCGCTGACCTTCAAGCCTGAAGACTGGGGCATGAAACGCAGCACCGAAAACGAGGACTTCATGTTCCTCAACCTCGGTCCTAACCACCCGTCTGCGCACGGTGCGTTCCGTATCATCCTGCAGCTGGATGGCGAAGAGATTGTCGACTGTGTTCCGGATATCGGTTACCACCACCGTGGTGCTGAGAAAATGGGCGAGCGTCAATCCTGGCACAGCTACATTCCGTACACCGACCGTATCGAGTACCTCGGCGGCTGCGTGAACGAAATGCCTTACGTGCTGGCCGTTGAAAAACTGGCCGGGATCAAAGTGCCTGAGCGCGTGGAAGTTATCCGCGTAATGCTCTCTGAACTGTTCCGTATCAACAGCCACCTGCTGTACATCTCCACCTTCATTCAGGACGTCGGTGCCATGACGCCGGTATTCTTCGCGTTCACCGACCGTCAGAAAATCTACGATCTGGTCGAAGCGATCACCGGTTTCCGTATGCACCCAGCCTGGTTCCGCATCGGCGGCGTTGCACACGACCTGCCGCGTGGCTGGGAGCGTCTGCTGCGTGAATTCCTCGACTGGATGCCAAAGCGTCTGGCTTCTTACGAGAAAGCCGCGCTGCGTAACTCCATTCTGAAAGGTCGTTCTCAGGGCGTTGCCGCGTACACCGCGAAAGAAGCGCTGGAGTGGGGCACCACCGGTGCTGGCCTGCGCGCTACCGGGATCGACTTCGACGTGCGTAAAGCGCGTCCGTACTCTGGATATGAAAACTTCGACTTCGACATCCCGGTTGGCGGCGGCGTATCCGACTGCTACACCCGCGTGATGCTGAAAGTGGAAGAGCTGCGCCAGAGCCTGCGCATTCTTGAACAGTGTTACAAGAACATGCCGGAAGGCCCGTTCAAAGCGGATCACCCGCTGACGACGCCGCCACCGAAAGAGCGCACGCTGCAGCATATCGAAACCCTGATCACTCACTTCCTGCAGGTTTCCTGGGGTCCGGTCATGCCGGCCAACGAATCCTTCCAGATGGTTGAGGCGACCAAGGGCATCAACAGTTACTACCTGACAAGCGATGGCAGCACCATGAGCTACCGTACCCGTATTCGTACGCCGAGCTATGCGCACTTGCAGCAGATCCCGGCCGCGATCCGCGGAAGCCTGGTTTCGGACCTGATCGTTTATCTGGGTAGTATCGATTTTGTTATGTCAGATGTGGACCGCTAATTATGCACGAGAATCAACAACCACAAACCGAGGCTTTTGAGCTGAGTGCGGCTGAGCGTGACGCTATCGAGCACGAAAAGCATCACTACGAAGATCCGCGTGCGGCGTCCATTGAAGCGCTGAAGATCGTTCAGAAGCAGCGTGGCTGGGTGCCGGATGGCGCGATTTACGCCATCGCCGACGTGCTGGGTATCCCGGCAAGTGACGTCGAAGGTGTGGCTACGTTCTACAGCCAAATCTTCCGCCAGCCGGTTGGCCGCCACGTGATTCGCTACTGCGACAGCGTGGTGTGTCATATCACGGGCTATCAGGGTATTCAGGCGGCACTTGAGCAAAAGCTCAATATCAAGCCGGGCCAGACCACTTTTGATGGACGTTTCACCCTCCTGCCAACCTGTTGTCTCGGCAACTGCGACAAAGGGCCGAACATGATGATTGATGAGGATACTCACAGTCATCTGACGCCGGAGGCGATCCCTGATCTGCTGGAGCGGTATAAATGAAAAACATTACCATGACTCCTGAAACGCACCCGCTGACATGGCGCCTGCGTGAAGACAAACAGCCGGTTTGGCTCGAAGAGTACGAGAGCAAAAACGGCTATGCCGGGGCGCGTAAAGCCCTGGGCAGCCTGGCACCTGACGAAATCGTCAATCAGGTCAAAGACGCGGGTCTGAAAGGACGCGGCGGCGCGGGCTTTTCCACGGGTCTGAAGTGGAGCCTGATGCCGAAAGACGAATCCATGAACATCCGTTACCTGCTGTGTAATGCCGATGAAATGGAGCCGGGCACCTATAAAGACCGCCTGTTGATGGAGCAGCTGCCGCACCTGTTGGTGGAAGGCATGCTGATCTCCGCGTTCGCGCTGAAAGCGTATCGCGGCTACATCTTCCTGCGTGGCGAATACATCGAAGCCGCTGTTCACCTGCGTCGTGCGATTGCTGAAGCGACTGAAGCTGGTCTGCTCGGGAAAAACATTCTCGGTTCCGGTTTCGACTTCGAACTGATCGTTCACACCGGGGCAGGGCGTTATATCTGTGGTGAAGAAACCGCACTGATTAACTCCCTCGAAGGTCGTCGTGCCAACCCACGTTCCAAGCCGCCATTCCCGGCGAGCTCCGGCGTGTGGGGTAAACCGACCTGCGTGAACAACGTAGAAACCCTCTGCAACGTCCCGGCCATCCTCGCGAACGGCGTGGAGTGGTACCAGAACATCTCGAAAAGCAAAGATGCGGGTACCAAGCTGATGGGCTTCTCCGGTCGCGTTAAGAATCCGGGCGTTTGGGAACTGCCGTTTGGCACCACCGCGCGTGAAATTCTTGAAGACTACGCGGGCGGCATGCGTGATGGCCTGAAATTCAAAGCCTGGCAGCCGGGCGGGGCGGGAACAGACTTCCTGACCGAATCGCACCTCGATTTACCGATGGAGTTTGAAAGCATCGGTAAAGCGGGCAGCCGTTTAGGTACAGCGCTGGCGATGGCCGTTGACCACGAAATTGGCATGGTCGGTCTGGTGCGAAATCTGGAAGAGTTCTTTGCCCGCGAATCCTGCGGCTGGTGTACGCCATGCCGTGATGGTCTGCCGTGGAGCGTGAAAATTCTGCGTGCTATCGAACGGGGCGAAGGCCAGCCGGGCGACATCGAAACACTTGAGCAACTGTGTCGATCCCTCGGTCCGGGCAAAACCTTCTGCGCGCACGCGCCTGGCGCGGTTGAACCGCTGCAGAGCGCGATTAAATATTTCCGCGACGAATTCGAAGCAGGCATCAAGCAGCAGTTCAGCAACACCCATGCGATTGGTGGGATCCAGCCGAACTTGCTGAAGACGCGCTGGTAGTTATCTACACGAAATCATTCCAGACGCGTCGAGGCGGCGACTGAGCGAATCCCGGGAGCTTACATAAGTAAGTGACTGGGGTGAACGAAGGAAGCCAACAAAGAGGCGGCTTGAAGGATGAGGTGTAAAAGAATTTTGATTAACGCCTGGTTTCGACCGGGCCAACTGGAAGCACGCTAATGGCTACGATTCATGTAGACGGCAAAGAATACGAGGTCAACGGAGCGGACAACCTGTTACAGGCTTGCCTCTCTCACGGCCTTGATATTCCCTATTTTTGCTGGCATCCGGCGCTGGGAAGCGTTGGCGCCTGCCGCCAGTGTGCGGTAAAGCAATATCAAAACGCGGAAGACACGCGTGGCCGCCTGGTGATGTCCTGTATGACACCGGCATCCGATGGCACCTTTATTTCTATTGATGACGAAGAAGCGAAGCAGTTCCGCGAAAGCGTGGTCGAGTGGCTGATGACCAACCACCCGCACGACTGTCCGGTCTGTGAAGAGGGCGGCAACTGCCACCTGCAGGATATGACCGTCATGACCGGTCACAGCTTCCGTCGCTATCGTTTCACCAAACGTACCCACCGTAACCAGGATCTGGGGCCGTTCATCTCTCACGAAATGAACCGCTGCATCGCCTGTTACCGCTGTGTGCGTTATTACAAAGATTACGCCGACGGCCCAGATCTGGGTGTTTACGGCGCGCACGACAACGTCTATTTCGGACGTCCGGAAGATGGCACGCTGGAGAGTGAATTCTCCGGTAACCTCGTTGAAATCTGCCCAACCGGCGTTTTCACCGACAAAACCCACTCCGAACGTTACAACCGTAAATGGGACATGCAGTTTGCACCAAGTATCTGCCAGCAGTGTTCTCTGGGTTGTAACACCAGCCCGGGTGAGCGCTACGGCGAACTGCGTCGTATCGAAAACCGTTACAACGGTACCGTAAACCATTACTTCCTGTGCGACCGCGGTCGTTTCGGTTATGGCTACGTGAACCTGAAAGACCGTCCGCGTCAGCCGGTACAGCGTCGCGGTGACGACTTCATCACCCTCAACGCTGAACAGGCGATGCAGGGCGCCGCAGATATTCTGCGTCAGTCGAAGAAAGTCATCGGCATCGGTTCTCCACGTGCAAGCGTTGAGAGCAACTTCGCGCTGCGTGAACTGGTCGGGGCGGATAACTTCTACACCGGTATCGCCAAAGGCGAGCAGGAACGTCTGCAACTGGCACTGAAAGTGCTGCGCGAAGGCGGCATTCATACGCCTGCGCTGCGTGACATCGAATCGTACGACGCGGTTCTGGTTCTCGGGGAAGACATCACCCAGACCGGCGCTCGCGTTGCCCTGGCGGTTCGTCAGGCGGTGAAAGGCAAAGCACGCGAAATGGCAGCGGCCCAGAAAGTGGCTGACTGGCAGATTGCGGCGATTCTGAACATCGGCCAGCGTGCCAAACACCCGCTGTTCGTGACCAATGTCGATAACACCCGTCTGGACGACATCGCGGCGTGGACCTACTGCGCACCAGTTGAAGACCAGGCGCGTTTAGGTTTCGCTATCGCTCACGCGCTGGATAACAGTGCGCCAGCGGTTGAAGGCCTGAGCAACGATCTGAAAGGTAAAGTGGACGTCATCGTACAGGCGCTGGCCGGTGCGAAAAAACCACTGATTGTTTCCGGGACCAACTCCGGCAGCGCCGAAGTCATTCAGGCGGCAGCTAACGTTGCTAAAGCCCTGAAAGGCCGCGGGTCAGACGTCGGTGTGACCATGATTGCCCGTGCGGTGAACAGCGTTGGCCTCGGCATGATTGGCGGTGGTTCGCTTGAAGAAGCACTCGACGAACTCGAAAGCGGTTCTGCTGATGCCGTTGTGGTGCTGGAAAACGATCTGCACCGTCACGCATCTGCAGCCCGCGTTGATGCTGCGCTGTCCAAAGCGCCGCTGGTGATGGTGATTGATCATCAGCGCACCGCGATTATGGACAAAGCCCATCTGGTGCTGTCTGCGGCGAGCTTCGCAGAAAGCGACGGAACGGTCATCAACAACGAAGGCCGCGCTCAGCGTTTCTTCCAGGTTTACGACCCGTCTTATTACGACAGCAACATCATCATGCTGGAAAGCTGGCGCTGGCTGCATTCGCTGCACAGCACCTTAGAAAGCCGTGAAGTTGACTGGACCCAGTTGGATCACGTTATTGATGCCGCCGTGGCTGCATTGCCGCAGCTGGCAGGCATCAAAGATGCTGCGCCTGATGCGTCGTTCCGTATTCGTGGTCAGAAACTGTCTCGTTCGCCGATTCGCTCCAGCGGTCGTACCGCGATGCGCGCAGATATCAGCGTGCACGAGCCGCGTCAGCCGCAGGATAAAGACACCATGTTCGCCTTCTCCATGGAAGGGAACAACCAGCCAACGGCTGCACGTTCGCAAATTCCATTTGCGTGGGCTCCAGGCTGGAACTCCCCGCAGGCATGGAACAAGTTCCAGGCTGAAGTGGGTGGTCATCTGCGTAACGGCGATCCGGGCGTGCGTTTGATTGAAGCGTCTGAAAACGGTCTGGCTTACTTCGAGCAGGTTCCGGCCAGCTTCGAAGCGCAGGACGGTCAGTGGCGTATCGCGCCTTACTACCACCTGTTCGGCAGTGACGAAATGTCACAGCGTTCGCCGGTCTTCCAGCAGCGTATGCCGCAACCGTACATCAAGCTCAATCCGGCCGATGCCGCGAAGCTTGGCGTTAACGCGGGTGCACAGCTGGCTATCAGCTACGACGGTCAGACCATCAACCTGCCGCTGGTGCTTTCCGATGCACTGACAGCAGGGCAGGTCGGTCTGCCGATGGGTATGCCGGGCATTGCGCCAGTGTTGGCGGGTGCGCGTATTGAGAATCTGCAGGAGGCGAAAGCATGAGTTGGTTAACACCGGATGTTATCGACATTCTGTTAAGCATTCTGAAAGCGGTCGTCATTCTGCTGGTGGTCGTCACCTGCGGTGCGTTCATGAGCTTTGGTGAACGTCGTCTGCTCGGTCTGTTCCAGAACCGTTACGGACCGAACCGCGTAGGCTGGGGGGGTTCACTCCAGCTGGTGGCGGACATGATCAAGATGTTCTTCAAAGAGGACTGGATCCCGAAATTTACCGACAAGGTTATCTTTACCCTTGCGCCGGTTATCGCGTTCACCTCTTTGCTGGTGTCGTTCGCCATCGTCCCGGTCAGTCCGACCTGGGTCGTCGCTGACCTCAACATCGGTATCCTGTTCTTCCTGATGATGGCAGGCCTGGCGGTTTACGCCGTACTGTTTGCGGGCTGGTCGAGTAACAACAAATACTCGCTGCTTGGTGCGATGCGTGCTTCCGCGCAGACCCTGAGCTACGAAGTGTTCCTCGGCTTATCGCTGATGGGCGTTGTGGCGCAGGCTGGCTCCTTCAACATGACCGATATCGTTAATAACCAGGCGCACCTGTGGAACGTGATTCCGCAGTTCTTCGGCTTCATCACTTTCGCCATCGCGGGCGTAGCGGTATGTCACCGTCACCCGTTTGACCAGCCGGAAGCGGAGCAGGAACTGGCCGACGGTTACCACATTGAATATTCCGGCATGAAGTTCGGTCTGTTCTTCGTGGGCGAATACATTGGTATCGTCACCGTCTCCGCGTTGATCGTAACGCTGTTCTTCGGTGGTTGGCAGGGTCCGTTCTTACCGCCATTCATCTGGTTCGCGCTGAAAACCGCGTTCTTCATGATGATGTTCATTTTGATCCGTGCAGCATTGCCGCGTCCACGTTATGACCAGGTAATGTCCTTCGGCTGGAAAATCTGCCTGCCGCTGACGCTGATCAACTTGTTGGTAACGGCGGCTGTCATTCTCTGGCAGGCGCAATAAGGGGCGAATAGACCATGACCTTAAAAGAATTATTAGTGGGCTTTGGCACCCAGGTTCGCAGTATCTGCATGATCGGGATGCATGCGTTCGCCAAACGCGAAACGCAGATGTACCCGGAAGAGCCGGTTTATCTGCCGCCGCGCTACCGTGGTCGTATCGTGCTGACGCGCGATCCGGACGGGGAAGAGCGTTGTGTAGCCTGTAACCTGTGTGCGGTAGCCTGTCCAGTTGGCTGTATCTCTTTGCAAAAAGCAGAGACCAAAGACGGCCGCTGGTACCCAGAGTTTTTCCGTATTAACTTCTCACGCTGCATTTTCTGCGGTCTGTGTGAAGAAGCGTGCCCAACCACGGCGATTCAGTTGACCCCGGATTTCGAACTGGGTGAATACAAGCGTCAGGATCTGGTGTACGAGAAAGAGGATCTGCTGATTTCCGGTCCGGGCAAATACCCGGAATATAACTTCTACCGGATGGCGGGTATGGCAATCGACGGCAAAGATAAGGGCGAAGCAGAGAACGAAGCCAAGCCTATCGACGTCAAGGGCCTATTACCGTAAGGAGAGGGGCAATGGAATTCGCATTTTATATTTGTGGTCTGGTCGCCATCCTGGCCACGCTACGGGTCATCACGCACACCAATCCGGTGCATGCGTTGTTGTACCTGATCATCTCACTGCTGGCGATTGCCGGCGTGTTCTTCTCGCTCGGCGCGTACTTCGCCGGTGCGCTGGAGATTATCGTCTACGCCGGGGCCATCATGGTTCTGTTCGTATTCGTGGTGATGATGCTGAACCTGGGCGGAGCCGAAATCGAGCAGGAACGCCAGTGGCTGAAGCCGCAGGTCTGGATTGGGCCTGGTGTGCTGTCCGTTATCCTGTTGGCGGTGATTGTTTACGGTATCCTGGGCGTGAGCGACCAGGGCATTGAAGGCAATGCTATCAGCGCTAAAGAAGTCGGTATCGCCCTGTTTGGTCCGTACGTACTGGCGGTGGAGCTGGCTTCCATGCTGCTGCTGGCGGGCCTGGTTGTTGCCTTCCACCTGGGACGCGAAGAGCGTGCCGGTGAAGTACTGAGCAACCGTTCGAACGATAGCGCGAAAAGAAAACCGGAGGAGCGCGCATGATCCCCTTAACACATGGACTGATCCTCGCCGCGATCCTCTTCGTTCTCGGTCTGACAGGTCTGGTTATCCGCCGCAATCTGCTGTTTATGCTGATCGGTCTGGAAATCATGATTAACGCCGCCGCGCTGGCCTTCGTGGTTGCCGGCAGCTACTGGGGCCAGACCGACGGTCAGGTAATGTATATCCTCGCTATCAGCCTTGCGGCTGCGGAGGCGAGTATTGGCCTGGCGCTGCTGCTGCAGCTCCACCGTCGCCGCCAGAACCTGAACATCGATTCAGTAAGTGAGTTGCGTGGATGAACATGCTTGCCTTAACCATCATTTTGCCATTGATTGGCTTCTTACTGCTGTCCTTCTCCCGTGGCCGCTGGTCGGAAAACGTTTCCGCTACCATCGGCATGGGGTCTGTCGGCCTGGCGGCGCTGGTCACCGCGTTTGTTGGCGTTGATTTCTTCGCTAACGGCAAACAGGCCATCAGCGTCCCACTGTGGACCTGGATGTCAGTCGGTGATTTCAACATCGGTTTCAACCTGGTGCTGGACGGCCTGTCGCTGACCATGCTCTCCGTGGTGACCGGCGTTGGCTTCCTTATCCACATGTTCGCTTCCTGGTACATGCGCGGTGAAGAGGGTTACTCCCGCTTCTTCGCCTACACCAACCTGTTCATCGCGAGCATGGTGGTGTTGGTGTTGGGGGATAACCTGCTGCTGATGTATCTCGGCTGGGAAGGCGTGGGCCTGTGCTCCTACCTGCTGATCGGTTTCTACTACACCGATCCGAAGAATGGCGCAGCGGCAATGAAAGCGTTCGTCGTGACCCGTGTGGGTGACGTATTCCTCGCATTCGCGCTGTTCATTCTCTACAACGAGCTGGGCACACTGAACTTCCGCGAAATGGTTGAACTGGCACCTGCGCACTTCGAAGCGGGCAACAATATGTTGACCTGGGCGACGTTGATGCTGCTGGGTGGTGCGGTCGGTAAATCTGCACAGCTGCCGTTGCAGACCTGGCTTGCGGATGCAATGGCCGGTCCAACGCCGGTTTCTGCGCTGATCCACGCCGCGACCATGGTTACCGCGGGCGTCTACCTGATTGCCCGTACCCACGGTCTGTTCCTGATGACGCCGGAAATTCTGCATCTGGTCGGCATCGTTGGTGCGGTTACGCTGGTGCTGGCAGGTTTCGCCGCGCTGGTGCAAACCGACATCAAACGCGTACTCGCTTACTCCACCATGAGCCAGATTGGCTACATGTTCCTGGCGCTGGGTGTACAGGCGTGGGATGCGGCGATTTTCCACCTGATGACGCACGCGTTCTTTAAAGCGTTGCTGTTCCTCTCTTCTGGTTCCGTCATCCTGGCGTGTCATCACGAGCAGAACATCTTCAAGATGGGTGGCCTGCGTAAGTCGATTCCGCTGGTTTACGTCTGCTTCCTGGTCGGTGGCGCGGCGCTGTCTGCTCTGCCACTGATTACCGCAGGCTTCTTCAGTAAGGACGAAATCCTTGCCGGTGCGATGGCTAACGGTCACGTCAATCTGATGGTAGCGGGTCTGGTGGGGGCGTTCATGACGTCGCTCTATACCTTCCGCATGATCTTCATCGTGTTCCACGGCAAAGAGCAGATCCACGCTCACGCAGGGAAGGGCATTACCCATCACCTGCCGCTGATCGTGCTGCTTGTTCTGTCCACCTTCGTTGGCGCGATGATTGTGCCACCGCTGCAGGGTGTACTGCCGCAGACGACTGAACTTGCGCATAGCAACGTACTGACGCTGGAAATCACGTCCGGGGTTGTTGCGATTGCCGGCATCCTGATTGCCGCATGGCTGTGGCTGGGTAAACGTACGCTGGTTACCGCGATTGCCAACAGCGCGCCGGGCCGTCTGCTCGGAACCTGGTGGTACAACGCGTGGGGCTTCGACTGGCTGTATGACATGATTTTCGTCAAACCGTATCTGGGCATTGCGTGGCTGCTGAAACGCGATCCGCTGAACAGTCTGATGAATATCCCGGCCATTCTTTCCCGCTTTGCAGGTAAAGGCTTGCTGGTCAGCGAGAACGGTTATCTGCGCTGGTATGTGGCATCCATGAGCATTGGCGCGGTGGTTGTTCTCGCGCTGCTGATGGTTTTGCGTTGAGTTGACAGAAAAGGAATATAGATCGCCATGTTATTACCCTGGCTAATACTAATCCCGTTTATCGGCGGCTTCTTATGCTGGCAGACCGAACGCTTCGGCGTGAAGATGCCGCGCTGGATCGCGTTGATAACAATGGGACTGACGCTGGCCCTGTCCCTGCAACTGTGGTTGCAGGGCGGCTACTCTCTGACGCAAGCCACTGGCCTTCCGCAATGGCAGTCTGAATTTATTCTGCCGTGGATCCCACGCTTTGGCATTAATGTCCACCTTGCCCTCGACGGCCTGTCGCTGCTGATGGTGGTTCTGACCGGCCTGCTTGGCGTGCTGGCAGTACTGTGTTCGTGGCGTGAAATCGAAAAATACCAGGGCTTCTTCCACCTCAACCTGATGTGGATCCTGGGCGGCGTAATCGGCGTGTTCCTCGCCATCGACATGTTCCTGTTCTTCTTCTTCTGGGAGATGATGCTGGTTCCGATGTACTTCCTGATCGCGCTGTGGGGCCACAAAGCCTCTGACGGTAAAACGCGTATCACGGCGGCGACCAAGTTCTTCATCTACACCCAGGCGAGTGGCCTGGTGATGTTGATTTCGATCCTGGCGCTGGTATTCGTACATTACAGCGCAACGGGCGTCTGGACATTCAGCTACGAAGAGCTGCTGAAAACGCCGATGACCCACAACGTGGAATATCTGCTGATGCTCGGCTTCTTCATCGCGTTCGCGGTGAAAATGCCGGTGGTTCCGCTGCACGGCTGGCTGCCAGACGCGCACTCACAGGCACCGACTGCGGGTTCTGTTGACCTCGCGGGCATCCTGTTGAAAACCGCGGCCTACGGTATGCTGCGTTTCGCACTGCCGCTGTTCCCGAACGCGTCCGCCGAGTTCGCCCCAATCGCGATGTGGCTGGGTGTCATCGGTATCTTCTACGGCGCGTGGATGGCCTTCACGCAATACGACATCAAACGTCTGATTGCTTACACCTCCGTATCGCACATGGGCTTCGTGCTGATTGCGATTTACAGCGGTAGCCAGCTGGCCTACCAGGGTGCAGTGATTCAGATGATTGCGCACGGTCTGTCCGCGGCGGGTCTGTTCATTCTGTGTGGTCAGCTGTATGAACGTCTGCACACGCGTGATATGCGCATGATGGGCGGTCTGTGGAGCAAAATTAAATGGCTGCCTGCGCTGTCCATGTTCTTCGCTGTCGCGACGTTGGGTATGCCGGGTACCGGTAACTTCGTCGGTGAATTCATGATCCTGTTCGGCAGCTTCCACGTTGTGCCGGGTATCACCGTGATTTCGACCTTCGGTCTGGTCTTTGCGTCTGTTTACTCGCTGGCGATGCTGCATCGCGCTTACTTCGGTAAAGCGAAAAGCGAAATTGCTGCCAAAGAATTGCCAGGGATGTCGCTGCGCGAGCTGTTTATCGTCCTGCTGTTAGTGGTGCTGCTGGTTCTGCTCGGGTTCTACCCGCAGCCGATTCTCGACACTTCTCATGCTGCGATGGGCAATATTCAGCAGTGGTTTGTTAATTCCGTTTCTACTACAAGGCCGTAAATCGCCATGACAATAACTCCACAACAACTGATCGCACTGCTACCGCTGCTGATCGTCGGCTTGACGGTGGTGGTTGTGATGCTCTCCATTGCGTGGCGACGCAATCATTTCTTCAATGCCACGCTGTCGGTCATTGGCCTGAACGTCGCTCTGCTGTCGCTCTGGTTTGTTGGCCATGTTGGCGCAATGGACGTGACGCCGCTGATGCGCGTCGATGGTTATGCCATGCTCTACACCGGGCTGGTACTGCTGGCGAGTCTCGCCACCTGTACATTTGCCTACCCGTGGCTTGAGGGCTATTACGACAACAAAGAAGAGTTCTACCTGCTGGTGCTGATTGCCGCGCTGGGTGGGATTCTGCTGGCTAACGCGAACCACATGGCCTCGCTGTTCCTCGGTATCGAGCTTATCTCGCTGCCGCTGTTCGGCCTGATTGGCTACGCGTACCGTCAAAAGCGCTCTCTCGAAGCCAGCATCAAATACACCATTCTGTCTGCCGCAGCGTCTTCATTCCTGCTGTTCGGTATGGCGCTGGTGTACGCGAACTCGGGCAGCCTGTCGTTCCTGGCGCTGGGTAAAGCGCTTGCAGACAACATGCTGCATGAGCCGCTGCTGCTGGCAGGCCTGGGCCTGATGATTGTTGGCCTTGGCTTCAAACTGTCTCTGGTTCCGTTCCACCTGTGGACGCCAGATGTGTATCAGGGTGCACCTGCACCGGTTTCCACCTTCCTGGCAACCGCGAGCAAAATCGCTATCTTCGGCGTGGTGATGCGTCTGTTCCTGTACGCACCAGTGGGTGACAGCGAAGCGGTACGTGTGGTGCTGGGCATTATTGCCTGCGCTTCAATCCTCTTCGGTAACCTGATGGCGCTGAGCCAGACCAACATCAAGCGTCTGCTCGGTTACTCCTCCATCTCGCATCTGGGTTATCTGTTGGTGGCGCTGATTGCGCTGCACAGCGGTCAGATGTCAATGGAAGCCGTTGGCGTGTACCTGGCCGGTTATCTGTTCAGCAGCCTCGGCGCGTTCGGCGTGGTGAGCCTGATGTCCAGCCCGTACCGTGGCCCGGATGCAGATTCTCTGTACTCTTACCGTGGTCTGTTCTGGCACCGTCCAATCCTGTCTGCGGTGATGACAGTGATGATGCTCTCCCTGGCAGGTATCCCGATGACCCTCGGCTTTATCGGTAAGTTCTACGTGCTGGCGGTCGGTGTTCAGGCCCACCTGTGGTGGCTGACTGCGGCGGTGGTACTGGGTTCGGCGATTGGTCTCTACTACTATCTGCGTGTTGCGGTGAGTCTGTATCTGGAAGCGCCTCAGCAACTGAACCGCGATGCACCGTCGAACTGGCAGTACAGCGCCGGTGGGATTGTGGTACTGATTTCTGCGCTGCTGGTGCTGATCCTCGGTATCTACCCGCAACCGCTGATCAGTATTGTTCAGATGGCGATGCCAATGATGTAAAAGAATGATGTAAAAGCAAAACGGTAACCTTCGGGTTACCGTTTTTGTTTGTGCTCCCTCTCCCTGTAGGAGAGGGTTGGGGTGAGGGCATCAGGCCGCTAAAATGTCACACCGAGTGCAGCCGGCTAATCAGTGGGCCTTCTTCGCGACGGTCGGCGCGCTCAAGCACTTCCTTAATCACCGATGACAGCTCATTGATTTCGAACTTCGCCACATAACCGTCGGCTTTCACTTTGCGGATATGATCTTCGTTCGCGTTGCCCGACAGCGACGAATGGATAACGACCGGAATCGCTTTCAGACGCGGGTCGGATTTGATTTTACGCGTCAGGGTAAAGCCATCCATCTCCGGCATTTCGAGGTCGGTCAGCACCAGCGCGATTTTATCGGTCACCGGCACGCCTTCGTCTTGCGCCTCTTTCGCCAGCTTTTCGATCGTATCCCAGGCTTGTAGCCCGGTGACGTGCATCTTCGCCGGGATTTCCATGGCGTGCAGACCTTTCTCCAGCATCGCCCGCGCCACCTTCGAGTCTTCAGCGACAATCGCTGTCGCGCCCGGTTTAATGCGCTGTTTTGGCGCGGTCAGGCGCGTGGCGTGCAGGTCGTGGTCGGCCGGAACGATGTCATACAGAATTTGTTCGACGTCGATAACCATCGCCAGGTTATTGCTGTCTTTCTCGTTGTCGAGGCAGGCAATGCTGGTGATGTACTGGCCATTCACCGCTTTTTCGGCAGTATGAACCTGGGTCCAGTCGAGGCGCGTAATGTTTTCCACCGACTCTACGGCAAATGCCTGGACGCTGCGGGCGTACTCAGTGATAAGCAGAATGTTCAACCCGCTTTCCGCTTTGCAGCCCAGCACCGACGGCAGGTCTATCACAGGGATAATCTGGTCGCGAATATTCACCATGCCCATCACCGGCGCCTTAATGCCTGCGGGTTTGGTGAAGGACGGCATCGGCACGATTTCGCGCAGTTTAAAAACGTTAATACCAAACAGTTCTGACTTGCCGCCGTCCTCGGATGCGCCAAGGCGGAACAGCAGCAGTTCGAAGCGGTTCGACAGGGTTAAATTAGCCCTGTCGTCGATATCTTTCTGGAAATTATCCATATTGCCCTCAGAGTAAACGCTATTACTCTGTTATCGGCATTTGTGCATAAAAGTTAAGCCAAAGGGAACACGCTGAAATCTTCCGCCAGTTCACACGGTTCAAACACGCTGCGGCATTCGGCCAGCAGCCGCTGACAGCCTTGCCAGTCATAGCGTGAACTCACGTGCGTAATAATCAATTTGCCGACGTGGGCATCGCGTGCCAGTTCAGCAGTCTGAATCGACGAGGAGTGCCCGCGGCTGTTCGCTTTTTCCGCCATCTCGTGTTCGAGCGTGGTTTCATGCACCATCACATCCACCTCTTTCGCCATCGCCAGTGCGGCCGGACAGGGGGAAGTATCACCGAAAATCGCCAGTTTTATTCCTGGCGTACTTGGCCCCAGATAATCCTGACCGTTCACAATACGCCCGTCCGGCATCTCGACCGTCTGGCCTTTTTTTAATTGCTGGAACAGCGGCCCGGCTTTAATGCCGTCCGCCAGCAGGCGCTGGGCGTCGAGTGGGCCGGGTTTGTCGTGTTGCTCAATGCGATAACCAAAGCATTCCACCGGATGATTGAGCGGATATGCGGTGACCTTAAACAGGCCATCGTCGAACACCTCTCCGGCGCTGATTTCTTCGACGGTGAGCGGATAATCGGTCCATGAACCACTCAGGCGCAGCGCCATTTCGACAAATTCTTTAATGCCCTTTGGGCCATAAATCGTCAGCGGCGATGGATTGCCTTGCATCGAACGGCTGCACAACAGGCCCGGCAGCCCGAATAAATGGTCGCCGTGCAGGTGAGTGATAAAAATTTTATCGAGCTTTCCCGGATGATGGCTGGTTTTGAGAAACTGATGTTGCGTGCCTTCGCCACAGTCAAACAGCCACATTTGCGACAGCGTCGGTTGTTGCAAATTCAGCAGTATCGACGTCATATTACGGTGACGAGTCGGTACGCCTGCGGATGTCCCGAGAAAAATCAATTCCATAACGCAATGTCCTCGAAGCGTTAAATTAAAACGACAGTATAACGGAGCTCAATATGATTCAGTGGAACGATCTTCACCACAGTCAGTTAACCGTCCCGCAGTTGTATGCTTTGCTCAAGCTGCGCTGTGAAGTGTTCGTGGTGGAGCAGACCTGTCCTTATCAGGATATCGACGGCGACGATCTGCAGGGTGAGAACCGGCATATCCTCGGCTGGCGCGACGGAGAGCTGGTGGCGTATGCGAGGATTCTGAAAAGTGAAGAAGAATATGAGCCGGTAGTGATTGGTCGAGTGATTATCAGCCCCGCGGTTCGAGGCGAAAAACTGGGCTATACGTTAATGGAACAGACCCTTGCCAGCTGCCAGAAAAACTGGCCGCAGAAGGCGCTCTATCTGGGGGCGCAGGCACATCTGCAACCGTTCTATGCCCACTTTGGCTTCTCTGCGGTCACCGACGTTTATGACGAAGACGGCATCCCGCATGTCGGTATGGCGCGGGAAGCGAACTCGTAAACCATTGTCTATAGTTAGCGGACAGGTTTAACCAAGGAGAAAACTGATGGCATATCATTCTTATGAATCACGTATCGACGACGATCTGGCCCTGCTGAGTGAGACCCTGGAAGAAGTGTTAAGCTCCTCTGGCGATCCGGCCGATCAGAAATACATTGAGCTTAAACTGCGTGCCGAGCAGGCATTGCAGGAGGTCCAGGCCCGCGTCAGCCAGGCGTCAGACACTTATTACTACCGTGCCAAACAGGCCGTGAACCGTGCCGATGATTATGTACACGAAAAACCGTGGCAGGGCATTGGCGTCGGTGCCGCCGTCGGCCTGGTGTTGGGGTTGCTGTTAGCGCGTCGATAGTTGTCTAAGCGCGTCGGTAAAAATCCACTCCCTCATCATGGGTACTGCTTTTTTGAGGCAGTACCCATTATAATGCATGGTTTTATCAGAGGGAGGTTCGCGTGCATTCCATTACCGCTGCGCTGGAAAACTTGTTAGGTTTTCTGTCTGACGACATGCCTGATGCACCCGGCTCGCGAATTTTCGACACGCCGTTTCCTCTCAATGATGCCTTTGATCCCCTGAGCTGGCTTTGCAGTCAGCCGATATTCCCGCAGTTTTACTGGCAGCATCGCAGCGGCCAGGAAGAGGTGGCCGCCCTCGGCGCCGTGCGTCGATTTACCTCCTTGCCCCACGCCAATACCTTTCTTCAGCAGGCACAAACTTCGTTTCGCATCTGGGGCCTTAACGCCTTTGAACCGGAAACGGGCGAATTGTTTTTGCCGCGTCTGGAATGGCGACGCGATGCAGGAAAAGCCGTATTACGTCTGACGCTCAGCAGCGATACGTCGCTGCGGGAAGATGCCGGTGCGGCGCGCGCGTTATTAACGGCGTTGTTGCCCGCTCACCCGTTGCCGCTGTTAAGCGGAGAGTTGAAAGGTGAGCGTCATTCTCCTGACCATGCGGGCTGGCTGCGTCTGATTGAAACCGCGACGGACACTATCGCCACAGGCGCTCTGGAGAAAGTGGTGCTCGCCCGCGCCACTGATCTGCAATTTGCCGCCCCGCTGCACGCCGGTGCCATGATGGCAGCGAGCCGCCGCGTCAATCTCAACTGCACCCATTTTCTGATGGCCTTCGATGCACAACGCGCATTTCTGGGCTCGACCCCAGAACGGCTCTGGCGTCGTCAGGGTCAACAGCTCGACACCGAAGCGCTGGCGGGCACCGTGGCGAGTCATCCTGATGACAAACAGGCGCAGCATCTTGCCGACTGGCTCATGCGCGATGACAAAAATCAGCGCGAAAATTTGCTGGTGGTGGAAGACATCTGCCAACGTTTGCAGCAGGACGTCAACGCGCTGGAAGTGCTGCCGCCGCAGGTGATTCGCCTGCGAAAAGTGCAGCATCTGCGGCGCTGTATTCAGGCTGAACTGAAAAGGCCTGACGACACGCGTTGCCTGGTTCAGCTTCAGCCAACAGCCGCGGTGGCCGGGCTTCCCCGCGAGCAGGCCCGGCAGTTTATCGAGTATCATGAGCCGTTCACCCGCGAATGGTACGCGGGTTCCGCGGGCTATCTCAGCCTGCAACAAAGCGAATTCTGCGTGGCGCTGCGTTCGGCGAAAGTCACCGGCGACGTGGCGCGATTATATGCCGGAGCCGGGATTGTTCGCGGCTCGGATCCTGAACAGGAATGGCAGGAAATCACCCATAAAGCGGCAGGATTACGCTCCTTGCTTATCCGATAACCGACTCATATCAATAACCTGTCGCTATCACTCATCTATAATTATACGCAAAATTGATACCGGACAATCTCATGTCAGTAAGCGCATTTAACCGACGCTGGGCGGCGGTGATCCTTGAAGCATTGACCCGCCACGGCGTGCAGCACGTTTGCATCGCGCCGGGCTCGCGCTCGACGCCATTAACGCTGGCGGCGGCGGAAAACCGCGCTCTGATAGCCCACACCCATTTTGATGAGCGTGGCCTCGGCCATCTGGCACTGGGGCTGGCGAAGGTAAGCCAACAGCCGGTGGCGGTGATTGTCACGTCCGGCACCGCGGTCGCTAATTTGTATCCTGCGCTGATTGAAGCGGGGCTGACTGGGGAAAAAATCATTCTGTTGACCGCTGACCGCCCCCCGGAACTGATCGACTGCGGTGCTAATCAGGCGATTCGTCAGCCGGGTATGTTCGGGTCGCATCCGTCACAAACGCTGTCTTTGCCACGTCCGAGCCATGACATTCCGGCCCGCTGGCTGGTCTCAACGATTGATAACGCGCTAGGCCAGTTGCACAGCGGCGGGGTGCACATCAACTGCCCGTTCGCGGAACCGCTGTACGGCGAAATGGACGACACCGGGCTCGACTGGCAGCAGGCGCTTGGCAACTGGTGGCAAAGCGACAAGCCGTGGCTGCGTGAAGGGCTGCACCTGGAAAGCGAAAAGCAGCGCGACTGGTTTTTCTGGCGACAGAAACGCGGCGTCGTGGTGGCCGGGCGCATGAGCGCGTCGGAAGGGAAGAAAGTGGCCGAATGGGCGAAAACGCTCGGCTGGCCGCTGATAAGCGACGTACTGTCGCAAACTGGACAACCGCTGCCGTGCGCCGATCTCTGGCTCGGTAACGCCAACGCCGTCACCGAACTGGCGCAGGCACAAATTGTGGTACAGCTCGGCAGCAGCCTGACCGGCAAACGTCTCCTGCAATGGCAGGCCGCCTGCGAACCGGATGAATACTGGCTGGTGGACAAACTTGCAGGCCGACTCGACCCGGCCCATCATCGCGGCCGTCGGCTGGTGTGTGACGTGGGCGCCTGGCTGGAACAACATCCGGCAGAACAGCGCCAGCCGTGGGCCGTGGAAATCCCGCGTCTTGCAGAGCAGGCGTGGCAAACCGTCGTTGCCCAGCGCGAAACGTTCGGCGAAGCGCAACTGGCGCACCGCATCAGTGAATATTTGCCCGATCAGGGCCAGCTTTTTGTCGGCAACAGTCTCGTGGTTCGCCTGATAGACGCCCTCGGCAAGCTTCCGGCGGGGTATCCGGTGTACAGCAACCGCGGCGCGAGCGGTATCGACGGGCTGATTTCCACCGCCGCAGGCGTGCAGCGCGGGAGTGCCAAATCGACGCTGGCCATCATGGGCGATTTGTCGGCGCTGTATGATCTCAACGGCCTGGCGTTATTGCGCCAGGTTTCAGCCCCGCTGGTGCTGATCGTGGTGAACAACAACGGCGGGCAAATTTTCTCGCTACTTCCGACGCCTGCCGAAGAACGCGAACGCTTCTATTTGATGCCGCAAAACGTCCATTTTGAGCACGCGGCTAACATGTTCGGCCTGCGATATCACCGCCCGGAAAACTGGACGGCGCTGGAAGATGCGCTGCACGGCGCATGGCGTCAGCCGGAGACCACGGTGATTGAGCTGGTGGTCAACGACACCGACGGCGCGCAGACGCTGCAACACTTACTGGCGCAGGTCAGCAAGCTATGACGCTCCATGCCGTTGCCCGAGAAGGCGCGCCGAACCAGCCGTGGCTGGTGTTTCTGCACGGTTTTTCCGGCGATTGTCGTGAATGGCAGGCGGTAGGAGAAAAGCTTACCGGGTTTTCCCGGCTGTATGTCGACCTGCCGGGTCACGGTGGCTCGGCAGCCATTTCAGTCACCCGTTTCGACGACGTGTGCCGGGATTTGCAGGAAACCTTGGTTAGTTACAACATCCTGAGTTATTGGCTGATTGGCTACTCGCTGGGGGGACGCGTGGCGATGGTGGCGGCCAGTCAGGCGAAACTGCCCGGGCTGAAAGGGCTGATTGTCGAAGGGGGTCATCCTGGCTTACAGGATGAAACTGCCCGCGAAGCGCGTTGGCAGTCCGATACGCAATGGGCACAGCGCTTGCGTCACGAGCCGCTGGCCGACGTTTTTGAGGCCTGGTATCGCCAGCCGGTGTTTGCCTCACTCAACGACGCACAGCGCCAGACGCTGGTGGCGTTACGCGCCGATAACAACGGCCCGCGGCTGGCCGATATGCTGCTTGCCACCTCGCTTGCCGTGCAGCCTGATTTACGCGCGGCGCTCGCCGCCCATGGCTATGCTTCAGGTGACGACACTTTTTTATATTTATGCGGCGAACGCGACGCCAAATTCCGCGCACTGGCGGAAGAACTGGCTGCGCCATGCCACCTCATTCCTCACGCCGGACACAACGCCCATCGGGAAAATCCCGCAGCGGTGGCGAACTGTCTGGCACAGATTCTGAATGACTGACGACAGGACATATTATGATTTCCCCAGATGAAAAAATGCTCTACGCCCCGGTTGAATGGCAAGACTGCTCCGAAGGTTTCACCGATATCCGTTATCAGAAATCCGCTGACGGCATCGCCAAAATCACCATCAACCGTCCGCAGGTGCGTAACGCGTTCCGCCCAGTGACCGTCAAAGAGATGATCCAGGCGTTGGCCGATGCGCGTTATGACGATAACGTCGGCACCATCATCCTGACCGGCGAAGGCGACAAAGCGTTCTGCGCGGGCGGCGATCAGAAAGTTCGCGGCGACTACGGCGGATACCAGGACGACTCCGGCACCCATCACCTGAACGTGCTCGACTTCCAGCGTCAAATCCGCACCTGCCCGAAACCGGTTGTGGCAATGGTTGCAGGCTACTCCATCGGCGGCGGCCACGTGCTGCATATGATGTGTGACCTGACCATCGCGGCGGAAAATGCCATCTTCGGCCAGACCGGCCCGAAAGTCGGCTCCTTCGACGGCGGCTGGGGTGCGTCTTACATGGCCCGTATCGTGGGACAGAAGAAAGCCCGCGAAATTTGGTTCCTGTGCCGTCAGTACGACGCGAAAGAAGCGCTGGACATGGGCCTGGTCAACACCGTGGTTCCGCTGGCAGACCTGGAAAAAGAGACCGTGCGCTGGTGTCGTGAAATGCTGCAAAACAGCCCAATGGCGCTGCGCTGCCTGAAAGCGGCACTCAACGCCGACTGCGACGGTCAGGCTGGTCTGCAGGAACTGGCGGGTAACGCCACCATGCTGTTCTACATGACGGAAGAAGGTCAGGAAGGCCGCAATGCCTTCAACCAGAAGCGTCAGCCTGATTTCAGCAAATTCAAACGGAATCCGTAATGCGCAAAGCCCAGGTGTACCGCTGGCAGATCCCCATGGACGCGGGAGTGGTTCTGCGCGAGCGGCGGCTGAAAACCCGCGATGGACTGTTGGTCTGGTTAAGCCTGGGCGATGCCGAAGGCTGGGGCGAGATTTCGCCCTTGCCGGGTTTCAGCCTGGAAACCCTCGACGACGCCCAGGCGGCAGCGATTGCCTGGGTGAATGCGTGGCTGAAAGGGGACGACCCTGAATTTCCGTCGGAGCCCTCTGCCGCGTTCGGCCTGAGCTGTGCGCTGGCAGAGCTGAATGACGACCTGCCAGACGCCGCCGATTACCGCGCTGCACCGCTGTGTACCGGCGATCCGGATGAGCTGTTTGCGGTGCTCCAGGCAATGCCCGGCGAAAAAATCGCGAAGGTGAAAGTCGGTCTGTGGGAAGCGGTGCGCGACGGCATGGTGGTCAATCTGCTGCTGGAAGCCGTGCCCGATTTACAGCTTCGTCTGGATGCCAACCGGGCCTGGACGCCGCTAAAAGCGCAGCAGTTCGCTAAATATGTTAATCCGGACTATCGCGCACGCATCGCCTTTATCGAAGAGCCGTGCCGCACCCGCGACGATTCCCGCGCCTTTGCGCAGGAAACCGGGATCGCTATCGCTTGGGATGAAAGCCTGCGCGAAGCCGATTTCACCTTTGCCGCCGAACCGGGCGTGAAGGCCGTGGTGATCAAACCGACGCTCACCGGCAGTCTGCACAAGGTCCGCGAACAGGTCGCGGCGGCCCATCAACAGGGTTTGACCGCAGTGATCAGCTCATCGATTGAGTCGAGTCTCGGCCTGACGCAGTTGGCGCGTATTGCTGCCTGGCTGACGCCGGGCACTCTGCCGGGGCTGGACACGCTGAACCTGATGCAGGCTCAGCTGATTCGCCGCTGGCCGGATAATGAATTACCGTGCATGACCTACGACAGTCTGGACCCGCTGTTATGATTTTCCACGATTACCCGTGGCGACACTGGCGAAACGCGCGCCCAAACGCCCAGGCGTTGCGTCTGGGTGACGAAACCCTCGACTGGCAGCAGCTGTGCCAGCGGGTTGACGCGCTGACCGCCGGGTTTGCGGCGCAAAATATTCAGCCGGACGACGGCGTGCTGCTGCGGGCGTACAACAATCCGCAAACGTTGCTGGCGTGGCTGGCCCTGTTGCAGTGCGGCGCGCGCGTTTTGCCGGTTAACCCTCAACTCCCGCGCGAACTAGTGGCGGCACTCTTGCCGCAGTTTTCGTTGCGCCACGGGTTATTGCTCACCGACGAAAAACCGTTCGACGCGCTGTCTGCGCTAACGCTTCAACAGGCTGAAAATGTGCCGGACGTCGCCTGGCAGGCAGAACGTCTGGCGACCATGACGCTGACGTCAGGCTCCAGCGGCCTGCCAAAAGCCGCGGTGCATACGCTGGCAGCACATCTTGCCAGCGCCGAAGGCGTATTATCCCTGATGCCCTACGGCGAAACCGACGACTGGCTGCTGTCGTTGCCGCTGTTTCACGTTTCCGGCCAGGGCATTCTCTGGCGCTGGTTATTGAAAGGTGCGCGCTTAACGGTGCGCGAACGCGTGCCGCTGGCGAAAATGCTCGAGGGCTGCACCCATGCTTCCCTGGTGCCGACCCAGCTGTGGCGGCTGCTGAACGACGACGAAACGCTTACGCTCAATACCGTGCTGCTCGGCGGCGCGGCGATCCCCGTTGAGCTGGCGGAGCATTCCCGTTCACGCGGTATTCGCACCTTTTGCGGCTACGGGCTGACGGAGTTTGCGTCGACGGTGTGCGCCAAAGAAACCGATGGCGAAGCGGACGTGGGCCCGGCGTTACCGGGGCGAGAAGTGAAAGTCGTCGACGGCGAAATCTGGCTGCGAGCGAAAAGCATGGCCGCGGGCTACTGGCGAAACGGCGAACTGATGCCGTTGACCAACGCCGAAGGCTGGTTCCCGACGCGCGATCGCGGTGAATTAGATGGCCAACGCCTGACCGTTCTCGGGCGCATGGATAATCTCTTTTTCTGCGGCGGGGAAGGCATTCAGCCGGAAGAAGTTGAACGGGCGATCGCGCGTCATCCGCAGGTGGAACAAATCTTTATTGTGCCGCTGGATGACGCCGAATTTGGTCAGCGTCCGGTGGCGGTAGTGGAAGGGAGCGATGACTTTGACGTCACGCAAATGCCGGACTGGGCGATGGATAAACTGGCGCGCTTTCAGCAACCGGTGTGTTGGTTGATGCTGCCTGCCAGCCTGAAAACCGGCGGGATAAAAATCTCCCGCCGGGCATTACAGGAGTGGGTCAACGCCACGCTGCGCGGTTAGTTCGCTTCTGCGGTGGCTTTACGCTGGCGTTTGCGCACCAGACGCAGCACCGGAGGAATGACGATCACCGCGAAAGCCAACACCAGCAGCGTTTTCGCCACGCCGCTTTCCCACAGAATATTTATGCTGCCGTTGCTGATCGACAGCGCACGGCGCAGGTTCTGCTCCAGCATTTCCCCCAGCACGAACCCGAGGATCAGCGGCGACATCGGGAAATTCATTTTCCGTAGAATGTAGCCAAACACCCCAAGTCCCACCATCAGCACCAAATCAAAGGTGGTGCTGTGTACCGCGTAAACGCCTACCGCAGAGACGGCCGCAATCGCCGGCACCAGGAACCACAGCGGAATCGTTAACATGCGGGTGAACAGGCCAATCAGCGGAATGTTCATGATAAGCAGCATCACGTTGGCAATCAGCAGCGCAGCAATCAGACCCCAAACGATATCTGGCTGTTCGGTAAACATCGCCGGACCCGGGGTGATGTTATACAGCGTCAGCGCGCCCATCATCACCGCCGTGGTGCCAGAACCCGGCACGCCCAACGTCAGCATCGGAATGAATGAGCCACAGGCCGAGGCGTTATTTGCGGCTTCTGGCGCGGCGACACCGCGAATATCGCCCTTGCCGAAGCTGTCGCTATTACCGCTGATTTTCTTCTCGGTCATGTAGGTGATGGCGCTGGCGATGGTCGCGCCGGCGCCCGGCAGCACACCGACGAAGAACCCCACCACCGACGAACGCAGCGTGGCGCCCACGCACTGCGACGCTTCCTTCATGTTAAACATCATGCGCCCGGTTTTGCGAACCAGCGTTTGGCCGCTGCTGGTGCTTTCCAGCATCAGCAGAATTTCAGACACCGAGAACAGACCGATAACCACCACGATAAACTGCACGCCGTCGGACAAATGGACGCTGTCGAAGGTGAAGCGATATACCCCGGTGTTGGCATCCACGCCCACCGTCGCCAGGCCCAGTCCAATCAACGCCGCCAGGAAAGACTTCAGCGGATTTTGCGCCATCATGCTGCCGAGGCAGGCGATAGCAAACACCATCAGGGCAAAATACTCCGCCGGGCCAAACGCCAGCGACCACTGCGCCAGCGCCGGAGCGAACAGAATGATGCCGAAAATAGCAATCATCGACCCCATAAACGAGCTGACGGCGGAAATCGACAGCGCCACACCGCCGCGCCCTTGTTGCGCCATCGGGTAGCCGTCAAGCGCGGTCATAATCGCCGCCGCGTCGCCGGGCACGTTGAGCAGAATCGATGAAATGCGCCCGCCGTATTCACAGCCGATATACACCGTGGCGAGCAAGATCAGGGCCGATTCGGCGGGCAGATGCAGGGCGAACGCCAGCGGCAGCAAAATGGCCACGCCGTTGATCGGTCCAAGGCCAGGCAGCAGCCCAACGATGGTGCCGACGAAGCAGCCAATCAGCGCAATCACCAGGTTTTCCGGGGTCATCGCCACGGCGAACCCCTGTGAGAGATAAATCCAGGTATCCATAGGAGACTCCGTCAGTTTAACCAGACGCCGAGCGGCAGAGTGACATCCAGCAGTCGATCAAAGGCGAACCACAGCGTAACGCCGAGCACCACGCCAGAGAGGGCCGCCGCGGGCAGCGTCGCACCAAACAGCATGCCGATAATCGCCGTCAGAATGGCGGTTGCCAGCGGGAAGCCCAGCGATTCAAAGCCCCAGGCGTACATCAGCAACACAATCACCATCACCAGCAGGCGCTGTAGCACCTGGCGATGCGGCCACTCCACGACGTCAGGACGGCGCAGCAGCATCGACACCGAACACAGCAGCATCAGCCCGATAATGCCCAGCGGGAACGGACGCGGGCCAACCGGCTCATAGCTGTATTCGCTGTGAAGCTGCCAGGCGACCATCAGCCCGCCAAGGCAGAGCAGAAGCCAGATCCCGGCAAAAATACGATCGCTCATCTGCGCCCCCGGTTATTTGGCCAGACCAAACGATTTGGCCTGCTCGCGATAGTCCGTGACCTGCTGCTTCACGTAGCTGTCGAGCGCTTTTCCGTTCAGGTTGAACTCAAACAATCCACGCAGTTCGCGTTGCTTTTTGAATTCTTCGGTCTGCTGCATTTTCGCAAAGGTATCGACCCACCAGTTGTACTCGGCGTCGCTCACTTTTGGCCCGACGTAGAACCCACGAATAATCGGCCAGACCAGGTCATAACCCTGTTCTTTGGCCGTCGGCACGTCGGCTAACTGGCCCGGCAGACGGTTTTCAGAGAACACTGCCAGCACGCGGATTTTGTCGCCCTGTAGATAGGGCACCATTTCGCTCAGATCGCCGGACACCGCCTGCACGTGGTTACCCATCAGGGCGGTGACCGGTTCGCCGCCGCCCTCAAAAGCGACGTAGCGCATCTTGTGCGGATCGACGTTGGCTTTCTGCGCCAGCTTCGCGGCCTTCATCCAGTCCTGGCTGCCAATCGACGCGCCTGCGCCAATCACCACCTGATTCGGATCTTTTTCCATCGCCGTCAGCAGGTCTTTCAGCGTTTTCCACGGCGCATCTTTACGCACGGCGATCATCCCGTAATCGGTGCCGACGCTTGCCAGCCAGCGCACGTCATCGACGTTATATCGCCCGAATTTTCCTTGAGACAGGTTAAGCAGCGAGCCGCCGGAAAAGGCCACCACGGTCCCCGGTTCGCCAGGGCGCTGTGCGACGATAGCGTTATAGGCCACAGCGCCCACGCCGCCAGGCATGTAGGTCACGCGCATCGGTTTTTCGATGGCTTTGGTTTCCATCAAACTGACCTGAATCAGCTTGCAGGTGAGGTCAAAACCGCCGCCGGGCTTCGCCGGTGCGATACATTCAGTGCGCCCCGGGGCTTCCACGGCCAGAGCATGTGCGCTGCCGAGAAGCAGGGCAGAGGTAACAACGGTACGAAGGATCTGCGTTTTCATTTTTATCCTCACGCCGGGTAAACCGGATTAGTGGGTACAGGTTTTTTTCTGATTATGTGAACCGTCGTGTAGCGGCCCCGTTGCGTGATTGTTAAAACAGTAACCTTTCATTTCCCTTTCAATGCGGCACTTACTTTACAGGATGTGATATGCGTCTCTTATTGGCGGAAGATAACCGTGAGCTGGCTCACTGGCTGGAGAAGGCGCTGGTGCAGGGCGGTTTTGCCGTCGACACCGTGTTTGATGGCAAAGCCGCCGATCACCTTTTGCAAAGTGAAAAATACGCGTTGGCGGTGCTGGATATCGGCATGCCCGGCCTCGACGGGCTGGAAGTGGTACAGCGCCTGCGCAAGCGTGGGCAAACGCTGCCGGTGTTGCTGCTGACCGCGCGCAGTGCGGTGGCGGAACGGGTGATTGGTCTCAATGCCGGGGCCGATGACTATTTGCCCAAGCCGTTTGAGCTGGAAGAACTCGACGCCCGACTGCGCGCCCTGTTGCGCCGCAGCGAAGGCCAGGTGCAGGAGACGCAGCAGTTGGGTGACCTGGCGTTTCATGACGATGGCTATTTCCTGCTGCACGGACAAACGCTGGCGCTCACGCCCAGGGAACATGCGCTGCTGACGGTGCTGATGTATCGCCGCCAGCGCCCGGTGTCGCGCCAGCAGCTGTTCGAACAGGTGTTCAGCCTGAGCGACGATGTCAGTCCGGAAAGCATTGAACTCTATATCCACCGTTTGCGTAAAAAGCTACAGGACAGCAACGTGCGCATCGTGACGCTCCGCGGGCTTGGCTACCTGCTGGAGCGCAGCGATGACGTGGCATAAACCGCAGTCGCTTTTTGCTCAACTGCTGCTGTTTCTCGGCTTACCGCTGCTGTTGCTGTGGGGACTGTCAGCGTTTAACAGCTACGTCAGTGCGCTACAGGCGGCGACCCAGGCCTATGACCGTACACTGCTTTCCTCGGCGCGAACCATCTCCGAACGTCTCGAAGTGCAGGCGAGCAAACTGGTGGTCAACGTCCCCTGGGTGGTGCTCGATAGCTTCGAGCTGAACATGAATGACCGCCTGTATTACAAGGTGGTGGACCCGGCGGGAAAGGTAATTTCAGGTTATGACGATTTGCCCGCCATGCCACCCTCGACTTCCCGCACCACGCTGTATCCGGCACTGGCGTGGTTTTATCACACTCAGTATCGCGGGCAGGCGATCCGCGTGGCGCGTTTGCTTCAGCCGGTGAACGAGGGCGGCGTGATGGGCATGGCAGAAATCTATGTCGCCGAAACGCTGCAATCCCGGCGCTATCTGGCGCGCCAGCTGCTGCTCTCCTCGCTCATCACCCAAGGGATGTTGGTTCTGCTGACGCTGGCGCTGGCGGGCTGGTTACTGCGCCGGGTGCTGCGCCCAATGCGCCTGCTGTCATCTATCATGGTGCGCCGCGACCCGGGCCTGCTGACGCCGCTGCCAGAGCTGCTGCCGTGGTCGGAAACGCGGCTGCTGATTATCGCCTTCAACCGCTACATCGACCGCCTCCGGGGCCTGATTTCCCGCCAGGAGCGCTTCAGCGCCGACGCGTCTCATCAGCTTAAAACGCCGCTGGCTATCCTGAAAACGCAGGTCTCTGTGGCGCTGGCCAGCCCGCAGCCGCAGGCGTGGCGCGAAAGTTTACAGGCGATGAGCGTCACGCTGGATAACACCATTTCGCTCACTGAACGTCTGTTACAGCTCTCCGCAGTGAAGGGCAAAGAGCAGGGCACCCGACAGTTTGAAACCGTCGATTTGCACGACATCGTGCAGCAAAGCTGTTTTTCCCGACTGGCGCAGGCCCGCAGTAAGCAAATCGACCTCGGCTATGAGGGCGAGCAAATGGCAATGCCGGTGCAGGGCGACGCGATTCTGCTCGGCGAGCTGTGCGCTAACTTATTGGACAATGCGCTGAAATATACGCCAGTCTCTGGGACGGTGACCGTCAGCCTGACTCGCGACGGCGATAGCATTATTCTGGAAATTGAGGACAGCGGGCCCGGCATTGACGACGCGTTGCAAAGCCTGGCGCTGCAACCTTTCCAGCGGCTGGATAACGTCGGCGATGCGGCTGGGGCAGGGCTCGGGTTGGCGCTGGTCAATGATATCGCGCGGCTACACCGCGCTGTGCCCGTACTTTCGCGGAGTACGCGTTTAGGCGGACTTTGTGTCAAATTGCGACTGCTACAGGCCAAATAATCAGTCGTGGTGACGGTTTCAGGTAGTAACTGGTTACAATCGGCTGGTCATTCCACTTTTTAGTGCATTGATTCCTGAGCATTCAGCAGTACAATTCTGCCGTTTTGGGTATTTTTATTAATTTGTGTTTGCTGGAACGTTAAAAAATGAAAAAAGGTATTTTGTTGGGTCTGTCCGGACTGTTGTTTGTTTCCGCTGCTGCCAACGCGATTAGCGTGAGTGGTCAGGCGGGTGAACACTACACCAATCTGGGCGTCGGCTTTGGAACGGAGTCTACGGGTCTTGCGCTGAGCGGTAACTGGACACACAGCGATAACGACGGCGATGCCGCCAATATCGGTGTGGGTCTGAACATTCCGCTGGGCCCATTCATTGCGACCGTCGGTGGTAAAGGCGTCTACACCAACCCGAACGACGGCGACGAAGGTTATGCCGCAGCGGTCGGCGGCGGCCTGCAGTGGCAAATCGGCGACAGCTTCCGTCTGTTTGGCGAGTACTACTACTCTCCGGACTCGCTCTCCAGCGGTATCGAGAGCTACCAGGAAGCGAACGCGGGTGGTCGCTGGACTATCATGCGTCCGATCAGCATCGAAGCGGGTTACCGTTACCTGAACCTGGCGGGCAAAGATGGCAATCGCGATAACACTATCGCCGATGGCCCTTACGTCGGCGTAAGCGCAGCGTTCTAATCCTCCGGCGCGGCATTCTGTCGCGCCTGTTTTCCCTTTCCCTCTCGCCTCCGCTATAGTGAATCGTCCTCTTGTTAAGGAGAAAACGATGATAAACGTGGAGATGCTGTCCACTGGCGACGAAGTGCTGCATGGTCAAATTATTGATACCAATGCGGCGTGGCTTGCCGATTACTTATTTACTCAGGGATTGCCGTTAACCCGACGCAATACCGTCGGCGATAGCCTCGACGCGTTGGTGTCCGTGCTGCGTGAACGTAGCCAACATGCCGATATTCTGATCGTCAACGGCGGCCTCGGCCCAACCAGTGACGACCTCAGCGCGCTGGCCGCTGCTACGGCAAAAGGTGAAGGGCTGGTGCTGCACGAAGAATGGCTCGCAGAGATGGAGAAATTTTTCAGCGATCGCGGGCGCATCATGGCCCCGAGCAACCGCAAACAGGCTGAAATTCCTGCCAGCGCCGAGCTTATCGATAATCCGGTCGGCACCGCCTGCGGATTCGCGGTACAGCTTAATCGCTGCCTGATGTTCTTCACGCCGGGCGTGCCGTCCGAATTTAAAGTGATGGTTGCCGACCAGATTGTACCGCGCCTGCGCGAGCGCTTTACGCTGACGGAGCCGCCGTTGTGCTTGCGTCTGACGACGTTCGGGCGTTCCGAAAGCGATCTGGCCCAGAGCCTGGATCACCTGACGCTGCCGCCGGGCGTGACGATGGGCTATCGCTCTTCGATGCCGATCATTGAGCTGAAGCTGACGGGGCCTGCCTCGGAGCGAGACGCCATGCTGAAGCTGTGGCCGGAAGTGCAGAAGGTGGCGGGCGAAAGTCTGATTTTTGAAGGCACCGAAGGGCTGGCGGCGCAAATCGCGCGCACGCTGCAGGACAGAAAGCTGAGTATTACCCTCAGCGAGCAGTTCACTTCCGGACTTATCGCGTTACAGCTTGGGCGAGAATCCGCGCCGCTGCTGGCGAGTGAAGTGGTGCCGTGTCAGGAAGAAACCCTGGCGCAGACCGCGCACTGGACCGCAGAACGCCGCGTGAATCATTTTGCCGGACTGGCGCTGGCCGTTAGCGGCCTGGAACAGCATCACGTGAATTTTGCGCTTTCCACCCCAGAGGGCACGCACGCCCTGCAGGTAAAATTCAGCACCTCGCGTCATAGCGTGGCGGTGCGCCAGGAAGTGTGCGCGATGATGGCCCTGAACATTGTTCGTCGCTGGCTGAACGGCAAAGATATCGTCAGCGATCACGGATGGGTCAACGTGGTGGAGGATCTGTTCCTGCCGTAAGTTGTGCCCTGCCGCGTGCCGGAACCCTTCCGGCGCGCATTTTGTCCAACTGGCTGTACTCGCGATAAAAAAATCTGTGCGTTACCTCCCATTTTCATCTCAGAAAATGTTCAAGCTGATGGACTCAGCCAGGACTTTGACGGCGTTCACACTCTGACAGGCACGCTGCCGTAACACTGATTCCAGTATTCAGGATTGGAGTCCAGTATGTTGGAATCAAGCAAAGTCCCGGCGCTCTCCCGCGCTATCGAGATCCTCGAGTTGATCGGGCACATTGGCCCGTGCAGCGCCGCCACGATCATTGAACAACTCAACATTCCCAAGAGCACCGCGTACCTGCTGCTCGGCGAACTGAAAAAGCAGCGTTTTCTGCGCATAGATAACCGCGATAACTACTGTCTATGGACGCGGCTGGTGGAGCTGGCCGGGCAGGCGTTGGGAAAAATGGACTTGCGCGAACTGGCGCGCCCACGTCTGACGCAACTAATGGACGAGTGCGGCTTGTTATGTCATCTCGGCATCATTGACGGCGAAAACGCGTATTACATCCTCAAAATTGAGTCGTCCTCGACCATCAGCGTGCGTTCGCACGAAGGTAAAAGCCTGTCGTTGTACCGCTCCGGGATCGGCAAATGTCTGCTGGCCTGGCAGCCGGAAAACGTCCGTGAGACGGTCATTGCCACCCTTGACTGGCAGCAGGCGACGCCGACCACCATCACCACCGCCGACGGCTTTCGGGCCGAGTTAGCCCGCATTCGCGGTCGCGGCTGGAGCTTTGATAACGGTGAAGATTATCCCGATGTGCGCTGCGTGGCAGCCCCGGTGTTTAACGCCAGTAATCAACTCACGGCCGCTATTTCAGTGGTCGGCACGCGGCTGCAAATCAGCGACGACAACCGCGATTATCTTGCCGGAAAAGCGATTACCTGCGCGAAAGACATTTCCCGACTTTTGGGGTGGAAAAGCCCCTTCGATCAGCAAGTTTCATAACAGGAGAGCATCATGACCTTACCGAAAATTAAACACGTCCGGGCCTGGTTTCTGGGGGGCGCCACAGCAGAAAAAGGGGCTGGCGGCGGTGATTATCATGATCAGGGCGCTAATCACTGGATTGACGATCACATTGCCACCCCGATGAGCAAATATAAGCAGTATGAGCAATCACGCCAGTCGTTCGGCATTAACGTCCTCGGCACGCTGGTGGTGGAAGTAGAGGCGGAAAACGGGCAAACCGGCTTTGCGGTTTCTACCGCGGGCGAAATGGGCTGCTTTATCGTCGAGAAACACCTGAACCGCTTTATCGAAGGGAAATGCGTCAGTGATATCAAGCTTATTCACGATCAGATGATCAACGCCACGCTGTTCTATGCGGGCTCTGGCGGGTTGGTGATGAACACTATCTCCTGTATCGATTTGGCGCTGTGGGATTTGTTTGGCAAAGTCGTCGGCCTGCCGGTGTACAAACTGCTGGGCGGTGCGGTGCGCGATGAAATTCAGTTCTATGCTACCGGTGCCCGACCGGATCTGGCGAAAGAGATGGGCTTTATCGGCGGCAAAATGCCGACCCATTTTGGCCCGCATGACGGCGACTTGGGCATCCGTAAAGATGCGGCGATGGTTGCGGAGTATCGCGAAAAATGCGGCCCGGATTTCTGGCTAATGCTCGACTGCTGGATGAGTCAGGACGTGAATTATGCGACCAAACTGGCCCATGCCTGCGCCCCGTATAACCTGAAGTGGATTGAAGAGTGCCTGCCGCCGCAGCAATACGAAGGCTATCGCGAACTGAAGCGTAACGCCCCGGCGGGAATGATGGTGACCAGCGGCGAACATCACGGCACGCTACAGTCGTTCCGCACTCTGGCGGAAACCGGTATCGACATCATGCAGCCCGACGTCGGCTGGTGCGGCGGCCTGACCACGCTGGTCGAAATTGCCGCCATCGCCAAATCGCGCGGGCAACTGGTGGTGCCCCACGGCTCATCGGTGTACTCACACCATGCGGTGATCACCTTCACCAACACCCCATTCAGCGAATTTCTGATGACCAGCCCGGACTGCTCGACCCTGCGTCCACAGTTCGACCCGATCCTGCTCGATGAGCCGGTACCGGTGAACGGGCGGATGCATAAGAGCGTGCTGGATAAACCGGGCTTCGGCGTGGAGCTGAACCGCGACTGTCACCTGACTCGTCCATACAGCCACTAACCTGGCACTCATCCAGCACTAAACCGCTGCGTCACGGTGAGCCGTGGCGCAGGTTTCCTGAGGGTAATGCGATGAATACCACTCTACTTGAGCGCGTGGTGAAGAAAAACCGCGTGCGTTTGATCCCATTCATGCTGGCGCTCTACGTGCTGGCGTTCCTCGATCGCTCGAACATCGGCTTTGCGAAAGAGACTTATCAGATTGATACCGGTCTCAGCAACGAGGCGTATGCGCTCGGGGCCGGGATCTTCTTCGTGGTGTATGCCTTTCTTGGCGTACCAGCGAACCTGCTGATGCGCAAATTCGGTGCCCGTTACTGGATTGGCGGTACCACCTTATTATGGGGCTTCCTCTCCGCCGCGATGGCATGGGCGGATACCGAAACCAAATTCCTGCTGGTGCGCACGCTGCTGGGTGCGGCGGAAGCGGGCTTCTTCCCGGGGATGATTTACCTCACCTCCCAATGGTTCCCGCAGCGCAACCGCGCCAGCATCATGGGGCTGTTTTACATGGGGGCGCCGCTGGCGCTGACGCTCGGTTCGCCGCTGTCCGGTGCGCTGCTGGAGATGCACGGTTTTCTAGGTCATCCCGGCTGGTTCTGGATGTTTTTAATCGAAGGCGTGCTGGCGGTGGCTGCGGGTATTTTTACTTTCTTCTGGCTGGACGACACGCCGCAGAAAGCACGTTTCCTCAGCGCTGACGAAAAACAGGCCCTTCTCCAGCAGTTAGCCAGCGAGGAAGAACACAAGGTTGCTTCGCGGCTGGGTGATGCGTTGCGTAACGGACGCGTGTGGCAACTGGCGATAATCTATCTCTGCATTCAGGTGGCGGTCTACGGCCTGATCTTTTTCCTGCCGACCCAGGTAGCGGCGCTGCTTGGTACCAAAGTGGGCTTTTACGCCTCGCTGGTGACGGCGATCCCGTGGGTCTTCGCCCTGTTCGGTACCTTGCTGATCCCACGCTATTCCGACAAAACCGGCGAACGACGCAATGTTGCAGGCGTAACCCTGCTGGCGGCAGCGATGGGTATTGGCGTATCAGGCCTGGTGCCGCCGGTATTTGCCATCATGGCACTGTGCGTGGCGGCAGTCGGCTTTATCGCCGTGCAGCCGGTGTTCTGGACCATGCCGACACAGCTGCTGTCGGGCACTGCACTGGCGGCAGGGATCGGTTTTGTGAACCTGTTCGGCGCGGTGGGTGGGTTTATCGCGCCTATCCTGCGCGTTCAGGCTGAGACGATGTTTGCCAATAATTCTGCAGGCTTACTGACCCTGGCCGCCGTCGCCATAGTCGGCACGCTGCTGATTTTTTCACTGCACGTTTCTCGCCCGGTGACCCAGCCTGACGGGCTGCCTGATTAACGTACTGCCCAATTGACTGCAAAGGATGACTATGAACACTGTTTTAGCGAACCCGTTTAAAGCCGCACTTCAGCGCGGGGAAACCCAGATTGGCCTGTGGCTGAGCTCCACCTCGGCGTATATAGCGGAAATTGCCGCCACCTCAGGCTACGACTGGCTGCTGATTGACGGCGAGCACGCGCCCAACACCGTGCAGGATTTGTATCACCAGCTGCAGGCGATAGCCCCTTACGCCAGCCAGCCGGTTATCCGTCCGGTGGACGACAATCGCAGCCTGATCAAACAGGTGCTGGATATCGGCACCCGCACGCTGCTGATCCCGATGGTCGAAAGCGCAGCGCAGGCACGCGACATTGTCAGCGCTACTCGCTATCCGCCGTTGGGCGTGCGCGGCGTTGGGGCCAGCGTTGCCCGGGCTGCCCGTTGGGGACGCGTCGAAAACTATATGGCGCAGGCCAACGAGGAATTGTGCGTACTGATTCAGGTGGAAACCAAAGTAGCACTGGATAACCTCGGTGCGATTCTGGAAGTGGACGGCATTGACGGGGTGTTTATCGGGCCTGCCGATCTCTCGGCGTCATTAGGCTATCCGGATAACGCCGGGCATCCTGAGGTACAGCGCATTATTGAGGAGAGTATCCGCCGGATCCGCAAGGGGGGGAAAGCTGCGGGCATTCTCGCCGTTGACCCTGAGATGGCGAAAAATTGCCTGCAATGGGGGGCAAACTTTGTTGCCGTCGGCGTGGATACGATGTTGTATACCGCGGCGCTTGACCAGCGGCTGGCGCAGTTCAAAACCACGCCCGCCGCTCAGGTGAAGAAAAATACTTACTGACTAATGCTCAATGCTGAGCGCCTGCGCCAGCAATGAAATCGGATGTTCACAACGTTTGCTTGTGGACATCTCGATTTGCCATTTACAGGTCTCGCAGTCGGTGATCACTACATCCGCACCGCTGTCTTCAATCTGGCGGAACAGCGGGGCGCCAATGGCCTGCGAAGCGTTGTAGTTTTCGGATTTAAAGCCGTAGGTTCCGGCGATGCCGCAGCACTGTGAATCCAGCACCACAACCTCCAGCTCCGGAATGCGCCGCAGCAGTTCAAGGGTATAAATTGCCCAGCCCATTTTTTCCATATGACACGGCGTGTGATACACCACTTTCAGCGGCAATCGTCTGAGCGGTAACGTTTTTCCGGCATCCAGCTGTTTCCATACCCAACGGGTGGCGAGCTCGATGTTATCGCGCACGTCATGATTATCGACATCCAGCAGGTGCGGATATTCATCGCGCAGGGTAAAGGTGCAGGTGGACGATGTGGCAATCGCCGGAAGGTGATTCTCCACCACTGCTTTACGCAGCGAAGCGACGTTGACCTGCGCCTGTTTGCGGGCCTTGTCGATAAAACCGTTGGCAATCAGCGGCACGCCGCAGCACTTCTCTTTGTCGAGAAGCTGTATGCCGACGCCCATCGCGTTCAATACGCGGATCAGATCTTTGCCGAGCTGCGGATGGTTGTAATTGACATAGCAGCCGTGGAAAAAGGCCACCTGCTGGTCATATTGCGCCTGCTGTTTTGCTACCTGGCGATACCAGCGACGGAAGGTGCCGGTGCCGTATTTTGGCAGCGCGCGGCGATGATCGATTTTCAGGGCCGCGTCCAGCAGCCGGCGCACCGGCTTCAACCCGGTAGTGGCGTTGACGATGGGCGCAAATGGCGTGGAAAGGGTGCCCATCAAATCGGTATGGCTGAGGATCGCATCCCGCAGCGTCGGTTTTTGCTGGCTGAACTGTGCCCGCGCGCGCTGGATAATGTCGCCAATCCGCACGTCTGACGGACAGGCCACTTCACAGCGTTTGCAGTTGATGCAGTATTTCAGCGCCTCGTCATACAGCGCGCCGTCTTTCAGCCGCAGACGCTCGCCGTCCGGCCCGGCCTGTTTCGGGCCAGGATAACGCGGGTTGACGCGGCTCACCGGGCACGCTGTAGTGCAGACGGTGCATTTGATGCAGCTTTCAAAACGGGTATCGCTCATGAGCGGCCTCCGGCAAGTTCGGTAATCTGACGTGCGGCGTGCAGGGCAGTGATGGCGCTTACCCCGCCCGCGCAGCCTTGTGAAATGCCATCAAAGCCACCGAGCACGCCGCCTATGGCAAACAGATTGTTGAAGCGTTCTTCGTTGCGCTGCGGGCGCAAAGTGGCATCGACCTGCACACCAAAGCGCTGCCACGGCTGCGGTTCAAAGAAATCGCCGTGGGTCCAGCTTTCACGCGGCGCGGATTGCAGCACATCCAGCCCGAGCACCGGTTCGATAACACCGTCACGGTGGGCAATCAGGCCATTGCTGAAAAAGCTGCCGCTGGCGAGTACGGCAAAGCGTGTCCGGAACGGTACCTCGCCGTGGTTGCGGGTGGTGATGGCAGAAATCGTCTGCTCGTTATGGATCACATCGGTAACGACGTCGCCCGCCAGCCACATACCGCCGTTTTTGATGAACTGGCGCTGCAATGCCGTATGCAGCCGGATACCCGGCACTGATGGCGGCAGCGTTGGCAGCAGTGAAAGCGGGCAGGGAAGCGTTTCATTCAGCCAGCGCCAGAGGCCGTCATGATTCAAACCAAAACAGGCGGGCAGGAAAAGTCTGTCGCTCACCTGCGCGTAGGGCAGCAAGGTGTCGTGCAGGCTGTGCCACTGCGCGTTGTCGTCCAGCAGGCGCGCCAGATTCACCGAACGAAATTCAGAGGCGTTATCGCGCAGTACGTCGAGCTGCGGGAGCTCGATTTCCCCCACGCGGGCCGGGACGCCGATTTTCTCCAGCGAGGCCGCCACCAGATGCGGCTGGAAATCGAGGAAGCCGTTGATGCCGACTACCGTGACACGTTCCCCTTTAGCCGGGGCCTGCGCGATATCGGGCGGGGTGAGCCATGCCTGTCGCAGAGTGCCAATGGGCGTGACACGCTGGTGCGGTTGGTCGACGCCGCCCTGCATGGCAATACCGCAGTCGCGCAGCAGTGTTTCGGTTTGCTGCGCGTAGTCGAGCACCTGCGTGGTGCCAATCAGGCTGTAAGGATGACCCGGTTCGCTCAGACTCAGCGCATCCAGCGCTTCTCGCGGCGTGCGGGTGGCACAATGGGCCAGTAAATCCATCGAACCCGACGAGAAATGCAGCCCGCTCTGGCCGCGGCTGATGATGGCGCAGCGCAGCCCTTGTCGGGTGAGCGACAAACCGCACAGCAAACCCGCCAGACCGCCGCCGATAATGACGGTATCAACGTTCATCGTGATGCTCCTTGTCCAGACCGCACAGCCCTTGCCAGACCCAACGGGTAAATTCACTTTCGCGCAATGCATCGTCCCAGGCGATGGGCTGCACGCCGCGCCAGCGTTCGTTTAAAAATTCAGAAAGTTGAGTCAATGACTGCGCAGGCGTGTTGACCTGATATCGGTGCAATAGCCCGGCGGCGCGACAGGCGCACAGTTCACCCTGACAGGTGCCCATACCCACGCGAGTGCGGCGGCGTAAATCGAGTAAATTCTTCACCCCGAGATTTTCCACCGCGTACTGCACTTCCCCGGCGGTGACCGATTCACACTCACACACCAGACTGCGCTTCAGGCGGGAATCGCCAATGCCAGCGGGGGTGCGGTCGCCATGGCGATACACCGCTGAACCCCGCAGCGGGGCGGGCAGTGAGACAATGTTATGCAGCGTTTTCTTGGTCGGCTCCTGAGAGCCGGGTAGCGGTGTTTCGGCGGTGGTGCAGGGGGCGTTGTGATTCAGTTTGCGACACACCGCATCGGTGGCCATTTCCGCCATCAACCGGTAGGTCATCAGTTTGCCGCCGGTAATGGTGATAAACCCTTCCAGCCCGTCGCGTAAGGCGTGATCAAGCAGCACAATGCCGCGACTGACGTTTCGCCCGCTTGGATCATCGTCGCTGGCGACCAGCGGACGCACGCCGCAGTAGGCGCGCAGAATGCGAGTGGTGGCGATGGACGGGGCCAGCTTTTCTCCCTCTCGCAGCAGAATATCCACTTCCGCCGCCGTGACCCGGTTGTCGTCGATATCGCGATAATCAATGTGCGTTGAGGTGGTGCCAATCAGGGAAATGGTGTCGCCGGGCACCAGAATATCGGCGTCGGCAGGTTTGCGGCAGCGGTTAATGACGTGCTGGTTGATGCGGTTTTCAAAGATGAGCAGCGAGCCTTTGGCCGGAAACATGCGCACGCGTAAATCGGCATATTCGGCGATGCGCTGCCCCCAGATACCGCCCGCGTTGACCACCACCTGCGCATGTAAGTTTTCACTGGCGTGACGCGTGCGGTCCCACACCGTGACGCCGCAGATGCGGTCGCCCTGGCGAATCAGGCCGGTGACGTCACAGCCAGTCCGGATGGTTGCCCCATGTTCGCGCGCGTCGAGCATATTGGCCGCGGTGAGGCGGAATGGATCGACGGTGCCATCGGGAACGTTCACTGCGCCAACAAGGTTCGGATTCACTGCGGGTTCCAGCGCGATAGCCTGAGCGGGCGTTAGCGGACGGGCGGGAATATTGGCCGCGAGGCAGGCTGTAATAAACTGATGCTGATAATCGAGGGAGTCTTCCGGCAGGGTGATGAACAGGCCTTCTGTGGCGTCGATACAGTGGCGTGCAATGCGTTTCAGAATCGCGTTTTCTGCGATGCATTCGCGCGCGGATTCCGCGTCCGTTACCGCGTATCGCGCGCCGCTGTGCAGCAGGCCATGATTGCGACCGGTAGCGCCGGTGGCGATATCATCCCGTTCGACCAGGATAACGGTGAGCCCGCGCAGGCTACAGTCCCGGGCGATCCCGGCCCCGGTGGCCCCACCGCCGATGATAATAACGTCGGCGTCGCTGGAGGTAGAGAAACTCATGCTGATCCCTCAATGTTCGTTTTCTTCCATTTAGCCACATAAAAAATGTGGTTTGTTTGATATCGAGCATATTCGAGCATAAAGCGAAAATGAAACGTGATTTCGTGCTCATATTGGAATGTTTGTCATAAATATGTAACATTTTGTGCGACATTTCACAGTACGTAGACAACACTTTTCCTACCATCCAGCCGCAATGACGAACGGCATGCTGTGCACGCCGGAGACGTCCTTCCGATAACGATGGCCACGGAGGCTACAATGCTCAGTATTTTCAAACCTGCCGCGCATACCGCGCGATTGCCTGATGCGCAGATAGATGCCCACTATCGCCGCCTGCGCTGGCAAATTTTCCTCGGAATTTTCTTCGGTTATGCCGCTTACTATCTGGTGCGTAAAAACTTCGCATTAGCGATGCCTTATCTTATCGAACAGGGTTTTTCTCGCGGGGATTTAGGCTTTGCGCTGTCAGGGATTTCAATCGCTTACGGCTTTTCAAAATTCATTATGGGTTCGATCTCAGACCGCTCGAATCCGCGCGTTTTCCTGCCGGCGGGGCTGATCCTTGCCGCCGCAGTCATGCTGTTCATGGGCTTCGTGCCGTGGGCGACATCGAGCATTATGGTGATGTTCGTGCTGCTGTTCGTGTGCGGTTGGTTCCAGGGCATGGGTTGGCCACCGTGCGGGCGCACGATGGTGCACTGGTGGTCGCAGAAAGAGCGCGGCGGGATTGTCTCGGTGTGGAACTGCGCGCATAACGTTGGCGGAGGTCTGCCGCCGCTGCTGTTCCTGTTGGGGATGGCGTGGTTTAACGACTGGCATGCGGCGCTGTATATGCCCGCATTCGGCGCGATTGTGGTGGCGATTATTGCCTTCGCATTGATGCGCGATACGCCGCAGTCCTGCGGGTTGCCGCCTATCGAAGAGTATAAGAACGATTACCCGGATGACTACAGTGAGAAGAACGAAGAAGAGCTGACCGCGAAGCAGATTTTCATGCAGTACGTGCTGCCCAATAAGTTGTTGTGGTACATCGCGGTGGCGAACGTGTTTGTCTATTTGCTGCGTTACGGCATTCTCGACTGGTCTCCGACCTACCTGAAAGAAGTGAAGCATTTCGCGCTGGATAAATCCTCGTGGGCATACTTCCTGTACGAGTATGCGGGGATCCCGGGCACGCTGCTGTGTGGCTGGATGTCGGACAAAGTATTCCGCGGTAATCGCGGCGCAACCGGCGTGTTCTTTATGATTCTGGTGACCATTGCGACCGTTGTTTACTGGCTGAATCCGCCGGGTAATCCGGGCGTGGATATGGCCTGTATGATTGTTATCGGCTTCTTGATTTATGGCCCGGTGATGCTGATTGGACTGCATGCGCTGGAACTGGCACCGAAGAAAGCGGCAGGCACGGCGGCGGGCTTTACCGGGCTGTTTGGCTATCTCGGGGGCTCCGTGGCGGCGAGTGCGATTGTCGGATATACCGTTGATTTCTTCGGCTGGGACGGTGGCTTTATGGTGATGATTGGCGGTAGCGTACTGGCGGTGATTTTACTGCTGGTGGTGATGGTCGGTGAACGGAAACATCATCGGGAGATGCAGGCGAAGCGGGGGAGTTGAGTGTTGCGCCCGGTGGCGGCTACGCCATACCGGGCCTACTTCTACCGTCGGGCAATTTACATCTCGATTTCGATATCGCCTTTGGCTTTACAGCAGCACGGCAAAATTTCCCCGTGCTGAATAAACGCCAGCGGCTCGGTCAGCCAGTCGACCTGGCCGGAAACCAGACGACAGCGGCAGGAGCCGCAATAACCTTCCCGACATTGAAACTCGACCGCCACGTTGTGCGACTCTAGCGCCACCAATAACGAAGGGTGTTCTTCCTGGCACAACAGCTGTGTGCCAGTCAGACGAAGGGTCACGCGGCTCATCAGAGCTCGAAGTTGCTCAGGTCGTCGGCATCCACATTGGAGTCAATTTGACCGACCAGATAAGAGCTGACTTCGACTTCCTGCGGCGCAACCTGGACGTTATCAGACACCAGCCAGGTGTTGATCCACGGGATCGGGTTGGAACGGGTCTGGAACGGCAGATCAAGCCCAACCGCCTGCATGCGGATGTTGGTGATGTACTCGATGTACTGCCACAGGATGTCTTTGTTCAGGCCAATCATCGAGCCGTCACGGAACAGGTAACCTGCCCACTCTTTTTCCTGCTGTGCAGCCAGTACGAACAGGTCATAACACTCCTGCTTGCACTCTTCGGCAATCAGCGCCATTTCCGGGTCGTCCTGGCCTGAACGCAGCAGGTTCAGCATATGCTGGGTGCCGGTCAGGTGCAGGGCTTCATCACGCGCAATCAGGCGGATGATTTTGGCGTTACCTTCCATCAGCTTACGTTCTGCGAACGCGAACGAGCAGGCAAAGCTGACGTAGAAACGAATCGCTTCCAGCGCATTGACGCTCATCAGGCACAGATACAGTTTCTTCTTCAGCTCGTACAGGCTCACGGTCACGGTTTTGCCGTTCACGTTATGCGTGCCTTCACCCAGCAGATGCCAGTAGCTGGTCAGCTCAATCAGGGAATCGTAGTAGTGGGAAATGCCTTCGGCGCGTTTCTGAATCTGCTCGTTGGTGACGATATCATCGAACACGGTCGCCGGATCGTTGACGATGTTACGGATGATATGGGTGTACGAACGCGAGTGGATGGTTTCAGAGAATGCCCACGTTTCGACCCACGTTTCCAGTTCAGGAATGGAGATCAGCGGCAGCAGTGCTACGTTCGGGCTACGGCCCTGAATGGAATCCAGCAGCGTCTGGTATTTCAGGTTGCTGATGAAAATGTGTTTTTCATGGTCTGGCAGCGCCTGGTAGTCAATACGATCGCGGGATACGTCGACTTCTTCCGGACGCCAAAAGAAGGAGAGTTGCTTTTCGATCAGCTTTTCGAAGATGTCATATTTTTGCTGATCGTAGCGTGCCACGTTGACCGGCTGACCGAAGAACATCGGCTCCAGCAGCTGATTATTTTTCGTCTGTGAAAAGGTGGTATAAGCCATGAATGAGTCCTGTTGAGATTTTATTGCCCGGCAGCATGGTGTTTGTCGGGCCTACAAAATCGTAGGCCGGGTAAGCAGAGCGCCACCCGGCAACTAGCTTAGATTTTACATGCGCCGCTTTCGCAGCCATCGTCCTGAATGGACGGGGCCATGTCGTCCTGGGCATCTTCTGCGCCATCACGGGTGTTGTGATAGTACAGGGTTTTCACGCCAAATTTATAGGCGGTGAGCAAGTCTTTGAGCAGTTGCTGCATCGGCACTTTGCCTGACGGGAAGCGCGTTGGGTCATAGTTGGTGTTGGAAGAAATCGACTGATCGATAAACTTCTGCATAATCCCCACCAATTGCAAGTAACCGTCGTTGTTCGGCATTTCCCACAGCAGCTCATAGCTGTCCTGCAGTTTTTCGTAGTCTGGTACCACCTGGCGCAGGATCCCGTCTTTCGACGCTTTGATGCTGACGTGGCCGCGCGGCGGCTCAATACCGTTGGTGGCGTTAGAGATCTGCGAAGAGGTCTCAGACGGCATCAGGGCAGACAGCGTGGAGTTACGCAGGCCGTGGGTTTTGATCGACTCACGCAGACCTTCCCAGTCGTAGTGCAGCGGCTCGTTGACGATCGCATCCAGGTCTTTCTTGTAGGTGTCGATCGGCAGAATGCCTTTGGCGTAGGTGGTTTCGTTAAACCACGGGCACGCGCCTTGCTCTTTCGCCAGTTCGTTAGAGGCTTTCAGCAGGTAGTACTGAATGGCTTCGAACGTTTTGTGGGTCAGGTTGTTGCCGCTGCCGTCGGAGTAACGCATGCCATTTTTCGCCAGGTAGTAAGCGAAGTTGATGACGCCGACACCCAGAGTACGACGGCCCATTGCGCCACGTTTGGCAGCCAGAATTGGGTAGTCCTGATAATCGAGCAGCGCATCCAGCGCACGAACCGCCAGGATTGCCAGCTCTTCCAGATCATCCAGGCTGTCAATCGCGCCGAGGTTGAACGCAGACAGCGTACACAGCGCAATTTCACCGTTCTCGTCGTTCACATCGTTCATCGGTTTGGTCGGCAGTGCGATTTCCAGACACAGGTTAGACTGGCGAACAGGAGCAATAACCGGATCGAACGGGCTGTGGGTGTTGCAGTGGTCAACGTTCTGAATGTAGATGCGGCCGGTAGAAGCACGCTCTTGCATGACTAATGAGAACAGCTCAACGGCTTTGATACGCTGCTTACGGATGCTGTCATCTTTTTCGTATTTCACATACAGACGTTCAAACTCGTCCTGATTAGCGAAGAACGCATCGTACAGGCCTGGAACATCGGATGGGCTGAACAGGGTGATGTCTTCACCTTTCAGCAGACGGGTGTACATCAGTTTGTTGATCTGTACGCCGTAGTCCATGTGACGCACGCGGTTTGCTTCGGTACCGCGGTTGTTTTTCAGCACCAGCAGGCTTTCAACTTCCAGGTGCCACATTGGGTAGAACAGCGTCGCCGCACCGCCACGCACGCCGCCCTGAGAGCAGGACTTCACGGCGGTCTGGAAGTGCTTGTAGAACGGGATACAGCCGGTGTGGAAGGCTTCACCGCCACGAATTGGGCTACCCAGCGCACGGATGCGACCGGCGTTGATACCAATACCGGCACGCTGAGAAACGTATTTCACGATAGCACTGGAGGTGGCGTTGATGGAGTCGAGGCTGTCGCCGCACTCGATCAGCACACAAGAGCTGAACTGACGCGTCGGGGTACGCACGCCGGACATGATTGGCGTTGGCAGTGAAATCTTAAAGGTGGAGACCGCGTCATAGAAACGCTTCACGTAGCTCAGACGCGTTTCACGCGGATAGTTCGAGAACAGGCACGCGGCAACCAGAATGTAGAGGAACTGGGCGCTCTCATAGATTTCACCCGTTACGCGGTTCTGAACCAGGTATTTCCCTTCCAGCTGCTTTACGGCGGCGTAGGAGAAGTTCATGTCGCGCCAGTGGTCGATATAACCGTCCATCTGCTTGAACTCTTCTTCCGTGTAGTCTTCCAGCAGATGACTGTCGTATTTACCCAGCTCAACCATGTTGACGACGTGGTTGTACAGCGCAGGCGGTTCAAACTGACCGTAGGCTTTCTTACGCAGATGGAAAATCGCCAGGCGTGCGGCCAGATACTGATAATCAGGGGCATCGCGGGAAATCAGATCCGCGGCGGCTTTGATGATGGTCTCATGGATATCAGAAGTTTTGATGCCGTCATAAAACTGAATGTGCGAACGCAGCTCGACCTGTGAGACGGAGACGTTATTCAGTCCTTCCGCTGCCCAGTCGATAACACGATGGATTTTATCCAGATTAATGCGCTCGGTGCGACCGTCACGTTTTGTAACCAGCAGACTCTGATTCATGTGAGTTGTACCTGTCCATATGTTTATACATAGCAGAAAAGCGTCACCGAGCGGCTAGTGCGTCGGGTACGCTTTAAACACTATATATAGGGGGGTTGTCTAAGTTTGATAACAAGATAGTGATAAATACCCGAGGTTGCAAGTGCACAAAACAGAGGTGCTTTGTGGATAACTTGGGTATGAATTGTTGCATGCCTGTCTAAGCCCCTGCCATGCAAGGCGGTTGGTAAAGTCAATTCCTGATGAAAAAATTTCAGAAATTTGATCGACTGCCGCTTTCTTAAACGCTATCCAAAATCGTCATATTGATTGAGAGATTTATGCTAAGGAAAAGCCGAAAGTGAGGGGTCATAGGTTGTGCTTATTTCGTGGCCTGATAATCATCCACAAGCCACACAAATGTGAGTGAACGTTAACCGCTTCGCTTGGCGCGATTGTGAACAGTTTATTGTACAAATGATCGACAGTTTGCTGGAGATGAAATCTAAAATGATTTCTGTGGGAACCTTATGCATTTCAGATACCATCCTCTTTTTATTGTTCTCTCTCTCATTTTAAGTTCAGCGGCTTTTGCCGATACCCCGACATGTGGCGGTGAGACCATCAGTGAAAGCTGTCGAGCCGAACGGCAAGTCTATACTGACACCACTGCAACCTTTACGATAGCCGATGACGCGGTAGTCACTGATGTCGAGTTCACCAATAACATGGCCGAGGGTTATGGCGGGGCGATTTACCCCTCCAGCCAGCACGCTGAATGTGACTGAAAATGTGGATACCCGCACGGCGGAAAGCGGCCATGCTCGTGACCTGGAAATGCGTGCTGACGGTGAATGGCAATGTGACTAACAGCACGGGAAGTATCAGCCTGGCGAATGGTTATGCCGGCGACTCACTGACCATTAACGACGATTACACCGGAGGCGGGTCGCTGAGGATGGACACTGAACTCAATGATGACAATTCAGCCAACGATCAACTGGTGCTGAATGGCAACACATCGGGGACGACATCCGTACAGTTTACCCCTGCCATAAGTGGGCAGGGGATGGACAACTTATTCTGCTGAAACAGGGGCGGTGGTGTGCAGCATGTAGTTCACATCCACACCGGGGCCGAGTTTGAAATGGTTGGTTATCGGGTTGTAATGCAGCCCGGTAATATGGCGTTCTTGCAGACCGGAGTGATCAACCCAAGTGAGCAACTCCGCAGGTTTGATAAATTTCTTCACGTCGTGTGTGCCCTTTGGCACCATCTTCAGCACATATTCTGCGCCCACGACCGCCATCAGCCAGGCTTTGCCGTTGCGGTTGATGGTGGAGAAAAAGACCTGACCGCCGGGCTTGACCAGCTTCGCACAGGCATTCACCACTGACTGCGGGTCCGGTACGTGCTCAAGCATTTCCATACAGGTCACGACGTCATACTGCTGCGCGTGTTTTGCCGCGTGGTCTTCCACGGTTTCCTGCACGTAATCCACCTGAATGCCGGTTTCCAGCGCATGCAAACGCGCCACCTGCAACGGTTCAAAGCCCATATCCAGCCCGGTAACGGTAGCCCCTTCACGCGCCATGCTTTCGGCGAGGATCCCGCCACCGCAGCCAACATCCAGCACTTTCTTGCCAAACAACCCGCCTGAACGGTTGCTGATGTAGCCCAGTCGCAGCGGATTGATACGATGCAGTGGTTTAAATTCCCCTTCCAGGTCCCACCAGCGTGAGGCGACGGCTTCGAATTTCGCAATTTCGTCGTGATCGACGTTAGCCACCGGCTGTTTTTCGGCATTCATGGGTGCATTGACTCCTTTTCTTATCAGGTCTGTGAGTATATCAGCACCCCGGCGCGAATAAAGCGCTGTGCTGGTACATAGGTTTACCTCAATCACGTCGGCTGTGTTATAATTTGCGACCTTTGAATCCGGGAAACAGTAGAGGGATAGCGGTTAGATGAGCGACCTTGCGAGAGAAATTACACCGGTCAACATTGAGGAAGAGCTTAAGCGCTCCTATCTGGATTACGCGATGTCCGTTATTGTCGGCCGCGCACTGCCAGATGTCCGAGATGGACTCAAGCCGGTACACCGTCGCGTACTTTACGCCATGAATGTATTGGGCAACGACTGGAATAAAGCCTACAAAAAATCTGCCCGCGTCGTGGGTGACGTCATCGGTAAATACCACCCTCATGGTGATACCGCCGTGTACGACACCATCGTCCGTATGGCGCAACCATTCTCCCTGCGTTACATGCTGGTCGACGGCCAAGGTAACTTCGGTTCAGTAGACGGCGACTCCGCCGCAGCGATGCGTTATACGGAAATCCGTATGTCGAAAATCGCCCATGAACTGATGGCCGACCTGGAAAAAGACACCGTTGATTTCGTCGATAACTACGACGGCACCGAACGTATTCCAGACGTTATGCCAACCAAGATCCCGAACCTGTTAGTTAACGGTTCGTCCGGTATCGCGGTGGGTATGGCAACGAACATTCCGCCACATAACATTACCGAAGTCATTAACGGCTGCCTGGCCTACATTGAAGATGAAGACATCACCGTCGAAGGACTGATGGAACACATCCCAGGGCCTGACTTCCCGACCGCAGCTATCATCAACGGCCGTCGCGGCATTGAAGAAGCCTATCGTACCGGTCGCGGTAAAATTTATATTCGCGCCCGTGCGGAAGTCGAAGCTGACGCCAAAACGGGTCGTGAAACCATCATCGTGCACGAGATTCCTTATCAGGTGAACAAAGCTCGCCTGATCGAGAAAATTGCCGAGCTGGTGAAAGACAAACGCGTGGAAGGTATCAGCGCGCTGCGTGACGAGTCTGATAAAGACGGTATGCGCATCGTGATTGAAATCAAACGTGACGCCGTGGGTGAAGTGGTTCTGAACAACCTCTACTCCCAGACTCAGCTGCAGACCTCTTTCGGTATTAACATGGTTGCTCTGCACCATGGTCAGCCGAAGATCATGAACCTGAAAGACATCCTTTCTGCGTTCGTGCGTCACCGCCGCGAAGTCGTTACCCGTCGTACCATCTTCGAACTGCGTAAAGCACGTGACCGTGCGCACATCCTTGAAGCACTGGCTATCGCGCTGGCAAACATCGAACCGATCATTGAAATGATCCGTCGTGCGCCAACGCCTGCGGAAGCGAAAGCTGCGCTGATTGCCCAGCCTTGGGCTTTGGGCAACGTTTCTGCGATGCTGGAACGCGCGGGCGATGACGCTGCGCGTCCGGAGTGGCTGGAGCCGCAGTTCGGTATTCATGACGGTAAGTATTTCCTGACTGAGCAGCAGGCTCAGGCGATTCTGGATCTGCGTCTGCAGAAACTGACCGGCCTTGAGCACGAAAAACTGCTCGACGAGTACAAAGAGCTGCTGGAACAGATCGCGGAACTGCTGCACATTCTGGGCAGCGCTGACCGTCTGATGGAAGTGATTCGTGAAGAACTGGAACTCGTTCGCGAGCAGTTCGGCGACCAGCGTCGTACCGAAATCACGGCTAACACCGCAGACATCAACATCGAAGACCTGATCAACCAGGAAGACGTTGTTGTGACCCTGTCTCACCAGGGCTACGTGAAATATCAGCCGCTGACCGATTACGAAGCTCAGCGCCGTGGTGGCAAAGGTAAATCAGCCGCCCGTATTAAAGAAGAAGACTTTATCGACCGCCTGCTGGTGGCCAACACCCACGACACCATTCTGCTGTTCTCCAGCCGTGGTCGTCTGTACTGGATGAAGGTTTATCAGCTGCCAGAAGCGAGCCGTGGCGCGCGTGGACGTCCAATCGTCAACCTGCTGCCGCTGGAAGCGAACGAACGTATCACCGCCATTCTGCCGGTGCGTGAATACGAAGAAGGCGTTAACGTCTTCATGGCGACCGCCAGCGGTACCGTGAAGAAAACGGCGCTGACCGAGTTCAGCCGTCCACGTTCTGCCGGTATCATCGCGGTGAACCTGAAAGAAGACGATGAGCTGATCGGCGTTGACCTGACCAACGGTAACGATGAAGCGATGCTGTTCTCGGCCGCGGGTAAAGTGGTGCGCTTTAAAGAAGGTGCAGTGCGTGCCATGGGCCGTACGGCGACCGGTGTTCGCGGGATCAAACTGGCCGGTGAAGACAAAGTCGTGTCGCTGATTATCCCACGCGGCGAAGGCGCGGTTCTGACCGTGACCCAGAACGGCTACGGTAAGCGTACGTCTGAAACCGAATACCCAACCAAATCTCGCGGCACGCAGGGCGTTATCTCGATCAAAGTGACCGAGCGTAATGGTTCTGTGGTAGGCGCAGTACAGGTTGTGGATAGCGACCAGATCATGATGATCACCGATGCCGGTACGCTGGTGCGTACACGCGTTTCGGAAGTCAGCGTGGTAGGCCGTAACACCCAGGGCGTTATCCTCATCCGTACCGCGGAAGATGAAAACGTGGTGGGCCTGCAGCGTGTTGCTGAACCGGTTGACGAAGAAGAACTCGACGCTATCGACGGCAGCGTTGCCGAAGGTGACGATGAGATCGCTCCGGAAGCGGAATCAGACGACGAAGTAGCTGATGATGCAGATGATGCAGATGAAGCTGCTGATGACGCAGACGAGTAATCGCCTGAAATAATCGCCTGAAGTTATCGTGAAAAGGGCCAGTGAAAACTGGCCCTTTTTCTTTGAACGTTGCGAGGGTAGAGATTTACCGCTACCTTAATCCCATCTTTTTGCATGTACACGGCCAAACGTTGAAATACCTCGTCTCTTTTCGTACGACTCTTAAAGTCTCCCGCTACTTTTTCCGGGCGCTGGCGCTGTTGCTCTGGCTGCTGATTGCCTTTGTCTCGGCGTTCTACATTGTGAATGCGCTGCACACCAAAGAGGCGGAGATCCGTCAGGAATTTAACCTCAGCTACGATCAGGCCCAGCGCTATATTCAGCGCACGTCAGACGTGATGAAAGAGCTGAAGTACATTGCTGAAAATCGACTGAGCGTGGAAAACGGCGTGATGTCCTCACGCACGGCGAAAGACGATACCGAAGTACCCGAATTTGAGCCACTGTTCCAGGATTCCGACTGCGGCGCACTCAGCAGCAGCTGGCGCGGTTCACTGGAGTCGCTGGCGTGGTTTATGCGCTACTGGCGCGACAATTTCTCTGCGGCTTACGATCTTAACCGCGTGTTCCTGATAGGCAGCGACAATCTCTGTATGGCTAACTTTGGCCTGCGTGATATGCCGATGGAACATGAGCAAGCGCTGAAAATCCTGCATGAACGGATCATGAAATACCGCAATGCTCCGCAGGACGAGCGCGGCAATAACCTGTTCTGGATCAGCCAGGGCCCGCGTCCGGGCGTGGGCTACTTCTATGCGCTGACGCCGGTGTATCTCGCCAATCGCCTGCAGGCGCTGCTCGGCATTGAACAAACTATCCGCATGGAAAACTTCTTCACGCCGGGCAGTATGCAAATGGGCGTAACCATTCTGGATGAAAGCGGCCAGCCTTTGATTTCCCTCACTGGTGGCGAAAGCAAACTGAAAATCGACCCGCACTGGATGCAGGAGCGCGCCTGGTTTGGCTACACGTCGGGCTTCCACGAGCTGGTGCTGAAGAAAACCCTGCCGCCGTCTTCGCTGAGTATTGTCTACTCGGTACCGGTGGATTTAGTTCTTGAGCGGATAAGAATGCTTATCCTCAACGCCGTGCTGCTGAATATTCTGACCGGCGCGGCGCTGTTTACCATAGCGCGAATGTACGAGCGCCGGATTTTCCTGCCTGCCGAAGCCGATGCGCAGCGCCTTGAAGAGCACGAGCAGTTCAACCGTAAAATCGTGGCGTCTGCCCCGGTTGGGATCTGTATTTTGCGTACGCAGGACGGGACCAACATCCTAAGTAACGAGCTGGCGCATAACTATCTGAATATGTTGACCCACGAAGACCGACAGCGTCTGACACAGATTATCTGCGGCCAGCAGGTTAACTTTGTCGATGTACTCACCAGCAACAATACAAACCTGCAAATCAGTTTTGTGCACTCTCGCTATCGCAATGAAAATGTGGCGATTTGCGTGCTGGTCGACGTGTCGTCCCGTGTGAAGATGGAAGAGTCGTTGCAGGAAATGGCGCAGGCCGCCGAGCAGGCAAGCCAGTCGAAATCCATGTTCCTTGCCACCGTCAGCCACGAGCTGCGCACCCCGTTGTACGGCATTATCGGTAACCTTGACCTGCTGCAAACGAAAGAGCTGCCGAAGGGCGTTGACCGACTGGTGACGGCGATGAATAACTCCTCCAGCCTGCTGCTGAAAATTATCAGCGACATTCTCGATTTCTCGAAAATTGAGTCGGAGCAGTTAAAAATCGAACCGCGCGAATTCTCGCCGCGCGAGGTGATGAGTCACATTACCGCCAACTATCTGCCGCTAGTGGTACGTAAACAGCTTGGGCTGTACTGCTTTGTTGAACCTGATGTGCCACAGCAACTGGCGGGTGACCCCATGCGTTTGCAGCAGGTGATTTCCAACCTGCTGAGCAATGCGATTAAGTTCACCGACGTCGGCTGCATTATTCTGCATCTGCGCCGCGATGAGGACTATCTCAGCATTAGCGTGCGCGATACCGGGGTAGGTATTCCGGCGAAAGAAGTGGTCCGTCTGTTTGACCCATTCTTCCAGGTCGGCACTGGCGTGCAGCGTAATTTCCAGGGCACCGGGCTGGGTCTGGCGATTTGTGAGAAGCTTATCAACATGATGGACGGCGACATTTCGGTGGATACCGAGCCGGGCATGGGCAGCCAGTTCACCATCCGTATTCCGCTGTATAGCGCGCAAAATCTGAACCCTGCCGCTATTGATGGCCTGTCCGGCAAACGCTGCTGGCTGGCGGTACGCAATGCGTCACTGTCGCAGTTTGTTGAATCCCTGCTGGCGCGTCACGGTGTGGAAGTGCTGCGCTATGAGGGCCAGACGCCACAGGCTGACGACATGCTGATTTCCGACGACGAGCTTGCCCAGCAGTGGGCCGGGCGTGGGGCGATTATATTCTGCCGTCGCCATATTGGTATTCCGCTGGAACGTGCGCCGGGCGAGTGGATCCACAGTGTGGCATCGCCGCATGAACTGCTGGCGCTGCTGGGCCGAATTTACAGTATTGAAGTCGAAACGGCTGAAAACGGCGGGGCGCTGCCGTCGGCGGAAAACACCGCCGAGGCCAACGATGACATGATGATTCTGGTGGTCGACGATCATCCAATCAACCGCCGTCTGCTGGCCGATCAGCTCGGATCCCTTGGCTATCAGTGCAAAACCGCCAATGACGGCGTCGATGCGTTGAATGTGCTCAGCAAAAACCATATCGATATCGTGCTCAGCGACGTCAACATGCCAAATATGGACGGTTATCGCCTGACGCAACGAATCCGTCAGCTGGGCTTAACGCTGCCGGTAGTAGGCGTGACGGCGAATGCGCTGGCGGAAGAGAAGCAGCGTTGTCTGGAATCCGGTATGGATAGCTGTCTGTCGAAACCGGTGACGCTGGATGTGATTAAGCAGACGCTGGCGGTTTATGCGGCGCGAGTCAGAAAGGCAAGAGAGTAGAGTAGGGAGTAAGAATCCCCCGGCGGTCACCGGGGGATGAACAGCTTAGTCTTTGTCGACCGCGCTCAGCGTGACGGAAGACAGATAGTTCAGCAGGGCGATATCGTTTTCCACGCCCAGTTTCATCATCGCCGACTTCTTCTGGCTACTGATGGTTTTGATGCTGCGGTTCAGCTTCTTGGCAATTTCGGTCACCAGGAAACCTTCTGCGAACAGACGCAGCACTTCACTTTCTTTCGGTGACAGACGTTTGTCACCGTAACCGCCCGCGCTGATTTTTTCCAGCAGGCGAGAAACGCTTTCCGGGGTAAATTTCTTCCCTTTCTGCAGCGCCGCGAGGGCTTTTGGCAGATCGGTCGGTGCACCCTGTTTCAGGACAATCCCTTCAATATCCAGATCCAGAACGGCACTCAGAATGGCCGGGTTATTGTTCATGGTCAGAACAATAATCGAAATAGCCGGGAAATGACGTTTAATGTATTTGATCAGCGTAATGCCATCACCGTATTTGTCTCCAGGCATGGAGAGATCGGTAATCAGCACATGGGCGTCAAGTTTTGGCAGATTATTGATAAGTGCAGTGGAGTCTTCAAATTCGCCGACGACATTCACCCACTCGATTTGCTCAAGTGATTTGCGAATACCGAACAGTACAATCGGGTGATCATCGGCAATAATAACGTTCATATTGTTCATGTATTAGGCTACCTTGCTACATCAAGCTTTTGACGTAGGCGTCAATGTCGCTGATATATTTTTCTGTGCCGGGTGCATCTTTCTCACGAATGAGATGCTCCAGCGTTTCACATAACTGCTTGCCGGGTACCAGATTGAGCATGGCAAACACCCCTTTCAGGCGGTGAGCTGTCTGTGCCAGCGCAGCAAAGTCAGTTGTTGCTGACTCAGTATACAACCTCTTAACATCTTCCGGTACCGTATCAACAAACAGCGCATAATAACCGCTGGCATGGAGCTCGGCGTTTTCATTTACACCCGCAGGTGTTCCCAGCAACTCTCCCTGTGCGAGTTGTTCTTCTATAAGTTGTAGCACTGCTTCCTGCATGGCATTACTGATATTGAAGTTGACCCGTAGCTGACCTGGACCAATCTTACGAATACCGGCCTCATCATCGCTTAAAAGCAAGCCAGGCGCAGTAAGATTAGACGGATTATCAGTTAAAAACAGATCATATTCTTGACTTGTTAGACGCTCATCCGGGGAAATGCAGCTCGCGCCCCAGTTTTCCAGCTGTCGAACGACCACGCTGCGCACCTCGTTGGACGTAATATCGATCATCGCAATGACCTCGTCGAGGAGCTTCTCTTCCGATTCGGTTTCTTCTTCCCGTGGCGTCATTTTGACGTGCAGCGAGTAACGCGTACCCAGCGATTCACGGGCTTTAATATTCAGATGTCCGCCAAGCTTACGCGCCAGCTGATCGCACAGCCAGAAGGTGAGGGCGTTGGCTTTGCCGAACCGGTCTTCCTGGGTGTCGTTCAGGAACGGGAAGTGAAGATTGTCGATTTCACTGTTCGACACGCCGTTGCCGGTATCCAGAATACGGAAGGTCAGTCTGTCTTCCGCAGATTCATCTTTGCCGACTTCAAGCGTCACTTTGCCGATTTGAGTGGTCGTGACCGCGTACTGAATAAGCAGCAGCAGGATCCGTTTGAGCGCTTCGCGATCACCATGACGCTGTTCGCTCGCCGCCAGATGGTTGTTGATCAACAGCTGCAGGCCTTTACGCTTAATCACCGGTAATACTTCCGGCACCACTTCGTCGATCAAATCCTGAATTGAGAAGAGCGCGGATTGTCCTTTCCAGCCATCACCTTCCAGCATATTCGCCAGTTGGATCTCATCGACCAGACGCACGACCGTATCGGCGTGCTGAGCGAGTTTCTGATTTTCATCACCCTTCAGCGCCGCGGCGTCTTCGGCCAGCGCTTTTACTGGCTGCTTCAGCGCTTCGCCAATGTTCTGCATAAAGGCGATGCGACCCAGCTGGTTTTTTTCATACAGACGCTGGGCCTGTTTAAGCTTTTTGTTCACCAGCACTTCTTTATCCTGGTCGCGAATAATGAAGATTTGCGTGCGCGGAGCCACCTGGCTGCGGAACTGGCGTATTTCATACAGTTCGTTATTGATCGTCGCCTGAATGACGCCCTGATGCTGGTCGGCCATGCTGGTGATATTTTGCAGATTCAGATGCGGCAGCAGGTGATCGGCAATTTTGTTACTGATAACCGTGCGATTGGATTCCTGGTCATGCACCAGCAGCCCCAGCGGCAGCACTGAGACAATCTCTTCATTAATGGCTTTCAGCACCCGCAGTTCATTGTTGGCGGCGCCAGGAATGGCGTTTTCCGTCTGACGGCGGCCAGAATAATGACGGAAGGTGTTATAGCCAAACAGCGCCAACGCCAGCAGGCCGATGTTCAACAGCAGCGGCAATAAAATGTTTTGCAAGGTATCGAGCAGTAACGTACCGAACGGCACCTGCCACACCAGACGCATACCAGTGGTATTGACTGACGAGGCAATCTCAATGCGCGAACTGTTGAAATTGATGCTTACGCTGTCAGCGGCTTCTTTATCCTGATTACGTAGATTTTTCTGTTTAGGGTCCGGCTCAAGGCGGAAACTGTCCAGTGCCATGCCCGGTGGGACCAGATCGTTAATCGGTAAGTCGAAAGCCACGACGGTGGCCAGATGACCCGGCTGATTGAACGTCGTACGCAGCGTAAAGTAGTGGCCGTTTTGCCAGGCGAGGCGGCGCAGAGCCGAGAAGGTTTCGCGTTCATCCAGCGTGTTGGCCTGCTGGAGCATTTCAGCCCGGCGTGAATCGACAATGCTGCCCACCGTTGACTCTTTAAAACCGGCGGACAGGTCTTTCAGCGGCAGGGTAGAAATGAGGATCAGGCTGTTATCCTGACCGTTGAGATAGTACATCGACCACGGAACGGTTTCCGCACCCCACAAGGTATCGAGGTAGTTCGACATTTTTTGCGTCATGTCGAGGGTAGCGCCGTCGTGAGAGCCGAAAATCAGCGCTTCAGTTTTACGGCGTGGTTTCTCGAGGTAATACACGTCCTGCTTGAGGCGAGTCTCCTGAAGACCATCGCCGCCGGAGGTTGCTGTCGCGGACGCGGCGATGTTGTCATAAATCTGCCACGTGGCGTAACGCCAGGTGTCGATGCGTTTATGGATGGAATGCGTCATATCGACAATCTGATAGCTTTTATCCTTCAGCCAGGCATTCACCGCACTCTGGGTAATCACGCCCATCGTCACCAGTAGCACGACAATCAGCAGCAGAAAGAAACGGTTAATGCTCCCTGGAATAAGGGAAAACTTGTTGGAGATAGTCGGGTCGGAATGACTCATTCGTGTGTGTAATCCATGATGACTGCACCAAATAAAATGCGTTAAAAGCGGGTCTGCTGCCTTTGGCGAAAACCTGTTGCCGGTTCTCTGCTGGGTTTAGTCACGGCAACTCCAGCAGGCAGTATAAAGGGTAATGCGCCAATTTCCACATTCTCAGGCCGGTTGTTGACTTTGTGAACAATCTGCACAGTTGTCTCACAGGGATGTACATGGTTACATTTTCTGTACAAATATTTACTATGAGATCACTAAGAATAGCACTAAATAACAAGAGATTATTTAACCCGTAGTACCTAAGGGCGATTTTTCCAGTGGGGGTGATTACTTAATAGTCGTTATGATTTCGAGGGGGTAGCACACGGCTATTAATTTGCGTAAAGAAAGGTAAAAAAAAACCGGATGCGAAGCACCCGGTAGAAATATGAGTAAACAGACATTCAGAACTGAATGACGGTAATAAATAAAGTTAATGATGATAGCGTTGATTATTTTAGAGATCGTTGAGGAATTTGTTTTGTCATTCAGTGCTATACGCGTGAATGCATAAAACGTATTGATTTTATTGGTTATTTTATTAATTTTGATTTTTGGTGCTATATTTTTTGGCTTTTTGTGGCATGAAAAAGTTCCGTGATATTTACATGTTGAAACATCTTGCGGGTAATTTGAAACACCTTAAAAGTTCTCGTATCATTTTCTTGTTGGATATTTCTGAGTTTTGCAGCACAATGGGTTGCCGACTGATTAGAGGGTTAATCAGTAAGCAGTGGCATAAAAAAGGCATATAACAGAGGGTTAATAAAATGAAAGTTAAAGTACTGTCCCTCCTGGTACCAGCACTGCTGGTAGCGGGCGCAGCAAATGCGGCTGAAATTTATAACAAAGACGGCAACAAATTAGATCTGTACGGTAAAGTAGACGGCCTGCACTATTTCTCTGACGACAAGGGCGCTGACGGCGACCAGTCTTACATTCGTCTGGGCTTCAAAGGCGAAACTCAGGTTAACGACCAGATCACCGGTTACGGCCAGTGGGAATACAACGTTCAGGCGAACAACGTAGAAGGTTCTTCTGATCAAGCATGGACTCGTGTTGGTTTCGCGGGTATCCGTGTTAAAGATGCCGGTTCTTTCGACTACGGTCGTAACTACGGCGTTGTTTACGACGTAACTTCATGGACCGACGTCCTGCCAGAATTCGGCGGCGACACCTACGGTTCTGACAACTTCATGCAGCAGCGTGGTAATGGCTACGCGACTTACCGTAACACCGACTTCTTCGGTCTGGTTGACGGTCTGAACTTCGCTATCCAGTATCAGGGTAAAAACGGCAGCATCAGCGGCGAAGGCGCAACTGCCAACGGCCGTGGTGCTCTGAAACAGAACGGCGACGGCGTCGGCGGTTCCGTAACGTATGATCTGGGCGAAGGCTTCGGTCTGGGTGCTGCAATGTCCAGCTCCAAACGTACTACCGATCAGAACGATGCATTTGCTGGTGCTGATGGCGTAGTTTACGGTGAAGGCGATCGCGCTGAAACTTACACTGGCGGCCTGAAATACGACGCGAACAACGTCTACCTGGCAGCTCAGTACACCCAGACTTACAATGCAACCCGCATTGGTTCCCTGGGCTGGGCGAACAAAGCTCAGAACTTCGAAATGGTTGCTCAGTACCAGTTCGACTTCGGTCTGCGTCCATCCGTGGCTTACCTGCAGTCTAAAGGTAAGGACATCGAAAATGGTTACGGCGACCAGGACGTCCTGAAATATGTTGATGTTGGCGCGACTTACTACTTCAACAAAAACATGTCCACCTACGTTGACTACAAAATCAACCTGCTGGACGAAAACAACTTCACCCGTAACGCTGGCATCTCTACCGATGACATCGTTGCACTGGGTCTGGTTTACCAGTTCTAATCGACTGCTAATCAGTAAAAAGGGTCCTTCGGGACCCTTTTTTTATCCCTTGTTTAAGTTGATTGGTGTACCCTTGCGCGCAAACATGAGGGGCATTACGTATGGATTTCACTTATTTCCGCGCGGCACTGATGGCCGTCGCTCTCGTTATTTCCGGCTGCGATAACAGCACGCCAACACCACCTGCGCAAAAAGCGCCAGCCACCGTCCTTGAAGGCAAGACGATGGGGACATTCTGGCGGGTCAGTGTCATTAATCTCGACAGTAGCAAAGCAGAGGCCCTGCGCCAGAAGGTGCAAAACCAACTGGACGCCGACGATCAGCTGCTGTCCACGTGGAAAAACGACTCCGCGCTGATGCGATTCAACCACTCCACCAGTACTGCACCGTGGCCTGTCAGCGAAGCGATGGCGGATATCGTCACCGAATCACTGCGTATAGGCGCGAAAACCCAGGGTGCCATGGACATTACCGTCGGGCCGCTGGTGAATCTGTGGGGCTTTGGTCCGGACAAACAGCCGGTGAAAACGCCGGATCAGGCACAAATTGACACCGCAAGAATGCGTACCGGTCTGAAACATCTGACGGTCATTAACCAATCTGGCAGCCAGTACTTACAAAAAGACATTCCCGATCTGTATGTTGATCTCTCAACCGTGGGCGAAGGCTACGCCGCCGATCATCTGGCGCGCTTAATGGAACAGGAAGGCATTGCCCGTTACCTGGTATCCGTGGGCGGCGCGCTGTCGAGCCGCGGCATGAATGCCGAGGGGCATCCGTGGCGCGTGGCGATTCAGAAGCCGACAGATAAAGAAAATGCGGTGCAGGCGATTGTGGATATCAATGGCCACGGCATCAGCACCTCGGGCAGCTATCGCAACTATTATGAGCTTGATGGCAAACGCATTTCCCACGTTATCGACCCGCAAACCGGGGCGCCCATCCAACATAAGCTGGTATCGGTGACGGTGATATCGCCGACCGCGCTGGAAGCCGACGGCTGGGACACGGGGCTGATGGTGCTCGGTCCGGAGAAAGCCAAAGAGGTCGTGCGCGAGCAGGGGCTGGCGGTTTACATGATTATCAAAGACGGCGACGGTTTCAAAACCTGGATGTCGCCGCAGTTCGAAACCTTCCTGGTCAGCGGCAAAAATTAAAAAGCAAGAATGGCGGTTTTTTTAGCTGCCTTCTGCGCCAGACTCAGGCTACCCTGAATAGAGAGCCGGAGACTGTATGAAATGTAATGCTGCTATTAATGATGAGGTCCGCTGGCAGGCGGTCCTCGACAGAGATTTGGCCGCCGATGGTCAGTTTGTTTTTGCAGTACTGACCACCGGGATCTACTGCCGCCCCTCCTGTCGGGCGCGCCACGCCCTACGCCAAAACGTCCGTTTCTACCCGAATGTCAGCGCCGCCGAGGCCGCGGGTTTTCGGGCCTGCAAACGCTGCCAGCCTAATAAAGCAGACCCACAGCAACAGCGTATAGATAAAGTCGCCCAGGCGTGTCGATTGCTGGAACAAGAGCGCACCCTGACGCTCGACGAACTGGCGCGGGAAGTCGCCGTCAGTCCGTATCATTTCCATCGGCTGTTTAAATCCGTAACCGGCATGACGCCCCGCGCCTGGCAGCAGGCCTGGCGGGCGAAAACGCTGCGTGACGCATTAAAAGAAAGCCCAACCGTCACCGAGGCCGTACTGGCTGCCGGTTTTCCAGGCAGCAGCAGTTTCTATCGTCATGCCGATGACACGCTTGGCATGACGGCGCGCCAGTTCCGTCGCGGTGGTGATGACCTGCGCGTGCACTACACGCTTCAATCGTGCCTGCTCGGGCGTTGTCTGGTGGCCGCCAGCTCCCGCGGCATTTGTGCCGTTCTGCCCGGCGATAATGATGAAACGCTGATTGCCGAACTTGAGCAGATGTTCCCCCATGCCCAGCGGGAAGAGGCCGATGACGGATTCCGTCAGCAGGTCGCGCAGATCATTGCCCTGCTAGACGGGCAGCGGACAACGGTTTCGCTGCCGCTGGATATCCGCGGGACGGCGTTTCAACAGGCGGTCTGGCAGGCGCTGCGTGATATTCCGGCAGGTGAAACCCGCAGCTATCAGCAGGTGGCCAGCAGTATCGGCAAACCGAAAGCGGTGCGTGCCGTGGCGAATGCTTGCGCGGCCAATAAACTGGCGCTGATTGTGCCTTGTCATCGCGTGGTGCGACAGAGTGGGGCGCTGTCTGGCTATCGTTGGGGCGAAGCGCGAAAAACGGCCTTACTGCGCCGTGAAGCAGAACAGGAGAGATAACAATGCTGGATTTGTTTGCCGATACCCCGCCGTGGCAAGAGCCACTCGCGCCGGGGGCGGTCATTTTGCGTCGCCGCGTGCTGGCCAATGCCGAAGAACTGCTTGCCGAAACCCATCGGGTGGCGGCCCTTTCTCCCTTTCGGCAAATGGTCACGCCCGGCGGCTACACTATGTCCGTGGCGATGACCAACTGCGGGCACGTCGGCTGGACGACGAATCAGCACGGTTATTTGTATGCCACAGTCGATCCGCAAACCGGGCAACGCTGGCCTGCCATGCCCGCCGCATTTTTGGCACTGGCCCAGGCATGTGCGCTGGAAGCGGGCTATGCCGATTTTCAGCCGGACGCCTGTCTTATCAACCGCTATGCGCCGGGGGCCAAGCTCTCGCTGCATCAGGATAAAGATGAAAAGGACCCAAGCGCGCCGATTGTTTCTGTCTCGCTGGGCTTGCCTGCGGTTTTTCAGTTCGGCGGCCTGAAGCGCAACGATCCCTTACAGCGCGTACTGCTGGAACACGGCGATGTGGTGGTGTGGGGCGGTGAATCACGACTGTTTTATCATGGCATTCAGCCGCTTAAAGAGGGCGAACATCCGGCAACTGGCGCGTTCCGTTTCAATCTCACTTTGCGCCATACCTGAAACAGCAATAAAAATAAGAATTATTCTTGATGTAGGACGCGAGCCGTTTAAACTGCTGGCTGTTTTGGTCGTCCGGAATCGTTTTTATGCAGCTTCTTCTTCTGGTCTGGCGGCAGTACCGCTGGCCTTTCATCGCCGTCATGGCGCTGAGCCTGCTGAGCGCCGCGCTCGGTATTGGCCTGATTGCCTTTATTAACCTGCGCCTGATCGAAAGCGTCGATGCATCACTGACGGTGCTTCCGGAATTTCTCGGCCTACTCGCGCTGCTCATGGCGGTCACGCTCGGTTCGCAGTTGGCATTAACCGTGCTCGGCCATCATTTCGTCTATCGCCTGCGCAGTGAATTCATCAAACGTATTCTCGACACCCAAATTGAGCGGGTCGAAAAGCTGGGCAGCGCTGCGCTGCTCGCCGGGCTGACCAGCGATGTTCGCGCCATTACTATCGCCTTCGTGCGTTTGCCGGAGCTGGTGCAGGGCATTATCCTGACCTTCGGTTCGGCGGCGTATCTGTTCTTCCTGTCCGGAAAAATGCTGGTGATCACCGCGTTTTGGATGGCGCTGACCATCTGGGGCGGCTTCGTGCTGGTGGCGCGGGTGTACAAACATATGGCGACCCTGCGTGAAACGGAAGACAAGCTGTACCATGATTATCAGACTGTGCTGGAAGGGCGCAAAGAGCTGACCCTCAACCGCGAGCGCGCGGAGCACATCTTCAACACCCTGTATATTCCTGACGCCAAAGAGTATCGCCACCATATCATTCGTGCTGACACCTTCCATTTAAGTGCCGTGAACTGGTCGAATATCATGATGCTCGGAGCGATTGGGCTCGTGTTCTGGATGGCGAACAGCCTCGGCTGGGCGGACACCAACGTCGCCGCGACCTATTCACTGACGCTGCTGTTCTTGCGTACGCCGCTGCTTTCCGCCGTCGGTGCGCTGCCGACGCTGCTCAGCGCCCAGGTTGCGTTTAAAAAGCTCAACACTTTTTCGCTGGCACCGTATCGCGCCGAATTTCCAAAGCCGGAAGCGCATCCGCACTGGCAGACCCTGGAACTGCGCGATGTAGAATTCCATTATCAGGACAACACCTTTGCCGTCGGGCCGATTAATCTCACGCTGAATCGCGGCGAACTGGTGTTTCTGATTGGTGGCAACGGTAGCGGGAAATCAACGCTGGCGATGCTGCTCACCGGACTCTATCAACCGGTTTCCGGGCAGATCCTGCTCGACGGTCAGCCGCTGGCGGTGGATAAGCCGGAAGATTACCGCAAATTGTTCTCGGCGGTGTTTACCGACGTGTGGCTGTTTGACCAGCTGCTCGGCCCGGAAGGTCATCAGGCTAATCAAGCGCTTATCGACAAGTGGCTGGAACAGCTGAAAATGGGCCATAAGCTCAAGCTTGAGAACGGTAAAATTCTCGACCTGAAGCTATCAAAAGGGCAGAAAAAGCGCGTCGCGCTGCTGCTGGCGCTGGCCGAAGAACGTGACATCATTCTGCTGGATGAATGGGCCGCCGATCAGGACCCACATTTCCGCCGCGAGTTTTATCAGGTTCTGCTGCCGCTGATGCAGGAGATGGGCAAAACGGTGTTCGCCATCAGCCATGACGATCACTACTTCATTCACGCCGATCGCTTGCTCGAAATGCGTAACGGCAAACTCAGCGAGCTGACCGGAGAAGAGCGCGATGCCGCTTCCCGGGATGCCGTCGCACGCACCGCCTAATATTTCACGCCCCTTTTCAGGGGCGTTTGCCCACTTTTCCCGCGTCTCGGCCACGAGTTTATTATTTTTTGCATTCAGTCGCGCTATGCTTAGAGGCTGGAAAACCGCCCCCCGCTCAAGGATTGCCAACCGATGTCCGTGTTTCATAAAAACAGCGCCCGACTGCGTGACCAGGAACGTGCCCGACTTATCTGGCTGCTGACCACCGATAAAGCCATTACGTCCGCGCTCACCAACAAACTGACGCTGGCGGAACAGTATGACGAAGGGCAACTGGCGGATGATATTGCCGAAGTGGGTGCGCTGGTGGCGCACCTGCCTGCGCCCGATCTGGCCGATACGCTGGAGGCGCTACCGTCCGATGAGCGTCATGCGCTTTGGGGGTTGGTGGAAGACAGCAAGCGCGGCAACGTGTTGCTCGAAGCGTCCGAAGGCGTGTATGAAGACCTGATCGAAGGGATGAGCGACAAGGCGCTGCTTGATGCGCTTGAAACTCTCGATATCGATGAGAAAATCTATCTGGTTCAGCATCTTCCGCGCAATTTGACCGGCCGTCTGTTGGCGACGCTTGCGCCAGCCGAACGCGACCGCGTGCGCCAGGTGATGAATTATGCCCACGACAGCGTGGGTGCAATCATGGAGTTCGAAGTCATCACCATTCGCCCGGACGTCACATTGGGCGCGGTGCAGCGTTATCTGCGCCGATTGGGGAAAATGCCGGAGAACACCGACAAACTGTTCGTCACCTCGCGCGATAAAACCCTGCTGGGCGAACTGGAGTTGCAAACCATTCTGCTCAATCCGGCGCAGCGCCGGGTCAATGACGTGATGGAATCGGAACCCGTCACCTTCCATCCCGAAGAAGATGCTGAAAAAGTTGCGCGTACCTTTGAACGTGATGACTTGCTGAGTGCCGCGGTGATTGACGCCGAAGGCAAACTGCTCGGGCGTCTGACCATCGATGAGATTGTTGACGTGGTTTATGAAGAAACCGACAACGATATTCGCCAGATGAGCGGTCTGAGTAACGATCAGGATGTGTTCGCCCCGGTCAGCAAAGCGGTGAAAACGCGCTGGGCGTGGCTGGCAGTCAATCTGTGTACCGCGTTTATCGCCTCAAGGGTGATTGATAGCTTTGAACACACGATTTCCCAGCTAGTGGCGCTGGCCTCGTTGATGCCCATCGTGGCGGGGATCGGCGGCAACACCGGCAACCAGACCATCACCATGATCGTTCGTGCGCTGGCGCTCCAGCATATTCAGCCGGGTAACTTTTCGTTCCTGATCCTGCGTGAAATGGGCGTGGCGCTGATTAACGGCCTGGTATGGGGCGGCATTATGGGCGGAGTGACGTGGTGGCTGTACGACGACCCGCAACTTGGCGGCGTGATGATGCTGGCGATGGTGCTCAACCTGCTGGTGGCGTCGTTGATGGGGGTATTGATTCCGATGATCATGACCAAATTCGGCCGCGATCCGGCTGTCGGCTCCAGTGTGATGATCACTGCGATCACCGACACTGGCGGCTTCTTTATTTTTCTGGGTCTGGCGACGGTGTTTCTGCTTTAGCCGCGTGATGGCGGCGGATGCGTTTCGGAATCAACACCAGCGCCACAATTCCGGCCAGTACCCCAATGGCCAGATTGCCGGTGCTGACGGTAGCCGCGACGGTGACCAGCATCACCAGCGTGACCGACCACGGCGTTTGCTTCAGGGTGGCTGGCTGAATGCTGTGCCAGCTAAAGGTTTTGAACGCCACAATCGCCATGATCCCGGCGAGTACCGCCATGGGAATTTTGGCCATCACGTTGCTTAGCCCGGTCACCAGTAACAGCAACACAAGGCCTGCCACCACGGTAGACAGGCGGCTGCGGCCCTTACCCATTTCCACGTTGACGATGGTCTGACCGATCATCGCGCATCCGGCAATCCCGCCGAAAAAGCCTGCCATGATATTGGCGATGCCAAGCCCGGCGCTCTCACGTGCTTTATTCGACGGCGTGGCAGTTAAGTCATCCACCAGTTTTGCTGTCAGCAGCGATTCCATCAGCCCGACAAAGGCGATACTCAGCGCGCAGGGCCAGATTATCTGTAATGTTTGCAGATTAAGCGGCACCAGCAGCTGGGTCAGACCGGGTAAACCGCCAGACATCGAACCTTCATCGCCAACAGTTGGCAGAATCTGGCCACTATAAAAGGTGTACAACGTCAGAATAACGATAGCAATCAGCGGCGAAGGCACACTTTTTATGACGCGTGGCGCCCACAGTACAATCAGCAGAGTGGCGGCAAACAGCGCCAGAATCAGCGGTTCTTTACTCCAAAAATGCGGTACCTGGGCAAAGAAAATCAGAATTCCAAGCGCATTCACAAAGCCGGTCATTACCGCCTGAGGGATGAATCGCATCAGCCTCGCCATGCCGCACACGCCAAAAGCAATCTGAATGACACCCGCCATGACTACCGCTGGCAGGATGTATGCCACGCCGTGCTGGTGCACCATCGGGCCGATGACCAACGCCACGGAACCCGCTGCCGCCGTGACCATCGCTGGACGCCCGCCGAGGAACGACATCGCCAGACACAGCACCACCGACGCAATCAGGCTTACTTTCGGGTCAACGCCGGCAATCACCGAAAAAGAGATCACTTCCGGAATCAGCGCCAGGGCGGTGATCACCCCGGCCAGCGACTCGCGCAACAGCAGGGCAGGTGAGCGCACGATGGTAGAGAGCGCAGTGTGTTCAGCAGTGGTTAACGATGAAGAGGCATTAGGCATAGGGAAAATTAGGTTATGGATGATCGGTTAATCATAAAACACGGGATGTGCTGTATGTCACAAAACGGGCGATATTACCGCGTTGAGTCACATTTCGCCAGTACCAATACTCATCCGTGTGACACATTTATTAAACATTTTTATAACAGTTATCAAAACAGAACTTAAAGATTAAACAATATTTAAATCTTTCACCGTCAGTGCTAACGTGGATTTCCCCGAATCGTTTCACCTGCGCTAAAACAAAAAACGCGAGTACAGTAAGGCTCATTACGATGACTAAAAAGATGGCCGTACGCAGCTCACAGGCGGTTGGTTTAAATGCCGAACCTCAGGCAAACCAGACCCACGCCCGTAACGAGCATGAGACGGATGTGTTGTTGATTGGCGGTGGCATCATGAGCGCCACGCTGGGAACCTGGCTTCAGGAACTGGAGCCGGATTGGTCTATTACGATGGTTGAACGAATGGAAAGCGTCGCCGAGGAGAGCTCCAACGGCTGGAATAACGCCGGTACCGGCCATGCCGCCCTGATGGAACTGAACTACACGCCGCAAAAAGCGGACGGTTCAGTCAGTATCGACAAAGCCATCGAGATTAACGAAGCCTTTCAAATCTCGCGCCAGTTCTGGGCGCATCAGGTGACACGCGGCGTTTTGCAACAGCCGAAGACCTTCATTAATACCGTGCCGCACATGAGCTTTGTGTGGGGCGAAGACAACGTCAACTTCCTGCGCGCCCGCTACGCCGCGCTCCAGCAGAATTCCCTGTTCCAGGGCATGCGTTATTCCGAAGATGCCGAACAGATTAAGAAGTGGGCCCCGCTGGTAATGGAAGGGCGTGACCCGCAGCAGAAAGTTGCCGCGACGCGGACCGAAGTCGGCACCGATGTGAACTATGGCGAGATCACCCGCCAGCTGATTGCTGGGCTGCGCCGTCATGACAACTTCTCGTTGCAGCTCAATACCGTGGTGCGCCGTTTTAAACGTAACGCGGATAACAGCTGGACGGTCACCGTTTCTGATGCCAACAATGCCAAAGTGCGCCGCACCATCAAAGCGAAGTTCATCTTTATCGGCGCGGGCGGGGCGGCACTCAAACTGCTGCAACAGACCGGTATTCCACAGGCGAAAGAGTACGCGGGCTTCCCGGTCGGCGGCCAGTTCCTGGTGTGCGAAAACCCGGATGTGGTAAATCATCATCTGGCGAAAGTGTACGGTCAGGCCTCTGTGGGCGCACCGCCGATGTCGGTCCCGCACATCGATACCCGCATTATTGATGGCAAGCGTGCGGTGTTGTTTGGGCCGTTTGCGACGTTTTCCACCAAGTTCCTGAAAAACGGTTCGCTGTGGGATTTGCTCGGCTCGACGAACAAATCAAACATTATGCCGATGATCAACGTCGGGCTGGATAACTTCAGTCTGGTGAAGTATCTGGTCGGGCAGGTGATGCAGAACGATAAAGACCGTCTGGCTGCGCTGCAAGAATACTATCCGTTAGCGAAGAAAAGCGACTGGCGGTTATGGCAGGCGGGTCAGCGGGTGCAAATTATCAAACGCGACGAAGACAAAGGCGGCGTGTTGCGCCTGGGGACTGAAGTGGTGAGCGACGATCACGGCACCGTGGCGGCGCTGCTGGGCGCGTCACCAGGCGCATCGACGGCGGCACCGATCATGCTGCATTTGATGGAGCAGGTATTTAAAGAGAAGGTGAATTCACCCGCGTGGCAGGAAAAACTGCGCTCGGTGGTGCCGACTTACGGCAGCCGTCTGAGCGGGGATCCGCTGGCCATTCAGCAGACACTGGCGCATACCAGCGAAGTGCTTGGCCTGCGTTACGATGCCGAAACGCCGGTCGATCCGGTGCCTCAGGCGCAGTTCACACCTCCGTTGGTGGAGCTGCAACCGGTGGCGGATATCGCCCTGTAATCATAAAGCCCCGATTAACGGGGCTTAATTTAACGCTGAATTAGCGCTTTTCGGCGTTCTGCACGCTCTCTTCGGCTTTCCAGACTCGGTATTTCACGTCGATATTTTCAGGCGTGTATACCACAATCGGCAGCTTACTGTTGTAGCGCACCATCGCGTCGTCACCCAGATATGCGGTCACGAATTTCTGCGTTTTCTTGCCGTCCGGACAAGCCATCATGGTGGACGCCGGGCCAGTCACTTTGCCGAAGACGTAGTAGTCGTAACCCCAACCTTCCAGCGTTTTGCTTTCCAGTTCACCGCCCAGGCGATGCTGATTGCAGTCCACTTCCAGCGTTTGACCAATCAGCAGCTCCACTTTGTAGCCAGACTCGTCTTTCTGCTGCGGAAGCGTAATAACCTGACGCTTCATCCCTTTTTCCGCCTGCGGATAAGGGGCCACTTTTTCTAACGGCGTATTCGCCGCGAAAGCGCTGGAAGAAATACAGGCCAGAGAGAGCACGGCAGCAGCAAATTTGGATGCGTTTTTCACTGTTAATCCTTTTGATCAGTTAGCAACAAGCAGATCGTACCATCACCATGATGAATGGTAAGTATAATTTACCAATATTTTAATAATGTGTGGTGGTATGTACTAAGGCAAGTTGCCAGTGAAAATCAAGAACCCGGTGTGGCGTAACCACCAATGATAAACCAAGCCAGGAAAGCGACCGCGACGATAAAACACAGAATAGGGAAGGCGATTCCAATGCGCATAAAACCTCTTGATGTCCTTAACCGGGAGCGAATTTGCAGTATTCATGAAATGCAGAGGATAACACATTGCTAACATTGGGTGCGCGACGTGATTTTTCTGAACCTCACAGGGGTAACCTGCAAAACACCCGGATTCCATCCCGCATAACGCCACCCTATTGCCCGGCGGAAAGGTGTACGATTTCCTGGGTGCTGAGCGTTCAAAAAATAGCGTTACTCAACAAAATTCTGGTTAATTAAAAGTAAACCATAAATCAGAATGACAGTGAAAATAATAGACTTGAATTTTCTTGGGTTTATATACGGCGAAAGATATCTTTCTGATGCAAAATAAATAGGGACAGAAAGTAATGAGTAAAGTGTTGGTGTGAAACTTACGCCGTGCTGAATGTAAAAAATTAATTGAATAAGCCCAAGCGCTAAATATCCACCTGAAATATATCTTCTGGATGACTGATTGTCATTGTATCTGGCCGCGCCATTTAATGAGAGTAAAGACCCACCCATCGTAGAAATAGAGTGGATTATTCCAGTGAAAACGTTGGCTGCATTTTGGTTTGAGGCTAAAATTTGTAAAAAGGGGACGCGTAAACTAGATTTAAAACCCACGATACCGGTTAATATAAGTATCAGTCCCGCGGTGGTTTTATTAAATGAGATGCCAACGGCATAATTTATGTAGAAAAGGAAAAGTAAATATACTGAGGACATCGTTACATAAGATATGATGTCGCTTTTGTTTATTTGTTTGTAGTGAGTACTTATCTGAAATATATTGATGATAAGTGACCCTGGTAGGCAAATAGATAGGGCATGTGTAAATGAAAACCCTGATAATATCAGTGTTGGGATTCCGATCATGACCAGGCCTACGCCGATAATGGATTGGCAGATGGAACAAATGACAACAATAAGCAAAATCAGTGCATTTTCATTCATCAGCATTTTGATCGTATTCCTGTAAAATCCAATGCTTCTCCAGCATAGTAAAGTTAAACTAATCCAACATCAGTGCTACTTCTTTCAAAGGGGGATTTTACCCAAAATGCCGGGTGAATTCACGCTGGAATAAATGAAATGCGCAGTATTTTGTTTATTATTAAATTATAAGCTAGGATCAACATGCTCTCATGAGTATATTGATGTAGTAAGTGTGAGTAATGTTAATGAGTAATAACTTTATGTTTTGATGATTTAATAATAAACGATAAAATATTTCATGTGACCACCTATTACATTGTATCATTCTTTTTTGAACATCATGCACCTCGCGATGGGTATCCCAACCTTCTCATTACTGACTTCTAAAACAATCAACTAAATTAGTCTGATTTGAAACGATTATCTATGATGGCAATATCTTCCAAATTTAAACATCTCTCACTGGCCAGAGTCGTGACGATATTGTTCATTTCGTCATTATGTTGTGTTTTCCTCATTTTTTCTGTTATCGCCTATCAAGATAAAATGAATATGCTTGACACAATTATTCATAATCAGATCGAATCCCGTTCAGATGAACTCAAAAAATCGGTTGAAGAATATATTAATTTGCCGCGTCAGGCCAATGAATCGATTCTGACTGCGATGCGACAAAATAGTAATGAAAATATTCCGATGGATGATGTCCGCCATATACTGGGTCATGTCCTGAATGATGTTTATCAGAGTGACACTGGTCTTAAAAATGTACAATATGGCAGCAAATATGGCGACTTTGTTGGAATCGATCACAATCCCAAAAATAGTAAATTAGAGTTTCTGACACTCGATAATGACAGTACTCATCATGTGTTAACGTCTTACAGTGGAATGACGGATAAATCTACTGTTACCATGTACAAACCTCATTATAATATGAAGGAACGTCCTTGGTTCAAAAGCGTTAATGAAAGTATCTCGGCATCGTGGACATCTGTTTTCCTCGATCTGGATCTGGTGAGACAGTTAGGTATCGCCTACAGTTCCCCAGCGTTTAACAAAAAGGGTGAGTTCGTAGGGGTAGTGTCCAGTGAATTATATCTTCCCGATCTAAACCGCAAGCTGATTCAATTAAAGCCTTACAAAAAAAGCACGTTATTGGTTATTGATTCTACGGATAAGATTATCGCCTCTTCGGAGGAGAAAATGACGTTTATTCAGAACAGTGATTCTTCCTATCTGTTATCTATTGCTAATGCACCGTTAGTGGTTAAATCCGTATATAACCAACTCAAGAAGGTTAAAACCTCTCAGGCAATTAAGGTTAAGGTAGAGGGAGAGGACTATTATGCAAGTTATTTTCCGGTCACAGATTATACCCATCAGTTAAATTGGAAGGTCATGGTCATCATTCCTGCGAGCGAAGCGCTGGAATCGATGAACTTAAATGAAAAACCGCTAATTATTGCACTGCTTTTGGTACTCGTCGTCAGCATCGCTTTAATCACTTGGGTGCTATCGCATATCACTTCACCGTTGCGTGATATCGCCAAAAAAACCCGAGAGCTTGAGAACGGGCAATGGCATGAAAATAATAGTAGATTTCAATTTGAAGAAATAAAAGAGCTTGAGTCGGGCTTCAGGAATCTTTCGCATAAGCTTTCAAGCAGTTTCGACCAACTGCGAAAGCAGATTGAACTGGATCCGGAAACTGGGTTGTGTACACGCCGTGGTTTACTCAAAGATCAGCGTATTTATAACAAGCGAAATTTGGTTGCCCTTGTTCATGTTACCAATACCAAAAACATAATGAATACGTTGGGTTATAAATATGCTGAAGAACAGCTGAAGGCTTTCATCAAAAGACTCCAGGATATTTTGCCGACTGATATCATTATCTCTCGGGACAATATTGATAAATTTGTCATTGTCTTTCCTGGTATCAATCAGGAAAAGGATGTTGTTAAATATCAGGATCTTATAAACTCAGTCTTTTCATCGGTCAGGAAGCATCATGCCAATCAAGGCACTCACCTACTGTTTTCAGGTAATGCCGGGATGGTATTACAGGATGTCACACCCGACAGCATCATTGATATTCTGATGCATGCCTGGCTTGCGCTTCAGTCTGCAGAAAGCATGGGGAATGCGACAACAGAGCTCTATTCTGAAAATCTACGCGCGAGTGAGCTTATCAATATCCAGTTACATGAATCACTGGGTGAAGCAATTGATCAGGATGAATTCTATCTGGTGCTTCAGCCAATTGTGGGTAAAGATGACGAGGGTACTTGCGTCGCAGGTGAATGCCTTATCCGTTGGAATTCAAAGAAATTGGGTGTTATTCCCCCGGATGACTTCATTCCCATCGCCGAAGAGAGTGGGTTGATTATTACCCTGGGTCGATGGATTATTGAAAATGCTTGTCGTGAACTGGCGCTATTAATTGAGCGAGGTGCACCTCGTCATTTCAGATTACATATTAATATTTCGCCTGTTCAGGTCCTACATCAGGGCTTTGCCTGGCATCTTCTCGACACCATTAAATTAAATGGTTTAAGTAATGAAAATATCAGCATTGAAATAACTGAAAACGTTCTGATGCGAGATATGCGGCAGGCCTATCAGGTTCTCAACTATCTTCGTCGTCACGGGATTTCTATCACGCTCGATGATTTCGGTGCGGGTTTTTCAAACCTGTCACATTTGCATCAACTGCCTTTCGACAATATAAAAATCGATAAGCAGTTCATGACTGGACAAACAACAAACGAAATTAATGTGTCAATTATTCAATCTTTGCTGATCCTGGCGAAAGGATTTAATGTGCCTCTCATTGCTGAAGGTGTAGAAAAAGCTGAGGTAAGTGAACAACTTATCGCAATGGGATGCGACCTTGCGCAAGGATTCCACTTTGCATACCCGAATGTTTTTGCCTCGTGGCATTGTGAGAACAATAAGTTCTTTTATCAACGAGCAGATGAAAAAGTAATGTGTCATGACGAGTTAGCTGAAGTGGAAACAAAATAATGAAAAACATTCAAAAAAAATACCCTGTTTCTTTTGTCAGTACCTTGGTTACCGCCTTAGGCGTGTTCTGCATATTACTTGTATTGATGATTTGTTTTTTGCAAAAAATAACGACGCACACGCTGTTGACCGAAACCTCGGAAAAGATGCTTCACGAAAAGAGTCTGCATATTAGCCAGCATATTGAAGCGTATCTGAATAAGCCGAGCATTGCGGGTGCATTTGTCTCCCATTTAGCCGTTACCGAGGTGGGTGCATCTCAAGCCATTGAACATGAATTAAAACATTTACTTAAGGCCGATTTCCCAGGTAGTGAGTCGATCTTGAGCGTAGGTTACGCCTCTGCGGAGGGAAAATACCTTGCTTATCAGCGAAAAAACGCCGCTAACGATCTCTATATGTTTAAAACAGCGGCCGATCGTGATAGCCAACTAAATGTTTTCGCGAGCGATGCAGATACCTCTGAACCTGTTAGCAAGATTGAGAACTACCAACTCTTTTCACGCCCGTGGTTTAACCAGTCGATGTCACAGAAAATGCCTTTCTGGACGCCAAAACATTACTCTAGCTTTGGGGCTAATCGCTTTGTCCTGAGCTGGCGAGTCCCTGTTTATCAATATAATCATCATTTCGTGGGCGTTTTCTTTGCTGACATCGATCCTGCGGGGTTGAGTCATTTTTTGAAAGCGCAATTTCAAGCCCATCATGGTTTCGCTGTGTTGCTCGATGAGCGCGGACAGATCATTGCATCATCGAATGATGACTATCTGAATACGAACAAAAACAAACAGCAGTCCAGCTCAGCGAAATTTACTGAGCTGTTAACGTTTCTGAAAGTGGCTCACGCTCAACCTGACAGTGTACAAACCGTACAGCAGGCGGGTAGCCAGTATTACGTCGCTGCTCATTCTATTGCTGACCCGTCAAATACGCTGAAGTGGTCATTGGTTATCGTGACACCCGATCTTTCGGCCCCAGCGTCGTTGTTACGCTCGCATATCAGTTGGTTCATTGCCTTTGCGGTGTTTGTATTGACCGCCTTAGCGATAATAATTGTGCTGATTCGTCGATTCATTACGCCCTTTAATCAGTTGATGCAGAAAGCCAGGGCGTTGGGGCTGCAGCCCTGGCAGCCGTCCAGACAACAGCGTATGTATCCGGAAATCGCTGTACTAGAAGCAGAACTCTCCAACGCTTCCCGTTTCATTTCTGGTGCGCTTGATGAGCACACCAGTAGAATGGAGCAGGACCCGGAGACCGGGTTTTTGACCCGCGCAGGGCTTCTCAATCAGCCTTCGCTATATCAAGACCGTAATCTGCTATTGATGCTTCGTGTAACCAACTTCAACGATATCCGCAGCACCTTGGGTCATGCCTATTCAAAGAAATACATCCGCAATTTCGCCCAACAGTTATTGAACCTGACCCCTGCGGATACATTACATTGCCGCTATTCAGAAGATCTCTTTATCTTGATTTTCCCTGGGGTTAACGAAGCCAAGGATCTGGATATCTATTGGGGATTGCTGTCGTCTCTGTTTAACGTGACGCGCAGGAATGACAGCGTGGGCTCTGACGAATGGCAGCAGTATGTATATGCCGGTCAAGCGGGTGGAAGTCTGGAGACATTAACAGCGGAGAACATTAGCGAGTGTTCGATGAATGCGGCACTGGCGTTGCAGCATAGCTGCCCGGGTGCAAACCGTGAATGCGTGATGTTTACCCCCGATATGCGTGAAAACGAACTTAATAATGTCACCCTGCACCAGGCGTTACTGGAAGACCTGCACAGCGAGGGATTTCATCTTGTATTGCAGCCAATTGTTGATCTGGACTCCCCGGACACCTTCTCAGAAGGCGAATGCCTGATCCGCTGGCAATCTCCATTATTGGGGTTCGTACCGCCGGATAAGTTCATTGGCCTGGCTGAACGTACCGGGCTTATCATTCCTCTGGGGCGCTGGATTGTGGAAGAGGCCTGTCAACAGCTGTCTGCATTCATTAAGCGTGGCGCACCCGTTGATTTCAAACTGCACATTAATATTTCTGCAGTTCAGCTGCAGCAGGCTGATTTTTCCGAGCACTTGCTGTTATGTATTGCCAATAACGGCTTGATGAACCACAACATCTGTCTGGAAATCACAGAAAGTGTGCTGCTGCAGGACACTGAACACGTTATCGAGCATCTGAATTATCTCCGCCGGCTTGGACTTTCTTTCGCAATTGATGATTTTGGCAGTGGCTACTCGAGCCTCTCCTATCTGCACTTGCTACCTTTCGATTGCCTAAAAATCGATCGAGGATTTGTGAATGGCATTATCAGCGATAAAAAGAGTGAGGCGGTTATCTCTTCTGTAATCATGCTTTCGCAACAGTTCAAGGTTCCACTTGTGGCCGAAGGGGTAGAGACCGCAGAGATGGGCCAGAAATTGCAGCAAATGGGGTGTTCTAAGGCGCAGGGTTACTATTATGCCCGACCTCAGGTCTTCTCATTCTGGCAACCCGAGAATGGATGCATTCGTTTAGTCACTCGGCCTCGATAATCCAGAACTAAAGCAGTCTATTGGATACGCCGCAGGGTATGTACTTTGACAATAAGATCTTGATGACTATGAAAAGTTCCGATCAATTAAAAGCTGAAAAAAAGTTAGTCATGAGCGTGCTAATCATCATTTTTATTATGATTAACGCCTTTATGCTCTATTTTTCGTTCTCCAAGGCCCGAACAAATATCGAGCTTGTTTCGTCAGAAATCGTGAATGTTATCAATAAAGATGTCCGAAATAACAGCAGTATGGCGTCTTCATTAGGATCGATGCTGCAATTGTCAAACAACGTCATTGATAAAATTCTCGATATCAGAATTGAGGATGCGATCAACCACCCTCATTCTGGTTCTGATCATCAGGCGACAATACGTTGGAATGAGAAATTGGATGTCGAACATCGCAAGAAATTTCTGATCCTTCACGCTTTCTGGCGCAGCTTTGGTCGTGAATATAAATCACAATTTTCAACGTATTATACGGATGGTGATAGTGGCTATTATTATGCGTTGGATGATGACAAGGTCGTTAAGATATCTGAAAACAATCCTCATTTCAGATTAACTGATTATTTGCTTCATACCGCAGACGCGCTAAATGACAGCAATGGGTTTACGGTACCGGAGCTGTTCTACAGCAACGTCTATGAGGACTCACAAACCCATTTACCCAGTATTACCATTGGTGTTCCTGTCGTGCTTAATAACTTTACGTCTCATGCCAGTAAGGTCTCAGGGATCATTGCAACTGATTACACACGAAAAGATATCACCACGTTATTTGAGACGGGATTCAAAAATTTAAATACTAAAATTAACGGGTATGTGATAAGCATTCACAGTGTTAAACAGAATGATATTATGATGAATATCTCGGCGGAGAAAAGTGTGCTGCCGGGTTTGACTGTGAATCATATTAAATTAACCAACGGTTATTATATTAATTGCAAAATCAATCTGTTGATGTTGATTAATGCTAAGCCGGAAATGTTTATTCTGGCGAACCTGATGATGATATTTGTTTTCATGCTATTTCTTAAGGCACATAACAATAGTGCCATGATGATGAACAAATTGACGACAGATTCACTGACCCAGGCGCTATCACGAGAAGGGGGTAAGTTTGTTATTGAGAACCTGTCTGCAAAAGATAGCGCGGTACTGGTGGTTATCGATCTTAATGATTTCAAAATAATCAATGATACCTACGGCCACCATACTGGCGATGATGCCCTGGTCTTTTTAAGCCGCTATCTGATGAATGATCTGCGCGATGGCGATTCCTTGATCCGTATGGGTGGAGATGAGTTTGTACTGTTATTACGCAATGTTTCGGTTGAGCACGCGGAAGATAAAATGGCGCGACTTGCTCAAGGGCTGCGCACCTTTCCTCATGAAGGACACGATATTCCACTCACGTTTTCCTATGGGATCAGTAACTTCATCGATGATTTTACCGATTGCTATAAAAAGGCCGATGAAAATCTTTATCAGATGAAGAGGCGTCATCATGCAGACAAAGCGTAATGGTTAACGAAAACAACCATCGTGTAAGCATCATGATTCCCGTTCTTTTGGCGGTAGCCTACCGTTAGAACGGGAGTTCTACAGGATGACGTCAGTCGGTTTATGGAGATGTTTGTAACAAGAGGGAAGAGACCAAGGCTGACGTGCCATTCAGCACGTCTCATATCTTGAACTCTGGCATTAGATTGGTCGGCACGGAGAGATTTGAACTCTCGACCCTCGCCACCCCATGACGATGCGCTACCAGGCTGCGCTACGTGCCGACGCTGAAAATAATACTACTTATTTCAACGTCGGATGCAAGACGGTTTTCGCCAAGTGATTTAAAAATAATCAATCAGTTAGCGATGAAGCGTTTCTCTTCGGTTAGCACCTGGAGCAGCAGACTGAGCTGTGGCTTCTCATTATCCACTTTCTCATCGTCACGATTCCACGTGTGGTAGTTACCGTTGTGATTTAGCACGACGGTGACCTTCGGCGTGGTTATCGCCAGGTCAGTGTTGCTCGCGGCGGTCACCCAGTTATGGCGGCGCGTGGCGCTGAACAAATCCTGCCCTTGAGAATATTCATTCGCTGGGGTGCTGACGTGCAACAGGCGCTGCATCAACGTGGTCATCACGTCTTTATGATTGGTCAGCGTGGTGATTTCCTGAGCAGGCGTACCTGGCCAATGTACCACTAATGGCACCTGTAGCTGCTCGCGAGACCAGTCGAAATTCGCGCCTTGTTTATCCAGCGCTACGCCGTGCGCGGCGGTGATAATCACCACCGTTTTGTCGAGCTTGCCGGATTCTTTCAGTGCGGTCAGCACGCGGTCAATCTGCTTATCGACATCTCCGGCGGCGCGGGCATAACGGCGGTTAAAGCCTTGTTTCTGGCTGTCGGCAAGGCTGGTTCCGTTGAGCGAAATCCAGGAGAACCAGCGGTTCTCTTCCTGCGCGTAGCTTCCCAGCCAGTTAATCCATTGAGAGGCGGTGTCGGCATCGCGCTGAGATTTGGACGGCGGCAGTGAGAAATCAGACAGCAGCGCCTGGCGATACATTGGGCTGCTGAAGCCGTCAGAGGAGAACAGACCCAGCTGATAACCCTGCTGGTTCAGCGCGGAAATCAACGCCGCTGGAACGCGGGCGGACAGCACGCCATCCATATAGCTTGGCGAAATCCCGTAGAACAGGCCGAAGATCCCGCTGTCGGCGGCATTACCGGCGCTCATGTGCTGAGTAAAGTTAAGGTTTTGCTGCGCAAAACTGCCCAGGGCAGGCATCTGCTTCTCAAAGCGGGAATAGTTCAGGCTATCGACCGTAATCAGCAGCACGTTTTGCCCGGTGCCCATATCGCGGTAGCGCAAATCACTCAGCGGATATTGCACGGAAACGGCTTCCGGATCGCCTTGCTCCACCAGACGGCGCTGATAATCCTGCGCGTCGAGCAGACCGTGTTTCTCAAGGAAACGACGGGCGGTCATCGGATAGGAAAGCGGTAAATTCGCGCGCTGCATGGTAATAGGGCGATAGAAATTCGCATCGGCCCAGATGTACATCACATGGGTGGCAATAAAGGCAGTAAACAGAAACCAGGCAACCGGGCGGGCAAAGTGGCGGCGGCGCGTAAGGCTGCGCAACTTTTGCCAGCTCCAGGTGGCGAACAGCATCTCAATCAGCAGAATGACCGGCACGCTGATAAACATAAGCTGCCAGTCGCGGGCCATTTCGTTCTGATCGGGGTTAATCACCAACTCCCACACCACCGGATTAAGGTGCAAGTGGAAGCGGGTAAAGACTTCGCTGTCGATGAGCAACAGCGTCATGCCCACGGTGGCCAGAATGGCGGATAAGAACCGCATCAGGCGCTGGGACATGACAACGAAGGTGAGCGGGAAGAGGATCAGCAGGTAGGTGGCGAACACCAGAAAGCTGAAATGCCCGACGAGGCTGATGTACGAGTACACGCGACCCGAGAGCGTCGTCGGCCAGTCGGCGACAAACAGATAGCGGCTACCGAGAACCGCGGCCAGCAGAATGTTGAACAGGGCAAACCAGTGCCCCCAACTGACCATCTGGGACACTTTTTCGCGATAGGGCTGACGATGAGTCACCATAAACTGTTTGTCGTCTTCCTTTTGCGCTTAGTGCGCTGGGTCGTCGCTAACAGAAGATTGCAGCGCCTGAGCAAAGGAGCGGACAATCGCCTGGCGCTGTGCGGGCGCGACGCTTGTGTTAATCAGGTTAGTCACCATATTGCCCAACACCATCAGTGAAAGGTCGGTCGGTGCCTTGTGGTTTTCCAGCACGTTGGCAAGCTCAGTCAGCAGTTGTTCAACGTGTTCATCACTGTAGCGGGAGATTTGCGGCATAAATTCAGAATCTATTTGTTCATGAAAGGGCAACATATTACCGTAGCAGCAGCTTTTTTTCCGCTTTTTTTCGCCTTTACACAGTTGCGTCCGCGATGGTTGAATACCGTCCGGTCTAAAAGGAGAGTTTAACATGAGTCTGGATATCAACCAGATTGCCCTGCACCAGATGATCAAGCGTGATGAAGAGAACCTTGAAGTGGTGCTGCGCGATACTTTGCTGGAGCCGACGGCAACGGTCGAAGAGATGATGGCTGAGCTGCATCGGGTCTACAGCGCAAAGAACAAAGCCTACGGCATGTTCAATGAAGAGAGCGAGCTGGCCCAGTCTCTGCGCCTGCATCGTCAGGGTGAGGAAGATTTCCTGGCCTTTAGCCGAGCGGCGACCGGTCGCCTGCGTGACGAACTGGCGAAATATCCGTTCGCCGACGGCGGCATCGTGCTGTTTTGCCACTATCGCTATCTGGCGGTGGAATATCTGCTGGTGGCGGTGCTCAACAATCTGAGCAGCATGCGCGTGAATGAGCAGCTGGATATCAGCTCTACGCACTATCTCGATATCAATCACGCCGATATCGTGGCGCGCATTGATCTGACCGAATGGGAAACCAATCCGGAATCCAGCCGCTACCTGACGTTCCTGAAAGGACGAGTCGGGCGCAAAGTGGCCGATTTCTTTATGGATTTCCTGGGGGCCAGCGAAGGGCTGAACGCCAAAGCGCAGAACCGCGGATTATTGCAGGCGGTTGATGATTTCACTGCCGAAGCGGAGCTTGATAAATCCGAGCGTCAGAACGTGCGCCAGCAGGTGTATACCTACTGCAACGAACAGCTGCAGGCCGGGGAAGAGATTGAACTGGAGTCGCTGTCCAAAGAGTTATCCGGCGTCAGTGAAGTGAGTTTCCACGAATTCACCGCCGACAAAGGCTATGAGCTGGAAGAGAGCTTCCCGGCCGACAGAAGTACACTGCGCCAGCTGACCAAATACGCCGGAAGCGGCGGTGGGCTGACCATCAACTTTGATGCGCTGCTGCTGGGCGAACGTATTTTCTGGGATCCGGCCACCGATACGCTGACCATCAAAGGCACGCCACCCAATCTGCGTGACCAGTTACAGCGCCGCACCAGCGGTAAGTAACCCAACATTAGCCATAAAAAAACCCCGCCGAAGCGGGGTTCTTTACAACTTGTCAGCGATTACGCGCGAACGAAGTCGATGTGAGTCAGTTTTGGCTTGAACGGGTGACGCTGAACAGCCTGAACCTTCACTTTCTCTTCTTTACCACCAGCAACCACGATGGTCAGAACTTCGGTGTAGAAACCTTCTTTAGTCTGCAGGTTCCACACTTTGTCGTGGTCCAGTTCCAGAGCTACTGGAGCAGCTTCGCCACCGTAGACGATTGCTGGGAACTGGTTAGCGGTACGCAGGCGGCGGCTCGCACCCTTACCCTGCTCTTTACGTACTTCTGCGTTTAAAGTAAACATTGATGTCTCTCTATATGTAATCCTGTTACAGGCGACCCAGCAACAGGCAAGTGATCTGCTTTGCACATGCAAAAGCGGGCGGGATTATAGCCTTCAATCCACGTTGGGGCAAACTAAACAAACCCCGGAATCCTGGCATTACCGCGCCCGGGCTCTAAAGCATGCTGATTTTACCCTGGAATATCACCGGCCCTGAAGGTCCCGCCAGTTTTGAACCGCCAACAGGCTCAAGGCTAATCGCCAGTACCGATTGATTGTCCAGCGATTCGGCGCCCAGTGTGAACGCATTACCCGCGGTGTGGGTAATGAGGCCCAGTGAGCGTGGCGGCAAGCGCCCACCCAACCCAAGCCGTTGGTCGTGAACGAACCGGGGCAACTGCCGCTAATGGCATACTCTGGTTAATATCGCGCTGAATGGCCCACCATACGTCCGGCGCAGGCGTGACATCCTGCGTTGTCACGTCTATTCCGCTAAAGGCTTTTTGCCAGCGCGTGACCTGCTGCGCAAAGTCAGAATCGGTAGCCATTCTTCGTGCGAGCTGCGCCCGCGTGGGTTCATCCAGCACTCCGAGTACGAATTCGGCCGCGTGGAAGTTATCATTTTCCTGAATGTTCATAGGCCCACACACTCCCTGAGATGTGCCAGCGCGCGGCGGATCCCGCTTTTAACGGTGCCTTCGGGCTGGCTTAACGACAGTGCGATTTCTGGCGATATTGCCGCGCGCATCTTTCAGCCGGATATTGTGCGGGCCGTTCGCCATCACCCACAGCGAGCCGCCGTTCACCGTTTTCAACTCGGCATTACCGCCTCCGGCTTTGATTTTTTTCTCAAGGGCTTTCATATCGTATTTGCCCGCCACTACGTGATAGGTCAAAACGGCGTGAGTTTTTGTTTGTTTTCGGGTTTGAGCAGGGAGTCCACTGTTCCCGGAGGGCGTTTTTCGCAGGCGGTGTTAGTGGGGGCGAAGACGGTAAAGGGCCCCGTTCCTTCAAGTGTCGGGACCAGTCCGGCCGCTTTCACCGCCGACCATCACGGTGCTGTTATCCATCATGGCCGCCTGAGACACGCCGCTGAAAACCAGTGCAGAAATAAACAGAGATGGCACAAATTGTTTCATTTTCATTCCCTCATTTGCGTTTTCGATTCGGGCTAATGTGCCCTCAACGGTTAATACGAATGAGCGAGGAAAGCGGATGCAAAAAAAGTGAAAAAAATGACGCCAAGGAAAATATCCCTAGCGCAGCTCATTGGCGCGACGGAAACGGCCTTCATAATCAAAGACTTTTTCGCGCACCTGCCAGAAATGCCCTTTTTTACGCGCGACGACAAAATCCGGATGACGCAGTAAAACCTGCTGAGCAAGGATATCGGCAGGCGTAATCCAGCGCAGCGGTACGCCGGGGGTGCGGGTATGTGGCCGCATAAAAAGCTGCTCGAATGCGGTTTTCTGTGCAGGCGTTTGCAGACGGAAGCGCTCACTTACATCGGCCCCGTCTTCGTCGTGATAGGTGACTTTCAGCCACGGGCCTTTTTCGTCAGCGCCATCCTGTAACGTCATGCCGCTACAGCGCAGCACCAGCGCATCTTTGAGCTTCAGCGCCGCTTTCAGCATATCATCCGGGTCAACCAGCACGGTGTCGCATTCGCGGCAACGGCGCGCCGCGATGTCATTTTCCGCATTACACTGCGGACAGTTTTTAAAACGGAAGCGGAAATCACACTGCTCGCGATGGCCGTCGTCATCTTCGAACCAACCCTGACAGCGGCGGCCGAAATGTTCGATAAGCGTGCCGTCCTGAGTGGTTTTGCCCCAGAACGTGTTGGCGAAACCGCAGGCCGGGCAGAAAACCTGCACCGGCACGTTGTCACTTTTGCCTTTCGGCGCGCCGACTTCCGGGGCGAAAAGGTCATGCGGGTTTCCGGCGTAGTCGAGTATCAGGCAGTCGGTCTTGCCCGGCGACAGGCGCAGACCACGGCCGACAATTTGCTGATACAGGCTCACGGATTCTGTCGGGCGCAGAATGGCAATCAGGTCGACGTGCGGCGCGTCAAACCCGGTGGTCAGCACCGCCACGTTCACCAGATAGCGAAACTGCTGGGCTTTGAACGCTTCAATCAGCCGATCTCGTTCGGGCGTGGGCGTATCGCCGGTGATCAGCGCCGCGTCTGAGGCGGGCAGCAGGCCGGTCACTTCTTTGGCGTGTTCCACGGTAGAGGCGAAAATCATTACCCCTTTGCGATTCTGCGCAAATTCGACAATCTGGCTGATGATGTGCGGCGTCACGCGCTGCTGTTTTTTCAGCTCAACGTTAAGATCTGCCTCGCTGAACAGGCCGTTACTTTGCACCTGCAGGCGGCTGAAATCGTATTGAACTACCGGCATATCCAGCCGTTCCGGCGGCGTCAGAAAGCCGTGCTTAATCATGTAGCGCAGCGGCAGTTCATAAATGCAGTCGCGGAACAGCGCTTTTTCATCGCCACGCACCATACCGTGATAATGAAAACGATAAATCCAGCCTTTGCCCAGACGGAAAGGCGTGGCGGTCAGCCCCAGCAGACGTAAGTGAGGGTTCACCTTTTTAAGATGATTGAGGATTTGTTGATACTGACTGTCATCGTCGTCGCTGATGCGGTGACATTCATCGACGATCAATAGCGAAAACTCGGCCTGAAACAGCGCGAGATTGCGCGCCACCGACTGTACGCTGCCGAATACCACTTTGCCGTGGCTTTCTTTACGCTTCAGCCCGGCGGCAAAAATATCGGCCTCAAACCCCAGCGCCAGGTACTTCGCATGGTTCTGCGCCACCAGTTCTTTGACGTGAGCAAGCACCAACACACGTCCACGCGCCAGGCGCGCAAGCTCAGCGATCACCAGGCTTTTCCCGGCTCCGGTGGGCAACACAATCACCGCGGGCTGTTGGTGTTGACGAAAGTGGGAGAGGGTGGCGTCCACCGCTTCCTGCTGATAAGGGCGAAGAGTAAAGGTCATGGTTCCAGCGTCATTATTTCCAGGCAAATAGTATGCCATGAATCTTTTCGCTTGAGTGGCTTAGCAGGGCCGTTATACTTACCCCTTAGTACAGCTTCATTTTCGGGCCATGCCCGATACCCGCACAATTACAGGCTAAAAATACTTCATGCGACTCGAAAAGTTTATCGCCCAGCAACTCGGCGTCAGCCGTGCCATTGCCGGGCGTGAAATTCGCGCCAGCCGCGTTACCGTGGATGGCGAGATTGTCAAACTCAGCGCGTTTAAGGTCCTGCCGGAACACTCTGTGGAATATGACGGAAATCCGTTGACCCAGCCGGCTGGCCCACGCTACTTCATGCTTAACAAGCCTCAGGGTTATGTGTGCTCAACGGATGACCCGGATCATCCGACGGTGCTTTATTTCCTCGATGAGCCCCTGGCGCACAAGCTGCACGCCGCAGGGCGTCTGGATATCGACACCACTGGCCTGGTACTGATGACCGACGACGGCCAATGGTCGCATCGCGTCACTTCCCCGCGTCACCACTGCGAGAAAACCTATCGGGTTACGCTGGAGTCGCCGGTGTCCGATGACACAGCTGAACAATTCACGAAAGGTGTTCAGTTGCATAATGAAAAAGATCTGACCAAACCCGCGCAGCTGGACGTGCTGACCCCGACTGAAGTTCGTTTGACTATCAGTGAAGGGCGCTATCACCAGGTGAAACGCATGTTTGCGGCGGTAGGCAACCACGTTGTGGGCCTGCATCGCGAACGCATTGGTGACATTAAACTTGATGACGATTTAGCACCTGGTGAATACCGGGCGCTGACGGAAGACGAAATCGCCAGCGTTGGCTTATCGCCGCGCTAACTTCAGGAGTAGATTTGTGACCACCAGGCAGCACTCTTCGCTGGGAATCGTATTCATCCTTGGCCTTCTGGCCATGCTGATGCCACTTTCAATAGATATGTATCTCCCGGCGCTGCCGGTCATTTCTGCCCAGTTCGGTGTTCCGGCGGGCAGTGCGCAGATGACGCTCAGCACCTACATTCTGGGATTTGCGCTCGGTCAGCTGTTGTATGGCCCGATGGCCGACAGCATTGGCCGTAAGCCGGTTATTCTCGGTGGTACGCTGGTGTTTGCGGCGGCTGCGGTGGCGTGTGCGCTGTCGCAGACCATTGAACATCTGATCATCATGCGCTTCTTCCACGGCCTGGCCGCGGCGGCAGCGAGCGTGGTGATCAACGCCCTGATGCGCGACATTTACCCGAAAGAAGAGTTCTCCCGCATGATGTCTTTTGTCATGCTGGTGACGACCATTGCGCCGCTGGTGGCACCGATGGTCGGCGGGGCAGTGCTGGTGTGGTTCAGTTGGCATGCGATTTTCTGGATCCTCGCCATTGCCGCACTTCTGGCCTCAACGATGATCTTCTTCTTTATTGATGAGACGTTGCCGCCGGAGCGCCGTCAGAAATTTCATATCCGCACCACGATGGGGAATTTCGCCTCGCTGTTCCGCCATAAGCGTGTGCTGAGCTACATGCTGGCCAGCGGCTTCAGCTTCGCCGGCATGTTCTCTTTCCTCAGCGCAGGGCCGTTTGTTTACATCGAACTGAATCACGTTTCGCCGCAGCATTTCGGCTATTACTTCGCGCTGAATATCGTGTTCCTGTTCATCATGACCATCATCAACAGCCGGTTTGTGCGTAAAGTCGGTGCGCTGAATATGTTCCGCGCCGGATTGTGGATCCAATTCGCGATGGCGGTCTGGATGGTGGTGTGTGCGCTGCTCGGCGTGGGCTTCTGGTCTCTGGTGCTTGGCGTGGCGGCGTTTGTGGGCTGCGTATCGATGGTCTCTTCCAACGCGATGGCGGTTATTCTCGACGAGTTCCCCCACATGGCGGGCACGGCGTCGTCGCTGGCGGGGACTTTCCGCTTCGGGATTGGTGCGATTGTTGGCGCGTTGCTATCGATGGCGACCTTTACCACCGAGTGGCCGATGCTGTTTTCCATCGCGTTTTGCGCCAGTTGTTCAATTTTGTTCTCTCTTTACGCCAGCCGTCCTCGTAAAAACCCGCGTTAATACACATCTGTTTAACAAAAAGGGGCTGAAATCAGCCCCTTTTTGATGCATATCAACCGCTAAGCGTTTTGTACTGCCTGAGTATGTTTATTTTATGTAAAATCAATTAGTGTAAAAAGTCACATCACTGTAGATAAAAAGGTTGTTTTAGATCACAGAAACGGGTACATATAGCGCCGTTATGCCGGTTTGGCATACGAGTGACGATAAAAACGTACGTACCCTTGGCTGGATGCAGGACGATTTGTCAACGATGTGTTAATATGGATGTGAAATATTTGTGAAGCATTTTGCTTCCGGGGAAAAAGACGTGAATACACTACAGCTTTCTATCGTACACCGCCTGCCCCAGAGCTATCGCTGGTCTACCGGTTTTGCAGGTTCAAGAGTTGAACCGATTCCGCAAAACGGTAACGAAGATGATAATTCCTTGGTGGCACTGAAATTACTGAGTCCTGACGGCGATACCGCATGGCCCGTAATGCAGAAGCTGAGCCAGGCGTTAACCGATATCGAATTGCCAAGCTCCGTGCTGGAATGCGAAGGCGAGCCGTGCCTGTTCGTGAATATGCAGGATGAGTTCGCGGCGACCTGCCGACTGAAAAACTTCGGCGTGGCTATCGCTGAGCCTTTCTCTGGTAACAACCCTTTCTGAGCGTCAGCTTAGCGTAATCAGCTGGCGAGTATACTCCTGCGCCGGTGCGGCAAACACGCGCTGACAGTCACCTTGCTCAACCACTTCTCCCTGACGCAGTACAATCACCTGATGACACAGCGAACGCACCACATGCAGGTCATGGCTGATAAAGATATAGGCCAGCTGATGCTTTTGCTGAAGTGATTTCAGCAAGGCTAGGATTTGCGCCTGCACGGTCCGGTCGAGTGACGAAGTCGGTTCGTCCAGCACCATAAGCTGCGGTTTGAGGATTAACGCCCGGGCAATAGCGATGCGCTGGCGCTGGCCACCGGAAAACTCAGCCGGGTATCGCCAACGGGTTTCCGGGTCAAGTCCCACTTCCTTCATTACGTTAATCACTTCATTTTCACGCGCGTTACTGCTTAATGCGGGCTGATGCACGCGCAAACCTTCTTCGATAATTTGCAGCACGTTCAGGCGCGGGTTCAGCGACGAATTGGGATCCTGAAATACCACCTGGATCCGGTGACGCAGCGGCAGCATTTGCTTGCGCGAACGCCCCTGAATTTTATGCCCATCAAACACAATATTACCCGCCGAGGCGATCAGCCGCAGCAGCGCCAGGCCGGTGGTGCTTTTCCCCGATCCAGATTCTCCCACCAGGCCCAGCGTTTCACCCGTGTTCAGGGTAAAACTGATGTTGTTGACCACTCTGTTTTCATCAACGATCCGGCGAAACACGCCTTTGCGAATGGGAAATGCGACCTGTAGGTTTTCTACTTGCAACAGCGGGACGCTATCCGGCGGCAGCGGTACGGGCTCGCCTGCGGGTTCGCTGTCGAGCAGTTTGATGGTGTAAGGATGCTCAGGGCGGCGGAACAGTGCCAGGGCGTCGCGTTGTTCGACGCAGCGACCGTTCTGCATCACCGCCACGTTGTCCGCTAGCTTGCGCACGATGCTGAGGTTATGGGTGATAAACAGTAAACCCATGTTCAGTTCCTGGCGCAGCTCGCGCAGCAGTTGCAGGATTTGTGCCTGCACGGAGACATCCAGCGCGGTGGTGGGTTCGTCGGCAATCAACAGTTCCGGGCGCGTCAGTAGCGCCATGGCAATCATCACGCGTTGACGTTCACCGCCGGAAAGCTGATGCGGATAATCGTCCAGCCGCTGGCGTGCATTGCGGATCCCGACACGATCCAGACAGGTCAGGATTTCGCCTCGCGCCGCTTCTTTGCGCATTCCCCGGTGCAGGGACAGCACTTCGTACAGCTGTTTTTCGAGTGAATGCAGCGGGTTGAGCGACACCATCGGCTCCTGGAAAATCATCGCGATGCGATTCCCACGGATCCCCCGTAGCACGCGCTCATTGGCATGCAGCAGGGAATCGCCGTGAAAACGGATATCGCCAGTCGGATAACTTACCGGCGGCGTGGGCAGCAGGCGCAGGACGGACAGCGCCGACACGCTTTTGCCAGAACCGGATTCACCAACCAGCGCCAGCGTTTCCCCGGCTTCCACCTGCAGTGACAACTCGCTCACCACCGTGCGGGTTTCGCCTCTGGCGCTGAAGGCAATGGAGAGATTGTCGATGTCTAATAAGGGTTTCGTCATCTCACACCACCTTGCTGGGGTCGAAGGCGTCGCGTACGGCTTCACCAATGAAAATCAGTAGCGACAGCAGCACTGCCACCGATAAAAACGCGGTGATCCCAAGCCACGGTGCCTGTAAGTTATTTTTGCCCTGAAGCAGTAATTCGCCCAGCGAAGGCGAACCCAGCGGCAGACCAAATCCGAGGAAATCGAGCGAGGTAAGCGTGGTGATCGAACTGCACAAAATAAACGGCAAGAAGGTCAGGGTTGCGACCATCGCGTTGGGCAGCATATGGCGGAAGATAATGCCGCGGTCGCTAACGCCCAGCGCCTGTGCGGCGCGGATGTAGTCAAAATTACGCGCGCGCAGAAACTCAGCGCGAACCACGCCGACCAGTGTCATCCAGCCGAACAGCACGGTTATCGCCAGTAGCCACCAGAAATTAGGCTGAATAACGCTGGAAAGCAGAATGATTAAAAACAGCGTCGGCATGCCGGACCACACTTCAATGAAGCGCTGACCCCACAAATCGATTTTGCCGCCGTAATAACCCTGTAACGCGCCCGCCAGCACGCCCATTACGCTTGAGCACAGGGTCAACATCAGGCCAAACAGCAGCGAGATGCGGGTGCCGTAAAGAATACGCGCCAGCACATCGCCGCCGTTGGCGTCAGTGCCGAGCCAGTTTTGAGCCGACGGTGGGGCAGGGAAGGGGCGGTCGGTGGAAAAGTTAATCGAGTTGGCGCCAAAGCGAATCGGTGCCCACAGCACGCGGCCGTGATCGCTTAGCTGTTTTTGCAGCCACGGATCCTGATAATCGGCGGCGGTGGCAAACTGCCCGCCGAAGTCTTTCTCACTGTAGGTTTTCAGCGCCGGGAAATAAATGTCACCGTGATATTGCACGACAAGCGGCCTGTCGTTGGCGATAAGCTCTGAACACAGGCTGCAAGCAAAAATAATCAGGAACAGCACCAGCGACCAGTAGCCGCGGCGGTTATGACGAAAGCGTGCCCAGCGGGCCTGATTGACGGAGCTTAAACCTGGCATCAGCGACCCTCAAAATCAATGCGCGGATCGACCAGCGTATAGCTGATGTCGCTGATGATATTCAGCAGCAGTCCGATCACGGTGAAAATATACAGTGTGCCAAACATCACTGGATAATCGCGGGAAACGGTCGCCTCATAGCCGAGCAGACCCAGTCCGTTGAGCGAGAACATCACTTCAATCAGCAGCGATCCGGTGAAAAACATGCTGATAAATGTCGCCGGGAACCCGGCTATGACCAGCAGCATGGCGTTACGGAAGATGTGTTTCCAGAGGATGTTTTTCTCGCTCACCCCTTTGGCGCGCGCGGTGACCACGTACTGTTTACGGATTTCATCCATAAAGGAATTCTTGGTCAACATCGTCAATGCGGCAAAGCCACCGATCACCGTCGCCAGCACCGGCAGCGTAATGTGCCACAGATAATCGGTGATTTTTTGATACCACGGCAGGGTGTCGAAACTGGCGGAAACCAGCCCGCGAAGGGGGAAGAGGTCGTAATAGCTACCGCCCGCAAACAGCACAATCAGCACGATGGCGAACAGGAAGGCGGGAATAGCGTAACCGATGATGATGAAGGCGCTGCTCCAGGTGTCGAACCGCGTGCCGTTGTGGACGGCTTTACGGATGCCCAACGGAATCGACACGAGGTAGATAATCAGCGTGCTCCATAAACCCAATGTTATTGAAACCGGCAGACTTTCTTTGATCAGCTGTACGACTGACGCGCTGCGGAACAGACTGTCGCCGAAGTCGAAACGCACGTAGTTCCACAGCATGGTGAAATAGCGCTCGTGCATCGGTTTGTCGAAACCATAGCGATGGGTAATTTCGGCGATCACTTCCGGGTCGAGACCGCGCCCACCGCGATACTGACTTTCATTGATCTTGCCCACACCGGTACGGGCATGTGTCGCGCCCATCCCCTCTGCGCCACCGCCCGGCATGCCGCCTTTGGTGCCAAATTCAATGGTGGCTATCGCCTGATCGACAGGGCCGCCGGGGGCAATCTGCACGATAAAAAAGTTGATGGTGATGATGGCCCACAGCGTAGGGATAACCAACAACAGTCGGCGAATCAGGTAAGCGCCCATCTTTGCTCCTTAACGCCGTGCTTCGGGCAGTTTCGCCGCTTTATTGACGTCGTACCACCAGTTATCAAAGCCCAGCGAATAGATGGGACGAACCGCCGGATGCGAGAATTTATCCCAGTACGCCATGCGGTCTGAGGCCATAAACCACATCGGCAGCTGGTAGTAATTCCAGGTTAACACGCGGTCCAGTGCGCGCCCAAGCGGCAGAAGTTTCTGTTTGTTACCTTCCCAGCGAATCATCTGTTTAATCAGATTATCAATCACCGGGCTGCTGACGCCGGGACCGTTATAGCTCGAGTTGATATATTCCGATGACCAGGATATTTGCAGGTCGCTGCCGCTCGGCCATGGCATCGCTCGCCACAGGCGCGGCATCATGTCGTAATCGCGGGTGCGCATTCGGTTGGTGACTTGTGACAAATCGACCTGACGAACGTCCATCGTCACGCCGAGGCGCTTCAAATTGTGCTGGAATGGCATGACCCATTGATTGTTACCCGCTGACGGCAGCAGCAGTTCGAATTGCAGCGGCTTGCCGGTTTTGGCATTGACGCGCTGTTGGCCTTTCAGCACCCAACCGGCGTCGGTCAGGAGTTTGTTTGCCTTCAGCAGGTTTTCTCTGTCGAAGCCGTTACCGTTGGATTTCGGCGGCGAATAAATTGAGGTGAACACTTCCGGCGGCAATTCTTTTTTCATCGGGGCCAGCAGTACCAGCTCGTCGGCGTCGGGATAGCCGCGCGCCGCATATTCGGTATTCTGGAAATAACTGTTTGTCCGGCTGTAGGCTCCGTAAAACAGCGCTTTATTCATCCATTCAAAATCAAATGCCAGGCCGATGGCTTCGCGCACGCTGCGATCGGCAAACACCGGGCGCTGAGTATTGAACGTCAGCCAGCGCGTGTCCTGCGCGGAGTCGTTTTTCTCTTCTTCTTTGACGATGTAATGGTTGCTGAAATTTTTGCCGATGTAACGGGTGGCCCAGTTTTTAGGACTGGTTTCGGTGCGGAAATCAAAAGCCCCGGCCTTGAAGGCTTCAAAAGCCACGTTATCGTCGAGATAATAGTCATAGCGAAGGGTGTCGAAATTCCAGCGTCCACGATTCACCGGTAAATCCGCCGCCCAATAGTCTTTCACCCGGGAATAGACCACGTACTGGCCCATCTTCCATGCGGTAATTTTATAGGGGCCGTTAGCCAATGGCGGGGTGGAGAGCGGGTCGCTGAGCTTATGATTGCGCCAGAATTTTTCCGGCATCACCGGCAGCGTAAACAGGCTCAGCATGTCCTCTTTGCTCGGCTTCGCAAGCTCAATGCGCACGGTCAGCGGCGCGATAGCTTTCACCGTGGTGCCTTTATATATCAACCGAAATTGCGGCACGCCTTCGGTCATAAACTTGTGAAAAGTGAAGGCGACATCTTTTGCGGTGACTTTGCTGCCGTCATGAAAACGGGCGCGGGGGTTGAGGGTCACTTCGGCCCAGGAAAAATCGTCAGCATAGCGGGCCACATCCGCAATCAGCGGGTAATAGCTACCGGGTTCGTCGTCTGAAGTCGTAAACAGGGCGTCATACAGCGCACCGGTACGCTCGGCGGCGCTGCCACGCAGCGCAAAACGGTTGAAGTTGTCGAAGGTGCCCAGGGCTGACAGCGTGACCGCGCCGCCTTTCGGCGCCGCCGGATTCACGTAGTCGTAATGGCTAAAGTTAATGGCGTACTTCGGTTCGCCAATCACGGCAAACGCGTAGCTTTCCTTTATGGTTTGCGCCTGCGCTGCCGTGAGGATCAACAGCGTAAGCATCAATAAACCCATGCGCACAACAATCACCGGTATTTATTCCTTCTGCGGTCATTAGGGCAATTCACTCATCTTGTTGAATCATAAGTGACGCTCAGTCCGTTGTGAAATAATTCTCTGGTTTTGCATGGGCTTCGAGTAGTTTTTCGAGCGTCAGTGGGCGGCTTACCCAGTACCCTTGCAGGAAGTTGACGCCGTGCTCGCGCAGCCAGTTGGCCTGTTCCTGCGTTTCCACGCCTTCTGCCACGGTGACCAGATTCATTTTTTTAGCCAGCGTCAACACGGCGTCCAGAACCGGAGACGTCACCGTTTCGGTACCGATGGCATTGATAAAGCCACGATCGATTTTCAGGTAGTCGAACGAATATCGCTCAAGATAGATCAGCGCGCTATGTCCAGTGCCGAAGTCATCGATCGCTATTTCATAACCTTCGTGGTGCAGCCATTCGAACAGCTTCATGGCCTGCCGCTGGTTGAGCATGTCGCGCTCGGTAATCTCCAGCACCAGCTGGAAGTAATTCGGCGGCAGCATGGCGCTGAGATCCCGCAGATCCTGCTGGAAACTTTCTGACAGCAAATGCGCCGGGGCGATGTTGATCCCCAGTTTCGCCCCCGGCGGGAGCAAACGTTGCAACACCGGCGCGTCTTTGGCGATCAGCTCAAACAGATGGCGGGTCAGCGGGACAATCAGCTGCTGGGCTTCAGCAAAGCTAATGAACGCGTCAGGAGGTATCTCGCCTGCAGCAGGGTGTTTCCAGCGCATTAGCACTTCCACTCCGCGGATTTGCATATCCTGGGCATCAACGACCGGCTGATAGACTACCGAGAACTGGTTGCGCTTAATGGCGGTGGTGATTTCCCTTCCAGGACGCAAACGAACGGTAAGCACATAGTAGCAGAGCAACCCAGAGAGCAAGCCGCACATCACGCCCATCAGCAGCGAGTACTGCAAATTCTCGACGGCCCACGCATCGCCATAGACGTTCACCGTCAAAGGAAGATTATTGATTTGCGCGGTACGGATAGGCGTGCCTTTCAGCTCGCTAACCGCCAACGGATGCGGGCTGAAAGTGGAAATAGCGGTGTTATCGGCAATTATCGAAATGCCACTGAATTGATTCTGGCGTGAGGAGTAGAGTATCCACGGCATCAGACTGGCGTTAATCGAGGTGAAAACGCCGCGGTTTTCCAGCAGTGGACTGCGCACCCACAGGGCAAATGCGGGGCGTTGCGGCAACATCGGCGTACCGGGAAGGATTTCGATATCCAGTGATTTCGTGAAATCCACCTGCGGGACCAGCTGTTTCATCGGCACGTTCATTTCGCCGGTGGCCGAAGAGCAGGTGGCGTTATTGTTATTCACCAACAGAAAAGCGCGGACGTTGAGGCTAAAGGCGGCCCGGGACGTTAACTCGGAGGCAACGTCGGTACAGCGACTCAGGGTCAGCGGCTGGAGTTTATCCACCGTATTCAGCAGTTCGCCAAAATAGCCGTTCAGGTATTTCTGCAAATCGTGAATGATGATATCGAATTGTTCAGCGCGTTTATGATGGAAAATCATGAGCTGCGCACTGCCGGCCAGTAAAGCAACCACCACACCCAGCAACAGACTAGAGAAGAGGATCTTGCGGCCGATTGAGAAGTAGCGCGTGAACATAGCTTTCTTTATCCATGAAATTTGAAACGGTAATTCAACGCTGTGGGACGCAGGGCTGCGTCTTTCCAGCATAGTCTATTTCGCCATCCTGGCAGGCAGAGACGGTAGAAGAAAAAAAAAGCACTGCTAAGCAGTGCTTTTTTTTCTGATTCTCGCTGTCAGCCAAGGGAAAACCGACAGCAAGAAGAACATCAGGAACGACTCAGGACACGTCGCGCTTCGTTATAGCGCTTGTTCCAGTACGGCTCACTCATGTTTGAAATCGTCACACCACTGCTGGTGGATGCATGAACGAACTGGTTGTTGCCGATATAGATACCGACATGGCGACCCGTCGACCCGGCGCGGAACAGCACTAAATCACCGGTGCGCAGTTGAGTGCGCTTAATCGACTTGCCCATTTCCTGCTGCTCGTAAGTCGAGCGAGGCAAGTCCATACCAAATTGTTCACGGAAGGTACGCTGGACGAAGGCGGAACAATCAATACCGCGTTTCGTTTCGCCACCCAGACGGTAGCGTACACCTTTCCAGCTGGCGTACTGATCCATCAAGCGAGTCTTAACATCAAGATTACGCACCATGGATTCAAATTCATCCTGAGAGGCTTGCAGTGACGAAGGATCTTCGTTACCCACAGCATGCGTCTCAGAATGCATATTATTTGCGGTGTTTGTCGTACTACATGCAGAAAGCAGGACCGCGACTGCTACCGCGGGTATTGCCCGCAGGATGTATCTCAAAATTGGTTGAGATTTGACCATGTGATTTATTTTCCCTTGAAGTCCTTAACGATAAAAACCGTTATAAAAATGCCAACCGTGATGAGACTAAATACCTGCCATCAATGAGACAATTCCCGAAGCGTGAAAATGTGCAGTACTGCACAAATTTATTCACTTCCTGAATAATTTATCTCTGGAAAGACAAAACGAGATTGAGATTACCCTATCAAAACCGGGCTGGCTAGCGCTTTTACGGGATTTTTAATAAGAAATTGTGATAGGCAAAGAGAGGATTCTGCTATGGCGAAAAATAGCGGAAAAGATGCGCGTTAAATAGGCAATTCGCTCATTTTTAAGCAAAATCTGATGACCGGAAAATGACGAGATTGAATATTTTTTCTTCAATGCATCATCAAGGATCGAAAACGATCCTTGATGATGATGAATAATTTTGGTTAGGAACTTGTTTTGTTTTTGTTATTTGAGCCGGGTAAATGGCGATCAAACAGGGTAATTGTTTTATCGCTGAGCGATGTCAGCAGGATCCATGGCATGCCAATCAGGACCGCTGTCAGTGATCCAACCGCAATATCGGTGAACCAGTGAGCGCCAATCATTACGCGTGGGAAGGCAAAAACCACAGAAATAATCAGGGCTACGGCAAAGGCTTTACGACCAAAATATCGCCACATAAAGGTGGAGAATATCAGCAGCATCATCCCGTGATCGCCAGGAAAACTGTCTTTTGATGCGTCCTTAGTCGAAATATGCAGCAGGGCGCTGACCCGATAGCTATCAGGGAAAAACAGCGACGGGCTGGCGCGTTTGACCGGCATTAAATGTTGCGCGAGTTGGTTAACCACGACGGCCGCCAGCAGCATCACCAGGCCAATAATAATAATTTTACGGCGACCCTGTGGCGTTTCTTTCAGCCAGAAGTTGAGCATCACGCAGCCCATCGCCAGCAGCGAGCAGGCGTCAAAAGCGCGATTGTTGGTGATGGCGAGGAACCACACATAAGCGTGGCTGTCGTCCAGCCCCTGATTAAAGAAGTGGAAAATACCGGAGTCGAGCGGGAACCAGAACCCATGATTGGCGGGTAAAAACCAGCTCAAAAAGAGAGCCAGACCGGCGATGTTCAGCAGTAATATAAGGGGAATTCGAGTTTTCATCATTAGAGTCTTCAAAGCAGGTAAAACACGCGCAACATACCGACGTTAACTTAAACGAAGCTTCAACAAGGTTGACTGTAGTGCATTCCAGTCAGTCTCGCTGTCATTGATCAGTTCAATGCGGCTGTCGGGGGGCGCAACGGACTGGGTTTCGATTTGCAGGTCAGCGCCCTGACGATTAATACGGACTAATCCTTCCGCAATACGCATCACGCCTTTCACCCGCGAAACCGGTGCCAGACGGGCCCATTCCAGCAGGCCAATCGTGTCAAACTGAGTGTCAGCATCAAAAATCCAGCCACAGGCCTGATGACCCTGACCGCTGTTAATGCTGCGGCGCCAGCGCTGATGTTCAGGTAAATTCAACGCCGCCAGACCTTTGTTCGAGGCATGGCTGTGCGAATGCGCAGCGCTCTCTGGCAGATCCGCCAGATTTCTGCGTGGTAAATCTAACAATGCACTGTCGATTGCGCCCTGAGTGGCTTGTACATATTGGCGTGCGCCACCGTAGGTTTGCCACCAGCGTTCGAACGCCTGTTGGCTTTCTGGCGTTGTGCGATCACTTTTGTTCGCCACAATGATATCGGCAGCCGCGAGTTGATCGCGGAAGTTCTCATTGGCAACCGCTTTTTCATCGAGCAGCTGACGCGGATCGAGCACGCACAGCGTGGCACGCAAATCGATCCACGGCTCATAAACGGGCGCGGTAAGGATATCGAGGATTTGCTTCGGATGGCCGAGCCCGGTCGGTTCAATCAGCAGACGGTCAGGCTTACCCTGACGCAGCAGAGTGTTAAGCCCCACTTGCATTGGCAACCCATTGACGCAGCACATGCAACCGCCGGGGATCTCTTTGAGCAGCGCTCCGCTGTCAGCCAGCAGCGCACCGTCGATACCGACTTCGCCGAATTCATTGACCAGCACCGCCCACTTTTCATCAGCCGGTTTATTCGCCAATAAATGCAGAATGGAGGTCGTTTTACCGCTGCCGAGAAAGCCGGTAATCAGGTTCGTTAGCGTCACGTTGGCTCCAGGATGAACATCTGTAATAAAATAACAGTGTGCAATATCCTGGCGAAAAATGATGGAAAAGAGAAGACGTGGGGCGGACAGAAAATACATCTGTCCGCGATATAGCAGGATCTGTTAAAGATTCAGGGTAGAAATGATTGCCTGGCGAGCGCCTTCATTTGTTAGTCGCTGCCAGGCGTGCTGAATTTGGCTGACAAACGCGGCGTTTTGCGGCAGGTCGGTGCCGAAGATTTCGCTCAGCGTGAGCAGGGCGGTCACGCGATCGTTGTCGCTGCTGTTGGCGACGAGGGACTGAATTTTATCGGCCAGTGGGTCACGCACATCAATGGCATTCCCGCGTTCGTCTGTGCCGCTGACGTAACGCATCCAGCCCGCCACGCCGAGCGCCAGCAGCGGCCAGTCGCTTTCACGTTGCAGGTGCAGGCGGATACCTTCCAGCATGCGCTGAGGCAGTTTTTGGCTGCCGTCCATGGCGATTTGCCAGGTGCGATGCTTTAACGCCGGATTGGTGAAGCGGTCGATCAGGCTATCGGCGTAAGCCTGCAGGTCCACGCCGGTGATGCGTAGCGTAGGCGCCTGTTCATGCATCATCAGACGCAGTGCCGCACGACGGAAATCGTCGTCCTGCATACAATCGCTGATGTGGTCGTAGCCTGCCAGATAGCCGAGATACGCGAGGAAAGAGTGGCTCCCGTTCAGCATCCGCAGTTTCATCTGTTCCCATGGCAGCACGTCGCTCACCATCTGCACGCCCGCAATTTCCCAATCCGGGCGGCCTGCAACAAAATGGTCTTCTATCACCCATTGAATGAATGATTCAGAGCTGATCGCACACGGATCGTTAACGCCAATCGCCGCTTCAATTTCCGCCAACGACTCTTCCGTCGCTGCCGGAACAATGCGATCGACCATGGTGCCCGGGAAGCTAACGTGTTCAGCTATCCACTGCGCCAGCTCGGGCGAGCGCTTGTTGGCCATGCCCAGAACCGCGTTTTTCACCACGTGGCCGTTGTCAGGAATATTATCGCAAGAGAGCACTGTGAATGGCGTCAGCCCGCGCTCGCGGCGACGGTGCAGGGCTTCGACCAGAATGCCTGGCGCGGAATGCGGTTCGGATGGATTCTCCAGATCGTGAACGATCCGCGGCTGCGTTACGTCCAGACGACCGGTAGCCGGATCGATGCAGTAGCCTTTTTCGGTAATGGTCAGGGAAACAATTGCCACCTGTGGTTCACAGAATTTCTCAATGATCGCCGCGAGGGAATCGAGCTTTGCATTCAGGCATTCATTCACCGCGCCGATGACGATCGGCTGATTACCGTCCGCACCTTTCTCCAGCACGGTATAAAGGTGGTCCTGGGCGCGCAGCTGGCTCATCAGCACATCGCCGCTGAACAGGCTGATTTCACACAGCCCCCAGTCACCGCCTTGTGCGTTCAGCACCCGGTCTGTCAGAAGCGCCTGGTGAGCGCGATGAAATGCGCCAAAGCCGAAATGGACAATCCGCGAACGGAGCTGTTGTCGGTCATACTGAGGCAACTGCACGTTGTCGGGCAGCGTGGCGGTGGCGATCGTCTTCATTATATAAACACCTGCTTAACCATTAATTAACAATGGGCAGTGTAAAGTTATATGACAGCAAATTGAATTGGTGTGCCGTATTTATCCGGGGAATGTGAGCTGGATCAATCAAAGCCAGGGCGGAAATTGACCCTCTGAGAGAAACATGTATGGTAGTCGTCATCTGTGTGATTAATATTGGTATAACAACTTAAGAGGGTGAAGTAATGGAACAAACCTGGCGTTGGTATGGACCGAATGATCCGGTTTCTCTTGATGATGTGCGCCAGGCTGGCGCCACCGGTGTTGTAACCGCACTGCACCATATTCCAAACGGTCAGGTCTGGCCGGTTGATGAAATTAAAGCACGTCAGGCGCTGTTAGCTGAAAAAGGGCTGACCTGGTCCGTCGTGGAAAGTATTCCGGTTCACGAAGATATTAAAACCCAGTCCGGTGAGTGTAAAACCTGGATTGCGAATTACCAGCAAAGCATTCGTAATCTCGCGACCTGCGGTATTGATACCGTTTGCTACAACTTTATGCCCATTCTCGACTGGACCCGTACTGATCTCGAATACACCCTGCCGGACGGTTCTAAAGCCCTGCGTTTCGACCAGATCGCCTTTGCGGCGTTCGAGCTGCACATCCTCAAGCGCCCTGGTGCTGAAGCGGATTACAGCCCGGAAGAGCAGCAGCAGGCAGAAGCGTATTTCCATGCGATGAGTGCGGCAGAGATCGAAAAACTGACCCGCAACATCATTGCTGGCCTACCGGGCGCGGAAGAGGGCTACACCCTCGACCAGTTCCGCAAGCGTCTGGCTGAGTATGATCACATCAGCAAAGACAATCTGCGTGAAAACATGGCGGTGTTCCTGCGCGCTATCGTACCTGTGGCAGAAGAAGCTGGCGTTCGCCTGGCGGTTCACCCGGATGATCCACCGCGTCCCATTCTCGGCCTGCCGCGCATCGTTTCGACTATCGAAGATATGCAGTGGCTGAAAGACACCGTCGACAGCATTTATAACGGGTTCACCATGTGTACCGGTTCCTATGGCGTGCGTGCCGATAACGACCTGGTTAAAATGATTGAAACCTTCGGCGATCGTATTCACTTCACCCACCTGCGCGCAACGTGCCGTGAAGCCAATCCGAAAACGTTCCATGAAGGTTCGCATCTGAACGGTGACGTGAACATGGTGGCGGTGGTTGACGCGATTTTGTCTGAAGAACTACGCCGCAAGAAAGCGGGCGACCTGCGTCCTATTCCGTTCCGTCCGGACCACGGGCATCAGATGCTGGACGATCTGAAGAAGAAAACCAATCCGGGTTATTCGGCAATTGGTCGTCTGAAAGGGATGGCTGAAGTGCGGGGCGTTGAGCTGACGCTGAAAATGACCAAATACCCAGAACTGCTGTAATCGCGGTTCAACTGCTAGCCTGTTTGCCCGATGGCGCTGACGCTTATCGGGCAAACAAAATCTGAACCGTAGGCCCGGCAAGCGCAACGCCGCCGGGCGCTCACATTAAAAAATTAATCAGCACGGCCCATATAGCGGCACTCTTCAATATGAATGCGGATTTTCTCGCCGGTCGTCAGGTATTCAGGTACCTGAATCACCAGGCCAGTATTCAGCGTCGCCGGTTTAGTACGGGAGCTGGCTGATGCGCCTTTGATGCCCGGTGCAGTTTCTACAATTTCCAGATCAACGGTCTGCGGCAGCTCAAGGCCCAGCAACTGGCTGTCCCACAGCAGAACCTGCATGTCCGGCATTCCACCTTCAGGAATAAACTGAATCTCTTCTTCAATCTGATCTTTGTTGAAGGTGTACGGCGTGTAGTCTTCTTTATCCATGAACACGTATTCGTTGCCATCGATGTAAGAGAAGTCAACAAAACGTCGGGTCAGAGTCACGGTATCGACGATATCGTCGCCTTTAAAACGCTCTTCAACCTTGGTGCCGGTACGCACATCGGCAAAGCGCATTTTGTACAGCGTTGCTGCGCCACGGGCGCTCGGTGACTGAATATCAATATTTTTTACAATCAGCAGTTTGCCGTTGTAATTCAGCACCATACCTTTTTTGATTTCATTCGCTCTTGGCATTGCAATAATCCTGTTTCAGGGAAGTCTAAAATATCGCGTAAAAGTACTCGTGCCGCGGCTTTCAGGCAAGTGGAATTCGCTGGTTTTGTGAAAAGGTGATAAGGTGCGTTTCCAGATAAATGAGAGAGTGAAAGATGGATTGCCGACCGGACTGTGGCGCATGTTGTACTGCGCCTTCGATTTCCAGCCCAATCCCGGGAATGCCCCACGGCAAGCCTGCTAACACACCCTGTATTCAGCTTGATGAGCGGCTACGCTGCAAAATCTTTGGCTCGCCGCTGCGCCCGAAAGTGTGCGCCGGGCTTAAACCTTCCGCAGAAATGTGCGGCGCAACGTCACAGCAGGCAATGGCGTATCTCATTCATCTGGAAGCGTTAACCGCGCCCTAAACGTCTTTAATGCGCCACAGGCCAAACGTCGTGATGATGCACATCCCCAGCGCAATCCAGAACACCGCGTGATAACTCCAGATTTCAGCCACAATGCCTGCCATTGAACCGGCAATAATCCAGCCCACCCGCGTGGTGTTGCTGTACAACGTCGTCGCTGCGCCTGCCTGACCCGGCATCAAATCCTGAAAATAGAGCATGCCAATCCCAGCGAGAATGCCGATGTAAATGGCGTTCAGCAGTTGCATCGCCAGCAGCAGTACCGGGGAGTGAACGGTCAGCATCCCGATATAGAAAAATATCCCCGCCACTACCGCAACACGCATCAGAAAACGCTTACCAAAACGTTTGGCGTAATAGCCCGCAATCAGCATGGTCGGGATTTCCAGCCCGGCGGCGGTGCCCATCATCAGCCCGGCGAGTTTCTCCGGCAGATGCAGCTCATCAATAATGAACAGCGGCATATTAATGATGTACAGGCTGTTGGTGCCCCACATCAGGGTGCAGATGACGAACAGCAACAGGGCATCGCGGCGGTTAGTGCGCGGCGCTTCAATGCGCGTGCCTGCAGCCGGGCGCACTTTGCGCATGCTGGGCAACAGCATCCACACAACGATGCCGCAAACCACGTAAGCCACCGCAGCGGACAGGTACATCGTGGTGAAACCAAAGCCCATCGCCAGCGCATAGGCCACGGGTGGGCCGATGACCCACGCCAACGAAACCTGCGCCCGCAGAATAGAGCTGAACATCACCGCTTCGCGGCCCGTTTTATCGGCGTGCTCGCGGGCAAGGGCAAACATCTGTGGATTGGACGTCGAGCCGAAGCTGCTGAGGAATACGCCGACAAACAGCAGAATGAAGTAGTTGCGATTCCAGGCGAACAGCACGCAGGCCATCATCCCGAGTAAACAGCAAAAGACGATCAGCGACTTACGATCGCCCTGACGGTCGGATCGACCGGCGAGAAATTGACTGACCAGGATGCCAATCACCGCGCTGCCGGTAAAGAAGAAGCCGACCATCGCCGGGCGGACGTGGACTTCATTGGTCAGAAACAGGCTCAGGGTTGGCGTCTGCAATGCGCCAGCAATGCCGGTCAGGAACGCGACCAGAAGGAAGGCGGATGAGGTCAGATCAAATCCCCGGCGCGGGGCAGCAACGGTCGTATTAGACATTTTGGGTTATCAAAAAACAGGAAGAGGGCGAAGTTTACGCTGGCTGTCAGAAAATAAACAGGGGATGCATCAACGAATGCACAAAAAATCAAAATGGCATTTCATAATGAGAATTACTCTTGGCTGACGGTGCTGAACGCAGCGGCTGACGAAGCGGGAGAGCTTCAGCAAATGTGGCGAGAATGATAACAAAATGTGCAGTAGCTCTAAATTCTGACATCCAAAAATAAACTTTTCTTGCGCAATCTGCAGGGCTGACACAGACTGATTGAAACGTTTCAGCGTCATCTTTTCATCCTCCGGGAAGCAGGGTGACGTATTTTTTCTCAAGTTAGCTGAAACGATTCAATTCAGCGAGAGAGGAGAACCATGTTCCAGTTATCAGCTCAGGATATACATCCCGGTCAGCAGGCCGGGAACAAAGAAGAGGCGATTCGCCAGGTAGCGTCAGCTCTGGTCAGCGCCGGTAACGTTGCGGACGGTTACGTCGACGGAATGCTGGCTCGCGAGCAGCAGACTTCCACGTTTCTTGGCAACGGTATCGCTATCCCTCACGGCACCACCGACACCCGCGACCAAGTATTGAAGACCGGCGTTCAGGTATATCAGTTTCCACAGGGCGTTACCTGGGGCGAAGGGCAGACCGCGTATGTCGCGATCGGCATCGCCGCCAGCTCCGATGAACACCTCGGCCTGCTGCGTCAGCTGACGCACGTGCTGAGCGATGACGACGTGGCTGAACAGCTGAAAACCGCGACCACTGCGGAAGAGCTACGCGCACTGCTGATGGGCGAAAAACAGAGCGATGCGCTGAAACTCGATAACGACACCCTCACGCTGGACGTTGATGCGAGCAGCCTGGTGACGTTGCAGGCGCTGAATGCTGCGCGTCTGAAAGAAGCGAGTGCAGTAGATGCAGGATTTGTGGCTCATGTCATTAATGACCAGCCGCTGAATCTGGGGCAGGGCATCTGGCTGAACGACAGTGCTGAAGGCAACCTGAAAAGCGCCGTTGCGGTGAGTCGGGCTAAAGCGCCGTTTACCGTTGATGGGCACGCCGCCGCGCTGCTGGTGACCGTCGCCATGGCCGATGAACAGCCCACTGCGGTGCTGAGTCGTCTGAGTGCGCTGCTGCTCGACAATAAAGCTGAACGTCTGCTGAACGCTGATGCCGCAACGCTGTTAGCACTGCTGACCAGCGACGATTCTCCGGCAGAAGATGTACTGAGTGCGGAATTTGTTATCCGCAATGAACACGGACTCCATGCGCGTCCAGGAACCATGCTGGTGAACACTATCAAACAATTTAGCAGTGACATTACCGTCACCAACCTCGACGGCAGCGGGAAACCGGCTAACGGTCGTAGCCTGATGAAAGTCGTGGCGCTTGGCGTGAAGAAAGGTCATCGCCTGCGCTTTACCGCCCAGGGTGATGATGCGCAGGTGGCACTCAATGCTATCGGCGAAGCCATCGCTTCCGGTCTTGGGGAGGGCGCGTAATGAGCAGACGTGTTGCCACGATCACCCTCAATCCGGCCTACGATTTAGTCGGGTTTACCCCGGAAGTTGAACGCGGCGAAGTGAACCTGGTGCGTACCACCGGTCTGCATGCGGCGGGTAAGGGCATCAACGTTGCGAAGGTCCTGAAAGATCTCGGCATTGATGTGACCGTCGGCGGCTTCCTGGGTAAAGACAACCAGGATGGCTTTCAGCAGCTGTTCAGCGAACTCGGTATCGCCAACCGCTTCCAGGTGGTGCAGGGTCGTACCCGTATTAACGTCAAACTGACGGAAAAAGACGGTGAAGTGACCGACTTTAACTTCTCCGGTTTCGACGTCACGGCAGGCGACTGGGAACGTTTCGTGAATGATTCCCTGAGTTGGCTGGGCCAGTTCGACATGGTGTGCGTCAGCGGAAGTTTGCCTGCGGGTGTCAGCCCGGAAGCCTTCACCGACTGGATGACGCGCCTGCGTAGTCAGTGTCCGTGCATTATTTTCGACAGCAGCCGTGAAGCACTGGTGGCCGGTCTGAAAGCGGCACCGTGGCTGGTTAAACCGAACCGTCGCGAGCTGGAAATCTGGGCCGGTCGCAAACTGCCAGAAATGAAAGACGTGATCGACGCCGCGCACGCCCTGCGCGAGCAAGGTATTGCTCATGTGGTGATTTCACTGGGTGCCGAAGGCGCGCTGTGGGTCAACGCATCCGGTGAGTGGATTGCAAAACCGCCGTCCGTTGAGGTGGTGAGCACCGTGGGTGCCGGGGATTCGATGGTAGGTGGCCTGATTTACGGCCTTCTGATGCGCGAATCCAGTGAACATACGTTACGCCTGGCGACAGCCGTCGCCGCACTGGCCGTCAGCCAGAGTAACGTAGGGATTACCGATCGTACCCAGTTGGCCGCGATGATGGCGCGCGTTGACTTACAACCCTTCAATTGACAGCAGGAGAGGCATAATGAAAACGCTGCTGATTATCGATTCCGGACTCGGACAGGCGCGCGCCTATATGGCGAAAACGCTGCTGAGCGCGGCGGCCCAAAAAGCCCATTTAGAGATTATCGACAACCCGAACGACGCTGAACTGGCGATTGTGCTGGGTTCTGTACTGCCTGCGGACAGTGCGCTGAACGGCAAACAGGTTTACCTCGGCGATGTGAATCGCGCGGTGGCACACCCGGAGCTGTTCCTGAGCGAAGCCAAATCTCATGCAGCGCCATACGTGACGCCTGCGGCGATTGCGCCAGTGGCGAAAAGCGGTGCGAAACGCATCGTGGCCGTCACGGCTTGCCCGACCGGGGTAGCTCACACCTTTATGGCGGCAGAGGCGATTGAAACCGAAGCCAAAAAACGTGGCTGGTGGGTGAAAGTCGAAACCCGCGGCTCCGTTGGCGCGGGCAATGCGATTACGCCTGAAGAAGTGGCGGAAGCGGACCTGGTTATTGTCGCGGCTGATATCGAAGTGGACCTGGCAAAATTTGCCGGTAAACCGATGTATCGTACGTCCACGGGTCTGGCGCTGAAGAAAACGGCGCAGGAACTGGATAAAGCGGTTGTTGAAGCCGAACCGTATCTGCCGTCAGGCAACGTGCAGTCGGCTCAGGAAGGTAAGAAGAAAGGCGGCGGGGCGTACAGCCACCTGCTGACCGGCGTGTCTTACATGCTGCCGATGGTGGTAGCGGGCGGTCTGTGTATCGCGCTCTCCTTTGCATTCGGTATTACCGCGTTCAAAGAAGAAGGCACGCTGGCGGCGGCGCTGATGCAAATCGGCGGCGGTTCAGCCTTCGCGCTGATGGTGCCGGTATTAGCGGGTTATATCGCCTTCTCCATTGCGGATCGTCCGGGCCTGACCCCAGGTCTTATCGGCGGTATGCTGGCAGTCAGCACCGGCGCGGGCTTTATCGGCGGTATTATTGCTGGTTTCCTGGCCGGTTACGTCGCGAGAATGATCAGCACCAAAGTGAAGCTGCCACCGAGCATGGAAGCGCTGAAACCGATTCTGATAATCCCGCTGTTTTCCAGCCTGATTGTCGGTCTGGCGATGATTTACCTGATTGGTAAACCGGTTTCTGGCATCCTCGCAGGCCTGACTCACTGGCTGCAAACCATGGGTACGGCGAACGCGGTTCTGCTCGGCGCCATCCTGGGTGCAATGATGTGTACCGATATGGGTGGGCCAGTAAACAAAGCGGCATACGCGTTTGGTGTTGGGCTGCTGAGTACGCAAACGTACGCCCCGATGGCGGCGATTATGGCGGCGGGCATGGTGCCACCGCTGGCGCTCGGTCTGGCAACGATTGTGGCACGTCGCAAGTTCGATAAAGCGCAGCAGGAAGGGGGCAAAGCCGCTCTGGTGCTGGGTCTGTGCTTCATTACCGAAGGCGCGATTCCATTTGCGGCCCGTGACCCAATGCGCGTTCTGCCTTGCTGTATCATCGGCGGCGCAGTAACTGGCGCCATGTCGATGGCGGTGGGTGCGAAACTGATGGCGCCGCACGGCGGTCTGTTCGTCCTGCTGATCCCTGGCGCAATCACCCCGGTTCTGGGCTATCTGCTGGCGATTGTTGTCGGTACGCTGGTCGCCGGTCTCTCTTACGCGGTGCTGAAACGCCCGGAAGTTGAGGTTGCGGCGAAAGCGGCATAAAGTGAGTTAAAAGAAAAGGGCCGACATTGTCGGCCCTTTTTGCGTTTACGCCGCAGCTTCTTGTTTTTGCTGCGCTTTCAGCCATGCGATTTCTTCGGCCCAGATATCCGGATTCACGGTTTCCAGCACCATTGGGATGCCGTCGAAACGGTCGTCCTGCATTATCCAGCGGAACGCGTCGTGGCCAATATTGCCTTCGCCGAGGCTGTGATGGCGGTCAACGCGGCTGCCAAAAGCGCTCTTCGCATCGTTCAGATGCATTCCGCGCAGGTATTTAAAGCCAACGATTCGTTCGAATTCTGCGAAGGTTTTTTCACACGCTTCAGCGCTGCGTAAATCGTATCCCGCGGCGAACGCGTGGCAGGTATCAATGCACACGCCGACACGAGATTTATCTTCCACGCCGTCAATGATGGCCGCCAGATGCTCAAACTCAAAGCCCAGGTTGCTGCCCTGACCGGCGGTGTTTTCGATAACCGCGGTGACGCCTTCGGTTTGTGCCAGCGCGATGTTGATGGACTCGGCAATGCGCGCTAAACAGTCATCGACCGGGATTTGCATCAGGTGACTACCCGGGTGGAAGTTCAGCAACGTCAGGCCTAACTGCTGGCAGCGGGTGAGTTCGTCGAGGAAGGCTTCACGGGATTTTTCCAGCGCATCGGTGACAGGATGGCCGAGGTTAATCAGGTAGCTGTCGTGCGGCAGGATTTGCGCCGGGGAGAAATGGTATTTTTCGCAGGCCGCTTTGAAATCGTCGATCACCTCGCTGGTCAGCGGGGCTGCACGCCATTGGCGCTGGTTCTTGGTGAACAGGGCGAATGCAGTGGCTTCAAGTTCCGCAGCGCGAATCGCGGCATTGGCGACACCGCCGGAGGCGCTGACATGTGCTCCGATGTATTTCATAAAAAACTCCTGTTAAACCCGCCTAAAGGAAGTGCATAGCAAAGGCTAATCATAGCGGGTTAACAGGAGAGTGATACAGTGCTTTATGCCATCAGGGCATGAACTGCCACGTTAATCATGCCGCCGCCGACGATCAGCCAGACGAACAGAACCAGTGCCATCAGCAGCGGTTTCGCCCCGGCTTTTTTCAGCGCGCTGACGTGTGTGGTTAAGCCCAGAGCCGCCATCGCCATCGCCAGCAGCACGGTGTCGAGGGTGACCAGCTCGTCCACAACCGCTTTCGGTAACAGGTGGAACGAGTTGAAAATCGCCACCACGATGAACAGGATCGCAAACCACGGAATAGTGATTTTGCTTTTCTCACCGTTGCCTGCAGGTGACAGTTGTTTAACGCGAGCGGCCAGGATAATCAGGAACGGCGCCAGCATCATTACGCGCAGCATTTTGGCAATCACCGCGGCGTTTTCAGCATCCGGGCTGACGGCGTGTCCGGCCGCCACAACCTGCGCCACCTCATGCATGGTGGAACCCATGTAAATCCCGTAGGTTTCCGGGGTAAACCAGTGGGCCAGCACCGGGTACATCGCCGGGTAGAGGAAAATGGCAATGGTCCCGAAAATCACGACCGTTGCAACCGCTACGGTGACTTTGCTGGATTCGGCTTTCAATACGGGTTCTGTCGCCAGCACGGCCGCTGCGCCGCAGATACTGCTACCCGCACCAATTAACCAACTGGTTTGTTTATCAAGGCCAAACACTTTCTGGCCGAGGAATGACGCCAGCAAAAAGGTGCTGGTGAGCGTTAGCACGTCGATGGCGATCCCGCTGAAACCCACGTCAGCAATTTGCGAAAACGTCAGGCGGAAGCCATAAAGAATGATGCCCAGACGCAGCAAATGCTGCTTGGCGAACAACACACCGCCGTCGCAGCGCTGCCAGATTTTCGGGTATACCGTGTTGCCGACTACCATGCCGAGCAGAATAGCCATCGTCAGTGCGCTAAAGCCCGCGCCGGCAATGGCTGGAATGCTTCCAGTCCACAGTGCAACGCCGGTTATCAAGGCGGTGAGCGCCAGGCCCGGGACAAAATGCCCGAGTGAATGTCGGTGTCTGTTTAGCGTGAGTGTTGTCATAACCTTCTCCTTTATCTGGGTTAAAGGTTACGCTGCTGTGGCTTAAAATTAAAATTGATTATATATTTATAATCAATCTGTATAACCGATAAGCAAGAGACTTCTATGCACATCACCTTACGCCAGCTGGAAGTGTTTGCCGAAGTGTTGAAAAGCGGTTCGACGACCCAGGCCTCGCAAATGCTGTCATTGTCGCAGTCAGCGGTCAGTGCGGCGCTGACCGATCTGGAAGGCCAGCTCGGCGTGCAGCTGTTTGACCGGGTCGGTAAACGACTGGTGGTGAACGAACATGGCCGCCTGCTGTACCCGCGTGCGCTGGCGACACTGGAACAGGCCACCGAAATCGAGCAGCTGTTTCGCGAAGATAACGGTGCGATCCGCGTTTACGCCAGCAGCACTATCGGCAACTATATTCTGCCGGAAATCATCGCCCGCTACCGGCGTGATTTCCCAACGCTGCCGCTGGAACTCAGCGTCGGCAACAGCCAGGACGTGATCACCGCCGTCAGCGATTTCCGTGTGGATATCGGGCTTATCGAGGGGCCATGTCACGCCGCGGAAATCATTGCCGAACCGTGGCTGGAAGATGAGCTGGTGGTGTTCGCCGCACCGGGTTCAGCGCTGCTAACAGGGGAAGTGACGTTGGCGAGGCTGGCCGAAGCGCCGTGGATCCTACGTGAGCGCGGTTCCGGCACACGTGAAATCGTCGATTACCTTCTGCTTTCCCATCTGCCGGAATTTCATCTTGGCATGGAGCTGGGCAATTCCGAGGCGATTAAGCACGCAGTGCGCCACGGACTGGGCATCAGCTGTCTGTCACGACGCGTGATTGCCGAACAGCTCGACAGCGGCACCCTGATGGAGCTTCCCGTCCCGCTGCCACGCTTGACGCGTAAGCTCTGGCGCATCCATCACCGGCAAAAACACCTCTCAAATGCGCTGCAACGTTTCCTGCGTTATTGCGATATTTGATGGCGTGGCGAAACGACAATATAAGGGCTTTACTTATAATTTGCGCCTCATCATGAAGCTCTCTTATAAGTGCGCATTTGTGCCGGAAGGAACGCCGATCGTCTGCTACAATCGCGCCTCATTTTTTGGAAGGACAGCATTTTCCTATGGTTTCCGAAACTAAAACCACAGAAGCGCCCGCGCTCCGTCGCGAACTGAAGGCGCGTCACCTGACGATGATCGCTATTGGCGGTTCAATCGGTACAGGGTTGTTTGTTGCCTCAGGGGCAACCATTTCGCAGGCGGGCCCCGGTGGCGCACTGCTTTCTTACATTCTTATTGGTCTGATGGTGTACTTCCTGATGACAAGTCTCGGCGAACTGGCTGCGTTTATGCCGGTGTCGGGCTCGTTTGCGACTTATGGTCAGAACTATGTAGAAGAAGGTTTCGGTTTCGCGCTGGGCTGGAACTACTGGTACAACTGGGCGGTCACTATCGCCGTCGACCTTGTCGCCTCACAGCTGGTGATGAATTACTGGTTCCCGGACACGCCGGGCTGGATCTGGAGCGCACTGTTCCTCGGCATTATGTTCCTGCTGAACTGGATCTCGGTCAAAGGCTTCGGTGAAGCGGAGTACTGGTTCTCGCTGATTAAAGTGACCACCGTCATCATCTTTATCGGTGTTGGCGTGCTGATGATTTTCGGCATCTTCAAAGGCGCACAGCCGGTGGGCTGGAGCAACTGGACGACCGGCGATGCGCCGTTTGCGGGTGGTTTTGCGGCGATGATTGGCGTGGCGATGATTGTCGGCTTCTCCTTCCAGGGCACCGAACTTATCGGTATCGCGGCGGGTGAATCCGAAGATCCAGAGAAGAACATTCCGCGAGCGGTGCGTCAGGTGTTCTGGCGTATCCTGCTGTTCTATGTGTTCGCCATCCTGATTATCAGTCTGATCATTCCTTATACCGATCCGAGCCTGCTGCGTAACGACGTGAAAGACATTTCCGTCAGCCCGTTCACGCTGGTATTCCAGCATGCTGGCCTGCTGTCTGCGGCGGCGGTGATGAATGCGGTTATCCTGACGGCGGTGCTGTCTGCCGGTAACTCTGGGATGTATGCGTCGACCCGTATGCTTTATACCCTGGCCTGTGACGGCAAAGCCCCGCGTATTTTCGCTAAGCTTTCCCGTGGCGGCGTGCCGCGTAACGCACTGTATGCGACTACCGTCGTGGCGGGGCTGTGCTTCCTGACCTCAATGTTCGGCAACCAGACTGTTTACCTGTGGCTGCTGAATACGTCAGGAATGACCGGGTTTATCGCCTGGCTCGGGATTGCTATCAGCCATTACCGTTTCCGTCGCGGTTACGTGATGCAGGGGCATGACTTGAACAATCTGCCATACCGTTCGGGCTTCTTCCCGATTGGGCCCATCTTTGCGTTCGCCCTGTGTCTGATTATCACGCTCGGCCAGAACTACGAAGCCTTCCTGAAAGATACCATCGACTGGGGCGGCGTAGCGGCAACCTACATCGGTATCCCGCTGTTCCTGATTATCTGGTTCGGCTACAAGCTTGCGAAGGGCAGTCGCTTTGTACGCTACAGCGAAATGACCTTTCCGGAACGCTTTAAACAGTAAGTGTTTCCCCAATGAAAACCCTCCAGTCGGAGGGTTTTTTTTTGCCCGGCGGCGCTGCGCTTGTGCGGGCCTACTGATTTTGTAGGCACGGTAAGCGCAGCGCCACCGGGCAATTTGATGTCTGTACTATGCGCCTCAGACATAATTCCTCACAATTGAATTGATAATTGTTATCATTCTTCTTATCATCTACACACTTTCAGGATGAAGCCACTCTCCCGCATCTTGTCCGAGGACGCCAACGGACCAGGGTGACCAGCCACATCTGCACTTTTTTGGTTGTTGTTGTTTACCTCATGGAGAAAGGAAATGTTCAGGTTAAATCCTCTTGTTCGGGGCGGGTTGTGCGCATCCGCATTCGCACTGTCGATGCCGGTAATGGCTGAAAATGACGGTGAAACCCTGGTGGTCACGGCATCCGCGACGGAGCAGAGCGTGAAAGATGCGCCGGCCAGCATCAGCGTGATTACCCAGCAGGATCTTCAGCGCCGTCCGGTGCAGAATCTGAAAGACGTATTACAGGACGTACCGGGCGTGCAGCTCACCAACGAAGGTGATAACCGCAAAGGTGTCAGTTTGCGCGGGCTCGACAGCAGCTACACCCTGATTCTGGTCGACGGCAAACGCGTTAACTCGCGCAACGCCGTGTTCCGTCATAACGATTTTGACCTCAACTGGATCCCGGTGGACGCCATCGAACGCATCGAAGTGGTGCGTGGGCCGATGTCGTCGCTTTACGGTTCCGATGCGTTAGGCGGGGTGGTGAACATCATCACCAAAAAAATCGGCCAGAAATGGCACGGGACGCTGACCGCTGATACCACGATTCAGGAACATCGTGACCGCGGCGACACCTACAATGGACAGTTCTTTACCAGCGGCCCGCTCATTGACGGCGTGCTGGGGTTGAAAGCCTACGGCAATCTGTCCAAACGCGAAAAAGACCAGCAGCAAGAATCATCGACCTCCCAAACTGGTGAGTCGCCACGCATCGAAGGCTACACCAGCCGTGACGGCAATGTTGAGTTTGCCTGGACGCCAAACGACAACCACGATTTCACCGCCGGATATGGCTTCGACCGTCAGGACCGTGATTCTGATTCCCTCGATAAAAACCGCCTGGAACGCCAGAACTATTCCTTGAGTCACAACGGCCGTTGGGACGTGGGCAACAGTGAATTGAAGTTCTATGGCGAAAAAGTGGATAACAAAAATCCGGAAGCGGCAGGGGTTATCACTTCTGAAAGTAATTCGATTGACGGCAAATACGTGCTGCCGCTGGACGCCATTAACCAGCTGCTGACGGTGGGTGGCGAATGGCGTCACGATAAGCTCAAAGACCCGGTGAATTTACAGGGCAGTGGTAACACGTCTGCCAGCCAGTACGCGCTGTTTATCGAAGACGAATGGCGGATTTTCGAGCCGCTGGCGCTGACCACTGGCGTGCGTATGGATGATCACGAAACCTACGGCGACCACTGGAGCCCACGTGCGTATCTGGTGTATACCGCCACCGACACCGTGACGGTCAAAGGCGGTTGGGCAAATGCCTTCAAAGCGCCATCATTACTGCAGCTCAGCCCGGACTGGACCACCGGTTCTTGCCGCGGTGCCTGTGAAATTGTCGGTAGCCCGGACCTGAAACCGGAAACCAGTGAAAGCTATGAACTCGGCATTTATTACGCCGGAGAAGAAGGCTGGCTGGAAGGCGTTCAGGGCAGCATCACGACTTTCCAGAACGACGTCGATGACCGCATCAGTATCAGCCGTACGGCTAACATCGATCAGGCGAAAGACTACCCGAACTACGTGGGCCTGAATGCCGACGGCGAGCCGATTTTCCGCTACTACAACGTCAACAAAGCGCGTATTCGCGGCGTGGAAACCGAGCTGAAATTCCCGCTGGCGGAAGACTGGAAAGTCACGCTGAATTATACCTACAACGACGGTCGTGACCTGAGCAACGGTGGCAATAAACCGCTATCCGAGCTGCCGTACCATACGGCGAACGGCGTGGTGGACTGGCAGGCGACGCAGGATTGGTCCTTCTATATGCAGGCGAACTACAGCGGCGAGAAACGCGCCATGACCACCAACGGCGCAACGCCGGGCGGATACGTTATCTGGAACACCGGTGGCGCATGGCAGGCGACGAAGAACGTCAAACTGCGTGCGGGCGTGCTAAACCTGACGGATAAGGATCTCAGCCGCGACGATTACAGCTACAACGAAGACGGTCGACGCTACTTTATGGCGGTGGATTACCGCTTCTGACGAGAATCGCCGGGCGGTACTGCGTTTGCCCGGCCTACGGTTCTTTCCCCGTGCTGGCGTTTGCCCGGCCCTGGACTTTTTCCTTGTAGGCCCGGCAAGCGTAACGCCGCCGGGCAACAGGCTTGAGGCGTTACTTCAGCAGATGCTGCGCGTGAAAGCGCAGGTGATCTTCTATAAAGGACGCAATAAACCAGTAGCTGTGGTCGAACCCGGACTGAATGCGCAGCGTAAGCGGCCATTGGGTCTGGCGCGCAGCTTCAGCCAGCACGGCGGGTTGCAGTTGATCCGCCAGGAACTGATCGGTATCGCCCTGATCGATTAACGTCGGAATGGCGCTGGCCGCGTCACTCGCTAACATCAGCACACAGCTGTCCCACGCTTGCCAGCTGGATTTGTCTTCGCCGAGATAGGCGCTAAACGCCTTCTGGCCCCACGGCACGCGGGTCGGGTTAACGATTGGCGCAAAGGCAGAAACGCTGGTGTATTTGCCAGGGTTTTTCAGCGCCAGAATCAACGCCCCGTGACCGCCCATCGAATGACCGGAAATCGCGCTGCGCTCGGCGACGTTGAACTGTGCCTGTACCAGCGCGGGGAGTTCATCGCGCAGATAGTCGTACATACGGTAATGCGCGGCCCACGGGGCCTGCGTTGCGTTGAGGTAGAACCCGGCGCCCTGGCCGAGATCATAGCCTTCGTCATCCGCCACGTTGTCGCCGCGTGGGCTGGTGTCTGGCATTACTAGCACGATACCGAGTTCGGCGGCAACGCGCTGGGCGCCTGCTTTCGTCGCGAAATTCTCATCGTTGCAGGTCAAGCCTGATAGCCAGTAAAGCACCGGCGGTGGCGTGTTATCGCGCGGTGGTGGCAGAAAAATACTGAACGTCATGGCGCAGTTCAGCGTGCTGGAGTCGTGCCGCCAGCGTTGCTGCCAGCCCTCAAAACAGCGGTGCTCTTCGAGCAATTCCATGCAAGGCTCCCGGGTGAGTGATTGAAAATGTTCTGTTTCATCATACAGATCATGTGCAGCGATGAGTAATTTTCGCTTCCGCATTGCTGTTACATGCTGCATCATAAACATAACTTTACATTAACATGCGAGACTAACATGGCGCTACGTACCGCGCTGAGTGGGTTTGTCATGCTGGTGGTCGCCATGGGGATTGGGCGTTTTGCCTTCACCCCTCAAGTGCCGCTGATGATTGCTGACGGACAGCTTACGCTGACCAGCGCCGGGCTGGTCGCCGCGATGAATTATTTGGGATATTTGCTGGGTGCCTGGGATGCGATGCGGGCCCATCGCGGCGTGGAGGGGCGGTTGTACGCCGGTATCCTGGGCGCCGTAGGATTGACGTTTCTTTCCGCGTGGGCCGACAATGCCTGGCTGCATGCCGTGCTGCGACTGGTGATTGGCGCGATGAGCGGCTGGGCGATGGTGTTGACCGCAGCCTGGACCAACGAACGGCTGGCGCACGCCGGACGTCCTGGCCTGAGCGCCGCGGTGTTTGCCGGTCCGGGGGCGGGCATTGCGGTGAGTGGCCTGCTGGCGGTGTATATCCATGCGCAGCAGTTGAGCGCTGCCGCAGGCTGGCTGCTTTACGGCGTGCTGGCGTTGGTGTTGATTGCCTTTATTTCTCGCTGGCTGCCGCGTCCTGGCGATTTCCATCGTCCTGGCGGTCAGCCTGAACCTTTGCATTTGACGGCGAGCCTGAAACGTCTGGTCTGGAGTTACAGCCTGGCGGGCTTTGGTTATATTCTGCCCGCCACCTTTTTATCGCAAATGGCCGCCGCGCGTTTCCCTGGCAGCCTGTTTGCTCAGTTCCTGTGGCCGGTGTTTGGCGCGGCGGCGGTAGTCGGTATCGGGCTAAGTATTTTGCTGCGCGGCGTCGGTCACAGCTATCAGCGACTGGCGATTGTGTTGTGGTTACAGGGTGTGGGCGTACTCGCCGCCTGGCGGGTGCCAGGCATGAGCGGCCTGGTTATCGGCGCGTTGCTGGTGGGCGGCGGCTTCCTGTGCGCGGTACAACTTTCATTGCTGTACGGGCGGGAACTCGCCCCACAGCACACCCGTTACATGGCCGGATTATTAACCACCGGTTACGCCGTCGGTCAGCTGGTGGGGCCAATGACCTCTGCGCTGTCGACCTGGCTGACACAGTGCCTGGAGCCCGCGCTCGGCGTGGCAGCAATCGCGCTTTTAATCGGTGGGATGCTGGTCTGGCGTACACCGCATGAAAGGTTAAGCAAATTTCAATAATTATCGCCGTGAATACTGGATTCTGTGCGCGGCCTCACGCACAATGAGTGCTCACTTTGCCCTCAGAGTGCAAAGGTCGCCACACCTGCAGGAGAACAAAAATGCCATCATTGAGTAAAGAAGCTGCGCTGGTTCATGAGGCGCTGTTAGCGCGTGGGCTGGAAACGCCGCTACGTACCCCGGTTGATATGGATAATGAATCACGCAAGCGTCTGATTGCCGGTCATATGACCGAAATTATGCAGCTGCTCAATCTCGATCTCAGTGATGACAGCCTGACGGAAACGCCGCACCGCATCGCTAAAATGTACGTCGACGAAATCTTCTCTGGTCTCGATTACGCCAACTTCCCGAAAATCACCGTCATTGAGAACAAAATGAAGGTCGATGAAATGGTGACCGTGCGTGATATCACCCTGACCAGCACCTGCGAGCATCACTTTGTCACCATCGACGGCAAAGCGACCGTGGCCTATATCCCGAAAGAGTCGGTGATTGGCCTGTCGAAGATTAACCGCATTGTGCAGTTCTTTGCCCAGCGTCCGCAGGTGCAGGAGCGTCTGACGCAACAAATCCTGACCGCATTGCAAACCCTGCTGGGTACTAATAACGTGGCAGTTTCTATTGATGCCGTACATTACTGCGTGAAAGCGCGTGGCATTCGTGATGCAACCAGCGCCACGACGACCACGTCGCTCGGTGGGCTGTTCAAATCGAGCCAGAACACTCGCCAGGAGTTTCTGCGCGCCGTTCGTCACCATAACTGATTGTTAAAAGCAGGTACTTAATGGAGCGAAACGTCACGCTGGATTTTGTTCGCGGCGTCGCTATTCTTGGGATCCTGCTGCTGAACATCGTTGCCTTTGGCTTGCCAAAGGCGGCGTATCTCAATCCTGCCTGGTACGGCGAAATCACTCAACGCGATGCGTGGACGTGGGCCGTTCTCGACCTGTTTGCGCAGGTCAAATTCCTGACGCTGTTTGCTCTCCTGTTTGGCGCTGGCTTGCAGTTGCTGCTTCCTCGCGGCAAACGCTGGATTCAGGCGCGGCTTTCGCTACTGGCCATACTCGGGTTTGCCCATGGTTTACTGCTCTGGGACGGCGATATTTTGCTGGCCTATGCGCTGGTGGGCCTGGTTTGCTGGCGAATGGTACGTGAAGCGCAAAGCGCCAAATCGATGTTTAACACTGGCGTAGTGCTGTATCTGATTGGCATCGCGGTGCTGTTGTTCTTAGGGTTAATCTCCGGCGATACGCCGAATCGTTCGTGGGTGCCGGATCTCGCTAACCTGCAATACGAGCAGTACTGGAAGCTGAAAGGCGGCATGGAGGCTATCAGCAATCGCACGGATATGCTGTCCGATAATCTGCTGGCGCTCGGCGCGCAGTACGGCTGGCAGCTAGCGGGTATGATGCTGATGGGTGCGTCGCTGATGCGCAGCGGCTGGCTGAAAGGCCAGTTTAGCCTGTCGCATTACCGTCGCGTGGGCGCGCTGCTGATCACCCTTGGCGTGCTGATAAACCTGCCCGCGACAATCGCGCAATGGCATTTTGACTGGTCTTATCGCTGGTGTGCGTTCCTGTTACAGGCTCCGCGCGAACTGGGGGCACCGTTTCAGACCATCGGTTACGCCGCACTAGCCTACGGCTTTTGGCCACAAATGTGTTCTTCACGCCTTGTTGGGGCGATCGCCTGCGTCGGGCGTATGGCGCTGTCCAACTATCTGCTGCAAACCCTCATCTGCACCACGCTGTTCTACCGGTTTGATTTATTTATGAAATTCGACCGGTTGACGCTCCTTGCCTTTGTGCCAGCCATTTGGCTGGTGAATATCCTTTTCTCCGTCATCTGGCTGCGCTACCGCCGTCAGGGTCCGGTGGAATGGCTGTGGCGGCAGTTGACCGCACGGGCCGCAGGGGTATCCATTTCTAAAACATCCAGATAACGATCTGGATCACAATCATTAACAAAACGGATGTAACCGTTTCCATGAGTGTGACCTTCTTCACGTAGTCCTTGTCCGCACGCTGCCAGAATAGCCACCTTGCTCAACACAGGGGGTGACTGTGAGTTGCTGCCATTTTCAACAGGACGGTGGTTATGATCACCATTCGTGATGTGGCCCGCCATGCGGGTGTTTCCGTCGCGACCATTTCCCGCGTGCTGAATAACAGCCCGCTTGTCAGTCCTGAAACCCGGGAAATCGTAATGAAAGCCGTGTCGGAGCTGGGGTATCGGCCCAACGCCAACGCGCAGGCATTAGCGACCCAGGTCAGCGACACCATCGGTGTAGTGGTGATGGACGTCTCGGATGCGTTTTTCGGGGCGCTGGTCAAGGCTGTCGATACCGTTGCTCAGCAGTTTCAGAAAAACGTATTGATCGGCAACAGCTATCACGAAGCGGAAAAGGAACGTAACGCCATTGAGGTGCTGATTCGCCAGCGCTGCAATGCGTTAATTGTGCATTCCAAAGCATTGAGCGACGCAGAAATCAGCGAATTCCTCGAGCACATTCCTGGCATGGTGATGATTAACCGCATTGTGCCGGGCTATGAACATCGCTGCGTCGGGCTGGATAACGTCAGCGGCGCAATGATGGCGACGCGGATGCTGCTTAATCAAGGGCATACCCGTGTGGGCTATCTGGCCTCCAGTCATGGCATTGAAGATAACCAGATGCGTCAGGAAGGCTGGCTGCGCGCGATGAGCGAGCAGGGCATTGTTGCGCCGGAGTCCTGGATTGGCACCGGTTCACCGGATTTGCAGGGTGGTGAAGCGGCGATGGTCGAGCTGTTGGGACGCAATCAGGGCCTGACGGCGGTGTTTGCCTACAACGACAACATGGCAGCCGGGGCGCTGACGACGCTGAAAGATAACGGCATTGCGGTGCCACAGCATCTGTCACTCATTGGTTTCGATGATATTCCGATTGCCCGTTACACCGATCCGCAGTTGACGACGGTGCGCTATCCGATTGTATCGATGGCAAAACTCGCGACGGAACTGGCACTCATGGGCGCGGCGGGGAAGCTTGATCCTCTGGCAACCCACTGTTTTATGCCGACCTTAGTGCGTCGTCATTCGGTGGCATTGAAGCAATCTGTGGGGTCGATCACTAACTTATAAAGTGCCGTGATGTAACCGCTTTCAATTTGTGAGTAAATTCACAGTATCTTAACATTCGCCTGTCTATGATGTCAGCGTTTGTAAGGCTGAAACACTATGTAACGGTGATTAATCACTTTTAGTAGTGCAATAAAGTGCTAAGCAATCAATTAAACGCACGTTGGAGCGTTACCGAACACGGAAGAGGATTTTTGGATTAATTTTACTTCGGCTGTCAGTAACAATTCATTAACGTTGTGCCTGCCGACATAAGCTACCCTGCATAAAAATAACCGGAGATACCATGAATAAGAAGGTGTTAACCCTGTCCGCTGTGATGTCTTGCATGTTGTTCGGTGCCGCTGCTCATGCAGCTGATACCCGTATCGGCGTAACCATCTACAAATATGACGATAACTTCATGTCTGTGGTGCGCAAAGCGATCGAGAAAGACGGCAAATCAGCGCCAGACGTTCAGCTGCTGATGAACGACTCGCAGAACGACCAGTCAAAACAGAACGACCAGATCGACGTCCTGCTGGCGAAAGGCGTGAAAGCGCTGGCCATCAACCTCGTTGACCCGGCTGCGGCAGGCACCGTCATCGAAAAAGCACGTGGTCAGAACGTGCCGGTGGTGTTCTTCAACAAAGAGCCGTCCCGCAAAGCGCTGGACAGCTATGACAAAGCCTTCTACGTCGGGACTGACTCTAAAGAGTCTGGCGTAATCCAGGGCGACCTGATTGCTAAACACTGGGCGGCTAACCCAAATTGGGACCTGAACAAAGATGGTCAGGTTCAGTTCGTGCTGCTGAAAGGCGAGCCGGGTCACCCGGATGCTGAAGCGCGTACCACCTACGTTATCAAAGAGCTGAACGAGAAGGGCCTGAAAACCCAGCAGCTGCAGCTGGATACCGCAATGTGGGATACCGCTCAGGCTAAAGACAAAATGGACGCATGGCTGTCCGGTCCTAACGCTAACAAAATCGAAGTGGTTATCGCCAACAACGATGCGATGGCAATGGGCGCAGTCGAAGCTCTGAAAGCACACAACAAATCCAGCATTCCTGTGTTTGGTGTGGATGCGCTGCCAGAAGCACTGGCACTGGTGAAATCCGGTGCAATGGCCGGTACCGTGCTGAACGATGCAAACAACCAGGCGAAAGCCACCTTCGATCTGGCGAAAAACCTGGCTGATGGCAAAGAAGCCGCAGCAGGGACCAACTGGAAAATCGAGAACAAAGTGGTTCGCGTTCCTTACGTTGGTGTCGATAAAGACAACCTGGCTCAGTTCATCGGTAAGTAATATCTCGGGCGCGCTTGCCGCGCCCGTTATAGAAACAATGAAACATCTCCCGTGCTGGATAGTCAGCACGGGAAAACATTCGCGCAGCCAGGGTTAACTATGGTCAGCAATAAAACAGAATCGTCAGGCGAAATCTTGTTGGAAATGAGCAATATCAACAAGTCATTTCCCGGCGTCAAAGCGCTCGATAATGTTAATTTAAAAGTCCGCCCACATTCCATTCACGCATTAATGGGAGAGAACGGCGCTGGCAAATCGACATTATTAAAATGTTTGTTTGGGATCTACCAAAAAGATTCCGGTAGCATTATTTTTCAGGGAAAAGAGATCGACTTCCATTCCGCAAAAGAAGCACTTGAAAATGGTGTTTCGATGGTGCATCAGGAATTGAACCTGGTTCTCCAGCGCTCGGTGACGGATAATATGTGGTTGGGTCGCTACCCGACTAAAGGTGTATTTGTCGACCAGGACAAAATGTACCTTGATACCAAAGCAATATTCGATGAGCTGGATATTGATATTGACCCTAACGCACGCGTGGGAACATTATCTGTATCGCAAATGCAGATGATCGAAATTGCTAAAGCGTTTTCGTATGACGCCAAAATTGTCATTATGGATGAGCCGACGTCTTCCTTAACGGAAAAAGAAGTCAATCATCTGTTTAAGATTATCCGTAAACTGAAAGAACGTGGCTGCGGTATTGTTTATATCTCGCATAAAATGGAAGAAATTTTCCAGCTGTGCGATGAAATCACCATCCTGCGTGACGGACAGTGGATTGCCACTCAGCCGCTGGAAGGGCTGGACATGGACAAGATCATCTCCATGATGGTGGGTCGTTCACTGAACCAGCGCTTCCCGGATAAATACAACACACCGGGCGAAACGATCCTTGAGGTGCGTAACCTCACGTCGCTGCGCCAGCCGTCAATTCGTGACGTTTCATTTGATCTGCGTAAAGGGGAAATCCTCGGTATCGCCGGTCTGGTCGGGGCGAAGCGTACCGACATCGTGGAAACGCTGTTTGGTATCCGCGAAAAGTCAGGTGGCACGATTACCCTGCACGGTAAGAAAATTAATAACCATAGCGCGAACGAAGCCATTAACCACGGTTTTGCGTTGGTGACTGAAGAGCGTCGTTCGACAGGGATTTATGCGTACCTGGATATCGGTTTTAACTCACTGATTTCCAACATCAAGAATTACCGCACCAAAGTGGGCCTGCTGGATACTTCCCGCATGAAGAGCGACACCCAATGGGTAATCGACTCCATGCGTGTAAAAACACCTGGGCATCGGACGCAAATTGGTTCGCTTTCCGGTGGTAACCAGCAGAAGGTTATTATTGGACGCTGGTTATTAACGCAGCCGGAAATTTTAATGCTGGATGAACCCACGCGCGGAATTGACGTTGGCGCTAAGTTTGAAATTTATCAGCTGATTGCGGAGCTTGCGAAAAAAGAGAAAGGGATAATTATCATCTCTTCTGAAATGCCTGAGTTGCTGGGTATTACTGACCGTATTCTGGTAATGAGTAATGGTATGGTTGCCGGCATTGTTGACACTAAAACGACTACGCAGAACGAAATCTTACGTCTTGCGTCTTTGCACCTTTAAGATCAGGGGCTCCTCATGAGTGCGTTAAATAAAAAAAGTTTTCTCACTTACCTGAAAGAAGGCGGTATTTACGTTGTTCTTTTGGTATTACTGGCCATTATTATTTTCCAGGACCCCACGTTCTTAAGTCTGCTGAACTTAAGTAACATCCTGACTCAGTCATCTGTCCGTATTATTATCGCCCTCGGTGTTGCTGGGCTGATTGTGACCCAAGGTACTGACCTTTCTGCCGGTCGTCAGGTGGGTCTGGCGGCGGTTATCGCGGCAACGCTGTTGCAGTCCGTTGATAACGCCAACAAGGTGTTCCCGGATTTGGCTACGCTGCCGATTCCCGTGGTGCTGCTGATTGTCTGCGCTATCGGTGCCGTCATTGGCCTGGTGAACGGGATTATCATCGCTTACCTGAATGTGACGCCGTTTATCACCACGCTGGGTACGATGATCATCGTGTACGGGATTAACTCCCTGTACTACGACTTCGTCGGCGCGTCGCCGGTGTCAGGCTTTGACTCGCACTTTTCGACATTTACCCAAGGCTTTATCGCGCTCGGGACATTCCGTCTCTCGTACATCACCTTCTACGCGTTGATTGCGACGCTGTTTGTCTGGGTGCTGTGGAACAAAACCCGCTTTGGTAAAAACATTTTCGCCATCGGCGGTAACCCAGACGCAGCACGCGTATCCGGCGTTAACGTCGCGCTGAACCTGCTGATGATTTATGCATTGTCTGGTGTGTTCTACGCCTTCGGCGGCATGCTGGAAGCGGGCCGTATCGGCTCAGCAACCAACAACCTCGGCTTCATGTATGAGCTGGATGCGATTGCCGCCTGCGTGGTCGGCGGGGTGTCATTCAGCGGCGGCGTCGGGACGGTTATCGGCGTAGTGACCGGTGTTATCATCTTCACCGTCATCAACTACGGTCTGACCTATATCGGCGTCAACCCGTACTGGCAATATATTATCAAGGGCGGCATCATCATCTTCGCTGTGGCCCTTGATTCACTGAAGTATGCCCGTAAGAAGTAATCTTTCGTGTAGCAGCGATAAAAACCCGCCATGAGACCGGCGGGTTTTTTCGTTTATCATCAGGGTGATAAGCGCTCGTGTAAATTTAAACAAAATATTCCTCCGGTTGTTATTTCACCTTTGGCAGAATTTGTCCTCAAATGCCTTTTCTGATTGTGGCTTTCCGCACGGGAATATCCCGCCTTAAGCAACCGTATTTCCTGCCTTTGACAAGAAAACTGCCACGTCTGCCGTGATATCAACATTGAGTAATTCATGAACTATAGCGATAAAATTGTACAAGAATGGATGGAGTTTTCCTGCGTTCTTCCCGAACCCGCATTGGTGACGTTAACCGCGATCGCGGAAGAAAAAGCGGGCACATTGGCCGATGAGTTTTACGACATCATGCTCACCGATCCACATGCCAGCGCGTACATCAGCTCTGACGTCGTGCAGTCCCGTCTTCGCAACTCAATGAAAAAGTGGATTATCAACGCGCTGACGCTGAAAGGGGAAGAACTGCTCGGGTTTGCCGCGCATCAGTATGAGATTGGCAATATCCACTCACGCGTGGGCATTCCGGCAAGCCTGGTGCTTAAAGGCATGCGTATTATTACTCAGGAAATGTTGACCTACATTCAATCGCTGTCATTGGAACCGCAAACCAGCGTGCTGATGCAGAAATATGTTTCGGTATCGATTCAGATTGCCAGCGAGCTGATGACCTATGCCTATGAAAATTATCAGCTCAATGAAGCGAAGAACGAAGAGTCGTACCGCCTCTCCAACCTGATTGATAATCCTGAACTCGAAAAAGGCAAGCAGCAGGCGGCGCTGTTTAACTGGGAAAATGGGCTGATTTACGCGCTGGTATCGCGCACCAGCAACATCCAGTCTTACCTGCTGAACGATTCGGAGTTTGGCCTGTGGTTCCGTCACAAATGTGGCCAGCATTTTGGTAATCAGCCGGAAATTTCCAAGATTGGGATGCTGATTCAAGAGATCGACGGCATGCTGCAAAAAACTGCCAATACCGACGGCAGCGCGCTGGAATACATCCAGTCGTTGTTAAGCGATATCCGCGCGAAGACGATGATCATCAATAACTTATTCACGTCGCTGTTTGAAGATGCCACGCGTCTGGAAAACGGTAAAGATGCGTTAACCAAGCTGCTCAACCGCCGCTTTATGTCCACCATCCTCAAGCACGAAGTAAAGTTGGTGATGGAAAATGGGCGCAATTTATCGGTGGTGATGCTGGATATCGATCACTTTAAGAAAATCAACGATACCTGGGGCCACTCTGCGGGGGACGAGGTCTTGCGTCATTTGGCGACGATCCTCACCGACAGCACCCGCGCCAGCGACTACGTGTTCCGCTACGGCGGGGAAGAGTTCATGATTGTGTATCTGGAATACAGCAAACAGCAGACGCTTAATTTTGTTGAGTCTATTCGCGAGAAGATTTTCAACTCGCCGTGCGAGATGCCTGACGGCTATAAATTGCAGCTGAGCGCTTCGTTTGGCATCAGCCACTATCGCGGTCACCCGGATTACCAAAAACTGGTGGATGAAGCGGACAAAGCGTTATACGAGGCGAAAAATACCGGCCGTAACAAGGTTGTGGAGTTTAAAGCCTAACCTGCCTTTACCTGCCGCCGGTGCGCCGGCGGTCAGCGTTTATTTCCCTGCCTGTAATTCCAGAAGCTGATCCGGCGTCACCGCCGGGTAGCCCTGCGCATCTTCCGGCACTTCATGCTGCGCCGGGATCGGCACCAGCGGCCCAAGGAAACGTGGCTCGCGCTTAAATAAATAGAGATCGGCTAATGCGCCAAAACGGGCGCCAAATTCGCGCACCCGCACGCTCCACATATTTTTCGGCGACGGCACGGCATAGCACTGCGCCTGAATCCCCATATGCAGGGCGATAAACAGCGCGCGCTCGCAGTGGAAGCGCTGGGTGATGATGATGAAGTCGTTGGTGTCGAACACTTTGCGTGTGCGGACGATGGAGTCCAGCGTGCGGAAGCCCGCGTAATCGAGCACGATATCCGCCGGATCGACGCCTGCGGCAATCAAATCTTTACGCATCGTCCGGGGCTCGTTGTAGCTCTGCAACGCGTTATCACCGCTCAGCAGCAGGTAATTCACCTTGCCGCTGTTGTAGGCGTTCAGCGCGCCCTGAATACGGTAGCGGTAATACTGATTGATAACCCCGGTGCGGTAATACTTGGCGGTGCCCAGCACTACGCCGACCTGGCGGTAGGGCAGGTCTTGTAGTTCATCGTAGATATACGGGGCAGTTTTCCAGCTCATCCAGCGGTCCAGACCCAGTACGGTTAACAGCAGCAGGCCTACCAGGACTAACAGGCTGTATAACGCGCGCTTTAACATGGACTTGACTCAGTGGTGGAAGAAGATTCACTCAGGCTACTGTACCCGCGAGTCAATCGCAAGAAACAGTAGTTTAATTGGGGGGATTTTCAGCAGCGCGGGCGTTTTGCCCGCACTGTGTTATCAGGCCAGCAGCGTGCGGTCAATATTCTGACAGCCCAGCGCTTTCAGGGTCGCGACGGTGGCGTCCCACTGAATCAACGGCGCATCGGCGCGTTCAGCGAGCATCGCACGCTGAATGTCCGGATAATCGTAACCGTTCAGGCTCAGCAAGTTCAATGCACCCTGTAATGGGGGCAGCGTCGGGTTGAACGCGGCGTTCTCGGCGTAGCTGCCAGAGAAAATCGTACCGTCGTGCAGCTCCAGCGCCACGCCGGACGGGGATTTACTGTACGGTGCATGACAGTGGTTGGCTGCCTGGATCGCAGCTTGGGTCAGCACATCGCCATCCAGCGGATAACCGTGGTCCTGGGCATCCATCAGCAGGGTTTTGATATCCAAATCTTTCGGGCCAAATGCATCTGGAAGATAATCTTTCAGGGTGTGCGGTTCGCGCCCCGGCAGGTTGATTTGCAGTTCCAGCCCGCTGTTCAGCTCGTTCATAAATTGACGGCAGTGGCCGCACGGCGTGTAGTTCACGGTAATCGCTTTCAGTGCTTTTTCACCGCGCAGCCACGCGTGGCTGATGGCGCTTTGTTCCGCGTGAACGGTTTGCTGCATGGTGGCGCCGATAAATTCCATATTGCCGCCGAAATACCAGATGCCGCTCACGCCGCGGGCGATAGCGCCAACGTTGAAATGGGAGAGGTCAGCCCGGGCGCAGGCTGCGGCCAGCGGCAGCAGTGCAAAAGCCAGCGCGTCTTCGTCCAGTCCCGTGGCCGATCTCAGCCCGGAGACCTGCTCGGCGCTCAGCATGGCAGGGAAATGCACATCAGCGAGCACCGGAGCGAGGGCTGACTGCAGTTCCACACTGAGTTGCGGGAAAGCAGATTGAAAACGTGAATGCATGGCAATTGCCTCTTTACAGGTTAAGGGATGACAGTGTACGGACCTGTTACCGGGTAATGTGTGATTTAGATCTTATTTTTTATGCAACTTATGAAAATTGAATGAAAATTGTGTGACGTATCGCGTTATCCGACCACCGCCAGAATCAGCGGGAACAGGAAAGGTGCCAGTAATGAGGTGATTATCCCGCAGATAACCAACGCTAATGAGCTGAACGCCCCTTCTTGATAATCAAGTTCTGCACAACGCGACGTGCCCAGCGCGTGCGACGCCGTTCCCATCGCCAGACCGCGAGCGGCCTTGGTTTTGATGCGCATCAGGTTAAGCAGCGTGTGGCCAAATACGGCGCCGAGAATACCAACGAAAATGACGCATACGGCGCTAATGGCCGGGATGCCGCCGATGCTGCCGCCCACGGCCATTGCAATCGGCGTAGTCACGGATTTCGGTAAAACCGACGCGGCGATTTCCGGGGTCGCGCCCATCAGCAACGCCACGGTGGTGCCGGTAACCATCGCCACCACGCTGCCGACAAAGCAGATAGTGATAATCGATTTCCAGCGGGCGCGAATCTGATGCAGCTGTTCGTACAACGGGTAGGCCAGTGCAACGACCGCCGGTTGCAACAAATCGTTGAGGATCTTACTGCCTTTGAAATAGTGATCGTAAGGGATGCCGGTCAGCAGCAGGAACGGAATAATGACCACCATCGCCACCAGCAGTGGGTTCAGCAGCGGAATTTTAAAGCGGGCAGCCAAACGGCGTGCGGCGAAGAAGACCAGCAGCGTAAGCGGCAAGGACCACCAGATAAAGTGCATCATAGGTTGTTGTCCTCGCTGTCCTGGCCCACGACTTTGCGTTCGCCGTGCACGATATGGGAGCTCCAGCTGACCACCAGGAACACCACCAGCGTACTGACGGCACACGAAACCACCACCGGTCCAAACTGTGCGCGCAGCAAATCAACGTATTGCATCACGCCCACGCCAATCGGCACAAACAGCAGCGCCATATAGCGGATGAGAACGTAGCAGCCCGGGTTCACCCATTTTGCCGGGAGAATTTGCAGCGCCAGCAGCACGAAGAGAATCAGCATTCCGATAATGCTGCCCGGAATAGTAATGGGTAGCAGCGACGCGATAAAAATGCCGGCGTACAGACAGGCGTAAATCAACACGAATGCACGCAGGTATTGCCAAATGATGTTCAGTGTTTTGCTCATGGTCATAGCCCTTGATGAAACGCATTCATCATACAATTAAACCCTGGAATGTGCTACCGATCACATCATGAATTATGAGCATACAAAATATTCCCGTTTGGCACCCTGGGCAAAGCGCTAAAAAGCGCGAGAAATCTATGGCATACAGTGTAGTTGAAATGGGGCTTCAAACCGCGGGGTAACAACGCTACCATAGCGCTCCAATTTTCTCCGGATACTGATATGCGTGTTCTGCTGGCGCCGATGGAAGGCGTACTCGATTCACTGGTTCGCGGGTTGCTGACTGAGGTCAACGACTACGATCTTTGCATCACCGAATTTCTGCGGGTGGTGGATCAACTGCTGCCCGCAAAATCCTTCCATCGTCTGTGCCCGGAGCTGCTGAACAACAGCCGGACCGATTCCGGTACCCTGGTGCGCGTCCAGCTGCTGGGCCAGCATCCGCAATGGCTGGCGGAGAACGCCGCCCGCGCGGTGGAACTGGGTTCGTGGGGTGTTGATCTCAACTGTGGCTGTCCATCGAAAGTCGTGAACGGCAGCGGCGGCGGGGCGACGCTGTTAAAAGACCCCGACCTCATCTATCGCGGCGCAAAAGCGATGCGCGAAGCGGTGCCCGCGCATTTACCCGTGACGGTGAAAGTGCGTCTTGGTTGGGACAGCAGTGATCGCCAGTTTGAAATAGCCGATGCTGTTCAGCAGGCAGGCGCGACGGAACTGGTTGTCCACGGCCGCACTAAAGACGACGGCTATAAAGCCGACCGCATTAACTGGCAGGCAATTGCCGACATCCGCAGCCGGTTGTCGATTCCCGTGATTGCCAACGGCGAAATCTGGGACTGGCAAAGCGCGCAGGAATGCATGGCGACCACCGGCTGTGATTCGGTGATGATTGGCCGCGGAGCGCTGAACATCCCCAATCTGAGCCGGGTGGTGAAATTCAACGCCCCGCGCATGCCGTGGCCGGAAGTGACTGAACTGCTGCGCAAATACAGCCGCCTGGAAAAACAGGGCGATACCGGGCTGTACCACGTGGCGCGCATCAAACAGTGGCTCGGCTACCTGCGAAAAGAGTATGACGAGGCGACGACGCTGTTCACCACTATCCGCACCTTGCAGGATTCGAACGCTATCGCCGACGCCATTGAGAAATACGCCCAGCGTCAGGCCTGAATTTACCCCGGTTTTCTCGCACTCAGCAGAAAGAGCATCGGACGCTCTTTCTCTTCCGCAAGTCCTGGATTCGCCGCAACCTGCTCCGCGCTCGGGCCCCACTCATCGACATGCTCAATCACAAAGCCCGCGGCAATCAGCGCGTTCAGCCACGTGGCGAGTTTGCGGTGCTGCTTCTTCACGCCGTCGGCAAACCAGTTGCTGATGCGCTCGCCTTCCTGTTGATAATGATTTACCGGCCAGGATTTCTGTCCGGCGTTATCCACGAACCAGCCCTGCTGTAGCGCCGCCGTGTAGATCGGGTGTTCGGCGGAAAACACCAGCCGTCCGCCCGGTTTCAGCGCCTGAAACAGCGTGGCGAACAGTCCGTCGATGTCCTGCAAATAGTGCAGGGCCAGCGAGCTGTAGGCTAAATCGAAGCGCGCAATGGGCAGAGACAGCGTTTCGAGGTCGGCGCGCTGATAGTCAATCTCCGGCGCTGCGGTCATTTCCCGGGCGCGATTGAGCATCATTTCTGACACGTCCACGCCCAGTACGTGGCCCGCACCGTTCTCCTGCGCCCAGCGGCAGAACCAGCCATAGCCGCAGCCTAAATCGATAATCTGTTTGCCGTGCAGGGCTGGCAGTAGGGCCTGTAGCGCTGGCCACTCGGGTGCGCCATCCAGTCCTTTGACCGAACGGTCGAGCGTGGCGTAACCGGCAAAAAACTGCGGGTTGTCGTAAATATTTTGAGTCATAGACCCTCCCTGAGATGATTGTTTTACGGCCCACCGTCACCCTTCAGTGCGACCGGGTGAGTATAAAACCTTCTCCCGTCAGGCATTGTCAATTCAGTCCGCTTTTATGGGCTAAGATTCTGGAGTCAGTGTGAAGATCCATGCCCGACTCTGTCTGGCTATTGTATTTTAGAGGTTGACACGCTTTCCTAAACACTCATCTGCATTTCATAATAAAATGCGTGTCCTTTCCGAAAACAGAATAACGATATGAAACGTACTGCTCTTGTTGCAGCAATGCTCTGCTTGCCGCTGGCTGCTGTGTTGTCCGGTTGCGCGCCGTCTCACGACACTGGCGCCCCTGTTAAACAGCAATTACCTGCCTCTCATGTTGATAACACCCTTCCGGTAGCCCTGCAAAATGGCTGGCCGCAGAGTACCTGGTGGGAGGATTATCACGATCCTCAGCTCAACAATTTGATCAACAGCGCATTAAGCAATGCGCCTGATATGCAGGTGGCGCAGCAGCGCATCAAACTGGCAGAAGCGCAAGCGCAGATGGCGCAGTCACAGCTCGGCCCGGAAGTGGATTTCGGCGCTAACGTTGAGCGTCAGCAAATGTCTGCTGAAGGTCTGATGGGGCCGTTTGCGACGCACGAAGGCGGGGGTCCGTGGTACACCAATGGCACGTTGGGCCTGACTGCAGGTTGGGATCTCGACCTGTGGGGCAAAAACCGCGCGCTGGTACAGTCGCGTATCGGGATGGTGAAAGCCCGTTCCGCAGAGCTGGCGCAAACCCGTCAGGTTCTGGCGAGCAGCGTGGCGCGTCTCTACTGGCAGTGGCAGACTGAAGCGGGCATCAAGCAGGTGCTTGAGCAGGTTAAAAAGGAACAGGGCAGCATTATCTCCGTTGATAAAGCGCTCTACTCCCGCGGGATCACCTCCTCCGTGGAAGGGGCGGAGAACGACATTAGCGTCAGCAAAACCGATCAGCAGCTGACTGAAGTCGCCGGTAACATGAAGGAAATCGAAGCCCGTTTGATGGCGCTGACCAACAGCCAGAGCAGCGCGCTGTCGCTGCATCAGGTCGCGCTTCCGGCGGTAAAAACGCAGATGCCTGCGTCGCTGGGTTACGACCTGCTGGCGCGTCGTCCTGACCTCCAGGAAGCGAACTGGTATATCCAGTCTTCCATGAGCGAAGTGGATGCGGCGAAAGCAGCGTTCTATCCGGACATCAACCTGATGGGCTTCCTGCAACAAGATGCGTTGCACCTGAGCGACCTGTTCAAACATTCTGCGAACCAGATGGGCATCACCGCCGGTCTGACGCTGCCGATTTTCGACAGCGGTCGCCTGAATGCGAACCTGGATATCGCTGATGCGCAGCGTGATTTGTCGGTTGCCAACTACAACAAAGCGGTGGTGGATGCGGTCAATCAGGTCGCGAAAACCGCCAGCCAGCTGGAAACGCTGATGGAGAAAAACCAGCAGCAACAGCAGGTGATGAAAGACTCTGATCGCGTAGTGCAGCAGGCGCAGGCGCGACTGTCGGCCGGGATCCTGTCAGGCTCTCAGGTCAGCATGGCGAAACTGCCTTCCTTGCAGGAGAAAATCGGTTCGCTGCGCCTTCAGGGCCAGTGGGTTGATGCCAGCATTCAGCTGACCTCCGCGCTCGGCGGTGGCTACCACTACACCGGAAAATAATCCCCCGCAGTGTGACTTTCCTATACTTACCTCCTGGGACAACGCCAGGAGGTTCTCATGACAACAAAAGTCGCGGTCGTCACCGCATCGGATTCCGGGATTGGTAAACAGTGCGCGCTGCAACTGGCGCGCAAAGGTTTCACCCTCGGCGTGACGTGGCACTCTGATGAACAGGGTGCCCGTCAAACCGTGCACGAACTCAACGCACTGGGCTGTCAGGCTCAGGCCATCCAACTCGATTTAAGCCATCTTCCGCAGGGCGCGCAGGCGCTGGATACCCTCATTCAACGGCTGGGCCGCATTGACGTGCTGGTCAACAACGCCGGGCGAATGACCAAATCTTCCGTACTGGACGTGACGCTGGACGACTGGCGGGAAACCTTCTGTGTGGACGTCGAAGGCGCATTGCTGTGCTCGCAGATTGCGGCCCGACACATGATTAAGCAGGGCGAAGGCGGGCGGATCATTAACATCACTTCCGTGCACGAGCACACGCCGTTGCCGCAGGCTAGCGCTTACACAGCCGCCAAACATGCCCTCGGCGGGCTGACCAAATCACTGGCGCTCGAACTGATGGATCACCATATTCTGGTCAACGCCGTTGCGCCGGGGGCCATCGCCACGGCGATGAATAATATGAAGGATGATGATGTGCAGCCCGGTTCGTTGCCCAACGTACCGATGGCAAGGCCAGGAAAAACCGAGGAGATCGCCGGGCTGGTGGCGTGGCTATGCTCTGATGATGCGTCGTACGTGACTGGGCAATCCCTGGTTGTCGACGGTGGATTTATGCTGGTGAATCCGCAGTTTCTCTCACAAAAACAGGGCTGATAGAACCTGCGCCTTACTCTTTGTCATCTGATTCGGCATCTTTGCGGTCGCGGTAACTGAACCACAGGCGCACCGCAATTACCGCAATCACCACGATAATCAGCCATGCCCAGTGCTTAATATGCTGGTCCAGATGATGCAACCACGGGCCGATCACTTCCCCGCCGAGATACCCCAACGTGGTAAACAGCACCGCCCACACCAGCGCACCAACGATATTAAGCGGCAGGAAGATTTTGGGCGGCAGACGACTGGCGCCAATCAGCACCGGGCCGATTATCCGAAAGCCATACATAAAACGGCTGCCGATGACGAACAGCCATGGACGATTCTGAATCAGCCGCTGCGCCTTTTGGATTTTCTTTTGATGGCGGGAAAAGCGTTTAATCAGGCGGCCACCAAAATGGCGTCCGAGAAGGTACAGCACCTGATCGCCAATCATCCCGCCGAGCGCGACCGACGCGACGACCAGCCAGAAGCGCAGCAGACCCTGGTGGGCCGCAACACCGCCGAGTAGTGTGACGGTTTCCCCTTCGGCCAGCGCCCCGACAACCAACGCGGCGTAGCCATAATGGCTAATCAGATTATTGATATCCATACGGGTTTTATTGTCTCCCTTAGTGCCGAATCCTTTAAGCATACACCCCTGAATGACAATCACCAGGCAACGGGCGTTCTGCCGTAGCGCTCTTTTTTGTGTTGTACAAAATATAATCTCCAGCGTGCATTATACTTAGCTCATGCTGTGTGAAGCCGATAAAAGGAGGCTTTATGAATCATGTCTGGGGGCTTTTCTCCCATCCCGATCGTGAAATGCATGTCATTCAGAGCGAGAACGAAACCGTCTCGCATCACTACACCCACCATGTGCTGGCGATGGCGGCGGTCCCGGTTATCTGTGCGTTTATCGGCACCACCCAAATTGGCTGGAACTTTGGCGATGGCACCACCGTAAAACTGTCGCTGTTCACCGGCTTCGCGCTGGCGGTGCTGTTTTATGGCCTGATGCTGGCCGGGGTCGCGGTCATGGGGCGGATCATTTGGTGGATGGCGCGTAACTATCCGCAACGGCCGTCGCTCAAGCGCTGCATGGTGTTTGCCGGATACGTAGCGACGCCGATTTTCCTCAGCGGCATCGTGGCGCTTTATCCGCTGGTCTGGCTGTGTGCGTTGATAGGGACCGTGGCGCTGTGTTACACCGGCTACCTGCTGTACATCGGCATTCCGACGTTCCTCGGCATTAACCGGGAAGAGGGGATGAGCTTTGCCAGTTCGACCCTGGCGATTGGGGTTCTGGTCCTCGAAGTGCTGCTGGCTGCGACCGTTATTCTGTGGGGCTACGGCTATCGCTTATTCTGACCTTAATGCATAGCGGGTGTTGATGATTTCATCATCCGCTATGCAGCATTTATTCACGATTAACTAGTGGCACGAGAAAGCTCTGGCGCGGTATGATGCCCTGGCTTGCGTTTGTGAAGTGCATACAAATGCCTCCCGTTATCATAACTTGCATAAATAATTACCAGACACCTCACGATGCCTAAATTTCGAGTTTCTCTGCTCAGCCTTGCGCTGATGCTGGCAGTACCTTTCGCGCCTCAGGCGAGTGCTAAAACTGCCGTGGCAGCCGCTGCATCGCAGCCGGACATCGCTTCCGGTAGCGCGATGATTGTCGATTTAAACACCAATAAAGTGATTTACGCCAGCGAGCCCGATCTGGTGCGCCCGATTGCGTCGATAACCAAGCTGATGACGGTGATGGTGGTGCTGGATGCCCATTTGCCGCTCGATGAAATGCTCAGCGTGGACATCAGCCATACGCCAGAGATGAAAGGAATTTACTCACGCGTGCGCCTGAACAGTCATATCAGCCGCAAAAACATGATGCTGCTGGCGCTGATGTCATCTGAGAACCGCGCGGCGGCAAGTCTCGCACATCATTACCCTGGCGGTTACGACGCGTTTATTCGCGCCATGAACGCCAAGGCGAAATCCCTCGGCATGAGCCACACGCACTATGTGGAGCCAACGGGCCTGTCGATTCACAACGTGTCGACCGCGCGCGATCTGTCCAAACTGCTGATTGCTACCAAACAATACCCGCTGATGGGCCAGTTGAGCACCACCAAAGAAGACATGGCGACCTTCAGCAATCCGAATTACACGCTGCCGTTCCGCAATACTAACCATCTGGTGTATCGCGAAAACTGGAACATCCAGCTGACCAAAACCGGGTTTACCAACGCGGCGGGCCATTGTCTGGTGATGCGTACGGTGATGAACAATCGTCCGGTGGCGATGGTGGTGATGGATGCATTCGGCAAATATACGCACTTTGCGGATGCCAGCCGTCTGCGGACCTGGGTAGAAACCGGGAAAGTCATGCCGGTCCCACCTGCGGCCTTGGCCTACAAAAAGCAGAAAGAAGCACAGATGGCGAGCGCCATCCAGAATTCGTCGCAGCAGATCGCGCAGGCGGATTGACAGGAATTACCCGGTAGCGTTAGCACGGGCCTACGGAAACTCTCCGTCGTGGTAGGCCCGGCATGCGTCAGCGCCGCCGGGCAATAAAACTACTCCGGCAGCGTCCAGTCACCGTCGTTGAGCGGACGCTGTACAATCAATGTATCCCGCCAGTCACCCATCTTATAGCCGACGCTACGCAGTTGGCCGGCTACCTCAAACCCGTGTTTTTTATGCAGCCGCAGCGAACCGGCATTGTTGTTGCCATCGCCGATCACCGCCACCATCTGTCGCCATGGGCCTTGTTCGCACACGTCAATTAATCGGGTGAGTAATGAACTGCCGATGCCACGGCCGGTCATGCTGGCATCAACGTAAATGGATTCTTCGAGGGTGTAACGATAGGCCGGACGAGGGCGGTAAGGGCTGGCGTAACAGTAGCCGACGATAATGCCGCGATACAGCGCCACCAGCCAGGGCAAATCCTGTCCGGTGACGACGTTCATCCGCTCGCGCATCTCATCGACAGACGGCGGAATTTCCTCAAAAGAGGCGCGACCGTTTAAAACATGCCAGGCGTACAGGGCGGCAATCGCAGGTGCATCGTCAGGCCTGGCTTCGCGAATTTCAACTTCTGCACCGTATAAGGCATCCACCGCTGACATAATAACCACTCCTCAAACCGGATTGACCAGGCCGGAGAAACGTTTCTCCGGCCCTGACCGCTACTGTAATCGGAGTTAAGCAGCAATACACTACTCCCCCTTAATTCTGGGAGGGGGTTGCTTCAGTTACGCTTTCAGCATCTTCGGGCGTACGGCTTTCACCCCAATATTTCTGCTTACTGGTTTTGCCAATGCCGGGGTTCATGCTGTTGGTCGGATCATTTTCGCGATAAAACTGTTTTAACGACTCCGCCGCTTCATAAAGATGGCCCACGTTATGTTCCGCCGGATACTGTGCGCCGCGCTCGCGCAGCAGAGTCAGCATCTGTTCCTTCAGTTCGTGCGCGTCCACGCCTTTCTTCACGATGTAATCCTGATGGAAAACGTGACACATAAAGTGACCGTAATAGAGTTTATGGGTCAGTTGGCTGTCGATTTCCGGCGGCAGACGCTCGAACCAGTCGGTGTCGTTGCGGCGCAGGGCGATATCCAGCGCCAGAATATCTTCCACCTCATCCGCATGGACCGCCTGATAGCGAATCGCCGCGCCCGCCGCCGCAAAACGGTGCAGGAAGGCCTTGCTGCCTTCTTCCGGCGTACAGGCGAAGAACGCACCATCGGCGGTTTTGAAGAATTCCGTCAGCCAGGTTTGCGCCTCGTCGATGCCGTCTCCGGCCATCTTCAGCATTAAATGATGTTCGTACAGGTTACGATAACTTTTCATCCGATCCGGCAGGTGTGCCGGGAAGGCGTGGCCAATCTTCTGCATAAAGCGGTCGGTGAAGTGCGGCTTAAACAGCGGCACTTTTTCCAGCATCGCGTCGGTGCGGCCTTTCAGGGTGAAAAACATCGGCATTTTATCGGTGCCGAGTTTGTCGATCATCAGGAAGGTATCTTTGCCGTATTGTTCCGCGATGTCGTAAATGTCGCGGTGCATATACTCCCCGGCTACCGGTAAATTGGCGAAATGAGCCAGCATATGGCGACGAAGTTCCGTCAGCACTTCCGGCTGATTTGTGCCGATGTAAAACACCTGCTGACGTTTTTCGGCTTCAAACGTATCCAGGCGCGCGGCGAAAACGGCGAGCTTCCCGGCGCAGCCGGAAGATTCAAACAGGCGTTCCGGGTCAGCGTTATAGCGCGCCGGGGTATCGGCATCGACGTCACGCACGCGGGTGATGTAGTCGTGATCGTGGGCATGACGGCCATCGTGCCGTACGTCGCTGTCTTTCAGGCGATCGTCGTCGAGCTTACTGAGGATCTGCTCCGGGGTTTCACCCAAGTCGATGCCCAGATGATTCACCAGTTGCAGTTTGCCGTCGTCGGTAATGCGCGCGAACAGCGACATTTCGGTATACGCCGGACCGCGCTGCACCAGCGAACCGCCGGAGTTATTGCAGATCCCACCGATCACCGATGCGCCAATACACGACGATCCGATCACCGAGTGCGGCTCGCGGCCGAGCGGCTTCAGCGCTTTTTCCAGCGAATATAACGTGGTGCCCGGATAGGCAAGCACCTGCTGACCCTTGTCGATCAGGTGCAGCTTATCGAGGCGCAGCGTGCTGATTATCACAATCTGGCGGTCGTAATCGTTACCGCTTGGCGTAGAGCCTTCGGTCAGACCGGTATTGGCGGCCTGCATCAGAATAATTTTGTCTGCCTGCACGCAGGCGCTGAGGACGCGCCACAGTTCCAGCAGCGTGCCGGGGAATACCACGGCGAGCGCATCGCCATTGCCTGAACGGAAGCCCTTGCGATAGCGGGCAGTTTTGGCCGGGTCGGTCAGCAGGTGTGAATGGCCCACCAGGCGGGTCAGTTCAGACAGAAAAGCGTGATTATCATGTGTTGTCGTGGAAGACATCTTCTCACTCCTTGTGATGAGGAAAGTGTGGTGAGGCGCTTTTTTCGTGTCTCAAGAATAGCGCTTTGTATGACAATTTTGTGCAGGAATTCAGTGAATATTCAGAACATAACCTCTGCTTTCTGTTCGCACCCTTATCAGGCTTATGGCAAACTGCTGTTTTTTGGCAGGCTTTTGCCGTGATACCCGGTCTGAAGAGAGAGAATATAAGATGAAATGGCTTTGTTCTGTTGGCGTTGCCGTTAGCCTTGCGCTACAACCCGCGATGGCCGACGAAATGTTTGGCAACCACCCGCTGACGCCAGAGGCGCGCGATGCGTTTGTCACCGCTCTGCTCAAGAAAATGACCGTCGATGAAAAAATCGGCCAGCTGCGTCTGATAAGCGTCGGCCCGGACAACCCGAAAGAAGCCATCCGCGAGATGATCAAAGACGGCCAGGTGGGCGCGATTTTTAACACCGTGACGCGCAAAGATATTCGCGCCATGCAGGATCAGGTGATGCAGCTCAGCCGCCTGAAAATTCCTCTCTTCTTCGCCTACGACGTGGTTCACGGTCAGCGTACCGTCTTCCCGATTAGCCTCGGCCTTGCCTCTTCCTTTAATCTCGATGCGGTGCGTACCGTGGGCCGCATTTCCGCCTACGAAGCCGCCGACGATGGCCTGAACATGACCTGGGCGCCAATGGTCGACGTTTCACGCGATCCGCGCTGGGGCCGCGGCTCTGAAGGTTTTGGCGAAGACACCTATTTAACCTCGATGATGGGTAAAACCATGGTCGAAGCGATGCAGGGCAAAAGTCCGGCGGAGCGTTACTCGGTGATGACCAGCGTCAAACACTACGCGGCGTACGGTGCAGTGGAAGGCGGGAAAGAGTACAACACCGTGGACATGAGTCCGCAGCGTCTGTTCAACGATTACATGCCACCGTACAAAGCCGGGCTGGATGCGGGCAGCGGCGGCGTGATGGTGGCGCTGAACTCCTTGAACGGCACCCCGGCGACCTCCGATGCCTGGCTGCTGAAAGACGTTCTGCGTAAAGAGTGGGGCTTCAAAGGCATCACCATTTCCGATCACGGTGCGATTAAAGAGCTTATCAAGCACGGCGTGGCGTCAGATCCATCAGATGCGGTCCGCGTGGCGCTGAAAGCCGGGATCGACATGAGCATGAGCGATGAGTACTACAGCAAATATCTGCCGGAGCTTATCAAGAACGGCAAAGTGTCGATGGCAGAAGTGGACGACGCCACCCGCCACGTGCTGAACGTCAAATATGACATGGGCCTGTTTAACGATCCGTACAGCCACCTGGGGCCGAAAGATTCTGACCCGCAGGACACCAATGCTGAAAGCCGTCTGCACCGCAGCGATGCGCGTGAAGTGGCGCGTGAAAGCCTGGTGCTGCTGAAAAACCGACTGAACACACTGCCGCTGAAAAAATCCGGCACCATTGCTGTGGTCGGTCCGCTGGCCGACAGCAAGCGTGACGTGATGGGCAGCTGGTCCGCTGCGGGCGTTGCCGATCAGTCTGTGCCGGTTCTCGATGGGATCAAAACCGCCGTCGGCGATAACGCCAAAGTGATTTACGCCAAAGGCGCGAACATCACCAACGACAAAGATATCGTCAACTTCCTTAATCTGTACGAAGAAGCGGTGAAAGTGGATACCCGTTCACCGAAGGCGATGATTGACGAAGCGGTTGCCGCCGCCAAACAGTCTGACGTGGTGGTTGCGGTCGTGGGTGAAGCGCAGGGCATGGCCCACGAAGCGTCCAGCCGCACCGACATCAGTATTCCGCAGAGTCAGAAAGATTTGATTGCCGCGCTGAAAGCCACCGGTAAGCCGTTGGTGCTGGTGCTGATGAACGGTCGTCCGTTAACGCTGGTGCAAGAAGATCAACAGGCTGACGCGATGCTGGAAACCTGGTTCGCCGGTACCGAAGGCGGTAACGCCATCGCCGACGTGCTGTTTGGCGACTACAATCCGTCGGGCAAACTGCCGATGTCTTTCCCGCGCTCGGTAGGCCAAATCCCGACCTACTACAGCCACCTGAACACCGGTCGCCCGTACAACGCCGACAAGCCGAACAAATACACCTCCCGTTACTTCGATCAAGCCAACGGCCCGTTGTATCCATTCGGTTATGGTCTGAGCTACACCACCTTCACGGTATCTGACGTGAAAATGTCTGCCGCGACCATGAAAGCCGACGGTAGCGTAACCGCCAGCGTTGAGGTGACCAACACTGGCAAACGTGAAGGCGCGACGGTTATTCAGATGTACGTGCAAGATGTGACCGCGTCGATGAGCCGTCCGGTGAAACAGCTGCGCGGCTTTGAAATGGTGACGCTGAAGCCGGGTGAAACCCAGACCGTCAGCTTCCCGATTGACGTCAACGCGCTGAAGTTCTGGAACCAGCAAATGAAATACGCCGCAGAGCCAGGTAAATTCAACGTCTTTATTGGCGTCGATTCTGCCCGCGTGAAGCAGGGCGAGTTCGAACTGCAATAATAAAAAAGCCCCTTTCCGCGCCGGTCGGGAAGGGGCCAACTTCTGCATACCCTTAAGCAGGCGAGCATTACCCCCCCAACCTGGCTTGCGCGTTATCGACGGAAAGAAAGATAAATTAATATCGATAATTCATATGAATTATGGTGATGTATTATTCGTGTGTATGTGTAATAGGGATTTTATTAAAGCTTTTAAAAAGAGTGGGCGTAACGTCGGCGTTATCAGGGGAATTGCCAGCGCTACAATCGCTTCCTGCAGTCGCGTCTGGCTTGAAGGTAGGGGATTCGGTGTAAACAGAACTGATGTACAGAGACAGGATAATCCGTTGATCCTTAACCCAGTCTTTCAGCCCAACAATCAATGTGTGACTTATAGATAAATTCAGCTTCGCCATGTCTAAAAATATCATCAGTATATTTTATCCAGGCCAGGCAGGGGTATTCTTCCGGGGCATTCTCCGTTAAGAATGTATCTATTTCCTCTTTCGTCAGGAGATCCTGAGGAGATAATATCTTTTCAGCCCATAATTTGAATTGTGTCGTATCCTTTAACAGGGTTGTATTCATGCCTTTTCCTTCTTGATAAGAGAAAAATAGTGCCTTAATAAATCGCGCCGACGCATCTTATGACAGGTGCAAGATAATTCTTAATGTCAGTTTGTAATAAAGTTAAAAATAAAGCGTTTTTTCATTAAAAACAGGGGGATGGTTTTCATTCATCCCTATAAATAACCAATGTAACTATTTACACGCTATTTTCTTTTGAATGAATCACCCCGATTTTAACATTAGCGTTCTTTTTCATGACCGTAGATTAGGCTGTGGCTGCGCGTATTGCCCGAGTCCGTAATCACGTCGTAACGCATCATTTCACCCGCAGCCAGCGGGGCGCTCAGCGGCACCGCCAGCCACGCTTTTGGCGCAACCATCAGGCCACCGAGCTCTTTCTGCTTGCCGGGATGAACGGTCAGGCTCATAAACCACGGCGTCGGGTTTTCTATCCGCAACGTTTGGCCCTCTGCGGTAAAACGCAGCTGTTGTTCATCGTTTTCTGTAGGCGAGGCCAGCCCGTCCGGACGGATAAAAACTTTCAGGCGCAGTCGTAACGGCAAAATCACCTTGCGCGCCCCGTTTTGCGTCGCCTGGGTATTCGGCGGAATTTGATACACATTGAGCCAGACCTGGCTTTCGCGGTCCGTCGCAAGCTGGCTACGGGTGCTCAGCATCAGGCGTAAAGCGCGCAGCTCGCCCGGCAGCATGCGCAATACCGGCGGCACTACCACAATCGGCGTTTGGCTGGTATCCGGCGACGAATCCACGTCGCCGTTATCGGTCCATGCCTGGATAAGCATCGGCGTATCGCCGTCGTTCGACAGATTCAGCGACTGAACCTTATCGGACGCCGCAAAGATAAGCCGCGTCCGGTCGATATTTACCGCTGCGCTGGTGGTACTGGCCCACAGCAGCAGGGCGGCGAAGGTGCTACTGGAAACTGACCACCACTTGCAACTGCGCATTCACGGTCCCTGCTGTGATTGTTTGTCCACTAAGAGCCTCAAGCGAGGCGGTAAAATCGCCGCTGTAGGTATTCACCGTATCGGAGGAGACCAGCGAGGTCAGATCCTGATAAGCGTACCAGCCGCGCGCGTTGCCAGTGCCGGTACTGGCGCGGTCCGGCAGCAGATTCAACGCCGCGCCCGTGCGGTTGTAAATACGAATGCCGACGCCGGAGGCCACGCCGCTGGCGCCATATCGGTTGTCCAGCAGCCAGGTTAATCCACCGCCGGAGGTGGTCAGCCCCAGCGTTTTTGCGGCAGACACCGCGGTCGGCTGATTGACTAAGAAGCCCATCGAGACGTTGGCGGCGCTGGACGTTGACGCGCTGGTGCTTGATTTCGCACCTGCCTCACACTGCAGGCTGACGCTGAACGGTGCCTGACTGCTTCCGCCGGACTGCAACACCGCGCTGCTGACGGTCGGCAGTAGCACCACCGCCGGATAATCTTTCACCTGGCATAGGGCGCCGCGCACGTAGGTGACATTGCCCCAGGTACTCCACGCGGCAGGCCAGTTGCCATAGAAACCGTAGTAGTAGGAGAGGCTGTCCATCCCATCTTTCAAGTAGTTGGTGTCCAGCCCCGGCCCTTTAAAGGCGATGTAGCCGCGTGGCTGGGTATAGGCGTCTTTGTACATGTTTGCGGCGCTGACGTAATAGCTGGTGGAGTTGATTTTATACATCTCGTACAGCACGTTGCTGAACGCGCTGGCGGGAATGTAGATGTAGGTTCCATCTTCAAACCAGCTGTCGGCGGTGAGCTGGCGCTGCTTCCAGTAGCGGCTGTAATATTCGCCGCTGCTGAGATTGGTGATGCGCACCGCCACGTTTTTGGCGACGTCATAGTACGCGCCGTCGACTTCTGAGGTGGTGTACATCCCGGTATAGGCGTTGTCGCCGTTGGTAGCGTACATCTCAAACAAACTACCGGCGTCCGCCAGTTGGCAGCGATAGAGAATTTGATTGCTGGAGTAGGCTTTATTGCTCGCGCTGGTGAGGAAGCTCCCCACCGAACTGGCCAGCAGCGTGCCGGAAGGCTGGAAGTTGCTGCCGCTGTTAATGCTGATGGTGGCGGGCAGGCCGATGTTACCGGAACAAGTATCACACGCCCCGGTCCAGCTGGCGGCGGTGTAGCCCGCGGCAATCGCGGCTGCCGACAGTGACGAGGTGCTGGTGACCTTAATGCAGTTGGCCAGCAGCGAGGTGCTGAAAAGCAGGCTCGCAACAAACAGAAGCGATGGGGCGTGAACGCGCATGCCGCTACTCCTTCTCACAGATTTTTTTCAAATGGATTATCTCATCCTGACTTTCCAGGTTGAGCTGATAACGCACGCGACATGTCTGACTGGCTGCCGTTCCCCAACGCACCTGCAGTGAACCGGAGGCGCTGGCGATACGGGCATAAATTTGCCCACCCTGGCCAACCATCCCGATAACCGTGCCATCGCCGTCGAGCACATCGGCTCCCATCGGCGGCACGCGACCGTCGGCGGATTTGAGGTTGATCAGCACCGCTTTGCCTTTCAGGGTGGCGAAGTTAACGCGGGCAATGGCCCCGGCGTATGGCACCACGCGCTGGCTGCCGCCGGTCAGTTCTGCATCGTGGGTCATGGTCCGGCTGTCGAGGCTGACGTTGTTGCTGCGATACGGGGAGAGCGACGGCATGATGGCGTAGCCAAAGCTGTCGACCACCGCGCCTTGTCCGTTCTGCACCACCGCACCCTGCGCCCCCTCGGCATGGATCAGCGCAAAGGTTTCGCTGGTGTAAGGCCCGACCGTCAGGCCGCCGGGGTGCAGCACAAGGGTGCCAGATGCGCCAAGCGCGCTCTGACGGTAGTTTTCGCCCTGGTCATAGCTGGCGCGTACCGCGCCCATGCGGGTGTTTTCTTGCATGCTGCCGCCGAAGGTGCTGGCGCTGCCGTTGGCGCCGTTGCGGTCGCGTTCATAGCCGCCGTACATCGACCACGAGAAATCGTTGTGTTCTCCGGCAGAGCCGCTCATCGACAGCGTTGATGACCGGCTTTCGCTCGACTGGTTGTAGTTCATCGCAATTGACGAACGGCTGTTGCCCCAGTCGAACGGGACCGAAACGTTAAAGGAGAACGTCGTCTCGGTGTATTTTTGGTGGCTGCTGCTGTCCTGCGGATCGTCCACGCTGCTGTAAAAGCGGTTGTTGTCCCAGCTGGTGCGCTGACGGGCCACGTTTACCCCATAGCTAATGCTGTTCCACTGGTTGCTGTAGCCCATTTGCAGCTGGGTTATCCGCGACTGGTTGCCGTAATAGTCTGCGCTGCTGGCGCTCAGGTTTAGCGTGCCGAAACTCGCCAGCGGCTGGCTGACGGTGGCCGACAGACGGTTTCGCTGCTGCAAGGTATCGGAATAGTAATCGGTGCCGGTGGTCTGCTCACGCCGCACGCCGAGCACGTCCTGTAACTCGCGAAAGCCGCTGGTGGAATAGCGGTACGCCGCCAGCACCAGGTTGGTGCCAGAGGTAAAGGTTTTGCTGTAGCTCAGCTCCGCGCGCCAGCCCTGCTGACGTTCATCGTTCTGCACCCGGGCGTTGGACCAGGTGGCGTTCATGCCAAAGGCGCCAAAGCCGGTGGCCCACACGCCGCCCGCCAGCCACGCCTGATAATCTTCCGCGATCCGCGAGCCCAGGTTGAGCGTGACGTTGTTGTTCACCCCGCGCTGCAACGTGCCTTCGAAGAAATCGTTATTCACGCTGTAATACTGGCGCACGCGTCCGAGTGCCAGCGAGTAATGCCAGTTACCTGGGCGCACGGAATCTGGCACGGCGGAGTAGGGCACCCTAAAGGTGGACATTTTGCCACTGGCTTCGACCACGTCGACGGTCAGATCGCCCTGATTGCGGGTGTTGTAGAGGTCGTCAATGACGAACGGGCCCGGCGGGACATTGGTTTCATAAATGACTTTGCCGAGCTGGCGGATAATCACATGGGCGCTGCTTGCCGCCACACCGCGCACTTCGGGGGCGTAGCCGCGTTTGCCCTGCGGCCACATGCGTTCGTCGGTGGTCAGTTTTACACCGTTAAACGACAGGCTGCCGAACAGGCTGGAATCGGTGTAGCTGTCGCCGAGGGTCATCACGCTATTGAGCGATTCTATTGGGCGCTGAACCCAAGTGCGGACGCTGTTATAGCGGTAGGCGCTGCCGTTCTGGCTGCTGTCGACGTAGCGCAGATTGCCCTGATGGCGCAGCTGCCACAACCCGAGGTTGGTGCCGGCGTTGATGCCACTCCAGAGATACTGATAGCGAAAGTGACTGTCACTGTTTTCGGTCACCGTGTAGCTGGTGTTATGGCGGATAAACAGCGCCAGCGCGCCGCTGTCCCATTCGGAGGCGGGAATATACCCGCGCGGCGTGCGTGCGAGCGCATCCATCGGAATCGCCAGCTGCAAGCGCAGTGTTGAAGATTCGAACTCCCAACTCGAGCCGGGCGCCCAGGCCGCCAGCGAGCGGCACTGGTCGTCGTTTTGCCCGGCATTAACCGCTTTCAACTGTACGGCTTTCATCACCGACGGCGTCAGGCACGGCTCGGGCTCGCCGCCGTTAGCCGGTGGGCGGAAGGTGACTTTTATCCCGGTTTTCACCTGGGTGCCATTGACCCAAACGTCCACCAGATAGCTGCCTGCGGCGGTGTGCTGCTGGTTGAACTGGCCGATGTTCTGCCCGTAGGCGGAACCCTGAAACAGCGCCGGGTCGAAGTAATATTCATCTCCCCACGCGGCGTGCGCCGTGATCAGGCCGATCAGCACCGTCAGGCTCTTGAGCGGAAAATTAGCGCCAGGTAACGTCATAATGTTCACTCATCCTTGCGCCCTGATCGTTGACCAGAGTGACGTTAACGCGGCCTTTTCCTTGGGGCGCGTTGGCTTTGCCGGATAACCAGAAGGTGCGACTGGCGAAGGGGGCCACCATATCGGCGGTCATGGCGTAGTGGGTGCCGTTTACGCGGGCGCTCAGGTTGCTGACGGACGCAAACCATGGATTGGGGTTGGTAATTTCCACACCCGCGCCTTTTTTCGCATCAGACACTGCGGTCAGCTGGAGTTTTTTGACCAGTTCGCCGGGCTGGCCCAGGGACGCCGGACGGTAAAACAGCTTGATGCGCGTGCGCATCACCACCAGCATCTTGTTTTGCTTTTGTTCCCCGCCGACGTTCGCGGGCGGGAGCTGCAAGGCGTTAAACCAGTACACCGATTCCCGGTCCTGCGGCAGTGATTTGGCTTTGCTGTACACAATGCGCACTATCTGGCCCGCTTTCGGCTGAATGCGGAAAATCGGCGGGGTAGCGATAAACGGCACGGCGCTGCTGTCCTGCGGGCTGGCGTTGACATCCCCGTCATCGAACCAGGTTTGAATGACGTACGGGAAGCTGTCGCTGTTTTTAAGCTGAACGTCCACCGACGAGGCCGCAGAGCCGTAGATAATGCGGCTGCCCATAATGGTCACGCTGGCGTGACTGACCGCTGCGGTGGCGCAGAACAGTACCGCACCCAGCAGGACCAGCATTCCGTGGCGAAGAGGTTCCTTCATCATCTCAACAACTCCGTGAGGAAAAGAGTCTCCGGACGCTGTGCCGCCCCCGGAGACAAAAGCAAACTTACTGGTAGGAAACGGCGTATTGCAGGGTGGCTTCCACGGTACCGGCGGTGGCTTTACCGGAGGCGTAATACTGCGCGGTGTAAGAGGCGCTGGCTTCGCTTGCGCCCGCGGCCAGTTTCAGGTCGCCGTCGCCAGTGAAGCCGTCGGTCAGGTTGATTTCGACGCCGGTGGTGTCGAGGAGCTGAACTTCCACGTTGCCAGCGGTGCCGGTGTTGCCGAGGTTGCCGTTGGTGGTGACCTGGTTGCCAACGAACACGGTGGAGATTTTGGTTTCGTTCGCCGCGTCGCCGGTGCAGCCGGTCAGGCCGATATCGAACGTGACAGGACCGGCGGTGTCGCCGCTGGCGGCCAGATCGGTGCTGCTGACGGTTGGCAGCAGAACCACTGGCGTGGTCTGGTTGCCGTTGATGGCAACGGAGCAGGTTTCGTCGGTCACTTCGCCCTGGAAGCTGATGGTGTTATCAGAAACGGCCATGGCGTTGGCGGAAACCAGCAGGGCGCCAGTCAGAATGGTGAGATAACTTTTTTTCAACATGATGCGTTTTCCTGTATGTCCCATTGAGACAATGAATTGATGACTCATGGCTACCTTGCCCGGCCCTGACGCGGTTTTCCGCTCGAAAAGCCGTTCGGTATCATGTGAGAAAAATCCTAAGTTATTTATCTCGGGGAGTAATCATTAACTATTAACGGCTCGTTATTAAGTTTTTAATTCCAGTAAAGACGGATATTCCTGTGATTTAACGATGATAATTCCGTTGTTTCGTTCGGGGATGTAAACGAAATGTAGCAATGGAAAGCTTAATCCTTATATTTTGAGTGGATATGGAGAAGGGATTGTCAGAGGAGATCAATGTGCGCTGTCTTGGCGGCACGGCCAAAATTGATGTATCGCAATAACGAAGGGGTTCGGACGTAAAAAAAGCCCGATGCAGGCATCGGGCTGTGGGGCATTATCAGAATCCTCAGGGGCCGGAGTGAGGCGGTTCGGTCAGGCTCCAGCAAACTTCCGCTTTGCTTTCCCGTAGGTTGGCGCAGCGCATAAAGTAGAGGCGGGACAGTTCCTGGCTCCAGGTTTTATACGATCGACTTTTGATCACCAGCAGATACTGATCGCTGTTGCACTGCGGGTTCAGGTCCTGGGCATATCGCATCAGTCCACTTTTAAAGCTGACGGCGTCCCCGTTATGCAGCAATTGTTCTGACACCATCACGCTGCAGGTTCCGGCTTTGCCCATAAACACTTCTTTTCTGTCCAGCGGCCGGTTGTTGTACCAGAACCAGGCAGAGGCAATCAGCGTGGTCATGGCGATCACCATCGATAGCCAGTTCATCATATTCGCCGGGCGCAATGATGGCGTCGCTGGCTGCTCCGTTTTCAGCGAAGCGGGGGATTCAGGCGCGGAAGTATCTCTTATTCTCGGCTCATCCTGCATAACATCAGGCGGCTCGGGTAACGCTTCTATTTGTATTTCTTCCTGAAACATAAAGCCGATTTTCGGGACGGTGGTGATGACCTCATCTTCCAGGCCTAAAATACGGAGTATTCGTCGTAATTTACTAATGCAATGATTGAGATTGTTATTGCTGGATACCATCCCAAAGTCATCCCAGACTTTTTTAAATATAACCTCACGATTGACGACCTCGCCCTGATGGTTCAGGAGCAGCAGTAATAAACGTTTGGTGGGGTTTGAGATTTGAACCGGATCGTCCTGTTCATCATGAACAGCCAGCGATCCGGTATCAGAATCGAATATAACGTGATTATTAAAAAGGAATTTCATCTCACGGGTCCATCTGGTGAATGCAATATGCAAGCCTGGGAAAATGATTCCCAGATGTGCGTATTACTCCTTTCTGGTTAGAATCAACTTTAAGAAGATGTAATGATAATTTTAATCACTTAGGATGATTCTTAACATCTTAATTTGCAAGAGGATTGGAAGTTAGCGTTTTATATCATTTATTAATCTGTTTGTAGATTATTTTACGTAACCATTCGAATACTTAATGTTTTTCTATGAATGAAAAGAAAACAATTAATAAATTGCAAAAAAAACAGGCACGTTATGCGTTATCTGAGATGGCTTAGCATCGTTTCAGGAAATGACTTATTTTCATGATAAATCGTTGATTCAGGTCTACGCTTTCTCTAACCTCCTGTAAACGCAGGCTTATGAGGAAACGAGAATGCACAATAAAACGAAGTGGATGACGGGCGTTTCGCTGTTGGCTGCGCTGAGCTTGCCGCTGCATGCGGCTGAACCGGTAAAGGTAGGCTCTAAGATTGATACCGAAGGGGCGCTGCTCGGCAACATCATTTTGCAGGTGCTGGATAACCACGGCGTGAAAACTGTAAACAAAGTTCAACTGGGTACCACGCCAGTGGTGCGCGGCGCGATTACCTCGGGTGAGCTGGATATCTATCCGGAATACACCGGTAACGGGGCATTCTTCTTTAAGGATGATAACGACCCGGCGTGGAAGAATGCGCAACAGGGCTACGAGAAAGTGAAGAAACTCGATGCCGAGCAGAACAAACTTATCTGGCTGACGCCGTCCCCGGCGAACAATACCTGGACCATCGCGGTGCGCCAGGATATGGCAGAAAAGAACAAACTCACTTCGTTGGCGGATTTGAGCGCCTACCTGAAAAAGGGGGGCACCTTTAAACTGGCGGCGTCGGCAGAATTTATTGAGCGTCCGGACGCGCTGCCCGCCTTCGAAAAAGCCTATGATTTCAAACTCGACCAGGGTCAGCTGCTGTCGCTGGCGGGTGGCGACACGGCGGTGACCATCAAAGCGGCGGCGCAGCAAACTTCCGGCGTGAACGCGGCGATGGCCTACGGCACCGATGGCCCGGTGGCGGCGCTGGGTCTGCAAACGCTGACTGACCCGAAAGGCGTTCAGCCCATTTATGCCCCGACCCCGGTAATTCGCGAGGCGGTGCTGAAAGCTTATCCGCAGATCCCGGAATGGCTGAAACCTGTGTTTGAAAAACTGGATGCGAAAACGCTGCAAAAACTGAATGCCAGCATCGCGGTGGAAGGGCTGGATGCGAAGAAAGTGGCCGCTGACTGGCTGAAACAACAAGGACTGGTGAAGTAAGTACGTGCGAATATCCTGTCATAACCGGGTTCTGCTGCTGCTGGTGCTCATTGCACTGGCAGCCGCGGCGTTACCCTTCGTGAATTATGCCGCTAACCGGCTGGTCTCGGGCGAAAGCCGCCAGCTGTGGCAAATCTGGGCTTTCCCACCTGCGCTGTTGCTTATCGTGCCGATGGCTTTCGTGGGCTTGAGCCTGCTACAAGGTCGGGGGGCATTGGCGTTGACGCTGGTTTTGGCGCAGCTCCTGTTTATTCTTCTGCTATGGAGTAGCGGTAAAGCGGCGACGACGCTGGCACAAAGCGGCAGCTCACTGGCGCGCACCTCGCCCGGCAGTGGCCTGTGGCTGTGGCTGGCGGTGGCGCTGTTGATTTGCAGCGATGCGATTCGGCGGCTCACCCAGAAATCGCTGTGGCGCTGGCTGCTGAATGCGCAAATCTGGATTATCCCGGTGGCGCTGCTGTGGTACGGTGAACTCGATTCACTGTCGCTGATGAAAGAGTATTTCAACCGTCAGGACGTATTCGACAGTGCATTGCAGCAGCATCTGATTTTGCTGTTCGGCACGCTGCTGCCGGGCCTGCTGATTGGCGTGCCTCTCGGACTGTGGTGTTGGCGTCATCAGGGGCGGCAAACCCGCGTTTTCACCGTCCTCAATATTATTCAAACGATCCCCTCCGTGGCCCTGTTCGGCCTTCTGATTGCGCCGCTCGCCGGGCTGGTGAAACATTTCCCATGGCTGTCGTCGTGGGGCATTGGCGGTACTGGTCTGACGCCTGCGCTGATTGCCCTGGTGCTGTACGCACTGCTGCCGCTGGTGCGAGGCGTGGTTGCCGGTATGCAGCAGGTTGCAGCAGACGTGCTCGAAAGCGCGGCGGCAATGGGCCTGAGCCAGGCCCAGCGCTTCTGGAAAGTCCAGCTGCCGCTGGCGCTGCCGGTGCTGTTGCGTAGCCTGCGGGTGGTCACCGTACAAACGGTTGGTATGGCGGTGGTGGCGGCGCTGATCGGCGCGGGTGGCTTTGGTGCATTAGTATTTCAGGGCTTGTTGAGCAGTGCGCTGGACCTGGTGTTGCTTGGCGTGATCCCGGTGATTGCGATGGCGGTGGTGGTGGATGCGCTGTTCAGCCTGTGGATAGCCTTACTGGGAGGAGAAGCCCATGATTGAATTTCAGCAGGTAAGCAAAATCTTTGACGGCAAAGCGGCGGTGAAAAACCTCGATTTAAATCTGAAAGAGGGCGCTTTTTCGGTGCTTATCGGAACCTCAGGTTCTGGAAAATCCACCACGTTGAAGATGATTAATCGCCTGGAGGAGCATGACAGCGGCACCATTCGCTTCGCCGGGGAAGATATTCGCCAGCAGCCGGTGCTGGCCCTGCGCCGCAGGATGGGCTACGCCATCCAGTCGATTGGCCTGTTTCCTCACTGGACGGTGGCGCAAAACATTGCCACCGTGCCGCAGCTGCAGAAATGGACCCGGGCGCGCATCAATGAGCGCGTTGATGAACTGATGGCGCTGCTGGGGCTGGATGCGTCTTTGCGCGATCGCCTGCCGCATCAGCTTTCTGGCGGTCAGCAGCAGCGCGTCGGCGTGGCCCGCGCGCTGGCGGCCAATCCTGAAGTGTTGCTGATGGATGAACCCTTCGGCGCACTCGACCCGGTGACGCGCGGGGCGTTACAGCAAGAGATGCGCCGCATTCATCAGCTGCTCGGCCGCACCATTGTGCTGGTAACGCACGATATCGATGAAGCGCTGCGTCTGGCCGATCATCTGGTGTTAATGGATAACGGCGAAGTGGTTCAGCAGGGCACGCCGCTGTCGATGCTGACCGCGCCGGAAAACGATTTTGTCCGTGAGTTTTTTGGCCGCAGTGAGCTGGGCGTGCGGCTGTTGTCGCTGCGCGGCGTCGGGGACTATGTCCGTCACGAAGAGCACCTTTCAGGTGAACCGCTGCGGGCGTCAATGTCGCTGCGTGAGGCGTTGTCATTGTTTGTGGCGCGCCGCAGCGAAGTGCTGCCGGTGGTAAACGATGACGGTACGCCGTGCGGATCGCTGCATTTTGCCGATCTGTTGCGTGGGGAGGACTCCCGTGAAGGTCGTGCGTGATCCGCTTGTCTGGCTGTTGCTGCTGTTTATCGCGCTTCTGGCGCTGATGCCTTACAGCGGGCCGCTGTTCAGCGCGATGTTCCCTGAACTGCCGCGGCCGGTCTATCAGCAGCAAAGTTTCTGGTCGCTGACGCTGGCGCATTTCTCGCTGGTGGGCGTGTCGAGTCTGGTGGCAACGGTGGTTGGCGTGGGGGCCGGGATTGCGGTGACGCGCCCGGCGGGCCGTGAATTTCGCTCGCTGGTGGAAACCATTGCCGCGATGGGACAGACGTTTCCACCGGTGGCGGTACTGGCGATTGCCGTGCCGGTGATGGGGTTTGGCCGTGAACCGGCGATTATTGCGCTGATCCTGTACGGTATCTTGCCTGTTTTACAGGGCACACTGGCAGGGCTGGCGTCGGTGCCCTCGAGCGTATTGAGCGTGGCGCAGGGCATGGGAATGAATGGCTGGCAGCGACTGCTGAAAGTGGAACTGCCGCTGGCCGCGCCGGTGATGATCGCCGGGATCCGCATTTCGGTCATTGTGAATATCGGCACCGCGACCATTGCGTCAACGGTGGGGGCGAATACGCTCGGGACGCCGATTATTATCGGCCTAAGCGGGTTTAATACGGCGTATGTGATTCAGGGAGCGGTGCTGGTCGCGCTGGCGGCAATCCTGGCTGACCGGGCGTTTGAGCGTCTGGCGACGTTACTCAGCCGACACCACCGCGGACGATAAAGGAGTAGCCCGCAAGCATTACGCCGCCAACGCCGCCCACGGCCATTAGAACGAAGAGGGTGATCATAGCCAGTTTGGCAGGTTTCATCATGTGCTCCTTATGTTAACCCGCCGATTATATGATGAAGCACGCTTGTTAATGAACCCTTAATTTCCCAGTCGCACCACGTTTAGCCCCTGATCGTGCCACTGTTGCAACTGTGTCTGTTGCCCAACGGTGGAGCTATCACCGCACCACACCAGCAGGGTCTGGCCGTCAAACAGTTCCGGGCGCAGCTGGTGTAGTGAGTGCGCCAGCACGTCCACGCGCCAGCCTTGTTCGCAGGCGACCCAGCCTTCGAGCCACAGGCGGGTGGTGTCGGTAATGTTCCAGCCGACCACCAACGCATCGCGTCCCTGGCGTTTTCGCGCCGAGGCCATACAGACCGAAATGTAGTTGATCAGCACCCCATCCAGCACGCTTAACAGGGTTTGTAGCGTGGGCTGGGAGCTTTGCAGGCGTAGCCTGAGCGGAATGAACAGATGGGAAACCAGCGTCTGGGCGGGGTAATCGCGTCCGCGTTCTTTGATCCACAGCCGCAGCCGGTTGAGATTGCCGCTCTGCAAAAAGCGCAGCAGGGTTTCCTGATGATCTCGCCAGCCGCTTTGCTGCTCGGCGGTGGCTTCAATAAGCAGCGTTTTGACTTTACTGACCTGCACGCCGTTTTCTATCCAGCGTTTGATTTCACGAATCCTGTCGATATCACTGTCGTTGAACAGCCGATGCCCACCATCCGTTCGCTGGGGCTTTAACAGTCCGTAACGCCGCTGCCAGGCACGCAGCGTCACCGGATTAATATCACAAAGCAGAGCCACTTCACCTATCGTGTAAAGCGCCATCTCTCACCTCAGCTCGCGCATCCCCATCATAACTGTAGACGGTGTTCGTCGAACCAGGAAAATCTGATCGTTTTTTGTTCAAAAAAGCCGCGCAAGGTCAGTAAAAAGTGTGATCGACAGCAGGAATTTCGCGTTTTGCCCGGGCGGTCAAGGAAACAGCGGGTTACAACGTGTATGTTACGCGCTTTCAAAGCTTATGTGGTTTGCAGGTATGTACGAATTTAATCTGGTGTTGCTGCTGCTTCAGCAGATGTGCGTGTTTCTGGTTATCGCCTGGCTGATGAGCAAAACGCGCCTGTTCATTCCGTTAATGCAGGTCACCGTCCGTCTGCCTCACAAGCTGCTGTGCTACGTCACGTTCTCCATTTTTTGCATTCTTGGGACCTATTTCGGTCTGCACATCGAAGATTCGATAGCCAACACCCGTGCCATCGGCGCGGTGATGGGCGGCCTGCTCGGCGGCCCAGTGGTAGGCGGCCTGGTCGGATTGACCGGCGGGCTACACCGTTATTCGATGGGTGGAATGACCGCGCTGAGTTGTATGGTGTCGACCATTGTGGAAGGCCTGCTGGGCGGGCTGGTGCACAGCGTGCTGGTACGGCGTGGACGCAGCGATAAGGTCTTTAATCCGTTGACCGCGGGCGTAGTCACCTTCGTCGCCGAAATGGTGCAGATGCTGATTATCCTGCTGATTGCCCGTCCGTTCAGCGACGCGCTGCATCTGGTGCAAAGCATTGCCGCGCCGATGATGGTCACCAATACCGTTGGCGCCGCGCTGTTCATGCGCATCCTGCTCGACAAACGGGCGATGTTTGAGAAATACACCTCGGCGTTTTCCACCACCGCGTTAAAAGTGGCGGCCTCGACCGAAGGGATCTTGCGCCAGGGCTTTAACGAAGAAAACAGCATGCGGGTGGCGCAGGTGCTGATTCAGGAGCTGGATATCGGCGCGGTGGCGATAACGGATCGTGAAAAGCTGCTGGCATTTACCGGGATCGGCGACGATCACCACTTGCCCGGCAAACCGATTTCCTCGCGCTATACCCAGAAAGCCATCGACAGTGGGGAAGTGGTGTACGCCGACGGCAATGAAGTGCCGTACCGCTGTTCGATTCACCCCAACTGCAAACTCGGCTCGACGCTGGTTATCCCATTGCGTGGCGAAAATCAGCGGGTGATTGGCACCATTAAACTGTATGAAGCCAAAAACCGTCTGTTCAGTTCCATCAACCGCACGCTGGGAGAGGGCATCGCCCAGTTGTTGTCGGCACAGATTCTTGCCGGGCAGTACGAGCGGCAAAAGGCGCTGCTGACCCAGTCAGAAATTAAGCTGCTGCATGCCCAGGTCAATCCACATTTCCTGTTTAACGCCCTGAATACCCTGAAAGCGGTGATCCGCCGCGACAGCGAACAGGCCGGGCAGCTGGTGCAATATCTGTCGACCTTCTTTCGCAAAAATCTCAAACGCCCGTCGGAAATCGTCACCCTCGCCGATGAAATTGAGCACGTGAATGCGTATCTGCAAATTGAGAAAGCGCGCTTCCAGGCGCGGTTGCAGGTGCATCTCAACGTGCCGCCCGCGCTGGCGCATCACCAGCTACCGGCCTTTACCCTGCAACCGATAGTGGAAAATGCGATTAAACACGGCACCTCGCAGCATCTGGGGATCGGCGAAATCACGGTGCAGGCGAGCCTGCATCAGCGCTGGCTGCAGCTGGATATTGAAGATAACGCCGGGCTGTATCAACCTGACGCTCAGGCAAGCGGCCTGGGCATGACGCTGGTGGATAAACGGCTGCGCGCGCGCTTCGGCGACGAATGCGGGATAACCGTCACTTGCGAGCCGGATATTTTTACCCGTATTACCCTGCGACTGCCTGTGGAGGAAAATGCATGCTGAAGGTATTAATTGTCGATGATGAGCCGCTGGCGCGGGAAAATCTGCGCATTTTGCTGGAGAAGCAGGCCGATATTGAAATCGTGGGCGAATGCGACAACGCGGTAGAAGGCATTGGTGCGGTGCATCATTTGCGGCCCGACGTAGTGTTTCTCGATATTCAGATGCCGCGTATTAGCGGGCTGGAAATGATCGGCATGCTCGACCCGGAGCATCGTCCGTGGGTGGTGTTTCTCACCGCCTTTGACGAATACGCGGTGAAGGCGTTTGAAGAACACGCTTTTGATTATCTGCTCAAGCCTATCGAAGAGAAGCGGCTGGATAAAACCCTCGGGCGTCTGCGCCAGGAGCGCTGCCAGCAGGATATCTCGGTGTTCGGCGAAAGCCAGCAGGCGCTGAAATTCATTCCCTGCACTGGGCATAGCCGGATTTGGCTGCTGCAGATGGAAGATGTGGCGTTTGTCAGCAGTCGTATGAGCGGCGTGTATGTCACCGACGGTGCGGGTAAAGAAGGTTACACCGAGCTGACACTGCGCACCCTGGAAAGCCGCACGCCGCTGTTACGCTGTCATCGTCAGCATCTGGTGAATATGTCGCACCTGAAAGAGATTCGCCTGGAAGAGAACGGTCAGGCGGAGTTATTGCTGCGTGCCGGACAAACCGTGCCGGTGAGCCGTCGCTATCTTAAGAGTCTGAAAGAGGCGTTAGGGCTGTAAAACTGGTACACTTCGCCTTTGTCCAAATACAAGTTTAAGACGCTATGATCAGTAACGATATCATCCGTAGCCTGCGCTACATCCTGAAAACCAATAATGCCGGGCTGGTTCGCCTGTGGGCGCTGGCGGAAGCCGTTGCCACCCCAGAGATGATCGATGCCTGGGTGCGTAAAGAAGACGACGCCGGTTTTCAGCGCTGCCCGGACATAATGCTGTCGCTGTTGCTCAACGGACTTATCTACGACAAGCGCGGGAAAGATGAATCTGCCCCGGCGCTGGTGACAGAACGCCGCATGACCAATAACCTGGTGCTGAAAAAGCTGCGTATCGCGTTCTCACTCAAAACCGATGATATTCTGGCTATTCTGACCGAGCAGCAGTTCCGCGTGTCGATGCCGGAAATTACCGCCATGATGCGCGCGCCAGATCATAAAAATTACCGCGAATGCGGCGATCAGTTCTTGCGCTATTTCCTGCGAGGATTGACGGCTCGTTTTAATCCGAAGCCTGAAAAGAAAGCCTAAAAGACGCATAAAAAAGGCCGGATAATCATCCGGCCTTCTTCATTATTTAACCTGCTGACCTGGCTGCGCACCGCTGTCCGGGCTTAACAGGAAAATATCTTTCCCGCCAGGGCCTGCGGCCATCACCATCCCTTCGGAAATACCGAAGCGCATTTTACGCGGCGCAAGGTTTGCCACCATCACCGTCAGGCGACCAATCAGCGCTTGTGGATCAGGATACGCAGAACGGATCCCGGAGAAGACATTGCGTTTCTCACCGCCGATATCCAGGGTCAGGCGCAGCAGCTTGTCAGAACCGTCAACAAACTCCGCGTTTTCAATCAGCGCAATGCGCATGTCGACTTTGGCGAAATCGTCAAAGGTGATGGTTTCCTGAATCGGGTCATCCGCCAGCGGGCCAGTCACCGGCGCGCTCAGGGCTTTGACTTCTTCTTTAGACGCCTCAACCAGCGCTTCAACTTGCTTCATGTCGATGCGGTTATACAGCGCTTTGAAGGTGTTCACCTTGTGGCTAAGCAGCGGCTGCTGAATGCTGTTCCAGCTCAGTTCGGTATTCAGGAACGCTTCGGTCCGTTCTGACAGCATCGGCAACACCGGCTTCAGGTAGGTCATCAGCACGCGGAACAGGTTGATACCCATGGAGCAGATGGACTGCAGGTCGGCATCGCGGCCTTCCTGTTTTGCCACTACCCACGGAGCCTGTTCGTCAACATAGCGGTTGGCAAGGTCAGCCAGCGCCATGATTTCACGCACGGCCTTACCAAATTCACGGCTTTCCCATGCGTCGCCAATGGACTGTGCGGCGTCGATGAAGGTTTTGTACAGCTCAGGGTCAGCCAGTTCCGCCGCCAACACGCCGTCGAAGCGTTTGGCGATGAAGCCCGCATTACGGGATGCCAGGTTCACGACTTTATTCACGATGTCGGCGTTCACGCGCTGTACGAAATCTTCCAGGTTCAGGTCGATATCGTCGATGCGAGAAGAGAGCTTCGCGGTGTAGTAGTAACGCAGGCTGTCGGCATCAAAATGGTTCAGCCAGGTGCTGGCCTTGATGAAGGTGCCGCGAGATTTGGACATCTTCGCGCCATTCACCGTTACGTAGCCGTGGACGAACAGGTTGGTCGGCTTACGGAAACCGCTGCCTTCCAGCATCGCAGGCCAGAACAGGCTGTGGAAATAAACAATGTCTTTACCGATGAAGTGATACAGCTCGGCGTCGGAATCTTTTTTCCAGTATTCGTCAAAGCTCGTGGTATCGCCGCGTTTGTCGCACAGGTTCTTGAAGGAACCCATGTAACCAATGGGCGCGTCCAGCCAGACGTAGAAGTATTTGCCCGGTGCGCCAGGGATTTCAAAGCCAAAGTACGGCGCATCGCGGGAGATATCCCACTGCTGCAGACCGTGCTCGAACCACTCCTGCATTTTGTTCGCGACCTGCTCCTGCAACGCGCCGCTGCGGGTCCATGCCTGAAGCATTTCGCTGAAGGATGGCAGGTCGAAGAAGAAGTGCTCAGACTCACGCATTACCGGCGTAGCACCGGATACCACGGATTTCGGTTCGATAAGCTCGGTTGGGCTATAAGTCGCGCCACACACTTCGCAGTTATCGCCGTACTGATCCGGGGATTTACATTTCGGGCAGGTGCCTTTCACGAAACGGTCCGGCAGGAACATGCCTTTTTCCGGATCGTAAAGCTGAGAGATGGTGCGGTTTTTGATAAAACCGTTCTCTTTTAGGCGGCCGTAGATAAGCTCGGACAGCTCACGGTTCTCATCGCTGTGCGTTGAGTGGTAGTTATCATAGCTGATGTTAAAGCCGGCGAAATCGGTCTGATGTTCCTGACTCATTTCGGCAATCATCTGCTCTGGGGAGATGCCAAGCTGCTGAGCTTTCAGCATGATAGGCGTGCCGTGGGCGTCATCGGCGCAGATGAAATTGACCTGGTGGCCGCGCATTCGCTGGTAACGGACCCAGACATCAGCCTGGATATGCTCCAGCATATGACCGAGGTGGATGGAGCCGTTGGCGTACGGCAGTGCGCACGTTACCAGAATTTTTTTCGCGACTTGAGTCATAGTGAACATTACTTCCTGCTTTTGAAGGGGGTGTCGATATTACCAAAACGCCAAATAATCCGCTACGCGAGTGGGACATTAATCCATATCTGAATAATTGTTACCCCCGCGCCGCACTCGCAGTTACAATTAGTTCTTCCAGAATAACGACAAAGGAGTCGGGATGAATTCACAATCCCAGGCCAAATCCCCGGAGCGTCTGCGTGCGATGGTCGCGGGTACGCTGGCCAATTTTCAGCACCCAACCCTGAAACACAACCTTACGGCCCTTAAAGCGTTGCACCATGTGGCGTGGCTCGATGACACCATTCACGTTGAAATCCAGATGCCGTTCGCCTGGCAGAGCGCGTTTGAAGAGCTGAAAGAGCAGTGCAGCGCTGACCTGTTGCGTATTACCGGTGCGAAAGCGGTCGACTGGAAGCTGTCGCACTCGATTGCCACGCTGAAACGCGTTAAGAATCAGCCGGGCATTAACGGTGTGAAGAACATCGTTGCCGTGAGTTCTGGCAAAGGCGGCGTGGGTAAATCGTCTACCGCAGTAAACCTGGCGCTGGCGCTGGCTGCTGAAGGCGCAAAAGTCGGCATTCTTGACGCCGACATTTACGGCCCGTCCGTGCCGATGATGATCGGCGCAGAAGGCGAACGGCCTACATCCCCTGATGGCACCCACATGGCGCCAATCATGAAGTTCAATCTGGCCACCAATTCGATTGGTTATCTGGTGACCGATGACAACGCGATGGTCTGGCGTGGCCCGATGGCCAGCAAAGCGCTGTTGCAGATGCTGCAAGAAACAATGTGGCCAGATCTCGATTATCTGGTACTGGATATGCCGCCAGGCACCGGTGACATTCAGCTGACGCTGGCGCAGAACATTCCGGTAACCGGCGCGCTGGTGGTCACTACCCCGCAGGACATTGCGCTGATCGATGCCAAAAAAGGCATCGTGATGTTCGAGAAAGTCGAAGTGCCGGTGCTCGGTATCGTCGAGAACATGAGCATGCACGTGTGCAGCAACTGCGGTCACCACGAGCCCATTTTTGGCACCGGTGGGGCAGAACGTCTGGCACAGCAGTATCACACCCAGCTGCTGGGGCAGATGCCGCTGCATATCAGCCTGCGTGAAGATCTCGACCGCGGCACGCCAACGGTCGTCGCGCGTCCGGACAGTGAATTCACCACTCTGTATCGCCAACTGGCAGGCCGCGTGGCCGCTCAGCTTTACTGGCAGGGCGAAGTCATTCCCAGTGAGATTGCCTTCCGCGCTGTGTAAGCGCTTGCTCGCAGACGTTGCGTGCTGAACAGAAAGCCACCGTGGGTGGCTTTTTTTATGCCTTTTTCAGCGGATAGGCTGCAACCCCTGCGGGGTGGATAACCAGCGCGGGGCCAGCATGGTATCGGTCATAAACGCGGTCAGCTCATACAGCAACCCCTGCAAGGTCTCTTCGACACTCATGCTCAGCGGGTTGCCAGACAACAAGTGGCTCAGCGCCAGACAATACTCGCACAGCAGTTCGCTCTCCGTGTCCATGGTCGGGCGAGAGCGGGGCAGGGTGCTGACGGTAAACTGCGCCATCTGATTTTCATCAATAGGCTCAAGCAGCGTGGGCTGTAACTGGGTCAGGCATTCGTGCAGCCGTTGGTAAAGCTCATGCTGCGTTGGCAAGTGCTCCGTATCGAGCGCACCGGCGGCCAGCTTCTCGCAGTGGGCGGCGGCTTCGGCAAAGTCAGTTTGGGGTTCTATGTCAACATAGAGTAGAGGGTGGGTCCAGACGGCGGGCGCTTCCATGATGGTCTTCTCCAGAGTGTGGCGGTGACTGGTTATATATACAGTGCATTGTAAGCTCTGAAGTGACGCTGACAAGGGCTAATCCCTGAAGGAAGCTCCCAAAATTGAATGATAAAAATGTATGCGGATGGGGCGTCAAGGGAGACGGTAATGCAATAACCAGTAATCGCCCTCCGGTGACGCGCCGCGGGCCTCGGTATGCCAGCCATGATGATGGTAAAACGTTAACGCCTGTTCATTCTGAATCAGGCATTTCAGCGCACCGGTACTGGTAAAGGTCTTTTGCACCTGCTCAAGCAGCGCGGCACCCACGCCCTGACCCTGCCAGTCGGGGTCAACAAACAGATTATGCAGAAAATTATTGTTTTCCCAGACGGAAGCAAACCCGACGCGGTGCCCGTCAATTTCAGCCACCCACACGGTTTCATCGAGCGTGGCGGCATCAAAATCTTCAAGCTGCCAGTCGCTACTGTCGGCCCACGGCCAGCTAATTTTACGTGCGTGAAGGTATAAGGTGCGAAGGAAAGGACGGTCAGAAGGATGTCCTGGGCGAATGATCATCACGTTCTCCAGGTTAATTCAGAAGACACTGTGAGCGTCACGATTAACGCTCACAGCTTGCAGCATTAACGATGATAGAAAATCTCACCATCGTAGACTTTCATAATCTTGCCGTCGGTGTCGCCAATCAGGACGTAGTTGCCGCCCATGTAGGTCCAGTGGCTACCCGCATCCGGGGCTGGCAGATTACGCAACTGCCACTGTTTGATGTTGTATTCTTGCGAACGGTACATTGCTGGCACACTATCACCGATGTTGAAATGGGTGAAATCAGCAATAAATTCTTTTAACTCGTATTTCTGAATCCCAGAAGTTGGCACAGTTGCCGGTGCAGCTGATACCGCACCAGCTGTCGCCAGCAGTGCGCCCAGAAGCATCATTTTTGTTTTACGCATACCTTCTCCACACATACATTTGCTAGACAGCCTGGACTTAAATTTATCGCCTCGTATCATTCCCGATGAAACCGCCTGCTGGCAAGCTCTTTACGGGCACAAAGTGTAAGCAAACCTCGAAAGAATACTGCGTAAGGCAGCTGCTGGCGCGGCTGTCAGGCATTTTGAGACGATTCCGGGTTTTGTGCTTACAATGCACAGAGTTATCAGCAGGAGAGAGAAATGCTCAGACTGGAAGATTTAACGTTATTTGTTCGCGCGGCGGCGTTGGGGAGTTTTAGCGAAGCGGCGCGCGAGGTGGGGCTGCCGCCTGCGCAGGTGAGTGCGGCGATTAAGCGCCTGGAAACGCACCTCAATATCCGCTTATTTGCCCGTTCGACTCGCAGCCTGCGCCTGACACCGGAAGGGGAAACCTGGCTGCCTTTCGCCACCCAAATGCTCGACACCCTGCATGCCGGGCTGCAACAAATACAGGCCCCGGAAGATGAAGTTCGCGGTACGTTGCAGATTGCCGTGCCGTCTGATCTTGGCCGCAACCTGCTGTTGTCGGTGTTTCAGGCTTTTCGTCAACGTCACCCGGCGCTGCGCCTGCGGATACTCTTTTCCGACAGCCTGACCGACGTGTTCAAGGATCCGGTGGATGTCGCGTTTCGCTACGGTAATAACGATGATGCGTCCTTTATTTCTTTACCGGTCGCGTCTGAAAACCGCCGTGTGCTCGTGGCGTCACCAGAATGGATTGCGCGTCACGAGGTGCCAAAAACGCCGGAGGAACTCCGCCAGCACGACGTGCTGACCTATATTCTGCGCGGGCGCGTTTACGATCGCTGGACGTTTTTACGCGACGGGCAGATGCAGGAAGTTCAGGTCAACAGCAGCGTGATGAGCGACGACGCCGAGGTCATTCGACGACTGGCCATCGCGGGCGAGGGGATTGCCAATAAATCCTGGCTCGACGTCAGCGACGATATTGCCCAAGGGCGACTGAACATTATTCTACCGGATTATCAGGGGGATAAGGTGCCGCTGAATATGATTTGCCCGCACCGAAAACAGCTCTCGACAGCGGTGCGTTTATTGTATGACGCGGTGTCGGAAAAATGCGCCACAATAATGCAATATCTGCCGGATCGTTAACCGATTTTTGTCGCGATAATAAGCAATGATTTCATTTTGTTTGCTGTCGCGCATCAGTCGAAATATTACGGTTAACATTCCAATTACATCCTTAATAATATTGTTAATGTTTATTTTTGAACCTGTTTGTGTTTGTGGCCCTACGCGTGGATGCGTATTCTCTGTACGCTAAACCTGTCTGCACCAGGCAGATATCCCAGAGTAGCCAGTGACCCATGCATAAATTGACGATTCATCCTTCAACGGTATTGAAGGAAGAAAATATGCTTTTTAACACCATCGCCCTGATGGTGACGACGCTAGTGCTATTTTTTGCCAGCAGCCTCCTGCTGAAAACTGGGCATATGGCGCTTTTCTGGCCGCTAAATGCGTTATTGGTTGGTGTGTTTTTAAGGTTCCCCTTTTTTAATCGACCGCATAACTATTTCATCTGTTTATTCGTTGTGCTGGTGGGTAACGTTGCGTCCGGAAATAACGATCCGGGTTCAATCCTGATTACGCTGTCTAATATTTTGTTCGTCATTATTCTGACGAAAGCCATTTTATATGAGAAAAAAAGTCCGGACGAGCAGCTGAAAATTAACGTCCTGCGTCTCTACAGTTACTGTTTGCTGAGCGCCTTATTTTGCTCTCTCCTCGGAAGCTACGGCTTTGGTTTGACGTCCCATCAATCTTTCTTCGAAGTCTATTCCGTCTGGTTTAGTGAGCAATTTTCTACCAGCGTGTTGGTCCTTCCTTTCCTGCTGACCTGGAATGGGAGTCTGGTGCCCAAAAAATTCGATATTCTCCAGGTGATGCCGATTGTCCTGTTGGTATTGTCTTTCACCGCCTCCGCGCATAGCGGGGGCATTGGCAGTCTGGCCGTTACGCTGCCTGCGCTGATTTGGTGTGCGATCAGTTATTCGCTTCCGGTCACGTGTTTGCTGACACAGTTAACCGGTATCGCTGAAGTCCTGGTGGTCAATTCTCACTGGATGTATTCCGGTATCAGCGGTCACATCACCCAGATTGTTTCTGCGCGCATGGGGATTGCTTCTGTTGCCATCAGCCCGGTAATGGTGGCCGTGAGTGTACAGGCCATCAACATGCTGGTTAAACAACTGTCGGCCCGCGCCAACTACGACTATCTGACGCGTGTGCATTCGCGTTATGGCCTGTATGAAAAATTACGTTTGCAGGATGAAAAAACGGTCAATACCGCCCTGAACGTTCTGCTCCTGGATATCGATCATTTCAAAAGCATCAACGACACGCACGGCCACGATTGCGGTGATAGCGTACTGACCGAGTTTGCTCGCCGGGTGAAAGACGTGGTGGGCGAGAAAGGCATTGTGGCGCGCATGGGTGGCGAAGAGTTTGCCGTCGTAATGCCGGATGCCTGCGGAGACAACGGCTTCCTTCTGGCGGAAGAAATTCGCGCCGAGATTGAACAGATGGAAGTGAACTGGGGAGGGGACACGCTTTCCCTGACCGTCAGTATCGGGTTGAGCCATGGCCAGGCTGCACGGCGACAGTTGGTTGATGTTTTTGACAAACTGCTCTCCGAAGCCGACCGATACCTGTATCAATCGAAAAAAGCAGGGCGAAACCGCACTTCTGCCGCACCTGCAGTCATGGACAAACTTCTGGTGCCCTCTGTCTCATAAGACAGACGCCACCCTTTAATTTTTACCTCTTCAACGTTTAGAGCTAACGCAATCACTCGAGCTATGGAAAAGACTTCCCTGAAAGCCTACCCATTCACTTTACTCAAAAGTGTGATGATAATTTTACTGGTCGCGCTACTGGTTATGATCCTGTGCGCCACCGGTCTGCTCAACTATCAGTCCCGTAAAGCGGGCAATCTGATGAATAAGCAGTTGTTAAACACACAGAGTGAAATGGTTCAGCTCAAGCTGGGAGATTTTCTCAACAATCCGCATCAGCTGAGTCATCTGATGCAGAAATTCCTTCAGGGAGGCCAGTCTGTCGTCAACGATGACATGGTGCGTCCTGAATTAGTCTATTTAGGATCCCGGGCCTTTGCCGATATTCAAGCGATGCAAAGCTTCTCCTGGACCGATGCCAACGGGAATTACTTCTCCGTTAAACGTGACAGCACCACCGGGCGTATTTACCTCGAGCGTAGCAGTCCGCAGGATCCGACACAGTTAATCACCTACAGCGGGATTAGCGAGCAGAGTAACATCGTTAAATCCGTCAACAATTTCAACGTTAACAGTTTCTCGTGGTTCCACATTGCACAACACCAGCGTAATCCGTGGTGGATGAGTGAACCCGGCGTTAAAGGGCAGATCGCAACTTATCATCTGCCGGTCTACACCAAAGAAGGGCAGTTTGCAGGGGTCGTCTCCAGCGGACTGATGCCCGCCAAAATGAACGCTTATCTGGCGCAACTGCTGCCAAATAAAGATTATTCTCTGCTGATTCTCGATGAAAACCGACATGTGGTGGCCAGCACCGATAACGCGATGATGCCTGACAAGCTGCCGTCTTCGCTGACCCATGACGCTGAAGAGTGTAACTGCGACAAATTGGCCTCTTTCCACGTTGATGGGCAACGCTTCCTGGCGACGACTTTTGACGTACGCGATAGCGAATACCTGCTCAAATGGCACGGTGTACTGATTGCGCCGCATAAGGCGGCCATATCGACGACCCGGCAGCAGCATTTGATGATTATGCTCGCCAGCGCGACGGTTATTCTGCTGCTGATGGCGGCCCTTAGCCTGGTCATCCTGCGATTTACCGGCTCGCTGAAAGAGACCGTCGAGAAAGTCAAAGAGATTGGATTTAAGCCGTGGAAAAAAGAGACTCAAAATCGGCCCTTCCCGGAACTGGCCACACTCAATGAAGAGCTTGAACGCATATCCGAGCTGACACCGTCGGCGGGCATGCAGCGTACCAGTCTTGAAGAAGACGCGGAAACGGGCTTCCTGACGCTGGGTGGCCTGATGCACACGCCTGCGCTGTATGACAACCGTAATCTGCTGGCCATGATCAAGGTCAGCAACTTCAACTCCGTGAAAAATGCGCTCGGCAGCGCCCTGGCGAAAGAGTTTATTCAATCCTTTGGCGAACGCCTGCGCAGTATCCTGCCGGAAGGCGCGCTGTGCTGTCGCGATCGCGAAGACACCTTTATCGTTGCCTTTGCTGGCACTTATGAAAGCAAAGACGTGGCATGGTATCGCACCATTATCACCTCCGTTTTCCGTGAACAGTCGCCGGAAATTGCGGATGAGTCGCACATCTTTACCGGTCACGCGGGAATGATTATTGAACCGCTGACCGAAGAAAGCTTCAGCGAATGCCTGCGTAATGTCAGCCTTGCCGTGCAGCATACCCAGAATCAGCGCAATGGCGCGTGCGATCTCTATACGCCGGAAATGCGTGAAGAAGAGGTCAACAACCTGCGTCTGCACCAGGCGCTGCGCGATGACCTGCAAAATGAAGGTTTCCACCTTGTGTTGCAGCCTATCGTGCCGTTTGCAGAACAGGTGCAGTGTACGGAAGGCGAGTGCCTGATTCGTTGGCAGTCCAACGTGCTGGGCTTCGTGCCACCGGATAAATTTATCGCGCTGGCTGAACACACCGGCATGATAGTGCCGCTGGGCAAATGGATTATCGACACCGCCTGCCGTGAGCTTGCGACATTTATCGCCCGTGGCGCGCCGTCTGACTTCAAACTGCACATCAATATCTCTGCGGTACAGTTGCAGCAGGCTGATTTCTCCCGTCATCTGCTGGAGTGCATTCATCGTTATGAACTGCACAACAACAATATTTGCATCGAGATAACCGAAAGCGTGCTGCTGCATGACACTCATCGGATCGTCGAGATCCTCGCGTATCTTCGCCGCCTGGGCATTTCTGTGGCGATCGATGACTTCGGTTCCGGATATTCAAGCCTGTCTTATCTGCATTCCCTGCCGTTTGATTGCCTGAAGATCGACCGTGGGTTTGTGAGAAACGTACTGGAAGACAAGAAAAGTGAAGCGGTCATTGCCTCGGTACTGATGCTGTCACGTAGCTTCGACGTGCCGCTGGTAGCGGAAGGGGTAGAAACCGCCGAAATGGCTGCCAAGTTGCATGAAATGGGATGCGACCTGGCGCAGGGATACTATTACTCACGACCAAAACCGTTTGCCGATTTTGTCACGGCAAATGGCCAGTTTGTTGTGCAGCCTGAATAACAGTCTGAGCGGAAACCGAGGCGAGATATGCAAATCCTGAAGGAAAAGTTCTCCGTCGACAGCTATCCGCTGTCGTTGACCAAGACTATTTTATTAACGCTGTTGCTGACGTTTTGCGTGGTGCTCGCCACCATGTATACGTTCCTGAACAACGCTGGCTACGCGTTCCTCGACACCATCAGTGAGGAAATCCTCAATTCGAAAAAGCAGACCATCGCGCAGGCGGTCAACAACTACATCGACGTTCCCCAGCAGTCGAACGCGATTGTGGTTCATGCCTTGAGCCAGATGGATGTCAGCACCTTTACGGTGCGCGATCTCAGCGGTCTGTTTATCAACAGCGTCTCAGATGTATTTTCCGAGCGTGACTATCTCAATACGATTGAGTTCGGCAGCACCAATAGTGATTTTATTGGTATCTCGCACAACAGGCAGCAAGAAAACTTTCTCGGCATAAAAGATGCCTTAACCGACAATCAGCTGACTTTGCTTAGTGATTACAGCCTCGATTCGACGGTAGAAAAAGTCATCCCCTCCTTCGATACCACCTCGCGCGTTTGGTACAAAGCCGTGGAGAACGATCGTCGTTCGCACTGGACGCCCGCTTACCGTGATTACGATGCAGAGAAAACAGCAGGCCTCGCCTGGAGTTCACCGGGCTTTGACCATAATGGGACGTTCCTGGGTGTGGTAGCAAGTGAACTGCATTTTGCCGAGCTGGATAAAAATCTGGAGCGTTTCAAACCGTTCCCGGGAAGTATTCTGCTTATCGTGAACGAAAAAAATGAGCTGGTGGCTTCATCAATGCCGTCGCTGACCCAATCCAGGATCAAGGATGGTCGCCGCGAACTGGCGTTGAAAACGTTGGACCAGACGGGCGTACCGGAAATTGTGAGTGCCGGGAAGGCGCTGGCACAGCGCAAACAGCCTGGAATGCTGTCAGTTCTGGTCAACGGTAAGCGTTTCTATGCCGACACGTTTGATGTCCAGGATCAGGAAGCGCGTCTGCACTGGAAAGGGATCATTGTGAGCCCGGCAACGGCTACCACTGAGTCCATGCTTAATTATGGTCACATGGTCATGCTGGTGCTGTTTATCGCCTGTGGACTCGGTTTCCTCGCGGTGGGTTTCGTGCTCTCGCGCGCCACGCGGCCTCTGAATGATATTGCGCGGAAAGCGGACGAACTGGTGACGCACCGTTGGACGCCTTCCAAAGAGAAACGCCATTTCCCGGAAATCGCCTCGCTGGAAACGACCTTTATGGCGCTGTCACATAAGCTGGCAGAAACCTTTGAATCACAGCGTAAAAAGATTGAAGAGGATGACGGCACATCGTTATGGACCCGCGCGGGATTACGCCAGCAACCCTCGCTCTATAAACGCCGCAATATGGTCGGACTCATCCATATCAATAACATGTACAGCATCGTGAATGCACTGGGCACTGAGTTCGCTAATACCTTTATCAACGAGTTTATTTCCCGACTGCGCGACCTGCTGCCGACCGATATCCTGATTGCTCGCGACACGACCGATAAACTGCTGGTGGTGTTCCCGGGGATGAATCAGCAAAAAGATTACCTGCGCTACCGCGGCGTGATGGAATCGATGTTCATGGGTGAAGACAACGAACAGCGGGCGAACGACAATAAATACGTCTATACCGGCAATGTGGGCATGGTTATCGAGACGATCACCGAAGATAATTTCTCGGCTATTCGTCGTAGTGCAGGCATGGCGTTGCTGCAGGCAGAGGCGCTCGGTAATGGCGTGGTCATGCTGTTCTCGCAGGAAATGTACGAAAAAGAGCTGTACAACATCAAGCTGCATGCGCATCTCAACGATGCGATTCATCAGCGTGAGTTCCATCTGGTTCTGCAACCTATTATCGATCAGAACGACGAAGCCCGCTGCCGGGAAGGTGAGTGTCTGCTTCGCTGGAAATCTGAGGCGCTGGGCGACATTCCGCCGACGCGCTTTATTCCGCTGGCGGAAGAGAGCGGCCTGATTGTGCCGCTTGGCAAATGGGTGATTGAAGAAGCCTGTCGCGAATTGGCGGGAATGATTGCTCGCGGTGCGCCGGAAGATTTCCTGCTGCACATTAATGTGTCGGCTATCCAGCTGTTACAGCAAGATTTCGCCTGGCATCTGATGGATTCGATTCGCCAGCATGGCCTTGCGAACAGCAATATCTGCATTGAAATTACCGAAAGCGTGCTGATGCAGGACATGCAGCGCATTGGCAAAATGCTGAGTTATTTACGCCGCCACGGTATTTCAATCTCGCTGGACGATTTTGGCTCCGGCTTCAGCAGCCTCTCGTACCTGCATGCGCTGCCGTTCGATAGCATCAAAATTGACCGTAACTTTGTGCACGGCGTGATGGGCGATGAAAAAGCGCAGTCGGTAATCAGCTCGCTTATCTTGATGGCCAGCGGCTTTAACGTGCCGCTGATCGCCGAAGGTATCGAAGACGAAGACGTGATGAAGAAGCTCAAAGCACTGGGCTGCGGGAAAGCGCAGGGGTACTACTTCCGCCGCCCGGCGGAGTTCTCAGAATTCCGTTGCGAAGCGGGTGAGTTTTACTATCAGGGCAGCGAAGAGCCGGAAGACACAACCGTCTGAAGCAATGAATAATCAACGGGGCAATCAGCCCCGTTTTTTTATTATTCCTCAGTCACCACTTTGTGCGGCTGCTCGAGGATCATCGTTTGCGTCTGACTCAGGCTAACACCCGCCTCGCGAAGCATTTTGAGGATTTCGTATAACAGGTCACTGCGCGTTGAGCTGACCATGCGCGGGCTGTTCACATAACCGGTCACGCTCAGCACAATGCCGTTCGGTCCGAGCTCTTTAAAGCTGACCGACGGTGCCGGTGCATCCAGAATAGATTCGTGTAGGGTATAAGCCATCAGTAACAGGTTGCGCACCTGTTCAGGATCGATATCCAGAGGGAAGGTCAGGGCGATGGTCGCCACACCCTGTGCGTTACCCATGGTGGCGTTGCGCACGTTCTGAGAGATAAGCTGCGAGTTGGGGACAATTACCGTCGATTTGTCGCTCAACTGGATTTCCGTCGCGCGAACGTTGATCCGACGAATATCCCCCTCGACGCCGCTAATACTCACCAAATCACCCACTTTGACCGGGCGTTCAGTCAGCAAAATGAGGCCGGAGATAAAGTTCTTCACAATCTCCTGCAGACCAAAACCGATACCTACCGACAGGGCGCTAACAATCCACGCCAGCTTGTTCCATTCGATGCCGAGCATCGAAAGCGTCAGCATGATGATCAGTACGTAGCCGACGTTAGTGAACAGCGTGACAAGTGAGGCACGCAGACCGCGGTCCATCATGGTTTTTGGCAGGAAATCGTTATCGAGCCAGCGACGGGTGGAGCGCAATACGTACCAGCCGACCACCAGACACAGGAAAGCATTCATGGCATGCGCCGGGATAATGCTGATCCCACCGATTCCTTCCCCTCCCCAGATATCCACGATTTTTTTCAGCAACTCCACGGGCGTGGTGCTACCGAACGTTCCGTTGAGGAGCGCAATGGCGGCCATCAGCAACAGCGACGTTTTACCGACGGCCGAGAAGAGCGTGGCTGCGAGAGACAGATGTCGATCGTTAAGACTCAGCGTACTTTTGAGTATTTTGCCGCTTTGCGTGGAAGGTGAGAATACGCATTCGCAGAGATCGACCACGAAGTGAATCAACAGATACAAGCAGCTAACGACCAGACCAATCCACAGTAGCTCGAAGGTAACAAAGCGAGCCAGCGGGATGTAACCAATCAGCAGCGCACCCAGAATGACCACCGCCGTCAGGCTTATCACCAGATGAATCAGGCCGGCAATCGTAGAGCGCGCTTCCGTTTGTTCGCCATCGGCCCGCATTTTACGACGCATGCGGTTAACGCGTACCGGCGCTATCAGGCAATTGAGTGCGACCAGCAAGGCCGACAGCCCGTTGCCAAACAGGGTGGCGGCAATACTGGTCCCGACAAGGGCGTTGAGCTGCTCGAGCGTGCCAAAGATAAAGATAAACGTGGCCAGCAGGACAGGAAATGAACCGAGTGTTTTTGCCAGCGAATCGGCAATGCCCGGCAAACGCCAGGAAGGATGGCTGTTAGAGAGTAAGGCTATCCCAAGCCCGGCGATGATCGCCGAGAAATAGGTGAGTTCAACGAGCTGATCGGCAAACTCCAGCACCGGCTGCGACGTATCCGGTAACCGGGTGAAGATATGACACAGCAACTGCATGCTGATACCCAGCGTGAACATCGTGCTGAGTGTGGTGAAACAGGCGAGAAAACTGCGACGGAAACGCCCCTGCGGCAACCAGCGGGGAAGCATCCAGCCGACGGGTTTATCCAGTGCCATGCGTCCGAACAGACCAATAATCAACGCCAGGAGTAAACAGAAACCGGAGCCAAAACGCCATTCATCGCTCCAGGCCTGATCCCAGGCATCGCTAACCTGTGAACCAAAATCTTCAAAGCGTGCGGCATCTTTCTCAGCAGGATTGATAAGCGGCGCCCAAAACTTCTCGCCCAGAATACTGCCGGTATTCAGCGCAATTTGGGTTTTCAACGCGTCGCGGCGTAAGCCAAAGATTTGCGCGGACAAGTTTTGCGCCCCGACGCCGATGGCTTTCGTTTGCTCAATCTGAGTGGTGAGAAGGGTCTTACTATTATTGAGCTGTTTACGCTGGCTAACGACCTGCGGGGTTTCCGTCAGAGTGCCTGGCGCAGGCGGTGGGCCGAGAACATCAAGCTGTGCCTGAACCTGTGTCAGCTGCGGCGCCAGCGCCACGGCGAGCTTGTCGGCGTCGCTAACCAGCTTCTGCGCTTCATCGTTCAGGGTAGTGAATTGTTTATCCGCTTTCGCGGCAGACACTTGCTGTTTCAGGGTATCCAGGCGTTTTTGCAGCGCGGGAAGCGCGAGGTTGGCATTAACCTTAACCGGTTGCTCCACATCGGTTTGCGCGGGGCTGTCATCCGCCTGAGACAGAAAAGGTGTGATCATCAAACATGACAACAATGCCAGTAGCAGCGGCACTTTTAACATTTTTCGCATAGAAGGATGTACCTGAAATTTCACTCAACAAGGGACCTGGGTCTGATCGGCTAAGAATACCTGTTATTTGTGAAAATCCTATCAGGGAAATCTGTGTTAAATGAGCAAATGTCAGGGGGATGGGTGAGAGAAGAGATGAGTAAATTCCCGTTATGTGAATTTTCATCGACGTTATGAAAGAGGTCGCCTTTGCCGTTTACAAGTCCCCTCGCGGTCTTTACTATCCTGAGCAGGGATTAATGAAAGACATTAATTCCAACCTATTGATTTTGATTTAAATGACTCGGGGTGCCCTTCTTTGTGAAGGCTGAGAAATACCCGTACCACCTGATCTGGATAATGCCAGCGTAGGGAAGTCAGAGACCCTCGCAGGGTATCGCTTCTTACCGACTGGCAGGAGCATACTATGCAACCTGACCTGCTAAGTTCCACGCAACTCGCGCACACTTCATACCTTTTTCGTAACCGTTCGCCGCTCGTTCACTGCATGACCAATGACGTCGTGCAAACGTTCACCGCCAATGTTTTGCTGGCGCTGGGCGCCTCCCCGGCGATGGTGATTGATGCCCAGGAAGCCCCGCAGTTTGCCGCTCTCGCTGATGCGTTGCTGATTAATGTCGGCACGCTGACCCAGGAGCGTGCGCACGCCATGCGCTTAGCCGTCGACAGTGCCAACGCCAACAACACGCCCTGGACGCTGGACCCGGTGGCGGTCGGGGCGCTACGTTTTCGGACGGAATTTTGTCAGCAGCTGTTGGCGCTGCGTCCGGCGGCGATTCGCGGCAACGCTTCTGAAATCATGGCGCTGGCGGGCATGAGCCACGGCGGCCGCGGGGTCGATACCACCGACACCGCCGCCGCTGCATTACCGGCAGCCCAGGCGCTGGCGCGTCAATATTCAACGCGAGTTGCGGTCACCGGTGAAGTGGATTACGTCACCGACGGGCGTCGTACGCTGATGATTCCCGGCGGTGATGCGTTAATGACGCGGGTGGTCGGCACCGGCTGCGCGCTTTCAGCCGTAGTCGCCGGCTGCTGTGCGCTGCCGGGCGATGCCCTGGACAACGTGGCTGCCGCTTGCGGCATGATGAAACGCGCGGGGCGCGCGGCGACCGAAAACAGCTGTGGGCCAGGCAGTTTTGTCGCCGCGTTTCTCGATGCGCTTTACGTGGAGGGACAGCCATGAAACGGATTAACGCCTTGAGTATCGCCGGAACCGATCCGAGCGGCGGGGCAGGCATTCAGGCCGACCTGAAAACCTTTTCGGCGCTGGGGGCTTACGGCTGTTCGGTGGTCACCGCGCTGGTGGCGCAGAATACGCGCGGCGTGCAGTCGGTATATCGCATCGAACCCGATTTTGTCGCGGCCCAGCTGGATTCCGTGTTCAGCGACGTGCGCATCGACACCACCAAAATCGGTATGCTGGCGGAAACGGATATCGTCGAAGCTGTGGCGGAACGCCTGGCGCGCTATCGCATCGAAAATGTGGTGCTCGACACCGTGATGCTGGCGAAAAGCGGCGATCCGCTGTTGTCTGCCTCGGCGGTCGCCACGTTGCGCAGTCGGCTGCTGCCACAGGTTTCATTGATTACGCCGAATTTGCCGGAGGCCGCCGCGCTGCTGGATGCCCCGCACGCGAAAAATGAACGCGAAATGCTCGAGCAGGGCCGTGCGCTGCGGGCGTTGGGCTGCGAAGCAGTGCTGATGAAGGGCGGTCATCTGGATGATGCCGAAAGCCCGGACTGGCTGTTTACCGTCGAGGGCGAAACGCGGTTCACTGCCCCGCGCGTTCAGACCAAAAATACGCACGGCACCGGCTGCACGCTGTCGGCGGCGTTAGCGGCGTTGCGTCCGCGACACGCAAACTGGCTGGACACGGTGCCGGAAGCCAAGCGCTGGCTATCGGCGGCGCTTTCCGCGGCGGATTCTCTGGAGGTCGGTCACGGAATTGGCCCGGTGCATCATTTTCACGCGTGGTGGTAGTATACTGGCTGAAACTGTCTGTCAGGAAAATCAGAGATGGAACAAGCGCATACCCGGCTTCTCGCCCAATTGAACGAGCGCATCGCCGCCGCCGACAACATGCCGCTGTACCTGAAATTTGCCGAAACGGTGAAGAACGCGGTGCGCAGCGGTTGGCTTGAGCACGGCAATATTCTGCCCGGCGAACGCGACCTCAGTCAGCTGACCGGCGTATCGCGCATTACGGTGCGAAAGGCGATGCAAACGCTGGAAGACGAAGGCGTGGTGACGCGCGCCCGTGGCTACGGGACGCAAATCAACAACATCTTTGAGTACTCCCTGAAAGAGGCGCGGGGGTTTTCCCAGCAGGTGGTGCTGCGCGGCAAAAAGCCGGACACGCTCTGGGTCAACAAACGGGTCGTCGAATGCCCGCTGGAGGTCGCCGAACAGCTGGCGTTGGCACCGAAAAGCGAGGTGTTTTTGCTCAAGCGCATTCGTTATGTGGATGAAGAAGCGGTGTCGATTGAAGAGTCGTGGGTGCCGTCGCACCTGATTGCAGACGCTGACGACATCGGGATTTCATTGTATGACTATTTCCGCAGCCAGCATATTTTCCCGCAGCGGACCCGCTCGCGCGTCAGCGCCCGGATGCCGGACGCTGAGTTTCAGTCGCACATCAAAATGGATGACAAAATCCCGGTGCTGGTGATCAAACAGGTGGCGCTGGATCAGCAGCAGCGGCCGATTGAGTACAGCATCAGCTACTGCCGCAGCGATTTATACGTTTTTGTGTGCGAGGAGTAATTCCTCGCGCGTCGGTGCGCAGTCGCCGCCGCGGTGGCTGACCACCCACGACGCCACCGCATTGCCTAGCGTCACGGCGTCGGCCAGCGACCAGCCCGCGGATAACCCCGCCAGCACGCCGCCCGCATGGCTGTCGCCCGCGCCAATGGTGTCAATCACCGTCGTCGGAAACGCGTCCGCCTTCCCACATTCCTCAGGGCTGAAATACCACGCCCCGTCTTTATCCTGACGCACAATCAAGGGCGCATTCCAGCGCGCAAGCCAGGCGTTGCCCAATTCACGTATCTCCTTCGGCAACGACTGCTGTTCGGCGACACTCTCCGCTTCCTGACGGTTGAGGGTAATGATTGGCTGACAGGCCATGATCCGCGCGAACAGTGGCGCGGGCACATCGGCAATGCGTGGCCCGAAATCAATCAATGCCGTTACGCCGGGCGTCGATTCCAGCCAGCGAATCAGCAGCTCAGCGCAGGGCGCGGTGAGCTGATAACCAGAAAGATACACCAGCCCGTTGGTGACACGCGGCAGGCGCGCCAGCCAGTCATCATTCCAGGCGTTTTCCACCCCGGTGAACGACATAAACGTGCGTTCGCCGTCCGGCTCGACCAGCGCCAGGCACCAGCCGTTGTCGCCTTTTTCGGTGTCGATAATGCTGCTGATACCCTGACGGGTAAGATTGTTGCGCACGATGTCGGCCCACACGCCCTGGCCGAGCGGCAGAGCGTTGCAGGCGTCAATGCCCAGACGCTTCAGCGCCACGGCGACGTTCAGCGCGCAGCCGCCAATGTTGACGCTCTGCTGTTGTAATTCGATATCGCAGCCGCGCCACGGCAGGGCGTAGGCGTCGGCGATGACGTCAATCACCGCCGAACCGATGACCGTCACCGGACGTTGTTGGCGAAGCTGGCTCAGTGGCGTGCTCAGCATGATTCCTCCCGCCGTTGACGATAGCCCAGCAGGGAAGTGGCGTAGCGGCCGAAGTCCAGCTGATTCACGGCGTCGAGTTCCTGTTTCAGCCCCGGATCGATGCCGTCAATGCCGTGCAGCGCGCCGCAAATCGCCGTCGCCATTGCGCCGATGGTATCGGTATCGCCGCCGAGGTTGGCGCATAAAATGGCGCAGCGGTTAGGGTCCGTCTGGGCCAGTTCGACCATCGCCACCGCGCAGGCGACCGATTCAAGGGTGCTGGTGCCCGCGCCGACCAGTTGATAAAGCCGTTCGCTGGCGGATTCCACGCCGTGCGCTTCGCGAACGGTTTTCAGCGCCAGTTCGATACGCATCGCCAGCGACGCGTTGAAGGTAGTGACGCGTTTTTCCTGCGCCTGACGGGCGACGGCGGGCAGGGCATCGACAATGGTTTGCCAGCTTTCCCCGTCCACGGCGCGGGAAACGGCCCAGCTGATCACCACTGCGCCGGCAATCGCCAAATCGGATTTATGCGTCGGGCTTGAGGCCAGGGCAATGTCATCAATAAAGGTGTCGAGGCAGGCGGTCGGTAACACGCAGCCGAGCGGTGAAACCCGCATTGCCGCGCCGTTAGTCACGCCGTTGTTTTCCAGTCCACTCACCGGTTTGCCGTCACGAATGGCGTTCAGGGCGATTTTTGACGTCGGACCAAGCACATTTTTGTTGAAGGCATCAAAGCCTTCCGCCCACGCCAGAATGTGGCGGCCAATCACATCTGGCACGATCGCGCCGTCGCATTCGATCAGCGCATCAGCCAGACACAGCGCCATTGAGGTGTCGTCGGTAAACTCGGCGCGTTTGAAATAACAGGCGGCGTTGTTCTCCGCCGGGCCATCGAGAAAACGGTCAATCCAGCCGAAGTGTGCTTTCACGCGGGAGCGGGGCCACAGTTCAGAGGGCATCCCCATCGCATCGCCTAACGCCTGACCGTAGAGCGCCCCGAGAATTCGTTGGTATTTCATTTCACTTCCTCATGTGTCATCGCCATGTCGCGTTCGTCGTTATCGACGTGGATGGCGGTAATGTCTTTGTCCGATTCGCGGAAGAACAGCATAAACAGCACGGCAATCACCGCGATCATGATTGCGCCGAAGGTCCACATGCCTGCCCAGTTAAAGGTCAGCCCATTGACGGGCGTCTTGTAGGCGAACATTTTTTCCATCATCACGCCGCCGAGACGGTAGCCGAGCAGGCTGCCAAAGCCCTGGCAGCAAAGGGTGATCAAGCCCTGGGCGGCGGTGCGCATGTGAACAGGAGATTTTTTGTCGACATAGATATAGGCGGTGACGTAGTAAAAATCGTAGCTCACGCCGTGCAGCAGAATGCCGAGGAAAAGCAGGCCATAGGTAAAGTATTGTTCTGCGCCGCCATAGACGAAAAAGCCGTAGCGAATGGCCGCGGTCACCAGACCCAATAATAATACCTTTTTAATACCAAAGCGCTTAATGAAGAACGGCAGCGCCAGCATAAAGAAGATTTCGGAGAACTGGCCGAGCGTCATCCAACCGGTGGCGTTATGCATCCCGACTTCGGTCAGATAGCCGTTGGCGAAGATGTAGTAGAACGCCAGCGGCATCGCGAACAGGAACGAGCAGAAGAAAAAGACGAGGAAGTTTTTGTCGCGCAGCAGCACCAGCGCGTCTAATCCGAGCATCACTTTCAGGCTCATTTTACCGGTGCTTTTCGGCGGTGTATCCGGCAGGAAAAGCGCGAAAACGCCCAGCAGCGCAGAGCTGGCGGCGGTAATCAGCAACGGAATGGAGGTCGGGGAAATGTCGTTATAGCCCATCATCTGCGGCAGGAAACCGCACGCCAGGCCGGAGGCGATCCAGCCGACAGTGCCCATCACGCGAATGCGCGGGAAGTCGCGTTCGACATCCGGCACGTGTGAAAACGCGATGCTGTTGGTCAGGGCGATGGTTGGCATATAGGTCAGCGAGTACGCCAGCAGCAGCGGGAAGAAGCCGCTGAAGGTCGTTTGCTGCGCGGCGAAGTACATCAAAATCGCCCCGACGAACATCAAAACTGCCAGCACTTTCTGCGCCGGGAAGAAGCGGTCCGTCAGCGAGCCGACGAGTATAGGTGAGAGGATCGCAGCGATGGCGGTACAGGCGTAGGACCAGCCGATTTCTCCGGCGCTAAAGCCGTTTTTGCTCAGCCATAGCCACAGCGGCACAAACCACGCGCCCCAGATAAACCACTCCACGAACATCATGAACGACAGCTTTACTGTAGTTTTCATCTTTAAATCCTTCATGACAGGTAAGGTACGCCTGCACACTACCATTCGATAATACCTTTTAAATACCTTTGAGATGATTCTTTGAGCCACTTAACACTTTTCCGTACCTGAATCGAGCCAGCGGAATGTGCTTAAAAGGCACGAATCGGCTGGAAAAATCAGCTTCAGGAGACCAGGCTTAGTGTTGCCTGAAAAACAGGCACAGGACATTCATTGCCAGCCCGGCTGGCACTTACGGGAGTTATCGCTATGACTGATATTGCGCAGTTGCTTGGCAAAGACGCCGACAGCCTTTTACAGCATCGTTGTATGACCATTCCGTCCGGACAGCTCCATCTTCCCGGTTCCGATTATGTCGATCGCGTTATGATTGACAACAACCGTCCCCCAGCCGTACTGCGAAACATGCAGACCCTGTATAACACCGGGCGCCTGGCGGGCACCGGCTATCTCTCTATTTTACCGGTAGACCAGGGCGTTGAGCACTCAGCGGGCGCATCGTTTGCGGCAAATCCGCTCTATTTTGATCCTAAAAACATTGTTGAGCTGGCGATTGAAGCGGGCTGTAACTGTGTGGCCTCGACCTATGGCGTGCTGGCGAGCGTGTCGCGCCGTTACGCGCACCGCATTCCTTTCCTTGTGAAGCTGAATCACAACGAGACGTTGAGCTACCCGAATACCTTCGATCAGACGCTGTATGCCAGCGTTGAGCAGGCGTTCAACATGGGCGCAGTGGCGGTGGGGGCGACCATTTATTTCGGGTCGGAAGAGTCGCGTCGACAGATTGAAGAAATTTCAGCGGCCTTCGAGCGCGCGCATGAACTCGGCATGGTGACCGTGCTGTGGGCCTATCTGCGTAATTCTGGGTTCAAAAAAGACGGCGTGGATTACCACGTTTCTGCGGATTTAACCGGACAGGCCAACCATCTGGCGGCCACCATCGGCGCGGATATCGTGAAGCAGAAAATGGCGGAAAATAACGGCGGCTACAAAGCCGTGAATTTCGGCTATACCGACGAACGCGTGTACAGCAAACTCACCACCGACAACCCCATCGATCTGGTGCGTTACCAATTGGCGAACTGCTATATGGGACGCGCGGGCCTGATTAACTCCGGCGGCGCGGCGGGCGATAACGACCAGGTCGACGCCGTTCGAACCGCGGTTATCAACAAACGCGCCGGCGGGATGGGGCTGATCCTCGGCCGTAAAGCCTTCAAGAAATCGATGGCTGACGGCGTGAAGTTGATTAACTCCGTGCAGGATGTCTATCTTGACGAAAAAGTGACGATTGCCTGATAGGTAAAACGGGCCTCTCTCTGCGAGGCCCAGTATTTTCCTTCGAATTACCCTCTGATACCCCCGTCACAACTCCATAATATTTTGTGAAAAATGTCACATCACGCTGTGCGGATGCCCAAAAAATCATGCCTATTTAGGCCCCTTTTGACGAGGCGACGGTGATTTTTTACACATACAGTATCTGTTGAAACGCTGTTTTAAATTCACAAAAGGAAAATAACAGTCGTGAAAATAGAATCTGTAAACGTCACCGTTTTTACGTACCCGACCCGCCGAGTGTCTGATAGCGCAGGGCACTCTCATCCCGGCGCTGAGAGCCTCGCAAAAATGGCTATGCTGACCATCACCTCCGACGAAGGGGATTGCGGCTACGCTTTCGCGCCACCTGAAGTGGTGCGCCCGTATGTGGTGAATGCTTTCTTCCGCAAGGTTCTGGTTGGGCAAGATCCGTTTAACCGTGAGCGCATCTGGCAAGACCTGGTGCATTGGCAACGTGGCAGCGCTCATCAACTGACCGAACGTGCACTGTCATTTGTTGAGCAAGCGTTGTGGGATTTAATTGGCCGCAAACTAAACGTGCCGGTCTACAAGCTACTTGGCGGCTTTCGCGACAAAGTTCCGGCCTATGGCAGCACCATGTGCGGTGATGAACTGGAAGGCGGTTTATCCACGCCGGATGAATTCGGCAAGTTCGCTGAAAAACTGGTAGCGCGCGGTTACAAAGCAATAAAACTCCATACCTGGATGCCCCCGGTTGCGTTCGCTCCAGACCCAAAAATGGACGTAAAAGCTTGCGCCGCGGTGCGTGAAGCCGTCGGCCCTGACATTGATTTAATGCTTGATGGTTACCACTGGTATAGCCGCAGCCAGGCGCTGTATATCGGTAAAGCGCTGGAAAAACTCAACTTCGCGTGGTTCGAAGAGCCAATGGAAGAAGAGAGCATGGCGTCCTACGTCTGGCTTTCTGAGAACTTATCCATTGATGTTGTGGGACCTGAAAGTCTTGGCGGCAAGCACCACAGCCGTGCTGATTGGGCGAAAGCGGGTGCCTGCGACATTCTGCGTGCCGGGGCGAATGGCGTCGGTGGGATTTCGCCAACCATGAAAGTGGCGGCGCTGGCCGAATCGTTCGGTATGGATTGCGAAATCCACGGTAACGGGGCGGCAAGCCTGGCGGTCGTCGGCGCGATTCGTAACTGCCGCTGGTATGAGCGCGGCTTGCTTCACCCATTCCTTGAATATGATGAGCCGGCAGCCTACTTGAACAGCATCGTTGATCCGATGGATGCCGACGGCTTTGTGCATCTGTCACAGCGTCCGGGTTTGGGTGAAGACATTAATTTTGACTATATCGAGATGAACACCGTTAGCCGGGATTGACCTGTACCCACCGTAAAAATAATAAGCCCGGGCTAATGGCGCCTGGGTAATTTCTACCCTACAAAACGGTATCTATCATGAATCGAAGCTCCCGACTTGGCGCGTGCCTGCTCACGCTCTTGTTCATGTTCGGCAGCGGCTCGGCGGTGGCGAAAACACCACCTGACCAGCTGATTATCGGCATGAATATGAACAACCTGCTGACCCTCGACCCGGCCGCGATGACCGGTAACGAAGTGGTTGGGCTGGTGGTAAATCTCTATGACTCGCTGGTGGAACTGGACCCGGTAAAACTCACGCATGTGCGCCCGGCGCTGGCGAAATCCTGGGAAATCTCGGATGACGGCAATCGCCTGACTTTCCATTTGCGCGAGGGGGTACGATTCCACTCTGGCAACCCACTGACCGCCGACGATGTGGTGTGGTCGATGCGCCGCGTGTTGCACCTGAATCTCGCGCAGGCGTCGGTGTGGAAATCCTACGGTTTCAGCAAAACGAACGTGGATGAGCATGTGAAAGCGCGGGACGCCTCAACGGTCGACATCACGTTGCCGAAAGCCAACGACCCGCAGTTGGTGATTTACTCGCTGGCGGCCTTGGGCAGCGTGGTGGTGCTCGACAGAAAAACGGTTGAGCAGCATGTGCAAAACAACGATTGGGGCAACCGGTGGCTGACCACTAATGAAGCGGGTTCCGGCCCGTTCAGCCTTGAAGAGTGGCAGGCAAAAGACGTGCTGCGCATGAAGCGTAATCCTGATTACTGGCGCGGCGAACCCAAACTGTCCCGCGTGGTGTTCCGTCATTTTCAGGAATCGCAAACCTTGCGTCTGATGATTGCGAAAGGTGACCTGGATATTGCCAGCAACATGGCTGTATCGGATGTTAATGCGCTGCGCAAAGACCCCAATATGACAGTCGATGCGGTGAAAAAAGGCACCATTTACTATGTCGCCATGAGCATGAAAGAGCCGCATTTCGCCAACCCCAAAGTGCGTGAAGCAGTACGTTATTTAATTGATTATCAAGGCATCAACAAAGCGTTAATGGCGGGCTATGGCGTGCTGCACCAGCGCCCAATTCAGTCTGGAATGCCTGCCACGCTGCCAGACCCCGGCTACGCGCTGGATATCCCACGCGCTAAAGCGCTACTCGCCGAAGCGGGTTATCCGGAGGGCTTCGATACCACCCTACGCGTGCTGGCAGATCAGCCGTTCCTGAATATTGCGATTGCGGTGCAGTCCACGCTGATGCAGGCGGGAATCAACGCCAAAATTGTGACCGGAACCGGCAACCAGATTTACGGCGCAATGCGCGAACGTAAGTTCGACATGCTGGTTGGGCGCGGCGGCAGTGGCATGGAACCGCATCCGCATTCCAGTCTGCGCTCGCTGGTCTATAACCCGGATAACAGCGACGCGGCGCGTTTGACCAACTTCCAGGGCTGGCGCACCGGCTTCTACGACAAGCAGATTAATCAGCAAATCGACAAGGCGCTGGTGGAACGCGACCCGGCAAAACAGCGTGAGGAATATCAGGCCATTCAGACGCGTTATGACCAGCTGATCCCGGCGTTGCTGCCGCTTTCGCAAATGGTGGACTCGGTGGTGGTGCGCAACGATGTGCAGAATTATCAACCGCACCCGTCTGCCACCACTTTCCTGCGTGATGTCTATAAAACGCCAGCTGAAAACGGGGAGAACAAGGGATGAGCATGATTCTGTTAGCGCCGGGTGGCCGCGCCCGGCGATTCTCAAAACGTGTAAGCCAGGTGTTAGTGACCCTTTTTGGCTTACTGCTTCTGACGTTTTTTATTGGTCGCGTGATGCCCATCGACCCGGTGCTGGCGATTGTCGGCCCGGATGCCGATCAAAGCACCTATCAGCAGGTTTACCACCAGCTCGGCTTTGATAAATCGCTGGCGGCACAGTTCTGGATTTACCTCGGCGGTCTGTTACAGGGCGATTTAGGCAACGCGCTGCTGACCGGCAAACCGGTCGTGGACGACATTCTGCGCGTGTTCCCGGCAACGCTCGAGTTGGCGACAGTGGCGATTATCGTCGGCGCGGGTTTAGGTATCCCTCTTGGCGTCTGGGCTGCGGCTCGCCGTAACAGCGTGGTGGATTACGGGGTGCGCATCATCAGCCTGGCCGGTTATTCGACGCCGATTTTCTGGGTCGGGATGATGGGGCTACTGCTGTTTTACGCCTGGCTCGGTTGGGTCGGCGGTGCAGGGCGCATTGATTTAGGGCTGGATGGCGTGGTACCGCGCCGCAGCGGTTTGCTGCTGGTAGATGCGCTACTGGCAGGAAACAGCGCCGTGTTTTTTAACGCGCTGAATCACTTGATTCTGCCTGCATCACTGCTCGGCTTCCATTCACTGGCCTACATCAGCCGTATGACGCGCAGCTTTATGCTGGCGCAGCTTTCGCAGGAATTCATTATTACCGCGCGGGTGAAAGGGCTGACCGAGCGCCAGGTTATCTGGAACCACGCGTTCCGCAACATTTTGGTGCAGTTGCTGACGGTGGTCGCGCTGGCGTACGGATCGCTGCTTGAAGGCGCGGTATTGATAGAGACCGTATTCTCATGGCCTGGGTTCGGTTCCTATCTCACCGGCAGTTTGCTGCTCGGCGACATGAATGCGGTGATGGGTTGCGTGCTGGTGGTTGGCGTGATTTTCGTGTTGCTGAACCTGTTGTCCGACATGCTCTACCAACTCTTTGATCCGAGGACAAAATCATGACGGTTTCCTTTGGAACGCCCCAACTTACCGCCGCCGACGAGCGTTCGCTACGCGTGAAACGCGCCGGGCTGCGGGCGGTGGGGTTTATCGGAAAAATGGCGCGCAATCCGCTGACGGCGATTGGCGGTGGCATCGTCTTTTTACTGCTGATGGTGGCAATTTTTGCCCCGTGGATAGCGCCGTATAACCCGCTGGTACAGGATCTCAACCGCGCCCTGACCGCACCAAACGCCACCCACTGGTTTGGCACCGACGAATTTGGTCGGGATATTTTCAGTCGCCTGGTTTACGGCGCGCGCATCACGCTCTATATCGTGCTGCTGGTGTCGGTCACGGTAGGCCCTCTGGGCCTGCTGCTGGGTGTCGCCGCTGGATATTTTGGCGGTAAAGTCGACATGGTGCTGATGCGCATCACCGATATTTTCATTTCGTTCCCAAGCCTGGTGCTGGCGTTGGCGTTTGTGGCGGCACTTGGCCCCGGCCTTGAACACGTCGTGATTGCGATTACGCTCACCGCCTGGCCGCCGATTGCGCGCCTGGCTCGGGCGGAAACGCTCTCGTTGCGCCAGACCGATTTTATCTCTGCGGTGCGTCTGCAAGGGGCATCACCTGTGCGTGTGTTATGGCGTCACATTGTCCCGCTGTGCATGCCCTCGGTGATTATTCGTATCACCATGAACATGGCGGGCATCATTTTGACGGCCGCCGGTTTGGGCTTCTTAGGCCTTGGCGCACAGCCGCCAGAGCCGGAGTGGGGGGCGATGATCTCCAGCGGGCGCACCTACATGATGGAGTGCTGGTGGGTAGTAACGATTCCGGGGCTGGCGATTTTAATCAACAGTCTGGCATTCAACTTCTTGGGAGATGGCCTACGTGACATCCTCGATCCTCGCAGCGAATAATTCGCCGCATCTGCTCGATGTACGCGACCTGAACGTCACGTTCGTAAATGGTCGCCAGCAAACCCATGCGGTGCGCGGCGTTTCCTTCCAGCTTGGACGTGAAAAGCTGGCGATAGTGGGCGAATCGGGTTCAGGAAAATCCACCGTCGGGCGCGCCCTGTTGCAGCTTCACCCGAAAAAGGCACACATCACCGCCGACCTGATGCAGTTTGGCGATATAGATTTGCTCAGCGCCACGGACGCGCAAATGCGAAATGTGCGCGGCAAGCGTATTTCAATGATCATGCAGGACCCTAAATATTCACTGAACCCGGTGATGTGTGTGGGCGACCAAATTGCTGAAGCGTGGCTGACGCATCATCGTGTCGGCCATAAAGAGGCCCGGCAGAAAGTGCTGGAAATGCTCGACGTGGTGCGCATTCGCCAGCCGGAGCGCGTCTATAACCTCTATCCCCACGAAGTTTCCGGCGGCCAGGGGCAGCGCATTATGATTGCCATGATGCTGATTACCGATCCGGAAATGGTCATTGCCGATGAACCGACTTCCGCACTGGATGTTTCAGTGCGTTTGCAGGTACTGGCGCTGCTGGATGATTTGGTGCAGTCCCGCGGTCTGGGGCTGATTTTTATCAGCCACGACATCAACCTGGTACGCAGTTTCTGCGACCGGGTGCTGGTGATGTACGCCGGACGCGTGGTGGAATCCATTGCCGCGAAAGATCTTGATAACGCGCAGCATCCCTATACCCAGGGGTTGATTCGCGCCTTACCGGATATGGACAAACCTCGCGCGCATCTGCCGGTGCTGCAACGCCAGTCCAGTTGGCTAACCGAATAAAAGGAGCAACGCATGCCGTCAATGATTTCAGTCAGCCAGCTCAATTTAACCTTTGGCGAAGGGGCGAAAACCAATCAGGTGCTGTTTGATGTGAACGTTAACGTCGGCCAGGGCGAGATTTTTGGTCTGGTGGGGGAGTCTGGTTCCGGGAAAACCACGGTGCTGAAATGCCTCGCCGGATTGTTCACGCACTGGCAGGGAACATTGTCGATCGACGGTGTCGAGCTTGAGCGCAAAATCAGCCGTGAGCGCTGCCGGATGGTGCAAATGGTGTTTCAGGATCCATATGGTTCTTTGCATCCGCGGCATACCATCGGCGATATTCTGGAAGAACCGCTGCAAATTCAGGGTTACACCGACCGCGACAGGCGCATCAATAGGATGCTCGATAAAGTCGGCTTAAACCGTGCATTTCGCAGTCGTTATCCGCACCAGCTTTCCGGCGGACAGCGCCAGCGCGTGGCCATTGCGCGCGCGTTAGTGCTCGAGCCGCAGGTGCTGCTGCTTGATGAACCAACTTCCGCGCTGGATGTTTCTGTACAGGCGGAAATTCTCAACCTGCTGTCAGACTTGCAGCAGGAATCGAATCTCACCTACTTAATGGTGACGCATGATTTGGGGGTGATCGCGCATCTATGCCATCGCGTTGGCGTGATGCAACACGGGCGTATTCTGGAATCGCTCAGCACCGATGATTTAATCAGCGGTGCCGCGCAGGTTCCGTATACACAAATGTTGGTGAACGCCAGCCGTCAGTACAGCCGTGAAATGGCGCAGCACGTGGCGAAGTTCTGATGCTAAAAACTCGCCCGCTGTTGTTAACCCAGTAGCGGGCAGTTGGGCGGAAGACGACATTGCAGCGCGTGTGGCAAAATTTCAATACGGAACTCGCGACCCGTTTTCGGTTCGCCGTCGAGATTAAACGTGATGTCGTGCGGCGCGGTGATTTCAAACCACGACGACACGCCGTCAATCAGGTTCGGGTTTTCTTCCGGAGGCGAGAGGGTAGAGAACAGCGCCGGCAGCAGTTCCTCGCCGGTGAAAATGCGCAGGTGCAGCAGACCGTCGTTGATTAACGCTTCCGGGCAAAGTTGCTGCCCGCCACCGGCCTGACGTCCATTGCCGATGCCAATCACCAGCGCGTCGCCCTGCCAGTAAAAACCTTCCCCCCGAATTTCACAGCGGTCGGGCTTCAGGGTATCCATTCGCATTAAACCGTGGATCAGATACGACACGCCGCCGAGCGCGGCTTTCAGCTTTTCCGGGGTTTCGCTGGTGATACGCGTGCCGAATCCGCCGGTCGCCATGTTGATAAAGCAGGTTTTATCGTTGACCTTGGCGATATCAATTTCTTTCGCGTTACCGGCGATCGCCAGCTTCAGGGCTTTGCTCAGATCGTCGGGCACACCGACGCTGGTGGCAAAATCATTGGCGGTGCCGAGCGGCAGAAGGCCCAGTACTGGAATGTGGGGTTGTTGGCAATGGATAATCGCGGTCGCGACTTCATTAATGGTGCCGTCGCCACCGCCCGCGATGACCGTCGCCACGCCTAATTCACAGGCTTCGTCCAGATAGCGCGCCGCATCGCCTTTCTCCCAGGTCACGCGAACATGGATTTCCACGCCTTCGTCGCGCAGCTGGGTGATGGCTTCACGCAGCTCCGGGTTTCCGGCTCCTTTGCCATTTAAGATCAACACGCTGGGTGGAAAGTCAGTCATCCGTTTTATCCAAATTATTCAACATGATAAAAAGTGTACCTTATGAACTGAACTTGTGCATGAGACCAGGCTGAATTAGCGGGCGTCGTGATGCGTTTCTGAACCTCCATCACGACGCAATCGGTCGGTGCTAAATGATTCGCTTCCCGGCGTTATCCACCACTTTTTCGCCGTCTTCTTTCGAGAATGAACCTTGCTGTGATTCAGGAAGAATATCCAGCACCACTTCGGACGGTCGGCAGAGACGGGTTCCCAGAGGCGTAACAACGACAGGGCGGTTAATCAGAATCGGATGCTGGAGCATAAAAGCAATCAGCTGTTCATCGGTAAACGTCCCATCAGCGAGACCAAGCTGCGCGTAAGGCTCCACGTTTTTACGCAGCAACGCGCGTACCGGAATGCCCATATCGGCGATAAGTTTTACCAGCTCATCATGAGAGGGTGGCGTGTCGAGGTAATAGATGATCGTCGGTTCATTACCGCTATTACGGATCATCTCCAGCGTATTACGCGACGTGCCGCATTCTGGGTTGTGATAAAGGGTGATGTTGCTCATTTTATTCTCTCATTACGGGGTGACAGAAAGCCGCAGCGCCAGCGCGGCCAGCGTGACAAACAGCACGGGTAACGTCATGACAATGCCGGTGCGGAAATAATATCCCCAGCTGATGGTCATATTTTTCTGCGTCAGAACGTGCAGCCACAGCAGGGTTGCCAGACTGCCAATCGGCGTGATTTTTGGACCTAAATCGCAACCAATGACGTTGGCATACACCATCGCCTCTTTGATGACACCGGTCGCGGTGCTGCCATCAATCGAAAGTGCGCCAATCAACACGGTCGGCATATTGTTCATGATTGACGAAAGGAATGCGGTCAGGAAACCGGTCCCAAAGGTGGCGGCCAAGAGTCCTTTTCCGGCCAGCATATTCAGTACTCCGGATAGATATTCCGTAAGCCCGGCGTTTCGCAAACCGTAGACCACCAGGTACATGCCTAGAGAAAAGACCACAATCTGCCAAGGCGCGCCGCGCAATACCTTGCCAGTATTGATAGCGTGCCCTTTTTTCGCTACGGCAAACAGGACCGCAGCGCCAACGGCGGCAATTGCGCTGACGGGGATCCCCAGCGGCTCAAGCACAAAGAAACCGACAAGCAGCAGGACCAGAACAACCCAGCCTGCTTTCAACGTAGCCGGGTCTTTAATCGCGCTGGCGGGCTCTTTCAGCAAGGCAATGTTGTAGGTCGCCGGGATGTCTTTGCGAAAGAACAGATGCAGCATGACCAGCGTGGCAATAATGGCGGCAATATCAACCGGGACCATGACTGACGCATATTCCGTAAAACCAATGCGGAAGAAGTCCGCAGAGACGATATTGACCAGGTTCGACACGATAAGCGGCAGGCTGGCGGTATCGGCGATAAACCCGGCGGCCATGACAAAGGCCAGCGTCGTGCCTTTGCTGAACCCCAGCGCGAGCAGCATGGCAATGACGATGGGGGTCAGGATGAGTGCCGCTCCGTCGTTGGCAAACAGTGCGGCGACCGTCGCACCCAGTAAAACAATCCAGGTAAATAGTAGCCGCCCACGCCCGCGTCCCCAGCGAGAAACGTGCAGGGCTGCCCATTCAAAGAAGCCCGATTCGTCGAGCAGCAGGCTGATAATAATTACCGCGATAAAGGTGGCGGTCGCGTTCCAGACGATATTCCAGACAACCGGAATATCGTCGAGTTGAATAACGCCGAAGGCCAGTGCGAGGAGAGCGCCGATGCTCGCGCTCCAGCCAATACTCAAGCCTTTCGGCTGCCAGATAACCAGAATCAGCGTCAGTACAAAAATACTCCCTGCCAATAACATTTCACCCTCCGTCATATATGTTTATATGGATGTGTGTTGTGAGGTTTAGCAAGATGCGGGGTCTGCCTTCGACAACCATTCGCGGACATCTTCCCGCAGACATTGCCAGGCTGTGGTAATGATTTCTGCCGCCCAGGCCGGCATGTGTGGCGAGAGTCGATAGTAAACCCACTTGCCTTCACGACGATCCAAAACCAGCTCGGCATCTCGCAGTATCGCCATATGCCGGGATATTTTTGGCTGTGATTCCGACGTCGCACCGCAGATGTCACAGACGCACAGTTCCCCGGATTCTCTCAGCAGCATGATAATGGCCAGCCGGGTGTCATCTGACAGAACTTTGAAAAGCTGAACAGGTAGTCGCATTTATAGTCCCCGTGCATTTAAACTACACATATGATAATTCATATGTGACAGATTTCAAACCGTCATATTTAGATGAAGGAATAAAAATGGAAAACGTTCCAGCACTGAACGCTGAGTGCGTTGATCATCCGATTGCTGAACGATTGCAGATGCTGTAGGCCCGGTCAGTGTAGCGCCACCGGGCATTTCGTCTTTAATGCGAGGCTGACCAGCGCGGCGCTTTCAAATCACCCGCGAACATCCACACCCGTTCACACAACAACCCGCGCAATCAGACGCGGCGGAATAGGGGCGTTTGTTGAGGTGTTAATGATGTGTAACATGATGAATATTAACTCTTTATTACATTCACATACGCGGAATGCGATATTATGATGCATATATTGATAGCATATGCATGGGTGGGAAAATGTCTCTATTTTTAAGCAGTTTTATTTTTGAGAAGAAAGAGTATGACAATGATTTTTATGTTCTGGACCAGGAAATAGAAGCTTACGCGACCAAAATTACGGGCTTCATAGGGATGGAGAGTTATACCGATGCCGCAAGTGGGCGGATCATTAATAACTATTACTGGCAGAACCGAGCAGCGATGGAAAGTCTGATTACTCATTTTGCTCATGCCAGAGCCAAATCCGAGAGCGATCGTTGGATTGCCGGTTATCAGACAGTCATTGCTGAAATTGAAGGCTCGCATAACATGAATCTTTCCCACCCGCTCGCCAACTATCCGTTGTCCTATCGCCGTGGTGAAGGCGCCTGAAAGTTACCTCCGTCCACTCTTGGTGCCTGGCAGATAGGTTTAATGAGTTTAAGGTCCGCTGTGAGCTGTGAGTTCAACGGGTCGTTGCAACGCTATCCTTAATCAAGGCGGACGTTGAACCGTCTTTATTGGAAATTTCAGTTTCCATTAAAGTGGTTATAAGGTGCTCAATCATCGAATGAGATAGATCAATTTATGTACTCTGCCAAATTAAAGCAATCTACTTGTTTTGCAGTATTCTTTAAATTCTGTGTGGCGTGATAAGGATTGGTCCTTTCTCAACATGTTTTTAATGAAGAAACAACACCAGCAGGCTAATACTAAAAATGGTAACCAATGCATCGAAAGCATGGAAAAAGCCAGATAAATAAATATTTCCCCAAGATAGTTTGGATTGCGGCTGTATTTATATAATCCATCCGTAATCAACCCCTTCTTTAATCTCAATGTATAAAATTTCTGAGCATCGCTCACGTAATGGAGGTAAATCCCAACGATATAAATTGATAGCACCACACAAACTAACCAGGGTTGCGCGTTCACATGAGTACTGATTAAAAGGTATGGCGTAATGTAATAAACCGCCAAGGGTAAAAAGATAAATAACCACCCAATCCACGCTGGCGGAAACGCCTTTGCAAACCGCTGGTCAGGGAAAGTTGACTCTTTGACTAACCACAGGATGGAATATGTTCCATGCATGGAAAGATAAATGCAGGCAGTCATTGAAGTATTTTGGAAATACCACATAAGGAATATGATTACGGGTATAACTAAAATCTTGTGTAAGTTTATGAAAAACATGGTGTTCATAGGTTAGCCCTCGACATTGTTAAGAAAGGATGACTTAATCTAAACAGGTATCTAGTCACTGGCTAGATTGAAATTACTCTTTATCTTGTCAGTGTCAAGTTATTTTGGTTTAATGGACTGACGAAAAACTCTCGGGGGATAAAATGACACCATCGCAGACAAAAAAAACCTACCATCACGGTGAGTTACGCATTGCGCTCATTAATGCAGCACTTGAGATCATCGAAAATGAAGGCGTCGATAAGCTGTCCCTTCGCGCATGTGCCAGAAAAGCGAATGTTTCGCATGCTGCACCGGCTCATCATTTTGGAACTGTTGCTGGATTACTGGATGAGATCGCAGCGGAAGGCTACAGTCTTCTGATTGCTGAAATGCAAAATAAACAGAATAATTCTACAGCAGATAGTTTGCTTAGTGCTGGGATAGGATATATACGTTTTGCAATAAAACACCCAGGGCTTTTTCGTGTAATGTCAAAAATGAAAACTAGCACCTCACCCTCAGATAGACTCTTGAAAGAAAGCGATGGCGCGTTATATTTTCTGAAAGAATCATTAAAACAGGTTTACTTAGATCATCACGGTATAGCCTTGTCAGAAAACACACTTAAATTAAGAACGGAACTCGCCTGGTGTACAGTGCACGGATACTCTCACTTATATCTTGAGGGTATGAGTGATAATTTCTGTTTTTCAGAACCTGAAATAATCCTTAATCAACTCCGGGTTTCACTACTCGTATTAGAAGAAGTGTAAGTTAAACTTTTTCCCTTAAGCGCAATCCAGTAGAGTGAATATATAACCGGCTGAAATGCTTTCAATACATATCCTAATTAAAAAAATATTGAATATGCATAGTGACAGACATGAAATTACGAGATAAGCAAAGTCCGCTTCTGGCTGTGAGCGAGGAGCAGACTATCCATCTTTTATGTCAGCCTACCTGACGGGAATTCCACTCGTCGCGGGTAATTTCCCAGAGTTCGGATTCCAGCAGACCGCTGACGTACTCTATCTTTTCAGTCCTGATAAGCCGCATGCCACTACTGGCTGAAATACGTTTGGAATGGCTATTGAGAGCCGCTTTCGGCGCTCGCAATACTGCCTTATTTAACGTATTAAACCAGTAATCCGTAGCGACATGACTGGCTTCACGCATAAAACCCTGTCCCTGATATTCCGGGACTAACCAAAATCCACGGTTATTATCCTCAACGTCATAAAGGCAGATTAAACCCATGAGTTCTTCAGGGGCCTCGCGATGTCTGATAGTCCAGATCCAGGCAATACCTTTTTCCATATCAGGTAGGGCAACGTTATTGACGTAATTCTCAGCACCGTTATCCGGATAGGGCCATGGTATTGAGGAGACCATATAGCGAACTATCTCCCAGTGTGGAAAAAGTACCTGAATCTGTGAGGCATCTTCGGCTGCTAATGGCTTTAACAGCAAGCGTTCTGTATAGAGTGTTGGTATTTGCATACGCGCTTTCCGTCCCGAGCAAGATATCTATTTCTGTTTTACCTGTTCGATAGTTACTTCAATTTATCGGAGTGTACAGAAAACATCCATGCAATAGGAGGTTTAGTCAGCATCGGTCGAACGAAAGGTCTGAGATGAGCAAAAAGCAGGCATGTCTAGGGCAAAAGCCCCGCCTTAACGAACCCTGCTCAATGTCATTCCCGCATGCGAAAATTAATCTGTTGATGTAAAAGTTATTTTTCCATAAGTTAATTCGCTCTAGTCTGAGCTCAAGCGTTTTTACTTAATAACGAAGGGTCATAAATGAATATCGAGTCATTTGCTTTTGGCACGACCAACTGGAGTGAAGTCGAAAGAACAGAACACCCAGGGGAAACAGGCATGGCTTACTGGCGCACGCAGCTTTTTGGGCAGAAGCCGAATCAAATCCGGGTGCGAATGGTTGAATATACCCCGGGTTACCTTGCAGACCACTGGTGCCAAAAAGGCCATGTCCTGTTCTGCATGGAGGGAGAGCTTGAAACGCTGCTCGAAGATGGCCGTAAATTCATTTTAACGGCGGGGATGAGCTATCAGGTGGGCGATAACGCGGAGCCACATCAGTCCAGAACGGCGACAGGCGCGAAACTTTTTATTGTGGATTGATTCGATGCGGGAGGGATTGCAGCGTCTTCTGAACCAAAAAAATAAACCCGCGTAAGGGAGATTACGCGGGCTAAGGAGGTGGTATCTGGTACAGCTAGCATTTATGGGTTATGTTTTTCAGCGCTTTGGATAATACCCGCATCAAGCGAAGCGGTATGTGATCCATTTCTAAGATTTTTCCCTACTGAAAAAATAACCATTCTGAACTACTTCAGCATCGGATTACGGGTGTTCTGTCCGTCAAAATTACGCATCAGCAGCGCATACTCCAGCGCAATCTCTTCCGGTACGGGGATCCATACGGTGTGACCATCGCCAGGGGCGATATCTGTCGGCTGACCTTTGTTGGTTTCCATGTGCTCGAGGGTGAAGTTGATGTTGCCCTGTGGCGTCATCAGCTCAAGGTTGTCGCCTTTGAGGAACTTATTCTTCACCGCGACGGCCGCGAGGCTGCCTTTGCGCTCTCCGGTAAATTCACCGACAAACTGCTGGCGTTCGGAGACGGAGAAACCGTATTCGTAATTCTGGTAGCTGTCGTGGGTGTGACGACGCAGGAAGCCTTCGGTATAACCGCGATGCGCCAGCCCTTCCAGGGTTTCCAGCAGCGAGGCGTCGAACGGTTTGCCTGCGGCGGCATCGTCGATGGCTTTGCGGTACACCTGCGCGGTGCGGGCGCAGTAGTAATAGGATTTGGTACGGCCTTCGATTTTCAGCGAGTGCACGCCCATTTGCGTCAGACGTTCCACGTGCGCGACAGCACGCAGGTCTTTGGAATTCATAATATACGTGCCGTGCTCGTCTTCGAACGCGGTCATGTATTCGCCCGGACGCTGTGCTTCTTCCAGCATAAATACGCTGTCCGTTGGCTGGCCTTCGCCAAGGGTTGGCTCGACGTTTTTCACCGGAATAGGCTCGTGCTTATGCACGATATTACCGATGTCGTCCTCTTTGCCTTCCTGAACGTTATATTCCCAGCGGCAGGCGTTGGTGCAGGTGCCCTGGTTCGGGTCACGTTTGTTGATGTAGCCCGACAGCAGGCAGCGGCCGGAATAGGCCATGCACAGCGCGCCGTGAACGAAAATTTCGAGTTCCATATCCGGAACCTGTGAGCGAATCTCTTCGATTTCTTCCAGCGACAGTTCGCGGGAGAGGATCACGCGGGTCAGGCCCATCTGTTTCCAGAATTTGACCGTCGCCCAGTTAACGGCGTTGGCCTGCACGGACAAATGCACGTCCATCTGCGGGAAATGCTCACGCACCAGCATAATCAGGCCCGGATCGGACATGATCAGCGCATCAGGCCCCATATCCACAACAGGCTGCAAATCGCGTATGAAGGTTTTCAGCTTGGCGTTGTGCGGCGCAATGTTGACCACCACGTAGAATTTTTTACCGAGCTCATGGGCTTCGTTGATGCCCTGCTGCAAATTCTCGTGGTTGAATTCGTTATTGCGCACGCGCAGTGAGTAACGCGGCTGGCCGGCGTAGACCGCATCGGCACCATAGGCGAAAGCGTAACGCATATTTTTAAGCGTTCCCGCCGGGGAAAGGAGTTCCGGTTTAAACATGATTTTCTCGTTCTGATGACAGGTCAGACTCGCTTCGCGGGGAAGCGATTGGGGAGGTTCCCCTACTTTAAGGGCGGGAATTGTAGCGCTGCGGAGGAGGGGAGTAAACCTTTGCGTGCCAGGGAAAGGCGCGTGGCGCTTCGCTTACACCGGCCCGAACGGTCGGCCAGAGCAGGCGAGGCGCCTAAGCCGCACATTACGTCAGACGGCAGGAATCGGCTTCCCAACGGTAGCCAACACCATACACCGCGCGAATGAATGACTGCTCGGCGTCCTGCGCTTCGAGCTTACGACGCAGGTTTTTGATGTGACTGTCGATGGTGCGGTCGGTGACCACGCGGTAATCATCGTACAGATGGTTCAGCAGTTGTTCGCGCGAGAACACTTTGCCCGGCTCCTGCGACAGCGTTTTCAGCAGGCGGAATTCGGCGGGCGTGAGGTCCAGCAGCTTGTTGCGCCACGAGGCCTGGAAGCGGCTTTCATCGACAATCAGCGGGCTTTCGGCGTCCATTGCCTGCAACTCTCGCTGCGGACGGCAGCGGCGCAGAATCGTTTTCACACGCGCCACCACTTCACGCGGGCTGTACGGTTTGCAGATGTAATCATCCGCGCCGATTTCCAGCCCCAGCAGACGGTCGATTTCTTCGATTTTGGCGGTGACCATGACAATCGGCACTTCGGAGAAACGGCGGATTTCGCGGCACAGCGTCAGACCGTCGGTGCCCGGTAGCATCAAATCCAGCAGAATCAGATCCGGCGGAGTCTGATGCACATAGCTCAGCACTTTATCGCCGTGATTAATCAGCGTCGGCGCGTAGTTGGCCGCCAGAAGATAATCAATCAGCAGCTGCCCCAGCTTGGGTTCGTCCTCGACAATCAGGATGCGTGGAGTTTTATCATCAATCGGTAATTCGGTCATACGGCTCCTGGTAAATCGCGGTCCAGTGGGAGTTCTACTTTAATGCTTACCCCGCCAAAAGGCGAATGCCCGGCGCTCAGCGTGCCGCCGTGTGCAGCGACGATATTGACGCAAATCGCCAGGCCTAATCCTGAGCCGCCGCTGGCCCGGTTGCGCGAGCCTTCGGTGCGGTAGAAGCGTTCGCAGAGCATCGCCAATTGGTCGTCGGTGACGCCCGGCGCGCTGTCAGCAAAGGCCAGCGTCAGGCTATGCGCGGTTTTTTCGGCTGAAATGTGCAGTTGTCCGCCGCTGTCGGTGTAGCGCAGGCTGTTCTCTAACAGGTTGTTAAACAACTGCATCAGTCGGTCGCGGTCGCCGAATACGGTGGCGCTCTCCGGCAGCTTGAGACGGATGGAAAGCCCACGGCCGGCAAAGCGTTCGCGGAAGGCCCCCGCGGCCATTTCCAGTAGAGAGATAATGTCGACGGAGGTTTTTTGGTAGGCCAGCGCCCCTTCGTCGGACATCGATAACTGGTGCAAATCGTCCACCAGTTTGGTCAGCGTGCCGACCTCGGCCTGCAACGAGGCCACGGACTCCGGCGTGAATTTGCGTACGCCGTCCTGAATCGCCTCCAGCTCGCCACGTAACACCGCCAGCGGGGTTCGCAGCTCGTGGGAAATATCGGCCATAAAGTCGCGGCGCATCTGCTGATTGCGCTCCAGTGTGCTGGCAAGCTGGTTAAAGTCCTGCCCAAGGCGGCCCAGTTCATCCGAACCGGTGGCGGTCACGCGGGTCGAGAAATCCCCGGCCGCCAGCTTGTGCGTGCCTTCCACCAGACGTTTGACCGGAGCCAGCAGGCCACGCGCCAGCGGGAACGTCGCCAGCGCCGCCAGCAGCGTCGACAGCACCACAATCATCCAGCTTGAGCGCCGCTGTTGGCGGTCGAAGTTGATATCGGTGTTGCGCGTCAGGCGTTCAACAGGGGAGGCGATGACCGCGCCCACTTCTACGCCGTTCACCAGAATGCCGCGCCGGGTACCGTCCGACGGCACCGGGGAGCGTGGGCCGACCATCACTTTGGCATTCTGATCGACCACCCAGAAACGGGTGCGCCAGCCATGAGGCGGCATATCTGGCGGTCCACCTTGGTCATCGGGGTCATGCTTGTCGTCAGATGCATCGTGTTCGAATGAGCGCAGGATTTGAAACACAAATCGGTCGTTACCGCGCAGGAAGCGCCAGTTGTTATCGTGTGTGGCGTACTGCTCTGCGAGGGCATCGCTCAGCATCTGTAGCCGCTGTTCGTTGCCGCGTTTGATATAGTCGATAAAGCCGTGTTCAAAGCTCAGACGCACCGCCCAGTGCATGCTGATCAGCAGCACGATGCAGGTGGTGAGGATGGCGATGAACAGTTTTCCAGTAATGCCGGGGCGCCAGACTTTCACGGCTCGCTCCTTTTGCGTCGCGCAATGATGATATTTTTGCTGATGTCGTCAGGCACGCGGGCAAAAATCAACGCCGGAAGCGCGATGATGACCGCCATGCTGAGGTAGGTATACAAAAAGACCTGATGTGACCCTGCGCTGTCGACGCTGATGTGGTTCTGGCCATACATCCCGAGCAGCAGGCCCGCCACCGTGACGCCAATACTCATCGACAGCTGCATCACCATCGACAACATGCTGTTCCCGCTGCTGGCGAGGTCATCCGGCAAATCTTTCAGCGTCATGGTATTCATCGATGAGAAGCGGCTGGAGTTAATCATCCCTTGCAGGAACAGTACCAGTGGCAGCAGCCAGTACCAGCCCATCAGCGCGACCGTCATAAACAGCAGGCTGATAAGTGCGAGGCCCAGCGTGGCGCAGATAAGCACCCGGCGGTAGCCAAAGCGGTTCACCACCTGCACCACGATGCGTTTCATGCCCATGCTGCCGAGCACCATCGGGATCATCATCAGCCCGGCGTGGAACGGTGAAAAACCGAGGCCAATCTGCAAAAACACCGGGGTGATAAATGGCAACATTCCGCTGCCGATGCGTCCGGCGAAGCTGCCGGTCAGCCCGAGCGAGAAGGTGCGAGTGTTGAATAAATTGAGGCTGAACAGCGCGTTGTCATTTTTGCGTGCGTGCCAGAGATAAAGCAGCAGCGACAGCACGCCGACGGCGATTAGCCCGGCCAGGGTAAGCGTTGAAATGCCCAGCCCGCGCTGCCCGTCGAGCGCCAGGGTAAGCGTCGCCATGCCCAGCGCCAGCATGATAAAACCGGACATATCAAAGCTCCGGGTCTGCATGGTGTAATTCGGCATCAGCCATAGTGTGGCAATCGCCCCGACAATGCCGACCGGAATGTTGATCAGGAAAATCCAATGCCAGGACGCGTATTCCACCAGGATCCCGCCGAGCGCCGGGCCGAGTAATGGCCCGACCTGGCCGGGAATGGTCACAAACGTCATCGCCGCCATGTACTGCGAGCGGGGGACGATTTTCATCACCGTCAGCCTGCCGACCGGCACCATCATTGCGCCGCCGACGCCCTGTAACACGCGCGCCATCACCAGTTCGTTCAGGGTGTTGGCGCTGGCACAAAATACTGAGCCCGCGGTGAACAGCACGATGGCGGTAAAGAAGATATTGCGCACGCCAACCCGGTCCGCCAGCCAGCCGCTGGCGGGCAGCATCACCGCCACCGTCAGCACGTAGGCGACCACCACCATGTGCATGTGCAGTGGGCTTTCCCCCAGGCTTTTCGCCATGGAGGGCAGGGCGGTGTTGACGATAGTGGTGTCCAGGGCCTGCATAAAGAAGCCGAACGCCACAATCCACAGTTGCCAGCGCACGCTGGCAGGCAGCTCTTCCATAATTACTCTGTTATCGTTTGACAAGACTTACGCGTAAAACGCAGCCGCAGGCGGTCGAAGAACAGGTACACCACCGGGGTGGTGTACAGCGTTAACAGTTGGCTCACCACCAGGCCGCCGACGATGGTGATCCCCAGCGGCTGGCGCAGTTCTGAGCCATCACCGCCCGACAGCACCAGAGGCAGCGCACCAAACAGCGCCGCCAGCGTGGTCATCATGATCGGCCTGAAACGCAGCAGACAGGCCTGGAAAATGGCCTCTTCCGGCGACAAATTCCCGTTGCGCTGCGCTTCAAGGGCGAAGTCGACCATCATGATGGCGTTTTTCTTTACGATGCCAATTAAGAGCATGATACCGATTAACGCAATCAGGCTGAACGGCGCGCCGAATAATTCCAGCGCCAGCAGCGCGCCGACCCCTGCGGAAGGCAGCGTCGACAGAATGGTCAGCGGGTGGACATAGCTCTCGTACAAAATCCCGAGCACGATGTAGACCGTGGCGATGGCCGCCAGAATCAGGATCACCTGCGAGTCCATGGTCTGCTGGAACACTTGCGCCGTACCCGCAAAGCTACCGCGAATAGTCGGCGGCACGCCAAGCTGAGTCATGGTTTTGTCGATAACGGCGCTGGCTTCCGACAACGATTTACCGGTCGGCAGGTTGAAGGACACCGTTGAGGCCGCCGACAATCCCTGATGGTTCACTGACAGCGGTGCGTTGGCGGGCTGCCATTTGGCGAAGTATGAGAGCGGAATGGCTTTGCCGTCGCTGTTAATCACGAACATCTGATCCAGCGCGCTGATGTCCTGGGTGTAAACCGGGTCGACTTCCATGACCACTTTGTACTGGTTCAGCGGCTGATAAATGGTGGAAATTTGCCGCTGGCCAAAGGCGTTATTCAGCAGGCCGTTGGCATCTTCGACGCTAATGCCGAGTCGCGACATGGTTTCACGGTCGTAAACCAGATCCATTTCGGCCCCGTTATCCTCTTGATCGGAGTTCACGTCCGCTAATTGATCGGGCAATTTCGCCAGCGCGGCGGTGATTTTAGGTGTCCACTCCCGCAGGTCGGCAAGGTTATCTGACAGCAGCGTGTACTGATAACCGGCATTGGCCTGGCGGCCACCGACACGAATATCTTGTACCGCCATCAAAAACAGATTCGCCCCCGGCTCTTTGGCGAGCTTTTTACGCAGGCGGTCGATGACCTGCTGCGCGGTTTCGTTACGCTCGGCGCGCGGTTTCAGAGTGATAAACATCATCCCGCTGTTGACCCGCGAACCGCCGGTAAAACCGGTGACGTTATCCACCGCTTTGTCTTCACGAATGATTTTCATGAAATCCTGCAGCTTGCCGCGCATCGCCTGGAACGAGATGCTCTGGTCAGCCTGAATGTTGCCCATCACCACGCCGGTGTCCTGCTCCGGGAAGAAAGTTTTTGGAATGGAGATATACAGCCAGACGTTCAGCGCGATGGTGGCGAGCAGCACCACGCCGACCAGGCGCGCGTGATTCAACACCCATTTCAGCGATTTGCCGTAACCGCGCTGCATGGCGACCAGCAGGCGACCAAAGCCGCGATCGCGGGTTGGTTCGTGACCGCGGGACGCTTTCAGCATCCAGCCGCACATCATCGGCGTGAGCGTCAGCGATACGGCCAGTGAAATACCGATTGCCACTGACAGCGTGACTGCAAATTCGCGCAGCAGGCGGCCCGGCAGCCCGCCCATCAGCAGTAGCGGCAGGAACACCGCCACCAGTGACAGACTCATCGACAGCACGGTGAAACCGACTTCACGGCTGCCCTGAAGTGCCGCCTGCAACGGTTTCATGCCCGCTTCCAGATGGCGTGAAATGTTTTCCAGCACCACGATGGCATCATCGACCACGAAGCCAGTGGCGATGGTCAGCGCCATTAGCGACAAGTTGTTGAGGCTGAAGCCGCACAAATACATGGCGGCGAAGGTGCCGATCAGCGAAACCGGCACCGCCACGGCGGGAATAAGCGTGGCGCGGCCCGAACGCAGGAACAGGAAGACCACCAGGATCACCAGCCCGACGGAAATCACCAGCGTTTGCTCAACTTCTTCGAGCGAGGCGCGAATAGTCGGCGAACGGTCCTGGGCGATCTGCATATCAATGGCCGCCGGAATGGTCTCTTTCAGCGCTGGCAACTGGGCGCGGATCGCGTCCACGGTCTGAATAATGTTGGCTTCCGGCAGCTTGCGGATCATCAGCAAAATCGCCGGTTTGGCGTTGGTCATCCCGGCGTTACGCACGTCCTGCACCGAGTCAGACACCTTGGCCACGTCGCTTAATCGCACTGCGGAACCGTTGTTGTAGTGAATGATCAGCGGCTTGTATTCTTCTGCTGTTTTCAGTTCGTCATTGGTCGCCAGTTGCCAGCGCTGGCCCTGACTTTCAATCGCCCCCTGCGGATTACGCACGTTGGCATCGCTGATAGCGGAACGCACGTCATCCAGCGACACGCCCTGGTTAAACAGCGCCTGTGGATTGAGGTCCACGCGCACCGCGGGCAGGGAGCTGCCGCCAATATCCACATCGCCCACGCCGTCGATTTGCGAAATTGTCTGCGCCAGCTGCGTGGAGGCGTAGTCATACAGCTGGCCCTGGGAATAGGTGTCCGAGGTCAGCGTCAAAATCATGATTGGCGCATCCGACGGGTTCGCTTTGCGATAGGTCGGTCGGCTCGGCATTCCTGTCGGCAGCAGGCTTTGCGCGGCGTTGATGGCGGCCTGTACGTCACGCGCCGCGCCGTTGATATCGCGGTCAAAATCAAACTGTAGAATGATACGCGTGCTGCCAAGCGAACTCATGGAGGTCATTTCATTGACCCCGGCGATGCGCCCGAGCGAGCGCTCAAGCGGCGTTGCCACCGACGAGGCCATGGTTTCAGGCGCAGCACCGGGCAGCGACGCGCTGACCATGATCACCGGGTAATCGACCTGCGGCAGCGGGGCGACCGGCAGCAGCCGGAAGCCGAGCACGCCGCACAGGGTGATGGCGAGCGAAATCAAAATCGTCGCCACCGGGCGGTAAATGAAGAGGGCGAAAAACTTCATTTACGCTTCCTCTTTACGGGTCGGCAGACGGCTTTTCATGTACAGCGACAGGCGATCAAACAGCAGATAAATCACCGGCGTAGTAAACAGGGTCAGTACCTGGCTGACCAGCAAACCGCCGACCATGCCGATCCCCAGCGGACGACGCAGCTCTGCCCCGACGCCGGTGCTGAGCATCAGCGGCAGCGCGCCAAGCAGTGCGGCGAGGGTGGTCATCAGAATCGGGCGAAAACGCAGTAAGCAAGCCTGATAAATGGCTTCGCGCGGCGGCATGCCCTGCTCACGTTCGGCGGCTAGCGCAAAGTCGATCATCATGATCGCGTTCTTCTTCACGATGCCGATCAGCAGGATTATCCCGATGATGGCGATAACGTCGAGCTCACTGCCCGACATCCACAGCGCCAGCAGCGCGCCCACGCCCGCGGTTGGCAGGGTGGAGAGAATCGTTATCGGGTGAATAAAACTCTCGTACAAAATGCCGAGCACGATGTACATCGCGACCACCGCCGCCAGTACCAGCCACACCGTGTTACCCAGCGCGGCCTGGAAGGCGAGGGAGCTGCCCTGGAATTCGGTGCGAATATCGGTCGGCAGGTTTAGCGTTTTTTCTGCATCCGTAATAGCCTGCACCGCGTCCCCCAACGAGGAATCCTGCGCCACGTTGAAGGAAATCGTGGTTACCGGGAACTGGTCGAGGTGGTTAATCGACAGCGGGGCAAAACGCTCTTCAACTTTAGCAATGGTATTCAGCGGCACAACGCCACCGCTGCTGCTGGTGATGCGGATATTATCCAGCGCCGACAGCCCCGGCGTGTCGCTGATATCGTGTTCAAGCACCACGCGATACTGGTTGGACTGGGTGTAGATGGTGGAAATCAGCCGTTGTCCAAACGCGTTATACAGTGCGTTATCGACATCCGCCATGCTGATCCCAAGACGGCTGGCGCTGTCGCGGTCGACGTTCACGTACGCCGACAACCCTTTGTCCTGCCAGTCGCTGCTGACGTCTTCCAGCTGCGGCAACGTTTGAAGTTTTGCCATCAGTTGCGGGACCCATTCACTGAGCGCGTCGAGCGAGTTGGCCTGCAAACTGAACTGGTACTGCGTGCGGCTGACGGTGGTATCGATGGTCAAATCCTGGGTCGGCTGCAAATAGAGCGCGATGCCCGGCACGCGATCGATAGCGTGCTGTAGACGGCGGATAACCTTCTGCACACGATCGTCACGGTCTGCCAGCGGCTTGAGGTTAATTTGCAGACGCGCACTGTTCAGCGCCGGGTTGGTGCCGTCGACGCCCACGAACGAGGTCAGACTTTCCACCGCAGGGTCTTTCAGAATGATGTCAGAAACCTGTTCCTGTCGCTGAGCCATACTGGCAAACGACGCGGACTGCGGGGCTTGCAAGGTGCCCTGAATAATGCCGTTATCCTGAATAGGGAAAAAACCTTTAGGGATAAAGACCCACAGCAGAATCGACAGCGCCAGAGTGCTGAGCGCCACGCCGAGTGTCAGCCATGGGTGGTTGAGCACTTTGGCGAGCATCCGCCCGTAAGCGGCAATCACCCGCTCAAAGAAACGTTCGCTGGCCTGAGAAAAGCGGTTCTGCTTGCGCAGGGATTCGTGGCTCAGCATGCGCGCGCACATCATCGGCGTAAGTGTCAGGGACACGATGGCAGAAATTAATATCGCGACGGCAAGTGTGACGGCAAATTCGCGGAACAGACGCCCAACGATATCGCCCATAAACAACAGCGGGATAAGCACCGCAATCAGCGAGAAGGTGAGGGAGATAATCGTAAAGCCAATTTCACCCGCGCCTTTCAGCGCGGCGGCCATCGGGTTTTCACCTTTCTCGATGTAGCGCGAGATGTTCTCGATAACCACGATCGCGTCATCGACCACGAACCCGGTGGCGATGGTCAGCGCCATCAGCGTCAGGTTGTTGATCGAGAAATCGAGGAACACCATCACCGCGAAGGTGCCGATCAGCGACAGCGGCACCGCCACGGCGGGAATAATGGTCGCCGGAACGTTGCGCAGGAACAGATAGATGATCATCACCACCAGGGCGATGGCCAGCATCAGCTCGAACTGGGTGTCATTGACCGACGCGCGAATGTTATTGGTGCGATCAGACAGAACTTTTACCTGTACCGATTTCGGCAGGCTGCTGGTGAGCTGCGGCAGCATCTGGCGAATGCTGTCGGCGGTGGCAAGAATGTTCGCGCCCGGCTGACGCTGGACGTTCATCACAATTGCCTGCTGCTTATTGGCCCACGCGCCGAGCCAGGTATTTTCCGCCCCTTGCTCAACGGTCGCCACATCGCCCAGGCGCACCGGGGCACCGTTTTGGTAGGCGATAATCAGCTTGCGATACTCTTCGGCGGACTGCATCTGGTCGTTGGCAGAAAGGGTGACTGCGCGGGTCGGGCCATCAAGGCTACCTTTCGCCGAGTTGACGTTAGCGCCGGTGATGGCAGTGCGCACGGTTTCGCTGGTCAGCCCAAGCGCCGCTATTGCCTGAGCATTCAGCTTCACGCGCACGGCCGGGCGTTGGCCGCCCGCAAGGGTCACCAGACCGACGCCGGACACCTGCGAAATTTTTTGCGCGACGCGGGTTTCCACCATGTCTTCAACCTGCGTCATTGGCAGGGCAGACGAGGTGACGGCGAGGGTCATGATCGGCGGATCCGCCGGGTTGACCTTGCTGTACACCGGTGGGTTCGGCAAATCGCTCGGCAGCAGGTTGGTGGCGGCGTTGATGGCGGCCTGCACTTCCTGCTCGGCGACGTCCAGCGACAGTTCAAGCTGGAACTGCAGCGTCACCACCGACGCGCCACCCGCGCTTTGGGAGGACATCTGTTTCAGGCCAGACATCTGCCCGAACTGGCGCTCAAGCGGCGCGGTAATAGACGAGGTGACGACATCCGGGCTGGCACCGGGATACAGCGTGACCACCTGGATGGTCGGATAATCTACTTCAGGCAGGGCGGAGACCGGCAAAAAGCGGTAGCCGATAATCCCCGCGAGCAGAATCGCCACCATCATCAGCGTGGTGGCGACCGGACGCAGGATAAACAGGCGGGAAGGCCCGCCCGTATTGCCAGGAGGTAAAACGTGCATCAGGAGCGAGCTCCTTTTTTGCCGCTTTGCTCAGCCGCCGGTTTTTGCTCTGTGGTTGCGCTGTGGGCTTCAACCACTTCGACTTTCGCGCCTTCGGTCAGACGGTCAATCCCGTCGGTGACCACTCTATCGCCCGCGGAAAGGCCAGCGCTGACAACGACTTTTTGGCTGTCCTGAATGCCCGGCACCACGATGTGTTTGCTGACCTTATTGTCATCGTTCAGTACCCACACAAAGTTGCCTTCGTTGCCCATTTGCAGTGCAGCGGCAGGGATGACAACCGCGTCCTGCTGGGTATCCACCAACAGGCGCGCGTTAACGAACTGGTTCGGGAACAGGGCATCATCCATGTTATCGAAGCGTGCTTTCAGCTTGATGGTACCCGTGGTGGCGTCAATCTGGTTATCCAGGCTCAACAGCGAACCGCTGCTCAGTTTCTGCTTGTTGGTACGGTCCCAGGCTTCGACGGTCAGGCGTTGTCCGGCTTTTTGCGCTTTCACCACGGTGGCGATGTCGTTTTCCGGCAAGGTGAAAATCAGGTCAATCGGGTGGGTTTGCGTCAGTACCACGATCCCGGTGGTATCGCTGGTGGAAATCTGGTTGCCGATATCGACCTGTTTCAGGCCCACACGGCCGTCAATTGGCGCTGTGATGCGCGTCCAGTCGAGTTGCAACTGCGCGCTGGCGACGGCGGCTGCATCCGCTTTCACGGTGCCCAAGCTTTCGGTGACTAACGATTGTTGGGTATCGAGTTCCTGACGGGACACGAGATTGGTTTTTACCAATTGCTGATAGCGAGCCAGGTCGCGGCGGGCGTTGGACAGTGTGGCGTTATCTTTTGCCAGCTGGCCCTGGGCCTGTGCGAGAGCGACGTTGAACTGGCTCGGATCAATTTCCGCCAGCAGATCGCCGGCTTTCACCTGCTGACCTTCCTGAAAGTGCAGCGCCAGTAACTGGCCGTTGACGCGGCTGTGGACCGTCACTGTGTTGGCCGCAGTGATGGTGCCGAGCCCGGTCAGGTAGCGAGGCACGGCTTCGCGAGTGGCTGTTGCCGCCTGAACGGGTGCCAGAGCGCCGCTGAAGCGCCCGCCGTGGCGACCGCCACCAGCATGCTGCCCCTGTGCTGCCGTCGCAGACGCGGAATCAGACGATCCGCTGTTGTGCCAGAAATACACGGCGACACCTGCAATCACCACCACACCCAGCGCGACTAACCAACGCGATTTATTGCTGCCTTTCATCGTTATACGTATCTCGTCCTGAAAACTTTCTCGGAATGATACTAGTTTAGTAACGGAACACCCCGGAAAGATGGAGGAAATATGAAGTACTGTCTGGAAACGTCTGAATGAAGGGGGTTTTACGAGGCTGCTCGCAGGGTTGAGTAAAAGGTGTGCAGAGTGGATGACTCGCAGGCGACAGTCGTCGGCGGCCGCATTTGAGTTTACTTGAGGTTGATAAGGATGTGAGCACGGGGCTAAAACGGGAAAGCCCCAACCGAAGCTGGGGCTTTGTAAAAGGAAAGGGAGATGATGAAGGCAGTCATCATACTGGTCGTGCTCTTAGTCATTCGCTTGCCAGCATACTAAGAGACCAGAGGGGGAGTCATCCTCCCTCGCCCTTTGCCTTCCAAATTAGCTCGCAAACTCAGGAAAAAATGACCTGAGCCCAGCGCGCCAGACCGGCTGTTACCGAGCCAAAATCATCGCCACCGGCAATTTCAATCCCAGGCAGCTGCTGTGCCAGCGCTTTTTTGATCAGCGGTGAACGGGCACTGCCGCCGGTCAAATAGATAACGTCAGGTTTTTCATTGCCGTTTTCCAGCGCCAACTGAACTTGCTCCAGAATGCGGTTTAACGGTTGATTTAGCGCCGCTTCCAGACCCATCTGGTTGATGTCAGCGGCAAGCTCCGGGCTCAGGAACGACAGCGAGGTGGTGATGTCTTCTTTGTCGGAAAGGGCAATTTTGCTCTCTTCGGCGCTGCGCACCAGACGGTAGCTCAGACGCTGTTGCCAGGTTTTCAGCAGCAGGTTTACTTTGTCCGAATCGCGGGCGTCGCGTACCAGGTCACGCAACATGCGGCCATTGGCGGCGCTGTAAAAATCGGTCTGTGCCGGAACATCGTTGATTGCGACAGCATTCCACCACGGCAGAACCGGCAGGGCGATCCCTTTTTCCGTATCGCCGCCCATGCCGAGCAGCGGCATCAGGCATTTGAACGCCAGCGCGATATCCAGGTCATTACCGCCCACGCGACAACCACTGTGGCCGAGCAGGCTGTCCTGACGCTCACGGCGGGCGCGCCACTGCGGCCCCATCAGCAGCAGGGAACAGTCGGTAGTACCGCCGCCGATATCGACAACCAGAACGCGTTTTTCGGCGCTCAGCGTGGCTTCAAAATCCAGACCCGCCGCAACCGGCTCGTACTGGAAGACCACGTCGGCGAAACCGGCACGCTGTGCGGCACGCTCCAGAATACCCTGGGCCTGCTCGTTAGCGTCATCGCCACCGAGACCCTGGAAGTTAATCGGACGGCCAATCACCGCCTGAGTAATGCTCTCTGACAGCTGCGATTCTGCCTGCTGTTTAATGTGCAGCATCATGGAGCACACGAGGTCTTCAAACAGCGCAACCTGTTGCGGCTTGAGTCCGCTAGCGCCCAGGAAGGATTTCGGTGATTTGACGAAGTACACTTCTTCGGGATCGTCGATGTACTGCTTGAGCGACGCGAGACCGAACTGGACGCTGTTGCCCAAAACCTCAATATCTTCTTCACGGTTGTAGCGGATAGCCCGGCGCAGCAGCGCTTCGGTTTCCGTGCCGGTCGCGGGAACGTCGTGCTGGCGATACAGCCATTCGCTGACGGATTCACGCGTTGGGGCGCAGAGCATCGAGGGCAGCAGCGTGCTCCCGTTTTCGAGGGTTAATAGCTGCGGCGAATCACCGCGCATGACGGCCACTGAACAGTTTGCCGTACCGTAGTCAAAACCAATAAACACTGTGTTAATTCCCCATGCCGGTGAAGAAAGGGCGAAGACTTTAGCGGAATGTCGTGCTGGCGACAACCGGAATATGAAAGCAAAGCGCGAATGGCGCTAAGCGGTTATGCTCTGGAGACTTATTGAGGAGAAACAATGTTCATTTTACCCTGGCAAGCACCCTATGATTGGGCCTGGATGTTCGGCTTTCTGGCAGGGCGTACCGTAGAAGGTGTTGAGCGCGTTGACTTCCAAACCTATACCCGCAGTTTTTCGCTGGACGGTCATCATGGGCTGATGCGTGCCACGCCCGATCTAACGACGCAGACGCTGATGGTCACCCTTTCCGATGGACTGCTGCCGGTTAAAGATCAGTGTCTGCAGCGTCTTGAGCAACTTTTCGATTTGCGCTGCGAACCGCAGCAGGTATCGGCGGCATTGGGTGAACTGGCTGCCGCGCGACCGGGTCTGCGTCTGCCGGGCTGTGTCGATGCCTTTGAACAGGGTGTGCGGGCGATTCTTGGGCAGTTAGTCAGCGTGGCGATGGCTGCGAAGCTGACCAGCCGGGTGGCGAAAGCCTACGGCACGCCGCTTGAAGAGGCACCGGAATTTACCTGTTTCCCGACGCCGCAGCAGCTGGTGGTCGCCGATCCGCTGGCATTAAAAGCGTTAGGGATGCCGGTAAAACGCGCCGAAGCCTTGATACATCTGGCGCAGGCCGCCATTTCAGGCGCGCTGCCGTTATTGCCGCCTCACGATGTGGAAGCGGCAATGAAAACGTTGCAAACGTTTCCCGGCATTGGCCGCTGGACCGCTAACTACTATGCGCTTCGCGGCTGGCAGGCCAAGGATGTTTTCCTGCCGGACGACTACCTGATTAAACAGCGTTTTCCCGGCATGACGCCTGCCCAAATCCGCCGATACGCGGAGCGCTGGCAGCCCTGGCGCTCCTACGCGCTCCTGCACATCTGGTACAGCGACGGTTTTCAGCCGGGCGAGGATCAGTTGATGGCGAAATAGCTGGTATTGAGCACCACTTCCAGCGGCTGGTTGGCCGCAATCGAATCGCCGTAAATCAGATCCACGCCAATACTGGAGAGCGTGTCCATCATCAGCGCCTGATTGGTTGGCCCAGCAATAGTCTTCATCCCCAGACGCTGGGCGTGGCCCTGCACGATAGTGACCATCATTTCATCCATCAGACTGGCGTGCACGTTGCCAATCAGTTCCGGATCGAGCATCACGTAGTCGGCGATGCCCGCTTTCAAATGTTCAAACAGATCCAGATCCTGACCGACCTGGCTGATGATGATTTTGCAGCCGGCGTTACGCAGCTGATCCAACCCTTCCTGAACGCCGGACTGCGCCAGGCTGCTGGCGTTGAACACCAGATGCAGCAGCCGGGCGGGCATGGCGCTTTCTTTCAGGCCGTCGAGAATCTCGTTAATCAGCACCGGCCCGGTCAGGCCCGCCGCCGATAGCGGCAGGGTGACGCTGACTCCGCGGGTAGCCACCTTATGCGCCCAGCTGCGGAAGAACTCCTGGAAAATACGTCGGTCGAGAGCATGGATCAGTTCCTGATCTGCCAGCCCTTTGCGGAACGCCTGTTCCTCAACCATTTCGCCTTCGCTGGTCCACAGCCGCATCGACAGCAGCCAAAAATTACTGGTTTCCGGAATGCGTGGCGACGCCACGCCTCGGGCCATGAGCACCAGATGGTTGTCGCGCACCATGTGCCACTGTTCGTCGAGCGACATCATGCTGCGCTGTTGATGCAGTCGGTCCTGCTGCGGTTCATAGACACTGACAATCCCGCGCCCATTGTTTTTCGAGGTGTAGCAGGCGATATCAGCCTGCGACATCACGTCGGTTGCCAGACAGTTATGCTCGTCGATCAGGGTAATCCCGGCGCTGGCACCGATGCGATGCAGGCGGCCTTCCCACAGGAAGTGATAATCGTTGATGGCCTGAATAATGCGCCCGGAAATATACCGCGCGCTTTCGATGTTGCAGTCAGGCAGCAGCAGGCCAAATTCGTCGCCGCCGAGACGGGCGAGGACATCGCTGGTGCGCAACATACTCAGCACCATCGAGGAGAGTTCGCGCAGCAGCGCATCCCCCGCGGCATGCCCGGCGGTGTCATTCACCGCTTTAAAGCGATCAAGGTCGATACACACCAGCGCGTGGCGCTGATGGGTTTCCTGAACGCTTTGCAGCAGACGTTTGAGGTGATTCTCAAAGCTGACGCGGTTAGCCAGATGGGTGAGCGCATCGTGCGACGCGCTGTAACTCAGTTGGCGCAGCATTTTGCGGGATTCGGTAACGTCCTGAATAACCAGCACTGATCCGATATTTTGCCCGTCAAGCGTGCTCAGCGGCGTGATGCTGTAATGGATGTCATAACTGCCGCCGTCGCGACAGTGCAGCACCACATCCTGGTCGATATCGTTGCGAGACATATCACCGCTGTGAATGTTTTCCATCAGCGGGCCGTTATCGCCAAAGGTAATGCGCAGCACGTTAAGCAGTGGCTGCTTCATGGCCTGGTCCTGAGTCCAGCCACTCATTTTTTCGGCAACCGGGTTCATAAAGATAACGTTCATCTCGACGTCGGTACACAGCACCGCTTCGCCGATGGAATCCAGGGTAATGTGCAGGCGCTCTTTTTCCTGGAACAGTGCTTCGTTCAGCTGTTTCACCTCGGTCATATCCATATTAATGCCGAGCAGGCGCTCCACTTCGCCCTGTTTATTCAGCACGCGGTTAGCCAGCGAGCGAATATGGCGAATGCCTTCTTTGACGTGGATACGGAATTCCAGCTTGAACGGCGAACGGGCGGTAAGTGCGTTGCGGATCACGCGTTCGGCCTGCTCGCGGTCTTCTTCGACCAGGCAGTTATGCCACAGTTGCCAGGTCGGTTTGAGGTGCGACGGGATGTCATACAGCTCGAACATCCGTTTATCCCAGGAGATAAGATCGGGTTCCAGCTCCCATTCCCAGATGCCAATTCCGCCCGCTTCGTTGGCGAGCGTGATGCGTTCCATCAGCCGCTTGTTGACCCATTCGGTGTGCTTCAGGTCGTTGATGTCTTCAATCTGGGCGATGAAATAGAGCGGGGTACCGTCCGCATGGCGCACCAGCGACACCGCCAGCAGTGCCCAGACCACGTCGCCTTTGCGCGTGTAGTAGCGCTTTTCCATGGTGTAGGTATTGATTTCGCCGCTGACCAGCAGTTCGAGCTGCGACAGGTCATTGTCGAGATCTTCCGGCCAAGTCAGCTGCTGGAACGTCATCGCCCGCAGTTCGTTCTGGCTGTAACCGAGGAATTTGCACAACGCTTTGTTCGCCTGCAACCACTGGCCTTCGGTGCCGACCAGCGCCATGCCGATGGCAGAATATTCCATCGCGTTACGGAAGCGTTCTTCGCTCTCGGTAATGTGTTTGCGCTCGGCCCGAAAGGCGTACATCACCATTGTCATGACGTTGGCAGGTAACAGGATCATCAGGAACGGAAGCCAGGGCGTGTTGCTCATCACGTACACGTGCGGCGTTTGCAGGCTGAGCGGGTTGGTCGCCATCATCAGCGACACCATCATGATGGTCACCAGGAAAATGGAGAACGCTTCCATGCGCGGGAGGCGCACGGCGCTCCACATCAACAGCACGATAACGCAGGTAAATGGCCACGGCAGCCACAGCATCGCCATGGCGCTTAACGCCAGAGTGACCGCCAGTGTCAGCAACGTTTCCAACAGCAGGCGCGGTTTGCGGTGGCGTAAAAGATAATGGTTTTTATACAGCAAACCGAGGGGGACCAGCGCCAGCGCGCCAATCGATTCGGACAACACCCAGACCAGGAAGGTGTGCAGCGCGTGTTCGGCCGGGGCGAACAACAGCACCAGCAGGCCGCCCACCAGCGGCGGCACGATTGCACTGGAAACGGCCAGCCGAACCCAGTCGTGCAGGTTTTGCAGCGGATTATAGCCGGGCAAAAATTTACGCAGCAGCACCGCACCCAGCGCGGCTTCGATGGCATTGATGGCCGGATAAACGACGTTCAAGGCGCTCGGCGGAAACAGCACCCACGTTGCCAGCAAGCCGCCGAGCGTGCAGGCAACGGCAATGGCGGGCCACATTTTCCCGGCATAGCGATAAAACGCGACCATCATAATAGAGGTCGGGAACCATAAGGGGGCGAGAACGGTTCCGAAACGCGTCAGCTCGAGCGAGAAAAGGGTAAAAATGAACGTCAGCAGCCCGAGGCATAACATGCGCAGCACAGGATGAGAGGGCGTAACGGGCACTCGTTGTTCAGATATCTTCATTTACCGCTTTCCGCCAGGGCTTTCCGACCGCGACGTTTCACGCGGAATGGGCCTGAATTCATAAGGATGATAAATGGGATCATGCTAGTACAAACAATTTACATTTCCTATGGCATCTGCTCAATATTTAACAGCATTGAGAGATAAAGAGGCGATGATGAACAAAAAGGGGTTAAGGCGTTGGAAAATTGAACATATTAATTTGAGAATAGTCACTTTTTAGCCCGCCTGGGCGGAAAATCGTTTTCACTGGTATCGACGGGCTGAAATCCCTATAATTGCCGCGTTTGGCGCTCCGACGCCACCCTTCCTATCATCCAGGTTAATCAGGTCGCAAAAACTTATGACTGATAAGTCTCATCAGTGCGTCATTATAGGCATCGCCGGCGCATCGGCTTCAGGTAAAAGCCTCATCTCCAGCACCCTTTATCGTGAATTGCGTGAACAGGTTGGCGATGAACATATCGGCGTGATCCCTGAAGACAGCTATTACAAAGACCAGAGTCATCTGTCGATGGAAGATCGCGTCAAAACGAACTATGACCATCCAAGCGCGATGGATCACAGTCTGTTGTATCAGCATCTGCAAACGCTTAAACGCGGTGAAGCGATTGAACTCCCGGTGTACAGCTATGTGGAACATACTCGCATGCCGCAGACCGTGCATATCAAGCCGAAGAAAGTCATTATCCTCGAAGGGATTTTGCTGCTGACCGACGCCCGTCTGCGCGAAGAAATGAACTTCTCCATTTTTGTCGACACCCCGCTGGATATCTGCCTGATGCGTCGCATCAAGCGCGATGTTAACGAGCGTGGCCGTTCGATGGATTCGGTGATGGCACAGTATCAAAAAACGGTCCGTCCGATGTTCCTGCAGTTCATCGAGCCGTCCAAACAGTACGCCGACATTATCGTGCCTCGCGGTGGGAAAAACCGCATCGCCATCGATATTCTGAAGGCCAAAATCAGCCAGTTTTTTGAATAATTCCCTCGAATTATGTACTGTGCTAAATGACCCGGCAGATGCCGGGCATAATGCATTAAAGGAGATAGCGCATGCGTCTGTGTGACCGAGATATTGAAGCCTGGCTGGATGACGGCCGTTTGGGTATTTCTCCACGACCACCGGTCGAACGCATCAATGGTGCGACGGTGGACGTTCGCCTCGGCAATAAATTCCGTACGTTTAGCGGGCACACGGCGGCATTCATCGACCTCAGCGGACCGAAAGCGGAAGTCAGTGCGGCACTTGACCGCGTGATGAGCGACGAAATCGTGCTGGCGGAAGGCGAAGCGTTTTATCTGCATCCGGGTGAGCTGGCGCTGGCCGTGACCCTGGAGTCCGTCACCCTTCCCGCTGATTTGGTCGGCTGGCTCGACGGGCGTTCCTCTCTGGCGCGATTGGGCCTGATGGTTCACGTTACCGCGCACCGCATCGATCCCGGCTGGTCCGGTTGCATCGTGCTTGAATTTTACAACTCGGGCAAACTGCCGCTCGCGCTGCGTCCGGGTATGCTGATTGGTGCCCTGAGCTTTGAGCCGCTGTCTGGCCCAGCAGCCCGTCCTTACAACCGCCGTGAAGACGCGAAGTATCGCGATCAGCAGGGTGCGGTTGCCAGTCGCATCGATAAAGACTGAGCGTGACTGACACGTCGGAGAGAGCATGAGACGAATTCTGACAACGCTGATGATATTGCTGGTGGTGATTGTCGCCGGCCTTTCGGCGCTGGTACTGCTGGTCAATCCGAATGATTTTCGCGACTATCTGGTGCGCCAGGTGGAATCGCGCAGCGGTTATCAACTGAAACTGGACGGCCCGTTGCGCTGGCACGTCTGGCCTCAGCTCAGCATTCTTTCCGGCCGCATGACGTTGACCGAACCGGGTGCCAACGCCCCGTTAGTCAAGGCTGATAACATGCGCCTTGATGTGGCGCTGTTACCGCTGCTTTCTCACCAGTTGCAGGTTAATCAGGTGATGCTGAAAGGCGCCGTGATTGAGCTGACGCCGAACACGGAAGCGGTGAAAAACAACAAAGCGCCGGTCGCCCCGCGTGAAAATACGCTGCCTCAGGCACCGGAAGACCGGGGCTGGTCGTTTGATATTGCCAAACTGCAGGTAGCAGACAGCGTGCTGGTGTTCCAGCATGAAGGCGACGAGCAGATCACCGTCCGTGACATCAAAATGATGATGGAGCAGGACGATCATTTTCTGGCCAATGTTGATTTCTCCGGGCGGGTAAACCGCGATCAGCGTGACCTCAATCTCTCCTTTAGCGCCAAGGTGAATGCGGGCGATTATCCGCACGCACTGAACGCCTCCCTGAGCCAGCTCAACTGGCATCTCCAGGGTGCAGATCTTCCGCCGCAGGGTATTGGCGGGAAGGGCTCTTTGCAGGCCGAATGGCAGGAAGATCAGAAGCGCATCAGTTTCAGCCAGCTGCAACTGACCGCCAACGACAGCTCTCTTGGGGGAGAAGGCAGCGTGTTGCTCGGCGATAAGCCGCAATGGACGCTGAATCTTCATTCCGACAAACTGAACCTTGATAACTTGCTTTCCCAAAGCAATCCGTCAGCCAATTCCAGCGTGAACCAGCAGGGACAAAGCCAGTCGCGCCAGCAGCGCCCGGTGATCGCCGAAAGCGATAACCAGCCTGACTACAGCGGCCTGCGTGGATTCAGCGCGGCAGTGCAGCTCAAGGCTGCGCAGGTGATGTGGCGCGGTATGAATTTCGCGGACGTTAACGTACAGGCTGATAACCAGTTCGGCTTACTTAACGTCAGCGGCTTGCAGGGCAAACTGGACGGCGGCACCCTGTCGCTGCCGGGCAGCCTCGATGCTCGCGGTGATACGCCGAAATCCGCCTTCCAGCCGAAGCTTGAAAATATTCAGATTGCGTCGCTGCTGAAGGCGTTTGATTACCCGATCAATCTCACCGGTAAACTCTCCCTCGACGGCGAGTTCAGCGGCGACAAAATTGATGCAGATAACTTCCGGCGCAGTTGGCAAGGGCAGGCGAAGCTGTCGCTGCTTGATTCCCGCACCGAAGGCCTTAACTTCCAGCAGCTGGTTCAGCAGGCAGTAGAACGCAGCACGCACATGAAGGCGAAAGAGAATCTCGACAGCGCCACCCGTCTGGATGAGTTATCCAGCGACCTGACGTTAAACAACGGACATATGGCCCTCACGAACATGGTCGGTAAATCGCCGCTGTTGGCGCTGACGGGTAAAGGCTCTCTGGACCTGGTCAAAGAAGAAGGCGACATGCTCTTTAACGTGCGTGTGCTCGATGGCTGGCAGGGCGAGGGCAAGCTGGTGGATATGCTGAAAGAGACGGCGATCCCACTGCGCGTTTACGGCAAATGGACCGAACTCAACTACAGTCTGCAAGTCGATCAGGTTCTGCGTAAGCAATTGCAAAACGAAGCGCGCGATCGTCTGAAAGAGTGGGCCGATAAGAATCAGGACAGTCAGTCGGGCAAGGATCTTAAAAAGTTCTTAGATAAGCTCTAATCCCCGTCATACTTCAAAAAAAGGCCCGGCAGAAATGTCGGGCCTTTTTTATTTTATTCAGACTTCGTAATCCACGGCATCATCCTCGTTGCCTGGCGGGAAAATCTGTACCCGCTGGACGCGATGATTTTCTACTTGCAGTGTTTTCAGAGTAAAGCCATCGACGTCGACGCTTTCACCGGTGGTCGGCACGCGCTGTAAATGCTCCATCAGCAGGCCAGCGATGGTGTGATACTCACGTTTTTCGTCGAGCGGGAGCGGCACAAACTGAACCAGATCTTCCAGCGGCATGTGACCGTTTGCGGTCCAACTGCCGTCGGCATTTTTCTGAATATCGTGGCGGGCGTCGATCTCCTGCACTTCATTCGGCAGGTTTCCGGCGATGGTTTCCATCACGTCGCTTAACGTCACCAGCCCTTCAACGGAGCCAAACTCATCCACCACGAAGGCGAAATGCGTGCGGGCGTTGCGGAACTGTTCGAGCGCGGGCAGCAGCGGCAGCGCTTCCGGGAACACCAGCGGCTGGCGAATCAGCGCGCGTAAATCCAGTGGCTCTCCGCGCAGGGATTGTGCCAGCAGGTCAATGACGTGTACCACGCCGAGCAGCTCTTCGTCGTGATCACCACCGGTGACCACCAGTCGGGTATGCTGATTTTTCTCCAGCAGCGCACGGATTTCTGCCTCCGGCGCACTGAGGTCGATGTGCTCAATATCATGGCGCGAAGTCATGATGCTGCTGACACTGCGCTGATTAAGATTCAGCACCCGCTCAATCATCCGGCGTTCCTGCGGGTCAAAGACCGGCTCGTCTTTGCTGTCGGCCACCAGAGATGCGGTTTGTGCGTCCAGCTCGGCATCTTCTTTCTGCCCGCTCAGCAGGCGCAGAACCGCTTCTGTCGTGCGGTTGCGCAGGCTTTGGTTCGCCGACAAAAAGCGGCGACGGTTAAAGTTCGCCAATTGGTTGAGCGACTCAATCATCACTGAGAAGCCAATCGCCGCGTACAGATAGCCTTTTGGAATGTAAAAGCCAAAGCCTTCCGCAACCAGACTAAAACCAATCATCAACAGGAAACTCAGGCAGAGAATAACGATGGTTGGATGGCTGTTCACGAAGCGTGTCAACGCTTTGCTGGCGAGCATCATCATGCTGATAGCAATCACAACCGCCGCCATCATGACCAGTAAATGGTCGACCATTCCGACGGCGGTAATCACCGAGTCGAGGGAAAATACCGCGTCGAGCACCACAATCTGTGCCACCACGGGCCAGAATTTTGCCCCTCGCCGCTGGGTTGGGCCATCGTTGTCCTTACCCTCCAGCCGCTCGTTGAGTTCGACCGTGGCTTTAAACAGCAGGAATAAACCCCCGCCGAGCATAATTAAATCACGCGCGCTGAAGCTCAGATCGCGCACTGTGAACAGCGGGCGGGTGAGGGTGACCAGCCATGAGATAGATGCCAGCAGCAGCAGGCGCATCAGCATCGCCAGAATCAGCCCGGTGATGCGCGCCCGATTGCGCTGCGCGGGCGGCAGCTTTTCCGCGAGGATCGCGATAAACACCAGATTATCAATCCCGAGCACCAGCTCGATGACCACCAGGGTGATAAGCCCTGCCCAAATAGAGGGATCGGCAATCCATTCCATACGTTGTTTAACACCTTTTGTGACAAGACATTAGGATCATGGTTAACGGTGACCCAAAATGCAATATACCCTGAGTTTATTCTTAAATATGAATAATTGTTGGTTAATAATATAACCCTATTGTTTCTGTTATTAACTAATTTAATTTCTTATTAATCCGCACATTTCCCCTTGCTGTCTGATGGGAGATTAAAGTCAATATAAAGATAATCCTAAAAGCCAGCGGCCATTCTTAATATTTATCCTAAAAGCAATGGCGTTAGGAGTTGTTACCTTGTCGGAAATTGGCATTGCTGTAACAATCGAAATGTATAAATGAATATTAGATTTCATCCGCGCTTTATTCCGGGCGGTGAAAGAGAATGTTTGCTGTTTTATACATCGTCTCTCTGTTTTGGCCTGCTTTAACGCCGTAACTGATTATAACCTAATGATTGAACAGTAGATTGGTAACTGAAAGCCAAGGGCGGTAGCGTGCCTGATGGCAGCTAAATCAGCCTCGATTATTCTGTCAACTGCTTGCGGATTGATAACGTTTTTTTAGGAATGATGCCAGTTATATTTCGTTTCGGTTAACGGCATGCTCAATGTGAATGACCGGAATGAAATCTGGTTTGTTTTATTCGCACAGGATAATTTCTCTGCCAAAGTGATAAATAATCAATGATGAAATCCCAACTGAAATTGATGCCATTATTGGTGTCTGCAATCCTGATGAGTGGTTGCACGGTCCTACCCGGCAGCAATATGTCGACCTTCGGAAAAGATGTCGTTAAACAGCAAGACGCTGATTTTGATATCGACCGGATGGTGAATGTTTATCCGCTGACCCCGCGACTGATTGAACAACTGCGTCCACGTCCCAACGTCGCGCAGCCAAACATGTCCCTGGATCAGGAGTTAAGCAATTATCAATATCGCGTGGGCGCAGGTGATGTGCTCAGCGTAACCGTCTGGGATCACCCGGAGTTAACGACGCCAGCCGGCCAGTATCGTAGCTCCAGCGATACCGGTAACTGGGTCCAGCCTGATGGCTCCATTTTCTATCCTTATATTGGCCGCGTGCAGGTTGTCGGTAAAACGCTCGCGGAAATCCGCGATATGATCACCGGCCGCCTGGCGACCTACATCACCGACCCACAGGTTGATGTGAATGTGGCGGCGTTCCGTTCGCAAAAAGCCTACGTCTCCGGCCAGGTGAACAAATCTGGCCAGCAGGCTATCACTAACGTCCCGCTAACCGTGCTGGATGCGATCAACTCCGCGGGCGGTATGACCGACCTCGCCGACTGGCGCAACGTGGTGCTGACGCACAACGGTAAAGAAGAACGCATCTCCCTCCAGGCGCTGATGCAAAACGGCGACCTCAGCCAGAACCGTCTGCTGTACCCGGGCGATATTCTGTTCGTGCCGCGTAACGATGACCTCAAAGTCTTCGTGATGGGCGAAGTGAAGAAACAGAGCACCCTCAAAATGGACTTCAGTGGCATGACGCTGACCGAAGCGCTGGGCCAGGCGGAAGGTATCGATATGACCGCCTCCAACGCCAGCGGCATCTTCGTGATTCGCCCGCTGAAAAACGACAAGAGCGGCAAGATTGCCAACGTTTATCAGCTCGATATGTCCGATGCGACGTCGCTGGTCATGGCAACCAACTTCACGCTGCAGCCGTACGACGTGGTGTATGTCACCACCGCACCGATCACGCGTTGGAACCGTCTCATCAACCAACTGCTGCCAACCATCAGTGGCGTTCGCTACATGACGGATGCGGCGAAAGATATCCATACCTGGTAACCATTATGTTCAACAAAATTCTGGTGGTATGCGTCGGCAATATCTGCCGCTCCCCAACGGGGGAGCGGCTGCTGAAAAATTATCTTCCGTCGTTGGACGTGGAGTCCGCCGGGCTTGGCGCACTGGTGGGTAAGGGGGCAGACGACAGCGCCGCAAGCGTGGCTGCCATTCACAATATTTCCCTGGACGGGCACTGCGCCCGTCAAATTTCCGGAAAGATGTGCCGCGAATACGATCTCATTCTGACCATGGAAAAACGCCACATTGCCCGGCTGTGCGAAATCGCGCCGGAAATGCGCGGCAAAGTGATGCTGTTTGGCCACTGGGACGATGAGCGTGAGATCCCCGACCCTTATCGCAAAAGTCGCGACGCTTTTGAAGCGGTTTACCACTTACTCGATCAGTCTGCCCGTCAATGGGCGCAGGCACTGAAAGTACAGCAGGGATAACAATGACAGATAACGTAAAACAGGCGCTCCCGCAGGCTTCGGGCAGTGATGAAATTGATATTGGCCGCCTGGTCGGCACGGTGGTGGAGGCCAAATGGTGGGTGCTCGGCATCACCGCTGTGTTTGCCGCCGCCGCGGTGGTGTACACCCTTTTTGCGACGCCAATCTACAGCGCCGACGCGCTGGTACAGATTGAGCAGGATACCAGCAGCTCGCTGGTGCAGAATTTAAACTCGGCGCTCAGCAATAAGCCGCCCGCGTCTGACGCTGAAATTCAGCTGATTCAGTCGCGTATGGTGCTCGGCAAAACGGTGGATGACCTTAACCTGGACATCGCCGTCACCAAAAACACGATGCCGATTTTTGGTGCCGGTTGGGAACGTCTGATGGGCCGCGCCAACGAGAGCGTTAACGTTGAAACCTTTACCGTGCCTGCGGGCATGCGTGAGCAAACCTTCACCCTGGAAGTGCTCGGGCCAAACAGCTATCAGCTGACCAGCGACGGTGGCTTTAGCGCGCGCGGTACCGTTGGTCAGCCGCTGACCAAATCCGGTCTGACCCTGCTGGTAAGCGCCATCCATGCGCAGGAGGGCGGTGAATTTACCGTCACCAAATACTCCACGCTCGGGATGGTTAACACCCTGCAAAACAACCTGACGGTAACGGAAAACGGCAAAGACACCGGCGTGTTGAGCCTGACCTACACCGGCGAAGATAAAGACCAGATCCGTGACATCCTCAACAGCATTGCGGAAAACTATCTGGCGCAAAACGTCGAGCGTAAATCGGAAGAAGCCTCCCGCAGCCTGCGATTCCTTGCTAAACAGCTGCCGGAAGTGCGTACTCACCTGGACGATGCGGAGAACAAACTCAACGCCTATCGCCAGCAGAAAGATTCGGTGGATATGTCGCTTGAAGCTAAGTCGGTGCTGGATTCGGTGGTCAACATTGATGCGCAGCTCAACCAGCTGACCTTCAGCGAGGCCGAGATTTCCAAGCTCTACACCAAGCGCCACCCGGCTTACCGCACGCTGCTGGAAAAACGCAAAACCCTCGAAGACGAGAAAGCGAATCTCAACAAACGCATTACCGCGATGCCGGAAACCCAGCAGGAAATCGTGCGTCTGACGCGTGATGTGGAATCGGGCCAGCAGGTGTACATGCAGCTGCTGAACAAACAGCAGGAGTTGAAAATCCAGGAAGCGAGCACCGTCGGCGACGTGCGCATCGTGGATCCCGCCATTACTCAGCCGGGCGTTCTGAAGCCGAAAAAAGCGTTGATTGTGTTGGGTGGGATCATTCTGGGCCTGATGCTGTCTATTCTTGGCGTGCTGCTGCGCTCGCTGTTTAACCGCGGGATTGAAAGTCCACAGGTGCTGGAAGACCACGGCATCAACGTTTACGCCAGCATTCCGCTGTCTGAATGGCAGAAGAAGCGCGACTACGTCAAAACCGTTAAAGGCACCCGACGCTACAAGCAAAGCCAGTTGCTGGCGGTGGGTAACCCAACCGACCTCGCTATCGAAGCGGTGCGCAGTCTGCGAACCAGTCTGCACTTCGCCATGATGCAGGCCAGCAACAATGTGTTGATGATGACCGGTGTCAGCCCGTCGATCGGTAAAACGTTTGTCTGTGCCAACCTGGCAGCGGTGATTAGCCAGACCGGCAAGCGCGTGCTGCTGATCGACTGCGATATGCGCAAAGGCTACACCCACGAACTGCTCGGCACCACCAACGACAACGGCCTGTCCGAAGTGCTGGTCGGTAAAACCGAGATTGCAAACTGTGCCAAACGCACCTCGATCACCAACTTCGACCTGGTCACCCGTGGTCAGATCCCGCCGAACCCGTCTGAGCTGTTAATGAGCGACCGTTTCGCGGAACTGGTGAAATGGGCCAGCAGCCAATACGACCTGGTGCTTATCGATACCCCGCCAATTCTGGCCGTGACCGATGCCGGGATCGTGGGTCGCCATGCGGGCACCACGCTGATGGTCGCGCGCTATGCGGTTAACACCCTGAAAGAGGTGGAAACCAGCCTCAGCCGCTTCGAGCAGAATGGTATTCACGTCAAAGGGGTCATCCTCAACTCCATCTTCCGTCGGGCCACCGGTTATCAGGACTACGGCTACTACGAGTACGAGTACAAGTCAGACAGTAAATAACGTGCTTTGCCCCTCACCTTAACCCTCTCCCCACAGGGGAGAGGGGACTGCGAAGTGCGGTCTTTTCTCCCTGCTCCTATGGGGAGAGGGGACCCTGTAATGCGGTTTTCTCCCTCGCCCCTTTGGGGAGAGGGCCGGGGTGAGGGGCAAGGTTCAACGCCATTCGGGGAACAAAATGACGACACGAAACCCATTAATTTCCATTTATATGCCAACCTGGAATCGGCAACAGCTGGCGATTCGCGCCATTAAATCGGTGCTTCGCCAGGATTATCCGCATTGGGAAATGATGATTGTCGACGACTGCTCCTCTTCCTTTGAACAGCTGCAGCAGTTTGTCGACGGCCTGAACGATTCACGCGTGAAATACACCCGCAACGACTTTAACTCAGGCGCCTGCGCGGTGCGTAATCAGGCGATTTTGCAGGCCAAAGGCCAGTTCATTACCGGCATCGATGATGACGACGAATGGACACCCAACCGCCTGTCGGTGTTCCTCGAACATAAACACCAACTGACAACGCATGCATTCCTGTATGCCAACGATTATGTCTGCGAAGGCGAAGTCTATTCGCAGCCTGCGAGCCTGCCGCTGTACCCGAAATCACCGTATTCCCGCACCCTGTTTTTCAAGCGCAACATCATCGGTAATCAGGTTTTCAGCTGGGCATGGCGCTTCAAAGAGAGCCTGTTCGATACCGAATTGAAAGCGGCACAGGATTACGACATTTTCCTGCGCATGGTGACGGAATACGGCGAGCCGTGGAAAGTGGAAGACGCCACGCAAATTCTGCACATCAACCACGGTGAAATGCAGATTACGTCGTCGCCGAAAAAATTCTCCGGCTACTTCCATTTCTACCGTAAACACAAAGACAAATTCGACCGCGCGAGCAAAAAGTACCAGCTGTTCACGCTGTACCAGATCCGCAACAAGCGCATGAACTGGCGCACGCTGCTGACGCTGCTCTCCGTGCGTAATGGCAAACGTCTGGCCGACGGCCTGCGGGGGAAATAATGTTGCTGGAAGATTTACGCGCAAACAGCTGGAGCCTGCGCCCGTGCTGCATGGTCATCGCCTACCGCATCGCCCATTTCTGTTCGGTGTGGCGCAAGAAAAGCGTCATTAACAATATCTGGGCTGCCCCGGTATTGCTGATGTACCGCTTCATCACCGAATGTCTTTTTGGTTACGAAATTCAGGCTGCGGCCACCATTGGCCGTCGCTTCACCATTCACCACGGTTATGCCGTGGTCATCAATAAATTCGTGGTGGCGGGGGATGATTTCACCATCCGTCACGGCGTCACCATTGGCAACCGCGGCCCGCAAAGCCTGGCCTGCCCGGTCATTGGCAACGGCGTAGAGCTTGGCGCAAACGTGGTGATGATTGGCGAGATTCGTATCGGTAATAACGTCACCGTCGGCGCGGGCAGCGTCGTTCTCGACGACGTGCCGGACAACGCGCTGGTGGTGGGTGAAAAAGCGCGGGTAAAGGTCATCAAATGAATATTCTGCAATTTAACGTGCGTCTCGCGGAAGGCGGGGCGGCAGGCGTGGCGCTCGATCTGCATCAGCGCGCGCTGCAACAGGGCATGGCGTCTCGCTTTGTCTACGGTTACGGCAAAGGCGGCAAGAAAAGCGTCAGCCACGACGACTATCCGAACGTCATCAAACAAACCGCACGTGTCACTTCAATGGCAAACCTGGCGCTGTTTCGCCTGTTTAACCGCGACGTGTTCGGCAATCTGAACAATCTGTATCGCACCGTGACCCGCACGTCCGGGCCGGTGGTACTGCATTTCCACGTGCTGCACAGCTACTGGCTGAATCTCGAAGACGTCGTGGATTTTTGCCACAAGCTGAAAGAGCACAAGCGCGACGTGCGGTTCGTCTGGACGCTGCACGATCACTGGAGCGTGACCGGTCGCTGTGCGTTTCTCGATGGCTGCGAAGAGTGGAAAAACGGCTGCGGCAAATGCCCGACGTTGACCAACTATCCGCCGGTGAAAATTGATCGCGCCAGCCAACTGGTGAACGGCAAACGTCAGCTGTTCCGCGAAATGATTGCCCTGGGTTGCCAGTTTATCTCCCCGAGCCAGCACGTGGCCGACGCCTTTAACCGTCTGTACGGGGAAGGGCACTGCCAGATTATTAACAACGGGATCGACGTCGCGACCGAAGCCATTCTGGCGGAACTCGCGCCGCAGAGCGTGACGGGCAGCAAACCAAAAATTGCGGTGGTGGCCCATGACCTGCGCTACGACGGCAAAACCAATCAGCAACTGGTGCGTGACATTATTGCGCTGGGTGATGCCGTTGAAGTGCACACCTTCGGTAAGTTCTCACCGTTTGAAGGCAGCAACGTCATTAACCACGGTTTTCTGACCAATAAGCGTCAGTTAATGAGTGAGCTTAATCAACTGGATGCGCTGCTGTTCAGTTCTCGCGTTGATAACTATCCGCTGATCCTGTGCGAAGCGCTGTCCATCGGTGTACCGGTGATTGCGACCCCAAGCGAAGCGGCCCAGGAAGTGCTGGAGAAATCCGGCGGGCGCACGGTAAACGTCGAGGAAGTGCTGGCCCTGGTTCAGATGCCAAAAGCACAGATTGCCGAAGCGATTTTTGCGACCACGCTCGACGCGTTTCGCACCCGTAGCCGCCAGGCGTACAGCGGAAAACAGATGCTGGAGGAATATGTCTCGTTCTATCAGAATCTGTAGCTATCTGCTGCTGCCGTTAATCTACCTGCTGGTTAACGTCAAAATCGTCCAGCTCGGCGAAAGTTTCCCCATTACTATCGTGACCTTTTTGCCCGTGCTGTTGCTGCTCTACGTGGATCGCATCAGCCTGAAAAAACTGATGATTGCGTTGGGAGTCGGTGCCGGGCTGACACTGTTCAACTACGTGTTTGGTCAGTCGCTCGATGCCAGCAAGTACGTCACCTCCACCATGCTGTTCGTCTACATCGTTATCATCATCGGCATGGTGTGGGCCATTCGCTTTAAAACGATTTCGCCACACAATCACCGTAAAATCCTGCGCTTCTTCTATGTTGTCGTCGGGCTGGTGGTGATGCTTGCCGCGCTGGAAATGGCGCAGATTATCCTTACCGGCGGCAGCAGTTTGATGGAGATAATTTCGAAATATCTTATTTACAGTAATAGCTACGTTCTGAACTTTATCAAGTTCGGTGGGAAGCGAACCACTGCCTTATATTTCGAACCCGCCTTCTTCGCCCTGGCATTAATCTCAATTTGGCTCAGTATCAAACAGTTCGGTATCAAAACGCCTAAGACCGATGCTATGATTCTGGCAGGGATAGTGCTTTCAGGATCGTTCTCCGGCGTAATGACATTTATCCTGTTTTATTTGCTGGAATGGGCATTCCAGTATCTGAATAAGGAAGCAATTAGTAAGAAGTTACCCCTGGCGATCATTTCTTTAGCAGTCTTTTTAGTCGGTCTGGTATTTGCTTATCCGTATATTTCGGAACGCCTCGGCGATCTCGGAACGGAAGGCTCATCCTCTTATTACCGAATTATTGGTCCGCTGGTGATGGTCGGGTATTCCCTTACCCACATTGATGGTGTGGTTCGTTTCGGATCTCTTTACGAATATGTTGCATCATTCGGAATCTTTAACGGTGCGGACGTCGGGAAAACAATAGACAATGGGTTGTATCTGCTGATTATTTATTTCTCCTGGTTCGCGGTGTTACTGACAGCCTGGTATATGTCGAAAGTCGGAAAAATGATGATTAACGCGTTTGGTAATAACCAAAACTATCGCGTACAGCTGTTTTTGTTTTTCCCGGTTTCGCTGTTTTTCACCGGTTCGATTTTTAGCCCGGAATATGCGTTTTTAATTGTGTGTCCATTTATTCTGCGTAAAGCGCTGAGACTGACGGACAGCTAATAAGGAGTCAAATAAATGCTGCTAAGTGTGATTACCGTTGCATTTCGAAATTATGAAGGCGTGGTGAAAACCTGGGCGTCATTGGCTCATCTGGCGCAGGACCCGAGTATCGAATTTGAGTGGATTGTGGTCGACGGGGGCTCCGCAGACGGCACCGCAGAATTCCTGGAAAACCTGAACGGTGAGTATAACTTACGTTACATCAGCGAGAAGGATAAGGGCATCTACGACGCCATGAACAAGGGCATTGAGATGTCGCGTGGTCGCTTCGCTATTTTCCTGAACTCCGGCGATGTATTCCACGCTGAAGTGGTCAATAGCGTCCGCCAGCTCGACGCGCAAAAAGACAATGCGATGGTTATCGGCGATGCGATGCTTGATTTCGGTGACGGCCATCAGGTGCGCCGCAGCGCCAAACCCGGCTGGTATATTTATCACAGCCTCCCGGCGAGCCATCAGGCTATTTTCTTCCCGGTGAGTGGGCTGCGTCGTTATCCGTATGATTTGCAGTATCGTGTGTCATCCGATTATGCGCTGGCGGCAAAAATGTATAAGGAAGGCTATTCCTTTAAACGAATTAAGGGCCTGGTGTCAGAGTTTTCGATGGGGGGCGTGTCAACCTCGAATAATCTGGAATTATGCCGCGACGCTAAAAATGTTCAGCGCCAGATATTACGTGTGCCGGGCTTTTGGGCAGAATTTTCTCATTTATTACGCCTGCGTACGACCGGTAAGACCAAAGCCTTATATAACAAGTCTTGAATATAAGGATAAATGATGCAGGAATTAAACGGATTCTCGGTGCCAAAAGGTTTCCGGGGCGCGGGCGGTATTAAAGTGCAATTATGGTGGGCAGTACAGGCAACATTATTTGCCTGGTCACCGCAAATACTTTACCGCTGGCGTGCATTTTTATTACGCCTGTTTGGCGCAAAAATCGGAAAAAACGTAGTCATTCGTCCCTCGGTAAAAATTACGTATCCGTGGAAATTAACCCTCGGCGACAACGCCTGGGTGGGCGATGACGCGGTGCTATATACCCTGGGCGACATTACTATCGGCGCAAATTCAGTGGTATCGCAGAAGTGTTATTTATGTACCGGCAGTCACGATTATATGAGCGCGCATTTTGATATTAATGCGACGCCGATTGTGATTGGCGAGAAATGCTGGCTGGCAACGGATGTTTTCGTGGCACCCGGCGTGACGATAGGTGATGGCACCGTCGTTGGCGCACGCAGCAGTGTATTTAAAACGCTACCGGCAAACATGATTTGCCGAGGCAATCCAGCAGTGGTGACGCGCGAACGCGTTGAAACTATTAACTCCCTGTAAGTAGAGGAATATAAACATGTCAAAAGTCGCACTCATCACCGGCGTTACCGGTCAGGATGGTTCTTACCTGGCAGAGCTGCTGCTCGAAAAAGGCTATGAAGTTCACGGTATTAAGCGTCGTGCGTCTTCATTCAACACCGAGCGCGTGGATCACATCTATCAGGATCCTCATGCTGCAAACCCGAAATTCCACCTGCATTACGGTGATCTGACTGACTCCTCCAACCTGACCCGTATTCTGCAGGAAGTGCAGCCGGACGAAGTGTACAACCTGGGCGCGATGAGTCACGTGGCCGTCTCCTTTGAGTCTCCGGAATACACCGCTGATGTGGATGCGATGGGCACCCTGCGTCTGCTGGAAGCCATTCGTTTCCTGGGCCTTGAGAAGAAAACCCGTTTCTATCAGGCGTCCACCTCTGAGCTGTATGGCCTGGTGCAGGAAATCCCGCAGAAAGAGACCACGCCTTTCTACCCGCGCTCTCCGTATGCTGTCGCCAAACTGTACGCCTACTGGATCACCGTCAACTACCGCGAATCCTACGGCATGTTTGCCTGTAACGGCATTCTGTTTAACCACGAATCCCCACGCCGTGGCGAAACGTTCGTTACCCGCAAAATCACCCGCGCGATTGCCAACATCGCCCAGGGTCTGGAGAAGTGTCTGTATCTCGGCAACATGGACTCCCTGCGTGACTGGGGCCATGCGAAAGACTACGTAAAAATGCAGTGGATGATGCTGCAGCAGGACAACCCGGAAGATTTCGTGATCGCCACCGGCGTGCAGTACTCCGTGCGTCAGTTCGTCGAAATGGCCGCCGCACAGCTGGGTATCAAACTGCGCTTTGAAGGTACGGGCGTAGAAGAGAAAGGCATCGTGGTGTCTGTTACGGGTCACGACGCTCCGGGCGTGAAACCAGGCGACGTGATGATTGCCGTTGACCCACGCTACTTCCGTCCTGCTGAAGTCGAAACCCTGCTCGGCGACCCAACCAAAGCGCACGAAAAACTGGGCTGGAAACCGGAAATCACCTTGCAGGAAATGGTCTCCGAGATGGTTGCCAACGATCTGGAAGCAGCGAAGAAACACTCCCTGCTTAAAGCTCACGGTTACGAGGTAGCCATCGCGCTGGAGTCCTGAGTCATGACCAGACAACGTATTTTCGTGGCGGGCCACCGCGGGATGGTGGGCTCAGCCATCGTCCGCCAGCTGGAACAGCGCGGTGATGTGGAGCTGGTGCTGCGCACTCGCGACCAACTGAACCTGCTCGACAGCAAAGCGGTGAATGATTTCTTTGCAGAAGAACGCATTGATCAGGTGTATCTGGCGGCGGCGAAGGTGGGCGGTATTGTCGCCAACAACAGCTTCCCGGCGGATTTCATCTACGAAAACATGATGATCGAAAGCAACATTATTCACGCCGCGCATCTGCACAACGTGAACAAGCTGTTGTTCCTCGGTTCATCCTGTATTTACCCGAAGATGGCGAAACAGCCGATGCCGGAAAGCGAGCTGCTGCAAGGCACGCTTGAAGCGACTAACGAGCCGTACGCTATCGCCAAAATTGCCGGTATCAAGCTGTGTGAATCGTACAACCGTCAGTATAACCGCGACTATCGTTCGGTGATGCCGACCAACCTGTACGGCCCACATGACAACTTCCACCCGAGCAATTCGCACGTGATCCCGGCGCTGCTGCGTCGTTTCCACGAAGCGACTCAGGACAACACGCCTGATGTGGTGGTGTGGGGCAGCGGCACGCCGATGCGCGAATTCCTGCATGTGGATGATATGGCTGCGGCCAGCATTCACGTGATGGAACTCGACCGCGAGGTGTGGCAGGAAAACACCGAACCGATGCTGTCGCATATCAACGTCGGCACCGGGGTGGACTGCACCATTCGCGAACTGGCGCAAACGCTCGCCAAAGTGACCGGTTACAAAGGCCGCGTGGTGTTCGACGCCAGCAAACCTGACGGCACCCCGCGCAAGCTGCTGGACGTTTCGCGTCTGCATCAGCTCGGCTGGTATCACGAGGTGACGCTGGAAGCGGGTCTGGCCAGCACTTACCAGTGGTTCCTTGAGAACCAGCACCGCTTCCGGGGGTAAACCATGTTTCTGAAGCCAGAAGATTTTGCCACCGTGGTGCGTTCGACGCCGCTCATCTCGATTGATTTGGTCGTGGAGAATGCCCAGGGCGAATTTCTGCTCGGGAAACGTAATAACCGTCCGGCACAGGGCTACTGGTTCGTGCCGGGCGGGCGAGTGCAGAAAGATGAAAAACTCGCTGATGCCTTTATGCGCCTGACCGAAGCAGAGTTAGGCCTGCGCCTGCCGATGTCGGCAGGCCAGTTTTACGGCGTCTGGCAGCATTTCTATGACGACAATTTTTCCGGCACCGATTTCAGCACCCATTACGTGGTGCTGGGATTCCGCCTGAAGGTTGACGTTGATGGCCTGCAACTGCCGACCGCGCAGCACAACGACTATCGCTGGCTGACGCAGGACGCACTGCTGGCGGCGGACAATGTCCACGACAACAGTCGCGCTTACTTCCTCGAAGAGAAACGCGCGGAGGCACCGGGCCTGTGAAGATTTTAGTGTACGGAATCAACTACTCGCCCGAACTCACCGGTATCGGCAAATACACCGGTGAAATGGTGGAGTGGATGGCGCAGGAAGGGCACGACGTGCGCGTGATAACGGCGCCGCCGTACTACCCGGAATGGAAAATTGGCGAGCGCTACTCCGCGTGGCGCTATCGTCGCGAAGAAGGGGCTGCCACCGTCTGGCGTTGCCCGCTGTACGTGCCGAAACAGCCGTCGACGCTCAAGCGTCTGATTCACCTCGGCAGCTTTGCGCTGAGCAGTTTTTTCCCGCTGATGGCGCAACGTCGCTGGAAGCCGGATCGCATTATCGGCGTGGTGCCGACGCTGTTTTGCACCCCAGGCATGCGCCTGCTGGCGAAACTCTCCGGCGCGCGCACCTTGCTGCACATTCAGGATTATGAAGTGGATGCGATGCTCGGTCTGGGCATGGCCGGGAAAGGCGAAGGCGGCACGGTGGCGAAACTCGCCAGCCGTTTTGAGCGTAGCGGTCTGCACAACGTCGACAACGTATCCACGATCTCGCGCTCAATGATGAACAAAGCGCAGGAAAAAGGCGTGGCGCAGGAGAAAGTCATTTTCTTCCCGAACTGGTCCGAAGTGGCGCGCTTTCGCGATGTGAATCCCACGCAGGTCGTTGTCCTGCGTGAGCAACTTGGCCTGCCCGCAGACCGAAAAATTATTCTCTACTCCGGCAACATCGGTGAGAAGCAGGGGCTGGAAAATGTCGTTGCCGCCGCCGAGCAGTTGCAGGACAAACCGTGGCTGTTCGTGATCGTCGGGCAGGGCGGGGGTAAAGCGCGACTGGAAAAAGGCGTCGCCGAACGCGGCCTGAACAACGTGCGCTTCTTCCCGTTGCAGTCTTACGAAGCACTGCCTGCGCTGTTGAAAATGGCCGACTGCCATCTGGTTATCCAGAAACGTGGCGCGGCGGACGCGGTACTGCCGTCGAAACTGACCAACATTCTGGCCGTCGGCGGCAATGCAGTGATCACCGCCGAAGCGACCACCGAACTCGGCCAACTGTGCGAGGCGCATCCGGGGATCGCGGTGTGCGTGGAGCCCGAATCGGTTCCGGCGCTGGTCGACGGTATCGAACAGGCGCTTTTGATGCCGCACCACAACGTAATTGCAGGCGATTACGCCGAACGCACGCTCGAGAAGACGAACGTGCTGAAACAATTTATTGCTGATATTTCCTCTCAAGACGTCGGGGTTAAATGATGAGTCAGACACAACTCTTTCCGGTAGTGATGGCCGGTGGCTCCGGCAGCCGTTTATGGCCGCTGTCCCGGGTACTTTATCCTAAGCAGTTCCTGTGCCTGAAAGGCGACCTGACCATGCTGCAGTCCACGGTTAACCGCCTGAACGGCGTGGAGTGCGAAAGCCCGGTGGTTATCTGTAACGAGCAGCACCGCTTTATCGTCGCTGAACAGCTGCGCAAACTGGATAAGCTGACTGAGAACATTATTCTCGAACCGGCAGGGCGCAACACCGCGCCCGCCATTGCCCTGGCGGCGCTGGCGGCACAACGTAGCTGTCCAAACGGCGACCCGCTGATGCTGGTGCTGGCGGCTGACCATGTGATTCAGAACGAAGATGCATTCCGCGATGCGGTACGTGACGCGGTGCCTTACGCCGAAAGCGGCAAACTGGTGACCTTCGGTATCGTGCCGGACCAGCCGGAAACCGGTTATGGCTACATCCGCCGCGGCGACGTTTGCCCAGGCGAAAAAGACGCCGTGGCGTTTAACGTGGCGCAGTTTGTTGAAAAACCGAATCTCGACACCGCGCAGGCGTACGTCTCCAGCGGCGAATATTACTGGAACAGCGGCATGTTCCTGTTCCGCGCCGGTCGCTACCTGGAAGAACTCGCCAAATTCCGCCCGGACATCATGCAGGCCTGTGAAAAGGCGATGAGCGTGGTCGACCCGGATCTCGATTTCATTCGCGTTGACGAAGCGGCATTCCTCGCGTGTCCGGAAGAATCCATCGACTACGCGGTAATGGAACGCACCGCCGATGCGGTGGTGGTGCCGATGGACGCGGGCTGGAGCGACGTGGGTTCATGGTCTTCCCTGTGGGAAATCAGTAACCACACCGCCGAAGGCAACGTGCATCACGGCGACGTTATCAGCCATAAAACTGAAAACAGCTACGTGTACGCGGAGTCCGGCCTGGTCACCACCGTGGGCGTGAAAGATTTGGTGGTGGTGCAGACCAAAGACGCCGTGCTTATCGCCGATCGTCATTCGGTGCAGGACGTGAAAAAAGTCGTCGAGCGCATTAAGGCCGACGGCCGCCATGAGCACCATATTCACCGCGAAGTGTACCGCCCGTGGGGCAAATATGACTCCATTGATTCCGGCGAACGCTATCAGGTGAAACGCATCACCGTGAAGGCAGGCGAAGGGTTGTCGGTACAGATGCACCACCACCGCGCCGAGCACTGGATAGTGGTGGCGGGCACCGCGAAGGTGACCATCAATGACGACGTGAAGCTGCTTGGCGAGAACGAGTCTATCTACATTCCGCTTGGGGCCACGCACTGCCTGGAAAACCCCGGCAAGATCCCACTCGACCTGATTGAAGTCCGCTCCGGTTCGTACCTCGAAGAGGACGACATCGTGCGCTTCCAGGATCGCTACGGACGCATCTAACCATCCTATTTCACGCTGCAGATGCGTTGGCTTCCTTTGCGCCCACCGGTCACTTAGTTAACTAAGCTCCCGGCGATGCACGCAGTTGCCGCCTTCCTGCAACGCGAAATCTAATGGTTACACATTTTAGAAAAAAGTTATCTCCGTACTGGAGAGGGCTGACTGTTGCCTGAAAAGAGGTAAAACATGACTGAATTAACCTGTTTTAAAGCCTACGATATTCGCGGCAAGCTGGGCGAAGAGCTGAACGAAGACATCGCCTGGCGCATCGGCCGCGCGTACGGTGAGTTTCTGAAACCGAAAACCATCGTGCTCGGCGGCGATGTGCGTCTGACCAGCGAAACGCTGAAGATGGCGCTGGCGAAAGGCCTGCGCGATGCGGGCGTCGACGTGCTGGATATCGGCCTGTCCGGGACCGAAGAAATCTATTTCGCCACCTTCCACCTTGGCGTGGACGGCGGCATCGAAGTTACCGCCAGCCATAACCCGATGGACTACAACGGCATGAAGCTGGTGCGTGAAGGCGCGCGTCCCATCAGTGGCGACACCGGTCTGCGCGACGTGCAGCGTCTGGCGGAAGCCAACGACTTCCCGCCGGTGGTTGAATCCAAACGCGGCAGCTATCAGAAAATCGACCTGCAAAAAGCGTATATCGACCATCTGATGGGCTACATCGATACGGCAAACCTCAAGCCGCTGAAGCTGGTGATCAACTCCGGTAACGGCGCCGCTGGCCCGGTGATTGACGCGCTGGAAGCCCGTTTCCAGGCAATGAACCTGCCGGTGACGTTTATCAAAGTGCATAACACCCCGGACGGCAATTTCCCGAACGGTATCCCTAACCCGCTGCTGCCAGAGTGCCGCGATGATACCCGCAACGCGGTTATCGAACATGACGCGGATATGGGCATCGCCTTTGACGGCGATTTCGATCGTTGCTTCCTGTTTGACGAAAACGGGCAGTTTATCGAGGGCTACTACATCGTCGGCCTGCTGGCGGAAGCGTTCCTCGAGAAACAGCCTGGCGAGCGCATCATTCACGACCCGCGCCTGTCCTGGAACACCGTGGATGTGGTGAATCTGGCGGGCGGTACGCCGGTGATGTCGAAAACCGGGCACGCGTTTATCAAAGAACGTATGCGCCAGGAAGACGCCATCTACGGCGGCGAAATGAGCGCCCATCACTACTTCCGCGATTTTGCCTACTGCGACAGCGGGATGATCCCGTGGCTGCTGGTGACCGAGTTGCTGTGCCTGAAGGGCAAAACCCTCGGCGAACTGGTGCGTGACCGCATGGCGGCGTTCCCGGCGAGCGGCGAAATCAACAGCAAACTGGCCGAGCCGGTCAGCGCCATTGCCCGCGTGGAACAGCATTTCTCGCAGCACGCGCTGGAAATTGACCGCACCGACGGCATCAGCCTGGCGTTCGAAGACTGGCGCTTCAACCTGCGCTCGTCCAACACCGAACCGGTGGTGCGCCTGAACGTCGAGTCGCGCGGTGATGCGTCGCTGATGGAAGCGAAAACAAAGGACATTCTGGCGTTGCTGAACCAATAAGCCCATACCCTCTCCCGGACGGGGGAGGGACACTTTTAACAGGAACAACGATGACGACTCTAAGAAAGCGCGAGCGAGCCAAAACGAATGCATCGTTAATTTCAATGGTGCAGCGATTCTCCGACATTACCATTATGTTTGGTGGGCTGTGGGTGGTCTGCAAAGGCGCAGCATTGCCGTTTTCCTACATGCATCTGATGATGGCGCTGGTCACCCTGGTGGCGTTTCAGATGATTGGCGGTATGACTGATTTTTACCGCTCGTGGCGCGGCGTGCGCATGACCACCGAGCTGCTGTTACTCCTGCAAAACTGGACTCTGGCGCTGATCCTCTGTGCCGGCGTGCTGGCCTTCAATGATGATTTCAATAACAGCCTGGCCGTCTGGCTGGCCTGGTACCTGCTGAGTACGTGCGGCATGGTGGCCTGCCGGGCGTTTATCCGTTTCGGTGTGGGCTGGCTGCGCAATCGTGGCTATAACATTCGCCAGGTGGCCGTCGCAGGCGATATGCCGGCGGGGCAGGTGCTGCTGGATAGCTTCCGCAATCAGCCGTGGCTGGGATTTGACGTGGTGGGTAGCTATCACGATCCGAAGCCGGGTGGCGTGAATGCCGACTGGGCGGGCAACTATCAGCAACTGCTGGAAGATGCACGCGCGGGCAAAATTCATAACGTCTACATCGCGCTGACCATGAAAGACGAAGCCTGCATTAAAGACCTGGTACGCGAACTGGCTGACACCACCTGTTCTGTGATCCTCATTCCCGACGTGTTCACCTTTAACATTCTGCATTCCCGTATCGATGAAGTGAACGGCGTGCCGGTGGTGCCGCTGTACGACACGCCGCTGTCCGGTCTGAACCGTGTGATTAAGCGCGTGGAAGACATTGTGCTGGCCACGATGATCCTGCTGCTGATCTCCCCGGTGCTGGCCTGTATCGCGCTGGCGGTGAAAATCACCTCGCCGGGCCCGATTATCTTCCGCCAGACCCGCTACGGTATGGACGGTAAGGCCATCAAAGTGTGGAAGTTCCGCTCTATGCGCGTCATGGAAAACGACGCAGTGGTGACGCAGGCAACGCAAAACGATCCGCGCGTCACCCGTGTGGGTAACTTCCTGCGCCGCACTTCCCTCGACGAACTGCCGCAGTTCATCAATGTCCTGACCGGTGGGATGTCTATTGTCGGCCCGCGTCCGCACGCGGTGGCGCATAACGAACAGTATCGTCAGCTCATTGAAGGCTACATGCTGCGCCACAAGGTCAAACCGGGCATTACTGGCTGGGCGCAGATTAACGGCTGGCGTGGGGAAACCGACACTCTGGAAAAAATGGAAAAACGAATCGAATTCGATCTGGAATACATCCGTGAATGGAGCTTGTGGTTCGATATTCGCATCGTTTTCCTGACCATTTTCAAAGGCTTTGTCAACAAAGCAGCATATTGAGGTAGTGACATGAGCCTGAGAGAGAAAACCATCAGCGGCGCGAAATGGTCCGCCATGGCCACGGTGGTCATCATCGGTCTGGGACTGGTGCAGATGACCGTGCTGGCGCGGATTATCGACAATCATCAGTTCGGCCTGCTGACGGTCTCGCTGGTGATCATCGCTCTGGCGGATACCCTGTCGGATTTCGGCATCGCCAACTCCATTATTCAGCGCAAAGAAATCAGCCATCTCGAACTGACCACGCTTTACTGGCTGAACGTAGGGCTGGGGATTGGGGTGTTTGCGCTGGTGTTTTCCCTGAGCGGCGTGATTGCTGAGGTGCTGCATAACCCGGACCTTGCGCCGCTGATGCGTACGCTGTCGTTTGCCTTTGTCGTGATTCCTCACGGGCAGCAGTTCCGCGCACTGATGCAAAAAGAGCTCGAATTCAGCAAGATTGGCATGATTGAAACCACTGCCGTACTGGCCGGATTCACCTTTACCGTGGTGAGCGCGCATTTCTGGCCCCTGGCGATGACCGCCATTCTCGGTTATCTGGTGAACAGTGCCGTGCGTACCCTGTTGTTCGGCTGGTTTGGCCGCCGGATTTATCGTCCGGGCCTGCATTTCTCGCTGGCCTCGGTTTCATCCAACCTGCGTTTTGGCGCATGGCTGACCGCCGACAGCATCATTAACTACGTCAATACCAACCTGTCTACATTGGTGTTGGCGCGTATCCTCGGCGCGAGCGTGGCGGGCGGCTATAACCTGGCCTACAACGTTGCGGTGGTGCCGCCGATGAAGCTCAACCCGATCATCACCCGCGTGCTGTTCCCGGCCTTTGCCAAAATTCAGGACGACACCGCCAAGCTGCGTGTCAACTTTTACAAGCTGCTGTCGGTTGTCGGCATCATCAACTTCCCGGTGCTGCTGGGCCTGATGGTCGTCAGCAACAACGTGGTGCCACTGGTGTTTGGCGAGAAGTGGGTCAGCATTGTGCCGATCCTGCAACTGCTGTGCGTGGTGGGTTTACTGCGCTCCGTCGGCAACCCAATTGGCTCCCTGCTAATGGCGAAAGCCCGGGTCGATATCAGCTTTAAATTCAATGTGTTCAAAACGTTCCTGTTCATCCCGGCGATTATCATCGGCGGGCATGTGGCGGGCGCGCTCGGCGTGACGCTCGGCTTCCTGATGGTGCAAGTGGTGAATACCGTTCTGAGTTACTTCGTGATGATCAAACCGGTGCTGGGTTCCAGCTATCGCCAATACATCCTGAGTTTATGGCTGCCGTTTTACCTGTCGCTGCCGACGCTGGCGGTGAGTTACGGCCTCGGTGTGGCGCTGAATGGCGCGATGTCGCTGCCGCTGCTGCTGGTGATCCAGATTGGTGCCGGTGCGCTGGCCTTTGCGCTGATGATTCTGTTTTCGCGCCATCCGCTGGTGGTGGAAATGAAGCGTCAGTTATGCCGCAGCGAAAAAATGAAAGTGCTTTTGCGTGCGGGCTGAGTGAATCAGGCCGCACCCGATGGATTAAGAACCCCGATTAAGAGGTCACACATGAAATTATTGATCCTTGGCAACCACACCTGCGGCAACCGTGGCGACAGCGCCATTTTGCGCGGCCTGCTGGACGCCATTAACACCCTGAATCCAGACGCAGAAGTGGACGTTATGAGCCGCTACCCGGTGAGTTCTTCCTGGCTGCTCAATCGCCCGGTGATGGGCGATCCGCTTTACACGCAGATGAAACAGCACAACAGCGCGGCGGGCGTGATGGGGCGCGTGAAAAAAGTCCTCCGTCGTCGCTACCAGCACCAGGTCCTGCTTTCCCGCGTGACCGACAGCGGCAAACTGCGCAACATCGCTATCGCCCAGGGCTTTACCGATTTTGTCCGTCTGCTCAGCAATTACGATGCGATTATTCAGGTTGGCGGCTCGTTCTTCGTTGACCTCTACGGCGCGCCGCAGTTCGAGCACGCGCTCTGTAGCTTTATGGCGAAAAAGCCGCTGTACATGATCGGTCACAGCGTTGGCCCGTTCCAGGACCCGCAGTTTAACCAACTGGCGAACTACGTTTTCGGCCAGTGCGACGCGCTGATCCTGCGTGAATCTGTCAGCCTGAATCTGATGCAGCGCAGTGAAATCACCACCGACAAAGTAGAGCAGGGCGTTGATACCGCCTGGCTGGTCGATCATCACAACGAGGATTACACCGCCAGCTATGCCGTGGAACACTGGCTGAACAAAATCGCTCAGCAAAAAACGGTGGCCGTTACGCTGCGCGAACTGGCCCCATTTGATAAGCGTCTCGGCACCACGCAGCAGGCCTATGAAGAGGCGTTTGCAGGCGTGGTAAACCGTATCATCGACGCCGGTTATCAGGTGGTTGCGCTCTCAACCTGTACCGGGATCGACAGCTACAACAAAGACGACCGCATGGTGGCGCTGAACCTGCACAAACACATCAGCGATCCGTCGCGCTATCACGTGGTGATGGACGAACTCAACGATCTGGAAATGGGCAAAATTCTCGGCGCCTGTGATTTGACCGTCGGCACGCGACTGCACTCGGCGATTATTTCGATGAACTTCTACACCCCGGCGATTGCCATCAACTACGAACACAAATCCGCCGGGATCATGCAGCAGCTCGGGATGCCGGAAATGGCCATCGATATTCGTCACCTGTTGGACGGTAGCCTCAGCGCGATGGTGGCGGATACCCTCGGTCAGCTTCCGGCGATCAATGAACGCCTGCGCGTGGCCGTGAAGGCCGAACGCCAGACCGGCATCGCGATGGTCAAATCTGTCCTCGACCGCATCGGGGAGGGGAAATGAAGGTTGGTTTCTTCCTGTTAAAGTTCCCACTGTCGTCAGAAACCTTCGTCTTAAATCAGATCGTCGCGTTTATCGAAATGGGTTACGACGTGGAAATTGTCGCGCTGCTGAAGGGCGACATGACCCACACCCATGAGGCTTACACGCGTTACGGTCTGGCGCAGAAAACCCGCTGGCTGCAGGATGAGCCCGCGAGCAAACTGGCCAAACTGCGTTATCGCGCGATCAACACCCTGAAGGGATTGCATCGCGGGGCCACCTGGCGCGCGCTGAATGCCCGCCGCTACGGTGACGAGGCGCGTAACCTGATCCTATCTTCTATCACGGCGCAAAATAGTGCGCCGTTCAGCGCCGATGTGTTTATCGCGCACTTTGGCCCGGCGGGCGTCACCGCCGCCAAACTGCGGGAACTGGGTGTGCTGCGCGGCAAAATTGCGACCGTGTTCCACGGCATCGATGTCTCGAGCCGGGATGTCCTCACCCATTACACGCCTGAATATCAGCAGCTGTTCCGCCGCGGGGATTTAATGCTGCCGATAAGCGACCTGTGGGCCGAACGCCTGCAAGGCATGGGCTGCCCGGCGGATAAAATCGTGGTGTCGAGAATGGGCGTCAACATGGAACGCTTTGCTCTGCGTCCGGTAAAAGCCCCGGATGAGACGCTGCAAATCATTTCGGTTGCGCGTCTGACAGAGAAGAAAGGGCTGCATGTGGCGATCGAAGCCTGCCGCCAGCTCAAGCAACGCGGGGTGCGCTTCCACTATCGCATTCTCGGTATTGGCCCGTGGGAACGTCGCCTGCGCACGCTCATTGAGCAGTATCAGCTCGAGGACGTGATTGAGATGCCGGGCTTTAAGCCGAGCCATGAGGTGAAAGCGATGCTGGATGAGGCCGACGTCTTCCTGCTGCCGTCCATTACCGGGGCCGATGGCGATATGGAAGGTATTCCGGTCGCGTTGATGGAAGCGATGGCGGTCGGCATTCCGGTGGTGTCCACCGTTCACAGCGGTATTCCGGAACTGATTGATGCCGGAGAGTCAGGCTGGCTAGTGCCTGAGAATGACGCGGCATCCCTGGCCGACCGGCTCAGCGCATTCGGTGGGTTCGACCAGCATGCGTTGGAACCGGTCGTGACCAAAGCACGGGCAAAAGTCGAAACTGAATTCAACCAGCAGGTGATTAATCAACAGTTAGCCAGCCTGCTGCAGACGCTGTAAAAGAGGTCGCATGACGGACAACAAGTTTACCCTATCACGCCGCACCTTCCTTGGGGCCAGCTCTGCGCTGGCCGCACTGCCACTCATCAATAGCCCCGCAGCCCTTGCGCTGGGGCGTAACGATGCCGCTGATATCCGCAATTATAATCCCGGCAATGACTGGATCCGCGCCTTCAATGATGCGTTTAAAGACAGCGACGTGGTTGAAGTGCCAGAAGGCGTGGTGTGCGACAACATCAACACCGGCATCATCATCCCACCGGGGAAAACGCTGCAGGTTAGTGGGGCGCTGAAGGGCAATGGACGTGGGCGGTTCGCGTTACAGGACGGCTGCAAAATCATCGGTACAAAGGGCAGTCTGGACAATATTTGCCTCGACGTCCGCGGTTCTGACTGCGTGATCCAGGGCGTAACCCTGAGCGGCTACGGGCCGGTGGCGCAGATTTACATCGGCGGTAAAAACAAGCGCACCATGCGTAATTTGCTCATTGATGACATTGTCATTACCAAAGCGAACTACGGCATTCTTCGCCAGGGTTTTCACAACCAGTTCGACGGCGTGAAGATAACGCACAGTCGCTTCACCCATTTGCAGGGCGACGCCATCGAGTGGAACGTAGCGATCAACGATAAAAATATCCTGATTTCTGACCACGTTATCGACAACATCAACTGTACCAACGGCAAAATCAACTGGGGCATCGGCATCGGTCTTGCAGGAAGTACTTACGACAACGGCTATCCAGAAGAGCAGGCGGTGAAGAACTTTGTCGTCGCTAACATCACCGGAAGCAACTGCCGACAGCTGGTTCACGTCGAGAACGGTAAACACTTTATTATCCGTAATGTGAAAGCCAAAAATATCACCCCGGCGTTCAGCAAGAAGGCGGGAATTGATAATGCCACGGTGGCAATTTACGGCTGTGATAATTTCATTATTGATAATGTCACGATGGAAAATAGTGCCGGCATGCTGATTGGTTACGGCGTCATCAAAGGGAACTACCTCTCGATCCCGCAGAATTTCAAGCTCAACGACATTCAGATGGACAATACTGGGCTGGCGTACAAGCTACGTGGGATCCAGATTTCATCGGGCAATGCACAGTCGTTTGTGGCAATAACCAACCTCGACCTTAAGCGCGCCTCGCTGGAGTTGCACAACAAACCACAGCACCTGTTTATGCGCAATATCAAGGTGATGCAGGATGCTGACCGTGGCCCGGCGCTGTCGATGAATTTTGACCTGCGCAAAGACGTTCGCGGCAAGTTTATGGCACGCCAGGACACGTTGCTGTCTCTGGCAAACATCAAGGCAGTGAATGAAAAAGGGCAGCGTTCGGTGGACATCGATCGGGTGGACCAGCACACCGTTAACGCCACCGGGATAAATTTTAGACTGCCGGGGAAATAAAATACGACGATTCCTGGGATATTGCCGCAACTATCGGATTAACCCCGAGGTTTTATCAAATATTGCCGGGTATCATCAAAAAAACATGCTGGATAAAACGTTCCGACTGGCTATAATTCTCCAACCATTCATAGGTGGACATGATAATGATTAATTTGAAAGCAGTTATTCCGGTAGCTGGCCTCGGGATGCACATGCTTCCTGCCACGAAAGCCATTCCGAAAGAAATGCTACCGATCGTCGATAAGCCAATGATTCAGTACATTGTCGACGAGATTGTTGCTGCAGGGATCAAAGAAATCGTTCTGGTCACTCACGCGTCTAAAAATGCGGTAGAAAACCACTTCGACACCTCGTACGAACTCGAGTCACTGCTTGAGCAGCGCGTTAAGCGTCAGTTGCTGGCCGAAGTACAGGCCATTTGCCCGCCGGGCGTGACCATCATGAATGTGCGTCAGGCGCAGCCGCTGGGTCTGGGACACTCCATCCTTTGTGCTCGCCCGATTGTCGGTGACAACCCGTTTGTGGTGGTCCTGCCGGATATCGTGTTGGACAATGCAACCGCCGATCCGATGCGCTACAACCTCGCTTCAATGGTGGCGCGTTTCAATGAAACGGGCCGTAGCCAGGTGCTGGCGAAACACATGGAAGGCGATCTGAGCGAATACTCGCTGATTAAGACCAAAGAGCCGCTCGAAGTGGCAGGTAAAATCAGCCGTATCGTTGATTTTATTGAAAAGCCGGAACAGAACCAGATCAAGGATTCAGACTTAATGGCCGTGGGTCGTTATGTGCTCTCCGCAGATGTCTGGGCCGAGCTGGAAAAAACGGAACCTGGTGCATGGGGCCGCGTGCAGTTGACCGACGCCATCGCCGAACTGGCGAAGAAACAGTCTGTTGATGCGGTGCTGATGACGGGCGACAGCTTCGACTGCGGCAAGAAAATGGGCTACATGCAGGCCTTCGTCAAATATGGGCTGCGCAACCTGAATGAAGGTGCGAAGTTCAGAGATAGCATTAAGAAGCTACTGGTTGACTGATTTGTAAAGCACGTCAAGCCAGACTAAACGGCAGGGGAGGTTATGATGCGTTATTGCGCAATCGTGACCTCACTGCCGTTTTTTGCGTTTAAAATCAATGACTAAATTTGGTAGTCATGCATTCAATTTTGTACCGTATTGATGGCATTTTCCCTTGTTTTGAGGCGTAATTAAGACCACAATATTGGATTCGATTGATGGGGCTTATGGCTGAAATTTAGCCATGTAGCCAATTTACATACTGACTTTTCGTGCAGTGCACTGGTAGCTGTTGAGCCAGGGGCGGTAGCGTGTCTGAGAATATGAATAAGCCCTTTTGCCGCGACACTCATAATCCAAACTTTCTCAAATAATAGATCAAGAGCGAAATATAAAATTGAAAATTCTGGTTACTGGCGGTGCGGGATTTATTGGTTCTGCAGTTGTCCGTCATATTATTAATAATACCCAAGATGCAGTCGTAAATGTTGATAAATTAACTTACGCTGGCAACCTTGAATCTCTGGCTGAAATTGAAAATAGCAAACGCTATGCATTTGAGCAGGCGGATATATGTGACAGTCAAGCATTAGCGCGTATTTTTGCAGAACATCAGCCTGATGCTGTCATGCATCTTGCGGCAGAGAGCCATGTGGACCGTTCTATTACAGGGCCTGCTGCGTTTGTTGAAACGAATATCGTCGGTACCTATGTCTTACTGGAAGCTGCGCGTAAATACTGGTCTGAATTGAGTGCGGACAAAAAAGCGGCATTCCGTTTCCACCATATTTCTACAGATGAAGTTTACGGCGATCTACCTCATCCGGATGAGGTAGCTGCAGGAAGTGAACTTCCTCTGTTTACAGAAACAACGGCATACGAACCGAGCAGCCCATATTCTGCGTCCAAGGCATCGAGCGATCATTTAGTCCGCGCCTGGATGCGAACCTATGGCTTGCCAACGATTGTGACAAATTGTTCGAACAATTATGGTCCATACCACTTCCCAGAGAAGCTGATCCCGCTGGTAATTCTTAACGCACTGGAGGGTAAGCCTTTACCAATCTATGGCAAAGGCGACCAGATCCGTGACTGGCTGTATGTCGAAGATCATGCTCGCGCACTCTATACCGTCGTGACACAGGGCGAAAAAGGTGAAACCTATAATATCGGGGGCCACAATGAGAAGAAGAACCTCGATGTGGTTCAAACCATCTGTGACTTGCTGGATGAAATTGTGCCGAAAGAAGGCTCATATTGTGATCAGATAACCTATGTTACTGACCGTCCAGGTCACGACCGCCGTTATGCGATTGATGCTGAAAAGATTAGCCGCGAGTTGGGATGGAAGCCAGAAGAAACATTTGAGACAGGTATACGTAAAACGGTCGAGTGGTACCTGGCTAACACTTGCTGGGTTGAAAACGTTAAAAGCGGGGCTTATCAGTCATGGATAGAACAGAACTACCAGGAACGTAATTAATGAATATCTTACTTTTTGGTAAAACAGGGCAGGTAGGCTGGGAACTCCAGCGGTCTCTGGCTCCATTGGGTAACGTCATTGCACTTGATGTCCAATCTACAGAGTACTGCGGTGACTTTAGTAACCCAGAAGGGATCGCGGCCACTGTACGTGCCATTAAGCCGGACGTTATCGTCAATGCTGCGGCACATACTGCTGTTGATAAAGCCGAATCTGAACCTGATTTTGCGCAGTTACTCAATGCCACCAGTGTTGAAGCGATAGCCAAAGAAGCATCCAAGATTGGTGCCTGGGTGGTTCACTATTCAACGGATTATGTGTTCCCAGGAAATGGTGATAAACCATGGCATGAAGATGATGCTACTTATCCGTTGAATGTCTATGGCCAAACGAAGCTTGACGGCGAAAAAGCATTACAGGAGCATTGTCCTAAGCATCTTATTTTCCGTACCAGTTGGGTCTATGCAGGCAAAGGTAATAATTTTGCGAAGACCATGCTTCGTCTTGCAAAAGAGCGCGCTGAGCTTTCTGTAATAAACGACCAGTTCGGTGCACCTACTGGGGCAGAACTTCTGGCTGATTGCACAGCCCACGCAATTCGTGTTGCAATGAACAGACCTGAAGTTGCGGGCCTGTATCATCTGGTGGCTTCAGGTACGACAACTTGGCATGACTACGCTGCTCTGGTGTTTGATGAAGCCCGTAAAGCAGGAATAGAGCTGGCACTGAAAAAATTAAATGCTGTAGAGACAACTGCATTTCCTACGCCGGCCATCAGGCCCAATAATTCACGGTTAGACACCCATAAATTCCAGGACAGTTTTAAGTTAGTGCTCCCCCAATGGGAAATGGGTGTCAAACGTATGCTGGCAGAGTTGTTTACAGCTCAATCTATCTGAAAAATCATTAAGATGCCCTATTGTGGGCATTTTGCATTTATTGAGAAAAATGATGACTACGCGTAAAGGTATTATTCTTGCCGGAGGCTCCGGTACTCGTCTCTACCCGGTGACAATGGCGGTGAGCAAGCAACTGTTACCAATTTACGACAAACCGATGATTTATTACCCGTTATCCACTCTTATGCTGGCGGGGATTAAAGATATCTTGATCATCAGTACTCCGCAGGATACGCCACGATTCGAACAATTACTTGGTGATGGCAGCCAATGGGGATTGAACCTTCAATATAAAGTCCAGCCAAACCCGGACGGCTTAGCACAGGCATTTATTTTAGGTGAAGAGTTTATTGGCACAGACGATTGTGCATTGGTGCTGGGTGATAACATTTTCTATGGTCATGACTTACCTAAGTTAATGGATGGAGCGACTTCTCAGGAAAATGGCGCAACAGTATTTGCGTACCACGTCAACGATCCAGAGCGTTATGGCGTCGTCGAGTTCGATAAAAATGGCACCGCGATAAGCCTGGAAGAAAAGCCGCTTGAACCGAAGAGTAATTATGCGGTGACCGGGCTTTATTTCTATGACAACAGTGTCGTGGAAATGGCAAAAAATCTGAAACCTTCTGCTCGTGGAGAGCTGGAAATCACAGACATCAACCGTATTTACATGGAGCAGGGACGTCTGTCAGTTGCCATGATGGGGCGTGGTTATGCCTGGTTAGATACCGGAACACACCAGAGTCTGATTGAGGCGAGTAACTTTATCGCGACGATCGAGGAACGGCAGGGTTTAAAAGTTGCTTGCCCGGAAGAGATTGCGTATCGCAAAGGATTTATTGACGCTGAGCAGGTTAAAAAACTGGCGGCTCCACTAGCTAAAAATGCTTATGGCCAGTATTTACTGAAAATGATTAAGGGTTATTAATCAATGAATGTGATCAGAACTGAAATTCCAGATGTATTGATTTTTGAACCTAAAGTCTTTGGCGATGACCGTGGCTTTTTCTTTGAAAGTTTTAATCAGAAAATATTTGAAGAGGCCGTCGGCCGCAAGATTGAATTCGTTCAGGACAATCACTCTAAATCCAGTAAGGGTGTTCTTCGTGGGCTTCACTACCAGCTAGAACCATATGCTCAAGGGAAACTGGTTCGCTGCGTTGCAGGCGAAGTATTTGATGTTGCAGTAGATATTAGAAAAGCATCACCAACATTTGGTAAATGGGTTGGTGTGAAATTATCTGCTGAAAACAAGCGTCAATTATGGATCCCAGAAGGTTTTGCTCATGGCTTTCTGGTTTTGAGCGAAATGGCTGAATTTGTTTATAAAACAACAAATTATTATCGGCCTGAAAGTGAGGGGAGTATTCTTTGGAATGACAGTCGCATCGGGATTACTTGGCCAGAAGTAAAAAACATCAAGTTATCAGATAAAGACAAACTTGCCAAAAGAATGGAATTTATTTAAGTGGGATTTGTAAGTGAGCCTAGTAAAAAATACATTTTGGAATTTAAGTGGCTATATTATACCCTCTGTAATAGCTATACCTGCGCTTGGATATTTGGCTCGAACGCTTGGGCCTGAAAGATTCGGCCTTTATACATTAGCCGTAGCACTTGTAGGTTATGCAAGTATATTCGATGCAGGTCTGACGAGAGCTGTTATACGTGAGGTTTCATTCAATAGAGATAATGAGAGTGAAGTAAAAAAAATAATCTCTAACTCAACATTTATTTTAGTTGTTCTCGGGTTTATTGGTGGTTTGAGTGTTTTTTTTGGTGCTCAACATATTATAAACCTTCTTAAGGTTGGTGTGAATTATCAAAAAGAAGTTACTTTTTCTATTGAACTACTTGGTATAACAATACCTCTTTTTCTACTAAATCAGGTCTGGCTTGGAACATTAGAAGGGTTTGAGCAATTCAAGAAACTTAATATAATAAAAAGCTTTAATAGCTCATTTATTGCTGGTTTCCCTGCATTATTTATTTTTTTTAAATCTGATTTGGTTTTTGCGATTATGGGACTATTGATCGCAAGAGCAACTTCTTTATTAATAACATTTTTTGCATGTAGGAAGCATGTCATAGGTGCTGGAATAAAAATAGACCGTCTTACTACTGTGAGATTACTAAAGTATGGAGGCTGGATCACTGTCAGTAATATCGTCAGCCCATTAATGACTTATTTAGACAGATTTTTAATTTCAAATATTTCAGGTGCAGCAAATGTTGCATTTTATACTGCACCATCTGAAGGGGTTCAACGGTTAACAATCATTCCTGGGGCGCTTTCCCGTGCAGTTTTTCCAAAGTTAAGCCGTTTTACAAATAATGAAGAAAGAAAAAGTCAGCAAATTTTAGCATACATATTAATGACTATTGCTATATTGCCGTTATGCATATTTGGGTTTTTGTTTTCCTCAAAAATAATGACGCTATGGCTTGGGGGCGATTATTCAGGGCTATCAGGTACAATTCTTCAAATATTGTTAATCGGTTTCTTTTTTAATTGTATAGCACAAATTCCATTTTCCTCAATTCAGGCGGCAGGTAAATCAAGAACAACTGCTTTATTACACCTTTGCGAAGTAGTTCCGTATCTGATTCTGCTATATTCATTCATACATTTGTATGGTCTTATTGGCGCAGCATTTGCATGGTCCATAAGAACATCAATAGATTGCTTAGTTCTAATCTTTCTAAGCAGAAAAATCAAATAGATTAGAGTTTTATGAATATGAATATGAATATGAATATGAATATGAATATGAATATGAATGTGTCAATTTTGTGTGAAAATTCTTTAGTATATTTTTGTCGCCAATATTTCATTTTTTTATATTCTTCATGTCAAAATGACGAGGAGAAAGATATCTGTAAATCAATCATGCTTTGTGGTCGTTATTATAAATTAATTAATGTAATCGCGAATAAGTATTCAGAGTGCATCTATGGAAAATAATATTAGAAGTATGAATGTTATTTTATATTGTCTACTTGCGGTGATTCTTATTTCATTGGCAACATTCAGAACCATAGGGATCGATGCTGATTCATTATCATACCTTGAGGCATATAAGTCATTTAGACTCGGTGAAATATCGATTGTCGAACCAACTTTTAATCTGTTTTCCGCATTAGCAAATAGTTTTTTCGGTAGTGGTGGTATTGTTTTAGTATTTTTTTTCTATAGTTTTATAGCAGTGACGTTGAAGTTGTATGTTATTCATAACTACTCAAGAGAAAAAATACTATCTATAATTATATATTTGTGCATGTTTTACATTTTGCACGAATTTACACAAATTCGTGCGGGGGTGGCTGCCGCATTTTTTATATATTCGCTACCAAATTTGATAAATGGAGAGAAAAGAAATTACCTTTTTAAAATTTTAATAGCATGTACATTTCATTTAAGCGCAGTATTACTTCTACCCTTGGTATTTCTTTCCAATAAAAAGATAAATTTCTATTTTGTTTTTATTTTCCCACTGTTATGTTTAGGAATTGTGCTCGCTATTGGTGATGTAAGCTCACTTTTAATACAGGTATTTGAGCATTTTCCAGGGATCATTGGAAACAAAATTATTTCCTATATAAACGGGGCTCAACTTTATGGGCGATTTGATAATGTTAATATATTTAGCAAGATAACAATATCAACATATATTATCTTTATAGTATATTTTTTTGGGGTGTTGAAGTCGAAATGCTATGATGAAAGTGATATAATTTTCCTGAAAATATTTAGCATTATGCTTTCAGTCTTTTATATTTTTTCTAGTGTGCCTGTATTGGCATCTAGGACCTTTGAGTTATTATCAGCTTCGTTTATCTTATCATTTCCTCATATTATTAAGAAATTCAGACCAAGTATAGTCCCCTATGTTTTGTTTGTGATTTGGTTATTGGTTTATTTATATGTGGTCAATTTTAAACTTATTGGATTATGAATATGCAATATCATAAAAATACCAAGGCTCTTATTGTTTTACTTAATTGGAATGGAGCTGAGCTTACTATTGATTGCTGTGATAGTTTATTGAACTTAAATACTAAAGAACAGGATGTTTTTATTGTCGATAACTTTTCAATATTAGAAGATTATAAATTATTAGAAAACTATCTTCGTGAGAATTGTGTTTGCAGTAGCATTATTCAGGGGGAGCAGACACTAAATGATTTAAGAGATGTATATAATATTGAGAGTATAACCCAGTATGATTTTTTAAACGGTACAAAAATTCTTTTGGCCCGCTCGTTGACCAATAATGGGTTTTCAAGAGGGTGTAACTTTGGTGCTTTAGTTGCGCGAGCATTAAAATACCCTGAAATACTTCTATTGAATAATGACACTGTCGTAGAAAATGATTTCCTGGAAATATTACAATCTCAATTTCAAAACAATGATATTGTTATCCCCCAAATAAGATATTTTGAGCCTAGAAATATAATTTGGAATTGTGGTGGTGAAATCAATAGATTTGGCAAGCGTACATATCTTTATGCAAATAAAAATGCCTCTGTCATGAAATTGCCAAATGATACTATCCCGATAAGTTTTGCAACTGGGTGCTGTATGCTTATGCGAACTGATTTCTATATAGGAATGGGGATGTTTACAGAAGATTTCTTTTTCGGCGAAGAAGATATCGATTTCGCTTTAAGATTAAAAAAAATAAAAGCCAAAGTTGTATGTGCTCCACAGTCAATAATTTACCATAAAGTTGGTGCTAGTTTAGCAGGCGATCTTACAAAGACTCAAAGAAAAGCTTTTATTCATTATTTAAATAGAATGATTAATATGAAAAAACATCTTGGGTTAACTTGGTATCTATGGCTCATTCCTGCAATAATCAAAATGATAATTAATTTATTTCGCTTGTATGATATGAATGTTATCGAAGTTAATTCATTTGTATTTAAATTGTTATCTGCCTCAATTAAAAAGAATAGAGTCGAAAAAGAGTACTTCGAAAAAATAATGAATAGCGGGTACTGAAAATGAAAATTGCGATTGTTATTCCTACGTTGAAACTCGGTGGTGCAGAAAAAATTGCCAGAGATACTGCTCTTTGTTTTGAAAGAATGGGACATGATGTTAGTATCATATTATTCAAGGGGGATGTGGAATTACAAGTTCCCAAAACAATAAAAATATATAAGTGCAATAAAGGGTTTATATCACTTCTTAACGTATTGTATACAGGATCTTTTGATTTTTGCATAAGCTATATGGAAAGGGCTAATTTACTTTCTTCGATAGCTACTAAGATATTGCATATTGAACATTGTGCTACAGTGCATACTGCGCCTGATGCGGGATTCCGACTTAGAAGTAAAAAAAATCAGGTTGCAATATCCTTTACCTATCGACTAATTAAAATGTTAAATACAAAAGTAGTGGGTGTGTGTAAAGGTATTGTTTCTGATTTGAAAACTAGTTATGGAATTAACAATTCCTATGTAATTCCTAACTTTATAGATACTAGTCTGGTCAATCAGTTAGCCAATACTAACGAACCCCATGAGTCATTTGATTTTATATTTGTGGGGAGGTTATCTAAAATTAAAGGTTGTAATATTTTAATCAAGGCGCTTGGTGGTATTAAAGATGAAATCATAGAAAAAAAAGTTAGAATAGGGATTATTGGTGATGGGCCAGAGCGCGAAAATATTGAAGCTTTAATAGAACGCTATAATCTAAGTGACGCTGTGACTATGCTTGGATCTAAAGATAACCCCTATCCGTACATTAAAAATTCCACCTATCTTGTTGTTCCGTCTTATGCTGAAGGGTTTGGCTTAGTAGTTCTGGAAGGATTGTCTTTGGGGACGCGTATCATATATTCAAAATGTGATTTTGGGCCTCAAGAAATCATCAGCGAAAACTTCAACGAACTAGAATCACTTGGGTTTAAAAACCCTAATATCAACTCTGATGCTGCAATTGAAGATCTCAAAAGAATTTTGCACATCGAGTTAAATAAAATGATTCCTTTTGATCCGATAACGATCCGTGAACGTATTGATTTATTTTATAGTCCGCAAAAAACATGCGAAATGTTCTTGAGCTTGGTAGGCAAATGACATGGGAGATTTGATGTCCTCTGGCAATAATTTAGTATCAGTGATTATGCCGAGTTATAACTCAGCAAGCACAATTGGCAAAAGTATTGAATCCATAATTAATCAAACTTATCATGATTGGGAATTGTTGATAACGGATGACTGTTCCACTGACGATACGATTAATATAGCCACTACATATGCTCAAAAAGATTCACGAATTAAAATTTTTACTAACGAAAAAAATTCAGGTGCTGCAGTAAGTAGAAATAATTCAATTAAGCATTCCACAGGAGTGTTTCTGGCATTTTTAGATAGTGATGATATTTGGCTTCCCCATAAGCTTGAAAATCAAACTAATTTCATGAGTTCTCATGAAAAAATTGTTTTTTCATTCACTGCATATGCTTTAATTGACGATGCTGGGCAGCGAATTGGTAAAACTGTTGATATGCAAGGTGAAGGACTTCACTTTTCATACAGTGATATGCTTCGTAAGAAAGCAACACTGGGCTGCTCGACTGTAATGTTGAGGAAGTTGTCTTTTGATGATATTTCAATGCCTCTTATTAGAACTGGACAGGACTACGCCCTCTGGCTGAAACTGTTAAAAACTGGTAAGGATGCGCATCTACTTAATCAAGTACTTACCGAATATCGTATTCTTCCAAATTCAATATCACGCAATAAATTTAAGAAGTGCAAGAGACAGTGGCAAATTTATAGGGAAATAGAAAAATTAAGTTTGCCTGCTGCAAGTATTTCATTCACATTCTATGCATGGCGGGCAGTATTTAGGCGTTAACTTTAATCGGGAAAATGTAAGTTCGACTATTCACTTAAGCTTAACCTGAGTTAACATCTTCACCACATTTCAAGCCACGCACACCCCGCGTGGTGACCACACCTGACAGGAGTATGTAATGTCCAAGCAACAGATCGGCGTCGTCGGTATGGCAGTGATGGGGCGCAACCTGGCGCTCAACATCGAAAGCCGTGGTTATACCGTCTCCATCTTCAACCGCTCCCGTGAAAAAACTGAAGAAGTGATTGCCGAGAATCCAGGCAAGAAACTGGCTCCTTTCTTTACGGTGCAGGAATTCGTCGAGTCTCTGGAAACACCACGCCGCATCCTGTTAATGGTGAAGGCGGGCGAGGGCACGGACAAAGCCATCGAATCGTTGAAGCCTTACCTGGAAAAAGGCGACATCATCATTGAAGGCGGTAACTCCTACTTCCCGGACACCGTACGTCGTAACCGTGAGCTGTCTGCAGAAGGCTTCAACTTCATCGGTACCGGTGTTTCCGGCGGTGAAGAAGGCGCGCTGAGAGGCCCATCTATCATGCCTGGCGGTCAGAAAGAAGCTTATGAGCTGGTTGCCCCAATCCTGACCAAAATCGCCGCTGTGGCCGAAGATGGCGAACCGTGCGTAACCTATATCGGTCCAGATGGTGCGGGTCATTATGTGAAGATGGTCCACAACGGCATCGAATATGGTGATATGCAGCTTATTGCTGAAGCCTATTCTCTGCTGAAAGGCGGCCTGAAGCTCTCTAACGAAGAGCTGGCGCAGGTCTTCACCGAGTGGAATGACGGCGAGCTGAACAGCTACCTGATCGACATCACCAAAGATATCTTCACTAAAAAAGATGAAGAAGGGACTTATCTGGTCGATGTGATTCTTGATGAAGCGGCGAACAAAGGTACCGGTAAATGGACCAGCCAGAGCTCCCTGGATCTCGGCGAGCCACTGTCACTGATCACTGAATCTGTCTTCGCGCGTTATATCTCTTCTCTGAAAGACCAGCGTGTTGCGGCTTCTAAAGTGCTGACCGGTCCACAGGCAAAACCTGCAGCCGATAAAGCTGAGTTCGTAGAGAAAGTACGTCGTGCACTCTACCTGGGCAAAATCGTTTCTTACGCGCAGGGCTTCTCTCAGCTGCGTGCTGCGTCCAACGAGAACAACTGGGATCTGAACTACGGCGAAATCGCGAAGATTTTCCGTGCAGGTTGCATCATCCGTGCCCAGTTCCTGCAGAAAATTACCGATGCGTATGCTGAAAATGCAGACATCGCGAACCTGCTGTTGGCGCCGTACTTCAAGAAAATTGCTGACGACTACCAGCAGGCGCTGCGTGACGTTGTGGCGTATGCGGTACAGAACGGTATTCCTGTCCCAACCTTCTCGGCTGCCATTGCCTACTACGACAGCTACCGTGCTGAAGTTCTGCCGGCAAACCTGATTCAGGCTCAGCGTGACTACTTCGGCGCGCACACCTATAAGCGCACTGATAAAGAAGGCGTATTCCATACCGAGTGGATGGAATAATCTGAATTAAGTTGTGGATGAAATCAAACCCGGAGTGATGCCTCCGGGTTTTTTTTAACCAAAACTTGAGTGATTATTCGAAGTAGTCTGAATGTTGCTGCAACACCAGGCGAATTGAAGGGCTTCGCCTTGACAGTGCCTTTGCGCTAGAGGTAAAACCCCAACAGCTATTGTTTATCGTGATGGCCAGGTGCCATCTTCACCGTTAACTGAATAAAGTTGCGTTCTAATGAAAATTACAATTTCCGGTACAGGTTATGTTGGCCTCTCAAACGGCATTCTGATTGCACAGAACCACGAAGTGGTGGCGCTGGATATCGTGCAGGCCAAAGTGGACATGCTCAATCAGAAGAAATCGCCGATTGCAGATAAAGAGATTGAAGAATACCTGGCTACCAAAACGCTGAATTTCCGCGCTACGACCGACAAGCAGGATGCCTATCGTGATGCAGATTATGTGATCATCGCGACCCCGACGGATTACGACCCGAAGACCAACTACTTCAACACCTCGAGTGTTGAAGCCGTCATTCGTGACGTGGTGGAATTCAATCCAAATGCGGTGATGATCATCAAATCCACTATCCCGGTGGGTTTCACGCAGTCGATTAAAGATGAGCTGGGTATCGACAATGTGATTTTCTCGCCGGAATTCCTGCGTGAAGGCCGTGCGTTGTACGACAACCTGCATCCATCGCGTATCGTGATCGGTGAGCGCTCTGAACGCGCAGAACGCTTTGCCGCTCTGTTGCAGGAAGGTGCTATTAAAGAAAACATCCCGACACTGTTCACCGATTCAACCGAAGCTGAAGCTATTAAGCTGTTCGCTAATACCTATCTGGCGATGCGCGTGGCGTACTTCAATGAGCTGGACAGCTATGCCGAAAGTTTAGGGCTCGATAGCCGCCAGATCATCGAAGGCGTAAGTCTCGACCCACGCATTGGCAACCATTACAACAATCCGTCATTTGGCTACGGCGGCTACTGTCTACCTAAAGATACCAAACAGCTGCTGGCTAACTACCAGTCAGTGCCGAATAACCTGATTTCGGCGATCGTTGATGCTAACCGTACGCGCAAAGATTTTGTCGCGGATTCTATTCTGGCGCGTAAACCGAAAGTCGTTGGCGTATATCGTCTGATCATGAAGAGTGGCTCTGATAACTTCCGCGCCTCTTCAATTCAGGGGATCATGAAGCGCATCAAAGCCAAAGGCGTGCAGGTGATCATCTATGAACCAGTGATGCAAGAAGATGAGTTCTTCCACTCGCGTGTGGTTCGCGACCTGGAGGCGTTTAAGCAGGAAGCCGATGTGATTATCTCCAACCGCATGGCGGAAGAGCTCGCAGATGTGGCGGATAAAGTGTATACCCGCGATCTGTTCGGTAACGACTAAGCGCGAGCAGTGCTGATATCAAAAAGGCCCTCATCTGAGGGCCTTTTTGTTGCTGGCGTAACGCTAAACGGGATTAGACGTTATAGAATCCGCGGTACCAGTCAACGAAGTTTTTCACCCCGTCTTTCACCGTGGTTTCTGGCTTGAAGCCAGTCACGTCTTGTAAGGGCTGCGTATCCGCGCTGGTTTCCAGAACGTCACCCGGCTGTACCGGCATCATGTTCTTCTCGGCTTCAGTGCCGAGTGCCTCTTCAAGGGCCGTAATGTAATCCATCAACTCAACCGGTGAGCTGTTACCGATGTTATAGACACGGTACGGTGCGGAGCTGCTTGCAGCCGATCCGGTTTCAACCGTCCAGTTGGCATCCGGCTGAGGGATAACGTCCTGCAGACGAATAATCGCTTCCGCAATATCATCGATATAAGTGAAGTCGCGTTTCATCTTGCCGTAGTTATAGACATCGATGCTTTTGCCTTCGATCATGGCTTTGGTGAATTTAAACAGTGCCATGTCCGGGCGACCCCACGGGCCGTAGACGGTGAAGAAACGCAGGCCGGTGGTGGGCAAACCGTAAAGATGGGCATATGTATGCGACATCAGCTCGTTGGCTTTTTTGGTTGCCGCATACAAAGATACTGGGTGATCAACAGAATCTTCGGTCGAGAACGGCATCTTGCGATTCAGGCCGTAGACCGAGCTGGATGAGGCATACAGCAGATGCTGCACCTTGTTATGGCGGCAGCCTTCAAGCACGTTCATATGACCAATCAGGTTGGCATCTGCATAGGCGTGTGGGTTTTCCAGCGAATAACGCACACCAGCCTGTGCGGCGAGGTGAATCACACGATCAAATTTCTCGTCAGCAAAAAGGCTTGCCATCGCGGCGCGGTCAGCCAAATCGATTTTATGGAAGCTGAAACCTGGCTTCTGCAGCAGGTCAAGACGCGCCTGTTTCAGGTTAACGTCGTAGTAGTCGTTGAGATTATCAATCCCCACCACCTGATGGCCAGCTTGTAGTAGACGCTCGCTGACATGGAAGCCGATAAAACCGGCGGCGCCGGTAACCAGGTATTTCATCTTTTTTCCTCAAATTTTGACCAGAAATGCATCAGTTGGGCTCTGGCATAACTGAAAGCAAAATCATACCGTTAGCTGGCGCAAAAAGATAATCGTTATCTACAATTAGGCTAGCCTGTTTTTTTGGTCATTTATCGGGACTTCGGGCATTATTCTTATAGTAATTCTTATGCACGTGGGTAGACTATTCGCCCTTGTGGGCTTTTCTTTAATTGTGTAGCTAAGGTTTGTATGACACAGGACAATAATAAAAGTTTTACCGGTCACAGCAGCGAGCCGGAGCCGATTGATTTGATCGACTTGCTGGTACAAGTCTGGCGTGGGAAGGTCACCATCATTGTGTGTGTGATTGTCGCCATCCTGCTTGCTGTAGGCTACATCATGATTGCTAAAGAGAAATGGACCTCTACGGCCTTGATAACACAGCCTGATATCGGGCAAGTGTCCAGCTATTCCAACGCCATGAACATTTTGTATGGCGGCAACGCGCCTTCAGTGAATGCTATTCAACAGGATTTCATCACCCGTTTTAACTCTTCTTTTTCAGCCCTCTCCGAGTCGCTGGATAACAAGGACGAGCCTGAGAAACTGGATATTGAAGCCGCAGTGAAAGGCCAGAACCTGCCGCTGCGCGTGTCTTACACTGCGCACACTGCAGAGGAAGCACGACAGATTCTGGCGAAGTACATTCAGCGGGTTGACGATGATGTCGCAAAAGCAGTGGAAGGCGACCTCAAATCAAACATCGCCTCCCGTAAGAACGATCTGGAGCTGTCTCTGACCACCAAGGAAAAAGTGGCGGCCGAGCAGAAAGCGTTGCGGATCGCGCAAATCAACCAGGCACTGACTGTAGCCGTACAGTCAAAGATCAAGCTGCCTCAGGTTCAGCAGGCAGAACAGGTTTCTCAGGACACCATGTTCATGTTAGGCAGTGATGCGCTGAGTTCGATGGTGAAAAATGAGGGAACGCGACCGCTTGCCTTCCCGGAAAGCTACTATCAGACGCGTCAAACTTTACTTGATATCAACAACCTGATGACCGGTGGCAAAGACGATCAGCCTAAAGTGAACAATATTCACGCTTATCGTTACGTGATGAAGCCAACGCTCCCGTTCCGTCGCGACAGTCCAAAGCGTGCCATTATTCTGGTACTCGCGGTTCTGTTAGGTGGGATGGTCGGTGCCGGTGTAGTGCTGGGTCGTAACGCACTGCGTAACTATCAGCCGAAAGCCTGAACCGTCTTTCGACAATAAAAAACCGGGCCATCTGAGCCCGGTTTTTTTATGCCTGTTTTAAATTACTGATGACGTTTGCGCAGGTTCTCAATCACCGTCGTTAAGTCCAACTCTTGATCCTGCAGTAGAACCAGCAGGTGATACATCAGGTCAGAGGCTTCGTTGGTCAGTTCATGACGGTCATTAACGGTGGCGGCCAACGCGGTTTCCACGCCTTCCTCACCGACTTTTTGTGCGATGCGCTTCGTTCCGCTGGCGTACAATTTCGCCGTGTAGGAGCTTTCAGGGTCGGCAGTTTTACGTTCAGCCAGCAGTTGCTCGAGCTGATACAGGAATAACCACTGGTGACCCGTTTCGCCGAAGCAGCTTGAGGTGCCTTTATGGCAGGTTGGGCCAATTGGGTTTACCAGCACCAGCAGGGTGTCGTTATCACAGTCCGGGGTGATGCTGACGACATTAAGGAAATGGCCGGACGTTTCACCTTTGGTCCACAAGCGCTGTTTGGTGCGTGAGTAAAACGTCACTTTGCCGCTTTGCTCGGTGACGGCCAACGCGTCCGGATTCATATAACCCAGCATCAGGACTTCACCGGATACCGCATGTTGCACGATGGCGGGCATCAGTCCGTCGGTTTTTTCCCAGTCCAGCTGTTCCGTTAACATACTCTGATCTCCACGCCCTGAGTCGCCAGGTACGCTTTTAATTCGCCAATATTAATAATTTGCTTGTGGAACACCGACGCCGCTAGTGCACCATCAACGTCTGCATCGCGGAAGGCTTCGAGGAAATGTTCCATCGTCCCTGCACCGCCGGAGGCAATCATTGGTACGCGGCACACGTCACGCACTTTTTTGAGTTGCGCAAGGTCATAACCGTTGCGCACGCCGTCCTGGTTCATCATGTTCAACACGATTTCACCGGCGCCGCGCTTTTGCACTTCCTGCACCCAGTCAAGGGTTTCCCATTGCGTCACTCGGGTACGGTTTTCGTCACCTGTGTATTGATTGACGTGATACTTCCCACTGTCAGCGTCGAACCAGGTATCAATGCCGACGACGATGCACTGCACGCCAAAGCGATCTGCCAGACGGGTGATCAGCTCAGGCTCTGCGAGAGCAGGGGAGTTAACCGATATTTTGTCCGCGCCAAACGACAGAATTTTGGCTGCGTCGTCTACGGATTTGATCCCACCGGCCACGCAGAAGGGGATATCGATGACTTCTGCCACGCGTGACACCCAGCTTTTATCCACCACGCGCCCATCACTGGAAGCGGTAATGTCATAGAACACCAGCTCATCAGCGCCTTCCTCAGCGTAGCGTTTTGCCAGCGGGACGATATCGCCGATGATTTCGTGATTGCGAAACTGCACGCCTTTCACTACCTGACCATCACGCACGTCAAGACAAGGGATTATCCGTTTTGCCAGCATTGGATGGCCTCCGTTACGTTGAATTTACCTTCCAGCAGCGCGCGTCCGACAATCACCCCGCGAACACCCGTCCCGCGCAGGGCGGCGATGTCTTCGAGGCCGCCAATGCCGCCGGAAGACTGAAAGGCCACCTGCGGATAGCGGGCGCACACTTCGTCATACAGCGAAACGTTGGAGCCGGCCAGCGTGCCATCGCGTGAAATATCGGTGCACAGCACGTGCGTCAGTCCGACGGGCAAGTAGGTTTCGACCAGCTCTTCCAGCGTCACGCCGGAGTTTTCCTGCCAGCCGCTGACCGCGACCTGTTTGGTGCCCTGGTCATCAATACGGACATCCAGCGCCAGGACCAGTTTTTCCGCGCCAAAACGTGTAAACCAGGTTTTCACGATTTCAGGTGATTTTACCGCAGTAGAGCCAATCACCACGCGAGCAACGCCTGCGTCTAACAGGGCCGCCACGTCTTCTTCGGTCCGAATTCCACCGCCGACTTGCACGGGAACATTCACACCCGCCACCAGGGTTTTGATCAGTGGGATCTGACGTTTTGCTGGGTCTTTCGCCCCGGTGAGATCGACGAGATGCAGTACTTCCGCGCCCTGCGCGGCGTACTCTTGCAAACGCGGAAGCGGGTCGCTGCCGTAATCACGCTGCTGGCCGTAGTCACCCTGATGGAGGCGGACGACGGTGCCGTCAATTAAATCTAAAGCTGGAATGATCATCACATCTCCAGGAAGTTTTTCAGCAGCTGAGCACCGGCTGCGCCAGAGCGTTCAGGGTGAAACTGCACGCCGTAGAAGTTGTCTTTTTGCACCGCGGCGGTAAACGCTTCGCCGTAGTTGCACTGGGCGATGGTCCAGGGATTAACCGGCATCGCGTAGCTGTGAACGAAATAGAAGTACGCGCCGTCTTCAATACCGCGGAACAGGCGGTCACCGGCTTTTGGGTAAACACGGTTCCAGCCCATGTGCGGCAAGGGCAGGCCGAAATCGGTCATTTTCGGGATGTCCTGCTCGATGATGCCAATCATGTCGACGCCGTTAGACTCTTCGCTGCGACGGCCCAGCAGCTGCATTCCGAGGCAAATCCCCAGCACCGGCTGGGTACAGGCTTTGACCAGCTCGATGAGCTCACGCTCACGAAGTTGATCCATCGCCGCCTGAGCCGTGCCAACGCCCGGCAGAAACAGTTTGTCTGCACGCAGTACGATATCCGGGTCACGGCTGACCACCGGCTCGTAGCCATGACGGAGAATCGCCGACCGCACCGAATTCAGATTGGCGCAGCCGGTATCAAGGATAACGACGTTCATCACAGCACTCCTTTCGAGGAGGGAAGGGTGTCGCCCTCCACGCGAATCGCCTGACGCAGAGTACGGCCAAAGGCTTTAAACAGACTCTCCACGCGGTGGTGATCGTTTTTGCCTTTGGTTTTCAGGTGCAGCGTGACGCCCATGGTGTAGGAGAGCGAGCGGAAGAAGTGCTCGATCATCTCGGTGCTGAGGTCGCCCACGCGCTGATAGGTAAATTCAGCGCGGTATTCGAGGTGTGGACGGCCAGAGATGTCCAGCGCGCAGCGGGCCAGGCATTCGTCCATCGGCAGCACGAAGCCGAAACGGTTAATACCGCGTTTGTCGCCCAGCGCCAGTTTCAGCGCTTCGCCGAGCGCCAAGCCGGTGTCTTCCACGGTGTGATGATCGTCGATATACAAATCGCCTTTGACGGTGATTTCGGTGCGGAATCCGCCGTGGGTGGCAATTTGATCGAGCATGTGGTCGAAGAAGCCCACGCCGGTGTTAATTTTGCTGCCGCCTTCGCGGTCCAGCCACACTTTGACGTCGATCTGCGTTTCGCGGGTGTTACGCTCCACGTGCGCGTAACGGTCACGCTTCGTCAACTGCTCGGTGATTTTCAACCAGTTGAGATCGTCACGGCTGTAGCGAAGGCCGATAATGCCCATATTTTGCGCCAGGGTGACATCGGTTGCGCGGTCGCCAATCACATAGCTGTTGGCCACGTCCATCACGCCATCATTCAGCCACGCGGCCACCATGTTGGTTTTCGGCTTGCGGCATTCGCAGTTGTCGGTCTCGAAGTGCGGGCAAATCAGCACGTCATCAAACTGCACGCCCTGAGAGCTGAAGATCTGCATCATGAGGTTATGCGGGCCGTCGAAATCCGCCTGCGGAAAACTGTTGGTGCCCAGTCCGTCCTGGTTGGTGATCATCACCAGCTTGTAACCGGCTTTTTGCAGCGTCAACAGCGAAGGAATGACCTCTGCTTCAAATGCCAGTTTGTCGAACTGATCGACCTGATAATCACTCGGCGGCTCGCTTATGAGGGTGCCGTCACGATCGATAAAGAGGAACTTCTGGGTCATACATTCTCCGCACGAAGGGCGTCAATGACGCGCTGGCTCTCGTCGCGGGTGCCGATGGTGATGCGCAGGCAGCCGCTTAAAGAAGGTTGTTTATTCTGATCACGTAAGATAATGCCCTGATCCCACAAAGATTTGAAGACCGCACTTGATGCCGTCAGGCGCACCAGGATGTAGTTGGTCTCCGAGTCGAAAACCTGCTCAACGCAGGCGATGTCACGCAGCTGCGTTATCAGATACTGACGTTCTTCGAGGATCTGCGCCACGCGGTCACGCATGGCATTAATGCCCAAAGGGCTCAGCGCCTGGGCCGCAATATCGGCCACCGGGGTGGAAAGCGGATACGGTGCAATCACTTTCATCAGCAGGGCAATCACTTCTTCGCTCGCGAGCGTAAAGCCGCAGCGCAACCCGGCGAGGGCAAAGGCTTTCGACAGCGTGCGCAGCACCACTAAATGCGGGTATTCGGTAATCCAGCCGGTCAGCGTCGCCTGCGGGCAAAACTCGATATAGGCTTCATCGGCCACGACCAGCGCTTTGCCGCGGGTCATCTCCAGCAGCACGCGAAAATCCTGAGGATTGATAATCTGCCCGGTCGGGTTATTGGGGCTGCACACGTACACCACTTTTACCCCGTCAAGTTTATCGGCGATGGCCTGCAGGTCGAGCTGCCAGTTTTCCAGCGCAGGTACCGTCCGATATTCCACGCCGAAGGTTTCGGCACTGACGCTGTACATGCCGTAAGTCGGGGGACAGAACAGAATGGCGTCTTGGCCGGGCTCGCAAAATGCGCGGATCAGCAGCTCAATCCCTTCATCGGCTCCGCGGCTTACCAGAACCTGTTCCGGTTTCAGCCCGGCATAGTGCGCGTAGTTTTCGATAACGGCTTTGGGCTGGCACTCCGGGTAGCGGTTCAGTGTTTGCTGCGAAAGATCGAAAGAGACCGCCGTCGGAAATTCATTGGCATTCAGCCAGACGTCACCTTTACCGCCGAGACGACGGGCAGACTGATAGGGTGTCAGGTCGCGGACGTTTTTACGGGCTAACTCTTCAATGCTCATTTCATCTCCTTGAGTGCGGCCACGCGTAAGGTCACGGCGTTTTTGTGGGCGGTCAGACGTTCGGCGGCGGCCAGGGTTTCAATCGTGGAAGCCAGGGCGGAGAAACCGTCTTTCGTGAGTTCCTGTACGGTCATGCGCTTCTGGAAATCGGCCAGGCCCAGGCTTGAACAGGTCGCGGTATAACCGTAGGTCGGCAGCACGTGGTTGGTGCCAGAGGCGTAATCGCCTGCCGATTCTGGGGACCAGTCGCCTAAAAAGACCGAACCGGCGCTGGTGATGCTGTCGACCAGTGCACGCGCGTCGCGGGTCTGGATAATCAAGTGCTCCGGCCCGTACTGATTAGAAATTTCGACGCACTGCGCAAGATCACGAGCGACAATCAGTCGGCTGGTGGATAACGCCTGACGCGCGGTATCGGCCCGGGGTAATTCAGCCAGTTGACGTTCAACGGCTTTTGCGACGCGCGCAGCCATGTCGGCATCCGGTGTCAGCAGAATCACCTGGGAATCCGGCCCGTGTTCTGCCTGAGACAGCAGATCGGAGGCCACGAAATCCGGCGTTGCACCGCTGTCGGCAATCACCAGCACTTCGGACGGACCGGCTGGCATATCAATGGCGGCCCCGTCCAGACGCTGGCTGACCTGGCGTTTTGCCTCGGTAACAAACGCGTTACCCGGGCCAAAAATTTTATCCACTTTCGGTACGGATTCGGTGCCCAGCGCCAGTGCAGCAATGGCCTGCGCGCCGCCGACGTTAAAGATATCTTTCACGCCGCACAGTTTGGCTGCATACAGAATTTCATCGGCAATGGGCGGCGGGGAGCACAGCACCACTTTATTACAGCCAGCGATACGAGCTGGCGTGGCGAGCATTAATACGGTGGAAAACAGCGGCGCAGAACCGCCCGGAATATACAAACCTACGGAGGCGATAGGACGAGTCACCTGCTGGCAGCGCACACCTGGTAGCGTTTCTACATCAACCGGCTGCAGTTTCTGCGCGACGTGAAACGTCTCAACGTTTTTCACCGCTACCGCCATCGCCTGTTTCAGCTCATCGCTCAGACGACTGCTTGCCGCGTCGATTTCCTGTTCGCTAACTTTAAGCGTCGAAACGTCGGTTTTATCAAACTTCGCGCTGTATTCACGCAGCGCCTGGTCGCCATGGGTTTTTACGTTGTCGAGAATTTCAGCCACGGTGCGGCTGATGCTTTCCGACGCAGAGATCGCCGGGCGCATCAGTAAATCACGCTGTTGCTCGGGGCTGATGCTGTTCCAGTCGATGACAGTATTAAAGCTCATGGTCGGTTACTCCATCATCTTCTCAATAGGCAGCACCAGAATGGAACTGGCACCCAGCGCTTTCAGTTTTTCCATGGTTTCCCAGAACAGGGTTTCGCTGCTAACCATGTGCATCGCCACGCGCTGCTGATCGCCTGCCAGCGGAAGAATGGTTGGGCGTTCGGCACCCGGCAGCAGGGCAATGACTTCTTCCAGGCGCTCGGTCGGCGCGTGCATCATGATGTACTTCGATTCACGGGCCTGAATCACGCCCTGAATACGGGTCAACAGTTTGTCGATGAGCTGCTGTTTGGCTTCCGGCATTTCGCCGTCACGCTGGATAAGACAGGCTTTGGAGCGGTAAATCACTTCTACTTCGCGCAGGCCGTTGGCTTCAAGCGTCGCGCCGGTCGACACCAGGTCGCATATCGCATCGGCCAGACCGGCACGCGGTGCGACTTCAACGGAGCCGTTCAGTAAGCAGGATTTAAACTGGACGCCTTTTCCATCGAGGTAGCGTTTAAGCAGGTGCGGATACGAGGTCGCGATACGCTTATTATTGAGGCTGATTGGGCCATCCCACGGGTCGTCAACGGAAACAGCCAATGAGAAACGGCAGCCGCCAAAATCGAGGCGACGCAGGGTGAAGTAACGCGGGTCTTCGCCCTGAGCGCGACGGCTTAACAGCTCTTCTTCCAGCACGTTTTCGCCAATAATGCCGAGATCAACCACGCCGTCCATGATCAGGCCCGGGATATCGTCGTCACGTACACGCAGAATATCGATAGGCATATTTTCTGCCAGCGCAATCAGGCGCTGGCTGTGCATATTAATTTTTATGCCACAGCGGGCGAGCAATTCGCGTGAATCATCGCTTAAACGCCCAGATTTCTGCATGGCTATGCGTAAACGTGTGTTGTCTAACATTCTTATATCCTCGTAGTCCTGTCTGAATGACTCGAAACTTGCGCCCAAAAAAAAGCCCCCGGAAGTGCGATCTTCCGGGGGCTCTCTCTTGCGTTCTGCACCACTGGAAGATCTAACTGTCTTCCAGCACACATCGCCTGAAAGACTAGTCAGGGTGATGGTGATGATGGTGGTTTTTAAATTGAACGCTGTTCATAAAATTTCTCGTTGAATGCTTATGCATTTGATGCCTTTTAACCTAAACCACTTCATCGCCACAAAGCAAGGCCTTTTTTGCATCTTTAATTCATTTCATATTCATCAGATAAATTGTCAGTTGGCGAGGGCTGGCGTAGCCTTATAAAAGGAACGCGAACGAGTCAGGAGAACACCGATGAAAAAGGTCGCAATCGTAGGTTTGGGCTGGCTGGGTATGCCGCTGGCACTGTCGTTGAGCGCACGAGGCTGGCAGGTGTCCGGCAGTAAAACCACCGAAGATGGGATTGAGGCCGCGAGAATGTGTGGCATCGACAGCTATTTGTTGCGCCTGGATCCGCAACTGGTCTGTGATACCGATGATTTAGATGCATTGATGAACGTCGACGCACTGGTGATCACGCTTCCCGCCCGACGCAGCGGTCCCGGCGAGGAGTTTTATTTGCAGGCAGTGCAGGAACTCGTCGACAGTGCGCTGGCGTATCATATTCCGCGAATTGTGTTCACCAGTTCGACCTCGGTGTACGGCAAAGGGCAGGGCACGATTAAAGAGAACGCCCCGCGTGATCCCATTACTTCCAGCGGTCGTGTACTGAAAGAGCTGGAAGACTGGCTGCATAATTTGCCGGGCACGTCCGTCGATATTCTGCGCCTTGCGGGCCTGGTCGGTCCGGCGCGTCACCCGGGGCGATTCTTTGCCGGGAAATCCGCGCCAGATGGGCAACAGGGCGTCAATCTGGTGCATCTGGAAGATGTCATATCCGCGATAACGCTGTTGCTTCAGGCACCGAAAGGCGGGCATATCTATAATTTATGTGCGCCCGGACATCCATCGCGTTCAACGTTTTATCCGCAGATGGCCCGCGAGCTTGGGCTTGAGCCACCTGTATTCAGCGATAGCGCTGAGAAGGGACGCATAATTGATGGTAACCGCATCTGTTCTGAGCTGGGGTTTGAGTACCAGCATCCCGATCCGCTGGTGATGCCGCTGGAGTAAATGTCCGGCGGTGACATCGCGTACCGACTGGGGGCGACGATGAAACCATTACTGGAAGTTCTCATCATTCTTGATGCGCTCGATAAAGAAGGGAGCTTTGCTGCGGCATCGGCAAAGCTCTTCAAAACCCCTTCCGCACTGAGCTACACCGTTCATAAGCTGGAAAGTGACCTCAGTATTCAACTGCTCGACCGGAGCGGTCATCGCGCGAAGTTCACCCGTACCGGACAAATGCTGCTGGAGAAAGGGCGGGAAGTCCTGCATACGGTGCGCGAACTCGAAAAGCAGGCGGTCAAACTACATGAAGGCTGGGAAAACGATCTGGTGATCGGCGTGGACGATACCTTTCCTTTCTCATTACTGGCTCCGCTCATTGAACAGTTCTACCAACGGCACAGCGTAACGCGGCTGAAATTTATCAACGGTGTCCTCGGCGGTTCCTGGGATGCGCTGGTGCAGGGCCGGGCCGATATTGTCATCGGTGCACTGCATGACCCGCCGCCGCTCAGTGATTTCGGTTTCGCGCCATTGGGCGAGCTGGAGCAGATTTTCGTTGTGGCGGCCCATCATCCTTTGGCGGAAGAGGCCGAACCGCTGAACCGCAAAACCATCAAACGCCATCGGGCGATTATCGTCGGCGACGGCACCACGCCTGACTGCCCTGCATTTCAGCAGGTGCTTGAAGATCAGGAAGCCATTACTGTTTTTGATTTTAAAACCAAGCTGGAGCTGCAAATCACCGGTCTGGGCTGCGGTTATCTCCCGCGTTACCTGGCTCAGCGGTATCTCGACAGCGGCGCTTTAGTGGAAAAAAAGGTCGCAGCTCACATGCCGTTTGATGCGGTGTGGATTGGCTGGAATGAACAGACCGCGGGCCTGGCAAGCGCCTGGTGGCGGGAAGCCGTTGTGGCAAATAGTGCTATCGCGGCAGTCTATAACCGCGCCCGTGATGAATAATCAGGCGTTTAGCGAAAAGTTTTTGTTGATGAGCCTCTCGTTCTCTTGTTTTTAAGGGGGGATGGGGGCAGAATACGCGCCAGCAAAAAGAGACTAACCGACGCAATTTTATGGCGTCGGTTATTTTTTGCTTTCGAGACACACTCATTCATACAAGAGGCCGGGCTTCGTACCGGATAGATACTTACTTAAAAATCGACAGTTGTTGTCGCCGAGGATTTAACAAAATGGGGCAATTTTTTGCTTACGCGACGGTTTTCACCGTACAGGGGAATAACCATGTCGCATAATGCTACTCCAAACACCTCTCGCGTGGAGTTACGTAAGACACTTACGTTGATTCCGGTTGTTATGATGGGTCTTGCCTATATGCAGCCTATGACGCTGTTCGATACATTCGGTATCGTATCTGGACTGACCGATGGTCATGTCCCGACAGCCTATGCATTCGCTCTGATAGCCATCCTGTTTACTGCGTTTAGTTACGGTAAGCTGGTTCGCCGCTATCCGTCTGCAGGATCAGCCTATACCTACGCCCAGAAATCCATTAGTCCGACGGTTGGATTTATGGTGGGTTGGTCTTCGCTGCTTGATTATCTGTTTATGCCGATGATCAACATCCTGTTGGCAAAAATCTACTTTGAAGCGCTGGTACCTTCGGTTCCATCGTGGATATTTGTTGTCGGGTTAGTGGCCTTTATGACCATTTCTAACCTGCGCAGCATTAAAACCGTGGCTAACTTCAACACCCTGATTGTGGTGCTGCAGATGGGTATCGTTGCCGTTATTGTCGGCATGATCATCTGGGGCGTTCACAACGGTACGGGTGCAGGTACGCTGACCAGCAGCCGTCCATTCTGGTCTGAAGGCGCGCATATCACGCCGATGATCACCGGTGCGACGATTCTGTGCTTCTCGTTCCTGGGCTTTGACGGTATCTCTTCTCTGTCTGAAGAAACCAAAGATGCCGAGCGCGTTATCCCGAAAGCCATTGTCCTGACGGCGCTGATTGGCGGTGGGGTCTTTATCGTTGCATCTTACTTCCTGCAACTGTATTTCCCTGACATCTCTCGCTTCAAGGATCCGGATGCGTCACAGCCAGAAATCATGCTGTACGTGGCGGGTACAACCTTCCAGTGGTGCGTGCTTATCTTCTCAAGCGTGACCGTACTGGCATCCGGCATGGCCGCACACGCAGGCGTTTCTCGTCTGATGTATGTGATGGGCCGCGATGGGGTGTTCCCGAAAAGCTTCTTCGGTTACGTGCATCCGAAATGGCGTACCCCGGCATGGAACGTGCTGCTGGTGGGCGCAATTGCACTGCTGGCGATTAAATTCGACCTGGTAACCGCAACGGCGTTGATTAACTTCGGTGCGCTGGTGGCCTTCACCTTCGTTAACCTGTCCGTTATCTCGCAGTTCTGGATCCGCGAAAAGCGCAACAAAACGCTGAAAGATCACTTCCACTACCTGTTTATGCCGGTATGTGGTGCGCTGACAGTCGGTGCGCTGTGGATTAACCTGGAAGAAAGCTCAATGGTTCTCGGTCTGATTTGGGGCGCAGGTGGCCTGATTTATCTGGCCTGTGTGACCCGCAGCTTCCGTAACCCGGTGCCGCAGTACGAAGACATCGCGTAATCGACACGCGAGAGTCAAAAAAAACCGGAGACACAGTCTCCGGTTTTTTTATGCCTGTCATCCAGACTTAAACAATCTCTTGTGCGTACTGATACAGCGCTTTGAGCAGGGCGAGCTTCTCGTCATTCCCTTCATACTGCACATAAAGCTGCTGCAGTTCATCGGCATAAGCCTGCAAGAATTCCGGGGTAAAGACGTTACGACGGTGCTGCAACCAGCGCTGCTGCTCGGCTTCATCCAGCGTGCCGGGGAAATTACGCGCCCGATAGTTGAACAGCAGTTTCTCGATGCGCTTATCGGCAAACGTGAGGTCTAACGCGGGCAGATTGCGCGGCTCGGTCTCCAGCAGGATTTTCATTGCCGCGCGGTCTGCATCGCTGAAGAAACCATTATAGAGCTGGGTATCGACGTTTTCTGACGGTACAAAAGGTTCCGCCTCGGCAAAAATCGCCAGCACTTTGTCACGTATCTGCGGGTTATCGCGCAGCACTTTCAGGTTATCCAGACACTGCTGGCGATTGATGCCCAGACGATCGGCATCTTCCGGGCGCAAAGTATTGCCCTGCGCGAGAATAGGGCATTTATTCAGGTGCACCAGTTTGACCGGAACCGCCGCCAGCTCGCCGAGATCGGCTTTCGGTGTGTATAAACGCTCACGCAGTTCATCGGCATTCAGTTCGAGCAGCGGCGACATATCACCCGCGAGGTCGACCATGATCACTGCGTTACGGTTGTCTGGATGCCAGGCCAGCGGCGCCACCCAGCTGGTGTTTCCGCGCCACGCCCCAAACATACCAGAGATATGTACCAGCGGTTTCATCTGCGGCACGTCAATCAGCGTCGCCAGTTTGTTCTTTCCGCGGAAGGTATACAGATAATCGAACAGACGCGGTTGACGGTCCTTCACCAGTTTTGCCATCGCGATGGTGGCGTACACATCGGCCATCGCATCGTGGGCGTTGCTGTGTTCGATGCCGTTAGCTTTGGTCAGGTGCTCCAGACGGAAGCTGGGTAAACCGTCTTCATTTTCTGGCCAGTTGATGCCTTCCGGACGTAGGGCGTAGCAGGCTCGCATCACGTCGAGCAGATCCCAGCGAGAGTTATGGTTTTGCCAGCTCCAGGCATACGGGTCGAAGAAATTACGGTAGAAAATGTTACGCGTCACTTCATCATCGAAACGTACGTTGTTGTAGCCGACCACGCAGGTTTTCGGTACGGTAAACAGGTCATGAATTCGTCGTGCAAACGCCGCTTCATTTTCGCCTTTGGCCAGCGCTTCCTGCGGTGTGATACCGGTAATCATTACCGCCTGAGGCTGCGGGAGATAATCATCAGCAGGCTTGCAGTAGAAGACTTCCGGTTCGCCGATAATATTGAAGTCAGCGTCGGTGCGAATAGCCGCGAACTGAGCAGGGCGGTCCAGCTGCGGGTGGGTGCCGAAGGTTTCGTAGTCGTGAAACAGGAAAGAATTTTGTAGACTGCCTTCTGCCATTTTATAACATCCATTGCGTACGTTGATTAATAACGTTCCCGAAGTGCTATCTCAGGACGTCCGCTAAGAGCAAATATCCAATTGAAAATATTAAGTTATTATACCACAATTCCAATGAATGATAAAAATTAGATTATCCGTTTGCTTATATTAATAAATGGAATTTCAATAAAACGATATGTCAACGTCGATGTTATTAGCATTAGCAAAATAGTTAATGTCGATGCGAGCATGTATTCATTAGTACTTAATGATACGCCAGTTGATAAAATGATTTTATTGAGGGCGAACCAAAAAATACCATGCAATAAATAAATGCTATAGCTAGCATCTCCGAGTCGGATAAATGATTTTAGGCGAAGAATACCAAAAATATCGCCACCCAAGGTAACAAAGAAAAAGAAGGCGGTAAGTAGTGGGAGATAATATACATTGTAAGGGCTTTTTGATATTCCAAATAGCAAGCCTAAGGTTATTATTATACCTAAGTCGCAATATAATTTATTTACTGATAATTTTTGTGACACCTCACGAGCCAAAAATCCTACGGCAAAAAAAGAAATAAATGCTGCATATGTCTGATTAAAGTTAGGAAGTATGTAAACGCTAAAGAAAATCACACTGGCACAGAGAGCAAAGATACCAATTTTATCTCTTATGAGGACAACGAGGGGCAAACTGAAGTAAAAAGCCCACTCCCAGAAAAGCGACCAAGTTACTCCAGCATTAATATGGCTTGTTCCAGATAATCCAAATAAATCGGGTTTCTGTCCCGTTAAGCCTGCATCCAACCAGAAATATATCTTCTCCAGGGCGTTTGTATTATCAATGTGATTTCTCTGTATCCATAAGGCAATGATTATACAGAGCAAAGAAGATAATAAAGATAGAGGTGCAATGCGGAAAAATCGTTTATAAAAGAAGACGCCCCATCTTCCTGACGATAGATTTGCAAAAACAAAGCCAGAAATCATAAAGAAAAAAGCTACGCCGAGTTGACCAATTTGTTGGTTTACTGGGTAGTTATTTAATGTTGAGTAAATCCAGGGTTTACCATGAAAGTTCATATAGCTAAAGCCGAAATGATGGAATGCAACAAAGATAGCTAGGAAGAAGCGAAGCCCATCGATTTGTGGAATTCTGCCTGTGATATTATTATCTATAAAAGAAAATAAATTCATTCTAAATAATACTCCGCTAAGAGCGAGTATAGATATCATCCAAATTAGAAGTGGGAGTTGTTCGGCCATATCAAGTGATTTTTAAAAAATTAGATTATTCAAGGTAACACATTTGACTATTATTAAATAGCCCGGATTCTTGCATAGTCTGTCTGTTACCCGTGAGCGCGTTAGCCGCTAATGGTAAACGATTTGCCCGGTCATCAGAAGCGTGGCGCGGCGATCCCTCAGCATCGCTCGCAGGAAATGTCATACTTTCTTGCAATTTAACGCTGTCAGCAAAGCGTATCTGCCGTAAAAAGAACGGGAATACGAAAAGTTGAGGATATGCTGTTGAAAGGCCGTTTTTTTATTGCTGTTTCTTTGCTCGCTTCGAGCATTTCTTGCGCAGTTGCCGCAGATGATATTTCCGCACCGGTACAACCTCCTGCGATCCAGGCCGCATCCTGGGTACTGATGGATTACACCACCGGACAGGTCCTCACTGCGGGTAACGAACACCAGCAGCGCAACCCTGCGAGTCTCACAAAGCTCATGACCGGTTACGTGGTTGACCGCGCGATCGACAGCCATCGCATCACCGGAGATGACATGGTCACCGTGGGTCGTGATGCCTGGGCGAAGGGCAACCCTGTGTTTGACGGGTCATCCCTGATGTTCCTCAAAGCGGGCGATCGACTGAGTGTGCATGACCTGAGCCGTGGGCTGATTGTCGATTCCGGGAACGACGCCTGCGTGGCGTTGGCTGACTACGTCGCAGGTGGTCAGCCACAGTTCGTCAAAATGATGAATGATTACGTGAGCAAACTGGGCCTGAAAGATACCCATTTCGAAACTGTGCACGGTCTTGATGCGCCAGGACAGCACAGTTCGGCCTTCGACCTGGCGGTATTATCCCGGGCGATTATTCATGGCGAGCCTGACTTCTATCATATGTATAGCGAGAAGAGCCTGACCTGGAACGGAATTACCCAGAACAACCGTAACGGCTTGCTCTGGGATAAAAATCTGAACGTCGATGGGCTGAAAACGGGCCACACGGCGACGGCCGGGTTTAACATCATCGCCTCTGCGGTCGACGGTAAGCGTCGTCTGATTGCGGTTGTTATGGGCGCTGAGAGCTCGAAAGGGCGCGAAGAACAGGCGCGTAAGTTGCTGCACTGGGGCCAGCAGAATTTCGATACCGTTCAGATCCTGCATACCGGCAAAAAAGTCGGCACTGAGCGCATCTGGTACGGCGATAAAGAACACATCAATTTGGGTACCGATCAGGACTTCTGGCTGGCCTTACCGAAAGCCGAAGTGCCGAAAATCAAAGCCAAATACGTGATGGACAAAAAAGAGCTGGATGCGCCAATCGCCGCCCATCAGCGCGTCGGGGAAATTGAACTCTACGACGGCGATAAGATTGTGGCCCACTGGCCGCTGGTGACGCTGGAAAGCGTGGGCAAAGGCGGCATGTTCTCGCGCCTGAGTGACTGGATGCACCATAAATCCTGATCCAACCCCCGCTTGATCCAACGCCCTCTTGATCCAACGCCCTCTTCGGAGGGCGTTTTACTTTCCGGATCGGTGAATCATCGCACATACTCCTTCAGGTCTGTTTGCTAAATTTTAACTGTATATTTGTCCAGTAAGTGTATTAACGGAGGCAATATGGATTACAGCATTACGCAGGAAAATCGTCGCGTCATCGCCGGTTTTCATAAGGTTGGCCCCTGGGAGAAGACCATCAAGCAGGGTTTTGAGCAGTTAACCCTGTGGGTGAACGGGCACAAAATCCACGCCAAAGAGTGGGTGGCGGTTTACTACGATAACCCCGATCAGGTGCCGGCTGAAAAGCTGCGGGCAGATACCGTGGTCACCGTGGAGGACGGCTTCACGATACCCGCCAACAGTGAAGGGGTGATTGTCACCGAAATTTCGGCCGGAATGTACGCCAAAGCGCCTGCGCGCGTGGTCGATCATGACTTCTCCACGCCGTGGTATCAGTTCTTCAACAGTGTGCTGGAGGACAAAGACTACGCGTTAGAGGACAAACCCTGCTTCGAGCTTTATCTCAATGACGGTAACCAGGATGGTCACTGGGATATCGAAATGTATGTACCTGTTAAAAAACGCGCTGTTTAAGGTAAACAAGCCTGCTTTTTAAAAGGTTATTTACGCATCCGTGATGCCAGCGGCAGAAAAACAGATACAATTGTGTTTTCTGCCCTGGCCGGAGTGCGGGTGTGCGCGCTGATAAATCACTGAGTCCTTTTGAAATTCGTTTATACCGCAACTACCGTATTGTTCACGGGGTGCGGATAGCTCTCGCGTTTGTGCTGACGTTCCTGTTGGTGCGCCTTTTTCATGTGCCTGAAGGTACCTGGCCGCTTATAACGCTGGTCGTTATCATGGGGCCAATCTCTTTCTGGGGAAATGTCGTCCCACGCGCGTTTGAGCGAATCGGCGGCACGATTTTCGGTTCCATTCTCGGGCTGGTGGCGCTGAAGCTGGAGCTCATGTCATTGCCGTTGATGTTACTGTGGTGCGCGGCAGCAATGTTCCTCTGCGGCTGGCTGGCACTGGGCAATAAACCGTATCAGGCGCTACTGATTGGCATCACGCTGGCGGTGGTTGTCGGTGCGCCGCCGGGCGATATGCACATGGCGCTGTGGCGAAGTGGGGATGTGATTATCGGTTCACTGCTGGCGATGCTGTTTACCGGGATCTGGCCGCAGCGGGCGTTTTTGCACTGGCGCATCCAGATGGCACACTACGTCACCGAATTTAACCGCCTCTATCAAACCGGCTTCTCGCCGAACTTACTCGAACGCCCGCGCCTTGAACGCCGACTGCAAAAAGTCCTGAATGACGTGGTGAAGATGCGTGGCCTGATCACGCCCGCCAGCAAAGAGACTCACATTCAGAAATCGATTTTTGAAGGTATACAGACGGTGAACCGTAATCTGGTCTGTATGCTTGAACTGCAAATCAACGCCTGGTGGGCCTCACGCGACAGCCACTATCTGATGCTGAACGCTCACACGCTGCGGGACATGCAGCAGATGACCCAGCAGACATTGCTCACCATTGCGCATGCGCTGTACGAAGGCAATCCGCAGCCGATTCTGGCGAACAACGAAAAACTGAACGATATTGTCGTCGAGCTGCGCCAGCTGGTGAATGACTATAAAGGCAAAGACCTGGCAGAAACGCCGATGCATGGTTATGTCTGGCTCAGCATGGAACTGGCGCGGCAGCTAGAACTACTGTCGCATTTGATTTGCCGGGCGTTGCGCAAATAACGCCCACCCGGTCACGGTTTGCCGCGTGCTTGTTTCGATTCAGCTACGTTTAGGGTTATGATTGAGACAGAGCAAAAACCATTGTCATTCGCGGCCGCTAGCAGTTATGTTTATCCGTAGCGGCTGTTTTACGAATCCGAATCTCAATTATCAGGGGTGTAAAAATGGAATCAACCAAACCTTCGTTCCAGGACGTTCTGGAGTTTGTTCGTCTGTTCCGTCGTAAAAACAAACTGCAGCGCGAAATTCAGGACGTTGAGAAAAAGGTCCGTGACAACCAGAAGCGTGTGCTGCTGCTTGATAACCTCAGTGACTACATCAAACCAGGCATGAGCGTTGAAGCTATTCAGGGCATCATCGCCAGCATGAAAACTGACTACGAAGATCGCGTAGACGACTACATCATCAAAAACGCTGAGCTGTCTAAAGAGCGTCGCGAGATCTCTAAAAAACTGAAAGTGATGGGCGAGCTGAAATCAGCTGACAGCAAATCCGAGTAAGTTTGCACGTCTCAGAAGTTTGAATATGAAAACCCCGCCGATGCGGGGTTTTTTTATGGCTGCAACATCGCTCTTCACGCGTTGTTCAGCTTGCGTTCGCGACGATAAAACGCGGAGAGTTCCTGCGCTTTAAGTCAGGAGAATTGCGCTCCCGATGCAGAGGGCTATATTTAGCCTATCAACATCATGTCGATAATAGGGAAATTATGCTTCGTATACTCACGCTTACTCTGGGGCTCGCGGTCGTTATCCACAGCGCCCAGGCGGTGACCTACCCGCTTCCTCCTGAAGGAAGTCGCCTGGTTGGCGCGCCGTTAATCGTTACCGTTCCGGAGGGGAATACCCAGCCGCTGGAATATTTTGCCGCGCAGTACGGGCAGGGGTTTAGCAACATGCTGGAGGCCAATCCAGGTGTTGACCCGTTCCTGCCGAAAGTGGGGACGGCGTTGACGATTCCGCAGCAGCTGATCCTGCCAGACACGGTACGCGAGGGCATTGTGATCAACGTGGCAGAAATGCGGCTGTATTATTATCCGCCGGGGAGCGGCACGGTGGAGGTTTTACCGATTGGAATAGGCCAGGCCGGGCGCGAAACGCCGCGAAACTGGGTAACGAAAGTGGAGCGTAAGCAGGAAGCCCCGGCCTGGACGCCGACCGCGAATACCCGGCGCGAGTATGCGAAAGAGGGGAAAACATTGCCTGCATTCGTCCCGCCGGGTGAAGATAACCCGATGGGGCTGTATGCGATTTACATCGGCAAGCTGTACGCCATTCACGGCACCAACGCCAACTTTGGTATCGGCCTGCGTGTCAGCCAGGGATGTATCCGCCTGCGTAAAGACGACATTAAATATCTGTTTGATAATGTGCCGGAAGGGACGCGTGTCCAGCTTATCGACAGGCCAGTGAAATCCACCGTCGAACCTGACGGATTGCGGTGGCTGGAGGTGCATGAGCCGTTGTCGCGCAACCGTGCGGAGTTTGAATCGGATAAGAAAGTCCCACTGCCAATGACCCCGGCATTAAACGCCGCGACGCGGGGCCCCGACGTGAATGTCAGCGTGGCAAGCGCCGCGCTAACGCGTCGCTCCGGGATGCCAGTGATGGTGAGTGCGGGAGCGGCAAATACCGGTCAGCTGTAGTTCTTGGCGAGACAAAAAAGCAAAAAGCCCGCTCAGTTTCCTGAGCAGGCTTCTTAAATATGGCTCCTCTGACTGGACTCGAACCAGTGACATACGGATTAACAGTCCGCCGTTCTACCGACTGAACTACAGAGGAATCGGTTGGAGGCTTATCTTAGCGGCGAAAAAAATTTTGTCAAACCTCAATGCAAACCTTTCGTCTCGACTGACGGTTCCGTCAACAATCTGTTGTATTTACCCACAATTTAAACGCAATTCAACGTTGCAGGTTTGGCTTTTCTCCCTCATCATTTAAAACGAGGTTTCAACTTTCTCTCTAAGGCACCCTTTGAACGTCTCTGCCGCAGTACGCCAGGCTGTCACCCGCACCACCTGGTATAAAAACCGCAAAACCTACCGTGTTCTGTTCTGGCGTGAAATCACCCCTCTTGCTGTGCCTATCTTTCTGGAAAATACCTGCGTTCTGTTGATGGGCGTGCTGAGTACATTCCTGGTGAGCTGGATCGGGGCGGATGCCATGGCCGGGGTCGGGCTGGCAGACAGCTTCAACATGGTCATCATGGCGTTTTTTGCCGCTATCGATCTCGGCACCACAGTGGTTGTCGCCTTCAGTCTCGGCAAGCGAAACCGAAAACAGGCGAGGGCGGCCGCCCGTCAGTCGCTGGTTATCATGACGCTGTTCTCCATTATCCTCGCCGCGGTCATTCATATGTTTGGCCGGGAAATTATCGAAGTGGTGGCCGGGGCGGCATCCCCACACGTCAAAGAGCTGGCGCTTACCTATCTCGAACTGACGGTGCTGAGCTACCCGGCGGCGGCGATTGCGCTGATCGGCAGCGGAGCGCTGCGCGGGGCAGGAAACACCAAAATTCCGCTGCTGATTAACGGCGGCATGAACATCCTGAACATTATCATCAGTAGCGTCCTGATTTACGGCGCGTTCTCCTGGCAGGGCATGGGCTTTGTCGGCGCCGGGCTGGGGCTGACGATATCGCGCTATATTGGCGCGATTGGGATTGTTGCGGTGCTGGCGGTCGGTTTTAACCCGGCGCTGCGTATTCCGCTCAAGAGTTATTTCAAACCGCTTAACTTCGCCATTATCTGGGAAGTCATGGGGATTGGTATTCCAGCGAGCATTGAATCGGTGCTGTTTAACAGCGGCAAACTGCTGACGCAGATGTTCGTCGCCGGGATGGGCACCGACGTTATCGCCGGGAACTTTATCGCCTTTTCGGTAGCGTCATTGATCAACCTGCCGGGAAATGCGCTGGGTTCAGCGTCGACCATTATTACTGGCAAGCGACTCGGCAAAGGGCAAATTGGCCAGGCGGAAAAACAGCTTCGCCATGTGTTCTGGATGTCGACGATTGTGCTGACCGCCATTGCCTGGGGGACCGCACCGTTCGCCGGTCTGTTCGCTTCTTTCTATACCCACGAAGCGGATGTGAAAGAGGTGGTAAAAGAGCTGTTGTGGCTGAACGCCGCGTTTATGCCGATTTGGTCTGCGTCGTGGGTGTTACCGGCCGGGCTGAAAGGTGCGCGTGATGCGCGTTACGCCATGTGGGTGTCGATGTTCAGCATGTGGGGCGCCCGCGTGGTGGCCGGTTACTTCCTCGGGATTGTACTGGGCTGGGGCGTGGTCGGCGTATGGCTCGGCATGTTCCTCGACTGGGCGGTGCGCGGCGTAGCGTTCTACTGGCGGATGATCAGCGGCCGCTGGCTGTGGAAATACCCGCGCGTGAGAAACCCATAAAAAAACGCACAGAAGGGATCTTTCTGTGCGTTGGGCGAAATATCAAAGCAGCGCCCGGCGGCGCAAGCTTGCCGGGCCTACGAAGGTACTAAGCTCCTGAATTTTGTAGGCCCGGTAAGCATCGCGCCACCGGGCAACATACAAGGAGAGCATTACACCCCAAGGCGATCGCGAAGACTGTAATACGCCGCACCCATCGCGGTGAACGGAATGCGCAGCGTACGCCCCCCCGGGAACGGGTAGTGCGGCAGTTTGGCAAACGCATCAAAGCGTTCTGCATCGCCGCGCAGTAATTCGGAAATCAAACGTCCCGCCAGATGCGTACAAGTCACACCGTGGCCGCTGTAGCCCTGCATGTAATAAATGTTTTTATCCAGACGCCCAAACTGCGGCATGCGTGACAGCGTCAGCAGGAAATTACCGGTCCAGCTGTAGTCAATCTTCACGCCTTTCAGTTGCGGGAAGGTTTTCAGCAGATTCGGCATCACCAGACGCTCGATATCCGCAGGGTCACGCGCACCGTACACCACGCCGCCGCCGTAGAGCAGGCGGTTGTCACCGGTCAGACGGTAATAATCGAGCAGATAATTACAGTCTTCCACGCAGTAATTGTTCGGGATAAGCGAACGTGCGACGTCTTCGCTCAGCGGCTCCGTGGTCAATACCTGGGTGCCACACGGCATGCTGCGTTTCGCCAGATCCGGCTCGAGCTTGTCGCCCAGATAAGCGTTGCCCGCCACAATCACGTACTTCGCCGTCACCTGGCCTTTTGCAGTGCTGACCACCGCCGGGCTGCTGTGCTGGATATTCGTCACCGGCGATTGCTCATACACACGGCCCCCGTTCAGGCGAATCGCATTGGCTTCGCCGATCGCCAGATTGAGTGGATGAATATGTCCGCCGCTGTGATCGAGCAGGGCGCCGACGTAGCGATCGCTGTCCACTTCACGCTTTAGCTCGTTGGCGTCCAGCATTTCCAGTTGGGTGTTGCCGTAGCGTTCCCAGTTGGCTTTCTGCTCTTCCAGCGTTTCGAGCTGTTTGTGGTTCATCGCCACGAACAGGCCGCCCGGACGATAATCGCAGTCAATCTGATAGCGCTTGATGCGCTCGCGAATAATCTTTCCGCCTTCAAACATCATGCTGCCGAGCATTTTGGCCGAATCCGGGCCGTACGTGCGCTCGATAACGTCGATATCACGGCTGTAAGAGTTAACCAGCTGGCCGCCATTGCGACCGCTGGCGCCGAAACCGATGCGCGCCGATTCCAGCAGCACCACGTCGTAACCCATTTCGGCAAGATGCAGCGCGGAGGAAAGCCCGGTGTAACCGCCACCGACCACGCACACGTCACAGCTGACGGATTCGCTCAGGGTTGGAAACGGTTCATACTGATTGGCGCTCGCGGCGTAATAGCTGGTGGTATGTTCAGTCATGATCAAGGCTCCAGGGCAATCCAGATAGTTTTGAGTTCACTAAATTTTTCCAGGGCATGCAGGGACTTATCGCGTCCGTTACCGCTCTGCTTATAACCGCCGAACGGCACGGTCATGTCGCCATCGTTATAGTTATTAACGAACACTGAACCGGCTTTCAGGCGGCGGCTCATACGGTGTGCGCGAGACAAATCGTTGGTCCATACGGCAGCGCCGAGTCCATATTCACTGTCGTTGGCAAGTTCCAGCGCCTGCGCTTCAGTTTTAAAGCGAGTCACAACCAGCACCGGGCCGAAGATTTCATCGCGACCCACGCGGGCTGTCGGCGCGGTATCGACAAAAATAGTTGGGCCGATAGCCGCCGGATGTTTGCCATCGCGGCCATCCAACGCCAGTGTGCCTTGCGTTTCGCCGTCGCGAATAAAGCTGTGCACGGTGTCGGCATGGGCGTTATCGATAAGCGTACCCATGGTCGTTTTCGGATCGAGCGGATTACCCGGCTGCCAGTTTTTGGCCTGCTCTTTCAGCAGCGCGATGAAAGGGTCGGCGATGCTCTCTTCCAGCAGCAGTCGCGTCCCGGCGATACACACCTGGCCCTGGTTGTAGAAAATGCCTGCGGCGGTATTGGCGGCGGCCTTTTCAATGTCCGGGCAATCGGCGAACACGATGTTGGCGCTCTTGCCGCCGGCTTCCAGCCACACCCGTTTCATGTTGCTGTCGCCTGCGTCTTTCAGCAGCTGTTTGCCGGTGCGGGTCGAGCCGGTGAAGGTGATAACGTCCACGTCCGGATGCTGAGACAGCGCCTGGCCCGCTTCATGACCAAAGCCGCTGATAACGTTGAATACGCCGTCCGGCAGCCCGGCTTGTTTCGCCAGCTGCGCCAGACGAAGGGCGGTTAGCGGGGATTTCTCCGAAGGCTTAAGGATAACGCTGTTGCCTGACGCCAGCGCCGGGCCCAGTTTCCAGCAGGCCAGCAGCAGCGGGAAGTTCCACGGCACCACGGCGGCCACCACGCCGATGGGCTCACGCACAATCAGCGCCAGCTCGTTCACGCCGGTGGTGGCGACTTCGCCATACACTTTGTCGATAGCCTCGGCATACCAGCGGATAGCGCGGGCCGCGCCGGGAATATCATCACGCAGGCTATGGCGAATAGGCTTGCCGGTATCGAGCGTCTCCAGCAGCGCCAGCTCCTCGTGATGCTGTTCCATCAAATCCGCTAATTTGTTCAGGACCGCCTTGCGCTTGGCTGGCGCTGCCTGTGACCAGTCTCCACGCTCGAAAACGTCGCGAGCACCCTGCACGGCGATATCCACATCGACTTTTTTCCCGCGCGCCACCTGGGCAAGCGGGCGCTGTCCCGCGGGGTCCACAATTTCAAAGGTGCTGTTATCTTGCGCCTGGCAATATTCGCCATTAATAAACAAACGGGTTTCTATAGAGATATTTTTCGCTTTTTCCTGCCAGTAATTCAGATGCTGAAAGTCCATGGTGACTCCTTTGTATTCAATAAGATAATCGGTCTTTCTCTGCTGCTATCGGCAAAATCTGGCTGCAAAACGCCCCAGGAAATAAATCCTGTAATAAAAACGGCGTTTTAAAAAGGCCTGAGAAATCAGGCCAAATTTAATTCAGGAATATCAGAACGTGGTGGGGGTATGGGCACTGATAATGCGGCATATGCCTGCGGAAGTGTTGCTGAAGCTGTGCGGTATGCCGGTGTTGATGGCATAACTTTGCCCTGCAACGAGGTGATAATCCTGGCCGTTGATGGTCAGGAGAACTTCACCTTCCAGTATCGTGCCTATTTCCTCACCCTGGTGTTTGATCCTCTCCCCGGTTGTTGTGCCCGGTTGGTACGTCTCGAAGATCATGGCCAGTGTTCGGTTCGGATTTCCGTTGTGAACCAACTTCATTGAAACACCCTGACTGCCGATTTCAATCAGGTCATCCTGATTAATAACCACCTGCGGCTCATCAGGTTTTTCCGGGTCCGCGAAGAACTCGGAGAGCGACAGCCCATAAACTTTCAGCAACTTTTGCAAGGTACTGATGGCAGGACTGACTTTGTCCTGTTCTATGGTGCTGATGGCACTATGCGTTAATCCAGACAGTTCGGCGGCACGACGTTGTGAAAGACCCAATTGTTGGCGGATCGCTGACAAACGTTTACCCGGCGCCAGGCCGTCATCGCTCATATTGGCATTTCCTTAACTGTAGGGGTCAGAGTCGCTGTTTTTCAGCGAGGTGGTTCTGACAAGCGGTGATAAAACCTTCAAGCAACAAACGCGACAGGGCGTATTCGCTGCTGTTCCATTCGGGGTGCCATTGCACACCAAGGGCGAACGGGTGATCGTGAATACTGGCAGCTTCGACCAGGCCGTCCTGCGAGCGGGCTTCCACGCGCAGCAGCGGACCGAGCGTTTTCGCGCCTTGACCGTGTAATGAGTTCACCCAAAACGTGTTGCAACCCGGTATTAACCTCGAAAGCAATCCTCCCTCTTGAACCTGAACTTCGTGTGATGGCGCGTACTGCTGCTCCACCGGGAGTTCCGAATCTTCACGGTGTTCCAGGAACTGAGGCTGATCGCACAGGCGACGATACAGAGTCCCGCCAGTGGCGACAACAAGTTCCTGCAAACCCCGGCAGATGGCGAAAATGGGGATGCGCCTTTCGAGCCCGGCGGTGATCAACGCCATGCTCAATTCATCACGCCCAGGATCGGCGTCAGGCTCATCGCCGTTTTCACCATAGAGGTGCGGCTGCACATTGCTGGGGCTGCCGGGTAAGAAGATTCCATCAAGTTTTGGCAGTAGGGCATTCAGCAGTTCCGGCTCCGCCAGCGCATGGGGCAGGGCAATCGGCAAACCGCCGGCATTTAATACAGCATTCAGGTACTTTTCTTGCAGAGTCTGGGTCTGGTGACCCTTAAGCCTGTTCCTGCACATCACAACACCGATAACTGGCTTGTCAAATATATTGCCCATGATCACCCTCACATTCTGGACTAAATTATTGCCAAAACTATTCCATATGGCCTTTTCCGTTCATTATTTTCTCAATCTAGCAGCGCGATAACCTATTTGCAAACTCAATTTAACATTTGACAAACATTTTAGTTAGCGCCATTGTCGATAAGTGGACATTATATTTAACGGTCGAAATCAGTGGCCGGCATCCAAAGCAACGGCGGTGAATCATGGAAACTAATATCGTAGAAGTTGAGAATTTTGTTCAGCATTCCGAAGAAAGACGAAGTAGCGCGTTTGCGCGCGAAGTGAATACCTTTCTCGAGCGTTACCCCAATACCCAATATGTTGATGTCCTGCTGACCGACCTGAACGGTTGCTTCCGTGGCAAACGTATTCCGGTCGCCAGCCTGCGTAAGATAGAGAAAGGCTGCTACTTCCCGGCATCGGTGTTTGCGATGGATATCCTCGGCAACGTCGTAGAAGAAGCGGGCCTGGGACAAGAGCTGGGCGAACCGGACCGCAGCTGTGTCCCGGTGCTGGGCACCTTAACCCCATCAGCGGCTGACCCGGAGTTTATCGGCCAAATGATGCTGACCATGCTGGATGAAGATGGCGCTCCCTTTGACGTTGAGCCACGGAACGTGCTGAATCGACTCTGGCAGCAACTTCGCCAGCGCGGTCTGTTCCCCGTGGTAGCGGTAGAGCTGGAGTTCTATTTACTTGACCGTCAGCGCGATAACGAAGGTTTCCTGCAGCCGCCCTGCGCGCCGGGCACCGATGACCGCAATACGCAAAGTCAGGTGTACTCCGTTGATAACCTCAACCACTTCGCGGACGTGCTGACCGATATCGATGATTTAGCGCGTTTGCAGCTGATCCCGGCGGATGGTGCGGTCGCTGAAGCGTCTCCGGGCCAGTTCGAAATCAACCTTCACCACACCGATAACGTGCTTGATGCCTGCGACGATGCGCTGGCGCTGAAACGTTTGGTGCGTACGGTGGCGGAAAAACACAAAATGCACGCCACCTTTATGGCGAAGCCGTATGAAGAATATGCTGGCAGCGGGATGCACATTCATATCAGCATGCTGAACAGCAAAGGCGAAAACGTGCTGTCTGACGCCGATGGCGAAGATTCGAACATCCTCAAGCGTTCGCTTGCAGGAATGATAGATCTGATGCCTGCATCTATGGCACTGTTAGCGCCGAACGTTAACTCCTACCGTCGTTTCCAGCCGGGTATGTACGTGCCAACGCAGGCTTCCTGGGGGCATAACAACCGTACCGTTGCGCTGCGCATCCCGTGTGGCGATCGTGACAATCACCGTGTCGAATACCGTGTAGCAGGCGCTGATGCCAACCCCTATCTGGTAATGGCGTCAATCCTCGCGGGTATTTTGCATGGTCTGAATAACGATCTGCCGCTTCAGGAAGAAGTCGAAGGCAATGGTCTGGAGCAGGAAGGGCTGCCGTTCCCGATTCGTCAGAGCGATGCGCTGTGGGAATTTATGCAAAACGACAGCCTGCGTGAACTGATGGGTGAGCGCTTCAGCCATGTGTACCACGCCTGTAAGAATGACGAGTTGATTCAGTTTGAGCGTCTGATCACAGAAACTGAAATTGAGTGGATGCTGAAAAACGCCTGACGATGCGTTTCCTGGCCTGTAGGCCCGGTAAGCGTAGCGCCACCGGGCATCATACCGGGCAGCAAAATAATAAGCAGCATCATACGGTCTGAGCGGAGCCAGACCGGACGTTTTGCAGGGTAACCTGCCATTTCCCGGCGTCGCGTAAAGGAGCGCAGGCGGCAACGGGTCTTCAGTTAATCGACAAATTGTATGACGAGGAAATGAGATGATGCAGATGTTTAAATACCCGCACGGCGAAGGTGAACGCCGTTGCCGCATTGACTACGACGGACCGGCTTCCGGTATGTGCCCGACGTTTTCTCCTTTATTGACACGACTCACCCCCAGGCTAAGCAGGTTTGCAACAACGACGATATCATCGCAAACCTGGACGCGCATGGGGGGGCCTCGTCATGGCGACTAATTCCTCTGTCGAACTGAATTCGCAGGCGGGTAAACCGCAACTGCGCAAATCTTTAAAGCTCTGGCAGGTGGTGGTGATGGGTCTGGCCTATCTCACTCCGATGTCGGTGTTTGATACTTTCGGTATTGTTTCCGGCATCAGCAACGGGCACGTACCGGCATCGTATTTGTTGGCGCTGGCGGGCGTGCTGTTTACCGCAATAAGCTACGGCAAACTGGTTCGCCAGTTCCCGCAAGCGGGCTCCGCTTATACCTACGCGCAAAAATCCATTAGCCCGCATGTCGGCTTTATGGTCGGCTGGTCATCGCTGCTGGATTATCTGTTCCTGCCGATGATTAATGTCCTGCTGGCGAAAATCTATCTCTCCGCGCTGTTCCCTGGCGTCGCGCCGTGGATTTGGGTCGTCGGCTTTGTGGTCATCCTCACCGCCGCGAACCTGAAAAGCGTTAACCTGGTGGCAAACTTCAACACCCTGTTTGTGCTGGTGCAGATTTGCATCATGGTGGTGTTCATCATCCTGGTGGTGCAAGGGCTGCATAAAGGAGAGGGTGTCGGCACGGTCTGGTCGTTGCAACCTTTTGTCAGCCAGAACGCGCACCTGATCCCGATTATCACCGGGGCGACGATAGTCTGCTTCTCGTTCCTCGGTTTTGATGCGGTGACGACGCTGTCTGAAGAAACCCCGGATGCGGCGAAAACCATCCCGAAAGCGATTTTCCTGACGGCGGTGTACGGTGGGATCATCTTTATTGTGGCGTCGTTCTTCATGCAGCTGTTCTTCCCGGATATCAGCCGCTTCAAGAATCCAGATGCCGCGCTGCCGGAAATTGCACTGTACGTTGGCGGCAAGCTGTTCCAGTCTATTTTCCTCTGCACCACGTTTGTGAACACGTTGGCATCGGGTCTGGCGTCTCATGCGAGCGTGTCGCGTCTGCTGTACGTTATGGGCCGCGATAACGTGTTCCCGGAAAAATACTTCGGTTACGTGCATCCGAAGTGGCGTACCCCGGCGCTGAACGTGCTGATGGTGGGCGTGGTTTCGCTGTCGGCGTTGTTCTTCGACCTCGTGACCGCCACGGCGTTGATTAACTTCGGTGCGCTGGTGGCGTTTACCTTCGTGAACCTGTCGGTGTTCAACCACTTCTGGCGTCGTGAAGGACGGAACAAAACCTGGAAAGACAAGGTGAATTACCTGATCCTGCCGTTGATTGGGGCCGCCACTGTCGCCGTGCTGTGGATCAACCTGGAAGCGACATCCTTAACGTTGGGACTGGTGTGGGCCGGCGTGGGTTTACTGTACCTGGCGTACCTAACCGGACGCTTCCGCAAGCCGCCGCCGCAGTTCGATTCTGCAAAAGCGGAGCGGGCTTGGGAGTAATTTTTACCCAGTCTGCGGAAGAAATCAGCAAACGATTGAAATTGTGAAAAACAGGCTTTGACAAGCCGCGGGCGCATCGATACTATGCGCCCCGTTAACCGATTCCTCTGTAGTTCAGTCGGTAGAACGGCGGACTGTTAATCCGTATGTCACTGGTTCGAGTCCAGTCAGAGGAGCCATATTTAAGAAGCCTGCTCAGGAAACTGAGCGGGCTTTTTGCTTTTTTAGGGTTTAGCGCAGTTCGTTACGCTGCAGCAACTCTGTCTTTAAGTACCCAGAAAGATCGGTCAGCGTGGGTACCCGTTGGCTAATGCTACTAAGCGTATGCCCGATCTGATGCAGGTTTTTCTGCGTCAGTTCCTTCGCGTGCTTCGTCGCAGCAATGCATGAGAACCAGGCAGTTGACGGTTTCCATATTGCAAAAGTTAATATCGACCAGCGAAGCGGCCATATCGGAAAAGTAGATATCCGCAGTGGGATGTGAGTCGATGTAGCGGTTCGTGTTAGTATCGGCGTCAGCCATGGCATTACTCCGTTTAATGTTGTGGTCAGAGGCCCGGTATGTGTGTCAGCACTGCCGGGCTTCGTTAATTGCTTGCAAAACATCGCGTAATTGCGATGTAATTACAATATAGCTAGGATACGGAATTTGTAATTACAATGTCAAACGAACAAAGCAAAACCGATCAGTATCAAATCAGACTTTCTCACGCGTTTCGCGCACAGCTTGAAGAGCAGGCACGCATTGATGGCGACAAGACGCTTGCCACCTGGCTGAAGAGGGTATTGCGTAAGGAATTATTGTCTCGCGGGATTGAACCGAAGGGATAATCTTGGCAACCTGTTGCCCGATGGCGCTGACGCTTATTGGGCCTACAAAATCGACATGTTGCGTGGCTTCGTAGGCCCGGCAAGCTTGCGCCGCCGGGCGTTGAGATGGCGTTAACTCACCTGTACCCGAACCGGGGCGGTGGCGGCAAACAGCCATGGGCGCGCCTCGCTGTCGACCAATGGCGAAAGCGTCTCGCGAACCTGCTGGTGGTACTCATCCAGCCACTGTTTTTCGCGGTCGGTGAGCAGGTTGAGCTCAACCTGACTGATATCGATCGGGATCATCGTCAGTGATGCGAAACGGCAGAAGCCCGGCATGCCGTCGATCACCTCCACCTGATTCTCAATACGGATCCCGTATTCACCTTCCAGATAATAGCCCGGCTCGATGGTCATGATGTTGCCCGCCGCCAGCGGCCACAGGTTGACCTTTTTCGCAATGCGATGGGGGGCTTCGTGGATAAGCAATTGATGCCCGACGCCGTGCCCGGTGCCGTGATCGAAATCAATCCCTAATTCCCACAGATGACGACGTGCGAATGCATCCAACTGATGCCCAAAGCTGCCGGCAGGGAACTGCAAGGTGATTAACGATAAAAACCCTTTCAGTACCGCGGTGTAGTGCAATTTACGCTGCGGATCTAACGCGCCAAATGCCAGTGTGCGCGTGGCGTCGGTGGTGCCGTTAGCGTACTGACCGCCCGAATCATTGAGGTAGAAACTGTCGGCGGTGATCGCGGCGTTGGTCGTGTCACTCGAATGGTAATGGCACATCGCCGCATTGGAAGATGCAGCAGAAATGGTGCCAAAACTCTGCTCGATAAAGGTCTCCTGCTGCTCGCGGTAGGCGAGTTGTTTAGCCTGTGCTTCCAGCTCGGTCAGCGGGTTGCCGGCCGCCAGGCGTGCCGGAACCTCATGCGACAGCCAGGCGAGGAAATTCACCCACGCGGCACCGTCTTTTTGGTGACTGTCGCGATACCCTTCCAGCTCGACGCTGTTCTTGGTCGCTTTGATAAGCGTGATCGGGTCTGCGGCCCAGCACACCTCACCGCCGTGTTGCTCAACGGCAAAACGCAGAGCGACCGGGGCGCTGTCAGCATCCAGCAAAATGCGCTTGCCGTTGGCTGCCTGCTGGCAGCGGGGCACCAGCTGTTCCATCGGCGACAGCGTCAGGCTGGCCAACAGCCCCTGCGGTAAATTTGCGGTTTTTGCCGCGTCGACAAACCACTGTGTCTCGCCGGTGCGGCTGAGCAGGGCAAAGGACAAGGGCACCGGGCTGGTGGCGATATCGGCGCCACGCACATTCAGCAGCCAGGCGATGTTATCCGGCTGGGTGATGACCAGATAATCCGCACCTTTGGCATCCAGTGCGGCGGCGATGCGCGCGCGTTTGTCAGCGCTGCTTTCACCGGCGATGGACAACGGCATTTCGCGAATCGCGCCCTGCGGTGCGGCAGGCCTGTCGTGCCAGACCGTGGCGAACGGATCGTCGGCAAGCGGTGTCAGCGTGCATCCGGTTGCGTTCAGTAATTCGAACTGGCTGTTGACCATGAGCATCGGGTCAAAACCAATCCGGGCGTTGGTGGGCAGGTGGGTTTCCAACGGATCGTTGTGCAGATGATGGATTTCCCAGGCCTGCAAATCGACTTCATTTCGCACCTGTACCTGATAACGACCATCGACGAAAAGCAGGGCTTTATCCTCAAGCACCAGCGCGACGCCAGCGGTGCCGGTAAAGCCCGTCAGCCACGCCAGTTTGTCATCATGCGGGGCGGCGTATTCGCTTTGCCAGGCATCGGCCCGCGGCACAATCATGCCATCAAGCCCCTGCGCCAGCAGATGGCTGCGCAGGGCGGAAAGAGGTGATGCTGTTTGCATTGTCATTATCCTGATTTTTAACGGAACGGCGGTTCGTTGAAGGTGCGCAGCTTACGCGAATGCAGCTTATCGCCTTCCGCACGCAGCAGGTCGATGGCGCGAATGCCTATCTGCAAGTGCTCCGAAATCGCGCCTTCGTAGAAACGGTTCGCCTGGCCCGGCAGCTTGATTTCGCCGTGCAACGGTTTGTCCGACACGCACAGCAGCGTGCCGTACGGCACGCGGAAACGATAGCCCTGCGCGGCAATGGTGGCGCTTTCCATATCGATCGCCACCGCGCGGCTCAAGTTAAAGCGCAGCGCAGACGCCGAGTAGCGCAGCTCCCAGTTACGGTCATCGGTGGTTACGACGGTGCCGGTACGCAGACGGTGTTTAACTTCTTCGCCAGGCATGCCGCTGACCTGTTTGGTGGCGTCATACAGTGCGCGCTGCACTTCGGCGATGCTTGGGATCGGAATGTCCGGTGGCAGCACCGCATCCAGGACATGATCGTCACGCAGATAAGCATGCGCCAGCACGTAATCGCCGATGGTCTGACTCTCACGCAGGCCGCCGCAGTGACCAATCATCAACCACACATCCGGGCGCAGAACCGCCAGATGGTCACAGATGTTTTTGGCATTCGCCGGACCGACGCCGATGTTGATCAGCGTAATGCCCTGGCCGTCTTGGGTGATTAAATGCCAGGCGGGCATTTGATGTTTTTTCCACGCCAGATCGGACACCGCGGTTTCGGGCGCTTCGGTATCGGCGGTGATCCACACGCCGCCGGCACAAGAAAGGGCGACATACGGGCTATCCGGATCGAGAATTTGGCTGCATCCCCAGCGGACAAACTCATCCACATAGCGGGTGTAGTTGGTGAACAGCACGAACGGCTGGAAGTGTTCAACCGGCGTACCGGTGTAGTGGCGCAGGCGGGCGAGGGAGAAGTCCACACGGCGAGCGTCAAAGTGCGACAACGGGTAAAGCTCGGTCGGATGGAACAGGCCGTCTGCGGTTTCATCGCCAATCTGTGCCAAATCGGTGGTCGGGAAATGGCGCGTCAGGCCCGCACTCATTGAGCGATCGAGCGTCAGCGTGGAGCCGTCAATCACATAAGGATACGGAATTTCGTGCTGTGACCGCTCGACGGTGATGTGTGCGCCGTAATCCTGATACAGCGAAGTCAGCTGTTCCAGCAGGTACGGGCTGAATAATGTTGGTTGGGTGATGGTGGTGGTATAGCAACCGGCATGGGTAAAGCGGCCCCAGGCGCGGGTTTTCAGCGCATTATGCGCTTCACCATCCCAGGAAACGGACAGCGACGGATAGACAAATAATCCTTTGGCGCGCTGTTCGGCATCAGGCAAAACGTTGTCGTTGATAAAGCGGCCTATCGCTTCACGCAGCGCAGTCACCGATTGGTTGTAGAGCGCATCGAGTTGTTTCAGCGCTTGTTCCGGGGTCAGACCGGCACCCTTATTATTCATCATTCGCTCCTTCATTCAGCTCTGCGGTGTTACCCGATAGTATGTCACAGGAATGTGAAACAAAAGCGAGCGGAATTAACCGAATAAGGAGGGAATGCAGAAAAGTAAAAAACCTGCATGAAGGCAGGTTTTTTGTCTGACAGGGGTTATCTGCGGGCGACGGCCGTTACAACACACGGCACCTTTGCCCGACGGCAATCTGTTGCTCCGCCAGGTCTTTCGTCAAGACGGCTCCGGCCCCCACCTTTGCGCCATTGCCTAAGGTAATGTTGCCGATAGCAATCGCGTTTGCACCAAACTCGACGTTATCCCCCACTGTTGGACTGCCGCCGTCATCGGTAGCATTCCCAATGGTGACGCCGTGGCGCAGGATGCAGTCATTACCAAGAACCGTATCCCGGTTCAGCACAATGCAATGCGCGTGGTAAATTTTCAAACCGGCGCCAATCCGGGTCTGCCAGGGGATCTCCACGCAAAAAAGCCATTCATTGATGACTTTGTTGAGGATAACAAACGGCACGCCGAGTAACTTCACAAGCGGGTTTTTGCTGCGAAAACACGTTGCCAGTCGATAGAGGATGATAACCACCTTCGCTTTGGCGTTCGCGTTTTGTTTTACTTCCCGGCACAGGTCTGACAGTACGTTACTCACAATGATCCCTTCAGTTCAAACGATGCCAGCGGATACCAGCCATCCTGACGTCTGTTTTGGTTGGCAAGACGGACTCGCGGCGTTTGCGTATCGTCGGTGATGGCGGCTTCAAATTGATATTTCCCCGCCGGGAGCGTGGCAGGCAAAGTAAACGTGACATGACTGGCATGTTCGCCCGGTAGCCACTGGCGGAGATCATCCTGTGTGCCTTGCTGCATAACGGTTTCACCTGATGGGGTAGTGATACGCCAGCGAAGGTGATAAGGCAGGTAAATCGGGGCCACACCGTCGTTTTGCCACAGGCTTTCAAGCGTGATGGATTGACCTGCATGGGCAGTGGCGGGAAACGCCAGGCGGCTAATTCGATAGCGATAACCGATATGTCGCAGAGCGTTATCTACGATATCCCGGTATTCCTGTGGCACCCGGCGTGACTTCAGGTTTAAGGTGCTGGCATGGTGTTGGATTGCCCAGTCAAAAGTAGCCTGTACTTGCTCGCGGCTATAATGCTGAATGCTTTGCCATTCATCCATGTAGCCACAAATTTCCAGACTGACAGGCGCATGTTGCCAGCTCTTCTGAAAACCAGGGTATGCCGTCTGCGCCGCCGTCAGGCGTTGGGGATAATCATCACGCATATGGCTCCAGTCGGCGGTAAAATTATGCCAGTCGCCCCAGCAGTCCGCTCGCCAGCCTGCGCCTTTTTGCACCGCAGTGGCCAATGTCTTTCCACCGCTGATCAGCATAATTTTGGGTGTTTTTGGAAAAGCGCTGAAGTGCATGTCAACATAACGGCTCAGTTGCTCTGGCGTGTATTTTTTATCCAGCGCAGGGACGTCAGTAAAGTTCGAGTTATGCCATTCGCCCCAAGAGCCCACCATGCCGATATCCAGATAGGCCAGTTCCGGGTTCCCGTCGTAACGCGCCCCAAGCGTATTTAATAGCTTTTGGGCGTACTGAATAAAGATGGGATCGGTCAGGTCAGGAACGAAGGTTTTACCGTTTTCGACCCACTGTCCTTTGATGCCTTTGGCAATGAGCCAGGCGGGGATTTTGGAGCCGGTCTGCGGTTCATCCAGGGCCATAAATCTGAGCCCGACGTTCATCGCTGGCTGGTGTTGTGCCGCAACGGTAAAGGCGTTATCGATAAGTTTGAAGTTATAGACACCTTCCTGGGGCTCCAGGTCACTCCAGTAAAAACGCTCGTACTCGATCCCGGTATTCGGATAATCCGCCTCAGACAGTTTCTGCCCATAACCATCATGAAAACGGGCAACGCCCATGCCTGGGTTGGTTAAAATGCCCTCGAAGGCCGGAGGGGTAACCACCGTTTGAGTAGCGTGTAGCGGAGCGGCGACGCCGGTTGAGGCAAACAACAGGGCGGCAATTATTGAAGAAATTTTCTTGTTATTCAATGGAATGGCTAACTCATTTTATCGTGAAGTTGAATAAACCAGCCCCAGATACCGACGTGGAAATGTTTAAACACATCAATACCTAAAGCGGATTTGATCATGTACAGCGCGAGGAGCACGGAAAGCACACAAAACAGAACCAAGAACATAACGCCCAGTGTGGAGAGAATGCGTCCGAAGGTGCCGACATCTCGCGGTTTTTTGCGCTTATCTCGCCCGAACAGAAATACGACAAAGTAGCGTCGGTGAAAAAACGAGAAGCTGTGACGAAAATCGACCGGGTGACGCGCGGCGAGCGTTGACGAAACCAACGCCTGCTCAATGCCCGTTTTCTGTTCCGGAGTCAGGGTCGTTTCAACTTCCGGGTCGAGTGAGGAGTAAAAGCGCTCGACGACTACTTCTGATGTTGATTTCTGCACGGTACGCTCAGTGTGGTTAATCGCTGGTAAATATGAAGAGTATCATTTGCGATATCCGGCCAGCGATAATTTGCCAGCAAATGGCTGTAATCCATGGATTCTTTGACTTCCCAGTCCCGCAGCATTTGCGCCAGGGCATTCACATCACCCGTCGGGAAATAACATCCAGAAGGCAAGCCGGTCTCCAGATTGGCCGGGATATCACTGACGATGACCGGCAGCGACCATGACATGGCTTCCAGCAGCGCAATCGGTAATCCTTCATGGTAAGACGGCAGGACAAAAAGCCCGGCTTGCGAAAATAACGAGTGAAGGGTCACGCCGCGTAAAAACCCGGTGGAAATGATGTTCGGATTATTGAATGCCTGCTTTTTGAGACGCACGCTGTAATCATCTTCATGATCGGCATCACCCACCAATACCAGTGGAACCTGACAACCGCTGGCTTCATACGCAGCAATCAAGTCATGCAGGCCTTTCTCCTCGACAAATCGCGCGACGGCGATGATGTACTCACCCGGCTTTAAAGAGAAGTTGGCAAGGGTGGTGGCCACCGCGTCCGCACCCGGCAGTTCCGGCAGGCGAACCCCATTGTGAATCACATGGGCGTCGTCGCGGTGATGTTCATTTTTCACTATTTCATTGATGACATGAGAAATGACGATCACTTCATTGGCGCATTTCACCGCCCACATTTCACCGAGGCGCAGCATCCATTTGGCTAACTTTCCCCATTTCTGGCGATCGTAGTCCGGCCCGTGATGGGTAAAGACCACGCGCTTACCCAGCAGACGGAGCAGAGGAACCACCAGGCCAGGGCCCACCGCATGGACGTGAACAATTTTAGAACCATCAAATAGCGTACTGAGGGCTGCCAGCGTTGAGTGCACAATGGCCTCAAATTTGCGGCTTTTAGGCGCCCACAGGCTTTTCAGGCGTACGCCTTTGTATTCGCTCTGACGATATTGAACGTAAGGAGAACGAGCAATCACGCAGATGTCAGCATCGCTTTGCTGTTTGATTTCTGGGTATAAATTTTGGCAATGGGTTTCCACCCCGCCTTGCACATCGGGGATGCCCCGGGTGCCTAGCACAGTAATTTTAGGTTTCATAAACTCGGGTCAATCAGGTTCTGATAGAGAGCCTGTAGTTGGTGCATGTGATGGGAGAGGGCGTATTTGTCCTCTAAGCGACGGCGGGCATTGATGCCCATTTCGCGAGCCTGTTGCGGATTAGAGACCAGTTCGTCGAGGATATCGGCCAGTGCATCTGCATCGCCTGGCGTGAACAGTCGTCCATCAATCCCGTCACGAATTTGCTCCGGAATACCGCCAATATTCCCCCCGACAACCGGACGGCCAAAGGCCATTGACTCCAGCACGGACATCGAACAGTTCTCGTAATATTCGGAGGGAACAATGACCGCACGCGCGTTGCGAATCAATGCGTTGAGAGCTTCGCCTTGTTGCATGTAGCCAAGAAACTCCGGCTTGCTATAACGTGCACGCAAATCGTCATTCAATAATCCGTTGCCCGCGATTTTCAGCGGGAGAGGGTTATTCATTTTCTGATGCGCTTTCGCAAGCGTGGCGACCCCTTTCTCGCGACTCAAGCGGCCAATGTACAGAAAGTACTCACCGACGCTCTCGTCAGGCGCGGTCAGGCGGGTATCGATTCCGTTTACAATGACGTCAATTCGCGCATTCGGCAGCTTGCGCAGCAGCGTCTGGCGCATAAATTCGCTTGGAGCGATGATGGCATCGAGCAACGTATAGTCTTTGGCCCATTTTTGCCAAAGTGCCTCGAGTGACAGAAGCAGGCTTTTGCCTCGCTCCCCTTGCTGACAACGGTTCTTATAGGCGTTGAATACGGAACCGGTCAGACAGGCATCACAAACCTTGCCATCGTGCAGCATGGTGTAGGACGGGCAGACAATTTTGTAATCGTGTGCCGTGAGCACTGTTTTACAGCCGAAGCGTTTGGCTATACCAATAAGCGCGGGAGTGAGTTGGTGATAAATATTATGGAAATGCACAATATCTGGCTGTTCGCGTAACAATAGCGCATTGAATTTTTCACAGGCGCGGGCGTTATGAATAAAATCTTTTCCCGCCTGTAACTTATTCCACAACGAATGGTTGTGGTGATAATCAACATGATGAACGAAGAACTCGCTCCAGGCGCTCGGCAAATTTTCCGGGTGTTCCATACTGAAATCGATGATCTCATGCCCGGCCTGCATCATTGCTTCACGTTCCTGAAAAAGAACGGTTTCCGCGCCACCTTTAATAAAGAAGAACTTATTTACGTAAAGTATTTTCATTGTTGTCGTCGAGATTTTTTAGATTAATAACCGTTACGTCAGGTGGCGTCATGGGATTTTTGGGTGGATTTACGATGCCGCGAAGGATGCCAGCAGAAAATAAGGATAAATTTATTGCACTCTGGATGCCATCTCTCAGTGATTTATTTTTAAATGTCTTGGCAGCAATGAAAATAATGAGCGGAAGCAGCGCCAGAATAATGCACTGTGCATCTAAAGAAATAAATGAGGCGCAAAGCATCAGCAAATACAGGGTAAAGACCAGCTCGTTGCGGACAATTTTAAATGCAGCGGGAAAATGTTTTTTACCCCATGCGTTACGCAGTAATTCACCCGGCGCCCACAAAAAACCGTTCCGCCAGCGGTAGGCCAGCATCGTAAACGTCGGCATGGTGTAAGAAGCATGTCGGAAGTAAGGGGCAGACAGACGGCGCAATTTATAGCCTGCGCTCTGTAAGCGGATCCCCAACTCTGCCTCTTCGTAGCCATGCAGATTAAGATTGGTCAGATAACCTATCTTCTCAATCGCACTGCGGCGATACAATCCGCCGCCGCCCAGATGGTCGGTGTCACCCTGCGGATAAATCAGGTGCAGGCGTTGTTTACGGGATTTGAATTCGTAGTTGGCCGCATCGTCCATCTCAACGCTGCCCGCCACGCCGGCATAGTCTGGGTTCTCTTGCAGGAAGGCGATAGCGGTATCGAGGAATCCGGGTTCCAGTTCCATGTCACCGTCCAGCAACAGCAAATAGTCCCCTTCGCTGTACAGCCAGCCGAGCTGGTGGCCGACACCACAGCAGCGATCGGCGGCGTTATTCAGACACACGACTGTCGCGTCTTTTGCCAACGCCAGCTCTCGGGTGTTATCGCTGGAAAGGCTATCCGCCACGATAATCTGATGCGGGTAAGAAGCAAGCTGTCGCCGTACGCTGTCGATCGTTTTTTCAATTCCCTGGGCTTCATTCAGGGTTTTAATGCTAACGGTGATGGATGGCTGATGAGTCATGATAGATACCGGAATGTAAACGAACAGCGCGATTGATAACGATGAGTGAGCCCAGGGCCAGCCACAGCAAAAATTGCAGCATTGGGATGATCATCAGAATCTGGCTGTAAGGAAGGCTGAGCAAACAACCAATGGAAAACACATAGAACGCAGGTGCGGAGCTGAGTAATTGCAGATCCTCCCGCTTCAAATCGTGGCGGGAGAAGGCTTCTCGCGGACGCATAGCTTTAAGAATGGTGATAATAACCAGTGAGAACAATAAGATACCAATTATCCCCACTTCCCAAAGCAACATGCTTAAGGACGTTGAGTCGAGGATCAGACGAAACCAGGTGCTGATGTAACCCGGTGAAACTGCGCTCCCACTGTTGGTGGCATTCAGGCCATAACCGAACAGAATGCTGCCCATACCATACAAACCGTTATGTTTGAGCCAGAAGAAAATGGTGGTGAAGCGGCCCAGTTCGCCGTTTTCCATGATGTAGTTGGTATCGAAGATATAACCCAGCGAGTCGACGAACACAGAGAATGCGCTTTTGGTCGGGTCGCCACCGAAGGCGGAAGAGTAGTTTGAGGCCAAAATGGTAATGGCGGCAAAGATGAGCACCACCATGCCGGCTGCGATGATCAGCAGTGAGCGCAAACTTACTTTACTGACGCCACTGACGTAACCCGGCATTATCCACAGCAATGCCAACAGGAAAGGGGAGAGCAGGATGACAAACTTCACTTCCCCTATCACACAGAGCACAAAGCTCAGTACCACATGAAGGGCCAGAGACTTAAACGAGCAAATCCCGTGCTTAAATTCGGATACTTTCAGCAGCATGATCAGCAGGCAAAACATGCCCATTGCGGCCGTATTGCCGCCGCCCATGGGGTTGCCACCAAAGGTCCCGACCACTGAATCCCATTTCTCATTCTCTCCGCGAAATGCGACGCGTTGAGGCACCACAAACAGGACCTGGTAGAGAGCCACGGGGAACTGGACGTAAAACAACCAATAAAAGAGCTGAATCAGACGGTGTAATTGCGATTCACGAAACATCCCGAGCAGCATACATAGCATCACCAGTGACAGCGCCAGCTCGTTTTTGAAGCCGACAATGGTCACTACAATCCCGCCTTGCAGGAACGTTGCCGAGAGCGTGAGTACGATAAACGCCAGATAGAGCGTCAGGATGGCTTTTTCACTGGTGGTCAGGGTGATGGGTTGCGGCTGCTTTTGCATGATGAGCAGCACAACCATGATAATCACCATGAAAAAGGGAAGCCACAATACCGCCAGAACCCCGGTAAAATATTGAACGGTACCGCAGAACGCTATCGTAATGATGGCGAACGCATTCAGATACAGGCCAGTATTTAGCCGCATTGTTTGACCTGTACCGACAGTGCTCTGGCGCGTTTATTCATGAACAGCAAAATGAACAGATAACGTATGCTGGTCAGTAACGAGAAGGTCAGCAGCGAAATTTCGTAGCGCTGTCCTAATTTCGGCAGGATAACAAAGGCGACGAGAATGATGAGTAACTGCTCAATCTGAATGCGGAGAAAATAGCGTTTAGAACCAAAAATGAGTTCAATCACGGTCAACGGACTGACGGCCAGCGCGGCAAATAAATACGGAAGCATATAGCGAGAGGTAGGAATGGAATTGAGCCATTCCTGGTCGAAGCCCAGACGCATGACCAGCGGATAAAAAATCCAGATCCCCAGAATGCACACCAGTGCTGCAGCCAACAACAGCAGGCGTACCTTCTTATACTCCTGATAGTTGAAGGTTTGACGACGAAAATCCATCGACCATTTTGAGAAAATCGAGTTACGCACAGCATTGCCAATGATCATCACGGGCGATAAACAGAACCGGCTGACGACGGAGAAATAGCCTGCGACCAGCGGCGAAAACAGAATGTTTATCAACATAGTGGGCAGATTGTTGCAGGCCATCGCCAGCACTTCCGCACTGCCGACCCGGCTGAGATGCTGCCAATGCTCCCGCATAAACGCCCGGTTTGCAGCGAATGAGAAATGCTGTGCGGTGAGCGTGCGAAATGCAAACAGGTGCAGCAGACAACCCGTCAGCAACAGCAGAACGCCCAGCATCCAGGCGATGTAGAACAGGGTCAGAGTTGGCATCACCAGCAGCGCGACAGCCACCACCAAAGACACCGCAATACGCTGGAACGTCAGAAATGACACGTTGCCCAAACGTAAGGAGAGGTTTTCCGCAATCAACACCAGGGCATAACCAAAGGTCATCAGGTAGAGAAGCGCAACATTCAGATGAAAGGTAAACCCGATAACGACAGCCCAGGGCAGGGCGATAATCAGGCTTTGCAGTAGACAAAACACCACATTCTGCCCAAGTTGCTGATCGTCCTGACGGGGAATTAAAAGTTGCGAGGCGAAGGTACAGACTTGCGCCCCAATCAGGACGCTGCTGTACATCAGCGCATAGTGTCCCACTTCTGCCATGCCGTAACGGTGCGAGATAAGCCAGACGGAAAAGGCGCCAATCAACTGCGACAAGACAGACGATCCCGCGATGGTCGAAATGCTTTTAATTAAGTTCATGATTTCTGCTTTGGCATAATTAATTCATTGGTACCACGTTCGGGTAAGCGTCTGCCTTCCTGGGTTTCCAGATTCTCTTCCTGCACCTGATTGAGCACGACGGCAACAGGATGCTTTTGAGAACCGGTCAGGCGGGTATACGTCTCGGTCACAGCCCCTGACTGCTCACCAGCTTTAACGACCAGTAGCGTCACATCGCTGTGCGGTTGCAGCAGTAAGACATCCTGGGCCACTTCAAGCGAAGGCATATCGATAATCACCGTGTGCCAGTGTTGGTGTAGCGTCTCCAGCAAAGGAGGCAGGCGGTCTGAAGTCAGCATCAGCAACGAGGAGTCGCGAAGTACGCCCCGGGGGAGAAAATCAATATTTTCACCGAGACTGACTACCGCTTGCTCAACCTGACTTTCACCATACAGACACTGAGCAAAGCCCAGTTTGTGTGACGGGTCCTGAAGCGGCTCGAGACAATTGAGACCGACCAACAATGTTTTGTGCGCTTTACTCGCCGAGCGCGCCAGGAGGTCGGCCATCAGGCTGCTGCCATCGCCAGTATTGACGGCAGTGACCACCACAGTCAGCGGCTTATTGTCGCGATGCTCTAAGGTCATGCGCAGGCTGTGAAGCATGTCGGCATACAACAGGTCATTGAATGCGTGCTGGCTGACTTTACCGGGTGGCAGAAGGGGAAATTCACCGTTGGCCACAAGCCCGGCTTTTCCTTTCAACTCACTGATTGAGTGGATGGTTTTGTCCAGCGCGGTGGAGATAATCAGGTACATGATATACATCCCCACCGACAGGATGGACATCATGACTATTAGCATCGAACGCTTCGGTTTCGATGCAGCGAGAGGGGGCGTGGCAGGGTCGTAAATCTGCTCGTCAGCCACGGAAAAACTCTCCGATAACATTTGCTCGTTGACGCGTTGATACAGTGATTTATACAGTTCTTCTGTTTTATCGAGAGCCGTCTGCAACGTGTTGTAATGGTCGCGTTTGGCAGCCAATTGTCGAAAATTACCTTTCTGCTCATCGAGCATTTTTTGATAGCGCTGTTCATCATCAAGTGCAATCTGGTATTGCTGCTGTATCCCGTTTCGCAGTTCACTCACCACTTGCCCAATCTGTCCGTTGATGGCTTGCAGTTGCGCTTGCGCCTGGCGATATTTCGGGTGGTTCGGTCCATAATGTTTGGCCGCATCGGAGAGTGAACGTTTCGCCTGGGTCATTGCGATGCGTAAATCCTGGATTTGCGGATGGCCAGAGATGTCCGGCAGTGAGATGACTTGTTCGGCGGTTTTTCCCTGCTGCTGGCGAACTTTGTCCCATATCGCCTCGGCTTGCATACGTCGCTGAGTGGCATCCGCCAGATGGTTGGTGACGATACCTAATTGCTCTGTTTCATACCCATCGACACCGCGAAAGGTCAACAGCCCCGCTTGTTTGAGGTAGGCATCAATATCAGCCTTCTGTTTCACCATTTTTTCTTGCAGCTCGGTCATCATCTTTTTGTTCCACTGCTGTGCCTGAAGCAGCGTTTTCTGCTTTTGGTGCAGACTGTAGTCGATGAAGGCCTGAGCGATCCCGTTCGCGACATCCGCCGCTTTCTGTGGCGATCCGGCTTCAAGAGTGACAGAAACCAGCTGTGTCGAACGCACACCTGAAATGGAAAGGTTACCCTGTAAGGTGCGAACAGCATTATCGAGGCGGGCGCTGGCATCACCTTCGCTTCCGCCATTAAACTCAGGATCTTCATCGAGTTTCATGGCTTTCGCTGCCGCTTGCAGCACAACCCGTGATCCCATCAGGGCATATTTGGTTTCATAGTAATCGCTACGCGTGGAATCATAGTTTTCCAGACGCGGGAGGGGGGTGATATCCGCCGGTTGCGCCTTGAAAAGCACCGTGGATGTCGCGGTGTAGCGTGAAGGCATAAAGCGCGTGAATATGAAGGCTGCGGTCGCGGTAACGAGCAACACAACGAAACACCAAATCAGCTTGCGTTTGATTTTGTTGATGTACGGTCCAAAATCAATGAAGCCTTCTTTGTTAACTCCATTACCAACGAGTGAAATAGCCATTTCAGAAGAAACTCATGCCAATGATTACGGTATCTCCAGCTTCAACAGCGGAGTCGAGGGCAACATTATTCAGCAGCTTGCCGCTGACGGCTTGGCGGATGCTGATATCGTGATGATCGGCGCGATCGGTAAAACCACCGGCCAGGGCAATCGCTTTTTCTGCGGTTAAACCCGGCTCCCAGGCGTAGCCATCCGGTTTTTGTACCTCACCCAACAGATATATCTTGCGAAACTCGCTGACGCTGACGGTCACCATGGGTGCTTGCAGATAATCACCCCGTAAGCGGTCGGCGATGTCGTTCCCGACCTCATCAGCAGTTTTTCCCTTTAGGGTCACTTTGCCGATATAGGGATAATTGATGCTGCCGCTACTATCCAACTTAAAGCGCATGGAAATATCCTGTTCACCTGAGACCGTAATATTGATCTCATCCCCCGCGTCGAGGTGATAAACGGTTTCTGGCGGCGTTCTGACGGTTTGAGGCGGGCTTGAGCATCCGGCCAGTAAAATCGCCAGTAGCGGGAGAAATGCCATTTTTGCGCGTTTCAGGATCATATCTGTACCTGTGTCATAAAAATGATGGCCGAATCGTCATATCCCAATGTTCGATCGACTTCGCGGTCGGCGTTCGGACCAATGAAGAAGGCATCCTTCTCTTTGTTCGAATGCAGCGTATTCTTCTGAAGCTTCAGCTTGAAATTAATTGAGGGGCGAAAATCGTAGTTGAAGGTCAGAGACAGCAAATTCTTACGGTCTTTTCTGCCGCTGGACTGATTTTTGTAATTCTCTGTAATATAAGAGTAATCAATAATGGTAGAGAGGCGATCAACCCACCAGTGGTGTTCCCAGGCAAGACCGTTATTGGTTACCCGGACATAACCCCCGGCATCCGTCGGATCCTTGATAAGTTGGGAGCTGTGAAGCTTTAGCGTTGATTGCTTCACTGGCTTCCACGTCGCATTGATATTCCAGTTCAATCCGCTGAAAAGTTGGGCATCAGGGTTATTGATAAACCCTTTGTACAGCCACGCCACGTTGGCATCAATTTCACTTTTTCCGCTAAGTTTATTTTTCATTCCCACCACCAGATAGTATTCATTACTGTCTTTTTGCGGGTTCAGCTCGTAACGACGCTGGTTGGTAATAAAGCTGTAGCGATAGCGTAGATTTTTCGATTTTTGGTCAAATATCTCCGCGACCAGGCTGTTTTCGTGCCATTCCTGATCCAGCATATAGCGATAGAAATCGTCATCGGCATTCTGGATACCCTGCAGGTTGCGAAAGCGTAACTGCTTGTACTGCAGGGCTAACTCAAACTTTCCGCGCCCTTCTGGTGCGCCGTAATGATAACGGGCTTCACTATTGAGAAAGCGTGTGGCGATAGGTTGGTTAATTCCAAATTGTTGGTATTGCTCTGGCAAAAAACCTTCAGTGGTGTCTTTGCCGCGCTCCTCGTGGCCTAGCGTTTCATCCAGGTCCAGGGAGAAACCCTGCTTTTGACCAAAGCGCCAGTCGCCTTTGAACATCAGGAAATGGTTGCTACGGTCATCGGCTGAATCACCGTTGTAACGGCGATAATCCCCCGAATACATCAACAGATAATGGTCTTCATAGCGCTGGCCAATCATTTTGAGCAGCGGAGTCAGTTGCTGATAACCGGCTGCAATGGCGTTGCTTTCTTCATGCTGCAACGTGACGTTGTCGTTGTAACCCACGTCATAACCCACCTGGCTCTCAAAATCGATGCCAGCAACACCCGTGTGCTGTTTCCCTTGCAGGTCTGCATATACGACAGGCATATACAGCAGACCGGCCAGAAAGAGGAACTTAGAAAGCATTCTTTCCTACAAACCCGCGGAAGAAGGTCAATATCACAATTTTGATATCGAGACACAGTGACCAGGATTTAATGTATTCAAGATCGTACTGGACGCGTTTTTCCATTTTATCCAGCGTATCGGTTTCCCCTCGAAAACCATTGATTTGAGCCAGTCCGGTGATGCCCGGCTTCACTTTGTGGCGAATCATGTAATTCTCAACTAAGCGACGATACTCTTCATTATGTGCCACTGCGTGAGGGCGAGGGCCGACGATAGACATTGTGCCTTGCAGGACATTAAAAAATTGCGGTAACTCATCCAGTGACGTTTTGCGCAGAAACGCGCCAAAGCGAGTGATTCGAGGGTCGTCTCGCGTAGCCTGGGTGACGACGCTGCTGTTTTCCATCACATTCATCGTCCGGAATTTCCATATTTCAATTTCTTTGCCATTCAGTCCGTAACGGCGTTGCTTAAATAACACCGGCCCAGGCGATGTTAATTTAATGCCAATGATTGCGAAAAGCATTAAGGGTAAGCTTGCCAGCGTAAACAAGGCACCCAAAACAATATCTTCAAACCGTTTGATGAGTGCACCTTCATCCTCAAAGGGAGAGGTGAATATGCTGATAGTCTGAATGTTACTCAGCATTCTCAGTTGTGATATATGCGAGCTATAAGAAATAAGATCCGGTACCAGGAAAACATCGACCGTAGAATCTGAAAAATCATCTAACAGTTGACGAATGCGTGCCTGGGCGACCATCGGCAGGGCAATGTAGACTTCATCAACTTTGCCCTCTTTTGCCAGTTGGAGTAAATCCCGTGACGTGCCTGCATATTTGACGTTAACAAAGCGGCTATCTCGGCTTAGTTGACGATCCTCGTAGAAACTAATATCAAGATTGGTGTCGACATACTCCTTTCGCAGGGCTTGTTCAATCGCCAGGCCTGGATGGGTTATCCCGAAGATGGCAACGTTGATAGATTTCGGGATCAGGAAGTGCGATACCAAAAGACGTAAAGAGAACAGGAAAATGAACAATAATATCGAGGATTTTGCCAGAGTCACCGCCAGTGAAATAATGTCAAGTTTCGCATTCTGATCCAGAATGAATATAATGGTGGAATAAATTGAAAGTGTCAGGGCTGCTGAAATAGCAACGCTAAAGATAAGCTGAGTTGACTTTCTGATACCATTTTTATGCAGTTGTACCGTTGATGTCTTATTCAGTGATCCTAACGTAATGAATATTAATGAATATATTAATCCGACCAGTAACTGGGTTGGGTATGGATATGAGGAAATGAATTTCACGTAAATAAAACAAAAGCCATTAATGATAATGAAATCAAATAGCGTTAATACGTTGTTGTAGCGAGAGTTAAAAATTTTAATTTTTTTTATTGGCATGCCACAACTCGTAGAAAGTAAGTTATTAAATAAGAATATGACTCTGTATTTTATAATTAGCAGGGGTGACCGTCTATGCATACACGGTTTATTATTAAATTTAAGATTGTGCGTTCATAGCGTGGGAGGGGGAAAGGGCGCTGCGAATCTACTTATTGAAACAGGAAATAACCCATGAAATTCATTGGATAGAAGACGCCAATAAGCAAAAAGCCCGTTCAGTTTCCTGAACAGGCTTCTTTAATATGGCTCCTCTGACTGGACTCGAACCAGTGACATACGGATTAACAGTCCGCCGTTCTACCGACTGAACTACAGAGGAATCGTGTGAACGGGGCGAATAATAGCGATGCCAGAGCAGCATGTCAAAGCCTGTATGCACTCCGTAGGTTTGATTGCTGACAATTTCAGCAAAATGCACGTAATTGTCGAAAATTAGCACAATGCGCACTGTGTTGGTGCAACTCGTCCCCTGATGGGGCATAGCGCCATCCGCTGACGGGTTACTAAAAGCGACGGAATTATTAGAATCTCTTATTCCGCGGCCTGTGTGGGCCTTCTTGTCCGGTTGGTCAAAAACTGGCAAGCATATTGCAACTCCTCCGACAACTGAATCGCCGGCGTTGGCACTGGCATCCCGAACTGGAGGCAAAATGAACTTAAGACGACTGAAATACTTCGTAAAAATCGTCGATATCGGTAGCCTGACTCAGGCTGCTGAGGTGTTGCACATCGCTCAGCCCGCATTAAGCCAGCAGGTGGCTACGCTGGAAGGTGAGATGGATCAGCAACTCCTTATCCGCACCAAACGGGGAGTCACGCCGACGGAGGCCGGTAAAATTCTCTATACCCATGCGCGGACTATTTTGCGTCAGTGCGAACAGGCGCAGATGGCGGTGTGTAATATTGGCCAGACCCTAAGCGGCCAGGTGTCTATTGGGCTCGCCCCGGGCACCGCCGCGTCGTCGATCACTATGCCGTTGCTTCAGGCGGTGCGTAACGAATTACCGGAAGTCACGGTCTATCTGCATGAAAACAGCGGCACTGTGCTGAACGATAAACTGTTGGGTGGGCAGCTCGATATGGCGGTGTTGTATGAGCGTTCACCGGTGGCTGGGATCACCAGCCAGCAATTGCTGAAAGAGGATTTGTGGCTGGTCGGCACCCGTGATTGTCCTGGACAGAGCGTGGACCTGGCGGCGATTGCTGAAATGAATCTTTTCCTGCCGCGCGATTACAGCGCGGTGCGGGCGCGGGTCGATGAAGCCTTTTCGCTGCGCCGCCTGACGGCGAAAATTATCGGCGAAATTGAATCGCTCTCTACCCTGACCGCCGCCATTGCCAGCGGAATGGGTGTGACGGTGCTGCCGGAATCTGCCGCGCGTTCGCTGTGCGGTGCGGCTAACGGCTGGATGGCGCGCATCACCACGCCGTCCATGAGCTTACCGCTGTCGCTGAACATGTCGGCTCGCGGCTCGTTGTCTCCGCAGGCTCACGCGGTGAAAGAGATTTTGATGTCGCTGGTCAGCCGTCCTTCGCTTGAGAATCGCGAACTGCTGATGGTCAGCTAAGCGTTATGCTTTAAATGCATAAGTTGCGGGTTTTTATTATTTGTTCCCCAGAGGCGCAGACTCTAACAATAGCGTTATATCTGCAGGTCTCTGGAGGAAAGGGTGAATTTCCAGCAACTCAAAATTATTCGCGAGGCGGCGCGGCAGGATTACAACCTGACCGAAGTCGCCAACATGCTTTACACTTCGCAATCTGGCGTTAGCCGGCATATTCGCGAGCTGGAAGAAGAGCTCGGTATCGAGATTTTCATCCGTCGCGGCAAGCGGCTGCTCGGGATGACCGAGCCCGGCAAAGCGCTACTGGTGATTGCCGAGCGTATCCTCAACGAGGCGAGCAATGTGCGCCGTCTCGCCGACCTGTTTACCAATGACGCTTCCGGCGTGTTGACCATCGCCACCACACATACCCAGGCACGCTATAGCCTGCCGCCGGTGATCAAAGCCTTCCGTGAGTTATTCAAAGAAGTCAGGCTGGAACTGATTCAGGGCACGCCACAGGAAATCGATGCGTTGCTGCATAACGGCGGGGCGGATATCGGCATTGCCAGCGAGCGGCTGAGCAATGATTCAACCCTGGCGGCGTTCCCATGGTTCCGCTGGCATCACAATCTGCTGGTGCCGGAAGGGCATCCTTTGACCCAAACTGTGCCGCTAACGCTGGAAGCCATTGCCCGCTGGCCGCTGATCACTTATCGCCAGGGCATCACCGGGCGGTCGCGCATCGACGAAGCGTTTAATCGCAAAGGGCTGGTGCCGGATATCGTGCTGAGCGCGCAGGATTCTGATGTGATCAAAACCTACGTCGAACTCGGGCTGGGGATTGGGCTGGTGGCTGAACAGTCTGGCGATAGTCAGGAAACAGGTCGCTTAACCCGGCTGGATACCCACCATCTGTTTGATGCCAACACCGTCTGGCTGGGCCTGAAGCGCGGTCAGCTGCAGCGCAACTATGTCTGGCGTTTCCTGGAGCTGTGCAATGCGGGCTTGTCGGTCGAGGAGATCAAACGGCAGGTGATGGAGCCGGAAGAAGTGGCGATTGATTATCAAATCTAAAAAAAGCAAAAAGCCCGCTTATGGACTGCACCCCACGACAGTAGACAAATTCTGTCCTCACGATGAGGCCTGTTCAAAGGCCTCCGGACTGACGCCGCCGAGATGACTGTGGCGCCGGGACCGGTTATAGAAGACTTCAATGTAATCGAAGATATCCGCCCGGCAGAAGCGCTGCCAGTCGTCACTGCCGTACTGGCTACCTTGATTGCTATGTAAGATGACCTCGCCGTCCGGTTTTCGACGCCAGACGGCCATCATCAGCGCGTCGAGTGCAAGTTCGCGTGAGAGAGTGGGCTTCATCGACCAGCCGAGCACGTTACGGGCGAAGAGAACGATAACCACCGCCAGATACAACCATCCCTGCCAGGTGCGGATATAAGTAATATCGGTAACCCAGACCTGATTGGCCCGGACAACGGTAAACTGCCGCTGCACGCGATTAGGGGCAATCACTGAAGGCCGGCCAGAGATACGACGCGGTGCTTTATAGCCTCGTACGGCTTTGATCCGGTTCAGTTGCATAATACGACCCACCCGGTTTTTGCCGCAGGTTTCACCGATTTCGTTCAGATCGCCATGAACCCGCCGGTAACCGTATACACCTCCGCTCAGTGAATATGAGTCACGGATAAGTGTCAGCAGACGCTGGTTATCTTTATCACGCCCCGAGATCGGGTTATGCAGCCACGCATAGAACCCGGCCCGGGCGACATTCAGTACCCGACACATCGTCATCACACCCCATACAGTGCGGTGCTCATTGATAAAGCGGTACTTCAGTCGGGCTCCCTTGCAAAGTACCGCGCGGCCTTTTTCAGGATATGCCGTTCTTCTTCGGTACGCTTTAGCTGCGCCCGTAGTTTCAGGATCTCGCTTTTGGCCTCCAGTAAATCCCGGACATGCTGCTCGCTGTTATCGGGTTTAATCGCCCGCAACCACTTATAGAGACTGTGTGCTGAAACGCCCAGCCGGTCAGAAACTTCAGCGACAGAATAACCGCGTTCCGTTATTTGACGGACGGCTTCTTCCTTAAATTCAGGTGTAAATCGTGGTGTGCCCATACGCTCCTCCTATGCTCAAACTCTAGGGCAGGATCGTCTACCGGGGCGGGGTCATTCCATAGGATAAAAATCATTGTTGGTTATTATATTATTAACTTTATCTTTTTGAATTTTAGAGCATAATCATATAGAATGTTGATAAATGCAAAATTATTCCTTGACAAAAACAAGAGGTATACAATGATTTTTTTGAAAATTGGTACCAGAGTAAAGCTTGGCTCAAGAGTATTATTGATAACGGACTGCGCACAGAAGAAGAAATAGTTGAATTCATAGCTTCTAATGAGCCAGTACAGTATCCATGCATTGCATATTTCGATGTCAAAGAAATCTCATCTAATGATGAGGGGATTGTTTATATTTACAAACCCCAAATTGTAGAATGGTCTAAAATTATGACAGAGCCTGAGGGGAGGGCCCCTAAATGTTTTCATGTTTACTTAAACACGCCATAAAGGTAAGCCAATGAATACAAAAGAAGATTCTCACCATCTACAGAGAAAAAATAAAAGGTTAGACTTAAACCTTCTTATTTATTTTCATACGGTTTATCAGACTGGAAGCGTGAAGTATGCTGCATCAGTTCTTAATTGCAGTTCACCTAATGTAAGCCAATCTTTACAAAAATTACGCGATATTATTGGTGACCCATTATTTATCCGTGATGGGCAAAGGTTAAGCGCAACGACAGTGGCAGTAAGATTGTATGAAGAGACAAAAGACAATATTCATGAATTGTTATATTCCGTAGAGAATTTATCTAAAAAGAGTCAAAAAAGATTGGTTATTGAGTGCACGCCTTATTTTGCAATCAAAATAATACCAATGATAACGTCGTTTTTTGATTCGAAGGGAATTAATTGTGAAATTATCAACATGGCACACTCGGTAATGGAATCAGCATATTGGGAACGTCTAACATTAAAAAAAGTGGACATCATATTTGGGGTGGAGACTGATTTAGATAACTCAAAAATTGGTTATTGTGTTGGTACAAATACTGGAGTCTTAGTCTGCAGAAAAGATCACCCTAGGCTTGATGATTCGTACATATATGGATCTGATAGTATAGAGTCTATTACAATGCTTTATTCAGATTATTCCATAATTAAAAAAAATCAGAAATGTAAATGTTGAATTTTTCCAAAACTCACCTTGTACACTGCAAGCAAAATCTCTTTTATCAATATGCTCACATATCTCCGTGTCAAACTCAATTGGAATAATCCCTAAAAACTTTTATATGAAATTCAAAGATGCATTTAATCTTAAATGCTTAGAAACCAATCTTCAGATGCCTACTTTTAATCATTATATGTATTTTAATAAAGCATCGAGCGAAAAAGCTTTATACAAGGAACTCTACACTTACCTTCATAATAATTATGATAATTTTTAGCTTTTCTTTTCAAAGCCACATCCCCTGCACCGGGATTGAATCACAGTTAAGAGGATGCCATAAATTTTAGAGCGCATGATTTAATCATGTCTGATAATTGATTGTGTAGTGGAGCAGAGCAGCGGAACATCTCTAAATCCTGTTAATGTAGAAACAGTGAACATGAGGGGATATATGAGCAAAGCTCGCGGGCTAAGTGCATATAACTTTTGTCGTAAGGGAAAGCAACGTCTGCCGGTGCGCAATCTGCACCGCTGGTAACGCCGGAAGCACTTAACTAAGGCTGGTCGATTGATTTTATGCATGATGCGCTGACATGTGGCTGACGTTTTCAGACTTTCAACGTCGTAGATGATTTCACCCGTGAGGCACTGGCCATCAAAAAGACCTGAATATCCCGGCGTAGCGGGTTCACGGAAATCTTAAAGAATTTTACGGAAGGTTTTACATTGCGGATTTTGAGTCATCAAGATACAGATTGGGATCACATCGTCATCGAACTAACGTCGATTCCAAAAGTAACCACCAAGTTCTCCCGATGCAGAGGGGGAAACTAAAAAGGCATCGGGAAGATTTTCGCACTATCTTATTGAATCTGAATTATATGAAGATTCGCAAAGAGGCATGAAAACAAAATATGGCTCCTCTGACTGGACTCGAACCAGTGACATACGGATTAACAGTCCGCCGTTCTACCGACTGAACTACAGAGGAATCGTGTGAACGAGGCGCATATTAAAGGCACCCCATTTTTGTGTCAACACTAAAATTAACTGACTGATTCAATTGCATGAAATAAAGTCAATGTGCCGTTTTAGTGTACTACGTGCAGATTACTGCTTTCATCGCTGCCATTTTCACGAATTCGCCGGAGCGGATCTTGATGATAAAAATGGCAGAAACGCTGCCACAGCGCGGGGAAGCGTGGGGCAAACAGTTCCGGGGCGCTGAAGAAGTATTCTGAGAGCACGGCGAAACATTCAGCAGGATCCGTCGCGGCATACGCATCAATACTGGCGGCGCTTTCTCCCACTAAATCAATTTCATCCTGAATGTTGTTCATCGCCGCATGGAGGTCATGTTCCCAGCCTGCGACCTCGCGAAGGGGGATCGGCGGCACGCCGCTGGCGCGATCGCCGTTACGCACATCCAGCTTATGTGCCACTTCATGGACGATGAGATTGAAACCGGACGCGTCGAATGAATCCTGTATATCGAGCCAGTTCAGCACAATCGGGCCCTGTTGCCAGCTTTGCCCAGACTGCACCATGCGCTGGCTGTGGATCAGGCCAATATCATCTTCCCACTCGTCATCGACCACAAACGGGGCAGGATAGATCAGTACCTCATGGAAGCCGTCGAGCCACTCGATCCCGAGTGAAAGTACGGGCAGGCAAAACAGCATCGCGATGCGCGCCGTATGCAGCGGTTCCAGTTCAAGACCCTGCAGAGGGACGAGGCGTTTTTGCTGCAGGAAACGATCTGACAGCTGCGTTAGTCTGAGCTGTTCTTCCGGTGAAAGACTCGCCAGGACAGGAATGGCAAGTGCCTGCTCCCAAGGAATATCTTCGCTAAGGGGAGCGTCATGTGCTTTCCAGGGCCATTTAATCATCGCTTTGCTCGCAAACTCGTCACTTGATACCAATTGAAGGGACAGGGTCTGTTAAAATGCCAAAGATCCTGGCATCATGGCAACCACTCAGCGGAGAGATGCCGGAGCGGCTGAACGGACTAGTCTCGAAAACTAGAGTAGGGGCAACTCTACCGGGGGTTCAAATCCCCCTCTCTCCGCCACTATTCAATCACTTACACCGTTTCGTTTCAGTGACCAAAATCTCATTGATGCAATCTATGCATTTTTGTTGAGAAAATCCTTACTCCCTCGACCTGTTTCCTGATTCAGTATAGTCCCCATGGACTCATCCCTATGCAGTACCCGTTATCTAAAGCAAAAAGGCAGAAATGTCTGATGACCCCTCTGTCTTGTCTGGCTGAATCAACACGCGCCCTACATCGCTAATGTATTACCCGTCATCGTAAAAGAAATGAGATTCCTGAAAGGCCGGCATAAAAAAGCCCGCACGCGGCGGGCTTTAACAGGCTGGTGAGATTTAGAACTGGTAAATCATGCCCACGGCAACGATGTCATCAGTACTGATGCCCGTTGCGCTGTAGAAGTCATCATCGCCATCCAGCAGGTTGATTTTGTAATCAACGTAGGTGGAAAAGTTCTTATTGAAGTAGTAGTTCGCACCAATAGAGACATATTTAAGCAAGTCTTTATCGTTCCAGTTGCTGCCTTGTGCGAAATCTTCTGTCAAGTCTTTGCCTTTAGACTGCAGGTAAGAGATTTCCGGACGCAGACCGAAGTCGAACTGGTACTGTGCAGTGACTTCAAAGTTCTGGGTTTTGTTGGCGATGAGATCTTCCATTACACCGTCACCAAACGGTGTCATGTTGCGGGTTTCTGCATACATCGCGGCCAGATAGACGTTATTCGCATCGTATTTCAGGCCAACAGTCCAGACATCGGCTTTCTCGCCACCGGCTGTGCTGCCGCTTTGCTGTTCATTAGTACGGTCAGACGAGGCATATGCTGCACCCGCGCTGAAGCCCATACCGAAATCGTAAGTGGTAGACAGACCGAAACCGTCGCCGTTGTCCTTACTCATGGAACTGTCGCTACGGTTAACGGTGCCTTCCTGATCTAATACGCCTCCTTCTCCTTCGTTCGCACCCTGATACTGGATTGCGAAGCTCAGACCATCAACCAGGCCGAAGAAGTCGGCGTTACGGTAGGTCGCCATGCCATTGCCGCGGCCAACCATAAAGTTGTCGGTGTAGGTGTAGGAGTCACCACCGAACACCGGAAGCATATCGGTCCAGGCTTCTACGTCATATACCACGCCATAGTTACGGCCGTAATCGAATGAACCGTACTCACCGAATTTCAGGCCAGCAAAGCCCAGACGGGTTGCAGACTGGTTGCTACTGTTCTCAGTGTCGTTGGCCTGGATGTTGTATTCCCACTGGCCGTAGCCGATCAGATCGTTGGTGATCTGGGTTTCGCCCCTGAAGCCGATACGCACATAGGTTGCGTCGCCATCGTTGCCACCATCTTCAGAGAACTGATGACGGGCATCGACTTTGCCGTACAGGTCGAGTTTATTGCTGTCTTTATTATAAATCTCAGCCGCATTTGCTGCGCCAGCCAGCAAAAAAGCCGGCACGAGAATTGCCAATACATTTCTTTTCATTATACATTCCTTTGAATGGTTTATTTTATGAATATAAAGAGGCTCTATCCGGAATTCCAAATGATAGTCGCGACTGAGTCAGTTTAATTTAAACAAATCGGGTAAGTAAATTGTTTAAATCAATTCCATGGCTTTCTGTTAGGTTATCCATATGTCATTGTAATGAAAGGCTTGGTGGTATTCATGTCGCTAATTTATTGGGCTGGCGGAGTTTTCATTGTGGCAGAGAATGTTTTTGAAATGGCATTCATGAAACAAATAAAGATGAGTTAATTAGTCATCATGATTATCATAAAGGCAAAAAAAACCTGACAAAATATTTTGTCAGGTCGTTATTAAAAGTAATAAAAGTGAGTGCAGTGTAAAAACAACAAAAAGCAGACGGATCTTTACATGATGTAAAAATAAAAGGAAGTATGGAATCTGACAGTTTGCTCTCACGTGAAGCAAAATAAGAAAATCATTTGATTAAGCCCTGCCGAAAGGGGGATGACATCACCCGATTCGCCATCAACCTGAACATTGCCGAAGACCAGAGAACGCTCAGGAAGCTGACATAAAAAACTGCTATTCTCGTCTCTCTAATGACGTAGCGCCGAGGGAAGAATGACCCTGCAAGCCTGGCAACAACGCTTTGAAAACTGGATGATCGAGCATCACGCCGATGACGACGCGGCCCATGACATATCCCATTTCCGTCGCGTCTGGGCGACCGCACAACGCTTATCGGAAGGCGAAAAGGTCGATGAGCGCGTCATCCTGACGGCCTGTTATTTTCATGACATCGTCAGCCTGCCGAAAAATCATCCCGAACGCAGTCGTTCGTCGGTCATGGCGGCGCAAAAAACACTAAACCTCCTGCGGGACGACTTCCCCGATTTCCCTGAAACGCTCTATCCTGCCGTCGCGCACGCGATTGAAGCGCACAGCCACAGCGCAAACATTACGCCCACCACCCGGGAAGCCAAAATTGTGCAGGATGCCGACAGGCTGGAATCGCTGGGGGCCATTGGTCTGGCGCGCGTGTTTACCGTGGCAGGGCGCTTAAACGTTTCCCTGTTCAACGCCGACGATCCGTTTGCTGATTCCCGGCCGCTTAATGACCAGCGTTACGCCCTCGATCATTTTCAGAACAAACTCCTGAGACTCCCGGCGACGATGCAAACCGAGCAGGGTAAAGCCCTGGCCGTGCACAATGCCCGCTATCTGGTGCAGTTTATGGCTAAAATCAGCGCAGAGTTGCAGGGCGACTATCTGGAATATGATAAGGATATTCTGACGCGTTTTGCGCCGCACGCCTGAGTTCAGCCGGGGAAATTGTGTTACTCTCAGCGTAAATGGTCTGTCCCGGTTACTGAAATGCAGCACACACTTACTCGCACTCTCCCCACTCAAGACGCGGAATATTCCGGGCCAGACGCACAGGCGCTGCTGAATCAGCTGCTGGCGATATACGATGTAAAAACCCTGGTGGCCACACTGAACGCGGTGGGCGAACAGCACTGGAGCCCGGCTATCCTGAAGCGCGCCACGGACAACGGCAAAATCAATCGCCGTCTGGGTGAAAATGAGTTTTCCCGTCTGGCGGCGCTGCTGCCGCAGCCTTCCGCGCAACCCACGTCATTTCGCTTCATTGATTTATTCGCCGGTATCGGCGGGATCCGCAACGGCTTTGAAGCCATCGGCGGTCAATGCGTGTTTACCAGCGAATGGAATAAGCACGCCGTGCGCACCTATAAAGCGAACTGGTACTGCGATCCGACTGAACATCAGTTTAATGAAGACATCCGCGATGTGACGCTTAGCCACAAAGCGGAGGTCAGCGACAGCGAAGCCGCGGCACATATTCGTCGCATTATTCCTCAGCACGACGTATTGCTGGCGGGCTTTCCGTGTCAGCCGTTTTCACTGGCGGGCGTGTCGAAGAAAAACGCCATGGGACGAGCGCACGGTTTTGCCTGCGATACGCAAGGCACGCTGTTTTTCGATGTGGCGCGGATCATTGATGCCTGTCGTCCGGCCATTTTTGTGCTGGAAAACGTCAAGAACCTGAAAAGCCACGACGGCGGTAAAACCTTCCGTATCATCATGCAAACGCTGGATGCGCTGGGCTATGACGTGTCTGATTCCGCGGAAATGGGCGCTGACGATCCGAAAATTATCGACGGGCAGTATTTCCTGCCGCAGCACCGGGAACGCATCGTGCTGGTGGGTTTTCGTCGGGACCAGAATCTGCATCAGGGCTTCACGCTGCGGGATCTCCCCGCGCTGTATCCGGAACGTCGCCCGACGTTCGGCGAATTGCTCGAGCCCACGGTGGACGCCAAATTTATCCTCACCCCCGTGCTGTGGAAATACCTGTATCGCTATGCCAAAAAACATCAGGCGCGCGGGAACGGTTTTGGTTACGGGCTGGTTGATCCGACCCGACCGGGCAGTGTGGCCCGCACGCTTTCTGCACGTTATTACAAAGACGGCGCGGAGATCCTGATCGACAGAGGATGGGACAAAGCGCTCGGCGAGCAAAACTTTGACGATCCGCAAAACCAGCAGCGACGTCCGCGTCGTCTGACGCCACGCGAGTGCGCACGACTGATGGGCTTTGAATCGCCACAGGGTTATCAGTTCCGCATACCGGTGTCCGATACCCAGGCCTATCGCCAGTTTGGCAACTCGGTGGTGGTTCCCGCCTTTGCAGCGGTGGCGAAGTTGCTTAAATCCCGCATTTTGCAGGCAGTGCAACTGCGCCAGGCAGAAAAAGCCGATGGCGGACGTTCATAACCCCACCACGCGAAGCAAAAATATGCGTGCCATCGGCACGCAGAATACCGCCATTGAAAAACGCCTGGCCGCATTGCTGAACGACGTCGGTTTTGACTACACCGTTCAGGATGCAACCTTGCCCGGCCGCCCCGATTTTGTCCTCTCTGAATACCGCTGCATTCTCTTCACCCACGGCTGTTTCTGGCATCATCACGACTGCTATCTGTTTAACGTTCCCGAAACGCGGACCGAATTCTGGCTGCAAAAAATAGGTAAAAATGTGGTGAGGGATGCGCGAGATATTGCACTGCTCCAGGAGCAGGGCTGGCGCGTGCTGGTGGTCTGGGAATGTGCGCTGCGAGGAAAACTGAAACTCAGTGATGCGGCGTTAACGGAGAGGCTGGAAGAGTGGATCTGCGGCGGCGAGGGCAGCGCACAGATCGACACTCAAGGCATTGCGCCGCTGGCGGTTACTTCTCCAGCTCGCACGCCGTAGCGGGCGCACGCACCGGGAACAGGGTTTTGCCGAGCGTCACCAGCACCACCGCGAAGATAATCACCCCCAATGCCAGCCATTCAATCGTCGACAGCGATTCGCCGCCAAAGCTAGTGCCAAGCAGCACCGCCACCACCGGATTGACGTAGGCGTAACTGGTGGCGACCGCCGGGGAGACGTTGCGAATCAGATACATATAGGCATTTATGGCAATCAGCGAACCGAAAATGGCCAGGTAAGCCACCGCCAGGAAGCCTGACAGCGTCGGCATCTGCGTCAAGCGTTCGCCGGTGACAACCGACCCGCACATCAGCACCAATCCCGCCGCCAGCATTTCAACGGCTCCGGCCATCATGCCGCTCGGTAGCTCAATGCGTGAGCCATATACCGAACCAAACGCCCAACTCAGCGAGCCAATCAGGATAAGGATCGCACCCCATGGATTGCCGCTCAGGTTGCCGCCGCTGTTCAGCAGCACGATGCCCGCCAGGCCAATGGCGATGCCGAGCCATTCCAGTTTGCGGGTTTTAATCCCGAACACATAACTGAAGCACAGCGCAAAAAGCGGCACCGTGGCGACCATCACCGCCGCAATGCCTGAAGCCACATGCTGATGCTCGGCGATAGTGACAAAACCGTTGCCGATAGCCAGCAGCAGCACGCCAATCAGGGCGGCGTTGAGCAGTGGGCGACGGGCGGGTAGTTTATGTCCGGTCAGCAGCAAATAGGCCATCAGCAGAACACCGGCAGACAGAAAGCGCACCCCGGCCATCATCATCGGCGGCCAGCTTTCCACCCCAATGCTGATAGCAAAATAGGTCGATCCCCAGATGATATAAAGTGCAAAAAGCGCTCCAATGAGCGGTAATAGTTGTCGGCTGTGCATGACGTTTCTCAAACAATGAATTATGCGCATACAGTTAACGGGAAAACCCGTCGTCTGGCGAGCGCTTTAATTAGCAAGCTATGTTGTATTTTTGTTGACACTTTGTGCGCGTGGGCGAGTCGCGTCTTTTGCTTCATACTGTAGGGCAGATAAACCAATAACTAACGAAGGAGCATCATTTGGCCGGGAGCAGTCTTTTAACGTTACTCGACGATATTGCCACGCTGTTGGACGATATTTCGATGATGGGCAAACTGGCGGCGAAGAAAACCGCCGGAGTATTAGGGGATGATTTGTCGCTCAACGCGCAGCAGGTGTCTGGTGTGCGCGCCAATCGTGAGCTGCCGGTGGTATGGAGCGTGGCGAAAGGATCATTCCTGAATAAGGTGATCCTCGTGCCCTTGGCGTTGTTAATCAGCGCCTTTTTACCGTGGGCCATCACGCCGCTGCTGATGATTGGCGGGGCGTTTCTGTGTTTTGAAGGCGTCGAAAAAGTGCTGCACTCGCGGCATGCGCGCAAACACAAAGAAGGGCCAGAGGAGCGTAAGCAGCGCCTGGCGACCATCGCTAAACAGGATCCGATGGAGTTTGAGCGCGATAAAGTGAAAGGCGCGGTGCGCACGGATTTCATTCTGTCCGCTGAAATCGTGGCGATCACGCTCGGCATCGTGGCCGATGCACCGCTGCTCAATCAGGTACTTATCCTCTCCGGCATTGCAATCCTTGTCACCATTGGCGTATATGGCCTGGTGGGCGTGATTGTTAAACTTGACGATATGGGCTTTTGGCTGGTGGAGAAAACCAGCGCCATCGCCAAAGCGGTGGGCAACGCGCTGCTGTTTATCGCGCCGTTGCTGATGAAGGTGCTGACGGTGGTCGGGACGCTGGCGATGTTTTTAGTCGGCGGCGGGATCGTGGTTCACGGTATCGCGCCCCTGCATCATCTTATTGAAGATTTTGCCGCAGGGCAGGGTGGCATCGTTGCACTGCTCGCGCCGACGTTGTTTAATTTAGTCTTCGGTTTTGTGGTTGGCGCGGTTGTTCTGACGGGCGTCAATCTGGTGTCGCGGCTGCGTTCGGCTGCGTAAATATTTTTCAGCGACTACGCAAAGCCCGTCATTTTCAGCTATCGTGAAACAGTTTCACTCTGATACCGGAGGCAGTCATGGTCTTTTTGGTCAGTGATGAAGTTAAGCCGAAAATGGGTGGGCCGCGTATGGTTGTCACCGGCTATGCCAGCGGAATGATTGAATGCCGTTGGTATGATGGGTTTGGCGTTAAGCGGGAAGCGTTCCGCGAAGACGAACTCATGCCGGGAGACGGGCGGATTCAAGACGAGGCATAACGATCCCGCCCGGCAAATGCCGGGCGTTTTCGTTGGTCGTGGCTCAGTATCAGGGAATGTCAGGGAGTTTGAGTGCACCCCGTAACACAAGTGGATAATCCGCGCTGGCTGAAAAGACTCAGCCGTCATAGCAACCCGGGTCGGGTAGTGAATGTATGTTTTTTTGTCGTGCTGCTGTTTTCGACGCTGCTGACCTGGCGCGAAGTCGCTGTTCTTGAAGACGCGTATATTTCCAGCCAACGCAACACGCTCGAAAACGTAGCGCATGAATACAACAACCAGCTACAAATCAATATCGACCGGCTGACGTTTTACCGCAACGGTATGCAGGCAGCCCTTCGCACGCCGCTGACTTTCGAAGGGATCAGCCGTGCCGACGCGGAGTTTCAGCGCAAGCGCACGCTTCACCAGTGGTCCATTTCGTTGGACAACCGCCGAACGTTGCCGGTGCACGGCGTTTCTGACGCCTTTGTCGAGGAAACGACGCTCCTCTCCCGCGACAACGCGCTGCTCGGCAATGAACTGACCGCTGCCCTGGAAGTGGGCTATCTGTTGCGGCTTTCTACCACCCTCAAACGCACGACGCAGCAAATGCTGTATGTCTCGCGTGCCGGCTTTTTTATCGCCAGCAATTCGCTCGGCGCCAATGATGATGCGGTCGAGCAGTATTATGGTCTGGTCACCAGCCCGTGGTTTACCGACCAGACCGAGCACAATAACCCGGAGCGCGGCATTCGCTGGCTGAGCTGGATGGCCGACATGCCAAAAGGCGAGGAACGCCGCGTGGCCGTTTCACTTCCTGTGGATTATGAGCATTACTGGCATGGCGTGCTGGCGATTGAGTTTTCCCTCGCGCAAATGAAACAGCTGCTGATCACGGCGACGCAGGGTGAAGAAGAAGGTGAATACCGTCTGTATGACCGGAAAATGAATTTACTGGCCAGTTCTCTGTCGCCTGGCGACACGCCATCGCCGTTAAGCGAGCCGGAAAAAGCCCAACTGGCGCAGGCGTTTGAGCATGATGATCGTGGAGGCCTGCGTTTTACCACCCGTTATGTAAACTGGGAAAAAATACGCAATTTTGATGGCGTCCTGCTGCGTATTCACAATCTTGATGAGGGCGTGCGTGGCGATTTCGGCACTATTTCGATTGCCCTGGGCCTGTTGTGGGCGCTGTTTACCTCGATGCTTATTCTTGCGTGGGTAGTGATTCGTCGGATGGTGCGCAACATGAGTACGTTGCAGGAATCACTGCAATGGCAGGCATGGCATGACGGCCTGACCCGCCTGTACAACCGCAGTTCACTGTTCGATTTAGCGGGTAAAGCGGCAAAACAAAGCGAGGCTCAAGGCCAGCCGGTGTCGGTGATACAGCTCGATCTCGATTACTTTAAACGCATCAATGACCGCTTCGGTCATCAGGCGGGCGACCGGGTGCTGACCCACGTGGCGGGCACCATCGGCGAGAAAATCCGCAAAACGGATCTGGCCGGACGCGTCGGCGGGGAAGAGTTCTGTATCGTCCTGCCGGACACCTCGCGGGAAGAGGCCTGTGCGATGGCGGAACGCATCCGGGGGCGAATCAACAGCCGTGAAATCCTGATTGGTAAAAGCGCGACGCTGCGTATCAGCGCCTCGTTTGGCGTCAGCAGCAGCGAGGAGAAAGGAATGTTTGATATCGAATATCTGCAATCCATTGCCGATGGTCGTCTGTATCTGGCTAAGCAAAAAGGGCGCAACCGGGTGTGCTGTCAGGACGATGATAGCCAGTGATCCAGGCCTTCACGCCAGCCGTCCGGGCCGCTTTCACGGGTGTGATACACCCGCTCGGGGGAATCATCTTTCAGCCTGACGCCCTCGCGATTTAAGCCTTTGACCACTACCGCATAGTCGGTGGTGTCGAGCAGCGGGGCATCGTTCGGCCCATCTCCCAGGCCAATAGACAGCCGACGAAATCCTTCTCGTGCCTGATAGCGGCTCTGTAGCCAGGTCACGGCCTGGGCTTTGCCGCCGCGCTCATCCAGCACGTGCCAGAACCGCGCGCCTTGTACAAACTGCAGGCCAAGAGACGTCAGGGTCGCGGTAAATTCCAGCATCTTCTCGTCGGTATCGCGCCAGATGAGCGTTTCAGACGCCTCATGCAGGCGTGAGAGTTCCGCATGACGCAGATTCATGCCGGTCCATTCGCTGATGGTTTGCTCATTCACGTCCGAAAATGTGGTAAATTTAAAACCGTCATTTTCCCGTAACTGTTGCAGGATACGTTGAATTTCTTGGTGAGGAGAACCGGTGATCAGGCGTGGGTATTCCTCATCGTCCTGCCACTCTTCGGCCAGCTGAATCACCGCGCCGTTCTCGGCAATTAGCGGCTGCGCGCCAAGCTCGAGCTCTTTTTGCAGGAGCATCATTTCCACCGCTGTTTTGCTGCTACACAGCACTACCGGCACATTGTGTTGCTTCAGGCGTGACAGCCAGTCGCGGGCGGGTTCCCATAGCTGGGTGTGGCTGTCGAGCAAAGTGCCCTCAACGTCGGTAAAGACAATCAGGGGTTGATCCAGTTCGGGCATTACCTCTCCTTAAACGTAAACGCAGACAAGAAAAATCCTAAAAACATTCATCGTAATTATGAATAATGCTTGTCTTACAAAAAAATTGAGGATAATGTCTTATCCGCATCAGATTTCTTGGTGTAACGAATTTTCAAGTGCTTCTTGCTAAAGCAAGTTTCAACCCGATCACTCCATGGTCGGGTTTTTTTTGGCCTGCATTCAGCGATTCACTTCCGTGATGCTGAAATCATGGATATCAAGCTCAAAGGCTTCGGCCAGCTCACGCCAGGTGTGGTACTCACGTCCATCAATACTGACATGATGGGTGGAGTCTCCGGCGCGGTGTACTTCGCTCTCGCTGATTTCGTTGATCGCGTCGAGCAGGGCATCAACATCAACGTTTACTTCGCGCTTGGCAGTATCGCTATACTCTTTGGCAGTTTTCATTGTGGGGCCCTCATTCATTCACCCAACATAAAGTATAGACCGTTGAAAAAAACACCCATTGGCGCGCCGGACGCTGTCAGCCCGGGCGTTTTGTTCTACACTGGCTGAAGTAAAAGACAGGAGAAAAGGTATGCAGGTTAACGATCGAGTAACGGTCAAAACGGACGGTGGCCCACGTCGGCCAGGTGTGGTGCTGGCAGTAGAGCAATTCAGTGAAGGGACAATGTACCTGGTGTCGCTGGAAGACTATCCGATGGGGATCTGGTTCTTTAATGAGTCGGGCCACAATGACGGCATTTTTGTTGAAAAAGTCGTCTAAACGTCTTTCCACTGGCGGAGCAATTCCGCCAGTGCAGCGCATATTTCAGCGCATATTGACGTAGATCCCGCTCGTCACATTATCTGTCAATCGGACAACGTGATAAATAACCTGCTTATTGTGGGTTTTTATTTTCTTTTTAATATTACCTTTATGTGATGATACCGTTTTAGCCTTAATATTCATCTGATCGGATATTTGAATCGTTCCCTGTCCCGACATCCACATCTTCAGCATACTCGATTCAGTCCTGCTTAAAGATAAAGTAGGAATGTTAACCCGGCTAACGTTATCGCTTATTTTCTGTAGATAGTCCGCCAGAATACCGTCCAGGGATTCAGGTTTAATCGATTTAGAGCTAATAAGCAGATTATCCCGAACCAACAGATACTCATCAAAATGTATATTGGCAATAGCCATAAATACGATAAAAAGTGTCCTGGGGTGTTGATTAATGATCTGCTTTATTTGCTGACTGCTGTCTGTATCGTGGATAAAGCAGTCTTCATTAATGAACACGACAGCCGGGCGTAACGTCCCGCAGGCCTCTTCAAGCTCACTGATGGTCTCGACGTCGCCAATATCACGCTTCCTTATCCCCCGGCTGGTCAAGTACCCGGTTAGTCCTAGCCGGGTGTAACTGCATAGATCCATAATAATCGTTGACATGGCATACCCTCACTCAATGCGTAACGATAATTAACCTATAGCCCGATTATCTCTTATTTGTCACAACGCGCTAAACCTGTACTGACAAAGAGCAAAGGAGGAAAATCGGGCGACCTCAACTATCCCGTAAAGTTAGGTATAATTTGCCAGGAATCATCTTAAAGTAAAGTAAATGTTATGTTCTGTGAGAGCCGTAAAAACAATTAACCCGCGCCAGATATATCCTGGTAGATGTTCTTGAAGGTAGGTTTTAAGAATATCCTTAGGATGTCCCTTTTATTATTGGGGAGAACTTATCTTTGGCATCTCACTGATAATATCTGCTAATAGATCGAACAATTCGCTGAATAGATGTTCACAGAAGGGCGCAATGAGGGGCATTAACGCGGCCATCAAAATAATACCGACAGTCAGGGTAATCGGGAAGCCAATCACAAACACCGACAGCTGTGGGGCCATGCGGTTGAGCATCCCCAGCGCCAGGTTGATGGTTAACAGCAGGGTAATAATGGGCAGCGCCAGCATCAGCCCATTGAGGAAGATAAGCCCACCCGCGCGGGTGAGGGCCATAAAGGCGTTGCTGTTGAGCGGATGGCCGCCAATCGGCAAGGTGTGAAAGGTATCGACCAGCATTGAAATCAGCCACAAATGACCGTTAAACACCAGAAACAACAGCATCGCCAGCATATCCATAATGCGGGCCAATACCGGCATGCTCAAATGGCTACTGGGGTCGACGAAGGTCGCAAACGACAGGCCCATCTGCAGGCCGATCACTTCCCCGGCGGTCCGCACTGCGGCGAACGCAAACTGCATGGTAAAACCGAGCGCAATGCCAATCAGGATTTGCTGTAACGCCAGCCACAGTGCGTTAGGGGAAAACAACGTCACGTCGGTGGCGGGCAGGGAAGGCGCGATAATAAAGGTGATGATTACCCCGAGGCTCAGCTTGACGCGCTTGGGCACCGACTTTTCACTCAGGATAGGCGCGGTGGAAATCAGCGCCAGCACGCGCAGCAGCGGCCAGAAATAAAGGCTAAGCCAGTGCAGCCATTGGTCGCTGGTGACGTGTAGCATCTGTCTTATCCGATGATGTACGGCAGGTTGGTGAACAGCGTTCGCACATAATCGAGCAGCAGGTTCAGCATCCACGGGCCGGCAACGATAATCGCCACGAATACCGCGATGATTTTTGGAATGAACGACAGGGTCATTTCGTTAATCTGGGTCGCCGCCTGCAAAATACTGATCAGCAGACCGGTCACCAGCGCCACCAGCAGCAGCGGGGCGGCCAGCGCCAGCGCAACTTTCATGGCTTCCGTGCCAAGCATCATTACCGATTCAGGGGTCATGGCGGCAATCCTTAACTGTAGAAACTTTGGGCCAGCGAACCCACCAACAGCTGCCAGCCGTCAACCAGCACGAACAGCATCAGCTTGAACGGCAGGGCAATGGTGGCCGGAGGCACCATCATCATCCCCAGCGCCATCAGCACGCTGGCGACCACCAGGTCGATAATCAGGAACGGAATAAAAATGGTGAAGCCAATCTGGAACGCGGTTTTCAGCTCACTGGTGACATACGCTGGCAGCAAAATACGCATCGGCACCGCTTCCGGACCCTGGATCGGCGGGGTATTCGCCAGACGGGCAAACAACGCTAAATCTGCTTCACGGGTCTGACGTAACATAAATTCACGCAGCGGCTGCGAGCCTTTATCAATCGCCTGCTCGAGGGTAATTTTGTCCTCGCTGAACGGCTGATAGGCATCGTTATAAATCTTGTCGATAACCGGCGACATGATGAAAAAAGTCAGGAACAGCGCCAGACCGAGCAGCACCTGGTTTGGCGGGGCAGACGCGGTGCCGAGGGCGCTGCGCAGCAGGCCAAACACGATGATGATGCGGGTGAAACTGGTCATCATCAGCAGAATGGCAGGCAGGAAGGTCAGTGAAGTGATAAACACCAACGTCTGCACCGGCAGCGACCAGCTCTGACCGCCGTTCGGCAGGGGCTGACTCACCAGGCCCGGCAACTGGGCGAACGCCGCTGGAGACAACAGCAGCAGCGCGACAAGCGAAAGGGACAACAGGCGGCGCATCAGAGTCTCCCGGGACGCTTGATAACGGATTTCATCAGTGATGCAAAATCGGGGGTTTCAGGTTTGGGCGCGTCCGGGTCGATAATCGTCGGCGGCAGTTTGTGCAGCAGTGTGACCTGCGTGGCGGTCACACCGAGCACCAGACGGGCATCTTCCACATCGACAATCACCACGCGCTCGCGCTGGCCCAGTGCCGCACTGGCGCTGACGTTTAACGCTGTAGTCGCGGTGTTTTTCACGCCGCTAATGCCAAAGCGTTTTGCGAGCCACGCGGCTATCAGGATCAGCAGAATAATGCCCAACAGCGCGCCGCTGACTTCGATCAGCGGAGACGACGGCGGGGCAGTATTGACCGGATGTAACATGCCAGGCTGGGGTTTCATTTTAGCGGCTCAGACGACGCATACGTTCAGACGGCGTGATGATGTCGGTAATGCGCACGCCGTATTTATCGGCGACCACCACCACTTCACCCTGGGCAATCAGATAGCCGTTGATCAGGATATCCAGCGGCTCACCGGCCAGACCGTCCAGCGACACCACCGAACCCTGCGTCAGGCGCAGCAGCTCTTTAATGGTCATCCGGGTGCGGCCCAGTTCCACGGTCAGTTTGACCGGAATATCCATGATCAGGTCGATGTCCTGCAATGTGCCGCTGACGTCACCGCCGCCCAACTGCTGGAACACCGCATCGGCGGCACTTTTGCTGCCGGTTGTTTTCTGTTCGCTTAACGCTTCAGCCCACATATCGTCCATCGCACCGCTGTTTTCATCGGACGGATTATTCATATCACTCATTTGGGCTGTTCCTCATTCAGCGAATTCAAAATCGGGTTGATCAAATGCTCTACGCGCAGCGCGTATTGACCGTTCACCGTGCCATACTGGCTGGTCAATACCGGCACACCGTCCACATTGGCGATAATGCGATCCGGTTTGTCTATCGGCAGCACATCGCCTGGCTGGAGTTTTAAGATCTGCGACAGGCGCAGAGAGATGTCGGCAAAATTCGCCACCAGCTCAAGTTCGGAATGTTGCACCTGGCGTACCAGGTTTTCGCGCCAGTTCTGATCTTCGCTGCGGGAGTTCTCCAGCGGCGGGTTGACCAGCAGTTCGCGCAGCGGCTCAATCATGCTGAACGGCAGGCAAATGTTAAATTCACCGGTCAGATTGCCGATTTCCACATGGAATGGGGTATTGACCACAATGTCGTTCGGCGAAGTGGTGATGTTGGTGAATTTCACCTGCATCTCGGAACGGACGTACTCCACTTCCAACGGGTTAATCGCTTTCCACGCGTCGCTGTACCCTTCCAGCGCCAGCTTGAGCATGCGGTTAATCACGCGCTGTTCGGTGTGCGTAAATTCGCGGCCTTCCACTTTGGTCGGGAAACGTCCGTCACCGCCGAACAGGTTGTCGACGGCGATAAACACCAGACTTGGCGAGAACACAAACAGCCCCGTACCGCGCAGCGGTTTCAGGTGAATAAGGTTCAGGTTGGTCGGCACCGGCAGGTTGCGGGCAAACTCGTGATAAGGCTGAATGCGGATCGCGCCGACGGTAATGTCCGGGCTACGACGCAGCAGGTTAAACAGCCCCATACGGAACTGACGGGCAAAACGCTCGTTGATGATTTCCAGCGCCTGCAGGCGTTCACGCACCACACGACGCTGGGTATTAGGATCATAGGGACGAATGTCACTCTCGCCGGGAGCTCCGGCCTGAGGTTCATCGCTCTTCTCGCTGTCGCCGTTCAGCAGCGCGTCAATTTCGGCCTGAGAAAGAATACTGTCGCCCATGGGATTACCGCAGTATGAAAGCTGTATACAGCACGTCAGTCACTTCCTGCTTCGGTTGGCCCGCCACCAGAGGTGGTGCAAGTGTCTGTTTGATGGCGTTCACCAGGTCTTGTTTCCCGGTATCCGTCGCCAATTTGTTTGCGTCCTGACGGGAGAACAGCAGCAGCAAACGGCTGCGCACTTCCGGCAAGTATTCGTTCAGTCGCGACCGGGTCGCCTCATCTTTCAGACGCAGCGTAATGCCAACGTAAAGCACACGGTCGGCGTCGCCCAGATTCACCGTAAAGGTATCCAGCGCCCAGAACACCGGCGCCGGTGGCGGCGGAGCCTCTTTCATCGCCTCAGCGGAAGGCTGCTGCTGCATGCGCCAGTAGCTGTAGCCTGCGGTTGCGCAGGCCGCGAGCGTCACTAGCACCAGCAGCGGGATCCAGATTGAGCGCTTACTTTTCTTTGTTACCGCGGTGTCTGTCATCGGTTACGTCTTTCCTGTATTCGGTACTGCTTATCAGGTGATTATCCCGACTTAAGTCCAGCTCAAAGGGTGGAAAAGACGGGAATAATCGTGCTACCTCTGGCGTTAGGCGAACGTGTCGACGCTGCCGTTCCCCCGGGCCTGCGCTTGCAGACTCACCGGAACGCTCAGGGTCTCTTCTTCATCGGCAGCAAATGCGCGACCTTCAGCGGAACGTTGCGAAGAAGACTGACCGAAAGAGGAGTGCTGCTGCTGTTGTCCGGCAAAGCTTTCGCCGCTGACGTTGCTTTGCGACAGCTGAATGCCGTTATCCGCCAGCTGCGTGCGCAACGTCGGGATCGCCGCTTCCAGCGCGGCGCGCACGTGACTGTGCGGCGACATCATCTGGATTTGCGCCTGGTTATCATCAATCTTCAGGGTGATATTCACCTGGCCTAAGTTTTCCGGGTGCAGCTTCAGCTCGGCGGTTTGCTGGCCCTGACGGGTAAACAGCGTGATCTGCTGGCTGACGTTCTGCTGCCATTCCGGCGTACCGAGCTGAGAATTGACGGTGACCACCGGGTGCGTGTTCACCGTGGCGGTGGCATTGCTGATCACCGGGGCGATGTTGACTGTCGGCGCGGCGGCAGACAATGAACTGTCGGTATCGGCTTTCGCTGCGGCTGCTGCCACCAGTGGCGTAGTCTGGCTGGCGGCGACATCGTCAGCCGGAACCGTTTGCAGGCCATGCGCCGCCTGAGGCAAGGTTAATTCTTTCCCCGTGGAATGCCCGGTATTGCCGGTGCCGACGGTCGTGGCCGCAGAGGCTAATTCTGCAAAGCCTTTCGCAGAAGAACCGGACGCGACGGTCATGCCAGTCGTCGGGGTCGCGGGCAGCGCGGCGGTAGCGGTCGCCGTGTGCGGCAGCATCGCCATCAGTGCGCTCAAACCGGCCATCTCTTCCTCACTCAACGACGGCTTGTCGTCGCTCTTTTGCCCCTCTTTGGTCAGCTGCTTTACCACGTCGCTTTTGGCTTCTGGCGTCAGCGCGCTCAACACCGACTGCGCGTCGGTCAGCGTGGTGACGTCGACCTTTTTCGCGTCGGCATCAGTTTGCTGCGCCAGCAGTTTGCTGAGCGTGGTTTTGGCCTCGCCCTGAGGCAGTTTTTGGCTCGCTGCCTGGAGGTCGGCCAGCGTCAACTTGCCGTCTTTACCCGTCTTACCGGACATCGCGCCGGAGAGCAGGGCAAAAAAGTCCAGGGTGCTGTCAGTGGTTCCAGAGGCCGCGCCACTTTGTGCAGAAGAGGTGATGTCGGTATCACTGACGAGAAGTTTCGGCAGAGTAATCATTCGGGTTTCCTTAAGGTGGCACGCTGGGCGAACTCATCCATTTTTTTCTGGTCCAGACGGTTTTCCGCCAACAGCGTCGCGGCGGCCTGTCTGTCCTGTAACGTCTGCCATGCCTGCAAACGCTGCTTTTTCTCACGCCAGGCGTTCAACGCCTGTTCGACTTTACGGTTCCACTGCAACAGCTGCTGGCGGTGCTGATCGATAGCCTTTTCCAGGGTCTGAATAAACTGCTGATAGTTCTGCCAGCGCAGGCTGGCCATGCCCTGAGACATGTTGTCGTTCAGGTTATTCTGGTACTCAAGCTGGTAATCCATCAGCATCTTGAGCTGCTCTTCCGCTTGCAGGCAGCCGCGTCGCATCTCACCCAGTTGCAGGGCGGCGTTATCGACGTCTTTTTCGGCCAGTTCTTTCAGCGTGGCTAATGCGCCATGTTCCGCCATGATGATTTACTCCTGCTCTCAGGCTGCCGGGAAGATAATCTCAAGTGCCTGAAGTGACTCTTCCCAGTCCGCTTTTTCGAAAATACCCTGTTGCAGAAACGCCTCCAGTTGCGGCCACAGCGCGATCGCCTTGTCGAGCATCGGATCGCTGCCTTTGGCATACGCCCCGACGCTCACCAGGTCGCGGTTGCGCTGGAAGCTGGAAAGCAGTTGTTTGAAGTTTCTCACCCGGGCGTAGTGTTTCTCGGTGATCAGAGAGGTCATGGCGCGGCTGATAGAGGCTTCGATGTCGATGGCCGGATAGTGGCCCGCTTCCGCCAGACGGCGGGACAGCACGATGTGGCCGTCAAGGATCGCACGCGCGGAGTCGGCGATCGGATCCTGCTGATCGTCGCCCTCGGTGAGCACGGTATAAAAAGCAGTGACCGAGCCGCCGCCGCTGATGCCGTTCCCGGCGCGTTCAACCAACGCGGGCAGTTTGGCAAACACCGAAGGCGGGTAGCCTTTGGTGGCGGGCGGTTCGCCGATAGCCAGCGCGATTTCACGCTGGGCCATGGCGTAACGGGTCAGGGAATCCATGATCAGCAACACATGCTGACCACGGTCACGAAAATCTTCGGCAATGCGCGTGGCGTAGGCCGCACCTTGCATACGCAGTAGCGGCGAGACGTCAGCGGGGGCGGCGATCACCACCGAACGCGCGCGTCCATCGGCCCCGAGAATGTTCTCGATAAAATCTTTGACTTCGCGGCCACGTTCGCCAATCAGGCCCACCACGATCACGTCGGCCTGGGTGTAGCGCGCCATCATGCCGAGCAGCACACTTTTACCCACGCCGGAACCGGCGAACAGGCCCATACGCTGACCACGCCCCACGGTGAGCAAGGCGTTAATCGGCCGCACCCCGGTGTCGAGCACGTGTTCAATGGCGGTACGCTGCAACGGGTTAAACGGCTGGGTGATGAGCGGGCCGGTTTCGGTGGTGTCCGGGGCGGGCAGGCCGTCGAGCGGTTTACCCGCGCCGTCGAGTACGCGCCCGAGCAGCGCCGGGCCGAGCGGTAACTGTTTCCCGCTTTGCAGACCGTCGCCGGACGCGTTGCGCGCATACACGCGCGCGCCAGGCAAAATGCCTTCCACTTCTTCAAGCGGCATCAAAAACAGGCGCTGACCGTTGAAGCCCACGACTTCGCTTTCCACTTCGTGCGTTTCGTTTCCGTTCTGACGTTCAATAATGCAGGTCGCGCCGAGCGGCAATTGCAGCCCGGTGGCTTCCAGCACCAGACCGGTAGCGCGAGTCAAACGCCCATAGCGCCGCACCGACGGCAGCTGCGTCATTTTGGTCTCGAAATTATCGAGCGTAGTGAGCCAACGGGTCAGGCGGGCGGTCATTACACTACTCCCGGAGCGGCCAGGCGGCACAGCTCCTGCCAGCGGGTGGCGACGCTGGCATCGAGGTCACCCTCGTCGGCGGAAATTTTACAGCCGCCGTGATGCAGTGACGGGTCACCGCGCAGCCGCCAGCCGTGGAGGCTCAGTGTCGCGCCGACCATATCTTCCACGCGCTGCAAATCGTCAGGATGTACGCGCAGTTGCGGTTTGCCGCTGAACAACGGTTCTTGTTGCAATAACGCCTGAATCTGTTTGATCAGCGCTGAATTATCGACAATCGGCGCCTGGCCAATCACCTGCCGCGCGGCTTCCAGCGCCATTTGCATCAGGCGCGAGGCGATTACGCTGTCGAGCGCGTCCAGCGTGTGCTGGAACTCACTGACCAGCTGCTGCATCCGCGCGTGCAGCGGGATCTGCTGCTGCTGCGCCTGCGCCTGGCCCTGTTCGAGCCCTTGCGCTAAGCCTTCCTGATAACCCTGTGACTGCCCGGCGGCGCGGCCTTCCGCCAGCCCGGCGTTATAGCCCTGTTCGTGGGCCTGCATCTGAATCTGCGCCAGCTGCTGTTGCTGCTTCTGTTCTTCGGAAATCTCATCCACCGGCGCTTCGACGCGGCTTTCGCTGAACTCCGGCACAAACGCCTGCATTGGCGGGGCAAGGTCGTCAGGCTGCCAGATTTTCCAGGGTGTGGAATCAGACATAAGTGTCGTCTCCGCTGCCAATCACCATCTCGCCGGTTTCCGCTAAACGACGCACAATAAGCAGGATCGCTTTCTGTTCGTTCTCGACCTGAGACAGACGAACCGGGCCACGGTTGGCCAGATCGTCGCGCAGGATATCGGCGGCACGTTGGGACATATTGCGCAGGAACTTCTCGCGCAGCGGCTGTTCGGCCCCTTTGAGGGCGATAAGCAGGGATTCGGAATCCACTTCCTGCAACAGGCGCTGGATGCTGCGATCGTCCACTTCGACCAGGTTTTCGAACAGGAACATCTCGTCGATGATTTTCTGCGCCAGCTCGCCGTCGAACTCGCGTACGGCGGTAATGACCGCTTCTTCCTGCTGGGTTTTCATCAGGTTGATAATTTCTGCTGCGGTTCTCACGCCGCCCATTTTGCTGCGCTTGAGGTTCTGGCCGTCGAGCAGGTTGTTCAGCACTTCGGTCAGCTCCGCCAACGCCGCTGGCTGCACGCCGCCAAAGGTGGCGATACGCAGCATCACGTCGTGACGCAAACGCTCGTCGAACAGCGCCAGAATATCCGCCGCCTGGCCACGTTTGAGGTGCACGAGGATGGTGGCGATGATCTGCGGATGCTCGTCGCGAATAAGGTCGGCAGCGCTTTGTGGCTCCATAAAGTTGAGCGTTTCGATGCCGCTGGTGGTTTCGCGGGTTTCGAGAATGTCTTCCAGCAGGCTGGCGGCACGCTCTTCGCCCAGCGCTTTCACCAGCACCGAACGCAGGTATTCGTTGGCGTTGACGTTCAGGGCCGCGTACTGCTCGGCTTCCTGCTCAAACTCTGCCAGCACGTCGGTCAGCTGCTTGTTCGAAATCTGGCGCACGTTGGCCATGGCTGCACTGAGGGTTTGCACCTCGCGGGTATTGAGGTGCTTGAACACCTCCGCCGCGCGATCTTCGCCAATGGTCATCAACAGGATGACGCTCTTATCGGTGCCTGAAAGGGTCGTGTTACTCATGGTCGTTGCTCATCCACTGGCGAATGACCAGCGCGACGACGCGCGGATCGTTGTCTGACATTTCGCGAATACGCTGGCTCATCACTTCTGCGCTCAGGCGCTGGTTGACGCGGCGACTCTGCTGTTGTTCATCTTTGCTGAGGCGAACTTCCACCGCATCGGCGGTTTCACGCTCCATTTTCGCTTCTTCAAGTGCGGCTTTAGCGATTTCCTCGCGGCGGACCAGCTGCGGACGTACGGCTTTGCGCCACAGGATCCACGCCACCAGGGCAATCAGTACCCAGCGTCCGGCGGACAGCATCTGGTCGATGAACGACTGCTGTTGCCAGAACGGCAATTCGCCACCGCTTTCGTCGCTCGCGGTAAACGGCGAGTTGACCACGTTCAGGGTGTCGCCCCGGGTGGTGGAGTAGCCCATCGCTTCGCGGGTCAAATCTTCAATCTGTTTCATTTGATCGGCGGTCAGCGGCAGTGGCTTACCGTCCGGCAGATTTTTGTAGTTCACCACTACCGCTACCGACAGGCGCTGGATATCGCCGACATTCATTTTGGTGTGACGAATCGTCCGGTCGACTTCGTAGTTAGTGGTTTCGTTACGCGAACTGTTGCGCGGCCCGCTCTGGTTATTGGTGCTGGTATTACGTTGCTGGCCTTGCGCACCTGCCTGCTGGTTCGCCGGTGGCGTTGAGATTGGCGCGTTCGGAGCGGGAGCAGGGGAGTTGGACAATGCCCCTGGCACGCCGCCTGGGTTCTGGCCGCCGACTTGCTCGCTCTCATTCACCTGACGCGAACGCATCACCGCCTGGCTGGCGTCGCCGTTCGGGCTGTATTGCTCTTCGGTCTGCTCTTTATTGTCGAAATTGATCTGCGCGGTGACCTGCGCGTGGATATTTCCGTTGCCAACAATCGGCGACAGAATCGATTCGATGCGGCGCTGCACGCGGGCTTCAACATCAGAGGCGTATTTCAGTTGCGCGTCATTCAGGTCGCGATCGCCGGTATTGGACTGGGTTAACAGATGACCGCCCTGATCGACCAGCGTCACGTTGCCCGGCGGCAGGCCAGCCACGGCGCTGGACACCAAGTGCACCACCGCGGCAATCTGACCTTCATCAAGCGCACGGCCCGGTTCGAGGTTCAGGGTCACGGAGGCGGAAGGGAGTTTCTGCTCACGCACAAATAATGAAGGCTTCGGCATGGCCAGATGCACACGGGCGCTTTTCACCGGGCCGAGCGTTTCGATGGTACGGGCGAGTTCACCCTCCAGCGCACGCTGATAGTTCACCTGCTCGCTGAACTGACTGATGCCGAATTTTTCCTGGTCCAGCAGCTCAAACCCAACCGCGCCGCCTTTCGGCAGGCCTTGCTGGGCGAGGCGCAGACGCAGCTCATGTACTTTATCGGCAGGCACTTCAATGGCGCCGCCGCTATCGGCAAAGCGATACGGAACGTTCATTTGCTGAAGCTGGGTGACGATGGCGCCGCCGTCCTGATCGGTCAGGTTGCTGAACAGCGTGCGGTAGTCAGGCGCTTTCGCCCACAGCACCAGCGCGACGACGATCGCGACGGCGGCTGCGCTGGCAACCATTAAAGGGATTTTCGGGTTAGCGCGCAGGCGAGCGACCCACTCAGGCATCTTGGTTGGTGTCGTGGTCGTGGCTGTCGCGCTCATTGCGCACCTCGTGAATCCAGGTCGATGGCGTTAAACGTGTACAAAAGCAAGGCTGACTCCCGGTCGGCAAAGGCAAAATGGGTGCTATGCCATTATTTGCCGTTCCGGATTTTTCTATGGGTCAAATAGTCGAGGTTTTTAACGTTAATTAGCGCCTTTATCTCATTGACAAACTGCTAATCTCATTCTCCATGACATCGACCAGGGGATTAACATGGCCATTACAGGTATCGAAGGGGTATTGACACAGATGCAGGCTGCGGCCAGCGTCGCGCGCAATCAGCAGGTGGAAGAACAGCCATCTATCAGCTTTGCGGGCCAGCTCAATGCTGCTCTCGATCGCATCAGCGATACGCAAAACAGCGCCAAAGCGCAGGCAGAGAAATTTACGTTAGGTGAGCCGGGTATTGCGCTGAATGATGTGATGACCGACCTGCAAAAATCATCGGTCTCCCTGCAGATGGGCATTCAGGTGCGTAACAAGCTGGTGGCAGCGTACCAGGAAATGATGAGCATGCAGGTGTAGATTTAGCCTTTACCGCCACGTCCGCGCCGAAGTAAAGGCTGGAAGCGATATCGCTTTAATGACACAATATTTTTTTCACGGTTTTCAGGATAGGTGATGAAAAAGATTGCGATTCTCGGCGCGCTGCTGGCATTAAGCGGATGTGTCCAGGTGGATGATTATAATAAGGTGGTCAAAGCGCCAGCGCCTTCGGATCTGGCGGGTTACTGGCAGTCGGAAGGCCCGCAGAGTGCGATGGTCAGCCCGGAAGCGATAGCCACGCTGGTGATCACCCAAGAGGGCGATACGCTGGATTGTCGCCAGTGGCAACGTGTTATTGCGCGACCAGGAAAGCTGATGCTGCGTGATGACGACATTTACAATGTCACTAACAAGAAAGAAGTTTACGCCATCGACAGAGAAGGCGAGCGAATCGATTACGACCGCATGACCTTAAAACGCGTCGATCGCCCAACCCAGGAATGCGCGGATTACCTGCAGAAGAATCCGCTGATTTCTCCGCTGCCGTAACCCGGTTTGCGTTAATCACCCCGGCTGGCATCGCGCCGCCGGGATGCGTTTTATTCCTGCCTTAAAGCACGTCCTCCATCACCCACACGCTGACGCTGCCGCCGTTGCAGGTAAAGACGCCGTTGCCTTGCGCATCGGTTTCGACCACTTCCTCGCGGTTATTGAGAAAATCTTTCCAGCGCTTATTGCCGTAGTTGTCGCCGAGTGTCAGCGTTTTTTCGCCGTCGTCACCGTTAGATAACACGACCACGCAGCCGGGCGCGTCATCGGTCCCGCTGCGGCTGAACGCGATGCAGTTCGGGTGATCGAACCAGAGCGTTTGCACGCCGTGGGCAAAGCGTTGACGGGCATCGATCAGTTCGTGTAATTGCTCAATCACCGGCATGTCGATTTTATAGCTGTTGCCGTCGCCGCCAGTATCTTCATAAATTGCCCCGAAAAGATCCGCGTAAAATACCGAAGGCACGCCGTTTTCTCGCAGCAAGATCAGCGCGTAGGCCAGCGGTTTAAACCACGGTTCGACCGGGGCTTCCAGCGCCTGTAGCGGTTGGGTGTCGTGATTGGTGACGAGGGTAATGGCGTGGAACGGATCGGCTTCCACCAGCGTGCCGGTGAAAATCTGGCTCATGTCGTAATCGCGGCCCAGTCGAGAGGCCTCGTGGAATTTCATCTGCAAAGGTGCGTCAAACAGCAGCGTCTGACCGTCAACCTGATCGATGTAGTGCTGGAGCTTATCGACTTCGTGGGACCAGTATTCCGCCACGATAAACAGCGGCTTCGGTGCTACTTCCTGCACGTGCTCAATCCACTCTTTGTAGAACCACGCCGGAATGTGTTTCACCGCATCGAGGCGGAAGCCGTCGCAGTGGGTTTGTTCCATGACCCAGCGCGCCCAGTATTTGAGTTCCTCAGTGACCGCGTGATTGCGGAAATCGATATTCTCGCCCATCAGGTAGTCGAAGTTGCCCATTTCATTGTCGACCTGATCGTTCCAGCCTTCACCGCTGTAATCATTGACGATTTTGAAGACGCCGTTTTCATCCGGATTTTCGATGTGGTCGATGCCGTTGAAGCATTTATAGTCCCAGACGAACTGTGAATATTGTCCCGCGCGGACCGGGAAAGCGTATTTGGTCCACGCGTCACATTCGATCACTTCATCCTCAATCTGCGTGCGGTCCTGTTCGTTCACGCGCTGGACCTGGATGCGTTCTTTTTCATCGGCACCCATTTTATGGTTCACCACCACGTCGAGCAGCACGGCGATATCGTTCTTTTTCAGCGCGTCAATGGCCGCCAGCAGTTGAGCTTTATCGCCATATTTGGTGGCGACCGATCCTTTTTGATCAAACTCGCCGAGGTCGAAAAGATCGTAGCTGTCGTAGCCGACAGAATATCCGCCCGATGCGCCTTTATACGCTGGAGGCAGCCAAACCATGTTGACGCCAATTTCATTGAGATTGGGCGCAAGCGCTTCGACCTCTCGCCACAGTTCACCGCCAGTGGGGTAATACCAGTGAAAACATTGCAACAGGGTAGGATTGCGCATACACAGACTCCGTGTGACAAGGAGACTCTAGTATGGAATACAAAGCAGAAAAACGCCTGGCGCGCTGTGCGCGCCAGCGAATCAATTGGTTGGCGTGTCGCGGGTTTCCTGTGGCACCAGAACGTGACCGCCCTGTTTGCCATAAGCCGTGAGGACCGATTTCTGAAGGGTGGACTGGCCTACCAGTTTTGCCAGCTCCTCCATTCGCGCCTGCAGCAGGCGCTTGACCTCGGTTTCGTTATCGAGGATAGCGCGCAGTACCGGTCGCAGTTGATCCTGAATGGCGGTCGACGGCGCCGTTTGTTGCGTGATTTCGGCCAGTTTTTGCACCGCACTGACATACTCCATTTCACAGGCGATCAGTTCGTCCCATTGTCCTTCTGTGGCGAATCGCAGCATGACGAGGCTTCGGTCAAGCAGCTGCTGGTACAGGCTATAGAGTTGCGGTGCAGTGCTCATTAGACGGCGTCCTGAATCAGAGTGGGCGAGAGGGCAACTTCCTTCCAGGCATCAGCGATATCGCGCAGCAGGGCCTCTACCTCTTCAACGGCAGACACCTCGTTACGCAGATTGGCCTGCAGAAGACGCCTTACCATATAGGCGTACAGAGCAATCAGGTTTTGCGTAAGCTCATCTTTACTCTCTTCATCGAGCCCAACTTTGAGGCCGTTCTCGATGATGTTGATGGCTTTAGAGAGGGAAAGGCCTTTCCCCTCAAGGTTGTTGTCTTGCATAAACAGGCGCGCGCGCACCAGTGCGCTGAGTGCACCATCAAACAACAGAGTCACCAGCTGTTGCTGGCTTGCGCTCATTACTGCGCTTTCGACTCCGATTTTTGCGTAGGCCTGTGTGCCTTTTGCGCCGTACATGTTAGCTCCTGAGCGTATTTAATTAGCTTTTGCTGCTGGAAGACGTATCGAACTGCTGCGTCAGATAGCTGCTGGTGGAGTTCAGCGAGTTCATCAGAACGTCCAACTGGGTGAACTGGGCTTTGTAACGCGCCATCATGGTGTCGATACGGTCACTGGCAGCGTTGTACTGGGTGGTCAGGTTGTTCAGGGTTTTGCTCACGCCATCGGTCGCGGCCTGAATAATCCCGGTCGTCGAGAGCCAACTGGTCAGGTTACTGCCCATGGTGGTGGTGATGCCGGTGGTTTTGCCGTCGCCGACAAACATGTCTTTGATGTCGGCGGAGTTGGTTTTCAGTGCGCTTTCTAGCTTGGTGCTGTCAACGGTCAGTTTGCCGGTGCTGGGGTCAGAAGTGATGCCAATCTGCGCCAGGGTTTTATACGCTGAGCTGCCGGTGGAGCTGGACAACATACTTTTTAACTGGGTTTGGATGGTACGCAGCGTGCTGTCGCCGAGCAGAGCGCCATTGCTGGTGTCCTGGGCATCGGTTCCGGCATCGACCGAGGTGTATTTGGTCAGCGAGGAGAACGTATCTTGCAGGGCGTTATAGGCCGTGACCCACGCGTTAATGGCGCTTTCAGATTTTGAGGTGTCTTTCGCAATCGTCAGCGTCTGGTTGCCGGTGGTGGTGTCGTTCAGCGTCAGCGTGATGTCTTCCAGCGCATCGCTGATGGTGTTGCTGCTGTTCTCGATATCAACATTGTTAACTTTGAGTTTGGCGTTCTGCGCGGTAACGGACTCTTCCATGCCGCCATTGCCGGACGCGTCGTAGCCCATAAAGCTTTGCAGGGCGCTGTCGCCGCTGACGCTGATGGTCATCGCATTGTCGGAGCCGGTATCGTTGGCAGTGACAGACAGACGGTACTGACCGTTACCGACGTTGATGATACTGGCGCTGACACCCGCGTCGGCTTTGTTAATTGCATCGCGGATGCCGCTCAGGGAAGAGTTGGCGGCGCTGATATCAATTTTAACCGGATCTTTGCCGCCGCCTTGCTGAATAGTGATGCTGCTGTCAGCGCTGGCAATCGCGGTTTTGCTGTCGGTCTGGGTGCCGGTAGTGGTCAGCGTCTGGGCCTGCGCCAGTTGCGACACGCTAATGGTGTATTTCCCAGCAATGGCGCTGCCGGTGGTGGTGGCGCTGAATGCGGAAGAGCTGCTGCTGGTGGTGGTCGCGGTGAACAAATCGGCTTTATTCAGCGCGGTGTTGGCAGTCTGGAAAGAGACCAGCGCGCTTTTTAAGGTTCCGTATGCGCTCAGTTTCGCGGTGTAAGAAGACTGCTGAGTAGAAATAGGTTTCAGCCCGGCTTTTTCAGCGGCTTCAAGGCTATCCAGGATGTTGCTTAAATCGAGACCCGACCCCACTCCCAGCGTAGAAATACTTGCCATATTTATTCCTTAATGTAGCGACATGTAGAATGAATACCGGGGTTATCGGCGGGATTGGCGCAAAGTTTACGTTTAATTTTCTTTTTTTAATGGCGGGAATAAAGGCAAGAGGGAAGACTATTTCGGCGGCTAAAAAATTATTCCAGTGTTTGTGAAAAAAAATCTAAAGGTTAGTGGGAGGGCGACGATAACCACATTGACGGCGATTGAGCCGACGGGTGGAAACCCAAACCGTAACCACAGATTTGAAACACAGGAAACGAAATCATGGCACAAGTCATCAATACCAACAGCCTCTCGCTGATCACTCAGAACAACATCAACAAAAACCAGTCTGCTCTGTCGACTTCCATTGAGCGTCTGTCTTCTGGTCTGCGTATCAACAGCGCGAAAGACGATGCGGCGGGCCAGGCGATTGCTAACCGCTTCACCTCTAACATCAAGGGCCTGACTCAGGCTGCGCGTAACGCCAACGACGGTATCTCTGTGGCACAGACCACTGAAGGCGCACTGTCCGAAATCAACAACAACTTACAGCGTGTACGTGAGCTGACCGTTCAGGCTTCTACCGGGACTAACTCTGATTCCGACCTGTCTTCAATCCAGGACGAAATTAAATCCCGTCTGTCAGAAATTGACCGCGTATCCGGTCAGACTCAGTTCAACGGCGTGAACGTTCTGGCAAAAGACGGCAAAATGTCTATCCAGGTTGGCGCGAACGATGGCGAAACCATCGATATCGACCTGAAGAAAATCGACTCCAAGACTCTGGGTCTGGACAGCTTTAACGTAAATGGTCCACAGAATGCTAAGGGTACATTAGATACAGCCGCAGCTGACTTTACTTCTTACTACGGCGCCACAACAAGTGTTACTAAAGCAAGCGTTACCGAAGGTTCAGGGAATGCTTTAGCTACTCGCCTGGGTGTTGCAAATGGTAGCGTAGCATTCACAGATGATGAAGTTTACCAAGATGATAATGGTAATCTCTTTGCTAAAGTTACAATCACACCTGCCAATGCCGCAGAAGTGAATAATCTGAAAGCAAATGGTTTTGAAAGTACGGTAACTACTGGTAAAGATTATTATATCGCACTCGATGCTCAGTCAGCAGATACAACTACCGCTACCGATACTGCAGCATTCACCGTTGATACTACCAGCCTTAACTTGAGCAGCCTGACTACCGGCTCGACTGCCAACCCACTGGCTAAACTGGATGAAGCTATCGCATCCGTCGATAAATTCCGTTCTTCTCTGGGTGCTATCCAGAACCGTCTGGGTTCTGCGGTCACCAACCTGAACAACACCACCACCAACCTGTCTGAAGCGCAGTCCCGTATTCAGGACGCCGACTATGCGACCGAAGTGTCCAACATGTCTAAAGCGCAGATCATTCAGCAGGCCGGTAACTCCGTGCTGGCTAAAGCAAACCAGGTTCCACAGCAGGTTCTGTCTCTGCTGCAGGGCTAATCCTGATTTTGCTACTCAACCCCGCTTCGGCGGGGTTTTTTCGTTTTAGAGTTTTACTTAACTCTCCAAATAACCCCTCCTTTTAGCCACTATTCCGTCGATTAAAATCCCTCCAGAAACGGATAATCATGCCGATAACTCAACTATTGCAGGGCTGTTTATCGTGAATTCACTGTATACCGCTGAAGGTGTAATGGATAAACACTCGCTGTGGCAGCGTTATGTCCCTTTGGTGCGACACGAAGCATTGCGCCTTCAGGTGCGCCTGCCCGCGAGCGTGGAACTGGACGATCTGCTTCAGGCGGGCGGCATTGGGTTATTGAATGCCGTCGAACGTTACGATGCTCTGCAAGGCACGGCATTTACCACCTATGCAGTACAGCGCATACGTGGCGCGATGCTGGACGAACTGCGCAGCCGCGATTGGGTGCCGCGCAGCGTCCGCCGCAATGCCCGAGAAGTGGCGCAGGCGATGGGTCAACTGGAACAGGAGCTGGGACGCAACGCGACGGAAACAGAAGTCGCACAGCGCCTTGGCATTGCTGTTGAAGAGTATCGACAGATGCTGCTGGATACCAATAACAGCCAGATTTTCTCCTACGACGAGTGGCGGGAAGAGCACGGCGACAGTATCGAGCTGGTGACTGAAGAGAATCAACAGGAGAACCCGCTCCATCAACTGATGGAAGGCAACCTGCGTCAGCGCGTGATGGACGCAATTGAAGCGTTACCGGAACGTGAGCAGCTGGTGCTGACGCTCTACTACCAGGAAGAGCTCAATCTCAAAGAGATTGGAGCGGTGCTGGAAGTGGGAGAGTCGCGCGTCAGTCAGCTTCACAGTCAGGCCATCAAGCGTTTGCGAACAAAACTGGGTCGGTACCAGGAAGGCGGTTAAGCCGTCGCTCCTGGAGTAATGCCGCACATAGCATTGACTACCAGGAGTTATCATGACGGTGCAGCAGGTAAAAAGACGGCCTTTAAGCCGCTATCTCAAAGACTTCAAACACAGCCAGACGCATTGTGCCCACTGCCACAAAATGCTTGATCGCATTACGCTTGTGCGCAGCGGGGAAATCGTCAACAAAATCGCCATTTCCCGCCTCGATACCTTAATGGACGAAGCCGACTGGCTGCAGGAGCGCCGCGAGTGGGTCGCGCTGTGCCGTTTCTGCGGCGATCTGCACTGCAAAGAGCAGAGCGACTTCTTCGATATCCTCGGCTTTAAACAGTATCTGTTCGAACAAACTGACATGAGTCCAGGCACCGTGCGCGAATATGTGGTGCGCCTGCGTCGCCTCGGCAATCATCTGTCGGCCCTGAAAATCGACCGCGAACTGCTCGATGGCGAAGCGGACGAAAATCTTGCGCCGTGGCTTCCGCAGACCAGCACCAATAATTACCGCATCGCGCTGCGAAAATATGCGCAATTCAAAAACCTGCGCGCGGTGGTGGGCCAGCAGAAGTTCGCGTATCAGGCAATCTCTGAGTTATATTAAATTTGAATGGCATATAACGGACGGGTATTAGCTGTTTTTCCCAAACGTCTTACACTGCAAAAAATTCGAATTTTCGGGGGAATGATGAAATTAGCATTTATGGGCCGTCAGGCTCTGATGGGAATGATGGCCGTGGCGCTGGTCGCCGGGGCGAGCGTGAAAACCTTCGCGGCAGAAAACCTGCTGAGCCAGGTTAAAGAGCGCGGTTCACTGCGCGTGGGCCTGGAAGGCACGTATCCTCCGTTTAGCTTCCAGGGCGATGACGGCAAACTGACCGGCTTTGAAGTGGAATTCGCACAGGAGCTGGCGAAGCATCTGGGCGTGAAAGCGGACCTTAAACCGACCAAATGGGACGGGATGCTGGCCTCGCTGGATTCCAAACGTATCGACGTGGTGATTAACCAGGTCACCATTTCTGACGTGCGTAAGAAGAAGTATGACTTCTCCACGCCGTATACCGTGTCCGGTGTTCAGGCGCTGGTGAAAAAAGGCAACGAAGGCGTTATCAAGACCGCGGCTGACCTGAAAGGCAAAAAAGTCGGCGTGGGTCTGGGTACTAACTACGAAGAGTGGCTGCGCCAGAACGTGCAGGGCGTAGACGTGCGTACCTATGATGACGATCCGACGAAATACCAGGATCTGCGCGTAGGCCGTATCGATGCCATTCTGGTTGACCGTCTGGCGGCGTTGGATCTGGTGAAGAAAACCAACAATACGCTGGCTGTCACCGGTGAAGCATTCTCCCGTCAGGAGTCTGGTGTTGCGCTGCGTAAAGGCAACGAAGACATGCTGAAAGCCATTGATGCCGCGATGGCGGAGATGCAGAAAGACGGTAGTCTGAAAGCGCTGTCTGAAAAATGGTTCGGCGCTGACGTCACCAAATAAAAGTAAAACGGTTAGCGCTCTCTGTCGGAGAGGAGTGGGTGAGGGCATCAGGCCGCACAATTGGCCTCTTGCCTACAAACCACCCAGCTAATCACTTAAAAGGTGCTCTTAAGAGCACCTTTTTTTATTTCGCCCGCAACTGTGTGCATAATAAAAAGAAAATCAGGAGGTGCTATGTCACTGCAAAACCTTACTCGCTTCCCACGGCTGGAATTTATTGGTGCACCGACGCCGCTGGAATACCTGCCGCGTCTGTCCGACTACCTGGGCCGCGAAATTCTTATTAAGCGCGATGACGTCACGCCGATGGCGATGGGCGGCAACAAGCTGCGTAAGCTTGAATTTCTCGCCGCAGATGCGCTGCGTGAAGGCGCGGATACGCTGATTACCGCGGGGGCGATTCAGTCCAACCACGTGCGCCAGACGGCGGCGGTGGCGGCGAAGCTTGGCCTGAACTGTATCGCGCTGCTGGAAAACCCGATTGGCACCAAAGCAGAAAACTATCTGAGCAACGGCAATCGCCTGCTGCTGGATTATTTCAACGTGCAGGTCGAGATGTGCGATGCACTGACTGACCCCAATCGTCAGATGGAAGCGCTGGCGACCCGCGTCGAAGCCCAGGGCTTTCGTCCGTATGTGATCCCGGTCGGCGGCTCTAACGCACTGGGTGCGCTGGGCTATGTTGAAAGCGCGCTGGAAATCGCCCAGCAATGTGAAGGCGCCGTGTCGCTCTCGTCTGTTGTGGTCGCCTCCGGTAGCGCAGGCACCCACGCGGGTCTGGCTGTCGGTTTAGAACAACTGATGCCCGATGTCGAACTGATTGGCGTCACCGTTTCCCGAAGCGTTGCCGATCAGAAACCGAAAGTGGTCACGCTGCAACAGGCGGTGGCAGAAAGCCTCGAGCTGAAGGCCAACGCGGACATCACGCTTTGGGATGACTATTTCGCGCCGGGCTACGGCACGCCAAACGACGAAGGCATGGAAGCGGTGAAACTGCTGGCCCGCCTGGAAGGGATTTTGCTGGACCCGGTGTACACCGGTAAGGCGATGGCCGGACTCATTGACGGCATCAGCCAGAAACGCTTTAAGGATGAAGGCCCGATTCTGTTTGTGCACACCGGCGGCGCTCCGGCGCTGTTTGCCTATCATCCACACGTATAAAAAGAAGCCATAATGCAAGAAAGTATCCAACTGGTTATCGATTCGCTGCCTTATTTGCTCAAAGGCGCGGTGTTCACGCTACAACTGAGTATTGGCGGGATGTTCTTCGGCCTGGTGCTGGGTTTTATCCTGGCGCTGATGCGCATGTCTGCCATCGGGCCGGTACGCTGGATTGCCCGTTTTTACACCTCGATTTTCCGCGGTACGCCGCTCATCGCCCAGCTGTTCATGATCTATTACGGTCTGCCGCAGTTTGGTATCGAGCTGGATCCGATTCCGGCCGCGATGATTGGCCTGTCGCTCAATACCGCGGCGTATACCTCTGAAACGCTGCGTGCGGCGATTTCCTCGATTGATAAAGGTCAGTGGGAAGCCGCGGCGAGTATCGGCATGACACCATGGCAAACGCTGCGTCGCGCGATCCTGCCGCAGGCCGCACGTGTAGCGCTACCGCCGTTGTCGAACAGCTTCATTAGCCTGGTGAAAGACACCTCGCTTGCGGCAACCATTCAGGTGCCGGAACTGTTCCGCCAGGCGCAGCTTATCACCTCGCGTACGCTGGAAGTGTTCACCATGTACCTGGCCGCATCGCTGATTTACTGGGTGATGGCGACCGTGCTGTCCGCATTACAGAACTACTTCGAAAACCAGCTGAACCGCCAGGAGCGTGACCCGAAATGAGTGCTATCGACGTTAAAAACCTGGTCAAAAAATTCCACGGTCAGACGGTGCTGCACGGGATCGATCTGGAAGTGAAAGAGGGCGAAGTGGTGGCGATTATCGGGCCGAGCGGCTCGGGAAAAACGACGCTGCTGCGCAGCATCAACCTGCTGGAACAGCCGGAAAGCGGCACGATTCGGGTGGGTGATATCACCATCGACGCCGCGCGTCCGTTGAGTCAGCAAAAAGGGCTGATTCGCAACTTACGCCAGCATGTCGGATTTGTGTTTCAGAACTTCAATTTATTCCCGCACCGCACGGTGATGGAAAACATCATTGAAGGGCCGGTGATCGTCAAAGGGGAAAGCAAAAGCGAAGCGACCACGCTGGCGCGCGAACTGCTGGCGAAAGTGGGGCTGTCGGGCAAAGAAACCAGCTATCCACGACGCTTATCCGGTGGGCAGCAGCAGCGTGTGGCCATTGCCCGGGCGCTGGCCATGCGTCCGGACGTCATCCTGTTTGATGAACCGACCTCTGCGCTGGATCCGGAGCTGGTGGGCGAGGTGTTAAGCACCATTCGCCAGCTGGCTCAGGAGAAACGCACGATGGTGATTGTAACCCACGAAATGAGCTTTGCGCGCGACGTCGCCGACCGTGCCATTTTCATGGATCAGGGCAGGATCGTGGAGCAAGGCGACGCGAAATCACTGTTTGCTAATCCGCAGCAGCCGCGTACCCGTCAGTTCCTCGAAAAATTCCTCATGCAGTAAAGCCACGTGGCCTGGTAACGCCGGGCCACGCATTCCTGTCAGTCAGAAATTTTACTTAAGTTAAATCTCCCTTTCTAACCGCCACCCATTGCGCTCTGCAACGTAAGCAAATTCTGCTCATCCACCTGTTTGTCCTGTTAAAGCGGCATATTTCAGATTATTTCTGCTTAGCAGGATATTTTATATATATAAATAAGGTTTATGTGTTAGCTTGTTGTATTCATAGGAATGATAATCACTCAGGAGTTTTTTCGTCAGGTATGAGGGACATCGATTTTTTTCAGTGGCGGAAGGATATATCGCAACAATTTCAGTCTGCCACGGCAAATGACCAGGTCTATGCCATTTTGCAACAGCAAACTCACTCACTGGAATATGACTGGTTCGCCCTATGCGTGCGCCATCCGGTTCCCTTCACCCGCCCCAAACTCTCCTTGCACACCACCTATCCCAAAGCATGGATGGACCATTACCAGGCCGAAAATTATTTCACCATCGATCCGGTGCTGAAAGCCGAAAATTACCGCAACGGGCATCTGCCGTGGAGCGAGTGCTTATTCAGCGAAACGCCAGCGTTCTGGGATGCGGCGCGTGATCACGGTTTACGTCGAGGAATAACGCAGTCGCTGATGCTGCCCAATCGTGCGCTAGGTTTTTTATCGGTATCGCGGCAGAGCAACCAGGCCAACCCGTTATCAGACGATGAAACCGAAATGCGGCTGCAGGCGTTGATGGAGTTCAGTCTTGCTTCGCTGGTGCGAATGGAAGATACGATGGTGACGGCGCCGGAAATGAAATTCAGTAAGCGCGAACTGGAAATTTTGAAGTGGACGGCGGAAGGGAAGACTTCATCGGAAATAGCGATAATCTTGTCGATATCCGAGAATACGGTGAATTTCCATCAGAAGAATATGCAGAAGAAATTTAACGCGCCAAACAAAACGCAGATTGCCTGTTATGCCGCCGCGATTGGGATTATCTGACCGCACCCAATGCGAAACCGGCTGCGATGAATCGCAGCCGGTATTGAATCACTGGCGGTAAGCTTGTTTAATTTGCTTAACGGTGCTGGAAAATACGGCCGCCTGAGCTTCATCTTCCATCTGCGTGATTTGCTTTTCCATTTTAAGAATCACGCGTCCTGCGTCTGCTTGACCCATCGCCTGCAACATCAGCGCCAGCAGTCCTTTCAGGCAAGAAACTTCTTGGGACAATTGTTGATTATTTTCAGCAGTGGAAAAATCAGGAGTGCTCATCTATTTCCTCGTTGGATTTCAGCGCGCATACGCGGGGGGTGTTTCAGTAAAGGTCGCGCAGTATACCACAGGGATCAGTAAAAACGGGAGCGCGGGATTTTTGTCCTCTGATCTGAGGTGCTTACACATATTAATCGCGCACAAGAAATCGCCTAATGCTTATTTGTTTCTTTCTGGTTCAAGCCCCGTTAATTGTTGTTACATTTTTTCGAGTGTATTTATCATCAATGTAAAACGCGTGTTTTCAGAAAATTGTTGAAGGCAGGCGTTTAAAAACAGGGTTGTCGTATCTGACTGTTTTGTGGATGTTTCCAGTAGATGTAAATTCTAATTTCCAGAAGGCCAAGTAAATTCCTAAATGAGAAATTTTTTACCTTTCATTGTCGAGATAAAACCCGTTAATATGGACGCGAATTTAGAGGCAGTTGCGTTATCCCTATTCTGGAGATTATTCCTTTGATCAACATCCTTCTTGTTGATGACCACGAACTAGTGCGCGCAGGGATACGACGCATTCTCGAAGATATAAAGGGTATTAAAGTTGTTGGTGAAGTTGGCTGTGGCGAAGATGCGGTGAAATGGTGCCGCGCAAACCCGGTTGACGTCGTGCTCATGGACATGAATATGCCAGGTATTGGCGGGCTGGAAGCCACGCGCAAGATTGCGCGCTCCACCACAGATACTCGAGTCATCATGTTAACCGTACACACGGAAAACCCCCTGCCCGCAAAAGTGATGCAAGCTGGGGCCGCAGGCTACCTTACTAAAGGTGCCGCACCACAGGAGGTGGTCAACGCCATCCGCTCCGTATTTGCGGGACAGCGTTACATCGCGTCAGATATCGCTCAGCAAATGGCGCTGAGTCAAATTGAGCCAAAATCAACGGAATCCCCGTTTGCCAGTTTGTCTGAACGTGAATTGCAGATTATGCTGATGATCACCAAAGGTCAGAAGGTGACTGAGATTTCAGAACAATTGAATCTCAGCCCGAAAACGGTGAACAGCTATCGTTATCGTATGTTTAGCAAATTAAACATTCATGGCGATGTTGAGCTGACTCACCTGGCAATTCGCCATGGCCTGTGTAATGCGGAGTCGTTAGCAAGTCAGTGAGTGATGTATTTGATTCAAAAGCCTTTCTAAAAACCGTGACCAGTCAGCCCGGCGTCTATCGTATGTACGATGCTGGCGGCACGGTTATTTACGTCGGCAAAGCCAAAGATCTCAAAAAACGCCTTTCCAGCTACTTTCGTAGCAACCTTGGCTCACGCAAAACCGAAGCGCTCGTCGGGCAAATTTCCCAGATAGATGTCACTGTTACGCACACCGAAACGGAAGCGCTGTTGCTTGAACATAACTACATCAAGCTCTATCAGCCGCGCTATAACGTTTTGTTGCGCGATGACAAATCCTATCCGTTTATTTTCCTGAGTGGCGATACCCACCCGCGGCTGGCGATGCACCGCGGCGCGAAGCACGCGAAAGGCGAATATTTCGGTCCGTTCCCGAATGGCTACGCGGTTCGTGAGACACTGGCGTTGTTGCAGAAAATCTTCCCGATTCGTCAGTGTGAAAACAGCGTCTACCGCAACCGCTCGCGTCCCTGTCTGCAATATCAGATTGGCCGCTGTCTCGGACCGTGCGTTGCAGGGCTGGTGAGCGAAGACGAGTACGCGCAGCAGGTTGAATACGTGCGCCTGTTTCTGGCCGGAAAAGACGAGCAGGTTGTGAATCAGCTGGTGGCCCGGATGGAAAAAGCCAGCCAGTCGCTGGCGTTTGAGGAAGCCGGACGCATTCGTGACCAGATTCAGGCAGTGCGTCGCGTTACAGAAAAACAGTTCGTTTCTAACGAAGGCGACGATCTGGATGTGATCGGTGTGGCCTTTAACGGCGGCATGGCCTGCGTTCATGTGCTGTTTATCCGTCAGGGTAAAGTGCTCGGCAGCCGCAGTTATTTCCCGAAAGTCCCGGCGGGCACCGAGCCTGTCGAGGTGGTTGAAACGTTTGTCGGTCAGTTTTATCTGCAAGGCAGCCAGGCGCGTACACTGCCGGGCGAAATCCTGCTCGATTTTAATCTTGGCGACAAAACACTGCTGGCTGATTCCCTTTCAGAACTTGCTGGCCGACGCATCAATATTCAGACCAAGCCGCGCGGTGATCGTGCGCGTTACCTGAAGCTGGCGCGGACCAACGCGGCGACCGCGCTGGTCACTAAGCTTTCGCAGCAGTCGACCATCCATCAGCGTCTGCAGGCGCTGGCGACACAGCTCAAGCTGCCGGAAGTGAAGCGCATGGAGTGTTTTGACATCAGTCACACCATGGGCGAGCAAACCGTGGCGTCCTGCGTGGTGTTTGACAGCAACGGCCCGCTGCGTGCGGAATATCGTCGCTACAACATTGCCGGCATTACGCCTGGCGATGACTATGCGGCGATGAATCAGGTGCTGCGCCGTCGTTATGGCAAAGATATCGAAGAGAGCAAAATCCCCGACGTGATTCTGATTGACGGCGGGAAAGGGCAGTTAGGTCAGGCGAAGCAGGTTTTTGCCGAGCTTGAGGTCAACTGGGACAAACAGCATCCGCTGCTGCTCGGGGTGGCCAAAGGCAGTGACCGTAAAGCCGGTCTGGAAACACTGTACTTCGAACCGGAAGGTGAGGGCTTTAACCTGCCGTCCGATTCGCCCGCGTTGCACGTCATTCAGCACATTCGCGATGAATCGCACGATCACGCTATCGCCGGGCACCGTAAAAAACGGGCGAAAGTGAAAAGTACCAGTACCCTTGAGACCATTGAGGGCGTGGGGCCGAAGCGTCGTCAGATGCTGTTGAAATATATGGGCGGGCTGCAAGGTCTGCAAAAAGCGAGCGTCGAAGATATTGCGAAAGTGCCGGGCATTTCGCACGGTCTGGCAGAAAAGATCTTCTACTCGTTGAAACATTAGGGGCTCTGTAGCAACATAGGGCTAATTTTACTGACAACAGATAGTTACCGTCGCCATGCAATTTAATATCCCTACGTTGCTCACATTGTTCCGCGTCATCCTGATCCCATTTTTCGTGCTGGCGTTCTATCTGCCCTTCGTCTGGGCTCCGTTTGCCTGTGCGTTTATCTTCTTCGTTGCGGCGATAACTGACTGGTTTGACGGCTATCTGGCGCGTCGCTGGAACCAGAGCACCCGTTTCGGGGCGTTCCTCGACCCGGTTGCCGACAAGGTCATGGTCGCCATCGCGATGGTGCTGGTCGTCGAACATTATCACTCCTGGTGGGTGACCCTCCCGGCCGCGACCATGATTGCCCGTGAAATTATCATTTCCGCACTGCGTGAATGGATGGCGGAGCTGGGTAAACGCAGCAACGTGGCGGTGTCATGGATTGGTAAAGTCAAAACCACGGCCCAAATGGCGGCGCTGGTGTGGATGCTGTGGCGTCCGAACGAGTGGGTAGAGTGGGCAGGCATCGGTCTGTTTATGGTCGCGGCGGTGCTGACGCTGTGGTCAATGTTCCAGTATTTGAATGCAGCGCGCGGCGATTTGCTTGAACAGTGATCGTTTCGACGTAAATTTCATCAAACGATCCGCTGCGGTGAAAATTAACGTTGACTCATTGCGTCAGGTAAGTAGAATGCAACGCATCGAACGGCAGCACAGCTTGCCAGACGGTAACAAAATCAAATGATTAAGTTAGTCATCTGATCTGCGGGAATAGCTCAGTTGGTAGAGCACGACCTTGCCAAGGTCGGGGTCGCGAGTTCGAGTCTCGTTTCCCGCTCCAGTTTAAAAGCATCGGCAATTGCGGGTGTGAGTAATTTGGCGCGTTAGCAAAGCGGTTATGTAGCGGATTGCAAATCCGTCTAGTCCGGTTCGACTCCGGAACGCGCCTCCACTTTATTCCCGAGGCCGGATGGTGGAATCGGTAGACACAAGGGATTTAAAATCCCTCGGCGTTCGCGCTGTGTGGGTTCAAGTCCCACTCCGGCTACCATGGGAAAAAAAGAATAAAATCAATGATAAGCAGTGTCGTGTAAACCACCTACGGGTGGTTTTTTATTGTCTGAATTTCACCAATCGCCATTGTTTCGCCATTCAGCTTCGCCACAGAAAGAGGGCATTACTGCCCTCCGACAACTGGCACTACAGATATTTTTCGATTGTACCTTGCCGTCTGTGATGCATTTTTGTGGCCAGAAATTTCCTGTTTCTCATGCAGGGTTCCTTCAAGATCAGATATCCCTTTTGCCTTTAAATCATGGAACGTGAAGTTGAACTCCAGCTCCGGGAACTTCTCTGACGCTAACTTCTTTGATTTCATCCACTGAGCATTAAAAGCATCTCGAGTGTAACGTGACCCTGACTGCTGGTGGATGACATAAAGGCTCACCATTCCACTATTCAGCGGGAGAGAATCAGCCAGGCTTATCGCGTTTGCCAGGCGTTCTGTCCATGCCTTTATCTGACTTACTGCTGTTTTGCTTTGCTGAATTAAGATCCCTTCATCAAGGATTTGATTCTTTTTCAGATCAAGAATATCGCCCTGGCGCGCACAACATAAATAAGCCAGATCCATCGCTATTTTAACCGGCGTTGGTGCAACGCTGAAAAGTGCTTCAAACTCCTTATCTGTAACGTAGCGGGTGCGAGCCTGTTCTTTAAATTGCTTCACACCCTGACAAGGATTCATCTTCACCTTTCCACGTTCATACGCCCATCTGAAAACCCTGGATATAAATGCCTTTTCTCGGTTTGCTTGAACCCTGCTCTTAACCCCTCGCTTATCCATATATTTCCTAATATGTTCGGGTTTGATGTTGTCCGGTTTCATTTTCCCAAAGACCACATTCACTTTTGAACCATACTTCCGATAATCCTTCCGCGTTTCTGTGGCCAATTCGTGAAAGTCTCCCGAATTAAAGAATTCTTCGCATAGAGCATGGAAGTTTGATCCAACCTTTATATCGTTAATGAAATTCTCGTAGGCCGACCAAACCTGAGCTTTGGTAAGGTCAGGATTGCATAACCTGACAGTTCTCCCGTCAGGTGTTCTGAATTCATAAGCTGATTTACCCCGGCGAACCCGGGGCGGCATCCAGTTATCTTCTGAGTTTTTGCGGGATCTTGGCATTACATATCCTTAAAGTTCGGTTCTTCTTCCTCTGGATTACTTGTTACCAGTTTCAGGCCGACAGGGTTTGAAACATGCTCCCATGTCGTGCCTGGTCTTCCATCCCTGCGCGGAACGAAAAAAACACCACTTTCTTTCAGGGCTTTGCACTGAAGGGAAGGGCGGCGATAACCAGTTAACTGATAAAGGTCGTCCGGGGTAAGAAAACGTTGGATTTGTCCGCTCATGATTATCTTCTCCACTTAACCAGCTGCACCCGGTTATTTACTAAAGATACAAGTTCCACACCCACCGCGGGCACCTTCAACGCATACCTCGCAGCGATCTACTTTTTTGCTTCTGACTTCACCTCCTGCTGCGGTGCTTCGAAAAGCTCTGGCGTGAAACCATCTTGCTTAAGGTGATAAATATAAGTCTCCGTTCTCCTGCGTTCTTCCTGTCCGTTCAGTGTTTCCGGGTCATAAACCCATACTCTCATTCTGCTATTCCATGCAGAAATCGCTTCAAATTTAGTTCGCTTTTCTGGCCCTTGAGCGCCACACGAGCATGAGACGTAGCGCATCTTTCCCCGGAAACTGAACGAGGTGCCAATACTAAGCGCGATCGATTCGCAAAATGGGCAAAGTAGTGGAGTCATTTGGCCACCTGCTGAGACTCCGCCGTGAACTCACAATCGATAGCATTTACTTTTCCATCCCAATCCACTGGGAGCGTGCATTCAATGAATTGGACATCACCATCTGGCAGTCCGCACTTGGCGAATTTACAACGCACTACAGAAGCTATTTTATCTGTGACTATTGCTGGCCCTGAGCACCAATTAATCGTCACGTCGAAGATCCAGGTTTCAGGCTCTCTGTATCTACCTTTATTTTTCAGAATCCATGACACGGATTCTTCAATGTTTGCTGAAAAGTATATTTTCTTTCTAACGAAATCTCTCTCGCCATCAATATTCTCACTCCAGTAACGCTCACCCACTGATCCAACCTTATAGTCAGGAGCGGCGACAAGCATTTCAGGGCTCTCGTTAATGGCTTTGCTGTCAAACACATATCTCATTTTTCATCACCTCTACGCCCTGAAACGCCTGGGCTGTCGCATTTTGGGCAATACTTTACCGGCTGAGGAGGTATTGACGCGGTATGCATGTCTGGATGGTTTATCAGTTGCGTATCAGGATGATTTCTGCAATATCCGCTCACTGAATGCACCGTCAACTCATCACGATTACTTACAGGTTGCGGCATGGCGGCGCGACAGGCGTTCATAAAGTCCAGTGCGGTAATGAGGTCACGGCGGTTAACTTTGCACGAGTGCTCATCAATATGGTGCCAGTCGCTTAGGTGGTCGGCCTGATGCTGGAAGCGCTCAATGATGTCGTTAATACCATCCGGCACTACCGGCACCGCCTCTACTGCTGGGGCTGGCGTTGTGGAGAGTAGGTATTCAATGTCGCAGTTCTCGAGTTCGAATGCGTCGGGCTGACGATGATCTATGTAACGCCAATTTCCCGCTCCACATGCGCGCTTTAACTTTAAACGAAATGCCACGGGCTCTGCCGCTTTCCGATATTCCTGAAGCTCGGCAATCACAGATATTACTTCGCTATCTGTGGCGTCGTTAAATCCATCGCTTTCGTACTGGGCGATAAGGTCACTGATACGCTCGATTGTTAATTTATTGCTGTTCATTGTTTCGCCACCTCAGGTAATGGTCGTTTTTGGCTTTCGATGCGAGTCATTCGAGATTCACCGCATGTCTCACACGCCTTACCGATATCAACCCATCGGCAACCTTTTGCCTGGTGCCATTTGACCTTGTAATACATCTCAAGTGGAGCAAGGCCACTCCCACAAAAGAAGCAGTGTTCGTGAAATATTTTAACCGCCATACTCACTCCCCCGTATCCAGTGCTATGCCAGCTGCGCCAATTGCCTCGGCACAGGCGTCCAGACCCTGATTAAAACCTACGGCTTCGTAATACTGCTTAGTGTGCATATCAGGAGAGTTACGGTACTCAGGCAGCTTCACGGTTAGCGTTCTGGCCTCCAGTTCAGCGATGCGCTTCTCTGCTTCAATTGCAATAGCCAATTGCTTTTCAGCTACAGATTGCCATGTTGATGATTCCTGCTGCCATTTATCCATCTCATCCAGCAGCTCCAGTACGGTTCCCGAGTGAATATCCATGTTGAACACAGCATGCTCTTGGGCTTTCTCTGCTGTTTGGCGTAACGCCTGCTTATCCGTCTTAGTCATGCTGTACCTCCGAAAATCCACTGATTACCAGCATGTGCCTGAAATTTGCAGGACGTATCCGGCAGCAGAAGTTCACTTACTACCTCCCCTGTCTCAACGACGTAATAGTTACTGTCAGTAACGTTGTTGATGAATAAGCCCTCAAGTTCGCGATCTGACATTTCACCAAGAATACGCAGCACTTTTTTGGTGATTGGTCGGTAATCAGGTGCAACGCCAGCCAGTTTTGCCGCCGCGTAGTTGTGGTGACCATCCATCAGGATCGTGTACTGCACACCACGCAATACAACCGGGTGGACATTTACGACGAAACGCTTGAATCGAATGGCCCTGTCGTTAACGATGCCCATATCCAGATAGCGCTGGCTGCTGATAAATTGGCCTTTGATAATGGTCATGCTGCACGCTCCTGTGATGGCTTCAGAGCTTCACGAACGCAGGGTTTATAGTAGTGATGGAATGCGAATGTCAGGCCAAGCTTTGTTGCCCTGGTGCTTTTGCTGAGCAGCCCCAACTTCATGCAGATGGTGGTTGCAGTCCAACCTGAGTGCATACCAGAAGCGCGCTTCATCACTGTTTCAGCCAGGATGGTGCGGAAATCATTGCGGCCGAAATTCGTGTTTTCGAATGCTGCATTGATCACCTCATCGGTCAGATGTGAATCGATAAAGTTGCTCATTGAGCGGCCTCCGGCTCTTCTGGTATTGATGCCCAATGCGTAATGTTCATATCATCAACATCGATCTCGCCGTTTTGAAAGGTCCACTGCCATTCGCCAGTTTCTTTTTGCCCGAACGTCATCCACACGGAACGCCATCCGATGAGCCAGCCTTCGCCGTTAGCATCAAACAGCAGTGCGGTTTCATTTGGCGATGGTAGGCCATCAGATACGGCAACCACCTTGTCTTCCAGCGCATCACCGAATTCCACGCGAGAGAGATGGCCTCCGAAGATAGTCATTCCCGAATGAACCGGCGGCTCTTTCCCTTCTTCAAAGTCGACTACGAATGTCACCTTGCTCATAGTGCTGCTCCCTGGCGAATGTTGATGGCGAAGCTGCGAAGGTCCTGCTGTACCCACGTTGAAAACTGATCACTTTGGGCTGCCATCTCCACACCCTGTGCCCGCAATTCAGCCAGGAAAGCATCGGTGGCTTGGGTTTCTGACTTGGCTTTACGCAGCACTTTGACGGATTTCCACGACTCAGCGACATCACTATTACCGTGTCGCTCTTTAGCATGCTCCCTGTTAAGTTTGATGACCGTCTTCGCCGCTGACTTCAGCCCCGCATTTTCCGCAGCCAGCGCGTCACGCTGTGCGAGTAGTGCAGAAACCTGACCTGAAATTCTGAGTTCGTCGCTTGTACCGAGGATCTCAATGATTGCCGTAATGGTGCTCATTGCGGCGGCATGCTCACTACGTAATTCATTGAGTTCTGTGCAGGCTGTTTGAACGGCATAAGCCATAACGGCTGTATCGCGGTCATCAACGGCTTCTGCTTTCTGCTGCATTTTCCCAGCCAGGCAAAGGAGATCATTTAACTGCGTTTCCGTAATTCGATTATCAGTTACTGACATTTTGGTTCTCCATCTGCTGGTGGTGCAGTTTTACGAAATGGGCCACTGCTTTTGATTGGCTGGTGACGATCCCGTTAAGGGTCACGTTCTTCCCGCGATAAATTGGAGCTGTGCCGATCTCCTTACCGCCGAGGCTGACATGAAGTGTTTTGCCCCGCACCTCTGCGGATGGGATGGGTTGTGAAAGGCGATACGTTTCACGGGCTTCAGCAATAGATTTGTGTTCGTCGACAATGGACAGGGCCTCAGCCAGCGCGGCACCTTCGAGGGTGAATACGCCTTCATCACTGATCGTTGCTTGCGCCATCAGCTCGACGAAACGGCGCGCGGATTTAATGCTCAGTTCTGGCGCGATAGAGCTGCGGGTAACTTTCGTTTTTCCCTGGGCTGCGGCCACCGCTTTATCATGCTGGAGAACTTCACCGGCTTGTTCGCCATACTCACGAACGCGGTCAACAGCAACATCAACCGAGACGGCACCGGATTTAACTTCCTGTTGAACGTCATAATTCGCGGTGCTCAGAGTGAGTAGCTTTTCAACGGTAGCGACAGACTTATTGACCAACTTCGCAATCTCGCTGGTGGTCTGATTGAAAGCGTTGTGAAGCTCCTGAATTACTGCTGCCTGTTCAACATCAGAGAGTGGCAACTGGTTATTGCTGGTCATGATGCGCGCCAGGCGCTGCACATCGTTACCGTTGAACGGCATGATGTGAATTCGGTCTACCGGCTTACCTGCTTCCGCGCAGCGTGCATAGCATCGGCGACGGCGGTGGCCTTCTACAACCCACACACCACCTTCATCACGCGCTATAACTTCCAGGGGAGGGACTGAACCACCGTTCATCAAATAGTTGAACAGATCATCATCTGCCAGGCGTGTACGCTCATCATCGTCCTGACGTTTGTTGAAACCGTCACGAACATGAATATCGTTAAGGCCGATAAACATCCCAGTGTCAGTGCGTTTAATTATCCCGCCCTGGGTCATTTGCTTGAATGAGTTAGCGGCCATTAAAGAGTTCCTTCTTTCATCACTGAATCAGTAACGGGCGTTAGCTCACGCAATTCTCGCTGAGCTTCGAGCATGTGCATGTTGCTGCGGGTTTTGGTGTGACGTTCAACGATGCGGTCACATTCTTTGGCCCAGCAGACAACATCATCACGCAGCTCGTTATTTTCTTTCGCCAGCGCTTTACGCTGTCCCATCGATTCACACAATGCCGCGCTGGTCATATCAAGGCGGTTAGCCAGTTCATTCATGAGCTGAGCGGAGGCAACGGGAAGATACTTTGCTGCGGTACGAGCTGCATCGATCACTTGTTCTCTTGTCATGTACATTAGCGCGCTCCCTTCAACTCGTTGAACCGGTTAATGAACAGACCAAAAGCCTGACCAGGACGAAGGGGAGTAATCTGGAAAGCATCTGTCGCCGGAATGCCTTCGAGCACTGGCCAGACTGAACCATCATCGATATCCAGATCCCTGCGTTCGGTAGCGAGCATCACCAGATCGGCATACTTAACAACCGCTGCTTGTTCTGGATTGATGTCGAACTTTGCACGGATGAGACCATCAACACGATCCTCAACGCGCCGATAGTCAGGCAAAAGAGCTTTCAGCGGTGCGGGGATATCTTGGCAATAGGCTTCAGCTGCATCATGCATAAGCGCTTCAAAAGCGAATTCAGCCGGTACAAGAAGACTGGTGAGAACTGAATGTTGCGCCACGCTGTAAAAATTAGGAACGTGCCCAGCAAATCGACAGATGTGAGAAAGCGCTGTTGCGATATCTTCGATATCAATATCGTCAGCAGTAGCTGTTTGGTAATTGAACTTCTTACCCGATAGTGTCTGGATGTAGCTCACGTTAGTTTCTCCGTGTTATATGCGCTCTGCACAGCGCTGAATTTTGGTTGCACGAATCCATCGCCTTACGGCGAATAAAAGTTTTGGTTTCGTTTCAATAAGCACCCTGGGCAGGGCACTTAGTGAAGCGGCCGACTGCCATCGCCGGTAAGTTTCTCCACAACTGAAAACGCACTCGTTGTTTGCATTTAACGACACCGCCTCATAAGAGAACGATAAGTGCGCTTACAGTTGTGTAAAAAGTGCGGTACCGGTAAGGACCTCATGGAGAGAAATCCGGTACCGCCAAGACTACACAGAGAACTACAGCTATCTCTTCTATGAGATTGGGTTGTGGCGCTGTACGGCAGCATTTCCTTCGTCGCCTTGGTGGGCCGTTACCGCACCAACTAGCATTTGGATTCACCACAACGGTGAGAGCACTGATACGGTTGGCTTTTGCCTCCGGCTCGGCTCGCGGCTTGTTTGCTGGCCCGCTCATCGCCAATGCTCTTACCTGTTGTGAGCCGGTTACGTCTCCGGCGCGGGCTTCCACCTCCGTGCAGGTGTAAACTAGGAGTTTACAACTGAGCTTTTCCACGCAACTCGTGCCTGATTGTGGCGGTGGTGCCTCCACCTGCCGGATCAGCCAAGTCCGGCGACGTTACACTACGAAGAATGCTTTCATTTAAATGATTGAAAGTTGGCCTCGTCACGTGCGCATAGCCGCATTGCCACAACGGTAAGAGCGCTAACACCGATGCACTCATTCATTGGAATGCAAAGGGGTGGTGCGGTTAACGCTCTTGCCTGTTGTGCCCTAAAAGGCTGGCGGTTGCCGTAAACGGAGTAACACGGGCCGCCAGAATAGGGATGGTACTGAGGCATTCACCAGAGAGTGTTTATCACTAGCTGGTGAAGTGAGTATCACCAATAGTAATTAAATGGTCAACACTTGGAGTGATAAAAATATTACGCGGGGTGATAGATTATTGATATGTAAGGTGAAAAAAATTAATAAAAAAGGGCCGAATGGCCCTTAGGAGAAGATGTTTTCAGGCCACTGGGCCTTCACTACTTTGCCAATAATTCTGCAATGTTCATTGCATTCAATGGCTTGATATCTTGGGCTTGGGTTAAGTGGTTCAAGCCAAGGTTTGCCGTCTTCCCAGATGAAGCGTTTGAAAGTTACTTCTGAGTCATTAAAAATTCCGGCGACACAAAAATCACCAACTTCAACATCCTGTTCAGGATCCACAAGAATCAGCATTCCTTCCGGAAAACTGGGCTTCACACCTGGTGGGGCCGTCATTGAATGACCTGAAACCTCCAGCCAGAACGCTGAATTACTGGCTTTAACAGTCGTCGATACCCATTCCTTTGCATCTCTTTCAGTGTATGAGTTAACAGCAGTGAAAGAACCAGCCTGGACATCTGTTAACAGTGGATATTCGAAAACTGATGAATGCGATCCGCCGTTAGCTATAGCCTCAAACATTGCAGAAATCTCAGCTGCGAGTGTAGGGCTAAAGTCATCAACCTTAACACCTAAAATCTTTGCGAACTGAGCGGCATGAGTTGTGTTTATCGCATTGGCTCCGTTGAGTAATTGAGCCACACCGCTTTGGCCCATTCCCATTAACTCAGCAAGAGTTTCTTGTGAAAGTCCAAGTGTCTTTTTCTTCGCTTCAAAAATCGCTTTTAGCCTTCCGGCGTCCGCCAGCTGCTCTGCGGTTAATGGTTTCTTTTTCATTCTCATAATTTATCACCGCAGGGAATAATCACCAATCACCGCTAGTGTTGACAATGTTATCACTAGCAGTGATACTTCTTTGTGTGCTTATGACGAGGATATCCAATGAAGATCATTCCACTTTCTGAATATGTTCTGGCAAATAGCCAGGCAAAAACAGCTGAGGCACTTGGTGTTTACCAAAGCGCTATCAGCAAGGCCCTGAAGCATAAGCGGAAGGTAAATATTCTGGTTAAAGAGAACGGGAAAATTGAGGCAGAAGAAGTGCGTCCATTTCCAAGTAAAAGTCGTCCAGATGAGCCCGATGCTTTAGCGACACCATAAAGCAAAAGACCAATTCCATTAACTACCAAAGGAAAAGAGAGATGGTAGAGCAAACCAAGAAAGAAGTTGTAAAGGCGATGTGCAAAGCATATCCCGGCGGTCGTGAGGCGATGGCTGGTGCGCTTGGAATGACCGTAACGCAGTTCAACAACAACCTGTACGAAAAGAACGGCTGTCGCTTCTTTGAGGTGAACGAGCTGGAGGCGATGGAGGACATCTCCAATACGTCTTATCTGGCGGATTACTTCGCTAAACGTCGCGGCGCATTGCTGGTGGAAATGCCGCAGATGGAAGAGCTGGACCGCGTTGATCTATTCAGCCGTGCAATGCGCACTTCAGCCGCTCGCGGACAGGTTGATCAGATTATCGAAAATGCTCTGGAAGACGGAGTAATTGAACAGTACGAGGCTCAGGAAATCCGTGAGCATCATCGCCGCCACCTGGCAGCACGTGAAGAAGAAATTGCAGCGATTATCTCGCTGTTCAGCCGTAAGAAAAGCCAAAAGAAGTGACACCCGCGAGTGTGCAGCTCCGGGTGTCGTGGCGTGTCGTATCAGTGGAGAAACTAACGCATGAACAGTTTAAACCGATTCAGACCAGCGAAGCAATTCAGATGCCGTCCGCTGGTGGGTAAAGAATCACCCTTCGGCTATGAAGCGATAGTACGTGGTGCCGGGTGTGGTCACAACTACCAGGCTGGCAGCGAGATGGTAGAGGCTTTCTTTCAGATGAACGAGAAGGGGCGTGATGAATGGCTGAAGTTAACAGGCGATTTAAAGACCACAGAGGCATCACGGTTCATGTCATCAGATGGGACCCCGTTGCGCGACGCGTTATATACCTTCGCGAAGGGTACGATCATGAGTGCTTCAGCCCTCTTGAGCAATTCCAGCGCAAATTTACAGAACTAAAGGACGTCAATGAGCCTGTTAATGCCATCCCGGCCGATAGTGATAAACCCTGACCTTGCATTCAGCATTGGCCTGAACGAGGCGATTGCGTTGCAGCAGGTGAACTACTGGCTGAAAGAAACCACGTCCGGACTGGAGCGTGACGGCGTGCGCTGGATTTACAACACGACAGAGCAGTGGCTGGAGCAGTTCCCATTCTGGTCTGAATCAACGTTGAAGCGCACCTTCACGCGTCTGAAAGCACTCGGCGTGCTGCGAATTGAGCAACTAAATAAGTCTCAGCGCGACATGACGAACTACTACACCATCAACTACGAAAGCGAGCTTTTAGATGAAGTCAAAGTGACCAAATCGAAGAGTTCAAAATGCGCTGTTCCATCAGGTCAAAATGACACGATGGAACGTGTCAAATTGAAACGCCCCATCAGGTCAAAACGACACGATGTCATCGGGTCAAATTGGCACGATGATCCTACAGAGAGTACTACAGAGAATACTACAGAGATTACAGGTAAAGACTCTTGTCCGGTTGCTGCGCAACCCGACCACACCGAATCGAATAATCCTGCGGCTCGCGTTCTTGAACATTTCAACCGCGTAACCGAATCGACCTATGGCCGTGGCGGAAAGTTAAAAACAGTCATGGGTTACATCAGCGGTCGTCTGGCAGACATGTACAGCGCTGAAGACCTGATGCTGGTTACTGACTATGCCACGGCAAAATGGGCAAAAGACCCGAAGATGAGCGATTACCTGCGGCCTAAGACACTGTTTGGTCCTGAAAACTTTGCGGAGTATTTCCAAAAAGCCACAAAGTGGGACAAGCACGGCCGTCCAGAGTGTGTCGATGGGAAGTGGGTAACGCAGCAGTCAGTTAACCGCCAGACCTATTCGAACGTTGATTACAACTTACCAGCAGACGCGGGGTTCAGAACATGAGCCAGCAAAGAGTTCGTAATTGTATTTCCAGAAATAAACGTTGCTCCTTTGCCGCAAATTATTCTGGAGGTTTTCAGTGATCCACTTCCACGGAGGACCAATCACTCCAGATACTTGTGCGCTGAAGGCATGGAAAGGACGGCACGCGTTTATTTCATTCGCTAACCCTGGACAACTCAAACTTGCCAGTGAAGTTACTCAGTCTTTCGCTCTTGATAACGGAGCATTCAGTTTCTGGACAAAAAAGCGTGTTGTTAACTGGAATGAATACTACGAGTTTGTAGGCAGCTGGATGAATCACCCACGTTTTGCTTTTGCTGTTATTCCTGACGTGATTGGCGGTACGAGTGAAGAGAACGACGCACTGATAGCGGAATGGCCACACGGTAAAATCGTCGGCGCACCGGTTTATCACTTCAACGAACCAGAGTCTCGTTTTATCCGTCTCTGCCATGAGTTCCCTCGCGTGTGTATTGGCTCAATGGGTGAGTACGACGCTAAACGGCCTAAAGCCTGCGCAGCTAAGTTGCGTGACATGATTCGCCATGTTGTTGACAAGAATGGCTACCCAATAACGAAGTTACATGGTCTCCGTATGCTCGACAAGAAACTCTTTATGGAGGTGCCATTATCGTCAGCTGACAGCACCAACGTCGCCAGAAATATCGGCATTAACAAGGCGTGGGATAAATCAGCCTACGCACCGGCAAGCAAAGAAACGCGCGCCGCAGTGCTGGTAGAGCGCATCGAATCCTTTAACTCAGCAAGTTCTCTGAATTACGACGCAGAGCGCGATCGGTTCACCCCGCAACTGGCTTTCGAGGTGTAGTGCCATGACCGAAAAATACTCTCTTATCTACGCAGATCCACCATGGTCATACAGTAATAAATCGAGCAATGGCGCGGCGACTGACCATTACCAGACGATGAGCCTTATCGACATGAAACGCCTGCCAGTGTGGGAACTGACTGCCGAGAATGCTGTTCTGGCGATGTGGTACACCGGCACGCACAACCGCGAAGCGATTGAACTTGCTGAAGCCTGGGGATTCACCATCCGCACGATGAAAGGCTTTACCTGGGTGAAACTGAACGCGCTGGCTGAGAACCACATCAACAAAGCGCTGGAAGAGGGGATGGTTACCGACTTTTACGACTTCCTCGACCTGCTGAATCAGCAAACGCGAATGAACGGTGGGAACCATACTCGGGCGAACACTGAAGATCTCCTGATCGCCACCAAAGGGAAGGGACTTGAACGAATGGATGCCGGTGTGAAGCAGGTTATCTACAGCCCACTTGGTGAGCACAGCGCTAAACCAGCCGAGGCGCGCTACCGGTTAGAGAAACTCTATGGTGACGTTCCCCGTATCGAATTATTCAGCCGTACATCTGCACCAGGCTGGGATTGCTGGGGAAATCAGGCAGAAGACCCGGCGGTTGAGATGATCCCGGGATGCGCTCTGGAAGTTATTAAAGTCGGGGAGCGTGCGGCATGAAACTGACCCAGGAGCAGAGGAACGCGATTAACGCCCAGGCAAAGCGCTGCACTGAGGATCTGAAAACAGCGCTGAAGCAGAAACCTAAACGCGGCTGGAACATCGTTGTTCCTCCAATCCTCAAAAAGCATTACGAGAAGGTTAAACCGTTTGGCATCAGCCTTATCGAATTCAACAGCATCATTGGCCGCCAGAATGGGCGGTTTGGAGTGAGCGAATGAAAAAGTTAACACCACGTCAGAGCGATGTGCTTAACGCCATCGTTGACTACAAAGACCGCCTCGGCTTCCCGCCAACGATGCTTGAACTTGCCGGGCTAATCGGCTGCACATCGGCGAACGCGGCCGCTGAGCACGTTAATGCGCTGAAGAAAAAGGGATATATCTCTGTTGCGCGCGGCGCGGCGAGAGCGATAACGGTCAACAATGTCCAGCCAAAGCGCATCACTTTGACTATGAACACTCTGGTTAAGGTGAAGTTATTTGATCCAGCGATGGATGAGATTAAGCGGCTACATGAGGAATTGAGAAAAGAGCATCCTCAAATCAAAGGGGTATTTGTTCCACCGCTTGCCGATGAGGATGGATACGCAACGATGCCCCTCTGGGCGGTGATGAGTGATTTTGGTGGTCTTTGCTCCCCGGGCGCATCATTACCTTTCGAGCTGGCTGTAGACCTGGAGTGCAAATGAAACTGGTACTGCCGTTCCCGCCCTCGGTTAACACCTATTACCGCGCCCCAAACAAGGGCGCTCTCAAGGGTAAGCACCTGATCAGCGAGCAGGGCAGGAAATACAAGAAGGCCGTCTATGCCTCCGTGGTGACGCAATATGGCGGCATTCCTAAAGCCATTACCTGTGATGTTGAAGTTGAGATTGTGCTTTACCCGCCGTCACGTCAACGCCGGGACCTGGACAACTACAACAAAGCGCTTTTTGATGCCCTGACCAATTCACGCGTATGGGAAGACGATCAGCAGGTGAAGCGCATGCGCATTGAATGGGGTCCGGTAGTGAAGCAGGGGAAGGTAGAGATAACGATCAGCCGATTTGAAACCCTGGCGAGTGCAGCCGCCTGATAAGTGGAGAAGAGCATGAATCAGATGAATATCACTGTGCATTGCGAGACGCACCACCAAATGGCCCAACAGCATGCGTTGACGATGTCGAGTCGGGTTATCGCTAAGCTGGTGGACTCAAGGCACAGTAACGTATGTGTCACTATTGAGCGCCTGATTAAAAGCGGCGTCATTGGTGGGTATGCTGCATTGAAGTACACCCATCCTCAGAACGGGCAGACCTACCATCACTACGAAGTAAACAAACGTGACAGCTACGTTATCGTCGCGCAGCTAAGCCCGGAGTTTACTGCTCGCCTGGTTGACCGCTGGCAGGAACTGGAGGATGGGCAAGCCCCGGCGGTACCCAAATCATTTTCAGAGGCATTGCGCCTGGCGGCTGATCTTGAAGAGCAGAAACAGCAACTGACGAATCAGCTGGCCATTGCAGCCCCAAAAGTGGAGTTCGTAGATAAATACGTCACGGCTACGGGTTCAATGACCTTCCGACAGGTGGCGAAGCTGCTTAATGCCAAAGAGCCTGAATTCCGCCTGTTCCTGCTGGATAAGCACATCATGTATCGCCTGAACGGTACGCTTACCCCATACCATCAGCACATCGAGGCAGAGCGTTTTCAAGTCAAGACCGGCACCACCAACGCTTCCAACTATGCGTTCAGCCAGGCGCGATTTACGCCAAAGGGCATTAAGTGGATTGGCGGCTTGTGGGCTGAATATATCTCTAAGGGGCATGTAGCGTGAGAGGACTGTTAACACCTGAAGTTGTCTCGCGTCTTGGCCTGGTAATATTCAAGCCAGGCTCTGATCTGATGGCTCTGTTCAAACAGGGCAGGGTTTTGATTGAGGCAGAGCCCGACGCGCTCAGGGGCAGGCCATCAGGAATTATCCCGCCGGTGGCCCAGCCACTTGAAGACGATCAAACATTACAGCCAATATTCGAAAACGAGCGAGTCATTTTCCGAGCTGGTGGACTGTCATCTCTTGAGACGTGGCTTGAACGGGAGTTCGTTTGTCATTGGCCCCACAGCGACTGGCACAGCCATCAGTTCACCGTCCTGCGACATGAGCCCGGAGCTATCCGGTTGTGCTTTGGATGTGATAACCAATTACGTGATCAACATACCGAAAGACTGGCATCCATCGCGCGCAAAAACCTGGTATCCTGGCTGATATTGGTTGTCCGCCGCGACCTCGGATTTAACGAAGACCATGTTCTGACGTATCCGGAGTTGTGCTGGTGGCTGATATGGAATGATCTTGGTGACGTAATACCTGAGGGTGCAGCCAGAAAGGCGTTACGTCTGCCAGATGAAGTACATCATTCCGTTATGAGGGAAAGCGACATTGTTCCGTCTATTCCGGCAAGAACCATTGTTCAGGAGAAGGCGAAGAAGGTCCTTTCGCTTAAGGTTGATGATGAATCACCAGAGTCATTCATGCTGCGACCAAAGCGCCGCCGCTGGGTGAACGAGAAGTACACGCGTTGGGTTAAATCTCAGGCGTGCGTCTGCTGCAATAAGCCAGCTGACGATCCACACCACATTATCGGCCACGGTATGGGTGGGATGGGTACTAAAGCGCATGACATGTTTGTGATACCGCTGTGCAGGGCGCATCACGACGAGTTACACGCTGACACCGTGGCATTTGAAGCGAATTACGGCTCGCAGGTTGAGCTGTGGTTTCGATTTATTGATCGTGCGCTGGCAATCGGCGTACTGGCGTAGTGGAGACGCAAAATGATTAATCCTTCCGAAGTTGGCAAATCCGGCGAATTGGTTCGACTTCGCACTCTCGAAAGCATCTGGGTACAGGGCAAGCTCCGCATGTGGGGCCGCTGGTCTTATATTGGCGGTGGATCAGGCGGCAATATGTTTAACCAACTCCTGGTGTCAGGAAACATAACCAAGACTGCAATCAATGATGCTTTGCGCCGCATGAAGAAGTCAGGTATTACCAAACCTGAGCTTGAGGCATACCTGCGTGACATTCTCGACAGCAAAAACAAAAGCGGCCTTGCGTTCTGCTCAGACGAAGAGGGGCTAATGGTAGATGGTGTAATTGCTTCTGTTCTGATGAATGAAGATTACCGATCTCTTTATGGCGTCATCGTTGATCGCCACCGACTACGAAAAAGCAAGCTCCAGATGGCAAACGAGCTTAATGCAAAACACCCTGACTGGACATTGATTACCTGCCGACGTCGCATTGACACCTGGTTAAGTCTTGCCGAATCGATCCTTTACGCACCACTTTGTGACGCGTTCGGCACAAATAGCGACAGATTTAAGTTGCAAAATGAGCAGCGAAGTGCTTAAATTGTGATAGGCTCGGGACGTTAAAGCGAACTGAGCAACAGAACAAAACATAAACCCGCCATATGTGCGGGTTTTTTATTATGCGGCGAAAGAACAAATCGGCTAATACCCGGCCAATAACGTAGCGATGCGTAAACATTGATTGACGTTAAGCGAGAGATTAGCGCTCGCCCCGCAACCATCTAGCCCTGGCATATGCCGGGGTTTTTGCGTTTTGGGCCGGAAGCTCATTAGGTATGAGCGGTCCCCTCATAAGGGAAAGGCAGACAGGTTCGAATCCTTCCCGGCTCACCAATTTGCATCTGTCGTAGTTTGGTAATTACGTCTGGCTTCCACCCAGAAAATGCCGGTTTGATTCCGGCCAGGTGCTCCAAATAACTGCCATTAGCTCAACAGGACAGAGCAACAGCCTTCTAAGCTGTGGGGTTCAGGTTCAAGTCCTGAATGGCAGACTAATAATCGGCTCACCTTATGAGCCAAATAAATACACCATTCGGCTCACCTGAGCCATTTCCCCTCATTCCTGAGAGGATTCACAGCAATAAGAGGGGGCTAAATGTCCGCAGAACCGATATCTGGTACCGCCGTTGCTTCGGCAGGACTGGCAGGTGCGAGTGTCTTTGGATTAGCGACAGGCATTGATTATGGCGTTGTGTTTGGTGCATTCGCCGGTGCGGTGTTCTATGTAGCGACTGCGGCAGACATCAACCGTGTTCGTTTGGTGTGTTACTTCCTGACATCATTCATTGTCGGCGTTCTCGGAGCTGGGCTAGTGGGTTCAAAGCTGAACTCGCTTACCCATTACGACAAGCCGCTGGATGCTCTGGGTGCCGTCATCTTCTCCGCGCTGTGTATAAAAGTGCTTACCTTTCTCAATAGTCAGGATCTGAATAGCCTGTTCGGCATGCTTTCCCGATTACGGGGAGGAGGAGCGAATGGTAGTAAGTGACCCTGTCCTGCTGATTGGCCAGGTGGTTAACTCAGTACTCAGCAGTGATTCAACTGCAAAGGTCAATTCGGTTATCTGCCTGATCATCGTCGGCGTACTGATGTTTTATCAACGCCGCGGTTCCCGGCATCGTCCTGTAGTGTCGTTTCTGGCCTACATGACGATCCTGGTGTATGCCAGCGTGCCGTTCAAACTGATATTCGGGCTTTACCCGGAGTCACACTGGATGGTGATAGTAGCCAACGTTGTAATTTGCGCCGCCGTGCTTTGGGCTCGTGGAAACATGGCGCGTCTTATTGATGCTCTGAGGAACTAATGAACCAATCACAATTTCAGCAGGCGGCTGGTGTAAGCGCCGGATTAGCTGCGCGCTGGTTTCAGCCAATTACTGAAGCGATGAAAGAGTTCGGCATCAATAGCGCGCAAGACGAGGCGATGTTTATCGCCCAAGTCGGACATGAGTCAGGAGGCTTTGCTTCACTGGTGGAGAGCTTCAATTACACCCCGGCAGCGCTGCTGACGACCTTTGGTCGGCGGGTAACCAATTACCAGGCATCCATGCTGGGCCGCGCAAATGGAAAACCTGCCAATCAGGAAGCTATTGCTAATCTGGTCTACAGCAACCGACTTGGTAACAAGTCTACCGGTGATGGATGGAAGTATCGCGGACGTGGTCTTATCCAGATTACCGGGCTTGATAATTACCGCCGCTGCGGAACCGGACTGAAGCTGGATTTGGTCTCCAGTCCTGAGCTTCTCGAAAAGGATTCAAACGCGGCGCGCTCAGCTGCCTGGTTCTACGCCACCAGCGGATGTCTGAACTACACCAATGACGTAGTCCGCGTTACACAGATTATCAACGGCGGGCAGAATGGCATTGAAGACCGCCGCGCGCGCTACACCAAAGCTAAAGCCATTCTGGGGTGAGGTGTCTATGGGCACAATTCAGTTAGTGATTACGATTGGCGCTGCAGTTCTGGCTGCTATTGCCGCTGCTTTTGGCATTGGTCATTCACGCGGTACCAGCAAGGCAGAAGCGAAGGCCGATAACCAGCGCACTGAAGAAAAGGCAGTAGCCACTGAAGCAGTAGCAGAACGCCGGGTAGAAGCAACGAAAGAGGCCAGCAATGTACAGCAGACTGTTAGCCGTATGCCTGATGACGATGTTGATCGCGAGCTGCGTGACACGTGGAAGCGTCCCGGTGGTGGTTGATACCGCCTGTGATTGGGTAAAGCCAATCTACCTGACTGATCATGATATCGACGTTATGGACCGCCAGACGAAGAAAGACATCCTGGCGCATAACAAAATGTGGCGGGCAAACTGCCAGAATCCACCCTAAAAGGTAGAGAAATGAGCGATAACGAAATTGAACAGTTAATTCAGGACAAAGGTAAAACAGCAGCACGGGTGACGCCAGAGCATATTCAGTCACTCATCAATGGCGAATATTACTTTTCTGCCGAAAATGGCGTGAATGGGAACATTCATAAGCAGGATGAGCTGACACGCCTTACCGGCTACCACAGTGAATTGAAACTGCTGACATTCTGTGTGCTGGTGCTAAAAAATGGTTTCACCGTTACTGGTGAAAGTGCCTGTGCAAACTCTGAAAACTTCGACGAAGAAATTGGCCGCAAGATTGCTCGTCAGAATGCAGTCAACAAAATCTGGATACTTGAAGGTTATCTTTTGAAAGAAAAGCTCAGCGAGCAGTAGGCATTACAGCAGGCATTCACTGAGTGCCTGTGATAATGCTAATTCCATAATTGTTCTTCACCAGGTTAGGATGGTGCTTTATTGACATAGGAAAGTGACAATGAAGAAACTTATGATTGGGTTAGGATTACTGGCTCTTGCCGGTTGTGCCACTGTAGGCAAAGACTTTTCAGACAGTGACGTGGCATCCATTCAAAAAGGGGTGACCAAAGAGCAAACCGTATTGCAGAAGTTCGGCAAGCCTACCTCAGTAACAACTGATTCCGATGGAAATACCGTGTACGGCTGGACCTATGCTCATGCGAACGCCTTCAGTGTTGGACAGGGCAAATCGCTGGTGGTGAAGGTAAACAAACAGGGCATTGTCGATTCATACGTTCTCAGTAAATCACAGCCATAAAATTTAATATTTGAATTGTCAGTGGCTAGGGTAGCTCCCGAAAAGCGGCATCGTCACCGCCTGCCACTGATAACATGACGAGCAACTAAGACGAGGTTGTTATGGGTGAAGCAACAATAATGCAGACATTGAGATACCAGGCTATTCAGCGTGCTATTGGAGAGTTGATGGCAGCGCGTGAGACTATGCGCCTGGAAGAGAATGGAGAGTATGACCCTCTTGATAAAGTAATTCAGGAGTGCATACAAAATCTCAAGGATAATATGTGAGGAATCCACCTCCTTCTGAAGATATTACCGAAAGGTCGCTAAGGCGGCCTTTTTTAATGGGGATTTTCAGATGAGCAGAAAATTACCTAACCCACCACCAAAAAGCGGGGTGAGGCCAAAGCCGCCGCCACCGCCGCCATCTTGGCAGCAACAAAGTTAAATGCCGCGCATCGCACGCGCACATCGAAGAGAGTCTTTCAGTAGTGAGCCTGGGTGATGCCGTTAGGTTGCGTTTACCTCTCGGGCGGCATTACCGTGCGACAGGCTCACGTCTAAAAGGAAACGCACATGAAGAATCTTGAAATTAAATATGAGGACGGAAAGTTCACTCACCTCATTGTCGATGGGCTGAAGTTAGATGGCTTAACGGCGATCAGCTTCAATCATGTAGTTGGTGAAGAATTTCCAACATTGTCGATCACTACGCTCATAAAAGAGAAATTAACTATTCCGCCTGACTTTGCCATTAATGCTGAAGGTGATCCTGATGGTCTGGCAGAGAGAATCAGAGAAGCAGTTAATTGCGGGGCTGAACGTGGTATTCGAGAAGTTGCGAAAACCGTTAAGGCACCATGATGAATGTAGAAATTGATGGTGTGAAATACGTCCCTAGCAATGAATCAAGTCGCATTGGCGTATGCATCACAACCCACAATAGACCAGACGTTCTGAAGCGATCACTTGAACAACATATTAAGCATCGGCCACCCGGCGCGCTGATGGTTGTTATCGACGACGGTTCAAAGCCAGCGGCTCCAGTTCCCGGAAATATTAAACTGATCCGTAGTGAGGCATCTCGCGGGATCGTTGCATCAAAGAACGCCAGTCTTACCGCGCTGGTGGATGCCGGGTGCGAGCATTTGTTTCTATGGGATGATGATGCATGGCCAATAGCGGACAACTGGCATCTTCCCTATATCGAATCATCTGAGCCCCATCTGGCGTATCAGTTCCTTGACCTAGCTGGCCCACGAAAGATTAACGATATGACTGTCCTGTACCGGGACGATAAACATATCGCTTATACCGGGCAGCGCGGTGTGATGCTTTACTACCACCGCAGTGCCATTGATAAGGTTGGTGGTTTCGATCCGATATATGGTCGCGGGATGTATGAACATCCTGATTTGGCGCTTCGCATTCATAACGCTGGGTTAACGTCGTGGGCATTCGCTGATGTGGTTGGCTCTGAAAAGCTCATTCACTCGATGGATGAGTACGAAGAGGGTGCACGCAGTATACCAAGGCCTGAGCGTGAAGCGCTCGACCGTAAGAATGCTGTGATTTACGGGCTGCGCCGAGATTCAGGGTATACAGGTTATGCCGAATATCGATCTCAGCGTGACGTCGTAATCACAACGTTGCTCACCAGTCAGCCAGACCCGCAACGCGGTAAGAAAATGACTGCATCTCCAGACATGCTCGCTGCATGGGCTACCTCACTTCGGCAGTGTGGGCGTATAGCGCTGGTGGATGAGCTCACAACTGCACCGGTTGATGTCGAGCTCTATAACGTCCCAGACGTTCAGATGAACGTCTACTTCCGTCGCTGGTTGCATATCTGGCAGCACCTTCGTGATCACCCAGAATACCGGTTCGTCTGGTGTACTGATGGCACTGATGTTGAGATGCTCCGTGCACCATGGGATGAGATGAAAGCCGGTGAGATTTACGTGGGCTCAGAACCTAAGACTTACGCTGATATCTGGGCGAAACAGAATCATCCTGAGCGTGCCTATCAGGAGTTCATTGATGCGAGCCGTAACGACGTAATGCTTAACGCTGGTCTGCTTGGTGGATCCCGCTCTGATGTGATGGCGTTCGCTCACGGAATTATTCGCCTTTACTACCGGATAGAGAGCCTGCGCTTCTGGAAGAAAGAGCATGCCGCTTCCGCAGTCGGCGATATGCTCGCTTTTGGCATCGTCGCAAAGTCATTTGGTGATCGAATCGTTACCGGCCCCCGCATCCACACCGTATTCAAGACTGAAGGGATTGGTAAGGAGTACGCATGGTTTCGCCACAAGTGAAGTTTGTAGTGGTTGGGCATCATGCTCGTCACCAGCAGGCAATATGTCTGGCCGAGTCTATCGGTGCTTTGCTCCTAATCGATACCGGAGATCATGGGGCAAACTGGAACCATCGGCGCGCGCTTGAATGGGCTGCACAGCAATCATGCCGCGTGGTTGTGTTGGAAGACGACGCATTACCAGTGAGTGGATTCGTAGAGAAGGTTGCTGACTGGTTGTCTCGTTACCACGATGCGCTTGTGAGCTTCTATCTTGGCACTGGCAGGCCACCGCAATATCAGCTTGAGATAGCGACAAAGTTAATTGCTGCGGATAAGGGAAGGTCTGATTTCATAACACTGTCACGTCTGATTCATGGCGTGTGCTACAGCGTGCCGACAAAGCATATCCATAAGGTACTGGATAAGTGGAATCACAGCCAGGCAGCTGACTATGCAGTAGGTGATGCCTATGGCGGCCCAGTTATCTACCCATGCTATTCGCTCGTTGATCATGCAGATGGTCAGCCAGTAGAACCGGCCCGAGATAATCAACCAAGAACAGAAAGGCGTAAGGCCTGGAGGCTTGATGAGTAAGCTAAAGACGCTACAGCCACGCCTGAAGGCTATTGATACGCGGCGCATCAAACCCGTGTATGGAGAGCATCGGCGTGTCAGTGGCAGCGCAAGGGTAGGACTGAAGCGACGGATATATGTACGCGACGGTGGCCATTGCTGCATGTGTCGCCGCGTCGTTGACCTATATGACAGCGAGCTTGATCACCGCGTGGCGCTCCAGTTCGGTGGAGATAATGAAGAGGCTAATCTCTGGACTCTCTGCATCGGATGCCACTCAAATAAGTCAGCGCGTGAAGCTTCGACTGGACAGCCAGATGCTGAAGCCATGAAGCATTCAGTGCCGAAAGAATCAAATGATGGTCCGGTGATCATCTGACCCGAAGGTGGGGGGGTATTAGTGGGTGTCAACGCTGATCGCGCTGGACACCGCGCCCCCTCTCACGCACAGAAAAAATCCCCTTTTGGAGGGTGTTAACGTGTTAACAGGACAGAAGCGCAAGTTCGCACAGGCGCTGATGTCCGGTTCATCCCAGGCTGAAGCAGCCCGCAAGGCTGGTTACTCCGAGAAAACCGCAAGGTCTCAGGGTTCCCGGCTGGCAAAAGACCCGGATATCATCGCTTTCATTGAAAAAAATGGTGCCGATGAGAAACCGTCAAAATTTGTCGGCCTGCCAGTTCCTCCATCATTGAAAACCGGGAAAGAGATAGTTCCTGAGATCGAACCGGTACCGACACTAAATAAATACGAAGACCCGCTGGAATTTCTTAAGTCTGTTATGAACGATCCAAACCTTGATATTGATGACAGAAAAGATGCTGCTAAAGCGATGCTCCCTTATCTTCACCAGAAAAAAGGCGAGGGTGGTAAAAAAGATGCTAAAGGTGCAGCGGCTAAAAACGCAGCCAATAAGTTTGCAGTTCCGGCACCGCCGAAACTGGTGGTAAATAATCGGGGGTAATCAATGCCTGAATGGACTACTGCATGCCCCGACTGGAGTGAGCGCCTGAAACGCGGTGATTCCATCATTCCTCCGCCCATTTATCCTGAACAAGCCGAGATAGCTCTCAATATTTTTAAGCAGCTGAAAATTGTAGATGCTCCCGGTTCTCCTACATTTGGTGAGTCGTGCGCTCCCTGGGTTTTTGATTTAGTGGCCGCGTTGTTCGGTTCGTATGATGCAGAAACAGGAAGGCGGCACATTACTGAAGTGTTCGTGCTTATTCCGAAGAAAAACAGTAAATCAACACTCGCCGCCGGAATTATGATGACGGCGCTGCTTCTTAACTGGCGGCAAGCTGCCGGGTACACAATCATTGCGCCAACTGTCGAAGTCGCGACGAATGCATTTAACCCAGCTCGCGATATGGTCAAGCGTGATGATGATTTGGATGACCTTTGCCAGGTACAGACGCATATCAGGACCATTACTCACCTGGTGAGTGATACAACGCTGAAAGTTGTTGCTGCGGATGCGAACACCGTTTCCGGTATCAAATCAGTAGGCACGTTGATAGACGAACTCTGGTTATTCGGAAAGCAGGCAAACGCGGAGGATTTACTTCGTGAAGCGATAGGTGGTCTGGCATCCCGTCCTGAGGGTTTCGTGATGTATACGACTACCCAATCAAACGAACCCCCGGCGGGAGTTTTTAAACAAAAACTTCAGTACGCCCGTGATGTTCGTGACGGGAAAATTGTTGATCCTAACTTTCTTCCTGTGATTTTTGAGCATCCGCCGGAGATGGTCGCCAGTGGAGCACATCTTCTCCTCGAAAATATGCCAATGGTTAACCCGAATCTTGGGTATTCCGTTGATGAGCAATTCCTAAACCGAGAATTCAGAAAGGCAAAAGAGGCTGGGGAAGAAACATTTCGCGGTTTCATGGCCAAGCACGCGAATATTGAGATTGGTCTTGCGTTGCGTGCTGACCGATGGGCAGGTGCTGACTTCTGGGAGCAACAACAGCAAAAGGTTAGCTTTGAGGATATTCTGCGGCGTAGTGAAGTGATCACCGTCGGTATCGATGGCGGCGGGCTGGATGACCTCCTGGGTTTGTCAATCGCCGGAAGGGATAAAGAAACGCGGGAATGGTTATCGTGGAGCCATGCCTGGGCTCATGAAATTATGCTGGAACGCCGTAAGAGCGAGATATCAAAGCTCCGTGATTTTGAAAAGGCAGGTGACTTCACCATAGTGAAGCGAGTAGGGCAGGATACCGAGCAAGTTGCAGAATATGTCAGCAGGATTTATGAGGCTGACCTTCTCGACAAAATTGGAATTGACCCGGCAGGAGTTGGTCAGATTTTGGATGCTATGGTTGAAGCCGGAATTCCTCCTGATCTCGTGGTTGGCATCAGTCAGGGTTGGCGCCTTGGCGGCGCAATAATGACCACTGAGCGAAAACTTGCGGAAGGCGTTCTGGTGCACGGTGGTCAGCCATTGATGGCCTGGTGCGTAGGTAACGCGCGAGTTGAGCCAAAAGGTAACGCTATTTTGATAACGAAACAGGCCAGCGGGAAGGGGAAGATTGACCCACTGATGGCCCTGTTCAATGCCGTCTCGCTAATGGCCCTCAATCCTGAAGCGAAAAAACAGGATTACCAGGTATTTTTCATATGACAAACACGTCAGTTAATGACCCGCTCCGGCGGGTTTTTTCGTTTCTGGAGGCAGACAAATGACGTTTAAACGTGCCTGCACCCTCATGACGGTGAAGTCGGTTAACGAGGATGAACGGATTATTACCGGCATTGCCTCCACGCCTTCTCCAGATCGTGATGGTGACATTCTGGAGTCCGGTGGGGCCACCTACCGAAGTGATACTCCGTTCCTTTGGCAGCACGACCGATCTCAACCAATCGGGACTTGTACCCCGAAGATGGTCAAAGAGGGGATGCAGATCACAGCAAAACTGGCGAAGCCAACACCAGATATGCCGTCGCAGCTTGCCGCCAGGCTGGATGAAGCATGGGCTTCTATTAAAGCAGGGTTGGTTCGTGGTTTATCAATCGGCTTTCTTCCGAAGGAGTGCTCCTATCTGGATGAAGGCGGAGTGCGTTTTCTTAAATGGGATCTTCTTGAAGTGTCTGCGGTGACTATCCCGGCGAATGCTGAATGTTCCATTCAAACCGTTAAATCTTTTGACCGCCAGTTACTCGCCGCGTCAGGCAATGAGAAACCCGTGGTCACAGTAACCCCATCTGCTGGCGCTACAGCAAAAAAAACTACCGAAATTAAAGGAAAAACTATGAATATCGCAGAGCAGATCAAAAGCTTTGAAACCAAGCGCGCCACCCTGGCGTCAGCGATGGAAACAATTATGTCTAAAGCGGCTGACGAAGGCCGCACCCTTGATGCAGAGGAAGAGGAAAAGTATGAGCTCAATTCCTCCGAAATCAAATCCGTGGATGTCCACCTGAGTCGCTTGCGTGATATGGAAAACGCTATGGCAAAAACTGCTAAGCCAGTAACTAAGGCTGCCGGTGGTGAGGTCGCCGTAGTGGATAACCGCGCGCCGGGTATCATCCATGTTGAGCAAAAGCTTGATAAGGGGATCGCCTTTGCCCGCTTCGCCAAATCACTCGCAGCTGCGAACGGCAGCCGTTCCGAAGCCCTGGAAATCGCGAAAAAACAATACCCGCTCGATGCCAAGCTTCATCATGTTTTGAAAGCAGCCGTTGGTGCAGGTACCACAACCGACCCAACTTGGGCAGGTAGCCTGGTTGAATACCAGGAGTATGCGAACGACTTCGTAGAGTACCTGCGTCCGCAGACCATCATTGGCCGATTCGGGCAGGGGAGCATTCCGTCGCTTCGTAAGGTCCCGTTCAACATCCGCATTCCGGCGCAGACTTCCGGCGGTTCAGCTAATTGGGTAGGCCAAGGTAAAGCTAAGCCTCTGACCAAATTTGATTTTGAGTCAATTACCTTCGGATTCTCTAAGGTGGCCGCGATTGCAGTACTGACGGATGAGCTGATCCGCTTCTCTAATCCGGCAGCAGATGCGCTGGTACGAAATGCGTTGGCCGAGGCGGTTATCGCGCGCCTTGATACCGATTTCATTAACCCGGCTAAAGCCGAGGTTGCCAACGTTTCGCCGGCATCTATCACCAATGGCATTGCAGGCATCCCTTCTACCGGCGATCCGGATGCTGACGCCGAAGCGGCCTTCGGTCAGTTTGTTGCAGCGAACCTGCAGCCAACCGGCGGAGTGTGGATTATGTCCAGCACTAACGCGCTGGCACTTTCCATGAAAAAAAATGCTCTGGGTCAAAAAATGTACCCGGAAATGACGCTGCTTGGCGGCACATTCCAGGGCCTTCCAGCCATTGTTTCCCAGTACGCGGGCACCAACCTCACGTTGCTTAATGCGCCGGATATCTATCTGGCTGATGATGGCGGTGTTGCGGTTGATATGTCCCGTGAGGCCTCACTGGAAATGGAAAGCGATCCGACCGGTGACAGCGTGACGCCAACCGGCACCGAAATGGTATCTATGTTCCAGACAAACAGCGTGGCTATTCGCGCCGAGCGCTGGATCAACTGGAAGCGCCGCCGCACTGCCGCAGTTGCCGTCATTACCGGTGTTAACTACGGCACTACACAGACCAGCTAATAACTTTCAGGAGAGCGGGGGAAACCCCGCCAGTTTGCATGGCAAAAATCAGATATCTGCAGCGTACGCATGATTCGGTTCCCGGGGATGAAAGGGCCGTGGATGATCAGTGCGCACGGGTTCTGGTCCTGCTTGAAAAAGCTGAATACTTAACCGCCCGGCGCGCTGGTGGCAGGGGAAGAAAAAAAGATAATGAGGGGACCGGCTGATGTTGGGATTTTTAAAGCGGAAAGAGAAGGCGCTACAGCAACCTTCTAACCGGGGCTGGACCTCAATTTTTTCATGGATACGAGAGCCATTTGCTGGCGCGTGGCAGCGGAATATGGAGATCAGCAACCCGACAGTTTTGGCCTATTACGCTGTATTTTCGTGTATTTCTCTGATTGCCAGCGACATATCAAAAATGCCGCCTGGACTGAAAGCTAAAGGTTCAGACGGAGTTTGGAAAAACACGCATGATGTAAAAATAGACAAGCTTTTTGCTAAGCCGAACGCGTTCCAGAACCGTATTCAGTTTTTGGAAACGTGGATAAACTCGAAACTTTGTCACGGTAATACGTATGTGATGAAGGTTAAAAATGCTGCAGGCACTGTCACTGAATTACGCATTCTTGACCCAGACAAAGTTACGCCTCTTATCGCTGAAGATGGTTCGGTGTTTTACCAGATAAACCCTGACAACATTAGCGGCCTGCCGGCGCAAGTTACCGTACCGGCGCGCGAAATTATCCACGATCGCTTCAACTGCCTGTTCCATCCGCTGATTGGGGTATCGCCAATTTATGCCTGCGGTATGGCTGCTATGCAGGGCAAACACATTCTGGAAAGCTCTGCGTTCTTCTTTAAAAATGGCGGCAAGCCGAGTGGGGTCATTACTATTCCTGGCTCTGTCAGTGAGGAAAAGGCCAGGGAGATAAAAACTAACTGGGATACCGGGTACACAGGGGAAAACGCTGGCAAGACAGGCCTGCTTTCAGGCGGTGCTGAATATAAAGCGGTGACGATGTCTGCGGTCGATGCGCAGACGGTGGAGCAACAAAAGCTTTCAGCTGAAATGTGTTGTTCTGCATTTCACGTTCCGGCGTACAAGGTCGGCGTGGGGGAGATGCCGTCTTACGACAATATTGAATCTCTTGAGCAGCAGTATTACTCGCAGTGCCTGCAGGTGCTTATCGAGTCGATTGAAATGCTGCTGGATGAAGCTCTGGATCTAGATGGTCGTAAAGGCGTTGAGTTGGATATCAGCTCGCTTCTGCGTATGGACAGTGAGCGCCGCATGAAGACCCTGGGCGAAGGTGTGAAAAATACCATACTTACACCTAATGAAGCGCGCAAAAAAGAGAACCTGCCGCCTGTCGAAGGTGGGGATGCGCTCTACCTTCAGCAGCAAAACTTCAGTCTTCCGGCGCTGGCCAGGCGCGATGCATCCGACGATCCATTTAAATCGTCATCCACACGGCAGCCAGAACAGCAGGAAGAACCGGCCAGCAAAGCTTTCTCTGTTGACGAACTGTCCGCAATGAAAGCCATGGTAAGAGGATTGATAGCCAAATGAATGAACGGGAATTGGCAATAATCAAAACTGTCAGCGAAACGTTCGGCGAAGCGCTGTCGTCCCTTCAGGAAAGTTTTGCAAAGCATCTGGAGCAACAGAGGCAAGAATTCGAAGAACGGTTTTCTCGGTTGAGTAAATCCATGCAGGAGATGGTTGACTCTCCAGGACCGGATTTGTCGGCCATAGCGCGTGACGCCGCTGCCCTAGTCCCGGCACCTGAAATCCCGGAGCTTCCTGACATCAACGCACTGGTGGTTTCTGCGGTGCAGGCTCTGCCCGCTCCTGCGGCAGGCAAGAGTGTTACGGTTGATGATGTTAAACCGATGCTTGAAAAACTGGTTAAAACAGCCGTATCAGAAATTACGGTGCCAGACGCTCCCGAGCTTCCTGACATTAACGCGTTAGTCACCGCCGCGGTGCAGGCTCTCGCGGTACCAGAACCTTCTAAGAATGGCACGGATGGAAGAGATGCCCTGCAACTTGAGGTTGCGCCATTCATTGACAAAGAGAAAAGTTATCCCCGGGGCAGCTATGCAACTCACGCCGGCGGGCTGTGGCGGTCCTACGAAAAAACGTATGGCATGCGCGGCTGGGAATGCCTGGTAGATGGTGTATCGGGAATTGACGTTGCAAACGCTGACGAGAGGAACTTTACGGTAACGGTGACTCGTGCCAGCGGAGCAGTCGAAACGAAAACTTTCGCTGTCCCTACGCTGATTTATCGCGGTGTATTCAAAGCTGGCGAGGTTTACAAACCAGGCGATACGGTTACCTGGGGCGGATCAATGTGGCACTGCGACGAAGAGTCGGCAGATAAGCCAGGCGAAAACGGCTCGAAAGGATGGACACTAGCCACCAAGCGCGGTCGGGACGGGAGGGATAAAACGTGATTGAACTCGTGACCCTTGAAGAAGCCAAAATGCATCTTCGAATAGATGATGACTATGGAGATCCTGACATCACGCTGAAAATCCAGGGTGGAAGCGCCGCTATTCTTTCTTATATCCAGGGTAGTCGAAATCTCGTTGTCGATGATTCCGGGGTATTGATTGAAGGCGAAATTCTTACTCGTGTCCAGACGGCATTACTTGTGCTGCTTGGATATCTCGACAGAAACCGGGGCGGCGAGGAAGTGGAAAAGCTGAAACAGGGCGAGCTTCCTTACTCCGTATCAATGCTTATCTACGACCTTAGAAAGCCGACCATTCTATAAGGAGGCTATATGGCATGCGCCGGATGCGCCAGAAGGCGTGAGTGGATAAAGAAATGGACGAGAATTGCATATGAACGAGCAACAGGAAGACGAACTGATAAAAGCGCTGAAAGCGCTGGCAACATCCAATCTGAAACAGGCCCAAGCAATAAACAGACTGGCTCAAGCCGATGAAACCCTAATCTCATTGATTGCTAAAACACTCGTTGAAGAAATTGATGATGACGAATTACCACCGCAAACTTATCTGAGCGGTAAGCCGAGGTAAGCGTGGAGTTTGCAAAATTAAGTCACCGCATAACCATCCAGCGCCGGACTGCTATCCAGTCGCCAGAAACCGGTGCAATGGAATATACCTGGACAAACTTGGCTAATGTCTGGGCTGAGGTGGTTTCCTCATCTGTCAGAGATTTTATCGCTGCTCAGGCATCAAATGTAAAAGTGTCGGCACGAATAAAGATCCGTTATCGCGAAGATATTCAGGAGAAAGACCGCATTATTTTTCGTGGGAAGATTTACAGCATTGAAGGCGTTTTGCCCGATCCGAATAGCGGACTGGAATACCTGACTCTCCCATGCTCAGAAGGTGTGAAAGATGGCTGACGGTATTGAAGTAAAATTGGATGGTGTTGATTCGCTTATTGGCAAGCTTGAAGCGATTAAATTTGAAACAAAGCGAAAAACAGGCAGGGCGGCATTAAGAAAGGCCGGTAACGTCATCGTTGAGCAAATTAAGAAAAATGCTCAAGCCCTTGATGATCCTCATACAGCCCGAAGCATTGCTGATAATGCGGCGCAGCGCTGGAATGGTCGGATGTTTAAACAAACAGGCGATCTCGCTTTTCGAATAGGCATCCTTCAGGGGGCAGTGCTCAAAAAGCACCCCAGCACATCAAAGGACGCGCCTACCCCGCACTGGCGATTACTTGAGTTTGGCACTGAGAAAATGGAGGCAAAGCCCCTTGTTCGAGCTGCAGCTAATTCCAGGCAGACGGAGGTATTCAATACTTTCGCGATCAACTATGAAGCTGGAATTGACCGAGCAATTAAGCGGGCTGCCAAGAAGGGGACCACGGCATGATTGCTCCAATATTTCCCGTGTGCGCAGCCAGCGCTGAAGTAACTGCACTTCTTGGTAGTACGCCTGTTCGAATCTATCCATTTGGCATTCAGGACGACAACGTAATTTATCCCTACGCGGTCTGGCAGAACTTGAACGGAAGCCCGGAAAACTTTCTCAACCAGAGACCTGATGCTGACTCATTTTCACTTCAGATCGATATTTATGCTGATACACCAGAAGAAACAATGGCTGTTGCAAAGGCTATGCGTAATGCAATCGAAGTGAAGGCAAACATTGTTCGATGGGGAGCACAAACCCGTGACCCCGATACGCTCAAATACCGTTACTCATTCGACGTGGACTGGATAGTCACACGATAACAAACCTTCCATAACCGGCCTTGAGCCGGTTTTTTTATACCCGGAGATAATTATGTCAGTAGTGACTCAAGGCACTCAGATGTTTGTTCTGAATAACGGCGTGGTAAGTGAGATTGAATGTATCACTTCATTTTCCCCCGGTAGCAGCCCAGCAGATCAGATCGAAGATACCTGCTTGAGCGAAACCAACACGCGAACCTATAAAAAAGGCCTGCGCACGCCTGGACAGGCTACCGTTGCGCTCAACGCTGACCCGGCAAACGCCAGTCATGTGATGTTGAGCAACCTGGCTGAATCCAGTGACCAGTCTGACCTGACATTTGCGATTGGCTGGGCAGACGGCACTGACGAGCCGACAGCAGCAACTTCAGGCGATCCTGATGCTATTGATGGCCTATCTTTGCCAGATACGCGAACCTGGTATGTATTCCAGGGGTACGTTTCTGACTTCCCGTTTGACTTCCAGGCGAACACGGTTGTGCAAACTTCTGCAACTATCCAGCGTTCCGGCCAGGGCGTGTGGGTACCTAAGGCACAACCTACCAGTTAATCAACATCTGCGGGGGAAACCCCGCGTATTTGAGAGGGAATAATGAAACTTACGCTGGACACATTAAAACAAGCAGGAGCCTTCACTGGTCGGCCTGTGGAAAAAGACATTACCTGGATGCAGGGTGAAGAAGAGCTGACCGCAACTGTATTTATCAGGCCGATGGGTTATCACAATGCTGTTTCTAATGTTCTTTCCGCTGTTGGAAAAATCGACGGCGTCGCGGGCCGCATAGCTTCTTCAATATGCGATGAGAACGGAGAGCCAGTATTCACCGTGGCTGACATCACCGGCGAAGCAGATCCTGAACGCGGCGCGCTTGATGGAGCCCTTACGGTGGCGCTTCTAGTCGCAATTCAACAGGTGAACGATATGGGAAAGGAGAGCTCAGCGCAGAAGACGAATTCTGGTGTGAATTAGTTCTCAATGGGATTGGAGGCAGAACCATTGCTGAGGCAAAGGAGCGCATCAGTGTGCCGGAATATCGCGACTGGGTTCTTTACCGGCGAAAATATGGAAGCCTGAACGGAATAATGCGCACCGAGTGGGCTGCTGGTCTCATTTCTTCTGTGCTGGCGAACGTCAATAAGGGCAAAGATAGCCCTCCTTTCAAAGTAACCGACTTTACCCCCCATATTAATGAGCCTGCCATCTCTCTGGACCAGGCTAAGCAGGAGTGGACATAAGCATGGCTGGTAAATCTCTCGGCACGCTAACAATCGATCTGGTAGCCAAGGTTGGTGGCTTTGTGGCTGGTCTTAGCCAGGCAGAAAGAGCATCAGATAAGTGGCGGAAACAAGTTCAGTCTGATGCGAAAGCGGCGGCGGTAGCATTTACCGGATTTGCTACAGCAGCCAGTGCCGCGGCAATTGGTGTTGGTGTTGCCGGTTATAACCTGCTGAAAACAACATCTAAACAGATCACAGAGACTGACCGGTGGGCCAAGTCTCTGAACATGTCCACACAGTCACTGTTGGAATGGCAGTACGCCGCTGAAAAAGCGGGTGTATCCGGCGATCAGATGGCAGATATTTTCAAAGATATCGGCGATAAGATCGGTGATGCTGTACTGAATAAATCCGGTGAGGCTGTTGATGCATTAAATGCTCTTGGGCTATCAGCAAAAAAATTAGCCGGTGAGTCGCCAGACAAACAGTTGCTGGCAATCAGTGACGCTCTGGGGAAAATAAATACCAACGCTGAAAAGACAACCATCCTTGAAAGCCTTGGCAACGACCTTTCAAAATTATTGCCTTTACTTGACCAGGGCGGGGAAAAGCTTCGTCAGTATATGGATGCCGCTAAGCAGTTTGGCGTTGCACCAGATGATGCAGATATCGACAAACTGGTGAAGGTCAACTCCCTGTTTGAAGACATGGAAACGCAAGTAAATGGCGTGAAAATTGAGATTGCGACGGGACTTGCCAATGTCGATCTATCAGGTCTCCAGCAGGCTATTACTGACATGGGGGATGTATTTAAGGACCCTCAGGTCATCCAGGGACTTACTGATCTTGTTGGCGGCGTAGTTGACCTGGCTACGTGGCTGGTAAAAGTTGGGGCGGAAGCCGGTAAGTTGATTGACCTGTATAAGGGCGGTCAGGCCGTTGGCGATAACGCTTCCATCTCTGAAATAGAGAGACGAGTTAACAACCTCAAAACTGATATTGAAGATCAGGGCATGCTTGCTGATATCAACCGTATCGGCATGGATATCGATGGAAAGAAAGCAGAGCTTTCTCAGCTCGAGCGACGTCTGTCGATAATGAAGACGGGGAACAATCTTCCGCTTGGTGCAGCCACTGTTGCAGGAAAACCAGCCGCGAATGATTTTAGTCTTGGTACAGGCGAGACGAACGGAAAGGCAACGCCAGACGCATCCGCTAAAAAACTGGAGTCTGCATTCAAATCTCTGGAGATGAGTTATAAGCGACAAATTGCGCTCATCGATACAACTGGCAAGAAAAACCAGGAAGTCACGGAGATTGAAAAACTTCGGTTCGATTTTACGTCAGGAAAACTCACCGGAATAAATGCTGCCGAGCAAGAGCGCCTTGAACAACTTGCGACTGAAGTTGACCGACTGAATGCACTGAAGAAGGTAAACGAAGAAAATCTTAAGTTAGCCGAATTCACTTCAAATCTGCAGAAGCAGAATGCCAACGATAAGGCGGCGAACGACTCTGATTTTATCGGGGCCGGAATGGGGGATAAAGCCCGCCAACGGATGAAAGAGCTGGCCGAAATCCAGAAAAGCTTTCTCGATAAGCAGGCAGACCTTCAAAAGCAATATCAGAGTGGTGACATCAGCAAGTCACTTTACGATGAAGAAACAGAGGCTTTACAGCAGGCACTGGATGAGCGGTTAGAAATCCAGGAAGATTATTATAAAAAGTCAGATGCCCAAATGGGCGACTGGCAAGACGGAATCATGGATGCGCTGAACGATTACGCGGAAAATGCCGGAGATTATTACCAGACTGCGGCTGATTCCATGACATCAATTCTCGGAGGAGCAACATCTGCAATTTCTGACAATCTTCAGGACCTGATTCACGGTGCAGAAGATGTCGGCGATTTTTTCAGTAATGTCTTCGCCAGCCTTGGTGAAACCATCATCAAAACACTGTCTGACATGGCCGCTCAGTGGCTTGTCTATGAAGCCGTTCAGTTGCTTGTCGGAAAAACAACGCAAGCTTCCGCTGCAACTTCTTTAATTGCAAATGCTGAGGCAACCTCTTTACAGGCACAGTTAGCTGCGTTCGCTTCTACTGCCGCTATTCCTATCGTCGGTCCAGCTCTGGCACCGGCAGCGATGGCCGCTGCCGCTGCCGTAACTACACCACTGGTAGCCGGTGTTGCAGCTTCGTCTTTATCAGGTATGGCTCACGATGGTATCGACAGTGTTCCTGAGACCGGTACCTGGCTTTTGCAGAAGGGAGAGCGGGTCGTAACATCCGAGACTTCAGCGAAGCTTGATGAAACACTTAATCGGGTTAATCAACAGTCAACCGGTGTTGATAGTTACGCACCGACTTTCCAGTTCAATGTGAATGGGGATCCGTCAGACACCCAAATTGCGATGATGAAAAAAGCAACTGCTGATGGTGCAAAACTTGGCTATCAGCAAGCCGCCAGCGATCTGGCAATGGGGAAAGGTGATATCTCAAAAGCAATGGGAAGGTGGAATACAGGCAGGAGAACCGGGTAATGGCAAAAACATCGAATATTAATTATCCAGATGAGTATCTTCCTTGTCCATTACAGGATGGTTACGGGTTAAAACCGATAAGCCCACTACTCAGAACGGATCTTTCTTCTGGAAGGGCAAGACAACGCAGGCTTTATACCTCTACGCCAACACAGGCCACCGTTGCATGGTCATTAACTGATCCACAAGCACAGTTATTTGAGGCCTGGTACCGCGATACCATCCATGATGGCGCTGACTGGTTCAACATGCCATTACGCTCGCCACTGGGGATTGTAGATACCTATGTATGCCGGTTCGTCGAGATTTACGAAGGGCCGACCATTGAGGGTGGGAACTACTGGCGATATACAGCCACATTAGAGCTGTGGGAAAGGCCTGTGCTTGACCCTGGCTGGGCACCGTTCCCGGATTACATCATCAACAGCAGCATTATCGATATCGCATTAAACAGGGAGTGGCCAGAAGCATGACTATTCTCAACCGGCTCTATGCATCTTCCGGCGAAGAGGTGATCATTGAAACCCTTCAAATTAATATTGGAGCCCAGGTGTTTTACCTGTGCAAAGGTTTTGAAGATATAACAGCCGTGACGGAAAATGGGGAATCAATCACGTTTATTGCAGCGGCGATTGATATCGCACTCCCTGCGAGAAACAGTGATGGTACACAGGATCTACAGTTCGCGATTGATAATATTGACGGTGTAACGTCCAACGCTATTCGTAATGGTCTTGATAATCTCGCGAATGCCTTTCTTACCTACCGAAATTACGTTTCAACTGATTTAGCCGCGCCAGCCTCAGTGCCTTATACCCTGGCCATTAAGCGTGGTTCATGGACTGCCACGCAAGCCCAAATCACCGCTGGCTATATGAATGTTCTTGATACGGCATGGCCTCGATATCGCTACACATTGCCAAACTATCCAGGCCTTCGCTACATCAGTTAAGGGGAAGATATGTTTAATCCAGATAAGTATCTTTCAGTCACTTGGCTGAAGGGGGGGCGCGCTTACCCCGAACTTGATTGTTTTGGCATTGTGAATGAAATACGTCGAGACCTTTCCCTTCATGAGTGGCCGGATTTTGCAGGGGTAACTAAGGATGACGGTGGACTTGATCGTGAGGCAAGAAATCTGATGCGCCGCCTAAAACGATGTGAGCCATGTGTTGGTGCCGGAGTTGCCTGCTATTCAGGTTCTGCAGTAACGCATGTTGGTGTGGTGGTTGAAATTAACGGGCAACTCCACGTTGCTGAATGCAACCCAAATACCAATGTAACGTTTCTTCCGTTAGCCCGATTTAAGCGGCGATTTATTAAAGTGGAGTTCTGGCTGTGACAATACGCATTTATCCTTCAAGAATGCCTGGCGCGCCATTAGAAACCCATGACCATGGGGCAACGACTATTCATCGTTGGATGAAGAAAAATGTCGAAGGCTACCGGCCTGATCTAAAGCATCCTGTTGCTATCGAGGTCGATGGTGAATACATACCGCCTGCCGCATGGTATGACTACGCCATTAAACCGGATAGCGATGTGCGTATTTATCCCATACCTTACGCGGCTGTAACGCTCGCCTGGATTGCTGTTGCAGTTGCAGTGGCGTCAGTTGCATATACTTTGTTCTTTGCTCCAGGTATTGGTGATACCGGTAATTATTCATCTGAATCTGGTGACCAGTTAAGCGTTAACCCAGCAAAAGCGAACCAGGCAAAACTTGGGGACCCAATCAGGGAGTTATTCGGACGCCGCAGAATTTATCCTGATTATGTTGTGCAGCCGGTTTCGAGATTCAGCACTGACGACCCGACGGTTATGACCGTTGAAATGTTTGTGTCGTTAGGCGTGGGAGAATCATCATTTGGTGAAGGGGATATGCGGGTTGGATCTACTCCTGTTACATCTCTGGATGAAGGCTTTGCCTACACCGTTTATGCACCCGGAGCCAACGTATCTGGAGATCAACGCAGCGAAAACTGGTTTAACTCAACCGAAGTCGGAGGCACTTCATCTGGAGCTGGACTTGATATGGCTCAGACTGCTCCAGATACTGATGATGTGGTCGCCAAATCCCTCACTGTTTCCGGCGCTACCATCACCTTTAATGGACTGAGCACTGACGATGGCGACGAAACAACAAATGACCTTCCTGACTCATGGGTTGCCGGGGCTACGGTTGAGCTTATTGTTCCTGATTCATATGTTGTTACGGATGATGGAGCTTACAGCCGAATTACCAGCGACACGCTTTCTGAAATAGCACCATTCGTCGGGATGCCGGTGACGATCTGGTATAACAGTTCTGACTATGAGTTATTTATCGCATCGTATACGCCGCATGCTGATGCCACTGGTAGTGATGACGAGGTTACTGCATCTATTACGCTGGCCTATGACAGTGCCACTGGCACAGCGTTTACCGGCATTCCAGAGGGTTTGATCCGATTATCTGTTTCTCATTCAGGCTATGAGTACAAAATCGTTGATGTTGACGCGGCGTCTGTGACGTTGCAACGGCTGGTTAGTGGAGTCGTTGACCCTTCATGGCCAGGTTTTAAATCCAGAACTGTACTGGACTTCACTGCCTCAGGGCTGAATGAGAATGACAGTTGGATGGGCCCATTCCTGACGTGCCCGGAAAATGAAGTTTGCGATATGTTTGAGGTTAACTTCTTTTTCCCTAACGGGATCTGTGGCTATAAAGACTCAGGCAGCAAAAAGAATCGCCAGGTTCAATGGGAGATTCAGTACCGTGTTTACGGTTCTGGTGCAGGTTGGACTAGCAGGACCGGCACGTATGATATGAAAAATATCAACGGAATCGGATTCACGGAAAGGGTTACCCTTGGAGCGCCGGGTTTAGTCGAAGTCCGCTGCCGCCGTACGAATGAGCAGGGAGAAGACAACTCTCGCGACAATATGTACTGGCAATCATTGCGTGGTCGATTACTTACTCGCCCGTCATCTTATGCTGGGGTGACAACCATGGGTGTGACTGTTGAGACGGGTGGCAAGCTTGCGGCCCAGTCAGATCGGCGCGTGAATATTGTGGCCACACGTATTTATGAAACCGGAACAGAACGAACAATTTCAGCGGCGCTATATCACGTTGGAAATTCACTGGGGCTTCAGATGGATGTAGAAGCTATCAATCTGCTTGAGAGCACTTACTGGACGCCAAACAGCGAGTTCTTCGATTACGAAACATCAGACAGTTCTTCTGCGCTTGAAATGCTTCAGAAGATTGCTAATGCAGGGAAGAGTTACTTTTTGCTGTCAGATGGGCTGGCATCTGTGGCCAGAGAAGGTGTTAAGCCCTGGACTGGAGTTATCAGCCCACAGGAAATGACCGAAGGATTAGAAACCGCGTTTATCGCACCTTCAGATGACGATTATGATGGTGTTGATGTCACATATATCAACGGTTCAACATGGGCAGAAGAAACAGTACAGTGCCGAACACCAGGAAATCCGACACCGGTTAAAATTGAGGACTACACGCTGGATGGAGTTCTTGATCGCGACCACGCCTATCAAATCGGCATGCGGCGCTTGCAGAAGTATCGCCTGCAGCGGCTGACATTCAATACAACGACCGAGCTTGACGCACTGTGCTACAACGTAGGTGACCGCATCGTATTCACCGATGATATACCAGGCAGCAAAACGGTAAGCACGCTTGTTGAGGACATGGTTACATCAGATGGAGTGACTACCTTCACTGTATCTGAGCCTCTCAACTGGTCATTCCCAAACCCACGCGCTGTTCTTAGATACCAGGATGGTACAGCTTCCGGCCTGATGGTGGTAACTAAAGCAGGTGATTATCAACTGTCAGTCCCTGAGCTTGCTGCGTTCGATGGCATTATCATTGGCGACCCAGCAATCGAACCGCCACGCCTTATATTCTGTGACTCATCCCGTGTGGGCTATGCCGGGATTATTTCTGAAATAGCTCCGCAGTCGGATGGCACATGCCAGGTGACGGCAAAAGAGTACAGAGACAGCTTTTATCAATATGACAATGCCGTCTATCCAGGTAATGTCTCTTAAATCATCCCACCAATTCTGACCCGCTACGGCGGGTTTTTTATTTTGAGGCCTGCATGACTACTTACAATACCGGCAACCCGCTGGGGTCTTCCGCTGCAAAAGATTTGTATGATAACGCCCAGAATTTTGATTTTGCATTAAATTCAATTACGCAGGCTATATGGAATGATCGGTTCGGACATGAACGTCGTTCGTGGTTTGGTCTCGAATCTATGGTGGCAACAGCAGCCTCAGCGTATGGATACATAATCCTGAATGGGAAGTCATTCACTACTGGGGCTACAGTTCAACTGAATGAAATACTTCTTGATGAAGAGACGGGGGAGTATTTTAAATGGACAGGGTCATTTCCTGATGGCGGGCTCGTTGTTCCGCCAAATTCCAGCCCTGAAGGTAGTGAAGGTCCAGGAGCATGGTTGAGTGTAGGAGATTCTGCATTCAGGTCTGATTTATCACAAGCTACTGGTGCTTCTCTTGTAGGCACCAACCACCGCGGCACTCTCCAGCAGGATCTGGATGTTATCGATATCAGGACGTCTGGTCAGGACATCAGCACTCTGCTGGCAGCAGGTAGTGATGTTGAGATTGATACAACTATTTCATCCGCTTTATCTGTCGCTAGCACAAAGAACATTTCAGGAAGAGATGACGGAAAAGTCATTGTCGCAAAAGGAACGTATGGACTGGTATCAACTTCATCCAGCTCGTCAATTTCTAATCTCAACGTTGAGGGCGATGGGTCTGTTTCCACAACAGACACCGTAGTAACAGGCAACATTAAAATTGAGGCCGACGACACCACCGTTTCAGCATCTAAGCTATCAAAAACCATGATTGGCTTTTACGTCAAAGGGAACAGGGCCAAGCTGATAGGTAACAAAACCGACAGTATGGTTATTAGCAGTGCTCAAGGTGTTGGTGGTGGAGGTGCCGGCGGGTATGGAATTCTTTGCGAAGGGGTAACAGATCTTCTTGTTGCTGGACATAGTGCTGTCGCAACATCTGAAAATGACCGACATTTTGCTTATCTCTCTAACACCACTGGTGGAGGCGCAGCAAACCGCGATATTAGATTGATAGGCAACCGTGCGGAGTGGAGTGCGGTTAACGCTGGTAGTAATGATTTAACTCGCAGCACAGTAATGGTTAATATCCGTGGAAATTCGGGTGTTATTGTCCTAGGAAACCAGCTGCGAGGTGCTGGATCAGGAATAGGCATTACTAATGAATTGGTTGACGTTGAGTATATCAATATCACCGGAAATCAGCTATTAGGCATTACCAAAGCCGCCCCAGATGATGCGTGTGTAGGTATCGGTATTTCTGGCGTTAACGGGAAACCGGAAATACCTGGGTTCAATATTTCCGATAACCATATACAGCTTTCACGGAAGGCAGGCGTTACAGATGGTGCAAGGGTTCCTTACCCAATCTATATCACAAGAGGTCGCCACGGGGTGATTTCAGGTAACGTAATAGCTTCGCCTGGAAGCTCTGCGGCAATCTACTTAGTTGAAAGCCGAGATATAGCTATTAGCAACATTAGCGGCCTAAGCAATGATGGAAGCCAGGTAGAAGGGTTTATACGTTTCGCAACAGGGTGTAGAAATATCTCTGTTAGCAATGTTCAGCATGACCGAGCTACTATGTTCTCTGGGCTTGACGCTGTTACAGATCTTACAGTTGATTTCCCTCGCATATGTGAGGTTTATTATAATGCTGGAGTATTAAGCACAGTAGATCCATACGGACTCATTGGAACTGTAGCAATTAGTGGGAATAATGTTGTGGTGACAATGAAGGCTCATGTGACTCAGGCGGCCTGTGACTCATCACAAACACGCCCGATGTTCTCCGCTGCACCAATAAACTTAATAACTGGTTCAGCTTCTAAGGTGCTGACGATTGCTGCGTTCACAGGAGCGAACACAGCAGTATCTCCATCAACAGGGCAAGTAAGGTTTAAGTTAATATTTAACTGCTAGCATTTACTCTACACTCTTTAGGTTCCTTCCCAAGAACAATGAAAGCATTCCCTCTGTACGTATAAATCTTGTAAAGAGGGGTGTTTTCTTCAATTTTCCCGGCTGAGCACGCAGTAACTAGCTCTTTAAATGTTGAATTTCTGTCAAAGCTGAACTCAATGTTCTTAGCTCCAAGCCCAGACAATTGAGTAGCCAGAGTCCAGTCGTAAAGCCTCGCATTTATCGTACTAGCAATTGGGTATGACTTCGAAACCATCCTTGAATAAATCGACTCATTCACTCTACCGTAGGTATGAAAATCTAAATCCTTAAGCTGCTGATTGTTCTCAATGGTTGTTTTTATCTGTGCGGTAAGCAAGAGGTCTCCATCATACTGCTTCTTAGTTGCAGATACGACGGCATAGGAAGAACAAATGGAAATAAATAAAACAATAAACGAACAGGAGAATATAACAATGTTATTGTGTGACTTGATGTGCAAGGTGTAAATAAGAAACGAAATTACAAATCCAAATCCAAGAGCCACCCTTGGGACGATGAATGATTCGCTAAGCACAGATATAAATATAGCTGCCGTTAATACGGAAATGATTGGTAGCACTGTTATTAAGAGTGACTGCGATAAGGATTTTATTTTATCATGGCTGTGTATTTGATTTTTAATTAATAAAATGGTGCTGAATATAAGAGAGAGTGAAATTAAACTGGCGAAAATAAATTCCCCATGATGCCCATACGCGCTCTTAAATAGCCAGTAGAACGAATTAATGTTAGCATCAAGCATATTAACCCAATTAGTTTTTGAGAAAATCAACTCGCCCCTAGATGATGCGATGAAGAAACCACTGATGATTTTGTAAACCAAAGTTGAGACCAAATAAATAACGGCCCATTTTAAAATAAAAATTAAAAATGGTTTGTTATCTTTGTGAAGCTTGCAAGCTCCAAGCATTATCAATATTGGGAATATAGGCATTGATGCCTGATATAAGCAAAATGATAATATTATTAATATTGATGCGTGGATTAGTTTTTTAGAGCGAGCAAGAGCTATATAGGAAGCATAGATACTAAACAAAACCGCTAATGACATTGAAAGACTATCATATCTATAAAGCATGTTCTGTATATATAATGGTGATACTACAGGAATCGCAGACAATAAAATAGAGTTTATGCTATTCTCTTTACTTATGCATCGGAGAAGTACGTAGGATGAAAGTGCGTTCACTAGTATAGATAAAGCCTGAGGTAGCGGTGAAACATCTACTCCCCGATGGCTAATCGAAAACATCATAAACAAAAGGTCTGAAACGGGCCTTCCTAACCCTGACCAACCTAATAAATTAGTTTGGGCTCTACTAATGTCATCTACATAATATATATTTGCATTAATGATAGGTAACATAAAAATAGCTGAAATTGACAACAGCATAAAAAAAGACTGTTGATTGCTAAATCTTTTCTCAGATACAAATCTAATGTAATCCATGTCATTTCTTCCGTAGCACATAACGAGGGCGTTGCTTAACCTCTGTGTAAATCCTGCCAATGTATTCACCAAGTACACCAATCCCAATCAACTGAATTCCGCCAAGGAAAAGAATAGATACCAGTAATGATGGATATCCTCGAACGGCGTTACCGAACACGAGCGTGTCAAAGATCATCCACGCGCCGAACAGGAACGCAGCGCCAGCAACTAAAAGGCCAATGTAAGTCCACATGCGGAGCGGAAAGGTGGAGAAGCTGGTGATACCTTCAAGTGCCAGGTTCCACAGTTTCCAACCATTGAATTTCGTGCTTCCTGCAACACGTTCTGCACGGGCATATTCCACGACATCAGTACGACCGCCAACCCAGCTCAAAATACCCTTCATAAAAAGGTTACGCTCAGGCATGCGCTTAATGTTTTCCACGACCTCGCGGGACATCAGGCGGAAATCACCAACGTTTTCTTCAATCTGCGGATTACTGATTTTGTTGTGCAGCTTATAAAACCATTCAGCGGTCTTGCGCTTCAGTCTGCCATCGGTAGAGCGATCAGAACGTTTTGCCAGCACCATATCCGCACCAGCCTGCCACTTCTCTATCAGGTGAGGAATAACCTCAATAGGGTCCTGCAAGTCAACGTCAATCGGAATAACTGCTTCACCTGTAGCATGGTCAAGTCCGGCGAATAGAGCTGGCTCTTTGCCAAAGTTACGAGTGAATGACAGAGAAACCAGAAGCGGATCGGCAATAGCAAGAGCGTTAATAATGGATTCTGTAGCGTCTTTGCTACCGTCATTGATGAACACAATTTCGACATCGTGTTGCTTCAGCGCTTCAAATTCACGGACTGTTTTATAGAAAATCGGTATCGCTTCTTCTTCGTTAAAAACCGGGACGACTAAGGAAATTTTCATTTCGGGTCTCTAAAAACAATAAATTTTGAATAAATAAAGCCCAATACAAGGCTAATTGCAGAGAAGGCAATCAGGGTAATCAGAGGTGCTATGTGCATTTTGTCAGCAATGTAACCGGTGCCTGCCGCCATAGCCCCCATAAAAGCAACAAAAGCAAGATAGCGGATAGTTGTGGCCTCGGAGTCGAAGGTCCACCTTGCATTGGCAAAGAAGCTAAACGTAACCGCCACGCAAAATGCAGCAAAATTTGCAAATGCCTGAGAGCTTCCAAGCCCATTGAGAAGCAGCATGAAACATACCCAATGAATCGCGGTGTTGACTACACCGACAGATAAATAACGACTAAATAACTTTAACATTACAGGAATCAATGAGTTTTGAGTTTGGCAAAGTCTATCATCCTATTCCGACTTGATCGACTCTGAAAAATGATAATACTGTATGCATATACAGCTTGCCTAAGAGGTGCATCATGGGATTCCCAAGTCCAGCAGCAGACTACACAGAGACCAGAATCTCGCTCGATGAGAGGTTCATCACCCACCCGTCAGCGACATACTTCATGCGTGCGAGCGCCACTCATTTCCGGGAAGGCATTATGTCCGGTGCTTTGCTCGTCGTTGATAGCTCGCTCAGACCATGTGATGGATCGCTGCTCATATGCAGCATAGATAACGAGTTGCGTATAAAACGGTATCGAACGCATCCAAGCCCGCACTTCGTGAACCTGGAAAATGGTATGCGTGAAGAGATACCGGGGCATCAGGAGGCATACAACGAGGATAGTGCTGTCTTCGGAGTGATCACGTACATCATCAATGATGCACGCTCTGGTGAGTTTGATGATGTTCCGGTCATGTGACATAGGCTTGCGATTCTCTTGCAGGATAAAAGTTGAAAGCGGGAAAAATTTCGCCATTACGGAAAATCAAAACCTATAACGTATTGATTTGATTACCCAAAAAATGATAGAGTAATGGCGAAAATTTCACGTAACGTATTGATTTTATTCTTTAACACGCATGATTTAAAATCCCTCGGCGTTCGCGCTGTGTGGGTTCAAGTCCCACTCCGGCTACCATGGGAAAAAAGAATAAAATCAATGATAAGCAGTGTCGTGAAACCACCTTCGGGTGGTTTTTTTGTATTTGCGATCCTGATGTCCTATCTTCAACACACTTCCAACACGAGTAATCAGCGATGAAAACCGGACCGTTAAACGAAAGCGAACTTGAATGGCTGGACGACGTCCTGGCCCGCTATGGCAACGAGCAGGCCGTGATGGATGTGTCCGAGCTGGACGGCATGCTGACGGCGATCCTTTCCTCCCCGGTTGATATCGAACCTGCAGAGTGGATGCTGGCGGTGTGGGGTGGGGCTGATTTCGTTCCACGCTGGGCCAACGACCGCGAACGCGACCGCTTTGTGAATCTCACCCTGCAGCATATGGATGATGTCGGTGAGCGTCTGGGCGATTATCCGGATCAGTACGAACCGTTGTTCGGCACTCGTGAAGAGGAAGGTCAGGAAATCACCATCGTTGAAGAGTGGTGTTTTGGCTACATGCGCGGCGTGGGTCTAAGCGACTGGTCGGCACTGCCGGAAAGTTTACAGCCACAGTTAGACGCCATTGCCCTGCACGGCAGCGAAGCGAATTTCGCGCGTATCGAAGCGCTGACTGCTGAAGAATATGTGGCGAGCGTCGATTTACTGAAACCTGCGGCGCTCACGCTCTGTCATTACTGGCTGGATAATCAGCAGGCGGCTCCGGTACAACAACCGATTAAGAATGAAAGTAAAATTGGTCGCAACGATCCATGTCCTTGTGGAAGCGGAAAGAAATATAAAAGCTGCTGCCTGAAATAAGTCATAAAAAAAGGCCCCGTCGGGGCCTTTTTCCTTTCCTGCCCATTATTCCGGGCAGCGATACACGTTTCCGCTTAGCGTCACGTTAGTCTGCTGCATACTGCCGCTGCCATCCCAGGAGCTGCCAGTCTGACCCGCGCGCTGCGTAATAATCGACACCACGTTCCCGCCCATATTCGCGGCCTGGTTTTTCAGGTCATTACGCGCGCCGGTTTCCAGGTTACTGTTCGACGTCCAACCGCCGGTAAAGAAATTCCCCTGACTGCCGGTAATATCGCCGAGGAACTTACACTCTTTTCCTGGCTCATTGGTGCTGACGCGAACGCGGCTGGCATTGGAATTCACATTCGTGGCGCTGCAGCCTGCCAGGGTCATCATTAGCAGGATAATGGATGCTTTTTTCATGATATTTTCTGTCTGAAGTAATAAACAGCGCAAGATTACGCCAGGTGAAAATATGCTGTACAGGAAAAATCTTAATGCCCGGGGGTGATAGAAGAGTGATTGGGGATTTATTTAACTATGTTGAAAGAGATGAGTAAAAAAATATAGAGATGAAATGAGTTTGTTAATATCTCGAAGTATCTGGTGCCGAAGCACCAGATTTTATCGTCGAGGATTAGCCGACCGAAGGCAGCATTCCCAGCGCAATGGCGATTTGCACTAAAATCACCGCCACGCCGCAGCCAAAGACCAGCCACAACGCAGGCGTACCGCCCATAACCCGATAGGCCGCCTGCGGATGCTGTTGACGGCTTTTCATCGTCAGCAGTGAAGGAATGATCAGCGCCAGCACGGCCAGCGCCACACCCGCGTAGCCAAGCGCCATCACGAAGCCCTTCGGATAAAACAACGCAAACGCCAGCGGTGGCAGGAAGGTAACCGCCCCGGTCTGAAGACGCCCGCTGATGCTGTTTTTACGCTGGAACAAATCCGCCAGATAATCAAACAATCCCAGCGCGACGCCGAGGAAAGAGGTCGCCAGCGCTAAATCGGCAAACAGATGCACCGCCAGTTCCACATGCGGTGTAGCCACCACTTCGCGGATCGCCTGCAGCAGACCGTTCAGTCCGGCGTGATTGCCCAACAAGGCGTTGAAGACCGGCGATTCAATACTGCCGAGCGTCGCCAACTGCCAAAAGATGTATGCAACCAACGGAATGAAGCTGCCAATCACAAAAATCCGGCGCAGCTTACGCACATCGCCATTCATATAGCTGACGATACTCGGCACGCTGCCGTGGAAGCCAAACGAGGTGAAAATCACCGGAATCGCAGAAAGTGCCAGGCCCTGTTGCAGCGGCAGCGTCAGCAGGTTCATCTGATGAATATGTGGCAGCAGCAGCACCAGCATCAGGATCAGGAACACGATTTTGGCGCTGAACAGGAAGCGGTTAAACAAATCAACCAGCGCCGTACCCATGCAAATCACACCGCCGCCGATGGCGGTAAACAGCAGCACGCCCCCGGCAGGTGGTAGATCGATGTTCAGCCACTGGCTGAGGCTCGAGGCCAGCAATTCACCGGCACCGCTGACATACGCAGCCGTCAGGGCGTACATCAGGAAAAGCATACTGAAGCCTGTCAGCCATTGCCCATAACGCCCAAGGTAACGCAATGCCAGCGACCCGAGACCCGTGTCGGCAGGCACGTGCTGATACACTTCCAGCAGCAGCAGTGCGGTGTAGCACATCAGCGCCCACAGGCTCAGCAGTAAAACCAGAGTGACGCCAAAGCCAACGCCCGCAGAGGCCAGCGGCATTGCCAACATCCCTGCGCCGATCGTGGTTCCGGCGACGATTAAAATACTCCCTACGGTGCGGTTCTTCACGCTTTCCTCTGTTATTCAGAATAGAGACGGCTAATTATGCCGCGCAGGGTAGGGGAAAACCCGCAGCGCGTCAAATCTGAATTACAGTGGGTGTAATGTTATGTTTACGATTGGGGCGGGGATACGACCTTCAGGATACTGGCGGGCTCTTAGAAAGGATAAAATAAGATCTGGCCGCTACCGGAATAGATAACCGGTAACAGCCAGAAGGAGGGGGGAGTGAGGAGACGACTTAACGTCCTTCAGTCCCGGCTTTCTTCGCTTCCTGCGCTTCTACCTCCTGATACCAGCGAGGGTGATGTTTCTGAGCCCAGCGGCGGCTGACTTTACCGACCACCATGCCTTTAATCGATCCTTTAACCCAGAACGCCATATACATATGGATAAGGATAGCGTGGATCAAAATAATGGCGACGGTGGCATGAATCAGTAGGCTGTAGCGCACGACTTTTATCGGGAAGACGTCGGCGAAATAGGGCCGCCAGATAATTACACCGGTTACCATCAGCACAAATATCATGCTCATAATGGTCCAGAACATCATCTTCTGCCCGGCGTTATATTTACCGACTTTGGCGACCTTATGCTCATTGCCTTTCAGCACCTCAACAATACCTTTCAACCACGGTATATCGTGCTTATCAGGAATGTTGTGCTTCACAAAGCGCGCGAACATAAACATCAGCGCCACGAAAATCAGCACCCCAAAAAACGGGTGCATAATACGTCCCATCTGTGGCGTACCGAAGGTTTCCGTCAGCCACTTCAACGTCGGGAAGAACAACGCGATGCCGGAGAGCGACACAAGGAAGAAGCAGATAACCACCGTCCAGTGACAGGCGCGGTCGATAAATTTCGTCCTGACAATCATCTTACTCTTCTTAGTCATGATGCTCTTCCTCGTCTTCATCCACCTCTTCGTTGGGCCCAACTCCTACGTAGTGGAAAATCAGCCCGGCAAAGGTCGCAATAAAGCCTGCTGCCGCCAGCGGTTTGAGCAACCCCTTCCACAAACTGATAGGGGTATCAATTTGTGGCTCTTTTGGCAGGTTGTGGTACAGCTCCGGTTGGTCCGCATGGTGCAGCACATACATTACGTGCGTGCCGCCAACGCCCTGCGGGTTGTAGAGGCCAGCCTGCGGATATCCCCGTTTTTTTAGCTTCGCGACGCGTTCGTCAGCCACTTCCAGCATCTCTTTTTTGCTGCCAAAGTGAATGGCGCCAGTCGGGCAGGTTTTCACGCAGGCGGGCTCCTGGCCCACACTGACGCGATCCACACACAGCGTGCATTTGTAGACGCGATTATCCTCTTTGTTCAGACGTGGAATGTTGAACGGACAACCGGCGATGCAGTAACCACAGCCAATACAGTGTTCCGACTGAAAATCGACGATTCCGTTGGCGTACTGAATGATGGCGCCGGCGGAAGGGCAGGCTTTCAGGCAGCCCGGATCCGCGCAGTGCATACAGCCATCCTTGCGGATGAGCCATTCCAGTTTGCCGTTCTGCGTCGTTTCGCTAAAGCGCATCAGTGTCCAGGATTTGGCGCTCAGGTCAGCAGGGTTGTCGTACACCCCGACGCAGTGGCCGATGTCATCGCGGATATCGTTCCACTCTGAACACGCGACCTGGCAAGCCTTGCAGCCAATACAGCTGGAGACATCGATTAATTTGGCGACTTCTTCCTTATAGTCACGCGCCTGAGGAGGAGGCGTCATGGCGTTAGTGGCCGAACGCTTGAGAATATCCTGAGATTGCATGGACATGAGTTCGCTCCTTACGCCTTCTCAATATTGACCAGAAACGCCTTGTACTCTGGCGTTTGTGAGTTGGCATCACCCACCGATGGCGTCAGGGTGTTGGCGAGATAGCCTTTACGCGCCGTCCCCTCAAAGCCCCAGTGCAGCGGAATACCTACGGTTTCCACTTCCTGCCCACCCGCCTGCAAAGTCCGCACACGTTGGGTCACCACCGCTTTGGCACGGATAAAGCCCCGCTTACTGCTGACTTTCACATTATCGCCATTGGCAATGCCTTTGCTCTGGGCCAGCTTCTCACTGATTTCCACAAACTGTTCAGGTTGCATGATAGCGTTAAGCCGTGCGTGCTTGGTCCAGGTATGGAAATGCTCGGTCAGGCGATAGGTCGTGCCAACGTAAGGGAACGCTTTACGCTCGCCCATGCGTTTTGCATCAGCGTCGAACAGCCGTGCGGCTGGGTTAGAGATGACGTTAGGGTGCAGCGGGTTAGTACCCAGGGGCGTTTCAAACGGTTCATAGTGTTCCGGGAACGGACCTTCAGCCATTTTGTCGAGCGCAAACAGGCGACCGACCCCTTCCGGTTGCATGATAAATGGTCCGACGCCACTGCCTGGTGCGGCGGTGTTGTAGTCCGGGATATCGTTGCCAACCCATTTTGTGCCGTTCCATTCGATCAACATCCGTTTCGCATCCCACGGTTTCCCTTGAGGGTCAGCGGAGGCGCGGTTGTAGATGATGCGGCGGTTGAGCGGCCATGCCCAGGCCCAGCCGAGGGTATTGCCCAGCCCAGACGGATCGCTGTTATCGCGGTTCGCCATCTGATTACCGTGTCGTGTCCAGCTCCCGCTCCAGATCCAACAACCTGAAGAGGTCGAACCGTCGTCGCGCAGTTGGGCAAAGGAATCCAGCAGTTGGCCCTTTTTCACCAGCAATTTGCCATCGGCATCAAAGAGATCGGCAAGGGCGTAGCCGTTGCTCTCTTTAGCCACTTCTTCCGATTCCGGCCTGTCCGGCAACGTGTAGTTCCACGTCATATTGAGTACTGGCTCGCTGGCTGTACCGCCCTGTTCGCGGTAAAGCGTGCGCAGGTTGTGGTAGAGACCGGCCAGAATTTCGCCATCATTGCGGGCTTCCCCCGGCGCATCAGCGCCTTTCCAGTGCCACTGCATCCAGCGTCCGGAGTTGACGATAGAACCATCTTCTTCCGCGAAGCAGGTGGAGGGCAGACGGAATACCTCAGTCTGAATTTGCGCAGTATCGACGTCGTTAGATTCGCCGTGGTTCTGCCAGAAGTTCGAGGTTTCTGTCACCAGCGGATCAATCACCACCAGGTACTTCAGCTTGCTGAGAGAGGCGACCACTTTGTTCTTGTCCGGGAACGAAGCGACCGGGTTAAAGCCCTGGCAGATGTAGCCATTGACTTCACCTTTGTCCATCATGTCGAAATACTTCAGCACATCGTAGGCCTGGTCCCATTTTGGCAACCAGTCATAGCCCCACTGATTGTCTGCACGCGCGGCGTCACCCCAGAAGGTCTTCATCAGGCTGACAAAGAATTTCGGGTAGTTGCCCCAATAGTTGACCTGATTAGGCTGAGTCGCTTTTGGCGTGTTGGCCTCCAGATAGCTCTCCAGGTTGTTCTGCGCGTCTTTCGGTAGCGTCAGATAGCCCGGCAGGCTGGTGGACAGCAGGCCTAAATCCGTTAATCCCTGAATATTGGAGTGTCCGCGCAGGGCGTTCACACCGCCACCTGCCATCCCCATATTACCCAGCAGCAGCTGGATCATGGCCATAGTACGAATATTCTGCGACCCCACGGAGTGCTGAGTCCAGCCAAGCGCATAAAGGAAGGTCGTGGTGCGGTCGGCTGCGCTGGTTGAGGCCAGCACCTCGCAGACCTTCAGGAAATCTTCCTGTGGCGTGCCGCAGATATGCTCAACTACGTCCGGCGTATAGCGGGAGACATGCTCTTTGAGCAGATTCCACACGCAGCGCGGATGAGTCAGCGTATCGTCACGTTTAGCAAAGCCGTTATTGTCGAACTGATAGTTCCAGGTCGTTTTGTCGTACTCACGTTTTTCTGCGTTATAACCGCTGAACAGACCCTCATCGAAGCTGAAGTCGTCGCGTACCAGCAGCGCGGCATTGGTATAACTTTTGACGTATTCGGCGTTGATTTTACCGTGGGTTATCAGGTACAGAATAACGCCCGACAGGAAAGTAATATCGGTACCGGAACGAATCGGCGCATAGATATCCGCCACTGAAGCGGTGCGGGTAAAGCGCGGATCGACCACAATCAGCGTGGCGTCATTGTTGTTTTTGGCTTCCATCGCCCAGCGGAAACCGACCGGGTGGGCTTCAGCGGCGTTGCCACCCATTACCATCACTACGTTGGCGTTTTTGATATCAACCCAGTGGTTGGTCATCGCACCGCGACCAAATGTTGGAGCAAGACTTGCTACCGTTGGTCCGTGTCAGACGCGTGCCTGGTTATCTACCGCTAACATGCCCAGTGAACGGGCAAACTTTTGTGTCAGCATGCCGCTTTCGTTACTGGAAGCGGAAGCGCACAGCATGCCGGTGGAGAGCCAGCGGTTTACGGTCACATTTTGTGCGTTCTTCTCAATGAAGTTGGCGTCACGATCCTCTTTCATCAGGCGGGCAATGCGCGAGAAGGCGTCATCCCAGCTGATGCGCTGCCACTTATCAGAACCTGGCGCGCGATATTCAGGGTAACGCAGACGATTTTCGCTGTGGACATAATCCAGCAAGCCTGCGCCTTTCGGGCAAAGTGCCCCTCGGTTTACCGGATGATCCGGGTCCCCTTCAATATGGAAAATGCTGGATTTGGCGTTTTTGGCGCCGTCACCCAGGCTGTACATCAACAATCCACACCCTACGGAACAGTAAGTACAGGTATTGCGGGTCTCTTTGGCACGCAGCAGTTTGTAGCTGCGTACCTCCGCAAGGGCTGCGGTTGGTGCAAAGCCCAACATCGCCGCCGTGGTGCCTGCCATTCCGCCGGCGCAGATTTTAAAAAATTTTCTGCGACTGACTTCCATCGTAACCTCATTGTTATGACGTATTAACAAGGGTGAAAATAGCAGCTAAGGAGGGGGTAATATTGAGTGAAATCAATTCGCTAAAGAATGGTTGTGGTTGTAGCCCTTAAGGGGGGGTGAGGGGCGCCATTCATTAACTATTTAGGGTGCGTGAGCGATTGCAATGAGGGGGTAGGTCGAGATAACGGGGATTAATCCCACGTCAAGGAATAAAGGGGCAGCGGACAGCCGCTGCCAGCAGAACATTAATTTTGTGTATCGAGGGTCGCCAGCTCTTTATCAATGAAATACAGGCCTTCACCGCTTTTACCGACCAGAGAGAGTTTATCGAGAACGGATTTAAACAGCTTCTCTTCTTCGTGCTGCTCGGCTACGTACCACTGCAGGAAATTAAAGGTTGGATAATCCTGATTGGTCATTGCTGCATGGGCCAGCTCATTAATTTTGCGGGTGATCAGCTGCTCGTGTTCATAGGTCGCACGGAACAGTTCATCCAGTGACGCATATTCAGCAAACGGAGATTCAATCGTGCTAATTCGCGGCAGGCTGCCGGTATCGGTCAGATAATCGAACAGGCGCTGCATATGGGTCATCTCTTCCTGGGCGTGACGGCGCAGAAACGCGGCGGCACCCTCAAAGCTATGATAGCTGCACCATGCGCTCATCTGCTGATACAGCAGAGAGGAGGAGAGTTCCAGATTCATTTGCTCATTGAGTTGGTCGATCATTTCCGTTTTTAGCATGGGTGCTCCGTCATATTAGGCTCAGGGGAAATACGCCGAAACTATAATTTGTAATTAACTTATTTGCAAAAGGTAAAATAAAAAATAAATAATGTTAAATGCTAATGGGAATAAAACGCATTGCAGCTATTAAATAATGAAATGAGAATAATTAGTATTCACTGCCGGCGTTATTTTTCCGGCAGATTACATTACCAATAATTTGGTGAAGGGGTTTGGCTGACGGCAATGCCGCGGCACTGGTATTGGAGGGTAACACTTTGGTTCATACACAGCGATCCGCTGGTGACGGTGCAGGTAGTGACCGGCTGACCGTAAGCAAAGGCCGTGGCATAACCCATTTGCTGGCACTGTTTGGTGGCCGTGCCGTTGGCGACATAATCGTCGGTAGTGGCAGACTGTAACGGTGCCTGGCCGTAGGTAAGACGCACGATGCCGCTCGTGGCATCCACATCGGTAACATTTGCCTGACGGTGCACCGTACAGGCGGAAAGCGCTATCGCCGCGGCGACAGGGATGAGTTTGTTCATGGCTCACTCTGCGTAATAGTCCTGCATGACATCTTAGCGCACAGGCGTAAAGGCAATGCCCTGAATAGCCGACAAAATCGCCCTCAGTTTTCGCCACCGCTAATGTCAGTCCGCCCGGCTGTCGTAAACCCGGACAGAGAGTGATTTGGTGTAAATCATTCACTATCGTGATTGACGTAGAAAACTGTGAGCTCAACGGTAATTAATGAAACAATATTTCATTAAATTTGAATGTGCGTTTGATGCGCGTTAAGGTGAATGCAGCACCCTTGTTCACTGCGGAGCCCTCCGCACAGATTTCAGGAGATGAAAGAATGAAAATTGCACTGATGATGGAAAACAGCCAGGCCGCCAAAAATGCGGTGATCCATCGTGAGCTCAAAGGCGTAGCCGATGAGAAAGGTTTCCCGGTCTACAACGTCGGCATGAGCGATGAACAGGATCATCATCTGACCTACATCCACCTTGGGATCATGGCCAGCATCCTGCTCAATGCCAAAGCGGTAGATTTCGTGGTGACCGGCTGCGGTACTGGCCAGGGCGCGCTGATGTCGCTGAACATTCACCCGGGCGTGGTCTGCGGCTATTGTATTGACCCGGCGGATGCGTTTCTGTTCGCGCAAATCAACAACGGTAACGCGCTGTCTCTGCCGTTCGCCAAAGGGTTTGGCTGGGGTGCGGAACTGAACGTGCGCTTTATCTTTGAAAAAGCGTTCACCGGTCGCAATGGTGAAGGGTATCCACCAGAGCGTAAAGAGCCGCAGGTGCGTAACGCAGGTATTCTGAATCAGGTGAAAGCGGCGGTGGTGAAGGAAAATTACCTCGACACCCTGCGTGCTATTGATCCGGAACTGGTGAAAACCGCAGTTTCCGGTCAGCGCTTCCAGCAGTGCTTCTTCGAAAACTGCCAGGATAAAGAAATTGAAGCCTTCGTGCGTCAGGTATTAGCGTAACGATGTCACGTCCGGCGGCATCGCGCCGCCGGATAATGTTATTTCTTACGATTCGACACCGAACTTCCCGCATCCCGCGTCAGCTGTAATGTATCAAACATTCCCACCAGACAAATCAACGCGATAAACACAAAGGCCAGCCGGAAACTTGCCCCAGGAATTGCGCCGAGCTGCAGCCAGTCACTCATCTTCTCGCCCAGACGAATGCCAATCGCGCCAAGCGTAATGCCCAGCCCAACGGCGAGCTGCGTCGCGGTGCTGAACAGCGTATTGGCGTAGCTCATCTGCGCAGAAGGCACGTCGGCGAAGGCGAGGGTACTGACCCCAGTAAATTGCACCGAACGGAAAACGCCGCCGAGATACAAAATCAGCAGCGTCACCCACAACGGGGTGTGCGGCGTGAGGAAGGCGCAGGCCAGCAGCGCCAGCACGTTGAGCGCACCGTTGATCAGCAACAGCTTACGAAAACCCAGCCAGCGGATCAGCGGTGTGGTGGCGGGTTTAATGGTCAAATTGCCGACAAACACCGCCAACACCAGTAGCCCAGCATGGAAAGGGTCCATCCCAAAACCGACCTGGAACAGCAGCGGCAGCAGGAACGGCACCGCACTTATCGAGGCACGAAACAGCGAGCCGCCGTACATCGTGACTCTGAACGTTGGCACTTTCAGCGCATCGAGACGGATCATTGGCCATTCCACGCGTTTGAAATGATGCAGGGCAAACAGAAACGTCACCGCACCCAGCGCCAGCAGCGCAAACGGCAACCCGCTTCGGCTATGTTCCGCGCCGAACGCTTCCATCGCGTACACCAGGCTTACCATCGCAACCGCCGTGGCAAGAAAACCCGGCAGGTCAAACGGACGGTGTTCGTCGTCGCGAATATCCGGAATGATGCGCAGCGCCAGGATAATCGCGACCAGCCCAAGCGGCACATTAATAAAGAAAATCCAACGCCAGTTAGCAAAACTGGTAATGAATCCGCCCAAAGGCGGGCCGATGATCGGGGCGACTAACGCGGGCCAGGTCAGCGTCGCGATCGCGGTGATCAGTTGGTGTTTCGGCGTGGTGCGCAGAACCGCCAGACGACCGACCGGCACCATCAGTGCTCCGCCAACACCCTGTAAAATACGCATCGCCACAAAACTGTCCACGCTGGTCGCCAGCCCGCAGAAAACAGACGCGAGGGTGAAAATGAATAGCGCGAGGGTAAATACTTTGCGGGCACCGAAGCGATCGGCAATCCAGCCGCTGGCGGGGATCAGCACCGCGAGGGTGATGAGATAAGCGCTGATACCGATGTTAAGGGCGACGGCTTCCACGCCAAAACTTTTCGCCATATCCGGCAGTGCCGTGGCGATCACCGTCCCGTCGAGAAACTCCATAAAAAATGCACCTGCCACCAACAGCGCTGCCGGTGACAGACCACGGCTCTCCTTCGCGGAGATGTTTTCACTCATGATAACGTTGCCATATTAAAATGAATCATTGTTTCAGATGACCATAGCGCAAGAAAATGCGGGTTTCAGCAGGTTTTTTGATTTCTGCTCAGAAAAATCAGGTTAGTATGGCGCCCCTGAAAAAAGGAGAAAATCATGTCCCAGAATCTGACCGCCAATGATGAGCTGGTTTCCGACGTTGTCGCCTGCCAGCTGGTCATCAAACAAATTCTCGACGTTATCGACGTTATCGCCCCGGTTGAAGTCCGTGAAAAAATGGCCAACCAGCTGCGCGCAATTGATTTTAGCGCTCACCCGGCGGGAGCCGATCCGGTGACCCAGCGTGCCATCCAGAAAGCTATCGCGCTGATTGAACTGAAATTCACACCGCAGGACGGCAGTACGCATTAATAAAAAGCCCGATGGCGCAGATCCTTATCGGGCCTACAAACACTGTTGTAGGCCCAGCAAGTCACGCGCCGCCGGGCATTTACTGCTTATCAGTACAGCACTTCAACCAGCACATAACTCGCCACACAGGCGCAGCTCACGGAAATTAGGCCCGGCAGAATAAAGCTGTGGTTGATAATGAATTTGCCAATGCGAGTGGTGCCCGAACGGTCAAAGCCGATGCAGGCCAGATCGCTCGGGTAGGTCGGTAAGACAAAATAGCCGTATGCCGCGGGGAAGAAGGCGATCAGCATTTTCGGTTCTACACCAAGCATCAGCCCCATCGGGGCGACGGCGGTCAGCGCGGCAGCCTGGCTGTTAACCAGTTTCGACACCAGGAACAGCACAATCGCATAGGTCCACGGATGATCTTGCACCACGCCTTCCAACGCCATTTTCAGCTCGGGCAAATGTGACTGGAAAAAAGTATCGCTCATCCACGCCACGCCGAATACCGAGAAAATCGCCACCATTCCTGCTTTGAAAACTGCACCGTTGGAAATCGCGGCGGCGTTCACTTTGCAAACCATCAGCATCACCGCCCCGGCAATCAGCATCATCATCTGAATGACCAGGTTCATTGACAGCGGCGCGAGTTTCCCTTTCACTTCGAACGACGGGCGCAGTTCCGGCAGAGCGCCGAGCAGTACGACAACTAAAATCCCGGCGAAGAAGATCCACGTTGACCAGTACGCTTCACGCGAAAAGCGTTGGTTGAGCAGTGTTTCGGTGCTGCCATAGATGAACTCTCGCTGTTTCGGGTCGCTAAGTTTGGCCTGAAACTCCGGATCGTCGGCCAGGTCTTTACCGCGACGCAGGCTCCACAACGCGGCAATTGCCACGCCGAACAGCGACGCTGGAACCGATACCGCCAGAATGTCGAGTATGCTCCACGCGTGGCCGATTCCGTGTTGCGCGCCAAGAATCGACACCAGCGAGACTACCGCCACTGATACCGGCGAAGCGGTAATCGCCATTTGCGAGGCTACCGACGCCACCGCCATCGGACGCTCCGGGCGAATCCCTTTTTTCAGCGCGATATCGGCAATGATGGGAAACATGGTGTAGACCACGTGCCCGGTGCCGCACAGAAAAGTCAGCGTCCATGTGGTGAAAGGGGCTAATAGCGTGATGTGCTGCGGATGTTTACGCAGCAGTTTTTCGGCGCACTGCATCATCACATTCAGCCCGCCCGCGGTTTGCAGCGTGGCCGCACAGCCGATCACCGCCAGAATGGTCAGCATCACCTCGACCGGCGGTTTGCCCGGCTGTAGCCCAAAAACGAAGCACAGAATAAATAAGCCGATACCGCTGATTAACCCCAAGCCCATCCCGCCAAAGCGGGTTCCCACCAGCAAGCACAAAATAATGACTGCAAACTCAAGCGTAATCATCTCTCACCTGTCTCATCCATAAAGAAGATGTAAATCATTACACTTGATGTGGTTTTTGAATGGGAGGCAGATCGGATTTATAAACAGCTGGAAAAACAGGATGTCGTAAATATCCGATATTACCGCACGAAAAAACTGTGGAAGTCGATGTTAACGGCATGATGTTAAATGCAATTATATTCTGTGATTAAAAGATAAAACTGCGATCTGCTTTGCATTGATCGTTATTATTGCTTTAACGAATATATCTTTTAGACAATATTAACGATAATTCCCGCAAGCAAAAATTTGAGTTTAGGAGAACGGAATGAAAAAAGTTGCGGTGCTGCTGGCACCCGGATTTGAGGAAGGTGAAGCCATCGTCACCATCGATATTTTGCGTCGTTTGGATCTGGATGTGGAACTGCTGTCCTGCACCACCACTCGAGGGATAACCAGCTATCACGGGATCCCAATGGTGGCCGACAGCACGCTCACCGAGCGCAGCGGCGTCCTGTACGATGCGGTGGTTCTGCCCGGCGGCCCGCAGGGCAGCGTCAATCTAGCCGCCAATCCGCAGGTGATTGATTTTGTCGCGACGCACGATGCGGCAGGCAAACTGATTTGCCCCATCTGCTCTGCGGCGGCACGCGTTCTGGGCGGCAACGGGCTATTAAAAGGGCGCAACTACGTGTGCTCGGGCGATCTCTGGCAGGATGTTAAAGACGGTCATTACGTCGATGCGCCGGTAGTGGAAGACGGCAATCTGATCAGCGGCAAAGGCTTTGGACACGTGTTTGATTTCGCCTTTACCGTCGCCGCCCGATTACTCGGCGATGAAGCGCCCGTGCGTGAACACGCTGAGCATATTTATTATCGCTGGTGAGATAAGGATTTACAGGCCGCCGCTATAGATTATTCTGCTAACCCCAGGGTGAATTGTCTGACAATTCACCCTTTTTTTATGTCATTTCTCGCTGAATGTATGCACGCAATTACTGTAATTCTGCGGTGTGATGGCGCTCTCTTATGGATAATTAATTTCCCGCTATTAATGGTTCAGCGTAATAGCGATTTCAAACGAAGCCGCTAATGCATTGTTTTACTGCTGATAAAAATAAGTTTTTTCGATTTCCCCTACAAAAAAGAACATTAAAGCTGGAGTTAACCATGCACAAATTCACTAAAGCGCTGGCGGTCATCGGCCTGACAGCGGTTATGTCACAATCAGCTATCGCTGAAACCATGAAACTCGGTTTTCTGGTTAAGCAGCCGGAAGAGCCATGGTTCCAGACCGAATGGCGTTTCGCTGACAAGGCCGGGAAAGATTTAGGATTTGACGTCATTAAAATCGCCGTGCCGGACGGGGAGAAAACGCTGAACGCCATTGATAGCCTGGCGGCTAACGGCGCGAAAGGGTTCGTCATCTGTACGCCTGACCCAAAACTGGGACCGGCGATCATGGCCAAAGCACGCAGCTATGACATGAAGGTCATCACCGTCGATGATCAGTTCGTCAACGCTAAAGGCAAACCGATGGATACTGTGCCGCTGGTGATGATGGCGGCCAGCGAAATTGGCGCCCGTCAGGGTGACGAACTGTATAAAGAAATGCAAAAACGCGGCTGGGATGTGAAAGAGACCGGCGTGATGGCGATCACCGCCGACGAACTCGACACCGCGCGCCGTCGCACCACCGGTTCGATGGACGCGCTGAAAAAAGCCGGTTTCCCTGCGGCGCAAATCTATCAGGTGCCAACCAAATCTAACGACATCCCAGGCGCATTCGACGCCGGTAACTCCTTGCTGGTTCAACATCCCGGCGTGAAACACTGGCTGGTGCTGGGCATGAACGACAACACCGTGCTGGGTGGCGTGCGTGCGACAGAAGGTCAGGGCTTTAAAGCGCCAGACGTTATCGGGATCGGCATTAACGGTGTGGATGCGGTGAATGAACTTTCCAAAGCGCAGCCGACCGGGTTCTACGGTTCACTGCTGCCAAGCCCGGACGTTCACGGCTACAAAACCAGCCAGATGCTTTACAACTGGGTGACCAAAGACGCGGAGCCACCGAAATTCACGGCGGTGACCGACGTGGTGCTGATCACTCGCGACAACTTTAAAGCAGAGCTGGCGAAAAAAGGGCTGTAAAGCCTGACGCAGTCGCCCCCGGCACTCGCGCCGGGGGCAGAAAAGAATGTGGAGTGCTTATGCAACAGTCACAGCCTTACCTCTCATTTCGCGGTATCAGCAAAACTTTCCCTGGCGTGAAAGCCCTCACCGACATCAGCTTCGACTGCTATGCCGGACAGGTGCATGCGCTGATGGGCGAAAACGGTGCCGGAAAATCGACGCTGCTAAAAATCCTCAGCGGTAACTACGCCCCGACGGGCGGCACGCTGGCGCTCCGCGGCGAGGAGGTCAGTTTTGCCGATACCACCGCGGCGCTCAATGCTGGGGTGGCCATCATTTATCAGGAGCTGCATCTGGTGCCTGAAATGACGGTGGCAGAAAACATTTATCTTGGGCAGATGCCGCACAAAGGCGGGATCGTTAACCGATCGCTGCTGAACTACGAGGCGGGTCTCCAGCTGGAACACCTCGGGCTGGATATCGACCCGCAGACGCCGCTCAAATATCTCTCCATCGGCCAGTGGCAGATGGTGGAAATTGCCAAAGCGCTGGCGCGTAACGCGAAGGTCATCGCCTTTGATGAGCCGACCAGCTCGCTCTCGGCGCGTGAAATCGACAACCTGTTCCGCGTTATCCGCGAACTGCGTAACGAAGGCCGGGTCATTATTTATGTCTCGCACCGCATGGAGGAGATTTTTGCCCTCAGCGATGCGATCACCGTGTTTAAAGACGGGCGATACGTTCGTACCTTTGACGACACCAGACAGGTGAATCACGACCAGCTGGTGCAGGCGATGGTTGGCCGCGAACTCGGCGATATCTACGGTTGGCAGCCGCGCGAATACGGCGCGGAGCGCCTGCGTCTGGAACACGTCAAAGCGCCAGGCGTACGCCAGCCGATCAGCCTGTCGGTGAAAAGCGGTGAAATCGTCGGCCTGTTCGGGCTGGTGGGAGCCGGGCGCAGTGAATTAATGAAAGGCCTGTTTGGCGGCACCCGAATTACCGGCGGCCAGGTGATGATTGACGGCCAGCCGGTGGATATTCGCAAACCGGCCCACGCCATTCGCGCCGGAATGATGCTGTGCCCGGAAGACAGGAAAGCCGACGGGATCATTCCTGTGCACTCGGTACGCGACAACATCAATATCAGCGCCCGTCGCAGACACATCCGCGCCGGATGCCTGATCAACAACGCCTGGGAAGCCCGCAATGCCGCGCACCATATTCAGTCGCTGAACATTAAAACTCCCGGCGCGGAGCAACTGATTATGAACCTCTCCGGCGGCAATCAGCAGAAAGCCATTCTGGGGCGCTGGCTGTCCGAAGATATGAAAGTCATTCTGCTTGATGAGCCGACGCGCGGCATTGATGTTGGCGCGAAGCATGAAATCTATAACGTCATTTATGCGCTGGCGAGATCGGGCGTGGCGGTGCTGTTTGCCTCCAGCGACCTGCCAGAAGTGCTCGGCGTGGCCGACCGCATCATTGTGATGCGTGAGGGTGAAATTGCAGGCGAGCTGATGCATGAAAGCACGAATGAACAGCAGGCGTTGAGCCTGGCGATGCCGAAAACCACTCAGGCCGTTGCCTGAAAGCCTGACCAAGGAGTCAATTATGTCCGCTGTGACAACCTCCGGCCCACGCCGGAATACCTTTAGCGTGGGGCGCATCTGGGATCAGTACGGCATGTTGGTGGTGTTCGCCGTGCTATTCCTTGCCTGCGCCATTTTTGTGCCGAACTTTGCCAGCTTCGTGAACATGAAAGGGCTGCTGCTCGCGATTTCGATGTCCGGGATGGTGGCTTGTGGGATGCTGTTCTGCCTGGCGTCGGGAGATTTCGACCTCTCGGTCGCGTCGGTGATTGCCTGCGCAGGCGTCACCACTGCCGTGGTCATTAACCTGTCAGAAAGCCTGTGGCTCGGCGTGTTTGCCGGGCTGCTACTCGGGGCACTGAGCGGCCTGGTGAACGGCTTCGTGATTGCGCGTCTGAAAATCAACGCGCTGATCACGACGCTCGCCACCATGCAAATCGTGCGCGGACTGGCGTATATCATTTCTGATGGTAAAGCGGTGGGCATTGAAGACGAGCGCTTCTTTACTCTCGGCTACGCCAACTGGCTGGGCCTGCCTGCGCCCATCTGGCTGACGGTGGCGTGCCTGATTGTGTTTGGCCTGCTGCTCAACAAAACCACGTTTGGCCGTAATACTCTGGCGATTGGCGGCAACGAAGAAGCGGCACGACTGGCGGGTGTGCCGGTGGTACGCACCAAAATCATCATTTTTGTACTTTCCGGATTAGTCTCAGCGGCGGCGGGAATCATCCTCGCGTCACGAATGACCAGCGGACAGCCGATGACCTCGATGGGCTATGAGCTGATTGTTATCTCGGCCTGCGTGCTCGGTGGGGTGTCTTTGAAAGGAGGGATTGGCAAGATTTCCTACGTTGTAGCGGGGATTTTAATCCTGGGAACAGTAGAAAATGCCATGAACCTGCTGAACATTTCCCCGTTCTCGCAATATGTGGTGCGTGGTCTGATTTTACTGGCGGCAGTGATCTTCGACCGCTACAAGCAAAAAGCGAAACGGGCAGTCTGATTTCTCCCCAACTTTTAAGTGTAAGAGCTCATCGCGCCAGGGGGTAATTCCTCTGGCGTTTTCATTCGAAAATGGCGAGCCCGGTCACACTGTCTATACTTACACTGCTAACTTTTTAGCAACAACTGTTTTTCATCAGCGCATTTGAGGAGGTAAACAGGGTGACAGACCCGTTAACCGCTCCGCCGGTTTTGCGCGGAAACTACGCATTTTTCTTTGATTTGGATGGCACGCTGGCAGACATCAAGCCCCATCCCGATCAGGTCAGTATTCCCGGGCCCATCCGTATGACGCTGCAGCAACTGGCTGAGCAGCAGGCCGGGGCATTGGCATTGATTTCAGGGCGCTCAATGTCTGAGCTGGATGCGCTCGCAGCGCCATATCACTTCCCGCTGGCGGGAGTGCACGGGGCTGAACGCCGTGATATCAAGGGCCAAACGCACATTGTGAGATTGCCCGCCACGCTTGCCGACGCGCTGCTAGAGTGGCTGACCGCAGGCATGGCGCCGCTAACAGGCTGTGAAGTGGAAAACAAAGGGATGGCCTTTGCGCTGCATTATCGCCAGGCCCCGCAGCACCAGCAGACGGTTGAACAACTGGCGGCGCAGGCCGTGTCCCGTTTTGAGGGGCTGGCGCTGCAGCCGGGTAAATGCGTGGTGGAAATTAAACCAACAGGAATTAATAAAGGGGCCGCCATTTCGGCCTTTATGCAGGAAGCGCCGTTCCTGGGCCGACAGCCGGTATTTATCGGCGATGACCTGACCGATGAGGCAGGATTCGACGTGGTCAATCTTGCCGGGGGCGTCACGGTAAAAGTCGGGCCGGGAGAGACGCACGCGCATTATCGTTTGGCAAGCGTATCGGACACCCATCAATGGTTGCTCGAGCTCGCACAACAACAACACGCGCTAACTGACAGGAGAGAAGGCTATGAGTCGCTTGGTCGTAGTATCTAATCGTATTGCCCCGCCGGATGACAAAAAATCGAGTGCAGGTGGGCTGGCGGTAGGAGTACTGGGGGCGCTTAAAGCCGCAGGTGGGCTGTGGTTTGGCTGGAGTGGAGAAACCGGTGATGAGGACAAGCCGCTAAAGAAAGTGACACGCGGTGACATTACCTGGGCGTCCTTCAATCTCAATGAGCAGGATCATGACCTGTATTACAACCAGTTTTCTAACGCCGTTTTATGGCCCGCATTTCATTACCGTCTGGATTTGGTTAACTTTCAGCGTGAGGCCTGGGAAGGGTATCTGCGCGTCAATGCGACGCTGGCAGACAAACTGTTGCCGCTGATAAAGGAAGACGACACGCTGTGGGTGCACGATTATCACCTGCTGCCGTTCGCCAGCGAGCTGCGTCAACGTGGGGTGAATAACCGCATCGGCTTTTTCCTGCACATTCCATTCCCGACGCCGGAAATCTTCAACGCGCTGCCGACACACGCGGAGCTGCTCGAACAAATGTGTGACTACGATTTGCTGGGCTTCCAGACCGAGAACGACCGTCTGGCGTTTCTCGACTGCATCTCCAGCAAAACGCGTCTGACCAGCCGCGGCAGTAAAACGCACAGCGCCTGGGGCCACACGTTCCGTACCGAAGTGTATCCGATTGGTATCGACCCGAAAGAGATAGCCACTCAGGCACAGGGGCCGCTGCCGCCGAAGCTGGCGCAGCTGAAAGCGGAACTGAAAGGCGTACAGAATATATTCTCGGTGGAGCGACTGGATTATTCCAAAGGTCTGCCGGAGCGCTTCCAGGCCTATGAGGCGCTGCTGGAGAATTATCCGCAGCATCACGGTAAAATCCGTTATACCCAGATTGCGCCGACCTCGCGCGGCGATGTGCAGGCTTATCAGGATATTCGTCATCAGTTGGAAAACGCTGCCGGACGCATCAACGGTCATTACGGACAGCTGGGCTGGACGCCACTTTATTACCTCAATCAGCACTTCGACCGAAAGCTATTAATGAAGGTGTTCCGCTATTCGGATGTCGGGCTGGTGACGCCACTGCGGGACGGGATGAATCTGGTGGCGAAAGAGTATGTCGCAGCACAAGATCCTGCTAACCCTGGCGTACTGGTCCTGTCACAATTTGCCGGCGCGGCGAATGAATTAACCTCGGCGCTGATCGTTAATCCTTATGATCGTGATGAAGTGGCTGCGGCGATGAACAGGGCGCTGACAATGCCGCTCACTGAGAGAGTGTCGCGTCATGCGGAAATGCTGGAGGTGATTAAGAAGAATGATATCTACCACTGGCAGGAGCGTTTTATTGACGACCTAAAGCAGATAACCCCACGCACGGCGGAAAGTCGGTTGCAGAATAAAGTCGCGGCGTTTCCGAAACTGGCGTGATAGTGTACTGTCGCGAAAATAGGAGAAAGCCCGGTGTTAACACCGGGCTTTTTTTATTCGTCTTCCAGAGATACCAGCAGCACATCGACCCCGCTGTTGCCTACCACGCTTTTCGCGCTACAGGTGGCACGGGCAAAGAAGCTTTTGTTGTGATTGCCACAGATAACCAAATCGACCTGCTGTTTATGGCAAAAATCTTTGATGTGTTCACTTAATTCACCGCAGGCAATGTTGGCGTGGGCAATTGGGTAGTCGGCGCGAGCCGTCAGTTCGTCGAGAAACTGTCGGGTTTCTTCCTGCATCAGCTCGCGCAGGTTTTCGAGCATGGGAGCTGCGAACTGGTTATACATTTCCGGATCGGTTGCCGAAGTAATCAGGCTGATACGCGCATTGACCGGCCGCGCAATAGAGACCGCTTTAGTGACCAGCTTATGACTTTCCGGTGTCGGTGCGACAGCAACTAACAAGTGAGTGTAGGTCATTGTGCCTCCTTAAAAGGGGACGGAAAAACGTCCTTTCATTTCTACTACCCTGTTTTGTAAGCCGTCGCAAGGGGCTGTAAAGGCATGAAATGTGAGGGGCTTCTAATATTCATTAATTATTCTTATATTAAGAATAACGCTTGACAGCAACTTTGAGTGACTTTTTACGCATTTATCTTAAACTTCGAATGTTGATAATATACTCGCAACTCATTCCCAACCTAAATTAACAAAATCCTCATAATTTCCATTTGTAATAATAATGAATTTTATTGTCCATAACTTACTGTTTTTAAAAGGCAAGTGAAAGCCTGACTCCAGTGGGGTAGAGGCTCCTTATCCTTTTGTTCGGCGATTTTTAGGGTTAGCCCAAAAAAAGAGCAACAGAACGTGTTCTTTGGAATTATTCAGTTATATGGAATAGAAAAAAATGCCAATCGAATAAAATTTACACAAATCACAATTGTAACTGATGGATTTGCTGCTATGATTCACCCAAATTATGTGATCTTCATCACATAATATTCAAATTTTGTGTAAAGCCACGTTGTATGTGTCAGAACTGGCGAGTAGAGTTGCGTCGAATTAGGAAAAATCTTAGTCAATTGTAAGAAATATTAAAATTGTAGGGTTAACCTGATTAAGCATGAGATGACCTTACGATCCGCATGGACGCAGCACCTATGTCAGCTATGCATTTTTGGCCTTTTCTTTTTTACCGGGTCTTTTACCCGGCGACATCACGGGGTGCGGCCTTGCCGCATAAAATAATGGTTGGTTATTCGGGATGGGAAAAATGCATACATCCGAGTTGCTAAAGCATATTTACGACATTAATTTGTCTTATTTATTACTTGCACAGCGTTTGATAAGTCAGGATAAAGCCTCTGCCATGTTCCGTCTCGGAATCAACGAAGAGATGGCGACAACTTTGGGATCTCTGACCCTTCCACAGATGGTGAAATTAGCGGAAACCAACCAGTTGGTTTGTCAGTTCCGCTTTGACAGCCACCAGACCATCACCCAACTCACGCAAGAGTCACGGGTTGATGATCTGCAACAAATTCACACCGGAATTCTGCTTTCTACTCGCTTACTGAAGGAAGCTAGCCTCGCAGATGGCTCTGCACGGAAAAAAAGGGCCTGACCATGAGCGAAAAAAGCATTGTTCAGGAAGCCCGCGACATACAACTGGCAATGGAACTGATTACGCTGGGAGCTCGTTTGCAGATGCTCGAAAGCGAAACACAGCTGAGTCGCGGTCGCCTCATTAAGTTGTACAAAGAGCTGCGCGGTAGCCCGCCGCCGAAAGGCATGCTGCCGTTCTCTACCGACTGGTTTATGACCTGGGAACAGAACATCCATTCATCGATGTTCTGTAATGCCTGGCAGTATTTGCTTAAAACCGGTCTGTGCAACGGCGTTGATGCGGTCATCAGGGCTTACCGTCTGTATCTCGAACAGTGTCCGCAGCAGGAAAGTGGGCCAATTTTGGCGCTCACCCGTGCGTGGACCCTGGTCCGTTTTGTTGAGAGCGGTATGCTTGAGCTCAGCGGTTGCTATAGCTGCGGCGGCAATTTTATCACCCATGCTCACCAACCCGTGGGGAGCTTTGTGTGCAGTCTCTGCCAGCCGCCATCACGTGCAGTAAAAAGACGTAAACTTTCCGGCGTACCTGCCGATATAACACCACAACTGCTGGATGAACAGATAGAGCAAGCTGTTTAACCGACGATCAGGTGTGGCAAAACACTCCAGCAGCGGACGCAGGTCCGCTGCTTTTTTTTTGCCGCCGTTTCGGTGAAATGCTCATCCGTTCATCCCGGGCTTATCAATAGCGGAAGGATGATGTCGTGCTTATCTTATTAGGTTACCTGGTTGTTCTTGGTACCGTTTTCGGCGGGTATGCGTTCACCGGCGGACACCTTGGGGCACTCTATCAGCCTGCTGAACTGATTATTATTGGCGGCGCGGGCATAGGGGCATTTATCGTTGGCAACAATGGTAAGGCCATCAAGGGAACGCTGAGGGCGCTGCCGTTACTGTTTCGTCGTTCGAAGTACACCAAAAGTATGTACATGGATCTGCTGGCGCTGCTGTACCGGCTGATGGCCAAATCACGCCAGCAGGGTATGTTCTCCCTCGAACGCGATATCGAAAACCCGACCGAAAGCGAAATCTTTGCCAGCTACCCGCGCATTCTGGCGGACAAAATCATGCTGGAATTCATCGTCGATTATCTGCGTCTCATCATCAGCGGCAACATGAACACCTTCGAAATTGAAGCGCTGATGGACGAAGAAATTGAAACTCACGAAAGCGAAGCCGAAGTCCCGGCCAACAGCCTCGCGCTGGTGGGCGATTCACTGCCTGCGTTCGGGATTGTGGCGGCGGTCATGGGCGTGGTTCACGCGCTCGGCTCGGCGGACCGTCCAGCGGCGGAGCTCGGGGCGATGATTGCTCACGCGATGGTCGGTACTTTCCTCGGTATTTTGCTGGCCTACGGATTCATTTCCCCGCTGGCCACGGTGCTGCGTCAGAAAAGTGCGGAAACGACCAAGATGATGCAGTGCGTCAAAATCACGCTGCTGTCGAACCTCAACGGCTACGCCCCGCCAATCGCGGTGGAGTTTGGTCGTAAGACGTTGTACTCCAGCGAACGTCCATCGTTCATTGAGCTGGAAGAGCACGTTCGTGCGGTGCGCAATCCAACGGCACAACAGACGACCACCGAGGACGCATGAAAAATCAGGCCCACCCAATCGTCATCGTTAAGCGACGTAAGCATAAAAGCCACAGCAGTGCCGGACACGGCTCGTGGAAGATTGCTTACGCCGACTTTATGACCGCGATGATGGCCTTCTTTCTGGTGATGTGGCTCATCTCTATTTCCAGCCCGAAAGAGCTGATTCAGATTGCCGAATATTTCCGCACGCCGCTGGCCACCGCCGTCACCGGCGGGCCGCGTATTTCAAACAGCGACAGCCCCATTCCCGGCGGCGGGGACGATTACACCCAGCAGCAGGGCGAAGTGAAAAAAGAGCCGAACATCGATGAGCTGAAAAAGCGCATGGAGCAGAACCGGCTGAAGAAAGTTCGCGGCGAACTGGATCAGCTGATTGAGTCTGACCCGAAACTGCGCGCGCTGCGCCAGTATCTGAAAATCGATTTAGTGCAGGAAGGACTGCGCATTCAGATTATCGACAGCCAGAACCGCCCGATGTTTAAAACTGGCAGCGCGGACGTCGAATCTTACATGCGCGATATTCTGCGTGCGATTGCCCCGGTGCTGAACGAAGTACCCAACAAAATCAGTCTTTCAGGCCACACCGACGATTACCCGTACGCCAACGGCGATCGCGGATACAGCAACTGGGAACTCTCTGCCGATCGCGCCAACGCGTCACGTCGGGAGCTGGTGGCCGGTGGTCTGGACGACGGCAAAGTGCTGCGCGTTATCGGCATGGCCAACACCATGAAGTTAAAGCCGCACGGCGGTGATGACGCTATCAACCGCCGCATCAGTTTACTGGTGCTGAACACTCAGACTGAGCAGGCCATTCTTCATGAAAACGCCGCCAGCCAGAACGAACCGTTAAGCGTATTACAGCAACCGGCGGCACTGCCTCCGGCGGCCAGTCCCACAGCGCCACAATCCTTCCAGAGGTGATAGCGTGAGCATGGATATCAGCGATTTTTATCAGACATTTTTTGATGAAGCCGACGAATTGTTGGCGGATATGGAGCAGCACCTGCTGGATCTCGTTCCAGAAGCCCCTGACTCAGAGCAACTGAACGCCATTTTTCGTGCTGCGCACTCGATAAAGGGCGGCGCGGGCACCTTCGGTTTTAGCGTTTTGCAGGAAACAACGCACTTGATGGAAAACCTGCTGGACGACGCACGGCGCGGTGAAATGCAGCTCAATACCGACATTATCAACCTGTTTTTGGAAACGAAAGACATTATGCAGGAACAGCTCGATGCCTATAAAAGCTCGCAGGAGCCGGACGCTGCCAGCTTTGAATACATCTGTCACGCTCTGCGCCAGTTGGCCTTAGAAGCAAAAGGCGAGGCGGTGTCTCCGGCGGCGGGCGCAAAACTGACCGTGGTCGACAGCGAAGACGTCAATAGCGAGGTGGCGATAGCCCCGGAGCACAGCGCGGGCCAAACCCGCATCGTGCTTTCGCGTCTGAAAGCCGGTGAGCCGGAGATGTTGCAGGAAGAACTCAGCAATCTCGCACAGATTAGCCACGTGGTGAAAACCGCCGATTCCCTCAGGGCCAACCTCGACGGCGCGGTCTCGCAGGACGATATCGTGGCGGTGCTGTGTTTCGTGATTGAAGCCGATCAGATTGCCTTTGAAACCGCGACGACAACCGCGGTGACCGAAACGGCGGCAGTTGTGGAAGTGGAAGCCCCCGCGGTCGCGGTGCCTGCGGCGGTCAACGCGCCGGTACTGAAAGCTGTGCCGAAAGAGACCGCGACAGCCCCGCGCGTTGAGCGTGAAAAACCGGCGAAAGCCAGTGAATCCACCAGTATCCGCGTGGCGGTTGAGAAGGTCGATCAGCTGATTAACCTGGTCGGCGAACTGGTTATCACCCAGTCAATGCTGGCCCAGCGTTCTAACGAACTGGACCCGGTTGAACACGGCGATTTGATCACCAGCATGGGTCAGTTGGAGCGTAATGCGCGCGACCTGCAGGAATCGGTGATGTCGATTCGTATGATGCCGATGGAATACGTCTTCAGCCGCTTCCCGCGCCTGGTACGTGACCTGGCAAGCAAACTGAATAAGCAGGTGGAACTGACCTTGATGGGCAGCTCCACCGAACTGGATAAAAGTCTGATCGAACGCATTATCGACCCGTTGACGCACCTGGTGCGTAACAGTCTGGATCACGGCATCGAATCGCCAGAAAACCGCATGGCGGCGGGTAAATCTGCGGTCGGCAACCTGATTCTTTCGGCGGAACACCAGGGCGGAAACATTTGCATCGAAGTCACCGACGACGGCGCAGGCCTGAACCGCGAACGTATTCTGGCGAAGGCGATGTCGCAGGGCATGGCGGTCAGTGAAAATATGACTGACGAAGACGTCGGAATGCTGATTTTTGCGCCGGGCTTCTCAACCGCCGAGCAAGTCACCGACGTCTCCGGGCGCGGTGTCGGCATGGACGTGGTGAAACGGAACATCCAGGAGATGGGCGGCCACGTTGAGATTAAATCGAAGCAGGGCGCGGGCACCACGATTCGCATTCTGCTGCCGCTGACGCTGGCTATCCTCGACGGTATGTCGGTGAAAGTAAGCGGTGAGGTCTTCATTCTGCCGCTGAATGCGGTGATGGAATCTTTACAGCCGCGTGATGAAGATTTGCATCCGCTGGCGGGCGGTGAGCGCGTGCTGGAAGTGCGCGGTGAATACCTGCCGCTGGTGGAACTGTGGAAAGTTTTCGATGTTCAGGGGGCCAAAACCGAAGCCACTCAGGGCATCGTCGTTATCCTGCAAAGCGCAGGCCGCCGCTATGCACTGTTGGTGGATCAGCTGATCGGCCAGCACCAGGTGGTGGTAAAAAATCTGGAAAGCAACTACCGCAAAGTGCCGGGCATTTCAGCCGCCACCATCCTCGGGGATGGCAGCGTGGCGCTGATTGTCGATGTTCAGGCCTTGCAGGGTTTGAATCGTGAGCAACGTGTGGCGAACACCGCCGCCTGATGGCAAGAAGAAGGGAAAAAAATGACCGGTATGACGAATGTAGCAAAACTGGCGGGCGAACCCTCGGGCCAGGAGTTCCTGGTCTTCACATTGGGGAATGAAGAGTACGGGATTGATATCCTGAAGGTGCAGGAAATTCGCGGCTACGATCAGGTAACGCGCATTGCCAACACCCCGTCGTTCATCAAAGGCGTGACCAACCTGCGCGGTGTCATCGTGCCGATTGTCGACCTGCGCGTGAAGTTCAGCCAGGAAGATGTGGAATACAACGACAACACGGTGGTGATTGTCCTGAATCTCAGCCAGCGCGTGGTGGGGATTGTGGTCGACGGCGTCTCCGACGTGCTGTCGCTGGCGTCGGACCAAATTCGCCCGGCACCGGAATTCGCCGTCACGCTGTCGACCGAATATCTCACCGGCCTCGGTGCGCTCGATGAACGGATGCTCATTCTGGTGAATATCGAAAAGCTGCTCAACAGCGAAGAAATGTCCCTGCTCGACAGCGCCGCCATCAGCGCCGCGTAATGATTTCCCCCCGGAACTGCGGGGGGAATATTCCCTCTGATTTTACCCTTCCTTAACTCTGAATTAGCCACGCTAATATGTCCCCGTTAACGTTGTGTGATTTGCATCACAATAGAGGGAATATATTGTTTGCATCGTGTCATTTCCCTTTGCCGTTGTGCTTGTAATCATATGATTTATAAGATTTAAAAAAGTAAATACGGCAAAAGACTTAATTTACCTCCGGAAGTTGGTTTAATGAAATCTCCTGAACTAGATTTCAGTTAAGGTTCCCGCAACGGTGACCTGTTAACCGTCTGACGCAAAACAAAAAAGCGCCAGGACTTCTGACTCTGGAGACGACCCGATGAACAGAACACGTCTTCTTCTTACCTCCGCCGGTTTGCTGGCGCTGGTGTCCTCAGGCGCCCAGGCTGTCACCAGTCTTGGCACGATGGGTGCAACCTTAACCCTGACCAACGGTTGTCTGATAAACGGTTCGCCCAGCCAAAGTGGGATCAACTTCGGTAGTCTCGATTTTGGTACGCATCCGGCAACCTTCGCCACGCTCACCACCCAGCTTTCAGGGGCCAGCGGCGGGAACAGCTTTACCGTTCAGTGCACCACCAATACCTACACGGTGACCATCACTGGGAATGCCAACAGCACCGCGCCGGGAACGGTCGTCGGTACACCGGGCACGCCGGGCCGCTATCTGATCAGCACCACCAATGCTGCGCAGGGTGTGGCGTACAGCCTCTACAGCGATAGCGGCTACAACAACGTGATCACCAACAACACCGCGTTGCCGATAGCCTCTACCACCGGGGGGGTGGACAGCTACACCCTGTACGGACGTATTCAGGGCGGCGGCAACAGCGTGACTGTCGTGCCGGGAACGTACACCGACACGATTAACGTCAGCGTCAATTACTAAACCCGCGAATGACATGGGGTGCGTCAGGCTTCCTGCGGGAAGTCCGGGAACGGCTACGCCTTTTTGGACTGGTTGTGCTGCTGAGTATGGGCTTTCCGGTGCAGGCGCTGACGGTCTCCTCCCAGTCATTCAAGGTCAATGCCACCATCACGCCGGGCTGTTCCGTGGCCACGGGCACTGGCGGGGCGATGGGGTCGCTGAATTTTGGCAGTTATAGCGGGGTGAAGTCAGGCCAGGTCAGCACCCAGTTTGTGCCGAATGCGTCGTTCACGTTGGCTTGTACGCCGGGCGTCGCGCTGAGCATGAGTATTAACGCCGGGCAGAATTACACCACGGTGCGCAATATGCAGCGTTCCGGCGGCACCGAACGGGTGCCTTACCGGCTTTACACCAGCAGTAGCCTGGCGGCCAACAGTGAAATTGGGGTCAATCAGAATGTCTCCGTGGCCTACACCAACGGCGACAGTATCGCGCTTACCCTTTATGGCGCCGCACAGTTGACCGGCTTTAGCCCGGCAGGAAATTACACTGACCAACTCACCGTGACGTTGTCATGGTAATACAGGGAGAAACACATGAATCAGAGCTGTCTGCCGCGCGCGTTGTTCGCGCTGTTCTGTCTGAGCGGACTCTTTCTGGCACCCACCGGCGTACATGCCGCTGCAACGGTGCTTATCTGGCCCATCGATCCTTTTCTGGCTGCGGATAAAAAAGCCACCGAACTGTGGATTGAAAATCAGGGGGCGAGTGCCACCACCATGCAGGTGCGCATTGTCCGTTGGCAGCAGCAGGGTGGTTTTGAGCGCTATCAGCAGCAACAGGATGTGGTGGCGAGCCCGCCGATTTTGCGCATCGACCGCGGCGGGAAGCAACTGATCCGTCTGATCAAGCAGAGCCCGGTGCCGCAGGGGAAAGAGTTCGCCTACCGAATTATCATCGATGAAATCCCGCAGCCGACGGCGGACACCAAACCTCAGATCGGCCTCAAGCTGCAAATGCGCTATTCGATCCCGCTGTTCGTTTACGGACAAGGCGTGCCGGTGGAAGACGAAGGGGACAATCATGTGCTGGTCGACGGCCGCAATCTGAGCTGGAATAACACCACTCTCGATGGAAAACCGGCGATTGAAGTGCGCAACCGCGATCGGGTTCATGTGCGATTAAGTGACGTTTCACTGCGCCAGGGAGGCCACGAACGGCAAATTGCGCCCGGCCTGCTGGGGTATGTCCTGCCCGGCGAAAGCCGAAGCTGGCCGCTGCCGCCGGGGGTGACGCGTCCCGACCAGATTAGCGCGACCATCAATGCACAGGACGCGAAATGGCAGTCTGCGCCGGGCAACTGACGAAACTTGCCATGTGCATATTGCTAACCAGCTCAGGTCTTTGTCGGGCAGAATCGGGCGACGATCTGCTGCCTCCGCCGCCGGATGCACACGAGATTAACCAGCAGTCGGTGTATCAGCTGGGGCTGATTATCAACCACTACGACACTGAAACCGTGGTGCCCGTAACCCAGCGTGATAACCACTGGTTTATCGCCAGCGCCGACCTGCAACGCGCCGGGCTGCCGAAGGATAAACTGCCGGCGGGCGACGTCGATTTGTCAGCGCTACGCGAGGTTAAAACCGAGTACGACGGCAACGGCCAGCGGCTGTTGCTCACCGTACCGTCCGACTGGTTTGCCGCCAAAGAAGCCACCTTTCAGGGCGGGATCAAGCGCGCTGTTCCGCTGGATGGCACTGGTGCACTGCTCAATTACGATGTCTACACCAGCCAGACTCAGCACGGCGCGAGCCAGGCGGCCATCTGGCATGAACTGCGCTTTTTCAGCGGCAAAAATAGCCTCTCTTCGACCGGTTACGTCCGGCAAAATATCAGCGGCGATAGCCAGCTCGCCGACGGTTATATGCGCTACGACACCACATTAAGCTACACCGACGACGACAACGCTCTGGAATGGGATTTAGGCGACACCATCAGCGACGCCCTGAGCTGGAGCAACAGCGTGCGCGTGGGCGGGGTGCGCATTGGGCGTGATTTTTCCCTGCGTCCTGACCTCATCACCTGGCCGCTGCCGACGTTTACTGGTGATGCGGCGGTGCCGACATCGGTGGACTTGTTCATTGATGGCTATCGCGCAGGCTCGACCCAACTCCAGCCCGGACCGTTTACCCTGACCAACTTGCCGTACATCAACGGTGCGGGCAACGCGGTGCTGGTCACCACTGATGCGCTGGGCCGACAGGTCAGCACTACGCTGCCATTTTACGTCGCCAGCGAAATGCTCAAACCCGGCCTCAGCGACGGCGCGGCGACCTTTGGTGCGCTACGGCGTAACTACGGCATCGAAAATTTTGACTACGGCCCGGCGGTAGGCAGCGGTACGTATCGCTACGGCGTGAATGATTATCTGACGCTGGAAGGTCATGCGGAAGGCGCGGAGTCACTGGCGCTGGGCGGGGCAGGCGCGTTAGTGAAGATCGGCCAGTTTGGCATCGTCAATGGCAGTTACACTCACAGCCAGATGGAGGGTGAAGGCGGGCAGCAACTTAACTGGGGCTACCAGTACAGCACCGGTGCATTCAGCTTTATTACCCAACATACCCATCGGGATAAAACCTTCGGCAACCTCGCGCTGTACGACACTCCGCGTCTTTACGACGACGAGCATAATCCCATTGCCAGCCTGAGCCAGCGCAGCGACCAGTATTCGCTGTCGCTGAATATGGGCAATTACGGCAACATCGGCGCGGCATGGATTGGTGTCCAAAGCTTTGACAGCCAAAAAACCGAGCTGCTGAATTTGTCATGGAGCCGAAACCTGTGGGGCAGCAGCAGTATTTATCTGGCGGCCAGCCGTGACCAGCAACGCGGCGACTGGACGCTGGCGATGTCGCTGCAAATTCCGCTGGGCGACAGGGACAGCGCGGCGGTCAGCACTGAAAACACGCCGGATTACGGCAACACCCAGCGCGTCAGCTACAACCACACCATGCCGTCCGACGGCGGTTTTAGCTGGAATCTGGCCTGGGCGCAGCAGTCGCAGTCGAGCAACTATCAGCAGGCGACGCTGGGCTGGCGCAACAACAACATCGAACTGCAGGGTGGCGGCTACGGAGAAGAAGACGAAATGACCTGGTGGGGCGAAGCGATGGGATCGCTGGTGTTGATGGACGGCCAGTTGTTCGCCGCCAATAAAATCAACGATGCATTTGTGGTGATCAGCACCGATGGACAGCCGTCGGTGCCGGTGAACTACGAGCATCAGCCGGTGGGCGAAACCAACGACAAAGGCTATCTGTTGATAAGCGGCGTTTCGGCCTGGTATCCCGCCAACTACAGCATTAACGCCCTCAATCTGCCGGCGGATACCCAGCTCAAACAGACGGAAAGACGCATTGCGTTACGCCGTAACAGCGGGTATCTGCTTGAATTTCCAATGGAAGAAGAGCGCGTGGCGAGCGTCATCCTCCATGATGAAGCTGGAAAACCGCTGCCTGTCGCCAGCGTTGTTTCGCGTGCCGGAAAAGCGGACGCGCCGGTGGGCTACGACGGCATCGCCTGGCTTGAAAATCTGAATGATAACAATCCGCTGACCGTCACCACGCCGGACGGCAAACGCTGCGCGGTCAATTTCGTGACGCAGCCAAATCCAGACCACAAACTGCTGACCTACGGGCCGCTCATCTGTCGGGAGACGAAATAATGCGTCGCGCTTTAGGGTTGTTGGTCCTGCTCTGGCTGATGAGTCTGCCAGGGCACGCGGCCTGTAGGGTCAGCATGGCGAATGCGTCATTTGGCAGCCTCTCGTCATTCACGGTCAAGAACACCGAACAGCAAACGTCGGCCAATTTGATCGTCAACTGCGACACGGTGCTGAACCTGCTGACCAGCGATACGGTCTCGATGAATGTGGTCAGCGCCACCGCCACATCGGGCACGCGCCCGGCGCTGAAAAATACCGCCGCCGCCGATGTGGTGCCAGTCAGGGTCTGCGGGACCTCGTCGTGCAGCAACACGACGGAAACGGCCATCGCACAAACCTATTCCTGGAGCGGGGATACGCTGCTCGGCCTGCTGACGTCCAAAAGCTACACCTTGCCGATTTACTTCCGCACGGTGTCGGGGCAGAGCGTGCGCGCCGGGAATTATCAGGTCAGCGTCAACCTCAGTATCAGCTACAGCGTCTGCCCGACGGGGCTGCTGGGGATTTGCCTCGGCACGCCGCAAACCGGCACGGTAGTGGTGACGACACTGTTAAACATGACCGTCAGCACCGACTGCATCACCATCAGCGCGCCGGATGTGAACTTCGGCAGCGCGCCGCTGGTGAGTCATTTCCTACCGGTGTCGCAATCCGTGGCCATCACCTGCACCAAAGGCAGCGTTTACACGGTGGGCATCAACAACGGTGTGAATGCGGGCAGCGGCACGGTGCGAAAAATGGTCAGCGGTAATAATTCGATGAGTTACGACCTCTATAAAGGCAGCACCAGCAACCGATGGGGACCGAGCGGCAGCGAACGCTGGGCGAGCAGCGCCGCAAGTGATGTCAGTGCGGACGGAACGGTGAACACCTACAACTACACCGCTAAAATGTTGAGCGGGCAGGCCACGCCGCCCGCCGGGAGTTACACCGACACGCTGGTGGTGGATATCATCTTCTAATCACGTCCTGTGACTTAACGTAAAGTTCTGTGGATACGTGCCGATAACACCGCTATCACGTTATTGAAAAGGTGTTGTATGTTGAACCGTATCCGCGTTGTCACCCTGTTGATGTTGGTGCTGGTCGTCTTCGCACTGCTTCAGCTGCTGTCCGGTGGCTTTCTGTTCTCGTCCCTGCAGCAAAACCAGCACAGTTTTTCCCTCTCGAATGAGCTGCGTACCCGTCAGACTGAACTGACCAAAGCCTGGGAACTGATGCTGCAAACGCGCATCAACCTGAGCCGCTCATCGGCGCGCATGATGATGGACACCGCGAATCAGCAAAGCAGCGCCAAAATGGACCTGCTGAACAACGCCAAAACCTCCCTGGCAGAGGCGGCAAAACATTACGCGGCGTTCTCGGAACTGACCGCCCAGCCTGAGCTGGCGGAGATCAGCGCCACGGTGGATGCGAGCTACCAGAAATATTTCGCCGGGCTGACCGAACTGGTCGGCTTCCTGCAAAACGGCAATATGGATGCCTATTTCGCCCAGCCTACGCAGGGGATGCAAAACGGTCTGAGCGACGCGATGACCCAGTATGCGACGCAGAGCGAAACCCTTTATCAGCACGCCTTCGGCACCAGCAAACGTGATTATCAATTTGCCCAGTGGCAACTGGCGGCGATCGCCCTTGTGTTGGTGATGATTCTCGCCGCAGCGTGGTACGGCATTCGCCACATTCTGCTTAACCCGCTGGCGGGGGTGATGGGCCATTTGCGCCGTATCGCGCAGGGCGATTTGACGCAGCCGGTAAACGTGCGTGGCCGTAACGAAATTGCCGCGCTGGCCGAAACCGTTAACCAGATGCAGCAGTCGTTAATCGACACCGTCACCCGGGTGCGCCAGGGTTCCGACGCCATTTATACCGGCACCAGTGAAATCGCGGTCGGCAATAACGATCTCTCCTCACGTACCGAAGAACAGGCGTCTGCCCTCGAGCAAACCGCCGCCAGCATGGAAGAGCTGACCGCCACCGTGAAGCAGAACGCCGAGAACGCCCGTCAGGCGTCGCAGCTGGCGCTCAGCGCCTCCGAAACCGCCCAACGCGGCGGCAAAGTGGTGGAGGGTGTCGTGAAAACCATGCACGACATCGCCGCCAGTTCACAGAAAATTTCTGATATTACCGGCGTTATCGACGGGATTGCCTTCCAGACCAACATTCTGGCGCTTAACGCGGCAGTCGAGGCCGCACGCGCCGGGGAACAGGGGCGGGGGTTTGCCGTGGTCGCCGGGGAAGTGCGTAACCTCGCCAGCCGCAGCGCTCAGGCAGCTAAAGAGATCAAAGGCCTGATCGAAGACTCTGTGTCGAAAGTGGACACCGGTTCTGTGCTGGTGGAAAGCGCGGGCGAAACCATGAGCGATATCGTCAATGCCGTCACCCGTGTCACCGACATCATGGGTGAGATTGCATCGGCCTCCGACGAGCAGAGCCGCGGTATCGATCAGGTCGCGCTCGCCGTCTCAGAAATGGATCGCGTCACCCAACAAAACGCCGCGCTGGTGCAGCAGTCCGCTGCCGCCGCTGCGGCCCTTGAAGAGCAGTCAGGCACTCTGGCCCGCGCCGTTTCCGCGTTTCAGATTGCCACCGTCAGCAACCGTGCAGTGAGTAAAACGACAAGCGTTCCACTGGCCAGCCGCGAGCCACTGCGCCCGCGCGTTGCTGCCGCCGGAACCGATGATAACTGGGAAACTTTTTAACTTTACGCGGCCTGTTGCCGTATATCGGGAGTGGTGATGTTCAATCGAATTCGTATCTCGACCACCTTGTTTCTGATTCTGGTGGTGTGTGGCCTGTTACAAGTGGGCAGTAACGGGCTGTCGTTTTGGGCGTTTCGTGATGGACAAAAAAACCTGAGTCAGGTTGAGCAAGGGAATGTGCAGTTAAGCAGTCTGATGGACGCCCGCGTGGTGTTGCTTCAGGCCAGCACCGCGCTGAATAAAGCCGGAACGCTGACCGCGTTGAGCTATCCGCCGGAAGACATCAAAAAGCTGATGACCAGCGCGCGCCGGGATTTGAAACAGGCGGACAAAGAGTTTGCTGAGTTTATGGCGATCCCGCCAGTGAATGACGAAGCCAACGTGTTGCAGGCGCAAAGCAAACAAACCTACGCCGACCTGCACGCCGCGCTCGATCACCAGGCGACCTGGCTTGAAAGCAACCAGCTTTCGGACTTTATGACCGCGCCGGTGCAAACGGCACAGGACGCGTTCGACGCCAACTACCACACCTGGCAGAAGAATATTGGCGCGTATGTACAAAATGCACGTCACGCCAGTGAAGCGAATTATCACCGTTCGGCAGCGATTTTCATTGCCATGGTGGTGCTCGCCGCGCTGATTACCAGCGGCGCACTGCTGTGGACGCGCCGGATGATCGTTCAGCCTCTCAATATTATTAGCAGCCATTTCACCAGCATTGCTCAGGGCAATCTGGCGCGGCCGGTGTCAGTGTTCGGCAAGAATGAAATTTCAGCCATTTTTGCCGGATTGAAAGCGATGCAAACCGCATTGCGCGACACCGTAAGCCAGGTGCGGCAAGGCAGTCATGCGATGCATACCGGGATTTCAGAGATTGCCGCAGGCAACAACGATCTCTCGTCTCGCACCGAACAGCAGGCGGCTTCTCTGGCAGAAACTGCAGCGAGTATGGAGCAACTGACCGCCACCGTCGGGCAGAACGCCGACAACGCCCGTCAGGCCTCTGGCCTGGCAAGTACCGCGGCATCGACGGCCAAACGCGGCGGCGAGCAGGCGTCGCATGTGGCGGAGACCATGCACGGTATTGCCACCAGTTCACGCAAAATTGGCGACATTATCAGCGTTATCGACGGGATTGCTTTCCAGACCAACATTTTGGCACTCAACGCGGCGGTTGAAGCGGCACGCGCGGGTGAGCAGGGCCGTGGATTTGCGGTGGTGGCCGGGGAAGTGCGCAACCTCGCCAGCCGCAGCGCCCAGGCGGCAAAAGAGATTAAAGGCCTGATTGAAGAGTCGGTTTCCCGGGTGCAGGAAGGTTCTGCGCTGGTGGACACCGCCGCCAACACCATGAATGAGATCGTCCGCTCCGTCACCCAGGTGAACGACATCATGGGTGAGATTGCGTCGGCATCTGACGAACAGCGACGCGGCATCGAACAGGTGGCGCTGGCGGTGAGCCAGATGGACCAGGTGACGCAGCAAAACGCCTCGCTGGTGGAAGAAGCGGCGGCGGCGACCGAACAGCTGGCAGGGCAGGCGGACAGCCTGACCGCGTTGGTGTCGTTGTTTGAACTTGAAGAAAAAAGAGTATCGCATCATCAAGAAGGGGCACCGCCAGTTGCTGTGCCTGTGATTTCCTGAAAGGACGTAAGAAGAAGGCGCTATGACTGCAACTCTGCCCAACGGGCAATCGTCATTACTCACGCAGATGACACAGCGCCTGGCGCTGTCCGACGCGCAGTTTCGTCGGATATGCCAACTGATCTACCAGCGCGCAGGTATTGTGCTGGCCGATCACAAGCGCGACATGGTGTACAACCGGCTGGTGCGACGCTTGCGCCAGCTCGGGCTCGATGATTTTGGCCGCTATCTGGCAATGCTGGAGGCCAATCAGGATAACGCCGAGTGGCAGGCATTCATTAACTCGCTGACCACTAACCTCACGGCGTTTTTCCGCGAGGCGCACCATTTTCCGACGCTGGCCGAGCACGCGAAGCGGCGTCAGGGTGAGTATCGCGTCTGGAGTGCGGCGGCATCGACCGGCGAAGAACCGTATTCGATTGCCATCACGCTCGCCGACACGCTGGGCACCGCGCCGGGTCGCTGGAAGGTTTTTGCCAGCGACATCGACACTGAAGTTCTGAACAAAGCGCAGAACGGCGTGTATCGCCAGGATGAGCTGAAAACGCTGTCTCAGCAGCAGCTACAGCACTATTTCATGCGTGGCACCGGGCCACATAGCGGGCTGGTGCGCGTGCGCCAGGAGCTGGCGAACTATGTTGATTTTGCTCCGGTGAATTTGCTGGAGAAAAGCTACAACGTGCCGGGGCCATTCGATGCGATTTTTTGTCGCAACGTGATGATTTACTTCGACAAGACGACGCAGCAAGAGATCCTGCGCCGCTTTGTCCCCCTGCTTAAGCCTGACGGATTACTGTTTGCCGGGCACTCAGAGAACTTCAGCAATCTCGTGCGCGAGTTCAGTCTGCGGGGGCAGACGGTGTACGCGCTGAGTAAGGATAAAGCATGAGTAAAATCAGGGTGTTGTCTGTAGATGATTCGGCTCTGATGCGTCAGATAATGACGGAAATTATCAACAGCCACAGCGATATGGAGATGGTGGCAACGGCGCCGGACCCGCTGGTTGCCCGGGATTTGATCAAAAAATATAACCCGGACGTGCTGACGCTGGATGTTGAAATGCCGCGCATGGACGGCCTCGATTTTCTGGAAAAACTGATGCGCCTGCGGCCGATGCCGGTGGTGATGGTGTCTTCGCTGACCGGCAAAGGGTCTGAGGTGACGTTACGCGCGCTGGAGTTGGGGGCGGTAGATTTCGTCACCAAACCGCAGATTGGCATTCGCGAAGGGATGCTGGCCTACAGCGAAATGATTGCCGACAAAGTGCGGGCCGCCTCGCGGGCGCAGATTAGCGCGCATAAAACACTGGCCGCGCCGGTGGCGCTGAAGGCCGGGCCGATGCTCAGTTCTGAAAAGCTACTGGTGATTGGCGCCTCAACGGGTGGCACCGAAGCGATTCGTCACGTGCTGCAACCGCTGCCACTGACCAGCCCGGCGATTTTAATCACCCAACATATGCCGCCGGGATTCACGCGGTCGTTTGCGGAACGCCTGAACAAGCTGTGCCAGATTGCGGTGAAAGAGGCTGAAGACGGCGAACGCGTGTTGCCAGGCCACGCTTACATTGCGCCGGGGGACAAACATATGGAACTGGCGCGTAGCGGGGCCAACTATCAAATCAAAATTCATGACGGGCCGCCAGTTAACCGGCACCGTCCGTCGGTGGATGTGCTGTTTCATTCGGTGGCGAAAAACGCCGGGCGCAATGCGGTGGGGGTGATCCTCACCGGAATGGGCAACGACGGCGCTGCCGGAATGTTAGCGATGCACCAGGCTGGCGCCTGGACCATCGCGCAAAACGAAGCAAGTTGTGTGGTGTTCGGCATGCCGCGTGAGGCCATCAATATGGGTGGCGTCAGCGAAGTGGTCGATCTTAGCCAGGTAAGCCAGCAGATGCTGGCGAAAATCAGTGCCGGACAGGCAATACGTATTTAAGAGGAGTGAAGTTAAATGGCGGATAAAGAGCTTAAGTTTCTGGTTGTGGATGACTTTTCCACCATGCGTCGCATCGTGCGTAACCTGCTGAAAGAGCTGGGTTTCAACAACGTTGAAGAAGCAGAAGATGGCGTAGATGCGCTGAATAAACTTCAGACGGGTGGATATGGTTTTGTGATTTCAGACTGGAACATGCCGAACATGGATGGGCTGGACCTGCTGAAAACCATTCGCGGCGATGGCGCGATGTCAGCATTACCGGTGCTGATGGTCACGGCGGAAGCGAAGAAAGAGAACATCATCGCTGCCGCTCAGGCCGGGGCCAGCGGGTATGTCGTAAAACCGTTTACGGCAGCTATCCTCGAGGAGAAGCTGAACAAAATCTTCGAAAAGCTTGGTATGTGAGGCGATGACGATGACCCAACACCCGGTTAAACCGACTGACGAGCATTCAGCGGGCGATATTATCGCCCGGATCGGCAGTCTGACCCGTATGCTGCGTGACAGCCTGCGCGAGCTCGGCCTGGATCAGGCGATTGCCGAAGCGGCAGAGGCCATTCCTGATGCCCGCGACCGCCTGGATTACGTGGTCCAGATGACGGCCCAGGCGGCAGAGCGCGCGCTGAACTGCGTCGAGTTGTCGCAGCCGCATCAGAACCAGATGGAAAAAGAAGCTAAAGCGCTGTCAGGCCGATGGGATCAGTGGTTTGAAAATCCTATTGAACAGAGCGATGCGCGTGAGCTGGTGACCGACACCCGCAGCTATTTATCGGACGTGCCGAAGCACACCAGTTTCACCAATGCCCAACTGCTGGAAATCATGATGGCTCAGGATTTCCAGGATCTGACCGGGCAGGTTATCAAGCGGATGATGGATGTCATTCAGGAGATAGAACGTCAGCTGCTGATGGTGTTGCTGGAAAATATGCCGGATGCCTCAACCCGACAGAAACGCGAAAGCGACAGCCTGCTTAACGGCCCGCAGGTGGATACCAGTAAGGCAGGCGTCGTTGCCAGTCAGGATCAGGTCGATGACTTGCTCGACAGCTTAGGTTTTTGATAAAAATGGCCCGTTACGGGCCATTCTCTTTTTCGGGCTTCTAGCGTAAATCCATTTTTATGGTGACGTTGCCTTCGAATTTACCCGGTTCCGGCTTTTTGTTAGTGGTACTGACCGGGGCCGCTTTCAGATGGATACTGCCATTACCGTCGCTGTCCAGCGGCACATCAAAATCTGCTGTTCCGTCCATGAGGACACTCTTGCTCCTTTCATCGAACATGCGTACGCCGATATCATCCCGGTTCAGCATTTTGGCGATAACCCGATTGTCCGTGTCACTCACGCCCTGGTCGGCGGTAAGTGACAACCGTATCTTGCTGCTGTTGTTCACCGCGGCCGCATCGCAGTGATAATCGATGTCGACGTTTTTCAGTGTATATCCGCCTGGCGGCTGCCCTTGGGCGACAAATTGTGAACTGACGATGTTGCCCATTTCAACTTCAATGGTGCTTCCGGCATTGATTGTGCAACTGAGCGGGGCAGTGATCGAGCCAGAGAGTGATATGGTGGAAACAGGAACGGCATTACTGCTATTGCAGCCAGCACCGGAGCCAAAGGAGAGGCAGGCGAAGTTCTCAACCACGGTCTGCATCGGGATCACTTCTTCACCGAGGATCGGCTTTTTGATGTACAACTTCATGGAGATCACGTTCCAGCGAAACTGGCGTTTAGTGCTGGAGCCACCCTCGGGACGCGTGCTGTCACTGCAGACGCTGGCTGATTCTTCAGTTGTATTAAAGTTGATTTCACTCCTGTTAGCTCGGTTGGATGGACTTGTCGGATACTCATTAATTTTAAGCTCCATTAAGTCGCTGCCACTCGGAGAGTTAATGGCCTCACTGTACCCGGATACATCAACATCGACATGTTCGGTCAAAAAACCATATCCGCTCACCCCTGCAGCCAGAGGGCTACCTGCGGCGGTAAGTTCTGTGACTACTGACGTTGATCTTATGTTTCCGGGACAGGTACAGTTTGCTTCCATGACTGTCGGATCTCCGGTGAGATGTTGATGGTCATCAATGACCCTACCAACAATATTTTCACCGCTGGGTATCTCATAGCCATAGTTGATGGTGTAAGGCATTGGACCAGAAAAGCAGTTTTGCAGAACGGTTGCAGTGGCGGCTTGGGCGTGTGTGGCTGGGAAAAGCGCGCAACTGGCCAGGATAATGATGAGAATTGATTTATTCAGCATGAGGGGTGACCTGTTGGCAGAGGGCATTGACCATGCGGATGCCCGTCGGATTGGTGAGGGGTTGCGTGGCATCAATGGTGATTTGCGCGGTACATTGTTGAGCGGGCGCATCTCCCCATTTGATCAACAACTGCGTATTTTCGCTGATCCCCGCCAAATAGAGGGTGCTGGTGTCGTCGACAATGCCGGTGACACCCGGAATATTGGCACTGGCGATGGCACCAAACGGAACAGATCGATTCTGTGGGCGTGAAAGCTTAATCAGCGCCCGATAACCGACGCGGGCCTCAAGCGTGGCAGCAACTGCAGCACTACGGCTAGGAATGGCTGTAAGGGTGGTCGCGTTGGTTTCAACATCGTCAGGTAAGCTGGTGGTATCCACGCGGATATTATTGATTTGATAGGGCGTCAGCGACGGAATGATCGCGTTGCCAAAGATATCCGTCGACACACCGCGCTCGTTTTGGAAGCGAATACCCGAGGCGCCCCCAGCATTAACAATCGCAAAGGTGTCACCCAGCGGTTGAGACAACGTCACGCCATGAGGGTGAGCGACGATTGCGCCGCTGATTCCATAGCTCAGCTGCTGAGAATTGTCAGAGGAATAATAGTAGCCGCTGTTGAGGTTGGCATATTGTGAGCGGTAGCTACCATAGACGCTACTACTGCTCTCTCCGTCGTGATTACTGCGGCTCTGCTGCAGCGAGTAGCTTAACCGCTGATCGTCCAGGAGTGTGCCGTTGACACCCATATTTTGTCGGGTATCGCCCCCCTTGCTGCTGCTGATATTGTAACTGGCCCAACTGTTCGGCAACCACTTGCTGAGCGGCACGCTAAAGCCAAACGACATCATCTGATCGCTATTGTTGTCGTCGGTTTTGTTGTAGGTGTAGGCGAGATGGAAACTCATGCCATACAGCGTTCGGTTGAGACCCGCTGACAGGCTGCGTTCTTTTTGACGGGTGTTCCAGTAATCTTGCTGATAGCCGCTCAGGTAAAGACTGCTGCCAAGCACATTCTGACTCACGCTGAGCTGCAGCCGATTGTGCTTGTTGTAACGAAACTGCAAATCTTCATCACTCGCGTCATATTTCTGATTTGCATCGGCGAAATTGTAATAACCCTCAGTCGAATAGCGATAGCCTGCGAGGGTGAAATTGGTATCGGTAGTGTCGATTTTACCGCTATACAACAGGCGCAAAGATTGACCTGTGCTGGTCTCGTCGTTGTCGAGACGGGCATGTGCCAGGGTGATATCTGCAGAGACAGAACCTAAGGATCCCAGCGCGAGGCCCGTCCCGGCGTTGGCCGCATAATAATCCTCTGATGCAGTGATACCACCATACAGCGTCGAAATATTATTCAGACCATAGACAACGCTCCCCTGAGAAAACAGCGGTTCGTTGGCGTCTGTGCCGCCGTCTGCGCGGTAGCGCGCGACGGTTCCCTCATACTTGATTTGCCCGGGACGCAGCATCAGCGCCAGGCTGGAATAAGGCTGCGTGAATTTATGTTCGGTGCCATCGGCCTCTTTGATCGTCACTTCCAGATCGCCGCTGTTGGTGGTCGAGTAGAGGTCCTTAATTTCGAAGGCGCCTGGTGCGACACTGGCCTGATAGATTAAATAACCGTTTTGGCGAACCGAAATCTCCGCATTGCTGGTTGCGGTGCCCCGGATCGTAGGGGCAAAGCCACGCTGGCTGTAGGGAAGCATATCTTCATCGGTGGCGATATTGACCCCGTTGTACTGAATGCTGTCAAACACATCCCCTCGGGTATTGTTCTCCCCGGCGGTAAATTGCGCTTTCAGAATATCGATATCATGCGCCACCCACGTATTGATGTTTTGCCACGTACTTGAATCTTCGGATTGACTCCAGGTCGAATAGTTGCGCATCCGCCAGCCACCCAGGTTTGCACCACTGCGAAGATTAAGGTACTGGTTGGTGTCGGTTTCATTGTCGCTGTCGGTCTGCTGGGTGCCTGAAAAGGAATAATCAGCAAAGGCACTTGGAACACCGTCCTCCCAGCGCGAAGGATCAATGTAGTCACGGCCCTCGTTGCTGATCGCCGCCTGCGGCATACTGATATGTAAAGTCATGTTGTTAAAATCGAAACTGACCGAAGCAGCCGGAATAAAATCGCCGAGAGGTTTCGTTAACGGTGTGTTCGCAGGTTGCAGGGCAAGTTCAGGGTAGGCATCAATACGGATCCCCCATTTTCTGAGCTGTTCAGGGGAGAGAGCCGGGATTAAAACTCCATCTTCACCGTTAGTATATGAAAGCGATGTCTCCTCAATCTTTTGCTTGTTTAGCATAATGACAGTGGGGTAAACACCCGGGAGCTGCGCGTTGCTCTTTGAAAACAACGATAGGTCGACGTCTGCTTGGGACTGCGCATCGCCTTCAAGCGAAGAGGGGGAGAAATAGTAATCGCGCGCGCCTGCGTCGACCGGGGTCAGCAGTAGCACCCCGGCAAGCCCGGCAAGATAGTGCAGGTGAGAAGCGGGTTTTCTCACGAGAATAGGCAATAACTGGCGTGCAAAGATCATGTTGGTACTCATCCTTGACCCATCTCCGCGCTGTATTTTTCCGTCGCATTACCGTAGTCGGTAATGCACTGCCAGCTTACATTTTTGCCACTGGCTGACGATGGGAAGGGAAGACTGAGGGTACTTTTAGGGGCAACGATATCGGCCTCTTTTACGGCGATGTTCCCCACATGCACATTATCAAACACGCTGTAATATTCGCCTTTATTGACGACGTGCAGCATCGTTCCCTGACGAGTGAAACGCAGATTTTTGCAATTCTCGCCGGCAAGCCCTTTTAAACCTTTAGGCCGCCAGAATAGCTTCAGGCGGGTTTTGTAGATAAGCCGCAGCACATTCTTGCTTTCATCGTCTTTAGCGACAGCCGGAATAGTGCGCACATTCAGCCAAAACAGTGATTCTCTGTCTTCAGGAAGAGATGCCCCGGACCAGGCAATACGCAGACTTTGCTCTTTTTGTGGATCAAGACGGAACAGTGGCGGTGTGACCACAAAAGGACCGCGGGTTTTACCATCGCCTGTATCTGTCCAGGACTGGATCAACCAGGGCAATTCTTTCTCCTGGTTGATCAAGGGCAATGCCACTTCTTTTTTTTGGGCATCATAAATAATACGCGTTCGCCCAACCTGAATACCAGCGGCATGGCTGGAGGAAATAAATGACAGTACGCAGCATAGTGCCGCGAACATAAAGACACGCATAGTATTCACACCTCTGATAAATCAATAACGAACTATTTGTGATTGTAATAAGCCAGGGCGGCGCCTGGCTTAATATATTATTTAGTAAATCTAATTGTTATTAGTGAATCGCGAGCAGGTATATGCTTTTCGACAACAGGAAATTAACGATAAACAATATTCACTGTCATGTCAGCATCTGCTGGGCCTGCCGTCACAGTATCGGCAAAGGATTGATATCGGGCATTAAACTTTGCCTCGACTATATTGCCGGCAACGGTAGGGAGGTCAATATAGACTTGACCATCGGCGCCATCAAAAGTCAGATGCTGACTGTTTTTTCCTTCCGGTGATACGGCAATGCCGACACCTGTGGCTGCAGTAGTCCCGGTGGTCGTGATGGTACTGACATCCAACAGCGACGTGGATTTGGTCAGAGTGGTTACACCCGTAAACGTCAACTGGACGGCGGGCAGGCCCGCACTGGTGACAGGGCAATCGGCGAGAGTGATTGTAAACGGCGTGAGGTCACTTTCAGCACCCGATGCATCAAAAGCCGAGGTGATATAAGTGCCCAACGGTACTGTACTGTCGTGTCCATCCGTGCCTTGAATTTCGCAGCTTGGCTCAATGATTTCGCCCGTAAAATGAATAACACCTGCATTATTTTCTGCCGCATGGGCATTTAAACCGCTCAGTGTTAGTAGTGTGGTTAATATTAATGCTGACTTACGTTTTATGTTCACGGAATTCCCTCTGTGTGAAAACATTAAATGATTAAGGCAGCGCGATTATAGGCCAGTGAGTCTATGCGAGTAAATAAACGGTTTTGGAAAGATACATTCAGCTCTCTAATATTTTAAGGCTCGGATTAATTAACGGTCCCAATGATCTGTTTTGTGAATGAAATTGTTCTTAATTATATTAATAACTGATCTGTTTTGAGGTGTATGCGCTGAAATCTTATATATGAAAGTCATGCGTGTCACTTTTTTAATTATTTGAATATCTATTGGCTGATAGAACATCATTATCTGTGATGATCGCAAAAAAACAATTCGTCAGTATGTCAATTTGACTCAGGCAAACAGCCTAAAAAGCACCGAATTAAGGGGCTTTTCCGCCCATTGGTTGCCTGACGCTCTGGCATGATGGCAGCACTCACCGGACCCGGGCAGGCATCGTGGCAGACGAAAGCGAGAACGACGACAAAACAGAAGCCCCCACACCCCAACGACTCGAAAAGGCGCGAGAAGACGGGCAGATCCCGCGATCGCGCGAGCTAACGTCATTTTTGATTTTGCTGGTGGGCGTGTGTGTCTTGTGGTTCGGCGGGGAATCGCTGGCGCGCAGGCTGGCAGGTTTGTTGTCGTCAGGGCTGCATTTTGACCATAGCATTGTTAACGATCCCAACCTTATCCTTGGCCAAATCATTTTGCTGCTCAAGCAGGCGATGCTGGCGCTGATGCCGCTGATTGTGGGCGTGGTGGTGGTGGCGATCCTCGGCCCGGTGATGTTGGGCGGTCTGGTGTTTAGCCCGAAGTCGCTGGCCTTTAAATTCGATAAGCTGAATCCGTTTCCGGGTATTGCAAAAATGTTTTCTGCGCAGTCGGCCGCAGAATTGCTAAAGGCCATTCTCAAATCGGTGCTGGTGGGCTGCGTCGCCGGGATATTTGTCTGGGTTCACTGGCCAGACATGATGCGCCTTATCAGTGAATCGCCGATGACGGCGATGGGTAACGCGCTGAATCTGGTGGGTTTATGCGCCTTATTGGTGGCATTGGGCGTGATCCCCATGGTCGGATTCGACGTCTTCTTCCAGATTTTCAGCCACATCAAAAAATTGCGCATGTCCCGCCAGGATATTCGTGATGAATTTAAACAGAGCGAAGGCGACCCACACGTTAAGGGGCGTATTCGTCAGATGCAGCGCGCGGCGGCGCGGCGGCGCATGATGACGGATGTGCCGAAAGCTGACGTGATTGTAACCAACCCGACGCATTACGCGGTCGCGTTGAAATATGAAGAAAACAAAATGAGTGCGCCGAAGGTGGTGGCGAAGGGCGCGGGTCTGGTGGCGCTGCGCATTCGTGAGCTTGGCGAAGAGAATCGGATTCCGGTTTTACAGGCCCCACCGCTGGCGCGAGCGCTCTACCGTCATGCTGAAATCGGCCAACAGATCCCCGGCACGCTGTACGCCGCGGTAGCTGAAGTGCTGGCCTGGGTCTGGCAGCTCAAACGTTGGCGTCTGGCAGGCGGTGCGCCGCCGAAGAAACCTGATAATTTGCCGGTGCCAGAAGCACTGGATTTTTTGAACGAGAATGACACTGATGGCTAATTTAGTCGCAATGCTGCGTCTGCCCGCAAGCTTCAAATCGACCCAATGGCAAGTGCTCGCCGGGCCGATCCTCATCCTGCTGATCCTGTCGATGATGGTTCTGCCGCTTCCGGCTTTCATCCTCGACCTGCTGTTTACCTTCAATATTGCGCTGTCGATCATGGTGCTGCTGGTGGCGATGTTTACCCAGCGCACCCTTGAATTCGCCGCATTCCCGACGATTTTGCTGTTTACCACGTTGTTACGCTTGGCGCTGAACGTCGCATCGACCCGTATCATTTTGATGGACGGACATACCGGGGCCGCTGCGGCGGGGAAAGTGGTGGAGGCGTTTGGCCACTTCCTGGTCGGCGGTAACTTTGCCATCGGCATCGTGGTGTTCGTGATCCTCGTGATCATCAACTTCATGGTTATCACCAAAGGGGCTGGGCGTATTGCCGAAGTGGGCGCGCGTTTTGTGCTGGACGGGATGCCGGGCAAACAGATGGCGATCGACGCTGACCTCAACGCCGGGCTGATTGGTGAAGAGGATGCCAAACGTCGGCGTTCAGAAGTAACCCAGGAAGCAGACTTCTACGGTTCGATGGACGGGGCGAGTAAGTTTGTTCGTGGTGATGCCGTCGCCGGTATTTTGATCATGGTGATTAACGTGATCGGCGGCCTGCTGGTGGGCGTGTTACAGCACGGTTTGTCGCTGGATAAAGCGGCTGAATCCTACACGCTGCTGACCATCGGTGACGGTCTGGTGGCGCAGATCCCGGCGCTGGTGATTTCCACCGCAGCGGGCGTGATCGTCACCCGCGTGGCCACCGATCAGGACGTCGGCGAGCAGATGGTGGGTCAGCTGTTCAGCAACCCGCGCGTCATGATGCTCAGCGCTGCGGTACTGGGCCTGCTCGGCCTGGTGCCAGGCATGCCAAACTTTGTGTTCCTGCTGTTTACCGCCGCACTGCTCGGCCTGGCCTGGTGGTTACGTGGTCGTGAACAACAGGCGCCAGCGGAAGCGGCTCCGGTGCGCACCCAGGAAAATCCGCAGGCCATCGAAGCGACGTGGAACGACGTGCAGCTGGAAGATACGCTGGGCATGGAAGTGGGATATCGTCTGATTCCGATGGTGGATTCTCAGCAGGACGGCGAGCTGCTGGGCCGCATCCGTTCAATTCGTAAGAAATTCGCCCAGGAGATGGGTTTCCTGCCGCCGGTGGTTCACATTCGCGACAACATGGATTTACCGCCTGCGCGCTACCGTATTCTGTTAAAAGGCGTGGATATCGGCAGCGGCGATGCTTATCCGGGACGCTGGCTGGCGATAAACCCGGGCACCGCCGCGGGCACGCTTCCCGGTGAGCCGACGGTCGATCCGGCGTTTGGTCTGGCCGCTATCTGGATTGAGAGCGCGCTGAAAGAGCAGGCGCAAATCCAGGGCTTTACGGTGGTGGAAGCCAGTACCGTGGTGGCCACCCATCTCAACCATCTGATAAGCCTCCATTCGGCTGAACTGTTTGGTCGTCAGGAAGCGCAGCAGTTGCTCGACAGGGTCACGCAAGAAATGCCGAAGCTGACCGAAGATCTGGTGCCCGGCGTAGTGAATCTCACCACACTGCACAAAGTGCTGCAAAATCTGCTGGATGAGAAAGTCCCGATTCGCGATATGCGTACTATTCTTGAAACGCTGGCGGAACATGCGCCGGTGCAAACCGATCCGCATGAGCTGACCAACGTGGTGCGTGTGGCGCTTGGCCGGGCTATCACGCAGCAGTGGTTCCCGGGGAATGGCGAAGTGCAGGTGATTGGCCTTGATACACCGCTGGAACGCCTGCTGCTTCAGGCATTACAAAACGGTGGCGGGTTGGAGCCGGGTCTGGCTGACCGTCTGTTAGCACAGACTCAGGAAGCGCTGTCTCGTCAGGAAATGCTCGGTGCGCCGCCGGTTCTGCTGGTGAACCATGCCCTGCGTCCGCTGTTGTCGCGCTTCCTGCGTCGTAATCTGCCGCAGTTGGTGGTGCTGTCGAACCTGGAACTGTCGGACAACCGTCAGATCCGTATGACGGCGACCATCGGAGGCAAATAATGCGTTCTCTAGTATGGCTTTTGGCGTTGCCCTTGATGGCACAGGCAGCGGGTGAGGGCGCCTGGCAGGCCAGCAGCAGAGGCGTGATGCTCAGTCATCGCGGCGAATCTATGTCGTCCTCGCCGCTGGTGTCATCGCAACCGGCCAGCGGGCTGGTGACGATGATCGCCTGGCGTTACACGTTGATTGGCCCCACGCCCGCCGGGCTCAGAGTGCGTTTATGCTCGCAAACCCGCTGCGTCGAACTCGACGGGCAAAGCGGCAATACGTGGGGGTTACAGAATATCCCAGCGTCGGAACCGCTCCGTTTTGTCTGGGAAGTACCGGGCGGTGGACGACTGATCCCCGCGCTCAATGTTCAGAGCAACCAGGTTATTGTCAATTACCGCTAACGCAAACCCTTTCTTTCTCAACCCTTTGACCTGTTTGCATTCTGCAGGCAGGTTCGCAATTTTGACCTCTGCTTTTGAATCAATCAAAACGTTGTTTTATAAATCAGTGAAGCACGTAGTCTGACTCTTTGTGTTTTTGCCATTTCCGATGACTCACTGGCAGAAACGAAAAGGTTTAACCGTCGGCATCACTCTACTGTAGCCGTGTAAGGGCATCCTCTGTACCAGAAGAGGCGTGCTTTCCTGATAAAAACACGGGATTTACGGCAATGAAAACACGTAAAATCGGATTAGCAAATTATCTTGCCTATGGCTCGGGAGATTTTCTCGGCGCAGGAACCACCGCGCTCACCGCCGCCTGGCTTTTATACTTCTACACCACCTTCTGCGGACTCTCTCCGATTGAAGCCACGTTTATCTTTGCTGCGGCAAGGGTGGCCGATGCTGTTGTCAGCCCACTGATGGGTTTCCTGACGGACAACTTTGGTTCGACCTGGCTTGGCAAACGGTTTGGCCGCCGTAAATTCTTCATCATGCTCGGCATCCCGTGCGTGTTTAGCTACTCCTTTATGTGGGTTGGCGACATGGGGTTCTGGTACTACCTGCTGACCTATCTGCTGTTTGATATCGTCTACACCATGATTCTGGTGCCGTACGAAACGCTGGTGCCGGAAATGACCGACGACTTCAAACAGAAGACCAAATTCTCCGGTGCGCGTATCGCCATGGCGCAGATGTCGGCGATCCTTGCCTCTTTCCTGCCCGGCGTGTTGCTGAGTCATTTCGGTAAAGACAACGCCGTTTCCTTTTTCTACGCAAGCCTGGTGTTCTCGGTACTGTGCGCACTGATGCTGACTTTCGTCTGGTTCTTCACCTGGGAACGTCCGCGTGAAAACTGGAGCGAAGCTGCACTGCGGGCGGAAGAAGAGAAGAAACAGCTGACGCTGGCGCAGAGTCTTAATCGGCTGATCATCGAACTGAGTTCGACGCTGCGAATCAAGATTTTCCGCCAGCATTTGGGCATGTACCTGGGCGGTTACATTGCACAGGACGTGTTCAACGCGGTGTTCACCTATTACGTGGTATTCGTGTTGATGCAGGAAGCCTCATTTGCCTCGAACCTGATGGGTACGATGGCGATATTTCAATTCATCGCGGTGATTGCGATGATGCCGCTGTGCATTCGCTTCGGACCTGCGCCGTCGTACCGGATAGTGGTGGTGCTGTTTGGTCTGAGTTCAATATCGTATGCGGTGCTCTACTACGCGGGCTTAAGCGATATCTGGAGTCTGATGCTCCTGCTATCTGCCGTCGCGGGACTGGGGCGTGGTGGTATCAATTATGTGCCATGGAATACATATACCTATATCGCCGATGTGGACGAAGTGATCACCGGACAACGCCGCGAAGGGATTTTTGCCGGGATCATGACCCTGACGCGTAAGGCCTCTCAGGCGGGTGCGGTGATGCTGGTCGGAATTATTATGCAGATGTCCGGTTTTGTCTCCGGGCAGAAAATCCAACCGGAAGAAGTCAGCCATACCATTCTGCTTATTCTCAGCGTCGGAACGGTTGTGGTGTTGACCTGTGGCTTCCTGGTTTCGCTGCGCTTCAAGCTTAATCTGCAAACCCATAGCATTCTGCGTGAAGAGACCGCCAAAATGCGCGCATCCGGACACGCGTTTGCCGAAGCCGCAACGCCAGAGGCGAAAGCCACTGTGGAAATGCTCGCCGGTATGCCGTTTGAGACGCTGTGGGGCAACAATAATATCGGTTATCTGAATCGCAATAAGCCAGCGGCACCGCCGCTGAAGCAGGATGCACCACTGAATACGACGTATAACGGAGGTTTATGAAATGAAAGTCTGGCCTGTCAAACATAGCCCATTACTGTGTCAACCGGAGCGCTTCATCGCCCGGGACGAACTGAAGGCGTTGATCCAGAAAGTGACGCACAATCTGGTCAATATCAAGGATGAGAGTGGAACGTTCCTGCTGCGGCTGGACGACGGGCGCGTGATTGATACCAAAGGATGGGCGGGCTGGGAGTGGACGCACGGTGTGGGGCTGTATGGCATTCACCAGTATTTCCAGCAGACCGGTGATGTTCAAATGCGCGACATCATTGATGGTTGGTTCGCCGACCGTTTTGCCGAAGGTGCGACCACCAAAAATGTGAACACCATGGCGCCGTTCCTGACCCTGGCGTATCGCTATGAAGAAACGCGGAACCCGGAATATCTGCCGTGGCTCGAAAGCTGGGCGGAGTGGGCGATGCACGACATGCCTCGCACGGAACATGGCGGGATGCAGCACATCACGCTGGCGGAAGAGAATCATCAGCAGATGTGGGACGATACGCTGATGATGACCGTGATGCCGTTGGCGAAAATCGGCAAGCTGCTCGACCGGCCAGAATACGTGGAAGAGGCGATTTATCAGTTCCTGCTTCATGTGCAAAACCTAATGGACCGTCAGACCGGATTGTGGTTCCACGGGTGGAATTACGATGGCAATCATAACTTTGCCAATGCACGTTGGGCGCGCGGCAACAGCTGGCTGACTATCGTTATTCCGGATTTCCTCGAACTGGTGGACCTGCCGGAGAACAACGCTGTGCGCCGCTATCTGGTGCAGGTGCTGAACGCACAGATTGCCGCGCTGGCAAAGTGTCAGGACGACAGCGGTCTGTGGCATACGCTACTGGATGACCCGCACTCCTATCTGGAAGCCTCGGCCACCGCCGGGTTTGCCTACGGCATTCTGAAAGCAGTGCGCAAACGCTACGTTGCAGCGGAATATGCAGAGGTGGCGGAGAAAGCGATTCAGGGTATTGTGGCGAATATCTCGCCGGAAGGGGAGTTGCTGCAAACGTCATTTGGCACCGGCATGGGCAGTAATCTGGAGTTCTACCGCCAGATACCGCTGACCTCGATGCCTTATGGCCAGGCGATGGCGATCCTCTGTTTAACGGAATATTTGCGGAAATACTTCTAAGCCAATCCGACAGGCCTGGTTGACCAGGCCTGTAAACTCCAGCTAAATCAACCCTGCCGGTAGTAATGACATAACCATTCAAATTTAATAATAAATAAATGACGTAAAGTACAGCGCAATTCATTATGCTGCCGCATCGTAGTTTGCCCCCCACCAGGATCATCCCTTGTCCATTTCGCCCTTGTCCCGCATCGCCGCCAGTAGTTTGGTGGAGCCCGGGGCTGTTATCGGTGCGTACGTCAGCATTGGCCCGTTTTGTGTAATTTCTGCAGGCGTTGTGATCGGTGAAGGCACCGTTGTCGGGGCTTTTTCGGTAATTAACGGGCTGACCACGATTGGTCGCGACAATACCTTCGGCCAGTATGCTTCCATTGGTGAAAGCAATCAGGACCTCAAATACGCGAATGAACCCACGACGGTTGTTATCGGCGATCGAAATCAGATAGGCAAAAATGCCACGATTCATCGAGGGACCGTGCAGGGGCTGAGTACCACCGCTATTGGTCATGACAATCGCTTTCTCAACAGTGTGCATATCGGCCACGATTGCGTGGTCGGTAACGGGACAATGATTGGCGACAATAGCGGACTGGCCGGCCATGTTGTGCTGGATGATGGTGCTCAGGTTGGCTTTATGTGTGCCATCCATCAGTTCTGTTTACTGGGCAGTGGCGCCAGCATCCTTGACCAGTCCGGTGTCGTTCAGGATGTGCCGCCGTTTGTGATCGCGGGCGGAAATCATGCGGTTCCATTGGGCGTGAATGAAACGTCCGGCGTGTATCAGGCCTTAAACAAAGAGCAGCAGAATCTTATTCATGAGCTGTATCAGCGTGTCTACAAGCAGGCGCTGGCGATTGAAGAAGTGAAAAAAACGCTAAAAATCCTGGAAAGTGATTTCCCGGTAATTGGAATTTTTGACAGGTTCTTTGCGCGTTCTGCGCGGGGGATTGTTCGTTAATGCGAGTTGAGAAGGCTCGTCACCGAGAGTGACGAGCCTTTTATGATTACATACGCTCTACGGTTTCAATCCCGAGCATATCCAGACCCAGTTTCAGCGTCTTCGAGGTCAGCAGTGCCAGTTTCAGGCGACTGTTGCGAATCTCTTCGCTTTCGGCGCTCAGAATAGGGCAGTGTTCGTAGAAGCCGGAGAACAGGCCCGCGAGGTCGTAAAGGTACGCACACATCACATGCGGCGTGCCTTCACGTGCAACAACGTTTACGGTTTCTTCGAACTGCAGCAGACGCGCCGCCAGCTGAGCTTCGCGATCTTCATTGATCACCACCGGCGCATTGACGATAGCGTTCTCTTCCAGACCTGCTTTGCGGAACACGGACAGTACGCGGGTATATGCATACTGCATATACGGTGCGGTGTTGCCTTCAAACGCCAGCATGTTGTCCCAGTCGAACACGTAATCGGTGGTACGGTTCTTGGAGAGATCCGCGTATTTCACCGCGCCGATGCCCACGGTATTGGCCAGTTTCTCCAGCTCGTCGGCAGGCATGTCCGGGTTCTTTTCTGCCACCAGACGACGGGCGCGTTCCAGCGCTTCGTCTAGCAGGTCAGACAGTTTCACGGTGCCACCGGCGCGGGTTTTGAACGGCTTGCCGTCTTTACCGAGCATCATGCCGAACATGTGGTGTTCCAGCGGAACAGAATCAGGCACGTAACCGGCTTTACGCACGATGGTCCACGCCTGCATCAGGTGCTGGTGCTGACGGGAGTCGATGTAATAGAGCACGCGGTCGGCGCACAGGGTTTCGAAACGGTATTTTGCGCAGGCGATATCGGTCGTGGTGTAGAGGTAGCCCCCATCCTTTTTCTGGATGATGACGCCCATCGGTTCGCCGTCCTTGTTTTTGTATTCATCAAGGAACACCACAGTTGCGCCTTCGCTCTCGGTCGCCAGACCCTGATCTTTCAGGTCTGCCACGATGCCCGGCAGCATCGGGTTGTACAGGCTTTCACCCATAACGTCGTCGCGGGTCAGGGTGACGTTCAGACGGTTGTAGGTGAGCTGGTTTTGTTCCATGGTGATATCGACCAGCTTGCGCCACATCTCGAGGAAGTACGGGTCACCGCCCTGCAGTTTCACCACGTAGCTACGTGCGCGCTCGGCGAAGGCTGCATCTTCGTCGTAATGCTGTTTCGCCTGGCGATAGAAACCTTCGAGGTCCGCCAGCGCCATTTCACCGGTGTTTTCCTGCTGCTGTTTCTCCAGATACGCAATCAGCATCCCGAACTGGGTGCCCCAGTCACCGACGTGGTTCGCGCGGATAACTTTATGGCCCAGGAATTCCTGGGTACGCACCGCGGCATCACCGATGATGGTGGAACGCAGGTGGCCGACGTGCATCTCTTTCGCCACGTTTGGCGCAGAGTAATCGATAACGATAGTTTGCGCTTCAGGCTGCGCTACGCCGAGACGGTCAGATTTCAGGGCATCGTTCACGCCCTGCGCCAGAAACGCCGGGTCGAGGAAGATATTGATAAAACCAGGACCGGCGATTTCGACCTTATTGGCGATGCCGTCGAGGCTAAGATGAGACAGAACCTGCTCTGCGAGTTGTCGCGGCGCCATGCCCAGTTTTTTGGCAACAGCCATCACGCCGTTGGCCTGATAGTCACCAAACTGTACTTTTGCTGACTGACGAACTTGCGGTTCGCAATCGGCAGGCGCACCTGCCGCAATCAGGGCCTGACTGACTTTTTCTGAGAGAAGAGCCTGAATATTCACCGGAATACCTTACGTTTATGGCGCTGTACGTTTGCCGGAACAACGCCGAAATGGGGACAAATTAAGCCGGTCAGTATACTGCATTTGCGGCGGCCCGTCAGCCCTGGAGCGGCGCGTTAATCAGCAGTTGGTTGTGCCGGGCCAACAGGGTAAATTAACGGCCTGCAAAAACCGGACTGAGGGCGAAACGTGAACTGGAAAAACATCGAAGCATTACAGGATATAGAGGCGGATCTGCCGCGTTTTACGCATGCGCTGACGGACCTTGCTGACCGTCTGGATCTGCATATCGCCCCGCTGAATGCCGATCATATTTCTCTGCGCTGCCACCAGAATGCCACCGCAGAACGCTGGCGCAGCGGGTTAGAGCAGTGCGGCGAACTGCTGTCGGAAAACATCATTAACGGTCGTCCAATTTGCCTGTTCAAACTGCATGAGCCGGTGAGCGTCGCGCACTGGCAATTCAGCGTGGTGGAATTGCCGTGGCCGGGTGAAAAACGTTACCCGCACGAGGGCTGGGAACATATTGAAATTGTTCTGCCGGGCGACCCTGAAACGCTGAACGCCCGCGCGCTGGCGCTGCTGTCCGACGAAGGATTAAGCCAGCCGGGGATTTTCGTCAAAACCCGTTCGCCAAAGGGCGAGCGCGAACGTTTGCCTAACCCGACGCTGGCGGTCTCCGACGGTAAGGTCACGATTAAATTTCACCCGTGGACTATCGAAGACATTGTGGCGAGCGAAGCAGGCGACGCGACAATGTGAGGTTACTCAGGATCTGCGTTTAGAGACTGTGTCATGATGGCGCACCCGAACGAAAAGGAGAAGGTAATGGCTTTGCTGGAAGTGTGCTGTTACAGCATGGAATGTGCGCGTGAAGCGCAGGAAAGAGGCGCTGACCGAATTGAACTGTGTGCCGCGCCGCTGGAAGGCGGCTTAACGCCGTCGATTGGTGTACTGAAATCGGCACGCCAGCAAGTCACTATCCCGGTGCATCCGATCATTCGCCCACGCGGCGGGGATTTTTGCTACACCGACGGTGAGTTTGCCGCGATGCTGGACGATGTGCGCACGGTGCGTGAACTCGGTTTTCCGGGGCTGGTTATCGGTATTCTCGATGCTCATGGTCAGGTCGATATGCCACGAATGCGTGAAATCATGGCGGTTGCCGGTCCGCTTGCCGTCACGTTTCATCGGGCGTTTGATATGTGCGTCAATCCGCAGCAGGCCTTTGATAATCTTGCAGAACTGGGCGTGGCACGCATTCTGACATCCGGTCAACAACAGACGGCGGAAAAAGGTCTTTCACTTCTTGGGGAACTAATTACCCGAGGTGATGCTCCAATCATTATGGCCGGAGCAGGCGTGCGAGCGAACAACCTGGCGTTGTTCCTCGATGCAGGCGTGAAAGAGCTTCACAGCTCAGCCGGACAATGGGTTCCGTCGGTGATGCAATACCGAAATCCCGGACTGTCGATGTCGACCGACCCAACGGCAGACGAATACTCACGATACGCCGTGAATGGCGAATCGGTAGCGGAAATGAAGGCGATAATTGACCGTTACAGCAAATAGCGATTTTTACCGTGCATCATATCGCCCAATGTGATGCGTATTTGTACCAGGCCCCTGCCATTAACAGGGGCCTCTTTTTTTTATCCTTCCTATTTCAGGCCGCAGCGGTGTTGGCTGCCTCGCTCACCCCGGTCACTTACTCGTGTAAGCTCCCGGGGATTCGCTGCGTGCCGCCTTGCTGCAACCTGAAAGAGTTTGGATAAAAAGTGCCCATTCTCGTCAAAGGGTACTTTATGGCTTTTTCGCAATCAGCACTGCACGCAGTGGGGCAGGGTAGCCTTCGATGGTTTTGCTGCTGTCGTTCGGGTCGAGGAATTCGGCCAGCGATTCCGTGGTCATCCACTCGGTGCGGCGTTGTTCTTCGGTGCGGGTGACGTTCATGTCAACAATGCGTACGTCGACAAATCCGCATTTTTCCAGCCACTGCTTCAGGGCAGGTGCGGACGGGATAAAGTACACGTTGCGCATTTGCGCGTAGCGGTCGCCCGGCACCAGGACGGTGTTTTCATCGCCTTCAACGACCAGTGTTTCCAGCACCAGCTCACCTTCGCTGACTAACTGATCTTTCAGCTGCCACAGATGTTCCAGCGGGGAACGACGGTGATACAGCACACCCATCGAAAACACGGTATCGAACGCGTTCAGCACCGGCATTTGCTCAATGCCAAGCGGCAACAGGTGCGCGCGCTGATCGTTACCGAGCAACTTACGAACCGCTTCAAACTGGCACAGGAACAGTTGCGTCGGGTCGATACCAACCGCCAGCTTCGCGCCCGCGCCAATCATGCGCCACATGTGATATCCGCTGCCACAGCCGACGTCGAGAATGGTGCGCCCGGTTAAATCGGACAGGTGCGGCAGAACGCGATCCCACTTCCAGTCTGAACGCCATTCGGTGTCGATGTTCACGCCATACAGCGAAAACGGCCCTTTGCGCCATGGCATCAGGTTACGCAGCAGTTTGTCGATGCGGATCAGCGGGCCTTCGCCGAGGGGCTGTTCGCTCTCAGCGGTAACGCTGTGCAGCAAGTCGAGTTTCCACGGCTGAATTTCAGGCATGAACTCGACGGCGCGAGACCACTGTTTAAACTGGCCGTGCAGTGCGTCACGCTGCCAGGCGCCAATCTGCGCCGGAAGGGTTTCAAGCCAACGAGAGAGGAGCGGATCTTTGGCGATCAGCTGATAAAAATTGCCAAATTCGATCATTCGTCTGCTCCGGCTTTCAGGGCGACCAATGAGCCGAAGTTAAAGCACTGGAACCACAGTTCGCTGTGCGCAAACCCGGCAGCGCGTAGGCGCGCTTTATGAGCTTCGACCGAATCGGTCAGCATCACGTTTTCCAGCATGCTGCGTTTCTGGCTGATTTCCAGCTCGCTGTAACCGTTGGCACGTTTGAAGTCGTGATGCATGTTGAACAGCAGTTCGCCGACTTTCTGATCTTCAAAGCTGAATTTTTCTGACAGCACCAGTGCGCCGCCCGGATTCAGGCCTTTATGGATTTTTTCCAGCAGCGCCTGGCGCTCCGGTGGCTCTATGAACTGCATCGTAAAGTTGAGCACCACCATCGAGGCATTCTCAATCTCGATATCGCGAATATCGCCTTCAATAATGTCGACCGGCGTCGGCGCTTTATACGCGTCGATATGACGACGGCAGCGTTCAACCATCGCCGGGGAGTTATCCACGCCGATAATTTTGCAGCCTTCGTGGGCGATATTGCGGCGAATCGACAGCGTTGCCGCGCCGAGCGAGCAGCCGAGATCATAAACCTGCGTGTCGGGTTGTACAAAGCGCTCTGCCAGCATGCCAATCATTGAGATGATATTGGAATAACCGGGCACTGAGCGCTGGATCATGTCCGGGAAAACTTCGGCCACCCGTTCATCAAAGGTCCAGTCACCCAAGCTTGCGATCGGGGCAGAAAAAAGCGTGTCGCGATGGGGCATAACGTGATTCCAGAAAATAAAAAACGGCATATTGTGCGCTAACGCAGGGAGAAAACCAACTCCCAAGGCAGATACCACAGGTTTGCCAGCACCATTAGCAACAGCGAACACCAGGTGGCGCTCATTGCCGAACGACGCCAGCGGAACAGTCGGTGGTGAAAACCCCAGTAATGCATCAGGCGTCCGGCGATCAGCAGAAGACCGCAGACGTGTACCATCCACGTTTCCGCCCCGTTCATCTCCATGAACAGTAGCAACAGCAGAGCAATCGGAATGTACTCCACCGCATTGCCGTGAATGCGGATAGCACTTTGCAGCTCGTTGAAACCACCGTCGCCATAGGCCACGCGGTACTGCAAGCGCAGCCGAACGACATCGAAAGAAAACTTAATCAACAACAACGCACCCAGCACGGCGTACAACGCGCTAACCATACAAACTCCCTTTTATGCCCGTCATACGTCAAGTTGCACGCCGGCTTGCCGCCTTCACGCAACTCGAATTATGTAGAGTATGGACTTGCAGATGACACTAACACTGCGAGGAAGGATAACTCAAAAAAGCGAATTTTGCTGTGGGATAGCGGGCGCGGGGCCAATCTCGGGCAGGACGTCACGCAGACTGTTCCACAGCGTGTCGACCAGCTCAGGCGCCTGGGCGATGTCCGGCGTATGCAGAAAAAGGAAAGGAGTGGTGGTCTGCGACCATTTCGGCAGAGTGTTAAGCCAGACGGCAAACAGTTCACGATTCTGCGCCATGTTATCGCTGCCGATAAACCGCACCATCGGGTGGCTGGCCGTGACGATGGCGTGCACCGGCAGCTTCGGTTTTTTGCGCTGGGCGTCAACGATCGCTTCGCTGTGCGCAATGGCGCTGTGGACCGGACGACTGTCGAGAATCACGCGATTTACACCGCGCTCATGCAGCCCGCGATTAAACTGTAACTCCGCGTCACCCTTATCGAAAAACAGGGGATGACGCACTTCGACGCCGTAGGAAAACGCATCGGGTAAAGCGTCGAGAAACTGCCACAGCGCGGGCAAATCGGCTGGCGAAAAGGTGGCGGGGAGCTGCAGCCAGTATTGACCGATGCGCTGTTCCAGTGGAGCCATTCGACTGAAAAACTCGGCGGTGAGATCATCGCAGTGGCGAAGTGCTGCCTGATGGCTAATGGTCGATGGGAATTTAAAGCAGAAACGGAAATCATCGGTGGTCTGTGCATGCCAGCGCTGAACGATTTCGGCGCGGGGCAGGGCATACAGCGTGGTATTGCCCTCCACGCAGTTAAAGTGGCGGGCATATTCTTCAAGACCGGTAATGCCAAGGCGCACCCATTTGGGGTGCGACCATTGTGGCAAACCGATATAAACGCGTCGCCTTTCATGCTGCAGGTGCGTGGACTTCGCCTGTTCACCCCGATCACTGACATCGGCCAGCTCCCGTGGACTCACAGGCTTGCCGCCTTCCTGCAACGTGAAATGCTTAGCGTCTGTCATAGCGCAGCGAGGATTTCCTCAGTGCTACGAATGCGGGCGATGCGTGGGAAGATGTTGGTAAAGCTGCCCTGATGCTGTTCAGCATCGGCAGCGCTGCACGCATCTTCCGCGATAACCAGGTTGAAGCCCAGCTCCCAGGCATTACGTGCGGTGGATTCCACACCGATATTGGTGGCGATGCCGCAAAGAATGATGGTGTCTACGCCGCGACGACGAAGCTGAAGTTCCAGTTCGGTGCCGTAAAACGCGCCCCACTGGCGTTTAGTGACTTCAATGTCGGTGTCTTTTTTGCCGAGCGCAGTCGGGTAGGTCATCCAGTTTTCTGGCAGTGTATGCGCAGGTGCCTGAGCATCGACCTGCGTTTTCACCGCGTCGCCGCCATCAGCTGACCAGCCCACGCGAACCATGACCACAGGTGAACCTTGTTCACGACATTTGGCCGCTAATTTAGCCGATTTTGTTACCACGTCAGTGGACGTGTGTGGGCCGCCAGCAAACGGGAGAATGCCTTCCTGAAGATCGATGACTACCAGTGCTGTTTTTTTTGCGTTCAGTTCCAACATATTTATCCCCGTTAAATCACATAATTAGGTGGCTAACAATACGCTGAGTTGCGCCGTACGTGCGTCACAATTTTTGTTAATTTTTGTGAGTACCCGCAATAAGCGTACAGCAAACGTGCGGCCGGTGTGCGACGGTCTTATCGTGGGCGAGAATTTCTAGTATAATAGCCCCCTTTTTTCATCCAGTTGTGACATTCAGATAAAGCTGCGACAAGTGTGCCTGCGGCTAAGTTAAGGGAACTCTCATGCGTACAGAATATTGCGGGCAGCTGCGTCAGTCCCACGTTGGGCAGCAGGTGACGCTGTGTGGTTGGGTTAACCGCCGCCGTGATCTCGGCAGCCTTATTTTCATCGATATGCGTGACCGCGAAGGTATCGTGCAGGTCTTTTTCGATCCGGACCGCGCAGAGGCCTTAAAACTGGCGTCTGAACTGCGCAATGAATTTTGCATTCAAATCACCGGTACCGTGCGTGCGCGTGACGCCAAAAACGTCAACACTGACATGCCGACCGGCGAAATCGAAGTGCTGGCGTCTGACCTGGTTATCATCAACCGTTCAGAAGCGCTGCCACTCGACTCAAACCACGTCAATACCGAAGAAGCGCGTCTGAAGTACCGCTACCTCGACCTGCGTCGCCCTGAAATGGCGAACCGCCTGAAAACCCGTGCGAAGATCACCAGCTTCGTGCGCCGCTTCATGGATGAGCACGATTTCCTCGACATCGAAACCCCGATGCTGACCAAAGCCACGCCAGAAGGTGCGCGTGACTACCTGGTACCGAGCCGTGTACATAAAGGCAAATTCTACGCGCTGCCGCAGTCTCCGCAGCTGTTCAAACAGTTGCTGATGATGTCCGGTTTTGACCGCTACTATCAGATTGTGAAATGCTTCCGTGACGAAGACTTGCGCGCTGATCGTCAGCCTGAATTTACCCAGATCGACGTCGAAACCTCCTTCATGACCGCACCACAGGTGCGCGAAGTGATGGAAGCGCTGGTTCGCCAGTTGTGGCAGGAAATCAAAGGTGTGGACCTGGGCGATTTCCCAATCATGACCTTCGCCGAAGCCGAACGTCGTTACGGTTCCGATAAGCCGGATCTGCGTAACCCGATGGAGCTGGTTGATGTTGCTGACCTGCTGAAAAGCGTTGAGTTCGCCGTGTTTGCTGGCCCGGCAAATGATGCCAAAGGCCGCGTAGCTGCCCTGCGCGTTCCGGGCGGTGCTGCCCTGAGCCGTAAGCAGATCGACGACTACGGTAACTTCATCAAAATTTACGGCGCGAAAGGCCTGGCTTACATCAAAGTCACCGAGCGCGCTAAAGGTCTGGAAGGTATCACCAGCCCGGTGGCAAAATTCCTTAACGCCGACATCGTGGAAGCCATTCTTGCCCGTACCGGTGCACAAGACGGCGACATGATCTTCTTCGGTGCGGATAACAAGAAAGTGGTTGCCGATTCAATGGGCGCGCTGCGTCTGAAGCTCGGTAAAGACCTAAGCATCACCGACGAAGCCAAATGGGCACCGCTGTGGGTTATCGACTTCCCGATGTTTGAAGACGACGGTGAAGGCGGCCTGACCGCCATGCACCACCCGTTCACCTCGGCGAAAGAGATGACTGCGGCAGAGCTGAAAGCTTCCCCAGAAGACGCTGTCGCAAACGCCTACGATATGGTCATCAATGGCTATGAAGTCGGCGGCGGTTCTGTGCGTATTCACAACGGTGAAATGCAGCAGACCGTGTTCGGTATTCTCGGCATCAACGAACAAGAGCAGCGCGAGAAGTTCGGCTTCCTGCTCGACGCGCTGAAATACGGTACTCCGCCACACGCGGGTCTGGCGTTTGGTCTGGATCGTCTGACCATGCTGCTGACCGGTACTGACAACATCCGTGACGTTATCGCCTTCCCGAAAACCACCGCTGCCGCGTGCCTGATGACCGAAGCCCCAAGCTTCGCAAATCCTGCTTCGCTGACCGAGCTGGGTATTCAGGTTGTCGCGAAAGAGCCAAAAGAGTCTGCGGAGAACAAGTAATATGCTCTTCAAGCGTCCCGTCTCGGTTCTGGTTGTAATCTACGCCCAGGATACGAAGCGGGTGCTGATGTTGCAGCGACGCGATGACCCTGAATTCTGGCAGTCGGTAACCGGCAGTCTGGAAGAGGGGGAAACCGCGTTGCAAGCCGCCGCGCGTGAAGTAAAGGAAGAGGTCGCCATTGATGTGGCCTCAGAGCCGCTGGCCTTAATTGACTGTCAGCGCACGGTGGAATTTGAGATTTTTACGCATTTACGTCATCGCTACGCGCCGGGTATCGAGCGCAATACGGAATCGTGGTTCTGTCTTGCGCTGCCCCACGAGCGCCAGGTTGAGATAAGTGAACATCTTGCCTGGCACTGGGTTGCTGCTCCTGAAGCGGCTGCGCTCACCAAGTCGTGGAGCAACCGGCAGGCGATTGAAGAATTTGTAATTAACCTTAATTAGTTTTCCCAAGTATTTGCGTTCTCAGGAAAGCGGCCCGTCCGCTCACGCCTGAGGGCGTAAAGACGACGGGAAGTGGAGAATTATTTATGGCAGGTCATAGTAAGTGGGCCAACACCAAACACCGCAAAGCGGCACAGGATGCCAAGCGCGGTAAGATCTTTACTAAAATCATCCGCGAGCTGGTCACTGCAGCGCGTCTGGGTGGCGGCGATGCGGGTTCTAACCCACGTCTGCGCGCGGCTATCGACAAAGCCCTGTCGAACAACATGACGCGTGACACCCTGAACCGTGCCATCGCGCGTGGCGTCGGCGGTGACGAAGATTCGAACATGGAAACCATCATTTATGAAGGTTACGGACCTGGTGGTACGGCGGTGATGGTGGAATGTCTGTCTGACAACCGCAACCGTACCGTGGCTGAAGTGCGTCATGCCTTCACTAAAACCGGGGGTAACCTCGGCACCGACGGTTCCGTGGCATATCTGTTCAGCAAAAAAGGCGTGATTTCCTTCGAAGCGGGCGATGAAGATGTGATCATGGAAGCCGCGCTGGAAGCCGGTGCTGAAGACGTTGTGACCTTCGACGATGGCGCAATCGACGTCTACACCGCCTGGGAAGAAATGGGCGCGGTACGTGATGCACTGGAAGCGGCTGGCCTGAAAGCGGACAACGCGGAAGTATCGATGATCCCGTCCACTAAAGCGGACATGGATGCAGAAACGGCACCGAAACTGCTGCGTCTGATCGATATGCTGGAAGACTGCGACGACGTGCAGGAAGTTTATCACAACGGTGAGATCTCTGATGAGGTTGCAGCCACTCTCTAATGAGTCTGCTTAACACCCCAACGGGAGGCGCGTGATGTCCATCATTCTTGGCATTGACCCGGGCTCGCGCATCACCGGATACGGCGTCATTCGCCAGGTCGGACGGCAGCTTTCTTACCTTGGTAGCGGGTGCATCCGCACCAAGGTGGACGATCTGCCGTCGCGCCTGAAGCTGATTTACGCCGGCGTATCGGAAATCATCACCCAATTTCAGCCGGATATTTTTGCCATTGAGCAGGTATTCATGGCGAAAAACGCCGACTCGGCCCTGAAGCTGGGCCAGGCGCGCGGGGTGGCGATTGTGGCGGCGGTAAACCAGGAATTGCCGGTATTTGAATATGCGGCACGTCAGGTGAAACAAACCGTGGTAGGGAATGGCGGCGCGGACAAAACGCAGGTGCAGCACATGGTGCGAACCTTGCTCAAACTGCCGGCCAACCCGCAGGCGGATGCCGCTGATGCGCTGGCAATTGCTATCACGCATTGCCACGTCAATCAGAATGCGATGCAGATAAGCGACACGCGGCTGAATTTGGCGCGCGGAAGATTACGCTAAATAAGACAATAGAGGCTGGATATTTATCCAGCCTTTTTTTATGATACGACATTCGTATTTTGTCCCCAACGCAGGAGCGTCATGTGATCGGCAGACTCAGAGGCATCATTCTGGAAAAACAACCCCCACTGGTATTACTGGAAGTGGGCGGCGTGGGCTATGAAGTGCATATGCCGATGACCTGTTTCTACGAACTGCCGGAACAGGGCAATGAAGCCACTGTCTTCACGCAGTTCGTGGTACGTGAAGACGCGCAGCTGCTGTACGGCTTCAATAATAAGCAGGAACGCACCCTGTTCCGCGAGCTTATCAAAACGAACGGCGTAGGGCCGAAGCTGGCGCTGGCTATACTTTCTGGCATGTCGGCGGCGCAGTTCGTCAATGCGGTTGAACGTGAAGATTCCGTGGCGCTGGTGAAGCTGCCGGGCATCGGCAAAAAAACCGCCGAACGTCTGGTGGTCGAAATGAAAGATCGCTTCAAAGGCCTGCACGGCGACCTGTTTACCCCGGCGTCCGATCTGGTGCTGACCTCTCCGGCTAGCCAGGCGACCGACGACGCCGAGCAGGAAGCGGTTGCTGCGCTGGTGGCGCTGGGCTATAAACCACAGGAAGCCAGCCGGATGGTGAGTAAAATCGCCAGCCCGAATGCCAGCAGTGAAACGCTAATCCGCGACGCGCTACGCGCCGCGATGTGAGGTAACGGATGATTGAAGCTGACCGCCTGGTCTCTGCAGAAACTGTCGTACCCGAAGATGTGGTAGACCGTGCTATTCGCCCGAAGCTGCTGGAGGAATACATCGGCCAGCCGCAGGTGCGCTCGCAGATGGAAATCTTTATACAGGCGGCGAAGCTGCGCGGTGAAGCGCTCGATCATCTGCTGATTTTCGGCCCGCCGGGGCTCGGGAAAACGACGCTGGCGAATATTGTCGCCAATGAAATGGGCGTTAACCTGCGCACCACTTCCGGCCCGGTGCTGGAAAAAGCGGGTGACCTGGCGGCGATGCTGACCAACCTTGAGCCGCATGATGTGCTGTTCATTGATGAAATCCACCGTTTGTCGCCGGTGGTTGAAGAAGTGCTGTATCCGGCGATGGAGGACTATCAGCTGGATATCATGATTGGCGAAGGTCCGGCCGCGCGCTCGATTAAAATCGACCTGCCGCCGTTTACGTTGATTGGCGCCACCACCCGTGCCGGTTCATTAACCTCGCCGCTGCGTGACCGTTTCGGTATCGTGCAGCGCCTGGAGTTCTATCAGGTACCTGACCTCCAGCATATTGTCGGACGCAGCGCCCGTTACATGGGACTGGAGATGAGCGAAGAGGGCGCGCTGGAAGTGGCGCGTCGCGCACGCGGTACGCCGCGTATTGCTAACCGTCTGCTGCGTCGCGTACGCGATTTCTCCGAAGTGCGCCACGATGGCACTATTTCTGCGGATATCGCGTCTCAGGCGCTGGATATGCTTAACGTCGATGCGGAAGGCTTCGATTACATGGACCGTAAGTTGCTGTTGGCGGTTATCGACAAATTCTTCGGCGGCCCGGTCGGGCTGGATAACCTGGCGGCGGCGATTGGCGAAGAGCGCGAGACCATTGAAGACGTGCTGGAGCCGTATCTGATTCAGCAGGGCTTTTTGCAGCGTACCCCGCGCGGGCGAATGGCGACGGTGCGGGCCTGGAATCATTTCGGCATCACACCGCCGGCAATGCCTTAAGCGTCAATCTGCTGCATAAAAAAACGCCCTATTGGGCGTTTTTTTGCATCATGCTGAAGATAAACAGCACCGCGGCGCAGAGCACCACTGACGGGCCTGCGGGCGTGTCGTAGAAAGCGGAGAACGTTAATCCGCCGGTGACGGCAACCATGCCGATGCCGACGGCGATACCGGCCATTTGCTCCGGCGTGCGGGCAAAGCGGCGCGCGGTGGCGGCCGGGATAATTAACAGCGACGTGATGATCAGCGCCCCGACAAATTTCATCGCTACGCCAATCGTTAATGCGGTGACCAGCATCAGCAGCAGTTTGACGCGTTGCAGCTTCACGCCGTCAACGAAGGCCAGGTCCGGGCTGATGGTCATCGACAGCAGGTTGCGCCACTGCCAGAGCAGAATAGCCACCACTACCGCCACACCCAGGCCAATCGAAATCAAATCTTCCGGCGTCACGGCCAGCAAATCACCGAACAGATAGGCCATCAAATCTACGCGCACGTTGGACATCAGGCTGACCACCACCAGACCCAGCGACAACGCACTGTGGGCCATAATCCCAAGTAGCGTATCGATAGCGAGGTGAGGGCGACGTTCCAGCCACACCAGGCCACCCGCCAGCATCAGCGTCACGGCGATGACCGCATAAAACGGATTCACATTCAGCAGCAGACCAAACGCCACGCCAAGCAGTGAAGCATGGGCGAGGGTATCGCCGAAATAGGACATCCGACGCCAGACCACAAACGAGCCCAGCGGCCCGGCGGCACAGGCCAGCATCACACCGGCCAGCCAGCCGGGAAACAGTAATTCAATCATGAGCGGTCGTTCCCTCTACGCAGAACAATACGTCCCTGTAAATCGTGGCGATGGTTGTGCTGGTGGCGATAGATCCCAAGCTGTTGCGCGCCGCGAGGGCCGAACATCGAAATAAATTCGGGGTGCATCGACACCACTTCCGGCGTGCCGGAACAGCAAATATGGTGATTGAGGCACAGCACCTCATCAGTTTTCGCCATCACCAGATGCAGGTCGTGGGATACCATCAGTACAGCGCAATTCAGTTCACTGCGAAGTTGGTCGATAAGGTCATACAGTGCCACCTGACCGTTGACATCCACACCCTGAGTCGGCTCGTCGAGCACCAATAACTGCGGTTTATTTAGCAGCGCACGGGCCAGCAGCACGCGCTGCGTTTCGCCACCGGAAAGCTTCTGCATCGGGGCATCCATCAGATGTCCTGCCTGCACGCGTTTTAGCGCCGGGAGAATATCGTCTTTGCGGGTGCCGGGGCGCAGCCGTAAAAAGCGGCTGACGGTTAAGGGCAGGGTGGAATCGAGGTGTATTTTCTGCGGGACATAGCCAATCTGCAGTTTGCCCTCACGCTTGATGACACCGGAATCCGGTGCTACCAGCCCAAGAACCACACGGACGAGCGTCGACTTTCCTGCGCCATTCGGCCCAAGAAGCGTAAGAATTTTGCCAGGCTTCAGCGTCAGCGAAATATCAGACAGGACACGGCGCTGGCCGAAGGAGACCGAAACATTTTCGAGCGTTACAAGATTCGTCATCACAATTTGAGGTTGCACAAGTCAGTGAATGTTATAATATCACACTTCTTTTATTCATTACGATGATAAGACGCATTATGTTACATAAAAAGACGCTTCTTTTCGCAGCAATATCCACCGTACTTTGGGGCGCTGCCGCTACGCAGGCGAGTGCCGCGGTAGTGGCCTCGCTGAAACCCCTTGGATTTATCGCTTCAGCTATCGCCGACGGTGTAACACCGACAGAGGTTTTACTGCCGGATGGGGCTTCCGAGCACGACTACTCATTACGCCCGAGTGACGCAAAACGCTTACAAAACGCCGACTTAGTGGTGTGGATCGGTCCTGAGATGGAAGCATTTATGGACAAGACAGCAACTGCGTTTCCTGAAGCGAAAAAGGTCACCCTTTCAACGCTGCCCGGTGTTAAACCGCTGCTTATGAAAGGGACTGACGATGATGATGACGATCACGGTCATAACCATGGCGCAACAGAAAAAGGTGACGAAGATCACCATCATGGTGAATACAACATGCATTTATGGCTCTCACCAGAGATAGCGCGCCTGTCAGCGGTTGCAATCCACGATAAATTAGTGGAACTTATGCCGCAAAGTCGAGCCAAACTTGACGCCAACCTGAAGGATTTCGAGGCGAATCTCGCCGCGGCCGATAAGCAGGTGGGTAACGAGCTGGCACCGTTGAAAGGGAAAGGATATTTCGTTTTTCATGACGCCTACGGGTACTACGAAAAACACTACGGAATGACCTCACTGGGGCATTTTACCGTCAATCCTGAGATCCAACCCGGTGCGCAGCGTTTACACGAAATAAGAACACAGTTGGTTGAGCAAAAAGCGACCTGCGTTTTTGCTGAGCCACAATTCAGGCCGGCAGTGGTGGAAGCGGTAGCCCGCGGAACCTCCGTTCGAATGGGAACGCTGGATCCGCTTGGCACCAACATCCCGTTGGGCAAAGCGAGTTATCCCGCTTTCCTGACCCAATTGGCGAACCAGTATTCGACCTGCCTGAAAGGAGATTAACGAGGAAGTGAATACGTGCAACAGATAGCCCGCTCTGTCGCCCTGGCATTTAATAATTTGCCGCGACCTCACCGCGTAATGCTGGGGTCGTTGACCGTTCTCACCTTAGCGGTCGCCGTTTGGCGACCGTATGTGTACCATCCCGATTCAGCCCCTATTGTCAGAACCATTGAGCTCGAAAAGAGCGAGATCCGTTCTCTTCTGCCTGAAGCCAGCGAGCCTATCGATCAGGCGGCGCAGGAAGATGAAGCCATCCCGCAGGATGAGCTGGACGACAAAGTGGACAACGAAGCCGGTGTACACGAATACGTGGTGTCAACGGGCGATACGCTCAGCAGCATTCTTAACCAGTATGGTATTGATATGGGTGATATCAGCCAACTGGCCTCCGCAGATAAAGAATTGCGTAACCTGAAAATCGGTCAACAGCTTTCATGGACGCTGACCGCCGATGGCGATTTGCAGCGTCTGACCTGGGAAATGTCACGTCGTGAAACCCGTACCTACGATAAAGCAGCGAACGGTTTCAAAATGAGCAGCGAAACGCAGCAGGGCGACTGGGTCAACAGCGTGCTGAAAGGCACCGTTGGCGGCAGCTTCGTGACCAGCGCGCGTAATGCCGGATTAACCAGCAATGAAGTCGGCGCGGTTATTAAGGCGATGCAGTGGCAAATGGACTTCCGCAAGCTCAAGAAAGGCGATGAATTCTCGGTGCTGATGTCCCGCGAAATGCTGGACGGCAAGCGTGAGCAGAGTCAGCTGCTGGGCGTGCGTCTACGTTCCGACGGCAAAGACTACTACGCTATCCGCGCCGAAGACGGCAAGTTTTATGACAAGAACGGTACTGGGCTGGCGAAAGGTTTCTTGCGCTTCCCAACCTCGCGTCAGTTCCGCGTCTCCTCCAACTTCAATCCGCGTCGCCTGAACCCAGTGACCGGACGCGTTGCGCCGCATAAAGGCGTCGATTTCGCGATGCCGCAGGGCACGCCGGTGCTGGCTGTCGGTGATGGCGAAGTGGTGGTGGCGAAGCGCAGTGGAGCGGCTGGTTATTACGTCGCGCTGCGTCATGGTCGCACCTACACCACGCGCTATATGCATTTGCGTAAGCTGCTGGTGAAACCAGGTCAGAAAGTGAAGCGTGGCGATCGCATCGCGCTTTCCGGCAATACCGGACGTTCTACTGGCCCGCATCTGCATTATGAAGTGTGGATCAATCAGCAGGCAGTTAACCCGTTAACGGCGAAACTACCACGCACCGAAGGGCTGAGCGGTTCCGATCGTCGTGATTACCTGGCGCAGGTCAAAGAGGTGGCTCCGCAGCTGCAAATTGACTAGCCATTGACGATTTAATGACCTTAAAAGCCGATGCCTGACAGGGCATTGGCTTTTTCTTTTGTATGAAGCCGGGCACGTCGCTAAACTATCAGCATCTTTCTCTTTTTCCGGCACGACTCTGGAACAGGCATGGACACGAAAAAAAATAACATTGAGTTTATTCCTCAGTTCGAAAAATCCTTTTTACATCCACGCTATTGGGGTTCATGGCTGGGCGTGCTGGCCTTCGCGGGTATTGCGCTGACTCCTGCGTCGTTCCGCGATCCGATCCTTGGCGCGTTGGGCAAAAAAGTCGGACAACTGGCAAAAAGCTCTCGCCGTCGTGCGCAAATTAATCTGCTTTACTGCTTCCCGGAAAAATCGGATGCCGAGCGTGAGGCCATCATTGATGAGATGTATGCCACTGCGCCGCAAGCGATGGTGATGATGGCGGAGCTGGGCTTGCGTGACCCGAAGAAGATCCTGAAGCGTGTTGACTGGCACGGCATCGAAATTATCGAGGAGCTGCAGCGCAACAACGAGAAGGTGATTTTCCTCGTGCCGCACGGCTGGGGCGTGGATATTCCGGCAATGCTGATGGCGTCGAAAGGGCAGAAGATGGCAGCCATGTTCCACAACCAGGGTAACCCTGTATTCGACTACATCTGGAACACCGTTCGCCGTCGTTTTGGTGGCCGTATGCATGCGCGCAACGACGGTATTAAACCGTTTATTCAGTCGGTGCGTCAGGGTTACTGGGGCTACTATTTGCCCGATCAGGACCACGGTGAAGAGCACAGCGAATTTGTTGATTTCTTTGCGACTTACAAAGCCACGTTACCGGCCATCGGTCGCCTGATGAAAGTATGCCGGGCGCGTGTTGTACCACTGTTCCCAGTATACGACGGTAAAACGCATCGCCTGACGGTAGAAATTCGCCCACCCATGGACGACTTGCTGACGGCAGACGACACCACCATCGCGCGACGCATGAACGAAGAGGTCGAGGTGTTTGTCACCCCGCATAAAGAACAGTACACCTGGATCCTGAAGCTGCTCAAAACGCGTAAACCCGGTGATATCGAACCGTATAAACGCAACGAGCTGTTCCCGAAGAAGAAATAAAAAAACGCCCGATTGGGCGTTTTTTTTACCCGCAAATGGGGTTATTCGACAGTCAGAATACGTGTGGTGTTGGTCGTGCCCACGGTACTCATCACATCGCCCTGGGTGACGATAACCAGGTCGCCAGAAACCAGATAGCCTTTATCACGCAGCAGATTCACCGCATCGCTCGCTGCGGCCACGCCGTCGGACGCGCTGTCGAAGTGAACCGGAGTTACGCCACGGTACAGGGATGTCAGGTTCAGGGTGCGTTCGTGACGAGAGAGCGCGAAAATCGGCAGGCCGGAGCTGATACGAGAGGTCATCAACGCGGTACGGCCGGATTCGGTCATGGTGATAATCGCCGATACGCCTTTCAGGTGGTTTGCGGCATACATCGCTGACATCGCGATCGCTTCTTCCACGTTATCGAACTGCACGTCCAGACGGTGTTTGGAAACGTTGATGCTTGGGATTTTTTCTGCACCCAGGCACACGCGCGCCATCGCGGCGACGGTTTCAGACGGATACTGACCGGCTGCGGTTTCCGCAGACAGCATTACCGCATCGGTACCATCCAACACGGCGTTTGCCACGTCCATGACTTCGGCACGGGTTGGCATCGGGTTGGTGATCATCGATTCCATCATCTGCGTTGCGGTGATAACCGAGCGGTTAAGCTGACGGGCACGACGGATCAGGGCTTTCTGAATACCGACCAGTTCCGGGTCACCGATTTCAACGCCGAGGTCGCCACGGGCAACCATCACCACGTCAGAAGCGAGAATGATGTCGTCCATCGCGTCCTGGCTGCACACTGCTTCTGCACGTTCTACTTTTGCCACGATTTTGGCATCGCAGCCTGCGTCACGCGCCAGACGGCGAGCATAGTTAAGGTCTTCGCCACAGCGTGGGAAGGAGACGGCCAGATAATCCACGCCAATCAGGGCGGCAGTCTGGATATCGGCTTTGTCTTTTTCAGTCAGCGCTTCGGCAGAAAGGCCGCCGCCAAGTTTGTTAATCCCTTTGTTGTTCGACAGCGGGCCGCCAACGGTCACTTCGGTGAATACCTGCATGCCTTTTACATCCAGCACTTTCAGCTGTACGCGGCCATCGTCGAGCAGCAGGATGTCCCCTGGCACGACATCAGCAGGCAGACCTTTATAGTCGATACCGACTTTTTCTTTGTCGCCTTCGCCTTTACCGAGGTTGGCGTCCAGCAGGAATTTATCACCGATATTAAGGAAGACTTTGCCTTCCTTAAAGGTAGAAACACGGATTTTTGGACCCTGCAGATCGCCGAGGATCCCGACGTGTCGTCCCAGTCTGGCGGCGATTTCGCGCACTTTGTCGGCACGAAGCTTATGGTCTTCGGCGCTGCCATGGGAGAAGTTCATGCGAACAACGTTAGCGCCAGCCGCTATCACCTTCTCGAGGTTATTATCGCGGTCGGTAGCCGGGCCTAACGTGGTCACGATTTTGGTTCTGCGAAGTCTTCTGGACATGTAATACTCCATTGCTGAAACAATTTTGGTGTTGCGTGAACAGGAATTCGGACGTTCCACCTGTGCATAGTTTAATGCTGGAACTTAACCGAATGTACAAATAGGTTACAAGCTTGTTATAGAATTTTAATGATTATCACTGCTAACCTGCAGTTCCTTATCAAAGCGCGATTCCTTCAACGCTTCCTTGACCCGCTTCAAGTTATCCCGGAATTTTGCCCCACGGCGCAGGGTAAACCCGGTCGCGAGTACGTCAATCACCGTGAGCTGGGCCAGCCGGGAAACCATCGGCATATAAATGTCAGTATCTTCGGGCACGTCGAGGGTGATGGCTAAAGAGGCCTCTCGCGCCAGCGGCGTTCCTGCGGTGGTGAGCGCAATCACCATGGCATCGTTTTCACGCGCCAGTTGCGCCAGTTCGACCAGACTTTTGGTACGCCCGGTATGAGAAATCAGCACCACCACGTCGCCATCGCTGCAGTTCATACAGCTCATGCGTTGCAGTACGATGTCATCGGAATACACCACCGGCACGTTAAAGCGGAAAAATTTATTCATCGCATCATGCGCCACGGCGGCGGAAGATCCCAAACCGAAGAAGGCGATTTTTTTCGCCTGTGTCAGCAGATCCACGGCGCGATTGACGGCAGCCATGTCCAGCGACTGGCGCACGTGATCGAGGCTCGCCATCGCCGATTCAAATATTTTACCGGTGTACGCTTCCACGCTGTCGTCTTCATCGACGTTACGATTCACGTAAGGTGTACCGTTTGCGAGACTTTGGGCCAGATGCAGCTTAAAATCAGGAAAGCCCCGGGTGTCCATGCTGCGACAAAAACGATTTACAGTTGGCTCACTGACCGAAGACTGTGACGCCAGCGTCGCGATGCTGGAGTGGATAGCCTGAGAAGGGGAGGCGAGGATCACTTCCGCCACTTTACGCTCGGATTTGCTAAGGTTTTCCAGATGGGACTGGATTTTTTCCAGCATGTTCATGGTTAACAGGCGCTCATCGGTGAAAGCGATTCCATTAATGGGTGAAATCGCCGGGCAATTTAGTGAGAATATACCCCTGTGGATCCTGCAATGCAGAAGAAAGAGAACAAATTACGTTGTTTTTTTTCATTACATGATCACAGTCGACTTTTACCGACCGATTTTTGGTGAAATGACGAGCAAAAATAAGCTGTTGGCCCATTCCAGCCGGGGTTTTTATTCCAGAAATGCGTTTATCTGGCATCGGCGGGGGTAAGGGGTTTCGGCATTAACGTAAACACAGTACAGTGCAGCGTAAGAAAATTACAAATAGCGCCTGGCAGAAGCACCAGGCAATCCAACTGAGGAGAATGACATGGCGGTAACGCAAACGGCCCAGGCATGCGATCTGGTCATTTTCGGCGCGAAGGGTGACCTGGCGCGTCGTAAATTGCTGCCTTCCCTGTATCAACTGGAGAAAGCGGGCCAGATCCATCCGGACACGCGTATCCTTGGGGTAGGACGTGCTGATTGGGACAAAGATGCATACACCAAAGTGGTGCGCGAGGCGCTGGAAACCTTCATGAAGGAGAAGATTGATGAGAGTCTGTGGGACACTCTGAGTGGGCGCCTGGACTTCTGCAATCTGGATGTCAACGACACCAAATCTTTCACCCGCCTTGGCAAAATGCTCGATCAGAAAGAACGCACCACCATCAACTATTTTGCGATGCCACCGAGCACCTTTGGCGCTATCTGCAAAGGTCTGGGCGAAGCGAAGCTGAACGCTAAACCGGCGCGCGTCGTGATGGAAAAACCGCTGGGTACCTCTCTGGCGACCTCTCGCGAAATCAATGACCAGGTCGGCGAATATTTCGAAGAGTGCCAGGTCTACCGCATTGACCACTATCTCGGTAAAGAGACCGTACTCAACCTGCTGGCGCTGCGTTTTGCCAACTCCCTGTTTATCAACAACTGGGATTCCCGCACTATCGACCACGTGGAAATTACCGTGGCGGAAGAAGTGGGTATCGAAGGACGTTGGGGTTACTTCGATCAGGCCGGGCAGATGCGCGACATGATCCAGAACCACCTGCTGCAAATTCTGTGCATGATTGCGATGTCGCCGCCGTCTGATCTGAGCGCCGACAGTATTCGTGATGCCAAAGTAAAAGTGCTGAAATCTCTGCGTCGCATTGACCGCTCCAATGTGCGTGATAAAACCGTACGCGGCCAGTACACCTCTGGTTTTGCGCAGGGCAAAAAAGTGCCTGGCTATCTCGAAGAAGAGGGCGCGAACAAGAGCAGCAACACTGAAACCTTCGTGGCGATCCGCGTTGATATCGATGACTGGCGCTGGGCTGGCGTGCCGTTCTACTTGCGTACCGGTAAGCGTCTGCCGACCAAATGTTCCGAAGTGGTTGTGTACTTCAAAACGCCTGAACTGAACCTGTTCAAAGAGTCCTGGCAGGAGCTGCCGCAGAACAAACTGACCATTCGTCTGCAACCGGACGAAGGCGTTGATATTCAGATCCTCAACAAAGTGCCGGGTCTGGATCACAAGCACAACCTGCAAACCACCAAGCTTGATCTGAGCTATTCCGAAACCTTCAATGAGACGCACCTGGCCGATGCTTACGAGCGTCTGCTGCTGGAAACCATGCGCGGCATCCAGGCGCTGTTCGTGCGTCGTGACGAAGTGGAAGAAGCATGGAAATGGGTCGACTCAATCACCGAAGCCTGGGCCGCCGATCAGGATGCGCCAAAACCGTATCAGGCTGGCACCTGGGGTCCCGTCGCTTCTGTGGCAATGATTACCCGTGATGGTCGCTCCTGGAATGAATTTGAGTAGCGTGTGACGCTACGCCGAACAGGTCGCTTTACCGGTAACATGATCTGACACAGTATCTCGTTCGAAATATGCACTTTTAAGCCCCGGGAGGTTCACCCCCGGGGCTTTTTTCATTACAATTACGGGAGATGAATTTGCCACTGAGCTACAGCAGACGCGCGTTTCAGCATTGTTAATGACTCCTGAACTTCGTGTTAATGCATAAGCCCAGACACTCAGAGTTTGAGGAGATTTTATGAATCCCGCACTGTTACGCGTAACAAATCGTATTATTGAGCGCTCTAAAGAGACTCGCCACGCTTACCTCACCCGCATCAATCAGGCCAAATCTGACACCGTGCAGCGTTCGCGTTTGGCCTGCGGTAACCTGGCGCACGGCTTCGCGGCCTGCCAACCGGATGATAAAGCGTCGCTGAAAAGCATGCTGCGTAACAACATCGCTATCATCACCTCCTATAACGACATGCTTTCTGCGCACCAGCCGTACGAGCACTACCCCGACGTTATCCGTAAAGCGCTGCACGGTGTGAACGCAGTGGCTCAGGTTGCCGGTGGTGTGCCTGCGATGTGCGACGGCGTCACGCAGGGGCAGGACGGAATGGAGCTGTCGCTGCTGAGCCGCGAAGTGATCGCCATGTCTGCGGCCGTTGGGCTGTCTCACAATATGTTCGACGGCGCGTTGTATCTCGGCGTGTGCGACAAAATCGTCCCGGGCCTGGCCATGGCCGCGTTGTCATTTGGTCATCTGCCGTCGATTTTCATTCCGTCAGGTCCGATGTCCAGCGGCTTGCCGAACAAAGAAAAAGTGCGCATTCGCCAGCTGTTTGCCGAAGGTAAAGTTGACCGCATGGCGCTGCTGGAATCTGAAGCCGCGTCCTATCACGCGCCAGGCACCTGCACGTTTTACGGCACCGCGAACACCAACCAGATGGTTATCGAATTTATGGGCATGCAGCTGCCGGGCTCCTCATTCGTGCATCCGGATGCGCCCATGCGTGAAGCGTTGACCGCTGCTGCGGCTCGCCAGGTGACCCGCATGACCGGCAACGGTAATGAATGGATGCCACTCGGTAAAATGATCGACGAGAAAGCTGTGGTGAACGGGATCGTGGCGCTGCTGGCGACCGGTGGTTCGACTAACCACACGATGCATCTGGTGGCGATGGCGCGAGCTGCGGGCATTATCATCAACTGGGATGACTTCTCTGATATTTCGGACGTGGTGCCGCTGATGGCGCGCCTGTACCCGAACGGCCCTGCGGATATCAACCACTTCCAGGCGGCGGGTGGCGTACCGGTGCTGGTGCGCGAACTGCTGAAGGGCGGCCTGTTGCACGAAGACGTAGAAACCGTTGCGGGTCACGGCCTCTCTCGCTACACCATGGAACCGTGGTTGAACAACGGCGAACTGGACTGGCGCGAAGGCGCGCAGGCATCGCTGGATGACGCGGTCATTGCCACCATCGACAAACCGTTCTCTCATCACGGCGGCACCAAAGTGCTGAGCGGCAACCTCGGTCGTGCAGTGATGAAGACGTCCGCCGTGCCGGTTGAAAATCAGATTATCGAAGCCCCAGCGGTGGTATTTGAGAGCCAGCATGACGTGTTGCCTGCCTTCGAAGCGGGTCTGTTGGATAAAGATTGCGTGGTTGTCGTGCGTCTTCAGGGGCCAAAAGCTAACGGCATGCCAGAATTGCATAAACTTATGCCGCCATTAGGTGTATTATTGGACCGTTGTTTCAAAATTGCATTGGTCACCGATGGACGGCTTTCAGGGGCATCCGGTAAAGTGCCATCAGCTATCCACGTCACGCCTGAAGCGTACGACGGTGGGCTGCTGTCGAAAGTCCATGACGGCGATATGATCCGCGTGAATGGACAAACCGGCGAGCTGACGCTGTTGGTGGATGAAGCCGAACTGGCTGCCCGTAAACCGCATTTACCTGACCTGCGTGCATCACGGGTTGGGAGTGGTCGCGAACTGTTCAGTGCACTGCGTGAGAATCTTTCCGGTGCAGAGCAGGGCGCAACCTGCATCACTTTTTAATAAGACGACATTACTCATTCTGGCGAGAGAAAAACTCTGATGAAAAACTGGAAAACAAGTGCAGAAGCAATCCTGACCAACGGCCCGGTTGTCCCGGTTATCGTTGTTAACAAACTGGAACATGCTGTACCCATGGCGAAAGCGCTGGTTGCCGGTGGCGTACGCGTGCTGGAAGTGACCCTGCGTACCGCATGTGCCATGGACGCTATCCGCGCCATCGCGAAAGAAGTCCCTGATGCTATCGTCGGTGCCGGTACTGTGACCAACGTCCAACAGCTGAAAGAAGTGACCGAAGCGGGCGCACAGTTCGCCATCAGCCCGGGCCTGACCGAGCCGCTGCTGAAAGCCGCAACCGAAGGGACTATTCCCCTGATCCCAGGCATCAGCACCGTGTCTGAACTGATGCTGGGCATGGACTATGGTCTGAAAGAGTTCAAATTCTTCCCGGCAGAAGCGAACGGCGGCACCAAAGCGCTGCAGGCGATTGCAGGCCCGTTCGCGCATATCCGTTTCTGCCCGACTGGCGGCATCTCTCCGGCGAACTATCGCGATTACCTGGCGCTGAAAAGCGTTCTGTGCATCGGTGGTTCATGGCTGGTTCCGGCGGATGCGCTGGAAAGCGGTGATTACGATCGCATCACCAAAATTGCACGCGAAGCCGTAGAAGGCGCGAAGTAAGACTTATTTGCCGGGCGAGATATTTGTCCGGCGAAATGAAAAAAAGGTGGGAGTGCGCACGCGCCTCCCACCTTTTTTTATCCCTTAACGACGACAGCGGCGGCGGCGGTTTTCGCCCGCTCAACCGCTGTTTCGACGTCTTCAGCCGTTGCCAGCGCTACGCCCAGACGACGTGAGCCTTCGATTTCCGGTTTGCCAAACAAACGCAGCTGAACGCCAGCCCCTACCGCAGATTCCACGTTGCCGAAGCTGACGTTGCGGCTGGTTAACTGCGGCAAAATAACGGCGGAAGCAGAGGGGCCGTACTGGCGAATCGCGCCGATCGGCAAACCCAGAAATGCCCGGACGTGCAGTGCGAACTCGGACAGGTCCTGCGAAATCAGCGTTACCATGCCGGTATCATGAGGGCGTGGCGACACTTCGCTGAAAATCACCTCATCGCCACACACAAACAGCTCTACACCAAACAGGCCATAGCCACCCAGGGCCAACACCACGTCACGGGCAACGGCTTCGGCACGCTCAAGCGCCAGCGGGCTCATCTGCTGCGGCTGCCATGACTCGCGGTAGTCGCCGTCCTCCTGACGATGGCCGACTGGGGCACAGAAATGTACGCCGTCTACGGCGCTGACGGTCAGCAGTGTGATTTCAAAATCAAAATTCACCACGCCTTCGACGATCACTCGTCCCGCTCCGGCACGGCCGCCCTGTTGGGCATATTGCCAGGCGGCTGAGAGCTGTTCTTCACCACGGATAAAACTCTGGCCCTTGCCGGATGAGCTCATCACCGGTTTGATGATGCAGGGCAGGCCGATTTCGCTGACAGCGTCGCGGAAGCTTTGTTCGCTATCGGCAAAACGGTAGCTTGAGGTCGGCAGTTTGAGTTCTTCCGCAGCCAGGCGGCGAATCCCTTCCCGGTTCATGGTGAGCTTTGTTGCGCGAGCGCAGGGCACCACGTGCTGACCGGCCTGTTCCAGTTCAATCAGCATATCAGTCGCGATGGCTTCGATTTCCGGGACGATAAACGCAGGTTTTTCCTGCTCAACCAGCGCCTTCAGCGCCACGCCGTCCAGCATATTAATGACGTGGCTGCGATGGGCAACGTGCATCGCTGGAGCGTCCGCATAACGATCGACGGCAATCACTTCGATCCCCAGTCGCTGGCATTCAATGGCCACTTCTTTACCCAGCTCGCCTGCGCCCAATAACATCACGCGGGTTGCCGCCGGACGCAGCGCTGTGCCTAGTACAGTCATAACGAAATTCCACAGTAAAAAAATGAACGCCAGTATATACGAAAACGTTTGCGTCTGTCTCGGGGCAGGAACGACGTGATAAATAACAGACGCTTACTTGCGTTGTCGGGGTTTTGTACCATGCTTTTTAGGGTTATCAGGCGCGAGAGACATTCACATGAAAAAGAGAACAGTAATGACGGCAGTTTTGCTGCTGATGAGTAGCGTTGCGGTCCAGGCGGCCAGTGAGAAAACGGTGTCAATGAGCAAGTGTGAAGGCCTGGACGCCGACGGCATTGCCGCGAAGGTGAAGCAGGATTACACCCAGAATCGGATTAATCAGTGGGCGGATGACCAGAAAACGCTGGGGCAGATCGATCCTGTGGCGTGGATTAATCCCCATGACGTGACCGGGGCAAAGGATAAATGGAAAGTGCCGCTCACGGTGCGTGGGACAAATACCGATTTGCATTACGTCGTGACAGTGGATTGTGCAGCAGGCAGCGCCACCTATCGCGCGCAGTAATTTTCGCATCTTTAGCCAGACCAGACGTTTCCTGACATCGTCTCGCTTAGGCTGAGAGCATTCATCTCAGTATGGCGAGGATACAATGGCAAACTGGCTAAATCAGATTCAATCCCTTCTCGGTCAATCATCGTCTTCTGCTCAGCCATCCGGCGAGCAGGGACTCAGTAAACTGCTGGTTCCCGGTGCGCTCGGCGGTCTTGCCGGGCTGCTGGTGTCCAGCAAATCATCGCGCAAACTGCTGACCAAATACGGAACCGGCGCGCTGCTTGTCGGCGGCGGGGCAGTGGCGGGCAGCGTGTTGTGGAACAAGTACAAAGACAAAATTCGCACAGCCCATCAGGGTGAACCGCAGTACGGGCAGCAAACCAGCCCGGTGGATATGCGTACCGAACGCCTGATCCTGGCGCTGGTATTTGCCGCAAAAAGCGACGGGCATATCGATGATAAAGAGCGAGCGGTGATTGATTCGCAGCTGCGTGAAGCGGGCGTGGAAGCGCAGGGGCGTCAGCTAGTGGATAAAGCGATCGCTCAGCCGCTGGACCCGCAACTTCTGGCCAAAGATGTGCGCAATGAAGAGGAAGCGCTCGAGCTGTATTTCCTGAGCTGTGCGGCAATCGATGTCGATCACTTTATGGAACGTAGCTATCTGAACGCGCTCGGCGATGCGTTGAATATTCCACACGAGGTGCGGGAAGGCATTGAAAACGATTTAAAGGCACAAAAACAGGCACTTTAACCTCAAGTTGGCATGTTTCGCTTGCATCGCTCTGCACATTTGCCACCCTTAGGGTAGGTAACTTGCAGAAGAACAACGACATGCCACCAAAAGCAAAACGTATTCCCCACACCATGACGCTTCATGGTGATACCCGGGTCGACAACTACTACTGGCTGCGTGACGACGACCGCACGCAGCCCGCGGTGCTCGACTATCTGAAGCTGGAAAACGACTATGGCCGCGAGGTCATGGCGTTGCAGCAAAACCTGCAGGATAAAATCCTCAAAGAGATTGTCGATCGCATTCCGCAGCGCGAAGTTTCAGCCCCCTACAGCAAAAATGGCTACCGCTACCGGCAGATTTACGAACCGGGCTGCGAGTACGCTATTTATCAGCGTCAGTCGGTGCAGAAAGAAGAGTGGGACGACTGGGAAGTGCTGCTCGACGGCAATCAGCGCGCGGCGCACAGCGAGTTTTATACCCTCGGTGGCTTAGGCGTTTCGCCAGATAACGCGTTAATGGCGCTAACGGAAGACTATCTCTCGCGCCGTCAGTATGGCCTGCGTATCCGTAGCCTGGAAAACGATAACTGGTATCCAGAGACGTTGGAAAACGTCGAGCCGGGCTTCGTCTGGGGCAATGATTCGCAAACGCTGTATTACGTGCGAAAACATCCGACGACGCTATTGCCGCATCAGGTGTGGCGCCACACCGTGGGTATGCCGGTCACCGCCGACGAACTGGTCTATGAAGAGCAGGACGACACTTTCTACGTCAGCCTGCATAAAACCAGCTCGAAGCATTACGTGATTATCCATCTGGCCAGCGCCACCACCAGTGAAGTGCTGCTGCTGGATGCTGAACTGCCTGATGCTCAGCCGCTGCGCTTCCTGCCGCGTCGCAAAGATCACGAATACAGCGTCGATCATTTCCAGCATAATTTTTATCTGCGCTCCAACCGCGAAGGTAAAAATTTTGGACTTTACCGCTCGCCCATCCGGGATGAAAGCCGCTGGGAAGTGCTGATCCCGCCGCGCAAAGAAGTCATGCTGGAAGGTTTTACCTTGTTTACCGACTGGCTGGTGGTCGAAGAGCGTCAGCACGGCCTGACCAGCCTACGGCAGATCAATCGTAAAACCCGGGAGTCCACCGGGATTGCGTTTGACGATCCGGCATATGTGACCTGGCTGGCGTATAACCCGGAGCCCGATACCGCGCGCTTGCGTTACGGTTATTCCTCAATGACAACCCCGGACACGTTGTTTGAGCTGAATATGGATACCGGCGAACGAAGGGTGATGAAACAGCAGGAAGTGAAGGGCTTTGATGCCAGTCGCTATCGCAGCGAGCATCTGTGGGTCAAAGCACGTGATGGTGCTGAAGTACCGGTTTCGCTGGTTTATCACCGCGAGCATTTCCGCAAAGGGAACAATCCGTTGTTGGTGTACGGTTACGGCTCCTACGGTGCCAGCATGGACGCTGATTTCAGCAGCAGCCGTCTGAGCCTGCTTGACCGCGGGTTCGTGTATGCCATCGCTCATATCCGCGGCGGCGGCGAATTAGGCCAGCAGTGGTATGAAGACGGCAAGTTCCTGCTGAAGAACAATACCTTCAACGATTATCTTGATGTCTGCGATGCGCTGCTGGCGCAGGGCTACGGCAATCCTGAGCTTTGTTACGGGATGGGCGGCAGCGCAGGCGGAATGCTGATGGGCAGCGTTATCAACCAACGCCCGGAGCTGTTCCACGGGGTGATTGCGCAGGTGCCGTTCGTCGATGTGGTGACGACGATGCTGGATGAGTCGATCCCGCTGACGACCGGCGAGTTTGAGGAGTGGGGCAACCCGCAGGAGCCTGAGTATTATCACTATATGAAAGGCTACAGCCCTTATGACAACGTCGGGAAACAAGCCTATCCGCACCTGCTGGTCACCACCGGGTTGCATGATTCTCAGGTGCAATACTGGGAACCGGCCAAATGGGTGGCGAAGCTCCGGGAGCTGAAAACCGACGATAATCTGCTGCTGCTTTGTACCGATATGGATTCCGGGCACGGCGGGAAATCGGGGCGATTCAAAAGCTATGAAGGCGTGGCGCTGGAATTCACATTCCTGATTGCACTGGCCCAGGGTACGCTGCCGGGCCAGGCTCCACGATAGTTATTCGCCCAGCCAGTGCTTAAGTGTTAAGCGCAGTTCCGGACTCATCGAATTAAGATTGTTGAACAACCAGCGGAGGTAGCCGGGATCTTTCTCGGCCACTTCTGACACTGGCTTCCCGCGGTATTTCCCGAAGGTGAAAGTGGTCATCAGCGCAGGACGCCCGGTGATATCGGCCATCTGATCAGCGGTCCAGCCGGAGACGTTCATAATATCAATCAGTAATGCGGCGGTAATGTAGCAGTCATACAGCGCCCGGTGATGATGCAGACCGGGCGGGGTAGTCACGCTCAGCTTGCGGGATTTGTAGAGCGCCATGTTACTGTACTTGATGCCCGGCCACAGGCGGCGGGCAAGCTTCATGGTGCAAATCCACTCGCCGTTCATTTCAGGCAATACGCGGCGGTCAAAGCTGGCGTTATGCGCCACGTACCAGGTGCTGCCCTGATAATGCGGTACAACTTCCTCAATCCACGGCTTATCAGCGACCATCTCTTCGGTGATGCGATGGATGGCCATCGCCTGTGGGCTAATCGGTCTGTCCGGGCGCACGAGATGGCTCATGGGATGGGTTATCTTGCCGTCAACGATGTCCACCGAGGCGATTTCAACCACGCCCCCCTGTAAACCGCAGGTTTCCGTATCGATAACGCGTAACATTGTGCTCTCCCGGCTGAAAAGAGGCAGGTTATGCGCCACAGAGGCTTTCGTCAATGGCACAGAGGCTTTCGCGCAGTGGAATAATGTCGCCTTCCCAGCCGCCTTCGTATTTGCGACCGGTCAGCAAAAGGTCCCCGCTGTCGGCGCGCACGATCAGCTGACCGTTTTCATCCCACAGCGCGCTACCGACGGAATAGTTAGATTTTAATACTGCGATAGCGTAACGGTGGGCCAGGCGCTGAAGTCGCTGCACCGACTGCTGTTGCTGAAATTCGCAGGTACAGGTTCCGGTGGCCAGCAGCGAGGCATTTGGGTCGAGTTCGATAGTCTCCGCTTCGGCGGCCAGCACACTGATTTGCTGCGTCTGTGGTGCAAGGCAGGTGCCTTGTCCTTGATGCATCGTGAGCGGTGAGGACGTGCCGGGCACAAAAATGGCCACGCCCTTGTGACGTTCGCCGTTCATGTCGATCGGTAAACCCGCAATGACAGTGATCCCATGACGTTTCGCCGCAGCGCAAAGCGGTTGCAGGAATTCATCGGTGGGAATGGGGGAAAGGGGAGAATCGGTGTCCGGTCCCGTCAACGACATTTCCGGGAACACAATCAGCTGGCAGTTCAGCTTCGCCGCCGCTTCGATAAAACGCAGATGATGGTCAATATTTTCCGCAACGCTCCTGTTGCGGGCCGTGTACTGTGCAGCAGCAATCGTCCATGCAGGCATAGTGGCTTCCTTATCACTTTTCTTGACTCAGAGTCCCTGAGTCATACATGAGAATATTCTCAAGATTGTAGCCGCGGTAGTGTAAGGAAGTGTAACAGTGAGTAAGTCTTACTTCTGTTTTGGTTCGTATGGCAGGCGGGATAAGTTTACCGAAGCCAGTCGATGCGCGATCAGACGCTCGCGGAACCAGTCGCGAAGGTGCGTCGGCTGTTCACGCTCCACTACTTCAGCCACGATAGGCATATTGTAGCGCTCTTTAAATGCAACCCCGGCGGCGGCCAAATCGACGTTAATTTTGTCCATCTCGCCCTGGGGAAGTTTTGCCAGATTGGTGTTCATCTTGGGCTCCTTCTGATATCGGGGCTGAAAGTACTAAGAGTGTCGCGAAATAGCAAGATCAACGGCAGTGAATCTCGACGTAAACATTATACGAGGTTATTCTCCCCCACAGATATATAACAAAAGGGAATGTAGAGAATGAATCGTATCGCCTCCCGCGCGCTGCGCACCGGTGTTTTCCTGACCTGCGTTTTAACCACTTCCGCGGCCTTCGCCCACGCCCATCTTAAACATCAATATCCTGCGGCTGATGCCCAAGTTACGGCGGCTCCCCAGGCGCTGACTCTCAATTTCTCGGAAGGGGTTGAGGTGAAATTCAGTGGCGTCACGCTGACGGGCCCACAGCAGGCGCAGATTCCTGTTGGCGCAGTGAAGCTCAATGAAAAAGACAACACCCAGCTTATCGTCCCGGTCGAGCAATCTCTCAAACCCGGCGATTACACCGTTGACTGGCACGTGGTGTCGGTGGACGGTCACAAAACCAAAGGCCAGTACCACTTCAGTGTGAAATAACCGTGCTGGCGTCGGTGTATGTCGGGCTGCGAGGCCTGCATTTCATTGCCATAATGCTCGCCTTCGGTTGCGTGCTGTATGGTGCCTGGTGGGCAACGCCCCAGCTGCGTCGGCTGATGATGCAACGCTTCCTGCCGTTTATGCGTGTCGCTTTGCTGGTGAATGCCATAGCGGCAACGTCAATGCTGATGCTGCAGGGCGGTCAAATGGGCAACGGCTGGGGCGATGTCCTGCAACCTGAGGTCTGGCTCGCCGTGGCGGGTACGCGTTTTGGTAGCATCTGGCTGTGGCAAATTCTGCTGACGTGGATTGCGCTGATTGTCGTCTGCCTGAAACCGCATCGGCTGGCGCCGCTGTTACTGATTCTGTGCATCGCACAGTTTTTACTTATGGCGGGCGTAGGGCATGCGGCGATGCGCGAGGGCACCGTTGGCGCGTTACAGCGAATGAATCACGCCGTGCATCTTCTGTGCGCGGGGGCCTGGTTTGGTGGCCTGCTGCCGTTTCTGTACTGCCTGCGCCTGGCGAAGGGGCCCTGGCGCACCTCGGCCATCAATTCCATGATGCGTTTTTCTCGTTGGGGCCATCTGGCGGTCATTGGGGTGATCCTGAGCGGGCTGGCTAATGTCTGGCTGATTCAGGGGCAACTGGTGTCGGGTACGGCCTATGGGCGTTTGCTATTGGTGAAATGTGCGTTCGTGGCGCTGATGGTGGTAATCGCCCTGGTGAACAGGTATGTTCTGGTGCCGCGAATGGCGACAGACAGACAGCGCATACAGCGGCTGTTTGTGCGCACGACGCAGGCGGAAATGATTTTAGGGGCTCTGGTGCTGGCGGCGGTAAGCCTCTTCGCAACCTGGGAACCGTTCTGAATTAAGTGGCAGAATCATGAAAAAACTCGTTTTATCAATGTTGTTACTGGCAACAACTGGAACCGCCCTGGCGGCACCGCAAATTATCACCGTCAGTCGTTTTGAGATGGGTAAAGAACAGTGGGCATTTAATCGTGAAGAGGTGATGTTGACCTGCCGTCCGGGCAATGCGCTGTATGCCATTAACCCCAGCACGCTGATGCAATATCCGTTAAATACCGTTGCCGAGCAGGAAGTGAAGGAAGGGAAGACCAATGCCCAGCCGATTTCTGTGATCCAGGTCGACGATCCTGAGCATGCGGGTCAAAAAATGAGCCTGGCACCGTTTATCGCCCGCGCTGAAAAGCTCTGCTAAGACGCAACGCTAACTGATTGACAGACAATAAAAAACCGCAAGTTTTTCTGACGAAAGCTTGCGGTTTTTGCGTTTTGTGACGCTTTGCTCACGGTTTTTTTCTGACCACTTTTGTCGCGGACTGGAAAACCTGGCATGGTCATCTATTCTTAAAGGGCAAGGCGACTTTAGCCTGCATTAATGCCAACTTTTAGCGCACGGCTCTCTCCCAAGAGCCATTTCCCTGGACCGAATACAGGAATCGTATTCGGTCTCTTTTTATCTGTAAGTTATATCAGTAACTTACAGCATCAGCCTGAAAATTCCCCACACTTCCACGGCCAACCTGTTTTCTTTTATATCACATCAAAATCGGTCTTAACATTTTTTTTACACGAAAAATGCAGATCCGCGCGACCACGAGTTTGTGTTTTCCAGATACGTTTGGCCCATGGAATGTCCTGCACAGTTGCGGGTCTTTTCTCAACGAGCATTGAAAGTTCTTAATGCTCATTTAAGTGTCAGTGGCTTTGCCTTCCAGTTAAATAATGAAGGAAGCAAATTTTTCTTTATTATCGACAAGATAACCCGGGAATTTTTCTTTGCTTAATTCTTGCTTAACCATTGACCTGTCGCGACCCCAAATATCTTTAGCATTGTAGAGGGCATCGACGATATGATCTTTATTGTTGAATTCAGGCAAATCGTATTCGGTATGAGATATTGATGTCATCTTTTCAGAGATGCGTTCAGGTGTCATGATCCAAGAAAAATGCCAGCCACCATTTGTGATTTTTTTATTGTTGAGTTTATACCACTTCCATTTAAAGAAACTTTTCCTCAACTTGCTTTTCTTCATATTTCGTAAGGTTTCAGGTTCGCCGAGGAAAAAGCCTTTAAGATTCTTATAGCTTGCTGCCTTTGGCGCTTTGCACTGACGGGGAGACTGATCAGTATTGAATACCTGCATATTGAACTGGTAATTATAGAAGTTCATATAAATAGTAGTGCAAAGGCGTGATGCATTTATTTTGTCAATGACACAAGGATTGAAAATTTCATCAACATCAGAGACTAAGATTATATCGGCATCATCTGCATTTGTCAGTCCATCCATAATGGCGTTGCGCTGAGCTGCTTCATTGGCCCATGCATCCACTTCTGATGGGTTTGAGGCTTTCATAATAGGTGGTTTGTCATAAACAACGTAAATGATTTTATCTTTAAACTGGGGGAATTTGGTGATATCAAAATGAAGATGACGAGATTTACCTGTAAAAGTATGCGTTGATTCTACAATGACAAAGCGATCAATATGATCTGCTAAGGTATTGAGGCGTATATCTAATAACATATCTTCATCATAGTATAAAAAACAATCATAAATCATCGCGTTGTCCTTCCTCATATCTCTACCCTGATACACCAGAGCAAATGGATCAGTTACGTCAAATTGAACATGAGCTTAATATACCATTATTTATTGGGTTACGTGATTGAAGCGAGGGAAATCGTGAAGGAGCGTCGTGTTGGTGACAGAGAGGTTGAGCTGACGACGTGAAAAAAGCATAAAAAAAACCCCTTCGCTTCGCAGGGCAAAGGGGAAAAGCTTGCAATGAATATTATATTTTCGGACTCACTTTTACGGCTTTACAGGGATATGCAGCGCCGCGAGGTGGTTTGGTCTGAAAGTTGCGCGTCCAGGGATGTGGAGTCAGTCAGACCTGAAACGTAATGCCACGTGCTGTCAGGAAGAAGCAGCCCGCCGCGCTATGTTTCGCTAAGAATGGTATGCATCACGGTGGTGTGATTCAAATGCCATCTTGTTTAATTTTGAATTGTCGAAACCACAGGGATTATTCAGGCGTGACGATATCGGGATAGAGAAGGGTTTCAAGATAGCTGACCAGCACCCAAATTTGATCGCTCAAAATGAACCAGATGCCCAGCCCAAGTAAAACCAGAACGAGAATTGTCAGGGCAATTTCGATTTTGCTCATAGCCAGGAAGTACCGCCAGCGAGGTATCAGAGGAATACCTCATGATGATAGCGAAACATCTGGGGCTTGTGCAATCGTGATGCGCGAAAGCCTCTGCCATTGTGTACAGCAGAGGCCAATGCAGTTGCGCTTACGTGCGCGGGAAAAGTGCGTTGAACTGGGCGGCTATCTCATCGAGCAACGCAAAACGGCGGCGATACTCTGCGCGTTTCTTGCTGGCAATGTCTTCCAAAGATTTACGTTCCTGCGCCAGCGGTAGCTGCCACCGGAATGCATCGTTTTTAACCCCGTCTAACGATGCCCAGAACGCGTCGTAACTGGCATGGAAATGACGGCCTTTGCTGAAGCGATAACGGAGAGCGCGGAAAACGTGCCCATTATCACTGACGCCGGAGAGCGTGGTTATCCCGCACTCGGCAGCCATCAGGCCAAAGAATTCAACCAGAATACGTTTCGGGAATAGCCCATAACAGGCGCGGGTGGCGTGCTTTATCACTTCATGAGAAACGCTGCGGCGCGGCCCCTGCAGACCGCCGACGATGAGCTCCCAGCCGTCGTGGCTCCGGGCAACACTGAAGGTTGTGCTGGCCAAAACCGTATTGTCCGCGTCGCAAAACCACAGCGTGCTTTCGCCTTCACGTTCGGCCTTGTGCGCACAGGAGGCGTAAAGCGTAAACAGTGCACCATCCTTGCCCTCAAAACTCAGTAGCTCTGTCGGTTCGGTGGCGGTTAATGCCGCGGCGAGTCGGGTGCTTTTAAGCGAGTCGATAAACTGATAATGGCCGACAATTGCTTGCGCACGCTGCGTTGATGATAATCCCCGCGCCAGATACTGGCGATGTGTTTTACTCGGCAGGGTGACCTGCGCGTTCAGCAGCCGCATGAAGTCCGGGCGCTTGCCGAGAGTGTCGAGCATCAGTCGGGTTGAGCGATAAAAAATCATCGTCCGCAGCAAAAATTTCAGACGGTAGTCCGCTTTTTTCCAGATTGGCGCTGGCGCAAGTTTGCCGCTGACCAGTTCAGAAATAATATGTGAACGCGGTTCAGGTGAATAGGCGGAGTGCAGGGTGTTGTCCGACATGATAATAACCTCATCATTTTTCTGAGGCTATTCTAACGGCCGGTGAGGTTAATCTTAATGCACGCACAGACTTTATTCCGCGTTCGTTTATACTTGATTTACGTTTTTCAAAAAGCGTAAGGCTCTCCGTGAATCCCCTATACTTAAACCAGGGGGCAACGCTATGTATCAACGAATTGACGGCAAAGCCTGGCGGCATATATGGCTCATTGGCGACCTGCATGGTTGTTTTAATTTGTTGATGCCTAAACTCCGGGCTCACGAATTTAATCCTTATCAGGATGTACTTATCTCCGTTGGTGACCTGATTGATCGGGGGCCCGACAGTCTCAGATGCCTTGAACTTATTCATCAAAAATGGTTTTTCACTATTCGAGGAAATCACGAGCAAATGGCGATGGATGCGCTTGAGCATCAGCAATTATCACTGTGGGAATTGAACGGGGGAGCGTGGTTTGAACACTGCACGGAAAATGAGCAGCTTGAGGCCCGTCGTCGACTAAAGGCCTGTCATGACTTGCCGTATATCATTGAAGTGGATGCCGATTCTGGTGTGCATGTGGTGGCACATGCCGATTATCCGGCCGCACATTATCAGTGGCAACAGAACGTAGACTGGCATCGGGTACTGTGGGATCGGCAGCGGTTGAGCGACCATTTAGCAGGGAATCATTCCCCTATCGATGGCGCGGATCACTTCTGGTTTGGGCACACGCCGTTAAAGCACCGTTATGATGTGCTCAATCAGCATTACATCGATACCGGTGCGGTGTTTGGCGGTGAGTTGACACTGGTCCAGCTTCAGTAGTTACAAATCGCTGTATTCCTGCGCCGGACGCCAGAAACCGTCAATAAAATCCTCAACCGGGAAGCAACCGCCATGCCTTAATCTCTGCGCGTCCATTGCCCGTACGCATTGCGGTTCGGTGTTATAGACGTCCACCACAATGTCTTCGCAGCCGCCATCGAGATAACAAATAAACAAAACCAGAGCGAACATTGCATCCTCACACTCTTGCGCGGTGCCTTAAGTGTAAGAGAAATAAGCGAAATACGAAAATAAATAACCCGCCTAAAATTGGGCGGGTTCCTTTGAATCAAGCTAAGCGCATGACCCAGGCATCGGACTTACTGTCATAGTGTTTGCGGTATAGAACAGAGTGTTCCCCATCGAGAATGGCGGGAACGCTGGTTTCGGCATCCCAGGCATCGAGTTGCATGCATAAATCAGGGTCAGATTTACAGGGAATGCTTAACGTTCGCTCCCCTTGCTGCTCGCCATGCAGCTCGCCGTCATCAATTTCAAAGGCGCCGATTCGTACGCTGGTTTTGGTCATAATGCTCTCCGGTTATCTGCTTCGTTGTGGTATGACCAGTTAGGTCTTCCCATTTTTTAGCGTAGACAAGGGCGAGCATTTTGCCAGTCAGAACGTGCTTATTTTTGGCTCAGCGTTACGCTTTGCCAGCGAACAATTTGCCGTCCCGGACCAGCTCACGTGGATAGCTATTCTTGATGCGCGAACCGACTTTTTTCGCCAGTCCCAACGGATGTCCCTGAAAGGTCACGATAACATCATCACGCGCGGGTGGCGTTTCCGGCCAGACATCGCGTCCGCGATACCACTCTTCGGCTTCCGCCTGCGTCAGTTCGAAGCGCGCACTTTTTTCGCCCGCCAGAGCGATAACGGCTTCATGCTGCCAGCGGAACCCTTTATTGAAAGTCTCGGCCAGACGCAGGCCGATGCGGGAAAAACGTACCTTGCCAAGCAACGGCTCAATCTCCGCCGGGAAGAGCCAGATCTCCTTATCGCGCTGCCAGAGATTCAGATTTTCTTCCCAGTGCAAACCCACGGCCGCCGCCGCCTGTTTCACCGCCAAAGACTCACGGGTTCGCATCGGCAGGAAAGGGAATTTGCCGACTTTGTAGCCCGGCGCGGGCAGGGCTTCAATGGCCGCGGTTTTTTTCAGCCGCGCGACAAAGAATCCTTCGCAATCGAAAATCTGTGGGAAGACGTGCAGGAAACCTTCAGGGGTCAGTGCCTGGGTTGCGCCGTCGAATAGCGTGTCGAGCGGCATGATTTCGACCGCCTGTGGATAGCGCGCCAGCAGCCAGCTCAGCACATCCTCGTTTTCGTCACGGTTCAGCGTGCATGTGGAATATACCAGCGTGCCGCCGGGGCGCAGCGCATGAAACGCGCTGTCGATCAGCTCGCGTTGGGTCTGGGCTATGTCGAGATTGCTTTCCTGAGACCAGTTCTTTAACGCATCGGGATCTTTGCGCACCACGCCTTCGCCGGAGCAAGGGGCGTCGAGCAAAATGGCATCAAAGGATTCCGGAAGGGCAGCGCCGAATACGCGACCATCAAAATGGGTGAGGGCAACGTTGCTGATCCCACAGCGGCTGATATTGGCGTGCAGGACTTTCACCCGACTGGCGGAAAACTCGTTGGCCAAAATAGCGCCCTGGTTACCCATTCGCGCAGCAATTTGCGTTGTTTTTGAACCCGGTGCGGCGGCAACGTCCATCACCCGTTGAGGCTGATTGTTATCAGCAAACAGCGCGGTGACCGGCAGCATTGAGCTGGCTTCTTGAATGTAAAACAGACCACTCAGGTGCTCGGCCGTGCTGCCGAGCGGCAGGGCATCTTCGTCTTCGCGTTCAAGCCAGAAACCTTCCTCACACCACGGAATGGGTGTGAGTTGCCAGCGATAAGGCGCAACCAGTTGCAGAAAATCCGGAACAGAAATTTTGAGTGTGTTAACACGGATACTTCGGCGCAGCGGGCGCTGGCAGGCGGCGATGAAATCGTCGAAGGAGAGATGAGTCGGCATTGCTGCACGCATCACCTCAAGAAAGGAGTCAGGAAGATAAGCCACTAAACGCACCAAATTCATAAACGGGTGCGCAGTTTAGCACAGCGACTCCGGCTTCTTACAGCCGGAGTCGCTTCGCAATTAGCGTGGCAGCGCGGTGCCCCATTCACGCCACTCTTTCGGTTCTGCATCCTGCAACAGGAAGTGCTTATTTTCCTGCGCTTTCGGCGCGAGCGGTGTGCCTGGCGGAGTGGCAAAGGCAATGCCGCCGCGAATGAACTGGTTGAAGGTCCCGGTTTTCACTACACCGCCGATGATACCGAAATCGAGGCTGTAGCCGGACGCCAGCCAGAATACCGAGTTATTGCGCACCAGATGCTGATAGCGCTGACTGATACGCAGGCCCACCATCACGCGGTCTGAGAGCGAGCCCAGATGCAGGCCGGTCACCGTACCCACTTCAATGCCGCGGAACAGAACAGGTGTGCCGATGCTCAACGATCCGGCTTCCGGCGCTTCGACGATGATACTCAGGCCGTCGAGATATCGGGAGTCGGTGATGGTCGCTTCCTGCAGCTCAAAATCGCGGCGTGGATTGCTGCTACGGCCGGGTTCCACGTTGATGTATGGCTGCAAGATGGTGTCCAGGTGCTCAACGCCTGCCGCTGATATCTGAGGCGTGACCACCGAGAAGCGGGTTCCGCTTCGGGCAAAGGTGTTTACGTATTCCGGGTAGAGTACTGCTTTCGCCTGCACTTCATTGCGAGCAGTTATCAGCGTCAGGGTCTGAATTTGTCCGATATCAATGCCCAGGTAGCGAATCGGCATACCCTCGGCAAGTTTCCCGGCATCAAAGGTGTGCAGGGTAATTTGCCCCCCTACGGCGCGAGCCGCGGTTTCGGAAGGATACAGAATACGTTTATCGCCTTTACGCGCGCCAGCACTTGCGCCACTGAGGTTATCGAAGCTGATAGCCCCGCGCAGTGCCCGGGAGAGTGGGGCGGCCTGAACCGTCAGCCCGCTGCCGTTCAACTGCACTTTTGCGCCACCCTCTGCCCAGAACACGCTGTTTTTGGTCAGAAGCTGGCGGTATTCGGGTTTGACGTGCAGGTCGATATCGAAAGCGTTAGCGCGTGGGCGAACGGTGATCACTTCCCCGACTTCAAATTTACGATACAGCACGACAGAACCGGCCTGGACGTCCGGCAGCGTGTCGGCAGTAAGCGTCATCGTTGTCGTCGGCAGTTCACCGAGACTGTTTTCAATCGCTTTTTCGAGGTTGGCAAACAGTGGATAGCTCTGCTTCATCGGGCCTTTTTCACCCGGCAGAATGCGAATGCCGCCGCTGAGCCACTCACTGGCGCTGGCTCCGAGGAATTCAATACCGTCGAGACCGACTTTGACGTCCACGCGGCTGTTGACCACGAATTTGCTGTCACCGTGTACCAGGTCACGATATTGCGGATCGATGGCTACCGAGAAGGATACCCCTTTGTTGTTCAGCGTACGCTCGAGTACCTGACCAATTTTAATGCCGTGCAGAATAATGGGCTGGCCGGCCTCGACGCCGTAGGACTCTGGCGCATTCAGGGTGAGCGTGGCAACGCCAGGTTCCTGCAATAGCGTTTTATCGGCAGGGACGACCACGAAATGCTTACGCGGTTCGCCTTCACCGGGCACCAGTTCAAAAGTGCTGCCCGTGAGCAAGGCACTGAGATTAGTATTCTCAAGCGACAGTTTCGGATTACGCAGTTCGATTCGGGTTTTGTCGCGCAGCAAATTCACCACGCTCGGATCGACGGTCATTTCACCGCTCACCGCGCCGCCTGGATTGAGATCCAGTTTGGTCAGCTGTCCGACTTCCAGGCCCTGATACATCAACGCGGTCGAACCGGCTTTCAGACCCGTACCGTCTGGCAGGTCCAGTTTCACGATCACCCCGCGCTGGCTGTGGGCCAAATCGGCGTACAGACCAAACTCATCGTTCTGAGTCGCGGCTTTTGAATCTTCGGGGGAATCAAAGGCAATCGCGCCATTCACCAGCGCGGCCAGACTTTCAAGCTGGACTTTCGCCCCGCTCAGCCCAACATCGGCTTTTATCCCGGAGACGTTCCAGAAACGGCTGCCTTTTTTCACCAGATTGGTGAAGCGGCGGTCGATCAGGATATCAATGGTGACACCCTGTTTATTGGCGTTGATCGCGTAGTCATACACGCGTCCGACCGGGATTTTGCGGAAGTACACCAGCGAGCCGCTATTGAGCGATCCTAAATCCGGCGCGTGAAGATGAATCATCAGCTCGCCATTGTTCAGGCGATATTTCGGCTGGGTATCCAGCGCGGTAAAGTGATCTTTCTTCTCGCCTTTACCGGGCATCATGCCGATATAGTTCCCGCCGACCAGCGCATCCAGACCGGACACGCCTGCCAGCGACGCCTTAGGCGTGACAAGCCAGAACTGCGTTTCTTCACGCAGCGCATCTTTCATATCGCCTTTTATACTGGCCTTCACCTCAATGCGATTGAGGTTTTTGGCCAGGCTAATTTCCTGAACGGTCCCTACCTCGACGCCCTGATAACGGACAGGGGTGCGGCCGGGGACGATACCGTCGGCTGAGATGAAATCAATAGTGACCGTTGTGCCACGATCTTCAAAACTGTTCCAGATAAGCCAGCCAGCAATGAGCAGGGCGATTACCGGCAGCAGCCAGAAAGGGGAAATACGGCGTTTTGTTTTAATTCTCGCTTCAGTCGGTGAAGCGGGCGTTTCCTGACTCATGTGCATCCCAAAGTAAGCGGCTGTCCAGCCATTCAACAGCAAGAATAGTCAATATTACCGCAGCACCGAAATAAAACGCAGCGGGTCCCATAGTAAAAGCAAGTAACTGATCGCGATTGATAAGCGACATCATTAGCGAGATGACGAATAAATCGAGCATCGACCAGCGACCAATCCAGGTGACAAAGCGCAACAGAAGTATTCGGGTTCTGAGCCCTTGTTCACATTTGAAGTGAATCGATATCAACAGGGTAAGCATCACCAGCACTTTGGTAAAGGGCACAAGGATACTGGCAATGAAAACCACGGCCGCCACCGGAATGTTGCTGCTGCCGAGCGAGATGATACCGGAAAGAATGGTGTCTTCCTGACGCGCGCCATTCACATAAATGACGGAGATCGGCAACAGGTTCGCGGGAAGCAGGAAAATCATTGAGGCAATCAACGCGGCCCAGCACTTCTGTAGGCTGTTAGCCCGGCGGTGGCGCAGCGGAATATGGCAACGGCGACAACGTCCGCGGGAGTCAGCGAATCCGGTGTGGTGGCAACCGAGACACACCTGCAAACCCGGGTCCGCACGTTGGGCCGGGCGCTGCGGGTAAAAGCGGTCCCACAACTGTTCTACATTAAGATGAATGAGCGTCAGAATACTCAGCAGCACCAGCGATATGAACGCTATCAGGCCAACCCCCGGCTGGAGAAACGCGTAATCCTGAACCTTGATGGACGCCACACCCACGCCGACCAGGTAGATATCGAGCATCACCCATTCCTTGAGCTTTTCGAGCATCAGTAGAACCGGGCGAAGATTCATGCCGAGAATATTACCCAGCCACAAATAGGCGATGGCAATGACCAGTACCAGCGGCGCACCGACGCTGCAAAACAGCACCATCGCGGCAGGAATAGGGTCGCCCTGATCGGTCATCTGCCAGATACCCTGCAACAGGTTGGCGTCGATACGCACGCCGAGCAGATGCAAACGCAGCAGCGGTTCGCTCCACGCAAAAGGCATCAGCAGCAGCATGGTCACCGCCATTGCCGCCAGGCGCGTTAAAGACCAGTCGCGCCCGTCACGAATTTTTGCGTCGCAGCGAGGGCAATATGCGCTTTGTGACGCTTTTACCACGGGCAGGGTAAAAAGGGTGTCACATTGCGGACAGCGGTGATACTCCACGGGCGTCAGTGGGTTACCAATCGCGTGGACGATGATTTTTTTGCCCGGCGATATTTGAGAAGCTCTTAGTGCCATTTATTCGCTTTTGAAATGAATGTATAACTCTATCTTAACCTATGAACGGATTCATCTTGAGCCCGAACGCATTTAATGCTTATTTTATTAGGCTATGCGTCGGCACTGACCGGCTTGGAATTAAGTACAATAAGTGATTGAATAATGAGCAAATCAGAGTTTTACGCGGATCTTAACCGCGATTTTCAGGCATTAATGGCAGGTGAAACCAGTTTTTTAGCCACACTCTCTAATACCAGCGCGCTGTTGTATGAGCGCCTGACCGACGTTAATTGGGCCGGTTTTTATCTGCTCGAGGGCGACACGCTGGTTTTAGGTCCTTTCCAGGGCAAAATTGCCTGCGTACGTATCCCGGTCGGTCGCGGCGTTTGCGGCACGGCGGTGTCGGAAAATCGCGTACAGCGAGTGGAAGACGTCCACGCCTTTGCCGGTCATATCGCCTGTGACGCGGCAAGCAACTCCGAAATCGTGCTGCCTCTGGTGGTTAACGGAAAAATTATCGGTGTGCTGGATATCGACAGCCCTGAGTATTCCCGCTTCAGCACTGAAGATGAACAGGGGCTCAGTGAGCTGGTTGATCACCTTGAAAAGCTGCTTGCGGCCACCGATTATCACAAATTCTTTCAGCCTGTCGCAGGATAATCAACGGATAACGTAGCATTTACCGATGGCGTCATTATAATGACGCCTGTTCATGCCCGCGGTATGTTGGCTACGTCCGTTGTAATCAGGAAATTTCATGGAAAATCAACCTAAGTTGAATAGCAGTAAAGAAGTTATCGCATTTCTGGCCGAACGATTCCCACAGTGTTTCAGCGCTGAAGGTGAAGCACGCCCACTGAAAATTGGTATTTTTCAGGATCTGGTAGCGCGCGTTGAGGGTGAAATGAACCTCAGCAAAACCCAGCTTCGTTCCGCCTTACGTCTTTATACGTCCAGCTGGCGCTATCTGTACGGCATCAAAGCGGGTGCAACCCGTGTTGATCTCGACGGAAACCCGTGCGGCGAGCTGGATGAGCAGCATGTGACTCATGCGCGTCAGCAGCTTGAAGAAGCGAAGGCCCGTGTGCAGGCACAGCGTGCAGAACAGCAGGCTAAAAAACGTGAAGCTGCCATTGCGGCAGGTGAGCCGGTTGATGCCCCACGTCGTGAACGCAAACCGCGTCCAGCTGCACCACGCAAAGAGGCTGGTGCGAATAAACCGCGTCCGGCGGCTAAACCTGCGGCGGCAAAAGCACCACGTCCGGCACGTGAGGAGCGTCTTACTCCGGTATCTGACATCTCTGAGCTGAGCGTTGGCCAGTCTCTGAAAGTCAAAGCGGGTAACAACGCAATGGACGCCACTGTACTGGAAATCACCAAAGATGGCGTTCGTGTACAGCTGACTTCTGGTATGTCAATGATTGTACGCACAGAACACTTGATGTTCTGAAACGGAGGCCGGGCCTGGCATGAACAATTTTTTTAAGGTCACCGCGCTCGCTGGCATGCTAGTAATAGCAGGCCAGTCGTTCGCCGTGGACGATATTACGCGTGCTAACCAGATTCCAGTTCTTAAGGAAGAGGCCCAGCATGCAACGGTAAGCGAGCGTGTAACGTCTCGCTTCACCCGTTCTCATTACCGCCAGTTCGATCTCGACAACGCGTTCTCGGCGAAAATTTTCGACCGTTTCCTTAACCTCCTGGACTACAGCCACAACGTGCTGCTGGCCAGCGATGTTTCCCAGTATGATGCGCGTAAATCGCAGGTCGGTGACGAACTGCGCAGTGGCAAACTGGATGTTTTCTACGATCTTTATAATCTGGCGCAAAAACGCCGCTTTGAGCGCTATCAATACGCGCTGAAAGTGCTTGAGCGTCCGATGGATTTTACCGGCAACGACACCTTCAATCTTGACCGCACCAAAACGCCGTGGCCAAAAGATGAAGCCGAGCTGAATGCGCTGTGGGATGGCAAAGTCAAATATGACGAGCTGAGCCTTAAGCTTGCCGGTAAAGACGAAAAAGAAATTCGTGAAACGCTGACCCGTCGCTATAAGTTCGCGATTCGCCGTCTGGCTCAGACCAACAGCGAAGACGTGTTTTCTTTAGCGATGACCGCGTTTGCACACGAAATCGATCCGCACACCAATTACCTTTCCCCGCGTAACACCGAACAATTCAATACCGAAATGAGCCTTTCTCTGGAAGGTATCGGCGCGGTGCTGCAAATGGACGACGACTACACCATGATTAATTCCATGGTGGCAGGCGGTCCTGCGGCGAAGAGCAAAGCCATTAGCGTTGGCGATCGTATCGTCGGCGTTGGCCAAGCGGGTAAAGGAATGGTTGATGTTATCGGCTGGCGTCTGGATGACGTTGTCGCCCTGATCAAAGGGCCGAAGGGCAGCAAAGTGCGCCTCGAAATTCTGCCTGCCGGTAAAGGCACCAAAACCCGCACCATCACGCTGACTCGCGAGCGCATCCGCCTCGAAGACCGCGCTGTGAAGATGTCGGTGAAAAACGTCGGCAAAGAGAAAGTTGGCGTGCTGGATATCCCAGGTTTCTACGTGGGCCTGACCGATGATGTGAAGGTGCAGCTGCAGAAACTGGAAAAACAAAACGTCACCAGCGTCGTTATCGATCTGCGTAGCAACGGCGGCGGTGCACTGACCGAAGCGGTTTCGCTTTCTGGTCTGTTTATCCCGTCTGGCCCGGTTGTGCAGGTGCGTGATAACAATGGCAAGGTACGCGAAGACAGCGATACCGACGGCGTTGTGTATTACAAAGGCCCGCTGGTGGTGCTGGTTGACCGATTCAGTGCGTCTGCATCTGAAATCTTCGCGGCCGCTATGCAGGACTATGGTCGTGCGCTGATTGTCGGTGAACCTACCTTCGGTAAAGGCACCGTGCAGCAGTATCGCTCCCTGAACCGCATCTACGATCAGATGCTGCGCCCTGAGTGGCCAGCGCTGGGTTCTGTGCAGTACACCATTCAGAAGTTCTACCGCATCAACGGCGGCAGTACTCAACGTAAAGGTGTAACGCCGGATATCATGATGCCAACCGGCAACGAAGAGACGGAAACCGGCGAGAAGTTTGAAGATAACGCTCTGCCGTGGGACAGCATCAATGCGGCGACCTTCGTCAAAACGGGCGATATGATGCCGTTTGGTCCTGAGCTGCTGAAAGACCACAATGACCGTATCGCAAAAGATCCGGAATTCCAGTACATCGCCAAAGATATTGCCCGTTTCAATGCGCTGAAAGAGCGCCGCAATATCGCCTCACTGAATTACGCACAGCGTGAGAAAGAGAATGAGGAAGACGACGCGACGCGCCTGGCCCGCATCAACGATCGTTATAAACGTGAAGGCAAGCCACCGCTGAAGAAACTGGACGACCTGCCGAAGGATTATCAGGAGCCCGACCCGTATCTGGATGAGACGGTCCATATCGCTAATGACCTGGCGAAAATGGAAAAAGACCGGCCCGCGGTAACACCAACCGCCAGCAAATAAACCCCCAACAGGCACAATCAATTGTGCCTGTTTTTTTTCCTTTCTCAAGCGTGCGTCAGCGAGATAACACGCAATGTAAAGTTGTGTTTTTCTCGTGACTTAGCGACCTCTGATAGTTGAAAATTAACGTAAGACCCATACCATATGGGTAATCGCATAGTGCGTTTTGTTACAACGAGGTTAAAGAAAATTATGATGCGAATCGCGCTCTTCCTGATGACCAACCTGGCGGTTATGGTCGTGTTTGGGCTGGTGCTAAGCCTGACAGGAATTCAGTCTAGCAGCATGACGGGCCTGCTTATCATGGCGCTGCTTTTCGGTTTTGGTGGCTCGATTGTGTCGCTATTAATGTCGAAATGGATGGCGCTGAAATCGGTAGGCGGTGAGGTGATCGAACAGCCGCGCAATGAAACTGAGCGCTGGCTGATGAACACCGTTGCACAGCAGTCCCGTCAGGCGGGTATTGCGATGCCACAGGTTGCGGTGTATCACGCGCCAGATATCAACGCCTTCGCGACCGGGGCACGCCGTGATGCGTCGCTGGTTGCCGTGAGTACGGGCCTGTTGCAGAACATGAGCCGTGACGAGGCCGAAGCCGTTATCGCGCACGAAATCAGCCACATCGCCAACGGTGACATGGTGACCATGACCCTGATTCAGGGCATCGTGAACACCTTTGTTATCTTTATTTCTCGCGTTATCGCGCAAATTGCAGCCGGTTTCCTGGGCGGCAACCGCGATGAAGGTGAAAGCAGCAACGGTAATCCGCTGATTTACTTTGCGGTAGCGACCGTGCTGGAACTGGTATTTGGTATTCTCGCCAGCATCATCACCATGTGGTTCTCCCGTCATCGTGAGTTCCACGCTGATGCCGGTTCTGCCAGATTGGTGGGTCGCGAGAAAATGATTGCGGCGCTTCAGCGCCTGAAAACCAGCTACGAGCCGCAGGAAGCCAGCAGCATGATGGCGTTTTGTATCAACGGTAAAGCGAAATCAATGAGCGAACTGTTCATGACGCACCCACCGCTGGACAAACGTATCGAAGCGCTGCGCAGCGGCGAGTATCTGAAATAACAAATTCACAGCACGACCCTTAAAGCAAAGCGCCTCTTAGAGGCGCTTTTTTTATGCCCGGATCAGGATACAGCGCGAGGCTGGGTGACGCGAAGGCCACTGATGATGGCGGCGATAACCGCGAGGGAACCTGCCAGTAAAAGTGAAGTGTGCGTCCCGTGCGTGCCGAACAGGTTAAACAACAATGCGACCAGCGCCGCACCGGTACTTTGTCCGAGCAGACGGGCGGTGCCTAACATTCCGCTAGCACCACCGCTACGATTACGCGGCGCAGACGACACAATGGTGTGGTTGTTTGGCGACTGGAACAAACCAAAACCGGCACCACATAGCATCATGCGCCAAACGATGTCGATGTCCTGTGGCGAGGAGGGAAGAAGTGCCAACGCAAACAGCCCGCATGCCATCACCGCCAGGCCCAGAGCACCGAGGAAACCGGCGTGGACCTTTTCGATGAGATAGCCCGCAATCGGGGCCATGACCATGGTAGCCAATGGCCACGGCGTCAGCAGCAGACCGGTTTCAACTTCGCTGCGGCCCACGACCGATTGCAGAAAGAAGGGCAGCGAGACCATGGCCAGCATTTGGGCGCAGAAGGAACAAATCGACGTACAGATAGACAGCGAAAAGAGCGGTATACGCAGTAGATCGACCGGCAACAGCGGGACCGGCAGTTTTAGCTGGCGACGGACAAAGAAAAAGCCGATTACCAGCATCGCCACCACTTCACACAGAACCAGTTGCAGAGACTGCCCTTGTGCAAAACTGCTAAGCGCGGTTATCAATAAACCAAAGGTTAAGGCGTTCATAACCGCACTCGGCAGATCGAAACGGGACGCCTGGCTGCGGGCCCCATTTGGCGGCAGATAGCGCATGGCCAATACGAACGCCACGATCCCGAGCGGGATATTAATCAGGAACAACCACTGCCAGGATGCCACGGATAAAATGGCGGCGGCGATAGTCGGCCCGGCGGCAGAGGACACGGCCACGATAAACGAGTTGATCCCCATCCCGCGACCGAGAAAACGCTGCGGATAAATGAGACGTATCAAAGCCGTGTTGACGCTCATTAGCGCCGCGCCCCCCAGACCCTGGGCCACACGGGCCAGCGTTAGCATTTCCAACGAGTGTGAGAGCGCGCAAATCAGTGATGTACAGGTGAAAACCACCAGGCCGCATTTATAAATCCGTCGATAGCCGAACATATCGCCGAGAAAAGCCAGGGTCAGTAGCGAGATAACAATCGCGATTTGGTAGGCATTAACTATCCAGATAGACGCGGCGGGGGAGGCGTTAAGGTCGGTAGCAATAGTGGGAAGTGCGACGTTGGCAATGGCGCCATCAAGGACGGCCATCGAAATACCAAGCACGATCGTCAGAATGGCGCCATAGCGTTGCGGCAATGGCAAACCATCAGGAGCTGTTTTTTCCATGAGAAAAGTATGTCTTTAATGAAATCATTATGCAGGTAATGATTTTAGCATTGATTATTCGGCAGTATGTCGCAGATTTGTAACGAAGATGCAGAAGAGTGATTGCGGCGGAAGGCGCGCGAAATTATAATAAAAAACAGTTCTGAATTTTATAAAACAGTCGCGATGAGGTGATAAATGGCAGTTGCAGATTTGGATAAACAGCCAGATTCTGTCTCTTCGGTGTTGAAGGTTTTTGGCATTTTGCAGGCGCTTGGCGAAGAGCGTGAGATAGGAATTACTGAGCTTTCACAGCGCGTGATGATGTCAAAAAGCACGGTTTATCGCTTTTTACAGACCATGAAATCGTTGGGTTATGTGGCACAGGAAGGCGAATCAGAGAAATACTCTTTGACGTTGAAGCTGTTTGAGCTGGGCGCTCGTTCACTGCAAAACATCGATCTCATTCGCAGTGCAGATATCCAGATGCGTGAACTTTCTCGTCTGACGAAAGAAACCATACACCTGGGCGCGTTGGATGAAGACAGCATTGTCTACATCCATAAAATTGACTCAATGTATAACCTGCGCATGTATTCGCGCATCGGCCGTCGCAATCCGCTGTACAGTACCGCGATTGGTAAAGTGCTGCTGGCATGGCGTGACCGTGAGGAAGTTAAACAGATCCTCGAGCACGTTGAGTATAAGCGCAGCACCGAGCGGACTATCGCCGATACCGACGAGCTGTTACCGCTGCTGGATGTGGTGCGTGAGCAGGGTTATGGCGAAGACAATGAAGAGCAGGAAGAAGGTCTGCGTTGCATCGGCGTACCGGTGTTTGACCGCTTCGGCGTGGTGATTGCGGGACTGAGTATTTCCTTCCCGACTCTGCGTTTCTCTGAAGAGCGTCTGCATGAGTACGTCAGCATGCTGCATACGGCGGCACGTAAAATTTCTGAGCAGATGGGTTACAACGACTATCCATTCTGAGCCACGTCGCCATAAAAAAACGCCGCAATCAGCGGCGTTTTTTGTTTGTGGTGTCCGATTATCCCTTATCGACAACCGTTGTGCTTTTGCGCAGGAGAGGGCAGTCAGTAATGCCGATAATCCCGCTGTCAGTGTGAACATATTGCGCCGTGCTGGTACCCCGTGCGGTGAGATATTTACACTGTAATCCTAATCCGCCTACGTTTTCAGTGCTGCCCATCAGCACACCGTAGCCAGTTGAAAGCAAAGCAATCCAAATAATCGCCAGTACAATAATTGCACGAATTGTAAAACGCATCATATGCCTCGTTATTAGTTCTTCCTGTACAATAGAGTAGTTCGTTCACGGACTGAAACAAGTCGATGATTCCTAAAATGAAGAGGTGCCGTTACAGTTAGCCGCGGTTTAAGGTTAGCGTGCTAATCTGTTAACAAATAGAGTTACCCGGAGAGTGGTGTGAAAAAGTTACGGTGGGTCATCCTGGCGGTTATCCTTCTGATTGCCTGTCTATTACTGTGGACTCAGATGATTAACGTGTTGTGTGATCAGGATGTGCAGTTTTTCAGCGGTATTTGCACCATCAATAAATTCATCCCCTGGTAAAGTTTTTCTCTTTGGAGATTTCCTTCCTCATGCCGTCGAGTGGTAGAATGACGGCTCCAATTTGAGGTGGTGAAATGGTTGATTTAATGAATTCCGGAATGCTGAATTTGGCCTCCCTGGCAGTCTCCCTGCTGGTTCTGGTCATCGGGCTGGCCCTGTGGTTTTTCGTAAACCGTGCCAGTTCCCGGGCAAACGAACAGATAGAACTTCTGGAAGCGCTGCTGGATCAGCAAAAGCGTCAAAACGCATTACTGCGTCGCCTGTGTGAAGCAAATGAACCGGAGAAAGAAGCACCGGTGAAACTTGCAGAACAAGTCCGGACCGAGCCGCAGGACAGCGATGATGATTTTATCCGTCTGGTGGCGGAACGCTGATAGACCTCCCGGTGGTTGAACAGATTGACTGCCGGGATGCTCAATGGGTAATGCACTGCTATAATATATTATTATGCTTTATCACTTTTCGAACTTAACCCCTGCTAGTTATTTGTCCAAACTTCCCTTCAAAAATTTTAGTACTTTTATGTAATCCGTTAAGAACGGTATCCAGAATGCATCGAAACGTTTTTATTTCCCCGTCGTGAAATGCTGTCATCAAATTTTCATTGTTAAGGTGCTGCATCAAAAATATTTAATGTTGCCAGTCCGCTATTATCTACATTATTCAGATGAATGCGCGTAACTTTAACGCCTGCAGGAAGAGGTTCATCCAATGCCTTAATTTCTTTTTCAGAAATAGCACAGTAATGACACCCATAAGACATCACTTCTATAATGGACTGGCTATCCTGCAAAGGGCTGGCTTTTCCTTTTAGTAGAAAGGGGGGGCGTCCGTTAAATTTCAAACGCAGACTAATGGTTTTCACGCTTAATAATCCACTTAATGATTAGTTTTGGATTTGTAAATAATGCTAAAATATATCGCTGAATACGTTTGTCGAGAAAGAGCATTATGTGTCGTAATTCCATTTGTCATATTTAATACATGATCCAAGTTTAAATTAAAGCTGCTCTCATATCATGCATTAGAACTTAATTTGTTATTAAGTTTAACTTTTTTGAATTTGTGGTTAACTCACAAATGTGATGAGTCATTGTTAACTAACAAAAAATGAGGTGTGGAATGTTTTATTTTGAAAATTGGGCGCAATGTAGGGAATGGCTCAAGGGTATTGTAGACATCGGGCTGTGTACTGAAGAAGAAATAACTGAGTTCATCGCAGCTAATAAACCAAAGCAGTATCCTTGTATTGCATATTTCGATGTCAAAGAAATGCTATCAAATGATGATGGTATTGTGTATATCTACAAAGATCAGATTCATGAATGGTCTATGCTTATGGATGAACCTGAAGGTAAGAAAAATGAATGCTCGTATGTTTCTTTAGGTCCAAAACTAAGGTAACCATATGAATATACCAAAAAATTATACATCCAACATCAGAAAAGAAAAAGATTGGATTTAAATCTTCTGGTCTATTTTCATGCTATCTATCAGACAGGAAATGTGAAGAATGCGGCATCATTTCTTAATGCAGTTCACCTAATGTGAGTCAGTCATTGCAGAAGTTACGCGATATTACGGGTGACCAATTATTTATTCGCGTTTCTTCAGTCAAGGAATATTGATTGTGAAATTACCCAAATTTCTCATGCCATAATGGAATCTGCTTTTTGGGCGCGTCTCTCATTAAGGAAGTTGACATTGCATTAGGAGTGGAGGTTTATTCGGAAGGTTCTAAGATGGGGTGTTTCATTGATTAATATATGTGGATCAGATGTCACGGGGTCTATTATCACAGTTTGCTCAGACTTTTTTGTGCTTCGCAAAATGAGAAGTTTAAATACAAATCACTTTCAAAAGTTCTCCTTGCTCATTACAAGCAAAATCTCTTTTATCTATTTGCTTACATGTTTCTGTATTAGACTCTATTACAATTATTCCTTTGGGTTTTATAATAAATTCAAAAAAGTATTTGTCTGAAGTGTTTTAAAAACAAACCTGCAGATGCTTTATTTTGATGAGTATATGTTTTTAATAAAGCATCCAGGGATAAAAATCTGTACTTGGAAGTGTGTAGCTACGGTCAGGATAATTATGACACGGTTTAATTTTAAGTTTATCTTTTCATCGCTATATCCTCTGCACCGGCATTAGATTACCGTGTAGAGAGGACCATTCACTACTCATCCTTTTAACAAAAAACACCAAAACAAACCTGTGAGTTAACAAGCATCACAAAACCAAACGTGTTAATGACCGACGTGCGAGAAATGAGCTCTATTGGTGCTGATCATTTAATTTCACCTTTTATGCATATTTAATACGCACCCTCTATAAAATAAAAACCAGCTTTTACAGGGGCAAGGGCGATCAATTAAGGATCAGTTGAATGCCCCAGTGGTTGAGTGAAAATCCGGAAACCCATTTAGTTTCCGGATTTTTTATACGTGCGCTCGAGAAGGCGACGGCAATGACGGTCGGTAATGTTGAGCCGCAGCGCGTCCAGACACGTAGTCAGCCGGTTATCGACAACCTTCTGCAACATCTGCAACCGATTGGATTAGTGATGAAAGTTCGCATCATTGTGCAGATGATCGTCGCTTAATGTGAGGTTATGTGCGACCGATCGAGACATGTTTAAAAATGGCTTGCCATAATTTACGTAGTATGTGATAACACGTTTTGAGTTAAACGAGGTACAGCTCTGTCTATGTGTGGCATTTTCAGTAAAGAAGTCCTGAGTAAACACGTTGTCGTTGAATACCGCTTCTCTGCCGAACCTTATATTAGTGCCTCATGCAGTAATGTCTCAGTTTTAGCTATGTAAGTGCCCTCGGGCGAAGAAAACACTCTAAGGAATTTTGCAAATGGCAAAGATTAAAGGTCAAGTTAAGTGGTTCAACGAGTCTAAAGGTTTTGGTTTCATTACTCCTGCAGACGGCAGCAAAGATGTATTCGTACATTTCTCTGCAATCCAGGGTAACGGCTTCAAAACTCTGGCTGAAGGCCAGAACGTTGAGTTCGAAATTCAGGACGGCCAGAAAGGCCCAGCTGCAGTTAACGTAACTGCTATCTGATTCGAAAACACTGATCTCATTTGACATCAGCAATAAAGCCTCGCATTAGCGGGGCTTTTTACATTTGTTTCTGATTGTGTCCGTCAGCCCCCCGCAGTCGCGCTTTGTTGCAAAACCACATCGTTATTAGCATTGTTTATCGCTCATCCCGACCCCTTTTCACGTTAAATCATTGGGTTGTAAATCATAATCGGGAGCCGGAGTGCAAAACCATCGCCGTCACTTCACCCCAGTCCGTTTTGGCCTGGTGTGTTTAGGTATTTGTTGTTGTCTGGGGCTATTGTTGGCCCGCGTAGGTTGGCTACAAATAATTTCGCCAGATAATCTGGTAAAACAAGAAGATATGCGTTCCTTACGCGAAGAGCCTATCGATGTTCCTCGTGGGATGATCATCGACAGAGAAGGGCGCCCGTTGGCGGTGAGCGTACCCGTTAGCGCAATTTGGGTTGATCCACAAACACTGCTCTCGAAAGGCGGCGTCGGCTACAGCGCGCGCTGGCAGGCATTGGCTAAGGCCTTGAACACCTCACTGTCCGACCTGACCTCGAAAATCACCAAGCATCCGCATTCCCGTTTCCTTTATCTTGCGCGTCAGGTCGACCCGCAGCAGGCAGTCTGGATTGATAAACTGCATCTGCCAGGCATTAATCTTCGCGAAGAGTCACGCCGTTTTTATCCGGCCGGTCACGTTGCCGCCAACCTTATCGGCTTCACCAACATTGATGACCAGGGCATTGAAGGCGTTGAGAAGAGTTTTAATGCGCAAATGCAGGGCAAACCGGGCCTGCGTCTGGTGCGAAAAGATCGTCATGGAAACGTGATCGAAAACCTGACCGAACAGGCCGCGGTGCCTGCCCATAACCTGCAACTCAGCATTGATGAGCGTCTGCAGACGGTTACTGAAGATGCACTGGACAACGCCGTTCGATGGAATAAGGCAGAATCCGGTGCGTCTGTGCTGATTCGAATTGATACCGGTGAAATTTTGTCGATGGCAAGCTATCCGGACTTCAACCCGAACAACCGTGAAAAAGCCACGCTGGATGACTTCCGTAACCGCGCGATCAGCGACACCTTCGAGCCAGGCTCCACGGTTAAACCTCTGGTGATCATGACCGCATTGCAGCAGGGCATCGTCCGCCCTGACAGCGTGATCGACACCCATCCGTACACGCTGGATGGGCACCGCATTCGTGACGTTGGCTACTATCCTGAGCTGAGCCTCACTGGCATTCTGCAAAAATCGAGTGATACTGGTGTGTCGCATCTATCTCTTGCGATGCCTATTCAGCGTCTGCTTGATACCTACAAAGGCTTTGGCTTCGGCCAACCGACCGGCTTGGGTTTGACCGGTGAAAGTCAGGGTTTTCTGCCGAAACGTCGTTCCTGGGGAAAGCTCGACAGGGCGACATTCTCATTCGGTTACGGTCTGATGATCACCCCGCTTCAGTTGGCGCACGTTTATGCGACGATCGGTGGCTTCGGGATCTCACGCCCCTTGTCGATTACACGTATCGATCCACCGGTGATGGGGCATCGGGTGATGTCTGATGTCATTGTGCATCAGGTAGAGCACATGATGGAAAGCGTCGCGCTGCCTGGCGGCGGCGGGATCAAAGCCGCGGTTAATGATTATCGCGTGGCGGTGAAAACCGGGACGGCGAAAAAAATTGGTCCAGATGGCAAATATATCGACAAATATATTGCCTACACGGCAGGTGTTGCCCCAGCCAGTAATCCAAAATATGCGCTGGTGGTGGTGATAAACGATCCTGAAAACGGCAAATACTACGGTGGTGCGGTTGCCGCACCGGTATTCAGCCAAATTATGGGTGACGTTTTGCGTCTCGAAAACGTGATGCCGGACGGTCTGGCTCCGGGCTCGCCGAACTTAATCGTCACGCATCACAAAGACACATTCACTCCCGCACGGTAATCCATTCACCTGAAGGGCGAATAGCGTTACACTTTCGCCCTTTCAATGATATCGGAGTCATCATGTCCTGGAGTTGTCCTCTCTGTCATGCGCCGCTTGAGCGCCACAACAACAGCTACATTTGCCCGCAGCGCCACCAGTTCGATCTGGCGAAAGAAGGGTACATTAATCTGTTGCCGGTGCAGCACAAGCGGTCGCGCGATCCGGGTGACAGCGCGGATATGATGCAAGCACGTCGCGCCTTTCTTGATGCGGGGCATTATCAGCCGCTGCGCGATGCTATCTGCGACATCCTCCAGCAGGCGGCCCCGAAAAACATCCTCGATATTGGCTGTGGAGAAGGTTATTACACCCACGCCTTCGCGGCGCTCGCCGAACAGACCTGGGGCCTGGACGTTTCCAAAACCGCCGTGCGTTATGGCGCGAAGCGTTATTCGCAGGTGGAATTTTGCGTGGCTTCCAGCCAGCGTCTTCCTTTTAGCGATGCCTGTATGGACGCGGTCGTGAGAATTTACGCCCCGTGTAATCCGCAGGAGCTGGAAAGGGTCGTCAAGCCGGGGGGCGTGGTGATTACCGCGACGCCAGGGCCACGACATTTGATGGAGCTTAAAGGGCTTATCTACGACGAAATTCGTCTGCATGATGCAAACAGCGAAGCGTTACCGGGCTTTGAGAAAGTGGAGCAAAAGCAGTTGGCGTATCCGATGATATTATCGGGAAATGAAGCTGTGGCACTGCTGCAAATGACGCCATTTGCCTGGCGTGCAAAACCGGACGTGTGGGAAAAACTGGCAGGATTCGAAGCGTTTGACTGCCAGACCGATTTCCTTATTCAGGTCTGGCAGCGGAACGATTAACTGGCGAAGTGGCTCCAGAGGATCTGGACGCCAATGCCTATCAGCACAATACCGCCGAGCATCTCGGCGCGTTTGCCCAACAGGGGGCCAATAAAGCGGCCGACCATCATTCCAATCGTTGTCATTACAAGCGTTGCGCAGCCAATGGCCAACGCAGTATAAATGATATTCACCTGTAAGAAGGCAAGACCCACACCTACTGCCATCGCATCAAGGCTAGTGGCAATGGCAGTCGTCACCAGCAGCCAGAAACCGTGGCGGTTCGGGGCTTTTTCTTCACCGTCTTCATTCCCGCGCCAGCCTTCAATCAGCATTCGTCCGCCCAGGAAGACTAACAGTACGAAGGCAATCCAGTGGTTCCATTCCAGCACGAACTGGCTGGCGAGCATGCCCAGACCCCAACCGATAAGCGGAGTAACCGCTTCAACGCAGCCAAAAATAAGACCGGTACGCAGTGCTTCAGAGAACTTTGGTTTGTGCAGAGATGCACCTTTGCTTATCGAGACGGCAAATGCGTCCATCGACATACCAAAGGCGAGTAGGATAGTGGCTGAGAGATTCATCGCTTGTCCTGACCGGGGAAATATCCATATGACATACCGCTGCCCCCAGTAAACATACGTCAATCCGACGTATAGCAGTGATATGTCTATGGTCTCGCCTGTTCATCATGCTGATAAACCGTACGCACCACGTTTTGCAACGAGTATGTTGACACGTACATTTCCGGGAAAGGAAATCGGCTACTCCCCAACGACGGGCGCAACCTTAACATAATTTGAGAAAATAAAACAATAACAAAAAAGCGTTAAAATAAACATTAATTGATAACGATTTTCATTTGGATTGAGGGGTAATAAAAACGTTAATAAGTATGAGGTGAAAAACAGGGGAATATAGCCAGTGCTATAAAATCATTTGTTTAAAATAACTTCATGTATAGCAATGGCTATAATTGTAACTCATTGAGAAGACGAAACAAGTTTGTAGATGCGCTCAAGGTCGTCGATATTTCGTACGCGTACAAGAAGGCGACGCTTTTCTAATTGCATTACCAGAACCCCATCTTCAGATAAATTCATTTCTGTAATACGGGTCCAGGCAATCCACACATTGGCGAAGAAAAAGCCTTCTGGTTTAAAAATAATTTTTGGGGTTCTGATCCAGAACAGATATAAGCCCATTAACGCCAGCGCACATAATAACCATGTGGTTATTAATTGGCCGTTGCCATTAACGTTTTGATAAATAAGAATCGCCACCAGTCCGACGAAGATTATCCCATCGACGCGACCACGGCGGAGTAGGGGGATAGCGAGCAGCACGGGGCCGTTCAGGTGCGGCATGATGAATTGATCGTAAATCGCATAGGCCAGCAGGGCCACAATGAACAGCACCAGCACCCAATCCGTGATAGCCATTAAACCTCCAGAAATAAAAACCGGGGGCAAGCCCCCGGCGTCAAACGAGTCAGAATCGTGTAATTACAGGCCCAGCAGGCCAACCGCATAACCGGCGATACCGATGACGAAGAAGCCAACGATGATCCACAGCGGGTTAACTTTCTTACGCAGCAGCCACATACAGGCGAAGGTCAACAGCAGTGGCACCAGACCTGGCATCAACTGGTCAAGGATAGTCTGCACGGTGGTAACGTGAACCTGACCGTCGGAACCGGTGATTTTCGACACCACCAACGGAATGTTCACGTGCGTCCACTTGTTAACCAAGGCCCCCATGACAAACAGGCCAAGGATTGACGCCCCCTCTGTCAGTTTCTGCAGGAAGCCGCCGCCCATGTCCTTAACGATGTCCACACCTTTGCGATAACCGTAAGCGACGCCGTAGTAACGGGTTGCCAGACGCACGGCGTTGAACAGGATGAAGAACAGCAGTGGACCGAGCAGGCTACCGCTCATTGCGATACCGGCACCGAGGGCTGCGAATACTGGACGTACGGTACCCCAGAAGATTGGGTCACCCACACCAGCCAGTGGACCCATCAGACCAACTTTGATGCCGTTGATAGCGCCATCGTCAATCTCTGCGCCATTAGCACGCTGCTCTTCCATCGCCAGCGTTACGCCGAGAACTGGCGCCGCAACGTAAGGATGGGTGTTGAAGAACTCCAGGTGACGTTTAATCGCCTGACGGCGTGCCTCGTTGTTTTCTGGATACAGGCGTTTAATCGCCGGCACCATAGAGAAACAGAAGCCCAGCGCCTGCATACGTTCGAAGTTCCATGAACCCTGGAACAGGTTAGAACGCAGGAATACGGCACGGATGTCGCTCTGAGTGAGTTTTTTCTCTTGAGTTGTTTTTGTAATATCAACCATTTCGCTCACCTGTTAGTCCAGTTGGTTATCGAGATCGTTGTTAGCAGCCTGTACCTGGCCACCCGCAACACGATTGTATTTAGGGCTCAGCTGGATATACAGAATTGCCATAACTGCACCAATCACACCCAGGGCGACCAGGTTGAAGTTGGTGAATGCTGCGGTAACGAAGCCAAGGTAGAAGAATGGCATCAGGTAGCCTGCACGCATCATGTTGATAACCATCGCGTAACCAACAACCACGATCATGCCGCCTGCGATATTCAGACCGCCGGTCACCACTTCAGGGATAGCGTTCAGCATGCTCTGTACTTCGCTGGTGCCGACAGAGATAGCCACGATAACCGCTGGGATTGCGATACGCATTGCTTGCAGGAACAGAGAAGAAACATGCAGCCAGGAGAGTGCCGTCAGGTTGCCCGTATCGGCCGCCTTATCTGCCGCGTGCTGGAATGCCACGGTGATAGTACGAACGATGATGGTCAGAACCTGGCCTGCTGCTGCCAGCGGGATTGCCAGTGCGATACCGGCGCCGATGCTTTGATGGCCCGCGATAACCAGAACGGTAGAAATGATGGATGCCAGTGCCGCATCAGGTGCAACGGCTGCACCGATGTTCATCCAGCCCAGGGCGATCATTTCCAGGGTACCACCGATGATAATACCGGTTTTCATGTCGCCAAGGACTGCACCAATCAGGGTACAAGCCACCAGCGGACGGTGGAACTGAAATTCATCGAGTACGGATTCCATACCCGCAATACACGCGACGATGAACACCAGCACAATCTGAAGAGTGGTAATCTCCATTGTACTTCTCCTATAACATAAGCCTTAAGTGTGAAAATTCAGTGAGCAGCAGGGGGGGTTATTTCCCGACTTTGCTGATCAAATCCATCATTTTCAGTTTCTGGTCGGTAGAAACTTTACGTGCTTCCAGTTCAATACCGCGTGCATTCAATTTTTTGAAGGCTTCGATATCTTTTTCGTCGACTGAAATCGCGTTGTTTACCTGGGTCTTACCCTGACGGAATGCCATACCACCGATATTTACCGTGGTAATTTTCACGCCTTGTTCAACGATGCGTTCAACGTCGGTTGGGTTGGTAAACAGCAGCATGACACGGTCACCCGCATATTGCGGGTTGTTGTAAACGCGGATCATTTTGGCCACATCGACAACGTGTGCGGTAACCCCTGGAGGCGCAACCTGCGTCAGCAGGGTTTTGCGAACGGTATCTGCAGCGACTTCGTCACTGACGACGATGATGCGGGTAACGTTGGTTTCTTTCGTCCAGCGAGTCGCGACCTGACCATGAATCAAACGGTCATCGATACGCGCAAGGCCGATAACCATATAGTCATTCGGGCCCATAGGTTTTGCTGGAACGTTGGCTTTCGGTGCTGCGGCCACAGCAGCCGGAGCGGCTTTTTCAACCGGTTTCGCTTTCAGCGCTTTCACGCCTTCGCGACCGGTTTCAACGGCTACTGCGACCAGTTCATCAAAGCTCGGGTTGTCGTCGCGGCCCATAAAGGTCTCGACCAGCATCGGAACGTTAACGCCGGCGATAACTTCATAATTCTCTTTATCGACGACAATGCGACTGGCAGCGTTGAACGGGCTACCACCCCATGTATCGACGAGAAAGAGCACACCTTTGCTGGTGTCCAGTTTCGCAAGCTGTGCGTTGTATTTTTCGATAAGTGTTTCTGCATTCTCGCCTGGCACGAAATCGATCCAGCCGACGTTTTCCTGCTCGCCCAACAGCATTTCTGCTGTTTTCAGCAGCTGTTCTGCAGCCCAACCATGTGTGCCTATTACAATAGCAATCGTCACTTGCTACCTCCTTTATTATCGTTACGACAAGACCACTGCCGTTTTATGAGCCGTCGATTTTCACCGAATCGATTCAGATAGGGGTTAGAGTTAAAATTCTAATAACTTCCGTGAATTATTTTAGATAGTGAAAAAATAATTAATGTGATGAAGATCCGTAATTTACTCATCCACACTGAATAATTTTGGAGCGCAAAAAATCATCTAAAAAATGCAAAGAGACGTAAATTTTTGCCAGATCCCATTTGTGTCTGATATGTTTATTTCCCGTTTAATTACTCAGGAGTATAGGGCATAGCCCAAGTATGGACCGTCACCGACGTCAGTTCACCCCCTGGCACTTTGCTGCCGCCACTTCCCCACTTTTTTATCACCCCGAGATAGTCTCGCCCGTCTTTGACATGGCGATGACAAACTGTGCCATTTGCAGGAGCTGCGCATGGAACTCTTAATGGATCCTTCGATTTGGGTTGGCTTGCTGACGCTTGTCGTGCTCGAAATTGTTCTCGGTATTGATAACCTGGTATTCATCGCGATCCTCGCCGATAAACTGCCGCCAAAACAACGTGATAAAGCGCGTCTGATTGGCCTGTCACTGGCGCTGTTTATGCGTCTGGGACTGCTGTCGGTTATCTCGTGGATGGTGACGCTGACTCAGCCGTTGTTCAGCGTAATGGACTATGCCTTCTCCGGACGTGATTTGATCATGCTGCTGGGGGGGATCTTCCTGTTGTTCAAGGCGACGACCGAACTGCACGAGCGGCTTGAAAACCGTCAGCATGACGAGGGGCACGGGAAAGGCTATGCCAGCTTCTGGGTCGTGGTGCTGCAAATCGTGGTGCTGGACGCCGTGTTCTCCCTCGATGCGGTGATCACCGCCGTGGGCATGGTGAACCATCTGCCGGTGATGATGGCCGCAGTGGTGATTGCGATGGCGGTGATGTTACTGGCATCGAAACCATTGACCAACTTCGTCAACCAGCATCCGACGGTGGTGGTACTGTGTCTGAGCTTCCTGCTGATGATTGGCCTGAGCCTCGTCGCAGAAGGCTTCGGCTTCCATATTCCTAAAGGCTACCTGTACGCCGCGATTGGCTTCTCGATTATCATCGAGCTGTTTAACCAGATTGCTCGTCGCAACTTCATTCGCCACCAGTCGAATGTGCCGCTGCGTGCCCGTACCGCCGATGCGATCGTGCGTCTGATGGGCGGTCGCAAGCAAAACGTGGTTCAACACGATACTGAAAACCCGGTTGCCGTTCCGGTCCCGGAAGGCGCGTTTGCCGATGAAGAACGCTACATGATTAACGGCGTACTGACCCTGGCATCGCGTTCATTACGCAGCATCATGACCCCGCGCGGCGAAATCAGCTGGGTGGACGCTAACCTCAGTGTGGATGAAATCCGCCAGCAGCTGCTGTCATCGCCGCACAGCCTGTTCCCGGTCTGTCGCGGAGAGCTGGATGAAATCATCGGTATCGTGCGCGCCAAAGAGATGCTGGTGGCGCTGGAATCGGGTGAGGATGTGGCTGCGATGGCGTCGGCTTCCCCTGCGATTGTGGTGCCAGAAACACTGGACCCCATCAATCTGCTGGGCGTGCTGCGTCGCGCCCGTGGCAGCTTCGTCATCGTAACCAACGAGTTTGGTATGGTGCAGGGCCTGGTGACGCCGCTGGACGTCCTGGAAGCGATTGCAGGTGAGTTCCCGGATGCCGATGAAACGCCAGAAATCATTGCCGATGGCGATGGCTGGCTGGTGAAAGGCTCCACCGATCTGCATGCGTTACAGCAGGCGCTGGGTATGGAAAGCCTGCTCATCGGTAATGACGATGATATTGCCACGGTAGCCGGGCTGGTGATTGCCGTTAACGGACACATCCCGCGGGCCGGTGACGTACTGCATGTTCAGCCGCTGGACATCACTATCGTCGAGGCTAATGCGTATCGCGTGGACCTGGTTCGGGTCGTGAAACAACCTTCGCTTCACGACGAAGACGAATAATCCTCACAAAATAACGGGCAATACCTGCCCGTTATGCTCTTTTGGCGGAGGGTTTCCCCCTGACAGCCAGTGCGGAAATTCAGCCAGCGGCATCGGCTTCGCATACAAAAAACCCTGCAAAATATGCACCCCGTGATGACGCAGATAATGTGCCTGTTGCGCGGTTTCCACGCCTTCCGCCACCAGTTCAATGTTCAGCCGCTGCCCCAGCGCAATAATAATATCCGTCACTGTCGAATTCACCGCATCGGTGCCGATGGCGTTGGTGAAAGATTTATCGATTTTCAGGATGTCCGGATGCAACTGTTCAAGCCAGGAAAGGGTGCTACTGCCGGTGCCGAAATCGTCAATGGCCAGCCGCACACCTTTGCGGTGCAGTTCGCGTACCAGCCGATAATCCACGCCCTGCAAATTGTCCCGCTCGGTGATTTCCAGTACCAGCTGCTGCTGCGGTCGTGCGGCGAACCAATACTGATTCACATCTCTCAGCAAAGCGCCCTGTAGGAAATGGCTGGAAGAAACGTTAATGCTGATATGAAACTGGTGGCTGGCGGGGAAATATTCAATTTGACGGATAGTTTCGGTGATGACGTAGCGTGTCAGCGGCGCGATAAGATTTTCTCGCTCGGCCACCGGGATAAACACTTCGGGCGAAATCCGCCCCAGCCTCGGGTTATTCCAGCGCAGTAAAATTTCAACGCCGGTACATTGCTGTGTCTGGGTATTGAGTTGCGGCTGGCAATAAAGCTCAAACTCATGGCGCGCCATGCCGAGGGTGATTTCGCGTGAAAAACTCATGCGCCCGGCGGTGGCAATCCACGCGACCGCGGTCAGTACCAGCGTCAGAATCACCGCCAGCGGCACCTGAGTGGGCAAATCTTTTAGCGCCAGCATTGACGCGCCCGGCGTGGAGACACTGATGCTAAAAGGGAAAAGCCCGGACTGTCGACTGATAAGCTTTTCATCGTCGGCCAAATGAAGGTTATCGCTAATGCCCTGAGACTCGCTGTAATAACGATCCCCAACAGTGACGACAACTCGCCGGATCAACGGCTCCTGGGGTTCCAGTAACATCGAGCTGAGTAAATCGATATTAATCGTGAGCAACACGCCGTCTTCGCCGTCCGGCGAGGCGGGATACCATTGAATCAGGATCGGGGATCCTTTCAGCAAGCTTTGGTCCGTGGACAGCATCAATTGCGGCTGAGGGGCGGGAAGTGAGGACTGGCGCTGACGTAAAACCACGTTTCGATCGCCAAAAACGCTGGAACAATAGAGGATCCCGGATTTTACCAGCGCAATAGAGCGCAGCGTCTGCAACGCGGCGGCCTGTTTGCGGATAGGCAAATGGGCCACTTCACAAGGCTGACCCACGAGGCTGACCAGTTCATCCCGCTTTCCAGCCACAGGGATTAAAATTTTATCGAGACTTTCTACCGCATGAATCGCATAGGCATTGATGCGTTGCTGATTTAAGTCGCGCTGTGAAATAAATCGGAGACCGAAGGTCAGAAGGAGGGTAGCAACAGCGACGATCAGACAGACAATGATCCGCTTACGGCGGTATCTCTTAATCAGTTTTTGGGCTGTATGCATGACTGACGCTCACTCGGCGGTCGCCAACCAGATTGTTAGCGTCAACAGATAATTGTAGTGCTCTGTGGATAAATTGCGGTCAGAACAACAAAAAATCGCCCATCTGTAGGAGATGGGCGAGAGGGTATTAATCACATTGTACTTTGATGGCCAGACCACCCCGCGAAGTTTCACGGTATTTGGCGTTCATGTCTTTGCCGGTTTCGTACATGGTTTCTATCACTTTATCGAGAGACACACGCGGCTCGCTGGTACGGCGCATTGCCATACGGGTGGCATTGATAGCCTTCACCGAGGCAATGGCGTTACGTTCGATGCACGGCACCTGAACCTGGCCGGCAACCGGGTCACATGTCAGACCGAGGTTATGCTCCATGCCAATTTCCGCCGCCACGCACACTTGCTCAGGACTTGCGCCCAACAGTTCGGCAAGTCCAGCGGCCGCCATGGAACAGGCCACGCCAACTTCGCCCTGACAGCCGACTTCCGCACCTGAAATAGACGCGTTCATCTTATACAGCGCGCCAATCGCGCCAGAAGCCAGGAAGTAACGAATGTAGCTTTCTGGACTCACCGGTTCGATGAAGTGATCGTAATATGCCAGCACCGCCGGAACGATACCGCAGGCACCGTTGGTTGGCGCGGTGACGACACGCCCACCGGCAGCGTTTTCTTCGTTAACTGCCAACGCGAACATGTTCACCCAATCCACCACCGTCATCGGGTCGCTGTTGGTTTTGTCCTGGCTCACCAGCATACGGCGCAGGGCTGCCGCACGACGCGGAACGCGCAGTGGACCCGGCAATACGCCTTCGGTGTTCATGCCGCGATCGATACAGGCGCGCATGGCCTGCCAGACGTTGGCAAAATAGTCTTCAATCTCTTTTTTGCTGTGCAGCGCCAGCTCGTTCTGCATCACCATGCCGGAAAGTGACAGGCCCGTTTCTTTGCAGTAGTCGAGCATCTCTTTTGCCGATTTGAACGGATACGGTACGCTGACGTCGCCGCTCATGTCCTGGCCGAAATGCTCCTCATCGACGATAAAGCCACCGCCGATGGAGTAATAGGTTTTGCTGTAGATGACGGCGTCACCGGCAAACGCATGGATAGACATCCCGTTTTCATGCAGTGACAGATTGTCGCTACGAAAACGCATGCCGTCGTCCTGCGGGAAATCCACTTCGCGGCGACCGTGCGCCAGCAACAGACGTCCACGGGTTTGTACATCGCGGATAAACGCCGGGATCGCATCGATATCGACGGTATCCGGCATATTGCCCGCCAGACCCATGATGATCGCGATATCGGTATGGTGGCCCTTACCGGTTAATGACAGTGAACCGTAAACGTCCACCGCCACGCGGGTCACATCATCGATCATTCCCTTTTCGACCAGGTCATCGACGAACTGCTTACCGGCCTTCATCGGGCCTACAGTATGGGAGGACGAGGGACCAATCCCCACCTTGAACATGTCGAATATACTAATCACGCTAACACTCCTGACAGGGTTACCGGAAAGTTCCGATAACGATGTTAAAACTGCGCATAGTGTAAGAGGGAACTGGTAACGCAGCTTAACTATTCACATGAATTAAACTAATGCTTCACCTCGATTTTACTAATAGCGTGAAGTGAAGCACAGCATCTTTAATACACAGTATAGCTAAGGCTTCATGCCAATTTGTAAGGCCAGCTCACGAATAATGCCTGCGGTCATTCCCCAGACAAAATAATGCTGATACCAGGAGAGCCATACACGGTGTGAATTACCGCGACGGTGGATATCAAGCGGATGGTAGCGCCCGAGGCGCAGGGCTTCGGCCAGCGGCATTTCAAACACCGCCGCAACTTCATCTTCACTGGCGTGATAGTGCAAATCGGGGGGAATAATACCGACCACCGGCGTCACCTGAAAACCGGTCACGCTATCCACAGGCGGCAGCATGCCGAGGATTTCAACTGAGGACGGGGGAATCGCCACTTCTTCTTGCGCTTCACGCAGCGCGGCGGCAATCAGCGACGCATCGCTGCTGTCGACCGCGCCACCGGGAAACGCCACCTGACCGGCGTGTTTGCGCAGGCGAGGAGAACGTTGGGTCAGCAGCAAGCCGGGTTCATCTCGACGCACAATGGGGATCAGCACCGCCGCCTGTCGCTGATTCAGCGCCGTGCGCGTCGGCTGCGGGCGTAAAAGCTGAAATCGGGAGATGAAATCGTCAAGATTGATGTCCGGGGACTGCATCGGTTAACGCTCCAGTTGCTGCAGGATTCTGTTTACTTTATCAAAGGTTTCCTGATATTCCGCCTGCTCGTCGCTGTCGGCAACAACGCCTCCGCCTGCGGAACAGACAATTTTGCCGTTCGCCGCCGTGAGTGTGCGAATGGTAATGCTGGTGTCCATATTGCCGCACAGGCTGATATAGCCAATGCTGCCACACCAGGCATTGCGACGATGCGGTTCAAGTTCGTCGATGATTTCCATCGCGCGTACTTTTGGCGCGCCGGTTATCGAGCCGCCGGGAAATGCCGCGCGCAGCAAATCGGTGGCGTGCAGGCTGGCGGGCAGTTCAGCCGTAATGGTACTCACCAGGTGATGCACCGCCGGGAACGGTTCCACCACGAACAGTTCTGGCACACGGACGCTGCCCGGCACCGCCACGCGGCCAATATCATTGCGCATCAGGTCGACTATCATTAAATTTTCCGCTCTGTCTTTGGGCGACGTGCGGAGCTTTTCGGCCTGCTCTGCATCCTGTTGCGGGTCAGGAAGTCGCGGCAGCGTGCCTTTGATGGGCCGGGTCTGAATGTGGCTCCCGTCGAGCTGGATAAAACGCTCTGGCGACAAGCTCAGCACCGCGCTCTCTTTGAGGCGAATGAAGGCGCTGAACGGTGCGCGATTGGCCTGATTAAGCTGGCAAAACGCCTGCCACTCATCGCCGGAATAACGGGCCTGAAAACGTTGGGCCAGATTAACCTGATAACAATCGCCGCTGTGCAAATACGCTTGCACCTGACGGAATTTCTCGCCGTACTCTGCGCGGATCATGTTCGAACGCCACGGTGCCGTCAGGGTAAACGGTTCGGTGACCTCAGCCCGTTGGGTTTCAAGCCACTCAAGCCGTTGATGCGGGTCGTCATGACTGAGCAGTGAAACGGTTTGCAACTGGTGGTCGACGATCAGCGCCCAGCGATAAATACCCACCGCCATATCCGGCAGGTGAATATCTTTCAGCGCGCGTTCCGGCAGCGTTTCAAAACGTCTACCGAGATCGTAGCCAAACAGCCCTAATGCGCCGCCCTGAAAAGGCAGGTCTGGATGTGAAGCCACAGTCAGATTACCGTCATCCAAAGCACGCTTAAGCAGTGCGAGCGGGTCGCCATCTGAGTCGAAATCACCCTCGGGACGACAGATTCGCGTGGTTTCGCCTCTTGTTTCCAGAGTAACGGCTGGGTCGGCTACCAGGATATCAAAGCGATTATGGGCATGTTCGGCAAAGCCGGAGTGCAGCAGCATCGCCCAGGGGGCGGTGGAGAGGGGGGTGAAATAGTGTTCAGCGGCGTCAGCACGCCAGGGCAGCGTAATCACAGCAGGGGACAACTTCGACCTCAATCTGTCTGAAGCCGCCCGCTGGCTAATGTGCAGGCGGCGTGAAATAATAAGCGTCCACAATGTAGCAGGAGTTCACCATGATTTCAGGTTTACCTTCACTGAGCCACGACCAGCAGCAAAACGCGGTTGAGCGCATTCAGGAATTGATGACGCAAGGCCTGAGTAGCGGGGAAGCTATCCAGCTGGTAGCCAAAGAAATTCGCGCCAGCCACACCGGCGAAATGATCGTGGCCCGTTTCGAGGATGAAGACGAAGAAGAGTAAACCCGTCCTGATTCGAGCCGCAGGTGCAATGCCTGCAACCCGAATAATTCAGGGTTTATATCGATTAAACCGCAGCGACGATTTTAATCTCAACCTTATACTGCGGCTTCATCAGTCCGGCCTGCACGGTGCAACGCACCGGCGCATGTCCGGCAACCACCCACGCATCCCAGGCTTTATTCATCGCAGCAAAATCAGCTTTATCGGCGAGGAAAATCGTGGCATCAAGGATGCGTGATTTGTCGCTGCCCTGTTTTTCCAGAATCGCGTCAATCTGCGCCAACGTATTCGCGGTCTGCTCAAACGCGTCGGCATCCAGGTTTTCCGGCACGCCAGTGTAGTAGATTGTCTCGTTGTGGATAACCACATCAGACCAGCGGGCTTCAGCATCAATACGGACGATTGTCATCTCAGTTTCCCTCATCTTATTTTATTTAAGGCCGCAAGAGTGCCACAGAGTCGACGGCTCGTCATCACTTTGGCTGGCACAACGCCCCCCGCACTGACATAATCACTGTCCAGATTTACAGGGGGTAGTGTGACGGACGATTTTGCAACAGACGGGCAGTTAGCCAAAGCGATACCCGGGTTCAAACCCCGCGAACCGCAGCGCCAGATGGCGCACGCGGTGGCGAAAGCCATCGATGAAACGCGGCCGCTGGTGGTGGAAGCCGGTACCGGCACGGGCAAAACGTACGCCTACCTGGCCCCTGCGCTGCGCGCAAAGAAAAAGGTCATTATCTCAACCGGCTCGAAAGCGTTGCAGGATCAGCTGTACAGCCGCGATCTGCCGACCGTTGCCACCGCGCTAAAATTTACTGGCCGACTGGCGTTGCTTAAAGGGCGCTCCAACTATTTGTGTCTGGAACGCCTCGAACAGCAGGCCCTTGCCGGCGGCGACCTTCCGGTCCAGACCCTCAGTGACGTCATCATGCTGCGCAGCTGGGCCAACCAAACGGTTGATGGTGATATCAGCACTTGCGTCAGCGTGGCGGAAGATTCACACGCCTGGCCGCTGGTTACCAGCACCAATGACAATTGTCTCGGCAGCGATTGCCCGTTATACAAAGACTGTTTCGTGGTTAAGGCGCGTAAAAAAGCGATGGACGCCGACGTGGTGGTGGTCAACCATCACCTTTTCCTCGCCGATATGGTGGTGAAAGAGGGCGGTTTCGGTGAGCTCATCCCGGAGGCGGAAGTGATGATCTTCGATGAAGCCCATCAGTTGCCGGATATCGCCAGCCAGTATTTCGGCCAGTCTCTCTCCAGCCGACAACTGCTGGACATGGCAAAAGACATCACCATTGCCTACCGTACCGAACTGAAAGACACCCAACAATTACAGAAATGCGCCGACCGACTGGCGCAGGCAACGCAGGATTTCCGCTTACAGCTTGGCGAGCCGGGCTATCGCGGTAACCTGCGCGAACTGCTGGCTGACAACGGCATTCAGCGTGCGCTACTGTTGCTCGATGATGCGCTGGAGCTGTGCTACGACGTGGCGAAACTTTCCCTCGGCCGTTCGGCCTTGTTGGATGCCGCGTTTGAACGCGCAACAATTTACCGCGGCCGCCTGAAGCGGCTGAAAGAGATCAACCAGCCGGGCTTCAGCTACTGGTACGAGTGTACTTCTCGTCATTTTACCCTGGCGCTGACGCCGCTGACGGTCGCCGATAAATTCAAAGAAGTGATGGCGCAGAAGCCGGGCAGCTGGATTTTCACCTCGGCGACGCTGTCAGTGAACGACGACCTGCACCACTTTACCGCGCGACTGGGCATTGAAGCGGCCGAATCGCTGCTGCTGCCGAGCCCGTTTGACTACAGTAAACAGGCGCTGCTGTGCGTGCCGCGTAATCTTCCGCTGCCGAATCAACCAGGCGGCGCGCGTCAGCTGGCCACCATGCTGCGCCCGATGATTGAAGCCAACAACGGTCGCTGCTTTATGCTTTGTACCTCGCACGCCATGATGCGTGACCTGGCTGAACAGTTCCGCGGTATGCTCGATCTACCTGTGCTATTGCAGGGCGAAACCAGCAAGGGCCAACTGTTACAGCAGTTTGTCAGCGCCGGGAATGCCTTGCTGGTCGCGACCAGCAGCTTCTGGGAAGGGGTGGACGTGCGTGGGGATGCGCTGTCACTGGTGATTATCGACAAACTGCCCTTTACCTCACCGGAAGACCCGTTGTTAAAAGCGCGCATGGAAGACTGCCGTCTGCGCGGCGGCGATCCGTTTGATGAAGTCCAGTTACCGGATGCGGTGATTACTCTCAAACAGGGTGTCGGGCGACTCATTCGTGACGTCGACGATCGCGGCGTACTGGTGATTTGCGACAACCGTTTGGTGATGCGCCCTTACGGTGCGGTGTTCTTATCCAGCCTGCCGCCGACCCCGCGTACCCGTGATATCAGCCGGGCCGTGCGTTTTCTTGCAGGGCTGTCACTGACGTAATTTGTGACGAACTGTGGTAAGATGCGCGCCATTTTGTTGACCCCCTATTGCAAGAGCGCAACGTCCTATGCGAATTCTGGCTATTGATACCGCCACAGAAGCCTGTTCTGCGGCTTTGTGGAACGACGGTACGACGACGGCTCATTTCGAGCTTTGTCCCCGCGAACACACCCAACGTATTCTGCCGATAGTGCAGGATATTCTGACCGAAACGGGCACCGCTCTGACCGAACTCGACGCGCTGGCGTATGGCCGTGGGCCAGGCAGTTTTACCGGCGTGCGTATCGGCATTGGCATTGCGCAGGGTCTGGCCCTGGGCGCGAACTTGCCAATGATCGGCGTATCGACGCTGGCCACCATGGCGCAGGGCGCATGGCGTAAAACCGGTGCAACGCGCGTGCTGGCGGCTATCGACGCGCGTATGGGCGAAGTTTACTGGGCAGAATATCAGCGTGATTCACAAGGTATCTGGCACGGCGAAGCGACGGAAGCCGTGCTGAAACCCGAAGCTGTTAACGACCGGTTGAAGCAACTCGACGGTGAGTGGGCTACTGTGGGTACAGGCTGGCAGGCGTGGCCTGACATGGCCAACGACACCCCGGTGACGCTGGTCAAGGGCGATGTGCTGTTGCCTGCCGCTGAAGATATGCTGCCGCTGGCCTGTCAGCTGTTCGCTGAGCACAAAACCGTTGCCGTCGAGCTGGCTGAACCGGTTTATTTGCGTAACACCGTGGCATGGAAGAAACTTCCTGGCCGGGAATGAATCTTAGTTTATATAACTGAGAATTAAGGAGTCGCTTCATGGCGAGTCGCAAACAGGTCGTACAAGGTTTACTGGCTGGACTGTTCATCGTCGCGCTGAGCGGATGCGTCACAGTACCGGACGCCATTAAAGGCACCAGCCCAACGCCGCAGCAGGATTTATCCCGCGTGATGGCTGCCCCTCAGCTGTACGTCGGCCAGGAAGCCCGTTTTGGCGGCAAAGTGGTTAACGTCAAAAACGAGCAGGGCAAAACCCGTCTCGAAATTGCGACCGTGCCACTGGATGATGGCGCGCGCCCAAGCCTGAGCGACCCTTCCCGGGGCCGTATTTACGCCGATGTGAATGGCTTCCTCGACCCTGTCGATTTCCGTAACCAGTTAGTGACCGTCGTCGGGCCGATAACCGGCACCGCGAAAGGGAAAATTGGCGACAGCAATTACACCTTCATGGTGATGCAGGCTAACGGTTTTAAACGCTGGCGGGTGACCCAACAGGTGGTAATGCCGCCGCAACCGATCGACCCGTATTGGGGCGGCCCGCGTCCGTGGCGTCATGGTTATGGCTACGGCGGTTGGGGCTGGTATAACCCAGGCCCGGCTCAGGTGCAGACTATCGTCACCGAATAACCTGTTGTTTTACAAAATTAAATTAACAGCGGCGAGTCCGCTGTTTCTTTTTGTCGGAATGGACTCCCGAGAGTCATAAAAATAAATAGTGACGCGCTTCGCAACCTTAAATTCGTATAATTAATAAACTGGTACGATAAGTTAAGATGTTGTTAATAACTTGTTTATTGACAGGGGTTGTGATGACGACGAATTCTCATTTCAGAGGTGATGCATTGAAAAAGGTTTGGCTTAACCGCTATCCCGCCGATGTTCCGGCGGAGATTGATCCTGACCGTTATCAATCCCTGGTAGATTTGTTCGAACAGGCGACAACCCGCTACGCTGACCAGCCCGCGTTTATTAACATGGGTGAGGTGATGACGTTCCGTAAGCTCGAAGAGCGCAGCCGCGCCTTCGCCGCGTACCTCCAGCAGGGCCTGGGACTGCAAAAAGGCGATCGCGTCGCATTGATGATGCCTAACCTGTTGCAGTACCCGGTGGCGCTGTTCGGCATACTGCGGGCCGGGATGATTGTGGTCAACGTCAACCCGCTGTATACGCCGCGTGAACTGGAACATCAGCTCAACGACAGCGGTGCCAGCGCAATTGTGATTGTCTCCAACTTTGCCCACACGCTGGAAAAAGTTGTCGAGAAAACCCAGGTGAGGCACGTCATCCTCACGCGGATGGGCGATCAGCTTTCTACCGCCAAAGGCACACTGGTGAACTTTGTCGTCAAATACGTCAAACGTCTGGTGCCGAAATACCATCTGCCGGATGCGCTCTCTTTCCGCAGCGCATTGCAGCAGGGCTACCGGATGCAGTATATCAAGTCGGTGGTGGTGTCAGACGATTTAGCCTTCCTGCAATATACCGGTGGCACGACGGGTGTTGCCAAAGGCGCGATGCTGACCCACCGTAACATGCTGGCGAACCTTGCCCAGGTACACGCCACCTACGGGCCGCTGTTCCGTCCGGGCCAGGAAGTGGTGGTGACCGCGTTACCGCTGTACCACATTTTCGCGCTGACCATGAACTGCCTACTGTTTATTGAACTTGGCGGGCAAAACCTGCTGATCACCAACCCGCGTGATATTCCGGGGCTGGTAAAAGAGCTGGCAAAATACCCGTTCACCGCCATGACCGGGGTAAACACCCTGTTCAACGCGTTGTTGAACAACAAAGAATTTCAGCAACTGGATTTCTCCACTATGCGTCTGTCGGCGGGCGGTGGGATGCCTGTGCAACAAGCGGTTGCCGAGCGCTGGGTTAAACTCACTGGGCGATATTTGCTGGAAGGTTACGGCCTGACCGAGTGTGCGCCGCTGGTGAGCGTGAATCCGCACGACATCGACTATCACAGTGGCAGCATTGGCCTCCCGGTGCCGTCCACCGAAGTGAAGCTGGTGGATGACAATAACAACGAAGTCGCGCCGGGTGAACCGGGCGAACTGTGCGTGAAAGGCCCGCAGGTGATGCTCGGCTATTGGCAGCGTCCGGATGCCACGGATGAAATCATCAAAGACGGTTGGCTGTATACCGGTGATATCGCGGTGATGGACGAAGAGGGCTTCCTGCGCATTGTCGATCGCAAGAAAGACATGATTCTGGTCTCTGGTTTTAATGTCTATCCGAATGAAATCGAAGACGTGGTGATGCAGCATTCTGGCGTGCAGGAAGTGGCTGCGGTCGGCGTACCATCCGGCAGCAGCGGAGAAGCGGTAAAAATCTTCGTGGTCAAAAAGGACACGTCGTTAACCGAGGAAGCGCTGATTACCTTCTGTCGTCGCCACCTGACCGGTTACAAGGTGCCGAAGCTGGTGGAGTTCCGCACCGAGCTGCCGAAATCGAACGTTGGAAAGATTTTGCGACGAGAACTACGTGACGAAGCGCGCGGTAAAGGCGACAATAAAGCCTGAACTACGCGTGAGTCGCCTTCAGACGCCGGTTAAGCCGGCGTTTTTTATGGGCGCAAACCATAGAGAATACAGATTGAATTATCAGATGATCACCGAGGACGCTGCGCTCAAGACCGCCTGTGACGAGGCCCGCAACGCTCCTGCCATTGCGCTGGACACCGAATTTGTCCGCACCCGAACCTATTACCCGCAGCTGGGCCTGATCCAGATGTTCGATGGCGAAACGGTGGTGCTGATTGACCCCCTGGCCATCACCGACTGGCGTCCATTTAAAGAGCTGATGCTCGACAAAAATGTCACCAAATATTTGCATGCGGGCAGCGAAGATCTCGAAGTGTTTCTCAACACTTTCGGCGAGTTACCCGAGCCGCTCATCGACACGCAAATCCTGGCCGCGTTCTGCGGGCGCCCGATGTCATGGGGATTTGCAGCAATGGTCGAGGAATATACCGGCATTGCTATCGACAAAAGCGAATCCCGAACCGACTGGCTGGCGCGCCCACTGACTGAACGTCAGTGTGACTACGCGGCGGCAGACGTCTGGTATCTGCTGCCTATCGCCATCAAACTGCTGGCCGAAACGGACACCAGCGGTTGGCTGCCTGCGGCACTGGACGAATGCCGTCTGATGCAGCAGCGTCGTCAGGAAGTGGTTGACCCGGCGGAAGCCTGGCGCGATATCACCAACGCGTGGCAACTGCGTACGCGTCAGCTAGCGTGTCTGAAGCTGTTGGCGGAGTGGCGTCTGCGTAAAGCCCGCGATCGTGACATGGCCGTGAATTTCGTTGTGCGTGAAGAGCATCTGTGGGCCGTGGCGCGTTATATGCCGGGCAGCATGGGTGAACTCGACAGCCTCGGGCTTTCAGGCAGTGAAATTCGTTTCCACGGTAAAACGCTGGTAAGCCTGGTTGAAAAAGCCAAAGAGTTGCCGGATGACGCACTGCCGGAGCCGCTGCTGAACCTGATGGACATGCCGGGTTACCGTACACTGTTCAAAGAGATTAAAGCGCTGGTGCAGGAAGTGAGCAAAGAGAAGGGCGTCAGCGTCGAGCTAATGGCGTCTCGTCGTCAGATTAACCAGTTGCTGAACTGGCACTGGCAGCTGAAACCGCAGAGCGTTTTACCGGAACTGGTATCCGGCTGGCGCGGCGAAATGATGGTCGAGAGCCTGAAAGCGTTGCTTGAAAAGTATCCGCGCGTATAAACAGCAAAGCCTTCTCAGTGGAGAAGGCTTTTAGGGTTTGCATCCTCTCCCGGTGGGAGAGGGGATAACATCTTTCTCCCTCTCCCTTTTAGGGAGAGGGCCGGGGTGAGGGTTATTGGTACCGTTGCAAAATAAAAAACCCCGGATTTCCGGGGTTTTCTGCTTTAGCGCATTAGCTTACGATTTTGATTCTTCCGCTTCTGGCAGCGTCACGTTGAGCTCAAGTATCGAGATATCCCCGTCTTTTTGCTCAAGCTGTACCGTCACCATTTCAGGATCGATCTGAATGTATTTGCAGATAACATCAAGAATATCCTTCCTGAGCTGCGGCAAATAATGCGGTTCAGCGTCACTGCGGCGGCGCTCCGCAACAATAATCTGTAAACGTTCTTTCGCGATGTTGGCGGTGTTCTTTTTTCGTGAGAGAAAAAAGTCGAGTAATGCCATAACTTATCCTCCGAACAGGCGTTTGAGGAAACCTTTCTTCTCTTCTTCAATGAAGCGGAAAGGACGTTCTTCTCCCAGCAGACGATCTACCGTGTCGGCGTAGGCTTTGCCCGCGTCGGCTTCGGCATCCAGAATAACCGGTTCCCCCTGGTTTGAGGCGCGAAGTACTGACTGATCCTCCGGGATCACGCCAACCAGTTTAATGCGCAGAATTTCCAGCACATCTTCCATGCTAAGCATGTCGCCTCTGCTGACGCGGCCCGGATTGTAACGGGTCAACAGAAGATGTTCTTTAATGGGGTCTTCACCTTTCTCAGCACGGCGGGATTTCGACGCCAGAATGCCGAGAATACGGTCGGAGTCACGCACGGATGAGACTTCCGGATTGGTGGTGATAACCGCTTCGTCAGCGAAGTACAGTGCCATTAGCGCACCGGTTTCGATGCCCGCAGGGGAATCGCAGACGATGAAGTCGAAGTCCATTTTCTTCAGCTCATCCAGCACTTTTTCAACGCCTTCGTAAGTCAGGGCGTCTTTGTCGCGGGTCTGAGAAGCCGGAAGAATATAGAGATTCTCGGTACGCTTATCTTTAATCAGCGCCTGATTCAGCGTGGCATCACCCTGAATCACGTTTACGAAATCGTAAACCACACGGCGTTCGCAGCCCATGATCAAGTCAAGGTTACGCAGGCCGATGTCAAAATCAATAACGACAGTTTTCTTTCCCTTCTGGGCCAAACCAGTAGCGATGGCCGCGCTGGAGGTGGTTTTGCCCACGCCCCCTTTACCCGAAGTCACAACAATAATGCGTGCCATAAAAATTCCTTGTTAAAAGGGATTAGTTTAACGGTTCAATTGTCAAAGCCGCCTCGTCCAGTCTCAGACGCACCGCTTTGCCATAATATTCGGCGGTGATGTTCTCACTCAGCCAGTATTCACCTGCGATAGACACCAGTTCTGCCGCAAGATGGGTACAAAATATTTGTGCTTCTCTGTCGCCACTGGCACCCGCCAGCGCACGTCCACGCATCATGCCATAGATGTGAATGTTCCCGTCGGCGATGAGTTCAGCGCCCGCACTCACATGACTTGTGACAATCAGATCACAGTTTGGTGCATAAATGCGCTGACCGGAACGAACCGGCGTATCAATCAATCGCGTTTTTGTGACAGGGGTAACAATTGGAGAGGGAGCAGGGGCTTCAACAGGCACGGCACGGGTGACTTTCTCTTTCCCTTCAGTCAGTAAGGGAATGCCCGCGCGGTCTATTTCTGCTTTTAATTCCGGATTTTTACAGCCGCTCACGCCCATGATGCGTAAACCGGTGGAGGCAATTGCCTGTTGCAGCGGTTTCCATTGGGTGACCTCAGCCAGACTGCTGATATTCACCACGACGGGAGCGTGTCGCAAAAAAGCAGGAGCCTGGGCGATTTTGTCTTCTAACGCCTGACGAATAACCTCGGGTTTTGCCTCGTGCAAATGAACCACTGATAACGTGAAGCTACTGCCTTTAAGTTCGATTGGCGTGTTTGACATCCTGGCCTTACTCAATTTTCAATTTATCGGCCGCACAGCTGCGGTGATATTCCGAAGACTACAGGGCATGTTATAGTCACTAATATAGAGAGGCAAGTCGCCGCAGTCTAATTCAGAGTAAAAGTCATGTTTTGTGTTGTCTATAAAAGTACCAAGCGCGATCAAACTTACTTATATGTCGAAAAAAAGGACGATTTCTCCCGCGTTCCGGAAGAATTAATGAAGGGATTTGGTCAGCCGCAACTTGCAATGATTCTGCCCCTGGATGGGCGTAAAAAACTGGTCAATGCCGACCTGGAAAAGGTCAAGCAGGCCTTAGTCGACCAAGGCTATTATCTGCAAATTCCCCCTCCGCCGGAAAATTTACTCAAGCAACATCTCCAGGCGAGCGGAAAACAATAACGCAACGACAGGAGCAGGCATGTATCAACATCATAACTGGCAGGGCGCGCTACTGGATTACCCGGTCAGTAAAGTGGTTTGTGTAGGCAGTAATTACGCGAAACACATTCAGGAAATGGGCAGTGCGACGCCGGAAGAGCCGGTACTGTTTATTAAGCCCGAAACCGCGCTGTGCGATATTCGCCAGCCGCTGGTGTTACCGGAAGGGCTGGGTTCTGTGCATCATGAAGTTGAACTGGCTGTGCTGATTGGCGGCACGCTGCGTCAGGCGACTGAAGAACACGTATTGAAAGCGATTGCCGGCTATGGCGTAGCGCTGGATCTCACGCTGCGTGACCTTCAGGGCAAGATGAAGAAAGCAGGGCAGCCGTGGGAAAAAGCAAAAGGGTTTGATAATTCCTGCCCCATCTCCGGGTTTATTCCGGCAAGCGAGTTCCACAGTGATCCGCAGAATACGCCGCTGGGCCTGAAAGTTAACGGTGAAGTTCGCCAGCAGGGCTCCACGGCTGACATGATCCACAAAATTGTGCCGCTGATTGCCTACATGAGCCGCTTCTTCACCCTGAAAAGTGGGGACGTTATCCTGACCGGTACGCCGGAAGGCGTAGGCCCGCTGAACAGTGGCGATGAGCTGGAAGTCTCCTTCAACGGGAATTCCCTCACGACCCGCGTGCTGTAAGCATCAATTGCCGCCCTCTCGGGCGGCAAAACTTGCATCCGTCTGCCAGACTGGTTATAAGGTGCACCCTGGTTTCCAATGGCGGACATTTCTATGAGCGACACACCCTTCTGGCAAAGCAAAACTCTCGAGCAAATGACCGACGTCGAGTGGGAGTCTTTGTGCGATGGCTGCGGTCAATGCTGTCTGAACAAGCTGATGGATGAAGACAGTGATGAAATTTACTTCACCAACGTCGCCTGTCGCCAGCTGAACATCAAAACCTGCCAGTGCCGTAACTACGAGCGTCGTTTCGAATATGAAGCGGACTGCATCAAACTGACTCGCGATAATCTGCCGACCTTTGAATGGTTGCCGCACACCTGCGCGTATCGCCTGCTGGCGGAAGGTAAACCGCTGCCGACGTGGCACCCGCTGTTGACGGGTTCAAAAGCGGCGATGCACGGCGAACGTATTTCGGTGCGCCATATTGCGGTACCAGAATCGGAAGTGCGAGACTGGGAAGATCATATCCTGAATCACCCGAATCGCAGCTAACCGTTGTGATAAGAAAACGCCACCCGCAGTCATGCCGGTGGCGTTTATTATGGGTATCAGAAAAGTACGGAGTAATTCAGGCCAAAAGTACGACCACGGCCTTTGTAGGTGTATAAACCCGGCGCGCCGTAGGTTGGGCTGTACAGCCCTGGTGCGCGCTGGCCCCAGACGGTGGTGTACTCTTCATCCAGCAGGTTTTCCACGCTGAAGCTGACTTTACCGACTGGCAGGGTGTAGCTCCCGAGGAAATCGACGGTGTTATAGCCGTCAATTTTATTGCCGTCGTTGTCCGATACGTCAAACGTCTGGGTGCTCTGCACGCGTAAACCCCAGTCTCCCGGCGCCCAGTTTACCCATGCGCTCACTTTTGACGGGCTGGCGCTGTCTACCGTCAGTTTCTCCCATTTGCCGTTCTCACGGGTTTCCGATTTGATGGCGTTAAAGTTCGAACCGAGACTCCAGTCGCTGGCGGTGAAGAAATAATCCACTTGGCCTTCAACCCCGTAAATACGACGCTTATCGTCTTCCAACGAGATGGTCATGTCGGATTTATTGATGTTGATGGTTTTATCGGACAGCGAATAATACGCCGCGACCTGAGTGCGCAGGTTGTCGCCGGTTAAACGCCAGCCCAGTTCATACGCGTTGACTTTAATACCGTCGAGTCTGGAATCATTGACGTTCACGCTGTTATTCAGGTGGTAATGGCCGTCAACCAGGGTGTAATTCCCGGAGCCGTAATACTTCGCCAAGTCAGGAATTTCAAAGCCCTGCGAGAAGTTAAACCACAACTGCTGGCGGTCGGTGAGGTGGCCGAGGATCCCGGCGTTGAACAGCAAGTTGTTGTAGTCGGTTTTACCGCCCGGCACCGCATCAGCGGAGGTCGCTTTCCCGTTAGCGATCGCCTGTTGCTGCGAATAGCCGATAAAGTCGTCGACCTTGTTTTCGGTGTACTGGTAACGCACCCCGCCGGTTAAGGTGATGGCGCTAATGTCATAGCTTGCCTGGAGGAACGGGGCGAGGTTAGTGATGCTGTAGCCTGGATAACGGCCGACATTATAGGCGTTGTCGAGCTTCATCCCGCCGCTGGCTGCGGCTTTGTCAAGATCGAAGAACTGCTGGTTGGCGTTAAACGATTCATGATCGATATCGACGCCCCAGGTCAGATTCAGGTTATCCACCGGCTTACTGTTCAGCGTCAGCTTCCCGCCGTAAAAATCCGTTTTTTGCTGTGATGCGCCAATACTGGTGACGGCACCTTTGCTCAGTGTCGGGAAGGGGTAGAACGTCAGGCTTTCGTCGCGATAGTAAATTTGCGCCACCAGATCCTGCCCCCAGACATCGGTATTGGCGTATTGCAGGTTGATTAAATGACGTTCCGTACCCGGCAGGCGATCGGAATCAAGATTCCCCTTGTTATACGCGTCGTCATCACCGGTGACCGCTGAGAAGTTATCCCCGAGGAACAGGCCGTGTTTGCCGTCGGACTGGCTCTTGTAATACTGCGTTGTCAGTTGGAGCTGTTGGTGGTCATCAATGTTAATTGTGCCGGTGCCCATGATGTCCAGGCGGTCGGAATACTGCAGACCGGTCTGGGTATTATCAATAATCACCTCATCGCCATTGCCGTCATACCCACCGCCGTAACGCTGATATGCCACAGACAGGCGGCCGGAGGCGTTATCGTTTCCGCCGCTTACCGCCGCCGCAATATTCTCATCATGATCGTTATGGCTGTTAAAACCGCTTTTCCCACCGGACTGGAATTCCACTTCAGTTTCCGGCTGGCCTTTTTTGGTGACGATATTAATCAACCCGCCGGTGCTGCCGCCGCCGTACAACGAGGTGGCCCCGGAAATGACTTCGATGCGTGAAATGTTGAACGGATCGATGGAATCCAACTGACGGCTGTCGCTGCGGGAGGAGTTCAGGCGCACGCCATCCACCATTACCATCATCGAGCGTCCACGCATATTCATGCCGTAGTTGGTGCGTCCCTGGCTGCTGACGTCCATACCTGGGATCAGCTGCGCCAGCACCTCTTTTAACTCTTTGCCGCCCTGAACCTGCTGCTCAATGTCCGCTTGTTCAATGACCCACGTAGTTTGTGCCATATCGGCAACAGTGTGATTGGCCCGGCTGGCGGACACCACTAGCGTGTCTTCCTTTTGCGTTTCAGCCCACGCCGAGGCGGAAAGCATGGCCAGTAAACAAGGGTTCAACATCCAAAGAGTGCTGCGCTTCATCGTTATCCATTTCCCGATAGTCGTAACAGAAGGTAAGAATGTGTCAACATTGATAATAATTATCGTTATGATATTCATTCTGTTTACACTGGCAACTCATTTTGTCATATTTGTTTTCATTATCTCTATGATTTACCCACACTTTGTGGCGGTATTCCGCGCGTGGTCAGACAGAGCCGGAACGCCGTTTCCCTCGACAGGAGCCGTAATATGGCCGCGGGCTATCGTATTTTTAACGTCGTCTTAGCGCGACGGATTCAGGTTTCGCCTTCACTTTTACGCTGCGTGTTCACTGGGCCTGATGTGGCGCGGATGAAACATGAATCGCCCGATCAACGCATCAAGCTGCTCTTCGCCGCCGAGGGGGAAGAAACGGCCACCATGACGGTGAGCGACAGCTGGTATCAGGATTATCTGGCGTTGCCGAAAGCGAAACGTCCGGTGATGCGCACCTACACGCTGCGCGAGTTACGGGTGAATGCGCAGGAAGTGGACGTGGAATTTGTGCTACACGGTGACGGCGGGCCAGCGTCGTGTTGGGCGACGCACGCCAGGCCGGGTGATGCACTGCAAATGGTGGCCCCGAATGGTGCCTCTGACGAGGACAGCGGCGGATATGAATGGCTGGACAACGACAGCGTGCGGCAGGCGCTGCTAATTGCTGACGAAACGGCACTGCCTGCGGCAATGGGGATTCTGGAGCAGCTGGCAAAAAAAACGAATCCGCCACGCGTGCAGGCCTTTTTCACGGTGCCCCAGGAAGCAGATTTCCAGATGAAGGTTTTCCCTTTCGCAGACGTACATTGGCTGGCGCGCGAAAAGCAGGATGACTTGCTGAGTGTAGTAGAACGCGAAGTAACGATCCCGGCATATGCGCTGGCTCGCGAGCAGTCGACGGAAGAGCAGAGTCTGGACGGTTCGCTGCTGTGGGAAAGGGCGAGTGAGGCCGAGGGTTTTCAGGCTTGGGTGGCGGCGGAATCAACGTTGGTGAAAAACCTGCGGCGCAGCTTGATTGAGGAACAGCAACTCAACCGGGAGTGTGCGAGCTTTATGGCGTACTGGGCGCAGGGAAGGGCATAAAAAGGGTTGTGCGGTCTGATGCCCTCACCCCGACCCTCTCCCACAGGGAGAGGGAGCAGACACTAAAACGGCAATCTCAGGATTGCCGTTTGCTTTTACCTTGTGCGGTCTGATGCCCTCACCCCGACCCTCTCCCACAGGGACAGGGAGCAGACATAAAAACGGCAACCTTGGTTGCCGTTTTGCTTTTACCTTCCGAAGAGGTCGCGCTTTTTCGGTTTGAATGGCTGGGCAATCAACACCAGCAGGCCGATGACCAGGAAGACGACAAAAATCCCCACCAGCCATTGTGGCATTTCCAGGGTCAGGAATGACCACTGACGCTCGGCGCAATCACCCGATGCAACAAACACCTGCGGCAGCCACTTATCCAGCGGCAGCCAGCTCGGGAAGCGAGCGGCAAAGTCGCAGGTCTGGAACGGGGACGGATGCAGCTGGATCATGGTGTGTTCCCACGCCAGCTGAACGCCACGCCAGGCGCTGTAAATCCAAATCAGAATACCGGCATAACGCAGCGGTGATGTCGGGGCGATGGCACCGACAAGACCTGCACCCATCACGCCGAACAATGCGCTGCGCTCATAGATACACAGTACGCAAGGTTTCAGCAGCATCACGTGCTGGAACCACAGCGCCACCATCTCCAGCGCAAAAGCGGTTAACGCCAGTAATAACCACGCTCCGCGACCGCGTGAGCACTGGTTTAAAAATCGCAACATAATCATTTCCCTGGAACATGCTAAGACACCGCAGTTTAAACGAAAACATTTACCGCGCCACTATGCAGGCGTGAATAATTACGTAAAAGGGAGTGAATCGCCCGGAAAAGGTTCCGGGCGTTATTCAGAGGGCGTTTAATGGGCAGGCAGAGAGGGACTTGTTATCCAGCCGTGAGCGGTCATCCACTCGGTGTAAGGCATCAACGTAAGCTCTACGCACAGCAGGCCGACAATCGTCAGCACGATGGTGTATGGCAGCGCCATCCACACCATACGGCCATACGAAAGGCGAATCAGCGGGGCGAGGGCTGAGGTCAGCAGGAACAGAAACGCCGCCTGACCATTCGGTGTCGCCACCGACGGCAGATTGGTGCCGGTGTTAATCGCCACCGCCAGCAGCTCAAACTGTGGCTGAGAAATTGCCCCATGCTCCAGCGCAGATTTCGCCTCGTTGATATACACCGTACCGACAAACACGTTATCGGAAATTGACGAGAGCAAGCCATTGAACAGATAAAACAGCGACAGCTGCGCGTGCGGAGACGCCTGCAATACATAGCTGATGATCGGTTCAAACAGATGCTGGTCGATAATCACCGCCACCACGGCAAAGAATACGGTCAACAGCGCGGTAAACGGTAGCGCTTCAGTGAACGCTTTGCCGATGGCATGCTCATCGGTCACGCCGGTCAGCGAGGTCGCAAAGATGATTACCGTCAGCCCAATCAGGCCCACTTCCGCCAGATGCAGCGCCAGTGCGATAACCAGCCAGACGCCGATAATGCCCTGAATCACCAGTTTGAGCGTTTCCTGACGCGTACGCTCCTGGCTGCTTTTCACGTCAAAATCTTTCAGTACGGCGCGCACACTGGTCGGAAGCTGTTCGCCGTAGCCAAACAGTTTGAATTTTTCGACCAGCATACAGGTCAACAGCCCGCAGAAGAACACGGGGAGCGTGACCGGTAGCATCCGCAGGAAGAACTCGCCAAAATGCCAGCCCACGGCTTTGGCGATGATCAGGTTTTGCGGTTCTCCAACCATCGTCGTCACACCGCCGAGCGCTGTCCCCACACCGGCATGCATCATCAGGCTTCGCAGAAAGCTGCGGAACTGCTCGAGCACTTCTTTGTTGTGGATGTCGATATGGCTGTCATCGAGCATGTCGCTATCGGTCGGACGCGCTGATGCCACCCGATGATAAATGCCGTAGAACCCGACCGCGACGCTGATGATCACCGCCACCACTGTCAACGCATCCAGAAACGCCGATAAAAATGCGGCGGCGAGGCAGAAGGCGACCGACAACAGCATCTTGCTTTGAATGGTCAGCAACAGGCGAGTGAAAATGAACAGCAACAGCTGCTTCATAAAATAGATGCCCGCGACCATGAAGATCAGCAAAAGCAGCACTTCGAGGTTACTGGCAATTTCTTCACGCACGTGTTCAGCGCTGGTCATGCCAATCATCACGCCTTCAATCGCCAGCAGGCCGCCGGGAAGGAGGGGATAACATTTCAGCGCCATTGCCAGCGTAAAGATAAATTCCGCCACCAGTAACCAACCCGCGATAAACGGATCAATGAAGAAGACAACAGGGTTGATAACCAAAAACAGCAGGAGTGTCAGTTTGTACCAGTCCGGTGACTGACCGAGAAAGTTGCGCCACAGCGCGCGAGAGGTTGATATATCCACGACAGATTTCCGATCCCGTCAAAAGTAAGCAAATTACTGGAAATGAACCATCAAGTATCCGCCCTGAAGCCGCTGCAAGCAAGCAAAGCCGGGGGGAACTAAATTTTTAAAATTAAACAGCGATCCCCTTTTAATTGCGGTGATGCGCTATCTGCCCCTTATCGGCTCTGGTATGATGAGTTCAATATTAGCAACGCTGTGTAATGGAAATCTCACTATGGTCATTAAGGCGCAGAGCCCGGCGGGTTTCGCGGAAGAGTACATCATTGAAAGTATCTGGAATAACCGTTTTGCCCCAGGCACTATTCTCCCCGCAGAGCGTGAGCTTTCTGAACTGATCGGTGTCACACGCACCACCCTTCGAGAAGTTTTACAGCGTCTGGCTCGAGACGGCTGGTTGACCATTCAGCATGGTAAACCCACCAAAGTGAACAATTTCTGGGAAACCTCGGGCTTAAACATTCTGGAAACGCTGGCGCGTCTCGATCACGACCGCGTGCCGCAGCTGATCGACAATCTGCTCTCTGTGCGTACCAACATTGCAACCATCTTTATCCGCACCGCGTTCCGTCAGCATCCGGAAGACGCGCTGAAAGTGCTGGCTACCGCACGAGAAGTGGAAGATCACGCCGACGCGTTTGCTGAGCTCGACTACAGTATTTTCCGCGGTTTGGCGTTTGCTTCAGGCAACCCGATTTATGGTCTGATCCTTAACGGCATGAAAGGGCTGTACACCCGCATTGGTCGCCACTATTTTGCCAATCCGGAAGCGCGCAGCCTGGCGCTGGGCTTCTACCATCAGCTGACAAAAGTGTGTGAGCAGGGCGACCACGAACAGGTCTATGAAACTGTGCGTCGTTACGGCCACGAGTCCGGCCTGGTCTGGCACAAAATGCAGAAAACGCTGCCGGGTGATTTGGCCATTCACGGCCGTTAATCACAACGCAGTCAGTAAAAAGCCGGGTGAAAACCCGGCTTTTGCGTTTCTGTCACAGGAGATTTTGTCGCGGAGGGCAGCGCTCCAGCAGTTCGACGCTGCCGTCGGCATTCTGCTGTTCCAGCATCACATCAAAGCCCCATAGGCGGTGCACGTGCTTGAGCACTTCGCGACGGCCCATATCCAGCGGCGCGCGGTTGTGCGGCACATAGCGTAGCGTCAGAGAGCGATCCCCGCGCAAATCCACATTCCAGACCTGAATATTGGGCTCCAGATTACTCAGGTTGTACTGCGATGACAGCCGGTTACGAATTTCCCGATAGCCTTCCTCATTGTGGATCGCAGCAATTTCCAGAAAGTTATTGTGATCGTCATCGAGCACGGTAAACAGGCGGAAATCACGCATCACTTTCGGTGACAGGAACTGGCTGATGAAGCTCTCATCTTTAAAGTCGCGCATCGCAAAATGCAGCGTTTCGAGCCAGTCGGAGCCTGCGATGTCCGGGAACCAATATTTATCCTCTTCCGTCGGCGACTGGCAGATGCGTTTGATGTCCTGGAACATCGCAAAACCGAGCGCGTACGGGTTAATCCCGCTGTACCACGGGCTGTTGTAGGGCGGCTGGAATACCACGTTGGTATGGCTGTGCAAAAACTCCAGCATAAACCGCTCGGTCACTTTCCCTTCGTCATACAGATGATTCAGGATGGTGTAGTGCCAGAATGTTGCCCAGCCCTCGTTCATCACCTGGGTTTGTTTTTGCGGATAAAAATACTGGCTGACCTTACGCACAATGCGCAGGATCTCACGCTGCCAGGATTCGAGCAGCGGGGCATTTTTTTCCATAAAGTAGAGCAGATTTTCCTGCGCTTCGGACGGATAGCGCCGGGCCTCTGCCACGGTTTTCTCTTCTTCTCTCTTCGGCAGCGTACGCCACAGGGTATTCACCTGGCTTTGCAGATATTCCTCGCGGCTTTTCTGTCGCGCTTTCTCTTCTTGTAGCGAAATTTTCTGCGGGCGTTTGTAGCGGTCGACGCCGTAGTTCATCAGCGCATGACAGGAGTCGAGCAGTTTTTCGACCTCGTCCACGCCGTAACGCTCTTCGCACTCGGTAATGTATTTACGCGCGAAAATCAGGTAATCGACAATCGAACTGGCGTCGGTCCAGCTGCGGAACAGATAGTTATTTTTGAAGAAAGAGTTGTGCCCATAGCAGGCGTGCGCCATGACCAGCGCCTGCATGGTCATGGTGTTCTCTTCCATCAGATAGGCGATACACGGGTTGGAGTTAATGACGATTTCATACGCCAGCCCCTGTTGGCCGTGTTTGTAGAGCCGCTCGGTTTCGATGAACTTTTTGCCAAACGACCAGTGGGTATAGTTAATAGGCATCCCGACGCTGGAATAGGCATCCATCATCTGCTCGGAGGTAATGACTTCGATTTGATGGGGATAGGTATCGAGGCGGTAGAGTTTCGCCACCCGGTCGATTTCCGCCAGATAGGTATCCAGCAGCTCGAAGGTCCAGTCGGGTCCATCGCTCAGACGTGTGGTGTCCTTATTCATGGAGTCAATCGTAGCCATTAGCGCGCCCTCATTGTTGGCGGCCCTCTCTGTGTGGAGAGCCTCACTATCAAGAATAGAACACCGCCGCCTGAACGCGCGAACAGCAAATATTTTTCTTCGAGATTTCCCTGCGCTAACGGCGACAAAATTCATAATTACCAGAATATTGTTCTGACGAAAATAGCGCCGCAGCAGGAGATTTCAAAACCGCGCATACCTTTGTGATATGGGCATGTGTGAGGTAAGTCACCATAAAAAAAGCGTATGTTGAATAATATTTTCGTCTGAGTTATCAATTTGTAATCAGAAGATTGTTCTTTTACGAATCTGGAGTCGCTATGCGAGTGGTTATCCTCGGAAGTGGGGTAGTGGGCGTGGCCAGCGCCTGGTATTTACGTCAGGCTGGACATGACGTCACGGTCATCGACCGGGAGCCGGGCCCAGCGCTGGAAACCAGTGCCGCCAACGCCGGACAAATTTCTCCCGGCTATGCTGCACCGTGGGCCGCACCGGGTGTGCCGCTGAAGGCGATAAAATGGATGTTCCAGCGCCATGCGCCGCTGGCCATCAGCCTCGACGGCACGTCGACTCAGCTGAAATGGATGTGGCAGATGCTACGCAACTGCGACATCCGCCACTACATGGAAAATAAAGGCCGCATGGTGCGGCTGGCGGAATACAGCCGCGACTGCCTGATGGCGCTGCGCGACAGCACGGGCATCGAATACGAAGGCCGTCAGGGCGGCACGCTGCAACTTTTCCGCACCGAACAGCAGTATGAAAACGCCACCCGCGACATCGCGGTGCTACAGGACGCTGGCGTGCCGTATCAGCTGCTGGAAGCCAACCGTCTGGCAGAGGTGGAGCCTGCGCTGGCGGAGGTGGCGCACAAGCTTACCGGCGGGCTGCGCTTGCCTAACGACGAAACCGGCGACTGCCAGCTCTTCACTCAGCGTCTGGCGAAAATGGCGGAAGAGGCGGGCGTGGTGTTTCGCTACAACACGCCGGTGGACAAACTGCTGTCGGAAGGCGACAAAATTTACGGCGTGAAATGCGGCGATGAAGTCATCAAAGCCGATGCCTACGTCATGGCGTTTGGCTCGTATTCGACCTCGATGCTGAAAGGCATCATTGATATCCCGGTCTACCCGCTGAAAGGCTACTCGCTGACTATCCCGGTCAAAGAGGACAATGGCGCGCCGGTATCGACTATTCTTGATGAAACCTACAAAATTGCGATAACACGATTTGATAACCGGATCCGCGTCGGCGGCATGGCAGAAATTGTCGGCTTCAACACCGAACTGCTGCGTGCGCGCCGCGAGACGTTGGAAATGGTTGTCCGCGACCTGTTTCCGCGTGGGGGGCACGTTGAACAGGCCACCTTCTGGACCGGGCTGCGGCCAATGACGCCGGACGGCACGCCGATTGTGGGACGCACACCGTATAAAAATTTATGGCTGAACACCGGGCACGGCACGCTGGGCTGGACCATGGCCTGCGGCTCCGGACAGCTACTCAGCGATCTGCTTTCTGGGCGCACGCCTGCGATTCCGTACGAGGATTTGGGCGTGGCCCGCTATCAGTCAGGTTTTACGCCTTCGCGCCCTCAGCATTTGCACGGCGCGCACAATTAAGGAGCCGTTATGTCACGTCCCGTTGTAGCCAGCCTCGATTTAAAGGCGCTGCGGCAGAACCTTGTAGTGGTGCGATCTGCGGCACCGGATTCCCGCGTCTGGTCGGTGGTTAAAGCGAACGGCTATGGTCATGGAATCGAACGAATCTGGAGTGCGCTGAACGATACGGATGGTTTTGCACTGCTCAATCTGGAGGAGGCTGTCCTGCTGCGTGAACGCGGCTGGAAAGGGCCGATTCTGATGCTGGAAGGCTTTTTCCACGCTGACGATTTACCGCTGTATGACCAGTACCGCCTGACCACAACCGTGCACAGCAACTGGCAACTGAAAGCGCTGCAAAACGCCAGGCTGAAAGCGCCGCTGGACGTCTACGTCAAAGTGAACAGCGGTATGAATCGCCTCGGATTTACGCCTGATAAGGTGTATACCGTCTGGCAGCAATTGCGTGCGATGAGCAATATCAGCGACATGACGTTGATGTCCCACTTTGCCGACGCGGAAAATCCCGACGGCATCACCGAGGCGATGGAAAAGATAGAACAGGCGGCGGAAGGGCTTGACTGTCCGCGTTCGCTTGCCAACTCAGCGGCGACGCTGTGGCACCCGGAAGCGCATTTCGACTGGGTTCGTCCGGGCATTGTGCTTTACGGTGCGTCGCCGTCCGGCAAATGGCAGGATATTGCCAACAGCGGTCTAAAACCGGTGATGAGCCTCAACAGCGAGATTATTGCGGTGCAGAATCTTAAAGCGGGCGACACCGTAGGCTACGGACGGTTATACAAGGCCCAGCAGGAGCAGCGCATCGGGATTGTGGCCTGTGGCTATGCCGATGGTTATCCGCGCAATGCGCCGGACGGCACGCCGGTACTGGTGGACGGGGTTCGTACTGGAACGGTAGGGCGGGTGTCGATGGATATGCTGGCGGTGGATTTAACGCCGTGTCCACAGGCCGGGATTGGCACGCCAGTCGAGCTGTGGGGTAAAGAGATTAAAATCGACGACGTGGCGAGCTGCTGCGGCACCGTGGGCTACGAGTTGATGTGCGCCCTGGCGCTGCGCGTACCGGTTGTGATTGAGTAACGTGTCTTTCCCTCTCTCGCATAAGCCGAGAGTTTTCTCCCTCTCCCTGTGGGAGAGGGTCGGGGAGAGGGCATCAGGCCGCACCACTGGATAAACCTGAAACTACTCCACTTCTTCTTCTGCCACGCGAACGCCCACTTTCAGCACCGCGTTGTCCTCTTTCTCCGCCACGGTCCAGACCATCCCGGCAAACTCGACCTGGTCACCGACGACCGGCGCCGCGCCTAACAAGTGCTGCACAATCTCTCCCAGCGACTGCTGGTTATCGCGGAATTCTTCCTCGACGTCGAGACCATAAACCATCGCTACATCGGCAAACTTGGCGCTGGCCTCAAGAATAAAGTCGCCAAAGAATCGCTGATCCAACGCCACCGGCGGCGACTGGCTGAACAGCTTGCCCAGCAACGGTAAATCCCGCTCGCGGCCAATCACGCACAGCACATCGCCTTCGCGCAAACGGGTACTGCCCGTCGGATGCAGCAGCACATTGTCCCGGAACAGCGCGGCAATTCGGGTATCGCGTGGCATATGCAAATCCCGAAGCGCAGCGCCAACGCACCATTTGTCGGCACTCAGCTGATACACAAACTGCTCCCACGGGTTTTCCGGGTGAATATCCAGCCCCACGCGCGACACCGGCCAGCCGACCGGCGGCACCACCACTTTGGCTTTTTTTGCCGCCCAGGAGAGCGACGTCCCCTGCAACAGCAGAGAAATCAGCACCACGAAGAAGGCGACGTTGAAGAACAATCGCGCGTTCTCAAGCCCTGCCATCATCGGGAATACTGCGAGGATGATAGGCACCGCGCCGCGCAGGCCAACCCAGCTGATAAACACGCGTTCGCGCAGGTTAAAGCCGCGGAACGGCAGCAGGCCGATAAATACCGACAGCGGACGGGCAAAGAAAATCATCCCCGCGGACAGCATCAGCGCCGGAATGGCGATGGGTAATAAATCAGACGGGGTCACCAGCAGGCCGAGCACCAGGAACATGCCGATTTGCGCCAGCCAGGCCAGACCATCAAAGTTCTGCAAAATCGCGTAACGGTTGCGAATCGGACGGTTACCGAGCAGAAAACCGCACAGATACACCGCCAGAATGCCGCTGCCGTCGAGCGTCGTCGTGACCGCGAAAATCATGATCCCGCCGCTCAGTGCTAACAGCGGATACAGCCCGGCAGGCAGGGAAATGCGGTTGATCATCTGCAACACCAGGTAACCGCCGCCGAGGCCAATCAGGATCCCCAGCCCGAACTGTTGAATGATATGCACCGCGAACATCCAGCTCAGCCCGGTTTCGTGCTGCTGGATCATCTCAATCAGGGTGATGGTGAGAAACACCGCCATCGGGTCATTGCTGCCGGATTCAATTTCCAGCGTCGAGCCGACACGTTCGTTCAGCCCTTTGCCGCCCAACAGCGAGAACACCGCTGCCGCATCCGTCGAGCCGACAATGGCGCCAATCAACATGCCTTCAATCAAATCAAGGTGGAACAGCCACGCAGCCATCATCCCGGTGAGCCCGGAGGTGATCAGCACGCCAACCGTTGCCAGGGACAGCGCCGGACCCAGTGCGACGCGAAATGAACTTGCCTGGGTGCGCATCCCGCCATCGAGCAGAATGACCGCCAGAGCGAGGTTACTGACCATGTACGCGAAGGGGTAATTATCAAACGGAATGCCACCAATGCCATCGATACCGGCCAGCATGCCGATAGCAAGGAAGATCACCAGAATCGGGATACCGAGTCGGGAAGAAAAGGAACTGAGTAAAATACTGAAGGTGACCAGCACCGACCCCAGAATAAACAGACTGATTATTGCCCCGGCATCCAACGTTCACGTACTCCCTATATCGCGTGACTTAATGGTAAAACGTTATCATATATGTATGTAAAGCGACGGATTTATAAGAGCAATCAATATTTTTTTTCTCCACTGATGACCGGATGGCCCGTCATCGACAGCGTGGTGGACTTCGTGTTGTGCACCAGACGTGCCTGCGAACCCAGCGGTAGCGTCACCGTGCGCTGTTCGTGACCAAAATCCAGCCCGCTGATGATCGGGATAGTTAACCGCGATTGCAGATAGTCGATCATCACCGGCAAATCGTAACCCGCATCGTAATCGTTCGGTTCTGCGCCACTAAAGCTGCCGAGCACAATCGCCCGCTGACGGCCCAGAATACCGGCGTGGAACAGTTGCAGGAGCATACGTTCTACGCGGAACGGGTGTTCGTTAATGTCTTCCAGCACCAGAATGCCGTCGTCGATTTGCGGCAGCCACGGCGTGCCGATGAGCGACACCAGCATCGCCAGATTGCCGCCCCACAGTGTGCCGTTCACGTCGCAGGCCCGGCCATTACCCTGCCATTCCACGGAGAACGCGCCGTTTCGCATCGCGCGCCAGTAGTGCTCGAGGGTAAATTCATTGAGCGTTTCAGCGCCGAAATTACCCGCCAGCATGGGCCCGCTGAAGGTGATAACCCCTTCGCATAGCAGCGCCATCTGAATGGCGGTGAAATCGCTATGACCACAAATCAGCAGCGGATCGTTTTGCTGGCGTAACGCGATGGCTTTCCAGTCAATCATGTCCATTATACGGTTGGCGCCGTAGCCGCCGCGCACCGCTAATACGAGGTTATCGCGACCAGAAAGTGTCGCCAGCGCATTGATATCGCCCGCGCGTTCCGCTTCCGTACCGGCAAAACGCTGCTGGCGACGCGTGAGAATGCGCTGATTATTGACCTGGTATCCGGCCTCCTCCAGGCGCGCAATCCCGCGGGTGGCGGCCTGTTGGTTAATGCAATAGCCCGAGGGAGCAATCAGATGAAACAGAGTCATGGCAATTCCTTGCAGAGAATGAAACAGTTATCATGCCGCCTGAACATCGCGTTGTCATTAGCGCAGCACACTTCAGTGAAAAGGATAGAAGCGTGAAATTGAGATGGTTTGTAGTTTTATTTGTCTTGCTGGCCGGATGTAGTTCAAAACCGAAAAACGATTACCGCAATCCACCGTATAACCCGACGGTACCCGTTCAGCGGGCGATGCAGTGGATGCCCATCAGCCAGAAAGCCGGTGCGGCGTGGGGACTCGACCCTAAGTTCATCACCGCCATTATCGCGGTTGAATCAGGTGGTAACCCGAATGTGGTCAGTAAATCTGGCGCTGTGGGCCTGATGCAGCTCAAACCTTCCACCGCCGGGCGCGAAGTATACCGCTATATGGGCTGGAAGGGGGATCCGTCTGTCAGCGAGCTCAAAAACCCTGAACGTAATATCTCGATGGGCACCGCGTACTTCAGCATCCTTGAACACGGCGTGCTGGCGGGTATTGAGGATCCGGAAGTGATGCAGTATGCACTGGTCACTTCCTACGTTAACGGCGCGGGCGCACTGCTGCGCACCTTCTCCTCAGACCGTAAAACGGCGATCAAGAAGATTAACCGCATGGATAAGGATGAGTTCTTCGAGTATATCGTCGAGAATCACCCTTCATCACAAGCGCCACGCTATATCTGGAAAGTACAGAAAGCCATGGACGCGATTGACTAACGCACTTTATTCGCGCGTTCGCGAGCCTCACGCTCCAGAGAGAAGATAATTCGCTGGAGCGTGCGCTCAATCGCCGGGCTGACGTTGAGAAAACGAAAGCTCAGGCGCGGCGTGCTGATCGTATCATTTTTGCTGTCTACCACCTTCCGCTCGCTCAGTGAAAGCAACTGCGCGTCGAAATGAAACTTCCCCCATTCCCCCATATCCAGCTCCATTTGCGGGAGCATCACTCCCGATGTCAGGGCCGCAGACGGCGCGCTGTCCAGCAATGCGCCCATGCCACCGAGTGACAAATCACACAAACGAAAACGCACGTCGCTGTTATCAGGCAGTTTCGCCTTGCAGTAATACACCGGATGCAGTGGGGCGGAAATGCGGAAAAACTCGCGGCGCTGCACAAACCACAGCGACGGCGGCACGGGCATCGTGAAAGCGGGCAAATCGAGGAACTGGCCGGACGTTATCTTCGGCACCGTAAATTCAATTTTCGCGCCTTGCGTTTCGGCGGAGAGCGTAATGTTTTCCGCGCGCTGAACAGCGCGGTTTTCATATTCCTGGCTGCCGTAATCGACGATCAGCGCCTGAGAAGAGATATCGAGAATACGGGTAATAAATTGCGACGTATCCCACGATACACGCAAAGGGACGTGGTCGCGGTGTAAATCACGAAGCACGTTTAACACTGCCAGCGGATTTTGTTTAAGGAATTGCTCATTGTAATGATTCACGCCAGGGTGCTCCTTATCGACAGAGATTCGATCAACTATCGGCAGCGCCAAACAGAACTTAATACAAACGGGTGAAAATTTTTTAACGGATAAATTTTTTAGTCGATTCGCTTCTTTTTGGGAATGTTTACCTATACTTAAGTGAACCAAAGCGCACAATAGTCGCGTTTAATTTGTGGTTATTTTTGTTTATTTTGGAGGGTGGTTAAAATGGGTATTCTGACCTGGATTATTTTTGGACTGATTGCGGGCATTATTGCGAAACTGATTATGCCGGGTCGTGACGGCGGCGGTTTTATTCTTACCTGTATTCTGGGGATCGTCGGCGCCGTGGTTGGTGGCTGGCTGGCTACCATGTTTGGTATCGGCAGCGTTTCCGGCTTTAATATGCACAGTTTCCTCGTGGCGGTAGTGGGTGCCATTGTGGTGCTGCTGGTATTCAGATTAGTACGTCGCAACGCATAAATATGACTGCCCGGCGGCGCACGCTTGCCGGGCCTACTTTTAAACGGTAGGCCCGGTCAGCGAAGCGCCACCGGGCGTTTTTCTAACTACGCATCAGAAATCATATCCGACGGTTGCAATCACTGAACGTTCAGCGCCCCAATAGCAGTTATTGGTACCGTAGCAGCCGGAAACATACTCTCTGTCGGTCAGGTTATTCGCATTAACCTGTAAATATGCGCCTTTCAGGGTTGATGTCCACGCCCCCAGATCCGCACGGATCATTGCATCCAACAGCGTCGTCGACGGCAGACGTTCGGTATTCGCGTCATCTGCCCACTGCTTGCCGATATAACGTACGCCCGCGCCCGCACTAATCCCGTAATCAAACTTATAGTGTGCCCAGAATGAGGCCATCTGATCCGGCGTCAGCTGCGGCGTATTGTCATCGGTGCCATCTTTGGTATCCGCAAAGCGCAGACGGTTCCAGGTGTAGCCCGCGATGGTGCTCAGACGCGGCGTCAGCTGATTGCGCGCTTCCAGTTCAACACCCTGAGAATGCACTTTCCCGGCGGGCAGGAAGGTGGCGGTGGCGATATTGGTATCACGCGTGGCCACGTCTTTCTGCGTCAGGTCATACATCGCAATGCTGTACATGTCCGCCGTGCCTGGTGGCTGGAATTTCAGCCCGGCTTCGTACTGCTCGGCGGTGGTCGGTTTCAGCAACTGCCCGTCAGGGCCGGCCAGCATTGCAGGGGTAATGGCCTGGCTGTAGCTGATGTACGGCGAGAGACCGTTTTCAAAGGCGTAAAGCAAGGACGCACGGCTGCTGATGTGGTCATCGGAACGACGCGAAGAGGTGCCAAATGTATCGCTCACCTGCTCGGAAACAATGCGGTCATAGCGCGCGGAGAGATCCGCATGCCAGCGGTTCCACACCATCTCATCCTGCAAATACAGGCCGGCCTGGTAATAGCGGCGATTGTTATAGTCGCTATAGGTCAGGGTATGTCCATTCTGCGCGGTATAGCCGCTCCACGGATCGAGCGGAGATGCGCCGCCTGCACGGCTCCACAGGTCATTGCGGAAGCGGTGATATTCGCCGCCCAGCACCACGGTGTGCGACACGTCACCGGTGTTGAAATCCGCCTTAATGCGGTTATCGGTCGACCAGCCGTCGAGAGACCCGGTTGAACCGCTGTAGCCACGGGCCAGCATATCGCTGTCGCCCATCCAGCCCACCTGATAAACCTGGTCGAGGTTCACGTCGGAATGGGTATAGCTGCCGCTTGAATACACGGACCAAATATCATTGAACTGGTGATTGAATTCGTAGCTGTAAATCTGCTCTCGACGCTGATAGCCGTCGCTCGGGTCGCCTTCATTGGTATGGTTGCTGAGCTTGCGACCATTGTGTTCATAGCGCGTGCCGTCCAGCGGCAGTGAACCGTGATAGCCACCTGACGGATCTTTTTGCAGATACGCGCGCAGCAACAGGCTGGTATCAGAGTCCGGCTGCCACAGCAGCGACGGGGAAATGGCATAACGTTCTTCGCGGGTGTTGTCGACCTGGGTGTCGGTATTACGGGTGATGCCCACCACGCGATACGCCCATTGATCGTTTATCGCGTCGGTGTAATCAAACGCTGCGCCTTTCGTGCCTTGGGTGCCGCCAAACGCCTGAATATGGCCTTCGGAGGTAAACTGTGGGCGCTTAGACGTCAGGTTCACCAGCCCGCCGGGTACGCTTTGGCCATACAGCGCGGAAGAGGGGCCTTTGATCACATCAATACGGTCGAGGAACCACGGGTCAACCTGAATGACGTTGTGGCTGCCGCCGTCGCTCATCAGGCGCATGCCATCGAGGAAGATGTTATCCACGTCGCCGCCGTGGTAGCCGCGCAGTGAAATGGCGTCGAAGCGTGTGGCAGAGCCGCCAAAGGTGCTGTACACACCCGGCGTATAGCTCAGCGCCTGGCTGACGTTAGTCGCGCCCTGATCTTCCATCTGCTGACGGGTTACCACGGACACCGACTGTGCGGTCGTGATCAGCGGCTGATCGGTTTTAGTGGCACCGGTTGAGGATTTAACCGTATAGCCTTGGGTCGGCGCGGTTGCCGATTCAGCCGGTTGAGCGGTAACCACCACCGTTTCTTCGGCGAAAGAGGAGCAGGGGAATGCCAGCGCCAAGGCGCAAAGCGCTGACGAACGTTTGAGGCGCAGTGTGTTATTCATCGCATAATCCTAAGAAACCCGGCCTGGCACTCCTGTGCGCCACCGTGTCAAAACGTGCGAAAATGTCATTTTTCGTAAAAAAGAATGCGAATTATTATTGTTTGCGTTTGTGAGGTCAAGCAAAGGACAGAGCAGACCTGCTACCATTTCTGGTAGCAGGCTGAAATGGGGTTATTGTGAATTTGTCGTAGGGGCAGGTGCGGGCGTGTTTGTTGCGGCAGGCGTACTGGCCGCAGGGTTCGGACGTGTTTTGGGCACGTTGTCGCACGGTTTTTCTTTCGGGCAAATCAAATCGAGCATTTTCAGCGTCACGCCGTTACTCCAGCCGAAACCGTCCTGCAAGGGATATTCGCCCCCGCCGCCGCCCGTGCCGGTGGAGGTGATGTCGTATTTCTCCACCAGTTTTTGCTGGCTGTCGTAGGTATGCTGCACGTTGGTCAGGAATCGCCAGGAAACATCCATCGCAATTTTATCCTTGCCGTAGTTTTGCAGCCCTTCGGTGGCGACCCATTGCAGCGGTGCCCAGCCGTTCGGGGAATCCCATTGCTGACCGCTATTAATGGTTGTAGTTGCAATCCCGCCCGCTTTCAGCAGCCGCGATTCCGTTGCCGTCGCCATTTTTGCCGCTCTGTCGTTCGAGGCCGCGTTAACGTACAGCGGGAACAGCGCGGCGGCGGTGAGCTGATTACGGACTTTATGCGTTTTCAGATCGTAATCGGCGTACCAGCCCTCTTTGTCGTTCCACAGATACTGCTCCATGGCCTTCTGACGGTCGCTTGCCAGCGTATCGTAACGGGTGGCTTTGGCCTCATCACCCGCGGCTTTACTGGCGCTGGCGATAATTTTTTCCATCTTAAACATCAGGGCGTTAAGGTCGACCGGCACAATACTTGTCGTGCGAATGGTGCTCAGTTTTTGCGGGTCATCCATCCAGCGTGAGCTGAAATCCCAACCGGACGCGGCGGCAGATCGCAGGTCACGGTAAATTTCCGTCGCCGGGCGGTTCGGGTTGCTTTTGGCGGTATTTACATCGTCGAGCCACGATTCCGGGCGCGGAGTGTCTTTGTCATCCCAATAGCGATTAAGGAGCGCGCCATCATTGAGTTTCACTACGCGCTTATTGGCCTCGCCGTTTTGCAGCGCGTCCTGACCGTCCATCCAGTAGGCGTGCTCTTTTTCCATCTGCGGCAGGTATTTTTTCAGCGCGTCGCTGTCGTGTTTCGCCAGCAGTTCCACCATCATCGAGAAGAACGGCGGCTGCGAGCGGCTCAGATAATAGGTCCGATTGCCGTTAGGAATATGGCCCCAGGTGTCAATTTCATAGGCGAAGTTGCCGACCATATCCTCGATTTTGTCCCAGTGGCCGCTCTCCGCCAGGCCCAGCATGGTGAAATAACTGTCCCAGTAATAGACTTCGCGGAAACGCCCGCCGGGCACAACATACGGTTTCGGCAGCGGCAGCAGGGAATCCCACTTCGCGGCGCTGTCGGTGGTACGTGTCAGTACCGGCCACAGGCCGTCGATATGCTCACGCAGGCTCTGGCCCGCAGGCGGCACATACTTGTCCTTTTCCTGCGGCAGAGAGAAATTCACTTCCACGAAATGGCGCAGGTCAAAACTCGACTGATTGCGTTGCATCCGGTAGTCCGCAAGGATCATTAGCGGATCGCTCTTAGGCACCGCATCGGCAAAGGTTTTCTGATCGGGGAACAGCTTCGCGCTCTGAACATCATTAAACAGCGGACCCAATAAAATATCTGGCGGCTGCGGCGTGGCGGCGAGGGCGTCATCAGCCTGGGCCGACGTCAGACTCAGCGAGAGCAGGGCTCCTCCGAGGGTGAATTGTAGGGCGAGGTAAAGTGTATCAGGGCGGCGCAAAGCGGGTTTTCTCATCGTTGATTCTCCTTTTAGTTGCGCAAATTCCGCTGTTTACAACCATAGACGAATATCAGAGCCGGCGTGTGTCGGGGTTAACGTTTTGCGCCTTTCCAGATAATTTCCCGTCGCGCGGTTATGTGAGCAATAAAACAAAAAAATCGAGAATATATCTCCTTGATCCCTCAGAGATCACATAAAGCAAAAAACATAAGAAACTAGCAAAAAAACATAATGGACCGCCTTTCACCGGCTGTGCAAAAAATAGCGGCACATAAGAAACCGGTTACATAACGTAATACTGAAGGGGAGCTCTATCGTGGCAGGAGTAAAGTTATCTGTCAGAGAAAAAGTCGGCTATAGCCTTGGTGATGCCGCCAGTCATATCGTTTTCGATTCATCGGTCGCTATTCTCGCCTGGTATTATACCGATATTTATGGATTGCCTCCGGCGGTAATGGGCACCATGTTTTTACTGGTTCGAATATTAGATGCGATTACCGATCCGATAATGGGGGCCATTGCCGATGCGACGGCCACCCGCTGGGGACGGTTCCGCCCGTGGCTATTGGCTATCTGTATCCCCTTCGCCGTGAGTTGTGTGCTGGTTTATTCTATTCCCAGTTTCTCAGACAGCGGAAAGGTCGTCTATGCCGTCGCGGCGTATATATTTATGACCCTAATGTACACCGCCATTAATATTCCCTACTGCTCATTAGGCGCGGCGCTGACCACCGATCCGCAGGAAAGTCTGTCCCTGCAATCCTGGCGCTTTGCGATTACCCCCATTGGTGGCGCATTAGGCACCGCGTTAATTTTGCCGCTGGCAGATTACCTTTATCCGGGAGACAGAGCGACCGGGGTTCAGGTCGCGATGGCGATATTTGGCGTCATTGGCTGTCTGATGTTTATCGTCTGTTTCTTTACCACCAAAGAGCGTGTTCAGCCGATTAAAGAAGAAAATCTGAATATTGCCCGCGACGTTAAAATTTTATTCCGCAACGATCAGTGGCGGATATTGTCGGTTTATAACTTCACCATGCTGGTGGCGGTGGTTATTCGCGGCGGGGCAGTGGTGTATTTCGTGAACAGCGTGCTGCGCGAAGGGGCGGATATCATCAGCTGGTTTATGCTCGGCGGGATGTTCGCCTCAATGTTTGGCTCTGTGCTGGCCAAACCGTTTGGCACCCGCTTCTGCAAAGTAAAACTCTCTTTCTGGATAAACCTCATCAATGCGGCATTGGGTGTGGTGTGCTTCATGTTGCCGATGAATTACTGGGTGATCCCACTTTTCGCGCATATCCTGATCCAGCTTGTCCAGGGCGGGAATGCGGCCATCCAGTGGTCAATGATCACTGACGCCAACAACTACGGTGAATGGAAAACCCAACGCCGTATTACCGGCATGAACGTGGCGGCCAATATCTTTGTCATCAAGCTGGGCGTCGCAGTCGGCGGGGCGATCCTTGGTTGGGTGCTGGCATATTATGGCTATGCGTCAAGCAGCCGTGTGCAGTCGGCTGAAGCGCTGTACGGCATCGTGTTACTGTTCTCGGTTATCCCATCGGCGTTCTATCTGTTGACCGCGATTGCCATCAGATATTACGGCCTGACCGAAGCACGAATGAACGCGATTGTGACTGACCTGAATCACGGCGTGTTTGCTGAGTCGGAAGCGGTGCGGGAAACCTCTTCTGTCGCGCCTTAAGTCGTGATGTTCATCTGTTTATCGTTTTTCTGTCATTAAAGCGTAATGCGCAGCGTTGTTAATAACCCACGGCGAAAACAAGCAACGTGGAACTCTTATGAACAACGCTCGCGCACTCTTTTCCCTGAACGATTATCCGGTTCAACCGCAGATTCTTCACGCCCCACAGCGCAAAGTGCTGAGTGTGAAAAACTTATGCAAGTCGTACAACACCCAGCAAAAGGTGCTGAACGACATCAATTTTGACCTGCATGCGGGTGAAATGGTGGGGATCGTCGGGCGTTCGGGGGCGGGGAAATCCACGCTGCTGCACGTGCTCAACGGCACTCACTCCGCCACCTCTGGCAAACTGCTTAGCTACCCGGAAGTCGGTCTCCCGCATGATGTTGCCGGCATCAGCGGACGCGCGCTCAATGCGTGGCGCAGCGAATGCGGCATGATTTTCCAGGATTTCTGCCTGGTCCCGCGCCTCGATGTGCTAACCAACGTTTTGCTTGGTCGACTGAGCCAGACCTCAACCCTCAAATCCCTGTTCAAAGTGTTCTCGGACGATGACCGCGCTCGGGCTATCGCGCTGCTCGAATGGATGAACATGTTGCCTCACGCGCTACAGCGTGCAGAAAACCTCTCCGGTGGGCAGATGCAGCGCGTGGCAATTTGTCGGGCGCTTATCCAGAATCCGTCGATTTTGCTGGCCGATGAGCCGGTGGCCTCGCTCGACCCGAAAAATACCCAGCGCATCATGACCGTCCTGCGGGAAGTCAGCGAGCAGGGCATCAGCGTGATGGTCAACCTGCATTCGATTGAACTGGTGCAAAATTACTGCACCCGCGTGATAGGCATCGCGCAGGGGCAAATCGTGTTTGACGGACATCCGGACGACTTAAGCCCGGATGTCCTGCAAGAACTTTATGGCGACGAAAGCAGCCAATTACATTGAGTTTAGGTCATCACTTCACAGCGACTTCAACATCAAACGGGCGATATGAATGAATAAGCACATGACAAGCGCATTACGTTTTTCCGCGATGATGGCAGGGCTGCTGCTGGCAGGGCAGGCCACGGCGGAACAACCCAAAGAGCTGAATCTGGGTATTCTGGGCGGTCAAAACGCCACCCAGCAGATTGGCGATAATCAGTGCGTGAAGGATTATCTCGACAAGGAACTGAGCGTCGATACCAAATTGCGTAACTCCTCTGACTACTCTGGCGTGATCCAGGGCCTGCTCGGCGGCAAAGTCGACGTGGTACTGAGCATGTCGCCGTCGTCGTATGCATCGGTGTACATCAACAATCCGAAAGCGGTGGATATCGTCGGCATCGCGGTGGATGACAAAGATCAGTCGCGGGGCTACCACTCGGTAGTTATCGTTAAAGCCGACAGCCCGTACAAAACCCTCGACGATCTGAAAGGCAAATCCTTCGGCATGGCGGACCCGGATTCCACTTCCGGCTTCCTGATCCCGAACCAGGCCTTCAAGACGAAATTCGGCGGCACCCCCGATAACAAGTACAACAACTTCTTCTCCAGCGTCACCTTTTCCGGCGGCCATGAGCAGGACATTCTCGGCGTGCTAAACGGTCAGTTTGCGGGCGCGGTGACCTGGGCGTCGATGGTCGGTGACTATAACGACGGCTACTCCGCCGGGGCGTTCAACCGCCTGATTCGCATGGATCACCCGGACCTGATGAAAGACATTCGCATCATCTGGCAGTCGCCGCTGATCCCGAACGGTCCCATCCTGGTGAGCAACAGCCTGCCGCCAGAATTCAAAACCAAAGTGGTTGATGCGGTGAAGAAACTGGATAAAGAAGATCATGCATGCTTTATCAAAGCGATGGGCGGCACCCAGCACATTGGCCCGGCGACCGTGGCGGATTTCCAGCAGATTATCGACATGAAACGCGAACTGGTTAACGCGCGTTAATCAGACCTTTTCACTCCCCCGCGCAGCCAGCGGGGGAGAGTCCATTCCGCGAGTGAACATGCAGAATACTGAATTTGAACGTTACTACCAGCAGGTGAAAATGCGCCAGACGCGCGACACGTTCACCTGGTCGGCGCTGCTGCTGGTGCTCTACATCGCGGCGGGACAAGCCGCCGAGTTTAATCTCCTTACCATCTGGCACTCGCTGCCGAACTTCTTCGATTACATGCTCGAAACCGTGCCGACGCTGCACGGCGGGGTGCTGTTTGGCGATGTGCACACCAAAGGATCACTGGCCTACTGGGGCTACCGTTTGCCGATTCAGCTGCCGCTGATCTGGGAAACACTCCAGCTGGCGCTGGCTTCCACGCTGGTGGCGGTGGCGATAGCGACGATCCTCGCATTTCTGGCGGCGCGTAACGCCTGGGCACCCGCGGGCTTGCGCTTTGGTATTCGCGCGCTGGTGGCATTTCTACGTACCATGCCGGAGCTGGCGTGGGCGGTGATTTTTGTGATGGCCTTTGGTATCGGTGCAATTCCGGGCTTTCTGGCGCTGACGCTGCACACCATCGGCAGCCTGACCAAGCTATTCTACGAGGCGATAGAAAGTGCGCAGGATAAACCGGTGCGTGGCCTGATCGCCTGTGGTGCCTCGCCGATACAGCGGATGCGTTTCGCGCTGTGGCCGCAGGTCAAACCGATATTTCTTTCGTACGGCTTCATGCGTCTTGAAATTAACTTCCGCTCCTCGACCATTCTTGGGCTGGTTGGCGCGGGCGGGATTGGTCAGGAGCTGATGACCAACATCAAACTCGACCGCTACGACCAGGTGAGTATGACGCTGTTGCTGATTGTCATCGTGGTCTCGCTGCTGGATACGCTGTCTGGCCGCTTGCGTCAGCGGGTGCTGGAGGGGAAAAAATGATAAACGGGCAAGCGGTGACCGACACCGAACATTATCGCGAAGCGCATCCGGCGCTGTTTCGCGCCCAGCGTCGATATCTACGTCATCTGGCGATTGTGGCGCTGGCGGTCGGGCTGTATTACGTCTGGTTTTTCATCCAGTTTGGTATCAGCCATGAACAGCTGACTACCGGGATGCAGCAGCTCGGCAGGTACTTCTTCCGTATGTTCGTCTGGCATGACTTTCTCAACTGGCCGTTTGGCTACTACTTCCGCCAGATTGGCATCACGCTGGCGATCGTCTTTTCCGGCACCATTACCGCCACGGTGATTGCGCTGCTGCTGTCGTTCCTCGCGGCGCGAAACGTCATGCGTGGCCCGGTGACGCGGATTGTGGCGATGTTTATGCGTCGGCTGTTTGACCTGCTGCGCGGGATCGATATGGCTATCTGGGGCCTGATTTTCGTGCGCGCGGTCGGCCTTGGCCCACTTGCCGGTGTGCTGGCGATCATCATGCAGGATACTGGATTGCTCGGGCGGTTATACGCTGAAGGGCACGAGGCGGTGGAACGTTCGCCCGGCCGCGGTCTGACGGCAGTGGGCGCGAACGGGCTGCAAAAACACCGCTTCGGCATCTTCACTCAATCGTTCCCGACGTTCCTCGCGCTAAGCCTCTATCAGCTGGAATCCAACACCCGCTCGGCGGCCGTATTGGGCTTCGTCGGCGCGGGCGGGATCGGGCTGATTTACGCTGAAAACATGCGCCTGTGGAACTGGGACGTGGTGATGTTTATCACTCTGCTGCTGGTGGCCGTGGTGATGACCATGGATGCGCTGTCGTCGTGGCTGCGTCGCCGCTATATTACCGGGGCATCGGTGCCACTGTTTAAGCCATTTTAGCCATAAGGCCCGTTCAATCCACCGTTTTAAACGCCAGCCAGAAAGGATCTCCCACCCGTTTTCCGACCTGGCTGGCGGCATCTCTTACCGCCATTCCCAGTTGGGCGATCAGGCTTTCGTTGAGTTCATCGCGTGGAATGGCGAGCCCGAAGCCATAACCCTGCCCGGTGGCGGGGTCGACGACCGCCGCTGAAATCCCTGCCGTATCTGAAATGTACTCCCCCCGCGATAACGACCACCCGCTCAATTTAATCTGTTCGAGACGTGCAGACAATTCGCTCAGCGAACGAGGAGCCTGGCCTCTGGCATCGTCAAAATGGTCCGGCAGAATGGCCAATAACTCACTGCTTTTAAGCCCGGACATGAGTGCGCGGCCAGCAGCGCTGGACCATGCCGGGGCGCGGCTGCCAGGAGGGGTATAAACCTGAAGCGACCGGGAGCCTGTGCGCATGTGAATAACCAGCGCATCGGTATTATCCAGCACATTGATATAACCGGTATAACCCGATTGCCGCACCAGGCCCGCCAACGACTCCTCGAGCAGGGAAGAGGTCGAGTGTGCGGCTCGAAACTGCCATGACGCCTCCATCACCACGTTCCCGGGTCGATAGGCCCGGGTCATCACGTCGCGTTCCAGAAAGCCATATTCCGCCATCATGCTCAGGGTTCTTGAGACAGAACTTTTGGGCAAATTCAGCTCGGTAGTGACATCCGTCACCGTCACATCGCGCTGCAAGCGGGCAATCAGCAGTAAGACATCTCGCGCGTTGGCAAGTGTGCTCATTCTTTCATCCTTAAAGGCGGGCAGTATCAACCGACATTCATGGTGCCCTGCGCTTGACAATTTAACAAGAGGGTAACATATTGATGTTCTAAATATTACAACAGTGTTCCATATTATGGAACAAATGCAAAAACAACAACAAGAACAAAGCCTGGCGATGTTCACCTGCAGGAGCCGCATCATGACCCACTCATCTTCCTCGATTGAGGAGCCCGTAGGCGTGGAAGATCCCCTCTATTCGCATCCTAAAGCCCTTGCCCCTGCGAATTTTCTACTGGTCAGCCTGTTAAGTCTCATCGGGGCGATGATTGGTATTCAGATGCTGGCAAGTCTGGGGATCACGCCCAGTACCTCTCTGATTGGCGCGCTCGCGGCCATGGCGCTGTCGCGGATCCCACTCCCGGGTTTTCGCGGTTTCCGCTCGATACACGCGCAAAACCTGGCGCAAACCAGTATTTCGTCCGCGACCTTTGGCGCCGCAAACAGCCTGTTTCTGCCGATAGGCATCCCTTGGTTATTTGGGCTTCCGGAAATGGTCACGCCGATGCTGATCGGTGTCAGCCTGGCGATGCTGCTCGACGCCTGGCTGCTGTACCGCATGTTCGATACGCCGGTGTTTCCTGCAAGTCACCCTTGGCCGCCGGGTGTGGCAGCAGCCGAAGCCATCAAAGCAGGGGATCAAGGCGGTAAACAGGCCTGGACGTTGCTGGGTGGGCTTTTCACCGGGGCGATAGGCGCGCTGCTGCACCTCCCGATGTCGGCATTTGGCGTGGCGTTGATTGGCGGTTTCGCGGCCATGGCCGCATTTGGCGTGGGTCTGCTGGTTCGCGGTTACGCGCAGATCCTGACCGGAATCGATATCAACGCACTGTATCTGCCTCACGGGATGATGATCGGTGCCGGGCTGATGGCGTTACTACAAGTTTCGCGCATTATTTTCCGCCAGAAGAGAGGCCGCACGGATCACCGAAATGACGGGCGTCTCGGGCAGGCATTCCGCATCGGTGGCTTGGGCTATCTGGCGATCATGCTACTGCTGACGCTGGCTACTGGCCTATACAGCCATATGTCGCCGCTGATGCTGGTGTGCTTCGTGCTGTATGGCGCTTTTGTTGCCTTCGTCCATGAAATTATCGTTGGCATTGCCGCAATGCACTCGGGCTGGTTTCCTGCTTTTGCGGTAGCGCTGATCACCTTGCTGATCGGCATGCTGCTCGGCTTTCCCCCGGAAGCGCTGGTGGTGCTTTCCGGTTTCTCCACGGCGACGGGACCGGCCTTTGCGGACATGGGTTTTGATTTGAAAGCCGGTTATCTGTTGCGAAAAGGGGAAAATCTTTCACCCGAATTTGAACTTCAGGGACGCCGCGAACAGCTTATCGCGGGCATGATCGGCTTTGTCGCCGCCATAATCGTGGTCGCTGTCAGCCATCGTGTCTATTTTTCGGCCCACCAGTTTGCCCCCATCAATGCAGCTTATGTTGCCGCCATCAACGCCGGGATCTCTGCCGATGCAGCAAAGAATCTGGCGTTATGGGCGATTCCTGGCGCACTGCTTCAGCTGATCGGTGGGGCTAAGCGGCAGCTCGGTGTGCTGTTTGCCACAGGGTTATTGATCAGCAGCCCCGCGGCGGGCTGGATGGTTGCCGCGGGCGTGGTGTTCCGCATCGTGGTTTCCCGTCTGGCGGGCACCCGTTTGCGCGAACAGATTGAAGTCTTCGCCGGGGGCGTTATTGCCGGAGATGCACTCCTGAATTTCTTTAGCGGCGCGATCGGCGCATTGCGTAAATAACCTTTTCAGCACAGGGAACAGAACAATGAAACGTAAACTGACGACAGATGATATCCAGGCAGCTATTTGGGGCGGAGCCATTCTCGGCGGGGGTGGCGGTGGGTTGCTGGCGGCGGGTGAAAAAGCCGCACAGTTGGCACTCAGCGTGGGCGATGTCAATTTGTGGAGTGCGGATGAGTTTGCCACCAACGATTTGACGGCCACGGTAGCGCTGGTGGGGGCCCCGGCCGCGCCAGACCCTTGTCTGAAACCGGCTCATCTTATGCGGAGTATTGAGTTACTGCGTAACGCGCTTCCGTCAGGACAAACGCTGGTGGCACTTAATACTAATGAAAATGGCGCAGAAGCCACGGTCAATGGCTGGTTCCATGCCGCGATGTGTGGCCTGCCGCTGATTGACCTTGCCTGCAATGGGCGGGCGCATCCCACCGGAACAATGGGGTCAATGGGGCTGCACGCTGACGCGAATTTCCGCTCGTATCAGGCGTGGGCTGGCGGTGCGGCAGAGCGCTATGTTGAAGGGGTATCGCAAGGCGGGCTAGAGCAGGTGGCCGGGATCGTCCGTCGGGCGTCCGTCGAAGCGGGGGGAATGGTCGCCGTGGCCCGTAACCCTGTCCCCGTGAGCTATGCCTGTCAGCACGGTGCGCCTGGGGCGATTAGCCAGGCCATCCGCGTGGGGCGCGCCTGGCTGGATCACGGCGTGGATGGCGTGATGACACTGCTGCAAGGGCGCGAAGTGGCGCGCGGTACAGTTTCCCGCTACCAGTGCGAGCAGCAAGGGGGGCTGGATGTGGGCTTCATAACACTCAATGATGGGATGGAAACCACGCTGCGCTTTATTAATGAATACATGCTGATTGAGCAAAACAAGCAGCTCGGCGCGCGTTTCCCTGATTTACTGATGACCTTCGATGGTCAGGGCAAACCGGTTGTTTCTGCGCATGTGCGTGAAGGCATGGCCCTTCAGGTGGTCCGTATTCCGGCTGACCAGCTGCTGCTGTCGCGCACGATGTTTATGCCAGAGCTCTATCGCCCGCTTGAAGCACTGCTCAACTGCGAGTTTGCCCCGGCTAGCTAATTCAGCTTATCCGCACAGAAGAGATTACCCTTGGGCGGGAAGCTGTCATTTCCCGCCCGAAAAACTCCCGCCGTGACCCTCAGCAATGGTATGATTGCGCCCCTGTACGTCAGCCGCAGGCTGATACCGATATCTTTACCGGAATAATGACCGTGACCTCTTTTGCTGAATTAAACGCGCTTCCTGCAGAACAACTCGAGAACCTCAATGAGCTGGGCTATCTGACCATGACCCCGGTGCAGGCGGCGGCGTTACCGGCCATTCTTGCGGGGAAAGACGTCCGCGCTCAGGCGAAAACCGGCAGTGGCAAAACGGCAGCGTTTGGTCTGGGTCTGCTGCAACATATTGATGCCAGCCAGTTTATAACTCAGTCGCTGGTGCTGTGCCCAACGCGCGAGCTGGCTGACCAGGTCGCCAAAGAGCTGCGTCGTCTGGCACGTTACATGCCCAATATCAAAGTATTGACCCTGTGCGGTGGCCTGCCGTTTAGCGTTCAGCGCGACTCCCTGATCCACGCCCCACATATCATTGTGGCCACGCCGGGTCGTCTGCTCGATCACCTGAAAAAAGAGACCGTCAGCCTCGAAACCCTGCAAACGCTGGTGCTGGATGAAGCTGACCGTATGCTGGATATGGGCTTCGCCGAGGCTATCGACGAGGTCATCAGCCACGCGCCGGCCAAACGCCAGACGCTGCTGTTCTCCGCCACCTGGCCGAGCGCCATTGCCGCCATTAGTACTCGTATTCAGCACGAGCCGCTGACCGTGGAAATTGGCACTGTCGACGAATTGCCCGCTGTTGAACAACAGTTCTACGAAGTGTCGCGCAACGGCAAAATCAGCCTGCTGCAAAAGCTGCTGAGCAAACATCAGCCCGCGTCTTGCGTGGTGTTCTGTAACACCAAAAAAGATTGCCAGGCGGTGTGCGACGCATTAAGCGAAAGCAACCAGAGCGTGCTGGCCCTGCACGGCGACATGGAACAGCGCGACCGCGATCAGACGCTGGTGCGTTTTGCCAACGGCAGCAGTCGTGTGCTGGTGGCGACTGACGTTGCCGCTCGCGGGCTGGACATCAAGGCGCTGGAAATGGTGATTAACTTCGAACTGGCGTGGGACCCGGAAGTGCACGTGCACCGCATCGGGCGTACTGCGCGCGCTGGGCAGAGCGGGCTGGCGATCAGCTTCTGTGCGCCGGATGAAGGCCAACGTGCCGCCGCGCTGGAAGAGATGCTGAACATGAAGGTGCACTGGCAGCAGGCACCGACCAGCGTCACCATCACCCCGCTGGAAGCCACCATGGCGACGCTGTGCATCGATGGTGGTAAGAAAGCCAAAATGCGTCCGGGCGATATTCTTGGGGCATTGACCGGTGATATGGGCCTCGACGGTGCAGATATCGGCAAAATCGATATTCACCCGATCCACGCGTTTGTGGCAGTGAAACAGAGTGTGGCTCGCCATGCCTGGAAACAACTCCAGCAGGGTAAAATCAAAGGCAAATCAGTGAAGGTACGGTTGCTGAAATAGTTCGCGGTTCTGCTAAATCTTGTATTACTGTTTACCGGGCCTGGACAATTGCTTTGATTCCTGGCCCGGTGAACGTCTTCTATGACGTTGCATTTCGTAGAACAGGGAGTTGACCTCTACGACGCTCACTCCCCACTCACGATTATTGGCTTTTCAGAGCCCGAAATGTAATGGCATTATGCTTCGATCGGAGCACGCCAGTCATCTGCACCGGAAGTTCCCGCCGTTGTATGCTCCCAGTTAATCTTACGATAAGCCAGAGAGACGCGAACCAACTGCGTAAACTCCGCCTTGGTGGCGTCCTGGCAATGCGGCATTTTACAGTCGATATCGATAATAGTCGCATCTTCCAGTTTGGTGGTGAAGAAGTGCTCCTGCTTACCTTCAATGGAGGTGCGGTACCACTTCAGTTCTACCGTTGGCAGCATTTCACCTGATGCTAATGCGTTGTACAGCAACGGTACGGCTTTATTGTACGCCACGGTAAAACGGAAAGGTTTATGGGCACGCTGGCCTGCGGGCTGACCCGATTGCGGGTCGGTTGGCACGGTGACAATATGCTCGAATTCCTGAACCAGCATTTCGTCTTCATGACCTTGCACATAGATATTACCTACAGATTCAGCCGTAAATGCGCTAGCGGTAATATTACCCTGAGTTTTTCCTGTGATGGAAATATACGCGGGAGTTGGCATATTAAGTATCCTTGCTTTTAAGCTTTGTTTGATATGGAGCAATTTATGCGGACAAGCATCTTGCTCCGTTTGCTCTGCAGTCAGACCTGAAGTCTGATAATGCCGGAGCACTATAAAGCGTTTTCATAAGGTGTCCAAGTTACACGGAAAACACGAATATCTTTTTTTTGTCTTTATGGTTTTTAAAATTATAATGTTTGCAAAAATAGATTTTTATTCTGGGGTTTCAAACCAGGTCACGAGCTAAGGTTTCATCAATACTTTGGTGATTTATTAAGTGATCTTCTAACTCTGTGTTTTTCAATGGTTAATTTGGACGGTGATAATTTATTTTAGTGATCGCTGTAAAATGTTTACGCTACCCTGAAAAGAGGGCTCCCAATGTTTACACAAAGTAGGCACGCTGGACTTTAATCCGGAAGTTTGTGAGGATATGTTAACTGGCATTACTAATGGGATAAGAATGCCTTCGTGCGGTGATGGTCCGGAATCGGATAGTATTGTGGCATTATTCATTTATTATTAGGGGTTGAGGTATAACTTCACATTATCTGAAGGCGTATTCTTGTATCTGAAACAGAAATACTAATGACAACCCCTTATTGATACAAAAAAGGACGAATTATGAGTAAGAGTAATCAGAGTAGTGTTGCTCCGAAAGAACGGATAAACATCAAATATGTACCCAATACTGGCGACCAGATCGCAGAAATTGAATTACCTCTAAATTTATTGGTAGTGGGCGATCTTAAAGGCGTTCGAGAAGATACTCCTATTGAAGAGCGTCAGGTTGTATCGATTAATAAAAACAACTTCAACTCTGTGATGAACGAAGCCAATATCAGCCTGGCGTTCAATGTCTCTAACCACCTGGACGGTGACAGCAAAGAAGAGTTGCCCATCACGCTAGCCGTTAATTCTCTTGATGACTTTTCCCCGGATAACGTGGCGAAGAAAGTGCCAGAACTAAAAAAAATCCTCGAACTGCGCGAAGCGCTGGTGGCCCTGAAAGGGCCGCTGGGCAATATTCCTGCGTTCCGTTCGCGTCTGCAGGATTTGTTAGGTAATGAAGCGTTGCGTGAGCAGTTGCTCAAAGAGTTGGACATGCTTAATCAAAAATAATTGTGCGTGATAAAGGGAATTCAACGTATGTCTTTACAAGAAGAAGATTCAGTTTTAGTTCAGGGACAGGCCAGCCCAACGTATCTCCTCGACGAGATAATGTCTCAAACCCGTCTGATGCCGGGCAACGATGGTTACGATGTGGCGAAGCAGGGCGTTGCGGCCTTTATTGCCAGCATTCTCGATACCGGCGTCAACGAAGAGCCGATCAATAAGATTCTGGTTGACCGGATGATCGTTGAGCTGGATAAAAAGCTCAGCGTGCAGATGGACGAAATCCTTCACGCGCCGGTCTTCCGTGAAATCGAATCATCCTGGCGCTCGCTGAAGCTGCTGGTTGAGCGCACAGATTTCCGTGAAAACATCAAAATTAACATCATGCACGCGACGAAAGCCGAGCTGCTGGAAGACTTTGAATTTTCACCTGAAATTATTCAGTCCGGCTTCTACAAGCACGTTTACTCCTCCGGTTACGGCCAGTTTGGTGGCGAGCCAACGGCGGCCATCATCGGGAATTACGCCTTTAGCAACACCTCACCGGACATGAAACTATTGCAGTATGTCAGCGCAGTCGGGGCCATGGCGCATTCACCGTTCCTGTCCAGTGTTGCACCCGATTTCTTCGGCATTGACAGCTTTACCGAGCTCCCAGCCATCAAGGACATGCGCTCGGTTTTTGAAGGCCCAGTGCACACTAAGTGGCGAGCTCTGCGTGAGTCAGAAGACTCCCGTTACCTGGGGTTAACCACGCCGCGCTTCCTGCTGCGGCTACCGTATTCCACGGTTGAAAACCCGATCAAAAACTTCAATTATTACGAAGATGTCAGCAAGAACCATGACCATTTCTTGTGGGGCAACACCGCCTTCTTGCTTGCTTCGTGCTTGACAGACAGCTTCGCCAAATACCGCTGGTGCCCGAATATCATCGGTCCACAAAGTGGCGGCGCGGTGCACGATCTGCCGGTCCATCTCTATGAAGCCATGGGACAGATTCAGGCCAAAATCCCCACGGAAGTGCTGATCACCGACCGCCGCGAGTTTGAACTCGCCGAAGAGGGATTTATCACGTTGACGATGCGAAAAGGCAGTGACAACGCGGCATTCTTCTCGGCCAACTCGGTGCAGAAACCTAAGGTCTTTCCCAATACCCGAGAAGGGAAAATGGCGGAAACCAACTACAAGCTGGGCACCCAGTTGCCGTATATGTTCATCATCAACCGCCTGGCACACTACATCAAAGTGTTGCAGCGTGAGCAGATTGGCTCCTGGAAAGAACGTCAGGATCTGGAACGTGAGTTGAACAACTGGCTGAAGCAATACATCGCCGACCAGGAAAACCCGCCGACAGATGTTCGCAGCCGTCGTCCTTTACGTTCCGCGCAAATTCAGGTGCTGGAAGTTGAAGGGGATCCGGGTTGGTACCAGGTGGCGATGCAGGTTCGTCCGCACTTCAAATACATGGGGGCGAGCTTCGAGTTGTCATTGGTTGGCCGCCTGGATAAGGAATAACAAGATATGGCTGCGCTACTTAACTGGGCGCGAGGGAGTTCTGCCAGCTTGTTTGAGCGTATACAGGGGGAAGGATGCCCTTCCTCCCGTAGCCGCCTTTCCGGGTTGATACGCTCTATCCAGCAGCATTTAAATGAAGTTCTGAACTCGCGGCCCGGAGGGTGCCAGAGCGCTATCGGTCTTGGCGTAGTGGATTTCAACGATGCGACGGCAACCACCTCCGATTTCAGAACCAGCATCGAACGGGCTATTAAAGAGTGCATTGAGGGTTTTGAACCGCGCATTTCCGCCGTTACGGTTGAGTCGTTAATCAGCGATGCTGACCCGCTGCTGCTCAGTTTCCATATCAGCGCCTGCATCGATTTCGACAATATTGGTGATGTGGTCGAATTTAATATCCAGTTGGACAACAACCGTCGTTACTGCTTTAGCCAGGATGTCTAATGTCGTTCGAAAAATATTTCAGGGATGAGCTGGATTACCTCCGGCAACTAGGCCGTGATGCTGCCACCGAGCGGCCTCATCTCGCCGCTTTTTTATCTGAGCAGGGTTCAGATCCGGACGTTGAGCGTCTGCTGGAAGGCTTTGCTTTTTTAACGGGCAACCTGCGTGAGAAAATTGATGACCAGTTCCCGGAATTAACCCACGGCTTATTAAACATGCTGTGGCCAAACTATTTACGGCCCATTCCCAGCATGACGATTATCGAATATACGCCGGACCACAACGTGGTTACCCAGGCCACGCTGATAAACCGTGGTATTCAGGTGCTGAGCGTGCCGGTCGTCACTGAAGAAGATACGGATGTTCACGGGCGGCAGTGTACCTTCAGGCTGTGCCGTGATCTCTGGCTGTTCCCGATGGCTATCAGTAATATTTCGGCCAACAACAGCAATGAGCACGGAATACTGCGCGTCGATTTTGCCTCGATAGCTGAACTGAATATGCAGGATCTACAGTTGGGCAAACTGCGCTTTTATTTGAGCGAAGATTATTACACCAGCACCCAGCTTTATTTCTGGATCAGCCATTACTTCGAACGAGCAGAATTAGTCGTGAATGGTGCCATTATCCCAATGCCCGACTTTGACTTTACGCCCGTGGGCTTTGCGCGTGAAGACGCGCTATTGCCGTACACCAAAAACGCCTATATGGGCTATCGCATCCTGCAGGAGTATTTTTGCTTTCCGGAAGGATTCCTCTTCTTTGATGTGACGGGTGTCGTTGATTTACCACCACAGCTTAATGCCCGCGAATTTACGCTGAATTTCTATTTCTCGCAGGCGCTGCCGCCTGAGATAAAAGTCCGTTCGACCACGCTACGCCTGAACTGCACGCCAGCGGTGAACCTCTTCGAGCATGACAGTGAAGCCATTGTGCTGGACGGAACCCAAGCGGAATACCCACTGCGCGTCAGTTATCTCAATGCGGATCACTTCGATATTTTCTCCGTGAATAGCGTAGACAGCTGGCTGGATGAAACCGGCGGCATGCCGGGGTGCTCACGCGGGCGAGGGAGGTCATTTACCTCTTTTGAAAGCTTCCACCATCAGGTTGAACATACCCAGTCACGGGACGCGCTCTACTATCGATTGCGGGTCAAGAACGCTTTGTTCCATAAAGGATTTGATCACTTTATTTCCTTCGTACGCAGCGACGAATCCAGAGTGGTGATGAAGGGCGAAAACATCTCTATTGGTCTGACGTGTACCAACCGGGAATTGCCTTTGCAGCTTCGGGTGGGGGATATCAACCAGATCACAAAAGGCAGCCCATCGTTTGCCACATTTCGCAATATTACGCGGCCCTCGGTGCCGCTCTACCCAGTGGTGGACGGCAGCCTGCACTGGTCGCTGCTCTCCAATATGTCTCTGAATTACATGTCGTTGCTGGATAAAGATGCCCTGAAGCAGATTTTGCATACGTATGACTTTCCGAGTATGCACAACCGACAGTCTGCCAGGGCTTCACAACGGAGGCTGGATGCCATTGAGCGCATCGAAACACAACCCATTGACCGCCTGTTCCGTGGGCTGCCCGTCAGGGGATTACAGACCACGTTGTGGCTGGAGCAAAGTGCATTCAACTCAGAGGGGGAACTTTATCTCTTCAGCACAGTGTTGGCGCATTTCTTCTCGCTCTACGCCAGCGTCAATGCGTTCCATCTCTTAAAAGTTACCAATCTCGATAATCAGGAATGTTACGAATGGCCAGTACAAACGGGGCAGCACGCACTGATGTAGGGCTGGAGCAGGGGACTCCGCTCGCCGCGGGGCTGGATGTAACACGTTACAACTTCTTTCAATTGGTCGAGCTTCTCCACCAATTGGCGGTAGCGTGGGAAAAACCCTCCCACGCTCAAGACCCGGGGCAGGAGGCGATTCGGTTTAAAACCTCCGCGAGCTTGGCTTTCCCCACTCGCGACATCATTGCGTTGCACACCTCGGCGCGTAATCAGTTTGAGCTGGAGGTCTCGTTCCTTGGGCTGCACGGCAGCCAGTCGCCGCTGCCGGGATATTACCTGGACTCGCTGGCCTGGGAGGATGCGCAAAACGAAAACCGGCTGACGGATTTCATGAACGTGTTTAACCACCGCCTGCTGACGCTGCTGCATCAGATCTGGCGCAAGTACCGCTATTACATTTGCTTCGACAATGGAAACGACCCCTTCTCCCAGCGGATGTTTGCCTTGGTGGGGCTGGGCAGCACGGCAATCCGCAGCAAGTTGCAAATTAACCACGAAAAAATGCTCGCCTATGCTGGCCTGTTGGCAAGCCCGGGGCGCGCTCCAGAGGTGATTTGCAGTCTGGTTTCCCACTGCTTCAACCTCGAGGACGTCACGCTTCAAAGCTGGCAGTTACGCAAGGTCAGCATTGCCCCGGAACAGCAGAACCGGTTGGGTAGCAGGGTGCGGGTGCGTGGAAATAAGTATCAGGAAAAGTCGGTGATGGGCGTCAATTTCTCTATTGGTGCCAGGGTGGCAGACCGTAGCGGCAAGTTCTTGCTGTGCATTAACAAACTGACCCGCGAGCAGTTTTTATCGTTTTTACCTGATGGCGCCAATTATGCGCCGCTGGTGATGTTCGTGGCTTTCATTATGCGCGACCAGTTTGCGTGGGAATTACGTCTGGGGCTGGCAGAAAAGCAGGTAAGCGGCATGGTGCTGGGCACAGAGCAGAACAACCTGCTGGGCTGGACCAGTTTTCTAGGGCAGCCCGAAGCGAAGCCGCACGTCACTATCAGCGTGATGGAATAACAATAAGGATTCAGCAACACATGGATAAACAGCAGCCAACGCTGTCATTACGGGTCATCAACAGCGACAAACTGGAAAGCGGCAAGCAGGCAAGCCACTTGTTTCACTTGCAGGGTGGCACGGTTGGGAGCGACGTTAGCCATCCCTGGTCGATTCAGGATCAGAGCGGCAGCGTCCATGCCTCGGCGTTCGCCATAGAATGGCGCGACGGCGCTTTCTGCCTGCGGGTATTAAACGATGCGATCACCATTAACCAGTCCGTGCTGACGGTGAAATCAGGTTTTGTGCTACTGCAACAGGGAGATGAAATCGCCCTTAGCACCCTAACGTTCAAATGCCATATCGCGTATTCAGACGCCGGGGCGGTCGATCCGCTCACCGTATCGCCGGAATCTCTGGTATCCAACTATAACAACCCACTGGAAGCGATGATGGAAGGCGGGGAGTCGCGTGTCGTTGGCAGCCAGCAGGAAGCCCGTCTGGCTTCTACCGTGGTTAACGGTTTCAGCAGCGACCCCCTGAGGGTGCTGGAAACCGAAAGCCTGACCACCCGGAACAACTTCACGGTGAGTTCAGATATCGACCAGCTCCTGCATCAGGATCGGTACCGCAGCCCGCTTGCTTCCTCCCCGCTTTCGGATAGCAGCACCGCGATGGAACAGGAGTATGTCGACCTCCCCCATATCACGCCATACCGTGCGGCCCAGAACAGCGAACCGGACCACAAACTCGCGCCGCTTCATGTGGCAATTACCCCCTTGATGCGCGGGTTTGATGCGCAGTTGCCGATCCGTAACAGTCAGGATGCAAATGACTTCCTGGAAGAAGCGGGAAAAACGCTCAAGGCGACAATCGAAGGGCTGCTTGCCCTTCAGCGTAGCCAGCACGGCCTGCGGGACAAACATCTGCGACCGCTGGAAGACAATCCGCTGCGGCTGAATATGGACTACGACACCACGCTAAGCCTGCTGTTTGCAGAGGGCAAAAGTCCGGTTCACCTGGCGGCCCCTGCAGCGGTAGCAGAGAGCCTACACAATCTACGGTTGCACCATCAGGCTAATCAGCAAGCCATCACTCAGGCGCTCAACACCATGCTGGATGCATTCTCGCCGGAGCGGTTACTGACGCGCTTTACCCACTATCTGCGCAGCAACGAACGCCAGGAACGAGACGCCGCTTGGGCGTGGGAAATGTACAAAAACTACTACCAGGAGTTGTCCTCCAGCCGCCAGCAGGGGTTTGAAAAACTGTTTGGCGAAGTCTACGCCCAGGCCTATGACCAGGCTCTGCGTCAGGGGATGAAAGACAGCGAATGATAAAACACACCAGAAACTACCGCCTGCTTTCGGTGCTGTGCCTGGCGTTTTTACTGACGGGGTGCAGCGCATGGAAAGCGACAAAAAAAGTCGGCGAAGTGATCATGGATCCGGATATCCCTGTTGGGGTGCCAGCCGAACAGCCTTCCACCGTAAGAATGGTGTTGCTGGCCGAACCTGACACCAATCCGAATACGGAGGGGGAAGCCACACCCGTTGAATTCGCCGTCATCTACCTGAGTGAAGACTCCAAGCTGCTTGCGGCAGATCACGACCAGCTCACCCCCGACACGCTGGAGAAGACCCTCGGCAAAAACTACCTTGACCACCAGGAATACACCCTTCTGGCGCACCAGTACAAAGCACTGGCCCCCATCACGCTTGAAGAGAAAACCCGCTACATCGGCGTGGTGGCCTGGTTTGCCGATGCGGAACACAGCGAGTGGAAGAAGACTATAAAAATCAAAAGTATAGGGCAGCACTACCAGGTTTTGATCCACATCAGGGCTAACGAGATCGAGCTAAGGGAAGAGGAAGAATAAGTATGCCAACGAAAAACAGGGTGATCTGGCGCGAAGGACTGTTTATCAAACCCCAGCACTTTCAGCAACAGCAGCGGCATAATGACTATCAGCTGCATCAGCGTTTCACCACGATAAACAGCTATGCCTACGGTTTCCACTCGCTGGCTATCAACCAGGAGTTGTTAAAACTCGGACGCATTGGGGTGAGTGCCGCCAGCGGCAGCATGCCCGACGGCTCCATTTTTGAGATGCCTTATCAGGACAACTGTCCGAAACCGTTGGACGTGCTTAACTGTAACGACACTGCCAGCCGGGATATCTACCTGGCACTGCCGATGCTCAACGACACCATCAACGAAGTCGTCGGCCAGCAGGGACAGACTCAGAGCACTATTCGCTACCGCGAGTATCTTGATGATGTACGAGACCTGCATACTGACGGGGGCGATGTCAGTCAATTAGTGCTGGCGCAACTTACCCCGCGTCTGATGCAGGGGTCCGAAGATCTCAGTGCGTACACCGCGCTGCCGTTGTGCCGTATCAAAGAAAAACGCCCTGACGGCGCGTTGATCCTGGATGAAGAATTTATTCCGACCTGTACAACGCTCAATGTCTCCGTCTCGCTCAAAAGCTTTATGGATGAAGTGGAGGGGACCTTGGTCGAGCGGGCCCGTCTGCTGGCTAAACGCATCGGCTCCCCAGGCCAGCAGGGCATTGCCGATGTCGCCGAATTTATGATGCTGCAAGTCTTTAACCGGATGCAACCGCTGTTTACCCATCTGGCGCATCAAGCGGTACTACATCCACAGCATTTCTATTGCCAATTGGTGCAGACCTGCGGTGAGCTGCGAACCTTTACCGATGAGGCGCGCATCGCGGGAGTCTTCCCTGTTTATAACCACGATAATCTCACCGATACCTTCCAGCCGTTGTTCCAGTCGCTGCGCCAGGTGCTGAGCACTGTCCTGACGCCGCGAGCGGTGTCCATCCAGCTGCATATGCAAGCGCACGGCATTCGTGTGGCGACGATCAACGACCGGGATCTCCTGCGCAGCGCCGATTTCGTCCTCGCTGTGCGAGCGCAGATCCCGCAAGAGCAGCTCCGCCGTCAGTTTGTGCAGCAAACAAAAATCACTACGCTTGAGAAAATCCGTGAGCTGGTCAGCGTGCAGCTCCCCGGCGTGCCGTTGGTGGCGCTTTCTGCTGCCCCACGCCAGCTGCCTTACCACTCTGGCTACACCTATTTCATGCTCGACAGGCAGAGTGCGGCCTGGAAAGAGATCCAACAAAGCAACGCTATCGCTTTCCACGTCTCAGGCGAGTTCCCTGAGCTGGACATGCAGTTTTGGGCCATCAGGAGTAGCTAATGAAAACGGATGCGGTCATTCACGACGTGCTGTCTGCGGCCCCGGATACGGTTGCTTCTTACCGGCAGTACCAACTCCCGCTGCGTGGCGAAAGCCTGAATGCGATGGTCGATGCCGCCACACCGTTGCTTGGCATGGTGTTGCGCCTTAAAGAGATGGAAAACCAGCCGTTGCCGGACAAGCTCTATCAGCAGGTGGTGGCGGATATTCGCGCCACCGAACAGTTCCTGCAAACCAAAGGCTACGAGCCGGGGGCCATCGTCTCGTTTCGCTATGTGCTCTGTACCTTTATTGATGAAACCGCACTGGGCCATGGCTGGAACTCGCAGAACGACTGGCTGCAGCAATCGCTGCTGGTGCATTTCCACAACGAAACCTGGGGTGGCGAGAAAGTCTACGTTCTGCTGGAGCGCTTAATGGGGGAGCCGAAGCGCTACCAGGATCTGCTGGAATTTATGTACCTCTGTTTCTGCCTGGGTTACCGCGGACGCTACAAAGTCGCCCTGCGAAACAGCGATGAATTTGAACGTCTCTTTAGCCGTCTGCACCACCAACTTCACCAGCTGCGAGGAGAAGCGCCTGCCACCGTGCTGCACCAAAAGCCGGGGCGTTTAGGTGGGCACTACCAACTGAACAGGCGGCTGTCCATCAAACATGTTCTGTGGGGCGGGGTGGGGCTACTGGTGGTGATTTACCTGTTTTACGCCCTCAATCTGCAAGCCCAGAGCCAGGATATATTGCAGCAACTCAACAACTTATTGAGCAAGGAAAGCCCAAAATGATCCAGATTGATTTGCCTATTCTGGTAAACCGCCTGCACCCGATCGCCCGCCATGCGCTGGAGGCCGCTGCGGCCCATTGCGTAAGCCAGCAGGAAGCGGAAATTACCGTCTCTCAGGTGTTACGCCAAATGATCGCCACTCCGTTGAGCGACGTGCGACTGATACTGAACCATGCCGGGGTTGAGCTCGACGAGTTACAGGATTTGCTTGATCAGCGCATCGCCAGCTATCAGACAGTGACGCAGGCATACCCGAGTTTTTCACCCCTGCTGGTGGAATGGCTGCAAGACAGTTGGCTACTGGCGTCTACAGAGATGGAACACGGTCAGCTGCGCAGCGGCGTAATGCTCCTGACGTTACTGCACAGCCCGTTGCGCTATTTGACACCTGGCGCAAACCGCGCGCTGTCATCCGTAAACCGCGAACTGCTGCGGCTGAACTTTGCGCAGTGGACCAGCGACTCCGCCGAAATCCCTCCGTCTGAAATAGGGAACGGTACCGCTCCGGTTGCATTGGGCGGCGAAAGCCAACTGGCACGTTACGCCAGTAACATGACCGAACAGGCTCGTAGCGGTAAGCTCGACCCGGTGCTGTGCCGCGACACGGAAATCGACCTGATGATCGATATTCTCTGCCGCCGCCGCAAAAACAACCCGATTGTCGTTGGGGAGGCGGGAGTAGGGAAAAGTGCATTAATTGAAGGACTGGCGCTGCGCATTGTGGCGGACGAGGTGCCGCAGAAATTACAGAACTGCGAGCTGATGACGCTGGATTTGGGGGCGCTACAGGCCGGTGCGGCAGTGAAAGGCGAATTCGAAAAACGCTTCAAAGGCATCATGGCCGAAATCGCACAGTCCGCCACGCCGATCATTTTGTTTATCGACGAAGCGCATACTCTCATCGGCGCGGGCAACCAGCAGGGTGGGCTCGACATCTCCAACTTATTAAAGCCCGCCCTGGCCCGTGGCGAGCTGAAAACTATCGCCGCCACGACCTGGGGCGAATACAAAAAATACTTTGAAAAAGACGCCGCGCTTTCACGCCGCTTCCAGTTGGTCAAAGTCTCTGAACCGAGCGCGGAAGAGGCGACGATCATCATGCGCGGCCTGCGCACACTCTATGAACAGGCGCACGGCGTACTGATAGACGACGAAGCGCTCCAGGCCTCCGCCGTGTTAAGTGACCGCTATCTGTCTGGCCGCCAGTTACCGGATAAAGCTATTGATGTGCTGGATACCGCGTCGGCGCGTGTAGCCATTAACTTGACCTCTGCACCTCGCCAGGTTTCTGCGTTGCAAACGCAGTTGCATCAGCAGGCGATGGAAATCCAGATCCTCGAGCGGGAGCAGCGGCTGAATCTCGGTTGCCCGGACGCGCGTTTAATTGAACTATGCCAGCAGCGAGAAGCCATTGAGCTGCAACTTGCTGAATTGAAGTCCAGTTGGGAAGCCCAGCAGCGCCTGGTGCAGCACATTATCGATCTCAGGTCGCAATTATTGACGCAGGAAGAGAGCGCCTGCGACGAACAGACGGCCAGACTGGCGGAGATGGGCATCGAGCTGGAAGCATTGCAACAGCACCAGATGCTCGTTTCGCCGCATGTAGATAAACACCAGATTGCGACGGTGATTGCCGAGTGGACGGGCGTGCCGCTGAATCGTCTTTCGCAAAGCGAACTGACGGTGGTCACGGAATTGCCGGACTATCTGGGGCAGCAGATCAAAGGCCAGAGCACGGCTATCCATTGTCTGCATCAACACCTGCTCACCGCGCGGGCAGACCTGCGTCGGCCTGGCCGCCCTATGGGGGCTTTCCTGTTGGTTGGCCCAAGCGGCGTGGGAAAAACCGAAACGGTACTGCAAATCGCCGACCTGCTGTACGGCGGCCGCCAGTACCTCACCACCATCAATATGTCGGAATTCCAGGAAAAACACACCGTTTCGCGCCTCATTGGCTCGCCGCCCGGCTACGTTGGCTACGGTGAAGGTGGTGTGTTGACTGAGGCTATTCGCCAGAAACCTTATTCCGTGGTGCTGTTGGATGAAGTGGAAAAAGCGCACCCGGACGTGCTGAACTTGTTCTACCAGGCTTTCGATAAAGGTGAACTGGCAGACGGCGAAGGCCGGATTATCGACTGCAAAAATGTTGTGTTTTTCCTCACCTCCAATCTGGGTTACCAGACCATCGTTGATAACGCCGCACAGCCGGAGCAAATCAACGAGTTGCTTTACCCGGAACTGGCTGCCTTCTTCAAACCCGCTTTGCTGGCCCGGATGGAAGTGGTGCCGTATTTGCCGCTGGATCGGACCACGCTGCAAACCATTATCCATGGCAAGCTGAACCGACTGGAGAACCTGTTGCGTCAGCGTTTCAACGCCGAAGTGGTGATTGACCCGCAGGTCATCGACGAGATCTTGCTGCGCGCCACGCGCACGGAAAACGGTGCCCGAATGCTCGAGTCGATTATTGACGGTGCCTTACTGCCTCCGGTCTCTTTGCTGTTGCTGCAAAAAATGGCGGCGGGTTCAGCGATTCGCTGCATCAGGCTGTCAGTTGAGGGGAATGTGTTTACCGCTCACGTTGAGGAGGCTGCATGAGGCAGCGCCTTAAAAGCGTGCTGGCGTTACTGGATGACAACTCCATCGAGAAGCTGATCTACCGTTTTTTGGCGATAAAACACCACCGCCTGCGTTTCAGCACCCTGATGGTGGCGATGTTCAATGCCAACGAAAGACGATTGGATTGCTATCTCCATCCCAATGAAAACAGCTACGAAACGGTCAACCTGAACATCAACATCGACGACATCAGCCACCCGCTGGTGCAAGTGCTGCGCAACGGTTCGCCGCTGGTCTGGGACTCATTGCAGCAGGGCGTACGTATTGAAGATAGCATTTTTCGTGAACTGGTTCAGGAGATGCCTGTGGGATGCGGGATGTACGCCTTGCCGCTGTTTGATCTACACGGACGAGCCTGTGGGGTCATTGCGATCATCGCCGAACGGATCGCCCGCTTTACTGACCCCGACGGTATTTTTGGCGTTTACTGCTATGTCTTCCAGCATCGCCTGATCAAATTGCAAGAGTCTGAGCAGCTCCGTACACAACTTAGCCAGATTCGCGCCTTGCTTGCCTCCCAGCAGCAGCGCGAAAAGCAAATGGATGAACTCCTTGCCACGCTTAATGAGGCTCAAGAATTCAGTACGTTACCCGGACTTTCCCACGACTACAGCAAAATTGATGACCTGCCCGAAGCGGTCGAAGCTTTTGAAATCGCCATCCTCACCCAGCGCATGCGCGTTTACGGAAAAGACAAAAACCGTATAGCGGAAAGCCTGGGGATTGCGCCTCGGACGCTGGCTTACAAGTTGACGAAATACAGGTGTGAAGCATGAGCACATGGCTATTGATTACTGCACTGATTGCCCATGTTGGGCAGTGGCTTCCGACAGCGGAACAGGGTGTATCTCTGGATCCTGAACGGGAGATGACCGTCACGCAGAAACTGGCAAAAGTGACACGCTGTCGTGTGGAAACGTCGCCACTGGTGCGGCTGGAGTGTTACGACCAGGCACTCTCCACTGCCACGGAAATCGCCATTAACCAGACCAGTAGCGGCCCTGCATGGCAAAAAGCGATGGAGCAGGAAAAAGGGCGCACCCGTCACTCAACCGCTTTTCTGGTGACGCAGGGTACAGGCAATAACCCCACTGTTGTGATCACGACCCCGGCGATGGGGATTCCGCCGCCACGGCCAGTGCTGATGTTTAGCTGCATTGACAACATTACGCGCCTGCAAATTGCTATCACCACGCAGCCTAAAAACGGCTCGGTGAGAATCGCTGCCGACAACGACCATTTCGCTGCCCAGTGGTTTTTACGTGAAAACGGCTACCTGTTGGAGTCCAGTCGGGGGCTGGCGGGCATCGACGAAATCAAACGTCTGATGCCCGCCAAAACGCTGACCATCGATAGCGTGGAGGGGGGATTTCCTCGTCTGACGTTTAATATTGAGCAGTTGTCGGAGGTTGTGAAACCTCTGCGCAACGCCTGCCACTGGTAAGGTTTATGGATATCTCGTCGCAACATCCCTGGCACGCATTACTCCTGACGCCGCTCACCTCGGAGCAGGTTGCTCTGGCGCTGGCGGATGACGATCCGGAATGGGAATACCTCGACAGCCAGATGGTGAAACTGGGGTCCCTGGCGCACGGTACCCTGGACCTGGACGACATACAGCGGCGGCTTATCGCGCTGTTGGTGCATAAAAGCAAAGACTTCCGCCTCATGGTCCACTTGCTGCGCACGCTGCAACATGGCGGAGAACCGGAGCAACTGCTGCTGGCGATCTCACTACTGAGCACGTGGATTGAGCATTTCTGGACTCACGCCGCCCCCGCCAACGTCATGCACAAACGCCGCTTTGCCCAGCAAATTCTCAAGCGGTTCGACAGCGCCGGCACCAGCTTCAGCCAAAAAACGGATGTCATCCAGCGGGATCTCGCCCAGGGCTTGCTGGCGCATCTGGCACAGCTCTGGCATGCCCATGAGCCCGTTCTGGCTAAAGAGGTGGACGCGTTGCGCAACCATTATGCGCGACTGCCGGAGAAAGTGGTGGAAGCTCAACCCCGTGGCGAAGATCGGTCACTGATGGGCGAAGCAACGAACGCGCCAGCACCTGTTATCCCCAGCCTGACGGTAGATAACGCGAATGAAAAAGCATGGCGTCACAGCATTTTAAAAATGGCTGACATCCTCTGCCAGCTCCATCCGGATGTGGCGATGGGTTACCGTCTGCGTCGCTACGCCGTGTGGGGAACCATCATTGCACTACCAATGGCACAAAGTGACGGACGCACCCCGCTGGCGGCTGTCTCCAGCGATCGCATTGCAGACTATCTCGCCCGTCTGCCCCATGCCGATTTACCGCTTTGGCTGCAGGTGGAACAGAGCCTCACGCTTGCGCCTTACTGGCTGGATGGCCATGCGCTTTCCGCCCGCATTGCCGTTAAGTTGGGGTACGTCGCGGTGGCACAGGCCATCCAGGAAGAACTTACTGTTTTTCTGACCAGGTTGCCCGGCCTGAGCACGCTGCACTTCGCCGACATGACCCCGTTCCTCGCCCCAGAGACGGCGGCCTGGCTGCAACAGCACAAAGGCGAGGCACAGGACAACAGCACGCTCGAACAGGACGAAATCTGGCACTGCTATCAGCAGCAAGGGCTAGAGGCGGCGCTACAACGGCTGGAATGCCAGCCGCAAAACGAACCCAGATCGCGCTTTTACAACCAGCTCATGGGAGCACAACTGTTGGAAAAAGCAGGTTTAACGGCACTTGCCCGCCAGCAGTATCACAGCCTGATGTTGGTGGGAGAACAGTTGCAGCTCAGGGAATGGGAACCCGCATTGATGACGTTACTGACAGAAAAACAACGGCAGTTAACACCGTGATAACCAGGGAACAGGAGTAGTACACATGAAATTGCCGTCTTTTATTCGCATCGTGAAACCCGCGCTTCCACGCTTTAAAGCGTCGATCCCGCTGGTGATGTTTCTTCTGGCCTGCGGCACGCTTGCCTGGGTCTGGATCTACGGGCCTCAGTGGAAAGTCGCTGAATACCATCCTTTAGAAACGCTGCTCAGTCGCTGGCTGGTGACTGCCATACTCGTGCTGCTGGGCGTCTGCTGGTTGACCGTGAAATTTATGGCCCGTGTGCAGCATCTGGAAAAGCTTCAGTTGCAGCTGACAAAGCATCATGACGACCCGATAAGTGCGGACGTGGCACAGCAAAACCACTACCTCAGCCGTTGGAAGCACCAACTTCAACGTCAGCTCGGCACCCCGTCGTACCTGTATCGCTTGCCCTGGTACATGGTGATTGGCGGCAGAAAAAGCGGCAAAACGACGTTTATTCGTGAAGGCTATAAGCTCAATGACATTACGGCACAGGATCAAAGCCGTATGGAGAACGCCGAAGAGCTACGGGTGCGCTGCTGGCTAGGTGAGCAGGCGGTGATCATTGACCCGGCAGGGGAGTGTATCGAACAGCCGGTGTGTGATGTCCAGGATAAAGCCCTGCTCAATCGCTGCTTGTGGAAGAACCTTCTGGAATGGCTGCTGACGGAACGTGCTCGCCAGCCGCTCAACGGCATCATTCTGACTGTCGATCTGCACCAGTTACTGACCGCAAATAAAATCCAGCGCGAGACGTACATCACTGACATTCACCAGCGCCTGCTGGAGGTGCAACTGAGCCTGCACATCCAGATACCGCTGTACGTCGTGTTCACCAAAATGGATCTACTCTATGGCTTTGGTGCGATGTACCAGACGCTGAGCAAAACCCAGCGCGATGCGATACTGGGTGTCACGTTCAGCATAGATGCCTCCGCCTGGCGTGAAGAGTTACGCCAGTTCTGGCAACAGTGGATCACACAGCTCAACAACGCGATGCCGGACATGATGCTGCAAAGCGTCGAAGCCGGGCAGCGCAGCCAGCTCTTCAGCTTTACCCGCCAGATGCAGGGGTTATACGATGCGGTGCTCCAACTGCTGGAAGGGATCTTGTACAGCGGTGATCACAGCCACCCGCTTCTGCGCGGTGTGTACCTGACGTCTTCGCAGCAGCGCGGGCAAATGGACGATGTGTTTACCCAGTCTGCTGCGGTGCAATATCACCTTGCACCGCAAGCCTTTCCGACCTGGCCGGTGGCAGATACCTCGCCTTATTTCTCCAGAAGTTTGTTCAGCAAAGTCCTGTTGGCGGAACCCAATCTCGCCACGGAAAATAGCCTGTGGTTGCAGCGTTCGCAAAAGCGCATGCTGATTTGCTCCGGCGTTGGCACGCTCGTGGCGCTGACCCTGTGGGGCTACTGGCAGTATTACTACCAGCGCAATTATCACGCCGGGCAGGAGGTCTTAAGCCAGGCGAAAAACTTCCTCTCGGTGGATATGCCCGCAGGGGAAGATCGCTACGGCAATCTACAACTCCCGCTGCTCAACCCGGTGCGTGACGCAACGCTGGCTTATGGCGACTATCGGGAACGTAGCCTGTTCGCGGACATGGGGCTGTATCAGGGTAATGATGTTGGCCCGTATGTGGAAAATACCTACCTGCAACTGCTGCAACAGCGCTTTGTGCCGGCCCTAATGAGTGGCCTGCTTGAACAGCTCAATGCCGCTCCTTCGGGTAGCGAGCAGAAGCTCGAAATCCTGCGCATCATGCGCATGCTGGAAGACGGCGGTGGGCGCAACATCCCGTGGGTGGAGCAGTACATGAGCACGCTGTGGAGCCAAAAATTCAATGGCCAGCGGGCGCTGCAGCAGCAATTGATGAGCCACCTGGACTACGCCCTGAAACACACGGACTGGCATCAGTCCCGTGAGCTGGGGGACCAATACGCCATCAAGAGCTTTGTGCCGTATGCCGACCCCATCCGTGCCGCCCAGCGCGAGCTGAGCAAATTGTCAATTTATCAGCGCGTTTACCAGAACCTGCGTATTAAAGCCCAAGAGTCACTGCCGCCCGCGCTGAACCTGCGCGACCAGATTGGCGCAGGGTTTGACGATGTGTTTGTGCCTAATGATGAAGAGTTGCTGACGGTGCCGACATTCCTTACGCGCAAAGGGCTGCAAAACTACTTCGTGAAGCAAAACGATCAGTTTATTGAACTGACCGTGATGGACAGTTGGGTGCTGAACCTGACCAAAAACGTTGAATACAGCGAGGCTGACCGCAAAGAGATCCAGCGACAGGTCACCGAACAGTACATCGGTGACTACAACGCCACTTGGCGGGCTGCTATGAACAACCTGTCGGTAGGCGAGTTTGAGGATCTGCAACAGGCCATCAACGCCATCGAGCAGGTGATCAGCGGCGAACAGCCGTTCCGCCGCGCGTTGCAGACGCTCAGTGACAACACGCGTTTACCCGCCGTTCCTGACACGCTGGCCGGGAAAGAGCGGGAGAAATTCCTTTCGCAACCCGACTATACCTTACTGCTGCGTATTAACCGCGAGTTCGACCCCGAAACCAGCGTGCTCGTAGAAAACGGCGACAAAGGCAGCGTGCTGCAAAGTGTTTACCAGAAGCTGACTGAACTGCACCGCTATCTGCTGGCTATTCAGAACTCGCCGGTGCCGGGCAAAGCGGCATTGAAGGCCGTTCAGCTGCGGCTCGACCAGAACAACAGCGACCCGATTTTTGAAGTTCAGCAACTGGCGAAGAACCTGCCGGAGCCGCTGAATCGTTGGGTTGGAGATCTGGCAGATCAGGCGTGGCGCGTGGTGATGAAAGAGGCGATCAGTTATCTGGAAGTGGAATGGAACGGCACCATCGTCAAGCAGTACCAGACCTATCTGGCTGGGCGTTATCCGTTCGATCCGCAAGCGAAAGAGGATGTTCCGCTCAGCGAATTCGAACGCTTCTTCGGGCCGAAAGGCACACTGGAAACCTTCTACCAAAACAACCTGAAACCGTTTGTTGAAAACAACCTGACGGCAGACAGCGACGGGCAACTCCTGATCCGGGAAGACGTACTGGAACAGCTCGAGCTGGCGAAGAAAATTCGAGAAACCTTTTTCTCAACCCAGAGTGGCCCTGGCGTGCAATTTGCTATGGAGCCGGTGACCCTGAGCGGCAACAAACGACGCAGCATTCTGAACCTGGACGGGCAACTGCTGGATTACGCCCACGGCCCAAGCAACCGGGCACACCTGGTGTGGCCAAACTCCATGCGCACTGGCGTGGAAAGCAAGCTAACCCTGGTACCGAATGAGAACGATAAATCCCCAAGAAGCCTGAGCTTCACCGGCCCGTGGGCGCAACTGAGGCTAATCAACTCCGGTGAGCTGACCAGCGTTAACAGCAGCAGCTTTGATGTGCGCTTCAGGGTGGATGGAGGTGACATGACTTACCGCGTTTATGTGGATGAGTCGGACAACCCGTTTGCGGGCGGCCTGTTCAGCCACTTCAGTCTGCCGGAAACGCTCTATTAAGGACGATGAAGCATGAGTGAACTTACCGGGAACATCATTATTCAGACAGGCCCAGATCCCCGGGACTGGCCTGAATTCGCGGCAATCCGTGAAGAGATCAATAAAATCAACCATCCGGCCCGGCCAGAGGTGAGCTGGAGCCTGATCGAATCGCTATCGCTGTCGCTGTTTCGTAGCAACGGTGTGGATTTGCAGACCGCCGCCTATTACTCGCTGGCCAGGACCCACAGGCAGGGGCTGGCCGGGTTTACCGAAGGTTGCGAGCTGCTGGCGGCGATGGTCGTCAATCAGTGGGGACAACTGTGGCCGCAGCAGGGGCAGGCACGCACGGAGATCCTCGAATGGTTCAATGCCAGAGTGGGTAGCCAGTTGCGCCAGCACAGCTTTGAAAGCCGGGACCTGCCGATGATCTTCCGGGCGGAACGGGCGTTGCAACTGCTGTGCGACAAGCTGCAGCAGGTCGAACTGAGCCGGGTACCCCGCATCGAAAACCTGCTGTACCTGATGCAGAACACGGCGAAGCGGCTGGAAGCCCCGGCCATCAAACCCCCTGCGCCCGCCGCGCAGCCAAAGCAGACGCTGGTGTACTTGTCGGTACCGCAATTTGAGCCGGAACCGCCTGCGGTTCCGGTGCATCAGCCGGAGACCCCTGCACGACAGGGTGTGGAAGTGCGTTTTGCGACACCCGCGGCAAAACGCTCATCGGTCATCTTCGGTTTTGCGGCTGGCGTGTTTGTCGGCGCAATGGCGGCGGTGGTGGTTTACATGACGCAGGTTCGGCCGCTGCAACAGCAACTGAGCGCGCTGGCGAAGATGCCCGATACGGCGGTAGCGCTATGGCTGAGCAAACCGACACTCTCCACTTACCCTGAACAGATTAGCGAGCTGGAGGATCTTTCGCCTCTTGCCGCACTGCAAACGGCAGACCGCGTAGTGGCAAAGGCCAACAGCCTGTGGCCGACGGATCCTCTGCAAATCGCCCAGACACAGCGCTGGCAGCAACTGCAGAAAGCCAGGGCCGACAATGCCGAAGAGGACAGCTATTTTCAGCTCCGTCTGCAACTGAAGGCGCTTTCAGACAAGCTGGTCGAACAGGAAAAGGCCCACGGCAGCCTGACCATCTCGTATCTCAAAACCGCCGTTTACCAGATGCAGAACGAGCTTAACCGCGCCACGCCGCTTGAGGAGCTGCTGCGCCAGCTGTCACTGGCGGTCGACATGCACCAGCCGCCGTCACCATTGTTAATCAACCAGACCGATGAGCGCTGGAATGCGCTGCTGAGTCGTTATCACCAGCTACTGGTGCAGGGGCAGTCCGCCCGCTGATACCCGCTATTCAGGTAAGGAAAACCTATGTTTGCAGATGACAAGACCACATCACCGGTGCCCGGGCTCAAAAAACCGAGTGGATTACAGTTCACCCTGACGGCCAGCGGCCTGCCGCCACAGACCTTCGCGGTGGTGGATTTCACGCTCAGTGAAGCGCTGTCCGAGCCGTTTTTACTGAACGTCGGGCTGGCGAGTGCTAACCCGGCGGTGGATTTTGCGGCGGTGCTGGATAAAAACGCCACGCTGATGGTCTGGCGGGAAGGGGTGATGCAGCGCAGCGTCACCGGGATGGTGGCGAGTTTTGAGCAGGGAGATACCGGCTTTCACCAGACACGTTACAGCATGGTCATCCGTCCGGCACTGTGGCGCACCAGCCTGCGGCGCAACGCCCGCATTTTCCAGATGGAGACGGTGGAGAGCATCCTCAGCACACTGCTGAAGGAGAACGGGATAACGGACTTTGCGTTTGCGTTCCGCAACCCGCATCCGGCCCGGGAATTCTGCGTGCAGTATCAGGAGTCGGACTTCGATTTTATCCAGCGTCTGACGGCAGAAGAGGGCATTTTCTACTACTTCGAGTTCAGCAGAGGAAAGAACACCGTGGTCTATGCGGACGACGTTGGCTCGTTGCCCAAAGACGCCACGCTGCCGTACAACCCGAACGTGGCGGCGCAGGCTCAGGAGCTGTGCATCACCACGTTTACGCGCAGCGCGCAGGTGCGCCCGGCCACGGTGCAGCTGAAGGACTACACCTTTAAAAATCCCCGCTGGCCGGCCCAGTTTAACCGTGAAGCAAGCGACCTGAGTAATCAGCGTGCGGACTACGAGCACTTTGATTTTCCGGGTCGCTTTAAGGACGAGCAGCACGGACAGGACTTCACCCGCTACCGGCTGGAGGCGCTGCGCAACGACGCCAGCCTGGGGAAGGGCCAAAGCAACGATGCCAGCCTGCAACCGGGCCAGTTGTTCAGCCTGACCCGCCACCCGCGCCCGGACCTGAACCACGCCTGGCAGATACAGCGTATTGAGCACACCGGCAAACAGCCACAGGCGCTGGAGCAGGAAGCAGGTGAGCAGGGCACGCACCTGAGCAACAGTTTCAGCTTCATTCCTCACACCCAGACCTGGCGGCCGACGCCGTTGCCCAAACCGGCGATGGACGGCCCGCAGATAGCGATGGTGGTGGGCCCGGCCGGGGAGGAGATTTACTGCGACGAGTACGGCCGCATCCGCCTGCAGTTTTTGTGGGACAGGTACGGGAAGAACAACGACACCAGCTCGTGCTGGATACGGGTGACGCAACCCTGGGCCGGCCAGGGCTGGGGCGTGCTGGCTATCCCGCGCATCGGGCAGGAGGTGGTAGTGGATTTCCTGCACGGTGACCCGGACCAGCCGATTGTGACGGGGCGAACCTACCACGCGAACAACATCCCACCGGGGAGCCTGCCGGGGACAAAAACGCAGATGGCGTTCCGCTCGAAGACACACAAGGGCGAGGGGTTTAACGAGCTGAAGTTCGAGGATGCGCAGGGCAAGGAAGAGCTGGCGATGCATGCGCAGAGGGACATGAAGACGACGGTCAAGAATGACCAGACCCTGACTGTTGAAGCAGGGAATCGTTCTTTGAACATTCTGGCGGGCAATGAAACCAAGACAGTGGCACAAGGTGGTTTGTCTGAAAGCATTTGTACTATGCGCAGTACGAGTGCGAATAAAGTGCAGGTCAAAGTAAACGCGGGGAAAAGTGGGACAGGAACGCAACTTTATGAGGCATCCGATGAAATAACACTGAAAGTTGGGGCCGGGGAAATAAAGATGACCACGTCCAGCATTGTGCTCACGTTTTCTGGATCAAGTATTCAACTGGATGCGAAAGGCATTTTCGCCAGCGGGCCAGTTATTCATTTGAATAAATAAATCCCTTGGGGATGTTTTTTATATAGTCAGATTCAGGAATTAATAATGCTTAAGTCAGATGAACTTACCTCTTTTAACTTTAATGAGGGTTCGGTTGAATTACCTGCCGCCTGGAAAGACCTGAGTGTACTGGTCCTGAGCGCTGCAGATAATGATCAAAGTGGAATCAGTTTTACTATTTCCAGGGATACCATTCCCTGGGGAATGTCATTCAGCCAGTTTGCGGATCGTGAGATCTCAGGGTTGTCCACCCAGTTGAAAAATTACAATCAAATAAACACGGCCGCAGGTGAACTCAATGCTTATCAGACGGCAACATCTGAATTTAGCTGGTCATCTCCACAGGGTGCTATCCATCAATTAATGGTGCTGCTTGATCTCAGTCCAAAAGTACTGGTTTTCACCGCAACTATTCCAGGCGAAATGACGGAGGAACAACGAATACAAGTTGTTAGTTTCATTAATACATTCAGGTTACGGGATACGTCAACGACAGGAAAGCCTAAGCAGTAGTGGGAGCATAAAATGAGTGTTCAGCAGGGAGTATGGACTGGTGCTGGGGCCGCAGGTGGACGATCGGCAGTGCGCCAGGATGTCATGGAGCAACAGCGGGGAGCAACGCCACCCGATACTCATTTAGGAAGTGCAGAAGCTTTTAATGAGCAGGCCCTGAGCTTTATGGAAAGTGAGGGGGTGAATTATACGGTTACGGCGGGAATGGGCGCTTACGCTGTTGCGACTGGAGCCGGTGCACCCTTTGCGGTCGGTTTTGCTGCTGGATATGTAGGCGCTCAGGCAGGAAGCTACCTTGGCGACAAAGCGGGCCATTCTGTCGCCGGGGCGTTGGGCTGGAAGAAGGTCGCCACGGAAGGGGATGCCCCGGCACGTTTAGGGGATTTTATTGCTCACCAGAAAAAAGATCTCGGTACCTGGGGAGTCATCGGCGGGATTTTGCTCGGGGCAGCTGCCGCTGTTGCGGTGGGCGCTTTAGTGGTTGCTACAGGCGGGGCGGCTTTAGTCGTTGTCGCGGCAGCGGCTGCTGCCGGCGGGTTTGTTGGCGCAGGGGTAGCTGCTGTCGGGATGGCAATGGGGCAGTATGGTGAGAACAAAGGCACAATAATTGCCGGGTCGCCGAATGTTTACTTTGAAGGCAAGTCCGTAGCCCGCGTGGGAGATCTCCTTGAATGTAGCGTTCATCCTTCACCACCGGCCGTTATCGCTGAGGGGGCAAAAACGGTTTACGCAAATGGTAAGCAAATTGCCCGTCTGGGACACCGTACAACCTGTGATGCCAATATTAATAGCGGTGCCGCCACCATTGTCGAAACGCAGGAAACAGCACAGGTTTTTGCGGTAAAAGACAGTCGAAGCTCAATGCTGCGTTGGGTGGCTATTGTTGCCAGTTATCTCCCCATCCCCAAGGGCAAAAAAGGCAAACCGAAAACGTCGGCGGAAGCGGAAGGTTGCAGCAGTAAAAAATGCACAAAACCCGGGGAGCCAGTCGATGCGGCAACCGGTGATTTTCTTCAGGTATGGCCAGTAATTGATATACCCGGGATCCTGCCACTTAATCTCACTCGATTTTATCGCTCCACAGCCAGCGGGTCCGGTACCTTTGGTCATAAATGGAGGGACAGCTGGTCGCAGCATCTGATTATTGAAAAGAATGTGATCCATTTCCAGGATCATGAAGGTGTGCTGCTGACCTATGATGCGCCGGAAGATGACGATAATGTCCAGGCGGTTAACCTGCACGAAGGCCAGTATTTGCTTTACGGTAAACGCAGTAGCGAGTTGCATATTTTCAACCGACAGACGCAGCAAATCCTGCATTTTGGGCATCGCCAGGGGGAGCGGTGTTTTTTGTCGGCGATAAGCGATCGGGTGGGTAATAAGATCTGTTTTCTTTATGATGCGGACGAAAAACTTTCACGTATCGAACACAACGCCGGTTATTACCTTGAACTCAGTTATGAACAACACCAGTTGGCCCGGATTGAACTGATAACCGCTACCGAGCGGCAATGGCTGGTGAAATGCAGCTATACCCCGCATGGCCTGCTGGCTGAATGTGATACTTTTCAGTTCACTCATCTGTTCCATGAATATGATGGCGCGGGTTATATGACCCGCTGGCATGACACAGACAAAACCGATGCGTTTATTCAGTATGATCGTCAGGGACGGGTCCTGACTACCCGTACAGCGAGTGAGCATTATCAGGATCGTTTTATTTACGATGATCTCGCCCGTTGCACAACCTACCAGGATGCAGAAGGGGGCATTACCCGATTCTGGTACAACAACGATGGTCAGGTTGTGCGTGAAATTGATCCCCTGGGGCGTGAACGCCTGACGAAGTGGTCATTCAGTAACAAGGTGGCTGAAACCGATGCACTGGGTCGGACCGTGACCTTCCGGCGTAATCGCTTCGGTGAAGCGGAGGAGATCCAGACATCCGAAGGTGATATCTATCAGTATCATTACAATGGGTTTGGACAGGCGACCCAGAGCCGCCTGCCGGAGGGTAAATCCTGGCAATATATTTACGACCAGCAGGGGCAGCTGTGTTGCATTGTTAACCCGCAGGGGCTGAGGCAGGAGTACCGGTATGGCGCGCGGGGTGAACGACTGCGCCATATTCTACCGGATGGAACAGAATGGCGTTATCGCTATAACGCACAGTTGCAGGTGTGTGAAATCACCGCCCCTGATGGTGGCACGACGCTGCTGCGTCAGGATATTTTGGGTAGATTGCGCGAATCACAGGACCCCCTGGGACAAACGACCTGTTACCGCTATGGCGCGCACCACGCCAGCCCGGCGGGAAGCGTCAGCCAGATTGTGCTCCCGGACGGAGTGACCCAATCGATTGCTTATGACAGCGAAAAACGGATCGCCGCGCTGACCGATGGTGCAGGTAAAACCACGCATTATGCGTACGGCGGTTTTGATTTAGTGACAGGTATAACGCGTCCTGGCGGACAGCGGCTGACATTTGATTATGACAAATTAACCCGCCTCACCCGTGTGACCAATGCACTGGGGGAAACATACCGCTACATCCGGGATACTGCCGGGCAGGTGGTAAGTGAAACGGATTTCACCGGACGTACAGTCGGGTATCAGTATGATGCCGTCGGGCGACGGATATGGGCTCACCATCCGGATAAGCGGGTGATTTGTTGGCAGTATTCATCCCGCGATCAGCTTGTGGCGCAGAGAACCTGGCGCTGTGAGGCGCTGTGCTCAGTGCTGGTCGCAACGGTCCTGTATGACTACGACAGCAGCGGCCGCCTGGTGAAAGCTGAAAATACAGATGCGGTGGTGGAGTTTGAGTATAACGATGCCGGGCAACTGATTGCGGAAAGGCTGAACGGGCGGGAAATAAATCACCAGTGGGATGCGCTGAAAGGAACACCATGCGCCAGACAGGCCGGCGGCCTGGGGCTGGAATTTGAATATGGCCGTCAGGGGGAGCTGGTGCAGATGCAGCTTGCGGGCCATTACCCCCTGCGTCTGCAACATGACAGGCTGGGGCGGGAAATTGTCCGCGAGAGCGCCGCCGGTTTTATACAGGCGTGCAACTACACCGCAACGGGGCAGCTGGCAAACCAGGCCGCAGGACGAAACTCGCCCTTCTTTCAGCAACAGTTAAGCGAGCCGGAGGATGTGACGCCAGCCCTGCACGGCAGTGCAGTGAACCGCAGCTGGCAGTACGACCGGGCATACAACGTGGCGGGCATTGATGACGGACGCTGGGGAAAGATGCAGTACCAGTACGACAGCAATGATCAGCCAGTATCCGTATGCTTTGGAAGTGCCCTGCCGCGGCAGGAACAGTTTGCCTATGATGCAAACCAGAACCTGACCGGGCACGGGTTCTTATCACGCCGGAGGGATGCCGTATTACAGTGGGATGCACAATGCCAGCAGGCAGGGCGGGTACGCTCCCGGGGAAGCAGTCAGTACCGTTATGACACCGCAGGCCGGCTGGTAGAGAAGCGGGAGCACAAAGAGGGATACCGGCCGCGGATCTGGCGGTACCGCTGGAACGAACAGGATCAGTTATTAGAACTTATCACGCCGAAAGGAGAACGCTGGCGCTACGGTTATGATGCGTTCGGACGGCGGATCCGCAAACTGCGGGTTGTGAATAACACACCAGTGCAGCCAGGTGTAACGGTGGGTTATGAATATCTGTGGAGTGGCGACCAGCTAATCGAAGAATCCCCTATCTGTGCTGATGGCAGTGTGGCTTATGCGCAGAGCATTCACTGGTTGTATGCTCCCGGAGCACTGACCCCGGATGCCCGTTATGCGCAGGGAAAACTGCATTATGTGGTCGCCGACCATCTTGGGACACCACGGGAACTGCTGAACGAGCAGGGAAAGGTCGTCTGGGCGAACCGGCTAAGCACCTGGGGTAAAGCGGAGTTGTGGGGACAGCCCGCCAATGATGAAGACAATGTGACGTGTAACCTGCGTTTTGCGGGGCAGTATGAGGATGAAGAATCGGGGTTGCACTACAACCGGTTCCGTTACTATGATACAGAGACGGGGCAGTACCTGACGCCGGACCCGATAGGTCTGGCGGGTGGAGTGAATCCTTACGGGTATGTGCATAACCCGTTGAGCTGGGTTGATCCGCTGGGGTTGGCTGGGAAGGATTGTTGTGAAACAAGAAAAAATTCAGCAGGTAAGGATGTGCTTCGCCGTTATGTGAAGACTCAGGATGATTTGCTTGCTGAAGCGGAAAAGGCTGCAGGGGGGAATCTTGACTCGTTTGATAATTACAAACCTGATTGGTATCAAAGCAGCGACGGAAAACGAAAAATAGAATGGAACCCTTATGGGCATGCTAATACTAATGAAGGTCCTCACGTGACAATACGAGACTATGATGGTAGACGTTATCCTGTTACGGAAAAAATATTTATTGAGGGCAGAGACGAATATGATGGAAAATTCTAATGTCCAGATACTAAATTGGGATGAGTCCAGTGTAGTATTGAAAAGTGTGATCGGATGTGAACCAAAGCAGTTGGCAAACATTAGTCACTCTGAAAAAAACAAGCCATTATATTGTAAGAGGATTAAGGACTGGCAACATTATAACGACGAGAAGATTTTTTCTCTTATAAATGCATATCAGTATATGGAATCTGATGTATATATAGTTTGTGATGTATCTTACTCTCAATGTAAAGGTGTTTTTCTTCTGCACTTATCAGAAGTTGCTGTATTTGTTTCTAAGTATTATGATACTTTCGGTGAGTATCTTTTTGATGACGATGTGTATTTAATTTTCCCCAAACATAAGAAATTACTTGTTTACCAGCACGAGGGTTATCATATGTTGTATTCAATACCTCTTGCACCTCTATAACTAAATAGCTTCGCAAAATAGTAGATCACTTAGAGGGAACTCAGCCCGGATTGTGCGATCTGATCAATCGCCAAATCAAAACAAATCACCAACCGGACTGAGCGATGCCGATCATAGCAGCTATCCCTGATGAAGAACGACTGTTGATGCGTAAAGAAGCACCGCAAACCCTCGAATCCCGTATTTTATCAAGATGAAGTCGATATCGACCTGAGCCCCAAAATCGGTGTGGACTGGATGCATAAAGGGCAACAGAAATGTGTCGCTACACTAGGGCAGAACCAGAAGCATTATCTGGCTGGATCACTACATTCTGGCACCGGAAAAATCCACAACGTCAGCGGCAGCAGTAAAAATTCTGATTTATTTATCAGACTGTTAGTGGCATTGCGGTGTACATATCGGCGAGCGAAAGCCATTACGCTGGTTCTTGATAACTACGTCATTCATAAAAGCCGCAAAGTAGAGCGCTGGCTGGAAAAGAACACGAAGTTCCGGTTGTTATTCCTGCCGACATATTCACCGTGGCTGAACCCAATAGAACTACTGTGGTTATCACTACACGAAACCATCAGTGCCGTTATATGTGGCAGTTACTGAAACAGGTCAATCAGTTTATGAGGGCTACTTCACCGTTCCCAGGCAATCAACACGGACTTGCTAAAGTGGAGCGTTAATATGCGAAGTTATCTAGCCCTAAGAATTTAATGGATTTTCTGACGAATAAGAATACCAAGGCCGGAACTTATCATTGGGATGATATTATGGATCCTGATAATTCAGGTAGAGTATCAGGCCACGGAGCTGGAAATCCTGATGGTGACCTCCCTCATCTTCAGGCTCATCAGAATGATGGAAAAACAATACATATATTCTTCCCTTGGGAATAAATTTGATATGAAAAATAAAAGTATTGATGCATTATTACGTGGAAGAGTTCTTCTATTGGAGATAACACCTGATAATGAAACCTGCAGAGCCTGGATTGAGCTTTCACTTCAGGATAGGCTAAAACCACCTTATCCTTTTAGAACGGATGATTATGCAATACTGGGGCGTTCACCATACTCCGGTTATTGTGAACTTGATTCTGCAGTATTTAAATTAAGAAAATCTTCTTTCTTAGTATCTGATATTGAGAATGAATTTGACCCATCTTATGATGGCGCTGAAAATTATATAGAAATCCATTCACTGGACGAACTAAATAAATATCTCGATGACAATAATTTATATTTGGAGGATTTCGTTGATTCATCAGATGTTGATGATTATCCATTGTGATTTTTATACCGGAAAGAACAATCAGATCTTTACGGGTTTTATTTATACTTATTATCTAAGCCGTCATTACCCCTAACACCAATTTAATATTCTTTCAACGGGCAGGCGGTCACACATCAGTGGGATGACCAGGCACCACGCGCCCTGTCGCGGACCTCCGACGGGCTGACGTCAGGGTACGAATACGATACGGGGGGACGGATAAGCGCCCTGCAGGTGGGTGATTTCAGCCCACTGTCGCTGAGCTACGATGCGGCAGGCCGGGAGCATCTGCGCCAGAGCCGGGCGGGGTTTATTCAGGCGCAGGGTTATACCCCGACGGGGATGTTGCAGGTGCAGGCGGCCGGACGAGACTCGGTGCAGTTCAGGCATCTGCTGGCCGGGGACGGGAGTGAGATGACCGGCAGCGTGGTGAACCGGCGCTGGGCGTATGACGGGGCGTATAATGTGCGGTGCATCGAGGATGGGCTGTGGGGCAACGCGCAGTACAGTTACGACCAGAACGACCAGATAACCCGGATGATGTCGGGCGGGACAGCGTTCCCGGAAGAGCGGTTTGAGTACGACGCGGACCTGAATATCAGGACGGTACTGGCGGCGGAACAACTTATCCGTCAGCAACAGCAGGCCGGGCGGGTGGTGAGTCGGGGGGACTGTGAATACCGGTACGACACCGCCGGGCGACTGACGGAAAAGCGGGTGTGCCGGGACGGCTGGCGGCCACAGCGGTGGCGTTACCGGTGGAATGCGCACAGCCAGCTGAGCGAGTTTATCACCCCGGGCGGTGAGCGGTGGCGCTATGTGTATGACCCGTTCGGGCGGCGTATCCGCAAGGAAAAGCTGTCAGACATCGCCGCCGGAACAAGGGCGGTGGGGTGTGAATACCAGTGGAGCGGTGACCAGCTGATAGCGGAAACGCCGGTGTACGCAGACGGCACGGCGGCATATGAGGAGAGCATCCACTGGCTGTATGCCCCGGGAGGGCTGACGCCGGTCGCACGACAGGAAAAGGGCAAGCTGCATTATGTGGTGAGTGACCACATGGGGACGCCGCGTGAGCTGCTGACGGAGCAGGGGAAAAGGGCGTGGGCCGGAAGGCTGAGCCTCTGGGGCAGGGGCAGTCAGTGGGCGGTAGCGGCGAATGATGCGGACAAGCTGAGCTGTAACCTGCGTTTTGCGGGGCAGTATGAGGATGAAGAATCGGGGTTGCACTACAACCGGTTCCGTTACTATGATACAGAGACGGGGCAGTACCTGACGCCGGACCCGATAGGGTTGCTGGGAGGGGTGAATCCTTACGGGTATGTGCATAACCCGCTGGGATGGGTGGATCCGCTGGGGCTGGCGTGTTGTCCGCCGAAGTATGGTTCAAGGAATGAAGCTTTTAGGGCAGCAAAAAGGGATGCGGGGATACCGATGGGGCAGCAACCAGATAGTCTTAATTCAGCGAGAATGACGGATATCAACGGGCGTAATATTTTGGATTCTAATCATCAACCTATATACACACGAGAGTATAAGTATACTCGCTCTGATGGTTCCGAAATCATTATTCAAGAACATTCTGCGGGCCATACATATGGGGGGCCGGGAACACCCGGTAATCAGGGGCCTCATTTTAATACACGACCAGTAGATTCCGAAACAGGAAGGGCAAGCAGAAATGGCACTATTCCTGGAACTGCGGAACACTATGACTTCCCTGGAGTAAAATAATTATGTGGTTTGAATATGCTCATGGAAAAGAAAAAATAATCCACATGTTTAATAGTGAATTATCTCTGGATGATGTGGTGTTTGAGAGTTTTATATTTTACACTCACTCTTCTTTACGTGTTAATTTTTACGTAAAAAAAATTCCGCAACACGTCCCTGAAAAATGGGAAGCAGTTAAATTCAACGCCATAAAGATTAACTTAGAATTTAGTAATGTAACTAAATTTGAGAGCAAGGGGTGTAATTTAGGGTTCAGATGCACACCTGCTATATATTTCAATGATGGCAATATATACTTAATAATTAAAGATAAAGACTTTGAGCTTAGTTGTATCTCAGAGTTTATGGAAATTCAAGATATTGCTCCATTTCTTGGTCATCCGTAGAGGGCCAAGGTACGACTATTTTCTTGGGGTTATTGCATGAAGACAGTGTTGGATTGCCGTGAAAATAAAAATATCCCATTAATCGAACGTGAGATTACAGTCGATGACTCTAAACTAATTGTTAGTTTTTCTCTAATCGGTGATTTGAATTTCATCTTTGAATATTTTAAAGGTTATGAATGCTATGATGAGTCCATAAGAAGTGCTGAAAAATCTATCACATTGGAAAGGGGAATCACAAACGATGATTATCTTTTTGAAGAAATTGATTTTTCCAAGCAACAGGGTGAATCAAAAATTAGCCTATTAAAAGCCATGATTCTTGACGAATTGAACTTGCCTGATGATGGGGAAGGATTTATATATAATGGTGATGGAATTTATGTTGAAACTCTGTTAAATAGACTTAGTTCGAGATGATTATTTTGACCGGAAAGTCCTGTTAGAGCTTTCCGGCTTTTTCAGTTTCCGTTACGATGATAACGGGACGGGGCGATACATTATCCCGGACCCGATAGGGTTGCAGGGTGGGGTGAATCCTTACGGGTATGTTAATAACCCGCTGGGATGGGTGGATCCGCTTGGCTGGCTTGTTGTCTTTCATGTCCTTCATGTCCTGAACTTCCTGAAAGTATTGCGAAAACGATTGAAAATGGGCTTTATCAAAATAGAACATTATCATCGGATGAAATATTCTACAAATATCATGGGCTAGATAATCTAACTGGTAAAAATATTCATGGTTGACTAAATTTGGTGAAGGTGGTGCTACTCAATATTTTATAGAAAACTACTCAGATGTTTTGCGTCCAATTGGGGATTCCATAGGATTAAAATAAATGTGAAAATAGATAACATCGAAGTTTGTAATCCAATAGTTGAACTGGTGAAATTACTAGAAGCTTATGATTATACAATTATTGAAGAAAAGGTTAGCGATTATCATTTTAATGAAGTTTTCATAAAAATGAAAAGCAACACATCAAAAAAACTTCTCTATATTAACATGGCCAACATTACACAGCCAGAACAAGGTTTATTTTGCTGTGGTTGTCATTGGTCTGGTGTGAAATTAAATAATTAGCTAATGAACAGGGATGTATCACCAGCGATCTTCCCTGTTGATATTTTTCCGCTGCGTTCACTACACCAAAACAGCGCATCCTGCATTCTCTTCATCAAATGCGGCGCCTGATAAACCTGCTCATGCAATTCCTACGTCTCGTTATTATCTGCCATTAGCACAATACACCCTCGGTGATTTTCATCGTCCCGCCCTGACGGTCGGACCCTGCGCTTTGAGTATGACTCCCTCACGCGGCTGAAGCAGGTGACCAGCGCGGGCGGTGAAAACTATACGCTTGAGCGGGATGCGGCCGGGCAGCTTGTCCGTGAGACGGATTTTACCGGACGCACGGTTCAGTATACGTATGATGCCGCGGGTCGGCGTGTGAGCGCCCAGCACCCGGATGGCCGCCTGATGCGCTGGCACTATTCCCTGCGGGATGAACTGATACGCCAGGAGGTGTGGCAGGGCGGCGACACACAGTCGACGCTGCTTGCGGTCACGCAGTACGGGTATGACCGGCAGGGGCGGATGATACGGGCGCAGAACGATGACGCTCTGGTGGAGTTTGAGTATGACGCAGCCGGGCGTCAGGTATGTGAGCGGCTCAACGGGCAGGCGGTGACGCATCACTGGGATGACCGGACACAGCGTGCCTTGTCGCGGACCTGCGGCGGGCTGACGTCAGGTTACGAATACGATACAGGGGGACGGATAAGCGGCCTGCAGGTGGGGGATTTCAGCCCACTGTCGCTGAGCTACGATGCGGCAGGCCGGGAGCATCTGCGCCAGAGCCGGGCGGGGTTTATTCAGGCGCAGGGTTATACCCCGACGGGGATGTTGCAGGTGCAGGCGGCCGGACGAGACTCGGTGCAGTTCAGGCATCTGCTGGCCGGGGACGGGAGTGAGATGACCGGCAGCGTGGTGAACCGGCGCTGGGCGTATGACGGGGCGTATAATGTGCGGTGCATCGAGGATGGGCTGTGGGGCAACGCGCAGTACAGTTACGACCAGAACGACCAGATAACCCGGATGATGTCGGGCGGGACAGCGTTCCCGGAAGAGCGGTTTGAGTACGACGCGGACCTGAATATCAGGACGGTACTGGCGGCGGAACAACTTATCCGTCAGCAACAGCAGGCCGGGCGGGTGGTGAGTCGGGGGGACTGTGAATACCGGTACGACACCGCCGGGCGACTGACGGAAAAGCGGGTGTGCCGGGACGGCTGGCGGCCACAGCGGTGGCGTTACCGGTGGAATGCGCACAGCCAGCTGAGCGAGTTTATCACCCCGGGCGGGGAGCGGTGGCGTTATGCGTATGACCCGTTCGGGCGGCGTATCCGCAAGGAAAAGCGGTCAGACATCGCCGCCGGGACAAGGCCTGTGGGGTGTGAATACCAGTGGAGCGGGGACCAGCTGATAGCGGAGACGCCGGTGTACGCAGACGGCACGGCGGCATATGAGGAGAGCATCCACTGGCTGTATGCCCCGGGAGGACTGACACCGGTCGCACGACAGGAAAAGGGCAAGCTGCATTATGTGGTGAGTGACCACATGGGGACGCCGCGGGAGCTGCTGACGGAGCAGGGGAAAAGGGCGTGGGCAGGCCGGCTGAGCCTCTGGGGCAGGGGCAGTCAGTGGGCGGTAGCGGCGAATGATGCGGACAAGCTGAGCTGTAACCTGCGTTTTGCGGGGCAGTATGAAGACAGTGAGTCGGGGTTGCACTACAACCGGTTCCGTTACTATGATACGGAGACGGGGCAGTACCTGACGCCGGACCCGATAGGGTTGCTGGGAGGTGTGAATCCGTACGGGTATGTCTCAACTCCGTTAAAATATGCAGATCCTCTTGGGTTATGCAAATGTGATATCACTTCTAAGGCATCGAGATGGCAAGGTAAAGATGATTATCCTGGAATTGATGATTGGAAAGTAGGCGGATTAAAGGAAGGGGAACTAGTGTATGGGGGAGTTCCAGGTCAGACGGAGTTCTATTTATCTCAATCTACCTTAGATTCAGCTAACGGTTCAAAAGCTGCTCTATGGAAAAGTGCTCAAGTTAAAGCTCATGATATTTATGGATATCGTTCACAAGTGCAAGCATATATAGTCACACAAGATACTAAAGTAGCAACTTCAGTAGTTACAGCTAACCCTCATTTGGGTGAAGGTGGAGCTACTCAATATTTTATAGAAAACTACTCAGATGTTTTGCGTCCAATTGGAAATCCCATAGGATTAGAATGAATATGAAAATAGATAACATCGAAGTTTGCCATCCAATAGTTGAACTAGTGAAATTATTAGAAGCTTATGATTATACAATTATTGAAGAAAAGGTTAGCGATTATCATTTCCATGAAGTTTTCATAAAAATGAAAAGCAACACCTCAAAAAAACTTCCCTGTATTAACATAGCCAACATTACACAGCCAGAACAAGGTTTGTTTTGCTGTGGTTGTCATTGGTCTTGTGTGAAATTAAATAATTAGCTAATGAACAGGGAAGTATCGCCAGCGATCTACCCTGTTGATATTTTTCCGCTGCTTTCACTACACCAAACCAATGCATCCTGCATTCTCTTCATCAAATGCTGCGCCTGATAAAGCTGCTCATGTAACTCCTACGTCTCGTTATTATCTGCCATTAGCACAATACACCCTCGGTGATTTTCATCGTCCCGCCCGGACGGGAAGACGCTGCGCTTTGAGTATGACTCGCTGACGCGACTGATGCAGGTGACCAACGCGGGCGGTGAAACCTACTAAAAATGGTTGGACGCGCGCTAAAAATATAGAAAATAAAAATCGAGGACGCACGATTTATCAGGAGGATAGATATTATTATTCAGTGGATACTCAACATGGTCGGTTTGAACAGTTAAGCAAAAAGAATGGTACGCGTATTGGGGAAATTGATATGGGGCAAAACCCTATTCAAGGTAGCATTGATAAAAGTGGTGGGCATGATGTGGTGGTTAAATAATGATTAAACTTATTGAATATAAATCAGAGACGATATCGAGAGGTTGTGTTTTCAGGTTTCCATCTTTTTGGCCTTATGAGAAAACTGTGGATTTACTTGTGGTAAGCATGCCTGATGAGGACTCCGAGCATGCTTTAGTTGTATCTACTGGACATAAAGCAGGACTGATATTAGTTCGGCTGCCTAGAGAGTGTGAATCGACAAGTTGTAGGTCTATTAAATATCAATGGATTTTGGATAACTGGGATAAATGGATCTATCCCGAATGTAGTGTAGAAGATGTTTTTGTTTTTCAACATTATGACGAGCCTGAATACCCTATTAAATAAATTGCCAAATGAAAGAGTCGGAAATAACCCCGACTCTTTCATCTCAGGAAATTATTTATAAAGCGGATGCTGATGCGTTGCTCAAAGAGGCTTTCCCTGACTATCAAAAAGTCAATGGCGTTGGTCCAGAGGACGCCGTTTGCCTTAGAAAAAAAGGAAAATGGATCGTTTTAAAGAAGGAGAGGCGTATCACAATGATTATTCAGTTGATCCCACAACGGGAATAGTGAGAGGACATGGTCCAAATGACGATCACGGAAAATACCTTCATATAAACATAAAACGTAGATATGGTGTAAAAGTAGTAATTATCATAACAGATAATCCATGAACAGTGGCAGTTTATTAAACAAGATCTCCAATGGTTTTCAGGTAGGGTGCGGATTTTCATTCTTAAATAAAGACAAGGTCTGTTGGTCTTCTGTTGGATTGCAAAAATGGGAGGGGAAATATAAAGTCTATAATGATGAAATATTAGAATCCATGATGTCTTCCGAAGAATATCTCAAAGAGGAACTTATTGAATTTAATACCATTGATGATGCATTAAAATTTATCGAGCGAAATACAAACGCTAAAATAAACGATCTAGCGCCTTGCAAAGGGCAAAGAATATTTAACCCCTCGTATAGTTAAATTCATAGCTTAAGATAATATCAATAAATACTTACGAACACTGTGGCAGCGTGGTCAGTCTGACCGACTCGCTGTGTGGTGCCACAGTCCACACACTGACAGTAATCCGTGTTGCACCAATCGTTTCGTTACTAATATAGTGAAAAGGGACAGGACATTTCGGTAAAACCGATACGTCTCGCCAGTTTCCGCATTCCGCCCCGATCTTCCCGGTACGACGCCGCGGGACGACTGACGGAAAAGCGGTTATGCCGGGATGGCTGGCGACCGCAGCGGTGGCGTTACCGGTGGAATGCGCACAGCCAGCTGAGCGAGTTTATCACCCCAGGCGGTGAGCGGTGGCGCTATGCGTATGACCCGTTCGGGCGGCGTATCCGTAAGGAAAAGCTGTCAGACATCGCCGCCGGGACAAGGGCGGTGGGGTGTGAATACCAGTGGAGCGGTGACCAGCTGATAGCGGAAACGCCGGTGTACGCGGATGGTCGCCCGGCATATGAGGAGATCATCCACTGGCTGTATGCCCCGGGAGGGCTGACGCCGGTCGCACGACAGGAAAAGGGCAAGCTGCATTATGTGGTGAGTGACCACATGGGGACGCCACGTGAGCTGCTGACGGAGCAGGGGAAAAGGGCGTGGGCAGGCCGGCTGAGTCTCTGGGGCAGGGGCAGTCAGTGGGCGGTAGCGGCGAATGATGCGGACAAGCTGAGCTGTAACCTGCGTTTTGCGGGGCAGTATGAGGATGAAGAATCGGGGTTGCACTACAACCGGTTCCGTTACTATGATACGGAGACGGGGCAGTACCTGACGCCGGACCCGATAGGGTTAGCGGGGGGATTAAACCCGTACGGATATGCATCAAACCCGCTAAAATATATTGACCCTTTAGGGTTAAGTAATTTACCAGTAACTTACTATCCACCGAACGATGGCGCACATGGCCCTGTGAGTAATACAACTTTAGAACCTGGTACGACTATTGATAGATATGGTTATTCCGGTGGTAGATATACTTCTCCTGTTGGCACTCCGTATTCAATGCGTGCTCTGCCACCGGGAACTGATTCAGGGCCTTATACTGTTTATAAAGTGATGAAACCTATTCCAAACGTAGCGGAAAGCAAGATTTCTCCTTGGTTTGGGGAAATGGGGATGGGAACGCAATATAAACTAGAGCATAGCGTTCAATCCTATTTGGATTCTGAGCATTTGAAAGAAATGATCGAAGGGGTAGATTGTTGTGGCTAAAAATGAACTACTTAATCAATTGATTAGCATGAACTTACCCAAGGGTAGTTATTCTATTGATTGTGATAAAAATGAGTCACTATGTTTTATGCATGATGGTTTTTTATGGGTTGTATTTTATAGTGAAAGAGGGCAAAGAACCGAGCCTGAATATTTTTCAAATGAAGAGGACGCATGTGATGCTTTCTTTTTAAGATTGAAAAAAATGTTGAATATAAAATAATAAAATTCTTGCATTAATAATAAAGGGCCGGAAAGTTCATCAGAACTTTTCGGCCCTTTTGTCATCTTCAATCCACTAAGCAACCAGCGCCTTCATTCCCATAGCCGCCTGTTTAAACTGGTAAAGTTCCGCCTCCAGAGTCTGCACTTCAGGGGGGCCGCAATAATCGTCAGTACGCCATCCGATATTTTCACCGTCACGCCTGTCCCGGTATCAAATCCAGCTTCTTTCAGCCAGTCGCATTTAAGCATCAGACTCGGATGACGGGAATTGATGCTGAAAGTAAAATAGCGCCTTGGTTTGGAGAGTCAGGGGTGGGAACTAAATATAAATTTGATAACAGTGTGCAATCTTATTTAGATTCCGGTCATCTAGAAAAAGTTGGAGGTAAGTTTTGTTGACCAAACTTGAACTTATTAACTTGCTGCATAAAAATAATATTCCAGAATATTGTCACTCAATTGATAATGAAAAAAATGAATCACTTTGTCTTCTGAAAGAAAATGGAAAGTGGATCATTTTTTATAGCGAAATAGGAAAGCGAAGTGATCCTGAATACTATGATAGCGAAGAATTTTCGTGTGAAAGTTTTTTTAAAGAAATTGTGGGTATGCCTAACCATTTATAATAAAAATTAATAATTCCAGTAATAAAAGTACCCGGAAAGATCACCCCGATCTTTACGGCTCTTCCATTTAACTCCCTCACACGACTGATGCAGGTGACCAGCCCGGGCGGTGAAATCTATAAGCTTGAGCGGGATGCTGCCGGGCAACTTGTCCGCGAGACGGATTTTACCGGCCGCAGCGTGCAGTATGAGTACGATGCCGCCGGTCGGCGTGTGAGCGCGCAGCACCCGGATGGCCGTCAGAGGCGCTGGCACTATTCCCTGTGTGATTACTACCTCATTTTCCACCAGTCGGTGGATATTCCGGCACTGTTTGACCCGAAAGGCCGCGACGGTTACTGGAATTTTGTAGGCCCGGCAAGCTTGCGCCGCCGGGCGTTGCAACGGAAGGGATTACGTCTGTGGGTTTAACAGCCAGGTGCCGGGTTTATCGACGGTGATGCTGGCGCTGCGGGACTGTTTGGCGTTACGCAACGTAATCACGTACTGGCCGGATGAAAGCTGTACCGAGGCATAGCCATTCACCGGGTTCGGCGTTTTCTGCGCCTTACCGTTCACTTCCAGCTCGTCACCTTCATCCACACGAATATACACCCGGGCGAGAGCGGTACCGGCGGCGACCGGTTTCGCCGTGGATTCGGCGGTCACGGTGCCTGTCATCGGCGCTTTCGAGGCGACTTCCGTCGACCCGCGTTGCCCAAACAACAGCCCGCCGGCAATCAAACCGACCACGACGCCACCGGCAATCTGCAACGGCGTACGGTACGACTTCCACCACGGCTGCGCGGCGGTGTCGGCCTCCGGCTCCTGGTCAATCGCCATCAGCATCGAGCCGGTCGAACTTTCTGCGGGGAGAGTGTGAGTCTCATTCAGGCTAATGCCTGCTAACGCGGCAAATTCGGCGATGGTCTGCGGACGATCTTCCGGGCGCAGCGCCAGAGTGCTGTCGATCGCCTGTAACAGCTCAGGCGAATACCCTTCCGGGCGACTTTCCGTCAGCGGAACGCAGTTGTCCTGAATGCTGCGCGTGACGCTGGCAGGCGGCCGATTACCGGTGACCAGCGTATACAGAATCGCACCCAACGAATAAATATCGGTCCACGGTCCGGACGGGTTCTCGACGTCGTCAGAATATTGTTCCAGCGGCGTAAAGCCCGGATGCAGCAGAGTCTTATTCACCTCGCCACTTTCTGCACCGCTCTGACGCAGAGCGCCAAATTCCAGCAGCAGCGGCAGGCCGTTGTCCTGAATCAGAATGCTGTTCAGCGACAGGCGGCAGTGGATATAGCCTTTCTCATGAAGCGCGGCCAGCGCGCCACACAACATCGGCAGCATCTGGCGGATCCACACTTCATTAATGCGTTCCGGATGATGCTGGAAAAGTTCGGCCAGCGTCATGCCGTTGTACACAGGGGTCGCGGCATAGGCGGTTTCGTTGTAGGTCCAGAAACGCAGAATTTGCACCACGTTCGGGTGATTCAGCCGCGCCAGCTGACGCGCTTCCTGAATAAACCCGTCGAGACCGATGCTAAACGCCGACTGATCCTGCTTGCTGCGTGGCACCAGGCGCTGCGTTTCACTGCGAACCGTCAGGGTGCGCGGCAAAAACTCGCGAATGGCGACCTGGCGCTCAAGCTGATGATCGAGAGCGCGATAAACGATGTTGTCGTTACTGGCGTCAATGACATCCTGAATTTCAAACTCATCAAAACGATAACCGGACGGCAAAGCGTCGGGCGGGCGCTGTGTGTAATCGTTATCTGTCATGCTACGGATCTCTGCTCAAAAAGTGACAAGATCAATTCTGTGTGCGCCATGCACCCACCGCCGGATCACGCAGCTGCGTTTGCAGGGAGTCAATCAACAGCAGGGTGACCGGGCTATCAGGTGCTAGCCAGCTGGCCCAGGCTTTGCGCACCTGATTGAGCTGTTTTTGCAGATTAGCTTCATCCATCGCCATTTCGCGCGGCACTTTGACCGCAATGGTGCCGCTGGCCGCCCACGCGTTAAGCTCAGGTTTGTACGGCAGGATCATCCAGCTTTGCGGTGCCTGTTCGTTGCTCACCACCATACGCTCGTTGTTCAGCGTGGTGATCAGCAGGTTGTCGGCATCAATACCGTCACGCAGGCCGCTCACCGGGAAACCGTGCACGAAGGTCATCGGCAGACGTTGTTCGCCTGCGCTGCCGTTCTGAATCACGTCACTGCGACCACTTAACCAGCCGCCTTTTTCGCACTGACCTTCAGGAATAAACAGCGCAGAAGCCCCTGCGTTAGCGGCCCAGAAGGTGCGCAGACGACAACCATCTTGCAGGGTAAACTCCTGCCACGGCGTACGGTCTGCCGGGGCCGATTTATCCTCAGTTTGCGTCGCGGTGACCGGACTGTCGTCCATCACCGGCGTGACGTTCACATCCCAGTCGTTCCCGCGGTCGGCAGTACCAAAGGCCAGCGTTGCGCCCTGCGGATCTTCGAGTCGCCAGTGCACGCGTTGCAGCGCCGAGCACTGGCTTTCCAGCAGCGTGCCGAGACGTGGCATAAAACCGGTCAGGATCGACGGGGATTTATCGCCGTTGGCGACAATGCGCAGCGGAAGCTCTTTCGCACACCAGCTCTGCGGCGAATTGCTCTTGATGTTATCGATCCAGATATCCAGCTTCTGCGAAGGAGACTGTACAAAACGGTAGTTCTCTGCCCATACGGTCGAAGATGCCAGCAGCAACGCCACACCTGAAAGCCAGAGTTTCATAGATTTCCTTTATGCGTCTCAATAACGGGTAAACCCAAGCGAGGGAACAGGATAAAGATTAGTTAATAATCCAGGTTCCGCTGTTCGCGTTCTGACAAGCTTTGCTGTTGCTGTCCACGTTGACGCAGGTGGCTTTTTTATTGCTCGACTTGCGGGCGCGCGGGCGGTCTTTTTTCAGGGTCTGCGCATACAGTTCGCTTTTGACCAGTGCGCGTGGCGGCACGTAGCCAATCAGTTCCGGTTGGTCTTCTTCGGCGATCGCCAGCCAGTCGTTCTGGACGCTGCCGAGCACGGTATAGGTTTTACCGTTTTCCAGTTCACTCAGAACCTTACCGCCAAAATCAGGGGTATTCATGACCGAACCGGCGTACAGCGCACGATAGCTGGCATTAACAGGCGTAAATTCTGTCGGGACGGCAACGATATAACGGTGGGTAAGCGTGACGCCATTGACCTGACTGGTGACCAGTGTGTCGTCGGTCATCGTTGGTGCAGGGGCTTTACAGCCGACCAGCACGGTCACTATCAACAGTGGCAAGAGGTTTCGCAATTTCATTCTGACGTTCCCTGCAAATCGGGTTAGGCCCAATGGTCAGGTGCTGCATGCGGAGCAGGGATGACTCATGGCGTAGACGACGCACAGAGATAGTCACCGAGCAAACAACACCCTGACCCGGGATTCCACTAAATAATTAACAAGTGTTTAGCACGGATTGTTTGATTTTACATAGCCTGTTTAACAATACAATGCTGATTACACGGATATTTTTAGCACATCGGATTGATTTATAAGCAAAGGCACGCATTAGCAGCGAATTTTGTGGGGATCGTGTGAGGCGGGAAAGGGGGCGGATTTGACCCCCGGCTACCCGGGAGTCAGGGTGATACCGATTATCGTTCCTTCTGCGCCATCAGCAACGCGAGGTCGACTAAGCGATTGGAGAAACCCCATTCGTTGTCATACCAGGCGAGGATTTTCACCATATTGCCGCCAATCACCAGCGTCGACAGGCCATCAATGATCGACGAGCGCGGGTCGCCCTGGTAATCGCTGGAGACTAACGGCTCATCGCTGTAGCCGAGAATACCTTTCAGCGGTCCGGACGCCGCCGCCTGACGGAACGCCTCATTCACTTCTTCTGCGGTGACGTCACGCTCGAGGGTGACGGTCAGGTCGACAATTGACACCACCGGAACCGGCACGCGCAACGAATAGCCGGTCAAACGCCCGTCAAGCTCAGGGATAACTTTGCCAAGCGCTTTTGCCGCACCGCTGGAGTAGGGCACGATAGACAGCGCCGCGGCTCGCGCACCGCGCAGGTCTTTCTCCGGCTGGTCGTGCAGAACCTGGCTGTTGGTGTAGGCGTGGGTGGTGTTCATCAGGCCATGCTGAATGCCGAAATGCTGATGCAGCACCTGCGCCGCCGGGGCGAGGCCGTTGGTGGTGCAACTGCCGTTACTCACCACGCTGTGTTTTTGTGGATCGTAGAGCTGATGGTTAACGCCCATTACCACCGTTAAGTCGTCATTTTTGCCAGGCGCGGAGATGATGACGCGCTTCGCGCCACCGCTGTGGATGTGAACCGCCGCTTTTTCGCGATCGGTGAAGAAACCGGTGGCTTCAATCACGATATCCACCTCAACGTCACGCCACGGAATGTTTGCCGGATCGCGTTCGCTGAACACGGTGATCGTCTGGCCGTCGACCCGCAAACCGCCCTCGACGGCTTCAACGCTGGCGGAGAATGTGCCGAGTAGCGAATCGTATTTCAACAAATGCGCCAGGGTTTTGCTGTCCGTTAAATCATTGATCGCCACAATCTGTAAATTGGGGTTGCCGAACGCCGCGCGTAAAACATTACGACCAATCCTGCCGAAACCATTAATACCGACCTTAACCATGATCAACTCCTTCTCTGTTGTCTATGGCATCACTGTAGGTGGGCAGGGTTTTGGCGTAAACGACAAAAAAGGATCACATTACGCCATTTTGCGACAGTGGAAGCGCTGGCGGTATTCACCCGGCGTCAGATGCAGTTGCTTTTCAAACAGGCGGCGCAGATTGATGCTGCTGCCAAACCCGGTCTGTTCGGCGATGCGTTCGAGCGGATCGTTGGTTTGCTCGAGCCGCTGGCGAGCGGCGGCCAGACGCGCTTCGGCCACGTAGCGAGCGGGAGATGCTCCGGTCTCGCGGGTAAACACCCGGGTAAAGTTTCGCGGGCTCATGGCGGCTTTTTCCGCCAGCTTTTCCACGCACAGGTCGGCGGTGATGTTGTCGAGGATCCACGTCAGCAGGTCGTTCATCGGGCCGTGGCCGTCGGACTGCTTCAGGTTATAGCGGCTGAACTGGAGCTGCCCGCCGGGACGACGTAAGTACATCACCATATCCTGGGCGATATCGCGGGCGAGAGTAAAACCGTAGTCTTCTTCGACCAGCGCCAGCGTGAGGTCGAAGCCGGTACTGACCCCGCCCGATGTCCAGACGTGGCCATCCTGAACATACAGCGGCCCGGCTTCGACGTTAACCTGCGGGTATTCAGCTTTCAGCGTATCGAGCAATTTCCAGTGGGTGGTGGCGCGTCGGCCGTCCAGCAACCCTGCCTGCGCCAGTAAAAGCGCGCCGCCGCACACAGAGGCAACGCGTCGGGCGTGCGGGGCCGCGAGGTGCAGCCAGTCGACCACCGCGAGGGACTCCAGCGGGTCTTGTCCGCGACCGGTGATGATAATGGTATCCAGTGGTTCTCGCGGGTCCAGTTCATGCAAACGGTGATCGGCCAGCAGATTTAATCCTGACTGGCCGTGGATCACTTGATGCGGTTGGGTGGTCGCGAGCGCCACGTGATAACGCGGCTGCGCAGGGCCTTCTGGATGCAGGCGGTTGGCCTGCATCAGAATGTCGGCAATACCGGCGGACTCAAACAGCATGCCGCCGTCGGGGACGATAATCAGGATTTTCTTCATGTCCTGAAAAGTACACCTCGAACATATTAAGTCAAGTCGGGAGTGACGCTGCTGCTTCGCGCGGGCTCGCTTTTTTCATCGGGATCACGGCAATGATCATCGCCCCCAGCACTAGGAACCCGGCGACCATAAAGATCCCGGCGTTGAAGTTGCCGGTGACATCTTTCATCCATCCCATCAGCAGCGGACCCAGTGCCGCGCCGGTCATGCCGGTGGCGTTGATTACCGCAATGCCCACCGCACGCGCCCGCAGTGAAATGTAGCGGTCCGGCGTGGTCCAGAAAATGACCATCGCCGCAAACGCGCCCGCCGACGCCATCACAATACCGCTGAACTGCCACAGCGGATTGGTGCTGGAGGCGGTCAGCATCCAGCCTGCGGCGGCAAACAGATACGGCAGCAGGGTGTGGAATTTACGCTCGTTCATCCGGTCCGAACGCTTGCTCCACCATACCATCGCCACGATAGTGCACACCTGCGGGATGGCGCTGAGCAGGCCGATGGTCACGTTGCTGCTGGTTTCGTTAAAGCTGCGCAGGATAAGCGGCGTCCATACACTGAGCGCGCTCAGCGTATTGGTCAGGCAAAAATAAGCCAGTGTGTAGAGAATGATTATCGGGGTGAACAGTTCGCGCGCCATGCTGCGCGGCGGCAACAGCGAAGCGCTGGCGGCCAACTGCGTTTTTTGCAGCGCGATTTTGTCGGCTTCCAGCATGTCGTTCAGGCAGGCTTTGTCGTCCTCGGTCAGCCATTTCGCTTTCGATGGACTGTCATCCAGCCAGAACCACACCACCAGGCCCAGCAGCACTGACGGGAAGCCTTCCAGCAGGAATAACCACTGCCAGCCTTTCAGATTCAACAGGCCGTCCATGTTCAGAATGAACCCTGAGGCCAATGACCCCAGCGCCATGGTGACCGGCATCGCAATCATAAACAGGGCGTTGGCGCGGGCGCGATACTGCGCCGGGAACCAGTAAGTTAAATACAGCAGTAGGCCCGGCAGGAAACCGGCTTCCGCAATCCCGACCAGCATCCGCAACACGTACAGGCTGTTCGGTCCGGTGGCGAACATGGTGGCAGTGGAGGCAATGCCCCAAATGACCATCAGCATTGCAATCCAACGCCGTGCGCCGATGATGCTCAGCATGATATTGCTCGGAATGCCGCAGATGACGTACATCACATAAAACAGGGTGGTGGCGAGGCCAAACATGGTGCTGGTCAGGCCGAGATCTTTGCCCATCGTCAGCCCGGCAAAACCAATGTTAATGCGGTCGAGATAGGAGAAAACGAACAGGATAAATAAAAACACGATAAGGCGGCGGAACAACTTCTTGATAACGGCCTGTTGGCGCGGGTCCAGCGGCGGGTCCAGAGGTAATGGGGCAGACGTATCAGTCATGAAAACTCCACATTGCGATTATTAGTATGAGTGTGCAGGTCGGCTAAACGTATAGAAAATAGCCACTGGAAACGTCAATGTAATACGCAAAAAATGATACGTATTTGCAGGTGATATATCATTTATGAATCATAATGCGACGGCGATCGCGACTTTTACTGATGACCTTTTTCAAAGCCATCATCATCGTCGCATTGACGCTATAGCCGTCAAAGATTCGCAGGTATAATCGCGTTATCTGCTGCTTTTTTCTGGTAAGGAAACGCATGAGTAACATAAAAAAAACCGCTGAGGACACCGCCGCCGATCCCGGCTTCCATCGCGAAGAATTTCCGTTCTACTGGATTGTGAATGTTTACGCGCGCTACACGCAAATCATGGAAATCACACTGAAAAAAGCGCAGCTTGATGTTTCTGGCTTCCGGGTGTTGATGGTGACGCACCAATACGGCAAAGCCAGCATTTCGCAGATTGCGGAATACGCGATGGCCAAAATGCCGACGGTGACTAAAATCGTTGGCCGCCTGCGCGAAGACGGTCTGGTGACCACCGCCAGTAGCGAAAGTGACGCCCGCGTAACCGAAGTGATGCTCACCGAACTCGGGCGGCAAAAAGTGGAAGAAGCCTACGCCCAGGCCAGTAAAGTGTTTGAAAAAGGCTTCAAGGGCATGACCAGCAGCCAGGTCTCAAAAATGAATCTGTCGCTGGCAAAAGTGCTGGATAACCTCAACGAACTTTGACCATTAACCCCGTAATAACAAATTTGTGATCCCCGTAATAATTCCTCTTAAGTCTATGTAACAACACATCTTTTAAGGTCTCGCCGTCATCATCTCGTATGACGGTTTTCCCTCCCCAACCCGCCATTTTTGTTTTATTTTTCATCAGCCTGACATAATAGCCTTTAAATTATAAAGGTTAATAAATTGTTGCTCGCGCGTAAAATTAACGTGAAAGATTACTTGAATTTTCATCTAAATATTCCATGATTGACCTAACGCGAGTCAGGACAAAAGGTCGCATTGACGACTCGCCTAAATATGATTCGTTTTTTCTGGTCAAGGTGTTAATCATGAAGCCAGTTTCTGTGAGCAAAGGTTTTGTTGAACAATTTGTCCTCGGTGAGGGCGAGCTTCGTTTTGCGGTAAAAGACACCCTGGATGTGGCCGGTTTCCCGACCCGGGCAGGCTGTCGGGCGCTGGAAAATGCCCCGGATGCAGAACACCATGCCCGCGTGGTCGCCACGCTGCTGGGCAACAATTGCGTCCTGACCGGAAAAACCACACTGCATGAGCTGGCATTTGGCGTGACGGGCATCAATGCCTGGGCGGGCACACCGCTCAACACGCACTTTCCGGACCTGATCCCCGGCGGCTCCTCCAGCGGTTCGGCGGCGGTAGTGGCGTCGGGTGAAGTTGACTTCGCCCTCGGCACCGACACCGGTGGATCGGTACGAATGCCTGCGGCCTGCTGCGGGGTTATCGGCCTCAAACCCGGCTACGGCGTCCTGAGCCGCAAAGGCGTCATGCCTGCGGATAGCTCGCTGGACTGCGTCGGCGTTTTCACCCGCGACGCGGCGGTGCTGCGCCAGGCGATGACCCGACTCGACGTGACTGTCGACGAACCCTTGTCTGAGCTGCCGGCGATGTCGTTCCTCTCCGTTGCCACCCCTGAGATTGATGCCTGCCTGCGGGCGTTCCTCGAACAGCATTCCGTCCAGCCCCGTGACGCCGAGCTGCCACTGTTCACCGACGCGCACCGCGCCGGGCTGGCAATCATCAGCCACGAAAACTGGCTGGCGCTGAATCCGCTGCTGGCGAGTGGGCACGTCTCCGCCGACGTGGCATCCCGCATTCGCTCGGGGGCAGATGTCAGCCCAGAGGCGCTCGATGCTGCCGAACACATTCGCCGTGATTTCAGCGCGCAGCTTGATGCCTTACTGACGCAAACTCCCTTACTGGCGCTGGCGACCTTGCCAGAATTGCCGCCGACGCTGAGCGAGGCGCAGGACCCGCTGAGCGTGGTCAATCTCACCCGGCTGGTACGGCCGTTCAACCTGAGCGGACACCCGGCGCTGTCGCTACCGGTGGGTGAACTCCACGGTCGCCCGGTGGCGCTGCAGCTGGTGGCGGCCAAAGGCCACGACGGTTTGCTGGTGCAGGCTGCCGAATGGCTGACCCCGCGACGACGTCGCTAACGCCTTAATTTCGATTTCTTTTTACCTGATGACTCAGTGAGTACGACGCATTGCGGCCTCGTGCGTCCTGAACGCGCCGCAAATAACAAAAACCGGAGGAAGCTATGTCTGCCGTACCGATTCGTGAAGAGCTGGTTCCGCTGTTGAGTGACGTTGCCACTCGCAGCGCCGATTTTGAGCATCAGCGCCATATTTCTGACGACGTGATCGCCCGCTTCAAACAGGTGGGCGTCTACCGCGCGCTGGTACCAAAAATATACGGCGGCGACGAATGTTCCCCGGCAGCGTTCTGCGAACTGGTCGAGCAAATCGCCACCGCCGACGGGTCGGCGGGCTGGGTCGCCAGCTTCGGCATGAGCCCGTTTTATCTCGGCGCATTGCCGCCGGACACCCTGAAAGAACTCTATCGCGACGGCCCGGACGTGGTGTTTGCCGGGGGCATTTTCCCGACGCAAAAAGCGCAGCAGGCCGACGGCGGCTATCGCGTCAGCGGCCGCTGGAGCTTTGCCAGCGGCAGCATGGGCGCGTCGGTATTAGGCGTCGGCATTCTGCCCGACGGCGAGCAGGCGCTGCCACGCATGGCGGTACTGCCGCGTGAAAATGTGCATATCGATCCGGTGTGGGACACCGTGGGCCTCGCCGGCACCGGCAGCCATGACCTGGTGGTTAACGACGCGTTTGTGCCACACGAATGGACCTTTATTCGCGGCGGGGCGTTGAACCTGGAAGGGCCGCTGTACCGTTATCCGGTGCTGTCGCTGGCGACGCAGGTGCTGTCCGTCGTCGCCCTCGGCGTGGCCCGCGCCGCGCTGAATGAAATCTACGCCATCGCCCATCGTCAGCAGTCCGTCACTGGCGCGCCGCGTCTGGCCGACAGGCCGCAGGCACAGATGCAAATCGCCCACTGTGAAGCCGAATTGCGTTCCGCCCGGGCCTGGTTTTACGACGCCATCGACGACGTCTGGCAGCGCCTGCGGGCGGGGGATGACGCGAGCTGCGAACAGATAAACGCATTGCGTCTTTCATCGACGCATGTCACCCGCGTTTCCGCCGACGTGGCGCGTCAGGCGCTGGCCCTCAACGGCATGGGCGGTGTGACCATGACCAGCCCGCTGCAACGCTACGTCCGCGACACGATGGTGATTACCCAACATGCCTTTATGGGCGACCTCTCGTACCTCAATGCCGGTACGGTCTTCTTTGGTGGCAAACCGCTGCCGGGTTACTTGTGATGTTTGAAAGGAGCAACAGATGAGCCAGTCAACAACCTTACGCGTGCTGTTTTGCATCGGCGTGAACCAGAACTTTTTCGATGCCAGCCCGGCGGAAGCCAAACAGGTGTGGGGCGCTTTCGGCGTAATGATGAAAGGCATTGATGAAACGCCGGGTATCACCGTCATCGGCAACATGGACGACGACCAGTTGATGGTCGGCCCGTCCACCACCGCGCCGTGGACCACCTACGTATTAGCCGACGCCGAGCGTCTGGAAAACGTCGCCGCCGTCTGCAACCTGTTCCGTAGCACTCCGGTCGGCGACGGCGGCAGCAAGCTGTGGAAGTACTGCAAAATCGAGGCCCGCGTAGGCCGCGAACTGATCATCCAAGACTGACGGCGCTGACGATGAACGCCAAGGATGCGCTGCGGTTGCAGCAGCTCGAAGACTATCAGGCGGCGCGGGTCTGCATCAGCGATTACATGCGTTTATGCGACCAGCTTGAATCCCCGGAAACGGTGCAGGCGATTGGCGCGCTCTTCAGCGTTGATGCCTGCTGGGAAGGCGTCGGTGAACCGTATGCCACACGGCTCGGGCGTCATCTGGGGCGCGAGGCCATTGTGAACATGATGGCGGGCTACGTGCGCCAACCGGCGCATTTCGCGATGAACGCGCACTTCCTCTGTTCCGAAGCGCTGTGGCATACGCCGAGCGGCGAACTGCGTGGCCGCTGGCTGATGCTGCAAACCTCCGCGTTTACCGCAGGTGGCGCGCATCTCAACGCCGCAGAACTCAACGTTCACTTTGGGCGCGAGGCGGGCGAGATGGTGATGCGCCATTTTACCACCCGCAACCTGTTCAGCCGCCCGGTAGACCACTGGCACGCGGCGGATGCCTTACCGGTTCCTGATAACAACAACGACGTGCAGGAGAATGGACATGCAATGTGATCACCTCATCAATGTGAAGAATATCGATCCCGCGACGCCACTGACACTGACGAGCGCGGAGATTGCGGCTCTGGTGAAATCTGACCGGGTACACACTTCGCTTTACACCTCGGAAGCGCTGTTCCAGCTCGAACTGGACCGTATCTTCAGTAAAACCTGGGTATGGGTGGCGCACGCCAGCGAAATTCCGGACACCGGCAGCTTTAAAACCACGGAAATCGGCACCCAGCCGGTGATTGTGGTCCGCGATCGCAAAGGCACGGTACATACCTTACTTAACCGCTGCCGTCACCGCGCCGCCACAGTGTGTGAACACCGCAGTGGCAAAACCAACAGTTTTGTCTGCCCGTACCATGGTTGGGGCTACGCCCTGGACGGCAGCCTGCGTGGCGTGCCGCACCCGGAAAGTTACGCTGACCAACTGGAAAAAGGCGAGCTGGGGCTGGTGTCGCTGCGCACCGAACAGTACGCCGGGATGATTTTCGCCACGTTTAATGAGCAGATTGAACCGCTGGATGATTTCCTCGGCGTTGCCAAAAAGTGGATGGATCTGTTCATGAAGCAGGGCGCGGGTTACCCCATTAAAACCGGGCCTGCGCACCGTTTCCGCTTCCCCGGCAACTGGAAGATTCAGCTCGAAAACACCACCGACGGCTATCACTTCCCAGTGGTTCACCGTTCATTTTTAAGCTCGGTCGATAAGCAAACCGAAGAAATGCTCAACTTCGTTGACGGCAGCGGCTACGTCGAAGATTTGGGCAACGGCCACAGCGTGATGGTGATGATCCCGGAACTGGTGGATTTAGACGCCAATCTCGACGCGCCGATCCCTGAACGCTTCGCTGAGCTGGCCGATGCGCTGCGCGCCGATCACGACGAAGAGCAGGTCCGACGCATTGTGCGTGCCGTCGGCGGCTCCGGTTTTAACCTCAATATTTTTCCGAACATTGCCTGTTCGATGGCGTTCTTCCGCGTCTTGCAGCCGGTGTCGGTGCAGGAAACTGAAATTCACCATGCGGTGATCACCATGGACGGCGGGCCGGACATTGCCAACCAGGCGCGTCTGCGTCTGCACGAACATTTCCAGGGGCCGATGGGTTTCGGCACGCCGGATGACTCCGAGGCGTGGGAGCGCGTACAGCGCGGCGCCACCGCGGGCGATGACCTGTGGATCATGCTCAATCGCGGGCTGGCGGGGGAATACCGTTCTGACGACGGGCTGCGCAGCGACGTCAGCGCCGAAACCGGGATGCGTGCGGCCTACCAGCAGTGGAAAAAATTGATGACGGAGACAGAACAATGATGACCCCAGATTCTGCCCTGTTTACCGCGATGGCGGTGGTCAATCTTGAAGGCGATTTGCTCGACCAGGGCGAATTCACAACCTGGCTGTCGCTGTGGCAGCCGGACGGCCTGTACGTGGTGCCGATTGACCCGCAGGAAACCGATTTTAAAAACACCCTGAACTACGCCTGTGACGATCACCACATGCGCGAAAAACGCGTGAAGCGCCTGTACAGCGGGGAGTCCATTTCCACCACGCCGCGCGCCAGAACCCTGCGCACGCTGTCGCGCTTTCGGGTACTCGACGCGAGCGACGAACGGATTGTGGTGCGCGGGGCGCAATCCCTGTGGGAGCACCGCAAAGGCCACAGCCGCCATTACGCGGCGGATATCACCTGGCAGCTGCAACGCCACGGCGAAAGCTGGCTGATTGAGCAGAAGGTTATCCGCCTGGTCAACAGCGACGATGTGCTGCACAGCATCGGCTACATCCTTTGAGGAACACGTTATGACCCAAACCGCACTAGTCACCGGCGCCGCCGCCGGATTGGGCAACGTCATTGCCACGCATTTGCTGGCGCACGGTTTCCAGGTGGTGATGACCGACGTGGATGCCGTCCGCGTGCAGCAGGCCGCCGATCGGATCGATAACGGGCAGGGCAAGGTGCTGGCACTGGCACTGGACATTCGTCAGCCGCAGGACTTTTCCCGCGCGCTGGAGGCTGCGCGGGCGAAGTTTGGCAGTCTGGAGGTACTGGTCAACAACGCCGCGCTGACCCTGGCGACGCCGGTGATGGAGATTGAGGTCGACGAGTTCGACCGGGTGATGACCACCAATCTGCGCGGCACGTTTGTCGGCTGTCAGACGTTGGGCCGCTACTTCGCCAGCCAGGGCTACGGACGCATCATCAACCTGGCCTCACTCGCCGGGCAAAACGGCGGCACCGCCTCGGGCGCACACTACGCGGCGTCGAAGGGCGGCATTCTGACCCTGACCAAAATATTTGCCCGCGAGCTGAGCAAATCCGGTGTCACGGTCAACGCCATCGCGCCGGGCCCGATGGATTCCCCGGCGGTCCACGCTATCGTCCCGGAAGAAAAAATGGCGGGGCTGTTGCAAATGATCCCGGTGGGCACCCTCGGCGATGCGGAATTTGTCGCACAGGCCGTGGCGTTGCTGGCTTCACCGCAGGCGTCGTTTGTCACCGGGGCAACCTGGGACATCAACGGCGGCCTGTTCATGCGTTGAGGAGCAAAACATGCTGACACTTCAGGTTATCCGGCGTGAGTTGCAGGGCGAGGTGGTCCTGCTGACGCTGGCCCATGCGGACGGCATCCCGCTGCCCGCGTTCAGCGCGGGGGCGCATATCGACCTGCATCTGACCGAGGATCTCATTCGGCCTTACTCGCTGTGCGGTGACCCGCAGGACCGCCAGCATTATCAGCTCGGCATTCTCAAGGGCGGCAATTCACAGGGCGGTTCGCTGGCAGTGCATGCCCTGCGCGAAGGTGACGCGATAACCGTCAGTGAACCGCGCAATCTCTTCACCCTCGATGAACGCGCCGGGCACAGCCTGCTGATTGGCGGCGGGATTGGCATCACGCCGATGCTGGCGATGGCCGCCGAGCTGCACGCCGCCGGACGTTCGTTCACGCTGCACTATTGCGCCCGGTCGCGCGGGCAGGCGGCGTTCGTGGCACAGCTGGAAAGTGCGCCCTACGCCGGGCAGGTCTATCTGCATTTCAGCGACCAGCAGCGCCTGAACCTGGACGCGGTGTTGAGCGACGTGCCGCCGAATACGCATGTGTACGTTTGCGGCCCGACGCGGCTGATGGACGCGGTTAACGACGGGGCGAAACGCCAGGGCTATGCGGCAGAAAACGTCCATCAGGAGTGTTTCAGCGCCGAGGTGCAAACTGGCGGTGCGGCCTTTGACGTGGTGGCGGCTACCAGCGGGATAACCGTTCAGGTGCTGGAGGATCAGACCATCGTGGAAGCGCTGGCGCAGGCGGGGCTGAAGGTGAATGTCTCCTGCAAACAGGGCATTTGCGGCAGCTGCCTGACCGGTGTGTTGGAAGGCGAGCCGGATCATCGCGACAGCTATCTCACCGACGAAGAAAAGGCCGACGGCGACCAGATTTTGTTGTGCTGTTCCCGGTCGAAGTGCGGCCGCCTGGTTATCGACTTGTAAGGAATATCCCATGACTCTGCAAACTGAATTTCGTAATGCGATGGCCCAGTTGGGAAGCGCGGTGTCGGTGATCACCACCGACGGCCCGGCGGGTAAATTTGGCTTCACGGCGTCCGCCGTCTGTAGCGTGACTGACCAGCCGCCCACCCTGCTGGTGTGCATGAACCGCAATTCCTTTGCCCACGAGCATTTCAAACGCAACGGCACGCTGTGCGTGAACGTGTTATCGAGCGATCACCAGGCGCTGTCGGGCGTGTTTGCTAACGCCAGCCTGCGCTCGGAGGAGCGTTTTGTGCATGACAACTGGCAAGTGTTGAGCAGCGGCGCGCCGGTGCTGAGTTCGGCGGTGGCCTGCTTCGACTGCCTGATTGCTGACTGTCACGAAGTGGGCAGCCACTCGGTCTTTTACTGTCAGGTGCAGGCGATCCGTATCAGCGAGCAGCCGCGCGGGCTGGTCTATTTCAATCGTCGTTACCATGCCATCGGGCATGACGTCGAGGCGTAAACCCACTCCTTCCAATTAAAAGGGCAACGCGTGATGAGCAATGTGGCAACCGAAAATAATGTAACCGCCGGGGCCGTGCCCCAGGACGCGCAGCAGATGCGCAAGCTGGTATTGGCCTCGGTGTTGGGCAATGCGCTCGAATGGTATGACTTTTTCCTGTACGGCACCGCGGCGGCGCTGGTGTTTGGCCCGCTGTTCTTCCCGGTCGGTGGCGACCCGTTGCAGGGCACGCTGCTGGCATTCTCCGGCTTTGCGGTCGGCTTTCTGGCCCGTCCGCTGGGCGGGATCGCCTTTGGACATCTCGGCGATCGTTACAGCCGCAAAATGACCCTGATCATGACCTTAACGCTGATGGGCGCGACGACGTTCGTGATTGGCCTGCTACCGGTCTATTCGCAAGTGGGCATCTGGGCACCGATTTCGCTGATTACGCTGCGCTTCTTGCAGGGCGTGGCCTCGGGCGGTGAGTGGGGCGGCGGTGTGCTGATGCTCAGCGAAAGCGCACCCGCGTCTCGCCGCGGCTTTTATACCGCCTGGAGCCAGATGGGCGTCTCCGGTGGCTTCGTGCTGTCGGCCTTCGCCTTTTATCTGGTGCAACAGCTGCCGGAAGCGGATTTTATGCGCTGGGGCTGGCGCGTACCCTTCCTGCTGAGCATCGTCATCTTTTTGGTTGGCGTGTATATCCGCAAAAACATCCGTGAAAGCAAAGCTTTTGCGCAGTCCAGACCCGAAGACAAACACGAAAAAATCCCGCTGATGACATTGCTGCGCGATCACCCGAAAGCGCTGTTGCAGGCGATAGCCCTGCGCCTGCCAGAAAACGGCGCGTCGTATATTTTCTTCACCTTTTCGGTGGTGTACGCCAAACACATTGGCATCGGCACCGGGGAAATCATCAGTGCCGTGACGCTGGCGATGCTGGTGGAGTTTTTCTCGATACTGTTCTGGGGCGCGTTGTCGGATCGCATCGGGCTGAAGCCGGTCTATTACATCGGCGTGATTGGCCTGCTGGTGATGGCGTTTCCGTTCTTCTGGCTGCTTTCCACCGGCAACTACGGCTGGGTGATGCTGGCGATGATGCTCGGGTTGCCGGTGTGTCACGGGGCGATGATCGGCACTCAGCCCTGCATCATGAGCGATCTGTTCCCGGTGCGGGTGCGCTATTCCGGGCTGGCGCTCGGACATGAAGTCGGCTCGATATTTTCCGGCGGCCTGGGGCCGATGCTGGCGGTGGCGCTGCTGATGGAATTTAACGCTTCCTGGCCGGTGTCGTTACTGCTGGTGGCGTACGCCTTACTGGCCTGGGTGGCGCTGCGCAGCCTGCCGTCGGGCCGACAAAATACCCACACAGGAGTGAATAATGAGCATCACCATTGAGTCCATCGCCTGCTGGCTGGTGGATATCCCGACCATTCGCCCGCACAAGCTGTCGATGACCACCATGGGCTGTCAGACCCTGACCATCGTACGCATGACTTGCGCGCAGGGCGTGGGCTGGGGCGAAGCCACCACCATCGGCGGGTTGAGTTACGGCTCAGAAAGCCCAGAGTCGATTAAGTCAGCGATTGAAACTTATCTCTCGCCGTTGCTGTGCGGGCAGACGTTCAGTGGCGTGGCATCGCTCGCCGCGAAAATGAACGCCAGCGTGAAGGGCAATACCGTTGCGAAATCGGCCCTCGAAACCGCGTTCCTCGACGTGCAGGGGAAAATGCTCGGCCTGCCGGTCAGTGCGCTGCTCGGCGGGGCGTTAAGCGAACGTTTGCCGGTGCTGTGGACGCTGGCGAGCGGCGATACCGAAAAGGATATCGATGAGGGAAAACGCCTGCTGGCAGAAGGGCGGCACGATACCTTCAAACTCAAAATTGGCGCCCGTGAGCTGAAAACCGATATCCGCCATGCGCTGGCGATCAAAGCCGCTTTCGGCGATGAGGTCAGTATTCGGGTGGACATCAATCAGGCGTGGGACGTGACCACCGCCATCAAAGGCATGACCGAACTGCAGGCGGGCGGCATCGACCTGGTCGAGCAGCCGATCCCGCTGTGGGATCAACGCGGATTAATCACGCTCAGCCAGCGCTTTGCCGTGCCGATCCTGGCCGATGAAGCGGTGGCGACGGCACATGACGGCTTCGCCCTGGCGAGCGGCGGTTTCACTGGCGCCTATGCGCTGAAAATCGCCAAAGCGGGCGGGCCGGTGCAGGCGCTGAAACTGGCGCAGGTCGCGCAGGCTGCAGGCGTGGCGCTGTACGGCGGCACCCTGCTCGAAGGCACCCTCGGGAGCGTGGCCTCTTTACATGCCTGGTCGACGGTAAACATGCAGTGGGGCACCGAGATGTTCGGCCCACTGCTGCTGAAAGACGACATCGTGGTGCGTCCGCTCGATTTCAGTCACGGACAGGTCACATTGCCTCAAGGCCCTGGCCTGGGTGTGGACATCGACACCGACAAACTTCGCCATTACGCCAGAACATAAAGGACATCAGCATGCTTTTTAAAGTTGAAATGCAGGTCAACATTCCGTCGTCGTTACCGAAAGCGCAGGCGGATGAAATCAAAGCCAAAGAGAAAGCCTATTCACAGCAATTGCAGCGTGACGGCAAGTGGCCGCACATCTGGCGTGTGGTGGGTCAGTACGCCAACGTCAGCATTTTTGACGTGGCGGACAACCAGGAGCTGCACACCCTTTTAACGGCGCTGCCGCTCTATCCGTATATGGAGATCAGCGTGCAGCCGCTGTGCGAACACCCGTCGTCGATTCATAGCGAGCAGTAATTACATAACGAAAACAACCCTTACCCTACAAGAGGAAGTTGCAATGTCAGTCAATCCGGCAAAACAAACAGAACTGGAAACGTTACTCGCCATCAGCAGCGGCTTAAATTCAACGCAGGGCAGCGAGCGGTTTAAAGCCATCATGCATCAGGTACTCGGTGACCTGTGTCAGACCATCAAAAAGTTCGATATTACCGATGAAGAGTTCTGGCTGGCGGTGAACTATCTCAACGAGCTGGGGGAGCGCAAAGAGGCGGCGCTGTTGGCAGCGGGCCTGGGGCTGGAACATTATCTGGATATGCGTGCCGATGAAAAAGAGGCCGCCGCAGGGAATGAAACCGGCACGCCGCGCACTATCGAAGGGCCACTGTATGTGGCCAATGCGCCGCTGAGCAAGGGTTTTGCGCGCATGGATGACGGCAGTGAAAAAGCTGAAGCCATGTGGCTGCATGGGCAGGTGACCGATATTAACGGCCAGCCGGTGGCGGGTGCGGTGGTGGATATCTGGCATGCCAATACGATGGGCGGTTACTCGTTCTTCGACCCGTCGCAAAGTGAATACAACTTACGCCGTCGCGTCGAAACCGGGGCTGACGGGCGCTATGCGGTACGCAGCATTGTGCCGTGCGGCTATGGCTGCCCGCCGGATGGACCGACGCAAAAACTGCTGAATGGATTAGGTCGTCACGGTAATCGCCCGGCACACGTACATTTCTTCGTGTCCGCCCCGGGTTTTAAGCATCTGACCACGCAAATCAATCTCAGTGGGGACGAATACCTGTGGGATGACTTTGCCTTTGCGACCCGCGAAGAGCTGATTGCTGATCCGGTCAACATCACCGACCCAAGTCTGGCGCAGCAGCGCGATATTCCTGCCCCGCATACCGAAGTGAGTTTTGATTTCTCGCTGGTGGCGACCCATGAAAGCAGCGAAGAGGAAAGGGTGAAACGCGCGCGCGTGAAGGAATAAGGAAAAAGCAGGGCAGTTTTCAGGCTGCCCTGCCATGACGCGTTACAGGCTGCGGATCTCTTTCGAGCGCAGCGTCACCCGCACCGGCACCGATTTATACGACGGCGTGCCGCTATCTTCATCCCGATAACTGAGCGGAATCAGCACGTTGGCTTCCGGGTAATAGGCCCCGACCGAGCCAGAGGCGATGCTGTACGCCACCACGGTGATATCTTCCAGCCGCTGATGGCTGTCGGGCAGCGCGGTGGAAATATCCACCCGGTCGCCGTGCTCCAGCCCCAGCTGCGCCATATCCTCTTCGTTCATAAACAGCACATCACGACGGCCAAATACCCCGCGATAGCGGTCATCCAGCGCGTAAATGGTGGTGTTGTACTGATCGTGACTGCGCAGGGTGATCATCCGTAAGGTGTTGTCGCCTTCACCTTTGACGTTCTCGTCCACGCCGTGGAACACCGAAAACATCGCTTTGCCGGTCGCCGTTGGCCACACGCGCTCCGTTGGCGGCAGTGGCATGCGGAAACCGCCCGGCACGCGGATACGCGCGTTGTAATCGGTGAAGCCGGGCAGGGTTTGCTCAATCAAGCTGCGGATCCGGTCGTAATCGGCGACCAACTCCGTCCACGCCACTTTAGTGTTCTTCAGCGTTGCTTTAGCCATGCCTGCGACAATCGCCGGTTCGGATAGCAACTGCGCGGACGCCGGTTTCAGCTTGCCGGAAGAGGCGTGCACCATCGACATTGAATCTTCCACGGTAATCGACTGCTTGCCGCTCTGCTGCATATCCAGTTCGGTGCGGCCCAGACACGGGAAAATATACGTCTCTTTGGCGACCAGCAAATGGGTGCGGTTGAGCTTGGTGCCAACGTGCACGCTGAGGTCGAGCTTTTGCATTGCCGGGAACGCCTGCTCATGGTCAGGCATTGCTACCGCAAAGTTGCCGCCGAGACAAATCATTGCTTTGGAATCGCCGTCAATCATCGCTTGCGTCGCGGCGACTGCATCGTGACCGTGTTTTGACGGCGGCACAAAACCGAAGACTTCTTCAATTTTTGACAGGAAGGCGGCGGTCGGTTTTTCAGTGATGCCGACCGTACGGTTGCCCTGCACGTTGGAGTGTCCGCGCAACGGACAAATGCCCGCCCCGGGTTTACCGATATTGCCGCGCATCAGCAGTAAATCAGCAATCAAACGGACGTTGGCGGTGCCTTTGTTGTGCTGGGTGACGCCCATGCCGTAGGTAATGATGGTGGCGTTGGATTTGGCGTAGGCGATGGCGACGGTTTCCAGATCGGTGCGTGTCAGCCCCGATTCCTGCTCGATAGATTGCCATGAGGTCGCGTGTATATCCGCAGAGAAATCGGCAAATCCTTCGGTGTGTGCGGCAATAAATTCACCGTCCAACACCTGGCCGCGCTCGGCCTCAAGGGCGAGCAGATGCTTGGCGATGCCTTTTAAGGCCGCCGCGTCGCCACCCGCTTTGACCTGGAAATAGGTCGAGGCGATATCGGTTGAGCTGTAGGTTGCCATTTCGACCACGCTTTGCGGATCAGCAAAACGTTCCAGCGCGCGCTCGCGCAGCGGGTTAAAGACGATAATCGGCACGCCGCGACGGGCCAGTTCGTGCAGGGTGCCCATCATGCGTGGGTGGTTGGTGCCCGGGTTATGGCCGATGGACAGCACCAGCTCGGTTTTCTCAAAATCATCGAGCGAGACCGTGCCTTTGCCGATACCGATGGAGCGCGGCAGGCCCGTGCTGGTGGCTTCGTGGCACATATTGGAACAGTCGGGGAAATTATTGGTGCCCAGTTCACGGGCGAACAGCTGGAATAAATACGCGGCTTCATTCGAGGCGCGACCGGAGGTGTAAAACTCAACCTCATCCGGGGCCAGTCCGCGAAGGACTTCGCCAATACGCGCAAAGGCGGCATCCCATTCTACCGGGCGCAGGGTGTCGCTGGCTTTGTCGTAGACCAATGGATGGGTCAAACGGCCATAGCCTTCCAGTTCGAAATCACTTTTCGCCCGCAGCGCGGTCACGGTATTAGCCGCCAGAAACTCGGGCGTGACGCGTTTGTTGGTGGCCTCCCACGTCACGGCCTTCGCGCCGTTCTCGCAAAACTGGAAGGTGGATTTGTGCTCTTTATCCGGCCACGCACAGCCCGGGCAGTCAAACCCATCAGGCTGGTTGGTGCGCAACAGCGTCGGGGGCGCATCAAAGGTATCCATTTGCGTGCGCACGGCAATCGCCGTGGCTTTCAATGCCCCCCAGCCTCCAGCAGGCCCGTCATAGTGTCTGATCCCGGGTACTGCGCGTCGTTTCTTGTTCATTTAAGCTCCTGCTGGGTGGTTTACTGGAACAATTCTACACTGCTGGCGTTAACGGTTAACGACAAAAGAGGAACAAATTGTGAGGAGAAGAGGGCACTGAAACCGACGATGACGCTGTTTATTGGCGATTCTGAGAAAAGGTGACGTCCCCAGCGCAATGTTTTGGCCGGTCGTTATGTCTCTTTATTATGGTTTATATCCAATACCTTGAAATAAGACTCACGGAGCGTAAGGGATAATTAATGCGTAATATTGTGAGATTTTTTATTGCGCCGCTTTGTTTATTTTACATTAACGCCACTATTATTTTTGGCAGGTTGCTTTTTAATGATCGTCACGTTAAACACCAAACGAAACGGCTATATGAATGTCCTTTGGTTGTTTAGGGCTTCATTCGATTTGATGATTTAATCCAGTTTATTATTGCGATTTTTTAATTTTGTATGCGTTATAACACTGCTAAAAATAAAACATTAAGCGTAATAATCAGGTTTGGTGGCGGCTTATCATGTGGCTCAGGTGCCGCTGATTAATTAAAAAGGCATTGTTGTTATCTATTTAGCATTAACCCGCAGGCGGGTGATACGGCAAAACCGATGAGAACGCCGGTATAACAAAGATAATATATTGTCAATGCGACAACAGGTTGAGTCAGCCCCGGAACCCCGCGCTTATCCGTTGATGATTGAATAGTCTGCTATATTTTCGTAAATCGTCTTTCTTTCTGATGAAAACCCTTTCGTCGGGTATCTGCTGGCCTTTATCTAAGGGGATGTTATGTCCCTGGGTTTATTACGGGTTCATCAACTCTTTGATTATTGGACATTGCGGATAACCCGTTTCTTTTGCGCTGCATAAGGTTCAACTCAATGACCGGGGAGTCAGAATGTTGGGTACGTTGATCGCCGATGTCACACATGCGTTGCAGACGACTCCAGGGCTGGCGATTTTTCTGGCCCTGACCTTTGGCTATGGAATTGGTCAGATACGCCTCGGGCCTATTCAGCTGGGTGGTGTCTGCGGCACCCTGATCGCCGCCTTATTGATTGGTCAGCTTAATATCCCGGTTGAGTCGGGAATTAAGAATGTCTTTTTCATGTTGTTTATCTTCGCCTTAGGTTACAGCGGTGGCCCACAATTTTTTGCCAATCTGAATGCCAGAGGCCTGCAGTTGGGCATTTTTTGCCTGATTGAAGTGGTGGCAGTACTGGCGCTGGTGTTGGCCGCGACGGTGGTGATGCATCTGGATCCGGGGACCGCGGCAGGGATGATGGCCGGGGCCGCGACCGAATCAGCCGTCGTCGGGACCGCGACGGATGCAATTTCACGTCTCGACCTGCCCGCCCACGAAATCATTCGCTTGCAGGGCAATGTCGTCACGGCCTATTCCATCACCTACATCTGCGGCCTGATCACCATCGTGATCGTGACCAGCCAGCTATTCCCCCTTTTCCTGCGCGTCAATCTGCGTGAAGAAGCCGACAAACTGTGGGTGAGCATGGGCGGGCGCATTGATACCGAAGGGGTTTCTGCTCTGCCCGCGGTCGTCGGGCGCGCTTACATTGTGGAGGGCGGGGCAGGTCAAACCGTCTCTTCCCTCCTGGCGACGCTGGGCCAGCAAAGCAGTATTATCCGCGTTCAGCGTCGTGGCCGGCAGGTGGCACTGTCACCGGACCTCAAACTGCGCCGTGGCGATGAAGTATTGGTGGTGGGTTATCGCGGTTCGATGATTGATATCTCGAAAATGCTGGGCAGAGAAATGCCCGATACCACCTCGCTGAGCGTTGGGCTTGATACCTACAGCGTTGTGCTCCTCGCGCCCGCGATGTTCAACCAGCCGCTTCAATCGCTGACGTTACCGCCGGGCGTGCATGTTGCCTCCATTGTGAGGGGGGATGCCACGCTTCCTTCACTGCCCGGCACACTGTTGCAGAAACACGATATTTTGCAGATTTACGACGCCAGCCCCGGCGGCGGCCGCAGGTCCGCCCCGCAGTTGGGCGTTATCGGCAAAATGTTACCGGACAAACTGGCCAGTAATCTCGGTATTGCCGGGGTGGCGATTGCGCTGGGCACTATCCTCGGCAGCTTCACCCTGAAAATTGGCGGAATACCTTTCTCCGCAGGCACCGGCGGCGGCGTGCTGGTTGTCGGGTTGATCCTCGGCTGGTATCACGCCCGTCGCGCCGACCTGCATACGGTCAATTCGGATGCGCTGTCGCTGCTTAAAGATCTGGGCCTCGCCGGGTTCATTGCCGGTGTTGGCCTGTCATCCGGGCCACAGGCCCTGGCGCTGATTGAACAATATGGCTTTACCCTGCCGGTGCTTGGGGTGGCGATTGCCGTCATTCCTGCCTCGCTGTCACTGTTGGTCGGCCATTTTTTGCTCAAGCTCAGCCCGCCCGTGTTATTGGGTGCCATCGCTGGGCAGCAGTGCAGCACACCCGCATTGAGTGCGATTCAGAACGCGTGTGGAAACTCCACGCCGCTGCTGGGTTACACCATCACCTACGCAATTTCCAACGTCGTGCTCCCATTGATGGGGCCGTTGATTGTCGGTCTGGCGAGTTCACTCCAGCCCTTATAGCTGTCAGGACTTTTCATCCATGTAACTGAGGTTAACCCATGAACTGGTTGCACGATTTGTTTCAAAAGTCTCCCGAGATCGCACTGTTTTTCTCGATTGCTGCCGGGTATTACATCGGCAAAATTAAATTTGGGAAGTTTCAGTTAGGTGGGGTAGCAGGCTCATTACTGGTGGCCGTGATAGTCAGCCAGGTCGGAGTTCAGATCGATCCCGAAGTGAAATCCGTGATGTTTGCCCTGTTCATTTATGCCGTCGGGTATGAGAGCGGGCCAGATTTCTTCCGCTCGCTGGGCAAGCAGTCCGTCAAAGAAATCATTCTCGCGATGGTGCTTTCCGTGACCGCCCTGGCCACGGTGGTGCTGTTGGCCCGCTGGTTTGATCTGGATAAAGGTCTGGCCGCAGGGGTTGCGGCGGGGGCTCTGACCCAGTCGGCGATCATCGGTACGGCGGGTGACGCGATTACCAAACTGGGCCTCGGGGCCGATGAGGTTCAGCGCCTGCAAGGGAACGTGGCGATTGGCTACGCCGTAACCTACGTGTTCGGGTCATTCGGCGCCATTTTGGTGTGTGTGAATTTGCTGCCGAAATTTATGGGCCGAAGCATTAAAGACGATGCCCTGAAGGCCGAGAACGAGATTCAGGCCGGGGCGAACGTCTTTGGGCCGGGCCAGGAAGCGGCGGCACCTGATTTAGTGGGCAGGATTTTCAAGCTGCCTGCCGGGATCGCGACCAGCGTGCAGGCCCTCGAAAACAACACCGAAGTGCCTATCACCATTGAGCGTGTTAAGCGCGACAAACAAATTCTCGAGCCAAGTCCGGACATGCAGTTACTGCCTGGCGATATCGTGCTGGTGGTGGGGCGTCGTAACGCGGTGGTCTCCGTTGCCGAAAAATTAGGCAAAGAGATGCACGATGAAGAAGGCATGGAATTGACCATGCAACGTCGCGATGTGGTGATCACCAACAAGACCCTCGACAAACGGGCGTTTGGCGAAATCCGTGCAGAAGTGGCACACGATGTACGTCACGGCGTGTATGTCTCGCAGATTTCGCGTCAGGGTAAAATTCTGCCGCTAGAACCGGAAACTGAGCTTGCGTTGGGCGATATGGTCACTGTGTTTGGTGCGGAGAATGACGTTAAGCGCGTGGTAGACCTGGTCGGCCATGCCATCGTACCGAGCGCTAAAACCGACTTCGTTTATATGGGCGCAGGCCTGGTGGTCGGGTTGCTGGTCGGGATGCTGACCGCAAAAATCGGTTCTATTCCATTAACCCTTGGCAGCGGCGGTGGTGCATTGCTGTCTGGTTTGCTTTTCGGCTGGTTCCGTTCGCGTCGACAGTCGTTCGGTTATATGCCTTCTGGCGCCGTACAAATTCTGAAAGATCTGGGCCTGGCTGCCTTCGTGGTGGTGGTGGGGATTTCTTCCGGCCTGCAGGCGGTACAAACCGTCGAAAGCCAGGGCCTGAAAATCCTCATCATCGGCGTGGTGGTGACGATCCTGCCATTAATTCTCACCATGTTATTTGGCCGCTATGTCCTTCGCTACGATAACACCGCCATTTTCGCCGGGGCGCTGAGCGGTACGCGCAGTGCTAACCCTGCCTTCGGTGAAATTCTCGATAAAGCTGAAAACTCAGTCCCAACCGTTCCCTTTGCTATCACGTACGCCCTCGCCAACGTCTTTTTGACGCTGCTGGGGCCGCTGGTCGTGGCATTGGTTTAATGCAGTTTCGTCAAAATGGTCGCCAGCCCTGAGCACCGCGGGCTGGCAATGTAATCTGTCAATGATTCAGGAGTAGTGACATGGATTTTAGCGATTCGGAAAAACTCGCGCTATTAAGCCCTTTTGAACTGAAAGATGCACTGATGCAGCGTGCCGTTCAAAGCAATCAGTTGATGTTAAACGCAGGCCGTGGGAACCCGAACTTCCTCGCAACGACCCCACGCCATGGCTTCTTCCAGTTTGGCCTGTTTGCGATGACAGAAGCCGAGCGTTCTTACCGTTACATGGAACATGTTGGCGGATTCCCTCAGCGCGAAGGGATCGAGGCACGCTTCGAACTGTTCGCCAAACAACATGAAACAGTGCCTGGGGTCCGTTTTATTGAGTCCGCCGTGTCGTATATCCGCGACCAGATGGGTCTGAACGCGGGCGATTTCATCTACGAGATGTGTGAAGCGATTCTGGGCTGTAACTACCCGGTGCCGGACCGGATGCTGACGATGAGTGAAGAGATTGTCGGCAAGTACATCCACAAAGAAATGATTGGTAATTATCCTTTCGTTGGAAAATTCGACATGTATGCGCTGGAAGGCGGCACGGCGGCGATGACGTATCTGTTCGCCAGCCTGAAATCGAACCATGTCATCAATGAAGGCGATACGATTGCGCTCGGGATGCCGATCTTCACGCCATACATCGAGATCCCGGAGCTGAGTGACTACAACCTCAAAACGATTCATATCGATGCGCCGCAGTCGAACAACTGGCAGTACACGCGCGAAGAGCTGGATAAATTGCTGGATCCGAAGGTTAAAGCCTTCTTCCTGGTGAACCCGAGCAACCCGCCATCGGTTAAAATTGACGACGATTCGCTGCGCTATATCGCCGAAATCGTGAAAAAACGCCCAGACCTGATCATCCTGACGGACGATGTTTACGCCACCTTTGCCGATAATTTCGTTTCGCTGTTTGCGATTTGTCCTTACAACACCATCCTGGTGTACTCCTTCTCCAAATACTTCGGCGCAACGGGCTGGCGTATGGGGATTGTGGCGACCCACGAAAACAACATCATTGATGCGGCGATCGCGGCGTTGCCAGAAGCCAAACAGAAACAGCTGGATAAACGCTATTCCTCCATCACCACCACGCCACGCAGTCTGAAGTTTATCGACCGTCTGGTGGCGGATAGCCGTACCGTGGCGCTGAACCATACCGCCGGGCTTTCAACGCCAATCCAGGCGCAGATGACGTTGTTCTCGCTCTTCTGTCTGATGGATGAGCCGGATGCGTATAAAGCAGAAATGAAACGTATCGTATTGCGCCGTAAAGAAGCGCTTTACCGTGAGCTGGGTCTGCCAATGCCGTATGACGCCAACTCGGTACGTTATTACCACCTGCTGGATCTGCAAGAGCTGGCAGAAGAAATGTACGGGAAAGATTTTACCAAGTGGATGATAAGCCAGATGAAACCGAATCAGGCGCTCTTCCGCCTGGCCGAGGAGACAGGTGTCATTCTGCTGCCAGGTAAAGGATTTGGCACCACCGACCCCTCATGGCGTGTCTCGCTGGCCAACCTGAATGAATATGACTATGCCAATATCGGTAAAGCGATACGCAAACTGGCAGAAGAGTATTATCAATTGTTTGTTCAGGCGACCGGGGCGAAGGTAACGCCGCCTGCGGCCAAAGCCGTTAAAACGATTGAAAATGCCACTGTGAAAGCGAAAGGCAAAAAGAAGTAATCAAGTAGGGCAGTACATATGGAATAACAGGCAGTGCCCCTTTGGGGCACTGCCTTTTTTATGGCGTGGTGATGTAATGCTGCTCGTGGCAGGGATTCCCTTTATCTTCCGGGGCTCGTCAGCCTTGATACAAAGGCGATGCTGCACATGATGACACACGCCGCCAACAAGACCATGTTCTGAAGACCGACGACCGCTAACATCTGCCCTCCGGCAAGGGCTCCGGTGCCTATCGCTGCATTGAAAATGGCGACGTAAATGGCTGACGCGGGCTGTGCAGCATTACCCGCACTACGCAGCAACCATGTCTGCAACCCTACGAACACAATTGCGATACCCCCGCCCCATATTGCGAGCAACACACCTGTGAACCAGAGAGGGAATGATGCAAAGCTCTTCATACCCAGCCCCCCAAGCGAAACGGCACTGAGGAACAGTGACGTCAAAATCAGGACTTTGATATATCGGTCTATTAACTTACCGGCAATGATATTTCCCATTAATCCGGACAGGCCAGAAATCAGCAGCAGGCCAGAGATTGACGCCATCGGTACACCCCGGGTTTTTGTCAGCAGGGGGTCGAGGTAAGTAAATGCCGCAAAGTGAGCTGAAATAATGCAGGCAGTTGCAGCATACAGAGAAAGGAGCACTGGATTTTTAATGATGTTGCGGTAAACACCTAGCCTCACTGGCTGAGGCGCCGCCAGCGTGGGCAGCGTCCAGAATAAAGCGCAGGCGGTGGCCAATGACAACAATGAAATCGCGATAAACGCATGGCGCCATCCTGCCATGCCGGCAATAAAGCTGGACAACGGCACACCCAAAACGCTGGCGGCCGAAACGCCGCCAAAAATGATCGACGTGGCTAATCCGAGTTGGCCTGTTGGCACAAGCTGCGCGGCCGCTGTGCCAATTAATGCCCAGAAAGCACCGTGTGCCAGTGCGCCTGCCATACGCGCAGTCATGAATGCGTTCATTGTGTGAGACTGCGTCGCGAGCAGACAGGAGAGTGCCAGGATCAGCATCAGAGCAACAAGTAAGGCCTTACGGGAGATTCGCACTGGCATGGCGCCAGACAGAAACGCTGCCAGCGCGGCAACCCAGCCGTAAGCGGTCACCACAAGGCCCGCACCCGATTCAGTCTGATTCAGATCTTTCGCTAGCATGCTGAGCATGCCAACAGGTGCAAGTTCGCTGGTTACAATGGTAAATGCACTGATTCCAAGCGCTATTACTGCCAACCAGGCGCGTGTTGGTGCCGGGCTTACCTGTAAAAGGGTGTCGTTCATGTCATAAGTACTCTTAAAAATACTGGGAGAAAGGGGTAAAGGATGTTTCGTGGGCGGGTTCAGTTTCATACCTTCAAACGTGTAACGTTCTCTGGCAACAAGAATGACAGGTAAAGCGAGAGTGTGTTTGCATGTATATCTCCTTGTGTGGACTGCAGTATCATCCGACTAAATAAGATAAAACAGACCTGAAAACGGAGAGCCGTTTTCCATAAATGGAAAATCATGAAAGCAGACTTTAACTGGGACGACGTGCGGATATTTTTGGCGGTTGCCCGCATCGGTACGCTGAGTGGCGCAGCAGACACCCTGGGTATGGGCATTGCTACCCTCTCACGGAAGTTGGATCGCTTTGAGAAATCGCTCGGGATGCCACTGTTCAGCAGGCATCAGAACGGCTATCGACTCACGGATGATGGCGAGGCGCTTCTGGAGCGAGCGGAGGCACTTGAGCATGCGGGGCTTGCATTAGGAGAGTCGGCAAAACTGCAGGGTAACGTTGCCGGGGTTGTCCGTCTGGCGACATCGGACAACCTGGCCACGCATGTTATTCTGCCTTCGATGAAGGGCATGCTGGAAAAATATCCCGACTTACGAGTGGAAGTCCTCAGCGGTGTGCAGTCAGTCAATTTGCATCGGCGGGACGCAGATTTGGCAATACGTATGGTCAAACCTGAAAGTGGGAATCTGACGTTGAAGCGGCTCGGAACGGTGGGGTTTGGATTATACGGTGCCGATGAATATCTAAAAATGACGGAGGATGGGCTCCCCGGATTATCGTTAAGTCACGCTCAATATGTGGGCTGGTCAGAATCTCACCAGCACTTGCCTGCCGCACAATGGGTAACACGCACGCTTCGCGGCAGGCCATGTAGAGTGGAGGCAAACTCTCTGGTGGCACAGTTAGCGGCAGTGTCATCAGGCCTTGGTTTGGGCGTTTTGCCACACTTTATGGCAAGGAGAAACGGCCTGTACTGCGTGAATCCAGATATCTGTGATCAGACATTATGGCTGGTTATGCACTCTGACTTAGCCAGTTCACGGCGAGTCAGAGTGGTTGCAGACCATTTGATTGCCTTATTTGATGAGGTTAAAGCTCAATTGACGCTGCCATGATCATTTTATGACGAGTTCCAGCCTCTGCTTGAACGAAAGAACGCTTAGCGTTCAAGTGCCGCAAGGATGACGGGTTCCATTTTCTCTGGAGTGGTGAACGGGGCAAAACGCTTGAGCGGTTTACCGTCGCGTCCGATCAGGAATTTAGTGAAGTTCCACTTTATCCGTCCGCCCAGCACGCCGGGCAATTCCGCTTTCAGGTAACGAAACACCGGGTGCGATGCGGTGCCGTTGACCTCCACTTTCTCGAACATCGGGAAGCTTACGCCGTAATTGATGTGACAGGTCTGGGCGATGTCGTCGGCGTCGCCGGGTTCCTGTTTGCCGAACTGGTTACAGGGGAAGCCCAGCACCACCAGACCTTGAGCGGCGTATTTCTTATAGAGCGCTTCGAGGCCTGCGTATTGTGGCGTGAATCCACAATGGCTGGCGGTGTTAACCACCAGAACCAGCTTGCCTGCATAGTCGGCCATAGAGACAGGCTCTCCACGCAGGCTTGTGGCAGAAAGTTGATGAAAGGGGGTCATGTCGGGGTCCTCAACGCGGAATCAGGGTGTCGTCGATATTGCCACGCAGTGCTTTACACGACGGTGGTGATTAACCTTACATCCCTGCCAACTAAAACGGCCATAAAAAAATCCACGCCGAAGCGTGGATTATCTCGAGATACTGCGAAAGCCAGAGCTTAGACGTTGAACAGGAAGTTCATCACGTCGCCATCTTTAACGATGTAGTCTTTACCTTCTGCGCGCATTTTACCGGCTTCTTTAGCACCTTGCTCACCCTTGAAGGTGATGAAGTCTTCGTAGGCGATGGTCTGCGCACGGATGAAGCCTTTTTCGAAGTCGGTGTGGATTTTACCCGCAGCCTGTGGGGCGGTCGCGCCGACAGGAATGGTCCACGCGCGAACTTCTTTCACGCCAGCGGTGAAGTAGGTTTGCAGGTTCAGCAGTTCGTAACCGGCGCGGATAACGCGATTCAGACCCGGCTCTTCAATGCCCAGCTCAGCCATGAATTCGTCACGGTCGGCGTCGTCCAGTTCAGCGATGTCGGATTCGACAGCGGCACATACGGCAACCACCACAGAACCTTCAGCGTCGGCGATTTTGCGCACCTGGTCGAGGTACGGGTTGTTCTCGAAACCGTCTTCGTTGACGTTCGCGATGTACATGGTTGGCTTCAGGGTCAGGAAGCTCAGGTATTTGATGGCGGCTTTGTCTTCTTCAGACAGGTCCAGCGCGCGCAGCATACCAGCGTTTTCCAGTTGCGGCAGGCATTTTTCCAGTGCGGCCAGTTCAGCTTTCGCGTCTTTGTCGCCGCCTTTCGCGCGTTTTTGTACGCGGTGGATAGCACGTTCGCAGGTGTCGAGGTCAGACAGGGCCAGCTCGGTATTGATAACGTCAATATCATCAGCCGGGTCGACTTTGTTATTCACGTGGATGATGTTGTCGTTTTCAAAGCAACGCACCACGTGGCCGATGGCTTCGGTTTCACGGATGTTGGTCAGGAACTGGTTGCCCAGGCCTTCACCTTTGGATGCGCCTTTCACCAGACCGGCGATGTCGACGAATTCCATGGTAGTCGGCAGAATACGCTGCGGCTTGACAATTTCAGCCAGCGCATCCAGACGCGGATCGGGCATCGGCACGACACCGGTGTTCGGCTCGATGGTACAGAACGGGAAGTTGGCCGCTTCGATACCGGCTTTAGTGAGCGCATTGAACAGGGTGGATTTGCCGACGTTAGGCAGGCCGACGATACCGCATTTAAATCCCATGATGTAAATCACCTTAATCTTTGGTAATCAACCTGTTACGTTGAACAGATTGCATAAAAGTAAACAACTTCGCCTATTATACACGGCGCGGGGCAAAATTGCCGCCCGCCGGGCGTTATTGTGCTTTAAAAGCGTGTAAGCGGTTGGTCGCTTTGGTCAGCCCGTCTTTCAGCCACACCTCGGTACAACGTGCCGCTTCGTCAACCGCTTCGTCTATCAGCTTCTGTTCCGACATCGGTGGTTTACCCAGAACAAAACCAACAACTTTGTTTTTATCGCCCGGATGACCGATTCCCACGCGTAAACGGTGAAAATTAGGGTTATTACCGAGTTTGTTGATGATGTCCTTCAGTCCGTTATGACCGCCGTGTCCGCCGCCGAGTTTAAACTTCGCTACGCCAGGTGGCAGGTCCAGTTCGTCATGGGCGACCAGAATTTCGTCCGGGGCGATGCGGAAAAAGGTCGCCATCGCGGCAACGGATTTACCGCTAAGGTTCATGAAAGTGGTCGGCACCAGCAGGCGCACATCTTCCCCCGCTAAGTTGATGCGCGAGGTGTAACCAAAGAATTTGCTTTCTTCGCGCAGCGGAGCGCGGCAGCGGTCAGCCAGTAAATCCACATACCAGGCCCCGGCGTTATGTCGGGTGGCGGCATATTCAGCTCCTGGATTGGCAAGGCCGACAATCAGTTTAATCGTCACGTTTTTATTCCTGAGTGCATCGATATCTGGCGCGTAGTGTACTGTAATCGCTGCGGGAGACAAAATTCTGCAAGCCAGACGGGATGAGGGGGATCGTTGCGGTACTGAACCATTAGAAATTCATATAGTTCAGGCTGTTATTTGTAAAGTTATGTTGCCCAGATGTTCGTAATTGTGATCGCATACGCACTAACCGGCAAAAGTGTTGTCTATACTTTACACACAAGGACCAGGGATATTCCCTGTCAACCCAAAGTTCCGGAGGTGACATATGAAACGCAGAAACGCTTCGCGACTCGGTAACGTGCTCATGGGTTTAGGGTTAACGATCATGGTCGTTGGGGTCGGTTACTCTATTTTAAACCAGCTTCCGCAACTTGACCTGCCACAGTATTTTGCGCACGGCGCAGTGCTCAGCATCTTCCTCGGCGCAGTTCTTTGGCTGGCGGGGGCTCGCGTCAGCGGCCACGAGCAGGTGAGCGACCGATATTGGTGGGTGCGCCACTATGATAAACGCTGTCGTCGGGACAACCATCGCCACAGCTAATTGTCTTATTCAGCAAAGCGGCTCCCAAGGGAGCCGTTTTCATTTATGCGTTCAGGGCGCAGGGCGGGTAAACATCCGTACCGGGCTGCCGTGATAGACGACCTCATGCTGAAACTGAAATCCAAAGCGTTCCGCAAGATGTACCGAGCGATGATTATCCTCATCAATGATGCAGCACAGTGGCCCGCCGAGTTCGCTGTCTGCCCATTGCAGCATCGCCTCTAACGCTTCTTTGGCATAACCCATTCCGTGCACCGCCGGGATAAGTGCCCAGCCCGCTTCCGGGCAGTCCAGCGCCGGGGTCAGATTACGCTTCGCTTCCTGCAAGCCAAACGAACCGATATAGCGTCCGCTTTGTTTTTCAAACGCCGCCCAGTAACCGTAGCCCAGCACCTGCCAGTGGCCGATATAGCGCAGCAAACGGCTCCAACTGACCTCCGCACTTTGCGGTTCCCCGCCAATAAATTTCACCACCTGCGGATCGGCCCAGAAGGCCGCCAGGTCGTCAAAATCATCAACGGTAAAAGGGCGTAATACCAGCCGTTCAGTCTCCAGACGCGGGGCGTGAGTGAGCATAGTCTTCCTTATTGGTGAGGCGTTTGAATATCGCGTTGATCCGCCAGCGCGGCATCGCGGTCCGGATAAAACGCCAGTCGGCCAGGGATCGGCTGCACGCCCGCGCGGGCCAACGTGCGCAGCGGCTGAAACTCCAGATTCGACACCCGCAGCTCGCAGCCTTCCGGCAGGCGACTGACAAAGCGTTGAAACGCTTCCAGGCCCCCGGCGTCCAGCACCGGTACGGCGTCCCATTTCAGTACCACAATGCGTTTCCCTTCGATGCGGGACTGCAAATCGAGGAACACGTTTTCGGCGGCAGCGAAAAACAGAGGACCGATCACCCGAATCACCAGTACGTCATCGGGTACGGAAACATTCACTGGCGCGAGATGCGTCATTCTGGCAATTCGACGCATGAATAATAAAGACGCCAGCACGATGCCGACGCTGATGGCGACCACCATATCAAACAGCACCGTGAGCGACATACAAATCAGCATCACCACGATGTCATCAATAGGCGCCCGACGCAGCAGGTGAACGACCTTGTGCGCTTCGCTCATGTTCCACGCTACCATCAGCAGCAGGGCGGCCATTGCGGAAAGCGGCAACCAAGAGAGCAGCGGCGCCAGCACCAGCAGCGCCATGATCACCAGTATTGCGTGGATCACTGCCGCCACCGGCGAGGTGGCTCCGGCGCGAACGTTGGCGGCAGAACGGGCAATGGCGGCGGTGGCGGTGATGCCGCCGAAGAAGGGCGCAATCATGTTGCCGAGGCCCTGACCGATCAGCTCGTTGTTAGCCTTGTGACGGGTGCCGGTCATACCGTCGAGCACCACTGCGCAGAGGAGCGATTCAATCGCCCCCAGCATTGCCATCGAAAACGCAGCGGGCAGCAGCGCCTGCAGGGAATCCCAGCTCAGGGTAAAGTCGGAATCGGGCATTTTCCACGGCAGCACCAGCTGCGGCAAAAGCTGCGGGATCCCGTTGCCTTGCGTACCGTCGCCCAGAACATAATGGAACTGCGAGCCGATGGTTGCTACGTGTCCACCCAGCATATTCACGATACCCATTACCGCACAGCCCGCCAGCAACGCCGGTAAATGTCCCGGCAAACGAATGCCCAGACGCGGCCAGAAAATCAGGATGGCCAGCGTCACGACGCCAATGGCGGCATCGCCCGGGTTTAGCGTCGGCAGGGCCATCACCAGCGCGCCTACTTTCTGCCAGTAATGTTCCGGCATGTGCGTTAACGACAGGCCGAAGAAATCTTTTATCTGCATGGTGGCGATGGTGATGCCAATCCCGGAGGTAAAGCCGAGTGTCACCGAGATCGGAATATATTCAATCAGCCGACCAAACCGTGCGAGGCCGAACAGCACCAGGAAGACGCCGGAAAGCAGGGTCGCTACCAACAAACCGGCGAGGCCAAACTGTTGGGAAACCGGGTAGAGGATAACCACGAATGCGGCGGTTGGGCCGGAAACGCTGAAGCGCGAACCGCCAGTCAGGGCGATGATTACCCCGGCGACGGCCGAGGTATATAGGCCGTACTGCGGCGCAACGCCACTGCCAATCGCCAGCGCCATCGCCAGCGGAATGGCAATAATGCCGACGGTTATCCCGGCGATCAGATCGCGGGTAAAGCGGTTAACGGTGTATTTTTCTTTCCAGCAGGCGTCGATAAGGGCGCGAAACGGTAAGATATCTGCGAGTGTGGCTTTGTTCACAGTGGTCTTTATCCAGGAGCGCATCATTTGCTGTATGAATAGCAAACGAAGGAGGCATTAGTCATACAAATGGTTAATTAAAACAAAAAAACCCGCCGGAGCGGGTTTTTGTACCGGGCTCGATTAATGCTCGAACATGGCAGAGATAGATTCTTCGTTGCTGATACGACGAATCGCTTCGGCCAGCATTCCTGACAGGGTCAGGGTACGAACGTTTGGCAGCGCTTTGATTTCATCCGACAGCGGGATGGTATCGCAGACAATAACTTCGTCAATGACGGAGCCGCGCAGGTTACTTGCCGCATTGCCAGAGAAGATCGGGTGAGTTGCGTAAGCAAATACACGTTTCGCACCACGCTCTTTCAGCGCTTCGGCGGCTTTGCACAGAGTGCCACCGGTGTCGATCATGTCATCAACGAGAACGCAGTCACGGCCAGCAACATCACCGATGATGTGCATCACCTGTGAAACGTTAGCGCGTGGACGACGTTTGTCGATGATAGCCATGTCGGTGTCGTTCAGCAGCTTAGCGATAGCACGTGCACGTACTACGCCGCCGATGTCCGGAGAAACCACGATTGGATTTTCCAGTTTCAGCTGCAGCATGTCTTCTAACAGGATTGGACTACCGAATACGTTGTCTACCGGCACATCGAAGAAGCCCTGAATCTGTTCAGCATGCAGGTCTACGGTCAGAACGCGGTCAACGCCGACGCTGGACAGGAAGTCCGCGACAACTTTGGCAGTGATTGGCACACGAGCGGAACGTACGCGACGATCCTGACGGGCATAACCAAAGTAAGGGATAACGGCGGTGATACGGCCTGCGGAAGCACGGCGCAGGGCATCGACCATGACAACCAATTCCATCAGGTTGTCATTGGTTGGGGCACAAGTGGACTGGATGATGAAAATATCACCACCGCGTACGTTTTCGTTAATTTGTACGCTGACTTCACCGTCGCTAAAACGACCTACGGCGGCGTCACCAAGAGAAGTGTACAGGCGGTTGGCAATACGTTGTGCTAGTTCCGGGGTAGCGTTACCAGCAAAAAGCTTCATATCAGGCACGAGAAGAACCTCAGGCATGCGTCCAGTGGTGGATGAATGGGCCAAAAACTGTGCGGGCCAGGCGCATTTCATCCAGGCGGTGTATTAATGAGCACGATGCAACGTCTGGAACGGGGTGACGTTGTCACCGAAACTCAGTTTGCCCCTTCGAAAGTCAGCATTAACGGCGAGATGTTCACACCGCGGGCAATAAAGCCCTGCAACCATTCCGGGGCTTGCTCAAGCACCTGGCGGGCGGCGGATTCGGTGTCAAATTCAGCAAACACACAGGCCCCTGTGCCAGTCAGGCGCGACGGGGCGTATTCTAACAGCCAGGAAAGCGCTGCATCAACCTTACGAAAACGTTTTCTTGCGATAACCTCGCAATCGTTGCTGAATTCACATTTTAATAACGTTTCAATTGACCTGTGTGGCGAATTTCTGGGCAATTCGGGGTCGCTGAAAATAACCGGCGTGGGAATACTCACGCCAGGGTGTGCGACCAGGTACCATTTTTCCGGCACCGTGACCGGCGTCAGCACTTCGCCAACCCCTTCGGCGAAGGCCGCATGACCGCGGACAAATACCGGCACGTCCGCGCCGAGGGTCAGGCCCATCGTCGCCAGTTCATCCACCGACAATCCGCAGCACCATAAATGGTTCAGCGCCACTAACACGGTCGCGGCATTCGAGGAACCGCCGCCGAGACCGCCGCCCATTGGCAAACGCTTGTCGATACTGATGTCTGCGCCGGCACCTTCCGGCAGGCGACCGCTTTCCGCAGCCGCACGCATCAGCATCCGCGCCGCGCGAACAATCAGATTCTCTTCATTTGGCACGCCGTCGACGGGGGTCAGCAACCGCAGCTCGCCGTCGTGACGCTCGTCGATGGTTATCGTGTCGCCGTAATCAAGAAATTGAAACAGCGTCTGCAACGTGTGATAGCCATCGGCGCGCTGGCCGGTAATATAAAGAAAAAGATTCAGTTTCGCCGGTGAAGGCCAACGGGTACTCATTTAACGATCCAGCTGTCCATTTTCAGTTTGATGCGCTCGCTGCCTTCGGTCAGCTCCATGTTGGTCGGCAGTGATGGCTGGGTTTTGCTGTCGTAGCCGCTGTACACCACTTTCCAGTCTTTACCGTTTTCAGTGTAGTTGACTTCACTCAGGCGATACTGGTCATCGAGTTTGTAGTCGGTCGCGTCGCCCGGCAGGCCGAGGATCCACTGGCGCAGGCTGTTCAGCGGAATCGGCATTCCAGTCAGCTTGCCGATCATCTCTTCGGCATCGGTGGAGGTGTAAGATTGACCTTTATTATCAATCAGCGTCACGCTGCCTGGGCTTGCGGTGAGCGACAGTTCAGTGCTACCGAGCGGGTTAGTCAGCAGCAGGCGATAGTTATCTTTACCGGTCTGCTGCCAGAAGAAGCGGGCATACACCTTTTGATCATCAGACAGGAACGCGAACGCGCCGCGCGTCTGATACTGGCTTAACTGGCGGACTTGCTGCTGATGTTGTTGCCACTGCGGCGAATCCGGGCTTTTGCCTGGTCCCTTCGGCGCGTTGATGGAGCAGGCGGTTAATACCAACGCCGCCAGGGGCATCAGGCGTAATACACGGGTCAGGTTCATAAAAATCCTTGATATACGTTGCAGTTATAGCCCCAATGCTAGCGCCGTAGGCCAATACCGTCTACGTTCAAGTTGTCTCAAATCACAAAATTACCGATTACTCCGAAAGGGGGGTCTCCCTTTTATTGACCTTACGCATCCTGTATGATGCGCTCAGACTAACCTTATCAACGCTGGTACTACTCCTGCATTCATGACGCTCCTGGCACTTGGCATCAACCATAAAACCGCTCCGGTCGCGCTGCGAGAACGTGTTACGTTTTCGCCGGATACGCTCGACAAGGCGCTGGAAAGTCTTCTGTCCCAGCCAATGGTGCAGGGCGGCGTGGTGCTGTCGACGTGTAACCGCACCGAGCTGTATCTCAGCGTTGAAGAAGAAGGTAATTTGCAGGAATCGCTGATTCGCTGGCTGTGTGATTATCACCAGCTTAATGAAGAAGACCTGCGCAACAGCCTTTACTGGCATCAGGATAACGACGCGGTCAGCCATCTGATGCGCGTTGCCAGCGGGCTGGACTCGCTGATCCTCGGTGAACCGCAAATTCTCGGACAGGTAAAAAAAGCGTTTGCTGATTCCAGTCGCGGTCATTTGCACGCCAGTGAACTGGAACGCATGTTCCAGAAATCTTTCTCCGTGGCCAAACGGGTGCGCACCGAAACCGACATAGGCGCCAGCGCCGTTTCCGTCGCCTTCGCGGCCTGTACGCTGGCCCGTCAAATTTTTGAATCTCTGTCGTCCGTCACCGTGCTGTTGGTCGGCGCCGGGGAGACTATCGAACTGGTTGCCCGTCATTTGCGTGAACATCGCGTCAAAAAGATGCTGATCGCCAACCGCACGCGCGAACGTGCGCAGGTGCTGGCCGATGAGGTCGGGGCGGAAGTGATCGCGCTGAGCGACGTCGACGAACGCCTGAAAGAAGCCGACATCATCATCAGTTCCACCGCCAGCCCCCTGCCGATCATCGGTAAAGGCATGGTGGAGCGTGCGTTGAAAGCGCGCCGCAATCAGCCGATGCTGCTGGTGGATATCGCCGTTCCGCGCGACGTCGAGCCGGACGTCAGCAAACTCGCCAACGCGTATCTTTACAGCGTCGACGACCTGCAAAACATCATTCAGCACAACATGGCGCAGCGCCAGGCCGCCGCACAGCAGGCTGAAACGATAGTCGAGCAGGAAACCAGTGAATTTATGGCCTGGCTGCGTGCGCAAAGCGTCAGCGAGACCATTCGTGATTACCGCTCGCAGGCCGATCAGGTGCGTGATGAACTCACCACCCGCGCATTGGCCGCGTTGCAGCAGGGTGGCGATGCCGAAGCCATCATGCAGGATCTGGCGCGTAAGTTAACCAATCGCCTGATCCACACTCCAACCAAATCACTTCAGCAGGCTGCCCGTGACGGGGATGACGAACGCCTGAATATTCTGCGCGACAGCCTCGGGCTGGAATAGCGCTGCTCTCTCAAATTTTAATTACAGGGTGAATTTTACACGCCTATGAAGCCGTCTATTGTTGCCAAACTGCAAGCGCTGCATGAGCGCCATGAAGAAGTCCAGGCGCTGCTGGGTGATGCCGGAACCATCGCCGATCAAGACCGTTTCCGCGCGTTGTCGCGGGAATATGCGCAGCTCAGCGATGTCGCGAAATGTTTTACCGACTGGCAGCAGGTCCAGGAAGACATTGAAACCGCACAGATGATGCTCGACGACCCGGAAATGCGCGAAATGGCGCAGGAAGAGTTGCAGGAAGCAAAAGCCAAAAGCGAACAACTGGAGCAGGAACTTCAGGTTCTCCTGCTGCCGAAAGATCCGGACGACGAGCGCAGCGCGTTTGTCGAAGTCCGCGCCGGTACCGGCGGGGATGAAGCGGCGCTGTTTGCGGGCGATCTGTTCCGCATGTACAGCCGTTATGCCGAAGCGCGTCGCTGGCGCGTGGAAATCATGAGCGCCAACGAAGGCGAACATGGTGGCTTCAAAGAAGTGATCGCCAAAGTCAGCGGCGACGGCGTTTACGGTCGTCTGAAGTTTGAATCCGGCGGCCATCGCGTCCAGCGCGTTCCGGCCACGGAATCTCAGGGACGTATTCACACCTCCGCTTGTACCGTCGCGGTGATGCCAGAATTGCCGGAAGCGGAAATGCCCGACATCAGCCCGGCCGATCTGCGTATTGATACCTTCCGCTCCTCGGGCGCGGGGGGTCAGCACGTTAACACCACCGATTCCGCGATCCGTATTACCCACTTGCCAACCGGCATTGTGGTGGAGTGTCAGGACGAACGTTCACAGCATAAAAACAAAGCCAAAGCGTTATCCGTGCTGGGCGCGCGTATTCGTGCCGCTGAAATCGCAAAACGCCAGCAGGCAGAAGCGTCCACCCGCCGTAACCTGTTGGGCAGCGGCGACCGCAGCGACCGTAACCGCACCTATAACTTCCCGCAGGGCCGCGTGACCGACCACCGTATCAACCTGACACTGTACCGTCTGGATGAAACCATGGAAGGCAAACTGGATATGCTCATTGAACCGATCGTGCAGGAATACCAGGCCGATCAGCTGGCGGCGTTGTCCGATCAGGAATGATGAGTTTTAAGCAGTGGCTGGCTCAGGCGATTGAACGTCTCGCGCACAGCGAAAGCCCGCGTCGTGACGCCGAGATTTTACTCGGTCACGTCACGGGCAAATCGCGGACCTATATTCTGGCGTTCGACGAAACGACGTTAACGACGGAAGAGGGCGCTCAACTTGAGACGCTGCTTAACCGCCGGATTAACGGCGAGCCGGTGGCGCATCTGGTGGGGATGCGCGAGTTCTGGTCGCTACCGCTGGAAGTCACCCCTGCGACGCTGATCCCCCGCCCGGACACGGAGTGTCTGGTCGAACAGGCGCTGGGCCGTTTGCCCGAATCGCCTTGCGATATTCTCGATTTAGGCACCGGCACCGGGGCCATCGCTTTGGCGCTGGCGAGTGAACGCCCGGATTGCCGGGTGACAGCCGTTGATTTTGTCGCCGATGCGGTGGCACTGGCGACGCGTAATGCCCGCAGTCTGGGTATCAACAACGTCACGATTGCCCAGAGTCACTGGTTCACCACGCTGGAAGGCAAAACGTTTGGCATGATTGTCAGCAACCCGCCGTACATTGATGAGCAGGACCCGCACCTGGCCGAGGGCGATGTGCGCTTCGAGCCGCTCAGTGCGCTGGTTGCCGCCGATGAAGGGCTGGCCGATTTGGCGCATATCATCCGCGAAGGGCGACGCTTTCTGCTGCCCGGTGGCTGGATGTTGCTGGAGCATGGCTGGAAGCAGGGCCCCGCAGTCAGAGAGCTTTATATTCAGGCCGGTTATGACGAGGTGGAAACCTGTCGTGACTATGGCGGCAACGAGCGCGTAACCGTCGGGAGACGCAATGCTGACTGAAAGCGCGTTTAGCGTTATTATTAGCATCATTTTGAAGTCATCTGGTTGCCATTCGGTAACCCGCAGTTGGGGTAGGTCATGAGGTCATTAGCAGATTTTGAATTTAACAAAGCACCTTTGTGCGACGGCATGATCCTCATCACTGAACTGATCCGCGACGATTTTCAGGCCCAGTATGTGATAGACGAGCTGGAGCAACTGGTGAGTCTGGCACGCGAAGAGATTAGCCCGTCGTGGACCGAAACTCGCCAGGTGGAACGCCTGATTGAATTGTTCTACGGTGAGTGGGGTTTCAGCTCCGCGCACGGCATTTACCGTCTTTCTGATGCGCTGTGGCTCGATACCGTGCTGAAAAACCGGGAAGGCAGCGCAGTGTCCCTCGGCGCCATCATGCTGTGGGTCGCGCGACAACTCTCCATTCCCATGATGCCGGTGATTTTCCCGACGCAGCTGTTGCTGCGCGCGGATGTTGAAACCGGTGAAATGTGGCTGATTAACCCGTTTACCGGCGATACCCTCGATGAACACACGCTGGAAGTGTGGCTGAAAGGCAATATCAGCCCGGTAGCTGAACTGTTTAATGAAGATCTGGATGAAGCAGAAAACGCAGAGGTGATCCGCAAACTGCTGGATACCCTGAAATCTGCCCTGATGGAAGAGCGGCAGATGGAGCTGGCGCTACGCGTCAGCGAAGCGCTGTTGCAGTTTAATCCAGAAGATCCGTATGAAATCCGCGATCGCGGCCTGATCTACGCCCAGCTGGAGTGCGAACATGTCGCGCTCAGCGATTTGAGCTATTTCGTAGAGCAGTGCCCGGAAGATCCGATCAGCGAAATTATTCGCGCGCAGATTAACAATATCGCGAGCAAACACATTACCTTGCATTAATCCGGAAAGAATCCGATTAACCCCTGATAAGGCGATCCTATGAAAGAAAAAGTGGTTAGCATTGGCGATATCAATGTCGCAAACGACCTGCCGTTTGTGCTGTTCGGCGGCATGAACGTGCTGGAGTCCCGTGACCTCGCAATGCGCATCTGTGAGCACTACGTGACCGTGACCCAGAAACTGGGTATCCCTTACGTGTTCAAAGCCTCTTTTGATAAAGCCAACCGCTCATCCATCAAATCCTACCGTGGCCCGGGCCTCGAAGAAGGGATGAAGATTTTCCAGGAACTGAAGCAGACGTTCGGCGTGAAACTGATCACCGACGTACACGAAGCCGACCAGGCTCAGCCTGTTTCCGAAGTGGTTGACGTGATTCAGCTGCCTGCGTTCCTTGCTCGCCAGACCGATCTGGTGGAAGCCATGGCGAAAACCGGTGCGGTCATCAACGTCAAAAAACCTCAGTTCGTCAGCCCTGGCCAGATGGGTAACATCGTTGATAAATTCGCTGAAGGCGGCAACGACAAAGTGATTCTGTGCGACCGTGGCACCCAGTTCGGCTACGACAATCTGATTGTTGATATGCTGGGCTTCAGCGTGATGAAAGCCGTTTCCGGCAACTCTCCGGTGATTTTCGACGTGACCCACGCTCTGCAATGCCGCGACCCGTTTGGCGCTGCATCCAGTGGTCGTCGTGGTCAGGTTACCGAACTGGCACGTGCCGGTATGGCAACCGGTCTGGCTGGTCTGTTCATCGAAGCGCACCCGGACCCGGAAAACGCAAAATGCGACGGGCCTTCCGCGCTGCCGCTGGCGAAGCTGGAACCTTTCCTGAAGCAGATCAAAGCGATTGACGATCTGGTGAAGAACTTCGAGCCGCTGGATACCAGCAACTAATCTGTTCGCTCGTTAAAAATAAAAACCCGCCGCGGCGGGTTTTTTTATGGGCATGATGTGATGCCCTGTGCAAAGCAAAATATGTAGGCCCGACCAGCAAAAGCGCCGCCGGGCATCAGGCCGCAGCAATCACGCAAATATCGTCATGAGATACGCCACAAACAGGGCCAGGTGCGCAGAGCCGTTAAGCACATTGGTGCGCCCAGTTGAGAACGAAAGTTGGCACAGCACCAGTGAGGCGACCATCACAATCATTTCTGGCGCGCCCAGGGCGAAGACCAGGTGATTGCCGGTGGCGAAAGCGATCAGCGTCACAACAGGCACCGTCAGCGAGATAGTCGCCAGCACCGAACCAAAGAACAGGTTCATGGCACGCTGTACCTGATTGTTCAGTACCGCCCGCAGCGCCCCGAGACCTTCAGGGGACAAAATCAGCAATGCAATCAGGAAGCCGGTGAAGGCCACAGGGGCATTCATGGTGCCAAGGAGCATCTCCAGCGGACCGGCATTCATTTTGGTCACTGCGATAACCGCAATCAGATGGACGATCAGCCACACTGCGTGCCACAGACTGCTGTGCGCTGACGGTTTGCCGTGATGCGGGTCATCATCGTCCGCTTCATCTTCATGCTCATACACGAACAGGCTCTGGTGAGTTTTGGTCTGAATCAACAGGAATACGCCGTACATCGCGGCGGAAATCAGGGCAACCAGCAGCGCCTGGCCGGTGGAGAAGTTCGCGTCCGGCAGCGCCATCGGGAACACCAGTACGATTATCGCCAGCGGGAACAGGGCGATCAGATATTGTTTGATGCCAAACAGATTCATGTACTGGGTGGCAAATTTGCGCCCGCCCATTAATAACGAGAAGCCGACCAGGCCGCCGGTGACAATCATGATGATCGAATAGAGGGTGTCACGCATCAATGTCGGGGCCGCATCGCCCGTGGCCATTAATGCGGAAATAAGGCTCACTTCAAGAATAACCACCGAGAGGCTCAAAATCAGTGAGCCGTACGGTTCGCCGAGGCGGTGAGCGAGTACGTCGGCATGACGAACGACGCTAAATGCGCTGCTCAGAATACCGACCAGGGCCAGGGCGTTAATGCCGATAACCACTGGCAGTGACTGGCTGTTACCAAAGAACACCAGCACCGCCAGTGCCACTACCGGGAAAATGAGGGATGTCTCCTTGTGGCGGGTTTTTACCGCCTCTTGCACATGGGTCATGAACCATCTCCGTTTAAGCAGGTGCTATAATTATAGATAACATAAGGACATAACATAGCAGACAGATCGGTTTTTTCTGCGTGTTTTTACTGAAATTTACCTCTACTCCTTAATCCTGCAGTTAAGCCTAATAAAAACCATATTATGTTTATTTTCTGTTTATATAACAGAGAATTGATTATTATTTTTCTGCAATATTACTCGGAATTTGCAGCCACTGGCATCCTCAGCCACACTTACTGTTTGTCTTTATTCCGGAGGTGAAAATGCCTTACAGCAGCCGCAGTGAATTACCTGACAGCGTGCAGAACGTATTACCTGCCCACGCGCAGGACATCTATAAAGAAGCCTTTAATAGCGCCTGGGATCAGTATAAGCACAAAGAAGATCGGCGGGATGATGCCGGCCGCGAAGAGACGGCGCATAAAGTCGCGTGGGCGGCCGTGAAGAATGATTATCAAAAAGGCGAGGACGATAAGTGGCATAAAAAGAAATAAATTGAAGGCCTTATTTAAGTGAAGTTAATCACGTATCGTTTATTTGCACTTTATTGAACTCTGGTTGGGTTGCAAGCGGCCCGTTCATTGCATATTGTCTGAGGAAGCTGGATAATATTTCAGCAAATCAGAAGGGAATGGGGTTGCAGGGAAGTGTGCAGTGGTGGAGGTATAAAGTGTTAACACGTGATTTCTTGCTGAAGGCCGATTGCAAAACGGCGTTTGGTGCAATCGAGGAATCGCTACTCTGGTCGCCGGAACAACGCGCCGCCTCACTGGCTGCGACGCTCGCCTGTCGACCAGATAGTGGCCCGGTATGGATCTTTGGTTACGGTTCGCTGATGTGGAACCCGGCGCTGGATTACAGTGAATCCTGCACCGGCACGCTCGTCGGTTGGCACCGTGCCTTCTGTTTACGCCTGACGGCAGGGCGCGGTAGCGCCTGTCAGCCAGGGCGGATGCTTGCACTAAAAGAGGGCGGGCGCACCACCGGAGTGGCCTATTGCCTGCGAGAGAGTGCGCTGGACGAAGAATTGTCGCTGCTGTGGAAGCGCGAGATGATCACCGGCTGCTACTTGCCGACCTGGTGCAAGCTGGAACTCGACGATGGTCGCACGGTTAACGCGCTGGTGTTCATCATGGACCCGCGCCATCCGCTGTATGAATCCGACACCAGCGTGAAAGTGATTGCCCCCCTTATCGCCGCCGCCAGCGGACCGCTCGGCACTAACGCACAGTATCTTTTCTCGCTCGAGCAGGAACTGGTGAAGCTTGGGATGCAGGATGAGTGCTTAAACGAGCTGGTCGGGAAGGTTCGCCATCTGCTCAACGGTGAAAACCTGCCGCGTTCAGCGTGAAAAAATGCCCGGCGGCGCAACGTTACTGTCCGAAACGCCCAATCAGCCCGGCGGCGGCCAGCTGATGACCTTTCAGTTTTTCAAACAGCGCCTCGCGAGTTAAGCCCGCAGGCAATGTAGGCGGCAGGTCGGTCGCAATCAGCGTGAAGGTGTAATGGTGAGCTCCGGTTCCGGGGGGTGGGCACGGCCCATACCAGTTGGCGGAGCCCGGCGTGTTTTTGCCGCCGGTATAGCCTTTCGCATCGCGTAGGGCATCCGGGCCAAAGCCGGTGGCCGCAGGCGAAATGTTGTAGGCCACCAGATGCGTGACGCCGAGTCCTTTGTTGCCTTCCGGATCGTGAACAATCAGCGCCAGGCTCTGCGTCTGCGGTGGAACATTGCTCCATACCAGCGGCGGAGAGTTGTTTTTGCCGGTGCAGTTGGCGTTTTTGGCATCATTACCTGCGTACTGGCTGTTGAGCATACCGTTATCTGCAAAAGCCGGGGACTGGACAATGAACAGCCCCTCCGCACAGACGTTGCCGATACTGCCTAACAGGGCTGCGCAGGCGATGGCGCAGGGGAGGGTTTTCATGGGGGCTTCTCACGCAGGAAAGGTGTTTTAACTGTAGCCGATGCTTAAGGATCTTCCTGAAATTTGCGCTAAAGCTGAAAGAGAGGGGTAAAACCGTTAAAATAAGAAGACATGCCGTCCGGCACGATATTGATTTATTGAGGGATCCCGCTGCGTTTTGAGGTATTTGCTGTCACGTCCACGTCTTCTGTTGTTGTTACTCTTGCCCCTGGCAGGAGGTGCCTCTGGTGCTCGCCAGACTTTTGTCGATCAGGCCGAACACCCGTTTGATGAAAGCGCCGATAATCTGCCCAATCTGGGTATTGCCCCGGATAATCACGAAAGTGAAAAACACCTCGCAGAAATGATGAAGGCGTTTGGTGAGGCCAGCATGCAGGACAACGGCCTGGATACCGGCGATCAAGCGCGGCTTTTTGCCATCGAAAAACTCAGCCATCAGCTCAATTCCGAAGTGAATCAGCAGCTCGATTACTGGCTTTCTCCATGGGGGAATGCCTCGGCGGAGCTGCTGGTGAACAGTGAAGGCAAGTTTACGGGCAGCCACGGCAACTGGTTTGTGCCGCTGGAAGATAACAATCGCTATCTGACCTGGACTCAAGTGGGTTTGACGCAGCAGGACGACGGGCTGGTGAGCAATCTTGGGGTCGGACAGCGCTGGGTGGCGGGCGACTGGCTGCTCGGCTATAACGCTTTCTACGACACCCTGATGGGAGAAAGCCTGCAACGCGGGGGGCTAGGGGCTGAAGCCTGGGGCGAGTATTTACGCCTCTCGGCCAACTTCTATCAGCCGTTCAACAGTTGGCGTGAGGACAGCGATACGGTCGAAAGTCGAATGGCGCGCGGTTACGATCTCACGGCCCAGGCGCGGCTGCCGTTTTACCGCTTCATCAATACCAGCGTCAGCTTTGAGCGCTATTTTGGTGACAGCGTCGACCTGTTCCATACCGGTACCGGGTATCACAACCCGATGGCGGTTTCGCTGGGGCTGGCTTACACCCCGGTACCGCTGGTGACGATTTCCGCCGCACATAAGCAGGGGGAAAGCGGCGTCAGCCAGAACAATTTGGGCATGAAGCTCAACTACCGTTTCGGCGTGCCACTGAAGAAACAGCTGGAGTCCAGCGAAGTGGCGGCGTTTACCTCGCTGCGCGGCAGTCGGTACGACAGCCCGGAACGCAGCAATCTGCCGGTGGTCGAGTATCGCCAGCGTAAAACGCTGTCCGTTTTCCTCGCTACGCCGCCGTGGGATTTGCATCCGGGTGAGACCGTGTCTTTGAAGTTGCAGGTGCGCGGACGTTATAAGATTAAGTCATTGACCTGGCAGGGCGATTCGCAGGCGCTGAGCCTGACGCCGCCAGTGAATCACAGCAGCCCTGATGGCTGGACCGTCATTATGCCGGCGTGGGATTACAGCGACGGCGCGAAGAACCGCTGGCAGTTGTCGGTGGTGGTGGAAGATGAGAAGGGGCAGCGCGTCTCGTCCAATGAGATTACGCTGGCGCTGACTGAGCCGCTGGTCACCTTCCCGGCGGCGTCGTCGGATTCGCTATTGATGCCTTAAAAAATACGTTCCTGATGGACCCAGACCGCCGCTTCGACGCGGGATTTGAGCTTCATCTTTTTCAACATATGCTTCACGTGAACCTTCACCGTGCTCTCGGTAATATCGAGTCGACGGGCGATCATTTTGTTCGGTAACCCTTGGGCAATCAGCTTCAGAATATCGCGCTCGCGCGGTGTTAGCTGATTAATATCGCGGTCGGACGTCGCCCTGTTCGCACGCAGACTGGCGGCCAGCACCGGTGTCAGTGCTTCGCTTAATACCATTTCCCCGGCGGCGGCTTGATGCAGCGCCTTCAGTAAATCTTCCGGCTCCATATCTTTCAGCAGATAGCCATCGGCACCGCGTTTCAGCGCCGTCACTACGTCTTCTTCGTGATTGGACACGCTGAACACCACCACGCGTCCGGAAAGGGATTTTTCGCGCAGCTTGTCGAGGGTTTCGAGGCCGTTCATACCTGGCATGTTCAAATCGAGCAGCACCAGGTCCGGATCGAGAGATTCGGCAAGCTCGATGCCCTGCTCGCCATTGCTGGCTTCGCCCACCACCAGAAGATCAGGGGCCATGCTGATCAGCTGTCTGACGCCGGTGCGCAGCATTGGGTGGTCGTCAATTAACAGGATAGTGGCCCGTTCCTGATTACTCATGATGAAGTCCTTGCGGTTGTGGAAGCGGTTTTTCGGGAATAAAAGAGACGACAACTTCAGTGCCACCGGTATCACGGCGTCTGACCTGGCAATCGCCACGCAGACTCTGCGCCCGATCGCGCATGATGATTAAGCCGTAGTGGTTATTCCGTTCGGCGTGGTCCGGAACACCGAGGCCGTTATCGGCCACGGTGAGACGAACCTGATTGTCGTTTTGGATCACCGTCACGGTGACTTCCGTCGCTTCAGAATGTTTAAGCGCATTGCTCAACGCTTCCCGGGCAATCTGTAAAGCATGGATAGCCTGATGCGAAGGAACAAAGCGCGGGGGGAGCTGGTAATCCAGCTGCACGGTAAAGCCAAAGCGGGTGCTGTATTCAGCACAACTCGCTTCCAATGCAGGGCGCAGCCCCGGTTCGGTTAATTGTAGTCGGAAGGTGGTCAGAAGCTCACGCAGCTGCACCCATGAGGTGTTCAGTTCGTTTCGCATCTGGCTCAGCAGAACCCGGCTGTCTTCCGGCAGTTTTTCACCCTGCATCTGCAAACAGCTGACCTGCATCTTCAGGCACGACAGCGATTGGGCGATGGAATCATGCAGTTCGCGGGCGATGGTGGCTCGTTCTTCCATGACGATAAGCTGATGCTGACGCTCCTGCTGGCGGTCGAGGGCCAGCGTGGCGGTCAGCTGTTCAACCAGCGTATCCACCAGTTGCTGCTGATCGTGGCTCAAATGGCGGCCTGCGGGCAGCGTCGCCAGCAGAATGCCGTACTGATTATGCGCATCGGTCATCCGCCATTTTAGCGTTGTGCCGCTGCCCGGGAGATCCGGGAGATTGCGCGGGCAGAGGTAACACCCTTTGTCGTCACAATTGAGTTCAGAATGACAGCTGAACTCCTGATGGTTTTCCTCGTCTTCCATATCGTAAACCCGCACTTCAATGTCGCGCAGCAGGGTCAAACCCTGGAGGCCATTCAGCACCGGGGAAATACGTTCACACAGCGGCGCCTGAGAATGCAGTCGGCGGTTGGCCTGCCAGAGGAAGGCAAGAATTTCGTTCTTTTGTTCGAGATTGGCGGTCTTTTCCTGCACGCGCTGTTCAAGCACAGAGTAGCTTTCTGCCAGCTCTTTCGACATGTTGTTCAGCGCCATCCCCAGCGTCGCCATTTCGTTGCGGCCGCTGATTTTCGCGCGTTTGCTGAAGTCACGCTGGCTCACCGCCCGCGCCATGCTGAGCAGCTGTTCCCACGGATGCAGCAACCGCGCGCGCAGCCAGACGATGGTAAACAGGAACAACAGCGCCATACACAGCGCCATTATGCTGTGTACCCACACTACGTGTTGAATGCGTTTTTCAGTGGTATGGTCAAATGCGGTGACCAGTTGGTCGATGCGGTTCACGAAGGCCGCGACTTCCCCGGAAACTTGTTCCTGACGGGTCGCCTGTTTCAGGTTCGGTGCAAGCTCAGACTGCCAGTAGCGTTGCAGGGCTTCGAGCTGTTGACGCTGGCCGTCACGGCGCGCGGATTCAATCAGTTCCGGGCTGCTCACAGTCTGATTCATTTCATCGAGCAGTGTCTGATCGTTGGCATTCAGCGGGATCGCCGCCAGCAAGCGGTAACTCTGCATTCGCAGGGAACCTGCTTTATTAATAGCGTGCGCGCTGCCCTGCACGCCATGGACCAGACGGGCAGAGATCGCCATGCCCGTCACACCGATAGCAGTGGACAGCAAAACGATAAGCGCCAGTTGATTGACCAGCGTAAGCGGGGTAAAAAGACGTTTAAACATCGACAGTCTGGCTCCTGACCTGGGATGCAATCCGGGAGTGCGGCTTATTCTGGGAGATCAACCGGAGTATACATATACTCAAAAAGGATTACTCCTTAATTGCCAGTAGTGGCAGAGCAAAGGTGTAGAGAGGTAATCCCTGCCTGAGTAACGTGAAAAACCACAGTTTTTTGAGTGATTAGACCTACTCACTAAGGGTAATGCCCATTTTTTGCCTAAAAATATGTTCTCTTTTCCTTTGATTTATATCAACTTACCCCGGCTGGTAAACCCTAATGTGGCGGCAACTAACTCCATCATTCGAGGTTTATATGAGTCACACTTCCGCATCGGAAAAGGATAAAGGCGCGGTCATTACTGACTGGCGCCCTGAAGACCCAGTTTTCTGGCAGTCTCGTGGCCATCGTGTTGCCAGTCGCAACCTGTGGATTTCGGTTCCCTGCCTGCTGCTCGCGTTTTGCGTCTGGATGTTGTTCAGCGCAGTTGCTGTAAACCTCAATAAAGTCGGTTTCAACTTCACTACCGATCAGCTGTTTATGCTGACCGCGCTGCCTGCGCTGTCCGGCGCACTGCTTCGTGTACCTTACGCATTTATGGTGCCAGTGTTTGGTGGCCGTCGCTGGACCGCGTTTAGCACCGGGATCATGATTATTCCGTGCGTGTGGCTCGGCTTTGCGGTGCAGGATACCTCCACGCCGTTTAGCGTGTTCATGATCATCGCGCTGCTGTGCGGTTTTGCCGGGGCAAACTTTGCTTCAAGTATGGCGAACATTAGCTTCTTCTTCCCGAAAGTGAAGCAGGGCGGGGCACTGGGTCTGAACGGCGGTTTGGGTAACATGGGCGTGAGCGTGATGCAGCTGGTAGCTCCGCTGGTTATCTCCGTATCCGTATTCGCGATGTTTGGCGGCAGCGGTGTGGCGCAGCCAGATGGTTCTTCGCTGTTCCTCGAGAACGCCGCGTGGATTTGGGTTCCGTTCCTGATTATCTTCACTCTTGCGGCGTGGTTCTTCATGAACGACCTGGCGGCGTCGAAAGCTTCTCTGAAAGAGCAGCTGCCAGTTCTGAAACGTGGTCACCTGTGGATCATGGCGGTACTGTATCTGGCAACCTTCGGCTCGTTCATCGGCTTCTCTGCTGGTTTTGCGATGCTGTCGAAAACCCAGTTCCCGGATGTGCAGATCCTGCACTTCGCGTTCTTCGGTCCGTTTATTGGTGCGCTGGCACGTTCATTGGGTGGCGGCATTTCTGACCGTCTGGGCGGAACGCGCGTCACGCTGATTAACTTCATCGCGATGGCCATCTTCTCTGCGCTGCTGTTCCTGACCCTGCCAACCAACGGCCAGGGCGGTAACTTCATCGCCTTCTTCGCGGTATTCATGGGCCTGTTCCTGACGGCCGGTCTGGGGAGTGCATCCACCTTCCAGATGATCTCCGTTATTTTCCGCAAGCTGACCATGGATAAAGTGAAGGCTGAAGGCGGTACTGAAGAGCACGCGCTGCGTGAAGCGGCGACCGACACGGCGGCGGCTCTGGGCTTCATCTCTGCAATCGGTGCGATTGGCGGCTTCTTCATTCCTAAATCTTTTGGTATTTCGCTGGAAATGACCGGTTCGCCAGCGGGCGCCATGAAAGTATTCCTCGTGTTCTACATCGCCTGTGTGTTAATCACCTGGGTGGTATACGGACGTAAAACAAAAAAATAAGCGTTACTTTTTGATTATCATGGCGCGAGAGATCGCGCCTTTTTTTTACCTGCATTTAGTTACAACATACTCACTGATTTTCCCATCTTATCGGCCTGCGCGTTTTGGCGCGTTAAAAGCGCGTGAGCAGGCTTCTACCCCTTAATACCTCGCCCGGATAAGACAAGGCGCACAACCTCAGTCTTTTCTTGTTTATGTGTTATAAAACAATGATTTAAAAAATAAAAATAACTAACACTTTGGTGGTATTTGTCGTTTTCCATTGAATTGCTAACAAAACCTGCCTTGATCGCCATCAATTCCCGCCTCCTTTCATAAGGTTACTTTCGCCGCAATTGTTGCAATGTCGATTTATCAGAGAGCCGAGAGGCTCCAAATCAGGAGAAACCCGATGAGCAAATTTCTGGACCGGTTTCGCTACTTCAAGCAGAAGGGCGAAACCTTTGCCGATGGGCACGGTCAGCTTATGGAAACTAACCGGGATTGGGAAGATGGATACCGCCAACGCTGGCAGCATGACAAAGTGGTGCGTTCTACCCACGGCGTAAACTGCACGGGTTCATGTAGCTGGAAGATTTACGTGAAAAACGGCCTGGTAACCTGGGAAACCCAGCAGACCGACTACCCGCGTACCCGTCCGGATATGCCTAACCACGAGCCGCGCGGCTGCCCACGTGGTGCCAGTTACTCCTGGTATCTCTACAGCGCTAACCGTTTGAAATATCCCCTGATGCGCAAACGCCTGATGAAAATGTGGCGCGAAGCGAAAGTTCAGCATCCGGATCCGGTAAATGCCTGGGCTTCCATCATTGAAGACTCAGACAAAGCGAAAAGCTTTAAACAGGCCCGTGGTCGCGGCGGCTTCGTGCGTTCTTCCTGGCAGGAAGTGAATGAGCTGATTGCGGCGTCGAACGTCTACACCATCAAAACCTACGGCCCTGACCGCGTGGCAGGCTTCTCGCCGATCCCGGCGATGTCGATGGTTTCTTACGCCGCAGGCGCGCGTTACCTGTCTCTGCTCGGCGGTACCTGCCTGAGCTTCTACGACTGGTACTGTGACTTGCCTCCTGCATCTCCGCAGACCTGGGGTGAGCAAACCGACGTGCCAGAATCGGCCGACTGGTATAACTCCTCGTACATCATCGCCTGGGGCTCTAACGTGCCGCAGACGCGTACCCCGGATGCTCACTTCTTTACCGAAGTGCGTTACAAAGGGACTAAGACTGTCGCAGTGACGCCGGACTACGCTGAAATCGCCAAACTGTGCGATCTGTGGCTGGCCCCGAAACAGGGTACCGATGCCGCAATGGCGCTGGCGATGGGCCACGTCATGCTGCGCGAATTCCACCTCGACAAACCGAGCCAGTACTTCACCGACTACGTGCGTCGTTATACCGACATGCCGATGCTGGTGGCGCTGGAAGAACGTGACGGTTATTACGCTGCGGGCCGTATGCTGCGCGCGTCAGACCTCGTTGACGGTCTGGGACAGGAACAGAATCCAGAATGGAAAACCGTTGCCTTCGACGACAACGGCGAAATGACCGTGCCGAACGGCTCAATCGGTTTCCGTTGGGGCGATAAAGGCAAGTGGAACCTCGAACAGCGCGACGGCAACAGCGGCGAAGAAGTTCAGCTGCGCCTGAGCATGCTCGGCAGCCACGACGATATCGCTGAAGTCGGCTTCCCGTATTTCGGCGGCGACGGCACCGAACATTTCACCAACGTAGAGCTGGAAAACATTCTGCTGCACAAACTGCCGGTGAAACGCGTGCAGATGGCAGACGGTTCCACTCAACTGGTGACCACCGTTTATGACCTGACCATGGCCAACTACGGCCTGGAACGTGGTCTGAACGATGAAAACTGTGCCAACAGCTACGATGACATCAAAGCGTATACCCCGGCATGGGCTGAGAAAATTACCGGCGTGTCCCGCGCACAGATCATCCGTACCGCGCGTGAATTTGCGGACAACGCCGATAAGACTCACGGTCGTTCGATGATCATCGTCGGCGCGGGCCTGAACCACTGGTATCACCTCGATATGAACTATCGTGGGATTATCAATATGCTGATTTTCTGTGGCTGTGTAGGCCAGAGCGGCGGCGGTTGGGCGCACTATGTGGGCCAGGAAAAACTGCGTCCGCAAACCGGCTGGACGCCGCTGGCGTTCGCGCTGGACTGGAACCGTCCTCCGCGTCACATGAACAGCACCTCTTATTTCTACAACCACTCCAGCCAGTGGCGTTATGAAACGCTGACCGCGCAGGAACTGCTGTCGCCGATGGCAGATAAATCCCGCTACACCGGGCATCTGGTTGACTTCAACGTGCGTGCTGAACGCATGGGCTGGCTGCCATCCGCGCCGCAGCTGGGCACTAACCCGCTGCACATTGCGGCTGACGCCGAGAAAGCCGGGATGTCAGCGGTGGATTACACCGTTAAATCCCTGAAAGACGGCTCGATGCACTTTGCGTCTGAGCGTCCGGACAACGGCAAAAACCACCCGCGTAACATGTTCATCTGGCGTTCTAACCTGCTGGGCTCCTCCGGTAAAGGCCACGAATACATGCTGAAGTACCTGCTGGGTACTGAGCACGGCATTCAGGGCAAAGATCTGGGCGTGCAGGGCGGTGTGAAGCCGGAAGAAGTGGAATGGGTGGATAACGGCCTCGACGGCAAACTGGATCTGGTGGTGACGCTGGACTTCCGTCTGTCGAGCACCTGTCTGTTCTCCGATATCGTGCTGCCGACCGCCACCTGGTATGAAAAAGACGACATGAATACCTCGGATATGCATCCGTTTATTCACCCGCTGTCTGCGGCTGTCGATCCGGCGTGGGAATCGAAAAGCGATTGGGATATCTATAAAGACATCGCCAAGAAATTCTCCGAAGTCTGCGTGGGTCATCTGGGTAAAGAAACTGACGTGGTGACGTTGCCAATCCAGCACGATTCCCCGGCCGAAATGGCGCAGGCGATGGACGTGAAGGACTGGAAGAAAGGCGAATGTGACCTGATCCCGGGCAAAACCGCACCGCACATCATGACCGTGGAACGCGATTACCCAGCCACCTGGGAACGCTTTACCTCAATCGGGCCGCTGCTGGAGAAAATCGGCAACGGCGGGAAAGGCATTGCCTGGAACACCGACAGCGAAGTCGAGCTGCTGCGTAAGCTGAACTACACCAAGGCCGAAGGCCCGGCAAAAGGCCAGCCGATGATCAACACGGCGATTGACGCCGCAGAGATGATCCTGACGCTGGCACCGGAAACCAACGGTCAGGTTGCAGTGAAAGCCTGGGCCGCGCTGAGTGAAATCACCGGTCGCGACCATACGCATCTGGCGCTGAATAAAGAAGATGAGAAAATTCGCTTCCGCGACATTCAGGCCCAGCCGCGCAAAATCATCTCCAGCCCGACCTGGTCTGGCCTTGAAGATGAGCACGTTTCTTATAACGCCGGTTATACCAACGTTCACGAGCTGATCCCGTGGCGTACGCTGTCCGGCCGTCAGCAGCTGTATCAGGATCACCAGTGGATGCGTGATTTCGGTGAAAGCCTGCTGGTGTACCGTCCACCGATTGACACCCGTTCGGTGAAAGCGGTGATGGGTCAGAAATCCAACGGCAACCCGGAGAAGGCGCTGAACTTCCTGACGCCGCACCAAAAATGGGGCATTCACTCAACCTACAGTGACAACTTGCTGATGCTGACATTGTCACGCGGCGGCCCGATTGTCTGGATGAGCGAAGCCGATGCCAAAGACCTCGGTATCGAAGATAACGACTGGATTGAAGTGTTCAACAGTAACGGTTCCCTGACGGCGCGAGCGGTCGTGAGCCAGCGCGTTCCGGCGGGGATGACCATGATGTATCACGCCCAGGAACGTATCGTGAACCTGCCAGGCTCGGAAATTACCGGCCAGCGCGGCGGCATTCACAACTCTGTGACCCGTATCAGCCCGAAACCGACCCATATGATTGGCGGTTACGCGCAACTGGCGTACGGCTTTAACTACTACGGCACCGTTGGCTCGAACCGTGATGAGTTCGTGGTCGTCCGCAAGATGAAGAACATTGACTGGTTAGACGGCGAAGGTAACGACCAGGTACAGGAGAGCGTAAAATGAAAATTCGTTCACAAGTCGGCATGGTGCTGAATCTCGACAAATGCATCGGCTGCCACACCTGCTCAGTCACCTGTAAAAACGTCTGGACCAGCCGCGAAGGCGTGGAGTACGCGTGGTTCAACAACGTGGAAACCAAGCCGGGCGTCGGCTTCCCTAACGACTGGGAAAACCAGGAGAAATGGAAGGGCGGCTGGATCCGTAAAATCAACGGCAAACTGGTGCCGCGCATGGGTAACAAAGCGCTGCTGCTGGGTAAAATCTTCGCAAACCCGCATCTGCCGGGCATCGACGATTATTACGAACCGTTTGATTTTGACTACCAGACCCTGCACAAAGCCGGTGAAAGTAAGCATCAGCCGATTGCACGTCCGCGCTCGCTGATCACCGGCCAGCGTATGGACAAAATCACCGCCGGCCCGAACTGGGAAGATGATTTGGGCGGCGAGTTTTCCAAACTGTCCCGTGACAAAAACTTCGAGAACATCCAGAAGGAAATGTACGGCCAGTTCGAAAACACCTTCATGATGTACATGCCGCGTCTATGCGAACACTGCCTGAACCCGGCGTGTGTCGCGACCTGTCCGAGCGGCGCGATTTACAAACGCGATGAAGACGGCATTGTGCTTATCGATCAGGATAAGTGCCGCGGTTGGCGCATGTGCATTACCGGTTGTCCGTACAAAAAAATCTACTTCAACTGGAAGAGCGGCAAATCCGAGAAGTGCATTTTCTGCTATCCGCGTATCGAAGCCGGTCAGCCGACTGTGTGTTCCGAAACCTGCGTGGGCCGTATTCGCTACCTCGGCGTGCTGCTGTATGACGCAGACGCCATCGAGCAGGCGGCGAGCACCGAAAGCGAGAAAGATCTGTACCAGCGTCAGCTGGACGTGTTCCTCGATCCGAACGATCCGCAGGTTATCGAGCAGGCGCTGAAAGACGGCATTCCGCAGAGCGTGATCGACGCCGCGCAGCAGTCGCCGGTGTATAAAATGGCGATGGACTGGAAGCTGGCGCTGCCGCTGCATCCGGAGTACCGCACGTTGCCGATGGTCTGGTACGTGCCACCATTGTCGCCGATTCAGTCTGCGGCGGATGCCGGTGAGATTGGCAGCAACGGCATTCTGCCGGACGTCGATAGCCTGCGCATTCCCGTGCAGTATCTGGCGAATATGCTGACGGCGGGCGACACCGCGCCGGTTCTGCGTGCGCTGAAACGTATGCTGGCGATGCGTCACTATAAGCGTGCCGAAACCGTTGATGGCGTGAACGACACCACCGCGCTGGACGAAGTGGGTCTGACCGAAGCCCAGGCGCAGGAAATGTACCGTTATCTGGCGATCGCTAACTACGAAGACCGCTTCGTGGTGCCAAGCAGCCACCGTGAACTGGCTCGCGATGCATTCCCGGAAAAAAGCGGCTGTGGCTTTAGCTTCGGCGACGGTTGCAGTGGTTCCGACAGCTCGTTCAACTTGTTCAACAGCCGTCGTATCGACGCGATTGATGTGACCAGCAAAACGGAGCGCAAATCATGAAAGAACTGGTGATTGTCTCCCGTCTTCTGGAATACCCGGATGCTGCCCTGTGGCAGCATCAGCAGGAAGTTTACGACGCGCTGGCGGCGTCTGATGTACTGAGCAAAGAAGACGCCCAGTCGTTGTGCGTGTTCGTGCGTGACCAGACGCAGAAAGACGTGCTCGACGTGCAGTCGGCCTACAGCGAACTGTTCGACCGTGGCCGTGCGACGTCGCTGCTGCTGTTCGAACACGTTCACGGTGAATCGCGTGACCGTGGTCAGGCGATGGTCGACCTGATGGCGCAGTATGCGGAGCACGGTTTAGAACTCGACAGTCGCGAGTTGCCAGATCATCTGCCGCTGTATCTGGAATATCTGGCGCAACTGCCGCGTGAAGAAGCGCAGGGCGGTTTGCAGGATATCGCGCCGATTCTGGCGCTGCTGAGTGCTCGTCTGCAACAGCGTGAAAGTCAGTATGCGGTGCTGTTCGACGTGCTGCTGAAGCTGGCGAGCACCGATGTGGATAGCGAGAAAATGGCGGAAAAAATTGCGGATGAAGCCCGGGATGATACTCCGCAGGCGCTGGATGCGGTTTGGGAAGAAGAGCAGGTTAAATTCTTTGCTGATCCGGGATGCGCTGAGTCGGATATCGCCGCCCATCAGCGTCGTTTTGCCGGTGCCGTCGCGCCGCAGTATCTGAATATTTCCACTGGAGGGGAGCGCTAATGCAATTCCTGAATATGTTCTTCTTTGACATCTACCCGTACATCGCCGGCGCGGTATTCCTGGTTGGCAGCTGGCTGCGTTACGACTACGGACAATACACCTGGCAAGCGGGCTCCAGCCAGATGCTGGACAAGAAAGGCATGAACGTGGCGTCCAACCTGTTCCACCTCGGGATCCTCGGCGTAATTGCCGGTCATGCCTTCGGGATGCTGACGCCGCACTGGATGTATGAATCGTTCCTGCCGCTGGATGTGAAACAGAAAATGGCAATGTTCGGCGGCGGTGCTGCCGGACTGATGTGCCTGGTCGGCGGTATTATGCTTCTCAAACGCCGTCTGTTTAACCCGCGTGTGCGTGCGACCACTACCGGGGCAGATATTCTGGTGCTGTCAGTCCTGGTTATCCAGTGCGCGCTGGGCCTGCTGACCATTCCGTTCTCTGCGCAGCATATGGACGGCAGCGAAATGATGAAGCTGGTTGGCTGGGCGCAGTCGGTGGTGACCTTCCACGGTGGCGCATCTGCGTACCTGGACGGCGTCGCGTTTATTTTCCGCGTTCACCTGGTGCTGGGTATGACGTTGTTCCTGTTATTCCCGTTCTCGCGCCTGGTACATATCTGGAGCGTGCCGGTGGAATACCTGACACGCAAATACCAGATTGTTCGCGCGCGTCGCTAACTACCGCGCTTTCTGTTCAAGGCTCTGCTGATGCGGGGCCTTTTCTTTTGTGCCCCAGCCCAGATTATTCCCCGCCGCCGCAAACAAAATCAGTATCCCGCCAAGCCACTGTATCGCGCTCAGCGTATGACCAAATACCAGGCTATCGACCACAATCGCCACCAACGGATAAATAAAGGAGAGCGAGCCGATAATGGGCGTTGGCAACTTCTGAATCGCGCTGTAGAGCAGCTGGTACATCACCCCAGTGTGAACAATCCCGAGCGTGAGCAAAATCCCCCACGGGAAAGTGGTAGCAATCGAGGTGAAATGCGCCAGCGGGAGCAGCATCACTACCCCGGTTAACACCTGGATAAAGGCGATATGCTGCGGAGGAAGCGGGCGTAATTTCCGGGCGATGATAGCCGTCAGCGCATAGAAAAAGGCCGCACTTAACGCCAGCGTAATCCCTGCCAATAAATCGGTGTGATGCCCTCCGCGGAGTTCGCTCGATAACAACACCACGACCCCGCTAAACGCCAACAGTAGCCAGGCCCATTTCACCCGCGATACCCGCTCACCGGTCAGCATTCCCATCAACACCAGCATAAACGGCTGAGTGTTATAGACCACCGTCGACATCCCAATCGAAATCTTGTCGTAGGCCGCAAACAGAAGCAGCCAGTTGATGACCAGGGCGATACCGCCAGCCACTGCCAGCAGCCACATCGCTCGTGATAAACGGCTGAAGGGTTGCCGACTCAGAAGAATAAATGCGCCTAATGCCAGCGCGCCAATGACACAACGCCAGAAAACGACGTCGATAACGGGCAAACCCGAGAGCAGGACAAACGCGCCGATAGAGCCAGAAATCAACATCGCCAGGCTCATGTGCCAGACGCCAATGTTACGTTCACGCATACAAACCTCCACATTCAGATGGACATATTGTGGGCGAGAGGCTGAATGTGTTACATACTTGTTATAAGGTAAAAGGCGGTTTTTTCTTTTTTAATTAAGGTGGATGTGATGGATGTCCTTATTGATGATATCGATCGGGCAATTGTGGCGGCGCTCGCAGAGGATGCGCGCCTATCATTAAAGGTGCTGAGTGCGCGAGTGGGGCTGACGTCGCCCAGCACAGCGGAACGCTTAAAGCGATTGGAGGAGCGGGGCGTCATTCAGGGCTATGGCGCCAGAGTGAATCTGTCAGCGCTCGGCTATACCTTGCAAGCGCTGGTACGGGTCAGACCGCTGCCGGGGCTGCTACAAAAGGTCGATAAATTTATTCAGGCGATGCCGGAATGCATTGAAAGCGACAAGGTGACCGGGGAAGACTGCTTCGTGATGCGATTAGTCGTGAAGGATATTGCGCAACTGGACACGCTGCTCGATGGGCTGGCAGAGTTTGCGCAGTGCAATACGTCGATCGTGAAAAGCTCACCCGTGAAACGGCGTTTGCCTGTGATCTGAGTGATGAAGGTAGTGCGAGTTTGGATAATTTGGGAAATCTGGAGGATGGTGGCGGGGGAAGGATTACTCGACGCTAACGCGTCTCGCCCTTCGGGTCGTTGCCTGAGGCAACGCTTTCTCGCTTCGCTCGAATCGAACCTTGGTCGAAGCTTCTCATCCTTCCCCGTACGGAGAACAATGTGGCATCTAAGGTATTTTGGAGTGTGGTGCAAAATGAAGAGATGGTGGCGGGGGAAGGATTACTCGACGCTAACGCGTCTCGCCCTTCGGGTCGTTGCCTGAGGCAACGCTTTCTCGCTTCGCTGGAATCGAACCTTGGTCGAAGCTTCTCATCCTTCCCCGAACGGAGAACAATGTGGCATCTAAGGTATTTTGGAGTGTGCTGCAAAATGAAGAGATGGTGGCGGGGGAAGGATTCGAACCTTCGAAGTCGATGACGACAGATTTACAGTCTGCTCCCTTTGGCCGCTCGGGAACCCCGCCAGGGGTATGATGTGATGCTGGTACTGACCGAAATTCGTGGTGGCGGGGGAAGGATTCGAACCTTCGAAGTCGATGACGACAGATTTACAGTCTGCTCCCTTTGGCCGCTCGGGAACCCCGCCAGGGGTGGTACTTTTACTAGCCTGCTTCCTTTTGGGAAGCGGGGCGCATCATATCAAATGACGCGCCGCTGTAAAGACTTCCTTTCAGGAAAATGAATCGTTTGCGTGCTTTTTACCCATAACGTTTAAAAGCACTGCAACGGTCATTCGCCTTACAGAATAATTGTCCGATTACCGTACACAAACACGCGCTGGGCGAGAACCTGATATAAGGCGCGGCTGAGGACGTTTTTCTCAACGTCACGACCGGCACGCATCATGTCTTCTGCGGTGTAGGTGTGATCGACGTGAATCACGTCCTGCATGATGATCGGGCCTTCATCCAGATTGTCGTTCACGTAGTGCGCGGTGGCACCGATGATTTTCACGCCGCGATCGTAAGCCTGCTGATATGGACGTGCACCAATGAACGCAGGCAGGAATGAATGGTGAATATTGATGATTTTATTCGGGAAGCGTGACACGAAGGCCGGCGTCAGGACGCGCATGTATTTCGCCAGTACCACGTAATCCGGCGTGTGCTTGTCGATGGCATCCGCCATGAGGGCGTCATGCTCTTCGCGGGTATGGCCCTCGTGACTGACCAGCTCAAACGGGATATCGAATTTCTCAACAAGCGTGCGCAATGTGTCGTGGTTGCCGATTACCGCGGCGATGTCGACATCCAGGCCGCCGTAATTGGCTTTCATTAACAGGTCGCCCAGACAATGTGCTTCTTTGGTGACCAGAATCACGACGCGACGACGGCCCGCAGGGGTCAGTTCGCGAATCGAGCCTTCTGGCAATGCGCCATCGAGATCGGCCAGCAGTGTGGCGTCGTTGAAAATGCCTTCCAGCTCGGTGCGCATGAAGAAACGCCCGGTGCGATGATCGACAAATTCATTGTTCTGCACGATGTTCAGTTCGTGCTTGTAGCAAATATTGGTAATACGTGCGATCAGCCCTTTTTGATCGGGGCAGATTGTACGCAACACTTTTCGTTGTAATGAGTGCATTGCGGGGGAAATCCTGTTGAGGTGTTTGCTGTTTCTGTGTGGCGGTCTTATTGACCGCAGCACTTTTTAAATTTTTTACCCGATCCGCACGGGCATGGGTCGTTGCGGCCGATTAACGGACGTGTACCATCAATATAATACCATTGTCCATTTTCTTTTAAGAATCTTGAACGCTCAATCAGGGCGCTTGTCTTGCTATGTTCTCGAAAGCGGGCAACAAAGCTGACATAGCCTTCGTCGGCGTGTTTCCCGTTATCGGCGGCAAAAAGTGTCAGGCCAAGCCATTCCGTTCCGGCAAAACTCTTTTCGAGGTCGGCACGAAATGCTTCTGGTTCGCAGGACGAATGCCAGGTTTTCACCAGATAATCTGCGTCCTTCATCACAAAGGCGCTATAGCGCGAACGCATGAGGTGTGACGGCGTTGGTGCAAGCTCGCTGCCTGACAGATATCGCTGGCAACATAGGCTATACTCCAGAGCGCTGCCGCAGGGGCAAAGTGAATGCATAAATGCCTTCCCGTTGAGTCAATAAAGAAAGGCGCAACTGCGCCGGCGGCAAATATGTTAACCGAGCAGTGGCAATGTTGCTACGTTGGGAATAGGGTTCAGTACAGTCAGGATGAGAAAGCTTAAGGTAGGATTAGCCCTGGGTTCGGGCGCGGCGCGAGGATGGTCACACATCGGCGTCATTAAAGCGCTGCAGAAAATGGGCATTGAGATTGATATCGTTGCAGGGTGTTCCATTGGTTCGCTGGTGGGTGCGGCCTTTGCCTGCGATCGTCTTCCGGTGCTGGAAAAGTGGGTTTGCTCTTTCAGTTCGTGGGATGTGTTACGTCTGATGGATCTCTCATGGCGGCGCGGTGGACTCCTGCGCGGCGAACGCGTGTTCAGTCATTTCCGCCAGCTTCTCCCTGTCGATACTATCGAATCCTGCGAACGTCGTTTTGCGACCGTCGCGACCAACCTCAGCACTGGACGTGAACTCTGGTTTACCGAAGGTGACCTTCATATGGCCGTCCGCGCCTCGTGCAGTATTCCTGGATTGATGTCCCCCGTGATGCATAACGGTTACTGGCTCGTGGACGGCGCGGTGGTGAACCCTGTCCCTGTTTCGCTCACCCGTGCGTTGGGGGCGGACATCGTGATTGCGGTCGATTTGCAACACGACGCCCATTTAATGCAACAGGATCTGCTGTCGGTGAACCTTCAGCCCGATCCACAGTCTTTAGACAATGATGAATCGCTCACCTGGCACGAACGTTTTCGCGCAAGGTTAGGGCGCATGACATCACGCCGGACGGCAATCACCCCCACGGCCATGGAGATCATGACGACCTCTATACAGGTGCTGGAAAACCGATTAAAGCGCAATCGAATGGCGGGCGATCCGCCTGACATCCTGTTGCAACCTTTTTGCCCTCAGATATCTACGCTTGATTTCCACCGTGCGCCCGCGGCTATCGCCGCAGGTCAATTGTCGGTTGAGAAAAAGATGGACGAACTTATACCGTTAGTCCGCAGCATGGGTTAGGGCATTTTTCGATTACTTCAGCAAAATCTGACAGGCGGTAGCATGAATAGCGTGCCACTATTTACTTATCGTCTGCCAGGGGAGATATCATGACGCAGCCATTGGCGGGAAAACAGATTCTTATCGTCGAGGACGAACCCGTTTTCCGCTCACTGTTGGATTCGTGGCTTTCATCGCTGGGCGCAGAAACGGCCCTGGCTGAAGACGGTGTGGATGCCCTCGAAAAAATGGCCAGGCTCAACCCCGACCTGATGATTTGCGATATCGCGATGCCGCGAATGAACGGCCTTAAACTGGTCGAGTTCTTACGCAACAACGGTCATCAGCTTCCGATTCTGGTTATATCCGCAACGGAAAATATGGCAGACATCGCCAAAGCGCTGCGTCTCGGCGTGCAGGATGTACTGCTCAAACCGGTCAAAGATCTCAACCGCCTGCGTGAAACCGTTTTCGCCTGCCTCTATCCCAATATGTTCAATTCCCGCGTTGAGGAAGAAGAACGTTTATTTGAGGACTGGGATGCGCTGGTGACTAATCCATCCGCTGCGGCAAAATTACTGCAGGAACTTCAACCGCCGGTGCAGCAGGTTATATCTCATTGCCGAATAAATTATCGTCAGCTGGTATCCGCCGATAATCACGGCCTGGTGCTCGATATTGCACCACTCTCAGATAAAGATCTGGCGTTTTATTGTCTCGACGTTACGCGAGCGGGTGATAATGGCGTTTTGGCCGCACTTTTGCTGCGTGCTTTATTTAACGGCTTGTTACAAGAGCAGCTTTCGCACGAAGGACAGCGTCTGCCTGAATTAGGCAGTTTGCTAAAACAGGTCAATCAATTGCTGCGTCAGGCCAATTTACCAGGACAATTCCCGTTGCTGGTTGGGTATTACCACAGCGGTATTAAAAATCTGATCCTCGTTTCTGCCGGACTTAACGGATCGCTCAACACTGGCGAACATCAAATACAGATCAGCAACGGGGTTCCGCTGGGTACATTGGGTAATACTTATTTAAATCAAATCAGCCAGCGCTGCGAATCGTGGCAGTGCCAAATTTGGGGAGCAGGGGGACGCCTGCGCCTGATGTTGTCTGCGGAATGAACAATTAGTCTGAATCACGGGATATTGCAGTCTCCGCTTTTCAGACGGTAGTGGTACTATCAGTAGGATTTATACGTAAAAATCCTAATTCAAGGTTAACGTGTCCTTTTCAGACCAGATTGAGCAATCGGTACTGATATACTCAACGCGTTATTAATTAACGAGCACGTTCAAAAGTTGAACAGTTCAGGAGATTTCAATGGCTGCATTAAATTCGAAAGTCACTAAGGCCGTAATCCCGGTAGCGGGATTGGGTACCAGGATGTTGCCCGCCACTAAAGCGATTCCAAAGGAAATGCTGCCGCTGGTCGACAAGCCATTAATTCAGTATGTTGTCAATGAATGCATCGCGGCAGGCATTACTGAAATTGTTCTGGTTACGCATTCTTCTAAAAACTCTATCGAAAACCATTTCGATACCAGTTTTGAACTTGAAGCCATGCTGGAAAAACGCGTTAAGCGCCAGCTGCTGGAAGAAGTGCAGTCCATTTGCCCACCGCACGTGACCATCATGCAGGTCCGTCAGGGGCTGGCAAAAGGTCTGGGCCACGCAGTTCTGTGTGCGCATCCGGTTGTGGGCGATGAGCCTGTCGCGGTTATTCTGCCAGACGTGATTCTTGATGAATATGAATCCGATCTGTCCCGTGACAACCTTGCCGATATGATTAAGCGTTTTGATGAAACAGGTGCCAGCCAGATCATGGTTGAGCCGGTTGACGACGTAACCGCATACGGTGTTGTGGATTGCAAAGGTGAAGCCTTGAATCCGGGTGACAGCGTGCCAATGGTAGGTGTCGTTGAGAAACCTAAAGCCGACGTGGCGCCGTCTAACCTCGCGGTTGTAGGCCGTTACGTTCTGAGTGCAGAAATTTGGCCTCTGCTGGCGAAGACCCCTCCGGGTGCCGGGGACGAGATCCAGTTGACCGATGCTATCGATATGCTGATCGAGAAAGAAACCGTTGAAGCCTATCATATGAAAGGCAAAAGCCACGACTGCGGTAATAAACTGGGCTATATGCGTGCGTTTGTTGAATATGGCATTCGCCATAATTCACTGGGTGCGGATTTTAAAGCCTGGCTGGAAGAAACAGTGGGCGCTGGCAAGTAATTTGCTCACCTGCTGTACCGACCGGGGTTCTGAAAAGACCCCGGTTTTTTATTGCCTGTTGTCAGCGTTGAGTTAAAACCAGTCAGTATTGAGAATGGTTGAGTCGATTTCAGGATAAAAAAAATCCCGCAGAGCGGGATTTTCAAACAAACAAGAAAGATTAAATCAGGAAGTCGTCCAGAGATTTACCTTGCTCATCCATTGCTTTTTTGATGATTGCCGGGGTACGACCCTGGCCGGTCCAGGTTTTAGTTTCGCCGTTTTCATCAACGTAGCTATATTTAGCCGGGCGAGCTGCACGTTTTGCTTTAGCACCAGATTTGCTTGCTGCAGCAATGCTGTTCAGCAGTTCATTTGGGTCAATGCCATCAGCAATCAGCATTTCACGGTATTGTTGCAGTTTACGAGTACGCTCTTCAACTTCGGCAGCGGCCGCATTATCTTCTTCGCGACGTTCGTTAACAACAACTTCTAATTTTTCCAGCATTTCTTCGAGAGTTTCGAGAGTGCATTCTCTTGCCTGCGCACGAAGAGTACGGATGTTGTTCAAAATTTTAAGTGCTTCGCTCATTTTCGTATTCTCAAACTTATATTGTGGGGTGGTTTGTTGAGGTAATAATAGAGCGTTAATTTCAGATGTGCAATAGGGTGGTTTGTAAGGAAGTCAAAATATCGTGTTATTTGCCGAAATTAATAATTGGATAAAGTTAAATTTGTCGCGCCAGTTCACATCCTGAATGCTTATTGCAGGGCAGCAATCATAAGAACACCCTTACAAAGTATGCCTTTTTTACAGTTACAGCCCGGCATATATAAGAGGAACAAAAATATCAGCCTTTCGTATTACTCGCGGGCCAGGGGAAATTTCCTGGTAATCAATAGAAACTGAATCATAACGTTACGAAAGCCCTGGAGCGCCAGGTAAGGGATTAGCTAGCTGATAACTCGGGATTATCTTAAGGTGTCATGTGAATAGTAGGCTGTTTCTGGTTCTTATTATAGATAAGAAGAACTTAATATTTTACGTGAAGTAGCAATGGATTATGCGTTGCGTGAACGCAGAAATTTGCCGGGGATATGGTACAATTCGTGCCGTTAAATCACGTGATTGAGGTGATGTTGCGAATGGCACAACTTTATTTTTACTACTCTGCGATGAATGCAGGGAAGTCTACGGCTTTGTTACAATCCTCCTATAATTACCAGGAACGCGGAATGCGAACGCTGGTTTATACCGCAGAAATTGATGACAGATTCGGCGCAGGAAAAGTCAGTTCCCGCATCGGATTGTCCTCACCAGCGAAGCTCTTCAACCAGAAGACATCACTGTATGATGATATCGCAGCTGAGCACGCGCAGGAGCCGATTCACTGCGTGCTGGTGGATGAAAGCCAGTTCCTGACCCGCGAACAGGTCTACGCGCTATCAGAGGTTGTGGATGAGTTGGATATCCCGGTGCTGTGTTACGGCCTGCGCACGGATTTTCGCGGCGAGCTGTTTATCGGCAGCCAATATTTGCTGTGCTGGTCCGATAAACTTGTGGAATTAAAAACCATCTGCTTCTGTGGCCGTAAGGCGAGTATGGTGCTGCGGCTGGATCAGGAAGGGCATCCCTATAACGAAGGCGAGCAGGTGGTTATTGGCGGGAATGAACGTTACGTCTCCGTCTGTCGTAAGCATTACAAAGAAGCGCTTCTGGAAGGCTCTCTGAGCGCAATTCAGCGGCGAGTGCGAGGGAAGGTGGAGGAGTAATCTCCCTACGCTTTACGCGCGCTACAGACATAAAAAAACCCGCCATCAGGCGGGTTTTTTATTAGGCTTTCAACTTAAGCGGTTTTCTTTGCTTTTTTGTCAGCTTTAACTGGAGCTACTGCTTTCTTCTCAGCTACGTCGCCTTCGCTAAATTCGCGGCCGTAGTAAGTATCCATCAGGATTTGCTTCAGTTCAGCAATCAGCGGGTAACGTGGGTTCGCACCGGTACACTGATCATCAAACGCGTCTTCAGACAGTTTGTCGACGTGGGCCAGGAAGTCAGCTTCCTGAACACCCGCTTCGCGGATTGATTTAGGAATACCCAGTTCAGCTTTGATGCTGTCCAGCCATGCCAGCAGTTTCTCGATTTTCGCAGCAGTACGGTCGCTGGAAGAAGTCAGACCCAGGTGGTCTGCGATTTCTGCGTAACGACGACGAGCTTGCGGACGGTCGTACTGGCTGAATGCAGTCTGCTTAGTTGGGTTGTCATTCGCGTTATAGCGAATAACGTTGCTGATCAGCAGGGCGTTGGCCAGACCGTGTGGAATGTGGAACTGGGAGCCCAGTTTATGCGCCATGGAGTGACATACACCGAGGAAGGCGTTAGCAAACGCGATACCGGCGATAGTCGCTGCGTTGTGAACGCGTTCACGAGCAACTGGGTTCTTAGAACCTTCGTGGTAAGACGCTGGCAGGTTTTCTTTCAGCAGTTTCAGAGCCTGCAGAGCCTGACCGTCGGAGAACTCAGATGCCAGTACAGACACATAAGCTTCCAGAGCGTGCGTTACCGCATCCAGACCACCGAATGCACAGAGTGATTTCGGCATATCCATCACGAGGTTGGCATCAACGATAGCCATGTCCGGAGTCAGCGCGTAGTCAGCCAATGGATATTTCTGACCCGTTGCATCATCAGTCACTACCGCAAACGGGGTAACTTCAGAACCCGTACCGGAAGTGGTGGTGACAGCAATCATCTTCGCTTTCACACCCATTTTCGGGAACTTGTAGATACGTTTACGGATATCCATAAAGCGCAGTGCCAGTTCTTCGAAGTGCGTTTCTGGGTGTTCGTACATGACCCACATGATTTTCGCAGCATCCATCGGGGAACCGCCGCCCAGCGCGATAATCACGTCTGGTTTGAAGGAGTTCGCCAGCTCTGCACCTTTACGTACAACGGTCAGAGTTGGGTCAGCTTCAACTTCAAAGAACACTTCAGTTTCAACGCCAGCAGCTTTCAGAACAGAGGTGATCTGGTCTGCATAGCCGTTGTTGAACAGGAAACGGTCAGTCACGATCATCGCACGTTTGTGACCATCGGTAATCACTTCATCCAGCGCGATTGGCAGTGAGCCACGACGGAAGTAGATAGATTTCGGAAGTTTGTGCCACAACATGTTTTCAGCTCGCTTAGCAACGGTTTTCTTGTTGATCAGGTGCTTAGGACCCACGTTCTCAGAGATGGAGTTACCACCCCAGGAACCACAACCCAGAGTCAGGGAAGGCGCGAGTTTGAAGTTGTAGAGGTCACCGATACCACCCTGAGATGCCGGGGTGTTAATCAGGATACGAGCAGTCTTCATTTTGTCGCCGAAGTGCTTAACGCGCTCTGGCTGGTTGTCCTGGTCGGTGTACAGGCAAGAGGTGTGGCCGATGCCGCCCATCTCAACCAGTTTTTCCGCTTTAACAACGGCGTCTTCAAAGTTCTTGGCACGGTACATTGCCAGAGTCGGAGACAGTTTTTCATGAGCGAACGGCTCGGATTCGTCGACTACGGTCACTTCGCCGATCAGAATTTTGGTGTCTGCTGGTACGGTGAAGCCTGCCAGTTCAGCAATTTTGGTTGCTGGCTGACCAACGATAGCCGCGTTCAGACCGCCATTTTTCAGGATGATATCCTGAACGGCTTTCAGCTCTTTGCCCTGCAGCATGTAGCCGCCGTGGGAAGCGAAACGCTCACGTACTGCAGCGTACGCAGAGTCAACCACAATGACGGACTGTTCAGATGCACAGATTACGCCGTTATCGAAGGTTTTAGACATCAGGATGGACGCCACAACGCGTTTCACGTCAGCTGTTTCATCAACAACAACTGGGGTGTTACCCGCGCCTACACCGATGGCAGGTTTACCGGAGCTGTATGCTGCTTTAACCATGCCCGGGCCACCAGTGGCGAGGATCATGTTGATATCTGGGTGATGCATCAGCGCGTTGGACAGCTCTACAGAAGGCTGATCAATCCAACCAATCAGATCTTTCGGCGCACCCGCTGCGATGGCAGCCTGGAGAACGATATCAGCGGCTTTGTTAGTCGCGTCTTTCGCACGTGGGTGTGGGGAGAAGATGATTGCGTTACGTGTCTTCAGGCTGATAAGCGATTTGAAGATAGCGGTAGAGGTTGGGTTGGTCGTCGGTACGATACCGCAGATGATGCCGATAGGTTCAGCGATGGTGATAGTACCGAAAGTGTCATCTTCAGACAGGACACCACAGGTTTTCTCATCTTTATAGGCGTTGTAGATATACTCAGAAGCAAAGTGGTTTTTAATCACTTTATCTTCCACGATACCCATACCAGATTCGGCAACAGCCAGTTTCGCGAGAGGGATTCGAGCATCTGCAGCAGCCAGTGCGGCCGCGCGGAAGATTTTATCAACCTGTTCTTGGGTGAAGTTGGCATATTCACGCTGAGCTTTTTTTACGCGCTCGACGAGTGCGTTCAGTTCAGCGACATTAGTAACAGCCATAAATGCTCTCCTGGATAATGTTAAACTTTTTTAGTAAATCAGCTGCGCGATACGTCAGTATAGACAGACCACAAGCAGCTTGCGTAAGAGCCATAAAAACAACAGGTTACTTAACGACCTTCATCCACTGATTTACTAAAAGAGCCTTCCATTACACCCGGTAGAGGTACCGGGCTACTCCCTGGTGCGAGATCAAGATTACCCACTTCTGAGTATGAATTGTGTGATCTAAATCAAGATTACACCAAGCTGACTCCTTTCAGCAGGCCGATTTTAGCGGTTTGTATCAAGTGTTAAATGATCGTAATTTCGGGCTGCGGTAACATTAGCATAATTTAAACAGATACATAACAACGCGTATTGGTAGCGTTTTACAGCAGATTTGTGGTGAAGAATGCCGTTAAACAGCGTATCTTCAGCGCGTTTTTCATGATTACTGTACGTCAACTACTACAATTGATGAGGCCGCGGGATACCGTGATTCTATCGCTGTTCGATTTTCCAACTTATATCAAATTTTTCATTGGCTTATTTGCGCTGGTTAACCCGGTAGGCATCATCCCGGTGTTCATCAGTATGACGAGCTATCAGTCCGCACCTGCGCGTAACAAAACCAACCTGACGGCAAACCTGTCTGTCGCCATCATCTTGTGGACTTCACTTTTTCTGGGCGACGGCATACTGCAACTCTTCGGTATTTCTATCGACTCGTTCCGTATTGCGGGCGGCATCCTGGTGGTGACGATTGCGATGTCGATGATCAGCGGAAAGCTCGGTGAGGACAAACAGAACAAGCAGGAAAAATCAGAGACAGCGATACGCGAAAGCGTTGGCGTTGTGCCTCTGGCATTACCCTTAATGGCCGGACCGGGGGCCATCAGCTCCACGATTGTCTGGGGTACGCGCTATCATAACATCCCGCATCTGATTGGCTTTTCTATCGCCATCGCGATTTTTGCCGGATGTTGTTGGGGGCTGTTCCGTATTGCTCCCTGGCTGGTGCGACTGCTGGGGCAGACGGGCATTAACGTTATCACCCGTATCATGGGCTTGCTGCTTATGGCGCTTGGCATTGAATTTATTGTGGCCGGGATCAAATCCATCTTCCCTGGCTTGCTTGCCTGACGCTGTTCTGAAACGGGGCGTACGCGCCTCGTTTTCTCTTTCATCTATTAGCAAAACATATCAATAAATGTGAATTAGCCCGTCGTAATCACCTTCTGCTATTTCTCACTAATCCTCTTTTTATCAGGCAATTAGCGTTAAACACCCCAGGTAGTACCTTGGGCAATAATGTTATTTCACTAACATGATACTCTTGCGCTTGCGATGGGATAATTGAAATGTTATTAGTAATTTCAACCATCGCGCAGAGTAATGTGCTAAATAATAATCAATTGTTAAATTATTGTGTAAAAACCCACCATTGAGGTCGTTTCACCAGGGCTCTGAACGGGATTTTAATTAACTTAATGATACTTAAAGATTATTGCTTAACCACAACGGCAAAAATTGAACTATTTCATTCGGAGCAGCTTCAACAAAAGAGAATTGGTTAACAAATTTGCAAATTGTATTGGCGGGGGAGAAATGCTTTTGGTACTTTCCGCCCAGACATTTCGCGATACAAAAAGTGGAGATGAGAATAATTTTCAAATAAATCTCCTGACGCGAAAAAGTACATCGGTGATCCCGACAGGGGGGATGACCTAAAGAATCGACGAAAGGTTGCCGAATAAAGAGTGACCGTAATAAAAAAGTCGGTGATAGCACGCAGTAAACGCCTGACAGACGCATTCACTCCTGCGCTGTATCAGGAACCCTTCGGGGATAAACAGGCTGGCACAGCCAGTAATTATAATGAGCGGAGTATCAACACAATGTCCATCATCACAAAAAAAAGCCTCATCGCAGCAGGTGTTTTAGCTGCACTTATCGCAGGAAGTGCAATGGCTGCAGACGTTCCTGCAGGCGTAAAACTGGCAGATAAGCAGACCATGATCCGTAACAACGGCGCCGAGCCGCAGTCACTGGATCCGAACAAAATTGAAGGTGTTCCAGAAGCAAACGTGAGCCGTGATTTGTTCGAAGGCCTGCTCATCACGTCCACCAAAGACGGTCACCCTATCCCGGGTGTTGCTGAAAGCTGGGACAACAAAGATTTCAAAGTGTGGACCTTCCATCTGCGTAAAGACGCAAAATGGTCCAACGGCGAGCCGGTAACGGCACAAGATTTTGTTTATAGCTGGCAGCGTCTGGTGGACCCGAAAACGGCGTCCCCGTATGCAAGCTACCCGCAGTATGGCCATATCCTGAACGTTGATGAGATCATCGACGGCAAAAAACCGACCTCCGATCTCGGCGTGAAAGCCATCGACGATCACACTCTGGAAGTCACTCTGAGCGAGCCGGTTCCTTATTTCTACAAGCTGCTGGTGAACCCGGCGATGTCCCCGGTTAATAAAACCGCCATCGATAAATTCGGTGAAAAGTGGACTCAGCCTGCCAATATCGTCACCAACGGTGCGTACAAACTGAAAGACTGGGTGGTGAACGAGCGCATCGTCATGGAGCGCAACACCAACTACTGGGATAACAAAGACACCGTTGTTGACCAGATTACCTATCTGCCAATCTCTTCTGAAGTCACCGATGTAAACCGCTACCGCAGCGGCGAAATCGACATGACCTATAACAACCTGCCGATCGAGCTGTTCCAGAAGCTGAAGAAAGAGATCCCAACGGAAGTTCACGTTGACCCGTACCTGTGCACGTACTACTACGAAATCAACAACCAGAAAGCCCCGTTCACTGATGAGCGTGTCCGTACCGCACTGAAACTGGGCTTGGACCGCGATATCATCGTTAACAAAGTGAAAGCGCAGGGCGACCTGCCCGCTTACGGTTACACCCCTCCGTACACAGATGGCGCGAAGCTGACCAAACCAGAGTGGTTCACCTGGACTCAGGAAAAACGTAACGAAGAAGCGAAGAAACTGCTGGCCGAAGCAGGCTACACCGCTGATAAGCCGCTGACCTTCGAGCTGCTGTACAACACCTCCGATCTGCACAAGAAACTGGCAATTGCAGCCGCGTCTATCTGGAAGAAAAACCTCGGCGTGAACGTGAAGCTGGTTAACCAGGAGTGGAAAACCTTCCTGGATACCCGTCATCAGGGGACTTATGATGTCGCGCGTGCTGGCTGGTGTGCGGACTACAACGAACCGACTTCCTTCCTGAACACCATGCTGTCAGCTAGCTCAATGAACACCGCGCACTATAAGAGCCCGGCGTTTGATGCGATCATGAAGCAGACCCTGCAGGTGACCGACGAAGCACAGCGTGTTGCGCTGTATGACAAAGCTGAACAGCAGCTGGGCAAAGACTCCGCTATCGTTCCGGTCTATTATTATGTGAATGCCCGTCTGGTGAAACCATGGATTGGCGGTTACACCGGTAAAGATCCGATGGACAACATCTACACCAAAGACTTGTACATCATTAAGCATTAATGGCAATACGTGGGGCAACATAGGGTTGCCCCACTGTGTCTTATTTCACGCACTATCACATGACTGCATCAGCCACGCTGAATTGCGACATGTAAAGGCACACGCCAGAAGGTACGGGCAATGTTGAAATTTATTTTACGCCGCTGTCTGGAAGCAATTCCGACACTCTTTATCCTTATTACCATTTCCTTCTTTATGATGCGTCTTGCGCCGGGCAGTCCATTTACCGGTGAACGTACGCTGCCGCCAGAAGTCATGGCGAACATTGAAGCCAAATATCACCTGAACGATCCTATCGGGGTCCAGTACTTCAATTATTTGAAGCAGCTGGCGCATGGCGATTTTGGTCCGTCATTCAAATATAAAGATTATTCCGTGAACGACCTGGTGGCCGCGAGCTTCCCGGTGTCAGCCAAACTCGGTTTTGCTGCATTCTTCCTCGCCGTTATCCTGGGTGTCAGTGCCGGGGTGATTGCCGCGTTGAATCAAAATACCAAATGGGATTACGCCGTCATGGGGGTGGCGATGACCGGGGTGGTTATCCCGAGCTTCGTGGTCGCGCCATTGTTGGTGATGATCTTTGCCATCACGCTGCACTGGTTGCCGGGCGGTGGCTGGAATGGCGGGGCGCTGCAATACATGATCCTGCCAATGGTGGCGCTTTCTCTGGCCTATATCGCCAGTATCGCGCGTATCACCCGTGGTTCGATGATTGAAGTCCTGCACTCCAACTTCATTCGTACCGCAAAGGCGAAGGGGTTGCCGATGCGCCGCATTATTCTGCGTCATGCGCTGAAACCGGCGCTCCTGCCTGTGCTCTCGTACATGGGGCCAGCGTTCGTGGGCATCATCACCGGTTCAATGGTCATCGAAACCATTTACGGCCTGCCGGGTATCGGTCAGCTGTTCGTGAATGGCGCACTGAACCGCGATTATTCCCTGGTGCTGAGCCTGACCATTCTGGTTGGTGCGCTGACCATTCTGTTTAACGCGATCGTCGATGTGCTGTATGCCGTTATCGATCCGAAAATCCGTTACTGACACTGGAGTTCGCCATGATGTTGAGTAAGAAAAACAGCGAGGCGCTGGAACACTTCAGTGAACAACTGGAAGTCGAAGGCCGCAGCCTTTGGCAGGACGCCCGACGTCGTTTTATGCATAACCGTGCGGCGGTCGCCAGTTTGATTGTGCTGGTGGTTATCGCCCTGTTCGTAACGCTGGCACCGATGCTATCGCAGTTCAGCTATTTCGATACCGACTGGAACATGATGTCCAGCGCACCCGACATGCCTTCCGGCCACTATTTCGGGACCGATTCATCCGGCCGTGATTTATTAGTGCGCGTCGCGATTGGTGGTCGAATCTCGCTGATGGTCGGGATCGCCGCGGCGCTGGTCGCCGTCATCCTTGGGACGCTGTACGGCTCGCTTTCCGGCTACCTTGGCGGCAAAGTGGACTCCGTGATGATGCGTCTGCTGGAGATCCTGAACTCCTTCCCGTTCATGTTCTTCGTTATTTTGCTGGTGACGTTCTTCGGTCAAAACATCCTGCTTATCTTCGTGGCAATCGGGATGGTTTCCTGGCTGGATATGGCGCGTATCGTGCGTGGTCAGACCTTAAGCCTGAAGCGCAAAGAGTTTATCGAAGCGGCACAGGTCGGTGGCGTCTCAACCGCGAATATCGTTGTCCGTCATATCGTGCCGAACGTGCTGGGCGTGGTGGTGGTTTACGCTTCACTGCTGGTGCCAAGCATGATCCTGTTTGAATCGTTCCTGAGCTTCCTCGGTCTGGGTACCCAGGAGCCGCTCAGCAGCTGGGGCGCATTATTGAGTGATGGCGCCAACTCCATGGAAGTCTCTCCATGGCTGCTGCTGTATCCGGCAGGTTTCCTGGTGGTAACCCTGTTTTGTTTCAACTTTATCGGCGATGGCTTGCGTGATGCCCTCGACCCGAAAGACCGCTAAGGAGTGATGCCATGAGCACGATTGAAATGGTTAACGCCCCGCAGCAGCAACAATCAGGCCTGCTGCTAGACGTAAAAGATTTACGCGTAACGTTTGCTACGGCTGACGGCGACGTGACGGCAGTGAACGATCTGAACTTCAGCCTGAAAGCAGGCGAAACGCTGGGGATCGTCGGTGAGTCCGGTTCCGGGAAATCCCAGACCGCATTTGCGCTGATGGGCTTGCTGGCGAAAAACGGTCGCATTGACGGTGTCGCGTCTTTTAACGGCCGCCAGATCCTGAATCTGCCGGAGAAAGAGCTTAACCGCCTGCGCGCCGAGCAGATTTCGATGATTTTCCAGGACCCGATGACGTCCCTGAACCCGTACATGCGGGTGGGCGAGCAGCTAATGGAAGTGCTGATGCTGCATAAAGGCATGGGCAAAGCCGAAGCGTTTGAAGAGTCTGTGCGGATGCTGGATGCGGTGAAAATGCCGGAAGCGCGTAAGCGTATGCGCATGTACCCGCATGAGTTTTCTGGTGGTATGCGCCAGCGTGTGATGATTGCTATGGCGCTGCTGTGTCGGCCAAAACTGCTGATTGCGGATGAGCCTACGACCGCTCTGGACGTGACCGTTCAGGCCCAAATCATGACCCTGTTGAATGAACTAAAAAGCGAATTCAACACCGCCATCATCATGATTACGCACGATCTTGGCGTTGTGGCTGGGATCTGCGACAAAGTGCTGGTGATGTACGCGGGACGAACCATGGAATATGGGCAGGCGCGCGATGTGTTTTATCACCCGGCTCACCCGTATTCTATGGGGCTGCTCAACGCGGTGCCGCGTCTGGATGCGGAAGGTGAATCGCTGTTGACCATTCCAGGTAACCCGCCAAACCTGATGCGTCTGCCGAAAGGCTGTCCGTTCCAGCCGCGCTGTCCACATGCGATGGAAATCTGCCATACGGCTCCGCCTCTCGAGGCGTTTGCGCCTGGCCGTTTACGCGCCTGCTTTAAACCGGTGGGGGATCTGGTATGAACGCCGTGACTGAAGATAAAAAAGTTCTGCTCGAAATTGCCGATCTGAAAGTGCACTTCGATATCAAAGATGGCAAACAGTGGTTCTGGCAGCCCTCGAAAACCTTGAAAGCAGTCGATGGCGTCACGTTGCGACTGTACGAAGGTGAAACGCTGGGCGTGGTCGGGGAATCTGGCTGTGGCAAATCGACTTTTGCCCGCGCTATTATCGGTCTGGTGAAAGCCACCGAAGGGCGTGTCGCATGGTTGGGTAAAGATTTACTGGGCATGAAACCAGATGAATGGCGCGCCGTGCGCAGCGACATTCAGATGATTTTCCAGGATCCGCTGGCATCATTGAACCCGCGTATGAACATTGGCGATATCATCGCCGAGCCGCTGCGGACTTATCACCCGAAGATGCCGCGTCAGGAAGTCCGTGACCGTGTGAAGGCGATGATGATGAAGGTTGGCTTACTGCCTAACCTCGTCAACCGTTACCCGCACGAATTTTCCGGCGGTCAGTGTCAGCGTATCGGTATTGCACGCGCGCTGATTCTTGAGCCAAAGCTGATTATCTGTGACGAACCGGTTTCGGCGCTGGACGTGTCGATTCAGGCGCAAGTAGTCAACCTGCTCCAGCAGCTACAACGTGAAATGGGTCTGTCGCTGATTTTCATCGCCCATGACCTGGCGGTGGTAAAACACATCTCTGATCGCGTTCTGGTGATGTATCTGGGCCATGCGGTAGAACTGGGTACCTACGATCAGGTTTACCACAATCCGCTGCACCCTTACACCAAAGCGCTGATGTCAGCGGTGCCTATTCCAGACCCGGATCTGGAAAAGAACAAAAAGATACAATTATTGGAAGGTGAGTTACCGTCACCTATCAACCCGCCGTCAGGCTGCGTATTCCGTACCCGTTGCCCGATTGCCGGGCCGGAATGCGCGAAAACGAGACCGGTTCTGGAGGGGAGCTTCCGACACGCGGTTTCCTGTCTGAAGGTGGACCCGCTATAATCTCCCGGGCTGACAACTGTCAGCCCTTTTTTTTGTGAGGTTATTGTGTTCGTTGCCCCGGTTTTACTCCGCCAGCGTCTTTACCGCATTTTGTTTGATCAAAGTACCCGCTGCGGACGTCGCGTCGAGGCGTTTTGCGGTTGTTTTGCGTTATTGAGCGTTATTATTATTTTTGTCGAGTCGGCATTAGACACTCGCTACCATCTGACCTTCGATCAGTGGCATACCTTCGTCTACCTCGAATTGATCATCACCGCAGTCTTCACCGCCGAATATCTTCTTCGGGTGCTGTGCTGGCCGCAGCCCGCGAAATATGTTTTCAGCTTTTGGGGCATTATCGATTTAATCACCGTGCTGCCGATGTATGTATTGTGGTTGTGGCCGGAAATGGGTGTGAATTATGTCTTTGCCTGGCGGGCTCTGAGGACCATTCGTGTTCTGCGTGTGTTGAAGCTGCTGCGATATTTGTCATCGCTGCGAATCTTCTGGCAGGCGATAGTCAGCGCCCGTCATCAGCTGATGGTGTTCTATTTCTTAATTGCGATTGTCATGGTGGTCTTCGGCTCGCTGATGTACGGCATTGAAGGTCCCGAGAATGGTTTTGTGACCTTAGGGGCGTCAGTGTACTGGGCGGTGGTGACGGCGACCACCGTGGGCTACGGTGATATCACCCCGCATACCGGTATCGGGCGGTTAGTGGCGTCGCTGCTCATTTTGATTGGTTACTCGGTTATCGCTATTCCAACCGGGTTAATTACCACGCACATGAGTAATGAATTTCAAAACCGTCGAAGCATGCGCGGATGCCCGAAGTGTAAGCATACCGGGCACGAAAAAAATGCCAATTACTGCAGCATCTGTGGAACAGAATTGCCACTCGCCAAATGAAAATGCCCGGCGGCGCTGACGTTTGCCAGGCCTACATTTTGCGTGTAGGGCCAACAAGCATCAGTGCCACCGGGCAATAAAGAATTTACGGTTTATTCACGCCACAGAATATGGCAAATCTTGTGGTCTTTATCGCGACACAACAGCACGCGGGCAAAGATATCGTTTAATTCGCCGCCGTCGGTATCGGCCAGACCAATAACCACTTCGGCGAAGAAATCAGGGTTCAAATCGAAATCGACATGTTCCTGCCAGTCCTCGGCCGGGTCAAATAGCTCGGCGCCGCCGCGCTCTTCAAACTGCAAATTAAAGATAATGATATCCGCAGGATCGAGGTTATCACCCGCTAATTCGAGAAAAATATCGTAGGCCTGCTCGAGCGTTTCGTCTTCGGTCAGGCGATTGTTTAAATCCATTTCCATGATGACACCTAGATTTTCAGCTAATGGGCACGTTTTACAGCAACGGACTAAAGAAGTAAAACAGTCGCTCGGTGGCGCGTTGCCACAGCGGACGTTTTAACCAGCGCTGAGCATCCAGCAGGCGCGAGCGGGAAATATAATCATCCTGAACCGCTGCCAAATCGCCGCCAAAACCAACGTCATCAATCGCCAGTGTGATTTCAAAGTTCAGCCAGAGGCTACGCATGTCCAGGTTCACCGTGCCGACCAGACTCAGCTCGCCATCGACCAGCACGCTCTTGGTGTGAAGCAGGCCGCCTTCGAACTGATAAATCTTAACGCCCGCGGCTAACAGCTCGGTAAAGAACGCACGACTCGCCCAACCCACCAACACCGAATCGTTATTGCGCGGCATAATAATGCTCACATCTACCCCACGCTGAGCGGCGGTGCAAATTGCGTGCAACAGGTCGTCGCTCGGCACAAAGTACGGCGTGGTCATTATCAGATATTCACGCGCAGAATATGCCGCAGTGAGCAACGCCTGGTGAATCAAATCTTCCGGGAAACCGGGGCCAGAAGCGATGGTATGGATGGTGTGTCCGCTCGCTTCTTCGAACGGCATAATATTGGCGTCCGGGGCAGGGGGCAGAATGCGCTTGCCCGTTTCGATTTCCCAGTCGCAGGAGTACACAATCCCCATTGAGGTGGCGATTGGGCCCTCCATACGGGCCATCAAATCGATCCATTGCCCCACACCCGAGTCCTGTTTGAAGAAACGCGGGTCGACCATATTCATACTGCCGGTGTAGGCAATATAGTTGTCGATCATCACCATTTTGCGATGCTGACGCAGGTCCATGCGGCGCAGGAACACACGCATCAGATTGACCTTCAGCGCTTCCACCACTTCGATTCCGGCGTTACGCATCATCGCCGCCCACGGGCTGCGGAAAAAGTCGACGCTACCGGCAGAATCCAGCATTAATCGGCAGTGCACACCCCGGCGCGCGGCAGCCATCAGCGATTCCGCGACCTGATCGGCCATGCCACCTGGGTACCAGATATAGAAAACCATTTCGATATTGTGACGCGCGAGCTGGATGTCGCGAATCAGCGCCTGCATGACGTCATCTGATTCGGTCAGAAGCTGGAGCTGATTACCTTTAACACCGGCAATGCCCTGGCGACGTTCGCACAGCTTAAACAGTGAGCTTGCCACCGGGCTGTTGGATTCGGCAAAAATATGATTACAGGCTTTAAGATCATTGAGCCACTTGGCGGTAGACGGCCACATTGCGCGGGCGCGCTCGGCGCGTCTCTTCCCCAGATGCAGTTCACCGAACGAAAGATAGGCGATGATCCCGACCAACGGCAGTATATAAATGATCAGCAACCATGCCATCGCTGAAGGTACCGCGCGTCGTTTCATCAGGATACGTAATGTCACCCCCGCGATTAACAACCAGTACCCCAGAATGACCAGCCAACTCACCACGGTGTAGAAGGTTGTCATAAAAAATCCTTTTGAAAGCCTGTTGTTATGAGTTTACGCGTACGGATTCATCTGGCAAATAAAAACAGGCGGCAAAAGCACTGGTCAGCCGGGCGCAAGGGTTTATAATGTGCGCTCTTTCATCTCTGAGATGTTGAAATGAAGCGTAGCAGAAACGAAGTGGGGCGCTGGCGGATGCTGAGACAAGTCAGCCGTCGCAAAGCGCGTTGGCTGGAAGCCCAGTCGCGCCGCAACATGCGTATCCACTCAATCAGAAAATGTTTGGGCGCGCGGCAGCGAAATTCACTGCTCTTCGCAATCTACGAATTCTGATAACACAAGAGGCACCGCATGCGGTGCCTCTTGTGTTTTTGGGCTTGTATCAGAACACTTTCTTGTACGGACGCACTTTCACATTCCCATAAACAGCCGCCGCAACATACGGGTCGGCTTCAGCCCAGGCCTGTGCCGCTTCCAGCGACTCAAACTCTGCAATCACTGTCGAACCGCTAAAACCGGCAGCACCAGGATCGTTACTGTCTACTACGGGCATTGGACCTGCGGTTAGCAGCCGGCCTTCGTCATGCAGCAATTGCAAGCGAGCAAGATGAGCAGGGCGGACCGACAAACGTTTTTCCAGAGAGTCGGCGACATCTTCAGCATAAATCACGTAAAGCACGGGCACAGTCCTTATCGGTAAATTGTCGAAACACGTTATTTCAAAGCGCTGATGACTGCAATGCAAAGATTCCTGGAGGCCCGGCAGGGCGTCACAAGTGTGCTTTTTTTCGCCAACAGCGACAGAAAGTTGACCGAAGATAAGATGGCTTATTGAATATGATTGCTATTTGCATTTAAAATCGAGACATCATTTTTCAACTGCAGCGATTATGACTTCAATGACCTTCGATATACCTCGCCGTTTTCCGTGGCCCACGTTGCTCTCTGTGGTCATTCACGGAGCCTTAGTGGCGGGTTTACTCTATACCTCGGTACATCAGGTTATTGAACTGCCCGCACCTGCGCAGCCTATTTCGGTGACGATGGTCGCACCGGCCGATCTGGAGCCACCTCAGGCTGTTCAACCGCCTCCGCAGCCGGTCGTTGAACCTGAGCCGGAACCCGAACCCGAAGTGGTCCCTGAGCCGCCGAAAGAAGCGCCGGTGGTGATTCATAAGCCCGAGCCGAAGCCAAAACCGAAGCCAAAACCAAAACCAAAACCAAAACCGAAGCCGGTTAAAAAAGTTGAGCAGCCGAAGCGTGAGACCAAACCGGTAGAGCCGCGTCCTGCATCGCCGTTTGAGAATTCCGCGACGCAGAGCCGTCCTCTGACCAATACCGCGCCTGCCACCAGTAAACCCGTGGCGGTAGCACCGACTGGACCGCGAGCGTTGAGCCGTGGCGAACCGCAATACCCGGCTCGCGCCTATGCTTTACGCATTGAAGGCAAAGTGCGGGTTAAATTTGACGTGACCGGAGAGGGACGGGTAGAGAATGTTGAAATCATTTCCGCACAACCTTCCAATATGTTTGAACGCGAAGTGAAAGCTGCGATGCGCAAGTGGCGCTATGAACCGGGCAAACCGGGCAAGGGCTTGATCATGAACTTCGTCTTTAACATGAAAGGCATTCAGGTTAACTAACCACAAGCCTCGCCCGTCATTACGGATACGAGGCTTGCCCACCCAGCGTTGTCACCATTTTATTGGTGACAGCGTCGATATATTCCAGTGTGATATTCTGCAATGACTGACCTTTGATCTTGGCGGCGCTGATATCCAGCGTTTCGTCGGCATAAACGCTTTTGTTGATATCTGTCCATCGACAGTCGTTGTTATCGCGACAGTCCCCTATACGAGTGATAACGGCGTGAATATTGCCCCGAATGGCAATGCGTTGAGCCGACGTGTCTATCTCCAGGTTGACCTGTGGATGCTCCGGCGGCACGTTGACTACCCCCCAGCTCATTTCAATGCCGACGGCCGCGTTGACGTCATCATTGTCAGCCGGGACGGTGACATCTGGCGTCGAACCGGGTACGGCATTGATCCACACCCGATAAGAAACCTCTTTTTGCAGGGGTTTGAGGCTCACAAAGCGCAATGATTGGCTCGCACCGCCAGGGAGACAGTTTTTATTTTCATTTTCGACTCCTACCTCTGGCTGGTCAAAAAGAGTCTGAGCCTGACGGTGTTCTGTCCGGCTTGCTTGCTGGCAATGGCAAACTCAGGCGTGGTAAAGCGCAATCGGGAAGGGACGCAGACCACAGATTGTGGAATGCCCGGGAGGTGTACCGATCTCAGTGGCGCCTTCTGGATGTCACGTATCACATAATTCTGCATGTTATTCATTGTATTGTAGGTTTTCGTTGCCGGGTCGAGAACGTCAAGCCGGTAGACAATGCGCCTATTTTTGCTTGAATTACCCTTCGTATAGACGGGGAACATTCCGGTCTCGCGGTCGGCTATTTCGCTCATAACCCAGTGATACCGACCATTCTTTCACGGGCACCGCAATCGTGGCATTCAGCGTCTGATAGCAGCCAATGTCGGCATAATCCTGACGGTCACTATCCGTCGCTGCCTGTCAGCCGATTGGCTTGTACATCCAGTACACCGTCAAGATTTAGTGGAGTGGTAGCGGCTGGCATAATTTCCAGCGGCAGGGTAACAGAGCCCTGATCCACTTCGCCGGTCGGGGTGATGGCCTGTGTACCCAAATTCACGCCCAGTGCGGCTATACCCGTACCTACTTAATGAATAATTCAGTGAATTTAATAAAATAGAGCGGCATTGCGAATATAAACAAAAATTGTCAAATTACGTGGAAAAATCAACAGCTAACGGCTGTTGTTTGAACGAGTGTGATATTGATGGCACCAATGGTTAAGGTGTGCAGTCTGCTTCTAAACCAGCGCCCCTGAGGCCTCCGAAAAGGCCTCGTAATGAAATGGACACTGCCAGGCAGAATATTTATGCGGCCAGTACGCGGTCCAGGGCTTTTTGCGCATTTACCAGATGCTGCCCACCAAAGAGAATGGCGCGGTTAAGCAGGGTGTAGAGCTGATAGACCGGTTGGCGTTCGAGGAAGTCCGGCGGCAAAGGCGACACCGACTGATAACCATCATAAATTTGCGGAGGTTGTTCCGGGTGCAGCGGCAACATCGCCAAATCACATTCCCGATCACCCCAATAGCAGGCTGGATCGAAAATATACGGGCCGGCAGGGCCGAGTGCGCAATTGCCTGACCACAAATCGCCATGCAACAAAGAAGGCTGGGGCTGATGCGAACTCAGACGCTGATGGATGTGCTCAACGATGGCATCTATATTACCGAACGCGAGACCTTTTTCGGCCGCGAGCTCCAGCTGCCAGCCAATTCGTTGCTCAGCAAAGAACGTTGACCAGCGTCGCTGCCATGCATTGGGCTGAGGAGTAGTGGAAAGGTCGTTGTCGAAATCGAGGCCAAACTGCGGTTGCTCGCTCCACTGATGAAGACGCGCTAATTGTTGACCGAGCAGGAATGCGTTATGTGCATCAAGAGGGCGGGGAGGGAGAAACTCCATCACCACAAAGCTATAATCACGGTCACTGCCCACGGCGTACACCTCGGGTACAGCAACGGTTTCGCTACGGGCCAATAGGTCAAGTTGATCGGCTTCCGCGGTGAAGATGGGCAGCATTTCTCGCTCATCGCATTTAACGAAATAGTCCTGACCACTCACGCGTAAATGCCAGGCGGCGTGAATTTCTCCGCCAGGCAGTTCGTTGCGCAGCTCGATTTCGCCGTCTCCGTGCTCTTTCAACAGGCTACAGATCGCTTGCCACATGCTCTCTCTCCCCATGTTTTCTGCCAGATCATAAGGTTAGCGCATAAATGCGGTGGAAAAACTCGAACTGACGCACAACTGTGCGTTTTAACGTGCCGTATGGGTAGCGTTGTCCTGTAACCAGTGTTCAAAGGTCACTACGCTGACATCGGGCTGGTGGCCGAGTGCGGTTTCCGCCAGGCCAGTGGTCAGGGCTTTAATATCATCTTCATTTTGCGGGCTGACCAGTCCAAACGTATTGGTGCCCAGATCATGCACTTTGCCGTCGTCGTCTGACAGCGTTAGCGTAAACCCAGCACGGGTAAGATGATTATTGAGCTCATTGATTTCGGTCAGCGTCTGTTCATGAAAACTGACCGTCACCACGTAACGCGTGATTTCTCCGCTCATCGGGAACCTCGTTGTTAAGCATGGAGTTTTATAGCATAGCCGATTACCGTCAATTTTCGACTTCCGCCGTGGTTTCAGCGGGAGTTGTGATCAACGTCGGCACAAATATTCGTAAATCGTGTGGGTATTTTCCAACGAGCATAAACGCGTACCTTGGTTGATGGTGGCGGCACTCCCCGCCGCCACGCCGTAGCGCACCATTTCGTCCAGCGATGCGTTTTCAGCCAGTTTAAGCACCATAGCGCCGACCATGCTGTCACCGGCTCCTACCGTGCTCTGGCTTTTAACCGGAGGCGGCACGACCTGAACGCTGCCATCGGCATCGACGCCTAATGCACCCTGTGGCCCCAATGAGACCACCACTCGCCGCGCTTTTCCGCCACGGACAATCTCTTCGGCCGCTTTGCGTACGTCATCAGGCTGCGTTAATTCCCGCTGCACCAGTGCGCTAAGTTCTTTCTGGTTTGGTTTCACCAGCTCAATCCCGCCGACGTCCAGCGCGGCGGAAAGGGCGTCACCGGAGCTGTCCACCACGCAGCGAATACCGTGCTGCTGGGCTGATTTGATAAGCTCTACTAGCTTCGCCACATCTACACCGGGCGGCAGACTGCCACTGATAACCAGAATCGCGCCGACTTCGATTTGAAGGACTTTCCGTTCAAGTTGGTGCAATTCATCTTCGGTTAATGCTGCACCTGGCATCACAAAGCGATATTGCTCGCCGCTGGTTTCGACATGGACGTGCAAGTTTTGACGTGTCCAGTCGTGGGCGGTGATCGTTTGCACGGGAACGTGCTCATCGGCAAGCAGGGACACCAGATGTTCGCCGGTTGCGCCACCTGCCGGGAAAATGGCCGTAGATTTGCCCCCGAGAAATGTGATGGCTCGGGCCACGTTAATTCCGCCGCCGCCAGGTTCAAATACCGGAGCACTACAGCGTAATTTACCTTCAGGATAAATTTGCGGAGTCAGCGTCGCGCTGTCGAGAGAGGGTGCCAGCGTAAGCGTATAGATATTAACCATCGATTACCTCCATTTATGACCCTGACGAGTCGCCGATTTTATGGTCAGCGGTAAGCCTGGCACCTCGAAGGGTGATAAGAAAGTGACAAGGATATGATTTTTCGCAAATTTACAATCCCTAACGGCTGCCTTTATATATGAAATTAAATGTCATTTGAGATCGTTCTTATTCAAAAAATGAAACAAGAATTCATTGCTATGTTATTCACGCCTTTTTATAATTTGTTACCTTTCTTAGGACCGCCTGTTGTTGATCCTCGCGAAAGTTTCCGGGACCGTAATGGTCTCTTTTTTTGTTGTACGGACTCATAATAAATGAAGCTTTTCAAGACAGTACCCGCAGTAGTTGTTCTGGCGGGGGGCCTTTTTGCGTCGCTGCACGCCGTGGCCGATAATACCGTTTTTACTGTCATGGACGACCCTTCCACAGCGAAGAAACCGTTTGAAGGTAAAATCAACGGCGGTTACCTGGCACAGTCTGGCAATACTAAAAGTTCTTCCCTGACTGCTGATTCCACCTTGACCTGGTACGGCGATACCACAGCATGGTCGCTGTGGGGTAACGCCAGCAACACGTCTTCTAACGATGAACGCTCGTCTGAAACCTATTCCGTCGGCGGCCGTTCGCGTTACAACATCACCGATGCTGACTACCTGTTTGGCCAGGCAAGCTGGTTGACCGATCGCTATAACGGCTATCGTCAGCGCGATGTGTTCACGGCCGGTTACGGTCGTCAGATCCTCAACGGACCGGTCCACAGCCTGCGTTTTGAATTCGGTCCTGGTGTGCGTTACGACGAATACACCAACGATGAAACCAAAACTCAGCCGCTGGGTTATGCTTCCGGCACCTACGCCTGGCAGATGACCGACACCACCAAATTTACTCAGGGTCTCTCGGTGTTTGGTGCAGATGACACCACCGTCAACTCCGAGACGGCGCTGGACGTTGCCATTAACGACAACTTCGGTCTGAAAGTGGCTTACAACGTCACCTGGAACTCTGAGCCGCCATCATCGGCACCGGAGCATACGGACCGCCGTACGACGGTAACGTTGGGTTATAAGATGTAATTTTTCAGGCCGGAGCAATCCGGCCTGATTGTTTCCGCTTTACGAAAACAGTTTTGCCAGCCACGGAATGCCCAGTGCGCCCGGCGCGAGAATGCCGAAGGCCCATACCGCCGCCGAGGTCATGTTGGCTAACTGGAATTTCCCCGATGGCATTCTGCAAATGCCCGCGACCAGCGGCATCACGGCCCGCAGCGGCCCAAAAAAACGGCCAATGAATACGCCCCAGGCTCCCCATCGATCAAAAAAGATGTGCCCACGCTGGACCAGCAGCGGTTTGCGCGAGAGCGGCCAGACGGTAACTGCCCGATGGCTATAATGATAGCCAATCCACCATGAAAGCCAGTCCCCGACAATGGCACCAATCGCGGCAGCCAGCCACACGGGCAGAAACGACAGTTCGCTTTCGCCGATGAGCGCCCCGGTTGCCAGCAGAATTACCGTCGCGGGCAGCAACAGCGAAATAAAGGCCAGTGACTCGCCAAAGGCCAATAAAAAAATCACACCAAGTGCCAGTTGCGGGTGAGCGCTGATAAAATCAGTGGTGCTATGTATCAATCCCGTGAAGTCCATTTTGTGTCCCTCGTGGTAAAACGGATGGAACAGTGATACACCGTGAGACCTTAACGAAAGACTAACAGCCAGGAGATCCACGAAATGCCCGTTGCGCCATGCATTGATTTAAATAGCGATTTAGGCGAAAGCTACGGCCAATGGACGATGGGCGATGATGCCGCAATATTGCCGCTGGTCAGCAGTACCAACGTGGCCTGCGGGTTTCACGCGGGGTCACCGGCGGGTATTCTTGAAACGCTACGTGCCGCACAGCGCCTGGGCGTAAACGTCGGGGCACATGTTTCCTATCCTGATTTGGTCGGCTTTGGCCGCCGTAATATGGATATCGCCAGCGATGAATTGACCGCCGACGTGATTTATCAAATCGGCGCTTTGCAGGGGTTAGCCACGGCGGCAGGGACGCGTGTTCGTTACGTTAAACCGCACGGGGCGCTCTATAACACCATTGCACATGACAAACGTCAGGCGATGGCGGTCATCGCCGGTTTGCAGGCAGTAGACGCGTCGTTATCGCTTGTGGCGCTGGCGGGTTCAGCGCTTATTGAATGGGCGCAGGATGCGGGCATTCATACCGTGGCGGAAGCCTTTGCCGATCGCGCTTATCACCGGAATGGTACCCTGGTTTCACGGCGAGATCCGGGGGCCGTCATTCACGATGCGAATGACGTGGCTGAACGCGTGGTGCGGATGATTATTGACGGCGGGGTGATGTCCATTGAAGGCGAGTTCACCGCTATTCGTGCAGATTCCATTTGCGTACACGGTGACAGCCTGGGCGCAGTGGCGATGACACGACAGATACGCCAGAGATTGGATGCAGAAGGGATTGTTGTGAGGGGATTTAAGCAGGGCGCATAACGCGCCCTGTGGTTGTTAGCAGACGAGGGCCTGCGGACGAAGATCGTTGCCGGAAGGGCGCTGATAAATGCGCAGGCCAAACTCTTCAATTACCGCATAAACATGGTCGAAAATATCGGCCTGAATCGCCTCATATTTCAGCCATTCAACGGTGTTGGTAAAGGCGTATATCTCCAGCGGCAGGCCTTCAGAACCCGGCGGTAGCTGGCGAACCATCAGCGTCATGTCTTTACGGATTTTTGGATGCTGATGCAGGTATTCCGCCAGCCAGGCACGGAACGCGCCGATGTTAGTCATGCTTTCGCCATTGAGCACGCTCTGCGCGGCACTGCCGTTTGCCACTTTCTGGCTCTGCTCTTTAATCCACGGCTTCAGCAAATCAACCTGACCCAGACGCTGCAACTCATCGGCTGACATGAAGTGAATGCTGGTGCTGTCGACAAACACGCTACGTTTGATACGACGCCCGCCGGAAGCTGACATGTAGCTCCAGTTTTTAAAGGCATCAGATACCAGGGCATAAGTTGGGATGGTGGTGATGGTGTTATCCCAGTTCTGCACTTTTACGGTTGTCAGGCCGATATCAATTACCGTGCCGTCTGCGCCGTATTTTGGCATTTCGAGCCAGTCACCCATATGCAGCATGGTATTAGCAGACAGTTGGATCCCAGCAACCAGGCCGAGCAGCGGGTCTTTAAACACCAACATCAATACTGCTGCCATGGCACCCAGACCGCTAAACAGAATGGCAGGAGATTTACCAATCAGTAGGGAAATCATCAGGATAGCGACAATCGACGCGGCGACCAGCTTCACACCCTGGAAAATTCCGCGCAGCGGTAATTGCACAGAAAACTTGTACTGGTGCGACAGTTTGAGGATCACATCCAGCAGCGAGAAGAAGGAGAGCAGGGCGAACAACAGGATCCAGAGCTGCACACAGATATTGAAAAACAGCCCCACGTGGCTGCCGGTTTCGAGATAGAAACTGAGCTGCACGCTGACCAGAATCCCTTGCAACGTCAGCGAAATGCGGTGGAATAACTTATTTTGCGTGAATATTTTCAGCCACGGACGGTTGCCTTGCTCCGCGTGCTTTTCAATTTTTCGTAAAATGATCCGGAGAATAAAATGCGCCACGAGTGCGGTCAGGAAAATATAACCGAACACGATAAAGAGTGACGAAGGGTTGTTCAGATCGATGCCATATCGCTGCAAGAAGGCCAGTAGGTGACGCATAAACGCTCCGGGCAAAAGCGCGTATGCTGTGGGAAAATACGGCATGTGACAACTCAAAGGGTGTTTCAAGTCTTTTATTAAATTTCAGTGATGGGCCGGGAATGTTACAGACGCACCCAATTGCAGAATACTCCTAACGCGATCACTCTATATTAATGACGTAAGTCAACTAACACATTTTTCATTTAGCTGATATTCGCTCCAGGATTAACAGGCCATCAGAGCCGACATCTAAAATTGAAATTATGTTAATGAGGTATACATGAAAAAGTTAATGGTAATAGCATCCGTGGTGACCATATTGGCTGGTTGCTCCAGCGAAGCGTCACGTATGGCCGATTGTGAAGCGAAAGGCGTCAGCCGGGATGCCTGTTACATTGCAGAACAGAATCGACAGGCCACCCTGAACAGTGCGGCAGAAAAGCAGGCGCTGGAGAATGCTGAGGCCCTCTATCCACAAAAAGCCCAGACAGCCAAAAAATCTCTTGCCTTCACCAGGCACTTTGATGGCATCACGATCAAACGCGATGCGTCAGGCATTCTGACCGTAGACGGAAAACCGGCCGCTCAGGATGAGGTCACGGCCGACGCGACGGTTTATTCCCAAGGGTTGTTCACGATAATCGCCTATAAAACAGGCAAGGTCGCTGTGATGAAAGACGGACAATTTCAGGGGTACGCCAAATAAGTGGGGTTAACAGCTAATCAACCGTCTACGGACGGTTTTTTATTGTGTACAGGTTGTTAGCGCGGGCAGGGTAAAAGCCCATATTCTTCATTGGCTTTAATAAATTCCAAATGCCGTGTACTATGAGCGTTCGTTATCAGCAAGTGAAGGTATGTACATTTTGGTTTTGTACACCCTGATGTACCCAGTTTGCAGAGTGAAGCAAATAAAGCCTTTAACACGGTTGATATGACTAAATAAATTATTTTTGCATGTGCTCTTTCGTGTGGGGCACCACTGTGAATAAGGATATGAAATGCCTGTAATTACTCTTCCTGATGGCAGTCAACGCCAGTTCGATCACGCTGTAAGCCCCATGGATGTTGCTCTGGACATTGGTCCAGGTCTGGCGAAAGCCACCATTGCTGGCCGTGTTAACGGTGAGCTGGTTGATGCTTCCGATCTCATTGAACAAGACGCTACCCTGTCGCTGATTACCGCGAAAGACGCTGACGGTCTGGAGATCATTCGTCACTCATGCGCGCACCTGCTGGGACACGCTATCAAACAGCTGTGGCCGCATACCAAAATGGCTATCGGTCCGGTCATTGATAACGGTTTTTACTACGACGTTGACCTCGACCATACTCTGACCCAGGAAGATATCGACGCCCTCGAAAAGCGGATGCACGAGCTGGCAGAGAAGAACTACGATGTCATCAAGAAAAAGGTGAGCTGGCACGAAGCGCGTGAAACATTTGTGAACCGCGGTGAGAGCTATAAAGTCTCCATTCTCGATGAAAACATCGCCCATGATGACAAGCCCGGCTTGTATCATCACGAAGAATATGTCGACATGTGCCGCGGTCCGCACGTGCCGAACATGCGTTTTTGTCATTACTTCAAACTGATGAAAACAGCAGGCGCCTACTGGCGTGGCGACAGCAGCAATAAAATGCTGCAGCGTATCTACGGTACCGCATGGACCGATAAGAAAGCGCTGAACGCCTATCTGCTGCGTCTTGAAGAAGCGGCAAAGCGTGACCACCGTAAAATCGGTAAGCAGCTTGACCTGTATCATATGCAGGAAGAAGCGCCGGGTATGGTGTTCTGGCATAACGATGGCTGGACTATCTTCCGTGAACTGGAAACTTTCGTGCGCTCTAAGCTGAAAGAATATCAGTATCAGGAAGTGAAAGGCCCGTTCATGATGGACCGTGTGCTGTGGGAAAGAACCGGGCACTGGGACAACTACAAAGATGCGATGTTCACCACCTCTTCTGAGAACCGTGAATACTGCATCAAGCCGATGAACTGCCCAGGTCACGTGCAGATTTTCAACCAGGGTCTTAAATCCTATCGCGATCTGCCGTTGCGTATGGCCGAGTTCGGTAGCTGCCATCGTAACGAGCCGTCAGGCGCGCTGCATGGCCTGATGCGCGTTCGTGGGTTTACCCAGGATGATGCACATATCTTCTGTACTGAAGACCAGGTGCGTGATGAAGTCAACGCCTGCATTCGTATGGTCTACGATATGTATAGCACCTTTGGCTTCGAGAAAATCGTCGTCAAGCTGTCTACGCGTCCTGAAAAACGCATTGGTAGCGATGAAACATGGGATCGTGCGGAAGCCGATCTGGCCGTGGCTCTGGAAGAGAACAACATCCCGTTTGAGTATCAACTGGGTGAAGGTGCCTTCTACGGCCCGAAAATTGAATTTACACTGTATGACTGCCTCGATCGTGCATGGCAGTGCGGAACAGTACAGCTGGACTTCTCTCTGCCGCAGCGGCTTAACGCCTCTTATGTAGGCGAAAGTAACGAGCGTCAGGTGCCGGTGATGATTCACCGCGCCATTTTGGGTTCCATCGAACGCTTCATCGGTATTCTTACCGAAGAGTTCGCTGGGTTCTTCCCAACCTGGATTGCACCTGTGCAGGTCGTAGTGATGAATATCACTGATTCTCAGGCTGAATACGTCAACGAATTGACGCGTAAACTGCAAAATGCGGGCATTCGCGTAAAAGCAGACTTGAGAAATGAGAAGATTGGCTTTAAAATCCGCGAGCACACATTGCGTCGTGTCCCGTATATGCTGGTTTGTGGCGACAAAGAGGTTGAAGCAGGCAAAGTAGCCGTGCGCACCCGTCGCGGAAAAGACCTCGGCACTGTGGACGTAAACGAAGTGATCGAGAAGCTGCTGAATGAAATACGCAGCCGCAGTCTTCAACAACTGGAGGAATAAAGTATTAAAGGCGGAAAACGAGTACAAACGGCACGTCCGAATCGTATAAATGGCGAGATTCGAGTTCAGGAAGTTCGCTTAACAGGTCTGGAAGGCGAACAGCTTGGTATAGTGAGTCTGAGAGAAGCTCTGGAAAAAGCTGAAGAAGCAGGAGTGGATCTGGTAGAGATCAGCCCTAACGCCGAACCGCCAGTTTGCCGAATCATGGACTACGGCAAATTCCTCTATGAAAAAAGCAAATCTTCTAAGGAACAGAAGAAAAAGCAAAAGATTGTTCAGGTTAAGGAAATCAAATTCCGTCCTGGCACCGACGATGGCGATTACCAGGTAAAACTCCGCAGCCTGGTACGCTTTCTCGAAGAGGGCGATAAGGCCAAAATCACTCTGCGTTTCCGCGGACGTGAGATGGCCCACCAACAGATCGGTATGGAAGTGCTTAACCGCGTCCGTGACGATCTGAGTGAACTGGCAGTTGTCGAATCCTTCCCAACAAGGATCGAAGGCCGTCAGATGATCATGGTGCTCGCTCCTAAGAAGAAACAGTAAGGCCTTCAAGTAGCATTGACCGTGGGACCCTCGGGTCTCACAGTCTTTGTTCGCCTACGTTTCATTTTTCAACAATGCGAAGTGGAAGTTATTAAGATGCCAAAAATTAAGACCGTACGCGGTGCTGCTAAGCGCTTCAAAAAAACCGGTAAAGGTGGTTTTAAGCACAAGCACGCTAACCTGCGTCATATTCTGACCAAAAAAGCTACTAAGCGTAAACGTCACCTGCGCCCGAAAGCCATGGTTTCTAAAGGCGATCTGGGTCTGGTAATCGCGTGCCTTCCGTACGCATAAGTCGTTAACGTTTAACTTTTATTAATCAAGAATATAGAACAGGAGAGCTCATATGGCTCGCGTAAAACGTGGTGTAGTTGCCCGTGCACGTCACAAGAAAATTTTGAAACAAGCCAAAGGCTACTACGGTGCGCGTTCACGCGTATACCGCGTTGCCTTCCAGGCAGTTATCAAAGCAGGTCAGTATGCTTACCGTGACCGTCGTCAACGTAAGCGTCAGTTCCGTCAACTGTGGATTGCGCGTATCAACGCAGCAGCACGTCAGAACGGTATTTCTTACAGCAAATTCATCAACGGCTTGAAAAAAGCTTCTGTTGAAATTGACCGTAAGATCCTGGCTGACATCGCAGTATTCGACAAAGTAGCGTTCACCGCTCTGGTCGAAAAAGCGAAATCTGCACTGGCATAAGCCAGTTGAAGAGGGAGGCTTGCCTCCCTCTTCTCTTTCAAATTATCGTTAAAAATCAGTAAGACGTTGACTTTTCAGAGTGAAAACTTTCCAATGAGTTCTTCACTGCCCTTATCAGACAAGGTAACGCAAGCATGAATGCTGCTATTTTCCGCTTCTTTTTTTACTTTAGCACCTGAATCCAGGAGGCTAGCGCGTGAAAGACGAAACGAAAAACAGCGCCAGAAAGCCTCCCCAGGGAGGCTTTTTTCGTATATAGAATTCAAGAGATTAAGTCCGCAAACGGGTGTTTGCACCGACATTATTGAGGAAAACCATGTCACATCTCGCAGAGCTGGTTGCCAGTGCCAGGGCAGCTATTAATGAAGCTTCAGATGTCGCCGCGCTGGATAACGTGCGTGTCGAATATCTGGGTAAAAAAGGGCATCTGACCCTTCAGATGACAACCCTGCGTGAATTGCCGGCGGAAGAACGCCCGGCCGCAGGTGCCGTTATCAACGAAGCCAAAGAGCAGGTTCAGCAGGCGCTGAACGAGCGTAAAGCCGCTCTGGAAGGGGCTGCCCTGAATACGCGTCTGGCCGCAGAAACCATCGATGTTTCTCTGCCGGGTCGCCGTGGTGAAACCGGTGGTTTGCACCCGGTAACCCGTACCATCGACCGCATTGAAAGTTTCTTCGGTGAGCTCGGCTTTACCGTGGCGACTGGCCCGGAAATCGAAGATGACTATCACAACTTCGATGCCCTGAATATTCCAGGCCACCACCCGGCACGTGCTGACCACGACACTTTCTGGTTCGATGCAACGCGTCTGCTACGTACCCAGACCTCTGGCGTACAGATCCGCACAATGAAAAACCAGCAGCCGCCTATCCGCATCATTGCGCCGGGCCGCGTCTATCGTAACGACTACGATCAGACCCACACCCCTATGTTCCATCAGATGGAAGGCTTGATTGTTGATACCAACATCAGCTTCACCAACCTGAAAGGCACGCTGCATGACTTCCTGCGTAACTTCTTTGAAGAAGATTTGCAGATTCGTTTCCGTCCGTCTTATTTCCCGTTCACCGAACCGTCCGCAGAAGTTGACGTCATGGGTAAAAACGGCAAATGGCTCGAAGTGCTGGGCTGCGGCATGGTTCACCCGAACGTACTGCGTAATGTCGGCATCGATCCGGAAGTTTACTCCGGCTTCGCCTTCGGTATGGGTATGGAGCGTCTGACCATGCTGCGCTACGGCGTCACCGACCTGCGTGCATTCTTCGAAAACGATCTGCGTTTCCTCAAACAGTTTAAATAAGGGCAGGACAGAACAATGAAATTCAGTGAACTGTGGTTACGCGAATGGGTTAACCCGGCGATTGACAGCGAAGCGCTGTCTGGCCAGATCACCATGGCAGGCCTGGAAGTGGACGGCGTAGAGCCGGTTGCAGGCGTGTTCAATGGTGTCGTAGTGGGTGAAGTGGTTGAATGTAGCCAGCATCCGAACGCCGATAAACTGCGCGTAACCAAAATTAACGTGGGTGGTGAGCGTCTGCTGGATATCGTCTGCGGTGCGCCAAACTGTCGTCAGGGCCTGAAAGTGGCCGTTGCGACCATCGGTGCTGTCCTGCCTGGTGATTTTAAAATCAAAGCAGCGAAACTGCGCGGCGAACCATCAGAAGGCATGCTGTGTTCGTTCTCTGAACTGGGTATTTCCGACGATCATGACGGCATTATCGAACTGCCTGCTGATGCCCCGCTGGGAACCGACATCCGCGAATACCTGAAGCTCGATGACAACACCATCGAAATCAGCGTCACCCCGAACCGTGCTGATTGCTTAGGCATCATCGGCGTGGCGCGTGACGTTGCGGTCCTGAACCAGCAATCGCTGAACGTGCCAGAAATGGCGCCAGTTGCCGCAACCATCAATGACACATTCCCCATCAGCGTCGAAGCTGCTGACGCGTGCCCACGTTATCTGGGTCGCGTCGTGAAAGGCATCAACGTTAAGGCGTCTACGCCACTGTGGATGAAAGAAAAACTGCGCCGCTGTGGCATACGTTCTATCGATGCCGTGGTTGATGTGACCAACTACGTATTGCTGGAACTGGGTCAGCCGATGCACGCGTTCGACCTTGATCGCATCGACGGTGGTATCGTGGTGCGTATGGCGAAAGAGGGTGAAACCCTGGTTCTGCTGGACGGCAACGAAGCCAAACTGAGTGCGGATACGCTGGTCATCGCTGACCACACCAAAGCCCTGGCAATGGGCGGTATCTTTGGTGGTGAGCATTCCGGCGTGAATGATGAAACCCAGAACGTGCTGCTGGAATGTGCATTCTTCAATCCGCTGTCCATCACCGGTCGCGCGCGCCGTCAGGGTCTGCATACCGATGCATCCCACCGCTACGAGCGTGGCGTGGATCCGGCGCTGCAGTACAAAGCGATGGAACGTGCAACGCGTCTGCTTCTGGACATTTGCGGCGGCGAAGCGGGCCCGGTTATTGATGTGACCAACGAAGCCACTCTGCCGAAGCGTGCCACCATTACGCTGCGTCGTAGCAAACTGGACCGTCTGATTGGCCATCACATTGCTGATGAGCAGGTTAGCGATATCCTGCGTCGTCTGGGCTGCGAAGTGACTGAAGGTCAGGACCAGTGGCAGGCCGTCGCGCCAAGCTGGCGTTTCGATATTTCAATCGAAGAAGATCTGGTGGAAGAAGTGGCCCGCGTATACGGCTACAACAATATCCCGGATGCGCCCGTTCAGGCGGGTTTGATCATGGGGCATCACCAGGAAGCTAACCTGTCTCTCAAGCGTGTGAAAACCATGCTGAATGACAAAGGCTACCAGGAAGTGATCACTTACAGCTTCGTCGATCCGAAAGTGCAGCAGTTGATCCACCCGGGTGAAGAAGCGCTGATCCTGCCAAGCCCAATCTCCAGTGAAATGTCCGCTATGCGTCTGTCTCTGTGGACTGGCCTGCTGGGCACCGTGGTCTACAACCAGAACCGTCAGCAGAGTCGCGTGCGTATCTTCGAAAGTGGTCTGCGTTTCGTGCCGGACACCCAGGCGCCATTGGGCATCCGTCAGGACGTGATGCTGAGCGGCGTTATCTGCGGTAACCGCTATGAAGAGCATTGGAATCTGGCGAAAGAGACAGTTGATTTCTATGATATAAAAGGCGATCTCGAATCCGTTCTGGACTTGACCGGCAAACTGGGCGATATCCAGTTCAAAGCCGAAGGCAATCCAGCGCTGCATCCGGGACAGTCTGCGGCGATTTATCTGAAAGGCGAACGCATTGGTTTCATTGGGGTTGTTCATCCTGAGCTAGAACGTAAACTGGACTTGAACGGTCGTACGATGGTGTTTGAACTCGAGTGGAACAAGCTCGCAGACCGCGTGGTTCCTCAGGCGAAAGAGATTTCTCGCTTCCCTGCGAACCGTCGTGACATCGCTGTGGTCGTGGCAGAAAACGTTCCTGCAGCCGATATTCTCAATGAGTGTAAGAAAGTTGGCGTAAATCAGGTAGTTGGCGTAAACTTGTTTGACGTGTACCGCGGTAAGGGCGTAGCGGAAGGTTCCAAGAGCCTCGCTATCAGCCTGATCCTTCAGGATACCAGCCGTACACTCGAAGAAGAGGAGATTGCCGCTACCGTTGCCAAATGTGTAGAGGCATTAAAAGAGCGATTCCAGGCATCATTGAGGGATTGAACCTATGGCGCTTACAAAAGCTGAAATGTCAGAATATCTGTTTGATAAGCTTGGGCTTAGCAAACGGGATGCCAAAGAACTGGTAGAGCTGTTTTTCGAAGAGATTCGTCGCGCTCTTGAAAACGGTGAGCAGGTAAAACTCTCCGGTTTTGGTAACTTCGATTTGCGCGATAAGAATCAACGCCCCGGGCGCAACCCGAAGACGGGCGAAGATATTCCCATTACAGCCCGGCGCGTGGTGACCTTCAGACCCGGCCAGAAGTTGAAAAGCCGTGTCGAAAACGCTTCGCCCAAAGCAGAATAATTTCTGATTAACCAAAAAGGCCGCTCTTGCGGCCTTTTTTCTTTTCTGCGAGCATCAGGGACAATAAAATCAGACACTTCACATCATCATCTCAGGACGCCATGCAACAACTAGCCCAACGTCAGCAGCAACGAAACCAGCGATCGCTGGGACTCTTGCTGCTGCTCCTTCTGCTCGCGGTATTCATCAGTCTCTGCGCGGGTGACGCGTGGATTGCGCCGGGTGAATGGTTTAGCGCGCGTGGTGAGCTGTTTGTCTGGCAGATTCGCCTGCCGCGTACCGTGGCGGTGGTGCTGGTGGGCGCGGCGCTTGCGGTGTCAGGGGCGATTATGCAGGCGTTATTTGAGAACCCGCTGGCGGAGCCGGGCTTGCTGGGTGTATCTAACGGCGCGGGCGTCGGGCTGATTGCTGCCGTATTGTTGGGGAAAGGTCTACCAAACTGGGCGCTCGGCCTGTGCGCCATTGCCGGGGCACTGATCATCACCGTGATATTACTGCGCTTTGCGCGCCGTCACTTATCGACCAGTAGACTGCTGCTTGCGGGCGTGGCGCTGGGCATTATTTGCAGCGCGGCGATGACCTGGGCGGTCTATTTTTCGACGTCGTTTGATCTGCGCCAGTTGATGTACTGGATGATGGGCGGGTTTGGCGGCGTGGACTGGCATCAAGGCTGGCTCATGCTGGCACTTGTGCCCGCGATTGGCTGGGTTTGCCTGCAATCGCAGCCGCTGAATTTATTGTCGCTCGGCGAAACGTCCGCCCGCCAGTTGGGTTTGCCACTGTGGCTGTGGCGGCGGCTTCTGGTGCTGGCAACGGGTTGGCTGGTAGGCGTCAGCGTGGCGCTCTCTGGTGCCATTGGCTTTATCGGCCTGGTGATTCCTCATATGCTGCGGCTGTGTGGCCTCACCGACCATCGTGTGCTTCTGCCCGCCTGTGTGCTGGCAGGGGGCGCAACGTTGCTGTTCGCCGATATCGTGGCCCGTCTGGCACTGGCTTCGGCAGAATTGCCTATTGGTGTCGTCACGGCGACCCTGGGCGCACCCGTTTTTATCTGGCTATTATTAAGGGCTGGCCGCTAAGCGCCGGCTGATAACCCAAGAGGACGCTATGCAACACGATATTCTCAACACAAATGTCACGACCATCGACGGTGAAAACGTCAATCTCGAACAATTCAAAGGTAAGGTACTGCTGGTGGTGAACGTCGCCTCCCAATGTGGGCTGACGGCACAGTACGAGCAACTGGAGAACATTCATGAAGCCTGGAGCAAAGACGGTTTCGCGGTGCTGGGCTTCCCGTGCAACCAGTTCCTCGGCCAGGAGCCGGGCAGCGACGAAGAAATTAAAACCTTCTGTAGCACCACCTACGGCGTGACGTTCCCGATGTTCAGCAAAATCGACGTCAACGGTGAACAGCGCCATCCGCTGTACCAGAAGCTGACCTCTGCCGTCCCGTTCGCGGTGGCACCAGAAAGCAGCGGTTTCTACGAGCGTATGGCCAGCAAAGGCCGCGCGCCGAAGGTGGAAGGCGATATTCTGTGGAATTTTGAAAAATTCCTGATTGGCCGTGAGGGCGAAGTCATTCAGCGCTTCTCCCCGGATATGACGCCGGAAGATCCGATTGTGATGGAATCCATCAAGCTGGCGCTGGCGAAGTAATCATGCCGCTGATGCAGTTGCAGGGCGTGGCAGAACCGGGACGTTTGCATCCGGTCAGCGCTGAGGTCCGTCAGGGTGAGATAGTGCATCTTGTCGGCCCCAACGGTGCAGGGAAAAGCACGCTGCTCGCCAGAATGGCGGGCTTAAGCCAGGGCGCAGGGCAGGTTACGCTGAGCGGTAGAACGTTGACCGACTGGCCTGCACCGGAACTGGCGCGTCATCGGGCCTATCTGACGCAACATCAGACGCCGCCCTTTGCGATGCCGGTCTGGCATTACCTGACGCTGCATCAGCTCGACAAAACGCAGCATGCATTACAGCAAGAAATCGCCGAAAAGTTGGGTCTGGCGGATAAGCTTGCCCGCCCGGTCAATCAGCTTTCCGGCGGTGAATGGCAGCGCGTTCGCCTCGCGGCGGTAGTGCTGCAAATTCACCCGCGGGGAAACCCGGACGGTCAGCTTCTGTTGCTCGATGAGCCGATGAACAGCCTGGATGTGGCCCAGCAGAGCGGGCTGGACACGCTTTTGACGGAACTCAGGCTTGCCGGCGTGACGGTGGTCATGAGCAGCCACGATTTGAATCACACGTTACGCTTTGCCAGCCAGACGTGGCTATTACGTCGCGGTCAAATGTTGGCCAGCGGTGACACGCCGCACGTTTTGACGATCGAAAATCTGACGGCTGCGTATGATATGCCGTTCAAAAAGCTCAATGCGGACGGCGTACAGATCTTAATTTCTGCGCTGTAACCCTAAGGTTTCTTGCAACTTTGCAAATTCGCAGGCTAAATTATTCTTATAAAAAATATCAGAGGAAACGCCAGGATATGCGTCTCTTATTTATTTTAGTGGCAGCGTTAATTTTAGCCGGGTGCAGCAGCCATCGTGCGCCGCCGCCTAACCCACGGCTTTCGGACTCCATCACCGTCATTGCCAATCTCAATGATCAGCTGGCAAATTGGCGCGGCACGCCTTATCGCTACGGGGGAAGTACTCGTGGTGGCGTGGATTGTTCCGCGTTCGTGATGATGACTTTCCGCGACCAGTTTGATTTGCAACTGCCGCGCGATACCAAACAGCAGTCGAAAATCGGCACCGAAATTGATAAAGACGATTTATTGCCGGGTGACCTGGTATTCTTTAACACGGGTTCGGGCGGAAATGGTCTGCATGTCGGCATCTACGACACGGACAATCAATTTATTCATGCCTCAACCAGCCATGGCGTCACGCGATCCTCGCTGGATAATGTCTACTGGCGAAAGCACTTCTGGCAAGCCAGACGTATTTAGCATGAAAAACAAAAGGGCCATTAGGCCCTTTTTTGTTAGCAGATAAATATAAAAAATCACTACGGAATAATTATCAGTTGTCATTGCATTCAGCTAATGAATCTCTGGATTGTGCGATTGCACGAATATGGATTACAATCATCCCAATGATAAAGCAAAGGAATTCCTGAATTACAAAGGACCGAATGAAATTAATCTTTTTAAAATCAAAGATTTTGTTTTCGACTGGAACCATGCAGCAGCGACCAGGGAGCTCCCTTGAACAAGGGTGGACGCAATGATAGTAACTCTTGATAAAGCCTGGAAAACCGAATTGTTATTCTTGCCTGCCAGAAATGGTGGGGGGCAACTTGTGGGATTAGAATTAATCGCAAACGTGGTCGGCGTGGATGATGCAGTCCGCACGCCAACCACGCTGGTGATGTCTCGTCTGAGCGCTGAACAGGAAGTCATCCTGTTTCGTGAAAAACTCGCGTTACTCGAAACCTGCCAAATCTTTTTTATTCAGCAGCAATTAATTGCGTGGATTAATATAACGCCAGCAATTGCCTTTGCGCTGTTAACACAAAAAGTGTTAGCGGAAGAGGCCGGGCGATTTTCCTTTCTGGAGTTTACGGTCAATGAAAACTTTCCAGAATTGAATGCCACCGATAAAAATCATTTACTGGTACAACTGGCGAATCTTTTCCCGCTGGCGCTGGCCAATTTTGGTGCCGGAGACGCATCGACTCAGGCTGTTTTCAGCGGCTTGTTCAAACGCGTTACGCTGGATAAAAACTTTATTCAACAGCAGGCGTTATTATTATCGTTTGATCCCTTCATGCGGGCGATAAACGCCCAGGTTCAGCCCTACTGCACTGCGATAATGGCGGCAGGAGTGGACAACATACAGATCCTTGAACGCCTTGAGCCCTGGGGCCTGAGCGCCTACCAGGGGTTGCTGTGGCCCGCCGTCGATACCGCATCGCTTACTCGCCTGATGCAGGAATAACCCTGCAGCCAGCCCGTATTTATCTGCCCTCACAGGCACTACACTACAGACAGGAGGAACCATGACCCTGTCTTTTACCCATCACTGGCGCGATGAGCTGCCAGGTTTTTATACCGAACTGTCCCCGACGCCGCTGGCCAACGCACGCCTGATATGGCACAACGCGACGTTGGCGCAAAGCCTCGAGCTGCCTGACACGCTGTTCAGCCCTGAACAAGGCGCGGGCGTCTGGGGCGGCGAAACGTTGCTGACCGGTATGCTGCCGCTGGCGCAGGTCTACAGCGGCCATCAATTCGGCGTCTGGGCCGGTCAGCTTGGCGACGGGCGCGGCATCTTGCTCGGCGAACAGCAGCTGGCCGACGGGCGTCGTTACGACTGGCACCTGAAAGGCGCAGGATTGACGCCGTACTCCCGAATGGGCGACGGACGGGCGGTATTACGCTCCACGCTGCGTGAAAGTCTGGCGTCTGAGGCGATGTTCGCGCTCGGCATTCCGACCACGCGTGCGTTGTCGGTGGTCACCAGCGATACGCCGGTGTACCGCGAAACGGTTGAACAGGGCGCAATGCTGATGCGTCTGGCGGAAAGCCACGTTCGTTTCGGCCATTTCGAGCACTTCTACTATCGCCGCGAGCCGGACAAGGTGCGCGAGCTGGCGGATTATGTGATTCGTCATCACTGGCCGCAGCTTGAGAACGAAGCCGACAAATACATGCTGTGGTTCCGTGACGTTGTCACTCGGACCGCGCGCTTGATTGCCCGCTGGCAAACCGTTGGCTTCTGCCACGGCGTGATGAACACCGACAATATGTCGATTCTGGGGTTGACCATGGACTACGGTCCTTACGGTTTCCTCGATGATTATCAGCCAGGCTTTATCTGCAATCACTCTGACCATCAGGGCCGCTACAGCTTTGATAATCAGCCTGCGGCGGCGCTGTGGAACCTGCAACGCCTGGCGCAGTCGTTATCGCCGTTCATCGAGGTGGATGTGCTTAACGATGCACTGGACGGCTATCAGGAAGCACTGCTGGTAGAATATGGTCAGCGAATGCGCGGCAAGCTTGGTCTGTTCACGGAGCAGAAGGGTGACAACGAGCTGCTGAACGGGTTGTTCAGCCTGATGGAGCGAGAAGGCAGCGATTACACCCGCACCTTCCGTATGCTGAGCGTGACGGAGCAGCAGAGTGCGAGTTCACCGTTGCGCGATGAGTTCATCGACCGGGCGGCGTTTGATGCGTGGTTCAGCGACTATCGCGCGCGTTTGCAGCAGGATGAGGTGGATGACGCCACGCGCCAGCACAGCATGAAGCAGATGAATCCTGCGGTGGTGTTACGCAACTGGCTGGCACAGCGCGCCATCGAGCAGGCCGAACGCGGGGAATATGCCGAGTTTGAGCGCTTGCACGAGGCGTTACGTAACCCGTTTGCTGACCGGAATGATGACTATGCCAGCCGTCCGCCTGAGTGGGGAAAACGGCTGGAAGTGAGCTGCTCGAGCTGATGCTACGGGGCTAAAAACACCTGTGGCGTCTGGCTGCCGGGGTGCTGACCGATATGCACTTCGGCACCGTACCAGCGGCTCAGGGTATCTGCCTGCAACACCTGTTGCGCGCTGCCCTGAGCCACAATCTCGCCCTCATGAAGCAGGATCAGTCTGTCGGCCCAAAGCGCGGCCAGATTGAGATCGTGCAGCACCGCGCAGACGTGAAGATCCCCGGCCTGAGTCAATTTTTTCAACAAACGCAGCAAATGCTGTTGATGATATAAATCCAGCGCCGACGTTGGCTCATCGAGAAACAACCAGCCCTGTGGCGCATCGACCCCCCATAACTGCGCCAGCGCGCGCGCCAGTTGAACGCGCTGTTGCTCTCCGCCGGAAAGGGCATTGTATTTGCGGCCCGACAATGGCGCGCACCCGGTCAGAGCCATGACCTGTTCAACCACGTTTCGGCTATTGCCCTGTTCCCACGGAGCGCGCCCCATAGTAATCACATCTTCTACTGGCCAGTCGAAGCCGAGCTGGCTTTGCTGGCGCATCACCGCCCGTTGACGAGACAGCGCCTGCGGCGTCCATTCGGATAACGGTTTATCGTTCAGCAGACAGTGCCCGTTATCCGGCAGCAGATAGCCGGTCAGCGCCCGCAGCAGCGTCGATTTTCCCGCGCCGTTGGGGCCAATCAGCGTCACCAGTTCGCCAGGCACCAGCGTGAGGTTAATGTCACGTAACACCGGCGAATAGCACAGATTAACGGCCTGTAAGCGATTAGCCATGTTGACCTCCGCGACGGAAAATCATCCATAAAAACCACGGTGCACCCAGCAGACTGGTCAGCAAACCGACCGGCATTTCCGCAGGTGCAACCAGCGTACGGGCCACAGTATCGGCCACCAACAGCAAAAGGGCACCGACCAGCACCGAACCGGGAATGACCGCGCGATGATCGGCTCCGAGCCACATGCGGAGCAAATGCGGCACCACCAGCCCGATAAAGCCAATCACGCCGCTGACGGCCACCGCCGCCGCAACCAACAGGGCGCTGCACAGCAATAAACGTCGCTGAATCTGACGCACGTTCACGCCGAGGTAATGTGCCTCTTCATCGCCCAGCTGTAGCAAATTCAGCGGTTTTGCCAGCCGCCAGATAATAAAGACCGTCGGCAGCATCAGCGAGGCCGTCGCCAACAGCGTTGACCACTGTGCCTGACCGAGACTGCCCATGCCCCATAGCGAGAGTTGACGCAGTTGCGCATCGTTGCTGAGCCACGACAGCACGCCTACCGCTGCGCCACATAGCGCGTTAATGGCGATCCCCACCAACAGCAGGCGCGACAGCGAATTGTCATGGTGCTGGCTCAGGACAAAAATCACCATCGTTACCGCCAGGCTGCCGAAAAACGCCGCCAGCATCGGGGCGTACAGCATCAGCACCAGCGGCAGCGAGAAGGGTAAAACTACCCACATCGCTACAGCCAGCGCGGCACCGCTACTGATCCCCAACAGACCCGGGTCCGCCAGCGGATTGCGAAACAGCCCTTGCATCACGCAGCCCGCCAGCGCCAGCGAGCCGCCGATGGTCAGCGCCAAAAGCACGCGCGGCAGACGGATGGTGAACCAGATTTGCCGCAGGGCGCTGTCGCCGTGCCAGAGTATATCCAGCGGCAGCTTCAGCGCGCCGAAGGTGGTGGCGCATAGCGTGAACAGCGTCAGCAGGGCCAGAAGTGACCACAGAGAACGGGCAATCCACGGCGTCATCAGGGAAGCTGCTCCGCTTTATGTCGCAGCTGTTGAATCGCTTGCGGAGTACGAATGCTGAAACCCAACAGCGCCATGTCATCAACCAGCAGCACCTGTTTATTCCGCCCGGCCGGGGTTTGTGCCAGACCTGGCAATGTCCATAATCCGCTTTCACCACCCATGCCTTTTACGCCGTCGCGAGAGGTCACCACCAGATCCGGCTGGCTGGCAATGACCCCTTCCTGAGAAAGCGGCTGATAACGGTTAAAGCCCTGCATGGCATTTTGCAGGCCCGCAGCGCGAATCGCTGAATCGGCACCGGTTTGCTGCCCGGCGGCCATGGCGCTCATGCCGCCGTGGCTGAGAATAAACAGCACGCGTTTATTGAGCGGCGTTGTAGGCAATGCATCCAGCGCCTGTTTCATCTGCTGACGGAGCTGCTCACCTTCGGCATCTTTATGCAATGCCGCTGCGACGATGCGAATTTTGTCGTCAATCACGGAAACGTCGTTGCTGCCCGGAACAGTCACCACCGTCACGCCGTTTTGTTCGACCTGTTTCAGCGCCAGCGACGGCTGGGCCTGCACGCTGGCGAGAACGGTCGTTGGGCGCGTAGCGAGAATGCCTTCGGCGTTCAGTTGGCGAAGATAGCCTACGTCAGGCAATTTCAACGCTTCAGGCGGCCACATGCTGGTGCTGTCTCGTGCCACGAGGGAGCGCTGTGCCCCCAGGGCATAGACAATCTCCGTCACGTCGCCCCCAAGCGTCACCACTTTTTGCGCTGCCGCACCTGCCAGCAGAGGCAGGGCGGCCATTAACGCGACGACGGCTCTCATGCCGCCAGCCCTTTGGCAATCAACGCTTCGACCTGCGCGCGCCACTGGGTTTGCTCCGGTTCACCTTCGGTGCGCTGACCGTAGAGTTGGGCAATCTGCGTGCCGTCGGCGGCGAACAGTTCGAGGCTGGTGACGTGACCCTCGGCGGTTGGTTTACGCGTTACCCAGGTTTCAGCGATAGTGTCTTCGCGCAGGTGCAAGGTAAAGGCCGAGTTAAAGATGTTCAGCCAGCCTTTCATCGGCACCACTTTTTCGATTGCGCCAGTAAAAATCTGCACGCAGCCACGGTTGCCGACGAAGACCATAATCTCGTTGGCATCCTGATGGGCATTCGCCAGCAGGCGCGCCACCGACTCGTTATCTACCTGACATGCCAGGTCATCGCCGACCAGGCGGAAAGCCTGCTGGCGGCTCAGGTTATGACGCTTAAGCAGGGTGAAGAACTGGTGCACATCGGTCATCGCCCGCCATTCACCGTCGAGGGTTTTGCCGTCGATGTCGCCGCGGGTGGCCGGTGCCTCGGCCGTTTTCAGCTCGAGCGTCGGGTTCTCGGCATGGATAAAGCGGGTCAGAATATCAGCCCACGCGATCATGTCGGTGGCGTCGGTGGTGTACACCTTCAGCAGCGCATCGCCCTGATGGTCAAAGAACTGAATGCTCTGACGCTGGCCGCGAACGCTGGATTCGCTGATGTGGAAAATGCTGGCCCACTGATTGAGGAACAGGCGTAAATCCAGCGCGCGCGGGTTGAGCACCAGACCAGCATGGCCGCTGAGGTGCTGATTGGTGAAGCTGCCGACCTGTTCGTGCACAGCGTATTCGTTACGGCAAATGCATTTTACGTCACCGGCGGATTCCAGGGCGGTCAGCACCTCGCGCACTTCACCCTGTAAACGCCAGGCATCGTGGCCCACGCGCGCCCAGGTCAGTTCCGCTTCGCTGATGTGCATCATCGCGGCGATATCACGCGCATATTTGCCCGGGTTTTCTTCTTTTAATGCCAGCCAGCGTGTGTAGAGATTCATTGTCATATTCCTTCCAGATGCAATACCCCGGCGAACCAGGGTTGGGTGATTACCACTGATAACTCACGAAAATCTTACCGTTCTGACCATCCTGCGGGATGCCCTGCGGAGAGGCGTATTCTTTGTCGAAGGCGTTGCCAAATACCAGCGAGGTGGTCAGGCCGCTCAGCGCCTGTTGGCCTTTATAGCTCACGTAGAAGTCGTTTACGCCGTAGCCCGCTTGCGGGGTGGTGCTTATGCTCTTAGTGTCTTCCGCGAAGGTGCCAATCCAGCCCACCGAGAAGCCGCTCTGGGCAATCGGCACGTCGAGGCGAGAAGTAACGGTATCCGGGTTGATTGAGGTCAGCCAGTCGCCGGTATCGGTGTCTTTGCCGCGGGTCCGGTTATACGCCACGTCGAGGCTGAACAGGTCGGTGGTGTATTGGGTCATCACGTCCCAACCCCAGATTTTGGCGTTCGGCACGTTGATGGAGGTGGTAGAGGCCGCTGCGAAATCGACTGACGTGGTGATGTAATCTTTAGCGTTAGTGTCGAAGTAGCTGGCTTTAAACTCGAACGCATCGTTCGCCAGCATCACGTCATCAAAGCGCAGACCAAATCCGTACTCCTGCGTTTCGTTGGTTTCCGGGCGCAGATTCGGGTTCGGTACCCAATAGTTAGTGTAGAAACTGCCGATGGAGAAGTGTTTAGCGTCGTTATACATCTCGCCCATCGTCGGCGCGCGGAAAGCCTGCGCGTACGAGCCAAACAGCATTAGCCAGTCAGTTGGGCTGATGGTCATGCCCGCACGGGACGACCATTTATCTGCATCGACGTCGTCATACCCGTCGCTGGTGCCGCGATAGTTGTCGTAGCGGGTGCCGCCGAGGATCGTCACCGGCAGGTCGCGTAGGGTTATTTCGTCCTGCAACCAGCCAGAGCTGAAGTTAATGCGCGCATTTGGGAAACCGGTGGTCATGCCGCCCGGGTTTTGCTCCTGACGGTAGTATTCGCCGCCGTAGGTCAGCAGGTGTGAGGCGAAGCTGTTGGTGAACAGACGCGTGCGGTTTTCAACTTTCCCGCCTTTGGTGGTTTGTTTGCGGAACTCGCCGGAGTCGTCGAGATTTTGCGCGTTAATACGGACTTCAGACCAGTAGCCTTTCACGTCGGCATTCAGCCAGTCATTGCCTTCCGGCGCGATGTTGTAGGTTAACTGCGCGTCGCGCTGAATGGTTGAGCGGTCAGTCATCGGGTTGCTGCTGTCAGACGCTTGCGGCGTTTGTGGGTTTTTTGGCTCCTGCGCGGCGTTGTTATAGTAACGCAGGGAACCGCTCAGCTTCTGCGCCGGGTCGATTTTCCAGCTGCCTTTGGCGAGAAAGTTGGTAATGCTTTCGTCGTTCGGGGCGGTGAAACCGTCGCTCTGTTTCAAATCGCCGCGATCACGGCTGGACCAGGAGACGATCCCGTCGAGCGTATCGGTGCGACCAAAGGCGCTGGCGCCCATGCCGAGGCTGTTATCGCCGGTGCCGCCGGTACCAAACACGCGGTAGCCGCTGTTCTGGCCCACGCGCAGCAGGTCTGCTGCATCAACGGTGTCATAAGAAATCACGCCGCCCAATGCGCCGCTGCCATACAGCATTGCGCCGGGGCCACGCACGACTTCGATACGCTTGATCAACGCCGGGTCGAGGAACGTGCTGTTGAGGTGGCCGGTATCGGTGCCCTGGCGGATGCCATCGACCATTACCAGGACGCCGCGACGGTCGTAGCCGCGCAGATTGACGTCCTGACCGTTGGTGCGGCCGGTGCCGTCAAGGGTCAAACCCGGGACCTGGCGCAGCATATCTGCGGCGGAGCTGGCGGTCTGGCCTTCAGGGGTGTCGGCGTCGATAACGGTGACCATCATCGGCGCTTCAAACGCGCTGCGTTCGTTGCCGGTGGCGGTTACGGTCATTTGTTCAGAGGCGGCGAAAGCCGGAGTGGTGATTGCGCCGAATACAGCCAGTGCGACCAGCGATGGGCGCAGCGACGCGGAATGCAGGTGTAGCATGCAACTCTCCATAAAAGGTGAAAAGTGCTGGCTGCCTCGGCGTGTCCCTGGGTGGCTGGCGAAATGTTGTGTGTAAGGTTTTTATTTAGTCAGGATCAATTTTCCGGCATGGGTCTGGCGCAGCAGGTACTGCTGACCATCATGCTCAATGATGACGCGTCCTTCCGCGCCTAGCAGCGTTTTGCTACTCACCCGGCGGTCTTCAGCCTGCGGATGGGGAGTCGGGGATGGTTTGTCTGCGGTCAGGAATGTATCCGATGATGTCATAGTGTTAAAAATAGCAATCAATGTAACAATGATAATCATTATCAACAAATCAAAAAGCTCGGCAACCCCTTTTGTGAAAAATAGGTGACGGGATCAAAAAAGAGGGTTTCATTACAGCAGGATATTGCCCGGCGGGACGGGTAAAGCGAGGGCGTGTCGGGCAACGATTTTGCCCGACACCAAAAGCATAATCAGAAGCGGGTATCGATCGCGGCAGAAAGTTTATCCAGCAGAATTTCGCTGTCTTCCCAGCTCAGACAAGGATCGGTGATCGACTGTCCGTACACCAGCGGCTGTCCGGCCACGATTTTTTGCGTGCCTTCGCGCAGGAAGCTTTCCGCCATGATCCCGGCAATTGCCGTCGAACCATTGCGAATTTGCTGACAAATATCGTCACAGACATCCAGCTGACGGCGGTGCTGCTTCTGGCAGTTGCCATGGCTGAAATCGATCACCAGCTGTTCCGGCAGATCAAACTCGTGCAGCGTATCGCAGGCGGCCGCAATGTCTGACGCGTGGTAGTTCGGTTTTTTGCCGCCGCGCATGATGATGTGGCCATACGGGTTACCGCTGGTCTGATAAATCGTCATCTGTCCGTTTTTGTCCGGCGACAGGAACATATGGCTGGCGCGGGCGGCACGGATTGCATCTACAGCAATACGGGTGTTGCCATCGGTGCCGTTTTTGAACCCAACCGGGCAGGAGAGCGCGGAGGCCATCTCACGGTGGATCTGGCTTTCGGTGGTGCGAGCACCAATCGCGCCCCAGCTGATTAAATCGGCGATGAACTGACCGGTCACCATATCGAGAAACTCGGTAGCAGTGGGTACGCCCAACTGATTGACTTGCAACAGCAGTTTGCGCGCCTGCTCGATACCGTGATTCACGCGATAGCTGCCGTTGAGATCCGGATCGGAAATCAGTCCTTTCCAGCCCACAACCGTACGCGGTTTTTCGAAATAAGTGCGCATCACGATTTCAAGACGCGACTGGTGCTTTTCACGCAACGCCTGCAAACGATGCGCGTAATCCATCGCCGCATCCAGGTCATGAATGGAGCAGGGGCCAATCACCACTAACAGACGTTTATCTTCGCCGTTGAGGATTTTTTCAATGCGACGGCGGGAGGCGGTAACGTGACCGGCAACCTCGGAAGTGACAGGGTAACGTTGCGCCAGCTCAGCAGGCGTTACCAGACTGTCGATGCGCGCCGAACGCAGTTCATCAGTTTTGTTCATTGGAACTCTCAGAATTTGGTGGCTTCTACGGCAGGAATACCGGAAGTGATGCGCATCACGATAAACCAATCTCGGCTGAATTCAAGGTTCAACGCCCATTCAGCAACGTGATGCGCATACATTGCAAAAAGAGAATAGCGCATTTTGCAATGATGTACTAGTGTGTTAGTACATGCGGCGACTGAGTCCCATAATGTCGAGGATTTTGGTGGCGATTTCTTCTACCGAATAGTTAGTGCTGTTGAGCCACGGGATTTGGTTCTTACGGTACAGCGCTTCGACTTCCGTGACTTCCATGCGGCACTGGCGCATCGACGCATAGCGGCTGTTCTCGCGGCGTTCTTCCCGAATGGCAGCCAGACGTTCCGGGTCGATGGTCAGCCCGAATAATTTATGCTGTAACGGTTTCAGCGCGGCGGGGAGCACCAGGTTATCCATATCGTCGGCGATAAACGGATAGTTGGCGGCGCGGATCCCAAACTGCATCGCGAGGTAAAGGCTGGTCGGGGTTTTACCGCAGCGTGATACGCCGAGCAAAATCACCTGTGCCTGATCGAGATTGCGCAGCGAAACGCCGTCATCGTGCGCCAATGTGTAGTCAATGGCGGCGATACGGGCGTCATATTTCGTCAGGTTGCCCGGCGTAAGACCGTGAGTGCGATGGGCAATCGGCGTTGGGTCGAGCTTCAGTTCTTCCTGCAATGGCGCAACCAGCGCCTGCACGATGTCCTGACAGAAACCTTCGCTTTGCAAAATAATGGTGCGGATTTCCGGAATGACGATCGAATAGAAGACCAGCGGACGGACGCCAGATTGCTGATAGATTGCGTCAATCTGCTCCTTCACGGCCTTTGCCCGGCTTTCACTTTCGACGAACGGCAGAGTAATGCTGTTGACCGACAACGGGAATTGCGACATCACCGCGTGCCCGAGCACTTCGGCCGTAATGGCAGTGCCGTCAGAAATGTAAAATACGTGGCGATCTACATTGTTGTCCATTTTGACCATCCGGTAAATTAAGTTAATTCCATGAAGCCTATATTTATTTTAATCACATCCGAGTCGGTTTTGTCTCAAATTTAAAAATGAAATGGTATTTTTATTTTAACTGAAAAGGGGTGTTCATTTTTATGCTGAAAGGCTATAAACCGTCTTTTTTTGTGGGATTCCTCAATAATCATGGAGTTAACGGGTTTCGAGGAACTGTCTTAAAAAGCAAAAAATTAATTTGCTTGAACGATTCACCTTTTTTCCCGTCACGTTAATTATGGCAGGATAAATACGTCGCCGGTTTTGTTCTGGCACTTTTCTTAAATAAAGGAATTGTTTCGATGTCCAACAATAGCTCGTCACCGCTGGTGCTTTGGTATAACCAACTCGGCATGAATGATGTAGATAGCGTTGGGGGCAAAAATGCCTCCCTGGGTGAAATGATTACTAATCTGTCCGATTTGGGCGTTTCCGTACCCAACGGGTTTGCTACCACGGCGGATGCGTTCAATCAGTTCCTCGACCAGAGCGGCGTGAACCAGCGCATTTATCAGCTGCTGGATGAAACCGACATCGACGACGTCTCCGCCCTGGCGAAAGCCGGTGCGCAAATTCGTCAATGGATTATCGACACTCCCTTTACACCAGAGCTGGAGCAGGCGATTCATCAGGCCTATAACCAGCTTTCGTCTGACGATGCCGACGCATCGTTTGCCGTGCGTTCTTCCGCCACTGCCGAAGATATGCCGGATGCTTCTTTCGCCGGTCAGCAGGAAACGTTCCTCAACGTTCAGGGTTACGACGCGGTGCTGGTGGCGGTGAAGCACGTCTTCGCCTCCCTGTTTAATGACCGCGCAATTTCCTACCGTGTGCATCAGGGCTATGACCATCGCGGCGTCGCGCTCTCTGCGGGCGTGCAGCGCATGGTACGTTCCGACCTCGGTTCCGCTGGCGTCATGTTCTCTATCGACACCGAATCCGGTTTCGATCAGGTGGTGTTCATCACCTCAGCGTTTGGTCTCGGTGAAATGGTGGTGCAGGGCGCGGTGAACCCGGACGAATTCTACGTCCACAAACCGACCCTGGAAAAAGGTCGCCCATCCATCGTGCGCCGCACCATGGGATCGAAAAAGATCCGTATGGTGTATGCCCCAACCCAGGAACACGGGAAACAGGTACGTATCGAAGATGTACCGCAAGCTGAACGTGACCGCTTCTCGTTGACCGACGACGAGGTGCAGGAACTGGCGAAACAGGCGATACAGATTGAGAAACACTATGGACGTCCAATGGACATCGAGTGGGCCAAAGATGGTCACACCGGCAAACTGTTTATTGTGCAGGCGCGTCCGGAAACGGTGCGTTCTCGCGGCCAGGTGACGGAGCGTTACACCCTGCACGCGCAGGGCAAAATCATTGCCGAAGGCCGTGCCATTGGGCATCGCATCGGCGCAGGCCCGGTGAAAGTGATTCACGATATCAGTGAAATGAACCGCATTCAGCCGGGTGATGTATTAGTCACCGACATGACCGACCCGGACTGGGAACCGATCATGAAAAAAGCGGCGGCGATTGTCACCAACCGCGGCGGGCGTACCTGTCATGCGGCGATTATCGCCCGTGAGCTGGGCATTCCGGCTGTCGTGGGCTGTGGCGATGCGACCGAGCGCATGAAGGATGACGAGAAGGTGACTGTGTCGTGCGCCGAAGGCGACACCGGCTACGTTTACGCCGAAATGCTCGACTTCAGCGTAAAAAGCTCCACCGTCGACACCATGCCGGATCTGCCGCTGAAAATCATGATGAACGTCGGCAACCCGGACCGTGCATTTGATTTTGCTTGCCTGCCGAACGAAGGCGTCGGTCTGGCGCGTCTGGAATTTATCATCAACCGCATGATCGGCGTGCACCCACGCGCGCTCCTGGAATTTGACGACCAGGACGCGAAGCTGCAAAACGAAATTCGCGAAATGATGAAAGGCTACGACTCACCGAAAGAGTTCTATGTCGGCCGTCTGACTGAAGGGATCGCCACGCTCGGCGCGGCGTTCTACCCGAAACGCGTGATTGTGCGTCTTTCTGACTTTAAATCTAACGAATACGCCAACCTGGTGGGCGGCGAGCGTTACGAGCCGGAAGAAGAGAACCCAATGCTGGGCTTCCGTGGCGCAGGTCGCTACGTGGCAGACAGCTTCCGCGACTGTTTCGCGCTGGAGTGCGACGCGGTGAAACGCGTGCGAAACGAAATGGATCTCACCAACGTGGAAATCATGATCCCGTTCGTGCGTACCGTGGATCAAGCGAAAGCGGTGATCGATGAGCTGGCGCGTCAGGGTCTGAAACGTGGCGAAAACGGTCTCAAAATTATCATGATGTGCGAGATCCCGTCCAACGCGCTGTTAGCGGAACAGTTCCTCGAATATTTCGACGGCTACTCAATCGGCTCTAACGACATGACGCAGCTAACGTTGGGTCTGGATCGTGACTCCGGTGTGGTATCTGAGCTGTTCGATGAACGCAACGAGGCGGTGAAAGCGCTGCTGTCGATGTCGATTCGCGCAGCGAAGAAGCAGGGTAAATACGTCGGCATCTGCGGTCAGGGTCCATCTGACCACGAAGATTTCGCCGCATGGCTGATGGAAGAAGGAATCGACAGCCTGTCGTTGAACCCGGATACCGTGGTGCAGACCTGGCTGAGCCTCGCCGAATTGCGTAAATAATTGTTCTATCAAAGCCCCGGCAGCCTGCGCTGTCGGGGTTTTTTTATGCGCGGCGCGGTTTGTCGAGCGCCTTCACAGAATTGAAACAAAACGAAAAATCATAACTTCGCTGTTAATTTCGACAATTGTCGCCCTTCGTTTGGTTCTGAATACTGCGTCTCAACCAGATACACCTTAACGGAGGGGAAGTTGATGACCGCACTGTATAAGGATGCGCAGCGTCCAGTCGCTGAACGCGTTGCTGATTTGCTGGCGCGAATGACGCCAGAAGAGAAGTTTGCCCAGATGCACGCCTATTGGCTGGTGCTGAGTGAAACCGGCGACCACCGCGAACGCAGCGACATGAGTGATGAATTTGCCGGCGTATCCGCGCAGGCTTCGTTGCATGAGCGTCTGACGCTCGGCGTCGGGCAAATCACCCGACCGCTGGGCACCCACATTGTCGATGCCCGAACCGGGGTACGTGCCGCAAATCGTCTGCAAAAAATGCTGGTGGAAGAAACGCGGCTCGGGATCCCCGCGCTGTTCCATGAAGAGTGCCTGGTCGGTCTGCTGTGCAAAGATGCGACGCTGTTTCCGTCTCCGCTGAACTACGGTTCGACCTGGGACCCACAGCTCATACGCCACGCTGCCGCCTGTATTGGCGATGAGGCCCGTGCGACGGGCTGCCATCAGGGGTTAGCCCCGGTACTGGATGTATCGCGCGATGTGCGCTGGGGCCGGACCGAAGAAACCTTTGGCGAAGACCCGTGGCTGGTCGGCGTCATGGCCTGCGCCTACGTCGACGGTTTACAGGGCGAAAAACGCGACCTGCTGGCGACGCTAAAACATTACGTCGGGCATTCGTTCAGCGAAGGCGCACGCAACCATGCCCCGGTGCATCTGGGCTTTTGTGAACTCAACGACACCTTCCTGCTGCCGTTTGAAATGGCGGTCAAACTCGCCAACGCCGGATCGGTGATGCCCGCCTATCACGACATTGATAATCAGCCGGGCCACAGCGACGCTTTCCTGATGACCAAAATCTTGCGTGAGCAGTGGGGGTTCGACGGCATTATCGTTGCCGATTACGGCGGGATCAGTCTGCTGCATCAGCATCACGGCGTGTCTCATGACGCGGCTGAATCCGCGGCACTGGCGTTCAATGCCGGGCTGGACGTCGAGCTGCCAAAAGATGACTGTGCACGACACTTGGCTGAGGCCGTGGAGCGCGGGCTGATATCGATGGGCAAAGTCGATGAGATTGTCGCTCGAACGCTGACCGAGAAATTTCGCCTCGGACTGTTTGAACATCCGTACGCCGATGAAAACGCGGTGGAACTGCAACGTGCGCAAACGCGGCAGGCGGCGCGAGATGTGGCCACGCGCTCACTGACACTGTTGGAAAACAACGGCGTGCTGCCTTTCACCGGGAAACCGCAGGTGGCAGTCGTTGGCCCGACAGCGGACGATCCGCTTGCGCTGCTCAGCGGGTACAGCTTCCCGGTGCATTTGATCATCAGCGACATGCTGGAGCAAACGTCGCAGGTGACGACCCCGCTGGACGCGCTGCGCCAGACGCTCGGTGAACAGCATGTTCGCTACGCCAGGGGCTGCCACATTATCGAAAAACGCATGGCGGGCGCGCCGGTATTCCCGGGCGACAGCAGCGGAAAACCTGTCCAGCAGTCACCGGTGTCTATGGATACCTCACTCATTGCGGACGCGGTGCGTGTGGCGGAAGAAAGCGACGTGGTTGTGGCCTGCGTGGGTGATTTAGCCGGACTGTTCCAGAGCGGGACCGTCGGCGAAGGTTCCGATACCGATTCACTCAATCTGCCCGGCGTTCAACAACAGCTTCTCGAAGCATTGGTGGCCACCGGCAAACCGGTGGTGGTCGTGATGACCGGTGGGCGGCCGTATACCTTGCAAGGACTGGAAGATAAGGTGGCGGCGCTGATGATGGCCTGGGCTCCGGGGCAGGAAGGCGGCTGGGCCATTGCCGATGTCCTGACCGGACGCGCCGAACCGCAAGGGCGGCTGGTGGTCAGCGTGCCGAAAAGCGCCGGTGCAATGCCGTATTACTACAATCACAAACTGAAAAGCGGTGGCACGCCGTTCGCGTTCCATTTCGGCAGCCGCTATCCGTTTGGCTACGGTAAAAGCTGGACTCAGTTCCAGTGGAGCGCGTTGACGCTTATCACGCCTGAAGTGGTTATCGAGGGCGAAATTGCCGTGCAGGTCACGCTGACCAACATCGGCGAACGTCGCGGCAGCGAAGTGGTGCAACTGTATGTGCGCGATAACGTGGCGTCGATGGTGCGTCCGGTGAAAGAGCTCAAAGCGTTCCAGCGCGTGGAGCTGGCGCCGAACCAGGCGGCGACGCTGACTTTCTACGTGCCTGTCGATATGCTGAACTTTACCGACCGTAGCGGAAAACGCATTGTTGAACCGGGTGAATTTACGCTAATGGCGGGGTCGTCCTCGGCAGAAATTCATGGCACGGTGATCGCAAATGTCAGCGGAGCCACGCGCGAATTGGCGAAAAACTGGCGGATGCTGAGCCGTTGTGAAGTGAATTAAAGGATAAAAAAAAGCCCATCGTGGGAGATGGGCAAAGACTACACACAGCAATTCGTTGTTTCACTCAGGGGATTTCCATGCTTATAAATCAAGGTGTTGATTTATAACCGTGAGCTAATAGTAGGCATGCAGAATTTTTGCGTCGATCAGATTGGTCTTAATCGTTAAAAAAAGGTAAAGGATTTGAGAGCCCTGAATGGGCATTAGCAGTGATTCTGAGCAGAATAGCGGTGCGATGGGGTAATAACGATAAGTAGTGCTTAAGTATTAGGCCCGGCGCATGGGTGCGTCCGGGCCATGTTTTATCAGTTGCCGAGCTTGTCGTGGTTCGCTTCCAGAGACTCGAGTTCCTCAAGCACTTCTTCAGCATCGTCAGACGGGGGGGGGCACTTCGCGCACCCAGGCATCAAACAGACGCCAGGATACTGCCAGCAGCACTGGGCCGATGAACAGGCCAATCATGCCAAACGCAATCAGGCCGCCGATAACGCCGGTGAGAATCAGCACCATCGGTAGGTCGGCGCCCATGCGAATCAGCATCGGACGGATGAAGTTATCCATGGTGCCAACCACGCAGCTCCACACCAGTAGCACCGTGCCCCAAGTGGTGTCGCCGCTCCAGTACAGCCAGATGATGGACGGGATAAGCACCACCAACGGACCGAGCTGAACCAGACAGGAGAAAATCATCACCACAGTCAGCAGCGTCGCGTAAGGCACGCCGGAAATCGCCAGACCAATACCGCCCAGAACCGCCTGCACCAGTGCGGTGACGACCACGCCAAGCGCCACCGCGCGAATCGCTTGTCCTGCCAGCAGCACCGCAGCATCGCCACGTTTAGCCGCCAGACGGGTGGCAAAGTACCGCACGCCAAACGCCACTTTTTCACCCTGCCAGTAGAGCAGCGCACTGAACAACAGCATCAAACCGCAGTGCATCATAAAGCGACCAATATGCGCTGCCTGGCCGACAAACCAGGTGGTGGTGGTGCCGATGTAGGGGCGAACTTTCGCCATAATCGCCGAGCCGCCCATGTCCAACAGGCTGTGCCAGCCCGCGTACAGCTTGCTGCCAACCAGAGGAATGCTATTCAGCCACCCGAGATCCGGCAGGGAAATATTGCCAGAAGTGATGGCATGAACCAGTGGACCGCTGCCATCGACCAGACTGTTAACCAGCAGCGCAACCGGAATCACGAACAGTAAAAACAGCAGCAGCGTCATTACCAACACCGCGAGTGAGCGGCGTCCAAACAGTAAACGCTGGAGTTTTAGCAGGACTGGCCAGGTGGCAATTACGATTGTCGCGGCCCACGCAAACCCCAGAACGAAGGGTTGTACTATCCATAAACAGGCGACGATCATGAGCGTTAAAAACAGCACCGACAGCAGAATTTGCGGTAAATCACGGGGCCGAGAAAGGGTTGTCATACGTTTTGTACCTTAGTAGTTACGCCCTAAAAGAGGTGCAGAGGATAAATCCATTTACTGATAATAATATCAATTATTTCGTTTCCATGATCGGCTCGAAAACCAATAAGCTGATCCATTCAAAATGTGATACAACGTTTAGGCAACACGCAAACGATAAACATACTCTACATACTTCGCTGCATCAGTGTTGGCTGCGTTCGCTTTCCCGAATCACTTACTGGTGTAAGCTCATCGGGCTACGCTCTCCTGCCGCCTGGATGCAACTCGAATTATTTGGGGTAAAAACCGTCCAACACAACTTAGTCAGGCAGGGTCAAGCGTCATGATCCCACAGATTTCTCAGGCACCCGGCGTTGTTCAGCTGGTGCTGAATTATTTGCAGGCACTGGAGCAACAAGGTTTTACCGGCGATACCGCCACCCGTTACGCCGACAGGCTGACGATGGCGACCGATAACAGCATATATCAGCTCCTCCCCGATGCCGTGGTTTTTCCCCGTTCAACCGCTGACGTCGCGCTGCTTTCACGCATTGCCGATGAAGAGCGTTTCCGCTCGCTGGTCTTTACGCCGCGCGGTGGCGGAACGGGCACCAACGGCCAGTCGCTGAATCAGGGCATCGTCATTGATATGTCCCGCTATATGAATCGCATCATTGAAATCAATCCCGAAGAGGGGTGGGTGCGGGTAGAAGCGGGCGTTATCAAAGATCAGCTTAATCAGTTTCTAAAACCTTACGGGTATTTTTTTGCGCCTGAACTGTCAACCAGTAACCGCGCCACGCTGGGCGGGATGATCAACACCGATGCGTCCGGACAAGGGTCGATGGTGTATGGCAAAACCTCTGACCACGTGCTGGGCGTGCGAGCGGTGTTGCTGGGCGGCGATATTCTGGATACGCAGCCGGTACCGGTGCTGCTGGCGGAAACGCTGGCTAAGGAGCAGTCGGCCAGCGGGCGCATTTACCGTACGGTGTATGAGCGCTGCAAAGAAAACCGCCAGTTGATTATCGACAGCTTCCCAAAACTGAACCGCTTCCTCACCGGTTACGATCTGCGTCATGTCTTCAATGACGAGATGACTGAGTTTGACCTGACCCGTGTGTTAACCGGGTCGGAAGGCACGCTGGCGTTCATCACCGAAGCGCGGCTGGATATCACGCGCCTGCCGAAAGTACGTCGCCTGGTGAACGTCAAATATGATTCCTTCGATTCGGCGTTGCGCAATGCGCCATTTATGGTCGATGCGCGTGCGATGTCGGTGGAGACCGTCGATTCGAAAGTGCTGAATCTGGCGCGGGAAGATATCGTCTGGCACTCCGTCAACGAACTTATTACCGACGTGCCGGACAAAGAGATGCTCGGCCTCAATATCGTGGAATTTGCTGGTGATGATGAAGCGCTGATCGCCGGTCAGGTGAGCGCCCTGTGCCAGCGTCTTGATGCGCTTATCGCCGCAGGCGAGGGCGGCGTCATCGGCTGGCAGCTTTGCAATGAACTGGACGGCATCGAGCGAATTTACGCGATGCGCAAAAAAGCGGTCGGCCTGCTCGGCAATGCCAAAGGCGCAGCCAAACCGATTCCGTTTGCCGAAGATACCTGCGTGCCTCCAGAGCATCTGGCGGATTACATCGTCGAATTCCGCGCGCTGCTCGACGGGCATGGCCTCAGCTACGGCATGTTTGGTCACGTCGATGCGGGCGTGCTGCACGTTCGCCCGGCGCTGGACATGTGCGACCCGCAGCAGGAAATCCTGATGAAACAGATTTCCGATGATGTTGTCGCGCTGACGGCAAAATATGGCGGCCTGCTGTGGGGCGAACACGGCAAAGGTTTCCGTGCGGAATACAGCCCAGCTTTCTTTGGCGAAACGCTGTACGGTGAGCTGCGCAAAGTGAAGGCGGTGTTCGACCCTAATAACCGTCTTAACCCAGGAAAAATTTGTCCGCCGGAAGGCGTGGATGCGCCGATGATGAAGGTGGATGCGGTCAAGCGCGGCACCTTCGACCGGCAAATCCCGATTTCAGTGCGCACTTCCTGGCGCGGGGCGATGGAGTGCAACGGCAACGGTCTGTGTTTTAACTTCGATGTGAACAGCCCGATGTGTCCGTCGATGAAAATCACCAGCGACCGGATGCATTCGCCAAAAGGTCGCGCCACATTGGTGCGCGAATGGCTGCGTCTGTTGGCCGATCGCGGTATTGATCCGCTCAAGCTTGAAAAAGAACTGCCGGAAAAACGCGCCAGCCTGCGGGGCCTGATTGAACGGACGCGCAACAGTTGGCATGCCAACAAAGGCGAATACGATTTCTCGCACGAAGTGAAAGAGGCGATGTCCGGCTGCTTGGCCTGCAAAGCCTGTTCAACGCAGTGCCCGATCAAAATCGACGTGCCTGATTTCCGTTCACGTTTCCTGCAGCTGTATCACACCCGCTATTTACGCCCGATGCGTGATCACGTGGTCGCCACGGTCGAAAGCTATGCGCCACTTATGGCGCGCGCGCCGAAAACGTTCAACTTCTTTATCAGCCAGCCTTGGGTCAAGAATTTGTCAAAGAAGCACATCGGCATGATTGACCTGCCGCTGCTGTCAACGCCATCGCTACAGCAGCAGATGGTGGGACATCGCTCGGCGAATCTGACCCTTGAACAGCTCGAGGCACTGAGTTCGGAGCAAAAAGCGAAAATGGTGCTGGTGGTGCAGGATCCGTTCACCAGCTACTACGACGCGCAGGTGGTGGCAGATTTCGTCCGACTGGTGGAACGCGTTGGCTATCAGCCGGTCGTCCTGCCGTTCTCACCGAACGGTAAAGCGCAGCACATTAAAGGCTTCCTGGCGCGCTTTGCGAAAACGGCACAGAAAACGGCTGATTTTCTCAACCGTGTGGCGCAACTTGAGATGCCGATGGTGGGCGTCGATCCGGCGCTGGTGCTGTGCTATCGCGACGAATATAAGCAAACGCTCGGCGAAAAACGTGGTGATTTCCAGGTTCAACTGGTGCATGAGTGGTTGCCGAAAGCCCTGGAAAATACAGAACTGCGTGATGTTAGCGGTGAGGCCTGGTATCTGTTCGGTCATTGTACCGAAGTGACTGCGCTGCCGATGGCACCCAAACAGTGGGCGTCTATATTCGCTCGCTTTGGTGCGAAGCTGGAAAGCGTCAGCGTGGGCTGCTGCGGCATGGCCGGAACCTATGGCCATGAAGTGAAGAATCACGCGAACTCATTGGGCATTTATGCTTTGTCCTGGCAGCAGGCGATGCAACGCCTGCCTCGCAACCGCTGTCTGGCCACGGGATATTCCTGTCGCAGCCAAGTGAAGCGCGTTGAGGGCAGCGGCGTACGCCATCCGTTGCAGGCTTTACTGGAGATTATAGGATGATCTGGAAACGTAGCGCGACGCTGGATGCACTCAATGCGATGGGCGAGGGCAACATGGTTGGCCTGCTGGATATTCGCTTTGAAGGTCTGTCTGACGACAGCCTGGAAGCCACCATGCCGGTGGACAGTCGCACGCATCAGCCGTTTGGTTTGCTGCACGGCGGTGCGTCTGTGGTGCTGGCCGAAACGCTGGGTTCTGTGGCGGGCTATCTCTGCACCGAAGGTGATGAAAAGGTGGTGGGCGTTGAAGTGAACGCCAATCACATTCGCGCCGTGCGCAGCGGAAGGGTGCGCGGCGTCTGTAAAGCGCTGCATGCCGGACGCCGTCATCAGGTCTGGCAGATAGAGATCTTCGATGAGCACGGCAAATTGTGCTGCACATCCCGACTCACCACGGCGGTGGTTTAGAATAACTGAACAATAAAAGAGCAATTAAAGCACCGAATCACGGTGCTTTTCGCCCTTATTTGTGGCGAGTTACTTCATTAATCCACATTCCTGGATTGAATGATGAGAATGGCTGATGGTTTATTGGACTGAACCCTAAGAAGGGTCCCGTTTTATTACTTCGCAGTTAACTGAAGCTTCAGATTAATTCACTTTCTTTTTCCGGGCAGATGTTGCATCCTCATCGCAGCAGTTCGCCTGCATTCCACGGAAGCCACTGTTGTCTCTCTTCTGGATTCATTTTTGCAAAGAGACTTTTGGCGTTTCGGTTAAAACTGGCTTTTAATCGACGTGAAAATTCACAACGTATCGCCTAAAGATTGATGATTTTCTTCGTTTTTTCCTTATGCGTTACTGGTTCACATGCTTACAGGAATTAACGATGGCAAAAGCCTTCGACAAATCGCTGCTACACCCTCGCAATTGGTTAACCTGGTTTGGTTTAGGTGTGCTGTGGTTGCTCGTCCAACTTCCCTATCCTCTGCTCTATATTATCGGATCTTCTCTCGGCCGCGCCGCGCGCCCATTTTTGAAAAGAAGAGAAAAGATTGCGTCAAGAAATCTAACACTTTGTTTCCCGGATATGACTGACGAAGCAAAAGAGAAACTCATTGAGCAGAATTTTATTTCTCTCGGAATGGGTTTAATTGAAACCGGTATGGCCTGGTTCTGGAGCGATGCCCGGGTTAAAAAATGGTTTGATGTTGAAGGCTACGAAAACCTGACCAAAGCGCTTGAAAACAAAAAAGGCGTTATGGTGGTCGGCGTGCATTTCATGTCGCTGGAACTGGGTGGCAGAACGATGGGCCTGTGCCGTCCCATGATGGCAACTTACCGTCCGCATAACAGCAAATTGATGGAGTGGGTGCAAACTAAAGGCCGTCTGCGTTCCAATAAAGCGATGATCGACCGCCGTAATCTGCGGGGCCTGGTGAGCGCGTTGAAAGCCGGGGAAGCGGTCTGGTTTGCCCCGGATCAGGATTACGGCCCGAAAGGCAGTACCTTTGCGCCATTCTTTAATGTCCCGGAGGCGGCGACCACCAACGGTACGTTTGTGCTTCAACGCTTGTCAGGTTCCGACCTGCTGACCATCACCATGGTGCGTAAAGCCAATAACCGGGGTTACAGTCTGTACATCAGTGAACCGCTGACCGATTACCCGACTGAAGACGAGTTCAAGGCCGCGAGTTATATGAACAAAGTCATCGAAAAAGAGATCCTGCGTGCGCCAGAGCAGTATTTATGGGTGCACCGCCGCTTCAAAACGCGCCCGGCGGGTCAGGCGTCGCTTTACTAACGAACCTGTTTTTCCTGAAAGCCCCGTGAGCCTCCGCCACGGGGCTTTTTTATTATCGCCGCAGACAGCAATTCCTATCTCATAAATTGGTATTTTCTATACATCTTTTCATTGCCGCATTTTTTCTCCGCCGTTGAAGTTAAAGCATTTATTTTTCAATGTATTGAACATTTCCCGATAGCCCTGTCCAGTCTGCGCACAGGGTCTATGCTTAGTAAAAGCCCTCTATTGGAGGCATTCCGCGGAAAGCCCCTGCTGACAAGGGGTTGAAGTGATAATCATTATCACTAACATAGAGGGATGCCCTGTTGGCTTCAACGTATAAGGTGGACCTATGGAATTGCATTCAGAAACCTTCAACCCAGCTGATTTTTCCTGGCGCGGAATCAGCCTGACGCCCGCTGCGGCGGCCCATGTGTGCGACCTGGCAATCCAGCAGGACGTGCAGGGGATCCGTCTGGGGGTCAAAACCTCCGGCTGTGCGGGTTTTGCTTACGTACTGGATACCGTTACCGAACCGAAAGCAGACGATCTGCTGTTTGAGTCTGACGGCGCGAAGTTGTGGGTGTCATTACAGGCGATGCCCTTTATCGACGGCACGGAAGTCGATTATGTGCGCGAAGGCTTAAATCAGATCTTTAAGTTTCACAACCCGAAGGCCCAGCATGAATGTGGCTGTGGTGAAAGTTTTGGGGTGCAGGCGGAGTAATTATGTCACGTAATACTGAAGCAACTGACGATGTCAAAACCTGGGCCGGTGGTCAGCTCAATTATAAAGAAGGGTTCTTTACCCACCTGCAGACCGACGAACTGGCGAAAGGGATCAGCGAAGAGGTGGTGCGCGCCATTTCGGCCAAACGTAACGAGCCGGCGTGGATGCTCGAATTCCGCCTGAACGCGTTCCGGGCATGGCTCGAAATGGAAGAGCCGCATTGGCTGAAAGCGCATTATGACAAGCTGAATTATCAGGATTACAGCTATTACTCAGCCCCGTCATGCGGTAACTGCGATGAAACTTGCGCCTCTGAACCCGGTGCGGTTCAGCAAACCGGGGCCAATGCGTTCCTGAGTCAGGAAGTCGAGGATGCGTTTAGCCTGCTCGGTGTGCCGGTACGTGAAGGGCGCGAGGTAGCGGTCGACGCGATATTTGACTCCGTCTCTGTCGCGACCACCTACCGGGAAAAACTGGGCGAGCAGGGCATAATTTTCTGTTCGTTCGGCGAGGCTATTCACGACTATCCCGAACTGGTGCAGAAATATCTCGGCACCGTGGTGCCCGGCAACGATAACTTCTTTGCCGCGCTGAACGCCGCGGTCGCCTCCGACGGCACCTTCATTTATGTGCCGAAAGGCGTGCGCTGCCCGATGGAACTGTCGACCTATTTCCGCATCAACGCCGAAAAAACCGGCCAGTTTGAGCGCACGATTCTGGTGGCCGATGAAGGCAGCTACGTCAGTTATATCGAGGGCTGTTCGGCTCCGGTCCGCGACAGCTATCAACTGCATGCCGCGGTGGTGGAAGTGATCATCCACAAAGATGCGGAAGTGAAATATTCCACGGTACAGAACTGGTTCCCGGGCGACAACAACACCGGCGGCATTCTGAACTTCGTGACCAAACGCGCCCTGTGCGAAGGCGAAAACAGCAAAATGTCATGGACCCAGTCGGAAACCGGTTCAGCCATTACCTGGAAATACCCGAGCTGCATTTTGCGCGGCGATAACTCCATCGGTGAGTTCTTCTCGGTGGCGTTGACCGCCGGGCATCAGCAGGCCGACACCGGCACCAAGATGATCCACATCGGTAAAAACACCAAATCGACCATTATCTCGAAAGGGATCTCCGCCGGACACAGCCAGAATAGCTATCGCGGCTTAGTCAAAATCATGCCGACGGCGACCAACGCCCGTAACTTCACCCAGTGTGACTCGATGCTGATTGGCCCGGACAGCGGGGCGCATACCTTTCCGTACGTCGAATGTCGTAACAACAGCGCCCAACTCGAGCACGAGGCCACGACCTCGCGCATTGGTGAAGACCAGCTGTTCTACTGTCTGCAACGCGGCATCAGCGAAGACGACGCGATTTCGATGATCGTTAACGGTTTCTGTAAGGACGTTTTCTCAGAGCTGCCACTGGAGTTTGCGGTCGAAGCACAAAAATTGCTGGCGATCAGCCTCGAACATAGCGTCGGTTAAGCATTAAGGGACACACATGTTAAGCATTAAAGATTTACAGGTAGCGGTAGAAGATAAAGAGATCCTGCGCGGGCTTAATCTGGATATTCGCCCGGGCGAAGTGCATGCCATCATGGGGCCAAACGGCTCCGGGAAAAGTACCCTGTCGGCGACGCTCGCCGGGCGTGAAGATTACGAAGTGACTGGCGGCACGGTTGAATTCAAAGGCAAAGACCTGCTGGAACTGGCGCCAGAAGATCGCGCCGGAGAAGGCATTTTCATGGCCTTCCAGTATCCGGTGGAAATTCCCGGCGTCAGCAATCAGTTTTTCCTGCAAACGGCACTTAACGCGGTGCGGCAATATCGCGGCCAGGAATCACTCGACCGCTTTGATTTTCAGGATCTGATGGAAGAGAAAATCAAATTGCTGAAAATGCCGGAAGATTTGCTGACCCGTTCAGTCAACGTCGGTTTCTCCGGCGGTGAGAAAAAGCGTAACGACATTCTACAAATGGCGGTGCTTGAGCCAGAACTGTGCATTCTTGATGAATCAGATTCGGGGCTGGATATCGATGCGCTGAAAATTGTCTCCGACGGCGTCAATGCGCTGCGTGACGGCAAACGGGCGTTTATTATCGTCACCCACTACCAGCGTATTCTTGATTACATCAAACCGGACTTTGTGCACGTGTTGTACCAGGGCCGTATTGTTAAATCCGGCGATTTCACGCTGGTAAAACAGCTGGAGGAGCAGGGCTATGGCTGGCTTACCGAACAGCAGTAACGCGCTGCAGCAATGGCATCATCTGTTCGAGGCGCAAAGCACCGCGCGCACGGCGCATTCGGAACAGCACCTGCAGCAGATGCTTCGTCTCGGCCTGCCAACGCGTAAGCAGGAAAACTGGAAATACACGCCACTGGATGGGTTGCTGAACAGTCAGTTTGTCAGCGCTGAGGCGACGATTGATGCGCAACAGCGCGACACATTAGCGTTGCCTGTCGACGCGCTGCGAATGGTATTTGTGAATGGCCAATTCATTCGCGAACTGAGCGATGAGCTGGCGGACAGCGGTTTCCAGGTCACGGTGGATAACGCGCGTGAGGCGCTCCCTGCGGCGGTCCAGCCGGAAGTGTTCCTGCACCTCACGGAAAGCCTGGCGCAGACGGTGACGCATATTCAGGTGGCACGTAATCAACGTCCTGCCAGACCGTTGCTGTTGATGCATATCACCCAAGGCGCTGAGGGTGAGGTGATGAACACGGCACATTATCGTCATCATCTGGAACTGGCACAGGGTGCGGAAGCGAAGGTCATTGAACATTACGTCAGTCTGAACGACGCGCGGCACTTTACCGGTTCCCGACTGACGATGCAGGTCGCGGACAACGCCCATCTGCAACATATCAAGCTCGCGTTCGAAAACCCGACCAGCTATCACTTCGGTCATAACGACATTCAGCTCGGTCAGGATGCCAGCGCGGCGAGCCACAGTTTCCTGCTCGGTGGCCTCGTGCTACGACATAACACCAGCACCCAACTCAACGGCGAAAACACCACGCTGCGCATCAATAGCCTGGCGATGCCGGTGAACAATGAAGTGTGTGACACCCGCACTTGGCTGGAGCATAACAAGGGCTACTGCAACAGCCGTCAGCTGCATAAAACTATCGTGAGCGATAAAGGCCGGGCGGTGTTTAACGGGATTATCAACGTCGCACAGCACGCGATTAAAACCGACGGGCAGATGACCAACAACAATCTGCTGCTCGGAAAACTGTCAGAAGTGGACACCAAGCCACAGCTGGAAATCTATGCCGATGACGTGAAGTGCAGCCATGGCGCGACCATCGGGCGTATCGACGACGAACAGTTGTTCTATCTGCGTTCGCGCGGAATTAAACAGCAGGCCGCCCAGCAGATGATCATGTATGCGTTTGCCGCTGAGCTGACTGAAGCCATCAGCGATGAGTCTATCAGACGTGAAGTGCTGGCGCGGATTGGCCAGCGTTTACCGGGAGGAAGAGCATGACATTTTCCATTGAACGGGTGCGCGCTGATTTCCCGCTGCTGACCCGTGAAGTCAATGGCCAACCGCTGGCGTATCTGGACAGCGCGGCCAGCGCGCAAAAACCCAACGCGGTGATCGACGCCGAAGCGGAGTTTTACCGTCACGGTTATGCGGCGGTTCACCGCGGCATTCACACCCTGAGCGCTGAAGCGACGACCCGTATGGAACAGGTACGCCAACAGGCGGCTAACTTCCTCAATGCCCGTTCGGCTGAAGAACTGGTCTTTGTGCGCGGCACCACCGAAGGCATCAATCTGGTGGCAAACAGCTGGGGCGACAGCCACGTCGCACAGGGCGATAACATCGTTATCAGTCAGATGGAACACCACGCCAACATCGTGCCGTGGCAGATGCTCTGCGCGCGCGTAGGAGCGGAACTGCGCGTGATCCCACTCAACGCGGACGGCACGCTGCAACTGGATGCGATCCCCGGTCTGTTTGACGAACGCACGAAGCTGCTGGCAGTCACGCAGGTCTCGAATGTGCTCGGCACGGAAAACCCGGTGCAGGCGCTGATCGAACTGGCGCATCAGCACGGCGCAAAAGTGTTGATTGACGGAGCACAGGCGGTGATGCATCACACCGTGGATGTCCAAAGCCTGGATTGCGATTTTTATGTTTTCTCGGCGCATAAGCTGTACGGCCCGACTGGCATCGGCGTGCTGTACGTGAAAGAAGCGATTTTGCAGGATATGCCCCCGTGGGAAGGCGGGGGCTCAATGATTGCCACTGTCAGTCTGACGGAAGGCACCACCTGGGCGAAAGCGCCGTGGCGCTTCGAAGCGGGTACGCCAAACACCGGCGGGATTATCGCTCTCGGAGCAGCGCTGGAGTATGTCAGCGGGCTGGGTCTGGACAATATTGCCGATTACGAGCACACCTTAATGCATTACGCGCTGGCTGAGCTGGCAACGGTGCCGGATATCACGCTGTACGGCCCGCAAAATCGACTCGGCGTTATCGCCTTTAATCTCGGTAAACATCACGCCTATGATGTCGGCAGTTTCCTCGATAACTACGGTATTGCGGTGCGGACCGGACACCATTGCGCCATGCCGCTGATGGCGTTCTTTAACGTGCCAGCCATGTGTCGCGCGTCGCTTGCGATGTACAACACGGTTGAAGAGGTGGACCGTCTGGTGGCAGGATTGAAACGTATTCATCGTTTACTGGGCTGACAGGGAGGCTCTATGGCCGCATTGCCGGACAAAGATAAGCTGTTGCGTAACTTCAGTCGTTGCGCCAACTGGGAAGAAAAATACCTGTATATCATTGAGCTGGGCCAGCGTTTAGCCCCGCTGAATGAGGACGCGCATAACCCGGAAAATATTATTCAGGGTTGCCAGAGTCAGGTGTGGATTGTGATGGAACGTAATGCCGACGGGCGGATTGAACTGCAGGGCGACAGCGACGCTGCTATCGTTAAGGGACTGATTGCCGTCGTATTTATTCTCTACCATCAGATGACCGCCCAGGACATTCTGGCTTTTGATGTGCGCCCGTGGTTTGAGAAAATGGCGCTGACCCAACACCTTACGCCCTCGCGTTCGCAGGGGCTTGAAGCGATGATCCGCGCAATTCGCGCGCAGGCTCTGAGTTTTAGCTAAACTAATCTTAAAATACAGCTTTCATTCTGTAACGCGAGGTGGGGATTCCGCCTCGCGGGTGGGTTCAGCTTTCTGGCGTTCTGTCAGTGACAAAAAGGGAAACTCAGTATGAAACGCGCATCTCTCATCTCATTAATGCTCTTAGGTGCTCTCGGCGCGTCTCAGGCCGCCAGAGCGGTTGAATATACCTTACCGGCTAACGGTAGCCGCCTCGTGGGACAAAACCAGACCTACACGGTGCAGGAGGGCGACAATAGCCTGCAAACCATTGCCCGGCGCTTTGATACCGCCGCGATGATTATCCTTGAAGCGAATAACACGATTGCGCCGGTGCCGAAACCGGGAACGCAGGTGATTATTCCACTTCAATTGCTGCTGCCTGACGTCCCGCGGGAAGGCATTGTGGTCAATCTGGCGGAACTGCGACTCTATTATTTCCCACCGGGCGGCAATACGGTGCAGGTGTATCCATTAGGCATCGGCCAGCTTGGGCTTGAAACGCCTGAAATGACCACCCGCGTCGGGCAAAAAATCCCGAATCCGACCTGGACGCCAACAGCGGGCATCCGCCAGCGCTCACAGGAGAAAGGTATCACGCTGCCGCCGGTAGTACCCGCAGGGCCTAATAACCCGCTGGGGCGCTTCGCATTGCGTCTGGCGTACGGTAACGGTGAGTATCTGATTCACGGGACCAATGCGCAGAGCAGCGTCGGGCTGCGCGTCAGCTCCGGCTGTATGCGGATGTTCACCGATGACATTAAAGCGCTGTTTGCGCAGGTGCGGGTCGGGACGCCAGTGCAGGTGATTAACCAGCCGGTGAAATATTCGATTGAGCCGAACGGTACGCGCTATATGGAAGTACACCGTCCGCTAACGCAGGATGAAACCCAGAACCCGCAGACCATGACCTACGTGCTCCCGGCGGGCTATTCACAGTTCGCCAGCGACAAAGGCACCGACAAGGTGATGGCGGATAAAGCAATGTATCGTCGGGCAGGTATTCCGGTGGTTGTGTCATCAGGCGTAACGCCGGTGTCGACAGGGCAGAATCAGGTGCTTTCGGTTCAGAATGGGTCGCCTGCAACGGCGAATGAAACGCGGGTAATGCAATAACGCGGAAAGGTCATTAACAGGCAAAAAAAATGGCGCACAATGTGCGCCATTTTTATTACAGGTACTCTTACTTACGGTAAGAGTGAGCCTGGTTGTCCAGACGCTGGTTAGCGCGTGCTGCGTCGTCTTTAGCAGCTTGAACGTCAGAACGCATTGCGTTCACGTCGTTGCTCAGCTGGTCAACTTTAGCGTTCAGAGTCTGAACGTCAGAAGACAGCTGATCGATTTTAGCGTTAGAAGAACAACCTGCCAGCATAGTAGAAGCCAGGATTACCGCGCCCAGTACCAGTTTAGTACGATTCATTATTAATACCCTCTAGATTGAGTTAATCTCCATGTAGCGTTACAAGTATTACACAAAGTTTTTTATGTTGAGAATATTTTTTTAGTGGAAGACGCTTATTTTTGTTCGTTCGCTCAAAGAAACACCTGAACGGAGCGGGAAGCGCAAAAATCTGTGTGAAAACAGTACGATTTAATCGGATTCATCTTAGATAATCAAAACTTAAATAGTGAAATCCGATTTGCAATTTTATTAAATGAGGCTAAAGAAGGAATAAAAAAAGCGCCGCGAGGGCGCTTTTGTGCAAATTAAGTCGACTGAACCGAAATTACAGTACGTGAACGGATGCAGTATTGGTGGTTCCGCTTGGTACCAGCGCACCAGAAACCATCACCACAACGTCACCTTTCTGAGCCAGACCGCTCTGCAATGCAACTTCTTTACCCAGACGGTAGAAATCATCAGTAGAAGAGATTTCTTTCACCAGCTGCGCGTTAACGCCTTTAGACAGCACCAGCTGACGTGCAGTCAGTTCGTTGGTGGTCAGCGCCAGGATAGTGGCATCCGGGAAGTATTTACGGATTGCACGAGCAGATTTACCGCCCTGGGTCGCAACAACAATCAGTGGCGCTTCCAGTTTCTCAGCAGTTTCTACCGCACCGCGGCAAACTGCTTCGGTGATGCGCAGCTTACGGCTGTCGTTGTTGAAGTCCAGACGGCTGCTCATTACGCGGTCAGTACGTTCGCAGATGGTCGCCATGATGGTCACAGCTTCCAGCGGGTATTTACCTTTCGCAGATTCACCAGACAGCATGACGGCATCGGTACCGTCGAGGATGGCGTTCGCAACGTCACCGGCTTCAGCGCGGGTTGGACGTGGGTTCTTGATCATAGAATCCAGCATCTGGGTCGCGGTGATAACCACTTTACGTGCACGCACGCATTTTTCGATGATCATCTTCTGCGCGAAGATAACTTCTTCAACCGGGATTTCAACGCCCATATCGCCACGAGCAACCATGATGCCGTCAGACGCTTCGAGGATTTCGTCGAAGTTGTTCAGGCCTTCCTGGTTTTCGATTTTGGAGATGATCTGGATGTTTTCGCCGCCGTGGGCTTTCAGGTGCTCACGGATTTCCAGCACGTCAGAACGCTTACGGATAAAGGACGCTGCAACGAAGTCAACGCCCTGTTCGCAACCGAAGATCAGGTCCTGTTTGTCTTTCTCAGCCAGCGCTGGCAGAGCAATGGAAACGCCTGGCAGGTTAACGCCTTTGTTTTCGCCCAAGTCGCCGTTGTTCAGTACTTTACAAACAACCTTGTTGCCTTCGATAGCGGTAACTTCCATACCGATCAAACCGTCATCAACCAGAATGGTGTTGCCGACGCTCAGATCGTTGGTGAAACCTTCGTAGGTAACGGCCACGGTTTCGGTGTTACCGACAACCGTTTTGTCCGTGGTGAAGGTGAAGGTCTGGCCAGCTTTCAGGGAGACGTCGTTGCCGCCTTCCAGTTTAATGGTACGGATTTCCGGGCCCTTGGTATCCAGCAGGATAGCCGCAGTCTTACCGGTTTTGCTCACCACGTTGCGCAGGTTCTTGATGCGCTGGCCGTGTTCAGCGTAGTCGCCGTGAGAGAAGTTCAGACGCATCACGTTCATGCCAGCGTCCAGCATTTTGGTCAGCATCTCTTCGGATTCGGTTTTTGGACCGATGGTGCAAACAATTTTGGTCTTTTTCATGACAGTCTTAGTCTTTAAGTTGAGAGAGAAGGAATAGGAAAATTTGGATCGTGGGCGCACTGCCACGAAGGTAAACCTGTATTACGAAAGTCGCGATGCCACGAGATAAGGATAGGTGACATCAAAAAAGCGTGCAGAGGAAAGTGAGCCTGGTTTTCAGCTACGAAGGTTGGATGAAGTTTTACGTTATTTTTTATGCAGTCCAATGCGCTGAAACCATTCAAGAAAGAATCGGTGCGTATTATACGAGGTTACGGGTAAAAAGGAAAATGAAAACGCCGTTTCAGAACAAGACGATAGCGCTTAACAAAATCATTACGATGCGATCTGTACTTTGTAACAGAATCTAATGGCGAAAGTTAACCCGAAAGACGCTATCATCAGTAATGAATTGAAAATTAATGAGTTAGCAGGAGCAACAGATGGGCAATCAAGGTAAAGATGACGCGCTGTATCAGGAAATGTGCCGGGTGGTCGGCAAGGTCGTACTCGAGATGCGCGACCTGGGACAGGAGCCCAAACACATTGTCATTGCTGGCGTATTACGCACATCGCTTGCTAACCAAAAGATAAAACGCAGTGAACAGACCCGTGAGGCGATGGAACGTGTCATCACTGCGCTGGCGGGTCAATAATCAGGCAATCACAAAGCGTAAAACCGCTTTCACGGCAATTTCTGAGTGATGCGCCACCAGTTCCGGGTCGTCAATTTCCGGCAACGGGCCTTCCAGATAAAGGCTATTAAAGGTGTAAAAGTTAGACACCTGGTAAAAACTGAAGCTGCTGATCAACCGGTGCACGTCCCGGGCCTCGACGCCTTGCTGAAAAATATCCTGTTGCTGACCACGGTCGAGAATATTTTCCAGAATCGACAGGGCGCTTTTGTTCAGCGGTTTCAGCAAACCTGACGCATTCAGCCACTTCCCGCGCTGCATGTTCTCCATGCAAATGACCCGCATAAAATCCGCATGGCTCGCGTGGTACGCCACACTCCATTTCACCAACTGCACCAGCGCTTCGACCGGCGGTAAATTTTCCAGCCCCAACTGCTGCTCGTTTTCACGAATGCGGGCGTAGACGTGCTCCAGCACCGCCTGATACAGCTGCTCTTTGGTTTTGAAGTAATAGACCACCATCCGTTTGGTGGTTTGCGCCTCTCCGGCTATCTGTTCCATTCTCGCCCCGGCCAGGCCGTGCTCGGCAAAAACCGCGATGGCAGCGGCAAAAATCTTCTCTTTCAGGCTCTGGGCTTCATCGTGAACAACAACAGACATAGCGACTCCGGCTTCGGGTTAGAACAAAAAATACACACAATGATCACAATTTAGCAACGAATTATGGCGCGCATGAACCAAATGATTCATATTCAACTTTCCCGAAGATCATGACAGGTGACACTATGCTGCGCTCCATCGCAACCGTCTCGATATCAGGCACCTTACCGGAAAAACTGAGCGCCATTGCCGATGCAGGCTATCAGGGCGTTGAAATTTTTGAAAATGATCTGCTCTATTATACCGGTTCACCGGCGGATATCCGACAAATGGCCGCCGATCTCGGTTTGCAGATCACGCTTTTTCAGCCCTTTCGTGATTTCGAAGGCGCCAGCCGACCGCAGTTTGCCGCCAACCTTGAGCGCGCCAGACGCAAATTTGAACTCATGCATCAACTCGGCTGTGACACCTTGCTGTTATGCAGCAGTGTAGCGCCCGACACCAGCCCGGATATCGACATGCAAATCAGCGACCTGCGCGCGCTGGCAGAGCTGGCCGAACGTGAAAAAATCAACGTCGGATACGAAGCTCTGGCCTGGGGCAGGCAGGTGAACCGCTGGCATCAGGCGTGGCAGCGCGTTAAAGCTGTCGATAGCCCGGCGATGGGGATTGTGTTCGACAGCTTCCACGTGCTGGCACTGGGTGACACGCTGGCGCGGCTGGATGAAGTGCCGGTCGATAAAATTACCTTCCTGCAGTTGGCCGATGCGCCGGTGATGAAAATGGACGTGCTCGAATGGAGCCGCCATTTCCGCTGCTTCCCGGGTCAGGGCGAACTTCCCGTGGTGGAATTTGCCACCGATTTAACCCGACGCGGCTATCGTGGCCCGTGGTCGCTGGAAGTGTTCAACGATGGTTTTCGTGCCTCGCCAAACGGCGCAACCGCGAAGGACGGCTATCGTTCGTTGCTGTGGCTGGAAGAACAAACCCGTCAGCAATTACCTGAAACAGATGCCGAACTCTGTTCGCTGCCTGCGCTGCCGGAATATCAGGGTCCGGAATTTATTGAATTTGCCGCCAGTCCTGCTGAAGCGAAAAAGCTCGGCACCAGCCTTAGCCAAATGGGCTTCCAGCAGCAGGGAATGCACCGCAGTAAAAAAGTGAGTCTGTGGCAAAACGGCGGCGCGCGGGTGATTGTCAATCACCAGCCGCACAGCTGGGCCGACCATTTCTGGCAGCGCCACGGCATTTCTCTGTGTGCCATGGCGCTGCGCGTCAGCCGCAGTGCGCCGATTATCGCTCGGGCAAAAGCGTACGGCTACGCCACCTGGCAAGGCGAGGTCGGGCCAAATGAAAGCACTATACCGGCGGTATGCGCGCCGGACGGCAGCCTGATTTATCTGGTAGAAGAGGGTGATGATATCTACGCCCGCGACTTTGAACTCAACGCGCCGGTGTCGACTTCAGGTCTACTCGGCATCGATCATCTGGCGTTAGGGATGGAGGCCGATAGCCGCGATAACTGGGTAATGTTCTTCCGCACCGTGTTTGGCTTCACGCTCGAGCATGAGCAGACGATGCCCGATCCTTACGGGCTGGTGCGCAGCCTGGCGGTACACAGCCCGCAGGGAAATATTCGCCTGGCGCTGAATATTTCCCAAAGTCGCGCCACGCAGATTGCGCGCTCGGTGGCCTGCTATCAGGGCGCGGGCTTACAGCATGCGGCGTTTGCCTGTGCGGACTTGCCCGCGGTGCTTGAAACGTTACCCGACGGGTTACCGTCTGCACTGCCTATTCCGGCCAACTATTATGAGGATCTCCGGGCGCGGTTCGGCGACAGCGAGCAGGCCGACGTTCTGCAACAGCAGCAGATCCTGTACGATCGTGACGGCAACGGTGGCGAGTTTTTACACTTGTATACTCGCCCATTCAGCGCCGGACGTTTTTTCTTTGAGTTAACCGAACGACGTAACGGCTATGCGCAATATGGCGCGGTCAATGCGGCGGTCCGTCTTTCGGCCATGCAGTACAGTGAGTAAACCAGACTGAACCAGAAGGTTCGGCTGGTGGAGTGAAAATAACAACATTCATCTGCACCCTACAAAGACAGGAAACTCTATGAGCACTTACAGCCATGACCACGCTGTGGCCGCGGAGGCGGTCACCGCTGTGCGCCGCACCCGGCGTCGGATCGGTATTCTGGCCCTGCTGGCAGTGGGCACCATGATCAACTATCTTGACCGCACGGTGCTGGGTATCGCTGCCCCGGCGCTCACTCAGGAGCTGGGCATCAACGCGGCGATAATGGGCCTGGTGTTCTCGGCGTTTGCCTGGACCTACGCGCTGGCGCAGATTCCCGGCGGCCTGTTCCTTGACCGCTTCGGCAATAAAATTACCTATTTCCTCTCCCTCACGCTGTGGTCGCTGTTCACGCTGTTTCACGGCATGGCGGTGGGCATCAAATCCTTATTACTGTGCCGCTTTGGGCTGGGGATCAGCGAAGCGCCGTGCTTCCCGGTGAATAGCCGGGTGGTCAGCGCCTGGTTTCCGCAGCAGGAGAGGGCAAAAGCCACGGCGGTGTACACCGTTGGCGAATACCTTGGCCTCGCCTGCTTCTCGCCATTGCTGTTCTGGATAATGGGCAACTTTGGCTGGCGCGCACTGTTTATCAGTGTCGGCGTGGTCGGCATATTGTTTGCGATTGCCTGGTGGCGTCTGTACCGCGAACCACACGAAGACAGCCGTTTGAGCCAGCAGGAACGTGAATACATTGAAGCGGGCGGCGGCATTCAGTCCGCTGTGGTGCAAAAAACAGCGTTCAGCTGGCCGCTGGTGCGTCAGTTGCTTAGCAAGCGTCAGATTGTCGGGGCGAGTATCGGCCAGTTTGCCGGTAACACGGTACTGGTGTTCTTCCTGACCTGGTTCCCGACGTGGCTGGCCACTGAGCGTCACATGCCGTGGCTGAAAGTGGGCTTCTTTGCCATTCTGCCGTTCCTCGCGGCGGCAGGTGGGGTGATGTTCGGCGGCTGGGTGTCGGACAAACTGCTGAAAGCCACGGGTTCTGCCAATCTCGGGCGCAAGCTGCCGATTATTGTCGGCCTGCTGATGGCGAGCTGCATCATCACCGCTAACTGGTTGCACAGTGACACCGCGGTGATCCTGGTGATGTCGTTCGCCTTCTTTGGTCAGGGAATGGTCGGCCTGGGCTGGACGTTGATTTCTGACATGGCACCCAACGGGCTCGGGGGCCTCACCGCCGGACTGTTCAACTTCTGCGCCAACCTGGCGGGGATCCTCACGCCGCTGGTGATTGGCTTTATCGTCGCCGCCTCCGGCAGTTTCTTCTACGCACTCATTTACATCGGCGGCGCGGCGTTGCTCGGTGTGGTGGCGTACGTCTTTATTCTCGGCGATGTCAAACGCATCGAACTCACGGAACAGCAGGATTAGGGAGCACGCATGATCATTACCGGAAACACCAGACTGATTGCGCATCTGGGCTGGCCCACGGAAAGTTTCAAAGCGCCGATGATTTACAACCCGTGGTTTGCGGCGCAAAACGTGGATGTCAAAGTGGTGCCGATGGGCGTGCGTCCGGAGGCTTTTGCCGCGTTCGTGCCTGCGCTGTTTCAGATGACCAATCTGGTGGGCGCGTTGGTGACGATGCCACATAAAGTCGTCACCGCCGGGCTGGTGCAACAGCTTAGCCCGACGGCAGCGATTGCCGGAGCCTGCAATGCCATTCGACGTGAAGAGGACGGCTCGCTCACCGGGGATATGTTTGACGGTGATGGGTTCGTGCAGGGCATTCAGCGTAAAGGTTTTTGCGCGGAGAATGCCCGGGCGTTAGTGGTGGGCTGTGGCGGCGTGGGGTCGGCGATTGCCGCCTCACTGGCGGCGGCGGGCGTGCCAGCGCTCACGCTGTTTGATACGCGTGAGCAAACCGCTCAGGCGCTGGCCATGCGACTACGGCGTCATTATCCAACGCTGGAAATCAGCCTAATGCAAAAGGATCCGCAGGGTCATTCGCTGGTGGTCAATGCCACGCCGATAGGCATGAACGCGGGTGATCCGCTGCCGCTGGATGTTGACCGCCTGACGCCCGGCGCGTACGTCGGCGAAGTAGTCATGAGCCAGACGTGGACGCCGTTTTTGCAGGCCGCGATGGCGCGCGATTGTCAGGTGCAGCGCGGCACTGACATGCTGTTTGAAATGATCCCCGCCTATCTGACGTTCTTTGGTCTGCCGGTCGCCACCCCGGAACAGTTGCGCGAACGGGCTGAGATCAGGGAATAAGTGGATTCGACTGGCGTTCCCTGTTTGCCCGGATAAGATAATGGCTTTTAAACCGGGCAAAATTTCACACTGATGACCACAACCCTTCATGTACTTGCTGCGGGCAGCCTCAAGCGGGCATTTATTCCGCTGTGTCAGTATTTCAGCCAACAAACCGGCACTCCTGTTTCCATCGATTTTAGTCCGGCGGGCCTGCTGCGCGAGCGCATCGAAGCCGGTGAACCCTGCGATCTGTTTGCTTCCGCCAACACGCGGCACCCGCAAACGCTGCGGGCGAGCGGACGCGCGCAGGCGGCGGCGACCTTTGCGTTTAATCGTCTGAACCTCACAGCACGGAAAACTGCGCTAACGGAAAATGCCGACTGGCTCAGCCTGCTGGCGAATCCGGCGCTGCGGCTCGGCACCTCGACGCCCGGCTGTGATCCCTCTGGCGATTACACTTTCGAGCTGTTAGCCCGAATCGAGGCGGACTATCCGGATATGACGCTAACCGCGCGGGCAAACAGGCTGGTGGGCGGCAGAACGTCGTTAACCGTACCGGAAGGGGAAATTGCCAGCGCGTGGTTGATTCGCCAGGATTTGACCGACGTGTTTATCGGTTATGCGCATTACGCGCAGGCACTGGAAAATACTGAAGACTTGCGCATTCTGGCGTTGCCGGATGCGTATCAGACACGCTGTGAATATCAGTTGGCGCGGCTCAGTGACGCCGCGCGACCGCTGGAACAATTCATTGTGTCGCCAGAAGGCCAGGCATTTTTACGTCAGGCCGGATTTCTAACGCTCAATGGAAAATAATGGAGCAATGACCTGACGCGGATAGTCCTCCAGCGTCAGCGTCCGGACCGGCACGCCATAGGCCTGTAGCAGATGGCGGTCCGTCACCACGGCTTCGGTTTCACCCGCCAGCCATTTCCCGTCCGGCATCAGCATCAGCGTGTGGCTCGCCACCTGTAACGCGTGGGTGGGATCGTGCGTAGTAAACAGCACGCTGCGTTGTTGGCGATGCGCCAGGTCGTTAATCAGTTGCAACACTGTCTGCTGGTTAGCCAGATCCAGCGCAGAGCAAGGCTCATCAAGCAAAATATTCTGACTGCCGCTGACCAGCGCCCGGGCAATCATCACCAGCTGTTGCTGGCCGCCGGAGAGTGTGCCGACGTGTTGCTGCGCCAGTGCCGAAATGTTCAGCTGCTTCAGCGCCTTCGCAACCCGATGTCGATCCTCGGCCGAGGGCTGTGAAAACAGCGGCACATGACGAGCGCGGCCCATCAGCACTACGTCCTGCACCTGCCAGGCGAAGGCCGGGTGAAACGACTGCGGCACTACGCTGACGCCGCCATCAATTGAAAACTGCCCACCGAGAGCGGGCAATACCCCGGTTAACGTATCCAGTAAGGTACTTTTTCCACGGCCATTCGCGCCGAGCACCGCCCAGATATTCCCCGGTTGGCAGGCAAAACTGAGCGGGGCGAACAGCGGCTGGCTGTGACCGTAAAGCAGTTCACTGACGGATAACGACGCGGTGATCATTGGGCACTCCGGCGTTGGCTGTAAATCAGCAAAAAGGTGAAGGCCGGCGCGCCGACCAGGGCGGTGATGATCCCGATAGGAATTTCAGCCTGGGTCAGGGTGCGGGCGAGGTCGTCGACCATTATCATAAACGCGCCGCCGAGCCAGAACGCGGTCGGCAACAAGCGGCGATGATCGGCCCCGACGAGCAGCCGCGCCAGATGCGGGATCACCAGCCCGACCCAGGCAATGCTGCCGCTGACCGCCACCTGCGCGGCAACCAGCAGCCCACAGCTGACCAGCACCCCGCGACGGAGCGGTTTTACCGACACACCGAGCGCCCGGGCATCTTTCTCATCCAGCGACAGTAAATTAATGCGCCAGCGCAGGGCGAACAGCACTGCGCCTGCCAGCAGCACCGGCCCAGCGACCAGCATCACTTTGTGCCAGTTGGCGGTGGCAAAACTGCCGAGCAGCCAGAATACGATGTTGGGCAACACCTCTTCGGTGTCGGCGAGGTATTGCATCAGGCTGACGAGTGCGGCGAAAAATCCACTGAGGATAATGCCCGACAGGATCAGCGCCAGCGTACTTTCTCGCCCTTGCAGCGTCGCAATCAGATACACCAGCCCAAGCGCGGCGAGGCCAAAGCTAAAGGTCGATCCCATCATGAAAAGCGGACTTAACCCGAGCAAAATTGCCAGCGTGCCGCCAAACGCGGCGCCGGAAGTCACGCCGATAATGTGCGGGTCGACCAGCGGATTTCGGAACACGCCCTGAAGTGTGGCGCCGCTCAGCCCCAGCGCCGCGCCGCAGAGAAAGGCCATCATCACGCGCGGTAAACGCACCGTCCACACCACCTGTCCGGCAATTTCGTTCGGCGCATCAGGGTGCAGAAGTTGAGTGACAACGTCACCGATTGACAAATGAAATTGGCCGAGACACAGCGAAACCAGCGCCAGCAACAGGGTGAAGGCGATCAACCCCGCTTGCAGCGCGCGAAACCGTGCCTCAGAGGGCATGGGATTTCCAGTTCACGCGGTAAAAGTGTTGATAGTAATCCTGCGCCTGAGCATCCACGTTGACGTTTTTATAGCGCTCCGGATAGAGCTTTTTCGCCATCCACAGTTCGCCAATCGCCATCGCTTCCGGCATCGGGTAGCCCCAGGCTTTCGCATATTCCGGCATCAGCCACACACGATGATTTTTTACCGCGTCAATAGCTTGCCACTGCGGATCGCTTTCGATGGCTTTCACCACCTGCGGGTAGCGGTCCTGCACAAAAATAACCTGCGGGTTCCACTGTAAAACCTGCTCCAGCGATACTTGACGCGCGCCTTTGACCGTCGCCGCCGCCACGTTTAGCGCGCCGGAATGCTGCATCATCAGCCCGGTATATTTGCCGGAGCCGTAGGTGTTGAGATCCGGGTTGGCCATATACACGCGGATTTTTTTATCCTCAGGAATATCGGCCACCGCAGCGTTAGCTTTGGCGCGGGCGCGGAAGGCGTAGTCGATCAGCGCTTCGGCTTCTTTCGGCCGTTCCACGACGTCACCCATCAGACGAATGCCCTGTTTCAAGCCGTCGTTATAAGCCTGTTCTTCGTTGGCCATCGTCGGGTTCATTTTGTTTTTCTCACCGGCGGCGTCCTCGCGCAGGGAAATCGCGACCACCGGAATACCGGCATTCTGAATCTGTTGGATCATTTCCGTCGGCGCGTAGTTCGCCACGAAAACCACCTGCGGATGCAGCGCCAGCAGGCTTTCAATATTGACCTGCGTCAGATCGCCCGGCATCGGCAGCGTGGTGATTTTCGGCATAAAGCGTGCGAACTGCGGCCCGAGCTGTTTTTTCCAACTGCTCATCACGCCGACGATGTCGTCCTGCGCATTCAGTTGCACCAGCAGATTCAGCGTTTGATGCTGAAGCACTACCACGCGCTGGACGTGATCGGGCAGCGTGACTTGACGACCGAGCTGGTCAATTACTGTCCGGTCAGCATGGGCGGCAGCGGTGGCAAAAAGGGCGCTGCAGGCAAGGGCAGTGCACAGAAAAAGGCAGTGTCGTCTGGACATGATTCACTCTGAGAAGGGAAATAATCGCTGTGTATTAAATTATATAGCGATGCGGGTTGCAAACCTTTCGTATTGATTATCTGAATAGATCAAGGGAGAGGTCGATATAACCAGAAGGAATATCCTGCTTCGCATGTTGCATATGCCAGATAAGTTATGTATTTTTATGCAAATTAAATGCATAAAAAGGTGATGGTATGTTTAGCAAATGGATGAAGGGTTTTTGTTTAACAGCGGCGCTGGCGGCCAGTGCCCAGGTTGCAGCACAAACGTATATCGTCGGCGCGGGCGGTACCTATCGCCCGTTTGAATATGAAAACAGCCAGAAACAGCTGGAAGGTTTTGACATCGATGTGATTAAGGCCATCGCCAAAGCCGAAAACTTCGATATCAAACTGATCAACACCCCGTGGGAAGGCATCTTCGCCACCCTCAACTCCGGCGATCGCGACATCATCATTTCCGGGATTACGATCACCGACAAGCGTAAGCAGATGATCGACTTCTCCGCACCTTACTTCCCGGCGGAACAGTCGATCGTGGTGCCGAAAGATTCCAAAGTCAGTTCGCTGGCAGCGTTGAAAGATGAGAAGGTCGGCGTGGTGAACTCCAGCACCGGGGACATCGTGGTGTCTGACGTGCTCGGTAAAAACAGCACCGCCATCAAGCGTTTCGATAATACCCCGCTGATGCTGCAAGAGCTGTTTGAAGACGGCGTCAGCGCGGCGGTCGGTGACGTAGGTGTGGTGAAGTACTACATCAAACAGCACCCGGAAAAACAGTTCAAACTGGTGCCGGATGCCAAATTTGAACGTCAGTATTTCGGTATTGCGGTCGCGAAAGGCAACACCGAACTTCTCGGCAAAATTAACGATGGCCTGAAAAAAATCGTTGCCGACGGCACCTACGCCAAAATTTATCAAACCTGGTTTGACGCAGACGTTCCGGCGTTGCCCGCTCAGTAATGACGTCTTTTCTATTTTCACGGCGATCGCCACTCTGACGATCGCCGTTTTTTTCAGGGATAAGCTATGACGGGATTTCGTTGGGAAATTATCGAGGAGTACGGCCCGCTGTTTATTGACGGCGCGATAATGACCCTCAAATGCACCATTATTTGTGTGATCCTCGGCACGCTGTGGGGCCTGACGCTCGGCCTGGGCCGGATGGCGAAGGCTGAACACGGGCCGTGGAAATATGTGCTGCGCTACCTGGTGCAGTTCCCGGTGCGCTTTTATGTCAGCGCCTTTCGCGGTACGCCGCTGTTTGTGCAAATCATGGTGGTCCATTTTGCGCTGGTGCCGCTATTTATCAACCCGCGCGATGGCCTGCTGGTGACGCACGGGGTGATGAGTAGTGATTTCGCCCGCGAAGTGCGTTCAAACTACGGCGCGTTTTTGTCCTGCATCGTGGCGATTACACTCAACGCCGGGGCCTACGTGTCGGAGATTTTCCGCGCGGGTATTCAGTCGATTGATAAAGGCCAGATGGAAGCCTCCCGCGCGCTGGGTATGCCGTGGTGGAAAACCATGCGCAAGGTGATTTTACCGCAGGCGTTTCGCCGCATTCTGCCGCCGCTGGGCAATAATGCCATCGCGATTGTCAAAGACTCCTCGCTGGCGTCGGCAATTGGTCTGGCAGATCTGGCGTACGCCGCGCGTACCGTTTCCGGGGCGTATGCCACTTACTGGGAACCGTACCTGACCATTTCGGTTGTCTATTGGGTGATTACCTTCGTGCTGGCGCAGCTGGTTAACCGTCTGGAAAAGAGGTTTGGCAAAAGTGATTCACATTAAAAATCTGCATAAGCACTTCGGTGCGAGTCACGTTCTGCGCGGCATCGATTGTGAGATTCAGCCGCAGGAAGTGGTTTGCGTGATTGGACCATCCGGCTCCGGGAAAAGCACCTTTTTGCGCTGCATGAATGCGCTGGAATCGGTGAGTGAAGGCGAAGTGGTGGTCAATGGCTTCCCGGTGCACGATAAGAAGAGCGATCTCAATAAGCTGCGCGAGAGCGTGGGCATGGTCTTCCAGCGCTTTAACCTTTTTCCGCACATGACGGTGCTGGAAAACCTGCTGATGGCGCCGATGTCGCTGCGCGGCATGTCTCGCGCCGAGGCCGTGACCTATGCCGAAGGGTTGCTGGCGAAAGTCGGGCTGAGCGATAAGCGCGACGCATGGCCATCGAGCCTGTCCGGCGGGCAGCAGCAGCGTGTGGCTATCGCCAGGGCTTTAGCGATGCAGCCATCGATCATGCTGTTCGATGAACCGACGTCCGCGCTTGATCCTGAACTGGTCGGCGACGTGCTGGAAGTCATGAAAAACCTGGCTATGGAAGGGATGACAATGGTTATCGTGACCCACGAAATGGGCTTTGCCCGCGAAGTGGCGGATCGCGTCATTTTCATTGACCAGGGCATTATTCAGGAGCAGGGCACGCCGGAGCAGATTTTCAGCGCGCCGCAGAACCCTCGCACCGCGTCGTTTCTCAGTAAGGTGTTGTAATTAATCGTTGCCAGCGATGCCTGACGACTTGTCGGAAAGGCGTCGCTGGATTACGGTTAAAGGCTACGACATTCGACTGACAGAACCTCATGGCTTATTTTTCTCGTTTACTGGCAGACATCCCCGGCGTTCATCACGCCTTTCTCGACGAGCATGAATCCGCGGCTTTTGATAAATCCACCCTCGTGGATATCAAGCAGGTCCATGGCACCGACATCCTCAATTTCATTTCTCAACCTGCAACCCGACCGCATGTCGATGGTGTTTTGACGGCGATTTCCGGGCAAGGCATTGGCGTGGTAACCGCCGATTGTTTACCGTTGTTGATGGCCTCTCGCGACGGAAGCGTTATCGCCAGCGTGCATGCTGGCTGGCGTGGTACCGCGCAGGGGATTGTGCAGCAAAGCGTGAGGCAGTTTGCGGCTCAGGGCGTGACGGCGGCGGATATCGTCGTGGCGGTGGGGCCACATATTCGACCGTGCTGCTATGAAGTGTCGGATTCATTTCGCGAAGCGCTGCTGGCATCACCCGCTGCGGAATCTGTACGACAGCATCACCATGAATTGTTTTCAGTCTCACCGAAAGGGCCGAATGTTCACAGCGCCGGGGCGAGAGAGAAAAACAGCCTGTGGTTTGATCTGCCCGCTTTCTGCCAGTTACAGCTGGTCGAGTGCGGAATACGTGTGGAAAACATCGACTGGCTGGCGAAATGTACCTATTGCACGCCGGATGAGCTGGGTTCTTACCGTCGGCGCACGCATCACCCGGCAACGAAAACGCAGCAGGTCTCGTGGATAGTAAAGAGCATCGATGATATGAAGCATTCCCGGTGATTATTGCTGACGCTATTTACCTCAAACTGATAGGCATTGCCGGTTCGGGGACAGCCTTGAGCGATCTGCTGCGGTTCATTCGCCGGGTGAAATCCGTCAAAGTGAAAACCCTGGCCTGGGTACCAGAAGGGTATCCATGGATGTGCAAATTATTGAGCGCTATCTATGTCGGCGAAACGCTCTATGAGGAAACGCTTCCCGGGGAATGGCTACTTGTGTTCAGGAGGCTGAAAGGGGCGAATTCCAGCACTGTTCGCCAGCATATCACTCACAAGCGGACCAGCCGTATTACCCTGACAGAAATGGATATCTTGCTGCAATTCGCGTCAGGATTATCCTCCCGCCAAATGGCTGACACCCGACAATGCCGCTACAAAACAATTTTTTCATGGAAGCATAACATCTGTGAAGCGCTGGATATTGAAACCCATGCACATTGGCTGGAATTGCTGACTGAAATAATACAGTTGACTTCAATGTATCAGACAGGGAAAAGTTATGGCCCACTATAATGTCGTTTATCTGTCCCGACAGACGCTGTGGTTTCACGCGTTCAGCGATAGTCTGGAACATCTCGCGCGCACGAATCCGGGCTGGACGTATTCACTGATGACGGAAATGCCGGGCGTCGATGTGCCCCTGAATTTATGCCTGTTGGATTTAACCCCAGAAGAAGTTGTAGACGTCGCGTCATTTCCGGTGGCTGGCGCACGCATGATGGTTTTAGTGCGCGCCACGCAGCGCCGACTGATTAATACTCTGCAGCAGCAACGTTGTTCGATTCTGTGTGTGGATGAGCATTTTTTCAATCTGCGTGAAGTTATTGAGTCCAGCATGCGCAATAAACGCTTTCTCAGCCCATTCATTCGTGAGTTAACCTTTCAGGTTCCGTCCTCAGAACAAATCGTTATCCTGACGGATGCGGAAAAAAAAGTGCTGAACTTTATCCGCGAAGGAAAGAATGGCGTTGAAATATCACACGCGCTTGTGCGGAGCCAAAAAACCGTTAGCAGCCATAAGCGTAATATCATGCGCAAGTTTGGCGTGCACGATGATTTGGGCCTTAAGAAGAAACTGATCGCCATGGCGGAAAGCATTAACTAAGAACGCGCTCTGTATTTTTCGACATCCCGACATAAGACTCCGATGCCTGATTTAATCAGGCATTAATTTTTTATTAAATAAAAACAGAGTATTGACATGCGGGAAAGTTGAATAGCATGGTGAAAACCGATCTGCGGATCTGTCCATTTATCTTGTTGAGTACGCATAATGAAAAAATTAATGTTAATCGCAGTAGGGGCGTTGTTGCTCAGTGGCTGTACTGTCCGGGTTGCGGATTTAACCGTAGCCAGTACCAAAAACTACAATCTGAACAGTACGGCGTTTACGAAAGGCAAGCGAGTGACTGCCGAGGATAAGCATGCGGTCATTCTGTTCCCTACCGGCATCCCGAACGTCAAAACGGCTATCGATCGCGCCATTGAACAGGACCGCTGTGCTGTTGGTCTGACGGACATGGTGGTCACGCAGCTGAATCATGCCTTTATCTTTGGCGAGATAGGCGTGCGGGTAGAAGGGAATTTACTCCTGGATAAAAGCCTGGAAGGTTGCGCAAGCGCCAAATAAACGGCACGGCAACATCATCAAGGTCACGCAATGTGGCCTTTTTTTATGGCAACGAAATGGGCATTACGCTGGAATATTTTAAAGCGAACAGAACGAAAGAGGATTAAAACAGAGAGATAACGGGAAAACATTGAATGGTGCGTCCGAGTGGACTCGAACCACCGACCCCCACCATGTCAAGGTGGTGCTCTAACCAACTGAGCTACGGACGCACAAAAGAGAGATGGTGCGTTTAATTGGACTCGAACCAACGACCCCCACCATGTCAAGGTGGTGCTCTAACCAACTGAGCTATAAACGCAATGGTGCGTCCGAGTGGACTCGAACCACCGACCCCCACCATGTCAAGGTGGTGCTCTAACCAACTGAGCTACGGACGCACAACGGGGACGAATATTAGCGGCAGGGAGGAGAAGTGGCAAGAGGCAAATGCCACTTTTCTTCCAGATTTCACGCGATTGCGGAAACACTGCACAAACTGTCGAGAAAGCAGCCACCTTGAGGTGGCTGTCAGGCACTTATCGTGATGCCCGAGCCAGAATAATGGCGGACGGCTGACGTTGCAGGAAACGCATTCTCAGCATCATCAGGATCGCGGCAGAGGTCAGGCCGATGATAAAGCCCATCCAGAAGCCCGCCGGGCCCATACGCGGCACCACGATATCGGTTAATGCCAGAATATACCCGCACGGCAGGCCGAGCACCCAATAGGCGGTAAAGGTGATAAAGAAGATCGAACGTGTGTCTTTGTACCCACGCAGGATCCCGCTTCCCACCACCTGAATCGAGTCGGAGAGTTGATAGATAGCCGCCAGCAGCATCAGATGCGAGGCCAGCGTCACCACTTCCGGATTGTCGTTGTACAGAAGGGCGATATGTTCCCGCAGCGTGACGGTGAAAATCGCGGTCAACACGGCCATGCACATGCCGACGCCAAGGCCCGTTCTGGCGGCTGTTTGTGCTTCCAGCGTGGAGCCTTGGCCGAGACGAAAGCCCACGCGAATGGTCACCGCCGCCGCCAGCGACATAGGCAGTACGAACATCAGCGAGCTGAAGTTCAGGGCAATCTGATGCCCGGCAACGTCAATAATCCCCAACGGAGACACCAGCAGGGCGACCACCGCAAACAGGGTTACTTCGAAAAACAGCGCCAGCGCGATAGGTAATCCAAGCTGCACCAGGCGTTTCATGATCGCGTAATCAGGCTTCCCGAAACCTTCATAGGTGCGAATATCACGCATTGAACGGGCGCGTTTCACATAGGAAACCATCGCGAAGAACATGACCCAGTAAACGGAAGCGGTCGCCACGCCGCAACCAACGCCGCCGAGTTCAGGCATACCAAAATGGCCGTAAATGAAGATGTAGTTCACTGGAATATTCACCAGCAGACCGATAAAGCCCATCACCATGCCCGGCTTGGTTTTCGCCAGACCTTCACACTGATTACGGCATACCTGGAAGAATAAATACCCCGGAACGCCCCACAGCAGCGCGCGCAAGTAGCCGACGGCTTTATCGGCCAGAAGCGGGTCAATATTATGCATTGCGTGAATGATATAACCGGCATTCCACAGCACGACCATCACCAGGATGGAGACAAAACCGGCGAGCCAGAAGCCCTGGCGAATCTGATGTCCGATGCGGTCGCGGCGTCCGGAACCGTTCAGTTGGGCCACCACCGGCGTCAGGGCCAGCAGCAGGCCGTGGCCAAATAAAATCGCCGGCAGCCAGATTGAGGTGCCGATAGCCACCGCCGCCATATCGGTGGCGCTATAACCACCAGCCATAACCGTATCAACGAAGCCCATTGCGGTCTGGGCCACCTGCGCAATGATGACCGGGATCGCCAGCGCGAGAAGCTGACGCGCTTCAATAACGTACTTTTGCACGGGTAGGTACCTTTTATTGTTTCTTATTGTTGAAGAGACTAAAAAAGCCGCCAACACTGGCAGCAAAAGAAAGAGCAGGGGATTTTTGGAATATATTGTAGCGAGTAATAGCTATTAAGCCAGTCAAAAAAAGGCAGTGAGCACAGCCTGACTGGCAAGGCCGGATGGCAACTGGTATTGTGCGAGGTATAAAAGGCGGTGATGATTCCGCCCTCGTAAGATACAGGAGTTATTGGCATGTTTACTGGTATCGTTCAGGGCACGGCAAAAATTGTGTCCATCGATGAAAAACCTAACTTCCGCACGCATATCGTTGAAATGCCAGCGCATATGCTCGACGGTATTGAAACCGGCGCTTCCGTTGCCCATAACGGCTGCTGCCTGACGGTCACGGAAATTGACGGCAATCACATCAGTTTTGACCTGATGAAAGAGACGCTGCGCATTACCAATCTTGGCGAATTGAAAGCGGGCGACGTGGTTAACGTGGAACGTGCTGCGCGCTTTAGCGATGAGATTGGCGGCCATTTGATGTCGGGTCATATTATGACCACTGCCGACGTGTCTAAAATCCTGACCTCTGAAAATAACCGCCAGATTTGGTTTAAAGTTCAGGATCCCGCGTTGATGAAATATATCCTCTACAAAGGTTTTATCGGCATTGACGGTATCAGCCTGACGGTCGGAGAAGTCACCCCGACGCGCTTCTGTGTGCATCTGATCCCGGAAACGCTGGAACGCACGACGCTCGGTAAGAAGAAGCTCGGTGAGAAGGTGAACATTGAGATTGACCCGCAGACGCAGGCGGTGGTGGATACGGTAGAACGTGTTATGGCTGCCAAAGACGCCGCGACTAAAACGTTCAGCGCAGAAGAGTAACAGGGCAGATGAGTTAAAAAGAACCCCGGCTTGCCGGGGTTTGTTTTATCTTGCAACGCGTAAACCACCTTCGGCACCGCGGGTGAATACCACCTGCCAGAGTTGGATATCGCGAGCACGAAATGCCCCGGCACAGGCGTTCAGATAATAAGAGAACATTCTTCTGAAACGCTCTGAATAGTTGTCAGCAATTTCCGGCCAACTGTGCAGAAAACGCGTATGCCATGCCATCAACGTGGTGTCGTAATCAGCGCCAAAGTTATGCCAGTCTTCCATTACAAAGTGCGGTTCACTGGCGTTGGCAATTTGACGCACGGAAGGCAGGCAGCCATTCGGGAAGATGTATTTGTTGATCCATGGGTCAACATTGTTATCCGTTTTCTTCGACCCGATGGTATGCAGTAAAAACAGGCCATCAGGCGTCAGGTTACGATCCACCACGTCGAAATAGGTGGCGTAGTTTTTCGGGCCAACATGCTCGAACATTCCGACAGAAACGATACGGTCAAACTGATCCTGCAAATCTCGATAATCCTGCAACAGGATTTGCACGTCCAGCCCTTCACAGCGTGCCTGGGCCATCTTCTGCTGTTCAGCGGAAATGGTCACACCGACGACGCTAACGCCGTAATTTTTCGCCATAAAATGCGCCAGCCCGCCCCAGCCACAGCCGATATCCAAAACCCGCATGCCGGGCTGCAAATGCAGCTTCTGGCAAATGAGGTCCAGTTTCGCCTGCTGAGCCTGCTCCAGCGTTTCCGCCTCTTTCCAATACGCGCAGGAATATTGCATAAACGGGTCAAGCATTCGAGTGAATAAATCGTTGCCCAAATCGTAATGCTCTTTGCCCACTATCCAGGCACGTTTTTTACTTTGAAGATTGAGCAGACGGGCGCCTGCGACACGGAGTGTGTCTTTCAGATGGTGGGGGAGTTGGCTTTCCAGACCGGCACGAAGCACATTATGGAAAAATACATCGAGCCGTTCACACTCCCACCAGCCGTCCATATAGCTTTCGCCTAATCCCAGCGACCCTTCCTGCAGCACGCGTTTAAAGAAGAGGGGATTATTGACCCGGATATCTGAGGGAGCAGAACCATTCACCCTGACGCCGGCGCGGTTCAGTAATTCATTAACAATACGGTACCAGTCATCATCAGGCACATTTACTTCTTCTATACACGATGAACTCATAGCTTCTCCATCACGCGGCTTGTGATCAGAACCTTAAAACAGCGTAGACGCTTTTTTGGTTATGTGAGAACTCTCACGGAATATCCGTAAGTCTGCTATCCGACGTAAAACAGAGGAAGGGAGATAACCCTTGCCGAAAGGCCTTCCGTGGTTAATCGGGGGAGATCCATTCCCCCGTTAATCGCTAATATTTATCGTATTTATGTGTTACCGAAATCAGTATAGGCCGCAAAAATGAGTGATTCAATAAAAAATTCTTAGCAAACTAATCACTGAATTGTTACATAGTCGCTCACGATACTATGCGTGTGATTCTTCGCTTGAACCGGCGCTTTCATCACGTTGTGCAACAAACTGCATCCGGTAACCCCAGCCAGCCAGAACCACGGTGGCCAGCATCACGCTGGTGGTGGTCAGCAGTGGGGTGGATATCAGGGTAGAAACCACCAGGCTTGCCAGGAAACACAGGCCCAACTGCAATGTGTTTTGCATCGCCGCCGCACGCCCCGTGGCGTGAGGGAACGGACGCAGTGCCTGAGCCACAACGATGGGGTAAATCGCACCGTTGGCCATTGCCATCAGACAGAAAGGAATCAGGAGGGTGGTGAGTGAATTGCCTGCCGTCAGACCGACTGCAAAGGTGCCCGCCACGCTGACGGCGAAGGCCAGCAGCAGCCATGGCAGCATCTGTTGTCCGTCCCATTTCTGTAAGGCGGCGCGACAGCCGTAGCCGCCGATCAGGAAGGCAATGGTCTGCGGCACGTAGCTCAAACCAATTACTGTCGGACCATAACCCATGGCGCTTAGAATAAACGGCGAGCCGGTTAGCCACGCGAAGAAGCTGGCGGAACAGGCGGCGTAAATCAGCACGTTGCCGCGATAATCTTTCGAGCGCAGAAGCGTCAGGAAGGTCAGTGGCTGTTCTTCTTTCTGCACGACGCGCACAGGTTTTTGCAGACGCAGCGCAGGCAGCATCAGTAGCAGCGTAATGCCGAACAAGGTGGCAAAAATTGCCTGCCATTCGAAATGATGCAGGATCCAACTGCCAAGCAGCGGTGCCAGAGCAGGGGAAAGCCCAACCAGCGGCATGATCGTCGCGAAGATACGGTTGGTGCGCTGGGCCGGATAATAATCGGTAACCATCGCCTGCCAGGTGACGGTGGCGGCACAAACGCCGACGGCCTGCACAAAACGCAGCACCAGCAGCAGGGTGGCATCACGGACCCACAGCATGCCCAAACAGCCGACGGCGAATATTGCCAGGCCGGTCAGCAGAATAGGTTTACGACCGTAACGGTCAGACAGCGGGCCCCACATCAGCTGGGCGAGGGCAAAACCGGCCAGGAACAGGCTCAGGCTGGCGCTGACGGCAGCGGCAGGCGTTTGTAGGTCATTCTGAATAGCGGCAAAAGCGGGCAGATACATATCGGTTGCGAGAAAACCGAGTACGCTCAGGCCAGCCAGCCAGCACAAAAATCCTTTCCCAGGTTGCTTATTCATTTTCTTTCTCGTTACAGGTGTCGATGGCAGCAGAGTGTAGGGAGTGCAACTTCGCTTGTGAACCGCTAATATTTGTCGGGTGAGTTCAAATTTTTTGCAGGCAGCCTATGTGGTCAGAATATTCTCTTGAAGTCGTGGACGCCGTCGCACGTAACGGGAGCTTCAGCGCAGCCGCGCAGGAGTTGCACCGTGTGCCTTCTGCGATCAGCTATACCGTGCGTCAGCTGGAGGAATGGCTGGCGGTTCCGCTGTTCGAACGGCGCCATCGTGACGTGGAATTAACCCCCGCGGGTGCCTGGTTTTTGAAGGAGGGTCGATCTGTTATCAAAAAAATGCAGATCACCCGTCAGCAGTGCCAGCAGATTGCCAACGGCTGGCGTGGCAATCTGGCTATTGCGGTGGACAACATTGTGCGCCCGGAACGCACCCGACAGATGATTGTCGATTTCTATCGCCACTTTCAGGATGTCGAACTGTGCGTGTTCCAGGAAGTGTTCAACGGGGTATGGGATGCGTTATCCGACGGTCGTGTAGAGCTGGCGATTGGGGCCACCCAGGCGATCCCTGTCGGAGGGCGTTTCGCGTTTCGCGATATGGGGATGCTGAGCTGGAACTGCGTGGTGTCGAGTCAGCATCCGCTGGCGCAGGTGTCCGGCCCGCTCAGCGATGATGTGTTGCGCAACTGGCCGGCGCTGGTGCGGGAAGATACGTCGCGATCGCTGCCGAAACGCATCACCTGGTTGTTGGATAACCAAAAACGGATAGTGGTGCCGGACTGGGAATCCTCAGCGACCTGTCTTTCAGCCGGACTGTGTGCCGGAATGGTGCCCACACATTTTGCCCGACCGTATATCGATAGCGGCGAATGGGTGGCGCTGGAGCTGGAAAATCCTTTCCCGGATGCGGCGTGCTGCCTGACCTGGCAACAAAATGACATGTCACCAGCCTTGAGCTGGCTGCTGGAGTATTTAGGGGACAGTGAAACGTTGAATAAAGAGTGGTTGCAGGAGCCGGATTAACCGGCTCCTGAGAGGACATTAACGGCGATAGTCGCGGAACGGACCGTCGGCAACCGAGCGACGCTCGATCAGACGCGGATGTACTTCAATTGACTGCGACTCTTCACGCTTATTGACGATACGATCCAGCAGCATATCGAAGGCCGCTTCACCCAGCGAATCCTTCGGTTGGTGGATGGTGGTCAGGGCAGGGGTAAAGAAGCGCGCGTTGCGCACGTTATCGTAGCCAATGACTGAAATATCCTGTGGAACGCGCAGGCCCATTTCGTCTGCGGCACACAACGCACCCATCGCCATAATGTCGCCGCCACAGAACACGGCCGTTGGGCGTGGCTGTTGCGCAAGAATTTGCTGCATAGCGCGATAGCCGGATTCCGGCTCGAAATCACCCTGCACAATCCAGTTTTCAGGCACGTTGATTTGCGCTTCTTCCATGGCTTTCATGAAGCCCGCCAGACGGCCGGCGCCGGTGTTGCGCTCCATTGGCCCTGGAATGACACCGATTTCACGATGACCACGTTCGACAAGATAGCGTCCGGCAAGATAGCCACCCTGGAACGCGTTATCATTCACGGAGTCGGTAAAATCAGCCTTAGATTCGCCCCAGTCCATCACTACCATCGGGATGTGGCGGTACTCTTCCAGCATTTCGAGCACCGATTGCGGGTATTCGGAACACATCACCAGCAGGCCATCGACGCGCTTTTGCGCCATCATTGAAAGATATGCGCGCTGTTTTTCCAGGTTGTTCCAGGCGTTACCCAGGATCAAGGTATAGCCTTTCTCGAAGCAGTTTTTCTCAACGGCTTCAATGATTTCAGCAAAATAGGCGGCTTCGCTGCTGGTGGCCAGCAGGCCGATTGTTTTGGTGTGATTCACCTTCAGGCTACGCGCCACAGCGCTTGGGGAATAGTGCAGCTCTTTAATGGCCGCCCACACCGCATTGCGGGTCTCTTCCGCCACGAAACGTGTTTTGTTAATTACGTGTGAAACAGTTGTAGTGGAAACGTTTGCGCGCTTCGCTACATCTTTAATAGTTGCCATTCGTTCTTACTCCAGACCCTTTCCATACGCCTGATTACCGACACGAAAACGTTTGCCTTTACACACCCTTAACACAATTCATTTGAATTGCAGTACGCCGGGATACAGACAGGACGACGGGAGGGGGTCAATGGCTGGTACGCTTTTAAATTAGCGTGGAATTTTGTCTGATTCTGAGGCAAAGGGAAAGAGAAAAATCGCTATGAGCTTAAAACCTGGAAGATTTTTGCGTATCTTTGTGCAAAAATGAGCAAGCTCACTTTTGTTGTGGGGATTAAAAGGAGAAAAATTGATGAGTACCGACCTAAAGCTCTCGCTGATGACCACCGTTATCGCTCTCGCGGTGATCGTTTCTTTCGCGCTGACAGCAGTACTGCACTGATTTATCTGGAGGGAGAACTCTCTTCCTCCTTCTTATTTCCATTCTGATTGTTATCAATTTCGCAAAAAACTTTTGCCATTCCGTTTACTTTTGTTTTTTTGTGATTGATGTCATGCTTTTGACTTCTGCTTTCGCACTATCTCAACGAGATGGCTTACCGGAGTCGTTAAATGAAAATCAATTTCCCCCTGCTGGCACTGGCTATTGGGGCATTTGGCATAGGTACTACTGAGTTTTCACCAATGGGACTGCTGCCCGTCATCGCTAAAGGTGTGGACGTGTCGATCCCCACCGCGGGTATGCTGATCAGTGCCTATGCCATCGGGGTGATGGTCGGTGCGCCGTTGATGACGCTTTTGCTTTCACATCGCGCACGCCGTAATGCGCTCATTTTCTTGATGGCCATTTTCACGCTCGGCAACGTGCTGTCGGCCATTGCGCCGGATTACACCACCCTGTTGCTGTCGCGGATTATCACAAGCCTAAATCACGGGGCCTTTTTCGGCCTCGGCTCGGTTGTGGCTGCCAGCGTCGTGCCTAAGCACAAGCAGGCCAGCGCGGTGGCCACAATGTTTATGGGGCTGACGATCGCCAATATCGGCGGCGTTCCGGCGGCGACCTGGCTCGGTGAAACCATCGGCTGGCGGATGTCGTTTTTCGCGACGGCCGGACTCGGCTTGGTGGCGATGGTCAGCCTGTGGTTCTCCTTGCCGAAGGGCAGCAGCGGTGAACGCCCGGACGTGAAAAAAGAACTGTCGGTTCTGGTGCGCCCGCAGGTGCTGACGGCGCTGTTGACGACCGTGCTCGGGGCCGGGGCGATGTTCACGCTCTACACCTATATTTCACCCGTGCTGCACACTATCACCCATGCGACGCCGCTGTTCGTCACCGCCATGCTGGTGCTGATTGGTATCGGTTTCTCTCTGGGTAACTACCTGGGTGGCAAGTTTGCTGACCGCTCCGTGACCGCAACGCTGAAAGGCTTCCTGACGCTGCTGATCGTTATTATGGCGTCTATCCCGTGGCTTGCGCAAAACGAAATCGGCGCGGCGGTGAGCATGGTTATCTGGGGGGCGGCGACCTTCGCGGTGGTGCCTCCGCTACAAATGCGCGTGATGCGTGTGGCACATGAGGCACCAGGCCTGTCGTCATCGGTCAATATCGGGGCGTTCAATCTGGGTAATGCGTTGGGCGCAGCGGCAGGCGGGGCGGTGATTTCCGGCGGTCTGGGTTACACCTTCGTCCCGGTGATGGGAGCGATTATCGCCGGGGTTGCGCTTCTGGTGGTACTGTTTACGGGGCGTCGTCAGCCAGAAGAAGCGTATTCCAGCCATTGATGAAATGTGCCCGGCGGATAATTTTTACTCGCCGGGCAAGAGATTATGCCGCCAGGTTCTTCGCGACAAACTCCCAGTTTACCAGCGCCCAGAAATGCTCGAGATAGTTCGGGCGGGCGTTACGGTAGTCAATGTAGTAGGCATGTTCCCACACATCTACGGTCAGCAGCGGTTTGGCGTCAGTCGTCAGCGGGGTACCCGCGTTAGACGTAGAAACGATAGCCAGTTTGCCGTCTGCATTTTTCACAAGCCAGGTCCAGCCAGCGCCGAAGTTTTTAACAGCGGCATCGGTAAACTGCGCTTTAAAGTCAGCAAAGCTGCCAAAACTTGCGTTGATAGCGGCTGCGACGTCACCGGTTGGCTCGCCACCGGCATTCGGTGCCAGGCAGTTCCAGTAAAAGGTGTGGTTCCACACCTGTGCAGCATTGTTGAAAACGCCCGCTTCAGAAGTGCGAACGATCTCTTCCAGCGTTTTGCCTTCAAACGCAGTGCCTTTGATCAGGTTGTTGAGGTTGGTGACATACGTCTGGTGATGTTTGCCGTGGTGGTATTCCAGCGTTTCTACGGAAATGTGTGGCGCCAGGGCGTCTTTTGCATACGGTAATGCAGGTAATTCGAATGACATTGCTTATTCTCCCTATTATTTTATGACTCAATAACCCTGTATTGAGTAAGGATAGGGTAGCAAATTAAAAGATGTGGCTAAAGAAGAACTTACCCTGTCGGGAGATCGACAGGGCAGGGATCAGCGAATCGTTTTAGGCGTCATCACGCGGCGTGCGCCAACGTAGTGGTTCGCCCAGTAATCTTCGCTCAGAGAGGTAATCTGGATATCACGGCCGGTGCGCGGGGACTGAATAAACTTGCCGTTGCCGACGTAAACGCCAACGTGATCGGCAGTGCCGCGACCGCGGGTGCGGAAGAATACCAGATCGCCGCTTTGCAGTTCACCCCGGTTAACGGAGCGCGCATCACGCAGGTGATACATTTCGTTCGCGGTACGAGGAATGCGGAATTTCACTAAATCTTTATACGCATAATAAACCAGACCGCTGCAATCGAAACCGGTGCGCGGCGACGTGCCACCCCAACGGTACGGTTTGCCAATCTGGCCCATCAATTTATTCATCGCCGTTTTTTTGGCTTTCTGCACTCGCGCTTTGTGTGCATCCGCAATGGTTAACGGTTTCACGTCCTCGCTAACGCATTTCTTTTTATGGCCTTTACGCACGCTGCATTTCTGCGCCATCTTGACGGAGGCGGTTTTCAGCGCGGGGCTGTGAATTTTGCGGGTGACGGCGGTTTTACTGACGACGGATGTTTTTTTACTTTTGGCGGTCGTTGTTTTCTTAAGGGTACTGGTTTTCTTTTTGCTGGAGGTTTTGCTCGTTGATTTGGTTTTATTGCTGGTCGTTTTCTTTTTACGGTCTGCTTTCGCCTGGTGGGTCTTTTGCGATGCAGACGTGCGCGCCTGTTCGGATGCGTGGGACAAAGGCGTAATGGACAACGATGTAAACAGCAAAGCACAGAGCGTGATCGAGACTTTATTTATCCGCGCCACTGAGCATTCCTCTGTTAGGCAGGCAAACGGTCATGCCTGGGTATGATTGACAAAACGAATCGATTCTAATGCATAAAAACATTAATTGTTAATAGTGTTTTTGTATCTGATGCACAGTTTCGTTAGCGACTGCAAAAAAATGCGTCAAGCTGGACATAACATGCTCGGAAAATGCGCATGTTTACGCGGGGCAAGCCGATAAAGGCATATTTTTGAGGCAACTTCAAAACGTCAGAGGTAAAATGCATTATCGTGAACAAAATGTTATTTTCTGACAGCCGTCGTTGACGTTACACTTAGCGACTACCGCCATAAAAAGAAGTTTAAGGAAGTAAGATATGAGTACGACTCTTGAGAAAATCCAGACCCAAATCGCCGAGAACCCAATCCTTCTGTATATGAAGGGTTCCCCGAAACTGCCAAGCTGTGGTTTCTCTGCTCAGGCGGTTCAGGCACTGTCTGCCTGTGGCGAACGTTTTGCTTACGTTGATATTCTGCAAAACCCGGATATCCGTGCCGAGTTGCCGAAATACGCAAACTGGCCGACCTTCCCACAGCTGTGGATTGACGGCGAGCTGGTTGGCGGCTGTGACATCCTGATTGAGATGTATCAGCGTGGCGAACTGCAGCAGCTGATCAAAGAGACGGCTGCAAAGTACAAAGACGACGAGCAGAGCAGCGCTGAGTAAGTTTTTGACTGGCAATAAAAAAGCGACCCTCGGTCGCTTTTTTTTATTCTTCGCTTTCGCCTTCTGGCAACGGTAACGGCCAGCCGCCCAGGCGTTTCCAGCGGTTGACGATTTCGCAAAACAGCTGTGCCGTCTGTTCGGTGTCGTAGAGAGCAGAGTGCGCTTTGTTGCCGTCAAATTCCATTCCTGCGGCCAGGCAGGCTTTCGACAACACGGTTTGCCCCAGCGCAAGCCCGCTCAGTGCGGCGGTATCAAAAGTCACAAACGGGTGGAACGGATTGCGTTTCAGCCCGGCGCGCTCAGAGGCGGCCATCATAAAGCTGTGATCGAAGGTCGCGTTGTGCGCCACCATGATTGCTCGATTGCACTCCTGGTCCTTCATGCCTTTGCGTATTTCTTTATAGATGGCGTGCAGGGCGTCGTATTCGCTCACGGCGCCGCGCTCAGGGTCATTCGGATCGATGCCATTAAACGCCAGCGCTTCGGGGACCAGATTCGCGCCTTCAAACGGTTCAACATGAAAATGCAGTGTGCTGTCCGGCATCAACCAGCCATCTTCGTCCATTTTTAACGTCACGGCAGCGACTTCCAGCAGCGCATCCGTTTTGGCGTTAAAGCCCGCTGTTTCTACATCGATAACTACAGGATAAAAACCACGGAAGCGGTCGCACAGTGCATTACGTTGAGCGTTGTCGGACATCAGTATCTCTTAGGCTTACAAAAAGTAGCGCGCATTATGGCAAATTTTGCCAGCGGTTGCAGCAGAGGCGGGAGCAAAAAAATGGGTGCCGTAGCACCCAGGAAGTCTTATTGACCAAGACCTTTACCGGCGTCTTTGGCTTCAATCAGTTCGATTTTATAACCATCCGGATCTTCGACAAAGGCGATAACGGTGGTGCCGCCTTTTACCGGACCGGCTTCGCGGGTGACGTTGCCGCCGTTATTGCGGATACGCTCGCAGGCTTCTGCAGCGTTATCTACGCTCAGTGCGATGTGGCCATAAGCGGTGCCGAGGTCGTAGCTTTCAACGTCCCAGTTATAGGTCAGTTCGATGACCGCTTCTTCACTCTCCGGGCCGTAGCCGACGAAAGCGAGGGAATATTTGTATTCCGGGTTTTCGCTGGTGCGCAGCAGCTTCATGCCCAGCACGTTGGTGTAGAACTCGATGGAACGTTGCAGATTGCCAACACGCAGCATGGTGTGAAGTAGGCGCATAGTCTTCCCCTTATCGTATTGTTTATAAAGCAGGACAATCAGTATAGCGGCGGATGCCCGCCGCTATCAATGCGGGGATTAGAGCGCAGGGTAGTCGGTGTAGCCTTCCGCGCCGCCGCCGTAGAAGCTTTCCGGGCGCTGCGGGTTCAGTTCCGCTTTACGTTCCAGACGTGCAACCAGGTCCGGGTTAGCGATATATGCGCGACCAAATGCCACGGCATCAATCAGACCTTTAGCAATCAGGTCTTCTGCTTTTTCCGGGGTGTACGCACCGGCACCGATAATCGGGCCGTGGAAACGTTCGCGCACTTTACGACGGAATGCTTCGGTATAAGGCTGACCACCGGCCCAGTCTGGCTCAGACATGTGCAGGTAAGCGATGCCGCGTTTGCCCAGTTCTTCAATCAGATACAACGCATCGGCTTCTTCGTTCGGGCCGTTGTCGGTGTTCTGGAAAGAACCAATCGGCGAAACACGGATCCCGATGCGATCGGCGCTCCACTCTTTGCTAACGGCGTCTACCACTTCCAGCACCAGACGGGCGCGGTTTTCAATGCTGCCACCGTACTGGTCGGTACGCTGGTTCGCTGACGGAGACAGGAACTGGTGCAACAGGTAGCCGTGCGCAGAATGCAGTTCGACGAGGTCGAAACCGGCTTCGCGAGCGTTAGCCACTGCCTGACGGAAATCGTCAACGATGCCAGGAATTTCGTCCAGTTCTAGCGCGCGCGGTACGGAGGTGTCTTCGCGAGTGGCGTGGCCGTTGGCATCACGCAGGGAAGTACGGGTGCCCGCGCTCAGCGCCGATGGAGCAACCGGAGCTTGGCCGCCAGGCTGGAGGCTGTTATGCGAAATACGACCGGTGTGCCACAGCTGAACGGCAATATGGCCGTTTACAGCATGCACGCCTGCGGTGATTTTTTTCCATGCGGCGATTTGTTCCGGGCTGTGCAGGCCCGGTGCGCCCGCGTAGCCTTTCGCTTGAGCAGAAATCTGCGTCGCTTCAGAGATAATCAGCCCTGAGCTTGCACGCTGGCGATAGTATTCACCCATCAGCGGAGTAGGGATGTCGCCAGGCTCGATGCTGCGAAGACGCGTCAGCGGGGCCATCAGTACGCGGTTAGGCAGAGTGACAGCGCCAACCTTGAGAGGGGTAAACATTTTTTGTTGAGACATAAATCAGGACTCCTGAATAGACCGGTCGTCTAGTAAATCGATAAATAAAAACGCCTGTTATGAACCAGGCGCGGCAATCATGGTCTTCGCATGTTCGAGCGCGCTTTCGAGCGGCGTCGCACTGCGAGAAATTTTGGCCTGAAGATTGGCCCCCAGCCACAGCGAATACAGCACTTCGGCCTGGGTATGCGCGTCACCAAAAATGGTGAGGCTTTTCTCTTTACGCCCTTCTTCAAGCGCATGGGACAGCAGAACAATAATCTGGCTGGCCCCTTTGTTCATTTCTGTGCGCATCACTTCCGAGAGGTCGCAGACTTCGGCGGACAGTTTTACCGTCAGACAACCGCTGATAATGCCCTGCTGACAAAACTGGTTCAGCGTGTGCTGGTAATAGGCCAGCAGGCGGTCACGATAGTTACCTTCACCGTGGGCAAAATGCTCAGACAGACGAAGGTGATAGTCTGCGTAGTGGCGCTCAAGCATGGCAACACCGAACGCTTCTTTAGAGCGGAAGTAGTGATAAAACGAGCCCTTCGGCACTTCTGCCGTTTTGAGCAGTTCGCTGAGCCCCATTCCGGTAAAGCCGCGGTGCATACATAAACGCTCGCCGGTAGCGAGGATATGTTCGCGGGTGTCGTGTTCGGTATGTTTGTTCATGGGGCTAAATGTAGTAGACCGATCGGTCTAATGCAAGAGATAAATGATTGTCGGTTGCAGGATGCGCATTATCAGGCTTCAATGAGAGTAAGCAGATAACAGGGGGCGGCGTGGCAGAACAACTGGAGTTTTTCCCGGTACAGAGTCCGTGCCGGGGGATTTGTCAGTCCGATGAACGCGGGTATTGCCGGGGCTGTTTGCGCAGCCGTGACGAGCGCTTCAACTGGCAAAATTTCAATGATGCTCAAAAGCAGGAGGTGCTGCGCCTCTGCCGTCAACGTCTGCTGCGTAAAATCCGCGCAAACAAATCCGCTTTACCTGAAGAACCTGATCAGCCTTCACTGTTTTGACGCTAAATGTGCGTATACTCGATGAAATTTTCAGTTGAGGAAGCTCGTATGGTTCAGCGTATTACTCTCGCGCCAAATGGCCCGGAATTTTCCCGCTTCGTGATGGGCTACTGGCGTCTGATGGACTGGAACATGTCCCCGCAGCAGCTGGTCAGTTTTATTGAAGAGCATCTCGACCTCGGTGTTACCACCGTCGATCACGCCGATATCTATGGCGGTTATCTGTGCGAAGCTGCGTTTGGCGAAGCCTTGAAACTGGCTCCGCAACTGCGTTCGCGTATGGAAGTGGTCAGCAAATGCGGGATTGCAACCACCGCAAAACCTGAACACGCTATCGGGCACTACATCACCGATAAATCCCACATCGTTCGTAGCGCCGAGCAGTCCCTGACCAATCTGGCCACCGACTATCTGGACCTGCTGCTGATCCACCGTCCGGATCCGCTGATGGACGCAGACGAAGTAGCAGAAGCCTTTACCGAGCTGCATCAGAGCGGCAAAGTGCGTCATTTCGGCGTGTCTAATTTTACGCCGGCGCAATTCTCGCTGCTGCAATCACGTCTGCCGTTCACGCTGGCGACCAACCAGGTCGAGCTTTCTCCGGTTCACCAGCCGCTGCTGCTGGACGGTACGCTCGATCAGCTGCAACAACTGCGCGTACATCCGATGGCGTGGTCGTGCCTGGGTGGCGGTAGCCTGTTCAATGACGACAAATTTGCTCCGCTGCGCGAAGAGCTGGCTAAAGTGGCGACAGAGCTGAACGCAGAAAGCATTGAACAGGTGGTTTACGCCTGGGTGATGCGTTTGCCGTCTCAGCCACTGCCGATTATCGGCTCCGGCAAAATTGAGCGCGTGCGTTCTGCGATCGCTGCTGAGCACCTCGAAATGACCCGTCAGCAGTGGTTCCGCATCCGTAAAGCCGCGCTGGGTTACGACGTACCATAATCACGCTTTGCGCTGATGTTTCGTCCAAAAACGTGTTCCTGGTTTAGACTTACCAGGGACACTTTTTTTTGGAGGTACTATGAAGCGCATCACGCTCACGTTACTGACCCTGGCCATTTCAAGCGGCGCTTACGCTGCCAGTACTGAAGTGGAAATGAATCTTGTCACTCCGCAAGCCGTCGGACAGTCCATTGGTGAAGTGAAAATCACCGAAACCGATAAAGGCCTCGAATTTTCCCCTGACCTCAAAGCATTGCCGCCCGGCGAGCACGGTTTTCATGTGCATGCTAACGGTAGCTGCCAGCCTGCAATTAAAGAGGGTAAAGCCAGTGCGGCCGAAGCTGCGGGTGGCCATCTGGACCCGGACCATACCGGTAAACACCAAGGGCCAGACGGAATGGGGCACTTAGGCGATTTGCCTGTACTGGTGGTGGATAAAGACGGAAAAGCCACGCAGCCCGTCCTGGCGCCGCGTCTGAAAAAACTTGATGAGGTGAAAGGCAAAGCGCTGATGGTCCACGTCGGCGGGGATAACATGTCCGATCAGCCGAAACCACTCGGCGGTGGTGGCGTGCGCTATGCCTGTGGGGTTATTAAGTAGTCCTTTCGGTAATGGAGCCCGCTACCGGGGCCTGTTCGAGCTGCAACAGCGAACAGTAAAGCCGCCAGACTATCGCCGCCAGTTCTCTGGCGGCAGGTTGGTGGTGATGGCCCAGGGCTTCGTAAATCCGCTTTAATTCGCTTAGCGTGGAGGCCAGCGGACGCTGCTGGACGCCGCGTTCGCTCATCACATCCCGCAGCAGGCTGATGCACAGGTCTCGCACCTGAACCAGCGGGTCGGACCGAGTCTCCCAACTTCTGAGCTGCCACACCACGTGCGAACAGTTTAGCAACACCACGCCCCAACGCAGTAGCCAACGGCGGGCCAGGGCATCATGGCTGTTACTGAGCTGGCTGATGTAGTGATAAACCAGCGATTCAAACTCATGCTCACTTTGCTGCGGATGGCGACTCAACTGGTCAATAAAATGACGCCGTAACGACTGAATATGACGCCGACTTTTACGCGCGTCAGAGCCCGGTTTCAGCACCGCAAACGCCAGCCACGCCATTCCTACACCGATAATTTTTGCCAGGTTATCATTGAGAAAACCTGCAAAATCATACACCGGCGGGTTAGTGACCGAGATAAACGAGCCCATAAACACCACCAGTTGTCCCCACAGCCCTGCGTATTTAGGCATCTGTAATTTGAACAACTGCATGGTGACCAGCAGCGGGAAAAGGAATAGCAGGAATTGCCAGAGATCGCTGATTTGCACCATCAGGCCAAACTTCACCGCAAAGCTGAACACCGACAGCCAGAGCAGTGTCCGTAGTAGCAACGTCAGGGAATTGAACGGTGAGGGCGAGGTTGAAAACAGTACGCAGCAAATCGCGCCGAGCGTCAGCGCCGCGGGGCCGGAACTCCATTGGGTATTGATGGACCACGCGCCAATCATGATTAATGCGAAAAAAGTACGTGCGCCGTTCCACAAGGCTTCCGCGTGATCGGTCCGCCGGGTCAGCGGCGGTGCAGCCGGAACCTCAAATTCGGTAATCGGCGAGGCGTTTTCCAGACGGTGTAACCAGCGACTCGACGTGAGGTAGAGCCGGCAAAAATAGCGCAGCCGATGCCAGAACGCGTGGTGACGAAAATCCAGGGTGTCGCGTGGGGCCAGTGGCGCAATAATCTTGGCGACGCTATAGGCATCCGCGCCCGGCCGGGCAAGTTCTGCCAGCAGGCTCTCCAGAACCTCACGCATATTGGCGGGCGCTTCCGGCCAGTTGAGCAACATGCGGCGCAGGCTGGAAATCACGCTGGTCAGGCGCAGCTGTTGATGCAGGAGATAGTTGAGCAGGCTATTACGACGACGGAATCGGTAGTGACTCCAGAACGCCTGAATACGCAGCAGATTCATGGTCAATATTTGACCGATAACGGTTTCGTGGGCGGTACGAACAGTGTCGGTGTTTTCCGGCTGCCAAAGCAGGCTGGCGTGTTCCAGAATACGCGCATGCATATTTTTCAGGGCGGTCAGCAGCGTGGTGCCATCGGAGGTGCTCGGCAGGATCATCATCATCAGCGCGCCGCACAAAATCCCGAGGATAACTTCACAGACGCGCGCCTGAGCGATTTCCCAGATATGCGTGGCGTCGATCACGTTGACCATCGGGAAGGCGATGATGGCGCAGGTGTAGCCCGCCAGCTGGAACGCATACGCGGCGTTGTTCATGTACATCGCGCAGGTCCAGGTGCAGAAGGCGATCCACGCCGATAGCGCCAGCAGGAACAACCAAGGGTCAGTCATGGTGTGCCCGGCAATCAGGATCGCGGCGACGGCACCGAGCAGACTCCCGGCGATTCGGCCCAGGCTTTTGCTGATCACGCCACCGACGGTGGGGAAGCTCACTACGGCGGCGGAGGTCATTGCCCAGTAAGGCTGGTCAAGATTGATGTAGTACGCAAAGCTCAGAGCCAGACACATGGCGATGCCGTTGCGGAGCGCATATCGCCATTGCGGACGGGTCGCTTTAATCCACGGCAGCGACCGCCAGTTGAGCGCCTGGAGGTTCATTACAGCGAGCCAATCGACACGGTGCAAGTAGTGCCGGAAACCAGAATAATATCGTCTGGCAGCTTATCGAATTCGATTCGCACCGGTACGCGCTGGGCCAGACGCACCCACGGAATGGTCGGTTTAACATCGGCGATCAAACTGCCTTGCGGGCCAACGCTCTGATCGGAAATGGCGCGGCCAATGCTGGCGACGTGACCCTGTAACGTTTGTCCATTACTGTAGAGCACCACGTTGGCGCTGACGCCTGGCTTAATGTGGCGCAGTTTGGTTTCTTCGAAGTAGCCAACAACATAGAACGAGTGGCTGTCGACGAGGGCAAATACCGGGTGCCCGACGGCGGCGTAATCGCCTGTGCGCGTGGACATGTTGGTCACCCAGCCGTCTACAGGCGCTTTGACCTCAGTTTGTGACAGTTGCCAGTTGGCGTGTTCCAACGCGGCGTTAGCGGCATCGGCACTGGCTTTGGCTGCGGCGACACTGGCTTTGGCGGCTTCGGCATTGGCCTTTGCGGTTTTCAGCGCGATGTTAACCGTATCGAGGTCTTCCGCAGAGATGAAGTTTTTTGGCAAATTGCGGCGACGGTCGGCTTCATGTCGCGCCTTATCCATATCCGACTGTGCTCGATCCATATCCGATTGCGCTTTTGCCATATCAGACAGGGCCTTAGCATGCTGCGCCTGGGCATTCATCACCGCGATATGAAACGGCGTGGCATCGAGGCGGAAGAGCACGTCACCGGCTTTAACCTGCTGGTTATCCTTTACATTCAGTTCCATGATACTGCCCGAAACTTGCGGCGTGATACTGACCTGTTCGGCACGGATTTTGCCGTCACGGGTCCACGGCGATTGCATGTAGTAGTTCCAGACCAGCCACACGGCAATCAGGGCCAGGGCCGCGATCAGCAGCGTGGAAAAATATTTTAGCTTTTTCATCAAGTTAGTTTACCACGCCACAATCATAACCAGCGCCAGGCATACCGCTAGCGCGAACAGGGAAAGATCCATTAATAGCGGATGCCAGACATCACCGGCGTACATCCAGTCGCGCAGAAGGCGATGGGCGAGCAGCCAGATGAGAAAACCGAGGATAACCGCTTTGAAAAGCGGGGGGAAATAAATAGAGGCCCCGACGATGAGGTCCTGCAGGGGAAGTCCCGAAGTATTGAGCGTCAGCTTCACGAGCAAAAATCCTTTGCATAAGCATCGTTGCGGGTCGAGGGCCGCGATGCGCCATCATTTTTATGAGTGTAAATCATTGTGTCAGTCTGCGGGGACAAGGCAATACATTTGTTTTGGCCATTTAAATGCTGCACACTATTCTAAAATCAGTATAATAACTTAGCAAGCTAATTATAAGGAGATGAAATTGGAATCGCCACTGGGTTCTGATCTGGCACGGCTGGTGCGTATCTGGCGTGCTTTGATTGACCATCGCCTGAAACCTCTGGAATTAACGCAGACTCACTGGGTTACGCTGCATAACATTCATCAGCTGCCACCTGAACAGTCGCAAATTCAACTGGCTAAAGCGATTGGGATTGAGCAGCCTTCACTGGTTCGTACATTGGATCAGCTGGAAGAGAAAGGCCTGATTTCGCGTCAGACCTGTGCGAATGACCGTCGTGCCAAGCGTATTAAACTGACTGAGAAAGCCGAACCGTTGATTGAAGATATGGAGACGGTGATTCGTAAGACGCGGGGTGAAATCCTTGCGGGCATTTCTCCTGAAGAACTGGATTTACTGCTTGGGCTGATTCGTAAGCTTGAGCAGAACATCAACGAACTGCAGTCCAGAGACTGAGTTTCGCGCCGATCGTGACAAAAAGGCCCTGAATATCAGGGCCTTTTTTTATGCTGGTAGGTCACCACACCGTTTCAGTCGGTTTCTTTGCCTGATAATTAGCGTGGGGAAACGGTTACCTGACTGCCGTTGCTGGCCATCACAACGCGCTGACCTGCGACGAACTGGGTATCACCCTGTTTCTGCACAACCATAATGGTGTTGCCGTCATCTTTACGGATTTCCAGCTCAACGCCCTGGGTTTTATTTATTGCACCCTGAACGCCCTGGCCCGCTACGCCACCGGCAACAGCACCTGCTGCGGTCGCGAGTGAACGACCGGTACCGCCGCCGACAGTGTTCCCGAGGAAGCCACCGAGAACCGCACCGCCGATTGCGCCGATAACGTTAGAATCGTTGCCGCCCTGGATCTGTACCGGACGCGTGTGGACGATGGTCCCGTAGGTCACATTCTGAACCTGTTTGGCTTCGGATGCGGAATAAACGTCCCCGGACAGGCCGCTGCTATTAACACAACCGGCAAGCGATAAACCCATCATTGAAACGGCCAATACACGTAACATCATTTATGAATCTCCTGTTCACCAAGAAACGCTCTTGAGAGCATCCTTACACCGCAATTATATGGCATTTATGTGCCACGGGTCATATGTTCCGCGAGGATCTCCTCAAAATTGTAATCTCTTTGTGCTTAACCAAGTATAAACGGTCGTTACGTCATCCGTTGGATTCAGTCTGCATTGCGCCCGCGCACAGGTTGGTTAAATTTTGTTATTGGATCATGGTATTAAGAAAGCGTTTATGTTTCAGTGTGGCTCTCAGTTGTGAACTAAGGAAGGCGTATGAATTCGGGTCGCTATATTGGTGTGATGTCGGGTACCAGCCTTGATGGCGTGGACGTGGTGCTGGCGGCGATGGACGATAACATGGTGGCGCAGCAGGCCAGCTTGTCGTATCCCATTCCCATTGCGCTGAAGGAGGACATCCTCGCGATTTGCCAGGGACAGCAACTGACGCTGTCGCAGTATGGTCAGCTCGATACGCGTCTGGGCCGGCTGTTTGCCGATGCCGTGCTGGCGCTGATGGCGCAGGAAAAATTGTCTGCCAGCGATATCGTCGCCATTGGCTGTCACGGTCAGACCGTCTGGCACGAACCGGACGGTGATGCCCCACATACGCTGCAAATCGGTGACAACAATATTATTGCCGCGCGCACCGGGGTGACGGTGATCGGTGATTTCCGCCGTCGTGATATCGCCCTCGGCGGGCAGGGGGCGCCGCTGGTACCTGCGTTCCATCACGCGTTGCTGGCCAATCCGCATGAGCGTCGCATCGTGCTGAATATCGGCGGGATTGCGAATCTGTCGATGCTTTGCCCGGGACTGCCGGTCAAGGGGCACGATACCGGGCCGGGCAATATGCTGATGGACGCGTGGATCTGGCGTCAATGCGGTAAACCGTACGATAAAGACGCCGAGTGGGCGAACTCGGGCAAAGTTATTCTGCCGTTATTGCAGCAAATGTTGAGCGATCCGTGGTTTGCGCTGCCAGCGCCGAAAAGCACCGGGCGCGAATATTTCAACTACGGCTGGCTGGAACGCCAGCTGGCGATGCATCCGGGCGTAGCGGCAAAAGATGTCATGACCACGCTGACCGAATTAACCGCCGTCACTATTAGCGAGCAGGTGCTGCTGAGCGGCGGCTGTGAACGGCTGTTGGTTTGCGGCGGCGGCAGTCGTAATCCGCTGTTGATGTCGCGTCTGGCTGCACTGCTGCCGGGTACGGAGGTTTCGACCACCGATGAGGCTGGCGTCAGCGGAGACGACATGGAAGGTCTGGCCTTCGCGTGGCTCGCGTGGCGTACCCTTGCAGGGTTGCCTGGCAATTTACCGTCGGTGACCGGTGCCAGTGAGCCTACTGTTTTAGGGGCTATTTTCCCTGCAAACCCGGCACATAATCAGAGTTAACTGACTGAGGCGGGTGCCTGTTGCCGATAGAATGGAAGTATTAAGGGAGGGCATCTGCCCTCCGGGACCGGGACAGTCTTAAGGCAAGCCAATGAAAAAAATTCTTCTCGCTGTAGTACCACTGATAGCCCCTCTGATGCTCTCCGGCTGTAGTTATTACAACCAGTTCGTCGAGCGAATGAACACCGACACGCTGCAATACCAGTGTGAAGAAAAACCGCTGACCGTTCACCTCAATAACACCCGTCAGCAGGTGGACTTCATCTATGACAATCAGCAGCAAACGTTGACCCAGGGCATTTCCGCTTCTGGTGCACGTTACACTGACGGCATCTACGTTTTCTGGTCGAAGGGCGACAGCGCCACGGTCTACAAACGTGACCGTATCGTGCTGAATAACTGTCAGTTACAAAACCCCAAGCGTTGAGATTTTGCTGATGGCGGCGCACAATAGCGCCACCTGAAGACAATTATCCTAAACGCCATGTCTGACAACGACTCCCTGCAGCAAATCGCGCATCTGCGCCGTGAGTACACCCGTGGCGGCCTGCGCCGTCGCGATCTTCCTGCTGAACCCCTGGCGCTGTTTGAGCGCTGGCTGGGTCAGGCCTGTGAGGCCCGACTCGCCGATCCTACCGCGATGGTTGTAGCAACCGTGGACGAAAACGGTCAGCCGTATCAACGCATCGTGTTGTTGAAGCATTACGACGAAAAAGGACTGGTTTTTTACACCAACCTTGGCAGTCGTAAGGCGCACCATCTGGAACAGAATCCTCGCATCAGCCTGCTTTTCCCGTGGCACACGCTGGAACGCCAGGTGATGGTCACCGGTAAAGCCGAACGTCTCTCGACGCTTGAAGTAGTGAAATACTTCCATAGCCGCCCACGAGACAGCCAAATTGGCGCCTGGGTTTCCAAACAATCCAGCCGTATTTCGGCGCGCGGGATCCTCGAAAGCAAATTCCTCGAGCTCAAGCAGAAGTTCCAGCAGGGCGAAGTGCCACTGCCGAGTTTCTGGGGCGGCTACCGCATCAATATTGAGTCGATGGAATTCTGGCAGGGCGGTGAACACCGTCTGCACGATCGTTTTTTATACCAGCGTGAAAACGACGCCTGGAAAATCGACCGCCTCGCGCCGTAATCGCGCATTTTGTTGTTTTAAGCGCTGGCACAACACGGGCTGGCGTTTTATTCTATGAACCTTTCGCAAATGGCGAAACGTCGTGTACCGGCTAAGGTGCAGTCTGTTTTATACATGGAGACTTTGATGGCGAGCAGTAACTTGATTAAACAATTGCAAGAGCGGGGCCTTGTGGCTCAGGTGACGGATGAGGAAGCGTTAGCAGAGCGACTGGCGCAGGGCCCGATCGCGCTCTATTGCGGCTTCGATCCGACCGCTGACAGCTTGCATTTGGGGCATCTTGTTCCCCTGTTATGCCTGAAACGCTTCCAGGAAGCAGGTCACAAACCTGTGGCGCTGGTAGGCGGAGCGACCGGTCTTATCGGCGACCCAAGCTTTAAAGCGGCGGAGCGTAAGCTGAACACCGAAGATACCGTGCAGGAGTGGGTGGATAAAATCCGCAAACAGGTAGCCCCGTTCCTCGATTTCGACTGCGGCACTCATTCTGCCATCGCGGCTAACAACTACGACTGGTTCGGCGGCATGAACGTGCTGACCTTCCTGCGCGACATTGGTAAGCACTTCTCTGTAAACCAGATGATCAACAAGGAAGCGGTGAAACAGCGACTGAATCGTGACGATCAGGGCATTTCCTTTACCGAGTTCTCCTACAACCTGTTGCAGGGTTATGACTTCGCTTGCCTGAACAAACTGCACGGCGTAGCGCTGCAGATTGGCGGTTCCGATCAGTGGGGCAACATCACTTCCGGTATCGACCTGACCCGTCGTCTGCACCAGAACCAGGTGTTCGGTTTGACCGTTCCGCTGATTACCAAATCAGACGGCACCAAATTTGGTAAGACCGAAGGTGGCGCAGTGTGGCTGGATCCAAAGAAAACCAGCCCGTACAAATTCTACCAGTTCTGGATCAACACCGCGGATGCGGATGTTTACCGCTTCCTGAAATTCTTCACCTTCATGGATATCGCAGAAATTAATGCGCTGGAAGAAGAAGACAAAAACAGCGGTAAAGCCCCTCGCGCCCAGTACGTTCTGGCCGAGCAGGTGACCCGTCTGGTACACGGTGAAGAAGGACTGGTGGCAGCAAAACGCATCACTGAAAGCCTCTTCAACGGCACACTGAGCGCGTTAAGCGAAGCTGATTTCGAACAATTGGCGCAGGATGGCGTGCCGATGGTCGAAATGGAAAAAGGCGCTGACCTGATCCAGGCGCTGGTGGATTCTGAACTGCAGCCGTCCCGTGGTCAGGCGCGTAAAACAATCGCCTCTAACGCCGTCACCATCAACGGTGAAAAGCAGATTGACCCGGAATACACCTTCACAGAAAGCGATCGCCTGTTCGGGCGCTACACGCTGCTGCGCCGTGGCAAGAAAAATTACTGCCTGGTGTGCTGGAAGTAATTCCCGCAGAAAGGAAAATGAAAAGGCCGCGAATGCGGCCTTTTTTATTGCCCGATGGCGCTCACGCTTATCGGGCCTACTGAATACTTTCTGCGGCCATCGCTGCGGTGACGCCCGGACGGGCCGCCACGCGTGCCATGTAGGCTTCAATGTTCTTCAGCCCACTTATATCCAGTTTCACCGCGCGCGCCCAGCGCAGAACGGTAAACAGATAACCATCGGCAATCGTAAAGCGGCTCCCGCAGATCCACTCGTTATTACGCAGAGCGTCGTCTACGTAGCGCAGTTTCTTCTCCAGAAGGGCGCGAACGGTTGGTTTGAAGTCTTCCGGGGTGTCGGGACGGAACAGCGGCGTAAAGCCCTTGTGCAGCTCTGTAGCGATGTAATTCAGCCATTCCAGCGTTCTGTAGCGCGCAATGCTACCGGCCGGAGCCAGCAGCTGGCGATCGGCTTTGGTATCGGCGATGTACTGCATAATTGCCACGCCTTCGGTCAGCAGGGTGTTGTCATCCAGCAGCAGGGCGGGCACCTGGCCTTTTGGGTTCACTTGCCAATAGTCTTCCCCATTTTCCAGCTGCTTTTTCGCGAGGTCAACGCTGACCAGCGAAAAATCCATCCCGCTCTCTTGCAACGCGATGTGGGAAGCAAGGGAACAGGCGCCGGGTTTGTAGAACAATTTCATGACGAACTCCTTTGGACACAGATGTGTTCCTTATCCTAGAGCGCGAACAGATAAAAAAAAAGCCGCTGAACGTATCAGCGGCTTAATTAATTTGTTTTCCGGGAAAGTTATGCGGAAGCAGCCTCGCGAGCTTTTGCGATATCTGCTTCGTCATCCAGAGTCATGCGATTCAGTTTCGGTGCGGTCAGCATCATCAGTGCAGCGATAACAGCCGTTGCGATACCAATCTTCATGAACACATCACCGTAGACGTGCAGGGACAGCAGAGGGTCGGTGACGTTTTCTGGAACGGCCATCAGGTTGGCCACGTTACCGGCGATGATTGCAGCACCGGCGGTAGTCAGGAACCAGCTACCCATGATGAAGCCCATCAGACGCTGTGGAACCAGCTGTGCAACCATTGCCAGACCCAGACCGGAGATCATCAGCTCACCGATAGACTGCAGCGCGTAGCTCAGAATCAACCAGTTTACAGAGACGATACCTGCATCAGATGCGAATTTCGCACCCACTGGCAGCACCAAGAAGGCCAGAGAACACAGCACCATACCGAAGGCAAATTTATGCGGCATCGGCATACGGTCGCCCATCTTGTTATAGATAGCGGCCAGAATCGGGCTACCAATCATGATCCAGAATGGGTTGAGTGCCTGGAACTGTTCTGGCTCAAACGCGATACCCAGAATGGAATGCTCAACGTTACGGATAGCGAAGAAGTTCAGAGACGTTGGCATCTGGCTGTACAGCACGAAGAACACGATAGCCTCAACCATCAGGATGAAAGCAACCAGCATCTTACGACGTGCAGCACCCTGCATAGCGAAGGTTTCTTTCGCGAAGATGCAGACGATACCCAGAGCAACAACGCCCAGAACCATACGTGCGATACCCTGGTTGTGCAGCAGCCAAGTGGCGATAGCAACCAGAATCACAACACCGACGATAGTCGCCAGCAGTTTACCCACGTGTACCGGCGCAAAGTCAGGCTTAGATCCGTAGCTTTTAACCCATCTTTGGCAGAATGCGAAGTTCACCACGGTGATACACATACCGACCACGCTCAGCGCAAACGCTGTGCTCCAGCCGTATTTCGCCGCCAACCATGGTGTTGCCAGCATAGAGAAGAAGGAACCGATGTTGATGGACATGTAGTACATGGTGAATGCACCGTCCAGACGCGGATCCTCTTTGTCGTAGCAGGTAGAAAGCAGCGCAGACGGGTTCGCTTTGAACAGGCCGTTACCAACCGCGATGGTCGCCATACCCATATAAACGACAGCCGCGTCATGACCTGAGAAGGCTACCAGTGCGTAACCGATCGCCAGAACGATGGCGCCCAGCATGATAACGCGTTTGGTACCCAGAACTTTATCGCCCAGCCAGCCGCCAACAGCGACCAGACCATATACCAGCGCACTGAAAGAAGAGAACAACGTAATGGAGTCCGATTCGGACATACCCAGTTGTTTCACCAGGTAGACGGCCATGATGCCCTGGAGGCCGTAATAGCCAAAACGTTCCCAAAGTTCGATAGAGAATATGAGATAGAACGCTTTTGGTTGTTTGAAAGCGTTGAGACTTACGCTTTCTTCAGTTGGTTTATTGTTTGCAGTAGACACATATACCTCTTTTTTTACATCCCATATTAACGGGGGTGGTGGGCGTGACGTTCGTTTTGACATCCGCCTTATAATTATTCTTGGAGGGGAAAACGGGAGGTAATGTTCACTATCCTGAACGTTCACACAAGGGGTTTGTAATACTCTGTTACACATAACGAGATCGTTATAATCGTCCGTTCATCTAAATGTTATTCAGCGTTTAACATCGCCGTTTCGATTCCGTTAGATTTATTCACTAAAAAATAGCCCATTTTCGGCCACAAAGGCGAGATGTTCTGCTGTTTTGCTTCCCACCCAGTGATATGGTCCATTAATCCGAAAAATAGTGGTGATATGTCTGGTTAAAAAACAGTTAACCACTGCATCAGCAAAGGCTTGTGAGCGTTTTGATAACATTAATGCAACTTGGTGTTATCGAAGTGATCTGGATCACATTTGTATAGAAATTTTAGCTGAGAAAAAAACGATTAACCTGCCAGGGTGATAAATGACCGGATCATGCATTAGGTTTTGGCAGAGAAGAGAGTGAATCAGAAGGTCGGAACGCCGTGTGACAACACAGCGTTAATCCGGGGTCAGCAATCGACTTTTTCTTTAAATTCGCACAGGTCTTCGATCAGGCAGGAGCCACAGCGAGGTTTACGTGCGATGCAGGTGTAGCGGCCATGCAGAATCAACCAATGGTGGCAGTCGACTTTAAATTCGGCTGGCACCACTTTCAGCAGCTTCTCTTCGACCTGTTCGACGTTTTTACCCGGCGCGAAGTGAGTGCGGTTGCAGACGCGGAAGATATGGGTATCGACGGCGATAGTTGGCCAGCCAAACGCGGTATTCAGCACCACGTTTGCGGTTTTGCGTCCGACGCCGGGTAGGGCTTCAAGCGCGGCCCTATCTTCAGGAACGACGCTGCCGTGCTGTTCAATGAGAATGCGGCAGGTCTTAATCACGTTCTCGGCCTTACTGTTAAACAGGCCGATCGTCTTGATGTACTCTTTCACGCCATCGACACCAAGCGCCAGCATCGCTTCAGGGGTATTCGCTACCGGATACAGCTTCGCCGTGGCTTTATTGACGCTCACGTCCGTCGCTTGCGCGGAAAGCAGCACCGCAATCAGCAACTCGAACGGACTGGTGAAATTAAGCTCTGTGGTCGGGTGCGGGTCGTTGTCCCGTAACCGGCTGAGGATCTCGAGACGCTTCTCTTTATTCATCAGGCTTTCCCTGTCGTGGCTTTCACGTCCGGCGCAACTTCGCAGTGGTTACGTACGCGGGTAGCCTTCTGCTTCATGCGCTGATCGATAACGTATTTGCCTGCCAGCAACATCCCAAGACCAATAAACGCGCCGGGCGGTAGCATCGCCAGCAGGAACGGCGTATCGGTGTGAAAGACTTCAATGCGCAGCACTTTGGCCCAGCTGCCCAGCAGGCCATCCGCGCCGTCAAACAGCGTACCGTTGCCGAGAATTTCACGGATGGAACCCAGCACAAACATTGCGCAAGTGGCTCCCATCCCGATGGCGAAACCGTCGAGCGCGGACAGCATCGGGCCTTGCTTCGCAGCGAAGGCTTCGGCACGTCCAACGACGATACAGTTGGTCACAATCAGCGGGATGAAAATGCCCAGCGACTGATACAGGCCGAATGCGTAAGCGTTGATCAGCATCTGCACCGAGCTCACCACCGAGGCGATGATCATCACGTAAATCGGAATACGGATTTCAGGCGGCGTCCAACGACGAAGCAGGGAAACAAACAGGTTGGTCAGCGTCAGCACCAGTGTGGTCGCCAGCCCCAGCCCAAGGGCGTTGGTTGCCGTGGAGGTGACGGCCAGCAGCGGACACAGCCCTAACAGCTGCACCAACGAGGAGTTGTTTTTCCATAATCCCTGAACAATAACGTCTTTAATTTCGCTCATGATTTACTCTTCACAGGGGCTGAGTTCGTTGAGTTGCTGCGGCAGCGTCTCGGCAAACAGTCCGGCGCGTTTTACCGCATTCACCACCGCGCGAGGCGTGATGGTGGCCCCGGTAAACTGATCGAATTCGCCGCCGTCTTTCTTCACCGCCCACTGGCTGTCATTGTCACCGTGAATGATTTTACCGGCGAAACGGGTGATCCAGTCGGAATGGCGCAGCTCGATTTTATCGCCAAGGCCCGGTGTTTCATGGTGTTGGGTTACGCGAGACCCGAGTACCGTTCCGCTGAAATCGGCACCGACCAGCAACTGAATGGCGCCGGAATAACCGTCTGGCGCAGTCGCTTCCATCACCACGGCGACCGGCGCTTCGTCTTTGCGGGCGATATAAATTTTATGGCTGCCTTTGCCTAACGCCGGGGCGTCCAGCATATAACAGCTTTTCAGCAGGTCGTTATTATAGCTTCCCTGCGGCACCACCTGATCGAACAGCGCCATTTGCTGTTTGGCCGACTGAATATCAATGGTGCTTTTGGTCATCTGATTAATGATGGCCGTCGTTCCTGTGGCTCCCGCGGCGAAAAGTGCCAGCGTGATGCCGTGTTTGCGAATCGTCGTCAGCATGGTCGTTCTCAGCGGTGTCCATAAACGCGCGGGCGCGTGTAATAGTCGATCAGCGGCACGGTAATATTGGCCAACAGCGTCGCGAAGGCCACGCCATCGGGATAACCGCCGAAGCTACGAATCAGCCACACCAGCACGCCAGCCAGCGCGCCATACAGCAGTCGGCCACGATTGGTGGTAGAGGCGGTCACCGGGTCGGTCAGAATAAAGAACGCACCGAGCATCGTCGCGCCGGATAAAATATGCATCTGCGGCGAAGCCAACGATTCAGGCGAGAATACCCAGCCGAGCGTGGCGCAGACAGCGAGTGACACCAGGAAACTGACCGGTATATGCCAGCGAATGGCCCGTTGCCACAGCAGGAAAAGACCGCCTGCCAGATACGCGACGTTCACCCATTGCCAGCCAATGCCCGCCAGCGCCCCGCGATAAATCGTGGAGTGCAGAATGTCATTCACGCTGTGGCCTGCGTGCAACGACGTTTTAAAGGTGTCCAGCGGTGTTGCCTGGCTGATGCCGTCCACGCCAATCCGCAGCGCGTTGATATCGGTTCCGGTGGCGGTATGTCCGCTGAGGATAATCTGCAGCGTATCCATCAGGCCCGGCGTGTTAATTGCGATTTCCTGCGGCGGCAGCCAAGAGGTCATCTGCACCGGGAAGGAAATCAACAACACAACATAACCAATCATTGCCGGGTTAAACGGGTTATTGCCCAGGCCGCCATAAAGCTGCTTGGCGATAATCACCGCGAAGGCCGTACCGAGCACCACCATCCACCACGGCGCCATCGACGGAATACTGATGGCCAGCAGCAGCCCGGTGAGCAGGGCCGAATTGTCGCCCAGCGTTTTACCGATTTCCTGTTTGCGCAGGCGCAAAATAGCGGCCTCTGCGAGCCAGGCGGTGACGCTCGCGAGCAGGATTTGGATCAGCGTGCCCCAGCCGAAAAACCAGGTCTGAACGGCGATCCCCGGCACGGTCGCCAACAGGACCAGCAGCATAATGCGCGAGGTCTGGCGATGGTTGTGGGTGTATGGGGAGCTTGCGATTTTAAAGACCATTTATTCCTCGTTTACTGCCTGTTTTTCTGCTTTGCGTGCTTTCGCACGGGCGATAGCCGCTTCAACGGCGGCTTTACGCGGATCAATGGTTTCAGCCTCTGGTTCATTGGCGGCCTGCTGTGCCGCTTTACGCGCTTTAGCCCTGGCAATGGCCGCTTCAACGGCGGCTTTGCGCGGGTCGACGGCAACGGCGGCAGGTGCATCTGCCGTTTGTTGCTCAGCTTTACGCGCTTTAGCCCGGGCAATGGCGGCTTCAACGGCGGCTTTGCGCGGGTCGACGGCAACGGCTGCAGGTGCATCTGCCGTTTGTTGCTCAGCTTTACGTGCTTTAGCCCGGGCAATGGCGGCTTCAACGGCGGCTTTGCGCGGGTCGACGGCAACGGCTGCAGGGGCATCTGCCGTTTGTTGCTCAGCTTTACGCGCTTTGGCCCGGGCAATGGCGGCTTCAACGGCGGTTTTGCGCGGGTCGACGGCAACGGCTGCAGGTGCCTCTGCCGTTTGTTGCTCAGCTTTACGCGCTTTGGCCCGGGCAATGGCCGCTTCAACGGCGGCCTTGCGTGGGTCGGCAGCGTCATTCACCGTTTCACCTGTGCTGTCGGTCTGACGTTTTTCCGCCTGAGCGGCACGCGCCTGGGCCTTGCGTGCTTCACGGGCGGCAATCACCGCGCTGTTATCGGGTTGCGCACCGGCCTGAATAACAACCGACTGCGTCACTTGCTGTTGCTTGCCACGCACGCGATTGAGGGCGGCGTTAATCGCATCCTGATCCTGGGCGGCAGGTTGTGCTGCAGATTGTTTATGGCGCTCAAGGCGGGCGGCTTTATCTCGCTCGAGCCGCGCGGCACGCGCTTCGAAGCGGGCTTTGGCTTCAGCCGCACGCTTTTCTTCCTGCTGAATGGCGGAGATCTCAGCCTTTTCCTGACGGAAGTACTGCACCAGAGGAATATTGCTCGGACACACCCACGCACAGGCGCCGCATTCGATGCAGTCGGCCAGATTGTGCGCAGTGGCTTTGTCATGCTGCTGGCCCTTACTGAACCAGTACAGCTGCTGGGGCAGCAAATCAGCCGGACAGGAATCGGCGCAGGCGCTACAGCGAATGCAGCTCTGTTCTTCTTCCGGTTCGCCCATTTCTTGGGGGGAAGGGGCCAACAGACAGTTGGTGATTTTAACCACCGGAACATCGAGCCACGGCAGGGTAAAGCCCATCAGTGGGCCGCCCATAATCACCATTTGCTCCGGGCTTGGGCAGAAACCCGCATCTTCCAGCAAATGACGCACTGGCGTACCCAGTCGCGCCCAGACGTTACCAGGACGGGAAACGGATTCACCGGTCAGGGTCACCACGCGTTCGGTCAGCGGTTCACCGTCGATAACGGCGCGCTTGACCGCAAACGCCGTCCCGACGTTTTGCATCAGTACGCCGATATCGGACGAACGCCCACCGTGCGGAACCTGTTTGCCGGTCAGGATCTGCGTCAACTGTTTCGCGCCGCCGGACGGATATTTGGTGGGGATCACCCGCAGGCTAATACCATGCGCATCGGCAAGCACCGCACGCATCATCGAAATGGCCTGCGGTTTATTGTCTTCGACGCCGATCAGCACTTCTTTCGGTTGCAGAATCCGCGCAAGAATGCGAATGCCGTCGACAATTTGCGCCGCGCAATCCTGCATCAGGCGGTCGTCGGCAGTGATATAAGGTTCGCATTCGGCGGCGTTGATGATCAGCGTGTCGATTTTATCGCCGCCGCCTTTCAGCTTGGTGCCGGTCGGAAAACCTGCGCCACCGAGTCCGGCCACGCCGAAATCATGAATGCGTTCGATGAGTTCTTCGCGGCTGCGGTTCTGCCAGTCGTTCCAGCCATCACGATCAATCCAGCAGTCGTCGCCATCGGCTTCGATAATGACGCTCATTTCGGCTAACGCGGAAGGATGGGCGGTGGAGTGGGGCGCAATGGCGATAACGGTGCCGGATGTTGGCGCGTGTACCGGCAGCATACGGCCCCAGCCGCGGGTTAACGGTTGACCGCGCAGAACGCGATCGCCGGCGCTCACGGCGAGTTCGCCTTCGGCACCGATATGCTGTTTCAGCGGAATGACATAGCGCTTCGCAAGAGGAACCTGGCGCAGCGGTGTGCCATTAGACTGGGTCTTCATTTCCGGAGGATGAATGCCCCCGTCGAAGTCCCAGATTTTGTCCTTTCTGAACGCAGAAAATAACTTAAGCATGGTGTTCCACTGGAATGATACGGACTGGAATGGTTTGCAGATCCCACTTCCAGCTCTCGGTCGTCTCTGCGACCGGAATTAACGCGATACATTGCGTCGGGCAAGGCGCGACGCAGAGATTACAGCCGGTGCACAGGTCGGTGACCACGGTGTGCATCGCGCGGGTAGCGCCAACAATGGCATCGACCGGACAGGCCTGAATGCATTTAGTGCAGCCGATGCAGTTCGGTTCGTCGATAACCGCAATCATGCGCACTGGCTCAATGGCCTGCTCATCGCCGTCGATAGGCTGCGGTTCTACGTTAAGCAGCGTGGCGATTTTCAGCATCACCGCTTCGCCACCCGGCGCACAGCGATTGATTTTCTCGCCCTGGGCGCCTACGGCTTCTGCATAAGGGCGACAGCCAGGGTAGCCGCACTGACCGCACTGGCTCTGCGGCAGGATTTCATCAATTTTTTCCACCACCGGATCGTCCTCGACCGCAAAACGACGAGAAGCGTATCCGAGAATGCCGCCAAAAATCAGGCCTAACAGGCTGAGGGCAGCGATGGCAATCCATACTAACGTCATTACAACTTCACCAAACCACTAAAGCCCATAAAGGCTAACGACATCAGCCCAGCGGTGATCAGCGCAATGGCATTCCCGCGGAAAGGGGCAGGCACATCGGCCACCACGAGGCGTTCACGAATCGCCGCGAACAGCACCATGACCAGTGAAAAACCGACAGCCGCAGAGAAACCGTACAGCGCCGATTGCAGGAAATTGTGCCCAAGGTTGATATTCAACAGCGCCACGCCGAGTACCGCACAGTTGGTGGTTATCAGCGGCAGAAAAATCCCGAGGAGACGATAAAGCGCCGGGCTGGTTTTACGCACCACCATTTCGGTGAACTGCACCACCACGGCGATGACCAGAATAAAGGCCAGCGTGCGCAGGTAAATCAGATTAAGCGGAATGAGGATCCAGGTATCAATCAGCCACGCGCAGACCGACGCAAGCGTCATCACGAAGGTGGTGGCGAGACCCATCCCCATGGCCGTTTCCAGTTTTTTGGAAACGCCCATAAATGGACACAGCCCAAGGAACTTCACTAAAACGAAGTTATTAACAAGGACGGTGCCGATAAAGAGCAGCAGGTAATCAGTCATATTGGGCCTGGAACGAAAAAAAGCCGCCTATTATCGGTCAAACCGCAGCAGGCGACAACAGATTATCTGTAGGGTTATTACGGCTTGATGAAGGTCCGCTTCACGCGCTCTGAACGCTTGAAATACGGAACCAGCAACGCGGTGGCCAGTAATGGGAACAGCAGCTGGCGTAATGCGAGCGCATCAGACACCGGCGCAAAGGCAAAGGCTTTCACCGCCAGCAGCACGGAAATCAGTAGCCAGATAATGTAATGCTTAGGCACCAGCCTGCGGCGTTTGAAGAATGCCGCGGTCAGCCACAGGGTGTAACACCACATGCCAACGGCAAAAACCAGCGACAGCAACCACAGACTTAAATTGGTCGATGTTAAAGCGGCCAGATTCGAACGTGCAGCAGGCGACAATAGCACGCCGGCGTACAACAGGACTGCCAGCGAAGCGCTGAGTAAGGCCACAATGAGCCATGCCAGCGGGGCGAGTAGCCAGCCACCAATACGTTCTTCCGTCGGTTCAGCGGACATTACTTCTCCAGAATCAGCGTCAGTCAAAAATGCAGGGCGAGAAGTATAAGCAACTGACGCGTGAGAAAACAGTCTTTATTGCACGTAGCGCCAGACGGTCTTTGGCACCTGGCCGACATCGTAAAGTCGCCCGCCGGAAACCAGCTCCGCACGACGATGATCGGCCGCGCGATACATATTCACGATTTCCTGGTTGTCCGTCAGCGAGTAATTAAGATGATCAAAAAGTTTTTCGAGACTTTCAAGAGAACTGATCTTTCGGAATTTTAATAAATAATCCTGAACGGTCATGTTAGCGATCTTCCATTTTATGATGTTGTATTTATTAGGTAAAAATAACCTGGTGAGGGCAATCTTCGCCAGTCAGGGCAAGGAAGTCAGGCGATAAGATGTGCAGGGATTATTTAGGCTAAAAATACCAAAAACAAGCGCAGAACGTCATTCTGTTGCTGTAAAATTTAATTTAAGAATTTTCTAGGCTAAATACCAGGCGCCGGACGGCGCCTGGTGAGGAAGATTAACGCTGTTCACCGCGAGTGGCAATCACGTTTTGATACCAGAAGAAGCTCTTTTTGCGTTTACGGGCCAGGTTTTGCTGATGATCAACATAAACAAAACCGTACTGTTTTTTGTAGCCATTCAACCAGCTCAATAAATCGATAAATGACCACGGATAATATCCGCGAACGTCAGCCCCCTGTGCCATGGCTTTTTCCATTGCGTCGATATGCATGCGTAAATAGTCGATTCGAGGCTCGTCGACAATTTCCCCGTCAATAATCGGATCTTTTGCCCCGAGACCATTTTCGGTGATGTACATCGGAATATCGCCATAGCGTTCTTTGATCATCATGATGCCGTCAGTTAACCCCTGCGGCCAGATTTCCCAGTCCCAGTCGGTATATACGCCATCCGGATTGCGGACGAATTTAAACAAGTCTTTAAAGCCAAATTCTGTGCCGCTGTTCGGTTCACCGTTGTGATTGCTGGCGGTTTTGGTTTCACCTGGGTTGGCGACCACGGTTTCACGGCGATAGTAGTTCAGGCCGATAAAGTCGCAGAGGTTGTTGCGCAGCAGTTCGTCATCGCCGGGCTCGAAGCGGGGCACGTCCCAAAGCGCCTGGGTTTGTGCCAGCAACGCTTCTGGGTAATGGCCTTTCAACACCGGGTCGTACAGCCAGTGGGTGTGAATGGCATCGGCAATGTCAGTGGCAATGCGGTCTTCCGGGCTGTTGGTCAGTGCGGTATGCGGTTGGAGCACGTTCACAAAACCAATGTCACCCTGAACGTTCATTTCGCGGAAGGCTTTCACCGCCAGCGCGTGAGCGATAAAGACCTGGTGGCAGGCCTGTACGGCTCTCGCCGGGTCACGAACCGAAGGCGGATGGCTGCCGGTAATGTAGCCGTGGCCGATAAACACGATGGTTTCGTTGAAGGTCGCCCACAGCTTAACGCGGTCGCCGTAGCGCGAATAACAGAGGCGGGCGTACTCTTCGAAGGCCTGTGCCGTCGAGCGCACTTCCCAGCCGCCTTCATCCTGCAAGGCCTGTGGCAGATCCCAGTGATAAAGGGTAATCATCGGTACAATGTTGTGTGCCAACAGGGTGTCTATCAGATCACTGTAAAACTTGACTCCGGCTTCATTGATTGCACCGCGGCCGTTGGGCAGCAGGCGAGGCCAGGAGATGGAAAAACGGTAGCTTTGCAGGCCCATTTCGGCCATCAGCGCCACGTCTTCCTGCATACGGTGGTAGTGATCGACGGCGACGTCGCCATTGGTATCCTGATAGGTCGTGCCGGGGAGATGAGAGAATACGTCCCAGATGGAAAGACCTTTGCCATCTTCGTTATGTGCGCCTTCAACCTGATACGCGGCGGTTGCAGCGCCCCAGAGAAAGTCTTTCGGAAATGCAGCCATTACACGCTCCTTATCGATGAGATAAGTCCAGTGTAAGGAGTGAAGATGTGGGTCTGCAACCGGTTTCAGAAACCGGTTACATAGTTGCGACCGAGGTCACTTTCTGGCACTTACTTATGCGGCTGGGCGGCAACAGGCTGCTCTGGTGGCTGGTAATTATCAATATGATGCGCTGCAACGAGCAGCAAAACGCACACCCCAAGCACAATCCAACCCACCAGCTCGACGATGCGATTAAATACCATAGTCATAACAATCAATGTCCAAAATTATCCAAGGGCGAAATATTACCAGGAATACGGCGTACGGGCCAGGGAGATGCGGAACAACCTTGCGGATTTTTTCATCAGCTGTTGAAAGTTACAGCGCTCGTACAGGGGGTAGGAGGATAATGTTAATAATTGGTTGTGAGCATCCTGCATATGTTGTGAAATGACGGACATCCACAGATGAGGGCGATAACATGAGTGACACTATCCGGGTCGGATTAATAGGCTATGGCTACGCGAGTAAAACCTTCCATGCGCCGCTGATCAGCGGTACGCCGGGCATGGAGTTGGCGGCTGTATCCAGTAGCGATGAAGAGAAGGTGAAAGTGGACTGGCCGGGCGTGAAAGTCGTCTCTGAGCCAAAGCATCTGTTCAACGATCCCAGTATCGATTTGATTGTCATTCCTACGCCTAACGATACCCACTTCCCGTTGGCTAAAGCCGCTCTGGAAGCGGGTAAACACGTGGTGGTGGATAAACCGTTCACCGTGACGTTGTCACAAGCGCGCGAGCTGGATGCGTTAGCCCGCAGTTTGGGGCGTCTGCTTTCCGTGTTTCACAATCGCCGTTGGGACAGCGATTTCCTCACCGTTAAGGCATTGATTGCTGACGGTACCCTCGGGGAAGTGACCTTCTTTGAATCGCATTTCGACCGCTATCGCCCTGAAGTGCGTAACCGCTGGCGTGAACAAGGCGGTCCGGGCAGCGGCATCTGGTACGATCTGGCTCCACATCTGCTCGATCAGGCGGTAAATCTGTTTGGTCTGCCGGTCAGCCTGACGGTCGATCTGGCACAGCTGCGTCCGGGCGCACAGTCGACGGATTATTTCCATGCCGTCTTAAACTATCCGCAGCGTCGTGTGATTCTGCACGGCACGCTGCTGGCGGCGGCGGAGTCTGCGCGTTATATCGTGCACGGCACCCGCGCGAGCTACGTGAAGTACGGTCTCGACCCGCAGGAAGAACGTCTGAAAAATGGCGAACGACTGCCGCAAGAGGATTGGGGATACGACATGCGCGATGGTGTCGTCACGCGTGTGGACGGTGACGATCGTTCTGAAGAAACGTGGCTGACGGTGCCGGGTAACTATCCGGCATACTACGCGGGTATCCGCGATGCGTTGAACGGTAGCGGCGAGAATCCGGTTCCGGCCAGCCAGGCGATTCAGATTATGGAATTGATTGAGCTGGGGATTGAATCAGCGAAACATCGTTCAACGCTGAGCCTGACGTAATAACTTGCCCGGTAGCGCTAGCGCATACCGGGCCTACATTTCGCTGCAGTAGGCCTGGCGAGCATCGCGTCGCCGGGCGTTTTTTTAAGCCGCTTTCACTTTATCCATCAGCGCCTGTTTCTCCTGCGCCGACAGGAACGCAATCTCCAGGCCGTTAATCTGCGCCTGACGGATCTGCTCAGTCGTCAGGCCCGCCGCCGGGGCCGCAACCTCATACTCGTGAATAATGTCGATTCCCTGAACCGCCGGATCGTCGGTATTCAGCGACGCCAGCACGCCGTGTTCCAGGAAAACCTTCAGAGGATGACGCTCAAGCGACGGCACCGTGCTGGTCTGAATGTTGGAGGTCAGGCAGGATTCAATCCCGATGCGCTGCTCAGCGAGGAAGTCCATCAGGGCACGGTCTTCTACCGCCTTCACGCCGTGGCCGATACGCTCTGCGCCCAGCTCACGAATTGCCTGCCAAATGCTTTCCGGACCGGCCGCTTCGCCCGCATGGACGGTGATGCGCCAGCCCGCGTCGCGCGCGCGATTGAAATGGTTGAGGAACAGGCTGCCCGGAAAACCCAGTTCATCACCGGCCAAATCCAGCGCGGTGATGCTGTCGCGATGGGCTAGCAGGGCGTTGAGTTCCTGTTCGCAGGCCGTTTCACCAAAGGTACGACTCATAATGCCAATCAGGTTCGCCTGAACAGGGAAGTCACGGCAGCCCTGTTTCACCCCGGCGATCACCGCTTCTACCACGCCTGCCACCGGCAGGTTGTGCGTCATTGCCATATAGCCCGGTGAAAAACGCAGCTCAACGTAGTGCAGTCCATTTCGCGCAGCGTCTTCAATGTTTTCGTAGGCGACGCGACGGCAGGCGTCGAGATCCGCCAGTACTTTCACGCCCCAGTCGAGTTTGCTAAGGAAGCTAACGAGGTCAGGCTCAAGGCTGGTGACCTGCACGTGCGGGCGCAGAGTGTCCAGAGTGGACGCGGGAAGCGCGATATTATGCTGGCGACCGAGTTCAAGGATGGTTTGTGCGCGAATGTTACCGTCAAGGTGGCGGTGAATGTCTGTCAGGGGCAGGTCTTTATGAATCATGGTCGCACTCTTTTTTTAGTTAAAGTGCGACTTATTATAGAGTCAAAGCGGATGAAAAAGCTATTTTGCGCAACGAAAATCTCCGTTGCGCAACAGGATCAGCGGATGGCGTGGATGGCGTTGATCAAGCCCTGGACGCCGAGCTCAAGTTTACTACGCGGGCAACCTGCGTTCAGACGGACAAAGCCGTTGCCTTCTTCACCATAGGTGTAACCCGGCATGATGGCGACTTTTTGCTGCTCAATCAGGACTTTTTGTAGCAGTTTGTCATCAATGTGCAGCGGGCGTAAATCAATCCACGCCAGATAGGTTGATTCTGGCGGCTGCCAGTTCAGTTCCGGGAACGCGGCGTTCAGCTCGCTGGCGATGAAACGCATGTTGCCCTGCAAATAATCGCGCAGCGCATCCAGCCACGGTGCGCCTTGCTGATAGGCTGCAATGTGCGCAACCACCGCGGGAATAGATGGGGAAGAGAGCCCATCGCGGCCTTTCAGTGCGCTGAGATAATCGTTGCGCGAAGTTTCATTGCCAATCAGGCCGTATGCGCCGGTAAGCGCCGGAATGTTGAAACTCTTGGAGCCAGACGTGAACAGCGCCCAGTCACTTTGCGCGACGTCGCACCAAGGAATATGTCGATGTCCGTTCCACGTCATATCCATATGGATTTCATCACTGATCACTTTCACATCGTGCTTCTGACACAGTGCGGCGATGGTGGTCAATTCTTCACGGGTCCATACTTTCCCGGTCGGGTTATGCGGGCTGCACAGCAGTAGCACTTTGTTGCGCGGTTCGGCGAGCACGCTTTCCAGTAGGGCCATATCGCAACCCCAGCCCTCAGCCGTCTGGTGCAGTGGCACGGCGGCGATAGTGCGTTGATTGCCTTCAATCGCTTTGTAGAACGCGTCATAAGCGGGGGTTTGCACCACGATGCCGTCGTCCACGTCAGACCATTGGCGGATCATCTGGGAAACCATGTAGATAACCGACGGGCCGTACACCAGGTGTTCGGTGTGAATTGCGCTGTCAAAACGCGTCTGGAACCAGTGCTGAATGGCGCCGAGGAACTCGTCATTTTTCCAGCGGCTGTAGCCGAGTACGCCGTGGCTCAAGCGCTGACTGATAGCCTCAAGCACGCAAGGCGCAGTGGGGAAATCCATATCCGAGATAGTGAAAGGCAGCAAATCGGCAACGCCGAAGCGGTCTGCGACGTAATCCCACTGGGTGCACCAGGTACCGTGGCGGTCGACGACCGTTGAGAAATCAAACATCGGAAACTCCATTTCGGTCAAAACGGGTGAGGAAACATTGTCCCCCTTCAGGGCGAAGGGGGAAAGGGGATTTACGCCTCGACGCTGTGCATCAGTGTCGCGATTTCATCTTTCACTGACTGTACCTGCGGGCCAATCACGACCTGCAGACTGTGCTGGTTCAGCTGGACCACGCCGATGGCACGGTTCGCTTTTAACGCTTCAACGTCGACTTTGGTCATGTCGTCAACTGACAGACGCAGACGGGTCAGGCAGTTATCCAGGTTGGTGATGTTATCCGCGCCACCGAGTGCCGCCAGAATAGCCGGAACGTTGTAGCCTGATTTACCGATAGTGCCGGTCATGGCTTTTTCCACGCTAGAAGCGGTTTCGATATCGCGACCCGGCGTTTTCAGGTTAAAGCGGGTGATAGCGAAGCGGAAGATGGCGTAGTAGGTAACGAACCAGATGATGGCCACCACGGGCACCAGATACCACTTGGTTGCCAGACCGTGCAGGATACCGAATACGACGAAGTCGATGATGTTGCCGTCGGTGTTACCGATGGTCACACCCAGTACCGCCATCACGGTGAAGCCCAGGCCGGTCAGCAGGGCGTGGATGACATACAGGACCGGAGCCACGAACAGGAACAGGAATTCCAGTGGTTCAGTGGTGCCGCCGACGACGCAGGCAACCACGCCGGAGATCAGCAGACCTTTAATTTTATGACGGTTTTCTGGACGTGCACAGTGGTACATTGCCAGCGCAGCACCTGGCAGGCCGCCAAGAAAGGCAGGCATTTTGCCCTGAGACAGGAAGCGCGTTGCGCTTTCAGAGAAGCCTTGCGTGGTCGGGCAGCTCAGCTGCGCCTGGAAGATGGTCAGTGCGCCGCTGACGGAGTGGCCGCAAACGTCCATGGTGCCGCCAGCTTCGGAGAAGCGGATCAGTGCCACCAGAATGTGGTGCAGGCCGAACGGCAGCAGCAGACGCTCACCGGTGCCGAAGATCATCGGACCAAACTCACCGGCTTCGTTGATCACGTAACCGAGGGCGTTGATGCCTTTCGCGAAGACAGGCCAAATCAGTGGAATAACCAGACCTACCAGGCCGAGCACCACGGTGGTGATGATCGGTACGAAGCGGGTGCCGCCGAAGAACGCCAGCGCGTCCGGCAGGCGAATAGAATGGAAACGCTCGTGCAGCATCCAGACGATAACGCCGCAGATAACCGCGCCGAGAATACCGGTATCAATAGACTGAATACCAATCACGTTCTGGATGTTGTTGGCTTTTAGAATGGCGGCATCGGTTGTTGGCAGAATGCCTTGCGCCGTCAGCCAGAAGTTGACGCCCAGGTTCATTACCGCGAAGCCGACAAAACCGGCAAAAGCGGCAACGCCTTTGTTATCACGCGCCAGTCCCAGCGGGATTGCGATACAGAACATCACAGGCAGGAAGCTGAAGGCAAACGAGCCGACTTTACCCATCCAGGTGAAAACCGCCTGCAGGAATGGGGTGTCCAGCCACGGAAGCAGCGTGGTGACGTCATGGCTGCTCAGCGAGCTGCCGATACCCATCATAATCCCGCAGAACGAGAGAAGTGCCACTGGCAGCATGAAGGTCTTGCCGAGCTGCTGGAAAAATTCCCACAGGCTAATTTTTGGTGCTGCTTTCGCCGTCATTAAACGACTCCTTGTGCTGTAAAAACTGTTGTAGTTGTAGAATGCAGCGGAAAGATAAAACGTTTTACCTAACTTTAGTGCGAGGTAAATCACATAATCCAACTATGATTAGGTTTATAAAGATAACCCATTGATAAAACGTTTTATCGCTACACAGGAGTGGCAAGCGGCGCATGGCCATTGCAAAAAAAGTCACCATTAACGATGTCGCACATGCGGCGGGGGTCTCGGTCGCCACCGTGTCGTTGGTGTTAAGCGGCAAAGGGCGCATCTCCACGGCGACCGGTGAGCGAGTGAGTCAGGCCATTGAGCAACTCGGTTTTGTGCGTAACCGTCAGGCAGCAGCATTGCGTGGCGGGCCATCGGGCGTGATTGGGCTTATCGTCGGCGATCTTTGTTCGCCTTTTTACGCTGAACTCGCCGCAGGCATGATTGAATCCCTCGAATCACAGGGAAAAATGGTGTTTCTCACCCAGGGCGGCAGCAAGGGCGAACACATGCTCGAGCGCTTCGATACCCTGGTGTCGCAGGGCGTAGACGGAATTGTGATAGCCGGGGCGGTGGACAGAGGGGCGGAACTGCGCACCAAAGCGGAAGAAAACGGGGTACCGCTGGTCTTCGCTTCCCGCGCGAGCTATCTCGATGACGTTGACCTGATCCGTCCCGATAACATGCAGGCGGCGCAGATGATAACCGAGCATCTTATCCGTCGCGGACATCAGCGCATCGCCTGGCTCGGCGGGCAAAGCGCTTCGTTGACCCGCGCAGAACGCGTCGGCGGCTACTGCGCCACGCTGCTAAAATTTGGTTTGCCGTTCCACAGCGAATGGGTGGTGGAGTGCGAGGCCAGCCATAAACAGGCTTCTCAGGCGCTAACCCATCTGCTGGGCCAGAATCCGACCATCACCGCGGTGGTCTGTTACAACAGCGTGGTGGCGATGGGCGCCTGGCTTGGGTTGATGCGTTCCGGCTGGAAAAGCAGTGACGAAGGGGTCGATTACTACGACAAACGTGTCGCGCTGGCCGCTTTCGCGGAAGTACGAGAGAAAGATCTTGATGACGCGCCAATGAGTTGGGTGATAACCCCGGCTCGGGAAATGGGTAAAAGCGTGGCGGAAAGAATGCTACAGCGACTTGATGATGGAAAGAGCACGGTGCGTAATCAAATTATGCCGCCGCGTCTGGTTAATCAGCAGTAAAAAAACCGGCAGCAGTGCTGCCGGTACGTATATCAGTTTGGTGCGATGGCCGGGGCAGCAGCTTCCGGCACGGGTGCCGCTTCACCCTGTGGAACGGGGGCTGGAGCTTCACCTTGCGGGGCTGGAATGGCAACGTCCGGTACGCCGAACATCCCGACAAATTCAGCCAGTGGCATTTTATTTCCGTTCAGGGAGACCTGACCGTTCGAGTATTGCAGACTGGACTGAATGTTGTTGTCCTGCTGGGTGGTGATGCGGAACATTTGTCCCATCGCCGCCAGGCCTTTCACCTGCTGGCTTGCCAGCTTCTCGGCCTCGGCCTGCTGATAACCTTCCAGACGTGCTACCTGAGTCATAAACTCGGTCGCCATATCCATTGGGATAACCAGTTTGCTGTCGAGCGATTTCACGCTGCGATCAACTTCTTGCGCCAGTGTCTGCGGGGCGATGGTCGCCTGGGAAGGATCCTTCAGGAACAGTGACAGATTAAAGGTGGTTTCGCCTTTGCTGTTTTTCCAGCTCAGCGGTGCCACGGTAATCACCGGCTCGCCTTTCAGCAGCAGCGGCAGGGCGCCGAAGAACGCTTCAGTCACTTTCTGCTGATACACTTCCGGGTTATCCATCACGCCCGGCTGCGCAAGCAGCGCCTGAACCTGACCATTGTACTGCTGGCTGAACTGGTGCCACGCCTGGCCGTCAATCTGACCAATTTTCAGCGCCAGTTTGCTGCTGCCCATATCCTGGCCCTGAAGTTTCAGGCTGTTGAGCGCGTAGTCCAGCGTTGCGTCGATGGTTTTACCGTCTTTCGACAGGTTGGATTTACCGTCGATGGTCATGCCGTCGAGCAGCGCCAGCTCTTTGCCTTCCACGGAAATCGCCATTTTATCCAGCGTCACTTTCTGATTACCGATGCGTTCTGCGAAGCTGGTGAGCTTACTGTCGCCGCTGGTTTTCAGGTTGTTGAAAGTGACCAGTACTTTCTGGTTGTATTCGTTAACCGCGTTAATCACGCCGCTTTCCATGTTCCCGTTCAAGGCGAAAGCGTTGCCATCGCGGTCGGCATCAAGCTGGAATTCACCGCCGCTGAACGCGACTTTCTCTTCACCATTTTCGTAATTTAACGGCTTGAGGCTGATGTCGGAGCGGGTATCACCGGCATAGCTGATGCGGGTGCTGATATCAAACGGTGACTGGCCTTTCGCCAGTTCGAACAGGTGTTTGCTGGCCTCGTTGTTCACCAGTTTTGACTCAACGGTCGCCATCGCCGGAACAAGGTTAAAGGTTTTTAGCGATGCCATTGGGAACGGGCCGTGAGACACGTTTTCATCCAGCACGATGCTCTGACCCGGCTTCAGCCAGCTGCTTTTGGCGCCGTTTGCCGGTTTAACCACCATCTGAAGATGGCTGCTGAACACGCCACGCTGGTAGTTTTGATAGGCCAGCTGAATACCGGCTTCCGGTGCGGTGCTTGCGAGCTGCGCATTGGCCTGCGCAACCATATCGGCCAGACGGCCTTCCAGCTGTTTACCGGTGTACCAGGAGCCCCCGGTCCACACCACTCCTAAAGCCACAATAATTCCAACTGCAACCAGCGATTTTTTCATAGCATTTGTCCATAAAATAAAAACAGGCGGAATCGTCCGCCTGTGATGTCGTTAGGCTGCCTCAAGCTTAGCAAGAGTTGCCCCGATCTTCAGTATTTACTTGAGCTTATTAAAAACCCGCGCCACACGGCCGACGCCGCTCAGACTGACCGGTGATTCGTCAGCGGCGACAAAAGCGGACTCGCCAGGCTTCAGTACCAGCTGTTGCTCGCCTTTGCGCAATACGGCTTCGCCTTCGACACAAAACAGGATGGCGGCGCTCTGCTGAGCCACGTCGGCACCCGCGGTATTGAGGTCGTGCAGGGAGAACGCAAAATCGTCGACCGGGATCGGGAAATCAAGCTCAGAGCCGTTTTTAGCTGGCTGCGTCAGCAGTTCGGCCGCTGGTTTTGGCGTGAATTTCACGTTCGCCACCAGTTCAGGAATGTCGATGTATTTCGGCGTCAGACCGGCACGAAGTACGTTATCGGAGTTCGCCATCACTTCCAGCGCCACGCCCTGTAAATAGGCGTGCGGGGTTTCTGCGAACAGGAACATGGCGTCGCCCGGATTGAGCTTCACCACGTTCAGCAGCAGCGGCGAGAACAGCCCGCTGTCGTCCGGGTAGAACTGAGCGATAAAGCGAATGGTTTCCCACGGCTCGCCCTGTTGGCTGTTGAGTGCGGCTTTCAGCACGGCCAGTGCACGGGATTTTTCCTCGCCCTGCATATTCAGCAGGCTGGCGAATAGCTGGCTCAGGCGCTCGGCGCTCGGCTCTTGCAGGAAATGGGCGATAGACGTGTGCGCGCCAGACACCGGCTGCAGCAGAGAGACGATGTCAGAAAATTCGCGGAATGCGTTCATCGCCAGGAACGGGGTGAGGGCAAACACCAGTTCGGGTTTGTGGTTCGGATCTTTGTAGTTACGCTCAGCGGCGTCCAGTGGAATGCCCGCGGCGTTCTCTTTGGCAAAGCCTTCTTCGGATGCTTTCTTGTTCGGGTGAACCTGTATAGAGAGCGGGTTATCGGCGCACAATACCTTAAAAAGGAACGGCAGTTCACCGAAACGGTCGGCAACGTTTTTGCCGAGCAGTGCGGCTTTATCGGCGTCAATAACGTCACGCAGGCTACGGACCTGGCCGCTGGCATCAGTTATCTTTGAGCTGCTCTTCGGATGCGCGCCCATCCAGAGTTCTGCCATCGGCAGGTTGTCCGGGTTGGCGATGCCGTAGAGTTCCGTTAACGCAGTTTTACTACCCCAGGCATAGTTCTGCACTGAGTTGATGAGTTTTTGCATTATCAAGCCCTGTATTCATAAGGAAATTATCTTTTGGTATTAAACCAATAAACCGCACAGAAGTAACCCACTCCTGGAAAAAGTCGTACTAGTCTCAGTTTTTGTTAAAAAATTGTGTAGGATATGCGGACTCGCTTTTCCCAGGGTCTATGGAAAACTGACCCGTGAATTAATCAGCCAACGTCGTAAGTGAGAGTACAATGTCGAACAAACCCTTTATCTATCAGGATCCTTTTCCGCTGAAAAAGGATGACACCGAATATTATCTCCTCAGTAAAGACCACGTCTCTGTCACCGAATTTGAAGGCCAGGAAATCCTTAAAGTAGACCCGCAGGCGCTTACGCTGCTGGCCAAACACGCCTTCCACGATGCCTCTTTTATGTTGCGTCCGGCGCATCAGCAGCAGGTCGCCGATATTCTGAATGACCCCGAAGCCAGCGAAAACGATAAATACGTGGCGCTGCAGTTCCTGCGTAACTCTGATATTGCGGCGAAAGGCATTCTGCCGACGTGTCAGGATACCGGTACGGCAATCATTGTCGGTAAAAAAGGCCAGCGCGTCTGGACCGGCGGCGGCGATGACGCGGCGCTGGCCCGCGGCGTATATGACACCTACATCGAAGACAACCTTCGCTATTCCCAGAACGCGCCGCTGGACATGTATAAAGAGGTCAACACCGGGACTAACCTGCCTGCGCAGATTGATCTCTACAGCGTCGACGGCGAAGAGTACAAGTTCCTGTGCATCGCTAAGGGCGGCGGTTCCGCTAACAAAACCTATCTGTATCAGGAAACCAAAGCGCTGATCACCCCGGCGAAACTAAAAGGTTATCTGGTCGAGAAAATGCGCACGCTCGGCACCGCCGCGTGCCCGCCGTACCACATCGCATTTGTCATTGGCGGTACGTCCGCGGAAGCAACGCTGAAAACGGTTAAACTGGCGTCGACCAAATATTATGACGGCCTGCCGACCGAAGGGAACGAGCACGGTCAGGCTTTCCGTGACATTCAGCTTGAGCAGGAGTTACTGCTTGAAGCGCAGAATCTCGGCCTCGGCGCGCAGTTCGGTGGCAAATACTTCGCCCACGACATCCGCGTGGTGCGCCTGCCGCGTCACGGCGCGTCGTGTCCGGTGGGAATGGGCGTGTCCTGTTCCGCTGACCGCAACATCAAAGCCAAAATCAACCGCGAAGGCGTGTGGATTGAGAAGCTGGAACACAATCCGGGCAAGTATATTCCTGAGGAATTACGCAACGCCGGAGAAGGCGAAGCGGTCAAAATCGACCTTAACCGTCCGATGAAAGAGATCCTCGCCCAGCTTTCTGACTTCCCGGTTTCCACCCGTCTGTCGCTGAACGGCACCATTATTGTGGCCCGCGACATCGCCCATGCGAAACTCAAAGAGCGCATGGACAACGGCGAAGGTCTTCCGCAATACGTGAAAGACCACCCGATTTACTACGCAGGTCCGGCCAAAACGCCGGAAGGGTATGCTTCGGGATCTCTCGGGCCAACCACCGCCGGACGTATGGATTCGTACGTCGATCAGCTACAGGCAGAAGGCGGCAGCATGATCATGCTCGCCAAGGGCAACCGTAGCCAGCAGGTGACCGACGCGTGCCACAAACACGGCGGGTTCTACCTCGGCAGCATCGGCGGCCCGGCAGCCGTTCTGGCGCAGGGCAGTATCAAGAGCCTGGAATGCGTCGAATACCCGGAACTGGGAATGGAAGCCATCTGGAAAATCGAAGTAGAAGATTTCCCGGCGTTTATCCTGGTGGACGACAAAGGTAACGATTTCTTTCAGCAGATTCAGTCGTCGCAGTGCGACCGCTGCGTGAAATAGTTTTAGTCGTTGTTGTTTTGCCCGATGGCGCTAGCGCTTATCGGGCCTACACGTTCTGAACGGCATGTGAGCTTCGTCGAAACCCTTCACTTTGATTTCAAGGAGAAAGTCATGACAACGTTACGCCGCGAGAGCGACTCCATGGGCGCCATTGAGGTCCCGGCAGATAAGCTGTGGGGCGCGCAAACCCAGCGCTCGCTGGAGCATTTCCGCATCTCCACCGAAAAAATGCCGGTCTCGCTGATTGCCGCGCTGGCGCTGACCAAACGCGCGGCCGCCAAGGTCAATCAGGATTTGCAACTGCTCCCGGCGGAGAAAGCCAACGCCATCGTCAGCGCCGCCGACGAAGTGCTGGCGGGCAAACATACAGACGAATTCCCGCTCGCAATCTGGCAAACCGGCTCCGGCACCCAGAGCAACATGAACATGAATGAAGTGCTGGCCAACCGCGCCAGTGAACTGCTTGGCGGCGTGCGTGGCATGGAGCGGAAAGTTCACCCGAATGACGACGTGAACAAAAGCCAGAGTTCCAACGATGTGTTCCCGACCGCCATGCACGTTGCGGCGGTGATTGCGATCCGCGAAAACCTGATACCACAGTTGCAGGCGCTGAAAACAACGCTGAGCGGCAAATCCCACGCCTTCGCTGATATCGTCAAAATTGGTCGTACCCATTTGCAGGACGCCACGCCGCTGACGCTCGGGCAGGAGATTTCAGGCTGGGTGGCGATGCTGGAACACAATCTCAAGCATATCGATTTAACGCTACCGCACCTGAGCGAGCTGGCACTGGGAGGCACGGCGGTCGGTACCGGCCTGAACACCCATCCGGAATACGCCAAACGGGTGGCGGATGAACTGGCGGCAATCACCAAACAGGCGTTTATCACCGCGCCGAATAAGTTCGAAGCGCTAGGCACCTGCGATGCGCTGGTTCACGCCCACGGCGCGCTGAAAGGGCTGGCGGCATCGCTGATGAAAATCGCCAACGATGTGCGCTGGTTGGCATCTGGCCCGCGCTGTGGCATTGGTGAGCTGTCGATCCCGGAAAACGAACCGGGCAGTTCGATAATGCCAGGTAAAGTGAACCCGACCCAGTGTGAAGCGATGACGATGCTGTGTTGTCAGGTGATGGGCAACGATGTGGCGGTGAATATGGGGGGCGCATCGGGCAATTTTGAGCTGAATGTATATCGGCCGATGGTGATTCATAATTTCCTGCAATCGGTGCGTCTGCTGGCGGACGGAATGGAAAGTTTCAACGAGCACTGTGCAGTGGGGATCGAGCCAAACCGCGCGCGTATCGATCAGCTGCTGAATGAATCGCTGATGCTGGTCACGGCGCTTAACACTCATATTGGCTACGACAAAGCGGCAGAAATTGCCAAAAAAGCCCATAAAGAAGGGCTAACGCTGAAGGCTTCGGCGCTGAAACTCGGCTATCTCACCGACGCCGAGTTTGACGAGTGGGTGCGTCCACACGCGATGGTCGGCAGCATGAAAATCAGTCGCTAGCCAGATACAGGTGCAGTCGCGGGATGATCAGTTCCAGCGACTGCGCTTCAGGCTTATAGCGATACTGCACGTTATCTTCATCGTAATTCAGCAACTCGCCAATCTCCGGCACGCTGACGCCCTGGGTGCCGGAAATCAGCGCAATCATCGGCCCCGGACAGGCGTACTGCACTTGTTTTTGCTGCCCCGCATACCACACGCGGGCAATCGGCTGAACCTTCACCGGGCGCTTAATCTTCAGTTTTGCCTTCTGCGGCAGCGCCGCGATGTCCTGATATTCACGCTCCAGTTTCGCCTGCCACTGTTCACGCGTGAAAGGTGGCACGGAACGCGGCGAGCGCAGGCTATTTTCCAGCTGCTTTAACACCTCGTCGCGAGTCAGATTCTTGATGATATGCTTATTGGCCCAGCCAAAGCGGATGGTGGCCGGGTCGCGCAGCAGCGTGAGGGAGCGGTAGGCTTTGAGGGTAATCAGCCCAGGTAAATGGTGATGAACCCACTCAAAACGGGCCGCAGAGGGTAGACCAGACTCGACGGTGACAATGGTCTCGAACGCCGCTTTAAGCGCGTTAATGGTGCTGATTTTGTCATCCAGCGCCTGCAGTTGCTCCGGCGCCGGATGTAGACAAATCACGCCGGGCAGACGCACCGCCGCTTTACTGCTGCGGTTCTCCGACTGTTGCTGAATAAACAGGTGGCTAAAATGGCTCAGTGCTTTCAGCCGCGCCGCATCGCCCAAATGCTGCACCACCGAAATGGCAGACAGCGGATCGTGTTCGTGCTCCTTGCTCACTTCCGGTAATTCGAACACCCGCGCGGCAAGCAGGCGACACTCCGCCAGCATTGGCTGTAGTTCGAGCAGCTCGTGTTCCATCTGGCGGAAGGTCGCGGTTAAACGCTCAATCAGGTCATAATCAGCCATAGCACCCACTTTAGTTACAACATACTCATTGGTTTTTACTCTAACCCGGGTGGCGGCATTGTGCAATGTTCGGTCAGGCAGGGGCGTGAAGGTTCTGTGAAACATTCACCGGCCAGCTGAAACAGAAACGCGCGCCGCCGAGTGGGCTGGTGTCGCAGGTCACTTCCCCGGACATCGCATGGCCAATGGAATGTACGATAGCCAGGCCCAGCCCACAGCCGCCGGTGGCGCGGTCGCGACTAGGGTCGAGGCGTACAAACGGCTCGAACACGCGCTGGCGTTCGTCAGGCGCAATGCCAGGACCATCGTCATCAACCAGCAACGTCGCGCGCCCGGCGTTCAGTGTCAGGCTGACCTGAATCTGCTGGTGGCTGTAGCGCATCGCATTATTCACGAGGTTATCCAGCACGCGTTCCATCAGGCGCATATCCAGCGCGCCATAGTGGCCCGGCGTTAACTGCACCAGCGACACATCGCATTGAGGATTTACGGTCTGAATATCCTCGACATGGGCTCTGATCCACGCGGGGAGGTCGGGCGTGGTGAGGACCAATTCGTTCTGCGGGCGGTCGAGGCGGGCGTAGGTCAGCAGCTCGTCGATAAGCCCTTCGAGCTGACCGATATCCCGGTTCAGCGCCTGAGATTCCGCGTCGGTTAAATTCTCGCTCATCTCGAGGCGGTAGCGCAGACGCACCAGCGGGGTTCGCAGTTCGTGGGCGATGCCGTCGGTCAGCTGCTTTTTACTGGCGATCAACGTATTGATGTTGTCCGCCATCTGGTTGAACACCACCCCGAGCCGTTCAAAGCTCGACATACTGTCAAAATGAATACGCTCGGTAAGGTGTCCTTCACCAAAGCGCTGGGCCGCGGTTTCCAGACGGAGCATGTCCTGCCAGTGCGGCCGCATCCAGATAAACACCGGGAAGGCCAGCGAGATGGCGATGAATGCCAACAGGGCGACATCCAGCAATCGCATTTCATGCAGGTAATAGAGATACGGCACCGGGCCGACGGCCAGAACGTAATGGCTGCGCGGAATGCGCTGAATAAAGGTGTACTGATCATCAAGCGCGACAATATCACCGCGGCGTAAATGCGCCATTGAGCTTTCCGCAAGCTGGAACTTATTCAGCGGCTCAATGCGTAAATCGAAAGAGAGATTGAGGTCGAGCTCTTTGAGAGTCTTACTCCAGTCACGGGGCGGGATTTCACGCAGTTCGCTGCGCATCAGGTATAGCGAACTTTTCATCAGGTCGTCGAGGGACTGTCGGCCCGCGCGTTCGGCGGTGAATTTGTACACCAGGCCGACCAGCATGGTCATCACCAGAAAGCAGACAAACAGCAGCAGGTAAAACTGCACGAACAACTTTTTCATTTCTGGCCCCGGAAGTACGGAAAATTAGTTATCCCAGGCGTGGGGCGCGAACAGATAGCCCTTATTACGCACGGTTTTTATACGGTACGGCTCAGTGGCGCTGTCGAGCAGCTTTTTACGCAGGCGGGAAATCGCCACGTCCACGCTGCGGTCCATCCCGTCATAGGTCACGCCGCGCAGGTTTTTTAGCAGCGCGTCGCGATCCATAATTTGTCCGGCGTGGGTCGCAAGCTCCCACAGCAGGTCGAAATCGGCGGTCGACAGGGTGACATTCACACCGCTGAGCAATACCTGACGATTGACCGGGTCGATAGACAGCGTGCCAAAGCGAATGGCTTTATGCTGCGTCAGGCCAAACGCCGGTTTCTCGCCGGTCGGCTGCGCGACGTGCTGGCGTAAATGCAGACGCAGACGGGCTAATAGCACCGCAGGCGGGGTCGTTTTGAGGATATAGTCGCTGGCGCCCATTTCGAGAGACAGAATATGGTTCATGTCACTGTCGAGTGAGGTCAGCAGGACAATCGGGCCTTGCCACTGCGCGCGCAAATCGCGGCAAATGGTCATCCCATCTTTGCCGGGCAGCATGATGTCGAGCAGGACCAGATCGGGTTTTTCACGCAGAACGACGTCTTCAGCGCGGTCACCGCGCGGTTCAACGATAACGTCCATATCATGTTTGCCAAGGTAGGCGGCGATGAGCGATCCGACTTCCGGATCATCTTCCACAAAAACGATCTTATTCATATCAACTGTGCGAGGCGAAAAAAGCTAAAATACACCGCCATTCTGTGGGGTGCTATTAATCTTTCATAAACAATGTAACTTCCGTTATCCTCGATTCATTCATTGGGTGAATTGCAGGCTGGAAGATGGCTTTACTGATAAAAGCGGCGCTAGGGGCGCTGGTGGTGTTACTGATTGGCGTGCTGGCGAAAACGAAAAATTATTATATTGCCGGGCTTATTCCGCTGTTTCCGACCTTTGCACTGATTGCGCATTATATTGTCGCCAGCGAGCGGGGCACCGAGGCGCTGCGTACCACCATCGTATTTGGTATGTGGTCAATTATTCCCTATTTTCTGTATCTGCTTTCGCTGTGGTATTTCACGGGCTTTCTGCGCCTGCCGTTAGCGCTGGCAGGCGCGGTTGGGTGCTGGAGTCTGAGTGCGTGGCTGTTAATCGCCCTCTGGAGCCGCGTGCATTAACGCAGCGGGCGACCCCCGTCGACGCCGAACGAACGTCCGGTGACGTAACAGCTGGTCAACAGGTAATCCACCAGGTCGATAATTTCTTTTTCGCCGGGCACGACTTTCATCAGTGACTTATTCAGCGCCTGCTGGCGATATTCCGCATCATCACTTTCATTAAACAGAATAAGCGCCGGGGCGATGGCGTTGACTTTCACTTCTGGAGCCAGTTTACGGGCGAACGAGCGCGTCATATTATCGAGTGCGGCTTTACTGGCGGCGTAGGCAATGTGCTTATCGCTGCCTTTCTCCACCACGTAATCCGTAAAATGAATAATATCACTGGCCGCGTGACCGTGACCGCGCAGCAGGGATTCCAACGCATGGTTTAGTAAGTAGGGCGCATTGACGTGAATTTGCATCATCTGTTGCATGACGTTGCTCAATGACACGCCGGACTTTTCGGGCAGCCAGCTGCTGGCATTGTGAATAACCGCCCGTAGGCTATCAGTATGCGATTTCACGGTTTCAGCGAAAGACAGAATCCCGTCATCGGTGGAGAAATCGGCGGCGATGCACAGCGCACCGGCGCGTTCCAGCATGCCGATAGCGTCATAGCGCGTGCGGTAGCTGACGATCACCGACTGCTGCTGATTCAGAAAATGATGGGCAAGGGCGAGGCCGATACGGCGGCCTCCACCGGTAATCAAGACTGGGCGGGAAAAGCTGTCTCCCATCGTTCTCTCCTTAGGGTCGCGATGGGGTAAGCGCGTTACCCCACTAATATCCACGTTGCCGGCACGGCGACAACCAGTAATAAACCAATCAGCGCCAATTCACGACGCTTGAGCGTGTCACTCAACGCATGCGTGCGGCGAGCATACATAAACACAAGCAGTCCCGGCGCGTACAGCACAACTGACAGCAGCAGGTGCATCGGGCCTGAAGCGTACAGTAACCATAAGCCATAAATGCAGGCACCGATACCCACCGCTTTATGTAGCGGACGCGTGGCCATTTTAAGGAGGAATGCGCCGACGAGGAAATACGGGACCAGAATCATCTCTGAGGCGATGGTCAGTAGCGTGTTGTAATCAGAGCCCGTGATCCCAATCAGGATCAGACACACCTGAACGCTGATGTTGGTCAACCACAGCGAAGACGACGGCGCGTTATTTTTATTCTGGCGAGCAAAAATGCGCGGGAATGCTTTGTGCGTCGCCGCCAGATACGGCACTTCTGCCGCCATAATGGTCCAGCTCAAGTAGGCCCCGCACACGGATACAATCAGTCCGGCAGCAATCACCACTTCGCCCCAGGAGCCCATCAGGCGCACCATCAGGCCAGCCATCGATGGGTTGCGCATCTCCGCAAGCTCAGGACGCGGTACGACGCCCATTGACAGCAGGGTGACGAGTAAATACACGCTCAAGGCTGAAAGCACGGCCAACAGCGTCGCGCGGCCCACGTCTTTCTTATTACGCGCGCGGGCAGAAACCACGACCGCACCTTCGACGCCGATAAACACCCAGAGGGTAATAAGCATCGTGCCTTTAACTTGTTCCCACACCGGCACGCCCAGCGCGATGCCGCTGAAATCGAGACTGAAGGTGTCACTGCTGAAGGCCATCGCCGCCAGCACGATAAACAGGCCGAGCGGCACCAGCTTCGCGAGCGTGGCCACCAGGTTAATGCTGGCGGCGGTCTGCACGCCGCGCAGGACCAGAAAATGCACCACCCACAGCAGCACCGACGCGCCAATCATCGCCTGCCAGGTATTGCCGTCGCCAAACAGGCGCAGTTCTGGGGTGTCGGTAAAGAAGCTCAGGGCCGAAAAAACGATCACCAGATAGGAGACGTTGGCGATCACCGCACAAAGCCAGTAACCCCAGGCGGAGCAGAAGCCAATCAGTTCGCCAAAGCCTTCACGGGCGTAGGTGAAAATACCGCCATCCAGATCCGGACGAATACGGGTCAGCAGCAACATGGCGAAAGCGAGGAACAAGATGCCCACGCCGGTAATGGCCCAACCAATAAGCAGTGCGGAAGGGCTAGCCACTTCGGCCATGTTCTGCGGCAAACTGAATACGCCTGCACCCAGCATTGAGCTGAGTACCAGGGCCGTCAGGGCACTAAGTCCGAGTTTCTTTTCCATGGGCATCCTGTCGAAGGAAGAACAAAAGCCAGAATATTTATTTGGCTAGAACGCATAAAAATGGATGATTACGCTACGGCGCGCGATTTTACGGAGAGAGTGGGTGGCATGCAATGGCGTAAGCCAGAAAAAAATAAAAAAGGCAGCCGAAGCTGCCTGATGCGTCATGAAAAGCAATTACTTATAGAGGTCGGCGCTGATGGTCATGTTGCCACCACGTTCCTGCCACTGGCGGGTAATGTGGTAGTACTTAGCCCCTTTCTTAGCAGCACGCTTAGCGACCTGATAAGAAATCTCAGTCATGTTGCCGTAGTTACCGGTGAACTGAACGTCATCAAACGGCACCATCTGGGCGGCGGTGACTTTGTTCAGCTCTTCAATTTTGGTCCCGTCTGGCAGAGTGACAGTGTAACGTCCGCCTTTAGTCGACTGCGTTTCGAAGAACAGACCTACGCCTGCCGCTGACGTCGAGCCCACGGTAGACGACGTCGCCACGCCTGGGATTTCAACTTTCTTCGCCGCTTCACCACCTTCCGCTAACGCAGCACGTCCTGCTTCAGAGTCTGCCGGGATGGCATCCGGGCTCTGAACGGCACGCTTCTTCGCATCAGCTTTATAGATATAGGCGGTGACACGCTGGTTACCGCCGCCGTTGGCATCCACCTGACGAACGATAAAGAACGACGCTGCGCCTTTCTCTTTCGCGGCTTTCGCAATAGCAGCGTTAACGTCAGGCTGGCTGCGGTAAAAACCCTGCACGGTGACGGTGTCGAATGGCTCAATCAGAGCAGCCTGGTCTTTCGGCAGTTCAGTCACGCCACCAATTACGCGGTTTTTAGGTGCGTCTGCTTTAGCGGCATCGTCTTTATATAAGTCTGCGGTAACGCGCCAGTTGCCACTGCTGGAGAAATCGGACGTATCGACGACGTAGAAGGAGGCTGCGCCTGCTTTGTCGGCTTTACGGGATACAGCATCAACGGCGTCACCAATAGCATTAAAACGACCGGTGATAACGATACGATCGTACGGCTTGAGGGCTGCCGCTTGCTCCGGCGTTAACTCAGTTGCTGCACTGGCGGAAAAAGCCGCTGCAGACAGGAGAGCGGACGCCAGGAGGGTGTACTTAAGCTTCATAAAAATAATCCTTCGCCTTGCGCAAACCAGGTACTGGTAGTTGTTAGTGACTAAAACGTCACAGATTATTGCATTTAAATTGCTTCACTGTCTGCGTGATTTTGCTCATCTTGTGCGACCCCGGTAACAGGGCGCGATAACTTTTAACGATATGTTGTGGAAACGGGCAGTTGACCAGCAAAAGCGATAATCATTATGACTTTTATAAGTTAATGTGATGTTAATTTCCGGTAACAGTGCCGAGAATAATCATGTTTTACCGCTTCGCTTAAGCGAATTATCAGGCTCGCCAGACAAAATCAGGTAAATATTACTGCCTGAGGCCTGCATAAGTGACTTTTCCCTAATAAAATCACCATTACTGTTTCATCGCGGTAGATCACAACCGCTATTTTCAGTAGCTTATAGAAAGTTTGTTACTGTTTTTTTTCCGGGTGCTCGCCTCTTCGCCAGTCCTTACTGCCAGGGACGGAGCCCGATAAGACAACAAACCATCATTACAATCGATGGAAGGGAAAACTATGCGTATTGCAGTACCTCAAGAGACGCTGGCCCTGGAAACCCGTGTTGCAGCGACGCCGAAAACGGTAGAACAGCTGCTCAAACTCGGTTTTACAGTGGCTGTAGAAAGCGGGGCCGGTAAGCTCGCAAGCTTTGACGATCGCGCCTTTACCGAGGCGGGCGCTGAAATCGTCAGCACTGAAACCGTCTGGCAATCTGACATTATTTTGAAGGTGAATGCCCCAACGGACGCGGAAATCGCGCTGCTTAATCCGGGCACCACGCTGATAAGCTTTATTTGGCCAGCACAAAACCCAGAGCTGATGGCGAAATTAGCCGAACGTCAGGTGAACGTTATGGCGATGGATTCCGTGCCGCGTATTTCGCGCGCGCAGTCTCTCGATGCCTTGAGTTCGATGGCGAACATCGCCGGTTACCGCGCGATTGTCGAAGCCGCACACGAGTTTGGCCGCTTCTTCACCGGGCAAATCACCGCTGCCGGTAAAGTGCCACCGGCTAAAGTCATGGTGATTGGTGCGGGCGTAGCAGGTCTGGCCGCCATCGGCGCGGCAAACAGCCTTGGCGCTATCGTGCGTGCCTTCGACACCCGTCCGGAAGTGAAGGAACAGGTCCAGAGTATGGGCGCTGAATTCCTCGAACTGGATTTCGAAGAGGAAGCGGGCAGCGGCGACGGCTATGCCAAAGTGATGTCTGAAGCCTTCATCAAAGCGGAAATGGCACTCTTCGCCGCCCAGGCGAAAGACGTCGATATTATCGTGACTACCGCGCTGATCCCTGGCAAGCCCGCCCCGAAACTGATCACCCGCGAAATGGTGGATTCGATGAATCCAGGCAGCGTGGTGGTTGATCTGGCGGCGCAAAATGGCGGCAACTGCGAATACACCGTGCCGGGTGAGGTGTTCACCACGGCCAACGGCGTGAAGGTGATTGGCTATACCGATTTGGCCAGCCGCCTGCCGACCCAGTCTTCACAGCTTTACGGCACCAACCTGGTGAACCTGCTCAAGCTGCTGTGCAAAGAAAAAGATGGCAACATCAATATTGATTTTGACGACGTGGTAATTCGCGGCGTGACTGTTGTCCGCGAAGGTGAAGTCACCTGGCCTGCACCGCCGATTCAGGTTTCTGCGCAGCCGAAAGCGACCGTAAAAGTTGAAGCGGCACCTGCGGAACCGGAAAAACCGGCATCGCCGTGGCGCAAATACACGCTGATGGCGCTGGCGATTATTCTGTTTGGCTGGCTCGCAGACGTTGCGCCCAAGGAGTTCCTCGGGCACTTCACCGTATTCGCGCTTTCCTGCGTGGTCGGTTATTACGTAGTGTGGAACGTGTCTCATGCGCTGCACACGCCGCTGATGTCGGTAACGAACGCCATTTCCGGGATCATCGTGGTGGGTGCGCTGCTGCAAATTGGTCACGGCGGCTGGGTCAGTTTCCTCAGCTTTATTGCCGTACTGATTGCCAGCATCAATATTTTCGGTGGTTTCACCGTGACTCAGCGCATGCTGAAAATGTTCCGCAAAGGGTAAGGGGTAGCACATGTCTGGAGGATTAGTTACAGCTGCATACATTGTTGCCGCGATCCTGTTTATTTTCAGTCTGGCAGGGCTGTCGAAACACGAAACGTCACAGCAGGGCAACTATTACGGCATCGCAGGGATGGCCATTGCGCTGATCGCCACTATTTTTGGACCGGAAACGGGCAACGTGGCGTGGATTTTAGTGGCAATGATCATCGGCGGGGCGATCGGTATTCGTCTGGCAAAACGCGTCGAAATGACCGAAATGCCAGAGCTGGTGGCGGTGCTGCATAGCTTTGTGGGTCTGGCGGCGGTTCTGGTGGGCTTTAACAGCTACCTGTATCACGAACCGGGCCTTGAGCCGATTCTGGTTAATATTCACCTGACCGAAGTGTTCCTCGGTATCTTTATCGGTGCGGTGACCTTCACCGGTTCAATCGTGGCATTCGGTAAATTGCGCGGCAAAATTTCGTCCAAGCCGCTGATGCTGCCGAATCGTCACAAAATGAACCTGGCCGCGCTGGTGGTTTCATTCCTGATGCTGGTGGTGTTCGTTCGTACCGAAAGCGTTGGCTTGCAGGTGCTGGCGCTGCTCATCATGACCATTATCGCGTTGGCCTTTGGCTGGCACCTGGTGGCGTCCATCGGTGGGGCTGACATGCCAGTTGTGGTGTCAATGTTGAACTCCTATTCTGGCTGGGCGGCAGCGGCGGCGGGCTTTATGCTCAGCAACGACCTGCTGATCGTCACCGGCGCGCTGGTCGGTTCTTCCGGTGCGATCCTGTCTTACATCATGTGTAAGGCGATGAATCGATCGTTCTTCAGCGTGATTGCGGGCGGCTTCGGCACCGACGGTTCTTCTACCGGGGCTGATGACGAAGTCGGTGAACATCGCGAAATCAGCGCGGAAGATACTGCCGATATGCTGAAAAACTCGCAGACGGTCATCATCACCCCAGGCTACGGCATGGCGGTGGCACAGGCGCAGTATCCGGTGGCTGAAATCACTGAAAGACTGCGCGCGCGCGGCATCAAAGTGCGTTTCGGTATTCACCCGGTGGCGGGCCGTTTGCCAGGGCACATGAACGTACTGCTGGCAGAAGCGAAAGTGCCGTATGACATCGTGCTGGAAATGGACGAAATCAACGACGACTTCCGCGATACCGACACCGTGCTGGTGATTGGTGCTAACGACACCGTTAACCCGGCGGCACTGGACGATCCGAAGAGCCCAATCGCCGGTATGCCGGTGCTGGAAGTGTGGAAAGCGCAGAACGTTATCGTCTTCAAACGTTCGATGAACACCGGCTACGCTGGCGTGCAGAACCCGCTGTTCTTCAAAGAGAACACCCACATGCTGTTTGGCGATGCAAAAGCCAGCGTGGATGCGATCCTCAAAGCGCTGTAATCCGCTGATATAAATCTGTGTTTAAAGCCGTCTTCCGGTAAAAGGAAGGCGGCTTTTTTGTTATGATGGCGGTCACATTTTGAATCAGCAGCAGTGAAGGGAGAGCAGCGTGTTTGCGGATTTTGGCGTACTGAATTACTGGACCTACCTGGTGGGCGCGATATTTATCATTCTGGTGCCGGGGCCTAATACCTTTTTTGTGCTCAAAACCGGGGCCGCATACGGTATCCGCACCGGCTATATGGCCGCGCTGGCCGTGTTTATCGGCGATGCGGTGCTGATGTTCCTCTCCTACGCGGGGGTCGCCACGCTGATTAAAACCACGCCGGTGCTGTTTAATATTGTCCGTTATCTGGGCGCGTTGTATCTGCTGTATCTCGGGCTGAAAATGCTGTGGGCCGTGATCAAGCAAAAGGGCGGCGAACAGACGCACACTGCTGAACAGCGCAGCACGATTTTCAAACGCGCCCTGACGCTGAGCCTGACCAACCCGAAGGCGATTTTGTTCTACGTCTCGTTCTTCGTGCAGTTCATCGACGTGAACTCCACCACGCCGGGTCTGGCATTCCTGATCCTCGGCGTCACGCTGGAAATCGTCAGCTTTACCTATCTCAGTTTCCTGATCATCTCCGGTTCGCTGGTGACCCGTTTCGTCGGTAGCCGTAAAAAGCTGGTCAAGCTCGGCAACAGCCTGATTGGCCTGGTGTTCGTCGGGTTTGCCGCGCGACTGGCATCGTTGCAGTCGTAACATTTCTGTGTGGTTTTGCTTTTTGTGGGTGGGTTGGTTAGCATTCCTCTTCAAAAGGGGAAAATGATGAAAAAAGCAATTTTAGCCATATCCGTAATTCTTATCGCTGGATGTTCGTCTAAGTCTGAACAAAACCCTGCACCGGGTCTCTCAAATCCTGCTTCTATTTACTGCATCAAACAGGGCGGCAAACTGAGTATTGTTAACTCTGGCAATGGTGAGGTTGGATACTGCAATCTGCCCAATAAAGAGCGGGTAGAGGAGTGGGAGCTTTATCGCAGCAACGGTGGGAAATAACACTGAGTAGTGATTAAATTATTCTCTTTAAGGGCTCGCTTTGGCGAGCCTTTATTGTTATGAAGCGCGTTTTGCGTGTTTCGTTTCCTTCTACCACCAATAACCTTGCACTTTAGGAGGATACTTGTGGACGAGCGACCCCCAAAAGTCCAAAAATAAATAATAAGAAGATTGAATTTGGTGAGTGTATGAACTGGTTGTATTACCTCGGGCATTGGTGGCGGATTGTGAAGTTTGATGAGAACAGCGTATTCATTCTTTTTCCAGAGTTCGGCGCGTCCTCTCTGATGGTTTCAGAGTTGACGCTGCGAAATATTATGAAATCTTACTGGGGTTTTAAATCTTCGATGGTTTGAGGTCGGAAAAGCCTGTTTCACGCACTCCACTCATTGACGCTATCACGATCGCGTTTTTTTGTTTCCCAGTCCTGCGTTCAATACAAAATGGAGGGCAATGAATTGCCCTCAAAGCGCTAAAAATTAAGAACGCAAAGTACCAGTTAGCACTTCAGATACCTCAGCCAGATATAAAGCAGGAAGTCCCTCATAGTCAGACGTGAATAACACGTGACGATTGTCCGGTGTAAAAGACGGATGCGGGTGCGTGACCTGGCGGTCGCCGTCCAGTACTTTCCATGAGCTGTTATGCGCGGCCAGCGGCGCATATTTGCGGGTCTTTGTGTCGAAGATGTAGAGCCATGGGTCGTTTTCGATGATGTGACTGGCGGTATCCTTTACGTCTACCGGCGTGCCGGATCCGTCGCCGACCAACAGCGTGCCGTCTTCGTTGCTCATCAGGTGTGAGCAGTTAGGCATCACCATAACAGCGGAATCTTCGCCCGTCTGCGGGTCGAAGCGGCGGATGCAGCGGTCGCTGCGACCTTTCTGATACGAGACGTAAATCAGCGCCGATCCATCCGGCACCCAAAACTCATGGGTGCAGCTTTCTCCTTCCGCATGTTCCTTTACTTTGCGTACGTTACTGCCGTCTTCGTTCACCAGCCACATGCGGGCATCTACCAGGTCGTGCGGGCCTTCATGGCAGAAGGCGACGGTACTGTCGTCATACGGACGATAGATAGGGTGGCCCAGCCAGCCATTCTCTTCATGAATAACACGGGATTTACCGCTATGCAGATCAACGCGCAGCAGACGGCAGTGCGGCTTGCGGTGATAAAACGCCTGGAAAATTTTCCAGTCGGAGAGGGGCGTCCAGTCTTCGCGGGCAATTTCGATACCGACCAGGCTGGTGCATTCGCTGTTGGCGACCCAGGTGCCGTAGCCGACCCACTCGTCAGGGACCTGGTAAACAGTCTGTTCGCTGAAATCTGCAAGCGAAACTCGCTGAAGGCTACGCTCATTTTTCACGTAATAAAGATGCTGGTCGTCCGGCGACAGGAAACCACCAAAGGTATTATCACCCGCTCCCTCCGTCAGCTGTACTGCCATTTGCGTCGTTAAATCCAGCAGGTAATAGTTGCGATTACCGTCGAACTCCCCGGCAAACAGTAGGTGGTTGCCTTCGCGGGTGAAGCATTTCTGATAGAAATAGTTACGGTGGCACAGCACGTCCGCTGGTGTCAGCCGAGTGACTTTTGCGCCGGTCTGCGCATCTGCAACGGTGTGGAAACTGAATTGAATCTGAGAACCTTTAGCCATGGTTCGCTCCCTTCGGTAACTGTGAACGTGATTGCTGGCCGATGCCGATCACTGATTGAAATGCGATTTCATTTAACTAAAAACACGCTATCACTAAATAAAAATAGCGTCGTCGGGCACGACTGAAAATGTAATGGCGATCACAAAGTCGCTGATTCAACGTTCGGCTGAAGGAAAGGCTGCGTATGGAAAACTGTTAGCTGGGTAACGAAGTGGCGATAAAAACATCACGAACAGATGTAAATGTGAGCGATTTCACATCAATTAATGTTTCTGCTCTTTATAAAATCCCGTGTCTACAAAAATAAAACATTGGTTTATTTTTAAAATCCTTGGGGCGGAACGTATATGAACGCAGAAAAACCTATTCTGTTCAGGCATCAGCTGGCCTATGGCGGCGGCAATCTGCTGGGAAGTGGCGCATTAGCTATCGCCGGTATCTGGCTTCTTTATTTCTACACGACCTTCTGCGGCCTGACGCTACTCGAGGCATCGGCTATTTTCTCCGTGGCCAGCATCATCGATGCTATCAGCAACCCGCTGATGGGCTATCTATCTGATAATTTTGGTAAAACCCGCCTCGGTAAACGGTTTGGCCGACGCCGCTTCTTTATTCTGCTGGGTATTCCTCTGATGATGTTCTACCCGCTACTGTGGGTCGAAGGCTTCGGTTTCTGGTATTATCTGTCCACCTATGTGTTGTTCGAACTTATCTATACATCGGTGATGGTCCCGTACGAAACGCTCGCCACGGAAATGACCACTGACTTCTCTGCTCGCTCTAAGCTAACCGGATACAAGGCTATTTTCGGTAAGGTTGCCAACTTCCTGGCCGCGTTTATTCCAGGCCAGTTCATTTTGATCTACGGGAAAGATTCTGCGCAGCCGTTTTTCTTCACGGCGCTGACCTACGGGGTGATCCTTTGCTTTGCGATTGGCATGCTGTACCTCTCCTCCTGGGAACGTCCCGTTGAGGAAACCACGCCGAGCGACGAGAAAAAAATGACACTGGGTAAAACCATCATGACGCTGATGCGCGACATGAAATCAACTTTCCACTTGCGCGTGTTCCGTAAACACCTTGGCATGTATCTGTGTGGCTTCGGGGCTGAGTGGTTGTTCGCTTCGGTTTTCACCTATTTTATTATCTTCGTGTTGCAATATGATCCGACGATGGTGGCGGGGTTGAGTAGCCTCAACTCTATTCTTCAGCTGTTCTCGACAGCCATCTTTATCGCAATCTGTGTGAAGCATGGCTTCAGCAAACCATACATCCTGGCATTGGGCATCGTCGTGTTCTCGGTTGTCTGCTACAGCATGCTGCACTTCTTTAACCTGCCGCAGCAGTACGCCACAGCGGCAATGCTGGCGATTACCGTCGTCTTCGGCATCGGTACGGGCGGCGTGTATTACATTCCTTGGACGGTTTATACCTTCCTCGCCGATATTGACGAAGCGTTTACCGGCCGCCGTCGCGAAGGTATTTACGCCGGGGCGATGACCTTCTCCGGCAAAATGGTGCGCTCGGTTATCGTTTTCGTGATGGGAGCCATCCTCAGCTTCTACGGCTTCCAGTCAAAATCGCACACCCAGCCTGAAAGCGCCGTGACCGCTATCGCTGTCGTATTCTGCGTGGGCGTAGTCGCGTTGGCATTGATGGCGATGGTATTCAGCGCGCAGATGAAGCTGAACCGAAAAACGCACCTGGTCGTGCTGGGGGAAGTGGCTCGTATTAAAGCGGGGGGACAGATTGCGCAGGTCGAGCCGGACGTGCGCGCGGTAATGGAGGAACTGATTGGCTATCCTTATGAAGAGTGCTGGGGCAATAGCAAAGTGTGCCGTAAAATCTTCGATACGCCTGCCGTTGAGGTCACCGAACCCAATCCTTCCCTCGGTACGACGCAGCATCCATGATCCAAAAACAATCATTTTATCAATGAGTCATGTCCTGGCCGGGAAACCGGCCAGCAACGGCTTATGCAGAAAGGCTAGGGAGCAGTAGGCCAGAAAAAATCGAAAGGGCAGATCTTTTCACGACGTTAAATTTATGACCAAGCCAACAAATAAGCGGAACATGAAATACCTGTTGTTGAGTAAGGGTATCTCTTATGTACGTTTTGAACTGTGAGTTCAACCAATGTGTTGCGTCCATCAGTTGAACTCACAGCCAGAAGTGGACCTTGACCTTAAAATTTAGTTGTGGGTACGTTAATAAATTAAGGAATACGATTTACTTGCTCTTCTACCGGCACCACTTCTTCAGGTTGAGCTGCAACGTCTGAAATCGAGCTCAATATGTCCCGAAGTCCCGTTATTGTATTACGCAGAGGCTCTAACAATTCTGGTTCTCGATCTGCTTGTTGTACTATCCATTCAGCAAATGTATCTTTACTTTCAGGAACTAGGCAAAGAATGTGGTAATGTAAATGATCATCTCTTTCATTTATATAATCAGCTATTTTCCCAAAGTTATCTATGAAAAATTCACTATGTGGTGTTTTAGTAAGAGTCAAAAAACCCGCTTCTGACGCTCTATGCTTCACCTCTGCAGTGAATATATTCTCCAAGCACCCAGGCCAAAATGCTTTTTCCACTCTACACTGAGTCATCAATTGTCGGAGTTCATTAACAAATGGTAATCGACACCAATAAACTTTGTTTGAATTGTCCTGCACCCAAGTCCCACCATCACCTAATCTTTTATTCTTATAAAGATCACGTCCTTCTTTGTCGTTATCAACTAATGCAAAAACAGCTCGTCCGGGTGCTAATCTGTTGATAACTTTCCCATTACTTGCAAGAGCCTCCATTTTAGTTGTGCCTCCGCCAGATTCGAAAGTAAAAGGCATGTCACCTCCGATAAATAGCTCCCAAGCCTTTGTAAATACGGCTGCATCTGTGGCGCCTTCAACAAAAACGATTGATGCATTATGCTGTACTAACTCTTGTTCCAAAGAAGTCCTTAAGGCTTTAGACTTTTCTATCTCTGCATGAGCTTGTTCAAGGTAACTGCTAATCACAGGAAGGTGTGGTGTCTCTCCCATTAACTCACTTGGGAGTCGCGTTGAGTCATTAGATAATTCTTTCACAACCGAGTTCAAACGCCCCATATGCTCGTGTGTTTTAGAAACGAAATATTTGCTAACCCCATCATCTTTAAGTGAAAAAAAAGCAGGGCTATGACTAGTTAAGAATATTTGTTTGTTATTAGCTTTACCGAGTTCTAGAAAAGTTTTAGCTTCGTCAATAGCACTAGCGAGCTCAAGTGAATTTTCAGGTTCTTCAAAACCCCATATATGGTATTCCTTTGAACTATTATCGGATAGAAATGAAAGAATCTGAGGAATATGCCTTACCTGAATGCCATCGCCGCGTTGTAAAGTCAAACTGTATGAATCACCTTCTTCTGAGGTAACTTCAAAATCTAAAGATTTAAATAAGTCAGTTAGATCTCTAGGCGTAGAAACAGAACTATTGATTTTGAGAGAGCTTAAAAGCCCTTGGGTTAATTGTTCGGTTCTATTTCTTAGGGCTTCGGTAAAGTTTATTAATGATCCGGAAAATTCGGCGTGCTCAGAAATAACCTTGTAAATCTCCGCTTGGAGTCCTTCAAATATTTTTCTATCTTTTATGGCTGGTATGTAATGAAATTGTATTTTATTAAGGAATCTGGTTAAATATTGCTGTAGATTAGGTTGAGTTATGGAGGAGTAAAATTTCGGTTCTTCTTGATTAGTAACACTCCATTGTTTCTTAACCCAAAATGAGTCTCCCAATGATGCTCTCCAGTTTACTGGGGTGGTAAACCAAATTTTCACATAAACAAACTTCCTTATATCATTTTCTGGAGTAGCTTCAGAGCGACGAGCATGTGAAAAATCACGGTCAAAACGAAAAACTTGGTTTGGATTTGTTTCATTTCTAAAAAATAAATTCAGAGCTCGCAAAACGTTGCTTTTCCCTGCATCGTTTCTTCCAAAAATCACATTAGTCCCCGAACAATTATTTAAATCATCTTTATAAATAGAACGGAAATATGCAATTTCCACTTGCTTTATGAGTTTCATTAGTATCACCCGATTAAAAGGTCAATTCAAACGCTCTAAACTACTTCTTTCCACAGAATATTTATAGCAAAATCAACATGACTAAGCGATCTGATGAAGCTATCTTAATGTAAGCAGATTGAACAGTCATGCACTGATCCAACTATTTCGACGCGTGGAAGAACAATAAAACGTCAGCATATCGCTCGCAGTGGACCTTCAGCTTAGAGAACTAGTCCTCTTCGTGCCAAAAGTGGACAGTGTTATCTTCGCTGTCCATGTCCGATAATGCAGAATTTTAGCAAGCAGTTTCACGGGGCGGGAGATTTCATGACTGCTTGGATAGTAAAGGTAGTTTTGATCGCTGGTATAAAACCGTCTGGAATGTGGCGGTATCATCCTACCTATCGAATCAGATCAACTAAGACAAATAAGACAATGACTAAACAGATTATGCATCCCGACCATGTCGCTGAGGTTTGCAGTAAAATCAAAAAATCAAATAACAGAGATTTCATCTATGATGGATTTCGCCAACTGCTAAGCCAGCTGCCGATGGGGTTTCATTATGTTACCGCCACGACCGTGTGGAGATCGAGGAAAATCGATGTGGCCCACCCGGAAGGGTTTGATCATATTACCGATATTATTTATCCCCCCGCTCAGTACGCCAGAACCGGAAGGCTAAACACGGAGGGGATGTCTATTTTATACGCATCTATCAGCAATCATGGATGCTTGGCAGAAATCGGAGCTCAGCCGGGGGATAAAGTTCATGTGTCCGCATTCACCCTGCAACCAGAGCAGAGACTGCATTGCGGCTTTTTGGGCGATATTGTTAGGGCACATAAATGGAGTAGCGAGGATTTTCCACAGATACAAAAGATTCTTGAGCCGTATACGGAAGCGCATAAAACCAGTATTTTCCTGATAGACAGTTTCCTTGCTGAAACACTTGCCGATAGCCGAGCGAAGGAAAACCAATACCTGCATACTACAACACTTGTTGATGTCATCCGCAATGGGAAAAAAGAGTTAGATGCTATCGTTTATCCAGGAGTGGAGTCCTCCGGGGCTAAGAACTATGCAATCCACTGCGACGCGATGTTTAAATTCAATATTGCAGATATGTACCTGCTCGAAATTACCCAAAAGTATCCCTACGGGTTGTATGAATGGCGGCTACTTAAGCAATTAGAAAGCTATGATGATGGCCGAATTATCTGGAAAGAGCCATCCTGTGCGAATGTCGCATGATGTGTTATTGCGCGAACAACCGTATATGATATTTCTTTTGAGTATCGTCAGCAGCACTAAATAGCTGCGCAGTATAGTAGATCCCTTTGAGAGAATTCAGCACGGATTGTTCGATCTGAGCAGTCACCTGACTAATTGGTAAGGCTAACTTCCGTTTCTCGCTCATAGCGGACCGTAATCAATCAAACAACGCCTATGTGCCAGAAGCGGAAGTTGCTTACATCATGCTAAGTTGATTTATGGTCACCGAACGTAATACCTTCCAGTAAAAGGAATGTCAGATGGATTTAGAAACGGCCCGTTTAAAACTTGAACCCTTTAATGACTCTCATTACGAAGGCTTAAGGGTAATGGATAGCGATCCCAACGTGATGCGTTATATCACCAAGGGTATCGTTAAAACACCTGAAGAGACTTGGGAAGGAATCAGACGAGTCCAAGCTCGTTGGGATAAGTACGGTTTTTCGTGGTGGGCTATCAAAGAGAAGTCATCTAATGTCATCGTTGGCGCAGCATGTCTCCAACACTTGGCCAATGTGGATGGCGCACCATTAGAGATTGGCTGGCGTCTTGTCCCGAAACACAAAGGCAAAGGTTATGCAACAGAGGCAGCTAAAGCGATTATTGATTTCGCGGCGAAACGGGTAAAAGCAACTTATTTGGTTGCTGTTGCCGATCCTGAAAATATGCCCTCGCAGCGTGTGATGCAACGGTTAGACATGACTTACAAGGCAATAGAGCAGCATTACGATGCGCCATGTGTAGTGTATGAGCTTAATATTTGCAGTCCAGATTAAGCATGGGTTATCCTGGTACATACAAGAGTTGCCGTGCAATGATATATCTCTTGTCAGCTCCTCGCTCTCAGCAGATATTCAGTGTCTGTGTACAGAATTAACCCTCAGGTCTATATTATCTTACAGTCGTCTTCCATAGGGGTAAGCAAATGCCTGATTACCATTTTTATAAAAAGAATAAGCAAATAGTTGCGCTGGAAACATCGGAAGAGCACGAAGCATTTCGTTTAATTAATCAGGGTTATGAAAAGCAATTTGAAGAAGTTAGCTCGAATAACAGAGAGAACGCGCTTACCCGTCTGGCTGATATTCAAAGAAATAATCGGATAGATCACCGTAACTTCTTAGCAGGTGCTGGTGCTATGCCACTTATCGGTGTTCTGACGGCAGTTGCCGTTTTTCTTTTACGGAAAAAGCAGCTATAGCAATGATATTGTCCACTTTTCACTCTTGGCTGCCGGAGATGTTTGAGAGGAGGGATGCTAATAGCGGGCTTTGCCAGTAGGGGGGGCAATGAGTCGCGGAATAGAGCACAAGCACTATCGCTGTAAATAAAAACATGTTTTAAAAAACAGTATTGACCTCAAATCTTAAATGCGTAAATTAGTACTCAACAGCACAATGAAAGTGGTTAGTAATTTAGTGAATAGAAAGCAGTTTTGTGAAAGCCATTTTGCTTTACAGGCCACGATGTTTGTTGTTTGGGATGTAGTTGCTTTCAGGCCTTGTAGTGATTGTGCTGGTTCGCAAAATGGTAGTGTTAGCGCGACGATGTAAGGCCTTGTTTTTTTTAGTTGATGCTGACGGTTTTGTTTGTTTAGGGTTACCGTATGAGCAACAGGCAACGCATCAAAGAGTATATGTCGCGATGGGGGATGTGCTTGTTTAAGCTGCCACGCTTAGGTTCTAAAAGCGCAGGCTGGTGTATGACGAGATAAATAGAGGGAGGTTTTTTAGTATTAATGCCCAATATTATCTGTAGTAAACGGGTACATTTGAAAGCAGTATAAATAGCAGTCTCATTTTATTAAGTCCATTAATGTTAAATCTGAAGTCTGAAGTACCTTAAAAGCCTTGGCTGCAATGGTCAGGGCTTTTAAGATTACCCTCTCTCCTTTGAATTGTAAGTTCTCCCAATAAATCATTAATAAAACTAACCTTGATAATTTCCCCAGATGAGTTCCCCGGTACCTTATCGCTTTGGCTGCGCTTAATTACGGTAAGTACGCTGTAACCTCCTCCCCATTGGTCATGCTTCCTCAATGTGAGATTGGTTAAAATGCTCTGCGGGTGAAACGTTAGGGTAAAAGAGAGTGCCACAGAAAGTCAGTACTACACGGTGAAATCGGTGACACCCTGAGAGCCACGCAGTTGCAGTATCAATTTAAGAACTGAAGATTTAGCCCGGCAAATATCTGCCAACGTGGCTGGCCATCCCCACGGTCAGCAACTGACCCTTGCGGTTCTATAAAGAAGTTATACACCGTTTTCTGCTGTTTAATCACCTGACCAATACCCAGCCCCATCGGCACACTATAACTGTCATTCTGGAAGTTATAGACCCATATCGGTGCAGCACGGAGATAGGTGCCTCCACCCAACTGATAGAATAAAAACGGCTGGAAGGTACCAAGGTTGACATCACTGCGGTTATCTTCTCCGGCAAAACTGTGTTGCCAGGAAGCCAGATAGCCATACTGGAATTTTTTAGAGCTGGCATCAAAAAGGACGTTAACCAGACCCGCAGACCATTTCTCCGAGCCCAAGGCATCATCCGTTGCTGTCGGGGCGGTAATTTGTGGTCCGAAACCAAAGCTGACGGCAGGATTTCCAGTATCAATCAGCCAGGAGGCGAATAGATTCAGGTCGCCTAAACCGGTTTTATGCCCACCATTGGGGGGAGTCGGATACGTGTTGATTGGGAGTGAACCACGTAAAAGCCAGTTACTGTCTCCCAGTGAAAAAGGTTGTGCGTAACGAAACCAGAACTGATTCGCATCTTTATCCGTCCCGCTGACATCACCGATGTAATAGTTCTGCATATTGAATGCGGTCATATTCGCCAGTGGGTTGTTCGCCTGAGCAGCATCTGCGGCATGCTCTTCAGCTGCAAAGGTATACCCCGACGCCAGGATAAAAAGAGAAGGAAACAATGAGTATGAAGACAGACGCATAGCTGTAGACCTCAACTAGCTCCCCTGCAGTTTATGCACCGCAGGGGAGTCATTTTATGGTGTAACGATGTTGAACCAGAACTCAAACTTGTCCATATAGCCCAGCATCTCATCCAGTTTCGCACCGTTACCGGTGACCTTCACGTCGCCTTTATCTTCGGCTTGTTTCAGGGTCTCTTCTTTCAGGATGATTTTATTCAGGGTGTCGCGATTGAGCACGATAGTCGCATCTGCGTCTTTCGCTTCGGCATTGGCCGTGTGGTTCAGCACGCCGTTTTCCAGCTCCAGCTTGTACTTCCCGCCATCGCTGCCCAAATCGATGTTAAACACCGCTTTGGCTGCACCTGCTTTTTCACCATTAATGTGTACCGCGAGGTAGTCAAAGAACATTTCCGGTGTCATCGCACGAACAGTATCAGGACTTGCCGTATTCGGGGTTGGGCCTTTAACTACGCCGTTGCGCAGCTCCTGTGCGCCGGTCAGATAGAAGTTGCGCCATGGACCTGATTCGGCCTGATAACCCAACTGCTCAAGTGCATCGGCTTCCAGATTACGGGCCGCCTGGTTGTTTGGATCGGCAAAGACTATCTTACTCACAACCTGCGCCACCCAGCGGTAGTTACCCTGGTCATAATCTGTTTTGGCTTTCTGAATAATCGCATCGGCACCGCCCATGTACTCGACAAATTTCTTCGCCGCTTCTTCCGGTGGCAGTTCATCCAGAGTGGCAGGGTTGCCGTCAAACCAGCCGAGGTACAACACATAGGTCGCTTTCACGTCATGGCTGACGGAACCGTAATAACCCCGGTTAGCCCACGTTTTAGCCAGCGCATCAGGCAGCTTAAAGTTGGCAGCGATTTCGTCGCGAGTCAGACCCGTGTTGGCCATGCGAAGTGTCTGGTCGTTGATATAACGATACAGGTCACGCTGACTCTTCAGCAGGTTGACCACGTTCTCATTGCCCCAGGTCGGCCAGTGGTGCTGAGCCATAATAATTTCTGCTTTGTCACCCCAGCGGACGATGGCCTCATTGATATACTTCGACCATGGCAGCGGCTCACGAATTTTCGCCCCACGCAGAGAGTAAGTATTGTGCAGAGTGTGGGTGACGTCCTCTGCTGCTTCGATGAGTTTTTTCTCTTCGATATACCAGAGCATTTCAGAAGGCGCTTCAGAACCCGGCGCCAGCATGAAGTCGTAGGTCAGACCATCAATGACTTCTTTCTGTCCGTCTTTCTCAATGATGTTGGTTGGCGCAATCAGCGTCACCGTTCCTGCCGAAGTCGTTGTACCTAACCCAGCGCCAACCTGGCCAGTCGCGTCGGGTTTCAGCAGGTTGCCATACATATAGCTGGCGCGGCGGCTCATTACGTTGCCCGCCATAATGTTTTCAGCTACCGCTGCGTCCATAAAACCGTCTGGAGCATAGATTTTAACTTTGCCCGATTTCACATCGGCTTCATCCACAACACCGCGTACGCCACCATAATGGTCAACATGGCTGTGCGTGTAAATGATGGCCACAACGGGCTTCTTACCACGGTTTTTGAAATACAAATCCATGCCGACTTTTGCGGTTTCTGCTGAAACGAGAGGGTCGACAACGGTGATACCTTCTTTACCCTCAATGATGGTCATGTTGGATAAATCAAGATTTCGAATCTGATAAACGCCGTCGGTGACTTCAAATAGACCGCTGATATTGATGAGCTGGGACTGGCGCCATAAGCTTGGGTTAACAGTATCCGGGGATTTTTCACCTTCTTTTATGAAAGCGTACTGCTGTGGATCCCAGATGACATTACCTTGCTCACCCTTTATCACGTCCTGAGGCAGTGCGGCGATAAACCCTTTGTGGGCGTTGGTGAAATCGGTGTTGTCAGAGAAAGGGAGTTGATTATAAAGCGCATCATTGGCTCGTTTTGTTGCCTCAGTAGCGCCTTTTGGGGCTTCCTGTGCAAAGAGCGGCGTGAGAGCTGTAGAGGACAGCAATCCAGCCAGCGCAAGACTTTTGACGATTAACTTAAGTCTCATATGTAATCCTCACATGAAATTCACTAACCACTCAAATTTTCCGAGTAGTTTCCTGGGTATATAATTCGTTCATTAATGACATTTGTGACCCCATGTCAGAAACGTTTTTTAAATATAACCAAAGAGTTACATTTTGTCATGTAGGGACATAATTTATTTTCATTTCAACATTTTAATGTTCAAGAAATTAACGATTGATAGCTCGAAGCAATGATTGCTCCGTGCTTAAAAGCTACGGATGCGGGCTTTTGCATTTCAATTAACGAATCCATTAAAAGTGTCTATTGCCTGTCTTTAGCAACCTGCTAATAACCCTAATAACGTTAATGTATACAGCGTGATGCTAAAAAAGTTACTATACCCCCCTACAGTATATCGGAGGGCCTATGCCGCATTCACCTGAAGATAAAAAGCGAGCTTTGACGCGCGTGCGTCGTATCCGCGGACAGGTCGATGCGCTTGAGCGGGCGTTGGAGTCCGGCGAGCCGTGCCTGAACATCCTGCAACAGATTGCTGCCGTACGCGGGGCCGCCAACGGCCTGATGGGCGAAATGATCGAAATGCATCTTAAAGACGAGCTGGTGACCGGCGAAACCACTGCCGACCAGCGTGCTGCGCGGATGGCTGAAGTCGGTCATCTGCTACGATCGTATTTAAAATAACTGACAACAAGGGAAGAGACGGAATGAAATCACGTGCTGCAGTTGCGTTTGGCCCAGGCCAGCCGCTGAAAATTGTCGAAATTGACGTGGCGCCGCCGAAACAGGGCGAAGTGCTGGTCAAAATCACCCATACCGGCGTGTGCCACACCGACGCGTTCACGCTGTCCGGTGAGGATCCGGAAGGCGTCTTCCCGGCAGTGCTCGGCCATGAAGGCGGCGGCGTAGTGGTTGAAGTCGGTGAGGGCGTCACCAGCCTGAAGCCGGGCGACCACGTCATCCCGCTGTACACCGCAGAATGTCGCGAGTGTAAATTCTGTAAATCCGGCAAAACCAATCTGTGCCAGGCGGTCCGCGCCACGCAGGGTAAAGGCCTGATGCCAGACGGCACCACCCGTTTCTCCTACAACGGCGAGCCGATTTACCACTACATGGGCACCAGCACCTTCAGTGAATACACGGTCGTGGCTGAAATCTCCCTGGCGAAAGTAAACCCGCAGGCGCCGCTGGATAAAGTGTGTCTGCTGGGCTGTGGCGTGACCACCGGTATCGGCGCGGTACACAATACGGCGAAAGTGAAAGAAGGCGACACCGTGGCGGTATTTGGCCTCGGCGGTATCGGTCTGGCGGTCATTCAGGGCGCGGTTCAGGCGAAGGCCGGGCGCATCATCGCCGTCGACACCAACCCGGAGAAATTCAAACTGGCCGGTGAAATGGGCGCGACCGACTTCATCAACCCGAATGACAGCGACAAGCCGGTGCAGGACGTTATCGTCGAACTGACCGACGGCGGCGTAGACTTCAGCTTCGAGTGCATCGGCAACGTGAACGTGATGCGTGCGGCGCTGGAATGCTGCCACAAAGGCTGGGGCGAAAGCGTGATTATCGGCGTGGCGGGTGCAGGTCAGGAAATCAAAACCCGTCCGTTCCAGCTGGTAACCGGTCGCGTGTGGCGCGGTTCGGCGTTTGGCGGCGTGAAAGGGCGCACCCAACTGCCGGGCATGGTCGAAGATGCGATGGTGGGTAAAATTAATCTCGACCCGTTCATCACTCACCGTATGCCACTGGAGCAGATCAACGAAGCATTTGATTTGATGCACGAAGGCAAATCAATCCGCACCGTAATCCATTTCGGCGACAACTAAAGCACAGGCCAGCGGAGTCCTTCCGCTGGCTTTTCCTCGCTTAATCTCCAAAGTGTGACCGATGTAGCGCTTTTACCCGTAAGCAATCTCCCCGCCAGGCCGATGACAATCTAACGGGCGTTTTGGTACGCCTCTTACAATAAGAGAGTCGATAAGCCATGGACAAATCAGCCGCAGGGCAAAAGTCGCAAACAGTCAGTTTCTTACATCACATCCGTCTCGTTCCGCTGTTCTCCTCCATTCTGGGCGGCATCCTGCTGCTGTTCGCATTAAGCTCGGGCCTGGCGGGTTATTTCCTGTTGCAGGCAGATACCGACCAGAACGACGTCACGCAAGAGTTAGAAGTCCGAATGGGACTGTCGAACAGCTCAAACCACCTGCGTACCGCGCGTATCAATCTGATCCATGCCGGGGCCGCCAGCCGTATCGCTGAAATGGATGAGATGAAGCGCAATATTTCCGAGGCTGAACTGCGCATCAAACAGTCGCAGGAAGGGTTCAAGCAGTACGTGAACCGTGAAGTGAAAACCCCTGCGGACGAAGCGCTGGAGGGTGAGATCAACGCCCGTTACAACGCGTATATCGAGGGCATGAAGCCGATGATCAAATATGCCAAAAACGGCATGTTTGAGGCGATCATCAACCATGAAAACGAGCACGCTCGCCTGCTGGATTCGGCCTACAACGAGGTGCTGCTGAAAGCGATTAAAATCCGTAGCGACCGCGCGCGCCATCTCTCTGAAACGGCGCATCACCGCACCCAGCTTGGCCTGGCCTTTATGGTGGGGGCGTTTGCGCTGGCGCTGGTATTGACGCTGCTGACCTTCGTCGCACTGCGTCGTACCGTTATTAATCCACTTCGCCGCGCACTGCATCGCATCGAGCAGATTGCCGATGGCGATTTGACCCTGGCGGAAGACGCCACCGGGCGCAGTGAAATTGGCAAGCTGAGCCACGATTTGCAGAAGATGCAGCACGCACTGTCGCAAACCGTCGGTACCGTACGTCAGGGAGTCGAAGAAATTTACCGTGGCACCAGCGAAATTTCGGCGGGCAATACTGATCTCTCATCTCGCACCGAACAGCAGGCGGCGGCGATTGAAGAAACGGCGGCCAGCATGGAACAGCTGACCGCGACGGTGAAACAGAACGCTGACAACGCGCATCATGCCACCAAACTGGCGGAAGACGCGTCCGGGAAAGCCACCCGCGGTGGGCAGATTGTGTCGGGCGTGGTATCGACGATGGGTAACATCTCCAGCAGCTCGAAGAAAATCTCTGAGATTACGGCCGTGATTAACAGCATTGCGTTCCAGACCAATATTCTGGCGCTCAACGCGGCGGTTGAAGCGGCGCGTGCCGGGGAACAAGGGCGTGGATTTGCCGTGGTCGCCAGCGAAGTGCGGACCCTGGCGAGCCGCAGTGCGCAGGCGGCGAAAGAGATTGAAGGGTTGATCAGCGAGTCCGTAACGCTGATTGAACGCGGCTCTGGCGAAGTGGTTGCGGCGGGCAGCACCATGAGCGAAATCGTTGATGCCGTTAAGCGCGTGACCGACATCATGCTGGAAATTGCGGCGGCGTCCGACGAACAGAGTCGCGGTATTTTGCAGGTCAGCCAGGCCATCACCGAAATGGATAATGTCACCCAGCAAAACGCCTCGCTGGTGGAAGAAGCGTCTGCGGCGGCAGGATCGCTGGAAGAGCAGGCCGCGCGTCTGACCGAAGCCGTAGGCGCATTCCGTTTGCAGCACGCGGGCGCGGTACGCCAGCAGAAACCGACTTCCGGCCCAACCTATGTTCCACAGCGTCCGGCGCTGGCGAGCGGGGATAACTGGGAAACCTTTTGATTGAGGTCAGTGCCCGGGTCTCCAGTCGAATGTGATTTCAACGTAGGCCCAGCAAGCTCGCGCCCTCGGGCACAACAACGGACATAAAAAAAGGGACCTTTCGGTCCCTTTTTCGTTACAGCGAGAAGATTACTGCTTGTCCGGCAGCGCGTAGGCGATGATGTAATCGCCACGGTCCGGAGACTGACGGGCACCGCCCGCGTTAATGATGATGTACTGCTTCCCGGTTTTCGGTGACACGTAGGTCATCGGGCCGGACTGGCTGCCCACTGGCAGACGGGATTTCCAGATTTCTTTCCCGTTGGCGGTATCGAACGCGCGCAGGTAGAAATCTTGCGTGCCCGCGAAGAACAGCAGACCCGACTGCGTCGACAGCGAAGCACCCAGCGTCGGCATCCCAATCGGGATTGGCAGGTGCATACGGATACCCAACGGACCGGTGTCTTCTACCGTACCGACCGGAACCTGCCACACCACTTTGCCACTTTTCAGGTCAACGGCGGACATAGTACCGAACGGGGGTTTCTGACACGGAATGCCGAGCGGAGACAGGAAACGTTCACGCATCGCACCGAACGGCGTACCGTCCATCGGCACAATACCCATCTCGATGCCGCTGGCGTTCTTCGCCACGTTGGCGCGCGGAACCATATAGTTCGCAAGGCCCAGACGCATATCGTTCACGAACATCAGGCTGTTATTCGGGTCAACCGACACGCTACCCCAGTTCATGCCGCCGAGCGAGCCCGGGAACTGCAGGGAACGGTCGAGGCCTGGTGGAGTGAACACGCCCTGATGACGCATCTCTTTAAACTGAATGCGGCACAGCAGCAGGTCGATCGGCGTCGCGCCCCACATGTCGGACTCTTTCAGGGTTTGATTGCCGATCATCGGCATCCCCACAGAGTACGGCTGCGTTGGGGAATAACGTTCACCTTTGATGTCGCCCGCAGGTACCGGACGCTCTTCCACCTTGGCGACAGGTTTACCGGTCGCACGATTGAGCATAAAGATCATGCCCTGTTTGGAGGTTTGCACCAGCACCGGCGTAGTGCCGCCTTTGCCATCCGGCAAATCGTACAGCAGCGGCTGCGAGGGCAGGTCAAAGTCCCACAGATCGTGATGGGTGGTTTGATAATGCCAGCGTACCTGGCCCGTGGTTGCATCAACGGCGACGATAGAAGAGCTGTATTTATCATCCAGCGCTGTGCGATGACCGCCGAAGAAGTCAGGCGTCGCGTTGCCGGTCGGCAGATAAATCAGATTCAGCTTCGCGTCATACGACATCGCTGACCAGACGTTCGGGGTGCCGCGGGTATAGGTTGTACCTTCTGGCGGAACGCCGGTCAGGTTCGGGTTGCCCGGATCCCACGCCCACGCCAGTTTGCCCGTGTGAACGTCATACGCACGTACCACGCCCGGCGGTTCACCCGTCGAGAAGTTATCCGCGACGCGACCGCCGACCACCACCACATTTCCGGCCACCAGAGGGGTCGAGGTTTGCTGGTAGTAGCCAGGCTTAATCTCGCCCATGCCAACACTCAAATCCACCACGCCGTTCGTGCCAAAGTCTTCACACACTTTGCCGGTGTCGGCATTAATGGCGATCAGACGGGCATCGGTGGTCGGCAGGAACAGACGACGCGGGCAGGCCGCAGGCTGCGGATCTGCCATCGGCGCCGCGTTAGCCGCAGGCGTTGCAGCAGCCTGGTCGTAATACCCAAGACCACGGCAGCGCTGCCAGTTTGGCGCCGTGGCTTTTGAATCATAGCGCCACTTCTCTTTGCCGGAATCGACGTCCAGCGCCAGCACTTTGCTGTAAGGCGTGCAGACGAACAGCGTGTCGCCCACTTGCAGCGGCGTATTCTGGTCTTCCGCGCCGGAACCATTACTCAGCGGAATGTCTCCGGTATGGGCGGTCCACGCGACCTGCAGTTGGCTGACGTTTTGCTTATTGATTTGATCAAGCGCGGCAAAACGGTCGCCGTGGGTGGTATTGCCCCAGTGCTCCCAGTTTTTTTGTGCTTCGCCCGGTGCGACGGGTTTCACCGGAACCGGTTCATCGGCGGTGACCAGCGTTTGCGGGCGGAACATGCCGCCTGCACTGGCCAGTAAAATGACCACCAGCACCGCGGCAATGCCAAAGGCTGGGGCTTTATGCGTGGCGGTCTGTTGGCCGAGGAAAGGCCAGAGCAGAATAGCCAGCAGCGCCAGCACGCCGAAGGTGAAGAGGCGTGAGAACAGCGGCCAAAACTCCCAGCCAGCATCGCTAATCGCCCAGACAATCGAGGCGATGAACAGCACCGCATAAAGCACAATCCCGCTGCGACGGTTTTTAGCGATAAGCCAGGCTGAAATCAGCATCACGATACCGGCGATGACGAAGTACCAACTCCCGCCGACGCTTGCGAGTTTGGCGCCGAGACCACCCACGGCGAGGCCGATCACGACCATCAGCACCACTAAAAGCCACTGCAGGATCCGAGGTAATCCGCGTGGCGAACTGCCAGTTGCCATTTCTGTCTCCTTAACGACACCCATACACACAGGTTATGAACCATACGTAACACTTAGAACGTGAATGGGTTTTTGAATGAAACAATAAATACCTTCAAAAAGGCGTAATAATCACTTTTATGAATTTCATGTGAACCATTTGGTGAATGATGAGCATGATAGATCTGTTAAATTGCATTGCGCAATTGTTAATAAATAATATCGCATTATTTGCTCTGTAGAAGTGGGGCCAAAACGAGGGGCGCCGATGGAAAATTTGCAGGGTCTAAACTGTGATCGAGACTGATAATTTCAGTCCCAGCGCCGATCGATATCACAATTCACGCCGTGAACGCTGGGTGTATTTTGCTCATCATGATTAAAACTATATCTATAATAGAAACAAAAAGAGGCGATGATGAACGATGAACAGAACAGAAACGCTGCAGGCGGTATCGCCCGCCGCTGAGATCCCCGTGGCGCGTAAGCTGCGCAAGGTGCTGCTCGCCACGGGTGTAGGGCATTTTGTCGAATGGTTCGATTTCGGATTGTACGGTACGCTGGCGGCGATTATTGGCATGCAGTTTTTCCATGCCGACAGTCCTGGCGTGGCGCTGTTGTCATCGTTCGCGGTGTTTGGGGCCGGGTTTATCATGCGTCCTTTGGGTGGGCTGTATTTCGGCTCCTTGGGCGACCGGGTGGGGCGGCAGAAGGTGCTGGCGACGGTCATTTTGCTCACCTCCGGCGCGACGTTTGTTATGGGCTTGTTGCCCACATTCCATCAGATTGGCGTCACGGCGACGGTGCTATTGGTTATTACCCGTTTGGTTCAGGGTTTTGCCGCTGGCGGTGAAAGCTCTGGCGCCACCACCTATCTGGCGGAATTCGCTCCAAACGATCGGCGCGGCTATTTTACCTGCTGGATAGACAACTTTGGCTTTATGGCTTTTGTCGCCGGTTCGGGGCTGGTGTTTATCCTCACCGCGTCGTTGGGCGAAACCGCGATGAACGACTGGGGCTGGCGTATCCCGTTCCTGGTGGCCGGGCCGCTCGGCTGGGTGGGGCTGTATCTACGCCAGCATCTGGAAGATTCACCGGAATTTAAGGCCGTAGTGCAAAGCGGTAAAACCGAAAGCAAACCGCTGCGGGCTGCGGTGACGAAAGCCTGGGGAGCGCTGCTGTTTTGCGTGGGTTTTGTCGTGCTCAAAGCGGTCGGGCACTGGACGCTACAGACCTTTATGCCGGGCTATCTCTCCACCGAACTGCATTTCTCAAAGCTCAACGCTTACGCCATCACCACGATCGGCCTGTTTGGCATCGCGGTTCTGGTGCCGTTTATGGGGCGGCTGTCGGATAAATATGGCCGCAAGCCGCTGATGCTAGCCGGATGCGCCGGGTTTATTCTCTTTAGCTACCCGGCCATGATGGTGATGGCGCAAGGGAATATGCTGTCAGCGGTACTGGCGATGTTGCTGCTCGGGGCATTTATTGCCGCATTTGACGGGGCGTGCAGTGCGGCCATGGCCGAGCTGTTTCCGACCAGCGTGCGCTACGGCGGCTTATCCATCGCCTATAACTTTGCGGTGGCGTTCTTTGGCGGCATTACACCGTGGTTCTCGGTATGGCTGATTGGGGCCACCGGCGATCGGTTTTCACCGGCGTACTACGTGATGGGTGCGGCATTGATCACCTTACTTACGGTGCTGAAAGCCAAAGAAACCGCAGGAAAACCACTTAAAAGATAAGGTTTATATTCACGCCAGTGTTGTTTTTGGTCAAAAGATAATCAATGCCGGGTGCTATACTGTAGGGGTTTTCAACGTAAATGAGGATGTCATGGATACTGAATTAAACCCTAAGCAGCTGGCCGTCGAATTTCTGCGTCGCGATACAAGCCCGTTAACCCCTGCGCAATATCTGAAACGCGTTAAACAGCTGGAGTTGGAGTTTGCCGACCTGATGGCGCTTTCCTCCCTCGAACTGAAAGAAGAGATCGACTACGCCTGGCGCATGGGTATCCATTGATCCTGACGTCAGCCATAAAAAAAAACCGGTGAGTTTGCTCATCGGGTTTTTTATTAGCGGCTAACGCTTAATCGTCGTCTTCATCGTCGAGTTCGACCGGGGTCTGATACTGATCCGGTTTGAGCGCCAGCAAATCGCAGCGCAGATGATCAATCACTTGTTCTGCCGTATTTCCAAGGAAAGCCGCAGACAGCCCGGTGCGTCCTACGGTACCGAGCACCACAATTCCCGCCTGTAAATGTTCCGCCAAATCCGGGATAACTTCTTCCGGCAGGCCTTTTTCGACGTGGGTCATCTCTTCCGAAATACTGTATTTCTGGCGTAACGATTTCATTGCCAGCAGATGTTGGCCACGAATCGCGTCGTTATAGACGCTTGGATCAAAATCAGGCAGTTCGATGGCAATGTTGATAGGGGTAACCGGATACGCGCCAACCAGATGGACTTCAGTGTGATTAATCTGATCGGCGAGCTGGAGGGTTTCACGCACCAGCTTATCGTTAAGGGCGTTGTGATATTCCTCTTCACTGGCGAGATTGACCGCCACAATCGCCTTGCCGCCTTCCGGCCAAGGCTGATCTTTTACCATCCAAACCGGACATGGACATTTTCTCAGCAGATGCCAGTCGGTTGGGGTGAAAATCACCGCTTCCAGTTTGTCGTGCTGATGCGCCATCTTAAGCAACAAATCGTGCCCGTTACTCATGATTTCCTGAATGATGGCTTCAAAAGGACGGTTATGCCAGACGACCTTAATTTCAATCGGAACGCCGGCATCCAGGTAAAATTTTGCCTGCTCGCGTATCCACGCGGTCCGTTGGCTGATGACGCCCTGACGCATAGCGGTGCGCTCGTCAGGCGACAGAAGGGTGGTCATCTCGTAGGAAAAATCATAGATCGGCAAAAAGGCTTTAATCGATCCACCAATCCGTTGATGAAGGTAAACAGCGCGCCGTAATGCAGGTTGATCGTCCTGATTAGGATCGATGGCTACCAGCATATTTTGATACTTTGCCATATAGGGTCTCCTTACAACTGTCACCACAGTCTGTAACTAAAAGATAACCCATCCGGAGTGATTGAAACAGGGGATAACCTTCGTCAGATCAATAAATCACGAAAATTCATTAAGTGGTGTTAGGGGAAGTCTATTTGTTGCTCATTTGATAACGAAAAGTTGAATTTTTTTCCTGGCCTGGATGCTTTAGCGTTATCTGCGATTTCAACCACAGGAAGAAAAAAATGAACAAACTCTTTGGGCTGGCGCTGTTATCCACCTCGCTTCTCGCACCTGTCGCGTATAGTGCGCCGATGGGCACGCTCAGTGTCCACATCCTGAACCAGCAAACGGGCATTCCGTCGAAGGACGTGGATGTTACTCTGGAAAAGCAGCAGCCAACAGGTTGGGACCAACTTGCTCAGGGTAAAACGGATAATGATGGGCGTATAAAGTCCCTTTATCCTCAGGACCAGGACATGCAGCCCGGGGTTTATCGGGTGACGTTCAAAACGGGGGATTATTTTAAGCGTGAGAACTTATCGTCGTTTTTCCCGGAAGTCCCGGTGCTGTTTACTGTGACCAAAACCAACGAAAAACTGCATATCCCTCTGTTGCTGAGTCAGTACGGATACTCGACGTATAAGGGCAGTTGATACACGCGGTCAGGGAAGGCAGGGAATAACCTTCGCCAGATCAATAAATCAGGAAAATTTAACGATCTGGCGAAAGGAAAGAGAAGAATCAGGCGACGTTGCGGGCATGACCCGCGAGGACTGCCAGCGCATCGCTATTTTCGATAGTAATGTACTTCCCTTTTACGGCCAGCATGCCGCTTTTCTGGAAACGACCCAGCAGACGGCTGATGGTTTCTACCGTCAGACCAAGATAGTTACCGATGTCGCCACGGGTCATGGTCAGACGGAATTCACGCGGTGAAAAACCGCGTTCGGCAAAACGACGGGACAGGTTATAGATAAACGCTGCCAGGCGTTCTTCCGCGTTTTTCTTAGACAGCAGCAGGATCATGTCCTGGTCGCCTTTGATTTCGCCGCTCATCAGACGCATCATCTGCTGACGCAGGTTTGGCATCTTACCGGAGAGGTCATCCAGCGTTTCAAACGGGATTTCGCAAACCATAGAGGTTTCCAGCGCCTGAGCAAAGCTCGGGTGATGGCCGGTACCAATTGCGTCAAAACCTACTAAATCGCCCGCCAGATGGAAGCCGGTGATTTGCTCATCACCTTGTTCGGTGATGGTGTAGCTTTTGATGGTCCCGGAGCGGATGGCATACAGAGATTTCAGCTCATCGCCCGCTTTGAACAGGGTTTGCCCCTTCTGGATGGGCTTCTTGCGCTCGATAATGTTATCAAGCTGATCGAGCTCATGTTCATTAAGAGTGAACGGAATACAGAGCTGGCTGATGCTGCAATCCTGGCAGTGGATAGCACAACCGCCAGACTGGATGCGTCGAATAATTCGCTTTTCCGGGATCATAGATTTGCTCAGGCTTTAATTGATATTGGTCAATTTTAACATCTTTTTGTTAAGCAAGTAAGCCTCGAAAACCCGATTCACGTAATATAAGCAAGGGAAATAGTCTGAAGATTATATCCCACTGAAATATATGGGTTTAACTGGAGCAATTTATTAAAAAATTGTGTAATCACTCCAGAAAAGCACTGAAAATCAAAGCAGCAGATAACCTTCATGGCGCAGCAGCCACTCTTTGCGCTGAACACCACCGGCATAGCCCGTCAGGGTCCCGTTACGACCAATCACGCGGTGACAGGGCACCACAATACTGACGGGATTTGAGCCATTCGCCGCGCCCACCGCACGTGCCGCACCGGGTCGGCCAAGCTGTTCGGCCAGTTCACCGTAGTGCATGACCTGGCCGCAGGGAATACTGCGTAACGCCTGCCAGACTTCGCGCTGGAACGGCGTGCCCGCCGTGGCACTCGGCAGGCCATCAATCACGCTGAGATCGCCCTCGAAGTAGGTCTGCATTATTTTGCTTAGGCCGTTGGGATTACTGGACGCTACGCGCTCATAGCCCTCGGCGTTGTAGTGAAGATCCAGCAGATACGTCATGCGGTCGCGGTGTTCGTCCCACTCGACGGCCCGTAAATTGAACTGTTCATCACACAAGATCCACAGCGCCCCGAGCGGCGTCGTAATCTTATCTTCCAGTAATCTCAGCATCATGTTTCCTTCGTTCAGCCGCGGGAAAATCCCCGGCCCAATGGGGAGGACGACACGATACCATGCTCGCCATCTCTGCAACCATCCCCCAAAAGGGACGCGTTCTTATATATGAAAGAAAGGGGTTATTGAAACCACTAAGCTGCCGCTGATTTTTTAGCCAACATGAAAGGCATTCATTAACAATGAGAAGCAGTTTTGTATACGTAAAAATAATGGGGAAAGGTTGTGATTAATTATCGGAGGGGTAATTTTAGCGAGTGAGTGAAATTCACCAGATCGCTATCAAAATATATCCTATAAATGATAACGGTATGGAATAATTATTTTCTTCGGCGAGGTGGTCTTATTTACGCATCGTTTAAAAAAGAGGAGCTGGAGCGATTAATTGTTGATAAGTAATTGAATTTATTGCGTTACTGATGCTGGTGACTATTTCGCAGGTGACTATTGTTGTCGCAATAAAAAAACAGGATCTGCCGACATCCGCCAGATCCCGCAGTATACACAGCAATATTTCCATAACGTGTTCCTGCAATTGGATCCCCTATGCAGGTGTTATAGTTATAGCGAATTTAAATTAAATTACCAGTACTTTTAGGTGATGTATTTCACGATTTTTTAACATTATTGTTTCATGTTATCGCGCGTTAATTCTATTTAAGTGGGGGTTAAGTATCTCTATTCCCCATTCGGTTAATTTTCACCTCAGAATATATTCTTTCGGCAATCAGTTTCCAGAAATCTGAAACGCGTTGAGCGCGAGGCAGGGCGCGGCTATAGTAGCTTTTCAGCCGTCGCAGCACTGGGAGGAAGTGAAGATGAACCCTGACGACAAATTTCTGTTTCTTGACGCCATGGAAGACGTCCAGCCGCTGAAGCACAATAATGACGTGCACTGGCAGCCCAGTCGCAACACCCGCACGCCGCAGCACATCGATACGCTCCAGCTCGATAACTTTCTGACCACGGGTTTCCTGGATCTCGTGCCGCTCGGTACGCCGCTGGAATTCAAGCGCGACGGGCTACAAACCGGCGTGCTGGATAAATTACGCTTAGGAAAATACAGCCAACAGGCGAGCCTGACGCTGTTACGTCAGCCGGTCGAGCAGTGCCGACAGCAGCTGTTTGCGTTTATCCGCCAGGCGCACAAAGACGGTCTGAGAAACGTGCTGATCGTTCACGGTAAAGGGAAAGCCGATAACTCCCATGCCAACGTCATTCGGAGCTATCTGGCACGCTGGTTGACGGAATTTGACGACGTGCAGGCGTTTTGCAGCGCACTGCCGCATCACGGCGGCAGCGGGGCGTGTTACGTGGCGTTGAAAAAATCGGAACAGGCGAAGCAGGAAAACTGGGAGCGACACGCCAAACGCAGCCGCTAACGCAACAGCAGCGTTAATTCCTTCGCTGCTTTTTGCAATTCAGGCAACACACGATCGACCATTTCATTGGCGGAAACCTGTCCTGCGTGAACGCCGACGTTCAATGCCGCCACGCAATGACCCTGCGGGTTAAACAGGGGTACCGCCAGCGATCGTAACCCCATTTCCAGCTCCTGATCGTTCAGCGCGTAACCCTGCTGGCATACGCGCTTCAATTCTGTACGCAGTTTGCTCACCGAATCCACCGTCTGCGGCGTGTAACGGATCATCGTTACCCGCGCCAGCATATCGTTCAGCTTTTCTTCCGGCTGGTGGCTCAACAGCACGCGCCCCATAGACGTCGCCCAGGCGGGCAGGCGGCTGCCGATATCCAAATCGATAGTCATGATTCGGGAACTCGAAGCACGCGCAATATACAGAATATCGTCGCTGTCGAGCGTGGCGATAGAGCAAGATTCGTTCAGCATTTCGCTCAGGTGTTTCAGCACCGGCTGCGCTGAGCGGGCCAGCGGCGTCGAGGCCAACCAGGCGTGGCCGAGCGACAGAATGCGCGGACGCAGCTGAAAGTTTTTTCCGTCCTCGGCGTACACAAACCCCAGCTTACCGAGGGTGTACAGACAGCGTCGCACCGCCGCCCGAGGAATGCCGGTTTTCTGGCTAATTTGCGAAATCGACAGCACCGGGCGCTGCGGGGTAAAGGCCTGAATCACTTCCAGCCCCCGCGCCAGTGAGGCCATATAATTCGGGTCGCCCTTGAACGGATCGCTCTCTCCGCTCAACACGTCGTCAGGATGTCTGGTCATATTTTTTGTCTCCGGGTTTGCCACCGATCACATTCTGAAAACAAACATACAGGATGTTCGATAATCGCACCATATTTCGATTATCGCCCTTGACCGACATCGTTAAGCGGGTCACATTTTGTGCGAACAACGCATAAAAGTGCGATAACCGCACAACAAGGAGCAACCTGATGATCGACAAAAGCGTCCCGACGCCGGAACAGGCCATCGCCGGGATCCCCGATGGTGCCACCATCATGATTGGCGGTTTTGGCCCCGCTGGACAGCCTACCTTTCTGATTGATGCCTTGATAGAACAGGGTGCGCGAGACCTCACCATCATTAATAACAACGCTGGAAACGGCGAAGTCGGCCTGGCGGCGCTGCTGAAAGCTGGGCGAGTGCGCAAAATGATCTGCTCCTTCCCGCGTCAGGTGGATTCGCAGATTTTTGATGACCTGTATCGTCGCGGAAAAGTGGCGCTGGAACTGGTGCCACAGGGCAATCTGGCGGCACGCATTCAGGCGGCGGGGGCAGGACTTGGCGCGGTGTTTACGCCAACCGGCTATGGCACGCCGCTGGCGGAAGGCAAAGAGACGCGTGAAATCGACGGTCGTCATTATGTGCTCGAATATCCGATTCACGCGGACTTCGCGTTGATCAAAGCCCATCAGGCGGATCGCTGGGGCAATCTGATTTATCGTAAAGCGGCGCGCAACTTCGGGCCGATCATGGCGACGGCGGCAAAAATCACCGTGGCGGAAGTGTCAGATATTGTGCCGCTCGGCGAGCTCGACCCGGAAAACGTCGTCACGCCGGGGATCTTCGTTCAGCGCGTGTTCTCGCTGGCTAACCTGACCGCGGCCAAAAGCGCCTGAGGAGAACCTGATGCAAAAATTGACCCGTGACGATATGGCGAAACGTGTGGCCCAGGATATTCCTGAGGGCGCATATGTGAACCTGGGGATCGGCCTGCCGACTCGTATCGCCAACTACCTTCCGGCGGATAAAGAGATCTTCCTGCACAGTGAAAATGGGCTGCTAGGCATGGGGCCAAAGCCACAGGAAGGGGAAGAAGATCCGGAACTGATCAACGCCGGGAAAGAGTACGTCACGCTGCTGCCTGGCGGCTGCTATTTCCATCACGGAGACTCGTTCGCGATGATGCGCGGCGGCCACCTCGATATCTGCGTGCTGGGTGCGTATCAGGTTTCTGCCAGCGGCGATCTCGCGAACTGGAGCACCGGCGCCCCGGATGCGATCCCGGCGGTCGGTGGGGCGATGGATCTGGCGATTGGCGCCCGCCAGGTTTTCGTGATGATGGATCACCTGACCCGCGACGGCGAGTGCAAACTGGTCGAGAACTGCACCTATCCGCTAACGGGTATTGGCTGCGTTAGCCGCATTTATACTGACCTGGCGGTGATCGATATCACGCCTGACGGCCCGGTGGTGCGTGAAATTTTCAACGGCCTCTCGTTTGAAGAATTGCAGCGGCTCACTCCGGTGAAACTGACCTTCAGCCAACTGGCGCAAAGTGCGTAAGGAATGACGATGAATCAGGCATTTATCTGCGATGCAGTGCGCACCCCGTTTGGTCGTTTTGGTGGTACGCTTTCGACCGTGCGGGCTGACGATTTAGCCGCACTGCCGCTGAAGGCGCTGCTGGAGCGCAACCCGGGGCTGGATCCGGCGCGGATTGACGATGTGATTTACGGCTGTGCCAATCAGGCCGGGGAAGACAATCGCAACGTGGCGCGTATGGCGCTGCTGCTGGCTGGGCTGCCGGAAAACCTACCGGGCAGCACCGTGAACCGTCTTTGTGGTTCGAGCCTGGATGCGATAGGCATTGCGGCGCGCGCGATCAAAAGCGGGGAAACGCAGCTGATGGTCGCCGGTGGCGTGGAAAGCATGTCCCGTGCGCCATTTGTGATGGGCAAGGCCGAAAGTGCCTTTAGCCGCAGCATGAAAATGGAAGACACCACCATCGGCTGGCGTTTTATCAACCCGCTGATGAAAGCGCTGTACGGTGTGGATTCGATGCCGGAAACGGCGGAAAACGTGGCGGATGAGTTCGGTATTTCCCGCGCCGATCAGGATGCGTTTGCCCTCCGCAGCCAGCAGCGAACCGCTCTGGCGCAGGAAAAAGGCCTGTTTGACGATGAACTCATCGCCGTATCGGTGCCGCAGCGTAAAGGCGATGCGCTGAATTTTGCGCGCGATGAGCACCCGCGTAGCACCTCGCTGGAATCACTGGCTAAACTGAAAGGGGTGGTGCGGGCTGACGGCAGCGTGACGGCGGGCAATGCTTCCGGTGTGAACGACGGCGCGTGTGCGCTATTGCTGGCAAGCGAACAGGCGTTAATTGCTCACGACTTACAGCCGCTGGCGCGCGTGGTTGGCGTAGCGACGGCAGGCGTGGCACCGCGAATAATGGGTTTTGGCCCGTCTCCAGCGGTACGCAAAGTGCTGACGCAGACCGGACTGACGCTCGACCAGATGGATGTGATAGAACTGAATGAAGCCTTTGCCGCCCAGGCGCTGGCGGTGACCCGTTCGCTGGGACTGGCGGACGACGCGGCTCACGTCAACCCGAATGGCGGGGCAATCGCGCTGGGACATCCGTTAGGCGCGTCCGGTGGGCGACTGGCGATGACCGCCGCGTACCAGCTGAAACGCACCGGCGGGCGCTATGCGCTGTGCACCATGTGTATCGGCGTTGGCCAGGGGATTGCGCTGATTATTGAACGTGTTTAAGGAGCCGGAATGGATGTGTTGACCCCGTTGTTGCGCGGCAGTGCGCTGACGGCCATGTTTAGCGACGCGAACACCGTGCAGGGGATGCTCGATTTTGAAGCCGCACTGGCGCGGGCCGAGGCACGCTGCGGCGTGATCCCGCAGGCGGCGGTGGCGGCCATTGAAGCCGCTTGTCAGGTACAGAATATCGACCTGTTGGCGCTGGCTGATGCGGCTGCCAGCGCGGGTAATCTGGCGATCCCGCTGGTCAAACAGCTCACCGCGCAGGTGAAAATGCGCGATGAAAATGCGGCCCGCTACGTGCACTGGGGCGCAACCAGTCAGGATGCCATCGACACTGGGTTTGTGCTGCAACTGCGTAATGCGTTGCGCGAAACGGACGCGATGCTGACGCGGCTGTTGTCGACGCTTGCCGAACAAACCGAAACTCATCGCCAGACGGTGATGCCGGGCCGTACCTGGATGCAGCACGCGTTGCCGATCACCTTTGGCCTCAAGCTCGCCGGCACGCTGGATGCGCTGCTGCGCTGGCAGCGACGCCTGCGTGAAATGCAGACTCGCGTGTTGACCCTCCAGTTTGGCGGCGCGGCGGGCACCTTGGCCTCGCTCAACGAGCACGGCCCGGCGGTGGCGCAGGCGCTGGCGCAGGAATTACATCTCACCCTGCCGGACACTCCGTGGCACAGCCAGCGCGATCGGTTCCTTGAGGTCGGGCACGGCTATGCGGGTGTGTGCGGCACGCTCGGTAAATTCGCCAACGATTTTTCACTGCTGATGCAGACCGAAGTGGCGGAAGTTTGCGAGCCGACGGCTCCAGGGCGCGGCGGATCGTCGACCATGCCGCACAAGCGTAATCCGATTGGCTGCGCGGCTATTCTCACCGCTGCCCAGCGCACACCGGGTCTGATGGCGACGCTGTACGCCAATCAGATTCAGCAACACGAAAGGGCGCTCGGCGGCTGGCAGGCGGAATGGGAAGTGCTGCCCGAACTGCTGATGCTGACCGGCGCGGCTATCGTTCAGTGCGAACAGTTGGTGCGCGGGATGCAGGTGGACGCCGCCAAAATGCGCGCCGACCTGGATATCACTCACGGGCTGATTATGGCGGAATCGGTCACCCTGGCGCTGGCGAAACATCTGGGCAAACAGGACGCGCATCACCTTGTGGAGACGCTGTGCCACACCGCGCTGGATCAAAAACGCCCGCTGTTGCAGCTGCTGGAAGCCGATTCACGCATCAGCGGCTATTTCACCTCAACTGAATTACATACGCTGCTGGACCCATCGCGGGCTACCGGCAGCGCCGATCATTTTGTGCGTCAGGTTCTGACGCGATATCAGGAGCAACGCCATGACGCTTCATTATCAGATTGATGGCCCGGAAAACGCACCGGTACTGGTGCTCTCGAACTCGATGGGCACGTCGCTGTCGCTGTGGCAGCCGCAGATTCAGGCGCTGAGTGCGCATTTTCGCGTTCTACGCTACGACACGCACGGCCACGGGCAAACCACCAAGCGCGGCAAAGTGACGCTGGCGCAGCTGGGCGAGGACGTGATTGAGCTGCTCGATCACCTGAATATCGACAAGGCCTGCTTTTGTGGGATCTCCGTCGGCGGGTTGACCGGGCTGTGGCTGGCGCGTTTTGCACCGGAACGTTTTTATGGCTTTGCCGTGGCTAACACCGCGGCAAAAATCGGCGACCAGGCCAGCTGGCTTTCGCGGGCGCGCGCCGTACGTCAGGAAGGGATGGAAGTGGTGGCGGCAGGCACGGCCGATCGCTGGTTCACCCCGACGTTTCGCCAGCATTCTCCGGAAGTGGTGGAGCAATTGGTTCACGAGTTGACGCACATGGATCCGGAAGGGTATGCCGAAGGCTGTGAGGCGCTGGCGGCGGCAGATTTACGCGCTGAAGTGAGCGCCATCACCGCGCCGGTGCTGATCATCGCCGGGGAATACGATCCAGTGACCACGCTGGTGGATGCTGATTTCCTGCATAAAAATATTGCCGGTAGCCAGTGCGTCACGCTGCCCGCATCGCATCTTTCTAACGTTGAAGCCGCAGATGAATTTGCCTCTGTGGTGTTGCGCTATTTCCGGGGGTAATGCATGGACGATGAAGCACGCTATCAGCAGGGTATGGATGTGCGCCGCAAAGTGCTTGGCGACGCGCACGTAGACCGTACGCTGGATAACTTGTCGCCGCTGAACGAAGAGTTTCAGAATTTTATTACTCGCTACGCGTGGGGTGAAACCTGGACCCGCCCGGGCCTAAGCCACCATACCCGCAGCATGATTACCATCGCAATGCTCATTGCGCTCAACCGCGAGGCCGAGCTGAAAATGCACCTGCGTGCAGCGTTCAATAACGGCGTCACACGCGATGAACTCAAAGAGCTCATCATGCACTCGGCGCTGTATTGCGGTCTTCCGGCGGCCAACGCCACGCTGCATCTGGCGCAGCAGGTATTTGACGAGTTGGACGCGTAAAATTGCCCGGCGGCGCTGCGTTTGCACGGGTCGATAAATCGCCCGTAGGCGCGATAAGCGTCGCGTCATCGGGCAAACGCACTACGACGGAAGGGTTTCGTCTTTGCGCAGGGTCAACACTTCATAACCGTCAGCGGTCACGGCGATGGTGTGTTCCCACTGCGCCGACAATTTTTTGTCGCGGGTGATCACCGTCCAGCCGTCCTTTTTGGTTTTGATTTTGCTGTCACCCTGGTTAATCATCGGTTCGATGGTAAACACCATTCCCTCGCGCAACACTTCGCCGGTGCCGGGTTTGCCATAGTGCAGCACCTGCGGCTCTTCGTGCATCTCTTTGCCAATGCCGTGCCCACAATATTCCCGCACCACGCTATAACCGTTGCTTTCCGCATAGGTCTGAATGGCGTGCCCGATATCACCCAGCGTCGCACCGGGCTTCACGGCTTTAATGCCTTTCCACATCGCTTCGTAGGTTTTGTTTACCAGCCGACGGGCCAGCGGCGAAACGTCGCCAATCAGGTACATTTTGCTGGAATCTGCGATCATGCCATCTTTTTCCAGCGTGATATCGACGTTCACGATAGACCCGGATTTCAGGTGTTCTGACTCTTTCGGGATCCCGTGACACACCACTTCATTCACCGAGGTATTCAGCACGTACGGGAAATCGTATTGCCCTTTGCTGGCAGGGCGGGATTGCAACTGATTGACGATAAAATCTTCCGCGCGATTATTGATGTCCATGGTGCTGACGCCGGGCTGAATAAAGTCATCCAGCATAGCAAACACCGAGGCTAACAGTTCGCCGGCATGGCGCTGACGCGCGAGTTCATCGGCAGTTTTAATGAGAATTGATGGCATTGATCACCTCCAGCAGTCGATCGGATCCCGATTTCAGCATCATCATTTTAATTTGCTGGTAGTTAAGATCGGGGTACAGCTCGCTCATCATTCCGAGACGGATCCAGTATTCGGCCTGCGCATTCACCGAACGTGACATGGCCTTGCTGGCATCACGGATGTCCTCATGCAGCAGGTCGGAGATTTTAACGATTCCCATAAAGTGACACTCTATATATGAAACATGTATAAATCGTATATGAATCGTAGCCTGCTGTCACCCCAGCGCTTGCGTTCGTCGATCTGCGTTATCAGCGGATCCTGCTTGATCTCTGCCATCAATATACAATACTGTACGCATATACAGTATCTATAGATGGTGATTATCATGCAGTTTTTCACAGCCTCCGAATTACGCCAGATTGTGGCGTTACCCCTCTTTGGAGACCGCGTCCCATGCGGCTTTCCCAGCCCGGCGCAGGATTATGTTGAGCAGCGCATCGACCTCAATGAATTGATGATTCAGCATCCAAGCGCGACCTATTTTGTGAAATCATCCGGTGACTCAATGATAGATGCCGGGATCAGCGAGGGCGATTTGCTGGTGGTGGACAGCGCTCGTAAGGCCGAACACGGTGATATCGTGATTGCCGCGGTGGAGGGTGAATTTACGGTGAAACGTCTGCAACTGCATCCCATCATCATGCTCAAACCGGAGAATGCTGCCTACCGACCGATTATGATTGGCAGCGAAGACTGCCTGGAAGTGTTCGGTGTCGTCACCTATATCGTGAAGTCTGCGTGCTGACATGTTTGCGCTGTGTGATGTGAATTCATTTTATGCCTCCTGTGAAACCGTATTTCGTCCGGATCTGAAGGGAAAGCCGGTGGTCGTGTTATCCAACAATGACGGCTGCGTGATTGCGCGCTCTGCCGAAGCCAAACCCTTTGTGAACATGGGCGAGCCGTACTTCAAACAGAAAGACGCCTTCAGACGCCACGGCGTAGTGTGTTTCAGCAGTAACTACGAACTTTACGCGGACATGTCCAACCGGGTGATGAGCACCCTCGAGGAGATGCTGCCGCGCTGCGAAATTTACTCTATCGATGAAGTGTTTTGCGATCTGACCGGGGTGCGCAACTGCTGCGATCTGACCGAGTTTGGCCGCGAAATCAGAGCCACAGTTTTGCAGCGCACGCACCTGACCGTTGGGGTGGGAATTGCCCAGACGAAAACGCTGGCCAAGCTGGCGAACCATGCGGCAAAGAAATGGCAGCGGCAGACGGGCGGGGTGGTGGATCTGTCAAACGTTGAACGTCAGAGGAAACTGATGGCGGCATTGCCGGTGGAGGAAGTTTGGGGAGTCGGGCGGCGGATATCGAAAAAGTTGGAGTCGATGGGCATCAAAACCGTGCTTCAGCTGGCAGATAGCGACATACGCTTCATCAGGAAGCATTTCAACGTGGTGCTGGAAAGAACCGTGCGCGAGCTGCGCGGCGAACCGTGTCTTGGGTTGGAAGAGTTTGCGCCGGTCAAACAGGAGATTATCTGCTCGCGTTCGTTCGGGGGCCGCATCACGGAATATGAGGAGATGCGCCAGGCGATTTGCAGCTATGCGTCGCGTGCCGCGGAGAAGCTACGCGGCGAACATCAGTATTGCCGGTTTATCTCCGCCTTCGTTAAAACGTCGCCATTTGCGCCGAACGAGCCGTATTACGGCAACAGCGCCTCGGTAAAACTGCTGACGCCGACGCAGGACAGCCGGGATATTATCGGTGCGGCGACGCGCTGTCTGGAGGCTATCTGGCGAGAAGGGCATCGCTATCAGAAAGCCGGGGTGATGCTGAGTGATTTTTACAGTCAGGGTGTGGCGCAGCTTAATCTGTTCGACGAAAATGCACCGCGTCACAACAGTCAGCCGTTGATGGATATTCTGGATCGTCTGAATATGAAAGAAGGGCGCGGGACGCTGTATTTCGCCGGGCAGGGGATCCGCCAGCAGTGGCAAATGAAACGGGATATGCTCTCGCCACGATATACCACCCGTTATGCGGATTTACTTAGGGTGAGGTGAGGGTGTAGGAAGCGCGAAGGTGCGAAAAACGGAAGTTTGCGTGAATCTCATCGCTGCCGCTTGAGTCCTTCTTGCTGGGGCAGAGTGCCCCAACGGACACGTTGAAGACCCGATTCTATAAACAAAAATGCCCTTTCGGGCATTTTTGTTATGCTTGCAACTATCCTGATATGGCGGGTTAACGTGCCGCGTTGTTACGCAAGCATTAATGGAAAAACAGCGCAATCAGGATAATGATTGGAATGGGTACGCCTAAAAAGAAAAGCAGTAATGAGCGCATTGTAAACCTCTCGCATAATTAAAGATTATAAATCACGTTGACGGCCACCGAAGGTTGCACACAGGCTAGCTACGAAGGCTCCTGCCAGCAGAGAAATGAATGTCCAGAGCATGAGATAGCTCGTGGTTTTACGCGCAGTATCAGCAGCTTGCTGCGCTTTCTCCTTCGTTTCTTTTAATTTAGCCTGGGCTTTGTCATAGGTGCTCTGTACGCGCTGTTCAGCCTCTTGCTGACTGATACCCGTATTTTGAGCAATCAGTTGGGCGACATACTGACGATCGTCCTGGGGTAAGGCGCCGGTGGTAATGCTGTTGGCAAATATCCCGGTCACTTCGCCTAACTGTGCAGGAGAAACGGGTTGATGAGATGCAGAGGGTGTTGCCGGAGCAGGAGCCGCAGTTGGCGAATTGGGATCGCTTGCACCGTTTGCAGGTGTGCCAGAATTGTTCGCCCTGAACAGCGAGTTAACGAAATAGTCCATTGACGAACCGGATACGGCAGACGACCCGTTCGCCATACTCGCTGCGCCAGTCGCCGTGGCCACCGCAGCTCCACCGGCAACGGTACCCACGATTTTAGCCCCGCCTCCAACGATGGCACCCATCGTGCTCGTTAACAGCGCAGCAGATACCAGCGCCGCCACAGCCCAGGCCAAAAAGCCATGTGCAGTATCGCGGAAGTAAACTTCATCGGTGTGAGTGTCGACCCATTTTGTGCGGAGCCGTCCGGATAAATAGCCCCCCATACCCGACGCAACGATTTGAGTGAACGTCAACCAGGCGATGGCAGCGATACCCACTGTACCTGCGTCAAGTCCGCGACTTTCCCATGGCGAAATGGACGTAAGACCTAAACCGGCGCCCAGCATAAGCAAAATGAGAGAGAGGGATGCCGCGGCTGCCGCGCCAGCAAAGATGGCGCCCCATGATACGGCGCTGGTGCTCGCGGCGGGTAGGGGCAGACGCGTATCGGGATACGTAGTGCTAACAGTGGCGTGTTCGTGAATGTCAGTCATAGCTGTTTTCCTTTAATTAATCTTTGCGTTCGGAACCAGGAACTGATTGAAGAAACGGAAAAAATTATCACCTTCAACATTAAGACTCTTCAGGAGTCGGGGAATGCCATGGATAAAAAGGAAGGCTGTAAAACCTAAAGAAACCAGAACTAAATAATCACAATGGAAATTTATTCCACGAATTAAGGATAGTAGATAATTTTGCGCAAAATGGATTTTAAACGTTAAGAATCCGCTACCCTTTAAGATGGCGGATTTTATAGTGGGCCGTAGATTTACCAGGCGTGCCAGAGTTAATGGCAACAGAATTACGCGAAGCCGGTACGACCGTATGTCATGACAGTGGATTCAACTGCTGGCTGATGTCTGACTCGTTTTTTCAACGGGAAGGGTCTTCGCTTTACTGCTGGAATAAATGAAAAAGAGCGCGATACCCAGGCAAATGACAGCGCCAAGGCGTGTCATAGAGAAGTGAATCGCTTCATTGCCTAACCAACCAAAATTATCAATCAGCATACTCATTGCCAACTGACCAAAGATCACCGCCACAGTGGCAACGGCGGCACCAATCCGCTGCACCGCAACGACCATAATGACGATGTAAGGCACACCACACAGGGCACCCAGTAACTGCCATTTAGGGACATCAAGCAGGGTGAGTGCATGTTTGGATTCGAAGAAGAAAATGAGCAATGCGGTCACCAGTGCGCCAACGGAGAACGTCAGAAATGCACTGCGGAAAACGCCCACGTTACTGCCTAACTTTCCACCAATCGCAGCCTGCATACTCAGAACAGCGCCACCCACTACAGCCAGAATAATCATCAAAATATTCACAAATTCATCTCAACCTTTTGTCATGAGGAACAAGGCAGCAATAATAAAAATCAGAGCAATAATACGTTTGCTGTCAATCTTACGATGGGCAGTCCCGAAGAGACCGAAGTGATCAATCACCAGACTTTTAGAAACCTGTCCTGCCAGGATACCGATCATCGTCATCGCGATCCCAATACTGGGAACGGCAACGGTCAGAATGACAACGTATACCGGGCCCAGAATGCCACCTAACAGCGTCCAGGAAGGCTGAGTAAAATAAGATGGGCTGTTACGAGGGCTGAAGAACAGCATTAACAGGAATGTCAGCGCTGCGCCGACACCAAAAATGCTAAACGTGGCCCATAAGTCTCCAACGTCACTTCCCAATGGTCCTAATAATCCGGCTTCAACGGATAATCCCATCCCGCCAGCCACGACGAGCAATATTAATAAAAGCTGCATAAAACAGTCTCCTGTGGTTTAGGGAGAGGATCCTATAACAGCTACGAATGATGAAAAACGGTATAATCCAGGAAACACCTTTGCAGGAACCAGGATAATGTATGATCCCAGTGCTATAAATTTTCGGACTCTTTTGTTTTTTATAGGTGTCTTTGATACGCAGAGTTTTTCAGCTGTAGCGAGACGTGAAGGGGTCTCTGCTTCTATGGTTTCGCGTGTCATTCTTCAACTCGAAGACACGCTTGGACAGCAGCTTTTTTATCGTAATACTCGCGCGGTGATCCCCACAGAAGCCGGAAGGTTGTTTGTCGATTATGCCCGCGCGATGACAGAGCAACTGAGTGAAGCCCGTATAGAGATGCTGGACAGATCGCTTGAACCGGCAGGGTTGATAAGGATTAATGCGCCTGTCTTCTTCGGCCAGCGCCATATTGCCCCCTGGCTGACAGAACTTTCAGAACGCTATCCCCGTCTACAGATTGAGCTGACGCAAACTGATGACTATATTGATCCCCACCGGGATGCTTCTGACGTTATTTTCAGAATTGGTACACTTACGGATTCCTCTTTCCATGCTCGCATTTTTGGAACCCAACAATATCACCTGGTAGCTTCTCCTGCTTATATTGAAAAATATGGAGAGCCGGAATTTCCCGTGGATTTGAATAATCATAAATGCCTGGTATACAGAGGGTCATCGGGTCCAAATCGTTGGTTATTCAGAGAGCCAGGGAGGAGCTGGACTCACCATCCTGTTAACGGACTCCTGACGTCAAATAATGCGGAGTCTCTGCTTACCAGTGCTCTTGGGGGGATGGGGATGGTGCTATTTCCTGACTGGCTTATTGGTGACAGCATAAAAAAAGGCGATCTATTGAGAGTGATGTTGAACTTCGAGGCCGCAATCAACACAGAGCCTCAGCATATTGCCGCCATTTATCCTAATGCGCGGCACCCTCCGTTGAACGTAAGAGCCGTAATTGATTACTTTGTTGAAGTATTCGGTACACCTCTTTACTGGCAATTTGAATAACCTTAAATTCTCAATGTATCGATAACCGCTCGCAGAGCGGGCGACACATTGCGGTGCGGATAATAGAGAAATGAGCCTTCCAGGCGCTGGCTGTGGCGTTGTAAAACTCTGATGAGTGTCCCCTGTTCAATATCATCGGACACCAACTCTTCCGGGACATAAGCCAGCCCCAGCCCTAGCCTGGCGGCTTTGGCTTCCATATAGCTGTCAGCGAAAGCCCACTGACCCTGCGGCCGATGGGTCATTTTTTTACCTTCCTGGTGAAGTTCCCATGCGTAAAGGCTTCCGTCGCCAAACTGATACGCGATACAGGGATGAACCGCTAAATCTGCGGGGACTTGCGGAAAACCATAGCGACGAAAGTGATCTGGCGTGCCGACAATGGCCATCTCCATGTCGGGGGAAATACGGACAGCAATCATGCCACTGCCCACTTCTGGCCCCAGACGTATACCGGCATCGAATCTCTCCGCAATAATATCGACAAACCGGCTTTCGCTGATGAGCTCCAGTCGGATGTCGGGGTAGTGTTGCTTAAACCCCGCAAGCTTCGGCAGGAGCCATTTATCAATAGCGTGTTGACTGGCATTGATGCGTACCGTACCTGATGGGGACTGGCGATAGTGGGCCAGCGTGGCGAGCCCCATATCTAACGCGTCGAATCCTGATTCAAGGGTTCGATAGAGTTGCTCCCCGGCATGAGTGAGCGACAGTCTACGCGTGGTGCGGACCAGAAGTTGAACACCCAGTCGTTCTTCAAGCTCGCGTACAGAACGGCTGATTCCTGATTGTGCCAGGCCAATGCGTTGTGCCGCAGCGGTAAAACTCCCCTCCCGCACCACCTGCATGAACAGGTATAAATCGTTATAGTTTTCCCGCTTCGCCATCATCCCGCTTCCGTAGTTACACCGCTATTTAGAACATTATGATATTAATCCTAGCATTTATTCCCCTCTAATCAGCACTATTACTGCTAACTATAATGAGCGCATTGCAACAAAGCACAGCAGCGTTGTCTGTATGAAACCTGTCTCCATCACGATTTCAGGAGCATTTTGATGATTGTTTTCACCAAAAAACTGACAGCCGCCATGCTGCTATGCGCATCATTAAGTGGAGTCACAACGATGAGTCATGCTGATACAACGAATCCGAACGCACCCGTTTCGCTAATCGCAAAGTGGGATAAAACCTTTGCCGAAAGTACGAAAGTGGAACACCGGAAAGTCACCTTTCAGAACCGCTACGGGATCACCTTAGTCGGAGATCTCTATATTCCGAAGGATCGCGCTGAACACAAGTTGGCCGCCATTGCCGTCAGCGGGCCTTTCGGTGCGGTGAAAGAGCAGTCCAGCGGCCTGTATGCGCAGACACTGGCAGAGCAGGGGTTTGTTACCCTGGCGTTCGACCCTTCTTATACGGGAGAAAGCGGCGGTTACCCGCGTAATACCGCCTCTCCGGATATCAACACCGAGGATTTCAGTGCGGCGGTTGATTTCTTAGGTCTGCAAAAGGAGGTCGATCGCGAGCGTATCGGGTTGCTGGGTATCTGCGGCTGGGGCGGGATGGCTTTAAACGATGCCGCGATGGACACGCGCGTCAAAGCGGTAGCGACCAGCGTGATGTATGACATGAGCCGCGCGATGGGTCATGGCGTGGGCGAGGGTAAAGACCGCTATACCCTCGCTGATCGTCGTGCCGTACTGCAATATCTGAACGCGCAGCGCTGGAAGGATGCGGAAAACGGGACTTTTGCACCTGGCGGGCATGACATTTATGTGGATCAGAGCGGCAACGTTACGGCTTCGGAGCGGATTCTGCCGGAAACGTTACCCGCCAATCCCAATCCGGTTCTGAAAGAGTTCTTCGATTATTATCGAATGCCGCGTGGTTTTCATGCGCGTTCGGTGAACTCAACCGGTGCCTGGAATGCAACCATGCCGCTGTCATTTATGAATATGCCGCTGCTGAGTTATGCCCATGAAGTCACTATCCCTACGCTTATCGTGACCGGCGAAAAAGCCCATTCACGCTACTTTGCTGAAGATGCCTTTAAGGCGATCGGCAGCAAAGAGAAAGAGCTGGTGATTGTGCCGGGGGCAAACCATGTTGACCTGTACGACAACGTCGCGGGTAAGATCCCGTTTACTAAATTTGAACAATTCTTCAAGACAAATTTAAGGTAACCCGAAAGGTTTACCAGGCCGCCTGTTATAAGCGGGTGGCTTTTATCTGCCTGATGTGACGCTGAATCTGGCCGGTTCGATATTAAGAGATGCTGATAATGTCCACAGTAAGTCTAAAACCATCCTACGAAAAAACACATGCACATTGGGGGGGCGTATTTGCCATGACGCTGTGTGTGTTTGTGCTGATTGCTTCTGAGTTTATGCCGGTCAGTCTACTTACGCTCATTGCCCGTGATTTGCACGTTACCGAAGGGATGGCAGGACAAGGCATTGCCATATCGGGTGCGCTGGCGGTACTGACCAGCCTGACCATCTCCCCTATTGCCGGCGAACTGAATCGTAAATATCTTCTGCTGGGGCTTACCGTCTTAATGGCCATATCGGGAATAGTTATCGCCATTGCGCCCAACTATACGGTTTATATGGTGGGAAGGGCGCTGATTGGTGTTGTCATCGGTGGATTCTGGTCAATGTCGGCAGCAACCGCCATTCGGCTCGTGCCGCAACACGAGGTTCCCCGCGCACTGGCGATTTTTAACGGCGGCAACGCGCTGGCTACCGTTGTGGCTGCGCCGCTGGGGAGTTATCTGGGCACGACCATCGGTTGGCGTGGGGCCTTTATATGTATCGTTCCCCTCGCGATAGCTGCGTTCATCTGGCAATGCATCAGCCTGCCTTCGATGGAAAGCGATAAAAAACAAAGGCCACAGGGATCTGTACTTCGTCTGTTCAGGGTCGCCATCGTACCAACGGGACTGCTGGCCTGCGGACTCTTCTTTATGGGACAGTTTGCCTTATTTACCTACGTGCGCCCCTTTCTGGAGACCGTGACCCGCGTGGGTCCTTCAGGTCTCTCCCTGATTTTGCTCACAATAGGCGTCGCAGGTTTTATCGGCACACTGATCGTATCGACATTCCTGAACGCAAGGTTTTATCAGACCTTAATCCTCATCCCCCTGCTTATGGCAGCGACTGCCGGTGCGTTATTGTTGGTCGGACACAGCATCTGGGCCGTTGCCGTTTTGCTAGGCCTGTGGGGGCTGCTTGCGACGGCTGCGCCGACAGGATGGTGGACATGGATAGCCCGGGCGCTCCCCGAAGATGCAGAAGCGGGAGGGGGGCTCATGGTTGCAGTGATCCAGCTATCGATTGCACTGGGTTCCACGGCAGGAGGGCTGGTATTCGACAGCCTGGGATGGCGAAGTGCTTTTGGCTTGAGTGGTGTGTTACTTCTGGCGGCGGTAGCGATGACATTTGTTACATCCCGTCAAAAGCAGTAAGGCGCACTTGCGTATGTTAATCTGAAGCCAATAAAACAATTGCGTCGGAGGGCATATGCAAGGTCCAGATCCACTGAACAAACATCCAATGGAAGGGTTTCCTCAGGTTTGTTTCATCAAAAATACGGTGACGAATCCAAACATTATCATTGGCGATTTCACCTATTACGATGACCCAGAAGACTCTGAGAATTTTGAGCGGAATGTTCTGTATCACTTCCCGTTCATCGGCGACAGACTGGTCATCGGTAAATTTTGCGCTATAGCAAAAGGTGTCCAGTTCATTATGAACGGTGCGAACCACAAGTTTTCAGGCTTCTCTACGTTTCCTTTTTATATTTTCGGGAATGGATGGGAAAAGGCGATGCCTAAGCCTGAAGATTTGCCGTACAAAGGCGATACGATAATCGGAAATGATGTCTGGATAGGTTACAAAGCGCTTATCATGCCTGGCGTTAAGATCGGCAACGGCGCGATTATTTCCTCCCAGGCTGTTGTTACCACCGACGTGCCTGCTTATACCATTGTCGGTGGAAACCCTGCAAAAGTGATTAAATCACGATTTCCAGATGAAATAGTCATCGAGCTGCAAAAATTAGCGTGGTGGGATTGGTCTGTAGAAAAGATAACTCAACACCTCGCGGCAATAATGTCTAATGACATTAATACACTTCGTACCATCGAGTAATCTGAAATAAAGGAATTCATATGGATATGTTCAGGTTAAAACCTTGGTTAGATTGCTGGGATCTCATTCCTGATGGTGCTCCATTTATAACCCATACGTCACAGTTAATTCCGGTTAAAACAGCAGCGCAGGGTATTAAATTGATGTTAAAAGTGACGGATGATGCGAATGAACAAGCCGGTAATGCACTGATGGTATGGTGGGAAGGGAACGGCGCCGCACAGGTTATTGCACATGAAAATGAAGCTATTCTTCTCTCAAGAGCGACTGGTTTGGCATCACTCTCCGCTATGTCACGAGAAGGTCAGGATGATGTGGCTTGTCGTATTTTGTGTCGTACCGCGAACCGGCTTCATACATCCCCAAAACAATCATCACCCCAGCTTACTCCTCTGCGTGAGTGGTTTTATCCTTTAAAATCAGCCGCCCTGAAGTACGGTGGTATTCTGACACGTTGTGCGGAAATTTCAGAGGAATTGCTTTCTTCTCCACGCGATGTCGTTGCGTTACATGGTGATTTACATCATGGCAACGTGCTTGATTTTGAAAGCTCCGGCTGGCTGGCCATTGATCCGAAAGGATTACTGGGTGAACGAGCATTCGACTTTGCTAATATTTTTACTAATCCAGATCTTGCTAATCCAGAGCCTCCCGTTGCGACTGTACCGGCGACATTTCAACAGCGGCTAAGTATTGTCACCAGAGTGGCTGACCTGGACAGAGAACGCCTCCTCAAATGGATAATTGCATGGTGCGGCCTTTCAACAGCCTGGTCTCTCGAAAGTAATGATACGGTATCAACAACAATAAAAGTCGCTGAGCTGGCGCTGACTGAATTGGAACAGTAAGTGGAATATCAAAACAATAGGGTACGCCGATGTTCAGTCGAACGGATATATCGACAATTTCTTTGTATCCGGAACCTGATCTAAACACGGTATCGGAACACTGCTTATGCATCGTATTCATAAAGAAGCCCGGATGCTTGGCATTGTAGAACTTTCGTCAGATGTGAGCGTGACGGCTGAATCCTTCTTTCTCCATCAGGGTTTTCATGTCATTGAACTCCGTTTCCCTGTCCGATATGGCGTCTAGTGAAGGGCAGACATGCTGCCCGGACAGATCAGAAGACAGGTAAATTCATCAATGAAAAGGGATACGTTCGCCGAGAGGAACGTATTGATCCTGTGCTGGTTTGCGGCAGGCTTACGATCAGGCTAGTCCAGAGAGATACAAAAGCGTCATTTAGAAATTTCTCACTATGGTGGGATCTACTGCTCGAATTTCAGCAGCGTTATCCCGACATCCATGTATTTTGTCATTCGAGCGAGAGAGTCGTTGATTTGTTCGAGGATGGCGTCGACGTTGCGCTAAGAATGGGCAGCCTGAATGCGGACGATGTGATTGCAAAAACTATTATGGACGTGGAAATCGTATTTGTGGCAAGCCCGAAATTGTTAGCGCGTTACGGCACGCCTGAAACGTTGGTTGAAATGGCCCGGCTTCCCGTTGCTGCATGGGAAACGCTGAATAATGGTTTTTTTGAATGGGATTCTGGCGTAGAAAAAGTCAAATACGAGCCATTTTTTTCCACCAATAATTTACAGGGATTAATTCATTATGCGCTGAATGGTATGGGCGTTGCCCAGCTGATGGATTTCTCAGCCAGGCCCTGGCTGGAAAGCGGTGAGCTGGTACAGCTGTTGCCCGGCGTCGCCAGACAATCCATGCCGTTGAACCTTGTCTATGCCCGCCGAAAACATCCTTCAGCGCTCGTGCGGACTTATCTGGATTTTTGCGCGGAGTGGGTGGGAAAGCTCAAGTAGCCCCGAAGCAACATGTGATCTTCCTCTGAAACAAGAGGTATAAACTAATACAGCCTGTTTTTACATTGCGGGCTTATTATTTGCCCCGATCATTGCCCAGTCATTAATGTTTTGTTACGATCTTGCCGCTAACGTCAAATACAACAGTATTATGCGGGCGTTATTTATACGGAAATTGAAATGATGGAGCAAAAATGAAGTATGTGATGGCACTTGTACTGAGCATGGGGTTATCCGGGTGCACCGCAAATGACTGGATAGATGCGGCGGGTGGGATAATGCAAGCGAAGGGCGAGCAAGAAAAAGACGCGAGAAATAAGCGCATAAAAGCCGCTAACAAGGCTGCAGGTTACTAATATTTAAATCCTCTTTTATATTTCTCTTCTTGCGCACTGCCGCCAGAAGAGAAATAACCTGGCCACTGAATTTACTGACTAAATACTCCCTTCGCTTTTGCCTGTTGGCAGGAGATATAGCCGTAATGTTTTCGGTTGCCATTCTTATCGAACGCGACATAAAAAGGCATCGTCTCGGCATCTTTTTTAAGCGTGTAGTTGAGGCAAGTGCCGTTGATTTCGGGAACGCTCATCTCGCTGTCTGGCTTTCCGCCCGCAGCAATAACCGAATTTTTTGTCGCGTTCGTTGCGTACGTCGCCTGGACGAGTGGATCGTTATCAAACTTCATAAAGCTGAAGCTACAGGCACTCAATAAAGGCACAATAATAAGCGGGGTATAACGCATAAAATATCCTTCCGTAGAATATAATGACCAACACAATTAACATGATCGACCCAGTATTTCTTGTCCATCACATTCACTTACTTATATAGGTTAAGCAAATAAAGGGTCGAGTACAATTATCGGGCTAATGGTCACTGTGTTTAGCAAATTATTGGCTTAATCCCGCATCTGAAAACCCGGTCTCAAACTGAAAAGAGCAAAACACAGGCACATTGCGGCGGTCAGCCACGGCAGTCCGTGTAAAGAATATTCCATGGCGAACCCGCCCAAAAGTGGACCTGTCAGCGCGCCTGCACCCCATGCAACCGACATGGCGGAATAAATCCCGGCCAGCTGGCTGCCTTTGAAGCGTTCACCCACCCATGTGATGGCGACGGTGTAGATGCCAACAAAAATGCCGCCCCAGATAAATAGCATGACGTACGAGAGAACATGAAAGGCGAGAATATAGGGCCAGATAAAGGCCAGCGCGGAGGCGATAAACGCCAGAGCCCGCATGAGATAAAGGCGGTTGACCTTGTCCGCAAGCCAGCCAATGGGCAATTGCAGAACGATGGCCCCGAACATCAGAACCGAAATCAATAATGCGGACGCAGACTCGCTCCAGCCCAGTTTTATGGCGTAGATCGACAGGAAATTCATACCCAGCATTTCGACTGCGGCGTTAAGAACCGTGGCCATAATCGGTAACGCGGCGAGTTTAAGGCTACGTAATAAACCTTCCGCTGCATCTTCGTCGTGCTCGACGCGCGGCATGCCGGAGAGCGCAATGAGCCCAATAGCAATGGCGGTAATCACGGCCGAGATATAAAACGCCAGGTTGCCGTCGCTGCCGGTCCAGGCGAGTATTAACGGGCCCGCCGCGAACCCTAATGACATCCCCGCGGTATAGAGTGCCAGCACTTTGCCTCTGGCGCGTTCCACCGTGCTGCCGTTCAGCCAGGTTTCGGTCTGAACCATGATGACTTCACTGAACATGCCGAGCCCCATCCTGAGCAGAAACCAGAACGGGAGTGTGACCACGCTGAATAACAGAAAAATAATGGCGATGGCACCGAGCGATATCAGCATCAGGGTGGCGGGGCGGACTCGCCTGAATAAGGCAGGCAAAAACGGTGCGATGACAAAAACGCCGACCGCATGCATGGCGGCGTTGATGCCAATCATGCTTTCCGTCATGCCTGCTTGAATCAGTTTAAAGGACAATAGAGGTGAGCTCAGACCGTACGTTAAGCTGAATACCGTCACCGAAAAAATAATGGCAAATAACCGCTTATTAAATAACATACGACCCCTTTATTACGTCACCACAAATATTGTAAACCCGCGGTAATAGTCCAGTTTCTGTTTTGAATGCCACCCCCACTGGACGCTGACTGATAGCCGTCATTATCCCATTGCTCAATCTTGCCTTTTTTATTCGGGTAATAGGTGTAGTCAGCTTCGGTGAAGACTTTTGCCTGAGGTGTCACCCAATATCCGGCATTAATCTGACCGGCCCACAGTTCTACGCTGCTGGTGTTGATCGCACTGGTCGCATTATTTAAATAATGGTTATCGTTATCTTTGCCATCGACCCAATGGCTGTATTTCATCAGTGCATTAAATTCAAAATCATTAATGGCGTATTTTCCGATGAGGCCGATATAAGGGGCGCGATAGGTTTGTTTGTAACCCACAACGGATTGATTCGCGGGGAATGTGCCCTGTTCTCGTTGAAGATTAGGGTCATAGTTATCGTTCGCATCCGTTCCCGCATAGTCATAGGTGCCGCCTTTTGCCGTCATGCTAAAACGGCTTTCCTGATAACCGGCAATGATCCCTGCCTTATAGTTTTCGCTGTTGAATATCCATCCGCGAAGACTCAGGTCATATTCATTGGCTTCATTGAGCGTCGCCGACGAGAAGGAGGTGTCAGTGTTATTTGTGGACTGAAGATCCTGCCAGTCACGATCACGTAAGCTACCGGAACCTGCGGCGAGCGATGTCCAGCCAGCGGCATTGATGCTTAACCACGGGAGAATGTCATAATTCGCCTCCATTTTGAGGATGGCGGCGTTTTTCATTTTCCAGTCGAGTCGGCTGAGTTGTCTGCCCTGGTCGTAAATATATTCTCTCGATTCCCCGCCCATATAACCCAGCGACGTCGTTAACGATAAACCATCGTAAATATACTGTTTTTCCTGACCTGAAAGGTAATCAACTGCCCAGACTGGAGTAGAACAGAGTATTGCCACGCCACACACCACGGCTTGTGTATTCATTGCTGTGTACCTCGTCTCGTTTGAACCGATTTTAATCAAAAGGTATAACTTACCCCCAGCGTGAGTTCGGTGACGCCGTGTTTATTGACCATTGGACTGTCGCTAATTGTCGAGGGATAAAGCCGCCCGGTGATTTCCCCCCAGGTATTCCACTGTTTTGACCAGGCGTAATTCATTGCAAGCTGCAAATAAGGTACAAAACTGTCGTGTGGACGCCAGGTAGAAAGACCGCTGCGGGCAGATTCTTGTTCTGAAATACCGTAGTAATAGCGGGTATTTTGCGCGTTAGACCAATCGACGCCCATTTCGGGAACCAGAATGAAATTTCCCCATTGTTGCAGCAAGATATACGCCGCATTCACGGTGACGCCTTGACTGTTATTTAGCGTATCGGCGCCAAGCGTGGTGCTGAATGCGCCGATGGGGGAGATATATTGATAAGTAAAACCGGCCATCATGGTGCTGTTGCGGCTGTCGAGACTGCGCATCGCCGCATCACGGCCGTCGGATGCGCTGTATTGATTGGTGTAGTAATACACTTTAGCGCGGAAAATCTGCGTATCCGTATTCACAAAATTGTAGCCCGCCTCGGTGCCATCAATATACCAGGTCTGGCCGTTGTACCCGATATACGGCAGGGCCCAATAATCGGCATGACGAGTTTTATAGGCCGTGCCGTAGGAACCTCCCTGAACGCCAAGCGAAAAATCTGCGCTGTGCGCCTTATCTGTTGCAGACAGTAGAATAAGCGGCACGAGTGCCAGGAATTTACGCATGCAATTTCCTTTCAGGGCGAATGCTGCATGAGGCGATTCATCATTGAGATCTCCCCAACTGTTGTTTCCAGCGCTGGAACCAGGAGTGCCTGACGGGGTGAACAAGGGCGTGCAACGCGCGGGCGTAGTCGAGCATCAGGCCCGGTGTCCAGGCCATGGTGGTGGCGCGTTTACGCAACTGGGCGGCAATCCACAGTTCGGGCATGAAAAAGAGTCTGATGAAATGCAGCCACCCAAGTCGATGGGAGAGAACGCCGTCCAGCGCCGACTCGAGCCCGTAGGCCACGCTGCTGGAACAGTTCCGCCACGTCAGGTTGTACGTGTCTACCTTCCGATAGTGGGCCCAGAAGCGCTGCAATGCCTGCGCGTTGTAATGCTGAAAAACAATCTTCCGGTCGGAATCACACCAGGCTGCCGCTTCGCTTTGGTAGCTCTTTTGAAATTCCCCCGGCACATTGTTTTCCTGAATTGCTTTTAGGGTCTGAAAAAACTCTGACGGCGAGCGGTCAATTTCAACGGCGGGATACAGGCTGATATAAATATCGGGCGACATTTCAAGCGCCGCGTGCCCGGTTGAAATTACGCCATCGACGTCCACCGCGGCGATATAGCGATTAATGACCGGCCTTGGGAGCGGCGAGTTTGCAGAAGAACCCTCCGGGGTCCAGATGTGAATAATCAGCGGCCCCATAGTGTGAAGCGGGGTTGCAGGCTCTGGAGCCGGCGGAGGCGCTTCGGGCTCCATAATACTGAATATCGTCGAACCCTCACGTAACCGGAACGCGCGGGCAGCCAGCCGGACACACTGCACGCCGCCGAGGATCATAATCACGCCGAGAAGTTGCGAAATGGTGCCATGGTGGTGGGTGGGATAGGGCAAAAAGAGAAACAGCGCAAAAGCCAGTTGAGCCAGACCGCCCATAAAAACACGGCGCCAGCCGTAATAGCGCACCACCCAGGCAGAGGCCATGACAAAAAGCCCGGTAATGAAAAATGCAAAACCAAACAAAATGGCCAGTAACAGATTGCTGCTTTCACGCCCGGAGAGAATGAGCACCGCAATAAAGAAAAATAAGCCGCCTTTGAAATAAAAGACGGATTTTTTTGCGCCTGTGGCGCTGCCAGCAAAGAGCAGAGTCACCAGACTTTCAATCAACAACAGGAGGCCAAAGACATGAAAAGGGAAATATCGCATGCCTTCCACGCCATCGAGGAAAATCGACATGCCAAGCCCGGCCCACAGCACGCCAGTTATCCCAAGTATCGGGGCCGCCTTTCGCACAAAAGCCACGCCCATCAATAAAAGTGCAACCTGCAGCATGGATTACGCCTCCTTGATGACTCGAACGGATTCGTTGCCCTGAAATTCACCGGCCCAATAGCCGATGAGTGCCACGCCATTCGGCTGTTGCAGCGCAATCAGTTTTGTTTCCTGCAGATGTAATTTATTTGACGGAGAAAGCGTCAGTATAAAACGAAAAGATCCCTTAATTGCCTGGCCGCTTTGCGCTAATGCCCATCGCGCACGCATTTTTTGCTGATCGTCGGGGGACATGTACGCAAACAGTTCATCGATATGGTGAATATTGGCGAGGTGTTGAGTCAGCGCGGAAGGGGAATTGTTGTCCCAGGTCAGGCGTCCGCTGGTGACGTCCAGATAATACGACGACGCGGGATTGGCTTGCTGATGGTGCCTGAGCATATAGACAAAATTCAGCAGCAGCGCCGTGCCTGACAGATAACACTGGGCCAGCAAAAGAGGCTCGCCGGGGCGTAACCCCGGGACAAAAAGCGGGCCGTTACGCTGCCAGGAGTAATAAATAACGATGATGCAAAAGCTGAGAAATGAAATTGCGCCAAGCTGATTGCCGATTATCACGGGGATCAGGATCATCAGCACAACCGGAATACAGGCCAGGCCAAACAGGAATACTTCACCCTGGGAATCATCAACGGGCTGGTGGAACACATACACTGCACTGATACATAACAGCACCCACAACACGCCGCCCGTGAGCCACTGCGGCGGTTCGGCAGTCTCCTGCCGCCAAAACAAGCCCATCACGATGGTCGTCAGCAAAATGGTGCCGACCACGTTGGCAGACCACCAAATCCATAGCGTCGACACGAAATCAACGTCGTGACGCAGAACGACCCAACCCCCGCCCAGCGCGGCGGCAACGGCGCTAGTGAGCACGGTCGCCGCCAGCCAAACCACGAGGCTGTAGAGCGTGTCGTGGGGACGGGTGAAATGGCGTACGCACCAGGCAATCGCAAAATCGTTGGTTAATGAAATCACCGAATGCACCAGCGAGGTTTCAAGCGAATGGCGCAGGGTGACATCAAGAACCGTGCGCACCAAAAACAGGCCGAGGAATAGCCAGGGCCAGTTGTGACGTGACGTCAGCAGGAACGCGCTGACCGCCAGACCCGCGGGGAACCAGACAAACGAGACCTGGCTGACGGGGTCATCGAGAAATAGCGATATATATCCGAGAGAGTAATAGAGCACGCACCACAGCAATAACGGCATAATGAATTTGGGTGAAAGCACAATGACCTCGCAATGCATATTAGTGGCACTGGCGTGACATTAAAAAGCATACAACAAGTTTGTGTAGTTGAAAGGCCGCTTGCTAAATTTTAAACGGCGCATTTATCCCTATGAATGGAATTGTGTCCGGCGCTTTGTCGCCGATGCTGTACTGATGGTAATTCGATCCGAATGTATGCTCATCGAAATTAGAGGGATTGGCGAAAGCAATGCAGGGTAATGCAATCGCAAAATACATCAAATACTTCAAAATAAACCTCGGCATTATTAATGAAAAAAGTGGGGGTGAACGTCAAATACACCACAAAAATAATGCGGGTATATTGCCTTTGTTAGCATAAACCTTTCATCAATCATTATTGGTTTTAGTTTACCGGGAGGTGCAGTGTGCTGAAAAATAGACACATAACCTCGGGCCGTAGCAGCTTTCAGCCAGTAGGGGGGGAAATACCCGCGCCCTTATGCGATGCTGTCATGAAGAGTAGAGCGCTAATTTAGAGAAGAGTCATGACAGGTAAAATCATGTTAGCCATGTTCGCATTCGCCGCGAACTCGATCCTGTGTCGCATTGCGCTCAAAGATGTGCATATCGATCCGCTGTCGTTTAGCAGCCTGCGCTTGCTGAGCGGTGCCATCATGCTGTTTCTCCTGCTGCAGAAACCGTTCCTGAATCGTCAGATTGAGTGGAAAGTGAAAAACGCACTTTTCCTTGCCGTTTACGCCATTGCTTTTTCGATCGCCTATGTTCATCTCGGCACTGCCGAAGGAGCGCTATTGCTGTTTGGGACGGTGCAGCTGGTGATGACGGGCTGGGGGATTTATCGGGGTGAGAAATTAACCCGGCTGAAAAGCGCCGGGATCGCACTGGCGGCGATGGGGATTTGCTGGCTGTTGCTGCCCGGGGCAAACAGTCCACCGTACGTTCCGGCGGCAACCATGATGCTGGCCGGGGTTGGCTGGGCGGCCTACAGCATTGCAGGGAAAAGCGTTCAAAACGCCACGGCGGCGACGGCGGGCAGCTTTATATTGACCGTTCCTGTGGCACTGTTGCTGTCACTGACCCTCAATCCGGCGGCGCATGCGGACACGCACGGCGTGCTGCTGGCGTTGATATCAGGAGGAATGACCTCTGGCGCGGCCTATGCGCTGTGGTACGCGATTGTGCCAACATTAACCTCTTCGACGGCCAGCACCGTGCAGCTGAGTGTGCCGTGCATATCCGCGCTAGGCGGTGTGGCGTTTCTCGGCGAGCACTTGACGCTTCAGCTGGTGGTGTCAACGGTGACGGTGATTGCGGGGATTGCGATGACGATTTATGCCGATAAACAGGCACGACGAAAAGTGGCCTCACCGTAAGGCAACCGGGCCTATTCAGGGCTGATGAAAGGTGAGGGTATAACCCTGTTCGTGCCAGTGCTGGAGAAGTTCTTGCTGACGGCGCGTTGGGGAAATGCCGGTCCAGACGAAAAGCTGCTGGCCAGGGAACAGTTCCGGGCGCGGGACATCGAGCGGTTCAGCCATCACGGCAATGTGCAGGCCTTTCTGTGAAAGACGCCAGGCTTCCAGCCACAGACGAGTTCTGTCTTCGGTGTCCCAGCCAATTAGCAGCGCTTCGTCGCCAGCTTTTTTACGTGCTTCAGTCAGGGCGGCGGTGGCGAATTCTATCAGCACCCCGTCAAGCAGGCTGCACATGATGCGCGCGGTATTGTGATCGAGGCTCAGACGCTGGCGGACAGGAATGAAAACATGGTCAATCAGATCGCTCGCCGAATGTTCCCGGATTAACGCGATGATTTTGGTGCGCAGCCTGGCGGGGTGAGCGAAACGCAGCACCGCCATCATCTCTTCCTGACGGCTGGTCCAGTCGCCATCGGTGGTGATGACGCTTTCTTCGAGCAAGGTTTTGACTTTACTCACGGGCACGCCGCTCTTGATCCACCGCTTAATCTCTTCAATGCGCTGGATATCTTCTTCGTCAAACTGGCGGTGCCCACCTTCGCTGCGTTGAGGTTTCAACAGACCGTAGCGGCGCTGCCAGGCTCGCAGGGTCACAGGATTGATACCGCATCGCTCGGCAACATCGCCGATGCTATAAAACGCCATAGTATCCCCCCATGCTCAATCAGAGACGTCCATTCTTAACGTCACCAATCAAAGGCGTTTGTACAATTTATAATTTATTGTACAGCAGACTCGAACATGTGTGGGAAGAATATGCCGAATGATTGTTAAACAAACGTAAAATCGTAGTTGGGAAAGGGTGTTGGGGAAGGGCTTGCCGCACGACAGCGGCAGGCGAAAAGTCAGTCATGGCGGGTCAGAACGGGGTTTTCTTCTCCGGCCAGGCAACCTGTGGAATGCCACAAAACAAAGGCTCTGCGAACAAATGGCCCTGGAACTGGGTGATGCCCGCGGACTCAAGCCACATCCACTCTTCTGCTTTCTCCACGCCAACCACGGAGACCAAAATTTCGAGCGATGTACAACATTTAATGATGGCCTGAATGATGGCCTGGCGCGGGCCACTTTTATGCACGTCGCGGATCAGGTCCCGGTTGATTTTGATTCGGTCCGGCTGAAACTGAGCCAAAAGCAACAGCCCGGCAGACCCGGCACCGAAATGATCGATAGTGATGATAATGCCCGCGGCTTTCAGTTCTCTGACCGCCTGGGTAAACGCATCAAACTGAGAAATCACTTCGTTTTCAGTGAACTCCACAATCACCTGTTCCGGCACCAGACCGTTGTCCGCGATCGCGTGTAGCAGAATAGCGACCGCATCAGGGATTTTCACCAGCGTCATGGGCAGTAGGTTCACGGAGAGCGTCAGGTCGTTCAGGCTCAACGCCCCGGCCAGCGCGAACGCGACTTTCTTGCTTTGAAGGTCGGCACGGTAAACATCATCACCCGTAAAGGTGTCGAAATAGGCCTGCGGGGAGCCGCCTGACGGAGTACGCAGCAGGGCTTCCAGCGAGACAATTTCCTGGGTGAGCGGATCAATAATCGGTTGAAACGCAAAACCACAGTCGGCGTCGGGACCAATAACCTGTGGGTCAACTAAGCGTTTCTCGCCAGACGGGATAAAATCCCAGGTGTCGGCGGGAGGGATCTCAAAGTAATTCTCTTTTTCTGTCGCTTCGACAAAAGTGCGGAAAAACTGCAGCGCGCGGTCATTGTAAATGAGCTGATATTTAGAGGTGCCTTTATCGAGGATGTATTGCAGCACCTCGTCGCGGTCATGTTCCCGCAAATCCAGGAGTTCCATTCCGACGTTGCCAAAGCGGCGTGACGGGGCATAGTCGCACAGCAGCTCCACGACGTTATAGTGCCGAGGATCTTCACAGATAGCGTTGTAGATGGCCTTTACGTTCTGGTCGGGGCCTTCGAGCAACTGGAAAAAATGGGTGCCGTTAAACAGCAGAATACCGGTGACATCCGCCTGGCGGTTGTTTGTATTGGCTCCGGCGACCATCTTTTCGAGAGATTTTACCGGCACCTCGTCGCACAGATGGCTGCGATAGATGATTGTCGTAAGCATAATTTATTCAAACAGTAGAGGGGATTGTTATTAACCCTAACAGAAGTATGCCGTTTCGTCTCGTGCTGTAACACTTTAAATTAACAAGTGTTTCACAGGAAAAGAGATCGTCGAGCGACGCTGTTTTAATTCTCTTTCTTTGTTGTACAACCTTCTCTTTCCTCCTGTACAAACCACTATCAGATAATGCCCAATACAAAATGCATAACGGTATGAATTAAAAGGATTAGCATTTTTTGCTAAAACATCAGCGATGCACTTGTACAGCTTTTGTGTACAATTTTCGTAACTTTGAATAACACAACATTAACCCTTTTACTGATTCGTACAGGAGTGACATATGCAGCAGAATGGTTACATACCGGATACAGCAAGCGCCATTGCCCAGTACTTCAACAAGGCAAATCTGCCGACCCAGCAGGAAACATTAGGACAAATCGTGGTGGAAATCCTTAATGATGGACGGAACCTGAATCGTAAATCACTCTGCACAAAGTTGCTGAGCCGCCTTGAGCAAGCATCCTGTGTGGAAGAGGAGGGTCACTACAACGCGCTGATCGGTCTGCTGTTCGACAGATAAGCCATTCGTGCGCAATGAAATGTCGCGTTCCCGGTTCTGGGAAAGTCGGCGAACAGAGAATGCAGTTATGACGAGAAGTGAAAACAAACAACAAACAGACCAGATAACCGATCAACTTATTGGCGAGGCCGTATTGTCGCTGTTAAAGCGCAAAGGCCCCGTAAGTACGCTCGCGCTGCTGGCAGAACTTCGCAACATGCTGGCGGTAGAAAGCGACCCACGGCGGCGGGAAACGTTGCCGATTATTATCGCTGAAGTTGAAGCTACAACGTTAAGAAATGAGGGGCCGGAAACGCGGTCCACAGGAACGCATAAGGAAAATGCTAATACGCTGCTCGGGAATAAGCAGCCGCAAGGAAAAAATAAAATCCACTGACAATACAATGATTCCCGAGGGTAAAAACAATGAACACAGCTACGATTCAACAGCCTGATATTTATACCGCCATGCCAGACAACTCTCTGACGGATTATTTCCGTAAGGCCGGTGATATGTTTGCAGCGGAATCCGCGGTATTGGGCACAGCAATTCGTCATGTTCTTTTGTCAGGTGAACATATTAATAATAAGAACATTATTCTGGCGCTGCTGCGTACGCTGGAAACTACCCGCGATGTGGTGCAGGCGGATGTTATCCGTAAAACCCTCGAGATTGTGGTCGGTCATACCACCGACGATATCTGACATGCCTGCCGGTACTGCCGGAGACTGATAGATGGGCCGTGAGCAATTCCGGCCCTGTGTATCCTAACCCTGTGACGACGGAAACTGACGAATGAGTGGCCAAAACTGCGTGCAGCTGGAGCAGGTCGATCTCTGGCTGTCTGACCATTATTTGCAACTTGGTTTGCAAAAGGCGCTTGAGAATATCCGCTTTGATGATACCGGTATTCGCTACGTATTTTTGACGGAGCAATATTATGCGGATGTGCTCAGCCATAATTACGATCTGGACAAGAATCGCTTAATTCTTCTGACGAACGGGCATGATTTTAATTTTCTCGACAGCGTGCCGCTGCACCGTTTATCGGCCAGGGCCACGCTCGACGATATACGTCGTTTTATCACCACCATCACCTGGCAAAAGGGCGAGGCAACGCTGCCGTCGCATCGAATGTTATTGACCGCCAGGGAGAAAAAGCTGATCGATTTAATGAAGGAAGGTAAAAAAATGACGGAAGTGGGTATGCACATGAATGTGCATATTAAAACGATTTATCAAATCCGTCAGAACCTGATTAAGAAGATGGGCTGTACCGGGCTGATTGATTTTCTGCGCACCCTGCGCAGTGATGTTTTCAGCTGCTGGATGCAGGAAAACCAGGGTTATCCTGCGTCAAATCGCCGGAACGTGCTTCACTGAGAGTGAGATGGTTTCGGCGTGATATGGTTTTAACGGGTTATGAATAATTATGGGTATAATCATTCAACTCAGTAATACGAAACCGGACAGCCATGAAAGACGACATTAATCAGGACATTACCTTTCGCAAGCTCAGCGTCTTTATGATGTTTATGAATAAAGGCAACATCGCCCGCACTGCGGAAGCGCTGGAGTTAAGCAGCGTCAGCGTGCACCGCGCGCTGCACACTCTGGAAGAGGGCGTCGGCTGTCCGCTGTTTGTTCACAAAGGCCGTAATCTGGTGCCGCTGCCAGCGGCATGGACGCTGCTGGAATACTGTCAGGACGTGATAAGCCTAATGAGCAAAGGGCTGGAGCAGACGCGAAAAGTGGCGGGCGTCGGCAGCGGACGTTTGCGTATCGGCACGCTGTATTCGCTGACGCTGGAAACGGTGCCGAAAATTATTATGGGCATGAAGCTACGTCGTCCGTCGCTGGAGCTGGATTTAACCATGGGCTCGAACCAGATGTTAGTGGATATGCTCGAAGATGACGCACTTGACGCTATCCTGATCTCTACCAATGAAGGCGAATTTACCGGGTCGAAATTCGACGTCATTCCGCTTTTTCACGACGATATCTTTCTCGCTGCACCCGCCAGCGTCGCGCTGGACACCGCCCAGGATGCCGATCTGCGTGATTACGCCGACCGGAAATTCGTCTCGCTGGCGGAAGGGTTTGCGACCTACGCTGGTTTTCAGGAAGCGTTTAGCGTCGCCGGTTTTGAACCGGAGATTGTGACGCGTGTAAATGACATTTTCTCGATGATCAGTCTGGTGCAGGCGGGAGTCGGATTTGCCCTGATCCCAGGGCGAATGAAGAAAGTGTACGAGAACGATGTGCAGTTGCTGAAACTGGCGGATCCGTATCAGATGCGCCAGCTGATTTCGATTGTCTATTCGCATCATCGCGAGCGCGATCAGGACCTGCTGGCACTGGCGGCAGAAGGGCGCATGTACGCCCGTAGCATCAGCGGTTAAGCCGTTTCAGCAAGTGCTGCGCAACCTCAACGCTGTTACGTTCCAGACAAATCGCTTCGCCTTGCCAGCCTGAAAGATGGGTCAGTCCGGTCAATACGCTGCCCGGCGGCATTTCAATGGCGAGTCGGGCGTCGCGCTGATTGGCTGAGACCATGGCGTCCTGCCATTGCACGGTCCGCGCCATGTTATAGGCCAGATCGTCGGCAATTTTCAGTGGATCCCACAGCACGCGGCCCGTAGAGCCGCTCAGATAAGCACGCTGTGGGCGTGACAACGTCACCGATTCAAAGGCATGCGCCAGTTTTTCCGCAGGCTTATCTAACAGCGCGCAGTGCGACGGCACGCTTACCGCAAGGCGGGTCGCCTTACTGGCTCCGGCTTCCAGCGCCTTGCGTGCCACAATCGCCATCTCTTCATCACTTCCGGCAATCACAATCTGCGTTTCGGCATTCAGATTGGCGATGTACGTTTGCGTGCCGGCCATCAGCTTTTCGACACGGGACAGGGTCAGGCCGACAATCGCCGTCAGGCCGTAGCCGTGCGGGTAAGCCTGCTCCATTAAATCACCCCGTAGCGCCACCAGACGCAGCGCATCATCAAAGGCCAGCGCGCCCGCTATGACCGCCGCGGGATAGGCACCAATCGACAGGCCGCTGACGATATCGGGTTTGACGTCATGGCGCATTAATTCGCGCGCCCACGCCACGCCGACAATCAGCAGGCACAGCTGCACCGCGCGGGTGTGCTGTAGTGCATCTAGGCTGTCCAGCGTGTCGGTTTCATCGCCGAGCACGGCACGCACTTCAGACAGAATGGCGTCACCGTCGGGCAGATTTTGCAGCATGCCGGGGCGCTGAGTGCCCTGGCCGGGGAAGGTAAAGAGGATTTTCATTATGGCTCCCTGTGCCACGGCGTCGCGGTCAGCTGCGGACCTGAGGCGGTTTTGAGCAATACGCGTCCTTCGCGTAGCCATTCGTTTAATGCGAACGCACCGAAGGGCGTTTCAACCTGGGTATCAGCCCGGCACGGCAGTTTTTCTACCTGCGCCTGCCATTGGTATAACTCGTCATGAGTCAGCGGCTGCGGGGCGCGGATAATCAAATCGAGATCGCTCTCGGCGTGCAGGACGGGAATTTCGGTGGCGAGTGCATAACCGGTACTACCGGTGATACCCCAGTGCCACGGCCACGCAAAGGTGGTGAGTAATATAGCCGCCTGAACAGGCGGCTGAGAGACAAACGGGGAGTGCAGCAGACGTTCGCGATCAGCGAGCATTTCGGGCGTGACGACGCGGGAAACCGTCTCTGCTTTCACCCAACCGGCGGCGCGTTGTTCGCGCTTGATGCCACGCACGCCCACCGGAATATCAGCGTGGTCATTCACATCGCGCCGGACCACCACCGGCAGGCCGGTGTGCCACTGGCTTGCAACCCATGCCTCCTGAATATTCAGTAAAGCGTCGGCGTTGCTGAGCCACAGCAAATCGTGGGGGCGCGAGGTGAAAGTCATATTACATGCCTGAAGTTAAGGTAATGAACAGCGGTAACGACAGGATACACAGAACGGAGCTCAACAGCAGCACGGCTTCTGCATCTGGAGACTGAACGCCAAAGCGGTTACCGAATACGACGCCGAAGAAGCCCGCAGACAGCGCGATCATCAGGATAGCGGTGATAGCCACGGAGCCATGCAGACCGAACGCCAGAACGATACCCCAGGCGATGAATGGCTGAATCAACAGTTTGGTGATGGTAGCAATACCCACGACCGCATTCATTTTCAGCTTACGGGCAGACAGGATAACACCGGTCAGGAACAGGGCTGCGGCCGTTGCGGACAGGCCCAGCGGTTTAATTGCAGACAGCACCAGGTCTGGCATTTTGATGCCAATCGCCGACAGAATCACACCCAGCAGCGGGCCCATGACGATAGGTTTTTTCAGTGAACGCCACATCAGAACTGGCAGCATTGACAGGGTAGAACCACTGTTTTCGCCGGCAGCCAGCGCTTTTTCACGCTCAAGGATCAGCAAGCAGAACGGGGTCATCAGCACGGAACCACAGGCGATAGACACCGCGACGGACAGGGAAGTCGCAGAACCTTCACCCAGAACGCTGCCCAGAATTGGCAGGCCCAGCGCCGCGTAGTTCGGCAGGGCAACGGTCAGCGTCAGGACCGCAGCATCCTGCGGAGACTTCTTGAAGACCTTGGTCGCGAGGAAGTAGATAGCCGCGTAGGTAATCCACATTGCGCCAGTCAGGACCACAATCAGCGGAGACTGTGCGGCAATACCAGACCACGGCGTCTGCACGGTTGCGCTAAACAGCGCCGCAGGCAGAGCGAAATCCATAACAAAGATATTCAGCAGCGACACATTTTTGTTGTCGACCATTTTGGCTTTGCCGGCCCAGAAGCCCAGCAGCATGATAAGGAAAATCGGAGCAAGGGCATGAACAATTACATAAGTCATAGAATTAACCACCTGTAGATAAAAAAAGAGTCTACGCACCCACCTTCAGGCTGCCATTGCACAGCGTGAACGAGGGGGCGTATTGAACATTTGCGATGTTTATAATTTTCTAAAAACGGCTGTACCGTGGGCGCTATGTTGCGCCCGACGGCGACCGCTTTCGGCAGGTCTTTTTTTACGTACTTCTTGCTACAACGGCTCGTTACCAGCTGGCGCGCATCCGTTCGCGGACCAGAGCCGAGCTACGGCGATTTTCCGCGCCGAGGCGGTTTTTCAAACTTGGGTCCAGACGTGCGTCGCGAACAGACTGTTGCAGGATGATTAACACCTGCGCCAGATCGGCATCGGTGGGTGCGTCCGGGTTGCTGATGTTCAGCAAATCAGACAACAGACCCAGCGTCGCGTAGTTGCTCACGTCGTAGGCCATTGGCGGAATGGTCGCCGCCAGTTTTTCCAGCGCTTCAACGGTGCGCAGGGTGATACGTGCGGCGGAGTCTTTCCCCATCGCATGCACCAGAACGCCCTGGTCGTTAAAGGCAATCAGACGGTTAGCCTGATAGCCGTGCGCCAGGAAGGCACCGGACATCGCTTTACCGACGATAAGGCCGATAACCGGATGGCCCGCCAGACGCGCTTTCGCGTAAGCGCCAGCGGCACCGGCCAGCGCCTGGTGAATACCAAAGGCTTCTTCGCGGCGGCCATAGGCCTGGCTTGGCACATCGATTACCGCAATAATCGGGCGCTTCACGTCGCTGTTGGCATCGGCATCAATGGTTTCATTCACCACTTTCGCCAGCGTCCAGCCTTCAAGCAGACCCACTTCGCCTTTTACGGCACGCGGATAATGGTTGTTTGCATCCGGGACCACGGCGATGAAACGCACGCTTTCACCGTTAAGTTCACCGTCAGCCACCTGGACAGAAGGGCACAGGCCACTCATACGTGGGGCATTAGGGGCCAGTTTTTCCAGCCAGATTGCGCCCCGGCTATTGGACTGAGTCATCATTTCACCTCCCGGGCGAAAAGCTGTTTAATCTGGGCGGTATCGGCCTGCTGACGCGTATCAAACTGGGTCAGGCGAGCCAGATACTCTTCGTATTTATCGCTGCGGTCCTGGGCCGGAACGCCTTTTGCAATGGCGTCGTTCATCGCCGCTTTCACCGCGTTGATGCCATCACCGACCAGCGCATCAACCAGACCACTTTCGGCGCGAATTTCACCGCCGGTCATGCTCCAGATAAATGGCCGGTCGCGGGAGTCGTACTCTTCAATTCCGGCTTCCTGCTCGATAACCTGCGGGCCGTTCAGACCGAGACGCGCTTCACGCGTTACAATCAGGTAGCTGCACAGTGCGGCGGCGATGGACATCCCGCCGAAACAGCCGACGGTGCCCGCTACAATGCCGACCACCGGGGTATAGCGACGCAGGTCAACGATCGCGGCGTGGATATCGGCGATAGCCGCCAGGCCGAGGTTGGCTTCCTGCAAACGTACGCCACCGGTTTCGAGGCACAGTACGGCCTGAGTTGGGATGCCGTTGCGGTTATCTTCTGCTGCCAGTTCAAGCGCCGCGGCCATTTTTGCGCCGGACACTTCGCCCATGCTGCCGCCCTGGAAGGTGCCTTCGATGGCAATGACCACCGCAGACTGACCGTTAATGGTGCCGCGTGCGACGACCATGCCGTCATCAGACTGTGGCACCACGCCCTGCTGTGGGAGCCATGGCGACATAATGCCTTCGAACGGGTCGAGCAGTTCGCGGTAGCTGCCGTCGTCCAGCAGCGCATGGGCGCGTTCACGGGCCCGTAATTCAATAAAGCTGCGGTCGTTACGCATGGCTCACCTCTTCAAAAACCTGTTCGATACGAATACGCGCCACACCGGGCGTCGCGCCGAAATCGTGGATCACGAGCTTGCCCGCAGGCAGACCGTTAATCAGGTTCAGACGGTCGAACAGTGCATTCCAGCGACTTGTGCTGTTGTCCACTGACGTGGTGATATCAATGCTGAGGGTTTCCCCGGCGGCTGCGGTGAACAGCACTTCCATATCACCGGAACCAACGACCCCTGCGAGAGCTTTGCCGCTGAAGGTGCGGCTGGCAGGGAATGACAATGTAATGTGTTCCATAACATCCTCTTTAAATTGAGCAAGACGCGGGCTGGCTGACCCTGTCGAGAAACAGTGTGGCGGCGAGCAAATCGGCGGCACCACCGGGTGAGGCGTTGAGTGCCAGCATTTGCGCATCAAGACGGGCGAGAGCCTCGCGGCCAGCCGGTTGAGCGCAGCCCCCAGCGGTGAGTACCGCCCGGGCGCCGTTTTGCATGGCGTTCAGACCGGTCATGCCGGCGCGAGAGAGCACGCAGGTATCGCTGAGCGAGGTCATGACCGCCATCAACGCGTCGAGACGGGCTTCGCTTTCGCTGGCACCGTTTACGCGACTGCGCAACAGCTGCGGTAATGCCAGCGTCATCACATGGGGAAACGCCTGCTGCGCTTCTTCACGTGCGCCGGGCACCTGATAACGGTGCGTGGCCTTCAGGCCTTTGCTGAAGACTTTCGGCGCGGCGCTGTCCGGCAGGCGGGCAAGCCCGGCCGCGGTAACCGCAATCTGCTGCGCGCTGGCGCATTCACCCTGCATCGCGGCGGCGCTGACTAACAGGCCAAGCGCCCAGATTGCTCCCCGATGGGTATTCACGCCGTCGGTTGCTTTCATCATCTGCTGCTCGCCTTCGCGTCCCAAACGGCCGACGGTTTCGCGCAGGGCGATGTCGGCGGGGCGCTGCCAGCTTTGCTGGGCCAGTTGCAGAAACGTGGGGGTCAGGCTGTGCGCAGAGCGCTCCATCAACGCCAAAGACAAATCGTGATGGGCACCGTTACCCCGGCTGTCCACCAGACCCGGCTTCGGGCTTAATCGCGCTTCGTCGATCAGGCAGTCGCGGGCGAGTGTCGCCAGTCGCTGGGCCTGAACCTCTGCATGAGTCTGTGACAGCTGTTTCATTACCAGCTCCGGAATTTCGCAGGTGGGTTGTAAAGACCGTCAGACCATTCGACCAGATCCGCTACGCTGCCAGCAGCGAGCAGGGAACGGGTTGCATCTGAACGACGGATGCCCATGTCTTCCGGATACACCACTTTGCCGGTCTTGCGCAGGTCGGCGACACGTTTGGCGTCAACGCCCAGACCGATGTCGGTGATCCCGGCGACTGCCGCAACCATCGCGCGGCGCTCTTCCATGCTTTCAGCCCGGTAGAGGTAAGCGATACCTTCTTCGGTCAGCACGTGGGTCACGTCGTCGCCGTAGATCATCACGGGTGCCAGCGGCATCCCGGAGGATTCAGCGACGTCGACCGCGTCGAGTTTTTCCACGAAGGTCGGTTTGGCACCGGCCTGGAAGGTTTCGACCATCTGTACAACCAGCTTTTTACCGCGCTGCATGGGGTCTTTGTCGGTCATCATGTTCAGCCAGGCTGGCGTCGCATGACGGCGACCGTGTGGGTCATGGCCCATGTTTGGCGCACCGCCGAAACCGGACAGACGACCACGGGTTACGGTGGAGGAGTTGGCGAGGCCATCAACCTGCAGCGTAGAACCGATGAACATATCCACCGCGTACTGGCCAGCCAGCTGGCAGAACGCACGGTTTGAACGCATGGAACCGTCGGCACCCGTAAAGAACACGTCGGGACGGGCGCGGATGTACTCTTCCATCCCCAGCTCGCCACCGAAGCAGTGCACGCTTTCTACCCAGCCGCTTTCAATCGCTGGGATCAGCGTCGGATGCGGGTTAAGAGTCCAGTGCTTACAAATTTTGCCCTTCAGACCGAGCTGTTCACCGTAGGTTGGCAGCAGCAGTTCGATAGCCGCGGTGTTAAAGCCGATCCCGTGGTTGAGGGACTGAACCTGGTGTTCCGCGTAGATACCTTTAATCGCCATCATGCCCATCAGGATATGTTCCTGCTTGATGAGGCGCGGGTCACGGGTAAACAGCGGTTCGATAAAGAACGGTTTATCGGCGACGACGACGTAGTCAATCCACGAGCCTGGAATGTCGACGCGTGGCAAGTCGCATTCGTCGTCGACCAGTTCGTTAACCTGGGCAATAACAATGCCGTCACGGAAGGCCGCGGCTTCAACCAGCGCTGGCGTATCTTCGGTGCTTGGCCCGGTATAAAGGTTACCTTTACGGTCAGCTTTAAAACCGGCGATCAGCGCGACGTTCGGGCACAGGTCGACGTAAAGACGGGAATAGAGTTCGATGTACGTATGGATAGCGCCGATTTCGAGTTGACCATCCTGCAGCAGCTGCGAAATACGCAGACTCTGAGGACCGGAGAAGGAGAAATCGAGCTTGCGGGCGATGCCTTTTTCGAAGATATCAAGGTGTTCGCTGCGTCCGACGCTCGGCATAATCATATGCAGGTCGTGGACTTTCGCCGGGTTGACTTCGGCGAGCATACGCGAGAGGAAATCGGCTTGCTTCTGGTTGTTACCTTCCAGCACCACACGGTCGCCGGGGGCAATCAATTTTTCCAGCGCATCCACCAGACCATCGGTGGGAATTACCTTACCCTGCACGGAGAGGGACGCTACGCGACGCGCTTTTTCGCTACGACGTGTGCTCCAGTTCCGGGCCGGAGTTTGGCCAGCATTCATAATTAACCTCCTGATTCAGCAAATCATTTTTGCCTGGATTTATGCTGCAGTTAGTCTGCTCCGTTAGGAGTAGGGCATCAATTAAGCTGGCGTGCTAATTGTTAGCCTGAGAGTAATAATTTCGTGGGTAATTATGTGATGACGATCGAAGCAGGAAGGTTGAGTGTAGACTACGTGGCGGGAAGCGCTTGAATTGGCTGAGGAGTTCTTCTGTCAGTTTCGGCCCATGCTTTGAGACACAGCGCGGTCATTTTGATGAGGCCAGATCACGTATTGAGCGCCTGGGATAAGTGAAACGGCGTAGCCGATTTACGCATGCCAGGCGCTCGGTGCAAAGGACGCTATTTCTTTTTGTTGAGCATCGATTTCAAATCGGCAAACGGATTGTACGTCGCCGCATCAATATCGTCCTGCGCGTCTTCGCCTGCCACAACGCGGGTGCCGTATTGGTCCGCTTCGGTATATTTTGAGTGCTCATGGTCATGACAATACAGACACAACAACTCCCAGTTGCTGCCATCTGGCGGGTTATTGGTGTGGTCATGATCGATATGGTGAACCGTTAATTCCCGCAGATTGGAATACACAAACTCCCGTGAGCAGCGTCCGCATACCCATGGATAGATTTTCAGCGCCTTCTCGCGGTAGCCGCTTTCCAGTCGTGCGTAGTTTTTTGGAATAAGAGCCATGGCCGTGTTACCTGTTAAAAATCGAAAATTTTACGTGAGTGCGCCCAATGTACCCGAAGGCGAAATGAAAAGGGAACGGATGTTTATTTTTAAGGAGATTATCGCGATCTTCTTTTTCAAAATGGGCTGGGGCTGTGGGCGTGGATCGGTTCTTCGGTAATGGGATGGACGAAATGCAGTCCGCTGGCGTGCAGCATCAGGCGTGGTGTTTGTTCGCAGCCTGGGGGCAGAAGTCCGCCGTACAGATCGCAGCCCAGAATAGGGTGGCCGAGTCGTTGGCTGTGAATGCGTAGCTGATGGGTGCGCCCGGTTTCTGGCGTCAGTTGGACCCGCGTGACCGGCACTGAGGTTCCCTCTGCCTGCACATAATGTAAGCGATTAATCACCTTATAGCGTGAACGCGCGGGCTTGCCGGTGATGGCGCAAATCGACATCAGCGGGAACAGCGCCGGGTCTTTGGCAATCGCCGCGTCTATTATCCCTTCGTCGTCGGCCAGATGGCCGCACAGCAAGGCACTGTACTCTTTGGTGACGGCGCGCTGGCTGAACTGCTGGCAAAGTGCGGCATTGATAGCCTTGTTACGCGCCACCACCATCAACCCTGAGGTGCCGAAATCCAGACGGTGCACCAGGGTACAACCGGGGAAAAGCTGCACCAGCCTATGATGCACTGAATCGAGATTCTGTGGGTTTTTCCCTGACAGGCTGAGCAACCCGGTGGGTTTATTGATCAGTACCAGATGCGCATCCTGCCAGAGCACCTCTATCTGGTCATGACACGGTGGGGCAATAAAAGTATCAATTATCGAAGACATTGGGCGGCCAGGATGAAGAGTGGAAGCGGATGATAGCGAATTTTCAGTCGACTGACGAATTTGGCCGTTACCGGGCCAGGCTCAGCGCCTGCCGTCTGGTATCGCCTGTGAAAATACGGGTATAATCACCTAAATTATTCAACCGGTTCAGAAACGAAGATGACAAAACTCACCTTACAAGAGCAGATGTTAAAAGCGGGATTAGTGTCCAGCAAAAAAATGGCCAAGGTCCAGCGCACGGCTAAAAAATCACGTGTTCAGGCTCGTGAGGCAAGAGAGGCTGTAGAAGAGAATAAAAAAGCGCAGCTTGAGCGTGATAAAGAACTCAGCGAGCAGCAAAAACAAGCGGCGTTGTCGAAAGAATATAAAGCGCAGGTCAAGCAGCTGATCGAAATGAACAAAATCACCATTGCCCGAGGCAATATTGATTTTAACTTCACCGATAACAATTTAATCAAAAAAGTCGTCGTGGATAAGCTGACGCAGTCACAGTTAATCAGCGGTCGTCTGGCGATTGCGCGTCTGCTTGTCGATAAAAATGGTGAAAGCACCTACGCCATTATCCCCGCGAGCGTGGCCGATAAAATTGCCCAGCGTGATGCGGACAGCATCGTTCTGAACAGTGCGTTGAGTCAGGAAGAGCAGGATGAAGACGATCCATATGCAGATTTCAAAGTGCCTGACGATTTGATGTGGTAACGCGCGGCTAACCCGACTTTAACCTTCCGAGGACGATAGATGAACACCGAAATTCCATTGAAATTTTATGACATCGTGGACGAGTATTCGAGCGAATGCGCCGAGCCGGTGAGTGACGCAGAACGCGATTCTCTGGCGCATTACTTCCAGCTGTTGGTCACCCGTTTAATGAATAACGAAGAAATCAGCGAAGAAGCCCAGCAGGATATGGCCCAGGAAGCGGGGATCAACGCTAAGCGCATTGATGATATCGCGATGTTCCTGAATACATGGGGCAACGAGTAATTCCTTCCGGCTAGATTGACAGGCTGATGATGTGAGAGCGACAAATTTCACATTAATCAGCCCGTCTGCACCGTTATTTCTTACTCAAATCACTCAGTAGTACCGCAATGTTTTGCCCGCCTTGGGTATTCTCCAGCCCAATTTTAACGATGATGGTCAGCGGTACCGAGAGCAGCATGCCGACCGGGCCAAGCAGCCAGCCCCAGAATATCAACGACAGGAATACCACCAGCGTGGAAAGGCCCAGCCCACGCCCCATAATGCGAGGCTCAAGAAGGTTGCCAAACACCATATTGATCGCCAGATACCCCGCCAGAACTACCAGCGCATCGTAGACATTGCCGAAAACCAGTACCTGCAAAATCGGCGGGACGGCGGCCAGCACCGAGCCGATGTTAGGAATATAGTTCAGCGCAAACGCCAGCATTCCCCAGATAAATGCAAAGCGCACGTCGAGGGCTGCGAGCATGGCCCAGGCGACCAGCCCGGTCACCAGACTGATGGCGGTTTTCAGCACCAGATAATGGCTCACGCTGTCGATGGCTTTCTGGATCGCCGCCATGCCTTCCACCGGACGAATCATCATCTGCTGCATTTTGGCCGGGAGCTGCGGCACTTCAAACAGCATAAACACCACCGTCAACAACAGCAGGAAAATGGAGGACATGGCGTTGGTGAGCTGCGTCAGCAGGCCGGTGACCAGCGTCATTGCCGCATTCGGGTCAATGTATTTTCCCAACTCGGTCACGGAGACATCAATCCCAACGCGCTGTAGCCACGGTTCGAGATGTTCCATCGGCACAACCAGCGACGAACGATATTGCGGCAGCGTGCGAGCGAGTTCGTTGAGCGACGTGCCCAGATAGGACAACAGCAGAACCGCCACCATAATAATGAAGGTAATGAGCAGGGTGACCGCCAGCCCACGCGGGACGCGCCAGCGGACCAGCAGCTGCACCACCGGGTTGAGCACCACCGCGATAAACAGCGACAGAATAAAGGGCACCACAATATCAGCGGCGAAGCGAATACCAGCGAGGATAATCACCAGCATTCCTAGCATGATGACTATCTTTAATCCATTAAGTGTAATACCCGACTTTGCCATAACATTCCTTGATAAACGTGATAAAGAACATCATAAAGCGGCAAGGGGTAAGAATAAACTTATTAATACAGAATACGCTGGGTAAAGAATTGAAAAGACTTTGAGTTTATTTTTGCACTATGCCAGAATTGCGCTGTGTTTAACTACTGAGGACAATTTTCATCCGCAAAGACGAGAAGCAACACCGCGGATAATTGTAATTTTATGGACATGTCGTTCAGAACCTGTACTTCCTTGCAATCTGTCATCATCCCCACGCTTTCCTTGCTTTCTGCTGAGCAGCACTGGCGCTCTGCGCTATAGTTTTTTCCTTCCTTGAGCTAAAACTTAATCATTTTTTACGGTTTGCGCCTTTTCGCAAACTGCAACGGATTATATTCTCAGGCAGGAGAAGAACCATGTTTTACTGGATATTATTAGGTCTGGCGATCGTCGCTGAAATCACAGGCACCTTGTCGATGAAATGGGCAAGCGTTAACGATGGTCATATCGGTTATATTTTAATGCTCGGCATGATTGCCCTTTCATATATATTTCTTTCCTTTGCGGTTAAAAAAATTGCACTTGGCGTGGCTTACGCTCTGTGGGAAGGCGTCGGTATTTTATTGATTACGCTGTTCAGCGTGCTTTTATTTGATGAAAGCCTGACGCTGATGAAAGGTGCAGGACTGGCCACGCTGGTGATGGGTATTGTGCTGATTAAATCCGGTACCCGTAAAGTCAAAAACACCTCTGCGGAGGTGAATCATGCCGCAGTTTGAGTGGGTACACGGCGCGTGGCTGGCAGGGGCAATTGTGCTGGAAATCATCGCCAATATATTCCTTAAATTCTCGGACGGTTTCCGCCGAAAAATATACGGTATATTGTCGCTGGTGGCGGTACTGGCCGCATTTAGCGCCTTGTCGCAGGCGGTAAAAGGCATTGATCTGTCGGTAGCCTACGCCATTTGGGGTGGATTCGGCGTGGTTGCCACGCTGGCTGCGGGTTGGATCCTGTTTGGACAGCGCCTTAATTACAAAGGATGGATCGGTTTAATCTTGTTAGTTGCCGGAATGGTGATGATTAAACTCGCATGATGTGACGCTGCCCGCGTTTGTGGGCAGCGAAAAATGCTGGCTGTATTACGCTAATTAAACAGGGTGCATTTCCCCGAGTGCTGGGCACTTGCTGGAGGGTTGCTTATGTTTAATCCATCTCGCTGGCGTAATATCGCCACCGCCAGAACACTTTTTGTGATGCTCTTTCTGGCAGGTATAGGGCTGATTATTTCAATTGTCTCTTTGCTGTATCTTTCCCAGCATCTGATCAGCAGTAAAACGAACGCCATTGACGCGCATCGTTCGGCACTTTCGGTGGACGGTGCGATTCAGACGTCAGTTAATCGCGTACTATCGCTGGTGGTTGATAACGCCATCTGGGACGACGCGGTGCATAAAGTGTATTCGCCCGCGCTGGATACCCGCTGGCTGTACGATACCTGGGGGGCCGGGTTTAAAATCAATAATCTCTACGACGGCACATTCGTGCTCGATGAACATTACCACGTGTTGTGGGGATCGTTTCACAGCCAGCCCTTCAGCGAACGCAATCTGGATTTCTTCGGCGAAGGTTTAACCGCGCTGATTAAGAACCATGCGGCGGAACTGGCGAGCGGTAAAAATATCTTTGCCGGTATAACCGAAACCCGCGAAGGCGTTGCGTTTGTTGGCATCGGCCTTATTCGGCCCATGACCAGCCGCCTACCGATATATGACGCCACCCGGCGTTATCTGGTCATTACCCGTCACCTGAACGCCGGCATTTTAAAAGATCTCGGGAATACCTTTCAGATTGCTAACCTGAATATGACCAAAGCCAAAAACAGCGTCTCCAGTGTGCCGCTGAAAAGCTCCGGCAATAAAGTGGTCGGCTACCTGAACTGGCAGCCGCGCCTGCCGGGCGCGGAGGCGGCGATGGCTGCCTCGCCGGAGATCCGCCAAATCGTCGCGATGGCGGCGGGACTTATTCTTCTGTTTATTGTGCTGAGCAGTCTCGGTCTGTACAAACTGGCGCGGGGCGAGAAACAGGCACGGGAAATCGCGCTCACCGACTGGCTGAGCCACCTACCAAACCGCCGGGCGTTGATTGAGCACCTGGAACACGTCAGTTCGCGCGCCGAGGAAGCGCTTAAAACGGCGGTGTTTATCGATCTGGATGGCTTCAAAGACGTGAACGACATCTACGGGCACGACGTGGGCGACGCGCTGATTGTGCACATCGCGCAAACCCTGCAGGCACAGGTACCGGTAGGCGGCATGCTAGCACGGCTCGGCGGGGATGAGTTTGCGATGACCGTCAGCGGCGTGGCGTCGGGTCAATAAGCAGCAGCCTTTGCGGGCAGCGTGCTGGATTATCTCAATAATCCAATTCGTCTCGACGAACGCACCATCCATATTAGCGCCAGCATCGGTATTGCCAGCGGCTCATTGGCGAGCATCGCCAGCTCCGAGCTTTTCCGTCGGGCGGATATCGCCATGTATCACTCCAAAATTACCGGTAAAGGGCGCATCACGCATTACGACGCCGAGCTGAACAGCGCCAGGGAATATCAACTGAGCATTGAGAACGACATTCGTGACGGGTTGGATAACGATGAATTCGACGTCTGGTATCAGCCGATTGTTGACGCGCGAACTCAGGTGATGACTGGCGTGGAGGCGCTGGTGCGCTGGCCACGCAGGCCAAAAGGGGAGCTGAAACCCGACGCGTTTATCGCCATCGCTGAAACCAGCGGGCTGATTTATTCCCTCGGCCAGTTCGTGCTGCGCCGCGCTTGTACAGATATGCAGGGGTTGGGGGATTTAAAGCTGTCGGTGAACATTTCCCCGGCGCAGTTCCGCGACCCGGAATTTGAAAACAAAGTCGCGCGGGTGCTGGAGTCCTGCCATTTTCCGCCGTATCGCTTACAGCTGGAGGTCACCGAAACTTATGTGCTGGAAAACCCCGAACGCGCGCGGGCGGCCATTTCTAACCTGAAACTGCTTGGAACCGCCGTGGCGCTGGATGATTTTGGGACCGGCTATTCCAGCATTGGCTATCTGCGGCGTTTTAATTTCGACACCATCAAAATCGACAAGTCACTGGCCGGGCTGGTGGATAACGACGATCAGGCGGCAGCGTTGGTCGGCGGGACGATTCGCATCGCTAACGCACTGGGCATGTCGGTGATTGCTGAAGGGGTGGAAAACGAGAAACAGATGAAGTTGCTGCGGTTGGCCGGGTGCGATCAGCTGCAAGGCTATTTGTTCAGTGAACCGATGCCGATAGCGTCGCTGCTGCAGTTGCGTCAGCAGCGACAGTGTTAGTTACTGGCCCGCCAGCGTTTCGAGTTTGTCCCGAAAACCGGTCACCGAAATCGCACGGTTGTCTGCCCGCCAACGATCTTTCGCCGCCGGAGCTGAGCTTTGAACGCCAATAAGCTGCCAGCCGTCATTGGTTTTCAGCATCAGCGGTGAACCGCTGTCGCCAGGCAAGGTATCGCACTGATGCGACAGCACGGTGCTTTGCGCCCAGCCGGTCACCAGGCAGTTATTGTGCGTGTACAACGAGTCCAGATGATCAAGTGGATAACCGGACTGCGTCACCTGGCGGTTGACGGCTTTGAGGGCTGCGGTCAACGCGTCCTTATCACCGGGGAACAGCGACAAGGGTGTGATGCCAGAAGGCGGATAGCGCAGCACAATCAGGCCAAAATCCCAGGGCGCGGCGGACGACGGAACAATCCAGCCGTCACCGTCCGGCTTCAGGCGTTTGCCCAGCGACGGTTCAACGCGGCCGTCAATCCCGTGAATTTCATAGCGCCAGACGCCTTTTTGCGACACAAAGCGCAGGGCGACAGGCTTATCAAGTTTTCCCTGCGGCGGCGTCAACAGGCAGTGGCCTGCGGTCAACGCCAGGTGCGGTGAAATTAAGGTGGCGGTGCAAAGATTGCCGCTGGCCGTTTCAAGCTGGCCGATAGCATCCCACGGGGATTGCGTAGGGTCGGTGACCTTGACGCGGTCGTCATGACTAAAGAAAAGCGTCTTAAGATCGGAGGCACTGATGCCGGTGTCGTCGCTGTCATCGTCAGCGTGGGTCAGGGGAGAAAAAAGGCAAACGGCTCCCAGTAAAACCACTATGGATCTGTGCATAACACTCTCTGAAGGGGCGATTATGATTATAAAAAGGTAACCCAATGAGATTACTATAGACGGGATGAATGAAAAGTGGGAGTAAAATCAGCGTGCTACACTCAGTACAAAAAGAACCGGGTGGCAACCAGGGCACAAATAATCAGCATTAAAAGGATGAGCTCGAATCGATAGCGTCGCAGCATCATTGCTCTCCAGAAAAAAACGGCGCTGAAATAGCGCCGATTTAGTATACAAGACCGGTAGCGAACTTACGCAGCTGGCTGTGCAGCTGGTTTAGCAGCCTGGTGCTTGGTGTGTTTCACGTGTTTTTTAGCGGCCTGCGCTTTCTGCGCTACAGCGGGTTTGGTTGCTGCTTTTTTGTGGTGCTTTTTAGCGGCCTGCGCTTTCTGCGCTACAGCGGGTTTGGTTGCTGCTTTTTTGTGGTGCTTTTTAGCAGCCTGCGCTTTCTGCTCTACAGCGGCTTTCTTGTGTTTCTTATGATGAGTGGTTTTAGCCGGAGCAGCGTGAGTTGCCGCAGGCGCAGCAGCCGGAGCGGTAGCAGCGGTGTCAGCAGCGAAAGCAGCAGAAGACAGACCCATAGCAGCGGCAACAACCAGAGCTAATACTTTTTTCATTCTGAAATCCTCGAATTTGGTTTCTATGTTCAACCCCACTGCGGGGCCGTTGAACAGACTATATGCTTGTCTTTTAAAGGCTTCCGTGAGTGATTGGTATCGGCGTGTAACCATATGTACACTTCCAGCCCGTTTGAAATCACGCCTTTAAAATCAATAAGATCCCGTCGAACCTATCCGCCTTGTCAGATTACTTCCCGTAAATATTTAAAATTATGGGTATTTAGCGCCGCAGGAAAGCGCTTAGGGCTTCCAGAAAACCCGCATTTAATGTGCACCATTAACCTTTTGATATCCGTACCATAGCCAGCTAACTATTTTTTGAGGTGAGTTGTGATTGCGAATTCTTCAGTCCTGTGGGGCGGTGTTCTACTTCTTGTGCTGGCGATAGTGTGGCTGCAGTACGATAGTGGGAGGCTTAAGCGCGAAATGCATCGCTCGCGTATAGGGCGGGAGCAGCGCGAGGCCGAACTTAAATTGTTGCAGCAGGAATGGGATGAGTTTGTTGTTGCCGAAAAGAATGAACTTGATCAGCTGAGGATTGCAATGCATCGCAAGTATGCAAGTGTGGTCCACCGCAAGCTGGGCAGACTAGCCGGAATGCTGGCTCACGATTAAAAAAGAGTGTGGCGGCCTGCGCTACACTCTCTCCCATCAACTTACAAATAACGCGCGGTTAAATGCTCGCGGAAATAGCGGCTGTTCAGATCTTCGCCGGTGGCGCGGGTGATCAGCTCCGAGGTGCTAAAACGGCTGCCGTGCTGCCAGACATTCTGCTGCAGCCAGCCGAACAGCGGGCTGAAGTTGCCGTCATTCAGATTCTGGTCAAGGTCCGGCAGCGCTTTGCGGGCAGCCTGGAAGAGCTGAGCGGCGTACATGGCGCCCAACGTGTACGACGGGAAGTAGCCGAAGCCGCCGTCCGTCCAGTGAATATCCTGCATACAGCCGTTGCGGTAGTTGCCTTCGGTCGACAGCCCCAGATACTGCTGCATTTTTTCATCCCACAGCGCCGGAATGTCTTCGACTTCAATTTGGCCATCAATCAACGCGCGTTCGATTTCATAACGCAGGATCACATGCGCCGGATAGCTGACTTCGTCGGCATCCACGCGAATGTATCCGCGTTCGACAGTCTGACTCCAGGCAATGAAATTATCCAGGCTGAACGCCGGCTGGCTGCCGAAATGTTGCTGGATCTTCGGCAGCAGATGCTTGAGGAACGCAGCACTGCGACCGAGCTGCATCTCAAAGAACAAGCTTTGTGATTCATGTACGCCCATTGAACGCGCGTGCGCGATCGGCTGTCCAGCCCACTGACGCGGAAGGTTTTGTTCATAACGCGCATGGCCGGTTTCATGAATAACGCCGAAGAGTGCGCTGAGCAGATCGTTTTCGTCGTAGCGCGTGGTGATGCGTACATCTTCCGGCACGCCGCCGCAGAACGGATGGGTGCTGACATCAAGACGACCACCGTTAAAATCAAAACCGAGCAGGGTCATGGTTTCCAGCCCAAGCTGGCGCTGTGATTCGGTCGGGAACGGGCCTTGTGGATTGATGAGTGAGCGGCTGGCCTGTTTATCGACCACGGTTTGCAACAAATCGGGTAGCCAGCTTTTCAGGTCAGCGAACAGCACGTCGAGACGGCTACTGGTCATGCCCGGTTCGTAGAGGTCGAGCAGGGCGTCGTAGGGCGAACCGCCGCTGGCTTCGGCGCGGATTTTGGCTTCTTCACGACTCAAACGCACCACTTCTTTCAGATTCGGCGCAAAGCCTTGCCAGTCGTTGTTTTTACGCTGGGTACGCCAGGCGTGCTCGCAGCGGTTACCCGCCAGTGATTTCGCTTCGACCAGGCTTTCGGGCAAGAGCGCGGCCTGATGGTAAGCTCGCGTCATTTCAGCCAGGTTCGCGCGTTCGTCTTCGCTGAGGTTTTCCTGCTGAGCGGCTTCGAGGCCGTTCGCCACATTTTTGTCGGTCAGGATCTGATGTTGCAGTACGCCTAATTCAGCCAGCGCTTCGCCGCGAGCCTGGCTTCCGCCCGGTGGCATCATGGCGGCCATATCCCAGCCTGCGATGGAGGAGAGGTGCGAGAAACGGGATAAGCGCTGGAAAGTGCGGGTGAGCTGTTGGTAGTGATTGTTTGCCATTGTGCCTTAATTCCCATTGAGTGGCGTCGAAATGCGCGTGCCGTCAAAATTACGACGAAAGTATGAGGCGGAATATCAATTATACGCCAGGCTAATCACTATCACAGGTCATCAGTGTGCGGCAAATTATGAATCCATTCATCTGGGTTTTCATCGCGCTGCTGTCAGTTGACGCAGTTCGCGACATAATTGGCCTTACCCCCTTTTTAGGTCAATGGTAAGGCCGCCCGCTAGCGGCGGGCATTCAATCAGTGCAGGCGTTTATGCAGGCAAGTGCCGGTTATCAGCGCCAGGACCAGCATTGCTGCGATAAATCCGCCCACGCCATTCCAGCCCCAGTTATGCCAGAACACACCGCCCAACGTTCCCGCGATGCTTGAACCCAAATAGTAACTAAACAGATACAGCGACGAGGCCTGACCCCGTGCGCGGCGTGCGCGTGGCCCAATCCAGCTGCTGGCGACAGAGTGTGCGGCGAAGAAACCGGCGGAGAAAAGCAGCATACCGAAGAAGATAATCCACAGTGATGAGAACAGCGTCAGCAACAGGCCGCACAGCATCACACCGGTAAAGCCAATCATCACAGGGCCGCGACCGAAACGTTGGGTCATGGCGCCCGCTTTTGGAGAACTCCATGTGCCGGTGAGGTAAGCCACGGACAGCAGCCCCACCACCGCCTGGCTCAGGGACCACGGCGACATCATGAGACGATAGCCGATGTAGTTAAACAGCGTCACGAATGCGCCCATCAGCAGAAAGCCTTCCGCGAACAGCAGCGGCAGGCCTTTATCTCGCCAGTGAATACGAAAATTGATGAACAGTGATTTTGGGCGCAGCGATGCGGGTTTAAAGTGGCGCGAATCGGGCAAAATGCGCCAGAACATCAGCGCCGCGGCAAGGGCGAAACAGCCAATCATCGCCACCGCCACTCGCCAACCGAAGAAATCGGTCATGACCCCGGTCAGTAAACGTCCGCTCATGCCACCAATCGAGTTCCCGCTGATGTACAGCCCCATTGAAAAGGCGACAAAGCTCGGATGAATTTCTTCGCTCAAATAGGTCATGCCGACCGCCGCCACGCCGCTTAACGACAGGCCAATCAGCGCACGCATGATAAGGATCCCGTGCCAGCTGGTCATCATCGTCGACAGCAGCGTACAGCAGGAGGCCAGCAGCAGGGCGGTGACCATCACCTGTTTGCGCCCGATGGCATCCGACAGCGGTCCGGTAAACAGCAGCCCGACGGCCAGTAAACCGGTCGATACCGACAGAGAAATACTGGCGCTGGCAGGCGAGACACCAAACTCATGCGACAGCACCGGAAGAATAGGCTGGACGCAATAGAGCAGGGCGAAGGTGGCGAGTCCGGCGGAGAACAGCGCCAGCGTGACGCGAATAAATTGCGGAGTTCCGCGTTGGATAAACTGGCCGGGCGCAGGCAGACGGATATCGTTGACGTCACGGGCCGGGGCGGTGTCAACGGTGGAGGTACGGCTCAAAGAATAATCCTTACATCTGAGGAAGTATTAAAAAAATCAGTTCACAACGTCAGATTAGGAAAATGTAAATATACTGTCTAATATATTAATAATCTCAAATGATACTTTAAACATATGAATATAGAGCTGCGACACCTGCGCTACTTCGTGGCGGTAGCGGAAGAACTGCATTTTGGCCGCGCTGCCGCCCGGCTGAACATTTCCCAGCCGCCGCTAAGCCAGCAAATTCAGATCCTGGAACAGCAGATTGGCGCCCGACTGTTCGCCCGTACTAACCGCAGCGTCAGCTTGACGCCCGCCGGGACGTTATTTCTGGCTGACAGTCGGCAAATACTGATTCAGGTTGAAGACGCTGCAGCCCGGGCGGCACGTCTTCATCAGGGGGAAACCGGCGAGCTGCGTATCGGATTTACCTCATCGGCGCCGTTTATTAAGGCGGTGTCTGATACGCTGTCGCGTTTTCGTCGGCAGTATCCTGACGTTCATATCCAGACGCGGGAAAGTAATACCCGCGAGCAGATTGCGCCGCTGAGCGAAGGGGCGCTGGATTTGGGTCTGATGCGTAAAACCCAGCTGCCGGACACGCTTGAATGGCAGGTTATTTTGCGAGAGCCGCTGATGGCGATGGTTCACCGGGATCACCCGCTGGCTAACAGAGAGTCTGTTTCGCTGGCAGAAATGGTGCTGGAGCCGTTGGTATTCTTCGATCCGCATGTCGGTACTGGCCTGTATGACGATATTCTCGGCCTGCTCAGGCGTTTCGGTACGCCCGCGATTACCCAGGAAGTGGGCGAGGCGATGACAATTATCGGGTTGGTCTCCGCCGGGCTGGGGGCGTCGATTCTTCCGGCCTCGTTTAAGAAGGTTCAGCTCAATGAGATGCGCTGGTTGCCGATAAGTGATGAGGATGCAGTATCGGAAATGTGGCTGGTGTGGTCCCGGCATCATGACCAAACGCAGGCGGCGCTTCGCTTCCGCGAACAGCTGTTGGCCGCTGCAATGGTCGACTTTTTTGCCGAAAATACACGAAAAAATGTGCGGTAAATCACAAGCCTAAGTAAAAATTTGACGAGCTGCGTCGAAGTGCTTCAACATAGCAAAAGTTTATTTCGAAGCGCGAAAATAAGGGAGTCTTCGGTGGTAGCAGAAAGTCAGCCTGGGCATATTGATCAGATTAAGCAGACTAACGCAGGGGCGGTATACCGCCTGATTGATCAGCTCGGCCCGGTGTCGCGTATCGACCTTTCTCGCCTTGCGCAACTTGCGCCCGCCAGTATCACCAAGATTGTTCGCGAAATGCTCGAAGCGCATCTGGTACAGGAAACGGAAATTCAGGACCCAGGCAGCCGCGGGCGTCCGGCCGTCGGCCTGATGGTGGAAACCGAAGCCTGGCACTACCTGTCATTGCGCATCAGTCGGGGGGAAATTAACCTCGCCCTGCGTGATTTGAGCAGCAAGCTGGTGGTAGAAGAAGAACAAACGCTGCCGCTGGTGGATGATAAACCGTTCCTTGACCGCGTAATCGAACATATCGACCACTTTTTCATTCGCCATCAGCAAAAGCTCGAGCGCTTAACCTCTATCGCGATAACCCTCCCCGGCATTATTGATACCGAAAACGGCATCATTCACCGGATGCCATTTTACGATGACGTCAAAGACGTGGCGCTCGGCGAAGCGCTGGAGTCTCGCACCGGCGTGCCGGTGTATCTGCAACACGATATCAGCGCGTGGACCATGGCGGAGGCACTGTTTGGCGCGTCTCGCGGTGCGCGGGACGTTATCCAGGTGGTTATCGATCATAATGTTGGCGCGGGGGTTATCACCGACGGACGTTTGCTTCATGCGGGCAGCAGCAGCCTGGTGGAAATCGGCCATACCCAGGTCGACCCCTATGGCAAACTCTGTTACTGCGGAAATCACGGCTGTCTGGAAACCATTGCCAGCGTCGAAAGTGTGCTGGAACTGGCGCAAATTCGGATGAAACAATCGATAAGTTCAATGCTGCATCAGCAGCCGCTGACCGTCGAATGGCTGTGTCAGGCGGCGGTGCAGGGAGATCTATTGGCCAAAGATATCATTAGCGGCGTAGGGACCCACGTCGGACGCATTCTCGCCATCATGGTGAATTTATTTAACCCACAAAAAATTCTTATCGGTTCGCCGTTCAACCAGGCCTCCAGCATTCTGTTTCCGGCCATCAGCGCCTGCATTCATCAACAGTCTCTACCCGCTTACAGTCGGCATATCAGCGTTGAGAGCACGCAGTTCCGCAACCGGGGAACCATGACCGGTGCCGCGCTGGTTAAAGACGCGCTGTATAACGGATCGCTACTGATCAGACTGTTGCAAGGGTAACAAATTTTACTTGTTAAGCTAAAAATTGCGCTAACGCAAGCTGGCTTTTCGCCCAATCACTTACACTTCCTCCGCTCTTGAATTATCACCCTGATTTATATTTTCACCGTCAAAGCTGTGGAGTGAAACATGCTTAAGCGTTTCTTTATTACTGGTACGGATACCTCTGTTGGAAAGACGGTGGTATCACGCGCGTTGCTGCAGGCGATGGCCGCCAATGGCAAAAGCGTGGCAGGGTACAAACCTGTCGCCAAAGGCAGCAAGGAAACGCCTGAAGGACTGCGCAACAAAGATGCGTTAGTACTGCAAAGTGTTTCCGCCCCGGAACTTCCCTATAGCGCTATCAATCCTATCGCTCTGAGCGAGGAGGAAAGCAGCGTGGCGCACAGTTGCCCAATCAACTACACCTTATTGTCCAAAGGTCTTGATGACCTGAGCCAGCGTGTCGATCACGTGGTGGTGGAAGGGACCGGCGGCTGGCGTAGTCTGATGAACGATTTGCGCCCGCTCTCTGAATGGGTCGTACAGGAACAATTACCGGTCGTTATGGTGGTAGGCATCCAGGAAGGTTGCATCAACCATGCATTGCTGACCGCGCAGGCGATTGCGAACGATGGTCTGCCGTTAATCGGTTGGGTCGCTAACCGCATCAACCCGGGCCTGGCGCACTACGCCGAAATCATCGACGTACTGAGCAAAAAATTGTCCGCGCCGTTGGTGGGTGAGCTTCCGTATCTGCCGCGCGCTGAACAGCGTGAGCTGAGTCAGTACATCGATTTAACCCTGTTCGGCGACATGCTGGCGGTAGATCGAGTCCTGGCGTAACGTCCGCGACAACACCGACGCCACCACGCAGGAAATCAGTAAGCCGGGCAGTAGTGCATACTGCCCGGTCATTTCACAGATCATCAGCGTCGACATAATCGGCGCATGCGTCGTCGCTGCCAGCAGCGTAGCCATTCCCGTTAACCCCATCAGCACCGCCATTTCGTTGCCGTCCGGCAGCCATAGCCCACAGAATCGGGCGAACAACATCCCAATCGCCATCCCGACAAACAGCGTTGGCGTGAATACCCCGCCCGGCGCCCCGGAGCCACTGCTCGACAGCACCGCCAGCAATTTACATAAGAACACGCCTGCCACCGCGCCAAACAGCGGCGGTGCCAGCAGGTAGCTCTGCACCACGCTGTAGCCGTTGCCCCATACCGCAGGCGTTAACAACGACAACAGACCGACGATAAAGCCGCCCAGTGCCAGCTGCCACGGCGGAGACAGTTTGAGTCGTAAGAACAGCGAGTGGGTAAAGCCCATCAGCCAGATAAACAGCGGCCCGCACAGCCCGGCGAGCAGCCCAGTCGCCAGCATCAGGCCATAAGTGCCCGCGCTGTGTGGGGCGTCGACGTGGACGACATACAGTAACGCCGGGCCTCCACTCAGCAGATTGGTCATCAGCAGGGCAATCACCGCTGAGACCACCACTGGCCCGAGTGAGGCCAGCATCAGCGTGCCGAACAGAATTTCTGCGATAAACAAGCTGCCCGCCAGTGGCGCGTGATAGGCGCTGGCCATCCCGGCGGCGGCCCCGCAGGCTATCCACAGCTTCCATTCGCCCTTGGGCGTAAAACGTTTGGCCAAGAAGGAGGCGGCGAGAGCGGCAAGCAGGATCATCGCCCCTTCGCGCCCGATGGCGCTGCCGCTGACCACCACCAGCAACGAAGCCAGCGATTTTACCAGGCTCGAACCGTAATCGAACTGCCCGTCACCGGTTTCCAGTGCTTCCATGTAATCCGTCGGGGCATGCGGTCGCTGGCGGGTATAACGCTGCCAGCCCCACAGCAACAGCCCGGCGGCAAGGCCCCCAAGCGCTGGCGTCAGCAGTCGGCGCCACCACGGCAAACTGCCCGCCGCATAAACCAGGCTTTTACTGTCGTCGCTCAATAACAGCCACTCGAGCAAATACATGGCGTGACGAAATAACGCCACAGCAAGTGCGGCAAGGATACCGACTATCGTCGCAATGAGCAGTCGGCGGAACATGGCCTGAATGTCGGGGTAAGCGTGGAGGCGATGCATCTATTTTCACGGTTGATCAGAGTGATACCGTATTGTGCGAGGAAATCGGGAGCTTGGCAAAAAACAAATACAGAAATCCCCCTCGAGTGAGGGGGATAACGGTTACCCCGCTGAATGAATATTCAGCGCCCGACGCGTTCGCCCGGAGCTGAGGTAGTCCGCGATGTAATCCTGGGAGATTTCACCGTTATAGCGGCCGTCTTCATCGACGATAGGCATCCAGCTGGTATTGCTCTCATACAGCTTGGACAGTACCACGCGCAGGTTGTCTTCAGCCTTACCGGTGACGCGGAAGGGGTGCAGCAGATCCGCGCAGCTGCCGGAGGCGTTACGCGCTTCGCGGCGCTTCACAAAGCCCAGCGGTTTACCGTCGTTATCCACCACGGTGATCGCACGAATGTCATTGTCGTCCATGGTGGCGAAGGCTTCCGGCAGGGCGGTATCGCGCTTGACGGTAATGGTCGGTTGCTGATCGGTAACGTCCCCGGCCGAGACTAACAGCAGGCGTTTTAGCGTGCGGTCCTGGCCGACAAATGAGCCGACAAACTCATTGGCCGGTTTTGCCAGCAGTTCGTCGGGGCTGGCGCACTGCACGATACGCCCCTGACGGAATACCGCTATGCGGTCGCCGAGCTTCAGCGCTTCATCAATGTCGTGACTCACCAGCATCACCGTTTTTTTCAGCTGGCGCTGCATGTCCAGGAATTGGTTCTGAATCACTTCACGGTTAATGGGGTCGACAGCACCGAACGGTTCATCCATCAGCAGCACCGGAGGATCCGCCGCCAGCGCACGAATCACCCCGATACGCTGTTGCTGACCGCCGGACATCTCTTTCGGGTAGCGGCTCAGGAATTTTTTCGGGTCCATCGCCACCATATCCATCAGCTCTTCGGCGCGCGCTTTGTAGCGGGCTTTTTCCCAACCCAGCATCCGCGGGACGACGGTGATGTTTTCCTCAATGGTCATGTTCGGGAACAGACCAATTTGCTGGATAACGTAGCCAATGTTGCGACGCAGGCTGACGGTGTCCATGTCGCTGGTGTCCTGGCCGTTAATCAGGATTTTCCCACTGCTGGCGGGGATCAGACGGTTAATCATTTTAAGCGTCGTGGTTTTCCCGCAGCCCGACGGCCCGAGCAGGACGCACATTTCGCCTTCCGGCACGTTAAGGTTGACGTTATCGACGGCGTTAAAGCTCTGGCCGTTCTTCTGAGTAAATTGTTTGGTCAGATTTTCTAACTTTATCATTATCGAATCCCCTTTGGTGTCAGGACAATCTGCAGTCGGTGCAGCAACCAGTCGAGCACAATAGCCAGCAGGCAAATCATTAACGCCCCGGCAATTAACATACGAATATCACTCCCGCCAATGCCGTTCAGCAGCAGCAGACCAAGGCCACCCGCGCCGATCACCGCGGCAATCGCCATAACGCCGATGTTCATGACTACCGCAGTCCGGATACCGCCGAAAATCACCGGCAGCGCCATCGGGATTTCTACCCAGCGCAGACGCTGCCAGAAGGTCATGCCAATCCCACGGCCTGCTTCACGCAGCCCCGGCGGCAGGCTGTCGAGCGCGGTGTGGGTGTTTCGCACAATCGGCAGCAGTGAGTACAGGAATACCGCGGTAATGGCGGGCAGGGCGCCAATACCCTGACCGATCAGCGAAAACAGCGGGATCATCAGACCAAACAGCGCAATCGACGGAATGGTCAGTAAAATGGTGGTCAGACCGAGGATCGGCGTTGCCAGCCATTTGTGGCGCACAATCAGAATGCCCAGCGGCACGCCGATGATGATTGCCAGTCCAACGGCGAGCAGAACCAGCCACAGGTGCTGCCAGGTTAGCGTCGCCAGATAACTCCAGTTATCAATCATGTAGTGAATCGTATCCATGACGCCTCCTTATTCCAGGCCTTTGCTGCGCAGGAAGTCCCGCGCAACCTGTTGTGGCGACTGGTGATCGATATCCACGCGCTTATTCAGCTCGGTGATCACCTCATTATTCAGCAGCCCAGAAAGGGTGTTCATCGCCTCTTCAAGCCCAGGGTTTGCTTCCAGCGTGTCCTTACGCACCACCGGTGTTACGGCGTAGCTCGGGAAAAAACCTTTGTCATCTTTCAGCACTTTCAGATCGAAACCTTTTACGCGGCCATCGGTGGTGTAAATCAGGCCGGCATCGACGAACCCATCCCTCACGGCGTTGTACACCAGACCTGGGTCCATCTGACGGATTTGCGGACGGTCGAGCGGCATGTTGTAGGCCTGCTGCAACGGTTTCATGCCGTCACTGCGCCCCGCGAATTCCAGGTCCAGCCCCAGCAGCCAGTTGTGTTTCGGGTCGGTTTGACGAATGTGTTCAATCTTCGCCACCATTTCCGACATGGTGTTGATATTTTCTGCTTCAGCGCGTTTACGTTGCATCGCAAAGGCGTAGGTGTTGTTCATGTCCGCCGGTTTCAGCCAAATCAAACCGAGCTTTTCATCGAGGCGTTTTACGGTGTCGTAAGACTCCTGAGGCGACATGCGCTTATTGATGTGGTTGAAGATGATGAGAGAGGTCCCGGTGTATTCCCAGGTCATATCAACTTGCTTGTTGATCATGGCGTTGCGGGAAATTACCGTCGCAATGTTGGTTTGCGGCTGAACCTGGAAACCTTTCTTGCGCAGATACTGCACGGTCATGGCGGACAAAATATGCTGTTCGGTAAAACTCTTGGTCGCCAGAATGATCGGGGCCGCGTGGGCCTGACCGGCAACCATCGCCAGCGCTGCGACGGCGACAAACAGACGTTTCAATCGTCTCATGTAATGCTCCTGATTATTGTTATTCGGCGGTATGCGGGCTGAGTAAGCGTCCCAGACCCGCCAGCAGCGTGTCGAGGATCAGGGCGAAGAGGGCCGTGGCGACCGCACCGAGAATAAGCGTCGGGAAGTCGTTCAGGTAAATGCCCGGGAAAATCAGCTCGCCGTAGCTGCTGGCACCAATCAAGAAAGCCAGCGGCGCGGTACCGACGTTAATCGCAGTGGCGATGCGAATGCCCGAGAGCATCACCGGCCAGGCGTTAGGAATTTCTACCTGCCACAGACGCTGCATCCTGGTCATGCCGATCCCGTTCGCCGCTTCCAGCAGAGAGCCCGGGACTGAACACAAGCCTGCGTAGGTGTTACGCACAATCGGCAACAGCGACGCCAGAAACAGCGCCACGATCGCGGGTTTATCGCCAATGCCGACAACCACCATCGCTAACGCCAGCACCGCGAGCGGCGGCAAGGTGTTACCGATGTTGAAAATCTGCATCACGTATTCGGCGATACCGCGTGCGGCAGGACGGCTTAGCAGAATACCGCTGGGAATACCGACGAGCAGGGCGAAGAACATTGAGGAAAACACCAGGATCAGGTGCTGTTGTCCGAGATAGACTAAATCAACCTGACGAGAGCGGATGGTCTCAAGGCCGATTCCCCACGTGAGTAATGCCAGGACCGCGATAATCGCGCCTATAAACAACAGCGCGCGGGTCAGTAATGAGTTGTGCATTGCAGTGTGTCTCCCTGTGTGCATGCGTTATTGCAACGACGTTGCTTGTTGTTATGCCATGTTCCGGCAGGGTTTAAGACCTATAGCAAGCGGTTGGGAAGGATTCCAGAAGCGGGGGGAATTAAGTGCCGGGGTCAGGTTTTGTAAACAAGGTGTTACGCCTTATGACATAAAGGCTGAGGGGTATTAGACCAGAAAAGTCTTAAAACGAAGCGGCTAAAGTGACGTTGTCACAAATGTCGATTTTGTAGGTGTCTGAAATATCAGTTAAGTCACCCGCCGGGCGGCGGGTGACAGTGGCTTAGCGATAGAGTTTTTTGTCAGCAACCGGAGACAGCAGTTCGGTCTGCCAGAAGGCCAGCGTCTGCTGTGCCAACTCGCCGAGCGAGCGGTAGAAAGGGTGCTCCGCGTGAGCCACAAACTCTTCAAGGAAACGACCCGACCACGGCAACAGGTGCCAGCCCAACAGCTGCTGCCACTCTTCATCGCGGTTATTCTCTTTGAGCCAGGCCGCCAGCATCAGCAGAGTGCCGAAATGGTCTTCCGGCTCATTCTGCTGCGCTTCGAAGGCGATGCCGTTTTCACGCATCCACTGGCGCAGTGCGAGCGTTGAATCACCAAACAGAACGTTTTCGCGATCCAGCCAGACCGAACCCCACGGCGGTGCAGGCAGCGCGTACGGACCCACGAAAAGACGCTGATAGGCTTCACTCAGCGGTTCTTCTGACGCGGCCTGAAAACTCTCGACCAGCTCCGGTTTGAAAGGAATCGATTCAGGCCACTGCTGTGCCCAGCTTCCATCATGGAAGGCGCGGATCAGCGGGGCGATGTTTTCGCTCTGCGGGTCAAAATAAAACAGTCCACCCAGCACGCGGCCAGTGATGGCGATGGCTTCAACGAAGCGCGGTTGATTCATAATAGTTTCCTTACAGCGGCGGGATTTACACGCCGGTTGTTTTCTATTTGCAGCCCGGCGGCACTGCGTTAGCCGGGTCTGAACTGAACGCGTTGCCCGGTCGGTGTAGCGCCACCGGGCAACGCTGAAGGGTTTAAACCTTCTCGATTTGCACCAGATTTGAATGCTGCGGGTTGCCTTTCGCCAGCGGCGACGGACGATGCGTGGTCAGCGTGTTGATGCATGAACCATGATCGATTCGGTCCCCGTTCATGCTGGCATCATGCCACGCCCCCTGGCCCATTGCGCTCACGCCCGGCATGATGCGCGGAGTGACTTTCGCTTCAATGCGCAATTCACCGCGATCGTTAAACACGCGGACTTTATCCCCGTTGCGAATGCCCCGTTTGGCGGCGTCCAGTGGGTTGATCCACACTTCCTGACGACAGGCGGCTTTCAGCACATCGACGTTACCATAGCTGGAGTGTGTGCGAGCTTTATAATGGAAGCCAAACAACTGCAGTGGGAAGGCGGCGCGCTGCGGCGCATCCCACCCGTCAAATGTCGAGGCGTACACCGGCAGCGGGCTGATGGTGTCGTCTTTTTGGATTTCCCAACTGGCGGCAATCTTTGCCAACTGGGCGGAGTAAATTTCAATTTTACCCGACGGCGTTTTCAATGGATGGGCCTCCGGATCGTGACGGAAATCCTTATACGCCACGAAATGACCGTTAGGATCTTTTCGTTTGTAAATCCCCATCGCTTTCAGCGCGTCATAAGAGGGGAGTTGCGGGTCTTTGGCGAGCATTTTGGCATACAGAAATTGCAGCCATTCTGCCTGCGTGCGGCCTTCAGTGAACTTTTGCAGGACGTCTGGCCCGAGTCGTTTGGCCACTTCGCTTAAAATCCAGTAAATCGGCTTACGCTCGAATTTCGCGGCGGTGGCGGGCTGGATGAAAATCAGATAACCCATGTTGCCCGCGTAATCGTTAGGAATAATGTCTTCCTGCTCGACGGTCATCAGGTCCGGCAGCAGCAGGTCGGCATATTTTGCCGAGGCGGTCATAAAGTTTTCGATGACCACGATCATCTCGCATTTTTTGTCATCCTGGAGGATGTCGTGGGTGCGGTTAATCTGCGAATGCTGGTTGATAATGGTATTGCCAGCGTAGTTCCAGATGAATTTAATCGGCACGTCGAGTTTATCTTTGCCCCGCACGCCGTCACGGGTAGCGGTCATTTCTGCCCCGCGCTCAATTGCGTCAGTCCAGGTGAAGCAAGAGATTGCCGTTTTGACCGGGTTCACTAATACCGGCATACGCTCAATGGTGATGGTATAGGTGGATTCACGTGCGCCGCTGTTACCGCCGTTAATGCCCACGTTGCCCGTCAGAATCGGCAGCATCGCGATAGCGCGCGCCGTCAGTTCACCATTGGCCTGACGCTGCGGGCCCCAGCCCTGACAGATATACGCCGGTTTGGCGGTACCGATTTCACGCGCCAGTTTGGTGATTTTCTCCGCCGGGATACCGGTGATCCGTGAGGCCCATTCAGGGGTTTTGGCGGTGGCGTCGTCACCCTGACCAAGAATATACGCCTTGTAATGCCCATTGGCGGGCGCACCTTCCGGCAGTGTTTTCTCATCGTAGCCGACGCAGTATTTATCGAGGAACGGCTGGTCGACGAGATTTTCGTCAATCAACACCCAGGCGATGCCCGCCACTAACGCGGCGTCTGTACCCGGGCGAATCGGCACCCATTCGTCTTCGCGCCCGGCGGCGGTGTCAGTGTAACGCGGATCGATGACGATCATTCTGGCGTTAGAGCGCTCGCGGGCCTGCTCCAGATAATACGTAATGCCGCCACCGCTCATGCGGGTCTCCGCCGGGTTATTGCCGAACATCACCACCAGCTGACTGTTCTCGATATCGGAGGTGCTGTTGCCGTCGTTGGTGCCGTAGGTGTACGGCATCGCGCAGGCGATTTGTGCGGTGCTGTAGGTGCCGTACTGGTTCAGCGAGCCGCCATAGCAGTTCATCAAGCGAGCAACCAGCGACGCGGAAGGGGAAGAACGGGTGATATTACCGCCGACAATTCCGGAGGTGTAGTTAATGTAGACCGCTTCGTTACCGTACTCTTTGACCACTTTTTTCAGGCTGTCGGTCAGCATATCGAGCGCTTCAGGCCAGCTGATGCGTTCAAATTTGCCTTCCCCGCGTTTACCGACGCGCTTCATTGGGTAATTCAGGCGTTCCGGATGGTTGATACGGCGACGAATCGAACGCCCGCGCAGGCAGGCGCGCACCTGGTGATCGCCGTAGATATCATGGCCGGTGTTATCGGTTTCGACCCAATACACTTCGTCGTCGCGGACGTGCAGACGCAGGGCGCAGCGGCTACCGCAGTTTACCGAACAGGCGCCCCAGACCACTTTGTCATCAGGCTGCGTGGCCTGTTGTATGGCGGCGGCGGCATTTTTCAGGGTAAAGGGGAGTGAAATTCCGCTGGCGGCGAGGGCTATAGAGCCAATAGCCGTGGATTTGATCAGGCTACGGCGGCTGATACCGCCGGGGTGTAAATGCTGTTCATTCTCAGACATCGCTCACTCCATTTTTTATTTATGCACCGGACACGCCGCCCGACGTTTGATGGAGGGATGTTACTTACTTAGAGGTATAAAGATATTATCCCCGGTCAATCCAGGGATAATATCTTTCGTGTGAAGGCGAAGACTACTGCTGATCGTTGCTGTTGCGGGTGTAGAGAATTTTAAAGGTGTCGTTGGCGCAATGCCCGACCACCTGCGCATCCGGCTTGTCAGCCTGGTCGTTCGGCACAATATTCAGCGTAAACCCCGATTCCGGCACGCCGTTGGTCACAATTTTCTGCTGGATATCATCCTTCACACGCTCGCAGGACTCCGGGGCAGCAGCGAAAGCAGGCATCGCGCCAGCCAGTAACAATGCAAATAGCCAATGAGTCTTTTTCATAAGCTTCTCCATGTCGCTATGGTGAGATAAAAGCATAGCACTCATAGTGTAAGCCCTTGGCTTTGGTGGCACGCTGGTAGGCAAGGGCGCGTTCGTAGTGGATGCGAGACGATCCAGCGGAGGAGGCGGTAAAGCCCGCACATTACAGATTGTGGCCCGTGCCGTATCTTAAACCAATGAACGTGGGCACAGCACGCTACAGTCGCAAAAAATGCGATCATTTGATGCCGGGATCACGCTGGGTGACCTGGTCAGCACCGTCGCGGCTGAACATGGCCTAATCCCTGCGGTGGATGCCTCGCTGGCGGGCATACAGCTTGAGCATACCGACCAGTTGTCTGAGAGTGATATGAACCTACCACGCCTAATATGTGTTTTGACTGGAATTATCACGATAACAGCGATCATTACTATGACACTGCAGACGGCGGAAATGTAAAGCGTCTCACTGTGGGGAGCGGGGAGCCGGTTATGCATCTGAATACCCCGTTCCCGAGTCTGGCTGAAGCACAGAAGGTCAGTACTGGCAGCGCCAAACCAAGTCAGTTTTCTCAATTATGAAAAATCAACAATTAAATATGCGAGTGCTGTAAACACACCTTCGCTTGGTGGTAGCCCGGTTATACTTATAGGATAAGCAGTAAGGGTTACGTCACTGTAGCCATTACCATCAAGGGTAAAAGGCACAACGCTATTTCGTGCATTTGGCGTCAATGTTTTACCAGCTTGATCCTGGACCACTACACCAACATCCTTATTGTCTGATTGAATTGCATCATTAAACCCAGTGCTTTGTGTTCCTTCAAGCCTGATAGTTAGATTCGCTGAGGCGGAAATATCATTGCATTGGATAGGAACATTAAATGTTTGAGGAGTGAAATTTTTCGGTTTCTCACCCGCAGTTGTAAAATCAGATGAATATAATGATCCGAAATTAACTACTACTTGTGTCCCTGAATTTATGGTGCAATTTTGAGGTACAGTCACGGAACCACTAAAACTATATACATATGCAGCATTGGCTTGAGTGCAATTGACACCAGTAACACCAGATGTAATACATTCCTGGGCAATAACTTGGGAAGGGATGAATGTCTGACCCACAAAAGGATGTGTGATTTTTAGACTTAACTTACCACTGCCACCAGTAGGTGTCCCACCAATAATATTTTGTTGTTGACAATATGAACCTGATGAACTACCAGTACTGGCATCCTGAAAGGGAATGTTCCGATATGTGCCATTAAAGTTTATATTTAGCTTGATGTCCAGATAATCGTTAAGTTTAAACCATCCATCGCCATCAGCAGGAATGTTCATTGATGAAGAAAAATAAAGCCTACTGCTTTTAGTACAATCGCACCATAAAGCTGCACTACCTTTCATATTAAAAGAAGCAACGTCAGTTTTAATTATTCCAGCAGTGTTATCTGTAGCAGACATTATAATTGAACCGAAATCATAGCTCCATGCGTTGGCATCTTTACTGGATGACCGGTAACATTGATTTGTTTCAGCTGCTACATTCTTAGATAATAGAGCTGAGGTCAGGAAGAGTAAAGTTATAGTTAAATATAAAAATAAGGATCTATTAATGTTCATTGGTTGCATATATCCCTAGGGCTTCTAATTTATCATAAATCAATTTAAATTGGCTCGTCGATACCAACCAATAAAGTCATTCATTTAATGTAAGTTAATCATAAAAACACAGGTTTAGTAAGGTTTTCTTATGCTAATGTAAATCAGGTGCAGTATTTGGTAGTGTAAATTTTAATAATTACATATGGTTGTGGTTTGTTTGAGGAAATTAAAATCACAAATTCAAATCATTGAAATAAGATTTTTTAATCAGGTCTGTTTTGCGACCATAAGTTATCCCTCTACTGGGGTGTTATCTGCGAAGCGTTTCCTCTGTCAATGGCAGAAAACACTGACCGTAGATAGCGGTGAGCCGATCATTCACTACCCGATACCAAAGAATGATATTCAAGGTGCCCAGATCGTCGCTAGTGGTTGTCGTGCCCACAGCACGAAAAAATTGGTGGAGGTTCTGCTGTATCTTCTTGCTATTCCAGAAATGACGCCGAGGACGGGAGAAGTAAATTCACCATTAGCGGCTTCGGTAGCGTGGAGGGTAGGGACTGGATGATTTCCTCCCTTAATTTTCGACTTTCGCAGCAGGACGTCAGCTTGAGTATGGATCTAGAATAATGCAGTTTTGGCCAAGATTATGGGGACAAAGTCATTCCCCAAAACTATTTGTAACTCGTTGAAAAATAAAGCCTGTTTTTTGTCGATTTTGTACTACCCCAAAGGCACAAAAATGACTGTAACGATATGAATATATTGTGTTTTACTTGATTGGCTGCTGCTATAGTGTAAATCGCTGTATTTGCTAATATGATTGAGAAAATTCCACCTTGAAGGACAGTCTGTGAAGAAACTGCTGTTTATGGTGCCGCTTATCAGCGTGCTCACCGCCTGCGATAACACCTCAACACCGGTTGCTTTTACGCCGGAGATGGCAAGTTTTTCCAATGAATTTGATTTCGATCCGCTGCGGGGTCCGGTAAAAGACTTCAGCCAGACGCTGATGAACGAGAAGGGCGAAGTGACCAAACGCGTCAGTGCCAGACTCTCGCAAGAAGGTTGTTTTGATCTGATTGAACTGCACGATGTGGAAAACAACTCCGGCGCGACGCTGGTACTCGACGCGAACTATTACGTCGACGGCACCACCCAGCAAAAACGCATCTTGCTGCAAGGGAAATGCCAGTTAGCGGGAATGCCTGCCGCCGGAATGACGTGGGATACCGACGATAATGGCTTTGTGGTGGCGGCACACGGGAAAACATTAAGCGTAGATTATCGCTACGACAGCGAAGGCTATCCGTTAGGGAAAACCTCAACCAGTGGCGATGAAACACTGAAGATTGTGGCGACGCCGCCGAAGGATGCGCGTAAGAAACTCGATTACACCGCGGTCAGTATTCTGAATGACAAAACCATCGGCAACGTGGCGCAGACCTGTGATTACGACCGACACGACAACCCGCTGAGCTGCGAGTTGCAGATTGTCGATGACAGCGCAACGCCGCCAGTGACCCGGCGCTACACCATCAAAAATACCATCGAATATTACTGAGCCGTCGGCTTGAGCAGGGTGTGCGTTTTGTGTTTCGGCAGATACTGATGCTGGAACAGACACATCCGAATGGTATTTCGGTATTCGCCGTTAATGAAGAACTCATGGATGAGTTCTCCCTCCACCTGGAAACCGAGCTTGCGATAAATGTGGATCGCTTTTTCGTTTTCGGTATCGACAATTAAATACAGCTTGTACAGGTTCAGCACCATAAAGCCGTAGTCCATCGCCAACATCGCGGCCTTCGTCGCCAGCCCTTTGCCCTGATAGTCCGGGGAAATAATAATCTGAAATTCTGCACGGCGGTGAACGTGGTTGATTTCCACTAATTCAACGAGGCCAGCCTTCTCGCCGTCGCATTCGATAACAAAGCGGCGCTCGCTCTGATCGTGAATATGTTTGTCGTACAGGTCAGAAAGCTCAACGAAAGCTTCGTAAGGCTCTTCGAACCAGTAACGCATAACGCTGGCGTTATTATCCAGCTGGTGAACAAAGCGCAGATCCTCGCGTTCCAGAGGGCGCAGCTTAACGGCATAAGCATCGGCCATGTGATTTCCTTGATTTGGGTAAACTTGTCAAACGGGGGAAGAAGGGCGCCCGCAGGCGCCCAATGGTATTACGGAGTAAGAGGTCGACCGGTTGTTCTGTCGAGACAGCGCAGGGTGTTTGGCTCCCAGTACGCATTTAGATTGGCGCTTTTATCGCATTTATCACGCGTATCAAAAGCGACATCTGTTTTATCCCACTCTTTTTCAACGCGGGTGTTTACTTTCTGACGAAGCGACCGGGTATCGTTCCACTGTTCCTTGTCCATCGCCGCATCTTGTTTGCTCTGCGCGCTGTCACCGGATTCAATGATGAGCTTGCTGGTCTGCGCAGATGCACTCGCGGTATAAACGATGGCACCCAGCGTCAGCATCGCCGTCAGGCACAGGCGTTTGCTAAAAGTCACTTTCATTGCTGTTTCCTTTAGGGTGTTAAAAACGGTAATCCCACGCGCAGAGTTTACACCAACTCCCGCGCAGGGAATACCTGCCCTGGTTGTCGCTCAGGAAACGTCTCTCAGCAGGCGCCGCTGAGCGTGGTTTTGTAAATGTGCACCGCCTCATTCACGTCCTGTGTTTTGACGGAGTTGATTTTCAGACCGTTGATATAGATGTCGTAACCGTCCTGACTCAGGCGAAAAATAATGGTGTCGCCGCGAAAGCGAATGACTTTGTCTTTCACGCCAATGCCCTGACGGCGTAACACCATCTTCGCCATTCTATCGATACTCATAGTACTGCACCTCAATGGCCATAGGGCTTATCCAGAGAAACGTCATTCTCCCTTCACTAAGGTTAATTTAACCTTAAGAACTTTGCTGACAACCGCCAGAAATAATCGTTCCCCTGCATGGCATTTTCCTGAATGTTTCAAAAATGTGATCGTTGTGAGTTTTCTTGTTGACACTTCTTGTATGGTAGTCGCCGGAATTCACCTCTAACGGCTCGCGCTGCGTATCACGGCGCAAGTTGAAGACTGACCAGGAGTATTTTATGGCAACTGATGTAGTGGGACAGGCGGCCCTGGCAAAGCCCGCAAGAATAAAAACGATCCAGACGGTCACGCTGGCGCTGCTGTTTATCGCTGGGATCGTCAACTTTCTCGATCGCTCTTCGCTGAGCGTCGCGGGCGAAGCGATTCGCGGCGAACTGGGCCTCTCGGCCACCGAGTTCGGCGTACTGCTCTCGGCGTTTTCCCTTTCCTATGGTTTATCACAGCTGCCTGCGGGCATCATGCTCGACCGGTTCGGACCCCGCCTGGTGCTGGGCGCGGGACTGATTTTTTGGTCGGCGATGCAGGCGTTGACCGGAGTGGTGAACTCGTTTAGTCACTTTATTTGGCTGCGTATCGGCCTCGGGATTGGTGAAGCGCCGTTTATGCCTGCGGGCGTTAAATCGATCAGCGACTGGTACGTGCAAAAAGAGCGCGGCACGGCGCTGGGGATTTTTAACTCGTCAACGGTGATTGGTCAGGCCATCGCGCCGCCTGCACTGGTGGTGATGCAGCTCGCGTGGGGCTGGCGGACCATGTTTGTGGTGATAGGACTGGCGGGGGTTCTGGTTGGGATTTGCTGGTACGCGTGGTATCGCAACCGCGCGCAGTTTGCACTGAACAATACTGAACGCGAATACCTGTCTGCGCCTGTCACGCCGAGGCCAAAACTGGCATTCAGTGAATGGCTGGCGCTGTTTAAACGTCGCACGACGTGGGGCATGATCTTAGGTTTCTCGGGTGTGAACTACACGGGCTGGTTGTACATCGCCTGGCTGCCAGGTTATTTACAGGCGGAGCAAGGCTTTAGCCTCGCGAAAACGGGCTGGGTGGCGGCGATCCCTTTCCTGGCCGCAGCGGTCGGGATGTGGACCAACGGTTTTGTGGTCGATGCGCTGGCGCGTCGTGGATACGATCTGGCTAAAACGCGTAAAACGTCTATTGTGCTGGGCCTGATCCTTTCGGCGCTAGGCACGCTGCTGGTGGTGCAATCCTCCACGCCGACGCAGGCGGTGGCGTTTATTTCGATGGCGCTGTTCTGCGTACATTTTGCCGGTACCTCCGCGTGGGGCCTGGTGCAGGTCATGGTGGCGGAAACCAAAGTCGCCTCGGTGGCGGCCATTCAAAACTTTGGCAGCTTCGTCTTTGCCTCGTTCGCCCCGATTGTCACCGGCTGGGTGGTGGACACCACACACTCCTTTAACCTTGCGTTGGTGATTGCCGCCTGCGTAACCTTTACTGGCGCACTCTGCTACTTCTTCATCGTCAAAGACCGCATCGAATAATCCCTTTATCCTGCCTGGTTGCGTGAAAACGCAGCCGGGCTCTCTTCGTTAATCCACGTTTTTTTTGTGATCGGCTGAACTTTTTCTGATCAATATACTTGTATGGTAGTTGGCGCAAGCGTATTCCTTACGTGGCAGAACGTATTTTTGTCACCATAAGGAGTGTTTTGATGAAAAGCATAGTGATTCGTCAGCCCAATGAGCTGCTCATTGAAGAGCGCGACATCCCTCAGCCCGCCACGGGCGAAGTGCGGGTCAAGGTGAAACTGGCCGGGATTTGCGGCTCGGACAGCCATATTTATCGCGGCCACAATCCGTTCGCTAAATACCCGCGGGTTATCGGGCATGAGTTCTTTGGCGTGATTGACGCCATAGGAGAGGGCGTCAACCCGGCCCGCATCGGCGAGCGCGTCAGCGTCGACCCGGTGCTCAGCTGCGGACACTGTTACCCGTGCTCGGTCGGCAAACCTAACGTCTGTACGTCGCTGGTGGTGCTCGGCGTCCACCGTGATGGCGGCTTCAGTGAATATGCGGCGGTGCCCGCCAAAAACGCCTGGCGTATACCGGACAGCATCGAAGACAAACACGCCGTGATGATTGAGCCTTTCACCATCGCGGCGAACGTTACTGGCCAGGCGAAACCGACAGAGCAGGACGTGGCGCTGGTATACGGCGCAGGGCCGATGGGGCTGGTGACGGTGCAAGCGCTGAAAGGTGTCTATCGCGTCAAACAGGTGATTGTTGTCGACCGTATTCCTGAGCGTCTGGCGATGGCCGAGCACTGCGGCGCGGATTTAACCATCAATACTGACGCGCAGTCATTGCCGGCGGTTCTGGACGAAAAAGGCATCAAGCCGACGCTGATTGTTGATGCCGCCTGCCATCCGTCAATTTTACCGGAGGCGGTGAATCTGGCCTCTCCGGCGGCGCGTATCGTGCTGATGGGTTTCTCAAGCGATCCGTCGTCCATAACGCAACAGGGCATCACCGGCAAAGAGCTGACACTGTACTCCTCACGCCTGAACGCCAACAAATTCCCGGTGGTGATCGACTGGCTGGAAAAGGGACTGATCGATCCCGACAAACTGATTACGCACGTCATGGATTACCGGCACGTCAGCGACGCCATGGCACGGTTTGAGAAAGACAGGCAGCACTGCTGCAAGGTCCTGTTGACCTTCGCAGAATAATCACGACAGCGAGAACGTGGTCCTCAACTTCAGAGATAACGACGATGACGCAACATCAACCTGTACGTAGCACCAAAGACCTGATCCGCGCCGCGGTATCCGGTTGGCTTGGCACCGCGCTGGAATTTATGGATTTTCAGCTTTACTCCCTTGGCGCGGCACTGGTTTTCCACGAAATTTTCTTCCCTGAACAGTCTGCGGCGATGGCGCTTATTTTAGCGATGGGCACTTACGGCGCGGGGTATATCGCCCGCATCGTCGGCGCGTTTATCTTTGGCAAAATGGGCGACCGGATTGGGCGCAAAAAAGTATTGTTCATCACCATCACCATGATGGGAATTTGCACCACGCTAATCGGCGTATTACCGACCTACGCGCAGATTGGCATTTTCGCACCGGTGCTGCTGGTCACGCTGCGTATCGTGCAAGGTCTGGGTGCCGGTGCGGAGATATCAGGGGCAGGGACGATGCTGGCCGAATATGCGCCGAAGGGAAAACGCGGGATCATTTCCTCACTGGTGGCGATGGGCACCAACTGCGGCACGCTCAGCGCCACCGCAATCTGGGCGGTGATGTTCTTCGTGCTCGACAGGGAGTCACTGGTTGCGTGGGGCTGGCGTGTGCCGTTCCTCGCCAGCGTAGTGGTCATGATTTTCGCCATCTGGCTGCGCCTGAACCTCAAAGAAAGCCCGGTGTTTGAGAAAGTCAGCGAAAACGGCACGGTGGCCGCGAAGGTTGCGCCGGAAGAGACCTCACTTGGGGCCATGTTCCGCAGTAAATCATTCTGGCTGGCAACCGGTTTGCGCTTCGGCCAGGCTGGAAACTCGGGTCTGATTCAAACGTTCCTCGCCGGTTATCTGGTGCAAACGCTGTTGTTTGATAAAGCGATCCCGACCGATGCGCTGATGATTAGCTCGGTCATCGGGTTCATTACTATTCCTCTGCAGGGCTGGCTGTCGGACAAAGTAGGTCGTCGTCTGCCGTACATCATCCTCAGCATCTCGTCGATCATTCTGGCGTATCCAATGCTGGCGATCATCGTCGATAAAAGTTACAGCGCCAGCACCATCATGCTGAGCCTGATCGTCATTCACAACGTGGCGGTGCTCGGTCTGTTCGCGCTGGAAAATATCACCATGGCGGAAATGTTTGGCTCGCGTAACCGCTTCACTCGCATGGCGATTGCCAAAGAGGCGGGCGGCCTGGTGGCGGTAGGTTTTGGTCCGCTACTGGCGGGGATCTTTTGCAACGTCACCGGCAGTTGGTGGCCGATGGTGGCGATGGTTATCTGCTATTCAGTGATTGGCCTGATTTCTGCGGTGCTGATGCCGGAAGTCTGTGACCGTGATTTGAGTTTGCCGCAGGATGCCGCTGAACGTCAGCCCGCAAAGGCGGATGCACGGCTGGGGCAATATAGCTGATCGTCAATGTGACAGCCGATTCCTGTTAAGGCTGTCACACAACTTTGAATTCATGTCATACCACTTGCGCGGAAATTAACGTAAATCAAAGTCCGGGTTTGTTCGCGGGTTATTCTAGTATGGCAATGAGCGTCCTCAACAGTGAGTCATAAAATGGAAAACACGCTTTTAACCGCTAAGGCGACCGTACCCGCCTACGATCGTAACGCACTGGTGCCTCGCATCGTGCACCTCGGCTTTGGCGCATTTCACCGCGCACATCAAGCCGTTTATGCCGATATTTTAGCTCAGGATCACAACAGCGATTGGGGCTACACCGAAATCAATCTGATTGGCGGCGAGCAGCAAATCGCCGATCTCAAGCGACAGGATAACCTGTATACCGTGGCAGAAATGTCCGCCGATGCGTGGACTGCGCGCATTGTGGGTGTCGTGAAAGAAGCCTTGCACGCTCAGGTCGACGGTCTCGAAACCGTGCTGGCAAAACTGTGCGAGCCGCAGGTGGCAATTATCTCGCTGACCATCACTGAAAAAGGCTACTGTCACTCTCCGGCGACAGGCGAACTGAATCTCGGTCACCCGATGATCGCCGCCGATCTGCTAAACCCCCATCAGCCAACGTCCGCGCCGGGGGTGGTGGTCGAAGCGCTGGCCCGTCGTAGAGCCGCAGGTCTGGCGCCGTTCAGCGTGATGTCCTGCGACAACATGCCGGAAAACGGCCATGTGCTCGGGAACGTGGTACGTGCCTATGCGCGCGCGTTGGACAGCGAGTTGGCTGCGTGGATCGAACAGCATGTCACCTTCCCGTCGACCATGGTTGACCGCATTGTGCCCGCCGTCACCGCCGAAACACTGGATAAAATCGAAGCTATCACCGGTGTGCGTGACCCGGCAGGCGTGGCCTGTGAGCCATTCCGCCAGTGGGTTATTGAAGACAACTTTGTTGCCGGGCGTCCACAGTGGGAAAAAGCCGGGGCCGAAATGGTAGCCGACGTCATCCCGTTCGAAGAAATGAAGCTGCGTATGCTCAACGGCAGCCACTCTTTCCTTGCGTATCTGGGCTATCTGGCCGGTTATCAGCACATTAACGACTGCATGGAAGACGAAAATTATCGTCGCGCCGCGCACGCGCTGATGTTGAAAGAACAGGCCCCGACGCTGAAAGTGAAGGGCGTTGATCTGGGCCGTTACGCTGACCAACTGATTGCGCGCTACAGCAACCCGGCGCTGCGCCATCGTACCTGGCAGATCGCCATGGACGGCAGCCAGAAACTGCCCCAGCGTATGCTGGATTCTGTCCGCTGGCATCTGGTGCATAACAGTGATTTCTCATTGCTGGCGCTGGGCGTGGCAGGCTGGATGCGCTATGTCGACGGCACAGATGAGCAGGGCGCGGCGATTGAAGTGTGCGATCCGCTGCTCAGCACGCTTGAGAATGTGGTGAAAAACAGTGAACAGGGCGAAGCCCGCGTGAAAGCGCTGCTGGGCATCGAGGCCATCTTCGGTAATGAGCTGCCGCTGGAGGGGAAATTTGTCTCGCAGGTGACAAATGCTTATCTGTCGCTGCTGGAGAAAGGGGCCAAAGCGACCGTCGCGGCCTTTGCTGAAAAGCTGTAAATACGGATGCCCGGCGGCGTGTTGCTTGCCGGGCTGACTAAAATGTCATTACTCTTCGCTAAACCACTCGCTATTTTCCTGACGAATCAACAACACCGATTCACTTATTTCCTGTAGATGAACGGTCATCGCTTTGTCGACCGCCTCCACATCGCGTTTTTCCAGTGCGCTGAAAATATCCTGATGCTGACGTAACAGCATTTCCGGCGAGGAAACGTGGTCGAGGCTCATATAACGCACGCGGTCGATGGCGGCTTTAATGTTTTCGATGGTGTCCCAGGCAAGCTGGCAGTCGGCAATCTGAGACAGTAACTGGTGAAATTCATCGTCGAGCTGGAAGAAATCGTTGTGCTGCTGGCGGTCAATGGCGATCCGCTGCTGGTGCAGGTTTTGCTCCAGTTGATAGCACTGGGCGTCGGTAATCATCGTTGCCGCACGTCGCACCACCGCACACTCGATGGCCTGGCGCACGAAGCAGCCGTTGCGCACCTGCGAAAGCGAAATTTTAGTGACGTAGCTGCCGCGCTGGGGGCGAATCTGAATCAGCCCGTTTTCGGCCAGCTTGATGAAGGCTTCACGCACCGGCTGGCGTGAAACGTCAAAACGAACCGAAATCTCTTTCTCGGACAGCGGCGTACCCGGCGCTATCAGGCAGTGCACGATATCCCGGCGCAAAATACGGTAGATTTGCTGGTTCACGGGCTGTGTCGGATTGAGTTGCGATTCTGCGGCCATTGCTCTTTCTTCATTGCGGGGGAAGTGCGTTATTTTACGCTGAATATGATGCTAAGCCCAGTCCGGCCCGCAGGCCGGACGGAGTAGAATCGCTTAGCCCTGACGATGAACGCTCAGACCAGCAAAGGACTGGCTGACAGGCATCATTTCAAGGGTATTGATGTTAACGTGTTTTGGCAGCGTCGCGACCCACCACACGGCTTCGGTCACATCTTCCGCAGACAGCGCGTTGGCATTTTCATAGGATTTTTCTGCTTTCGCGTCGTCGCCTTTGAAGCGTACGTTTGAGAACTCCGTACCGCCCACCAGGCCTGGTTCAACATCGGTCACGCGAACGGCGGTGCCGTGCAGATCGGTGCGCAGGTTCAGGCTGAACTGGCGAACGAACGCTTTGGTCGCGCCGTAGACGTTGCCGCCCGCATACGGCCAGCTTCCGGCGGTAGAACCGATGTTAATGATATGCCCGCCGTTGCGCTCAACCATGCCCGGCAGCACTGCCCGGGTCATGAACACCAGACCCTTGTTGTTGGTGTCGATCATGGTTTCCCAGTCGTCCGCGTCGGCTTTATGCGCAGGCTCCATGCCCAGCGCTAGTCCGGCGTTATTGACCAGAATGTCGATATTGCGCCATTCAGCGGGGAGGTTAGCCATCATCTCTTCGATAGCCGCGCGGTTACGCACGTCAAGCTGCGCGGTCAGAATGCTGTCGCCCAGTTCATCTTTCAATTCCTGTAGACGCTCATGACGGCGTCCGGTGGCAATAACTTTATGGCCATTGGCGATGAAACGGCGGGTGATGCTCTCACCAAACCCGGCGGTCGCTCCGGTAACAAGTACAATCATTCTTCCTGTTCCTCAATGCGTTAACTGTTGCCATACCATACCACGCGTGGTCGGCCTTCGGGAACGGAACTTTGCAACCTGTTGTACCACTTTAACGCCCCGTTACCGGGCGCGAAAAGGGTGCATCTGCCTCAGCGTTGTGCGACGTTTTACGCAGCTGTTTTCGTTATTACCAAAATGTAGAGGAATATTTATGCAAGGAAACCGATTGCCGGAATAAGCAAACGGTTGCGAGCTGAATATTATTCATTTTGTTGCGCAAATGAATGAATAATTAATAACGTACTGAAATATAACGGAAATCGCAAAAATAAAGCTGGCATTCTCTTTGCAATACTATTCTGACAATACACCTGCATAAATAACCCGGATCTAACTGGGATAAGTAGAGGTCAGAATGGTCGACTATCGCTACGCGCTGCGCGGGCGCTTTTTTGATATTGCCGCAACGGCTGACAGCCCAGAGGACATCGCCCGACAGGCGCGCTACGTGGATGATGGGCTGATGTTCATCGCTGAAGGCCGCATCCTCGCGCTAATGAGCTGGGAAGAAGGGCAGTCACTGCTAAAACAGCCGGACGACTGGATAGACCTACGCGGCAAGCTTATCGTGCCGGGCTTCGTTGACACCCATCTGCATTATCCGCAAACCGAAATGATCGGCGCGTTTGGCGAACAGCTACTCGAATGGCTGACCACCTACACCTTCCCGGTGGAAAGCCAGTACGGCAATGCCGGACATGCGGCGCAAATGTCGGCATTCTTCCTCAACCAATTACTGTCGAATGGCACCACCACCGCGCTGGTGTTCGGCACCGTGCACCCGGAATCGGTTGACGCGCTGTTTGCCGCCGCGGCGCAGCAAAATATGCGTCTCATTGCCGGGAAAGTGATGATGGACCGCAACGCGCCTGACTATTTAACGGAAACTGCCGAGCAGAGCTACCAACAAACCCGCGAGCTTATAATGCGCTGGCACAACCATCAGCGCCTCGGCTACGCCATCACCCCACGTTTTGCACCAACCTCAACGCCCGCGCTGCTCGAAGCGGTGCAGCGGCTGCGCGAAGCGTTCCCGGACACTTGGCTGCACACCCATCTGAGTGAAAATCCGCAGGAAATAGCGTGGGTGAAAAGCCTGTGGCCGGAACATGAAAACTACCTCGACGTCTACCATCACTACGGCCTGACCGGTAAACGGAGCGTCTTCGCCCACGCTATTCATTTACAGGATGCGGAGTGGGACTGCCTGCATGACAGCGACTCGGCGGTGGCGTTTTGCCCGACCTCGAATCTGTTCCTCGGCAGTGGCTTGTTCCGCCTACAAACCTGCTGGCAGAAGAAAGTGAAAATGGGCATCGGCACCGACGTGGGTGCCGGAACCACATTCAACATGCTGCGCACGCTCGGCGAAGCCTACAAGATCGGCCAGCTGCAAAGCTACAAACTGTGCGCCAGCGAGGCGTTCTATCACGCGACCCTCGGCGGTGCGCGAGCGCTGTGTCTTGATGAGCACATCGGCAATTTCAGCGGCGGCAAAGAGGCGGATTTTGTGGTGCTGGACCCAGCGGTTTCGCCGCTTCAGCAAATGCGCAACGCCCGTTGCAAGGATATCTACGAACAGCTGTTTATGCTGATGACCCTCGGCGATGATCGGAATATCGACCAAACGTGGATCAACGGGGAATGTGCCTGGAACCGTGATGGGCTGGAGGTGGCGGCATGACCCAATTTTTACTCAATCAACAGCCGGTTATGCTTGAAAATGTCGACCCCAATCTGACGGTGCTGAATTGGCTACGAAACGACCGTCTGCGCTGCGGTACCAAAGAGGGCTGTGCATCGGGCGACTGCGGGGCCTGCACGGTGGTGCTCGGCAGCGTCGACGACGGCAAAATTCGCTACCAGAGTGCTAACGCCTGCCTGTTATTGGTCGGCCAGCTGCATGGCAAGCAACTGCTGACGGTGGAAGATTTGGCGGACAGCGGCGAACTGCATCCGGTGCAGCGGACGCTGGCCTGCGGGCATGCCTCCCAGTGCGGTTTTTGCACGCCGGGGATTGTGATGTCGGCCTTCGCCATGCATAAAAACGGCGCGAAGGCAGACAGCGCGACGGTGGCCCATCAGCTGGGCGGCAATTTGTGCCGCTGCACTGGCTATCGGCCGATTGTTGAAGCGGCAATGCGCATTTTGTCTGAATCCTGTGCGGATAAATTCGATGCGCAGGAGGCGCAAACGGTGGCCCAGCTTCAGGCCCTTGGCGAGCCAACGGATGAACGCTTGCTGATGCCAGAGACACTCGATGCGCTGGCAGAAAGTTATGCCCAATACCCGCAGGCGAGACTGCTGGCGGGCGGAACCGATCTTAATTTGCTGGTGACCCAGGCGTACCAGCGTCACAGCCCGCTCATTTCACTGGGGCGGGTAGAAGAACTGCGCGGCATCGAACGGCAGGGCAACCGTCTGTTGATTGGCGCGATGACCACCCTGGACACCCTACAGCAACAGCTGAAAGAACCGATCCCAGCCTTCAGCGAGATGCTCGATCGTTTTGCGTCGCAGCAGGTTCGCAATCAGGGCACGCTGGGGGGCAACATCGCTAATGCATCACCCATTGGCGACTGCGCCCCGCCGCTGCTGGCCCTCGACGCACGGCTTCGGCTGCGCTGTGGCGCACAAACGCGCGACGTGGCGCTGACCGATTTCTTTATTGGCTACCGTAAAACCGTCATGCAGCCGGGGGAGTTCATCAGTCATATCCTCATTGAGGACGTGACGTTGTCACGAAACCTGCAATTATGGAAAGTTTCAAAGCGGCGGGAAGACGACATTTCGTCGGTGTTTGCCGCCATTAATCTGGAGGTCAGCGACGGCGTCGTGAGCCGGGCGCGCATCGCCTTTGGCGGCATGGCGGCCACGCCTGCCAGAGCGGTAGAGTGCGAAGCTGCGTGGGTTGGTCGGGCGGTAAATCGTGACACGCTGAACGCCGCTTGCGCTGCGCTGGCGGAGGATTTCTCGCCGCTGAGCGACGCCCGCGCCAGCGCGGAATATCGCCTGCAAGTGGCGAAAAACCTGCTGAAACGCTATTTCCTGCACATGACGTCTGAACATCTCGTGGAGGTGACTGATTATGTCCGCTAAACCGCCAGTCATTTCCGAAACGGTGCTCAAAGCGCAGTTTCTTGAGCAGTTAAACGGCCGCGTGGGCAAATCCCGCGTGCATGAAAGCGCCGAGCGTCACGTCAGCGGCGCGGCAGAATACATTGACGATAAAACGCCGCTCACCGGGATGCTGCATCTCTGTCCGGTGCTCAGCGAATGCGCCCACGGGCGTATTACGCACATCGACACCGCCGCCTGTTTGCAGGTGCCGGGTGTGGTGCGCGTACTGAGCTGGCAGGACGTGCCGGGCGAACTGGATATCGGGCCGCTGGCACCGGGCGACCCTCTGTTTGCCAAAGACACGGTGGAATATCACGGGCAGGTGGTGCTGATGATTGCCGCTGATACGTATGACGCCGCGCGTGCCGGGGCGTTAGCGGCGAAGATAACGATTGAACCCCTGGATGCGGTGCTGGATGTCGAACAGGCGCTGGCGCAACAGCATTTTGTCGAACAGCCGCACGTCCAGCAGCGTGGTGATGCCGACGCGGCGCTGGCCGCTGCGCCACACAGGTTACAGGGCCAGTTCCATATCGGCGGACAGGAGCATTTCTATCTCGAAGGCCAGGTGGCAATGGCGCTGCCGGGCGAAGAGGGCGCGATGCAAATCTGGTCCTCAACGCAGCACCCGACCGAAGTGCAGAAACTGGTGTCCTCGGTGTTGGGCGTGACGCAAAGCAAAGTCACCGTGGACGTTCGCCGGATGGGCGGCGGGTTTGGTGGGAAAGAAACGCAGGCGGCAGGGATTGCCTGCCATGCCGCACTGGCAGCGCGGGTGACCGGCCGCCCGACGAAGTTGCGCCTTTCGCGTCGGGATGACATGCGCATCACCGGCAAACGCCACCCGTTCTTTGTACGCTTCGATGTGGGCTTCAACGACGACGGCATACTGCACGGCGTGGTGATTGATTTGGCCGCCAACTGCGGCTACTCGCTGGATTTGTCCGGTTCAATCTGCGATCGGGCCATGTTCCACGCCGATAACGCCTATTACCTCGGCGACGCGCGCGTGACCGGCTATCGCTGCCGCACCCATCTGGCGTCAAACACCGCGTTTCGCGGCTTCGGTGGACCACAGGGCATGGTCGCCATCGAACAGATCATGGATGCCATTGCCCGCCGGTTATCCCTCGACCCGCTGCAGGTTCGCCGAATTAACGCCTACGGCGGCGAAGGGCGCGACATCACCCATTATCACCAGCCGGTAAAACAGAATTTGGCGCAAACGGTTATCGGTCAGCTGGCGGATTCCGCGCGCTACGCCCAGCGTCGGGCGGAAATCGCCCGCTTTAACGCGCAAAGCCCGGTACTCAAGCGCGGGTTGGCGCTGACGCCGGTCAAATTCGGCATCTCGTTTACCGCCAGTTTCCTCAATCAGGCTGGGGCGCTGATCCTGATTTACAGCGACGGCACGCTGCAGCTTAACCACGGCGGCACCGAAATGGGTCAGGGGCTGAATACCAAAGTGGCGCAAATTGTGGCGAACGTACTGCAAATCCCACTCGATGCGATTCAGGTTACCGCCACCAGCACCGGCAAAGTGCCGAATACCTCGCCGACGGCGGCATCGTCCGGGGCCGACCTCAACGGTAAAGCCGCAGAAATTGCCGCGCAGACCCTGAAACAGCGCTTAGTGGAGATGCTCTGTGCGCTTCACCAGTGCCCCGAAGATCGGGTGACGTTTTGCAACGGCGTGGTGCAGGTCAACGAGCGCTATTTCAGTTTTGCCGACGTGGCGATGCTGGCGTGGCTCAATCAGGTTCCGCTTTCGGCGACCGGATTCTATAAAGTGCCGGGGATTCATTATGACCGCGAGGCCGGGCGCGGCGAACCGTTCTATTACTTCGCCTGGGGCGCGGCCTGTTCCGAAGTGATCGTCGACACGCTGACCGGGGAATATCGTCTGCTGCGCACCGATATTCTGCATGACGTCGGGCAGTCGCTGAACCCGGCGCTGGATATCGGCCAGATTGAGGGCGGGTTCATGCAGGGCGCGGGCTGGCTGACCACTGAAGAGCTGAAGTGGGATAACAATGGACGGCTACTGACCGATGGGCCAATGAGTTACAAAATCCCGGCGATAAGCGACATGCCGGAGGTGTTTAACGTCTCACTGCTCGAGGCTCACGCCAACAGCGCCGAAACGGTTTATCGCTCAAAAGCGGTGGGCGAACCGCCGTTTATGCTCGGTATTTCGGTGTGGTGCGCGTTACAGGATGCGGTGGCGTCGGTGGCAGATTATCGTCATCACCCAATGCTCGACGCCCCGGCGACGCCAGAAAGAGTGCTGGCAGGCGTCACTCAGCTGGAGGCGGGCGAGAATGAAATCTGACGAATGGCTGGACGTGCTGATGTCATTGCGCGAGCGTCGCATGCCCGCGGTAATGTTGACGCTGTTGCAGGATAAAGGCTCGGTGCCGCGTGAGGCGGGCACCAAGATGGTCGTCAGTCGCGAAGAAAGCTGGCTGACTATCGGCGGCGGTAATCTGGAGTTTCAGTGCATCGCCATCGCGCGTGAAATGTTGCAGTCCGGTGTCCAGGCCCCGCGTCAGGAAACGTTCGCCCTCGGCGCGCGCACCGGCCAGTGCTGTGGCGGCATGACCCAGGTGCTGTTCGAACCCTGGGGGCTGCCGCAGCCGGAAGTGTATGTCTTTGGGGCTGGGCATGTGGGGCAAGCCCTGGTGAGCATTCTTGCCACGCTGCCGTGCCGGGTGAACTGGGTGGATCAGCGCGAGGCACAGTTTGGCGCGGTGCCCGCCGGGGTGCGCTGCCATCACACCGAAGATCCGTGTGATATCGCCCGCCACGCGCCGGATAACAGCCTGTTCGTGGTGATGACCCATCATCATCCCCTGGATCTGGCGCTGGCTGAAACGCTGCTGCGTCGGGGACGCTATCGTTATTTGGGCGTGATCGGCTCGCAAACCAAACGCCAGCGGTTTGACTATCTGCTGGAAGGCAAAGGCATTGCCCGGGAAATGCTGGATACCCTGCGCTGTCCAATTGGCTTGCCGGATGTAAAAGGCAAACTGCCCGCCGAAATCGCCGTGGCGGTGGCAGGGGAAATCATTGCGGTTTATCAAGGGGTTGCCTAATCTAAGGAGAATCCCGTTTTCAGGAGTCCGTGATGAGCAGTGAGAACCCGTTTTTAAGCGTCAGCCTGTTGCCTTATCAGGCCCCGCGTTTTGATGTGATTGAGGACGGTCATTACCGTCCCGCGTTCGATGCAGCCCTGCGCCAAAAGCGCGAAGAGATCGCGGCGATTGCCGGGAACAACGCCCCCGCAACGTTCGACAACACCTTAGTGGCGCTGGAGAAAAGCGGCGAGCTGCTGGGCCGCGTCACGTCCATATTTTTTGCCATGACCGCCGCCCACACCAACGACACGCTCCAGCGTCTCGACGAGCAGTTCTCTGCGGAACTGGCGGAATTATCCAACGATCTGTACCTCAATGAGGCGCTGTTCGCCCGCGTCGACGCCCTCTGGCAGCAGCGGGAAACGTTAGGTCTGGATGCGGAATCGCGGCGGTTAGTCGACGTTATTCATCAGCAATTTGTTCTGGCGGGGGCGAAACTTGCGCCTGCGCAAAAAGCCGAGCTGCGCACGCTGAACACCGAAGCCGCGACGCTCAGCACCCAGTTTCACCAACGGCTGCTGGCCGCCGCGAAATCCGGTGGTCTTGTGCTGAATTACCCGCATCAGCTGGAGGGTCTTAGCCCGGAAGATATTACCGCTGCTGCCAGCGCGGCCTGTGAAAAAGGGCTGAACGATCGCTGGCTTTTGCCCTTGCTTAACAGCACACAACAGCCAGCGCTGGCACAGCTTCGTGATCGGCAAACCCGTAAAAATCTGTTCGATGCGGGCTGGTTACGCAATGAGAAAGGCGACGGGAACGACACCCGGACGCTGATTTTGCGTCTGATCACCGTGCGCGCAAAACAGGCCGCGCTGCTGGGCTATCGTGATTACGCGAGCTGGAGTATGGCTGACCAGATGGCAAAAACGCCGGAAGCCGCCTTCGCCTTTATGCGCCAGATTGCCCCCGCCGCCCGGGCACGCGCCGAACGTGAACTGACCGATATTCAGCACGTGATTGATGAGCAGCAGGGCGGTTTTCAGGCACAGGCCTGGGACTGGAACTACTACGCCGAGCAGGTGCGACTGGCGCGTTACGATCTTGACGAAGCGCAAATCAAACCGTATCTGGAGCTGAATAACGTGCTGACCGACGGCGTGTTCTGGACCGCTTCGCAGCTGTTTGGCATCCGTTTTGTCGAGCGTTTCGATATCCCGGTTTACCACCCGGATGTTCGCGTCTGGGAAATTTTTGACGCCAATGGTGTGGGTCTGGCGCTGTTCTACGGCGATTTCTTTGCCCGTGATTCGAAAGGCGGCGGCGCGTGGATGGATAACTACGTCACGCAGTCGACGCTGCTTGAACAACGCCCGGTGATTTACAACGTCTGCAACTATCAGAAACCGACGGCGGGTAACCCGGCGTTGCTGAGCTGGGACGATGTGGTAACGCTGTTCCACGAATTCGGTCACACGCTGCACGGACTGTTCGCCGTCCAGCGCTATCCAACCCTGTCCGGGACGCGCACGCCACGCGATTTTGTCGAATTTCCGTCGCAAATTAACGAGCACTGGGCTCGTCATCCACAGGTGTTTGCCCGCTTTGCGCGTCATTATCAGAGCGGAGAGCCGATGCCTGAAAATCTTCGCGACAGCATGATGCGTGCCGCGACGTTCAATAAAGGTTACGACATGACCGAACTGGTCAGTTCCGCACTGCTGGACATGAACTGGCATACGCAGACGGCTGAAACGCTGCCTGACGACGTGGACGCGTTTGAACAGCAGGCCATTCGTGGAGAAAAACTCGATTTGACTGCCGTACCGCCGCGCTATCGCAGTAGCTATTTTGCGCATATTTTTGGCGGCGGTTATGCCGCGGGTTATTACGCCTATATCTGGACGCAAATGCTGGCGGATGACGGCTATCAGTGGTTTGTCGAACAGGGCGGCCTGACGCGTGAAAATGGTCAGCGATTCCGCGAAGCGATTTTATCACGCGGCAACAGCAGTGATTTGGACGTGTTGTACCGCGAATGGCGTGGACACGATCCGCTGCCGGAACCGATGCTTATCAATCGCGGGTTGAGCGAATAATCGTGCCCGGCCGGCGTAGCGCCACCGGGTGGGACGTAAAACCCCATTAATTGTTATGATTTAGAATTATCTGATGCGCTATTTATACAGTTATTAAAAACACTATCTTTATCCGTAATACACCTTAGATACACTCTCTCAACATAACGCAAATTAAAAACCACAATGCTTTGTGAATCAACAAGATAAAAACACATAATCCACTGCTTAATGGATCTGTTCATTCTGCGCATAAATAAATATGATGCATTGGCACATAACGCGAGTGAGCAACAATACGCCCAGCATAAACAAGGAATGATAAACAATACTGCATTGACAGGGGCGCTATTCTAATAATACTCAGGATTGAATGATGAATAAAAAGATAATGATGGTAGCAACAATGCTGGTAGTAGGCGGGATCGTTTCATTTCCTGCTTCTGCCATTAGTCAGGCCTATCGTGCCCAATTGGAAAAATCAGGCTGCACACAAGTTAGTGAAGCTGACGGAACGTGTCGCCCAGAGCTCACTAGAAAACAAAATCAACAGATTAAGGCCGGGGTGAAAAAAACACGCAGGGTGCCTGTAATTCGGTCCGTCGCGATAACCCACGACTGAACTCGCAGGGTAAAAGGTTAATATCCGATTCGTTTAGGCTTCATTGACGTTCGGAGTGGTAGTCTGAGCGTATTAGGCAAATAAGGCACGGACGCGCCCGATTTGCTGAAAAATCAAAACACAAATCTATCCATGCAAGCATTTACCGCCACACCGTTGGCGGTTTTTTTTGTCTTTAATTTCTCGCCGCCGGGATAAATTCCAACAAAAAGCCCCTTGTGCGATAAGCAACAAGGGGCCGTTACGGGTCGGGACTGTCAGTGTTCATTAGTCATCCCATTTATGGCTGAAATACGCAGCAAGAAAACCGGCGAATACGATAGTTCCCAATACTGCCATAAAGACATGCATATTTCCCAGCATGATAAACCTCCGTTTATGTTAAAAGCGTACGATAAAATCCTCACTTACCTTAATTAGCCGCGATGAACAGAGAATACCGGAGTCAATCTAAACGAATCGTTAATTATGTGAATTATTTAGCCACTTGAGTAAATTTTTTTCGAAAGGCTTGCGGGCTCATCGTGTAGCGTTGCTGAAAATGATGGCGCAGGGCGCTGGAGGTGCCAAAACCATTATTCGCGGCGATGTGTTCGACGCTGAGGCGACTGTCAGTTAAGGCCTGCTGCACACGCTGTAACCGTTCATTGAGCAACCAGCGAGCGGGCGTGACACCAGTGGCTTCCTGAAAACGTCGCAGCAAGGTGCGCGGGCTCATCCCAACCCGCTGGGCCAGCGATTCCAGAGTATGCGTTTCGGCAAGATGGGCGTGAAGCCAGTCAAAAAGTTGCCCGAGGCGTTCGCTTTCCCGGCTGCGCGCCACCGGGCGCTCAAGCTGCTGGGTCTGGCTGCCGTCGCGATGCGGCTGCACGACTAACCGACGCGCGACATTGTTGGCGGTTTCCAGTCCAAAATCGCTGCGCACCACGTGCAGGCATAAATCAATCCCCGCCGCGCTCCCCGCCGAGGTCATCAGCCCGTCGCCGCCGACGTACAGCACATTTTCCACCACCTGAACGGCGGGGAAACGCCGCTGCAATTCTTCGGTATAACGCCAGTGGGTGGTGGCCTGACGCCCGTCCAGCAAGCCGCTGGCCGCGAGGACAAACACGCCAGAACAAATCGACATCAGCCGACAGCCCCGCTGATGTGCCCGGCGCAACGCTTCGCACAATGCCTGCGGCACGGGGGCGTCCACGCCGCGCCAGCCGGGGATCACGAGGGTGTCCGCCTGTTCCATAAGCTCAAAACCGCCATCGGCTACAACACGTATTCCTCCTGTTGCGCGCAGTTCGCCGTCGTCCACCGAGGCCACCGCAAAGCGATACCAGTTTTCGCCCAGCTCCGGGCGTGGCAGACCAAAAATTTCGACGGCGACGCCAAATTCAAATGTGCACAGGCCATCGTAGGCGAGGGCCACGACCAGCGGTCGGGAAGCGTTTGTCATTATCCTGGCGATTTCTGTCATATCGGCGGGCGGTGCGTGTCCTAAATTTTTGTTGAGATAAGTGGTAACACGACACCCGTCAACACAACAAGAGGGAAATACCATGAGTTATGTCACTGAGATCCCTGCGGCGAGACCGCAGGACGCCATTGCCCATTTTCAGCGCCGTTTGAGCGTCGAAACGGACTGTGATGATGTGCATTCAGTCATTGAAAGCGGAGAGGTGGATTTTGTCCTGCTGCACGTTGTGGGTTCGCCTGAAACGTTCGCCCGTCGCCATCTGCCCGGCGCGCTGCATCTTCCACATCGTTATCTTACCGAAGAGCGCTTGCGCGACTGGCCGCCGGAAACGCTGTTCGTGGTCTATTGCGCGGGGCCGCATTGTAACGGTGCCGACAGGGCGGCGCTGAAGATCGCACAGCTTGGCCGCCCGGTAAAAATCATGATCGGTGGACTCACTGGCTGGGCGGATGAAGGTCTGACGTTTGCCTCATCATGAATTTTTTTCACGGGTGATGAATTTATCTCGTTTGCCAGCGCCTCTTCCGCATGGCAAGTTGAAGACATATAGCCATCCAGAAGTCTAAGTGTTGATTTCGCAATTATCACGCCAGGCAATCATTTGCCTGGCGACGAGGAGAGACCATGTCACGTCACACCGCCCCATACCGCGCCGATATCGTTGGCAGTTTTTTACGTCCAGACAGCATTAAACACGCCCGCCAGCAGTTTGCGGAAGGCGCTATCGACGCCCAGACGCTGCGAGCGGTGGAAGATGAAGCGATCCTCCACGTGGTTCAGCACCAGTGTGACTGCGGCCTGAACGTGGTCACCGACGGTGAGTTTCGCCGGGCGTGGTGGCACTTTGGCTTCTTCGACGGTTTACAGGGCGTTGAGCGTTACGATTCTGACCAGGGCATTCAGTTTAACGGGGTACAAACCAAAGCCCACGGCGTGCGCGTGACGGGCAAGCTTGGTTTCGGTTCGCACCCGATGCTCGACGATTTCCGCTATCTGAAAAGCATCAGCGGCGACGCCCAGCCGAAAATGACCATTCCAAGCCCGAGCGTGCTGCATTTCCGCGGCGGTCGCAAAGGTATCGATGCCACGGTTTACCCGGATCTGGCGGATTATTTTGACGACTTAGCCACCACCTGGCGCGACGCAATCCGCGCATTTTATGATGCAGGCTGCCGCTATTTGCAGCTCGATGACACCGTCTGGGCGTATCTCTGTTCTGATGAACAGCGCCAGCAGGTGCGTGAGCGCGGCGATAATCCGGATGAGCTGGCGAAAACCTACGCCCGGGTGTTGAACAAAGCGCTGGAAGGCAAGCCGGACGATTTAACCATCGGGCTGCACGTGTGCCGTGGGAATTTCCGCTCAACGTGGATCTCCTCTGGCGGCTACGAGCCAGTGGCGGAAGTGCTGTTCGGCAGCGTTAACGTCGATGCGTTCTTCCTCGAATACGATAACGACCGTTCTGGTGACTTCGCGCCGCTGCGCTTTGTGCGTCCGGGCAAGCAGCAGGTGGTTCTGGGCCTGATCACGACCAAAAACGGTGAACTGGAAAATCCGGAGGGCGTGAAAGCGCGCCTGGCAGAAGCGGCGCAGTACGTGGCGAAAGAGCAGATTTGCCTCAGCCCGCAGTGCGGTTTTGCCTCTACCGAAGAGGGCAACAGCCTGACAGAAGCCCAGCAGTGGCAGAAAGTCCGTCTGGTGACCGAGATTGCCGCCGACGTCTGGTAAGGTTTAACTCACAGGGCAGCGCTGCACTCTTTTGAAGCAACGTTGCCCTGAATCGGACGTTCCACATACCCTTCGCCCTTCAAGTTACCTCCTTGTTAGCTACGTTCACTCGCCTGTTTTACGTACGTCTCCCCACGTTGGCATCTTTCTTGCCTGTCTCCTGACGACTACACCGATGTTTTTAATCCTTGTTGCTGTCTCTTTCAGGAGTGAATCATGCGCCGTCGAACTTTGCTTAAAGCTTTTGCTCTCTCTGCTTCCACGATTGCTCTCGGTATTAGCTTCAGCGTGTACGCCGCTGACACCATCAAAGTGGGAATTATGCATTCGCTGTCCGGAACGATGGCGATTTCCGAAACGCCGTTGAAAGACGTGGCGTTGATGACCATCGACGAGATCAACGCCAAGGGCGGCGTGCTCGGTAAAAAGCTTGAACCGGTGGTGGTTGACCCGGCCTCAAACTGGCCGCTGTTTGCTGAAAAGGCGCGCCAGCTGCTGACCCAGGACAACGTGGCGGCGGTGTTTGGTTGCTGGACGTCGGTTTCGCGTAAATCGGTGTTGCCGGTGTTCGAGGAGCTGAACGGGCTGCTGTTCTATCCGGTGCAGTATGAAGGCGAAGAGATGTCGCCTAACGTGTTTTACACTGGGGCCGCGCCGAACCAACAGGCTATTCCGGCGGTGCAGTATCTGATGAGTGAAGACGGCGGGGAGGCCAAACGCTTCTTCCTGCTCGGCACCGACTACGTCTATCCGCGCACCACCAACAAAATTCTGCGCGCGTTCCTGCACTCGAAGGGCGTGCAGGATAAAGACATCGAAGAGGTCTACACCCCGTTTGGCTACAGCGATTACCAGACCATCGTCGCCAATATCAAAAAATTCTCCGCGGGCGGAAAAACGGCGGTGGTTTCGACCATCAACGGCGATTCCAACGTCCCGTTCTACAAAGAGCTGGCTAACCAGGGCGTTAAAGCGACCGACGTGCCGGTGGTGGCGTTCTCGGTCGGGGAAGAAGAACTGCGCGGGATTGACACCAAACCGCTGGTTGGCAACCTCGCGGCGTGGAACTACTTCGAATCCGTCGATAACCCGACGAACCAGAGCTTCGTTGCGGATTACCGGGCATATGCCAAAGCCCACAACCTGCCAAATGCGGGCTCGGTGGTGACCAACGATCCGATGGAAGCGACCTACGTGGGTATTCACATGTGGGCGCAGGCGGTGGAAAAAGCGGGCACCACCGACGTCGACAAAGTGCGAGCGGCCATGGCCGGACAAACCTTCAAAGCGCCGTCGGGCTTTACGCTGACAATGGACGCCACCAACCATCATCTGCATAAGCCGGTAATGATTGGCGAAATCGAAAGCAACGGCCAGTTCAACGTGGTCTGGCAGACCGATAAGCCGGTGCGAGCGGAGCCGTGGAGCCCATACATTCCGGGTAACGATAAGAAATCGGATCAGCCAATGAAGATGGCCAGCAACTGAGTGGGATTTTTCCCCTCACCCTAACCCTCTCCTTCAAAGGAGAGCGGGTCACTTGTTTCCTCCCTCTCCCTGTGGGAGAGGGTTGGGGAGAGGGCATCTGACTGCACGGATTCACAAAAGGAGTTTTTCATGAAACCAGTCCGCTGGCTGCTGTTGGTAGCCTCGCTGTTGCCGTGTTTCGCTCACGCCGGAGATGCGGATGACTTTGTGGCCGCCAACCGCAGCCAGCAGTCGGCGATGCTTGAAAAGTGGGCGGCCGATCCGCAACCGCAGCGTCTGCCACTGTTACAGGCGTTAAGTGCAGAAAGCCTGCGCAGTGACGCCGCGCATCATGCGTTTAGCGTGGAAAGCGGCAAACCGTTGGCCTTAGACGCCTCCGCCCAGCCGCAAGGCGACCTTAAACCGGTTCGCTTAACTAACCGACTGCGCAATCTGGTGGCCGGTGCTCTCGCCACACATCAGCTTGTAAGTGACAACGTCACACAACGATTGGCCGCGGCGAAAACACTGCAACGCGATGCCGGACCGGAAGTGGTCCCGATGCTGGAAAAACGCCTTAAGGTGGAAACCGATGACGGCGTGAAACAGCAATTGGAACTCGCTCTGGCTAATTTACAGCTCAACAGTCCGGATGCCGCCGTGCGCAAACAGGCGATGACCCTGCTCGGTCATTCGTCCGACCCGGAAACGCAGGCGCGACTCCAGCCGTATACCGATGCTCAACATGAACCTGACGCCACGGTGCGTGCCGCCGCCGCGGAAAGTCTGAAGCAGATTCAGCACCGCTTGTTCTGGGGCGATATTCTCGGCCAGGCGTTTATGGGCATTTCGCTCGGATCTATCCTGCTGCTCGCGGCATTGGGACTGGCGATTACCTATGGCCTGCTCGGCGTGATTAACATGGCGCATGGTGAAATGCTGATGCTCGGGGCGTACAGCACCTGGCTGGTGCAGCAGGCGCTGAGCCAGTTCGCGCCGCAATGGCTGGCGTTTTATCCACTACTGGCGCTGCCGGTGGCGTTCTGCATCACTGGCGGGATTGGCATGTTGCTCGAGCGGACGATTATCCGCCATCTTTACGGTCGCCCGCTGGAAACGCTGCTGGCGACGTGGGGCATCAGCCTGATGCTTATCCAGCTGGTGCGAATGATGTTTGGCCCGCAAAACCTGGAAGTCTCCAACCCGGCTTGGCTGTCGGGCGGTATTCAGGCGTTGCCGAATCTCATTCTGCCGTGGAACCGCATCGTGGTTATTGGCTTCGTGATGCTGGTGCTGTTTTTTACCTGGCTCATTCTCAACAAAACGCGGCTTGGACTGCGCGTGCGGGCGGTAACACAAAACCGTGCGATGGCGGCCTGCTGCGGCGTGCCGACCGGGCGCGTGGATATGCTGGCGTTTGGACTCGGGTCTGGCATTGCCGGGCTCGGCGGCGTGGCGCTCTCTCAGTTGGGCAATGTCGGGCCGGAACTCGGTCAGGGCTACATTATTGACTCATTCCTGGTGGTGGTGCTCGGCGGTGTCGGGCAGTTGGCGGGCAGCGTGGCGGCGGCCTTTGGGCTGGGGATCTTCAACAAAATACTGGAGCCGCAAATGGGCGCGGTACTCGGCAAAATTTTGATTCTGGTGCTGATCATTCTGTTTATTCAGAAGCGTCCGCAGGGGTTGTTTGCGCTGAAAGGGAGGGTCATTGACTGATGAGCCAGCCATTAACCTTAACACTTGCCCGTCGGGCGCCGCGCCCGCTGCGCTGGATAGGCGGCCTGGCGGTGCTGGTACTGTTGAGTATGCCGTTTCTGGCGCTGCTTCCGGTCACCCATCCGCTGGCGATTTCGACCTGGACGCTGACCCTGGTCGGCAAAATTCTCTGCTACGCGGTAGTGGCAGTGGCGCTCGATTTGGTGTGGGGCTACGCCGGAATGCTGTCGCTGGGGCACGGGCTGTTTTTTGCGCTCGGCGGCTATGCGATGGGCATGTATCTGATGCGTCAGGCCGCGGGCGATGGGCTTCCGGCGTTTATGTCCTTTTTATCGTGGAATGAGTTGCCGTGGTTCTGGTGGGGGACGCAACATTTTGCATGGGCGATGCTGCTGGTGATGCTGGTCCCGGGCTTACTGGCGCTGGTGTTCGGCTGGTTTGCCTTCCGTTCCAAAATCAAAGGCGTTTATTTCTCGATAATGACTCAGGCGCTGACCTACGCCGGAATGCTGCTGTTCTTTCGTAATGAAACCGGTTTTGGCGGCAACAATGGTTTTACCGGCTTCACCACTCTTCTCGGTTATCCGGTGAGCGCCACCGGCACGCGCGCCGCGCTGTTTCTGGCGACGGTTCTGCTGCTGCTCGCCACGCTGGCGGTGGGCTTCGCGCTGGCACGCAGCAAATTTGGCCGCGTTCTGACGGCGGTACGCGACGCGGAAAACAGGCTGATGTTCTGCGGCTACGATCCACGCGGATTCAAACTGCTGGTGTGGACGCTTTCCGCTGTGCTGTGTGGCCTGGCCGGGGCGCTGTATGTCCCGCAGGTGGGCATTATCAACCCGGGCGAAATGTCGCCGACCAACTCGATTGAGGTGGCGATTTGGGTGGCGCTCGGTGGGCGCGGCACCTTGATTGGGCCCATCCTCGGGGCCGGACTGGTGAACGGCGCGAAAAGCCTGTTCACGGTGGCGATGCCGGAATATTGGCAGCTGTTTCTCGGCCTGATTTTCATCGTAGTGACGCTGTTCCTGCCACGAGGCGTGATTGGCCTGCTGCGAAAAGGAGACAAATGATGCAGCCCGATGAAGGACTTTTTACCCGTCAACTGCCGGGGGATCGCTTCCGCGAGCAAACTGACCCGGTTTTGCAGCTTGAGAACATCAACGTCAATTTTGATGGCTTCCAGGCATTAACCAATTTATCGCTGCAAATTGGCGTGGGCGAATTGCGCTGCGTCATTGGCCCCAACGGCGCAGGAAAAACCACGCTGATGGACGTGATCACCGGCAAAACCCGGCCACAAAGCGGCAGGGCGATTTACGATCAATCGATAGATTTAACCACCCTGGATTCGATTGCCATCGCTCGCCAGGGGATCGGGCGCAAATTCCAGAAGCCAACGGTGTTTGAAGCGCTGAGTGTGGCGGAAAATCTCGAACTGGCAATGAAGGGCGATAAATCGGTGTGGGCCAGTTTGCGGGCGAAACTTTCCGGCGAACAGCAGGACCGCATCGATGAAGTATTGCAATTGCTGCGTCTCGAAGGTGAACGCGGCCGGCGCGCGGGGCTGCTGTCTCACGGCCAAAAGCAGTTTCTCGAAATCGGCATGTTACTGGTCCAGGAGCCGCATCTGCTGCTGCTTGATGAGCCTGCGGCAGGCATGACTGATGCCGAAACGGAATACACTGCCGAGCTGTTTCGCACCCTGTCAGGCCGCCATTCGCTGATGGTGGTCGAGCATGATATGGGGTTTGTCGAAACCATCGCCGACCGCGTTACCGTTCTGCACCAGGGGCAGGTTTTGGCGGAAGGGTCGCTGCGTGACGTTCAGGCTAACGAGCAGGTGATAGAAGTTTATCTGGGTCGCTAAGGAGGCCGAATGTTACAGGTTCAGGAATTGCATCAATATTACAGCGGAAGCCATATTCTGCGTGGCGTCAGCTTCACCGCACAGCCGGGTGAAATCACCTGTTTGCTGGGGCGCAACGGCGCCGGGAAAACGACGTTGTTAAAATGCCTGATGGGGCTGATCCCGGCCCGAAGTGGCAGCGTGAACTGGCAAAATCAGGCGATTATGCAGCGGAAACCGCATCAGCGGGTACAGGCGGGAATGGCGTATGTGCCGCAGGGGCGCGAAATCTTCCCCCGACTGACCGTCGAAGAAAACCTGCTGCTTGGCATGTCGCGGTTTTCTGCCCGTGAAGCACGGGAAGTGCCGGAAGAAATTTACCAGCTGTTCCCGGTGCTGCGGGCGATGAAACAGCGGCGGGGCGGTGACCTTTCCGGTGGTCAACAACAGCAGCTGGCGATTGGCCGGGCGTTAGCGAGTCGCCCCCAGTTGCTGATCCTCGATGAACCGACCGAAGGCATTCAGCCCTCGGTGATTAAAGAGATTGGCGAGGTGATTCGCCAGCTGGCACGCCGGGGCGATATGGCGATTCTGCTGGTCGAGCAATTTTATGATTTCGCCGCAGACCTGGCGGACCAGTATCTGGTGATGTCGCGCGGCACCATTGTGCAGCAGGGGCGCGGCGAAAATATGGAAGCCGACGGCGTGCGCGGTAGGGTTACGATTTGAGGGTCCGAAGGGTTGATGTGTTAAATGTTATAATATAACATTTCATTTTTCACATCGACCCGAGGGATTTATGGTGTCTTTTCAACGTTTCACTCTGACCATTCTGGGGCTGCTGGTCAGCAGCAGCGCACTCGCCCATTCACACGGCCATCAAATGACCGAGGCCGAACAAAAAGCGGCTTCAGGCATTTTCAGCGACAGCGATGTCCGCGACCGCCCGCTTTCCGACTGGGATGGCATCTGGCAGTCGGTCTATCCGCTGTTGAAGAGCGGGGATCTGGACCCGGTATTTAAGCAGAAAGCACAGAAGGACGGCGGCAAAACCGCAGAGCAAATCAAAGCGTATTACGCGGTGGGATACAAAACGACTGTCGGAAAAATCGAAATTGAAAACAATGTGATGGCATTTCATGACGGCGATAAAACGGCGTCGTGTGAATACCGTTACGACGGCTACAAAATTCTGCACTATGCGTCTGGCAAGAAGGGCGTGCGCTACTTGTTTGAATGCACCGACAGCAAAAGTGCTGCGCCGAAATTCGTCCAGTTCAGCGATCACATCATCGGGCCGCGTCAGTCTCAGCATTTCCACATTTTCAGCGGGAATACTTCACAGGCGAGATTGTTAGAAGAGATGGATAACTGGCCGACCTACTACCCTGATCAACTACATACGCGTCAGGTAGTGGATGAGATGTTGCATCATTAACATGGTGGCCCGGCAAGCTTGCGCCGCCGGGCAATTCTCACTGGATCGACACCGTTATTTCGCGAACACCGAATAATTCCTATTGCGCAAATCGTCGATCAAGCCTGGACCAGTCGGCTGCCAGTTCAGCTGCTGGCGCGTCCATTCCCCGCTGGCGCGAAGATCGTGGGTGGCGAAGAGCGCGAACCAGCCAAAATGTGCCTCAGCCTGCTCTGCTTTCAGCGATACGCAAGGCACGCCTAATCCTTCCGCAACCACTTCCGCAATCTGAGAGGCAGAAATGCTTTCCTCCGCGACCGCGTGATAGCGTTTGCCGCTTTCGCCATGTTCCAGCACCTTCACGTACAGACGGGCGACGTCATCGACGTGCGCGGCACACCAGCTGTTTTTGCCCTCGCCGATATACGCAGCCATCCCTTTTTCCTGAGCGAGAGGGATGTAATAGCTCAGCAGCCCCTGACTTTCAGTGTTATGCACCTGCGGCAGACGCACCACGCGCACGTCAACGCCTACCGCCAGCTGGATGTTGCCTTCCAGTTCAGACGCTCTGCGCGGGTTCGGGTTAGCCGGGTTGAAGAAATCTTCCCGCGCCGGTTGGCCTCTCTCATCATCACCCATGGCGGTACCGGAGGTAATGATCAGTGGACGAGAGGTGCCTTTTAACACCGAGCCGATGGCGGCAATCACGCGCCGGTCTTTTTCGCAGTTAGCGACAAACTGGCTGAAATCATGATCGAAGGCGGTGTGGATCACCGCGTCGCAGTTTTCGATGCCAGAGAGCCAGCTTTGCGGGTCTTCCAGCGTGCCACGCTGGGGCGAGCCTCCCGCGTTGGATAACTGACGCGCGGCCTCTTCCGAACGTACCAGACCGGTCACCTGATGACCTCCCGCTAAAAGATTCGACACCACGCGTGAGCCAATAAAACCCGTCGCACCGGTTACAAAAATACGCATAGCCTGTCTCCTGAATAAATTTCAGCGACAGCGTATGCCGTCGTCTATTACTATTAAAGTAGTGACATTATCAGGGTATAAACACTAACAGGTTAATTATGACGCTACTTTCCGATAATCCTCTGGGCGATTTCTTGCGCGCCCGCCGCCTGCGACTCGATCCGGCGTCGTTTGGCTTCGTGCCCGGCCGCCGCCGTACCCCGGGCCTGCGGCGTGAAGAGGTGGCGCAGCTCGCCAGCATCAGCCCGACCTGGTACACCTGGCTTGAGCAGGGGCGCGGCGGGGCGCCATCGCGGGAAGTGCTGAACCGCATTGCCGGAGGGTTGCGACTGACTTCACCAGAACGTGACCACCTGTTTATTCTGGCCTTCGGTCATCCACCGGAAAATCGCCTGAATGCGTCGGATACGATGACGCCGCGCCTGCAGCGGGTGCTGGACAGCTTCAGCATTCCGGCCATTATCAAAACGGCGACCTGGGAGGTTCTGGCGTGGAATCGTCCGGCGGCGGTGGTGCTGAAAGATTATGGTCAATTGCAGCCGGAACAGCGCAACATTCTGCGTCTGCTGTTTACCGATCCGGAAGCCCGAAAAATGCAGGAAGACTGGGAGGGAGTGGCACGGCTGATTGTGAATGCGTTTCGGGCAGACGCTGCGCGCTCTGGCGCCTCGGAAGAAATTGACCGTCTGGTAGCGGAGCTCTCCGCGCAAAGCGAGGATTTCGCCCGATACTGGCGCAATAACGATGTGGCCGGACACGGCGAAGGGTTAAAGCGTCTGCTTCACCCGCAGTTGGGGCCTATTGCGCTGGAGTTTTCGACTTTTGCGGTAGAAGGGCGACCGGAACTGACGATGATGGTGTTTAATCCGGCCGATGACGAGAGTCGAGCAGTTATTCAGCGCTGGATTGCGGCGAGTCCAATCGGCGCTGAATAACGCTTCATCAGGCGGTTTTTAACGCGCCGTCCCAGGTTTTCACGCTCATACCGCGCAGGATCATCAGCCACGCCAGTACAATCACCAGCATCATAATCGCGAACAGCGTCCAGGCCGGTAACGAGGTGAGGATAAGCCCGGTCAGCATCGGGTTGGCGGCGGCACCCAGCCAGCCCAGCGCCTGCGCGGAAAAATAGCTCGCCTTCATGCCCGGCGGGGCGATGTTATCAATCAGCATGTATTCGCCCGGCGCATAAATGATTTCACCCAGAGTAAACACTGCCGCAGCCACACCCCAGTAGATTAAATTCTCGCCCGAGAACATAAAGCCGCCCAGCCCCAACAGGAAGCAAAGCGTGCCCGCAGCCATTAGCGGGCGAATATTTTTCGCAGTGATTTTGCGCCCGACAATGTATTGCAGGCTGACCACCACCACGGCGTTTACCGGCAGCACCACCGACACCACTTTTTGTGCAAAATCCGCGTTATCGGCAATCGTCAGCACGTACTGCGAAATGCAGGTCGCAAACGAGCCGCCGACGTAGGACGCCAGCAAGCCAGAAAGGGTAAACCAGAACAGCGCCTTGTCTTTCAACAGCACCGACGGCTGCCAGACGGTGGTGATTTTTTCTTCATCGCTTTGGGTGCCACGCTGCACGTAAAACTGAATCAGCACCAGTGGGAAGGCAGCACAGACGGCGGCCAGCCAGAACGGTAGTTGCAGGCTGTACATCACAAGCCAGGTACCAATCGGCGGGCCGACGGTCCAGCCCATGTTCAGAAAGCTGTAGTTGAGTGAGAAAATGCGCGCCTTGTCGCTCACGCTCAGCGCGTCGGCAAACCAGGCTTTTAACACCGTCGAAAAGACCGAATAGGCGCAGTTGATGAGTGAAAAGAAGAACACCACCAGTGCGACACTGTGCACGAGTGGAATGGCAATAAATCCGGCGATAAAGGCCATAATGGCGACAATCATGTAGCGTTTTTTATCGAACTTGTCGGCCATGATGCCAAAACCAAGACTGAAAATAACCCCGACGGTAAGCGCCAGAGTCAGCGCATAGCCGATGGCCTCAACGCTCATGCCGTACTGGCGCGTGAGGTAGATGGTCATAAACGGCAGCGTGGCGCCGCGCCCGATAGTTAACAGTAACGACGACGCCAGCAACGCTGAGGTTGAACGTTTTAGAGAGGATTTCATGGTTTAGCCCGACAAATTGCTTATGTTATTATTTTGTGTGTTATCACAATTATCACGGCGTCCGGGGGCTTGTACAGATCCCAATTTATCCCTAAGTGCCTTGACCACCTGCTAAAAATAATGATCTGTTCCTCGTCCGCGTTTTTCGTTACTTTGATTCTGTTTACAAAAATTTAAACTTTCAGAGGAAGGTTATGACGCGGAAAGATGGGCTGTTAGCGCTGTTGGTGGTGGTCGTCTGGGGACTTAATTTTGTGGTCATTAAAGTCGGGCTGCACAATATGCCTCCGCTGATGCTGGCGGGTCTGCGTTTTATGCTGGTCGCGTTTCCGGCCATTTTCTTTGTCGCCCGCCCGAAAATCCCGCTCTCTTTATTGCTCGGCTATGGTCTGACCATCAGCTTCGGTCAGTTTGCCTTCCTGTTTTGCGCGATTAAATTTGGTATGCCTGCCGGGCTTGCCTCGCTGGTATTACAGGCGCAGGCCTTCTTCACCATTATTCTGGGCGCGTTTGTGTTTGGCGAACGTTTGCAGGGTAAACAGCTGGCGGGGATAACCCTGGCGGTGTTTGGCGTGCTGGTGCTGATTGAGGCGAGTCTGAACGGGCAGCACGTCGCGCTGCTCGGGTTCTGCCTGACGCTGGCGGCAGCACTGTGCTGGGCCTGTGGCAATATCTTCAATAAGAAAATCATGCAGCACGCGTCGCGTCCGCCAGTGATGTCGCTGGTGGTGTGGAGCGCGCTGATCCCCATTGTGCCGTTTTTGCTGGCGTCCTATCTGCTGGATGGCTCTATGGCAATGAAGCAAAGCCTGGTCAATATCGACCTGACGACCATTTTGTCGCTGGTGTATCTGGCATTTGTTGCGACGATTGTCGGCTATGGCATTTGGGGGTCGCTGTTGGGGCGCTATGAAACCTGGCGTGTGGCGCCGCTTTCACTACTGGTACCGGTGGTCGGTATTGCCAGTGCAGCCCTGTTACTGGATGAAACGCTGTCAGCGTTACAACTGATGGGCGCAGTGTTGATCATGGCTGGCTTGTATATCAACGTGTTTGGCTTGCGCTTTCGTCGGGCGAAAGTGATGCAGGGGTAAGGCGGGAAGAAAAAAGCCCCGCAGAGGCGGGGCAAAAGAGTTACTGGGAGTTTCCGTTATAGTATGGCACGCCCAGTTCGTCGGATTTGTCACTGCCCGAACCCATGTGGTTGAAGTCAAACGGCGATCGGTCCTGTGCTGAAGGCATAAGGAGCGTGTCACGTGCCGCATTGCTTGCCGGGTAAGTGGATTGCTCCGCAAAACTCTGGCCGGAGACCAGCACCAACAAGGTGAGGGCGGCGGAGGCGAACAGTTTCATTTTTTCCTCGATATGTCTTGTCAGGCGATTAACAATTACAGTGATTGAGTGGCATCAGATAACGCGACTCGCCGGGCATATTGGTGATGCGATACTTGTGCGGCGGCACGTCAAAATAATTCTTAAAGGTACGCGTCAGCGTCTGCTGGGATTCAAAGCCATAGCGCTCAGCCAGATACAGGATCGGCTCATTGCTTTCTTTCAGCTTCTGAGCGATTTCAGTGAGCTTACGGCTTCTAATATATTGACCCAGTGAATGTCCGGTTTCTTTCTTGAACATCCGTTGCAGGTGCCATTTTGAGTAACCGGAACGTTCTGACACTTTCTCAAGCGACAACGGTGATTCCAGATTGCCCTCGATCCAGTCCAAAATGCTATGAATTGTAATAGCGTCAGTGTTACGTCTGGACATAGCGACTTACCTCTTTGTTCTGTTTACGGCAGGATTTTCTTGAGCAGAAGCTCAAGGGCTGCGACCTCATCCACCGTTAAGTTTTTTGTTAATTCCTGATGCAGGTTTTGTCCCACCAGCTGGTGGCATTGCTCACATATTGCCGCGCCGTCCGGAGTCAACTGCACCAGGACGCCACGCTTATCATTCGGGTTTGGCAGACGTTCAATCCAACCTTTACAGGTCAGGCGGTCGAGCATTCGGGTCAAGGCCCCGAGATCGACCGACAACGCTTTTTTCAGTTCAACCGGGGTAATGCATACTTCACAGCGAATCGAACACAGGGTTTTAAACTGAGACGCAGTGATATCCATAGGCGACAGATAATCGTTCAGAAGACGATCTTTTTTCTGATTGACCATGTGGATCAAGCGACCGAGTGGGATGATTTCGTTAAACAGATCACTGGTGCTTTTCACAAAGGTTGCCCTGGCAAGTAGTTTAGTTGCGGGGGATATTATTGCCCAGGCAACCATAAGTCAACTGAATGGATAAGCTTATGCCACAAATTGCTAAAACGCTTCACGGCACACTTTTTGCGCGGTAAGTGGCTGAAGAATAACCTGCCGTTATGGTCACGTGAGGGTAAGATTTCGTCATCAATTAGCCATAGTCACGGCGACGAGAATGCTCTTATACTCAGCCGGCAAGTGACTTCAATCACAGGAGTGTTGAGTAATGCTGGAACTTTTTAAAGCCATTGGCCTTGGGCTGGTGGTGATTTTGCCGTTGGCAAACCCCCTGACAACCGTGGCGCTATTTCTTGGCCTGGCCGGGAATATGAACAACGCTGAACGTAATCATCAGTCTCTGATGGCGTCGGTGTACGTCTTTATCATCATGATGGTGGCGTATTATGCAGGCCAGGTGGTCATGAATACTTTCGGGATTTCGATTCCCGGGTTGCGTATCGCCGGAGGCCTGATCGTTGCTTTTATCGGTTTTAAAATGCTGTTCCCGCAACAGAAGGCGCACGACTCTTTGGAAGCACGACACAAATCGGAAGAACTGAAAGAAGAGCCGACCGCCAATATTGCCTTCGTCCCGCTGGCGATGCCGAGCACCGCCGGGCCGGGGACCATCGCGATGATCATCAGTTCGGCCTCAACCGTAAATCACGGTTTTAATTTTCCTGCCTGGGTTGTGCTGGTTGCGCCGCCGCTGATTTTCCTCAGCGTGGCGATTATTCTGTGGGGGTGCTTGCGAAGCTCTGGGGCGATTATGCGCCTGGTTGGGAAAGGGGGGATCGAAGCCATTTCCCGTCTGATGGGCTTTTTGCTGGTCTGTATGGGTGTGCAGTTTATCATCAACGGCGTGCTGGAAATTATCACTACCTACCACGCGTAACGCTTTCGTCATGCATAAGGGCGGCACATTGCCGCCCTTTATTTTTTATCCGTTCTGTCCCGCCACCGCGTCTTTTATGAGTTCCGCGAACACCGCCTGCACCTGACTGTCCTCAGAGGACGACGCGTTTTGGGCCAGGGTTATTCCCAGATGTCCTGGAGAGGGTAGCCGCGAACCCGCCGTTAACAGATTTGCGGGCAGGCCAAAATGCGTTCTTAGCGTCAGCCCCAGACCCGCCTGAACGGCAGCCCATACACCGCTGAGGCTATGACTGACGAAGGTGATTTGCCACGGGATCCCGGCGTTATCGAGGCATTCAATTGCCCTCGAGCGTATCAAACAAGGGCTGTCGAACATCACTAGCGGCAGCGGCTTTCCGTTGGCAAGCAGGGCATCCAGGTTTACATCCTGATGGTAAATCCATTTCAGCGGGCAGCGCGTCAGTATTTCTCCTTGTTGAGGGGTATTGGGTGGCTGCCACAGTAGCGCGATGTCGAGACTGTTTTCTGCCAACGCGGCGATAAGCGGCGTGTTCCTGTCGACGCGGGCATGGATGCGTAAATCAGGGTGCAATCTGCTGAATTTACCGAGAATGCCCGGCATCAGCGACTCACCAAAATCTTCCTGCATCCCAATGCGAATTTCGCCTTTCAGCAGTTCGCCGCGAAGCGCACGCAGCGTCTCATCGTTCAGCGCCAGCAAACGTCTGGCGTAGCCCATCAGCATCTCTCCCTGCGGTGTGAGTCGCACATGTCGACCCTGTTTTACCACTAACTCGGCGTGACACTGTAACTCAAGCTTCTTCAATTGAGCGCTAACGGCAGAGGTTGAACGGGCGAGCTTAAGCGCGGCGTTGGCAAAGCTGCCTGAATCGATGCCGGTGACAAAACTGCGCAGCGCATCGAGATCTAACGTCGTAGGGATTTTCACGCCGTCACTCCTGAATTTTGGGATGATGAATGCCGAATAATTTGATTTTCAGGATGGAACTATTGCGTGAGGATGGTCTGACTGTCAACCTGGAGAACCCCAATGAATCCCTCACTCGACCGCGAAAGTCTGGCCCAATACGCCCCTAAGCTGGCGGCGCTCAGTCAGGAAATACTGTTTGACGATATCTGGAAACGTCCCGAACTCTCTGCGCGCGATCGCAGCCTGATTACCCTGGCGGTACTGTCTGCGCAAGGGCGCGTCCAGCAAATCCCATGGCACCTGCAGTTCGCGCGGCAAAATGGGCTGAGCGAAACAGAAATCACGGAGCTTTTCACTCACCTGGCCTTCTATGCGGGATGGCCCGCCGCCGTTAGCGCACTGGGCTGCCTGGCCGGGGAGAAAAGCGAATGCCGTTAACCCGAATCGTGTGTCGTGACACGCTAAGTGAAGCAGCGTTAACCCGTATCTCGGATACGCTGCATGACTGTCTGGTGCGTGAATTCGCCGTCCCGACGCGGGATAAGTTTCAGATTATCGAGCGACTCCCCGCCAGTCAGCGGATTTACGACAAGCACTATCTGAGCGGAGGACGCAGTGACGATTTTATTTTGGTGCTGATTACCGCCGGAAAGCCGCGCAGTACGGAACAGAAACGCCGCTTTTACCAAGCGTTAAGCGAGGGGCTTGCCGAAAACGTGGGCATCAGCCCGGAGGATGTGATGGTGACGATTCAGTTCAACCAGGCTGAAGACTGGAGCTTCAGCCGGGGCGAACAGTTTATCTAATCAGGCGTATGCCGGTTCAGGGCTGCTGAACCGGCTGTTCGAGGGTCACCGGCCAGCGGCGGAAAATAATCACTGACCAGATCAGCGCCACCAGCGCCGGAACTGCACCGACGTAGCCGATATTGGCCATCGAGAAATGCAGGCTGACCTGATTTCCGACCAGCGCGCCAGCGCCAATCCCAAGATTAAAGATACCGGAAAACAGCGCCATCGCCACGTCGGTGGCATCCGGGGCAATCGCCAGCACTTTCACCTGCATTCCCAGGCCGATAATCATAATGGCCACGCCCCAGATGATGCTCAGCACGGCGAGGCTAATCTCATTTTCAGCCGCTAACACCAGCAACGCCAGGCATGCGCTCAACAGGGCGATGGCACCGCTGACAAGCGTAGAGGCGTGATGGTTGCCGAGCTTACCGAAGATAATCGAACCGATGATCCCGGCTCCGCCCAGCGCTAACAGCAACAGGGTGGCGAAGTTGGCGTCAAAGCCGGCCACGTTAATCACGAACGGTTCGATGTAGCTGTACGCGGTGTAATGGGCGGTCACCACGACCACGGTGAGCAGATACAGGCTCATGAGGGCTGGACGGCGGAACAGCAGCGGCAGGCTTTTCAGCGAGCCGGAATGTTCGCTTGGAATTTTAGGCAGCAGCTTGATCAGCGCAACCAGCGTAATGAGTGCGCCAAGGCCGATGATAAAGAAGGTGGTGCGCCAGCCGAAATACTGGCCGACGACGCGACCAATCGGCAAACCAAGCACCATCGCCAGGGCGGTACCGGTGGCAATCAGGCTCAGGGCCTGGGCGCGTTTGCCCGCCGGGGCAAGACGAATCGCCAGAGAAGCGGTAATCGACCAGAACACGGCGTGGGCGAAGGCAATGCCAATGCGGCTAATGACCAGCACAGTAAAGTTCCAGGCGAGGAAAGAGAGCACGTGGCTGGCAATGAACACCACAAACAGGCCGATCAGCAGTTTGCGCCGCTCCATCTGGCTGGTGAGCAGCATAAACGGCAGCGACATCAGCGCCACTACCCAGGCGTAGATGGTCAGCATGATCCCCACCTGCGCCGTTTCCATCGAGAAACTGTGGGCGATATCAGACAGCAGCCCAACCGGCACAAATTCCGTCGTATTAAAGATAAAAGCGGCAATGGCCAAAGTGACCACCCGCAGCCACGCGACCTTGCGTGAAACCGTGTTTGTTGTCATGTCAGTTTTCTGGATGAATAACGGTAAGAAGAGACGTGGATCTTAAAACCATCATTGCGCAAAACACAACCGATTTGTGACTAAGATCTCATAGCAGAAGGTGATGACGCGGTGATGGTCAGCGTCACGCTGCGGTTCAGTTTGCGCAGGGCCAGTTATGTTTATCTCTTTACGTACAACTCTACGTTGAATTGGGCAGAAAGAAAAAAGCAGCGGCGGAATCTGGAAGGAGGCTCGTAATTCGTGGGCAAAGGCGCTATTAATGTTACTAAGTGGTTATAAAAACAAAAGGATACTGGCTATGCAGGAAATTCCGTTTTATATGGTTGATGCCTTCAGCGATCGCACGTTTGGCGGGAATGCGGCGGCGGTATGTCCGCTTATCGAATGGCTTCCCGACGAGACGCTGTTGAAAATGGCGCAGGAACACAACCAGTCCGAAACCGCCTTCTTCGTGCGCACCGATGACGGGTTTGCGTTGCGTTGGTTCACCACGCAGGGCGAAATCAATCTCTGCGGGCACGCCACACTTGCCAGTGCTCATGTGATTTTCGAATTCCTCGATTATCCTCACACCGAAATTCGTTTTTCCACGCGCTTTGTTGGTGAGCTGACGGTGAGCCGCAGCGGCGATTGGCTGACGCTGAATTTTCCGGCGTGGAAAACGGAGGCCGTGGAGCCTCCGGCACTGCTGCTGAGCGCGCTCGGTATTGATCACTATGAAGAGGTCCGCGTGGCGCGTGATTACCTGGTGGTGTTGAAAAACCAGCAACAGGTGGAAGCGCTGACACCGGACATTCACGCCATGCTGCCGCTCGGCAAAATGGTCTGCGTGACGGCGCCGGGCGATGAGGTCGATTTTGTTAGCCGCTTTTTCTGTCCGGGGGAATCCGTGGCGGAAGATCCGGTTACCGGTTCAGCGCACAGCATGTTGATCCCGTATTGGGGAGACAAATTGCATAAAATGCAGATGCAAGCGCGGCAGGTTTCTGCGCGTGGCGGTGAATTACGCTGTGAATGGCAGGGCGAGCGGGTGCTGATCGGCGGCCAGGCCACGACCTACATCATCGGCAGCATTTATCTGCACGAAGGAGCGTTATGATGAAAACCCTTCCTGTCTGGTTGGTTGACGCGTTCAGCCGGAATAATTTTGGCGGGAATCCGGCGGCGGTGTGCGCTCTGGATTCCTGGCTGCCTGATGAGCAATTGCAGCAAATCGCGAAACAGCATAATCAGTCGGAAACGGCCTTCTTTATTCCGGCGAAAGGCGGCTTTGAACTGCGGTGGTTTACGACCCGCAATGAGGTCAATCTCTGCGGACACGCCACGCTCGCCACTGCGCACGTGATTTTCAATCATATGGATTACCCGGATGCGCGTATTCACTTTGATACGGCGTCCGGTCGGTTAACGGTCAGCCGCGAAGGCGAATGGCTGACGCTGGATTTCCCCGCCGGGCAAACCGAAGAGCAAACACCACCGGATGAAATGCTGGCTGCGCTGGGCATTACGGATTACGTTGCTGCGCGTAAAGGGCGTGCGTGGTTGATAGAACTGTCCAGTCGTGAGCAGGTTGAAGCTGTCACTGCGAATATTTCGGCAATGACGCCTGTAGAACATAAGGTCACAATCACCGCGCGGGGTACGGGTGATTACGATTTTGTCAGCCGCTTTTTCTCTCCAGGAGAAGCCGTATGGGAAGATCCGGTCACCGGTTCGGCGCACACCATGCTGATTCCCTACTGGAGTGAAAAGCTCGGTAAAACGCAGATGCTGGCCCGCCAGGTTTCTGCGCGTGGCGGCGATGTGCGCTGTGAATTGCAGGGGAATCGCGTGTTGATGAGCGGCACGGCGGTGACGTGGATGCAGGGGAAAATCCTGCTGCGTTAAGCCTGTCTGGCGACATAAGTTAATGCTATGAACTGGGGCGTCCGTTTCGGTTTACAGTCAGGGGAAAACGCGCGAGGAGATTGATATGTATACCATTACGCCATGTTCCCCTGACCATCCCGATATCGTGGCGCTGATTGACGCCCTCGATCGCTATCAGCAGACGCTGTATCCGGCGGAAAGTAATCATCTGCTCGATTTAACACAGCTACCGGAATCACAGCGGCTGATGCTGATTATTCGTGATGCTCAGCAACAACCCGTTGGCTGCGGCGCGGTGGTGTTGAACGGTGACGGCAGCGGCGAAATGAAACGGGTATATATCGACCCAACGCACCGTGGGCAGCGGCTGGGAGAATCGCTGTTAACCGCGCTGGAAACTGAAACGTTGCAGCGCGGTTGCGACACGCTGCGCCTTGAGACCGGGATTCATCAACATGCGGCGGTGAAGCTCTATGCGCGCAGCGGGTATCTCCAGCGCGAGGCATTTGCCCCTTATCTGCCTGACCCGCTGAGTATTTTTATGGAGAAACTGCTGGTTGCGGACCTTCGTCAAGCAATGTGATAAACGCTTCCAGCTGGCGAGTCATCGCCCCCCGACGCCACACCAGCCAGGTCGTCAGCCAACGCCATTTTTCGGCCAGCGGCCAGGCATCTACCTGATGATGTCCGGGCATGCTTTCGAGCATACTGCGTGGGATCATCGCCAGACCCGCGCCCGCAATCACACAGGCCAGCATTCCGTGATAGGACTCCATTTCGTGAATACGCCCCGGCGTGGCGCGATCGGCATGAAACCAGCTTTCGAAATGACGGCGGTATGAACAGTTGGCGCGAAACGCATAAATGCTGGTGCCGTTCACATCGCTAGCACGCTTGACCGGGGCATGTCCCTTTGGCGTAACAATCATCATCTCTTCCTGATACACCGGCACGCCTTCCAGATTCGGATGCATCACTGGCCCGTCGACGAACGCCGCGCTGAGCCGGCCTTCGGTCACGCCGTCAATCATCGTGCCCGATGGACCGGTCGCTAAATCGAACTGAATTTTCGGATAGCGCTGGTTATACAGCGCCAGCGTAGGGGGAATACGCACCGCCGCGGTACTTTCCAGCGACCCTAACGAGAACAAACCCTGAGGTTCATCGCCAGCCACCACCATTCGGGCTTCGTCGACCAGGGCCAGGATCTGCTGGCTATAACGCAGAAAACTGTGCCCGGCCGGGGACAAACGCAGGCGCTGGTTTTCACGAATGAACAGTTCCACACCCAAATCTGCCTCCAGCTGACGAATGCGGGTGGTCAGGTTAGAGGGCACGCGATGCACCTTTTGCGCGGCCTGGGTAATGCTGCCGGTCTGGGCGACGGCGTTGAACATCTCAAGTTGAGTTAAGTCCATAATGTTCTCGTATCGTGAATGGAGTGGTTAATATTATTCATTTTCCATAAATAGCAGAGTGGTCCAGTATTAATCAACAGCCACATCGAACAGAGAGAACAAAATCATGACATCACCTGCAACTCACGCCATTTCCCTCAACCCGGCCACGGGTGAAACGCTATCCTCACTGGCATGGGCCACGGCCGATGACGTCAATCAGGCGGTCGCGCTGGCCGATTCCGGTTATCGTCAGTGGAAGAAAACCGCCGTTGCTGAACGCGCCGATGCGCTGCGTAACGTTGGCAACGTGCTGCGTCAACACGCCGAAGAGATGGCGCAGATGATCAGCCGTGAAATCGGCAAGCCGATTATTCAGGCGCGTGGCGAAGTCACGAAGTCGGCGAACCTCTGCGACTGGTATGCCGAACACGGCCCGGCGATGCTTTCTACCGAAGCGACGCAGGTGGAAAATAATAAGGCGGTGATTGAGTACCGTCCGCTTGGCCCGATCATGGCGGTGATGCCGTGGAACTTCCCGCTGTGGCAGGTTCTGCGTGGCGCGGTGCCGATTCTGCTGGCGGGCAACAGCTACTTGCTGAAACATGCGCCAAACGTGATGGGTAGCGCGAAGCTGATTGGCGATATCTTCACTGAGGCGGGTATTCCGACGGGCGTGTTTGGCTGGGTGAATGCCACCAATGACGGCGTATCGCAAATGATTAACGACCCGCGTATTGCGGCGGTAACGTTAACCGGCAGTATGCGCGCCGGGAAGGCGATTGGCGCTCAGGCCGGGGCGGCGCTGAAAAAATGCGTGCTGGAGCTGGGCGGTTCCGATCCGTTTATCGTGCTCAACGACGCGGATATTGATGAAGCGGTAAAGGCGGCGGTGATTGGTCGCTATCAGAATACCGGGCAGGTCTGTGCGGCGGCGAAACGCTTTATCGTGGAAGCGGGTATCGCCGATGCCTTTACCGAGAAGTTTGTCGCCGCGGCGTCCCGGCTGAAAATGGGGAATCCGCAGGATGAGCAAAATTACCTTGGGCCGATGGCGCGTTACGACCTGCGCGACGAGCTGCACGACCAGGTGACGGCAACGCTGGAGGAGGGCGCCACGCTGCTGCTCGGCGGCGAGAAGATTTCCGGCAAAGGTAACTACTACGCCGCCACAGTGCTGGGCAACGTCACGCCGAGTATGACCGCGTTCCGTCAGGAGATGTTTGGCCCGGTGGCGGCGATCACCGTTGCTCGTGATGCCGATCATGCGCTGGCGCTGGCAAATGACAGCGATTTCGGTCTGTCTGCTACGGTCTATACCGCAGACGAAAAACAGGCTCAGCGCTTTGCCGATGAACTGGAATGCGGCGGGGTGTTTATCAACGGCTACAGTGCCTCCGATGCACGCGTGGCATTTGGCGGCGTGAAGAAAAGCGGCTTTGGTCGCGAGCTGTCGCATTTCGGTCTGCATGAGTTCTGTAACGTACAAACCGTGTGGAAGGATCGCAGCTGATTTCCTTGCTCGCCGGGCAGGTACACCACACTTTTCTGTCAGGATCCTGTCATTTTCCTTCCGCGCGCAATCGCTGACGCTGGTATACTCGCAGGCCGAAATCGGCCTGTGGGCAAGGAGCAAAAGTGGCAACGGTCATCGATAACAGTATGCTGGAATCTGTTCTGGCAGAGGTAAAACCGCTGATAGGGAAAGGCAAAGTGGCGGATTACATTCCGGCGCTGGCCTGTGTGGATGGCGCAAAGCTGGGGATTGCCATCAGCACCGTTGACGGCCAGCATTTCTTTGCCGGTGATGCGCAGGAACGTTTTTCCATCCAGTCGATTTCCAAAGTGCTGAGTCTGGTGGTGGCGATGAATCACTACGCCGAAGAGGAAATCTGGCAGCGGGTGGGCAAAGATCCGTCCGGTCAGCCGTTTAACTCATTGCTGCAGCTGGAAATCGAGCAAGGCATTCCGCGTAATCCGTTTATCAACGCCGGGGCGCTGGTGGTGTGCGACATGCTGCAAAGTCGCCTCAGCGCGCCGCGTCAGCGCATGCTGGAGATAATCCGTAAGCTGTCTGGCGTCGAGGATATTGCCTACGACACGGTGGTGGCGCGATCTGAGCTAGACCATTCTGCCCGTAATGCCGCCATTGCCTGGCTAATGAAGTCCTTCGGCAACTTCCATAATGATGTGGCGACGGTGCTGCAAAACTACTTTCATTACTGCGCGCTGAAAATGAGTTGTAGCGAACTGGCACAGACCTTCCTGTTTCTGGCGAATCAAGGGCATTCCCCGCAGCGCGATCAGACCATCATCACACCGTTACAGGCGCGGCAGGTGAATGCGCTAATGGCGACCAGCGGGATGTATCAGAACGCCGGGGAGTTTGCCTGGCGCGTAGGGCTTCCGGCGAAATCGGGCGTCGGCGGGGGGATCGTCGCGATTGTGCCGCACGAAATGGCGATCGCCGTCTGGAGCCCACAGCTCGATACTGCCGGCAACTCGCTGGCGGGAACGGCGGTACTGGAAAAACTGACTCAGCGGTTGGGACGTTCGGTCTATTGATCTATTCACCGCTTCAGGTAGCAAATGGACAACAAATAACTAACACTGATAATTGTTAATATGCAGATTGTGATCAATAGTATCTGCATTACCGATCATTGCCCTGCAATTCCCGAAATAATTGCTGTTTGCGATTATATGGAAAGATAATTAATGCGTTCGATTTCTGTCCCCCGATTGACTGTATTCAGTGAAGCGCACGTCCTGCGTAATGTATTTTCCCTGGTTGTTATTACCACGCTTTTTTATGCGATGGGCGCCATGCTGCGCCTTGTGCAGGAACTTTCACTCTTCTGGCCACTGAATGCGGTCATGGCGGCGATATTTGCCCGCTACGTCTGGCTTAACCGACTCCATTATTATGCGATCTGCTACGGCGCAATGCTGCTTTATGACGTGATGACCACCCAATGGGGTTTTGCGTCGCTGATTATTAACGCCTCGAATATGGTATTTATTGTGATGGTCGCCCAGTTGGTGATGCGCGATAAACGTCAGGCAGGGAGTGAACCCGAGCCGATTAATGCCCTACGGTTATTCTATTACTGTCTTATTTCCGCGATTTTTTGCGCACTGCTGGGGGCGTTAGGATCGGTCGGGATCGACAGACAATCGTTTATGCCGCTGCTCGCGGACTGGTTTAGCGAACAGTTTTCTACCGGGGTGCTGATTTTACCGTGCGTCATGACCCTGACGCTGCCTCACGAAATTAGCCGGATCCGCTGGCAACAGCTGCTGCCGGTGCTGACGCTGGTGCTTTCCATGCTGGCAGCGATCGCTATTGGCGGGGCCGGGAGTCTCGCATTTCCGCTGCCCGCGCTTATCTGGTGCGCTCTCCGTTACCCGCTGCCGGTGACTTCTGCGCTGACGCTGATCACCGGTGCCAGTGAAATCATTCTGGTGGCGAATGGGATTATCAATCTGGCCGTCAGCGGGCCGTTGCAAACCGCGCAGCTTTTCTCCACGCGTCTGGGGATTGCGTCGCTAGCTATCAGTCCGGTGATTGTTTCTACCAGCGTGGCGGCCATCAATAATCTTGTTCGTCAGGTATCACTGCGTGCAGATTTCGATTTTCTGACCCGCGTCTATTCGCGTTCCGGGTTATATGAAGCCCTCAAAAACCAGCCAGCCCATCACCATCAACATCTGACGGTGATGCTGCTCGATATCGATTTCTTCAAAAGCGTGAACGATAACTACGGTCATGAATGTGGTGATTATGTGCTGACGGTGTTTGCGCGTCAGGTGCATGACGCAGTTGGCGAGCAGGGGCTGGTGGCGCGAATGGGCGGTGAGGAGTTTGTTGTCGCCGCCAAAACGCGTGATCCGCTAGACGGTTACCATCTGGCCGAGAAAATTCGTCAACGTGTAGAAGCCAATGTGTTCCAGTGGCGACAGCAGACGTTGCGGGTCACGGTAAGTATTGGCACCGGAAGCGGCACGCTCGGAAGCACCGAACTGATTGATACCTTCAATGAATTGCTGGTGGAAGCCGACGAGTATCTTTACCGCGCCAAAAAGACCGGGCGAAACAAGACCTGCGCCAAATCAGTCGCGGAACAGGGTGTCTTCAATTCGTTTGCGTCTTAGGTAAAGGTGACGCTGTCACCATTGTGGCTGTTTGTTGTGCAAAAACATTCAACTATCTTTATTGATAGCTTGCGGGGCCGCGTTAAAAAAAATACGATGCTTGCGGCCATGCATCGGAAAATTGCACTTAATGAACGGTTTTTACCAACAAAAGACGAATGATAAGGTTCCAGGCACACGGTTCGTTCGGCGTATGTTTCTCATGCGCATTCTCGGCACTTTTCTCTGTTTTTTCCCCATCCTGTCGGTACTCGACGAACTCGACCGTCCCCTGTGGTTACGTGTCCTGCTGGCCGTAAATGCCTTTGTCTGGCCGGTGGTGTCGTATCTGCGCGCTCGAAGCGCTCGCGTACCGCTGGTGGCTGAACATCAAAATCTGGTGATTGATGCCGGCGCAGGGGGGTTCTGGATAGCCATTATGGCGCTCAATCCTCTCCCATCGGTGGTGATCGCCACCATTCTTTTGGCCGATCGTTTGGCGGCGGGCGGCATCGTGCTGATGCGCAAAGCAGTGGCGATGATGCTATGCGTTTTCGCCGTCATCTGGCTGTGCATGGGAATGGAAGTGGAGTTCGGTGTCTCGCAACGCACAATGCTGGCGACGCTGCCGTTGATTGCCATTTATCTGCTGGCGCTGTGTTTGCTGACGGATATGCTGGCGGTGAAACTGCGGCGTAAAAGCCACGAACTGGAACGGATCGCGATGAAAGATCCGCTGCTGGATATCGCCAACCGCCGCCTGCTGGAAAAACGCATCGCCTGGGAGCTCAGCCGATTGCAAAATTCCTGCGGCGAATCGGCGTTGGTGTTTATCGACCTCGATAATTTCAAAGACGTTAACGATCGTTACGGCCACAAAGTGGGAGATGGAATGCTGGAAACCGTCTCGCAAATTCTGCACGTTGCCACCCGCAGCACCGATACGCCCGCGCGTCTGGGCGGTGATGAGTTCGTGATTTTATTACCGGATACTTCGCAACAGGAAGCGGTGCTGATTGCGCATCGGATTCTGGAAGCGACCGCGGTCATCACCACGCTGCCCGATAGCGAACTGTCGCTGACGCTCAGCATTGGCGTTGCCTGCGCAAGCCCGGAAATGGAAGACGTTGCGGCCTGGCTTAAAGCCGCGGATGACGCGTTATACGAGGCGAAACGACGCGGTAAAAACCAAATCTTCGCGCACTAACGGCTCAGGGCATTACAACGGATAAATCCAGGCTAAGCTGTTAATTATTCTGCATGAGGAATCGTGATGAAGAGTCCAGAAAATCCGGAAAATGAAGCGCAGCGTCTGACCTCGCTCCGGGAGTCGGGCATTCTTGATACCGGTGAGCCGGCACGTTTTGACCGCCTGACTCGCCTGGCCCGCAGTCTGTTTAATGTGCCGATTGCGATGGTAAGCCTTGTCGATGAAGAATCGCTGGTGTTTAAGTCCTGTAACGGTCTACGTTACGCCACTCTGCCGCGCGATATCTCCTTTTGTGGTCACGTTATTCTGAGCGAAGCGCCACTTATTGTGGCCGATGCGCGTCAGGACATCCGCTTCAACGATAATCCGTTAGTGCTTGGCGAACCGCATATCCGTTTTTACGCCGGATGCCCGCTGCGTCTGCCCGACGGCACGCTGGTCGGTTCATTCTGCCTGCTCGACAAACAGCCACGCGAGTTCAACCCGGAAGAGGTAGGGCTACTGCAGGATTTAGCCTCGATTGTGGAAGATGAATTTAAAATCATTGCCGAAGCCACCACCGATCCGCTGACCGGATTATTTAACCGCCGTGGGTTTGAGCATCTGGCGAATTTTGCCATCGCTTCCGCCCATCGCCGGGCAGAGCCGCTGACGCTCGGCTGGCTCGACCTTGATGAGTTTAAACAGATTAACGATAACTACGGCCATGCCGAAGGCGACGTCGCCCTGCGGGACATGGCGCGACTGCTGATCAAGAGTTTCCGCGATACCGATTTACTGGTGCGTCACGGCGGCGACGAGTTTGGCATTCTGTTCTCTGATACCGACGAAAGCGGCGCGTGGATTGCGATGCAGCATCTGACGGAAGAGGCTAACGCCTATAATCTGACGTCCGGTAAACCCTGGAAGCTGGCGTTTTCCTGGGGCGTCATCGAATTTAATCACGATGGCATCACCGACCTGTCCGGCTGGCTGCGTGCGGCGGATAAACGCATGTATGCCATGAAGCGAACGCATGAAAGCAATCATCGTCTGAATAAGTAAAACCTATAGCCGACGTGTTGTGTTGCAAACTTGTTAAGTGGATAGTGATATCAATTTTACAGGGAGCTCAACATGACTTCGTCACTGCGCATTTTTCCTCTTTCCCATCACGACATCCTGCAACGTCTGCCTGAGCTGGTCGACATTCTGGTCGACAGCGTGAAGGGTGGCGCGTCCGTCAGTTTTATGCAGCCGTTTAACTCCGATAAAGCAGGCGCGTTCTGGCAAAAAATAGCCCGCAGCGTGGCGGCAGACGAGCGGGTGGTGCTTGTTGCAGAATTGGCTGACGGCACTCTGGTCGGGACGGTACAGCTGATCACCGCACTACCTGAGAACCAGCCGCATCGCGCGGACGTGGCAAAGTTGTTAGTCCACTCTCGAGGCCGTCGTCAGGGTATCGCGCGTCAGCTAATGTCCGCCCTGGAGTTGGAAGCTGCCGCCCACGGGAAATCGGTTCTGGTCCTCGATACCGCAACCGGAAGCGGCGCGGAAGGGCTCTACCAGCAGGGTGGCTGGCAGAAAGTGGGGGAGATCCCGCGTTATGCGTTGATGCCTGACGGTGAAATGACGGCAACGTCGGTGTATTACAAATTTGTATAAACCGCCTCAAAAGCAGCATCCGGTTTGATCGAAACAGGGTTTCCGGGTTTTAAAGTCTGATAAGTTATTAGACCAATAACGCAGGCTGTATGACCAATCAATAAGGGAAACCCATTGTGAAAACATTAAACCGCCGCGATTTTCCCGGCGCTCAGTACCCTGAACGCATCATTCAGTTCGGAGAAGGTAACTTTCTTCGGGCTTTTGTCGACTGGCAAATTGATCTCCTGAACGAACACACTGATCTTAATTCGGGTGTGGTGATTGTGCGCCCAATTGAAAGCGATTTTCCACCGTCGCTCAGCACCCAGGACGGCCTCTACACCACCATTATTCGCGGCCTGAATGAGCAGGGCGAAGCCGTCAGCGACGCGCGGTTGATTCGTTCCGTTAACCGTGAAATCAGCGCTTACGCCGATTATCAGGAATACTTGAAGCTGGCGCACAATCCGGACATGCGCTTTGTGTTTTCCAATACGACTGAAGCGGGCATCAGCTACCACGCAGGCGATAAATTCGAAGACGCGCCCGCGGTGAGCTATCCGGCGAAACTGACCCGCTTGCTGTTCGAACGCTATAGCCACTTCAATGGCGCGGCGGATAAAGGTTGGGTCATCATTCCGTGCGAACTGATTGATTATAATGGTGATGCCCTGCGTGAACTGGTGCTGCGCTATGCTCAGGAATGGGCGTTACCGGCAGAGTTTGTGGCCTGGCTGAACACCGCGAATGCCTTCTGCTCCACGCTGGTTGACCGTATCGTGACCGGCTATCCGCGCGATGAATCCGCGAATCTTGAAGCCGAACTCGGTTATAAAGACGGTTTCCTCGATACCGCAGAGCACTTCTACCTGTTCGTGATTCAGGGACCAAAAACGTTGGCCAGCGAGCTGCGCCTCGACAAACTTGCGCTCAACGTACTGATTGTCGACGACATCAAGCCATATAAAGAACGTAAAGTGGCGATCCTGAACGGGGCACACACCGCCCTGGTGCCGGTAGCCTATCAAGCCGGGCTGGATACCGTGGGCGAATCGATGAACGATGCTGAAATTTGTGCGTTCGTTGAGAAAGCGATTCATCAGGAAATCATCCCGGTCCTCGATTTGCCGCGCGATGAACTCGTATCATTCGCCAGTGCGGTGACCGGGCGGTTCCGTAACCCGTACATCAAGCATCAGCTGCTGTCGATTTCGCTGAACGGGATGACCAAATTCCGTACCCGTATTCTGCCTCAGCTGCTGGCGGGGCAGGTTGCGACCGGTAAATTACCGCAACGACTGACGTTTGCCCTGGCGGCGCTGATGGCGTTTTATCGCGCAGAACGTCACGGAGAACGCTATCCGGTGCAGGACGATGCGCACTGGATTGAGCGCTACCAGCAACTTTGGTCGCTACATCACGATAAGCAAATCAGTACCACGTCGCTGGTTGAGTCAGTGCTGTCGGTGAAAGATCACTGGGAGCAGGACCTGACGGAAGTGAAAGGTCTGGTCACGCAGGTGGCGCACGACCTCGATGCCATTCTGACGAAAGGGATGCGTGAAGCCGTTAAACCGCTTTGCTGATGAGCTGAAGTCCAACCCGGCCGACGTGCCGGGTTATGTAGAACACTTATTAGTTACAACATACATCTTTGTGCCTTTCATAATATCCCCTTTAACATCTCTGCGCTTTTTGTCTATTAGGGGATAAATGAGCCAAATGGCGTGAATATTCGGCTCAGGGTGCGAGCCGAATTAGTCCACATTATCGGCTCACGAAGGTGGGGTGATTTGATAGCGAGTATTACGTCCGCCGCCGGGCAGTTTTTCCAGCAAACCTTGTTCAAGCAAATACGCCAGATGACGCGTGGCGGTGGCTTTACTGACTTTAGCGACTTTTTGATACTGGCTGGCGCTGATCCCGTCCGCAAAGCCTGATTCACCACCGTCGAGCAGGCGGTTAATCACTTTCAGTTGTTCCACCGTCAGCGTCTGGCGTACCGCATCGTTGTGTTTCCAGTAGCGACTTTTTGCCAGTGTACTGTCGATTCTGGCCAGCGCGGTATCCATCGTCGCATCGAGCGTTTGCAAAAACCACAACATCCACTCGGTCACATCCAGGCCGCCTTTTTGCGTCTTTTCAAGGATGCGATAGTACTGATGTCGGCGTTCGAGAATCGACACCGACATCGCATACAGCCTGATGCTCTGGTTATCCGCCTGGGCCAGCGCCAGATCGGTCAGTGCACGGGTTAATCGCCCGTTGCCGTCATCGTATGGATGCAGCGTAACAAACCACAAATGCGTCACGGCCGCTCGCAGAATCGGGTCCGAGAGCGGGTCGTCTTTGCTCTGATTGAACCAGACAATGAAGGCATCCAGACGAGCGTCAAGCCCATCACGCGGCGGCGCTTCGAAATGCACCACCGGTTTATCCATTCGGCCAGACACCACCTGCATCGGTTCACCGCCGCGCAGTTCCCCCGCGTGCACGGCGTGCATTGACCACGGATCATGTGGAAAAAGCCAGTGATGCCACTGATTCAAACGGGCCATCGATAACGGCTCATGGCGATTATCGATGGCATCAAGCATGATCGACGCCACGCCCTCAGAGCGTTCGGACACCGGAAACGGAGTATCCTCATCGACGCCAAGTCTGCGGGCGAGGGAAGAGCGCACCGATTGGGCATTGAGCCGTTCATCTTCAATCGCGGAAGACGCGAGTACGTTCGACAGCAGCGCATCCAGTGTTTGTCGGTCTTCGTCCTGCATTTCACTTCGGCCAATCAGCACGCCGGATTTACGCTGCAGCTGACGCAGCAGCGGCAAAACGGTTTCGTCCCGCCAGTGAAACGCGGGCCATTCCGGGTGTTGCCAGATCCACTGTGACATGATGACCTCTGAGCCGAATAATATCGTAATTGGCTCACAGTATGAGCCGAATGGCGTGGGAAGTAAAACCAATGATTGTTATTGGTTTGTAGCAAATCATCGCAATAAACTTGAAAGAGTGATTTGGATCACGTTAAATAATGCAGACATCCTTTCTTACTGATAGTGACTCATGATCCTCAGACCCACTGAACACTGGCTGCCCCGTATTTTTGTGTGGCACGGCGCGGTGTTACCCAAGATTTTCTCCCGACTGTTGCTCAATTTTCTGTTATCGGTGGCGGTTATCATTATGCTGCCCTGGTACACCTCGCTCGGCGTGAAGCTCACCGTCGCACCGTTCAGCATTCTCGGCGTCGCCATCGCTATATTCCTCGGTTTTCGTAATAACGCCTGTTACTCACGCTACGTCGAAGCGCGCCAGCTTTGGGGTCAGTTGATGATTGCCTCTCGTTCGCTTCTGCGGGAAGTGAAAAACACGCTGCCGCCGGAAACGGATGTGGCGGTATTTGTGCGTCTGCAAATTGCGTTTGCGCACTCGCTGCGGATGCAGCTGCGTCGTGTGCCACAGCAAAAAACGCTGGAGAAATACCTGACGGCAGAACAGCTCGCGCAGGTTTTAGCGGTGCAGTCTCCTGCGAACCGTATTTTGCTGCTGATGGGCAACTGGCTGGCGGAACGCCGTCAGCAGGGCGCGCTCTCGGACATTCTGTTCCACAGCCTCAACAATCGGCTCAACGATATGTCGGGCGTGCTGGCAGGCTGCGAGCGCATTGCGGGCACACCGGTTCCGTTCGCTTATTCGCTGATCCTGCATCGAACGGTCTACATGTTCTGCATCATGCTGCCCTTTGCCCTGGTGAGTGACCTGCACTACATGACACCGTTCATCTCGATGCTGATTTCGTATACCTTCATTTCCCTGGATGTATTGGCGGAAGAGCTTGAAGAACCGTTCGGGGTGGAAAATAATGACCTGCCGCTGGACGCCATCACTAACGCGATCGAGATCGATCTGCTGCAAATGAATGATGAAAAAGACGTTCCAGCAAAAATGCTCCCCGATAAGTGCTATCAACTCACCTAAGGAAATCCGCAATGGACGTTTTGATTCGTGACATTCAACCCCAGGACAAAGCCCAGTGGCGTAGCCTGTGGAATGGCTATAACCAGTTTTACGAATCCAAAGTCCGCGAATCTGTGACCGAAAAAACCTGGTTGCGGATGCTGAACGCGCAATCGTCCATTTTCGGGCGCGTCGCGGAAGTTAATGGTCAGGTGGTCGGTTTTGCGCACAGCGTGCTGCATGAGGGTACCTGGGAGTTATCCCATCTCTGTTATCTGGAAGATCTCTTTGTCGCCCCGGAAATGCGCGGGCAGGGTATCGCGCGCAGTCTGATTCAGGCCTTAGTCGATGAAGGCAAAGCGCAGGGCTGGTCGCGTCTGTACTGGCACACTCGAAAAAACAACCCGGCGCGTAAACTGTATGACGAGTTCACCGAGGTAGAAGACTTTGTGCTTTATCGGATGAATCTGTAACCGTGCAGGGTAAGAAATCATTAAGATTTTCCCAGTAACATGGCCATTGAGCCAACAGGAGAATCATCATGGAAAAGAAAATTGAGACCGCCTTGAACATTATTATTTTTGTTTCCCTGTTCGCGACGGCATGGGATCTCTCTTTAGTCCGCGACTTCAGCTGGTAATACGGCGCGCAACAATAAACAACCGTGGGAACGCCAGCAAGATTTGACCGTTTTGCTGGCGAGGGTAATGCTCTTCCAGTAATTGCAGATAACGACTCAAAAACGCCTTCTGACTGACGCTATCCAGATCCTGTAAAAAAGGACGTAAGCCGGTCGCGCTCAGCCATTCCACGATTGCCTGATGCGAGGCCATCGGATGGAAATAGGTCGTTCGCCAGACATCCACTTCACAACGGCTCCCACTCAATAAATCGTAATAACGCTGCACGCTTTCCAGCGGAATGCGCCCGTGCACTGGGTGCCCAAGCTCGGCGGCGGCCTGACGCATCGCGGCATGTGACGGCTCTTGCCAGTTGTCCGGCATTTGCACCGCTAACACGCCATCTGTTGCCAGCAGCGAGGCCAGATGCGGAAACAGTGTTGAATGTCCGGACACCCATTGCAGCGACGCGTTGGCATACAGCACGTCGAGCGGCTGTTCGGGCTGCCACGCGCCAATATCCGCATTCACAAACTGACAATCTGGCAGCGCTTTTTGCGCTTTTTCAAGCATCGCCGGGGAATTATCCACGCCGGTAATCACAGCATCGGGCCATGCACCGCGCAGCAGCTCGGTGCTATTTCCGGGGCCACAGCCCAAATCGGCAATGTGCCTGGCTGACGGTTTGGCAATACGGGCGAGCAGTTCTGCCGCCGGGCGGGTACGTTCTGACGCAAACTGCAAATACAACGACGGGTTCCAGTCGGTCATTTCTGACTCCTTAGCGCGGTTTCAACGGCTTACAGCATAGCGCAGGCGGCGTGATTTGACTGAAAACGCGCGTCATTTTTCGTTAACAAACGTGCTGTCGGAGGGATGGGAAAAGCGCAGTGTTGTGAAAAATATCGCTGATGACAGAAGAGGAAACGACGGTGAGTCGACGGACGACTCACCGTTTTTCAGGCCTTAGCCTGGATAGATACCACGATCTTTACGCGCCAGTAGAATGCGTTCGCAGGCAACGATGTACGCGGCGGTACGCAGGGAGCAGGTTTTTTCCGCTGCTTTTTCCCAGACGTGAACCATCGCGTCGGTCATGATTTTATCCATGCGCGCATTAATTTCTTCTTCGCTCCAGAAGAAACTCGCCATGTCCTGAACCCATTCGAAATAGCTGACGGTGACACCACCGGCGTTACAAATAACGTCCGGCACCACAATAATGCCACGGCTGGCAAGCATATCGTCGGCATCCGGATAGGTCGGACCGTTTGCACCTTCGAGGATCAGTTTACATTTCAGCGTTTCCGCGCGGTGACGGGTAATCTGACCTTCCAGCGCGGCCGGGATCAGAATGTCCATCTCAACGTCCCAGAAAGCTTCGCTGGCGATGGTTTCCGCCCCCGGGAAACCGGCGATCTGTTTGTGTTCAATCTGCCAGGTGGTCAGGGCGTTCATGTCGATGCCCATCGCGTTAAACAGCGTCGCGGTGTGGTCCTGAATCGCCACCACGCGTGCACCGGATGCGGCAAACAGGCGAGCCGCTTCGCTGCCGACGTTACCGAAACCTTGCACCGCGACGCGAGCGCCTTCCACCGGAATGTTTGCCCGGCGCGCGACTTCTCGACCACTGATCCACACGCCACGGCCGGTCGCTTTTTCACGACCGAGAGAACCGCCAAGGTGAATCGGTTTGCCAGTGACGACGCCGGTGATGGTGGTGCCGTGATTCATGGAGTAGGTGTCCATCATCCACGCCATCACTTTGCCGTTGGTGCCGACGTCAGGCGCAGGAATGTCTTTTTGTGGACCGATGATGATGCCAATTTCGCTGGTATAGCGACGGGTCAGACGCTCAAGTTCGCCTTCAGACAGGGCAAACGGGTCAACGCGAATACCGCCTTTTGCGCCGCCGTAGGGCAGATTCAGTGCCGCACATTTGATGGTCATCCAGGCAGACAACGCCATCACTTCGTTCAGATCCACATCCGGGTGGTAGCGCACACCGCCTTTGCCCGGCCCGCGGGAGAGATTGTGCTGCACCCGATAACCTTCGAAATGACGGATGGTGCCATCGTCCATCTGAACTGGAATATCCACAATCAGCGCACGTTTCGGATGACGAAGGGTATCCACCCAACGGGTCAACTCGCCCAGGTAGGGCGCTACGCGCTCGATTTGTTGCAGGTAGGTATTCCAGGCAGATGTATTGCTATCTGAAGCGTAAGATAACTTATCCATGATGAACCTTAAGTATTGTAAGTAATATGTTCTTAATTAGCCGTGGACCATAGCGTTACTGACTATGTGAGTATAAATTTAACACTTTCTTAAAATTTAGCATCAGACGAAGCAAAGAAATGAGAGGTAGTGGAAGTAATTTTTAACAGTAGATTTGAATAACTATCCAAATGGAAAAGGCATCATGGCGCCTTTTTGAGCCTAAATTCATTCACTTTAAGTGCATAATAAGCGAAATGATCTATTTGCCAGAAGTATGACGCGCCTCTAAAAGTAAATATAATGATAATCAACTGTGTTGACTTTGTTTCTGAGTAGTGTGGGTGTTCAAAACCGCTTCAGAACCAGCACAGTATCCCGAACCTCCCCGGTTTCGCCATTGGGTTCCGTCGCCAGCCGTTCAATATTTCCGACAAAAACAGACTGCCACGCATCATCGTCCAGTAGCCGTTCAGCCCGCGCTTTATCAGGCGTGGGGAAGGGTGACGGTCGATGATTGGACTATGACGCCGCCGAACCGTGAGAGGTGATCAACAGCATGCCGCCTTGCACGACAAGGGCTGTAGCCTTTTGCAAAACCGTCTGACGGCCAAAGTCGACGGGGGTTTCTAGAAACGAGGCGCTAACCCGATCATATTCTCCCTTCGGAAACATCAGCGATAGATCGTGCTGTTCGAAGCGGAATAAAAGCGGTTGGCGAAATTCGCGGATATCACGCTGGCGAACCTGCCCGAGCGCTTTGATAAACGCGCCTCGGCAGGTTCAGAACGCTAATCATGCGTAGGGTGTTCCAGCTAATGCCGCTTTGAGCCCGGCGGCACCTTTATCAACAAGTTTCAGGAACGTGGCGGCGGCCTGGGAGGCGTCGAGCGATTGCGCGAACGCCTCATGGGCGCTGATGAGCGCCGTGCTCCAGCACGCCAATTGTAGCGACGCTGCAAGTCGGGCATCCGCATCCACGTCTTCACGCCCCGCAGAGTGCGCAAGGTCTGCGGCCACGCCGTTTGCGACTTCATCGCGAATCGCTCTGGCCCGCGCTTTAAGCGTTTCACTGCCTTTAACGATCGCAATAAACCCTTGGCTGGCGTCAGAAAACTGCAAGAAAGGGCGCTCTTCAGCAATCAGTCTGTGTGCCAGCAGGCGTAAAGATTCAATCGGCGATTCCGCGTTGTTACGCTGACGCAGCGCGTCGGCCACGGTTTGGCGAATCTCAGCGTCGCGATCGAAAAACATATCCTCTTTGCGCGGAAAGTGGTTAAACACCGTCATTCTTCCGACGTCTGCCGCCGAGGCAATTTCATCAATGGTGACGTTATCAAACCCTTTTTCTGCAAACAGCCCGGTCGCGGCGTAAGAGATATTACGGCGCGTTTCCAGACGCTTTCTGGAACGACGGTCGATCACTTCAGACATGGTTTCTCCTTTAATTACGCAGCGTCAGTGGATTCAGCGGCAACGGATTTACGCGTGCCCAGAATAATCAATGGCACCGCAATCGCGTACACCACCACCACCGACAGCCAGATGGCGCCTGGCCAGCTTTGCTGTACCACAAAATAGAATGACGAAAAGCCGAGCGGGGCGATGATCGACGCCAGACTAATGGCCGATCCCAGCACGCCCTGGAACTGGCCCTGACGATCCGCATCGACCTGTCGAGTGGCTAACGCCTGTAACGCTGGCATACCGATTCCGCCCAGCGCGAAGAGCGGCATTATCGCGAACACTACCCAGCCTTCGCGGGTAAAGGCCAGGATCACCAGCGCGCAGCAGGAACAGGCGACGCCCACCAGAACCGCTCCCCGTTCACCAAAAAGACGGGTTGCCGGGCCGGGTAAAAACGCCTGCACCAACGTCTGACACACGCCAAACGCGCCGAGGGACAGACCAATCCACATGCCGTTCCAGGCGAATGTGTCCGAGCCCCACAGTGCCCAGCAGGTGCCGTACACTTCGCCGGTGGCGCTAAGAATGAAGAAAACCAGTACCAGCGGCATCAGTTTTTTCATTGATAACACCCAACGCAGCGGTTTGAGTGGATTAAGCGCGGAGAGTTTTAGCGCACGATGCGCTGGCACCCGCGATTCAGGCAGTAAAAACAACGCCATCAGCAGGTTACAGGTATTCAACACTGCTGCCACCAGAAATGGCAGGCGGACCCAGGTATCGCCCAATACGCCGCCTAACACCGGGCCGATAATAAAACCGATGCCAAACATGGCGTTGAACAGGCCAAAACGGTGCGCGCGCTGCTCTGGTTTTGAAATGTCGGTAATGTAAGCGGTGGCGACGGAAATGTTGGCGCTGGTCAGCCCGGCAATTGCCCGGCCGACAAACAGCATCCAAAGATGAGGCGCGAACGCCATCACAACATAGTTGATAGCCGCCCCGGCAAGGGAAATGAGCAGCACTGGCCGACGGCCAATGTTATCGCTCAACGCGCCCAGCATCGGGGCGAAAACAAATTGCATCGCGGCATACAGCGCCGTCATGATGCCAATGTACGGTGCGATGTGAGTGGTATGCGCCACGTCTTCCAGCAGTCGCGGAAGAATAGGGAAGATCAGGCCAATGCCCACGGCATCGAGACAGATTGTTGTGAAGATAACAATCAGGGATTTATTCATAGTGCTTCACTAGGACGTGAAAAGTATGTACTGAGCATTAGTTTGTACTCAGTACATTTTAAGTTTGAGCGATCGCATCAGGCTTGTCAACGACACTGATGGAAAGGAGTAGGGCTGAACCTTAAGACTGCACAGTAAAAAGAAGCCCCGGCGATCGCCGGGGCGGGAACATCAGAAAGTATATCCTACGCTGACTGAGACATTCCGCGGTTCGCCGTACACCGCCGAGTCGCCAAGCCAGCTGTAATAGCTGCGGTCGAAGAGGTTGTTAACATTAGCCTGAACGGCGACCTGCTTGCTGACCTGATATCGGGCAAACAAGCTCGCCAGCGGGAAGCTTCCCTGATAAACACGCTGCGTTTCGCCGTCTGGCCCGACAGCATCCTGGAAGGTTTTATTCTGCCATGTCAGCCCGCCGCCGACGGTCAGGTCTGCAAGCGTGGGCACCTGATAACGGGTGAACAGCTTGAAAGTGGTCTGCGGCATATTGCTGTTAAATCGGCCTTCAGAATCCCGCGCGACGTATCGCGTCGCGCCGAACGTCATCTGCAAGTTATCCGTCAGGGCGCCGTTTAATTCAAATTCCGCGCCTTTACTGACGGCACCTTTCGCCGGACGGTAGGCCTGCTCACTGCTGCCATTCACAAATTCGCCTTCGACTTCCTGTCCGACGTTTTCTTGTTCGATGCGGAAAATCGCGAAAGTCGCGGTCAGACTGCCGTTGAACCAATCTGATTTGATCCCCGTTTCGTAGTTTTTCCCGGTGATGGGTGAAAGATACTGGCCGCTTGCATCGCGTTTGGTTTGCGGCTGGAAGATTGAGGTGTAACTGGCGTACGCCGACCAAGTATCGTCGATGTCATACACCAGGCCGCCGTAAGGTGTAACGTTGTTTTTGCTCATGTCACCGCTACTGCCGAGGGTACTCCATTGCGTGTAACGCGCACCCAGGATCAGCGATAGCGGATCGGCCAGAGACAGGCGGGTGGCGGTGTAAGCCGATTTCTGCCTCACGATGTCATCGGCGTTCTGATACCAGTCACCCCATTGAGGATCGACCACATTTCCGGTCCAGCCATTGTCGAAAATTCCCATTTGGTCGCTATCCAAAGGGCCATCTGCGCTAAAAGTCGAGTTATGTTGGCGGCTGTAACTCACACCGGCCACCAGCTGATGCTGGCGGCCCAGCAGTTCAAACGGGCCGCTGGCATAGGTGTCAATGGAGTCCAGATGACGTTCGCCGCGGTCTTTACTGCCAAAACCGGTGGTCCCTTCGCCAGTGATGGGGTCCGGATTGCCCATCACATATAGCAGCTTATCGTTAAACGTTTGCTCCGCATGCGTACCGTTAACGCGGAAGATCCAGCCGTTGTCGAAGGTGTGGGTCAGGTTGGCAAAGACTTTACGTGAATTCAGGTTATATCGCGTCCAGTCGGCGGCGCTGTTCAGGCTGCGATCGTAATCGGTACGCTTGCCATTGCTGTACCACGTGGGCAGACCTCCCCAGGTTGGGTTATCGGTATGACTTTCCTGATAGTCATAACCCAGTGAGAGCAGGGTATTGTCGGTAACGTCGGCATCAATAACGCCGTACAAGAATTTTTTGGTCTTATGATATCTGTCGAGCCAGCCGTCCTGATCCTGATAACCGGCAATCACGCGGGCGCGTACGGAGCCATCTTGATTGAGTGGGGCAGAGAGATCGGCCACGTAGCGCTGATCGTTCCAGCTACCGTAGCTGGCACTTAAATTACCGGTAAACGTTTTGCTGTCGGCATGTTTGCGTACCATATTCACCGACGCCGCCGGGCTTCCGGCGCCCGTCATCAAGCCTGTGGCCCCGCGAACCACTTCAATTCTGTCGTAAATCGCCGTATCGGATGCCGCATCGCCGTAGTTCCACACGTCGCTAACGGAGGTGGGGATATCGTCATAGGTGTAATTACTGATTTCAAATCCGCGTGAGAAGTAGGACGAGCGCTCGCTGTCGACCACCTGCGCTGAAATACCGGTGGTGTTAGTCAGCACATCACCGACATTCTCCAGGTCCTGATCCTTCATACGCTGTTCAGTGATCACACTAAAAGACTGCGGTAAATCGCGCGGCGCAAGCTGCATTTTGGTGCCTGCATGCGTGGTTTTCACGGTGTAATCATGCGTTTCTTCGCTATCCGAACCGCTGCTGCCTTCCACGACCATCGTTTGCTCGTTCTCCGAATCGGCAGAAAGCGCCTGTGGTGAAAAGAGCAGGGCATGGATAGCCGATGCCAGCAATGAAACGGTTATTAACTTTTTGCCAGACGAGCGTGGACCGCCGCTGGCTTCCTTGCAGATAAAAAGCATAAAGATTCCTGTCAGAATTATTGTTATGTGAAGCGCTGTCGTTTCTGTGGATATCCAGGCTTTCTCATGGCCTGGTACGCGAAAGCGGAGAACGACTTAATAAGAATGGTAATAATAATTATTTGCTTTTGCGTCGTCGCGCAAGAGTTTCACTCCATGTGTAACAATTTGTGAATCCAGAAGTGCCTGATAACCCTGACATTCAACGGGTTTACAGAAATAACGCAAATGCTTATGATTCTCATTAAAATAAAGCCACACCGATTTTCCCATTTTGGGCAGGGTTCTTTCCTTTACGGAGTTTCAGATGCTATTTCCCTTCGCGCAGTACAAAACAACGATAGCCCTCGCGATGACCGCAGCTTTCAGCCTGTCGATCGTGAATGTTCAGGCACAGACCGCGATGAACGGCGTGTCAGAACAGGTGGTAGGTGATGGACTGTATGAAATGGTGTATTTGCCAGACGCAAAGGCACTTTACGTCGCCAGTGCGCAGGGTTTTAAAGATGTCAACGGCGGGGCGCTCTATCGTCTTGACCCGGCTACGCTGAAAAAAACCGGTGAAACCTTTACCGATTACAAAAACTTCGGCATGACGATGGATCCGAACGGGAAGGTGTTTTACACCACCAACACGCTGGATGGCGGAGTATCGAAAGTGGATGCCGCAAGCGGAAAAGTGCTGCAACGCCTGATGTTTGAAGGCAAAGACAAAGACGGCGACCCGGTGGGGGCGCGAGAAATCTTCTGGCACAACGGCATGCTGTTTATCGGTGGCGTCGCGGACCCTGGCTTTATTTCGGTCGTCGACGCAAACACCATGACGCTAAAACATCGGATTGAAAATGCCGGCAAATGGGTTACTGGCATCATTTATTCCCCAGTCACTCAACGCATCTATGCAGCCAATGGGGGCGGTGAAATTCTCAAGATCAATCCAGAAACATACAAAATTGAACAGCGCTGGACGCCAGGTGACGGGAAAACGTATTTATTTCTGAACATGGCGGAAGATGCCAAAAATGGTCGACTGTTCGTGACTGACGATTCAAAAGCCAAAGTGACTCTGGTGATTGATGAACGTACAGACAAGGTGCTTAAACGCATTGAAGGTGACGCGTTAGGGATTAAATTTAACGATAAACGCAACGAAATTTATATCAGTCAGCGTGAATCGAAAAAAGTACTGCAGATTGATGCCACCAGTTATGCGCTGAAGCACAGTTGGTCTTTTGACAGCCATCCCAATAGTCTGTTGATCTCGCCGGATGGGCAGTCACTTTATGTCACGGTCAAGCAGGAATTTAATGAAGACAACACCACCAAAGGCCCGGATAGTGTGGTGCGTATTGCACTGAACTGAGTCAGTTGTGCATAAAAACCACGCCTGGCGTGGTTTTTTGCGTTTGGCCGCTAAAGGCATTGCTTATTCGTTTGGGTGCTATGTATATTTTAGGTGAATAAAAACGAGAGAAAATAAAATGAGCAAGAGCAATCACCTCGCAGACCGCATCCAACAGCTTCAACCTTCCGCCATTCGCGAACTGTTAAAACACAGCAAAATGCCAGGCGTTATTTCGCTGGCTGGCGGCATCCCGTCGGGAGAATTATTCGATAAAGAAGGGCTTATCCAGGCCACGCAACTCGTCGTCGAAGAGAACTTCGGCGAGGCGTTCCAGTACGGTTTAACCGAAGGGACTGTCGAATTACGCGATCATTTGGTCGGGTTGTGTAAATCTCGCGGAATCGACACCACGGCGGACCGTCTGCTGGTGACTTCGGGTTCGCAGCAGGCACTGGATTTGCTGATCCGTTCGCTCGCCAATCCGGGCGATGTGTTTGTCGTTGAGCGCCCAACCTATCTGGCGACCCTGCAAATTCTGAGTCTGACCAATGCCACCGTGCAATCGGTCGGCAGCGACGCCGACGGCATGATCGTCGATGAGCTGGAACAGCTCCTGCATACCACTCGCATCAAAGCGGTCTACGTTGTGCCGACCTTCGGTAATCCGAGCGGGACGACGCTGAGCGCCGAACGTCGTGAAAAACTGGTCAAACTGGCGATTAAACACGACTTCGTGATCATTGAAGACGACCCGTATGGTGCAATCAGCTTTACCGAAGAACGTCACAAAACCCTGTTCCAGACCGCCGCTGAGCTGGGCGATCACGACAGCGTGGTTTACACCTCGACGTTCTCGAAAATTTTGGCGCCAGGCCTGCGCGTGGGCTGGATTATTCTGCCGGAATGGATGAAACAGAAAGTGGCGATTGTGAAGCAGGCGACCGACCTTCACGCCAACTCGTTTACCCAATCTCTGGTGGCGGCGTATCTGACGCTGAATCGCCTTGAGCCACAAATCGCGTTGATCCGCGATGCCTATAAGCAAAAATGCCTGGCGCTGTCAGGGTTCCTGAAAGAGGAACTTGGCGACCACATTACCTTTAATCAGCCGCAGGGCGGCATGTTCCTGTGGGCGCAGTTCCGTTATGACTTCGACACCACAAAATGGCTGAAGCAGACGCTGGAAAAAGGCGTGGTTTACGTCCCGGGCGAGTTCTTCTTTAGCGATCATGCGGATAAGAAAACCCTGCGTTTCTCTTACGCCACCGCCACTGAAGAACAGCTGCATGAAGCCGTTAAACGTCTGAAATCCGCGCTGTAATTTCTGTGTATTTCGCCCGGTGGCGCGATGCTTACCGGGCCTATACGCTCCCCATTGCCGGGGCATTCTCCCGCATCCAGTCCGCCAAAGAGTCCAGCGTCGGGCGCAGTGATTTCCCACGCGCGGTTATCTGGTATTCCACACGCGGCGGCACTTCGGCAAAGACCTGTCGGGTCACCAATCCTCGAGCTTCAAACTGGCGCAATTGCCGCGTAAGCTCTTTTTGAGTGATAGGGTCGACCGCGCGCTGTAGTTCGCTGAATCGCACCGGTTCATTTATCAGGATCAGCCGATAGAGGATCGGGATTGCCCATTTCCCGGCAATCAGGTTTACAAAGCCAACCATCGGACATTCCGACCCTGCGGTGGGTAACAGGTAAATATTTTTTGTCATGCGGACTCCCGTCGTTCGTCAATGCATTCCACGGCGTACCTTAGTATCCAAAAGGTGCCTACTATCCAAACGATACTATAGCGCAAATAATGTTGTCACCAGTTAAATACGAGGTGACAAAATGGGCAGACTTAACGGCAAATACGCATTAATTACCGGCGGCACCAGCGGCATCGGCCTGGAAACCGCCAGACAATTTCTGGCAGAGGGTGCGACGGTGGCGATAACCGGACGCAGCGAATCTGGCTTACAGGCCGCGAGAGAACAACTCGGTGAAAATGTACTGATTCTCAAAAGCGATGCGGGCGATGTAGACCAGCAACAACAGCTGGCCGGTGTATTACGTGAGCAGTGGCCACGGCTGGATATCCTTTTCGCTAATGCCGGTGACGTGACGCATCGGCCGTTGGAGGCGTGGGATGAACGGGCGTACGATCACCTGATGAGCACCAACCTCAAAGGGCCATTCTTCCTTATCCAGGCGCTGTTGCCGATGCTGGCGAATCCGTCATCAGTGATTGTCTGCGGGTCCGTAAGCGCGCGGATTGGCCTCCCGCAGAGTAGCGTTTATGCCGCCAGCAAAGCGGCGATCTTGTCACTGGCTCGCACGTTGTCGGGAGAACTTCATCCGCGTGGGATCCGCGTCAACGGCTTAAGCCCTGGCCCGACAGAAACGCCGGCGCTGGGTAAACTGGGCAACGGCGTGGCAGAGGAAAAACTGCGCGAGGATATCCGCCAACTGGTACCGATTGGGCGTTTAGGCACGGCGTCAGAACTGGCAAAAGCCGCGGTATTTCTGGCCTCAGATGAATCAGCGTATATCGTCGGGACCGATTTACTGGTCGATGGCGGCGTAGGCAATCTCTAACACCTGACAGCGCTCTCCTTCATGGAGGGCGCTTCCCGCAGTTATCACAAAAATGTGAATATTCCGCGAGGATCTCGTTACCCATTCCCCGCTACAGTCTGGACAACACTTTGCTGTTCTCGTAGATCGGCGAACGCCTGATGCATCCGCTGGTTAATGCCGGGGTTTGGTTAAGAGGGGAAAGATGATGAGTAAATTTACGACTCTGCGGATCGCCACAGCCATCACCGCCACGATGTTGTTGTCTGGCACGGGCTGGGCACAAACACTAAACGTTCCGCCACCCGCCCAGGATGAAGCACCTTCAGGTCAGGGGCTGGAAACAGCAGTCTTTGCGGGCGGTTGTTTTTGGGGCGTGCAGGGCGTTTTCCAGCATATCAAAGGCGTAACCAGCGCGGTTTCAGGCTATGCGGGCGGCAAGGCGCGAACCGCAAATTACCCGACGGTCAGCACCGGAATGAGCGGCCATGCGGAGTCGGTCAGCGTGACCTTCGATCCGCAAAAAATCACTTACGGCCAGCTGTTGCAGGTTTTCTTCTCCGTGGCGCATGACCCAACCGAACTGAACAAACAAGGCCCGGATTATGGCACGCAGTATCGCAGCGCGCTGTTTGTGCAAAACGCCAGTCAGGAAAAAGTGGCGAAGGCATATATCGCCCAACTGAATGCCGCGCACACCTTCAGTGAACCGGTGGTGACCACCGTCGAACAAAAAGGGCAATTCTATCCGGCGGAGAAATATCACCAAAACTTTCTCAACGACAACCCTGATTATCCCTACATCGTGATTAACGACATTCCCAAAGTTCAGCAGTTGAAAGCAGACTTTCCGACGCTGTGGCAAGCCACGCCGGTACTGGTCAAAGAGTAGGGAGGTCGCGCCAGAATACCCTCGCCAAGGACGGCGCCTGCGAGCCGTTTCACCCTTTATTCTTACGCCTGTTGCCGGGAAATTGACTAAAATAGAGTGATGCACCGCGCGGAGTGCCGCTCCATGAATGCATCATTTTCACATCCCTTCACCGCCATCAGTTTGATGGGCCTTGCCGCCTTATTGTTCGTTACCGCCTCGTTTGCAGCGCCTGTAAAAGATGACAGCGACCAATCACTGAGCGTCAGCATGGAGGATATTCAGCAGCCCTGGGTCGGTGATTTGCAGGGGATGTACGATAGGCGGGTGATCCGCGTGCTGACGACCTACAGCAAAACTTTTTACTTCATCGATAAAGGCACCCAGCGCGGCGTAACCCACGATGCGTTTATGGCGTTCGAGCGCTACCTGAATACCAAATTGATGAAGGATAAAAAGCTCAAACATCGGCATCTGAAGGTACGCATTATTTTTGTGCCAGTGACCCGCGAGCAGCTCTTTAGCGCCCTGAAAGAAGGTAAAGGGGATATCGTCGCCGCCAATCTGACGATTACCCCCGATCGCATAAAACGTGCCGCCTTCACCGACCCTGTTTATGCCAACGTGAAAGAGTTGCTGCTCACAGGTCCGGATTCACCTAAGGTGGAAAACCTGGAACAGCTCTCCGGCAAAACTGTTTTTGTCCGTTATTCATCAAGCTATTACCAAAGCCTGAAAACGCTGAACGCACACTTTGCGAAGGAATCTTTGCCCCCGGTCACGCTGCAACCCGCGCCGGAAGCCCTTGAGGATGAAGACCTGATTGAAATGCTTAATGCCGGGTTGATCCCCCTGATTGTGGTCGACAGGCATAAAGCGCTTTTCTGGAAACAGGTATTCCCCAACATTGAAGTACATGAAAATATTGTGCTTCGCGAGCACGGTAATATTGCCTGGGGCGTGCGCAAAAGTAATCCTCAGCTTCTGGCGTTATTAAATGGCTTCGTGAAAGAAAATAAAGTGGGGAGCAAACTCGGAAACATACTGTTAGTTCGATACTTAAAGAACGCTAAATACGTCAAGAGTGCGACATCCGAGGCGGAACGGCGGAAGTTTTTAACCTTAATCGATATTTTCCGAAAATACGGCGAACGCTACAATGTGGACTGGCTGCTGATGATTGCTCAGGGGTATCAGGAATCACGGCTGAATCAGAAGGTGCGTAGCCCGGTTGGCGCGATTGGCGTGATGCAGGTGATGCCGAAGACCGGAAAAGAGCTTAATGTCGGTGATATTCGCCATCTGGATCCCAACATTAACGCCGGGATCAAATATATGCGCTGGATGATAGACCAGTACTACGGCGATGAGCCGATGACGCAGCTTGATAAAGTACTTTTCTCGTTTGCATCCTATAACGCCGGTCCTGCCCGAATCGCACGCTTACGCACAGAAACCCAAAAGCGCGGCTTTGACCCTAACGTCTGGTTCGGCAACGTTGAAAATGTGGCCGCCGAGAAAATTGGTGCGGAAACCGTAACCTACGTCAGCAATATCTATAAATACTACATTGCCTATCGACTGGTTATTGATGAACTGGCCCGAAAAGAGAAAGCGGTGGAGCAATCGACAACTAAGGCTACACTGGAAAAAGCGGAGCCTGTTCCACTGAAAAAATCTGAATCACCCGCCAGCAATCATTGAGGCATTAATAATGATAAAAATCGTCTGCGCCATCGCGGTTGCAGGATTTATGGTGTCCGGTTGTTCCTCTTCAAAATCCACGACGCCCGAGGACGCGCAATATCAGCGCGTGCTCACTGCGGCACATGACTGCGCAGAAGAGGTCAGAGAGAAAACCATTGCTCTTGTCGCCAAAGGATCGCCGACCCGCACCCGCTGGACGACGGCAAACTACGTCACCACCGATGCCACGGGGCAAGAACACCATCGCTCCGTTGAATACCGAACGTCAACCATTCTGGATAACGGCTCAGAAGGCAGCACTTGGAAAAAATGTATGCAGGACAACGATGCGTTAGTGCCCGAGCTGAGGTTTACTCACTAATCCTGAGCGTGTTGGATGCCCGTAATTTTTGTACCCGCGTTGTCGCCAAATAATTTTGTAACTTCAGCTGCCAGAATTAGGCAAACTTAGGGAAAAGGGCGAGGGCGTTGTTACGCATAAAATCGGCCCGTAATGCGGCGGTTAACTGTGGACTGCCGTCGAGCTGGGCGGCAAGGGCGGTCACTAACGGTTCCAGTGTGTAGGGATAATCGGACGCAGCACTGTGTCACACATACTGCGCTTTCCCCGCAAGCTCAGGGCATGAATATGCATATAATCGCGCAAGCATGCCCTGCACCAACTAAAGCTCTGAGCGATCTTGCCCTGTTCGGACTGAGTGCACGCTGCAGTGTGATTTAACCCTCTCATATTGCCTGTATATGGGGTGTGTTTTTTCAGATAACACGCCCCTTTTTATTCTTTTTGAACAAGCATTTGGCAGCAACGTAATGCCAGTAAACCTGAGCCATTACGATTGACCTGATTTCATCGGTTAATGACCAGAGAGTCTATCACGGCCGATCCCTTCCTCATTTTATAGTAAGCCCACTCGCATCCCCCGGCAGCACAACAGCCAATACGGTGGGTGAATAAATCTGATTAATGACTGGAGCAATCAATGAAATTAACGCAAATCCGCAATGCCACGCTGGTACTGGAATATGCCGGTAAAAAATTCCTTATCGATCCTATGCTGGCCGAAAAAGAAGCCTGGGACGGTTTTGCTGGTAATGCACGCCCGCACTTGCGAAATCCCATGGTTGCCTTGCCAGTGGCCGTAGAGGATTTACTGGCGGTTGATGCCGTTATCCTGACTCACACCCATACCGATCACTGGGATGAAGCTGCCCAGCAGGCTGTTCCCAAAGACATGCTTATCTACACTCAGGATGAAAAAGATGCGGCGCTTCTCCATTCTCAGGGCTTTCGCAACATTCGCGTTCTGAAAGAGGAAAATTATTTCGTAGACGGCCTGACTATTTATAAAACCGACGGCCAGCACGGCAGCAACGAATTGTATGCAGATGCCCAGTGGGGTGAGCTTCTCGGTGATGCATGTGGTCTGGTCTTCACCCACCATGATGAAAAAACGCTGTATATCGCAGGTGATACCGTCTGGGTTAAGCCTTACGCCAGAAATCTGCAGCGTTTCAAACCGGAGATTGTGGTGCTGAACACCGGTTATGCGGTAAATGACCTTTACGGGCCGATTATCATGGGTAAAGAAGATACACTGCGTACGCTAAAAATGTTGCCGACTGCGACCGTCGTGGCGTCTCATATGGAATCGATTAATCATTGCCTTCTTACCCGCACGGAACTTCGCGAGTTCACGCTTGAACATGGGATTGAAGATAAGGTTCTGATTCCTGCAGACGGCGAGACAATGGCTTTCTGATAGGCCATCCCGCCTGATATGGTGAACAATGCCATTACAACGGGTCACCTGTTATTGTCTGTTCAGTTAAAATCAGCGATTTAGCCGCCGGCGACCCTGTGGCTATCATTTACGGTAAGGTTAACGTTATGTCTGCATTGACGGTCGCCGTGATTGCCACGGCCGGATTTAGCCCATTTCACTTTTCAGTCCCCTGTATTATTTTCGGGCAGTCTATGCCGCAACCGGATTTATTCCGCGTCGAAATTTGTGCTGAAAACCCTGGCGTCGTTCTGTCTGATATGGGCTTTTCCATCAACGTGGGGTATGGACTTGAGCTGCTGGACAGCGCAGACATTGTTATCGTGCCTTACTGGAATCATCCGGAAGAAAAACCTTCTCAGGCCCTGTTGGATGCTTTAATAAACGCATGGCAGCGTGGCGCAGAAGTGGTGGGACTTTGTCTGGGTGCTTACGTACTGGCCTATTCCGGCTTACTTGATGGGCATCGTGCCGCCACGCACTGGGAGTTCGAACAGGACTTTATTGAACGATTTCCGGCCGTTCATCTGGACAGCAACTCACTGTATACCAGTGATGAACGTCTGATTACCTCTGCGGGTACCGCCGCCGGTATGGATTGCTGCCTGAATATTATCCGTGACCATTACGGTTCTGCGATAGCTAACCGGGTGGCAAGAAGAATGGTTGTTCCTCCTTACCGGGAAGGCGGTCAGGCCCAGTTCATTGAACGTCCGGTCCCGGTATCGACTCGGGATAGCAAAATGAACGAACTGATAGACTATTTGCGCCGTAATCTGGACAAGCCTCATGATCTCGACTCACTTGCCGGGTTTGTCAGCATGAGTCGGCGAACGTTAACGCGTCATTTTAACAAGGCAACCGGAACGACGCTTGGTGATTGGCTGAACGCGGAGCGCCTTCAGAGAAGCCAGGAGTTACTGGAAACGACGAACAATAGCATTGAAAGTGTATCCGAAATGGTGGGATTTCAGTCGCCAGTCTCGTTTCGGCAGAGCTTTAAAGTGAGATTCAGCATCAGCCCAAGCGAATGGCGTAGAGCTTTTCGAGGGCCTGCGCCTGTTGATGTTAAAGTGAAATAAGTGGCAGCTCTACCAATTTAAATCCTTTCTGTTTTTTCTCTGAGAGAGGAGGGGGTAAATTGTCCGTTCCTTGCTCCCAAGCTACCTGTTGACGTAGCCAAGATCCCTTAACGTACAATAATTTTCGATAACCAAACTGGCCCCCTTTTTTGTTATTCGGTCGGACGTCAGGTTGCTTGTTCTCTCTGCTGATGTAAAAAATCAATAAAGGCCCGGCAGCGGATCCTATCTCTGTTTTCACGGGGGTAAATCAGGTCATAACTCATACCTGAAGGTACAGGAACCGCGCTAAGTGCTATCAACTGTCCACTCTGCAGCTGCGGCTGAATCAGCGTTGTTCTTCCCATCATCACCCCCATTCCGCTCTCCGCAGCCTGGATGGCCATATGATAATGATTAAAACTGTAATGCCTTCTTTTGTAAGGAATCTCCTGCCCGTTGACGTCGTTCCAGATTTGCCACTCCGAGAAAGGATCCTGATTGTCGGTAGATTCGCTGGTATGAATAAAGCAGGCCTGGCTTAAATCCTCCGTGCTGATGTCAGGATTCAGCTGCAGATAACGCGGAGAACATACCGGCACGAGCATTTCGTCAAACAGCTGTTCCTGATGTAAATCCGCGTGGCGACTGGCACCATAATAGATTGCTAAATCAACACGTTCATCGTGAAATTCCATGATCCCGGCACGCACTTTGACCTTGAGGTTAATCCCGGGCCATTGCGCCTGAAATACAGGAAGTCGGGCCATAAGCCAGCACTGTGCAAAGGTCGGAGCGACACCAATGTGCAGCGTACCTCTCAGTGACTGGCTGCGGATATCTTCAATTTCATCATTAATAACACGCAGGGAATGGTTCAGAGTGGCAAGCAAACGTTCACCTTCTTCGGTTAATCCTAACTTTCGCGTCATGCGGACAAAAACGCGGAAACCTAGCTGCGATTCAAGTAGGCGGATCCTGTGGCTCATCGCTCCCTGAGTGAGATTTAATTCTTTTGCCGCGAGGGTAAAACTCATATGTCTGGCGGCAATCTCAAAACTTTGCAGCAGAGCGAGGGTACTTTGTTGTTCCAGCATTAGATGACCTATGGATTAATCATTTTAATGCATTATAGGTTTTTATTCGCTTGTCAGGCCAGAACTAAATCTTTCTAATGATAATGAGTTAATCATTTTAATGAGGTTGTCATGTCTGAACTGAAAGTCGTTATCATCGGTGCGGGATCCAGCTATACCCCGGAGCTTATTGAAGGGCTTATCAACCGTACCGCTGAACTGCCTTTGCGCGAGCTGTGGATGGTCGATATCGAAGATGGTCGTGAAAAGATGGCGATCATTGCCAATCTGGCACGCCGGATGCTAAAAAAAGCAGGACTGGACGTCAGCGTTCATGAGACCCTGGACCGCCGGACGGCCCTGACTGGTGCTGACTATGTCTGCTCGCAGTTCCGTGCAGGCTGCCTGGATGCCAGGATTAGCGATGAACGAATAGCGCTGAAATATGGCATGATTGGCCAGGAGACCAACGGTCTTGGTGGTTTTGCTAATGCCTGCAGAACGATTCCGATTGCGCTGGAGATTGCCCGTGAAATGGAAACATTGTGCCCGGACGCATGGTTGCTGAACTTCACCAATCCGTCGGGTATGGTGACAGAAGCCATTCTGCGCCACACCACAATTAAAGCGGTTGGCCTCTGCAACGTGCCGGTGATCATGCAGAAGGGTGTGTCAAAACTGCTGGGTGACTCAAGCGATTTCATCATGCAGGTGGCAGGACTCAATCACTTCATTTTTGCCCGTCAGATCCTGCAAAACGGTAAGGACAAGCTCGACGACGTGATTGATGAGATCATTGCTGGCAACGATCCGCTGGTTCCCCGCAATATTTCGCCGTTTACCTGGCCTGCTCATGTACTGAAAGGGTTGAGAATGATCCCTTGTGCCTACCTGCGTTACTACTACATGAAAGACGATATCCTGAAGCAGGAGATCGGGGAGGCCAACGGCGAGGGTACCCGCGGTGAAGTCGTTAAAGCGCTGGAGCATGCACTGTTTGAGATCTACAAAAATCCGGAACTGGCGGAAAAACCGAAAGCGCTGGAAGGGCGAGGAGGGCAGTACTACTCCGAAGCGGCCTGCGAGTTGATGAGCGCAATCCACAATGACAAACGCATCATCATGCACGTTAATACCCGCAATAACGGTGCAATCAATGGTCTTCCGGATGACTGTGCGGTGGAAGTGAGTTCTGTTATCACGCGCTCAGGTCCGCTGCCGCTGAATGTGGCAGCTTTCCCAGAAGACACCCTGCGTCTGCTGCAGTTAATGAAAAGCTTTGAACAACTCACCATCGAAGCGGCCATCACCGGAAACCGTCACACTGCCTGGCGTGCGCTGGTGCTCAACCCTCTAATCACAAGCGGTACGCTGCTGGATCAGGCTGTAGAGGCTGTTATCGAGGAAAACAAAGAGCTCATGTCAACTTTCCACTGAGAGTTATTTTGTTTAAGTACAAGACCACCTTCTAAGAATGTGGCTTTTGACAGCACCCCCTGTAAAAGGGGGCTATTTTCACCTACTCATACAGGTCTGAAAACTATAGCCTGGACATTCAATGAGCCACAAATAGACATTAGCATTGAGCCCCTACACACTTTGTCAAAGCTAAGTTCAGGTGTCCGGGGCAGGGCAAAGTTCAAATGTCCATAGCATGGTTTCATCAGTCGAAACGACGCCCATCTGATCGGCAAATGAATTTTGTCTGAATGGTTATTTCTCTGATTTGCTTCCCACATTGCGTATAGCGTCTTTCGGTTCTTTCAAGACTTAGGTCCCCGGTTTTCAAACCAGTGATGGTCACAGCCGTCAATCTGGATCAGCACCCCGTATAGGGACGTCGGTAACGGGGCTGATGAATTTTTGGGCGGGCGTTGTCTGCGGGGATCCAGAGTCCGGCTTTTATCATGAGGCGTCTGATGGTTTCCTTGCCAAGGATCAGACCATGAACTTCCTCGAGCTTTTCCCGTGCGTATGGTTTGGCAACGTTGAGAATGTGGCCGCCGAGAAAATTGGTGCGGAAACCGTAACCTACGTCAGCAATATCTATAAATACTACATTGCGTATCGACTGGTTATCGATGAACTGGCCGGAAAGAGAAAGCGGTGGAGCAATCTACAAGTAAGGCTACTTCACTAAAGATGCCGCAGGCAAAGAGCATCGTCGCTCCGTTGAGAACCGAACCTCAACCATTCTGGACAACGACTCAGAAGGCAGCACCTGGAAAAAATGCATGCAGGACAACGATGCTTTAGTGCCCGAGCTGACGTTTGCTCACTAATCCTGAGCGGGTTGGATGCTCGTAATTTTTGTACCCGCTTTGTCGCCAGATAGTTTTGTAACCTCAGCTGCCAGAATTACGCAAACTTAGGGAAAAGGGCGAGGGCGTTGTTACGCATAAAATCGGCCCGTAATGCCGCTGAAAGCTGCGGACTGCCATCAAGCTGGGCGGCAAGGGCGGTCACTAACGGCTCCGGCGTATAAGGATAATCGCTGCCGTACAAAACATGTTTGGGGTCAGCGATTTCCAGCAGCGCATTAAGCTGTCGAGGCAGTGGGAAACCGGCCAGGTCGTAATACATGCCGCGCAACGAGGTCATGAATTTTTCCGCATCCAGTTTTTCAGGCAGACCGAGCGCAGGAGAAAGACCCGCCACACGATCGGCCAGCACCGGGATTGTCGCCCCTGCATGCGGCACGATAATTTGCACATTCGGGAAGCGATCCAGGGTCCCGGAAAGCAGCAGATTAAATACTGCTCGCGTAGTTTCGAACATAAATTCAATCATCGGGTACGGATAGCCAATCGGTGGCAGCGCTTCGGCATTTTCACCTTTTGGCTGTACCTGACAGCACGGACAATGCGGGTTGGTCGGGTGAATGAACACTTTCGCGTGCCGACGATTCAGTTCCTCAAACACCGGATCAAAGCGGGCATCTCCCAGATAAACTCCGTGGAAATTACTTTCCAGCACCACGCCATCGGCCTTCAGGGTATCAAAGGCATATTCCAGTTCACGCAGCGCGCCGTCGACATCCGGCAGCGGCAAGGTGGCAAACATGCCAAAGCGCTGAGGATTATCGTGCGCAGCGGTGGCACCTTCTTCATTAACAAAACGCGCCAGATCGCGGGCTGCGGCGTTATCACCAAAGTGGACGCCGGGCGCCGATACCGACAGGATCGCACTGCCAATCTCATTACGGTCCATCATTTCAAGGTGTTCATTGACGTTCCACTCAGGAATGGCGGGCATCCCTGAAGGTTTCGAATGACCCGCTGCGGCAAGGGCCGCACGATAGCGTTCGGGCAAAAAGTGTGCATGCACATCGATTCTCTGGACCATCATTTACTCCTTTATTTCAGTGATATTGAATTCGGTTTAGGCAGCTAACCAACGTTTACCGTCAGCTTTCATCTTAGCTTCCAGTTCACTGCCGCGTGTCGCGAAGATGCGTCCCAGAGGGAACCCACTCTGCTCAAGTAAATAGGCCAGCGCGGCATATTCGCGTGGATATTTCGTCACAATCGCTTGGTCAACCTGTACCGGGCCGAAGGGGAAGGTGAAAGTGCCAATATCGTAAACACTCTGACGATGGAACAATTTCCATACGCCATTGCGTTTTTCTGCCAGGTCGTAAAAACGGTTATGACATTCACAGCCGATGTTCAGCTTCACGTTCTCAGCAATGATTATCGCGTTGGTTTCCAGAATGGCTTTATCACCGGCGTCGTTGAAGGTGATTGCCGGTGACGCGATGAGATGTTTAGTTCGCAGGTCAGACGCGCCCATGCGCATTGAGCCATTTACGAAATCGCTGGCCAGCCCTTCGAACCAGGTAATTTCGATAGTACCGTCCGGGTGGAACAGATTGCGCAGCTGATCCCATTCACCCAAGTCGCGGTGCATCCAGCCATTCATCAGGTCATTAAGTTGCTGGCGGTCTTGAAGTTGATTTTGCATGGTGAGGATTCCTGTTAGTAGTCTGTCGTTGTTTAACTGGATTCAGTTTGGCCCCGAAAGGAGGTAAACTCAAATATATAGATTTGACTGATCAATCATTTTTATTGATTGATGGAGGGGTTATGGACTTACGTCACCTGAAATACTTTCAGGCTGTCGCAGAAGAAAGGCACTTTGGCCGGGCCGCAGAGCGACTCAACATTGTTCAGCCCGCATTGAGCATGCAGATAAAAGCCCTTGAAGCCGAGCTGGGCGGCCCGTTGCTGATTCGCACCAGCCGTCGGGTCGAACTGACCGACGCCGGTAAGCTTTTGCAGGCCGAAGCCATGCGCACGCTGGAGCATATGGAACATACGCGTCTTGCGGTCGAGCGGTCGATTCGCGGTGAAACGGGTAGGGTGCGGGTCGGGTTTGCCGGCAATGCCGTCTTTAGCGGCAGGCTGATGCAGGACGTTCGCGCGTTTCATCAGGCATATCCGGATGCTGAGATTATTTGTCAAGAGTTGGCCCCGCAGCTGCAAAATGAGGCTATTCAGAACGGCACTCTGGATGTGGGCTATATGCCTGATTACTATCCTGATCATGACTCATCCCTGATGTATGAATCCGTGGGTGAATGGGGACGGGTGGTGGTGATGTCCAGCGAGCATCCGCTTGCCGATAAAGAGAGTCTGACTGTTGATATGCTGGCCAATGAACCATTAATCATGTACTCCATCAACGATGCTGATTCTGAGCTGGACAGGCAGTTACAAAAGCTGCTGGGTGATTCGTTGCATATTGCTTGGCGGATCTCAAGCTCACTGAGCGTACTCGCCATGGCCGGGGCTGGACTTGGGATCGCCCTGGTTCCCGCGCCGTTAGCGCAGGTAGCCATACCGGGCGTGGTCTATCGGGTTCTTGATTCTAAGGCGCTGACAGCCAATTTGATGCTGGTCAGCCGTAAAGACGAACCCAGCGCCGCCGTGCAGGCCTATCTTACCCACACCCGTTCGTGATTATTTGATCAGTGAAACAAGGATCTGATGCAGTTCGTTGGCAAATACCACCGGTTCCATGGCGTAACTCAGGTGATGGCCGCTGAACTCAACACACGGGCAGGGTAATTGGCGGGCCAGCTCTATGGCTGTCACGGCATAAAACGCATCGCCACTGGCGCGTCCTCGGGCCGTCACCATCGGCACACCTCCGGGTCCCCGGTTTTCAAACCAGTGGTGGTCGCAGCCGTCGATTTGTATGAGTTCACCGGCACAGGCTCGGCGGTAGCGCGGTTGCTGAATTTTTGGCGCACGTTGCTTACGTGGCACCCAAAGACTGGCCTGAGTCATCAGTTTACGGACAGTTTCTTTAGAAAGATGAACGCCGTGAACCTCAGACAGTTTTTCACATGCCAGCGTCGGCCCGAAATCGTTATAGCGCTCGCGAATAATATTCAGCGCGTATGCGGCCAATCCCTGAGGCAACTGGTTGTTACTGGATTTACCACGACGGCGGCTGGTCATGCCAAGCGGACCATCTTCACGATAACGCGCAAGCAGACGGCGGCACTGACGGTCGGAGATACCAAGCCGGTGAGCTGCCATCTGTGTTGTCAGACGCCGGTCGATGACGTCCTGAATGATCTTGAGTCGGTTAACTTCATCCAATGTGAAAAACTCCGCTGCGAGAGCCGTCATGGTAATCCTTACTTGATTATACACGCCGGACATCTTAACTTAGCCCAGAGCGGACATTACAACTTTGCTACTACAATCTTTGTCAAGGCCCAATGAAAATGTCTAATAGCTGGCTCATTAGAAATGTCTAATAACGTCACTATGCGAAACAATACTCGAACCAGCGATACTGACACCATCAATCTGACCCACCCCGATTACTATGGTTAATACTCTCTTTGAAATAGTTATCCAGATTATCAACATATCTCCAATTTCCCTCTGACGTTCGTCACCGCGCTATTCGCATGATTCTGGATAACCCAAGAGCTATCCAACCTGCCATATTGATTATTCATTAATAATGAATACTGAAAACAAAATAAATCCACATACAAAGATAATCATACGCCTTAAAATTTATGCATGTTGATTGATGAGGTGCAGCAATGACTAATGTTTTGATTCTGGGAGCTGCTGGCTCTCTGGCACGCGTGGCGGCACGTTATTTACTGGATAACAGCGACGTAAGTCTGACTCTTTATTTACGTCAGGCTGATCGTTTGAAAAACCCTGCCCCTTCCAGGGTAATGATTATTGAAGGAGATGTGCTGAATACCCGTCGGCTTCAGGACGCGATGAGTGGACAGGATATCGTTTATGCCAACCTGGCCGGGAATCTGAAACAACAGGCACTCAACATTGTGAAAGCGATGAAAACTACCGGTGTTAAACGATTAATTTTTATCAGTTCAATGGGGATTTACGACGAGGTACCAGGAGAGAAGTACGGAAATATACTCGCACCTTACCGTGAATCTGCGGAGGTGGTTGAATCCTCTGGCCTGGATTACACAGTCATTCGCCCCGGTTGGTTTACCAATGGCATCGATGTGAATTATACGCTTACGCATAAAGGTGAAGCGTTTCAGGGGAGCAGTGTCTCACGGTTGAGTATAGCCGATTTGATCAACCGCCTGATAACGACCCCAACTCTCCATTTACATGAAAGTTTGGGCATTGCCCGTACTGAATAAGCAGAAAGGAATTAAGTTTGAAATATCGTCAATTAGGTCAGAGTGGACTTACCGTTTCTGCACTCGGAATGGGGGCCATGAACTTAAGCTTTGGGACCGGAAAAGCAGTCGATGAAACAACGGGTATTAATGTGCTCCATGCCGCCGTGGATCGGGGGATAACCTTCTTTGATACCGCTGAGTCGTACGGCCCTTATACCAATGAAAAACTGGTGGGGAAAGCTCTGCGGCCATATCGTGATAAATTAATTATCGCGACAAAATTTGGTTTCAAACTGGAAAATGGCAACATCACAGGTGTAGATAGCCGACCTGAAAATATCCGCGCTGTCGCAGAAGCCTCTCTGATGAGCCTGAAAACCGATTATATCGATCTGTTTTACCAGCATCGTGTTGATCCGAACGTCCCCATTGAAGATGTAGTCGGGATGCTTAAGGACCTTATTCAGGAAGGTAAAATTCGACATTATGGTTTGTCTGAAGCAGGCACAGAAACGATTCGTCGGGCGCATGCTGTTCACCCGGTAGCGGTTGTTCAAAATCAGTATTCACTGTGGACCCGTGAGCCGGAAGCACAGGTCCTTCCGTTATGTGAAGAGCTGGGGATTGGTTTTGTCCCCTGGGGACCATTAGGTACTGGTTTCCTGGCAGGGAATATAGATACCACCACGACTTTCGATAGTGATACGGACCTGCGCGCGAATTTTCCACGTTTCACACCGGAAGCTATCAAGGCCAATATGCCTCTGATTGACATGTTGCGTGATATTGCCGCCAGCAAACAGGCAACTCCGGTTCAGGTTGCTCTTGCATGGTTATTGGCCCAAAAAACCTGGATTGTCCCTATCCCAGGAATGGATAAAGTGGCCTACATCGAAGACAACCTGAAAGCTATCGACCTGACACTGACTCAGACAGACCTGGCTGACATGAATACCTTGATGTCAAAGATCCGGATTCAGGGCGGGCGTCTGGATGATGGCTTGCTGTCATTGTCTGAATAGAGTTATCCCCGGTAGCTAATGGCTGAATAACCCTTTGAGTATGTCGGTCAGTAAATCAAACACCAGTCGGATTCTGGCGGGCAATAAAGGCTGATGCGGACGGAAAATATAAAGCTGCCAGGGTTGATAATTAAATTCCGGCAAAATATTGACCAGGTCACCTCGCTGTATAAGAGGCCTGACTAAAATATCCGGTAGCTGACTGTAGGTCCTGCCTGCCAGGGCTGCAGTCAATTCGCTAGCAATGTCTGCGGCAATAACTGAGGGTTGGGATGGAAAGAAACTGCTGCCATCAGCGAACTGCCATGGCCAGACTCGCCCGGAATTGCTGTTATTTAGTGCACTGAGAGGGTAGTTGAATTGCAGGTCACGCAGGGACTCCGGCATCCCGCTACGCTCAATGAGATCTGGCGCCGCAACGATACTCACCCCAACAGGACGAATGGTTTTGACAATAAAGCGGTTATCGGGCACGGCACCAATTCGAATGCCGATATCAATTTGTTCATCGATAATGTTGAGATGTGCATCAGTTGGCAACCATTCAATATTGAGGTGAGGGTAATTCTGCAACTCTCGTAGTAAGCGACGGAAAATATCCTGATTTTCAAAGAGTGGCGGCAAAGTGATGCGTACGCTGCCGGACATGTCCTGTAACTTGTGGGACTGATGCCCGGTAAAAAGAGCCTCACTCTCAGCCAGTAAAATCTCTGCTTTTGGCCAGAATTGCTGGCCAAATGGCGTCAATTTCATTTGTCGGGTATTACGCAAAAACAACATTTCACCCAGCTGCTTTTCCAGCTCAGCAATACCACGGGTCACTAGCTGTGGCGCTATCCCTAAACGCACTGCCGTTTCTCTGAATTTCAGAGTTTCAGCAGCGGTGCAAAAAATTTTTAACGCTTCCAGTTTATCAAGCATTTAGGCCATCAACGAAGTCTGCAGTAAACAACAATATTATATCTAAAATACGAATTCTGAAAGCGGATTTAATTCATATACCAGAGATTGTTTTACTGCGAAAATCATCTCTATCAGAACGACAGAAACGTTTATCAAGAGGATACGTTGTTAATGGAAACAGAACTCTATCAGCGACTGGCTATGGGTGAGCCCGTCAGTATGCGTTCGCCAGAGTACGGTCAGGCGATCCGTGACATGAGCGATAGCTGGAAAATTACCTACAAAATTAACCATACGGAAAATGACTTTCTTGATGAAACCCTGCGTCCGTTGTTCACACAACTGTTCGGGAAGGCGCTGGACAGCCATTCACATATACTTCCGCCGTGTCATATTGACTTCGGGCATCAGGTAAAAATCGGGAAAAACGTCTTTATCAATCATAACTGCACCATGATGTCAGCGGGTGGTGTCGAAATTGGTGATGATGTGCAAATCGGCCCGCAGGTGACAATTACCACTACCAATCATGATTTTACTGACCGCTATACTTTGATTTGTAAGCCTGTCCGCATACTGAACAATGTGTGGATTGGTGCCGGGGTGTTGATTCTTCCTGGCGTCACCATTGGTGAAAATGCCATCGTGGCCGGTGGTGCTGTGGTGACAAAAGATGTGGAATCAAATGTCGTGGTCGGAGGTAATCCAGCCCGTGTATTGAAACGTCTGGATTAATTACATTTACTCATTTAATAAATTAAGGAATGAAAATGACGACTCAAGAAATCGCTCACCGCCTGGCACTGAAAGAATTAGTGGATACATTTTCAAATCTGGCTGATGAGAAAAATGTGTCAGCTCAAATCCCGCTATTTACAGCAGATGCACATATTAATGTAGTGATGGATGGAAAAGAAGTTTTTGACTTAAATGGTCAACAACAAATTCTTGAGGCTTTTAGTGGTTATCTGGCGCAGTTCTCAGTGGTTTATCATATCAATGGTCAACAAACACTGGAGATACACGGAGATAGCGCTAAAGGAACTTCATATTGTCAGGTTGTATTAATTAAACAAGAAAATGGACAGCGCATTAAGCAGACCAGCGGTGTCCGATATCACGACCGCTACGTATTCAATAATGGAAAATGGCTGATTGCTGAAAGAAAGTCAGACTTTATGTGGACGGATATTGAGCCGATGCAAACTGCAACGAATGTATAACGCTAAGTCAGGAAGGTATTTATGAAAGACGTCATTGTGGTGACCGGAAGCGGTTCTATCGCTCAGTCTATTGCACGCAGAGTCAGTGTGGGTAAACACATTTTACTGGCCGACATCAATCCGGAGATTGCCAAAGCAGCAGAAGCGCTTTTATCCCGCGCAGGTTTTGAGGTGAGTACCGGTTATGTCGATGTCAGCTCACGCCAGTCAATCCAGGAGTTAGTTAAACAAGCCTGTGCTCTGGGGGCTGTCAAAGGTGTCATTCACACAGCTGGTCAGTCTCCTTCTCAGGCGAAAGCACAGGACCTCATAAAAGTTGACCTCTATGGGACTGCGGTATTGTTTGAAGAGTTCGGCCATGTCATTGCTGAAGGGGGATCAGCGGTTGTCATTGGCTCACAATCAAGTCATCGACTGAATGTCGACGCACTGACACAGGATGAAGCCGATGCACTGGCAACGGTAGCTCCTGAGGAACTCCTTAACTTACCCCTCGTTAAAAGTATTGAAGACAGTTTATATGCATATCAAATTTCAAAGCGTGGGAATGCCTTACGGGTGATGGCCGAAGCCGTAAAATGGGGAAAGCGTGGCGCCAGAATAAACTGTATTAGCGCCGGAATTATTTATACCCCTCTGGCCTATGATGAACTCAATAGTGCTGAGCGCGGTGCATTTTATCAAAATATGCTGTCAAAATCCCCCGCAGGTCGGGGTGGTACACCTGACGAAATTGGTGCTCTCGCTGAATTTCTGTTTGGACCTAATGGAACGTATATAACCGGAAGTGATATTTTAATCGATGGCGGTGCAACCGCGTCATATAAATATGGCGAATTAAGCTCACCAAAGTAAAATTGTGGCTACTCCGTATGTCATGGATAGCGATACACTATTTGTGGTTGATCCTGTTTTAAAGTAAATTAAATAAAGATGATCGGTAAGTGACAAATGCTTACCGACCGTTTATTTTGATTTTTGTTGCCATAATCGATTGCCTCGGGTTCATCTTTTACCAAAAATGGTCTTCGAGCTACCCTGAAGCTTTAGCATGGCTTCAAGCATGTCATCTTCGTTCAGTGAACGCTGAGATTTGTTAATGCTTGGTGCATGCCGTCTGCGGGAAGGTTCATCGCCAGCAGGTACCGACTGTGACCGGTTATTGTCACGTTTTCTCTGGACCTGCCTGGCAACGTCCAGCACATGGCCCAGTCTTTTATTATCTACAATCGCGACTGGGTCAACTTCCGACAACCGGTCATAGGTGGAATAGGGGAGCAGCACATCATTCAGGCGCAGTTCCTTATGCCCGTCAGGATAATGCCAGACATCGATATACTTACCGATGGCCCGGCGGCTGTACTCGCTGTCTTCAATCAGATAAAGCACTTTATCGTACTGTACTGTAAGGTTTTTTGAAACCCGCCGGGGCTCGCGCCAGGTAAATTCCGCATCAAGATCATCAGTTAATGCCAGTGGCCGGTGCGCATTAAAATCATGCCGTGGGGCTTTGGCAAATCGCCGGTTGTAATCGGTCATGTATTCTTCGGCAAATGCATTTGCCGCTTCTATCGTACTGATCCCCTTAAGCCTGAGCTCCTTAACCAGTCGGTCCTGAAGTGTCAAATGAGCACGTTCCACACGGCCTTTTGCCTGACTGGTTTCTGCGCACAGAGGGGTGATATTGAGGCATCGCATGGCCCTGGCAAACTGAGTTTCACCGGGCCCGGTGGTGGCATGCTTATTATTAACCCGGAAGACACTGGCTTTATCGCTGTAAAGGATCATCGGCTTACCGTATTTTTCGATATAGCCACGGGTGGCTTCAAAATAGGTGAATGTGGATTCTGATTTCACAAAAAGCAGATGCATCAGACGACTGGTGGCATCGTCAACATAGACCAGCGCTGTACAGGGTCGACCCCGGTTTTCAAACCAGTGATGGTCACAGCCGTCAATCTGGATCAGCTCGCCGGTACAGGGACGTCGGTAACGGGGCTGATGAATTTTCGGCGGGCGTTGTCTGCGGGGGATCCATAGTCCGGCTTTAATCATGAGGCGTCTGATGGTTTCCTTGCCAAGGATCAGACCATGAGCTTCCTCGAGCTTTTCCCGTGCCAGCGTCGGTCCAAAATCGGGGTAGCGTTCCCGGATGATATTCAGCGCCAGCTGAGTCAGTGACGCGGGCAGCAGGCGGTTTCCGGTGCGACCGCGACTCTGGTTGTTCATACCAAGCGGTCCGGACTGACGATAACGTTTCAGCAGACGGCTGCAATGGCGTGGCGTGATGCCGAGCATCTCCGCAGCCTGGCCAGGACGCAGGTTGCGATCGATGACGTCCTGAAGGATTTTGAGGCGGTTGATTTCTTTCACGGTGAACATCCCGGCGTCATGTATAGCCATAGAAAACTCCTCATCAGGAAAAGTGAGTTGTTATCTAGACATACAGGTCTGAAAACTATAGCCTGGACATTCCTAATGAGCCACAAATAGACATTAGCATTGAGCCTCTACAATCTTGGTGCGCATAATGTATATTATGTTAAATATGGTGGGTTTGTTCTTAAGTTCATGAGTTCCTTTCTTTCAGGAACTTACCGATGAATCAGTCAGTTGCCAAAGTTTAGTTGTGGACTTACGATGACTTCATAACGCAAAAATTACGGGGCATCCGCTAAGTTCATGGCATATTCCATCTTACATTTATCGAGGAACAACCAGAGAACTCATCTCATAGTTGATGATATGACTACCCTACCGGTCATGTTCGCCACAATTTATGGAATGAATGAACTGAGCAAGAAACGTCTGGGGACTCAAGAAAACATTTTGACTACGATTTCTATCGGTCTGGCTACAATATCTCCTGTTTTATCAGGGAGCTTGATGGCTTCTTTACTTACCTGCTCGGGAAGCAGCACCTGAGTAACGAGCCCGAAATAATTGCTACTGGGTTTATACATTCTGCAATCTCCAGAGCCAACAAGTACACCTATGGTAATCACGTCAGAAACGTTGGCCGATTCCTTAAGTATCTCAACTATCGATATATGAATCTGGCCTTCCAGGATATGTCACCTGTTGAAGCTCACCAGATTAACCAGGCGAACCACAGAGATCTCGCTGACAGAATTAAGGTGTTCAATAGAGTTGAAGTATCCAGGAACGAACCAGCTCACCGATACAAAAGTATCACCAGCCAGCAAAGTGTCGAACTAACGAACATGTTAATCCCCTCCACTCCTGAATTTTCAGATATCGAGACCGGCGAATTTTTCACGGCCGTGGTTAACCCCCAAAACCCATTCGATTCAGGATTTCAACAATATCGTAACTACCTTATCCACCGGTTAATGTTTAACTATGGCTTACGTGTTGGTGAAGTTCAATTGTTGATGAAGGATTGCGTGGGGCCAACCCTTCCAGACTCACGAGGTAACATTCGTTTCATCCTGATTGTACAAAATCTACCAGATGATGTAGTTGATCCAAGGAAACAACAACCTTCACTCAAGACTGAGCATTCACAGCGACAAATCGAACTGACCGAAGATGACTTCATTATGTTTACCATTTATATGGAGCAATATCGGTCCCCATTATTTGAAGAGAAAAAAATTGATGACCATAAATTTGTTTTTATTAAAGGCTCAGGTAAGTTAACTCCATTAACTTACGATGCAATTCGAACATTTTATAAGGAAAAAATTGATCCGACATTCATTGCCCTATTCCCTCATTATCGTGCGAAAAGTAATAAAAGCATTAATAATATGGTTAATATAACACCACACGTTGGGCGGCATACTTGGGCTAATATCACTCTTGAGTTTATTTACAATAGTCTCCTGAGTGAATCACTAATACTGGCGCAAGACTATGGTATTCGAGCAAGGATGAATGGAGTACTTGAACCAGCTATTGAACAACTTCGTGCTTTAGGCGGCTGGTCACTGACCAGTAAAGTTCCATTTAGATATGCCAAGCGGTTTATTGAAGTGGTGAGTAACCAGAGCAACTATAAGCGTACGAAACATTCAGATATGCAGTTAGCTTCCCCCCCAGGAACAAACGTTTCGCAAATAAAAACCTACAACTTACTAGAAGATAATGGTTATGACGAAGATTTCATATTCAAAGATCTATTCAACTGAGAGCGCTATCTCAGGGGGGGATTCATTTAAAACCCCTTCCCTTTACTTCACAAAAGAACAACTTGAATGGATTGAAAATATCCAGCTCCCTACACGATTGTATTTAATAAGTGCAACAGAGTTTGATGACCGATATTTATATCTACATGATGATTGGCGATACAGATTCTCAGGTAATAATGTGGCTATATTATTCTCTACTGGTAAATACTTTTGTGATTTATCACCGGTTTCACTCAAGCTCTTAAAATACTTAACGATCGCGTACATTAATGAGAACTCGGCAAGTGTTGCTGATAAATTTTCTCAGTGTGTCGCAACAACTTTCAAACAAATTGAGGTTATCACTCGCGAAAGCCTTATCGCGAAAATGCAAATGCTGGTTGCGAAGACTGAGCGAAATCATGCAGACTGCAGTCAGTTCTATTACACCCTTTATGCGTTACGAAAACTTGATCGTAGTGGATTCTTCGAAAGTAAGTATGACTGTGACGATCTGGAAGATTTATTGCTGGAAGTGCCACGCCCTAGGAACTATAACTGGGCTCGCTACCAAAACCTAGACCTCGTTATACCAGAAGAAGTATGCCTGATGATAGAAAATGGCATTCAACGTTGGGCATCTAAACTATAAAGCTCATAAAAACCATATGCAAATTGGTAACTTAACATCATGAGATCACCTAAAACTAAAGGCTTTAAAAAGATTAAAACACTCTATAGGCTCTTTTTACAGCGATAGCTTGAAGCACTTCAAATAATAAACATGGTCACCTTCTTATGAGTACTGTTTTTCCAGTTAAACTTCTTAGCCATCTACGCCCCCTTTTAATTGGTTTTCGTAAATCAAAAGGATTAACTCAAAGAGAATTATCTGCCAGATTGGGTGTGACTCAGCAGACTTATGCGCGATTTGAGGCAAATCCTTCAAGTGCAAGTATTGCGCGTCTATACAAAGTGTTTAATATTTTAGGGGTGGAAGTTTTGCTTAGTTCTGGACCCCATTCACCTGATGGAAATCATTCTAGTGTGGTACAAAAAGATAATAACTTACCGGCAAGGCGAGAAGAATGGTGACAAATAATATTTGGCCATTCTAAATAAGGATTTATATAGATATTATGTTTGAAATTGTATAAAAAGTAATGCATCTGTAAAAAACATAGGGTGAAATATTGGAATGGCCCTATGTTTTATACTAATTCACTTGAATATCTAATGTAAAAGGTAAACTTCCAGCGAAGTTTGAATTGAGTCTTCCGATAGATAAAAACCCACCTTTACTTACTCTAATCATCATATTTCATAGATTGATGAGTATGATTCATAGTGCCTATCCCACAGTCAGTCATTATCAAACTTACTAAATCCATTAAGATGTGATGATTCCTGCCTCTTTTTAGGGTTAACATGTCCACTATTAATTTCCAAAAGCAAACTCCCATGGCTACAAAACACGGTCTAACATTTTTGCTCATTCTCAGCGCCCTGATGGCTGTAACCTCTTTATCCACCGACATCTATCTTCCGGCTATGCCGGTCATGGCAAAAGATTTACAGGGTGACGCAGAGCTGACAATCACAGGGTTCCTTATCGGTTTTTGCATTGCACAACTGATTTGGGGACCAATTAGCGATCGTTATGGACGCCGTCTACCGCTGTTTATCGGTTTAGGTCTATTTATCATCGGCTCGGTGGGCTGCGCGTTATCAACAGATATTGTACAAATTGTCTTCTGGCGAGTTTTTCAGGCGTTAGGTGCCTGTACCGGGCCGATGCTGGCTCGAGCAATGATCCGTGACCTGTTTTGCCGTACTCGTGCTGCACAAATGCTTTCGACTCTGATGATAATTATGGCCATCGCGCCGATTGCCGGGCCCCTGATCGGCGGGCAGATAATTAAAGTCACCTCGTGGCATGCCATTTTCTGGCTGCTGGCGATTATCGGAACATTAATGCTGATGTCTTTATTCTGGTTACCCGAAACATTACCTGCTGAAAAACGCTCACAAACCTCCGTAACCAAAGCTTTTCAAAACTACTGTGCCTTGCTCACCAACGCCAGATACATGCGGTTTACTTTGTGCCTGACGTTCTACTACGTTGCAGCCTACGCCTTTATCACCGGTTCCCCGTTTGTGTACATCACGTACTTCGGTGTTGACCCGCAGCATTACGGTTGGCTGTTTGCAGTAAACATTGTTGGACTGATGGCGGTGAGCATGGTCAACAGACGTCTGGTTCACCGCTATCCACTGGAGGCGTTGCTCAGGAATGCCGTATTCATCGCCACTATTGCCGCAATAGTGCTGGCGGTCACCACCGGCCTGGGTGTGGGTGGAATTACCATGATTATCGGAGCTGTGTTCGTGTTCTTCTCTATGAATGGCATCATCGCGGCGACATCCACGGCATGCGCTCTGGACGCAGTGCCTAATGTGGCTGGCTCCGCGTCGGCGCTAATGGGGGCATTACAATACGGCAGCGGAATCATTTCTTCACTGCTTCTCGCTCTGTTCAGTGACGGCACACCATGGACGATGGGCTGGATAATTGCGTTGTTTACAGCAGCCAGCGCCCTGATGGCACTGACCGTTCAGATAAAAAAATAAAACGTCGTTATTGATGCCAGACGACACTTTCGTCCAGAGATACCCGCCCTTCCCTGTAGCTCAGGGAGGGATGCGTTTTATCTGGGATCCCAAAAGAAATACCGTAAAGCAGCCTGAAACCTTCAGGCATATTCAATAGCCTACGCACCGTTTGGGCAAAATAACTCAGCACTGCCTGTGGAACCCCTGCGTAACCTCGAGCTGCCAGAGAAAGCAGGAATGTCTGCGCATACATACCGGCGTCTGAGGCTACGCGAACGTTGTCCCCAACAGCAGGAATGAACAGCAGGGCAACATGAGGCGCGCCGAAAAATCTCACATTACGCTCGACCACTTCTGAGCGACTTAAGTTATCCCCCCGCGCAACGCCCAGTGCCTGATAGTACGAGCGCCCCTGCTCCGAAGCCCGTTGCCTGAATGGCTCGGGATAAGCTTCTTTATCAAAGGTAAAATCAAGGCTGTAGTTCCCAGCCCTCAGGGCTGCCGTCAGTGCATGGCTTAATTCACGAAGTTTATCTCCTGCAACGATATGCATGGACCAGGGTTGAGTATTGCAGTTGGATGGTGCGCATTGCGCTTCGAGCAAAATGTCTTTGAGGATATCGCTGGTGATAGGAGATGGAAGAAAGGCTCTTGCCGAGTACCTGTTTTTTACTACCTGACTAAATGTTGGCTCTTGCGTACTCATTTGCTTCTCCGCCTGAAAGTAATTTGAAGTGAATGATTCACTCTCTCCAGATCCATCCTGTCACATCAGGCTCATCCTTTTCATTCCCTGCTCCAGATTAGGTCTATGAATTCCATTCATAGCGCCTATTTAAGCAGCGTAATTATCTTTAACCGCAACTTCGTTAATCTGGGTCTATCGCGTGAATACGCAAGCGGGAAGTGGCTACAGCTGATGGACACACCCCAGCCTGCGCGGCTGGGGCGTCATCGGAGGCTAATTAAATATTCTTATCGAAGAAGACGTCTAACTTTTGCAAAGCCTTATCAACGTATTCAGGCACCCAATACGTCTCGATATGGGTAGCGCCATCGATCAGGAAGAGTTCTTTGTCCTTCGTACCAGTGGCTTTCGCGAACGCGTCTTCAGTCATATAGAGCGTATCCGCTTTTGTACCGGCAATCATCAGCAGCGGTTTATTGATGAGATTGATATGGTCCGTTACGTCAAAGCTCATCAAATCCAGAAGACTGCTGGTGGTGTATTTAAACGTGGAGTTCGGGTGGGCGTGGGTTTTCCAGTAGTACTCGTAGCCCTGGCGATACAAGGCAAAGGGTAATTTAGCAATCTGTTCATCAGTCAGGTTGGCATCGCCGGAGTAAAGCACTTCTCCTCCGGCTGCTTCCTGAGCACGTGCGTCAGAAGCCTGCTGAAGACGCTGCTGGATAGTATCCAGCTGTGAATCCTGCATACCGTTGCGGCGCACAAGGCCTGAATTAAACATGCTGATGGTTGCTATCGATTTGAACCGCTTGTCAGTTTCAGCCGCAACAAGTGAATAACCGCCGCCTCCGCAAATACCCAGCAGACCAAGGCGGGCGGTATCAACCCCCGGATACTGGCTGATGTAGTCAGCCATGCCGTGAACATCTTCAATACGGTTAGCCGGTTTATCCATGCTGCGAGGAATACCACCGCTGGCGCCCTGATAAGCCGCATCGGCGGTAATCGTGATGTAGCCCTGTTCGGCGAGACGCTGGGCATACAACCCGGCGACCTGCTCTTTTACGCCGCCATTAGGATGTGCAACCACCACCGCAGGGTATTTTTTAGCGGGATCATTGTGAGCAGGGGTATAGACATTCGCAGCAATCTGGATGCCATGCAGATCGTATTTCACCGGATGAATGTTGACCTTGCCTTTGACGTTCTCGGTGATGGCACCGTCATAGGCCAGTGTGAATGGATTTTTTTTATAATCAGCCGCATTGACTGAGGTCACTCCGGCCATTGCCGTGAGTAGCATTGCACTGATAAGCGTGAATTTCATGGTCTCTCCCGATGAGTGTCAGCCTGGTTATGCAGGCTCGCGGAATCAAATTTGCAGGCTCAGATTAGGCAGAGAGGGCTGTCAGCATCGTGACAGGGAAATAACATTTTTGTCAGGAAAAGGACCGGGATGATTAGTGTTTCTGACAACGCTGTCAGGTAACTGTCAGCTTTATGTTGGCAATCAGGAGGCAGAATGGTCTCGCTTAATGAGTTTCACGTTCAATTTTCTGAGAAAAGGAGCGATCAATGAAAAGCCAGAATTCCCCAACAATGCCAGCGCGACGCAAGCTATTAGTCGCCGGGGCGGGTATTGCCGCCGCCTCGCTGATCCCCCACGTATCGGCAGCGAGCCAACCCTCTCAGATTGATTCATCCAGACAACCCAACCAACGCCCTGCTCCTCCAGGCAAGCGTAAACTCGGGAAGCTGGAAGTCTCAGCTATCGGTCTGGGCGTGCAGAACATGAGTCGCAAATACGACGCCTCCGTTCCCTGGCGTCCTGAGATGATCAATGTTATCCACCGGGCATTTGATGAAGGGGTAACGTTGTTCGACGCTGCTGAAGCCTACGGCCCGTTTGAAGTCGAAAAAATTCTTGGGGAAGGCGTCGCCCCATTCAGGGACAAAATCGTTATCGCCACTAAGTTTGGCTGGAACATCGATCAGCAAACAGGAAAGCGTCTGCCGGGCCTTAACAGCAGACCGGAGCATATCAGGCAGGTCGTCGACAATATGCTCAAACGCCTGCGTACCGATCGTATCGATTTACTGTATCAACACCGGGTTGATCCGCAGATCCCGATCGAAGATGTCGCCGGTGCGATGAAAGATTTGATGGATCAAGGAAAAGTCCTGCACTGGGGTCTGTCTGAAATGGGCATCAACACGTTGAGGCGCGCCCATGCGGCATTACCCATTACCGCCGTACAAAGTGAATACTCCATGCTCTGGCGCGGCCCTGAAAAGCAGGTGCTCCCGGTGTGTGAAGAGCTGGGCATTGGCTTTGTGCCATGGAGCCCACTCGGCGTGCAGTTTTTAACGGGCTGGATTGATGGGAATACCCGGTTCGCTGCCGGTGATATACGTGCTATAGAAACGCGTTTCGCGCCTGAAAACTTGCCACACAACTTACAGCTGGTTGAACTACTGAAATCCTGGGCAATACGAAAAAATGCCGCACCGGGACAAATTGCGCTGGCATGGCTCCTGGCGCGTAAACCCTGGATTGTTCCCATCCCAGGCACCACCAATAAAGACCATATGCTGCAAAACACAGCGGCTACCGGCGTGTCGCTAACTTCCGCTGAGATGACCGAGCTCACCCGCTCACTGGATGCCATTACTATCCAGGGTCAACGTCTGCCGGATGCTGTGCAGGTTTATTCTGATGTTGAAGCACCGTTGAAAAGTTAAGAGGAAGTCCCGTTATGCGCCTGTTGTTAGTCGAAGATGAAGAAAAAACGTCAACCTATCTCTCCCGTGCGTTGAGTGAGTCCGGATTTACGGTAGATGTCTCTGCAGATGGCGCTGAAGGTCTTCATTACGCGCTGGAGTTCGACTACGACGCGATAATACTGGATGTAATGCTGCCCGGGATGGATGGCTACCGGGTACTTGAGGGTGTGCGAGCAGCCAAACAGACGCCGGTATTGATGCTCTCGGCTCGCGGCTCGGTCGACGAGCGCGTTAAAGGGCTTCGTCTTGGCGCGGATGATTATCTGCCCAAGCCCTTTTCGCTTATTGAGCTGGTGGCGCGCATTCAGGCACTGGTGCGCCGCCGCGCTACGGATGGCGCAGACATCACCCAACTGCAAATTCACGATCTGCATCTCGACTTACTGGCTCGCCGCGTATTTCGCGCCGGAACACGGCTGGAGCTGACCGCGAAAGAGTTTTCCCTGTTAAGCCTTCTGGCCCGGCATCAGGGGGAGATTCTGTCAAAGATGATGATTGCGGAGCAGATATGGGACATGAATTTTGACAGCGATGCCAATGTGGTTGAAGTCGCCATTAAACGACTTCGGGCCAAAGTGGATGCCCCGTTCGATATCAAACTGCTGCATACCGTTCGTGGCATGGGTTATGTCCTCGAAGTCCGGTCCGAATAAATGAAGAGGATAAGCATGCCTAAGCGTTCCATCTCCGTTCATCTGGCGCTGATGTTTGCCTTATCCGCGCTGCTGATTGTCTCCGTTATCGGCATCCTGCTCAGAAGCTCCTTGCATGATTCTTTGCAAAAGCAGATGCATAACGAACTGCTGTTCCGGGAATCATTAATGAGTCCGTGGATCACCGCCCGAACCTCGGCTGACGGCTGGTCTACGCTGGCCAATAAATTTACTGTGTTAACCAATTCTGAAGGTGAACGCGTTCGCTACTGGATAGTGAGCGATAACCCACGCTTTAGCATCGGGGGAACACCACCAGTGGGAGTTCAGTGGTCTTCTTTACAGGAAGGCTTTAATAAAGTGCCCGGTGCATCAGAAGGTGCATGCTCACTGTTTCTGTTAGTGAAAACCATCCCCGCCAACGGTGAAAGGCCTGAGCTGCGCTATGTGGTTGCTATCGACTCCACACCGTACATGGGAACACTTGATGCGTTCACGCGTACATTGCTGATCATTACCGCACTGGGCGTCGTGATTGTCGCCTTACTGGGATACATCGTATCAAGGATCGGTCTTCGTCCGGTTAGGGCGCTCAGTAAACAGGCCCGGCAACTCGCTCCCGGGGACCATGGTCAGCGCCTGAATACCGAAGCATTACCTGACGAATTACAGCAGTTAGCATCATCTTTTAATGGCGTGCTGGAACGGCAAGAGGTCGCCTGGCGGCAGCTCGAAAGCTTCAATGCCGATGTTGCGCATGAACTCCGGACTCCGCTGACTAATCTGATCGGCCAGACGCAGCTGGGGCTCTCACGCCGACGTTCGCAAGATGAACTGGAAGAGTTATTGGGTTCCAATCTGGAAGAGCTTGAACGTATGACATCTATAGTTAACGACATGCTGTTCCTGTCGCATGCTCACGCGGGTGAACATGCTTCCCAGCTTACGCAGGTGTCCCTGAGAGAAGAAACCCTGAAAACAGCGGAGTATGTTGAACCCTCTTTTGCTGAAAAACAGCTCTCTCTGGATGTTCAGGGCGACGTCACCGTGCACATCGACCGACGACTGTTCCACCGTTCACTGGCCAATTTACTGGAAAACAGCGCAAGACACTCCCCCTCCAACAGCACGATTACGGTACGCTTAAGCGAAACCGGTCATCAGGCCTGTGTTGAAGTGTCAAACCCGGGCGATCCGATAGCACCAGAGCACTTACACCGGCTTTTCGAGCGGTTCTATCGCGTTGACACCTCCCGAGCCAGGAGTGATACCCATCATGGACTGGGCCTGTCGATCGTGCGTGCCGTCGCCATTATGCACCGGGGAGATGTCTTTGCCCGTAGTGAAGGTGGCATCAATACATTTGGCCTCACCTTTGCGATACAAGCGGATAAAGTGGCGGGTAATGCTCAATCCAGCGCTGAGTCGGGACAAGGGTTAACTGACAGAATTGTCAGGGGGGCGTCAGCCTGACGTCATTACTCGCTCGATAAAATCATCGCAGGCAATTCCCTCTTCATTGATAAGGACGCTTCGCATGATCGGACATTTACGTTACCTCGGGCTGTTACTGCCCTTCTTCACCTTTTCATCCTGGGCAGCGGAGCAAAATCCTGCTGTCCATATCGCCCCCGCAGGAAGTCAGAATGCGGTGTACGGGCCTGCCGAGAACTTTACCGGTCGCGTCCGGGTTGATCCTCTCTTCAAACCGGATAACGACATCCCTGTTTCCGGGGCGTATGTCACGTTTGAGCCTGGTGCCCGCTCCGCCTGGCATACGCATCCGGCAGGTCAGCGGCTGATTGTGACCTCGGGTGTTGGGCTCACACAACAAGAAGGCCAGCCGGTGCAGGTTATCCGCGCCGGTGACGTTGTCTCTTGCCCGGCGGGCGTCAAACACTGGCACGGGGCGGCCCCCGGCAGCGCGATGACGCATCTGGCGATAACCGGGATTGTGGATGGCAAAAGCGTTAACTGGATGGAGAAAGTGACAGATGAACAATACCACGCCCATTAAAGCATTAGCGGCAGCGGTACTGCTGACCTTTGGTTTTGGTCTCGCAGCACATGCTGCGCCCGTCAATAAAGGAGCCTCAGAAGTGAACCACGAACAAAAGGTTTCAGATACGTTGTCAGCCCGCCAACAGGCTATCCCGTTGATTGCGGCATCGATGGCCAGCAGCCAGATGGATAAGCTGAATGCAGCCCTGAATCAGGGTCTTGACGCAGGGCTCACGATAAACGAAACCAAAGAGATTCTCGTCCAGCTTTATGCCTATACGGGCTTCCCCCGTAGCCTGAATGCGCTTAGTGAACTGATGAAGGTCGTCGAAGCACGTAAACAACGTGGCATCAAAGACGTTGAGGGTAAAGAACCGGTTGCCCCGATCCCTGTCGGGGATGAGCTTCGCCGTGTCGGTACCGCAAACCAGACAAAAATCTCAGGCGCTCCCGTCCAGGGCCCACTGTTTGATTTTGCCCCGGTGATTAACCAGTTCCTGCAAACGCACCTTTTCGGCGACATTTTCGCCCGTGATAACCTCGACTGGCAAAGCCGCGAGCTGGCAACGGTTGGCGCATTAGCGGCCACGCCGGGCGTCGAATCACAACTGCTGTCGCATACGCGAGCAAGCATGCGGGTCGGCCTGACGGCGTCGCAGCTGCGCCAGCTGGTACAGGTTCTGCGTGAACATGGCGAAAGTGATGCAGCAACTCGAGCTGAAAAGGCGCTGCAACAAGCCCTCGCAAACTAACAGGAGCTGGTTATGGAGCATGATCCCAACCGCAGAATGCTGATAACCGCGCTTGCCGGGCTCACGCTGGCGAACGTCTCCCTGGCGACAGCTGCCACCGGAAATGCAAACGTGCAGGGTAAAAGTCGAATTCTGGTAGCGTACTTTTCTCGCAGCGGAAATACACGGGTGATTGCGGGTGTCATTCACCGTAGCCTGAACACCGATCTGTTTGAAATTGAACCGGCAACGCCTTATCCGGAAGACTATTTTCAGACCGTTGAACAGGCGAAAAATGAGCGTGAGCGGGGAGTAAAACCCGCATTGAAAAATAGCGTTGGAGATATCTCACGCTACGAGACCCTGTATTTAGGCTTTCCGATCTGGGGGACCAGCGTGCCGCCTGTAGTGCAAGCATTTATCAGCAGCCACAACCTTGCGGGCAAATTACTCATCCCCTTCATTACTCACGGTGGCTACGGTAAAGGAGACAGCGACGACATCCTTGCCCGTCTCGCCCCAACTGCGCGTCGGGAAAAACCGCTGGTCATTGAATGCGACCAGGAGCGAAGAACAACTGAAACGGTCACCAGTTGGTTAGAGACAATACGCAGTTAATCGTCCGCATTCATGAGTCTGCCAAATAAGGGCAATCAGGGGTGCTAAATAATTAACGCTGACTACTCAGATATGATTGAACGGCAAACATAACAGAGGATGTAATCTTGAAGACAATCTTAAAAACGCTGGCCATCTGCGTGATGGCGGGTGGCCTGATGGCTCAGTCGGTATACGCCGAGCCGCTGGTCATTCAGGAACAGGGAAGCTTTTCTGCTGGTGGCACTATCATCACCGCACCAGGAACATTTGATGCAAAAAAGCCGCTGGATTCAGCTGGCCAAACCTATCATGGCGATCATGCCTCAGTGTTCTACCAAATCCCGGAGAATCCGCATAAATACCCTATCGTCATGCTGCACGGCGCAGGTCAGTTCTCCCGTACCTGGGAAAGTACCCCGGATGGTCGCGAAGGGTTCCAGAACATCTTCCTGCGTCGCGGGTTCTCAACTTATCTTGTCGATCAGCCGCGTCGGGGCAGCGCCGGACGTACGACTGTAGAAGGTACTGTTACGCCTAAACCGGATGAACAGATGTGGTTCAATCAGTTCCGCGTTGGCGTGTGGCCAGAGTATTTTAAGGGCGTTCAGTTCTCTCACGACAAAGAAGCACTGAATCAGTATTTCCGTCAGATGACCCCAAATACCGGGCCGTTTGATATCAATGTCATCTCTGATGCGATGTCCGCAGTAGTGGATAAATCCGGCCCCGCTATCCTCTTCACCCACTCTCAGGGTGGCGGACCAGGCTGGTATACGGCGATGAAAAACGACAAGGTCAAAGCCATTGTCGCCTTCGAGCCAGGCAGCAGCTTTGTCTTCCCGGAAAAAGAACTCCCTGCCCCTATGCCAAGCGCGTTCGACACGCTGAAGGGTGAGCCTGTGCCGATGGCGCAGTTTATGGCACTGACCAAAATCCCGATTCTGATTATTTACGGCGATAACATACCTGATAAACCTGTCGCCATGCCCGCGCAGGACAGCTGGCGCGTACGTCTGGCAATGGCTCGTGAGTGGCGTGACGTGGTGAACAAGCATGGCGGGGATGTGACGGTGACGCATCTGCCTGAAGTGGGAATCAAAGGGAATACTCACTTCCCGTTCTCTGATTTAAATAATGTGCAGATTGCTGATTTAGTCGGTCAGTTTTTGAAAGATAAAAATCTGCAGTAGGACGAAATAGCATTGAGCTTTCATTATTGAGGGCTCAATACAAACATCAATTTTTTCAAAAAAAATGGGGACGTGACAGTCTGCTTTGAGCGAAAAACGGACGTCTTTAGACTGTAACGGGCAACATGCTTTAATGGTTATTCATAGCATTTTTACTGCATCATCTAACCAGCCAGGAAGATGTTCCCTATACCAGTTGAGATAAAAGGGAAATTCTGCCTTATTTCGCTCATTGAGTAGCACAATTACTTCGGTAACAATCCATGCTTTGGCTATGGCAATTTCTCTCGCTAACTTATTAAAATCAGAACAGAAACATAACCTGCAATAGCGTTCAGCAACATCAATGAACGTTTGCTTAGTACCCATACCTTTTATCAAAGGGGCCAAGTCGATGGCGGGGCTTCCTTTTCCAAATCGTTCCCAGTCGAATAGAACTAAATCACCGTTTTCTCTTCTTCCCCAATTGCCAGCATTACTATCGCCAGAAATGAGGGTTTGGTAACCAAACATAACATCACTACATTGCTGAAACAGCCGCAACTGCTGTGCAGATTTTTCAGGTAACGCAAGTAGTAGGAGGGATTTTTTGAGCGCCAGTTCTGACCATAAATGAGTCCGGTAACACCAGTCAGAATTCGCAGGATAACTATGCAAGCGTCCCAACATAATGATGACTTCATCATTTGCGACATCGTACTGCTCAACCTTATAAGGAATATATTCCATTTTTAACTTGCGCAATGAGGCATCAGCAGAAAAGAGTTTTGGGTTTACAACTCCTGCCAGATTAAGCTCAGTTGCAGCGGATTGATAAAAGCTGTACTCCACCTGCCCTACAGGGCATTTCTCAATAACTTTATGACCACAATCACTTACATTCAGCGCCACTTTCGCGGCGCCCATTTTTGCTAAATCCAAGGCAGACATGCATTATCTCTTCAGGATTAGTGAGTTGGTTTATCTGGTTTTGAGTGTACTGCAATTTGATCGTTTTTCCGACAATGCTCGTGAAATAATGCACATGATGTGTGGTGGGTTATATTCACTGCTAAAACGGGTGTGCTTACAGAGCTTGACCTGCTCCCCGTTGATTCTTATAAGGATAAATCGAAGTAATTTTATGAATAAACAGAGTGAAATCATTAGAAGAAATGAACTCAGTGGTTTGTAAGAGACATGTTCTGTTAATATTCACACCCAAATTTATGCGAGCGGATGAATTATGAAACTGTTTTCGACAGAACGAACCGATGTGCATTTGCTGGATGGTGAGTACGCAGAAAACCTTCAACTTTACTTAGTGAATAACAGAACTCATCTAGCACAATACGAACCTCTACGCGATGATAAATATTTTGCATTGGAGAATATACAAGATCGAATAGTCAACTCCCTGAATGATTATCAGGAAAAAAGAAGTCTGCTTCTTGTTGTTACTTTGAAGAATGACAAGCAAATTATAGGGAGCATCAACTTTACTAACTTTGTTTATGGTGTTTTTCAGGCATGTTACCTTGGATTTTCATTAGATTATGCTAGTCAGGGTAAAGGTTTAATGTATGAATCTTTAGACAGTTCGATAGAGTATGTTCGTAAGAGTTACGGAATACACAGAATTATGGCAAATCATTTACCTGATAACTTACGCAGTAGCAATACGTTGAGAAGATTAGGATTTAAAAAAGAAGGGCATGCACAATCCTACCTGAAAATTAATGGGGTATGGCAGGATCACATCCTAAACTCGCTGGTATTCCTAGATTAAACTTATCAATAATCATGTCCACTATTGGCACAAAGCCGACCATCAGCCCCTCTAAATTAATGAACACATCTAATAAACCCTAGCTAATTACCCCATCTAATCGAATAAATCAGTTTGCGTTATGCTTTTCCTACACAACAGCTGAAGGATAACGTCATGCAAACTGTAAAACTGAACAACGGTATTGAAATGCCCCTGCTGGGCTTTGGTGTCTTCCAGATGACGGATGCCGCAGAATGCGAAAGAGCCGTTATTGATGCGATCGATACGGGATACCGCCTGATCGATACCGCAGCGTCTTACCAGAATGAAACCCAGGTTGGGAATGCACTGAAACAGAGCGGTATCGCGCGTAACGAACTCTTCGTAACGACCAAACTTTGGCTGCAGGATACAAATTATGAGGGCGCTAAAGCACAGTTCGAACGCTCCCTGAATCGACTGCAACTTGATTACGTTGACCTGTACCTCATTCACCAGCCTTACGGCGATGTCCACGGTGCCTGGCGTGCCATGGAAGAATTACAACAGGCAGGCAAAATTCGCGCTATTGGCGTCAGCAACTTCCATCCAGACCGACTGGCCGATCTTATCGCCTTCAACAAGGTTGCCCCTGCGGTGAACCAGATTGAAGTTAACCCCTTCAACCAGCAGCTGCATGCCGCTCCATGGAATCAAAGCCATGGCATTCAGCCGGAAGCCTGGGCACCGTTTGCTGAGGGTAAAAATGGTCTGTTCCAGCATCCCGTGTTAACGGCAATTGGTCAGAAGTACGGCAAAAGCGTGGGCCAGGTTGTACTGCGTTGGATCTTCCAGCGAGGCATCGTTTCTCTGGCCAAATCAGTGCGCAAAGAACGCATGGAAGAGAATATCAACATCCTCGATTTTGAACTCAGCTCTGAAGATATGCTGCAGATTGCCGCCCTCGACACCGCAACCAGCGCCTTCTTCTCTCACCGCGACCCGGCGATGGTGGAATGGCTGACTGGCCGCAAACTTGATGTTTAAGCCGCGATAAAAGAGGTATTCATTCAATGCAAAAGCGCTTTTTAGGTAAATCTGGGCTAGAAGTGTCCGCTCTGGGACTCGGTTGCATGGGGCTCAGCCATGCCTACGGCCCTGCAACAGATACCCGTCAGGCTATAGAACTTATTCGTACAGCAGTTGAACGTGGAGTTACTTTTTTCGATACAGCTGAATTGTATGGCCCCTTCCTTAATGAAGAGGTTGTCGGTGAAGCCTTAAAACCGTTTCGTGACCGTGTGGTCATTGCCACCAAGTTTGGTTTTACCTTTGGCGATGACAATAAGCAGCAGATTTTAAACAGCCGTCCGGAGCATATCCGTGAAGCTGTGGAAGGATCATTACGCCGCCTTAAGACTGATGTCATTGATCTGCTGTATCAACATCGTGTCGACCCGGATGTCCCCATTGAAGATGTTGCGGGTGCAGTGAAAGACCTGATCGCGGAAGGCAAAGTTAAACATTTCGGTCTGTCCGAAGCGGGTGCGCAAACCATTCGTCGTGCCCATGCCGTACAACCTGTCACTGCGCTGCAAAGCGAATATTCTATGTGGTGGCGCGAGCCTGAGCAGGAAATCCTGCCGCTACTGGAAGAGCTGGGTATTGGTTTTGTGCCCTTCAGCCCATTAGGCAAAGGCTTCCTGACGGGAGCGATTAAACCAGGAACAACGTTTGGCAAGGATGATTACCGCAGCACCGTGCCGCGTTTCGCCGAACAGGCGATTGAAGCCAATGAAAAGCTGGTCTCATTACTGGGTGAACTGGCAGCAGAGAAAGGCGTGACGTCTGCGCAAATTGCGCTGGCATGGTTGCTGGCACAAAAACCGTGGATTGTTCCTATCCCTGGTACCACCAAACTACACCGGCTGGAAGAAAACCTGGGGGCTGCCGACATCATTCTTTCGCAGGATGACTCACGGCAGATAACCCAGGCGCTTGAAACGATTAAAGTCGTCGGCGAACGTTACTCTCCTGAGCATCAGGCTCGCACTGGCCGTTAATGCCCCGACGGGTCCGCTGCGATTGGCGGACCCGTTATTCTGAGTAGCGAAGGGCATCGATCATCAGCGCAAAAGCGGGCGGATGCTGCTTACGGCTGGGGTAGTAAAGATAATATCCGGGGAAAGACGGACACCAGTCCTGCAGAACCTGAATAAGCTCTCCTGACTTTATATAATCCTGCACCCTGTCATCAGGTATACAGGCAATGCCAAAACCGGATAAAGCAGCATCAATCCTTTCCGCCTGCAGATTAAACGTTACCTGTCCTTCCACTCTGACCCGTAACGGTTTCCCTTGCTTCTCAAACTCCCAGTGATAAAGACCACCGGCAGTCGGCAGGCGCATATTGATACACCGATGGTTTTGTAGCTCGTGCGGTGTTTCTGGTTCGGGGTTAGCGGCAAAATAGGACGGTGCTCCCACCACTGCCATGCGCATTTCCGGTCCAATCCTCACCGCGATCATATCCTTATCTACGCTTTCGCCCAGGCGGATCCCGGCATCAAAACGCCCCTCAACAATATCGACAAAACCGTTATCAACCACCAGTTCAACATTGATTTCCGGATATTCCCTGAGGAAGGGTTTTAACTTCGGCCATACCAGACTTCGCGCAGCATGCTCCCCGGCAGATAAACGGATATTGCCGGAAGCAGTGCCGTTCAGTTGAACAAGCGATTCCAGCTCCTGTTCAAGATCGGCAATACGGGGTTCAAGGCAGGCAATAATTCTTTCACCGGCTTCTGTAGGGGCAACGCTTCGGGTCGTGCGGGTCAAAAGGCGGATATTCAGCCTTTCCTCCAGGGCCTTCATCGCGTGGCTGAGTGCAGACTGAGAAACGCCCAGTTTGCCCGCTGCTTTGGTAAAACTTCGCTCCCTTGCCACCACAAGAAAGATTTGCAGTTCGTTGAAATTTTCTTTGAGCATCGGTGATTTCCTTATGGAGGCATTCCCTTCATCGCGTACTCATGAAGGGTGTTCATAGACACAATCATTTTAGCCCCATTACTGACAATAATGATAATTGATATTCTGACCGTATCGAAAATAAGTCTGAATTATCAGAAGGTTTATCATGAAAATACTCGTAGCAGGCGCGACAGGAAGTATTGGTCTTCATGTCGTGAATACCGCTATTGAAATGGGACATCAGCCCGTAGCGCTGGTCAGAAATAAACGCAAAGTAAAATTGCTTCCTCGTGGAACGGATGTTTTTTACGGCGATGTTTCACTGCCTGAAACACTCACCGATTTGCCGAAAAATATTGATGCCATCATCTTCACTCTCGGTTCCGATGGCCAGGGTCGTATTGGTGCCAGAGCGATAGATTACGGCGGTGTGCGTAATATTTTAAGGATATTCAAGGATACGCCTGTTCGCATCGGCTTAATGACCACGATTGGCGTGACTGAACGGCTCAGCACCTGGAACCAGCGTACTGAAGTTCATGACTGGAAAAGACGTGCCGAACGTCTGGTCAGGGCAAGTGGTCATCCCTATACCATCGTCAGGCCCGGCTGGTTTGATTACAACAATGATGATGAACACAGAATCGTTATGCTTCAGGGAGATCGTCGCCATGCAGGAACACCGGAAGATGGTGTGATATCCCGGGAGCAAATAGCCCAGGTTCTGGTCAGTGCTCTGACTAACGACGCGGCAAGAAATAAAACGTTCGAGCTGGTGGCTATACCAGGAGAAGCACAGCAGGATCTTACCCCACTGTTTGCAGACCTGCAGACTGATGATCCACAAAAAAATGATGGGGTTCTGGACATAGACAATATGCCTCTGCGTGAAGAACCTGACTGCATTATTAACGAGCTGAACCTGTATTCAAAAAAATTAACCAATCTACAACCCTGACAATTTTGTCATATAGCGGTCAGTCGCATGACAGCTTAGGTTTGTATATTTGAATGTACAGAGAGGGATAGTTCCCCTGATACGAGTCCAGTTTTAAACATAGATTTCAAAAGAGGTATTAAATATGAAAGCACTACTTATTACTACATTGGTCATGGGATTTATTTCAGTGAATACTGCCTCTGCTGCCCAAGAAATTAATCATGCAGATGGGAAAGAAAAGATCGGTGTCGTCTCAACCAGCAATGCCTACACACTTGATGAGTTATCGGATGTTCTTTCTCGCAAGGCTGACGAGCAAGGGGCAACGTCATTCAAAATCCTGTCGACAACGGGGGATAATAGACTACACGGGGTTGCTGAAATCTATAAATAAATCATAAGCATCCCGAAAAGGATGTGTCACAGCCCTCTTAAAGTGAGCGTCGATTTATGTTCAGAACAGAAGGGATCATCGATGAGATAACTCAATGGATTGATTCAAACTTACACAAGCCGCTGAAGATAGAGGATGTTGCTGCGCGGGCAGGTTGCTCCAAGTGGCATCTTCAGCGGATTTTTGTGCAGGTAAAAGAAGTTAGCCTTGGAAAGTATATTAAAGATAAAAAGCTCAGACTTGCGGCGAAAGATCTTATTGAAACTAATGAACCAGTGATAAACATAGCCTATAAATATGGATTTGATTCACAACAGACTTTCACTCGGGTGTTCTCTAAAAAATACAAATTGCCACCATTAAAATATCGAAACACCGAAAGGATAAGAAACATGTACCTTTGCAGTCGATTCATGGCACAAAGCGGAAGAGCCAACAAAGCTGAAGGTCCGATGTGAGCGATATCCGCCGTCAAGGAAGATGTAGTTGCCCAGCGATTATCTCCAGATGTACGCTGAGTTATCGCCTCATCTCCCGACTACCAGGAACGCTACGGAACAACTGAACATTCAGATGATTTATTTCACAATTGCCGGATAAGCAACCGTCTCAGTGAAGATCGTAGTTATCTCTGGGAACGCTAAAGAAACGGCGAATCGTATCAATCACTATGCCTGACTCAGTGACGGTCAATCAGCTTGAAACGGGTTTTGTGGCCGTATTGTGCGGGGCTAGCCAAATGCATTTACCGCTGCACCTGTTGTCGGAAAGGTACTATGCAATCGCACATCGAATATAAATTAATATTACTGAACCCTAAAACCTGATCTAACTCACAAAATTAAAATGTTTAGTTCATGAACTAATGGACGCAACTGAGGGTGATTTATGGACACTTTTCAACACAGTTATGAACCGAAACTTAGTTCATAACTGTAAATTAGGATTTAACTTTTAAAAATATAATTTTAAAACAACTGGTTACGCTAAATCTTGTGATGCGTCAAATTATGTATATTCCTCAAACCCAGAATAGTTAAATTACTTTCATGGGTCTATTACTTCATGGTTTACTCATGCGGCCACAGAAATCAGCATGTTGTGAATTTTGAGATACCTCCCTTTTTTCTGCTACCAGTCCATCCATACCCCGCCCTTGTCGCTGCTGGCGCGCAGGGTTTCGATAAAGCGCATGCCGGACAGTCCTTCCATAATCCCCGGCAGCAGCGGCGTTGTGCCACCGCGAATTTTCGTTGCCGCCTCACGGTAGATTTGCGCGAAACCTTCCAGATAGCCCTCCGGGTGGCCCGCTGGTGTACGGCATTGATGGCGGATGGAATCATGATTATTCACGCCGTTACGCGTGACGACGTAACTATTCCCATGCAGCGGATGGATCTCCAGAATCTCCGGCTGCTGCTGGCGGAAACAGATGCTGCCCCGACTACCAACAATTCGTAGACGCAGATCGTTTTCAAAACCCGGCGCAACCTGGCTTGCCCACAGGCGGCCCCGCGCGCCGTTGGCGTAGCGCATTTCGGCGAAAACTTCGTCGTCCAGTTCGCGCCCTTCGATGCGGGTCAGCAGCTCGCCGCGAATCGACTCGGGCTCCATACCGGTGACAAATGCCGCCAGCTGCCAAGCGTGAGTGCCAATGTCGCCAATCGCCCCGGCCCCCGCGAACTGCGCTTTGCCGCGCCAGCTCGCCTGCTTGTTATCCGTCAGCTCCAGCCGGTCGTTCAGCCAGCCCTGCAAATATTCCACTTCCACATTGCGGATATCGCCAATCTCACTGTTGGCGATGCGCGCCCTCGCCTCACGCACCATCGGCAGCGCGCTGTAGTTATGGGTCAGAATAAAATGCGAGCCGCTTTGGTTGATGAGAAACGCCAGCTCTTTCGCTTCCGCAAGGCTGACACCCAGCGGCTTGTCGCAGATGACATGAATGTTCCTTTCAACGAACGCTTTGGCGATGGGAACGTGCAGGAAGTTAGGCGTGACGATGGCTATGGCTTCAATGCCGTCCGATCTTGCGGCCTCTTGTTCCGCCATCTCCTGCCAGCTTTCGTAGCTGCGGCCTGGCTCGACAAACAGCGCTTCTCCGCTACGTTTTGCCACTTCCGGCGAAGAAGAAAATGCACCCGCAACCAGCTCAAACTGATCGTCCAGTCGCGCCGCGATGCGATGCACGCCGCCAATAAACGAACCTTCACCGCCGCCCACCATGCCTAAACGTATGCGTTTCATCATTCCCCCTCCAGCCCGAGCATTTTACGTACTGTCGCTGTGTTGCTGTCGTGCTGCGCGAAATCGTCAAAAGCGTATTCAGCAACGGGAATGATGTGGTCGGCGATAAACTTCGCCCCTTCGCGCGCGCCCGCTTCGCCCGATTTCAGACAGCACTCCCACTCAAGCGTAGCCCACCCCTCGTAGTCGTACTGCGCGAGCCTGCTGAAAATGCCTTTAAAATCGACCTGCCCGTCGCCCAATGAACGGAAACGCCCTGGGCGCTCAACCCACGGTTGGAATCCTGCATATACGCCGCTGCGGGCAGAGCGTTGAAACTCCGCATCTTTTACATGGAAAGCTTTAATACGGGAGTGATAAAGATCGATAAAGCCGAGGTAGTCCATGTGCTGCAGCAGCATGTGGCTTGGGTCAAAGAGAATATTGCAGCGCGGATGGTTATCAACGAGTGCCAGAAAACGCTCGAACGTGACGCCATCATGCAAATCTTCACCGGGATGCAGCTCATAACAAACGTCGACGCCTGCCTCGTCAAAAACATCCAGCACGGGCCGCCAGCGTTTTGCCAGCTCCTTAAAGGCTTCATCGATAAGCACAGCATTCCGCGGCGGCCACGGATAAAAATAAGGCCAGGCCAGCGCACCGGAGAAGGTGGCGTGGGCCTTCAGGCCCAAGTTTTGCGAAGCCCGGGCCGCCTGTTTCAGGCTTTCAATGCCCCACTTCTGACAGGCCTGAGCATCGTGCGCCAGTTCAGGCGGGGCAAAACCAGCAAATGCAGCGTCGTAAGCCGGATGCACGGCAATCAGTTGGCCTTGCAAATGCGTTGAAAGCTCACTGATTTGCAGACCGACGTTAGCCAGCACGCCGCTGATTTCCGCACAGTAATCTTTGCTTTCTGCTGCTTTGGATAGATCAAAAATATGCGGCAGATGTGTCGGGATCTGCACCGCTTTGTAGCCCAGTCCAGCAGCCCAGGCTGCCAGGGTTTCCAGCGAGTTAAACGGCGGTCTGTCACCGATAAACTGGGAAAGGAAAATGGATGGCCCTTTTAACGTTTTCATTACGAAACCTCCTTAATGTTCACCATGCGCTGCTCGCGTGCCGCGAGATCAGCCGCCAGCACCACCGCCAGGCTCTCAATAGCCTGCTGCTGGTGCTGCGTTAAATCGTTATCGTCTAGAATTGCGCGGGCAAAATAGAGCTGTTCCTGACGGCAGAGTTCAAAGTGGTCAGGTTCGCTGGCAGCGCTTATCCATTCATCCAATTGGGCGAATTCGCCGTCGGTGTTTAGCCGGGAGTGATGCAGACGCAGGGACTCCGTGCGGGTATGCGCTTCAACGTTTGCGGACTGCCCTTCTCCGCCCGCCTCACGAGCAACGATGGAGGCGGAACCCTCCGGGCCGATAACGTCCTTAATAAAGAACGCCGTCTGGCTTACCATCGGGCCCCAGCCCGCCTCGTACCAACCCACCGAACCGTCGGTAAAGCGCACCTGGAGCTGGCCGTAATTAAACTGTTTCTCCGGGATTTCATCACTTAACCGCACGCCGATAGCGCTGACCGAAAGCGGGCTGGCCCGGGTCATCTGGCACATCACATCCAGATAGTGCACGCCGCAGTCCACGATCGGCGACAGCGACTGCATCAGCATTTTATGGGTGTGCCAGGCGGCACCTGCACTCTGCTGATTGAGGTTCATGCGCATCACCAGCGGCTTACCGAGCGTATGTGCCAGTTCGATAAACTGCTGCCAAACCGGGTGATGACGAAGAATGTAGCCAACGACGAGTTTTTTGCCCGCCAGTTGGGCCATTGCCACTACGCGTTTCGCACCGGAAACGGTGGTGGCAATGGGTTTCTCGATAAAGACATGGCAACCGGCGGCCAGGGCCGTCAGCGCCAGCACTTCATGGGTATCCGGCCAGGTGGCGATGCAAACCGCATCCGCCTGTGTCTGTTTAATCGCCTCCTGCATATCATCGAACAGCGGGAGATCAGCCCCCAGCTGCCGCTGAAGACGATTTTTGGAATCTCCGCGGGCGACCAGTCCGCAGAGAGTAAATTCCGAAAGCGCCTGATAGGCCAGAGCGTGGGCTGCGCCCATATTGCCGCAGCCCACTACCAGCACCCGGAGGGCCCTATTTGCCATTCGCCACACCTTCTTTGTAATGGAAGGTGAAGAAGAAGATCGCGGCAATAACGACTGCGGCGATGGCAGGCATCCACCAGAAGTGCTGCCACTGCACCAGCGCCTCGGCCCCCTGCGCGGTGACCGAGCGGTTGAACACCGCACCACTGATCTGCGAACCGATGAGCATCCCCAGCCCATAGGTGAACAGTACCAACAGGCTCTGCGCCTGGCCTTTCACCTTGTCCCCCGCCACTTTATCGGTATAGATAAAGCCGATAACGAAGAAGAAGTCGTAGCACACCCCGTGCAGGATAATGCCGATGTATATCATCCAGCGGGTTTCCTCCGCGATGCTCAGCGCGAACATGGCATAGCGCGCAAACCACGCGAGCATGCCGATCAGCAGCATCATTTTGATGCCGAGGCGGCGGAAGAAGAACGGGATCAGCAGCATGAACAGCAGCTCAGACATCTGCCCAAAGGCCATCACCCCGCTGACGTTTTCAAAGCCCAGCGCGGAGATAAACGGCGCGGCGTAGGCGTAGTAAGCGGCCAGCGGAATGGAAATCAGCGTGGCGCAGATGATAAACACCATGAAGTGCTTTTGTTTCAGCAGCGCAAAAGCATCGGCGCATACCAGGTCTCGCATGGAGAGAGGTTTGCCGCGATCCGGCGCTGGCGTGTTTGGCAGCGTAAAACTGTAGATACCCAGCACTACCGAGGCAACGGCGGCCAGGGTAAAGATGCCGGTGCTGTCGGATAGCCCGCTCATCCCGACAATCAGACCGGCAACAATCCAGCCGATGGTGCCGAAGGCGCGCACAATCGGGAAGCCCTTCTCGCTGTTTGCCAGGCTGTGGAACGCGACGTTGTTGCTGAGCGCGATGGTCGGCATATAGCAAAGCATGTAGGCGAAAACCACCCACAGCAGACCACTTTGCCCGCTTTCAAACATACCCGGCATCCACCACAGCAGCGCCGCACCAACCAGATGCAGAATGCCCAACACTTTCTGCGAGGCAAAGAAACGGTCAACCAGCATCCCGAGTACGAACGGCGAAAGGATCGAGGCGATTGGCCCGGTGGAATACGCATCCCCTATCACCGCGCTCAGCCCGTATTTGCCCATCACCACGCCCAGCGTCACGTACCAGGCACCCCAGACGAAAAATTCCAGAAACATCATTAACGACAGGCGCGGGATCACCCATTTATGGGTAAGTACCTGAGCCCCAACGGCTGATTGAGAAGACATACATCCTCCACGACAGAGTATTGATTTAAGGGTAAGAGGTTATTTTTGTAATCGATTACATTAACAGATCATTAAAAATGTAATCGATTTCAGAAGGGTTGCCATCATGCCTGCGAATTATTTGATACTATTGATGCAAATCTGGAATGTGCTTCACAAATAGCCACTGCGCTTAAAGGATCAGCATGTCGATAGAGAAAGTCGCGCGTACTGCAGGTGTCTCCACCGCCACCGTCTCCAGAGTGCTGAACGGCAATCCTGCGGTTAAGCCTGATACCCGTGACAAGGTACTCGCAGCCATTCAGTCCTGCGACTATCAGCCCAACTTGCTAGCCCGTCAGCTTCGCACTGCGCGCAGTCGCATGTTATTGGTACTTGTCTCCAACATCACCAACCCCTTCTGTGCTCGCGTCGTGCGTGGCATTGAAGAAGAAGCGGAAAAACACGGCTACCACATTCTTCTGTGTAACTCTGAATCCCGACTAACACGCGAATCCGCCTATCTGCAATTGCTGAGCGGCAAAGTCGTGGACGGCGTGATCACCATGGACGCCATCAGCTGTCTACCGGGCTTAACAACGCTTATCGGCGATTCTCCATGGGTGCAGTGCGGCGAAGGTGATCCGAGCTATAACGCCTCTTCCGTGACGATCGATAACTTCAAAGCGGCCGCGGCTGCGGTGGATCACCTTACCAGCAAGGGCTACAAGCGTATCGCACTGATCAACGGCGATCTGCGTTATCTCTATTCCCAGCAGCGCGAGGCAGGCTACCGGTCGGCGACAAACAGTGCCTGGCAGGCCGTAGTTTATGCGGACAGTCTCGAATATCAGGCGGGTGTGCAGGCAATGGCGGAACTGTTCACCATGCCGGAGCCGCCGGACGCCGTATTTGCCATCTCGGACGCATTAGCCGGAGGTGCATTACATTACGCCCACATGAACGGACTGCGAGTACCGCAAGACGTGGCAATTATGGGCTTCGACGGCGTGCCGTTTGGCTCGGTAACCAACCCGCCGCTGACCACGGTCGAACAACCCATGCACCAGTTGGGCGTGCGCAGCGTACAGCTCCTGCTAGAGAGAATTGATAACCCGGAGGTGGAAACGGTGAATGAAATTCTGGACTGGAAACTGCTGGTGCGTGGTTCGGTGTAGGGGGGAACGGCTTTGTTGAATAAATCAGATTTGGGGCAAGCATCTTCGTAGCCGGTTGCAGTTGTCAGATAATACGCACGCTTTCTGGCATGCCTGCCTTCGTCAGCCTTGTTTGAGTGCATTATTAACGAGCTGAACCTGTATTCAAAAACCTGAACATCCAGATGATTTATTACACATAAGAACTACTTTCTTCATATCTACCAACTTCTCCGAGGATGTCTCAGATGTATGTACTCGACCTGTTGAGCGTTGCTCCAATCCGGCAACTTTGTAATAAACCCGGTTATCCAGTACATCATGGCTCCACCCCGGTTCGACCCATACGCCCTGCTCCATCATCATGATGCGGATAGTAATGGATAATCCAGTGCGTTAACTCTTGTCCTGCCGCCACGTTGGCAGGCATTCAGGACCACACAGCCAAACCACATCGTGATCACATTAATACTCTTTTTTATTTTGGTTTATTTCATAATCAAGAAATTCAAATTCTAAACATAGCTCTTTAAATTCATTGCATTATGTGATCATGACAAAAAATCTGATCGCAAATAAGCATTTTCAAATTTGCATTACCAGGTCTTAATTTCATAGAATCTTCACTTGAAGGTATTCAGATACAGTGCCATTGATAGATGTGCCTCTTGAATATGCAATGCTTCCTTAATATGCAATGGAGGTATTAACATTCAGTGCGGTAATATTTTTATCTTACTAAAGATAATGAGAAATTAAAGTGAAGAAATCAATATTCCTATTCTCCTTAGCTAAGTTAATTGCCTTGCTCAGCGTTGCATTTATCTCATTGCCCGCTATGGCAAATGGTAATTGCACTAATGTCAATGGACCTAACCAAATTAATATCGCCACCGGCAACCTACCCATTTCCTCCCCCGAAAGTAATATTCCAGGTTATATACTGGATAAAGCGTATAACTGGAGCGGTTACAAGACGACTTTTGAGTGTGCTTGTACGGCTAATGGCAACTGGGTATTAACCTCTGTCATGCTGTTACCTGACGCCGGAGGTGGTTGGTATAGTTACAACGATTACCTCGATATGAAATTGACGATTGTCAAAATAGGTGGCATAGGCGATATGGATGTGCCATTTGCTAATCTGGTTGCAGAAGGGACTAAATGCTTTTCCGGGGCCAAAACATTTTCGAATGCATCCGGGACCAATGGCTATATTTCTTTGCGGATAAAGCGATCATTTGTTGGGGTTGTCAATTTACCGCAAATAAAAGTTGCTGAAATATATGCCTGCTTAGCAAATGATAAAATTTGTGACAATTCTAGCCTGCCAACCGATGAGTATTATTTTTCAGGTACCGTGACAGTACCGCAAAACTGTGTGATTAATGCAGGTACGCAACTATCTGTTCCATTAGGTGATTTTTACAGCAGTGATTTTAAAACTGTCGGGCAAAAACCCGATAACTACACCCCAAAATCTTTTACAGTGCCGATCACCTGCAATGACATGAGCGCCACTGCAAATCTGACATTGCGTATTGAAGGTAATGCTTCTGTTGATATTCCTGATGCCTTGCAATCAGACAACAGTGATGTAGGCGTGATTGTGACCGATGACAGCGGCCATTCATTGGTGCCTAACGATGTGACCAGTAAGATCCCTTTTCAGTTGGATGCCAATTACAGTTCTAATATCACGTTATATGCTTATCCAGTTGGCACCACTGGCAATACGCCGGCAGTAGGTACATTTACCACACTGGCTTATTTACGAATTGATTTTGCTTAATGACGCCGCACGTTGAACAGACGTAACCCTGCAATAAACAAAAATGATTATCAGTTGACGTGAACATTGATTTTTCCTTTTAAATAATTAACGACGGATAATTTACTGGTAATACAACCGATGGGCCATGGAATGGAACTTACAGCTCCACGCAGGTATTTTTGCCATCCATCCAACCTGTTCATTACTTGTTTTTTAGAACATTGAATCATATAACCAAAGAGTTTGAATTGTCATTAACATCATAAGCTTAAGAATGTTTTTCAGGATATTTAATCGCGTCGAGATTTTTGATGTTTGCATCGATTAAGTCGTATTTCGTAGTATCTCGCCTGTGGGTGCCAGCCGAGTCAGTTATTTATGTTGTTGCCCTCTACGGTACCGTACCTGCGTTAGATGCATTTTTATGCACCTGACATAATAACCCGGATGTTAAATCTACTCATATTAAGGACTCATTATGATGTTTAAAAACATTGCCTACACCACATTAACTGCTGCGTTATTCGCTGCGGGTGCAGCTCATGCTGAAGCGATAACCATAGAAGGTGGAACCGTCGATTTTACCGGCGAAGTGGTTGATCCGGCATGTACCGCCGTCGCCAGCACCCCTACTGTCACGCTGGATCCCGTATCAAGCACATTGCTGGCCTCCGCAGGTCAACCTGCCGGTCAACAAAAAGACTTCAGCATCACTCTTCAAAATTGCAGCGCCACCGTGCTCAAAAATGTTGGTATTACCTTTAATGGTACCGGGGACGACACCCTACCTAACGCACTGAAGAACACCGCCAGCGCTGGGGCCGCAACACACGTTGCGCTCCAGCTGTACGGCCCAGATGACCAGATTTTGGCGCTGGGCAGCGACTCCTCAATTGTTGCCGTACAGGATGGTGCCGACACAGCCATTCCGTTCAAAGTTGACTATATCGCGACTGATGCCGCGGCAACGGCCGGTAGTGTGGCTGCGACTGCGACATTTAACATCAATTACTCCTGATGGAGTGAATACCTCCGTGCGTGCACGGAGGCTGCTTTTGGCTCTGCTAACGGAAGGGCTGGAGTCAGGTAACAGGTAAAAAGGGAACAGACTTATGAAGAACAAAAACACGATGAATAACCGCAACGCGATAACTGCTCTTTGTAGCGCTGGGCTGTTGTCAATGGCGATGGTTGCCTCAGCCTGCGCCAGCAGCGGGGGTATTGCGCTGGGTGCCACACGGATTATTTATCCGCAGGGGGCAAAAGAAGCCTCGCTGTCACTGAGCAACACCTCTACCGGGAATGTCTATCTGATTCAGTCGTGGATAACCAATGCTGATGGCAGTAAATCTGCAGATTTTGTGCTGACGCCCCCCCTGTTCACCATGAAACCGAAAAAAGAGAACACATTGCGGATTATGTACAACGGGCCGGCACTGCCCAGCGATCGGGAAAGTGTGTTCTACCTCAACAGCAAAGCGATTCCGTCTGTCGATAAAAATAGCCTGAAAGGCAATACCTTGCAGATCGCCACCCAGAGCGTCATCAAATTATTTGTACGCCCGAAGCATCTCCCGTCGAACTCAATTGACGCACCAAAACAACTGACCTGCCGGGTCGATGGTGGCCGTGTGACGGTTAAAAATCCGTCCCCTTATTTTGTCACCCTGGTCCAGTTCACTGTGGGCGGTCAAAAATTGCCGAATTCCATGGTCTCGCCAATGGGTTCACTGACGGTTGATGTTCCTGGGCATAAAAACGGTGCCGTACGTTTTCAGACGGTCAATGACTACGGCGCCAATACCGCCACGCAATCTTGCGGCGCGTGAGGCCCCACAACCTGACTAAAAAGGAACGCTAATGCGTCGGCAGAATGCCGGCCACAGGTGTGCACGAAGGAAAGGGATATTATGCCAGTGCAAAATAAATCTTATAAAATAGCGCCTCTGGCTGTTGCGATTGCGATGGCATCTGCGAATGGATATGCCGATGAATACTTTAATCCGGCATTTTTATCTGACGATCCTTCAGCCGTTGCTGATCTGTCTCGTTTCGAAGGGGGTACACAGGCCCCCGGCACCTATCGCGTTGATATTTATCTCAACGATACGTTTCAGTCGCGAAAAGATATTCAATTCCAGGCGGCTACGGCCCTTCCCTCAGCGGGAGCCGATGAGACCGGCCTGGCCCCGTGTCTGACTCCGGCCCAGTTAAGCGCCATGGGGGTTAACATCGAGGGAAAACCTGCGCTCGCCGAAGCGGACCAGGATAAATGTCTGGATATTGCCACGTCCATCGAAGGGGCAACCACTCAGTTTAACTTTGAGCAGTTGCGTCTGGATATTAGCGTTCCTCAGGCAATGATGAACAATTCTGCCCGTGGTTATATCCCGCCCTCACAGTGGGATGAAGGCATCAACGCCCTGATGTTGAACTACAATTTTAGCGGCTCGAATAACGACGACAAACAAAGCGGCGTCAGCAATAACTATTTTTTGGGCTTGCACAGCGGCCTGAATCTCGGCCCTTGGCGCCTGCGTGACTATTCGACCTGGAACTACAGTAGCAGTAGTCATAACAGCAACAGCGACTGGCAACATATCAATACCTGGATTGAGCGGGCGATCATTCCTTTGCGCAGTGAGCTGGTCATCGGCGACAGCACCACGCCGTCAGATGTCTTTGACAGCCTGAGTTTTCGCGGGGTGCAACTGGCCTCCGATGACAATATGCTGCCAGATAGTCTGCGTGGCTTTGCCCCGACCATACGCGGGATCGCGCGTACCCATGCCCAAGTGACCATTCGTCAGAATGGTTACACCATCTATCAAAGTTACGTCCCGCCCGGCGCGTTCGAAATCAATGACCTGTTTCCGACCTCATCCAGTGGTGACTTGATGGTCGAAGTTAAAGAGACGGACGGCAGCGTTAACGTTTATTCCGTGCCTTATGCCTCTGTACCGGTACTGCAACGCGAAGGTCATCTCAAATATGCGGTCACCGCAGGCAAGTATCGCAGTAATTCGGAACAGCAGGATGACGTCAATTTTGCGCAGTCTACGCTGCTGTGGGGTTTGCCCGCCGGGTTTACGGCCTATGGCGGCACGCAAGTAGCGAAGAACTACAATGCCTTTGCTCTCGGATTGGGCGTCAACATTGGTACCTTTGGCGCATTGTCCGTGGATGTGACTCAAGCTAACAGTATTCTGGCCGATGACAGTCAACACAGCGGCGCCTCGCTACGCTTTTTGTACGGTAAATCACTCAACAGCACCGGAACTAACTTTCAGTTGGTCGGCTATCGTTACTCGACAGAAGGGTTTTATACCCTCGAAGAGAGTACCCGGGAGCGCATGAATGGCTACGCCCGTAATCCACAAAGTGACGATCCTCAATCCCAGGTCACTCCCAGTGACTATTACGATCTGCGCAATAACAAGCGGGACAAAATCCAGCTCAACATTTCACAACAACTTGGCAGCAATGGGTCAGTCTATATCAACGGCAGTCGCCAGACTTACTGGCGAACGGGAGTCGTCAACACGCTGGTTCAGACCGGATACAGCGGCAACCTGTACGGTGTTTCATGGACGCTCAATTACAGCTACAACAAAGTCCCTGGGCTGCGCGAGGCAGATAACCGTGTCGCGTTGGGCATTTCAATCCCGCTTGGCCAGTGGCTGACCCCTTCGGGGGACATAACGCGCCAACAACATAATGCCTATGCGACCTATAGCATCAGTAATGATACACGTGGACACACCACCCAGAATGCTGGCTTAAGCGGTACGCTGCTGGAAGATGACAATCTGAATTACAACATTCAACAGGGTTATCAGAACCAGGGCGGCGGCGCCAGCGGGTCAGTCAGCATGAATTATGATGGTTCCTGGGGAAGTGCCAATGCAGGCTATAACTACAGCGATAACGGCAACTATCAGCAGGTCAATTACGGATTCAGCGGCTCCCTGGTTGCGCACCGTAATGGCCTGACACTTTCCCAACCATTGGGTGAAACCAACGTCCTGATCGCAGCACCTGGTGCCGACGATGTGAAAGTAGAAGGTAACGCCGGGTTGCGCACCGACTGGCGAGGCTATGCCGTCGTTCCTTATGCCACCACCTATCGCCGAAACCGTTTGGCACTGGATACCACCACCCTGCCGGAAAACGTCGATCTGGACGATACCGTGGTCAATGTAGTGCCGACCCGCGGCGCGTTGGTACGTGCCAGTTTTGACACCCATGTCGGCGCTCGAGCCCTGATAAATCTGACCCATAACGGCAACGTGGTCCCCTTTGGTGCAATCGTCACCACAGAGAAAGGCAGTAACAGTATTGTCGGCGATGACGGGCAGGTGTATTTGTCCGGTCTGGAGCAGAAAGGCGAGCTGACGGTACGCTGGGGGGACGGTGACGCCCGCCAGTGTGTAGTGACATATCGCCTGCCAGACGATGCCAGCCGTAATGCCATCAACAAACTCACGCGAGAGTGCCAGTCATGAAGTCGACATTATTAAGCTCATCCCTACTTATTAGTTTGCTGGCGGTGTCGGCAAGCCTCAGAGCAGAAACCTATAACCTGCAAATGACCGGCACGATCCTTTCCCGAACCTGTGAGGTGGAAAATGAGACGCAAACGGTCGATATCGGTAAGTTTTCAGCATCAGATTTTACATCAACCGGGAGCGTCAGCGCGCAAAAAGCGTTTGATATCAAACTCACTGGCTGTGATGCCTCCGTCAGCGGTGTGGTTATCCGCTTTTCTGGCACCGCTGATAAAGACAATTCGCGACTACTGGCACTTTCCGATGGCGACAATATGGCCAAAGGTGTCGGCATAGAGATAGTCGACAACAAGTCATGGATATTGATACCGATTAACTTTGATGGCGTTCCCGCCTATTCGCTCACACCTGGCGTGGACAACACCCTGACTTTCGCCCTGAGGTATAAATCGACGCAGGATGTCGTTGTCCCGGGTAATGCCGCAGCGGTGATGTATTTTGATTTGCAGTATCAATGAGGAGTTGCTGATGATACGTCCAGTTTTTCGCGGTATTACCGCACTCTCCCTGTTCGCCTTGTGGACAGCAAGCCCAGTTTCACAGGCCGGAACAATCAATATTACCGGTTCTATTGACGGCAATACCTGTTTCGTCTCAGCGGATTCAAGGGCTTTGCTGGTCAAATTTGGCTCGGTCAGTAGTCAACGCTTTACCGATTCCGGAGATGGCGGACGATATGAACCTTTCACCATCTTGCTGGAGAAATGCGGGAACACTGCAAGCAATGTCACGGTGACATTTACGGGTACTGCTGACAGCAGCAACCCTGAATTGCTGGCATTGACCGCTGATGCGGGTGCAGCAAAGGGGGTAGCGATTGCCGTCTATGACAATAACAAAACGCTTATCCCGCTGGGTCAGCCAGGTGGGAGTACCGAACTTTCGCCTAACCAGAGCACTGTTACCATGACTTTTTATGCCCGTTACCTGGCGAACGGAGAAACTGTCTCCGCGGGTACGGCTAATTCATCTGCAACATTTATGCTTAATTATGCGTAATTTATTCTACACCCTGGTGATAACCCTTCTCGCCATACCCTATGCCCAGGCGGGGGTAATGATTGGTGGCACGCGCGTGGTATATGGCGAAAAACAGAGTAGCGTCGCCCTCCCTCTGCGTAATAACAGTCAGACCTCGTGGTTGATTAACAGCAAAATTTCGAGCGGTGGCAGTTGGCCTGGTAGTAGCCTTTCGAAAGAAAAAGCCCCGTTTGTGATAACGCCCCCGCTTTTTTCCCTGAAATCTGGGCGTGATAGCACGCTACGAATCATTTATACCGGTGGCTCACTTGCCCGTGATCGCGAAAGCATATTTACGCTCAGTATTGCGACGATCCCCTCCGGGTCGCCGCACGAGAACAGCGTGCAGGTTGCAATTCGTTCACAGTTAAAACTGTTTTACCGCCCAGCCGGGCTGCAAGGTTCCGCTCAAGACGCGACCCAGAAATTACGCTGGACACGAGTGGGTAAGCAATTACGTGTGGAAAACCCTACTCCTTACTATGTCACGTTATTAAATTTGCATGTGAATGGTCATGAAGTGCGTAATGCCGGGATGGTTGCGCCTTTCAGCGAGCGCAAAATTGATGGATGCTCGCAGACCACGCAATGCCCTGTCAGCTGGCAAAGTATTAATGATTTTGGCCGGGTGATGCCCGAGCAACGTATAGATAACCCGGGTCGATAGTTTCGCGCTTATGAAGGGCGCATAATGGAGAAAATGTACGTCATAACGCCTGCTGGATTTTGGCTATAACTTGCTGAAAAACTTGGTCATTTGACAGCGAGTGATGATAATGAATGTAACATTCGTAGGTCATTTGCAAATTATCCGGTAAGTCGAACAACGTCACTGGCAACACAGATTCAAGTTTGCGACCGAGACGTATAGGCATACGGGTTATCGCATCGGAATAAGCACACAGTAATGTCACATTCAGTGAACTGCTCGATATCCACACCTTATTCTGTTGTTCGAACAGAATACGAAAATTACGCGTTTGATCGATATCATCGCTGATAAAATGCATACCCCTTGACCACAGCACATGACCATTTTCATGCCAGTCTGCGGTAGTAAATCGGACATTAATTGAAGGGTGTCCTTTTCTGGCAATGATCCCGACATCGGTAGAAAACAGTTTCATCTGCACGATGGCGCTGTCCACCGGCAACCGGGAACCAATATCGATATCAACCTCTTTGTTACGCAGCGCCGCCAGACGGCGAGTATCATTCTCTTCTGTGGGAACAAAACTGAGCTCAGCTCCCTTCTGAACTGAGCTCCCCCACTCAAGCGCCAACAGAAACTCGATAAGTGAATAGGTACTGATGGTAAACGCCCTGCTGAGGCTGGATGACATTCTCTCTTCAGGGAAATAATCCTGCATCATCCCCTGATAACGTTGGCTAAGTTCTGTCGCCAGCGTGTTCGGTTTCATCCCTTCCCGGGTGCGGAAAAACAGAGCGGATCCTGTTGTTTTTCGTGCTTTATTAATCAGATAGGTTACTGCCGCTGGAGTAACCTGTAACATTTCTGCCGCTTTGGTAACGCTACCTGCTGTACTCAGGGTATAAATGGCCCGGAGGACTTTGATATCCAGTTCTACATTCATTTCAGATGATCCTACACCACTCCAATACTATGGACATCAATAATATAGCTATGATGATAGCAGCAAACTGGCCCCTTATCCCCTCACTAATGAGTGTTAGGATTGAATGTGCGGAGTCTGTGAAACCGACTCCTGTCGAAAAAAATAAATTCGGGCGTAATCATCCATTACTGTGTGATACCGTTTTTTTTCTGCTCTTAATATCAGTTTGACAGTAGAGCAGAATGATTAATAATCGAGGTAATTACCATCCTTTAATAGAGCCATTTTTAGTATCTTTCATTTTACTATTTAACTAAGTTAAATGCTGAGCAATTCATAGTAAATACAAAGGGTTAACCGCCCCTTCTAAAGCACCACACATATACAACACGGCTAATGTGTTTTTATGTATTGTTTGAATTGAGATTTAACACTACATTTCATCTGGCATGGTGTTTGGTGAATAAACACAGCATTATCATCTCTTACTTAATATATACCGCAATGAAGGAACCGCTGGCTGAATGGAGTTTGACGGCATGTCACAAACAATAGAGTTAAAGCTACTAAAAATCATTAATACCCTAGTTGTGTGTGGTAGTGTTAAAACAACAGCAAAGTTGCTTAACTTAAGCCCTGCTGCAATTAGTTATTCATTAAAAAAACTCAGGGATATTACCGGAGAACATTTATTCATTCGAACCAAAACCGGAATGAAACCAAATGCGACGGCCTATGAACTCAGCCAGCGCTATCAAAAGTATTTTTCGACGGATGTTGACATTAGTCGAGATGAAAATCAGCAGGATGAGAAGATCCTTACCATTCTGAGTTACTCGCCCATTGAAATGTTACTTTCAGAGTCTATTGCCAGTTTAGCCCATCAGCCCGAAAAGTATCGGTATGTCTTTTTACCTTACACCATTAATGTTAATGAGCGTCTGGACAACCTGGTCAATAAAAATTCGTATATCGATATTGGAGCAGAACTCCCACAGGACAAAGCGGTCAGCAAAGTTAAACTGTTTACCTCAAACATTTCAATACTCGCCAGTGTTCACAACACAGATATCCCGGCAGAAGTGACTTGCGCTGATATATATCAGGCTAAACACGCCATATGGTCATCCCTCGGCGATTATTACTGTGAAAATATGCAAATCTCTGGGGAAGTGAAAAAATACATCCAGGAAAGAGATGTGGCGGTGGTTTCCGGTAGCATTATTAATATGGTTGAGCTTTGCGCCCGGAGTGATTATATCATGTTGTTACCTGATATTTTCATTCCATTATTTACCCAAGCGTTCGCGATTAAACGTCTCGAACTGCCCGCGGAGCTGAAAATGAAGCATGATTGCTATATCCATTTTAATAATAAAATGACAGAAAACCCCATTATGACGCGTCTGATTGATGACATCATTCACTCTGTGAGAACAACATTTACCTGTCAGTCACTCTAGATTTGTTACCGCTGGAAGAGCAATGCATACGATAAGCCTACAAAAATTAAAGATAATCAATGAAGTCATTGAGTGTGAGAATGCCATGAAAGCTGCCTCACGCCTGAAAATATCGCCGTCAACGATCAGCTACACCATTAAGAGCCTGAAAGAGAAGCTTGGCACCGATATCTTTATCAGAACCCGCTTTGGCTTAAAACCAAATGAGACAGCGTTGGCTTTGCAGGCGCGTTATCGAGAATTGACCGCGATAAATACATCGCGAAAAGAATATTTTATTGCAACATACTCTTTAATTGAACTTTTGTTGACCGAGTCAATTCAATCCCGCGATGATTCGACCCTGTTCCATTTTATTACTATGGACGCCAGCGAAGATGAGCGGCTGAGCAAACTCAAACAGCGCGAAGTTGATATTGATATCGGGGGGAAACTTCCGGATGATGTTGCCCTCGTGTCTAAAAAATTTCTGCAATCTGACATAAAGATTCTTGTCAGTGAAAATCACTCTAAAATTGAAGACAGCTTCACTCTCTCTGATTGGCGTAATAATACACATCTTCGCTGGTGCCGGGATCTTGGCAGTATTACCAGCATGATTGATGGGATGGATGCAGAAAATGAACTTCTCCTTAATCGCGATATTTTATGGGAAAGTCCTAACTTACTGACTATGGCTTATTTATGCTCCAGAGGCGATTCGATCATGATTGTTCCGGATGTGTTCATTGGCGCACTGCAAAAAATATTTCCATTGAAGCCATTCCCTCTGCCAAATGAACTCAATTTGAAGTTTGAATGTTACATACATCACCATCGTTCTTTAAAGGTTGAGCTGAACGATATCGATTTAATATTTATGTAAATTTTGTGAACGGAGTCAATCTAAATATTGGGCCATTGTTTACTTGGATGGGATGAGCCCATGCCAGACTGGTCCTCAGAGATTTCAGTTCTGATTAAGTATGGATGATTTGGGTAAACATTAAGGCAGGTATTCGTTGTGCGCTACGTGAAACCTGACCTCAAAGTTGCCCACGGCAAATTGCAGATTTCACGTAGCGCATGCTTACGTCACTTCTACTCTACTCGCTTACGACCACTACTCAGCGTTGAGTAAAGTTTCAGCCGTCTCTTTCACGCTCGTCAGCAGGACGATGACATCGTCCAGACAAACTGTTGGATTCAACAGCGTCATCTTCAGGCACGTTACGCCGTCTGCTTCCGTTACCCCAACGTTGGCGCTCCCGGATGCCAGCAGCACATCACCGATACGCTGGTTCAGCAATGCGACAAATGCGTTATCGCCGCTTTCTGGACGGAACCGGAACAATACGCTTGCCAACTGAGGCTGCATAACCAGCTCCAGATGCGGCTGTGCTGAAATATATTCAGCCACTTTCTGCGACAGCGTGACACCGTTATCAATAATTTCGGCGTACTGCTTTTGACCTAAGGCTTCAAGGCCCATCCACAGTTTCAGGGCATCAAAACGACGTGTCGTTTGCAGAGACTTTGACACGAGGTTCGGCACGCCCTGCTCTTCGTCAAAATCAGAGTTGAGATATGCCGCCTGATAACGCATCAGCTCGTAATGACGTGCGTCTTTTAACAGGAATGCCCCACAGCTGATGGTCTGGAAGAACTGCTTGTGGAAATCTAGGGTCACCGAGTCTGCACACTCCAGGCCGTTCAGATAATGGCGATACTTCTCAGAAAGCAGCAGCGCTCCGCCCCATGCGGCATCAACGTGAACCCAGATATTTTCCTGGGCGGCGAGCGTTGTTATCTCGACTAACGGATCAATGGCACCCGCATCCGTCGTACCGGCAGTGGCCACAATCGCCATCACCTGTTCACCGTTGGCTTTCGCCTGCGCCAGTTTGGCTTTCAGATCAGAAAGATCCATGCGCGAGAACGCATCGGTTTTCACTTGAGTGACAGACCGATAGCCCAGCCCCATCAACGCCATGTTTTTTTGCACAGAAAAGTGCGCACTTTCAGAGCAGAACACTTTGATTTTACTCAGATCGCCGGTTAATCCGTGCTGCTGAACGGAGTGCCCCTGACGGGCGAAGAAAGCGTCACGCGCCAGCATCAGCCCCATCAGGTTGCTCTGGGTACCGCCACTGGTGAATACGCCAGCGTCACCGCCGCGGTATCCCACCTGCTCACGCAGCCACTCGATGAGTTTAATCTCAATGATGGTGGCGGAAGGACTTTGATCCCAGGAGTCCATGCTCTGGTTAGTGGCATTGATCAACACCTCTGCTGCCTGGCTAATGACCAGGCTTGGGCAGTGCAGATGCGCCACACATTGTGCGTGATGGACTAACAGGCTGTCCTTGAGAAAATACTCAACTGCACGGGCAATGGCAGCCTGGTTGCCCAGGCCTTCAGAGGTAAAGTTCAACTGGATGCGCTCGCGCAGCTGGTCGACGGTTTTTCCCTGGTACATTTCGGGCTGCTTCAACCAGTCGACAACCGCCTGGCTGCTCTGCTCAATAGCGTCCTGGTAGGCAGCGATACTTTGCGCCGTACCGGACAGAATCGGATTGTTATCAGACACGTCATTAACTCCGATTAAACTGGCTTAAGGCCAGCGCCCAGCAAGGCGTTTTCAAATTTATCGAGGAAAATTTCCAGCTCAGCGTTGGTAATCAGCAAAGACGGCAGCAGGCGCAGGACGCAACCATGACGGCCGCCGCGCTCGAGAATCAAACCGGATTCAAAGCATTTTTTCTGTAGCAGTGCAGAAAGCTCGCCATCCGCCGGGTAGCAACCCATGTGATCCTGCGCTTCATTCGGTTTCACGATTTCAATACCGATCATTAAGCCCAGACCGCGTACGTGACCGATAACCGGATAACGTTGTTGCAATTCAGACAGTTTGCCTTTCAGCCACTCGCCTTGAGCGGCAACTTTATCCGCAATGCCTTCATCTTTGAGGATCTTAAGCGTGGTCAGGCCGGTGGCCATGGCCAGTTGGTTCCCGCGGAATGTCCCGGTATGGTGGCCTGGCGCCCATGCGTCATACTGTTTTTTGATACCCAGTACGGCCAACGGCAAACCGCCACCGACAGCTTTCGACATCACGATGATGTCAGGTTCGATACCCGCGTGCTCAAAGGCGAACGGTTTGCCTGTGCGGCAGAAACCCGCCTGAACTTCGTCGATGATCAGCAGAATGCCATGCTCCTGCGTGACTTTACGGATGCGCTGCAGCCACTCAACCGGAGCCGGGTTCACACCGCCCTCACCCTGCACAGCTTCGAGGATCACCGCCGCAGGTTTGCGTACGCCGCTTTCCACGTCGTTGATCAAGTTTTCGAAGTAATACGTTAATGCTTTAACGCCAGCATCACCGCCAATACCCAGCGGACAGCGATAAAGATGCGGATAAGGCATAAACTGCACTTCCGGCATCATGTTGCTGACAGCTTCTTTTGGCGACAGGTTGCCGGTCACGGCGAGTGCGCCGTGCGTCATGCCGTGGTAGGCACCGGAGAAACTGATGATGCCTGAGCGACCGGTGACTTTTTTTGCCAGCTTGAGCGCGGCTTCTACGGCATCAGCGCCAGATGGACCGGTGAATTGCAGGCAATATTCTTTGCCCTGACTTGGTAATAACGAGAGTAAATAAGATGAAAATTCATCTTTTAGAGGGGTAGTCAAATCCAGCGTATGTAACGGTAAGCCGCTGCTGATGACACTTTGAATGCTTTGAAGCACGTCAGGATGATTATGACCCAGCGCCAGGGTTCCGGCGCCTGCCAGACAATCAAGATATTGATTATTTTCAACGTCGGTTATCCAAACGCCCTGCGCTTTGGCAATGGCCAAGGGCAGTTTACGTGGATAGCTTCTGACGTTAGATTCAAACTCGGCTTGTCTTGCGAGGAAGGTATCATTGCTTTGAGGTAATGAATGAGCACTTAAAGTATCAATACGGACTTTATCCGTCATCATATCACTCCTACAACCGCGGGTATTATTAACACCGGATTGAGTTAAAGGTTAAAGGAATTGCCTGTAAAAAACGCGGCTAATATATGTCGTTTTAAAAAAGGACTCAATCATTTATTTTATTTTGCTTTTTATCCTTTAGAATCAATGCATAAAAAGCATAATCCCGATTATGAGCTGGCATTGGTAACTGTATGTAACATCATGAAGCCCATCGTTTTTATGCGGTTTTACTCCTCCCTGACGCAAATTTACCGTTAATGACGCAAGTATTGTCCTATAAGGCGTTATTTCCATTGGTTTATTTCTCGATTAAATAAAAACGTCGACCCCTAAAGATAAATCACTTACTATGTCGCGCTTATTTACGGCAGCCGTAAATAAAGACTAAACAGAAATGTTCGCGGGCGGACATTTCGTAAGGTGAAGAGTGCTTCCCTTATGCCGAGAATGAAAGTTTCTTGCCATCTTTTTATGGCGCCCTGATATGAGATTGTTATGACACGCGTTTATCCACACTTCGTCGTTGCCAAATTTGGCGGTACCAGCGTTGCAGACTTCGACTCTATGAATCGTAGTGCTGGTATTGTTCTTACAGATGACCACGTTCGTCTGGTCGTTTTATCTGCCTCCGCAGGGGTTACAAATCTATTAGTCGAACTTTCTGAAGGGCTGGAAAGTCATGACCGTATGGATAAAATTGATACCCTTCGCGCTATCCAACACAACATTATTTCCCATTTGAAATCGCCGACGGCCATTAGCAAGGAAATCGACCAACTCCTTGAAAAAGTTACTCATCTTGCAGAAAGGGCATCAACAACGCCCTCACCTTCACTGAGTGATGACCTTGTCAGCCACGGCGAGCTGATGTCTAGCCTGATTTTTGCTGAAGTTCTACGTGAACGTGAAGCGAGGGCGGAATGGTTTGATGCACGTAAAGTCATTCGAACAAACAACCTTTATGGCTGTGCTGAACCCCATCTCAGCCAGTTGGAAACGCTGGCCGACACCCATCTGCGCCCACGCCTTGAACAAGCGATCGTTGTCACTCAGGGATTTATTGGCAGTGATGAAAATGGGCAGACGACGACGCTCGGCCGGGGCGGCAGCGACTACACTGCCTCCCTGCTTGGGGAAGCACTGCACGCCGCTCGGGTCGATATCTGGACGGATGTCGCCGGGATCTACACCACCGATCCGCGCATTGTGACGCAGGCCCGACGTATCGACCATATCTCCTTTTCAGAAGCCAGCAACATGGCCGCTTTTGGTGCAAAAGTGCTCCATCCAGCGACCCTGTTACCGGCAATGCGCAAAAATATCCCGGTCTTTGTTGGTTCTAGCAAAAATACCGCAGCCGGTGGAACGCTGGTTCGTCGCGAGACAGAAAATCCGCCGCAATACCGCGCCATTGCTGTTCGTCGCAAACAGACGCTGCTGAGATTACACAGCCTGCACGCGCGACAGGCCTATGCTTTTTTTGCCGACATTTTTACGATTCTGGCTGAGCATCAGGTGGATGTGGATCTGGTCACCACCAGCGAAAGTGGCATCGCGATGGCGCTGAACGGCACGGGTTGCACATCAGGCGACGATGACACGTTAACCACCGCGCTGCTGACCGCCCTCTCTTCTCATTGCCAGGTCGAGATTGAAACCGGGCTGGCATTGGTCACGGTGATTGGCAATCAACTCCCTCGTCGTCCGGGCGTATGCCGGGATACCTTTATGGACTCAGAGGCGTTTTGCGTACGAATGATTTTCCATGGCGCATCCAACGACAATCTTTGTTTCCTGTTGCCGGAGAAGACTGCCGACCGCGCCGTGGTGGCGCTACACCGTCGATTATTTGAGTAAGCCAGATCAAGGGCGTGCGTTTGCACAGGAGCGCACCGCCTGATTTCATGCTTAACAATAGCGATGAGACCCAGAATGTTGCAGTCTAATCCCTCTGGCGTTTTCGCAAACCTGATCACAATTTGACATATACATCTGCGTAAATCCTTATGATGCATTGATTATTGCATTTCATGATGCTAGGTTTTAACGGCATTACGCTTGTTACCGACTATCGGGCAAAACCTAAATGCAGACTGAGCGGTATGAACCGCCTCTAGCTGTATTTACGTCTTGCCCGTTTTTGTTTTCAGGAGCTATCGATGCTGGTAAAGCAAATATTAAATAATAATGTTGTCAGCGCTGTAGATGAAGATGGCCTTGAGATTATATTAACCGGTCGAGGACTGGGGTTTAATACTCATGCAGGAGACAGTATTGAACGTGATGCCATTGATAAAATATTCCGCCTGGAAGACTCCCAGATTTCGGCGCGTTTTAAAGATCTGATCAGCGAAGTCCCTGTGGATATTTTACAGATAACAGCCGATATCATAACCCATGCCCGAACGATGTTAACGCACAAACTCAGTGAAGGGCTCTATGTTACGCTGGCTGATCATCTACACTTTGCGTTACAACGGCAAAAAAACAATGAAATATTGCCTAATCCATTGGAATGGGAAGTCCGTCATTTTTATAAAGCGGAGTATGCAATTGGTCGCCAGGGTTTGGGAATTATTGTCGCACGCACCGGTATCCTGCTTCCTGAAAGTGAAGCCTGTAGCATTGCCCTGCACGTGGTGAATGCTGGCCTGAATGACGCTATGGGGAAAACCACGCAAATAACCCGGCTTATTTACCAGTTGCAGAATATTGTGAAGATCTTCTTTAATTTATCGCTCGATGAACATACGCTTAACTACCAGCGGTTTATTACCCATTTGAAGTTCTTTGCTCAGCGGGTTATTGATGGGATAGTCGTCAATAATGACGATGAGGAGTTTTTCGCATTAGCGCAGAGGCGTTATCAACGCACGCTGAAATGTGTGGATGTGATAGATGAATTTGTCAGCAAAAATTATCAGCACCCCATGAGTAACTCTGAAAAACTTTATCTGACCGTGCACATCGAAAACATTGTGCAGCACTCAACCCCTGATACTGGGACGTAGCATCGCATTATTTACCTGAAGTGTCTTAAAAGTAATTCCATCCAGGCTTGTTACTGTTCAATCAGGCAAACCCCAGAGGAAACAAGGTTCCGGTTAATACCGGTCATTGTGGATGAAGTCAGATTTTGGCTTCAGTCTGGAGGAATATATGGACTATGAGAACACCGCTCGCCAGATAATCAACCATATCGGCGGCAAAGAAAACGTACTCTCCCTGTTTCATTGCATTACCCGTTTACGCTTCCTGCTTAAAGATAATGGCAACGCTCACCGTACCGCACTTGAATCGCTGGACGGCGTAATGGGGGTGAATATCTCCGGCGACCAGTTCCAGTTAATTATTGGTAATGACGTCGACCCCTTGTGCAACGCCCTTCTCGCTCAGTTACCCAACCGGGATAATGCCGCAAGCCCCACGAAACGGCGTAATCCTGTCTCGGTCATACTCGAAAGTCTTTCGAGTATCTTTTCCCCCATCATACCGGCCATCGCCGGGGCCGGCATTCTGAAAGGGATACTTGCGCTTATCGTTGCCATGAAGTGGGTAGACAGCACCAACCAGACCTACCAAATTCTGCTGGCGATAAGTGACGGTGTTTTCTACTTCATGCCGCTGGCGCTGGCCTTTAGTGCGTCGAAGAAATTCGGTGCCAATCCGTTTGTTGCCGTCGCGATTGCCTCCGTGCTTTTTCATCCGGCGATTCAGACTTTGTTTAAGGCTGGCGCACCGGTTAACTTCATCGGACTCCCCGTCCCCACCGTTAACTACGCTTCGACAGTCATCCCAATACTGCTCACGGTGTGGTTGCTCAGTTACGTCGAGCGCTGGGTCGATCGCTTTATGCCTGGCCCTCTGAAAACCATGTTTGTCCCGCTGCTGTGCCTGCTCATTGTGACCCCAATTACGCTTATCGCAATCGGTCCGGTGGGCATTTTTGCGGGTAACGCCCTTTCTGGCGGCATCATTTGGCTGGTTGAAAATATGGGCGTGGTGGCCGGGATTGTGGTCGGTGGAACGCTGTCGCTCATTATCATCACCGGTATGCATTACGTGATTGTGCCCATCATGATCAACAACATCAGCACGATAGGTTTTGATCCGATTAAGATCCTCTTTTATATCGCTAATCTTGGGCAAGCCGGTGCCGCCTTTGGGGTCTTTTTACGTGCACGAGATAAAAAGCTCAAGTCGCTGGCGCTGACCACCAGCTTTAGCGCCGCAATGGGCATTACGGAACCGGCGATGTACGGCGTCAATATTCGTTACAAGCGCCCGTTTGCCGCAGCGCTGATTGGCGGTGCCTGCGGGGGCGCATTCGCGATGGTGATGGGTGTGAAAACCTACGCTTTCGCCTTAAGCGGCCTCCCCGGCATTCCCGCCCTTGTGGGGCCGACCTTCCTCTGGGCGGTCCTGAGTATCGCCCTCTCCTTTGTGGCTGCCGCAACCCTGACCGTCATCTTTGGTTTCGAAGAATCCCTACGACCTGTGGTTGCCGGCGTTAGCCCTTTGCCTGTCACCCAATCAGAAGAAAAGCTCTTTGCCCCGGTGAGCGGCGAACTCAAAGCACTGAACACCTTGAGTGACCCGGTGTTCGCAGACGAAATTTTCGGCAAAGGTTTGGCGATCTATCCCACGATCGGCGAGCTGCGATCGCCCATCAACGGCAAAGTGGAGTCCGTTTTTGAAACCCACCACGCGCTGGCGCTGCTCAGCGACACGGGGGCGGAAGTCCTCATTCATATCGGCATCGACACCGTCAAATTGGGCGGCAGACACTTCACCAGCCATATCACGGCTGGGACGTTTATTGAGGTGGGCGACCTGCTGGTCACCTTCGACCTCGAAGCGCTACAGGCCGAAGGCATTGATCCCTGCGTCATCCTGGTGGTGACCAACAGCGAACGTTACGGCGATATAAGCCCCGTTAAAGCGGACGGCGACATTGCCAGCCGGGACGCATTTCTGACACTGACCGCAACAACGGCATGAGGAGCAAACGCATGACATTTTCTAAATCATTTCCGGAAGGTTTTTTATGGGGTGGCGCGACCGCGGCCAATCAGCTCGAAGGTGCATGGAATGTTGACGGGAAAGGGCTATCCGTATCCGATGTTTACACCTTCGATGTCAACACCCCTAAAGAGCGCTGGCTCGACCAATGGCTGGGAATGACCCACGCCCAGGTCCGTGAAGCGCAGGATCCGAACAGCACAAAATATTACCCGAAACGCAAAGGTAATGACTTTTATCACCATTTTCGTGAGGACATCGCCCTCTTCGCCGGAATGGGCTTTAAATGTTTCCGCATGTCGATTGCCTGGACACGCATATTCCCGCGCGGTGATGAAAGCGAGCCTAACGAAGCCGGGCTGAAATTCTACGACGAGGTGTTTGACGCGTTACTGTCACACGGAATAGAGCCGATTGTGTCTCTCTCTCACTACGAGATGCCCTTGGCGTTGGTGACAGATTATGACGGCTGGCCAAACCGCAAAGTGGTCGATTTCTACGTGCACTTCGCCACCACCTGCTTTACCCGCTATCGCAAAAAAGTGAAATACTGGATGACGTTTAACGAAATTAACTGCGTGAAACACCATCCCTATGTCAGCGTCGGCATGATTGAAGAAGACAATCCGCATCTGGAACAGGACAAATACCAGGGTGCACATCATCAGTTTGTCGCCAGTGCGCTGGCAACCAAAGCCTGTCATTCAATTATTCCGGGCTCTCAGGTCGGTTGCATGATCAGCTATCAGATGTTGTATCCCCATACTTGTCACCCGGATGACTTACAGGCTTGCGAAGAGATGCAGCGCGTATCGTTGTTCTTTAGTGATGTCCAGGCTCACGGTTATTACCCCGCTTACACCGACAGAATGCTTGCGGAAAAAGGCGTCACACTGCAAAAAAGGGTCGGTGACGATGAGATCCTGCGCCAGCATCCCGTGGATTTCGTCTCGTTCAGCTACTACATGTCCAGCACCGTCAGCGCCCACCCAGAAAAACTCGACGGCGCTGAGGGTAATTTGATTACCGGCGGTATTCGCAATCCGCACCTTCCCACCAGCCAATGGGGTTGGCAGATTGACCCGAAAGGGCTGCGCCTGGCATTGAACCAGTTGAATGACCGCTATCAGAAGCCCCTGTTTATTGCGGAAAACGGTCTGGGCGCGGTGGATACCGTCAATCCTGATGGTTCCATTGATGATGATTACCGCATCGATTATCTGCGCCAGCACATTGAGCAAATGCAGGAAGCGATCGCCGATGGGGTGAATCTCTTTGGTTACACCTGGTGGGGACCGATAGACGTGGTCAGCGCGGGCACGGCGCAAATATCAAAACGCTACGGTTTTATTTATGTCGATCAGGACGATATGGGCCACGGTTCCCAGGCGCGTTCCCTGAAAAAGAGCTACCACTGGTACAAAAAAGTCATCTCATCAAACGGCCAAGATTTAGCGGATTAAGGAGCGAATATGTCTGTATTCCCGAAAGATTTCTTATGGGGCGGCGCGATTGCTGCCAATCAGGCTGAAGGAGCCTGGGACGTGGAAGGTAAAGGAGCGTCCATATCTGATGTAGTCCGAGGCGGTATTGTTTCCGGCAAACATGACGCAACCATCGACCCCAATAAGTATTATGCCAGCCACGAAGCCATCGATTTTTATCATCACTATAAAGAAGACGTCGCCTTGTTCGCCGAAATGGGCTTCACTTGTTTTCGGACCTCACTCGCCTGGACGCGTATTTTCCCGCGTGGCGATGAAACGATGCCCAACGAAGCCGGATTGAAATTCTACGACGATTTATTTGATGAATTGCTCAAATATGGGATCCAGCCGGTTATCACCCTCTCCCACTATGAAACCCCATTGGCGCTGTATCAGGAATACGGTGGCTGGAAGAACCGCAAACTGGTGGACTACTTTGCCCGCTACTGCGAAGTGGTATTCACGCGCTACCGGGAAAAGGTCAAATACTGGATGACCTTTAACGAACTGAACAACATGAACCGTATGCCGTTTGCCACCGGCGCAGTGGATGCAGATTCGACTCCCCAGGAGCTTTACCAGGCGACTCACCATCAATTTGTTGCTAACGCGCTGGCCAACAAGCTCTGTCACGAAATTATCCCGGACGCGCAAATCGGTTGCATGCTTTCTCTCAGTAACGTCTATCCGGCGACCTGTAACCCGGATGACATTTTCTCAACAATGCAGCTGCGTCGCCGCTCACTGTTCTACTCAGATGTCATGATGCGCGGTGAGTATCCGGCCTGGACACCGCGTTTGTTCCGTGAGCAAAACATTGAACTGGCGATTGAAAAAGGTGACCTGGAACTTATCGCTGAGCACCCTTCTGACTATCTTGGTTTTAGCTATTACCGCAGCGTACTGCATCAGGTCGATGGAGAGTTCCGCATTGATACCGGCGGCACCGTTGGGCAGGATAATCCGTACCTTGAGAAAACGGCATGGGGCTGGCCGATTGATGCTAAAGGGTTCCGTATCGTCTGCAACGAACTTGCAGACCGTTATCGTAAACCCTTGTTTATTGTTGAAAATGGTTACGGCGGTATCGATGAACCCGACGAAAATGGCACCATTATCGACGACGCGCGCATCGATTATGGCCGTCAGCATATCCGTGAAATGGCCGAGGCCATAAGCGATGGATGTAACATCATGGGCTACACCTGGTGGGGGCCGATTGATATTGTCAGCGCCGGAACGGGCGAGATGAAAAAACGCTACGGCTTCATCTATGTCGATAAAGATAATGACGGCAAAGGAACGTTGAAACGCAGTAAAAAACGCAGCTTTGACTGGTATAAACAGGTCATCGCCAGCAATGGAGAACATCTGTAATTCATTGGCAGAGGGCATTGAGCCAACCCCCACGCTTTGTTGACCTCCCCCTCGGTGCAGGGGGAGTTCCCGTGATGAATCTTCTCCCTGATTCCCGACGGAATAGACATACTCTTTTGCCCCTTCGTGCTATGGTGAGGCCCGTTCATGAAGAGTTGATCATCATGTCTATTCTCGATTACGCAATGAAGCTCATCGGTGGTGCGTCGACGACGACGGTCACCTGCCCCAATTGTGGTTTTAAATCAACGCAGGCTGCCTCCAAAATACGACTCAAACAGGCAATGCTGTGTCCGGGATGCAAATCCCTGTTTGTCGCCTCTCGCTAACCCTCGATCGCATTCAGAACACCAGCCTGGTGTTCTGTTTTAGGCTCAGCGTTGAAATGACGGCGTACTTATGGGGTACTCATCCTGGGCATAAGGCGACAAAATAACCGTTATCTTTAAAATTACGCCGAATGTTTTTTTATAAACAAAAAAAATGAAATCAGACTCATTATTCTTTTTATTGTTGTTGAGAAACAGGCGTATGCCACTTAGTGTAGCTCTCTGATATCCCCGCAGGAACAGACAATGAAAACACTACTGGCAATCAACTCCCCCCTGATTAAAAAAATAGCAACGATCTCTTTTTTAATCGTTTGCCTGGCGTCTGTGCTGTCATGGGAGTTAATTAAAGATGCGTATGGCCATTATAGTCAGGCGCAAAACAACATTGAGCAGTTTTCAGATTTTTATCGGGTGCTCGATGTCTCAAACAAGCTCGCTGAAGAACGGGGTTATGCCAATCAGTTGATTTTCGCATCGGCTGGAAATATGGCGCACGCTAAGGCGGCTTTCACTAAAAGCCAGAGAGAAACCGATAAAGCGCTGACAAAAGTGCCTCAGGATATTCTCTCCAGCGCTCTATTGCAGAGTACGCTTTCTCATCTGATACGTGGTCGAAAATATGTTGACCATTATGCGACAGGCCCCAGAACAGACCCTCAACAAGCAAAAAAAGCCGTTGATATGATGATGGAGTCGACTGAATACTTTCATAATGTGTTATTTGTCAAAACAGAATCCTTCATCAAAATGGAGCCCACGGCCTTCAGTGCCATTTTGCAAGGTCAGGCCCTGGGTGAGTTAAGAAACTCAACAGGGAAACTGGGGTCCTATTTCTTATATTATCTGAATACGGGAAAGCCGCTGCCTGAAGCCCAGTTGGAAAAAATATCACGTGCCTGGCAACAAATCGAAACCCAGTGGTGGTTGCTGGGTATTCCAACCAACTATAGCTCAGACACAAACGCATTCCATACGTTAATGCTACAAACGCGACATAATTTTCAGAATAAAGGGGCGGCACTAATACGTCACCTGCAAAGTCAAAGTGAATACAGAGAACCTTATTCCGTCTCGGTTAACGAATTTACTGTCCGTTATCAAAACAGCCTGAATACATTTAATGACATGCTTCAAATGTATTTATTCACCGTTCACCAGTATTACGACAAAGTGAAAGACCAGGCGCTGGCGCATTTTATCCTGACGCTTATTATTCTTTTCTCTATCTACTCCCTGGCGAGTATCGGCCTTCTTTATATCCACTTTAAGGTCGTTAAGCCCTTGTTGAAGTTGAATATCCGGGCACAATCCCTGGGAGACGATGACGTGCCAGTGGCCCCGCATCAGGAGGTCTGCGAGATAAAAGCGTTAGAGTCCAGTCTGGATAAGCTCGAAGAACATATGGATGAAAACAGACTTCTCAGCGATGAGCTCAAAAAACTGACAGAAATAGATGCCCTCACCGGGGTGTTAAACCGTCGCGGGTTTGAACTTCGGGGGAAAAATCTACTGGCGGCGTGGAGCGAGGAGATGCCGGTCTGGCTGGTGTTGTTAGATATTGACCATTTTAAACGCATCAATGACACCTGGGGCCATCCCGCGGGAGACAAGGTTCTGGCCCGCCTGGGCGAGACACTGAATCATGCTGCGCAACCCGATTGGGTTGTTGCCCGAATTGGCGGTGAGGAGTTTGCCGTGATGTTCCGTTCAGACTCCCAACAGGAGGTACTGAGCTATGTTCACCAGTTGCAAATGGCCTGTAGAAATATGCGTGTCACCACCGAAATGGGCGATGTCATTCAGTTAACCGCCAGTTTTGGCGTGGCTAAAGGTGCACCCGCAGACCTGGCCACAACGATGTATGAGGCCGACCAGGCGCTCTATCAATCGAAAGAATCAGGTCGCGATAAAATAACCGGCATTGAAGAAACCCAGTCGCACTAATCCTGCGGCGTCTTACCCTGCCAGTTGGCCCAAGGACTGTCATGATCATTGTTTTCCTGCTCGTCATGCAGGGAATCAATGTACAGGTCTTCAACTTCTTTGCGTGCCCATGGCGTACGACGCAGAAATTTCAGGCTCGATTTAATGCTCGGGTCGCTTTTGAAACAGTTAATCTTGATGCGTTTCGCCAGTTCGGGCCAGCCGTATTTATTCACCAGCGTGTTGAGTAATGCTTCAAGTGTGACGCCGTGCAGCGGATCTTTGGAGGGCGGGTTAGTCATTCTGTTTCCTGCGATTCCTGTGAAATTGCGCACACCATACTGGCTCCAAAAGCCATGTGCAACCTACGGGTAGCCCGGCACATGCTTCAGGCAAAAAAAACGGGGCACTCGATGAGGAGCGCACCCGCTACGTTATTATCTTTTATGCTTTGGCTCGTTGGGCGATGATCTCATCGGCGACGTTGCGCGGTGCTTCGGCGTAATGATGAAACTCCATGCTGTACGTGGCACGGCCTTGAGACATCGACCGCAGGGTGGTGGAATACCCGAACATCTCCGCCAGTGGCACATCGGCGCGAATGATTTGGCTACCAAATCGTTCATCCATGCCCTGCACCATTCCACGTCGCGACGACAAATCGCCCATGATATTCCCGGCATAGTCTTCCGGCGTCTCCACTTCCACGTGCATTATCGGCTCGAGAATGGCCGGGTCCGCATGACGAACGCCCTCTTTGAAACCAAAGATAGCCGCCATGCGGAACGCCAGTTCTGACGAGTCGACGTCATGATACGAACCAAACGTCAGGGTCGCTTTCACATCCACCACCGGATACCCAGCCAGCACGCCGCTGTTCATCGCTTCACGCAGACCTTTCTCCACCGAAGGAATGTATTCTCGTGGAACCACGCCGCCTTTGGTCGCGTCTTCGAATTTGAATCCGCTGCCGGGCTCTTGCGGTTCCAGGCTCAGCACCACATGACCGTACTGCCCTTTCCCACCGGACTGGCGCACAAATTTGCCTTCGATGTCCTTCACCGGTTTGCGGATCGTTTCCCGGTATGTGACCTGCGGTCGCCCGATATTCGCCTCCACGCCAAACTCGCGTTTCATGCGGTCGACGATGATCTCAAGATGTAATTCACCCATCCCGGAAATAATCGTCTGCCCAGATTCTTCATCCGTATGCAAGCGGAACGACGGATCTTCCGCCGCCAGACGCTGCAGCGCGATGCCCATTTTCTCCTGATCGGCCTTGGTTTTCGGTTCGATCGCCAGAGAAATCACCGGTTCCGGAAACTCCATACGTTCCAGCGTGATGACGTGGTCAGGGTCCGACAACGTATCCCCGGTGGTCACGTCTTTCAGCCCGACGCAGGCCGCGATATCCCCGGCGCGCAACTCGTCCACTTCATGTCGGTCATTCGCATGCATCAGCACGATGCGGCCTATTCGCTCTTTCTTGCCTTTGACCGGGTTATACACAGCGTCGCCTTTTCTCAAAACGCCCGAATAAACGCGAATAAAGGTCAATTGGCCGACGTACGGGTCGGTCATCAGCTTAAACGCCAGCGCCGAGAACGGTTCGTCATCGCTTGGGTGACGCTCCGCCGGTTGGCCCTTTTCATCAACGCCGTCAATGGCCGGAACGTCCAGCGGCGACGGCATCAGCTCCACCACCGCATCGAGCATACGCTGCACGCCTTTATTTTTAAAAGCGCTGCCACACAGCATCGGCTGAATTTCACCGGCAATCGTGCGCTGTCGAAGTCCAGCGATAATATCCGCTTCGTCGAGGTTGCCCGTTTCCAGATACTTATCCATCAGCACATCATTGGCCTCCGCAGCAGCAGAAACCATCTTCTCGCGCCACTCCTGCGCGGTTTCCAGTAACTCCGCCGGAACCGGGCCATAGCTGAAGGTCATACCCTGGGTTTCGTCTTCCCAATGGATCGCCCGCATTTTGATGAGATCAACCACACCGGAAAAATGCTCTTCCGCGCCAACCGGAATGACAATCGGCACCGGATTCGCTTTCAGGCGGTCTTTCATCATCTGCACGACGCGGAAAAAATCGGCACCCTGGCGGTCCATTTTGTTAACGAAGGCCAGCCGCGGTACGTGGTATTTGTTGGCCTGACGCCATACGGTTTCGGACTGCGGCTGCACCCCACCAACCGAGTCATATACCATCACTGCGCCGTCGAGCACGCGCATGGAACGTTCCACTTCAATGGTGAAATCCACGTGGCCGGGGGTATCGATAATATTGATCCGATGCGGCTCAAAATTACGATCCATGCCGGGCCAGAAAGCACTGACGGCGGCAGAGGTAATGGTAATACCGCGCTCCTGCTCCTGCGCCATCCAGTCCGTCGTCGCAGCGCCATCGTGCACTTCACCCAGCTTGTGGCTCATTCCGGTGTAAAACAGAATGCGCTCGGTCGTGGTGGTTTTACCGGCATCGATATGCGCGGAGATGCCGATGTTGCGGTAACGTTCGAGGGGGATGGGTCGAGGCATGATGCGTCCTTAAGTCAGTTGACTGTCATTCCACGGCCGGAATTGGCCGCGGGTTATGTAACGGCATCTATAATAGTACAACTGTACGAGTATATTCGAACTATAATACCTATTGGAGTCATCGGCTAAACGCCCTGCGGCGCTTCACCTTCGCGGGCCTACGGGCAAGACGTGACTTTAATTAACCTCTTTCGGTATATTAGCCCCCTCTCGCCCCCGTACATTCAACGGTAAACAAAGGAACAGTATGATCGCCAATCATCCGGAACGTGAACAAATCCGCCTGGAAAATGTCCTTTTTGCGTTGGGGAATGCGCTGCGACTGGAGATAGTGAAAGCCTTAGCTGACGGCAGTGAACTGAGTTGTGGCGCGCTGCGTCAGGACGTAGCGAAGTCGACCATGACCCATCACTGGCGCGTTTTGCGTGACAGTGGCGTTATCTGGCAACGCCCTCAGGGCCGGGAGAATAGGATTTCCCTGCGCCGCGACGATTTAGACATACGTTTCCCTGGATTACTGGATACGCTGCTTCAGTCTATCCGAAACAATTCTTCGCAATAGCGCAAATACCCACCAAAAGTAGTACCTGCCCGTCCCCTACGCCTGGCATATCTTTGTTTTATACTCATAAAAAAACCAGATATCTTTGGGGCATTACCGTGGATAAAAACCAACGTGCCATTCTGCTGCGTGAGAGTTGGCCCTTGCTCTTTGCGCAGGAACCGCCTAAGCCGATTAAAGTCCGCATCATGCAGGATCTCATTAACGATGCTGCTCGGCGTGAGATTGATTTCCCTGGGGTTGAGATTGGTAAAGCGCTGAAACGCTATACTCGCACTATTCCCTATCAAATGGCGCTCGCCAGTGAACCCCAGCGTTACGGCATCGACGGTAAACCCGACGGCGTGGTAACGGATGAACAACGCGCCATGGCGCAGAACTGGTTGAATAACAACCCAAATTATCCCAAAAGGGTTGAGCGGTCGGAAAAAGCTTGAGCGCAGAATGCGTTTTGAGACGTTCACAAACTTTCCAGGTTGCTCCACAAATCGAATCATACGAGAATGAGCTTCGCTAATGTGAAGGCCTGAATAAAACAGGGATATGATTATCAGCTCACGTAAACTCTCCATCATTGCACGCGTCACTATCACCGGGGCGCTGATTGCCAGCGCGCTTCTGCTTGCGAATTGCACGTCAGAAAAACCGAAATCGTTGGTGACTCCGCTGCCTCCGGTAGCCAAACATCCGCTACCCGATAGGCCCGCCGACAATCAGCCCGTGCGCGGCGTGTGGCTGACCACCGTTTCGCGACTCGACTGGCCGCCGGTGGCCTCGGTAAACATCAGTGATCCTGTGACTCGCGCCAATCAGCAAAAAAAAGCGCTGACCGACAAGCTGGATAAGCTGCAAAGCCTCGGCATTAACACCGTCTTCTTCCAGATTAAGCCCGATGGCACTGCACTTTGGCCGTCCCAGATTTTGCCCTGGTCCGATATGCTGACCGGTAAAGTGGGCCAGGATCCGGGTTACGATCCGTTGCAGTTTATGCTCGATGAAGCGCACAAACGCGGAATGAAAGTCCACGCGTGGTTAAACCCGTATCGCGTCTCGACCAATACCAAACCTGGCACCGTCGCGGAGCTGAATCGCACGATTTCAATGCATCCGTCCAGTGTGTTTGTGGCGCATCGCGACTGGATCAGAACCTCCGGCGATCGCTATGTTATCGACCCCGGCATTCCCGAAGCGCGTGACTGGATAACCAGCATTGTGGCGGAAGTGGTGTCGCGCTACCCGGTCGACGGCGTGCAGTTCGATGATTACTTCTATACCGAAACCGCCGGTTCTGCCCTGAACGACAGCCAGACATTCCGCATTTACGGCCAGGGTTATGCTTCGAAGGCTGACTGGCGTCGACACAATACCGAGCAGTTAATAACCCAGGTCTCGCGAACCATCAAACAGCTGAATCCAAATGTACAGTTTGGCGTAAGCCCGGCAGGCGTATGGCGCAACCGTTCGCACGATCCGGCCGGGTCTGATACCCGTGGCGCGGCGGCGTATGATGAATCGTATGCCGACACCCGTTTGTGGGTGCAAAAAGGCCTGCTGGATTATATTGCGCCGCAGGTTTACTGGCCGTTCGCTCGCAATGCGGCGCGTTACGACGTGCTGGCAAAATGGTGGGCTGATGTGGTGAAACCGACGCACACCCGTTTGTATATCGGTGTGGCGCTGTATAAAGTCGGGGAACCGTCCAGGAATGAGCCAGACTGGACCGTGCAGGGCGGCGTACCTGAGCTGAAAAAACAGCTCGATTTGAACGACGCGCTGCCGGAAATTCAGGGCACCATTCTGTTCCGTGAAAATAACCTCAATCAGCCACAGACTCAGCAGGCGGTAAATTACCTGCGCAGTCGCTGGGGAAGCTGATTTTTAATGGTATCGCCCGGTGGTACGTCGTTAACCGGGCATACCGTGCCTTCAGAATCCAGGCCCGAAAAGCGCGCGCGCCATCGGGCTATTTACTTACTCCGTCAAATCATCGTAAACGCTGCGTAACCGGGTGCGCAGATAAAGCACGGCTTTGTGTTTTCGGGAAAGCAGCGCTTGCACGCTGTCCCCGGTTTCCTCGGCCAATTCTTTATAGCTCAGCCCTTCCAGCTCCGTACGTTCAAACACTTCGCGCTGTGCGGGCGGCAATGCCGCCAATGCATCGTTCAGTTCTTCCCAAAGCAGCGACTTCAGATAATCGTCTTCGGGCGTTTGCGCCACACCAAATAACGTTTCCGCCAGTTCGTCTTCCGGGAAATCACCGTCATCGTCAGCCGTATAAAACGCCGACAGCGGTAACTCACGCTTTTTACGCGCCCTGTCGGTGAGTTCGTTCCGGGCGGCGCGGAACAACCAGGCGGCGATATTTTCCACCGGTTGTTCCACTTTCATCAGCTGCCAGGTAATTTCCTGTAATACGTCATCGGCATCTTCACGCACCGCCGTGCGGCCACGGATAAACGCGGTTAGCCGCGAACGACAGGCGTTCAGCGCTGAAACCAGCAGGGAATCCTTCGCCATTCCGGCTTTCATCCGGTTTACTCGCCTTCTGGCGTTTTTACGACAGGCTCATCAGGCTGTTGACGCACATCCGCCCTTTCGTCACGGCGTTCATGCCAGCCGCGGTGATGACAGTGTCCACGTCGACCAAAACCCTCACGACGCTGTTGCATAAAGGTTTCGCGCTGTTCCGGGGTCATTTGCATCCAGCGTTCGTGCATCCGACGGCGCATTCCGCCAAACATGCCCGGACGGAAACCGAGGCCGCCAAACAGAATGCGGCACAGCACCAGCAGTCCTAGCGCCTGCCAGAAGCCAATCGCTTTCACGCCGATAATCGCGGGCAGCAGCGCGTTCCACAGCGACATCACCAACAGACCCAGAGCCACAAAAATGACTGCGCCCATCATCAGTGGTTTCGCCATCCGATGACCGCCAAATCCGCGGCCATGTCGATGTCCATGCATGTCAAAATCTCTCATTAGAAATACCTCTTATTAGGAATTAAATCGTGTTCGTGCTGAGGTAGACGATTGAGGGGGAGAAATATTGCTAAAAAATGGAAAAAAAACGGAAGGATTAAAAACTCATCGCCAGGCCGACGCCGTAGCCGGTGGTGTTTTCACCAAACATAAAACGGCCCACCAGCCGGGTGCGGGTAATAAAAACGGGGTATTTGCTGCTGTCCAGTTCGATGCCTAAACCCAAAGAACTTAAGCTATTAAAGCCCAGTTCGCCGCGCTGAGAACCCAGGTATTCGGTGTGAGCGCCTTCAAGTACATAACGCACCGGGCTTTTGAGCAGTGTCCAGTCAAATATGGGTGCCCGGCGGCGTAGATAAAGGCCCAGATTTTGCGCGCTAGCTTCCCCCTGTACGGCTTCCGAGGTGCTACCAAAGGTTTGCAAATTCATGCTGGAGTAGCGTAGCTCCACATCGATATCCTGTGGTTTTGACACCAGCTCATAATCAAGCATCAGCGAACCGCCCAGCCCGTAGGCATTCAGCCGCCCGCCGTCGAGAAACGCGAATTCCACATTTCGACGCCGTTCCAGCACAAAGCTGCCGATGCGCACATCACTCGCCATGGTGCCCAACATCACGTTAGCAATGGGACGAATAACCAGTTTGCCGCCCCATTGGTCGGTATACAGCGGGAAATCCCAGCCGATACCGCCGGTGGCGGTCAGGCTGTTCCATTTGGTGGGGATTTTGCGGGTGCGGGTGCCGTCAGATAAGACGAAATGTGGATCGAAGCGGCTGTAGCCCATGGTGCCTTCGACATAAATGGGCACACTTTCACTGAGTGTCGCCCCGCCGCCGAACTGGGTAATGTCGAGTTCATTGTTATCACCGCCGCCGCTACCGATGTTCAGGTCGCTGGCGGTAACGTCCGGCACGACCGTATAGCTCATCAGCGAGAGCACGGCATTGGCGCGATGTCGAATCCGACTCCCATCGGCGGCATAACTTAGCGCGGCCGGAAGACAGGCGGCGAAAAGCAGAAGCCGAATACCCGGGAACAGTATGTTCATGCGTTTTCGCTCCTCCCGCTGGCGTTCAACGCTGGAACGCGCTGTTAATCGCTACCAGGTATAACCCACCCCGGCAATCACATAAAACTCACCGCTGTGCTGCACTATCGGGCTGTCAGCGATGTCTTTATCGTAAAGCTCATAGTTCGCGGCAAATAAACCCAACCAGTGCGGGCTGAAACGGTAGGACGTCACCACCGCCGCCATCGGCGAGAAGGTCGTGCCGGTATCCCAGGCTTTACGCTGAGGCGTAGCTTCTTCCTTCGAAACCCCGCCAAAATAGTAGTTCGCCATGTTGTGGCTGCGGATCATCATCCCCATTCCCGGCATCACCAGCAGATTATCTCTGACTATCGGGAAGTCCGCCCAGAGCAACAGTTCCTGCCCGTTACTGCGGCCGGTCACATCGCTTGCGAATCGGGCGGTCAACAGCGCATACGGCGTAATGATCGTCCCGCCAATCCCGGCTTCAAACTCCCCTTTTCGCTTATCCATTCCATGAAGGAAATCGGCGTCTGAGGGATCAAGGTTGCCAAAGCGGTAACGCCCGTAGCCATACAGTGCGACGTTATCGTCCAGACGGAAATAGTAGCGAGCGCGATCCCCGAGATACATCAGGTTATCGCCAAAATAGAGGCCGCCCGGAATAAAGTAGGTGCTGTTATCCTGATCTTTATAACGCGCCTGGCCGCCTATCGTCGCGGCACCGACCACAAAGCCCTTTGGCACCGGGCTTTGCGGATTATCTCTCGCCAGAATATCCATCGAGCCGAGATCCACTTCGGCAGCGGCACAAGTACTGAACAACCAGAGCGCGCTCAGTGCGGCTACGGTGTTGCGGTTTAGTGTCATTATCATTCCTGAACGTGCTGTTGGCCTTCATTCGTGGCAAAAGTGCAGCACAAATGACCAGAGAAAACGTAAATATATCAACCCATAAATGTAGACTGACGGACGCATAAAACCTATTTTTATTAACACAGGATCGTCTTAAATCCCTTTTTGCGCCGGGGCAAAGTAGCATTGCAGATAGCGCGTAAATTTACCGACAAAGCTGCCGGCGAACACCCCACCCACCACTACCGCCGCAGCGCTCATTCCCGGTTGTTGCAGGGTCTGAGGCGATACCGCCGCCATCACGCCAAACACATATTTAATGGCAAATGCCGTCATCATTAACGGCAGCGCGGAATAATCGGCCTGACGATTCACTGTGCGCGGCGCACTCCCGCGACTCACCCTATCCGATTTTATCAGCCAGATACCCAGCGCTGCCCCGATAATCAGCCCTGCAATCCACAACATCACCACACCCAGCGTCAGATGCCGATAAAGAACAAGATCATACAGATCCCACGCCAGAAATATCAGGGGGATAATGGACAGCCGCTCCAGTGTCACCGTCGCGGGCTGTCGGGCTTTAATCCCACGAATCAACAGAAACACAAACAGCACATACACCCATACCGGCGTTCCAACCAGCATATGAGCAATAAAATCGAGCATGGGCTGTTCCTGGATGTGTGAAACAGAGTCGTGAGAAAAAGTCTGGCACAACGTTAATTACTTTGCGAATCAGGTGCATTGATTACGCTGTCGTACCTCGCATAAATCACGTTGCTCAGAACATGGCTTCTGACACACCGCCAGAACCGTTTGTCTCAGCCAGCGATGCGCCGGATCCGCTTCCATTCGGGGATGCCACAGCTGCGAAATGGTAATCGTCCGCGTGTTAAACGGCAGTTCAAAGGCCTGTAGCCGGGCCTGATTATCGGTTTGAAACAGAAACGACGCCGGAACCAGCGCAATTAAATCTGAGGCCTTCGCCACCGCCAGCGCCGACGGGAAACCCGGAACCACACTGACAACTTTGCGCGCCAGTCCCAGCTCCGCCAGCGCTTCATCGACCGGACCTGAAGGCTGACCCCGACGTGAAGCAACCACGTGCCCCCACGCAATGTACTCCTCCACACTCACCTGCGCTTTCCCGGCCAATGGATGCCCATGGCGAACCACGCCGACGAAACGATCGCGATACAGCGCCTGCACGCGAATTTCCGGCCCCATATTACTCAGCACGCCGATTTCGAGGTCCACCAGCCCTTCACGCAAAAAGCGTGAGCTCTTTTCAGGCTTCGGTGAAAAATGCAGGCAGACGCCCGGCGCCATGGCCGCCACTGCGGCAATCAGTGAAGGGCCGAAAGCTTCGATAAAACCGTCGTTCACGCGCAGTGTAAATACGCGTTCCAGCTGTGCGATATTCAGCTCCGACGCTGACGGTTGCAGTACCGCCCTCGCCTCCAGCACGGCGTTACGCGCCCGGTCGCGGCTGGCCTCGGCGTAAGGCGTCAGCACCATATTTCGCCCCGCGCGCACCAGTAGCGGGTCACCAGTGACGTCGCGCAAGCGGCTCAGTGTTCGGCTCATGGCCGAGGTGCTCAAATTCAGACGTCGTGCCGCCCCGGCCACGCTTGCTTCCGTCAGCAGCGCATCCAGCGCAATCAGCAGATTAAAATCCGGATCGGTCATCGAAATATTCCCTCGGCATGAGATAAGGCGTTTGATACAACTATACAGTAGCAATGCTGTGTCTTCCGCCTTCTTTAGCCACGGCATAGACTTCCCTCATCAACACACCCACTAACGAGAATACTGTGATGGAACTCTTTTCAGACAAACCGGGCGACGAAGGCCTGCCAGGCCGCGAACGGGCATTTGCAATGGCGGCGGTGATGACCTCCACCCTGATGGCCGTGTTTGACGGTTCGATGGTGAATATCGCCTTACCGCAAATGGCGCAATCTTTACAGGTCGCTGCGCCCCTTGCGGTCTGGTTCGCGAACGGTTATCTACTCTCCGCGGCCATGACGCTGGCCGTCTTTGCCGCGCTCGCCACCCGCTTTGGCTTTCGTCCAGTCTTTATTTTCGGTTTGAGCCTGTTCACTCTCACATCGCTCGGCTGCGCGATGTCGACTTCAGCAGAGATGCTTATCGTAATGCGCGTCCTTCAGGGCGTTGGCGGTGCGGCCACCTTAAGTATTGCTCCTGCGATATTACGCTCAGTGTTTCCTGGCAGACTGCTCGGACGCATTCTGGGCCTGAATGCACTATTGATTGCTGCCAGCACCGCCGTCGCCCCAGTATTAGGTGGCACACTGCTCGGGACGCTGAGCTGGCAATGGCTGTTTGCCATCAACGTGCTGCCGGGCATGGTGGCGCTGTTTCTGGCCTTAAAAGCCATTCCCCGTCAACCCGCCATCAGCGATCAGCGATTTGATGCGATGGGGGCCGCTTTGTCTGCGACCCTGCTCGGCGCATTGATCATGGCAGCCAACGGTTTTGCCGATCCGCACGCCGTCGATCACTCACTCAGTACCACTGTGATGGGTTGGGGTTTGCTGGCGCTGGTCAGCGGTACGGCGTTTGTCTGGCATATTCGCCGGGTGGCAAAACCGTTGCTGCCCCCAGTTATCTTCACCTCAAGCCGATTTTCACTGGCGGCGCTGACTTCGCTGGCCTCGTTTATTAGCCAGGGCATAACGTTTGTCGCCCTGCCGTTCCTGTTCCAGAGCGTGTACGGATACAGTGCATTTACCTCTGCACTGCTGTTTACGCCGTGGCCGTTGGGCATTGTGCTGGTCGCGCCCCACGCCGGACGGTTGGCGGATAAATACTCGCCGTCGATTATCTCAACTATTGGTTTGCTGGGGTTTGTTATCGGCTTAGCGCTGCTGGCAACGTTGCCCCATCACGCTGCAGCCTGGGATATCGGCCTGCGTAGCCTGGTGTGCGGGATGGGATTTGGCTGTTTTCAGAGTCCGAACAACCGCGAAATGTTGTCCAACGTGGCGCGGGAATACAGCGGATACGCATCAGGCGTGCTGGCGATAATGCGCACCTTCGGGCAATGTCTCGGCGCGGCGTTAGTGGGCGTGTTGCTGGCGGCGATGGCTTCCGGTTCACACATCGCGCTGGAAGCTCAGGCCGTGAAGATGAGTTTATGGGTGGCGGTTGCCACGTCCGGGCTGGCAATACTGTTTAGTTTGAGCCGCCTGCGCCGTAAACAGCCACAAAACGCGCAGGCATAAGTGACAACGTCACACAAAGCCTTTGAGCTTAGCCAGGAGAAATGCCGTCACCGAGGTCGCATCGCTGATTTTGCCCTGCGCAATCAAGGTTTCAAACTCAGTGATCGGCATCTGGCGGCAGGTCAGCCCGACTTCTTCTGCATCGAGCTGTTGGGTGCTGGAGACAAAATCCGTCGCCAGCCAGATGTGATAGCCCTGGCTGGAGTAGCCCTGAGCCAGTTTTTGATAGCCAATCTGCTCCATTTTTTGCGCCAGCAAACCGGTCTCTTCCGCCAGTTCACCCCGGGCGACGGCAATCGGATCGGCATTCGGGTCCAGCTCCCACGATCCCTGCGGCAATTCAATCGTTCGGATCCCAAGCGGATAGCGATACTGTTCCACCACCCAGATAAAGCCTGCCGACACCGGGACAATAATCGCGAAATCGGGTTTCTCAATCACCGAATACACGCCGTGCGAACCGTCGGCGCGTTCAATACGATCTTCTTTCAGGCGCATCCATTGATTACTGTAAATCTCCTGCGAACTCAGGGTTTTAATCTCACTCATAGGACTCATTAATGATTATTGAAAACAAAAGCCCGCAATCTGCGGGCTATCTTGCCCGATGACGCTAGCGCGTATCGGGCCTACGGGAGCGGGAGGCCTGGCAAGGGTACGCCGCCAGGCATTTTCCCGTTAGTTGAGCTGATAATCGAGAGTGATTTCAGCTTTCAGGACCTGAGACACCGGGCAGCCGGCTTTTGCTTTCTGGATTATGCCATCGAAGGTGCCGGCATCGATATCCGGTACCGCAATTTTGCTTTGCAGGGCCACTTTGGTTATCGAGAATCCACCGCTGACCTGGTCCAGTGAGACCGTCGCTTCGGTATCAATTGAGGTCGCCGTAAATCCGGCTTCGCTCAGCATCAGCGAAAGTGCCATCGAAAAACAGGAGGCATGCGCCGCCGCAATCAGCTCCTCAGGATTGGTGCCTTTCGCACCTTCAAAGCGGGTGTTAAACCCGTACGGTTGCTGGTTCAGAACGCCGCTCTCCGTCGAGACGGTGCCTTTGCCACGTTTCAGATCGCCTTCCCAGTGTGCCTGACCTTTCTTGTGGATCGTCATCGTTCACTCCTTTTATCCGTTTGGGGTACTAAGTATAGAACACGCCTTTCAGGCCGTTAGCCATAGGCGTTGAGAGATGCCATATCAATCACGAAGCGGTACTTCACGTCACTTTTCAGCAGGCGCTCGTAAGCTTCGTTGATATCCTGAATTCTGATGACCTCTACGTCCGCCGCAATGCCTTTTTCCGCGCAGAAATCGAGCATCTCCTGCGTCTCCGCGATGCCACCAATCGCTGAACCCGCCACCGAACGGCGGTTAATCAACAGCGGAATGGTGTTCACTTCCGGCAAATCGCCGAGCAGACCGACAAACACCAGCGTACCGTCGAGGGTCAGTGTTGGCATATACGCATTAACATCATGCGTGTACGGAACGGTGTCGATAATCAGATCAAACTGATTTTTCACGGCGTTCATTTGTTCCGGGTCCGTGGAGAGCACCACATGGCTGGCACCCAGACGGCGCGCATCCGCCTCTTTCCCCGGCGAACGGGTAAACAGCGTCACTTCTGCGCCCAGCGCGTGCGCCAGCTTCAGGCCCATATGCCCGAGTCCGCCAAGGCCAATCACGGCGACTTTGCTGTTGGCATCAATCTTCCAGTGACGCAGCGGCGACCAGGTGGTGATCCCGGCGCACAGGAGTGGCGCGGCACCTTTCAAATCCAGCCCGTCGGGAATGCGCAGAACGAAATCCTGACTCGCAAGAATGGTTTGTGAATAGCCACCGTAGGTGGTTTGGTGGTCGTGGCGATCCTGTCCATTGTAAGTCTGCGTGTTGCCTTCTTCGCAATACTGCTCCAGCCCGTTTTTACAGGGTGAACAGGTGCGACAGGAGTCGACCATACAACCAATGGCCGCGAGATCGCCGGGCTTAAATTTGGTAACGCTGTCACCGATAGCCGTCACCCGACCGACAATTTCATGCCCCGGAACAAGGGGATAGGTACTGAATCCCCAGTCGTTCCGAGCCTGGTGTAAATCGGAGTGACACACGCCGCAGTACAACACCTCGATAGTCACATCGTCCGGACGCGGTACGCGGCGGTCAAAGGAGAACGGGGCCAGCGGCGCGGTGGGATTTTGTGCTGCATATCCTAAAACTTTCATGAAGTGACCTCACGATGAACAAAATGGCGAAAACCTCAGCGCCAATCAAAAAGCATAGTTCAGACACATGACAGCGTGACGTCCGTCGCACAAAGGGTTAAACCTCAGAGAGTTCCTGAAAGCGCCAGCTGATGTTGCTATTTCGAGCAGAATGGTCAACTATCAATCTCGCAGGCAAGTAGATTGTCTGCGCTTAAGGGTAAATTTCGCCCGGTACCTCCGGGATTGACCTTGAAACCATTCACAGGATTAAGGAGTCAGCATGAAATCGAACCGTCAGGCACGTCATATCCTCGGCTTGAACTACAAGCTTTCAAACCAGAAAAAAGTCCTTATCGAAGGCGATGCGGAAACGCAGCATAACCATACTCATGCCACCGGCCGCAAACGCCGCACCGAGTAACATCCCGGCTTTTTAGCCCTTTCATCGATAAAGACCGACACCATCGTTTACATAAGATGGTGTTTTTTTTAGTTTCTGAACCGCAGCGTTTACCCTTTTTATTAACACTTGCTTTATACTTTGCCGCGCCGAAGTACCCGCCAGCCCTCTCGATTCGCCTACCTGGGCAGGCCGTGATGACAAAGGATCAGTGAGATGTTACTCAACCATAAAAACAACCGTTCTCTTTATATCCCCTATGCAGGCCCCGTTTTACTGGAGTTTCCCCTCCTCAACAAAGGCAGCGCGTTTAGCCAGGAGGAGCGTCGCAACTTTAACCTCTTAGGCCTTCTGCCCGCCGTCGTGGAAACCATCGAAGAACAGGCTGAACGCGCCTGGATCCAGTACCAGGGCTTCAAGACCGAAATCGACAAACATATTTACCTGCGCAATATCCAGGACACTAACGAAACCCTCTTTTACCGTTTGGTCGAAAACCACCTCGACGAGATGATGCCGGTTATCTACACCCCGACCGTCGGCGCCGCCTGTGAGCGTTTCTCCGAGATTTATCGCCGTTCTCGTGGCGTGTTTATCTCTTACGAAAACCGTCACAACATGGACGACATTCTGCAAAACGTACCCAACCACAACATCAAAGTGATCGTGGTCACCGACGGCGAGCGCATTCTTGGCCTCGGCGATCAGGGCATTGGCGGCATGGGTATTCCTATCGGTAAACTGTCGCTGTACACCGCCTGTGGCGGGATCAGCCCGGCGTACACCCTGCCGGTCGTGCTCGATGTCGGCACCAATAACCAGCAGTTGCTTAACGACCCGCTGTACATGGGCTCGCGCCAGCCGCGTATTACCGACGATGAGTATTATCAGTTTGTCGATGATTTCATCCAGGCGGTGAAACAGCGCTGGCCGAACGTGCTGCTGCAGTTCGAAGATTTCGCCCAGAAGAACGCCATGCCGCTGCTGAACCGCTATCGGGACGAGATTTGCTCGTTCAACGATGATATTCAGGGCACCGCGTCAGTGACCGTCGGCACGCTGATTGCCGCCAGCCACGCGGCGGGCAGCCAACTTAGCGAGCAGAAAATTGTCTTCCTTGGGGCGGGTTCTGCCGGTTGTGGGATTGCCGAGCAAATCATCGCGCAGATCCAGCGCGAAGGCCTGACCGAAAAACAGGCGCGTGCGCGTGTGTTTATGGTTGACCGCTTCGGCCTGCTGACCGACCAGATGCCAAACCTGCTGGCGTTCCAGAACAAGCTGGTGCAAAAGCGCGACAACCTGAAAGACTGGGACACCGCAGAAGACGTGCTTTCCCTGCTGGACGTGGTGCGTAACGCGAAGCCGGACATTCTGATTGGCGTCTCCGGCCAGACCGGGCTATTCACCGAAGAAATCATTCGTGAAATGCACAAGCATTGCCCGCGCCCAATCGTGATGCCGCTGTCTAACCCGACGTCTCGCGTAGAAGCGACGCCGCAGGACATCATCAACTGGACCGAAGGCTGTGCGCTGGTTGCCACCGGCAGTCCGTTCGCGCCGGTCACATGGAAAGATAAAACGTATCCGATTGCCCAGTGCAACAACTCGTACATCTTCCCGGGCATTGGTCTGGGCGTGATTGCCTCTGGCGCGTCGCGCATCACCGACGAAATGCTGATGTCGGCGAGCGAAACGCTGGCCAAGCACTCACCGCTGGTGAACAACGGCGAAGGCTTGGTATTACCGGAGTTGAAGGATATTCATACCGTCTCGCGGGCAATTGCATTTGCGATTGGCAAAATGGCCCAGCAGCAAGGCGTGGCGGTGAAAACGTCGGCCGAAGCCTTGCAACAGGCGATTGATGACAACTTCTGGCAGCCGGAATACCGCAGCTACCGTCGTACCTCGATTTAACATTTATGTCTGACGGCGCTGCGCCTACAAGAACTAATAGGTCTTGCAGACGTAGCGCCAATCAACAATCCCCGCTACACTCTTTCCACCCATTAATCTGCTGAAAATAAAAAGGAGGATCCCATGCTGTATTGTGAAAAGTTTACTTTTTCACGTACTTTTGGCGATCGCACCTGCTCAAGCGTTATCCGTACCGTGCTGCGATAACTTCTGCTTGAGCGAAGAAAACCAAGACTGAATCCCTTCCCTCGGCTTACCGGGTTATCGTCGGCGTTAACTGACGAGGCGTTCTTACGCCAGTAACACTTGAGTAAGTTCTATGACCACATTATTAAGTACCCACTCGCTGTGCAGCGAAACGGCCTTCGGCCCCCTGTTCACTGACCTCTCCTTTACGCTGAAAAAAGGCGATCGCGTCGGGCTGATTGGCTATAACGGCTGCGGCAAAAGTACCCTGCTAAAACTGCTGGATGGCACTGATGCGCCTTCTTCCGGCTACGTTTCCATTGCCAACCACTGCCTGCTGGCCCGCGTGGAACAGCATCTGCCTGCATCCCTCGGCCCGCTGACGATGCTCGATGCGGTGCTGGATAACATTCCACTTGCGGAGCGAGAAGTTCAGCGCTGGCGTGCCGAAGCATTACTGGCGGAAATGGGTTTCAATGCCGATGACCGGGGGTTAACCGCTGCCACGCTGAGTGGTGGTCAGCATACGCGTCTCCTGCTGGCGCGGGCGTTGATGACGTCTCCGGACCTTTTGCTGCTGGACGAACCAGGCAACCACCTCGATCTGCCTACATTGCTGTGGCTGGAGCGTTTTCTCAACGGCTGGAACGGCAGTTTTATCGTCGTTTCCCATGACAAACAGCTGCTGGATAACGTGACCAACACCAGCTGGATCCTGCGTGACCACCGGCTGCACAGCTTTTCCCTGCCCTGTAGCGCTGCTCGTCAGGCGCTGTTGGAACAGGATGAAAACGATGCCCTGCGTTTCAAAGCGGAACAGAAAGAGATCGACCGGGTGGCCGCCAGCGCCAAACGGCTGGCGGTCTGGGGCCACGTGTATGACAACGAAGATTTGTCGCGAAAAGCCAAACAGATGGAAAAACAGGTTGAGCGGTTGAAGGCGAGCCAGACCGACGTCACCGCAGGCAGTCAGTGGCGCTTGCAGTTGCATGGCGACCTGCTGCGCGCCGACCGACTGCTGGAGCTGGAAAATCTGTCCGTCTCACCGGCGGCCGGACTCGCGCCGCTGTTTAGCACGCCGATTGCGCGGTTGAAAAGCGGCGACCGGGTGGCGGTGATTGGCCGTAATGGCTGCGGGAAATCGTCGCTGCTGCGGCTTATCTGGCAGCAATACCAGGCCGGCGTTCCAGTGGAAGGATTAACTCTCCACCCGCGCGTGGCGCTGGGTTATTACGATCAGACGCTGCATCAGTTAGCGAGTCACACCACGCTGTTTGACGCACTGGAGCCGTTCGCGCCTGCGCCGGAAATGCGAAAAATGGCGTTAATCAGTGCCGGTTTCGCCTGGGCGAGACAGGGCCAGCGCGTCGATTCTCTGAGCGGCGGAGAGCGTTCCCGGCTGTTATTCGTCGGCCTGACGCTGGCGCGCTACAGCCTGCTGATGCTCGATGAACCAACCAACCATCTCGACATGGAAGGCAAAGAGGCGCTGGCGGAAACACTGCAAACCTTCGCCGGCGGCGTGCTGCTGGTCAGTCATGACAGGCATCTCATGCAGCAGAGCTGCAATCGTTTCTGGTTGATTGAAAACGGCGTGCTGGAAGAGTGGCATGATGCCGATGCGGCGTGGGAACGGCTGCGAGAACCGTTCCCGGTCGTTGCAGATTCGAAGCCCATTATCGCGACGGAAGCGTTATCAGACGCCACAGACGATTTGCTGGAAACTCTGCTGACGCTCGAAACGCAGCTGGCTGACGATCTGGCGCGGAAACCGAAGCACCAAAAACCTCAGCTTCAGGCCCAGTGGCGGCGTGAAATTGATGTACTTACGGCGCGTCTGGACTCGCTGTAATTCCCTTTTCAGGCACCTTCGGGTGCCTGTTTTTTTGTCTGAATACGCAGTTATTCATAAGCATGGTTTATGGTTCCTATAATTTTAAACACCACTAATTATCGTAAAATGATTACGTTATGTTGCGAAGGGCTTGCTAAATCAGCGGAATGCTTTAACTCTAAAGGAGTAACGACGTGCTTCACAGACGCCGTACCTGCATTGCAGATTTTCATCCAAAAAGGAGACATACATGAAGGCTGCTGTTGTAACTCAAGACCATCAGGTCAATGTGACTGAAAAAACGCTTCGTCCGTTGAAGCATGGCGAAGCGCTGCTTAAGATGGAATGCTGCGGCGTTTGCCACACCGACCTCCACGTCAAGAATGGCGATTTCGGTGATAAAACCGGTGTCATTCTGGGCCATGAAGGTATTGGGGTCGTGAAAGAAGTCGGCCCGGGCGTCACCTCTCTGAAACCCGGCGACCGCGCCAGCGTGGCATGGTTCTTCGAAGGCTGCGGCCACTGTGAATACTGTAATAGCGGCAACGAAACGCTCTGTCGCTCGGTGAAAAATGCCGGTTACACCGTCGACGGCGGAATGGCCGAAGAGTGTATCGTCACCGCCGATTACTCGGTAAAAGTACCGGACGGTCTGGAATCCGCGGCGGCTAGCAGCATCACCTGTGCGGGCGTCACGACCTATAAAGCGGTCAAAATGTCCGGAATCAAACCAGGCCAGTGGATAGCCATTTACGGCCTGGGGGGTTTGGGTAACCTCGCGCTGCAATACGCGAAAAATGTATTCAATGCCAAAGTCATCGCTTTGGACGTCAACGACGCGCAGCTAAAACTGGCGGAGGAAATGGGCGCCGATCTGGTGATCAACTCCCGCAGCGAAGACGCGGCGAAAATCGTGCAGGAAAAAACTGGCGGCGCGCACGCAGCCGTTGTCACTGCCGTCGCAAAAGCAGCGTTCAACTCCGCGGTCGATGCGGTTCGCGCCGGTGGCCGAGTGGTTGCCGTTGGTCTGCCGTCAGAATCCATGAGTCTTGATATCCCGCGCCTGGTACTGGACGGTATTCAGGTCGTGGGTTCGCTGGTGGGTACCCGTCAGGATCTGGTTGAAGCATTCCAGTTTGCCGCAGAAGGCAAAGTGGTGCCGAAAGTCACCATGCGTCCCATCGGTGATATCAACGCTATTTTCAAAGAAATGGAACAAGGGCAGATTCGCGGCCGTATGGTCATCGACCTGCGTCATTAATCCGCTCTTAAACGACAAACGGCGCCAAAAGGCGCCGTTTTTATTGAGATCGGTATTCTCAGGCTTTACGCCGACGATCGTTAATCCATTGCTTAACTTCAAGGGTGAACGTCTCCGGCGCTTTGCGAAACATTTTACGCGCCAGGTCGAGGATCGTATGGCGAGCCAGTTCTTCTTCCATCCGCTGTTGCGCGCTGTCCATTACCGAACGCACGCCACACGGGCCATCGCATACCCATGATGGCGGGGCTTCATCGAACACCGCCAGACGCTGGCGAATTTCGCGGCACTCGAACATCGATTTATCACCGTCGATGGCATGCACAATATCCAGCACGCTGATGAGTTCACTGGCTCGCGCCAGCCGAAATCCCCCGCCCTTGCCCTCCGTACTCACCACCAGCCCGGCGCGAGAAAGACGGGTAAATATTTTCGCCAGATAGTCATAAGGCACGTTCTGCAGTTCCGCCAGCTCACGCACGTTCATTTCACGCGCATCGCCATTCGCATCCACCATGCTCATCAAGCTGTGGATCCCGTACTCCACGCCAGAACTGTAAAACGCCATTCTATGATCCTCTTCGGTGTATTCACGGTGATGATAACTCAGATACTCAGAAAGATCTTGTCGGAGTTAACTCCGACAAGTATAGTGGCAGTTATCGGGGCCGAGCGGCCTGAAAATGCAGAAGGACAAAACATGAAACAACGTATTCTTATCATCGGTAGCGGTTTCGCAGGTATGTGGTCCGCCGTCAGTGCGGCACGTCTGGCGCATCTGCAGGGCAACGATTCTTTGGAAATCGCCGTGCTGGCACCGCAGCCTGAACTGCGCGTCAGACCGCGTTTTTACGAAGCGAACGTTTCGACGCTGACCGCTGATTTACAGCCGCTGTTTGCTGAACTGAATATCCGTTTCATCGCGGGTCACGCCGAACGTATCGACGCCACAGAAAATAGCGTGTGGTACAAAACGCCTGATTCGCAATCGACCTTTATGACTTATGATCGCCTGATTATTGCCAGCGGCAGCCACCTGCATCATTTCGGTATCGAAGGCATCGCTGAGCACGGCTTCGATGTCGATCAGATGGACTCTGCTCAGCGTCTGGAAGATCACCTGCACACGTTAGCAAATCAGCCGGAAAGCCCTGCCCGCAACACCGTGGTTGTTTGCGGCGGCGGTTTCACCGGCATTGAACTGGCCACTGAACTCCCTTCTCGTTTAAAAGCGCTGTTTGGCGAAAATACACAGACTAGAATAGTCGTAGTAGAAAGGGGTTCTGAGATTGGTGGCCGCTGGAGCGAAGCGCTGCGCGACGTTATCCGAAACGCCTCAGACGAACTGGGGATCGAATGGCGTCTGAATGCCGGCGTGGAAGTGGTCGATGCCTCCGGCGTTACCTTGCAGGATGGCAGCCGGATCGACGCCGCAACCGTGGTCTGGACGGCGGGTGTCAAAGCCAGGCCGCTGGGTGAAAACCTCACCGCAGACCGCGATGCGCTGGGTCGTTTTGTCGTCAACGAAGAATTACAAATCCCGACCTACAGCAATATTTTCGCGACCGGCGACATGGCCCATGCGAAATCCGACGATATCGGCAACACGGCATTGATGACCTGCCAGCACGCCATTCAGCTCGGGAAGTTCGCCGGCCATAATGCCGCAGCCAGCCTGCTTGGCGTGGAAGGTTTGCCGTATCGCCAGGTGAATTACGTGACCTGCCTTGATCTCGGTGCGTGGGGCGCGGTGTACACCGAAGGCTGGGATCAGCAGCTGAAACTGGTTCGTGAAGACGCTAAAAAGCTGAAAATTGCCATCACAAACGAGCTTATCTATCCGCCGAAAGCCGATCGCGACGTGGCCTTTGCCGCCGCCGACCCACTGGCTAAATTCGTGTAGATTGCTTGAATGCGCTCGCCGTAATACCGTAATCTTGTTCGTTTTCAGGATGAACAAGATTACGCTCATGACAAAACAAAAAGCCACGCTCATCGGACTGCTGGCTATTCTGCTGTGGAGCACAATGGTGGGCCTGATTCGCGGCGTCAGCGAAGGCTTAGGCCCGGTCGGTGGTGCGGCGGCGATTTACAGTTGCAGCGGGTTGCTGCTACTCCTTACCGTCGGTTTTCCTCAACTCAAAACCTTTTCCTTTCGTTATCTGGTGGCAGGCTGCGTACTGTTTGTCACCTATGAAATCTGCCTCGCGCTCTCTCTGGGCTATGCCGCCACACGCCAACAGGCGATAGAAGTCGGGATGGTCAATTACCTCTGGCCAAGCCTGACTATCGCGTTTGCCATTTTGTTCAACGGACAGAAAGCCCGATGGTGGGTTGTGCCGGGACTGCTGATTTCTCTGCTCGGCGTCAGTTGGGTATTAGGGGGTGAGAACGGACTGAACCTGGTGGATATAAAACATAATATTGCGAGCAGTCCGCTCAGCTATATTCTGGCGTTTTGTGGGGCGTTTATCTGGGCGACGTACTGCACCGTTACCGCCAAATACGCCAAAGGCAAAAACGGGATTACGCTTTTTGTTTTACTGACCGCGCTTAGCCTGTGGGCTCAGTATTTTTCCAGCCCTCAGCCTGAAATGATTTTCAGCTGGCCAGTCGTGATTAAGCTTATTCTTTGTGCGCTGTCGTTAGGATTTGCCTATGCGGCGTGGAATATCGGTATTTTGCACGGCAGTGTCAGTTTGCTGGCGGTGGGTTCTTATTTTACCCCGGTGCTTTCTTCTGCGCTGGCGTCGGTTTTGCTTAGCGCCCCGCTCTCCTGGGCCTTCTGGCAAGGAGCCTGCATGGTATGTGCAGGCTCCTTGTTGTGCTGGTACGCAACGCGAAACTAATTATACGGTCTGGCGCGCTTTCGCCAGGCCAAACCAAATCCCGACCGCCAGAATCAGCATCATGCTTCCGGCACTGAACAACGCCACGCTGTGCGAGGTAATAAAGGCGCTTTTCGCCGCCTCGGCAACCGAATCCGCCAGCGTCGGCGTCAGGGTCTGAGCCAACTGCATCGCTTCTCCGATTGACGACCCTGCCCGGCTGGCAGCGTCTGCATTCAGCCCTTCCGGCAGGACAATCGACGACGTGTAGCTCCGGGTCAGAATCAGGCCAAACAGCGCAATCCCCAGACCGGCACCCAATTCATACGCCATGGTTTCGATAGCTCCGGCTGCGGCCGCTTTTTCCTTCGGCGCTGCCGCCATAATCGCTGCCGTCGAGGCCAGTAAGGCGCTGGCAGCGCTAAAGCCTAACAGCGTCATCAGGCCCCATGCCTGCCATGGTTGGGTGCTAAAGTCGGTCATCGACAAGCCAAGGAAGCTAAATGCACTTAACGCCATACCGCCGGTTGCCACCTGACGCAGCCCCAGACGCGACACCATAACCCCGGCAATCGGGCCGCTAAAGCCGCTGGCGAGCATTAAGGGCAGCATAAACAACCCGGCCTCAAATGGCGTTTTGCCATGCACAAACTGCAATTCCTGCGCCATCAGCAGTTCGAACCCCACCAACGTGATCATCGCCGTGACCGCCATCATCACGCCGCTGAGAATAATGCGGTGCGCGAACAGGCGCATATCGATCATCGGCGTGCGAGCATTCAGCTGAATACGCACGAAAGCGGTGAGCAGCGTCGCACCGAACAGCAGCACAAGGCCGACAACCCACAGCGCCATCACGCCTTTCATCGCTGTTTTCGCACTCCATACAAGAAGCAAAATAGCGACGATCAGCATCAGCGCGTGGCTGAAATTCAGCGGCTGTTCGCGGCGTCCCGCCTGGCGCGGAACCACCCGTGCGCTAAGCGCCATCACAAACAGTACGATCGGCACGTTGATCAGGAATACGGCGCCCCACCAGAAATGCTCGAGCACAATCCCCCCGATCAGCGGACCAAACGCTGCGCCGCCGGACCCGACCGCAGCCCACATACCGAGTGCCATATTACGGTGGCGCGCTTCGCTGAAGGTATTGCGGATCCCGGCGAGCGTCGCCGGCACGATCATTGCCGCACCGATGGCCAGCACCGCACGTGCGGCAATCAGCCACTCGGCGGTGGTCGCAAACGCGGCGCACAGCGAGGCCAGACCAAACAGGCCACTACCGATAAGCAGCAGACGTTTAAAGCCGATGCGGTCGCCCAGCGCGCCCATCGGCAGAACCATACCCGCCATCACCAGCGAGTAGATATCAATGATCCACAGCAACTCGTTGCCGCTGGCCCCGAGCGAGACGCTCAACGTCGGCGCGGCGACGTGCAATACCGTGGCATCAATCGCTACCGGGATATACACCAGTACGATAGCAACTAACGTTAACCATTGACGAAACATAATCTTTCCCTCTTCAAAACCAAACTGGACACCTGTCCAGATTGCGATCCTGCTTGAGAGTTGAACGCTTGTCCAGCTTTTTGTTATCATCACCGCATTACCGCCAAGGACCGAAACTATGAGCTATCTGAACCGGGAAGACCGTCGGGAATCCATCATGCAGGCCGCCATTCGCGTGGCGCTGGAAGAAGGGTTTACCGCCATGACCGTCCGTAATATCGCCAGCCGTGCGGGGATTGCCGCGGGCCAGGTTCACCATCACTTCACCTCGTCGGGCGAACTGAAATCACAGGCCTTTGTCAGGGTGATCCGCGAAATGATGGAACTCCCTCTGGTCGAGGAAAATGCCCGTTGGCGCGAACGCCTGTTTGCGCTGCTCGGCAGTGAGGACCGACGTCTGGAGCCGTATATTCGCCTGTGGCGTCAGGCGCAACTGTTGGCCGACAGCGATCCAGAAATTAAAGGGGCGTATTTGCTGACCATGTCGATGTGGCACGAAGAGGCCGTCAGGCTGATCGTGGCCGGTGAAAAAGCCGGTGAATTTACGCTGAGCGATAGCGCCAAAGATATCGCCTGGCGTTTAATCTCACTGGTCTGCGGGCTGGACGGCATATATGTATTGGGCATGCCGGAAGTCGACGATGCCGCCTTTAATCGTCATTTACACCGCGCCCTCGATCTCGAATTAGTCTAGTTTTTTACAATTAGTAACACTTAAGCGCAGCTATATTCCAGGCCCATTCGCGGGGTTGCGCTTTTTTATCTATCCTTCTTTCACATAACCCTAAAAATCCTTACTTTTCGCGGAACATTACGTTCCGTCCGTCTCTTTTTGCTTATTTTTCATAACGTACTGGTGCAGACGAGGGCGATATGTCACAACAAGATGAGAAGAATAATCATTATCTCTTAAAAAACTGGAAGCCTGAAAACCCGCTGTTCTGGGAGAACAAAGGTAAAGCTATCGCCCGTCGAAACCTTTGGATTTCCGTGGCCTGTCTGCTATTGGCCTTCTGCGTGTGGATGTTATTCAGTGCCGTCAGCGTCAATCTTAATAAAGTCGGTTTTAATTTCACCACCGACCAACTGTTCTTATTAACCGCCCTGCCATCCCTGTCCGGCGCAATATTACGCGTACCCTACTCCTTTATGGTACCTATATTTGGCGGCCGATACTGGACGGTATTAAGCACTATTATTCTGATTATTCCCTGTGTCTGGCTCGGAATAGCCATTCAAAATACCGCTACTCCATATTGGGTATTTATTGTCATTGCGTTGCTGTGCGGATTTGCAGGGGCAAATTTCGCCTCGAGCATGGGGAATATCAGTTTCTTCTTCCCGAAAGCCCGACAAGGCAGCGCACTCGGCATTAATGGCGGGCTCGGCAATCTCGGTGTCAGCGTGATGCAACTCGCCGCACCGCTAGTCATTTTTCTGCCGATTTTCACCTTTCTCGGCGTGCACGGTGTAACGCAGGAAGACGGTTCAACGATGTGGCTCACCAACGCCGCGTGGATTTGGGCTCCGCTACTGCTGATTGCCACCCTCGCCGCCTGGTTCGGGATGAATGATATCGCCAGTTCTAAAGCGTCGATTGCCGAACAGTTGCCGGTACTGGGCCGCATGCACACCTGGATCCTCGCCCTGCTGTATCTGGCCACCTTTGGCTCGTTCATCGGTTTTTCCGCTGGGTTCGCCATGCTGGCAAAAACCCAGTTCCCCGATGTGAACATCCTCAAACTGGCGTTCTTCGGGCCGTTTCTCGGCGCACTGGCGCGTTCATTTGGCGGTATGATTTCCGACAAACTCGGCGGCGTGCGCGTGACGCTGATTAACTTCATTTTCATGGCTATCTTCAGCGCCCTGATTTTCCTCACCCTGCCAGGCAGCGGTTCACCGGGCAACTTCCTCACGTTCTACCTCGTGTTCATGGGCCTGTTCCTGACCGCCGGACTCGGTAGCGGCTCAACCTTCCAGATGATTGCGGTCATTTTCCGCAAAATCACCATCGACCGCGTGAAAGCCAAAGGCGGCAGCGACGAACAGGCGCAGCAGGAAGCGGTCACCGATACTGCCGCCGCGCTGGGCTTTATCTCCGCCATCGGTGCGGTCGGCGGGTTCTTCATTCCGAAAGCCTTCGGTACGTCGCTGGCCATGACCGGTTCTCCGGTTGGCGCGATGAAAATCTTTTTGGTGTTCTACATCGTTTGCGTGGTGGTGACGTGGCTGGTCTACGGTCGCCGCCAGCCGTCCGCTAAATAATCATAACAATGTGAGCCCCCTAACCACGGGTCAGCCCTGGCCCCGTCAGGAGAAATGTCATGAGTAAGCTACTGGACAGGTTTCGCTACTTTAAGCAAAAAGAGGAAACCTTCGCGAACGGTCACGGCCAGGTGTACAACACCAACCGAGACTGGGAAGACAGTTATCGCCAGCGCTGGCAGTTCGACAAAATCGTGCGCTCCACACACGGGGTGAACTGTACCGGCTCCTGTAGCTGGAAAATCTACGTAAAAAACGGGCTGGTGACATGGGAAACCCAGCAAACGGATTACCCACGTACCCGCCCCGATTTACCCAACCACGAACCCCGTGGCTGCCCACGCGGAGCCAGCTACTCCTGGTATCTCTACAGCGCCAACCGGCTGAAATATCCGCTGATCCGCAAAAGCCTGATCACCTTCTGGCGCGAGGCGTTGGAACAGCATCCCGACCCGGTTCACGCCTGGGATTCCATCATGCAGGATCCGGTCAAGTGCCTGAAGTACAAACAGGCGCGCGGCCACGGCGGGTTTGTGCGCTCCAACTGGAACGAGCTGAATACGCTGATTGCAGCGGCCAACGTCTGGACCATCAAAAATTACGGCCCTGATCGCGTGGCGGGTTTCTCGCCCATCCCGGCGATGTCGATGGTCTCTTACGCCGCAGGCACGCGCTATCTGTCGCTGCTCGGCGGTACCTGTCTCAGTTTCTACGATTGGTATTGCGATTTACCGCCCGCTTCGCCGATGACCTGGGGCGAGCAAACTGACGTACCGGAATCCGCCGACTGGTATAACTCGTCGTACATCATTGCCTGGGGCTCGAACGTGCCGCAGACGCGCACCCCGGATGCCCACTTCTTCACCGAAGTCCGCTACAAAGGCACCAAAACCATCGCCATCACGCCAGATTTCTCGGAAGTGGCAAAACTCAGCGATCAATGGCTTGCACCGAAACAAGGCACCGACAGCGCGCTGGCCATGGCGATGGGCCACGTGATGCTGCGTGAATTCCATCTCGATAACCCAAGCGATTATTTTATCAACTACTGCCGCCGCTACACCGACATGCCGATGCTGGTGCAGCTCGATGCGCGGGAAGACGGGAGCTACGTACCGGGCCGGATGCTGCGTGCGTCGGATCTGGTAGATAACCTCGGCGAAAGCAATAATCCGCAGTGGAAAACCGTCGCCTTCAACACCGCGGGTGACCTGGTGGTCCCCAACGGCGCAATCGGCTTCCGCTGGGGCGAACAGGGAAAATGGAACCTCGAATCAATAGCCGCAGGCGCTGAAACCGAACTGCAACTGACGCTGCTCGGGAATCACGACTGCATCGTCGGCGTCGCCTTCCCCTATTTTGGCGGCAATGAAAACCCGCATTTCCGTAGCGTGAAACAGGACCCGATCCTGGTACGTCAGTTGCCTGTTAAACAGCTGACCTTTGCCGATGGCGGCGCGGGTTTGGTGGTCAGCGTTTACGATCTGATCCTTGCCAACTACGGCCTCGATCGTGGTCTGGATGACCCACTCTCTGCTAAAGACTACAGCGAAATCAAAGCCTACACCCCGGCATGGGCGGAGCAAATTACTGGCGTGCCGCAGTATCACATCGCGCAAATCGCCCGTGAATTTGCCGATACCGCGCACAAAACGCACGGCCGTTCGATGATTATCCTCGGGGCTGGGGTCAACCACTGGTATCACATGGACATGAACTACCGGGGGATGATTAACATGCTGGTGTTCTGCGGCTGTGTCGGGCAAAGCGGCGGCGGCTGGGCGCACTATGTCGGCCAGGAAAAATTGCGGCCACAAACGGGCTGGTTGCCACTGGCGTTCGCGCTGGACTGGAACCGCCCGCCACGCCAGATGAACAGCACCTCGTATTTCTACAATCACTCCAGCCAATGGCGTTATGAAAAACTCACCGCCAAAGAGCTGCTCTCGCCGCTGGCGGACGCCAGTCAATTCACCGGGCATCTGATTGATTTTAACGTCCGCGCCGAACGCATGGGCTGGTTGCCGTCCGCGCCGCAGCTCAATCTGAATCCTTTAAGCATTAAAGAGAAGGCCGAGGCCGCAGGCATAACGCCCGCCGATTACACCGCGCAGGCGTTGAAATCCGGCGATATTCGCATGGCCTGCGAACAGCCTGACAGCGGGAACAACCACCCGCGCAATCTGTTTGTCTGGCGCTCCAACCTGCTCGGCTCATCGGGTAAAGGTCATGAGTATTTACTCAAATACTTGCTCGGTACTGAAAGCGGCATTCAGGGCGAAGCCCTCGGTGAAAGTGATGACGTGAAGCCGGAAGAAGTCGAGTGGCAAACCGCCGCCATCGAAGGCAAGCTCGACCTGCTGGTGACGCTCGATTTCAGGATGTCGAGCACCTGCCTGTTCTCCGATATCGTCCTGCCGACCGCCACCTGGTATGAAAAGGACGATATGAATACCTCGGACATGCATCCGTTTATTCATCCGCTGTCCGCCGCGGTGGACCCCGCCTGGGAAGCGCGCAGCGACTGGGAAATCTACAAAGGCATCGCCAAAGTCTTCTCGCGGGTGTGCGTCGGTCATTTGGGTACTGAAACCGATGTGGTGCTGCAACCGCTGATGCACGATTCTCCGGCCGAACTGTCGCAGCCGTTTGACGTGGCCGACTGGCGCAAAGGGGAATGTGAATACGTGCCGGGCAAAACCGGGCCGGGCATTGCGGTCGTGGAACGCGATTACCCGGCGACCTATGAACGCTTTACCTCGCTCGGTCCGCTGATGGACAAACTCGGCAACGGCGGGAAAGGCATTTCGTGGAACACCGACACCGAAATTGAGTTCCTCGGCAAACTGAATTACGTGAAAGCCGACGGCCCGGCGAAAGGCCGCCCGCGCATCGAAACCGCCATTGACGCGTCGGAGGTTATCCTCGCCCTGGCCCCGGAAACCAACGGGCAGGTAGCGGTCAAAGCGTGGCAGGCGCTGAGCAAAATCACCGGCCGCGAACACGCGCATCTGGCATTGAACAAAGAAGACGAAAAAATCCGCTTCCGCGATATTGTCGCCCAGCCGCGCAAAATCATCTCCAGCCCGACGTGGTCCGGCCTCGAGAGCGAACACGTCTCCTACAACGCGGGCTACACCAACGTTCACGAACTTATACCGTGGCGCACCCTGTCCGGTCGCCAGCAGCTGTATCAGGATCACAAGTGGATGCGCGCATTTGGTGAAAGTCTGGTGGCGTATCGCCCGCCGATCGACACCCGCAGCGTCAGCCACATGAACACCATTCCGCCGAACGGATTCCCGGAAAAAGCACTCAACTTCCTGACGCCACACCAGAAATGGGGCATTCACTCGACCTACAGTGAAAACTTGTTAATGCTGACGCTGTCGCGCGGCGGCCCGATTGTCTGGCTCAGCGAAACTGACGCCAAAGAGCTCGGCATTGAGGATAACGACTGGATTGAAGCCTTCAACGCCAACGGCGCCCTCACCGCCCGCGCGGTAGTCAGCCAGCGCATTCCACCCGGTATGACCATGATGTACCACGCCCAGGAACGGATCATGAATATTCCGGGCTCCGAAGTGACCGGCCGACGCGGCGGCATTCACAACTCTGTGACCCGCATTTGCCCGAAACCCACGCACATGATTGGCGGTTACGCCCAACTGGCGTGGAGCTTTAACTATTACGGCACCGTCGGCTCCAACCGCGATGAGTTCATCATGATCCGCAAAATGAAGAACATTAACTGGCTGGATGACGAAGGCAACGATCAGGTCCAGGAGGCGAAAAAATGAAAATCCGTTCTCAGGTTGGCATGGTTCTCAATCTCGACAAATGTATCGGCTGTCACACCTGCTCCGTGACCTGTAAAAACGTCTGGACCGGTCGCGAAGGTATGGAATACGCGTGGTTCAATAACGTCGAAACCAAGCCCGGCATCGGTTATCCGAAAAACTGGGAAGATCAGGAACAGTGGGAAGGCGGCTGGATCCGCGGGATCAGCGGCAAACTCACGCCACGCCTGGGTGGACGCCTCGCCCTGATGGCGAAAATCTTCGCCAACCCAGTGCTGCCGTCGATCGACGATTATTACGAACCGTTCACTTACGATTATCAGGATTTGCATCGCGCGCCGGAAGGCAAGCATCTGCCCACCGCTCGCCCGCGTTCGCTTATCAGCGGCGAACGCATCAATAAAATCGAATGGGGCCCGAACTGGGAGGAACTGCTCGGCGGTGAATTTGAAAAACGCGCCAAAGACCAGAACTTCGAAAACATGCAAAAGGAGATGTATGGCCAGTTCGAAAACACCTTCATGATGTACCTCCCACGCCTATGCGAGCACTGTCTGAACCCGAGCTGCGTGGCGACCTGCCCGTCAGGTGCCATCTACAAACGCGAAGAAGACGGTATTGTGCTTATCGACCAGGACAAATGCCGGGGCTGGCGCATGTGCATCAGCGGCTGTCCGTACAAAAAAATCTACTTCAACTGGAAAAGCGGCAAGTCAGAAAAATGTACCTTCTGCTATCCGCGCATTGAATCCGGCCAGCCCACCGTCTGTTCAGAAACTTGCGTCGGGCGCATTCGCTATCTCGGCGTGCTGCTGTACGACGCCGACCGCATTGAAGAAGCTGCCAGCACCGAACATGTGACCGATCTGTATGAACGTCAGTGCGACGTGTTCCTCAACCCGAACGACCCGGCGGTCATTGAAGAAGCCGTCAAACAGGGCATTCCGCAGAACGTGATTGAGGCCGCGCAGCAGTCGCCGGTGTACAAACTGGCGATGGAATGGCAGCTCGCCCTGCCGCTTCACCCGGAATACCGTACCTTGCCGATGGTCTGGTACGTGCCGCCGCTGTCACCGATTCAGTCCGTCGCCGACGCGGGTGCGCTGCCGCATAACGGCAATATTCTGCCGTCGGTCGAAAGCCTGCGCATTCCGGTACAGTATCTCGCCAACCTGCTGGCGGCGGGCGACACAGGCCCGGTACTGCGCGCGTTGAAACGCATGATGGCGATGCGCCACTACAAACGCTCGCAAACGGTGGAAGGCGTGACCGACACCCGTGCGCTGGAAGAGACCGGTCTGACTGTAGAACAGGTGGAGGAGATGTACCGCTATCTCGCCATCGCCAACTACGAAGACCGCTTCGTGATCCCAACCAGCCACCGTGAAATGGCGAAAGAAGCCTTCCCGGAACGTAACGGCTGCGGGTTCACTTTCGGCGACGGCTGCCACGGCTCCGACACCAAGTTCAATCTGTTCAACAGCAAACGCATCGACGCCATCGACGTTTCTGGTGTGCGCCAGCATGGGGAGGGAGAATAATGCCGATCCTTAAGCTGATTGCGCTGTTGCTGGAATACCCGGACGCGCTGCTGTGGGACAATCGCGACGACGCGCAGGCGCTGGTGACGCAGGATGCACCGACGCTGGCACCATGGGTGGAAACGTATCTCAGCGCCCCACTGCTCGACCAGCAGGAGCTGTGGTGCGACCTGTTTGAGCGCGGCAGTTCCATGTCGCTGCTGCTGTTTGAACACGTGCACGGCGAATCCCGCGATCGCGGTCAGGCGATGGTGGATTTAATGGCGCAGTATGAGCAGGCCGGTTTGCAGCTCGACTGCCGCGAACTGCCGGACCATCTGCCGCTGTATCTGGAGTTTCTCAGCACCCGCCCGGCGGATGAAGCCCGCGAAGGCTTGCAGAACGTCGCGCCGATTCTGGCGTTGCTCGGCGGCAGGCTTAAAGAACGTCAGTCAAACTACTATCAACTGTTTGACACTCTGCTTTTGCTGGCTAACAGTCCGTTGAGAAGTGACAGCGTCACGCCACAGGTGAAAGCCGAGCCGCGCGACGACACCCGACAGGCGTTAGACGCCGTGTGGGAGGAGGAACAGGTGAAGTTTATCGAGGACAACGCCACTTCCGCCTGCAACAGCTCCCCGTTGCAAAGTTATCAGAAACGTTTTAGTCAGGACGTTGCGCCGCAGTACGTTGACGTCCGTTCCGGAGGCCCCAAATGAGCCACTTCTTTGACGTCTTCTTTTACGATATTTACCCCTACATCTGCGGCTCGGTGTTTATCATCGGCAGCTGGCTACGCTACGACTACGGGCAATATACCTGGCGCGCGGGTTCGAGCCAGATGCTCGATAAACGCGGGATGGTGCTGTGGTCGAATATGTTCCACATCGGCATTCTCGGGGTCTTTTTTGGTCATGCTTTCGGAATGCTCACCCCGCACTGGATGTATGAATCGTTCCTGCCTATTTCGGTGAAGCAGCAAATGGCGATGATCCTCGGCGGGGCGTGCGGCGTACTGACGCTGATTGGCGGGGCGGGCTTGCTGATTCGTCGGCTGTTTAATCCCCGCGTTCGCGCCACGTCGACGGCCGCCGATATCCTGATCCTCAGTATTTTACTGATTCAATGCATTTTGGGTCTGTCGACAATTCCGTTCTCGGCGCAGCACCCGGACGGCAGCGAAATGATGAAACTGGTCGGCTGGGCGCAATCGGTGGTGACCTTCCAGGGCGGCGCGTCTACGCATCTCGCGGGGGTAGCGCTGGTGTATCGCGTCCATCTGGCATTAGGAATGACCATTTTCCTGTTGTTCCCGTTCACCCGTCTGGTGCACGTGTGGAGCGCTCCGGTGGAGTATTTCACGCGGCGCTACCAGATTGTGAGATCGCGTCGCTAGGCGCTTAGATGTGCAAAACGGTTCCGTTCACCCAATGTGAAGGAGAATCTAATTCTTTGGGCTGACCACAATGGGTGCCAATTTTGCCCGGCGGCACTGCGTTTGCGTGGGCCTACAGAAACGAAGTTCAAAGGAGAAAAGACGGCGGGGTTTTCTCCCTCTCCCTTGAGGGAGAGGGTTGGGTGAGGGGGAAAAGACGGCACTTATGTCCCCCTGGCTTACGCCCTACTTCCCAGCCTCACCATGCATATCGAATGCCGCCATCACTGCGGCTAAATCTGCCAGCGTAAAGCCATTTTTCGGGTCTTCAACACCCTCGCCGAATTTATCCTGTAGCAGCAAATACAAACTTTCGACATCCGGTAAATTGATTGACTCGACGATATGCCCGTCCTGCTGATGGGTGAAATGGAAGTTGGTCAGCGTCAGTTTGCCGCCGTCTGGCAAATGGCGGCACATCAGAAGATGATGGCGGAAATGCGACTGCGGCCAGTGTGCCGACCAGAAATTCCCCGCCACGTAATCAGAGAAATACTGCGGCACCAGATCGAAGTGATACATCGACTGCCAGCGATCGTGGTGACGGAACTGCAAAATCCAGTCGTTGCCCTCGTTCAGCAGACGATAAACACCATGCGGCGTGTTTTGCTCTTTGTTTGCCTGAAGCTGAATCGGCGCCGTCAGCGTTTGTCCGCCAAAGCCAACGTCGGCAATCCAGCGCTCACCGGCTAAATCAATCACCAGTAAACGGTGCGTGCGCGGCGGCATCTGCGGCGGATTCGACAGCACCACGCGCCCGAGCACGCCGCGCACATCAAACCCGATTTCACGCAGCACGCGTTCAAACAGACCATTTTGCTCGAAGCAGTAACCGCCGCGACGGGCGTGGATGAGCTTATCTTCCAGCGACTGATCGTCGAGCTGTATTTCGCGCGGCAGGAGCACGTCGAGATTCTCAAACGGAATGGTGCAATTATGGCGCAAATGCAGCGCCCGCAAGGTGTCGATATCAACAGCGACAGGAGAATTCCAGTTCAGACGGGTAAAATACGCGGTTAAAAATGGGCTCATACGGCCTCCATGCTTGAGATATACACTGTTTATAACGTATTTTTTTCAGCTGACAGGCGCTTTTGTGCGGTGATTTTTTCCGTTTGTGCGCGACCGCTATTTTCCGCACCCGCAACACGCTTAAATGCAGCAATCAACCTGGAGAATTGCTATGAGCCGTTTTCGCCCCGTGGAATTAAAACATGCCAGCCGTCTGCTCAATCATGGGCCAACCGTATTGATCACCAGCTACGACGAGAGCATTGACCGGCGTAATATTATGGCTGCCGCCTGGTCGATGCCGGTGGAGTTTGAGCCGCCGCGCATCGCTATCGTGGTCGATAAAAGCGCGTGGTCGCGCGAACTTATTGAGCGCAGCGGAAAATTTGGCATCGTCATCCCCGCCGTGGATGCGGCGAACTGGACCTACGCCGTCGGCAGCGTCAGTGGGCGCGATGAGGATAAATTCAACTGTTACGGTATTCCGGTGGTGTACGGCCCGGCACTTGGCCTGCCGGTCGTCGAAGAAAAATGTCTGGCGTGGATGGAGTGCAAACTGCTGCCCGCGACGGCAGCGCAGGAGAAATACGACACGTTGTTTGGCGAAGTGGTGGCGGCGGCGGCCGATGAACAGGCGTTCATCGCCGGACGTTGGCAATTCAACGGCGATCGCCGCAATACGCTGCATCATCTCGGCGCTGGCACCTTTGTCACCAGCGGCCGGATGATTAAAGCAGCGGAATAGTTAATATTTGCCGGAGAAATTGGCGCTGATGCGCTGCGCCAGATAGTCCCGGGCGGTGATTGGCGGGTATTTTTTGTCCGGCCCTTCAATCACGACATCTTCATTGGCTTGACAGAAAAACGCCAGGCTGTAACGCGCCGCCACCGATTCGCCCGGCAGCGGGCTGCGCACGCGGTGGAAGTTCGACGGCAGTTGGTCGTCGCTCCAGCGCATCAGCATATCGCCGATATTGCAGGTAATCAGCCCTTCCAGCGGCTCGATAGACGTCCAGCTTTGCGTTTCTGACTCTTTCCCCGGACAGACCTGCAAACCGCCCTGTCCCGCCTGCTGAAACAGCAGCGTCAGGCAGTCAAAATCGGTGTGCGCCCCGGCGCGCCACGGGCCATCCGCTTCACCGGTCAGCGCGAAATAGTGCAGCATTCGCAGTGTGCTCTGGTAGGTCTCTTTGGACGGGTCATGCGCCTGGCTGAAAAATTCATCCGGGAAGCCCATTTTCAATGCGAAGCAAGAAAGCAGCTTCATGCCCACAGCCCAGCACTGACTTTCAAACGCCAGCACTGCTTCGCGAAAACCGGGCAGCGTTTCTTCGTCTGGCCACAGGCCGGACATCCGCGGACGCGTCATCTGATACGACTCTTTTTGATCGGGCTTACCGGTAGACGGTCTGATCTGCGCCCGGTATTCCCAGCCCGCGTTGCGATTGAGCGGGTAGCGGCCCTTCACTTCCTGTGGCAGCGCAAAGAATTGCTCTGCACGGGCAAACGCAGCGTTGATATCCTCCAACGGAATGCCGTGGCCGGAGACCTGGAAAAAACCGATTTCGGTCGACGCCTGCCACAACGCGTCAGCGATTTCCGCTTTCCGTTGGTCAAAATCTGACAGGTCGATAATGCGCACTTCGCGGTTCGTTTCCTGACCGCGAGCGCCCATGCGGGATTCTTTGGTGAGTTCATGCAGGGCGAAAGCCGATGTGCTGTTCATAGGGTAACCTCGTTAACGTAACGTCACAGAGGACCTGCCGTGGAGCGGTTCTCAACCAGCGGACAGGTCGCGGCATCGTCAGTAAAGACGACTGAGCAATGACCCACCGGCGGAGTTCCCGGCTGACAGCTTCTACTCAAACTCACTCAAGCAATGCCCGTGCCAGGCTGTGAACCCCTTTTATTTCAGCAAGGTAGACACGCACGCCAACGAAGACTGCACGCCCGATGTGCAACGGTGAAACTTTTTGCCTCATGGTTGTGCAACGCTGGCCTGTGTGAAACAACAATTTCAGCGGACGATGCCGCAAATGCAGCGGATATTCCGTTAATTCAAGGCATTGCGAATAATTAGCGCGAATGGCACGCTGTTTGCTACATCGCAAACAGAGTATAAGCGGTCAGCGTGGCAACGCGTGGGACATTGCTCTACAGCCTCGGCTGTACCTCGTCACGGGGGCGGCGCATTGCGTCGTGAGCATCGCTTACCCCCGGACAGACCGTGTACAACGTTTTATTTGGGGGTCTTTTATGTCAATGTCGTCCGTTCGTCTGCTCACCCTGTGCGCCACACTCAGCGTAACCTCCCTCTCCTTCGCGGCCGATAAACTGGTCCTCCAGACCACATGGGTTGCCCAGGCGGAACAAGGCGGTTATTACCAGGCCGTCGCGGCGGGGATCTACAAAAAATACGGTCTCGACGTCGAAGTGCGTTCCGGCGGCCCGCAGCTTAATAACATGACCTTACTGTTGGCCAACCGCGCCGACGTTATCGTCAGCTACGATTTGCAGGTACTGAAAGGCGTAGAGCAAAACTTCCCGCTGAAAGCCATCGCCGCCCCGTTCCAGTTCGATCCGCAGGGGATCCTCACCCACAGCAACGTCAAGTCGCTCGATGACCTGAAAGGCAAAACCGTGCTGGTGTCTGCCAGCGGTCAAGCCAGTTGGTGGCCGTGGCTGAAAAGTCAGTACAAGCTCGAAGACAGCCAGGTGCGCCCGTACACCTTTAACATGCAGCCGTTCCTGGCGGATACAAACACCGTTCAGCAGGCGTATGCCACTTCCGAAGTGCAGCAGGCAAAAGCGGCCCAACCGGACAGCAAATTCTGGCTCTTCGCCGAGCACGGCTATCCGGCGTACGGTGGCATCCTGGTCACGCGCAATAATTTACTGGCCGAGAAACCGGATGTCATGAAGCGCTTTGTTGAAGCCTCGATGGAAGGCTGGAAAGCCTATCTGGCGGACCCTACTGTCGGTAATCAGCTGATCAAGAAAGAGAACCCGCAGATGACCGACGCGGTGCTGGCTTTCGGTGTGGCGCAGATGAAAACCTTGCATTTGATTGACGGCGGCGACGCGTCGAATAAAGGCCTTGGGGTGATGACCGACAAACGCTGGCAGGCCACGCGCAACTTTATGGTCAGTGCCGGGTTGCTGAACAAAGACACCGATTACAAAGCCGCGTACACCACGCAATTCTATCCGCAGGCCGCGATGTAAGGAGGCGCTATGCATCACGTCTTACCGTTTGAGCCGCCGGGTGCGGTACAACAAAACGAGGCGCCGCGCTTTCTGATGGCGCGCGGTGTAGAAAAAGTGTGGCCAAACGGCACCGTCGCGCTGGAGCGTCTGAATCTGAATATCGGCCGCGGCGAACTGGTGTCGCTGCTCGGCCCATCGGGCTGCGGCAAAAGCACGCTGCTGAAAATGTTCGCCGGACTGGAACAGCCCAGCGCCGGGATGCTGCGCTGGAACGGCCAACCGTCTCTGGCGCAGCAGTGCCAGATGGCGATGGTGTTTCAGGAAGCCACGCTAATGCCGTGGGCGACCATCGAGGAAAATGTGCGTCTGCCCCTGAGCCTGCGCGGCGTCGGTAAAAAGGAAAGCACGCCACAGGTGATGCAGGCGCTGCTGGCGGTCGGGTTGGAAAACTTCCTCCACGCCCGTCCGCGTGAACTTTCCGGCGGGATGCAAATGCGCGTGGCGCTGGCCCGGGCGCTGGTGATCGCCCCGGACCTGCTGCTGATGGACGAGCCGTTCGGCGCGCTGGATGAATTTACCCGCCACAAGCTCGACGCCGATATTCGCGCCCTGTGGAGCCGTCGCAATCTGACGGTGCTGTTTGTCACGCACAGCATTTATGAGGCGGTTTGGCTCTCGTCGCGAGTTATCGTGATGGGCGCGCGTCCGGGCCGCGTCATTGCCGATATCGAAATAGACGGTCCCGTTGTACGCGATGCGGCGTTTCGTACTTCACCCGCATTCATTCGCCAGGTGGCGCAACTTTCCGACTTACTCGAACAGGCCAGCGGAGGCGTGCATGACTAAACCCCTGATTCAGTATCCGCAGGTGCAGCGCGCGCTGTGGCCGCTGCTGGTATTGATTATTCTGCTCGCCGCCTGGGAAATCGGCTTCCGTCAGTTTGCGGTCCCCATCTACCTGGCGCCGAAACCCAGCGATATCGCTGTCACCCTGTATCAACAGCACTCCGCGCTTTTTGGCAGCCTGCTGGTCACGCTGAAAGTCACCCTGCTGGCGTTTCTGCTGGCGGTAATGATCGGTACGCTGATTGCGTTTCTTTGCGTGCAGAGCCGGGTGATTGAATCGTGCCTGATGCCGTGGGCGATCCTGTTTCAGGTCACGCCCGTAGTCGCGATCGCCCCGTTGGTGATCATCTGGATCCACAACACCACCCTGGCGCTGGTGGTCTGCGCGATGCTGGTGGCGGTATTCCCGGTGCTAACCAACACCACGCTCGGTCTGCGCAGCGTCAATCCGGGCCTGCTGAATCTGTTTCACATCAACCAGGCCAGCCGCTGGCAAGTGCTGATACGCCTGCGCGTGCCGAACGCATTGCCCTATTTTTTCAGCGGATTACGCATTTCCTGCGGGCTGGCGTTGATTGGCGCAGTGGTGGCGGAATTTGTTGCCGGAACCGGCGGCTCCGGTGCCGGGCTGGCGTGGCAGATTTTACAGGCCGGTTTTCAGCTCAACCTGCCGCTGATGTTCGCCGCCCTGTTTCTGATCACCTGCACCGGTCTCGCGCTGTGGGCGCTGATGTCATTCATCACCCGACTGTGCCTGCGCGGCTGGCACGACAGTGAACTGGCCTGAGGATAACCATGAGCACGCTACTGATTAAAGGCTGTACCGCCATTCTGACCGGCAACCGCGAAACACCGCGCAGTACCGGGACCGACATTCGTGTGGCCGACGGGCGGATCGCCGCCATCGGTACGCTGACGCCAATTGCCGATGAACGGGTGATGGATGCCCGCAACTGCGTGGCATACCCGGGCTGGGTGAATACGCATCATCACCTGTTCCAGTCGCTGCTCAAGGGCGAACCGCAAGGGCTCAACCAAAGCCTCAGCGCCTGGCTGGCCTCGACGCCCTACCGTTTTCGCGGTGCATTTGATGCCGAAACATTTCGCCTCGCTGCGCGGATTGGGCTGGTCGAATTAGTGCGCTCCGGCTGCACCACGGTGGCCGATCATCACTATCTGTACCGGCCGGGAATGCCGTTTGACGGCGCCGCCATTTTGTTCGAGGAAGCACAGGCGCTCGGTGTGCGGTTCGTACTGTGCCGGGGCGGTGCAACGCAAACGCGTGGTCTGGAAAGCGCGTTGCCGACCGCGCTGCGTCCCGAGCGCTTTGACGACTGGATGCAGGATGTCGAACGCCTCGCCGGGCAGTATCACCAGCCGCAGGCGGATGCGATGCGTCGCGTCGTGATGGCCCCGACGACCACATTGCATTCGACCACCGCGCAGGAACTGCGGGAAAGTGCGCGGCTGGCGCGGGCGCTGGGCCTGCGCTTGCACAGCCATCTGTCGGAAACGGTCGATTATCTCGATGCGTCACGGGCGAAATTTGGTATGACGCCGCTACAGTTTTGCGCCGAACAGGACTGGATCGGTGATGACGTGTGGTTTGCCCATCTGGTGAAACTGCTGCCAGAAGAAATTGCCCTGCTCGGCGCCAGCGGCAGCGGTATCGCCCACTGTCCACAAAGCAACGCCCGGCTCGGGAGCGGCATCGCGGATATCGTTGCCCTGGAACAAGCGGGTGTAAAAATCTCCATCGGCGTGGACGGCGCGGCCTCCAACGAAGCCGCCGATATGCAAAGTGAAACCCACGCAGCCTGGCAACTACAGCGCGCACGCAAAGGGATGCTTGCCCGTCCGCGCTATGACGGCGGCACTTTCGAAGGCGGCGGCGATGCGGCCACCATAGAAGATGTGATCCGCTGGGGAACGTCCGGTGGCGCGGCAGTGCTTGGGCTCGAAACCGGGGAATTACGCCCAGGGATGCCCGCAGATATCGCCCTGTATCAGCTCGACGACCCACGCTATTTCGGTTTGCACGATATGGCGATCGGCCCGGTGGCCTGCGGTGGCCGAGCGACGCTAAAAGCGCTGCTGTGTCAGGGAAAGGTGATTGTCGAAAACGACGTGATTCCTGGGCTGGATTTGCGCGAGCTGGGCGCTCAGGCGGCGGTAGCGGTAAAACGGCTTCAGCAACGAGCGGGGTAAGGGTGCCCGATGGCGCTGGCACTTATCGGGCCTACAAAACGGTGGCTCGGCGCCTGGGTTTATCGGGTCTAAAAACGTAGGCCCGGCAAGCGTAGCGCCGCCGGGCATTTAGCGCTTATGCTTACAGGCTGTAACCGGGCTTTTTCAGCAGCGTCTCGAGCTGCGGACCAATCTCTTTATCCCAGACCTGCGCTTTCCAGTCGGCTTCTGCCACCTGTTCCAGACCGACACTGATTGCGCCGTCTTTACTGCCCAGATGACGGGTGATTGCGGCGGCGATATCCGCAGCCAGCGCGTCTTTTTGTTCGTCTTTCAGGTCGCGGGGAAAACATTTAATGGCTACATGGGGCATGGTGGTCTCCTTATTGTGTTCCTTAAAACTATCATCTTCTCAGCGGCTTAATTAGCGTTTTGTGCAGTTAAGATGCCGTTCGCGATCAGCACGATGTAGGCGTCGAGCAACGTGACGTTGTCACCGATCGCATATGGCCCCACCAGCTGTTTATCCAACCACTGATACAGAAACAAAAGTATGGACCAGATTCCCGCATAAAGTTTTTGCACGCTCCAACCGCGACTTATCCCTCCCATCGGTCCATTTTGTGATTGATGTCGGAAAACGCATCCTGAAAAGTCTTTAGCATAGATACTAGTATGGTAGACGGTCTTCAGCTAAAGGTGTAATGAGTATGCAAATGACAATGCGCTGGTTTGGGCCAGCAGAAGATAAGATTCCCCTCGAGCACATCCGTCAGGTGCCTGGCGTAGAAGGTATTGTGGGAGCGTTATACGATGTTCCCGTGGGCGAAGTCTGGCCAAAAGACAAAATCCATGCACTGGCCTCCCAGGCGCGTGAAGCGGGGTTGAAGCTGGAAGTGATTGAAAGCGTGAATATTCACGATGAGATCAAAATCGGCAGCCCGGGGCGCGACCGCTATATCGCAAATTATCAGACCACTATCCGCAACCTGGCTGAGATTGGCATTAAAGTCATCTGCTACAACTTCATGCCGGTCTTTGACTGGATGAAGACGGATATGAACTATGTCTTACCGGATGGCTCTCTGACGATGGCCTTCGAAAAGAAAGGCATCGACAAAAGTCTGGAAGATGTTGTTAAGGATGTTCTCGATAACTCAAACGGTTTCGCCCTGCCCGGTTGGGAGCCAGAACGTCTGGCTAAAGTGCAAGAGCTGTTTGCACAATACAAAGATGTTGATGACGACAAATTACGTGAAAATCTTGTCTATTTCCTGAAAGCCATCATCCCGGTTTGTGAAGAGGTCGGCATTAAAATGGCAATTCACCCCGACGATCCTCCCTATTCCATCTTCGGGTTGCCGCGGGTAGTGAAAAATCGTGACGATCTGGATTGGCTGTGCAACGCGGTGGACTCAGAAGCCAACGGAATTACGTTATGCACCGGCTCCATTGCCGAAGATCCTGATAATAACGTTTACGACATTCTGGCTGAATTTACGCAACGGAAACGTATTCACTTTGCCCACGTGCGAAATATCAAAATCATTAAAGATAAAGATTTTTACGAATCGGCGCACTTATCGCAATACGGTTCGCTGGATATGTTCAAGGTGATGAAGGCGCTGCATGATAATGGCTTTGATGGCTATATCCGCCCAGACCACGGACGTTTCATTTGGGGCGAAACTGGCCGTCCCGGATATGGTTTATACGATCGGGCATTAGGGGTGACCTATCTCCTGGGTCTGTGGGAAGCACTCGAAAAACAACATTAATATTCAGGCCGGCTATTCAGCCGGCATTTATTCAAAGCATTGATTACAGGTTAGCTTATGACCCCCTTACTGGCACTTTTTTGGGTTCTGGTTGGCATCGCCCTTCTCGTAATAATGAATCTAAAATATAAATTCCATAACATATTTGCGTTACTTATCGCGGGAATATTCGTCGCTGTCATGGAAGGCATCCCTGTCGATAAAATAGTCCCGGTTATTCAGGATGGTCTCGGTGGTATTTTAGGGCATCTGGCACTCATTATTATATTCGGGGCTATCATCGGCCGTTTTATGACCGAGTCAGGCGCCAGTCAGCAAATCGCTGATACTGTCATTAAGCGCTGCGGCACGCGGTTTTTGTCCACCGGATTGATGTTTGTCGGCGTCATTTTTGGGATTGCGATGTTTTATGAAGTGGCATTCTTGATTGCTATGCCGCTGGTCTTAAATATTGCCAAAAAGGCGAACATTCCCTACATGAAGTTGGTGGTTCCTACGGTGGTGGGTGCCACGCTGGGACACAGCCTTTTCCCACCGCAGCCTGGCCCGGTCGCGCTCATCAGTGCGTTTAATGCCGATATTGTTCAGGTGTATCTGTATGGGATTATTGTCATTATCCCTGCTCTTTTTTGCACCGGTATTTTACTGCCTAAATTTTTGCCCGGCATTAAATCCATTCCGTTGAACTCGATGATTAAACCGGTAGAAGAGAAATCGCCAGCCGATATTCCTTCCTTTGGTATCAGCATGCTAATACCGTTGATCCCGGCCGTGCTGATGGTGGTTGCCTCGGTGGTGAAAGGATTTATGGGGGTTGATAGCGGCCTGGCAAAACTCTGCACGTTTTTAGGCAGCGCTGAAATCAGTATGCTGCTGGCGACAATCGCGGCGATTTGGTTTTTGGGTAAGAAGCGTGGGATGTCCGCCGAGAATATTACACATTGCGTGAGTGATTCCATCGCGAAGATTGCCAACGTCCTGTTTGTTATTAGCGCCGGCGGGATCCTCAAGCAGGTTATTATCGTCTCAGGCGTGGGTGGTCATATTGTCAGTATAATGAGTGACGTCCCACTCTCTCCGTTTATTGTTGCGTGGATAATCACGGCCATCATTCGTATTCTTACCGGCCAGGGTGCTGTCGCTGCTATCACCTCAGCCGGCATTGTCGCGCCAATGGTTAATGCGTTTCATCTGAATCCAGCGTTAATGTGCCTGGCCGTCGCCTGCGGCAGTAATACCATAACGCTGATGTACGACGGCGGTTTTTTATTATTCAAAGAGACTTTTGGTATCTCTATGAAAGATACCTTTAAAACCTGGGGCCTGCTTGAACTCATAAGCTCCATCGTCGGATTATTGATGGTGTTATTACTCAGTCTCGTTATTACCTCATAGCCTTTATTTTTGTACGCCGGCGGACCCGAATCAGGGATAGGTGATCCCCGGCGGGTTCACTTCAGACTGCGCCACGCCTTCATCGCCTTCTCCCCAGCGCGCCAGAATATGCTGCACCTCCCCCCGGGCAATACCGCCGTTCAGTGCGGCTTGCAGGGCATACACCAGCTGATTTCCTTTTTTGGTGGTGGTCGCCACATAGGCTTTTTTCGGCCCCAGCCCGACGACGGCGGTTTTCCCACTCAGCGCCGCTTTATACGCCGAAACGGACTGCGGGCCGAAGAACACGTCGGCACGCCCGGACTGAATGTACAGATTGGCGGAGGCGTCATCGGTCAAGTACACCGGCAAGGCGGTCGCGCGCCCTGCTTTTTCGTTTTCAGCATTCCAGCCGAGTAATATGCGTTCCTGATTGGTGCCAGAGCCGACGATCACCTTCTTGCCGGAGAGATCAGCCGGCCCCTTCACCGCCGTTATCGGGCTGCCCGTTTTCACTGAAAATGCCAGCGAATCGACACGATAGGTCGCAAAATCAAACTTCTCTTTACGCTGCTCGGTGACCGCAATGTTCACCAGCGCCACGTCATAACGCCCGGAAGTAATGCCGAGCGGCCAGTCTTCCCACGCGGTCGGCACCAGTTTCAGCTTGAGACCCAGACTGCCCGCCAGCAGTCGGGCGATATCCGGGTCGCTGCCGATCCGCGTGCGGTTATCGCTGGCCAGCAGCGCGAGTGGCGGTGAGTTAAGCGCAGAAATCGCCACCGTCAGCGTGCCCGGTTCAACAAATTTATAGCTGGCGGGGATCTTCGCGATCGCCGCCTCATCACGCACCATCGGCAACGGTTGCTCATTGGCGCGCAAATCAATACTTCCCGCCGCCAACGCACTGCCGGAGAACAGCACCATGCCAAAAATCGTCCCACGAATCATGACAACACCTTTGATAAAAATTGTCGGGTACGCGGATGCTGCGGGCGATTCAGAACCGCGTCGCTTTCGCCCTGCTCCACAATTTTACCGTCGACCATAAACACCACCTGATCCGCCACTTCCCGCGCAAAACCAATTTCATGCGTCACCACCACCAGCGTGGTACCGGAACGGGCCAGCTTTTTGATAACGTCCAGCACCTCGCCCACCCGTTCCGGGTCGAGGGCCGACGTGGGTTCATCAAACAACATCACCCGCGGATTGAGCGCCAGCGCCCGTGCAATAGCAATGCGCTGCTGCTGCCCACCGGACAAATGACGCGACCAGGCATCGGCCTTATTGCGCAGGCCAACCACGTCCAGCAGCGCATAAGCGCGTTCCGTAGCCTGCTTGCGGCTCAGCTGGCGGTGCGCCACCGGCGCTTCAATCAGGTTTTCCAGCACCGTCATGTGCGGGAACAGATTGAAATTCTGGAACACGTAGCCGACGTTCACGCGCTGGCGGAGGATCTCTTTCTCTTTCAGTTCATAGAGATTATCGCCCTGACGGCGATAGCCAATGTAGTCCCCGTCAATCTGGATAAACCCTTCGTCGACGCGCTCCAGATGATTAATGGTGCGCAACAGGGTCGATTTCCCCGATCCCGACGGGCCCAAAATGACCGTCACCGTACCGGGTGGAATTTCGAGCGACACGTTATCCAGCGCCTTATGGCGACCGAAAAATTTGCTGACGCCGGTAATCGAAATATGGCCTTCAGGAGAGTTGAGCATGGGCAGCCTCCGGGGTTGGTGTGGCGGTAGAGACCGAACCGCGGCTGCGGTTGCTGTTCACGGCCGAACGGCGTTCGCTTTTCGCCAGCGCCCGTTCAACCAAATACTGAATGGCGGAGAGGAAACTGGTGATCACCAGGTACCACACTGCGCCCACCATCAGCAGCGGAATGACTTCCTGCGTACGGTTGTAGATCATCTGGATGGTGTAAAACAGTTCCGGCATCGCCAGCACGTAAACCATCGCGGTGCCCTTCGCGAGGCTGATGATTTCGTTGAAACCGGACGGTAAAATGGTACGCAGCGCCTGCGGTAAAATGATGCGTAGCGTGCGTCTCCAGGCGGGTAAACCGAGCGCCGACGCCGCTTCATACTGCCCGTGATCGACCCCAAGAAAACCGCCGCGAATGATTTCCGCCGTGTAGGCGCTCTGCACCAGCGTCAGACCCACTACCGCCGTCGAAAACTGTCCGAGCACGTTAATCGTCTGGTAACTGGCCCACGTAATTCCGGTAAACGGAATGCCGACCGACAACGTGTCGTAGAGATACGAAAAGTTGTACAGCACGATCAGCACCACGATCAGCGGCAAAGAGCGGAATAGCCAGATGTATGCCCACGCCAGGCTGCTGAGCAACCACGAGGACGACAAACGGCACAGCGCCAGCAGGCCACCAAAAATCACGCTGAGCACCGTGCCAAGCAGCGTTAACAGCAGCGTTTGCCCGAGCCCCTCCAGAATCACCGGGTCGAAGAACCAGCGGGCAAATACGGCCCATTCCCAGCGCGGGTTAAAGGCCACCGACTGCACCACAATGGCCAGTACCAGCAGCGCCACGCCCGCCCCGACGATGCGCAGCGGATAACGCGCGGGCACCACTTTGATGGTTTCGTTGCTCTTCATCGTCACTCCTCAGGCACTTTTGCTGAGCACCGGCAACGCCAGCGCTTTGGTGAACCGAAGCCGACCGTCAAACGGCGGACGGCTGTACTCTTCCGGGTCGCGCGCGAGATCGAACTGCGGCTGGTATCCTTGGCTGAGATACAAACGCACCGCTTCCGGCTGGCGAAAACCGGTGGTCAGATACGTCTGCACGTAGCCCGCGAGCTGCGCGCGCCGTTCCAGTTCAGCCACCACCCGCCCGGCAAGCCCTTGCTGACGCAGCGATTTATCGGTCCAGATGCGCTTAATTTCCGCCGTTTGGGTGTCATAAGGTTTGTACGCCCCGGTGGCGATGATCGCACCGTCGCGCTCCAGCACAATGAACAGCCCCTGCGGCGCGAGATACCACTCGGTCAGCTCCACCTCTGCATCACGCGAAAAGTAATCGCCGTAGCGCGCGGCATATTCTGCGAACAGGCCGTCTAAAATAGGCTCCAGTTCGGCATCTTCCGGGGAAACATCACGAAAGCGTTCAGTCATGGTGAGGCTCCTCAGTCGCCGAGTCCGGCAGGGTTGAGTTCAGATTGCGGAATGCGCTCTACGCCTTCGCCCCAGCGGTTCAGCACTTTATCGTAGTCACCGTTCTGGATGACGCCGTTCAGCGCGGTTTGTACCGGTTCAGCTAAACCGCTGCCTTTTTTCAGCGTCACGGCGATGTGCGCCGCCTTCGGCCATCCGCCGTCCACGCTGCCGACCAATTGCGTTTTTCCATTCAGTGCGGCTTTCCACGCGCCAATCACGTTCGGGCCAAAAAAGGCATCGGCGCGTCCAGACTGCAGCGCCAGGGTTTGCGCCGCATCGTCTTTGGTATAAACCGGGATAAACGGTTTTAAGCCCTTTTTGACGTTTTCCGCGTTCCATGCCAGCAGGATGGCTTCCTGATTGGTACCGGAGCCGACAATAATCCGCAATCCGGCGATATCTTCTGCTTTCTCAATCTTGCCAATTGAGCTGCCCGATTTGACGTAGAAGCCCAGTGAATCCTTACGATAGGTGGCGAAATCGAATTTCTCTTTACGCTCTTTGGTCACCGTAATATTGCTGACCGCGGCATCATATTTTCCCGACGCCACGCCGAGCGGCCAGTCTTCCTAGGAGGTCACCACCACGTTGAGCTGCAGCCCGAGACTGTCGGCGACCAGACGGGCGATATCCACCTCACTGCCAAGCAGGGTTTTGTTGTCATCGGAAAACACGGTCAGCGGAGGCTGATTCAAGCCCGCCACTGCAACGGTGAATTTACCCGCGACTGCCGGTTTAAAGCCCGCGGGCAATTGCGCGATCGCCGACGGATTCTTGTCGGTATTCACCGGCGTTTTATTGGCCTCGACGCTGACGCCGGTGCCGTTAATCGTGACGTCACTGGCCTGCGCCAGCCCGGAAAATGCCAGCGCGATAGCCAGCAGCAATGATGATTTTTGCATGGTGAAGTCTCTCTTATTGTTCTGTGAACAGTTCTGGCGATTATTGTGTGAACTGATTAACGGGCAGTGTCAGCCCGAGACTTTCGCGAAGTGTGGTGCCCGGGTAGTCCTGACGGAACAGCCCGCGCGCCTGCAACAGCGGCACGACGCGGTCAACAAAGCGCGGGAAGGTATCCGGCGTGCCGCCCTGAATGATGAAACCGTCGGCGGCGTGGCTGTCGAACCACAGCTGTAAGCCGTCGGCGACCTCCTCCGGCGTGCCGGAAAAGCGTGGGCGCGGACTGGCCGCTTCCAGCGCCACCTGTCGCAGGGTTAATCCGCGCACGTGTGCATTGCGTTTGATTTCATCGGTGGTGCTGCGGAAACTGTTCTGCCCGAGGTCACCGAGTTCTGGGAAAGGTTCATCCAGCGGATATTGGCTGAAATCGTGATGCTCGAAATAACGCCCGAGATAATTCAACGCATCGTCCACTGACACCAGTGCGGCGGTGGTCTGATACTGCTGCTCTACATCGTCGGCATCGTCCCCGACAATCACGCTCACGCCCTGGAAAATATGCAGTTCATCAGCCCGACGACCGTGAACTTCAAGCTGGCTTTTCACATCGCGATAAAAATCCTGCGCTTCTGCCAGAGATTCATGATGCGTGAAAATAGCGTCGGCGTGGGTGGCGGCTAATTTCTTGCCGTCATCCGAGGCACCCGCCTGGAATATAATCGGTCTGCCCTGCGGCGTGCGGCCAATATTCAGCGGCCCGGCGACCTGGAAAAAATCACCGCGATGATCGAGAGTATGCAGTTTTGCCGCATCGAAGAATTGCCCGCTGGTTTTGTTACGCACAAACGCATCGTCTTCCCAGGAATCCCATAGCCCTTTCACCACCTGCAAATATTCATCGGCAATGCGATAGCGCAGCGCGTGCTCGGGATGCTGCGCACGGGAAAAGTTCTTCGCTGAACCTTCCAGCGGCGACGTCACCACGTTCCAGCCCGCACGGCCGTTGCTCAGATGGTCGAGGCTCGCGAACTGACGGGCGGTAATAAACGGCTCGCTGTAAGACGTCGACAGCGTACCGACCAGGCCGAGGTGCTGCGTCACACTCGCCAGCGCCGATAAGACGGTCAACGGCTCGAAGCGATTTAAAAAATGAGGGATCGACTTTTCGTTGATATACAGCCCGTCGGCAACAAAAATAAAGTCTAGCTTGCCCTGCTCCGCTTTTAACGCCGTCTGTTTCACAAACTCAAAATTAATACTGGCGTCGGCCTGCGCCGCCGGATGGCGCCAGGCAGACATATTTCCCGACGCACCGTGTAATATCGTGCCAAGCCGTAATTGCCGTGCTGTAGACATAATGACCCCTTACCCTGCCGGTAATATAAATTGAGAATGAAATTAAAGGTGCTGTAAGGCTTTTTCTGCCAGCGTTGCGAAATAGTGCGCCGCCGGAGCGATCAGTTTTTCATCCGGATTAAACGCCGGATGGTGCAAGCCAAATTCACTGGCGCTGCCGATACTGACGAAGGCACCGGGCGTCTGCTGTAAATACACCGCAAAATCCTCACCCCCCATGTGTAAATCGGCGGTGGCCGTGTGATAACCCACCTCGTCGGCCACGGTGGTGGCAAATTCGGCCCATTCGGCGGTATTCACCAAGGCAGTAGGCCCCGCGTGCCAGATAACGTCGATTTGCGATCGGAACGCGCCTGCAAACCCGGCGGCAATTTCGCTCACTCGTGCTTTAACCTGCTGCTGAACGTCGGTGCGATGGGTGCGCAGCGTACCTTCCAGCTCGACGTTTTCTGGCAGTACGTTCCAGGTATTCCCGCCCTGAATGCGTGTCACGCTCAGCACCAACGAATCCAGAGTGTTGACCTCGCGGCTGGCAACGCTTTGCAGCGCGTTCACCAACTGGCTGGCGAGCAGGATCGCATCCTGTCCTTCATGAGGGCGGGCTGCGTGGGCGCCCTTTCCGTGCACCCGCACCACGAAACGATCTACGTTGGCGTAGAACGCCCCGCCGCGGGTGGCAAAGGCGCCCACCGGCAGCCCAGGTTCGTTATGCATACCGAATATGGCGGAAACACCTTCCAGCGCACCGGCGCGGATCAGCGTTTTTGCGCCACCAAAACTCTCTTCGGCAGGCTGAAACAGAATACGGACTCGCCCCGGTAACGCCGCTTCGCGGGCTTTGAGCAGCAGCGCCGCACCCAGCATCACGCTAGTGTGAACATCATGTCCGCAGGCGTGCATCACCCCGGCGTTTTGCGAACGGAACGCCACGTCGGCGGCTTCTTCAATCGGGAGCGCGTCGATGTCTGCACGCAGCGCTATCACTTTTTCGCCCTGCCCAACCTCAACCACCACGCCGGTTTTCAATGCATACGGCAGAATCGACAGCCCGGCACTTTGCAGCCAGTCGCGTATGCGCGCAGTGGTCGTCACCTCCTGCAAAGACAACTCCGGGAACTGATGTAGCTCGCGCCGCCAGGTAATCAGCTGTTGTTCAAAGCTCATGACAGCACCTCCGCACGGTTAAGCTCTTCGGCCAGAAGGCGCAAGGACGCCAGGCGGGATGCGCCTTCTGTCACCGGCGTGTCGATAATAAATTCGTCGATGCCAAAGGTGTGATGCAGCGTATCGAGCTGGTCATGGACCTGACGCGCGGTGCCGGCAATCACCGCCGATTCGCGGCGCACAATTTCCACTGCCGGGCTGCCCGCCTGGTGGGCAAATGCGTCGGCCTGCTGCTGGCTGGCCACCGACACGCGCTGACCGTTTTCCAGGCGCACACCCCAGACTTCCACCTGCGCAGCCAGCTTCGCGGCCTGTGTCGCATCCGCCGCAACAATCACCTGTACGGCAACTATCGCATCTCGCAGGCTGCGGTCGCGCCAGCGGGTCAGCACGTCACGCAGCAAATTCTTGTCACCGTTGAGGTGTGCCGCAAAAACAAAGTTCCAGTCCAGTCGGGCGGCCAGCTCTGCACTTTCGAGACTCGCACCCAGCAGGAAACCGTCTGGACGCTGCGGTGGGATCGGCGTCGCCAGTACCGCATCGGCGCTTTCCGCACGCGTCAGCGATAACCAGTTGTCCAGTTGCGCGAGCTGATCAGCGAACGTGCCCTTCTGCTGCGGATCGACACCCTGCTGCAACGCGCGAGTCGAGTGCGGCAGGCCGCCTGGCGCTTTTCCGACGCCAAGATCAACCCGCCCCGGAGCCAATGACGCCAGCAGATTGAAGTTTTCCGCCACTTTGTACGGGCTGTAGTGTTGCAGCATCACGCCACCGGACCCGATACGAATCCGGCTCGTCTGCCCGAGCAGCCAGCCAATGACCACCTCCGGCGACGGGCTCGCCAACTGCGGCGTATTGTGGTGCTCGGCAATCCATAAACGGTGATAGCCCCAGGCATCAGCCTGTTGCGCCAGTGTTAAGGTGCGTGCCAGTGCCTGAGATGCGGTCTCGCCATCTGCCAGTGGGCTTTTATCCAGAATACTGATTCGATAAGACATGTCGCAGGCTCTTGATGAGGAACATGTCTGCATTATTAGAAGGGGTTGACGCGTGTGAGAAACAATTTATTTACATTTGCTCAGCACAAAATTAGATATCAATGGTGGGTTGTTGCCCTCAATTTCGCAATAAGGGCGTCAGTATCGGCCTGATTTCGCAGTCTGACAAAGGTCAAACCAGCAAATTGCGGATCGTGCATATCTGCCAAATAACGCTGCCGATTTTTACGCCACGTTTTTAGCGTCCATAAAAGAATGGAGTCCCGGCTAAAAAACGAGCGTCTAAAAGTCTCGTGATTTCCGGTGCCTGGCCACAGTTCCTTTTGATTCCATGCCCGGGATAATGCTCTGCCGACGGCCTGACGTAGCGTACGCCAGAAGCCATAATCCACCCATATAATCATCTCCACATTGCGCCATTTCACCGGTCGCGTGCGGTTATAATTTCCGTCAAGCACCCAGCTTTCACTGGCGGTCAGCACCTCTTCCAGTCGAGCAAACAGTTCATCGTCGGGTGTTCCCTGCCAATCTGGGCGCCAGAAAAGCGTATCCATTTCGATATAGGGTGCATTTAAGTACGTTGCCAGACGGCGCGCGAGCGTGGATTTTCCCACACCGCTGGTGCCAACCACGTTTATTCTCATCACTTCCGTCCTGGCGTCGAAATAGCAAATGCAGGGCTGAATTGACTCTCCAGCCCTGCATCAAAACAAGGACTCTTTCGTTTAACGTCCGGCGTATTCGTCGTCCGTGACTTTATCGAGCCAGGTCACCGGCGAGCCGTTTTCAGATTCAGCAATGGCGATATGCGTCATCGCCGTTTCTGAACTTGCGCCATGCCAGTGTTTCACGCCTGGCGGGATCCACGCGATATCCCCCTGGTTCAGCGCCTGCGCTTCCTGCCCCTCTTCCTGTAGCCAGCCGCGGCCCTGGGTGACAATCAGGGTTTGTCCTAACGGATGCGTATGCCATGCGGTGCGTGCGCCCGGCTCAAACGTGACCGTCGCCCCACCGACTTTTGCCGGGTCTGTTGCCTGAAACGGCGCGTCAATTCTGACCTTGCCGGTAAACCATTGCTCTGGTCCGGTAACGGACGGCTGTGAACCACTACGAATAATTTTCATACTTCCTCCTGGTTGATGTATTCAGCGTAGCGCGGATCGCCGTTGAGGATTAGACTGCATAATGAGAATGGAACTATGAATCTGTTTCATGAATGAGGTAAACCGATGCTGAAAGAAAATATTCACGACCTGCTCTCTTTTATGGTTGTGGCCCGTGAGCGCAGCTTTACCCGGGCCGCGGCGCAGCTTGGCGTTTCGCAATCGGCGCTCAGCCACGCGATGCGTAATCTGGAAGCGCGTCTCGACGTTCGTTTGCTGACTCGCACCACGCGCAGCGTCGCGCCGACGGATGCCGGAGAAAAACTGCTGACCCGCCTCGGTCCGCAGCTCCAGCAAATCGAAGAGGAACTGTTCACGCTGCACGAAATGCGTGATAAACCGACCGGAAACATTCGCCTCACCGCTGGGGAACACGCGATGAATGCGCTGTTGTGGCCAGCGCTGGTGCCGTTTATGCAGCGTTATCCGGAGATTAATATTGAAGTCACGGTCGATAACGGTCTGACGGACATCGTCGACGGGCGTTTCGATGCGGGTATTCGCCTCGGCGAGCAGGTGGCAAAAGATATGATCGCCGTGAAAATCGGCCTGGAAATGCGCATGGCGGTGGTCGCGTCGCCGGATTATGTCGAACGGTTTGGTACCCCACTCTCCCCGCGCGAGCTGGAACAACATCGCTGCATCAACATGCGTTTGCCAACGCGCGGAGGTCTGTATGCCTGGGAGTTTGAACAGGGTGAGCAGATTTTACGGGTGCGTGTCGAGGGCCAGGTGACGCTCAATACTTTGCCACAGCGTATCGATGCCGCGCTGGCCGGACTCGGGTTTGCCTACGTTCCGGAAGACGCCATTATTGACGCGGTTACATCAGGAAAACTGGTGAGAGTCCTCGAAGACTGGTGCCCGCCATTCCCCGGGTATTACCTCTACTACCCAGGAAGACGCCAGCACACGGCGGCATTTGCCTTGCTGATTGATGCGCTACGTCTGTCGTAACTGACTGGAATCCCACCCGATTAGTTATTCTGTTAGTTTCCGATTAATCAGCAGATCTGACCACACGAATTGTTTCAACGTCGGTCACTGGATCGGCGGGTATGTTTTGCGTCGCTAATCATTTGCGGGTAGGATGCAGCGCCATGTTTTGCCTTATCTCTGCATCAGAATCCTGAGAAAGGCAGCATTGTGTGCTGCTGCGCAATCGTTTACTCGCAGCGGGACTTTATTGGGCCCCAGATTGGGGTAAAGACAGGTAATCAGGATACATTGATGAACACAAAACACGACAGCGCGGCGGAGCATCACGCAGCTAAGCGCCGCTGGCTGAACTCGCATGAAGCGGGTTATCACAAGGCGATGGGCAACCGTCAGGTTCAGATGATCGCCATCGGCGGTGCAATCGGTACGGGTCTGTTTTTAGGCGCCGGTGCACGTTTACAGATGGCGGGCCCTTCTCTCGCCATCGTCTATCTGGTCTGCGGTATTTTCTCCTTCTTCATTCTTCGTGCGCTCGGCGAACTGGTGCTTCACCGTCCGTCCAGCGGCAGCTTCGTTTCCTACGCGCGTGAATTTCTCGGCGAAAAAGCCGCCTATGTGGCGGGCTGGATGTACTTTGTTAACTGGGCGATGACCGGGATAGTCGACATCACCGCCGTGGCGCTGTACATGCACTACTGGGGCGCGTTTGGCGATGTGCCGCAGTGGGTCTTTGCCCTCGGCGCACTGGCGATTGTCGGCACCATGAACATGATCGGCGTGAAATGGTTCGCCGAGATGGAATTCTGGTTCGCACTGGTTAAAGTGCTGGCGATTGTCGCCTTTCTGGTGGTCGGGACGATTTTCCTCGGCAGCGGAAAACCGCTCGACGGCGCAGCAACGGGCTTCCATCTGATAACCGATAACGGCGGCCTGTTCCCGCATGGCCTGCTTCCGGCGCTGGTGCTGGTTCAGGGCGTGGTATTCGCGTTTGCGTCAATTGAACTGGTCGGTACTGCGGCGGGTGAATGTAAAGATCCGCAGACCATGGTGCCGAAGGCCATTAATAGCGTTATCTGGCGTATCGGTCTGTTCTACGTCGGCTCGGTGGTGCTGTTGGTGTTGCTGTTGCCATGGAATGCATATCAGGCGGGGCAAAGCCCGTTCGTGACCTTCTTCTCCAAGCTTGGCGTGCCTTATATTGGCGATGTGATGAACATGGTGGTTCTGACGGCTGCGCTGTCTAGCCTGAATTCCGGGTTGTATTCGACGGGCCGTATTCTGCGCTCAATGTCGATGGGCGGTTCCGCGCCGAAGTTCATGTCCAAAATGAGTAAACAACATGTCCCTTACGCGGGGATCCTCGCCACTCTGGTGGTGTATGTTTTTGGTGTGTTCCTGAACTATCTGGTGCCTTCACAGGTGTTTGAGATTGTCCTGAACGTCGCGTCGATCGGCATTATCGCCTCCTGGGCGTTTATCGTGGTGTGCCAGATGCGTCTGCGTAAGTTCATCAAAGAAGGCAAATGTGCGGACGTCAGCTTCAAAATGCCAGGCGCGCCGTTCACCTCATGGCTGACGCTGCTGTTCCTGTTGAGCGTTCTGGTGCTGATGGCCTTCGATTATCCGAACGGCACTTACACCATTGGCTCGATTCCGTTGCTGGCTGTGCTGCTGGTCGCGGGCTGGTTTGGCGTGCGTAAGCGCGTGAATGAAATACACAGTACCGCGCCGGTTCATCCGGACGAGGTGAAGTAGAGTTGAAGGCCCGGTCAGCGTAAGCGCCACCGGGCAGGATAGTGAAAGCCCGGCGGCGAAAGCTTGCCGGGCATTTTTGTGGATTACAGCGTAATACGAATCACGTCATCCGGCTGCGTCGCTTCTTTCTCGCGGGTGGATTCCTGCTTCACACTCACGTACAGCGTTTTGCCATCAGCGGAAAGCGCCAGGCTATTCGGGTACGTCGGGGTATCGATGGTTTTCACCACTTTATAGGTTTTCGCGTCAATCACGCTGACTTTCCCGGCCTTGCGGTGAGTCACGTAAACTTCATTGCGTACCGGATTGAACTTCACGGCCAGCGATTCTGGTACCGCGATTTTGTTCAGCACTTTGCCGTCGCGGTAGTCCACCACCAGCAGCTCCGGTTGTTTGAAATCGGTGATGTATGCGCGGTGATGGGCGGTATCCAACGCGATATTCAGGAAGGCGTGTTCTTTGCCGTCATCCACCAGTTTCTGGCGGGTCAAAATGCTGTCGCTGGCGGTGTTAATGGTGATCAGCTCACCGTCAGCGCTCACGGTGTACAGGCGCTGCGCATCGTTATCCAGTGCCAGAGCGGTGCTGCGATTCCCCGTTCCGTTGATGGTCGCTTTCAGCTTCAGCGTTGCGCCGTCAATCACCCAAACCACGCTTTCTTTGCCGACGCCAGTCACGTACACGGTGTTGGTTTTGTCATTAGACGCCAGCTCGCGCGGCTGCAACGGCTTCACGGTTTCGCTGCGCTGACGTGAATCCAGCACCACGCGCCCTTTTACATCGCCGGTTTTGCCATCGATGGCGGTGATGGTGCCATGGGTGGTGTTGCCAAACCACAGAGTCTGTGTCTGGTTATCAATCGTCGCGCCGAACGGTTTCAAATCGCTGTGAATCAGCTGGGTCGCCTCCAGCGTGACCGGATCAAGACGATAGATCACCCCGCCCTTGTCGGTTTTACGACTCTGTGACGTAGCCACCCACAGCGCATTTTCTTGCTCGCTGAGCGCCATTTCGTAGGCCCCTTTGCCGACGGCTTTGCGCAGCATTTCATCCGCCGCATGGGCGCTAAATGAGCCCGCAATCAGCAGGGAAGATAACAGCAGAGAACGGCGCAAACGCGGCATGGACATATGACGTAAAGACATGACGACTCCCTTTTAAAGACAAAAATATGTATTGCCCGACATGCTTCCTGCTCGTAGCGTCTTTGCGCCACGTTAGTTGTTGAGAATAATAATCATTATTCACCCAAAAGGGCACCGATAATTCCGCCGTAACGCTTGAAATGTGCCATTGTTAAACCTTCACTTAACGTTAAGCGCCGTTATGATTTTCAAATAATTTACAAAAGCAGTAACATATTCACAGTTGTTCCATTTGGTTCATTATCACGAGAATTGCATGAAAATCATTACTGTCCGCAGGGCCGCGCTTCCGGCATTACTTTTACCGCTCTTTTCACTGCCAGACGCGGTCGCCGCCGATGAACAGACGATGGTCGTCTCCGCCAGCCCGCAAGGTATCTCTGAACTCGACACGCCCGCCGCCGTCAACGTGGTAAATGGCGACGATATGCGCCACGCCGCGCCGCGCGTGAACCTGTCTGAATCCCTCGGTTCGGTGCCCGGTCTGCAGGTTCAGAACCGTCAGAACTTTGCCCAGGATTTACAACTGTCTATTCGCGGGTTCGGCTCTCGCTCGACGTTCGGCGTGCGCGGCATCCGGATCTATGTGGACGGTATCCCCTCCACGATGCCGGATGGCCAGGGCCAGACGTCGAATATCGACATCAGCAGCGTTGAAAATATCGACGTACTGCGTGGCCCGTTCTCCGCGTTGTACGGTAACTCCTCCGGCGGGGTGATCAACGTCACCACCGAAACCGGCCAGCAGCCGACAACCATTGAAGCCAGCAGCTATTACGGCAGCTATGGCAGCTGGCGTTACGGCCTGAAAGCCAGCGGCGCCGTCGGCGACGGGACGCACGCAGGAGATGTGGATTACACCGTCTCCACCACCCGTTTCGACACCCACGGTTATCGCGATCACAGCGGCGCGCGCAAAAACCTCGCCAACGCCAAACTCGGCGTGCGCATTAACGATGTCAGCAAATTGACCCTGATGTTCAACAGCGTGGATATCAATGCTAACGATCCGGGCGGGCTGAGCTACAGCGAATGGCGTGACGATCCGCAGCAATCACCGCGTGGCGATCAGTACAACACCCGCAAAGATATCAAACAGACCCAAGCGGGTATGCGCTATGAGCGCCAGCTGAGCGAAAACGATGACCTGAGCGTGATGATGTACGCCGGGGAACGCCAGACCACGCAGTATCAGTCGATCCCGATGGCACCACAGCTCAAGCCTTCCCACTCCGGCGGCGTGATTGACCTCGACCGTCATTATCAGGGCATTGATACCCGTTGGACGCACCGCGGCGAACTGCTGGTGCCGGTCACGTTTACCACTGGCCTCGATTACGAAAACATGAGCGAAAAGCGCAAAGGTTACGAAAACTTTGTGATGGATAACGGCGTGCCGGAATACGGTCAGCAAGGCGCGATGCGCCGTAACGAGCGTAACCTGATGTGGAACCTCGACCCGTATCTGCAAACCCAATGGCAGCTGACCGATAAACTGTCGCTGGACGCAGGCGTGCGCTATAGCTCGGTGTGGTTCGACTCCAATGATTCCTACGTCACGCCGGGTAACGGCGACGACAGCGGCGAGGCCAGCTACCATAAATGGCTCCCGGCAGGCTCCCTGAAATACGCGGTGACCGATGCGTGGAATGTGTACGTTTCAGCGGGACGCGGCTTTGAAACGCCAACCATCAACGAGCTTTCGTATCGTCCGGATAACCAGAGCGGGCTGAACTTCGGCCTCGAGCCATCGACTAACGAAACGGTCGAAATCGGCAGCAAAACGCGGATTGGCAACGGCCTGCTGACTGCCGCCCTGTTCCAGACTGACACCGATAACGAAATCGTGACCGACACCAGCAGCGGCGGGCGCACCACCTATAAAAACGCCGGTAAAACCCGTCGTCAGGGCGCGGAGCTGTCGCTCGATCAGCAGTTCGGTGAAAGCTGGAAACTGAAAGCCGCCTGGACGTGGCTGGACGCGACCTACCGCAGCAATGTCTGTGACGACGCCAACTGCAACGGCAATCGCATTCCAGGGATTGCGCGCAATATGGGTTACGCCTCATTTGGCTATGAGCCTGAGATGGGCTGGTACGCGGGCAGCGATATCCGCTATCTGAGCGATATCATGGCCAATGACGAAAACACCGCCAAAGCGCCGTCTTGGACCGTGGTCGGCCTGAATACCGGTTATAAATTCAACATTGCCGACAACTGGAAAATGGATGTCTTTGGCCGCGTCGATAACCTGTTCGACCGCGAATACGTGGGTTCGGTGATTGTGAACGAATCTAACGGTCGTTATTACGAGCCTGCGCCTGGCCGTAATTATGGTGTGGGTTTATCGGTGGCTTATCAGTTCCAGTAATATAATCAGCGTGCCGGAATATCCGGCACGCGAACATTTATTAATAACCGAAATTAATTACCTGTATTAATTTACGTATTGTCGTTGCAAAATAGCCGCACCCTGATCGATAGCCCGACAAATCGCCGCCCCACTCTCTGCTTGATCCCTTTTTTCCAGCGCACTCAGTAGATCGTCATAATAACGGTCCTGTTTGAAAATTTCGCACGACAGCGGATGCAGGAAATTAAAACACGGCCCGATGCGCACCCACAGCTGTTCGATAAGCGCGATCAGTGTCGGCATTTCTGCGTAGTCATACAGATGAAAACGGAACCGGCAGTTGGACTGTAAGGCCCTTTCCATATCGCCCTGTGCTTTGGCGTCATGGAAGGCGTCAACGTGGCTGCGTAAACCCCGCAGCTTTTCCTCCGTCATCAGCAATGCTGCCGCAGACGCTGCCATGCTTTCCAGCTTCTTACGGATCTGATTGATTTCGTTATACCGCTGGAGTGACACTTCCGGCACCAAAAATGCCTGCGCCGGTGTGGCCTGCAGCGCCCCGGAAGACACCAGCCGTAGCAGTGCTTCGCGAACCGGGGTAATGCTGGTACCAAGTTGTTCAGCCAGGTCCCGGGTGACCAAACGGGCACCAGGCTTCAGGGCCCCAATAATCAACGCGCTTTTTAAATTCATTTCGACCTGCATCGTCAGGCTCATTCGTTGCGCTTTTTCAAAATCAAGCATGGTTATTTCCTGTTTCCATAATCATTTTTCTCGTTACGGCCTGCGAGCAAACAACTCAGCACAATATCAGGATATATCCTGTATCGTGGGTGGTGTTGGAAATAACATGGATCAATCTGCTGCAAATATTAACTTTTTAATTATTAGGTTGTTAATTTAGGCCGTACACATCATACAAATATGCTATTGCACGATTAATTAAAGACGCTAATGGGATTTTTGCACGAAAAGTTGCGGCGCACATGGCGCCGCTGTGGTTTTTTTACGCGTCGCTGTCGACACGAATAACGACTTTACCGAAATTTTTACCTTTTAACATGCCGATAAAGGTTTCTGGCGCATTTTCCAGCCCGTCAGTCATCTGTTCACGATATTTTATCGAACCGTCCTTTATCCACTGGCCCATGTCAGCCTGGAACTCGCCGATGCGGTGCCCGTAGTCCTGACCGATGATAAAGCCCTGCATGCGAATGCGCTTTTTCAGCAACGTGCCCATCAGCAACGGTAAGCGATCCGGCCCGGCTGGCAGTTCGGTGGCACTGTAGCCGCTCACCAGGCCGCACACCGGCACGCGGGCCGAGGTGTTCAGCAGCGGCAGCACCGCATCAAAGACTTTACCGCCGACGTTTTCGTAGTACACGTCAATGCCCTGTGGGCAGGCTTTTGCCAGTTTCTCAGCGAAATCATCAGTCCGGTGATCGAGACAAACGTCAAAGCCGAGTGTGTCCACTGCGTAACGACATTTCTCGCTACCGCCCGCCACGCCGACAACGCGGCAGCCTTTAATCTTGCCAATCTGCCCGACCGTCGCGCCCACAGGCCCGGTAGCCGCAGCAACCACAAGCGTTTCACCGGCTTTCGGCTGTCCGATATCCAGTAACCCCATGTACGCCGTAAAGCCCGGCATCCCAAGGATGCCCAGCGCCCATGACGGATGCTCCGGGCTATCGCCGAGTTTGACCAGCCCCTGCCCGTCGGAAACCTCATAGTTCTGCCAGCCACTGTAGCTCAGCACCCAGTCCCCGGTTTTGTAATCGGCATGGTTCGACTGCTCAACGCGGCTGACCGTGCCGCCGACCATCGTGGCGCCGATTTCAACCGGCGGCGAATAGGACGGCGCGTCGCTCATGCGGCCACGCATATAAGGATCGAGTGAAAGATAAACGGTACGCAGCAAGAGTTGCCCATTGCCGGGCGTCGGAACATCGCCCTCTTCGAGGCGGAAATTATCCTGTACCGGTTCGCCGTGCGGACGCGATGCCAGTACCCAGCGACGATGACGTGAAGTCTGTTGACTCATTTTCTGCTCCTTTTTCGGAATTCAGCTTTTAATTCTGGACGGTGATCTGCATCTGCGCCTTGTCTTTATGAGCCTGAATGATTCAAACGCACAACAAGGTAAATGCAGGGGTGATCGGTTTCGTTCACAAAACGACAGTCGTTCGGCGGCCCAAGCTCCAGGCAGTCACCGGCCTGCATTTCATGGCGGGTGTCGCCTTCGATAAACAGCAGTTCTCCCTGCTGGAGCCAGATCAGTTGTCGCGCCAGGGCATACGACGACGCAGGCATCGGAATATCGCTGCCCCCGGGCAGTTCGACCTGCACTAAATCGATCGGTAAATCACTGCGCGGCGAGACGTGGCGGCGTAAATAGTGGCTTTGCGGATCGCGCCACACTGGCTGATGCGCCAGTCGCAGAAGTTTTCCTTCTTGCATTTCTGCCCGGGCGATAAGCGTGGACATGCTGATTCCGAACGCACCAGAAAGCCGTCCGAGCATAGTCGCTGTTGGGCTACTGTCACCGCGTTCTATCTTGTGGATCATCGCGCGCGACGCACCTGCCCGTTCTGCCAGTTCGCTCAGCGACCAGCCACGGGATTCGCGCTCGATGCGAATGCGCGCGCTGATACGTTGGTTGAGATTGTCTTCAATAGTATTCATGGCGTAATACTATAGTGCATTTCTGCGGTTTTCTACCCACAGCCTCAGCCCCCTCTTGTCAAACCGGACAGAACTATAGTATCTATAACGTACTACTATAGTGAACACTGAGGCCTGCCATGAACATTCGTTACGCAAGCAAAGAAGACTGCGCGGCGATCGCGGAAATTTATAATCACGCGGTGCTGCACACCGCCGCCATCTGGAACGATCAAACCGTTGATACCGACAACCGCATCGCGTGGTACGAAGCCCGCCAGATTGCCGGTTATCCCGTGTTGGTCAGTGAAGAAAACGGCACTGTGACCGGCTACGCCTCTTTTGGTGACTGGCGCGCATTCGATGGTTTTCGCCATACCGTCGAGCATTCCGTTTACGTTCACCCTCAGCATCAAGGTAAAGGGCTTGGCCGGGCGCTGCTGACTCAGCTTATCGCCGAGGCAAAACAGATTGGCAAACACGTGATGGTCGCGGGCATTGAGTCGCAGAATCAGGCCTCGCTGAAACTGCATGAGACGCTTGGTTTCGTCACTACCGCGCAAATGGCGCAGGTCGGTACCAAGTTCGGGCGCTGGCTCGATCTGACGTTTATGCAGTTGCAGCTCGACGATCGTCAGGATCCGGACGCTCGCGCATGAATCAGTCGCTGACCCTAACCTTTCTGATTGCCGCCGGTATTGGTCTGGTTATCCAGAACACGCTGATGGTACGCATCACCCAATCGGCGTCGACGATCCTCATCGCCATGCTGCTCAATTCTTTGGTCGGTATTGTGCTGTTTGTGTCGATTCTGCTGATTAAACACGGGCTGAGCGGCTTTCAGGAACTGGCCTCGAGCATCAAATGGTGGACGTTAATTCCCGGCCTGTTGGGCTCATTTTTCGTTTTTGCCAGCATCAGCGGCTATCAGTATGTCGGCGCGGCAACCACCATTGCGGTGTTAGTCGCCAGCCAGTTAATAGGCGGGTTAGCGATGGATATTCTGCGCCAGCAAGGCATTCCGTGGCGCGCGCTGGTCGGCCCGGTTTGCGGCGCGGTGATGCTGGTCATCGGTGCCTGGCTCGTCGCCAGGCGATCGTTCTGAACGTTCTTTACCGCTCACCCAGTTTTACTCTTCCACAATGATTACGCTAACAGAGGAATCCGTATGGGCTCCTCTGCGTTTCCTCGCGGTGTTTTTATCCAAAGAGTTTTTTAAAATCCTCTTTAGATAAAAAATGGTCCAGGTATTGCTCGACAAATATACGATTAAGATTATCCGGGACATCAAATCCCACCTGGGAGTCCCCGGTTCCACTTTCAATGACTTTCACACCGAAAACTGGGACCGGGTTAGCTTCAGAACCATAAGCGGGATCACTCCACTGTGCCTTGTTAGCGCGAACTATGAAATCACCACCAGAATAAATCACTGTATTTCTGGTTCTATTATTATCATAATGATATTCACCACGAAAGTCATAACCACTAAAAGTAATCAACTCCATATACTTATGATATCTTGAAGAATAGAATGTAATTCTAAAGAATATTTTTAGATTGTTTCCTTGCATCAGTTTTGGATAGTAGACTTCCGATAACCGTGTAGCTCCCATAGGAATGGTAACTTCAATGGCTTTTGAATTCGAAATATATTCAGAAACTTCATTTTGTGTTACTTGATTACCACGAAAGAACAAATAATTAACTATTATGAGTAAGAGCGGGATGCCAATAAACATACCAAAAGTATAACCTAATCCCCTAAACATTACTTTTTCCTTATTTTAGCGTAGAAGTTATTTTGATATTATTTTCATCGTTGTGGTCTTTTATTAGGCGAACAGAGGAATCCAAATGGATTCCTCTGCGCTTCCTCGCGGTCTTTTATCGAAAAAGTTTCTTAAAATCCTCTTTAGATAAAAAATGGTCCAGGTATTGCTCTACAAATATACGATTAAGATTATCCGGGACATCAAATGCGACCTGGGAGTCCCTGGTTATTTTAATGACTTTCACACCGAAAACAGGGACCGGGTTCGCTTCGGTGCCGTAAGCGGGGTCATTCCACTGCGCCTTGTTAGCGCGAACTAAGAAGTAACCACCAGAATAAATCACTGCGCTTCTATCAAAATTATTATCATAATTATTTCCGTCACGGGAATCATAACCATTAAAGGTAATCAATTCCAGATATTTTCGATGCGCGGTTGAGTAAAAACAGACTCGAATAATTCTTTTAACATTATCACCTTGGGTTAGCTTTGGATAATACCCTTCCGAATCCTGTTCAGTTTCAGTAGGAATGTAAATTTCAATAATTTTTGAATTCGAGATATAGTTATCAACTTCTTTTGGCATTACCTGATTACCACGAAAGAACAAAAAATTAACTATTATGAGTAAGAGCGGGATGCCAAAAAACATTCCAAAAGTATAACCTAATCCCTTAATCATTACTTTTCCTTTATTTTAGTGTGGAAGTTATTTTGATGTTATTTTTATCGCACCGGTATTTTTTAGGTGAACAGAGGAATCCAAATAGATTCCTCTGCGCTTCCTCGCGGTCTTTTATCCAAAGAGTTTTTTAAAATCCTCTTTAGATAAAAAATGGTCCAGGTATTGCTCTACAAATATACGATTAAGATTATCCGGGACATCAAATTCGACCTGGAGGTCCTTGGTTCCACTTTTAATGGCTTTAACACCGAAAACAGGGACCGGGTTAGCTTCGGTGCCGTAAGCAGGGTCATTCCACTGCGCCTTGTTAGCGCGAACCAAGAAATTACCACCAAAATAAATGATGGTATTTCGAAGGTCATTGTTATCATGATTATATTTCCCTCGAAAATCAAATCCATCGAAAGTAATTAACATCATATATTTATGATACTCTTGTGAATAAAATATGATTCGATAGATTCTTTTTACATTATTACCCTGAGTTAATTTGGGATAGTATCCTTCTGAAATACGTGCAATCCCTCCAGGAACGACAACTTCAATAACTCTTGACTCTGCAATATATTCAGCAACCTCATTTTGCGTTACCTGATTACCACGAAAGAATAAAAAATTAACTATTATGAGTAAGAGCGGGATGCCAATAAACATACCAAATGTATAACCTAACCCCCTAAACATTACTTTTTCCTTATTTTAGTGTGGAAGTTATTTTGATATTATTTTTATCGTATTGGACTTTTATTAGGCGAACAGAAGAATCCGTATGGGCTCCTCTGCGCTTCCTTGCGGTCTTTTATCCAAAGAGTTTTTTAAAATCCTCTTTAGATAAAAAATGGTCCAGATATTGCTCTACAAATATACGATTAAGATTATCCGGGACATCAAATTCCGCATCAGGCTCTCCGGTTCCGCTTTTAATGACTTTCACACCGAAAACAGGGACCGGGTTAGCTTCGGTGCCGTAAGCAGGGTCATTCCACTGCGCCTTGTTAGCTCGGACCAGATAATATCCACCTGAATAAATCACGTCATTTCTGGTTCTATTATTATCATAATGATACTCACCTCGAAAATCATAACCATCAAATGTAATCAATGCCATATGCTTGTGATATTTTTGTGAGTAAAACATAATTTGGAAAAAACATTTTAAATTATTACCACGTGTTAATCTAGGATAGTAACTATCCCAAATTTCTGTAGATTCAGCAGGAATAACAACTTCAATAATCTTTGAATCCACAATATATTCAGTGACCTCATTTTGTGTTACCTGATTGCCTCTAAAGAAAAAGAAATTAACTACTATGAGAATCAATGGGATGCCAATAAACATACCAAAAGTATAACCTAACCCCCTAAACATTACTTTTTCCTTATTTTAGCACAGAAGTTATTTTGATATTATTTTCATCGTTGTGGTCTTTTATTAGGCGAACAGAGGAATCCGTATGGGCTCCTCTGCGCTTCCTTGCGATCTTTTATCCAAAGAGTTTTTTAAAATCCTCTTTAGATAAAAAATGGTCCAGGTATTGCTCTACAAATATACGATTAAGATTATCCGGGACATCAAATCCCACCTGGGAGTCCCCGGTTCCACTTTCAATGACTTTCACACCGAAAACAGGGACCGGGTTAGCTTCGGTGCCGTAAGCAGGGTCATTCCACTGCGCCTTGTTAGCGCGAACTAAGAAATTACCACCAGAATAAATCACGTCATTTCTGGTTCTATTATTATCATAATGATACTCACCCCGAAAATCATAACCATCAATAGTAATCAATGCCATATGCTTATGATGCTCCTGTGAGTAAAAGATTGTTTTGAAAAAGCATCTTGAATTATTACCACGCGTTAATTTAGGGTAGTAAATGTCCCAGATCTCTGTAGATTCCGTAGGGATAAAAACTTCAATAACTTTTGAGTGCACAATATATTCGGTAACCTCACCTTGTGTTACCTGATTGCCTCTAAAGAAAAGGAAGTTAACTACCATGAGAATTAATGGGATGCCAATAAACATACCAAAAGTATAACCCAAGCCTCTAATCATTATATTTCCTTATATTTTCGTGGCAATTACCTTTATATTATTTTCATCATTTTGATCTTTAGAATTAAATGTGCGCATGTACTGACCAGATTTTTGTTCATAATAGTCCTCAATCCCGTTAGACACTTGATCCACCACAAAACCACACAATGCTCCTACTATCCCTTTTTTAAATTCAGCACCAAGATCATTCCAGGAAAAAACTTTCCCATTACTGACTAACCAATCTAATACTGTATTAGCCTGCGCGGTGGTTAAAATTCCTTTCCCCTCCGCGTAGATGGCGACATTTAAAATCATCATTCCACCACTGCGGATTAAACTATGCTTAATCGCTTCCTCTGCTGTAGTACTTACTGCGTGGTCTTGTGTCGCTTTTTCCGCCTCGTCCAATAAGTTACTTCTCTGGTTGGAAAGACCGTTGTCCGTCATTGTGCTATAGATTTCCATCCCAGAGGCAATAGTTACACCAATAGGATTCCCGAAGCCAAAAGCTAACACGCCTGTAATAAATTTACTTGTCCACTGAAGCCAAACTTCTTTGTTGTTAGCGCTGGATAGTAATCTTGCCGCCTGTGAAGCCAGTGGGTCACTAATAATAATATTCAGTTTGCCACCGACTGGGCACTTTAAAAATGAATGATTGAGCAGTGCATATTGCTTTTCAAATAAAACCGTATTGTGGAAATCCACCCATTGTGCATCGAAAACCCTGTCGCATTCATGACTTAGCTTATAAACAGCATAGATTGTGGATGCTATACCGCCCACAGCAGCGGCTGAGCCAACAACAATAGCGGATGTCACCGTCGCAACCCCGGCTATTGCGGCAACAATGGGGCCCGACACAGGAGCGGTCACCACCACGACGATAACAATGGCCACAATCGCAACACCTGCAAAAAATGAAGCCAGTCCGCCCCACACTTTTTTCGGCATTTTGCATTTAAAGCAATCATCTAGTTTTTTATCCAGAATATTTAACAAGGGCGCAGGAACAACCGTGTTTATCGTTATGCCTGCAGTTTTCACAAGTACCTTATCCGGATGCAAGCCTAATTTTCTGGGGGATGACACGGTCATGTTACTGCAAATGATATTAACCCCCTGGCGAACAAATGATTGAGCCATTAGACTTTCCTCCGAATCCTGCAACTAATATCCAGTTCAACATTACTCTCTACTCGCTCCCGCATTCGGATGTCTGCATATTCCAAATATTTACCGACGGTATTAAATTCAACCTGAGAATCATATTCCACAGAGTAGGTTGAAAACTGATAATCAAGAGATGGCTTGTATTTTTGGTTATATTGCCGTTCTATCTCACCGACATCAATAAAGCCAGTGGGTTTTCCCGTTTTGCGCACCACAACGCTCTCAGGGGATTCCTGAACGATCTTCTGCGTTACAGTTAGTGGCGTCACCACTTTTTCAAAAAGCTGCGAATTAAAATCCATCAACACATCACGCTCAAAATTTTGCGTGCGAACTAAAAAGCGATCAAAAAAAGTGGTAAAGAATATTTGAGCATCCAGATTAGACACTAACTGTTCATGGGAGCAAATTTGCTCATCGAAGGCTGAGACAAAATTAATAAGTTGTTGCTTTACTTCTTCAGCACGAATAAACTCATTCTTTTTAAGAAACTCTTTTTTATAAGTTTTCCATTCAGTAATGATATGTTGATGATTCATTATGCTCACAGGTTTTCCTGTCGAAGGATGAATCCACACATCAACATTACTTTTTAGCCTGTCAATTTCTTTGACAATGTCTAATAACGGCTGATGTGCATCCGGAGATATCTTTGAAATGTAATCATCAACATGCACGGAATACAATAGAGGTTCATTTTCAGCATGTGTTATAGAATAATCCGTTTTAACCTGAGTGCTGTTAACAGGGATGTCATTAAGTTTTATTGCAATCTCTTGCTCAACCCTATATTTTGTAATGCAGGGCAGTGAATCATTCGTTTTTATCACACCATCACTATTTTCGTTCATTATCTTACCCAATCCTTTGTTGAATTAACGAAATCACTGTTAGTTGATTTGCACTTCGGAACCATCAATGTCAACAATTCCGCTTCCAGTAATCTTAATTGTCGCCCCGCAAATTTCAATCTGACCACTCGCTCTCATCGCAATAGACGCAGCGCCCACTTTTAAATCAATAGATTCATTCATTAATTCTATGCTGGCTCCCCCACGTATAATTTTACAGGAGTCTGATTTGACCGTTAGTGTGTAAGTCCCATCGACGGTAACTTCTTCGCCTCCACCAATTGTAATAGTTTCATTGCCAGTGATATTTTCTATCCTGTTTTCTTTCACCGTCAGTGTCTGATCTTTATCCACCGTGATATTCTGAAATCCACCAATTGTTTCAGTATCGTTGTTGGCTATTGTCATCGTACGATCATGTAATATTTTGGTGTTCATATCTTTCTGGGCATGGATAAACACTTCCTGCTTGCCCTTTTCATCTTCAAAACGCAGTTCGTTAAATCCAGCACCTTTATGGGTCTGAGAGCGCAGGCTCATCTGGGTTTTGGTTCCGGGTAGGCCACCCGGCGGCAAATTATTGGCATGGTAAGTTCGCCCGATGACCACCGGCTGGTCGGGGTCACCGTTCAGAAATTCAACAATAACTTCATGGCCAATGCGCGGGATGGCCAGGCCACCCCAGCCTTTTCCCGCCCAGGGCTGGGAAACCCGTATCCAACAGGAGCTGCTGTCATCGGTTTTTCCTGACCGGTCCCAGAGAAAACGAACCCGTATACGACCATACGCATCACAGTAAATCTCTTCGCCGGGAGGCCCTGTGACAACGGCAATTTGCGCCCCATCGATACGCGGTTTATCCGTCAGCAAAGGGCGCCAGGTCTGGTTGCGGGGAATAAAGGTGAACTGATTGACCAACGTGGTTCCCGCCTCACCGGCTTCTTCTTCCAGTGCCTGCGGCTGGTGACCGGTGTGGGTAATACAGGTTATTTGCCAGCGAGTGTTCATCTCCGCACGGGGATGGTCAGTCAGCGTAAAGTCCGTACCCGGCTGCAGGGCGGCGTAATTAGAATCCCCGTCTCCCTGATGGGCGGTATTACGCAGCGCTTCCACCCGCCAGCGGGAAAAGCGTTCCCCGGATTCATCTTTATAGCGCCCCGGATAATCGTAATGAAAATAGCGCTGCTTCTGATGCTGCATATCCCGCGCGTGATCGCGGTAAACCGCATCCCAAGGGGGATTTTTAAAGGTGTAATCCCCTAACAGGACGTCTGTCGGGCGCAGGCTTTCACGCCGACGCAGCGTCGTGATACAGGACTTCTGAGCCGGGGCGACGTTGTAGGGTAAAACGGGGCCGGCATTCTGGCCGTCACAGTGGTCAGCGAAGACCAGTGTGTGCTTGTCACCGTCATGTTCAAAGAAGTAAAAGATACCTTCCTCGGCAAACATGCGTTCTATGAATGTTAAATCGTCTTCCTGATACTGGACGCAGAACTCACGGACAGCGTGCTCATAGCGCAGTGAATAGGCGTAGTCACTGATACCATGCTCACCCAGTAGCGTTTCAACGATGGTTTGCAGATTTTGTTGCTGAAATATCCGTGAATTACGTCTCAGGCTGGCACGCCAGAGCGTTGGACGAACTGAAAGTGAATAACGGGTGCGGCGAAAACCGGTGTCGCCCTGCTCCATCGACACCACAATGCCGTTAACAACACGTTGTATGACAGCATCACGCCAGACCGTCAGCGTAATATCTTTATCTAACACTGTACCAAAATCGACAGCAGGTATCGCGCTGGCGAGCTCCAGTTCGAGAGAGAACAGGGCTGAATACTGTTCCTGTAAGGTAAAACCCACGACCGAAAAAGTGTTACCGGGTAAACCTTTTACATTCAGCGTAAAATATAATCCATTATTTGCCATTGATATTATCCATAATTTCATGCGCTATATTTCATCGTCCATAGACTGCTGCTCAGTAGAGAGTAATCACCATTAAAAGCAGGACAATATGTTGAGTTTATATACTCCAGCGTTAAATAGACAACTGCTGTGCCATTTATCAACGCGTTAAATGACGTACCATATCCATTAAAATAGCTAAATCGATTATAAACATTACCTAATCAGAGAGATATCTTGCCTGGTGGTGATTTCAAAGTGCATTATACTGATCAGTATTATTCGGAAAAGAACCCGATGTAAATCATCCCGCTGATTTTATTGTGATATTTTTGCATGTGGATTGAGGCTTATAGATAATTCGTTGTGCTTTGATTTATATCAATTCGGTTCTATAGGTCGCATTACTGAATTCAATGCTTTTTAAGCGGGCGTCATAGGATTTATTATTGATCTCATCAATATAACGATAACGTAATAGCCAACGCCAGTTTCAGGACATACCGTGTTCATGCTGGAATGATTTTATCAATGGGACTGGCATTCCCCCATTACGGGGAATGCCGTAAAGCAAAAACTCAAAGAATCGCGCCACCTTTGGTGAGGCTTTCGTGGCGAGCGTCCTCTTCTTCCTTGTGATGACGGCCTTTATGGGCGATAGCAGTGCGCAGGCGCTGCTGCTGGGCATAACGATCTTCCCGGCTCAGTTCTGCATCATCACTCAATACAATCAGCAACTCATTCATGCCGATAATAGAACCGTCCTCAATGGCCGCATCTACCCGGGTACTTACCTCATCCAAATGTGACATTTTTGCTCCTTAATTCAGCTTCGCTTTCGAAAAATCACTGCCCATCAGGCTGACGCTGTAGCCGGTCACGTTGCTGCGGGTGGCGAAGAAGGTTTTACCGTTGGCCAGGGCAATCCATGGAGCCTGCTGGTAGTAAATCTCCTGCGCCTGTTGATACAGCTTGGCGCGCGCGGCCGGATCGCTGGTCAGCTTGGCTTTTTTCACCAGGCCATCATACCCTTTATCGCACCAGCGCGCGGCATTGGAGCCGGTTTTTATGCTGTCGCAGCCGAGCAGTGTGTCGGCAAAATTATCCGGGTCGCCGTTGTCGGACATCCAGCCAAACAGCGCCGAATCGTGTTCACCTTTGCGCATCCCGGATAGGTATTCCCCCCATTCATAAGTGGTGATCTTGGCTTTGATCCCCACTTTCGCCCAGTCGTTTTGGATCATCTCGGCGATACGGCGCGAGTTCGGGTTATACGGGCGCTGCACCGGCATCGACCACAGCGTCACTTCTGCGCCCTTTTCCAGCCCCGCCTGCTTGAGCAGCGCTTTGGCTTTCTCAGGGTCGTAACCGTAGTCCGGCAAATTATTGTCGTAACCGAGCATTTTCGGCGGCAGCGGTGATTTTGCTACCGTACCGGACCCCATAAACACCGCATTGACGATCGCCTTTTTGTCCGTGGCGTAGTTCAACGCCTGACGCACCAACACGTTATCAAACGGCTTTTTCTCGGTGTTAAACGCCAGATAGCCGACGTTCAGCGCCTCAACGGAATGCAGCACCAAATCGTTGTTCTTTTTAATCACGTCGAACTGCACCGGGGACGGCGCAGGGATAATCTGGCACTCATTGGTTTGCAGTTTTGCCAGACGGGTTTCCACATTCGGCGTGATAGAGAAAATAAGGTGTTTGGTTGGCACCTCGCCGTCCCAGTAGTTCGGGTTGGCAACATAGCGGATCAGTGAATCGACCTTATATTGCTGGAAGGCATATGGCCCAGTGCCGATAGGCCAGGTATCAACGTATTCCGGCGTCCCCTTTTTCATCATCGCATCGGCGTATTCAGCCGAAAGAATCGAGGCGAAATCCATTCCCCAGTCGGCGAGGAAAGCGGCGTTCGGTTCGGTCAGCTCAAACTGGATGTGATAATCATCGATCTTCTTCACATTTTTAATCAGCTTATCGAGGCCGACGTCGGTGAAATATTCGTAATTCCCCTGCGACACTTTGTGATAAGGATTATTTTCATCTTTCTGGCGCATCACCGAGAAAATAACGTCATCGGCATTGAAATCACGCGTCGGCTTGAAGAATTTATTGCTGTTGAACTTCACGCCCTGACGCAGCGTAAAGGTATAGGTTTTACCGTCCGGGGAAATGGTCCAGTCGGTGGCCAGCGACGGAATCGGGGTGTTTTTCTGCGGATCGAAATTGATCAACCGGTTGTACAGCACCTGCGAGCTGGCAACGAACGACGGTCCGGAGCTGGCAATCTGTGGGTTGAACGACTCCGGTGACGCTTCAGAGCAGTAAATAAGGGTGTCATTATTTGCCGCCATCGCGGCCCCTGCCGGTAATAATGCGCTGAGGGCCAAGGCCAGCAGCGTTTTCCCTGTCGATGTTGGAGACATAGTGATAAGCCTGTTTAGTTTTATTATTTGAGGCTTAATCACAGCACAAGGCAGTTATTCTGGCAAATAACCAAACGGCATCAGGTTATGCTTATCCAGCCCAATCCGCCGTTTTATTCGCCAATAATTTAACTTAAGAACTTTCTCAAAAAGCAAGCTTTTCACGCGTTTTCAATAGCCAGAGTATTTGCTGTTTTTGGCTTTTCCTCGCCCGTTTATCCCCTTCCCGCCTGCGTTAGAGTAACGGTGTGAAAAAGTCGATGGGATAAGAACGTGGCAAAAACTCTATTACGCAGCGGCAGTCTGGACGATTTCCAGTCCGTGGGCGGCGGCGGCCAGGCCGTATTTGCATCAGCATTACAGATTCGTGAGACGCTGCGTCTGCGCAAACAGCAGACGCTGGTTGAGTGTCTGGCTATCCCGCAGGTCAACGATGACGGTGATCGCGTGGACTGGTATTCGCCGGTTGAAGGCGATGTGTTGGCGTGGAAAGCGGCCGATGAAGATTTGCGTGAGCGTGCGCTGAATCAGCTGGAAACGATGGCCGACGGCGCCCTGAGCCTGGCGCGCAAATGCCATCAGTCCGACAAAACCGCGCAGCAGCTGTTTGGCGCGCTGCTGGAAAAAGCGCTGCAGTTTCCCGGCGAAAACCACGTTTTCCTGGTCGGCGGCAAACCGGTTATCACTTTCTGGGGCTTTGTGAATCTGAACGAAAGCGCCCGCGAAGCGTTGTTTGGCTGCCTGCATTTGGCCCCCGTGCCTGAACCCGTTATCGACCTTTATGAAGACATCCCGGATGAAGACGCGCTGAAAGTGACCTTCAGCCAGGCCGATGAGCCGCTGCTGGCCGCACCGCTGGCGATAACCGTTGCCGCAGAGCCACAAGCGCTTCTCGAACCGGCACACATTGAAGAAAGCATCGAACCTGAGGTTCCGGCGGTTATCGTTGCTGAGAAAAAATCCCGTCGCATTCCGCTGTGGAGCCTACCGGTGGCTGCCGTGTTCGTCGCAGCCATTGCCGGACCGCTGATGTGGCCACGCGCCACGACCTCCGCCGAACCGACTCTGGCCCCTGTCGAACCTATTGCGCTGACAAAACCAACGGCCCCGCCGCTACCAGAGCTGACGCATACGCTGCCGCTGCACCTTGCGAGCGTCAACGAGCCGGTTAAAGAAGAAAAGCCGGAAGCAAAACCGGTGGTTATCGCTGCTATTCCGAAAGATGCGCTGGTGATGGAGGCCGATCAGATGCGCGCTGGCACCACGAAATTCCTCAACGGCACCTGGCGGGTGATGATCGATGTGAAAGATCCGGTCACCGGTAAAGCCCCTTCACTGCGCTATCAAATTCTCAACAATAAAGGCAACGCGCGCCTGGTGCAGGGTGACAACGTGGTCTGTAAAGCTGAAATTTTCTCTGGCCTGCATCAGAACGGCGAGCTGCTGGTGAAAAGCCGCGGCAACGCGCGTTGCAGCGATGGCTCACGCTATCCGGTACCGGAAATTACCTGTAAAGCTGGCGTCAGCGATGTGGCCGAATGCACCGGACGCTACGATGCCAACACCGTCGTACCGCTGACATTCCGTAAAGTGGGGGCGCGCTAATGCTGGTCACTCTTTGCGATTATCAACAAAGCGTCACACTGATTGCCAACAGCGGTGTGCAGTTTCTTGATTTTGGTCTGACGCCGCAGGATTCCTTAAGCAATGGTCGCTTCGTGCGCAAAACCGCCAATGGCCCGCTGCTGCGTCTGAATTACGACATCGTCAACAGCCGCTACACGCTGCCAGCCATTGACGGCCAGCAGGCGGAAGTGGTGAAACCTGAAAGCACCCTGCCGCTCGAGCAATCTCTGGCGATGCTTGACGGCGTCTGGCTCCCGCTGCCATTCCTGCGGTTTAATCCGCCACGCACTTTTGTCGAAGGCCCGGACAACTGGGCACGGGTGCAAATACGCAAACTGCCGGAACCGGACAGCGCCGGAAACACCCACCGCGTCACACTCGCGCTCGATAGCCAAATTCGTGATGACGCCCCTTCTGCGCTGGCCCCGGTCGGCAATGACTTGCTGAACGGCACCCGTTTTGCACTGGCCTGGCGTGATGAAGAAGTGGCTGATTTCCTCGATCAGACCTGGATTGACGGCTGGCTACGCGAAGTCTTCAGCCACTATGCCAGCGTGGAAGAGAACCGCAGCGAGCGCGATATTGCCCAGGCGATGCGCGGTTTTGAATATCAGGGCCACTGGCTGAATCTGCTGGCGCTGCTGGGTGAACAGCTCCGCGTGCCGGAAGTGAAAATCGCCACTGCCACTGTCAGCACACCGGCGATCCCGGTGGACCTAATTCTGGACGTCGGCAACAGCCATACGTGCGGCGTGATCATCGAAGATCATGGCGATGCTAACGATGGCCTGCGCCAGACCGCTGAACTACAGGTACGGTCGCTCAGCGAGCCGCAATTCCTCAACGCCCCGCTGTTCACCAGCCGCCTGGAGTTCTCCGAAGCGCGTTTTGGCAAACAGCATTTCTCTGTGGAAAGCGGGCGCGAAGATGCGTTCGTCTGGCCGTCAATCGTTCGCGTGGGCGATGAAGCTCGCAAGCTGGCGATGCAGCGTCTGGGCACCGAAGGCAACAGTGGGATCTCCAGCCCACGCCGCTATTTATGGGATGAAACCCCGACAGTCCAGGACTGGCGTTTCAGCCAGATAAACAGCCGCACGCAACGCGAGCCGCGGGCGGCCGCTTTCCCGCTGGCCTATCTGATGAATGACGACGGACAGCCGCTGTTTACGCTGCCGCAGGATGAGCGGATGCCGGTCTTTTCGCCACAGTACAGCCGCAGCACGTTGATGACGCACATGCTATGCGAAATTCTGTCGCAGGCGCTGGGGCAAATTAACAGTGTGGCGACCCGTCAGCGTCTCGGTTTCCCGTCTTCACCGCGCCAGTTGCGTACCCTGATTTTGACCCTGCCGTCGGCGATGCCGAAACAGGAACGCGAGATTTTCCGTCGCCGTATGTTTGAAGCCATTGCCCTGGTGTGGAAAGCGCTGGGCTGGCACCCGCAGGACGACGATTTTGTGACGCAAAAACAGCAGGATAAGAGCGTCGTTCCGGTACCGAAAATCCACATGGAGTGGGATGAGGCCAGCTGTGGGCAGTTAGTGTGGTTGTACAACGAGGCCATGTCGCATTTCGGCGGGCAGACGGAAGCGTTCTTCGCCGCCCTTGCTCGGCCGGATCGTGAGCCGGAACCCGGTAGCCGTCCGGGTCGTGCCCTGCGCGTCGCGGCCATCGATTTAGGCGGCGGCACCACCGATATGGCGATCACCCATTATCGCCTGGATGAAGGCACAGGCAGCAACGTCAAAATCACGCCGCAGTTGCTGTTCCGTGAAGGTTTTAAGGTGGCGGGCGACGACATTCTACTCGACATTATTCAGCGCTGCGTACTGCCCGCGCTGCAAACTCAGCTGCAAAAATCCGGTATTGCCGATGCGCCTGCCCTGATGGCGACACTGTTTGGCGATTCTGGGCGCATTGATACGCAGGCCGTGCTGCGCCAACAAACCGCACTGCAGCTGTTTATGCCTATCGGTCACGCCATTCTTGGCGCATGGGAAGAGAGCGACATTAACGATCCGTTGGCGGGCCTGCATGCCACCTTTGGTGAACTGTTACCGCAAATGCCCACCCGCAACGTGATGAACTACGTCGGCCAGGCCATCAGCCACGCGCAGCCAGCCGGTTCAGATCCTTTCGATTTATTCGCGACACCGATGCAGGTCAGTTTCCGCGATTTACATGACGCGATGCTGGCGGGTGAGTTTACCATCGCCGCCCCGCTGCATGCGGTGTGCGAAGCGATTTCACATTATGCCTGCGACGTACTGCTGGTGACCGGTCGTCCGGGTTGCCTGCCGGGCGTACAGGCGCTGATCCGCTATTTACAGCCGGTGCCGGTGAATCGCATGGTGTGGATGGACAGCTATCACGTTCACGAATGGTATCCGTTTAGCCAACAGGGACGCATCGGCAACCCGAAATCCACCGCGGCCGTCGGCGCGATGCTGTGCAGCCTGGCGCTGGATTTGCGTCTGCCGCGCTTTAATTTCAAGGCGGCAGATATCGGCGCCTACTCTACCGTGCGCTATCTCGGCGTGCTGGACAGCACCGTTAACACGCTGCGCGAAGAAAACATTTGGTATTCAGAACTCGATTTGGACAAACCGGGAGCGAAGGTCGATACCCGGGTGCATTTCCCGTTGCGCGGCAATGTCACACTCGGTTTCCGTCAACTCGCCAATGCTCGCTGGCCCGCGACGCCGCTGTATACCCTGAGCATCAACTCCCCGGAAGTGGCAAAAGCCATCGCCGGAGATGGCGTATTGCAGGTTCGCTTGCAACTCAGCGGCGGCAATAAAGCGGAAGGTCCGGAAGCGTTTGTGCTGGCGGACGCCTGGCTTCAGGACGGCACGCCGGTAGCGCCGGACGCCCTGACGCTGAAACTGAATACTCTGGCCGACCGCCGCCACAGCGGAAGCCACTACTGGATCGACAGCGGGAGCGTGTATCTGAAATGAGCCGACTGCAAACTATCATCGACTGGTCCCACGCGAGCCGTCGGACCTCCCCACTTTTCGATACCGATGCCGACGCGTTGCTCACGCGTCTGTATCAGCTGAAAGCGCAGGAAACGGCGCTGCAAAATGCGCAATCTGCCCCGGCAAGTATTGCGCTATACGGTCATTCTCAGGCAGCGAAAGCACACCTGCTTGGCACACTGTGCAGCAGCGGAAACGGCCGTTTGTTGGTGCACACGGGCAGTAAAACGCTCGATTACTTTACGCACCTTAACCCGGGCCATGCCGTGACGCGGATGGCGCTACGATTTAGCCACAGCGCACAAACGCCGGACGACGCCTTCCCGTTACGCTTGCGCATTATGCGTGAGGCAGAACTGGTGCAGGTGTTTCTCGCCCATGCGTTGCAGCAAGGCGCAGTGCGTCAGGTAGACAAATCGGTGGTGGCCGCGCGGTTGAATGCCTGGCAATCGCTTCGCCAGACGCAACCGGTGCCGGGAATGAATAAAGAAGATGTGGCGGCGATCGCCCACTTCTGGCAATCAAATGTGCCTGCCCATCAACAGCAGATTGACGACAGCCTGTGGCAGAAGTTTATCCAGCTATTGCCGTGTCTCGACCTGAGTGCTCGAGCCAGCGCCTGGGCGTTGCTGTGGGGTGAGCAGCAGGAACTGACCCGCCAGTGGCTGACGCTCGCGCATGTGCTCCAGCAATGCGGAAACGCGCGCGAACTCGCCGCACCACTTAGTCTGCTGGTCGACAGTTTCACCTTGCCCGCCGAGGGTTTTCTGACGCCTGAGAGCGAACCGGAAGGCGAAACGGTGGTGCATCCACTGATCGATGAACAGTTACACAATGCCGTCAGCCTGCCATTGAACGCACTGGCTTTGCTGACCGTTGAGCTGGTTCTGCCAACTGAAAATGGGGTGCTGGATAACGTCGACCTGATTGATATCCCGCTGCCCGCTCAGGCAACTGACGATGCGCTGTGGGCCAGTAAATGCCGCTGGCTGCTGGAACATTATCGCCAGCAGATGCAGCCCGACCTGCTGCTTATTTGCAATGCGGCGGCCGCACGCGCGCAGATCCCCACCCGCGCCCGGGCGCTGACGCGCTGGGTCAGCGACACCCAACCACAGCACGAAGGCGCATTGCCAGGCCTTGTATGGGCTATTACGCCGCAGGACGACCGATTCGTTCGTAAGCTGAATCTCGACGAAGCCGTTCAACAGTTGATTGAGAAGCCCGGCCAGCGTTGGGGTACGTTACAGGCGCTGGATGGTAGCAGTTTGCAACGGCTGATCGAATGGCTGTCGCAGGCCACGGTCCCTGCGTTACGCACGGCGCGTTTCGACCGCCTGAGTGAACGTCAGCATCAGGCCGTGCGCCAGATGATGTCCTGTTGGCAGCGCGCGCCGCAGCCTGATGCCGCCAGCGTGCGTCGCCAGGCTGAAAATGTCGTACGTGAATTACAGAGCCATGCGGCAACGCTCGGCGAACTGCTGGAAGGCTTGCTGCCCCCGCTTTCCACCTTCGAACAGCTCAGCCAGGTGCAGCAGCCACGTGAAGAAAAAGTCAGTGAATTGTTTAGCGATAATGTGGATCTGTTTGCCTTGCCGGATGATCCACAGCTCAGCGGCGGTGTGCGTCAGGACAGCGGTTTTCAGGCCCACGCGCTGTGGGTGAATTACCTGCGCCAGTGGAGCCGCAGTGAATCCAACGCCCGGCGCTATGGCATTACCCCGGCGGTGCTTCAACAGCTGGCAGATTGTCTGATTGTCACCAGCTACCGGCTGGATTTGCCGAAACAGCTTCAGGCGGTGATTCCGGATGAACGTGCCAGCGCGGCACGTCTGCGGGCCACTATCAGCAATTATCTGGCGTGGCTAGGCTACGCGGATATGCCCGTCGATTCTCGCCCGGTGAGTCGTGTGATGAAAGGCTGCACGTTATTTGCTCCAACGGCGAGTAATACCGAGCGTCTGACGCTACTGGGTGAGCGCCCTGCCCACGCCGCCACGCGCTACGTCTATGACTGGCTGGTCGCGTTGTTCACCCGCGCCACCGAAGCACCGGACTATCGCCATCCGTTGGATCTTTCCCCGGAAGCACGCGCTCAGTTGAGTACATTGCTGTAATTCGTTTATGGCTCACAGGGACGTGAGCCGGGCATATTCGCGGTCATTCATTAACCGCACGTGTTAAAAAATTATTACGCGCTTTTTTATATTTCTTTCTGCATAAAACGATTAACGCAGCCAGAAGCCTGTTTTCTGCGACAGCTGTTGTTTCATATGGCGAGCATAAAGGGGATGCATATTGATTCTTAATTTTTCAAGCTCATCATTTTCAGCCGCAACAAATTCCCGCCACTCCTGATGCAATGAGAATTGCGCCATTTCTTTCTGCTCACGCTCTTCTCTCGTGCGCCGGACCTGACGTTTTAGTCTTCTTTCGTCGTACGCTATCCAGAGCAATATGAGCACGATTAACCCTGCCCAGACAATCACAGCGCCCAAAATCATTTGCCACCTCAATAATAAACAAGATCCGCTGGCTAATGCCGCATTCCCTGATCGCTATTTTTAATTTTACGGACCGACCCCGATAACAAAACGCACGATGCATAAGGCATCGCGGGGTGATAAAAGGTCTTTTACTGCGGGTGTTAACTACAAATATACGGCGTGTTTTTTTCGAAAAGCACCGGTCTGTATCCTGCTTTTACCGCAAACAGCGCGTTAGATTCCCCGGAAGCCTGCTTATAGACGCCGACTTTAAAGTCGTCATTGGCATCACGTGTGGACTGCAGTTCTAGATAGGTGTTATTGACCCTTAGGGTCTTCGGGAAAAGCGTGACGTCGACCTGATAGGTCGTTCCATCATTTGAAGCACACGAAAGCACAGACCCGCTGGATTCAGCAAAAACGCCAGCGATACCCGACACTGGAATTCCTGCTGCCACTACGCCTAACACTAGCATTGCTTTAAATTTCACAAACCGCTCCTTAAAAGAAAACCGTGCAACTTACAGGGATCTATAGGCGGCTTATGTTCTATTAATGCTTATCCGTGTTTAATAATAAACTGGCGTTCAATGATCTAATTCTGGCGCGATAGGTAGCGGGATCCCGGCATTTGTAAACATAGACGTATTGTCCGCCCGTCTTCAGAACATCGATAACAGCAGTGCGACCGGAAAACTAAACGGCCAGGTGGCACCAATCAGCACCGTGGCGATCAGGCGGATACGCTTGCTCTCTTTGGTGAGAAACCACGTAATGAAGGCGCTGATGGAAGCCATTACGGCGTAGAAAATCAGCATATGCTGGTAAAGCGTCATGGAAAAAACCCGACCCGTGTCAAAAAAATTCGCGCGCAATATGCCATTTTTTTTGACACGTATCAAATTTTTAGACTTTGCCTCTTCAGACAGGGCGGGTTATGTAAAAACTGACGTTGTCTGATTGCGAACCCTCTGGCTGGCGACTATATCAATAGAGGCCGATAAAAAGAGGAAGGCGTTATGGAAGTGTCGAGCAAAACCGTGTTCCTGATTAATCTCTTTGTAGCCATTGCCCTTATTAGCCTGTTGTCGATTCGCTTTGGCTGGATTTGAGACGAAAGCACACGACAAAAAAGCAGCCATCAGGCTGCTTTTTGTTTTTTTAATCAATTGGCTGGTGCCGATACCTTCGCCGCATTCACGTTGAACGCCGCCTGCAACGCCGCCGCGTTATCGTAGTTGCTTGGATCGTATTGCGGTAACGGATTCACCTTCTCGTAATCCCACTCCGCCGCGGTGCAGGCCGCTTCAGAACCGCCCTTCTTTTCGCACGCCGCGATGCGGTGCGCCGGTGAATTTGTACAACCACTCAAAAAAGCCAACGTAATAAAGGCGCAGATAAACAATTTCTTCATGACAACGTAAGATTTATAACCAGTGAGAAAGCTAACGATCCTCGCATACCTGTCTGAACGCTGTCAAAACCCGATTAATCTGGAAGTATGCGGCCGAAGCATCTCCTGGCGGTTGCGCTGCCACTCTTCCGCTTTCAGCACGTAGAACAGACTCGGATCCGCATCGGCTACATCATTCACCTGCCCACGCAGCGCCAGTCCGGCTTTCATCAGCACCCGCTGAGAGGCCAGATGGTTGGCGCGCACCACCGCGGTGACTTTGTCCAGCGCGCGTTCGTCAAACGCATAGTCGAGAATGCGGACACAAAACTCGGTCGCCAACCCTTTCCCCCAGGCTTCGGTTGCAAAACGGTAGCCCAGATTGTAAGTCAGCGCATTGCCCAGCGGACGCACGCTGATCCCGCCGAAGCCAATCAGCTTCTGCGGCTGTAGACCGTCGTAAATAGCCATTTCACCGATATCATGTTTCTGCCAGCCGTCGAGCCACTGCGCGAGCCGCGTTCGGGCAAACGTCAGGTCGGGATAAGGGCCAGCAGGATTGAAGGTGTTGGTGGCGGGATCGCCGTAAATGCGAAAAAGGCAGTCGGCGTCATCAGGTCGCACCGGGCGCATGATCAGCCGCTCAGAAAAAAGAAATTGCGTGTCGATAATCTTACCGCTCCATGACAGGGACGCCAGCCGCGAAGAACAGCGGAATCTGACATTGGGTATCCTGAATTATGGACAGTTTTCGCCTTTTTGCCTGGCGTATATCGGAGGGATGGGCAAAAGAAAAGCCGCCCGTAGGCGACTTAACACAATTAAGCAGGCTTACTCAGCCCCTTCCAGCGCATCCTGGATGGCATCCGCTAAGGAAGCCACTTCCTGCGCCACGTTGCGCAAGTCCATCTGGCTACGAATACCTGAATTTGCGGTGGAAGCAGAAACCGATGCTTTCGAAATTTCTAACGCTGCCTGAACGGCCAGCAGGCGCTTTCTGTTTTCTGATGCATCCGGGCCGGTGGTGCCATCGAGATCAAAATAGCCTTCTAACATCGCTCTCTCCTTAAGGGTGTATGCATTGTGTATTTGAATTGATTGTCAGGAGCAGGATACTGAAAACCCCGACAGAAGCCAGAGTAAAAGGAAATTGGACCGCCACCGAGGCCTCGAACCTCGTACACTACAACATAAACTGTCATTTGCTCTTCCAGCTGAGCTAGTGGCGGTTTGGGCCGCAAATATTACGCCCTAATCGTTAGCATTACAATTATTAGGTCTAATATTACAGACATTTCGGGTCATTGATTGCCGGGACGGGCCGTGAAATATTCTCAATATCGAAGGCCTGAAGCGGCGTGTAAGATGATGAAAAATCGATGGGAGAACGCAATGACCGGCTCTGAATTAACTTCACGTCATATCGGTGATTTTCAGGTAACCGCCCTGAGCGACGGCAATATGGCCGCCAGTCTGGAACTGCTGTCCGGCGTCGACAGCGCCGTTGCGGGCGACATTCAGCGCGAAGCCGGGATAACTGACGCCGGGAATATCCACATTCACGGCTACCTTATTCGCGGACACGGCCACATCGTGCTGGTGGATTCCGGCGCCGGCGGGCTTAACAACGCCGGAGGAATGCTGCAAAACTCGCTCGCCGCGGTTGGCGTCAGTCCTGAAGATATCGACACCGTGCTGCTGACGCATGGTCATCCCGACCACATCGGCGGCATGTTGGACGCGCAGGGGCTTCCGGTCTTCACCCAAGCCGAGATTTACCTTCATCCACTGGAAATCGAACATTGGCTTGATGATGGTAAATATCAGCAGGCCAGCGAACGTGCCCAGCGCAACTTTGCCCTGTTCCGCCGCACCCTGGATGCCTACGCGCAGCGGATAAATGTCCTCGGCGACGACACCGTCGTGCGCGGCATTACCCCCATCTGGCTGCCTGGCCATACGCCGGGTCACACCGGGTTCCGCATCGATTCACGTGAGAAAAGCCTGCTGATTTGGGGGGACATCGTGCATTTCCCGCATATTCAGACCGCTATCCCCGCCGTTTCCATTGCGTTCGATAGCGATCCCGCGCAAGCAGAAGCCACCCGCAAAAAGCTGTTCGAGCAGGTCGCCAGGGAAAATCTTCTGATTGCCGGAATGCATCTGGGCAAGCCCGGCTTTGCGCATCTGGTCGAGGCGAAGGATGGGTATCGGATTGTCTATCTGGAAGAGTAACGGTAAACGTGAGTTTGCCCGGCGGCGTTAACGCTTGCCGGGCCTACGGACTGTGACGTTGTTGGCCCGATAAGCGCCAGCGCCATCGGGCAAGGATTTAGTGCTTAATCATCACATGCCGTACCACGGTGTAATCTTCCAGCCCGTAAACCGACATATCTTTGCCGTAGCCGGACAATTTCTGCCCGCCGTGTGGCATTTCGCTGACCAACATAAAGTGGGTGTTGACCCAGGTGCAGCCGTATTGCAGGCGCGCACTCATGCGGTGTGCGCGGCCCACGTCTTTGGTCCACACCGATGATGCAAGGCCGTATTGCGAATCGTTGGCCCAACCCAACACCTGTTCTTCGTCGTCAAACTGCGTGACGCTGACCACCGGGCCGAACACTTCGCGCTGCACAATATCGTCTTCCTGCTTCGCGCCTGCCAGCACGGTCGGCTGGAAATGATAGCCTTTGCCTGAGGCTTTTTCGCCGCCGGTGACGACCTTGATGTGGCTGAGGCTGCGGGCTTTTTCCACCGCCTGGCTGACGCGCTCCAGATGCGCTTTGGAGCTCAGCGGCCCGAGTTCAGTAGACTCATCGTTCGGACAGCCCATTTTCAGTGTGGCAACCGCCGCGCCGAGTTTTTCGACCAGTGCGGCATAAACGCCCTTCTGCACATACAGGCGACAGGCGGCGGTGCAATCCTGACCGGCGTTGTAGAAACCAAAGGTGCGCACGCCTTCCACTACAGCGTCCAGATCCGCATCGTCAAACACGATGACCGGCGCTTTGCCGCCCAGCTCCATGTGAGTACGTTTAATTGATGGCGCGGTGTGAGAAATGATGTGTTCGCCAGTGGCAATCGACCCGGTAAGCGACACCATGCGCACCTTTTCGTGCCCGGTCAGCGGGTCGCCGACGGTTTTTCCGCGCCCGAACAGCACGTTAATCACACCTGCCGGGAAGATATCTTTCGCCAGTTCCGCCAGTTTCAGCGCCGTCAGCGGTGTGATTTCAGACGGTTTGATCACCACGCAGTTGCCCGCCGCCAGCGCCGGGGCGAGTTTCCAGGCCGCCATCATTAGCGGATAGTTCCACGGCGCAATCGAGGCCACTACACCCACCGGATCACGGCGGATCATCGAGGTGTGCCCTTCCAGATATTCGCCCGCCGCCAGTCCGTTCAGGCAACGCGCCGCGCCTGCAAAGAAGCGGAACACGTCGACCACCGCAGGCAGTTCGTCATTGATGACGCAGTGCAGCGGTTTGCCGCAGTTAAGGGATTCGAGTTTCGCCAGATCTTCGGCGTTTTGTTCAATCACATCCGCCAGTTTCAGCAGGCATTCTGCGCGCGCTTTCGGCGTGGTTTGGCCCCATTGGGAAAACGCCCGATCGGCGGCCAGCACCGCGTCATTGACCTGCGCCGCCGTCGCTTCGGCAATTTCCAGAATGATTTCGCCCGTCGCCGGGTTATACACCGGCTGCATTTCCCCTGCGCCTGCGACCAGTTCACCGTTAATCAATAAGTTGTGTTGCATATCCCGCTCCGTACTTTTCAATTATTTACCGCTACCGGCGACCGTTTCGCCATCGCGGGTCAGCCACCAGGCACCCAAAATCGGAAGCATCGTCACCAGCATCACCAGCAGCGCGACCACGTTAGTGACCGGCACATCGCGAGGTCGCCCTAACTGGTTCAGCAGCCACAGCGGCAGTGTGCGCTCGTGGCCTGCGGTGAATGTGGTGACGATGATTTCATCAAACGACAACGCAAACGCCAGCATTCCGCCCGCCAGCAGCGCCGAACCGAGATTCGGCAGCACCACGTAGCGGAAGGTTTGCCAGGTGCTTGCGCCTAAATCCATCGACGCTTCCACCAGGCTCCATGAAGTGCGCCGGAAACGTGCGATCACGTTGTTAAACACCACTACCACGCAAAACGTGGCGTGCCCGATGACTATGGTTAAAAAACCCGGTTCAAGGTTGATGGCCTTGAACGCCGTCAGCAGCGCCAGCCCAGTGATGATCCCCGGCAGCGCAATCGGCAATAACAGCAGCAGCGAGATGGCGTTTTTACCGAAAAATTCGCTGCGCCATAACGCCGCTGCAGCAAGCGTGCCAAGCACCAGCGCGATAGTTGTCGATAACGCAGCGATTTGAAGTGACAACGTCACCGAGTCCAGAATATCGCTACGCCCTGCTGCCACGCTGAACCAGTGCAGCGTCAGGCCTTTCGGCGGAAAACTGAACGCGGCATCTTCCGTATTGAAAGCATAGATGGCGATGATGGCGAGTGGGAAATGCAGGAAGATTACCCCGCCCCAGGCGGCCAGTTTCAGGAACCACGGTGCTCTTTCAGAGTGCATCGAATGCTCCCAGACGTTTCACGAACGCCAGATAGAGGGCGATCAATACAATTGGCACGATAGTGAACGCCGCCGCCATCGGCATGTTGCCGATCGCCCCCTGTTGTGCGTACACCATGTTGCCGATGAAATAGCCCGGCGGACCGACAAGCTGAGGCACAATGAAGTCACCCAGCGTCAGCGAGAAGGTAAAAATTGACCCGGCCGCGATGCCCGGTATCGCCAGCGGCAAGACCACGTAGCGGAACGTCTGGCGTGGGTACGCCCCTAAATCCGCCGACGCCTGCAACAGCGACGGCGGTAAACGCTCGAGCGCGGCCTGAACCGGCAAGATCATGAACGGCAGCCAGATGTAGACGAACACCAGAAAACGACCAAAGCCAGACGTTGACAGCGTGTTGCCGCCGACGGCGGGCAACAGCAGAAATTCGTTGAGCAGCCCTTCCAGCCCCATGTGGCCTAGAAACCACTGTGCTACGCCGTCTTTCGCCAGCAGCAGCGTCCAGGCGTAGGCTTTGACGATGTAGCTCGCCCACATCGGCAGCATTACTGCGATGTAAAAGAAGGCTTTCCATTTGCCACGGGTGTAGCGCGCCATGTACCACGCCATCGGAAACGCCAGAATCGCGCTGGCGACCGTGACGGAAATCGCCATCACCAGCGTGCGGATGATGATGTCGTAGTTCGCCGGGTTGAACAGCGCGTTGAGGTTGGCGAGCGTCATGTCCGGCGTCACCGACATGGTGAAATCGTCGAAGGTGTAGAACCCCTGCCACAACAGGGTCAGCAGCGAGCCGAGATACACTACGCCGAACCACATCAGCGGCCCGAGCAGCAGCAAAAACAGCGCCAGCGACGGCTTTCGCCAGAACAGGCCTGACAGCCAACTTGCCCGGCTGGCGGAAGGCAACGGTGCAAGGCTCATGGTCATCTCACCCCTCCGTCGAGGGGAACCATGGCCTCCCGCGACCATGATGCCCGCACATTCTCGCCCGGCGTCGGGCCATCGGGCACGATACCACCGGTGAAATTCCCCTGACTCACTAGTAGCTTTTCCCCGCCGGATAACCGAATTTCATAGCGGGTTGCCGCGCCCTGATACTGCACCGCCTGCACCACGCCGTTGACCTGAATATCGCCTCCCGCATCAAGCCGAATATGCTCCGGGCGCAGCGACCATTGTCCGGTCATGCCGCACAGCTTCAGGGTTTGCGCGGAATCAAACACATTTGATGTGCCGACAAAACTGGCAACGAACGGCGTGCGTGGGCGCAGATACAACTCACGTGGCGTATCGACCTGTTCAATGCGACCGTTGTTAAATACCGCCACGCGGTCAGACATCGACAGCGCTTCGCCCTGATCGTGGGTGACAAAAATAAAGGTGATACCCAAATCCTGTTGCAGTTTCTTCAGCTCGAACTGCATCTGTTCGCGCAGTTTGAGATCCAGCGCGCCCAGCGGTTCATCGAGCAGCAGCACCCGAGGCTGATTGACCAGCGCCCGGGCAATCGCCACCCGCTGACGCTGCCCGCCGGAAAGCTGCGACGGCTTACGCGTATGTACAAAACCGAGCGCCACTTTTTCCAGCGCTTGCTGGGCCATGGCGTGACGCTGTTTCTTGCCGATGCCTTTCACCATCAGCCCGTAGGCGACGTTGTCGATAATCGACATGTGCGGAAACAGCGCGTAGTCCTGGAATACGGTGTTGACGTCACGCTGCCACGGCGGCAAAACGCTGGCTTCTTTCCCGAAGATTTTGATGGCGCCGCCGGAAAGCTGTTCAAACCCGGCGATCAACCGCAGGCAGGTCGTTTTGCCGGAGCCTGACGGCCCCAGCATTGAAAAAAACTCCCCATCTTCGATGGCGATACTGACCCCATCCACCGCACGAACATCACCGTACAGACGCGAAACATCCTGAAATTCAACTGCGTACGTCATGTTCATACTCCCGGGTATTAACGACCACCCATAATGGCGATGTAGTCTTGCGTCCAGCGACTGTAAGGCACGTACTTACCGCCTTCGGCGATAGGCGTTTTCCAGAAAGCGATTTTGTCGAAGAAGGTGTAGCCGTTTGTTTCGCAGCCTTTTTCACCGAGCAGCGTGCTGGCTTTACACCCTTCCGCCACCACCGGCAACGAGCCGAACCAGGCGGAAACGTCGCCCTGCACTTTTGGTGTCAGCGACCAGTTCATCCATTTGTACGCACACACCGGGTGTTTGGCTTCCGCGTGCAGCATGGTGGTGTCCGCCCAGCCAGTGACACCCTCTTTCGGGAACACGGTGGCAATCGGCTGGCTGTCGGCTTTCAAACCGTTGGCCTGATACGGCCACGAGCTCGACGCCACCACGCCTTCGTTTTTGAAGTCGCTCATTTGCACGGTCGCATCGTGCCAGTAGCGGTGGATCAAGCCGTGCTGATCGCGCAACACTTTCAGCACTGCGGCGTACTGGGTTTCGGTGAGCTGATACGGGTCAGAAATGCCGAGCTGCGGCTGGGTGGCTTTGACGAACAACGCCGCATCGGCGATGTATATCGGGCCGTCATAGGCCTGCACGCGCCCTTTGTTGGTTTTGCCGTCCGGCAGATTTTGTTCGACGAACACCACTTTCCAGCTGTCCGGCGGCGTCGGGAACGTTTTGGTGTTGTACATCAGCAGGTTCGGTCCCCACTGATACGGCGTGCCATACACTTTTCCGCCAACGTTAAACCAGGCGCCTTTTTCCAGACGCGGATCGAGGGTTTTCCAGTTAGGGATAAGCGCGGTGTTAATCGGCTGGACGCGTTTGCCCATAATCAGACGCAGCGAGGCATCGCCGGACGCGGTGACCAGGTCATAACCGCCTTTGGCCATCAGGCTGACCATTTCGTCAGAGGTGGCGGCGGTTTTGACGTTCACCGCACAGCCGGTCTCTTTTTCAAACTGGGTTACCCAATCGTAGTTTTTATCGCTTTGGCCACGTTCAACGTAGCCCGGCCAGGCAATAATATCGAGGCGACCTTCTGCTTTACCCAGCGTGGTCGGTGGTTCGGCGGCGTGTGCTGTCATGATAGTCATACCCAGCGCGCACAGGCTGCTACGGGCAAATTGCTTGCTCATCGTGTTTTACTCCTGTCGGAATTAATCAGGCGGCAGCCGTGCCGGAAAAATATGTCCCCTGGAACCTATCTCCGTAAACGTTTTTGGCGCAAAGGCTCTTAATAACCGTAGACGGCGTAATACAGACTTACCCGTGCGAAACGGGAAATTTCACCAGGTTGTGACAAAGGGCGCATTACGCTGAAAACCCAGCGAGTTATCTGAACTAAATGCAGTATAGACAAGGTGTTAAGGCATGATGCGAGGTATGCGTATATCCTATGGCGCGCAAAACAAAAATAACCCGACGGTCATTTATCCCTTTATTGTCGGGTTATTTTCATTTAGAGAAAGAGATATTCAGGAAATAAGAATGGCTATTCGTTAAGCATTTCAATAATAAGCTGACCGAGCATTTTTACGCCCTGCTCTTCACGATCGCTCCAGCCCCAGGCGGTGTTAAAGCGGAAGAACGACGCCCAACTGTCGGTGGTCGAAAACATTTTGCCCGGTGCGATGCTGATTTTGTGCGCCAGCGCCCGGGCGCCAAGCTCTCCGGCATCGAGACCGGCGGGCAGTTCCAGCCATAAAAAATAGCCACTGTCATTATGGTGGATTTTCACTTCAGGGGGTAAATGGCGAAGCAGCGCTTGCCACGCCTGATGCTTGCGATCGGCGAGTTGTCGACGCAGGCGACGCAAATGGGCGTCATAGCGCTTGGTGCCGAGATAATCGACCAGCGCCATTTGCATCGGCGAACTGGTCGAGAGCGTACTCATCAGCTGCAAATGCTGGATGCGCTGCGCATGTTTGCCCGCTGCGACCCAACCAATGCGAAAGCCCGGCACCAGGCATTTTGAAAATGAGCTGCAATGCAACGTCATGTCATCGCGATCCCAGGCTTTGGCCGGAAGCGGTTTATCGCGGCCAAACCACAGTTCGCTGTATACGTCATCCTCAATCAGCACCACGTTATGCGCACTGAGCAACGCGACCAACTGCGCTTTTTTCTCCGGGCTTAGGGTGAAACCGAGCGGGTTCTGGCTGTTGGTCATCAGCCAACAGGCTTTCACCGGATATTCTTTCAGCGCCTGCTCCAGCGCGGCCATGTCGATGCCCTCTTTCACGTCTGACGCCACCGACAGCGCCTTTAAACGCAAGCGTTCCAGCGCCTGGAGTGCGCCATAGAAACAAGGGTTTTCCACAATGACCCAATCGCCCGGCTCCGTCACCGCCTGTAGGCTGAGGTTCAGGGCTTCAAGTGCCCCGGCGGTAATCACAATTTCATCCGGCGAAATGTTCATGCCCTGCAAAGCATAACGCCGCGCGATGGCGTGGCGCAGTTCGGTATTTCCCGGCGGTAGATTTTCAATCACGCTCATGGCGGTGGCGGTTTTGCTCACCTGCGCCAGGGAACGATTGAGCTGCTGGAGTGGAAACAGGCGCGGATCAGGAAACGCCGAGGCAAACGGCAATACCGCCGCATCGCGACTGGCCTGTAGAACGCCGAAAATGTAGGTGTTGATATCCACCGCTTCATCGCGCATCACCTGCGCAGGGGGCGTGGCTTTCAGTTGTTTCACCGGACGCGGGGCAACGTAATAACCGGACTGCGGGCGAGCGATGATTCGGCCCTGACTTTCCAGCAGCTGATAGGCGTGGCCAACGGTCATAAAGCTCATGCCGCTGATCGTGACCTGCTCACGCAGGGACGGCAGGCGATCGCCCGGCTGCCACACGCCAAGGCCAATCTGTTCGGTGATTTTTTGCGCCAGTTGCTGGTATTTTTTCATCGTCGTTTTCGCCGCCATTTTCATAACAGTGATAAAAAATATCACCTTTCCTGTAACTGTTATAGCTAAATAAGCCCCGATTGTTTCTGCTACTCCTGCGCCGTAATCCTTACCATGACTGCGATCGCTGTTATATGTCGAGGTTGTCCATGTTTGGTCTTGATGCTTTCCACCTGGCGCGGATTCAATTCGCGTTTACGGTCTCTTTTCACATTATTTTTCCGGCCATTACGATTGGGCTTGCCAGCTATCTGGCGGTGCTCGAAGGATTATGGCTGAAAACAAAGAACCCGATCTGGCGCTCATTATGGGCGTTTTGGTCAAAAATTTTCGCCGTCAACTTTGGCATGGGCGTCGTTTCTGGGCTGGTGATGGCCTATCAGTTCGGCACCAACTGGAGCGGCTTTTCGCAGTTCGCGGGCAGCATCACCGGCCCGCTGCTGACCTACGAAGTACTGACCGCCTTCTTCCTTGAAGCCGGTTTTCTCGGCGTGATGCTGTTCGGCTGGAACAAAGTCGGCCCGGGCCTACACTTTTTCGCGACCTGCATGGTGGCGCTGGGCACCTTGATGTCGACGTTTTGGATCCTGGCGTCGAATAGCTGGATGCAAACCCCGCAGGGCTTTGAAATCGTTAACGGCCAGGTGGTGCCTGTGGACTGGTTCGCGGTAGTGTTTAACCCGTCGTTCCCGTATCGGCTGCTGCACATGACCATCGCCGCGTTTCTCAGCAGCGCGCTGTTCGTCGGCGCGTCTGCCGCCTGGCATCTGCTGAAAGGCAACAACACGTCCGCGATTCGCGCGATGTTTTCCATGGCGCTGTGGATGACGCTGATTGTCGCGCCGATCCAGGCGCTGGTCGGCGATATGCACGGCCTGAATACGTTGCAGCATCAACCAGCAAAAATCGCTGCCATCGAAGGCCACTGGGAAAATACGCCGGGTGAGCCAACGCCGCTGCTGATTTTCGGCTGGCCCGACATGGAACAGGAACGTACCCGATACGGGCTGGAGATCCCGGCGCTCGGTAGCCTGATCCTCACTCACAGCCTTGATAAACAGGTTCCGGCGCTGAAAGCGTTCGCCAAAGAAGACCGGCCCAATTCGACCATCGTGTTCTGGTCATTCCGCATGATGGCAGGGCTCGGGATGCTGATGCTGCTGCTCGGCGGGCTGTCGCTGTGGCTGCGAAAAGGCGAGCGCCTGTATACCAGCAAACCGTTCCTGCGTTTTGCGCTGTGGATGGGCCCGTCCGGGCTGATTGCCATTCTGGCGGGCTGGGTGACGACCGAAGTTGGCCGCCAGCCGTGGGTGGTTTACGGCCTGCAACGCACCAAAGACGCGGTATCGGCGCACGGTGATGTGCATATGAGCGTTAGCCTGCTGGCGTTCTTTATTGTCTATACGTCGGTGTTTGGCGTCGGTTACAGCTACATGATTCGGCTGATTCGCAAAGGACCGAAAGACTGGCAGCCTGACGCACACGGTACTGCTGCGCGCCCGCTTTCCGCTGCGATCGACGGTTATCAACATAAGGAAACCCGCTAATGGGCATCGACTTATCGGTTATCTGGTTTGTGATTATTGTCTTCGCCACCCTGATGTACATCGTGATGGACGGTTTTGATTTGGGCATCGGCATCCTGTTCCCGTTCGTGCGCAGCATCGACGAACGTGACGTGATGGTCAACAGCGTCGCCCCGGTGTGGGACGGGAACGAAACCTGGCTGGTGCTCGGCGGCGCGGCGCTATTCGGGGCGTTTCCCTTGGCCTACGCGGTGATCATCGACGCCCTCACTATTCCGCTGACGTTAATGCTGATCGGTCTTATTTTCCGCGGCGTGGCCTTTGAGTTTCGCTTCAACGCGACGCCCTCGCACCGTCCGTTCTGGGACCGTGCTTTTATGGGCGGCTCGATTCTCGCCACGTTCTGCCAGGGTGTGGTGGTTGGCGCGGTACTGAACGGTTTTCCCGTTCACAACCGGGCGTTCGCCGGAGGCGCGTTCGACTGGCTAACGCCGTTCACCCTGTTTTGCGGCATCGGTCTGGTGGTGGCGTATGCACTGCTCGGCGCGACGTGGCTGGTGATGAAAAGTGAACATCCGTTGCAGACGAAAATGCGCAGCGTCTCGCGAGGGTTAACGCTAACAATGCTGGCGGTGATTGCCGTTATCAGCCTGTGGACGCCGCTGGCGCACGCGGCGATTGCCGAACGCTGGTTCAGCCTGCCGAACCTGTGGTATCTGCTGCCGGTGCCAGGTCTGACGCTGATTGTGGCCTTTGGGCTGTGGCGCACGCTGGCGAATGACGCGTGTCATACAGCGCCGTTTTTACTGACGCTGGGGCTGATTTTTTTAGGTTTTAGTGGGCTGGGCGTCAGTATCTGGCCGAATCTTATTCCGCCGGATATCAGCCTGTGGCAGGCCGCGGCACCGGCGCAAAGTCAGGGCTTCATGCTGGTCGGCGCGTTGATTATCATCCCGATAATTCTGGTGTATACCTTCTGGAGTTATTACGTATTTGGCGGAAAAGTGCAGACTGGCGAGGGGTATCACTGATGCAACAACCTTTGTACAAACAGCTGTTGTGGATGGCGATTTTATGGGGCGGCAGCGTGCTGGCGCTGGCGGCGGTGGGCATGTTTTTCCGGCTGCTGATGAGCGCGGCGGGGTTTACGTCGTAAACGGGTTGCCCGGTGGCGCTTGCGCTTACCGGGCCTACAAAACCAACACGTGTAGGCCTGATACGCGCAGCGCCATCAGGCATTAGCCTTTGCGTTTCGGCAAGGTTTTCATCAATTCATCCGGGCTGACCGAGGCCACAATGCTGCCCGGGTGCGGCATCTTGAGGATGTGATTCTTCATTTTGCCGATGACGTGCATTTCGCACGGACGGCAATCAAATTTCAGGGTCAGCACTTCGTCGCCGTTGATCAGCTGCATTGGCGTTGCCTTCCAGCTCTTGATGTTGCCTTTCGCCTGTTTCGGACACAGGTTAAACGCAAAACGCAGGCAGTGTTTGGTGATCATCACCGGCACGTCGCCCTTCTCTTCATGCGCTTCGTATGCCGCATCAATCAGCTGCACGCCGTAGAGATGATAAAACTCACGCGCTTTATGGTTGTAAACATTACTTAAGAACGACAGATGCGTTTCCGGGTACACCGGCGCAGGCGTGGAAACGGCCTTACGACTGCCGCGCTGATACGCGGCCAGACGCGCCACGTCGAGCATCTCCACCGTTTCACGACGCAGCTGGTTCAGCAGGCTGTTGGGTACAAACAGTGCGCCCGGCAGATTCACCTGCACATCGCGCGGATAGTAAATGGTCTGCCCGAGCTTCGCCACGCCGTCCTGCAAATTGCTCATCGCTTTTTCGGCATTCGACGCTTCTTCAAAATTGCCATCCAGCGTATGGGTCACGGTCACGCCGTCTTCGCTGGTCAGGGTGAGGATCAGCTGTTCCTGCCAGCCGCCAATTTCGATATCTACCGCAATGCGGCGTTCGCTGGAGGTTTTGGTCAGCGCCTGCGACCAGTTGTGGTCGAGGTTACGATTAAGCGCGGCATTTGGACGGGCTTTATACAGATCCGCAGGCATTTCATTCGGCCATACGCGATAACGATTTTCGCCGGTCTTCTCGACGGTATTGGCACGGAAGCCGACTATTTCACGCTTGATCATCACGTTCAGGCCATCGCCGTTCGCCAGCGGTTCAGTCACCTGGACATCGAGATGATCTTTGCTGACTTTCAGCACTTCACCCACCGGCAGGCCGATAAACTTCGGCGAGTCGAACGCGCCGATGTCGCCTTTACGCGCATTCACGAAATAGTCGGTGCTGCCGCGATGGAAGGTTTTGTCGGTCGACGGTATGAAGAAATGCTCGGTGCGCCCGGCGGAAGCACGCGCCAGGTCGCCCCGGTCTTCGATGATCGCATCGAGCATCTGACGATAGTGCGCGGTGATGTTCTTCACGTAGCTCATGTCTTTGTAGCGCCCTTCAATCTTGAAGGAGCGCACGCCCGCGTCGATCAGCGCCGCCAGGTTGGCGGTCTGATCGTTGTCTTTCATCGACAGCAGGTGTTTATCGTACGCCACCACGCGGCCCTGATCGTCTTTCAGGGTGTATGGCAAACGGCACGCCTGGGAGCAGTCACCGCGGTTGGCGCTGCGTCCGGTATGGGCGTGAGAAATGTTGCACTGCCCGGAATAGGCCACGCACAGCGCGCCGTGAATGAAGAATTCGATGTTGGCGTCGGTGGCCTGATGAATGGCTTTGATCTGCTGGAGGTCCAGCTCACGCGCCAGCACGATTTGGCTGAATCCGACGTCTGACAGGAATTTCGCTTTCTCAACGGTGCGAATGTCACACTGGGTACTGGCGTGCAGCTCAATTGGCGGAATATCGAGCTGCATCACGCCCATGTCCTGCACGATCAACGCATCCACGCCGGTCTGATACAGGTCGGTAATCAGCTTCTGCGCAGGCTCCAGCTCATCATCATGAAGAATGGTGTTCAACGTCACGAAGATTTTTGCGCCATAGCGATGGGCAAACGGTACCAGCTCGGCGATGTCGCTTAGGCTGTTGCTGGCATTGTGACGGGCACCAAAGCCGGGACCGCCGATGTACACCGCATCCGCGCCGTGAAGAATCGCTTCACGGGCAATGCTGGCGTCACGGGCCGGGCTCAGGAGTTCAAGATGATGGTTTTGCAGGCGCATCGTTATTATCCGTTGGGTCAAAATGGCGGCTATTGTAGTCAGAAGTGAGGCGCGGCGAAATCATTTTCCACGCCCTAATTTGGGTAATGGATTAACGAATGGAACAACACGGTGCTGTCGGTGCTGTTGCGGTACGCATGGGGTTTATCCCCGGCGAAGCGTAATCCCTGCCCCTGTTGCACCGGCTGCCACTGCCCGTCGATACACATCTCCAGCGTGCCATTGATCGCCACCACGTGTTCAATCACCCCGGTTTCATGCGGCGTGGATTCGCTCATCGCGCCCGGCGCGAGGGTTATGGCGAAATGATCGTAATGTAATACCGGGTCCCACGGGAAAATGGGTGTCACCACCATCGCCTGCTGTTGCGGATCGTAGGCCGTCACTTCGCTTTCCGGCGGGCTGATAAACAGCGAAAACGGCACGTTCAGTCCCGTGGCAATTTTCCACAGCGTGGCGACCGTCGGGCTGGATTCGTTGCGTTCGATTTGCCCGAGCATCGCCTTCGATACCCCGGTTTCTTCCGCAAGTTTTGACAAGCTCCACTCACGCTGCTGGCGCAGGGTTTTCAGCGTGGTGGCCAAGTGTTGGGCAATGTTCATGGCGGCTCCTTTTTGCCAAAGCTTACCACTTGTGCGCTATAACGCCCAATGCTACATTTCATTCGGACGTTATAACGCACAAGAGGATTTTATGCGCGCCTTTCCTTTTTCCACCCTGCTGGCGGGGTTTGTCGCGGTACTGGTGGGCTATGCCAGTTCCGCCGCCATCATCTGGCAAGCAGCCGCTGCCGCAGGGGCCGATGCACAGACCATTGCAGGCTGGATGACCGCGCTGGGCCTGGCGATGGGCATCAGTACGCTTATCCTGACGCTGTGGCGTAAAGTGCCCGTGCTGACGGCCTGGTCCACGCCAGGTGCGGCGCTGTTGGTGACGGGATTACAGGGCGTGACGCTGAATCAGGCGGTGGGTATTTTCATTTTCGCCAACGCCCTGATTGTGCTATGCGGGTTGACGGGTTTATTTGCTCGGCTGATGAAAATTATCCCGCATTCGCTGGCGGCGGCGATGCTCGCTGGGATTTTGCTGCGCTTTGGTTTGCAGGCTTTCACCCGCCTGCAAGACAATATTCTGCTGTGCGGCAGTATGCTGGCGGCGTGGCTGGTGTTTAAAGCCCTCGCCCCGCGCTATGCGGTGGTATCGGCACTGCTGGCGGGCAGCGCGGTCGCCCTTTTATCCGGCGAACTGCACGGTGACACGCTGCATCTGGCGTTTGTTATGCCACGCTACATCGCCCCGGAATTTACCCCTGCGCTGCTGCTGAGCGTCGGCCTGCCGTTCTTCCTGGTGACGATGGCGTCGCAGAACGCGCCGGGCATCGCCACCCTGAAAGCCTCCGGCTATCCGGCCCCGGTGTCAGTACTTATCGTGATTACCGGCGGCATCGCGTTGGCGTTTTCCCCGTTCGGCGTCTTTTCGATTTGTATTGCGGCGATCACCGCCGCGATTTGCCAAAGCCCGGAAGCCCATCCGCAGGCCGATCAACGCTGGAAAGCGGCCGCGGCGGCGGGCGTTTTTTATCTGCTGGCGGGTGTTTTCGGCGGGTCGATTACGTCATTAATGGCGGCGTTGCCCGTCGCCTGGATCCAGATGCTGGCGGGTCTGGCGCTGCTCGGCACCATCAGCGGCAGCCTGGTACAGGCGCTGGCGAAAGAAAATGAACGGGATGCGGCGATTGTCACCTTTCTGGTCACCGCCAGCGGTCTCACGCTGGCCGGCGTCGGCTCGGCATTCTGGGGAGTAGTGGCGGGTGGAATATGCTTTAGTGTGCTGTCACTTTCCCGCCGCGCGTAGCTGGGAGGGCGTCATACCCAGTGCGCTTTTGAAGCGGTTGCTGAAGTGGCTGGCGGAGCTGAAACCGCAGGCCAGCGCGATGTCGGTCAATGGCAGCGCGGTGTGACGCACCAGCTCCTGCGCCCGCGCCATCCGGCGTTGCATCACGTACTGATGCGGCGCCATTTTCATCGACAGCGTAAACATGCGCGCAAAGTGATATTCGCTGAGCGCCGCTTCCTGCGCCAAATCAGCCAGGGTCAGCGGATGAGCAAGGTTCGCTTCCATATAGGCCAGCACGTTGCGCAGTACGAAGGGAGCCAGCCCGCCGGTCACTTTCGGCAACTGCCACTGCGCGTTGGTGTAATGCTGGATTAAATGCGTCAGCAGTAGCGTGGTTGCCGAACTGAGTGCCAGATGATTGGCCTGCTGCTGCCAGTCGGCGTCGAGCAGGAAATGGCGGTAGAGCGCGGTAATTTTGTCATCGGTGGCGAAGGTTTTTTCGTCGAGACGAAACGACGTCGGGCTGCGATCCCAGATTTTCTCGCCTGTTTCGCGCAGGTGTTCATCGGTGCAATACAGATGCACAAACGACAGGTTATCGCGGATATCCCAGCTCGATTCACTGTCTTTCGGCATCAGGCAAAAACGGTCCGGTCCCCCGCCATTTTTCCAGCCGTACGGCGTTTTGTGATAGCTCTCATAGCCATCGGCCACGTACAGACTCAGGGTGTGATGGTCACTTTTCACCGTTACGTTATCGTTTTGATTAAACCAGGCCGCCAGTTGAATGCCAGAGTTCAACGCCACCGTATCCCGCAGGACAGCGTTTTGTTGGCGCAGGGTATTAAACGTAGCGTAGGTTTCAGACATTGTTATCGCTGTGGCAGTGAATCAGAGTGACAGTCTATGAATTGTCACCCGCCCTTGCCAGCATTACTCCGTCTGCGACTGAAAAAAATGCGCAAGAATATGCAACTCGCCCGCAATCTTCTGCAAGCACGCTTTTGTGCCGTCGGTCACACTTCAGGCTATTACTGACTGAACAGAGAAAAAATAATGAATGTGCTGCTCTATTTTCTGGTGGTGGTGATCTGGGGAACCACCTGGATTGCAATTTTCCTGCAACAGGGACCCGTCGCCGCGCCAGTGTCGATTTTCTGGCGCTTTGCAGTCGCCAGCGTCACCTTGATGGTGGTGCTGAAAGTGATCGGACGCCTGCGTAAATTACAGGTGCGCGACCATCTGTTCTGCATCATTCAGGGCTGCTGCGTGTTCTGCTTTAATTTCTGGTGTTTTTACACCGCGGCGAAGTGGATCAACACCGGACTGGAGTCGGTGATTTTCTCGATGGCGGTGCTGTTTAACGCCATCAACAGCTTCCTGTTTTACCGCCAGCAGCCACCGGGACGTTTTTACCTCGCTGCACTGCTCGGGTTAATCGGCATCGTGACGCTGTTCTGGGATGATTTGCAGGCCAGCGGTCTGAGCACCGAACTGCTGATGGGTATCGGCCTCAGCGCGTTGGGCACGTATGGCTTCTCGCTGGGCAATATGTTGAGCATTCGTCACCAGCGCCGTGGCCTGGAAACGCTGACCACCAACAGCTGGGCGATGCTGTACGGCACGATAGTCATGGGCGCGATTGCACTGATTCGCGGCGATAATTTCATGCCGGAGTTCACTTTAAGCTACATGGGGGCGCTGCTGTATCTGGCGATTTTCGGCTCAGTCATCGCTTTCGGTGCCTATTTTACCCTCGTCGGACGCATCGGGCCGTCCAACGCGGCGTACAGTACCCTGCTGTTCCCGCTAGTGGCGCTGACCATTTCAACATTTTATGAAGGTTACGTCTGGCACGCCAATGCGGTGTTTGGTCTGGGGCTGATACTGGTAGGCAATCTGGTGATGTTCGCGAAACCTGAAACCTGGTTTAAACGCGGCGTAATGCGTAAAAGCGTGGCATAAAAAAACCGGCGGTTTGCGCCGCCGGTTCCCAGAATCACATCAAATTTACGACTGATTCGGCGTAAACTTCACGGCATCAATCGCCATGTCATCAATCACCGCTTTCAGCGTTTCCGCCGTCAGAGGGGTGTTCTCGTTCGTGAGGTCCTGACCCTCATCTTTACGCACCACTTTAATCACCGGCTTATTGGTTTTCGAATCGATAAGCTCACCTTCAAAGTACAGATTGGTGTCCATGGTACGGTGCCCTGTCGCCATTTGCGTTCCCGCCACCACTAATGCGACCGGAATGACCTCGTAGAACTGCAGCCCTTCTTTGCTTGAATCGACACCGGTAATCGCACCACGGAAAATCAGGCTGCGCGGGCCTGCGGTGGTGACCAGCGGTTTCCTTTCAGAAATCGCTTTTTTCATTTCCTGGTTGGTGTAGTTCAGAATTTCAGACATCGCCTGTTCACCGAACTGGGTCGTCGGCTTCGGTACCGGGTAATACACAATCGGGTTGTACACGACGTTATCGTAATCTGCCGGGTTGTAGTTCGGGTCAATCCAACGCAGTTCCGGCTTGCCGGAGGCAGACGTTGTTTCCTGGAGGTCGGAGTATTTTTTCAGAAAGCCAGAAAACTTGTCAGGCGAGGCGATCTTTGAAGCACATCCGGTAAGCGCTAATGTGCCCGCAAGTGCGGCCACTTTAAATAAAGTTTTGCTACGCATAAAAGAGTCCCTGTAAAAGTGCAATTGCGGGCTCTTTATAACAAACGACCTTAGTCTTTTTGTGGGAAAAAAAGCGGTTGCGTTAATATTCCAGATTTAATTATCACCCACTAAAAGCAGTGGGTGATAAAAGGCTTATTTGATGTCGACTGGGTAGAACAAGTGCTTGCCAAACGGGTCGATTTCATAGCCGCTGACGTCCTTGCGCACCGGTTCAAAAATGGTCGAATGGGCAATCATCACCGCCGGCATCTGGTCGTGCATCATCTGTTGCGCCTGCTGATACAACGCCGTACGTTTCTGCTGATCGGTTATCGATTTTGCGTCAGCGATAAGCTTGTCGAATGGCGCATAGCACCACTTCGCCGAGTTCGAACCGCCGTTGGCTGACTGGCAGGTAAACAGCGGCCCGAAGAAGTTATCCGGATCGCCCGTCGCCGTCGTCCAACCCATCAGTGCGGCCTGATGCTCACCGTCTTTCACCCGTTTCAGGTATTCACCCCACTCATAGGTCGTGATAGTGGTTTTGACGCCGATTTTCGCCCAGTCGGCCTGGATCATCTCCGCCATGCGCTTGGCGTTCGGGTTGTACGGTCGCTGCACCGGCATCGCCCATAAATCGACGGCTAAACCGTTGGGATAACCCGCCTCTTTCAGCAGCGCTTTGGCTTTCTCCGGGTCGAAATCGTAATCCTTCAGCGCGCTGTCAGCGCTCCACACGCCCGGCGGCAGCAGGTTTTTCGCGACGGTGCCGGTGCCGTGGAATACCGCATCAATGATTGCCGGTTTGTTAATGGCCATCGCCAGCGCCTGACGCACTTTCACGTTATCAAACGGCGGTTTTTGAGTATTGAATGACAGGAAACCGGTATTCAGCCCAGCCTTGCTCAACAGGTTAATGTCTTTGTTTTCTTTCATCCGCGGCAAATCGGCCGGATTGGGGAACGGCATGACCTGACACTCATTTTTCTCGAGCTTGGCATAACGCACCGAGGCGTCCGGGGTGATACTGAACACCAGTCGGTCAATTTTGGCCTTGCCCTGCCAGTAATCCGGGAAGGCGGTGTACAGAATGCGGGAATCTTTCTGGTACTGCGCCAGCTTAAACGGCCCGGTGCCTACTGGGTTCATATCGACGCGCTCCGGCGTACCCGCTTTCATCATCGCGTCGGCATATTCGCTGGACAGGATCGAGGCAAAATACCAGGCCAGATCCGCCACAAACGGCGCTTCCGGATGCGCCAGGGTGAAGCGCACCGTATGGTCATCTACTTTGTCGATTTGGGTAATCAGCTTGCCAAACTCGAGACTTTCGAAATTGGAATAGCTACCGCCTGACACCTTGTGATACGGGTTATTTTCATCCTTTTGACGCATGAACGAGAAGATAACGTCATCGGCGTTGAAATCCCGTGTCGGGGTGAAATATTTGTTGCTCTGGAACTTCACGCCCTTGCGCAGGTGGAAGGTGTAAACCTTGCCGTCGTCGCTCACGTCCCAGCTTTCCGCGAGGCTCGGCACCAGCTCAGTGGTACCCGGCGTGAAATCCACCAGCCGGTTATACACCGGCACGGCGCTGGCATCGACGCTGGTCCCCGAGGTGTATAACTGCGGGTTAAAGTTCTCCGGCGATCCTTCCGAACAGTACACCAGCGTCTTCGCCGCCACGGTGGAACTTACCGTCAGGGCCGCCATCGCCAGTGCCAGCGTTGTCAGTTTGCTTTTCATGTCCATTTCCTGTTCTTATTGATTTAGACTTCAATTGATACCATCAAACACAAATTGCAAACACCTGATAACTAAAATAAAGAAGGAATCACTATGTCTTCTCCGCTCGCCAGTCAATTAACCCAACGCTTCTTCCGCTACCTGGCTATCACCAGTCAAAGCGATGCCAGCGCCACCACGCTGCCGACCACTGTCGGTCAGCATGAGATGGCGCGAGAGCTCGCCAAAGAGTTGGCACAGCTGGGCCTGGAGAGCATTGAGATTGACGAACACGCCACCGTCACCGCGGTGAAAAAAGGCAACGTTGACGGCGCACCGCGCGTCGGTTTTATCACCCATATTGATACCGTAGACGTCGGTTTAGCGCCGGATATTCATCCACAAATCCTGCGTTTTACTGGTCAGGATCTCTGTTTGAACGCCGAACAAAACGTCTGGCTGCGCGTCGATGAGCATCCTGAAATCCTCGCCTATCCCGATGAAGAGATTATTTTCGGCGACGGCACCAGCGTGCTCGGGGCGGATAACAAAGCGGCGGTCACCGTGGTAATGACCCTGCTGGAGAATTTGACGGAGCAACATCGTCACGGCGATATCGTGGTGGCGTTCGTGCCGGATGAAGAAGTGGGCCTGCGCGGGGCCAAAGCGCTGGATCTGGAGCGTCGTTTCAATGTTGATTTCGCCTGGACCATCGATTGCTGCGAGCTTGGCGAGATTGTTTACGAGAACTTTAACGCCGCTGCCGCGGAAATCCGCTTCACCGGGGTGACGGCCCACCCCATGTCATCCAAAGGCGTACTGGTGAACCCGCTGTTGATGGCAACGGATTTCATCAGTCATTTTGACCGGTTGCAAACACCGGAACACACCGAGGGCCGCGAAGGCTACGTCTGGTTTAACGGCATGGACGCGGTGCAGAGCCAGGCGATTCTGCGCGCCAACATCCGGGATTTTGATCTGCCAAGTTTCGAGCGCCGTAAACAGCAGATTGCCGATGTCGCCGCGAAGATTGCCGCGCAGTATCCGACGGCCAGGGTGGAATTTCAGATAAGCGATACTTACAGCAACATCAGCAACGCCGTGGGTGAAGATCGTCGCGCAATCGATCTGATGTTCGAGGCGATGGAAAGCCTGGGGATTACGCCGAAACCGACGCCGATGCGCGGGGGCACCGACGGCGCGGCGCTCTCAGCCAAAGGGCTGCTGACCCCGAACTTCTTTACCGGCGCACACAACTTCCACTCGAAGTTTGAGTTTTTGCCGCTGAAATCGTTCGAGGCCTCGTACCACGTTGCCCTTCAACTGTGTCTGCTGGCTGCGCGTTAAGCGGGTTTGCGCGCGAGCATGGTGGCGAAACGCAGTTTAATACGATTGCCGTTGGCGTCGGTGCGATGTAACTCGCCGACGTCCTCGTTATAACGGTCAAATTCCCAGCCTGCGTAATACGCTTTCAGTTCACCCTGCTTAAAGGCAAACGGGAAACCGACCTGACACGGATAGTCGTCGGTATCCATTGCCGCGACGATCAGGTTCCAGCCGCCCGGTTTGGTGCAGCGCTGCATGTTGGCGATAAGCCCCGGAATGGTGTCGGCCTGGAGAAACATCATCACCACGGTCGACAGAATAAAGTCGTATTCGCCTTCAAACGTCAGCGTATTGAGGTCGAGCTCTTTCGATTGCAGGTTCTCGAGACCTTCCGCCTGACGAACCGTTTCCAGATGCATAATGCCCGCCGGGTTTTTATCCCACGCCGTCACATCAAAGCCGTTCGCCGCCAGATACAGGCTATTGCGCCCACTGCCGCAGCCTAAATCCAGCGTTTTGCCTGGGGCGATTTTGGTCGCCGCGTGCAGCACTTCGGAATGGGTGCGCGTCATGCCGTATTTATCAGTGAAGTAATTTTCATCGCAGCGGGTCATCGGGAGTCCTTATCGGCTATCGGTTTATGCTTTAAAGATGCATTTTAAAAGAATCTTATAGGCCGCGTCACTGAGATTCTTTGCTACGTTTATGTTAAGCCCCCGTTACGAGAAGAGTGATGAACAAGTACCATCTCAGCGACACCACACGTACGTACAGCTATCAGCAAGAGGCTGAAAAAAAGAGCGTTACTCTAAGGCAAATCATCGCGCTGCGTGATTTCGCTGACGTGACGCAGGGAACCGCAGGCGGATGGGTCGACGCTGAAACGGCACTCAGTCAGGACGGCGACTGCTGGATTTACGACGAAAACAGCGTGGTGTTTGCCGACGCAAAGATAACCGGCAATGCCCGCATTACGCAGGCCTGTACCCTGTCGCACAGTGCCGTGATTGAGGATAACGCCTGGATAGACGGCGCGATTATCAGTCATCAGGCGCAAATAAGTGACAACGTCACAGTTCAGCGTTCGCGGGTACGGGGAAAATGCCATATTTTCGGCGAGGCGCGCATTCTTAACGAATGTGACATTATCGCCGCCATGGGTTTAACGCCCGACAGCACACAACACCTGCAAATCTACGATCGCGCCACCGTCAGCAATTCTCGCGTGGTGCATCAGGCGCAAATTTACGGCGAGGCGATTGTGGACCATGCCTTTATCGAACATCGGGCGGAAGTATTCGACGCCGCGCTGTTGCAGGGCAACGAAGAAAACAACGTCTGGGTCTGCGATTGCGCGAAAGTTTACGGCAATGCGCGGGTGGTGGCGGGCAACGGCGAAGACGCGATTCCCACGTTGCGATACAGTTCGCAGGTGGCGGAAAACGCGGTGGTCGAAGGCAACTGCGTGCTCAAACATCACGTGCTGATTGGCGGTCACGCCTGGCTGCGCGGCGGCCCGATTCTGCTCGACGACAAAATCCTGATTGAGGGCAACGCGCGGGTCATCGGCGATGTGGTTATTGAGCATCGCGTCGAAATCTGCGGCAATGCCATTATCGAAGCCTATGCCGGCGACCGCATTCACATTCGCGGGCGCAAGGTGATCAACGGCGACGAACGCGTGACCCGTACGCCGCTGCTGGGCTCACTCTAAAACCTCGTCGATGATCCGACCGTAAATGTTCTGGTCGTGATAATGGCCGTTGAGAAACTCCGCCTGTTTCAGGCAACCTTCCAGTAAAAACCCGTTGCGCAGCGCCACCTGGTTGCTGCGCTCATTCTCAACCCGACACTTGATCACAAACCGCCGCACTTCGCCCTGCTGCGCGTAATAGTGCATAAACGCCTGCAAGCAACGACTGATAATCCCCTGTCCCTGATGCGCCTCATCCAGCCAGTAGCCGATGTAGCCCGTCTTGTTCAGCGGCTCAATGGCGTTAAAGGACAGCACGCCCACCACGTCATCACCCCGCACAATCATGAAGACCTTGGCGTAACCGCGCTGGTGCAGCATCCGATTGCTGAGCAGGTTTTGCCGGGTATCGTCTTCCCCGCCGACAAACTGCGGCCAGTTAAGCGAATGCTGTAGCCAGTGGCGATTCCTAAGAACCAATTGGTGCAGCGGTGAAACAAAACGCTCATGCGTCGCGTGCAGCGAAAGCCCCTTTGAAACCGGGATGGTTTCGTCCTGGAGTGGAAGTTCTTCGATCATGATGACTCCTTGTTGCCAGTAAAAACGCACTAAAACAATGCACACCTTCATCACAACTGTGCGCCATGGACGGGCATATTACGCAAAACCCGCAGCTGGCGCGGGACGCCCGGCTGGCACGTCTCTTGCTTTACTTGCTTGTAACCCAAAGGAGAGACAACAAGATGAAAGCAATCGTGATTGGTGGTGGCATTGGTGGCCTCTCTGCGGCCATCGCCCTGAAGCAGTGCGGCATTGAAACCGAGGTTTATGAAGCTGTTAAACAGATTAAACCGGTTGGGGCCGCCATTTCAATTTGGCCAAACGGCGTTAAGTGCCTGAATTGGTTGGGTATGAAAGAGCAACTGCGAAAATTAGGGGGGCCATTGGAGTATATGTCCTATCGCGATTTCCGCCATAACCAGACCATGACGCGCTTCAGCCTCGACCCGCTGGTGCAAAGCGTCGGCGAACGCCCCTGGCCCGTGGCCCGCGCGGGATTACAGGACATGCTGCTCGACACCTACGGCCGCGACGACGTGCAGTTCGGCAAACGGGTGGTGAGCGTAGAATCCTTTGCGGACGGCGTACGCGCCACGTTTGAAGACGGACACACCGCCGAAGCGGATCTGCTGGTCGCCGCTGACGGTGCGCATTCGGCAATCCGCTCGTGGGTGATTGGCTACCAGACGGAGCGCCGCTACGCCGGGTACGTCAACTGGAACGGGCTGGTCACCATTGATGATTCCCTCGCGCCCGCCAATCAGTGGACCACCTGGGTCGGCGAAGGTAAACGCGTCTCGCTAATGCCGGTCGCCGGGAATCGCTTCTACTTCTTCTTCGATGTGCCGCTGCCGACGGGCCTGGCGGAAGACCGCGAGACCGCGCGCGCCGATTTACAGCGCTATTTCAGCGGCTGGGCCGACCCGGTACAGCAGTTGATTGCGCAGATTGACCCGCAGACCACCAACCGCATTGAAATTCACGACATCGAACCGCTGGAAACATTGGTGCGCGGACGCGTGGCGCTGCTCGGCGACGCCGGGCACAGCACGACGCCGGATATTGGCCAGGGCGGCTGTGCGGCAATGGAAGATGCGGTGGTGTTGGCGATGACCCTACAAACGCATTCGTTGGGGATTGAAGACGCCCTACTGCGCTATCAGGAAAAACGCGCCTGGCGGGTGAAAGATTTGGTGCTCAAAGCACGTAAACGCTGCGACGTCACTCACGGCAAAGATATGCAGGAAACCAAAGCCTGGTACGCCGATTTGTACCAGGAAACCGGCGACCGCATTTTGGCCGGGATGCGCGAAACCATCGTCGGCGGCCCCTTGGGGTGAGTGGCATTGCCCGGTGGCGCTAGTGCCACCGGGCTTGACGCGCTTTACTTCATTACGCGGTCATCAACGTAATGACGTTTATCCGCTGCCGGTGGGAAATACTGGTACAGCCAGGTTTCGCTGACTGCATCGCCCTGACAGCGCAGGAACATGCGCATTTCAACCGGGTCGGTAGCGTCGTTGGTCGGATACCAGTCAAACAGGATCCGGTAGCCGTCGAACGGTTCGACGTACAGAATTTCCACCTGCTTCGCTTCACCGTTAGACAACGTGATCACCGGCTCAATGCCTTTCGGTGCCGCCGCTTTCAGGTCGCCGCCGACAAAATCGATAGCGAAACGACGCGCCCATTTTTCAGGATAATGCTCGCCCGGCGCCCAGCCTTCCGGGAAACCGCCCATGCCGGTACGGGTTGCCATCACGCGCGCTAACGGGGAACGTACCGGCGGCTGTGCGGCCCAGTACAGGCGATATTTAAAGTCCAGCTCGTCGCCCGCCTTCACCGCTTTCTTCGGTTGCCAGAAGCAGACGATGTTATCCAGCGTTTCACCGGTTGTCGGGATTTCCATCAGCGAGACGGCACCTTCACCCCACTGGTTACGCGGCTCGACCCACAGGCTTGGGCGTTTGTCGTACCAGCCCATGACGTCCTGATAGTGTGAGAAATCGCGATCAAGCTGCAGCAGACCAAAGCCACGCGGGTTTTTGTCCTGGAACGCGTTGAATTGCAGTTTCTGCGGGTTGTTCAGTGGACGGCAAACCCACTCGCCGTTGCCACGCCACATCGCCAGGCGATCGGAGTCGTGGATTTGCGGGTGAATGGTGTCGCAGGTGCGGCGTTCGTTGTTGCCGCAGCTGAACATACTGGTCATCGGGGAAATGCCGAGCTGTTTGATGTCTTTGCGCGCAAAGATGTGGTTTTCCACATCCATGATCACCTGCGTTTCCTGGCAGTTGACGGTAAATTTGTAGGCACCGGTGACGCTAGGGCTGTCGAGCAGCGCATACACGGTGAATACCGTGGCGCCGGGTTTGACGGTTTCAAACCAGAACGAGGTGAAGTCCGGGAACTCTTCCGGCGTGTCGGTGAAGGTATCCACCGCCAGACCACGGGCGGATAGGCCGTACTGATAGGTGCTGTCGACCGCGCGGAAGTAGCTCGCGCCGAGGAACGACACAATATCGCGACGCGCCAGTTCAGGGGCTTTAAAGGTACGGAAGCCGGCGAAACCGAGGTCGGTCTGCCCTTCCAGCTGTTTGGTGTCGACGCCCGCGTCGTTGTATTTGAACAGCTCCGGGCGGAAGTGAATTTCACGCGCCTGCTGGGAAGCCGTATCGAGCGAGAACATGCGCACGCGGCGGCGGAAGCCCATCCCGACGTGGAAGAACTGGATATCCAGTTTGCGATCTTCGATGTTGTTCCACAGCGACTGCGAGGCGTCGTACTGAATGCTGTTGTAAGCCTGCGGGGTCAGCTCTGCCAGGGTTTTCGGCAGGTCTTTGGGTGCACCGCCCCAAGGCTGGCTCGCCAGATCGCGGGCCATGGATTGCAGAACGGAGTAGTCAAAGCGGCGCGTTTGCCCATCGGCAATTGACGAGTCATCGGCCAGGGCCGCTTTGGAGAATAGAGAGGCGATTCCAGTTGTAGCGCTCACCGCGGCTACAGCCATTGAAGATTTTATAAAGTGTCTGCGATTCATGCCTGAGTCAGCGTCCTTCTGTGATAATCGACTTCGCTAAGAATCGCCCACTCTAGACAAAAAACGCTGATAATCCAATTGTTGGCGGTACAAAATGCGCCCAAACCCGGAAATAAATAATTGCGATCGGAAGTGACTGAATCGGGCTGTAAAAAAGCGTAAGCCGATAAACATAAAAAAGCCCCGGGAGCGACATCACTCACAGGGCCAAAAGAGCGAGCTGTTTTACTTCACGCTAACGTCGATACCCGGGAAGTATTTCGCGGCAAGTTTAGTGATAGTGCCGTCGGCACGCACTTTATCGATAGCTGCATCCAGCTGTTTTTTCTCTGCGGTATCGCCTTTGCGCAGACCAAAACCAATGCCGCTACCCAGAATCGTGTCATCGGCCACCGGTTTGCCAATAAAGCCGAATCCTTTACCCTGCGGCTTGCTGAGGAACCCGGCCTGCCCGGCGGCAGACATCACCAGCGAGGCGTCGATGCGACCGTTGAGCAAATCGGCCCACGCCATGTTCTGATCTTTATAGGACACCACGGTTACGCCATGTTTTTCCCAATGCTCTTTGGCGTAGGTTTCCTGAATAGAACCCTGCAACACGCCGATGGTTTTGCCGTTTAGCCCTTCCGGCGTGGCCTGCATCCCGCTGCCTTCTTTGCCGACTAACTGCGACGGAATACGGTAAATTGGCTGGGTGAAATCAATACTTTTGCGGCGCTGCTCAGTGATGTTCATCGCCGAATTAATGGCATCAAATTTCTTGGCCACCAGACCAGGAATCAACGAATCAAACGCGCTTTCTACCCAGCTACATTTCAGCGCGGCCGCTTTACAGATGGCATTGCCCAAATCGATATCAAAACCCTGTAGTTCGCCCGCCGAATTACGGCTTTCAAACGGCGGATATTCCGCCTCCACGCCAAAACGCAGTTCGCCTGCTGCAAAAGAAGAGAACGAACAGAACAGGCCCATGCCCACAATCAGTGCTTTCACTTTCATCGCCAACGCCCCTTAACGTGATTTAACCTGACACAGGGCCGCAGCGCCTGCCCGTAATGTGGCCTCATCTTTAGCAAAAGACAGGCGAATCAATTTGTTATCTGTGCCATCGGTGTAAAACGCCGACAGCGGAATGGTCGCCACGCCGTGATCCACGATCAGGCGTTTCACCATTTCACTGTCGCTTTCATCACTGAAATGGCTGTAATCGGCCAGCAGGAAGAACGAGCCCTGGCTTGGCAGCAGTTTGAACGGCGACTCCGCCAGCAGGGTTTGCAGCAGGTCACGCTTGCGCTGATAAAACGCCGCCAGCGACAGCCAGGTTTGCGGATCATTCATATGTTCCGCGAAAGCATATTGCATTGGCGTATCGGCGGAGAACATCAAAAATTGATGTACTTTGCAGATTTCGTCCATCAATTCCGCCGGTGCCACGCAGTAACCCACGCGCCAGCCGGTAACGTGGTAGGTCTTGCCGAACGAAGAAATAATCACGCTGCGTTCCGCCAACTGCGGGTGCGTCGCCATGCCGTGATGTGGCTGCCCGTCAAACACCACGTGTTCGTACACTTCGTCAGACAAAATTACAATATCGGTATTGCGGGTCAAGGCGGCCAGCTGCTGTAAATCGTTGGCATCGAACACTTTTCCGCTCGGATTATGCGGCGTGTTGATGATAATCATCCGGGTGCGCGGGGTAATGGCGGCGCGCACTTCGTCCCAGTTCACGGTGAAATCTGGCACCGTCAGCTTGATGGCTACCGGCGTTGCGCCCTGTAAACGGACAATCGGTGCATAGCTGTCGAACGACGGCTCAAAGTAGATGACCTCATCGCCCGGATGCACCAGCCCGCTGATGGCGGAATAAAGACCTTCACTGGCACTGGCGGTGATCAGCACTTCGCTGTCCACGTCGTACTGTGTGCCATACAAATCGGCAATTTTCTCCGCGACGCGCGTTTTCAGGGCATGCAGCCCGGTCATCGACGCATACTGGTTATGCCCCTCTGCCATCGCGCGCGTTACGCCCTGCACCAGCCGCGTATCGCAAGCAAAATTTGGGGCACCCTGGGAAAGATTAATGGCGTTATGCTGAGAAGAAAGCTGGCCAATCACGGTAAAGATAGTGGTGCCCACATCGGGCAGCTTGGTACGGGTTTTCACCGGAGAACGCAGAGTCATCGCCAATCCTTTCTCAGTAAATATGCATAACTATTCAATACAAAGCCTCAGAAGGCGACAATCGAATTGTTGTCATAGTAGCCATGAGAAAATTGCATAGCTGGCAGCAGAGTCTAGACTTAACGTAGTCAAATTCAGGTGAGCAATAATGAAAAGAATCGCAATCGTCGGCAGTGGCCCCACCGGCATTTATACCTTTTTCTCGATACTGAAGAACCAGACCCCGGTCGCCATTACGGTGTATGAACGCGCCGATGAAGCGGGTGTCGGGATGCCTTACGCGGATGAAGACAACTCCCGGCTGATGCTGGCGAACATTGCCAGTATTGAAATTCCACCGATATTTTGCCGCTATCTGGAATGGCTCAAAAACCAGAGTCCGGCGCATCTGGCACGCTATGGCGTGGAGGCCGACTCACTGCACGAGCGCCAGTTTCTGCCGCGCATTCTGCTTGGGGAATACTACCGCGACCAGTTTTTGCAGTTAGTCGACCAGGCAAAACGCCAGGGTTTTGAGATTACGGTGCATGAGTCCTGCGAGGTCACGGACCTCAAGGTGACGGACGCGGGTGTGACCCTGTCGGCTGAAGGTGAAGCGGTTTCAACGCCCTTTGATTTAGCGGTAATCGCCACCGGGCATGTCTGGCCGGCCGACGATACGGCGACACGCACCTATTTCCCCAGCCCGTGGTCCGGCCTGATTGAAGCCAATATCGAGGCGGGCAACATCGGCATTATGGGTGCCTCGTTAAGCGCCATCGACGCCGCGATGGCCGTCGTCGTGCAGCACGGTAACTTCACTGAGACCGACGACCAGCCCACGCGATTCACACTCGACGAGTCCAGTCAGGGCTTGCAGATTACGCTGCTGTCCCGCTCGGGGATTTTGCCCGAAGCCGACTTTTACTGTCCTCTACCCTACGAACCGCTCACCGTGGTCACTGAATCGGCGTTGGAGCAGGAAATTGCCGCTGGAAGCGACGGATTACTCGACCGGGTGTTTGCGCTGATCGTTGAGGAACTTGAACATGCAGACCCGGCGTGGAGCGCAAAAATAGCCCTTCACACCTTAAATGCAGACTCCTTCGCGACAGCCTGGTTTGCCGATCGCAGACATCACGGCACGTTCCAGTGGGCAGAAGCAAACCTGCAAGAAGTAGAACGTAACAAACGCGATAAACATACGGTGCCCTGGCGCTATACCATTCTTCGGTTACACGAGCCGGTGGAGGATATCGTGCCGTCGTTGACGGATGCCGACCGGGAACGATTTAAGCACGGGCTGGCGAAGGTGTTTATCGATAATTACACCGCCATTCCGTCGCAGTCGATTCGTCGGCTGCTGGCCCTGCGTGAGGCAGGGATTCTGCGTCTGCACGCCCTCGGCGAGGATTACACGATGAAGGTGAAAGAACACGGCACGTTTATTTCGGGCCAGGAAGGCACTTACGCATTCGATACTTTTATTGACGCTCGCGGACAGAAATCATTAAAGATAAAGGATTTACCGTTTCCCTCTTTTCGCCAACAGCTTGAGACCACCGGTGAGGATTTCCCCGATGTCGCCGAGGATTACACCCTGCTTGAGCCCCCCTGCATGCGCGGGCGTATCGCCTTTGCCGCCCTGCCGTATTTGATGCATGACAGGCCATTTATTCAGGGCCTGACGGTCAGTGCAGAAATCGGGGAAAACATCGCGAACGCGGTCGCGAAACCAGCCGAACGTGGCCGCAGGCGATTGCCGTTTATCGAGCTGTAGCGCTATGTCATACTCGCCATGAATAATTTGCATAGCTGGAGCCAGCATGTCACGTAGCCAGTTGCCCCTGAATGCCATTGAAACCTTTCTGGTGACCGCCCGTCATCTCAATCTGACGCATGCAGCGAAAGAGTTGTGTCTGACCCAGGGCGCGGTGAGCCGTAAGATAGCCACGCTGGAAGCCTGGTTTGGCTTTCCGCTGTTTGAGCGGCTGGCGCGGGGCCTGCGTTTATCGCCTCAGGGCAGCGCGCTCTACCCGGAACTGATGACCTCGTTCAACCAGATGGTGATGGTTGCAGAACAGGCGCGCCAACAGCAGACCGTGGTTCGCCTGAAAGCCCCGACCTGCGCCATGCGCTGGCTGGTTCCGCGTCTGGTAGAAATTGAGCAGCGTTTCCCCGACATGCAGATTGCACTGACCACCACCACCGAGCATTCGGTGAATTTCAAAACCGAACCCTTTGATGCAGCGATTGTCTTTGGCACGCATATGAATGCTGGTGATTTGCTGTTTGAGGAGTCGCTGACGCCGGTGGTCAGTCATCGATTGGCGGATAATACTCAGTTTTCAGGCATGACATTTTTGCATCCCACTCGCGATAAAACCGACTGGTCGTTGTGGCTGGCGCAATTGCCAGCCCCGTTGCCGTCGGCAATGCAAAAGAATCAGCATTTCGACACCATGGATCTGGCGATCACTGCCGCAATCCAGGGGTTTGGCGTAGCGATTGCCGATGAAACGTTGGTGGAAGAGGATTTGCTCAGCGGAAGGCTGGTGCGGCCCTCTGCGCTGAGCGTTAAAACCGGGGCCAGCTACCGACTGGTGGTGCGCGAAGTCTCCGCCAAAGCCATCGGGCTGACCCAGTTTCGCAGCGGGCTGCTTAATCCAGCGTCACATGATGACGCATCACTCGCCGAAACAGCGCCAGACGCGCACGCATAAAGCGGTTTTCCACTTTGAATCCGGCCAGTTTGTTCAGCCCGATCCGCAACAGACGGTCGCGCCCTTTGATTGATGCGGGCCAGCGCACCGGCCCGTGCAGCGTGTCACACGCCACGCTCGCATTGCGGGCAAAATTCACCCAATAATCGGCCACCCGTGCGGAAAAGGCCAGGTCCCGCACGTTGACGTAGTTTCGCGAAGGTTCTGCCAAAGCCAGTGTGTCGAACACGTACGGCACTTCATTGCCGTGCCACGCCCCGTTTTTATAGGTGTGATGTTCCGCCTCCGCGACATAATCGAACCAGTAACGCCAGCAAGGCTGCCCGACGCGCTGCTGCGCCTGCATCACCACGTAACCCAGCGTGGTAAACGCCATATCGCGACACACCTGACGGCCCAGTTCGGTATCGCCCTTCACGCCCGGATACAGCAGCTTAATCAGCCCCAACCCCAGTCGGCGCTCCTGCCGTAGCTTCTGGATTTGCCCAGCGAGGTCAACGCCAAACACCGCCATCACGCTGGCCTCATCGCTGTTCGACCCCACCATAATGGGCACCGGATGCTGGCGCGCGGTGAAGAACACCTCCAGCATCGACTCCGGTAAAACCGTATCGCCGCACACCGGAACCGGACTGGGTTTTAGCGCACCTTCCAGCGGCCAGAATGCCTCTGGGGGGATCGCGCGCAACTGTTCTGCGCTGGCATTTTGCAGGCCGAAATGGGCAGCGACGGCTTCGCCTTGCGCCATCGCTTTATCGAGCGATGTGTCCGGCAGCGTATAACCGCTCTGGATAATCGCTTTATGAAACAATCCGTTGGCCTTTGGGGAAGCCAGCAACGACAGCACGCTGCGCGCCCCGGCAGACTCACCAAATAATGTGACATTGTCACTATCACCGCCGAAAGCAGCAATATTTTCCTGCACCCATTTTAGGGCCGCGATTTGATCCAACAGGCTGAAATTACAGACCCGTTCGCCCTCTTCACCCTCCAGCGCCGGATGCGCAAAACAGCCCAAGTGACCCAGCCGATAGTTGATGGTAACCACCACCACGTCGCGTTTCGCCAAGGCGTGTCCGTCATACGGCGGCAAACTGCCCGCGCCAATGGTAAACCCGCCGCCGTGCAGCCAGACCATCACCGGCAATGGCTTCGCAGGTGTTACAGGTGCCCAGACGTTGAGATAGAGGCAATCTTCGGAAAATCGACCGGGGTCACCGCCGCCCAGTTCGCGGCAGTATTCGATGTTTTGCCAGCTGGCAGGTGAAAAGGTTTGCGCGTCACGCACGCCATGCCACGCCGCAACAGGCTGCGGCGAACGCCAGCGTAGCGGCCCAACAGGTGGCGCCGCAAACGGAATACCGCGCCAGATGTGAATTTCATTGTCGGTTAGCCCCAGCAGGGAGCCCTGCCGGGTGTGCACCAGCGGCGTGGAGGGATTATGCATCGCGTGTTTCCTTTATCAGCAATGCTCCCAGTTTATGCGGGTTTCAACCCGATTCGCAACGCAGCGAGTGTGTGATTTACAGCAGCCCACACCGCCGTTTGCTGCGGTCCTCGGCTTCCTGATAGAGCTGGAACTCATCGAGCACCGGGCAGCCGAGCGCGGCTTCAAACGCGGCTTTGCTGGAATTGCCATGGCTTCGGGCCTGGGTTTCATTGCCGAGGTTGGACTGGAAAATACCCGCGGCGCTTACCGGGAGGAAATCTTCGTAGGTGATGGGCTGTGCCAGCAGCCAGCCGCGTTCAATCAAGGGCTGCGGGTCGTCGCCGGGGCGAAACGCCTGACGATGAGATTCCCCGGTCGGCGTCAGGCGGTAGCGGAAATAGGCCAGCTCCTGACGGCGCAGGAACATTTCGCTGTCGGGGAACGCTTTGAATATCTCCGATAAATGCTGCTGATGGCTGAGATTGTCTTTGCCGGTTCCGGCTTCGGTCAGCAAAGCGTCGTACAGTGCGCGGCCTTTTGGCGTCAGCGCCACGCCGCGTTGTTCGATTTCACCAAAACGTGCAGTGTGCGTGCCGCGATGTTCCCCGGCGAACAGCACCGGTTCCTCCAGCGCTTTAAAGCTGGTCTGGCGCAGCAGAATCGGCACTTCACGGCGCGGCGGGCCTTCAATCAGAACTTTCGGCTCGATGCCGTATTCCGGCATCAGCTGCTGTACGCGATCAATATCGAGTGTGCGCGGTGTGAGGTGATTGATGTGACAGCCCGGGAAGCACACCACGTCGGCAATCAGGCGATGTTCATTGTGCAGCGCCAGATACGTGTCCTGCTCCACCGTGGCGTGACTGTGCCAACGGAAGGTTTCGAGCGCCTCTTTGACAAACTCTTTCGCCTCGGCCGCCGTGAACTGGCCTTGAGTCTCAAAGTGGCTGATTAATTCGCGGCAGCGCGGCGTGAAGATGTCGCGCTTCGCCAAAATGTCTGCGGCTTGGTCACGCAGCGCAACGTTGTCGATGAGCTCAAGACGCAGCAACGAGGTAAAGACGCGGAACGGATTGCGCGCCAGGGCGGCATCTTCCACCGGGCGAAACGCCGTGGAGTGCACCGGCACGCCCGCTTGAGAGAGGTCGTAATAGCTGACTGGCTTCATGCCCATGATCGCAAACATGCGGCGCAGGGTTGCCAGCTCATCGGCAGAGCCTACGCGGATCGCGCCGTGGCGTTCAACGTTGAGTCGCGCCAGCTCGTCAGCGTTCGCCAGCTGTTCATGCAAGTGCGGATTATGCTCCAGCACCGCCAGGTTTACATCCGCCACAAGTTCCAGCAACGTGCCGTACTGCGGAACTTCCTGCTGGTACATCGCTGACATTGCCTGCGAAAAGTTTTCCCGTATCTCATCAGCCGTGATGGTGTTCGCCATGATGTCATGTCTCCAGTGAATATTACCTGGAGTGTACATAAGCCATTTGCCGCCGGGAGGAAGAATTTCTGAATTGTGATCGCGGATAACCTCTCGCTTTACGCCCTGCTTTTGTGCGGTTTATAACCTGCCGTTATGCAAAAAGCCGTATAAATTCACTTTAAATTAACAATATGATTACACACACTCCGAGTGACGATATCACAACAATAAAGAAGTCCTCTGACCCGGAGCCCCCTATGACCGAAAAATGGACACCACGCGAAGTGGTGCATCGTGATTACAACAGTCACCCGCCCGCCTTTGCACCCGGCTATAAAACCAGCGTGCTGCGTTCACCGCGTAATGCGCTGATCTCCTTGCAAAACTCGCTATCGGAAATCACCGGCCCGATATTTAGCAGTGACGATCTTGGCCCGCAGGACAACGATCTTATCCTTAACTATGCCAAAGACGGGCTGCCGATTGGCGAGCGTATTATTGTCCACGGCTATGTGCGCGACGGCTTTGGTCGTCCCATGAAAAATACGCTGGTTGAAGTGTGGCAGGCCAATGCGGGCGGCCGCTACCGCCATAAGAAAGATCAGTATCTGGCCCCCGTGGACCCGAACTTTGGCGGCTGTGGCCGCGTGCTGACCGACGAGAACGGCTATTACGTCTTCCGCACCATCAAACCCGGTCCGTATCCGTGGCGCAATCAGGCCAGCGACTGGCGCCCTTCGCACATCCACTTTTCTCTGTCCGGCGAAGCCTTCGCTCAGCGGCTGATTACCCAGATGTATTTCGAGGGCGACCCGCTGATCAAACAGTGCCCGATTGTGAAAACCATCAATAATGATGATGCCATTCGCACCTTGATTGCCGAACTCGACACCCACGCCGCCGTGCCACTGGACTGCCTGGCCTACCGTTTCGATTTGGTACTGCGCGGCAGTCGCGCCACGCTGTTTGAAAACCGCACTCAGGGAGCCGCGCGATGAAAGACTATTTAGCTGAAACCGCCTCGCAAACCGCCGGGCCGTATGTGCACATTGGTCTGGCGCCGGAAGCCGCCGGTTTTCACATCTTCGAGAAAAACTTCGGCCCGGTACTGACCAACAGCCATACCGAAGGCGAGCGCATTACCCTCGAAGGCCGCGTGTTCGATGGGTCCGGCACGCCGGTGCGTGATGTCCTGCTGGAAATCTGGCAGGCCAACGCCGCGGGGCGGTATAACCATCCTGCCGACCAACAGCAGGACAAACGCCTCGACGGTGATTTTCGTGGCTGGGGACGCGGCTGCTCTGACTTCGACACCGGCGTCTGGCGCTTTGAGACCATCAAACCTGGCGCGGTCGTTGGCCGTGACGGTCGTATGATGGCCCCCCACGTCAATCTGTGGATTGTGGCCCGTGGGATCAACATCGGCCTGAATACCCGGATGTATTTCTCCGATGAACAGGAGGCCAATCAGCATGACCCGGTGCTGAACCTGATTGAGTGGGAAGTCCGCCGTAAGACGCTGATCGGCCAGCGGGAACAGCGCGGCAACGAGGTTGTTTACCGCTTTGATATCCACCTCCAGGGTGAAGCTGAAACCGTTTTCTTCGATCTTTAAGGGTAATCCCGGCCCGGCAAAGGCAAAATGCCGGGCTTTTTATCGGCTATTCCATAACCACATGTAACGCAATCGCTCATTATGTTAATGATAATTTGCTAGCAAGTTATCAAATTCAAACAAGTTACCTTGATACCCGCCCCGCACTCTCTTTAACATCCGGTTATGGAAAAAAATGGTCTCTTCAGTCAGCGCATTCGTTTGCGCCATTTGCATACGTTTGTCGCCGTCGCTCAACAGGGCACGCTGGGCCGTGCGGCAGAAACGCTAAATCTCAGTCAGCCTGCGCTGTCGAAAACCCTCAACGAACTGGAACAGCTCACCGGTACGCGCCTTTTTGACCGAGGTCGTATGGGCGCGCAGCTGACGCTGGTCGGGGAACAGTTTCTGACCCACGCGGTAAAAGTCCTTGATGCGTTGAATACTGCGGGCCTGGCACTAAACCGTAAAGAGGGGCTCGGTGGCGACGTGGTGCGTATCGGTGCCCTGCCGACCGCCGCGCTGGGCATTCTTCCGGCGGTGATTGGCGAATTCCACAAGCAGCAAAAAGACATTACGCTGCAAGTCGCCACCATGAATAACACCATGCTGTTGGCCGGGCTGAAATCCGCTGAAATTGATTTAGGCATTGGCCGCATGTCGGACCCGGACCTGATGAGCGGCCTGAATTACGAGCTGCTGTTTCTGGAATCGCTGAAACTGGTGGTGCGTCCGAATCACCCGCTGTTGCAGGAAACGGTCACGCTGAGCAAAGTGATGGAGTGGCCGGTGGTGGTTTCGCCCAAAGGTACCGTCCCCCGGCAGAATGCCGAAGCGCTGGTATTGAGCCAGGGCTGTAAAATTCCGCCCGGCTGTATCGAAACGCTGTCAGCGTCTTTATCGCGCCAGCTGACGGTGGATTTTGACTATGTGTGGTTTGTGCCTTCCGGCGCGGTGAAAGACGATTTACGTCATGGCACCCTGGTCGCGTTACCGGTGCCGACCCAGGGTGCGGGCGAACCGATTGGAATATTAACGCGAGTGGATTCGCCGTTGTCGACCGGGGCCCAAACGCTGTTGAGCGCCATTCGGAAATCCATGCCGGGGCATTAATACGTTGCCCGGCGGCACTTCGTTTGCGCGGGCCTACAAGAAAGACGGGGAATTTGGGAAACACGGGAATTACGGGAAAAGGTAGGCCGGGTAAGCGCAGCGCCACCCGGCATAAACGCCTTACTTCTTACGCGGCATCATCCGCAGCAGCGTGTTGTCCTTCCAGAAATAGTGATGCATCAGCGCCGCCAGCGCGTGCAGACCAATCACGTAATAGCCGAAATTCGCCAGCCACACGTGATATTCCTTCAGGTTATCCGCCAAATCAAAATTTGCTTCGGTGGCGTGCGGCATGGTGATGCCAAACGCAATCCACGGATTGCCGCGGTTGTACATCATCACCAGCCCAATAATCGGCAGAATAATGAACAGCAGATAAATAACCAGATGGGCCAGGTGCGCCATCCCCGTCATCCACGGTTTGGGTTTCGGCACAATCGGCGGCGCTTTCTGCTTCAGGCGCACCAGCAATCGCGCCACCATTAACACCAGAATCGAAATCCCGCAGGAGACATGCACCATATTGAAATACGGGCGATACGTGCGTGGAAAGAAGCCTTTCAACTCCATCGCGCAGTACGCCCCGATCACCAGCAGAAACACCAGCCAGTGAATGCCAATTTGCAGGCTCGAGTATTTATCTCGCATCGTTATTATTCCCGGAAAAACTGTGAGAGAGCTAACATAGCGGCCCTGCTTTAAAAACTCATTAACTTTTCTGTATAGATTTTCAAACCGTTAGCGCCACCTGAAAGATGTTCAGTTGCCCAAATGGACCGACTGGTCTAAGCCTGGAGGAGTTTATCGCATCGTGAGATAACCCCCTGAGGAGCAGAAGATGAGCAAAGTAGGCATAAATGGTTTTGGACGCATTGGACGCCTGGTGTTACGCCGCATGCTGGAAGTGAAAAGCGCACAGGAGGTGGTGGCGATTAACGATCTGACCTCGCCGCACGTGCTGGCATATTTGCTGAAGCACGACTCAAACTATGGCCCGTTCCCCTGGAGCGTCGATCACACCGATGACGCGCTGATTGTCGACGGTAAAAAAATCGCCGTCTACGCCGAGAAAGACGCCAAAAATATTCCCTGGAAATCAGCGGGCGTCGAATACGTCGTCGAATGTACCGGGTTCTATACCGCCACCGATAAAGCCCAGGCGCACATTCAGGCCGGCGCCAAAAAAGTGCTGATTTCCGCCCCAGCGGGCGACATGAAAACCATCGTTTTTAACGTCAACGACGATACGCTGGACGGCAACGACACCATTATCTCCGTGGCATCCTGCACCACTAACTGCCTCGCACCGATGGCGAAAGCGCTGCACGACGCGTTTGAAATCAAAGTCGGCACCATGACCACCATTCACGCCTACACCGGCACCCAGGCGCTGGTTGATGGCCCGCGCGGTAAAGATTTACGCGCCTCACGCGCCGCGGCAGAAAACATCATTCCGCACACCACCGGAGCAGCGAAGGCTATCGGGCTGGTTATTCCGGAACTGAAAGGGAAACTCAAAGGCCACGCCCAGCGCGTCCCGGTGAAAACGGGGTCCGTTACCGAACTGGTGTCGATTCTGGGTAAAAAAGTCACCGAAGATGAGGTGAACATGGCGTTGAAAAAAGCCACCCACGACAATGATTCGTTCGGCTATACCGACGAAGAAATCGTCTCTTCCGATGTGATTGGCAGCCACTTTGGCTCGGTGTTTGACGCCACCCAGACCGAAATCACCGAAGTCGGCGATTTGCAGTTGGTCAAAACTGTCTCCTGGTACGATAACGAATACGGCTTCGTCACCCAACTTATTCGCGTGCTGGAAAAATTCGTTAAGCTGTAAGCCCTACGGCGGATGGCACACTCATCCGCCTCACACATTTCCCCCTTCGCCCTGCCCCCCTTTCTCTCCCTGTGCTAAAACAGTGTTTTACCCTAAGCGAGAGTAGACATGACGACATTCAATCCGAATGAGCTGCTGCAACTGATGGCTGAAGCCTCACGCAAGGCCGCCAGCTTTTCCGTCTGGCCACAGGGAGAGGCGCCCGGCGCGCGTCAAAGCCCGGCGCAGTTAGTGCTCGAGGAACAGCATACCGGCCCGTCGGCCTGGGACCGTTCGGTCACGGGTGTGCGCGCCCCGCAGATAACGGTTTACGCACCGGCGGAACCGAACGGCGTCGGCATTCTGGTAACGCCGGGCGGGTCATATCGCCGTGTGGTGTTAGACAAAGAAGGCAGCGCACTGGCGCCGTTTTTCAACGCCCGTGGCTATACGCTGTTTGTGATGACCTATCGCCTGCCGGGTGACGGTCATGCGGAAGGGGCCAACGCGCCGCTAGCAGACGTGCAGCGCGCGATGCGGGTGCTTCGAGCCAATGCACATCGCTGGCGGCTGGATGCCGATAAGCTCGGGGTAATGGGTTTTTCTGCCGGTGGCCACGCGGCGGCCAGTCTCGGCACCCGTTACGATGAAGCGGGGTACGATCCGGTGGATGAGCACGATACCCTTTCCGCTCGCCCGGCGTTTATGGCGCTGGTGTATCCGGTTATCACTATGGTGGCGGACATCGATCACCCCGGTTCGCGTGAGGAACTGATTGGCAGCAACCCGGACGAGCAGCAAATCCGCCATTATTCCCTCGAACAGCGCGCCAGCGCGCAAACGCCGCCGACGTTTCTGCTGCACGCGGTGGACGACCCATCGGTCAAAGTGGAAAACAGCGTGGTGATGTTCAGCGCCCTGCGCCGACTCGGTGTCCCGGTGGAAATGCATCTGTTCGAGCAAGGGAAGCACGGATTCGGTATTCGCGACGCTCAGGGCCTGCCGGTGTCAGTCTGGCCCGAGCTGATGATGAACTGGATAGAAACGAAGGTGTAATATTTCAGGGCATGAGTATCGCCTCATGCCCTGCTATTTAGTTTTTAGCCGTCGGGGTATACGTCAGGATCCCCGCTACACCGCCCCCACCGTCGGAAGGATGATGTATCCCGTTCGACACCGTCACCTCGGTAAAATCAAACGGCGAAACGTCTTCGATGCAGGCCACGTTCACCCCGTACTGTTGCGGGTTAGAACGTCGCTGATGGAAGGTGTAAATGCCACACACCGAGCAAAAATAGTGCGCTGCGGTGCCAGTATTGAAGCGGTATTCTGTCAGCTTATCCTTCCCTTCCGTCACCTGAATACCGGATAACGGGGCTGACACCACCACCGCGCCGCGCATTCGACAAAACGAACAGTTACAGCGTCTGATGGTGTTAAACCCGTCCGACAGTTGGACCGTAAATTTCACTGCACCGCAGTGGCATTGCGCATTCACTTTCTCAGTCACAGACACCTCACCGCCAAGGAATAGAGTGAAAATATGTAGCACAGAAGCCATTGTGCTGCACAGATTCACCCATAAAAAAGGGCCCGTATTGGACCCTTTTGTCTCGCATCAGCCATCAGGATTGTAGATACACCACCTGAGTTTGCAGATATTCTTCCAGCCCGTGACGCCCATCGGCGCCGCCAATCCCGGATTTACGCCAGCCCGCGTGGAAGCCCTGCATCGCTTCAAAGTTTTCGCGGTTGATGTAGGTTTCGCCGAATTTCAGCCCTTTGATGGCTTTCATCGCTTTGTTCAAATCCTGCGTGTAGACCGACGACGTCAGGCCGTATTCGCTGTCGTTGGCCATCTTCAGGGCATCTTCTAGCGTATCGAATACCACCACGGGCAGCACCGGGCCGAAGGTTTCTTCATGCATGATGGTCATGTCCTGACGCACGTCAATCAGCAGCGTCGCCGGGTAGAAATAGCCTTTGCCTTCCACCGCTTTGCCGCCGATAACCACTTTCGCGCCCTGCTCAACCGCTTTCGCCACTTTTTGCTCTACGCGTTCCAGCGCGGCGGCGTTGATCAGCGGCCCCATTGCGATATCAGTGCGCTGCGCCGGGTCACCAAACTGTACCGCTTTCATCGCTTCACCCAGACGGTTAACGAAACGGTCGTAGATGCCTTTCTGCACGTACACGCGCTCGGCGCAGTTGCAGACTTGCCCGGTATTAATGACGCGAGAATCGACGATCGCTTTCACCGCCAGCTCCAGATCGGCATCGTCCAGCACGATCGCCGGGGCTTTGCCGCCCAGTTCCAGGCACACTTTGGTGATGTTTTTCGCCGCAGCGGTCATGATTTTTTCACCCGCGCCGACGCTGCCGGTCATGCTGACCATCGCCACTTTCGGGTTGCCCGCCAACTCCTGGCCCACGGTTTCGCCCCGACCCAGCACCAGGTTAAAGACGCCTTTTGGCAGGCCTATCTCATGGACTATTTTTGCGAACGCAATGGCGTTGTTCGGGGTAAATTCGCTCGGCTTGATAACAATGGTATTGCCGGTGATCAGCGCCGGAGCCAGCTTGCGGGCAATCAGGAAGAACGGGAAGTTCCACGGCAAAATGCCGGTGGTTACGCCCAACGCGCGTTTGAACACGAAGATGTTTTCGCCCGGACGGTCGCTTTGCAGAATTTCACCTTCATAACGGCGCGCCCACTCTGACATGTACTCGAGATAGTCGGCGGTGAACGCCACTTCGACTTCCGCCAGCTGCTGAATTTTGCCGCCTTCCGCGACAATCAGCGCGCTGATTTCTTCGGCACGTTCGCGAATGCCCGCCGCAATCTTACGCAGCCAGCCCGCACGCTGAATGGCAGGCAGCGCTTCCCAGGCAGGTTGCGCCCGTTCAGCCGCCTCAATGGCCTGCTGCGCCTCTTTGGCTGAACCGTCAGGAATGCGCGAAATCAGCGCCTCGGTTGAGGGATTGACCACGTCAATCCAGGCGTCGCCCTGCCAGGACACAAACTGACCGTCGATATACATAGGGTGTTGTACGGGTGCTGTCATGTGCTGCTCCTGTGAATGCATCGTTTTTAACAAGTAAATATATTGTTAAATATCGAGAGTTCACGGCACAAACCCCAACCCTATGATCCTGTTTTTGTGAGACATCTCATAAAAGTAAGCCGATGAACGCGATTCAGCGTCAACAACCCGATAACAACGAATGCCCGTTTGCGGACTTTTTGTCGCAAACGGGCATTAACAGGAGGGCGTTACAGCAGGGATCGGCTCGACAACGCCTCGCGCAGCAGCGCGTCTTCACGCAAAACGCGCCATGCATCCAGCACGTCGTCAGGCATATCAACGTGGGCGATAAACCCTTTCCCGCGCGGTCCGTAGCCGTTTTCATCATCATGAATGCGCGGCAGTTCGCCCAGTAATAAGGAGAGATAACGCTCCACCGGCCAGACGTTATGCGCTTCCTCGGCGAAGGTCAGGCCGTGATTCCCGTTGCACAGCACCGGTAAATAGCCCGGATAGCTGCGCCACTGCGGGGCATTCGCGTCATCCTGCCAAACGTGCGCAAATGTTGCCATGGTGCGACGTTGCATGGTCGGGTCCTGCACCACAATTCCGGAATGACAGCGGATCCCGCGCTCTTCCATGATATCGCGCGTGAAGCGGGCATTCTCCCCACAGTTGGTGGAGCGCTGTTCCACCACAATGCGCTCCTGCGGAATGTTCCAGTGCTGATGCGCAATTTCCGCGAGAATTGACGCTTCGGCGCAGCCGGTAGTGCGCAGAGCGTTATAACGCGGATGACGGGCCACCGCGGCGTACAGGAAAGTGGTGGAATGGCCGATACCGCCGCTTATCAGCAACGTGCGGTTTTCTGCTGCCAGTCGGCAAGCGGCATCAATGGTTGGCATCACCGCATTACCCGCCAGCACCACCAGATCGGCGTCGACGTTGACCGGCGGCGTAGGAAAATCGTTCTGTGCCAGCCATTCGCCCACGCGGTTAGCTGCTTGTAGAGTCGTTTCTTTCAAATTTGGAAAGGTGGTCAGCATAATACTCCCTACTTTCGTGAGTCATACCACAGGGTAACGTCCTGAGCGGAGGATGACAGGAGATCACTCCTAAAGCGAGCCAATGGTGCATATTACCGGGTCGCCAGGAAGCGGCGGGTCTTCTCTGTCAGGCTGACGCTTAACATGAGGTTCAGGAATGTAAAAATTGTGGCAAATAACCTGGCGGCTACAAACCGTCGGCCTGAAAGGCTGGGATAGCTTTACGCTGGCGTGGGTGAAGCATTGAAAGGTTAGCTAAAGAGTGGCTGCCCCCCCCTCACCCCAACCCTCTCCCTCAGGGAGAGGGAGAAAAAAAGGTTCATCGCGCCTTACCGAGGGAAAAAAGATCGGTTCCCTCTCCCTGTGGGAGAGGGTTAGGGAGAGGGCATCAGCCCGCAGAGGTCTACGCCGTAATCTGCTCCATCGCCTGCAATATCCGCTTATCAGAAATCGGATACGGCGTGCCCAACTGTTGCGCAAAGTAGCTCACCCGCAGTTCCTCGATCATCCAGCGAATCTCCAGCACGTCGTCATCATTACGACGCGACGGCGGCAGTTTATTCAGCCACTGCTGCCAGGCCTGCTGGACGCTTTCGACTTTCAGCATCTGCGCGCGATCCCGATGTGGATCGATGGCTAATTTCTCCAGTCGTTTCTCAATCGCATTGAGATAACGCAGCGTGTCGCCGAGGCGCTTAAAGCCGTTGCCGGTGACAAACCCGCGATACACCAGCCCGGTCATCTGCGCTTTCACGTCAGAGAGACCCAGCGCCATCGTCATGTCCACGCGCCCTTTCAGGCGTTTGTTGATATTGAATACCGCCGTCAGGATCTGCTCGACCTGTTTGGCAATTTCCACCACCGTGTCGTTGAGCTCCGCGCGGACTTTCTCATGCAGCGCCGCATAGTTCTCTTCGGTCCACACCGGGCCACCGGCCTCGTGGATAAGCTTGTCGACGCCGCAGGAAATGCAGTCGTCAATCAAATCCAGCACTTTGCCGTACGGGTTAAAGTACAGGCCCAGCTTGGCTTTGTTCGGCAGCTTCTCGTGCAGATATTTGATCGGCGACGGAATATTCAATAGCAGTAAACGGCGCAGGCCACGCCACATCGCCTGCTGCTGTTCCAGCGGATTATCAAACAGTTTGATGGCCACGCTGTCGCGTTCGTCCACAAGCGCTGGCCAGGCCTTCATTTTGTAATTGCCGCGCTTCTGCTCATAGCTTTCAGGCAGCGAACCAAAACTCCAGAGATGCAACCCGCTCTGTTCGATCCCGTCGTCCGCTACCGCCGACAGCGTTTCCTGAACTTTGCCTTTTAAAGCATCTTTCAGCGCCGTCAGGTCGCGGCCTTCCTGAAGTTTCTTGTTTTTGTCGTCAATAACGCGGAAGGTCATTTTCAGGTGATCGGGCACCTGATCCCAATGCCAGTCGTCGCGGTCAATCGTCACACCGCTCATCCGACGCAGCTCGCGCTCCATGGAGTCCAGCAACGGCAACTCCAGCGGCGTCATGCGGCCCAACAGCGCTTCGGCGTAATTCGGCGCGGGCACAAAGTTACGGCGCACCGGTTTCGGCAGCGATTTAATCAGCGCGATTAACAGCTCGCGGCGCAGCCCAGGGATTTGCCACTCGAACCCGGATTCTTCGACCTGATTGAGCAACGGTAACGGAATATGCACCGTCACACCGTCGGCATCCGCGCCCGGCTCAAACTGGTAACTCAGGCGCAGCTTGAGGTTGCCCTGATGCCAGAAGTTCGGATAGTCGAGTTTGCTGACATCATCGGCCCCTTCCTTAATCAGCATACTTTTTTCAAAGTTGAGCAAATCAGGCGTTTCGCGACTGGCGAGTTTCCACCAGTTATCGAAATGACGGGCAGAAATGACGTCATGGCTGATGCGCTGGTCGTAAAACTCGAACAGGGATTCATCGTCTACCAGAATGTCACGGCGACGGGATTTGTGTTCAAGTTCTTCAATTTCGTTGCGAAGCTTGAGGTTATCGCGGAAGAAGGCGTGACGCGTTTGCCAGTCGCCCTCCACCATCGCGTGGCGAATAAACAGCTCGCGGCATAGCGCCGGGTCAATTTGGCTGTAGTTCACCTTGCGGGCAGCGACAATCGGCAAGCCGTAAACGGTCACTTTTTCAGTGGCCATTACCGCGCCCTGCGAGCGCTCCCAGTGCGGTTCGCTGTACGAACGTTTGATTAAATGCTGAGCGACAGGCTCGACCCATTCCGGATCGATACGCGCGGCAATGCGGCCCCACAGACGACTGGTTTCAACCAGCTCGGCGACCATCGTCCATTTCGGCGGTTTTTTGAATAATCCGGAACCCGGGAAGATGGAGAAGCGGGCATTGCGCGCGCCGGTAAATTCCTGTTTATCGGCGTCTTTCATGCCGATGTGCGAGAGCAGCCCGGTCAGCAAGGCAACGTGAATTTCACGGTACTCTGCCGGTTCGCTGTTCACCGGAATGCCAAGCTCTTTCACCACCTGACGCAGCTGGGTGTAAATATCCTGCCATTCGCGTACGCGCAGATAGTTGAGGAATTCAGTGCGGCACAGGCGGCGGAACTGATTCGACGACAGCGCTTTTTGCTGCTCGCCGATATAATTCCACAGATTGACGAACGCCAGGAAGTCGGACTCTTTGTCATGGAAACGGCGGTGTTTTTCGTCGGAAGCCTGCTGCTTGTCCATTGGACGTTCGCGCGGGTCCTGAATCGACAGCGCCGAGGTGATGATCATCGCCTCACGCACGCAGCCGTGTTTCTGCGCCTCCAGCACCATACGCGCCAGACGCGGATCCACCGGCAGCTGCGACAACTGACGGCCCATCGGGGTGAGTTTGTATACCGTTTGCTGTTCGTCGGTGGTTATCGCACCCAGCTCTTCCAGCAGGCGCACGCCGTCCTGAATATTGCGTTTATCCGGCGCTTCCACGAACGGGAAAGCGCCTATATCGCCAAGCCCCAGCGCGGTCATCTGCAAAATGACTGACGCCAGGTTGGTACGCAGAATTTCCGGATCGGTAAATTCTGGACGCGACAGGAAATCATCTTCCGAATAGAGACGAATACAGATGCCTTCCGAGACGCGTCCGCAGCGGCCCTTACGCTGATTCGCCGAAGCCTGAGATACCGGCTCAATCGGCAAACGCTGCACTTTGGTCCGATAGCTATAACGGCTGATACGCGCGGTGCCCGGGTCAATAACGTACTTGATCCCCGGCACAGTCAGCGACGTTTCCGCGACGTTGGTCGCCAGCACGATGCGCCGTCCGCTGTGCGACTGGAACACGCGGTTTTGCTCACTGTTTGAGAGGCGGGCATACAACGGCAGAATTTCGGTATGGCGCAGGTCGCGCTTGCTGAGCGCATCGGCGGTGTCACGGATTTCGCGCTCACCGCTCATGAAAATCAGGATATCGCCCGGGCTCTCTTGCCCCAGTTCGTCAACCGCATCGAAAATCGCCTGCAGCTGATCGCGCTCGGTATCATCGGCATCTTCAACAATCGGACGATAGCGCACGTCGACCGGGAAGGTTCGGCCAGACACTTCGATAATTGGCGCATTATTGAAATGTTTTGAGAAACGTTCCGGATCGATGGTCGCCGACGTGATGATGATTTTCAGATCCGGACGCTTAGGCAGCAATTCGCGGAAATAGCCGAGCAGAAAATCGATGTTCAGGCTGCGTTCGTGCGCTTCATCAATAATGATGGTGTCGTACTGCATCAGCAGACGGTCCTGCTGGATTTCCGCCAACAGAATACCGTCGGTCATCAGCTTGACCATGGTGTTGTCGCTGACGTGATCGCTAAAGCGGACCTTGTAACCGATGCAACCGCCCGGCTCCGTTTGCAGCTCTTCGGCAATACGGTTGGCCACGGTGCGCGCCGCCAGACGACGCGGCTGAGTATGACCTATCAACCCCTTGACGCCGCGGCCCAACTCCATGCAGATTTTCGGTAACTGGGTGGTTTTCCCCGAGCCGGTTTCCCCCGCCACAATCACCACCTGATGGTCGCGAATAGCGTTGTAGATATCCTGCTTTTTCTGACTGACGGGCAGGTTTTCTGGGTAGGTTATCGCCGGGCGCGCCGCTTCACGCAGCAGGACTTTACCCGCTGCCTGTGAAATCTCTTTCGCCATCTCCTGCATAATGGCCTGTTGTGATTCAGGATTTTTAACCTTCTTCACGCCATGCAGACGGCGAGCAAAGCGGGTTTTATCACGCAGCATCAGGCCATCGAGCTGTTGATGAAGCTGCGAAAAAGTCATTTTGTGATGTTCTGTCATAGCGTTATCGGGCAGCGCACTGCCGGAAAAATGTCTCTGTTTTCATTAGTGTTAGAGTACCACATCGCAGCCGCCCTTTCTTTCATCAATAAATTTGAACGAAGACTTCGATATATTGCGCTATCCCTGCGACAGGATTGTGAATAGCATGTCATCAAGCAACTGGGCACAGGCCCGTCAATCTCATAAAAGGAAACACCCATGAGCAAAGTTTTAGTTCTCAAATCCAGTATTCTGGCAGGGTACTCTCAGTCTGGTCAGCTGACTGACTATTTTGTTGATCAGTGGGCTGAAAAACATCCGGCAGACCAAATCACCGTTCGTGACCTGGCTGCACAGCCAATCCCGGTGCTGGATGGTGAACTGGTTGGCGCGCTGCGTCCGAGCGATGCTCCGCTGTCTCCACGTCAGCAAGAAGCGCTGTCGCTGTCTGACGAGCTGATTGCTGAACTGCAGGCGCACGACGTTATTGTTATCGCCGCCCCAATGTATAACTTCAACATCCCGACTCAGCTGAAAAACTATTTTGACCTGGTCGCGCGTGCCGGTGTGACCTTCCGTTACACCGAAAACGGTCCAGAAGGCCTGGTCACGGGTAAACGTGCGGTGGTGGTTTCCAGCCGTGGCGGTATCCATAAAGATACCCCAACTGACCTGCTGGCTCCGTACATGAAGCTGTTCCTGGGCTTCATCGGCATCACTGACGTGAACTTCGTGTTCGCTGAAGGCGTGGCTTACGGTCCAGAAGTGGCAGCCAAAGCACAGTCCGATGCCAAAGCCGCAATCAACAGCCTGGTTGCTGCATAAAAATAATCGCCCTCTCTGTTCGGAGAGGGCTAGTTTGACGGGGCTGCTGTGTTAACGGGCCGATTTCGGACGCAAGTTTTCGTCAAACGTCAGACGCTGACGCCCCTCTTCGACTTCACGCAACGGCTCAACCTGATGCATCGTCAGTTTGCAGCGCTCAACCAGCACCTGATATTCGCGCGTGCCGCGTTTTTTCCATTCCATTTCATCAGCGCTCAGCGCCCGAATAGCCTTTGCCGGGCTGCCGACAATCAAATAATTGGCCGGCATTTCAGCCTTCGCTTTCACAAATGCCGCTGCGCCGACAATGCTGTTTTCACCGATGACCGCCCCGTCCATGATGACCGCGTTCATTCCAACCAGGGCGTTACGACGGATAACGCAGCCGTGCAGGATTGCGCTGTGGCCGATATGCCCGTCCTCTTCGACTACGGTGTCCTGCTCCGGGAAACCGTGCATGACGCAGTTGTCCTGAATGTTGGCCCCGTCTTTGACCACGATTCGCCCAAAATCGCCGCGCAGGCTGGCATTCGGACCGACGTAGACGCCTTTCCCGAGGATAACGTCGCCTATCAGCACCGCCGTGGGATGAACATAGCTCTCTTCAGGCACCACGGGCGTTAAGCCATCAATTTGATATACCGGCATGGGCACACTCCTTATTTAAGATTCAGACCACCAAAGCGCTGATAAAACGGCGATGCGGGCTGCGGCAACGGGCCGACGGAGGTTTCGCCCTTCTCACTCACCCACGCCAGGGCGCCAGCCGCCACACTCTGATAAATATTGATGCACAGCTGACGAGCGGCCTGTCCGGCCCAATGGGCGGGCAGCAATTCTTCAGGCAACAGTGGATCTTTGAGGATAACCCGGCGATACAGGTGAATCGCCAGCAGCTGGATCGCGAAGCAGCGTTCCGGGGTCAATTCGTTCGGGGCTGCATCCCGCAGTAGCGGCAGCAACGGTCGGAACGTATTGATGAAATTTTCATACATCTGGTTTTGTTCGGTGAGCTGCCAGCACTCTTCTACCCGCGCGCGCAATGCGCTGACGGAGGTCGCCAGTGGTGAGCGGGCCTCAAAGCAGATGACATTTTCTGCCACGCCGGCTTCATGCAGCAGCGCCTGAACGTCTGCCAGTTTTTGCGAGGGAGAGGCCATCAGGCTTGGGGCTAACGTGCCGAAGCCCTGCCAAATCAGCTGTTTTTTCACATCGGTGAGCGTGTTTTTATCCAGCCCTTCCGACAGTAACAGTAGCCAGGTACCGTCCCACGCGGGAGGTTCAGCGCGGTAAATTTTGCTCTCGGCGCGTCGAGTCAGACGCAGCCCTTTGTCACTCAGACGGTAAAAGCTGCGCCGCCCGATACGCGAGACGTCCAGCCAACCCTCTTTATTGAGTCGGAATAACGAGGTGCGAACAAAGCGATCGCCAAAGCCAAGGCCTTCGAGCAGAGCCGTCAGGCTCCCGAGCCAGATTTCACCGCCACGATGGGATAACGCATCCCCGTAAAGGGAGGAGATTAAAGAGGTTCCGCTGACCGGCACGGCCGCAACGGCCTGCTGGATAAAGAGATCAAGTTTACTCATCTGATTCATTCTGTTGTGATTTTTGTCCTGGATGAATCATAGCACAGATTGTTTTACCCTCACCCCGACCTGAATGGTTGCCCGGCGGCGCAAGCTTGCCAGGCCTACAAAACCTCACGGCGTAGGCCCGGTAAGCTTGCGCCACCGGGCATCAAAGGCTCAACCGTTCGCCGCCAGTTTCCGCAGGTCAAACACGCGACACGCTTTGCCTTCGGAGCGTGGAATACTGCCGCAGTTGACGATGGTCACGTCGGTAGAAATCCCCACCATCGATTTGATGCGGTGGCGCAACTGATGGCACACCTGGCAGCGCTGCTCATGCGACAGCGTCAGGCTACTCTCTTTCAGCTCGACTTTGATCGACAGCGAGTCCAGATGCCCGCGACGGTTCACTTCTAGCTGATAGTGCGGCGACAAATGCTCAAATTTAACGATTTCCTCTTCCAGCTGTGACGGGAAGACGTTTACGCCGCGAATGATCAGCATATCGTCGCTACGCCCGCTGATGCGGTCCATACGGCGCATGGTGCGCGCGGTACCCGGCAGCAGTCGGGTCAGGTCGCGGGTGCGATAGCGAATCACCGGCAGCGCTTCTTTGGTCAACGTGGTGAACAGCAATTCGCCCTGCTGACCGTCTTCCAGCGGCGTGCCGTCGTTCGGATTAACGATTTCTGGGTAGAAGTGATCTTCCCAGATGGTCGGGCCGTCGGACGTTTCCAGACATTCCATCGCCACGCCCGGGCCCATGACTTCTGACAGGCCGTAAATATCCAGCGCAGAAATTCCCAGACGTCGTTCAATTTCTTTGCGCATCGCCATGGTCCACGGCTCTGCGCCAAACACGCCAACGCGCAGGCTGCACGTGCTGGCATCGCCGCCCATCTGGCGTTCCATTTCTTCAATCAGATTCAGGCAGTAGGACGGCGTGACCATGATCATGTCAGGCTTGAAATCACGAATAAGCTGCGCCTGTTTTTCGGTTTGACCGCCGGACATCGGGATCACCGTCGCCCCCAGACGCTCTGCACCGTAGTGCGCGCCTAGCCCGCCGGTAAACAGGCCGTAACCGTACGCCACGTGAATTTTGTCTTTCGCGCTGCCGCCTGCCGCACGCAGAGAACGTGCAACCAGATTGGCCCAGGTATCAATATCGTTTTGCGTATAACCGACCACTGTCGGTTTACCGGTGGTACCAGAAGAAGCGTGAATACGTACCACTTGTTCCATCGGCACGGCAAATGTGTCGAAGGGATAGTTATCACGTAAATCCTGCTTGGTGGTGCACGGGAATTTACGGATATCACTCAACGCTTTGAAATCGTCAGGGTGAACGCCCGCCTCGTCAAATTTACGGCGGTACATCGGCACATTGTCGTAAGCATGTTTCAGCGTCCACTTCAGGCGTTGGGTCTGTAAAGCCTGCAGTTCGTCAACGGATGCGGTTTCAATCGATTCTAATTTTGTCGTTGTCATTGTAGGGTACTCGCAGGTTAATCAGCTCACACACGCTCCAGGATCATGGCAATGCCCTGACCCACACCGATACACATCGTGCACAGGGCGTAACGCCCTCCGCGACGGTGCAGTTCATTGCTGGCGGCCAGCGCCAGTCGGGCACCACTCATGCCTAACGGATGGCCTAATGCGATGGCACCACCGTTGGGATTGACATGCGGGGCATCGTCCGGGAGCCCCAACTGTCTCATGACACCGAGCGCCTGAGCGGCGAACGCCTCATTCAGCTCGATGACGTCCATATCGTTGATACTCAGCCCCGCGCGCTCCAGCACTTTACGGGTAGCAGGCACCGGGCCAAGGCCCATCAGACGCGGCTCGACGCCCGCGGTGGCCATCGCCACAATACGTGCTCGCGGGGTTAATCCCTGAAGCGCGGCCATTTCTGCGCTGGCGATAATCAGCGCCGCCGCCCCGTCGTTGACTCCTGAGGCGTTACCGGCAGTGATTACCCCGTTTTTGCGGAACGGCGTTTTCAGGGCGGCGAGTTGTTCGAGCGTCGTTTCCGCTCGGGGATGCTCATCCTGCGTCACTTCGGTCAACGCGCCCTTTTTGCCTTTTACGCTGACCGGGACAATTTCTTCAGCCAGAATGCCGTTTTGCTGGGCGATCGCGGTGCGCTGCTGGCTGCGCCAGGCAAACGCATCCTGATCGGCACGGCTTATTTTTAACAATTCAGCTACATTCTCTGCCGTTTCGGGCATGCTGTCAGTACCAAAATGCTGCTGCATGAGCGGGTTCACAAAACGCCATCCGATCGTGGTGTCGAACATTTCAGCCTGACGCTGGAACGGCGTGGTGGCCTTACCCATGACAAACGGCGCGCGGGACATGGACTCCACGCCACCGGCTATCAGTAACTCCGCATCGCCGGAACGGATAGCCCTGGCAGCAAAGCCAATCGCATCCAGTCCGGAACCGCATAAACGGTTGATGGTGGTGCCGGATACCGTCTGCGGCAGGCCCGCCAGCAGCGATGCCATGCGTGCCACGTTGCGGTTATCTTCCCCCGCCTGGTTGGCACAGCCGAAAATCACATCGTCGATACGCTCAGCATCCAGTTGCGGATGCCTGTCGAGCAGCGCCCGCAGCGGCACCGCGCCCAAATCATCGGCGCGAATACCGGAAAGTCCACCGCCGTAGCGCCCCACCGGCGTTCTCGCGCCGTCACAGATAAATGCGTCACGCATCAGGCTTCTCCCGTTACGCTGCCGCCGATGCGGTGTGATTTACCGCGAAACAGGGCCACAGCTTTTTGTTGTTGGTTAACAATTTCAATGTCATATACACCGGTCAATTTGCCCTGATGCATCACACGCGCGGTGGCGGTGAGTTTGTCCCCGGCAAAGCCCGGGCGCAGAAAGTCGATGTTGCAGCCCGATGCCACCGCCGCCAGGCCCTGGCTATTGCAGGCGTAAGCGAATGCAGTATCCGCCAGCGAGAAAAGCTGTCCGCCGTGGCAGGTTTGATGACCGTTGAGCATGTTGGCGGTGACGGTCATGGTCAGCACCGCAAAGCCTTCGCCCATCTCGATAATGTCGATTCCCAGCGCCTGGGCGCAGGTGTCGCGTTCGTACATCACGCGGGCGTTATGCCAGGCGTCGTTATGACTCATAGCTACTCTCCAGAAGCGCACGCTGGCGCAGCAGGGAACAAGGGCGATAGCGTTCTTCGCCGTAATGACGTTGCAGGTTTTCCAGCAGCGCCAGCACGCGCTGCCAGCCGAGCTGTTCGCCCCACTGGAGAGGACCTCGTGGGTAATTCACGCCCAGACGCATGGCGGTGTTGATATCCTCTTCGCTGGCGACGCCTTTTTGCAGGGCGTCCAGCGCTTCGTTGACCAGCATCGCCACGGTGCGCCATACCAGCAGTCCAGGATAATCGGCAACCAGCAGCACTTTTTTGCCCTGTTGCTGCAACCAGTAAATGGCTTTTTCCGTGGCGTCCAGGCGATTGCCCGGCGCAGGGGCAATCACCACCACCGCGCCTTCGCTGCGGTCCATCATCACCACCGGCTGGCGAGTGCGCGTAGCCGCGGCCTGAGCGGTTTCACCGGTAGTTTCCATCAGCAGCACATCATCAAGCGTGACAACGTCACGCTCTTTCTGCACGCCAGACGCCTGACGGTGCGCAGGCACAGCCGGATAAAACGCAGGCTCGGCGGCCCCCTGCGGCCAGGGATAAACGCCCTGCCCACTTTTTTTACCGAAGCGCCCAGCCAGCACCAGTTCCTGCTGCACCAGCGACGGCAGAAAACGACGTTCCTGCCAGAAAGCGTTAAACACTGAACAGGTCACGGCGAAATTGACGTCCTGACCAATCAAATCGGTGAGCGCCAATGGCCCCATCGGGAAACCGCCCGCTTCACGTAACGCGGTATCAATCACTTCCGGGGCGGCAACCTGCTCTTCCAGCGCACGCCAGGCTTCGGCATAGAACGGACGTGCCACGCGGTTGACGATAAAACCGGGCGTGGAGTGGCACTGAACCGGCTGTTTTCCCCAGGCCAGTACGCACTGACTGAGTTGCGTCACCACTTCGGTGGACGTTGCCACACCGCTCACCACTTCCACCAGTTTCATGACCGGCGCCGGGTTGAAGAAATGTAGCCCCGCCACGCGCTCCGGGTGTTTCACCCTCGCCGCAATCGCGGTAATCGAAATGGATGAGGTGTTGCTGGTCAGCAGTGTGTGCGCCGGGCAAATTTCACCCAGCTGGGCAAACAGCGCTTTTTTGACGTCGAGATTTTCAGCGGCCGCTTCAATCACTAAATCGGCCGCCACCAGCGCTGCGATATCCGTCACCGGCACAATACGCGCCAGACCGCGTTCGCAGGCTTCGGCACTCAGCTTGCCGCGCGCGACTCGGGAAGTCAGACGCTGGCGCAGTGCGTCGAGAGCGCGGGTCATGGCGTCGGCAGAAATGTCATGCAACAGCACCTGTTGCCCGGCCATCGCCGCCACTTCCGCGATACCTGCGCCCATGGTGCCGCTGCCAATGACCGCTACGGTTCGAATCTGTTGGCTCATGGTCATTTCCCGCTGAACTGTGGTTGACGTTTGGCGAGGAAAGCGCTGACGCCTTCTCGATAATCCGCGCTGCGCCCTGCCATGCGTTGGTAGTCACGCTCGAGGTCGAGCTGTGCGTCCAGGCCGTGGGTTTCCGCCGCGTTGATCGCCTGCTTGATAAGTCCGAGGCCATACGTCGGCTGCGTCGCAAAGTGGCGCGCCATCTGATTGGCGGTGTCGCTGAGCTGTGCGTCATCCACTACCTGCCAGATCATGCCCCACTGCTGAGCCTGTTCGGCGCTGAGTTTGTCTCCCAGCAGCGCCAGGCCCATTGCCCGTGCACGCCCCGCTACTCGCGGTAAAACCCAGGTGCCGCCGCAGTCTGGAATCAGTCCCAACTTGCTGAACGCCATCACGAAATTCGCTGAACGCGCGGCGATCACGATGTCGCAACCGATCGCCAGCGTGGCGCCAGCGCCTGCCGCCACGCCATTCACCGCACAGATAACCGGTTTCGGCAGCGTTGCCAGACGGCGAACCAGCGGGTTCCAGAAGGTTTCCACCGAATACCCCAGATCCGGCGGGGGACCGCTCGGGTCAACGTTACGGTCGTTCAGATCTTGCCCGGCGCAAAATCCGCGTCCGGCACCGGTGATGACCAGGCAACGAATCGTGTCATCGCGTTCGGCCTGTTTCAGGCACTCGGCGAGCTGCCCGTGCATCTCCTCGTTAAAGCTGTTCAGTCGATCCGGACGATTCAGCGTGAGCGTCATCACCCCGTGCTCAACGTGACTGAGAATAAAAGCATCCATCGTTAGCGTCCTTTGAATTCAGGTTGGCGTTTGGCGAGAAACGCGGCGATACCTTCGCGACGATCGTCGGTTGCGCTGAGCAGCGTAAACAGCTGGCGCTCCTGCGCGAGGCCGGCACCGAGCGTAACTTCCTGTGATTGACGAAGCGCCTGCTTCGCGGCCTGCAACGCCAGCGGGGCGTGTTTTGCCATCGCAGCCGCCAGGCTGATGGCGTATTCCGTGGTCAGGCCAACGGGGTAAATTTCGCTCACAAGACCCGCCTGCTGCGCGCGTGAGGCATCAATGCTACGTCCGGTCAGCACCATTTGTGTTGCTAACGATTTGCCCACGCAGCGGATAAGACGCTGCGTGCCGCCTGCGCCCGGCATCAGGCCAAGCGTAATTTCTGGCAGTCCAAATGTGGCGTTGTCGCCCGCCACCACCACATCGCACAGCAGCGCCAATTCACAGCCAGCCCCCAGCGCGTAACCGTTCACGGCAGCAATCAGGGGTTTACTGAAGGCGTCGATGCGCGCCCAAATACGCGGGCGACTATCATTCAGCGTCGCGGCTAAATCTTTTTCCGCCATCTCCTGTAAATCCGCTCCGGCGGCAAACATGCGCTCGCTGCCGGTGATGACCACTGCCCCCACGCTGCTGTCCTGCTGGGCTGATTCCAGCGCGTCGGCAATGTGAGTCAATAACGCGTTGTTCAGGGCATTGCGTGCCTGCGGACGGTTCAGCGTCAGCAGCAATACGCGGTCGTGGCGGCTACTCAGTAATTCGCTCATGCCATCCCCTTCGCATCAAAATCGACGATCACGTCGGCGGTGAGCGGCAGCGACTGGCAGCTCAGAACATATCCTGCCGCCAGTTCATCCGGCTCGAGGCTGTAATTGGTTGCCATCGACACTTCACCGCGCAGTACTTTGCATTTGCAGGTGGCGCAGACCCCGCCTTTGCAGGCGTACGGTAGGTCCGCGCCCTGACGCAATGCAGCGTCGAGAATGCTTTCGTCATCAGCGGAAAGGACAATCGCGCGGTCACGCCCGTCCTGACGCAGGGTGACCGTCTGGCCGTCGGCCTGCACGCTGGACGAATGCCGCACGGTGCTGCCCGGGGTATTGAAGCGCTCGAGGTGAATAGCATTTTGCGGCATTCCCAACGCGATGAGCGCAGTTTCAGCGTCGTCCATCATCGCCGCCGGACCGCAGATAAAGGCCTCATCAAACTGGCTGAAATTCAGTAGAGAGCGGGAAAGTGCATGCAGTTTTTCGCCGTCGATGCGGCCATGTAGCAGCGCGCTGTCGAGGGTTTCCTGGCTGAAAATACTCAGCAATTGCAGGCGGGTCGGATACGTGTCTTTCAGATCGGCCAGCTGCTGGCGGAACATCATGCTCTGGCTGCTGCGGTTGCCGTAAATCACCGTGAACGCGCTGTCCGGCTCGGCCTGTAATGTGGTTTCCACAATCGCCAGCATCGGCGTTATTCCAGAACCTGCGGCGATCGCCAGATAGTGCCCGCTACGTTCAGGCTGCGGCTGATAGCCAAAGTTGCCCTGGGGGATCATCACCTCAAGGGCCATTCCGGCTTTGATTTCATCCCGGGCATAGCGCGAGAAGCGCCCGCCTTCGATGGCCTTCACCGCCACGCTGATTTCGCCCGGCACGGCACGGCGACAAATAGAATAACAGCGGCGGAGTTCTTCGCCTGCCAGTTTGGCCTTCAGGGTCAGATGCTGACCGGGGCGAAACGCGTAGGCGTTTTGCAGCGTTTGCGGTACGGCGAACGTAATGGTCACCGCATCGCGGGTTTCCGGTTCAACCTTTGCCACCGTAAGCGAATGAAACGTCGTCATGGCAACCTCAAATACATTTAAAGTAATCAAAAGGTTCTCGGCAGCTGTCGCAGCGGTATAACGCTTTGCAGGCCGTGGAACCAAATTCACTGATCATCGACGTATGGGTGCTGCCGCAGCGCGGACAGGCCACATCCGTCGGCATTCCCGCGTGGCAGGCATGGGCCTGTGGCGGGCTGATACCGTACTGCCGCAGACGCTCACGGGCATCCGGGGTCATCCAGTCTGTCGTCCACGGCGGGTCAAGCTGCAGGACGATATGCACCGGCGTGTAACCATGCGCGGTCATCGCGGTGCGTATCTCGCCGAGCAGATGCTCCGTTGCAGGGCAACCCGAATAGGTTGGCGTGAAGCCCACCACCCAGCCATCGCCCTGTGGCGTCACGCTGCGCACCATCCCCAGATCGGTGATGGTCAGCACCGGCACTTCCGGGTCTGAAATCTGACTTAACAGCGTCCATATCTCGTGGACTTCAGCGGGAGCAATACTGGCGAGACGTTGCATAGCGACCTCCGTTACCACTGCTGACTGGGATACGAACGCTGTAAGTACTGCATTTCTGCCAGCATTGGCCCCAGATGTTCGGTGTGCAGCCCCTGCTTGCCGCCGGTGCGGTACGGCTGCTCCTGCGGAACGTTAAGCTCTGCGGCGGCCAGCACGCTGGAAATTTCCGCCAGCCAGCCGGCTTTCAGCTCACGCGGGTCGACAGCGACGCCTTCGGCAATCAGCGCGTCTTCCAGCGCATCCACCTCGAACAGTTCTGCGGTGAAGCGCCACAGGTTGTCGATGGCGGCCTGCATCCGCGCGGCAGAGAGTTCGGTCCCACCGCCCAGACGCTCAACCCAGCCACGGCTGAAGCGCAGGTGATAACGTGCTTCTTTGATGGCTTTGGCGGCGATGGCAGCAATTTGCGCGTCTTTGCTGCTTGTCAGTCGACTGAACAACGCCACGTGCCAGGCATCCATAAACAGCTGGCGTGCCAGAGTGTCGGCGAAGTTACCGTTCGGCTGCTCCACCAGCAGGATGTTGCAGAACTGCCGTTCGTCGCGGCCAAACGCCAGCGTGTCTTCATTGCCTTCACCCTGACGTTCAGCGGCGTAGGTGAGGAAATTGCGGGCCTGGCCCATCAGGTCGAGGCCGATATTGGCCAGCGCCAGATCGATCTCCAACTCCGGGGCGTGACCGCACCAGGCCGAAAGGCGCTGAGAAAGCACCAGACAGTTGTCGCCGAGGCGCAGAGCGTAAGTCGCGATAGGATCGTGATTCTTCATGGCTGCCTCACATGTGCTCGATGCCGTCAGGCAGGGTGTAGAACGTCGGGTGGCGATAGATTTTGCTCTCCGCCGGGTCGAAAAATTCACCGCGTTCTTCTGGCTGTGAGGCCACGATTTCGCTCGCTTTCACCACCCAGATTGAGCAGCCTTCGCTGCGCCGGGTGTAGGCATCACGGGCATTTTCCAGCGCCATGCGATCGTCGGCGGCGTGCAGACTGCCCACGTGACGGTGCGATAAACCTTGTTTGCTGCGGACGAACACTTCATATAACGGCCAGTAGACATTGCTCATTGTTATTTCCCCTTACGCCACGTTACGGGCCTGCTGTTTTTCGGCATGCGCCAGTGCGGCTTCCCGCACCCAGGCGCCCTCTTCCCAGGCTTTACGCTTGGCGGCCAGACGTTCGTGGTTACAAATGCCACGCCCGTTAATCACGTCGTTAAATTCATTCCAGTCGATGGCACCGAAGCGGTACTCGCCGGTGGTTTCGTCACGCGTCAGATCCGGATCCGGCACGGTCATGCCCAACATTTCGACCTGCGGAACGGTGTTGTCGACAAAGCGTTGACGCAGTTCATCATTACCGAAGCGCTTGATTTTCCACGCCAGGCTCTGGGCGCTGTTCGGGGAGCTGTCATCATTCGGCCCGAACATCATCAACGCCGGCCACCAGAAGCGGTTGATCGCATCCTGCAACATCGCGCGCTGCTCTTCGCTGCCGTTCGCCAGCGCCATGCAGGCTTCGAATCCCTGACGCTGATGGAAGCTCTCTTCCTTACAGATTTTCACCATTGCCCGGGCATACGGTCCGTAGGATGTGCGACACAGTGCTACCTGATTGACGATGGCAGCGCCGTCAACCAGCCAGCCAATCACGCCGATATCCGCCCAGTTGAGCGTCGGGTAGTTAAAGATGGACGAGTACTTCATGCGTCCATCGAGCATCTTTTGGTAGATATCTTCGCGAGCGCAGCCGAGGGTTTCTGCCGCGCTGTAGAGATAAAGGCCGTGCCCCGCTTCGTCCTGCACTTTCGCCAGCAGAATGGCCTTGCGGCGCAGCGTCGGGGCGCGAGATATCCAGTTGCCTTCCGGGAGCATGCCGACAATCTCAGAGTGCGCATGCTGGCCAATCTGACGGATCAGGGTTTTGCGGTACGCCTCGGGCATCCAGTCCTGCGGCTCGATGGCCGTCTCTTCGGCGATGCGCGCTTCAAAACGTTGTTCTTCAGTCACAATGTCACCCTTATGATTCCCATTTGATTCACATAATGTATTTTTGTGAATCATATTGTTTATGTGAAGTTACATAAAGGTTAAGTAAAACCCCAAGAAGGGTTTGTGTATTTTGTGACGCTCTTCGCAGAGTAAATAATAAAATCCTTAAATAACAACGAGCTTATAAACAAACTGAGAAAGACAAAGATCGCATTGTTAATAAATTATTAAATTCGCCATTGATTTTTATGATTCATAATCAAACTATGTATCACGACATGACGTAACATTTATGGAGAAACACAATGCAGCAGTTAACCAGTTTCTTATCCGGCAGCTGGCAGTCTGGCCGGGGCCGAGCGCGGACAATCCATCATGCGATTACCGGCGAACCCCTTTGGGAAGTGACCAGCGAAGGGCTGGATCTGGCACAGGCGCGCCGTTACGCCATTGAGAAAGGCGGTGAAGCGCTCAGCAAAATGACCTTTGTTGAACGGGCCGCGATGCTTAAAGCGGTGGCAAAACATTTACTGGAACAAAAAGACGCGTTCTATGCCCTTTCCGCACAAACGGGTGCCACCCGCGCTGACAGTTGGGTGGACATCGAAGGCGGGATTGGCACGCTGTTTACTTACGCGGGACTCGGTGCACGCGAGTTGCCTGACGACGTGTTATGGCCGGAAGATGAGCTGATTCCGTTGTCGAAAAATGGCGGTTTCGCCGCCCGGCACGTGCTGACGGCAAAATCGGGCGTCGCGGTGCACATCAACGCGTTCAATTTCCCATGCTGGGGAATGCTGGAAAAACTGGCACCTACCTGGCTCGCCGGGATGCCGGCCATCATCAAACCCGCCACCGCCAGCGCGCAGGTAACGCAGGAAATGGTCAAATCCATCGTCGACAGCGGCTTAGTGCCCGACGGGGCAATTAGCCTGATTTGCGGCGCCGCGGGCGACCTGCTCGACCACCTCGACTTCCAGGACGTGGTGACGTTCACCGGCTCGGCGCAAACCGGGCAGTCGCTGCGCATTCATCCGAACATCGTTAAAAATTCGATTCCGTTCACCATGGAAGCCGACTCGCTGAACTGCTGTGTGCTGGGTGAAGACGTCACGCCGGAGCAGCCGGAATTTGCACTGTTCATTCGCGATGTGGTACGTGAGATGACCGCCAAAGCGGGACAAAAATGTACCGCGATTCGCCGCATCATCGTGCCACAGGCGCAGATTCAGGTGGTAAGCGACGCGCTGGTCGCCCGTTTACAGGGCATTAAAATGGGCGACCCGGCCGTAGAAGGCGTGAAAATGGGATCGCTGGTCAACGCCGATCAGCGCGCCGACGTGCAGGAAAAAGTGGATGCGCTGGTGGCCGCTGGCTGTGAAGTGCGCCTCGGTGGCAAAGCCGATATGCAGGCGGCAGGTGCATTCTTCCCACCGACCCTGCTGTTCTGTCCGCATCCGGACGAAAGCCCGGCGGTGCACGCCATTGAAGCCTTTGGTCCGGTCGCCACGCTGATGCCGTATCAGACCCGCGCGCAAAGTCTGGCGCTGGCCCGCGCCGGTCAAGGCAGCCTGGCGGGCACACTGGTCACGGCTGACCCGACTCTGGCCCGCGAGTTTATTCTCGGGGCGGCTCGCGCTCATGGTCGTATTCAAATCCTCAACGAAGAGTCGTCGAAAGAGTCAACTGGACATGGTTCCCCTCTGCCGCAACTGCTGCATGGCGGGCCGGGTCGCGCGGGGGGTGGCGAAGAGCTGGGCGGTTTGCGTGCCGTAAAACACTACCTGCAACGCACCGCCGTTCAGGGCAGCCCGACGATGCTGGCGAGCGTCAGTCAGCAGTGGGTTCGTGGCGCACAGGTGCAGGAAGACCGCGTGCACCCGTTCCGCAAATATTTTGAAGAATTGCAGCCGGGCGACAGCTTGCTGACCCCGCGTCGCACCCTGACTGAAACGGACATCGTCAATTTTGCCTGCCTGAGCGGGGATCATTTCTACGCGCACATGGACAAAATCGGCGCCGCCGAATCCATGTTTGGCGAACGCGTGGTACACGGTTACTTCGTGATTTCTGCCGCCGCCGGTCTGTTTGTCGATGCAGGCGTCGGCCCGGTGATCGCCAACTACGGCATGGAAAACCTGCGCTTTATCGAGCCGGTAAAACCGGGCGATACCATTCAGGTGCGTCTGACCGTGAAACGCAAAACGGTTAAGCGTCAAAAAACCGCTGACGATAAACCGACTGGCGTGGTGGAATGGGCAGTAGAAGTGTTTAACCAGCATCAGTTGCCGGTTGCACTCTATTCAATTCTGACGCTGGTCGCCCGTCAACACAGCGATTTCTGACCTCTTTGTTGCCCGGTGGCACGTCGCTCACCGGGCCTACCGTTCAACCTCTTAATCTGGCAAATCTGACAAAACACCTGGCAGGTGCAGGCAAACGTCGTGCGTCTGCTCGCTGTTAGGGTGAGCGTGTCGTGACTCTAAGAACAAAACTATACGAGGTTAACAATGGGAAGCTTTTCTCCTTTTTCCGCCCGTAAAACGGCGCTGGCCCTTGCGGTCGCCCTGATGTGCAGCTGGCAAGCCCCTGTCTTCGCGCACGGCGGCGAAGCCCATATGGTTCCGATGGACAAGGCGTTGCAGGAGTTCGGCGCCGACGTGCAGTGGGATGATTACGCCCAGATGTTCACCATTGCCAAAGACGGTGCGTTCGTGAAGGTGAAACCGGGTGCCAAAACCGCCATCGTCAACGGCAAAACCCTGGCATTGCAGGTGCCGGTGGTGATGAAAAATAACAAAGCCTGGATTTCGGATACGTTTATCAATGATGTGTTCCAGTCCGGGCTGGATCAAACCTTTCAGGTTGAAAAGCGCCCGCACCCCCTGAATGCGCTGACCGCCGACGAAATCAAAAACGCGGTTGAGATTGTCAAAGCCTCGCCGGATTTCAAACCGAATACCCGTTTCACGCAGATTTCTCTCGCCGAGCCAGACAAAGCGAAAGTCTGGAACTTCATCTTGAGCGGCACCGCCGTGGATGACGATCGTCTGGCGAACGTGACGATGCTCGACGGTAAACACGTCATTGAAAGCCAGGTCGATTTAAAGAATAAAAAAGTGCTGCACTGGGCGCCTGTCAAAGACGCGCATGGCATGGTGCTGTTGGACGATTTCTCCTCCGTGCAGAACATTATCAACGCCAGCAAAGAATTTGCTGAGGTACTGAAAAAACACGGCATCACAGACCCAACCAAAGTGATCACCACCCCGCTGACCGTCGGCTTTTTCGATGGCAAAGACGGTCTGAAACAGGAAGACCGCCTGTTGAAAGTGGTGAGCTATCTGGACGTCGGTGACGGCAACTATTGGGCGCATCCGATTGAAAACCTGGTGGCCGTCGTTGACCTTGAGCAGAAGAAAATCATCAAGATTGAAGAGGGTCCGGTGATCCCAGTGCCGATGACGCCGCGCCCGTATGACGGACGTGACCGGGTGGCTAAACAGCTCAAGCCACTGGATATCATCGAGCCAGAAGGCAAGAACTACACCATCACCGGCGATATGGTGCACTGGCAGAACTGGGATTTTCACCTGCGTCTGGATTCTCGCGTAGGGCCGATTTTGTCGACCGTGACCTATAATGACAACGGTACCAAACGCAAAATCATGTATGAAGGTTCCCTCGGTGGGATGATCGTCCCTTACGGCGACCCGGATGTAGGCTGGTACTTCAAAGCGTATCTGGATTCCGGCGACTACGGTATGGGCACCCTGACCTCGCCTATCGCCCGCGGCAAAGATGCGCCGTCAAACGCCGTGCTGCTGGATGAAACCATTGCCGATTACACCGGTGCGCCAATGAACATTCCGCACGCGATAGCCATTTTTGAACGCTACGCCGGGCCGGAATATAAACATCAGGAAATGGGCAAGCCGAACGTCAGCACCGAACGTCGCGAGCTGGTTATCCGTTGGATAAGCACCGTCGGCAACTACGACTACATCTTTGACTGGGTGTTCCACGAAAATGGCACTATTGGCATTGATGCCGGTGCGACGGGGATCGAAGCGGTGAAAGGCGTGCAGTCCAAAACTATGCACGACGCGACCGCCAAAGATGACACCCAATACGGCACGCTTATCGACCACAATATCGTCGGCACCACCCACCAGCACATTTACAACTTCCGTCTCGACCTGGATGTGGATGGCGAAAACAACCGCCTGGTGGCAATGGACCCGGATGTGAAGCCCAACACTGCCGGTGGCCCGCGAACCAGTACCATGCAGATTGAAACGCATACAATTGATAGCGAACAGCAAGCCGCACAGAAATTCGATCCTGGCACCATTCGCTTACTGAGCAACACCCGTAAAGAGAACCGGATGGGCAACCCGGTTTCGTACCAGATTATCCCTTATGCCGGGGGGACTCATCCGGTGGCGACCGGGGCGAAATTCGCACCTGACGAATGGATTTATCACCGCCTGAGCTTTATGGATAAACAGCTGTGGGTGACTCGCTACAAACCTGATGAACGTTATCCGGAAGGTAAATATCCGAACCGTTCAACCAATGACACCGGTCTGGGTGAGTACACCAAAGACAATGAGTCAGTGGATAATCAGGATGACGTAGTGTGGATAACGACCGGCACCACTCACGTGGCTCGTGCGGAAGAATGGCCGATTATGCCAACCGAATGGGTGCACGCGTTGCTCAAACCGTGGAACTTCTTCAATGAAACGCCGACGCTTGGTGAACAGAAGAAGTAAACTATAGGGGCTTCGGCCCCTTTTTTGATCTCAACCTTCGTTAAGGAGAAATGAGGGTGCTATATTTCCCGCGCTATAATGAAGGCGTGGACAGGATTGAGAAAGGATCGGGGTATCTTGGTTAAAAATAAGCGGACAATTTCCCTTGCGGCCATTGTCATTCTCACTACCGCTGTCCTCACCGGTTTACTGTTCCGGGAGTACCGCAATTTAACCAGTTACATGGGCTATATTGCCGAAAATGGCAAATCTGCCCTCTTTCATGAAGAATATATTAATCAGCGCATTGCCTATAATCTCTCCACCGCGTTATCGGCCACCGTTGCCCCGGTGCCGGGCGTCAATGATCCGGCTACCGTTTGCCAGCACATGGAGCGAATCAACGGCGTTTATGGACTGAACCTTATCGCACACACGTTGCCCGCGCTGACCGGAACCTTGCAAACACGCTCCCGCGAATGCCATTCCTGGGCCGCAGACGTGCCCGCTCTTGCAGGACAGTTGAACAATCGTGTGAACCCATTACCGCGCTATAGCTTTTCGAATTATACCGGCTATACCTTTGACAACATGCGTTATTACATCAATCTCGAAAAGCATTATATTTATATCAGTCGACTGATCGACTCACAAAAACATATCTTCCAGAACTGGCTATTGTCTGACGGGGAAAACATCAGCATTGATTCTGATGCTATTTCACTCGATATCGGTAAAAAGGCACTTGAGGACTTACAACTCGGGAACAACATTGTTTCGCATATTTATAAAGACAGCATTACTGGCAAAAATATTATAAGCACCCTGAACCCGGTTTTTGTGTCGGGTAAAATAGAAGGTGTGCTGGTGACTGACTTTAATATTACCGACCTTGCCACCTCTTTTTATACGGCCGAACGTCCAGTATTATGGTCTTTTTTGACCATCTTCGTTGAGGATAATCGCAGCGGGAAACTCATTCAGTTCCACCAACCGACGTTGACGTCGTTGGCAATTATCCATTATCAGGCCCCGATAACCCGTTATTACACTCTTCATATTGGCCTGGATCTTCAGTTCTTCATCCTCAGTCAATTGTGGATGATGATTATTTATATTCTGACCACCCTGTTGCTTTGCCAGTACGTGCGTTTTTATCTCGACCGCAACGAATCGTTGGCTCGCGATAACGTGACCGACCCGCTGACCGGCCTGTTCAATCGCAAAATAGTCTCTGCACAACTGGACGATAAAATACAGTTTTTGCTCGACAAACAGATAGCCGTGACCATTATTGCCATCGACTGCGACGGGCTTAAACGCATTAACGATACGCTGGGACATCATACGGGCGATGAGGCCATTAAACTGCTTGGCAGTGCCATCGCCACGTCCCTTCGTAAAAGTGACTACGGTATTCGCCCTGGAGGCGATGAGTTCACTATTATTCTGCTGGATGCTGGGCTGGATAAAGCGAATGAAGTGATTCAGCGTATTAGCGAAAAATTACAGGTCATCGATAAGCACCATCTGGTCGCATTTTCCTGGGGTAGTTACCAGATGCAAAAAAAGGACTCACTTGAAACTGCCTTTATTAAAGCCGATGAGTTGATGTACGAACATAAGCAAGGGAAATATTCGCCGCGTCGCCGCTAACGTTGATTAATAGGAGCGGTGACGTTTAATTTTTACTATTGGAATGACCCTCCGATTCTTTCCGAGCACGCACGCACATTTCACTCTCCATCCAGCGAACCGCCTGGCGCGGGAATAGTATGCACGGCAACAACCCGCCGTCGTCTAAATTAACGGTGTACATTGTACCCTTTAATGGTGTACATTGTACCCGCACAAGGAGAGTGTGCTCGTGACCCATGCCATTGAGTTTATTGAAACGCCGCAGTTCACCCGGCAGATTAAAGCGATCGCCACAGATGATGAACTGAAAGAACTGCAAAGAGAACTGATCCAGTTCCCCACCCGGGGTGATGTCATACAGCAAACTGGGGGTTTACGGAAAATCAGAATGGCAACGGGCTCACAGGGAAAAAGCGGAAGTGCCAGAGTCATCTACTTCCTGGCAAACGAAGAGATTGTTTGGTTGGTGCTGGCTTACCCCAAAAACGTCAAAGATTCCCTGACGAATTCAGAAAAATCAGCCCTCAAGAAACTCACAAAATTATTGAAAGATGAGGTGTGATATGACTTTTTTTAACGAATTGAAAGCGTCTCTGGAAGAAGCCGTCGACATCAAAAATGGCGACAAAGTCCCTGCACGCGTTACTCGCTATGAAATTGCCGACGTGAAAGCCATCAGAGAACAGCTCAATGTTTCTCAGAGTGAAATGGCGACAGCGCTGGGAACCAGTCTCGATACCATCAAAAGCTGGGAAGCGAAAAGACGTAACCCAACAGGGCTGGCGGCCAAAGTACTGGCGGTGATTCAGGCAGATCCTGCCTTCTTTCATGTATTAGCCGCCCACTGACAGTAAGCCCTCCCAATTGAGAGGGCTTAGTTTTTTTAATAGCGCACGCACACTGATTTGGTTTCACACCAGCCGTCGAGCCAGTCCGGGCCGAAATCGCGTCCAGTTCCGGACTGCTTCATGCCACCAAACGGCAGATTGGGGTCGATCAGCGTATGGCTGTTAACCCAAACCGTCCCCGCCTGTAAACGATCACTATAGCTCAGCGCCTGAGAGAGATTTTGCGTCCAGACGCTCGCGGTCAGGCCGTATTCGCTTTCATTTGCCAGACGCAGTGCTTCATCTCCGTCTGCAACGCGGACCAGATTCACCACCGGGCCAAAAACTTCTTCACGGGTTAAGCGCAAATGCGCATCCGGGTTAATCACCAGCGTCGGGCGGACGTAGTAACCCTGGCCTTCTGGCCCGGCATTGCCGCGAATCAGCTCAGCTTTGTTTTGCTCGGCTTCATGCAAGAACGCCGCGACTTTATCGCAGTGCGCACGTGAGGCCAGCGGGTTAATTTGTGCGCTCTCGGACATACCCGGCCCGACGTGCAGGGATTTCACCGCCTGTTCAAAGCCGGTGACGAGGGTGTCAAACAGCGGCGCTTCAATATAAATACGTGAACTGGCCGCACAGACCTGGCCCTGATTGAGGAAGCTGCCCATCATCAGGCCTTCAATTACCCATTCTGGGTTCGCGTCTTTCAGCACAATTGCCGGGTTTTTTCCGCCTAGCTCCAGCGTAACGCGCGTCAGCCTGTCTGCCGCCGTACGCGCTATCTGTTTGCCTGTTGCCGTCGAACCGGTAAAGCTCACTTTGGCAACGTGCGGATGCGACGTCAGCGCGGAGCCACATTCAGCACCACTGCCGGTGACGACGTTAAAAACGCCTTCCGGCACACCGGCCTCGGTCGCCAGTTCTGCCACGCGCAACAGCGTCAACGGCGTGGTTTCTGACGGTTTGATAACAATAGAACACCCTGCCGCCAGCGCGGGCATCACTTTCCACATGCCAATCATCAGCGGGAAGTTCCAGGGAACAATACCCGCCACTACGCCGACTGGCTCTTTACGCGTCCACGCCTGATATCGCGCACCTGCTGGCAGCGGAATGGAAACATCCAGCGTTTGCCCGGTGATTTTGGTCGCCAGTCCGGCGGTGTAACGCATCCAGTTCAGCGTACAGGCCACCTCAAACATGCGGGAAATGTTGATCGACTTGCCCTGTTCCAGAGTTTCCAGCTGGGCCAGTTCTTCTGCGTGCTTTTCCACTAAATCTGCAAAGCGCAGCAAAATACGTTCGCGCTCAGCAGGCATACGCCCGGCCCAACGACGGTCAACGAACGCGCGCCAGGCGGACATGACGGCGGCATCGACATCCTCGCTGTTTGCATCTGCCGTGGTGGCGATGGCGTTTCCCGTCGCCGGGTCCCAGACGGTCAGACGCTTGTCACTGCGCGAAGCCTGTTGTTTTCCGTCAATGTAGAGCCCGTGCTGGCGCGCCAGAAATTGGTGTACGCTCTCAAGCAGCGCGACCTGTGAATCAGACATATCAGCTCCTTATTACCCTTCGCGGTTTTATCCAGTGTAGGAGCCGTGCGCCTTTTCCGTTTTTGTCTCTGTGTCATTCGCTTTGTCGCCTGTGACAGCCCTCGCAAACAGTGACAATAGTCATACTGCCTCCTGTCGCCGGTGATAGTTCTTTCGTATAGTCACCAGCACAGGCTTGTTTATGCAACATAAATGCAACAATGTGTTGGCACTTCAATGACCGAGGCAGGAAATGGCGCAGATGACCGGCAATGAGCAGTTCCAGCAGTGGCTGGCGCAGATAAACCAGGAGTGTGGCAACTTTGCTGCCCGGCAGTTGGATGGCGAGTTTTCAGGGCATCTGGAAACCGGCTATGCGCAAGGGCTAAAACTCAGCACCGTCACCACCGCCAACGTTAATCTCTACCGCACCAAAAATGAGATCAGCAAACACAACGACAGCTGGTTCTATACGGTTTTTCAGCTGGAAGGCCAGGCAATCATTGAACAAAACGAACGTCAGACGGTTATCCAGCCCGGTGATATCACACTCGTCGATGCCTCCCGCCCGTGCTCCATCATCTGGCAACAACGCTCCCGCCAGACGTCGCTATTGTTGCCCAGAAGTTTGCTGGAACAGCAGCTGCGCGTAGGCGAAAGCCACTGCGTTCAGCGTTTAGGAAAAAACTTGCCGATGGTTCAGATGAGTCATCGTCTGTTGCAGGAAAGCATGAATAACCGCGAGCTGTCCGGTAGCGAAAGCGAAGCCGCGCTGGAGGCGATTGTATGCCTACTGCGCCCAGTGTTGCAGCAGCAAGATGTGACACCGTCACGCCGCGATAAACAGTTTGATAAAGTGCTTCAGCTGATAGACAGCCACCTGCAGTCAGAAATACTGCGCCCGGAATGGCTGGCTAATGAAACGGGGATGTCGGTGAGAAGTTTGTACCGGATGTTTGCCAATAAAGGCCTGGTGGTGGCGCAATACATTAAAAACCGGCGGCTGGACCTCTGCGCCAAAGCGATACGCAGCGCCGCCGATGATGAAAAGCTCGCAGGGATCGGCTTCAGTTGGGGCTTTACCGATCACAGCCATTTTTCTACTGCCTTTCGCCAGCGTTTTGGCGTGTCGCCCGGCGAGTACCGCAAACGCAATCGTTGATCACTTCTTCAGCCATTTTCCGTTCAGGCCCTTCACGTATTCTCCCGGCAGCGCCCGCGCAACCAGCTTTTTCCCGGCCATCTTCGCCACTTCATCTACCGGTAAATTGTTGCTGTCTGCCAGCTGCTGATAGCTTTCGCTACGCGCATCATTGATTTGCTTCACCAGCGCTACCGTTTCTTTATCCTGTGCCACCGGTGCCAGATAACCGGTCAGGGTTTCACCGACGCGCCCCTGCGCACGGGCCTCGTCAAGCGTCAGCGCAAACACGTTCTGGCTGATGAGACCAAGACTCAGAACCGCCAATAACAGTAATTTTTTCATCGCTGCGGCCTCAGAATAAATCGCTGCGTGATTTCAGCAGATTTTCGACGTCTTTATCGACCTTGATGTGGATCTCATGCTCGATTTTGACATTCATGTTAATGGTTATCGGCTCCTTGGGTGCCGCCACCTCAATGCGCGGCGTACAGCCGCTGAGGCTTAGTACGGCCAGCCCGCTCAGCATGGCGATTTTCACTTTCATTCTTGCTCCTTACAGTCCTTGCCTGCCCGGCAGCGCGGGTCGGGAAGGACCGCGTTTTGCTCAAGCCATGCCTGAAGATTGTCGCCAAAGCGCAAACTGCGCCAAAGATCGAACACATTCTCTTCATGGGTATAGTTCAAATTCACGGTGCTGCTTTTGCCATCCACCCGGCTGATGCCGGTCACGGTAGATTTCAGCGTCAGCAGGCCGAGATTATCGAGATTGATTTTGGTCCACGAACGGGAAATTTCCATATAGCGCAACCAGTTAATCGCCACGCCCGCAACCATATTATCTTCCACCACCGCATCAGCCGTGTCTTTATCGATACGCAGCGTCATCGGGCCGGGGTTGGTCAGCCAGCCATCTTTGATTATCCACTTTTCATTGTCGAGCCACAGCGGCAGCGCCCCGCTCACCGGGCCGGACATCGTAAACTGCTTTGGATTTACCGCGCTGATAAGTTCGCTGGAGGAGATATTCTGCACCCGCAACAGCGCCGGATCGTGCTGCGGCATCCGCAGCTGTAGCATCGAAAGCTTGCCGCCAAGAATGTCGACGTTCACATCGCTGAGCATCAGCGGGTTGCGTTCGTCCCACGGATAGCTCCCCTGCAAGTCCGCCGTGAAATTGCTGGCCGTCACCTGGTTGACGATTTCACCGATGCGCAGCGACACCTGGCCTCGCGAGCCCAGTTCCCAGGTGCCATCGCTGAAGCGGAACGGCAGGACAACGTCGATCCCGTTGAATTGGTTATCCGGCATCCAGGCGCTTCCGCCTTTCAGCACGCCATGCCCACCGGCTTCAAAACCCTGCCCGGCTGCGGCAGAAAACGCCACTTGGGCGTATAACGTGCCCTCACGCAAATTCATTTTCCAGTCGGGTGGAACGAGCGGCTGAAACACCGTCAGCGACTGTTTCGGCCACCATGCCTCGCCGCGAAGACGTTCCCCGTCCCAGCGTCCATTAAGACGAACCGGCCCAATTTTCGCCGCGTGGAGATCGCCCTTGAACTGGAACCAGGTCGGGTCGCGTCCATCAACGCTGAACTTGAGCGTCGACGGCGGTAACACACTGCCCCCGCTGAACTGCGTTTCACCCGCATCGAGGGAAAGTGCTCCGGTCAGGGACGGATGCTGCTCGTTACGGATCCAGTGAATCGGCTTCTCAAGCACCAGCCGCGGCTGACTAACGTTCATGGTGCCGTACTGGAGTTTGTCGAAGCCCGTCGACAGGCTGTTAAGCACGATTGAACTGTCGCGCCATTCCCCATCGCCTTTCATATCCCAGCGCGCCTGCATCGGCGTGAAATGCCCGTCTCCCCAATAATGCCAGCGCCAGCTGCCTTTATCGGGAAGAAAATTATTGGCCTGGCCATCGAGGTGCAGGACAAAATCCCCCATTTCCTGCTCGTGGGCTCGCAGGATCGCCTGCAGACGGCCATCAATGCCTTGGCTGCTGACGTGCACGCCTGCTAACGGCCATCGGATTTCATCAATATTCAAGGAATCTATAATACGACCGCGCGAGCGCAGCAGTGATCCGGGCGCAAAGCTGAGTTTCGGGTCGGTTAACGGGCCGCTGAGTTGCGCCGGAAGTATCGCGTACAGTACCAGATCGTCGTATTTGGCTTCGCCGGTCAACTGCAACGGCATGGCGCTACTGTCCATACTCAGCGTACCCGGCCCGATGGTCAGCACGGCGTTACCCTTACCGGCGGCACCTTGAGTCAGTACATTAAGACGCCCTGAAATCTGCATCTTATCGATGCCCTGCTGCCAGTTATCGATTTTTAAGCCGACGCGTCCGCTGAGTGGGACGCCGTCCTGCCACGGCCAATTCCAGCGGCCGTCGCTGATCGTCAGCCGTTCGCGGGTCAGTTCCCACGGCAAATCAAGCAGCGGCTCTGTATTACCGCGTTCCATCATGACCAGTTGGCCCTGATTTTCGCGCCACTCAAGTTCGGCATCCACCAGCGCGGAGGGATTTGGCACCTGGAAAGTGGTCACCGCATGGCCACTGACGGGCAAGCCGTCGGGCACCAGCGGCATAGTGAATTGACCCACCAGTTTAATAGGCGGTTCGTCGGCCTGAACTTTGGCTTCAAAGCGGCTGACGGTCAGTTGCTGCCCTTTCATGTTGGCCTGTAAATGCACCGCTTCACCGTCGTAGGTCAGCGTTTGCATTGATGGATTCAATGATATCGCCAGTTTTCCTTGCCATTTCTCCCATGGCGACAGGCGTAGCTGATCGATAGTCAGCCAACTGTTCGGCAGCATGGATTGCCATTCGGCAAGACTGCGCGGCGCGCCAGGTGCCGGCGTGCTTTCGGGAAGCTTACTCAGGCAGGTGGAATTCATGTCGAGTTGGCCCACGTGCACCCGCCAGCGGCTCGGGTGTGACAGCTCGAGATCGTGAACCTCTGCGAGTTGGCAGTCCCCCACCAGATAACGCAACTCCGGCACATGTACCGAATTGCGGGTGATGCGGGGACTTTTCTCTATAGCGATGCGCGTTCCCGCCGGAAGCCAAATACCCGCGAGTGTCGGCACCCAGTGCGTCAACGTCAGCAGAAGCGTCAGCGGGAGGAGGATCAGTAACAGCAGTAGCGCAATCGCGGCTTTCCAGGTACCCTTCATGGGCGATTAACATCCTGATTCTTTGTGATTAAAAGCCGAAGTGGCGCATATTGTGGCATGTTTAGCCGACCCGTTAAAGTCACCGTCAGGCTTAAGCATAGATGGTGCAATTGAGGCCTTCCTGAAAATCCATCAAACCTCTGCGCGTTATGCTCTACACTCTTTGTTATAACCTGATGATTAAACTAAATTTTAAAATTTGTATGATTATTTTAAATATGCTACCGTGACGTTAATATCACAGGAGAAAAGTCTTATGAAAATCGCAGTTTACAGCACAAAGCAGTACGATAAAAAGTACCTGCAAGATGTTAATGATGCATTTGGCTTTGAACTTGAATTTTTCGACTTCCTTTTAACCGAAAAGACAGCCAAAACGGCGCACGGTTGTGAAGCCGTCTGCATTTTCGTCAATGATGACGGCAGCCGCCCGGTTCTGGAAGAGCTGAGAAAACAAGGCGTGAAGTATATCGCCCTGCGCTGCGCTGGCTTTAATAACGTCGATCTTGATGCGGCCAAAGAGCTGGGCCTGCACGTGGTTCGCGTCCCGGCCTACTCACCGGAAGCGGTAGCGGAACATGCCATCGGCCTGATGATGTCATTGAACCGTCGTATTCACCGCGCTTATCAACGCACCCGTGATGCCAACTTCTCTCTCGAAGGGTTGTGCGGTTTCACGATGCACGGCAAAACAGCGGGTATTGTCGGCACCGGTAAAATCGGCGTGGCAACGCTGCGTATTCTGAAAGGCTTCGGCATGAAGCTGCTGGCTTTCGACCCGTATCCAAGTGATGCGGCGCTGGAGATCGGCGTGGAATATGTTGACCTGCCAACGCTGTTTTCGCAGTCGGACGTCATTTCCCTGCACTGTCCGCTGACGCCAGAAAATTATCATCTGCTGAACCACAGCGCGTTCGAGCAGATGAAAGACGGCGTGATGATTATTAACACTAGCCGCGGTGGGCTTATTGACTCGCAGGCCGCCATCGACGCGCTGAAAAACCAGAAAATTGGCGCGCTGGGGATGGACGTGTACGAGAATGAACGCGATCTGTTCTTTGAAGATAAATCTAACGACGTGATTCAGGATGACGTGTTCCGTCGCTTGTCGGCCTGCCACAACGTGCTGTTCACCGGCCACCAGGCATTCCTGACCGCCGAAGCGCTGACCAGCATTTCGCAGACCACCCTGGAAAACCTGCGTCAAATTGATAATGGCGAAACCACACCCAACGCGCTGGTTTAACCATTCCTGCTCCCCGGCCACGGGGAGCACTTTCAGACAATCTCCACTCACCCCCACCGCACTAAAGTGTCACCCTGAATTTGTTTTATTTATTTGGTGAATAACTAATGAGCAGTATTAAAATGACCATCGGCCTGCTGGCGGCCGGAATGATGTTGGCAGGCTGTGTATCGACCAGCGAAGTGACCACTCAACCGGAGCAACTGCAGCACCATCGTTTTGTGCTGGAAAGCTTTAATGGGAAGAATGTCACCAGTCAGAAGCCGCTGGAACTGAGTTTTGGCGAAGATATGCATATCTCCGGCAACATGTGTAATCAGTTTACCGGGGAAGGAAAGCTTTCTGACGGCGGAATGAAAGTGAAGAACATGGCGATGACCAAAAAGCTGTGCACCGACCCGCAGCTGAACCAGCTGGATAATACGCTCAGCGCCATGCTGCACGATGGCGTGCAGGTTGACCTGACCGAAGACCAGTTAACGCTGGGAACGTCCAACGATTCGCTGGTGTATAAACTCGCCGATCTGATGAACTAATTAATAGCTGGCGCAGGCCCCGGTAGCAAGAGACTGCTCGCTGCATCGCTTGCCATTGGGTAATGCGCACATTCCGATGGCGGATCCGTCCAGCTGACGGGCAACCGATAACGCCCCACCGACCATCGCACAATTTGCCTGACCCGAGTCTGACATTGCCGCCCGCATACCTGGTGTGACGTGTGCCGCCGTGGCTTGTTGTTCTGGTTCACTGCTGCATGCAGATAATAACAGTGCCGCGCACCCTACCCAAAAAGCTGCTCTCATTCTCTTCTTACCCCTGTCAAATTCGGTTCGCAAAACCTGTTCATAATAGGCAGCGAGCGGCCTGCCGTCGAGAGACGAGGCGCGCATTTCGACGTTCTGAAACATTTTCTGCCAATTTAATGCCGCCAGAATTGATCTGCACATTGTTCTAATGCCCCCAAGGACACAAAAGCAAAAATGGCTTTCCCGGTGCTTTGCTAAAATGAAGAGATAACTACAGGACACGTCGACGTATCACGGGTCCCTTTTTCTTGCGCAATGTAAGGGTGTCAAATGATTACTATGGCCGTATTTTTTTAAAACTTACTGAAGATCGCCCAAGAGCAGGTTGTTTTTCAGTTTGTTGCATCACTGCCTCACCATGCAATCCGTTCTAAACCGATCTTTGTGTGTTCTTATCTGCCCCATTCCTGCCCCATTCTCGAATCTCTCCTGACGATACATCAAAAATCTCCCCACGAATGTAATCCCAGATCCTTCATATGACTTAACCGATACACACCACTTTTCCCCGTCCCCTATACTTTCAGTCTGACCGACTGGAGGTGACCATGTGCGGACGTTTCTCGCTTGTGAATATGAAAAACCCGCAGTTAAGCGGGTTTACGAAGGTGTAACGGAAATCGTTATGCCTATGCCACATCAGCACCGTGAATCAGGTGGCGCAATGCCTTTACACCTTCAGCGTTATAACGAAACACTTCAACCTGCTTACTTGAATGAGCAGACTTATCCATCACGAAGATACCGAATTCTTCGGTCTTGAGGTTATTGGCGTTAGCAACCCGCCCGACCTTCTGAGCGGATACGCCAAGCATTTCGCCCACCTCTCCGGCTGAATGGTAATGCTCTTCGATTCGAGGCAGCGGAAGAAGCTCAATCCCTGCAGCATCGTTAACAGCCCGAGCCATTGCGGTTTGCTTCGCCACATCACTCAATTTTGGCATATACGACAGCGCTAGGCTGATAGCTTCAACTTCCATCTTGATAGCCCGTGCACGGCGATATTCTGGCAGGTGTGATGCTGATTTCTGCGGGAGCACTTCCCCGGACTCAAGCTGGCGCCAACGAGTTGCAACCTTATGGCGAAGTGGGATGCTGTAACCCATCATCAGGGTCATAGTCAGATCCTGGTCAAGCCAGTACTCCTGATAAGTGCGCCCACGACTGTCTTTGTAATCTCCCGAAAAATCGGGAGATTGAAGATTGAGCGATTCGAACATCTTGCGGCAGTCAGCCATAACATGATCGTGACGCTTGCCGGTCAGGGTTGCAATCTCGCGGCTCGACATCTTAGTGACAACAGATCGTGCATTTGCTACAGTTTGTTTAGTCATATACGTTCCTAGACGTTGATAGACTTCAGTAGGCCGCCAGTTACAGCTGGCGGTTTTTCTTTTTGCGTCACTGCAAATTATCCTGGCGCAAGTGCGGCAATACCCTGCTCCAGTTATCATCCCTCCATGGTTGAAATTCAATGTGTGCTGTTTCACGCTTTAGAAGTTCGCGTGCCTTGTTTAGAGTCCGCGGATATTCCTGGCCAATTGAATAAAAACGGCCTGCTTCTTTGTGCTCAGCAACTCGCAGCAATGGATAAACATTTCTGCAAGCCTCATTCATCACTGCACCAGCCCGCCATAACCACGCTAGGTCACAAAGTTCCTGCTCTGTGAACTGTTGGGCAATCGGTGATTGAGTTACTTGGCGGTCCAGGATATCCAGCACCCAGCGCCGGAATTCTTTGGCCTTGTCCGTGGTGGCGAACATGGCTATCAAGTGACAGCCACGCAGAGAGAAAACACGCACCGATTTTTCACGTAAGTTATTGTTTATTCCGTTGGTCATCATTTTGATGACCATTGACATGCTGCTTGTGAACTCGTCTGAGTTACGCGAATAAATCGTCGATACACTCTTGCTGGATGCATAGCCCAAAGCTTTCGCGATATCAGCAGAGGTTAACCAAATACCATCAGCAACAGGCGCTGGCTTCAATGCAACATTGTGGAAAGTTAATTCTTTGTTCTGTACAATATTCATGTCGATATTTCCTACGCAGGATTTGTTCGATAAGAGGCCCTGACTATCGCAAGTAGTTGGGGCTTCGTCGTTTTCAAGCATGTACATCTTTCTCTCCAGTCAATCCGTAAACCTTACGCAACTGATAAATCAGCTCTGTATTGAACTGACGACACTTCTCTTCACCATTCCGCTCAATGGCGCGTTTTACGTCTTCAGGAAAGCGCACCTTGCGCTGATACATGTCTTTAGCCTTTTCCACTTAAACCCCCTTTAAATGCCCCACCGTGAGGCACGGTAAAAGTGTCACACGGTGAGGCATTGCTGTCAACCCCACCGTGGGGCATAATTTACATATTGTGAACTTTCCGCGAGCGAACGCTAAACATGAGTAGAGATGACCCACAACTTAGGATTCGGCTTCCTATTGAATTAAAAGAAAAAATAGATGATGCAGCTAAATCGAATAATCGCTCTATGAATGCAGAAATCGTTCAGCGATTGGATACCAGCTTCCTGAATGAAATGCAGGAAGATGAAGTTGTGTCAGCTAATGAAGTTCTTCGTATTGCAAATAATGCAAAAGAAGAACTGTCGAATATTATATTCAAGAGAACATTCGCAGAAATTAACAAGAAAGCTCGAATGGGTCACAAAGAGTTCTGTATCATCCTCAGCGACTTGGAGCTAGAGCATCTAACCAGCGATGATTTTAATACTTCACTATCCAAAACACTGACACGCCTAGGTGAACTCGGTTACGTCGTCCCAGAGAAGTCAATTGATGGTGGTGGTTTTTTGGTCGAAATTCCCAACATAGAATCAACATAACTGTTAAAGAGCGCCTGCTGGCGTGATTAAAGCGCCTGTTGGTGCCGAATGATAGGGTCACAATTGCAGAAATTACCCGCCGGGTAATTTGAATAGATATGGTGACGTGGTGATGGCACAAAATGCAAAAAGGCCCACCTGAGTGGGCTTGATTAGAAGGTCGATCAACCAGGAATAGGATGATAGACTTTGCCAAACTCAAAACTCATTGATTCCTGTAATGTTAAAGTTATTTAGTCGTTATTTATCTGTCGGTGTAGTCAACACCGCGATTCATTGGGTATGTTTCATGCTGCTTCTCAATGGGCTTGGAACCTCTCAGGCATTTGCAAATTTTGCTGCATTTTGCGTCGCGGTTACGTTTAGCTTCTTTGCCAATGCAAGGTGGACTTTCGACTCCGAGGCCACAACTATCCGCTATCTTGCTTTCGTTGCTTTTATGGGGGCTATGGCGGCAGGCACCGGTTACATTGCTGACAAAATGCACATAGCACCTCTGATTACCCTGATTGCCTTCTCTGCAATTAGCCTTGTATTGGGCTTTATTTATTCAAAATTTATTGTTTTTAGAGACCCGAAATGAAAATTTCCTTAGTCGTCCCGGTTTTTAACGAAGAAGAAGCGATACCGATTTTCTATAAAACAGTCCGTGAATTTGAAGCGCTGAAGCAACACGATGTCGAAATTGTGTTCATCAATGACGGTAGCAAAGACGCGACAGAATCCATTATTAACGCTCTTGCTATTGCCGATCCGCTTCTGGTTTCTCTGTCATTCACTCGTAACTTTGGCAAAGAGCCAGCTCTATTCGCCGGACTTGACCATGCTACAGGTGAAGCAGTTATTCCGATTGACGTTGACTTGCAGGACCCTATTGAGGTTATTCCTCACCTGATAGAGAAGTGGCAGGCTGGTGCGGATATGGTGCTGGCGAAACGTTCTGATCGCTCTACCGATGGCAGACTGAAGCGCAAGACCGCTGAATGGTTCTATAAGCTGCACAACAAAATCAGTAATCCTCAGATTGAAGAAAACGTTGGTGATTTCCGCCTGATGTCCCGTGAAGTCGTGGAAAACATTAAGCGCATGCCTGAGCGTAACCTTTTTATGAAGGGTATTTTGAGCTGGGTTGGTGGTCGCACTGATGTCGTGGAATATGCCCGTGCAGAACGTGTTGCAGGAAGCACGAAATTCAATGGTTGGAAACTGTGGAACCTGGCACTTGAGGGTATCACCAGCTTCTCCACCTTTCCGCTCCGCATGTGGACTTACATTGGCCTTTTAGTTGCTGGCGCTGCGTTCCTGTTCGGCGCGTGGATGATCTTTGACACACTCGTTTTCGGTAACGCCGTTCGCGGATATCCATCTTTGCTGGTATCTATTCTTTTCCTTGGCGGAATTCAGTTGATCGGGATTGGTGTACTTGGTGAATACATTGGCAGGATTTACACCGAGGTTAAGCAGAGACCTCGGTATATCTTGAAGGGAAAGAAATGAAAAGTTTTATCACTTACGCTAAAAACCACGGCTATCTTGCCGCAATAGTTTTATCAATAATCTATATACTGCCACTTTTAGTAGCTAACTTTTATTATATTGACGATGTATCCAGGAGCGTTGGTGGCTATGCAAGATGGTTGGATAATGGCAGGCCATTAGCTGAATGGATTATCCTAACAATGGGGTTTGGTGGGGTTATAGATATAGCTCCGGCACCACTAATCCTGTGTGCAGTAGCAATGATTACCGCAGGTTTTTATTTATCCAAAAAAATTGGAGTTAATAGAAAAACCTCAGCCATTCTTATTTCATTATCTATTTTATGCAGTCCCTTCTATATACAAAACCTATCGTACAGATACGATGCATTTACAATGGGGCTTTCAGTTTCAAGTGCCATAGTTGCAGCTTCAATGCTTCTTGAAGACTTGTCAAAGAAAAAGATAGTACTGTCGGTGATGCTGATAACTGCTATGCTTAGCCTGTATCAAGCATCAGTTAATGCATATATAGGTATTGTTTGCTTTTGTTCGATAATTAATCTTAATAAGTCTGGTATTAAGGCTTTCATCTCATACGTCGCTATTTCAGTCGCAGCGTTATTTTTAGGGATGATTTTATATAAATTTCTTGTTGCTGAAGTTTTCGTTTCTGGTGGGTATAGCGTTTCCCATAGCGAAACTGTTAATATAAGCACAAGCTCACTACCAATAATTTATAAAAATATAGACACCTTCTTAAATGTTTTTAGATCAACATTTAATGGCTGGTTTGGAACGGTATTTTTGCTTTCTTTTATCCTCGCAGCCATGTCGGCAACCGTCAATTCGATACTAAATGCAAAATCAAAGACCACAGTTATTGTCAACATATTTTTCGTTACTTGCTCGCTAGCAACGTTGATTTTTTCAATAATAGGAATGATGTTTATACTCAGCCACCCCGTATTTTACCCTCGAGTATTTATAGGGTTTATTGCTGTGATGGTATTTATAATCTACAATACATCCACAGCCCTTAACGGCAGACTCGTAATTATTCCTGCATTGGTCATTGCATGCTCATTTCTTCAAATGTATTCCTATGGTAATGCACTAAGTGCACAAAAACAAAAAGAAGATTTCATCTTCTCAATGATGGCTCAGGATATTGTAAAGCACAATGGGGGTATAAACAAAATTAGGTTCAATGGAACGGTTACAATGCCTCCTACTGCAGAATTAATTGCAAATAGATTTGGCATAATGAAACATATTATACCAACCTACATTCGTCCAGACTGGATGTTTGGAGCTTTTTATCTCGGAAGGCTAGGTGTTAATGTTATTTATGACTCTAACATTGACATACATAAAACCATAATTGATGAATGCAAAAATAAAGTATCATCTAATGCATTTTACACTGCCATGGTGAAAGATAGAACAATGCTATTTGACTTTAATAAGTGTAAGTAGAGTTATAATAAGGTTGGTGGAATCCACCAACCTTTACAACATCAACAAGGCAATACTATATCAATTCCAATAGTTGATGAGCTTAAGGTAACAAGAGTTCCTGATGCAGTATAGATACTGCACACTAATGATTTGCTTGTTCGGTTAGCAAATACGTGCGGACCACCAATTCTACTACCTCGAGTGATGGCGTTATCAAGCGCCTGCGTTGTTACATGAGGTTTGAAAACCACGGTAATTTCGCCAGTTCCTGTCACACTAGCTGAAGCCATAAGAGAATTAGGATCTGTGCTAGTGATCGTTCCGTTGGTAGATACCAGTGAAAGTTTTCTCGAAAAATCTACTGTCAGATTGGTAACATTATCTAGACCTGAGAATGCACTTGGTCTATTGGGATACGATAATTGGCTTACGCTTATATCCTGGCTCATGCCTTCAAATCGAATGAGTGCGAATGCCGTGCCATCACCAGTACCAGGAAGCCCAATAATATTGGATATATTATAATCCCGGCAACTGTCTATCACTATTGGGTAACAATCCGGTGGGGTAGAAACAAAAGCTCCAACAATGTTACCTTGTCGAACGTTCGATAAGTTCAACCCCATAGGCCTACGTGCGCCATCTACAACACCGCTTGCTCGCCTTAATGAAATTTGCACATTAGATATCGATAGTCCAACTATTGGGTTGTTCCCGGTGGTAAATGTTGTCGCTATTCCAGTGCATGGATCGTCTGGGGATGTCTTAGTTATATCAATAATTTGAGTATTGCTTATACTTATACGCTGCGGAGTTCCTAACTGGTTTAGTATATTTATTCCTTGCCCACCGCCGCGTAGTTGGCAATCATCAATGACCAATCCGTCCACAATACGGACATTTATCATCGGCATATTACGAGCACCATCTACGCCGCCTGAATTTGCACCTGAATGATCGGCACGATAGCCTATGACTCTGATGTCTTTATTTGGACGTAAAGATGGTTCATTGGATATGTAAATTGCATGCCTGTCATTTCTCAGGCCTTTGCTAGAACCGCCAAGAATAAATATGTCTTCAGCGCCTTCCGTTAGGATTCCGTATCCACCGGCATTAAGTGCTGGATGATAAACCATCCCCTCCGACTGTGAGTTGAATATTACAGATCCAATAGCTTTTCTGAGGTGAATACCCATGGTTGCCATTTTGAATTTGCTGTTCAGAATGGCAGAACCTTTAATGTCTTCAGCAACTCTAAGTAGATACGTTGCAGAAGTATCCTCGGGAGAAACATCTCCTGCACCTGTTAAAGTTAGACCACTGACAGATTGATTGTCAGCGCCAAGATTCAAGGCTACAGAAGATTTCGTTCCAACAATTTCCCCTCCATTTCTTCCGGTAATTGAAACTCCAGATTGAGAGATATCTAAATGATTCAGTTGAGTATCAATCTCAACATCACTACCTGCTGCCAGCAGAGTACTGATGTCCTGACCTGACGTCCTGATATCGATAACATCCAGATCCTGCTGGAGAGTGCCGCGGTGGTTGGTGCCGATCATTTGCGAGCCAGTATCTGCAGCAAGCATTGTCCTAAGAAGTGAATCACCAATGCTTAACCATGCCCCAGGACCAATCCCTCCAGTACTATCCGGTGTCGATCCTGCCGCCACTGTCTTCGGTAAATCCCCTGTCCATTTGTAATACTCGCCGTTACTTTCCCATAACAGAGCCTGATTGGGATTTGTCAGCGTCGCACCATCCTCAAAGGAACTGATGGTGACATAACCGAAGTTAGACATTGCCTCGAAAGCCAACTGCTTAATGCCCTCGATGGTGTAATGTTCCCCCCCGAATCGGTCGATGTATTTCAGAGCTAATGAGGTAACGAACTCATCAATTTTTCCGGCGTTAAATTTCAGGTCTTGAGGTAATTCAGATGCGACAGGTGTCTGACTTGGAGTGGTAGCCATAATTTTTCCATAAAAAAACCCGGCACATTGGCCGGGTCAGGAGTTGAGGTGAAGGTTCAATTAGGGGTAAATCAGGTCGCTATATTCTTCCAGCGTCAGCGCGGTAGTCCCATCACCGTTAGGTTGCTTGGCAGTGATTGTCCACTGCGTTGCATCCAGTTCCGTTGAGGTTGCGATGACATAGCGTGACGGCGATTGCACGTCGAAGCCGTCATAGATGTTCAGATTTATGTTGGGGACTGCAGCTGTGAACCCGAACGCTGTGTCGCTGCGCTGGGTCGCTGGATAGCGTGCTGTTGGGTTCCCGAGTGAGTCAGTAACCACCACGAACATGCTGCCGGAGAAATTGATCCGCTCACTGGTATCGAAGTTATTCCCGTTTCGCGCGGTGATATATCCCGCTTGCTGGTTGGTGTCGTATGTATCCGGCACCTGGACCATCTGGCCGACGTTCACCCATTCACCATCTGCCAGCGCCGTGATGGACATTGTCATTCGTGAATAAATGAGCCGCTTACACTCCCTGAGCGCCCTTTCATCAGCCTGAAATGTGTCGCGGATATACATCATCTCGAACTTCTTCGCCTTCGTCGGCGCGCCGGAAGTGATGGCTCCATTAGCGATTCGGTAGCGAATGAAATCTTGTTTATTCGTTGTCGGGTTTCGATACTGCAGTTCGACTCCGTCAAACCCACCCGGCAACGTCATGTCGTAGCTGAGTGAGTAGCCCGTATCGACAGTATTGCTACGGTTGAAGACGGTCACTGGCGTGGCTTGTTTCTTGTCTCTGGTGAACGACAACACCCCTGCATCCCAGAAAATACTCACGCTGGCCGCATCACAAATCATCTGCATGCGGGCACCGAGGGCCACATCCTCATCATCGAAGGTGTAATCGAAATTTCCCAGCCGAGAATCGATAGCGTCGATCTCCGCCTGAATCTGGTACAGGCCGTAGATATCAATGGTGTCTTCTGGCTGTCTGCCGCGAATGAGCCAGTTGTGCAGCGCAGCATCAGCAAACTTTCTGGAATATCGCTCGGTGTAATCAACCGTCTGTGTCGACATGTTGTAGCTGATAACGTGGCGACCAATCAGCGCGTTGTATTTCCTCTCGCGAGAGCTGGTTGCCTCTTTAGTCTGACGAACTGTGACGCGAACGATGGTGTCGTCCGGGTAAGTCACATTAGCCCTGACGTTAACGGCATGGATTGCTTCAATTTTAAGCCGGCTGTTGTCTGAACTGTTATCCGTGCGCTGGAATGAAATGGCATACCGCCCATACCCACCTGAAGGCGTGAGTTTGTCCGTCCGATAGAAAACTTCACTCGATGAGTCGTGCGGCGTTGTCTGGCGATATGTAAACGACTGCGTCGTTCCCGGAACCTGGTTATTGTCCTGATCCACTTTCCAGATAGTCACTTTCCAGTTCGTTTCGCTTTTCGGCCCCAGCGGAGATTGCGTATGTATCCAGAGATATGTGGATTCGACTGGTGAGAAAAAGGGACCAACAATCAACGCGCCGTTATCGTTCAAAATGAACTTAGTCGTGTTAATTGTCGCCGTCGATATATCTATACCGGCCGGGCCAGTCAGATTGCTGAACGTGAAGTTGTAATAGATGACAGGGTTTATCACTGCACCATCGTTCGTCGTGCTTACCGCCGTCTGGTTGCCAGAGACAAGAATATCTTCGGTCTTTGTCCCGCCCGGAACGGGGTACGTGATGTTTATTGTGAACGTGACGGGGTGCGGCAAGGCCAGGCCCATGAAATAGTCAAATGCATCCTGTTTGACTATTTTCATCGCAATCTGACCGCCAGCATATTGCCCACTTACGACTGTTGTCGCGGTCGCTGTCTCTATTGGAAAATCATCAGACTCGTTACTGCCAGGCACTTCCTGACCGTCGATGTCGTCAAACTGGTAACCCTCGTTGATCTGCCCAATCAATTCGCCTGGCTGGTAAATATGGTAGGAGGCCCCGGCCATCGAGCCCAGGTTCGACTCAGAGTAACGGATGGACGAAACATCATAAGTTCCCAGGCCGAAATCCATATATTCAGTCAGGTACTTAAGGTTGTCGGTGTACTCAAAAAGCGATTCCTGAATCAGGTCAGGAAAAGATCGCACCAGGCCGTAAGTGTCCGGGCGAGCCTCACCATTTCGGGCAATGTTTGTCTGGCCTTTAACACTATTATTCGGTGATGTTTTCGAGCTGGCGCCTGATGCATTCGGCTGCGCTACCAATTTCGACATCACTTTGCCAATGAACTTGATATCTTGTTTATAGGTGAACATCCCAAGAACAAGAGCACTGCCCTTCATGAACCCACCGCCTTTCGGCTGATCGAAGATGGCAATCCGGTCTGACTCTTTCAGCACAAACCCGACATCGTCGTTATCGGTTAACTCACGTCCGTTAAGGTTAATGCGCAAGTCTGCATGCAGGTTTTGGGTATCAAGCCACTCGCAGAACACCGCCCCGGCCGGTGCAACTACCCTTTCCTTCGGTAACCCCGGCACTCGCTGAATTTCGATTATCGGCATAGGAATAAAACTCAACCTTTGTGTAAAGTCTTTGAATGGTTCTGACCGGATCAGCCCGAACATGCCCACCTTCGCAGCGACTGTGAAATGCCATGCCGTTGATTATTAAACCGACATGAACCGGCTGCTGTCCGTACCAGGCAACGAATATCCCGTCTTCGTGGAAAATCTCAGTCCGGCTCCAGTAGACAACCTCACCTTCAAAGCACGTCCTGAACTCATTCCCGGCTTCGTAATCCGGTGAATGGTGAAGCTCTATGCCCAGGACATGCCGGTAGTACAGGACCACCAGGCCCCAGCAATCCAGGGATTCGAACGTGCAGGCGCGGTTAGCCCACGGTAGGCCAGTAACCCTGTCGATGAATTCCTGTTTATGCATTTTTGAGGCCCGGGAATAACTCTGGTGTATAGAGAGGGCTGACGTTGTTGTTGAGCGGATTTTTCAGCGTGAGCTCGCAAGTGACGTCGTTCTGGTCCATAGAAGTATCATTTGCGTACAGCGTCCACGGCTTAAGCGGGGTGTTCGTATCCGCCGAATCAAAACGCTGATACGTCACGGCGATCGGCGTAATGCGGGCGAAAGCTTTCCATTGCTTCAGCGCCTGCTTGAAATCCATCGCCAGGCGCCCGAACTTAACCGACGCGCCGATCACCGGCGTGTTACTTTGCTGGCTTTCGACCACTTCCATTCTACAAGGCTGATATTCCAGGCCAGCGAACGTCTTGGGGAAAATCTGGTTTGCCACCAGAGGTATTCCCCCGAAAACGTCATTGCTGAAGGTGATGGTTTCGTACAGCACCCTGTTCGGGCGCTGACTTTGATATTCTCGCAACGTAGGCATCAGGGAACCCTCGGGATTGATTCTGGATCGCGGTCATCCGGGTAGCCAGTCACGATAATGTCCAGCCAGCTTGCCCATGGTGGTGGCAGCTCAATGACTGTGTCGTCGAAGTCATCGTCGGAGTTCAGTAGCTTCCGGGTGACAACATCGCCGGTCCACGTAAACACGCCGCCAGCTTGCGCCCATGTAGGATATGCAGTGAAGTGCAGCACCTGCACCTCTGGCTCACCGTATGCACCAGACCCAATACCAACAGGCATGGTGAACCACTGATTACCATTATCGAGATAGTTCGGGCTACGCACCCACTGCATGAAAGCCCGGTGTTCTGCCAGCGTGAAGATCCACGTCAACGAGAACCCGGTTTTCAGGTCATCGGTCAGTTTCTGGAATATCGGCGCGCCGACCTGTGGCTGATCGGTTCTGAACCCGGTATCGGGCTTCGGTGTTTTCGACTTCTGCGCCAAAGGAAGCCAGTCAGGGTAAGAGATTGGCATAATTACTCCGTTGCACGCGGTGTGGCGCTGGTATTGCGCGTGATGGACTGACGCATCGGTCCGCCCTGGTCCATATCCTGAATGAAGGCCTGAACCGTCAGCGTATTACCGTCCTGAGACGCCTGCGCATCAAAACTGTGCTGACTGGAGGAGTAGTCGTTGAAAACGATATTCACCGCCATCTGCCCCCCGCCGCCTTGCATATCCTTGTTGCTGATTACCGACCCATTATCGCCGGGGATCATGTACTGGCTGCCGTTCGATGCCTGGTAGATTTCAGGCATGCCGCCCTCACCTACCTGGTACATGCTGCCAGCGGACACCGGGCCGCCATTTTTGCGCTTCCCGGCCAACCCATTGGCCAGCGCCATGCCAGCAACCAGTGCGCCAATACCGATCACCGCCGCACCACCGAACGAACCGATGGATGCAGCTGCGGCGGCTGGAAGCCAGGATGCTGTAGTCGTTGCGGCAGAGGCAGTGCTGGCGGCAGTGGTGGTTGCAATGCCCGCCACTGATGCAGATGTCGTGGCTGCGGTCGCACTGATTTGCGCGGCGCTGCCCGTGATGGCTGATTTGACCCACTCGACACCCATCTGGACGAAGCCGTTGATCAGGCTGTTCAGAGCATTGCTGGCGAGCGACTGCATGGCCTCCTGCGCCGACATGCTGCCGGTGATGATTCCGGTGAAAGCATTAGAGGCATTTCCGGCCAGCGATTCAAACCCGGCTGCCAGAGCTTCGTTGGCAGCACTCTGCTGCGACCACTCTGCCCACATCGCAGCAGTGCGTTGTTCACGATACCTGGCCTCGATGGAAGCACGTACAGCTTCCACCTCTTCTATTTTTTGCGGGTAAAGAACTGCGTACTGATTGAGCTGAGCCATTTGTGTCTGAAAGGTATTATCTATGCCCGCAACTGGCGAAGCGCCACCCTGCAGTTGCTTGAAATTCTGGCTTGCTTCCTTCCTCTTTTGCTCCTGATCCTTCGCAGCTTTTGTTGCCTCTGCAAGGTCGTACATTTTCCCTGCCAGTTTGCCAGCTTCAAGAGCTTGCTGCTCAGTGGCTGATGCGCCTAACTGCTGTTGCGCAGCAAGGACAGCCGCCTCTCTACCCATACCTTGCTGCTGTAAGGTTGCTATTTTGTATTTATCAGCCAACTGGTCGAGCTGGTTAATTACCTGCTGCTGCTCAGATGCTGATCTTTTGGCTGCTGCTTCTGATGTTGATGAAGCTCTCCTTTGCTCCGCCTCCCTGTCCTTTTCAGCCTTTTGCTCCTGCTGATAAGCTTCTATTTTGTCGTAGCTAGCATCAATAGCCTTGCGCTCTGCGTCGGTTGCTCCGAGCAGGCTTGCAACATATTTAGCCTTTTCCCTAGAGCTCATGCCTACAGTTGCAGCTTCGTTTTTAGCGGCTTCGACCAGCTTGTTAAGCTGCTCAGCATTACCTGACAGAGCTTTCTTTGATGCTTCCGTAGCGCCAGTCAAATTAGTTAAGGCGTCGTTCAATACCTTCATGGCATCACCAGCGTTTAAAGCCGCCAGCGCATTACTGTTAACAAGGTTTGTGAGATCGTTAAGCTTTGGGTTTGCATAGTCTGTTTGCTCGCTGAGCGATGACAGTGCAACGGCTGCTGCCTGCATCTTTTCCGGCGTTGGCTCTTTATTCAGGTCGCGGAATACTTTTACCAGGCCTACGGCTTGCGTTTGAGTGATGCCAAACGTGTCAGCCATGTCAGTCGTGACATTGTTCAGAATGTTGACGCCAACAATGTTACCTTCGTATGAGCCGCCAAGTTCTTTCAGGGTGGATGCAACGTCGACGCCTTTGGCCTCTAACGTTGTAAGCTGACTCTGTGCCGCTTCCATGCTGTTGCGCCACGTCCCAAGGTCACTAACCTGATCGGTAATGGCTGCACCTGCCGCGCTAATTGCCTTTTGTGCGTCAGTCATTGAGACTGCGATCTGAGCTTTTGCAGCATCCGAACTCACTGCAGCCAGGCGCTGAATTTTGTCAGATAAGGCCGTTACTCCAGCGTCAGTCTGAACAACGGTATTCGACAGTGCTTTCTGGGCCGTTTCTAATTGTGCTGTCGCGTCTCTGGACTTAAAGAGAGACGGGAGTAAAGCACCGGCAATAGCACCACTTATTGCAATGATCGCACCGATGACAGCGCCCCCAGGGCCAAAAATAGATGCAATCTGGCTTCCTTGCTGGGCGAACACCAACATTGCGTTCTGCCCCATCTGGAGCTGCACCGCAACGTCCTGAATCTGATAACCAAGCTGTCCTGCCGCCGCCCGCATGCCCCCCATGCTTCTTGTGGCGGCGGTTACACCCTTAGCTGTCTCAGTGACCTGAGTGTCGAGTTTTCTGAATTGTTTAATGCTGGCGTCGAGTGATGAATTAATCTCGTCCAGCACCCGGTTCCCTGTGCTTGCGCCCCTTACAAGCCCAGCGGTATCCATATCCACTTCATAGACGATAGTGCCAACTGTCTGTTCGCCAGCCATTCATTTTCTCCGGGCGTAATAAAACCAGCCGGAGCTGGTTAGCGTTGTTTTGTTTTGGCTCTTCTCGCCGCCTGCCGCGCCAGATGAGCATCGGCAACAGCTTCATATTCGTCTTTCGTTAGCCCTTTTTGCTCAGGGTATTTGGCAGAAAGCAGTAGTGTGAACTCAGTCATTGTCAGGCTGGCTGCATCATCGCGGCTCATGCCAAAGTGATTTCGTGCAGCAATGATATAATCACTGACTTCGAAATCTCGTGCGTAGGCGTTTGATTCATTTCGCTGCAGTCGACGGATCTTTGCTTTGCCGATAACACCGTGCTGCATAAGCCCTTGCGCTATGGCGATAATGGCGCCTTTGGAAAGTGCGCCAGGGCGATAAACAATGCAGTGCTTCCAGCCTTTCCACTCACCAATTAATGGCTTCAGGTCATAGTCGCCTGTGTAGCAGCACTGCATTACATGCATCGCAGCAGCAAGGATTTCGTCACTCAGGCGCTGGAATGTGGCCTTCATCATGTGAGGTGGGAGAGAAACTTTAGCCAGAGAAATCCTGTTCAGCGCCTCCTGAACATTCGCCCCGTGAATAAGCGAAAAAATGCTAACAATTTCATCCGGGCTACCGACCGCGTTCATTGCGGCAAAAGACGGTTTGAAGAAGTAGTCTCTACCGCCTTCATGAGCCTCTGAAAATCTCATTTCGCCAATACTGGTTAGTGGTGACATGTCTCGTCTCATTAGCGGTCATTATCAAGGCCACCTGGTGGTAGCCTTTGGAATGTCCGTTAGCTGACAGTAACGGCGCAGGATGCAGAGGTGATCGTGACTGGTACATCATCCGAATCAGTCACTTCGCATGTGTACGCGCCAGCATCACCAGCAACTGCGCTGGACTTGTTGAATGTGGCGGTAGTCTGCCCACTGACCACGCTGCCGGCTTTCTTCCACACGTAGGTATATGGTGCGACGCCGCCAGTAACGGCAACAGTCATGCTCAGCGCCGCTCCTGTCGCCACGGTTTTAGTGGCAGGTAGATCGGTGCTGAAAGTGAGTGCAGGCGCATCCAGATTAGTCAGACGAACAGTGGTGCCATCAGACACCTTGAACTCAACAGAGAAGGTGATGATGTCGTTACTACCGCCATCTGCCGGGGTGGCATTGGTGATCACCATGTAGCCGGAAAATTCCAGTGGCCCGATGCTGATTCGAGCCCACAGGTTCGGCTGGCGCTTGGCATTGAGTTCATCGACGAAGTACGTGAACAGGTTTGCGTAGCCGAATTGGTCGAGCTTGTCGTGCTTACGCACTTCACCATCAAAGCTGATCGTCGCATCGGCGTTGGTGATGATGTTTTCAACCCAGCCGCCAGTGTCATCGGCGTCAGAGCTAACGGAGTTTGGCGCGAAGTCCAGACCCTTGCTTGTGCCAGCACCTAGCGCCAGCCATTCTTCTTCTGTCGGCCGTGTGTCAGCACACCCCATAGCAAGCTCAAGCACAGTGGCTGAGCCGAAGACGCGCTCATTCGAAGTTGGGCAATTTGCAGCCATCTTTGACCTCTTTTATGCATAAAAAAAGGCCGCCAGATGGCGACCTTGTGTTGATGATTTGGATATTAATCCCCGAAGATGCACGCAAACTGCAACCTGAACACCATTCTACCTTCTTCGGTTTGAACCGGTGCCGGGATAGCCCCTATGTTTTCGATTTTCCCGACACACTCATCTGAGTGCGGGTTGTCCTGGATGTAATCGACGATTGCCTGGGTAGCCAGCGCTGCATCCTGGATTTTATTCTTCGCGCCGATCACGTCGACAAGAACGTAGTTGTCATTTCCCAGGTCATTGCGAATACTGGTGCCACCGTTCGGCCTGAATACCATTACCGCCTTAGTCAGGTCACCAGGGTCGTTAAATGCGAGCAGTTGCACCAGAAACCCTGTCGTCAGCCCGGCATCTCCGAACATGTTTCTGACTCGCTGGTACATTGGGGGAGTCATAGAGACATTTCCTTCGCTATCACAGCATCAATTTGCCGCTTTGTGTCTTCAAAACCTTTGGATAGGAATTCTTTTTTCGCAGTAGCGCGCCGGAAAGTCTGGGGCACATCCGGGTCGTGAACATAAATCGCGTAGTTGGCAGAATAGCCAACCCGGCCCGTGACGCGCGCTCCGTTGACTTCAATATCTCGATATTGGCTGTTTATGAGGGTTGATGTATCGATTGGCGTATACAGAGCAGCCTGCGACCCGCCTATAATCAACGCTGACTGTATAGCCCTAACAGCCTTGCGCCCCTGAATATCACCGACGAGAGAGTTTAGGTTTTTGCGCGCCTGGTTGATGCCCTTCACTTTGATGCCCATGGCTATACACCTGTCAAAATCGCATAGTCGTCCGACACACGCTCGAACGTGTCGGCGTACCGGATAACCTGCCTGACTTCGTCAGCGCCAGCGTTGAGCGGGTCAGCATCGGTTGAAGTGCCAATCAGGATGTAATCACCAGCCGCCGCGCCGGTGTATTCCGTCCAGATGGTGTTTTTCACAACGATTTCAGCGCCCAGGCTACCGATGCGCTTAGACAAGCCGCCCTCATAATCACAGAGGATTTGCTCTGGCTCGGCATAGCCCATTGGGTCTCCGTATTCGTCATTGCCTTCCAGTTTGCGCCAGATAGTCGCAGTGGCGGTGTATGACCAGTTCGCTACCGATGACATCAGCCCTCCTTCCAGCTAACCACTACTGCACCAGTCGCGCGAATAGTCACGCAGTTGATAACCCACTCACCGCCAGATTTCAGATAGCCGGTGGTTTCCCGCCCGGTATCCGTTTTCACCCAGACTCGAGCGAATGGCTTGGGCAGGCTTTCGGTTATGGGTTTCCACGTCATCAACAGCCACCGACAACGAGGAAGAGTCCCACCGAATTACCCGCACTAATCGGCAGCTCACCAGTGCATCCGCTTGTATCAAGCTGTGCCAGCGAGTCACGTAACCAGGTGGTGTTGTCGTCTCCATAATCAAATGAGCGGGAGGCGCCAGACGGCGCACCCTGAGATTTGATGCGACGTGCGCCGGACGACGTAGCCATCAGCGCGGCGGCGTACATCAGGATCAGTTTTGATGTGCAGTCGTCATACCCGGCCCCATTGAGGCAGGGAATGATTTTGTTCACCAGGCAGAGAATCGGATCCAGTAGCGAGCCGGGAATGGCGTAACCCAATTCACCGAGGAACTGCTGTACGTCCGCCGCCGTGATTGGGTCAGCCATGGTTACTTGTCCTTTTTGTTCGCCGCCGCCAGTGCCGCTTCCGCCTCGTCGGCTCGCTTCGTCTCTGCTGCCAGAGCATCAGCGTGAGCCTTATCTTTCGCTTCCGCTTCGTCGGTGAGCGACTTCACTTGCTCAAGCGCTTCGGTCAGTTGCTTCTGAATGCCGGTTAAATCTGCATTCACTGGCGCTGATGGCGTTGCCACTTCGAAGGTTAGCTTTTCGCCTTTCTTCTCGGTGGTTTTCTCGGCCTTTCCCTGACCGATCCACTTTTCAGCGACCGCATCATCTACATCATAAACCTGACCAGCCTCCAGCTTTTGAAGGCTGGCACCGGCAAAAAGGTTTGCTACCAAAACTTTTACGAGTGCCATTTTATTTCCTTAGCTTGAAGCGTGGATGACTGAGTAGTGACCGTTGATGTCTTGCTTGACCATCAGGCCAGCAGCACCCCAGGTGCGCCACACGTAATCTGAGTTGTAGAACTGGCGTGGATCGGCAACGGTGCCGAATGCCTGGCCGACGATTGGAGCAATGACACCTGCAGTCAGCGGAACGACCAGAATTTCGTTGTCGGACAGTTCAGCATCTTCTTTGATAGCTGCAATGCCGGACAATTTTGAAATCTCTTCCAGCACGGTGCGCAGCGAGTTCACATCGAAGTACTGTTCCCAGTTCGACATGATTTCACTTGATACGTACCAGGTCTGCTGGCCGTACTGCAGGTTCTGAATCTTCATCACGTCACGCAGAGCAATGGCTGCAGCGCGCATAGCTTTCGGATCAGTGCTGGTAGAGAAGTCGACGGTAAGCGTTACCTGAGCAACACGTTCGTCATGGCGAAGACCTTTCCACGTTTTGTCATCGAACTTGATGAAGTTGCTTGCCGAGTCGCGGAAACCTTCCCAGATGTAAGTCACGTACTGACGACGCACGTCATCGACGGATCCAGTCTGAGCATCAGCAAGGGATGACAGCGCAGAACCTTTGTTGAAGACCGGATCACGCCATTCGAACTTGAAGCCACTATCGTGGATCGGGACCATCGTGCCGTCGAAGGTGTAGGACTTCGCATCCAACGCAGCACCAATCTGACCGGACATCGAAGTGTGTGCCCAACCGCGGCCGCCGGTACGTGCGTACTCGTACACTGACTCTTCCAGACGTACCGAGCGTGACAGCGGCATCAGGTCGTTCAGCAAAGTGAACTCAGTGGTCGGCTCAAACTGTTTAAGCACAGTCTGGTCATAGGCTTTGTACAGGCGACGAATATCATCGACTGCGTTAGTTGCTGAAAGCTCTGGCGCGTCCTCAGCATCGCCCCGCCACTTGGTTCGTGCGATGAAATCAGCCGCAGCCTGAGCGCTGGAGTTACGCGCGGAGGTCAGTTTTTTGAACTGAGCTGCGTTAATTTCAAGGTTCCCTGTCTCGGTCGCCTTCTTCGTTGAAAATGCAAACATTCGTTGCTCCTTACTTAATGACGACGCGCAGGAGATCGCCTGCATTGGTTATATATGGGCGGTCTTCTTCAACAAACGCGCGGGTAGACTCATCAGTTGCTTTGGCTTTTACTCGACCATTAGCAATTGAGAGCGCCTGACCTTTTGTGTATGTTCCCGCAGCTGCCGGGACGTTGAAGAAGACGCCTGGTGTTGGGTGAAACGCCACAACGAAATCACCGGCTGGAATGACGTCATCAACCGTTTTGCAACGCAGATAGTCATAGTTAGCGACGTACAGAATGGTGTCTTCGTTTCCGTCCACCGAAGCAGTGAATTTCTTTGTGGTGTTATCGAAGAAGCCGATGGTTCCTGGCTTGGTATCTGCCGCAGCCGCGCCTTCACGATGAAGCTGTGGATTGGCAAAAATGCCACCGGCGTGAATTACGTGTTTTCCATCTTTAGCCATTTTTTACTCCGGCATTTCGCTGACTGATTCATTGGAATTGACCTGGCGGAATACACCATTCAGGCCGGTTGAGGTCTGGCATTGAGCAAACAGCTCTTTCAGCGGTTCGCCATCCAGGGCGTTAACTGCCAGATCGGTCATGCCGAATTTGGCTTTTACCGCAGCGCGCTGTTCGGTCTTTTCTTTGTCAGAATTTGCATTCAAGCTGTTGACGACAGTGTCGACTCGCTCGGTGAGTAACTTCGCCCAGGCAGGCATGTCGTCACTGTTGATTGCGGTTTCTTTAGCCTTCTTGTCGTCAGCCTCTTTCTTCTCGCGAGCGGCCTTCTCTTCCGGCGTTTCTTTTGGTGCTGCCTTTTCGGCAGCCATCTGGTTGTATGCGTCCATCAGCTCAGCATCGGACTTGCCATCAGTCGGCTTACCAGCGGCTTTCAGCGCATTGATAATCAGTTCTTTCATCGGATCGTTCTCTCCGTTGGTTTTAATCTCGTACTCAGTGGGTTTGCGCACGACTTCTACAGGTTCGCCGACGAATACGGCCTTGCCGTCATCATCGATGAGGTACTTCTGCTTCAGGTATTTGGTGTCATTGCGGTAGATGAAGCTGTCCGGCCACACCGTTTCGGGCCAAAGCCACTTATCCTCGGCGTCACCCTCGCGCAGCTTGTCGCTGATTGCGCGCTGAATGTCGTCGAATGAGAAATTGGAGGCATTGGTGAAGAAGAATTTGGTCTTGTTAAGCATCCCTTCCCGGGTGCAGTCAGAAGCGTCGGCAAGGTTCGCTACCTCGATCTCTTGTTCGTCACCTTCGGCGTTTACGAAGATGCCAACGCCTTCGCTCGGCGTTCCTGCGCCCGGCTCATCAAGCAGCACCGCCACATGGTCAAACATCATGTTGGTGGCGATCTCGTTGTACTTTTTGCCCTTTGACTCGCCGTTCGCCGCGATACCGGAATAAAGCAGGCCGGTAGAGATATGGATCGGGTCCGAGTTTGTACCGGCCAGCATCTCATCCAGGCGGTTAATCAGTCGTTTGCCCTTCTCGCTCGACTCGGCGTACTGGCGATTGACGTACATGTCACCAGTCACTTTCCCGTCTTTGTGGCTGACGTTCTGCAGCCAGGCCCCGACGTGGTACTCATTCACAGCCTGAACATCGCGCGCCGAAACGTGCTTGCCATCCACTTTCGGGTGGCCCAGTGGCATCGGATTACGCTCGAGTGTGTTGTAGGCCTTTTCGATTTCAGCTGCCGGGTACAACTTCCTGTTCATCACGATATCGTCCACGACAGGCGTGATGCCGCGAACCACGATATGTGGCTTGCCGTTGACGGTTTGAGTTGTGATGTTTGAAGCGGAGTTGACGACGGTCAGCACGTTAACGCGGTTGCGTTTCATGCTGGATCCTCATTGGTGGATTTCAGGCAATAAAAAAGGCCGCCGGAGCGACCTTATATGGTGATTACAATTTGCTGTCTTTCCCGAGGGAGAAACCGCCAACTTTCTCAATTGGTATTCGAACGATAGCGCCATTGACACTAGCCCAGCCCCCGTCACCTTTCATGTATGACGGATTTTTAATATGAAGGAAGTTTAATGGAAGTGAATGACCATCTTCGCTTCTGTACTCATGCGCTAAATTATCAAAGAATGATGCCATCGCTTCTTTAATTTCAGGGCTGGCATTGGCAGTTCTGAGATTTCCTGCAATAGTTTCAGCATACTCTTTTCCTGATACCAATTGTCCTGCAACTATCTGTCCACTTACGATAACGGTAACGTCGACACCGGCATTGAGGTTGGCACAAAGCACCAAGTGCATCAAAGCGCTATCTTTCAGATTCTGTGGGTATGCAATAACTTCTTGAAGTTTTTCTTCTTTGTCCATGATATTCCTCCATTAATGAATTAAGAAGATTGCCACCCTTTTCTTTCTTTCGCCAGCTTATCCGCCAGCCCTTCATTGAATATGCTGCCATCATCATTGAGCAGCACCGGAATCTGGCTGCAGTAGCAGTTGTACCGGTTGCCGTTCTCGGCGTAGAAGTCCCGCACCTCTTCGGTGGTGAAGACCTTGCCGTGACGGCTGGCGTGCCAGATTCGCGTTGTCGGCTTGAGTGCTGACAGCCACAGCAGCCCGGTATTCAGCCCCAACCGGTCAGCTGCCCAGTCAGTTTCATTCCATTGTGCCTGCCGCAGCGCTCCGACCTGCTCAGTCTGAGCTATAGTCTTGGCCTTCGACATCGACACATCGAGGCGCTTGCTGATGACACTGGCCGTCTCGCGTGGATTAACACCGCGTGCCACCGCATCGGTAATGACGTTCGTCAGGTCTTTTCTGGCGGTGTCGCTGATGTCCTTCCATTCATTGAACGTCGTCAGCCTGGCGACCGCAATCTGATTAAGGTGACCGGGGCTGCTTAATAGCTGCTGTAAAGTCGTCTGGCTGGCGTACACCTGAGACTGCTGAGACAGGTTATTGAACGCTTCCAGTGTCCCGCGATTGGCTTCTGCGGCTACGTAATCCATCGCCCACAGGTTTTGCTCACCCCCATCAAGCAAGTAGTCATCGAGGATGCTCTGCACTGACTCGAGTAGCGCTGCCAGTTCCTGCGCCGACATGTCGTAGATGAACTTACCCGCGTTGACCTGGTAGAGCCGCATATCCTCGCCGTTATCGTGGCACACGAAGTGCCAGTTATGGCTGTTGGTCTCACGCTCTCGCCCCGTCAGTCGCTGATCGAACAGAACTTTCAGCGCGCTCTTGATGCCGAGATATCGGTCCTCGATATCCCTGAACATCACTGAGACCGGCTTTGATGAACGAGTCGGGTCAACCTTGCTGCGCGGAACGATCGGCAGACCCACCTTTGCCGTCTGTTCCATCGTCAGGGGCAAGTGGATCATCAGTAGTCACCTTTTCGTCCGGGTTCGGCGGTTCTTTCGGTTCGGGTAGTGGCTCAAGGCCAATCATTTCGCGCAGTTCGTTGATAGTCACTGGCGGTTCGCCGCCATACATGCCCGTTGTTTTCTGGACCACATCGGCCAGTTTGGACATGTTCTCGATTTTCTCCTTCTCCCCCGGCGCCAGAAGGTCAGTCCACGCAATGGTGACTTCACCGTTTGTCGGTGGATCGATGATGCCGAGTGTCCAGAATCGTTCGAGTAATGCGGTGATGCGGTCGGTAAGGAACGTATTGCGGCGCGTATTGCGACGGATGGCCCAATCTGCCTTATCCTCGTCGCTCGCCAGGCGCCCGGTCTGCTGACCGAACAGGATGGTGAACGGGATTTGTACGGATGCGGCCAGTTCGTTCGCTGTGACCTCCCATGTTGGCCCCGGGTCGCCAGGTGTGACACTGAGCACATGCATTTGGCCGGCCTGCATCACAGCTGCTGCATCGGTGCCGCTGTTCAACTTGTTGACCTTGTCGCCCATAGCCTCGCCGAGGTCTTTATACCCCGCGCTTTTAGCTTGACTGGCCAGCGTGTTCATGTCGGTTTCTTTGCTGAACTCAACCGCAATCTGACGGCTGGCATTCTTCAGGAAACCTTCAGCGCCGCCGCCGGAAATCTTCTCGATGTCCAGCAGCTTGTTATAACCTGCCTCCAACAGAGGGATGCCAGACAGCGTGTTGTCGTCCTCCGATCCTTCACAGAAGAGAATAACGCGGCTCGGATGCACCGGTTCACCGCGTGTCGGCCCGACAAAGATTTCATCGCCAATCGGCTGCTCATTGAAGTTGAACATCAGCGGCTGGCCGAAGGTTGGCGACAAACGGTCGTTATCCCATTCAGCAACCGTGAGCTGCGGCTCCCATGCGGGGATCAGCTTAACCAGCGCGTCCTCGCCGAGCTGGCTCACCAGGGTTATGTCTACTTCCTGATTCCAGCTCCTGTTATCTTTCAATTGCAGTAGTAAAGCTGAATACCGGCCAACCATATTGCGTCGATCGACATCTTTAACCTTCGACCACCACTTCTTCATGAAGCGAGTGATGTCTTTTTCCCAGGCGTTGGTCTTCTTCGCCTCTTCCGCCTCGTTGCCGTCAATAATGACCGGATAGTCCTGCCAGCATCCATCCAGCAGCCGGTGAACAACTGCGAACCCGGCGGCGTTGCGTCGGTAAATGTTGTAGAAGTCACCGAAAGAAACTGACCGCGGGTATCCGAATTCCTGATAGAGCGTCGGCCGCTTCGTATTCCCCGACAATCCGAGGTTGCCCTGCAAGTAGTTAGCTCGCCTCATTTCAGTGGCGAGGCTATTCACAGCCAGTTCAAGGCTGTTATTTGGTTCGCTCACTGGCGACGCTCCTTAGAAGAATACTGTGCCGACTTGCTTACGGTTATTCTTCGCTACTGCAAAGTAACGGAAGCCGTCAGAGCCGTGTGATGTGTAGTCGTGAAGCGGTTTGTCTTTCCAGCAGCCGCGCTTGTCGTCCCACTCCTTGCGGTACCCTTCGAGATGAGAGATCCCCTCAGAGCATTTCTCTTCGTCAAAGACGCAGGACGGGAGTATTTCGCGCACCGACTCAATGCCGGTATCGACCCCTACTTTCGGCACGACCCGGAATGTCATGGAGTACGTCTGGCCATCGATTTCGTATCCTTCCCGGGCGAGTTCCCGGCGCGATTTGGCGTCAGATCCGAATTCACGGTTATCGATGTCGTGCGGGCCCCAGTGTTCCCCATACTCATAGCCACGGTCTTTCAGCACCTTCATGTAGTGACGGAGACCTTCGCCTGAGTTTTCGTAGTAGTCGATGACGTGGAACTCTTCACCCACTTCACGAACGAACCAGATGGCCGTGGAGTCGCCCACACCGATATCCCAGAACGTGTGAACCGGTAGGTGTGAGTTATCCGGGATTTGGCCGATCCGCTTGTTGGTGTACAGCCAGCGGAACTGTTTGGCGTAGTACGCGCCTTCGACTGATTGCTGGAATGCCTCGGCCGGTATGGTCGGGTATTCGCGCTTCATGTCGTCGCCGAGCGTTTTCTCTTTGGCGTAGTACCAGGCTTTCTGGCGGTCGTTGACGACGACGCCGTGCTTCGCCTCCATCTCTGCGAAGTATTCAAGCAGGCGCACCGGTAGGGATTCAACCGGGTCGATTGCATACTGCGGGTTCTTCCACCAGGAGAAGAAGAAAAACTTCCAGTCCAGCTGTGACAGCGGCTTGCCCTGCAACTGAGCTTTTTCAGCTGTCTGGCAATAATCGAAGAAGTAACCGGCCCGGCCTTCTGCTGTACTTTCAATCGTCGCAAAGCAACCGGTCGATACCGCCTCAAACGCACCTGTGACAATCTCACGAGCCTTGTCAGGATACTTGGCGCATATCTTCCCGAACTCTGAAACGTGCAGGTAACGCAGAGTACCACCACGGAATGACGTGCTTACGTAGAGTGAGCCGCCCTTCTTGAATACCAGCTCACCAGCAGAGTCATTACTCGCCGGGTTGGCAGCTTTGATTTCGTCCGGAAGATTGTCGTATGCGTACTTCACCTTTTCGCGGAACAGGCGCTTTGCGTCGTTCAACGTGTGGGCTATCAATGCGCATTTCGCCGACTCGAACAGGGCTGCATCCAGCTGGATGATGCACACCTCTGTTGTGAAACCGAGCTGGCGAGCCTTCAGGATAATGTTTCGGGTGTGGATCCCCTCAAAGTATTCGCGTTGTTCAGGGGTCATCCTGAACCGGGTCGGCTTGCCTTCTTTGTCGGTGATCCAGTAGAGATTGTTCAGCCGCCAGTCTTTATCGGCCAGCAGCTTGAGGTGCTCAGGTTTCATTACGCCCCCTGAGACAAGGAATCCATCAGGTCAGAAAGTTTCTTAACCGAAGTGTCGCCTTCCGGTCCGTCGATGTCGTACGCCTGACGCTCCAGGCCGATGAGGTTCTTCAACGCTTCGCTCAGAGCCTTAACCGATTTGACGCGCTCCGGCATGCTGATCACCTTCTGATAAATCTCGTTCAGACGGTCCTGGCCTTTATCGTCCGGGTTGAGCATCAGCTCGCCCAACTTCTCCAGCGCTGCCACGTCGGCGCATTCAGCACCAAGTTCATCGAACAATGCATTGGTTATCTGCCGGGCTCGCTTAATGTCGCCGCGATGCTCCATTCGAACATTCGCGATAACCTCTGCGGTAGCCTCAATGAGTACGCGTTCGTTGAGCGTGACTTCACTGCGTACCTGCTTGCGTACCTCAGCTTTGCGTACCAGATCGTCTGCGCGTTCTTTTACTTTGGCATTCAGGTCACGAGACCAGTCATCTCGCTTTGCGCGCTTACGGATAGCACCTTCGCTGATACCGTGTTGTGCTGCTATTTCACGGAGGGACATCACTCCGGCCCGGTACGCCGTCTCGATGGCCTCCCAGTCCGGTTTGCTCATTCGTTACTCCATTTTATTTTGTTCTGGGATAGCCTTTAATCTCTGGCTGATGTCGTGCTTTACGATGAAAGCGCTAACCTTCTCGTAATCTGGCTCACGCTGCATCATCAGGCAAAGTATCGTCATCGTCCTGAGGTACACCGGCAGCCACCACTTCGTTTTCACCTGAATCGTCAGTGTGCACGTCGCCATTTGATTCTTCCTGCTCTGCCACCGGCTCAAAGAGGAAGTCCTCAATGCTGTCCGGACTGAAGTAACGCCATTCGCCTTTATCGTTAGCCAGTGCGACAAATCCATTGATGATTTCCGGTTGGCTGCGCTTCATCAGGCCGGTGAATGTCTCTTTGGATTTTTTGGTGATGGTGATTTTGTAGATGTCTTCCATTTTTCATCCATGTCGGGTTTGTTTGATGATCAAGAGCGGCTATTATTTGCCAACTAACAAGAGCAAAAAGTCGCAAATGGAAAAAGCAATCATTATTCAGAGGCAGGCCATTTCCTCCCGGCCTCAGTGGGCTCTCATAGTTCTTTGCAGCAACGGCTATTGCGTGTGCGTAATTGACAGGTTGGTTTCAATAGTTGCGGGACAAGAGCTATATCGTTCAAACTCATCGCGAGGTGTATGGCGAATTTCAGGTACCGATGAATTATTTCCCGCGAACGTAATCGGGGGTATGAGCCTGAACGAAGCAGAGAAAGCACTGGCTGCGATTGTGAGTTTGTAGCCATGCATGTAAGCCATTACGATGGGGCCGCCCATTGTGATGGCAATAAAAAACCGCCCGGAGGCGGTTTAGTTCAACAATTCAATTATCTTCATATCCCCTTCAAAAAGGGTTTCTTTTGCTACAGGATTAGAAATTTCGCCATTCCAGTATCTGTGCGCCATTTTTATAGCTTGTTCGTAAGGAATGTCATCATTCATAAGGTATTCATTGCTTGCCTCATGAGTATTCCCATCAAGCGCTACCCTGTAAACCCTGAGGTTTGACTGGTCCACATTAAGGTGAGGTTTCCAATACTCTAAATTTTCTATGCCATGACAAACCCACAAACATTTTTGCCTGGATGGCTTGTCTGGAAAATGCTCTCTCCGCACTGACTCCCAGATGAGCTCTCTTGTGTACTTGCAGAAATGCATCGCCAAATAATGGCCCCTTGTAGCAATGTCTTGTTGAGACATTCCAGTCAGCATATCCCCATTCCTGATGGCTCCCAGAAACCGCATCCATGACCATTGCTCAATGGCGTCTCCATTTTCAACTCTCTCTGTGGGAAGGTTAGAGGATAAGAAAAAGTTAAAAAAAGGATTTTTTGCTCCCGTGGTTGCCACATCACCTACTTTCAGTGGAGGAAAAGTATTCCATTTCTCCGTTTTACTTGACGTAATATAAAAATAATCTTCTGCCAATTTTTTGTCCTCGAATGTGCCTTTAGGCATCATACAAGAACACCCTTGCCTACAATTCGACTTAAATCAGTATCTTTCTTTTTCAATTCTTCGAATTGCAGACTTATCCAAATTGCACTGCCCCAGCGCCGTATAGAGCTGAGCGTTTAACTCCAGACTTGCCTGCCACGTGAACGGAACCACCATTCCGGGGATCGGCGTGTCTGCAGTAAGGTCAGCGCTTATCGGTACCACTGGGGTCGGAACGTAAACTGTCTGCGTATTCCCGCAGGCTGTCAGCAGCGGCAGCAGGGACAAGCTGCTTAGCGCACGGATCGCCTTCAAGCGACTGCCTGATGTAGAAAATGTGTGTTTCGCCTTTCTGCGCCAACTGGTTCTTTGCATTCTGGGTTGCCTGTGAGATATCGCGGATGAGGTTCATCATGGTGATAACGTTGTTGGTGATGGCTTCGGATGAATTCGCCCGGGCTGCCGCCTTGTCACGCTGTTCTTTAAATCCGATTGCGTTATCGCGGTAGTGGTTTGCAGACCATGCCAGGCCGCTAATGACAACGAGCACCACGATTGGCAGCCAGAACTTTTTCAGTAATGCAACGATGGCTTCCGTCATGACGTCGGCTCATTCACTTTCCCACCCGCCTCTTTGAACTTGGCGATGAGGTTGTCGGCCTTATGCTCGAACTGTCCATATCCAGCACCAGGAAGTGAAGCCCAGATGTTACTGCAACGATCTATAGCCTGGCGGATATCGCCGTTATCGATAAGAGGCAGCGCGCCACGCTCTTTAATCTGCTGCAATGCAACGGCATCCTGGCTGGCAGGAGAGAAATCTTTCAGGCCGAGTTGCTTACGGTATGCGTCCCACCATTTGGACAGCAGCTGGTAACGACCGGCGGCAGTGGATTTCAGCTTCGGGTTCAGTGTCACCAGTTTGCGGGGGTGATCGGAGCAGTCAGTAAAAAGTGACCCACCGACGATAACGTCGTAACCATGGTTTTTCGTTGGCTGCCCAGGTTTGTCTGTGCCTTCTGACCAGGCCAGCATATCGAGGAATGCTTTACGCTGTGGGTTCATTGCCTGCATCACCTACTCCGTTATGACGACACGCGCCAGATTTCCGCGCGCCATCCAGATAGCGGCGCACATTACTGAATTCAGCACTAGCTCCGCCGGATCAACCTGGACGTACTGCCCCATGATGATTCGAAACGCAGTGCCGCCCGCAGCCAGAATCAGCAGATAAGCAATGAACGCCACGCCGAAGCGGCTCCGCTTGCCAGCCTTGCTGAAGAACATCAGCCGCATGACAATCAGGAGGCAAACAATAGCGTTTGCGTCCATCATGAAAACTTGCCATGTCATTTGTCTTCCTCCCCCAGTCCCGGCATCTTCCCGTCTTTCGACCGACGAAGAATACGCAGCAGAACTGCCACGGAAATGGAAGCAGAGACTATCGCCCCGACAGTTGGGGACACTTCAATGCTGGTCGGCGGCTTCATCATGCTCAATGGGGTATTGATAATACCGGCCATGATTTTCGCCATCGGTACCGAGAACGTCACACCGCCAATAAACGAGATGACAGCAAAGATGGTCTGCTTCCAGAGTTGATGGGGATCTGAGGTCAACACATAAAGCGCCGTACCGGCCAACGACCCGAGCATTACTGCAGGAGTTGCCTCCGGGAACAGTGCAGCGAAGGTTACGCCGACCGCAGCCGATGTAACCCCGCCAGCAATAGTGATTGGCTCAGACATAAGCGTTCCGTGTATAGAGAGAAAGTGCCGCCGGGTGATTTAACGACAAAGCACAGAGGGATGGTCCCGACGACACAAATAAAAAAGCTCACCATGTGGTGAGCAATATGAGGGTATGGCGTTGAGCCGAATGGCTCTTGTAATCGGCTCATTCTATGAGCCAAATAAAAAGCCCCTGCATTTCTGCAAGGGCTTAAATGTTGGTTGGAAGGCCTTCAGCTGTATATTTAGCAATACGCCGGGGGTCTCCCGTTACATCTAACGCATGCCTGTACCTGAGTAATCCAGCTTTTTACGCACTTTCCTAGCCAGCCACAGGCTTCGGTATGATGAACCATATAAATGCGCTATCCATTTCCCCTAACCCAGATTCCGCTTATGGCTTTAACGGATTACACGAGGGGACTTTCAAAAAGTTGGCCAAAGCAAACCTCCTTACTTATCCACACGTAATTCGGGGGGAGACATATTCACACTCTTTGCTATTTTACACATTGAGCTGAATCAAAAAGCAGTCAAGCCCCGCACGATGGCGAGGCTCATAATTCGATTTACTGCCACTGCATACAACAATGGCACAATATCAGATTTACACGAAATATAAGGCTTTCAATCCAGTTTTGCAAGACTTGCATCTAAATTTGTCGCCTTTTGTTGTGAACGTGATCGCGTTACTTGCATTAACGCCACGCCGTCCAGGCTCAAGAATATGCGCTTCATTTCCAGCCAGCGATCGGTGAACGTCTCTGACCAGTTCTTCGGTGTCACACCAACCAGCGCTGCCAGCTTCTGATATTCGTATGTTTGTCGCCCGGCCAACTCAGCCTTCACATCCTGCGCCGCCAGCCAAATGAGTTGCCGTAGTCGCTCCATCGTTTTGGCGGCTAACTTTCGCGAACCCAAATGCACCTTGAACTCTGCCCAGGCCCACTGAGTAATTGTTATTTGATACTCGAAGCGGATGTTCTCGCTGTAATTCCATAGCAGCCAGGCTTTCTGATGTTCTTCCAGCGACAGGACAGCGCGGCGCCAGGAAGCGGTGGCGAACTCTACTGGCTGAACCAGTGGAATGTGAGAGCCTTTGGTCCGAGATTGTTTCCCGGGGATCGGTGGGTTATCCAGCGTAATCATTTTTCCGGTGACCTCATCCAATACCCGAGGCTTTTTACGTTTAAACGTGTTTGTATCGAATTGAGCGTTCTCCAGCCACGCCATTAACTGCCCTTTCGTAGCCCCGCTCAGGTCAGCAGTTGCAACAATCAGCTGCTGGCGTACAAATTCCAGGTGTTGAGTGTTCATGCTGATGCTCCTGCTCTCTGGTAAATACGAATGAGGTTCTTTAGGATCCGGTAGTCAATGAGCACCGAGCCCGGGCGGCGGTAGATTCGAAGGCTTTGCCAGCGTCGGCGGAGTGATTCGATGAGTTCTGGTTTCACGCGGCCTCCTGTTGTTTCAGCGCGCGAAGGTTCGCCCTGGCATCAGTCCGTATGGCGGCCAGTTCTTCGCGGGTGTATCGGTGGGTTTCGTTGTTGCACTCCAGTGCGGCCACGCGCGCATCGCCGATCAGTTCAATCAGCGAGCCACGGTAAGCCTCAATGTTTCCTGACTTATGGACATTGCAGGCTGAGCACTGAAGCCACACATTGTCATCAGTAAAGCGCAACTGTGGGGCGGCAGCGATCGTGCGGTAATGCCCGGCATGCCAGGCGAATGCCGTTTTGGTTCCGCAGGAAATGCAGCCATGACCGGCGGCCAGCAGGAACTCGCGACGCCAGTCATTGAATGCACGCTGCGTCATGTTGATCCAGTGAGACAGTGGCTTAACTGCGGCCTTCTTCTCTCGCCATGCGGCACGCTCTTTCTTCACCTGGGCTTTACTTTGCTTCTCGCGCTTTTTCGCTAACTCCTGCATTGCGAACTCGGCGCCATGTTCCGGACAACACCAGCGGACGTTATCGAATGCCGGGGTGAACTTAGCGCGGCAGATCTTGCAGCGGCGTTGAGGTCGTTTAATCACGATTCCTCCTTGCTGCGAGGCGAAGCCATTTCTGATCCACCAGGTTCGTGGTGTAGTCTTTAAGTGTTGGGATTTCGGACGGCTTCAGTACCGGCTTACGCTCACGGCGCGCGGGTACGTTGAAGATGTGATTGTTGCAGACTCGAGCAAGAGGGTTTTTCATCAAGCCTCCTGCTTATCGCGCAGCTGCTGAAATTCACAGCCGTTGGGGATAGTCAGTGCCAGGCCGAACTGAGCGCACCACATCTCAACCTTGCACAGGTAAATATGCATCTCTCCGGTGTCGAGGTCGGCAGTGTGCCGCGGTTCCCAGGTCGTAGTTTTCTCGCCGGTGACGAAGTCGGTGTATGTGACCTCTTCGCTGCCGAGGTAGGTCTTTTTGAGGTTGCGCTTTACCCACTCCGGCGTAGCGTCGGTGCGCCCGGATTTGATGAGGTATTCGCTGATTTCGGTGTACCACATGTGACTGAGCGCGTTCTGCGACAGACTGCGTTTATCGCGCCACTGTTTGACCTGAAGGCGCAGCGGCTGACCGGCAGCGAGTTGCTCCTGGAGCAGTTGACCGATGGCAGTGAAGTTACCTGCATGCAGCTTGATGCCGCAGTGAGGGATATTCATACGTCACCCCCGTGAGGTAACGCAGAATGCAGAAAATCGCAGGTGCATTTCTGCATCTGTGACTGGTGAGAATGTGTTCTGATTGTCGTTTGCACTTTGAGTCCCCTCAAAGCGCAGAAGTCACCGGAGTTGTTCAGGCTCCGATGACATGATTATGGCGGGTTGATTAATCAAAATCAATTTGAGTATGCATGCTTTTCAGTACATTTTTGAGGTGGTCTGCCGTGGATTGTTGTAGTTCTATGTCGCTTGCGGGGATATGTTCAATACTATCCAAGTAGAACCTAACACCATCACTTCTGATCCAGTAAATGAGCCAATCACCATTAATTTTGTTGCTACCCTTAAAGGGCTTATAGGCTAGCTCTTTTATAATTACTGCAAGCTCAGCCTGGCACTTCTCAACTCCAATCTTTGCTGCTACTGCCTGCATTTTAACAGCCATTTGCTCAAGGGAATCCCCTTCCGTATCAACCCCTCTTGAGGAAAGAAATCTCTGCGCTGCTCGCATGCTACCGCGATGGATTAAATCTTCAGAAGAAGGGTTCTTTTCTGGATTTTCTCCATTTTGCCTCAGTCCATTATGAGCGCGAGTTAGTGTATCTTCTGAAACATGTATATGGTGGAACCCCGCAAGGATTCCTTTCAACTCGCGCTCTTTGTGTACCATCGCTGTAGAAGATGGTGAAACATTCATCCCCTCCAGGAGCCTCATTGACTCAACCACTCCACGAGCAAAAAAACCTCGCCCCTCCATTGCATCATCGATAATTTTATTGGTGAGATGACTTGAGACTCTGTCCTTATATTTTTCGTCGATTATCATTTTTTCCTCTTAATCGCCCTTTAATTCCACATTATTCCTTCTCAGGGAAATGCTTATCACGCATTTCCCAATAGAGCTCACGCTGATCTGGTGTCAGAATTTTTTGCTGTAATTCTCTGAGAAATTCATCTGTATGCAGATCCTTCCGGTACATATCACGGTAGCGATATGCCGTAGCAGCGGAAATGCTATTCAACAAAAGCTGTTCAGCAGAGTGATACCCACTTTTGTCAGCCTCTGAGATTTTGGTCATCACCTCTTTGTAAAACCGATTATTAGGCTCCTCTTCATGTGGCAGCCCAGTAACCAGAATACTCTCTAGCATTCTCTTTGCCAGCGCGCGTTTCTCCTTTTCCATCTGCCTTTTCATGTAATACCAGGTGCTCGAAAACACAACCAAGGCCACAACTAGAGTACTCAAAGACATGCTGTTCCCCACAACCAAAAAAAAGCCATGAATCTATCATGGCTCATGTTAAATCATAATCAGACCCGCAATATCAAATATCTTTTTTATGGTAAACGATGCCTGAAAGACCCGATGATCCAGGGTATGGATTCTCAATAAAAACGGGCAATTTAGCGTCCTCCCAGTGCCCAGCAAACTCTGAAGGGCTGGATATGTAAAAGTCCGGAAGATAAATACCATCACGCTCAACGACCAATGTGTCCTTATCAAGTAGCGCTGCGTTGATGTTTTTTTTACGGGAATATTGCATTTCGCAGGTAGTGAATGACTTCATTTAAGGGCTCCTCGTGTTGTGAGCAGCCATTATATCAAGTTAAAATCTACGTCATCTGACGTCGGGGATTTATCCACTGCCATTATCACTCCCCCGTTTCCAGTGCTATGCCAGCCGTACGGGCATATACAATTACGCCATCTTCGGGCCGCTTTCGGGGTAGATAAATACCAGGCCGAGGCCACAAGGCTATAAATCGCGCCTCGCTTTCTTCTAAGCGATGAAACGCTTTCTCGCTCATCACGCCTACTGGGCGAAGCGCGTTTTCCCGCGCCTCGAGTTCAGCAATGCGCTTCTCTGCGACGTCCATATCCTCTCCCAGTTTCTGCGCCATCTGGAACCAGTTGGCGCGCTGAGTCTCTTTGGCTTCCAGCTCATCCAGCAGCGCCAGCACGGTTTGCGGGTTAGCTGCGGCGATGAATGCTGCATGAACCTTTAGGCAGTGCTGTGCAACTGCGTTCACCCCAACCTTTACCTCATAGCCTCGCGCGCCTTTGTGCGGCTTATACGCTTCCCATTTTCCAAATGAGGCAATGTTTGCCGCATTAGTCGCTTCGCGTAACGCCTGCTTATCCGTCTTAGTCATGCTCATTGGCCTTTCCACCCATCACAATTCACATCACGGCAGCCATCAAAATCGTACGGGTTGAGCTGCCAGCTTATTTTTCCGCAGCACGGGCAATTCCAGCGCACCTTCCCGCTGCGATTCGCCTTTCTGCGGTTGTATTTTTTCAACCAGCCAGGCATCACCAGGCCTGCGCTATGCACCATGGTGCGTCGATTAAGTTCATTGATATTGAAGGTGCGCCGCTTCACGGCATCGGCCTTGGCGAACGGGAGCCACACAACTCCGGGTTCTTCAGGGTTCGCAGATGCGAAAACGAAAGCCTTGCTGAAGTTGTCAGTTGGAAGGCCACCGCTTTGCAGCCAGTAAACGTCATTGCCATTCCAGTTGCCTTTCATGTAGGCGACGTAAGCAGTGCATCCCTCCTCAATCACGCTTTCAGTTGGAAGACGCTGGCAGTCAACGTGCCATACAGACAAGGCATCTACACTGTCGGCAGATATGGGCTGATCAATTTCTCGTCCGAGGTTCCAGCTCTTCTGAGCATCTTCCAGTGTATAAACATGCGCGCGGTCGATGTCTGAGCTATATCCGTTGCCGTTTTGGCAGTGGAATGAGGCGTTATCACCCACCGTTTCACGTATGCACATCATGTAAAAGCGATCACTCATAGTGCTGCTCCCTTCACTGCGAGGAATGTCACTATCGCCTTATCGACCAACTTTGTGTTGTGGTATTTGGCGATAGCCCATGTAATGGCAAACAGGATCCAGCGGAAGTGGCTGGTATAGGTTTTGAACGTCAGGCCGTCGCATACATCCCACGCACTCCAGCGATCGGGCCAGTCAGCTTCATAGGCCGCCTGATATGCTTCCCACTCATTGCTGAATTCACAACGGCATAATTCCCGCACCGCCTCACGAACCTTGGCTTTGTCACTGTCAGGAGTATCGTCTTCGTCATCCCAGTATTCTTCTTCCTGCACGTCTTCTGGAACATCCTCCAGATACTCGCTCATCGACTCCTTCAGGCTCCGGCAAAATGCCTCATGGTCATACTCCTTCGCCAGAAGTTCACATGCCGAACGGCCAGCGCCAGCTTCCAATTTTTCGGACCAGTAACCAATATTTATTCCGTCCCGCCATGGACCGAAGAAGTCGAACATGTCTGCGATCCGGGAAAATGTCCAAGTTCCCATGTCGCCGGTCACTGTCAGATAACCAGGCCAGGTGATCACGTCGAAGTAATAACAGGATGTGCCTGGTTGTTTCATTCGCAAGTGGCGGTACAGGCCGTCATCACGGATTATCTCCAGGCGGTGAAAGGCTGTATCGACCAGAAAACGGCAGGATGTATCGAATTGGCGGCGTTTCATTGTGCAGCTCCCTGGCGAAGTTGGTCGGCTCCTTGAGTTACCGCTGGCAGAAATTCGCAGATGGTCGCGCAACCCTCCTCGGGATAATCAGCGGTGGCGATGTGAAGACCGTGAATTTTCTGCCCGTCACTATCGTCAATAGCTCCAACAAACAGCAATCCGTCTGTAAACTCACCGAAGGCAAAACCGCCGTCGCCACAGTGGAAGCAAATCCCCTCCATAGCTTCGGATGACAGATGCATTTCCTGAGGAATAAGTACGTAACCTTCAGGAATAGCGCTGGCCCGCACTTCAGCCAGGAAAGCGTCGGTGGCTGGGGTTTCGCTGTGATACAAGGCATCATTAATAATCATCGCGGCCACTCCAGCCTGCCCTGTATCCATCACCGATACATGCTCAAGGGTTACGCGCATTGCATTCTTCAGCCCCGCATTCTCCGCCGCCAGCGCATTGAGCTGCCCAATAACCTCAGCCAGCAACTCCCGCCCAGCCTGTGATTCCAGTTTCGCTACGTTCGGATACGCAGCTGTGATTTGTTCGATTGTCATGTTCATGCTGATGCTCTCCCGTATACACTCAAAACTCGCTGCATCGCCACACTTTGGCGGCATTCGTTGAATATCGCGTTCTCGCCACTGGACTGCTTGCAGGTTCGCGAGCGAAGCACTGCTCCAGTCTTTGCGCCAAATCGGCGGCGGTTATCCGCATGCCAGATGTCATAAGCGCTGTCGTCCTTGAAGTAGCCACGTCCGCGATACAGCACCACTTCACCGTCACGAACCAGTTGATGCAGATAGTGCGTCAGTGTTTTCGATGGCACATGCAACTGGCTGATAATTTCCCGGCGGAGCGTTATCGGCTGGGAGTGGATGAGTTGCTTGACTTGCTCTTTCAGGGTGATCATGATTTTTTCTCCCGGTAGCTGTCCCAAGTAAACGCCAGAGTGCAACCACCGCCGTCGTTCATCCGGTCGATTACGCGCTCACCGATAAACGCGGCCAGCTCTTCTTTGTTCTGATTGCTGATGAGGATCGTCGGCTTCATGCGCTCATAGCGGGTGTTGATGATTTCGAACATGATGAGTTTCTCCGCCTCGCTCCCGAACTGGACACCAACCTCATCAATGATCAGCAGGTCAGCGCAGGTGAAAAAGCCGATCACGTCGTCTTCGCAACGGGTCGATGCCTTCGACCATGTCGATTTGAATTCGCGAGCAATCTTCAAGGCTGTTGTGAAAATTACCGAGCTCTGGTGCTGCTCGATAACGTACCGGGCGATCGCCAGCGCAAGGTGGTTTTTACCTGTTCCGGGTTTTCCACACATCACCATCCCGCCGCCCTGCTTCAGGCGTTCAGGCCATTTGTCGGCGTAGGCCCGGCAGACGCGAAGTGCACGCTCTGAATCCTTGCTGACCGGCTGGTAGTTATCCAAAGTGCAGGACGTAAAACGCTCCGGTATTTCCAGTTGGCGAAGTAGGCGCTCAACATTCAGCTGGCGGCTTCGATTTTCCCAGCGGATCTTCTCGTCCTTCAGGAAGTCCAACTCTTCACGCAGGCAGCCCGGACAGCGTGTTGGCGGCGACGGTAACTTGATAGGGCTGTCTATCAGGACGCGCTTTCGCTGCTCGTATTCGCCGTGCTTATCGCAGCAAACCGTTTCGCGGATTACGTCGCAGTTTTGAATCTGCTCTGGCGGCCTGGCCAAAATGTCCAGCATCTTTTCGATGGTTGAGATTTTTTCTTCCAGTTCCATGCTCAGTCCCTCGCCCATGATGGAATTTCTGTCTGGCCATAGTCTTTAGTGGCAAAATTTTCAGAATGAAGACCGTTCACCACCTTGCGCGGATGACGAGAAGTGGACTGCTTGTTCTGATAGCTAAGTTTCTGACTTGCAGTGATAAACCAGTTTTTTGGCTTCTCATGGGTGAACTCGATATCCAGCTTCTGAAGTTCGTAGTTCAGGTCTATCAGCGGGTACAGGCTTAACCATGCCTGGTAGTCCTTGTGGTTCAGCCGAACTATCTGGCCTTCGAAAGCGTAGCGACTCGATATTTCATGAATATCTGCATTGCCCTCTTCGCAAGACGCGTCAGCGGCTTGGGTGTTAACCAAGGAATCAGGATCAGGGATAGGGGAATCAGGAATCAGGTTAAGGGAATCAGTGGGACAAGAAGCGATTTCCATAACTTGTTCTTGGTTCATGTTTGAAGCAAGAATGACCTTACGTTGTTTCATGCATTCTTCATGGTTAACAATGTGATTAAATTTCAGTATGTTGCACTGCTTGCAAAGCACCTGAAGATTTTCAGCATTGCTGTTTCCGCCTTTTGAAACTGGCAAGATGTGGTCAATTTCGAGATCGTGCGCTGAGCCGCAGTAGTTGCACTTTTCACCGTCTCGCTTCTTTATCGCGTCCCGAATGGTATTGCTCAGCGGCACATAGCCATCGCAAACCGTGTCTTTATGCTCAGGTGGCGCCGGAATTACAGATGCAATTTCTTTATGGTGAGGGTTCTGATGCTTGGACCAGTTGCAGATCTGGAAGTACTTATCGCTCTCCACCTCATATCTGCGGATAAAGCCTTTGTCATGCAGCGTCTGCATCAGCTCGTTTACGTCGATACTATCGAACGGGAGGACTAGCACTTTGATCTTTTTAGGGCGGTCTTCACCCCGACCCTCTCTATCAGCGATAGTCCACAGCCCGGCGAAAAGCAGGCGAGCAAATGGAGAGCATTCTGCCAGTTCATCGTTAGTGAAAAAGCCTGGCTTAATGTTTCTTGAGCGAGCCATTAGGCATCCTCCAATTCGTAATCTGCAAAATAACCAGAAGCCATTTTTAAGAACCTGGATTCAGTTACTGTGTAAGCCTTCCTGCCTTTCCTCTCTTTGCCTTCAGGCTCTATGAGATGGCAGGAGTAAATAATTCTTCTCTGCCAGTTCCCTGGCATTTCCACGACAGCCAAAACCTCAAGAATTCGCTTTCCTTCAGCATCAGCCGTGTAAAAGCACTGATCACCATACCCACAGTCAGCGGGCTCATAATTTTTGCGGCAGCCGCCAATCCAACGCTCATCGGTATGCACGTTGCCGTCGTATGACTGATAATCTGTGCACGAATAGATAAATGGGTATGCGGTTTCGAACCTGTCACCAGCCCTTAGGTCGGTGTTTACTTGCTTTGTTTGTCCTGCCATACTTACTCCCGTTACTTGGCGTAACACAGTGTGTTGATGGCCTTTGAAGTTACCGCTTCAAGGGCTTTCTCTTTTTTCAGGCTTCTCACATCGTCCCCAGCATGGTTGTCACCATCGTCATCAGCGGCCCTACCTGCTCAGGCATGAGCCTGAACAACGACGCTATACCCTCGCTTACCTCTTTCAGCTTCTGATGCTCTGGCGCGTCCAGAATGACCGCTTGCTTAGCTTCAGCGACTTCCTTCTCAGCTTCCGCCAGGCGTGCCAGCTTGCAGTCGGCACCAATCAAACGAGTTCGGTATTGCAGCGGCAAAACGGCGAGAATAGCCGGTGCCATCTGGCGCACGTTGTCGCGGTATTGATCGGAGTCGAAACGGTTATCCAGGAAGCGGAATAGTTTCTGGCGAGCGCGGCTGTGGTCATCCGGGAACTCGATACCCTCCCCGCCTTGCTGGCGCCACTCTTCGACGATGTAGGCCGAGACAACATCCTGACCTGCGGATGCCGCCCAGGCTCGAACCGCATCGCGAATGGCGTCATGGCCAGCATCATTTTTGAGTTGATCTCGATTTATCATCGTTGCCGGAACGAAACCGGTATTGTGTTGGTACGCAAGTGATTGCATGTGAAGTCCTTGTGGAAACTGCCGCCGTTAAGCGGCTGAATGTTGCGACTGAAGTAACGACGCTAAATCAGGTCGAATGTCAGCCGCCTTAATCTGGCCCTCTGTCGCCGATACGATTTTCATAACGTAGCGGGCATCGATACCGCCCCCATGAAGCCATCGCCAAACAGTTGGCTGTGCCACACCGCAGCGGTCGGCTAATTTTTTTTGACTGCCAGCGATATCAATCGCGCGCTGGATTATTTTGTTTGTCATTTCCAATTCCTATGAGTATTGGTGTGACTTGATAATAGCAATGAGTATTGATATTGGCAATAGCCAAACGTGTTTTGACCATCAATACGCAAGCGTATAAATTAAAACTTATGAAAAAAGAAACTCTTGCTGACCGCTTGAATCAGGCGATGGCAGCTTCAGGAATGTCCCAGGGGGCGCTTGCGAGGGCGTCAGGTGTCGCGCAGCCAACTATATGGCGATTAACCAGTGGCAACGCGCGCGGATCAACAAAGATTGTTGAAATAGCCAATGCCCTTGGGGTTCGCTCGGAATGGCTATCAACTGGTGAAGGCGCGATGCGTAATGACGGCCAACTCCCTGCCATTGTTACGAAATCAGCTCCTAACGACACCTTCCGAATTGAGGTGCTCGACTTCTGTGTGAGTGCAGGCCCTGGTGTGATCAATAGCGAATTCGTGGAGGTTCTACGTTCCGTGGAATATTCAGTGGATGACGCACGTCGCATGTTCAATGGCCGCCAGGCTGAACAGGTGCGGATCATAAACGTCCGTGGCGACAGCATGTCCGGAACCATTGAGCCAGGTGATTTGCTGTTCGTTGATATCAGCGTTCAGCACTTCGACGGTGACGGGATTTACGCGTTCATCTACGACGACACATCACATGTGAAGCGACTTCAGAAGATGAAGGACAAGCTGCTGGTAATCTCAGATAACCAGACCTATCGGCCGTGGGAGCCGATCGAGAAGGAAGAAATGAACAAGATTTTCGTCTTCGGCAAGGTGATAGGAAGCATGCCGCAGACATACAGGAAGCATGGCTGACAGAGTGGCCTGACGAGACGTTTGGCTAAGCCCATATAAACGCAGAGGAAGCATGTCTGACTTGGTTATCCCCATACTGATTACTTTGCTGATTATCGGGCTCGTTGGGATAGTGCTCAGGCTGGATAAGATTTTCTTCAAGCGAAGGGATGAGCGGGATGACTTTGATTGAGTTAGAGCAATGGCCTGATGAGAGATTTGAGTGGTCAGAAAATACACTCTATTTTTAATGGTTCTCTTTTCATACGGATGTTTAATTTTTAGCTGCACTTGTTAATTACTTCCACATAGCAATGGAGTCATCTATGACAGCAGAGATTGCAGTATATAATAGATCAGGTATAGCCTTGGCAGCAGACTCGGCAGTGACCACGACAAATGGTTTCTCACAAAAAATATATAATAACGCTGAGAAACTTTTTGAACTTTCAAAGCACCACCCTGTGGCACTAATGATTTACAATAATGCGGGAATTTGCAATGCTCCTTGGGAGTTATTAATTAAAGCTTATAGGAAGCAACTTGGCGATCAATCATTTACAACAATAAGTGATTATGCTAATGATTTTTTTGAATTTGTTCAAGAAAATAACAAAATAGTTACTTCGGATATGCAGTCCAAGTATTTTTTTGGTTTATTTTCAGACGTACTTTTACCGAGCATTCTACAAGAAGTTCAAAATCATGATGTTGCACAATTTATAATGGCTAATAGCGCCGCCCCATCAATTGAACAATATCATAGCTTTATTGAGTCAAGATGCAGGCTGAAATTCGATGATATAGATTCAAACCCATTTTTCTTAAATTTTGGACAAGTCGATTTCCTGCAGATTCAAACTGACTTTCTACCCTTAGCAGATCAGCTATGTGCGATGCGAATTCAGCAAAATGTAGATAATGCCAACATCCCATACCCGGCTTCTCTCAAAGATGCATTAGTCAAACTTTGTGCTGTTTATGTATGCAAAGAAAATGATTTGCAAACTTACTCCGGTATCGTTTTTGCCGGTTATGGCGATGATGAATATTATCCTGCTATTGAATCACACCATGTGTATGGTGTTTACAATGGAAAACTTTTAAAGCCAGCTAAAAAAGATAAAGATAATAGCGGGATGTCAATTGGCATCTATCCTTTTGCACAGGAAGATGAAGTTCATACATTTATGCAGGGCTGTAGCCTTGGTATACTTAACTGCGTAGAAGAGTCCGTATCAAATTCATTGCAAAAAATAAAAACAGAAGTTGTACTAGCAATTACCGAACAGCATCCTGAGATAAGCAGCGTTGACATAGAAAGTGCTATTGATGCAACTATCGCAGCCTCTGAGAGGGAAACCATTCAAGCTCTAGAAAACCATATGACGTTAAATCACGTTCAAAAGGTTTTGTCTGTGCTCGGTTCGCTAGCAAAAGTTGATTTGGGATACATGGCTGAATCGTTAGTAAATCTAACTGCTTTTAAGCGCAAAGTCTCAAATGATAGCGACAGTGTTGGCGGACCCATAGACGTTGCTGTATTATCTAAGGGAGATGGCTTTGTGTGGATGAAGCGCAAGCATTATTTTGACAAAGAATTGAATTATCAGTTTTTTAAGCGCAATTAAGAGGGGACTATGAGTTTACAGCAGGTTGTAGATAACGCATATAAGGCACTTGCGGCTGCAAAATTTCCCATCGGCAGTGGGAATAGTTCGCAATCCGCAGTACTAAGCACTAAAAAGAAATGAACTAAAAAACCCGGCCACCGCGCCGGGTTTTTCATGCCTACTCCTTCCCCAGCAGTCTCTTGATAGCCTCCAGTTTCGCCGTCTGTCGGCGCATCTCCAAAAGACGCAGCACTTCATAAGCTTCATTTCCTGTCAGGGTGTGATCTGCCAGTTTTTCCAGGTCAGCTCTCAGCATCTCAACCTCGACATCGTCGATTGGTGGCCTCATAAATCCCCCTAAGTGATGTTTTTCTAAGCATACCATTCACATTTTACAAAAATAAATTCTTTTAGTTATCATGCGATTAATACCTAATACTATTATTTAATATCAATACGTATTGCTATAAACAATACCCATTGCTATTGTTAGCTCATCGAAACGAAACATCGACAGCTGAGCGAAGTTAGCCAGCGGCGGACAGTAAGTCGCCTGCTCATTAACAATCAGTTTTGCATTCGAGGTTGAGCGGAGAGATTCGCAAAACTCAGCTCCCCGGCTATCACCGGACCTTAAGGGGTCACGTCATACCTGGGCAGGCGGCGGACAACGTCGGATGCACCAAAGCAGGAATGTTTTGGGGTGTGTATAGCTCAATTGGATAGAGCGCCCTCAGCAGAGGGAGTTGAGCACTAACCAATGTTCGCAACACAGGTTATCTCATCCGGCTGGCCAGACGGTATATGGGTTCAAGCCCCATTGCACACCACCAAAGCATTTCAATCTTATCAACCCACACAACAGAGGAGCGAATATGCGACGGCAAAGCTACATCACTCACAAATAATCGGTACTACATAAGTTCACGAAAAACCCCGCGCGTCGGGGTTTTTTATGGGCCATACCCCAGCAACTTCACAGAGGTTGCTTAGTTATGACAACCGGCGGCCATCCACCGCCAGAGATTAAGCGCAGAAGTCTTGTTTAACGTTCGGCGGCGCGGCCTTAAGCGCGGAGATTATTATGAAACACACCTTGAAGGTATATAAGGACTCGGCAGATCACGCGACTTACCTGAATGCCCGGTTCGATAAGCAAAAGACAGGCAATTCATTTTCGTGGGCCGGTCACCGCTGGGCTTACGAATGCACCAGTTTTGACGATGCTGGCGATTATGACCTGCTCTATCGTTTCGATGATCAGCTATACCCGGAAGATATGGACGTCACCACTGACGACATGACTATTCGTGACTACTTTGCAGCCAAGGCCATGCATGGATATATCTCAACAGCTGCTGCACCTTGCATCATCGGCGGGCTTGATGGCGCAGAAGATGAGTTGGCGAAACAGGCCTACAAAATGGCGGACGCAATGCTCCGCGCTCGGGAGGTCTCATGACAGTCATGCACTACGGCACCCAAACAGTATGCCGCGCTGCTATACGGCCCGGGATGCTCATCAAGCACCACGACACCACCTGGACGGCATCGGCAAACGTCCGAGGCTGTCTCTATCTGCATCGTGGCTGTGAGCGCACCTACACCAAAGAGTTGCTGGTAGAGGTATATCTCAATGGGCGCGGCGACGGCCTGAAGCACTAACACCCTCCCCCATTTAACGACCAGGCAGCCTTAACGGTGCCGGGATTCGCACAGCCAAAATTCAGGAGTCGCTATGAACGCATTTCGAGCTTACGACCGAATCGAAGAACGGCGCTGGGTTGAGCAGCAGCTCAGCGAAGAGAAAGATAAGTGGATCGACGACCGGGCCAATGAGCTTATCGCCATGTTTCCGCCTGACCCGCTGGCCATGCGCTCCCTATTCATCTCGAAAGATGCATGCCTCGCACTAATTGGGTCTGAGGCCCAGGAAATCTACAACGACTACATCTCCCGCATTTGCTACGCACGCGCCGAAGAAGAATGGCAGCGCCGGGCGCCATGCCCGTTTTAAGGAGAAAACCATGACCCCAGGCGTTTACCTCGGGATGAGCAATCATGACTACCACGCTGACCCGGCAATCGGGTCAACAACAGTGAAGTCAATCAGTATCAGCCCTGCAAATCTCTACCTGAACCCTTTCAAAGGCAACAAGTCATCTCATATCGGATCTGCGGTTCACGCTGCCCTACTAGAGCCTGCTGCTTTTGATTCTGAATACGTTCTACGTGACGACATCACTAGCAGGGCCAGTGCCGACTACAAAGCACTGAAAGCAGTAACGGACCCTGAGAAAGTAATCATCGGCAGCGAAGTTGATACGGTGAACAAGATGATCTGGTCTGCCGGGATGAATGAAGATTTGACTGACTATCTTTCCTCACCAGGCGCCTCTGAAATTTCGATGTTCGCAACCTGCCCTGAAACAGGGCTGCAACTTAAATGTCGATTCGACAGACTATCTGATAATCACCATTACCCACTCGACGTGAAGACGTGCAAGGACGCCACAGAGCGTGGATTCAGTCAGGCATTCGGACGTTTTCATTATCACGTCCAAGCCGCTTTTTATCTCTACGTCCTGAAGCTGGCGGCCGGTAGGGATCTGAACCAGTTCTGCTTCTTTGCACTGGAGAACAGCGCGCCCTTTAAAAACTGCATGTATTACATCGGCGAGGATTCATTGACCCTCGGATATAAGGTGATGTTCGACTCCCTCAGAAAATTAAAGCAATGCATTGACGATGAATCACTGCGTAACGAAGGGCTCGTTCTCCCATCCAATGAAATCAACGTGCCAGCGTATCTGCTGGATGATGAATACTCAGACGAGGTATATCTCTGATGGATCTATCCCAAACTGTCATTCCGAAGTCTGATCAAATCAACTTCGAAGACGTCCAGTCACAAGCCATTACTGCCGTTATCAAATCGGTTCGTCGCGGCAACGCAGAACAACCAGTTTTCATAGACCTCGTAGGTTACGACGGCCGACCGTATAAGCCGTCAAAATCTATGCGCCGTGTTCTGATCGATGGATGGGGATCGGATGGTCATTCATGGCCAGGGAAGTCACTCACACTCAGCGGCGACCCGAGCGTTAAGTTTGGTGGTGTGGCTGTTGGCGGCATAAAGGTTACGGCAATGAGTGATATCGATGGTGATTTCTCATTAATGCTGTCGGTGTCGCGCGGCAGACGTCAGGAGCACCGAGTGAAAAAACTCGAGATGCATAAGAAAATCACTGATCCACAAGAAATCCTCACATGGTTCAGCGGTTCTGCGCTGAAAGCTGATTTACCAACTCTTGAGGCCACATACCGCCGAGCTAAATCAGCACTCTCATCGCACCAAGGGGAGCTGGAAAAACTCGAGTCTGTTTACTCAACGAGAAAGGTAGAGCTGGAGGCCCAATGAAACGAGTCCCTCAATACCGGCACTCAGGGAGACCAGGCAAGCTATCAGGCATGCGTGAGCGCGCAGTCTGGCTCATCACCAAGCGCGGCGGCCAGGCAACTGGCGCCGAACTGGCGGCGATGCTCGGCATCACCCTCATCGAGTTTAACCGGGTAGCCCGGACGCTTACTCGCGGCGGCGGCCTGGTGGCAAACATCGTTGCTTCACCTACCTGGATAACTGAGACCGGAATTGTCGATCGGCACTTCACGATGTCGACCCCGGCGCGATATGTCGTGCAAACATCACTTACGGCAAAGACACGACTCTGCACTCGTCGCGCAATATTTCATGCGGCAGAGGGGCGTCGCCAAGAGCATATCGAGAAAGCGGCACGCCGCAGTCGCCTGATTGCTGCGGGCCTGTACATCAACGAATTCGAGGCGGTTCTATGACGCATCCGCAAGATGACATTGTTGTTTATGGCCTTCGCCTGTCGTTCATCATAGGTAAAAACGGCTGGCTAATGCCATGGGGTGAAGTGGTCAGCAATCCATTAAAGGCGCAGCGGATCGCTGAGGAATACTGCAACCGACAGGAGGCAGCATGACCGATTACACCGGAAGTAACACGCCAGCCGATCAACGAGACCTCTGGTTGCCAATACGCGGATATGAGGGGCTTTACGAGGTAAGCATAGATGGAGGTATTCGTTCACTTCAACGAGTGGACAGATTTGGAAGAAATATCCCTGGAGTGGTTTTGAAACTTTACAAGCATTCAAGTGGATATAGCTCGGTAGGTCTATGTAAGTGCGGTATTAAAACTCACTATCTTGTCCATCGCATTGTTGCCGCCAATTTCATCGGAGAACCACCAGAAGGGTTCGTAGCAAATCATATCAACGGTAATAAAAAAGATAACAGGGTTGAAAATCTTGAGTGGTGCTCAATGGCTGATAACAACAAACACGCGCACCGTACTGGGTTGAATTACATCTCCGAGAAGAACAGAAACTGCACCTCTGAGCGCATGAAAAAGAGACATTCCGATAATAGAAAGATGAAGGCGAAACTTCTCGCTCGCCGGGAGGTTGCATGAAGAAAATGACTACAGAACAAGAGAACGCCCTGCGCTCGACGGCCCGAAGCTGTAACGACGAACTGAAGGCCGCATTGAAGCAGAAGCCCAAGCCAAAGTTCGACACCGTCAGCAGACCGTTACTGGCCAAGCATTACGAAAAGCTAAAGGGACTCGGTGTCCCTTTTGTTTTGTTCATCTACACCATAGGCCGGATTAACGGCCAGTTCAGGGAGCATTGATATGGCCGACATAATTGATTCAGCAGCAGAAATCGAAGAGTTACAACGTAACAATGCCCTCGCTGCCCACCGTCTGAACCGCAATGTCGTCTCAGCTGAACATTGCAGTGAATGCGGCGAAGACATCCCTGTGCCGCGGCGCGCTGCCGTTCCGGGCTGCCAGACATGCGCTGAATGCCAAAGCATTATCGAATTGAGGAATAAGCAGCGAGGTGCGTAATGTTTGCACTCATTCAAAGAGGTCAGATTTACGCTGATCAGCACGGTTGGCCCGTACTAATTCACAGCAGCACATCTGAGATAGTCCGCAACTGGCGACAGGGCCGGATCAACACCGCATCAATCGACCGATTCAACAACGACTTCGAATATATCAATCACCGTGAGGTGGCACAGATACGCGCCGAACTGGAGAAGAGCGAACACATTAAATCGCTGCGTGCACAGCGTGCGGCATGAGGAGAACTATGATCACCATTAAGGACATTCGAAACCAGCTATCAACCCTGGTCACCGAGGCGCATAAAGTAGCGTGCACCTTAGAGATTGGTGATGAGCGCACCGAAGCTTTCGAGCTATACGAAGCACTTCGCCGACTTCAGCGCCAGGGTGCAGCAGGCGAAGTTCTTTCAGCTACCAACCCTCTTCTGGCCGCGCCTTATTACGACGATGACTGGGAAGAGGACGACGACTGACACAATTGATAGCCAGTTATGAGCTGGCTATTGGGTGCGAAAGCACTGCCACCGTTATCCCTTTTGCCCGGTTCGTCCGGGCGTTTTTATCTACGTACAAGCGAAAATTCATCTAATCGATATCTGGTAGTGCTACTCACGGGAAAATCCTGCATGAAATTTTGCGGTATCTTTCCGATGTAGTGGCCTTGCATTGAACCGAGGTGACTATGGAACACATTATCCAGCTGACTCCGAATAAATGGGTAGCTGAAAAAGTGCTGATCGCGGTGACTGGCTTAAAGCCAGGAACCATTCTCAGAGCAAGAAAAGAATCTTGGATGGTCGGCAGAGAATACGTACATGTGTCCCCTGACGGCGTCCCAAAGCCAACAAGTGAGTGTCTCTATAATCGCGAAGCCGTGGATCGCTGGATAGAGAATCAAATATCAAAACAGCCGGGAATAGACCTTTGATGTGCCCTGCTGTGTGGTTACTCTAATTGAGCTCTTGGGCGCAGGAGGACAAATGGTAAAACCAACATATCCAACCGGCGTTGAAAACCACGGTGGAAAACTGCGTATCGTTTTCCATTACAAAGGCAGGCGCATACGCGAAAGCTTGGGCGTGCCTGATACACCGAAAAACAGAAAAATAGCTGGCGAGCTGAGGACATCAGTTTGTTTTGCGATTAAGACAGGAAGTTTTAACTACGCGGCTCAGTTTCCGGACTCTGTGAATCTGCGTCATTTCGGCCTACAGAGTAAAGAAATCACGCTGTCAGACCTGTCTGAAAAATGGCTGGCTCTGAAGAGGATGGAAACCTCAAACAACACGATGCGTAGCTACGAATCCGTGATCAAAATTATGGTGAACTGGCTTGGAGCAAGGAAGTTGATTTCAGCGGTGAACCAGGAAGATCTTTTGTTCTTGCGAAAAGAACTCCTGACCGGCGCTCACCTTCTGAAGGGCGGACAGAAGAAGGCGAAAATGGGGCGAAAAGCACCTACCGTTAATGGGTACATGGTGATAACTGGTGGCATGTTCCAGTTTGCGGCATCAAATGGGTATATCGAAAAAAACCCGTTTGAAGGGATTTCGTTGTTGAAGAAATCAAAACCGGAGCCTGACCCGTTAGAAAGAGATGAGTTTGTACGGTTGATAGAGGCAGCCAATCATCCGCAGATCAAGAATCTATGGTCCCTCGCTGTCTATACTGGAATGAGACATGGTGAACTTTGTGCCCTTGCCTGGGAAGACATAGATCTGAAAGCCGGGACTATCATTGTTAGAAGGACGTATACGCGCGCGAAAGAATTCACGCTGCCGAAGACAGATTCTGGCACTGATCGAATCATCCATTTGATTCAGCCGGCTATCGAAGCTCTGAAAAGCCAGCTTGAATTGACCCGGCTGGGAAAACAAAAAAAGGTCGAAGTGAAGTTGCGCGAGTACGGACGCTCAAGCACTCACCCCTGCACCTTTGTGTTTAACCCAGAGGTTACCAGAAAAAATCCGGCGGGAACGAACCACTATTCAGTAACGTCGTTGTCCTCCTCCTGGGAGGGATTGACTAAACGAGCCGGGATCAGATATCGAAATCCATATCAGTCCCGCCACACATACGCATGCTGGGCATTAGCTGTTGGGGCAAACCCGACGTTTATAGCAACTCAGATGGGGCACCGGAACGCTCAGATGGTCTACATCGTATATGGAGCATGGATGAGTGAGAACAATGCAGATCAGGTTGGGATACTAAATCAAAAAATGCCTGCTACTGCCCCAGTGGTGCCCCAAGCTGTACAACAGACAGCCAAAAGGCCATAAAAATCTTATAGTTAAGCAATGAGACAAACCATATGATTACAACAGACGGTAACGGTGCATGCGCGTCGGTGGCGTTTCGCACCAGCGAAGTGATTGCTATCTACCCGATAACGCCAAGCTCAACGATGGCGGAACAGGCTGATGCCTGGGCGGGTAACGGGCTGAAAAACGTCTGGGGCGATGTGCCCCGGGTCGTAGAAATGCAGTCTGAAGCAGGCGCGATTGCCGCGGTTCACGGCGCATTGCAGACCGGCGCCCTCTCCACGTCTTTCACCTCTTCGCAGGGATTGTTGTTGATGATCCCGACGCTGTACAAACTGGCCGGTCAACTGACGCCGTTTGTCCTTCACGTCGCGGCGCGTACCGTCGCGACCCACGCTCTGTCTATTTTTGGTGATCACTCGGATGTGATGGCCGTACGTCAGACCGGCTGTGCGATGCTCAGCGCGGCGAACGTGCAGGAAGCGCAGGATTTTGCCCTGATTTCACATATCGCGACCCTCAAAAGCCGCGTGCCATTCATTCATTTCTTTGATGGTTTCCGCACGTCGCATGAGATCAACAAAATCGTGCCGCTGGCCGATGACACAATTCTCAATCTGCTGCCACAGGCCGAAATCGACGCGCACCGCACCCGCGCGCTGAACCCGGAACATCCGGTGATCCGCGGTACGTCTGCTAACCCGGACACCTATTTCCAGTCTCGCGAAGCGACCAACCCGTGGTATGACGCGGTTTACGCCCACGTCGAACAGGCGATGAACGATTTTGCCAGCGCCACCGGTCGCCAGTACAAACCGTTCGAATATTACGGCCACCCGCAGGCCGAACGCGTTATCGTTCTGATGGGCTCGGCGATTGGCACCTGCGAGGAAGTGGTTGATGAACTGCTGACCCGTGGTGAAAAAGTCGGTGTGCTGAAAGTCCGTTTGTACCGTCCGTTTTCTGCCGCTCATCTGCTGGCAGCTATCCCGCAAAGTGTGAAAACGCTGGCGGTGATGGATCGCACCAAAGAGCCTGGCGCGCATGCCGAACCGCTGTATCTCGATGTGATGACCGCCCTGGCGGAAGCCTTTAACAGTGGCGAGCGCGAAACGCTGCCGCGCGTCATTGGCGGGCGCTACGGCCTGTCGTCGAAAGAGTTTGGCCCGGATTGCGTGCTGGCCGTGTTTAACGAGCTGAGCGCCGCCAAACCGAAGCCGCGTTTTACTGTCGGCATTTACGACGACGTGACCAATTTATCCCTGCCGCTGCCGGAAAATACCCTGCCATCGACCGCCAAGCTCGAAGCGCTGTTTTACGGACTGGGCAGCGACGGCAGCGTGTCGGCAACGAAAAACAATATCAAAATCATCGGCAACTCTACGCCGTGGTATGCCCAGGGCTATTTCGTGTATGACTCGAAAAAAGCCGGTGGTTTGACGGTGTCGCATCTGCGCGTCTCTGAGCAACCGGTGCGCTCGGCGTATCTGGTGTCGCAGGCGGATTTTGTGGGCTGTCACCAGCTGCAGTTCATCGACAAATATCAAATGGCCGAGCGTCTGAAGCCGGGCGGGATTTTCCTGCTCAACACGCCTTACAGCGTCGAGGAAGTGTGGTCTCGCCTGCCGCGTGAGGTTCAGGCCGTTCTGAATCAGAAACAGGCCCGCTTTTATATTGTCAACGCGGCGAAAATCGCCCGCGAATGCGGCCTGGCGGCGCGCATCAATACCGTGATGCAAATGGCATTCTTCCAATTGACGCAAATCCTGCCGGGCGACAGCGCGCTGATTGAACTGCAGGGCGCGATTGCCAAAAGCTACAGCAGCAAAGGTCAGGAGCTGGTCGAGCGCAACTGGCAGGCGCTGGCGATGGCGCGCGAACTGCTGGCGGAAGTGCCGCTACAGCCGGTCGATATCCACAGTCCGAATCGCCCACCGGTGGTTTCCGATGCCGCGCCTGATTTTGTCAAAACCGTGACCGCTGCGATGCTGGCCGGGCTTGGCGACGCGTTGCCCGTCTCTGCGCTTCCGCCGGACGGCACCTGGCCAGTCGGCACCACGCGCTGGGAAAAACGCAATATCGCCGAAGAGATCCCAATCTGGAAAGAAGACCTTTGCACCCAGTGTAACCACTGCGTCGCGGCCTGCCCGCATTCGGCCATTCGCGCCAAAGTGGTGTCACCAGAAGATATGGAATCTGCCCCTGCCAGCCTGCATTCGCTGGACGTGAAATCCCGCGATATGCGCGGCCAGAAATATGTGCTGCAGGTCGCACCGGAGGACTGCACTGGCTGTAACCTGTGCGTGGAAGTGTGCCCGGCGAAAGATCGTCAGGACCCCAGTATCAAAGCCATCAATATGATGTCGCGCCTGGATCACGTTGAAGAAGAGAAAGTGAATTATGACTTCTTCCTCGACCTGCCGGAAATCGACAGAACCAAACTGGAACGCATTGATATCCGCACTTCGCAGCTGATCACGCCGCTGTTTGAATATTCCGGCGCCTGCTCCGGCTGCGGTGAAACGCCGTACATCAAATTGCTGACGCAGCTGTATGGCGACCGAATGATGATTGCTAACGCCACCGGCTGTTCGTCTATTTATGGTGGCAACCTGCCATCAACGCCATATACCACCGACATTAATGGTCGCGGTCCGGCATGGGCAAACTCACTGTTCGAAGACAACGCCGAGTTCGGTCTGGGCTTCCGTTTATCGGTCGATCAGCATCGCCAACGTGTAATGCGCCTGCTCGAGACATTTGCGGATAAACTGCCCGTTGAATTGAACGAAGCGCTGCACGCTGATGCCACGCCGGAAGAACGCCGTGAGCAGGTCGCGTCTTTACGCCAACATTTGCAGGGTGTGGACGGCGCAACCGAGCTTCTGACCGACGCTGACGCACTGGTCGAGAAATCCATCTGGCTGATTGGCGGCGACGGCTGGGCTTACGATATCGGCTTTGGTGGTCTCGACCACGTTCTAAGCCTGACCGAAAACGTCAATATTCTGGTGCTGGATACCCAGTGTTACTCCAATACCGGCGGCCAGGCATCGAAAGCAACACCGCTCGGCGCGGTGACCAAGTTCGGCGAGCATGGCAAGCGTAAATCGCGCAAAGATTTGGGCGTGAGCATGATGATGTACGGGCATGTCTACGTGGCGCAAATCTCGCTCGGCGCACAACTTAACCAGACGGTGAAAGCGATTCAGGAAGCGGAAGCGTATCCGGGGCCGTCGCTGATCATCGCCTATAGCCCGTGTGAGGAGCATGGTTACGATCTGGCCCTGAGTCATGATCAGATGCGTCAGCTCACCGCCACCGGGTTCTGGCCGCTGTATCGCTTTGATCCGCGTCGTGCGGATGAAGGCAAACTGCCGCTGGCTCTGGATTCTCGACCACCGTCAGATGCCCTCGCCGACACGCTGATGAAAGAACAGCGCTTCCGTCGTCTGAACGCACAGCAGCCTGAGGTTGCTGAACAGTTGTGGAAAGACGCCGCCGCCGATTTGCAAAAACGCTACGATTTCCTTGCGCAAATGGCCGGTAAAGCGGAAAAGCCAGCCAGTGATTAATTATCACTCACGCTCCAATAATAAATAAAAAAAAAGCCCGAACATCTGTTCGGGCTTGTCATTTAAATATTGACTAATATAGAAATCACATAACGACACACAGCAACATCTCAATTTGTGTGGCAAATTAGGCATATAACGGCGCCATAATAGCCCGATTTACGCCCCCTGTATAATTCCCACCATCAATGACTCCACGCCATTCATTCATCAAATCAATCATGGTTTCAGCTGAATTATTTTATTTAGATTTTACTCATATAGTAACAAATGAGGCTTACCTTCTTTAGATATCTCTACATTAGCATGGCCTTACTTCCCGTAAGGAAGGCAGAGTATAAAAACAGCTTAAAGGATTATTAAAATGAAAAGAAAAGTACTGGCACTCGTAATCCCTGCGTTATTAACTGCAGGCGCAGTTCACGCAGCAGAAATTTATAACAAAGATGGCAACAAACTTGATCTGTACGGCAAAGTTGATGGCCTGCACTACTTCTCCGATAACAAGGGTGCAGACGGTGATCAGTCCTACATCCGTATTGGCTTCAAAGGCGAAACACAGATTACTGACCAGCTGACCGGTTACGGCCAGTGGGAATACAACGTTCAGGCGAACAACACCGAAGGTTCCAGCGATCAGGCATGGACTCGTCTGGGCTTCGCCGGTGTGAAATTCGGCGATTACGGTTCATTCGACTACGGTCGTAACTACGGCGTACTGTACGACGTAGAAGCATGGACTGACGTACTGCCAGAGTTCGGTGGCGATGCCTACACCAAAGCCGACAACTACATGACGGGCCGTGCTAACGGTGTTGCAACCTACCGTAACAGCGACTTCTTCGGTCTGGTTGATGGCCTGAACTTCGCAGTTCAGTACCAGGGTAAAAACGAAAACCCAGGTTCTGGCGAAGGCACCAACAACAGCAACGGCCGTAACATGAAAAATGCGAACGGCGACGGTTGGGGTCTCTCCACCACTTATGACTTCGGTGCTGGCTTCAGCGCGGGTGCTGCGTACGCGTCTTCTGACCGTACCAACGACCAGACCAACTTCTCCACTGCAGGCGGCGACAAAGCTGACGCATGGACTGCTGGCCTGAAGTATGACGCGAACAACGTCTACCTCGCGACCATGTATTCTGAAACCCGTAACATGACGTCTTACGGCAGCGAATACGACAACACTATCGCGAACAAAACTCAGAACTTCGAAGTTACCGCACAGTACCAGTTCGACTTCGGTCTGCGTCCAGAAGTCTCTTACCTGCAGTCTAAAGGTAAGGACCTGAACAACATCGACGGCACCTCTGCTGGCGATCAGGATCTGGTTAAATACGTATCCGTGGGCGCGACCTACTACTTCAACAAAAATATGTCTACCTACGTTGATTACAAAATCAACCTGCTGGATGACAACACCTTCACCAACGATAACGGTATCAACACCGATGACGTTGTTGCTTTAGGTCTGGTTTACCAGTTCTAATTTAGTCGAAGTTTGTTGTAAAAAACCCGCCGATATCGGCGGGTTTTTTATGTCTGAAAATCCTAACCGGATTCGGTATTCGCGCTAAGAATGGACCTATTTGGCCTTCTTCTCCCCTGCGGCTGACCTCAAATAGTCTGCCAAGTTCACTTAATTACTTCGTTGAGAAAGAAACGACACGCGAAAATGTAACAGTGAGGGATAAGTTCAATCTTTTTTCTATCGCACGATATGGATAAAAATAATTGCCGACCGGATGTTTTTTGTTCAACTCTACCTCTTACAACAAACCCGGAACGTTAAATGCAATAGCATCCGTTTTTCTTCCGCTTTTACTGCTCTAGAGTGAATTCATCACAACAGGAGATGAAATCATGAACAGCGTCCACACCTGGCTTCGCAATCTCAAAGCCGCTTGGCTGCAAGAGCCGACGGGTATCAATCACCTTGGTCCACTGTATCTGACCCCGGCGCAACGTTACGCGCTGCTGAAAGAACTGATGATGCCGGTCAGCGAAATCAAAAAACCCGGCAAGTAAACGCATTGCGACACAAATCACGCTGGCATTCGGCGCTGTAATCCGTACCATACACGCCAGACTTTCGCCAGGGCAGCCGCAGATTATTGCTACAATTCATCAATGATCCCGGTGTTCGTCAGTGCTCCTGACGCTGGCTGCCATTTACCTACGACCAGAGCCATCATTACATGTCGCAAAATCAAGAAACGAGCAAGAAAGACCAGTACAACCTGAACAAACTTCAAAAGCGCCTGCGTCGTAACGTGGGCGAAGCCATTGCCGACTACAACATGATTGAAGAAGGCGATCGCATTATGGTGTGCCTGTCCGGCGGCAAGGACAGCTACACGATGCTGGAAATTCTGCGTAATCTGCAACAGAGCGCGCCGGTGAACTTCAGCCTGATCGCCGTTAACCTCGATCAGAAACAGCCGGGCTTCCCGGAACACATTCTCCCGGCTTATCTCGAGACGCTCGGTGTTGAGTACAAGATTGTCGAAGAAAACACCTACGGCATCGTGAAAGAGAAGATCCCGGAAGGCAAAACTACCTGCTCACTGTGTTCACGTCTGCGCCGCGGTATTCTGTATCGCACTGCCACTGAGCTGGGCGCCACCAAAATCGCCCTCGGCCATCACCGCGACGATATCCTGCAGACCCTGTTCCTGAACATGTTCTACGGCGGAAAAATGAAAGGGATGCCGCCGAAGCTGATGAGTGACGACGGAAAACACATTGTTATTCGTCCGCTGGCCTATTGCCGCGAGAAAGACATCGAACGTTTTGCTGAAGCAAAAGCGTATCCGATTATTCCGTGCAACCTGTGTGGCTCTCAGCCTAACCTGCAACGTCAGGTGATTGGCGATATGCTGCGCGACTGGGACAAACGTTACCCAGGCCGCATCGAAACCATGTTTAGCGCGATGCAAAACGTGGTGCCTTCGCATCTGTGCGATACCGAATGGTTCGACTTTAAGGGTCTGAAACACGGCGCGGAAGTGGTGAACGGCGGCGATTTGGCTTTCGACAGAGAAGACATCCCGTTGCAGCCCGCAGGCTGGCAGCCGGAAGATGAAGAAACGGATATTCTCGCTAACCGTCTCGATATCGTCGAAATCAAGTAAGCGTCACACTTAATGATTAAACCCTCTTCGCGAGGGTTTTTTTATGTCCGATGGTTAGCCAAACGGCGGGGGATCGATAATCGGATGCGGATCTGGATCGCCAGGCGAATCGGGCAGCGGCTGAGGCCGTGGAATGGGGTCAGGCACTGGCACGGGATCGGTGGGCATCGGGTCGCTGAGTCGCCACGTCATTTTTGCCTCCTGTTGTGTGGGTGTCTTTTAAGGGTAGTTGTTCTGGAGTGTGAGGCAAAAAAAAGCCGACTTATCTAAGTCGGCGTCGTACGAATCAAATTGTGCTATGCAGTAATTCAAAAAAAGGAAGTAAGACAATATGGAGCGCAACGCCCATCGCTTGACGTTGCATTCACCTGCGAGAAAGATATTGCCCTGAATGGGTAGAGCGTTTATTGACCTCGCTCAAATTTAGCGGGGTTTATAGGGGCATAAGTTGTCATAAAGCCTATTTTTACAACCATTTACTGCGATGTAACCACCACGTAACACCACCAATCAACACCACCAGCCCAATACAGAACAGCGAAAAGCCGAAATGCCAGCCGCCGCCCGGAATGCCGCCGAGGTTAACGCCAAACAGTCCCGTCAGGAACGTACTCGGCAGAAACACCATCGCCATCAGTGACATGGTATAGGTTCGGCGCGATAAGGATTCCTGCATCACCTGCGCGATTTCATCGGTCATCACCCCTGTTCGGGCGATACAGGCGTCAATCTCATCCAGCCCTCGGCCGAGTCGGTCGGAGATATCCTGCATTCTGCGGCGCTGATCGTCGTTCATCCACGGGAAACGTTCACTCGCTAAACGCGCATACACATCTCGCTGCGGCGCCATATACCGGCGCATCACAATCAGCTGCTTGCGTAGCAGTGCCAGAAAACCACGCGGGGGGATTTGCTGATCGAGCAGATTATCTTCGAGGTCGATAATTTTATCGTGCAGTTCCTCGATAAATTCACTGGCGTGATCGGTCAGCGCATCGCAGACATCCACCAGCCAGCCACCGCAATCGCTAGGTCCGGTGCCCTCTTCCAGATCTTTCACCACGTCGTCCAGCGCCAGCACTTTACGCTGACGCGTCGACACGATCAGCCGCTCGTCCATATACAGGCGCATTGCCACCAGCTGGTCCGGACGCTCATCGGTGCTGCCATTGATACAGCGCAGCGTGATCAACGTCCCTTCCCCCATGCGGGTCACGCGAGGGCGAACGCTGTCACCCGCCAACGCATCGCGCACGCTGTTTGGCAGCAGCGGCGTGGTGGCCAGCCATTCTGCGCTATCAGGATGGGTATAGTTGAGATGCAGCCAGCACGGGTTTTCTTTATCAATGGCCCTGTCATCATCCAGTGGGATAACCCCGCCTTTCCCGTCCAGCATCCAGGCAAAAACCGCATCAGGTACATTCACATCGGCTCCCTTAATGGCTTCCACAATGCCTCCATTAATCTTCTGAATATGCAATGAAGTCTAGCCTCGCGAGGGCGATACGCAAAATGCAGCCCTGGCATCGCACTGAATTCGTTCATGAAAGCAGAATTATCTGGCAGGCCGATGTACAGCGCAATGTGCAAATCGTTAACAAGAATGAAATATCGAGCGGGGGTAAATGAAACGGGCCTGCCAGAGCAGACCCGTTAAGCGAGAATAAGCTGCGGTTAAAACGAGTGCCAATAGTTCCTGTCGTTGCCAATTGCCGCCGCGGGGGCCGGCACGGCTTGCGGCGTTATTGCTGGAATGATGGCCGCTGACGCCTCGTTGCCGAGGCGGAAGTTTCGTGTCCGGGTCTGCAATTCCACGACCTGATGTTTTAAAACATCTGACGAACCGGCCAATTCTTCCACCACCGCTGCGTTACTCTGCGTCACTTTTTCCAGCTCAGATAATGCCTGCGTGATTTGTTCAATCCCTTTTTCCTGTTGCAGCGTCGAAGAGGAAATTTGTTCCATCAGATTACTCAATAAACCTGAACCAGAAACAATGTCCTGCATATTCTTCTCGGCTTCGGCAACAATACTGGCCCCCTGGGTCACGTTGTCGCTGGTGACACTGATCAGGGTTTTAATATTTTTTGCCGCTTCGGCGCTGCGATGCGCCAGATTTCGCACTTCACCGGCCACCACTGAGAATCCTTTTCCGTGGTCACCTGCCCGCGCCGCTTCTACCGCTGCGTTGAGGGCCAGAATATTGGTCTGGAACGCAATGCCGTCAATCAGACTAATAATTTCCGTCATTTGACGTGCACAGTCGGTAATAGACTGCATATTTGTCGCCACTTCGCCCATTAATTCACCGCCTTTACGGGCGCAGAGCGTAGCATCTCCCGCACGACCGCTGGCAAGCCGGGTATTTTCCGCATTATTTTTGGTGCTGGCAGCGATCTCTTCCATGCTGGACGCGGTCTGCATCAGGGTTGCAGACTGCTGTTCTGATGTCACAGAGAGTTCTGCACTGCGGTTCGCTAACTGCTCAGACAACGTCATTGCCGTTTGCGACGAGGCACGAATCTCCGATACCAGTGTCGAAATATTGGTCGACAGACTATTAATGCCTGGAATTAATCGCCCGGCACAGTTATTACCAAATTCAGGGATATACACCGATAAATTACCTGACGTGACTTCATCAATACTGCGCTTAACCGCATTAATTGGTGTCACCAGATATTTAGTCATATAAAGCCATAATAACGATATCGCCACCAGCCATGAAATATTAAACATCACCATTACCGCTACATTCGCGGATAACAGAATGGCAAAAATATCGATAATTAAGAAAACCACCAGTAAAAACATCAATATGAATGTTCTGACACTAATATTTCTTAACATATTCAGGCTCACAGAGATACTCGGGGGGTGATATGGTTATAGCAGTTGCTTTCGCCATTTCAATACAATTCCCGTTGGAAATTAATATTCCCTGTTAAAGATGGCGAGTTTGACTTTAGCGAATCATTTATCTGACTCACCACTGCATTTCTAGTTTATTATTCTTCAAATCAACATTTAACGTCAACTACACGATAGTTTATCGCCCAATTCACCTCATAGAACGCAGTTCATTTTACTGGCGCTATACAACACTTAAGTAACACTTAAGTCTTAGTGTGTTTTCCGCGCGATATTTTTTACCTTTTAGTCAAAAATCGAAACCGCTAAATCAATCAAAAGAAATACGGTATTTCTTCTCCTTTATTTCATTAGCATCGCCTGATGATTTACTGTTACATTGCTTTAACAATCTTAAAAAGACGTGGATTGCATGATGCTGTACGTTTCGTGGGACCCGGTTCTGGTCGGTATTTCCTTTTTAGTCGCCTTTATTGCGTCATTTGTGGCGCTGGACAGCGCAGCCAAAATTGCCGCATCCAATAAAAAAGCTGCCCTTTTCTGGCGTCTTGCTGGCGGGTCAACACTGGGAATTGGGATCTGGTCGATGCATTTTATTGGCATGCTGGCGATGAAAATGCCGATGATGATGCATTACGATTTTGCGATAACCGCAGTGTCATTGCTGGTGGCCGTCGTTGCCGCCACTTTATCTATCAATATTGCCGTTAATGGCAATGTGTTAACGCTAAAACGCCTGTGCCTCGCCACCGCTATTCTCAGCAGCGGCGTGGTTATCATGCATTATGTCGGCATGGCCGCACTGATGATGCAGGACAACATTAGCTGGAATTACGGCCTGGTAGTGCTGTCGATCATTATCGCCATTGTCGCCTCCGGCGTTGGCCTGTGGCTGGCGTTCAGCCTGCGCCTCAACAGTAAAGGGGCGTTGATTAATCGTATGTCCGCCGCTGTTGTCATGGGCATCGCCATCGCGGCCATGCACTATACCGGCATGAGCGCGGCAGAATTCCAGGATCAGGGCCACGGTATGGCGATGACCGGGGGCGTGAGCGAACTCGGGTTGTCCATCTGGGTATCGGCTACAACCCTCGCCATTCTCGGCGTGATGCTGATCATTTCAATGATTGATTCACAGCTGCGAACCAACCGCCTGACGGAGAATCTGCAGCAGCTCAACCAGCAGCTTGAGCAGCAGGCGCGTTTTGACGGCCTGACCGGCCTGGCAAACCGTAGCCAGATTGATTTACGTCTCGAAGCCTGCCTGCAGCAATCGCAGGTGACTCAATCGCCTTTTGCCCTGATTTTTATGGATCTCGACCGTTTCAAACTGGTGAATGACGCCTGGGGACATCATGTCGGCGATCACCTACTGGTGTCCGTCGCCAACCGCATCAGCGCCTGCCTGTCGCCGAAAATGACCCTCGCCCGTCTTGGCGGCGATGAGTTTATTTTGCTGGTTCCGGATGCCACACAAGGCGACGTCGAAGATTTAGTGACGCGCATGGTGGAGTGCGTACGCCGTCCGTTTTACGAAGCTGGGCAAATTTTGCAGGTGTCGCTCAGCGCCGGGGTCAGCCTGTTCCCGCAGCATGGTAAAACGTTGCAGGAGCTGAAGTTGCGGGCCGATACGGCGATGTACAACATCAAGCAGCAGGGTCGAAACGGCTGGGCGATTTATCATCCTGATATGGTGCACAAGGCCTGGGAAGGCGCTGAGTTTCTACAGGATCTCACTCAGGCGCTGGAGCGCGATCAGTTCGAGCTGTGGTATCAGCCCAAGTATAATGCCGTGAATAAAAGCATTTACGGCTTCGAAGCGTTACTGCGCTGGCGTCATCCGGCGAAGGGCATCCTGCTACCTGACGTGTTTCTGTCCACCCTGGAAAATACCGGGCTTATCATTCCGGTGGGATATTGGGTCATCGACCAGGCCTGCATGCAGCTGCGACAATGGGGCGACCAGGGCCATCAGGACTGGAGTCTGTCGATTAACCTTTCTGCGGCCCAGTTCGAGCAATACGATATTTACGACACCATTTGCGGGGCGCTGGCCCGCCACGCGGTCCCCCCGTCGCGCCTGACCATTGAGCTGACCGAAAGTACCGCCCTGCGCAATCTCGAACGCAGCATCGACATGCTTAACGACTTCAACCGGATGGGCATCACTGTTTCTATCGATGATTTCGGTACCGGTTATTCGAACATGCTGACCCTGAAAAACCTGCCTGCGCGAGAGCTGAAAATCGATAAAAGCTTTGTGCGTGATATTCGCGACAACAGCAAGAACGTCAAGATCGTCGCCACGATTATTGATATCGCCCATTCGATGAACATGAACGTGGTGGCCGAAGGCATTGAAACGCAGGATCAGCAGCAGCTGTTAACGAGCCTCGGCTGCGGCTATTTGCAAGGATTCCTGTTTGCTAAAGCCTTGCCGGTGAAAGAAATCCCGCAGTTGCTGGCGCAAATCGACAGTGTGAAAAACAGCACCGTCTCGCCCATCACCGCGGCGGTACAAAAAAAACAGGCGTGAAACCGTAATAAGCTGTCGGCATAAAAAAACCGCCCGCAGGCGGTTTTTATGCACGTTGGCGTCAATGGTGCTTGTACTCACCGGCGCTGTGCTGAGGCCCGATTCGCCCGGCTTCCACCAGGATCTCTTCTATTAATTCCTCAAGACATTCTTTCCCATGCTTATCGCACACCAGATGCACTTGCCTGAAAATTTCTTCTGTATTCATACCATCGCACAGTGCGGATTTCAGCATGATCGCGGCCCATCGTTTTGCTTCAGAATGCGTCAACATATCCCCTCCTGATACAGGATATGCTTAAAGCGTAGTCTGCGGGCGCGCCTTTATCCACATCCTTCGAAGGGTTTTAGATTATTCCTTAATCAGGGTCAAAAAGAAGCTTACCGCCTCATCCTGCGACAACAGCTCCTCCCTGACGATGAGGTGTAAAGGCGTTGCCCGACGAACACCATGACTCAGCGGCAACAGCTTGAGGCTGCCCGTATCAAGCTGTGAACGGATGTGCGCTTGCGGCAACCATCCGTAGCCCACGTCTGACATCACGGCCTCAATGGCCGCATCGACAGTGGAAAATGTCCACGCATCACCGGCCGTGACAGAACTCTCGCGACTGTCAGCCATACGAATCAACGGATAGAGGCTTAATATTTCCTCCGTCAGCGGTGCAGGCGTCGCAAAGAGTGGATGCTCAGAATGGGCAACCGCGACAAAATCAATGTTCATCAGCCATTCCCCGCGCCCGTTAACGTCCTGGCGACGGGTAACAATCAAAATATCCGCTTCGGTAAAAACCTCCGCATCCTGCTGAGTGCTCTCCAGCACCTCAGTAAGCTGCACCTGTATGCGCGGATAGGCCTGCTGAAATTTGCGCAAGATGGCGAACAGTCGTCCGCGAGGAAAAATGCTGTCTACCACCAGCTTCAGGCGGGTACGCATTCCATCCTGCAAATTAGCCGCCCGCATCTCAACGTGTGAAAACGCATTCAGCAAGGGTCTGACCCGATTGAGAAGCAGTTCCCCCGCCGGGGTCAACACCGCACGCCGCCCTTGCGGTATCAGCAACGTGACCCCGAGACGTTCCTGCAAAAGCGACAGATTATAGCTGACCGATGACTGGCTACGATGCAGGGCATCAGCCGCGCGGGCGAAACTCCCCAGATCCACCACTTTTTCCAGAATCGCCCATTGTTCGAGAGTTGTTTTTTGCATTATTCATCTAATAATTGAATGATTATCATCTTAAATTAGCGTTATTCATCCATATTTTAAAGGATTAAAATAATCTCAACGTAAGAAGGAGCATATTATGAGCACATTCGACAGACATGATTTAAGCGGTTTTATCGGCAAACATCTGGTGTATACCTATGATAATGGCTGGAATTACGAGATTTATGTGAAGAATGGTCAGACGCTGGATTACCGTATTCACAGTGGACTGGTGGGAAATCGCTGGGTGAAAGATCAGAAAGCCTGGATTGTTCGCGTTGGCGAAAGTACCTACAAAATTTCCTGGACGGAGCCAACCGGAACTGACGTCAGCCTAATTGTGAACCTCGGCGAAAAACTGTTCCACGGCACCATCTTCTTCCCACGTTGGGTGATCAATAATCCGGAAAAAACAGTCTGTTTCCAAAACGATCATATCCCGCTGATGGAGTCTTATCGTGATACCGGTCCTGCCTACCCAACCGAAGTGATTGATGAATTCGCCACCATCACCTTTGTGCGCGACTGCGGTGCGGATAACGACAGCGTCATCGCCTGTGCTGCCAGCGAATTACCGGCTGATTTTCCGCAAAATCTGGCGTAATACGTCACTACGGTAGGCGATATCAGAAAGGCAGCAGGCGCGAGTGAAATCGCGCCTGCTGTTTTTTTACGAAGGGAATTAATGCTTGATGATGTACATCGTGCGGCTGTACGCCACGTCTTCCGGGTTGTCGATTGGGTAGCCTTTCAGCCATGGTTTAATCAGACGCCCGTTGGTGTACTGATAAATTGGCGCAATCGGTGCCTGCGCGGCAAGGATTTTCTCGGCTTCGTTATAGTCGTCATTACGCGCTTTTTCGGTCGTTTCCAGCGCCGCCTTGTTGATAACTTTGTCGTACGCCGGATCGTTAAAGCGGGAAATGTTTCCGCTGTGGGTAGAGGTCAGCAACGACAGGAAGGTAGACGGCTCGTTGTAATCCCCAACCCAGGACGCGCGGATCACGTCAAAGTTGCCGGTGTTACGGCTGTCGATATACGTTTTCCACTCCTGGTTCTGCAACTTCACGTCAACGCCCAGGTTCTTCTTCCACATCGACGCCACCGCGATGGCGATTTTCTGATGGTTTTCAGAAGTGTTGTACAACAGCGTCAATTTCAGCGGACGCCCCGGCCCATAGCCTGCGGCCGTTAGCAACGTTTTCGCCTGCGCATTCAGCTCTTCCTGACTCATTTTTTCTGCGGCCGTTGGCTGCGGTGTAAAGCCAGATGTCACGTCAGGGGTAAAGTGCCAAGCCGGTTTCTCGCCGGTGCCGAGTACTTTGTCCGCCATAATGCGACGGTCAATGGTCATGCTCAATGCCAGACGCACGCGTGCATCCGCGGTTGGGCCTTTTTGGGTGTTAAACGCGTAGTAATACGTACCCAGCTGCGGTGGCGTATAGACCTGGCCAGGGATCGCTTTCAGCAGCTGTTTGTACTGATTTTTTGGGAAAGATTCGGTGATATCAATATCGCCCGCCTGATAGCGTTTCGTGGCGTTCGATTCCTGATTAATCGGCACAAATGTCACCTGCTTGATGACGGTTTTGGCGTTATCCCAGTAGTTTGCGTTTGGCACAACCACCAGCTTTTCATTGACCACGCGCTCTTTCAGCACGTAGGCACCATTGCCTATCAGCTTGCCAGGACGGGTCCAGTTTGGATCGCTCTCGACGTTAGCTTTTTGCACCGGATAGAGGGAGAAGTTGGCGGTCAGGTTCACGAACCACGGCAGCGGTTTATCCAGTTGCACGCGCAGGGTTTTGGCATCGACTGCGGTTACGCCGAGCTTATCCGGCGTCGCTTTGCCATCGATAATGTCTTGCGCATGGGTAATGCCCGCCAGCGCGGCAAACCAGGCAAACGGCGACGTCGTTTTCGGATCAACCAGACGCTGCCAGCTATAGACAAAGTCCTGCGCGGTCACCGGCGTGCCGTCGGACCATTTCGCGTCATCACGCAACGTGAAGGTCCAGGTGCGGTTATCGTTGGTCTGCCATTGGGTTGCCACACCCGGGATAATGTTGCCCTTTCCGTCCTGGTTCACCAGGCCTTCAAACAGGTCGCGGATCACCTGAATTTCCGGTAATCCCACCGCCTTCGCCGGATCCAGCGACGCAGGCTCATCTTTAATGTGACGAACCAGCACCTGCTGCTGCGCCAGAACGGTTCCCTGCGGAACGTCTGCCGCAAAGGAAAGAGAAGAAACGCCACTCAGCGCCAGCGCAAAACAGATAGACGATACAGGAAACTTCATGGGATCCCCTTGTTCCAATAAACCCAACCAACGTAGTCGGGTAATTATTTGTTTCAACAGGAAGAATTGCAAATGACTTGTCGTATAAAATTGAAGGAGGTAGCGAAAAGGTGTCAGTAATGCACCGAATTCAGTCCTGAACAGGCACGAAAGCGTCACGGCGATTGTTCGCATGCTATTCGACCACTTCGTGATAGGATAAAACGTCTTCATTAGAGACCACCGTCGTTTCCCCTGATTGTGGCTTCAAATCACAGCACCCTTTCTCAAAAGTTCGTCTCACGCACACGATGCTCTGCCCGGGAAATAATGCTTTGTTTGTGTTCCCTCGCCGATTCCTGAAGTGCATTCCGACTCAACGTCGGTGTTCTATACTTAAGTGTTATTCCGGCAGCTGTTAAATCCCCGATGCCTCACGCCCATCTTGAGAGAACGTTTCTGAACTGATTTCGCAACTGCTCCTGCGCGTTCATGTCGCATCAGAGCAACGCTATGAAAATGAATCCAAAGGGGTGGCTGAGCCGCTCCCTGCCCTTGGTCAACACCCCCGAACTCGTCCCGTTACCGGCCAACGATCCCGCGAGTGAAAACAGTCTGCGGGCTGAACTCTTTTCTTCAGCCCAGATGGAACGCTTCGGCAAAAAGCTCGCCCGCTCGCATAAATTATCTGCGGATAAATTGCCGTATTATTTGCTTAAGCGTCTGAGCGACAACGAAGCCATCATTACGCAAAACTGCTACGCGCTGAACGCCGGTAAAAAAGCCAGCATCATGCCCGCCGGGGAATGGCTGCTGGATAATTACTATCTGATCGAAGAGCAAATCCGCCTCGTCCGGCAACACCTGCCGAAAAACTTCGGCAAAGGCTTGCCCGCGCTGGCTTCACCGCATAACTGCCCACGCATTTACGATATTGCCGCCGAAGCGATCGCACACGGCGATGGACGCTGGGACACTGCCAGCCTGACTATCTACATCAGCGCCTATCAGCAACACACCCAACTGACCTTAGGGGAAGTCTGGGCGCTGCCGGGCATGATGCGCCTGGCGTTAATTGAAAACCTGCGCCGCGTGAGCATTGATGTTGTAAAAGCCCAACAGGAACGAAACCTGGCCGATAGCTGGGTGACGCGCATTTTTGAATGTGCAGAAAGCGCCCCCGCCGATGTGATTTTGGTCATTGCTGATATGGCGCGCTCGCGTCCCCCGCTCAGCAGCGCATTTGTCGCTGAACTGGTGCGACGTCTTCAGGGCCGCGGCAATATGCTGGCGCTGCCGCTCACCTGGGTTGAGCAGCGTCTTGCCGAACAGGGCGTAACCACCGATGCCCTCATTCATCGTTTTAATCAACAACTGGCCACCAGTCAGATCTCAGTGAGCAACAGCATTGCCGGTTTGCGGTTATTGAGCGAAACCAACTGGGCAGAATTCGCCGAAGCAATGAGCGCGGTGGAACAAACGCTGCGCCTCGACCCGGCGGGTGTTTATCCGCTGATGCATTTTGATACCCGCGATCACTACCGCCATGTGATTGAAATTCTTGCCCGAGGAAGCCGCGCCAGTGAGCCTGTCGTCGCTCAACACGTGTTGACTCTCGCCGCCCAAAATGCGCCGGAAACCCCAGGCCATCACATTGGCTATTGGCTGATGGGCGACGGACGTCAGCAGCTCGAAATGGAGCTGGCGGCGGACACCTCGCGCTTTATTCGCCTGCGCCACAGCTTCAACCAAATCCCGCTGCTTTCCTGGCTTGGCAGTCTGAGTCTTTTGACGACGGCAGCAACGGCGGCGATCATGCACGACATGGCGCTGTCAGGCATGAACGGGCTGCTTATGCTCCTGATGGTACCGCTGGTCATAGCGGTCAGCCAGTTGGTGAGCGACCTGCTCAGCGAAACGACCACCCGTTTTCGTCACCCGCGCCCGCTGCCACGCATGGACTTTTCCGCCGGGATCCCACCGGAATCGGCGACCCTGGTGGTGATTCCGTGTCTGCTGACCAGCCCTGAAAACATCACCAAACTGCTCACCAGCCTGGAGATCTGCTGGCTGGGCAATCAGCACGAGCATCTGCGTTTTGCTCTCCTGACTGACCTCACCGATTCCGTCAGCCAAAACTCACTGGATAACAGCGCCCTGCTCGAACAGGCTATTTCGCAAACTCAGACACTGAACCGCCGCTACCCGGCTAAACGCCCGCGATTTTATCTGCTGCACCGCGCTCCTGAATGGAACCCGCCGCAGGGCGTCTGGATGGGGTATGAGCGTAAACGTGGCAAGCTGGCGCTGCTGAACAGCTGGTTACGCCAACCCACAACGCAGTTTTCCAGTGCAATAGGCCTGCCTGCTGAACAGCTCCCTGAACGCATCAAATACGTGATAACCCTCGACAGTGATACCGTTCTGCCGCGCGAAACGGCGCACAAGCTGGTTGCCACCATGGCGCATCCGCTCAACCGGCCTGAATACGACCCCGCGCGTCAGCGCGTGGTGAAAGGCTACGGTATTTTGCAGCCGGGGCTGGCGGAAGAGATGCCGCGCAACGGGCAAGGCCGCTATGCCGCACTGTGCAGCAGCATTCCGGGTAATAATCCTTATTCGATGATGTCTTCCGATATCTATCAGGATTTGTTTGGCGAAGGATCGTTTGTCGGCAAAGGCATTTATGACGTCGATGTCTTTGTGCAGGCCACCGCCAACACCTGCCCCGAAAATCTGGTCCTCAGCCATGATTTACTGGAAGGATGCTATGCCCGCTCGGGGTTGTTGAGTGAAGTCTTACTGTATGAGCAGTACCCGAACAACTATTTATCGGATGTGGCGCGGCGTACGCGCTGGATCCGTGGCGACTGGCAGCTGCTGAACTGGCTCAAACCGCGGGTGCGAAAAGCGGACGGCAGTCACGACAAAAACCCGTTATCCGCCCTCTCTTACTGGAAACTTCTGGATAACTTGCGCCGTAGCCTGGTGGCCCCGTCTTTACTGGCGCTGCTGTTTAGTACCCTGTTATGGGTGCCTAATCCGCTGTACTGGCTGGGCGTGCTGGCGGTGGTGTGGCTCCTGCCCACGGCGCTGGCGCTCACGCATGATCTGCTGCGTAAGCCTTCCCGTCGGCTGTTAACCCAGCACCTGCTGCTGGTGATGGCCGGGGCGCTGAAACGCCTTTCCCGCGTCGGACTGAATTTCATCACACTGCCGCACGAGGCCGGATATTCGCTGTACGCCATCGCCGTAACGCTGTGGCGGCTGGGCTTCAGCCAGCGCAATCTCAGCCAATGGGTCAGTTTTAGCCCGGATAACGACTTATCCAAAACATCACCCCTCCGCTTTTACCGGGCGATGTGGCTGAACGTGGTCGCCGGTGTGTCATTAACGGCGCTCACCGCGCACGCTGCGCCGTGGTTCTCGACCGTTGCGCTGCCCGTAGGCATCATCTGGTGCCTGGCCCCGCTGCTGTTAAGTTGGCTGAGCCGCCAGCCTGCGCGTAAAACGTTCTCGCCAAATAAAGAACAAAAACAGTTATTACGCCAGACCAGCCGTGAAATCTGGGCCTTCTTTGAGACCTTCGCCAACGCCAAAGAAAACGGGCTACCGCCGGATAACTATCAGGAAATCCCGCAGCCCGTTGTCGCGCACCGAACCTCACCGACCAACATTGGCCTGTCGCTGATGGCCAACCTTACCGCCTGGGATTTTGGCTATCTGCCGATTGGCGAAGTGCTGCAACGCATCACGCTGACCCTCGATTCACTCGATAAAATGGAGCATTTTCGCGGGCATTTGTATAACTGGTATGACACGCGCACCCTGGCCCCGCTCAGCCCGCGCTACGTCTCCAGCGTCGACAGTGGCAATATGGCTGGGCATTTACTGACCCTGCGCGAAGGGCTGTCGGCGATGCGCAATCAGCCGATATTAAACAGCACACAAGTGCTCGCCGGGATAGACGATACGCTGGCTATCCTTGAAAAACACTGGGGCCAGAGCACCCCGACCGTGCTGCGATTGCTACGTCAGCATTGCCACAGCGCCGCTGAGCTGGCGCCGGCAGGGCTGTTCACCGAACTGAAATGGATGCGCGGCCAAAGCAATCATCTGTACGCCTTGTGCAATCATGAAGACCCGGTGGTCGTGCGCTGGATTGAACATCTTCAGCGTCAGCTGGTGATGCTGTGCCATGAATGGACGCACCTGCTCGGCTGGTTAACGTCGGCGTATAACGCACAGACGCTGCCCACATTGAATTGGCTGGCGCAGGCGAAGCATATCGGCGAAGGTTCACCGCCGGCCTCAGCTATCTCGCTGGCCCGTATGCGACTGGATATCATTACCGAGCTCGAACAGCGGCTGAATGAGCATGCGCAAATGGATTTCACCTTCCTGTACAGCGAGGTGACCAACCTGCTCAGCATCGGCTACAACTGCGACAGCAATATGGCGGATAAAAGCCATTATGACCTGCTGCCGTCTGAAATTCGGCTGACCAGTTTCCTCGCCATCGCCACCAATCAGCTGCCGCTCAAAAGCTGGTTCGCGCTTGGGCGGCTTTTCACCACCATTGATAACGAAACCGCGCTGATGTCGTGGAGCGGTTCGATGTTTGAATATCTGATGCCAAACCTGGTAATGCCGACCTGGCCAGGCAGCCTGTTGGATGAGATGAGTCAGTCGGCGGTCATGCGCCAGATTGACTGGGGCAAAGAGCGCGGCGTGCCGTGGGGCGTGTCCGAGTCCGGCTATCATGCATTTGACGTACAGCAGAATTATCAGTATCAGGCCTTCGGTGTGCCCGGTCTCGGGCTGCGGCGCGGGCTGGCCGACGATATGGTGGTTGCGCCGTACGCCACGCTGTTGGCGTTAATGATTTCACCGCAAAAAGCCTGTGAAAACCTGGCCCGTCTGGAGAAAATCGGCGCGCGCGGAGAATACGGTTTTTATGAAGCGCTGGACTACACGCCGTCGCGTCTCGCCACCGGGCAGTTGTATGCCGTGGTGCAATCATGGATGGCGCATCACCAGGGCATGGCGTTTCAGGCGCTGGCGCACGTGCTGCTCGACGCGCCCATGGTCGACCGGTTTATGGCCAGCACCGCGTTTCAGTCGGCGAGCCTACTGCTACAAGAACGCGTGCCGGATGCGGTGGATCTCTACAGTCCTCGCCGTCATTTTGAGTCGCATGAAGGCCGGGTTAAACCGGTGCACTACGAGCCGCGTATCTTCACCCGCGCGGACAGCCTGGTGCCCGAAGTTCAGTTGTTGTCCAACAGCCATTACCACCTGATGATGACCCATACCGGCGGCAGCTATAGCCGCTGGAACGATCTGGCCCTGACCCGCTGGCGGAGCGATACCACCCGCGATAACTGGGGATCATTCTGCTATATCCGCGATACGCACACCGGCGAGCTGTGGAGCAACAGCTGGCAGCCGGTCGGCGATATCGACAGCGACGACGAGGTTATCTTTACCGACTCGGGCGCTGAATTCAGACGCACCATCCGTAACCTGAGCATCAAAACGCAAATTGTGGTGTCGCCGGAAGACGATATAGAACTGCGCCGCATCACGTTGCTGAACCGCGGCCGCCAGCCGCGTATCCTTGAACTGACGACCTACGCCGAAGTGGTGCTGGCCCCTGCGACCAGCGATCAGGCGCACCCGGCGTTCAGCAATTTGTTTATCCAGACGGAGCTGATTACCGATCAAAGCGCCATTCTTTGCCACCGTCGACCTCGATCGCCGGATGAAAAAAGCCCGTGGCTGTGTCACATGATGGTGGTTCATGGCGGGCACCAAAGTGAAGTGTCGTTTGAGACCGATCGGGCGACTTTCCTCGGGCGAGGCAGAAATCCGGCAAATGCGTTGGCGGCTCATCAAAGCGGACCGCTCAGCAACACCTCCGGGTCAGTGCTGGACCCGATGTTAGCAATCCGCCAGACCATCACCCTGCAACCGGGCCAACCTGTCACCGTCGATATCGTGTATGGCGTGAGTGAAGACCGCGCGCAAAGCCTGACGCTGCTGGAAAAATACCGCGATCATCCGATCGCCGATCGCGTATTTGAACTCGCCTGGTCGCATAGCCTGGTGGTATTACGTCAAATCAACGCTAATGAAGATGATGCCGCGCTGTTTAACCATCTTGCCAGCGCCATTGTCTACCCGTGCCAGGAGCTGCGTGCCGACAGCCGCGATATCAGTCGCAACCGTCGCGGGCAGTCCGGTTTGTGGGGTTGGGCGATTTCCGGCGATCTGCCCATTGTGCTGCTCACCATCACCAGCAAGGAAAGCATTCTCTCCGTCACCACCCTGATTCAGGCGCACCGATACTGGCGGCTGAAAGGGCTAGCGGCGGATTTGGTTATCCTCAATAACAGCCCCGGCGGTTATCAGCAGGGGCTGCAAAACACGATAATGGATTTGATTTACGCCGGGTCGGAAGCCAGCCAGTTGGATAAATCCGGCGGTATTTTTGTGCGCAACGGCGAGCATCTATCGGCTGAAGATAAACTGCTGTTGATGAGCGTGGCGCATCTGTATCTCGATGACCGCTCGGGCAGTCTGAAAGAGCAGCTCGATCAGCGTATTCATCCCTTAAAAGCGCTTCCGAGACCGTTCGTGCCGCAGGTGGGCCCTGGCGACAACCTGCACATTCCGTGGTCGCCCGACACCAGCCAGCTATTGCATTTCAACGGTCACGGCGGATTTTCGCAGGATGGCCGCGAATACCAGATTGTACTCCGGGAGAATCAACCAACGCCCGCACCGTGGTCAAATGTGTTGGCAAATGCCCGGTTCGGCAGCGTGCTGTCTGAAGCGGGTCAGGCCTACAGCTGGTATGAGAACGCGCATGAATACCGGCTCACGCCGTGGGAAAACGATCCGATCAGCGATCGCAGCGGTGAAGCGTTTTATCTGCGTGATGAAGAGAGCGGCGCGTACTGGTCGCCGACTACCCTGCCGGTACGCGGCGAAGGGGATTATCTCTCTCGTCATGGATTTGGCTACAGCGTATTTGCCCATCGCGAGAGCGGCATCGACAGTGAATTGACGATTTTGGTGGCCGAAGAAGCCCCGGTTAAACTGGCGATTCTGACGCTCAGCAACAACTCCGGTCGCCCACGTAAACTCTCGGTCACCGGTTTTGCAGAATGGACTCTCGGCGAGTCACGCACGCGCTCTACCCTGCATATAGTCACCCATGAAGCCAGCGTGAGCGGCGGTTGCGGCGTGATGGCGAATAACTTTTACGGCGCGGACGGCGGCGGGCGCACGGCCTTTATTGCCGTCACCGGCGTGCACTGTTCGCTGACAGGCGATCGGCGTGAATTTATCGGGCGAAACAGTTCACTGGAAAAACCAGCCGCGATGAATTTACGCTGGCTGTCGAATAAAACCGGGGCCGGACTCGATCCCTGTGGCGCGGTGCAATCAGCGACCACGCTGATCGACGGCGACCAGACCACGTTTATTTTCGTGCTTGGCGTGGGAGAAGATCAGGCCCAGGCCCAGGCGCTGCTCAGCCGCTATCTGAATGAAGACGCGGCGCGCAATGAACTGAACCAGGCCCACCAGATGTGGCACAACCTGCTGGATAAACTGGTCGTTAATACGCCGGATACCAGCGTGAATTTACTGGTTAACGGCTGGCTGCTGTATCAGACCATTGCCTGTCGCCTGCTGGCGCGTAGCGGTTACTACCAGTCCGGCGGCGCATTTGGCTTCCGCGATCAGCTCCAGGACACGCTCGCCCTCAGTCACGCCGCGCCAGAACGGCTTCGCGATCAGATCCTGCTGTGCGCGTCACGTCAGTTTGTCGAAGGCGATGTCCAGCACTGGTGGCATCCGCCGCAGGGCAACGGCGTGCGTACCCGCTGTTCGGACGACTATCTCTGGCTGCCGCTGGCGGTCTGTCATTATGTCGAAACCACCGGCGACACCGACATCCTCGACCAGCGTATTGCGTATCTTGAGGGGCGTTCGCTTCAGGCAGGCGAAGAATCGGTGTATGAACAGCCGGTTATCAGCGATCTCGAAGAATCCCTATGGCAGCACTGCGTCAAAGCCCTTCAGCACGGCCTGCGTTTTGGTCAGCATGGCCTGCCCTTGATGGGCGCGGGCGACTGGAATGACGGCATGAATCGGGTGGGAATCGACGGCAAAGGTGAGAGTGTGTGGCTCGGGTTCTTCTTGTACGACGTACTAGCGCGCTTTGCCTCGCTGGCCGACAAACGTCAGGATGCCAGTGTCAGCGAACTCTGCCGGACCGCAGCCGCACGTTTACGGCAAAGTCTGGAAACGTCTGGCTGGGATGGCGAATGGTACCGGCGCGGATATTTTGACGATGGCACCCCGCTGGGATCTCACGCGTCGCAGGATTGCCGAATTGATGCGATTGCCCAAAGTTGGGCCGTGTTGTCCGGTGCCGCGAGTCAGGAACGGAGCAGTCAGGCCATGAACGCACTGGATACCCATTTGGTCGATAACGACGCTGGGCTGATTAAACTGCTCACCCCGCCGTTCGATGGGCATGGCCCGAACCCTGGCTACATTCAGGGATATCTGCCGGGCGTGCGCGAAAACGGGGGCCAGTACACCCACGGTGCCATTTGGGCGGTGATGGCTTTTGCGCGCATGGGCAATACCGAACGGGCTTGGCAGCTGTGGGGTCTGATCAACCCCGTGAATCACACGCTAACCGCCAGCGACATTGAGAAATATAAAGCCGAACCTTACGTGATGAGCGCCGATGTCTACAGCGTTGAACCCCATCGCGGACGTGCGGGCTGGAGCTGGTATACAGGATCCGCGGGCTGGGCATACCGCCTGCTGACCGAAGAACTGCTGGGGATCAGACGTTACGCCTCGACCTTCACGGTACACGTCCAACTTCCCCAAGTCTGGCCGTCGCTCAGCATCCGCTACCAGAATGGTCAAAGTCAGTATCAGATAACCGTTTCGGGTGATGGCGGGCCGTATCGGGTCGTCCTGGATGGCGTTACGCTGCCGGATGACAGGATCCCACTCTTCGATGACGGGCAACACCATACGGTGGAGATATTCCAGACATAACGCCGATTCACCGGGGGCGCAGGTCATGTGAAGTGAGGCGGGGAAAAGGGAAACTATTTGATTCTCGGTGAGTTATGAACAACACTGCCAGAAACAACACCATAAAGCAGGATTGAGCATGTCTTCCACCCGACCTCGCCAGCAGCGCGGCGCGTTTCCGCCTGGAACTCAACACTATGGCCGTTCATTGCTGGGCGCTCCGCTGATCTGGTTCCCCGCCCCGCTCGCCGACCACAATAGCGGGCTGATTATTGCGGGCACCCACGGTGACGAAAACTCGTCCATCGTCACCCTTTCCTGCGCGCTGCGCACCCTGGCCCCGGACCTGCGACGTCATCACGTGGTGCTGACCGTCAACCCGGACGGCTGCCAACTGGGGCTGCGCGCCAACGCTAATGGGGTCGATCTTAACCGCAACTTCCCGGCCGCAAACTGGAAAGCCGGGGAAACGGTTTATCGCTGGAACAGCTCCGCAGAGAGCCGTGACGTAGTTCTGCTGACGGGAGATAACCCCGGTTCCGAGCCTGAAACCGACGCGCTGTGCCAGCTGATCCACAAAATTCACCCGGCGTGGGTGGTATCGTTCCACGACCCGCTGGCCTGTATCGAAGATCCGCAGCAAACGGTGCTGGGCCAGTGGCTGGCAGACAGCTTTGAACTGCCGCTGGTGACAAGTGTCGGCTACGCGACGCCGGGCTCGTTCGGTAGCTGGTGTGCCGATCTTGGCCTGCACTGCATCACCGCAGAATTTCCGCCGATTTCATCCGATGAGGCGAGCGAAAAATACCTGGCGGCGATGACTGGCCTGCTGCACTGGCATCCGGAATTAGCCTCTCCACGTTGAGATTTTTGATGACTTAGCGGCGACAGTTCAGCCAATAAAAAACCCGCATGGCCGGAGCAATGCGGGTTTTTTAACAAATCATCTGGTTCGTCAGGCAAAAAACAACCCAGCTACCACGATGACGACAAGCACGACGGCAGCCACGGTATCAATCAACCGTTTAGTCAGCTCGTCCTGCGTTGCGACGCTTTCGTCTTCACACTCAATCATCTTAGCACCCTCAAATTTGTGACGCGCGTATCCTAAACGCGCCTTGCGGATGCCGGATGATCGTTTTGTGCCGGATCCTGTTTATAAATAAATTAACGATTTCATAGGTAAAGAGTACCGGTGCCGAAACGCAGCGCGGGTTCGGCATCGATTGCCAGCCACGTCGGGCCATCGAGATCGGCAAAGCGCACCTTCGGCGTCAGCGGCAGTGCGGCGCTGATGGCGCGAGAGGTACACAACATACAGCCTAGCATCAGGTCAAAACCCTGCAATTTGGCTTCTGTCGCCAGCGCCAGCGCTTCGGTTAAGCCACCGGTTTTATCCAGTTTAATATTGACCATGTCATAGCGTCCGGCGAGTTTCGCCAGGCTTTCGCGGGTGTGACAGCTTTCATCGGCGCAAATCGGCAGCGGATGAATAAAGTTCGCCAGCGCGCCATCTTCCCCTGCGGGTAACGGCTGTTCCAGCATCGCGACGTTCAAATCTGCCAGCAGCTGACAGCGCGACGCCAGCCCATCGCTGTGCCAGGACTCGTTAGCGTCGACAATCAGCGTGGCCTCCGGGACGGCGGCCCGAATGGCGAACATTCTTTCGCTGATCAGATGGTCATCGAGCTTAACCTTCAACAGACGAGCGCCCTTATCCCACAGAGCCCTGGCGCTATTCGCCATCTGATCTGGCGTGCCGATCACCACGGTTTGTGCCGTCGTCACTTCAGAGGCTAATTCGCTGCCCACTAAATTCGACAGCGAGCGCCCCGCTTTGCGCACGTCAATATCCCACAGCGCGCAGTCTACGGCGTTGCGCGCCGCGCCCGCGGGCAGCAGTTGCTGTAACGCGTCGCGCGTCAGGCCGGCTTCAAGCTGTTCGCCAATGCTGGCGACCTGCGCCATCACCGAGGCAATACTCTCGCCATAGCGTGGATAGGGAGTACATTCTCCTGTCCCTGTCACGCCGTCTTGTTGGATTTCTACCACGACCACTTTCGCTTCGCTGCGGGCGCCGCGGGCGATGACGAATGGCGTATGCAGCGGCCAGGCTTCCTCGTACACTTTCAAACTTCTCATTCCCTGCACCTCGATTTACCAGCACTAAAAGGATTTGCCGTGTTAACTGTTGATGTCATACACTAGCCGCGACGTTAACTATATGTAAACAGGAAGATAATCATGTCACAAACTGTGCATTTCCAGGGCAACCCCGTTTCCGTTCAGGGCTCCATTCCGCAGGCGGGCGCCAAAGCACCAGCATTCACACTGGTCGCTAAGGATCTCTCCGACGTCGCACTGAGCCAGTTCGCGGGTAAACGTAAAGTGCTGAACATTTTCCCAAGCATTGATACCGGCGTATGCGCTGCATCCGTGCGTAAATTCAACCAGCTGGCAACCGAACTGAACAACACTGTCGTGCTGTGCATTTCTGCTGACCTGCCGTTCGCCCAGTCCCGCTTCTGCGGAGCAGAAGGCCTGAGCAACGTTGTCACCCTGTCCACCCTGCGTGCGCCAGAGTTCCTGCAGCAGTACGGCGTTGGCATCGCAGATGGCGCGCTGAAAGGCCTGTCTGCTCGCGCGGTCATCGTGCTTGATGAAAACGACAACGTGGTTCTGAGCGAGCTGGTGAACGAAATCACCAACGAGCCGGACTATGATGCTGCGCTGGAAGCACTGAAAGCCTGATAAAAAATGCCGCCTTCATCACTGAAGGCGGCATCGCATTTACTCTTCGTTTTTCTTCTGACTTAAGCCATATTCCCGCAACTTATTCGCAATCGCCGTGTGCGAGACGCCCAGACGTTTGGCAAGCTTACGCGTACTCGGATAGCTACGATAAAGCTGAGTCAGCACCGACCGTTCAAAACGGCTGGTGATGTCGTCCAGCGAGCCTTCCATCGCATCTTCCCCGACCGCCACCGTGGTGGTGTCGTAATCCGGCAGTAAGATGTCCTGCGGGCGCAATTCGTAGCCGTCCAACTGCGTCAGCGCGCGGTACACGGCATTTTTCAGCTGACGCACGTTGCCCGGCCAGCCGTAGCGGGTCAGCACGGTGTTCAAATCAGCCGCCAGTTTCGGACGCGCAATCCCCTGCTCATCGGCAAAACGGGCCACAAACAGCTCCGTCAGCGGCATGATGTCCTGCGCACGATCGCGCAGCGGCGGCAGGTTCAGGGTCAGCACGTTCAGACGGTAATAGAGATCTTCGCGGAACAGACCTTTTTGCACCAGTTCGACGAGGTTCTTCTGCGTGGCGCAAATCACCCGGACATCGACGTGGATTTCGTGATCTTCCCCGACGCGACGGAAGGTGCCGTCGTTCAGGAAACGCAGCAGTTTGACCTGCATTCCCGGTGACATTTCACCGATTTCATCGAGCAGCACCGAGCCGCCATTGGCCTGCTCGAAGAAGCCTTTTTTACCTTCCGGCGCATGGCCGAACAGTTCACTTTCAACCGCATCTTCCGGAATCGACGCGCAGTTCAGCGCCAGATACGGTTTCTGCGCACGCGGGCTTGCCAGATGACAGGCGTTCGCCAGCAAATCTTTCCCGGTGCCAGTATCACCGACAATCAGCAGCGGCGCGCTCAACATCGCCAGCTTGCGGGCCTGTTCAACCACGTGACGCATTTTCGGGCTGACGGCGATAATCTGACTGAAGGCGCTGACGTCCTGGCTGGTCATGGTTTGCAGCTGACGACCCATGCGCAATGTCGAACGCAGCATCACGACGGCCCCCATCAGGACACGTGTGGCATTTTCACCTTCCAGCGTGACCGGCGTAATTTCCAGCAGGAAGTTTTGCCCGTTGATAACCACGTGTTCTGCGTGGGACTCCATCGGGGCGTCATCCAGCCAGCGCTGGAAGTTGAAGCCGTTGATCAGCTGCGCGGCGTTGTGGCTGCGCAGTTTATCCTGCGACTGACCGAACAGCTGGCAGCTCGCTGGGTTCGCCAGCTCGACTTTGCTTTTAGTGTCCAGCGACAGCACCGGCTCCGGCATTGCTTCCAGTAACGCGCTCAGCGCCAGATGTTCACGTTCTGACGGCATCCACGGCACGGTACGCACATCGGTCACGCCAGCGATGCGACGAATTTCCGCCATCAGTGTGCGGAAACTGTCAAATTCCAGCTCCGCAAAATTAAGGTAAATTCGGCCAATGGGGTCAATGTCGATCCCGCGCAGGTCAATTCCACGCAGCACCAACAGATCGAGTAATTCACGGGTCAGACCAAGACGGTCCTCACAAAAGACTTCAAGACGCATGGGAGTATCACCCTCATAGCCAATAACGCATGGATGATAAGACAGTTCTCCGCCTGCGGGAAGATGGCTGTCAACAATTATTGACAGTATGGCGGAAAATCAGGCGCTTTGCCGTAAACTCGGCGGGTAAAGCACAAAGGGACAAGGTCAGAGGTGATTTTTACAGCGGCGGTAAAGCGCGTTTCCCTCTCCGTTAAGAGAGGGATGAAGGGCAAACGAAATGTTAAGCCGGTTTCTTATTGAGGGTTTCTTTCAACTGCCCGATAAGTTCACGGCGGAAATCGCCAAGCTTTGGCTTGTCGTTATCGATCCACGGCAGCGGGCGGCACACTTCCATTGCTTTAATGCCCAGTCGTGCGGTGAGCAGGCCAGCCCCGATCCCCTGCGCCGCACGGGCGGAAAGACGCGCGGCCAAATCCTGCGACATCCAGTCCATACCGACTTCACGCACCAGTTCGCTGGCCCCGGCGAAGGCAATATTCAGCAGCACCAGACGAAACAGGCGCAAGCGGCTGTAATACCCCAGCTCAATGCCGTACAGCATGGCGATGCGGTTGATCAGGCGCAGGTTGCGCCAGGCGATAAACGCCATATCCACCAGCGCCAGCGGGCTGACAGCAATCATCAGCGTTGATTCTGCCGCCGAGCGGCTGATTTCGCGCCGCGCCTGCGCATCAAGCACCGGTTGCACGAGATGAGAATACAGCGTGACCACTTCCCGGTCGTTTTGCGTTTCGTGAATGGCCGCGTACCAGCGCTGGAGCGCCGGGTGCGATTTGTCGATTCCGGCCTGCGCCGCCAGCTGTTCGCAGAACGCCCGCCCTTTACCGGTGCCGTGACTGTGCAACAGGTCGCGCGCTTCATCACGCTCTTCCGCCCGCTGACGCAAACGCCATAAGCGTCGCCACTCGGTGGCCACCGATCCGACGCCCGCACCGATAATCAGCGCGCCCGCCGCGTAGCCACCCAGCGCCACCCAGTCCTGCGTTTGCCAGGCATGCATCGTCGACTGCACGCCCTGTGCGACCACGCTAACGCCGAAAATTGCCAGCCCTGCGGTCACCATCCGTCGCCACAGACTGCGTTTCGGGCGCAGCGCCGCTTCAACCACGGCTTCGGCCTGCCCCTCGTCCTCCAGCGGATCGTCAATCACCGTCGGGGCAAAGTTTTCGGCCTGAGTCTGTTCAAAGGTTTGCGCCCCACGCAGGTGCTCTGTTTTGTCCGCCTCCAGCGGGCCGGCGAAATCGATACGCGGTTTTAACGGTTCGCTCATCGCAATTTATCTCCAATTAAAAACTCCAGTGCCGCATCAAGGCGAATGTGCGGCAGCGGTTTATCGACGTCCATCGTCTGTGGGCGAAACGCCTCAAACTGGAAGCCCTGCTGTTCCCAGAATGCCTGACCCGGCAAACGGGCGGGCACTTCACCCGGATACACCGTCAGCGGTTCGCCGTCGCTCAGACGGTTACCGCGCAGCGCGGGAATTTTCTCACCATTGACGTCAATCAGCCCGCTTTGCGTGGCCTGCACTGACGCCAGCCCCAGACAGTCCATGCTGATACCTTCAAAGGCCGCGTTCTGCCACGCATCCTGAATCAACTGTTGCAACAGGGAAACCATGTTCGCATGCTGATCGACGGTGACGTGATCGGCTTTGGTGGCGGCAAACAGCAGTTTGTCGATGACCGGGGAAAACAGACGACGAAACAGCGTGCGCTGCCCGTAATGGAAGCTTTGCATTAATTGCGTCAGCGCCAGACGCATGTCGTTGAACGCTTGCGGCCCGCTGTTCAACGGCTGCAGACAATCGACCAGCACAATCTGGCGGTCAAAACGCAGGAAGTGATTTTTATAGAAGTCTTTGACCACGTGTTCGCAGTAATAGTCAAAACGCGCCCGCAGCATTCCGGCGTTGGTGTGTTTGTCGGCCTGCGCCAGTTTGGCCTCACCTGTGGCATCCACATCCGGCCACGGGAAGAACTGTAAGGCCGGTGCGCCTGCCATTTCGCCCGGGAGCACAAAGCGCCCTGGCTGAATGAAGTGCAAACCTTCCTGTTTGCAGGCGTGCAGATAGTCGGTCCACGCCTGGCTAATTTCTGCCAGACGGTTTTCGTCTGCCGGTGCCAGCGGGTCAAGCCCTTCGCAAAGCTGACGCCAGCGCGCAGACCACTCTGCGCGCTGCCCAGTCAGCAGGCCGGTCATTTGTCGCGACCAGCTCAGGTAGTCCTGCGCCAGCATCGGCAAATCCAGCAGCCATTCGCCCGGATAATCGACAATTTCCAGGTACAGCGTTGAGGTGTCTTTGAAGTGACGCAGCAAGGAATCGTTAGAACGAAAACGCAACGCCAGGCGAATCTCGCTCACGCCACGTGTCGGTGTTGGCCACGTCGGTGGCGTGCCGTACAGCTGCGCCAGGCCTTCGTCATAGGTAAAACGCGGGATCCCGTAGTCGCGCTGCGGCACGCGCTTCACGCCAAGCAACCGCTCCTCACGTACCGCGCTCAGCAGCGGTAAACGCGCGCCTGCATGCAGATTCAGCAGCTGATTCACCATCGCGGTGATAAACGCGGTTTTGCCGCTACGGCTAAGCCCGGTCACCGCCAGACGCAGATGTCGGTCCACGCCGCGATTGAGCAGAGCATTAAATTCGGTTTTGAGTCGCTTCATCGCCATCCCGTTTTGTCCGATTCTTGCTTATCCTTCAGGATACATGACATAAGGTCCCTGAAGAGAATTATCAACCGCACTTCGCTGTATTTCAGGCTTTTTCTCCAGTAAGATGCATCTGATTGACTCTACGATGGAGCTCGACAGGTGTATGTCACCGACCATATATGATATTGCCAGAGTTGCTGGCGTCTCAAAATCTACCGTCTCGCGAGTACTGAATAATCAAACCAATATTTCGCCCGAGGCGCTGGAAAAAGTGCAGAAAGCGATTAAGGATCTTAATTATCAGCCAAATAAGCTTGCCCGGGCGCTAACGTCTTCTGGGTTTGACGCTATTATGGTCATTTCTACTCGCTCAACGAAAACCACGGCAGGCAATCCTTTCTTTGCTGAAGTGCTTCATGCCATTACTTCCCGGGCGGAGGAAGAAGGCTTTGATGTGATATTACAAACATCACGCAGCACCGAAGATGACCTGCTTAAATGCGAAAGCAAAATTCGGCAAAAGATGATCAAAGGGATCATTATGCTGAGTTCCCCGGCCGATGAATCCTTTTTCTCGCGCGTCGATGCGTATCAAATTCCGGTGGTGGTGATTGGTAAAGTTGAAGGGGAATATCAGCACGTCTATTCCGTTGATACCGATAATTATCAGGACAGTATTGCACTGACCCATGCGCTCATTTCTCGTGGGCATAATAATATCGCGTGCCTGCATGCCCCGCTGGATTATCACGTTTCCGTTGACCGCCTGGCAGGATATAAAGAGTGCCTCAACCAGAACCATATTCCGCTGCGTGAAGAATGGGTCATCGATAGCGGTTATACCCATGAAACCGCGCTGGTCGCAGCGAAATCGTTGCTGGCCATGGAACCGCGGCCGGATGCCATTTTCGCCACCGACAGCATGAAGTTGTTAAGCCTGTATCGGGCAGCATTTGAAGCAGGCATTCAAATACCGCAACAGCTTGCCGTGGTGGGCTACAGTAACGAAACGCTGTCGTTCATTTTGTCCCCCGCTCCGGGCGGTATTGATGTGCCTACTTACGAGCTGGGGCTCAAGAGCTGCGATCGATTGTTCAAGTGCATTGCCGGTATACCTGGGCCACGCCGCGTTATCGTTTCTACCCATATTTCACTGACAGATTCACTGGCATAACGCCGGAGGTTTGCCCTCCGGCCACATGGCGTTAAAACGCGTAGTTGATGCCGACACCCGCATAATGGAAGCGATCGTCGTCGCCCTCATCGTGATGTTCCCACTCATAAGCGTATTCAAGAGAAACAGAAACCCCATTATCGAAATCGTGGGCGAATTGTAATCCCAGGCGGTTGAAGTCATGGCCTTCGCGAGTCGGATCGTCCTGCCAGTCCCAGTTTGTCCAGCGATCAAGACCGAGACGGGTATACGGCGTCAGCGTGGTGGAACCAAAAGAGATGGGTAGATACGCACGAATTTCCTGAGTTGAAAACTCCCCGTTATTCCGGCTCTTATCAAGGTTAAACCCACGCTCCAGATAATAATTCGTCAGCAGTGAGACCGTCTCTGTCAGCTTCCACGTAAAACCGGTTTCGGTTTCCACTCGGCTATCGGCATACCCTGTTTGTTGCAGATCATTGACGAACTGATAGGCCGCCAGCCAACCGTTGAAATGCACGTCGTCCGTCAGGCGTAAATTCCAGTCTGGCTGAAATTTATAACGCTGCATATTAGCGGTACCCGCTTCTTTATTATGTTCATCTTTAAAGTGATAACCATAATTACGCATGCCACCGGTCAGACCGAGAGTAAAGGCATCGCTATCCAGCACCTGATAGCGAATTTCCAGTTCAGGCCGATTAAAATAGGTCCCCCGCGTGCCGGAACTGTAATCGACCGGACCTTCCTGATACATTGCCATAGATATCTTCCACGGCCCCGTGGAGGCATTAAACCATACTGACGGCTCGTATAATCCGTCCATATCATCGGCTTGCCCTTCAACATTCTCGATTTCATACATCGCGCCAATATTAAATTTCCAGCCGTCGTTATTTTGTGCATAAGCTGTGAGAGTACAGACACCCAATAGCAGTGCTGCACACCGAGGTAGTGTGTTCATAATATTCGTCCTGAAAATTAACAACGTGGATATAATGGGAGGAATGTCATCCTCCCGGGTATTTAATTTATTTTATTCGCGAATAGCCTGTTCATTTTCAATATCAAAGAAATGACTTTTCGCCATATCGAATGACAACACAATATTATCTCCGGCGAAATAATCACTGGTCGAGGGCGCGCGAACAACTAACTCGTGCCCACCAATGGTGATATACAGCATAAATTCTGCGCCGGTTAATTCCGCCACGCTAATCCTTGCCGCTATCGGTATAGTTGACTCCGCGCCGGTGACGATATCTTCCGGGCGAATGCCCAACACTATCGCTTTGCGTTGATAGCCCGCCGCGTTGAGCACCGCCATTTTGTCCGGGGGTATCGGCAAGCGCAGGGTTTCGGTGACGAAATCAGTGCCGTCGATGGCGCCGCGGATAAAATTCATCGCAGGAGAGCCAATAAACCCAGCGACAAACATGTTTGCGGGCTGGTTATAGACCTGTTTCGGCGCCCCAACCTGCTGCACGATGCCGTCTTTCATAATCACTATTCGTGTCGCCATGGTCATGGCTTCGGTCTGATCGTGCGTGACGTAAATCATGGTGGTGTTGAGCTTCTGATGCAGCTTGCAAATTTCAGCTCGCATCTGTACGCGCAGCTTGGCATCGAGGTTCGACAGCGGTTCATCCATCAAAAACACCCCCGCTTCACGCACAATTGCCCGTCCAAGCGCCACGCGCTGGCGCTGGCCGCCGGACAACGCGCCCGGTTTGCGCTTCAGATACTCGCGCAAACCCAAGATCTGCGCCGCCCAACTGACACGCTCTTCAATGACCTCCGGCGCAATTTTTTGCATCTTGAGACCAAAGGCCATGTTGTCGTACACCGACATGTGCGGATAGAGCGCGTAGTTCTGGAAAACCATCGCGATATTGCGCGACTTCGCGGGAACATCGTTCATTCGCACGCCGTCGATCATTAACTCGCCATGACTGATCGCCTCCAGCCCGGCAATCATTCTCAGGGTGGTAGATTTACCACAGCCGGACGGCCCAACCAGAACGATGAACTCTTTGTCTTCAATGTCGAGATTGAAATCTTTCACCACGTGCACGTGGTTGTCATAAATCTTCTGAATATGTTGCAGTGATAATTGAGCCATGGGTTTATTCCTTTACAGGTGCAGAGGCTGGATGGAGGCGTTGCCAGTACGCATCCAACCGATGCCAGTTCAGTTCCCGTGTGGACGGTAATAACAGCCCCGCCCCCATCAAATCTTCGCCAATCCCGACGGATGCCATACCGCTGGCATTAATCGCCTGAATCCCGGCCAGGGAGTCCTCAATCCCGATAGCGTGGTGCGCTGCCACGCCTAATCCCCGGCAAGCCAGCAGGAAAATTTCCGGGTCGGGTTTGGAATGCACGATACGCGATGCATCTGCGCAATAGTCAAAGAGGTGCGAAATGCCCAGCGCATTCAGAATAACCGGAGCATTGAGGGACACCGAGGCCAGCCCGATGCGCATTCCCCGGCCACGGAGGTCCTGCAAAAGCGCAGTGATGCCCGGCAAAATCGACTCAGGGGTAAGCGACGCCAGCGTGGCGACATAACGGTTGTTTTTACGCGTGCACAGCACCTCGCAATCAGCGGTGGAAAAGTGCGCCGCTTTACCGCCGTGTTGCAAAATACGCTGCAACGACGCCATTCGGCTGATGCCCTTCAACTGCTCGTTGAAACTTTCGTCGATGGTGATCCCAATTTCCCGCGCCACATCGCGCCAGGCCACATAATGCAAATGCGCCGTGTCGGTCACTACCCCATCGAGATCGAAGATAACGGCATCCAGTTTCATTCGGCCCCCTCCATGGTAGCGGTCCCAATTTGAGCGCTTAAAAAATCAGACTTCTGATAGCGCTGCAGCCCATTCAGACAAATTTCGCGGCCCCACAGCCACAAATGAATTTCTGCGCTGGTGTTCAGGGTGATCGCTTCCGGCGTGATATCCAGAGTCAGGCTCGCGCCCTGCCAGCGAATCGGCACGTATAGCCGCTGCCATTGCGCGGGTAACATCGGGGCCAGATGCAGATCGCCATTGCAAATACGTAGCCCGGCAAAACCTTGTACGGCCCCTAGCCAGATAGCTCCCGTAGCGGCGGCATGAATACCCTCGTCGCTGCTGTGCGGCTCGTCGCCCAAATCAATGTTCGTTCCGTCTCGCCACAGGCGATACCCTTCTTCTACGCGGCCGCAGCGCGCGCTGACGATGCCGTGAATGGCTTTACTGAGCGAGGAATCGTGGATGGTTCGTGGTTCGTAGTACGCCAGATTCGCCAGGCATTCGGCGTCAGAAAAACGATCCGGTAGCATGTAATTCAGCATCACCACATCGGCCTGTTTAAGGATTTGCATCTCGTTGACTTCTGCCCGCGAGTAATCGAGCAAAATGGTCTGCTTCCCGGCGTGGGTTTTATATTTGGAAAGATTAATGGTCGGCTTTTGCATGAACGTATCGTCCTGCGCCAGTACGCCCTGCGCATCAGCCTCAGGTAGCCACAGACGTTGCATAAAATCGGCGGCTCTGGCGGCAAACATAGGCTGAAGTTCGCCAAACTGAGGCACAAAATGCAGCGCCTGTGCCACGTTATGCCAGGCCATATAGTTGGTGAAGGCGTTGTTATTGACGTGCTCGGTGTATTCATCCGGCCCGATAACATCATGCAGCTCCAGCCGCCCGCTGACGTCCACCGTTCTGCTCATCCAGAACATCGCGGTTTCGGTCAATAAGCTGACCCCTTCGCTGCGCATGAACGCCTCGTCGTGGGTCGCGTGCCAGTAGTTCACCACCGCCCAGGCGATATCCGCGACCAGGTGATGTTCCGCCTGCGCGGAGGCGATTTTCTGCCGCAGACCAGTACGGATATTGATGGCGGCAAATTCTGGCGTTTCTTCCGCGCCGCTGCGCGCGCTCTCCCAGGGGAACAGCGCCCCATGCCAGCCATTGCGTCGAGCTTTTGCACGGGCACCGGGTAAGTTCAGGTAACGGTAGCGCAATAACGACCGCGCGGTGGATGGCTCGGTCAGCAGATGATAAGGGAGTAAAAAGACTTCAGTATCCCAGAACACATGCCCTTTATAGCCTTCCCCCGTCAGTCCTTTGGCCGCAATACTGCTGCGTTCGTCATGCAGTGGCGTCATAGCCGCCAGATGATAATGAGCAAAATCGAGGGCGACCTGATCGGCCGCGATTCCGGATTCTACGACGACCCGTCGTGCTTGCCAGCCTTTCAGCCACTCCGCTCGCGTAGCGGCCAGTAACGCGTCGTAGCCCTGCGCGGCACATGTCTGCAAATCCTTCAGGCAGCTTCGGCTGAAGCTCTCCAGCGATAAGGTTTCACGCCCGCGCCGCACTATCCAGCTGATTTTCTCGAGCGTGATGCTGTCGCCCGCCTTCAGACACAACGTACTGTTTTGCATCAGGCGACGATTCTTCGCCGCAAAGCAGCTTTCCACGTCCTTGCTCAACTGAATGCTGCTGGTGATCACCACTTCAGCATTCGCCGACTGTGTCGCCCACGCGCCCTGCAGCACCTGCTGACCAAAGACCCGCAGTGAAAGCTCATCCAGATGCTGACGACCGCTGTTGGTTTGAGTCCCATCAATGCCGGTGGAAAATTCGAGATGGGTGTCTTCGTCCAGCGCGGTCACGGTGAATTGCATCGCCAACAGCGGCAACTGTGCCATTGAGGTGAAACGGCGGCTGGCAATGCGCACACGTGCACCCGATGGAGAGCGCCAGATTAATTCCCGCCGTAGTTCGCCGTCGCTGAAATCCAGCTCGCGGTTCCAGCTTTCGGTCTCGCCGCTCAAGAGCGTAAAGGGTGAGCCGTTCACCTCAAGCTGAATGCCGACCATGTCAGGCAGATTAATCAGTTCATTCGTTTCGCCACGTCCGGCGCAGTGATACAGCCCGGCAAGATACAGGCCCCGCACTTGCTGGGTGTAGTCCTCTTCATGGCTTGCGCGCACGCCCATATAACCGTTCGCGCTGGTCATCAGCGATGCGTATTTATTCAGACTGTGTGGGCTGAATGCCGGGTCTTTCAACATGGAAATGTTCAGCATATCGTCACCCATTCGCCTTTTTCCGCAGACTCGTACAACGCCGCGACCAGTTGCTGAATAATGAACCCCTGCTCTGCGTCGGCAATTGTGACTGGATCGCCCAGCACATGGCGAACAAAGGCGTCCATGCTGCGAAAATGGCGATTGTCGTCGGCCTGATCGCGCTGGTACAGCGTGTTCAGCTCACCATTCACATCGTTATAAACATGCGCCGGGAACAGCGTGGCACCGGCTTTATCCCCGCAAAAGGTGACGTTCATTCGTGACTGCTCGGTAATGTTCAGCACAAAGGAGGTCTCAATCCGCAGCAGGCCACCATTCTCAAACTCAATGGTACCAAACAGCGCATCTTCAACGGTGTACTGCGTCGGGTCCCATTCGCCAAACTGACCGCTGCTTTTCACGGTGCCGAGCTTCTCAAAACTGTGGGCCATGACGCGTCGCACCGCGGGAAAACCCAGCACATACATTGCGGCATCCAGCATATGAATGCCGATATCGATCAACGGCCCACCGCCTTGCATGGCTTTATTGGTAAATACACCCCAGCCCGGAACGCCGCTGCGTCGCAGGGCGGTGGCGGTGGTGAAATAGACTTCGCCCAATACCCCCGTCTGCACCTGCTCGCGCAAAAGCTGGGCGTCGAGAGAGAAGCGATGATGGAAATCGTATGCCAGCACTTTGCCCTGTTGACGCGCCACCGCGCGCATCTGGTTAGCCTGCTGCGGCGTCATCGCCGGAGGCTTTTCACACATTACGTGACAGCCCGCTTCAAGAGCGGCTAAAACATGCTCAAAATGAAAACGGTTTGGCGAGCAGACGCTGACAACGTCGGGCTGCACTTCCTGCAACATCAGGCGTACATCGTCATAGTGGCCTGCAATTTCAAATTTCGCCGCAAACGCCTGCGCTTGTTCCAGGCGGCTGTCACAGACAGCCACCATCTGGAGGTCACACCGCGTGGCGTAGTATGTAGCATGGACTTTGTCCGCCACCTGCCCCGCGCCGATGATGGCGACGCGCAACGGGACGACAGCTGTAGCATTGTTCACGCGATGTCCTCTCAGCACTCACGCAGGTAAACGAGGGAATCCTGGTACGCTTTTGCCAGGTCGGCAGCACGCACGCGGCATTCATACACGACATACCCGGAATAATTGTCTGCTCGCAACTGATTAAACAGCGCGGCGAAATTCAGGCTCCCACTCCCCGGCTGATAACGGTGGTTATCGGCGATATGCACATGGCCGAGCAGATCGCGGTTGACGTGCAGTGCACCCGCAATATCGTCCTCTTCAATGTTCATGTGATAGAAATCGCCGATGATTTGCGTGTGTTTGAGCTGATTGTCGCTGATATAGCCACGGGCATCCGCCAGGGTGTTGAGCATGTGATCCTGATAGCGGTTCAACGGTTCAAGCAGAACGGTCGTCCCGGTACGGCCTGCGACTTCATCCAGGAAACGCAGCGAATCACTGACCGCTTTGCGATCGCCAGCGAGGCTGCGCGGCGAGGTCATCGGTGGCAGACGGAAGGTAAACATTCCCCATGCGGCAGGAACCACGATGCCTTTACCGCCCACTTCCGCCAACGCTTCGAGAATGCGAGCGATTTGCTGTAATCCATTGAGGCGACGCTCTTCGATAAAATCCCCGATCCAGCCGTCATAACCACCGCAGGCGGTCGTCACGGGCAGCCCGGTTTCTTTGCTGGCCGCTTTCACCTCGTCCAGATTATTCACCAGCAGACGACCGTCGATCTCATAGCCGTCAAAGCCCATCGCTTTGATGTAGCGGAATTTCTCCAGAATGTTTTCCGGGAAGAAGGCCTGATTCTGCGTTGCGATTTTCATGATGTTGCTTTCCTTGCGATTAAAAAGTGACGCCCATTTTGATACTCAGCTCAGGCTGTTTATCGACGAATTTCATGTAACTCTCCGGGCTTTCGCTAAACGGCACCACCGGGTCGATCAGGTCGTCACAGTTCAGATAACCGTTCATCAGCAATTCCCAGCAGGTTTCCTCGATACGCTTACGGCTCCAGCGCGGATAGTCCGGGTTAGGTTCGCTGCACGCGCGGGAGAAGATGATTTTGGCGTTGTTGAAATGCGCTTCACGCCCGAGGTTGAAACCTTCGGCAAACGGTTTGGCAAATGCGACGTAGGAAAGGGTGCCGCCGTAGGCCAGACCGCGCAGAGCGGATTGCAGCGCATCCGCGTAACCGCTGGTCTCGATGATGATGTCGGCGCCCTGCTTACCGGTCAGTTTTTTGATTTCCAGCCCAACGTCTGTGCCGATCGGGTTCAGACACACATCGGCCCCGTGACGACGCGCTATCTCACAGCGATGGCCAATCGGATCGATACCCATCACGATCGATGCCCCCGCTTTTTTCGCCAGCTGCACCGCAATTTGACCAATCGCGCCCAGGCCAATCACCACCACAAAGTCCCCTACGCGCACGTTGGCATCGCGCACACCGCTCATCGCGAACTGCGCCGGGTCATAGCAGACGGCGTTTTTCCAGGATGCACCAGCGGGCATTTTGCGCAGTTTGTAGTTATTGACCGCGTTAACGATGACGGTTTCTGCCAGCGGGCCGTAGCAGCAAACGCTGTCGCCTTCGCGGTAGTCTGTCACGTCCGCACCACACTGAATGATGTCGCCGACCACCATATTACCGAGCTGGAATTTGCCAAACTCAATGCCGCGCGGGGCGTTAGCGTCACGGGCGGTAAAGAGCTGCCACTCGGGATCAAACTGCTCATCAATAAAGGGGCTGGCCGCACGGAAATCAACCACTTCAGTGCCGTGTTTTGGCGCGCCGTAACGCACCCGAATTTTTACTTCATGCGCTGCCACCGGCAGGTCCTGATATTCCATCAGCGCCGCGATGCGCGGGGCAGTTGCCACTAATTTTTTCATCACTTATTCCTTGTTAAACTGACTGCCTCAGCCCTTAACGCCGCCGGCGGTCAAACCACTTTTAATAAAGCGCTCGGAAAGCGCGTACATGATGATGACGGGCAGCGCGGTCACCAGCGATGCGGCCATCATTCGTCCCCAGATATAATCCGGCGTACTGAACAATGTGTTCAGCCCCACTGGCAGCGTGAAGTTCTCTGCGCTGGAGAGGAAAATTGAGGCAAACAGATAGTCGTTCCACGCCACCATAAAGCAGTACACAAACACTGAGATCAGGCCCGACATCGCCAGCGGCACCGTGATACGGAAGATGATTTGCAGCCGATTTAGCCCATCCATCATCGCCGCCTCCTCAATTTCATCCGGGATGGTGTCGAAGTAGCTTTTCAGCATGAAAATGGCGGTCGGCAGGGTTTGCGTCACCATGGTGAGAATCAGCGCCAGCTCGGTGTCATAAATACCCAGCGCGGTGATGATTTTGAACAGCGGCACCACCAGTAAAATCCCGGAGAACATGTAGACGGTGTAAAAACTGGCATTGATGGTTTCCCTGCCGCGAAAGCGCAATTTCGACAGCGCCCACGCGCCGAGCGTCCCAAGGAACAGTGAGATGGCCGATGAGATAATCGACACCACCAGGCTGTTACGGAAATAGCTGACAAACGGGAAAATCAACGGATTAAAAATGTCGATGTAGTGCTCGAAAGTCCATTGCTGCGGCAGCAGCGTTGGATGCAGCGAGATAGCCTCTTTCGCGCTCTTGAACGAGGTCATCAGCATCACAAAGAACGGAAACAGCGTGAAGCCGAGGAACAGCGCCAGCCCGATGTAAAACAGCGCGGAACCCCTAAGACGTTGTTTATTTGTTGCCATTGAAATTCACCCGTTTTCTGGTCAGCAGAATCACTGCGAAAATGATCACAAACAGCACCACTGAAATCGCCGCCGCCTTGCCCAAATCGTTAAAGGCAAACGCCGTTTTATACAGATAGACGCCAAGAATATTGACCTTGGTGGTCAGCAGATAGACATCAGCGAACATGTAGAACATCCAGATGGTGCGCAGCGTCACCACCGTCGCCAGCACCGGCATGATCGCCGGCAGCGTGACGATGCGAAAACGCTGCCATCCGTTCGCGCCGTCCATTTCCGCCGCTTCGTACAGCGATTTATCAATGGTCTGCAAAATGGCCAGAAACGAAATAAAGGCATAAGGGAAATAGCGCCAGATGGCGAACAGCACCACCAACACGAAGCTGCTGTTCGGGTTGTCGAACCATAGCGGCGCCTGCTTATACAACCCCAATACATCAACGCCGAGATAGTTCACGATCCCGTAGCCGTTGTTGAACATGTATTTCCACGCGAAAACCAGCGAGATTGACGGCGTTACGTAGGACAACAACACCAGCGAGCGCGCCGTTTTGCGCAGACGAAATTCACGGTTGAAAAATACCGCTACCGCCAGCCCCAACCCGGTACTGCCCAGCACCACCAGCGCGGTGTACCAGAAGGTCATCCACAACGCGTGCCAGAAGCCCGCGTCGCTGAGAATGCGCGTGTAGTTATCCAGCCCGACGAAGGTCGACGCGATGCGTGGGTTCAACGGCAGGTGCAGAAAACTGATTTCGATATTGGAGACCATCGGCCAGGCTACCAGCCCGGCCAGCAGTAACAGGCTGGGGCCGAGCAGCATCATGGCAAACGGTAAGTCGGAACGGCCCGACATCAACTTCTTCATCATCCCGTGTCCTGCCTGTTTCATGGCTGTTGTACGAGAGCATCGAGGCGTTTTTGCCCCTCAGCCAACAGCGGTTCAATCGGCTTTTTGCCAACCGTCGCGGCGTTTACCATGGCGCTGATGGTTCCGGAGCCGGTGACATCGCCCATACGGGTAAAGTTTTTATCGCCAACAGCACCGAATACCTTCACGTTCGGGTATTGGGCGATCAGCTCATACGGAAGTTGACCAAAGGCTTTGATGACCGCGTTGTCTTTCCAGGTGTCAGTGGTTACCACCCCCTTGGTCATCGGCAATGCCGCCCCCGGCGACATCATCACCCAGTCTGCGGAGTTCTGCGGTTTCTCCATCCAGGTGACAAACTTCTCTGCCGCCTCTGTCTGCGCTTTCTCCTGACCGGAAGTAATGGTCAACGATGTGACCATGCCGTACGCCGCAGACGTGGCTTGTGTCGGCACCATAAAGCCCAGATTTTCGGGCTTACCTTCTTTGTACACCGCCGGGAGAATGTAGGTGGAGTACATCGCCATCGGCGCGGAACCGTTCATAAAGGCGTCTTTGATCTCCATCACGTCGTTGGATCCCGGCATGGTGGTAGTGGCTAAATCGCGATAGAACGCCAGCGTGCTGCGCATTTCCGGGGTATCGAGTGAAATGCCACCCTGACGGTTAAACACGTTGGCGTTGTTCGACAGCGCAAACTGTGAGAACGCCTGTTCGGTCATCACGCTTTCTGCGGTCGGCAGCGCGATGCCGTACTTTTTCATCGCCGGATTGCTCAGGGCCTTACTCGCGGCTAACAATTCCTGCCAGTTCTGTGGTTCCGCGATCCCCGCGGCCGCCAGTACGTCTTTGTGATACCAAACGCCAGAAAGCCATGCGCTGATTGGTGCGCCGGTCCAGGCTTTTCCGTCTTCGGTGCGCACGATGCGTAATACACCGTCGTAGAATTGATTCTCACCGATATCACTGATGGCTTTGGCGATAGCGCCCCTGTCCAGCAATTGCTCTTTATCCAGCACTTTGGCGTAGTCGTGGCTGACTTCCATTACCGCAGGCAACGCCCCGGTTCGCGCCAGGGTGATAACTTTGGTATTAAACGCATCCTCTTCAACCGGGACCGGTTTAATGACAATGCCCGGATTCTCTTTTTCAAAGCGCTCAATTAATTTCGTGATCACCGCCTGGCGCTCTTGCTCAACCGACGAATGCATAAATTCGATCGTGACGGTTTTATTATCATCCCGACATCCTGAAATTAGGGCGCAGGAAACCAGTGCTGTTACCAGCACAGTTTTTGTCATTTTCATTTATTCTTCCTTTTATTTAGAATCTATCCACATGACTTGCCATGGCGCAAGATTCAATTCGCCATCAGTTAAATCGCACTCGCTTATTAATTCTCGGGCATGGCTGAATTTTTGATAAATACTCTGTGGGCGATCGCTGAAATTAAACAGTCCTGTAATGCGTTGGTTATTTTCTGCCGTTCGGGTAATTTGCAATACACTGCCATTGATCGCGGTAAATTCGGCTTTGGCATTCGGATGAAAAGCGTGGTGTTCACGACGCAAAGCAATCAGCTTCGACAGTCGGTGATAGATGCGTTGACGCAAACTGCCCGCCTGAGACATTGCTGTTTCGATTTCATCCAGGTCATATTTCTGGCGGTTGATAGCCCGGTTATAGCCTGCTTTTTCAACGCCAGCATAGTCATTACGCGAACCCAGAATGCTTTGAATGTAGATGGCAGGCACGCCAGGAAAACTGAGCAGCACCGCGTGAGCCAGCACAAAACGGGCAATTCGGTCGTCATCGCTACTGGCTTTCGGGCTTAACGCATCCATATAGGTGACGTTGATTTCGTACGGACTGCGGGTGCCGTCGGGGTTATTTTTCCAGTTGACCAACGCGCCCTGCTGCTGCAATTTTTCAACCAGTTGCAGAATATCTGCTTCTGGCAGGATGCCACGCAGCGGGTTGAGCCCAACCCCGTCATGCGAGGCAAGAAAGTTAAACCAGGTGGTCTCCGTCGATGGCAGCGCCAGACTCTGCGCCCAACGGCAAAGCGTTTCAACATTGGCACTGTGCATGGCATGCAGTACCAGCGGCGGCAGAGAGAATTGGTACACCATCTGCGCTTCGTCATGACCGTTACCGAAATAGGCAATATTGTCTTTGTGCGGAACGTTGGTTTCAGTGATGATCACCGTGCCCGGTGCGACGTCTTCAGCGATGGCGCGAAAGAGCTTAATTAACGCGTGAGTTTGCGGCAGATGAATGCAGGTTGTGCCCGGCACTTTCCACATGAAACCGACGGCATCCAGGCGCACGTAATCCGCGCCCTGCTCCAGGTAATGCAGCAGCACGTTGACCATCGCAATCAGCACTTCTGGTTCGGCAAAATTAAGGTCGATTTGATCGTTGCTGAAAGTCGTCCACAAATGGCGCACTGAATCATCGCTTAAGGTAAACGGCGACAACAATGGCAAGGCCCGCGGACGGGTCACGGCGGAAAGGTCGGTATCGGGGTCAACGGCGATAAAGAAATTTTCGAAGCCAGGTTCCTGGCGCAGATAGCGGGCAAACCATTCACTTTTCGCGGACATATGGTTGCAGACAAAATCAAACATCAGCTTTGACGAGCGCTTGAGGTCGGCAACATCCTGCCAGTCTCCGGACGCCGGCTCCACCTGATGATAATCAACCACCGAGAATCCATCGTCGGACGACCACGGATAAAAAGGTAAAAGATGAACGTGGGAAAAGCTCTGTTTCAGCCAGCGATTAAAAAAACGGGTAAATATCGGCAGGCTTTTCTTTCCTTCTAAGCGAAATTGATCTGCGTAGGTAATCAATACGACATCCTGCTGATCCCAGTTCCTTTTACGGCGTTCAATAATACGTAATCTTGCTTTTTCAATATTTGAAAAAAGCCGGTTCTCCTGATGCGTTAAAAATGATTTGCCATAGATACTGTCAATCAGAGATTTTATTTTTGAGTTCACGTTTATTTTCCATGGTAGCGGTCCCACGGATTGAAATCTACTCTCCGGAAAATGGGATGTCAACGCGATGGGCATGGGAAAAAACGCAAAAAGAGGATCTGTAGCCGCTCGAATGCATTAATTGTGAGCTGCCGCAAATAAATGAGGTAAACGATGCAAAGAAAGGCGAGAAAAGAGGAAGGTAAGGAAAAGAAAGGGGGAGCGCCCTCCCCGTCTGTCAGGAGAAATACTTGCGTGACATGCGGCTGGCGAGACGAGCCAACACGGGTTCAAGCGCCACTGCCAGCAGCATTTTAACCGGGCGGCGAGCGACGGATTTGATAGCCCAACCGGCAACGCCCGCCGGGCCGTAACGCAGTGCGGTCAGCAAAACCAGCTTACCCGCGATTTTCAGACCGGGTTTCACTTTCTGCCCGGTACGTTGCCATGTTGAATTCATCAAATGCCTCTCTCAGTTACAGCTGGCGAAAACGGCTGCGTAGTGAAAATGTATCGGAGGTGACGTAGCGTTCCATTTCACGCAGACGCTTTTCACCCGCCGCCAGCTCAGCATCCACCGCATTCAGCAGTTCGCCGCTGGACGGCATTTTCTCGCCGTACATTTCATTGTCAGGGATCGGGTCGAGGGCAAACGTCATGATGATGTAAGCCACGACCACGAAGAAAAACAGGCCAAAAATCATGGCCAGCACGGTAATCAGACGCACCAGTTTCACCGGAACGTCGAGCCAGTGTGCAATCCCCGCACACACGCCCTTCACCATGCCCTGCTGTGGAATACGCCACAGCTTCTTACTAAAATCTAATCCCGCCATTATTGTTCTCTCCAGTTCGGATGTTCCGCGTCGAGAATATGTTCCAGCGCCTGAATGCGTTCCCGCATCCGTTTTGCCTCATCCGTCAGCTGCGATAAACGCTGCTGCTCATTTTGCGACAAATCAGCGCCAGAGCGGTTGCTGTAATGCAGCCACAGCCAGACCGGCAGGACAAACAGCACAAACAACGTCAACGGTATGGCCAGAAAAAGCGCGCTCATGGGGTCTCCTTACAGATGATGAGCGGCGGTGCGTTCAGCACCGCCTGAAAATGATTATTCGTTATCCTGTTTCATTTTGGCGCGCAGCTCAGCGATTTGCGCGCTGATGTGATCATCGGCCTTCAGTTCTGCAAACTGCTGATCCAGCGTTTTCTGTTTGCCGAAAGCGTGGCTTTCCGCTTCGGCTTCCATATGATCGATACGGCGTTCGAAGGACTCAAAACGCGCCATCGCTTCGTCAATTTTACCGCTGTCCAGCTGACGGCGCACATCGCGGGAGGAACTCGCTGCCTGGTGGCGCAAGGTCAGCGCCTGCTGACGAGCGCGGGTCTCGCTGAGTTTATTTTCCAGCTCACCGATCTCTTTTTTCATGCGGGTCAGCGTTTCATCGACCAGGGTGATTTCACCTTCCAGAGTGCCGATAATATCCGTCAGCTTCTGTTTTTCGATCAGCGCCGCACGCGCCAGATCTTCTTTCTCTTTACGCAGCGCCAACTCGGCTTTTTCCTGCCATTCGGCTTGCTGCGCGTTAGCCTGCTCTACGCGGCGCGTCAGCTGTTTCTTTTCAGCCAGCGCGCGGGCCGAAGTGGAACGCACTTCCACCAGCGTGTCTTCCATTTCCTGAATCATCAGGCGGACCAGTTTTTGCGGATCTTCAGCCTTCTCCAGCAGTGAGTTGATGTTGGCGTTCACGATGTCGGCAAAACGAGAAAAAATACCCATAATTCAAATCCTCATACGTTCAGTTCTGTTATCGGGCATGGCCCTGCTGATGAGATAATACAAATGCCGTGCCAACTTTTTATGTTGTTGATTTTAAAAGCACTGGTTGAATTATCTCTTTCTGACGGCTACAGTGACATGGCGAATTACACCAACTAGTGGCGAATTTCATCATGGCAGAATACAAGGACAACCTGCTCGGCGAAGCGAACAGCTTTCTCGAGGTGCTGGAACAGGTTTCACGGCTGGCGCCGCTGGATAAGCCGGTGTTAGTTATCGGCGAACGCGGCACCGGGAAAGAGCTTATTGCCAACCGCCTGCACTTTCTTTCCTCGCGCTGGCAAGGCCCGTTTATCTCGCTGAACTGCGCGGCGCTGAATGAAAACCTGCTCGACTCTGAGCTTTTCGGCCATGAAGCGGGCGCCTTTACCGGCGCACAGAAGCGTCATCCGGGGCGATTTGAACGCGCCGACGGCGGCACGCTGTTCCTCGACGAACTGGCGACCGCGCCGATGCTGGTACAGGAGAAATTACTGCGGGTGATTGAGTACGGCGAACTGGAACGCGTGGGCGGCAGCCAGCCGTTGCAGGTCAACGTGCGTCTGGTGTGCGCCACCAATGCCGATTTGCCGCAAATGGTTAGCGACGGTACTTTCCGCGCCGACCTCCTCGACCGTCTGGCATTTGATGTGGTGCAGCTTCCACCGCTGCGCGAACGCCAAACGGACATCATGCTAATGGCAGAGCATTTTGCCATTCAAATGTGTCGCGAGCTCAACCAGCCGCTGTTTCCGGGCTTTACCGATCACGCGCGAGAAACCTTGCTCAGCTACCGCTGGCCGGGAAATATTCGTGAACTGAAAAACGTGGTCGAACGCTCGGTTTATCGCCACGCCAGTTTTGAATCGCCACTGGATAACATCATTCTCGACCCGTTCCAGCGCCCTGCCACGGTGGAAGACGTGGCTGACACCCAGGCTCTTTTCCTGCCGCTGGATTTGCGGGAGTTTCAGCAGCAGCAAGAAAAAGGCCTGCTGCAGCAAGCGCTACAACAGGCCCGATTCAATCAGAAAAAAGCGGCTGAACTGTTGGGTCTTACCTACCATCAACTGCGGGCGTTGTTGAAAAAGCATCAGCTTTGATGTGCCGTTGCCCGGTGCGCTACGCTTGCGCGGGCCGACTTATAAGCACTGCACTCGCCAGCATTGACCCGACGCACAACACGCTGTTAAACAACAGCGCGTACTGAGCCGCACTCGCCATGCCGAAGGGTAAAAACATGGCATACAGTGATGCCGTGACCGCAATGCCCATCGCCCCACCCAGCGAGCTGCCCATTTTGTAGATACCCGATGCCACGCCGACTTTCTCCTCTGGCGCGTTAACCACAGCAGTGTCGGTGGACGGCGTGGCGTAGCAGCCCAGCCCAAGTCCCAACAGAATATTGCTGAAAAATACGATCCCGATATACATGTCTTTCTCAAGGAAGGTACAGGAGATCAGCGCCACACCAATCCCGGCAATAATCGGCCCGGTCATCATTGGCAAACGTGCCCCGTAGCGCTGGAGCAGTTTTTCACCAACGCGGATCATCACCAGCACCGTCACCAGATACCCCATTGTCATCAGCCCGGTTTGAAGCGCGGAGAGATGATGCCCCTGCTGCAGCCAAATGCTGGTGATCATCAGCGTACCGATGCAGCCGTTAAGCATGAAGTTCGACAACACTGCCCCGCTGTAGGCGCGATTCTTAAACAGCGCGAAATCAATCAGCGCCTCATCGCCTTTGCGCAAGCCCGAACGAATGAACCACAGCGTTGCCAGCACCGCCCCGCTCAGCAGGGAAAGTGACAGACCGCTACTCCATCCCCAGCTATGACCTTTGGTGATAAACAGGTTTAGCATCACCAGCGCGGTGACAAAGCTGAACAGACCACCAAGATCCAGTTTACGGTTTTGCGCACTTTCACTGCGGCTTTCCGGCGTCCCACGAATCAGCAAAAAGGACACCAGCGCAGCCACCATCGAGAACACAAAAATCCAGCGCCAGCCCAGGCCAGTAGCGATTGCTCCACCCACAAACGAACACAGCCCACTGCCGCCCCAGGAACCAATCACCCAGAAGCTGATCGCCCGCTGACGGGCCTTGCCTTCATACCAGGTTTTGATCAGCGCCAGAGTCGCTGGCATGATGCACGCCGCCGATATTCCCTGAATCACCCTGCCCGTCAGAAAAAGTACCGGGCCGTGCGACAACACCAGCAGCGCGCTGCCGATGATGCTGAGCACCAGGCCGATAAGCGTCAGGCGTACGCGGCCAAACTTATCCGCTAGCCCGCCGCTGGCCACTACAAAGCAGCCGCTGAATAAGGCGCTTAGGCTGACCGCCAGGGTCAGCGTTTCCAGTGAAATATCGAGACTGCTTTTCATCGCCGGAACCACGTTGATGACCGACTGGGCAAACAGCCAGAAGGTCAAAACGCTCAGAACAATGCCCATCAGCAGCCGATCGTTACCGGCAAACGGACGGGTTTCTGTCAGGGGAACGGTACTCATTGTGCGGCCCTCCTTCGTGTTCGGTCATCAACGCAGATAGTGTTCAGTCAGCCCGCTCCATAATGCCGCGCCGGTGATGAGGATCTTGTCGTTGAAGTCATATCCCGGGTTATGCACCATGCAGCGATCCGGCTCGTCGCCCGCGCCAATGGTGAAATAGCAGCCGTTCGGGTTCTTTTCGAGCATGAAGGCGAAATCTTCACTGCCCATAAACGAACCGATGGTGACCACTTCATCCTGACCAAACAGATCGCCCGCTACGCTGCGCACCATTTCGTTTGCCGCCGGATCGTTTTTCAACACCGGGCTGCCGTTGACGTGCGTCAGAGTGGCTGTGGCGTTGAAGCTTTCTGCCTGAGCGATGGCGATGTCATGAATACGCTGCAATACGGTCTGGCGTACTTTCTCGCTGAGGGTACGCACAGTAAGTTTCATCAGCACTTTTTCGTTGATGATGTTCGGCGCGTGTCCGGCCTGAATGCTGCCGACGGTGACGACCGCGGGCTCGAACGGCGTGATGTTGCGCGACACAATCGATTGCAACGCTACCGTGATATGGCACGCCACGAGGGTCGCATCCACGGTATGTTCCGGCACCGCGCCATGACCGCCTTTGCCGGTCACTTCAATGTGCAGCGTGTCGGATGAGGCCATCATTGCGCCATCGTGCAGACCAATTTTGCCGATTTTTTGCGAAGGCATATTGTGCAGTCCGAAAATATGATCGCAGGGAAACTTATCAAATAAGCCATCCTCGACCATGACGCGCCCGCCATACAACAGTTCTTCCGCTGGCTGGAAAATGACGTGCAGCGTGCCGCTGAAATTTCGCGTACGCGCCAGATATTCCGCCGCATACAGCAGCGTAGTGGTGTGACCATCATGGCCGCAGCCGTGGAATTTACCGTCGGTTTTACTGGCCCACTCTTTGCCACTGCTCTCCTGCATCGGCAGCGCATCCATGTCCGCGCGGATGCCGAGCCGTTTAGTACCATTGCCTACTTTCAGGGTACCAACCACGCCGGTGCCGGCCAGGCCGCGATGTACCTCGTATCCCCATTGAGTCAGCAGGCGTGCGACCTGTTCGCTGGTTTGATGCTCTTCGAAGCCGATTTCCGGATGCTGATGAAAGTGACGGCGCAGTTCGATGAACTGCTCTTCGGTGCCCTGTAGCGCCTCAACAATTGGATGTGTCATTTTTGTTATCCCTTTATTGCTTCACAGTGATAATGTCGAGTTTATGCCGCCACAATCCCGGCAAAGTGCGTTTTTTTGTTGTGAAGTAACGCATTCTTAATGACTGTTTTTCATACAATTCAGTTATGACAAAAAACAGCAGGTTTTCTTTTGTCTTGATGTGAGGTGAGTCATGGATCAAAGCGGCAGCGAGTTTGCAGTTACAGTTCTGGACGTGCGGCAGCTCAGTCAGGAAGAGAGCAATGGCCTGACGCTGCTGTGGATGATCGAAGGCAGCGCGGAGCTGCAAACCCAGGAGCGGCGGCAAACGCTCGAGACCGATAGCCTGACCGTGATCAACCGTTATCAGCGCTGGCAGCTTTCGAGCGACGGCCCTAACGCCACATTACAGGTCACGCTTTCCGGGCACTGGCTCACCCGGCTGTACAGCGACATTTTTACCCATGACTACCACATTCCCGATGAAACCAGCGGCAGCTGGCCGCAGTGCGATGAGCTGCGTCATTTATTACGCCAGCTGTTAGTCGTCACGCTGATTAATCACCAGAGCCGCTATCGGCTGGAGGCCAACCGCTGGCTCGGCGAAATCCTGCTGTTACTGACCACCCGTTTTCAGCAACCGGCACGCATCAGCCAGCGGATGGATAATCCGGGCTGGAGTAAGCGCATCACGCAGGTTGTGGAGCGCATTGATGCCAGCTATACCCGGCGTATCACCCTGGCGGAAATTGCTGCGGCGGAGTTTGTGTCCGAAGCCTGGCTTTCCCGGCTGTTTCGCAAGGAGGTCGGGGTCAGTTTTATGCAGTACATCACCACCCTGCGACTTGAAAAGGCGGCAGATGCATTGCGTCTGACCAACCGCCCGCTGCACCAGATTGCCCTGGAGCAAGGGTTCGCCAGTACCCGCATGATGAGTGACCTGTTTCGCCGTCATCATAATATGACGCCGCGTGAGTTCCGCCGCCTGCGACAAAATACGTCCGCTGGAACTCGGCCACGGATGACCACCAGCGACACTCTTTTCCCGGTCGCGGTTGATAGATTGTTCAGCCTGCTGAATGAGCCGGAGACGCGAGGCTGGGAGCCGTCCCCGTTGACGCTCCATCAGCAGCAGGAACGCGTGGTGGATTTACGTGAGTTTGATTCGCGCGTCGCCCCGCTGCGCCACACGCGGGTGATGATTACGCTACGCGAACTCGACGATTTGCTGCGCGAGGATGTGCGCCGGGAGTTGGAGACGCTCGACGCGCAGATCCCCATTTACGGGATCGACATCACTGAACCGTTCCTGAGCAGCCGCCTGTTTGCCACCGGCTGGGACGACCCGTTGATGGCGGGCTACGCCTGCTGGTATAACCTGCATCAGATTTTCATCTGGCTGGCGGAGAAAAAATGGACCGTGCTTTTGCATACCGGGCTGACTACGCGGGCCGATTTGCTGCGTCATTTCCTGCAACAGTCGGTCAATCATTTTCCTGCAGACGTGACTGCGGGCTGGCAGTTCGTCTGGCACTGGTCGTCGCAGGCCAGCGAAGATACCCGGCAACACGTCTGGCAGACCCAACGTTCGACAATCCATGAATTTTTGCCGCGTGCCAAATTAGGCCTGTGGCACCGCTTTGCGGTGAACAGTTTGCCCGAGCACGACGAGACGCTGTTTAATTCCTCAATTCTGAGGCAGGCCGATTTTCTGGCCTGTCCGGCAGATGCCAATGAACTGCTGGATTTGGCGCAACTCGATCCGGCCCGGCTTGCCACCACGGAAAACTACCCGGTACAAAAGATTCGACAGATTCAGGCTGCGCTTCGCCAACAGCAGCGTACCCTGCCGTTGTGGCTACTCTCCTGGAACACGCTGACCGGCAATACCCGCGCCACCAACGGCTGGTTTTTCCGTGGCGCATTGCTGATGCACAATCTGCTGGGGCTGTCGGAACAGGTCTGGCTGGCGGGGTTTTGGCTCAATTCAGGTTTGCAGGGGGAAGCGCGCACCAACGACACGCTCGACACCTCAAGCCTGGCGCTGCAATACAATCACGGTCTGCCGCGACCGATTTATTGGGTGCTGTGGCTGTGGCAAAGGCTTCGCGGAGAAGTGCTGGTTAACGACAAAAACCTTCTGCTGTTGCGCCACGAGGGACGTTACCAACTGCTGTTACGCAACACGGTGGTTTTCAACCCGTGGCTCTCCAGCGAAGAAGCCTTTATTCAGCGCTTTCGCCAGCAGTACCGCATTCATCTGCAAGGACTCAGCGGAAAATGGCGCATCAAATCCCATCTTTACGATCAGCATAACGGCGCGCTCTACCCGCTGCTCGACGCGTTCACCGTCGCCAGCGGTCCCGACGAAGAAGTGTGGCGCTGGGCCAGACACAAAGCCCGCCCGACGCTGGGGGTTTGCGATGAACATCTCCACGACGGCTGGCAGACCACCGACTCGCTGGAGAGCAACGCGTTAGTGCTTTATGAACTGATGCCGATTGTTTGATGGGGTCTACAAAAATGCGGGCCGGGGTAGCAACAAAAAACCGCCCGATGAAACAGGCGGTTATTGCGTAGCGAGACTATCTGAGCGGCGGGTCCACATCATCCGGCATTCCAGGGTCTAATGGGTCCAAAGGATCCGGAATATCGGGAACGGTGTCCCCAGGGAGCGGTTCATCTACGGGTACGGGGTCAACCAATACTGGACGTCCCGACATAATACCTCCATCGAGCGATGAGTTTAGTGTCAGCGAGAACAGCTATTTTTTACTTTTCTGCGGGCTTTTCTCGTTGTCTTTCGGCGTATTGTCCGGTTTTTTCGGTGCGTCTTTGCTAGCGTTCGTTGAATAATTTTTCATGAATGACTCCGGTAGGTATACAGCAAGATGCTGTCTATTCAGTATAGGGTCGCTGACTGAATAAGCTATACGAGGCGGGGCGTTCGCTTGCCCATCAGACCCCCTCCTCCCCCAGTCATTGCCTCTTAACCCCACTAACCTGATGACTTTTGCAGCGGTTAGTCGCAGAGTTTTGTACCTGGCTGCGGTAAGTGCGATACACTTTGCAGATCGGTCTGAATTATGAAGAAATTATGCGCCTGAAATTATCATCTTTACTGGCAGTGATGGGGCTACTGTGCGGCAGTGCGATGGCTGCCACGCCGCCCGCATTGGCACCGCATGGCGACATCCGCGATAGCGGTTTCGTCTACTGCGTCAGCGGCCAGGTCAATACCTTTAACCCGCAGAAAGCGGGCAGCGGCCTGATTGTCGACACCCTTGCGGCACAAATTTATGATCGCCTGTTAGACGTTGATCCGTATACCTATCGTCTGGTGCCGGAGATCGCCGAGAGCTGGGAAGTGCTGGATAACGGCGCAACGTACCGCTTCCATTTACGCTCTGGCGTACAGTTCCAGAAAACGTCGTGGTTCCAGCCCACCCGCGCGCTGAATGCCGATGACGTGGTCTTTACCTTCGAGCGTATTTTTAACCGCAATCATCCGTGGCATAACGTCAACGGACCGAATTTCCCCTATTTCGACAGCCTGCAGTTCGCCGATAGCGTCGAAAGCGTGCGCAAGCTCGATGGACACACCGTTGAATTTCGTCTGAAACGCCCCGACGCCTCATTCCTGTGGCATTTAGCCACCCACTACGCCTCGGTGATGTCCGCCGAATACGCGGCGAATCTGACGAAAATCGGCAAGCAGGAGTTGATGGACCGCCAACCCGTCGGCACCGGGCCATATCAGCTTAATGAATATCGCGCCGGGCAATACATCCGCTTGCAACGCCATCCCGGATTCTGGCGTGGCGAGCCATTGATGCCGCAGGTGGTGGTCGATTTAGGTTCCGGCGGCACAGGACGTTTGTCCAAATTGCTGACCGGAGAGTGCGACGTGCTCGCCTGGCCGGCTGCCAGCCAGCTCACTATTCTGCGCGACGATCCGCGTTTACGTCTGACGCTGCGCCCTGGCATGAACATCGCCTATCTGGCGTTTAATACCGATAAGCCTCCGATGAACAACCCGGCGGTGCGTCATGCGCTGGCGCTGGCTATCAATAACCAGCGTCTGATGCAGTCGATTTATTACGGCACCGCCGAAACCGCCGCGTCAATTCTGCCGCGCGCATCGTGGGCCTACGATAATGAAGCTAAAATTACCGAATACAATCCGGCGAAAGCGCGCGAGCAACTGAAAGCACTGGGGCTGGAAAACCTGACGCTGCACTTGTGGGTGCCGACCACCTCGCAGGCGTGGAACCCAAGCCCGCTGAAAACCGCCGAGCTGATCCAGGCCGATATGGCTCAGGTTGGAGTGAAAGTGATCATCGTTCCGGTGGAAGGTCGCTTCCAGGAAGCGCGCCTGATGGACATGAATCACGACCTGACCCTCACTGGCTGGGCAACGGACAGTAATGACCCGGATAGCTTCTTCCGCCCGCTGTTAAGCTGCGCGGCAATTGGCTCCCAGACTAACTTTGCGCACTGGTGTAACCGCGAGTTTGACACCGTGCTGCAAAAGGCGTTGGCCTCACAACAGCTGGCTTCGCGCATCGACGCGTACGATGAGGCGCAGCAGATTCTGGCCAAAGAATTGCCGGTACTGCCGCTGGCGTCATCGCTGCGGTTGCAGGCCTATCGCTACGACATCAAAGGCCTGGTGCTGAGCCCGTTTGGCAACGCCTCCTTTGCAGGCGTGTCGCGTGAAAAACAGGAAGAGGTGAAAAAACCATGATCATTTTTACCCTTCGCCGCCTGCTTTTACTGATGGTGACGCTGTTTCTCCTGACCTTCGTCAGTTTCAGCCTGAGCTACTTCACTCCTCATGCGCCGTTGCAGGGTGCGTCGCTCTGGAACGCCTGGCTGTTCTGGTTTGAAGGCCTGCTACACTGGGACTTCGGGGTATCCAGCATCAACGGGCAGCTGATTTCTGAACAGCTGAAAGATGTGTTCCCCGCGACCATGGAACTGTGCATTCTGGCCTTTGGTTTCGCGCTGCTGATTGGCATTCCGGTTGGGATGCTGGCGGGTATCATGCGCAACAAATGGCAGGACAACACCATCAGCGCCTTCGCCCTGCTCGGCTTCTCCATTCCGGTGTTCTGGCTGGCGCTGCTGCTGACGCTCTTCTTCTCATTAACGTTGGGCTGGCTGCCGGTTTCCGGGCGTTTCGACCTGCTGTACGAGGTGAAGAGCGTCACCGGTTTTGCGCTGATCGATGCGTGGCTGTCGGATTCTCCGTGGCGCGATGAGATGATCATGAGCGCCCTGCGTCACATGGTGCTGCCGGTGCTGACGCTGGCCGTCGCGCCGACCACCGAAGTCGTCCGTCTGATGCGCCTGAGCACCATTGACGTCTACGACACCAACTATGTGAAGGCTGCGGCAACACGCGGTGTTTCTCGCTTTACGATTTTACGTCGCCATGTACTGCACAACGCCCTGCCGCCCGTTATTCCGCGTCTCGGCCTGCAGTTTTCCACCATGCTGACACTGGCGATGATCACTGAGATGGTATTCAGCTGGCCGGGCCTGGGCCGCTGGATGATTAACGCCATTCGCCAACAAGACTATGCGGCGATTTCCGCAGGCGTGATGGTCATTGGTGCACTGGTCATTATTGTGAACGTGATTTCTGATATTTTGGGCGCCATGGCTAACCCGTTGAAACATAAGGAATGGTATGCCTTACGATAGCGTCTATCTGGAAAAACGCCCACCCGGTGTGATGCGCACCGTTTGGCGTAAATTCTACGGCGATACGACCGCGATGATTGGCCTGTACGGCTGCGCGGGTCTGGCGCTGTTGTGTGTTTTCGGCACCTGGTTTGCGCCTTACGGTATCGATCAGCAGTTTTTAGGTTATCAACTGCTGCCGCCGTCGTGGTCCCGCTACGGTGAAGTGTCGTTCTTCCTCGGCACTGACGATCTCGGACGCGATGTGCTGAGCCGTCTGCTCAGCGGCGCGGCGCCGACCGTGGGCGGTGCCTTTGTCGTCACCCTCGGTGCCACGATGTTCGGGCTGGTGCTCGGCGCGTTTGCCGGTTCGACCCGCGGCCTGCGCTCTGCGGTGCTGAACCATATTCTCGACACCCTGCTCTCGATTCCGTCTCTGCTGCTGGCGATTATTGTCGTCGCGTTCTCCGGGCCGCACTTGTTGCATGCGATGTTCGCCGTCTGGCTGGCGCTGCTGCCGCGCATGGTGCGTTCGGTGTACAGCATGGTGCATGACGAGCTGGAAAAAGATTACGTGGTTGCCGCCCGTCTCGACGGCGCAACCACGCGCAACATCCTGTGGTATGCGGTGCTGCCGAATATCGCTGCGGGCCTGGTGACTGAAATTACCCGCGCGCTGTCGATGGCGATCCTTGATATCGCTGCGCTGGGCTTTCTCGATTTGGGCGCGCAGCTCCCTTCCCCGGAATGGGGAGCGATGCTGGGTGATGCGCTGGAGTTGATTTATGTCGCACCGTGGACCGTGATGCTGCCAGGAGCAGCGATTATGGTCAGCGTACTGCTGGTGAACCTGCTGGGCGACGGTATTCGCCGCGCCATTAACGCGGGGGTGCAATAATGCCATTACTTGATATTCGCAATCTGACCATCGAATTTCGCACCAGCGAAGGCTGGGTGAAAGCGGTCGACCGCGTCAGTATGACCCTCGCGGAAGGTGAAATTCGCGGTCTGGTCGGGGAATCTGGCTCGGGTAAAAGCCTTATCGCCAAGGCGATTTGCGGCGTGACTAAAGAGAACTGGCGCGTCACCGCCGACCGTATGCGCTTTGATGATATCGATCTGCTCCGCCTGTCCAACCGTGAACGGCGTAAACTCGTCGGCCATAACGTGTCGATGATTTTCCAGGAACCGCAGTCTTGTCTTGATCCGTCCGAACGTATCGGCCGACAGCTGATGCAAAACATCCCGAGCTGGACCTACAAAGGCCGCTGGTGGCAGCGCGTCGGCTGGCGCAAACGTCGTGCGATTGAACTGTTGCACCGTGTCGGTATTAAAGACCATAAAGATGCGATGCGCAGCTTCCCCTATGAACTGACGGACGGCGAATGCCAGAAGGTGATGATTGCTATTGCGCTGGCTAATCAGCCACGTTTGCTGATTGCCGATGAGCCGACTAACGCCATGGAGCCGACCACGCAGGCGCAGATTTTCCGCCTGCTCAGCCGACTCAACCAGAATAACAACACCACCATTTTGCTCATCAGCCACGACCTGCAAATGCTGAGCCAATGGGCTGACAAAATTAACGTGATGTACTGCGGACAAACGGTTGAAACGGCGCTGAGTGAAGATCTGGTGAGCATTCCGCATCATCCTTACACGCAGGCGCTGATCCGCGCGATGCCGGACTTTGGCCGTTCAATGCCGCACAAAAGTCGTCTGAATACGATGCCCGGAGCCATTCCGCTGCTGGAATCGCTGCCGATTGGCTGTCGTCTGGGGCCGCGCTGCCCTTACGCACAGCGCAAATGCATTGAAAGACCGCGACTGACCGGCCCGAAAAACCATCTTTTCGCCTGTCATTTCCCGCTGAACATGGAGAAAGAGTGAAATGGTCGAGACCCTGCTCGAAGTCCGCAATCTGAGTAAGACCTTTCGCTACCGTACCGGGTTGTTCCACCGTCAGACGGTCGAAGCGGTTAAACCGCTGAGCTTTACCCTGCGTGAAAGGCAGACCCTGGCGGTTATCGGCGAGAACGGCTCCGGTAAATCGACGCTGGCAAAAATGCTGGCGGGCATGGTGGAACCGACCACCGGTGAACTGCTGATTGACGATCACCCGCTGGAATACGGCGATTACTCGTTCCGCAGCCAGCGCATCCGCATGATTTTCCAGGATCCTTCGACGTCCCTGAACCCGTGTCAGCGCATTTCGCAAATCCTCGATTTCCCGCTGCGTCTGAATACCGATTTAGACGCAGAAGCGCGACGTAAACAGATCATCGACACTTTACGTCTGGTGGGTTTGCTGCCCGATCACGTTAGCTATTATCCGCACATGCTCGCGCCGGGCCAAAAGCAGCGTCTGGGCCTGGCGCGCGCGCTGATCCTGCGCCCGAAGGTGATTGTGTGTGATGAAGCGCTGGCGTCGTTGGATATGTCGATGCGTTCTCAGCTCATCAACCTGATGCTCGAATTGCAGGAGAAACAGGGGATTTCGTACATCTACGTGACCCAGCATCTCGGCATGATGAAACACATCAGCGATCAGGTGCTGGTGATGCATCAGGGCGAGGTCGTCGAGCGTGGCAGCACTGCTGACGTGCTCGCCTCCCCGCTGCATGACCTCACCAAGCGCCTGATTGCCGGGCATTTTGGTGAAGCGTTGAAAGCGGATGCATGGCGCAAAGATCGCTGAGGACTATCTTAAGTGGTCGGATTAACTCTCCTCCCACTCTATGCTAGAATCGCGACGTTTAACGACGGCCTGCCTATAATTGATGCAGCCGCTACAAAAATGACATAAGGATTAAAAGCTATGGGTTTTCTTTCCGGTAAGCGCATTCTGGTCACTGGCGTTGCCAGCAAACTGTCCATCGCCTACGGTATCGCACAGGCTATGCATCGCGAAGGTGCTGAACTGGCGTTCACCTATCAGAACGAGAAACTGAAAGGCCGTGTGGAAGAGTTTGCCGCAAACCTGGGTTCCAGCATTGTTCTGGAATGCGACGTTGCTCAGGACGAAAGCATTGATGCCCTGTTCACCGACCTGGCAAAAGTATGGCCGAAATTTGACGGCTTCGTACACTCCATCGGTTTCGCACCGGGCGACCAGCTGGACGGTGACTACGTTAACGCCGTAACCCGTGAAGGCTTCAAAATCGCACACGACATCAGCTCTTACAGCTTCGTGGCGATGGCTAAAGCCTGCCGTGAAATGCTGAACCCAGACTCTGCGCTGCTGACGCTGTCCTACCTGGGCGCAGAACGTGCTATCCCTAACTACAACGTGATGGGTCTGGCTAAAGCGTCCCTGGAAGCGAACGTGCGCTACATGGCGAACGCGATGGGTCCAGAAGGCGTGCGTGTTAACGGTATCTCCGCTGGCCCAATCCGTACTCTGGCCGCGTCCGGTATCAAAGATTTCCGTAAGATGCTGGCTCACTGCGAAGCGGTTACCCCAATCCGTCGCACCGTGACCATCGAAGACGTGGGTAACAGCGCAGCATTCCTGTGCTCCAACCTGTCTGCCGGTATCTCCGGTGAAGTCGTTCACGTTGACGGTGGCTTCAGCATCGCCGCAATGAACGAACTGGAACTGAAATAAGTTCTCTTTCCGCCCTGTTCACGCAGGGCGGAATCCCCGCCGTTATTCCAGTCTGTTATTTGTTATCACGCTTCAATATTTTTACCTGCCCCCGCCTTACGTCAGGATAGCAATCTCACAACGATATGACGTCCTGAAGGAACTCCCATGGAGCAAAGCCGCTCTCACGGCAAAAGCCATTGGTATCATGAAACGCAAGCCAGAAACCAGGTCGCCGATGTGCTGCCGCTGGTTCCGGAAGCCGCCCACGTTGCAAACCGTTTTTTATTGGATTTAGCGCTGCCCGATGCGGTGACCTTACCCTGTCAGCCCTGGCTGGACGTGTCGCTGCGTATTTCTGAGCACCTTTTTCCTGACACCGTTACCCCCACGCGTCTGAATACATTTAGCGCCTACGAACGCCTGAGCACCGCGTTAACCGTCGCCCAGGTCTTTGGCGTGCAGCGCCTGTGCAATCACTACGCTGCGCGACTGGCACCACTGCCGGGCCCCGATTCATCGCGCGAGAGTAATCACCGTTTGGCACAAATCACTCAGTATGCCCGTCAACTGGCTGGCTCACCGTCGGTTATCTGCGGACGCGCTCGCCAGCAGCTGGATGCCGTCGGGCTGACCACGCCGGATATCGTGCTGATCACGCAAATCGTGGGCTTCATCAGCTATCAGGCGCGCGTGATTGCCGCCGGTCAGGCGTTAAAAGGGCTGCCAGTGCGCTGGATCCCCGGCATGCCAATGCAAGATGACGCGCCCGCCGCGCTGTTTACGTCCGAAGCAGGCGTGTGGCAACCGGATCTCGACGGCGTTGAAATCCGCTATGCCAGCGTCGAACAGATGGACGCCCTCGCCCATTGTGCATCGCAATCGGCATTAGAAACGCTGGCGCCGCTGCTGGTGTGGGATGAAACCCTCCTCGAACGGCTGAGCGAATTACTGCGCGCACTTCCGATCGATAGTGACGCCGCACCGTTAGCGGCTCTTGTTAGCGCACGTATCAACGGCAGTGTCAGCTGCTTCCAGCAAATCGTGGTTCAGGACGCGCTGAAAGACGCCGCCTTACAGGGCGATCGGGCATTGCAGATTTTGAGCCAGAAGACGCCGCTTTATCAGGCAATCATCCAGGCTACGCAGTTGCTCACTCGTGCGCCTGACCGCTTCAGCGCCGCGCAGTTTACCCCCCTCACAGAGCAAGGACTTTCCGATGAACAGGCCTTTAGCCTGTTAGCCTGGAGTGGGTTGTGTGGATGGCTGAACCGCCTGAAAATCGGCCTTGGAGAGGTATCTCAGGTTGCGTAAAAGGCTCAAAGTTCGCTTGCTGCGACAGGCATATTCGCGTAAAACTGTCAGCCGCTCTTTTGGCCACGAAAATACATAATTATGCTTCAGGATAACCCGCTGCTTGCACAGCTAAAACAGCAACTTCATTCCCAGACCCCTCGCGCTGAAGGGGTGGTGAAAGGCACCGAAAAAGGCTTTGGTTTTCTCGAAGTCGATGCCCAGAAAAGCTATTTCATCTCTCCACCACAGATGAAAAAAGTGATGCATGGTGACCGCATCATTGCCACCATCCATAGTGGCGACAAAGGAAAAGAAAGCGCCGAACCAGAAGAACTGGTCGAGCCGTTCCTGACGCGTTTTGTTGGCCGCGTGCAGAAGAAGGACGATCGTCTGTCGATCGTACCTGATCATCCGCTGCTGAGAGATGCCATCCAGTGCCGCCCTGTGCGCAGCCTGGAACACGATTTTAAAGAGGGTGACTGGGCTGTAGCAGAAATGCGCCGTCATCCTTTGAAAGGCGACCGCAGCTTCTACGCTGAACTCACCCACTTCATCACCTATGGCGACGATCATTTCGTTCCATGGTGGGTGACGCTGGCGCGCCATAATCTTGAGAAAGTGGCCCCAGAAGGCACCGCAACCGAGATGCTGGACGAAGGTCTGGAACGTCGCGACCTGACCGCCCTGGACTTCGTGACTATCGATAGCGCCAGTACCCAGGATATGGACGATGCACTTTATGCGGAAGAAGTCGCTGACGGAAAACTGCATCTGACCGTTGCCATCGCCGATCCGACCGCGTGGATTGCAGAAGATAGCAAGCTGGATAACGCCGCGAAAATTCGCGCGTTCACCAACTACCTGCCGGGCTTCAACATTCCGATGCTGCCGCGTGAACTCTCTGATGATCTGTGCTCCCTGCGTGCGAATGAAGTGCGCCCGGTTCTCGCCTGCCGCATGATAATCTCCACCGATGGCACCATCGAAGACGATATCGAATTCTTTACCGCGACCATCGAATCCAAAGCCAAGCTGGCCTATGACGACGTTTCTGACTGGCTGGAAGGCAACGGTAGCTGGCAGCCGCAGAACGACGCAATCGGTGGCCAAATCAAACTGCTGGAGCGCATTTGCGCCCTGCGTGGCGAGTGGCGTCACAACCACGCGTTAGTGTTTAAAGACCGCCCGGACTACCGCTTCGTGCTCGGTGAAAAAGGTGAAGTGCTGGATATCGTCGCTGAACCGCGTCGCATCGCCAACCGCATTGTTGAAGAGTCGATGATTGCCGCCAACATTTGCGCCGCTCGCGTGCTGCGCGATAAGCTCGGGTTCGGGATCTACAACGTTCACACCGGTTTTGACCCTGCGAAAACGGAACAGCTTTCTGAGCTGATGAAGACCCACGACGTGCACGTCGATCCGCAGGAAGTGCTGACGCTGGACGGTTTCTGTAAGCTGCGGCGCGAACTTGACGCGATGCCAACTGGCTTCCTCGATAGCCGCATTCGTCGCTTCCAGTCCTTTGCGGAAATCAGCACCGAGCCAGGCCCGCATTTCGGTCTGGGCCTCGAAGCTTACGCCACCTGGACTTCACCGATTCGTAAATACGGCGATATGGTCAACCATCGTCTGCTGAAAGCGATTATCAAAGGTGAAACCGCGTCTCGTCCGCAGGAAGACGCCACGATTCAGATGGCAGAGCGTCGTCGTCTGAACCGTATGGCCGAGCGTGACGTGGCCGACTGGTTGTATGCGCGTTTCCTGAATGACAAAGCGGGCACCGATACCCGTTTTGCCGCTGAAATCATTGATATCAGCCGCGGCGGGATGCGCGTTCGTCTGGTGGATAACGGCGCGGTAGCGTTTATTCCGGCACCGTTCCTGCACGCCGTGCGTGATGAGATGGTCTGCAGCCAGGAAAATGGCTCTGTGCAAATCAAAGGCGAAACCGTTTATAAAGTGACCGATGTTATCGACGTCACGATCGCCGAAGTCAGAATGGAAACCCGGAGCGTTATTGCCCGTCCTTTCCAGGCGTAATACTTAAGGGCGACTAATCATTGATTAGCCGCCCTTCTCTTCTTCAGCAATGCGATTCCTTCCACACTTTTTTTCTTGTTTCCCGCCCACATTCCAGCAAAAGCGATCACAATAAAGTGGTGCATTTCCACTTAAAACAATAATCTGGCTGTGCCGACGTTTATCAATGGTTGCGCTTATGTGGTTCGGGAGAAGACATGGCAGAGGAACGGGAGCAAAACCTGCTCTTTCGGTATCTGGGGACGACCAGTCCCTACTGGCGATTGTCCGGTGACAGCAACGCGCTGCACCTGGCGGCCAGCGAGGAGACCGATGCGAGTCAGGTGGTGGCGCTAAGTGCGGATCAGGCCGATAGCATTCGCGAGATGACGGTGATCACCTCCAGTCTGACGCTGAGCCTGAATCTTTATGGCAATCCGGTGCCAGTGCATCTTGTCGGCCGTAAAATCAATAAATCGCAATGGGCAGGTAGCGCATCCGCCTGGGATGATACCGGCGCGGTTGCCCGCGACCTCGTGCAGGGGCTCTCCTTCGCCGAGCAGGTCGTTTCCGAAGCCAACTCCGTTATCGTTATCCTCGATCGCCACGGCAATATTCAGCGCTTTAATCGTTTGAGCGAAGAATATACCGGCATGAAAGAACATGAGGTGATTGGGCAGAACGTTTTTAAGCTCTTTATGAGCCCTGCGGAAGCCGCCGCCTCGCGCCGCAATATCAGTGGCTTCTTTAAAAACGGCAGTTCATATGAAGTCGAACGCTGGGTTAAAACCCGCAAAGGTCAGCGCCTGTTTTTATTTCGCAATAAATTCGTGCACAGCGGCAGCGGTAAAAACGAAATATATTTGATTTGCTCTGGGACCGATATTACCGAAGAGCGCCGCGCCCAAGAGCGCCTTCGGGTTCTCGCCAATACCGATACCATTACCGGTTTGCCTAACCGGAACGCCATTAACGACATGATCACCGAAGCGATTAACACCCGTGAAGATAATCAGGTCGGCATTGTGTATCTCGATCTCGATAACTTCAAAAAGGTGAACGATGCCTACGGGCATATGTTTGGCGATCAGCTGCTACAGTCGGTGGCATTATCCATTTTAAGCTGCCTGGAAGAAGGCCAGACCCTGGCGCGTCTCGGCGGCGATGAGTTTATCGTTCTGGCGACCCAAACCTCACAGGGCAGCCTGGAGGCGATGGCATCCCGCATTCTCACTCGCCTGCGTGACCCGTTTCGCATTGGACTGATTGAAGTCTATTCTGGTTGTTCGCTGGGCATTTCCCTCGCCCCTCAGCACGGGAATGACAAAGAAAACCTGATCCGCAACGCCGACACTGCCATGTACACCGCCAAAGAAGGCGGTCGGGGTAAATTCTGCGTCTTCTCCCCGGAGATGAACCAGCGGGTGTTTGAGTATCTGTGGCTCGATACCAACCTGCGTAAGGCGCTGGATACCAACCAGCTGGTCATTCACTATCAGCCGAAAATCACCTGGCGCGGCGACGTTCGCAGTCTGGAAGCCTTAGTCCGTTGGGAATCGCCGGAACGCGGGTTGATTGGGCCAACTGAATTTATTTCCTACGCCGAAGAATCCGGGCTGATTGTGCCGCTCGGTCGCTGGGTTATGCTCGACGTGGTGCGACAGGTGGCGCTGTGGCGAGACAAAGGCATAAACCTGCGCGTGGCGGTGAACATGTCGGCACGTCAGCTTGCCGACCAGACCATATTTAGCGATTTAAAACAGGCGCTGCGTGACCTCAATTTCGAATACTGCCCTATCGACGTCGAATTGACGGAAAGTTGTCTGATAGAGAACGAAGAGCTGGCGCAGTCGGTAATCCAGCAGTTCAGCGCGCTTGGCGCGCAGGTGCATCTGGATGACTTCGGTACCGGTTACTCTTCGCTTTCACAGCTGGCCCGTTTCCCGATTGATGCCATCAAACTGGATCAGGTTTTCGTGCGCGATGTGCATAAGCAACCCGTCGCACAATCACTGGTGCGTGCCATCGTGGCAGTGGCCCAGGCGCTGAATTTACAGGTGATCGCGGAAGGCGTGGAAAGTGCGAAAGAAGACGCCTTTCTGACCAAGAATGGCGTCAACGAACGGCAAGGATTCTTATTTGCTAAGCCTATGCCCGCTGCCGTTTTTGAGCGCTGGCTAAAGCGACGTCAGACCCGCAATCTGCGCTAGCTGGCTTTGCGCAGCGAGACCTGTGTATGCCGGTTCTGCAACAGCCACTCCGCAGTATGCGCTACCCCACGATAAATAAGCTGTTCGGCAAGCTTCATGCCCGACCGACGGCTGACCAATGAGTATCCGCCCATGCCGGGGAAGAGATTAAACGCAATCTCCGGGAATCCCATTCGCGCATCACGCTGCGCAAGAATGAAATGGTGCGCCAGTACCGCAGCGCGCAATATCAGACTAATCCAGACCATTTTTCGCGGATATCCAGGCGTCGTAATTTATAATTTTTCGTTATGTGTTTTTAGCCCATGACATTTTCCGCTTCTCTTTTGCCCCCTTTTTTTGCATCATTGATTTTTCTTACATTTCTCTCAGGATTGCCTATGTCAAACCTCGATGCCCGCCAGTTAGCTCAACGTGTTGATACCGTACTGGATATTCTGGTGGCGGGTGATTACCACTCTGCAATTAACAACCTCGAAATCCTGAAAGCAGAGCTTTTGGCTCAGGCATCCGGCGAGCTGGAACAGAAATCCGCTCAGCCTAAATCCCCTTGGGAAATTTAAAACAGCAGTGACCTTGATATGAACGCCCGACAACAATCTATTTTGCAAATGGTGATCGACAAAGGCCGCATGAGCGTTGCCGATCTCGCCCTGATGACCGGGGTTTCAGAGGTAACTATCCGTCAGGATCTGAATCTTCTGGAAAAACAAAGTTATCTGCGCCGTACACATGGCTTCGCCGTACCACTCGACAGCGAAGACGTTGAAACGCGAATGATGAATAATTTCTCGCTCAAGCGCGAACTTGCCGCCTATGCTGCCCGCCTGGTCAGCCCAGGGGAAACGGTGTTTATCGAGAACGGCAGCAGCAACGCCCTGCTCGCCCGCGCGCTCGCTGAGCAGCCGGGAATAACCATCATCACCGTTAGCAGCTATATCGCGCATCTTCTGAAAGAAACGCCGGGCGAAGTGATTTTGCTCGGGGGTATTTATCAGAAGAAAAGCGAGAGTATGGTTGGGCCGCTGACCCGCCAGTACATCCAGCAGGTTCATTTCAGCAAAGCCTTTATCGGGGTCGACGGCTGGCAGCGTGATACTGGCTTCACCGGCCGCGATATGATGCGGGCAGATGTGGTAACCGCTGTGCTGGATAAAGAATGTGAAACCATTGTGTTGAGCGACAGCTCGAAGTTTGGCGCAGTTCACCCTTATCCGCTCGGACCAACGCAGAAGTTTAATCGCGTCATCACCGATGACGGCCTTTCCGCAGACCATCAGCATCTGCTTGAACACGCCGGTTTAACTGTAGACATCGTTAAACGCCCGTGAGAAAAGCCCCCGTCCACGGGGGTTTTCTCTTCCCGAATAATTTCCTGCTAAGAAATTCCGCGACCCGATATGTCCATTCTGTATCATTCTTCAACACCCTGTCACATCTAGGATTCTTCTGACGCACCAATTAAGATTTTTTACCTGCCTGTTCTCCTCTAACGACGTAAAATTAATGTTAGCGATATAACAGGAAGTGACTATCACTCGCGTGATTTTAGTAACACCTGCGCAACACAATTCCATGAATGCCGCACGGCTTCCCATTCGGGACTAAACTGTATGCAGGCACTTTCGTGGAGCGTTTATTCAGGAGAGAACTTTATGACTTCAATGAGCAAAAAAATGACCGCAGCCGTGCTGGCTGCCACACTGATCATGTCCCTGAGCGCATGCTCAAACTGGTCCAAACGTGACCGTAACACCGCGCTGGGTGCCGGTGCCGGTGCGATAGGTGGTGCGGTTCTGACTGATGGCAGTACGCTCGGTACGCTGGGTGGCGCGGCAGTCGGTGGTATTATTGGTCATCAGGTCGGTAAATAATTCCCTTTCGGGAAATAATAAAGAAAACGATATTCAGGTCTGACTCACGCACAAACCTTTCCGTATTAAAAAGGGCTACGCAATTGCGTAGCCCTTATTATTTCTGGCGACAGTTCCGGAAAACAGGTGGCGTTAACCGCCCGCCAGTTTCACCTTCATGCCTTTGGCTTCAAGCAGAGATTTAATCAAGTCACGTTTATCGCCCTGAATCTCAATCACGCCGTCTTTCAGCGCCCCGCCGCAGCCACATTTCTTTTTCAGTTCGGCGGCAATTTTCGCCAGCTCAGTATCATCTGCATCAATGCCGGTTATCAGGCAAACGCCCTTGCCTTTACGCCCACTGGTCTGACGCTGAATGCGCACAATACCGTCGCCTTTCGGACGCTCGGCAACCGCTTTCGGTTCGTCAATTCTGCCACTGTCGGTGGAATACACCAGACGACTGTTGGAATCGTTCATCAGGCCTCCTTCGTGAGCGACGCGTTAATCTGTCGCAGCGTTTGCGCCGGGTCGGCAGACTGCGTTACCGGGCGCCCAATCACCATGTAGTCAACGCCCGCCGTCTGCGCCTGCTCGGGGGTCATGATTCGACGCTGGTCGCCCGCATCACTGCCCGCAGGACGAATGCCCGGTGTAATCAGTTTAAACGCTTGGCCCAGTTCCTGCTTGAAGCGAACGGCTTCCTGCGCTGAACATACAACGCCGTCCAGGCCGCAGCGCTGGGTGAGCGCCGCCAGCTTCGCCGCGTGATCGGCAGGAGAAAGCGAAATGCCCAAATCCTGTAAATCACTGGCTTCCATGCTGGTCAGAACGGTGACCGCAATCAGCAACGGCGCATCTTCGCCAAACGGCAGCAGCGCTTCGCGCGCGGCGGTCATCATGCGTGCGCCACCGGAGGCGTGAACGTTCACCATCCAGACACCTAAATCAGCGGCTGCGGCTACCGCATGTGCCGTCGTATTGGGAATATCGTGGAATTTCAGGTCAAGGAAGATATCGAACCCGCGCTGTTGCAGGTCGCGCACCAGTTGTGGCCCAAACAGCGTGAACATCTCTTTGCCTACTTTCAGACGGCAGTCGCGCGGGTCGATACGATCAACAAAAGCCAGTGCTTTGTCGCGATTATCATAATCAAGGGCAACGACTACGGGAGAGGAAGTAACAATACGGGATTCAGACGTCATGACCAGACCTTCTTGTTGTGGGCCGCAACCGGCGTAAAAACGGTAAACGGCGTGCATTCTACCTGCGACAGAGCGAAATTGACAGGCTACATTTCTCCGTTTTCACCTGCCCGACGATGGTTGGCTCGATGCCACAAAGAGTGTGCGAAAACCAATAAGTATGTTGTAACTAATGTATCGGTTTTTTAAAAATTATTGGCCGTCGAGGCCGCGGATAGGTTTGACCGAGGACCAGGCCCGGCAGGAAGGACAGTGCCAGTAGAGGGTGTAGGCAGTGAAGCCACATTTCTGGCAACGATAGCGCGGTTTGCTGCGCACCTGTTCACCCACCATGTCACGCAGCACCATCAGGCTGTCTTTCGCACGCCCTTCTTCCGCTTCATTGAGGTGGTAATCCATTAATTTATGGAATACTCGCATGGTCGGATGGCGCTGAAGCTGGCGGGTGACGTAGGTTTGCGCGGTATCAGCGCCTTCGCGCTGTTCCATGATTTGCGCCAACATCAGCTCGGCAGCAGCACCGGTGTTCTCTTCCACCGCGCGACGTAGGAAGTGTTCCCACTCTTCGTTTTTTCCAAGTTGCTGATAGCAGGTTTGCAGCATTTCCAGGGTTTCGCTGACCAGTTCGCGGTCCTGATCGATAACCCGCTGCAATGATTCCACCGCTTTGGCGTAATCACCGTTGGCCATGAACACTCGGCCCATCATGATAGACACACGTGCGCTATTGCGATCGGCAGCGGCGCCCTTTTTCAGCAACGTCATGGCTTTATCCATGTCGCTGTTGCCCATTTGCTGTAGGGCCAGTTCGCACCAGAAGTGGGCGATTTCAGGACGGTGTTTTTCTTTACCGAGTTTGACCAGACGCTCCGCAACGTCGATGGCTTTTTGCCAGTCGCTGGTCGCCTGGTAAATTTGCAGCAGCTGCTGAAGCGCGCTGATGCGAAATTCAGTTTCATCCACCAGCTGGCTGAACATGTCTTCTGCGCGGTCATACAGACCCGCAGCCATGTAGTCACGGCCCAGCTGTTGTACCGCCAGCAGGCGCTGATCGTAGGTCAGCGAAGCGCTTTCCATCAAGGTCTGGTGAATGCGAATAGCGCGGTCAACTTCACCACGCGAACGGAACAGGTTGCCAAGCGTCAGGTGCGCCTCGACGGTGCCGGTATCCTCTTTGAGCATATCGAGGAACAGGTCCACCGCTTTGTCCTGCTGATTGCTGAGCAGGAAGTTTACGCCCGCGACGTAATCACGGGAGAGGCGGCTAGCATCGTCCTGTTTGGACTGTTGTGCACTTCTGCGGCCCATGTACCAGCCATACGCGGCGGCGACGGGCAAAAGCAGAAACAACAACTCCAGCATAGAAAGTTATTCCTTCACAGCCGGAACAACCGGCGCAGACGAAGCGGGAGTGACCGGGGCAATTTGTTGCTCAAGGCGTTTAATTTTGCGCTCAGCGCGCAGCAGTGAGACGCGAGTACGCAGCCAGAACATGCCGCAAATCAGCCAGCCGATGGCAAATCCAGCGGCAAAAAGCACCGCTAACAGCGTGGAGATCCGAAACTCCCCTTGCGCCAGCAGATAGTTAAAGGTGACCTGCTGATCGTTTTGCGCGCCAAGGGTGACGGAGACAACGAAAATCGCCAACACCAATAAGAAAATGAGTAAATATTTCACATTACTTCCCGTTATGTGGTTTATGTGAATAAATCATGTTCGATCTTTCGCTTCCAGCCTTATAAAGTACCATCTTCGCCGCAACGGCGAAACTGCCAAGCGTGCTGCCAGCTATGGATTTGTGGGCGGAAACGACCGAAATCAACTTGCGCTACTCTTCTGACTGACGGTTTCGGATATCCCTTGCTTCTTCCCCCGGCGGCGTCAACGGGCCACAGAGTTTTTGTGCAAGCCAGGTGGCAAGCGTCACCAACAGCCAGGACATCAGCGTGGCAACCACTAAATCGCGCGGCCAATGCATCCCCAGCAGCAACCGGCTGCCCATGACTGCCGTCGCCCATACCAGCAGAATCGCGATGGTTATCGTGCGACGACGCGGCCACAATAGCCCTACGCCCAGCAGCGCCCAACTGGCAGCAAACATCGTGTGACCGGACGGGAAGGCAAATCCGGTCTCTTTTTGCCAGTGATGACGTAAAAACAGTGGTAAATCATTCCTGTCGGTCAGCTGTTCTTTCACTAAGTGCGCCCGGTCCTTACGTTGTAAAGTGTAGAACTCCTCGACGGGCACCTGCTGCGTTTTTTCCAGCCAGATAACAAACGGTCGTGGCTCCTGAACGCGCTCCTTCACCCAGGATTTAGCCCCCTGCCCGATCAGAATTGCCGCAGCCAGGAGCGCAAAGAGCGTTAATGCGGCGCGCAGGCGAAAACGCAGGCACCATAAAAACCAGGCGCAAAGTATGACATGGGTGATGATGCCCCACGGCTGGGTCACGGTTTCCGTCACCCAGTAGAGCACCTTCAGCCACCAGGCGTTGTGTCCGGGCTGCCACGTCCAGCCGGAAATCCATACCGCAACCGGCATCACGAGTAGCACGGCGGCTCCTGCCGCGGTTCGTCTGGCGATAGAAAGCATCATCTCTCCTTTTTCCTTAAACATCACAATCATAACTGAAAAATGCCATAACAGTGAAAGAGGTCGAATTGTGCGCTTAAACAGCAGACAACCTTCAGCCATTAGGTGAAGCCCAGGCATTGTGGCAAAATAGGCGCAAACAGAAGGCACATGCATGCCGATATAATCTGGAGAATCACATGCAGCTTAAACGTGTGGCAGAAGCCAAACTGCCAACCCCCTGGGGCGATTTCCTGATGGTGGGCTTTGAAGAACTGGCAACCGGGCAAGATCACGTCGCCCTGGTGTTCGGCGATATTTCGGGGAAAACACCGGTGCTGTCGCGCGTACATTCCGAATGTCTGACCGGCGATGCCCTGTTCAGCCTGCGCTGCGACTGCGGTTTTCAGCTGGAAGCGGCGCTAGCGCACATCGCTGAAGAAGGTCGCGGTATTCTGCTTTATCATCGCCAGGAAGGTCGTAACATTGGCCTGCTGAATAAGATTCGCGCCTATGCGTTGCAGGATCAGGGCTATGACACCGTGGAAGCGAATCACCAATTGGGCTTTGCCGCCGACGAACGTGATTTCACCCTGTGTGCGGATATGTTCAAGCTGCTGGGCGTGGACGAAGTGCGTCTGCTGACCAACAACCCGAAAAAGGTCGAAATTCTGACCGAAGCCGGGATCAACATTGTTGAACGCGTGCCGTTGATTGTCGGTCGCAACCCGAAAAACGAACATTATCTCGATACCAAAGCCGCCAAGATGGGCCATTTACTCGGCAGTTGATTCTGATGCGGTGCCTGTGGGCACCGCTTCTCCAGCATAACCCCGTTGATTGTGCCTGCGCCTGAAGTGGTGTAAGGTCGAAACATGAATATCACCCGTACGTCCCTCACTTCTCGTTGGTGGCAGCCTTAACGTAGGCCGCCTGATACCCCTTTCTTTTTTTTAGTTCAGGCCGCCGGAAGGCGTCCACTCTGTCAACAGAACCGTCTCCGGTGGTCATAACAGGAGCTTCTGATGACACTTTCAACGTCGACATCTCACTGTATTTTAACGGGCGATCGTCCGACCGGGCCGTTACATCTCGGCCACTATGTGGGTTCCCTGCGCCAGCGCATTGCGCTCCAGCAGCAACATCCGCAATTTATTCTGATTGCCGATTTGCAGGGTTTGACCGATAACGGCTCGCGGCCCGACAAAATCGCCAGCAATATTCTCGAGGTGATGGCCGATTACCTGGCGGTCGGCATCGATCCGCTCCGGACCACGATTTGCCTGCAATCCGCCCTTCCCGCGCTGGCAGAACTGACGATGCTGTATATGAACATCGTCACCGTCTCACGCGTGGAACGAAATCCCACGGTCAAACATGAAATTCAGCAGAAAGGTTTTGCCCGATCGCTGCCCACCGGATTTTTGGTCTATCCCATCAGCCAGGCGGCTGATATCACCGCATTCGGTGCAGACCTTGTGCCTGTCGGAGACGATCAGCTTCCGATGATTGAGCAGACCAATGAGATTGTGCACAAGATGAACAGCCTGATGAACGCCCCGGTTCTGCGTCACTGTCAGGCATTGCTCAGTGCCACCGGCCGCCTGCCGGGTATTGACGGTTCAGCCAAAATGTCGAAATCGCTCGGCAATACGTTGACGCTTTCCGCCAGCGAGCAGGAGATACAGCATGCCGTGAGCGCGATGTATACCGATTCCTCGCATCTGCGCATTAGCGATCCTGGTAAAATTGAAGGCAACGTCGTGTTCACCTACCTCGATGCTTTTCATCCCGATGGAGAAAAAGTGGCGGAAATGAAAGCGCACTATCAACAAGGTGGACTCGGCGACAGACAGTGCAAGAACGAGCTGGAAGACTGCCTACAGACTCTTTTGGCCCCGATTCGCGAGCGGCGCCAGCAGTTGATTGCCGACAAAGAAACGCTGCTGGGATTATTGAAGCAAGGGAGCGAGAAAGCCCATGAGCATACGCAAAAAACGCTGCTTGCGGTTAAACGCGGGCTGGGTTTGCCGGTGATGTTCTGAGTTATCACGCCCGGTGACGCTACGCTTATCGGGCCTACAGTGGGATACGTAGGCCCGGCATGCTTGCGCCGCCGGGCGCTTTTGGGTTAACGCAACATATTACGGATCACGTAATGCAGGATCCCGTCGTTCTGGTAATAGGTCAGCTCCGTCGCCGTGTCGATGCGACAACGACAATCAATCACCTCTTGTTTACCGTCCGCACGGGTCAGCGTCACCGGCACAATTGCGCCCGGTTTCAGCTTCTGCAGGTCAGCGATGTCAATTTGCTCTTCGCCGGTGAGCCCCAGCGTTTTACGGGTAACGCCTGCCGGGAACTCAAGTGGCAAAATCCCCATCCCGATCAGGTTAGAACGGTGAATACGCTCGAATGATTCCGAGATAACAACCCGAATGCCCAGCAGACGCGGGCCTTTCGCCGCCCAGTCGCGGCTGGAGCCCGAGCCGTACTCTTTCCCTGCAATGATCGCCAGGGGTGTACCCTGCTTCTGATAGCGCATTGCGGCATCGTAAATCGAAATGACTTCCGTACCCGGCAGATGACGGGTCATACCGCCTTCAATACCGGGTACCATTTCGTTACGGATACGGATGTTGGCGAAGGTGCCGCGCATCATCACTTCGTGGTTGCCGCGACGTGAGCCATAGGAGTTAAAATCGCGACGTTCGACGCCGTGATTTTGCAGATAACGCCCTGCCGGGCTGTCCGGTTTAATACTCCCTGCCGGGGAAATATGGTCAGTGGTCACGGAATCACCGAGCATCGCCAGAATACGCGCGCCATGTATGTCCTGCACCGGGTCCGGTTCTAACCCCATTTCATCGAAGAACGGCGACAAGCGGATGTAAGTGGAGTCCTGCTGCCAGCCGTAGGTGTCTGATTTATCGACCTGAATCGCTTTCCATTCCGGCGTGCCTTCGAACACTTCGGCATACTCTTTGCGGAACATTTCGGTCGTCACTTCTTCCACCGCGCGGGCAATCTCTTTCCCGCTCGGCCAGATATCTTTCAGATACACCGGATCGCCCTTACGATCGTGCCCCAGCGGGTCGGTCGTCAGGTTGATATTCATGTTACCCGCCAGCGCATATGCCACCACCAGCGGCGGCGATGCCAGCCAGTTGGTTTTCACCAGCGGATGAATACGTCCTTCAAAGTTACGGTTACCGGAAAGCACCGCCCCCACGGTCAAATCCCCTTTTTTGATGGCCGTTTCAATGGGGTCTGGCAACGGACCTGAGTTACCGATACAGGTGGTGCAGCCATAACCTACCAGGTTAAAGCCCAGCTCATCGAGGTAGGGCGTAAGTTTGGCATGGGCGAGGTAATCCGACACCACTTTGGAGCCTGGCGCGAGCGACGCTTTCACCCACGGCTGACGTTGAAGGCCTATTTTGACGGCTTTTTTCGCCAGCAGTCCGGCGGCCATTAACACGCTCGGGTTGGAGGTATTGGTACAGGAGGTGATAGCAGCGATCACCACCGCACCGTCCGGCAGCTGATACTGATGCCCGTTCAACGTATAGTCGACCGGATTACGGTCTTTCTGCGCGGTGTTCAGTTCCAGCTCAGAGCTTTGCGCAAAGGCCTTCGGCACATCGCCAAGCGCCACGCGATCCTGCGGGCGTTTCGGACCAGCAAGACTCGCTTCGACATCATTCATATCCAGTTCAAGCGTGCTGGTAAACACCGGTTCATCCCCGGTATTACGCCACATGCCCTGCGCTTTGGCGTAAGCTTCCACCAGTTCGATTTGATCATCGCTGCGCCCGCTGAGACGCATGTATTCCAGCGTAACGCCATCAATAGGGAAGAATCCGCAGGTCGCGCCGTATTCCGGTGCCATATTGGCAATGGTGGCGCGGTCCGCCAGCGGCAACGAGTCCAGCCCGTCCCCGTAGAATTCAACAAATTTACCCACCACGCCGTGCTTACGCAGCATCTGGGTGACGGTCAACACGAGGTCAGTGGCGGTGATGCCTTCCGCCAATTTTCCGGTCAGTTTGAATCCGACAACATCCGGGATTAGCATTGATACCGGCTGGCCGAGCATCGCGGCTTCAGCTTCAATCCCGCCGACGCCCCAGCCTAAAACGCCGAGGCCGTTGATCATCGTGGTATGGGAATCGGTACCGACCAGCGTGTCCGGATAAGCCATCCACTCTCCGTCCTGCAACTCGCTCCACACCGCTTTGCCGAGATATTCCAGGTTAACCTGATGGCAAATACCGGTGCCCGGCGGCACGACGCTGAAGCGGCTGAATGCCTGTTGGCCCCAGCGCAGGAATACGTAGCGTTCGTGGTTGCGTTCCATCTCCAGGCGCACGTTTTCGCCAAACGCGTCGTCATCACCGAAATGATCGACGGTAACCGAGTGGTCAATCACCAGGTCGACAGGTGAAAGCGGATTCACCTTCGCGGTGTCACCGCCGAGGCGTTTCACGGCCTCACGCATCGCCGCGAGATCGACCACGGCTGGCACGCCGGTGAAGTCCTGCATCAGCACTCGGGCGGGGCGATAGGCAATTTCACGATCGGCATGGGCATTTTTCAGCCACCCCGCCAACGCATGGATATCCTCTTCGGTCACGGAATCACCGTCCTGCCAGCGCAGCAGGTTTTCAAGCAGGACTTTGAGTGATTTTGGCAGGCGAGAAATATCGCCCAGGGTTTTGGCGGCTAGCGGCAGGCTGTAATAGTGATACGTTTTGGCTTGGGCCTGTAGCGTGTCCTTACTGGCTTCTCGTAGGGTTGACGACATAGCTCCTCCTTAATGACAGGGATTGCGACTCCCTGATACTCCTCAGGGTCTGTCTATAAAGATAACACAACCAGAACGTAACGCTTTGATAACAACCCGAATTGATAAATGGCAGGGATATATGACAGGCAGAAAAAAGAAAACCCGGCGTAAGCGCCGGGTTTATCAGAGGATTATTTGATGAGCATCCAGACCAGCTGGCACCAGAAAAGGACTGAAACTGTAAAAGCTCCCATCCATGACCAGTATTTCAGGTTACGGTTCGTATTCATTATATTAACACTCATAGTTATTCATTCTGACTGCCTATTCAGGCAGTGGTCTTATTGCTGTGGTGTATTTATTAACGAGTACAAAAACGAACGTACTGCAAACTCACCGAAATATTAAATTGAATGATTAGCTTTTTTTATCGTCGGCATCAGCGAAGGAATCAATAAAACCCTTCTGCTGGGTCGTCAGTTTCCAGGAGGCAGGAACGGTTACCGGCCCCTTCTTGCGTTCTTGTGGTTTGTCATTTGACTGACATGTGGCCTTCACGGGCAGATTCTGACCAGAAACAACCATTTTTAACCCCAATATTTCCAGATGAGCAGTGCAACAACCACCCAAAACAGCGCAGAGCCCAGGAATACCGCCCGCCAGGCTTTTCGCTTCAGCTCAGCATCCCTCTGCGGTTCTTCACGTCCTGATGGCATTGCTAACCTCATACAATCGGCGTCACTTATCATTGTTGCACCGAACAATCGGTACCAGTAATCATCATTGAGATAAATCCTAATTAAAAAAGCGCTAAAAATCCAGCGATTTTACGAATGGTTACCCATTGGATCTTCAATCTTTGACGGCAAATAAATAATTGACGATAAAAATTTGCGTAGAGGCAAAATAGTTTCTACTTTTGTCGAGTTTAAACAGCACATTAATGGGTATCGAGGGGTGGGGAATGGAAACCAGAAAAAGGATAAATGCAAATGAGGGGGATTTTAATTTACGTTAAGTGATCTATTTCACGATATCCCCGTTGCCAGGGATATCATTAATACCCTGCGGAATCATTTCTCAGGTAATTTAATATCTTTAAACATCTCTTCGATATCTTCATTCGAGCGCAGCGCCACAGCGGTATCGACCACGTCGCGGGTCAGGTGCGGTGCAAAGCGCTGAATAAAATCATACATGTAGCTACGCAGGAAGGTGCTGCGGCGGAAACCAATCTTGGTGGTGCTGTGGCTGAAGATATCGCCGGCCTCGAGCTTAATAAGGTCAGGGTCGGATACCGGGTCAACGGCCATACTCGCAATCACGCCCACGCCCAGACCCAGGCGCACATAGGTTTTGATAACGTCAGCATCGGTTGCTGTGAATACGATACGCGGCGTCAGCCCTGCGCGATTGAACGCAGTGTCAAGCTCTGAGCGCCCGGTGAAACCAAAGGTATACGTGACCAGCGGATACTGCGCCAGTTCTTCGATGGTCACCGACCCTGTCCCTGCCAACGGGTGGTCCGGCGTCACCACAATAGAACGGTTCCAGTGGTAGCACGGCAGCATCACCAAATCGTCATACAGATGCAGCGCTTCAGTGGCGATGGCGAAATCCGCATTGCCTTTGGAGACTGCCTCGGCGATTTGCGTCGGCGAACCCTGGTGCATGTGCAACGACACGCGCGGGTAACGCTCAATAAAGCCTTTGATAACGCCCGGCAGCGCATAACGCGCCTGCGTGTGGGTAGTTGCCACGTAAAGCGAGCCTTTATCCGGCCAGGTGTGTTCCCCGGCAACCGACTTTATCGCATCGACTTTAGACAAGACTTCGCGCGCGATACGGATAATCTCCTGCCCCGCCGGAGTCACCTGCGTCAGGTGTTTTCCGCTTCGGGCAAATATCTGGATACCCAGCTCATCCTCGAGCATGCGGACCTGTTTACTGATGCCTGGCTGAGAGGTATACAACCCTTCAGCAGTCGAGGAAACGTTGAGGTTATGGTTCACAACCTCAACGATATAACGGAGTTGCTGTAGTTTCATGACCGGTATCCGATAAGCGTATGGCGCGGTTGCCTAATACGATTTAATAATAAAAAAGTGGTTAACTATAACCACTATATCATTTATACCGGATGTGTATAGATGTGAAGAAAAAATAATAACGTGGTTATTATCGCCATAAAAAAGGGCCGCAGAGCGGCCCTTTTCGGTAGTTTTCAGTGATTCAGATACGCGTTACTTCTTCGCGACTTCCTGCCACTTGCCGTCGATAAAGAAGGCGGACCAACCGGTCGCTTTGCCATCTTTTTCAGAAGACACATACTGCTGCTTCGTTTTACGGCTGAAACGCACCATGGTCTTGTTACCTTGGCCGTCTTCCTGCGGAGCATCTGCCAGATAGCGCAGTTTTTCCGGCAGACGGTCACGGAAGCGGTACAGTTCTTCCACTAACGGCGCACGTGTTTCACGCGATTTAGGGAAGGTATTGGCCGCCAGGAACACGCCGGCAGCGCCATCACGCAGCACAAAGTACGCATCTGATTTCTCACACTGCAGTTCTGGCAGCGGAGTCGGATCTTCTTTCGGCGGCGCAACTTCACCGTTACGCAAGATCTTACGGGTATTCTTGCAATCGTCGTTGGTACACGCCATGTACTTACCAAAACGTCCCATTTTCAGGTGCATTTCAGAACCACATTTTTCACACTCAACGATTGGGCCGTCATAACCCTTGATGCGGAACTCGCCTTCTTCGATTTCGTAACCGTCGCAGGTCGGGCTGTTACCACAGACGTGCAGCTTACGTTTCGGATCGATAAGGTAGCTGTCCATCGCGGTGCCGCATTTGGCACAACGACGTTTAGCACGCAGGGCGTTGGTTTCCGCGTCGTCGCCTTCCAGTACGTTAAGTACTTCGTTTTCCGGCACCAGGTTAATGGTGGTTTTGCAACGCTCTTTCGGCGGTAACGCATAGCCGGAACAACCCAGGAACACGCCGGTACTCGCGGTACGGATACCCATCTTCCGGCCACAAGTTGGGCAGTCGATGCTGGTCATGATCATCGGGTTCGGCTGCATACCGCCTTCTTCCGGATCTTTCTCCGCCGTTTCGAGCTGACGGGTGAAGTCGCCGAAGAAGTCGTTCAGCACCTGCTTCCACTCGGCCTGATGATTTGCGACCTGGTCAAGGCTGCTTTCCATCTGCGCGGTGAAGTCGTAGTTCATCAGCTCGCGGAAGTTATCTTCCAAACGGTCAGTGACGATCTCACCCATTTTCTCGGCGTAGAAACGACGGCTTTCAACGCGAACATAGCCACGATCCTGAATGGTCGAAATGATCGACGCATAGGTAGACGGACGGCCGATGCCACGTTTTTCCAGTTCTTTAACCAAAGACGCTTCGCTGAATCGCGCTGGCGGCTTGGTAAAGTGCTGAGCCGGAAGCAGCTCAACAAGAGTCAACTCTTCGCCTTTTTTCACCGGCGGCAGCGTACGGTCTTCGTCGCCTTTACGCAGCGCAGGCATGACTTTCGTCCAGCCGTCGAAGCGCAGCGTACGACCGCGTGCTTTCAGTTTGAAATCACCGGCGCCTACGGTCAGCGTGGTGGAATCGTACTGTGCTGGCGTCATCTGACACGCCACAAACTGGCGCCAGATCAGCTGATACAGTTTCTGCGCGTCAGCTTCCATGTCTTTCAGAGACTCGGCCACAACCGCGACATCAGAAGGACGAATGGCTTCGTGCGCTTCCTGTGAATTCTCTTTGCTGGCGTACTGATTGGCGTTTTCCGGCAGATATTTCTTACCGAAGTTTTCGCCAATGTAATCGCGAACCATGCTTACCGCGTCCTGACTCAGGTTAGTGGAGTCGGTACGCATATAAGTGATGTGACCTGCTTCATACAGACGCTGAGCCATCATCATGGTTTTCTTCACGCCATAGCCGAGACGGGTACTTGCCGCCTGCTGAAGCGTGGAGGTGATGAACGGCGCGCCCGGCTTGCTGCTGGTCGGCTTATCTTCACGATCGAGTACGCTGTAGCGCGCTTTTTCAAGCTGGCTAACGGCGGCCATGGTTTCGTCGCGTGTAACCGGACGGAACGGCTTATCGTGATGATGGCTGACTTCCAGCGGCAGCGCATCGCCTGACGGCGTCGCGGTATTGGCATCAATTTCCCAGTATTCTTCCGGGACGAACGCTTTAATTTCGCGCTCACGCTCGACCACCAGACGTACCGCAACAGACTGAACGCGTCCAGCAGACAGGCCACGGGCAATCTTTTTCCACAGCAGCGGAGAGACCATATACCCCACCACGCGGTCGACGAAACGACGTGCCTGCTGAGCGTTTACACGGTCGATATTCAGTTCACCCGGCGTGTCAAACGCCTGACGAATCGCATTCTTGGTTATCTCGTTAAACACCACGCGGCTATAACGTGAGTCATCACCCCCGATCACTTCCCGCAGGTGCCATGCAATGGCCTCCCCTTCGCGGTCAAGGTCAGTTGCGAGATAGATATGGTCAGCTTTTTCAGCTAACTGTTTGAGTTCAGCGACAACCTTTTCTTTACCTGGCAGCACTTCATACTGGGCAGCCCAGTCGTGCCACGGATCAACGCCCATGCGGTTTACAAGCGCACCGCGTTCGTCCTTTTTCGGCTTTTTGGCCGGTTTGGCGGCGGTAGAGTCGGCGCTCTTTTTGCTTGCTGAGCCACTGGTCGGCAGATCACGGATATGACCCACGCTGGATTTCACCACGTAGTCATTACCCAAGTACTTATTGATCGTTTTGGCTTTTGCCGGGGACTCAACGATAACGAGAGCTTTACCCATATTCACCTTTACCTAATTTGATTCTTCCAGGAATACGCACTTTCCAAAAGGAGGTGGTGCATATATCGCACTTGAATTCACCTTCCACTGGCGACGTGCCTAAATCTTGTGGCGGCGTCAATGGATATCAACCCCTTCTCTGGTCCGGCCCCAGAAGCCTGAGTCAGAGGATTGAGTTTGCTGGCCTTTTCCTGCCAGGTGGTATAGCACGAAGAATTTTCGGTCGAATGTCAAGCAATTCTGTTGCCAGAATGCGAAAGCGTCACACTGTACCTGATAAAATCCGTTACGCAACTTTATTAGCATGCAAAAGCAAATCCCGCCAGCCGACGAGACCTCGCGATGTCCTTGTGTTTAACAGGGAAAATTTGCCCGCGTGGCGCGCCGGGCGTAAACTGTTGTCAGTGTTTTAGAGGAGTCCGTGATGCAAGAAACATCCCAACCTATCGATAGCCAGTCCCTGCTGGTGGAAGCTAACCGCCTGATCCGTGAACATGACGATACGATGAAAGGTATCGAAGCCACCGGCGTGACGCAGCGCAATGGCGTGCTGGTGTTCAGCGGCGAATACTATCTTGACGAACAAGGCCTGCCGACGCCAAAGAGCACCGCAGTGTTCAATATGTTCAAATATCTGGCCCACCAGCTGTCAGAAAAATACCACCTGGTTGATTAAAAAAATGCGAGGCTTAGGCCTCGCATTTCATTTACAACATCGGTTTCTGCCCGCGCTGCCACCAGCGCATCAGCAGATGATCTGCGCTTTCAGCGGCACTGCCGGTAAAACGGTCCATCAGTTTCTTGCGTTGCAGATAACGAACGTTCAGCACTTCATGCCCGTCCATTAATCCCAGCAAAAGGTCGTCACTGGTGCCAATTTCATCCACCAGCCCCTTATCCTGAGCCTGTTGACCGTACCAGTGTTCGCCGGTCGCCACCTGGTCAATGTCCAGCTGCGGGCGCATCTGATGCACAAAATCTTTAAACAGCAGATGGGTTTCGTTGAGGTCTTCGCGGAACTTCTGTCGCCCTTCTTCGGTATTTTCACCGAGCAGCGTCAGCGTGCGTTTATATTGGCCCGCTGTATGCAATTCGATGTCGATATCTTTATTTTTCAGGAAACGGTTAAAGTTCGGGATCTGCGCAACCACGCCGATGGAGCCGATAATAGCGAACGGTGCGGAGACAATTTTATTGCCGACGCAGGCCATCATGTAGCCGCCGCTGGCCGCCACTTTATCGACCGCAATGGTCAGCGGGACCTGCTTATCGCGCAAACGCTGGAGCTGTGACGCGGCAAGCCCATAGCCGTGCACCACGCCGCCAGGGCTCTCCAGACGCACAACCACCTGGTCCTGCGGTTTGATAACCGCCAGCACCGCCGTCACTTCTTCGCGCAGCGCGGTCACCTCATGGGCGTCCATGCTGCCTTTGAAATCCAGCACCCAGACTTTGGGCTTATCGCCAGTTTCTTTCACGCCCTTCTTCGCGTTAGCCTTCGCCGTTTTGGCTTCATGCTTATGCTTTTTCTTCTGCGCTTTGTGCCAGAGTTTTTGCTGCGGGCCGTCAAGCAGCGCCACGCTCATATCTTCTTGCATCTCTTTATATTGTTCACTGAGATTCGTGATCCGCAGCTCTCCGCGCTGCCTTTTACGTTGGGTAAGATTCACGATTAACGTAGCAACTACCGCAATCGCGACCACAATCGTGGCGATTTTCGCCAAAAACAACCCATATTGAGAAAGTAGTTCCACGCTTCCACCTTGAAAAGAATCACTCGGATATCGCGCACAGTGTACAACAGCCCATACGGTGCGTCTCCCGCCTGAATTGTACGATGCGAGCATGCTTCCCGTTTTATTCATGGCCCATGAAATGATTACAAAATGTTAATTCTGAACAGGCTTTCCGTCTGGCTGATTGAAATACCCCGCCGTTTAGGGCATAAAGCCGAAAAGCGAACAAACAGAAGCAGAACAGTAACGTGGGGCGACGAAGCGCCACAGGAGAGAGCCCGTGCATTATCAACCGCAACTCGAATTGCTACAAAATCGCATCATTCTGGTTACCGGCGCCAGCGACGGTATCGGTCGCGAAGCCGCTCTGACCTACGCCCGCTACGGTGCGAGCGTGATTCTCTTGGGCCGCAATGAAGAAAAACTGCGGGCCGTTGCCCAGCAGATCCAACAGCAAGGCGGCATTGCACCACAGTGGTTTACCCTGGATTTGCTCACTTGTACGCCAGAAACCTGCCAACAGTTGGCGCAGAAAATCAGCATTCACACGCCGCGCCTTGATGGCGTCCTACATAACGCAGGTCTGTTAGGTGACGTCGTACCGATGGACCAGCAAAAGCCGGAAGTCTGGCAGGATGTGATGCAGGTAAACGTCAACGGCACCTTTCTCCTCACCCAGGCGCTTCTTCCTTTATTACTCAAATCCGATTCCGGTTCGCTGGTCTTCACCTCGTCCAGCGTCGGGCAACAGGGCCGGGCTAACTGGGGCGCGTATGCGGTTTCCAAATTCGCCACTGAAGGCATGATGCAAGTACTGGCCGAAGAGTATCAGGGTCAACTGCGCGTCAACTGCATTAACCCGGGCGGCACCCGCACCGGGATGCGAGCCAGCGCGTTCCCGACGGAAGATCCGCAGAAGCTTAAAACCCCTGCCGACATTATGCCGCTGTATCTGTGGCTGATGGGTGACGATAGCCGTCGCAAAACCGGGATGACTTTCGATGCCCAGCCGGGCCGCAAACCAGGGATTTCACAATGAGTGACGACCGTCATCGCGAACGACAACAGCGCCTGAAAGAAAAAGTCGACGCCCGCGTCGCCGACGCCCAGGAAGAGCGCGGCATCCTGCTGGTACTTACCGGTAACGGTAAAGGCAAAACCACGGCGGCATTTGGAACGGCTACGCGCGCGGTAGGTCATGGCAAAAAAGTCGGCGTGATTCAATTCATTAAGGGCGAATGGCCGAACGGCGAGCGCAATTTGCTCGAGCCTCACGGCGTGGAGTTTCAGGTGATGGCGACCGGTTTTACCTGGAACACGCAGGATAAAGCGGGTGATACCGCCGCCTGTTTAGCGGTCTGGACACATGCGAAGCGCATGATGGCCGATGCCAGCCTGGATATGGTTATCCTCGATGAGCTAACTTACATGGTGGCTTACGATTATCTGCCGCTGGAAGAGGTACTGACCGCACTGCGCAACCGTCCGCATCACCAGACGGTTATCGTCACCGGTCGCGGCTGTCATCGGGATATTCTGGAGATGGCGGATACGGTGAGCGAACTACGCCCGGTGAAGCATGCCTTCGATGCAGGCATTAAAGCGCAGCTCGGTATCGACTATTAAAAAAGGCCCCTCGGGGCCTTTTTTCTTATGAACCGCTGCCGTTGTTTCGGCTGCTGGAGCGACGACCGTTTCCACTGGTCTTCGCCGGCTTACCGCCCACCTGCGTGTGACGTTTCACAGCGCGGCGGATCTGGTTGGCCTTCACGCGGCGACGATCTTTTTCGACCGCCACTTTGGATTCGGTTTCCGGCTTCAGCTCTACCAGCTCACGCAGGTAGTTGGTCTGGGCCAGATCCAGCTCGGTATAACCCCCGCGCGGCAGGCCTTTTGGCAATGGAATATCACCGTAACGTACGCGGATAAGACGGCTAACCTGGACGCCTACCGCTTCCCACAGGCGACGCACTTCGCGGTTACGCCCTTCGGTCAGGGTCACGTTGTACCATTGGTTGATCCCTTCACCACCGGTAAACTTGATGGTTTTGAAGGCTGCCGGGCCGTCTTCAAGCTGCACGCCACGTGACAGCTGACGCAATTTATTCTCGTCAACTTCACCGAACACGCGCACGGCGTATTCACGCTCAACTTCGCGGCTCGGGTGCATCAGGCGGTTCGCCAGTTCACCGTCGGTGGTGAACAGCATCAGGCCGCAGGTATTCACGTCCAGACGCCCTACGGCAATCCAGCGCGCGCCGCGCAGTTTTGGCAGACGGTCAAACACCGTCGGACGCCCTTCCGGGTCGCTACGGGTGCACAGCTCGCCTTCTGGCTTGTAGTACGCCAGCACGCGGCAAATCTGTTCCACGGATTCTTTAACGGAAATCAGATGTCCGTCGATACGAATTTTAAGACCGGGGATAACTTCAACGCGATCGCCCAGCGTGGCAACTTTGCCATCAACGCTGACACGACCGGCCTGAATCATGGTTTCGATTTCACGGCGGGAGCCGTGGCCGGCGCGGGCCAGCACTTTCTGTAATTTCTCGCTCATCGAGCATCCTTTAGGTGTCGCCTTCCCAGGCGTCTGGTATATATGCAAAATCAACACGTTAGATAAGACTGAACGCATCAACAGAACTCATTTTTCGCCCCGGATGAATCATTCTCAACCCGCATGGCGCTGCGTGACCGCATATCTTACATGAATTTTAGGTTAAATGATTCATCTCGTTATACCCGGCCCCGGCGACAATCGCTGAACTTTACCTGTCGCACATTCATGTCAATAATGATTACCTCTCGTTTTCCCGGAGAAGGTCAATGAAAGACACCGACGAGCAGATCCACCCTGAAAGCTGGCTGACCCTTCAGCGCGATGCCGATACCGGCATTGAAAGCGTCAGCGCGCACTTTAAGGGCCATGCCTACGATCCGCATGACCACGACGAAGTGCTGCTCGGCGTAACGCAGCAAGGGCTACAGCGCTTTCATTGTCACCGGGCGCTACACACCAGCACGCCGGGTCGAGCAATTCTGATTGAACCTGGTGCCGTGCATGACGGACACGCGCCGGATGCCGGAGGGTTTACCTACGCGATGCTCTACATTCCGCAGCGCTGGTTTTCCGGAATGATGGACGCCCGTGGGCTGGGGGATATTTCCGCCCTCGGTTCGGCCTTTCGCAATACTCTGACCGACGATATCGCGCTGACGCAGGCTATTCAGCAGAGCTTCTTTGCCCTGCACCACCAGGAAGGCCGACTGGCACGCGATCAAAGCCTGGACCACCTGCTGGAACACCTTTCAACGCACATCCGTCAACGCCCGGCGTCGGCGCAGAGTGATGCCCAGCGTCAGATGTATCAGGTACGGGATTATCTTCATGACAGGATGGGCAGCGATATTGGGCTTGATGAGTTGGCCGCCTGGGCCGGAATCGACCGCTTCCGGCTGAGCCGTCAGTTTAAAAACACCTTCGGCTTAAGCCCCCATGCGTGGCTGGTTCGCCTGCGTTTACGCACGGCGCGGATGCTGCTCGCCAAAGGTGAAGACCTGGCGCAGGTCGCGTCGCTGGTCGGTTTTGCCGACCAAAGCCATATGGGCCGCTGGTTCCAGCGCGCCTATCGCCTTTCGCCCGCCGCTTACCAGCGTCAGTGCACAAACGTTCTATCTTAACCCCCGCCAAACTTCCATTCTGTTTATTCACTACAAGAATGAATGGAGAAAACCTGTGATTTTTGACACCAAAAATGCGCTGATCGTCCGCAATGATTTAGCCGTCTGGCAGCGTCTGAACGTTGTGGCGTTTCTGGCCTCGGGTATTACGGCTTCGGCCCCTGAAATCCTGGGCCAGCCTTACGTGGACGGGCTTGGCCGCCAGTACGGTCAGCTCGCGGGCGAGCCGATGCTGATTTTTGAAGCCGGCCTGGAAGCCTTACAAAAGGCGCATCTGAAAGGTATTGAACGTGAATTGACCCTGACACCCTACGTGGAAGCGATGTTTTCAACGGGACATGACGAAGCGAATCGGGAAGTGTTTCTTGCTGAAGATGCCGCGCGGCTGAATCTGGTGGGTCTGGCGATTCGTGGGCCGAAAAAAGCGGTGGATAAAGTCATTAAAGGACTAAAACTGCATCCGTAATGGGTTCAAGAAAGAGCGGCAGTGAATGCCGCTTCTTAAGGCTTAACTGAAGGGTTTCACATCACCCACGCCTTCACGCAGAACCACCGGTGAATCGTCCGTCAGATCGATAACCGTGGTCGGCTGCTGGCCGAGATAACCGCCGTGAATAATCAAGTCGACCTGCTTCTCCAGATGATCTTTGATCTCTTCCGGATCGGATTCGGTAAAATCATTGCCCGGCAGCATCAGTGACGTCGAGAGCATAGGTTCGCCTAACGCTTCCAGCAGCATCTGTGCAATCGGGTTCGAAGGCACACGCATCCCAATGGTCTTACGCTTTTCCTGCAACAGGCGGCGCGGCACCTCTTTCGTCCCTTTCAGGATGAAGGTGTAATTGCCCGGCGTGTTGTTCTTAATCAGGCGAAACGCCACGTTATCCACGTAGGCGTACGTCGAGATCTCAGACAGATCGCGGCACACCAGGGTAAAATTATGGCCATCTGGCAGATGACGAATACGACAGATTCGCTCCATCGCGCCCTTGTCTTCAATTTTGCAGCCCAGCGCATACCCGGAATCAGTGGGGTACACGATAACGCCGCCCTTACGCACAATTTCAACGGCCTGATTAATCAGGCGTTGCTGCGGGTTGTCCGGATGGACATAAAAAAACTGACTCATACTTCCCTCTCGTTGATCTTTTGGGGCTGTGTTTCCCAACTTTGCCACACGCCTTCTACCCCGGCGGGGAGCCACAGCTTGCGTCCGAGTTCTATCCACGGACAGGGCTGATGAAAATCAGAGCCCTGAGACGCCAGTAAACCGTACTGACGCGCATAGGTGGCAAGCTGCGCACGCTCGTGGGGAGCCTGCTGACACTGGGCGACTTCCATGGCGTCGCCGCCACATTCACTGAAATGAGCCAGCAGTCTTTTCAGCCACTTAGCTGAAAGATTATAACGTCCTGGATGAGCGATTACCGCCTTGCCGCCAGAATGATGAATCACATCAATAGCTTGATCTATTGTACACCACTGCGGCGGAACGTATCCGGTTTTACCGCGTGCCAGATATTTTTTGAAGACGTCGTTAAAGTTGCTCGCTCTGCCGGATTCCACCAGAAAACGGGCGAAGTGACCCCGCGTCACCGCCCCGCCATCCGCCAGGGCTAACGCCCCTTCCCACGCGCCCGGGATCTGCGCTTTTTCCAGACGTTCAGCGATAAGTTTAGCGCGCTGCTGGCGACGCTCGGTTTGCGCTGCCAGAAAGGCCGTCATCTCCGGGTGTTCAATATCGATGTTGAGGCCGACGATGTGGATATCGTGATTTTCCCAGACGGTGGAAATTTCCACCCCGGTAATCAGTTCGAGCGGCAGTTCGGCGCGGGCGATCTCAGCCCGAGCGGCGGGGATGGCCGCCACGGTGTCGTGATCGGTAATCGCCAACGTGCCCACGCGCATTTCCAGCGCACGATGCACCAGTTCCTCAGGCGTCAAACGGCCATCAGAGGCGGTGGTGTGGCTGTGTAGGTCGTAAATCACGGCGTAGGGATGGTCGCTCAAAATCACTCCGGTGTTCAGTTATCACTATCAGGTTTGGGTTTGACGGCACCCATCATAGCCTTACTGAATGAATTTCTGAAATCAGGGGTTGACTTTGCCCTCACGGACTAGTTAACTAGTACGCAAGTCCACACGACGAGGTATCTGCGATGACACATTTTTCTTTCACTCTGCATGGCGGGTGGCGTACAACCTAATATCGGGCTGTAGCTACGCGTCTGCATAAGACGAACAGATACCTGGCCCGCCAATGTGCGGGCTTTTTTTTGAATAAAAACATATCCGAGATGGTGAGAACGATAATGCAAACACAAAAACCCGCGCTCGAACTTCTGACCAGTGACGCCATTTACCGGGAAAACCCGACGGCGCTATTCCACCAACTGTGCGGTGCCCGTCCAGCGACCCTGCTGCTGGAATCGGCGGATATCGACAGCAAAGACGATTTAAAAAGCCTGCTGTTAGTCGATAGCGCGCTGCGGATCACTGCGTTAGGTGACACCGTCACGATTCAGGCGCTGTCTGACAACGGCGCTGCGCTGCTGGATTTACTCGACGGCGCCCTGCCTTCCGGCATCGACAATCAGCGTCAGCCGAATGGCCGCATCCTGCACTTCCCGGCGGTGAGCAACCTGCTCGATGAAGACGCGCGCCTCTGTTCGCTGTCGGTGTTCGATGCCTTCCGCCTGCTGCAAACGCTGGTTACGGTCCCGGTTGATGAACGCGAAGCGATGTTCTTCGGTGGGCTGTTTGCCTATGACCTGGTCGCGGGTTTCGAAGATTTGCCGCAGCTCAATAGCGACACGGCCTGCCCTGATTACTGCTTCTACTTAGCGGAAACGCTGCTGGTTATCGACCATCAGACCAAAACCACCCGCATTCAGGCGAGCCTGTTTACTCCGCTCGACAGCGAGAGGCAGCGTCTGATCCAACGCGTGGCCCAGCTTCGTCAGCAACTCAACGAACCGCCGCTTCCGCTGCCGGTGACCAAAATTGAGCAGATGAAAACCGACGTTAACCAGAGCGATGACGAGTACGGCGCCGTGGTGCGTAAAATGCAGCGCGCCATTCGTGCCGGGGAGATTTTCCAGGTCGTGCCGTCTCGTCGCTTTTCTCTGCCTTGCCCATCGCCACTGGCCGCGTATGACGTGCTGAAGAAGAGTAATCCAAGCCCCTATATGTTCTTCATGCAGGATAACGATTTCTGCCTGTTCGGCGCCTCGCCGGAAAGCTCGCTGAAATACGATGCCAGCAACCGTCAAATTGAAATCTACCCGATTGCCGGGACCCGCCCACGCGGTCGCCGCGCCGACGGGTCACTCGATCGTGACCTCGACAGCCGCATCGAACTGGAAATGCGTACCGACCACAAAGAGCTTTCAGAGCATCTGATGCTGGTGGATTTAGCGCGTAACGACCTGGCGCGCATCTGTACGCCCGGCAGCCGCTACGTGGCGGATCTCACCAAAGTGGACCGCTACTCTTTCGTCATGCACCTGGTGTCCCGCGTGGTTGGCGAGCTGCGTCAGGATCTGGACGTGCTGCACGCCTACCGCGCCTGCATGAACATGGGTACGCTGAGCGGTGCCCCGAAAGTCCGCGCCATGCAGCTTATCGCGGCCGCTGAAGGTGAACGCCGCGGCAGCTACGGCGGCGCGGTGGGTTACTTTACCGCCCACGGTGACCTCGATACCTGCATTGTTATCCGTTCTGCCTTTGTTGAAAACGGCATTGCTACCGTTCAGGCGGGTGCTGGTGTGGTGCTTGATTCTGTACCGCAGTCCGAAGCCGATGAAACCCGTAATAAAGCTCGCGCGGTACTGCGCGCCATTGCCCAGGCCCACCACGCGAAGGAGATTTTCTAATGGCTGACATTCTGCTGCTCGACAATATCGACTCCTTTACTTACAACCTGGCAGACCAGCTGCGCGCGAGCGGACATAACGTGGTGATTTACCGGAACCACGTTCCCGCTCAGACCCTGATTGAACGCCTGGCGACCATGGATAACCCTGTTCTGATGCTGTCCCCTGGTCCGGGTGCACCATCGGAAGCCGGCTGTATGCCGGAACTGCTGACCCGACTGCGCGGCAAGCTGCCGATTATCGGTATCTGCCTGGGGCATCAGGCGATTGTTGAAGCCTACGGTGGTTATGTCGGCCAGGCGGGCGAAATCCTGCACGGTAAAGCCTCCAGCATTGAGCATGACGGTCAGGCAATGTTCGCCGGGCTGGCGAATCCGCTGCCGGTCGCGCGCTATCACTCTCTGGTCGGGAGCAATGTCCCCGCCGGGCTGACCATCAACGCCAGCTATAACGGCATGGTGATGGCGGTGCGTCACGACGCCGACCGCGTAGTGGGTTTCCAGTTCCACCCCGAATCGATTCTGACCAGCCACGGCGCACGCCTGCTGGAGCAGACCCTGGAATGGGCATTGCAGAAACTCGAACCGGCGAACACCCTGCAGCCAATTCTGGAAAAACTGTATCAGGCGCAAACCCTGACCCAGCCGGAAAGCCACCAGTTATTTTCTGCGGTCGTACGCGGAGAAGTGAAACCAGAACAGCTGGCCGCCGCACTGGTGAGCATGAAAGTTCGCGGTGAGCAGCCGCAGGAAATCGCCGGGGCCGCTACTGCCCTGTTGGAAAACGCCGCTCCGTTCCCGCGTCCGGATTATCCGTTTGCCGATATCGTCGGTACCGGCGGCGACGGCAGCAACAGCATCAACATTTCCACCGCCAGCGCCTTTGTGGCCGCAGCGTGTGGCCTGAAAGTGGCGAAGCACGGCAACCGCAGCGTATCGAGCAAATCCGGTTCGTCCGATTTACTGGCCGCTTTCGGTATCAATCTGGAGATGAACGCCGAGAAATCCCGCGAAGCGCTGGATGATCTGGGCGTCTGTTTCCTGTTCGCACCGAAATACCACACGGGCTTTCGCCACGCGATGCCGGTTCGTCAGCAGTTAAAAACCCGCACCCTATTTAACGTGCTCGGGCCGCTGATCAACCCGGCGCACCCGCCGATTGCGCTGATTGGCGTCTATAGCCCGGAACTGGTGCTGCCGATTGCCGAAACCCTGCGCGTGCTTGGGTATCAGCGTGCGGCGGTGGTTCACAGCGGCGGTATGGATGAGGTTTCATTGCATGCGCCGACCGTGGTTGCCGAACTGAAAGACGGCGAAATTCAGAGCTATCAGCTGACCGCCGATGACTTTGGCCTGACGCCATATCATCAGGAACAGCTGGCGGGCGGCACGCCGGAAGAAAACCGTGACATTCTTTCACGCTTGCTACAAGGTAAAGGTGAAGCCGCCCACGAGGCCGCTGTCTCCGCCAACGTCGCCATGCTGATGCGCCTTCACGGCCATGAAGATTTGAAAGCCAACGTGCAACAGGTGCTGGACGTCCTGCACAGTGGTGCAGCCTACGATCGCGTGACCGCATTAGCGGCTAGAGGATAAGAAATGCAGACCGTTTTAGCTAAAATCGTTGCTGATAAACGCATCTGGGTCGACGCCCGTAAAGTGCAGCAACCGTTAGCCAGTTTTCAGAATGAGATCCAGCCGAGCACGCGTCATTTCTACGACGCGCTGCAGGGCGCACGCACCGCCTTCATCCTGGAGTGCAAAAAAGCGTCCCCGTCTAAAGGGGTAATCCGTGAAGACTTCGACCCGGCGCGTATCGCGGGGATCTACAAACACTATGCGTCGGCGATTTCCGTCCTGACCGATGAAAAGTATTTCCAGGGTAGCTTCGATTTCCTGCCGATTGTCAGCCAAATCGCGCCGCAGCCCATTCTGTGCAAAGACTTCATCGTCGACCCGTACCAGATTTACCTCGCGCGTCATTATCAGGCCGACGCCTGCCTGCTGATGCTGTCCGTGCTCGACGATGAAGAGTACCGCCAGCTATCGGCGGTGGCACACAGCCTGAGCATGGGCGTGCTGACCGAAGTGAGTAATGAAGAAGAGCTGGAGCGCGCCATCGCGCTTAACGCCAAAGTCGTCGGTATCAACAACCGCGACCTGCGCGACCTCTCTATCGATCTCGATCGCACCCGCCAATTAGCGCCGCGTTTAGGCGCTGGCGTGACGGTTATTAGCGAATCTGGCATCAACACCTACGGCCAGGTGCGCGAACTGAGCCACTTTGCCAACGGTTTCCTGATTGGCTCGGCAATGATGTCGCACGACGATTTGAATGCCGCCGTGCGCCGCGTGCTGCTGGGTGAAAACAAAGTTTGCGGCTTAACCCGCGCCCAGGATGCACAGGCCGCGTATGAAGCCGGTGCCGTCTTCGGCGGACTGATTTTTGTGCCTTCCTCACCCCGTTTTGTGGATGAATCCCAGGCACGTGACGTCATTAACAGCGCGCCTCTGAGCTACGTTGGCGTATTCCGTGATACAGCCATCAGCGACGTGGCAGCGAAAGTCGAGAGTCTGTCACTGGCGGCGGTTCAGCTGCACGGCCATGAAGACCAGGTTTATATCGACGAACTTCGCGCCACGCTGCCTGCCCACGTGCAAATCTGGAAAGCGCTAAGCGTCAAAGATTCCCTGCCCGCCCGCAACCTGAATCACGTCGACAAATACGTGTTCGATAACGGCCAGGGCGGCAGCGGACAACGTTTCGAGTGGTCGCTGCTCAACGGTCAGGACCTGAGTAACGTCCTGCTGGCTGGCGGCCTTAGCCCCGATAACTGTGTAGAAGCGGCAAAAAGCGGCTGCGCGGGGCTCGATTTCAATTCTGGCGTAGAGTCTGAACCGGGCATTAAAGATGCCAGCAAACTGGCCTCGGTTTTTCAGACGCTGCGCGCATATTAAGGAAATGGACATGAATACATTACTGAACCCGTACTTTGGTGAATTTGGCGGCATGTACGTGCCGCAGATCCTGATGCCTGCCCTGCGCCAGCTGGAAGAAGCGTTTGTGAGCGCGCAGAAGGATCCGGAATTTCAGGCACAGTTCACCGACTTGCTAAAAAACTACGCTGGCCGCCCGACGGCGCTGACCAAATGTCAGAACCTGACCGAAGGCACCAAAACCACGCTGTACCTCAAGCGTGAAGACCTGCTGCACGGCGGTGCGCACAAAACGAACCAGGTATTGGGTCAGGCGCTGTTGGCGAAACGCATGGGTAAAACCGAAATCATCGCGGAAACCGGTGCCGGTCAGCACGGCGTGGCCTCCGCTCTGGCATGTGCCCTGCTCGGCCTGAAATGCCGAATTTACATGGGCGCCAAAGACATTGAGCGCCAGTCGCCAAACGTATTCCGTATGCGTCTGATGGGCGCAGAAGTGATCCCCGTACACAGCGGTTCAGCGACGCTGAAAGATGCCTGTAACGAGGCGCTGCGTGACTGGTCTGGTAGCTATGAAACCGCGCACTACATGCTCGGCACCGCGGCGGGCCCGCACCCATTCCCGACCATCGTGCGTGAGTTCCAGCGCATGATCGGCGAAGAAACCAAAGTGCAGATTCAGGAACGTGAAGGCCGTCTACCGGACGCGGTCATTGCCTGCGTCGGCGGCGGCTCTAACGCTATCGGCATGTTTGCTGATTTTATCGACGACACTGCTGTCGGCCTGATTGGCGTTGAGCCAGGCGGGCACGGGATTGAAACCGGTGAGCATGGCGCGCCGTTAAAACACGGTCGTGTAGGCATCTACTTCGGCATGAAATCGCCGATGATGCAGACCGAAGAAGGCCAGATTGAAGAGTCTTACTCTATTTCTGCCGGGCTGGATTTCCCGTCCGTGGGGCCGCAGCACGCTTTCCTGAACAGCATCGGTCGCGCGGAATATGTCTCGATCACCGATAACGAAGCGCTGGACGCATTTAAAGCGCTGAGCCGCCACGAAGGCATTATCCCGGCGCTGGAGTCTTCCCACGCCCTGGCTCACGCACTGAAAATGATGCGCGAGAACCCTGAAAAAGAGCAGCTGCTGGTGGTTAACCTCTCCGGTCGCGGCGATAAAGACATTTTCACCGTACATGACATTCTGAAAGCGCGAGGGGAAATCTGATGGAACGCTATGACAACCTGTTTGCTGAGCTGAAAAAACGCAAGGAAGGCGCATTTGTTCCCTTCGTAACGCTGGGCGATCCGAACCCGGAGCAGTCGCTGAAAATCATCGACACCCTGATTGAAGCCGGTGCCGATGCGCTGGAGCTGGGCATTCCCTTCTCCGACCCGCTGGCCGATGGCCCAACGATTCAGGATGCCACGCTGCGCGCGTTTGCGTCAGGTGTGACGCCGACGCAGTGCTTCGAAATGCTGGCCGCTATTCGTCAGAAACACCCGACCATTCCTATTGGCCTGCTAATGTACGCCAACCTGGTCTTTAACCGCGGCATTGATGCGTTTTACGCTGAGTGCGCGCGCGTGGGCGTGGATTCCGTGCTGGTGGCGGACGTCCCTGTAGAAGAATCGGCGGAGTTTCGTCAGGCGGCAATGCGCCATAACGTGGCACCGATCTTCATCTGCCCGCCAAACGCCGATGACGATTTGCTGCGCCAGATTGCCTCCCACGGTCGCGGATACACCTACCTGCTTTCCCGTGCGGGCGTAACCGGAGCGGAAAATCGCGCCGCGCTGCCGTTGCATCACCTGATTGAAAAACTGACCGAATACCACGCCGCGCCTCCGTTGCAGGGCTTTGGTATTTCGTCCCCGGACCAGGTGACGGCCTCCGTCGGGGCCGGTGCGGCTGGTGCGATTTCCGGTTCGGCGATTGTGAAAATTATCGAGAAAAACCTCGATAATCCAACCACGATGCTGGCAGAACTGAAAACCTTCGTGCAAAACATGAAGGCGGCTACCCACAGCGCATAATCTTTACGCCGTCTGGTTATTTCCCAGACGGCGCCAGAACCGGACCGTCTTTCTCATTGAATAACATCCCCAAGAAAGAAGGGGTTGAAGTTATTAATGAGAAGCATTATCTTTCTCAATACCGAGTAGTTGAGTAAATCACTCAGGTATTCGGTACGACATTGCTCACATTGCTTCCAGTATGACTTGCCCGCCTTGCGCGGGCTTTTTTTACTTTTTGTTCAGGTCTTCATCCGGCCAGTATTTGTAGCCGTTGATCATCGCCTGCGCCGCCAGGCCTTTTTCGGTGATTTCGTAAACGCTGACCATAGATGGCAAGGACTTCGCATCTGTCGCTACGCCACTTGCCGACGCGCCAGTACCTGCACCTTTGTCGTCATACTTCGCTGCCGCGTTAGCATCTGCGCCGACAACGTAGCCATCGGTGATGAATTTGTTCAGGGATTTACTGTCGTGGAAGACAATCACCGTGCTCAGTTGTTTGATACCTACGCCAACGCCTGCACCGCCCTGCGCCACTTTCATGTAGGTATCTTTGCCAGTGTGCAGGTCTTTCACCACACCGTAACCGCCGCCGAAGCCCACAACGAAAATCTTGCTGCTGTTGCCAGAGAAGACCGCGTAACCATTAGAGTGCTGAATATCACTGCGGGCTTCCGGATGCAGGTTATACAGCTTGGTTAAGGTGTCGGTGCGCATTTTTTGAATGGAAGCACGCTGTTCGCTGGCGGTGTTGCCGCTGGCACTGCAACCGGCAATAACGAGTGCCGAAATAAGAAAGAGGGATTTAAATTTCATTGTTAACATCTACGTCTAATAATTGAGCGCGCTATTGTAGGTAGAACGTGCGCAGATGCGAGCGAAGCGGCAGGAGCAACTGTAAGCAATTTATTTATAAATTTCAGGCGAGTGACAAGTGCCTTGCAGCAAAGAGTGACTGCCCGGCAGCCACTCTTATTACACTCAGAAGCGATAACCTGCCGAGAACATAAATACCCACGGATCCAGGCGGGTGTGAATGGTTTGATTCTCTCCAGCAGCCTTAAACTTCACGTCGGTGTCCACATCCATATACCAGACCGAGGCGTTAATCAGCCAGTCGCGGTTAATCAGATAATCGACACCCACCTGTCCCGCAGCCCCCCAGGAGTCCGTAGCGCTCAGGTCAGAGAGACCGGCTTCTTTACCCGTATCGTTAAAATCGGTGTTAAAGAATGTGGTGTAGTTGATACCTGCCCCGATGTACGGGCGAACTTTGCTGCTGGCATCAAAGAAATACCACTGTGCCATCAGTGTAGGCGGTAACAGATTCACCGTCGCAAGGGTTCCTGTCGGGCCGGTGCCGACTTTACTGCGGAACGGCGAAGCGGCCAGCAGCTCGATACCAATGTTATCCGTCGCCATATAGGTAAAGGTTAAACCGAGCTGAGTATTGTTATCAACGGTGAAACTTCCGAGGCCCAGCACATTATCCGAGCCTTCCGTAGGACGAATCGTTGCCGAACCCGCACGGATAAAGAACTCGCCCGCTTCATGCGCCCACGCTCCGCCAGAGAGACTGCTTAATACCAGCGCTGCCACTGCTAACTTTTTCATATCCACTCCTTCCCTATGGTTTTATAAGCGCGCTGAATATACCCACAAATAAGTAAAAACGATCTAACTCAGATCACATTCATCCCTGAGATTTAACATTCATTGATCTGGATTAATTTTTGGCGGTGGATCACTTACAAATAAACGCCATCTGAATCAATTTTGACTTTTCTCTGTTACAAAAAAGTCGGTTTGGGCGCTTTGCCTCACTTTCCCGTCAGAGTAAAGATGATGCTATGGGTTAAATTATGGTCGAAATGCTTCCAGGCCCCGTTTTTGCTTACTACTCCTTTACAAAGATATGCCTTTCCATACAGGTGTTGATGCTGCCACTTTGACGTCGGGTGAGTTACAATTGCCGGCTTATTACTACCAGCCAGACTCAAGGAGAGTGCATGTCTATCACGGCTAAGTCGGTTTACCGTGACACGGGTAATTTTTTTCGTAATCAGTTCGTTACGGTTCTGCTGATTGCGTTGTTGTGTGCGTTTATCACGGTGGTACTTGGCCATGCGTTTTCACCGAGCGACGAACAGCTCGCCCTGTTAAGCAGCGGCGATAACCTTGCGGGTAGCGTAGGGCTGTTTGACCTGGTGCAAAACATGTCGCCGGAACAGCAGCAGATCCTGCTGCGTGCGTCAGCGGCGTCGACGTTCTCTGGCCTGATTGGTAATGCCATTCTCGCGGGCGGCGTACTGCTGCTTATCCAGATGATCTCTGCGGGTCAGCGCGTCAGCGCTCTGCGTGCCATCGGTGCCAGCGCTCCGGTGTTGCCGAAATTACTGCTGCTCATCTTCCTCACCACGTTCCTGGTGCAGATGGGCGTGATGCTGATTGTGGTTCCAGGCGTGCTGTTGGCTATCGTGTTCTCCTTTGCACCGATTATGCTGGTCCAGGACAAGCTGGGTATTTTCAACTCACTGCGCAGCAGTATGCGTCTGGCGTGGGCGAATATGCGTCTGGTGGCCCCGGCGGTCATCGGCTGGCTGCTGGCGAAAACGCTGCTGCTTATCTTCGCACCTCACTTTGCCGTGCTGACGCCAAACGTAGGCGCGGTGGTGGTGAACTGCATCAGCAACCTTATTTCCGCTTTATTGCTGATCTATTTATTCCGCCTGTATATGCTTATTCGTAACTGATCTCCCTCAGGCCCGGTGCTCCCGGGCCGTTACTGAAATACGGAACCGATGTATGAAGCAGTTTCTGGATTTTTTACCGCTGGTGGTGTTCTTCGTTTTCTACAAACTTTATGACATCTACACCGCGACCACGGCGCTGATCATCGCCACCGCGGTGGTATTGATTTACTGCTGGGTGCGCTATCGCAAAGTTGAAAAAATGGCACTGTTCACTTTCGTGCTCGTTGCGGTATTCGGCGGTCTGACATTGTTCTTCCATAACGATGAATTTATCAAATGGAAGGTCACGGTGATTTACGGTCTGTTCGCCGGTGCGCTGCTGTTCAGCCAGTGGATCATGAAAAAGCCGCTGATCCAGCGCATGCTGGGTAAAGAACTGACCCTGCCGCAGTTCGTTTGGTCGCGTCTGAATATTGCCTGGGCGCTGTTCTTTATTGTGTGCGGTCTGGCAAACATTTATATCGCCTTCTGGATGCCGCAGAATATCTGGGTAAACTTTAAAGTCTTTGGCTTAACCGCCCTTACCCTGATTTTCACGCTGCTGAGCGGCGTATACATCTACCGCCACATGCCGCAGGACGACAAGTAAATGACTGCAAGCAGTGAAGCGCCTGTGGGCGATTTGGTTCTACGTACGCTGGCGATGCCCGCGGACACCAACGCTAATGGCGATATTTTTGGCGGCTGGATTATGTCGCAGATGGATCTCGGCGGCGCGATTATGGCCAAAGAAATTGCCCAGGGTCGCGTGGTGACGGTGCGTGTTGATGGCATGACGTTCCTGCGTCCGGTCGCGGTCGGTGACGTGGTGTGCTGCTACGCACGCTGCACCAAACGCGGGACAACGTCGATTACGGTAAACATTGAAGTGTGGGTGAAGAAGGTCTCTTCTGAGCCTATCGGTCAGCGTTATAAAGCAACCGAAGCGCTGTTTATCTACGTGGCGGTGGACAACGAAGGAAAGCCGCGGCCATTTCCGCAAGCATAAAAAATAAACCGGTCTCGATGACCGGTTTTTTTTATTACAGGAAACCTAACAGTTTAAAGAAGAAGTATCCCGCCACAATCACAATCACCGGCAGAACGTACATCTCGAAAATCTGTAAAAAGAGGGTGTGGTGAGGAACCACAATTTTGGCCTCAATTTGTTCTCTGCTTAAGCCTTCCGGCCCTTTCGCTTTCTCGAGGATCAACTGATCCTGCACGCCTTCACGGACAAACTTCGCCTGACGACTCATACGCGCGCCGGAAGACTGCAGTGCCAGGCCAACAAACACCAGCGCGAAAATAATCCAGAAGCCGATGTTCAGGCTGTGGTGGAAATCCGGTTGCGGCGAGTTGTACCAGAAGAAATTCAGGAACGGCGTATTAAAACGGATCATCTCAATCATGACGTGAGCAAAATCGAGCAGAACGGCGTCAATGCCTGGTTGCTTCTCACTGTGCTCAAACATGAATTTGAACACCGATATTAGCGTGGAAATCACGGCCGGGATAAAAATGACCCAGCCCAAAATGCGTTTCAGTATGGCGATGCGTCCAGCTTGTTGATACGTCATGGGTTCCCCTTGTTCAGACGCGCTTTCTGTTTCGCTGTAAGTCTACCTTTAGTTGTGCCTTTTCGCCTGCGCTTTAAAAGCGATATGGTGTACGATTAGGTCGAATCTCAGGCCTTTTTACCTCTACAGGAGTTGCCTTATGACAGCCCAGCGTCAAATTCTTGCCGCTATCTTTGATATGGATGGTTTACTGATTGATTCCGAACCGCTGTGGGATCGTGCCGAACTGGATGTTATTGCCGGTCTGGGTGTCGATATTTCGCGCCGTAACGAATTGCCTGACACGCTTGGTCTGCGTATCGACATGGTGGTCGAACTTTGGTTCGCGCAACAGCCGTGGAACGGGCCGAGCCGTGAAGAAGTCACCGCACGCATCATCAGTCGTGCGATTTCCCTGGTTGAAGAAGAACGCCCATTGCTGGCAGGTGCGCGAGAAGCCATTGCGCTGTGCAAATCTCAGGGTCTGAAGGTGGGCCTGGCTTCCGCTTCACCGCTGCACATGCTGGAAAAAGTGCTGGCAATGTTCGACCTGCGTGAGCAGTTCGACGCCCTCGCCTCCGCTGAAAAGCTTCAATACAGCAAACCGCATCCACAGGTGTATCTGGATTGCGCCGCGAAACTGGGCGTTGACCCGCTGACCTGCGTGGCGCTGGAAGACTCCGTTAACGGAATGATCGCCAGCAAAGCCGCGCGCATGCGCTCAATTGTGGTGCCTGAACATGAAAACCAGGCTGACCCGCGCTACGTGCTCGCTAACGTCAAACTCTCCTCCCTGGAGCAGCTGACCACCGAGCACCTGTTCGGTTAAGTTACTGTGCCCGGCAGCATCGTTGCCGGGCAATTGTCATAAAAACGCCGACGCCGTCAAATTAATTAAAACATCGTTTTATTTTAGTTTGAGTTTTCACGCCCTCACCTCTATGCTTCTCGCATTACCTGCATCACAACGATAAAAACAGGCCAGAGGTGTGCTTATGATTCTCAATGCGTTCAATCTTTCCGGAAAAGTGGCGATCGTCACCGGTTGCGATACCGGTTTAGGCCAGGGCATGGCGCTAGGGCTTGCCGAAGCCGGGTGTGACATCGTCGGCGTGAGTCGCAAAAACCCCCAGCAAACGGCAGAGCGCGTTGAGGCGCTAGGCCGCCGATTCAGCTTCGTGCAGGCCGATCTCAGTCAGCAGGATAAGGTGGAAGAGATTGTCACTCGCGCGGTTTCTGATATGGGCCGTATCGATATTCTGGTCAACAATGCCGGAACCATTCGCCGGGAAGATGCGCTGAATTTCAGTGAAAAGGACTGGGACGATGTGATGAACCTGAATTTGAAATCGGTGTTTTTCCTGGCTCAGGCTGCCGCCCGCCAGTTCATCCGTCAGGGTGACGGTGGCAAAATCATTAATATCGCGTCGATGTTGTCCTTCCAGGGCGGGATCCGGGTGCCCTCTTACACCGCGTCAAAAAGCGGCGTGTTGGGCATCACCCGCCTGCTGGCGAATGAATGGGCAGCGCACCAGATCAATGTGAACGCCATTGCGCCGGGCTACATGGCGACCAATAACACGCAGGCCCTGCGCGAAGATGAAGACCGCAACAAGGCGATTGTCGATCGTATCCCCGCCGGACGCTGGGGAAGCCCGGAAGATCTACAGGGACCGGTGGTTTTTCTGGCCTCCGCGGCATCGGATTACGTCAACGGATACACTCTGGCCGTAGACGGCGGCTGGCTTGCCCGCTAAACGCGGGATTTTGACAAACAGTTACACCGTCACCTCTTCCGCCCACTGTATAAAAACCCTATACTGTATGAATTGACAGTTTGACGGGTTTTATCATGACGGCGGAAGGCCACCTGCTCTTTTCAATAGCCTGCGCGGTGTTTGCCAAAAATGCCGAACTGACCCCCGTTCTGGCGCAGGGCGACTGGTGGCATATTGTTCCCGCTGCGGTATTGACCTGCCTGCTACCGGACATCGATCACCCCAAGTCGTTGCTTGGGCAGAGATTAAGCTGGATAGCCAAACCCATTGCGCGAATATTCGGCCACCGCGGCTTCACCCATAGCTTGCTGGCGGTTTTCGGTAGCCTGACCCTGTTCTATTTAAAAGTTCCCGAAACCTGGTTTATTCCTGCCGATGTGTTGCAGGGCATGGTGCTCGGCTATCTGAGCCATATTCTTGCCGATATGCTGACGCCAGCAGGCGTGCCGCTGCTGTGGCCATGCCGCTGGCGTTTCCGCCTGCCCATTCTTGCGCCGCGAAAAGGTAACCAGCTCGAACGCGTGCTGTGCATGGCGCTGTTCATGTACGCCGTATGGATGCCGCAATCGATGCCGGACAACAGCGCTGTGCGCTGGTCATCCAGCCTCATCAGTGAACTGCAATTTCGCTTTGACCGGTTTATCAATCATCAGAGTGGGCATTAAGCGGGCAACGTAACGTCCGTTTTTTGTGTGTCAGAACAGGGATTTATTTTTGGACATCTGCGCTCTTGTTCGTTCCAGCGCGAAAATATACTGTCCTTTGTCTTGATAGCGATAACCCACTGATACCCTGTTCTGCCGCTTGCCTTATGATTACAAAACTGAAGTACCGTGGCTTTCACGTCTGCTGTAAAAGTAACGGCTCACGTTACCTGGAAATTCTTGACGATATTTTAAGCTGCAATATCCAAAAACTGAGTGTAACGAAGGTGTTCAAAAGCCAGCGGCATACTCACGTTTCATTGTTGAATACGGCGTACGGCCAGTACGTGTTAAAAATCTATTCCCCGCAACACAAGAAACTTGAGAGATTTGCCAAGTCACTGTTGCGTCCAAATGATAACGAGAACTTGATCGAGAAAATCGATCTGGCGTATAGCCAAGGACATACCTTCCCAAACGATTTTTATCTGCTCGCGGAACGTCGAATTCTCAAATTTGCACGCGTGTCGATCATGCTGTTTGAATACATTCCCGGCCCTGAACTGCGCCAACTGCCTGAAATCCCCCAGGACATCCTTTTCGACGTCAAAACCGCGATGCAGCAAATGCATGAGATGAAAATCATTTCAGGCGATGCTCACGGTGGAAATTTTATCCTGAGCAATAAAGGCGTGCGCATTATCGATTTGTCGGGCAAGCGCTGTAATGCTAAACGCAAAATTGAGGACAGCGTGACCGCCAACATCCGCATTGGCATCCCCCTTGAAGCACAGAACCTGTGGGAGAAATTTCTGATTACACGTAAGACGAAAAGACACTTCAAAATTCAGCACCGGAAGCAACAGCTCCAGCTGGATCGCCTCATTAATCACCAGAGTGGGCATTAATTCGTCTGTAAACGCGTTTTTGGAATAATCCATTCCATTTGAATATAAGCGTCAATTCACACTTCTGATAATCTTGCGCCATTAGAGCCTGTCTATTTTTAGACAAAATAATGAGATCAGGAGAACGGGGATGAATTTTCCATTAATCGCGAACGTTGTGGTGTTCGTGGGATTGCTGTTTGCTCTGGGGCAAACACGAAATAAAAACTGGAGTCTGGCCAAGAAAGTCCTGGTCGGCCTCGCAGTGGGCGTGGTCTTCGGCCTGGCGCTGCAACTGATTTACGGTGCAGACAGCGCGGTGCTGAAAGAATCTATTCAGTGGTTCAACGTCGTGGGCAACGGTTATGTTCAGCTGCTGCAAATGATCGTCATGCCGCTGGTGTTCGCATCCATTCTTAGCGCCGTGGCGCGTCTGCATAATGCGTCTCAGCTGGGTAAAATCAGCTTCCTGACCATCGGCACCCTGCTGTTTACCACGCTGATTTCTGCGCTGGTCGGTGTGTTGGTGACTAACCTGTTTGGCCTGAGCGCGGAAGGTCTGGTTCAAGGCACCGCTGAAACTGCGCGTCTGAACGCCATTCAAAGCACCTACGTTGGCAAAGTAGCTGACCTGAGCGTGCCTCAGTTGCTGCTCTCCTTCGTGCCGAAAAACCCGTTTGCTGACCTGACCGGTGCCAGCCCAACCTCCATTATCAGCATCGTAATTTTCGCCGCCTTCCTCGGTGTGGCCGCGCTGAAATTGCTGAAAGACGACGAGCCAAAAGGCAAACGCGTACTGACTGCCATCGACACGCTGCAAAGCTGGGTGATGAAGCTGGTGCGTCTGGTGATGCAGTTGACGCCGTACGGCGTGCTGGCGCTGATGACCAAAGTGGTGGCCGGTTCCAACTTGCAGGACATCATCAAGCTCGGCGGTTTTGTGGTGGCGTCTTACCTCGGTCTGGCGATTATGTTTGTGGTGCACGCCCTGCTGCTGGGTGCAAACGGCGTGAATCCGCTGAAGTACTTCCGCAAAGTATGGCCAGTGCTGACCTTCGCCTTCACCAGCCGCTCCAGCGCCGCGTCTATTCCGCTGAATATCGAAGCGCAGACACGTCGCCTGGGTGTGCCTGAATCTATCGCCAGCTTCTCAGCCTCTTTCGGCGCCACGATTGGTCAAAACGGTTGCGCGGGTCTGTACCCGGCAATGCTGGCCGTGATGGTTGCGCCAACGGTGGGCATTAACCCGCTGGATCCGCTGTGGATTGCAACGCTGGTTGGTATCGTCACTGTCAGCTCCGCCGGTGTGGCGGGTGTTGGTGGTGGTGCAACGTTTGCAGCCCTGATTGTTCTGCCTGCGATGGGCCTGCCGGTGACCCTGGTCGCGCTGCTGATTTCCATCGAGCCGCTGATCGACATGGGCCGTACGGCGCTGAACGTGAACGGTTCCATGACCGCCGGGACGCTGACCAGCCAGTGGCTGCGCCAGACCGATAAAACGGTGATGGAAAGTGAAGACGAAGTGGAACTGGCACATCGTTAAGCTGAGTCCTCTGCGCAATAAATCACAACGGTGAGTCCAATCAGGCTCACCGTTTTTTTTGCTTACAGGCCGCGATACCTTCGCTGTGGCCGCCCGACTTTCCCGTAAATAATCTCCGCCAAAATCTGCTGCTGCCCGGCGGCGAACTCCAGATAGCGCCTCGCGGTCGTCCGACTCAATTTCAGTGCCTGCGCGACGGTTTCCGCCGTATGCTGTACCTCGCGATCGGCAAAAAGGCTCAATACTTTCCCCAGCGTCAACGCATCGATCCCGGCAGGCAACTCAGCTTTGGGTTCCCCACGCGTATAGGCATTGAACATCTGATCGATTTGACGCTGGCTGGCGCTGTCGCACGTCGCCAGCATCAGCATCCGCTGCTGATAACGCTCCAGCGTTTGTCCCAGACGCTCGTAAGAAACGGGTTTAACCAGATAATCAAACACCCCACCACGCACGGCCTCGGATACGGTGTCCATATCGCTCGCGGCAGTGGTAAACACAATCCCGCAGGGATTGTGCGCCTGGGTTAACTCATGCAGCAGAGTGATGCCTTTCCCGTCCGGCAAATAGTTGTCGAGCAAGATAAGCGATGGCCTAAAGCGTGCAATCATCGTGCGGGCCTGGGCTAAATTTCCCGCCAGCCAGACCTGCCCGCAGCCACGAAAATGGCGGATAAACTCCGCATGCATTTCAGCCAGCGGGGTTTCATCTTCAACTATCAAAATCGTTAGAGTTTGTCCCATCGGTCAATTTCACTTTCGGAATAAAAATGGAAAATAAAGCGCCACACGGGGCGTTGTCTTCGAGGGTTATCACCCCTCCGCAGCGCCCGACGTAGCTCGAAATCAGATACAGACCAATGCCATGCTCACTGGCTTCATCATGCTTAGTGCTCACGCCCTGGTCAAAAATAGCGTCGCGCAGTCCGAGCGGTACGCCGCAGCCGTAGTCGCCGACTTCAATAATCACCTCGGCCCCTTCATCGCTGAGGTACAGCTCGACGATTTTATCCCCCTGCGGATTGTGCAGACTCGCCTCAAAGGCGTTATCCAACAGATTGCCCACAATGGCCGCAAATTCGGTGCTATCCAGCCCAGCGGGCAGCTGCCTCAGTTGGCTACCGTCCACTATTTTCAGGCTCAAGCCAAACTCTCGTGCGCGTTGCACTTTGCCAAACAGCAGCCCGGCGACCTGATGGTCATCGAATGCTGCCCGTAAGCTGTCGATAAGCTCCTGCTGGGCCTGTGACTCGCCTTTAACCATCTCCATCACCCGGTCATACTCTTTCATTTGCAGCAGGCCGCTGAGGGTCGACATCCAGTTCAGGTGTTCGTGGCGCAGTGCTCTGAGGCTCTCGACATACTGTTTAATCTGCGTCAGTTGGGCATTCAGGGTGCTTATCTCGTCCTTGCTGCGAAAGCTGATGATCGCCCCGAGCATCTCGTTGCCGAAGCGGATCGCGCCCCTGTTGGCGATGACGCTCAGTCCATTAAATGTACAGATCACATCCTGCCGCTTCTCGGCAATTTTCTCGGTGAAAAAGGTCCATGGCTGCACCACCTGACAAATCGGTTGTCCCAGCCACTGCCGCCCCGGCGAAGCCAGGCCGAGCATCTTGCGGGCGTTACGGTTGATGGCGGTGATGTGCCCTTCGGGATCGACCGCAATCAGCCCCTCGAATACCGAACCGAACAGCGCCTCCTGCTGCCGCACCACCCGTGCAATCTGGCGCGGCTCCATGCCCAACATCTGACGGCGGATGTGCGCGGCAAACAGCCACGACAATATCAATAAAATCATCAAAATAAGCACAAACACACCCGCCAGAGGCAGAAGGAAATCGAGCCGCCAGCTGTCGATTTTGCTGACCAGATACCCCAGTGATACCACCCCGATAACCTGGCCATGCTCGTCGAAAATCGGTGTTTTGGCACGCATTGCCATGCCAATTGAGCCTTTACCGGTAATGAAGTAGCTTTCTCCTTTCTCCAGCGCACCAGGCTGGGTCCACTGCATCGGGTAGCCAATTTTCTCAGGATTAGGGTGATAAAGACGAATCGAATGGCGGTCGCCAATCACCACGTAGTCAAAGTCAGACCCATCGGCCAGTTTGTGGGCGATCGTCGTCAGCCTGTTGCTGTCGCGGTTTTTAACCGCCTCAACCACGCTGTCGTTGGCGGCGATAATTTTGGCCTGATTCATCGCCATATCCCGCACGTGACGAGTGAGATAGTCTTCAAAGCTGGCGGAGAGATACTGGCCAAGCGCCGTGACCAATAAAGTGGATATGAATAACAGCAGCAGGAAAATTCTCAGCGGGAAAGCAAGACGGCGAAAATAGCCAAACCCTCTACCCTTATTATTTTTCCACTTTTTAGCCAACGACTGGGGCACTGCCATAGGTTGAAACTATCCTTTTTTATAATCACTCCGTGAATGTAATGGATTTGTTTTCCCGACGTCCAGTGACCACCACCAAATTCGTTAGGGATTGCACAAATAAAATAAATTAAGCAAATAAACACCACGTAATTAGGATCAATAATTTTAATTAAGAAAATAAAAACCATTAAGTCTATTTAAATCAGACAGCCCTTTGTGAAACAAGTCAAAAAAGCACAAATCAATAGCCCGTACACTTGCCACGTGGCTCAGGATCAGCCGACACCGCTCGCTCAAATGTTATTAATTTGCAAAGAATTATCATCAGTTGCGTTGCCTTTCCGGCGGCATGAATAACAGGAAGTTCTGAAGAATGTTTTCCCAAACCGTATTTGCCCAGGTTAAGCGTGCTGAAAATAAAAGAATAGCCGCCATTACGCATTTTTTGCACGAAAACAACTTGAGTATTGATACCACGGTAGACGTCTTTATTACGGTGAGCCGCGACGATCGTCTTATCGCCTGCGGCGGCATAGCCGGAAATATTATTAAGTGTGTCGCTATCAGTGAATCCGCGCGCGGAGAAGGTCTGGCTCTCACTCTTGCCACTGAATTAATCAATCTCGCCTATGAAAGGCAGTGCACGCATTTATTTATCTATACCAAGAGTCAGAACGAAGCCCTGTTTAAGCAGTGTGGTTTTTACACCCTGGCGAGCGTGCCTGGCGTGATGGTACTGATGGAAAACAGCGCCACCCGCCTGCAACGTTACGCCAGTTTTCTCACCACCCTGCGCCAGGATGGCAACAAAATTGGCTGCATCGTGATGAATGCTAATCCGTTCACCCGCGGCCACCGATATCTGATTCAACAAGCCGCCGCCCAGTGCGACTGGCTGCACGTTTTTTTGGTCAAAGAGGATACCTCGCGCTTCCCGTACGAGGACCGGCTGGCGCTGGTGCGCGCCGGGACCGCGGATATCCCCAAAATCACGGTACACCGCGGCTCGGAATACCTGATTTCCCGCGCCACCTTCCCCTGCTACTTCATCAAAGAGCAGAGCGTGATTAACCACTGCTACACCGAAATCGACCTGCAAATATTCCGCCAGCATCTGGCCCCGGCGTTAGGCATCACGCATCGCTTCGTCGGCACCGAGCCGTTCTGCACCGTGACAGCAGGCTACAACCACGATATGCGCCGGATCCTCGCTGACCCGTCAAGTTCAGCCCCACCGATCCAATGGGTGGAAATCGAGCGCCTACAGTGCCAGGGCATGGCGATTTCCGCCTCCTGGGTGCGTCGGCTACTGGTGAAAAAGGATCTGGCAACGATTGCGCTTCTGGTCCCCGAAGCTACCCGGGTTTATTTGCAGCAGATGCTCACCGCGAGCAGACAACAGACATCCGCATTAGTAACAGGTGAAAAATGAAAATTATCCATGCAGCCGTCGCCGGCACTCTGGAGTCGGGCGATGTGATGGTGAGAATCGTACCGATTGATACTCACGACATCGATCTACAGCTGAACAGCAGCGTCGAGAAGCAGTTTGGCGACGCCATTCGCGACACCATTCTGGACGTGCTCTCCCGCCATGAGATCCGCGGCGTACAGCTGATTGTCGATGATAAAGGCGCACTCGACTGTGTGCTGCGCGCCCGCCTCGAAACGTTGCTGGTACGCGCCAGTGACGTGGTGGCCCTGCCGTGGGAGGCTCGCCCATGATTTCGCCCCTCGCCGAACAGCGTAAATCCCGCACCCGCCGCAGCATGTTGTTCGTCCCCGGCGCAAACGCCGCGATGATCAGCAACGCCTTTATCTATCCCGCCGATGCGCTGATGTTTGACCTCGAGGATTCGGTCATCCTGCGTGAGAAAGATTCGGCCCGGCGTCTGGTGTATCACGCCCTGCAACACCCGCTGTATCAGGACCGGGAAACCATCGTTCGGGTAAACGCCCTGGATTCTGAGTATGGCCTTCAGGACCTCGACGCGGTGGTGCGCGGCGGGGTGGACATTGTGCGTCTACCTAAAACGGACACCGCCCAGGACGTTATCGACATCGAAGCCGAAATCGCGCGCATTGAAAACGAGTGTGGCCGCGAGCCCGGCAGCACCGGCCTGCTGGCGGCTATTGAGTCTGCGCAGGGCATCACCCAGGCGGTGGCAATTGCCCACGCCTCGCCGCGTTTAATCGGCATCGCGCTGGGCGCGGAAGACTACGTCCGCAACCTGCGCACCGAACGCTCCCCAGACGGCGTCGAACTGCTGTTTGCCCGCTGCGCCCTTTTACAGGCCGCACGTTCCGCCGGGATCCAGGCCTTCGATACTGTCTACTCCGATGCCAACAACGACGCCGGTTTTCTGCACGAAGCGGCGCATATCAAACAGCTCGGTTTCGACGGCAAGTCGCTGATCAACCCCCGCCAGATTGACCTGCTGCACAACCTTTACGCCCCGACGCAAAAAGAAGTGGAACACGCGCAGCTGGTGGTCGAGGCCGCTGAAGCCTCAGCGCTGGAAGGACGTGGCGTGGTGTCGTTGAACGGCAAAATGGTCGACAGCCCGGTGATTGAACGCGCTCGTCTGGTGCTCTCCCGCGCCGCCCTTTCCGGCATCCGTGAAGAATAAGGACTCATCATGACTCAGAATTTACGACAGGAACGCGTTGCCGCCTGGTGTCGTCGCACTGAAAACCACAGCCCGGTGTTTAACCCGGTCTCCAAGCTGAACCTGCAAACGCAAAAACCCCGCGACAAAAAACTCTGCGCCAGCCTCGAAGACGCCATTCGCCGCTCCGGGCTGCACGACGGCATGACTATCTCCTTCCATCACGCGTTTCGTAACGGCGACCTGACGCTAAATCTGGTGATGGACGTTATCGCCCGAATGGGATTCAAAAACCTGACCCTGGCCTCCAGTTCGCTCAGCGACTGCCATGCCCCGCTGGTGGAACACATCCGTAATAATGTGGTCAGCCGGATTTACACCTCCGGCCTGCGCGGCCCACTGGCGGAAGAAATTTCCCGCGGCCTGCTGGCAGAACCGGTGCAAATCCACTCCCACGGCGGGCGCGTACATCTGGTGAAAAGCGGCGAGCTGAACGTCGATGTGGCCTTTCTCGGGGTGCCGGCGTGCGATCCGTTCGGCAATGCCAACGGATATACCGGCAACGCCTGCTGTGGCTCGCTGGGTTATGCCAAAGTCGATGCCGAAAATGCCCGTCAGGTGGTGTTACTCACCGAGGCGCTGCTGCCCTATCCGCACAGCCCGGCCAGCCTGACGCAGGATCAGGTCGACCTGATTGTGCAGATTGAACAGGTCGGCAATGCCGACAAAATCGGCGCGGACGCGACCCGCATGACCTCCAATCCGCGCGAACTGCTGATTGCCCGCAGTGCGGCCGATGTGGTGGTCAATTCCGGCTACTTCAAAGAGGGATTCTCCCTGCAAACCGGCACTGGCGGCGCATCACTGGCGGTGACCCGTTTCCTGGAAGACAAAATGCGCCATCGCGATATCCACGCCGCGTTTGCGCTGGGTGGCATTACCTCCACCATGATCGACCTGCACGAAAAAGGCCTGATTCACAAACTGCTCGACGTGCAGAGCTTTGACCGCGCGGCGGCCGGATCCCTGGCCCGTAACCCCAACCATATTGAGATTAGCGCCAACGAGTACGCCAACTGGGGCTCGAAAGGGGCGTCCGTCGACAGGCTCGATGTGGTGGTGTTGAGTGCGCTGGAGATCGACACCCGCTTTAACGTTAACGTGCTGACCGGCTCCGATGGTGTGCTGCGCGGCGCGTCCGGCGGCCACTGCGATACGGCGGTCGCCGCCGCACTGTCAATCATCGTCGCCCCGCTGGTACGCGGTCGCATTCCAACCCTGGTCGATCAGGTCACCACCTGCGTCACGCCGGGTTCCAGCGTCGATATTCTGGTCACCGACCATGGGATCGCCGTCAACCCGGCGCGCCCCGAATTGGCCGACCGCCTGAAAGAGGCTGGGATGAAAGTGGTGTCGGTCGAGTGGCTGCGCGCGCGTGCAGAAACGCTGACCGGTAAGCCCCGCGCCATCGAATTTACCGATCGGGTGATCGCCGTGGTGCGCTACCGCGACGGCTCGGTGATTGATGTGGTTCATCAGGTAAAGGAGTAAACGATGCCGCTGTATCTGACCTCCGCCCATAACCGCGCCGTTACCTTGCCCGAACTGCTTGCCAGCCGGGATGCCCGTCAGGCGCGTCAGCAGGCGTGGCTGGCGCAATATGCGCTGCCGCTGATTTCGTTCACCACAATCGCTCCTGGCCCGCTAAAAGACAGCGAACTGACGCGACGCATTTTTAATCATGGCCTGCGCGCGCTGCGGGAGTTGCTTGCGGCGTCTGCATGGGAAATCAAACGCCAGTCCTGCCTCGGGCTGGCGACGGGTGCAGAAGGATTGCTGGCAGTCGATGCCCCGGCGCAGGCGCTTAAGCAAGCGGCCATCACGCTGGAACAGTTGCACCCGCTGGGTCGGTTGTGGGATATCGACGTCCTCACCGCGCAGGGGGAAATCTTGTCGCGCACGGCCCTCGCCCTTCCGGCCCGCCGCTGTTTGCTGTGCGACAACGACGCGCGCATTTGTGCTAGAGAACGCGCGCATCCGCTGGCGGATTTGCTGCGTCGCATGGAGGTAATGCTGCATGAAGCCGACGACGTCCACGCCTGATTACATGATTGCGGAACAGGTCAGTTGGCTGGCCTGGCGGGCGATGATCGCCGAAGTGAACCTTTCCCCTAAGCCGGGGCTGGTGGACCGCTACAACTGTGGCGCACACCGGGACATGGCGCTGGCCGATTTTTACCGCAGCGCCGACGCTATCCGTCCCTGGTTGCCGCGTTTTATCCGCTACGGCGCGAACAGTGCCGGGTTATCAGCGCAGGCGGTTTTACCCGGTTTGCGCCCGATTGGCCTCGGTTGCGAGGCCGATATGTTCCGCGCCACCGCAGGCGTGAACACCCATAAGGGCAGCATTTTTTCCCTGGGATTGCTCTGCGCCGCCGTAGGCCGCCTACGCGAGCGCGAGCAGCCTGTGACTCCGGAAGCACTCTGCTCCACCGTGAGGGCGTTTTGTCAGGGGCTGACTGCCCGGGAGCTACAACATAACAACCTAAAACAAACTGCGGGCCAGAAGCTGTACCCGCAACTGGGCCTGACCGGGGCGCGCGGCGAGGCCGAGGCAGGTTATCCGCGGGTGCTGAACCTGGCTTTGCCCCATTACCAGGCGCTAAAGGTCCAGGGCATCGACCCTGAACTGGCGCTGCTCGACACCCTGCTGTTGCTGATGGCGCACAACGGCGATACCAACGTGGCGTCTCGCGGCGGCGTGCAAGGTCTCAACTGGCTGCAACAGCAGGCCAAAACGTTGCTCGCCCAGGGAGGCATTCGCCGCCCGGCCGATCTGTTTCATCTGTATGAATTCGACCAGCGTTGCATTACCCGCAACCTTAGCCCGGGCGGCAGCGCTGACCTGCTGATCGTGACCCATTTTTTACATGAAATTAGCACTGCACCTTACCTCTTAAACGTATAAAAATTCATTGCTGGAGAATCAGTTATGTCTGTTTCAAAAGATAATATATGGAAGTTGATCGCCCCGCTGCTGGTGATGGCGGTAATGCTGATGATCCCGGTGCCGGACGGTATGCCGCCGCAGGCCTGGCACTACTTTGCGGTGTTCGTGGCGATGATTGTCGGGATGATCCTTGAGCCCATCCCCGCCACCGCCATCAGCTTTATTGCGGTAACGATTTGCGTCATTGGCAGCGACTATCTGCTGTTCGACGCAAAGGAGTTGGCTGACCCCACGTTTAACGCAGGGAAACAGGCGCTGAAATGGGGGCTGGCAGGATTTTCCAGTACCACCGTCTGGCTGGTGTTCGGCGCGTTTATTTTTGCGCTGGGCTACGAAGTCACAGGGCTCGGCCGACGCATAGCGCTGTTTATGGTCAAGTTCATGGGCAAGCGCACGCTGACGCTGGGCTACGCCATTGTGATTATTGATATCCTGCTGGCACCGTTCACGCCGTCTAACACTGCGCGTACAGGCGGAACCGTATTCCCGGTAATCAAAAACCTGCCAGCGCTGTTCAAATCGTACCCTAATGACCCGTCGTCAAAACGCATCGGTGGTTATCTGATGTGGATGATGGTGATCAGTACCAGCCTGAGCTCCTCGATGTTTGTCACGGGTGCTGCACCAAACGTGCTCGGTCTGGAGTTCGTTAATAAAATCGCGGGCATTCAGATTAGCTGGCTACAGTGGTTCCTGAGCTTCCTGCCGGTGGGGATTATCCTGCTGATCGTGGCCCCGTGGTTGTCGTACGTGCTGTACAAACCTGAAATTACCCACAGCGAAGAAGTGTCTGGCTGGGCCAGCGATGCGCTCAAAGAGATGGGGAAACTGACAGGGAAAGAAAAAAACCTTGATTGGCCTGGTGCTGTTAAGCCTTGGCCTGTGGGTGTTTGGCGGGGAGATAATCGACGCCACGGCGGTCGGCCTGCTGGCGGTGTCGCTGATGCTGGCGCTGCACGTGGTACCGTGGAAAGACATTACCAAATACAACAGCGCGTGGAACACTTTAGTCAACCTGGCGACACTAGTGGTGATGGCCAGTGGCCTGACCCGCTCCGGCTTTATCGACTGGTTCGCCAACACCATGAGCACGCACCTGGAAGGTTTCTCAGCCAACACCACGGTGATCGTACTGGTGCTGGTGTTCTACTTCGCCCACTATCTGTTTGCCAGCCTGTCGGCGCATACCGCTACCATGCTGCCGGTTATCCTTGCGGTAGGCAAAGGTATCCCGGGCGTGCCGATGGAGCATCTGTGTATTCTGCTGGTATTGTCCATCGGCATCATGGGCTGCCTGACGCCGTACGCTACCGGCCCGGGAGTCATCATCTACGGCTGCGGCTACGTGAAATCGAAGGATTACTGGCGTCTGGGGGCGATCTTCGGGGTGATTTACATCTCGCTGTTGCTGCTGGTTGGCTGGCCAATCCTGGCGCTGTGGAGCTAATCCCGCACGCCTGACCGGCTCCCTTCTCAACGCAGAAGGGAGCATTCCTACTCTTCGATTTCCCCTTCCTGACGCATCTGCACCGCCCAACGCTGGGCTGACTCCGGTCCGGTAAACGCCTGTGAACGCTGGAATTGATTGCCCATCAGCACGAACGCGACATACTTCCCCCGCAATTTCCACACATCGCGATAGCCGTCGACTTTCGAGGCGTGATCGGGTGGTGCCGGTTCGACGCGAGGCACATAGCTGATAACGGGGCGATTGTTGTGTTGACGCAGCGGTTTCATAAGCGGAAAAGCACCAGAACGAAAATCAAAGTCAGTAAAAACCTATCATAGCCGATTGTGGTCGCCACCGTCGCGCCCTGCGTGCGAAATCACGCCTGTCCCAGTGAGATGAATCGGAATTACGCCCGTAGTGGCCGGTGATGCCCCCCCTGTGTTCTATAGTTAACGGGTTTGACGCAATGTTTGACGCAACAACGACCCTTTTCTAAAAACGAAAACAGGAGACGAGTGCAATGTCGAAGAGAAATAATAATCCACCGCATCAATCCCCGGTTCACGATGCGAGCGAATCCCAGCCAGGTCTGGACTCCCTTGCCCCTGATGACAATTCACACCGTTCCAGCCCGCATCCAACGGCCCCTGGCGAAGAGCCTACTTCACCGGGCAGCCTTAAGGCACCGGATATCAGCAATGAAAAACTTCATGCGCTTGAGTCCTTTCGCAAGGGCGGCGACGATGTGCCGCTGACCACCAATCAGGGCCTGCGCATCGCCGACGACCAGAACTCCTTGCGCGCCGGGGCGCGTGGTCCGACGCTGCTGGAAGATTTTATCCTGCGTGAAAAAATCACCCATTTTGATCACGAGCGTATTCCTGAACGCATCGTTCACGCCAGAGGCTCCGCGGCCCATGGCTATTTTCAGGCCTACAAAGACCTGAGTGATATTACTAAAGCCAGCTTTCTGAGCGACGCTGACAAAATCACCCCGGTATTCGTGCGTTTCTCCACCGTTCAGGGCGGCGCTGGCTCGGCCGATACGGTGCGTGATATTCGCGGATTCGCGACAAAATTCTATACCGATGAAGGGATTTTTGACCTGGTCGGCAACAACACGCCGGTATTTTTCATTCAGGATGCGATGAAATTTCCGGATTTCGTTCACGCGGTAAAACCCGAGCCGCATTGGGCCATTCCGCAGGGCGGCAGCGCCCATGACACCTTCTGGGATTACGTTTCCCTGCAACCTGAAACGCTGCACAACGTGATGTGGGCGATGTCCGACCGCGGCCTGCCGCGCAGCTATCGCACCATGGAAGGCTTCGGCATTCACACCTTCCGGCTGGTCAATGCCGAAGGAAAATCAACGTTTGTGCGTTTCCACTGGAAACCGGTGGCAGGCAAAGCCTCGATGGTCTGGGATGAGTCGCAAAAACTGACGGGCCGTGACCCCGACTTCCACCGTCGTGAGCTGTGGGAAGCGATTGAAGCCGGAGATTATCCGGAATATGAACTGGGCTTACAGCTGATCCCCGAAGAAGACGAATTTACATTCGACTTTGACCTGCTCGACCCGACCAAACTGATCCCCGAGGCGCTGGTCCCGGTGCAGTTGGTTGGGAAAATGGTGCTGAACCGTAACCCCGACAACTTCTTTGCCGAAAATGAACAGGTCGCATTCCATCCGGGCCATATCGTGCCAGGCATTGATTTCAGTAATGACCCGCTGTTACAGGGACGACTGTTCTCTTACACCGATACCCAAATCAGCCGTCTCGGTGGACCGAATTTCCATGAAATCCCGATTAACCGCCCAGCCTGCCCGTACCACAATTTCCAGCGTGACGGCATGCACCGGATGGATATCGACACCAATCCGGCGAACTACGAGCCTAATTCCATCAACGATAACTGGCCGCGAGAAACCCCACCAGGCCCACATCGTGGTGGATTTGAGTCGCATCATGCCCGGGTCGACGGCGATAAAATTCGCGAGCGCAGCCCTTCTTTCGGCGAATATTACGCCCATCCACGACTGTTCTGGAACAGCCAGACGGCTGTCGAGCAGCAGCATATTGTCAGTGCCTTTAGCTTTGAGCTGAGCAAAGTTGCCCGGGCATATATCCGCGAGCGGGTGGTGGATCAGTTGGTGCGCATCGATCATCAACTGGCGAGCGCCGTGGCCGAGAACCTCGGGATTACCCTCACCCAAGAGCAGCGTAACATCGCCCCGCCGGCCGCGATCAACGGGATAAGCAAAGACCCGACGTTAAGTCTTTACGCCATTCCAAGTGGTGGCGTGAAAGGCCGCGTAGTGGCCGTGTTGTTGAACGATAAACCGGTGGCAAAAGAGGTGCTGACGTTACTCAAAGCACTTAAGGCCCAGGGCGTACACGCTAAGCTGCTTTACTCCCGGATGGGCGACGTTATTGCCGATGATGGTTCGGCATTGCCGGTGGCGGCGACGTTCGACGGTTCGCCTTCGCTGACGGTGGATGCGGTAATTGTGCCTGGCGGGGATATTGCCAGCCTCGAAAAACAGGGTGATGCCCGGTACTACCTGCTCGAGGCGTATAAACACCTGAAGCCGATTCTGCTGGCCGGGGACGCGCGTCAGTTTAAAACGCTGTTACAGGTGAGCGACAAAGGTGAGGAAGGCCTATTTGAAGGTGACAGTGTCACGGATAAATTAATGAAATCCTTCCTGACACAGCTTGCGGCGCATCGCGTGTGGTCGCGGGCAAGTAAAATCCCGTCCATTCCAGCGTAATTAACGGGTTTTTGAGGCAAAAAAATGCCGGGTGCGACTGCGCCCGGCCTAACCCCTAACACGATGCCCAGGGAGAATCCGGGCACCAACAGTGACATTCTTAAATATCGCGATACGTCCCGAGACGGTAGCCGCGCTCAGCCACAGCATATTTCAGTGACGGCGACGTCAGTACATCAAGTTCAGTCAAACGCGGGTAGCAATAGGCGCTGCCCATAATGGTGTTGTCCACAAATGCCGGATGGCACATCACTTCCACGGACGATTCCCCTGCCCGCGCAGAGGTTTCCAGCGTGTGCAGGAACAGCTCTTCGGTGATGGCATCGCCATAAAACTCAACCGCAAATCCGGCACTGCTGCGCACGCCCTGATCGTCAAGGTCGTGCAGCCTTTGCAGGTTACGGTCGATACGCATCGCCACGCCTTTTGCTTTGGCAAACGCCGCCACAATCGGGAAAATCTGCGGGATCATGTGGACGTGGTGATGGCTGTCGATGTGCGTTGGCTCGCAGCCAAACAGGTCGACAAAGCGGTGATACTGACAGTCCAGTTCACGCGCAATCTCTTCCAGCGGAAGCGTGTCTTCTTCCGCCATCTGCCAGATCCACTTACCCAGCTTACCTTCACGCGTCAGGCCCGGCATCGCTGACAGCGGCACCCCGAGGGTGAGAACAAAGTGCATCCCCACCGCCAGCTCCGGTAAACAGCGGCTCATCTGCGCCGCGTGTTCAATGGCCGCGCCGTTCACCAGCGCGGTGGTGGACGTTACCAGCCCGGTTTTACAGGCGTCGACGATGCCATAGTTTTGCCCTTTGCTGAGGCCAAAGTCATCGGCATTGACGATGAGAACACGTTCCATCTGCAACTCCTTTTACTGCTTGAGGGTTTTCACTGTTTCGGCAAAGTTTGGCAGCCACTTTTCATGAGCGAGGATCAGCTCGCGGGCCAGCACTTCTGCGTCTTTGTCGGAATGAATCAGTGGGCTGAGGTTCAGCGCCAGCAGCACGTCGTTAAATTCACCGGTCAGCGCCGCGTGGCTGGCCGCCACTTCGAAGCCTTTAATGGTGTGAATCAGCCCAAGCACTTTGTCATCGAAATGGGTCAAACGCGGGTGCGGCTTCGCACCGTCACGGCCGAGAATACAGGTCATTTCAACCGCCCAGTCCGCCGGGATATTATCCACGTGGCCGTAGTGCGGCACGTTGACGTAATGTTCAGCCTGCTTGTCATTGTAGATAGCGTTGATCACTTCGCAGGCGGCGTCGGAGTAGTACGCCCCACCGCGCTGCTCCAGCTCTTTCGGCTTGATGTTGAGGTCAGGGTCTTTGTACAGCTCGAACAGCTGTTTCTCGACCTTCTGCACCACCTGCGCACGCGCGCCGCCTTTGTAGTATTCACCCATTTCGATGGCCAGCATCTCTTTCTGCTTGAAGTAATACAGCAGATAAGAGCACGGCAGCAGGTTCAGGGCACGAATCAGGCCTTCGCTGAACGGCATATCGAAGATGTTTTTCACGGTATTGGCGGTCAGTTTACCGGTGGCTACGCCGTCCAGCAGTTCGGCAAAGCGGGATTCGCCGTTCACGATGACGTCGCGAATGAACACCATGTGGTTCAGGCCGAACAGGTCAATTGACAGGTCGTCTTTATCGGTGAGGTTCAACACATCGGTGATGAACATTTTCATGCCGATAGGAATGTTGCACACGCCGATAAAGCGTTTGAAGTCGGTGTGACGATAAACGGCTTCGGTCACCATTCCGGCCGGGTTAGTGAAGTTAATCACCCACGCGTCCGGACAGATTTCCTGCACGTCTTTGATGATGTCAAACACCACCGGAATGGTGCGCAGACCTTTGAACAGGCCGCCTGCACCATTGGTTTCCTGACCGAGATAGCCGTGGCTCAGTGGAATACGTTCGTCTTTTTCACGCGCTTTCAGCTGGCCAACGCGCAGCTGGGTGGTCACGAAGTTCGCGTCTTTCAGCGCTTCACGACGGTTCAGGGTTTTGTGTACCGTCATCGGCACCCCGGCTTTCTGCACCATGCGCTCACACAGGGCGTGGATGATATCGAGTTTTTCCTGCCCTTCTTCCACGTCCACCAGCCACAGCTCGGTCACCGGTAATTCAGCGTAGCGCTTAATAAACCCTTCCAGTAATTCTGGGGTATAGCTGCTACCACCGCCGATAGTAACGATCTTTAATTTCTGGCTCATAACTTTCTCCCTCGTGATCCGCAAACGGCGTGTGGCTGACTCTCCACGTGACGCGCGGATAGCTAAACGAATTCGGTGCGTACGGTGAACCGCACGGCGTTAATTAATAACGGTGAGCTGTTTTCGATAATTGCTGGGTGTAAATGAGGTCAGCTTTTTGAAGGTCTTAATAAACAGACTCGGGCTGCTGTAACCTGATTCATAGGCAATATCGGTCACCGAATAATTGGTAATTTCCAATTGCTTCATGGCGAAGTTGATGCGGATATCATTAATGATCTGCATCGGCGTCTTACTGTAAAAGCGCTGAGTTGCCCGGGTCAGATATTCCTGAGACTTACCGGATAGCGCGATCATATTTTCCAGCGCACCTTCACCAAATTTATGTTTATCGTGCATCTCTTCTACGGTTGTTTTTAACCACTGAGGAATAACATCCTGGGCCTGCTCCTCACGGAAATGGCGCAGACGGTTAATCACATAGAACGAGACCACTTCAATAAACTCATCAAATTCACTTTCGCGGAAATTGAGTGAGGCAATAACCGACTCTATATAGCTGAGAAAGGTACTTTTAACCGAGTAGACCTGTGAAGCCACCAAAAAACTGGGTAACAGCGGCTGATAGTGCTCTTCAAAGAAACGTTTGCTGATGCCAACGTTCAGGATGCGAGTCGCGCCGAACTCGTAAAAGCTCTGGTGGTAAGACCCCATCGGGATGAAGACAAAATCTCCGCGCTCCAGCATCACCCGTTTGCCATTGATTTCCTGGTAATAGCGCCCGGTTAACACGAGGGTGAACTCGTAGTAGTCGTGCTGGTGTAAGCCGCTGATACTTTCTGTTTTGTTGTAGATGAAGACATGAAAATTCTTACCGTTAAACAGCTGTTGTTCAAACGCGGTACTGATTTCCAGGGTCGTCATCTTTGGTTGCCTCATCGTGGTATCTGCCCGCTATTGTACCTTCTCGTGAAGCTCAATCAATTCGGCAACCAGCTCGCGAGCCAGCATTGAGGTCATAAGATGATCCTGCGCATGTACCAGCACCAGGCTGACCTTCATTTTACCTTCGCCTTCATCGCTTTCGATGAGTTGCGTTTGCACGCGGTGCGCTTCACTCAGTGCGACGCGCGATTGTTCCATAGTGGCTTTTGCCGTCGTGAAATCGCCCTGCTTGGCCTGTTTCAGCGCGGTATACGCCAGGCTGCGCGCCTGTCCGGAGTTAATGATAAGCCCCATTACCACTTCTTCGAGGTCGTTAACTTCAACCTCATCTGCCACGATTTTATCCAGATCGAACATAGCTATTCCCTCTTTACGTCTGGCGGTACGAGGTTGCCCCCGTACCGCGTTACATCAGAATTTCAGTGCGTTAGCGATATCTTCTTCGCTCTCTTCTTCATCAATGACGGTCTGTGCTTTGTTGGAAATCACCACGAATGGCAGATAAACCAGTACTGAGACCCCAAGGTTGAAGAGTGCGAGCAACAGTGCGGCGATGCTGCCGTTGGTGTTAAAGAACGCGCCCAAACCGGTTGGCATCGTCCACGGCGCCAGGTTGGTGATAGGCGGGATAATCCCTAAGCCATACGCTGACATGGTGATGGCGGCCAGCAGCGGCTGAATCAGGATGAACGGGATGAACATCACCGGGTTCATGATGATTGGCAGACCAAACAGAATCGGCTCGTTAATCTGGAAGATACCGGATGGCAGCGCCAGCTTCGCAACCTGACGATGATCTGCGCGACGAGACGCGATGAAGATGGCGATAATCAGACCTAACGTTGCACCCGTACCCCCGAGGAAGATGTAGGAATCCAGCATCGGCTTGGCCCACATATGGAAGGTCTTGCCTGCTGCCAGCGCCGCATCAACGGAACCGTACTGTTGGTAAATCGCGATATTTTCCAGCGCCCATGGGGTCATGATGCCGTTATCAAGCGCGGTGAGCGCCAGAGAACCGTGCACACCAAAGAACCACAGCAGCGAGGTAAAGATGACATAGGCCCAACCCACCACGGCCCCCATTGACGCCAGCGGGGTAGAGATGGAATCCATGATGATTTGGTGGAAGTTGGTCTGCCAGTGGGTCAGAGCCCAGGCGATCACCCCAAAGATGGACAGAATAATGAAACCAGGGATAACCGCAGAGAACGAGCGTGACACGGAGCCCGGTACGCTGTCTGGCAGTTTAATCACCCAGTTGCGACGGACAATAAAGGTGAACATTTCCGCCACCACCAGGCCGATAACTATCCCGGAAATGATGTTTGCCCCGCCCAACCAGTTCGCGCCGACGGCATAGGCTTCGCCCACGCTATAAGGGGTCACGGTCATGAAGGCCGCCACGGATAACAGACCCGCAGCGAATGGATCGACTTTTCGTTCTTCAGCTAACGCCATGCCGATGAAAAAAGGCGCCATCAGCGACATAATGCCCAACGTACCGTTGTACACGTTGCCGCCGATGGCTTTAAAACCATTCAGGGTCTCAATGGTGGAAGCGTCTAACCGAATGCCCATAGAATAGAAAAACGAGCCTTCGCCAAAACTTAAAAACACGTTGTTGATTAAAACGAACATGGCCCCTGCGAGGGTCAATGGCATTAATTTAATAAAGCCATTTTTAATCGCATTAACGTGCGGCTGCTTTCCTATTTTGACAGCAAAAGGAAGGAGTACCTTTTCAAGAGAGCTAATAACTTTACTCATAGAAAATACCCTTAAAGGCCGCAATAAAATATTACGGCGTTTGTGTGTGAAATTACTCTTTGACGGGAAAATTAAATCAAAATTAAAAAATTATTGCGCTGCAGCTTTCTTAATGGCGGCGACAGCGGCTTTAAGTACACCTAAACCATCTACTTTGCCATACAAAATAGAATCGATAACTTCAACCGGTTTATTTGGCAGCAGACGCTGAATTTCCGGCAACATATAAGCGATTTGTGGGCCCAATAATACGACGTCGGCACCGACGCCTTTTTCACCTGCGAGGGTTTCCGGGAAAGCTTCGATAACGACCGGCACTTCGTACTTCTCAGCCTGTGCGCGCATTTTCGACACCAACAGAGAGGTGGACATGCCCGCAGAACAGAATAAGTAGATATGTTTCTTTTCCATACTCGCTTCCTCAATAGGTATTTACTGACCGCCGCCGGGTGATTCATCCCGTGCTCCACGGGGCGGGCTTATGACGGTAACGAATTGTTACTTTGTGTTTGTGAGGTGAGTATACGGCATCGCAAAGATGCAAGATAATTCCTGGCAGACCAAAATTGTCTCTCATTGACCTTCGGTTATGACTACCCTCACATTTTGGCCAAATAATTCGCGCAATTAAATAAGCGGCAGCAGGCAATAAAAAGCCCGACCAGATGGCCGGGCTTGCTCAGGACTCAGCTAAATGTGTGAGTTGATTACTTCGCAGTCTGTGGATCAGTGTCGTACTCTGCACAGGTCTGATAGCCAGAATTGATCACGTGACCGGTGTCATCCAGCGCAACGAAATAGGTTTGTGCTTTACCATCACGTTGACCCAGGATGTAGGTCTGGCAAGTACCACGGGCATGAACCATGGTGATTTCTGAAGAAGGCTTACCGGCAACCTGCAGAACCTGATCGCGGCTCATGCCTTTTTTAACGTCTTTCACCACTGGCTGGGTGAACTGGTCCTGCGTACGGTCGTACGCGGTACAACCCGCTAACATGGTCAGTACTGCTGCTGCACCTAAGATTCCCGCTACATTCTTGTTCATACATCGTCCTCTTTTTTTTTACTCAAAATAATTCGCGTTGCTGGCAGGCGGCAAACCTGAAAGTCCCCAGGAGCATAGATAACTATGTGACTGGGGCGCACAGATGCAGCCAACGCACCAACAACGTGAAGTATGAAGAGTTATCAGTGTGTTATAAGCCTGGAATAAATAATGCTATTTATCAACCCAGGAGGCAAATTGACTTAACTTTCAGATAATTCTAGTAATAAAGCGATATCCTGCTGAATCGCGGCATTTTACGGCAGTCGAAAATGTGATCCTTGTCGTTTTCTCAGCAAAGAGGTAGCTTTAGCAGATAGAAGACAACCTTTTTTGGGAGGGGTAAATGGCTCTGCAACAAGAGATTATTGAGGCGCTCGGCGTTAAGCCGCAGGTCAACAGCGAAGCAGAAATTCGCCGCAGCGTGGATTTTCTGAAATCGTATCTCACCACCTATCCGTTTATTAAGTCACTGGTGCTGGGCATCAGCGGCGGTCAGGACTCTACGCTGACCGGCAAACTGTGCCAGATGGCCATCAGTGAACTGCGCAAAGAGAACGGTGACGACAGCCTGGCGTTTATTGCCGTGCGCCTGCCGTTTGGCGTTCAGGCCGATGAACAAGATTGTCAGGATGCCATTGCGTTTATCCAGCCGGATCGCGTGCTGACGGTCAACATCAAAGGTGCGGTGCTGGCGAGTGAACAGGCGCTGCGTGAAGCGGGTATTGAGCTCAGCGATTTCGTGCGCGGCAATGAAAAAGCCCGTGAACGCATGAAAGCGCAGTACAGCATTGCCGGAATGACCAAAGGCGTGGTGGTCGGCACCGATCACGCCGCCGAAGCGGTGACCGGGTTCTTCACCAAATACGGCGATGGCGGCACCGACATCAACCCGATTTTCCGCCTCAACAAACGCCAGGGCAAACAGCTGTTAGCCACGCTCGGCTGCCCGGAACATCTGTACCAGAAAGCCCCGACCGCTGACCTGGAAGATGACCGCCCTTCTCTGCCGGACGAAGCCGCCCTGGGCGTCACCTACGAAAACATTGACGATTATCTGGAAGGCAAACCGGTCGACGCAGGCACCGCCCGCATCATCGAAGGTTGGTACCTGAAAACTGAACACAAACGTCGTCCACCGATCACCGTTTTCGACGACTTCTGGAAGCGTTAATACGCCATCCTCGCCGGGTAACGTTTGTTTACCCGGCAAGTCCCTGCTGATTTTTTCACCTTTTTCATCCAGCGCAACGCTGCTATACTGTTCGGATAAACAGTATCAGGAGTCAATGTGGCCAGGCGTCAATCCGCCCCGCGTCTTGAATTTGAAGCGGCGGCAATCTACGAATATCCCGAACACCTGCGTCCGTCGCTGGAAGCGCTGCCTTCCCTGCCCGGCGTATACACCTTTCATGGCGACAGCGACACGCTGCCGCTGTACATCGGGAAAAGCATCAACCTGAGAAGCCGGATTCTCTCGCATCTGCGTACACCCGACGAAGCCGCCATGCTGCGCCAGTCGCGGCGAATCAGCTGGGTGCGTACGGCGGGTGAAGTGGGCGCGCTGTTACTCGAAGCGAAACTCATCAAAGAGCAGCAGCCGCTGTTTAACAAACGCCTGCGTCGCAATCGTCAGCTGTGCTCGCTGCTGTTAAACGGCACTCAGCCGCAGGTGGTGTACGCCAAAGAGATCGATTTCGCCCATCAGCCGGGGCTGTATGGCTTATTCGCCAACCGCCGGGCGGCGCTCCAGGCGCTGCAAACCATCGCCGATGAGCATCAGCTGTGTTACGGGTTACTGGGGCTGGAAACCGTCACCCGTGGGCGCGGATGTTTTCGCTCTGCGCTGAAACGCTGCGCCGGGGCGTGTTGTGGCAAAGAGAGCGTGGAAGCACACCACCAGCGTTTGCTGGCGGCACTGGCAAAATTGCAGCTGAATTGCTGGCCGTGGCGCGGACCGATTGCGATGAAAGAAGATGCGGCGGATATGACCGAGTATCACATCATCCACAACTGGCTGTGGCTTGGTTCGGTCTCCAGCCTTTCCGCCGCCGACGCGCTGCGCCGTTTACCCGCCGGGTTCGATCACGACGGTTATAAAATTCTCTGCAAGCCGCTGTTAACCGGCCAGGCTGAGATCATCGACCTGACTGACCGCCGTTAGCGGCCACGCCGGGTTCCAGCTGATGGCGCTATAAAGAATTTTGCCTTCGTCTTTCAGCAGACGAAGGGTGTGATGTTCATCCTGCCAATACGCACCTTGATCGGCGGTCAGCAGTTTATCTCCCAGTTGCCATGCACCGCTGAGCACCAATACCATGCCGCCGCGTGCGCCAAAAGTGGTAAACGTCCGATCTGCAACGCGCACTTTGGCCTGACAGCGTTCGCGTCGGGTCATGATATTGAGATCCATCGACATCTGCCCTTCGGAAAGCTGCGCCCGCACCGTTTGCTCTCCGGAGAAACGGAACGGCTGGAGTCGCTTTAAGGTGTGATGGAACGCGCTCCCGCCGTCGAGCGTCACTTCGCCGCCTTCGAGCAGCGTAATCACCCTGTCCACGCCGGGGAATGCAGAAAACTCACCGCTGCCCGCAATCGACGCGATACTGGCGCGCCAGTTGAAATCACGGGTGGCAGGCGGAAAACAGCAAAGTTCACGGGTTTCGCCCGCGCCATTTTTCCACAGACTGACGGGCATCTTGCGGATATCAAAGTATTCCATCATCACTCCTGAAGAACGACTCAGGCTGCTACGACGGCAGCCATGCTTATTATCTTTTTTTCACGACACACGGAGTATCGGCAGAAGGCACGAAGAGCCTTAGTGGCTTTGTGCACTTATTGCTGTGAATGACCGGTAACGGTCTGATATCTGAAAAGAAAGAGTCTACGGATGTGTGATGAGAATTCCGGGAATGTGGCAACGGGCAAGCGGGACATAAAGAAAAACCGCCGGTCGTGCCCACCGCCTGTAATGGGCGTGTGGGCAAGACCGGCGGTCTTTAAGTCAGCTCGGCTGGAATTACTCAGCAGATGACTGCATCTTACCTTCTGGCGCGTGATGTTCTGTCAGACGCTTCTCAAAATTGGCATTAAATTGCTTTTTCTGTTCCGGGGTCAAGATGTTGTAGATCTTGTTCTGCGTTTCCATGCGGGAAACCGCCATGTCTTTATGCTGAGCTTCCATTTTGGTCACCATCTCTTCGGCTTTCGCTTTATCGAAGGAGTCGCTGGCAATCAGGTTATGCATAGCACGACGTTCGTCGAGGGACGGACGCTGCATTTTGCCGCGCTGCTCTTTCATGATGTCGCGGATCTGCTGTTTCTGCGCGTCGGTCAGATTCAGGCCTTTAAACATCATGTCGTGATGCATACCCGGCTTGCCTTTATGGTGCATCATCGGCGCGTTTTCAGTGGTCGTGGTCGTCGTGTCTGCTGCGTGAGCCAGGTTAGCAGCGCCCAGAGCCAGGGTAGAAGCGATAATCAGAGCAGTTGTCATCTTTTTCATAATATGTTCCTTACTTTCAGTTATTTTCTACGGCGCTTTGCCGTGTTGACGAGATTAACTTTACGGGGTTTAACGTCAATTAGTCAGAGCAAGCGTAAAACAGTGAAAGTATAAAAAGCAATTTTTCGTCAATTGTGGAGGAAATAAGGAAAAAGTGTGGAGAGTTGCAAGAGGAAATAGATAACTGGCTGTTCTGGAAGAGATTATGAAGAAGTCTAACGCAATCCTGATTAATTAAAAAGCGGTTTATAAGAATACTCCGCAATTTCCGCTGTAAACACGTTTCGCCTAACAAATAAAAAGGCAGCGATGAAGGACATTCACCGCCGCCGTTAATGGATTCAGTCTTCGCGTACCAGCATCAATCCGGCCCGTAGCCCGGGCGCAACAGTCGGATTGGGAAACAGCACATATTCAGGGTCATGCTTCGCCAGCCAGCGCGTATCGCCCTCTTCCGCCAGCAGCGTACCTGCGGGGAAAGCCGTGAAGTTCAGCGTCTCAGCGGACATGTGCAACTGGAAACGATCGTCGTGGCGAGTGATTTGCTGCGCAACGCGATATTTCAGCGGCAGCGGCGCGGACGCTATCTCCCCACCAAGCAGCTGTGCCAGCGCTTTTTGCGTGGCCGCAAACTGGCTTAAATCGTTGCGCCCAAACGGCAGCGCCTTGCCCAGTTCCAGCGTGCAGGCGAACGCGCTAAAGCGCTCGGTACTGTAATGGGTAAACGTGCCGCCGGGGCTTTGATGGAACACCAGCGCCTCCAGCCCTGCCGCGCCAAGCCAGTGCAGAAAGGTGTCGTCCCACGGCTCTTTGCGCATCGGCAGTACCCCAAAGCGCATATGATGCGAGCCGCGAATGGCCGTGTGCATATCGAGATGCCAGCGTAAGGAATCCAGCGGTTGCCAGAACTGGGACAGCGCGTGCTCGAGTCGTGCCGCACGGGCCGTTTCCATCGACGGCACAAACTCTTGCCAGCGCCCGCCGAACATCCGGTTCATATCACTGTGCAGATAACGCTTGTTGTCCACCAGCGCCGGGGGATTCCCCAGTACCAGTAGTAACCGCCAGCTCAGGACGATCTCCCCGCTGAACACCCCTTTCAGCAGCGTATCAACCATTTCTACCGGTGCGGTTTCATTGCCGTGAATGCCCGCCGACAACACCAGCGCCCGGGAACAGCTCGCAAAGGGTGTCAGCTCCAGAATGCCGCGCTCGTGCCATTGCCAGTGAAACTGCGCCGTTTCACCGCGCGTCTGCGCCGGATTTTCACCCGAGAGCGTCAGCGCCAGAAAGTCCTCCATCCTGCCTCCTTTACTGCTGGAACGGATACACCGAACCGAGATCCAGAATTTGCGTCAGTCGATCCAGCGCCTCGCGCCCTTCGCGCAGCAGCTGCGGGTCAGCTAAATCCGCCTGCGTCAGGCGGTCGCGATAATATCTGTCGACCCAGGTATTCAGCGTATCGAACAACGCATCGTTCATCAGCGCCGACGGATTCACGGCCTGAAGTTCGGCCTCGTTCAGCACCACCCGCAGGCGCAAACACGCCGGGCCGCCGCCGTTGGCCATGCTTTCACGCAGATCAAACACCTTCAGTTCGTTAATGGGGTTGTCCTGCGCCAGCACGTCATTCAGATACGACCACACGCCCTGATGCTCCCGTGACTCCTGCGGCAGGACCAGCATCATGCTGCCATCAGGCTTGCTGAGCAGCTGGCTGTTAAACAGATACGTCGACACCGCATCGTTCACCGACACGCGGGACGTCGGCACTTCCACCGGCGAAAAGCCCGGCACGCGCTCACGCAGCTGGGCCAGTAATTGCGGTTGATTCAAAAATGCCTGCTGATGGCAAAACAGCACCTGACGGTTGCTGACCGCAATCACATCGTTATGGAACACGCCCTGGTCGATCACTGCCGGGTTCTGCTGCGCAAAAATAATCTGCTGCGGATTGACCTGGTTGAGACGCGCCACGGCCTGGCTGGCCTCCAGCGTCTGACGGGCGGGATAGCGCTGTGGCTGCTGCGGGCCACCCTCTTCACGACCGTACACAAACATTTGCAGGCCCGGCTGATGGTAATCGCCGCCAAGACGGTTATGGTTCGCCGCCCCTTCGTCGCCAAACATCGCCACCTGCGGCAATGCGCCGTGCACGGCAAACGCCTGCTCATTAGAGAAAATCGCCCTCAGCACCGCTTCGGTGGTCGGGGCTTCGCTGGCGCGGTGGAATTTGTTATTGAGATTCGCCACTGTCAGATGCACTTTGCCATCCAGCGCATCGGCCGATGGGCACACCGTCGCGGCATTCGCCACCCACATCGACGAAGCCGAACTCACGGTGGATAACAGCTGCGGCGACTGGGCCGCCGCTTTTTCGATGACCTGCTCATCGCTGCCGGTAAAGCCAAGCTGGCGCAAGAGCGGTACGTTTGGGCGCTCTTGCGGCGGCAGCACGGCCTGCTTATAACCGAGATCCGCCAGCGCCTTCATTTTCAGCAGGCCCTGTTTCGCCGCCAACTGCGGGTTCGACACGCGGAAACGGTGCTTCGTCGAGGCCTCATTACCGAACGACAACCCGGCGTAGTGGTGCGTCAGCCCCGGCAGCCCGTCAAAGTTCACTTCCCAGGCTTTCATGATTTCACCTCAGCGGAAAAATCGAGGCCCGGATTGAGCGTGCCCGGTAGGCTTAACCCCGGCGATTCCAGGCTGGCCATCGGCCACGCGCAATAATCCGCGGCATACCATGCACCCGGACGATGGTTGCCGGAAGCCCCCACGCCGCCGAACGGGGCAGTACTCGCCGCGCCGGTCAGCGGTTTATTCCAGTTGACGATCCCCGCGCGCGCTTCCAGCAGCAGCCGATCAAACTTCTCACGCTCGGCAGACACCAGCCCGCACGAGAGACCGTAACGGGTGTTGTTCGCCAGGGCAATCGCGTCGTCAAAGGTGTCGTAACGCCAGACGCACAGCAACGGGCCAAACACTTCTTCATCCGCCACGTTTTTCACTTCGGTCATTTCTACAATGCCCGGCGTGACCAACGACGTGCCGGGTTGCAACAAACGCGGCTCCAGCAGCGACACACCGCCGTTGGCGACGTGCTGCAACCAGGCGGTACGCACATTCTGCGCAGCCTGTTCGGAAATCAGGCCGCCGATAAACGGCTGCGGCTCGGCGTGCCAACTATCAGGCACGATCCGACGGGTGACCTCCACCAGACGTTTCAGGAACGCGTCCCCGGCTTCACCGCGTTTCACCAGCAGGCGCCGGGCGCAGGTGCAGCGCTGTCCGGCGGTGATAAACGCCGATTGCACCGCCACGTGAACCGCGGCATCAATGTCCTGCGGTTCATCGACGATCAGCGGATTATTGCCGCCCATTTCCAGCGCCAGAATTTTCTGCGGCTGCCCCGCCAGCTGGCGATGCAGCGTAAAACCGGTAGTCGAGCTGCCGGTAAACAGCAGTCCGTCGAGATCGGCCTGCCCGCTTAACGCTTCACCGACCGCACGCCCGCCCTGAATCAGATTCAGCACGCCCGCCGGTAAGCCCGCCTGCTGCCACAGTTTCACCACCGCTTCGCCGCTCATCGGCGTTAATTCACTCGGTTTGAAAACCACGGTATTGCCCGCCAGCAGCGCCGGAACGATATGCCCGTTCGGCAAATGGCCGGGGAAGTTATACGGGCCGAATACCGCCAGCACGCCGTGTGGACGATGACGCAGCGTGGCCGCGCCGTCAGGCATCGGCGTTTCCTGCTCGCCGGTGCGGCTGTGATAGCCCTTCACCGAAATGGCAATTTTGTTGATCATCGCGCCGATTTCGGTCGCCGCTTCCCAGCGTGGTTTGCCGGTTTCGCGGGCGATAACCTCAGTCAACGCCTCTTTATTGCTTTCGAGCAGCGCGGCAAATTTCTCAGCAATCTGCTGCCGCGCGCTGAACGGTTGTTTTGCCCAGGCCGGGAACGCCGCGCGGGCGGCTTTGACCGCCTCGCTCACCTGTTGTGCATCGGCGTCGTTACCCTGCCACACCGCTTCGTGGGTGACCGGATTGGTTTTGCTGCGTGCCTCTGCGCGCCCGGCGACCCACTCGCCATTGATCCATAAACTCATGCTTTTTTCTCCTCAGGGCAAAGACGAACCAACCGCACGCGGTCGCCCGCATGGCATTTCAGGGCATCGAGCTGTTTTGCGCTCAGCAACAGTTTGTCGGTGTGCGGGTCAGCCTGCACCAGCATCGCGCGGTACTGCTGATACTGCTCGTTGGCGACCAGACAGGTCGGTAACTCGCCCGGCGCAGGCTGGCCTTCGCCCACTTCTACCAAACGGCTTTTGCGGATCGCGCGCACGCGGTCGATATCACACTCCAGCGTCGGGCCGCCGTCGAAAATGTCGACGTAGTTACGGTAACGGAACCCTTCTTTTTCCAGCACCGCCCGCGCGGGTGCGGTTTGCGGATGGACTTCACCAATCACCGCCCGCGCTTCCTCAGAGAGGAAATCCGTGTAAATCGGGTGTTTGGGCATCAGTTCAGCGATAAAGGCTTTTTGCCCGGTGCCGCACAGGTAGTCCGCTCGGGCAAACGGCATTGAGAAGAAACGCTGGCCCAGGCTTTCCCAGAACGGGGAGTAGCCGTGCTCGTCGATCACGCCGCGCATCTCCGCCACCACTTTGTCATTAAAGCGGTCACGGAAGGCGGCCATAAACAGGAATCGGGATTTCGACAGCAGGTAGCCGTTGCCCTCTTTGCGCCATTCCGGGTCAAGGAACAGCGTGCAGAGTTCGCTGCTGCCGGTGTGATCGTTACTCAAAAACAGCGTCGGCAATGCGTTGTAAACGTTCAGCTCTTTCGACGCATGCACCTGGGTTCCCACACGATAGTTGTACCAGGAATCGTGCAGCCCGACCGCGACTTCAATGGCGCAAATCCCCGCCACTTGACCGGTGGACGTATCCTCCAGCACGAAAACGTAGCCCTGCTCGCCTTTTTCCAGGCTGCCATTCCAGGTGTTAATCGAGCGTTCAATGCGCGCCGACAGCGTGGTTTCATCGGCAGGAAGCGACGTTAAACCGCCGCCGGTTTTCCCTGCAAGCGCCAGCAGGCCGGGCAAATCCTCATGTCCGACCGGACGGATCACCATCATGATGACACCTCAGAGACAAAGCGCTCGCAGGTTTTGGCGAAGCGGTCGAGACCGGCCTTCACCTCTGCTTCGCTGATAATCAACGCGGGCGCAAAGCGCACCACGTTAGCCCCGGCGATCAGCACCATCAGCCCGTTTTCAGCGGCAAGCTGGCTAATTTGCTTGGCTTTTCCGGCGTATTCCGCTTTCAGCACGCAGCCGATCAGCAAGCCCATGCCGCGCACGTCGTCGAACAAACCGAACTGGGCGTTGATGGCGCTCAGACGTTCGGTAAACCACTGGTTGCGCTGCTTCACGCCGTTCAGCACATCATGGGTATTAATAATAGAAAGCACTTCCCCGGCCACCGCGCAGGCCAGCGGGTTGCCGCCGTAAGTGGTGCCGTGGGTGCCGACGGTCATCACGCGGGAAAATTCCTCGCGGGTCAGCAGTGCGCCAATCGGGAAACCGCCGCCGAGCGCTTTCGCCGTCGACAGCGCATCCGGCGTCACGCCGTAATGCATATAGGCATACAGTTCGCCGGTACGGCCCACACCGGTTTGCACTTCGTCAAAAATCAGCAGCGCGTTATGACGGTCGCACAGTTCGCGCAATTCTTTCAGGAACGCTGGCGTGGCAGGCACCACGCCACCTTCGCCCTGAATCGGCTCAACAATTACCGCGCAGGTGTCGTCGTTAATCAGTGCTCTCGCCGAGTCGATATCGTTATAAATGGCGTGCTGAATTTGCGGCGGCAGCGGCGCGAAATCTTGTGAATAGGAAGGCTGACCACCCGCACTGACGGTAAACAGCGTGCGGCCGTGGAAGGCATTTTTGAAGGCCACGATGCCGCTTTTCTGCGGGCCAAATTTGTCGTGGGCATATTTACGCGCCAGCTTCAGCGCCGCTTCGTTGGCTTCCGCCCCGGAGTTACAGAAAAACACTTTGTCGGCAAAGGTGGCGTCAATCAGCTGTTTTGCCAGCGTCAACACCGGCTCATTGCTGTAGCCGTTGCCGGTATGCCAGAACTTTCCGGCTTGTTCGGTCAGGGCGCGAACCATCGCCGGATGCGCGTGGCCCAGGGCGTTCACCGCGATCCCGCCCGCAAAATCAATGTACTCTTTGCCCTGCTGATCCCACAGGCGAGACCCTTCTCCACGTACCGGAATAAAAGGCGCCGGGGAGTAAACCGGCATCATCCAATCGTCAAAATTTGCACGCGTAACTGACTGAGACATAGCAACCTCTTCTTCCGGTAAACACAACGTTATTGTGATGTTAATGAATGTGAGCATTTGTACTGTAAATGTATATTGCACGCATCGTGCCATCCAGCGACAAAAGTGCATAAACGTAAGTGGGTAACTGAATATCAACAACTTACAACCAGACGCTATTCACATTTAATGCATACAAAGTGAATAGAAACCGATTTCAGCGCTATTAGAAGCCCTAATAAGAGCAATATTATGCATTAGTAAATCTTAATTCGTGATTTGTGAGGGCTGCGACATTTGTCGTAAATTTCCGCCCCAAAACGGGGCGTCGTGCGCCAAAACGGCGCATCGCTGGAGGATAAATCGGTCATTAAAACGCCAGGCCGCCATTCCGTTTGCACCTGGCGAACCCTGTTTGTCGCCCTTCTCCCGCTGCACTACGCTCAAGAGGTTTAATTCACTGGCAACCCGGCGAGGAAACCTATGCGGCGTTTTGATGCGGTACTGATTGGCGCGGGCCAGGCGGCCCCGTCTTTGGCAGTTGAACTGGCGGCGCGCGGTCAGCACGTCGCCATGATTGAAGGCAATATGTTTGGCGGTACCTGCGTCAACTTCGGCTGCACGCCGACCAAAACTCTGCGCAAATCCGCGCGGGTGGCGCACATGGCGCGTCGGGCTGCGGATTTTGGGGTGAACACCGGGCCGGTGAGCGTTGATTTTTCTGCTGCGATGGCGCGGATGCGCGCCCGGGTTGAGACCTCGCGCAGCGGGCTGGTGCAGTGGCTGAAAGGCACTGACAACGTGGACATAATCCACGGCTGGGCACGTTTTGTCGGGCGCGACGGCGAGCGTTTTCTGCTTGAGGTCAACGGCGAAACGCTGTCTGCCGCGCAGGTGTATCTCAATACCGGCACCCGGGCGTTTATCCCGTCGCTGCCCGGACTGGAAAACGTGCCGTATCTCGATAACGCCAGTCTGCTGGCGCTGACGGAATGCCCGAAACACTTGGTGATACTCGGGGCCAGCTATATCGGGCTGGAGCTGGGGCAAATCTTTCGCCGCCTTGGCGCGGAGGTGTCGATTATTCACCGTGCGGATCGCATTGCCGAGCGTGAAGACGCCGACGTCAGCGAGCACATTACCCATTTCCTGCGCGATGAAGGGATATCGTTTTATCTCAACAGCAGCATAAAAAGCCTGGCCCCCGCCGCAGACGGGCTGAGTGTTCAGCTCGCGGACGGCCATGAAATTAGCGCCAGCCATTTGTTAATCGCCACGGGCCGCCAGCCTAATTCAGAACGACTGAATCTCGAGGCCATCGGGATAGAAACCGACGCGCGCGGCTTTATTCGCACCGACGCGCATTTCAATACCAACGTCGCAGGCATTAAAGCACTGGGCGATATCAACGGGCGTGGCGCGTTCACCCACACCAGCTATCACGATTTCCAGATAGTGCTGGCGGACATTGACGGCCAGCAGCCGGACGGCCAATGGCACGATGCCGACCGACGCGTACAAAGTTACGCCATGTTTACCGACCCACCGCTAGGCCGGGTAGGCATTACACTGGCGCAAGCTCGGGAACAGGTGAAACAAGGTGCGCAAATTCTGGTGGCGGATTTCAACATGGCCGACGTCAGCCGGGCCAAAGAAGAGAGCGAAACCTACGGCATGATGCGCCTGATTGTCGATGCGCAAAGCGAGCGCTTCCTCGGCGCGGCGATCCTCGGTATCGGCGGGGATGAAATCATCTCGGTGATTTCCAACTATATGGCCACCGGGGCCAGCTACCGCCAGATGCTCCAGGCGCTGCCCGTGCACCCTACCGTGGCGGAGTTTTTCCCGACGGTGTTGGCGAGGCTTAAACCGCTGAGCTGAAAACAAGTTTGATTTTAAGTGCTTTTTATCGCAATAACCCTCCCTCTATTGTGATTAATCGTCGTAGATTTGACTATCTGGAGTAACGCTTGAGGGATTAAGAATGTACTACCCGAATTCAGTAACGTGGCCCGAAACAAAAGAGGGAGGGTTACGGCGGTTGCGACTTGGCGAAATTAACATGGCCAGCACACTATATGGCTTCACCATTCACTACAACTACGTGTGGGTGCATTTAGAAAGCTATCTTCCCTTCAACACACAAAACAGATTGCAGGCCATGTCGCCGAACGGTGAAATGTGGTTTCGGTCTGATCTCTATCAGCCCGATTTCTCCATTGCCAATGTGTATTACAAGCATCTTTTCCTGCATGAAATGATGCACGTCTGGCAGCATCAGCGAAGGATGATGGTTCGTCTGCGGGGATTAATGTCCTGGGCTGCGGATTACACCTACAGCCTGGATAAAGCTACCCTTCTCGAGTACAGCCTCGAGCAACAGGCCAGTATTGTGAGTGATTATTGGGTGCTTGTTCATTATGGTTTTTACAAAACGACTGCCCGTATTGCGTATCGCGACTACGACCCGTCTGAACCGGAGCATGTGCTCATTGCGAAGTACAAAAAGGTACTTGGGAGCTTCCCACAATGAAGCGCGTATTACTGATTGTCCCCGTGGTAATCATGCTTTCGGGCTGTCCGGGCAAAGGCAACATTGTTGAGAAACGCGGGATCAGCGTAGACCATGCGCACGTCTGTTACAGCATCGATAAGAATGATGTTTTGACCACGTATTACCTGTCCTCAAATGAAGGCGGCGAAAAAGAAATCATGGCCTCCGATTCGCGCAAGCCGGTTTCGCTTTCGTACCCCGACACCTGCTTCAACATTGCTCTTAAAAAGGGCTATCAATACGGGGCTTATTACACCCTGAACAACAAACCATATCGTGATGACTTCTTCATAGACAACAACTGGAATGTCGTCAGCAAATAAGGAAATCCAATGTCTTTGCCAGCCTATTTATTTATGATGAAAATGGATTACTTCTGAACGGCGGCGGTCTGTTAACAGGACGTGAGGGCGCTATAGAGGTAATGAGTAGCAGTTATGGCGTAAGCCGGCCGGTCGATGCCAGTACCGGGCGAATGGGGGGAGTGCGACATGTCCGCTGCTCTCTCTCAGCAGACCTTCAGCCCAGTTAACTTGTCCGCTTCGTGCCAGAAGCGGACGTTGGTTCAGCGCTACTTTTTCTCTTCCAGGGGGCCAGTGCGGAACCGTCGAAATTTCCGGTACTAGGATTTAGTCTATTTTTGAAGCATGTTTGGTATGTGCCGATGAGTACTCTTATGATGTCATGAATTAGAATTTATCCGTACCAGCTATGTGAGATGTTGGAATCAGTGATTTTTCGCTCCAAATGGCTATTTTTTCGCTACCCTGTTGACTACGGTCTAACGTACAGTCCACCAAACGCGAAATTATGCGTCACGTAAATTTCGGCGGTTTCAGCATTAAACCCCTTAATGTGCTTTGATAACCTCCAACGCCCTATATTCAACAACGTGCTGACAGATCTTTTTTGGGTAAGAAAACTTCGACCGCCCAACAGATTGTAGATAAGATGATTTTGAATAACTCCCTCTGGACCGTTCAAATTCGCTCTCGGGACAACATTAGCTTGTGCAATTACATACAGAACTTCGACTTCCCTTAACTTTGTGTTAAATTCTAAGGATGAGTATAATTGGAGGTTGTTATGAAAATTGATTATGACGTAAGTCTTTACAGAGAAATCGCAAATTTTAGTGTAAATAAAGTAGTTCAAGTATCTAATAGAAAAGGTAGAAAAAGCACTATCCATATCACAAATATAACACAGCTTTCGTGGCAAAATTTGCAATTACTAGTATCCAGTGGTTCAGATAGATTCAGTAAAATGGTATTTCTCTACCGAGAGTATTCCCAGCAGGGACAGATTTCTGAGTCAGTTATTAGAGGCGAGCCTCTTTCTTCGAATGAATCTAAGGAAATCAACGAGTACATAAAAATTTATCGAGAGCATGGATGCACGAAACACCACGAAGTTAACGAAATCATAACCAAAAATAGATTGTGGGATAATTTCAAAACTATTCGTTCGTTAAACGACCATGGTGAATTTAAAGAAATTGAAGGTATTCAGCCGCAATACTTTGAGATTATTTGTAATATGCTTAAAATATCTGGAGATAAAGGCTCACCACTTGATGGCTATAAAATGTATTAAAGCAGATAGTGGGTCTGATGCAGGCTATACGAAACCGCATAATTCTCTTAGAATTCCTATGTATGCAGATTAGGCTACCCTTAAAGTGAGCTTCCGCTTCACGCTCATAGCAGTCCTGCTCTTATTTGCGGGCGGTTATGAGCTTTAAAGATCCTTAAACATAACAATTATTTTGTTCATAATTTCAGTATGTTAACCTTGAACAACATGATAAAAGTGTTAATATAGTTCCGTTAAGCATTACTGTTTTAAATGTTTTTCGAATGGATTTTTAAGAGGGGATATCTTCTGTCATTGTAAGTTTATTTATTTTTTATATTTATAATTTCACATAGCAAGAGGTTGTCGTGGACGTCAGAAAAGATTTTGAAGATGTATCATCTCATATTTCAAGACTGTTATCATTCTCTCAGCAATTTCATGATAATGACTCTTTTTGGAGTCACCTTAAAAATAATGAAGATTTCAAATTTATATCTAAAATACCACATGATAAGCGTTATAAGGTTGAGTCATTATATAGCGTAGGTAGAGATATGGCTATATACATGGCCGGAACACTTGCTGAAATAAATTATGATTTTAGTAAATTTCCGACATTAACCTCAGTTGTTGAGGGGTTTGATAATTCATGGGTTTTTGGTAATTACCCTGAAGATATACCTGATGTGGCTATTCAAACATGCAAAGAAAACGATGTTAATCTATGGTCCGTTAACCAAATGTACCATTTATTTAGAAAACAAGAAAAATTACTCTCAGCTATACGGGTTACACTCAATATACTCAAGCGTAGTAACTTATATAAATTAGAAAATGGGATTGAAATTATGAGTGAAAAAAATCAAATAATAAATGTTTCTGGGATATCGACATCAAGCATTAATATAAACTCAAATAATGCAGTAGCAACTGTAAGTCAGACTTATAACGAACCATCAATTTTCAGTGAGATGGTGAATGCAATAAAAGATGCCGGACTTGATAGTGAAACAGAAAAAGAATTAATTGATAATACACAAGCTCTAGTAGAGGCTCATGAAAATGGAGACTTTTCAAGGGCTTATAAAGAATTTATGCAAAATATATCTGCGCACATTACCGTTTTCGCACCCTTCTTATCTGGTTTAGCAGCGTTATTGTCTTAAAATAATTTAGATACCTGCGTTTTTGCAGGCGTCTAAATTTATAAGGTAATTATCTAGTGTGTATCTTGTGTTGCCAATGTCCGCACCTCGCTCATACCAGACCCTATCACCCACAACCTCCGGAAACACACTTGTTCGCCCCCACCCTTCGCAGTAATCTCGCCAGGCACCTGCAAAATCAGGTGCCTGGATTAGCCTCCTGAATTAAACTTAGTGGCGACACAATGGCGCATCAGCGCCTTTTTTGTGTCGTACGCACGACTACACCTCAATGGTGGGTCGGGCGGGGGCGTCGCAAGACGCACCGGTTCCCACTAAGTCCGGTAAGGCTAACCCCGCTCGATCCGCCACCCGTGAGATTAGCCTCTCCGCTGGCGGTATTCATTTACTACTTAGTGGAGTTCAACCTATGACCACCCTTCTTCCCCCAGACTGCGATTTACTGACTATCCCTTTTAGCGCCTCAACAGACTTTCTCGATCTGGCCGACTGCTGTGACCGCTTTGCGGCAACCCTGATTGAATGCGGTAGCGACGACAATATTTATAAGTTGGCGCTGTTAGGCCGCCTCAGCAGCTGTCTGGCAATGCTTGCCCCGACGCTGAACGATGCCATTCCGCCACATCTGGTTGAACGTATGACCGTCGATAAACTGCCGGAGCCACAACCCTATTGCGACCCCGATCACGAGGCGCTGTGTGAGTACTGCCAGACGCTGACGCAGTTGCTGGCTCAGCAAGCGTTGCAGCCTGATGCGGAAAGAACGTTACGCGCATTATTGTGCGAGCTGGTGTGGATGTTCGCAGCAGATATGAAAGCCCCGCGCTGGGAGCGTCAGTCAGCAGAACATTGATTAGATAACAGAGGGGTTGTGCCAGCGCATCGGGTTGGCACAACCCCAATCGGACAACAGACGAGTCACACAGCGGAAATTCTGCTAACATCCGTGCATCATTCACCATGCACAGTGGCAGCGACTATGAAATTTCTTTCTTTTAATATCAACGGCCTGCGCGCCCGCCCACACCAGTTACAAGCCATCGTCGACAAGCACCAGCCAGACGTGATCGGCTTGCAGGAAACCAAAGTTCACGACGACATGTTTCCGCTAGAAGATGTCGCGAAGCTCGGCTACAACGTGTTTTATCACGGTCAGAAAGGCCATTACGGCGTAGCACTGCTGACCAAAGAGACGCCGATCTCCGTGCGTCGCGGTTTCCCGGGCGACGATGAAGAGGCCCAGCGCCGCATCATCATGGCGGAAATCCCTTCCCCGTTTGGCAACGTCACGGTGATTAACGGCTACTTCCCGCAGGGCGAAAGCCGCGACCATCCGACCAAATTCCCGGCCAAACAGAAGTTCTACCAGGACCTGCAAAATTACCTCACCAGCGAGCTGAAGCCGGAGAACCCGGTTCTGATCATGGGTGACGTGAACATCAGCCCGACGGATCTGGACATCGGCATCGGGGAAGACAACCGCAAACGCTGGCTGCGCACCGGGAAGTGTTCATTCCTGCCGGAAGAGCGCGAGTGGATGGATCGTCTGGTTGGCTGGGGCCTGGTGGACACCTTCCGTCATGCGAACCCGGAAACGCAGGACCAATTCTCGTGGTTTGACTACCGTTCAAAAGGATTTGATGACAACCGCGGTCTGCGTATCGACCTGCTGCTGGCGAGCCAGGGCCTGGCGCCGCATTGCATCGAAACCGGGATTGACTACGAAATTCGCAGCATGGAAAAACCGTCCGACCACGCGCCAGTGTGGGCGACATTTAAAAAATAACGCCCCTTCGCCTGACGTTGTCCCCAACGTCAGGCGTTTTTGTCCCGAGAATTGCGCGCCGTAGCCTTTTTACTTGCGTGATATCAAAGACGTGGCCCGCTGGGCGCAGGGTAAAATGCGCGTCCTTCATGCCCCCTCAACCACGCCACGGAGAACACGGATGCCAAAGAAGCCCTGAAAAGGACAGAATGTAAGCTGCTCCTGCAACTACTTCTCTCCGGCATTGTGCTTTTCGTTGTTCATCATAGCGGCCTCGCCGCGCTGTTTACGCCTGCCGATACGGCTGAACGAGGCCCGCAATGACGCGCGTCTGGCGTTCCCGCGCGGCGTTGTTACTGGCGGTCTGCGTGATGCTGGGCGCGTACCTGCTGTTCCCTGGCGTGAAAGCCTTTGTTGATAGCAGCTTCGCGGCTTTTGCTCACCTCGACAGCGCCGACCTGGCACGCTTCATCCAATCCTGGGGTCCGCAGGCCGCCGCCGTTTCCTTCTTTTTGATGATCCTGCAAGCCATTGTCGCCCCGCTCCCCGCCTTTCTGATCACCTTCGCCAACGCCTCGCTGTTTGGCGCTTTCTGGGGCGGCGTGCTGTCGTGGACCAGCGCGATGGCAGGCGCGGCATTGTGCTTTTATATCGCCAGAATCCTGGGGCGCGGCGCGGTGGAAAAGCTGACCGGCAAAACGGTGCTCGACGGCATGGACACCTTTTTCACGCGCTACGGCAAACACACGATCCTCATTTGCCGCCTGTTGCCGTTCGTACCCTTCGACCCGATTAGCTACGCCGCCGGGCTGACGTCGCTGCGCTTTCGTTCGTTTATGCTGGCAACCGGGCTCGGCCAACTGCCTGCCACTGTCGTCTACTCCTGCGTCGGCAGTTGGCTAACGGGCGGCACCTACTGGCTGGTCACCGGGCTGCTGACCCTGTTCGCCCTGGCTATCCTGTTGATGATGGCTAAAAAATTCTACGCTGAACGCCAAAAGAGGTCTCAATAATGCGTCTTCTCTCCCGCCGTTTGTTATGGATAGCCCTGCTCGCCGTCAGCCCGTGGGCCTTAGCCACCCAAAGCTGGCAGCAAACCGAACAGGAGGCACGCGGGCAAACCGTGTGGTTCAACGCCTGGGGCGGTGATCAGGCGGTGAACCGCTATCTCGACTGGGTCAGCGGCGAGGTGCGGCGCGACTACGGCGTTACGCTCAAAATTGTGCATCTGGCCGATGCGGCGGATGCGGTGAAACGCATTCAGACCGAAGCCCGCGCCGGGCGTTCACACGGTGGCTCGGTAGATTTACTGTGGGTCAACGGCGAAAACTTCCGCACGCTGAAAGAGGCGGATTTGCTGCAAACCGGTTGGGCACAAGCCCTGCCGAACTGGCAGTATGTCGACCTGCAAAAACCGGTCCTGGAAGATTTTTCCATCCCGACGGACGGGGCGGAATCACCGTGGGGCAGCGCTCAGCTCACGTTTATCGCCCGTCGCAGCCAGACGCCGCAGCCGCCAAATTCACCGCAGGCATTACTGGATTTCGCCACGGCGCACCCTGGCACCGTGACCTATCCGCGTCCGCCGGACTTCACCGCCACCGCGTTTATGGAACAGCTGCTGTTGAATCTGACCACCCAGCCTGACGCATTAAAGCAGCCCCCCAACGACGCCACGTTCGCCGCCGTCACCGCGCCGCTGTGGGCGTATCTCGACAAACTGCACCCGCATTTGTGGCGCAACGGCAGCGATTTCCCGGCATCTCCCGCTCGAATGGACGCGATGCTGACCAACGGCACGCTGCGACTGTCGCTGACCTTCAACCCGATGCACGCCAGCCAAAAAGTCGCCAGCGGCGAACTGCCTGCTGACAGCTTCAGCTTCGGGTTTAGCGAGGGAATGCTTGGCAATGTGCATTTTGTGACGATCCCAGCGAATGCCCGCGCGGTGGCTGGCGCGCAGGTGGTGGCGAACTTCCTGCTGTCACCTGCGGCTCAGCAGCGCAAAGCCGACCCGGCGGTATGGGGCGACCCGACGGTGCTGGACATGAGCAAACTCCCAACGCCGTGGCCTGCCGCACAGTCGGAAAAAATGCCGCCGGTATTGGCCGAACCGCACGCCGCCTGGGTTAATGCATTGGAGCAGGAATGGCTGCGCCGCTACGGTACGCACTGACGGCGCTGCTGTGGGCGGCGATGGGGCTGATTTATTTGCCGCTGCTGCCCGCTGCCGTTCAGCTGCTGATGCCCGCACTGACGCTCGCCAACTGGCAGGCGTTGTTGGGCGACCCGCAGCTTCCTCAGGCGGCGCTGGCGACGATGGGCTCCACGCTTATCGCTGTCGTCGGCGCCTTCGCCCTCGCGCTATCGGTGATGGCGGCGTTATGGCCCTCTCAGCAATGGCAACGTCTGGCGGCCCGCCTGCCGCTACTGCTCGCCCTGCCGCATGTGGCATTCGCCAGCGCGGCGTTACTGCTGTTTGCCGAAGGCGGTTGGTTGTTCCGCCAGTTCCCGCAATTTACCCTGCCGATTGACCGCTATGGCATCGGGCTGGGGCTGACGTTGGCGGTGAAAGAGAGCGTGTTTTTGCTGTGGGCGATGTATGCCCTGGTCGCTGAAAAGGGATTAGCCGAACAGTGCCTGGCGCTGCGCAGCCAGGGTTACGGTCGCTGGCAATGCGTGGCGTGGATTGTGCTGCCGCGTTTGCTGCCTCAGCTGCGTATTGTCCTGCTGGCGACTGCCGCCTGGACACTCTCTGCCGTCGACGTGGCGCTGATCCTCGGCCCCGGCAACCCGCCGACACTGGCGGTGCTGGCCTGGCAGTGGCTGTCTCAGGGTGATGCCTTGCAGCAAGCGCAAGGCTCGCTGGCGTGCCTGATTCTGTGTTTGATGCTGGCAGTGCTGGTGCTCGTCGCTCATCTGCTGTGGCGCGCCTTCCGCGCTCGAGTACCTGACTTTCAGGGCGTTCGCCACCCGCAACCGCTGGCATTACCGGGCAACGTGCTGGCCTGGCTGCTGCCGCTCAGCGGCGTGCTGTGCGCGGTAACGCTGGGGCTGCTTTCCGACAGCCAACTGGCGAATATTGACAGCATCAACAACAGTCTGTGGCTGGCGCTCGGTGCATCGCTGCTCAGCCTGGCGCTCTGTTTGTTGTGGCTGGAATACGGCCCTCAGCGCTGCTGGGCCTGGATTTGGCTGCCGCTGGTGCTGCCCGCCTTGCCTCTCGCCGCCGGGCAATATCAGCTGGCGCTGCTAAGCTGGCAGGACGGTGAATGGTTGACGGTGCTGTGGGGGCATTTGCTGTGGGTGGTGCCGTGGATGCTGTTTATTCTGCTGCCCGCCTGGCGACGGCTCGACCCGCGCCTGCTGACGATTGCCCGCACACTCGGCTGGCGTCGCTGGCGCTGCTTCTGGTGGGTGAAATGTCCGCTGCTGCTGCGCCCGATCCTCGCCGCGCTGGCGGTCGGTTTTTCCGTCAGCATCGCGCAATACTTGCCGACGTTGTGGCTCGGGGCCGGACGTATTACCACCCTCACCACCGACGCCGTGGCCCTCAGCAGCGGCGGCAGTACGCCGATGCTCGCCACTCAAGCCCTGTGGCAACTGCTGCTGCCTGGCTGTTTTTTCCTGCTCATCGCCCTGCTGTTACGGTGGCTGGGCCATTATCGACAAGGACTCCGTTAATGCTGAAAGTGGATGGTCTGACGGTGTCACACCGCGGTACAACGTTGCTCAACGGCGTGGATTTTCAGGTGCCAAATGGCGAAATCCTGACGCTGATGGGCGCGTCCGGGAGCGGGAAATCAACGTTACTCTCCTGGATGGCGGGCGCGCTGGACGGCGCATTTCAGGCTCGCGGCCAACTGTGGCTGAACGATCGGCGATGTGACACCTTGCCTACCGAAGCGCGGCGCATCGGCATTCTGTTTCAGGATGCGCTTTTGTTTGACCATTTCAGTGTGGGGCAAAATCTGCAGTTAGCGCTGCCCGCCTCGGTGCCGCGCCCACAGCGACGCGCCCAGGCTGAAGCTGCGCTCGACAGCGCGGGCTTAGGCGGGTTTTATGCCCGCGACCCGGCTACACTGTCCGGCGGGCAAAGCGCGCGCGTGGCGTTGCTGCGTTCCCTGCTGGCGCAGCCTGACGCCCTGTTGCTGGATGAACCGTTTAGCGGCCTCGATGCCGCGCTGCGCGACAGTTTCCGCGCATGGGTGTTTGCCGAAGTGAAACAGCGCCACATCCCGGTGATTCTGGTGACGCATGACGTGGCCGATATCCCGGCCGATGGCCGCTGTCTGCGGCTTGAAAGCTGGGGCTAAGCTGCGCCAGCGCAAGGATTTTCCCAAAACGAGGGTCCAGAATGACGCTTCTTTTTTCTTCTGACGGGCAATTCGATGAAACGTGTTTCTCAACTGACCGCGCTGGCCCTGCTGATCGGGCTGTCCTCTTCGGTTTCTTTCGCGGCTGATATGCTTTCCCCACTCACCTTCTCTCAGCTTCAGCAGCAGAAAGGCGTCGCCATCGACACCCGTCTGAGCGCGTTCTACAACGGCTGGCCGCAAGCGCTGAATGGCAGTGAAGGCCATGAACCGGCGGCGCTGAATCTCTCCGCCAGCTGGCTTTCGGCCATGAACGACGCGCAACTGACCGACTGGATCAAACAGCACACGTTGCAGCCTTCCACGCCAGTGGCGCTGTACGGGGCCGATAACGATAACGCCGCCGTGGCAGAACGCCTGAAAAAAGCAGGCCTGACCCATGTCAGCCTGCTCGGCGATGCGCTCAGCCAACCGGAACGCCTGCAAAAACTGCCGCACTTTGAGCAACTGGTGTATCCGCAATGGCTGCATGACATGCAAGAGGGGAAAGCCGTGACCGCCGCGCCGAAAGGCGACTGGAAAGTGATCGAGGCGGCCTGGGGCGCACCGAAACTTTATCTGCTGAGCCATATTCCGGGGGCGGGCTACATCGACACCAACGACGTCGAAAGTGAACCGCTGTGGAACAAAGTCTCTGACGATAAGCTGAAAGCGCTGCTGGCAAAACAGGGTATCCGCCATGACACCACCGTGATTCTGTACGGGCGTGACGTGTACGCCGCCGCGCGCGTGGCGCAAATTCTGCTGTATGCCGGGGTGAAAGACGTGCGTCTGTTAGACGGCGGTTGGAAAACCTGGTCCGACGCGGGCCTGCCGGTTGAGCGCGGCATGCCGGGTAAAACCACGCCTGCACCTGATTTCGGGGCCACGCTTCCGGGCCAGCCGCAACTGATGCTGGATACCGAACAAGCCCGGGGTTTAGTGCATCGCAAAGATGCCTCGCTGGTCAGCATTCGCTCCTGGCCGGAATTTATCGGCACCACCAGCGGCTACAACTATATCAAGCCAAAAGGTGAGATCGCCGGGGCGCGCTGGGGCCATGCGGGCAGCGATTCGACCCATATGGAAGATTTCCACAACCCGGACGGCACCCTGCGCAGCGCCGATGATATCGCGGCGATGTGGGCGCAATGGCACATTCTGCCTGCGCAGCAGGTGTCGTTCTACTGCGGTACGGGCTGGCGCGCCTCTGAAGCGTTTATGTACGCCCGCGCCATGGGCTGGAAGAACGTGTCGGTGTACGACGGCGGCTGGTACGAATGGAGCCAGAACGCGAAGAACCCGGTCAGCCGCGGCGATCGCGGCCCGGACGCCTCGCGTTAATCTTCACCCGGTCCGGCAGCACCCTGCTGCCGGGCTTCCAGTGATGCCAGGGTGATATAACCACTCCACACCCGCGTAAACGTCGTCAACCAGCACAGACCGCCGAAGACCCACGCCATCCACGTAAAGTAACCCGGAAACAGGCAGCTCAAGACAAACAGCGCAATGGTTTCGCTGCCTTCGGTAAACCCGCCGAGATAATAAAACGATTTATGCGCATAGCCGGGATTGTCGATTTGGTGCTTCGCCGCCAGCGCCGCAAAGGCTAAAAAACTGCTGCCGGTGCCGATAAACGCAAACAGCAGCCAGCCCCCCGCCAGCGCATTCTCCAGTGGATTCGCCAGAATAAAGCCGAACGGCACCAGGGCGTAAAACAGGAAATCCAGGGCAATATCCAGGAAGCCACCAGCGTCTGTCAGGCCGCGTCGTCGCGCCAGTGCGCCGTCCAGTCCGTCGAGCAGACGGTTGAGCACAATCGCCACCAGCGCCGGGGCGTACCAGCCCAGCGCCAGAAACGGCAGCGCCAGCACACCAATCGCAAAACCCATCAGCGTTATGCCGTCCGGTGTGATGCCTGGCTTGTCGAGTGTCTCCGCCGCCCGGTTGAGCCACGGTTTGAGACGAGGGTGAAGATGACGGTCAAACATGCGGTTTCCCCTGCACGTCGCATAACCCTTGCGAAGGGATATCCAGTGCGGCGTTAAATCGAGCCGAAAGATTCTGGAATGCCACCAATGCGGTGATTTCACAGATAGTCTCGTCGTCGTAAAAACGCGTGAGCGCCGCTTTTTGCGCCTCGCTGACGAGGGGCGGCGTGGCGGTCATGGCGTCGGCATAGTCCAGCGCCGCACGTTCGGCTTCGCTGAACAGCGTCGAGCACGGCCAGTGCGCCACCGCCTGCACTTTTTCCAGCGTATCGGTGCGCTGTGCCAGTCGCAGAGTGTTGGCGTCAATGCAGAACGCACAATGACACTGTTGCGAAACGCGGGTCATCAGCAGCGCCCGCAGTTCCGGTGAAAGACGGGCTTTTTTCCGCTCCAGCCAGCCGACAAACAGCGCCACCAGCCAGAAAAGCCGCGGCATCCGTCCCCACCAGCGGGTCGGGTTCAGCACTTCGCCGTAATGTTTCTTTTGCATTTTGACGATGGGGGCAAGCGAAGGTGGGATTTTGCTCAGTGGCGGTACCCACCGTTGACGTTTTTTCACCCGGACACTCCTGCAGATCTTCAGATTTTTCAACGGCAGAGATAGTATGACACGCTCTCAACAGGAACCTTGACCTCTATGCTGAAAACAATTGATGTGGTGGCGGCCATTATTGAACGCGCGGGATTGATTTTACTGGCCCAGCGCCCGGCGCATGCCGACCAGCCGGGGCTGTGGGAATTTCCCGGTGGCAAAGTGGAAGCCGGAGAGTCGCAGCCCGAGGCGCTTATCCGCGAGCTGCATGAAGAGTTGGGCATTGCTGCCCTGCCCGCGACGTATGTGGCGAGCCATCAGCGGGAAGTGTCCGGACGCATTATCCATTTACATGCCTGGCATGTGCCGGAATATCACGGCGAGCTGACCGCGCACGAACACAGCCAGCTGGTTTGGGTGCAACCCGAAGAGGCGTTTGACTGGGAACTGGCACCCGCCGATATCCCGCTGCTGAACGCGTTTATTGCCTTACGCGACGCCAGACCAGCGGGTTCGTGCTGAGCGTTTTTTCATCACGTTGACACTGTAACAGCACGCCTTCGGCTTTCACCACCGCGCCTTCGCTGTAGTTCTGGTTTTGATAGATGCAGCACTGGGCACAGGGCTGCCCACGTTGACCGCCGCTGCTAAAAACCTCCGGCGGCACATTTACTTCCACATCCGGCCCGAAGCGCTCTGCAGCCTGCACGCCACTGCCAAGAAGCAACAGCAGCCCCGCCATCAGATATCGTTTCATTGTCATTCCTTTTTTCTGGGTTCTCAGATAACTATATCGACCCTTTCGCCGTTTTCTTAAATTTTCGCTGTCATCGTTTTTGGTTATGACAAGCCGCCCGTTATACGTTTTCCCCTTCTAAGGCGATTTTTCCTTGCCTGCCGCAGCGTCAGCGGAGATAGTCGAAAGAAAGCGACCTGCAAATAATAAACACACAAACATCATACCGTTATAGACATAAGAGGAACTTATCTTCATGGAACCGACTCTCTCTCTGGAAACTTTCCTGGACCGCGTTCAGCAACGCGACCCGCATCAGGGCGAATTTGCGCAGGCCGTGCGCGAAGTGATGTCCACCCTGTGGCCGTTCCTGGACGCCAATCCGCGCTATCGTCAGATGTCGCTGCTGGAACGCCTGGTTGAACCCGAGCGCGTGATCCAGTTCCGCGTCACTTGGGTCGATGACCGTAATCAGGTACAGGTTAACCGCGCCTGGCGCGTGCAGTTCAACTCGGCGATTGGCCCATTTAAAGGCGGGATGCGCTTTCATCCGTCGGTAAATCTGTCGATCCTCAAATTCCTCGGCTTTGAACAAACCTTCAAAAACGCGCTCACTACCCTGCCAATGGGTGGAGGCAAAGGCGGTAGCGATTTCGATCCGAAAGGCAAAAGCGAAGGCGAAATCATGCGTTTCTGCCAGGCACTGATGACCGAGCTGTACCGTCATTTAGGCGCGGACACTGACGTTCCGGCGGGGGATATTGGCGTCGGCGCGCGTGAAGTGGGCTTTATGGCCGGGATGATGAAAAAACTCTCCAACAACACCGCCTGCGTCTTTACCGGCAAAGGGCTGTCGTTTGGCGGCAGTCTGATCCGCCCGGAAGCGACGGGCTACGGGTTAATCTACTTCACCGACGCGATGCTTAAACGCCACGGTCTGGGTTTCGAAGGGATGCGCGTGGCGGTGTCCGGCTCCGGCAACGTGGCGCAGTACGCGATTGAAAAAGCGATGGAACTGGGCGCTCGCGTGGTCACCGCGTCGGACTCCAGCGGCACCGTGGTGGATGAAGCCGGGTTTACGGCGGAAAAACTGGCGCGTCTGGAAGAAATTAAAAGCAGCCGCGATGGCCGCGTGGCGGATTACGCCCGCGAGTTTGGCCTGCAATACCTCGAAGGCCAGCAGCCGTGGTCCGTGCCAGTGGATATCGCCCTGCCATGCGCCACGCAAAACGAACTCGATGCCGATGCGGCGCGCCTGTTGATTGCCAACGGCGTGAAAGCGGTAGCCGAAGGCGCCAATATGCCGACCACGATCGCCGCCACCGATTTATTCCTCGAGGCCGGCGTATTGTTCGCACCTGGCAAAGCCGCGAACGCAGGCGGCGTGGCAACGTCCGGTCTGGAAATGGCGCAGAACGCCGCACGAATGGGCTGGAAGGCTGAGAAAGTGGATGCCCGTTTACACCACATCATGCTGGATATTCATCAGGCCTGCGTCGAGTACGGCGGGGAAGGCAAGCAAACGCATTACGTGCGCGGGGCGAACGTCGCCGGATTCGTGAAAGTTGCGGATGCGATGCTGGCGCAGGGTGTGATTTAAGGTTTTAGCGTGTTGATTGCCCGGCGGCGCTGACGCTTGCACGGGCCTACAGGTTTTGTAGGCCTGACAAACGCAGTGCCGTCGGGCAAGGTTATGACGCTTCGGTTTTCTTCTTCCGCGCCTTACTGAACGTTTTCTTTTTCTGTTCGCCGCCCGGCGCTACCAGCCCACGGAACTGTTTCACCGGCGTGCTGCGCGCCTGCTGAATTAAGTCAAACAGCGTGCCGACCAGCGGCTGCATGAAATCCTGATAACGGCACTGCTTTTCGCTGATTTGCGTCAACACCGATTCCCAGTGCGCGGTCATGTCCGGTCGTCCGGCCATTTCCGGCAACGAGTGGATCAGCGCCCTTCCGGCCTCAGACGAATGGATGTAGCGCCCTTTTTTGGTCAGGAACCCCCGCTTAAACAGCAGTTCGATGATCCCGGCGCGCGTCGCTTCAGTGCCTAAACCATCCGTCGCACGCAGGATCTTCTTCAGATCTTTGTCCTGCACAAAACGCGCAATCCCGGTCATCGCGGAAAGGATGGTGGCATCGGTGAAATGGCGCGGCGGCTGGGTCTGACGTTCAACCACTTCACCTTTTTCGCACAGCAGTTCGTCGCCCTTCGCCACCACCGGCAGCGGCGTGCCATCGTTATCTTCGTCACGCTCTTTATTACCGAGCAGCGTACGCCAGCCTGCTTCCGCGAGGAATCGCGCTTTGGCGATGAATTTACCGTTGGCGATATCCAAATCAATCTGACATTTGCGGAACACCGCATCCGGGCAGAACTGCATCAAATATTGACGGGCCACCAGCTCATACACTTTGGCTTCGTTGTCGGTCATTCTCACCGATGAACTGCGCGCCGTGGGGATGATGGCATGGTGGGCATCGACCTTTTTGTCATCCCAGCAGCGGTTGCGAATTTCAGGATCAACAACCGGCTGCGGAAGCAGACCAGAGGCGTGCACGCTGATGGCGTTCAGCACTGCCTGGCGTCCGGCAAAATGCTCTTCCGGCAGATAGCGGCTGTCGGAACGCGGATAAGTAATGAGCTTGTGGGTTTCGTACAGCTTCTGGCAGATATCCAGCACGTTCTGCGCGCTGAAACCAAAGCGTTTGGCGGCTTCAATCTGTAAAGACGAAAGCGAAAACGGCAGCGGGGCCGGTTCTGAATCCCGTTTATCATTATACGCGGTGACCATGGCAGGTTGCCCGGCGATGCGCGCCAGGACGTGATCGGCCAGCGGGCGATGCAGCAACCGCCCCTCTTCATCCTGATACGGCTCGCAGGCTTCGCTCGGCTGCCACGTGGCGGTGAAACGCTCGTCGGCAGGGGTGACGATATGCGCCTTCACGTCGAAGAAATCTTTCGAGACGAAGTTTTCAATTTCTTCATCACGACGCACCACCAGCCCAAGCACCGGCGTTTGCACCCGGCCAACGGAGAGCACGCCCTGATAGCCCGCGTTGCGGCCCAGCAGCGTGTATGCGCGGGTCATGTTGATGCCGTACAGCCAGTCGGCACGTGCGCGGGCTAGCGCCGATACGCACAGCGGAATGAAATCGTTGTTGGAGCGCAGGCGGGAAATCGCGCGTTCGACCGCCGAGGGATTAAGATCGTTAATCAGACAGCGCTGCACCTGTCGGCGTTTTTCCGCGGGCATGTCGAGATAATCCAGCACTTCATCTACCAGCAGTTGCCCTTCTCTGTCCGGGTCACCCGCGTGGATAACTTCGGTGGCGTCGTTCAGCAGGCGCTTGATGGCGTTCAGCTGTTTGGTCACCGACGGTCGCGGTTGCAGCCGCCATTTTTCCGGCACAATCGGCAAGTCCATCAGATTCCAGCGCGCATAACGGCTGTCGTAGACATCCGGCTGCGCCTGTTCCAGCAGGTGACCGATACACCAGGTAACGACCTGGCCGTTACCACATTCGATAAAGCCATCGCCCCGGCGATGCGGCTTAGGCAGAACGTCGGCGATGGCACGGGCCAGACTCGGTTTTTCCGCAATAAACAAGCGCATGCGGTTAGCTTATCTCGATCATCGGTCGCCCGCCGCGCGCCGTCACCAGCTCGCCAATCGCGGTCAGCGTGAGACCGTATTCCGCTGCGGTGGCTTTGGTTTCCGTTTCTGCTTCCGGCAGGACCGCGAGCAGCAGGCCGCCGGAGGTTTGCGGGTCACACAGCAGGTCGCGCCACGCTTCCGGCATGTCACCCATCAGGTGGCCGTAGCTCGCAAAGTTACGGGACGTACCACCTGGAACTGCGCCCTGAGCAATGTACTCTTCCACGCCCGGCAGTTTCGGCACGTCGGCAAAACGGATCTGCGCCTGCACGCCTGCACCCTGACACATTTCGCTCAAATGCCCAAGCAGACCAAAACCGGTCACGTCGGTCATTGCTTTGATGCCGTCGATATTGGCGAAGGCCGCGCCCGCGATATTCATCTGGCACATGACTTCCGTCGCGAGGCCGTGATGTTCAGGTTTAAGCAGTGATTTTTTCTCGGCGGTGGTCAGTACGCCAATGCCCAACGGTTTGGTGAGATACAGTTTGCAGCCTGCCTGGGCGGTGCTGTTTTTCTTCACGCGTTCTGTTGGCACGATGCCGGTCACCGCGAGGCCAAAAATCGGCTCCGGGGCGTCAATGGAGTGACCACCAGCCAGCGCGATGCCGGCCTGCTGGCAGGCAAAGCGCCCGCCTTCAATCACTTCGCGGGCAATTTCTGGCGCCAGCGTGTTAATCGGCCAGCCGAGAATAGCGATGGCCATGATCGGTTTCCCGCCCATCGCGAAGATGTCGCTGATGGCGTTGGTGGCGGCGATACGCCCGAAATCAAACGGGTTATCGACGATGGGCATGAAGAAATCGGTGGTGCTGATAACCGACGTTCCGTTCCCCAAATCGTAAACGGCGGCGTCGTCGCGCGTTTCGTTGCCGACAAGCAGGTTCGGGTCGACAAACTTCGCCTGTTCGCTATGCAGGATGGTTTCCAACACTTTGGGGGAAATTTTACAACCGCAACCGGCTCCGTGGCTGTATTGCGTCAAACGAATGGCTTGCTCGCTCATGGACATCTCCTGTCATTGCAACCGATCCCGGCTATACACAAAATCATTCGGGTTGCATCGAGGCGGCAAGTTTGAAGAGCCCGGGAGCATAGATAACTATGTGACTGGGGTCTGAAAGCGTAGCCAACAAAGAGGCAGCCCGAAGGATGACGTGTATATGTTAGCGCTCAAAGTTGATGGTGGTAAGTGAGACAGTCTGATTTCGCGCACTGTTGCTCACTATCCGCACAATCAGGGTGTTGAGTGGGCATTTGACAAGAAATTTAATTCATTCACGAAACTTATGTATCTGCCGTTTTGCGAGGTAACGCAACTTTTTCAATCCCGATTTATGACAGAAATGTGACAGCCCGACCTTTGGACGATTCACATAAAAAAGGAACCACAATGAAAAAGAGTATTCTTGCGTTTTGCGTTGCCAGTCTGTTCTCCGTCAATGCTTTTGCCCTTGCCCCTTCCGGGAATGATGCCACCACCAAACCTGACCTCTATTACCTGAAAAATGCCCAGGCGATTGATAGCCTTGCCCTGCTGCCCCCGCCTCCGGAAGTGGGCAGCATCGCATTCCTGAACGATCAGGCGATGTATGAACAAGGGCGTTTGCTGCGTTCGACTGAACGCGGTAAGCAAGCGGCAGAAGATGCCAACCTGAGCAGCGGCGGCGTGGCCAATGCTTTCTCCGGCGCATTCGGTGCACCGATTACCGAGAAAGACAGCCCTGAGCTGCACAAACTGCTGACCAATATGATTGAAGATGCGGGCGACCTCGCGACCCGTTCGGCGAAGCAGAAATATATGCGCGTGCGTCCGTTTGCGTTCTACGGCGTTCCGACCTGCAATACCAAAGAGCAGGATGAGCTGGCGAAAAACGGTTCCTATCCGTCAGGCCATACGTCCATCGGCTGGGCAACGGCATTGGTACTGGCGGAAGTGAATCCGGCGCGTCAGAACGATATTCTGAAACGTGGATATGACCTTGGCGAGAGCCGTGTGATTTGCGGTTATCACTGGCAGAGCGATGTGGATGCGGCGCGGATTGTCGGTTCGGCGGTTGTGGCTACGCTGCATACCAACCCGGCGTTCCAGCAGCAATTGCAGAAAGCCAAAGACGAGTTTGCGAAGAAACAGCAATAATCCCAAAAATACCCGGCAGCGCAAAATCTGCCGGGCCTATTTTCTGACTCAGAATTTCACGACAAACGGCGTGGTATCCGGAATAGAGACGGTGGTTGACGCTTTTAATTGTGGCGTACCGAGATACAAGAAACCGACAATTTTATCCTGTTTACGACACTGCAAACCGTCACGAACCACCGGGCTTTCGGTCAGCGCACCGCTGCGCCAGATGCCGTTGAACCCTTGCGCGACGGCGGCCATTTGCATCGCCATCACCGCACAGCCTGCGGACATTTCCTGCTCCCATACCGGCACTTTATGATCCGGTGTACACTTCGCCACCACCGCAATAATCAGCGGCGCGCGGAACGGCGCGTTACGCGCTTTGTCGATGGCTTTGTCGTCCTGTCCGGCGTTTTCCGCGCCCTTTTCCAGCAGCTGGCTAAAACGATCCCGGCCTTCACCTTCAATGACAAAGAACTGCCACGGTTGCAGCGTACCGTGATCGGGCGCGCGCAGGCCCGCACGCAGGATATTTTCCAGTTGCTCTCCTTCCGGCGCGGGTTCTGCCAGACGGGAAGCGCTGCGGCGGTTAACGAGTAAGTCGAGTGCATCCATTGATAAATCTCCTGTCACGGGTTTTTTCATAAAATTAACATGACAGCAGAATTTGTTACAGCGCCGGAGGCGATTCCTGCTGACAACCGACGGCGGTGTCATTAGGATAGCCTCACGTCGCGCCTTCGCGGGCGGACATCTTTTCATTCAGACAGGGAGTAAACATGCGAACCCTTTGGCGATTTATTGCCGGATTCTTTAAATGGACGTGGCGTCTGTTGAACTTCATCCGTGAACTGGTGCTGAACCTGTTCTTTATTCTGCTGGTGCTGGTGTGTGTGGGCATCTGGATGCAGTTCAGCAGCAGTACCACCGAAACCGCAGGCCGCGGTGCGCTGTTAATGAATTTAACCGGCGTGGTGGTCGATAAGCCGTCCACCAGCAGTAAATTTGGTGCCATTGGCCGCCAACTACTGGGCGCGAGCTCTGACCGCCTGCAGGAAAACTCCTTGTTCGACATTGTGAACACGATTCGCCAGGCTAAAGACGACCGAAACATTACCGGGATCGTGCTGGATCTGAAGAACTTCGCCGGGGCTGACCAGCCGTCGATGCAGTATATCGGCAAAGCGTTGCGTGAATTCCGCGACAGCGGCAAACCGGTCTACGCCGTGGGTGACAGCTACACCCAGGGTCAGTACTACCTCGCAAGCTTCGCCAACAAGGTTTATCTCTCCCCGCAGGGCACCGTCGATTTACACGGCTTCGCCACCAACGGGCTGTATTACAAGTCGCTGCTGGATAAGCTGAAAGTCACCACCCATGTATTCCGCGTCGGTACCTATAAATCCGCCGTTGAACCGTTTATCCGTGACGATATGTCCCCGGCGGCACGTGATGCGGACAGCCGCTGGATTGGCGAGCTGTGGCAGAACTATTTGACCACCGTGGCGGCTAACCGTCAGGCCACGCCGGAGCAAATTTTCCCGGGTGCGAAAGGTATGCTTGATAGCCTGCGCAAAGTTGACGGCGATACCGCCAAATACGCGCTGGATAACAAGCTGGTTGACGTCCTGGCGTCCAACGCCGAAGTGGAAAAAGTCCTGTCCAAACAGTTCGGCTGGAGCAAAGCGGACAACAATTATCGGGCCGTCAGCTACTACGATTACTCGCTGAAAACCCCTGCCGATAAGGGTGCCAGCGTGGCGGTTATCTTCGCCAACGGCGCGATCATTGATGGGGAAGAAACGCCGGGTAACGTGGGCGGGGATACCACCGCATCACAAATTCGCGATGCGCGCCTTGATCCGAAAGTGAAAGCCATTGTGCTGCGCGTCAACAGCCCTGGCGGCAGCGTCAGTGCCTCAGAAGTGATTCGCGCTGAACTGGCCGCGGCACGTGCAGCCGGGAAACCGGTTGTGGTGTCTATGGGCGGTATGGCGGCCTCAGGCGGTTACTGGATTTCAACTCCGGCGGATTACATCGTTGCGAACGCCAGCACCCTCACCGGCTCCATCGGCATCTTCGGCGTCATCAACACCGTTCAAAACAGTCTGGACTCCATCGGCGTGCACACCGACGGCGTGTCAACCTCGCCGCTGGCGGATATTGCGATGACTAAAGCACTGCCGCAGGAAGTGCAGGACATGATGCAGCTCAGCATCGAGAACGGCTATAAGCGCTTCATTACGCTGGTTGCGCAGTCGCGTCACAGCACGCCGGAACAGGTCGATAAAATCGCCCAGGGCCACGTGTGGACCGGTCAGGATGCGAAAGCGAACGGTCTGGTAGACAGCCTCGGTGATTTCGATGATGCGGTCGCGAAAGCGGCACAGCTGGCGAAACTCAAGCAGTGGCACATTGATTACTATCAGGAAGAACCGACGCTGTTCAATTCGGTTATCGACAGCCTGAGCGGCTCCGTTCGCGCCGCGGTGCCAGAAGCCCTGCAGGCTTACCTTCCTGCGCCGCTGGTCAGTGCCGCCAACGTCGTGAAGGCGGAAGGCGATAAACTTGCCGCCTTCAACGACCCGCAGAACCGCTACGCGTTCTGCCTGACCTGCGCTAATATACGTTAATTCATATCCCCTCCACTGGAGGGGATTTTTCTTTCAGATTCAGTAACTCATCATGCAAAAGAAATCGATTTACGTTGCCTATACCGGCGGCACCATCGGGATGCAACGCTCTGAACAGGGCTACATCCCCGTGTCCGGTCACCTCCAGCGCCAACTGGCGTTGATGCCTGAATTCCATCGTCCGGAAATGCCGGACTTCACCATCCATGAATACGCCCCGCTGATGGATTCTTCCGATATGACGCCGGAAGACTGGCAGCATATCGCCGAAGATATTCAGGCACATTACGATGAATACGATGGCTTCGTCATTCTGCACGGCACCGACACCATGGCGTTTACCGCTTCGGCGCTGTCGTTCATGCTGGAAAACCTCGGCAAGCCGGTCATTGTGACAGGGTCACAAATCCCTCTGGCTGAACTGCGTTCCGACGGACAAATCAATCTGCTGAATGCGTTATACGTAGCGGCAAACTACCCGATTAACGAAGTGACGCTGTTCTTCAATAATCGCCTGTATCGCGGCAACCGTACGACCAAGGCGCATGCCGATGGCTTTGACGCTTTTGCCTCACCCAACTTGCAACCGCTGCTGGAAGCCGGGATCCACATTCGTCGCCTCGGCACGCCACCTGCGCCGTACGGCACCGGGGAATTAATCGTGCATCGCATTACCCCACAGCCGATTGGCGTGGTGACGATTTACCCTGGAATTTCCGCTGACGTGGTGCGTAACTTCCTGCGCCAGCCGGTGAAAGCGCTGATCCTGCGCTCCTATGGCGTCGGTAATGCCCCACAAAACGGTGATTTCCTCAAAGAGTTGGCCGAAGCCAGCCTGCGGGGCATTGTGGTGGTCAATCTCACCCAGTGTATGTCCGGCAAGGTGAATATGGGCGGCTATGCCACCGGCAATGCCCTCGCCCAAGCGGGTGTGGTCAGCGGCTTCGATATGACCGTGGAAGCCACGCTGACCAAGCTACACTATCTGTTAACGCAGGGGCTGGACGTCGATGCGGTGCGTACCGCGATGCAGCAAAACCTGCGTGGTGAACTGACGCCGGACGAGTAAGGAGCCAAGATGAACGCACGCGCGCTGTTACTGGTGGATTTGCAGAACGATTTTTGTGCCGGGGGCGCTTTGGCGGTGCCCGATGGCGACAGCACGGTGGACGTGGCGAATGCCCTGATCCACGGGTGTCTGGTCCGCGGTGACGCGATTGTCGCCAGTAAGGACTGGCATCCGGCCAATCACGGGAGCTTTGCCCGTCAGCATCACGTTGAGCCCTATACGCAGGGCCAACTCGACGGTCTGCCGCAAACCTTCTGGCCCGATCACTGCGTGCAGAATACAGAAGGTGCCGAGTTGCACCCTCTGCTGGCGGATCAGTTTATCGACGTGGTGTTTCCGAAAGGCGAAGCGATCAATATCGACAGCTACAGCGCCTTTTTCGACAATGGCCATCGGCAGAAAACCGGCCTGGACGACTGGCTGAAGGCCCAGCACGTCTCCGAGTTGATTGTCATGGGCCTGGCGACGGATTACTGCGTGAAATTTACGGTGCTGGATGCGTTGAAGCTTGGCTATGAAGTGAATGTGATTACCGACGGCTGTCGCGGGGTGAATATCAACCCGCAGGACAGCGCTCAGGCGTTTATGGAAATGGCCGCCGAAGGGGCGACGCTCTACACCCTCGCCGACTGGCAGGAAACACAGGCCTGACGCGAGGTTTGTATCGCCCGGTGGCTCAATGCTTACCGGGCAAAAAATCCTTACAACATTTTCAGCGTCGCAATTGGCTTCGGTGCGATGCCAAAATCTTCTTTCAGCTGCTGTTTGCTTTTCATGACCATCTGCCCCTGGGTGTCGATGGTCATGTGCTGCGCGTCGTTGTTGTAGCGCGCCTGCCACAACATCACCAATTGCAGACTGTTCTCTTTTTGCTCTGGCGTTAACGCGACGCCATCCGGCCATTTTCCCAGCTCTACAGCCGTCGCCAGACGCTGATAAACGTCCTCAGTCATGCCGTCGATAATTTGCTCAATTTCCACGATCGGGTCCGCTCCTCAGGAATAATTTGCTGAATCGTTTCTTCAGCCCTTCGTTTTGTCGCCATTTTCATCATCGGTGAAGCTCAAAGAAGCCGAATTGACACAAAAGCGTTCACCGCTCGGTTGCGGCCCATCCGGGAACACGTGACCGAGATGGGCGTCACAGTTTCCGCATCGAATCTCTGTGCGCTGCATACCATGAGAGTAATCATTCAGGTAACGAATGGCCGTGTCACTAACCGGCTCGTAGAAGCTCGGCCAGCCGCAGCCAGAGTCGTATTTGCTTTCCGCGTTAAACAGCGGCGCATCGCACACCAGGCAGTGGTAAAGGCCGTCACGCTTGTTGTGCAGGAGGCGGCCGGTGAACGGCGGCTCGGTTCCGTGATTCTGCGTCACGTAAAACTGCATTTCGCTAAGAGCGCTTTTCAGCTCATCCGGGGAAGGTTTGTTAGCCATATGCTCACATCTCGCTGTATAAGGGTCCACTTCTGCCACGATTCTAACAAAACATTAACAATGAAGTGCGAACTTTTGTTCTAAACTTATTCGTTGCGAAAGGGTAGCCAGGTAATTGTGACGCACATCACATTTTTATCTCTTATGGCCTTTAAAATTCCCGCCGCAGGCCGCATATGGAAATGAGCCCAATGGATGAGTGAGGCATTCAGTCGCGCAAAGGTTGTGCATAGGATTGATTTGTCGCAATGATTGACACGATTCCGCTTGACGCTGCGTAAGCTTTTTGTAATTTTACAGGCAACCTTTTATTCACTAATAAATAGCTGGTGGAATATATGACTATCAAAGTAGGTATCAACGGTTTTGGCCGTATCGGCCGTATTGTTTTCCGTGCTGCTCAGGAACGTTCTGACATCGAAATCGTTGCAATCAACGACCTGTTAGACGCTGAATACATGGCTTACATGCTGAAATACGACTCAACTCACGGTCGTTTTAACGGTACTGTAGAAGTCAAAGACGGCCACCTGGTTGTTAACGGTAAAACTATCCGTGTTACCGCAGAACGTGACCCGGCTAACCTGAAATGGAACGAAGTTAACGTTGACGTTGTTGCTGAAGCAACAGGTCTGTTCCTGACCGACGAAACTGCGCGTAAGCACATCACCGCTGGCGCTAAAAAGGTTGTTCTGACTGGTCCTTCTAAAGACAGCACGCCGATGTTCGTTAAAGGTGCTAACTTCGAAAAATATGCTGGCCAGGATATCGTTTCTAACGCATCTTGCACCACCAACTGCCTGGCTCCGCTGGCAAAAGTTATCAACGACAACTTCGGCATCATCGAAGGTCTGATGACCACTGTTCACGCGACCACCGCAACGCAGAAAACCGTTGATGGCCCGTCTCACAAAGACTGGCGCGGCGGCCGCGGCGCAGCACAGAACATCATCCCTTCTTCTACCGGTGCTGCTAAAGCTGTAGGCGTTGTACTGCCAGAGCTGAACGGTAAAATCACGGGTATGGCGTTCCGCGTTCCTACTCCAAACGTATCCGTTGTTGACCTGACCGTTCGTCTGGAAAAAGCAGCGTCTTACGAAGAAATCAAGAAAGCAATCAAAGCGGCTTCTGAAGGCCCAATGAAAGGCGTTCTGGGTTACACCGAAGACGACGTTGTTTCTACCGACTTCAACGGCGAAATCTGCACTTCCGTGTTCGATGCTAAAGCTGGTATCGCACTGAACGACAACTTCGTGAAACTGGTTTCCTGGTACGACAACGAAACTGGCTACTCAAACAAAGTTCTGGATCTGATCGCTCACATCTCCAAATAAGTTGAGATGAGACACTGATTCAAAACTGATCTTAAAAGGCGACCTCGGTCGCCTTTTTTATTGCTTCGCGTTTACGGCTAACCATTAGGATTGCACCATGATTAACAAAATTTTTGCTCTCCCGGTAGTTGAACAACTTACCCCAGTCCTCTCTCGACGTCAGCTTGACGATCTGGAACTGATTGTCGTCGATCACCCACAGGCTAAAGCCTCTTTTGCACTTCAGGGCGCACACCTGCTCTCCTGGAAACCCGCCGGAGAAGCTGACGTACTGTGGCTCAGCAATAACACCCCATTCAAAAAAGGCGTCGCACTGCGCGGCGGCGTGCCAATCTGCTGGCCATGGTTTGGCCCGGCGGAACAGCAGGGTCTGCCTGCTCACGGTTTTGCGCGTAATCTGCCGTGGAATCTGAAAGCCCATAATGAAGATGACAACGGCGTGGTGCTGACATTCGAACTGCAAAGCAGCGAAGAAACCAAGAAACTGTGGCCGCACGACTTCACGCTGTATGCGCGTTTCAAAGTGGGTAAAACCTGTGAGATCGAGCTGGAAGCGCACGGTGAATTTGAAACCACCTCTGCCCTGCACACCTACTTCAATGTCGGCGACATCAGCGCGGTGAAAGTGAGTGGCTTTGGCGATCGTTACATCGATAAAGTGAAAAATGCCGAAGAAGGCGTGCTGACCGATGGCGTCCAGACCTTCCCGGACCGCACCGACCGCGTGTACCTGAATGCGGAAGGCTGCAGCGTGATCCACGACGGTGCACTGGGCCGTAATATTGACGTCATCCACGGTCATCAGAGCAACGTCGTTGGCTGGAACCCAGGTCCTGCGCTGTCCGTTAGCATGGGCGATATGCCAGACGACGGATACAAAACTTTTGTTTGTGTGGAAACTGCCTGCGTGACCGCGCCGCAGAAAGCGTCAGAAGAAAAACCGACGCGGCTGTCGCAGTCGATTCGCGTCGCTAAACGCTAATCACATCCTGCACCCACACTCTCCGCACCAGTACAACGCAAAACAGGGCGTCTCCGCCCTGTTTTATTGCACTCTGCGCACCTCAACGGTGCATGATCAGAAGCTGTAGGTCACACCGGTGGACAGCAGTCCGGTCCAGTTTTTGTCGACCATCGGGCTGTCAGTGACTTCATCCGACAAGCGGGTGTAACGCCCTACTCCGTACACGCTCCAGTCAGCATTCAGCTTATAGTTCACAGAAAGCTCGACATACGGGTTCCAGCCGTCGTTAGGATCGTAGCTGCGCAGGCCACTTTTCTTCGACTCGTTTTTGGAAACACCATAGTAGTAATCGTTCTGATTTTCACTGTTCCACTGCAAACCAATCCCCGGCGTGATGGTCAGGCTTCCCGCGTTATAGCGGTACAGCCATGCCATATCCCAGGCGATGCCGTTGCTCTTGTCCAGCGTGTCACCCGCAAGCGTCGTGCGCAGGAAGCCGTACTGCGTAAAGTGCAGGTAGGACAGGCCAGCCATCATCGTCGACTGGCGACGATCGAGCTTACGCAGCTGATTGTTGTCGCTGTCGCCTGGCTTAAAATACAGCGGCGACCAGTAAGCGGTGATGGAAAGCTTATCGGCGGTATCGTTCCACAGGTAATACCCTGCGCCGATACCGTGGAACCAGAAGTTATCACTCTCGAAATCAATGGCCGGGAAAGGGTAAACATCACTGCTGTACTGTTTGTACGGATGCCCGACTACCCCCACGCCTGCGCCCAGCGTCAGTTTGCTGTCCTCAGCATGCACAACGGTTGATGCTGTTGCGAGGAGCACACCCGTTGTCAGAAGTTTGATTAATTTCACGTTGCATATCCCTTTCAAATTACAAGCGGCTGAAGTTTAACCGTCCGTTACGTTGACCTCAAACTTTTTACTTCTGCTTACGATATTTAACCGCTCAAATTGCCACCTTTTGATGACACTCCGCTTACAGGCGGATGACAGCCCCATGACGCCCTGAATTTTCTTCCGCTTTAAGTCGCGGTATTTTTTGATGAGTTATTGATATGTCATTGAAATTGACTTTTGCCAACATGCAAGTTTTCCAAATGCCATCTACGCTTAAATTCAGAAGGTGTAATCGCGGGGCACGTTATGTTTTCAGACCCGACAACCTGGCACAAGGGTTGCTGGAGATTGGACGAGCGTCGTTCAGCTTATCCCTTCCGGGAGCCTCTATTATTCATACGAACGGCTCTTATCCTGTGCTAAAAAACGAAAGGACGGCATGCCATGAATATATTCGATCACTATCGCCAGCGTTATGAAGCTGCCAAGGACGAAGAGTTCACACTGCAGGAATTTCTTGCAACCTGTAAGCAAGATCGCAGTGCCTATGCCAATGCGGCAGAACGGCTATTAATGGCTATCGGTGAGCCAATCATGGTCGATACTGCCCATGAGCCACGGCTGTCCCGTCTATTTTCGAATCGGGTGGTTGCACGCTACCCGGCGTTTGAAGAGTTCTATGGTATGGAAGACGCTATCGAACAGATCGTCGCCTACCTGAAACATGCCGCTCAGGGTCTGGAAGAGAAGAAACAGATCCTCTATTTACTGGGCCCGGTGGGCGGGGGTAAATCGTCGCTGGCTGAACGACTGAAAGCGCTGATGCAGCGCGTTCCCATTTATGTGCTCAGCGCAAACGGAGAACGCAGCCCGGTGAACGATCACCCGCTGTGTCTCTTTAACCCGCAGGAAGATGCGCAGATTCTTGAAAAAGAGTACGGCATTCCAAACCGCTATCTCGGCACCATTATGTCGCCGTGGGCGGCAAAACGTCTGAACGAGTTTGGCGGCGACATCACCAAGTTCCGGGTGGTGAAAGTCTGGCCGTCAATTCTGGCGCAAATTGCTATCGCCAAAACCGAACCGGGTGATGAGAACAACCAGGATATCTCAGCGCTGGTCGGTAAAGTCGATATCCGCAAACTGGAAAACCACGCGCAGAACGATCCGGATGCCTATGGCTATTCCGGCGCGCTGTGCCGCGCGAACCAGGGTCTGATGGAATTCGTCGAGATGTTTAAAGCCCCGATTAAGGTGCTGCATCCGCTGCTGACCGCGACGCAGGAAGGGAACTACAACGGGACCGAAGGCATTTCTGCCCTGCCGTTCAACGGCATCATTTTGGCCCACTCGAACGAATCTGAGTGGGTGACGTTCCGTAATAACAAAAACAATGAGGCGTTCCTTGACCGTGTGTACATCGTCAAAGTGCCTTATTGCCTGCGGATTTCCGAAGAGATCAAAATCTACGAAAAACTGCTTAATCACAGTGAGCTGACCCATGCGCCGTGCGCGCCAGGCACGCTCGAAACGCTGTCCCGCTTCTCGATTCTGTCGCGTCTGAAAGAGCCGGAAAACTCGAGCATCTACTCGAAAATGCGCGTGTATGACGGTGAAAGCCTGAAAGACACTGACCCGAAAGCGAAATCTTATCAGGAGTATCGCGACTACTCGGGCGTGGACGAAGGCATGAATGGGCTGTCGACGCGCTTTGCGTTCAAAATCCTCTCCCGCGTGTTCAACTTCGATCACGTTGAAGTGGCGGCTAACCCGGTGCATCTGTTCTACGTGCTGGAGCAGCAGATTGAGCGCGAGCAGTTCCCGCAGGAGCAGTCAGAACGCTATCTTGAGTTCCTCAAAGGCTATCTGATCCCGAAATACGCCGAGTTCATCGGCAAAGAGATCCAGACCGCCTACCTGGAATCTTACTCTGAGTACGGGCAGAACATTTTCGATCGCTATGTCACGTACGCAGACTTCTGGATCCAGGATCAGGAATACCGCGACCCGGATACCGGCCAGCTGTTTGACCGTGAATCCCTGAATGCGGAACTGGAAAAAATTGAAAAGCCTGCCGGGATCAGTAACCCGAAAGACTTCCGTAACGAAATCGTCAATTTCGTGCTGCGCGCCCGGGCGAACTACAGCGGACGTAATCCGAACTGGACCAGCTACGAAAAACTGCGCACGGTTATCGAGAAGAAAATGTTCTCCAATACCGAAGAGCTGTTGCCGGTGATTTCGTTTAACGCCAAAACCTCAACCGACGAGCAGAAAAAACACGACGATTTTGTCGATCGCATGATGGAGAAAGGCTACACCCGGAAACAGGTACGCCTGCTGTGCGAATGGTATCTGCGCGTGCGCAAATCGTCATAATGTCGAACGTCGCCCGGCGACGCAATGCTGCCGGGCCGACGTAGCAGAAGGTTGGCAAATGCAGTACGGGAGGGGCATATGACCTGGTTCATAGACCGGCGCCTGAACGGTAAGAATAAAAGCGCGGTGAATCGCCAGCGCTTTTTGCGCCGCTATAAGGCGCAGATAAAACAGTCGATCTCCGAGGCGATCAACAAACGCTCGGTGACCGATATCGACAGCGGTGAGTCGGTTTCCATTCCGACGGATGATATCAGCGAACCGATGTTCCATCAGGGACGCGGCGGCCTACGCCACCGTGTACACCCCGGCAACGATCACTTTGTACAGAACGACCGCATTGAGCGCCCTCAGGGTGGCGGCAGTGGCGGTGGAAGCGGTCAAGGCCAGGCGAGCCAGGACGGTGAAGGCCAGGACGAGTTCGTGTTCCAGATTTCGAAAGATGAATATCTGGACCTGCTGTTTGAGGATTTGGCGCTGCCGAATCTGAAGAAAAATCAGCATCGCCAGCTGACCGAGTACAAAACCCATCGGGCCGGTTACACCGCCAACGGCGTACCGGCCAACATCAGCGTGGTGCGTTCCTTGCAGAACTCGCTGGCGCGACGTACGGCGATGACCGCCGGGAAGCGTCGTGAACTGCGTGAGCTGGAAGCGGACCTCGACACCGTCGCCAAAAGCGAGCCGGTGCAACTGCTGGAGGAAGAACGTCTCCGCAAGGAGATTGCCGAACTGCGGGCCAAAATCGAACGCGTGCCGTTCATCGACACCTTTGACCTGCGCTACAAAAATTACGAAAAACGCCCTGAGCCTTCAAGCCAGGCGGTGATGTTCTGCCTGATGGACGTGTCCGGTTCAATGGACCAGTCCACCAAAGACATGGCGAAGCGTTTTTACATCCTGCTGTATCTGTTCCTCAGCCGGACCTATAAAAACGTCGATGTGGTGTATATCCGCCACCACACGCAGGCGAAAGAAGTGGATGAGCACGAGTTCTTCTACTCCCAGGAAACCGGCGGCACGATTGTCTCCAGCGCCCTGAAGCTGATGGACGAAGTGGTTAAAGAGCGCTATGACCCGGGGCAGTGGAACATTTACGCTGCGCAGGCGTCCGATGGCGACAACTGGGCTGACGACTCCCCGCTGTGTCATGAAATTCTGGCGAAGAAAATCCTGCCGGTGGTGCGTTACTACAGCTATATCGAAATCACTCGCCGGGCGCATCAAACGCTGTGGCGCGAGTACGAACATCTGCAATCGATGTTTGAGAACTTTGCCATGCAGCATATCCGCGACCAGGAAGACATCTACCCGGTCTTCAGGGAGCTTTTCCATAAACAGGGCACTACCACCAGCTAACCTCCCGTCAGCCAGAAAATTCCCCTCTGGCTGACGTCTTTTCCGACTCCGCACACTGAACTCCACACGTTACTCACGCGATCATGAATATCGTTCATGTTGAGTGAAATTAAATCACTTTTCCTCACTCAATGACTCAGGCATAAATTGAATTCTGTTATTTAATAAATTTGAAGACGGCTGAATTAAAACCCGGTTTTATCTCAGTCGCCAGGATGCCAGATGACGATGAATAAAGAATTTACTTTCACCCTTAAGCGCATTCGTTTCGACGAGAATTATAACCCTTCAGTCAATACGCGTATTACGACAAACTTTGCTAATCTGGCAAGAGGTGAGAAGCGCCAGGATAACTTGCGCAACACGTTAGTGATGATTGACAACCGGTTCAATTCTCTTGCGCATTGGGATAATCCAACGGGCGATCGTTATTCTGTTGAACTTGAAATCATTACGGCACAATTGAATATTCATCTTGAAGGTAAAGCCGATGCCTTCCCGGTGATTGAAATATTAAAAACCCATATCGTTGATAAAAAAACCAACGAACGTGTGGAAGGAATTCTGGGCAATAATTTCTCCTCTTATGTGCGCGATTATGATTTCAGCGTAGTGCTGCCCGCACATAATAAAAATAAAGCGGAACTTAGCCTGCCTGATGACTTTGGTGAATTACACGGAAAACTCTTCAAGTGCTTCGTAAATTCAGACACGTACAAACACAACTTTGCGAAAGCGCCGGTTATCTGCCTGAGCGTGTCCAGTAAAAACACCTATTACCGCACGGGCAATCAGCATCCCGTCCTGGGCGCGGAATATCAGCAGGACGCACCATCTTTAACTGATACCTATTTTGCAAAAATGGGGCTGAGGGCGCGTTACTTTATGCCTGAAAACAGCGTGGCACCGCTGGCGTTTTATTTCACTGGCGATTTACTCAGTGATTACACCGACCTCGAGTTGATTGGCACCATCAGCACGATGGAAACATTCCAGAAAATTTACCGCCCGGAAATATACAATGCCAATTCCGCGGCAGGTTTACAGTATCAACCCAGCCTGAACTATCAGGATTATTCTCTGACACGCATTGTTTACGATCGCGAAGAACGCAGCCAGTTGGCTATTGAGCAAGGGAAATTTACTGAACAGCACTTCATTAAACCCTATCAAACTGTTCTCGAACAATGGTCCGCTCATTCCGTTCTTTGATTGACGAAAAGTATAAGGTCACCTGTAATGAAAAAATTATTACCTACTTCAACCGCCGGTAGTTTACCTAAACCTTCCTGGCTGGCGCAGCCTGAGACACTGTGGTCTCCGTGGAAGTTGCAGGGCCAGGAATTAATCGACGGCAAGCAGGATGCTTTGCGTTTGTGTCTGGAGGATCAGCAGCAAGCGGGGATTGATATTGTCAGTGATGGCGAGCAAACGCGTCAGCATTTTGTCACGACGTTTATTGAGCACCTCAACGGCGTTGATTTCGAAAACCGTGAGATCGTTAAAATTCGTAATCGCTACGAAGCCAGCGTGCCGACCGTTGTTGGCCCGGTGAGTCGCCAAAAATCCGTCTTCGTTGACGATGCCAGACTGTTACGCCAGCAAACCACACAGCCGATTAAATGGGCCCTGCCAGGGCCGATGACGATGATCGACACGCTTTATGATAACCACTATAAAAGCCGCGAAAAACTCGCCTGGGAATTTGCAAAAATCCTCAATGAAGAAGCCAAGGAATTAGAGGCCGTGGGCGTCGATATTATCCAGTTTGATGAGCCGGCATTTAATGTGTTCTTTGATGAAGTGAACGACTGGGGAATTGCCACGTTAGAGCGGGCCATCGAAGGGCTTAAATGCGAAACGGCGGTACATATCTGCTACGGCTATGGCATTAAAGCCAATACCGACTGGAAAAAAACGCTGGGCACCGAGTGGCGTCAATATGAAGAGATTTTTCCAAAGCTGCAAAAATCCAATATCGATATTATTTCGTTGGAATGTCAAAACTCTCACGTTCCGATGGAGCTCATGGAGCTGATTCGCGGTAAAAAGGTGATGGTTGGAGCCATTGACGTGGCAACCAACACCATCGAAACACCGGAAGAAGTCGCCGCGACGCTGCGAAAAGCGCTGCAGTATGTTGACGCCGATAAGCTCTATCCTTGCACCAACTGCGGGATGATCCCCCTGCCGCGTGGCATCGCCAAAGGCAAGCTGGATGCGTTAAGCGCTGGGGCTGACATCGTGCGCAAAGAACTGCTGGCGAAATAACCTCGCGCGCGAGCAGAATTGGGCGATCGCATCGATCGCCCCTCTTCCCTTCTCATATCTTCCCCCCTTGCCCTCATCCTCTTGCTGTCATGCGTTTGTGCTATTTGTCAAACAGACGTCATGTTATTATAACTTTATCAACAAGTTGCCAATATGTTCGCGATGGTTGTTACTTGGTTATAATGTAGTCTTGCGTTGGGTTTAGGCATTTACGCCGTGGCGGTTGAGGAATATATGAAATATATCGTTTATGTTGTGGATGATGACCAGTCGGTCAGGCAATCGATTGTCCGCTTGCTCGCATCGGCGGGTTACCCTGCTATCGAATTCGACTCTGCCGACACCTTTTTGACCTATTCCTTTTCTGACGTTCCGGGTTGCATCATTCTGGATATGAAAATGCCAGACAAAGACGGCTTACACGTCGCGGATGCGTTGAAAGCCTGCGGCAGAGACATGCCCGTTATCTTCCTCACCGGTTACGGCACGATTCCGATGTCAGTTCTGGCGATGAAAGCCGGGGCGTATGAATTCTTAACTAAGCCGGTCAATTCCGATGATTTGCTCAAAGCCGTGGAGGATGCCTTAACATTGGCGTCAAACAATGCGGGTGAAATGCTGGAATATCAACACATCAAACAGTGCTATCTGACGCTGACCCCTCGCGAACAGGAAGTGCTGGCGCTGACCATTAAAGGGCTGCTGAATAAACAAATTGCAGCGCAGTTGGGCGTGAGTGAAATTACGGTAAAGGTCCATCGCCGTCGCGTGATGGATAAAATGCAGGTGCGTTCTCTCGCCGATTTGGTGCGTCATGCCGAACGGCTGAATGTGAATAAAGCGAAAGCCTCTTAAACACGCATCAAAAGCAGCAGAGGCTATTCGCCCCTGCCGTTTATGCACTTAGTTTGCTTGTAAAAACGCCAGTAAATCGTCGTTCAACTGGCTCTGATGGGTCGCGGCAAAGCCGTGTGGCGCATTGTCATAAACTTTCAACTTCGCGCCACGAATCAGTTCAGCCGCCGCTTTCCCCGTTGTTTCAAACGGGACTATCTGGTCATGACTGCCATGGATAACCAGCGTTGGCACGTCGACCTTCGCCAAATCTTCGCGGAAGTCAGTTTCCGAGAACGCGGTGACGCAATCCAGCGTGCCTTTCAGGGATGCCAGCAGTGCAATGTTCAGGGTTTGGGTCAATACACCGTCCGACACCGTTTGTCCTGCGTTTGTGCCATAAAACGGGGTGGCAAAATCGCTGATAAACTGCGCCCTGTCCTTCAGTAAGCCCTCTCGAATGCCCGCAAACACAGACAGATCAACCCCGTCTGGGTTGGTGGCGCTTTTACCAAAGATAGGCGTCACCGCGCCCAGCAGAACCAGAGCGGCAACGCGGGACGTACCGTAACGTCCGATATAACGCGCAACATCCCCGCCGCCCATCGAGAAACCAACGAGCGTGATGTCGGTCAGGTCCAGTTGGGTGATCAGGTCATTAATATCAGAGGCAAAAGTGTCATAGTCATAGCCTGTCCACGGCTGGTCTGAGCGGCCAAATCCACGGCGGTCAAACGCAATGGCGCGATATCCGCGCTCTGCCAGGAAATTCGCCTGGCTATCCCACATGTCCGCATCCAGCGGCCAGCCGTGGCTAAACAGCACCGGCTTTCCTGAACCCCAGTCTTTGTAATAAATCTGCGTGCCATCTTGAGTGGTGATTGTGCTCATCGTAGACCTCTGCTTTTTATGTTGTGAAAGACATGACTGACGGAGACGGTTACACCGGCGCCACCAGATACCGGACAATCGGGTGAGTTTCACCCTGATGATAATGCTGAATCCGCTGCTCTATTTTTCGGTCATTCATGGTGTAACGCTCTTCCTGACGCAGATGCTCCACCCACGAACTGACCAGAAAGGTTTCGACAAAAAGCCCCGGTTTCATGATGTCCTCGTAAACCGACCAGCTCATTGCCCCGCCCCGCCGCCTCATGCGCCGCATATCCTGCATGCAGACGAGGAACGCGTGGGCCTCGTCGGGAATAATCAGATACTCATAGCTCACCATCACCGGACCCCGGTTGTGATGGATATCCACCTGGAGTGACGTTGTGTTTTCGACGCTGGCATCGAGATCGAGCAAAGGATCCTTGTCCAGTCGCCAGCGGAACACTGCGGTGCTAGCGAGAACCATGCCAACGGTGGCGACACACAGTGAAACGGTGATGCCGTAATGCGTAGCCAGTTGCCCCCACAGTGCGCTGCCCGCAGTCATCGAGCCGAAGAACACCGTCAGATACACCGCCAACGCGCGTGCTTTTACCCATTTGGCCGCACTGCGTTGTGCCCCCAGGTTGAGCGTGGAAAGCACCGCAATCCATGCATAACCGGTCATGAACACAAACAGATTGAGCAGCCAGACGTGACGAATAAACGCCAGGGCAAGTAGCGTGACGGCGAACATCAGGCTTGCCACTACCATCAATCGGTCAGGGTTAAAATAGCGGCGTAGACGCGGTAACGTGATGGCCCCGACAATCGCCCCGACGCCGATACAGGCCAGCATGACCCCGTACCCGCCCGGCCCCAGGCCCAGTTCACGGCGGGCCACCAGCGGCAGCAACGCCCAGCCCGCGCTGGCGAAGAGGAAAAAGGCAACGGTGCGGGCCAGCACATTACGCAGGACTGGCGCAGCTTGCACATAACGCACCCCGGCATGCACGGCGGAGAAAAAATTTTCCGGCGGCAGGCGCTGCACCGCCGGTTCCGTTTTCCAGCGATACAACACCCAGGCCACACCCAGCACCGACAGTGCGTTCAGCGCAAACACCACCCACGGCCCGGCAAACGAGAGGATAAGCCCACCCAGCGCAGGGCCAATCGCGCGGCTGACGTTAATGCCCAGCGAATTAAGCGCAATCGCCGAACTGAGGTCGGGTTTGCTCACCAGGTCCGGCACGATGGCCTGAAACGGGGGTGAGCTCATGGCCGCGCCCATACTCAGTAAAAACGCGGCGGCGAGTAGCACCCCGGGTGTCACGTGGCCGGTGAAAGACAGCCCCGTCAGCGCCACTGCCGCGGCAAACGTCCATACCTGCGAAAAAATCAGGTATTTGCGCCGGTCCACGATGTCTGCCATCACCCCGGACGGCAGCGCAAACAGAAACATCGGCAGGCTACTGGCTGCCTGGATCATGGCGACCGAAAGCGGGTCGGCGCTTAACGTCAGCATGGTCCAGTTCATCGCCACATCGTTCATCCACGAGCCGATGTTCGACACCACCGTCGCTATCCATAACATGCCAAACGCGCGCTGGCGCAGCGGCTGCCAGACCGAGCCGCTGGCGTTCAGCGATTGCTGATGCGCATCGGCGCTAAGATGGTGAGCTTCATTTACTGATGCCATGTCGCCACTCCTGGGTTTGACGCACCCTAAGCGCCCATTTTCCCGGCCCGGTTAGCGCCAGCGTGATGAAGATGATCAGCAGCAACCAGCCAAATTGCCCCTCGGCAATCGACCAGCCAGGATGCACAAACAACATGGCAACCAGCAACACCCCGATGATCGGCAAACAGGCCAGCCGCGTCCCAACCCCCGCGATAATGAACAACGGGCAGATAACCTCCGCGAAAATAGCCGGAATCAAACTCATGTACGGCCCCATCCCGAAAGGGTCCTCAATGCGCGTCAGTTCTTCGCTGAAGTGGAATACCTTCGGCAGCCCGTGGACGTACAGCAACAGCAGGCTACCGGCCACGCGCAGGAAGAACAGCCCCAGGTGTATCTGGGGCGAAATGAACAGTGCAGATGAATTTTTCATGGCATCAGAACGCAAAGCAGCTGCAGCCGAGCGCGCCCCAGAATGCCGTATCATCGGCAACCGGAACGTTTGCCCCGCGAGCAACATCGTGATGGTGAGTATGCACGCCACAAGGCCCGCTACAGTGGTGGCTCTGCGCGCTCATGCCTACACGCGGGTTGGCAACCGGTGGCGCCGCACGATAGTGACCCGGTACGGTGACGACCGGTGACCAGTCTGGTAGCACGGGAATGGCAGGCGGTGCGAGTGGCCCAAACGCGCCCGCGGCATAGACGATGTTGCCATCCACTACGGTGAGCACCGATTCGATGCCTTTAATTTCCTCTTCCGGCACGCGGAAATAGTCTTTGCTTAGCACCGCCATGTCTGCCAGCTGCCCGGCTTTGATTTGCCCTTTTTTACCCTGCTCGCTGGAAAACCACGCGCTGCCTTGTGTCCAGAGCATCAGCGCGGTGTCGCGATCCAACCGGGCATTCACGTCATACATCTGCATTCCGCCCACGGTACGCCCGGATACCAGCCAGTACAGCGCGGTCCATGGATTGTAACTGGCGACGCGGGTGGCATCGGTCCCCAGGCCGACCGGCACGCCGGTTTCCAGCATCCGTGTCACGGGGGGCGTGTGGCGCGTGGCTTCAATACCGTAACGTTCGGCAAAATATTCGCCCTGGAAGGCCATGCGGTGCTGCACCGCGATCCCGCCGCCCAGTTCTTTGATTCGATCGATATTTTTCTGTGTGACCGTTTCGGCATGATCGAAGAACCAGTGCAGGCCGTTGAAGGGAATATCGCGGTTTACTTTTTCAAACACGTCCAGCATCCGACTGATGGACTCATCATACGTAGCATGCAAACGGAACGGCCAGCGATGCTCAACCAGATGACGCACCACACGCTCCAGTTCGTCTTCCATGCCCGGTGCCAGATCTGGGCGCGGTTCGAGGAAATCTTCAAAATCCGCGGCAGAGAAAACCAGCATTTCACCCGCGCCGTTATGACGGAAATAATCACTCCCTTGGCCCGGCGTCAGCATGTCGGTCCACTTTTCGAAATCCTCGAGTTCATGCCCCGGACGCTGAGTAAACAAGTTATAGGCAATGCGCAGCGTCATCTGTTTTTTCTGATGCAGCTCGGCAATCACTTCGTAATCTTCCGGGTAGTTCTGGAAACCGCCGCCCGCATCAATCGCGCTGGTCAGTCCCAGGCGGTTCAGCTCGCGCATAAACTGGCGCGTGGAGTTGATTTGCTGTTCCAGCGGTAATTTTGGCCCTTTCGCCAGCGTGGAATAGAGGATCATCGCATTCGGACGTGCAATCAGCATTCCGGTTGGGTTGCCGTTGCTGTCGCGTTGAATTTCTCCCCCCGGCGGATTCGGCGTCTCTTTGGTATAGCCCACGACTCTCAGTGCGGCGCGGTTCAGCAGGGCGCGATCGTAGAGATGCAGGATAAAGACGGGCGTATCGGGTGCGACTTCGTTGATTTCATCCAGCGTCGGCATCCGGCGTTCAGCGAACTGGAATTCTGACCAGCCGCCGACCACGCGGACCCATTGCGGGGATGGCGTACGCAGCGCTTGCTCTTTTAGCATCCGCAGCGCGTCCGCGAGGGATGGTACGCCTTCCCAACGCAGTTCAAGGTTGTAATTCAGGCCGCCGCGAATCAGGTGCAGGTGTGAATCATTCAAGCCTGGAATGGCCGTGTGGCCTTTGAGATCCACGACTTTCGTCCCTTCGGCGTGATGCTGCATCACTTGTGCCACGGTGCCGACCTCAAGGAATTTCCCATCACGGATAGCCACCGCTTCGGCAAGGGGGTTTTCCCTGTCCACCGTGTGAAACTGCCCATTGACCAGGATTACTTCTGCTTTACCCAACGAAACCATACATCCTCCCCTTCGAGATGCCCGGCGCTGGCCGGGCAAAGAGTACGCAACCCAATGGGCGGCGTGAATGGATTCGAGTATGTGAACAGGATAAAAAAAAGACTAGTTATACAAAGGGATAGTTATACCAAGGTATAGTTATACTCAGGGTTAACTATACGATCAGATAATAGTTTTCCCCCGCCAGGCCTCCTACTATTTCCCTCGCTGTCCCGATTGTTACCGTGTCAAAGGCGCGGTGGCTCTGCCTTCTTTCACCTCATTCCAATGGGTATTTTTATGACAACCTCTAAGCTTGAAGTCTTGACGCCTCACAACTGCCAGATGATTTTTATCGACCAACAGCCGCAGATGGCTTTTGGCGTACAGTCGATTGACCGCCAGGTGCTGAAAAACAACACCGTTGCGCTGGCCAAAGCTGCGAAGGTGTTTGATATCCCGACGATTATTACCACCGTTGAAACCGAAAGTTTCTCAGGTCATACCTATCCAGAATTGCTGGATGTGTTCCCAGGTAAAGAAATCCTTGAGCGTAGCTCTATGAATTCATGGGATGACCAGAAAGTGCGTGACGCGCTGGCGGCTAACGGTCAGAAAAAAGTGGTGGTTTCCGGTTTATGGACTGAAGTGTGCAATAACAGCTTTGCTCTGTGCGCCATGCTTGAAGGCGGTTACGAAATTTACATGGTGGCAGATGCCTCCGGCGGCACATCCAAAGAAGCGCATGATTTCGCCATGCAGCGCATGATCCAGGCGGGCGTTATCCCGGTGACCTGGCAACAGGTTATGCTGGAGTGGCAGCGTGACTGGGCGCGTAAAGAAACCTACAACGCGGTGATGGATATTGTCCGTGAACATTCCGGTGCGTACGGAATGGGTGTGGATTACGCCTATACCATGGTGCATAAAGCCCCTTCTCGCCAGAAAAGCGAACACGAAACCCTGCCGCCGGTTGCTGCACGTTAATCATCAGAAGCTGGCCGGTTTAACACGGGTCAGCTTTTCTTTCAGGAGAAACACATGAGCGCAGAACTCTTGTCTCTGTTGGCCGGGGTGTTAATTGGCCTTCTCTATGCCCTGGTAAAAGTACGCTCTCCGGCCCCTCCCGCGGTGGCGTTGGTCGGGCTCTTAGGCATGCTTGTCGGCGAACAACTGGTGACGCAGATGTTAACCCCACCGCCGACCGCCGCACATCACGCCTGTCAGACGCCAGGCCAAACCACATGGCTCACCGCCGTCTGCGTCGGGGATAATCCATCATGAAAATATGGATCCTCTCTTTGGCGTTAGGTCTGGTGGCCGGTGGCATTTACGCCACGTTGGGCATTCATTCCCCTGCACCGCCCGTTATTGCACTGCTGGGCTTGTTTGGCATGTTGGTCGGGGAGCAACTGATCCCGATTAGCCGGCGGTTAATCAGCCGCGAACCCTTGACGCTGGCCTGGTTTCGTCACGAATGTGTCCCCAAAATCAGCGGAACACCCCCGTCGGGCAAGGCGTCAGTCAGTCCAGACATACCCCCGCGTTCGAGATGATGTGCCAGAGGAATGACCGTATGAAACTGCCGCAGCGTATTGCCATTGTCGATGATGAGCCCGCCGTTCGCAGCGGGTTGAGCAATCTGCTGCAATCAGATGGCTATTCGACCCGCGTTTATGAGTCCGCCGAGGCGTATTTAGCGCAAAAAAATGCGCTAATCGAATCTTCACTTATCATTATTGACATTAAACTGAAGGGAATGAGCGGGTTTGCGCTTTACGAAAAAATAAAGACCTTCCCGCTGCCTCCCCCGGTGATTTTTATATCCGGACACGGGGATGAAAACATGCAACGGTTTGCCATCCAACTTGGCGCCGTTGCTTTTTTGCGTAAGCCCATCGACATTGATGTCCTGCTGAAGCATTTACAACACGCTGTCAGGCCCGAAAAAAATAACGCATCTGAACCCTGAGACTGGCGCTTACTGCGAGACCCCTGAATGAATCAAAAGCATACTCCGCCGGGCCGCCCCGCCGTGCCCGAGACGCCGCTTTTCGACGCCCATGACGGGCAGGCTTTTGTGTTTAAAGAAGACGTGATGTTCACGCCGTTGACCCGCGAAGGCAGTATTGTGTGGATGAGTGGGCGCTCCCCGTGGTCAGACGGGGCCTTTATTCTTGCCAGCGCAGCGAACGATGAAACCGAAGCGAACGCCACGCAATTACTCAAAAACGAGTTTTCGCTGCGGCCGTATTTGTCCGATAGCTGGGCCATAAAACCGGCGGCCTGCACGCAGTACCGTGGGCGTTTTGCGCTGGTGTATACGCCCTTTGCGTTTCAGTCTCTGGCTCAGATGATGGGCCAACCGATGGACAATATGGCCCGTTTCATCGAGCTGGCCATCCGGGTCTGCCAGCCACTGCGTCAGATGCACCAGCACAACCTTATTCACGGCGACATTAAGCCGGGTAACATTTTTATCCAGCCCGATGCATCCTGTCGTCTGGCCGGGTTTGGCCTGGCAACGGGTTCATCAGAGGCATCCGGTCCCGCCCGGTTGGCGTTTTCCGGTGGCACGCTGGCGTATATGTCGCCCGAGCACACCAATCGCACTCAGCGTCCGGTCAGCAGCCGCAGCGATCTCTACAGTCTGGGGATCGTGTTTTATGAATTGCTGACCGGCGTGCTGCCCTTTGATCTCAGTGAAGGCGATCCGGCCCAATGGGTGCATCACCACATTGCCTCGGAGCCACGCCCTCCGCATCGGGTAAATGACGCCATTCCCCTCATGCTCTCCAGCCTTATTCTGCATTTACTGGAGAAATCACCGGACAACCGTTATCAAACGGTGGATGGCCTGATTGCCGATTTACGCCGCTGCCAGGCAACGCTTGCTGACGGGCTGCACATCCCCTGCTTTACCCCCGGTTTACAGGATCGGTCGCCCGATGTGCATCTGCCGGAAGCGCTCTATACCGCCCAGCCTCAGGCGCGTGAATTGATCGCCGCGTTTGATGATGTGAATCGCACTGGCACCCATACGTTAGCGGTTATCCGTGGACCCTCGGGGATCGGCAAATCATCCCTGATGGCGTCCATGTTAAAAGCGTTACCGCCCAGTCGCGTGCTGTTAGCAGTCGGGAAAGTCGACCAGTTTTCCTCTACATTGCCGTATGACGTGTTGACCTCTGCGTTTCGCTCGCTGACCCTCTCCCTGCTCGGCTTACCGGCGGAACAGGTCACCGACTGGAAAACCCGGATCTCTTTGGCGTTGAAGGGATATGAACGGCTGGCGGTCAACCTGGTGCCTGAATTAGCGCTGTTGCTGGAGCAGCAAACTTTCCCGGCGACGGACGTGATGTCATCGGATGCGCGCGTACGTTTCAATGACATGATCTCCGCCCTGGTCCACACCTTCGCCACACCGGGCTGTCCGCTGGTGTTACTGCTGGATGATATTCAGTGGATTGATGAAGCCAGTCTCCATGTGCTGGAATCACTGCTGAAAAACAGCCACACATTGCCGTTGCTGCTGGTGATTGCCCTGCGAGAACCCGAATCGACCGAAAACGCGGCGTTAACGGCGGCAATAGCGCGCTTTCGTCAGGCGGCGCAGCGCAGCATCGATATCATTACCACGCCACTTTCCGTGAAAGACGTGTCCCGCTGGCTGGCAGAAACGTTCCAACAACGCGCCACCGACACCGCCGACCTGGGCAAACTCATCCATCAAAAAACAGGCGGCAATCCGCTGTTTATGAAGGCCTTTTTTAAACGTATTGTCGACGATGGCCTGGTGACGCATAACAAATATCAGGGCAAGTGGCATTATGATCTGTCGGCCATTCAACAACGCCATTACACCGAAAATGTCGTGAGCCTGGTGCTGGAACAGCTCGGTAAAATGCCAGAAACGACGCGTACGTTACTCGGCAGCCTTGCCTGCCTGGGCAGTCGCGGGGAATTGAGCTTAATCGGCCGCGTGCTGTGCCTGTCCGATGCCACTATCCACTACCAATTACACCCCGCCGTGACCGCGCAGCTCGTAACACTGACACAAAATAGCTGGACGTTTACCCATGACCGCGTGCAGGAAGCCGCTTTCGCCCTGCTCGATGCCGTTCAGCGAAGCCATGTGCACATCACCACGGCCCGCCTGTTGGCCGAAACCTCCCGCCAGGCGGCCGGGAATGAAGTGTTATTCCGCGCGATTCATCATGTTTCCGCCGCCATTGAGTCTATCCAGCCGCCCAGACAGCGTGAAATGTTCAGGGAACTCAGTATGCTGGCGGTTCAGCGCGCAAAACGAACGGGCGATTTCCTTTCTGCCTTACGCTATTTACAGACCGCACGAGCGCTGTCCGGACACGATCATTCGCAAGAGGCACTCCCCGACCTTCGCCTGGAACTTGAAGAGGCCGAGTGCGAGTTTTTACTGGGAAACCTTGTCACTGCCAGGCAGTTGTGTGACCGCTTGTTAGGCATGCCGGGCGAGCTGACACAGAAAATCGCCGCTGCCAACCTGTTGGCGGAAGTGCATATGCGCCAGTCTGACAACCGTCTGGCACTGGAAACCACGCTATGCTGGCTCAGCGTGTCGGGCATTGCGCTCGCCCGTCATCCTGACAACGCAGACTGCGATGCCGCCTGGGAACAGCTTAACAACCGCATCGGGGATAACCCCGCCGCGCTGTTTACTCAGTTGCCTGAAATGCACGATGCGCAGACGGAGGCGGTGATGAACCTGCTCGCCAGCGCCAGCGTCTTCGCCAGCTTCAACTGCCCACGCCTGCACTTTATGCTGCTTTGTCAGATGCTGCAGTTAACCCTGAAGCACGGCGTGACTGGCGCATCCACGTTGGCAATGGGTTGGTTCGGTGTGCTTATCGCCGAGCGTTACGCCGAATATCATTTAGGGTTCAACTATGCAGACCTTGCGCGGGACCTGGTCGCCCGCCGGGGATACAGCGCATTTGAAGCAAAGACCTTGCTGCCACTCGACCAGGTCAGCGTCTGGACACAGCCGTTGTCCTACACTATCGACTGCGCGAAAGCCTGTTTTACCTCCGGCGTGACGCATGGCGATCTGACGATGGCCTCGTTTGCTGCCTGTCACCAGATTATTAATTTTTTAAGCCGGGGCGATCACCTGGATAATATCCTGACCAGCATCGAGCGCGGGCTGGCCTTTGTGCGAAAAACGGATTTCAACGATGTGGAGCGCATTTTATTGGTGCAGCGCCATTACGTGGAACACTTGCGCCATGTTCCGACCGGGGCCTGGGATAGCCGGACGGCACTGCCCGACGCACTGTTACCGGGTGCGCCGGAACACGCCCCGCAGCAACTCTCGACCCTGATATTTTGGTTCTGGCTGTACCGCGGCATGACCTATTTTACCGCCGGAGACTTTCCGCAGGCACAAGATGCACTCGACCACGCGCACGCGCTGGCGTGGTCGGCCCCGGGTCACATTCATCTGGTGGATTTACATTTCTACAGCGCCCTGACCTTAACCGTTCAACTGACGCCAGAAATGTTCAGTGCCAGCCAGCGACGCGAGCTGGACGCGCATTACCACAAAATAGCGGTCTGGGCGCGTATCAACCCTGACACGTTTGCCGATAAAGAAGCGCTGGTGTACGCAGAAATTGTGCGCCTGGATGGCATGAACAGCATTGCGCTGGAACAGTATGAAAAAGCGGTGCGGCTGTCGCGGGAGGCCGGGTTTAACAGCTGTAACGCACTGGCCCATGAACTGGCCGCCAACTTTGCGTTAAGTTGCGGTTATTTCACAGCGGCAGATGCGCATGTTCGTGGGGCCATTGCCGCCTGGGGGCGAATGGGGGCCCAGGCCAAAGTGCATCAACTCAAGCAAGCACATCCTCATCTGGTGTCCTCTTCACAGGCTACCCCGTATGACACTATCGCCTTTGCTCAAGACGAAGAGATCCGCGACTTACAGAGCGTGATAAAGGCGTCGCGGGCGCTCTCCGAAGAGATAAACCTTGAACGGCTGATCGAAATATTGCTCACCATGTTACTGGAACGTGCCGGAGCGCAGCGTGGGGTGTTGATCCGCATTCTGGAAAATACGATCCCTGAAATCGAAGCCAGGGCGCACACCGCGAGCGGCGGGATAACGGTGCAAATCACCAAAGACCGCCCCACCGCGACTGACCTGCCGCTGTCGGTACTGGCGGCCGTGATCCGAACCGGACAAGAGATCCGCACCGGGAAACCTGAAGAATTCAGCCCGTTCTCCCACGACCCCTATCTGGTGGCTTCCGGGGCGGCCGTGTTATGCGTGCCGATGTTTAAGCAAGCGCGACTTGTGGGCGTGCTCTATCTCGAAAACCGGTTGATGCCGGAAGTGTTTACCGCAGAGCATTCTAAAGTGGTTAATCTGCTGGCGGCCCACGCCGCCGTCTCACTCGAAACGGCGCGATTGTACGCGGAGCTGCTTGAGGAAAACATTCAACGCCGAAAAGTGGAAAAAGAGCTTATCGCCAGCCAAACCTCGTTGATGTTAGGCGAGCAAATCAGCCATACCGGAAGCTGGCGGTGGGAGCTTGAACAAGATTTGATGTTTATGTCAGATGAATACGCCAGGATCCTCGGCCTGCCGGAGAGCCTGAAAATGATATCCATGGCAGAGTTTTTTACGTTTGTTCACCCGGATGATTATGACCGGATCAGCCACGTGGTGACGGACGGCGTGCGTGAGGGACTCACGCTGCACGCGGAGTTTCGTATCATTAACGCCAAAGGCGAGACGCGTTACATTTTGGGCATCGGCAGTCCGGTGGGCGTCGGCACGGAGATTTACGAATACTACGGCACCATTACTGATATCACGACCCAAAGACACGCCGAGGATGCGGTTCGGGTGGCGCAAGCTGAACTGGCCCGCGTGTCCCGCGCAACCACAGTCGGCCAGCTCACCTCTTCCATTGCCCATGAAATCAACCAGCCTTTGATGTCGATTGTCTCTAATGCCGGGGCCAGCCTGCGCTGGCTCAAACACACCCCGGTCAGGTATGACAATATTCGCGTCGGACTGGAAGAAATTGTGGCCGAAGGCCAGCGGGCAGGTGAAATCATTCGCAGTCTCCAGACCCTGACGCGCAAACACGAACCCGTTTTTTGTCGTCTCGACCTGCATGTGCTGGTACGTCATATTCTGTCGCTGTCACGCAGTGAAATTGACCAGCGTCGGGTCGCGGTGGATATCGACCTGACAGCAGAACACAGCATGATTTTCGGGGACAGTGTGCAAATCCAACAGGTGTTGATTAACCTGGTGATTAACGCCATTGAAGCGATGGAGGACGTCACAGAGAGACCGCGGACCCTGAGGATATCGACCCGGAGCCCCAGCACCGGAACCATCGAACTGCGGGTGACCGATAACGGGACGGGGTTAGCCCCGGACGTAGGTCAACGCGTTTTTGATTCGTTTTACACCACCAAAGCGCAAGGTATGGGGATGGGGCTGACCATCAGCCATTCAATCATCGAGCGACATCGCGGCGTGCTTCAAGCCCAAAACAACGAACCTTTCGGCAGTTGTTTTAGCTTTATTATCCCCACCGTTGAATAAGCATTTGCCTATTCGACCGTGGGAATATTCAGAGCCTATTAGAGACGAAACCCCGCCTTAAATGTGCGGGAATCGGTCATATTGCTAATGCATCAACCACTTGAGCTACGGAGTTAACTGCTCGAATATTGCCGATGCCGGTACCGAGTGATATATAGCCTTCATCGGTATTCCCTTCGAGCATTCCTATACGCAAACCGCGTAACCCGCCCATGATTTTCCCAAGCTCTTCGTTACTGGCTCCCGCTTTATCCATTTGCACCCGTTTTTCTGCCAGCTTACCGGGCAAGGAACGATAGTAATCGGGCATGGTGCGGAAAAGCTGCATATCCAGTCCGTCAGAATTGATGATTTTGTCTTTCACTGACTGCGGTACGCGGCTTTCTTCGGTGCTGATAAAAATGGAACCGGCAAAAATCCCGCTGGCCCCAAGGGCGTAAGCCGCTCTGGCGGTACGGCTATCTGTGATACCTCCGGCGGCCAGTACCGGGACATTTTGCACGGCATCCGCAATCAGCGGAACGATTGAAAATGTTCCCAACGCCTTGCCTGGCAAAGTTCCGCCTTCGTCAAAACCGGTGGCGACAATAATATCTGCCCCGGCGGCCTCGGCGAGGCGGGTGTTTTCAGGGGTGGGGTTGATATCGCGGTAGATAATCTTGATGCCCGCTTCTTTCAGTTCATCAAACAACGCGGGGATCACCGCGCCTTCGCCATAGCCTGTATAAACCACGACTTTCACCGCCTCTTCTTTTATCACCTGTAAGATTGGCGGAGTCCATATGTCGTTTTCAGGTGTCGGGATCAGATTGACGCCAAACGGTTTTTCTGTGAGCACTTTGGTTTTACGAATCTCTTCTCGCATTTTTTCAGCCGTTTCATGCGGCGTAGAAACAGCGGTTTCCGCCGTTAATCCTGCGTTTGGGCCCAGCACACCCAGCCCTCCGGCATTGCTGACAGCGGCGACTAAACGGGCATCGGTCAACCACGATATAGCCGCGGGTCTGGCTGGGCTGGGAATACTACAGGGGATGAATGTTTTTTTACAATCTTACCTCAACAGTGGTCGCCTGGTAGAAGTCCTGCCAGACTATCCCGTGCCACCTCGTCAGCTCTCACTTCTTTATCCGCACCGCCACCTCTCCCGTAAGGTAAAGGTATTTGCCGAGTGGTTAGAGCGTTTGTTGTAACTTTAAGTCGAAAATTGAGATGATTAATGAATAGCCACCCCTTCCGCTTCTAACTGATGTGGCTATTTAACAGGTTAGCTCGGTAGCAATTGTTTTGTTTTCATCACTAAAAAGTTAATCAGCGTTTGGACTCGTTTTGCCTTGCCGGTATTTTTTAAGTAGTAGAGATAAACCGGTGGATAGGTCTTCCAATAAGGCATCATGACCGGGATAAACTGCTCTTTATCGGGTTGTAATTCATACACCGGCTCAAACAATCTGCCAATTCCAAGACCGCTGCGTATTCCATCTGCCATGACATCAATATCATTGCTGATGAGCTGCCCTGGCATTTCAACGGTTAATTGCTCACCGTTATCTTCCAGCAGCAGAGGGAGGAGACGGTTATTGGTAATAAAGCGGTAGCCGATAAGTTGATGCTGATGCAAGTCCGTCGGCAGTTTGGGTGTACCGTGCTGTGCGAGATAGGCCTTAGAGGCATACAAACCTTCACGAAACGGTTTCATCAACTGGCGAGCCACCACGCTCTCTTCCAGGATATCGCCAAAACGAATACCCAAATCAAAGCGTTCATCAATCATGTTCACTGTTCCGTCATAAACGGATATCTCAAGCTGTATTCCCGGGTAGTCCTGGCAAAATTCCGCCATAAAGGGCTTTAGAATAAGCAGATAAGCAAAGCGTGACAGCGTAATTCTGACCAGCCCTGATGGTTCCTGATTCAGGTCTTTGATGCTTTCCACCGCACTTTCGAGTGATGCCACCGCTTGCGATGTCTGATGCAACAATTGTTCCCCAGCATCTGTCAGTTCAATACGCCGCGTAGTGCGTACAAAAAGCGGGTGGCCAATATTCTGCTCAAGCAGTTTTAGCGCTTTGCTCACTGAAGGTGGCGTTATCTCAAGTTTCCTGGCCGCTGCAGATATGCTGCCTTCACGGGCGATACTCTGGAAAATACGGATTTGGTTGTAAATGACATTGTTCATGGAGCCATCCAGAAGAGGAACAAGGTTTTATTATTAGCCATTGGCTAACAGTGTGTTAGCTATTGCTGCCCTAAAAAACAGAATAAGGTTTGTTTATACTCACTTCCAGTTAAACAAAACACTGTTAAGGAAGCCAAAAATGCAAAATGTACTGATTATTTCTGGTCATCCGAATCTTGATGAGTCCATTGGCAATTCCACTATCTTGGGTGAAGTCGCGAAAGCGCTGCCTGAAGCCGAAATTCGCTTTCTTGATACTCTGTATCCTGACTACCAGATCGACGTGGCACGGGAGCAGGAAGCCTTACTCAAAGCCGATGTGATTGTCTGGCAATTTCCTTTTTCATGGTATTCAGTGCCGGGGTTAATGAAATTGTGGATTGACCTGGTATTTGTTCACGGCTTTGCCCATGGTTCTACCGCAAAACTGGGTGGCAAAAAGCTGATAATTTCCTTTACCGCCGGAGCACCAGAGAGCCTCTATTCTCCTGAAGGCTTGTTCGGCCACGGCATTCAGCAATACATGACACAGTTTGAGACCACAGCAGCGTTGTGCAATCTGGATTTACAGGCCCCGGTTTACACCTTCGGGATCAGCTATGCGGGGCGTGATGAGGCCAAAATCCAGGACCAGAAAGCGATGGCTAAAGATCACGCCATGCGGCTGATTGCCGCGATTAAAGAAACTGCGCCTGCGTTAAAAATGGCTGTCTGAAAGAGAGGGAAAAATGTATCTCATCAATATTACGGTGAATGACGATATTACGGCTGTTCAGCATGAGGCGCTTTTCACGCGCCATGTCAGCTGGTTTCAGCAGTATTTTAATGCAGGCAAGTTTGTTCTCATCGGCCCCTATTCGGATCGCGAAAGAGCAGGTGTGATTATTGCTCAGACTGGAAGCCGGGAAGAGCTGGAAGCTATTCTGAGAGAAGACGCCTATTACCCAAATCTCGCTGAATATGAGATTCGTGAGTTTATCCCGAAAATGGTGGGACGCTGGCAATAAAGCACGCCGCAATTTTCATTAAAACATATGGTAAGGAGATAACGATGCAGTATGTAAACTTGGGGAGAAGTGGTCTGAAAGTCTCGCGACTGTGTCTGGGATGCATGAGTTATGGCGAACCAGAACGTCTTCCGCAGCCCTGGTCGCTTGATGAAAATGCTTCGCGGCCGTTGATTCGCCAGGCTCTTGAGGCCGGAATCAATTTTTTTGATACGGCTAATATTTATTCTGGTGGAAGCTCAGAAGAAATTGTTGGTCGGGCGTTACGCGATATGGCGTATCGGGATGAAATCGTGGTGGCCACCAAAGCCTTTTTCCCATGGCGTAACTCGCCAAACACTGGTTTTCTGTCGCGAAAATCGCTGTTTCAGTCCATCGATGACAGCCTGGCCCGGTTGGGGATGGATTATGTGGATCTGTATCAGATTCACCGTTTTGATCATGGCACACCTGTTGAAGAAACAATGGAAGCACTTCACGATTTGGTGAAAGCCGGGAAAGTTCGTTATATCGGCGCCTCTTCAATGGAAGCCTGGCGTTTTGCGAAGCTGCAGCATGTTGCTGAGCGTAACGGCTGGACACGCTTTGTCTCAATGCAGCCGCAATACAATTTACTGTATCGGGAAGAAGAGCGGGAAATGCTGCCGCTATGTGAGGATCAGGGCGTGGGTGTTATACCCTGGAGCCCGATGGCACGCGGCAGGCTGACACGTGACTGGAATGAAAGCACCACCCGAACACAGAACGACGCCTTCGCACTGAAAATGTATGAAAATGCCGCTCAGCAGGACCGGAAAGTGGTTGAGGTAGTCACCCAGATTGCCGCCGGGCGGGGCGTTCCTCGTGCACATGTTGCGCTTGCATGGCTGCTGTCTAAATCAGTAATTACCGCACCTATAATCGGTGCCACAAAAGCGGAACATCTTTCAACCGCAGTGGAGGCGCTGACGCTGACATTATCGGCAGAAGAAGTTGCAGCACTGGAGGCACCGTACGTTCCTCATGTTGTTGATGGCATCGTACCGCCGCTGCCTGAACAATCGCCGCAACTCTCCCCTCTGCGAATAAAATAGCGAGTCGAGTATGACGAAAATGGATGGATTAGCAGGCGCGGTTAACGCGCCTTATCATGAACAGTGGCACAGAATGTAATCCAGCCGAAAAAGAGAGGTCATTTATGAAAGCCAGGATTTCTTTATCACTTTTGTTGGCTATGAGTTGCTCTGCTGTTGCGCAAGGACAGAAAGTCTCTGCTTCGCCTATATTCAATATTATTGAACTCGTCATCAAGCAAGATAAAAATAACGAATTCGGCAAGTTAGCTGAAAAGAATATTGCTGCTTCGGTAACCGGTGAACCTGGAACTCTGGCGATGTATTCAGCCAACATAAAAACGAAGCCTTCTGTTGCTTATGTGTTTGAGATTTATGCTGACAGCAATGCTTACGACAAACACCTGAACTCAACGAGTTATCAAGAATTTTTGCGCAATTCAGCTGATATTCTGGAAACAAGTCAAAAGCGTAGAATTGATGTGGTACCGCAATTTTTGGCAGACAAACTGTTTGTTCAAAGCGATAACACGATAAATAACTTTGTCATCGTTGATGTGAAACCCGAGTTTGAGCAGGCTTTTCCCGATGTCGTTTTACCCGAAATGGCACAGTCCATTAAGCAGGAAGAGGGTGTCCTGGCAATGTATGCCGCTATTGATAAATCGAACCCAAACCGCTGGTATTTTTATGAGATATACGCCAGCGAAGCGGATTATGAGGCCCATCGTATGACATCCTATTTTAAAGAATACATTGAGCAGACGGCAGAAATGACGACGTATAAGGAAGCCATTGCGATTAAACCAGGCAAGCTTATGAATAAAGGCGATCTGATGTATGAAATTAGGTGAAGGACTTTCCTACTTGGCGAAGTATCTGGGGAATATAGGCTGCTTCGGCACAGGACTGCGACAGCAGCCCTGTGAGGTCGTTAATTAATTCGCCGCAGCGTCAATCAGGCCATCCAGCCATTCCTGATGACCATTCAGCATGGGATTGGGGCGCGTATTTGCCAGCGCTTTCGCAGGGTGCCCATTCTGAGTTTCCTGAGTCAGGATTCGAACGCGATTGTCGGGAAGATCTTCCAGTAACCAGGCATGATGCACATCGAGGCGTTCAGCGGTATTTTCCTCTCCGGACCATCCGTGCCATGCCAGGCGAGCGGGTTGGCCTTCGGCAGGCGGAACAAACTCCACGACCTGAGCTTCAACAGGGAAACCAAAGGTACTGAAATAGAAGCGTACCCCCTCTTCCAGTTCCGGTCCTTTATTGTCATAAAAGCGCACATCGGCGGAGTTTTTATAGTAGTTCGTCCATAGCAAAGGCTGACTCAGGAACGGCCAGACCTCCTTGACGCTCAGACCAGAAATAATCATTTCATTAGAGACAAAGTTATCGGTAAAACCCGGAACAAAAGCGTGTGGCCAGTTAATCGCGTTCATAAAATTCTCCAGTTACGATAATTGATTGCACTGTGTTTGCCGTTACGGCAGCAACGTGATGACAGTGATTATTGGCGCAATGGAGTTATAAGACGAATTGTCATTACTTATAATATTAATAAGATAATTTATATCAGGACGCAGGATGTTGGCTGACTTCTACGCATAAAGCGCGAACCCACTGATGACCGGGGTCACGATGGGTGCGTTCATGCCAGGCCATGCTCTTGGTAAAGCCAGGTACTTTCAGGGGCAAAGAGAGAACGACCAGATCGTGGTTATTCAGGATCATGCGATGAGGCACAACGGCAATCATATCGGTCAATCGCAATATATCAGGTATCACCAGAAAACTATTAACCGACATCCCCACTCGTCGTGTCAGACCGAGCTTAGCCAGTGCTTCATCGGTTACCGCGGTGAAGTGACCTTCTGTAGACACCAGAATATGTTCCTGTCTGCAGAATTGTTCGAGCGTCATTTCTGAAGCCGCTGCCAGAGGATGATGGCTTCGTGCTACGCAAACATAATCTTCTTCATAGAGTGCTCTTCCGTGCAGGTCATCGGGAGTGGTTTGCGGTGTTACCAAAGCCAAATCAACTTCACCTCGAGACAACTGCTGATACATTCGCTCATTGTCCACAGGTCGCACGGCGATGTTGATATTCGGTGCACGCTGTTTCAGCGCCGCCATCAACGGAACGACAACGGCCTTCAGTGCATAGTCTGTTGCGACAATGGTATAAGTCAGTTCCGCCGTCATGGGGTCAAATTGCATCGGTTTCAGCAGAATGGCGATATCGGTGAGGATTTGTTTTACCGGCAGAGACAGTTCGTTGGCCCGCAGTGTGGGGACCATACCGTGACTGGTGCGAACAAAAAGTGGATCGCCAAAATAATCACGCAAGCGGGTAAGCATGCCGCTGACGGCAGGTTGGGTCAGGGAGAGCCGCTGTGCAGCCCGAGTCACGCTTCCCTCATCCATTAACGCATCAAGAGCCTTAAGAAGGTTAAGGTCGAGGGTTCTGATATCATTTTTCATAATGAAATAGCCTGACAGATATAATAATTTTAATGGAGGCTAAAGGCTAAGGAGAAGATTGTCTATCAGGTTTACGGGGTTTTTCTGATGCGTACTCTTCCTTATTTGCAAAACGTAATGGTAGCGACCAGGCTTAAAAGCATACCTTCTTAAAAACTAAGGAGACACGATGAAAAAAGCCCCGTTAATGATCCTGTTCTGTTTGCTGGGCGTGCAAAGCGTTTATGCGCAAGAAGCTGGCGGCCTGAAAGAAAACGTCGCGCCACCTCCTCCGCATAAAATTGAAGATGGCTACCGCGGAACCGATGATGCACGCGTGATGACCGTTAAATTTGCCAAAACCATGCATGATGGCGCTACGCTTTCCTTGCGAGGTAACCTCATCAAGCATAACGGTGACGATCGCTACGTTTTCCGCGATAAAACAGACAACATCGACGTCATCATCCCGAAAGCCGTTTTTGACGGCCGCGACGTTCAGCCCGACCAGATGATCAGCATCAATGGCAGCCTCGACAAGAAAATGTCACCGCCGGTTGTCCGAATTGACCGTCTGCAAAAATAAGCACATCGCTATGCCCTAGCAGGTTGGCCCAGTCGCTCCAACAGACCTGCCACGGCATACGCGGTGGCTTGGGTAATCACTGCTTCACAATCTCCCTCAAAGTGAACGCATTCACAGACGATGTCCGCGGATGATAAATACCAGGCAAACCAGACGGTTCCAGCAGGCGTCCCATCTTCACCTCCTTCTGGCCCGGCATAACCGCTGACGGCAATGCTGACTTGCGCGCCCGCGCGGGCAATGGCTCCTACAGCCATTTCGGTGACGGCTAGCTGGCTAACGGCGGTGTGGTTTTTGAGGGTTTCGGCGTGAACGCCCAGCACCGTTTCTTTTGCCGCATCATTGAACGTCACAAATCCGGCGCCGAAAAATAAAGGTGTGTCCTCGGCGGCACATAATGTCGACGCGATAACCCCGCCAGTGCAGGATTCTGCGGTGGTAAGCGTCATCTTTCTGGCAATAAGTAAGCGGCCAAGTTCATTGGCGATAGTGGTGGTTGAAGTGCTCATCGTGAAATTGTTCTTCCATAGCAGGCTGATGTATTAAAACCGGGATTTGTCCTGGCACGCGAGACTATTTTTTTAGCCTTTATATCCGGGCCGCCGAGCGCTGCAAGAATAATAGCCATCAGCCTGTCATTTTTCATTTTCTTCCGCGGCTTCATCGGCGCGCGCGGCGGTATAACCGGATAAATGTCCGACAATATTCGCGTATATACTGATGATGATTACCCACAACACGCTGTTTTTCCACCATATGACAGAAGGAATCGCTAATACTCCCCACGCAATCGCCGCGCCAAGGTGCAATTTCTTTATTTGTTGCGGGGTTATCTTCATCTTATTGACCTTCCTCTCTGAATATGTCGACGTTAAACTCGTTGATTATCCTTCAGTACTGATGATTGAGATGTGACCATTCTGTTTTTTCTTCTACAGGTTGTCTGGCCCGCGTGTCGTTATCCTTGCTCTGACTGCTCATGTCATCTTTCTCCTGACGCATATTCCTTATACCCTGAATAAGTATGACGCAAATTTTACGTTTTTCAGCGAAGCAGAAAACGAGCCGGCATAACTTCGGCGGGGAATACCATGACGCCTCGATGATTAAGAAAAATCCTGGTGTTTTTTTGTTTATTGAATTTCCCATGGCATTGAGATGTTACTAACCTTCAATGTTTGTAAAAAAGTAAAAGTCTTCCATGGATATAATCCATAGTAATAAAAAAGTTTAACAAGATTGTTCTTTCAATAACTCAGTGAACTTAAAGGAAGTTAACATCTCACCTCTCAGCTTCGGGTAAAAAATCGCGCCCCGCTTGTTTACTTCTCTTTTTATGCACCATCAATTCCGACCCAAGAGATATTTGACACTGGGTGCGCTCAGGCTACGTTTATATTTCGACACGTTGACTGGCATGGGTAAATCTGATCCCCGAATTGCCCGTGCTGAACTTTTATCTCTTAAAGCGCGAATCTGGAGTTATCATGCAGATTAAAACGTTAGAAGATCTCTTTGTTCATCTCCTTTCAGACACGTACAGCGCAGAGAAACAGCTAACCCGCGCCCTGCCAAAGCTGGCCCGTGCCTCTGAAGATACGAAACTCAGTGAAGCATTCAGTAGCCACCTGGAAGAAACGCGGGGGCATGTAGAGCGTATCGACGGAGTTGTGGACAGCATCCCTGACCTGCGTTTAAAACGCATTAAATGCGTGGCGATGGAAGGACTGATTGAAGAAGGTCAGGAAGTCATCGACAGTATCGATAAAGGTGCAGTACGCGATGCCGGGTTAATTGCTGCAGCGCAAAAAGTAGAGCATTACGAAATAGCAGCCTACGGAACATTATGTACCCTGGCCGAATTATTGGGCTATCGAGAAGCCAAAAAACTGCTAGGACAGACGCTTGAAGAAGAGAAGAGTGCCGATAATAAATTGTCCACACTCGCAGAATCTGGAATTAATAATAAAGCCAAGTAAGCTGTTAATTCCTCGCCCGGCCAGATGAGCCGGGCGATGTGGAAGAACGGGTATTTAACCCTGACACGCGAAAGGGGACATTACCGCATCGTCTTAACCTCTGGCCCCCCCGCCTTGCCCCACTCCATCTGAAAGACTATCCTGACAGCCCGGTATTGTTCATGGAGTCATTATGTCTGAAATCATTTCCCGCGACGTCCACCCACATTTGCTGGCGGTGCTTGAGCAGCATCAGGCCCGTTTTCGGGTGATGGAACATGAAGCGATGGGTAAATGCGAGGCGGTGTCTGAGATTCGCGGCACGGCGTTAGGACAAGGCGCAAAAGCGCTGGTCTGCAAAGTGAAAGGCAACGGCGTGAAACAGCATGTTCTGGCGATCTTAGCCGCTGATCAACAGGCCGATTTATCGCGCCTGGCGACCCATCTTGGCGGGCTGAAAGCGTCACTGGCAAGTCCGGCGGAAGTGGACGAGTTGACCGCCTGCATGTTTGGCGCGATCCCGCCGTTCAGCTTTCATCCGGCCCTGAAACTGGTGGCCGACCCCTTGCTGTTCGAGCGTTTCGATGAAATCGCTTTTAACGCCGGTCTGCTGGAAAAATCTATCGTGATGGACACTCAGGACTATCTGCGCATTGCTCAGCCGGAGCTGGTCGCTTTCCGCCGTGCCGAGTGATTACCCCGTCAGTGGCGTCTTTCAAGGTACAATACGGACGCCACCAGAATCCCGCCCACCGTTAAAAATGAGAGAAAGATAATCAGCGTTTCGACAAATTGTTGATCGTACATCATCACCCTCCTGTGCTCACCCTATCCTTCTTACGCCACGCTCATGACAACCGCATGACAGGCAGAAATCGCCCCCTACGTGACGTTAAATACTGAAACGATTCGCCCGCAAAAATATGACCGTCATGGCGTAAAACCGAACTGGCAATAGCAAAAATGATTATTGTTACCGGTATCACGAAAAAGATTTTCCATAAGTACATTGCCAAATCTCGTAATTGTTAAGTTTCATCCCATGGTTAACCATCAATGCCAGAACACCTCCGAAATAAACCTTACACTGGCAAGGTGAATACCATGACCGAGACAATTAGCCGTAAAGAAAAAATCAGTTATGGGTTGGGCGATATGGCCAGTCATATTGGGCTGGATAACGTCATTATCTTTCTGACCTTTTATTACACCGATGTGGTTGGGCTTCCAGCGGCATTTGTTGGCACGATGTTTTTACTGGCCCGTACCGCGGATGCCATTATCGACCCGGCGATGGGGTATATCGCGGACCGCACCAAAACGCGCTGGGGTAAATTCCGTCCGTGGATGCTGTGGCTGGCGCTGCCGTTCGGGGCTAGCTGCCTGCTGACCTACGCCGTACCGGAATCGTTAGACCTGCACGGAAAGATGATCTTCGCGACCGTGAGCTATACCCTGATGATGTTAATGTACACCGCCATTAATATCCCTTACTGCTCGATGGGTGCGGTGATCACCCCGGATAACGACGCGCGTATTTCCCTGCAATCTTATCGTTTCTTTCTCGCCACCCTTGGCGGCGCATTATCCACTTTCTTTATGATGCCATTAGCCGAATTCTTAGGCGGCGCGGATAAACTCCTCGGCTATCGCTGGGCGATGGGTATTATGGCCACTGTGGCGGTGATTATGTTCTGGTTCTGTTTCGCCAATACCCGGGAACGTATTAATGCCCCGGCGACCCACAATAATTATCTCTCTGAACTGCGCGATTTATTGCGCAACGATCAGTGGCGCGTGGTCGCGGTTCTGGTCATAACCAATATTGGCTTTGGGGTTATTCGCCTCGGTGCCATGATGTATTTCGTCACCTATTATCTCGGCAGCGCCAGCTATTTCATGTGGATGCTTGGGGCGCATATTCTGGGCAAAGCCGCTGGCAGCGCACTGGCTAAACGCCTGACGCGCAGCTACAGCAAAGTGCAAATGTTCGGCTACTGCGCCGTGCTGGCAGGCGTGCTGAGTATCGCCCTGTTCTTCGCGCCAAAATCCGTCTTCATCCTTGTGCCACTGACCTTCGTTATCTCCACGCTTTACCAGGCGACCACCACCCTGATGTGGGTGATGATGGCCGACGTGGCTGACTACGCCGAATGGAAACAGGGCAAACGTATGGACGGCGTGATTTTCTCCACCTTCCTGGCGGTGCTCAAACTGGGCATGGCCATTAGCGGGGCCATCGTTGGCTGGACGCTGGGCTTTAGCGGATACGTCCCTAACGCCACGGCGCAAACCTCTACCGCCATGTACTGCATTATCGCCCTCTTCACCGTCGTGCCGGGTCTGCTTTCGCTCGCCGCGTTTGCCACGCTGCGCTGGTACAAGCTCGACGATAGCACCATGAAATCCATCAATCTCGCCAGACACCCCATTTCGTAAAAGGACCGTTTATCCATGAGTGAACTCATTTCACATTCCAATAGCATCGAGTGGCGTTTTGAACGCCAGATCCTGCGCATCGAAACCTGGGGGCGCAACAGCCTTCGCGTCAGAGCCACCTGCGCGCCGGATTTCACTGACGACTTACAGGCGCTGCTTGCCGCCGAACCGTGTGACGCAGAAATCACCTCTGGCGCCGAAAGCCTGACACTGCGCAACGGCAACATTACCGCCATGCTGAATTTGAAAGGCCAGCTGGCGTTCTATAACCCGCGCGGCGAACTGCTGCTCGAAGAGATGTGGCGTCAGCGTTCGACCGTAGGGATTGGCTCCAGCGAGAAAGGCCAGGATAAATATGTCAGCGCCCTGAAACTCGACGGTCGTGAATTTAAGCCGCTGGCGGGCGGTAAATATCAACTGACCGTGCGCTTCGAGTCGCGTCCCGAGGAGCGGCTGTACGGCATGGGCCAGTATCAGCAGCCGTGGCTGGATCTCAAAGGCTGCACGCTGGAACTCGCGCAACGTAATTCTCAGGCCAGCGTACCGTTTATGCAGTCGAGCCTCGGCTACGGCCTGTTGTGGAATAATCCGGCGATTGGTGAAGTGAGTTTCGCCAAAAATCAGACTGAATGGCGGGCCCGCGTCACTGGCGAAATGGACTATTGGATAACCGCCGCCGACAGCATCGTTGATATCACGCGACAGTATGCGAAAGCTACGGGCACGCCCCCGCCTGCGCCTGCGTTCATCAGCGGCCTGTGGCAGTGTAAATTGCGCTATCGCACCCAGCAGGAAGTGCTCGATGTGGCGCGCGAGTATCGTCGTCGCAATTTGCCGCTGTCCGTGATGGTGATTGATTTCTTCCACTGGCCGAATCAGGGCACGTGGTGTTTTGACCCGATTGACTGGCCGGACCCGAAAGCGATGGTCGACGAACTCAGCGCGCTGGGTATTGAGTTGATGGTGTCGGTCTGGCCGACGGTGGAAGCGCGCAGCCCGCTTTACCCGAAAATGAAGGCCAAAGGCTGGCTGGTCAGCAGCGAACGCGGCGTGCAGGTCAATCTCGATTTTATGGGCAACACCACCTTCTTCGATGCCACGCATCCACAGGCACGGCAGTTCGTCTGGGAAACGGTGAAGGAAAATTACTACGATGTGGGCATTAAACTCTTCTGGCTGGACGAAGCTGAACCGGAATACCGCGCCTACGATTTTGACAACTATCGCTATCACGCAGGCCCAGTACTGGAAGTCGGCAACCGCTATCCGCGCGATTTTGCCCAGGGTTTTTACGACGGCCTGAAAGCCAACGGCGAGCAGGATATTGTCAACCTGGTGCGCTGCTCCTGGGCCGGTAGCCAGCGCTATGGCGTACTGGCCTGGTCAGGCGATGTGCACTCCTCATTCCATGCATTTCGTAACCAGATTGCCGCCGGGCTGAACATGGGACTGGCGGGCATTCCGTGGTGGACAACCGACATCGGTGGTTTCCAGGGCGGTAACGTTAACGATCCCGCTTTCCATGAACTGCTGATCCGCTGGTTCCAGTGGGCGGTCTTCTGCCCGGTGCTGCGCATGCACGGTTATCGCGAGCCGCAGATTCAGCCGCCGGAACGCTATCGCGACGGCATTCCGCAATGCAACAGCGGTTCACCCAACGAGCTGTGGAGCTACGGCGAAGCCAATTTCGACATTATGCAGCACTGGCTGTCAGTGCGTGAAAAACTGCGTCCGTATATTGATGCGCTCTATGACAATGCCCATCAGCACGGCGACCCGCTGATGCGTCCGCTGTTCTGGCACTATCCGCAGGAAAAACAGAGTTGGGAAATCGAAGATCAGTATCTGTTCGGCGAGGATTTGCTGGTTGCCCCGGTGATTCACGCCGGACAACGTCAGCGCGACGTCTGGCTCCCGGCAGGCGCTAACTGGGTCGCGCTCAACGGCGAACGCTATCGCGGTGGCGAAAGCATCACCGTGGACGCGCCGCTCGAGACAATCCCGGTATTCATCCGGGAAGGCAGTCAGCTGGTCAACGTCTTCACAAACTGACCTTCGGGCAGACGCCCAAAAATGGTGGATTGTTATATAGAAGCCTGTTTATGCACGCTATTTCGCGTACAGTGGACAGGCTTACTTTTTTTGGCAAGGACTCCCAAATGTTTGATCCTACCCTGTTAATTCTTCTGGGGCTGGCGGCGCTCGGCTTTGTCAGTCACAACACTACCGTCGCCGTTTCTATTCTGGTGCTGATCATCGTGCGCGTTACCCCGCTCAATACCTTCTTCCCGTGGATTGAAAAACAGGGCCTGACGATTGGTATTATCGTGCTGACTATCGGCGTGATGGCACCCATCGCCAGCGGAACGCTGCCCGCGTCAACGCTGCTGCACTCGTTCGTGAACTGGAAATCGCTGGTGGCGATTGCGGTCGGCGTGTTTGTCTCATGGCTCGGTGGACGAGGCGTTCAGCTGATGGGAACACAACCACAGTTGGTCGCGGGCCTGTTAGTGGGGACTGTGCTCGGCGTGGCACTGTTCCGCGGCGTGCCGGTTGGGCCGCTTATCGCCGCCGGACTGGTCTCGATACTTATTGGGAAGGGGTAGCCAGCCCGTTGAGATACCGCCCCGGCGTCTGGCCTAACCCTTTGCGGAACATGGTAATGAACGCGGTTGTGGAGTCGTAGCCCAACGCATGGGCGGCCTGCTGCACGTTTTGACCCCGGATCAACAGCTGTAGCGCCTGGATAAGCTGGAGCTGATGTCGCCAGCGACGAAAACTCAGCCCGGTCTCTTTCACTATCAGCCGGGCCAGATTGCGTTCACTCATCGCGAAATAGCTCGCCCACTGCCCCAGCGTTTGCCACACTGCCGGTTCTGCCTCCATCTTTTCCACCATCATGCGAATTTTCGGGTGGGCAGAAACCGGCAGCTGGAGCTGTTCCTGCGGTTGCTGCGGCAGCTCATCAAACAGCACCTGAATCAGCCGCAGCGTGGCCGGGTCTCGTTGCGGAGATTCATGGCGAACTGCCAGATTCAAAATAAGCTCCCGTACCAGCGGCGAGATTTTCAACGTACAGCAATGCGTCGGTAACGCCGCCGCGCCGGGTTCGATAAACAGAAAACAGAGCCGGGCTCCCGGCGTCGCGCGGTTGCTGTGCGGCACCCGACCGGGGATCCACACCGCATACTGCGGTGGCACCATCCACAGCGCATTTTCCACTTCGCAGGTGATCGCCCCGTGCAGAGCCAGGATCAGCTGGCCTTTGCGGTGCTGATGCTCCGGAATGTACTGCTCGTCTTCCACCACCTGAACGCGAAAGGCCGCCGCAGCGTCGTGCTGGCTGTCGGGTTCATATCCCTCAAGCCCCAGTCCTGCCATCATTACATTTGTCCGATATTAGCGATTATTTGTCATTTTAGCTTGATTTCATCATAACGAAAAACCGCTATCGTAGGCGCACCAAAGAATGATTGAGAACACCATGCGTACTGTGTCCATGACTACCCCACGCCAGAACCTGCTTTTGATTGTGGGCATCCTGCTGATCGCCACCTGTTTGCGTGTGACGTTTACCGGTGCCGCCCCGCTGCTTGACAGCATTCGTGCCGACTACGGGCTATCCACCGCCCAGACCGGGATGCTGACCACCCTGCCGCTGCTGGCATTTGGTCTGATATCCCCCTTGGCCGCAGGCGTTGCGCGCCGTTTTGGCATGGAGCGCAGCCTGATAGCCGCCCTGCTGCTGATTTGCGCCGGGATCGCCGTGCGTTCATTACCCTCTTCCAGTCTGCTGTTCGTTGGAACCGCCATCATTGGCTGCGGCATTGCTCTGGGGAACGTGTTGCTGCCGGGTCTTATTAAGCGCGATTTTTCCGGTCACGTGGCAAAAATGACCGGCGCATATTCCCTGACAATGGGGATTGCCGCGGCGGTAGGTTCCGCCGTGGTGGTACCGATTGCCATGAGCGGCGCAGGCTGGCACGGCGCGCTGCTGGCGTTGATGGCGTTCCCGCTGCTGGCGCTGCTCGTCTGGTTACCGCAGCTGCGAAATCACATGCCAGGCACGATGACCGGGTCGCGCAGCCTGCACAGCAAAGGCATCTGGCGTTCGGCGCTGGCGTGGCAGGTGACGCTGTTCCTTGGGCTTAACTCGCTGGTGTATTACGTGATCGTCGGCTGGCTGCCCGCCATTCTTATCAGCCACGGCTACAGCGAAGCGCAGGCCGGTTCTCTGCATGGCCTATTGCAGCTGGCGACCGCCGTGCCGGGACTGCTGATCCCGCTGGTGCTGTTTAAACTCAAAGACCAGCGCGGGATTGCTATCGGCGTGGCGCTGATGTGCTCCGTGAGCGCCGTCGGCTTCTGGCTGTTTCCGCAGCAGGCGATGCTGTGGACGCTGATTTTCGGCTTTGGCTGTGGCGCGACGATGATCCTCGGGCTGACGTTTATTGGTCTGCGTGCCGGGTCTGCCCATCAGGCGGCGGCGTTGTCCGGGATGGCGCAATCGGTCGGGTATCTGCTGGCGGCCTGTGGGCCTCCGGCGATGGGCCGAATTCATGACGTCAGCGGCGACTGGCATATTCCGCTGATTGCGGTGGCCGTTATCTCGCTGGTGATGGCGGTATTGGGTGGTTTAGCGGGACGTGACCGGGAAATTCACGGGTAGATGTCAATTGCCCGGTGGCGCGACGCTTGCGTTAGCGTGTCGTGCAAACGACGTGCCGCCGGGCGATGCTTAATTTGCTGCAGCGCGAAGCAACGCATGGACCAGCGGTGCCGGGCGACCTGCCAGCGCATTGCGCTCATGCTGGAACAGCGTGCCGACAAAGAACGGGTGCGTAACAAGTTCCACCGCGCGGATTTCACCTTCTTCATCCCAGCCGGTGACGCGCAGCGCGCCTTCGTCGAGTTCCGTCGCGAACGCCGGTGATATGCCGTAGTTGCAGTGATATCCCTCTTCAATGCTGAGGCGGCCATACGCTTTGGCGATGAGGGTGTTAGCGCGCAGTTCGATGGTGTCTGATTTTTCGACCAGCGAGCAGCTCAGCGGGGCGATCACCATGCGGCCTTCGGTGTCAGTTTCGGCGTGTGCCGCATCACTCCAGCCCAGTACGTTGCGGGCATACTCGAGGATCGCATGCTGGAATCCGCCGCAGGTTCCGAGGAAAGGAATGCTGTTTTCACGCGCGTAGCGGATGGCTGTCAACGCCCCTTCGGCATTTATGTACGGGCTCGCCGGCACCAGCCAGATTGCGTCGTAGCCCGCAAGATCATCCGCGCTTTTAATGTCGGCGGTGGCCACCCAGTCATAATCGGCGGTGAGTTCCTGAACGGCGGCGGCATCATCAATCGCCAGCGGGATCGCCTGATGCGCAATCACCTCGGAATTAAAATCGCCGACCAGTGCAATTCGTAGGGGTTTTTTATTCGAATCGAGTTCCATGAAGGGTTCCTTATGCTGTGCAGTTTTCGGACTACATAAGGAACACCAGCCTACCGGGGTTTTGCGCGCAGAACAATCCCCAGAATGTGCAGTTGGCGATCGTTTCATCTGTTCACGGTTCGTATTACTCTTTTAGCGGGATAATACGGAGCGGCGATGAAAACAAAAATTCTGGTGAGTGCCTGTCTGATGGGACATCCGGTGCGCTATAACGCCAGCGCCAAAACCCAGTTGGGGGAGCTGCTGCACACGTTGCGGGCTGAAAACAGGCTGGTTATACACTGCCCAGAACTCGCGGCCGGTTTACCCACCCCGCGCCCGTCGGCTGAAATTGTCGCGGGTCAGGGGGAACAGGTGATGGCGGGCCAGGCTCGCATCATCGAAAGCACCGGGGTCGATGTCACCGCCCATTACCAGCTTGCGGCCTGGCTGGCGCTCGAGGCGGCCCATCGCGCAGGCTGTTCTGCAGCGCTGTTAACGGACGGGAGCCCTACCTGCGGCAGTACCGAAATTTATGACGGGAGCTTCAGCGGCAAAAAAATCGCGGGCAACGGCGTTGCCGCCGCACTGTTACGCCAGCATGGCATTACGGTGTTTTCACATGAGCAAATCCCGGCGCTGCTGGCCTGGATTAAGGAACAGGACGAGAAAGCGTAATCCTGGTAACCGTCTTATTCGGTGACTTTTTCCAGCTCATCAGCAGGTATCGTATCAGGCGTCAGGGGCATCAGATGTTCAGGGCGAACAAATGAAAAACCCGACTGACCATCCACCGACTTGACCTCTCCCGTCACCAGCCACAGCGCGCGCTGGGCCTCACGCGGCAATTCGGTAACTACGCCGTTGACAGGGTTCAGGACGCGCTCGCCCGGCTGACACAGGGCAAACAGCGATACAGACTTGCCGATATTCGCCCGGCCTGCGGGCGTACGGGCCGCGATGATCATCGCCAGGGTGCCCGGTTTAAGCTGAAACATGCTGCTCTCACATACTCTGAAATTAAGATTAATCTTAACTTATTGTATCCTGGAGAGCAGCGTGCTGTCACGACTGCTTATGATCCCGGCGATAGAGGGTCCATTCGTCAATCACTTCCCCGCCAGGCAGTTTACAGTCTGAACGCACGCCCTGCGGGCTTTGCACGGGCACAGACGTCCCGCCTTTTTGCTGGCAATACACCGCAGCAGGGTTCGCCATACCGATATTTGGCGGGGGTGGTGCGTCGTTTTGTTCAGCGGTGGTGCAGCCTGCCAGTAGAATCGGCAGCAGTAATCCGGCGTATTTCATTGATATAGCATCCTTTATGTATGGCTGATTTGCCTTAATCTTCACTATTTCTTCATTTTAACTGCACTTTTGCAAATTAAATTAGGAGCGTTCTCGTTATGACCCGAGAACACATCATTCCATAATCAATGAGTTTTTGCCCCGTCTCCCCCGACGGGGCTTTTTTTTGCCCAAGAAGTCTCGCATTCTCGCCTGTTCGATGTATAAAATTTGATGTATTCATGGTTTACTCTTTTTAGATAGTCGATATTTTCAGCATAGCGTGCAGTTTTGCCGTTACTGCACGGGAGCTTTCAGGTCATGTCAGATATTATTCTTGCCCGCGTCTCACAAACCCTCGCCACCGAACAATCACTCGAGAGCCTCGTGCGCCAGCTGCTGGAAATGCTGGAGATGGTGACGCACATGGAGTCGACCTATCTGACCAAGATCGATACGGCGACCCGTTTGCAGCATATCGTTTATGCCCGCAACAGCAGCGAGATGCAGATCCCGGAAGGCTTTACCGTTCCGTGGGATGAAACGCTGTGCAAACGTGCGGTGGACGAACAGCACTATTTCAGCAATGACGTGGAAACCCGCTGGCCGGATTGCCATGCCGCGCAGGCCCTGGGGATCAGCACCTTTTTCACCACGCCCGTGCATCTGACCGATGGTTCCCTGTATGGCACGCTCTGCGCCTCTAGCCGCGACCAGCACAGTTACAGCATTAACAGCGAACATGTGCTGCATCTCTTCGCCAGCCTGATTGCCCGTTATATCGAAAAAGAGTCACTGGTGACGCAACTGCGTCAGGCCAACGAGGCGTTGATCACCTATTCCTACACCGATGCGCTGACCGGCCTGGCCAATCGACGCGCCGTGTATGAACATCTCGACATTTTGTTTGAGCGCGCGCGGGTGAACCAGTCACATGTCCTGGTGGCGTTTATCGATCTCGACGATTTCAAAGAAATTAATGATGTTCATGGCCATCAGGCCGGGGATGAATTTTTGATTCAGGTCGGCCAGCGACTGGCGTCCGTGATGAGCGATGAAGATATTGTTGGCCGTCTGGGCGGGGATGAGTTTCTCGTCGCCTGTGAAATCACGTCCAGCGGTCAGAAAGCGTCGTTTATCGACCTGCTGCGCCGCCAGATCCGCGGTCACTATCTGCTGAGCGGCCACACGATAAATTATCCTGGTGCCAGCATTGGCACCATCGACGTTAACCCGTATGAGCTGGACGCAGAAAGCGCCATTCAAGCGGCAGACGCTGCGATGTATCTGGATAAAAAAGCCCGTCAGAACGTGGTTACCGCCTCCTGATACGCCCGCTACCCTGCGGCGCTCAGGCGTCATCACTTATTGGTCGCGGTCAGGCTCTAACAGAATGAATCCCAGCGGAATGGAGCACAGCAGCGTGAAAACGATGCTGTACACCAGCACCATCGCCCCCTGCATAATGAACATCGAATTAGACCAGACGTGATAGGGTAAATCGTACTCCTCGACCACCCCGCCAAACGTGGCATGTCCCACAAGCGTCAGCGCGATGACAAAGATGACGGCGACCGCCAGAATAAAGCGCTTACCGTTCTTTGTTTTAAATTGTTCCAGCTGCATTACAGACTTCTCTGATGGGATTTTCCGGCGCAGTTTTAACATTAAATTAACCCAACGGATATCGGTTTTTCGTCCATAACTGTACGGCTGCTCTTTTTAGCAGCAAATTGCCCTGACAGCCCTTCTCTCCTGCCTTCCTGGTAAAGAAAAACAGAACCCAAGTGGGTGTTTTATACTTAAGCGTTGTGAGGCTCGCTTCGCATTCTTTTGACGCATCCCGCTAAACGCACGTCGGTTTAGGCCGATGAATTCACGCAGTGAACAGTGAGGAATGACATTATGAGTTTATTCGACCAGGTGGCAGGCATGTTCGGTGGTAAGGACGGACAGGCTGGCACCTATCAGGCGATACTAACGTGGATTAACGAGCAAGGCGGCGTCGCCGGCCTGTTGGCAAAATTTCAGCAGGGAGGATTAGGCTCGGCGATTGAATCGTGGATAAGCACCGACACAAACCATCCGGTATCGGGTGACCAGATAACGTCTGTGCTGGGTTCGCCTGCCGTTGCGGATCTCGCCGCTAAACTGGGCATCGACACGCAAAGTGCGTCGAACCTGATTGCCGAGCATTTGCCAAAAGTCGTCGATACGCTGTCACCTGACGGACAGGTTAATCAGCAACAGGACCTGCTGTCTGAAGGCATGGGACTGCTGAAAGGTAAGCTTTTTAGCTGACGATGCCCCTGAATGACAGGCATAAAAAAACCGCCCATTGGGCGGTTATCTGGACAATCAGTTTTACAGATACTTTTCAGCTGCTTTGAGAATCTCTTCTGCAGCAAGTTCTCTGTCTGTGGCGACGTGGATTACATTGTGATCGCCGGTCAAAGAGGGAAAACTGGCAGACATTATTATCAAATTTGCCTCCTCTCCGTTCGGATATTCACGACGTATTGACGTTTCATCAGGCATTACGGAGACGACGGTAAGCGGTTCTGCGTTAAAAAACACGAGCACTTTTTTCATTCGTTCTCCGGATGGATGTAGGTCTGTCACCTGTCCTAATTTAAAGAGTATTTATCTGATAACGTCGTGCGTATTACTTTCTGATTTCGGCAATAGCGGAAACAGAAGCAGGACGTTGCCAAGTGTAAATATTATCGGCGGTGATCATTGCTGATTTGCAAAAAATACATTTTGCACCGAACGGGTTTTTTTCAGTCACATCGAACGATGAAGTCCGATATTGCGAACCGTGGCAGCAAGGGCAGCGGAAGTGAATTGAGTCAGTAATAATCAAGCCCTCAACGCGGAACCACGTTGACAGCGGAAGGACCTTTAGGACCTGCTTCAACGGAGAATTCAACTTCTTGATTTTCATACAGAGTACGGAAATCGTTGCTTTGGATAGCAGAGAAATGTACGAAGACATCTTTGCTTCCGTCTTTTGGTGTAATAAAGCCGAAACCTTTTTCAGCATTAAACCATTTAACAATACCAGTCTGGTTAGACATGTTTTTTTACCTTTAATTATTATTTGGCCCGCAGGCAATGTTGGTTTGAAAACCTGTTGTTTCTAAGAAAACTGAAGAAGGTACATCAAGGAGAGAAAATGATGAGGACGACTTAAGAGAACTGTTTCAGATAACGTGTATGTTCAAACCGATAGAGCATTAACGCACGATTAAATTTATTTAGCAAGGCTTATCTCAAAAGATTTGTCAGGGCCGGGAAAAGTCTGCATTGTTAAAAATAAAAAAATGAATGAGGGCTTTTCGCGGGCTATTGAGGTATTGTTTTGCGCCAACATATAAGGAATACACATGGCTGAACGTAAAAATCGTCAACTTCGCCCTTCCCAACCCGCAGAATGTTCATGTCCGAAATGTGCTAAGAAATCAATGCACAGTCCATCAAGAATCAAAAAAAATAGTCCTTTGCTCTGCCCCTATTGCGGCACGCTCTTTTCAGCGTCGCAACTTGCTGCCAGGTAATTAGACACCTTACTGCTGAGGCACGCGCTTGGTGCATTACCCTGAGCGCAGTCAGGCATCAGGTATAAAAACGGGAACCCAAAGGTTCCCGTTTTTGTTATCTGCGATAGCGCGCTTTTACAAAGATTTATCGACCGTGGTGTCTGAGCCCCTGGTCAGGATGCGAACTTTGTCGCCGGGATTAAACACCACGCCGCCGGTGTACGACTGGACCACATCGATAGTGGCACCTGATTCGGTTTTGATCAGTAAATCGACCTGCTGTGGCGCCTGCTGCGTGCTTTGATGGTAACGCGACGCCCCTGCCCCGGCGAGTGCGCCAGCTGCGGTCATTGCGGTCTTGCCTTTACCATTCCCGAACTGGTGACCAACGACGCCGCCTAACGCCCCTGCCGCCACAGTCCGTAAAGGATGATACTGCCCATTAGCCTGGCTGATGACACGGCTCTGTTGAACCACACCGTATTCCACCAAGGTTTTGCTTCCGGCAAAACTAGACTGGCTAGCGAGAAACAGAAAACTGACTGCGATGAGTGCACTTTTTTTCATGATGGCCACTTTTTATCGTTTTAAACGTAGTCGCGATTTTGCCAGCCCTCGCGAGTTTCCGCTAAGTCATTAATGCTACAGCACTCCCTCAACGGCTTTACCAGAACATACTTGTGCCTGGTGCCGCCACTTTGGCCTTGACACTGAATATCCATACAGTATAAAACTGTACATCTAAACAGTACAAAGGAAGTGGTAATGTTCGTCGAACTGATTTATGACAAACGCAATTTCGCAGGCTTGCCTGGCGCACAAGACAAAATCCTCAGTGAACTCACGCGTCGCGTTCACCAGATTTTCCCGGAAGCTGACATCCGTGTTAAGCCCATGATGACCCTGCCGGCGATCAACACTGACGCCAGCAAGCATGAAAAAGAACAGATAAGCCGCGCCGTTCAGGAAATGTTCGAAGAAGCGGACATGTGGCTGGTCGACGAGTAACGCGCCGTCAGCCGCGATTTACCGTTGCCGTAAAGTCATCAAAGGGAAGTGGCCTGGAGAAGTAGTACCCTTGCACCAGTTCACATCCCATTTCCTGAAGCTTCTCAACCATCTCCAGCGTCTCAACCCCTTCGGCCACCAGCGGCACATTAAAGCTTTTGGCAAGCGTCAGCACCGACGAAACCACCGCCGTATTCTTCTCATTAGTCAAAATATCAGAGACAAACGTTCTATCGATTTTCAGGCAGTCGAACGGGAATGAGTGCAGATAAGAGAGGCTCGAATAGCCGGAGCCAAAATCATCAATCGCCACACTCACGCCCAAGCGGCGCAGATACTTAAGCGTATCGACGATCTGGTCGGTGTGCTTCATCAATGTACTTTCGGTGATTTCCACGCAGATGTTGCCGTTCATCAGTTCGTTCTCCTGAATGCAGGTGAACAAATGCGAGGCAAAATCATGCTGCTGCAACTGCATGGCTGAAATATTGACGTGCAGTTTGAAATCTTTCGGACCGCCGCGGGCGATAAACTTCGCCAGCTGCTTACAGGATTCGGCGATAACCCAACGCCCAATCGGAATGATCAGCCCCGACTCTTCGGCCAGGCTAATGAACTTGATCGGCGAAATAAACCCTTCTTCCGGCGTTTGCCAGCGAATCAGACACTCACCTTCATTGCAGCTACTCTGGTTATTCAGGTTTACGATCGGCTGCATTACCATATGGAATTCGTCGTTAGCAATAGCATGCTGTAATTTTTCATGCAGACGAATATTCTCTAGCCCTTGCTCCTGCATTTCCTGCTTAAAGACCAGTGACTTACCATTGCCAATTTTTTCCGCGTGCTGCACCGCTATCCCGGAATTCAAAATCACTTCCGGCATACGTTCCTGAGACATACGGCCAAAGAACAATCCCGAATTGCCGATAAAGCAGTAACGTTCAGTGTCCGCGTCGCCATCAAATTTAATATCCAGGAAAAGGGAATGCAGGATATCCTCAAAGAAGGTCAAATCCTTTTCTTCGTAAACCTCAGGGAATATCGCCAGAAAACTGCCGTACTCATCACGACACAGCAGTGTTCCACCAGGAAGCGCATTCTTCATACGGCTGACAAAGCTGCGTAAGAAGCGACTGGAATACTCAAGCCCCATCACCCGGGAAATATTTGCGGCATTGGTCACGTGAATACGCGCAAGCAGGTTTTTGCCTTCGTAAGACTCAGGCTTACTGAGCATACCAGCGCGCGTTGGCAAGCCAGTCAGCTTGTCTTCCTCGACCAGCTTGCGGTGCTTTTCGGTGCGGTCGGCCAGTTCATGGGAAAGCCTGAAGAAACTGGAGTCCAGCGTCGCCACTTCCGGGAAGAGGCGCTTCTCCTCTTCCGGCTTCCACTGCATCTTGAGCAGGTCTTTGGTTTTACTGATGATATTGTTCAATGGGCTGAAGAAATTGCGCAATATCAGCGCCGCAATCAGATACATAATTGCGAAAAGGATCATTATCTTGATAGCAAACGTGATAATCGTTTTCTTAATGTTGCCCGAGAGAGAATCTTTCGAGGTAATCAGCAGTACATGGCCCTGAATCTGGCGATCCGAACTGCCATATTTCATCGAATGGACGAAATACTTGTCGCCTGTATCCGAGGTAATCTCGACCGGGCTGTTTGGCTGGGTGCTTCGCTCAAGGATCTCTGGCGTTAACAGTTTGCGCAGCACATCGGTGGACAGTTTCTTTCCTGTGGCCTGGTGATGTTCCTTCGCTGAAGCAGCCTCCTTCTGCTGCATAAGCGCAGGGGGAATAGGCATCTCTGACGACGAAACAATATTATTATAGCGACCCGTAATCAGTATGGTGTTGTCTTTAAAGGGCAAAACCTCACAGACGTAGCGGCTCATGCTATCTGGAAGGATATCAGACGAAACGACCCCCAATAGTTTTCCGGCACGGTTATAGACCGGCGTCCGGTACGACAACATTCTGTCACTATGGTTGTAGGAGCGCTCATAGACTTTTGACCAGCTCGACGTTCCGGCTTGTATGACTTGCTCAAGCCATGGTTGCACGAGTTTATTAAAATCATAAACGGTATTCACAATACGCGAGTATTCCGTCGCCCCTTCATAGACGTTAAGGATGTTATGCGCATCTCCGGACGTCTTCTCCATGCTGATGATTTTTTTGTTATTAACATCTAGGCGATTGAACGCGACATAATTCCCGTCAGGCGTGGTGAAGGACATCCTGTCGACCGAGACATGACCAAATAGATTGGTTTTGATTAGCGTGTTTAATGTTTTAGCAACCTGCGTGGCGTTTAATGCATCGAGATCGCTGTTCTCGAAGGTTCGCGCAAAAAGCTGGTTGGTCACCGTCGGAAGATCCATATAGTCTTCCAGCGTTTGCACGACATTCTCCCCACTGGACTGAATGAGTCTCTCGCCAGTATAGCGGATGGTATCATCCATGCCGGTGCTGACAAACATGGCCAGCATCGCACCTGCAATGCAAAACGATATGATGGCAAGCCCGGCTAACGCGCAGGCCAGCGAAACGGGATATTTACTGTGGGAGATCGTGTTTTTCATGCAGCTGCCACTAAGGGGTTAAATGACCAAGAACATCTCGTCATGCAAGCACGAAAGAGGGAGCCATAATTCGCTTGATTCATGTTCAAAAATTAATGTTTATCGAACGTATAATTAGGACACAAACGATTATTTAGGTCCTGACATTCCGTGCGGTAATTGCAAGAATGCTCTGAGTAAAGCCTGAATGGGATGAACTCTATGGAGAAGCGAGGGACTGGGCTGGATTGAGCATGTGCAGTGTGCCGGATTAATAATCCTCTGGCAGCGTTTTATCAATTGAAATCAGCTTTCCTTTTTCCATCGTGATGTAGCCACCTTCTTTCAGGTCAGCGAGGACACGAAAGACATGCGTTCGGGAGAGTTTTGTGCGTCGTATAATAAAATTCGCCAGCCCTTCCTTTTCGTTCTCAAACGTTCGTGCTCGGTAGAGATAGCGATGAAGCATCGGTTTGATGGTTTGATAACTGGTTAGCTGTTTCCTCTCTGCCAGTAGCTCCAGTGAGAATATGGTCATGAATACCAGAATTTTCGACAATATCGTCATGTGCTCCGCACTTTGATAAAAGAGAGCAGAGAATTTCTCACACGAGATTTTCACAGCGGTCACGGGTGTCATACATTTATATTCAAAATTCAACAGCGGGCAATATTCCTCCATCAGCCCGATAGGCATATATTCAATGGTATTGCCCACAGTGAGTTCATTATCTTTGTGAGAAATAGCTACTGAGCCATCAAGAACAATATATATATAACCGGACTGGAGTTTGACGAAGTCTGTGGGTGCTAGCGTAAAAACATCACCACCAATACTAATATCATCAATATAACGCCCCAACTCAAGCGATTTATAATAATGGTGAATATTCTCAAAATTGGCTTTCATGTCGCACCTGAACACACTTTAGACTTATTACGCAGTATAGCATCTGAAGGGACTAACGTCTTTTCCAAATTTATCGCCGGAATTTTTCGTTGCACAGCAAATAAGCAGTGCCATATGGGACTATTCAAATAATATAAGGCGCATAAAATAACCTTAACAAATTCCCAACCAATCCGGCGACCGACAACTCAACAGTTTTTTTCAATATTTTCAGTGCTGTACGTTGCGTTTAGCCGTTTTTGAACTACAGTTTGAAGCAAATCATTATGCTGCGATTTCTGTGCTGGCTAAAAATTACACGATATCCAGTAGAACTGAACACGCTAAATCATACCAGGAGGTTGAACGAATGAGATTGAATATGATTGCCAGGAGTCTGGCTGTCGCGGGGTTACTGACGACGTTGTCAGTGACAGCGGCAACCCAGGCCCCGACCAATGATGCCACTGCGGCAACTAAACAGGCAAATGAAGCGCTTTACAGCAAACTGCCTTTTTCCGATAACACCGACTTTACCAATGCGCATAAAGGCTTTATTGCTGCTCTGCCGCAGCAGGTCATTAAAGGTGAGAAAGGCAATACCGTCTGGGATCCTCAGCATTATGCCTTTATTAAAGAAGGCGACAAAGCGCCAGACACGGTAAACCCGAGCCTGTGGCGCCAGTCCCAGCTGATCAACATCGGCGGCCTGTTTGAAGTCACCGACGGCGTTTATCAAATTCGTAATCTTGATCTGTCAAACATGACGATCATTGAAGGTAAAACCGGGATTACCGTTATCGACCCGCTGGTTTCTGCGGAAACTGCTAAAGTCGGTATGGACCTGTATTTCCAGAATCGTGGTAAAAAACCTGTCGTCGCCGTTATTTTCACCCACAGCCACGTTGACCATTATGGCGGCGTTCGCGGTGTCGTTGACGAAGCTGATGTAAAATCCGGCAAAGTTAAAATCTATGCGCCGCAAGGCTTCATGGGTGCGGCTGTAGATGAAAACATCATGGCGGGTAATGCCATGAGTCGTCGTGCAAGCTACATGTACGGCAACCTGCTGCCAGCTGATGCCAAAGGTCAGGTTGGCGCGGGTCTGGGTACGACCACTTCCGCAGGTACAGTGACATTACTGGCACCGACGGATTACATCACCCATACCGGTCAAGAAGAAGTCATCGATGGTCTGACTTACGACTTTATGATGGCCCCAGGTTCTGAAGCACCTTCAGAAATGCTGTGGTACGTCAAAGAGAAGAAGATGATCGAAGCGGCAGAGGATGTGACTCACACCCTGCACAACACTTACTCTCTGCGTGGTGCGAAAATCCGCGATCCGCTGGCATGGTCTAAATACATCAATGCCGCTATCGATCGCTGGGGCAATGATGCCGAAATCATTATCGCTCAGCACCATTGGCCGACCTGGGGCAAAGATAACGTCGTCAACCTGATGAAAGGTCAGCGCGATATGTATCGTTATATCAATGACCAGACGCTGCGTATGGCGAACGAAGGTCTGACCCGTGACGAAATCGCCGCTAACTTTAAGCTGCCAGAGACGCTCGAGAAGACCTGGGCGAGCCGCGGTTACTACGGTTCAGTCAGCCACGATGTGAAAGCCACCTACGTGTTCTATCTCGGCTGGTTCGATGGCAACCCAGCAACCCTGGATGAACTGCCACCGGCAGAAGCGGCGAAGAAATACGTCGAGTACATGGGCGGCGCGGATAACATCCTGCAAAAAGCCAAAGCGGATTACGACCAGGGTAATTACCGTTGGGTCGCGCAGGTTGTGAGTAAAGTTGTGTTCGCCGATCCGTCGAACAAAGCGGCGCTTAATCTGGAAGCCGATGCGCTTGAGCAGATGGGTTATCAGGCAGAATCTGGCCCATGGCGTAACTTCTACCTGTCAGGTGCCAAAGAGCTGCGTAACGGGGTTGTCAAAGCGGCAACGCCAAACACAGCAAGCCCGGATACCGTCCGTGCGATGACGCCGGAAATGTTCTTCGATTATATGGCAGTTCATATTAACGGAGAAAAAGCGGCGAAAGCGCATGTGACACTTAACGTCGACTTCGGTGACCAGGGCGGGAAATACAAGCTTGAGCTGGAAAACGGTGTGCTTAACCACACGGCAAACGCTCAGGCCGATAAAGCCGATGCCACCATCACGCTTTCCCGCGATACACTCGACCGTATTGTGCTGAAACAAGAGACGATGCAGCAGGCTAAAGACAAAGGTGACGTGAAAATCACCGGCGACGCTAACAAGCTGACTGAGTTGCTGAGTTATATGGACAAGTTCGAATTCTGGTTTAACATCGTTACGCCATAAGCTGAACTGAAATAATAAAAGGGAGCCGATGGCTCCCTTTTTTATGTCTTCAAAAAGCACTTATTTTTGCGGGAACAGGAATGTCACATTCAGTCGTAAACCCCATCCTGCTGGGCCGTGATCATCATCACTGACTGCCCAATATCTCACCCCGGTACCGAACTGCATTATTTGTCCGCCGACCTTTACCACCTGATTCACCATCAGATTAACCGGCACGCTCCACTCACTTTCTCGCCAGTCATAAGTCGATTCTGTATTCACGACGAGGGAAGTTGCCGTTGGCCACGTATAGCTTGCAAAAGGTTGAAGCAACGTCTGGCTGGTATGAGTACGGTTACTTTTTCCTGCATAATCCCAGATATGATTAACCAGCGCGCCGTAGGTCCATTGCCCTTGCTGTTTCAGAACGATTGCGGTTGGACCCGCCCCCCAGCTTTGACTGGATAACGAAGAACCGGTAGGAATTGTCAGCACCGGACCCAGACCCCAAATGTAACCATTCGACGTTTTTTTCTTCGGTGAATACCAAAAGCTTTGAGTAATATCCCCGACCGCCGTTTGTATTCCACTGCCTGGCGTCACATTCCTTTCACTGACCACCGGGACGATAGTTCGACTAATGATTATCGCATCATCCGAAAAATCGATGGGCATAACGGGCTGTATATTGAGAAGGTTTCTTGAACCTTTACTCGAGCCAACGTCCTTATCATAGTCATACTGAAATGGCACACTGATCAGATTAGATATTGGGTTATTAAGTTTTTTCGCTAATTCTTCGCTATTGTCCGCAGCCAATGCGTTAGTTGCCATGCCGAAAGCTATTGCAGTCAGTACTATTTTTTTTGTCGTCATTTTACATCTCGAAATTCAAAATCTGTGTGCGGGTGTAATTTAATATAGTTGAACCTGCAAGGTTACACAGTAAATGACTAACTAGTCAGTCATTTGTTATTTAAAAAAAATTAAACGTCGAGCGCGCGCCAGAAAAGACCAAACCCACTCTCTGAATAGGCATCCAGTTCTTCTGGCTGTGACAGTATGGAAGTGACTGTAATATCTGACAAAGATGCCATGAAGGCAGAGATAAACCCCTCTCCTCCGTATATTTTCGCTTTGCTAAGCTCACGCAACAGGTAATACACGCTCTCAAAGAGCGTTTCCGCTGTGACACGGGTCTGCGCGTTGAGAATTTTCGATAAATGAAGTTGTTGCACCGCACTATGCTTTTCAGGATGCCTGACAGCCCAAGAGATATAGCACGTCCAGACATGATAGGTCCTGTCTTTCAATGACGCACTGAAAGGAAATTGGTGCATCAGCGCAGCGGCAACGTCCGCTTTAATATCGAGGTATAACTGGTTTAGCAGCGAATTTTTATCTGGGAAGTAAGTAAATAATGAACCGGTTGATATTCCCGCTTCTTTCGCAATAAACGCCGTGGTCGCGCTGAGCCCCTGCTCCGAGATGATCCGCGCTGCTGATTCCAGAATAGCTCTGCGCTTCTCTTCACTAAATGGTCTGGCCATGACGATACCTTGATTGAGTTGTTAATGAGAATTCAGGGGGTCTTTGCTAATTTAACATATGAGCAAGGCTGAGCCTAAGCGAAGAAACCTATGAAATAGCAACGATATCGTGGGGTCTTGCAGTACCTTAAGACCCCACTGATATGACGTTAATTCACCCCTAAACAATCAGAAAATCGATACGGGTAAACGCTACGTAAAGACCAGTTTTAGCGAACCAGTCACTGAGTAATCACTGAAACTCGGGATCCGGTTTTTTCGTAATGCGATTTCGAATGTCACGTCGCACAATCTCAATGGCCCACATCCAAAGAATATGGCCGAGTGTTTCCGAGAAAAGTTCATCAAAAGGCAATTGCCATAGTGGCGGAGCCCAATGGAATACCGGCAGCATCACACCATGGAACCCAATGGTGACGAGTATGGCAAATGCAGCCCCCTGCCAGAGTTTTATTGCCGGGAAGACCTCTGCAACGAGGCAATAAAACATAGCAAAACCAATAGAGAACATATGATGGATGCCTGCCACGCCCCAGTTCACAACGTGACCAGAGTAGTGGTAGACCATTTCATTGACCTTCAACCCAACGTCCTGAAGCATTTCCGCGGGTGGAATGGCTCGATCTGCGGTACGCGGAGGCATAGGGTTTTCAGTCCCCCACTTGACGAAACTCGATAAGTTCCCGCCTAAAAAGCCGGCCCACAGAGCCACACCATAGTTTCTTGCTTCAACCTTGGTTCTCTTTAAAAAATCCATAACATACTCCCTGAAGTTAATTTCGCCGCAAAGATGCAACAAAGTCACAACCTAAATTTAGCTTTAAATGCTAAATTTTCAAATCTCGCGTTAATGGATTGTTTATTTATAAACAACCCATTTGATAAAAAAATGTCGACGTACACTAGGGTTGTTTTTCTATGGCAAGAATGCATAGCTCAGTGACGGGATTTGCTCTGATTTGTATGAACATCTCTCGATAAGCATTACCGTTATCGCTATAATAGATTTTTCAATAAGCATCTCCTTATTGAAGTGGATACTAATTCACCCAACACAAAAGAGATAAAACCGTAAAGCATTAAGTCGAACGTCTACAGGAATCCAACTTCATTAATGTTAATCGCATCCACTGCATTAATGATGTATTAACGACATATCATTATATGTTTGTGCACATGTGACTTTTTGTGATAATTTATTTATGGACGAAATCCACCCCTCGCAATCCAAAATTAAACGGATTTTATCGGGGGCGGCAGAGTTGTTGTGTTAGCATTATCGTTTGTGATATACAACTGGTTTTGCACCCTTCACTTTATGAAAACTATAAACGCGTTCAAAATCGAGAAAAGAGCTCTCATTTTCTCTTTGTTAACTATTATTTTGATAGTCAATGCCACTCTGCTATTACTCTCTTATCTTGACATGGTACGGAGCGCACGCTTCGCCACTAATGATGTCGCCGTCGTAATTAATAATAATATTGAGAAAAATAAAAACATCGCGTCGGCACTTGGGGACCTGGTTGCTCTTTCCAGTAAAGATATTGCTGGGAAATTGGGTTCCAATGTTAACTTCAAACAAAATGAACGCGACCCTTCACTGTATCAGAAGCATATTATGTTTGCCGCAGGTGACGTGAGCGGTAACGACCGTAAAATATCGGCCATTCTTAATTCATTCTGGAAAAGCCTTAGTGATGATAATAAAACCTCTTACTGGACTTATTTCTTCAGTGCGAACCTTAACTACGCTTACAGTTTTGAACCGGTAAAGAAAAGCGAATATAAATTTACCTCACCTCACCTGGCAATCAGTTCTTATTTAGACGAAGTATCCAGAAAAGTTAAAGCTGAAAAAGCATTCCTGGTATCAGAACGTCTTTACAGCGATGTTTATACAGATTCTCTAACCGGACTGCCGGTTATTACGTTCAGCGTGCCTGTAATTTCAAATAATCTCAATTTTAATAAAAGCAGCGTTGAAGGAATTATCTCCACCGATTATACCTCTACTGACCTGTCTGAGTTGTTTGATAAACACTTTACTCAAGCCGGTATCACAGCCTCATCTTATCAACTGACTCTGCGAAGCAAGCGCGGTGGCCCAGATCTGGCGTTAACCCCGACAGAAATAAATTACTCCCCTTTCCCGAGTGTAAAAATACCGTTGACGGAAGGCTTTACCGTCAACGCAAAGGTCGGTTTATATAATGTCGTACATCACCGAACCTCGATGTTCGTCTTTACGAATCTTATCCTGTTGTTATTTTTTGCTACGTCGATGAATGCCTATCGCAACATCATGAACATGTTAAAACGACTCAGCTACGACTCGTTGACCCGTGCCTTCTCCAGGGAAGGCGGTGAGGTCATCATCAATTCCATGTCAGCCCATGAATCGTGGATAATCGTGGCGGTGGATCTGGACTTGTTCAAGGACATCAATGACACCTACGGGCATCATGTCGGTGATCTTTCTCTGGCGTATTTCTCTGAAACACTCATCAGGACGTTGCGGGCTTCAGATACGATTATTCGTATGGGGGGAGACGAGTTCCTGCTGCTGATGCCATGGTGTAACTATTCGGCAGCCAGTGCGCTGATGCAGAAGGCACAGAAAAAACTCAAACATTTTCAATTTGACGGTATTACTATCCCCATTTCGTGCTCTTATGGCATCCAGGAATTTACGGGTGATTTTGCTAAAGATTGTCAGATAGCCGATGAAAAGCTTTACGTCATGAAGAATCGACCGACCCGCATACCGAGACGTGAGAAGGTTGCGCAGGCTGAAAAGCTGCCAAACACCCTGCTGGAAAAAGATGTTGAAACCGACTGTCTGACGTTATTTGGGTTGCGCAATCATCCTGAATACCTGAATAACCGTAGCGTTCTGATGTTGGTCCATCTGAGTAACCACTCTGCACTCACTAACCTATTGGGTCAGGATTACGGCAGCTCACTGATGAAGTATCTGATTTCACGCATCACAGAGACTTTCCCGCACGATATCATCATTTGCCGTGAACGGATGGATAAGCTTGTCGTTATTCTCCCGCCCGTCAATACGAAGGATCAACTCAGCGTATGGGAGCAAAAAGCACAGACGCTCTTCAACATTCAGGAAATGCCAAATATCGGCCAACATGAACTGCGTATCGAGGGTAATGCCGGACTGGCGGAGAAAGCGTTAACGCCTGAAAATCTTGATGAAGTTCTACGCTTTGCGGGCATTGCCCTACATAATGCCCGCAGTGAAGGTAATGGTAAAGTCACCCTCTTCACCCCGGACATGCACGCCTCCGGACTGCGCCATATTCAGCTGCATGAGCAACTTATCCACGCACTTGAGCGTGAAGAGTTCTATCTTGTAATGCAGCCCATTGTTGGGTTGGATGGAAATACGGAGTGCCGGGAAGGTGAGTGCCTGGTGCGCTGGGAAAGCCCGGTGCTGGGGAATGTGCCGCCGGATCAATTCATCACAATAGCGGAAGAGACAGACCTCATCATTCCTCTGGGGGAATGGATCATCAACAATGCTTGCCGTGAACTGGCTGCACTGATGGCACGAGGCAGCTGTGAAGATTTCAAACTGCATATCAATATCTCCCCTATCCAGCTACAAGCGAATGAGTTCGCGGAAGTCGTGATTGAGTCACTCCGACAGCATGGGTTACAGGGCTATAATCTTTGCATCGAAATTACCGAGGGTGTTTTGGTTGGCAGTGGAACCAATACGTGTCGACATCTGAAGGCGTTACGTGAAATCGGTGTCACTGTTTCTCTGGATGACTTCGGTTCAGGTTATTCCAGTCTGTCTTATCTGCACACGCTCCCGTTTGATCAACTCAAAATAGACCGTCAGTTTGTCAGTGGAGTAATGGAGGATAGCCGAAGTGAATCGGTGATCAATTCCGTGTTGAGTCTCTCAAAAAGCTTTGGCGTTCCCTTAGTTGCTGAAGGGATTGAAGATCAAGAAACGGGTGATAAATTACACTCCATGGGTTGCCTGCTTGCACAGGGCTATCACTATGGGCGACCGAAGCCGTTCAGCGAATGGCATATTGATAACGGTCAAATCTCTTTATAGTTAATAATGGGCTCTATTCAAATAGAGCCCATTATTCGCCGTGATAAAGGGATGAGTTAAATCAAAGTAAGCTTTCTGTCAGATCCCATTTGGCATACTGACCAGCCCTCTCCCCGCGTACTCTTTGCTGTCGTTCTCTACCTCGTCTGGTGTAAAGATGCCGATAGCGCCTTTAATTTCGTCTATCAAGGTATGTAAATTAGCGTCGGGAGATTGTGCGCTATATGGCGTCATTTTTCCCCCTGGCCCTATGTACCAGGGGAAAAAGGATTTCGATAGCGGGCGTGTTTATCAGACATCCGTTATTGCTCTGTCGGTACTGTGAGTTGCTCCAGGACATGAATCAGTGAATCCAGATGGCGTGCAGCCTGTTCCGTGTTTGCCTGAGGCACGTTTGGTTCTCCCTGCGCCAGAACCAACTGCCGGAGCTGCTCTTCCACCGGCACAGCGGCGGCAAAGGTGCTGGTGATACGCCAGACAATCGTCTTCAGCTCACTTCCCGTCAGGTATTTGCCTTTCTGCCTGTCCAGCGCATCCAGTTGTGCCGACAGCGCCCGCAGCTGCATCATGCCGGCATGCCAGCCGTTCAGGTCACCGGCTGGCAGCGTTCTGGATACCTGATACTGTTCCCACCGCTGGACCAGCGCCCGGGTCGCCGGGTCATCCGGCCAAAGTGCCTTCGCCTGCGACACCATTCCCTGCCCATAGCGAAGCCGCCAGCCCGGGGCCAGGGTCGTTATCCAGTTGACCTGGTTCTTCATCCGCGCCAGCCACATCCTGGAATGCGTCCGGTAATTCTCTGTCCCACGAAAGGCTTCAATCTGCGTCGGGGTCATCGGGTCGGGAATCCAGGCAACCGAGGCCGCCATCGCCTGTGTTGCCTCATCCGGACGATGGAGAGCCTGCCAGCTGAATAACGTGGCAGCACTGAGAATCAGGGCTGTTGCCATCCCTGCCACAAACACAGGCCAGCGCTTCGGCTGTACCGGGACATCTTCTGTCACCTGCACCTCAACGTCAGGCTCCTTGCGGATGACATACACCAGACGACTCGCCGTTGTGGCTGCCTCTTCCATCAGGGTGAATGCCGGGCCTGGCACCCCGTCGTCCTCAGTGCCCTCCTCCGGCTGGGGACTGTGTTCCAGGCGGCTTAACGCGCTGCGTATCAGCTGCAGCAGCGGGTTCATCAGGCAGGCGTGTTCCAGCGCCTGACGCCTGAGAATGCCCTTCAGTTCCTGGAGCCGCTGTTCAGCCTGCGACAGGGCCGGGACATCTTCAGGTGTCAGTGAAAAGGTGCGAAAGCACTTCTGTAGCCGCTGTAACAGGCCACTGAGTATCTCAGCCCGGACATTCGCCGGCTGTGGCCAGAGCTGCACCCACTGGTGGCTCAGTAGCGCTGTCAGTATGGTCAGCCCCTCGTTCATCCCGCTGACCCGCGCCAGATGAGTACGAGCAAGGGTATACCAGGCGCAGGTCTGGAGTTCCACGCCGTTGATTTCGAACAGGGAGAGCGACAGGGCTTCCACCTGCTGCCAGTTGACGTCCGGGCGGGCCGGATGCGTCAGCTTACTCATCTCATCGCGCAGTGCCATAAACTCAGACAAGGTACGCGGGTCACCACCGGTTCTCACCGGGCGGGGTTGTTGGTCATGCATGTTTGGTCGTCCGTGGGTATGGTGGAAAGTCTGGTTCAGATGCGGTGGCTACTCGGGAAGCAAAGGGGCAATCATCGTAAAGAACGCCTCTTCATCAAACCGCACTTGTTTCGCGTTGAGCGTCCCGGCCGAACTCCAGGTCCACTCGTCACCCCCACCCCTGCGCATAAACAGGCGATACAATGGCTGAATATTGCCCGTTGTACACAGGCAGACTTCAATACACCCGGTCACGTCTTGCCCGTACAGAAAAATGGGCGTAAACCGGATACTCCGTTGCTGATAGTGCAGGATGATACCCGGGACGGAAAATGCCCTACCGCCAATCAGGAATTCAACCAAGGATGTGTTTGTGGTTTCAGTGCGGACGTCTGTTCCGGTCAGCCATGTTTCCATTGACGCCTGAAGCAGGCTTATCCGCTGGCGAAAGGCCGCGATATCGGCTTCAGCCTTCGTATTAAAGTCAACAGTGCGGGGCTGCTGGTCCTGTAGTTTTTGCAGAAATTGCGCTTTTGCTGACATAGGTGTTATTCAGATTTGGCTGTGGGAAAATTAAATACGGGCCTGGTGGCCAAGATAGTTTTGCTGTTTCAGGTGGCGGACAAGCACGCGGCCTTCGGGCATGAATTCGGTGCCATAGCGCACCAGACCGATGCCCTTTAGCTCGGCATCGATGGCATAGCGCAGTTCGCCAGGCGTTGTCTGCGCCTGGATGACCACGGCGATTTTTTTCAGCCGGGGCTCATATTTCAGCAGCACGCCCGAGAGGGTATCCATCAGCTCATGTTCGGTCCCCGGCAGCCCATTGATTACCGTGGTCATATCCGGGAGTCCGAAGTCCGGCAGATGAGTGAGCGTCCCGGCCCGGCAATTCAGTATGCGCTGCATATTATCCAGGACCGACATAATCACCTGGTTCTCCTCGCTGACCTGATGCAGGTCGAGCCCACCAGTGAAATTACCGAAAAGGGTCTCATACAGCGACGGACGTGGCGACTCACTCATCTTTCAGCGCCTCCAGCGTCAGCCGGTTGTTTCCGGCCTCAATCACCCTCGCCTTGTCCGGATCGAGGTCATCCCGGCTCAGTACCACCCGCCAGGTGTTGTTCACCTGGTCCGGCGACATAAACATCCCGGCCACCGCCACATACTGCGTCTTTTCATCCATCGGCATATCCACCATCACCGCCCCACCCGGCTGCAGGCGAATGTCTTTCTCTGCCACGAGGTCCGCTTTGATGGCCTGGCTGTCAGCCTTAAACAGGGATGGATAGTCCGTACTGTCGAAGGTCTTGCGGTCCTTCAGTTGATACACCCTCACCACAGTGGACAGTGCCGCGCCACCGGCATTGCTGTTCACGGCCTCACGGGCCCGGATATCCAGGCGCACGGTCTTTATCTGCTTATAAAAAATCGATTTGGTCACAGCGACGGTGCCGTCGCTGATGCTCTGGGTCAGCCCACAACCGGTCAGCATCAGTGTGATGCCGGCGGTCAGTGCCACCAGGGGGAATTTACCAGCGGTAGTCGCCATCTTCATCGGTCTCCCTGCGGTGAATATGTTCCTGAACGCGCTCGTAGCGGCCCAGGTTGATGATGATTGTTTTCGGGTGTGTATGGGTTTTTGGCGGACTCAGAGGTCGCATCACGGCAGTACGGCCCAGTTGTACCGCGCCTGTTTTGGGTTTGCTGTGCATTGTCGCATCGGGAAGCAGGCTGCGGTCCACACACAGCTGCAGGCGCACAGCAAGACGTGACCCAAGATAGACATGCAGCAGCGCCATTAAATCGGTATGCAGGTCACCTCCGGGCAACCAGCCCTGCACTTCATCCGGGTCGGTGGTCGTCAACCTCATCAGCACCTGGCTGTTCACATCGGTGGCATAGTTGCCCATCACTGGCCGGTTAGTCAGGGTGACAGGCTGGCTGACACTCATGGTCAGTGGCTTTTTCAGCGGAACACGGCGTTTGTCGTGATGCCAGATTTTCGCCTGTGTGTTCGGGGCCAGCAGGCGCACCAGCGAGGCCATCCCTTCCGCGGTGCGCCCCGGGAGTAACATCACCGGCAGCAGAGCCAGAAAGCGTGAAGCGGGCGCCGCGATACTGTCCGTACAACCGTCAATCCCGAGCCCCGCCAGCCCCAGCAAATACTGCGATATGTTGTCCTTGCCACCCGTTTCAAAGCTCGCCGGATACGAATATTTACGCCAGATGCGGTAGTACTGGGCAATCAGCCGGTGGTTGAAAATATCGAGAAAATCCGCCGTGGCTTCATACCCTTCTCGCCGTTGGGTGATGTCATCGATGTAGTGCGTGGGCAGCGGCGACTCGACACCGTAGAGTCCCATAAAGGTGATACGCACCGTGGGCGGCAGGTGCGGATGCTCCGCAGGCTCCAGCGCTTTGATTTCCGAGGCCGGGAAACCCATCCCCGGATGCGGCCGGAAGCGCACCGGCTCATGACGGACCTGCCAGCTACTGCCAATGACCGGCTTATCCGGCTGGCTCTGCTCCAGTAACTGGCAGAAACGATAAAAGTTCATGTACGGCAGGTACTGCCGTAACTGCTCTGTCAGCCGGGCAGGCGCGGACTGTGATTCTCTTTCCACCGGATGCACTTTCCTTCTGGCTGAACAATAAGGGTGAGCTGGTTAAACTGGTTCATGTCGGCATAGAGGCCAAAGAACCGGTTGAGCATTTCGCCAAACAGGTGAATGTCCCCTTCCCCGGTGAAACCGTTGCTGTCGAGGGTGACTTCGATGTCCAGCCCCCGGAGTAAGTACCCCTGCTCAAAACGCTGGAGTCGGTGATGTGTGACATGCTGAATGGCTTCCAGCCGGCGGTTATTGAGTTCATCTTCCTGCCAGTTATACAGCGCCAGGGTGCCGCGCAGCACTTCGGCGGTACTCATCATGTTGAGGAATCCAGAACCGAGATGGCTCAGCACCCGCCAGTGAAAGCGGTCTTCGGCAGGCGGGTAGACGGGTAATGTCGGTTTGACGAGATTTCTGACCGTTAACGGGGCCTGCACCACCTGTTCACAGCGGTCAAGCAGCGTACTCTGAAGTGCCCGGCGCGGTAACTGGCCGTTGGTGCCGGTGATTTGCAGCGACACGGCTTCACGCTCAAACAGGCGGTCATCTTCCCACTGGTGACCGCCCAGAATAAGCCAGGTGTCATACAACCCGGTCACGCTGCGTTTCACGCGAGTGTGGTAGTAGCGTGGTGGAGCCTGACGACGCATCATGCCGCCTTTATGACGGAAACTGCTGAACGGCACATACTCCGCATCACGGGTCCGGTTTGAGCCGGTGACCGAATCCACCGAGTAAATCTCGGTATGTCCGTCCTGCAGCCTTTTCGGTCGCAGCAGATATTCGCTTTCAAGCCCGGTGATGGTGAGCGGGTCTGCTTCCAGCGTGAACAGGTTAATCACCGGCACGCAGTGAAGACGAACCGCGTCATCGGTGACCGGCAGGTCTGATGGCCACGGTGTACTGAACACGACTTCAATATCGAAGTACGCCGCCCCGGCGGACGGCGTAATACCGTCCAGGCCATTGAGGTGAACAAACATAAATTTGTCGCGGAAGGTGAAGTATTCCAGCAGCAGCTGATAACCACTGAAGGCCGTATCGCCTTTTGGCCACAGCCCGTCCTCTTCAGCGAATCCGCCCGGTGAGAAATACCCGTCAAGCCGGATACGGTCAGTCTGCCCGGGTAACCGCATGTACAGTGCTGCCTGTCGTTTGGTCAGCATCAGGTGCAACTGGCTGCTGACCGGCGCATCCGCCCCGAGATACAGACTCAGGTGACTGAGGTCAGCATGGGACCAGTCCGCCTGTGTGCTGCAGGCAAAGCGCATGCGCAGGAGCGAGCGTCCGTCCGGTTCGGTGGTCATGGTGACACCCGAAACACTGAGCGGATTGAGCATCACATCCTGGGTCGTGCGGTAGCGACAGACCGTGTTTTTCGGCCCCACCGGGCGGGAGTACACTTCCAGACCCGCGGGCATCACTTCCGCCATTTTCACGGCCTGAAGCGCGGGCGTGAACGCCACCACCGAAAGTGACGGAATGGTGCGCAGATAGTGTGGCCAGAGCATGCTGACCAGTCCTTCGGTCAGTTCCGGCAGGTCATCGTCAATCTTCTCCCGCAGCCGTCCCATAGAAAAAGCAAAGCCTTCGAACAGACGCTCGACATAGGGATCGGGTGTGCCAGCCTTATCCAGATCCAGCATCGCGGCCCGGTCCGGGTGGGTCTGAGCAAATTCTTTGGCCGCTTCACGCAGGTAGCGCATTTCCGCGTCGTAATAACGCAGGGTTAAATCATCCATTTATTCGTATTCCTGTGGATCTAACCGCAAAGTACAGCGGCGCGGGCGGGGTCGACCGCAATCAGATTGGCCAGCAGCTGGTCCATAACCGGCGTGAGACGAGCCTTGTCAGCTTCACTGCGACCGGCTTTCAGGCGCAGCAGTTTGAGGTGGCGGGCCTGGACTTCAAACAACAGCTCAGGCTCCCATTCGGTGAGGGTGACGTCGCGGGCCCGTTCGCTCAGTTCGGCAAACAGGTGTACCGCCAGCTCATTCTTCCCGTACTGCTCTGCAATCCGGCCCATCAGCAGACGCAGCAGCCACTGCTGGCGCGCGGTGGCGATGCCGGGCCGGGTCTGCAGCCAGCTCAGCGCCGCATCCGTTCCCTCACTGTCGGCCAGGGCCACGGCTTCCGGCTCAAGCGCCAGAATGTCATCGTGACCGGCTACCATCTGTGCGGCAGGCGTGTCATGGCCCCACCCGCTCGTCGCTTCCAGCACCTGTTGCTGGATCCAGTTCAGCGTCACTTCATCCGCAAACGGCGTGCCGTCACTGAAGGCCAGCGTTTCCAGGCCTGACAGGCGGCTTAGCAGGCCTTTCAGGTCAGCCGCGACAATGTCGGCGAACGTTTCCTGACCGGACTTCATCAGGGCCTGGTGGATATACCACTGCAAATCCAGCCACAGATGGTTGGCGCCGCGGGAGAAGGTGCTGTCTGCTGTCTCAAGCATTTCACTCCAGTTCTGCTGCAGGTAAAGGCGCTTGAGTAACGCCCGCTGGTCCGCTCTTGGCGGCTCGATGCGCGTGCGACCCTGTGCATCGGGGGCCGGAATGGCATGCAGCGTATCGTGGCGCAGACTTTTCATCAGGTGATGGGCTGACAGCCAGCCGTCAGGCTGTTCACGCAGATATTCGGCGAAGGTACGTGCCTGGGCCAGTAAATCCTGGCCGGAGGTGATACGCCCTGTTACCGGGGCGTCACCGTGACGTATTGTGGATTGCGGTTCGCTGTTGCTGGCGTTCTGCGGTACAACTGCGTCCACACCACCGGCTCTCTGCAGTCGGCTCTCAAGTGCACCGTACAACCCATTAAACTGCGAACGGGTTTCATCGGGCTCATTTTCGGTTAACTGTGCAATCAGCAACAGTGCACCGGTGGTGCGCACCGCCTCTTCCCGGACCACTTCCGGGTACAGCGACAGGCTGTCGGTCATGCGGGAGCCTGCCAGCCACTCCAGTGCCGCCTTGCGGCTGCGGTCACGTTGTGGATGCAGTTGGGCACCAAAGCGCTCAAGGAGTCCCGCCAGGAGTTCAAGCCCGTCAGCCAGGCCCTGCTCACCCTCGCGGTGCAGTTTTGCCCAGCAATAGTACGTCGCCACCCGAATGTCTTTCGCCGTACCGGTGAGCAGCTTCTCCGCCAGCTGGCAGATGAGTTCCGTATCCGCCCCGGAGAGTTTGTTGACCTCTTCGCGCATCTGCTGAAAGTCATCGTCGTAGCCCGGGTCATCCCCGACGGGGGATGCCTCTGACAACGGCTGCAGCCAGCTGTCCCACTGTGCCACCCGCCCCCGGGTGATTTGCAGCAGCGCAGTTTCCTCTTGCTGGCAGGCGCTGAGTAATGTGTTCAGGTTGCTCATCAGTAATCCTCCCCGGTACCCGCGCTGGCAACCCGGTCTGTCGGTGCCGCCCCGGCTGTGCTGAAAATGGTCTCCGGCAAACGGAAGTGACGCAGTTTCAGCAGTGCCAGTGGCCCTTCTCCGGCTTCGGTTCGCAGGGTGTAATTCAGAGGACGACCGTCCTGTGCTTTCCAGCTCAGGCTGTAGCTGCTGCCCGCCCCCGGGTACGCGCTGACCGCCGCCGTGTCGAGCAGACGTATCCACCCCCAGGCACCGGGAATATCTGCATACTGGCGGGTACCCGCCTGCGTACTTATCCAGCTCAGGTTAGCGCCGGGGGCCTCGGTATCCGCAGGCCATGTAAAGCGCTTCCACGTCGGTAACTGGTTAACGTAGGTCAGTTTCTGGCTGTCGATAATCATGTCCGTCTGCATCACCCCGGCAGCAGTGCCCGGACGCAGCTCAAAGTTCATGCCGGCATTGCCTTCGGTGAAGGCCACATCCGAGATATGACTCAGGGTGTTGATGGCATTGAGGAAGGCCGGGTTAAAGGTCAGTCCTTGCGAATTGATGCTGTCCGGTACCCAGTGATTGCCTTCCCGGTGCAGTACACCTTTGAGACGGGTCTGCAGGAACTGCGCGATACGCCCGGAATCGGCATTGAGGTATTTAGCCAGCAGCGGCAGGGAAACATCGCTGCTGCTGTTACTGAACGGATAGCGACCACCAAAGGCACTGTTCCACTCGCTGACCACCGCCTGCTGCCATTGCGTATTGAGGCTGTCGGCCGCCGGGGTCAGCACCTGCTGCCAGGCCTGCTCCATCGGGTTCACAAAGACCGTCTGACCAAACCCGCTCCACTCCTGACCGAGGCCGGCGGCAATGAGGCTGCCGTAGTCACGGGTTTCGGTCAGGTCTACGGCCTTGCCCTGGAATACCGTCTGGGCTAGGGTCTGGGTCATGGCCTGCGGGTCGGCAGCATTGGTTACCTGCTGCAGGCGCAGACGCACCTGCGTGACCCGGGTCAGATATGACTGGAGGCTTTGGGCCTGCGTCCCGGAGCGGGTTTTGTCCATCAGCGCCAGCACCGGACCAAAGGTGGCATCCAGTGGCCCGTGAACGCCTGCACTCTGGTCAATCGCATTTTTGTCATCCCCACCCAGCAGATTCTTCGCCGATTTCACCAGCGAGTCAGAAATCGCTTCACCCGTTTGCCCGGTGCGCCCCTGCACGTTCAGGGTGTTCATCAGGGCCACCAGAGGCGACTGGCGCACGTCAGCCATCAGGGTCAGCTGGTCAATTGAGTCCGACAGCGTGGCCGCCTGATTCCAGCGCAGGCTGTTAAGGAATTCCAGCCAGGCCCCGCCAAAGTCCGCAAAGTAGCGGTCCGTCAGACGCTTCTTCAGCGCTTCCGGGGAGGTTTCATCCTGTGCAGCCGCCGGACGTTTGCTGTCCGTCAGCACCCAGTCGAGTTCGTCCCGGCGCGCCTTCACCACTTTCTCGATGGCGGGCTGCACCGCCTGCTCCCAGGCCTGGCGGGTGAACATCCCCGGCACCACCTCAGAGGTACTGAACAGGCGTGCCGCGTCCGTGTCGCCGGTCATGTCATCCAGCCGCATATCAACATACAGGTGTGCGACCTGAGAAAGCATCTTCTGGTACAGGGAGGACTCGCTGTTGCGCACGCCCATCAGGCGAACCAGCAGCGAACGTGCCTGGCTGACCATGCTCTCATCTGCAGGCAGACGCCACTGAGGATGAGCTGCCAGCTGCGCCCCGTAAAACGTCAGCAGTGATGGAGCCATCCCCTGCCAGACGCCGTCTTTCACGCCAGTGCGTTTTGGCCAGTCCTGCAGCAGCGCCGAACTGAACCAGGCGGCGTCCATATGTTCCGGACGGGCCAGCATCAGGTAGAGTCTGAGCTGATCATAGGTGGTTTTTGCCATCTGCTCACGCAGCGGGCTACCCGGCGGTAACGCGTTAAAGGCGCCGATTTGTCTCTGCAGATGTTCAGCGGCCGCATCCCGCAGCAGCGGCAGTGCGCTGTCCTGGTAACGTGGCCAGAGTACGGCCAGCAGGGCATTGTTCTGGCTCAGCCCGGCCTGTTCATACCAGGGCACACCGTGCTCAGCGCGGTACTGCAGACGGGCCAGGGTTTTCTGGAGTTCAGACAGCGCGTGCAGGCGCTGTTCCAGCGGCTGATTCTGTCGGGCGGCAAGTGCGGCCTGGGCATTCGCACCGTCAATCTGGCTGCGGTTGGTGACATACGCGATGCTCATCCACGCAGCCCAGCCCATCATTGCCAGGGCGACAACTGACGCAAACACTTTGCGCCAGGGAATACCCGGTTTGCGCGGACGGAGTCCGGCCGGGAGTTTCCGGACAGACTCAGGCAGAATATCCCAGCGCTTATCCATGCCCCAGTGGTGCGTCACAGCACGTTCAGCACCGGCAGAGGGCTGACTGAACACCACGCCAGCCAGCGGCAGCGGGCGGTACGGATTGAGCATCACCGACAGTGGCGCAGTCACGCTCTGTGGCTCACGAATAAGCTGGTCAGCGAGCGTCAGTAAGAAGTTATGTTTAACCTCGCCGCAGGTCTGCTGCAGACCCTGTGAAGTCAAATCTGGCGTCAGGGCAGAGAGTTGTTCTGCCAGCCCTTCGGTACGGCAACCGGCAGGTAACAGGCAGCCGGTCGCCTGCGTAATGCGCCCTTCCGGCTTACCGGCGCGCGGGTGCAGGGACCAGACATACAGCGGGAGTTTCCAGCCAAGCGTTTCCATACGTGCGCTGATGGCATGAGACAGGGAGTCCATGGTGCTTTCAGACGGTACCGGCAGCGGCTGCTCCAGCCCCGGTGCTGAGAGCTGGTCAAAGGCCGAGGTGACCCACACCAGCCCATCCACCGGACGGCGACGCAGTTTGCGCAGTGCGGTCAGCCAGGCACTGTCTGCTGGCGTATTGAGGTCCCCGCCCCACAGCAACAGCGTGCCGCGGTCTTCCTGCCAGAGCTGAACTGTCAGACCCGGGGTCAGTTGCTCAACCTCCGCAGCGGTGCCGGTTATCAGCAGGATGCGGACTTTGCGGCCCCAGCGGCGGCCATAGAGGATGCGCATGGCTTCACGGATGGTATCAACGGTGACATTGCGAGGCGGAGTCCGGGCAACTCTTGATTCATCAGAAGGCAACGCATTGTTCTTCTGTTCCCGCCAGCGGTGATACTTTTCCTTCATAAACCGGAACATGAAAGGCGTATAGAAAACAATCAGCAAGACTATCCATACGGCAGCAAATGCAAGCAATTGCTTCAGTCGGGTATCAAGGCCATACGAGGGCCCAAAATGCAGGATCAAGGACACTATAATCGCTGAGATGCAGGCTATTATGCCGACAAGCCCCCCTCTGCTCCATGAACTACCCGGCATCATTATTTCCACTCCCTGAGGTAACAGTACTGACAAAACGATCAGTACCTGAGGTAAACAGTCCTAAAACAGGTTTGTTGCTGACGGACACGATATCGGCCAGTAATGTGGCTAAAAGCCACGCACTTCCGGCTCCTGGGATACCGTTATATTTTTCCAGTACATCAATTTCCTGCGGCACCCACGGCGTCAGATGTGATTGCGACGCAGTGATTAGCTCAGCAAACCAGTCATTCCAGTTCCCGTAGTCACAAAACACGTTTGATGTCAGACAGGCGATCGTTTGTGTTTCGAGGAACAAACTCATATCAGTCTTGAAATTTGACATATCCAGCGGCATCGGTCGCAATATGCGGGCAGAGTGAGGAAGCTGATATTTTTCAGCAACATCATCGCTGGTCAGTATCATGGTCGCGAGTGCATCGGAATAATGTTCAGCAGCATGCTGCTGCAATATCAGGATCAGATCGATATCGAAAACGGGATTTTTAAGACGCTCTTCGATCCAGGCAAAAGAAAGGGTTTTACAAAACGAAACCGAACCTGTTAGCGCACGCTCGGGGTAAGTTCTTCCCCATGATTCGCGAAACCGGGTCTCGAAGTCTGACGAAATCATGTCGCTCACAATGGTGACGTTGAACGGCACTGTCGCAGGCAACATAGCAATCGCGTTTTGTACACCGGCCAGACCCAGTTCGAGCAAGGAGGTGGACGTCGCTGATTTCGCATTAAAATGGCTGGTCAGTGAAAGCAATTGCGGCGCATCTGCAGCATCCAATTTAGCAATGGCGTCAGAGGTTACTCCAGAAGGTAGCAGTATGCTGCTTCCAAGCACGGCCAGATAGCGTCCAGCCCAGGCTTCCCACTGTTGCTGTCCGTATTCAGCTTCCTTCTGTAAAAACTGATGTTCATTGACTGTTCTGCCCCACAGCCATCCCCGTAAACAAAACAGGAAAAACCAGCCAAGAACCGGGCTGGATGCCAGCAACCAGATATTGAATACAGCCAGTGCCTTAACCATGCCTGACGCATCCAGGATAAACAGCAAAATACCCACAACCGCGGCAACACCTCCTGCCAACAGCCATCCCGTAAAAGATGGCTCAGGAGGAAACTCCATCGTTGTTGCTTTCGTCCTTTCCCAGCCCATTGATTATCCTACCGTGCTGTTCTGAGCACTTGAAATGACAGTACAACCACACTGACTTTTGCAGCCATCGACGACAACAGCCCGACCGTTAAATGTCCGGTGCGGTGACCCTTCCACGATAGGATTAGTTCCATGCCCATCTACCGGGCAACTGACCATATCGCCAACTAACGCGGCCTTTTTCCCGTCGACAGTAATATTGGAAGAGGCGGAGATCACTTTTCCACCGTGAGAAGTTTTGTCTCCGATCAATACGATGCCATTGGGCATAATAAATACCTATGTTATTAGCAGTTACTTTGCATTGATTTTATTAAAATCAGGAATTATTGTACCTTCTGGCGCTACGCTTCCATCGGGATATATTATTTTCGCGTATGTTCCAGGCTCCTTCTTTGCCACTCCAATATAACGGGTGACTTTTGATTCATCCAGCTTAGGAATAAATCTAATTTTATTCGTCCCATCCGCTCTCAAAGAGATAAAGTTTTTCTCACCTAATAGTGACAAGCTGGATTCTGCGGAATTTAACTTCCTTTCCCTTATATACGGATAATATATAGGAGACAAATTAATATCACCATGAACTGTCGTAAACTGGCCATTTTTAGTTGCATTATCGTCAAATGCAATAGTAGCACCTACGGCGGTTCCCGGAACCAATCCTTTACCAAGGTGGGTAGCTTCAATATATTCGATTCCCATATTGAACTCACTTAACTTCCAATTACACTTGCCACCACCATCTTTTGCTACTTTTGCAATCCATAAATCAGAACCGCTTTGTTTCTGAAGTGCAATTTTAATAGGGTTATACCCAATCTTTTCATAATACTGCCCATCACGCATGCTCATCAACTCACGCTTACATGAAGTCGAAACATACAAAACCTCAATAGGAAATGGTTGTGTATATGATGAGGGATTCCTTATTTCAACATTAATCCACTGAGTATTTGCAGGGGGTGACAGTGAACGATCATCCGCACTGACACAACTAACAATAAAGGACATTAGCGTGCAGAGGAATAACTTATTTATAAGTTTACCCACTAATTAATCCTTCAGCCTGTTTACATCAGGATGAGTTGTTCCATCAGATACAACCGTGCCATCAGGGTAGATAATTTTATAGTTTACTCCAACCTTTTGTTCTGTTGGAGCAATCATCCTGACTACTTTAGATTCATCAATTGTTGGCTCGAATTTAATCGAGACGTTTTTGGCAGTAGAGACTATCCTTTTTTTCACAAAATTGACTTTACCAAATAAATTTAAAGTGTCATTCACGTCAATATCTTTATTACTATCTATCAAAGGGTAGTACACAGGAGATAAAACGAGTTCAGAACCTTTAAATACATCAAACCGACCACTTTTTATTGCGTTATCATCAAATGCAATTGTAGCACCAACAGCCGTCCCCAGCGCCAACCCCTTACCAAGGTGAGTTGCATCAATATATTCAATGCCCAGATTAAATTCACTCAGTTTCCAGTTACACTTACCACCACCATCCTTCGCTATTTTTGCAAGCCATGTATTAGAGTCATCTTGTTTCTGAAGTGGGATCTTTATGGGATTATATCCCACCTTCTCATAGTGCTGGCCGTCTCGCATACTCATCAGCTTTCGCTTACACGTCATTGATATGTACAGGACTTCAAGGGGAAAAGGTTTTGTATACGCCGAAGGGTTTTTTATCTCGACATTTACCCATTCAGTATTCGATGGTGGTGATAATGTTCTGTCGGTTGCCTGAGCGCATCCATTCAGCAATAAAACAATCTGGAGCAAGACGAATGAATTTAATCTCTTATACATTTTCTATATCCTCTTCACCATAATGGCCAAATCTTTTAAGAGCATCGCAACCGGATGCGGCAGAGATGGTTGAGCTAAGCGAATTTTTTAACAAATCCTCGAGTGAAAGAAACTTTTTATTCCTGTCAAATTCATTCTTAGGGGTTTCACTTGAATAGTGATCCATTTGTAAATTGAAGGATGCTACTTTATCGGCATGCTCAGTGAAGCTCTTTCCATCGCTTAACCCTTTTTCATAAGCTAATCCTAACAATTTATTATTTATATAGGGCATATAGGATGTCAGAAGATGATTTCCAACATTCGCAGGCATCCCTCTATTTGGATTCATGCCTTCTGGGAAAAATTCTTGAAGATCTTCCTTAGTAAGTGAAGCTTTAAAATCCTTTTGATCTTGCCCGGATTGCTTAGCCTCCTGAAGTGCCAGCGAAGGGACAAGATAGAGCTTAACTTTTTCAGGAAGTCTTGCCTGAATGGTCATGCAATTTCTTGGGTATGGAAGCTCAATACTACACTGCTGCCATTTTCTACTTTGCGTAGTGGTTAAAAATACGACCGTATTCCCATGGTGCCAAAAACAATCTCCCCACTCTACGACTTGCCAGGCCGTAAGTTCAACTACAGACCATAAAAAACCAAGAGTTGTTCCCAAAGGCCCCCATAACTTATATAAATGATTATCCAAGTCAGCTTCAGGTGGAACTGATGGTACTGGGTCTTGATCGTTTACATGCCGATAGTGGGTAATGCTTGATAATGCATCTACAGCATTTTTAGTGAACGTTCTTGGCATACCGTATGTGTAAAGAAGTGGGTTCCTATTTTTTAACCTAGCAGAATGAATTAATGCCAGCGATCCTCCTAAGCTATGACCACAAATGAATAAATCTTTACCCAATATTTGTCTGGCTAGTTCACGAAGCTGTTCTTCAAACATTCGTTCAATTAAGGTATAGCCTGCCCAAAATCCCGTATGCACCTTCCCCATAGGAACTAATGAAGTACATTCTGATTTGATATTGCAGCTATCGGACTCTACAGGCCTAAATGAAGCATCCGTTAGCCCATCAGTAAGACTAGCAGTTCCGCGCCACGCTATAACTATTTTATTCTTATTGTAGACATAATAAAACTGCGTATCACCTTCAGGTTCTTCTGCTTTAGCTGAATCAAAACCGACAGGGGCAGCATATCGATCAGAATATGGAACATCAACGACTAAAGCATTAATAGTCGATTGACCAATCTTTCTGGATGGTATCGTAGATAGGTCCTGACATTTATTAATAAAATACTTTGTAATAATATCTATATCATCATAAGCTAAATCTGATGCCAATCCTAAATTGATGGCATTTGCCATAGAGTAATCATTCTGGTGATGGAGAACTAACTCCCAGGCTCTAAACGGGCAAATTTCAATTACATGGCGCTTTTCAAGTTCATTTGTTCTGACCTTAACACCCTGAAATGAACTACTCATGGGAAAATGGAATAAGGGCAATTCCTCTCCATCTCTTAATTGTAGATCAGGTTGTTCATGACATAATTCACCCACAACAGCATAGTGCCACACATAACCATTTTTCTCTGCTTTTGGACGAACGGTCGAATCTTTTATAGGATCCCTACCAACACGAAGAGAACGCGTCTCCATTTCTTTCGTCAACAGATTGCTATCTAATGTTAGTTTCAGCTCCAGACCATGTGGCATATCAATATGGATAAGGCCGTCCGCATCACTTTGACCTGTATGTGTGAAATCTTCAGCTTGGCCTGATACTGGATGAGAGCTTTCAGCAGTCCATGGCATATTCGCAACAGGATCACCCTGCTCATCTACCAATTGAAATTCGACCCAGTAGGGCATTTGCTCGTCACATGGAGCATGGGGGTTTTTACGGTAGAGTGAGGATACAGCGGTAGTCATGTTATTCGCCCTCCTGGCTATCAGCAATATTTCGCGGATATTCGATTTTTAACTGCGATGGCATAGACGTAAATATTGGAGAAGTCTCTCCTTCTGCACCGGAAATGCCCTCATAAACCTCACCTTCAGCCGTCGTAATTTTATATGTGGTGAAAGGCTTGACTGCTCCACTGGCTGATGACGTTGTGGTAAACCCTTCGCTGTACCCTTTCGGGAAAGTCACTGGTGGGGTATCTAAACTGGCAGGACCTGTTTGATTAACATTGGCCGCTTTCAGCAAAATATTCCCCGGACATCCCAGTTCAATATTCCCACCGCTAAGCTTTATATAAGCACCACCGCAACTTAAAATCAGCTCCTTGCTGGCATTCATCTTCACGCTTCCCTGACCACTGGCGACAGTGATGTCCTGTAAAGCTGAGACATTCATGGCATCAGCTTGTGCCTGGATATCAACCTTCCCTGCCCCGGCATACATTTTCATTCCTGCAGCCTGAGCAAACAAGCTTACAGCCTCGCTTGCCGCCACAGTAAACGATTGTCCGGTGCTGATATCCGTGTTTTTACCTGACATGAGGCCAATACTTGCCCCGCCTGAAGCAAGCCGGACAGCCTCAGGACTCAGAATGCCAATGCCTGCAGGTGCACTGGCCAGCATTCCTGGCATTTTCAGATATTTCAGTGAGCTATTAAGCGTCTTTTGGCTGTCGATATCACATACCGTTGCCTGTGCCCCTTTCGCAGCTGCCTGGAGGCTTCTTGCCAGCGTGAGTGCCTGTTCCAGTTGTTCTACAGCCCTGTCCATTTCAAGCATTTTACTGCCAACGTCAGGTTGAGCATCTGCAGTAAGCATTACTCCCTTACCACCACGAACGCTGACCCAGTCGTTAGTGCGCAGTTCCGCCCCCTCGCCTCGAAGAGCTCTGGATGCATTGACGTTGTGACCTAAATTGAGTTGGGTTTTGCCGCCATACTCCGTACTGATCTTTATGTGCTCTTCACCGCGCTTGTCTTCCATCCGCAGTTTGTTCAGCCCAGCGGTACGGATAACGTTGCGCGTGCTGTTGGCTTCAGTAACGTGGTCGACATGGCGGGAGTCGTGCATCGCGTGGGCGATATACGGCCGGTCCGGGTCGCCTTCATGGAAAGCGATGGCCACTTCAGTGCCCTGAATCAGCGGGAAGTGGAAACCGTACTTATCACCGCCGTACGGTTTGGCGAAGCGTACCGGCATGCTTTCCATGCCCTGACGTTTGTCGTCGCGGTCGGCATCAAATTTCACCCGGTACAGGCCCGATGCATCCTGCCAGGCGTAGATGTCGTTGTCTTTGGCGCTGGTCACACGCGCCATCAGGGTGCCGCTGACCACCGGGCGTTTTTTAGCCTCAGGTCGCCAGCAGCGGTTCTCGTAGTACGGCATCGCCGCCCACTCCACCTTCAGGGCGTTCTGACGACTGGCGGTGTAACCGGCACTGACGATGATGAGCCCGTTCTCGGTTTCACGCGGCAGTGTCGGCGGAATAGCCGTCTCGGTGATAGTCAGCACCTGGGCCGGGCCGAGGGTGTGATCGGTGCTGCTGCCGGTCACCGTCGTCTGGTTTGACAGGAAGCGTTCATGCTCCAGACGCGCCCAGAAGTTGGCGGTTTCTGCCGCAGGGGTAATTTTGTCACCCCGTTCAAGATGGCGCGGGCGGTGGTGATACACATCCCCGTAAGTGACACCGTCCCCGTCACCCCGGGTCATGTCTGCCGGCACCGAAGAGAGGACGTTCTGAGCTTCCCGGTGGTTGTAGTCATTGGCCGTCACAGAGCGTTCCACCACGTTGTGCCAGACATGCACATCCCACACCGAATCCACCGCGTTATCGTTCGTCCCTGACGGGCTGTTCAGCGGCAGTTTTTTCCCGAACGTCCAGGCGCTCTGCTTGTCCGCGAAGTGCACCACTTCGGTCTGGGTGTCAGGCTGCAGGGTGAAGAAGAAGAAAATCCCCACCTCCGCCAGCAGGCGTTCGATAAACGCCAGGTCATTTTCCTGATACTGGTTAATCTGTTCCCGCTTCGGGTAGTCGGCCTTGAGGGTGAACTCATACTCCCACCCTTTCAGGCCGTGCTCCTGCAGTACCTCCGCGACCACTTCCGGTACCGATTTGTTGACGAAGAAACGATGGGTACGGAACTGATTACCGATCAGCGCCAGGAAAGGCTCCAGCACGATGCAGTATTTCGCTTCATCTGCCGACCCCCCGATACGCTCGAAGTGGGTGACCACCCCGGGCACTACCTTACGCTCTGTCAGGGACAGCAGGTTACCCGCCCCCATCGTCAGGGTCGCCGGTTTGCTCAGTATCTGGCGGGCATCGATGTTTTTGTCGGTACTGGTGAAATTAATGGTGTAGCTGTACAGCTCGCTCATTGCTTCCGAGCCGCTGAAATCTTCCACGTCGATATCCGCCGTATAGGACGGGATATCGAGGCGGTAGCGGTTCAGGGCTTTTCCGGTGACGGTGGCCACCATCGTATTCAGGGTATCCGTCAGGCTCATGGCGTTGACTCCATTGTGTATTCGGTTATTCCGTCAGGGCTGGCACGCACCGGCGACAGGCAGGGAAGCTCTTCTACGGGGGTTATTTTTTCAGGCGGTTGCGAAACCAGTAAATCAGCGTCAGCAGGAGCCAGGCTCCGAGGCCACACAGCGCCGTTTTAATCACGATGATATGCATCTCGAAGCTGTCCATCGCGTATTCCCCATCTCCACTGATATGGATATGGTCTTTCACAAACTCTGCGACCCAGGCGTCCGGAATAAAATGAATGCCTGACCAAAACATCGCGACAAACAGCAGGATTTTCATTCCACATTCTCCGCCTTGTTCTTCAGAGCCTGTTGCCGTCGGCGCTTCTCTGCCTGTTTCTTTTCTTCTGTCTCTTTCTCGCACTGGCTGAAATCAGGAGTACCGCGCACATCAATACGGGCATAGGCCATCAGGCCGTTGCCACCCGGAACAGGAAACGTTCCGCGGCTCAGTAAAAGGCGGCGCAGATGCTGGAAGTCGCTGTAGCGACGCAGGGTGATACAGCCCCATGAAACACCGGTTCCGTCGCTGTTCAGCGGATGAAGGCGAAATCCGGTCCGGTTCAGGCCATTCACAATCAGACTGTCTTTTTTGGTTTTGCCGCTGAACAGTGCAAACCAGTCGCTATGATGGTTACGGTAGCCATTCCAGGCATCAATCGCCTCTGCCCGTACGCGGTTATACAAGCTGCCGGCAGGCCGGTCAGTCACCCAGTATGTGCCCGGTGGTATGGCGGCATTTTCATGGTCAGCACAATCGGGATTGTTGATGTAAAAATCCACTCCAGACAACACCTCAAACGTCCCGATGCCATAGCACTTCAAGTACGCAGTTTTGCCATCCACTGACAGGTTGCCGTAGTCCATCATGCAAATCTGCATCTCAGCCTCCGTGCGCGTCATTAAACGCCAGCCCAAACCCTTCCTCACTCCATCCCAGGGTGAGTGAGCGGGGTTTCTGTTTAGCCGCCATGTGGGTCAGCAGCTGTTGACTCAGCACCGGCAGAATTTGTTGATTGAGCAGGCTGTCGACGTTGCGTGCCCCGGTGTCCGGCAGCAGGCAAGCGGCAGTCAGCGCGTCATACAGGCTCTCGTCAATCTGCGTGGTCAGGCCGTAATGGCGATGCAGGCGCTTGCTGACCTGGGCCAGCTTCATTTGCACGATGGTACGCATCGCGGTTTCTGCCAGCGGGCGGTAAATCACGGTCTGGAAACGTGCCAGCAGCGCGGGCTGGAAGTGGGCGCGTAAAATCGGGCGCAAAAGTTCGTGCAGGTCGCCTTCGCTGGCGTCCGGCTGTTCATCCAGCAGCTGCATAATGTGGTCGCTGCCGAGGTTCGAGGTCATCAGGATAACGGTGTTGCGGAAGTCGATTTCACGCCCTTCGCCGTCGCGCATAAAGCCCCGGTCGAACACCTGGTAGAAGAGGTTCATGACGTCACGGTGCGCCTTTTCCACTTCATCCAGCAGCACAACGCTGTACGGACGTTTACGCACCGCTTCGGTGAGGATACCGCCCTGGCCGTAACCGACGTAGCCCGGCGGTGAGCCTTTCAGCTGGGAAACCGTATGCGGCTCCTGGTACTCCGACAGGTTGATGGTGATGAGCGATTTTTCGCCGCCGTACAGCACATCAGCCAGGGTCAGCGCGGTCTCAGTTTTGCCGGTCCCGCTCGGGCCGACCAGCAGGAACACGCCCTGTGGGCCGTTCTCGGAGGTGAGTCCGGTTTTTGCCGCACGCAGGCGTTGTGCAATGGCATTAAGCGCCACATCCTGGCCCACCACGCGCTTGCCGATTTCCCCTTCCAGATTCAGCAACTCGGTCTGTTCGTCCTTCATCAGCGAGGAGAGTGGCACCCCGGTCCAGTCGGCAATGACGTTGGCGACGGTGCGGGTGTCGACGTCGACAGACAGCAGCGGGCTGTTCTGCTGCATGCCATCCAGCTGTTGTTGCAGGTCACGGGTCTCACTCTGACGTGAGATATCCTGGCGGGTTTGCAGCAGTTGCTCTGTGAGCGACAACTCCTGGCCGTACTGGGTCTCGCGCTCGTCCAGTTCGACAAACAGACTGATTTCTTCCTGTTCAATCGTCGCCAGACGCTCACCCTGGCTGCAGCTCCCGACCGCCATATCTTCCAGAAGTGCCTGCTTCTCGATTTCCAGGGCGGTGATTTGGGCGCGCAAGCGCGTTAACGGCTCCGGCACGGTATCAAGGCTCATGCGCACGCGGGCAGCTGCGGTATCGAGCAGGTCTACGGCTTTGTCCGGCAGCTGGCGACCGGTCAGATAGCGGCGCGACAGCGTAACGGCCGCGCGTACCGCGTCGTCGGTGATGTGGACGTTATGGTGTTCGGCATAGCGGGATTTCAGGCCACGCAGCATCAGACACGCCGTGTCGTCATCCGGCTCGTCGACCTTCACCATCTGGAAGCGGCGCTCCAGCGCGGCATCGCGCTCGAAGTACTGTTTGTACTCAGACCAGGTGGTGGCGGCGATGGTGCGCAGTTCGCCACGCGCCAGCGCCGGTTTCAGCAGATTGGCCGCATCCGCCCCACCCGCCTGATTGCCTGTGCCAATAATGGTGTGAGCTTCGTCGATAAACAGCAGGATGGGTGTGGGCGATTGCTGCACCGCGTCGATAACGTTTTTCAGGCGCTGTTCGAATTCCCCTTTCACGCCCGCGCCCGCCTGCAGCAGGCCCAGGTCGAGGGTGCGCAGGCTCACGGTTTTCAGTGATTCCGGTACGTTGCCCTCATGAATGCGCAGCGCCAGCCCTTCAACCAGCGCCGTTTTACCGACGCCTGGTTCACCGACCAGGATTGGGTTGTTCTTGCGACGGCGTGAGAGAATATCCACCATCTGGCGGATTTCGGTGTCACGGCCGAACACCGGGTCAATCTTGCCTTCTTTCGCTTTGGCGGTGACATCAAGGGTGAACTTATCCAGCGCGTTTTGCAGCGCCGGGTTGAGCTCGCCGTCTTTTACGTCGGCTTTAACCGGATGACTCACCATTTCAACATCGCCGCCCTGCCGGGCGAGTTCCGCTTCCTGCTGCAGCGCCGGACGCTCGTCGGACTGCGCATCAATCAGCGGACGCAGACGCTCAAGCTGGCTCTGGCCCAGCGTCAGCAGCGGCCACAGGCCGTCGCAGCGGGCCAGCTTCGGCTTATCGACCAGCGCCATCAGCAGATGGACACTCCGGATATGTTCCTCACCGTTCAGGGAAGCAATCAGCCAGGCTTGCTGCATCAGGGTCTGAATGTTGTCGGACAGAGCCGGTCGCCCGCGCACCGAGCGCGGAAGATTGTCCAGCCAGCCGAGCAAATCCTGCCAGATGGCGTCCATATCCCATTCGTAGCGACGGGCCAGCACGGTCAGGTCACCTTCGCCCTGTTCCAGCAGCTTCAGCAGCCAGTGCTCCGGCAAAATTTCCGCATGGGCGCGGGTCTGGCACAAGGAGGCGGCACCTTCCATGGCGCGGGCACAGTAAGGGTTCAGACGTCGCAGCAGAATGGCGGGGTTTTCCATGAGATTCTCTCTTTATCGGTTCCTGGACACGCTACCGCCCCTCGCTGTTTCCTGTAGTTCAGGAGACCAAAGCGCATACGGTCAGGCTGGCAGGCAGATTGTGGTTTTGCTGAGCACCCGGCTCGCAGACACTCAGCAAAACTGCGGACAGGAAAACCTGTCCGCAATGGGCTTACGCGGTAGTACGTTCGTTCCAGGAATCGGAATGAATGATGTTGCCGTCTTTGTAGGTCCAGGTGATTTTTTCATAACGCAGCTCGATGGTTTCGAGGTGGTTATGTTTCTCGTAGCCCGGATCTTTGATGTCGTGCATTTTCGGTGCGACTTTCACCAGCTTGACGTTTTCCAGTTTGGTGTTGAAGTACTCCACTTCCTGGCCCGCATCGTTGATGCGATACCATTTGAACTCGGCTGATTTCAGGGTCTGACCGGTGGTCACTGCCTTGTACAGGTACGGGCTCGAGGAATCGATTTCCTTGGTGAACAGGAACGGGGTGTGGATACGGGTACCGGTCAGCTTGCCGGTATTGTTGTCGGTCGGGATGTACAGGTTGTGTTCCTGAGCGACCACTTCGATGCTGCCTTCACGATCCTGAACGTCTACGGAACCTTTGATGTCCGCACCGCCGTCGTCTTTCAGCCACAGATAAACAGGAATTGCCATGGTTACTTCTCCATTTCTTGAGTTGAAGCGTCGCCATCATCCGTTGAATCCGGTGACGCTTTTAATGAGTCCCGCACCTGACAGGCATCGGCCTGCGGTACAAGACTGATTTCGACCCGGCGGTTGAGTGCGCGTCCTTCCGGGGTGTCATTGGTTGCGACCGGTCGGCTTGCGCCGTAGCCCTGCACCGCAAAACAGCTTTCCGGCACATCACCGGTGTCACGCATCCAGTTGCGCACCGATTCGGCACGCCTCAGGGACAGCGGCTGGTTGATCTGCTGGCTTCCGGTGTTGTCAGTGTGACCCGCCACCACAATCAGCCAGCCCGGTCTGGCTTTAATCCCCACCAGGGAGGTCACCAGCACTTTGGTCGAACCTGCCTTCAAATCCGCTTTACCGGAATCGAACAGCGACATGCTGTCGAGGCGAACGGTTTTCGGCCCCTGAATAATCTTTTTGATAACCGGAGGTGGTGGCGGGGGCGGTGCCCAGTCATTTACGGCCGCTTCTACAGGCGGGATCAGACGCAGTCCCTGATACAACCCTAACCGGTAGCGCACAGGCTCCCCCCGTCGCTGCCAGTCATCCAGCAGCGCCCCGTCGGCGCGCAGACGCTGCTGTGCCCGCAGTTTGGGGGCAACAGGCTGACCGTCCAGGTGGTAATAGAGGGCCAGGTGATCCCCGACATTGCGGATCAGACGCTGGTTATTCACCCAGGACGCCAGCATCGCCAGGGCCAGGAAAATCCCTCCCATCAGGCCGGCATAGCGCCAGAACACCATCCGCCGACTGACACCCCGGCGTCGTGGCAAGGCGGACAGCAGCAGCTCCGGTAACGGTAACGGATCGCCGCTCGGCGCAATGTCCGGGGGCAGCGCTGTAAGGCCGGCGATATGCTGTTGCCAGAGGCTGTCGGCGAACCCGCTGACGGGCGTCATACAGATCCCCTGCACACAGAGCTTCAGGGCAGGCAACTCGCCATGACGCACCTGCAACAGCGTATTGACGGTGCCTGCCTGCCAGCTCAGCAGACTGTCCAGCCACAATCCCTGACTCAGGCGTGACAGGCGCTCGCCAGCATCGTTGTCCCGGGTCCACTCCACCAGTGACAGATTGCCCTGGCCGGGCTGATACACCTGAAGGCCGGCGCGCTGGCTTACGGTAGTGAACCAGACGGGCTCTGCGTCATGACAGGCGGCTGACGGTGACAGCCAGGTGACCGTCCAGACGGGTGGAATGCTGCCCGTTGCGGCACGACACTGCACCACACCCCGCTGCCAGGCCCTGAGATGCTGGGCAAAATCATCCTCGGAAATGTGTTTTTCAGGCTGAATGGCCAGTAAGACGGAAATCTGCGATACCAGGGCTGGACGGACCTGATTCAGGTGCTGCGCAAGTTTTGGCAACTGTTCCGCATCCTTTACCCACAGATACCAGCCCTGCCGGGTTTCCCGGTGACAGGTGCCAGGTACAAACAGCGCCGTGTTATCTCCGCAGGCGAGAATGACGGCCCCCTGAAAATCTTCCGGCGGCAGACTCTTCTCCCCGAGACTCCTGACCGCGGCGGCGAGCGTCAGGGCCGCCCGGCGCTGGCGCCACAGCATCATGCCGGTGATCAGGATAACCAGCAGACTGAGTGCCACCCGGCTGGTGACAGACAGTGGCCAAAAGCCCAGGATGAGCCACAGCACCAGCACCGCACTCAGCGCCGTTAACAGACTCCGGTAAGCATCACGCATCGCTTACCCCGGCCTGACAATCTGGCTCACCAGGTCGGTGAGCGACGACGAGAGGAAAAACCAGAGTGCAGCCAGCGCCACAGCGCCGATAACCCAGGACAACCCGTATCCACGACGACCGCCACGCAGGCGGGAGGCTCTGGCCACAATGGGGGCATCCTGCGCAAGCCGAAATGCCGGCACCCGCTCGCCGAGTTTACGGACCACATCTTCCCGGCGTTCGTCATCCCGCTCACGGTACTGCCCCACAAACCCCAGCTGCAGGGTGCGGTACAGACAGGTCAGTACCGCGGTGTCCGGCGCGGGCTCTTTCAGCAGGTGACGGATACGCTCCCAGAGTTCTTCCCCGGCATTAAGCCGGCCAAAGAAATGCGCCTGCAGCGGGTCACGATGCCAGACCCGATAGCCGTCATCGGTCGTCCCACGGTTAAGCACGCTCTCATCGAGCAGGGCACACAGGGCGTATACCATGTGGTCACGGCTGATATCACTGTATCCCGCGCCGGTCAACGCAGTACGCGCATCCTGGACCAGGCGACAGGCCCGGCGGTACAGCTTTTCCCCTTCCCGCACTTCCTGGCCACCCCGCAGCTGGCTGGCCATCAGCCAGCCGGGATAGAAAATACGTTCGATTTCGCTGATATCGGATTGGGTCATGTACGCAGCACCGCAAAGAGTTCAAGTTTCACATCACCGAGTGAGCCCGGGGTGTAGAAGGTACAGCTCCCTGTCCCGAGCATCGCCCGGGCGGCATCCGTTGACAGATCCAGCGAGAAATACTGGTTTTCCAGACGCAACGGGATAGCCGCCGGCACATGGGTGAGCGGTTTGATCACCATGCCACTCAGGGCCACATTCACCACATCCGAGACATCGTCGAAGCTGCCGGCCTTGCACAGCAGCGGGAATTTCGTCTGGAGCTCGTGATTGGGCATGGAAGCGCGCACGGACAGGTAGAAATCAGCCCCTTCGCGCAGACGCGCATCGTGCAGGGAGCCTTTCCAGATCTGGTCGTGATGCTCAAGCTGGATGCTCACCACCCGTGACGGCAGGCTCGCTTCAAGGAGTTTGTCCAGCAGCGTCAGTAACGGCGGGAACACCTGCTCAGGGGTATCATGCTGATACGCCGGAATATCACCGGCATCGTGCTCCAGCGAGAACGTCAGTAGGCTGCCGGCCAGGCGGGTCAGTTCCCGGTACAGCAGTTCCGGATGGCGCGATGGCGTCTGCAACAACTCCACCAGGACCGGTTCGGCACTGTTCAGGGCATTGAGCAGCCAGAACAGCGACACGTCAGCCACCGCGAAATCGGCCATCCGCTCATTGCTCTCACGGCGCATGGCCATCAGGCGTCGACGACGGGCCTGCAGACGCACCAGCAGGTCACCCAGTTCGGTGACCAGTAACGGACTGGCAGAAAGCGACAGCATGGGCGGGACAAACGCCGGATCACGGCTCCACTGCCCCTGGGCATTACGCACCAGACGGGCCACCGGACAGGTCAGGTATGCCGTGTTTTCCTGGCTGGATAAGCGCAGCGTGATGGCATGACGCAGAATGGCCAGCTCCCCGCTTTCGTGCCCGGCGAGCTCCTGCACCACCACCCGCTCGGCTTTCCAGCGGCGCGGGCGTTCGCTGTCCTGCCCGTTATCCAGATTGCCGCCGTTCGCACTCAACAGCGGCAGCGCGGCGACCACCTCGGTGGCCTCCATGCCAGCGGCAGAGGACAGATCACAGACCGGCGGCAGCGTGTCCGCCAGATTCGTATCCACTATCGTGCCATCCTGAAACCGCAGCACCAGTCGGGTCGCATTCAGTCGGGACAGCGCGAGCGCCGCGTCATCAAACTCCGCGGCCACCACGCCCCAGGGATGCGCAATGCCCATCCGGGTCACCGTGTCGGCAACGTGTTCACTCCACCGGCCCTGCTGCTGAAACTGTTGCGGGGCCAGTGCGGCCCCGTCCTCCCAAAGTGGGCGATAAATTTTCATCCCTGATTATCCCTCGCCTTACGCTTTCGCTTTCGGCATCTGGGATACCAGTGACAGATTCACGTCCATGCCTTCGACCTGGAAGTGCGGCACGGCGAACAGTTTCACGCGGAAGAAGCCCGGGTTGTCTTCGATGTCTTCGACCAGCACTTTCGCATCGCGCAGCGGGTGGGAGGCCTGCAGTTCATCGCCCGGATCGGTCATTTCGGTCACCAGACCACGGACCCAGGTGTTGAGCTCCAGCTCCAGCAGACGGCGGTCCTTGGTGGTGCCGATGTTTTCACGCTGAATGAGTTTCAGGTAGTGCGCGATACGCGACAGCAGGAAGATGTACGGCAGACGGGCGTTGATACGGCTGTTAGCGGTCGCATCAGCGGTGTCGTACAGCGCCGGCTTCTGGGTCGAGTTCGCCGAGAAGAAGCAGGAATAGTCGCGGTTCTTGTAGTACGACAGCGGGATGAAGCCGAGGTTGGCGAATTCAAATTCGCGGGTTTCCGGGATCATGACTTCTGACGGGATCTTCACCTGATTACCGGTGCCGAGGTCATACAGATGAATAGGCAGGTCTTTCACCGCGCCACCGGCCTGTGGGCCTCGAATTTGTACGCACCAGCCGTTGCTGATGAAGCTTTTCACCATGTTGGCGGCAAAGGCGAACGACGCGTTGGTCCACAGGTATTTGTCGTGATCCGGCCCTTTCACTTGTTCAACATAGTTGAAGCTGCGCACCGGCACGGTGTCCGGGCCATACGGCAGACGGCCCAGTACACGCGGCATCACCAGGCCGATATAGCGGGAATCATCCGTTTCACGGAACGATTTCCATTTGATGTATTCGGCACGGTCGAAGTAGTTGCCGATATCTTTAATGGCCGCCACTTCTTCCATTTTCTCTTTGAGGAAGAATTTAGGGCCAGCTGAACCGATAAACGGCATATGGGCCGCGGCAGACACTTTGGAGATGTTACGCATCAGCGCCACGTCCTGGGCTGACGCATCAAATTCGTACGCTGAAATGACGGCAGCGACAGGCTCGCCACCCGGTGTGTCGTATTCCGCGATGTACGTTTGTTTGTATAACCCGCTCTGGATAATTTCAGGACAATCCTCGAAGTCCTGACGCAGCTCCTCTTTCGACAGATCGAGTAATTCCAGTTTCACGTTCTGTCGAAAATCGGTTTTATCCACCAGGGATTTCAGGCCCCGCCAGACGGATTCCACCTTCTGGAATTCATCATTGTGCATGATTTCATCCAGCTGGCGGCTGATCTGGAAATCCAGTTCGGCGATATGCTGGTCGAGTAAATTTTTATCCAGCTTTTCCACTTTCTGGCCGGATTTCTGCAGGCACTGCATAAAGACCTGAACTGCCGCGGTCACACGTGCATTGGTCGACGTTTCTGCCATCACGGTATTATCTTCAAAACCATTAACATCACCGAGTCGGGCGACCGGAGTTAAATTAATCTTGTCAAAAAGTGAGGCATATACGCCCCCCTGCGAAAGTGTTTTTTCGACAGTGGCGCCGCCCGCCAGATTCTGGGATTCATTATTAACTGACATTAGCATTTACTCGTCTTTATTCCGTTAAAAGAAGTTCCAGCCATTAAGCCTGGGTCGGGGCAAGCGCATTCAGCTCACTGCGCAGTTCATCGGACAGCGCGGGGTCTTTTAATATCGTTTCCAGTTCTTTCCTGAAAGTCACATTATCAAGAAGATTGGATTTCAAATCGCGCAACAGATTACGCATTGACAGCATGGCCCGGAGCTGGGGAATTTGACGCGCCACTGCCTCAGGTTCAAAATCTTTCATATTCTGAAAGGACAGCGACACATTTTCTTCTGAGCCGTCGTTGGCGAGGGTGTTCTTTACAGTGAGGTTAACCTCGGGATTAAGTTCAGTCAGGACGCTGTTGAAATTGTTTTTTGTGACGTTGATTTTTTCGCGCTCGGACAATGGGCCCTGCGCTTTGCCATTGCTGAAGTCGCCGACGCTCAGGAGTTTCAATGGGAGCTCAACTTTCTTCTGAGCACCGTTCGTAAACAGGTCTAATTTTATATTTACGCGCGCACGCGGTATCTCATTCTGAAATGATTCAGACATATATATTTATCTCCTGAATGAATTAATCCCTTAGCCGGGCTAGGGTGTCACCATAGAAAATGGGGTTTTTTATTTTAACGCCTATTTCACAACAGGGTAAAGTGGATAAAACGGAATTCGTAATGTTAGCCAGCACCAATGAAAGTTAAGTGTGAGTACACTTCCCCGGTATAGCTGGGCTGAGCAGGGATAGTAAACCCTGAATTCAAATTGATAAAAAATGCTCTCACATAAAATTAAGAACCTTCATACATCCAGTATGGTCGTTGTATTAATAACGAAAAATACCAAAGCACAGTTTTGAGGTCCTATATTGGACCTTAATACATATTTAAATATTATAAAATGCCATTTGCGATTCTTAAATAAGACAATAATTAGCTGGATATCCTGAAGCGCAAAGTACGGGAACATTCACCCGTAATCAAAACGGCATCTGCTGAGCTGAAAGCACGGACCATTCACCGTATTCATGATCGCCCGCATTCTGGCGAACGAGTCAAAGATAAAGATATTGCCGCCGGGCTGCAGGCCTCCATCAGCAGACTCTACAGCCGGGTGAAGAAGGAAGCAGAATCACACGAGTAATGGAAGCGCGGGACTCAAAGCTCCCCATCAGGACAGACATACTCTCCTTCTCAGGAGTCACAACCGGACAGACAATGTAGTGGATCACAAAATCAGGACACCGATGCACTACATACGTAAATAACATCGCACTGTCTGTGATGGCAGGAGGTTTCGCCTGGAATGTTTGCGGGCTTTTGGACTCTGGGTTGTGGAAGATTACTCGTGATGAGTGGAATGCCCACAACTCAATCTAGCAGCGTATAACGTCCGCATCACAGTTCAAACCGGCCTCTCCGATCTGCACAATTTTGTTTGAAATGCGTGAGTAATTTGCGAACTGGAGGCTGGAGAATGTAGATGCAGAAGGAAGGGGTTTTGATAAATTATTTTGATAACCGTTAGCACGCTAACAAAAAAACAACGGGAGCGTTAAGCTCCCGTTAATCGATTTAACAAATATCGAAATTACATGTTCGCGATGATCGCGTCACCAAACTCTGAACATTTCAGCAGCTTAGCGCCTTCCATCAGACGTTCGAAGTCATAGGTCACGGTCTTGGCAGCGATTGCGCCTTCCATGCCTTTAACAATCAGGTCTGCGGCTTCGAACCATTCCATGTGACGGAGCATCATTTCTGCGGACAGGATGACAGAACCTGGGTTCACTTTATCCTGGCCTGCGTACTTCGGTGCCGTCCCGTGGGTGGCTTCAAACAGCGCGCACTCGTCACCGATGTTTGCGCCCGGTGCGATACCGATGCCGCCAACCTGTGCCGCCAGGGCATCAGAGATGTAGTCGCCGTTGAGGTTCATACAGGCGATAACGTCGTATTCAGCGGGACGCAGCAGGATCTGCTGCAGGAACGCATCGGCGATCACATCTTTAACGATGATCTCTTTGCCGGTATTCGGGTTCTTGATTTTCTGCCACGGGCCGCCGTCGATCAGCTCACCACCGAACTCTTCTTTCGCCAGCTGGTAACCCCAGTCTTTGAAAGCGCCTTCGGTGAACTTCATGATGTTGCCTTTGTGAACGATGGTCACAGAGTCACGGTCGTTGGTGATAGCGTACTCAATTGCCGCGCGAACCAGGCGTTTGGTGCCTTCTTCTGAACATGGCTTGATGCCGATACCGCAGTGTTCAGGGAAGCGAATTTTCTTCACGCCCATCTCTTCACGCAAGAACTTGATCACTTTTTCCGCGTCGGCAGAGTCGGCTTTCCACTCGATGCCAGCGTAGATGTCTTCTGAGTTTTCACGGAAGATGACCATGTCGGTCAGTTCTGGGTGTTTAACCGGGCTTGGGGTGCCCTGGTAGTAACGTACCGGGCGCAGGCAGACGTAAAGGTCCAGCTCCTGGCGCAGGGCTACGTTCAGAGAACGAATACCGCCACCGACCGGCGTGGTCAGCGGGCCTTTGATGGCTACGCGATAATCGCGAATCAGGTCCAGCGTTTCAGCTGGCAGCCAGACGTCCTGTCCGTAAAGTTTGGTGGATTTTTCCCCGGTGTAAATTTCCATCCAGGAAATTTTACGCTCGCCTTTATAGGCTTTCTCTACGGCGGCATTCACCACTTTGATCATTGGCGGAGTCACGTCCACACCGATACCATCACCTTCGATGAAAGGGATAATCGGATTGTGGGGGACGTTCAGTTTGCCGTTTTGCAGGGTGATCTTTTGGCCTTCCGCCGGAACAACTACTTTGCTTTCCATTAACCTCTCCTTCGAGCGCTTCTGGTGACTGCTCGTGACTTTCGTGTCCTGGGTAGCGTTGCTGCCCCGCAACGCGAATAGTGTGAGCAATATTTTTTGTTAATGATTTGTAATGAGCTAGTTGATACTACCTGAATGTTGGGTTCCATGAAAGGTCTTCGTAATTAGGCTATAATGCGGCAATTGACCCAGCCTGAAAATACCATGAATAAAACTTCTTTTAGAAATCACCGCCTTAAGCGATTCAGCTCACAACAAGCTTCCAGACAACGTAAAGAAAGCCAGCCAAAACGCGTCATTTTGTTCAATAAACCCTACGATGTTTTGCCGCAGTTTACTGACGAAGCCGGACGCAGCACGCTGAAAGATTTTATCGACGTCCAGGGCGTGTATGCCGCCGGACGACTCGATCGCGATAGCGAGGGCTTGCTGGTCCTAACCAATGACGGCGCGTTGCAGGCGCAGCTCACCCAACCAGGAAAACGCACCGGGAAAATCTACTTTGTGCAGGTGGAGGGTGAGCCGGATGAATCCGCGCTGAATGCGCTTCGCACCGGCGTGACGCTGAATGATGGGCCGACGCTGGCCGCAGGAATTGAGCTTGTGGATGAACCTGAATGGCTGTGGCCGCGCAATCCGCCTATCCGCGAGCGAAAAGCCATTCCAACGCGCTGGCTGAAAGTCACGCTGTATGAAGGACGAAACCGGCAGGTTCGCCGCATGACGGCGCATGTCGGCTACCCTACCCTGCGTTTGATTCGTTACGCGATGGGCAATTACACCCTGGACAATCTCGCCAATGGCGAATGGCGGGATGTGACCTCAGAGTAACGCCGTCAGGTCTGCCCCGTCCTGGGTGACGTGCGACACCAGCGCAACGCGTTTACGAACGGGCATGGTGCGAGTTGTCAGTTGCATGATACATACCGCGGATCGCGTGTTCGGTCGAACACCCGAATGAAGTATAGTGGTGGAAGAAAAATGTGATCCATATCAAATAAATATAATCACGCGCCGAAATCAGGAGTCTCCATGTTTAAACCGCACGTCACCGTCGCCTGTCTGGTTCACGCCAAAGGTAAGTTTTTGATTGTGGAAGAAACAGTCAATGGAAAAGCCACCTGGAATCAACCTGCCGGGCATCTGGAAGCCGACGAAACGTTGGTTCAGGCCGCTGAACGCGAGCTGTGGGAAGAGACCGGTATTCGCGCCACACCGCAGCATCTGGTGCGCATGCATCAGTGGATTGCCCCGGACAACACCCCGTTCCTGCGCTTTCTATTTGCCATCGAGCTGGATGATGTTTGTGAGACGCAACCCCATGATGATGATATTGATCGTTGCCTGTGGCTGAGCGCCGAAGAGATCCTCACCGCCTGTCATTTACGCTCTCCGTTAGTCTCAGAGAGCATTCGCTGCTGGCAGAGCGGCCAACGTCTGCCGTTGGAAATTATCGGCGAATTTAACTGGCCCTTCACAAAGGGTGTCAACCCTGGGGCTGCGTGATAGAATATGCCGCCTTGAAGTTCAATGTCGTGAGTATTCCAATGTCAGAAAGCCCAAAAAAAGTGATCGTCGGCATGTCCGGCGGTGTCGATTCCTCCGTTTCTGCCTACCTGCTGCAACAGCAAGGTTATAAGGTTGAAGGCCTGTTCATGAAGAACTGGGAAGAGGACGACGGCGAGGAATATTGTACAGCCGCCGCTGACCTGGCCGATGCCCAGGCCGTGTGCGACAAGCTCGGCATTGAGCTGCACACCGTCAATTTTGCCGCAGAATACTGGGACAACGTGTTCGAGCTGTTCCTTGAAGAGTACAAAGCCGGTCGTACCCCGAACCCGGATATTCTGTGCAACAAAGAAATCAAATTTAAAGCCTTCCTTGAGTTCGCCGCCGAAGATTTAGGTGCCGATTTCATCGCCACCGGTCACTACGTGCGCCGTGCCGATGTGAATGGCAAAAGCCAGCTGCTGCGCGGTCTCGACGGTAATAAAGACCAAAGCTATTTCCTGTATACGTTGAGCCACGAACAGATTGCCCAAAGCCTGTTCCCGGTTGGCGAACTGGAAAAGCCGGAAGTTCGCCGCATTGCAGAAGATCTCGATCTCATCACCGCGAAGAAAAAAGACTCCACCGGTATCTGTTTTATCGGCGAGCGCAAATTCCGCGAATTCCTTGGCCGCTACTTGCCTGCTCAGCCGGGTAAAATCGTTACCGTTGATGGCGACGTGATTGGCGAGCACCAGGGTCTGATGTATCACACCCTCGGTCAGCGTAAAGGCCTGGGTATCGGCGGCACCAAAGACGGCAGCGAAGCGCCGTGGTACACCGTCGATAAAGACGTTGAAAATAACATTCTGGTGGTGGCTCAGGGTCATGACCACCCGCGCCTAATGTCCGTCGGCTTGATTGCCCAACAGCTGCACTGGGTCGATCGCCAGCCGGTAAACGGTACACTGCGCTGCACGGTGAAAACCCGCTATCGCCAGACAGACATTCCGTGCACCGTAACCGCACTGGATGAAGATCGCATTGAGGTTCGCTTTGACGAGCCCGTTTCTGCCGTAACCCCAGGTCAGTCCGCCGTGTTCTACAGCGGTGAAGTGTGCCTCGGTGGCGGCATTATCGAGCAGCGTTTGCCGCTGCCGGTTTAAGACTCAGACAGCACACAGAAAGGAGTTTTAGTGGCGAAGAACTATTACGACATCACTATCGCGCTGGCCGGGATTTGCCAGTCGGCCCGTCTGGTTCAGCAACTTGCGCATCAGGGTCATTGCGACAACGATGCTCTGCATGTGGCGCTGAATAGCGTTATCGATCTCAACCCGGATTCCACTCTGGGCGTGTTCGGTGGCAGTGAAGCCAATCTTCGCCTCGGCCTTGAAACGCTGCTTGGGGTGCTCAACGCCAGCAGTCGTCAGGGCCTCAACGCCGAACTGACGCGTTACACCTTAAGTCTGATGGTGCTGGAACGTAAGCTCTTTGCCGCCAAAGGCGCGATGGACACGCTCGGTGAACGCATTGCCGGGCTGCAGCGCCAGTTAGACCATTTCGATTTGCAGTCTGAAACCTTGATGAGCGCGATGGCGGCTATTTATGTCGACGTGATTAGCCCGCTTGGGCCGCGTATTCAAGTCACCGGTTCCCCTGCCGTGCTGCAAAGCCCGCAAGTGCAGGCCAAAGTTCGCGCAGGCCTGCTGGCAGGCATCCGTGCCGCGGTGCTGTGGCATCAGGTGGGCGGCGGTCGTCTGCAGCTCATGTTTTCCCGTAATCGCCTGACCACTCAGGCAAAACAAATTCTTGCTCATATAACTCCGGAGTTGTGATCTATGGAATTATCCTCACTGACCGCCGTTTCCCCTGTCGATGGACGCTACGGCGATAAAGTCAGCGCGCTGCGCGGCATTTTCAGCGAATTCGGTTTGCTGAAATTCCGTGTGCAAGTTGAAGTTCGTTGGCTGCAAAAATTAGCCGCGCACACAGCTGTCAAGGAAGTTCCAGCTTTTGCTGCTGACGCAAACGGTTTCCTCGATAAGATCATCGCTGATTTTAACGAAGAAGACGCCGCGCGCATTAAAACCATCGAGCGCACCACCAACCATGATGTGAAGGCGGTTGAGTATTTCCTGAAAGAGAAAGTGGCAGACGTACCTGCCCTGCACGCGGTGTCTGAGTTCATTCACTTCGCTTGCACCTCTGAGGACATCAACAACCTGTCCCACGCGCTGATGCTGAAAACCGCACGCGACGAAGTGGTGCTGCCGTACTGGCGTAAGCTTATCGATGCGGTGAAAGACCTCGCGGTGCAGTATCGCGATATCCCTCTGCTTTCCCGTACGCACGGCCAGCCTGCGACCCCGTCCACCATGGGTAAAGAAATGGCGAACGTGGCGTACCGTCTGGAGCGTCAGTATCGTCAGCTGAACCAAGTAGAAATCCTCGGTAAAATCAACGGTGCGGTCGGCAACTACAACGCCCACATCGCGGCCTACCCGGAAGTCGACTGGCATGAGTTCAGCGAAGAGTTTGTGACGTCGCTCGGCATTCAGTGGAACCCGTACACCACCCAGATTGAACCGCACGATTACATCGCTGAACTGTTCGACTGCGTGGCGCGCTTCAACACGATCCTGATCGACTTCGATCGCGATGTGTGGGGCTACGTAGCACTGAACCACTTCAAGCAGAAAACCATTGCCGGTGAAATCGGTTCGTCTACCATGCCGCACAAAGTGAACCCGATTGACTTCGAAAACTCCGAAGGCAACCTCGGTCTGTCCAACGCCGTGCTGCAACATCTGGCGAGCAAACTGCCGGTATCCCGCTGGCAGCGTGACCTCACCGACTCCACGGTGCTGCGTAATCTCGGTGTCGGTCTCGGCTATGCGCTGATTGCGTATCAGTCCACGCTGAAAGGCGTGAGCAAACTGGAAGTGAACCGCGATCGCCTGCTGGCAGAGCTGGACAGCAACTGGGAAGTGTTGGCAGAGCCAATCCAGACCGTGATGCGTCGTTACGGCATCGAAAAACCGTACGAGAAGCTGAAAGAACTGACCCGCGGTAAACGCGTTGACGCCGAAGGCATGAAAGAGTTTATCGATGGTCTGGCACTGCCAGAGCACGAGAAAACGCGTCTGAAAGCTATGACCCCGGCCAACTACCTCGGTCGCGCCATCACGATGGTTGATGAACTGAAGTAAGTTGCCTTTCCTCTCTTCCCGCCCGGGAAGAGAGGTCTTCCCGAGACGAAGAGAGTATTTGATGCAGTGCCAGGTGCCTCCTGGTGAGCCTGTGTCAGTCTGCACAATGCCCGCGTGACCTTAAGACCGAAGTTAAACTGAACGCCCCACCGCATAGGGGGATTCACTGCAAGGAAGATATTACCTCTGCGAAATATTCGGACAAGTCCCATCAGGGACTCATGATTAGTGATGGTGGAAGTGTGAAATTTATTTAGGCACCCTAAGAACCTGGCCTGGATAGATTTTATCGGGGCTTTTCAACATAGGTTTATTCGCTTCAAATATTTTGTTGTACTGGTTAGCATCACCATAAACGTGTTTAGAAATGCCACTCAGGGTATCGCCGGATTTCACCGTATAATACTCACTTTCTGTAGCCGTATCTTTTACACTCACGTTATCTTCCACTCCTGAAATACCTGCCACGTTACCGACAGCAATCAGAATTTTTTCTTTTGCTTCCTGACTTAAACCTTCGCCGGTAACAACAGCCTTACCCTCTTCAACCTTCACATCAATCTTATCGGCATCCTGTAAACCGTTCTTCTTGAGATGCTCTTTAAGGAGTTCGTTTTGATCCGCGGCATGTGCCGTACCGGTGACCGCCTCGAGTATCTTTTCACCTGCTTCTTTAACGAAACTGATTAAACCCATACATCCTCCTGCTCATAATGAGATTCACCCTTCAGTTTAGCAGAGGCCTGAAATGGCGAGCATCATTGGCGATGATGCCCTGAACATCAACGATGCCCTCAACAGTCAATAAACAGATGAGGATTTTATCGGAAATGCTGACGCTGGCGAACCGCAGTACGTTTATAGTATCGGCATCATATGAAGACATTTGGCGGCTTACGGTGTCGACGCGAGAACGTAGCCGCATTCGATTTACGCGTTCAGCTCAAGGTCTGCTGAGAAAAATTATCTAATTTCAGTATGCTAAAGAATGTTTTCATAATCAGCGTTAAACTATTCAAATCGTAAATGAAAGGGAGTAGAGGCATGCGCGTACTCGTCGTGGAGGATAACGCCCTGTTGCGTCACCATCTCAAAGTTCAGCTGCAGGAGCTGGGCCACCAGGTTGATGCGGCTGAAGACGCAAAGGAAGCGGATTACTATCTCGGTGAACATATGCCAGATATTGCGATTGTCGATTTAGGTCTGCCGGACGAAGACGGGCTGTCGATGATCCGCCGCTGGCGCAGCCATGAAATCTCACTCCCGGTGCTGGTGTTGACTGCCCGCGAAGGCTGGCAGGATAAAGTTGAAGTGCTGAGTGCCGGGGCGGACGACTACGTGACCAAACCGTTCCACATTGAAGAAGTGGTGGCACGGATGCAGGCGTTGCTGCGCCGGAACAGTGGCCTGGCATCGCAGGTGATTTCCCTCCCGCCGTTCCAGGTGGATTTGTCGCGCCGTGAGTTGTCGGTGAATGATGAGGTCATTAAACTGACGGCCTTTGAATACACCATTATGGAAACGCTCATCCGCAATAACGGCAAAGTGGTCAGCAAAGATTCGTTGATGCTGCAACTCTACCCCGACGCCGAATTGCGCGAGAGCCACACCATCGACGTGCTGATGGGCCGCCTGCGTAAGAAAATTCAGGCCCAGTACCCACAGGACGTAATTACCACCGTACGAGGTCAGGGTTACCTGTTCGAACTGCGCGGATGATTAAAGTGCTCAGGCATATTTTACCCCTTTCATTGCGCGTCCGTTTTTTGCTCGCGACCGCTGGGGTGGTTCTGGTGCTGTCGCTGGCCTACGGCATGGTCGCGCTAGTCGGCTACAGCGTCAGCTTCGACAAAACCACCTTCCGTTTGCTGCGCGGGGAAAGCAACTTGTTCTACACCCTGGCGCGTTATGAAAATAATAAAGTCAGCGTTGAGATCCCCGAAAATCTCAACCTGCAAAGCCCGACGATGGCGCTTATTTACGACAAACACGGCAAGCTATTGTGGATGCAGCGCGATATGCCGTGGTTGGTTGACTGCATTCGTCCGGAATGGCTGAAGGCCAACGGTTTCCACGAAATCGAAGCCGACGTTAGCTCATCAAGCATGCTGCTGCGTAATGATCATGAGGTGATGCAGCAGCTCAATGAGATTCGCCAGGAGGATGACGATTCCGAGATGACCCACTCGGTCGCCGTGAATATCTACCCCGCAACCTCGCATTTACCGCAGATGACCATCGTGGTCGTCGACACCATTCCCATTGAGCTGAAGCGCTCGTATATGGTGTGGAGCTGGTTTATCTATGTGCTGGCGGCGAATTTACTGTTGGTCATTCCGCTGTTGTGGGTCGCCGCATGGTGGAGTTTGCGCCCGATAGAATCACTGGCCAAAGAGGTGCGCGAACTGGAAGAGCACCATCGAGAAACCCTGAACCCGGAAACCACCCGCGAGCTCACAAGCCTGGTGCAAAACCTCAATCGCCTGCTGAAAAGCGAGCGCGACCGCTACGACAAATACCGCACCACGCTGACGGACCTCACGCACAGCCTGAAAACGCCGCTGGCGGTGTTGCAAAGTACCTTGCGTTCACTGCGCGGCAACAAGCTCAGCGTGGAAGCCGCCGAGCCGGTGATGCTGGAACAAATCAGCCGTATCTCCCAGCAGATTGGCTATTACCTGCATCGCGCCAGTATGCGCACGGACAGCATGTTACTCAGCCGCGAGCTGCACCCGGTGGCGCCGCTGTTGGACAACCTGACCTCGGCGCTAAATAAGGTCTATCAGCGTAAAGGCGTGAATATCACCCTCGATATTTCGCCTGAAATCAGCTTCGTCGGCGAACAAAACGACTTTATGGAAGTGCTGGGCAACGTGCTGGATAACGCCTGCAAATATTGTCTGGAGTTCGTAGAAGTGTCGGCCCGCCAGACGGACGATCATCTGCATATTTTCGTGGAAGATGACGGCCCGGGCATTCCGCAGAGCAAGCGCGATTTGGTGTTCGACCGCGGTCAGCGCGCGGATACGCTGCGTCCCGGCCAAGGCGTTGGGCTTTCCGTGGCGCGTGAAATTGTCGATCAGTATGAAGGCAAAATTCTGCCCGGCGACAGCCCACTCGGCGGCGCAAAAATGGACGTGATTTTCGGCCGTCAGCATCCGGACAGCAAAGAGGCCTGAGTCTTTTTTTGCCGCCGCCTGCATCGTCGGGCAGTGGCATCCGTTATACTTCATGCAACTCGAACGATGTAGAGTCAATACTCCCAACAGAAGCCTGCCTGTGGAATAAAACATTATGGATTATCAGTTATCGCTCAACTGGCCCGACTTTATCGAACGCTACTGGCAAAAACGCCCAGTCGTGTTGAAGCGCGGCTTTACCGACTTTGTCGACCCAATTTCCCCTGACGAACTGGCGGGCCTCGCCATGGAAGACGAAGTGGACAGCCGCCTCGTCAGCCACCACGAAGGCAAATGGCAGGTCAGCCACGGCCCGTTCCAAAGCTACGATCACCTGAGTGAAAACAACTGGTCACTGCTGGTGCAGGCAGTCAATCACTGGCACGAACCAACCGCTGCGCTGATGCGCCCGTTCCGCGCCCTGCCCGACTGGCGCATTGACGATCTGATGATTTCGTTCTCCGTGCCCGGCGGCGGCGTTGGCCCGCATCTGGATCAGTACGATGTCTTTATCATTCAGGGAACCGGCCGCCGTCGCTGGCGCGTAGGTGACAAAGTGCCGATGAAGCAGCACTGCCCGCACCCGGATCTGCTACAAGTTGATCCGTTCGACGCGATTATCGATGAAGAAATGGAGCCAGGCGACATCCTCTATATTCCACCAGGTTTCCCGCACGAAGGCTATTCGCTGGAAAACTCGCTGAACTATTCAGTCGGTTTTCGCGCGCCAAGCGGCAAGGAGCTCATCAGTGGTTTCGCTGATTACGTCTTGCAGCGTGAACTGGGGACGCACCGTTATACCGACCCGGACGTGCCTGCGCGTGAACATCCGGCGGATATCGTGCCACAGGAACTCGAGAAACTGCGCGCGATGATGCTCGAAATGATCAGCCAGCCGGAACACTTTACCCAGTGGTTTGGCGAGTTCATTAGTCAGACACGCCACGAACTCGACGTTTCTCCGCCGGAGCCACCGTATCAGGCCGATGAAATCTACGACGCACTGCAACAGGGCGACAAACTGGTTCGTCTGGGTGGCCTGCGCGTGCTGCGCATTGACGGTGAAGTGTATGTGAACGGTGAGAAAATTGATTCGCCGCATCGCCCGGCCCTGGAAGCGTTGGCGAGTCATATTGAACTGAACGCGCAACACTTTGGCGATGCGCTGGAAGACCCTTCCTTCCTGGCGATGCTGTCTGCGCTGGTGAACAGCGGCTACTGGTTCTTCGAAGACTGATGCCTGTCGCCCGGCGGCGCTGCGCTTGCCGGGCCGACAACGACATGATCACGTAGGCTCGTGCAAGCGTAGCGCCGCCGGGCAATTATCTGGCAAATATCGGCTACCGTTTGGCGGTCAATTCCGCAATCCGCACAATCACGTTTACCGCTTTCTCCATCCCTTCCAGCGTCGCGAACTCGTGCTTGCCGTGGTAGTTATAGCCGCCGGTAAAGATGTTCGGACACGGTAATCCCATGAACGAAAGCTGCGAGCCATCGGTGCCACCGCGAATCGGTTTCATCAGCGGTTCGATATCACAATCACGCATCGCCTGCTGCGCGACCTCGATGATGTGCGGATGCTCCATCACCTTTTCACGCATGTTGTAATAACTGTCTTCGATGATGAGCTCGATGTAGCAATCCGGGTGCAGCCCTTTGCCGACCTTTTTCGCGATTTCCATCATTTTGCGCTTCCGCGCTTCGAATTCTTTGCGGTCAAAATCACGAATGATGTAGTGCATCTGCGCGCTGTCGACGGTGCCTTTGATACTGGTCAGGTGGAAGAAACCTTCGTAGCCTGCCGTCTGCTCAGGGCTTTCTTCAGCGGGCACTTCAGCGTGAATGCGCGAAGCCAATGACAGCGCGTTCACCATCACGCCTTTGGCGCTGCCCGGATGCACGTTGTTGCCCACGATTTTGATGGTCACCGACGCGGCATTGAAGTTCTCGTACTCCAGTTCGCCCACGCCGCCGCCGTCTACGGTATACGCCCATTGCGCGCCGAACGCCTCAACGTCAAAGTGTTTGGCGCCCTTGCCCACTTCTTCATCCGGTGTGAAGGCCACGCGGATTTCGCCGTGTGGCACGTTGTTGGCCTTCATCACCGCCAGCGCGGTCATGATTTCCGCCACGCCGGCTTTGTCATCCGCGCCGAGCAGCGTTTTGCCGTCGGTGGTGATCAACGTCTGACCAAGCAACTGATGCAGCACCGGGAACATCACCGGGGACAACACTTCATCGCCGATACCGAGCGCGATATCTCCACCGCGATAGTTTTCGACAATCTGCGCATTAACGTTTTTACCGCTAAAATCGGGAGAGGTATCGACGTGAGAAATAAAACCAATGACCGGAATATCACCCTCAACGTTAGCAGGCAGCGTGGCCATCACTGTGCCCTTCTCACTCAGCGTGACGTCAACCAGCCCCAACTCTTCGAGCTGCGTTTTGAGCAGGCGTAACAATTTCCATTGCCCTTCGGTGCTCGGCACCTGCCGCACGCCAGGCTTCGACTGCGTATCCAGAGAAACGTACTGCAAAAACCGCTCAAGTAATTTATCCATGTCGTCGCCCTCATTTTTTGAATCAACATTATCAGTAAGCACCGATCCCTAAATATTGCGTCAGGTCACTTTTGGCCCGGCAATTGAGATTTTTTTTCTATCACTTGGGTGAATTGTATAAAGGTAGTCAACAAGGAGGCAGAATGATTGGCGATTTCAGGGGATTGCCGTAGAATGCCAGCCCTTAATTATGTGTCAGACCTTTAAGGTGGTTAACCACACACCCCGTAGCGGGAATTATTCGCTGCGTTTACATGGGACAGAGTAAAAAATTGAATACACAATCGCGTTCGCTTTCACCGCTGGTGCATCTGGCGGGGATTCGCAAAGGCTTTGATGGTAAAACAGTCATTTCAGATCTCAATCTCACCATCAATAATGGTGAATTCCTTACGCTGCTAGGCCCCTCCGGCTGCGGTAAAACCACGGTTTTACGCCTGATTGCCGGACTCGAAAATGTCGACCACGGCCGCATTCATCTTGAAGATATCGACATCACCGATGTCCCGGCGGAAAACCGCCACGTAAATACCGTCTTTCAAAGCTACGCACTGTTCCCGCACATGACCGTGTTCGAGAACGTGGCCTTCGGCCTGCGGATGCAAAAAACGCCAGTCAACGAAATTACGCCTCGCGTCACCGATGCCCTGCGCATGGTGCAACTAGACGCGTTTGCCCAACGCAAACCGCATCAGCTTTCCGGCGGACAGCAGCAGCGTGTGGCCATCGCCCGCGCAGTGGTGAATAAACCACGCCTATTATTGCTGGACGAATCCCTTTCTGCGCTTGATTACAAACTGCGAAAGCAGATGCAGAACGAACTAAAAGCGCTTCAGCGCAAGCTCGGCATTACCTTTGTGTTCGTCACCCACGATCAGGAAGAAGCCCTGACCATGTCTGACCGTATCGTGGTGATGCGTGATGGCAAAATCGAGCAGGACGGCACGCCGCGTGAAATTTATGAGGAGCCGAAGAACCTGTTTGTCGCCGGATTCATTGGTGAAATCAATATGTTCAACGCCACGGTAATTGAACGTCTGGATGAACAACGCGTGCGCGCCAACGTTGAAGGCCGCGAATGTAATATCTACGTCAACTTCGCGGTGGAAAAAGGCCAGAAGCTGAATGTGCTGCTGCGTCCGGAAGATTTGCGCGTCGATGAAATTAATCATGATAATGACATCGAAGGCCTGATTGGCTACGTACGCGAGCGCAACTACAAAGGCATGACCCTTGAATCCGTGGTTGAGCTGGAAAATGGAAAAATGGTGATGGTCAGCGAATTCTTCAATGAAGATGACCCGGACTTCGACCATTCTCTGGATCAAAAAATGGCCATCAATTGGGTCGAAAGCTGGGAGGTGGTGCTGGCTGATGAAGAACACCAGTAAATTCCAGAAGGTGGTGATCGCCACCATCGTCGGTTGGCTGGTGGTATTTGTCTTTCTGCCCAACCTGATGATCATCGGTACCAGCTTCCTGACCCGGGACGACGCCAGTTTCGTCAAAATGGTCTTTTCGCTGGATAACTACGCGCGTCTACTCGACCCCCTCTATTTCGACGTTTTGCTGCACTCGCTGAATATGGCGCTGCTGGCCACGCTGGCGTGTCTGATCCTCGGCTATCCATTCGCCTGGTTCCTGGCACGCTTGCCGGAAAAAGTCCGCCCTCTGCTGCTGTTTCTGCTGATTGTGCCGTTTTGGACCAACTCGCTGATCCGCATCTACGGCCTGAAAATTTTCCTCAGTACCAAAGGCTATTTGAATGCGTTCCTGCTGTGGACCGGAATGATTGATACGCCGATTCGCATCATGTACACGCCAGGCGCGGTGATCATCGGCCTGGTCTACATTCTGCTGCCGTTTATGGTCATGCCCCTCTATTCCAGTATTGAGAAGCTCGACAAACCGCTGCTGGAAGCGGCCCGCGATTTAGGTGCCAATAAGTTCCAGACCTTTATTCGCATCATCATGCCGTTAACCATGCCGGGCATTATTGCCGGCTGTCTGTTAGTGATGCTGCCTGCGATGGGGCTGTTCTACGTCTCCGACCTGATGGGCGGCGCGAAAAACCTGCTTATCGGCAACGTCATTAAAAGCCAGTTCCTGAATATCCGCGACTGGCCATTTGGCGCGGCCACCAGCATTACGCTAACGCTGGTGATGGGCCTGATGCTGCTGGTTTACTGGCGCGCCGCGCGGTTGCTGAATAAAAAGGTGGAACTCGAATGATCGGTCGTCTGCTTCGCGGCGGCTTTATGACCGCCATTTACGCCTACCTTTATATTCCGATCATTATTTTGATCGTGAATTCCTTTAACAGTTCGCGGTTTGGCATTAACTGGCAGGGTTTTACCACCCAGTGGTACAGCCTGCTGATGAATAACGACAGTCTGTTGCAGGCGGCACAGCACTCACTGACGATGGCGGTATTCTCCGCGACGTTTGCCACGCTGATTGGCTCGCTCACCGCTGTGGCACTGTTTCGCTATCGTTTTCGCGGTAAACCGTTCGTCAGCGGCATGTTGTTTGTGGTGATGATGTCGCCGGATATCGTGATGGCAATCTCCCTGCTGGTGCTGTTTATGTTGATTGGTATTCCGCTCGGCTTCTGGTCGCTGTTGTTCTCGCACATTACTTTCTGCCTGCCGTTTGTGGTGGTCACCGTGTACTCTCGCCTGAAAGGCTTTGACGTGCGGATGCTGGAAGCTGCAAAAGACTTGGGCGCCAGCGAAATGACCATTCTGCGCAAAATCATCCTGCCGCTGGCAATGCCTGCGGTTGCTGCCGGATGGCTGCTAAGCTTTACCCTGTCGATGGACGATGTGGTGGTTTCCTCATTCGTCACCGGCCCGGGCTATGAAATTTTACCACTCAAGATTTATTCGATGGTTAAAGTCGGCGTTTCACCCGAGGTGAACGCGCTGGCCACCATTCTGTTACTGCTTTCTCTGGTTATGGTGGTTGCCAGCCAGATTGTGGCTCGTGATAAAACGAAATCTCAGGGGACATCGCAATGAAAAAAATGCTTGCCGCCGCGGCGCTGGTGCTCGGAATGGGTGCGGCGCACGCCGATGACAGCAAAACGCTCTATTTCTACAACTGGACCGAATACGTACCGCCGGGCCTGCTGGAGCAATTCACCAAAGAGACCGGGATCAAGGTTATCTATTCGACCTATGAATCGAATGAAACCATGTACGCCAAGCTGAAAACCTATAAAGACGGCGCGTACGACCTGGTGGTTCCTTCGACCTATTTTGTCGACAAAATGCGCAAAGAAGGCATGATCCAGAAGATCGACAAAAGTAAGTTGACCAACTTCAGCAATCTTGACCCGGAAATGCTGAACAAGCCGTTTGATCCGAACAACGACTATTCGATCCCGTACATCTGGGGGGCTACGGCGATTGGCGTGAACAGCGACGCTATCGACCCGAAAACCGTCACTCGCTGGGCCGACCTGTGGAAACCGGAATATAAAGGCAGTCTGCTGCTGACCGACGATGCGCGTGAAGTGTTCCAGATTGCGCTGCGTAAACTGGGCTATTCCGGCAATACCACCGATCCAAAAGAGATTGAGGCCGCGTATAAAGAACTGCAAAAATTGATGCCTAACGTCGCAGCGTTCAATTCTGATAACCCGGCGAATCCGTATATGGAAGGCGAAGTGAATCTGGGCATGGTGTGGAACGGTTCTGCGTATGTGGCCCGTCAGGCCGGAACCCCGCTGGAAGTGGTATGGCCGAAAGAAGGCGGTATTTTCTGGATGGACAGCCTGGCTATTCCTGCGAATGCCAAAAACGTCGACGGCGCGATGAAGCTCATTAACTTCCTGCTGCGCCCAGATGTGGCCAAACAGGTGGCAGAAACCATCGGCTACCCGACGCCAAACCTGGCGGCGCGTAAACTTTTGGACCCCAAAGTCGCCAACGACAAATCGCTGTACCCGGATGCTGAAACCATTAAGAAAGGCGAATGGCAGAACGATGTCGGTGACGCCAGCCGTATCTACGAAGATTATTACCAGAAGCTAAAAGCGGGTCGATAATATGCGAAAAGGCGGAGCATTGCTCCGCCTTTTTTCCACAACTTAAAGCCCTTTCAGCAGCTTCGCCACATACTCGGGAACGACATCACTCGCCAGGCCGTAGTGTTTTTCTTCGAACTCGCTACCGACCTGGCTCGGTTCGAGATTGAGTTCAACGGTGTGCGCACCCTGTAGTTTCGCTTCGTGCACGAAACCGGCAGCCGGGTAGACGTGTCCGGAAGTCCCGATAGCGATAAACTCATCGGCCATCGCCAGCGCTTCGTAGATTTCGTCCATGCCGAGCGGCATTTCACCGAACCACACCACGTGCGGACGCAGCGGCTGTGGGAACTGGCAGCAGTGGCATTTGTCGTCAACGGTCACATCACCTGTCCACTCAAAAACTTGTCCACTCCAGTCGCAGCGCACCTTTAATAATTCGCCGTGCATATGAATAATGCGCTTGTTCCCTGCCCGCTCGTGCAGATTGTCGATGTTCTGCGTCACCAGCAGGAAGCGGTCACCCAGCTCTTCTTCCAGCTTCGCCAGCGCCAGATGCGCCGCATTCGGCTGAATTTCAGGCTGCTGGAGCTGTTGGCGACGGGCGTTATAAAACGCCTGCACCAGCGCCGGGTCACGGGCGAAACCTTCCGGCGTCGCCACGTCTTCAACGCGGTGCTCTTCCCATAAACCGTCGGTTGCGCGGAATGTGCGGATCCCGGATTCGGCAGAGATCCCCGCCCCGGTCAGCACCACCACTCTGGGTTTAACCATCTCTTCCGGCACCGCTCTGTCTCTGAAGAAAACCCGCTGGCGCAGACGATCGTGCAGGCGGCGTTTAGTAAGGCGAAAACGACTGAGTCGATGGAAGCGACGCGACTGCATAATAACCCCTGTATCAATCTGTAAGATGCAGGAATGCGGCACCGCGCATTCCTCCGGCATCGCCGTGGCGAGCGCGCTCAATGCGAGGCACGCGGGCCACCGGCAACAGATGGCGCGGCAAGCGTGCAGCCAGCCCGTCTGTTATCGCAGCAAAGTTAGACAATCCACCGCCGATCACCAGTAAATCAGGATCGACAATAGTCATAATATTTCCCAGACACACGGCAAGCAAATCGAGGTAACGTTCGACGTGTTCACGGGCTTTGGTTTCGCCCTGCTCCCACTGGGCGACGATCTCCGGTGAGCTTAACGCCTGCTGATTATAGTGCTCATACAGCCAGGCAAAACCGCGTCCCGAGAGATAGTTTTCGATACAGCCCAGCTGGCCGCAACCGCAGCGGGTCAGTGGAAAATCACGCCCCACCACCTCCAGTGCATCCACCGGCAGCCGGATGTGGCCGAACTCGCCAGTGATATAGCTGTGACCGGTTATCGATTTCCCGTTCAGGACTAAGCCCCCGCCAACGCCCGTGCCGAGGATAAGCCCCATCACCAACGGATATTGCGTGAATTCGTCGTCCCAGGCTTCGGAGAGTGCAAAACAGTTGGCGTCGTTATCGAGACGCACATCGCGGTCGAGACGAGCAGAGAGATCCTGACGCAGCGTTTGACCGCTGGCGGCAGGAACGTTGGCCGCGTACAGCGTGCCATCGGCGGTTTCGGGCATCCCCGGGATCCCGATGCCGACGCTGCCTTTTAGGCCAAAGCGTTGATCGGCTTCGGCGACCAGGTCGCAAACGGCCTGGAGAAAGGATTCATAGCTGTCGCGCGGCGTTGGAGTGCGTTTTTCCCACTGCAAACGCCGCTGCACGTCGAATACCCCAAGGGCAATTTTGCTGCCGCCAATGTCAAATCCGTAGAACATAGCAATTCCTCTTAACTGACCCAGGCGACAACGTCGCCGGGTCATGACGCGAAATTACTGGCCACTTAACACTCTTGCAGGATCAATTCGGCTAGCGCGGCGGGCAGGATACCAGCTCGCCAGCAAACTCAGCACCAGTGCCGTGACCAGCACATAAAAGACGTCCAGCCAGTGAAGTTCAGAGGGCAGGAAATCGATAAAATAGATGTCACCGGACAGGAACTGATGACCAATAAGCTTTTCAATACCGTTGATGATGCCCGTCAGATTCAGCGCACACAGCACGCCAATCACCACGCCTAACAGGCTGCCCAGCAGCCCGGCAAGTAAACCGTACCAGACGAAAATGGCGCGGATTAGGCCGTCTTTGGCACCGAGCGTACGCAAGACTGCGATATCGCTGCTCTTGTCTTTCACCGCCATCACCAGGGTGGAAACGATGTTGAAGCAGGCTACGCCAATCACCAGGATCATCGCCAGATACATGATGGCGCGGATCATCTGAATGTCGCGATACATGTAGCCGTAGGTGCCGATCCAGCTCTTGATGTAGACGTAGCTGTTGGTCACTTCGCCAGCGTCGCGCACCAGTTTGTTGGCGCTAAAGACGTCGTTCACCTTGAGGGCAATCCCGGTCACGCTGCTGCCCATGTCCAGATACTGTTGCGCATCCGGCATCGGGATCATTGCGAAGCTGTGGTCGAGCTGGCCGCTGAGCTGCAATATCCCGCTTACGTGCAGACGCACGCGCTTAGGCTGCAGCAGCTGATGCTCTTTGTCAGAGTTCGGGATCATGATTGATACCCAGTCGCCCTGTTTGACCTTCAGCGCATCGGCCACGCCTTTGCCCAAAATAATCTGCTGGTCGCCCGCTTTGAACTTGGCCCAGGCGTTGTTCTGCACGTATTTAGGCAGCGCGCTGAGCTGGTTTTCCTGCTGCGGATCGACGCCCTTGATCTGAATGGCGCGCATGTTGCTGCCGCTTTCAATCAGGCCGGTGAAGTTGATATACGGTGCCGCCGCCGCGATACCTTTCACTTTTTCAACTTTGGTTAGCGCTTCGTGCCAGTTGTTCCACGGCTGGTTAACCGGTTCGATTTCACCATGCGGCACTACCGCCAGAACGCGGTTGTTGAGCTCACGTTCAAAGCCGTTCATCGCACTTAAACCGACAATCAGCACCGCCACGCCCAACGCGATGCCGACGGTTGAAATCACAGAAATCAGCGACACCATGCCGCCACGACGGCGGCCACGGCTGAAACGTAAGCCAATAAGCAGGGATAACGGAGACGCCATTTACTGCGCCCCCATCAGGGTCAGTTGATCGTTAAGATGGCCGTCGCGCATCTCCAACTGGCGGCTCATGCGTTTTGCCAGTTGCAGATCGTGAGTCACCACCAGGAACGCGGTGCCCTGCTGTTGATTGAGGTCGCCGAGCAGTTGGAAAATGCTGTCTGCGTTACGGGCATCGAGGTTACCGGTCGGTTCATCCGCCATGACCAGACGCGGGTTGTTGACCAGCGCACGGGCAATGGCCACGCGCTGACGCTCGCCGCCGGAGAGTTCAGACGGACGGTGACTGCGACGATGGTCGAGGCCTACTGCGGCCAGCATCGCGCGAGCGCGCTCCTGAATTTCAGCGGGTTTCTTTTTGCCAATCAGCAGCGGCATCGCCACGTTTTCTTCAGCAGTGAAATCCGGCAGCAAATGGTGGAACTGATAAATAAAACCGAGCTCGCGGTTACGCAGTTCCGCTTTCGCTGCCAGGGTCATTTTCGACAGCGGCTGACCGCTGAAAATTACGTCACCGGATGTCGGCGTATCCAGCCCGCCAAGCAGGTGCAACAGCGTACTTTTGCCGGAGCCAGAGCTGCCAACAATGGCCATCATCTCGCCTTCTCCAATGCTGAAACTGACGTTATGCAGCACGTCGGTCTGCACCGTGCCTTCCTGATAGCGTTTGCACAGGTCGTCGCATTGCAACAGGATCTTATTCATAACGTAAAGCCTCAGCGGGTTGGGTGGCGGCAGCGCGCCATGAAGGATAGAGCGTAGAAAGCAGCGCCAGCAGCATCGCCACCAGCGCAATGACGATCACTTGCAGCGGTTCGATGGCCACCGGCAGTGCACCGCCGTCAACGAACGCGCCGATAATCGGCATCAAATTATTGAGCTGGCTGGCAAGCAGCAGGCCAAGTAGTGCGCCGAGCAGTGCGCCAATCACGCCGGCACTGGCCCCCTGAACCATAAACACCGCCATAATCTGGCGCGGGGTCAGCCCTTGCGTTTGCAGAATGGCGACTTCGCCCTGCTTCTCCATCACCATCAGGCCCAGAGACGTAATGATGTTAAACGCGGCAACGGCGACAATCAGGCTCAGTAGCAGGCCCATCATGTTTTTTTCCATACGCACGGCCTGGAACAGCTCGCCTTTGCGCTCGCGCCAGTCCTGCCATTTGGTGCCCTCAGGCAGTTTCTGGGTGCTCAGCGTGTCGACTTCCAGTGGTTTATCGAGCCACAAACGCCAACCGGTAATGTTGCCGAGCGGGTAGCGCATCAGACGTGACGCGTCCTGAATATTGACCAGCATCTGGTAGCCATCAACTTCGCTATTGGCGGCAAACGTGCCAATCACGTTAAACAAGCGTTGACTCGGGACGCGGCCCATCGGCGTGAACTGGCTGGCGGATGGCACCATGATGCGAATTTGATCGCCACGTTTCACGCCCAGTTGCCCGGCCAACTGTTCGCCAAGGATGACGTTGTACTGCCCGGTTTGTAGCGCGGTTTGTTTGACGTTAACGAGGAACGGCGTCAGCGGATCGTTTTGCTTCGGATCGATACCGAGCATCACGCCCACTGCCACACTGCGCGGGCTTTGGATAACCACATCACCGGTGGTCAGCGGCGCAACGCGGGTCACACCCTTCAGTCTGGCTTCGGTTTCAGGAATTTTCTGTGGGTTCACTGAACCCTGATCTGCGCTCAGAACCGCCTGCGGCATCAGCCCAAGGATGTTGTTTTGCAGCTCGCGCTCAAAACCGTTCATGACCGATAACACGGTCACCAGCGCCATTACGCCAAGCGTTATGCCGATAGTCGACAGCCAGGAGACAAAGCGACCGAAGCGGTCCGCTGCGCGCCCACGCATATAACGCAGGCCAATGAATAGTGCGACAGGTTGGTACATGTAATCCGTCTGGTTGCTGTTAGCGAGAGCCCGAGTATATAAGCGAAAGACCTGAGCGTAAATGCGCTAAACCAGATACCCGCACCCTGATCTTTATCTGAAAATGAATCAAATACAGAATGTTACCCATTACTCCCCGTGAAAAGCCCTTGAGGATAGTCGCTTGTTAATGGCAATGAAAAACGTGGATCGTCATGAAAGAAAAAACACTATGGCTCAATCAAATCAAGGGGCTATGCATCTGCCTGGTGGTATTTTACCACTCGGTGATCACCTTCTATCCGCATCTCAGCGGCTTCCAGCATCCGTGGTCCGCCACGCTGGCGAAGTGCTGGGTGTACTTCAATCTCTATCTGGCCCCTTTCCGTATGCCGGTGTTCTTTTTTATCTCCGGATTTCTGATCCAACGCTATATCGACGGAGTTTCCTGGCGTGACAGCTTGGGCAAGCGAGTCGGTAATATCCTGTGGGTTCTGGTGCTGTGGGGCGTTTTACAGTGGCAGGCGCTAAGTCATATCACGCATTGGCTGGCGCCGGATCGTGATGTTAGCTCCAGCGCCAATGCGGCCTATGCCGACAGCCTGGGCGAATTTGTGCAGGGGATGCTCACCGCCAGCACCAGCCTGTGGTATCTGTACGCGCTCATCGCCTACTTCGTGCTGTGCAAGCTAACCTCGCGCGGAAAATCGTTGATGATTACCGGGCTGGGGCTGCTCAGCATTGCCATTAACTTCCTGCCAACCCCGTGGTGGGGCATGAACAGCGTGCTGCGTAACGTCATCTATTATGCGTTGGGTGCATGGTACGGCACAGCATTAATGGCGTGGATGATGGCCTTCAACGTGCGTCAGCGCTGGCTGCCCCTCGGCGTATTCGCCCTGCTCTCTGTTGGGCTGTGGTTCGCACGCACCCCGCTGTTCCTGTCGCTGCTGTCGATTTTTGCCATCATGAAACTGTTCTACGCCGTGAGCCGTCGTGCTCCACCGTCGGAGCGTTCTCTGCTTAACGTGGTGGGCTCGAATACCATCGCGATTTACACCACGCACCGAATTTTAGTGGAGATTTTCAGCCTGCTGCTGATCGGCTGGTTCAGCGCCCAGGCGCGCTCACCGTCGGTTGAGCTCGCGATCCTGTTGTTCTATCCATTCTTCAGTCTGCTGCTGTGTGTGGCGACCGGAATGCTGGCGCGTAGACTGTCCCAGCGCCTGACGGGTGATATCTTCTTTTCCCCTCCCTCGATGGCCACCAGTCGGCCGTAATCGCGCCCTGATTTGCTAATGTCGGTCGATTGAGGATAATAATCTTCATTGAAGAGCGGCGGTTTGCCCCCATAATCAGGGGGTAAACCTTTACGGGACCCCGACATTATTTATGCCTGAAAAACAACGATACGCCCTACCGACCAAGGCGGGCGAGCAGCGTCTGCTCGGTGAGTTAACCGGCGCCGCCTGCGCAACAGAAGTTGCTCAGATTATCGAACGCCACCGTGGCCCGGTGGTGCTTATCGCCCCCGACATGCAAAACGCCCTGCGTTTGCAGGATGAAATTGCCCAGTTCACCGACGAACTGGTGATGAATCTTGCCGACTGGGAAACGCTGCCGTACGACAGTTTCTCGCCGCATCAGGAAATTATCTCCTCGCGCCTTTCGACGCTTTATCAGCTGCCCACCATGCAGCGCGGCGTGCTGATTGTGCCGGTGAATACGTTGATGCAGCGCGTGTGCCCGCACAGCTATCTGCACGGTCATGCGTTGGTGATGCAAAAAGGTCAGCGCCTTTCACGCGATGCATTGCGGGCACAGCTCGACAGCGCCGGATATCGTCATGTTGATCAGGTCATGGAGCACGGCGAATACGCGACCCGTGGTGCGCTGCTGGATTTATTCCCGATGGGCAGCGACCGACCGTATCGTCTGGATTTCTTTGATGACGAAATTGACAGCCTGCGCCTGTTTGATGCCGATACCCAGCGCACGCTGGAAGAAGTCGACACCATCAACCTTCTGCCCGCGCACGAATTTCCGACCGACAAAACCGCCATCGAGCTGTTCCGCAGCCAGTGGCGCGATAAGTTTGAGGTCAAACGCGACGCGGAGCACATCTATCAACAGGTGAGCAAAGGCACGTTACCGACGGGCATCGAATACTGGCAGCCGCTGTTCTTCAGCGAGCCGCTGCCGCCGCTGTTCAGCTATTTCCCAGCCAATACGTTGCTGGTGAATACCGGCGATCCGGAGGCCAGTGCTCAGCGTTTTGAAGCCGACACCCGCGCGCGGTTTGAAAACCGAGGCGTTGACCCGATGCGTCCGCTGCTGGAGCCCGAAAACCTGTGGTTGCGCACCGATGAGCTGTTCAGCGAGCTGAAAAAATGGCCGCGCGTTCAGCTCAAAACGGACGTGCTCGCCGATAAAGCCGCAAACGTGAATCTCGGGTATCAAAAGCTGCCGGATCTCGCGGTCCAGGCGCAGCATAAAGCGCCGCTGGACAGCCTGCGCCGTTTCCTCGAAGGCTTCGATGGCCCGGTGATTTTCTCAGTAGAAAGTGAAGGCCGTCGTGAAGCGCTGGGGGAATTGCTGGCGCGGATTAAACTCTCGCCAAAACGCATTCAGCGTCTGGATGAGTGCGACGGCAACGGCCGCTATCTGATGATTGGCTCCGCCGAACATGGCTATATCGACACGCTGCGTCACCGTGCGCTGATATGCGAAAGCGATTTGCTGGGCGAGCGCGTGGCGCGCCGTCGTCAGGATTCGCGCCGGACCATCAACCCCGACACGCTGATTCGTAACCTGGCCGAGCTGCATCCTGGTCAGCCGGTGGTGCATCTGGAGCATGGCGTTGGCCGCTACGCGGGCATGACCACGCTCGAAGCCGGTGGCATTACCGGTGAGTATCTGATGCTTACCTACGCCAACGACGCCAAACTGTACGTGCCGGTATCATCGCTGCATTTGATCAGCCGTTACGCCGGAGGTGCGGAAGACAACGCCCCACTGCATAAACTGGGCGGCGACGTCTGGGCGCGCGCGCGTCAGAAAGCCGCTGAAAAAGTCCGTGATGTGGCCGCTGAACTGTTGGATATCTATGCCCAGCGCGCGGCGAAATCGGGCTTTGCGTTTAAACACGATCGCGACCAGTATCAGCTTTTCTGCGATACTTTCCCGTTTGAAACCACACCGGACCAGGCCCAGGCGATTAACGCCGTGTTGAGTGACATGTGCCAGCCGCTGGCGATGGATCGTCTGGTCTGCGGCGACGTGGGCTTTGGTAAAACCGAAGTCGCTATGCGCGCCGCGTTCTTGGCGGTTGAAAACAATAAGCAGGTGGCGGTACTGGTGCCCACCACCCTGTTGGCACAACAGCATTTCGACAACTTCCGCGACCGCTTCGCCAACTGGCCCGTGCGCATCGAAATGCTCTCCCGTTTCCGCAGTGCCAAAGAGCAGACGCAAATTCTGGAACAGGCCAGCGAAGGGAAAATCGATATTCTGATCGGGACGCACAAACTGCTGCAAAGCGACGTAAAGTGGCGCGACCTTGGCCTGCTGATCGTTGATGAAGAGCACCGCTTCGGGGTGCGTCATAAAGAGCGTATCAAAGCGATGCGTGCCGATGTCGACATTTTGACCCTGACCGCCACGCCGATTCCGCGTACGCTGAACATGGCAATGAGCGGCATGCGTGATCTGTCGATTATTGCCACGCCGCCCGCGCGTCGTCTGGCGGTTAAAACCTTCGTGCGTGAATACGACAAGCTGGTGGTTCGTGAAGCCATTCTGCGTGAAGTGCTGCGCGGTGGGCAGGTTTACTACCTCTTCAACGACGTGGAAAATATCCAGAAAGCGGCGGATAAGCTGGCCGAACTGGTGCCGGAAGCGCGAATTGCCATCGGCCACGGCCAGATGCGCGAACGCGAACTGGAACGCGTGATGAATGATTTCCACCACCAGCGTTTCAACGTGTTGGTGTGTACCACCATTATCGAAACCGGGATCGACATTCCAACCGCCAACACCATCATCATCGAACGGGCGGACCACTTTGGTCTGGCTCAGCTCCATCAGCTGCGGGGTCGAGTGGGACGTTCGCACCATCAGGCCTATGCCTGGCTGCTGACCCCGCACCCGAAAGCGATGACCCCCGATGCGCAAAAGCGCCTCGACGCTATCGCCTCGCTGGAAGATTTAGGCGCGGGTTTTGCGCTGGCAACGCACGATCTGGAGATCCGCGGTGCGGGCGAACTGCTCGGCGAAGATCAGAGCGGATCGATGGAAACCATTGGCTTCTCGCTGTACATGGAGCTGTTGGAAAACGCGGTGGACGCACTGAAAGAAGGTCGCGAGCCGTCGCTGGAAGATTTGACCAGCCAGCAGACGGAAGTCGAATTACGGATGCCGTCGTTGCTGCCGGAAGATTTCATTCCTGACGTCAACACGCGGCTGTCATTCTACAAACGTATCGCCAGCGCTAAAGGTGAACAGGCGTTGGATGAGCTGAAAGTCGAGCTTATCGACCGCTTCGGTCTGTTGCCGGATGCCGCGCGTAACCTGCTGGATATCGCCCGTTTGCGTCAGCAGGCGCAGAAGCTCGGCATTCGTAAGCTCGAAGGCAACGAAAAAGGCGGGGTGATTGAGTTTAACGAGAAGAACCACGTTAACCCGACCTGGCTGATTGGCCTGTTGCAAAAACAACCGCAGCACTATCGGCTTGATGGCCCGACGCGTCTGAAGTTCTTCCAGGAACTGAGCGAGCGGAAAAACCGCATGGAATGGGTGCGCAACTTCATGCAGCAGCTTGAAGAGAACGCAGTCGCCTGATATCAGAAATCCCCCGGCAGCGCACGTTGCCGGGCTTTCTATTGCGCATTAATTTACACACTCTTTGCAAACCACTGAAACATCCAGACACGCATTGACGCCATAATGAGGGTTTTCCCTGCTCAATCACCGTTATGGATGTGCTGTGATGATGATCCAATCACGTTTCCTACGCGCACTGGCCCTGTTGTCAGTTGTCGCCACGCTCGCCGCGGCCCTTCCCGCGCGCGCTAACACCTGGCCCCTTCCCCCGTCCGGCAGCCGCCTGGTGGGTGAAAACCGCTATCACGTCGTCGAAGATAACGGCGGTTCACTTGAGGCTATCGCCAAAAAATATAATGTCGGATTTTTGGCACTGCTTCAGGCTAATCCCGGCGTCGATCCGTATGTTCCGCGTGCAGGCAGCGTGTTGACTATCCCCCTGCAAACCCTTCTCCCGGACGCGCCACGCCAGGGCATGGTGATTAACCTCGCCGAGCTGCGTCTCTACTACTACCCGCCAGGTAAAAACAGCGTCACCATTTACCCGATTGGCATTGGCCAGTTGGGTGGTACGACGCTCACGCCGGAAATGGTCACCACCGTATCCGATAAACGTGCCAATCCAACCTGGACACCGACGGCCAATATTCGCGCGCGTTATAAAGCGATGGGGATAAGTTTGCCTGCGGTCGTGCCTGCCGGGCCGGAAAACCCGATGGGCCATCATGCGATTCGTCTTTCAGCGTACGGCGGTGTGTATCTGCTGCACGGCACTAACGCCGACTTCGGCATTGGGATGCGCGTGAGCTCTGGCTGTATTCGACTGCGCGATGGCGATATCGAAGCCCTGTTCAAACAGGTTACGCCAGGCACGAAAGTGAACATTATCAATACGCCGATCAAAGCGTCCGTGGAGCCCGGCGGCGTTCATCTGGTGGAAGTTCACCAGCCGCTGTCGAAGCACATTGATGACGATCCGAAAGTGCTGCCGATTAGCCTGAACAGCACAATGACGACATTCAAGGATTCACCGCAGACCGACGCGCAGGTGATGGCGCATGCGATGGAGGTCCGTTCCGGGATGCCGGTGAATGTCACCCGACATGACGAGCCGCCGGTTCAGAATCTGTAATAAAAAAAACACCGCGACTGATGTCGCGGTGTTTTTTTATGGCAGTGGCATTGCCGAGGGTTAAATAAGGAGAGCCTTATTTATAAATTACCGCAGTCCCGTGAAGGGTGTTTGGACCGGTAACTGAGGTAATACGGAATGATTTAGCACCCATCGCGTCGGCTTTCTGCGCCAGCTGGTCTTCCAGAGAGCCAAGATTCGTGCCCGCATCAGCAGAAATCACACCCACTTTTTGTTGATCAACCGGTGTGGACTGCACTTCTACAGCAGCGAAACTTGCGAATGACAGAGAACTCAGAACAGCGGCTACGGCCAGGGTTTTGATGCTTTTCATGATTTTTTTCCTATGCAGATGATTTTTTGCAGGTCGTTTTTATTAACTTAACGATCGATATGTAAATCATAATGTGACCTGGGTCACGCGTCAAATTATTTTTATAATGATTATTATATTAATAATTAATGCCTTATTTTTCATAACCATATGATTATTTTATTTTGTTGGACTGATCGCTGGTTATGCGGTGTGTTTGTTTTTATAATGAAGACTTAACACAACCACAGAGGTACAACGGCACCATGACAACTGAAGTCGTAAGTTGCGTAAAAAAAAGCCGTGGCCGACCAAAAGTGTTCGACAGGGAAGTGGCGCTTGATAAAGCCATGACACTCTTCTGGCAGCACGGCTATGAAGCCACATCGCTCGCGGATCTCGTCGAAGCGACGGGGGCAAAGGCGCCTACGCTGTATGCAGAGTTTGTAAATAAAGAGGGCTTGTTCCGGGCCGTTCTGGACAGGTATATCTCGCGTTTTGCGGATAAACACGAAGCCCAGCTGTTCTGCGAAGAGAAATCCGTAGACGCTGCACTGCGCGATTATTTCAGCGCGGTGGCGACCTGCTTTACCAGCAAAGACACGCCTGCGGGCTGCTTTATGATTAACACGTCCGCGACCCTCGCGGCGTCGTCAAAAGAGATCGCACACACCATCAAATCACGCCATGCGATGCAGGAAAAAACGCTGTGTGAGTTTTTGACGCGACGTCAGGCTCAAGGGGAAATCCCGGCCGATAAGAGCATCGGCGAGCTGGCGCAGTTCCTGAACTGTATTTTGCAAGGGATGTCGATCAGCGCCCGCGAAGGTGCCAGCCTCGAAACACTGCTGCAAATAACCGACACCACGATGCGCCTGTGGCCGCAGATGCTGAAAAGCCGCTAATAGTCCGCCATAAAAAAAGCCCTTCAGCCTGAGCGATTGAAGGGCTAATAAAACGAACGAAACGCTTTTTTACGCTTTGTTATTCAGAACCAGCTGACCATTGTTATCAAGTGGGATCTGAGAGCCTGGATCTTTATCCATTCGGATTTTCCCCTGCTGATCACCAATTTTGTAGGTCACGTCGTAACCCAACATTTTGTCAGACTTGTCATATACCGTTTTGCAGCGTTGCTGCGTCGAGGTGTAGGTATCGTTATTCTGCATTGAGCCCTGGATTTGGTTCCCGGCGTAACCGCCACCCAACGCACCCGCCACGGTGGCGACATCTTTACCGCGACCGCCACCGAACTGATGACCAATCACCCCGCCAGCTACCGCACCCAGCACCGAGCCCGCTATACGGTTCTCATCCTGAACCGGACGTCGATGAGTAACCGCAACGTTACGGCACTCTTTACGTGGCGTTTTCACGCTCTCTTTAATCGGGGTTGCAGAAATGACCTGCGCATACTGCGGGCCACGATCGAATACGTTTAGACTCGCGACAGCCGCCACGCCCAGCGCAGCTACTACGCCAATCCCTATACCCGCCAACATAGATTTATTCACGGGAGCTCCTCCTTTGTTGCTGTTGGTAACAATTTTGCTACCAGAAAGGAAACCTGCCTATAAGAATTGGGATCAAAAAAAGAGGTTTTGCGGGGAGTAAGTACGGGATTCGGAGAAGTCCGAACACGTAAATCTTTTTACCCGGTGGCGCTGCGCTTACCGGGCCTACAAGTAAGTAGGCCTGACAAGTGTAGCGCCGCCGGGCGCTTTAAAACTTAGTGCAGTTTCATACGCGGGCGGATCACCCGGTTAATGCTGCCGACCAGCATCATCAGCCCGGTTTTGAAATAGCCGTGCAACGCAACCTGGTGCATACGGTACAACGAGATGTAAACGAAGCGCGCGATACGCCCTTCTACCATCATCGAGCCGCGCATCAGGTTGCCCATCAGGCTACCGACTGTGGAGTAGTTCGACAGTGATACCAGCGAGCCGTGATCTTTATAGACATACGACTTCAGCGGTTTGTCTTTGGTCTGCGCCAGAATGTTGTGCAGCGCCAGGCTTGCCATTTGATGCGCAGCCTGCGCACGCGGAGGCACAAAGCCGCCTTCTGGACGCGCACAGGAGGCGCAGTCACCGATGGCATAGATGTCTGGATCGCGAGTGGTTTGCAGCGTTGGCTCCACCACCAGCTGATTAATACGGTTGGTTTCAAGGCCGCCGATGTCTTTCATGAAATCAGGCGCTTTGATGCCTGCTGCCCACACCATCAAATCGGCATTGATGTATTCGCCATCTTTAGTATGCAGACCGCCCGCATCGGCGCTGGTGACCATAGTCTGCGTCAGAACACGCACGCCCATTTTGGTCAGCTCACTGTGCGCAGCGCTAGAAATGCGCGGCGGCAGTGCTGGCAGAATACGTTCGCCCGCTTCCACCAGCGTGACGTTCAGTGACTCGTTAGTCAGGCCTTTATAGCCGTAGCTGTGCAGCTGTTTCACCGCGTTGTGCAGTTCCGCAGACAGCTCAACGCCGGTCGCCCCGCCGCCAACAATGGCGATGTTAACTTTACCGTTCGCGCCCAGGTTACTGGAGTGCTTCAGGAACAAGTTCAGCATTTCCTGGTGGAAACGACGCGCCTGATGCGGGTTGTCGAGGAAAATGCAGTTTTCCTTCACGCCCGGGGTGTTGAAATCGTTAGAGGTACTGCCCAGCGCCATCACTAGCGTGTCGTACGGCAGCTTACGCTCAGGCACCAGCAGCTCACCCTTCTCGTCGCGTAGCTCTGCCAGCGTCAGCGTTTTGGTTTCACGGTTAATATCCATCACGGAACCGAGCTGGAACTGGAAATGATGATTGCGCGCATGTGCCAGATAGCTCAATGCATCCACACCTTCATCCAGTGAACCGGTTGCCACTTCGTGCAGTAGCGGTTTCCACAGATGGCTGTGGTTTCTGTCCACCAGCGTAATTTTCGCTTTTTTGCCACGGCCAAGCTTTCTACCCAGTTGAGTAGCCAACTCCAGCCCGCCAGCACCACCACCCACAATCACAATCTTTTTCAATGGCGTAGTCAACGTGACCCCCTAAATTATTAACCAATTGTTAATTAAAAGTTATAAAAATAGCCTTTAATTAACAACAAGTTAGATGCATTAAATCTGACATTAATGTGAAGAATATCACGCAAGGTGCATTGGTCATACCAAAATTGATATTAATCAAGTTTCCCAGCCCAAAAGTTGAGCAAGTGTAGTGGATACAGGGAAGTTTGTGGGCCTGGCGAACGCGATGTCGCCAGGCCTGGAGCGGGATCAGCCGAGGGTTTTGAACGCTTTGATGCGCTGCAGATGCGGGGAAATATTCTTGAATTTATGGGTCTGCACTTCGTCCCAGATTATTTCATAGTAATGATGCAACTCTTCGGCAGTTCGCTGGCTGTTCAGCGCCTCATCCTGACGGGAGAGGATCACCAGGCAGCGATCGCGGTTCTTCTCGCGAAAGTTGCTAACGCATTTCGTGCCAATGTCCGCATACTCTTCCGGGCGGTCAATCTTGCCGTCCATGTTCTCATGCGGGAACAGGTTCGGATTGAAGATCACCTGGCGCATATCGCACAGGAAACCGATGCGTTCGGCCCAGTAACCGCCAAGCCCTACGCCGCAAATCAGCGGACGGTCGTCAGCGTTGAGCTGCAACATTTTGTCCACTTCTTTGAGCAAATGCTGCATGTCATGCTTCGGGTGAAGCGTGCTGTAGCTAATCAGGCGAACATCCGGGTCAATGAACTGCAGTTGCAGCACCTTCTCGTGATTTCCCGGGCTGTTTGAGTCGAAACCGTGCAAATAAATAATCATGACGTCCTCACTATGATAATGCGTTAAAAAACATAGCATTAAACCTTTTAGGGAGACTATAAGTGACCCACAAAACCGCTTAACCTCGGCTAAATGCGCTATTTATTGATGTAGTCTAACAGCTCCCGCCCCTCTTTTCTGGCCTTATCAATATGACATGCAAGGTCTTCTAGGTGCACAAGGCGTGGTGCCTTCTGGCTCTCACCAATGCGAAATGTTGGTAGGGCCAGCTCCCCAAGCAGCGCCTTCTTTTCTGCCGTGGCGGGCTTCATACCTAAATATTTCTCGCAGATGTTCGACAATGCAGGAGTGACAGTTTCGAATTCTGCCATTAGGAAGTACAGCGTGTTCATTCCCCCTCCCTTTTCCATACATATCGTTCTTCCTCAGCCACTCCGCCGCCCAGAGACTCAATCATTCCCCGTATACCTTTCCTCTCAGATTTAATAAATTCAAGCATTTCATGGTTAACCGCTTTCCGGTATTCCTGAAGCTCGCGCAATGCCGCCGCTACATAGTGGCTTTTATGCTCGTCAGCCCAGCGAATTAGGCGGATCAACGTAGCGTTTGAAATGCGAACGTCTTCGTCTGTTAGTTTGTTATTGGTCATTCTGTTTAAGCCCCTTGCGGGGCCTCTCCGTTAGATTGAAAGGTAACTGGCCTTTACTTCGCCCTTGTGGGTGTAAGCAGGGTTTTGAATCCTGAGGCTGTTTGCAGCCTGTAGGCACTTTTCACCGCGTTTAACATATTTGTTATTAACGGCCTCATCGTGTAGTGACAGGCTGAACCAGCAGTTAGCCGCGCGGCGAAATAGCCCTTTCTTTTCCAGCTCTATAGCCCGCTTAATTGGATTCATCACAGCGCCCCCGAATACGTAGGAATCCAGCGCCCCGTGCGCATAACTTCGGCGTGACGTTTGGCACGTTCAGGGGTTTGTTTTGCCCACTGGCTGTCTAGCATTTGGTTTGCGGCCTCATCCCAGTTCCGCTTAATGATGGCCTGTAGCATGTGCTGGAACTCTTCAAGTCCTGCCACGCCCATTTGATAGGCCATACTGGTGAGAATGTCCCGGCGCTGCTGGTTGCATTCGCACATCGCATCAACGATGTCGTCGACGCATGACATGTCGTCGTGCGTGTCACCCACCAGCTCCCCCAGCCATGCGTTAATCGTTGCATCACCAATCTGGAAGGACGGCAGCGGTTGACCTGCGGCGGCAAGCCTGAACCCTACCCCCGTAGTCGGATAACCGAGTGAATCACGGTAAGGGGTATGTCGTACGCCTTCCTCAAAACGCAGTAATGGAATAATTTTGCTTCTCACTTTTTATTTACCTTCATGTGTTCGTAGTACGCGCGAATGCTTCCGTATTTAGCTATCCGCTTTTCAATCAGTTCAGCCGCCTTGCGACCGTAACCCGGCGAACCCAGCCCCGTTACCGTTCGGAATTGCATTCGCTGCCCTCACACTTCTTTTTGTCCAGACACCCGGCACAGTCCTTTTCGTTCTTGTGCGGGAGTTTTGAGCACGGTTTTTCATCGAACCATTTAAGCCAGTGATCCACGTATGACGGGGCCATTCCCCCTTGTAACGCACGGGCTGCCGCTTCCGTTGCACATTGAATACGGGACAAACCCGCAACGGTTTTAACTTTGCTCATTCTTACCGCCTTAGTTGCTTTTAATGACGGCTTTGATAACCTTCGCGACGTCAGGCTTTGAGTAAGATGCTTGATACGAGTCGGCGTTAGCTTTTGCTGCACATGCCCCGCCAAGAGCTACAGCTGAGTTACTGTTCGACTCGTTTTTAACTACCGTGCAGCCTGAAATAAGCAGGGCCATAGTCACCACCGATGCGCCCACGGTGAATAAAGTCACTTCTCGCCAAACTTTTTGCATAGTTTTTCCTCCTCTTGCTGGCAATACTTCCCAGCGTTAATTAATTTACTTCGTTCTTTTGCCATTCTTAGGCGAATCATGCGCCTTTCCTTTTCCTCTTCATAATTGACGCCAGTCAAATGAAGACAATTCTTTATATTTTTACTCCCCCTCCCCTCTTCTGGATTAAACATTGTCAAATGATATAGGCGATCCTTGTTACCAAGAGGATTTACAAATATCTCACCCGCCGTTATTTCATAGGATTTTCTTTTTTTAACGAAATTTCTGGACGCCTTATATAGGAATAATTCATCCACCCCCAACAATGCCGCCAACTCGCTATTTAGTAGCGGGCGCCGCCTCAGTTGCTTTACCACTCTTTCCGCTATTCTGACACCGCCACACGTCAGCACACGCTGCATTGCGAACCCCATTACGGGCGCGCAGGACCGCCCCCACCGCGTGATTGAATGTACGTTTCTTGATTACCTTCCCACTTGAATGAATACTCATGCAGGTATGTACAAGCTCAAGCTCTTTTCCGACAAGGTGACGAACCGCTGCCAATTCTTTGAGCAAGCGCGTATTCGCGCCAGAAATGATTTCATTCTCACGGACAAGCTCGTTGATAGAAATATTGTCGCGGCATAGTTTCTTATTAAGCGCCTTAATTTCACCCTCAAGATATGCAGCCCACGAACGAGTTATTGCCAGTTCATGGCGGGCATTAATTGCTTCTTTAATTGCGTGAATAGGGTTTTTCATTTCTTTTCCTCAATTCCTTTTCAATTGCGTTTAATGTCACTTCATTGGCATTCGAGCGCGACCTGCAAAACTCCCTCAAGCTCTTAAGCTTGCTGTCTTCTGCATTGCAGATAATGCTTTCAAATACATTTTTAAATTTTCTCACTGCACACTCTCTTTTTTGTTTCGGTGTGTAGTGCATATTCGGAGGCGTTTTTTGATGCTGGCCTTTTCGTGCCTGATGTGGTTTCTAAATGTTATCTAAAGTTATATTTAGTAAATCAGCTTCTTCACCATACTGATTTATGAACGTTTTTTTGCCAGCATTCCCATGAATGGCTATTTTTCCGGCTACCCGATCATCATTTCGGTGATGGCCTACACAAAGGCAAATCACATTCCTCCAGCCTGACCGCTGCGCCCAACCCTGCCCCGCTCTTATGTGGTGGATCTCTCCGGGCGTTCCCCACACTCCGGCCTGAACGTAGCAGGCCACACAACCCAGCGCGGACACCTTACCCACCCATTCACGCTCTGCTTTGTTAGGGCGCTTAGTAGCCATTACGCTTGCACCTCAAAACTACGGGCCACCAGCTCACCTTCTGCGTTTAACCAAAGCTCACCGTATACGCTGCTGTCGTACTTCTTCATGAGTCGATGCATAACGTTTTCAAAGCGCTGTAACTGCTCATCTGATACAAACGAGAAGTTGCGAACGTATTCGCAGGCCATTGCGGCGTTAAGGCGGTTACATGCCTGTTGGGACTTCTGAATTAAGATTTCTGCTTTCATATTTACTGCTCCTTTGGCTGATTTTGGGCAATAAAAAGCCCTCACGAAGAGGGCTATATAAAAGCTCCGGCTTCGCTGTTATTTTTTAAGTTCGATTTCGGCGAGATCACGGCGGTAGCTATAGAGCTTCCCGTCAATTACGACGTAATCACCATTCACCCACTCTGTAACCCTTTGCGGCGGCACCCCATTTGCTCTTGCAAACGCCGATTTGTTACCGCCATAGTAATTTTCAATATAATCAAGAAGATTCATTCTTTCCTCTGTCGCCTCGATGATCTTATTTAACGATTTTTCCGTTATGTTAGCAAGCTGAATTTAACGCTTTTTTCGTTATGTTTTGATTTCAGCATTTTTTGCCACTTTTGCCGCTTTGGCGATGGTTGGCCTACTCACCCCCATAGCCTTTTCTATCTGGCTGTAACTGCTGCCACTCTTTAGAAGGGATATTATCGCTGCCTGTTTAGCTAAATCAGCGCCGCGCCCCTTATACTTCCCCTCCTCCTTGGCTTTCGCTATTCCTTGCTTTTGTCGCCTGCGCCTATCCTCATAATCCTTTCTGGCAATAGCTGCCAGCATGTCCAGCATCATCCCGTTAATCGCATCCAGCATGCGTCCGGTAAACTCGTCACCATGGGCCGCCAGCATATGAGATGTAGGCAAATCCAGCGCCACAACGCGAATGCCTTTCTCGGTTATTGTGCTGCGCAACTTCAACCAATCATCAGCATTTAATCGTGAGAGACGATCCACCTGTTCAATTAAAAGCACGTCGCCCTTTTGCGCCGACTCCAGAATCCGAAAAAGCTCCGGCCTGTCTAATTTTGAACCACTCTCATTTTCGGTATGCCATATTGGAGATCGCAACCCATGCTCTGCCGCAAATTTGATCAAGTCATTTTTTGCACGCTCTGCATCTTGCTCATTGGTCGATGCTCGTAGATACCCAAAAACGACGGAGGACATTATTTAACCTCTCTAGTTAACTTTGAATGCAAATCCTAAACCAGTTAACTTTAAGTCAATTACGCATACTAAACCAGTACAAAAACACTAGTTAAACTGACGTATGCCCATAATGAACCACCACAAAAACAAAAAATCCCCCGAAGGGGATTGCGGAAGTCAGTTTCTGCAACCTCTATTTTTGGAGTGAAAATATGCAGGAGGCTCCTCAACACCAAACGAAGCCTTTTCGAAAATTTTAAATTTATCAGGATCGCCTCCTGCATCAATCGGGTTTACCCGGAACTTCATGTAGCTAACACTCACCCCGCCATTTTCATTCTGGTGAACATCTATTTCGCTCAGGCCATCCGCACTACCAAAAATCGCATTGGTAATAGTCGGAGAGCTTGAGGCATTGGGATTTATTAGCGGGTAAACCACGCCCCCCATCACTAATCCCTTATCGGTAATCCGCATCGGCGTTGGCGAAACGTCCATGCAGACAAATGAGCTGCCCAGATCCACCACACTACCATCTGCAATAGCCTGGCAAGAACACGCCAGAGCAAAAGCCGCTATGACAACTTTCATCTCCCACCCCTACCTTGTCATAAGCCTGTACACGTCGAAGTGCTCCAGCATATAAGCAAGCTCCTCATCAACATCCTCGCATCTCCCGCATCTAAGTCGGTTTAATGTTGTTTCAAGGCTCTTTTTTACATGGTATTCGTAATCATCCATTTCTTTTTGATGAAGCACGACTAATTCATCTATCAACACCTCAAGTTTTCGCGTTCGCGCCCTCTCCCTTGACCACGCCCAACACGCTACCCCCACCACCAACATTAAGGTAAAGCCTGAAATAAACATAACCGCCACTCCCAGCCATTAAAAAACCCCACAATGCTAAAGGCATCATGGGGTTAGTGATGGTCATTAAGTGCTGATGGCTAAATTACAAAATCCCGATCGTGAACTCCTTGCCTAACGCCCTTACTGCCATTTGTACCGCGTCGATTTTCGTCGAGTGGTGCAAATCAAACAGGCGGGTGATTTCCTGCTTAGGCTTTCCGGTTCGCTTCGCCAGCTCCAGCCGGGTGATGTTCGCATCTAAAAACGCATTGAGTAAAAGTACCTTTGAGGCAACGCTCAGAGGCACTTCTACAAATTCATCACCCTGCGCCACGTCAGACGGTAGCGGGATTTTTTTATTGTCTTCAAAGTAGAACTCAAAAGACGTTATTAACGCGTCCAAACCTTCAGACAGGGCCTCTTCCCTTGTATCCCCCTGCGTTAACGCTTCAGGGATATCGGGGAAACTCACCACAAAACCGCCTTCCGGTGCCGGGCTTAAGTTTACTGGGTATCTCATATTGTTCGGTGAAGCTCTCCGAGTAACCAGCCCCGAAGGGCTGGTTTGTTATTTCAGGCCTAACTGCTTGAGTATAGCCTTCCTTAGTGGTTCCTTTATCTCGTCGCCGGGCTGCCTTGGCATTGTGCTGTAGCGCCCGTTTAGTCTTAGTTTCATATGTTTACTACCATTTGAAACTTCAACCCCCTGAGACTCAAGCCACCGCCTGAACTCTCGTTGCTTCACCGTTTCTCCATGCTGTTGAACATGGGATCATAGTAATCAATTATGCTTACCTGGTCAACATTTTTGTTTACTCCATTTATTCGGCAGGTATAAGAAGGCCGGGATTCATAACTCGCAGCGTGGTGAAGATATCTTTCTTAGCCTGCTCAAGTGCCGTCTGAGTTGCCAGCTTTACAAAATCAACCTCGAACCCGTACTTGTCGCGGGCAGAACGGTAGGACAACCCCCCGGTTTTATAGTCAACCCGGAATTGCATTGCGGGGCATGAGCCGCCACCACCGCCGTAAAACTGAATAACCATGTCTGAAGCCGTATCGCTTGAGTTCCTTTCAATGTAAAGACCAGTATCTGCCGTCCACGGTACACCGTCCCATTCGTATGTCCCCCGGAATCGCCAGTCAGTAACAGGCACACCGTTTAATGCGATGCCATCTGTAAAATTAACCGGAACGTTAAATTGCACGCTATCAGCTCCGGCTACCTGCCCACGTAGCTTTTCCCATAGCGTTAAAATAATGGACTGTGATTGCGCTATTTTGGTCAGTTCGCCCTGTATCAACTTTGCGGCATCATGCAGGTTTTGCGGTACGTTGATTTGTGGAACGCGGTAAACCTGTGGAGGCCTTTCAGTTACTTCGCTCTGCGTGTTACTGGTGGAGGCTGACGAAGTTCTACGGGTTGCCTCTTTACTGCGGCGGCGGGCATTTTCACGCTGTGCGGTCTTTGCAGCTTGAATCTGGCCTTTCATCAGTATGCGCCCCCTGTTTTCGTTACTTTGAATGTGATGCCAACCGGGATAGAGCCGCGCCCGGAAATCTCCAGCCGGTAGCCGTGCGCCTCGCCTTCGGTGCGCCACGTTAATTTTCGCTGGGTTGCCAGTGATACGATGTTTTGCGTTTCCCACGTATAACCGCCGTCCGGGTTATCTGAACGCCCAAGTTTTATCATCACGGGGTCAGTGCCGCGCCCGTTCAGGTAGGTTTCCTGAATCATGTAGCGGAATCCCACCCCAAATTCCATCCCTCGCCGTTCGGCATAGCACTGTAAATCCCGGCCTTGCATTGTCCAAGCGCTACCGCTGTAAACGTGTCGGGACTCCTTGTAACCACTATTGAGGTAATACACGCCACCAGCGCCACAACTACCAATCATCGTCCCTTGCGATACCTTCGCGCGCCCGGTATCCCATGTTTTCGTTTCAGCGTCCCATGTGTTGGGGTTGTTATCCCACACCGTGGGGATCATGTCTGATTCAGGTGCCAGCGGGGCAAAGACCGCATCATAGATATACGGGAGGGTGCGCTTTGACCATGTGCCGTTAATGTAGTTGTACGTCAGGGCTTGTGTTTTGCAGTAGTCGCCATTGTCCTGGTCGTCGCCCCGGCACATTACCCATATTTCGTTTAACTCGGGGTAGTTAATCATGCGCACCATTCCCGGCGCAGCGGCGGCAACCAAATCAGCCAGCCATTCACGGCACGCGCCATCTGCTATCGACTTCCATGAAACGGAGTCATGACGTACAACATCTGAGCCAGTGAAAACATAGTTGTAGCCTTTAGCGTTAACGCTGCAACCGATATCCAGCACGCCCAAATCGGAATAAACGAGCTTGGTGATAAACGGCGACTGGTCATTGCCTGAGGGCGTTAGGCTGAACGTCTCACGCTCGGTATAAACGAGCAGCGTGCCGCCGTTTTCGCACGCGTCTATTACCTCTGTTGAGCTGGTCAGGTCTTGCCAGCCCGCGTAACCATCAATGACGGCTGCGGCGAAATCTTCCGGCGTGCGGTTTGCTGCGGTATCGTCCCAGTTAATAGGGAATGCGTTTTCCTGACAGAATCCAGACCAGCGCAGGCGCGTAGGATATGGAACATCGACGCCGCCGTTGGTTTCCTCTGTGGTGTTCAGCATGATTAGGCGGTTATCAAATGCCACCAATTTCTTACACGTCCAGCGACGGTTAACGACAACCTGATCGCCTCCGGTCTGCTCCCCCCATCCCGGTAGCGAATCAAAACCTGTCCAGTCGTATTGTTTGCCAACCGGGGCTTGCGCTTCCATTCCAAAAAACGGGCAGTTATTTATCTGGCCCTTATAGGCGCTCCACGGGTCGTTAGTGGGCCACCCGTCCATTACGGTTAGCCACTTAAATTCCGGGTTGCTCATGTTTTGCTGGTATGCGTTCAGGGTGTCGGGATTGCCTGATTGCCCCTCTACTGTCACCAGACAAAAAAGAAGCCGGGCACCATTACTAAACCCGTCAAAAATGACGGGCTGCATTTGCCAGATAATGCCTGCCGTCCATTGTTCAGAACCCATGCTGGTATAGTACGGCGCAAACACATTGCCAAGCGTCTGCTCAATCTCCCGTCCATTGAAACGGATGTTAAGCGCGTCTGTAAATGCATTATCCGGCAACATTGTCGGGTCGCCGTCGAGCATCAAACCCACCGCCCCTAACTGGTTAATAGCGGGTTTCGTCATGCAGTGCGCTCCCATACGTAAAACGCGTACCCCGGCGCATAATGAGCGGCCCCAGATGTCGGCGTGCCTGTCCCAATTGTCACCTTACCCGTCGGCGTATGCCCTCCCGCTGATCCAGTATTCCCGGTACCCAAGTTGTGCCCGCCGTTATCTGGCTGTGTCGCGCTTGTCGGGTTCGCGCCATCACGCAGGGAATATGTGTGCGTATGAGGTGAAACGGCATCCATTGCTAGATTTAGCGTGGCGGCAGCCAGCATTGAATTCTGAATACGCCAGTTACCGTTAACCTTTCCTGCTCCTACGCTTCCGCTCATCCCTACCGCATCAGATAATGTTCCCGCGCCATAAATTGAACCCTGTCGCGCCACCCATGTGCCGAACCCTAGATAAACTGCGGGGTTGTCGCTATGAGCGCGAACAAGCACGGTTCCTACCGGGTACACAAGGTCTTGAATTGCTCTCCATGTAACAACCATTGACGGGTTTGTAATGTACTGGTCCGCTGTCGGCGTGGAGCACTGTAGTGCAATGCCCTTTGTGGTATCTGTCGGACTGGTAATACTGAAACGCTCTATATATGTTTCATCCGCGTCCAGATGCTTAAATCCCTCAGTGCAATTGTTGAGTTTCGTCGGCGTGCCTGTTACCACTCCGTTGAGCGCCGGAAAGGTGTTCTGTATTACCTGTTTAATCATCCGTATATGGTCGTCGCCCTGTGATTCGGGGTCAGTACCCAAAGGCCAATCCGGCTGAAGTTCGCTTATTACTGTTGCCTGTTCCTGTGGCATTAATGGTCCTCCAGATGGTCTAAGCGATACTGGTCAATAGCTTCGCTCTTAACGAGCTGAGATAGCGTTTCCGTTTGCCTTGCCTGCGTTGCAACCACTTGTTCAAGCTGGAGCTGTGCTGCGCCAACTTTTGAGCAAAATACAGCAATAGTGCAGACGCCAGAAAACCCGATGACAGCGAGTGCGTACATGACCGGGTGCGCTTTTTGTTTAGAATCCGCCATGGCGCTTTACCTTTGCTGTGCCTGTTTTAGAGAACTGATCGCGTGTTGCGTTAAGTGTGTCCACTTCATCAGTCGCAAGCGCCTGCCAGTTTCCCGCCCCCTCATCACGGCAAAAGTTGGCACAGTAAAATAGGGCTAGCCACAAAATGGCGTTCTCAGCCCCTTCTGTGTATGCGTTGGTCTGAACGGTCGATGAAATGCGGGGCGGTTTTTTATAGCCCGTAACCAAAACTGTGTTGGGCTTCACAAGCTCAATATCGTTGCCATTCATGGCGTAGTGAAAATCATACCCGGCGGTTTCGGGACGACTCTCCACCAGCTTACGGAGGGCTGTGATTTTGGTGTAGGTGGTCGCCGTACCCACCAGCCCGCCGATTGTTACGCTTTCTATTTTCAGAAATTCAGAGGCATCAACGCTAACATCGTCCGTGTTATACGTGACCTTTGAACTCATGCTGCCGACACGTAAAAGGCTATCCAGCTTCGTTTGCGCTGCTGCGATAAATTGCGGCATGGCGTTAATAGTCTGGCTATCGGTTCGGCCCGAAGTGGCTTTGACTGCCGCCAAAATGTTGTCGTAGGTTGTAGACATTGTTTTATCCAACAAAAAAGCCCCAGTTAAGGGGCTTGAAGTTATTTAGTTGCTTTGGCTTTTTGAGGTGCCGCTGGTAGCTGCGTGATAGAGATATCAGCGCCATCCAGTGCCGTGCCGTTCGCGGTACAAGTCACACTGCAGGTGCCTGATTTTTCCACCACTGGCGCTGTGCCGCCAATCTTCGCGACTGGGCCATCCCACGTAAGCGTCAGACCGCCGCTTTCATCGGTCAGTAGCCACTCATAGTGAATACTGCCGTCCTGCGGGTCTTCCGGGTCAGTGGTCGCCGTTGCGGTAATATCGACTTCTTCGCCTACATCAATCGCGTCACTGGTTAAGTCGATGGAGCCACCAGTTACGCTGAAGGCTTTCCCTCGATCCACACCGATTTCCAAGGGTTGGAATGCTCAACGCCGGAGAACAACTTGAAGATCACCTCTTCTGCGTCGCCATCTTTCGGTGGTGCGATCACTTCAGGTGATTCAAATACGGCTTCCTGCCAGTCTTCAGAGTTATAGATAAACACGGTGCCGTTCGGCATTGCCGGGTTAAACATGACCTTAACGGTCTGACCAAAGGCATCTGTGAGGGTGCTAACTTCCCAGCTCACTTCCGTGGAGTTTTCAAACACACGGACGCGGTTTCCGTTTTCTCCGGTTTTTTCCTGCATACCTGAAATGGTGTCGCTCATATCCATTGAGGCCATCAGGATTTCAGGTTTCGCGCCAAGGGTTTTTAGGCGTTTTAAGCCGTCTTTGATATCGTCTTCGGTCGGTTTTTCAGACTCTGAAACGATATAGGTTTTAATGTTTTTGAGCGGGTCTGCTGCGATAGTCACACCGCCGTCAAGGCTGGAAATAAGGCACTTAACCCCCCCCATCTTCGCAGCAATAGACGCGCCATCGTCATCACGCCCAGCATAGATAATGGTGATGTTGTTGAAGAGCGCCCACTCAAAATCAGATTTAAGCTCAACGCTGCGCTTTTCAGACTGGCGATCCAACTGACCAGTACCCGCGTAATAACCCTGCTTTTGCGCTTCGCTGGTAACAGCAAGGCCCTTAAGCATTTTCTGCGCGGTGTTTTTGAGCATCTTAGTCGGGCCGTAATCTTTCGGCACATCAGCCCATTTGACGTTCTCAGGCCATGCGTTTTCACCGGGCGCATCGAGGCTGTCGATCTGCCACTGGTGAATTTGGTTTTCAATGAGTTTTTTGCCGATGGTAGACCAAAACATGGTTGATTCTGGTCGCAGCACTGCAATGCTATTAGCTACTTCGCTTTTAACGCCTACGTGTTCGTATGAGTAAAGGATTGCCATGTCATTTAGGCCTCCTTTGGTGGGCATCCAGCCCGGATGATAACTTGCAAAATGATATTAATTCGAGGCGATTAGATCATTGATAAATTATTGATGTCAATTATTTTTCGCTGCCCTCTCTAATGCTTCTCGCGCCTCCCTCCCCACAACTCTGCGTACTGCCCCACGCACTACCTTGTCACCACCAGCTTTAGCCAGCGGGGCAAGCATAGCGCCAACGGGGCCGCCAAACATAAAGCCAGCACCAACCTGTGCCGCTAAGTTGTCACCAACTTTATCCATTGCGGTTGCCGCTCTAACGCCCGGTAACGCTGCTTTCACAGACTCCATTTGCTCATACATGCGCATAACTTTGGCCCCGCGCTGCGCCCCCTCATGGGTGTGCGCCATGGCCCAATAAATTGCCCTTTCGTCTTCGTTAAGGTCCTTCCATGCGATTCCATCAACCTTTCTTCCTGCTGCGTCATTCAGAACCGACTGAACGTTGACTTGCATCTTCTTCAGAAGTTTAATTTTATGATCCAGTGCGGTTTGCTTGTTCCTTATTCCCGCCCCCCTTGCCTCTTCATATTCCGCAGAGGCAAGTGATCGCTCTTTGGTTAGCTCCTTGTCCAGCTTACCAACAACGGCCTCATAAGCATCCGCTACACCTGCGCGATGCGCGGCGGCGTGTTTAGCGGCGATGTATTGTCTAGCTTCAGGGTTAACCACCCCCTTAGCATCTAGCCATTGGGTTATTTCTGGCGCTTCTTTGATTGCCGAAATCAATCTGTTAATCCTTATATGCGGCGAGGTTTCCAAAAACTCATTTAGCCCGTGCTTTGTGCCGTGGATGTAAGAGGAAACAGCCTCGTATAGCTCACCCGGCTTAACATCCTCACCAGCATCTATTCGGTTGATGATGGCATTTGTCGGCTCGTGCTCCGCGCGCATAACCTGCTCAAACTGCCCATAGCCGGACAACTCCGGGCGCTCATCTCCGGGGAACGGAAGGTGAGGATTTTCATATTCTTCAGTGAATTTCCTAAACTGCTGAAGCGCCTCAGGAGCCGACTTACCTAACGCCCCGGTATCGTCTGGCTTCAAACCCTTTAGGATATAACTCTCCCCCTCCACACCCACCAACCGACGTGCAATCTTCTGGTTATATTCATCCACCCATTGAGACTCAAGAGCCGACAAGGCATTAACGCGATCATCTTGCTTATTCGCGCTACCCACCACTTTTTCCGCTTCGCTGACTTTTTCGGACTCCGATACGGGAGCCTCATCAACATATTTTTCAGCGTTCGCCACGTCCTCGGCGGCGGTAACTTTCCCAAGCCTGCCTTTAAGATATTGCGTTGCGGCTGGTGTAAATCTCTCAAGTACAGGTGCCGCCAGCTTCATACCACCATGCAAGATTGGAGGCGTGATTGCCACAACCGACATATCGCCCAACGCATCTTCCGGGTGCCCTCCGATAATGTCCTGCGCACCAGCGACAGCAGCCTGCCCCCCGCCTTGCGTTGCCAGCCTAAGGGCAGTTGAAAAACCTTCACCTTCCGGGGCGGTCAAAAATGACGCGGCATCCCTTATGCCATGCTGAATTTTTACCGGAGTGCTTTGCGAGTAGTCGTTAATGTTTTCCATCATTTCTGGGGTTGCACCCAGGGAAGATTCCAGTCTTCCGGGCTTAGCCACCTGCCGATACACATCCGGGTATGCCTTGAAGTCTTCCGGGACCGCATAACCCTTACTAATAGCTCGCTTTGCTATATCCTCTTGTGTTGCGTCATCCGGGACGTTATTCAGCAAAAAGCCGTTTGGTAATCGCATAGAGTACGGCATCAATAATCCCCTTGAGTTTGCTTACCTTGACTTTTTGCCGTTGGAGCCGCCCCAAAATCTTTTGGGGCTGAATACTTATCAGACTCTTTTTGGGCCCACTGCTCCGGGGTAATTTCCCCGCTCATTAACTTTTTAAGGTCCTCACCCCCAATGTGCCCCCCAAGTCCAGAAACTACAGCGGCGAGAATCGCGGGATTATTCAGGTCATACCCACCCGACTGGACTGCATTTTTCGCTTCATTTGCCAGTCCGCTCGCCTGTTGAATGAATGAGTTCGTTAGGACTTTATTTGTACTTTCCCTCCCAGCGTCACTCTGCCCATAGCCTGATTTACGGCTTAACCAATCAACTGCCGAGCCATAAGGGCCGGATGGCATGTGCTGCTCTGTCGCCTCCACCTGATTTGCACGCGGCGCAGCCGTAGGACTTTCGATGCCCAGAACAGACTGGTTTGCCTGAAAATCGCCTGCCTGTGTGTGCGGGGCGGTAATGCCTTTTTTGTAATAGTCCTCCACCTTTCCAAATAGTTGATTTGGTGTTGATAGGCCCATTCGTAAGTTTTTAGCGTTCGATACCTGCTGCACTACATCCTTAAGCATTTGTCCGTGATATGCCTGCCCAGCCGCCGCGATATATGCTGCTTTTTCCTGTGGAGACCAGTTATCTGCATCTGAAGGCATCTGAACGGATTGAGGATTGAACGATGCATTCTGTAAACTCACTCCACTATCTGCACCGGGTTGCGCTGCATTAGCCCCAGCCTGCGCCCCCATCTTTGCCACCGCTTCAATGCGATTACTTTGTGCGTTTAGCTGGGCGATGTTTTCCATTACTGTATTGTGGCTTTTCTGCTCCCCAAACTGTGCAAGCCGCAGGGACTGTCCGGCATTGAACTCAGTCGCGCGTTGATTGCGATCCAAAAGCTTGTCTTCCTCCATTGCCTTGAATTGGTCGCGCTGGTCCTGACGACCTACATCAAACTCACGCTTCTTCTCCATTGCAGCGCTTTCCTTGTCCAGTTCGCTGTTATCCCCCGTCTCATACCATTTGAGAATTGCAGGGGCGCTAAAGCCTTTGTCATGCAGATCATGGATGTAATCGCCGCGTTGGCGCAGGTCAAAGCCATGGTCATGAATCGCAAGGGCCGCAGACATTCCACATGCAATACCACCCGCAGCATTACCGGACACAATCGCCCCCAGCAGGCCAACGACAAAGGACGAGGTCCACATAGTTTTCTGTATTTCTTCCTCGCTTGGCGGGTTTACTACCGGATACTTGTTCTTTGCTGCCATCATTTGCTCAAGCAGATCCTGTGTCTGCATGACGTTCGGCACTGTGTTGCCCTGACCGGGTGCGATGTTTTGGCCCTGCGCGGCGCTTAGGTTGGCAATCCCCGCCTGATTCTGGCGGCTTTGCTGTAGGTCGGTTCGAATTGTCATTGTTTGGCCTCTACGATTTTCTTGCCTTTGGCGGCATTGGCTGCGGTCTGTTCTACGCTGGAAGATTTAGCGGCTGCGCCTTTGGCTTTGCCCTGCTTTTTGGCTTCGTCATAGGTATCCAGCGCGAGCTGGTAACAAAGCTCTTCGCCGCGTTGATGGGTTATTTTCCCATCCAGTACATTTTGATAAATCTCCTGAAGCAGCTCATCAACGTGAGTACCTTTAAGACCGAACATCGGATAAGTTTCTGCCATTGTCTCTGGAGACATAGAGCCACGCAGTTTCAGCAGGTCCGGCACGTTGTAATTGCCCTGCGGTTGACGGGTCCAAACAACCTGGTTGCTATTGGGATCGTATTTCGGGTCAAAACCTTCTTGCTTGGCCCACTGGAACTTAAGCGGGTCGCTTTCTGCGGTGGTTCCGGCATTGTCGTTGGTGGAAAGTAGTTCACCCGCCATCTTGTCGTAATGGCTAAACAAAGCATCAAACTGTTTATTGATATTCATAGTTTCCGTAATATTTTGTGCTGCGCCGGTCGCATGGCCAACGCAGTTTTGTAGTCAAATATTCTGCTTAGAGCAGGTTCTTAAATCCGGTAATGCCCTGTAGCGGATCGCCGCCTGCCATTTGGGTCACTTCGTTTACAACCTGACCGTTAGCGGCAGCATTTGCATTTACACCATGCCCACCACCACCCATCGGGGCGCGCATTTGTGCATGTGGGCGCATAGCAACACCTGTGATTGACTTCATCAGCGGCCCAAGCGCCTGTGTTGCCCACTCCGGAAGAAATGGGGATGAGTTCAACGCCCCATGCTCTCCTACTGCTGAAAGGCCCTGCTCTGCGGTATCGCCAGCCCCAAAGGCTTCGTTTTCCATCGCCGCATAATCTGGCGCACCTACTACTGGCTCATCTGCCCCACCACCAAACCACCCCTCAACCGCATTAACGCCGTTGCCCATCTCATTCCATAAAAAGCCCATTTTTATCCCCTTACATCATCGACATCATAGCCAGCGTACCCGCAGTAATTCCGGCCTTGCTGCCCCGGCCTTCACTGTGGCTGCTTGTGCTGCTGTTGGAGTTCGTTGTGGTGTCTAACCCTGCCGTTGGTAGCACTTCCTGCATCAACACGCTGAAGTCGATGAGATCCATATTTCCGTTCATCATGTCGTTCTTGCGGTTGTTGTTATCCACCTGCTGGTTAAACCACTGCTCAAACACACCTGCATTCATCTGGTTTTTCAGACCAGAAGCCGCCATATGAGAACCAGCTTTTGCTATGCCACTGCCAGCGCCCATAAGTTGATCCAAAAGGCCGACCTCGCCATGCATTGCGCTCCCTGTAATACCGATTGAACCCTTCAGCACCTGCGCGGCAAGTGCTGATTCCTGCTGCACCATGCTGTTAGCACCAGAAGCCATGATGGAGCTTTGCGCGTTTTGCGCGGCGCTACTGCCGCTAACTGCCGTTGATGCCATGTTGCTTTGTGCCGACTGCCCGAACTGCTGGCCCATCTGCCCGTAAACGCTTTGCTCAATGGCGTTGTCCTGATTTTGCATAAAGCCATCAGCCGCACCGTATAGCCCAGTAACGCCACCCATGAATTGAGATTTAGCCCCGCCACCAAGTAAGCCCTGAATGCCTGCAACGGACTGCTCGATAAGGCTTGCGCCACCTTTCGCAATGTTGATGCCCGTATCAATGGACTGACCGCCTCCAGCACGTTTAAGCGCCGCCTGTTCTGCCGGGGTTAGCCCGGCTACCACACTGTCTTCGTAATCAACGCCGTCATAACCGTTGATGAAGTCAGTTACGATAGGCTCGACTACAGGGGCAAGCCATGATGAGGTGTGACTTGTGGATGAAGACGAAGCTGAGCTGTCTTTAGACTTTCCAAATAAACCCATTATTTATACCGATCCCCCCACACCTTTTGCCCGAACGTCTGCGCCTGTGGCTTAGTCGCTGTCTGCGGGCGCTGTGGCGCTTGTTTAGTGGTTTTGAGCACGTTGCCGCCCTTTGTCTTCAGGCGCTTGGCTGTCTGCTCCTTGATGTTGCGTAGCTCTGCCGCGTCACGGAATACCTGAAGCAAATCAGGACTTAGAATGTCTGCAAACTTATCCCCGATAACCTGCTGCGCATTGTTGGCTACGGCGGTAATCTCTTCGGGCTTCCAACCCTGACGCACCAGCGCGGTGACTGACTGGCGGGCGTTCTGTTCGCGGACCTTCTTCAGCGCGGAGGCACGAAGCGCGGTTTCTTCCTGCGCGGCCTGCTCCAGCAATGTTTTTCGGGCCTTGGCATCACGCAGTTGCATATGCGCGTGTTGGTACTGCTGGGAATTGAGCTTTCCGGAGGCTAGCGCCTTGTTCATTTCAGCAATTACGTTGTCGCATTCAGTGGAGGCGATCAGGCTGGCCTTTTCAAAGCGGTTGCCGTAGTCGGTAAGCGTCTCCATCAGCGGTTTAACGCTCTGGTTATAGCGCTCGTATGTCTCACGCTCCTTTAGTGCTTCCTCAACCTGTACGGCGGTGTAATCGCTCCCGCCGAACTGCCAAACGTCTTCTAACGGCTCATCGCTTTCGCCCTCTCCAGTGCTTCCCGGAAACGTGGCGCTATCGTCGGTGATACCGAGCACGCTTGACGCTGTGTCGTCAAATGATGCTCCTGTTCCCTCTTCTGGCTCTTCGTGGTTTTCTGCCGCTGCTGGCTCGCGTTTTGTAGCCCGCAATACAGCCTGTGCAAGAGCTGACCGTCCGTTTCCTCCCACGGGGTTTTGCGCCGGGATCGTGTTGGTGTCTTGTGGTTCATTCTGGTTTTCCATTTCTTATCCTTGCTGTTGGTCGATGCGCTCTTGCTGTTGCGCTTTTTGGGTTACTTCGTTGGCTGCGCCTTGCTCCAGCTCTTTAGCCTTCAGCATGGTTTCCACCATTGAAATTCGGGTGTTAGTTTTGATTTCCGCGATTTTGGCGAGGTCTAACAGGGAATCGTTGAGCTTCTTGGTTACGTCTGCCTGCATATCCTTCACTTTGGCTTCAGCAAGGCCAGTCGCGGCGATCTCCATGCGGAGTTTGTTTACCGTGATGAACTTAGTGATCGTCTGCTCAAGCGGTGACGGCTGCGGCATCTGGTCAGGCGGGGTAATGAGTGAACTAACATCCTCTTGCCCGGTGATGGCGCGATAATAGTTCGCGTAAATGTTGTAGACGTTCTCCGGCTGGAAGTTCTTTGGCAGCGTGCCGAGCTGGGCCGATTGCTCATAGGCTTGCTTGACGTTCGCAGCCGCACGCACGCGGTCATATGGTGATTCAATGCTGATAGACAGCCCCATGTCAGCATGAAGGGCTTTGTAAGGCATTCGCACATCGTCGAACACCATAGATTCGCCAATCTCCTGCATAACAAAGAGCATCAGACGGTAAATCGGTTTGAGGAATGTTTCCGCAATGGTGGAGGCGATCTGGTTTTCGTTCAGCTCCTGCTTGTTCTGCGTAAGTTGAATGGCGGTTCCGCTGGCGTTGCTGTTCTCTTCCAGCGCTTGAGCTTGCCCGGCGCTGCCCTGAATGGTGGCTTGTGCATCCTCGTTAATCTCTTGATTCAGCAGATTCATGGCCTGCGGCACGTCATTGCCACCGAGCTTGGATATAGCACCTTGTGTGCGGACGTTGTACGCAGCGCCCGGCCCACGATCATTCAGGAACGTCGCCAGACCGTCAGGCTCCATGTTGCTTTCCTGATATACGTACTCGCCATACGCTGCACCGTCTGCGCTGGCCTGAATGGCACGCATTGCGCGGGTCTTGTTTACCTGCGCGGTTACGGTCATGTCGTAAAGAGACTCAGACCAGCCAGAACCCTGCACAACACTCATGCCGCCCAGCACCAGCGGGCAATACTTCACGGCCTCAATACTTAGGATTTCGGTGTCGGTTGAAATGACATACCAGAGCTTTACCTTTTTGCCCTTGTAGCAACCGCGCCAGTAATGATGGAAAAGCGTGATTGTCTGGTTGTAGTCGTCGTATTCAGCGTCCGGCGCGTCAATATTACCGTCCATGTTGTTGACAACAACGAGCTGTTTGCTTTGGCCTGCGCTGTTGCTGAAGGTGTCCTTGCTGGCATTTTTCAGCTTGCTTTCCGGTAGCCCCATTTCGACCGCTTCAGCAATGGTGAGGTCTTCGGAGTATCCGGTATACGGGGAGGTAGCCACGTCCACGGCTTTTGGGTGCAGGTAGAAGTTGCGGAAGTTAATCAGATTGATGACCGGGAATTTAATCTTTCGCTCACCGTACATAGAACCCGTTGCCGTGTGGTTCTCATCGTCAAACTCAAGATCGTGATGAATGCTATAACCCGACTTAATCAGTGCATCACCATAAGCGGCAACTTCAGCCCATGGCGCATCCTCAAAAGCCACCTCCGGCGTTTCGTAGGTCTTTTCCTCGTAGCCAACCCGCGCGGCCTGATTGCCCGTGATGAGGATTTCTTTAAGGGCCTCCATCATGAGGCGGTAATAGCCGTCTATTTTGAGCACTGCGCCATGTATAGCGCGGCTTACCGCCTCTGCTAACTTGCCATTGGTTACGCGGTCGCTGTCAAAGCTAACCGGGGCTTTCTGGCTATTGGTGAATAACTCCACCAGCGAGGGGTAAATACTTTCGAATGACTCCCACATCACGCGGGAAGCGGCAATATCGTTGTCGTTAATCTTTGGCGGGTACTCGCCCCGGTACGTCTCGTATGACAGCGTATAGCGCTCAGAGATTACGCCGTGAATCTCTTCGGCGGCATTCTTCTGCTTAAGCATTACGCTCAACAATTCGCGTTTATTCACAGTTTGCGTGCTCCTGCATTGCCTTTGCTGTATGCCTTCATGGCGCGTTTGTATGGGGTTTCATTGATACTGACGACGTGGTAATCAATGCCGCGTTTCGCCTCAAACATTTGGCATCCGTCGAACTCGACACGAGTCGCCGCATAACGCATGGCATCTAAGAAGTGGTTGTTTTTGTCGGACGGGACAGTCTTGCGGCCCTCTTTAACCCACTGGTACAGGCGCAGCTCATGGAGTAGCGCGGTGCAGGTGTTGAAGATTTTGAGGTCGCCATCTTGGAACCATTGCGCCAACAGCGAGATCGAACCCGTGAGTGTTTTACGATTGGTGAATCCGGGAAGCTGTGTTTCGTGCAGTTGCCAGACTTCAGGGCATGACTTCACGCCAACATCACGCATGATTTCCAGTCGTGTCATGCTGGTTCCTGCTTGCTGTCCGTTACCATCAGATGGGGAAATGACACGGATTGACGGTAAGCCCAGCGCGTGGAACTCTTCAGGCTCCTTGCCTGTCGCTACCTTCCAATCATCCGGCACCCTGCCAATAATCTTGCGGGCCATGTAATCAGGCATGTGGCTGTTGGTGTAAATCTCAGACTCAGGAGCGCCGTAAACGCCCTCGCCCTCACTGCTCCACTCCTGAAACACGTATTTCTTACCCGTGTCAGGGTCGTAAGCCAGAAACACCACGATTGAAGGATCAGCCAGCCCGGAGTAACCGAAGTCCAGACCAGCCAGAACGCGCCAGCTCGAAGGGATTTCAAACGGCGTGCAGGTGATTTGGTCGTCGCTGTACGGGTAGATTGCACCCACGCCCAGCACTGGAACGCCCTCGCTACGCATTTTGCGCTGCCAGTATGGAATGCGGGCCTCCATTGATTTGCGGCGCTCTGGCGTAATGTGTGGGGCATCCTTCCATGTGGCATTCTGGAAATAGATTTCGCCTGTCTTGTCATGCTTACACTGGTTGTAGAAGTCAGTCGCGCCAACTTCCGGCGTTGCAGTGCAGGCCACACAGCCGCCAGTGTTGGTGGTTCGCGTTGTGCACTGGGCGATTAGCTCCGCTTCCTTCTCGCTTTGCTCATCCACCCAAATAAACATTACGCGTTGGCCCATGAAGACCTTTTCGTCCTGCGTGGAGCTGTAGAAGTGAACCTCTGTTTGCCCGCCAGCCATATCCCATAAGCGGAAAGACTTAACCGTCTCGCCATCACAGATAAAACTATCAAGGTCGATTAGTTCGCGCGGTATGGAACCCGATCCAATCTCATTACGGCGACGGGCATTAGATGTTCCCAGCAACTCCTTTTGCAGTACCTTGCGCGTTGCGTCGGTTGATATCCCGATAGCCCACATGATGCGGGTGTCATCATCAGCACGCCCACAGCGGAAGCCGGGCCACCATGCCGGATACATGGCGGTTGCCTGATAAGCGAACTCGACCGCCTCGCAGTATGTTTTCCCAATCTGATTGGCTGCTGATAGATAGCGCAGCAGGTACTGCGAGCCTGAGCGATACCATTTCATCTGGTACGGATACGGCTCGAAGAAATCCAGCTTATAGAATCGGTTGAAGTGCGCAGCCTGTCGCAGGATGTGGACGTGTTCGCGCATCCTCGCCTTGCCCTGAGAAACAACCATCGAGGCAATGCGGCGAACGCGGTCACGGTACTCGCGGGTTGTGAACTCCGGGCGCTCAGTCATTGCTCACGCCCTTCATCACTTCACGCTCAAGAGCATCAAGCTCCGAATCGGTGAGATGCGCGTCAACATGCGATCCCAGTTCAGAACGGGATTTTTCTGCCAGTGTTGGGGCGAGAGAAATCAGGCGGGTTGCGGTTGTGGCGAGGTTGGCAAACGCCGTGCTCTTAATGTCGTCCTCTTCCATCTTGTCGAAGAGTCTCGTCATTAAGCCACCACGGGCAGCAAACACAGCGACCTCACCGTTGAGAACGGAGGCGCGGTTAGCCATTGCCTGTGTTTCAAGATAAGCCGCGTAACGCTCAAAGTGCTTTTGGGTTACGTTGCCTTTGCGTGGTGCAAATCCCAGCTTCCGCATTTCCCGAATGCGCTCTTTCTGCTCATCGGTTACGGATTGCCTTGCTTCAGCTTTGCGGGCTTTGGCTTTTTGGATCTGCTGCTCTTTGCGAGCATGTGCAGGATTACTACTCATCACCAGCTTCCGCTAGTGCGTGGACTTCCAGTCCGGGTGATAACTGTCAGGAAAAAATATTTCTGAGACCATGCCGGGAGGGTGTGAATTTGGATTCGCGACCCGAAGCAACGACACAAGAAACAGAAGTGACAAAGGTTTAAGCATTTTCAGCAAAAACCAATGTCACTAACTCTCTGGAATCTCGTCCCGGAAGTTTCCGCATACGAAGTTTCCAGCCCTACCCGGTAGACCGTGGCGCTCCAGTAGGGTGATGCAATGTTGGGGCTTATCCCGTCAGCCCTGCCCGGTGTGCACCTATCGCGGAGACTGTTCCCGCAACTCAATGCGCGAGTCTCTTCAGCCAGATAACGAGTCACCGATGGGGCGTGGCGTTCCAGATGCCCCATTTCTCTTACTGCACCTCTGCAACCTGGGCGTGACACCCTCACCGCAAATACAGCTCTACAGCAGACACAGCTCACAAAGGGAACTGCTAGCCCGCGCAGCAAGCACAAAACTCTGTGCTCCTTTTTATGATAAACCGATGTTAATCATTGTTGTCAATAGCGCTTTCACGTTGGCGCTGAAGCTCCGCAAAACGATCATGAAGGGTTTGGGGGTAAATTTCGCGGTAAACGGTCCATAGAGTCTGGAGGTTTTTATGTCCTGTGACCTGTGCAACTTCTTCGACGCTGAAACCCATTTCAAAGAGTCGGCTAGCCCCCTCTCGACGCATGTCGTGATATCTCAAATCGACAATGCCAAATTTGCTTTTGACTGCGCTGAAGACCTGCGAAATATTGGGGCTATTGTATGGAAATATTCTGTCTGCGGTTTTTGGTTGTGCCTCTAGAATATCCCACGCAGTTCCCAGCAGGGGTACAACCATGTGATTACCCTCTTTTTTTCGTGGGTCCTTTCGGTCACGAACAAGGATTGCTTTATTTTTGTAATCAACGTCTTGCCAGAGAACCTTGCAAACTTCACCCACTCTCATACAGGTAAGAATGGCGAACATAAACATTTGAGAGAATGGCGCACCCGAAGAGGCTCTTTTTTCCCTATCGCGCAGCTCTGCCAAAATTATTTCAACCTCGTCTTTTGTCGGGCGACGATTTCGTTTATTTGCCGGACCAGTTATTCCCGCGTGAATCATGTATTTTTTTGACTCATCAAGCGCGGACATATTCACGGTGATGTTAAATAGCAGCGGTGCGCTATGAAATACGGCTGCAATGTTGGATAGGTTGTTGGCTACGGTGGCGGGTGCTCGCCCCTGCTCTCGGCGAACGCGACCAAATTCAATGAAGTCTTTCGCGGTAACGGTCAACACGTCGCAGGTGGCAAGTTCGTGCCGCTTTATCATGTTCAGGTTGGCGCGGGCAGACCTTCCGGCCTTTACGGTGGGATGATTGAGATATTTGTCTATCAACTCACTCAGGGTAATTACATCGGGCTTCTGCTCTGTAGGGGCAGCAATGCCGGATTCAATCTCAAGTACCCTTCTCGCCCCCCACGCTTTCGCTATGGATGCCTTAGAGAAGGTCTTACTCTCTCTGTGGGTGTATTTACCTTTCTCTTTCACACCCACGACGCAGCGCCACCGAATGGTTCCATCTGCTTTCTGTCTTTTTTCCACATTATAAAATGCCATTTTGGGGGACTCCGTGGGGGACTAAGGGGGGCTAACGCTCCACGAAAAGATAGAAAAGCCGGTAATAGTTTTCAACCAAAATGAGTTACAACAACTGTAAGTGTAATATTATCAATAAGTTGAAACTAAAAAGGGGAACCACCTGAAAAGGCGATTCCCCTCGTGAATTGTAACGTCCTCACAACACTGCCAATCCCGTTCGGGAGGTTAAAGAGCGGCTTTATGGGCCTGCCAGCGCTCGTGCAGTTCATTCAGCTGCGCGCTGACCGTCTTCCAGCGAGTGGAATCCATCAGCTCCTGACGGGTAAATGAACCTTTATGATACAATTTTGTAACACGCTCTGCTTTGATCGGCGACAGGTTATCCAGCACGCTGACCGCGCCTTTACGATTATTGCAGACCAGGATCATATCGCAACCTGCGTCCAGCGATGCCTGACCGCGTTCCGCGTAGCTGCCCATGATCGCCGCACCTTCCATCGACAGGTCGTCGGAGAAAATCACCCCATCGAATCCGAGTTCGCCACGCAGCACGGTTTTCAGCCAGTGCGGTGAACCGCTGGCCGGACGCGGGTCGACATCGCTGTAAATCACATGTGCAGGCATGATGGCATCGAGACGGTTTTCGGTGATCAACGTCTGGAATACCGCCATGTCTTTAGCGCGAATGTCGGCTTCTGCGCGCGGGTCATGCGGTGTTTCTTTATGTGAGTCAGCCGTTACCGCACCGTGCCCGGGGAAATGTTTACCGGTGGTTTTCATGCCCGCATCATGCATGCCGTCAATGAACTGGCGCGCCATCGCCAGCGCTTTATGCGGATCGGCATGGTAAGAACGTTCGCCAATCGCCGCGCTGATGTGGCCGACGTCGAGCACAGGGGCGAAGCTGATGTCGATATCCATCGCAATCATTTCTGAGGCCATCAGCCAACCTGCTGCTTTCGCCAGCTCACCGCCCTGCTCGAGCCCTAACAATTCTGCGAATGACTGCGCGGCCGGTAATGGCGTGAATCCTTCGCGGAAGCGCTGCACGCGTCCGCCTTCCTGATCCACCGCAACAACGAGGTGATTTTTGGACGCACCGCGGATCTGGCGAACCAGCTCACGCAGTTGCGCCGGATCGTGGTAGTTACGGGTGAACAGGATAAGCCCCCCCACCAGCGGATGCGCCAGAATTTCCCGTTCTTCAGCATCCAGCTCATACCCTTCAACGTCTAACATCACTGGGCCCACATTTTCCTCTCTTATCCTTTATGCGAAAACTGGCGCCAGCCTTTATCGGCCAGCGCAATAAATTGTTGGTCGCCGGTCTGCTGCCAGCGATATTCATACCAGGTGATCATCAGCATCTGGACCCACGGCTGCCAGCGGTTAACCTGCTGCGCCAGACAGGCTTCATCCAGATGCGAGGCCTCAGCGTAGGCCGCGATAAGCGCCGAGCGCTGGGCCGGGGTTTGTGTCCACACCGCCGCCAGCTCAAGCGCGACGTCCCCGTCAGCAGCATATTCCCAGTCGATTAACCGCAGTCCCGCTGGCGTGTCGATAAGGTTGCCCGCATGGACATCCATATGCAACGGTGCCAGTCGCAAAGGCTGTGGTTCACCCTGCTGATGCAGCCATTTTAGGATTCGTAGCCAGCGCGGTGTGCGCCGTAGCGGGCTACTGAACAGCCAGTAGCGTTCAAGCAACGGCCACAGTGAAACCCGCCAGCCGAAGTTTTTTTGCTGATGCAAATGATACAACAGCGTGGCGGTGGCGTGGGCATTAGGGAGTGTTGGCCCGGTCGTACCTTCGAGATATTCCACCGCCATCCAGCCGGGGAAATAGCCGAGTGGCCGTGGCGCAAGCGTCGCAGGCAGAGTGCGAAGCGCGCGGTACTGACGCAGGAAGTAAAAATCAGGCGCGGACGAATCGTGATGCTTGCGCAAAACAATGCGATGCCCCTGACGTTCGATAATGCAGCTTCCCCCGCTCAGCCCCGCGGGAGCGGAGTGAGCCAGGGGTTGATAGCCGGGAAAATAGCGTGACAGACAGTCGTCACGCGAAAGCTTACTGTTGCGCAACCGCACCTTTACCTGACCAGAGGATCTCGCCCGACTGGACCATCATCAGCTGCATGGAGAGCGTTGGCGTATTGACGTTGCCGGTGGCGTTGGAATACAGCACATAGGCTGCGCCAACGGTACGCGCCAGGCCCATCGCTTTATTACGTGAGCCCAGACTGTCCTGCGGGGAAAGGCCCAGCTGCTGTTTAGCCACCGCCAACTGCTGCGCAGACACAAGGGTAAACTTGTTATTCCCTTTCAGCGCATTGCTAATCGCCGTGGTGGCTTCGGTGGTATTCAGTGAGCCGTTGGTACGGTTGTTGACGTTATCGACCATCAGCACGCTACCCGCCGTTACGCCATCAGCCTGCAGCATTTTGCCAACCAGTGGCTGTGCAGCGCTGTTCCAGTCGTAATGACGGACGCGCGGCGCAGGCTGTTCAGGCTGTGCGGTGCTGTTATCAATCGGACCTGGCTGCACCGGGATCGTCGGTACGACCGGCACGGTGGTCGGCGGCGGCGTCTGTGGCTGTTCTGGCGTTGGTTTGGCTTCTTCAACCGGAGCGGGCTTTTCACGTTGCGCCACACAACCAGACAGGAAGATAGCCACGGCCGCGATAAATGCATAGCGACTCAGTTTATTCATTACTTTTTACCCCTCAAAGATAAAGATAAAGCCGGACTTTATGCGCACCCAGGCTGTTTGCGCTGCCGTAAAGTTTGACCGAAGACTGGGCCGGAATAGTCACCGAACGCGGTGCCTCCAGCGGATGCATTTCCAGTCCTCTGGCGTCGTACCAGTAAAAACGATAGTGAACGGTGACAGGCGTGGTCCGCTCGTTGTAGAGCTGTGACGACGCGGTCGACTGGATTTCGGAGGTGGTGAGTTCGGGTTTGTCGGCGCTAATACCGGCGGCCAGAACATTCGCCTCCATAACCAGCGTTTGTTGTTCGCCCACCGGGATCTCCGGGTGCGACCAACAGCCCGCCAACAGCATCGCCGTCAGCAGTGCAGCAATTCGGCCACCTTTCATTTCATTATCCTTTATGCGCAAGCATTGGACCCAATGGACGGCCACCCAGCAGGTGCATATGAATATGATAGACCTCCTGCCCGCCGTGGCGATTGCAGTTGACCATCAGGCGATAGCCGTCTTCAGCAATCCCTTCCGCTTCGGCGATTTTCGCCGCTACCGTGAACATGCGGCCTAACGCCAGCTCATGCTCAACGGAAACCTCGTTAACCGTGGGGATCAGAACGTTGGGAATAATTAAAATATGGGTCGGCGCCTGGGGAGAGATATCACGAAAGGCAGTCACCAGATCATCCTGAAAAACAATGTCCGCGGGAATTTCGCGACGAATAATTTTGCTGAAAATCGTTTCTTCTGCCATGGCGTGTTCCTTTTTATTGATTACCGTACGGTATCGTTTATTCACCCCTGCATCCGGAAGTGCGATGCGGATAACAACGTAAGAGTATGAGCGACTTAGTTCCCCTCTTTCAACCCGATCCCTCGTTTTTCTTACTCATTCCTGGATTTACCGCTGGATGCTTGAGCACTGCCGTTTAATCCCCCGCTTCATTGCGTTTTAAAACAAAGTTTCAGATGCCCGCTTACCTTTGTTTACACCGGTAATATGAATGCGTATATTTCGCATTTGCATTTCCATGCAATAACACTGCGCATATAACAACAGACAACATAAGGGCTTACGATGTCTTTCACTTCTGACACCAGGAATAAGCAGCATAGACTGCCCGCCTCGCCGTCACTTCTTGCGGCATGTATCGCCTGCGCCTTAATACCTCACACCGTTCACGCCGCTGATGCGAGCCATGAAGAAACGGTGGTGGTGGAAGGTGCGGCTGATAACGCCACGAACAACGCACAGGATCAGGATTACAGCGTTAAAACCACCACCACCGGAACCAAGCTGCTGCTGGTTCCGCGTGATATTCCGCAATCCGTCAGCGTGATTAGCCAGCAGCGCATGAAGGACCAAAACCTACAAACCATCGGCCAGGTGCTGACCAATACCACCGGCGTAACGGCGCAGGTGCAGGATAGCGATCGTACCGTGTTCTATTCCCGCGGTTTCTTCGTCAGCAACTATGCCTATGACGATTTACCCACTTCTATCAGCGAAGTGTGGAACTTTGGTGATACCGCCACCGATACCGCCATTTACGACCGTATTGAAGTCGTTCGCGGTGCGACAGGCCTAATGAGCGGCACCGGGAACCCGGCGGCCTACGTTAATATGGTGCGTAAACACGCTGACAGCCGTGAATTCCAGGGCAACGCCAGCGTCAGCTATGGCAGCTGGGATAAGCAGCGCTATCTTCTCGACTTACAGGCGCCGCTGGTTGAATCCGGGAACGTACGCGGCCGTGTGATTGCCGGTTATCAGGACAACGACTCGTGGATGGATAACTACCACTACCGTAAAAAATTCCTCTACGGCGTGGTGGATGCGGATCTTACCGACAGTACCACCCTTTCACTCGGCTATGAGTATCAAGAAAGTCATACCGCCGATCCCACCTGGGGCGGCCTACCGACCTGGTACGCAGACGGCAGCAAAACACATTACGATCGCAGCGATACCGTCGCGCCTGACTGGGCATATTCCGACAAAGACAGCACTAAAATCTTCGCCAACTTCACCCAGCGTTTCGATAACGGCTGGGAAGCGCACGTCAACGGGATGCACGCGGAAACCAATTTCGATACCAAACTGATGTACATGTCCGGCTACCCGGACAAAGACACCGGCGGCGGAATGGTCGGTTACGGCGGCTGGAACCGCGGCGAGCGCAAACAGGATGCGGTGGATGCGTTCCTGCGCGGCGATTTCGAACTGTTTGGTCGTCAGCATGAAATGATGGTCGGTGGCAGCTTGAGTCATCAGCGCAATCATTATGATAACTCAATGCCGGATGCGCTCTACGGAATGGTTGATATTGGCAGCTTTAAAAACTGGAACAGCAATATTGCCGATCCGCAGTGGACCGCCTGGAAGCTTTACAGCAAAGATGACATTAACCAGTCGTCTGCCTACACCTCAGCCCGCTTCTCTCTGGCCGACCCGCTGCACCTGATACTCGGGGCGCGTTACACCAACTACAACATCAAATACAACCCGGCCGGGGCGCCGGATACGCGACTGGAAAGCACTAAAGATGATGTGACGCCTTATGCTGGCCTGGTCTATGACATTAATGAAGACTGGTCCGCCTATGCCAGCTACACGAATATTTTCCAGCCGCAGGATAAGCGCGACGCCAACGGCCGTTATCTCGACCCGACCACCGGCAAGAGCTACGAAGCGGGCGTCAAAGCTGACTGGTTTAACACCCGTCTGACCACGTCGCTGGCGGTATTCCGTATCGAACAGGACCACGTAGCGAACAACACCTACACGTACCTGCCGAGCGGGGAATCAATTTACGAATCGCTCGATGGTGTGGTCAGTCAGGGTGTCGAGTTTGAACTCAACGGCGCGCTGACCGATAACTGGCAGCTGACGTTCGGGGCCACCCGCTATGTGGCGGAAGATAAAGACGGGAATGCGGTGAGCTCCGATCAACCGCGTACCACGCTGAAGCTGTTTACCCGCTACCAGCTGCCGATGCTACCAGACCTCTCCGTGGGCGGTGGCATGAACTGGCAGAACAAAACCTGGGCTAACGTCAGCGGCGGTCCAAACGGTCGCGATTACGTCGACCAGGGCAGCTATGGCCTCGTGAATCTCTTCAGTCGCTATCAGGTGACAAAGAACTTTGCCCTACAGGCTAACGTCAACAACCTGTTCGACAAAGAGTATTACGACTACGTCGGGTCTTACCTCGTGTATGGCGCGCCACTGAACTTCTCGGTTTCCGCCAGCTACGATTTCTAACCAGATCGCCCGGCGGCGTCGTGCTTGCCGGGTCTACGCATCACCCTGTCATCACCCCGCCCCGTGGCGCAGGCATAAAAAAAGGCAGCCTCTCGGCTGCCTTAGTCTCTCCCCAATCACTGATTAGCTGTTGCGGATGTATTCATCCATTTCGGTTTTCAGGTTATCGGACTTGGTGCCGAAAATAGCCTGAACGCCGGAACCTGCAACAACCACACCTGCCGCACCCAATTTTTTCAGGCCTGGCTGGTCAACTTTTGCCACATCGGCAACGCTGACGCGCAGACGAGTGATACACGCGTCGAGGTTAGTGATGTTTTCTTTACCGCCGAAGGCTGCGATCAGAGCCGGAGCCATTTCGCCGCTGGCAACACCCGCTTTAGCGTCTTCGGTAGCATCTTCACGACCTGGGGTTTTCAGGTCCAGTGCTTTGATAAGCACGCGGAAGATGGTGTAGTACACCGCCGCGTAGCACAGACCGATGACTGGGAACAGCCACAGTTTGCTGCTGTTACCAGACAGAACGATAAAGTCGATCAGACCGTGCGAGAAGGACGTCCCGTCACGCATACCCAGCAGAATACAGATTGGGAATGCCAGACCCGCCAGAATAGCGTGAATGACGTACAGGATCGGCGCAACGAACATGAAGGAGAACTCGATCGGTTCAGTGATACCGGTCAGGAACGCAGTCAGCGCAGCGGAGATCATGATGCCGCCCACTTTTGCACGGTTCTCAGGTTTTGCTGAGTGCCAGATAGCGATAGCTGCAGCCGGCAGGCCGTACATTTTGAACAGGAAGCCACCAGACAGTTTGCCTGCAGTTGGATCGCCTGCCATGTAACGTGGGATGTCACCGTGGAATACCTGACCCGCAGCGTTGGTGTATTCACCAATCTGCATCTGGAAAGGAACGTTCCAGATGTGGTGCAGACCGAATGGTACCAGGCAGCGTTCAATGAAGCCGTAGATACCGAACGCGACTACCGGGTTCTGGTAAGCAGCCCACTGGGAGAAGTCCTGAATCGCAGTACCAATTGGCGGCCACACGAAGGACAGTACGACGCCGAGGATGATAGCAGCCATCCCGGAGATGATCGGAACAAAACGCTTACCCGCAAAGAAGCCCAGGTATTCTGGCAGCTTGATACGATAGAAGCGGTTGAACATGTAGGCAGCGATAGCACCAGAGATGATACCGCCGAGAACACCGGTATCAGCCAAGTGTTTCGCCGCGATTTCGTCAGCAGGTAAGTGCAGTACCAGCGGTGCAACCACAGCCATGGTCTTGACCATGATGCCGTAGGCAACAACGGATGCCAGAGCAGAAACGCCATCGTTATTGGTGAAGCCGAGGGCAACACCGATTGCGAAGATAAGCGGCATGTTTGCAAAAACAGAACCGCCTGCCTCTGCCATTACATGAGAGACGACCGCTGGCAGCCAGCTGAAGTTTGCAGAACCGACGCCCAGCAGGATACCTGCGATTGGGAGTACGGATACTGGCAGCATCAGCGATTTACCGACCTTCTGCAGGTTAGCAAATGCATTCTTGAACATAATTGAGAGTGCTCCTGAGTATTTATGCTTTTTTTACGCTTTCACGCATTGGCGAGCGGGGAGAACCTCGCCGTGAACAGGACATCTAAGTGCCCTTTTTATTTATTACGCAGAGTAAAATAATTCGATTTGTTTTTGTTTGACAGCCATCACGTTTCGGCTAGCAAACTCGGAAAACCTTGCACTATTTTACAAAAGTTGTTTCTACCAGTTACAGAAAGAGGGGTTCACCCCCTTTTTTCGGCGGTGAACTTTACTCGCTTTGATTATTAATTACGAGCTTTAAAATAAGCTGACGAATCAGGCAGATTGCAGGCGTGAGGGGTCAATATGGAACAGTGAGGCGAAGTTTTCGGTGGTCTGCTGCGCCAGTTGCTCAAGCGACACCCCTTTCAGTACAGCCATATACTCTGCCACATCACGCGTCATCGCCGGCTGATTCTCTTTCCCCCGGTGCGGGACCGGTGCCAGGTACGGTGAATCAGTTTCAACCAGGATCCGGTCCAGCGGTACGTAGCGGGCCGCTTCACGCAACTGCTCCGCATTACGGAACGTCAGGATCCCGGAAAACGAGATGTAGAAGCCCAGGTCGAGCAGTTTTCCTGCCGTCTCCGTGTCCTCAGTGAAACAGTGTAGTACGCCTCCGCAATCCGTCACTTTTTCATCGCGCAGAATTGTCAGCGTGTCTTCCCGCGCATCGCGGGTATGGACAATCACAGGCTTGTTGAGCTCGCGCCCAATGCGGATGTGGTGTGCGAAAGACGCCTGTTGAAGGGCTTTAGTTTCCGGCGTGTAATAATAGTCGAGACCGGTCTCGCCCATCGCCACTACGCCCTCTTCTGCCGCCAGGCGACGCAAATCTTCAACATCGTATGCTTCGTCCTGATTCAGCGGGTGGACGCCGCAAGAAAAGACCACGTTATCGCGCTGACCGACCAGCTCACGCATGCCACGATATCCTGGCAGCGTCGTCGCTACCGCCAGGCAGAACTTCACATCACGAGCGGCAGCTTTCGCCAGCACATCGTCCAGATCTTTATGCAGCGTTTGATAATCCAGGCCATCAAGGTGGCAGTGGGAGTCGACTAAAAACATAATGTCTCTCTTAGAGGTGTTCTTTTACAGGTGAATTATTACAGGTGAATGGCTTATAGGTGACGAATGGGCATCACGCTTGTCGGCTGCAGCCAGTGTTCCCAACGTAGTAAAAGGTCGTTGAGCATCAGCTCACGGTTGAGGCCAGTGACGTTAAGAAGCTGTTCCCGACACGCACAGGCATCGTGAATCATCGCCTGCAACCGTGTAGAAGAAAGCGTGTTAGCCACACGTTGCACCAGCGCCCACGCATCCACGTTGGTCAACAGTGAGATGCCCTGCTGCATTTTTTGTGCATCCAGAAGCAAGGATGACAGCCAGTACAGCCGTTCCGCCACGCTGTCATGATTGAGCACAGGCAACAACGACAGCCAGTCTGCACTCAGAAGTGCAGCATCCAGCGCGGTGCAAAGTTGCTGACGAGGTGCAAAGCGCGATTCGCCGAGCAGTTCAAGCGCCGCAGCAGGTGCTCCCGCCGTCAGGCGTAATGCAGTCAGTAAACTTTCTTGTGACGTTGTCACTTCACGACCCAGCCATGCAATCCCGTAATTTTCAGCAGGTGGCGCCAGATGGAAATGGCGACAGCGGCTGCGTAATGTAGCCAGTAATCGCGCGGGTTCGTCACATTGCAGGAAGAACCAGGTATTCACCGGCGGCTCCTCCAGGGTTTTCAGCAATGCGTTGGCGGCAGCTTCCGTCAGCAAAGCGGCATCGCTGAGCCACACGACTTTCGCGCCCCCCAGACGGGCGTGCTCGTAAAGCTTTTCCGTAACTTCACGGACCGCGTCAACGCCGAGCGTACTTTTGCCTTTTTCCGGGACGAGCTGATAGTAATCGGGGTGTGTACCTGCTTGCATCAGCTGACAGCTGTGGCATTTACCACAGCTTTTCTGGCCTTCAGGCGTGTGGCACATCTGGAAGCGCACCAGCGCATAGACCAGTGCATCTGCGCCCATGCCCGGTAATGCCTGCACTAATAGCGCGTGGTGGCCACGTCCGGACTGGTAGCTGCTGACCAGTTGCTCAAACGGAGGTCGCAACCACGGATACCATTTCATGCGCCCTGCTCCTCAACCCAGGCTGCCAGGGTGCTGCGAATGTTTTGCATCACGGTTTCCAGCGGCTGCGTGGCGTCGATAGTGCGGATGGTTGGGTCGGCTGCAGCCAGTTCCAGATAGCGGTCACGGGTGCGGTGGAAGAAATTGAAGGATTCCTGCTCGATACGATCGAGGTCTCCGCGCGCGCGCGCGCGTTTCAGGCCCACTTCAGGGGTTACGTCCAGATACAACGTCAGGTCCGGTCGGAAATCGCCGAGCACCGCATCGCGCAGGGTAGCCAGCAGATGCTGATCGATACCGCGACCGCCACCTTGATAGGCCTGCGTCGAGAGGTCATGACGATCGCCAATCACCCATTTGCCTTCCGCCAGAGCCGGTTTAATCACCGTATCCACCAGTTGCACGCGCGCGGCGTAAAACATCAGCACTTCGGCTTTATCGGTGATCACCTCATCGCCAACGGATTTAATGTCCAGCACCAGACTGCGCAGCTTTTCCGCCAGCACTGTGCCACCCGGCTCGCGGGTAAACACCAGCTCACGGACGCCCATCTGCCCGAGGGTTTCCACAACCAGATTGCGCGCAGTGGTTTTCCCTGCGCCTTCCAGGCCTTCGATGACGATATACTTACTGCGCATTTTTTTCCTTAAGAGCTTTCAGGTAATCCTGTACAGAGCGGTTATGACTCGCAAGATTGGTGTTAAATGTGTGTCCGCCTTTTCCGTCGGCAACAAAATAGAGATACGCCGTTTTGGCCGGATGCGCCGCAGCATTCAGTGACGCTTCACCTGGCGTGGCGATTGGCCCTGGCGGCATTCCGGCTATGACGTAAGTATTGTACGCCGTTGGCGTTTCAAGATCTTTACGGCTGAGCTTGCCATTATAGCTTTCTCCCATGCCGTAGATAACCGTTGGATCAGTTTGCAGGCGCATGCCGATACGCAGACGGTTGATAAATACCGAGGCAACTTTGTCGCGCTCTCCGGCCACGGCGGTCTCTTTCTCGATGATAGAGGCCATCGTTACCAGCTGATTTTCATTCTGGTACGGCAGATTATCCGCTCGTCCTTTCCACGCGTGTTCTACCGCTGTCACCATTTTCAGGTGAGCGCGCTTGAGGATTTGCAGATCGGTGGTGTTGGCGGTGTACATCCACGTATCTGGCCAGAACCAGCCTTCCACCCAATCGGCGTGCTCCAGCTTGAGCGCTTCGGCAAGCGTGGCGTAGCTGTCATCTTTCAACGTGTGTTTTACATACGGGGCTTCACGCAGCTGTTTGAGGTAATCGCTGACGCGCATTCCTTCAATAAAGCGGACCGGGAACTGCGCCTCTTTTCCGCTGGCCAGCAATTTCAGCATTTCGCGTACGCTCATGCCCGGCGTTAAACGATACGTCCCGGCTTTAAAGTGCGACAGTTCAGGCTCTACACGCAGCAGCCACTGGAATACACGCGGACGATTAATGACTTTTTCCGCATAAAGGGTGTCGCCCAGCGCCATGCGCCCAGTTCCAGCCTTCAGCGTAAAGATCGTCTCATCTTTAATCAGTATCTTACTGTTCGCCAGCTGGCGGACTTTCCACATCCCGACTCCCGCAGCAATTGCGAACGCAACGAACAGCAGGAGGACAAACCGAAACATTTTCTTCATGACTTAATCGACTGCTCACAAAGTGGGGCCAAAAATTCGAACAACTCGCGTGAAAGATAGCGAGCGTCAGCATACTGATTCACAGGTACGACGGGCATCAGTGCATTACAGATAAGGACTTCGTCCGCCTTGCGCACCGCGTCTTCCCTTGCAGTGATTTCGACAACGCGAAAACGACTTTGTGCCAGCAGGGAAAGACAATGCTGGCGCATGATGCCGTTGACGCCGGCATGGTCGAGACGCGGCGTAAACACGGTGTCACCTGCTCGCCAGAACAAATTAGCCGCACAGCATTCCGTAACCCACCCGTTACTGTCAAGAACCAGGGCCTCATCGGCGTCCGTCTGTTCAAGATGCGCGCGGATCAACACCTGTTCGAGCCGGTTCAGGTGCTTCAGGCCAGCTAGCGTAGCGTTGCGACCGAGACGTTGCGGGCTGAGCGATAGCGTGATCCCCTGCTGTTGCCAGCGAGGATAATGCGCAGGTGCGGAGGAAACGGAAAGTATACGGGTCGGAGCCTGACAAGCCGCAGGGCTGTACCCTCGCCCGCCGCTCCCACGGGTAATGATGACTTTCAGCACGCCGTCGTGGTGCGATTGCGCCAGCGACAGCATTTCCTGGCCAAGCGTTGCCCAGTCGGAAAAAGGGATCAATAGCGCGCGACAGGTGTCCTGCAATCGCTGTAGATGCTGGTCAAAAAATGCGGGAATACCGTTCTGAATGCGGGCCGTGGTAAAGCAGCCATCACCAAACTGGACGCTGCGATCGTTAGCCGCGAGTGAGTCCTGTTCCACACCATTAATCAAGAACATAGCGGCTCCTTATCAGTGGCCCGTCAGTCTGGCAGGGGGAACGCAGGATCTCAAGAGGAGAAACCTTAAAGAAAAGGCCTGCAATGCAGGCCTTTATCAATGCAAACGGATAATCAAACCTTTTTAAAGATAAGCGATCCGTTGGTACCACCAAAGCCGAAGGAGTTACACAGGGTGTACTCCATACCGCTGACCTGACGCGCTTCGTGTGGAACGAAGTCCAGGTCACAACCGTCTTCCGGGTTATCCAGGTTGATGGTTGGCGGAACAGCCTGGTCGCGCAGGGCCAGAATCGAGTAGATCGATTCTACCGCGCCCGCTGCACCGAGCAGGTGACCGGTCATGGATTTAGTGGAGCTCACCATGATACGGCTGGCTGCATCGCCAAACACGGATTTCACTGCCTGCGCTTCGGCGAGATCGCCCGCTGGAGTGGAAGTACCGTGTGCATTGACGTAGCCAATCTGACCAGGTTCCAGGCCTGCATCGCGGATGGCGTTAACCATGGCGAGTGCTGCACCGGCACCGTTTTCCGGCGGCGACGTCATATGGTAGGCATCGCTGCTCATACCAAAACCGACGATTTCTGCGTAAATCTTTGCGCCGCGTTTTTTTGCGTGTTCGTACTCTTCGAGCATGATGATACCCGCGCCGTCACCGAGCACGAAACCATCACGGTCTTTATCCCATGGACGGCTTGCCGCCTGCGGGTTGTCATTGCGGGTCGACAGCGCGCGCGCCGCACCGAAACCGCCGACACCCAGAGGCGTACTCGCTTTTTCAGCACCACCCGCCAGCATGGCATCAGCATCGTTATAGGCAATCATTCGTGCCGCATGACCGATGTTGTGTACACCAGAGGTGCACGCCGTGGCGATGGAAATGCTTGGACCGCGGAGGCCGAACATGATGGTCAGATGACCGGCCACCATGTTAACAATTGTGGACGGTACGAAGAAGGGGCTAATCTTACGTGGGCCGCCTTTCACCAATGAACTGTGGTTCTCTTCGATTAAGCCGAGTCCGCCGATGCCGGAGCCGATAGCAGCACCGATACGCGTGGCGTTCTCTTCCGTCACTTCAAGGCCAGAATCCTGCATGGCCTGAACGCCAGCGACAATTCCATATTGAATAAAGGCATCCATCTTGCGCTGTTCTTTACGCGAGATAATGTCTTCACAGTTAAAATCCTTTACTAAGCCAGCAAATTTCGTTGCATAGGCGGTAGTATCGAAATGGTCGATTAGGCTGATGCCGCTCTGACCGGCAAGAAGAGCTTTCCAGGTGGACTCTACGGTATTGCCGACAGGAGACAACATGCCAAGTCCGGTCACAACTACACGACGCTTAGACACGCTTGTCCTCCAGGGAGGGATAAAAAAGAGAGATGTGGGACAAAAAGATAAAACTCAGGCGGTCGAATGACCGCCTGGAGATGTTCACTTACGCCTGGTGACCGTTGATGTAATCAATGGCAGCCTGAACGGTGGTGATTTTCTCAGCTTCTTCGTCCGGAATCTCAGTATCAAACTCTTCTTCCAGAGCCATTACCAGCTCAACGGTGTCAAGAGAATCAGCGCCCAAGTCTTCAACGAAGGAAGCTGCGTTGATAACTTCTTCCTGCTTAACGCCCAGCTGTTCGCCGATAATTTTCTTAACGCGTTCTTCGATAGTGCTCATACTCTTAAATTTCCTATCAAAACTCGCTTTCGCGATGGTTTTCGTAGTGTATAAAATGTTGAAAAATTTGCAACTAAATCCCGGCAGGTCGTACCACGATTTTACGCTATTTTGCGGGTTTTTGCCCTCATAACGCAAATCATTTTGCACGTTATCTTACTCAGAACCGCACAGACTGCGCGGATCCTGAGCATTTTGTGCAAACTACGGTCAGACCATGTACATTCCGCCGTTGACGTGGAGGGTTTCACCAGAGATGTAACCCGCTTCGTCAGACGCTAAGAATGCAACCGCACTCGCGATTTCTTTTGCATCGCCAAGGCGACCCGCTGGAACTTGCGCCAGAATACCCGCACGCTGATCGTCTGACAGCGCACGCGTCATGTCCGTTTCAATGAAGCCCGGAGCAACAACGTTCACAGTAATACCGCGAGACGCAACTTCACGCGCCAGCGATTTACTGAAACCAATCAAACCCGCTTTCGCCGCAGCGTAGTTGGCCTGACCAGCATTTCCCATGGTACCAACCACAGAACCGATAGTGATAATACGGCCATGACGCTTTTTCATCATAGCTCGCAATACCGCTTTTGACAGACGGAAAACTGATGACAGATTGGTTTCGAGAATGTCGCTCCACTCATCATCTTTCATTCGCATTAACAGGTTATCGCGAGTGATCCCGGCATTATTAACCAGAATATCCACTTCGCCAAATTCTGCGCGAATATTTCCCAGAACAGATTCGATAGATGCTGGGTCGGTCACATTCAACATCAGACCTTTACCGTTTGCACCTAAATAATCGCTGATGGCCTGAGCACCGCTTTCGCTGGTGGCAGTACCGATAACTTTCGCGCCACGGGCAACGAGTGTTTCAGCGATAGCACGGCCAATGCCGCGGCTTGCACCGGTAACCAGTGCAACTTTTCCTTCAAAACTCATGGTTTTGCTTTTCCTTTTCTTATTGCTCAAGCGCCGCTGACATCGCCGCCGGCTCGTTAATGGCCGAGGCAGTCAGGGTGTCAACAATACGTTTCGTCAGGCCAGTGAGGACTTTACCCGGGCCGACTTCATACAGGTGTTCTGTGCCCTGAGACGCCATAAACTCAACAGTTTTGGTCCACTGTACTGGGCTATAAAGCTGACGCACCAGCGCATCGCGAATTGCGTCTGCGTGAATTTCGCACTTCACATCCACGTTATTGATAACGGGAATCTGCGGTGAACTGAAGGTAATGTTAGCCAGTTCTGCAGCCAATTTCTCTGCAGCAGGTTTCATCAGCGCGCAGTGAGACGGGACGCTGACCGGCAGCGGCAGTGCGCGTTTCGCGCCTGCAGCTTTACACGCGGCACCGGCACGCTCAACGGCTTCTTTATGGCCCGCGATTACCACCTGACCCGGTGAGTTAAAGTTCACAGGGGATACAACCTGCCCTTCAGCAGACTCTTCACACGCTTTCGCGATAGAAGCATCGTCCAGGCCGATAATCGCAGACATGCCACCGGTGCCCGCTGGCACAGCTTCCTGCATGAACTTGCCACGCAGTTCGACCAGACGCACAGCATCGGCGAAGCTCATCACGCCCGCACATACCAACGCAGAATATTCACCAAGGCTATGACCGGCCATCAGCGCTGGCGCTTTACCGCCCTGCTGCTGCCAGACACGATACAGTGCCACAGACGCGGTCAACAGTGCCGGCTGAGTCTGCCAGGTTTTGTTCAGTTCTTCTGCTGGGCCCTGTTGGGTCAATGTCCACAGATCATATCCCAGTACCGCAGAAGCTTCCGCGAATGTTTCTTCGATAACCGGATAGGTTGCAGCCAGCTCAGCCAACATGCCTACGGTCTGAGAGCCCTGACCCGGGAACACAAATGCAAATTGCGTCATCTTATAATCCTTAATTAGAAACGAACCAGCGCGGAACCCCAGGTGAAACCACCACCGAAGGCTTCAAGCAGCACCAACTGTCCGGCCTTGATGCGACCGTCACGCACGGCTTCATCCAGCGCGCACGGCACAGAGGCCGCAGAGGTGTTGCCATGGCGGTCGAGGGTCACTACGACGTTGTCCATCGACATGCCAAGCTTCTTCGCCGTTGCGCTGATAATGCGCAGGTTGGCCTGGTGTGGTACCAGCCAGTCCAGCTCAGAACGATCCAGATTATTAGCTGCCAGCGTTTCTTCAACGATGTTAGCCAATTCCTTCACCGCGACTTTGAACACTTCATTCCCTGCCATTGTCAGGTGAATAGAGTTTTCCGGGTGAACACGATCGGCGTTTGGCAGAGTGAGCAGCTCACCGTAGTTGCCATCCGCGTGCAGATGCGTGGAGATGATGCCCGGCTGTTCGGATGCGCCTAACACGACGGCACCAGCGCCATCGCCAAAAATAATGATTGTGCCGCGATCGGTAGGATCGCAGGTACGGGCCAGAACGTCAGCGCCGATCACCAGTGCGTTTTTCACTGCACCGGATTTAACGTACATATCGGCCACGCTCAGTGCGTAGGTGAAACCGGCACAGGCCGCAGCCACGTCAAACGCCGGACAGCCTTTAATGCCCAGCATCGACTGGATCTGGCACGCCGCACTTGGGAAAGCGTGAGTCGACGAGGTGGTTGCTACCACGATCAGGCCGATTTGCTCAGCATCAATGTTAGCCATTTCCAGCGCGCGTTTAGCGGCTTCGAAGCCCATTGTTGCTACGGATTCATCTGGCGCGGCAATACGACGCTCACGGATACCTGTGCGTGTGACAATCCACTCGTCAGACGTATCTACCATTTTTTCCAGGTCGGCGTTCGTACGCACTTGTTCAGGCAGATAGCTGCCGGTACCTATAATCTTCGTATACATGTACGCTCAGTCTTTTGGTGGTAATACAGATTCGAGGCGAGCGGCGATCCGCTGTGGGACCTCACGCTGCACCGCCTGCACTGCCTGTTCAATTGCCACGCTAAACGCGCGCTGATTGGCTGCACCATGACTCTTAATCACCGTGCCGCGCAATCCTAACAGACAGGCGCCATTATACTGGTCGGGGTTGAGGTGACTGAATCGCCGCGAGAGGTTTTTTTGTAACCAATGCTTCAAAATTTTCAGCCACCACGGCCGCTTTTTACCTTCTCCCTGCGATTTCAGCAGAGATAGAAACATTCTGACAACGCCTTCCATGGTTTTAAGTGTGACGTTGCCCGTAAAACCGTCACAAACCAGCACATCCGTTTTGCCGGTTAATAATTCGTTGGCTTCGAGATAACCAATATAGTTGATGGAAGAGACCTTTTTTAGCATCGCCGACGCATCCCGGATGCTTTCGTGGCCTTTGGATTCTTCCTCGCCGATGTTAAGCAGTGCCACACGCGGGGAGGTGATGCCGATGACTTCTTCAGCCATCACCGCGCCCATTACCGCAAACTGCACCAGCATCGTGCTGTCACAATCGACGTTGGCGCCTAAATCAAGCACCACCGTTTTGCCCTTCTGCTGATGCGGCAGAACCGTCACCAGCGCCGGACGCTCAATCCCTTCTATCGGCTTGAGCAATAATTTTGCGAGCCCCATCAGCGCCCCGGTATTTCCGGCGCTCACGCAGGCCTGCGCGCGTCCTTCTTTGACGAGTTCCAGCGCAATACGCATGGAACTGCCCCGGCTGTTGCGAATCGCATGTGCCGGACGTGCATCACTGGCAATAACTGACTGGGCAGGGATAATCTGCAGACGTGAGCGTTGTTCGAAGTCAGCTTTGGCGAGTAATGGCGTAATAGTGTCGGTGTCACCGACCAGAAGAAGCGAGAGTTGTGGGTTAGCGTGCAGTGCCTGCAATGCTGCAGGCACCGTCACGGAAGGGCCAAAATCGCCCCCCATGACATCCAACGCTAAGGTCAGACGTGTCAAGGTATCATCGCCGCTCGGTTTGGTAAATCCCCGCAGAAGCGGGGAAATCCCCACTAAGCTTCATCACGCTTTCGCGTGATTACTTAGTGATAACCTTGCGACCGCGGTAGAAACCGTCGGCAGTGATGTGGTGACGCAGGTGTTTCTCACCAGAAGTCTTATCTACAGACAGGCTGGTAACTGCAGTCAGCGCGTCATGGGAACGACGCATGCCACGTTTGGAACGGGTTGGTTTATTCTGTTGTACGGCCATGGACCTTACTCCTCAATTACTTACGCTTTAAGCTGGCTAATACGGCAAATGGATTTGGCTTTTGCGCATCTTCAGGCAATTCACCAAATACCATGTCCGCGTCGGACACTTCACAGTGTTCAGAATCATGCACCGGAACTACAGGTAAGGAGAGAATGATTTCATCCTCAACCAAAGCCCGCAGGTCGATTTCACCGAATTCGTTAACCTCAATCGGCTCATACGCTTCCGGGAGTGCTTCAGCCTGTTCAACATTTTTGATCGGACTGAAACAATACGTTGTGTGAACGGAATGTGGGAACGGTTTCCCGCAGCGCTGGCATTCGAGAGTCACCTCAACCTTTGCATCACCTTTAATAACGGCGAGACGCTGGTTGTCGATGGCGAATGTCATATCGCATTCCACATCACTGTCCACACTGACCACAGACTCGGCAAGACGCTCCACCTGGTCCGGGGTGTAGACACCCTGGTAATCGAGGCGTTTTTGAGCGGTACGAACCGGATCAAGAGTCAGGGGTAATTTTACCTTTTGCATAGGGCGCGCATATTAACTTTGTAACGTCATAGAGTCAAAGAAAAAGGCACCCTCAGGCGCCTTTTGCCAATTATTCGCACACATTGCGGCCTGTAGTTTAAAATGTCGCAATCCGAATCACCAGAGTCTATTTAAAAAATTATGCTGCAACTTGTTCTTGCCTCTACTTCACCCTATCGCCGCGAGCTGCTTCAAAAGCTCGACGTGCCTTTTGAATGCGCCGCACCGGAGGTCGATGAACTGCCCTTACCCGGCGAATCGCCCCGCCAGCTGGTGCTTCGTCTGGCTCAAGCCAAAGCACAGGCCCTGGCGACGCGCTTCCCTGATCATCTAATTATCGGCTCCGATCAAGTTTGTGTGCTCGGCGGGAAAATCACCGGCAAACCGCATACCGAAGAAAATGCGCGTCTGCAGCTGCGTGAAGCGAGCGGTCACGTCGTCACCTTCTATACCGGTCTTGCGGTCTATAACAGCGCTAAGGGTCATTTACAGACCGAATGCGAGCCTTTTGATGTGCACTTCCGCCATCTGACCGATGCAGAGATCAACCGCTACGTTCAAAAAGAGCAGCCGCTGAACTGTGCGGGCAGTTTTAAAAGTGAAGGGCTGGGCATCACGCTGTTTGAGCGTCTCGAAGGACGTGACCCGAATACACTGATTGGCCTGCCGCTTATCGCGCTGTGCAAAATGCTCAGAAACGAGCAGTTCAATCCGCTGCTGCGCTAACGTTTTTGTCCGCTGGCGCAACGCTGACCGGACCTAAGTCTCGAAAGCAAAACGCCCCTTTCGGGGCGTTTTTTTGTCTGTCTTCGATCTTCGATTACTTCTGGTTGCGCAGCACTTGCAAACAACGCTTGAGCTGGTTGTCCATCGGCGCTTCGATGCGCAACGTCTCACCTGTCCCCGGATGAGTAAACTTCAGCGCTGCGGCATGCAGGAACAGACGATTCAGGCCCGTACCCGCCAGCTGCTTATCGAAATCACGATCGCCATAGCGGTCGTCAAACGCAATCGGATGACCCGCGTGCAGCGTGTGCACACGAATCTGGTGCGTACGGCCGGTCACCGGGCTACAGCGTACCAGCGTCGCATGGGTAAAACGCTCTTCGACTTTAAAGCGCGTCTCCGACGGTTTGCCTTCGCTGTTCACGCGAACAATACGCTCGCCGCTCTGCAAAATGTTTTTCAACAATGGCGCCTGCACCACTTTCATGTGCGACTGCCACTGTCCGCGAACCAGAGCCAGATAATCTTTCTGCATCCCTTTTTCGCGCAGCTGTTCATGCAGGGAACGCAGCGCGGAACGCTTCTTCGCCACCAGCAGTACGCCGGAGGTATCACGGTCGAGACGATGCACCAGTTCGAGGAAACGGGCTTCCGGGCGCAACGCGCGCAGGCCTTCGATAACCCCAAAGCTCAAACCGCTACCGCCGTGCACCGCCGTACCCGATGGTTTGTTCAACACCAGAATATGGTCGTCTTCATAAAGGATAACGTCCGCCAGGGCCGCCACTTTGTTCAGATGCGGCGAAACCGCCTCATCTTCACGCTCGGCGACACGCACCGGCGGAATGCGAATTTGATCGCCCGCTTCCAGTTTGTATTCTGGCTTCACGCGCTTTTTATTCACCCGCACTTCGCCCTTACGCAGGATGCGGTAAATCATGCTTTTCGGCACGCCTTTCAGCTGGGTGCGCAAAAAGTTGTCAATTCGTTGCCCTGCTTCATCGTCGGCAATGGCAACCATTTTTACGGTCGGTGTCTCAGTTTTCATGGGGGGCGATTCTAAAGATGCAGTGGCATTCGCGCCACTCCTTTTTCTGTGCTTATATTAACTTCGCCACGGAGCTCATTTTTAATCTCACTTTGCGGATTGCTGGTTATTACAACAATCAGTCCAGTAAAGTAAAAAAACTGTGAGTAACCGGGTGATAAATGGTAAAAGTCATCTTGCTATAACAAGGTTAGCAGGGAATAATGATGCAGTTTTCCGTGTTGAATCTTGTTCAAGCAAGTATGTTAGCGGAAAGACCAATTTTGTCTGAACGATCTTTTATGCAGCAATGGCGTAAGACGTATTTATCTTTCAGACAGTTAGCGGGCTGCGGGTTGCAGTCCTTACCGGTTGATACTCTCTATTTCAAGCCGCAGAAAGGCGGCAAAACCTGGGATCTCCAGGCGCTACTCCAGTAGATGACTGGGGTAAGCAGGTGAAGCCAACCATCTGCGACTTGAAAGACAATGAGTATAGAAGGAACCGTCCCTGGAGAATGATTCCCAGGCTGTTCCCCTGAATAATTGCGCTGCGGTTCCGTTTGAAACGCAGGCTACCGACACTCTGCGCCTCTTAAGCGAGCGACAACCGTGAGGTTGGCGACGTGAACAGACACGAGGCCATCGGTTTACCCCCGGCAAGGAAAACTCTGCCCGTAGCTTAGTCGTCAATGTAAGAATAATGAGTAAGTTACGATGAAAAGAATGTTAATCAACGCAACTCAGCAAGAAGAGTTGCGTGTCGCCCTCGTTGATGGGCAGCGTCTGTACGATCTGGATATTGAAAGCCCAGGACACGAACAGAAAAAAGCGAACATCTACAAAGGCAAAATTACCCGTATAGAACCAAGCCTTGAAGCCGCATTCGTAGATTACGGTGCTGAGCGTCATGGTTTCCTTCCTCTTAAAGAAATCGCCCGCGAATATTTCCCTGCTAATTACAATGCGCATGGCCGCCCGAACATCAAAGATGTTCTGCGCGAAGGCCAGGAAGTCATCGTTCAGATCGATAAAGAAGAGCGCGGCAACAAAGGTGCAGCCCTCACAACCTTTATCAGTCTGGCAGGCAGCTATCTGGTACTGATGCCGAACAACCCACGTGCCGGTGGTATTTCTCGCCGCATCGAAGGTGACGACCGTACCGAGCTGAAAGAAGCACTTTCCAGCCTGCAACTGCCTGACGGCATGGGCCTGATCGTGCGTACCGCAGGCGTGGGTAAATCTGCCGAAGCGCTGCAGTGGGATCTGAGTTTCCGCCTGAAGCACTGGGAAGCGATTCAGAAAGCCTCTGAAAGCCGCCCTGCCCCGTTCCTGATCCACCAGGAAAGCAACGTCATCGTACGTGCGTTCCGTGATTATCTGCGTCAGGACATCGGCGAAATCCTTATCGATAACCCGAAAGTGCTTGAGCTGGCTCGCCAGCATATCTCTGCGCTGGGCCGTCCGGATTTCAGCAGCAAAATTAAGCTTTACACCGGTGAAATCCCGCTGTTCAGCCACTACCAAATCGAATCGCAGATTGAATCTGCATTCCAGCGTGAAGTGCGCCTGCCGTCGGGCGGCTCTATCGTTATCGATAGCACCGAAGCCCTGACCGCCATCGATATCAACTCCGCGCGTGCAACCCGCGGCGGCGACATCGAAGAAACCGCCTTCAATACCAACCTTGAAGCGGCCGACGAAATTGCCCGCCAGCTGCGTCTTCGTGACCTCGGCGGCCTGATCGTTATCGACTTCATCGACATGACCCCGGTTCGCCACCAGCGTGCGGTTGAAAACCGTCTGCGTGAAGCGGTGCGTCAGGATCGTGCGCGTATCCAGATTAGCCACATCTCTCGCTTCGGCCTGCTGGAAATGTCCCGTCAGCGCCTGAGCCCGTCACTGGGTGAATCCAGCCATCACGTGTGCCCACGCTGTAGCGGTACCGGCACCATCCGTGATAACGAATCGCTGGCGCTGTCTATTCTTCGTCTGATTGAAGAAGAAGCACTGAAAGAAAACACGCAGGAAGTTCACGCGATTGTTCCCGTTCAGGTGGCTTCTTACCTGCTGAACGAAAAGCGTGCGGCTATCAGTAACATCGAAACCCGTCAGGGTGGCGTGCGCTGTATCGTCGTTCCGAACGACCAGATGGAAACACCGCACTACTCCGTACTGCGTGTCCGTAAAGGCGAAGAGACTCAGATCCTGAGCTACCTGCTGCCGAAACTGCACGAAGAAGAAATGGCGATGCCGTCTGAAGACGAGCCAGCTGAACGTAAGCGTCCTGAGCAGCCTGCTCTGGCGACCTTCGTGATGCCTGATGCACCGCCAGCACCACTTGAAGAAGCCACTCCAGCCGCAGCGCAGGCGAAGAAAGTCGCTCCAGCAGCAGCCACCACCGCAGCACCGGGTCTGGTTTCCCGCATTATCTCTGCGCTGAAATCCATGTTCAGCAGTGAAGCCCCAGTTGTGGCTGAGCCTGAGCCGGTTAAGAAAGAAGAGAAACCTGAGCGCCAGCAAGATCGTCGCCGTTCTCGTCAGTCTAACCGTCGTGACCGCAATGACCGTGGTGACCGCAACGATCGCCGTGACAACCGCGATAATCGTGGCGAGCGCGGCGAGCGTAACGAACGTGGTGACCGCGATAACCGTGGTGAAAACGCAGAAGGCCGCGAAGATAACCGCCGTAACCGTCGTGAGAAGCCGCAGCAGAACGCGGAAACCCGTGAAGCTCGTCAGCCGAACGTGGCAGAAGACGCGGATAAAGCGAAATCGCGTGACGAACAGCAGCAGCCACGCCGTGAGCGTAACCGTCGTCGTAACGATGACAAACGTCAGGCAGCGCCGCAGGAAGTTAAAGTCCAGGCTCCAGAAGAGCAACCCGCTCAGGAAATCGAGCAGGAAGAACGCGTCCAGTCCATGCCGCGTCGTAAGCCGCGCAGTCTGTCGCAGAAAGTGCGCATTGAAACAGCGGCCGAAACGGCAGAACGTACCGCAGTTAACGAACCGGCTGAAGCAGTTGCCCCGGCTAAGCGTACTGAACTGGCTAAAGTTGATTTGCCAGCCGTCATCGATGCTCCGGCAGAAGATGAAAGCACAGAAAACCGTGATAACACGGGCATGCCACGTCGCTCCCGTCGTTCACCACGCCACCTGCGCGTGAGTGGTCAGCGTCGTCGTCGCTACCGTGACGAGCGTTACCCGACTCAGTCCCCGATGCCACTGGCCATTGCCTGTGCATCTCCGGAAATGGCGTCTGGTAAAGTGTGGGTAAGCTACCCGGTAACACGTCCACAAGAGCAGCAGGTTGAAGAAACCCGCCAGCAGGACGTTGTTCCTTCCGTCATTGAAGTTGCACCGGTAGAAACCGTGGAGCAAGCTCCAGTGGCAGAACAGGTTGCAGCGCCAGTGGTTGAACACGCCGTGGTTGAACCCGCCGCAGTCGAGCCGGTCGTGGTTGCAGAACCACAGCCAGTACAGGCTGAGCCGGAAGTTCCAGTGGTTGAGACCACGCATCCGGAAGTCATTGCTGCACCGGTGAGCGAAGTACCTCAGGTTATCGCGCCAGCCGACGCTGTTGTTGCAGAAGTCACAGCAGAAGAAGCGACTCCGGCCGTGGTTGAGGAAGTAGAACAGGCTATCGTGACTGAACAACCTGCCGTGGTGGAAACTGCGCCTGTTGCTCCGGTTGTTGAGCCTGTCGTTAAACCGGTTGTGGCTGTGAAGCCTCCGGTTGAGCGCATCAACGCTACCGCGCCAATGACGCGTGCTCCAGCGCCAGACTACGTGCCAGAAGCACCGCGTCAGAGCGACTGGGTTCGTCCAGAGTTCGCTTTCGAAGGTAAAGGTTCTGCCGGTGGCCACAGTGCTACACACACGGCAACCGCCGGTCCGACTCGTCCGCAGTCTGTGGACTAAGCTGTAAAGCATGAAAAAACCGCCTCCGGGCGGTTTTTTTTATTCTGTCGCAGGCAGCTGCATTCCTGAAATTTTCGGCATGACGTCCCGCATCAAATCAAGAAATTTACGTAATCGCGCCGGATAATAACGCGCCCAGGGATACACCAAATGCACCGGCAACGCCGCCGCTCGCCATTCAGGCAGCAGCTCAATCAGCCTGCCCTGCGCAATATCCTCTTCCACCGTCCAGCTAGAAATCAACGCAGCGCCCAGCCCCGCCAGCGCGGTATTACGGGCCACGTATACGCTGTCAGTGCTCAGCCTCGGCACAATCGGAATGGTGATGCTTTCCCGGCTGACCTGATGTCGTAGCGTCACTTCATGCTGATAAAACGTGCTGATAGCCACCCACGGCAGCGCCGATAATGCCATCGGGTCTGACACGTTCTCCACCGTTTCCAGCAACTCAGGTGAAATCACCAGACTACGCGGGACTTCAGCCAGCAGCACTGATACCGTCGCCGGGTCAACTTCTGCCCCCACGCGAATCGCACAGTCGATATTCTCACTGATGAAATCGATATTTTTGTCGTTGAGCATCCATTCCACCGCCAACTGGGGATAGCGCTGCAAAAAATCCACCAGCGGCGTTAACAGCTGCTGCTGTCCAAACGCGTGCGGCGCTCTGACGCGTAGCACGCCCACCGGATTGTCATCCACAATCTGTAAATCGTCTTCCAGCGCCAGCCAGCTGTCCACCAGCTGTCGCGCGTGCTGATAGCAGCGCTCGCCGTCGTCGGTCAGTTTCATCGCATGAGTCGAGCGCATAATGAGCTTCACGCCCAGCAACGCTTCGAGCGACTGCAAGCGGCGGCTGACGGTGGCCTGCGTGGTGCCGAGCTGAACTGCCGCGGCCGACAGCGACCCGGCTTCGATAATACGAATAAAGGTCCGCATCAGTTCCAGTCTGTCTATACGCTCCGTTCTTTTCATTCAATCCTTACCCATACGTTCAACGTATAGCTGTTTTACCACTGCGCTGGCTACCGCGCCAGTGTGATTCATATCACAATGCGCCCACCCCCTGTTGAGGACGTAAAGATGAACCCCACTCCCGCTGTTTCACCGGCTTTCGCGCCGTGGATAATCCTGATTTTGGCTATCGGCGCAGGCTTTAGCGTTGCCGCGATTTATTACGCCCAGCCGCTGTTACCGCTGATTGGTCACGACATGCATTTGAGCATCGAGCAAATGGGCCTCGTTCCCACGCTGACCCAGACAGGCTACGCGCTGGGCATTCTGTTCCTGCTGCCGCTGGGCGACCGCCACGACCGCCGTCGGCTGATCCTCACTAAAAGCGCCTCGCTCGCCGCGCTATTGCTGCTATGCAGCGTGACCAACCAGCTGCATGCCCTGCTGGTCGTCAGTTTACTGATTGGGATGGCGGCGACGATGGCACAGGATATCGTTCCGGCCGCAGCGATCCTCGCCCCTGCCGGGAAACAGGGCAAAACCGTCGGCACGGTAATGACGGGTTTGCTGCTCGGCATTCTGCTGTCGCGCACCGTCAGCGGCGTCGTAGGGGAAGCCTATGGCTGGCGGGTCATGTATCAGGCCGCCGCAGTCAGCATTGCGTTGATTGGTCTGGTGATGTGGCGCGTACTGCCGAAATTCAGCGCGCATTCCGAACTCAGCTACCCGGCGCTGATGGGTTCTCTGGTGCATTTATGGCGCCGCTTCCCTGAACTGCGTCGAGCCGCACTGGCACAGGGTTTTCTGTCGGTTGCCTTCAGCGCGTTCTGGTCGACGCTCGCCGTCATGCTGGCCGAACACTATCAACTCGGCAGTGCCGTCGCAGGAGGATACGGTATCGCCGGTGCAGCCGGCGCGCTGGCCGCCCCGCTGGCCGGTGGGCTCGCCGACAAGTTGGGTGCCGCCAAAGTCACACAGTTAGGTGCCATGCTGGTCACGGTATCGTTCGCGCTGATGTTTTTCCTGCCGCTTTTGCCGCTGCACGCCCAGCTGGTGCTGATTGCCGTGTCGGCGATTGGCTTTGATTTAGGCCTACAGTCAAGCCTGGTCGCGCACCAGAACCTGGTTTATAGCCTCGAACCGCAGGCGCGTGGTCGTCTGAATGCCCTGCTGTTTACGGTGGTGTTTATCGGGATGGCGCTGGGGTCAGCGATGGGCAGCAAACTGTATGCGATGGCGGGCTGGCCTGCGGTCGTCACGCTGGCAGTAATCAGCGGCGCTATCGCACTGTTGATTCGTTTGGCGGGTGCTGCAAACGTCACCGCTTGCCCACAACGCTAAAAAAAAGCCCGCACCGGGGTGAGTGGTGCGGGCACAGAGAACATGGCCAGTTTCAAGACATGTTCTAAACCGTTAAATCTTACTTATTCAACTGGAACAACGACATGCCTTGCATATCGGTGAACGCTTTATACGACGCCGTCAGGGCCGCCTGCTGCATGGTGTAGTTGGAAATCGTTGAGTTCCAGTCCACGTTTACCAGGTCACTCATCTGCTGAGTCTGACTCAGCGTACGGTCATCGCCCAGCGCGTCCAGCTTGTCCAGTTCGTTGAGTTGTGTACCGACTTCCGCCCGCACGCTCAGCACGTTGTTCAGCGAGTTACGCAGGCCGCGGTTGGCGACGTCGATAGTAGCCTGGGCCTTCGCTTGTTCCGCATCGTTATCCGCGACCGGTGTTTTCAACGCAGCAATCGCATCGTCCAGAATCTTGAACAGGTTCGAGTCAGGCGTGGTGCCGTCGGGGTTTTTCACTGCATTCGAGGTCACCGAGTCAAAAATTTTGTCGCCGGTGTGGCCAATCACCATGGTTCGGGAAGAATCAACCTGCTGTTCAACGTTGGTGATGCCGCCCGAATACGTGCCGGTGGCGGCATCGAATGGCGCGGTCTCTGTCTTATAACCGGCAAACATGTAGCGCCCGTTACCGTCCTGACTATTGGCGAGGTTCATCAGCTGGTCGCGGATGCCCTGTAAATCGGTAGCCAGCGAGGCGCGGTCATCGTCGCTCAGCGTGCCGTTCCCGGCATAAACGATTTTTTCCTGCGCCGCTTGAATCGAGGACGTCACCGACGACAGGGTGTTTTCTTCCTGAGAGACACGTTGAGTGGCGAAGCTACGGGCTGACGCAAACTGGCTGGTCTGCGACTGCGCCTGAGACAGCACAACCGCCTGTGACGCGGCTATCGGGTCATCCGACGGGCGGTTAACGCGCAGGCCGGTGGACATTTGTTCGCCATATTTCAGCCAGGAAGACTGGGAGTTGGTAATGCCGCCCATCGTCTGCTGATACATCATTAAGGTACTAATACGCATCGGTCACCGCTCCTTAGCGAATATTGATCAGCGCGTCGAAAAGCGTGCTGGCGGTCTGCATTACCTGGGCATTGGCCAGATAGTACTGTTGATACAGTTGCAGGTTGCCGTACTCTTCATCGAGGTTTACGCCGGAAATAGATTGCTGCTGCTTGGTCAGCTGGGTCACAACATTGCCCTGCGTCGTGCTGCTGGTTTCCAGCGTCGAGGTTTTGTTCCCCACGTCACTGACCAGAGACGCGTAAGCATCGTTGACGGTTTTATTGCCGCCCACCAGTTTGCTGTTTTGCAGATCCAGCAGCGCCTGACCGTTACGGTTATCACTTTCGCCGGTTTCGGCGTCGTCGATACCCATCGCAATCTGGCTGGCGTCAGTCAGCGCCACGCTCATATTCACAATCGCGTTCGCCACCGGCTTCACGGTAAAGCTATCGTTTTTGTTCGCAGAGCCGCTGACGCTGACGTTCAGCCCATCAAAACTCAGGCTGCCGTCGCTCTCAACGGTCGGGGACATTTTGGTGTTATCCGACAGGCGCGTTACCTGCCAGGTTGTGCCGTCGTAACTCACTTTATAGTCGGAGGCCTGCAACTGCGTGCTGTCGGTCATGGTCGCGTTGAGACTCGCACTGCCGGTATTCTTGGTGTTGCTCAGTACCGATGGAGAACCGAAGGTGAAGAAATCTTTGCCCGTGTCGCCATTGGCATCAATCCCGGCTTTGTTCTGGGTGTTGAACGCATCGGCAAATGCCAGCGCCATTTGGTTCAGGCTGTTACGGGTCTGGTCCAGATCCTGAGAACGGAACGTCAGTAAACCGCCGAGTGAACCGCTGGTCAGCAATTTCTCCGGAATTTCGACATTACCCGCTACGTTATCCACGTAAGCGACGGTGGTCCGCGAAGGGTCGGCGCTGCTGGGTACCGCAGCCAGTTGACGGGCATTGCTGCCCTGCACCAGGTTGTAACCGTTGGCCATGGTGACGTTGTACGTGCCACCGTCCTGCACGTTCACTTCCACGCCCACCAGCTGGTTCAGCTGGCTGACGAGCTGATCACGCTGATCAAGCAGGTCATTGGGAGACGCCCCCGCGCCGACGCCGGTCAGTTTGGAAATTTTATCGTTCAGCGTCGCAATTTGCTGCGAATAGTTATTGATCTGCGAAACGGTGGAAACAATCGCGCCGTTGACCTGTTTATCCTGGTCACGCAGATACTGATCGGTGGTCTTAAACTGGTTTACCAGCCCTTCAGATTTGCCTAATACCGCCTGACGCGCCGCCGGATCTTCAGCGTTGCTGACCAGCGTTTGCAGGCTGGTGAAGAAATCCTGCAACGTGGCGGAAATGGAGTTGGTGGTATCGGACATCAAATCGTCGATTTTCGACATCTGCTGATAGCGCGTGGTCAAACCGCTGCTCTGGTTTTGCGCTGCATTCAACTGATTAGTGATAAACGCGTTGTACTCACGCTGAACGCCGGAGACCGTGACGCCATTGCCCACCCAACCGCCCGCGCCCAGCGTGCTGTTCGCCGCAGAAAGAACCGTCGTCTGGCGGGTATAGCCGGACACGTTATAACTGGCAATGTTATTACTGACGGTGTTCAGTGCCGCCTGAGCCGCACCGAGCCCGCTCATTGCGCTATTCATTAAACTGGACATGGAGGTTCCTTTATTCTTTTAGACACGAGTCCTGACCAAGATTATCGGCACCGGTCAGCTGAACTTGAGGCGTTTCAGAACAGATTTTCGATATCGTTGCCGTAGGCCTTGCCCACTTTCTCGCTCATCGATTTCAACTGTTGGATCATCCCCGTCAGTTTGCGGGCATAGTTCGGATCGGTGGCGTATCCGGCTTTCTGTAATGCCTGTGCACCCTGCTCCGGCGTTGCGGCGGAGGTTACGGCGGCATAGCGCGGGTTGCGGGTTAACAAGCCAACATAGTCGGACAACGCGTCGAGATACGAGCTGTAGACGCGGAAACGGGCTTTCACCTTTTTCATCTCGCCGTTCTCGTATTCCGTGGTGGTGATTTCGGTGACTTTGCCTTTCCAGTCAGACGAAGCCTTCACACCGAACAGGTTAAAGCTCGGCTCACCGTTTTCACGGCGGATCTGCCGCTGGCCCCAGCCTGATTCCAGCGCCGCCTGGGCGAGAATCAGGTGGTGTGGAATGCCGCTCTGCTCACTGGCCAGTTTCGCCGGAAGGGAAAGCTGCGCCAGGAAGTCGTGACTGTCGCCGGGCACATCGGCGACGTCTGAGGCAGTGGGTGCTTTCGGCAAGGCCTTGCGTACCATCTGCGTCAGCGCCGAGTTCTGATAGCTGGTGACAGTTTCGAGGTCAAACTTGAGCGGCACCTGGGCAGGCATGTCTTTCGGCCCGCCCTGATTCGCGGTCATCTGTTTGACCATCTCATCTGCCAGCCCTAACCCTTTGCCCGCCGTCATCTGCTGAGCAATTTGCTGATCGTACATACTGGTGTAAAGACGCGACTGGTCGCTGCTGAATAAGCCGTCTTTGGGCAGCGCGTCACGCATACTTTTCAGCATCATCTGCACGAACATACCTTCGACCTGCCGGGCCACAGGCTTTAAGTTCGCCTGCGGGTCTTTCCCGGCACTGATTTTCAGTTCGTTCAGCGATTGCGCGTCCCAGGCCGCGCTGCTCATCAGTTTGCTGTCGCCAAGCATTAGATAATTTCCACTTTGGCACGCAGGCAGCCTGCGGTTTGCATCGACTGGAGAATAGACATCAGCTCCAGCGGCGAGGCCCCCAGCGTGTTCAGCGCGCGAACGACGTTGTTCAGGTTGGCGCTGGAACGAATGCTCTGCATCGCCCCCCCGCTCTGACGCAAGTCGATTTGCGTCTGCGGCGTCACCACCGTTGAACCACCGGCAAATGGCGTATCCGGCTGGCTGACCTGCGCGGAACGGTTCACCGTCACCGACAGATTGCCCTGCGCCACGGCACAGTTGTCGAGGGTCACTTCGCGGTTCATCACCACCGAACCCGTCCGCGAGTTGATGATCACTTTCGCATCCTGCGGCGTGACGTTCACGTCGAGGTTTTGAATATCTGCCAGCATCCGCACCTGATTGCTACCGCCGCTTGAGGCCTGAATCTGTACGGTACGCGCATCCAACGCCGTCGCATTACCGAAGCCGCCGCGACGGTTGATGGTGTCAGCAATCTGCTGTGCCATGCCGAAATCGTCTTCATTTAGCTGTAGGTTAATGGTGTTGCCCGCGCCAAACTGGCTCGGCAATTCACGCTCAATGGTTGCGCCGTTGGTGATACGCCCGCCGTTAAGCTGGTTCACCTGCACGCTGCTGCCGCCCGCTGAGGCCCCCGCCCCGCCGACCAGAATGTTACCCTGCGCTAAGGCATAAATTTGGCTGTCGACGCCTTTTAACGGCGTCATCAGCAGCGTACCGCCGCGCAGACTTTTGGCGTTACCCATCGACGACACGACGACGTCAATGTTCTGCCCCTGACGGCCAAACGCCGGAAGCTGCGCGGTGACCATGACCGCCGCCACGTTTTTCAGCTGCATGTTGGTGCCCGCCGGGACGGTTATCCCAAGCTGCGACAACATGTTGTTCAGAGTTTGGGTGGTGAATGGCGTCTGCGTGGTCTGGTCACCTGTTCCGTCCAGACCGACGACCAGCCCGTAGCCAATCAATGAGTTTTGTCGCACGCCCTGTACGCTGGTGAGGTCGCGGATGCGATCGGCCTGGGCGAAACCCGCCAGCAGGACCAGAGCAATGCCAACCAGAGTTTTAAACATAATGCACCTCGTTACATCGGCGATAAATTAAGGAAGAAGCGCTGCAGCCAGCCCATGTTCTGCGCTTCATTGATGTAGCCGTTACCGACGTACTCAATGCGGGCGTCAGCCACCTGGGTCGACGGCACGGTGTTACTGCCGCTGATGGTGCGCGGGTTCACGACACCAGAGAAACGAATGAATTCGGTGCCCTGGTTAATGGCGATTTGTTTCTCGCCCACCACGTGCAGATTGCCGTTAGCCAGCACCTGATCGACGGTGACCGTCAGCGTTCCGCTGAAGGTGTTGCTGGCGTTGGCGCCGCCTTTACCGTTAAAGGAGTTGCCGCCAGAGGCCTCCACATCGGCGCGCGCATTGCCAAACAGGCCCTGCAGATAGCGCGGCACGGTGTCGAAGCCGAAATTAGTTTTGCCATCGCGGCTAGCATTCGCCGACGAACTCTTGGATGCGCTGACGTTTTCTTGCAGCTGGATGGTCAGCGTGTCGCCAATGTTGCGCGGGCGTCGGTCTTCGAACAGCGGCTGATAGCCGTAGTTAATCGGCTGGGCGCTCTGAAAAATCGAGCCATTGACCACCGGCACCGGCCCCGGAACAGGCTGTGCGGTTGTCGCCCCTTCCACCAATGGCTTGGAGGGGATCAATGCGCATCCGGACTGTGTCAGAGCCAGGACCACGAAAAGCGGATAACGAAACGCTGAGGTTTTTTGCATTGCTTTTTATCTTCTGAATCAAAAATCCGGTGCAGGAAATCTGCACCGGTGACGTCTTACAGCTGGGTGAGTTTTTGCAGCATCTGATCGGTGGTCGAGACCGCCTTGCTGTTGATCTCATACGCGCGCTGCACCTGAATCATGTTGACCAGCTCTTCCGCCACGTTGACGTTCGAGGTTTCGACATAACCCTGATACAGCAAGCCCGCACCGTTCAGGCCCGGCGTGCTGTCGTTCGGCGCGCCAGATGCCTGGGTTTCGGTGTAGAGGTTTTCACCCATGCTTTCCAGACCCGCATCATTCATGAAGGTGGTCAGGTTCAGCTGGCCAACCTGCACCGGGTTGGTCTGCCCTTGCTGCGTCACGCTCACCACGCCGTCACGCCCGATAGTGATGCTCAGGGTGTTGGCCGGAATAGTGATCGCGGGCTGTACCGGGAAACCGCCTGCGGTTACCAGTTGACCGTTCTGATCAACCTGGAACGAACCGTCACGGGTGTAGGCCGACGTGCCGTCCGGCAGCAGCACCTGGAAGAAGCCTTCACCTTTGATGGCGACGTCTTTGCTGTTGTCGGTCTGAGACAGGTTGCCCTGAGTGTGAATACGCTCGGTCGCGACCGGACGAACACCGGTCCCGATTTGCAGGCCAGAAGGCAGCGTGGTCTGCTCGGACGATTGCGCCCCCGGCTGACGAACGGTCTGGTAAAGCAGGTCTTCAAAGACCGCACGCTGACGCTTGAAACCGTTGGTGCTGACGTTCGCCAGGTTGTTGGCGATAACGTCCATGTTGGTTTGCTGGGCGTCTAGGCCGGTTTTGGCAATCCATAATGAACTGATCATAAGTGTCCTGTTGTTAGCTCAGGGATAACAGTTGATTGGCTTTAGACGCGTTATCATCCACGCTGCTAATAACCTTCATCTGCATCTCAAAACGTCGGGAGCTGGCAATCATGTCAGCCATCGCCGCCACCGGTTTGACGTTACTGCCTTCCAGCACGCCGGATTGCAGAGTGATCGTCGGGTCAGACTGCAACACCGGCCCGCGGGTGGCCTGTGCGGCCGCCGTTAAGCGGAACATGCCGTCGTCACCCCGAATCACTTCGGTATTCTCGGCCTTCACCAGCTTCAGCTTGCCGACGGGCGAAATGGTGTTCGCCGGGTCGCCCGGATTCAGCGCCGAAATCGTGCCGTCGGTGGCGATGGTGACCTGTGAGCCTTCCGGCACCATCACCGGACCGCCGCCGTCGCCAATCACCGGATTGCCCTGAATGGTCAACTGACCGCCAGGCGTCACCTGAATGTTACCGTTGCGGGTGTAGCCTTCCGTACCGTCCGCGCCCTGCACCGCCAGCCAGCCATCCTGCTGCAACGCCACGTCCAAAGGACGGGCGGTGTAGTCGAGCTGACCTGGCGTCATGTCGGCGCCCGGCGTGGAGCCGGTCACCAGGGTACGGGTCTGAAACGTTTCGCCATTGACCGGCACGGCGCGCAGTGCGGTCAGCTGTGCGCGAAAGCCCGGCGTGGAGGTGTTGGCGAGGTTGCTCGCGGTAACCCCCTGCATTTCCATCGTCTGGCTGGCCGCGCCCATCGCGGTATATATTGCGTGATCCATGAAGCCGTCCCGTCAGGCGCTTAGCGCAGGTTAACCAGGGTGTTGAGGATCTGATCCTGGGTTTTGATGGTCTGCGCGTTCGACTGATAGTTACGCTGCGCGACAATCATGTTCACCAGTTCTTTACTCAGATCGACGTTGGAGGCTTCCAGCGCGCCGTTAGTCAGGGTGCCGAAGTTACCGGTACCTGCGGTGCCGAGCAGCGCCACGCCGGAAGACTGGGTCGCTGACCAGACGTTATCGCCTTCCGATTGCAGACCTTCGTTGTTGGCAAAGTTCGCCAGCGTGATTTGGCCCAGCAGCTGGGTTTGCTCGTTGGAGTAGTTCCCGACCACGGTGCCGTCGTCGTTAATCTGGTAACTCACCAGGTTGCCCGGCTTATAGCCGTTCTGGTTGGTGGCAACGATGTCGTTCGACCCGGTGTTCTGTTGCATCGAGTTCTGGAAGCTCAGCTGGAAAGTGCTGGCAGCAGAGCCATTCAGGGAAGCCATTGCAATAGGAATTTCAGGGGTAGCATTTGGCGTGGTAGCCAAGACATCTGAGACAGGGTCATAGTTGTAAACCCCGGTCAAGGTCCCGTTATTGGCAAACTTCATCTGCGCTTGTTTCACCGCAGGTGCACCGGCCACGCTGGAATCCTGGGTGTAAACATCCCAGTTATTGGCGCTATTTTTGACGTAATAGATGTTCATGTCGTGGGAGTTACCCAGACTGTCGAACACTGTCACGGTGCCTTTCTTGTTGTAGGTATCCGCGTTGGTGGAATCAAACGGCTTAGTCGTCGGGACCGCATCGGTGGAGTTCAGGTTAATTTGCATTGCCGCCGTGCCGGTCGCTTTCGCCGCCATCAGGGTGTTCGGAATGCTTAAGCCCACCGGATTTGCGCCCTGTTGGATGGTCGGCGGCGTGCCGGTGGCCGGATAGCCGGTCAACTGCAGGCCCTGCATGTTCACCAGATTACGGTTTTCGTCCAGTTTGAACTGACCGTTACGGCTGTAATACACGGAGCCGTTGGCGTCGGTCATACGGAAGAAGCCGCTCTGGCTGATCGCCACGTCGAGCGCACGACCGGTACTGGTGGTGGTGCCGTCGTTAAAGTCCTGGGTGATGCCCGCGACTTTTACGCCAAGGCCGACTTTAGAACCGGCAAACATATCGGCGAACGAGGCGGTACCGGCTTTAAAGCCGTAGGTCGCGGAGTTGGCGATGTTGTTGCCAATCACGTCGAGGTTGGTGGACGCAGCGTTCAGGCCGCTGACCGCTTGAGAAAAGGCCATGTCTTAACTCCTGATAAGGTTGAAGGCTTAAATAATCTGACGAACTTCGTCGAGCGTGGTGGTGCCATACGTTCCGAGATCCAGCAGATTACCGCTGCTTCCCTTCGTAACCCCTTGCACCAGCGCGAACTTAAGTGGCTGAGCCACCAGTTGCGTGCCGTTGGTGCTGGCGGCAATCGAGACGTTATATGCGCCGTCCGGGACGGTAGAGCCATCGGCGGCAGTCCCATCCCAGGTAAAGGTGTGAACGCCTGCGGTCAGGCTGCCGAGATCCATCGTACGGATCACTTTGCCGCTGGCGTCGGTGACGGTCGCGGTGGCTTTATCAGCGGCCTGGGTCAGCTCTACGCCAAACGGCGTGGTGCTGGCATTGCCGTCGGTGTCCGAACCGGCCAGTACCACGGAGCCTGGGATCATCACCCCGTGACCAATCAGCGAGGTGGCCTGTAAAGACTGGCTGTTATCAATTTGTCCGGAGATAGATCCGAGCGTGGTGTTGAGCTTCTCAATCCCGCTGACGGTGCTGATCTGCGCCAGCTGAGAGGTCAGCTGACTGTTGTCCATCGGGTTGGTCGGGTCCTGGTTTTTCAGCTGAGCCACCAGTAGCGTCAAGAAGCTGCTTTGCAGGTCCGATGCGTTACTGGTGGTGAGACTGCCACTGGTCGCAGTGGTGGTCGCGCCCGTACTGGTCGGGTCATTGACATTCACGGCAATAGACATCGTTTTCTCCGTTACTGACCGAGGGTCAGCGTTTTGAGCATCATGCTCTTGACGGTGTTGAGTACTTCAACGTTGGCCTGGTAGCTGCGGGAGGCTGACATGGTGTTGACCATTTCTTCCACCACATCGACGTTCGGCATCTTCACGTAGCCTTTCGCATCCGCCAGCGGATTGCCCGGCTGGTACACCAGCTTGAACGGGTCCTGACTTTCCACCACGTCGGCCACTTTTACGCCGCCGGTTGCTGCCCCTGTTGGCGCATCAACCTGGAACACCACCTGCTTGGCGCGGTACGGCTGACCGTCCGGGCCGGTAACACTATCGGCGTTGGCGAGGTTACTGGCGGCAACGTTCAGGCGTTTGGACTGCGCCGTCAGCGCCGAACCGGCAACGTCAAAAATATTCAGTAGAGCCATGAATTAGTTCCCCTGTAGCACGGTCATCATGCTGCGGATTTGCCCCCCCAGCACGGTCAGACCGGTCTGGTATTGCAGGCTGTTGTCGGCGAATTGCGTGCGCTCCCGGTCCATATCGACGGTGTTACCGTCCATTGATGGCTGATCAGGTACCCGATACATCAGGTCTACAGAAGGGGCGGACATCGCCTGGGCTGGAATATGGCGCTCGGAGGTCAGCGTGAGTGACACGCTGCTGGTTTCCGCGCGCCCGCGATCCATCACTTTTTTCAGTTCTGACGCAAAATCGACATCGCGCGCCTGATACCCCGGGGTATCGGCGTTAGCAATGTTTGAGGCCAGGATTTCCTGACGCTGGGCGCGCAGGTTCAACGCTTCCTGTTGAAAACGTAGCGCGGCGTCGAGTTTATCGAGCATGTCTCCTCCGCTGATGGCAATAGTTCATTCAGCGTTCAGATTAATCCCAATTTTGAGCCGCCATCGTCGGAATAAAAGCAAAATGCATCGCTATTTGTTGCGTTGATGTTCTTCGTTGACAGGTAAAATTCGGCTATTCCCTGACAGACCGGAGTTAGCAATGCGAAACCTGAAGAGCACCCTCACGCTGGCGTTTGCGCTCCTGAGCCCGGCGGCCATGGCGCAGGATCTCACCCCGCAGCTGACGGAATTTTTCAGCCACCGTCTTGCTGGCTTCAGCGATTCGGTGGTGGTTAACGTGCGCAGCCCTGCCTCACAGCTGCCGCAGTGCGAGCAGCCTGCGTTTACCGTGATGGGCAACGTCCGTCTGTGGGGAAATCAGACTGTCGTGGCGCAGTGCGCAACGGAAAAAAAATACATACAGGTGATGGTGGAAGCGACGGGGAATTACGTGGTGGCCGCGCAGTCTGTGCCACGCGGTGCAGTCCTGCAACCTGGAAGCGTCACGCTGAAACGTGGTCGTCTCGACCAGTTGCCGCCGCGCACCATGCTGGATATAAACCAGGCGCAGGATGCGGTGACACTGCGTGATCTGGCGCCCGGACAGGCGATTCAACTGTCGATGTTACGCCAGTCCTGGCGCGTAAAAGCCGGGCAAAAAGTCCAGGTCATTGCCAGTGGCGATGGCTTTAGCGTCAATGGCGAAGGCCAGGCGTTAAACAATGCCGCCGTCGCCCAAAACGCTCGCGTTAGAATGCCTTCAGGTCAGGTGGTGAGCGGCCAGGTGGATTCGGATGGGAATATTCTGATTAACCTATAATCTTTTTAAAGAATCTGCGAAGCCTGCCGATAAATAATCAACAAGTGATGATGGCAGGCAGTAACGCCACGAAACCTCGATGAGGACAGGACAATGAGCATTGATCGTACATCGCCCCTGAAGCCCGTTAACGCCGTCCAGCCGCGTGAGCCGAATGAAGCCCAGGCGCAGAAAGCCCGTCTGGACACATCGTCGACCGCGAACAGCACTAACGTGACGCTGAGCGAAGCGCAATCGAGCCTGATGCAACCGCGCAACAGCGACATCAATATGGATCGCGTCGAGGCCATGAAAACCGCTATCCGTAACGGTGAGCTGAAAATGGATACCGGCAAAATTGCCGATTCGTTGATTTCGGATACCCAGAGCTGGCTGCAGCAGAGTAAATAACAGAATGAGTCGTCTGTCAGAAATACTGGATCATATGACAGTCATCCTGAACTCGCTGAAAGAGGTGATGGATGCCGAACAGCAACAGCTCTCCGCGGGCAGCGTAAACAGCAGTGCCCTGCAACGTATTACCGAGGAGAAAAGTTCGTTGCTGGCCACGCTGGATTATCTGGAAAAACAGCGCCGCCTGGAGCAGGAAGCGCAGCGCTGTGCCAATGATGACGTCGCGGAACGCTGGCAGACCATTACCGAAAAGACCCAGCATTTGCGCGACCTCAATCAGCACAACGGCTGGCTGCTGGAAGGTCAGATTGAGCGTAACCAGCAGGCGTTGCAGGTGCTAAAACCGCATCAGGAACCGACGCTGTACGGCAAAGATGGTCAAACCTCGTCTACCCCACGCGGTGGCAAGAAGTTCTCCGTTTAATCTTCCCGTCTAAAACAGCAGGTGGCATTGCCGTGGATCCCGGCTAATGCCCTGCGGTGGGTTGTAACGATTCCCGCTGATGACCTGCTCACGCCAGGCATTTACGCCGTACGGCGCGCAAACTCTTTCACTCTGAAACCTAACACCAGCAGCGTGGCGAAGTACGCCGCGATACCCGCCACCACCACAACCATCAGACGCATGATGCGGAACGGCATGGTGCCCTGGGACCACTCTGGCATGATATACATCATCCCCACCAGCGCGGCAGCCATTACCACGACGGCAACAATCAGGCGGCTCAGGAAACGGCCCCAGCCCGGTTCCGGGGTAAAGATTTTTTGCTTACGCAGCTGCCAGTAAAGCAGGCTGGCATTCAGGCACGCCGCCAGACCAATCGACAGCGAAAGACCGGCGTGTTTCAACGGGCCGATAAACGCCAGGTTCATCAGCTGCGTCATGATGAGGGTGACAATCGCAATCTTGACCGGCGTTTTGATGTTCTGACGGGAATAGAAGCCCGGGGCCAGAACTTTCAGCACAATCAGCCCCACCAGACCCACAGAATACGCCACCAGCGCGCGCTGGGTCATCGACGCATCAAAGGCGGTGAATTTTCCGTACTGGAATAGCGCCACGGTCAGCGGTTTAGCCAGAATGCCCAGCGCTACCGCGCTCGGAACTGCCAGCAGGAAACAGAGGCGCAGGCCCCAGTCCATCAAGCGGTTGTATTCCTGGTGGTTGCCGCTGGCAAAACTTTTGGAGAGCGACGGCAGCAGAATCGTGCCGAGCGCCACACCCAGCACGCCGGACGGGAATTCCATCAGGCGGTCAGCGTAGTACATCCACGAGACCGAACCCGAGGCCAGGAACGAGGCGAAAATGGTGTTGATGATCAGTGAAATCTGGCTGACGGAAACCCCAAGGATTGCCGGGCCCATTTGCTTCACCACCCGCATCGAACCGGCGTCTTTCAGGTTAATGCGCGGCAATACCAGCATGCCGATTTTTTTCAGGTGCGGCAGCTGATAGCACAATTGCAGCACGCCGCCGACGGTGACCGCCCACGCCAGCGCCAGCACCGGTGGATTGAAATACGGTGCGGCAAACAGCGCAAAACCGATCATGCTGACATTCAAGAACGTCGGCGCAAACGCCGGAACCGAGAAGCGGTTCCAGGTATTCAGAATTGCCCCCACCAGCGACGCCAATGAGATAAGCAGAATATACGGGAAGGTAATGCGCAGCAGCTGGCTGGTTAAGGCAAACTTATCCGGCGTATTGGCAAAACCGGGCGCGGTCAGCGTGATAACCCACGGTGCGGCGAGCATCCCGATGACGGTCACTACCGCCAGCGCGAGAGTTAATAACCCGGAGACATACGAGACGAAAACGCGGGTCGCATCTTCACCCTGCTTACTTTTGTATTCCGCAAGAATGGGTACGAACGCCTGAGAAAACGCGCCTTCTGCAAAAATGCGGCGCAGCAGGTTTGGCAGTTTGAACGCCACAAAAAAGGCATCCGTCGCGACTCCCGCCCCAAAAACCCTTGCCACGATGGCATCGCGTGCAAAGCCCAGCACGCGAGAAAACATGGTCATTGAGCTGACGGCCGCCAGCGATTTTAATAGGTTCATTAACGTGTTTTTCCACAACCCTGGATCAAAAACGCCTGTAAGCGAAACAGGCGTTGGAAAGTGGCGATAGTCTACCTGGATTAGCGGTAATTACTACTGGCAGTTGTTACAGCCTCTTACTCGCAATTTGCCTCCTGCCATAGCTTTTCGACGACGCGCTGGGCGGCAATCGCCTGCTCACCGGCGGTTTGCGGAACCGTCTGATTTTGCACGCATTCAATAAAGTGACGTGCGCATCCCGCAAAACCTCGCTGTTCGAGGGTGGTTTGCCAGCCGGATGCTGGTCGCACAAGCACGCCCGCGCCCCGCTCTTCCCGCCAGTCGCGCATATCGGTAATGTCGATCAGCCCGCCGTCGGTCACGGCCTGGACCCACTCACGCTGGCTGCCCGCCCGGCGATGCATACTGGTGGTTATTTGCATTTGCGGCAGGCTGAAATGGTGCTCGGCGTACAGCATTTCACCCTGTTCGGTGGTTTGCAGTAAACCGCCGCTCAGTTGCGGGTTACCCCCCGCCAGCCATAACGCGGTATCTACGACGTGCAGATAATCATCCAGCAGGGTGAAGCGCAGATCGTTTGGCCCGACGCTGTTGGTCCGGTGTTTGTCCATCCGCAGCGATGCGCCATCGGCCAGATTGGCTTTCAGTTCCTGATACAGCGGCGCAAACCGACGATTGAAGCCCACCATCAGCGTGAGCTTTTTCTTATCGGCCAGTTCAATCAGGCGCACCGCATCGCTGAGTTTTTCCGCCAGCGGTTTGTCAACGCAGACGTGAACGCCGGCGTTCAGCAATTCGCTGACTACCGCATAATGCGTAGCAGTTGAACTGTGTACAAATACCGCATCGCACTGGGATGCCAGATGCGCCAGTGAATCCGCCAGCGGAAGACGGTACGTTTCGCACACGCGCTGCGCTTTTTCACGCCCTGGCGACCAGGCCGCCTGCAGTGTCCAGTCTGTTGCGGCGCTCAGCACCGGCAGCCACGCTTTTTGCGCGATGCCACCGAGGCCCACCACGCCAATTCGAAGTTTCGCGGTCACGCTTAATCTCCCAGATGTGCCAGTAAGGAATCGAGGCGCTGCTTGAGTTCTTCAACTTCGCTCTCCAGCGCGTCGACGCGCGCCGCCAGGCTTTTGGTCTCCTGCGTTTCTGCCTCTACGCTGACAGCGGCGTTTTCAACATCACCGCTAAACAGATGCATAAACCGCTGTTCGCGCTTGCCCGGTTCACGCGGTAAACGCGCCACATACGGCCCATCTTCGCGGTTGCTCAAATTTTCTAGCGCGTTTTCGACTTCGGTCATGTCAGCAAATTCATGCATCCGCTGGCCCCGACTACGAAGTTCCCCCGGGGTCTGTGCGCCACGCAGCAGCAGCGTGGTCACCAGCGCCACTTCTGCTGAACTGAGCTTTAAATCGCCAAATTCGGAATTGCAGAACCGCTGTTCGTATTTGGTTACCCGGTTGCCAAACCCGCTGACGGTGCGCAGATAATGGCGTTTGACCAGCTGATCGAGTAAGTCCTGCACCTCGTTTTCGCTGAGCGTCATCACCGGTTCGCGGTTACTTTTCTGATTACAGGCCAGGGTAACGGCGTTGACCGACAACGGATACTGCTCCGGCGTGGTGACCTGCTTTTCCAGCAGGCAGCCAATCACACGCGCTTCGAGCGCCGTTAACTGATACTTCATGATTTCTCCTTATCGACCCGCCGTCCACTCGCGGGTGGTGAGCGCCGTCAGAACGTGGTCCCGCCACTGCCCGTCAATCAGCAGATAGTCTTTGGCGAATCCTTCTTTTTCAAATCCGAGCTTGGCCAGCAGCGCGCCGCTGCGCTGATTGTGCGGCATATAGTTGGCCATAATGCGGTGGATATGCTGGGTGCGTTGCATATAACGAATGGCGGAGGTCAGCGCTTCGTACATCAGCCCCTGCCCCTGCCATTTTTCACCGATGGAATACCCCAGATAACAGGCATGAAACGAGCCGCGTACCACGTTGGAGAAGTTGGCCACGCCGACAATTTCTTTTTCTTCCGGGTCGAGCAGCACAAAGTAAAACGCGGAACCCTGCTTGTGAAATTCGTTGATCATCGACAAACGCGCCTGCCAGCCAGAAGGATAGCAATGGCTGTCGTCGCGAACCGGTTCCCAGGGTTTCAGGAACGTTTTATTTTCCGCGTAATAATCGGCGAGCCGCCAGGCGTCGCGGTCATGGACCAGACGCACCACAAGACGGTCTGTTGTTAAGCGCACTTTCGGCACGTTACTGCGATAGCCAAACATCTTCCCCCACTCCTTCAAACCGCCATTACCTTCACTATACCTGCCTGTCGCCACCTTGTGAAAACAGCGACATACGTTTTTCTGAGGCACTTCCGCTTTTCGATAAATAAACTTTATCAAAATAGTCTTTTGATAAAGAAATATTATTACCCGCAGCCCCTGAAATCAGCGGATGGGCTGGGCCGCGCTGATGGCCGAACCCGGCGCCTGATGTTAATTGTGGTAACAATTCAGCGGATTCTGCTGGTGCGCATTAGGCTGACAGGGCATGCTGCTTTGTGTCAGGATGAGTCAAAAGCAACATGTTAAGGATACCCATGAAAAAGTTGTTGATGGTCGCCGCACTGACTGTGAGCGTCCTGCTGGTAGGCTGTAACCAGCTCACGCAGTACACCGTGAGTGAGCAAGAAATTAATCAGGCGCTGCAAAAGCGAAACAATTTCTCCAAAGATATTGGCCTGCCGGGTGTGGCTGATGCACACATTGTGCTGACTAACCTTTCCAGCGCGATTGGCCGCGAAGAACCGAATAAGATCACGCTGACCGGCGTCGCAAACCTCGATATGAGCTCGCTGTTTGGTAATCAGAAAGCAACGATTAACCTGAAGCTGAAAGCGCTACCGGTCTTAAATAAAGAAAAAGGCGCTATCTTCCTGCAGGAAATGGAAGTGGTCGATGCAAAAGTGGAACCCGAGAAGATGCAGTCGGTGGTGCAAACCATGATGCCGTATCTGAACCAGTCCCTGCGGAGCTACTTCAACAAGCAGCCGGCCTACGTTCTGCGTGAAGACGCAAGCAAAGGCGAGGCGCTGGCGAAGAAATATGCGAAAGGCATTGAAGTGAAACCGGGCGAAATTGTCATTCCATTGACTGATTAATCGAATCGGGGACAGATCTCGAAACGGGCGCAAATAGCGCCCGTTTTTTTACGGAAAGGAGTGCAAAGGAAAACGTTTACGTTTAATCTTAGTGCCCGGCAAAAATAGCCTTCTCAACAAGCCGGAGCCTTCCATGACAGCACAATCCCAGCTACTGAAAATCCGCCGTCCCGACGACTGGCATATCCATCTGCGCGATGGTGATATGCTGAAAACCGTCGTGCCTTACACCAGTGAAGTGTATGGCCGGGCGATTGTGATGCCAAACCTGGTGCCACCGGTGACCACCGTTGATGCCGCCATCAGCTACCGCCAGCGCATTCTTGATGCCGTTCCTGCGGGCCATGATTTTATCCCGCTGATGACCTGCTATTTGACCGACACCCTGGACCCAAACGAGCTGGAGCGCGGATTCAACGAAGGCGTGTTTACCGCAGCCAAACTGTATCCGGCTAATGCGACCACTAACTCAAGTCACGGTGTCACCAGCATTGATGCGATCATGCCGGTGCTGGAGCGTATGCAAAAACTGGGCATGCCGCTGCTGGTTCACGGTGAAGTCACTCACGCTGAGATCGACATTTTTGACCGTGAAGCACGCTTTATCGAAACAGTGATGGAGCCGATGCGTCAGCGTCTGCCTGGCCTGAAAGTGGTGTTTGAACATATCACCACCAAAGATGCCGCTGAATACGTGCGCGACGGCAATGAACTGCTGGCCGCCACCATTACTCCGCAGCATCTGATGTTTAACCGTAATCACATGCTGGTGGGCGGCGTGCGCCCTCACCTGTACTGCCTGCCTATCCTTAAACGCAACATTCACCAGCAGGCGCTGCGTGAACTGGTTGCCAGTGGCTTTGAGCGCGCATTCCTCGGCACCGACTCCGCTCCGCATGCCCGTCATCGCAAAGAAGCCAGCTGCGGCTGTGCGGGTTGCTTCAACGCCCCAACGGCGCTCGGCAGCTATGCCACGGTGTTCGAAGAGATGAACGCCCTGGCGCATTTCGAGGGATTCTGCTCGCTGAACGGCCCGCGTTTCTACGGCCTGCCAGTGAATGAAAGCTTCATCGAACTGGAGCGTAAAGAGAGCCAGGTTGTCGACAGCATCGCCCTGACCGACGACACGCTGATCCCATTCCTCGCCGGTGAAACGGTGAACTGGCGCATTAAGCGCTAAAAAAGTGAGAGTCCCCTGTTGTAAGTTACGCAAACTAACTGTATAAATATCCAGTATATTCAACAGGGGGCATATTATGCGTATTGAAGTGACTATCGCCAGAACCACTGTCCTGCCCGCAGGCGCTATCGATGCGCTCACCAGCGAGCTTTCTCGTCGTATTCTCGATCAATTTCCAGACCAGAACGGACAAGTCAGCGTGCGCTATGCCGCGGGCAATAATCTTTCCGTTCTCGGCGGCGCTAAAGGTGACAAAGACCGCATTAGCGAAATTCTCCAGGAAACCTGGGAAAGCGCGGATGACTGGTTTAACCCTGCCTAATTCGATTAAAAAACGCTCCATCATTATGTCATTTTTTGCCGGGTCGCCCCGGCTTTTTTAATTTCATTTTGTGCTTTTTTTAACCTTTTTCTTATTGCATCACTATTCTTTTAAAAAATAACGAACTAACTGCCGTTTTATTGTTCAAAAAAACGATTGCACCTGAAAAAGATGTTGCCCTTTACCTAAAAGTTCGAATACTTTCATAGTTGTTGATATAATTAGTATGCTTCAGAAAACACGCATTAAACCTCGAACCGTTGTCTTTAAACACGTTAATAAGGGGTTATGATGGAAAAGAATAATGAAGTCATCCAGACCCATCCCCTCGTCGGATGGGACATCAGTACCGTAGACAGCTATGACGCGCTGATGCTGCGCCTGCACTACCAGAACCCCACACAATCGAGTCTTAACGAAGCAGAAATCGGTCAAACGCTATGGTTAACGACCGATGTAGCCCGCCAGTTTATTTCTATTTTAGAAGCGGGCATCGCCAAAATTGAATCCGGCGATTTCCAGGAAAACGAGTATCGAAGGCATTAGCGCTTGAGGCCAAAATTCACGTAACAGGCACCCATCGGGTGCCTTAATTATTTCTGGCTTGTCATGCATTATCAGATTAATTACCCTGCTAATAACGAACAGAGATGAGACACGCATGAACTACGACTTAATAATTATCGGCAGTGGCTCTGTCGGTGCCGCCGCCGGTTATTACGCTTCCCGCGCAGGGCTGTCGGTCCTGATGACCGATGCCCATCTGCCGCCGCATAACGAAGGCAGCCACCACGGCGATACGCGCCTGATTCGCCATGCCTACGGCGAGGGTGAAAAATATGTGCCGCTGGTGCTTCGCGCACAAACCCTGTGGGATGAACTCGCCACCCTGAGCGGCGAAGAGATTTTTGAGAAAACCGGTGTCATCAACCTGGGCCCGGCCCATTCCCCGTTTCTCGCCAACGTCGAGCAGAGCGCCCGTCAGTTCGGTCTGGACGTTGAGCGACTGGACAGCCAGGCGCTGATGGCCCGCTGGCCGGAAATCCGCGTACCGGAGGATTACATTGGGCTGTTTGAACCCGCTTCCGGCGTGCTGCACAGCGAGCTTGCGGTCAAAGCTTGGGTCGAACTGGCGCGGGAAGCCGGCTGTGCTCAGCTGTTCAATTGCCCTGTCACCGCCGTTTCGCATCACGCTGATGGCGTCACCGTCGAAACCGCCGATGGCAGTTACACCGCGAAACGTCTGTTGGTGAGCGCCGGAACCTGGGCGACCAAATTGCTGCCAGAACTGCCGATTCAACCGGTGCGTAAAGTGTTTGCCTGGTATCAGGCCGATGGCCGCTATAGTCGCAAAAACAACTTCCCGGCGTTTACCGGCGAGTTGCCAAACGGTGATCAGTACTACGGTTTCCCGGCAGAAGACAACGAGCTGAAAATCGGCAAGCACAACGGCGGGCAAGTTATTGATTCGCCGGAACAGCGCAAACCATTTGGTGCAGTGGCAACCGACGGCTCTGAAGCCTTTAATTTCCTGCGTAATGTACTACCGGGTATTGGCTGCTGTCTGCACGGCGCGGCCTGCACCTACGACAATTCACCGGACGAAGACTTCATCATTGATACCCTGCCCGGCCATGACAGCACGCTGGTGATTTCCGGGCTGAGCGGACACGGCTTTAAGTTCACCTCAGTGTTAGGCGAAATTGCCGCTGATTTTGCGCAGGGCAAGACGCCTGCGTTTGATTTGTCGCCGTTCAGGTTAGCGCGTTTCGCTCACTAAGGGCGTAAAAAAGCCCGGTAGCGCTAACGCTTACCGGGCCTGATTTTTCATCGAACTTTATTCCGGGTCTGGAATACCCAGACGCGTATTTAATTGACCGCGCGATTTATTGAAGATCTTGTTACCGTTTTCACGCCCTGCCCGCAGCCGACGCTGCTCTTCTTCCGGCAGCACGCTCTCTTCTTTGCACAGTTCGCTACAGCAGCCACGGAATTTCTCCGCGCACGCCGGACACTGAATGAACAGCAGATGGCAACCGTCGTTCAGGCAGTTGGTGTGACTGTCGCACGGCGTACCGCACTGGTGACAATGCGCAATCACGTCGTCTGAAATGCGCTCGCCCATGCGCTCGTCGAACACGAAGTTCTTACCGATAAAACGCACCGGCAGCCCCTGTTCACGTGCGCGGCGGGCGTATTCGATAATCCCGCCCTCAATGTGCCAAACCTTGTTAAAGCCTTTGTGCTTCATAAACGCACTGGCTTTTTCGCAGCGGATCCCGCCGGTACAGTACATGACAATTTTCTTGTCGCGGTACTCTTCCATCATCTCAACGGCTTTTGGCAGCTGGTCACGGAAGGTGTCAGCCGGGATTTCCAGTGCGTTTTCGAAATGGCCCACTTCGTATTCATAGTGGTTACGCATATCGATAAACACCGCCTCGGGGTCGTCGAGCATGGCATTCACTTCAGCGGCTTTCAGGTATTCACCCACATCGCTGGCGTCAAACGTCGGGTCATCGATGCCGTCAGCCACGATGCGGTCACGCACTTTCATGCGCAGTACCCAGAAGGATTTCCCGTCGTCATCCAGCGCGATATTCAGACGCAGATTATTGAACGCCGGATCAAAACCGTACAGCAACTCACGGAAAGCATCGACTTTGCTCTCTGGCACACTGATTTGCGCGTTAATCCCTTCATGGGCGAGATAAACGCGACCAAATACGCTCAGCCCGGTGAATGCCTGATACAGCGCATCACGGGTCGCCTTCGGATCGGTAATGGTGAAATATTTATAGAATGAGATTGTCGTGCGCGGCTCGGTTTCAGCCATCATCTGCGCCTTCAATTGCTCATTCGAGATGCGGTTATGCAACACTGGCATGGTGTAGTTCCTGCATTCGTTGATGAGAAAATTCGCGGCCCGCATCATATAGCATGTGCTGCAAATTTACATCCCCACATTTTGCGCTACATTTTTCTCACCTCAAACAGATACACTCACTACATTTGCTGCAATAACAGACGTTCCATCTGGGGTCATTTGGGCGAAGCCCGAAAAAGTGCGATAATAGAGCAATTGCTCGAAAGAACAGGAATGACATGACGCATTTACCTAAATTTTCCGCCGCGCTCCTGCACCCGCGTTACTGGTTAACCTGGTTGGGGGTAGGCCTGTTGTGGCTACTGGTGCAACTTCCTTATCCGATCCTCTACCGCCTCGGTACGTCCATGGGCCGTCTTTCGCTGCGTCTGATGAAACGGCGCTCCTATATTGCCTATCGCAATCTCGAACTGTGCTTTCCCAATATGGACGAAAAAACGCGTCATGACTGGGTCGTTAAAAACTTTGAGTCCGTGGGCATGGGTTTGATGGAAACCGGCATGGCGTGGTTCTGGTCCGACAAACGAATGGCTCGCTGGAGCGAATCCATCGGTGTGGAACATATCCGCGCACTTGAAGCCGAGAAAAAAGGCATTCTGCTGATCGGTATTCACTTCCTGACGCTAGAAATCGGCGCCCGCATGTTTGGCCTGCACGCGTCTCCGGGGATTGGCGTATATCGCCCGAACGATAATCCGGTTATCGACCTGGTGCAGACCTGGGGACGCATGCGGTCCAATAAAGACATGCTCGATCGCAAAGATTTAAAGGGCATGATCCGCGCTCTGAAAAACGGTGATGTTATCTGGTACGCGCCTGATCATGACTACGGCCCTCAAGGCAGCGTGTTTGTGCCGCTGTTTGGCGTCGACAAGGCGGCAACCACTTCCGGGACTTACACTCTGACGCGCATGTCGAAAGCCTGCATTGTGCCTTTCGTGCCGCGTCGTAAGCCGGGTGGCAAAGGCTATGAATTAGTGATCCTCGAGCCAGAATGTTCCCCGCCGCTGGATGATGCCGAAACCACTGCCGCGTGGATGAACAAGGTTATCGAACAATGCATTTTGATGGCGCCCGAGCAGTACATGTGGCTGCATCGCCGTTTCAAAACGCGCCCGGAAGGCACCCCTTCCCGCTACTGACCCTTCCTTCCTTTGCCGGGTGGCCCTGCGGCTACCCGGCCTGCTTTTTTCTTTTCTGGTTTCGTCGTCGTTGATTGCAGTCATGATCTAGCGAGCGCATAATTAGCCTGCTTATCACTTCATTTTGAACGACCCTTGCGTCATTACGCGGAACCCTATGCTCTCCTCAGATGCTCCCATAAGCTGGAAACGGAATCTCACCATCGCCTGGATCGGCTGCTTTCTGACCGGCGCGGCCTTTAGTCTGGTCATGCCATTCCTGCCGCTGTACGTCGAACAGCTCGGCGTCACCGGACACAGCGCGCTAAATATGTGGTCCGGGCTGGTATTCAGCATCACTTTTCTGTTTTCCGCTGTCGCCTCGCCGTTTTGGGGTGGGCTGGCGGACCGTAAAGGTCGAAAAATTATGCTGCTGCGCTCTGCACTCGGCATGGCGATTGTGATGGTGCTGATGGGCTTTGCGCAGAATATCTGGCAATTCCTGGTTCTGCGCGCGCTGTTGGGTCTGCTCGGCGGCTTTGTGCCGAACGCCAATGCGCTGATCGCCACCCAAATCCCTCGCCACAAAAGCGGCTGGGCGCTGGGTACGCTGTCCACCGGGGCGGTGAGTGGCGCGTTGCTTGGCCCTTTGGCAGGCGGCCTGATGGCAGATACCTACGGCCTGCGCCCAGTTTTCTTTATGACGGCCAGCGTACTGTTTTTGTGCTTCCTACTGACGCTTTTGCTGATCCGCGAGCAATTCGAGCCAGTGCCGAAAAAAGAGATGCTACACGCCAGAGAGGTCCTTTCCTCGCTGAAAAGCCCGAAGCTGGTGTTGAGCCTGTTTATCACCACCATGATTATTCAGGTGGCGACCGGTTCTATCGCCCCGATTCTGACGCTGTATGTGCGCGAACTGGCGGGTAACGTCAGCAATATCGCGTTCATCAGCGGGATGATTGCGTCGGTACCCGGCGTTGCCGCGTTGATCAGTGCCCCTCGACTGGGCAAACTGGGCGACAGAATTGGCCCGGAAAAGATCCTGATTGCCGCGCTGATCATCTCCGTTCTGCTGCTAATTCCGATGTCGTTTGTGCAAACCCCCTGGCAGCTTGGCCTGCTGCGATTTTTACTCGGCGCTGCCGACGGCGCGCTGCTGCCTGCGGTTCAGACATTGCTGGTTTACAACTCAACGAATCAGATTGCCGGACGTATTTTCAGCTATAACCAGTCATTTCGCGATATCGGCAATGTCACCGGGCCGCTGATGGGTGCCTCGGTATCGGCGAGCTACGGCTTCCGCACGGTGTTCCTCGTCACCGCATGCGTGGTGATGTTCAACGCCATTTATACCGGTCTGAGTATGCGTCGTAGGCGTCAAGTTGCCCTCGCCTCTGCACAGAATGAAAGTGAAGACCGGTCGATGACGCATTAATCCATCCGGATGATTTTTTGTCTGACGTTCTTGCTTAACCAAAACTTCGTCTATTCTTTTCCTGAAAACCACGTCAAACCGCAGGGAGAATGAGATGACTATGTACGCCACGCTCGACGAAGCTATTGATGCGGCTCGCGAAGAGTTCGTTGCCAGCAGCCCCAACCCGGGGGAAGAGGAACTGAGTGTTCAGCAGCTCAACTTACAGAAATACATCCTGCAGGATGGCGATATAATGTGGCAGGCCGAATTCTTCGCCACTGAAGGTGAAGACGGCGAATGCCTGCCGATGGTAAGCGGAGAAGGTGCCCAGAGTGTCTTTGACGGCGATTTCGACGAGATTGAGCTGACGCAGGAGTGGATTGAAGAAAATACGCTCCACGAGTGGGATGAGGGCGAATTTCAACTCGAACCGCCTCTGGACACCGAAGAGGGCCAGACGGCAGCCGACGAGTGGGATGAGCGCTAGTTACTCGTAAGGGCCATGGTTCGCGTCGACAGGTAACAGCAGCGTGTCAAAGACCAGCGAGAACGGCAGATCAAGGATGGTGATGTAACGCCATGCAGAATCTCTGACGTCCCACTGCACGCCAGGATAGTACTGATTTCCGTGCCCCTGGCCCGGTATGGTCCGACTGATAATGCTGCCGCAGCCGCTCAGCGTGAGCACCATCAGGCTCACGGCCAGGATCCTCACCGCGTTTCTGTTCATCAAAACCTCATTAAAAAAATACCGGTCATTCGACCGGTATTTTATTTTCAAACGCGTTACAGCGGAAGTTACTTCGCTTTAATCGCCGTTGGATTCAGCGTGATTTCCGCGTAATGGTTCACCCACGAAGAGTATCTCTCCGGCGCAGACCACACGCGATAGTGCATGCGTGCCATCGTCACCGGATCGCTCAACAGCACCAGACGGCGGTCACGATTCAGTTTGTCCGGCGTTTCGTTCAGCGCTTGCTCAACGTGACGATCGCGGGCAATTTCCTGCACTTTACTGTCGCGGTGACGCGCGGTGGCCATCGCCGTCGCCAGGGCGTTAAACGACGGGTTAAACACCGCGTGCATAAAGCCATTGTCCAGCGAACGCGTGCGGTTCAGCACCACGTACTTGTCAGTGTCTTGCAGAACCTGCGGCGGGGAATACTCTTCCGGGATCAGGAACAGCTTCCAGCGTTTGGTACGCAGACCGATGGTCGCACGGCTTGAAATCACTGACACGAACGGCGACAGGATCAGCGAGAAGACAATCGGTGCCAGCCAGAACAGGAAACGTAAGTCCAGCCAGGCCATACCCACCGCCCACACCAGGCCCAGCAGCAGCTGAGAACCGTGGCGCATGAAGGCTTCACCCCATGGGGTTGAGTCATCATCACGCTGCGGTGAATTCCATACCACTTCCCAGCCAAGGAACGCACTGACCACGAAAACGGTGTGGAACAGCATACGAACCGGGGCCAGCAGCACTGAGAACAACACTTCCAGCAGCAGGGAAAGGGTCACTCGGCAGAAACCGCCAAACTCTTTCGATCCTTTGCACCAAATAAGGATGATACTCAGCAGTTTAGGCAGGAACAGCAGCACCATGGTTGACGCAAACAGCGCGATGGCCAATTCCGGACGCCACTGCGGCCAGACCGGGAACAGCTGACGCGGCTGCAGGAAGTACTGCGGCTCGGTCAGCGCATGTACCACCTGAAGTGCCGTCGACAATGCGAGGAAGCTAAACCACAGCGGCGCAGACAGGTAAGACATGACACCGGTCAGGAACACCGCACGGTGTACCGGGTGCATGCCTTTCACGAGGAACAGACGGAAGTTCATCAGGTTCCCGTGACACCAGCGACGGTCACGTTTCAGTTCGTCCAACAGGTTTGGCGGCAGCTCTTCATATGAACCTGGCAAGTCATAGGCAATCCACACGCCCCACCCTGCACGACGCATCAGCGCCGCTTCCACGAAGTCGTGGGAGAGGATGGAACCGGCGAATGAACCTTCACCCGGCAGCGGCGCCAACGCACAGTGCTCAATGAACGGTTTCACGCGGATAATGGCGTTGTGACCCCAGTAGTGGGACTCACCCAACTGCCAGAAGTGCAGACCCGCGGTAAACAGCGGACCGTAAACACGGGTCGCAAACTGCTGGCAGCGTGCATACAACGTGTCCATGCCGGAGGCTTTTGGCGAAGACTGGATGATCCCGGCATTCGGGTTCGCTTCCATCAGACGTACCAGACCACACAGACAGTCACCGGTCATGACGGAGTCAGCGTCTAGCACCACCATGTAGCTGTACTGATTGCCCCAACGACGACAGAAGTCATCAATGTTGCCACTTTTACGCTTCACACGACGGCGACGACGGCGGTAGAAAATCTGCCCTTCGCCCTGCACTTCCGCAATCAGCTCCATCCACGCTTTCTGCTCACGCATACAGATATCAGGGTCATAACTGTCGCTGAGCACGTAAACGTCGAAGTGCTTGTGGTTACCGGTCGCTTTCACCGATTCCCAGGTCGCTCGCAGGCCTGCGAATACACGGTCTACGTCTTCGTTACAGATAGGCATGATAAGCGCAGTGCGATGCTCAGGATTCAGCGCTTCGTCACCGACGGTTGACGCTGAAATACTGTATTTATCGCGGCCCATCAGTAGCTGCAGGAAGCCCATCAACGCGGTCCAGAACCCGGCGGAGACCCAGCAGAACAGAATAGCGAACAGGATAAGAATCCCCGTTTGCAGCACGTATGGCAGAAGCTGCATAAAGGAAACCAGCAGGTCCTGGTCGCGCATGTCCAGTGGGTTAACCAACGCCCAACCCTGATACGGCAGAATGGTTTTCATGTACCAGGTTGCGACGACGGTTTGCGCCAGCGTCAGCAACAGCAGAATGTAGCGACGGATAGTCCCGACGGTACGCCACTTGGCCTCGTGCTCACGCTCTTCTTGCGTCAGACGTGACAAATAACGCGGCTGAACCTCACGGCCCAGCATTCTGTCCCAGAAGCGACCAATCGGGTTGGTGCGCCATGGATCCGGGAACATTGAAGAACGCGTCGCTTTTGGCATCGCCTCAAGCTGTGTGCGCCCTTCCGCGTCTTTGATTAACTGCCCTTCAGCCAGCGAATCCGGCCACGCCTGCTCCAGACGCGCTTTTACCGAACCTAGCGGTGAATCATCTTCACGCGCAATCGGGGTCTGTTCGGTATCCAGCGCCTGATGCAAAGCACGAAAATCAGTGGTCGGCAATGCCGCCTTCTCAGTATCTGAGAGGGGCATTGCATCGATGTATTCGTTTATCTTATTCATTGGCAGGTAGCTGATAGCTCCAGGTTTCACTCAGCGTCTGATCGCCATTGACCAGGGCCGCACGCATGTCGGTCGTTTTCTTCACATCTTTGACTTTCACACGCATCGTCAGACGCCAGCCTTTGGTCATCGGGTTATAGCGAACATTGCTGTCCACGATTTCCCCGTTGTCACCAATACTGGTCTGGGCGGTAACCGGCGTATCCTGCGGCATCTTTTTCATGTCCGCACCGGTGTAGTCGACGACGAACGCGATAGTGCCATCCGGCTGACGAATAAGATTCGACTGCTTCACATCGCCCGTAGAACGACGCGTCTGCATCACATACGCGCTGTCTGGTGCGTGCAGTTTGTCTTCGTCACGGCTGAACGTGATGGTGTATTTGAAGTTCATCTCTTTGCCTGGGTCCGGCAGCTGATCCGGTGTCCAGTAAGCGACGATGTTATCGTTGGTTTCGTCGTTGGTTGGAATTTCCACCAGCTCGACTTTCCCTTTACCCCAGTCGCCTTTCGGGGTGATCCAAGCGCTTGGACGCATGTCGTAACGATCGTCCAGATCCTCATAACGCGAGAACTGACGGCCGCGCTGCAACAGACCAAAGCCTTGCGGATTTTCGGTCGCGTAACTGCTCACTGCCAGGTGTTTCGGGTTATTCAGCGGACGCCAGATCCACTCACCGTTACCGGCCAGAATCGACAGACCGTTAGAGTCATGCAGTTCAGGACGGAAGTTGGTGGTCGGAGATGGCTGATTCGGCCCAAACAGGAACATGCTGGTCAGTGGTGCCACGCCCAGTTTGCCCACTTTGTCGCGCAGGTAAACTTTAGACTGCACATCAACCACGGTATCGCGGCCAGGCATCACGACAAAGCGATAGGCACCGGTCGCACGCGGGGAATCCAACAATGCATAAATAGTCAGACGTTTGTCGGTCGCTTTTGGACGCTCAATCCAGAACTCACGAAAACGCGGGAACTCTTCGCCGGATGGCAAAGCAGTATCAATGGCAAGGCCGCGGGCAGACAAGCCATAGGTTTGGCCCTGACCGAGAACGCGGAAATAGCTGGCTCCGAGCATGCTGACGATTTCGTCGTTTTTATCTTTGCTGTTGATCGGATACAACACTTTAAACCCGGCAAAACCCAGATCCTTGACGGTGTCTTTATCATGCTGGACATTGCCAAAATTGAAGTAATCCGGGCTGTATTTGATTTTCTTCACCGACGTGGCCGTCACTTCATTAATGGCGACTGGCGTGTCGAAATACATCCCCTGATGGTAAAACTCAAGCTTGAACGGAGTCTTGACCTTGCTCCAGTAAGCTTTGTCGTGGTTAAACTGAATTTGCTGATAATCCGCGTATTTCATGTCGCGGAAAACGGAGGGCAGGTTACTCTTTGGCGCTTCGTAGCCCTTGCCGGCGAGCGATTTCGCTTCCTTCGCTACATCATCAATACTGAACGCCCATGCAGATGAAGTACACAGGGACAACATTATGGCTGCGCCTATCCAACGCAGTTTCATCATCTGTGGTTTATTTTTCATAAGTAGTAAGCACTTCCCCCTTTGTGTGCTTAAATCGATCCGATCCATTTTAATGGAAACTCAAGCAATCCGACAACATAATCCCCATTTTGTTCGGCTCAGTGGCCTATGGATTAAACAACATTCCACACCGGGTTGCACTTTGCGTGCGGCTCCTAAAGACAGGTTCCCGGACTTCGTGTAGGGTTGCTCGAATTTAACCGTTATCGTACTGGCCGTTAAGGCGATTAGTCTGAGATTTCATTGACTTTATGAATACTACACCCCCGCAACGCGAATATTTCCTCGACTCCATCCGCGCCTGGCTGATGCTGTTGGGTATCCCTTTCCATATTTCCCTGATTTATTCCAGCCACACCTGGCACGTCAACAGTGCGGAGCCTTCCTGGTGGCTGACGTTATTCAACGATTTTGTTCACTCATTCCGAATGCAGGTCTTTTTCGTCATTTCCGGTTATTTCTCATACATGCTGTTTTTGCGCTATCCGATGAAGAAATGGTGGAAGGTACGCGTAGAGCGTGTCGGCATCCCGATGTTGACCGCCATTCCCCTGCTGACGCTGCCGCAATTTTTAATGCTTCAGCACGTTGAGGGTAAATCGGCGACCTGGCATACGCTGACCGGCTATCAAAAATTCAACACTCTGGCGTGGGAACTGGTGTCTCACCTGTGGTTCCTGCTGGTTCTGGTTGTGCTGACCACGCTGGGCCTGGCGCTGTTCCATTGGATCAAAAAACGCCAGCAGGCTTCGATTGTTGCGTTCTTCAGTCATGTCACCATGGGCCAGTTGACCGGGCTATTCCTTGCATTGGGGATTGTGTACGCCATGATTCGCCGGACGCTGTTCATCGTGTATCCCCCGATCCTCAGCGACGGTATTTTCAACTTCGTGGTGATGCAGACCCTGTTCTATCTGCCGTTCTTTATTCTTGGCGCCCAAGCGTTTGTGAATCCACGACTGAAAGATGTGTTCACCACCCCGTCACCGTGGTGCATGGCGGGCGCGGCGCTCGGCTTTATCGCCTATCGCGTGAACCAGCAGTACGGCTCTGGCGACGCCTGGATGTATGAAACCGAGTATGTGATTACGATGGTGTTGGGTCTGTGGATGGTGAACGTGGTGTTTGCATTTGGCCACCGGATGCTGAATTTCAAATCCAGCCGCGTGACCTATTTTGTCAACGCTTCGCTGTTTATCTATCTGGTTCACCACCCGTTGACCCTGCTGTACGGCGCGTGGATCACCCCGTACATCCACTCTAACCTGTTAGGCTTTATCACTGGTCTGGTGTTCGTTATCGGGATTGCAATCATCCTGTACGAAATTCATCTTCGCATTCCGCTGCTGCGTTTCCTGTTCTCAGGCAAACCGCAGACGCCGCCGAACAAAACTCAGCCTTCCGCACAGTAATAGAAACGGGCCGCCTCAGTGCGGCCCGATTACAACAACCACTCCACCGGTAACACGTACGCTATCAGCACTAAAATACGCTGCCAGATTTTGGCCTGAGGCTCTTTGCGTAACTCGGTTTCCTGCCCGTCTTCCCTGTCTATCCAGTGAATTTTCCCCCAACGCGTGAGCTTCAGCTTCCAGGCGGCGTCGCGCTGACTTTTCAGAAAACGATGGTGAATGCGCTGGGCAAGATTTTCGCTGTCGATGACCAACCCCATTTCAGTATTGAGCAGCGCTGAACGCGGGTCGAAATTAAACGAGCCGATAAACACTTTACTGCCATCGATACTGAATGTTTTGGCGTGCAAGCTGGACCCGGAGTTACCGGTCAAACCGCGGTCACGAATGCCTGGCCGCGGATGCTGTGTAGGTTTCAGTTCGTAAAGTTCAACACCGTGACGCAGCAGCTTTTTACGCCAACGCGCATAGCCCGCGTGAACCACTGCCACATCGTTCGCCGCCAGAGAGTTGGTCAGAATCGCGACTTTCACCCCTTTACGCACCAGCTGCAGAATTTGCGCGACGCCCGCGCGGCCCGGTACAAAATACGAAGAGATAATATCAATATTCGTTTCCGGCGTGCCCATCGCCCGGCGTAAACGCTCCGGCAGCAAACTGCGCGGGGCGGCTCTCCCCTGCCCTTTGCGCGGATCGTCGCTAAGCAGCCGGGTTTCCGCGTGGATAAAGGACAATGCCCCCCGCGTCATCTGTTGGGCGATGTCGGTTGTCGCCAGTTTCTCCAGATAACGGTCAGCCGCCACCTGCTGCTCATGGGTAAAGGGGGGTAACGTCTGCCGCTCGCTTTCTGACGGCAGTACCTGTTTGAGCGTTTTCACCGACTCACACTGCCAGTAGCGTTCGAAATCCCGTTCCACCTCTGCGACGACATGCCCTGTTGCCAGCACGTCGAGATCGGTAAACAACGGTTCTTCTCCGATGCCGAAATAGGCATCGCCCACATTACGCCCACCGATGATGGTCGCCAGACAGTCTGCGCTAAAACTTTTGTTGTGCATCCGGCGGTTGAGGCGAGCGAAGTCGGTCAGATAACCCAGCATTCGCAGGGTACGAAACGAGAAAGGATTGAACAGCCGCACGTCGATATTAGGATGCATATCCAGCACTTTGAGCGTTTCATCCAGCCCGCTGGTGTTGTTGTCATCCAGTAATAACCGCACTTTCACGCCGCGGTCTGCGGCGTCCATTAGCGCCTGAAAAAGTAACCGCCCGGAGACGTCGTCTTCCCAGATATAGTACTGCACATCAAGGGTGCGCTCGGCCAGGGCTGCGAGCTGATAGCGTGCCGCGAAAGCTTCAAGACTGTCTTCGAGCGTGTGGATCCCACAGACTGTTGACGAGGCATTCTCTGAAGAAGCCAGCGCCTGATGCAGACGCGTTTTAGTTTCCCTGCTGGCTAAGTAATCGTGCGTATAAATGTGCACTGTCCTCATCAAAACAAACGAAAGTTACCTGTTCAGGTAACACATGGCTGGCAAGCCAGCGATCGACGGTGGTAAAAGCAATCGCTGCCGCCGCGGCCTTAGGATAACCGTAAACGCCGGTACTGATAGCAGGAAATGCGAGAGTACGATAACCGTTGGCTTCCGCCAGCTGTAGGCTATTACGGTAAGCCTCTTCCAGCAAAGCGGCTTCGTGCTGTTCGCCCCCGTGCCATACCGGCCCAACGGCGTGGATAACCGCTTTCGCCTTCAGATTACCGGCCTCGGTTATTACCGCATGCCCGGCGGGACACTCCCCTTGCTGCTGGCGCACTTTTTTACAGGCTTCCAGTAATGCCGGGCCTGCTGCCCGATGAATGGCCCCGTCCACACCCCCACCGCCCAGCAACGAAGGATTGGCGGCGTTGACGATAACGTCGACATCGAGGGTAGTGATATCGGCCTGAAGGATTTGGATCCGCGCGTTCATAAATTTCTCCTGCCGAACGTTCACTTAGGTTCAAGTTTAGTCAAAAGCAGGAGAAAGCGTTTATCCATAAGGAGGTTAACGGTAAGCGATGGTGACGATACCCAGCGTTTTCTGAGGATTAATGTAGCGCATGCTAACGGTCGCCGCCTCGTTATTCACGACCTGTCCCATGGCAGCCTGTTGGAAAGAAATCGCAGAAGTGTGCACCTGCCCTGCACGATTGCAGTGCATGGCAATATGCTGAGAACCGGTTGAAATGTTGCACGGATCTTCAACAATCGATCCGACAAAATGAATGACGCCCCCCTGCGCTCCAGAGGTCGCGGCCATCGCGACGCCAGAGAACAATGCCGACGACAGACAAGCAACGGCATATAAACGTTTAGTTAAGGTTTTCATCGCGTAGCCCCGTGGAATGTGATCATCCCTGAGAGAGAGTTATGCGCACGCTGCCCCGCACCGTGCGTACTTCAACAACACGACACTGCAAACCCTTAACGTAAAAGTAATCATCACTGTGAGTTAACGCCAATCTATCTATGAAAAATAGGGCGTTGCTAGGTCCTTTCCCCGTTAGGCCATTGCGCCGAAAGATGCAAAGCCTGCCCGTCCGTAAGCGTGACAACGACTTTTACCGTGTCGTTCTGGGTGACATTTAACTGCATCCGAGAGAGAGCAATGGGCTGATTAGCGGGCAAACTTAACATTTTACTCTGCTGAATGTTGCTGGTCCCGCCTTGTCCCTCACGCATCGTCTGGATACTCACCCGACACTGGCACGGCTCGGTCACTGTGACCTGCGGCGTAATGGTGTACATCTCCCCTTGATGAGTCACATTGAAGGCAATGCTATTGGTGAGCGCGACCGCAATAAGTAAGCTGTTCATGACATCCTCCAATAAAAAAACAGGGCACAGGCCCTGTTTTTATTGTGTGCGAAAACCAGATTAATGCTGGTAAACGTTCGCCCAGTTAGCCGAGCCGTTCTGAGTCACGTTGACCAGAGAGCTATCAGCAGTCTGATTCACGACTGAAGAGTTGCCGCCGCCCCAACCAAACAGGTTAGACTGGCTGACATTAATGGTTGAGTTATCACCGGTTTGCAGATTGCTTGAAGAGTTGCTAAATCCGGTTTGGCTCACGTTAATGTCGCTGTTGTAAGCGCTACTCTGGGTTGCCGTGGCAAGGTTATTAAAGCCCTGCTGGCTGATGTTAATGTCAGCGTATTTAGACCCGCTTTGATCTACGCTGGCACCGTTATTACCACCCGCCTGGTAAATATTCACAGTTTCGTTGCTGGAATTTTGTGGAAGGGTTGGACCGCCGCCGCCATGACCGCCACCATGACCGCCACCATAACTATCAGCAAACGCACTACCGGAAATCATTACTGCAGTGAAGACAGCTAAAGTAATAAGTTTCATAAAACCCCCATTGGCTTGATTAGGTTTCGTCTTATAACCATTAACGTGTTAATACACGAACGGCCATTTGCGACGAGTTTTGCACAATAACTGTTTTAGTACCTACGGACTGCTGCTGTGAAATACTGGCCTGATTACCCGAACCGCGTTGGATAATAATGCCCGTATTCCCATAGCCTGATTGGCTAATATCTGCATCATTACTACTTCCGGCCTGATCTACGTAGGCCAGATTGTACCCACCGGATTGCGAAACATCAGACTGATTGCCATTACCTCGTTGAGAAACAACGGCTATTTGATGATTGCCATCCTGTTGAGTATTCGCGCCATTCCCATAACCTTGCTGACCGATAATTGCTGTTTCATTGGCAAGATTAGAGTTAAGCCCATTGGCGACCAGATTATATTCTGGGCTTGCCAGATCATAACCCGATGCAGCTACTAATCCAGGTATCGCCAGCAGTGTTAACGACAGAAAATACACTTTCTTGTTCATGTTCCACCCGCTTGAATCCTGGCTAATTCTGTTGCTGTTAAATAACGCCGACGTTGTTGTTAATCCGACGTTACGATGAACAGTATGTTGCTGACCAAAATTAATTGGTGTCACCCGCAAGGTTGATTTTAATTTTTTCGGATCATTCCTAAGCATTAGAATTGCGCTATGTCCCCGTCTTTAAATACGATTATTTGTGTTTCTATTATCAGAACATATCTAAAAATATGGATAATCATATAAATCAAGGCGTTTAGTGGGCTAAGAAAAAACCAAGCGCAAAGATCCGGATCGCGATCTCATTTGTTCAAAATTTTCTTAAGATAAAAGCGTTACAAACATAGTTATTATTTTAATGATAACTATCCACACAAGACTTACAATATATCCTTAATTTATTAATGACTTAGATGATTTGTGTGATTTAATAAGTTGCTACCATTTTATTTCCGTGTACAACTTTATCATCACTTCTAAATGATTAAAGAACTCGATATTTACATTTTAATATTCCATTTTACATTCTGTTACAGTGTTTGATCTTGCTTAAAATTTTGCAATGACTAGATTGAACACTGAAGTACCTAATATTGTTTTATTGACTTTTACCCTCCTTAGGGTTTTCGAATTTACGTATACACAGCAATGCAGCCTCAATCAGTACTTCTGGAACTCCGTATTTTTTTACGGGGAAAACTGATAGCTGCTGTAAAACGTTGGAGTTTCATCATGTTAAATGAAGTCCATAGTTTAGGCAGTTCGCTTGTACTTGTAACAAAGCCGTCCTTACAAGCCAGCGCGCTTTTACAATATTTAAAATCGACACTGGATATTTCAGGAAAAGTACAAAACATTCATCGTATTATCGAAGAAACGTTGCCTGACAGCATCATGATCTTCGATATGATGGAAGCGGATAAAAGGCTGATTACTCACTGGCAGGAAAATTTAGGCCGGAAAAACAACGGGATGAAACTGGTATTACTCAATACACCCGAGGAATACCCTTTCAAGGACATAGAAAACTGGCCCCATATCAACGGTGTCTTTTATAACAATGAAACTGAATCACGTTTAATCGAAGGGTTAAGCATGATCATGCATGGCGATTGTTATTTTTCGCATAAGCTCGCCAGCTATTTGATAACGCATTCAGGAAATTACCGTTACAACAATGCTGAAAGCGCAATGCTGACGCAGCGTGAACGGGAAATTCTGAATAAACTGCGGGTCGGCGCGTCCAACGTGGAAATTGCCCGCTCGTTGTTCATTAGCGAAAACACCGTAAAAACCCATCTCTATAATCTTTTCAAGAAGTTAGCCGTCAAAAACCGGACCCAGGCCGTCTCCTGGGCCAATGATAATCTCAGGCGTTAAGTTAACAGGCAGACACCATGAAACGTTCCCTGTGCTGGCTTGCAGCGGCAAACCTGCTGCTGCTTGCGCCCTCTCTGCATGCCGGAGAGGTGGAGATACCGGGTATCGTGGCCGACCACACTGTATCGTCTGTAGGGCACGATTTTTATCGTTCCTTTACCGACAAATGGGCCAGTACTACCCGGGAGAATATATCCATTAATGAAAGGCCCAGCGCTCGCTGGGGGAGTTGGATAACAATAACTGTCAATCAGGATATTTTATTTCAGACCTTTTTATTCCCGATAAGACGGGAATTTGATAAGACCGTAGACGCAGCTGTACAAATTACTCAAGAAGGTATCAATAAACGCCAAATCGACCAGGCATTATTAAAAACGGACGATTTAGCACACGACGAATTTTAAACATAGAGGGTGGAGGCAATCATGCGTATCGCCTGTACTGTCGCTTTGCTCGCTTTTATTGCACCAGCAAGTTGGGCCGGTAATATGGTTTTCCAGTTCGTAAACCCAAACTTCGGTGGAAACCCGAATAACGGCGCTTTTTTGCTAAATGAAGCCCAGGCGCAGAATTCCTATAAAGCACCTGGGGGGAGTGACGATTTTGGTTATAACGCGCCGTCGGCGCTGGATAACTTTACGTCAGCTATCCAGTCACAATTATTAAGTGGTCTGTTAGGAAACGTGGCTACCGGGAAACCGGGTCGCCTCGTCACTAATGATTTTATTGTCGATATACAAAACAGCAATGGCCTGCTCACGCTTAACGTGACCGACAGAAGTACGGGGAAAACCTCGACTATCCAGGTCTCCGGAGTGCAACAGACGTCTACGAGTGACCAATAGTCACAGACCCGTACAGGAAAATAATCATGAAGCGTTTATTTATACTTCTGGTGGTCGTCCTACTCAGTGGCTGTCTGACCGCCCCGCCAAAAGAGGCGGCAAAACCGACGTTAATGCCACGGGCGCAGAGCTATCGTGATCTGACCCATCTGCCTTCTCCGCAAGGCAAGCTGTATGTTTCTGTCTACAACATTCAGGATGAAACCGGGCAATTTAAACCTTACCCGGCGAGTAACTTCTCAACGGCGGTGCCGCAAAGTGCGACGGCGATGCTGGTGACGGCGTTGAAAGATTCCAAATGGTTTATTCCACTGGAGCGTCAGGGATTACAAAACCTGCTCAATGAGCGCAAAATCATTCGTGCAGCGCAGGAAAATGGCACCGTCGGCGTAAATAATCGTGCGCCATTGCAATCGTTAAGTTCTGCAAACGTTATTATAGAAGGGTCGATTATCGGTTATGAAAGTAACGTGAAGTCCGGCGGTGTCGGGGCGCGTTATTTCGGAATCGGTGCCAATACGCAATATCAACTTGACCAGATTGCCGTTAACCTTCGCGTGATTAACGTCAGTACCGGTGAAGTGCTTTCCTCCGTCACTACCAGCAAAACCATATTGTCATATGAAGTCCAGGCCGGGGTGTTCCGCTTTATTGATTACCAGCGTTTGCTGGAAGGCGAAATTGGGTATACCTCGAATGAACCGGTTATGTTGTGTCTGATGTCGGCGATTGAAACAGGCGTTATTTATCTGATTAACGACGGGATCGATCGTGGACTCTGGAACCTGCAAAGTTCAGCAGAAAGCAACAATCCGATTCTCGCGAAATACCGCGACATGGCTTCACCGCCGGAATCCTGATTCTGGTGCAGACAAAAAAAAGCGTAGCCCCGAGGCTACGCTTTTTTGTTTCTTGTTCGACAGCTATTGCTTCACGGTGTTCTCGGATGCTTGTCGTCTGGCGCTGCGTGCCGCCAGCCACAGCCCGCTGTTTTTCATCGTGTAGCCAAATATCAAACCCACCAGCAGCGACGGCACCACCAGCTTCCAGTCGCCCTGCCCTGCAAACGTGGCACAGGCACCGATAAATGTGCCCGGCACAAACGACAGCAGCAGCTGTTTGGCTTGCAGGCACATCAGGAACGCAACCACACCGGTCATGACGTAGCCGAAAATTTCCAGATGCGGCGCCAGTGCGCTGCCGTGGATAATCACCAGCGCCCACACCACCCCGCTCAACACGGTGGCGGTCGCAATGGCAAGGCCTTTCAGCCCACCTTGCGGACAGGCAAAGTAAGCGGTACAGCCGAGGAAACCCGCCCAACTGAGCAGGCCGAGAGACACGGCAACCCATCCCCAGAGTCCGGAGAGAATGCCTGTTGTCAGTGCGAGAGAGAGGAGTATGTTCATGCCGCGCATCATAGCAGATGCGCGGTTTTCAGATGAGATCACGAGCACAAAATTTGCAACGTACAGCGTACCGTTACATTTGCATTGTGATGTAAATCACATTTTACTGTTCGCCGGTTTCTTCGATCTCATCCCACATTGCGGAGATGGCTTCGCGAGTAATGGTCGACTGCGTGCGCCAGAATGGCGTGGTGGCGTGCGCTTCAACTTTACCGAGGAACGTGCCAACCCACGGCAGCAGATAGTCAGTGAACAGCGTATCGACCGCTTCACTTTCATCGTCTGCGGAGTTGTCTTCCAGCCAGGACGCCGCCAGCAGCAGCGTGCCGATATGGTCGGCAGGTGTGTCGCTCAGCGGCATGCCGCGTGAGGACAGGAAGCTACGCACTTCAGCCTCGGTAGCCCCTTCAACCCAGGCGCTACGGTACGGAGAAACGCTGCACTCGTCGCCAACAAACAGCGCGTTATACTCCGCAGCGATCGACTGCATATCGCAGCTTTTTTGCAGGCGCTCCAGCAGCTCATCCTGCTCCAGCGGCCAGCTCGCCGCCAGTTTGCCATCACGAATGAGGTTAAACAGCGGTACCAGCAGCGGGTCCTGCGGCTGGCGGTAGTACAATGAGCCCAGAACGCGGCAGAGGATTGAAAACTCGTTCATTCAATTATTCCATTCAGAGAATTACAGTTCAGCAAATTCGGCTATCGGCGGCACGCCGCGCGATTCGAGGTAATCCAGGAAACGGCGCGGGGTGACGTTGAGAATACGGTCTTCCGGGAACGCGACGGCGTCCAGAATCTTACGGCATTCGGTAAAGTTACCCAGGGTAAAGGCGGTGTGAGAATCAGAACCTAACGCCACCCAGCCCCCGGCGTCACGCACCGCTGCGGCAACGGCCCGACAGTTATCTTCGCTGCCCAGACGGGATGAAATAAACGAGGAGTTGTTGATTTCCAGTGCGACATGATGCTTCGCCGCCGCTTCCGCCACAGCCTTGATATCAATCGGGAACTTCGGATTGCCTGGATGGCTAATCATGTGGACATTGCCACTGGCAATAGCGGCAATCATCGCTTCGGTGTGCGTGGCTTTATCCTGCGGCGGGAAAACCGGCTCATGGAAACCGGCAATGATGAAATCCAGTGACGTCAGCATTGGGCCCGTACAGTCGATTTCGCCCAACGTGTTTTTGATGTTGGATTCGATCCCGCGCAGGATACCGACGCCATCGACCATTCGCGGCCAGATGCGCATATTCACGAAATGCCAATAGTGCGGGGCATCGGCCATGTCTGGCCCGTGATCGGTAATGGCAAACAGTTTAATCCCTTTGCGTTTCGCTTCGGCGATATAGTCATGAAGGGTGCTGTAAGCGTGGGTGCTGGCGACGGTGTGCATATGCAGGTCAACAGGATACATCACATTCTCCTCTTTCTGTATAAGCCCAAGCATAGCAGGAATGGGCGGCCTTTATTAGCGAAAAACCCGGCATAGCCGGGTTGGAATCAGTATCCGCGGGCCCTGTCGACCTGCCCGGTGACCGCCTCTCCGCGCTCCAGACCGGTGATGGTTTTACCGATGTAGGTAATGGCTTCCTGTGGTCGAGTCACCGCGGCAATGTGTGGGGTCATGGCCACGCGAGGATGGCGCCACAGCGGGCTTTCCACCGGCAAGGGTTCACGACTGAACACGTCGAGCATCGCGCCCTTCAGCTTGCCATTTTCCAGCGCACGCAACAGTTCGTCTTCATTGACGTGGACGCCGCGCGCAAGGTTCAGCAGATAGCTCTGATCCTGCAACTGGTTGAGCAGCGCATGATTAATGATGCCGACCGTTTCCGCCGTGTTCGGCAGCAGGTTAATCAGCACGCGCGTTTCACGCAGGAACTCGCCCATTTCACTTTCCCCCGCGAAGCTCTGCACATTCGGCCAGTCTTTACGGCTGCGGCTCCAGACGCGCACCGGGAATCCCCAGGCCAGCAGGCTTTCCGCCACTTTACTGCCGAGCACCCCAGCGCCCATGATACCAATGGTAAATTCATCGCGAGTAAATTCTGGCAACGGCTCCCAGCGCGTCTCCTGCTTGAGTGCCTGATAATCATCAAAGCGACGGAACCAGTGCAGCACCTGGCTGATGGCATATTCCTGCATCTGCAGGCCCATGCCGGTGTCTTCGAGGCGGAACAGTGGAATGGAAAGCGGGAGCATCTCCGGATGTTCTCTCAACTTACTGAGAATGGAATCGACGCCTGCGCCCAGCGCAAAGACGGCTTTGAGCTCGCGGCCTTGCAGCATTTCTACCGGCGGATGCCACACCAGCGCGTAATCGGCGGGCTCATTGTCTCCGCTCTTCCACTCACGTACGCGTGCACCCGGCAGCTGTTTTTCTAGCGCGGCGATCCACCACGGGGTGTCGAAGGTGGGATGGTAAAAAATAATCTCCATACTGCTCTCCTTTATATAATGCGCCATTCTTATACAGTCTGCGGCGCGTCGATTTCGTGTTGTTTTATATTGGTTTGTCAGCATAGCAAATTTTTGCGGGCTGTCGGCGGAAAGGCGAATGATGAGAAAAAAAGCGGATTGCGGTTAATCCGAAAGCAAGTTGGACGAAGTTTGTCTGATTGACCGTTTTTATGGAAAAAGTTGATTGACGTAAGTTACGCTTTTCCCTACATTAGCGCCCGTCCCAGCAGCGTTGGGACGACAATATGGTGAGGTGTCCGAGTGGCTGAAGGAGCACGCCTGGAAAGTGTGTATACGGCAACGTATCGAGGGTTCGAACCCCTCTCTCACCGCCATATTTTAAGAAGAGCTCGTACGAAAGTACGGGCTTTTTTTTCGTCGGTAACCCTGTGCCGCTGGCCTACCGGGGCGACGGGACGCTCAATGCTTAACCTGTCGGAATAAAATCAAGAAAATATCCTTGACCGTTTTCATCCAACTCCCTATAGTAGCGCCCCGTTGCCCCCGAGAGGAAAGGCAGCGATACAATATGGTGAGGTGTCCGAGTGGCTGAAGGAGCACGCCTGGAAAGTGTGTATACGGCAACGTATCGAGGGTTCGAACCCCTCTCTCACCGCCATATTTTAAGAAGAGCTCGTACGAAAGTACGGGCTTTTTTTTCGTCTGTATTCCGCAGGACTGATACAACAACCCAACGCCCAGAAACAGCAAAGCCCGCATTTCGCGGGCTTTATCTTCGGCAAATCAGACTCAGTTGTAGGCGTGTAATGTACGTTGGCAGAGCGCGGACCGCACGCAATCGTCTTTGTTAAAGCGAACGATACCGACCATATCGTCCTCTTCAAAACGTGCCAGCGCATCGCTCAAACCGGATACCACACCCCGCGGTAGGTCACACTGGGTGATGTCGCCGTTAACGATAACCGTCACGTTTTCCCCGAGGCGCGTCAGGAACATCTTCATTTGCGCCGCGGTCACGTTCTGGGCCTCGTCCAGAATAACAACCGCGTTTTCAAATGTACGTCCGCGCATATAGGCGAACGGCGCGATCTCTACCTTGCCAATTTCCGGGCGCAGGCAGTATTGCATGAAGGACGCCCCCAGCCTTCTGACCAAAACGTCATAGACCGGGCGGAAATACGGGGCGAACTTCTCGGAAATGTCTCCGGGTAAGAAGCCAAGATCTTCATCGGCCTGCAGAACCGGACGGGTGACGATAATCCTGTCCACATCCTTATGAACCAGGGCCTCTGCCGCTTTCGCTGCGCTGATCCAGGTCTTCCCACATCCTGCCTCGCCGGTGGCGAAAATCAGCTGTTTACTCTCGATAGCATTCAGGTAGTGCGCCTGAGCTTCATTGCGAGCTTCAATTGGAGAATGATCACGGCTGTCTCTTGCCATGCCAATTGCTTCTACGCCACTCATCTGCACAAGCGAGGTGACCGATTCTTCTTCACGTTGTTTATGACTGCGTGAATCCCGTCTCAGCACACGTTTTGCTTCGCGACGAGCTTTGATCACTGCTTTTTGTCTTCCCATGGATAGCACCTTGAGTTGTTGGTCAACATTACACGTGCCCGTTTCGGCACGATTATGCGCACTAACGTCTGAGGTTTGGCTTCCTTTTAAGCCATTGCTTGCCGGTTGATCGGACGTGATGACGCGACTACGCGCACCGCGCATCACATCGGTGGAATCGTGAGTGACTGTCGAAGAGGAAAATTCAGGGGTGAGGAAATCGCTGCCGGAGGTGAGGCCTCCGCGCTGTTTGGTGCGGTTATTTTTACTTTTATGTCCAGAACAGGACCCTACCATTCGCGATCTCCTAAGTGGCTACTTTCACTCACTGCCGGGAACTACCGCTGTTGTAATAAGTACATCATGAATTAGCATAAGTGCAACATATTTTTTACTTTCAAGAAACCTTTCAGTGTTCTGCCTGAACGCCTTCATCATCTGACAGAAATATTACAGAATTATGGTACAGAATTTCATAATCTTAAAAATTCATATACTTACATTAAAAACAAAGGGTTATAAAAATAGCCTCTTGGACATTTGAGGACATTCAAGAACATTTCCATGTCCCCAATCGTGTCCCCAAAGTGGTTTTGTCCCCAAATTGCGCCCTTCATCGGCTTCTTCCTTAAATTCAGGTGTAAATCGTGGTGTGCCCATACGCTCCTCCTATGCTCAAACTATAGGGCAGGATCGTCTACCGGGGCGGGGTCATCCCAATGAGGCAAAAAAGTGTCTACGAAACCCGGGTCTATTCATGGCGATTCAATAACGCATCATATCGGGATCGCTATCCATTACCCTCAAGCCTTCGTAATGAGAGTCATTATAGGGTTCGAGCTTTAAACGGGCTGTTTCTAAATCCATCTGACACTCCTTTAACTTGAAGGTATTACTTTCGGCGAAATGTTCACCAAAAATCAACAAAGCATGATGTAAACAACCTTCATTGATTACATCAAGTTCGTGACGTATCGATATGACATGAAAAATCAGGAAATTATCCGCAAGGCGTTAGAGGTTCTGCGGAAAGAGTTTCCGGAGTAGTAAGACGGGAGAGGTGCGCCGCCTTCAACTTAGCGGGCGTCAGGCGGCGCGGGGGCACTTCACGGAGGCAATCCATATGCGTAACAAAACGTATAGTAATGTAAGGTTTTTGGATCTACAATCAAAGCCGTTCCACGAAGGATTACCGCTGATCATCCATATGGATGATGCGGTATTTTTGGCGATTATCGACTTCTTAGCGGGAAGAGATAATCATCGCAGTTGAGAGTTTAGCGGCCCTTAACTGCTTATTAGATCGTTATTAACTGCACGTTAACAAACATTCATATATTAGGTTACTTCAATGAAAAAGGCAATTCTGTCCTTAGCTATTAGTGCTGTACTTCCCATATTTGTGATCGAGGCCGCGCACGCTTCCATGACATTTGAACAATTAAACGCAATGCGCGAAGTGAATGAAATCGCCATTGAGCAATTCAACACTAATCGCACTCCTGAAACCACGGCGGCGGCGGCCCAAACAGACGCGGTCTACCGTCAAGCACTCGAAGATTACGCGCAGCAAACGGCTAACCCGCAACAAGTACCGCAGTTAGTCCCCGCAGCGCATACGCAGTCCGTGCCGGTTGCTCAACTCGTACCGGTAGCGCAGCAGCAGACCCCGCAGGCTACGCCGCCGCGTCCGCAGTCCGTGCCGGTTGCTCAACTCGTACCGGTAGCGCAGCAGCAGACTCCGCAGGCTACGCCGCCGCGTCCGCAGTCCGTGCCGGTTACTCAACTCGTACCGGTAGCGCAGCAGCAGACTCCGCAGGCTACACCGCCGCGTCCGCAGTCCGCTCCGGTTACTCAACTCGTACCGTTAGCGCAGCAGCAGACTCCGCTGGCTACACCGCCGCGTCCGCAGTCCGCTCCGGTTGCTCAACTCGTACCGGTAGCGCAGCAGCAGACTCCGCTGGCTACACCGCCGCGTCCGCAGTCCGCTCCGGTTGCTCAACTCGTACCGGTAGCGCAGCAGCAGATCCCGCAGGCTACGCCGCCGCGTCCGCAGTCCGCTCCGGTTGCTCAACTCGTACCGGTAGCGCAGCAGCAGACCCCGCAGGCTACGCCGCCGCGTCCGCAGTCCGTGCCGGTTGCTCAACTCGTACCGGTAGCGCAGCAGCAGACCCCGCAGGCTACACCGCCGCGTCCGCAGTCCGCACCAGTGGCCCAGCGTGTACCGGTAGCGAAAAAGCAGGCTACGCCTCGAATCACCGGCGCAACTTACCGCGCATACGTCACGGCGGAGCAAGAGCAAACTGCACCTATCTCAGACACAGAACGCAATCGCCAAGCTATCGCGGAAGAATCCGCGCATGTTGTGGCTAACTCGCAGCATATCGCAGACACAGATCACCACCTGGCAGCGCTCGAGCAGTCGACTAACAGCAAATTTTCAGACCTCAACAAAGAAGTAAACGACAACCGCAAGCGCGCATCGGCTGGCATTGCTGGCGTCGCTGCAATGGCTAACATCCCGCAGGTGATCCAAGGGCAGACGCTCAGCGTGGGCGCTGGCGCAGGCACTACCGACGGCGAAAGCGCCGTTGCGGTTGGTTTCTCTGCCCGCGCTACAGATCACGTCGTTGTTAAAGCGTCCGTTTCTGACGACACACAACAAAACTTCGTGATCGGCGGCGGAGTCAGTTACGGCTGGTAAGTAATGGGCTACTTGTAACGCTTGTTTCATTTGGCTGCCTCCCGTGCAGCCTTTTTTAATTGTTACGGTCTGAACTTCATACAATTTGTTATTTCGGCGGTGCTCGTTTCGGCGCTGGGTTGTTTGGTCCTTATGATGTTAGTGGTCTAGTATGCGGATTACACATTACTTTAAGCGTTGGGCTTTCGTTGTACTTCTAACGGCGGTCGCAATCGCGGATTTATATGTCGCACGCGAAAACATGTAGGGGTCAGTTTGGATATCGAAAATCATTGTTCGTAAAGGTTATTTTTTGTACCTCTGAGCTATGTCAAGCTTGACCAATTTGACAGGCAGCGTTGAGCGAGGAGCTGACGTTCGTTATCTTCGGCATTAATAATCTTGACACGTATTTGACCTGCTACAACGGTAGCGCCAAAGCTCGAATTTCTGGAAAGTGCCTCTTTCTTACTTCGAACGGCATCAATTCGCGCCGTTCATCATCGGGAAACTTGTAAACTTCATTCGAAAATTCTTAGCGCCTGCCGTCGAACAAATTAATCAGAATACGTCATTTCACGTATACCGTTGACGGCAATATGTTCGTGTTTTCCATACTGCGCAAAGACCTGATTAGAAAGCCAACACTGACGGCGAAGAAGTCGAAGAAGTCGAAGAAGCTGAAGAAGCTGAAGCGGGAGAATTGGTCGAATGGGCTTAATATGTACATAATAAGTGCCTTTTAGTCATACACTTAGCCCAAACAAGCCCAATTAATTGCTCACTACCTGATTTTTGCCGTGCTGTTTCGCGTGATAGAGCCGGGAATCGGCCAGCTTTAAAACCTGTTCAACGGATTCACCCGCTGAATGCTTAGCTATTCCTGCGCTGAAGGTGATGTGTAAATCTGGTTCGCGCCATCTGCGCAGGGAAACCATCTGTAACCAGGTTTCAATCATCTGATGGAAGAAGCTGTGATCTTCGCCGGTGTATATCACGCATAGCTCTTCGCCGCCAAAACGGTAAATACGATGTGCTTCGCCCACGACTTGACCACCAATAGCGCTTACACCCTGTAAAACCGCGTCGCCGGAATCATGGCCATAAGTGTCATTTATGGATTTAAAGTTATCAATATCGATAATTGCCAGATAAAAAGTTGAATTAGCTTTTACAAGGTGAGCCAAATCATCATCTAATTTTCTGCGGTTGAAGATATTTGTAAGCCCATCGACCATAGAGTCGTGTACAGCTTGTTCTAGATTGCTTCTACTCTTCTGAATGTTTTCATAAATAGAGTTAATCGTTAGATCTTTTTTCTTCGCGTTAAGACCGTTAATCCCCATGTATAACCGCGAGATTATTTGCTCCATATATAACTTGGCAAGGAAAATCATGATCAGGTAAAACACAAAGCAGGAAAGAACGACTATCCAGAATACTTTTTTTGCTCCGTCTGTTAGTTCTAGATAATCATCCTCCTTTACAGTTGTGAAGGCGTACCAATCAGGATTTTCATAGGTTTTATAAAACACATAAACCTTATTTTTTATGTCGTAAAATTCACCTTCGACGTTTACAGCTTGCTCTATCCATGATGTTGGAACGTGCGCTCTCAGCACCTCTGCTTTGTTGTGACTAATGATAACCTGGCCAGATGAAGCTGTGATTAAAAACTTGCCATTAAAAGGCGGGGTTTTGTTGCTGATGTTGGCGCTAATAGCTTTCAGGTCTAAATCGAAAGCAATATTACCAATAAAATCTGAATGTTTATTAAACAAATTCATACTTGCTGTAATTGTTTTTTTTGACGATTTAGATGTGCCGTTTACTTCCGTAAGAATTGATGTGTATGGATCTGAATATTTGATAACATCCTTTGTTGCAGTTAATGGAAACCACTCTCGTGATTTTGGGGAGAAATTTTTCAAATCAATGCGAGGGTATATTTTATATTTTCCTTTATCATCTGAAATCAACACATGATTAAAAAATATTGTAGAATCTGTAATCGCTGGTATTACAGAGTTTAAGTTAGAGCTTTCACCTTTTACATATGCTCTGAAATCTTCCTCATCTATATTTGCAGATAAACTACGGAATATTAATTTTATTTCATTTAATGGCGTTTCAATATTTGCTCTCGATGAATTTGCCGTAAACCTCGACATTGTGGTTTTAAATTCCATTTTATCGCTCACGTCTATGTACGTGTAGGTATAGACGCAGATCACCACAAAGGGGATCAGTAGTATTGATACCAGGCTGGCTATCGCTTTGTTTGAACTGTAGGCTTTCATTTGCGCTTTACCCTTACAAAAACTATGGGGCTCCTAGCACGGGACATACGCGATATAAATTAATTACCGTTAGTAACAATCTAATCGCGTGTTTTTTGCTCATGACAGGGGAAGTGTTACATTTCTCCCGTCGACTACTAACAACGCCGAAGAATTTGCCGTGCGCTTGCGTTCATCCCCAGTAAGTTAAATGCGCTAGAAACGACAAAAGGCGCCCTTTCGGACGCCTAGATATGGGTAAACATCCCGTCTGTCTGGAAATCATCGGAAATATAATGGTTGTAAGAGAATTTGTCTCTACTCATACCGTGTAGTGGCTCATAAAATGTGGTCCTCCGAACAGAGGTGTACCACGGCCGCTCCAGTCACAAAGTGGCGTCCCTGAGAACAGAGAAGCGTCTGCCTTGAGCTGGAAACACATTACCGAGTGATGCTCTTCAACACATTCTCGGCGTATGACTCTTCCATGTGGCAGTGTTCAACCAGCCTTTCATAAAACAATTTGAAGTTGCGACGCCAAGTCGTTTCCGTCACACCCAGCGCTTTGAATATCTTAGTATCCTTTAACCTCGGGTAGCCTCTGCCCTTGCAGCGCGGGCATGCTTTATACACTGGCAGACCTTGCAGCTCGGTTTTCTTCTTATCGACCACTTCTCCACGGCCACGACATCGACACGCATTTTTGAGATGGCCTTTGCCATTACATGGCTTGCAAATCACCCTGACGATTTCCCTTCCCTGCTCTTGTGGCATCCAGGTATCACGAATGCGACAGGACTTCATTGTGAAAACCTCAGCATCGATAAAACCGCTTCCGATGCAGCTGCTGCACTGAAGCTGGCTGGCCGCACTCAGGGAGTAATCACGGAATACATAACCTGCAAGGATACGAAGAAAATTATGCTTCTGTTGATTATCCATTCTTTTCAGCGTTGCGTGACGACCTGAACGTGAAAGAGCTATCTGCTCGAGATAGGCAATAATGTCAGCGGGGTTCAGAACGCCAGCTTTGGCAAGGTAGAGTTCAATCCCCACACCTGCTTTCGCATTTGCTAAACCGAGTGCAGCCATAATATCAGTAATGGTCAAAGTATCAGCGGTAATGCCGCTAGGTACTGCGCCTGGCATCATCGATTTGGGTGAAAAATATTGCGGTAACGATTCAAGATTCATTTTGCGTCCTCGATGATAATTTGCCCGGCTTCACCCCATACCTTTGATGTCCGGACATCCCAGATGTGGGAGTCATCGTCAAATAGGGCATCCAGTAGCGATTTGGTCAGATTGTCGATATCAGGTTTCTGCTGGTGTGGCTGGCCGTCCATCTGGGTGCGCTTCTTCTGGCTCCAGCTTTTCGGCATAGGGATGATGAAAATGATGTGCGCGTTAGCAGGTGCGATCTGGATGTCGTGCAGGCGCACTTCGTCGCAGAACGCGCGGTAGCACATCACCGGCGGGCGCTGCTTCCACTTATCGCGGACCGTCATGCGGGGTTTCCCGATAGGGATTATCTGGTAGCGGTTACGCATAGAAGCCCCCCAGTTCAATGAGAGTCTGCGTCAGAAGTTCATCTTCGGTACCGAATTTGTCTTCCCAGGTTCTCCGCCCTGCATGTACCGCGACGCCATGACCACCAGTACGGTGATGGGCATGACAAAGTGGGATCACACTGTGGTGACTGGCACGACCGGAAACACCGGTACCAGTGCTACAATGGTGGACTTCAGCGGGTGTATCGCCGTAGTGAAGATTCCGGCAAACAATGCAGCCGAGCTCAGCTATACGAGCAAGATGGAGCTTTTCAGCTTTGGTTTTGCATTTGATTTTACTCATGCCGGGCCACCAGCATAAGCATATACACCGCTCAGGGGTGAACGGTGCGAAGGTCTTAAAGCATGTGTGTACGCCATCATAATTGACTCTGTTGGCGCAGCGATTACTCAGAAGGAGGGTTCAGCTCCTGGGGCTTATTATATCTCGTCCCTTAAACCCACCATGGTTCGCATCCTTTCATATTGATCCACAGAGGTTACAAACTCGCCCTTTTTCAGACTAAAACCTCCCTCTACAGTCAACTGGTTGATACTCAATAGAATATCCCCTTTAAAACTACAGATGCCGGGAATCAGTCTTTCCGGGACGTATATAGCGACCATTTTCTCTTTGATAAACATAAGATGTTCCAAATGAAAATTCATAACCCGCGTTGGGCACCCTCTTCCCGGTCGATCCGAACGCGCGAAATTCCATTTAAGATGCATTTTTTGTCGTTGTCTGATTTGCGGTACAGATTAAACGCCATCAAACCGAGCGACAGACGAAGACTAATAGGTTCATTAACCCATAAGCCTGCAATCAACAAAGCTAACCTGACGATTACACCAGCCGAAATTCGTCATCAAACTCTTGCTTCATGTTGAGCAATGAGCTGTAGGAGATGATGTATGTGATGGCATCGGATAAGCATGTTGGCTTATCGAACTCTAGCCAGAAGCAATCGTTGTATGTCCGACCTAGCCAAAAGCCACCGCCATAGGCCTTAGCCCGCTGGAAGATAACCCATCCCCTTCCTGCATCCGGGCAAGCGTATCGCCCCGATAGACAATTGTGTAATTACTGTCTTTACCACCCATAATCTCCCCCCTCAAAAATGCTGTATATATACACAGAAAATTACTGGAGGGGTTTTTGCAAACCTCGAGACACGATACAGTAACAATTTAATTTCGTACTAACCTGCTGTTACCCAGCAATCAGCACCTTCAGCGCAAGAGCATGATTGCAAAGGTATATATCCTTACATTTCCCACAGCACCTGCTACTGCTCGCTTAATCCTGCGAGGACGCATGACCAGTCCTGGACTATCGCTAACAAGGTTATCGTGATTATTGCTAATGCCCCGCAGCATCTGCCCTTTTCCTCTTAATCAGCGCTGTAAGCTTAATCGAACCAAAAGTGCATTAATTATTTTCGCGAACTTTATCTGTGTGCCATTTATAAATCTGAACAGTTTTTGGTATGACCCATACGGAAAATCGCAAATGATGAATAATATTTACGCCACAAAGAATTATAATACTCTATAAACAAAAAACCCGCCGAAGCGGGTAGGTGTGAAAATAGGATACTAAGCAATGATACGAATAACGATGCCACCCTGTTTGCTATTATTTTACGCTAACTGGCGAAACGTATATTTTGAAGGCAAACAAACTGACATAATTAGCTGACTGTTGTATTTAGTCCTAACTGAAGGTCATTTTGTGAGGTCTCACATTGCATATCTTGTTTCATAAAGTCCAATGAAATCAGTAGCAAGCCAAGGATAAATGGTGTCTCAAATAACTCCTCAATGAGATCCTGGTAGTTTACGTCATGCAGGAAAATCGGAGATAAGAGACGATGATGCTCCACCGTATCTGCCAGTAAAAACGTGATGACCACTAGCGTGCAGGTCCACAAAGGGAGGCTCCACGTTTTAAACCGAACAGCAACAGCTTGACGTAATTGCGATGAAAGCAAGTATGAAAGGACAAGACTCGCAATGAGGATCACTGAAATGCTTCGAAACACTACTTTTGGTAATTCAGGGAAATAATCTCGCCCCCAACTGGTACTTCTGCCCAATAGCACAACCCACCACAAGACAGACCACAACCAAAACTGCTTAGATCCCTCAGCTAGTTGAAATGGTTTCATATAACTGAAGGTGAGCACAGCACCCAGTAAGAGTAATATGGCCTGTGAGTTCTCGATCATTGTAACAGTGTGCCCATGAAATAAGGGCAGACCTCTATCTGCAGAAAAAGGAATCAGGCAACTTAGAAAAGCTAATATGATCGTAGCAGTGGTAGGTTTTATATTAATATTCATAATAGGCACAGCATGTTGGGAAATATTTTCCGAGTATGAAGCAAACCTTAAGAAGACCTTAAACCCTATGTGCCATTATCGAAAGGATAACCTATAGAATTGTTTATTATTAAATTTACATGCGCCTACTTCAAATTACGCCAATAAGGAAATGGTGGAAATACTCGAGGATTTACACACAAACTTATAGCCCCCTAACCCTAAATCTCGCCAAAATGGAGCAACATTCGGGCAAATAGATGACTCTCCATATGAGACATGAACAAAGATATTTACTTAGGGATGCCTGAGTAACTAACGTCCGGATACATCTCGCAGATCTGACTTACCGTGGCGGTTTCATGCGTCTCGAAGAACGCCATCACCGCCTGGCCTGCTGTCAATGTTTTCACTGTGTCTCCTCCCCGGCCTGAACCTTGCTGATTTGCATATCCCACTGCTCGCGCAGCAGACGTTTCATCGTTAACTTCGAAGAGCCGGAGTGAAAACTTTGCTCGGTTCGGTGGTGGTTGTAGGGGCACTTAAGCACCCCCGCGGTGATGAATGCCCTGTCTTTAAACCCAAACTCTGATTAGCAGAGTCACCATCCTGCCCTCACGGGCAGGACAATAATCAGGCTTCCAGCAACGGTTGTGCGAGGTAGCCCGTTCGTTCTTTTACGCCTGGCAGGACGAAGAAATACCCGCCGCCGATAGGCTTGATGTACTCCTCCAGCGCCTCGCCATTGAGCCGCTTTTGCACCGTCAGGAACCCTTTCTCCAGGTCGTGCTGATAGCAAACAAATAGCAGGCCCATCTCCAGTTGACCGGAGTGGGTTACGCCGAGCGAATAGCTGTATCCACGACGCATCATCAGGTTGGATTCGGTTTCCGGTGTGCGCGGATTGGCCAGACGAATATGGCTGTCGAGGGCAATAACATCGCCGTCAGGATCTTTCGCGTAGTCCGGCACATCGTGCTCGTGCTGCATTCCCAATGGCGCGCCTGAATGCTTATCGCGCCCAAAAATGGTCTGCTGCTCTTTCAGCGGTGTGCGGTCCCAGAACTCAACATGGAAGGCGATGACCCGCACCGCCTGATAGGAGCCGCCTGTTGCCCACGCGGGTTCGCCCTGCCCGTCAGTGACCCACACGATGTCATCCATCAGCTTCACATCGTGGCTATCCGGGTTGGCGGTACCATCCTTAAAGCCCAACAGGTTCACCGGTGTCTCTTTGCCTTTGCTGCGCGCGGCGTGGTCAGAGATAAACCCTTCCCGCTTCCAGCGCACACTCAGCAAATCCGGCGAATGCTTGATGATGTCACGCAGGGCATGAATTACCGTATCCTGGGTGTTGGCACAGATTTGCAGCAGCAGATCACCGTGGCACAGGGCCGCATCCAGCGAATCATTAGGGAAACGCGTCATGCGCTGCAGTTTTTTCGGCGCGTGTGCCGCCAGCCCGTAGCGTTCGTCAAACAGAGACTGGCCGACGGACACCGTGATGGTCAGGTTATCTGGCGCGATATACGCCCCGAGGATCCCGGAATCCATCGGTGGCAACCGCGGGTTCGGCGTATCGGGCGCGGGCCCGCCGGCGGTGAGGAAGGTTATCCGGTCGGTGAGGAGTTTGAACAGGCGCGTCAGGTCCGCTTTATCGCTCGCCAGCACGTCAAACGCCACCAGCATCATCGACGCTTGTTGAGGGGTTAACACGCCCGCCTGATGCAGTCCGTGGAACGGCTGGGTTTCCATTCTTGCGTCCGGAGACAACGTCCCCGGTGCACTTTGCGGTTTAGCCGCATGCGCAACCGGGCACCCCCCGGTCAGCGCCAGCGCGCCTCCCAGCGCGCCGATATTTTTCAGTAAGCGACGACGTGACGGCTCGGTCACGTCGTGCGATTTGCTCTTTGCCATAACGCTTTAGTCCAGTCCGAGGATCCCACGCAGCTGCGCTAAATCTTCTGCCAGCGTCGTTACCGGCCCTTTCAGCGCATTGCGGTCAGCGTCAGTCAACTTATCGTAAGTCTCGTAGCCGTCTTTGGTTTTATATTTCGCCAGAATGGTGTCGACTTTCTTGAAGTTGGCATCCACTTTAGCCAGCAATGTGCTGTTTTCTTTCTGCAGCTGAGGACGCAACAGATCGACAATTTTCTGGGCGCCATCAACGTTAGCCTGGAAATCCCACAGGTCGGTATGGCTGTAACGGTCTTCTTCACCGCTGATTTTGCTGGCCGCGACTTCTTCAATCAGACCAGCAGCACCGCCCACCACTTTTGACGGTGGGAACGCCAGTTCGCTGATGCGTTTCTGCAGTTCCTGCACATCGCTGTTCAGCTGAGTGGCATAGTGCTCCATGCCTTTGGTGGAGTTGTCAGCAAACAGCGCTTTCTCCAGGCGGTGGAAACCGGTGAATTTAGGATCTTCAGCTTTCTTCTCGTAGTCATCTTCACGGGCATCGATACTGCCATCGAGGTCAGAGAACAGTTCAGCAATCGGTTCAATGCGTTCGTAGTACTGGCGAGTTGGAGCGTACAGCGCTTTGGCTTTCTCGATATCGCCCGCTTTCACTGCGTCAGTGAAAGCCTGAGTCCCTTTCACCAGCTCGGCTGTTTGTGCTGTCACGTAGGCTTTATAGTCAGCAATCGCATCGCCCAGACTTAGCACCGCATTCGCTTTCGCCGAATTTGCAGTCGCTTCACCTTTAACAATGAGCATACCTTTCGGGTTGGTCAGCAGACCACAGGTCATTTCATAACGGCCTGGCTGCAGGTTAGCGGTCATTTTCTGGGTGAAGCCCGGCGCAATGTTTTCACGCTCTTCCACCACCATCACCCCTTTGAGGATTTCCCACTCCAGCGCTTTCTGGCTGTGGTTTTGGATGATGAACTGGGTTTTGCCAGAGTTAACGGTGATGTTCATCGGCTCGCACTGTTTGTCAGTGACCGTGACCTTAACCTGCGGAATATCGGCGGCCTGCGCAGCGAACGCAGAAGAAAACAGCGCAGCGATGCCCAGCTGCAGCGCACTACGGCGGAAATTAATCGTCATGACCCATCCCTTTCAATAAGTATGTTGTAACTATTAGTCAATCATTACTGTGCTGATCACGCCGTACGAGAAGGACTCGTTGTGGCCCGTGGCGGCAGGGCAAACAGCACCAGCGCAGGGATCAGATAGATAAAGTACACCGCCACTTCGCTGACGCTTGGCGCTTCCTGATAGCCGAAAATGCCTTCGAGAAGCGTGCCAAACAACGAGTGGGTAGAGAGTGTGCTGCTGAGATCGAACGCCACATCCTGGAAGTGATTCCACAGCCCTGCCTCATGGAAGGCGCGGATCGCCCCGGCGGCAAGCCCTGCGGCTACCAGCAAAATAAACAGGCTGGTCCATTTGAAGAACGCGCTAAGATTAAGACGAATGCCGCCCCAGTAAATCATGAAACCGAGGACCACTGCGGTCGCCAGCCCGAGCATGGCACCGAGAGGTGGCCAGATGCCGAGATCCTGCTGGAACGCGGCCAGCAGGAAGAACACGGATTCCAGCCCTTCACGCGCCACGGCGAAAAACACCATCAGGATAAGCGCCCATCCATGGTTATTGCCCTTTTGCAGCGCGTTATCTACCGCCTCTTCGAGCTGTTTCTTCACGTTGCGCGACACTTTGCGCATCCAGAACACCATCCAGGTCAGGATGAACACCGCGATAACCGCCACGATACCTTCAAACATTTCCTGTTCTTTCTGCGGAAATTCGCCGGTAGTTTCATTGATGAAAATACCCAGTCCCAGGCACAGCGCTGCGGCGAGAAACACGCCAATCCACATGACCCCAATCCAGCGTCCTCGCTGCGTGCGTTTCAGATAGCTGGCAATCAGGCTAACAATCAGCGCCGCTTCCAGCCCTTCGCGTAACATAATGAGAAATGGAACAAACATGCCTGAAACCCTTCAGTGTGAACCGCAGTCAATCGATGCAAAGTTTCGTAAATATGAGTGATAGTGATTATCATTACACCACAAAGAAACACAAGTAAAATGTGCGGACAATGATGTCAGGGTGTAAACACTTACCGTTAAAATCGTTATCACACAAAGCAATTTAGTCTAAGGTTATTAACAGGTAATCGTTTACGCCGCCGCTGCGCTGTGGCTAAATATGCGACCCGTTTACCTGCAAACAAAAATGAAATGGCTAATATTCTTCACTTCCTGCTGGCGCTGGTGGTCATCCTCGCGCTCGCCTGGCTGGTTAGTTTTGACCGCAAAACCATCCGTATTCGTTATATTGCACAGCTCATTGTTATTGAAATCGCACTGGCGTTCTTTTTCCTGCACGCCGAAAGTGGTTTAGTCCTGATTAAATCCGTTTCGGGGGTCTTTGAATCGCTGCTGAAATTCTCCGCAGAGGGCAGCAACTTTGTCTTTGGCGGCATGAGCGATAAAGGCCTGGCGTTTATCTTCTTAGGCGTGCTGTGTCCAATTATCTTTATTTCCGCGCTGATCGGCATTCTGCAACACTGGCGTATTCTGCCGATTTTCATTCGCGTGATAGGCACCCTGTTGTCGAAAGTGAATGGCATGGGCAAGCTGGAATCGTTTAACGCCGTGAGTTCTATCATCCTCGGACAGTCTGAAAACTTCATTGCTTACAAAGGTGTGCTGTCCGACCTCTCCTCTCGCCGCCTGTTCACCATGGCCGCGACGGCAATGTCGACGGTGTCGCTGTCTATTGTCGGCGCGTACATGACCATGCTCGACGCGAAATATGTCGTGGCCGCGCTTATTCTGAATATGTTCAGCACCTTCATTATTCTGTCGGTGATTAACCCGACGCGCCCGGATGCCGAAGCGGAGATTAAGCTCGAGAAACTGCATGAATCGCAGAGTTTCTTTGAGATGCTCGGGGAATATATTCTCGCCGGTTTCAAAGTGGCGATGATTATTCTGGCGATGCTGATTGGTTTTATTGCGTTGATAAGCGCGGTGAACGCCCTGTTCTCCACGGTGTTTGGTCTGAGCTTCCAGCAGATCCTCGGTTACGTTTTCTATCCGCTGGCGTGGTTGATTGGTATTCCATTGAGTGATGCGCTGCACGCGGGCAGCATCATGGCGACCAAGCTGGTGGCGAATGAGTTTGTGGCGATGATTGAGCTGCAAAAAATTGCCGCACAGATGACACCGCGCGGCTTAGGCATTCTGTCGGTGTTCCTGGTGTCGTTCGCAAACTTTGCCTCTATCGGCATTGTGGCGGGCGCGATTAAAGGGCTGAACGAGAAACAAGGCAATGCGGTTTCGCGCTTTGGTTTGCGTCTGGTGTACGGCGCGACGCTGGTGAGCTTGCTGTCGGCGAGTTTTGCCGGATTGTTCCTGTAAGGTTATAAAATTGCCCGACTAAGAATGCCCGGCGGCGCTGCGTTTGCGCGGGCCAACACCTCGGGCGTACAAAACACAAACGGCGGGATAATCATCCCGCCGTTTTTTATCAGAACTGCACGCACACCGGCTGGTCAACCCGCATCACCGATTCCTGCGCGAAGCGTGATTTATAGACGTTACGCAGCGCTTCAATGTTACTTTCGCTCTGCGCATCTTTACCGTGGATAAGCATTAACGCCTTGCTCGACTCGCGTGCCACTTTACCGTCGTTGCCAAGCCACTGCCCACGCGCATCAAACACCGTCAGACCCTCTTTGAAACGTGGCGTGACGTCTTTATCCACAAACTGCTGCCACTCCTGCGACGTAATGTCTTTCCCGGCCGGACGGCTCAGGCCAAAGTACAGCGTCGTCTGCTGCATCTGATTGTCCGCTTTGCAGCTTTGCGTGTCGACAGTTGCGGCAGGTTGAGAGACAACCGTTTTAGGTGCGGAGGCCGTGCAACCGCTCAGGGCGAACGCCAGTGCAATGGCGGCATAACCCATTTTGATTTTCATTGTTTGCTATCCTCGTTTCATTATTATTTTGCTGGAAGATATCAGCGCATTTTCAGGCGATTAGCAAGAAAAAAGCCCGCTTGCGCGGGCATGTGAACAACGGTGAACCATTAACGCTTAGTCGGCCTGTAACCGGGACGGCGGCGCAGAGTGAAAATGCGCATCCGCTTCGGCGAAGCGTTTCTGCATTGAGGCAGACGGGGCCTTGCCCAGCAGGCTGAAGACCACAATCCCGATGCTGCCGAAGATGAAGCCAGGGATGATTTCGTATAAACCTAACCAACCGAACTGTTTCCAGACGATGACCGTGACCGCACCGATCACCATGCCGGCCAATGCACCGTTACGTGTCATGCGGGACCACAGCACGGAGAACAGCACCACAGGACCAAACGCGGCACCGAAACCGGCCCAGGCGTAACTCACCAGACCGAGCACGCGGTTTTCAGGGTTTGAGGCCAAGGAAATTGCCACCAGCGCCACCGCCAATACCATCATTCGGCCAACCCACACCAGCTCTTTCTGGCTCGCGCCTTTGCGCAGGAACGCCTTGTACAAATCTTCGGTAATGGCACTGGAGCACACCAGCAGCTGGCAACTCAACGTCGACATCACTGCTGCCAGGATCGCAGAAAGCAGGATACCGGCCACCCACGGGTTGAACAGGATTTGCGCCAATTCAATGAACACGCGCTCGGCGTTCTGATTCACCGCACCCGCCAGGTCAGTATGAGTATTAAAGAAGGCAATCCCGAAGAAGCCCACTGCCACCGCGCCCATCAGGCACAAAATCATCCACGCCATACTGATGCGACGCGCATGCACGATGCTGTGGTGGGAATCCGCCGCCATGAAACGTGCCAGGATGTGCGGCTGACCAAAGTAGCCCAGACCCCAACCCAGCAGGGAAATGATGGCCACGAAATTTAGCCCTTTAAGCATATCGACGTTTTCAATGCTCTTTTGCTTAATCACTTCCAGCGAGTCGCCGAAACCGCCGACGGTGATAATCACAATCACCGGGGTCAGGATCAGGGCGAAAATCATCAGGCTCGCTTGCACGGTGTCGGTCCAGCTCACAGCCAGGAAGCCGCCAATGAAGGTGTAGAGGATGGTGGCCGCCGCACCGACCCACAGCGCAGTTTCATAGCTCATGCCGAAGGTGCTTTCGAACAAACGCGCCCCCGCCACAATGCCGGACGCACAGTAGATGGTGAAGAAAAGCAGAATGACCAGCGCGGAGATAATACGCAGGACGCGACTGGTATCTTCAAAACGACCGGTGAAATAGTCCGGTAATGTCAGGGCGTTATTGTTCACTTCAGTGTGAACGCGCAGGCGCCCAGCCACCAGTTTCCAGTTAATCCATGCGCCAAGGCACAGACCAATGGCAATCCAGCTTTCAGAGATACCGGAAATGAAGATGGCACCCGGCAGGCCCATCAGCAGCCAGCCACTCATGTCGGATGCACCCGCAGATAATGCGGTGACGAAGGGGCCCAGGCTACGGCCACCCAGAATATAATCGTCGAAGTTTTTGGTATTACGCCAGGCAATGAACCCAATCAGGATCATCCCACAGATATAAATTAGAAACGTCACCACCATCGGTGTGCTAGTAGCCATCGAAATTCTCCAGAATAACTCTTTTTATCCCTATTACCGGAACGAAGTAATGGGCTCTTTGTTACGGGCGGAGCGTATCCTGCCGTATGCTGAATTTATTCACAAACGATTTAACACTGCATTTACAGATAAAACATCCCGTCAACAGGATCATTTTCCTATAGGTTGCACTCGCTCACGCTTTTCACGGTTGCACCGCACAAAAGTGTTAAGCACCGCATAAAACCTGGCTCCCTCACCTCTATTCCCCGTCTTATTCAGTGTTAAAAACATTTAACAGGTCATTGCTTTTCCTGATTGCAGGCGACGTCACACTTAACACGGTTGCACAAAGTTGCAACATGATGGATATTTCTGTGCAACTAGAGCAGCACTTAATATTGAGGGAGTTTTTTTATGGCCAGCACCACCATGGGCGTAAAACTGGACGACGCCACGCGCGAGCGTATTAAAAGCGCGGCAACACGCATTGACCGCACCCCGCACTGGCTGATTAAACAAGCCATTTTTAATTATCTGGAAAAACTGGAAAACGACGAAGCGTTACCAGAATTACCTGCCCTGCTCTCTGGCGCGGCAAATGAAAGCGATGAAGGCCTGGTGCAGGCTGAAGAGTCGCCTCAGCCATTCCTCGACTTCGCCGAGCAGATCCTACCGCAGTCGGTGACCCGTTCTGCCATTACCGCCGCCTGGCGTCGGCCTGAAACCGATGCCGTGCCCATGCTGCTGGAGCAGGCTCGCCTGCCTCAGAACATTGCCGAACAAGCGCACTCTCTGGCTTATCAACTGGCCGAAAAACTGCGTAACCAGAAAACCGCCAGCGGTCGGGCCGGAATGGTGCAGAGCTTGTTGCAGGAATTCTCACTCTCTTCTCAAGAAGGTGTGGCGCTGATGTGTCTGGCGGAAGCGCTGCTGCGCATTCCCGATAAAGCCACGCGTGATGCACTGATCCGCGACAAAATCAGCAACGGGAACTGGCATTCTCACATTGGCCGCAGCCCGTCACTGTTCGTCAACGCTGCCACCTGGGGCCTGCTGTTCACCGGAAAACTGGTGTCGACGCATAACGAAGCCAGCCTGTCGCGCTCCCTGAACCGCATCATTGGTAAGAGCGGTGAGCCGCTGATCCGCAAAGGCGTAGACATGGCAATGCGCCTGATGGGCGAACAGTTCGTCACCGGCGAAACCATTTCTGAAGCGCTGGCCAACGCCCGTAAGCTGGAAGACAAAGGCTTCCGTTACTCCTACGATATGCTTGGCGAAGCGGCACTGACCGCCGCCGACGCGCAGGCGTACATGGTCTCCTACCAGCAGGCAATTCACTCAATCGGTAAAGCCTCCAACGGCCGCGGCATTTATGAAGGCCCTGGCATCTCGATTAAGTTGTCGGCGCTGCACCCGCGCTACAGCCGCGCGCAGTTCGACCGCGTGATGGACGAGCTATATCCGCGCCTGAAATCCCTGACGCTGCTGGCCCGCCAGTATGATATCGGCATAAACATTGATGCCGAAGAAGCTGACCGACTGGAGATCTCCCTCGATCTGCTGGAAAAACTCTGTTTTGAACCGGAACTGGCGGGCTGGAACGGCATCGGTTTTGTCATTCAGGCTTACCAGAAACGCTGCCCGGCGGTGATTGACTACCTGACCGATCTGGCCACCCGCAGCCGTCGTCGCCTGATGATTCGCCTGGTGAAAGGCGCGTACTGGGACAGCGAAATTAAACGCGCGCAGATGGACGGCCTCGAAGGGTATCCGGTGTATACCCGCAAGGTCTATACCGACGTGTCTTACCTCGCCTGCGCCAAAAAACTGCTGGCGGTGCCGAACCTGATTTATCCGCAGTTCGCCACTCACAACGCCCATACCCTGGCGGCGATTTACCAGCTGGCGGGTCAGAACTACTATCCCGGCCAGTATGAATTCCAGTGCCTGCACGGGATGGGCGAACCGCTGTACGAACAGGTGGTGGGCAAAGTAGCCGACGGAAAACTGAACCGTCCATGCCGCATTTATGCCCCGGTAGGCACCCATGAAACGCTGCTGGCGTATCTGGTGCGTCGTCTGCTGGAAAACGGCGCGAATACCTCTTTCGTGAACCGTATCGCCGATACCACCCTGCCGCTGGATGAACTGGTGGCTGACCCGGTTTCTGCCGTCGAGAAACTGGCCCAGCAGGAAGGCCAGGCCGGTCTACCGCATCCGAAAATCCCGCTGCCGCGCGAGCTGTACGGCGCAGGCCGTGATAACTCCGCCGGGCTGGATCTGGCCAACGAACACCGTCTGGCCTCACTCTCCTCTTCCCTGCTCAACAGCGCGCTGCAAAAATGGCGTGCCCTGCCGATGCTGGAACAGGCGGTTGACGACGGCGATATGCAGCCGGTGATTAACCCGGCTGAACCGAAAGATATCGTCGGCTATGTGCGTGATGCATCCGAACGCGAAGTGGAACAGGCCCTGACTAACGCGGTAAATAACGCGCCAATCTGGTTTGCCACGCCGCCGCACGAACGCGCCGCCATTCTTGAACGCGCCGCCGTATTAATGGAAGGCCAGATGCAGCAGCTGATGGGCATCCTGGTGCGCGAAGCGGGTAAAACCTTCAGCAACGCCATCGCTGAAGTTCGTGAAGCGGTGGATTTCCTGCATTACTACGCCGGACAGGTCCGGGATGATTTTGCCAACGAAACCCATCGCCCACTGGGCCCTGTGGTCTGCATCAGCCCGTGGAACTTCCCGCTGGCGATCTTCACCGGACAAATTGCTGCGGCGCTCGCCGCCGGGAACAGTGTGCTGGCGAAACCTGCCGAGCAGACCCCGCTGATTGCCGCGCAGGGCATCAATATTCTGCTGGAAGCTGGCGTACCGCCGGGCGTGGTGCAGCTGCTGCCGGGCCGCGGTGAAACCGTCGGCGCGCAACTCACATCCGACAACCGCGTACGCGGGGTGATGTTTACCGGTTCCACCGAAGTGGCGACGCTGTTGCAGCGTAATATCGCCAGCCGCCTCGATCCGCAGGGACGCCCGACGCCGCTTATCGCCGAAACCGGCGGGATGAACGCGATGATCGTGGACTCCTCCGCGTTAACTGAACAGGTGGTGATTGACGTCCTGGCCTCCGCGTTCGACAGCGCCGGACAACGCTGTTCTGCCCTGCGCGTGCTGTGTTTGCAGGACGATATCGCCGACCACACCCTGACGATGCTGAAAGGCGCGATGGCGGAATGCAGAATGGGCAACCCAGGCCGCATGACCACGGATATTGGCCCGGTAATTGATGCCGACGCCAAAGACAATATCGAGCGCCACATTCAGACTCTGCGCAGCAAAGGCCGCCCGGTGTTCCAGGCCGCACGTGATAACAGTGAAGACCGCCGCGAATGGGCCACCGGCACCTTCGTGCCGCCCACGCTGATTGAGCTGGAAAGCTTCGATGAGCTGCAAAAAGAAGTGTTCGGCCCAGTGCTGCACGTGGTGCGCTACAACCGTAACAACCTGAATGCGCTGGTCGATCAGATTAATGCCTCCGGCTACGGTTTAACCCTCGGCGTGCATACCCGCATCGACGAAACCATCGCCCAGGTGACCGGCAGCGCCAACGTCGGCAACCTGTACGTGAACCGTAATATGGTGGGCGCGGTCGTCGGCGTGCAGCCGTTCGGTGGCGAAGGCTTGTCCGGTACAGGTCCGAAAGCCGGGGGCCCGATGTACCTCTATCGCCTGCTCTCCAGCCGCCCGGAAGACGCGCTGTTAACCACCCTGAACCGTCAGGATGCCGAGCGTCCGGCGGATGCTCAGCTGAAATCCCTGCTGGAACAGCCGCTGGTTGCCCTGCGTGAATGGGCCAACGGTCGCCCTGAACTGAGCTCGCTTTGCCACCGTTACGGTGAACTGGCCCAGGCCGGGACCCAGCGTTTATTGCCTGGCCCGACCGGCGAGCGCAATACCTGGACGCTGATGCCGCGTGAACGCGTGCTGTGCCTTGCGGATAACGAGGAAGATGCGCTGGTGCAGCTCGCCGCCGTTACCGCCGTCGGCAGTGAAATCCTGTGGCCGGATGAAAGCCTGCATCGCGGGCTGGCAAAACAGTTGCCGAAAGCGGTCAACGATCGTATTCACTTCGCCAAACGCGAGCAGATTGCGGGCGAGGCGTTTGACGCGGTGATTTATCACGGTGATTCAGACCAGCTGCGTGACCTGTGCCAGCAAGTGGCGGCGCGCGACGGCGCGATTATCTCGGTGCAGGGTTTTGCCCGCGGCGAAACCAATCTGCTGCTGGAACGCCTGTACGTTGAACGCTCGCTGAGCGTCAACACCGCAGCGGCGGGCGGTAACGCCAGCCTGATGACAATCGGTTAAGCTTGTGATTAATTAGTGGCATAGCGCCCCTTCCCCCTGTAGGCCCGGTAAGCGACAGCGCAACCGGGCTTTTTTTGGAGAAAACACAATGAAACTGATTATTATCGCCGCTGCCGCCCTGCTGATCAGCACTTCCGTTCTGGCGGATGACTGTGAATCCGCCACCTCTCAGGCTGGGCTAAACGAGTGCGCCGGCAATGAATATAAAAAGCAGGATGACTTGCTCAATCAGACCTATAAAGAGGCGTTGAAACTCGCCACCGACACGCAGAAAACCCAGCTCATTACGGCACAAAAAGCGTGGATTGCCTTTCGCGATGCCGACTGTGCATTTTTAACGTCCGGGGCAGACGGAGCCTCCGTCGCACCGATGGTTCACGCACAATGCATGACCGACAAAACGCGCGAACGCACTGAACTGCTAAAAAGCACGCTCAGCTGCGAAGAAGGCGATGTCAGCTGTGTCTTCCCGCCGCATTAACGCAAGCGGATCCCTTCAATAATCATGCGCTGCACGTTCTCCACCGTCTGCTGGAAGAACGCCTCATCACGCAGCGTTTTGCCCGTGACCGCCTCCACCTGCGTGGAAAAATCCGCGTAGTGCTGGGTGGCGGCCCAAATCATGAAGATCAGATGGTTAGGGTCAATCGGGGCCAGTTTGCCCTCGCTGACCCAGGCAGAAATAATCGCCGATTTTTCATCGACCAGTGATTTCAAATCCCCGGTTAATTCCGCCATCAGCAGCGGCGCACCCTGTAACATCTCAAGGCAAAACAGACGCGAGGCTTCCGGGTAATCCCGCGAAACTTCAAGCTTGAGGCGGATATACTCGCCAATCGCTACCAGCGGCGTGAACTCTTCCCGAAACGCGCGCAGCGGCGCCAGCCAGATATCGAGGATATTGCGCATCACCGCCACGTACAGCGCTTCTTTCGACGGGTAGTAATACAACAGATTGGTTTTCGACACGCCCGCCTGCTCTGCTACCTGTTCCAGGCGCGTGCCATGAATACCAAACTGAGAAAAGGTGTTCAGCGCCGCCGTCAGAATGGCCTCTTTTTTAGCGCTCACCGCCAGACTGCGTTTCCCGGTTTTTTTTACGGCTGCCTGAGCCATAGCACTCTCCTTATTTCTGCGCGGGGCATTTGTTTTCTGCGTCTTGCGCCACCTGCGCTAACGCCTTTTTCTTTTTGAATTTCAGTTCGCTGACCAGCACGCCCGCGATGATAAACGCCGCACCAAGCAGCGCCAGCATCGGTAAGCGTTCACCCGCCATACGACCAAAGATGCCCGCCCACACCGGCTCGCCGGTATAAATCACCGTTGCGCGGGTCGGGGAAACGCTGCGCTGCGCCCAGTTCATCACCACCTGAATAATGGCGCTGAAAATCCCTAAGCCCAAGGCAACCACCAGCAGGCCCGGCGAAAATGACGGAACAGATTCTCCGGCGGGGATCATCATGGTGAATGCCACCAGCGACGCGGTGGCCAGCTGCACGACAGTGACCCGGCGCACATCCACCTTCCCGGCCCAGGCGCTGATCAGAATAATTTCTGCGGCAATCGCCAACGCGCCCGCGAGCGTGATGATTTCCCCGGCGCCGAGCGCCAGCAGATTTCCGTCCGGCCCGGCGAGTAAAATCAGACCGATGAACGCCAGCAGAATCCCGACGCAGGACATCAGCCCCGGCATACGCCCGAGACACAGCCATTGCAGGAGCGGCACCAGCGGCACGTACATCGCGGTAATAAAGGCCGATTTGCTGCTGGAAATAGACTGTAAGCCCCAGGTTTGCAGGCTGTAGCCGAACGCGATGGCTATCCCAATCATCACGCCCGCTTTCAATTCAAGCCGCGTTAGCCCACGCAGGGAGCGCAACGAAAGTACACCTACGGCGATAGCCGCGGTGGCGAAGCGCAGTCCGACAAAAAAGAAGGGATCACTCAGGGTGACGGCGTATTGCACCGCCAGAAACGTGCCGCCCCAGAACATGGTGATGACAATCAGGAGCGCTTCCTGAGGCTTAATCGAGAATTGATAGCGAGAAAGAAAGGACATAGAACCGCCGGGATAACATTCAGCCCAACAGTGTGCAGATTACCGCGGACTGCTGCAACCAGCAGGCATAAAAAAACCGCCGGGAAGGCCCGGCGGCGGGGATTTGATGGGGCTCAGGTCGCCACATCGTACGGCGTCAGTCCACTAGCTATTACGATTGCTGCCGTGGCTGTTTTTCCCCCCTTTCTTGCCAGCTTCAGAGGCGCGCTGAGGGTCGTTTTTGAAGTTACCCCCGCTGTGCTGGCCACCTTTACGACCTGCTTCTGATGCTCTATCACGGTCTTCGGCGAAATTACCCGAACCGCCACGATGGTTTGCCATTACGGACCTCCAATCAATTGTTCAGACATCATATTGCATTACGTGATGTGGAATATTCCACTGCGCGGTGACGGGCCAGTGGCCTGTTTATTGCCGCGTGGAACTAAGCTTAGTGGAAGCCTCTCATTCCTCCAGTAAACGGTAATATCTTGCAACATGCGCTCAGCGGAAAGTATGAGTTTTCCGCTGAGCGACGCATAAGCGACTCTCCTGGCTTATGAAAAATTCGCCCAGGAAAGTGTGTCATTTTGCTACAGGATAACTACCGCTTACCATACTGTTCAACTGACTGAATTAACGCGTGTTTTCCCCAATCAATCGGCACAACGTCAGCCGTGTAAATGACCGACGTAAACGCCTTGCTTTATCAGCGCCACTTTTCCTGTTTTATAAACAATCACCTGGTATAAACCGGAGCTGTAAACGGTGGCGTTGGACGTTTTCTCATCCAGCGCACACGGCTTGTCATCCAGGTAAGCGAAATAGCCATTATCCACGCGGAAACTGACCCCATAGCCTTCATAGCTTTGCGCCGTATGTGTTGCCGCCTGGCAGAACAGCGAGGTTCCAGCCAGCAGGAGACCTGACACGACAGACTTCATGCTCATCATCATTCACTCTTTTTATTTCCGTTCAGGACGGAGTTTTGTTTTTGTGGGGCTGATTAGCCCCGTTAGAAATGGATTACCAACCGACAGACACACCTGCGCCGTAACCGACATGTTGTTGGGTGTCATCTGACACAGAGGCTTTAACAATGACGCTTTGCGAGACGCGCGCCGACATCCCTACCGCAACGGCGTTTTCGCCTTCGTAGCCGCCCATGCCCGCGCCGACGGAGAAGGTTTGCCCCTGAATGACCTGCGGAATATTCGCCTGAGCCATCGCACCGGACGCCCCTGCTGCCGCATCGTGTTTATTGCTGTCGACTTCAGACTTCAGACTGCTGAAGTTATTATTCAGCTTGTTAATTTGCGCAGTATTACTCGACACCTGCGTTTGCGTGGCGCGGACTTCCGAATGAACGGTTTCGATGTTATTTCCGTTGGTATTGATATCACGACGGTTGTCAGCAATTGCCGCTTGGTTATTGCCGATGAATTTTTCATCGTGCTTTATGGCATCGCTATTTTTTACGATCGCATCCTGATTTAGCGCGATAACTTTATGGTTGCGGTCAATCTCATGACGGTTAGCAGTGATGTGGTTGCTATTGTCTGCCACCGCTTCGCGCGTACGCTGAATTTGGTCATGAGCCTGCTTAAGACCTTCCTGATTTTTTTCGATATTGTGTTCATCCTGATCAATCGCTTTGCTATTTTCCGTCACCACTGCGCGAGTGCGATGAATAGCGTCGTTGTTCTGCGCGATATGCTCGCTGTTGTCTGTAACCACGTCGCGCGTCTTATCAATCGCAGCATGGTTCTGAGCGATGCCGGTCTGGTTTTTCGCGATGTCTTTTTCGTCGTGAGCAATCGCATCGCTGTTCGTATCGACCACTTCACGGGTGCGGCGGATAGCTTCGCTGTTCCGCTTTACGTCATTATGGTTCTGGGTAATGCCCGCTGCGTTCTGCGCAATTCCGTTACTGTTTTCTGCGACCGTGTTACTGGTCTGCTTTATGGCTTGCTGATTCTGCGCAACGTCTTCTTCCGTTTTCACGATATCGTGATGGTTTTCCGCGATATCGTTATGGTTCTGGGTTATACCTGCGGCGTTCTGCGCAATACCGTTACTGTTTTCTGCGACCGTGTTACTGGTCTGCTTTATGGCTTGCTGATTCTGCGCAACGTTTTCTTCCGTTTTCACGATATCGTGATGGTTTTCCGCGATATCGTTATGGTTCTGGGTTATACCTGCGGCGTTCTGCGCAATACCTTGATTATCCTGATCCAGCGTGGTTTTCAAAGGCGCTATTTGCGTATTTATATAGGTATGCGCATCAGTTGTTGGATCAGGCGACGGTAATGTCGGCTCTATATTTGTCATCGGCACAGAGGATTTCGATACGAGTGAAATGGGATCTAAATACATATATCCGCCATGGATATTATCTGCCGGATGATTCCCATTTAAATAATTATTCGCTTCCTGAAGCGTATTCTTTCTCATTACCTCATCATAAATCCAGGAGGCGTTAGCTTTAATATCAGGATGAACAGCAAAGTACGCATTCGCCGCATCAAGATCGGCCCCCGTTAACGCATAGGCGGCAGGAACAGTAGCAGTAAACAGCAGACAAGCAGGCACTATAAATTTCATTAAATTACCATCAGATCATTATTTAAAGGTCGAGGGAATATCAGTACAAATGTCCTTGAGCTGAAACCTGGGTTGACACCTTACAAACAAAAAATCCCTTTTCCTGGTGATGGCCAGTTAAGCGGGAGTGATTCTAGAGGTACGGGAAAGTGTAAAATTTGATTTAAGATAATTTTTCAAAATGTTTCACATGAGAAAAATTTGAGTTGTGAATGATTAAGAGGGTAACTGTTTAGGATTGTTACAGCACGAATAGCTTAGACAGCAGGAGTTGTAGAAAAGATGTGAAACAAGGTTTCATTTGAAAAAAACACCGCCGCTTCGTTTTTCCCGCTTAAATCCCGACCGAGAGTTGACCAGACCCGGTATGTGACCAACACTTTCAGGAGTATCTTCCTTATACAGTGTCATTACGGAGAATAAGGCTATGAGTGGAAACGCAAAAATTCTGGTTCTTTTTTATTCCATGTATGGACACATCGAAACAATGGCACAAGCCATTGCGGAGGGTGCGAACCAGGTGGATGGCGTTGATGTAACGGTGAAACGTGTGCCTGAAACGATGTCGGCGGAGGTGTTCGCCAAGTCGGGCGGTAAAACACATACCGCCCCGGTTGCCACACCGCAGGAACTGGCGGATTACGATGCCATCATTTTCGGGACGCCCACCCGCTTCGGCAACATGGCCGGGCAAATGCGCACCTTCCTCGATCAAACCGGCGGCCTGTGGGCATCCGGTGCACTGTACGGCAAACTCGCCAGCGTCTTTAGCTCCACCGGCACCGGCGGCGGTCAGGAGCAAACCATTACGTCGACATGGACTACCCTTGCCCACCACGGCATGGTGATTGTGCCGATCGGCTATGGCGCGCAGGAATTATTCGATGTCTCTCAAGTACGCGGCGGTACGCCGTATGGCGCGACCACCATTGCAGGCGGCGACGGTTCGCGTCAGCCTAGCCAGGAAGAGCTGGCGATTGCCCGCTATCAGGGACAACACGTTGCCAATCTGGCGCGAAAACTGAAAAGCTAAACTTCTGTCAGGAGGAATACTATGCCAACACAGGAATCCAAAGCGCATCACGTCGGTGAATGGGCGAGCTTGCGAAACACTTCACCGGAAATCGCCGAGGCCATTTTCGAACTGGTTAAGTACGACGAAAAACTGGCTGAAAAAGTCTGGGAAGAAGGCAGCGATGAAGTGCTGGCGCTGGCCTTTAAGAAAACCGATAAAGACTCGCTGTTCTGGGGCGAACAAACCATCGAACGTAAAAACGTCTGACACACACTCCCCCGCCGGGCGGGGGAGAATGCTTTTTACTTCGCCGCGTTATTCAGTACTTCATTAAACTTCTCGACTGGGCAATATCCGTCCGCATCGACCGGGCAGCCTTTCAGCTCCAGCGTGACGCGCTGCGGCGGCGCTTGCAGCGTCAGCACATCCGCATTACGCAACTGCTCAGTGCTTTGATAGAGATATTCGATTTTCATCAACTCGCGGTTGCCGGCCGCGTCACGCCAGCGTTCAAACACAATCTTGCCGCCGATTGGTGTGCGTTCATATTGATTGTGGAGCGTATACGGTTTGAAATCGAGCGCCTTCAGCAGTGACGCGATATTCGAGTCATGACCCACCAGCAGCGTCACTTTCGGGCCTTTCCCGGCGTCAGTGACCAGCGTTTTATCGATGTATTTCACCAGCGGTGCCGCCACGTTACGGGCCACTTCCGGCGAGGTAAACAGGCTGTCCTGGTAGCCATTTTTCAGTTCTGACAGCACCCGCCACTGTTTGTCGGTTTTGATTTCTCCCCACGCGACCTGATCGGCCGGGAAACCTTCGTAATATTGAAGGGTGAAAGCATCCACCAGCGAGTTACCCACTTTTAACGGCCCATCGACGCCCGGTTCTTTTTCAAACGGCGCGCTGTAGGTGTCTTTGGCATCGCTCAGGGAGCACACTTTTTTCTCTTTGCATGCCGGGGAGTTCGGGTAATCAACAAGGGTTTCCAGCAGCTTATAGCTTTCGCCCAGCTGCATTTTCTGGCGCTCGTCGCTCATTGCCTTCACCGCCTGCTGGCTGAAAGCAGCAGAAGAATCGGTGATTACCGGGTTAAACGTCGGGTCCATGGTGCCCATTTTGTCCTGATGATGGACCGGCACATCACAGCCAGGAAACGCGCCAGTGATGAAGAACTGCGCGGTGGCGACGGTGCGTTGCAGACTGTTTGCATAAGCATACACCGCATCTGGTGGCGGGCATTCGCCCGTGGTTACCATCCCTTTTTCGGCCAGCCATTCACGCATGTAATGGCCCATATACACTTCGAGCACGCCGCCTTTCGTGGTGAGCTGCCCGCCTGGGACATCCCACTCCGGCCATTTGTTTGGTGTGGACTGCTCAAGAACGCTGCCATTATTGGCGAGCGGCGCACGCAGGTTGTGCCGGCTCATGATCAACACCTGCTGAAGCTGATACCCCTCCGGTGTGGTTTCTGCCTGGGCCGCAAAGCCCGCCATCATTGAGCCGATAACCGCCACGGCCAGTACGCTTTTTCTCATCCCTCTGCCCTCATGCGTGAAGATATTCGCTTAAGTGTGACAGATTGGTGACAATTTACCGGGAAGCGAGCCGCAAACTGGCGATTTTCTCTTCTTTTGTGGCTTAATGGTTTTATAATAAAACTATCCGCCCTCTCTGGAGTTCACGTGAAACGTACCCGTCTTGAAGAAAACTGTTGCCCCGTCGCCCGCTCGCTGGACATTATCGGCGACTGGTGGTCGTTGCTTATCATTCGCGATGCCTTTCACGGCAAACGCCGCTTTGGTGAGTTTCAGCGCAGTCTGGGGATCGCCAAGAACATGCTCACCACTCGCCTTAAGCTGTTGGTGGAAGAAGGCATTCTCGAATTACAGCCTGCCTCTGACGGTAGCGCCTGGCAGGAATATGTGCTGTCGGACAAAGGCCGGGCCCTCCAGCCAGTGCTGGATTCATTAGCCGAATGGGGTAATGCCTGGCTGCCGGTAGAACACGAGTTTCCTCAACGCTAAAATAATCTTCATCATTTGATTGCATAATAAAACCACTTGGGCCATGCTCAATTTGGTTTCATGTTGCAACCATATTATGATACTGAGGAACTTCCATGAACGCACAACGCCCTGTCGCCGTCGTTACCGGCGCCTCTTCCGGGATCGGCGCCATTTATGCCGATCGTCTTGCCGCTCGCTGTTACGATTTACTGCTGATCGCCCGTCGGGAAGATCGACTCCAGTCACTGGCGCAGCGTCTGCAACAGCAGTACGCCATTGATGTCTCGACCTTAAAAGCCGATCTCAGCCATGATGATGGGATCCGTGAAGTGGAACAGCGCCTGCGTAGCGACGACCGCGTTGCGCTCCTGGTGAATAATGCCGGATCGGCACGGATGGGCGCGTTTCTGTCGGTTGATGTCGACGAGCATGAAACCATCCACACGCTGAACACCACGGCGTTGATGCGCCTCAGCTACGCGGCACTGTCACGTTTTTCTGCGCAAAACAACGGCACGTTGATCAACATCGCGTCGGTGCTCGCCTTCCACGCCTGGAGTGGCAGCGCAGTCTACAGTGCGACCAAAGCCTGGGTGGTCAACTTCACACGAGGATTACAGGATGAGTTTGCCGACAGTAACGTGCGCATTCAGGCTGTTTTGCCTGCGGCGACGGCTACCGAAATTTGGGATCTGTCAGGCGTTGCGCCCGCCACATTACCGGAAGGTTCGGTGATGAGCGCAGAGGATTTGGTTGATGCGGCGCTTACCGGACTGGATAACGCCGAACACGTCACGCTGCCACCGGTACATGATCTCGCCTTGTGGGATGATTACGAACAGGCACGTCTGGCGCTGTTCGCCACCTCGAGAACGGGTGTGCCGGCCCCGCGCTATCAGAAGCGTTGACCGAAAACAGGGTGGTCATCGTGCCACCCTGCGGGTAATGCGTTATTCCGCAACGGGCAAGGCGGTCAGGGTACAAATTGCCGTATGTTTCCCACCGTGTCGATCGGTAATCGTCACCGTATCACCGGCATTTTTACCTTCACACGGTTTTACCATCGTGTCGGTAAAATGCTGACGCATCTGTTGTTGACTGGTCGGCGCGGCTTGCACGGCCCCCGCCGTCATCGCACCCGCCAGCACCAGTAACGTTAGGGCAATTGTCGATTTCATCTTTCTCTCCGGACTTGGCTCATTCTGGTGAACCTTAACATCCTGCTTTGCGGCTTACTGTAAATTCCATTTGCCGATTGTTACCTGGCCTGAGCGACATTTCCAAAAGCTGAGTCCGAACTGCCCCACCAAATCAGCCGCTCCCGACTGGCATCGCTGGCACGAAGACCTATGATTATAAAATCATTTGTGTACTCAACCGAGGAGAAGGCGATGGGCTATTTCGAAATTATAAAATCCGATAAGGATACGAAAGAACCGTATTACTTTGTGCTGAAGGCCGGGAACCATGAGGTGATCGCCCGCAGCGAAATGTATTCCAGCAAAGCGGCGGCGCAGAAAGGCATTGCATCGGTGCAAAAAAATGGGGCCAGCACCGACGTGCGCGATAAAACGGAGTAATCCAAATAGCAAAAGCCCGCGATATCCGCGGGCTTTATTATTTATAACGGTTGAACCGTATTATTCAGAGACGCTTTTCTTCACGTCCTGGGTTCCGGCTTTGGTTTTATCCCATGCCTTGGCGCTGCCTTCTTTGGTGGCATCCCATGCTTTCTGGCTACCCTCTTTGGTGCCGTTCCAGGCTTTTTCAGAGCCCTGCTTGGTTTTATCCCAGGCCTTCTCGCTGCCTTCTTTGGTATTATTCCAGGCCTTCTGGCTGTCCTGCTTCATCTTATCAGTGGTTGAGCCGTCGCTTTTCGCTTTGCTCATTTGTTCCTGAGTACGATGTTCGGTCTGATGCAGTTTTTCTTTAGCTGTGTCGGCGCCAGCGTGGGCGGCCTGAACGGTCTCATCTGTTGCATGCTGCATTTCGCCCTGGGCCATTGCACCGGTAGCGACAAACAGAAGGGACAAAGCGATTGCTGTCTTTTTCATTTTAACTATTCCTTTTATCAGAGTCCGGCTATTACTCTATTTTTCAGGAACGATAACGACAAGGCGATAAATCCTAATTGGATCAATGGGGTGATTGCACAATAATCATCCGCGTTGCTACCGCCCTGTCAGTTTTTAATTTATTTCACGTTAAGCTGCTGCCAGCGTTTATATACGTTAATGGCATCCGGATCGGCCTGATGTACCATGGGCAAACGCCGCTGATCAATCGGCTTGGCAAATTCGCCGTAGAAGGTTTCCAGTTCAAAATATTTACGATCGTCGCGGTAATACGGGACGTACTCTTCACGGGTGGTGATATAAATCACGCGGTTTGGGCTGCAGTAATACAACGCGCCGAGGCACATTGGGCACGGGCTCGCCAGAATATAGATGTCACAGTCGCTAAGATTTTCGGTTCCCAGCTTGCGACACGCCTCGCGCACCGCAAGGATCTCCGCATGTGCCGTTGGCAGCACGTCAACATGGAGATGTTAGCCACGCAACCGTTGGTCTTGCTCGATACCGGTTTTGCCGCGCGCCTTTGGCGACGATCCTGCCGAATACCGTGGCGCATTCCCGATACGACCTGCACGCCCTGAGAATCTCACCCCCACTGTCCGAGCGCACAGGCGTACTGCTGATGCGCAAGGGTTCGCGCCATGCTGCCGCGCTCGCACTCGTCGATGTACTGGATAAGGTTCTGCAAGGAATAACACACCGGAAAAATTGAAGGGAGGCCGTGCTGACCAGTCGCGCGGTAAATCGAAGAGTCCGGGGAAAATGTCAGGAAAAGCACAAAAGAAAAACCCCAGACAACTTTCATTGTCTGGGGTTTAAATTTGGCGGAAGCGTAGAGATTCGAACTCTAGAACCCTTTCGGGTCGCCGGTTTTCAAGACCGGTGCCTTCAACCGCTCGGCCACGCTTCCTAAGTGGGACGCACTATAAACATACCCGAACTTCATGTAAAGCCCCACTTTGTTCGTTCGCGCAAAAAACAGTCAAATCGTTGTTATTCGGCCGAATTAACAACATATTGACCAGTTATTAGGCACTTTTACCCTCATTCAGAAGGCTAATGTTTTTTGATGTACATGTCTTTGGTGTAGTAATACCCGAGGCGGTCTGGGGTAAATCCACCGATCCATGGCTTCACAAGGTGCGTTCGCACGTAGTGATAGACCGGAATAGCCGGAACATCCTGCCCTAACATGTCTTCAGCCTGCTGATAATATTTACCGCGCTCGGCGGTGTCTTTGGCTTTCGCCGCATTATGTAATGCTTCGTCGTAGGCCGGGTTGCTGTATTTGCTGGTGTTCTCGCTGTCGCCGGTGCGGAAGTTATTCAGGAACGTCGAGGCATCGTCGTAATCGGCAATCCACGCGTAGCGCACCGCGTCAAAATTCCCGGTGTGCATCGTGTCGAGCATGGTTTTCCATTCCTGGTTTTGCAGCTTCGCTTCGACGCCTAGATTTTTCTTCCACATCGAGCTGACGGCGATGGCGATGCGCTGATGCGATTCGGAGGTGTTGTAGAGCAAATTAAACGATAGCGGATGGTTGGCCCCAAAACCGGCCTCGGTGAGCAGTTTTTTCGCCTCGGCAATGCGTTTTTCCTGCGACCAGCCAGCGTAATCCGGCGCGTGAAGCGTTACGCCGCCAATCTCTGGCTGGCTAGTGAGCCACGCGGCCTTCTGCCCCTGTCCCAGCACTTTGTCGGCGATGATGTCTTTATCCAGCGCCATATTTAACGCCCGACGCACACGGGCATCGTTAAACGGCGCTTTGGTGGTATTGAATTGATAATAGTAAGTGGCGAGCTGTGGCGAGACGTCTACCTGATCGCCCATCGTCTTTTTCAGCTGCGCGAACTGGTTGATAGGCAAGGTATAAACGATATCTATCTCCCCCGCCTTGTAGCGATTAACGTCCGCCGCTTCCGAGTGAATCGGCAGATAAGTGACTTTATTGATAACCGTATGTTCGTCATCCCAGTATTTCGGATTGCGCACCGCGACAATTCGCTCGTTGACTACCCACTGGGAAAGCGTGTACGCCCCGCTGCTGACGAAGTGTGCTGGCAGCGTCCATTTATCGCCGAAGCGGTTGATCAGCACCTGATCGACCGGCACCAACGACGGGTGCGCCAGCATCGCGAGGAATGAGGCGGTCGGCTGATTCAGCGTAACCTGCAAGGTGTTGTCGTCCAGCGCTTTCACGCCCAGCGTGTCGGGCGTTTTTTTACCGAGCGCAATATCGGCGGCATTCACGATATGCATGTTTCCCGGGTAACTGGCATACGGCGACGCGGTTTTTGGCGTGACCAGGCGCTGCCAGCTCCAGACGATATCCTGTGCAGTAATGGCGGTCCCGTCAGACCAGGTGATGCCGGGCCGCAGATGGAACGTCCAGACGGTGTTGTCTTTATTCTCCCAGGACGCCGCCAGCCGCGGCTCGATGGCCCCGTCAGGTTTGACCGCCACCAGCCCGTCAAACATGTCGCTGATAATATTGAACTCAACGTCGCTTTCTACCTTGTGCGGGTCCAGCGAGGCCGGTTCATTGCCGTTATTTCTGACCAGCTCCTGCTTTTCCGCCAGCTGCGTGCCTGCAGGAACGTTGGCGGCCCAGGCCGTTGACGCCGTGCTGATAAGCCCGGCTGCGAGTAATGCGAGCGTGATGTGATTGTGTTTTAGTCGGTTCATATCCTTTGCCTTATTGATTTCATTAGTGATGACACCGTTTTCAGTGTTAGCGGCGACTTTGCAATAACGCAATATTTTTCAGTGACCTATAAGATGTCGATCTGGCTTGCCGCGGAAATAAAACAAACATTCTGCGGTGCGATTTAACGCCGATATATTCTTCTGTTTAACGGGGGAGACGGGTCGGTAAAGATGGGTAAAAGCACTAGAGCTTTGGCGTTTATTTACATATTCTCTGCAGTTATTACCCTGGCCTTAATATAGAGAGTGACTATGGATCGCATTATTACCTCATCGCGTGACCGTACATCGCTACTGAGCACGCACAAAGTTCTGCGCAATACCTATTTCCTGCTGAGCCTGACGCTGGCGTTTTCGGCGATCACCGCCACCGCCAGCACCGTGCTGATGCTGCCATCACCAGGGCTGATTCTGACGCTGGTCGGCATGTACGGCCTGATGTTCCTGACTTACAAACTGGCGGATAAACCGACCGGTATTCTGGCGGCGTTCGCTTTCACCGGTTTCCTGGGCTACATCCTTGGACCTATGCTGAACGCGTATCTCGCAGCCGGTATGGGCGATGTGATTGGCATGGCGCTGGGCGGCACCGCACTGGTGTTCTTTAGCTGCTCGGCTTACGTACTGACCACTCGCAAAGATATGTCCTTCCTCGGCGGTATGCTGATGGCGGGTGTGGTAGTCGTGCTTGTGGGTATGGTGGCGAACATCTTCCTGCAATTGCCTGCGCTGCACTTGGCCATTAGCGCGGTGTTCATCCTTATCTCTTCAGGTGCCATCCTGTTTGAGACCAGTAACATCATCCGCGGCGGTGAAACGAACTACATTCGTGCGACTGTGAGCCTGTATGTCTCGCTGTACAACATCTTTGTCAGCCTGCTGAGCATTCTTGGGTTCGCTAACCGCAACTAACGCAGACGCAGCCCGACCTTAAGCCCCGCTTATGCGGGGCTTTGTTTTTTGCTACACTGCGGCGGTTTCTGATAACGGCTATGAATGAATATGTTGAACTTTGAAGGCAAAGAAATAGAGACCGATAACGACGGTTATCTGAAAGAAAGCAGTCAGTGGAGCGAAGGCCTGGCAGAAGTGATTGCGCAGAAAGAGGCTATTATCCTCACTCCTGAGCACTGGGAAGTGGTGCGCTTTGTGCGAGATTTTTATCTCGAGTTCAATACGTCACCGGCAATCCGTATGCTGGTCAAAGCGATGGCGAAAAAGTTCGGCGAAGAGAAAGGCAACAGCCGCTATCTGTATCGCCTGTTCCCAAAAGGCCCGGCCAAACAGGCCACTAAAATCGCGGGCCTGCCAAAGCCGGTGAAATGCATTTAATAGCGAATGCCGAAGTCGGTCCAGGTTTTACCGGGTTGGTGCGGTTCAGTCAGAACTTTATCCACCCGGGCGCTGCGCGGTCCACCCGCTTTCAGCCAAGCCACCAGCTGTTCGACATTATCCGCTTCACCGCACGCCAACACTTCGACGCTGCCGTCATCCAGATTCCGCGCGTAGCCGGTTAACCCCAGTTTCAACGCCTCACGCTGGGTGCTGTACCGAAAGCCAACCCCCTGCACCATGCCGTGAACCCATGCGATTGCACACACCTGCGCCATAACGGTTCCCCCTTATTGAACTGAATCATCAGAATAGCAAATTATCCGCGGCGCAAAAGACATCCGCACCTGTTCGCTCAGGTTGAACCCGCATTCAATCAATAACGGGCCTGCTCGCCCCTCATGATGCAGCGCGAGCAAGAGCCCTAATGCCTGGTGCTCCTGCAAGGCGGCGGGCAAATCATGTCGCGCTGCCCGTTTCCCGTTATCCATTGCAATTCCCTGCTGACGTGGGAAAATGGCGCCCATTTTCTTCGAAACAACAGAACAATTAATTATGAGCGTACGTTTAGTGTTAGCCAAAGGCCGCGAAAAATCCTTACTTCGCCGCCACCCATGGATCTTCTCTGGCGCCGTCGCGCGCGTTGAAGGCAAAGCCTCTCTCGGTGAAACCATTGATATTGTTGACCATCAGGGTAAGTGGCTGGCACGCGGAGCGTACTCTCCGGCATCGCAGATCCGCGCTCGCGTCTGGACCTTTGATCAGGCAGAAACCATCGATATCGCCTTTTTTGAACGCCGCTTGCAGCGCGCGCAAACCTGGCGTAACTGGCTGGCAGAAAAAGACGGTCTCGACAGCTACCGTCTGATTGCCGGGGAATCTGACGGCCTGCCAGGTGTGACCATCGACCGCTTCGGCAACTTCCTGGTGCTGCAATTGTTGAGCGCCGGGGCAGAATATCAGCGTGCTGCGCTGATCAGCGCCCTGCAAACCTGTTTCCCGGACTGCGCCATTTATGACCGCAGCGACGTCGCGGTGCGTAAAAAAGAAGGTATGGAATTAACGCAGGGTCCTGTCACCGGCGAAATGCCGCCTGCCTTGCTGCCAATCGAAGAGCACGGTATGAAGCTGCTGGTTGATATCCAGAATGGCCACAAAACCGGTTATTACCTCGATCAGCGCGACAGCCGTTTGGCGACGCGTCGCTACGTCGCTGACAAACGCGTGCTGAACTGCTTCTCCTATACTGGTGGTTTCGCCGTTTCTGCTCTGATGGGCGGTTGCCGTCAGGTCATTAGCGTCGATACCTCACAGGAAGCGCTGGATATCGCTAAGCAGAACGTGGAGCTCAACAAGCTCGACCTGAGTAAAGCAGAATTCGTACGTGATGATGTATTCAAACTGCTGCGCAAATATCGCGACGAAGGCGAGAAGTTTGACGTGATCGTGATGGATCCGCCGAAGTTCGTGGAAAATAAAAACCAGTTGATGGGTGCCTGCCGCGGCTATAAAGATATCAATATGCTGGCTATCCAGCTGTTGAATCCGGGCGGCGTGCTGATGACCTACTCCTGCTCCGGCCTGATGACCACCGATTTATTTCAAAAAATCATCGCCGATGCCGCAGTTGATGCCGGGCGTGATGTACAATTTATAGAGCAGTTCCGTCAGGCAGCCGATCACCCGGTGATCGCGACCTACCCGGAAGGGCTGTATCTGAAAGGATTTGCCTGTCGCGTCATGTAAGTTGAAAAGTGAAACATTGCCCTCATATTTAATGTCAGTAATGTTTCCCGGGAGGTGACTATGATGATTGCCAGCAAATTTGGTATCGGCCAGCAGGTCCGCCATTCGCTGTTAGGGTATCTTGGCGTGATTGTCGATATCGATCCGGAATACTCCCTGGATGAGCCCTCGGATGATGAGGTCGCGGTGAACGATGATCTGCGCACTTCACCGTGGTATCACGTGGTGATGGAAGATGATGACGGCGAACCCGTTCATACGTATCTCGCGGAAGCCCAGTTGCAAAACGAAGCCAACGACGAGCACCCGGAACAACCATCGATGGACGAACTGGCGCAAACCATTCGCCAACAACTTCAGGCACCTCGCCTGCGCAACTGATAAAAAACCCCGCCAAAGCGGGGTTTTTCTTATTTCGCGAGCCCCAGACGGGGGATTTCAATCGCAGGACATTTATCCATCACCACCTTCAATCCTGCATCCTGTGCCAGTACGGCGGCCTGTTCATTTATAACACCCAGCTGCATCCACAGCGTTTTAGCGCCAATCGCAATCGCCTCCTGCGCCACGCCCCAGGCTGCCTCTGAATTGCGGAACACGTCCACCATATCCACTTTTTCAGGCACCTCCGCCAGCGTGCCGTAACCCTGCTGGCCAAGTAACGTTTTACCCGCCACTTTCGGTGACACAGGAATGACGTGATAACCCTGGTCCAACAGATATTTCATCACCCGGTAGCTTGGGCGGTCCGGCTTATCGCTCGCCCCCACCAGCGCAATGGTTCGGGTCTCGTTCAAAATGCCTGCAATTTCGTTCTCTTTCATTATTTCCTCCGGGCAATTTTGCAAAGTGTACGACAATCCTGATAGGCGAGCCATTCAGTCATACCAGAGTATGAGGGCAGAACCGGGAATCATGTCTATATGTTAATAAAAAGCGATTTCGTAAAGATTTGATACACTCAACAGGCAGGCATTTTTCAGGAGATAGCAATGAGAACGAGGATGGCCATTATGTGTCTGTTGCTTCTGATGCCTGTCAGCGTATTTGCCACGACGCTTCGGCTCTCAGGTGACATTGATTTGCTGGTACTGGACGGCAAGAAAGTGTCCAGCCTGCTGTTACGTGGCGCAGAGAGCCTTGAAGTGGATAACGGCCTGCATCAGGTCGTCTTTCGCGTTGAGAAAATGATTATATTGCCCGATCAAAATCGTCAGCTTTACGTCTCGCCGCCGCTGATTGCCAACTTTAATTCTCAACTGGTCGGACAAATAAACTTCAGCCTGCCTAAGCTCGAAACATTGGAAGATACGCAGACCTTCACCTCGACGCCGCACGTCAGCTTGCTGGATGGCAACGCTATGCCGATTCCGGTCAAACTCGATATTCTGGCGATCACGCAGCCAGGCGATAACATCGATTATGAAAAGGCGACGGAGGCTTACAACCTCGCCAATAAGCAGGCGTCAAGCACACAGTTCAGCACGCCGCAGTCCGACGACAGCACGCTGTTATCAAAAAATAACGAGCTGGATAACCCGGCTTATCAGTCGCAAACATTGACTGAACAACGGCTGAAATACTGGTTTCAGCTGGCCGACCCGCAAACCCGCAGCCGCTTTCTCGAATGGGCAAAATCGCAGCCATCCTCCTGATATCATGACGTAGCGCAGGAAAATTCGCCGTTGCCGCTTGCAGCAACAGTCACTTCCAGTAATCTGTCGGCATGTTGAATGGTGGAAAATAATTATGGAACAGACAACCCGCACCCTACCGGGCCGAAAGCATATCGCCCTGGTCGCGCACGATCACTGTAAGCAGATGCTGAAAGCCTGGGTTGAGCGTCATCAGCCACTGTTGGCTCAGCATGAACTTTATGGCACCGGCACCACCGGTAATCTGGTGCAACGCGCAACCGGCCTGGACGTCACGGCCATGTTGAGCGGCCCAATGGGCGGCGATCAGCAGGTCGGCGCGATGATTGCGGAAGGTAAAATTGACGTTCTGATCTTCTTTTGGGATCCGCTGAATGCCGTGCCGCACGATCCGGATGTCAAAGCTCTTTTACGTCTGGCTACCGTGTGGAACATTCCGGTAGCGACCAACGTTGCCACCGCGGATTTCATTATCCTGTCGGCTAATTTCAACGCGCCGGTAGATATTCAAATCCCTGACTATCAGCGTTATCTGGCCGAGCGCCTTAAGTAATAATAAGCCCAGCGGCACTGCGTTTGCATGGGCCTACTTTGAAAGGGTAGGCCCGGCCAGTCTCAAAGTCAGGGTTTACGGGCGACCGGCACATCCAGATATTTCAGCACATCGACAAACACCGACGGCTCCTGCTTATTGAACATCAGCCACACCCGCTGGCGCGCACGCGTCATGGCGACGTACAGCAAACGCCTTTCTTCGGCATCCGGGAAATCCTCCGGTTGCGGCAGCAACGCCTGTTCCATGATTGACTCCCGCGCGGGTGCCGGGAATGCGTCCTGCCCCTCCTGCAAACCAAGCACAATCGCGTAATCCGCCTGCTGACCTTTGCTGGCGTGAATGGTCATAAAATCAATCTGCAATTTCGGCCAACGGGTCGCCGCTTTTTCCAGCGCAGGAGGTTTCAGATGGTGATACCGCGCCATAATTAAAATGCGCTGTTCCGGCTTCGCAAAACCGCTGAGTTTATCGAGCAATGCATCAAGCTGATCGTCCGGCAACAGCGTGACGGCTTTCTTGTCACCCGTGGTCAGGCTGTTAAGCGGCTTGCTCAGTTGATGCGGGTTTTGCTGAATAAACCGGTTAGCGATTTCACCAATTCGGCTGTTAAAACGGTAAGTGGTATCCAGCGCGCAGTTGTCGCCTTCGCCGAAATAATCCGTAAATGCGGTGGTCAGCGAGAGTTGTGCGCCGCTAAAACGGTAGATTGCCTGCCAGTCATCGCCCACCGCAAACAGGGTGGTTTGTGAATTCTGCTTACGCAGCGCTGCCAGTAGGGCCGCACGTTGCGGGGAGATATCCTGAAATTCATCCACCAGAATGTGCTTCCAGGGGCTGACGAAACGGCCTTTCTCCAGCACATTGATGGCCTGATGAATCAGTCCGGAGAAATCGACCGCGCCTTCATCTTTCAATGCCGTTTTCCATGCTTTCAGCAGCGGAGCCATCAGCTTGACGCGCTTGCCAAACAGCTCGCGAATTTCTTCCGGCGCGCTTTCGATCATTTCAGCTTGTGACCCCCCGTGGGAACGCATCAGGCTGACCCAGCGATCGAGGCGGCTGCCCATTCGACGCACAATTTTAGGGTCGTGCCAGTAGTCTTCCTCCGGCACGTCCCACTCCATTTCTTCCTCAAGCCACTGCCGCCAGCCTTTGGCCTGCGCCTTTTTCTCCTGACACTGCTGCTGCCAGCATTTTGTCAGCAGCGACTGGCGCGCAGAGGCATCATTTTCCAGCTTGCTGATAACCGGCACTTTTTTGCTGCCCTGCTGGATAATGTGCAGCGCGAGCGCATGGAACGTTTTCGCGCTGATGGCCTCGGTATTAAGACGTTCACGGATGCGCTCGTCCATTTCCTGCGCCGCTTTGCGACCAAATGCCAACAGTAAAATCTGGTCGGCGGCCGCTTCGCCGCGTGTCAGCAGCCATCCGGCACGGGCCACCAGCACCGACGTTTTACCACTGCCCGCGCCGGCCAACACCAGAAGAGAACGCTCACCATTCACCACCGCACGCGCCTGAGCATCGTTGAGCGGTGAGGATTCAATCCCCCGGAAAAATGCGGCGTACTGCGTCAGCATCGTTTCAGTAAATGCCTGGTTATGCTTGAGTCGACTGGCATCCCGGTCTTTCAGCCAGGCCTGACACTGCTGCCAACGTTCGCGGCAATTGTCGAAACTGTCCAGACGGGCCACAGGTACAGGTAATGCTTCCAGAGCGTTGAGGATTTTTTGTCGCAATTGTCCGACTGCCTCGCGGGTCAACCATTTGCCTTCCGCGCTGTGGCGAGAGATAACCGTCAACTGCTGCTGTAAAACGTCGGCGGCAATGACGCTCATTTCATCACTCCACTGCTGCCAGCGGCTTTGCAGATGATGATGAAAACGTTGCGTGTCGGCCCATTCAGTGCCATGCAGGCGGACCACTTTGTTATCCGGCAGTACGAACTCCAGCTCGCCCCACACCAGGCCGCGCTTACAATGAATGGCGGTCAGCTGATTAAATGGAATCAGGTATTCATGGCGATCGCCGGAGACTTTGACCCCGGCATTCAGGAGTTCTACCCGGTCATAGGGGTGCTGCGCCATGCGTTTGCCGAGGGCTGTTGCTTTTAGTTCCATGTCTTGCCAAATCCCGGATGTAGACTTATGTATGACAGTGTAACCGCCAGATTCCAGGTGCTCCAGCGCTAAAAAACGTTACAATCGTCGGGTCTTTCTTTTCACAGGACTGAACAGAGGTTATATGCGTACCGTTCTGAATATTTTGAATTTTGTATTGGGTGGTTTTCTTACCACGCTGGGCTGGCTGCTGGCCACGGTCGTCAGTATGGTATTGATCATTACGTTACCCCTGACCCGCTCTTGCTGGGAAATCACTAAACTGTCGTTTCTGCCGTTCGGTAATGAAGCCGTGCATGTGGATGAACTGAATCCTGGCGAAAAAAACGGGCTGATGAATACCGGCGGGACGCTGCTGAACATTCTGTGGTTCGTGCTGTTCGGCTGGTGGTTGTGCCTGACGCACATCGTCGCGGGCATTGCGCAGTGTATTACTATCATTGCCATTCCGGTTGGGATCGCCAACTTTAAGATTGCCGCTATCGCCCTGTGGCCCGTTGGCCGCCGCGTGGTTTCCGTTGAAACTGCCCGTGCCGCGCGTGAAGCCAATGCGCGTCGCCGATTTCAATGATCGGAACGGATTCCCGCATGCTAAGCCCAATATTGCGCCGTTATACGTGGAACAGCGTCTGGCTGTATAACGCCAGAATTTTTATCGCACTGTGTGGCACCGCCGCGCTGCCGTGGTGCCTTGGCGAAGTGAAACTCACCATCCCACTGACGCTGGGTGTCGTGGCTGCTGCGCTGGCCGATCTCGATGACAGGCTTGCCGGACGACTGCGTAATCTGATGATTACGCTGGTGTGCTTTTTCATTGCCTCGGCATCCGTCGAGCTGCTTTTCCCATGGCCGTGGGCATTTGCGCTCGGCCTGACGTTGTCCACCAGCGGCTTCATCCTGCTGGGCGGCCTGGGTCAGCGCTATGCGACCATCGCCTTTGGCGCGTTGTTGATAGCCATCTACACCATGCTTGGCGTGTCGCTTTACGAGCACTGGTATCAACAACCACTGCTGCTGCTCGCGGGCGCGGTGTGGTACAACCTGCTGACGCTGACTGGCCATCTGATTTTCCCTATTCGTCCGTTGCAGGATAATCTCGCCCGCAGCTATGAACAGCTCGCGCATTATCTTGAACTCAAGTCGCGTCTTTTTGACCCGGATATCGAGAATGAAACACAGGCCCCGTTGGTTGAACTGGCGATGGCTAACGGACAGTTGGTTGCCACGCTGAATCAGACGAAAGCTTCGCTGCTGACTCGTTTACGCGGCGATCGCGGACAACGTGGCACACGCCGCACGCTGCATTATTATTTCGCTGCACAGGATATCCACGAGCGGGCCAGCTCCTCGCACATTCAGTATCAGTCCCTTCGCGATAACTTCCGCTACAGCGACGTCATGTTCCGCTTCCAGCGCCTGCTTTCGATGCAATCCCAGGCGTGTATCCAGCTTTCTCGCTCCATTTTGCTGCGTACGCCTTACCAGCATGACGCACGCTTTGAGCGGGCCTTCACCCATCTGAATGCAGCGCTCGAGAGAGTCAGCGCCAACGGAGCAGATAAAGAGCAGATGAAAGCGCTGGGGTTTCTGCTAAACAACCTGCACGCCATTGATGCCCAGCTGGCAACCATTGAGTCTGAGCAGCAGTTAGCCATGCCGCAGAGCGAGACCGAAACACAGCTGGCCGACGATAGATTGAATGGGTTCAGTGATGTCTGGCTGCGACTGAGCCGCAACTTTTCCGCCGAGTCAGCCCTGTTCCGCCATGCGGTCAGGATGTCATTGGTTCTCTGTGCGGGCTATGCGTTTATCCAGTTCACCGGGATGAATCATGGCTACTGGATCCTGCTCACCAGCCTGTTCGTCTGCCAACCGAACTATAATGCGACGCGCCACCGGTTGGCGCTTCGTGTCATTGGCACGCTGATAGGCGTGGCCATCGGCCTGCCGGTACTACTGTTGGTGCCGTCAATTGAAGGACAGTTGTTGCTCATTGTGCTGACCGGGGTGCTGTTTTTCGCTTTCAGAAATATTCAGTACGCCCATGCAACGATGTTCATCACTCTGCTGGTACTGCTGTGTTTCAATCTGCTGGGCGAAGGATTTGAAGTCGCCCTGCCGCGCATCATTGATACGCTTATCGGCTGCGCCATCGCGTGGGCGGCGGTGACCTTTATCTGGCCAGACTGGAAATTCCGTAATCTGCCAACGGTCATGGCGCGGGCCGTTGATGCGAACTGCCGCTATCTGGATGCGATTCTGGAGCAATACCATCAGGGGCGTGATAACCGTCTGCCCTATCGTATTGCCCGTCGCGATGCGCACAATCGCGATGCGGAACTGGCGTCCGTGGTCTCGAACATGTCTACCGAGCCGCGCGTGACGGCAGAAATGCGGGAAACGGCCTTCCGACTGCTGTGCCTGAATCATACCTTTACCAGCTATATTTCCGCGCTGGGCGCACATCGGGAACGGTTAACCAACCCAGAGATCCTGGCGTTGCTGGATGATGCAGTTTGTTATGTTGACGATGCGTTTCATCATTCACCGTCGGATGAAAAACGCGTGCAGGAGGCACTGGCGGGCTTAATGGAACGGATCCATCATCTTGAACCCGGTTCAGAGAGTAAAGCCCCGCTAGTCCTCCAGCAGATTGGATTGATGGTAAGCCTGTTACCGGAATTTTGTCGCCTGCAGCAGCAGGTTACCCCTCTTCGGGCATAGTGTTCTTTCTCCCCGTCAGCATCTCTGCCCATTCAAGGAGATGCTGACGGCGGTGCAAGGGAATAATGGCCGCATGCATTCCTGTTATCGCGCCCTCCAGTGCAAACAGCACATTGATGCTTAAATCCTTACGCATGGCACGAAGTCGGTACCAGGCCGCCGCTGCCCCCAGCTTTTGTAATGTCTCCAGATCGTGAATGCCTGCCTCCGTCAGCAGTAGCTCCAGTTGAAAACTGATATTGGGCAAATTGCGCATCCGCTGAGGGTCGCGTTGACGCTGTTTCTCGTTTTGCGCGCCACGGAGTGACATCGCTGACATGTTCAATAGCAGAGAGTGATTCTGCCAAAGGTTTTCGTCGACCCAATAGTAATTCAATGAGATCGGGCGACCCCTTTTAACAAGCGTTAATAACTGCGGTGGCGTTGTCGCGTTATAGGTCGCACTTTGTTCACACACCCGGAGATAAAGTTCTCCATGAGCCACCATGGCGAAGACGGTGTCATCGACGGAAAGGCTATATCCCCCAAACAATGCACGGTGATGAATTTTCCCCAAAGAAGACAAACATTCTTCACACTGATATATGCGTTTAAATGATAATTTTCCCATGATTCTGTCCTGTAATCATGCAGTTAAATGAAAGGGTTCTGGTAGCGGATCCGTTAATGAAGAACATAAGGAAGTTCAATTACGGGGGCAAGAGGTTCTTATCCAGAGGTCCTTTTCTGTGCAAGATTTGCGAGGAGCTTTCAGAAAATGAGGTTGATCTTTAGTCTGACCAGGTATACTGTATATTCATACAGTAACCCACAGGGCGGGATTCACTATGTACACTTCAGGTTATGCAAATCGCACATCAATGGCTTCTGCAGCGGCAGTCGACCATCCACAGCACAGTTCCACTGGGCTTATCAGCGAAGTGCTTTATCGTGAGGATCAGCCGATGATGACTCAACTGCTGCTGTTACCCCTTTTACAGCAGCTCGGCCAGCAAGAACGCTGGCAGCTGTGGCTCACGCCGCAGCAGAAACTGAGTCGTCAGTGGGTTCAGGCATCGGGCCTTCCGCTGTCTAAAGTCATGCAAGTTAGCCAAATGTTGCCAGAAATGACGCTTGAGTCGATGATTCGCGCACTTCGTACCGGGAACTATAGTGTTGTTATTGGTTGGGTTACTGAAGAGTTGAGCGAAGATGAACATCATCGACTCACGATTGCGGCCGAAGAAGGTAACGCAATGGGCTTTATTATGCGTCCTGTCAGAACCACTTCTCTGCCCACCAGACAGTTTTCTGGCCTTAAAATTCACTCTAATTTGTATCATTGAGTAAAATTAGGATTATTCCTAGCATTTTTTTTACCCTGTCTATAACCCGCTATTTTTTGCGGGTTAATTTAGGAAAATGCTTGTCTGGTGCGGTTCTCAGCATTTTGTTCGGCACAAAAATTCAACATAAATGTTAAATATTGTGTATACAACTCTTTTTTTTTCATATGCCTGACAGAGTTCACACTTGTAAGTTTTCAAGTACGTTGTAGACTTTACATCGCCAGGGGTGATCGGCTTAAGCCACAGATTACGGCGTAGTTCCTGAATTAGGCTCCGCCCCCGGTGAAGGATTTAACCGTGAACTTCTAAATGGATATTCATGGCGATTTTTGGATGATAACGAGGCGCAAAAAATGAAAAAGACAGCTATCGCGATTGCAGTGGCACTGGCAGGCTTCGCTACTGTAGCGCAAGCCGCACCGAAAGATAACACCTGGTATGCTGGTGGTAAATTGGGCTGGTCTCAGTTCCATGATACTGGCTGGTATAACAGCTCCCTGAACAACAACGGTCCAACCCACGAAAGCCAGCTCGGTGCAGGCGCGTTCGGTGGTTACCAGGTAAACCCGTATGTCGGTTTTGAAATGGGTTATGACTGGCTGGGCCGTATGCCTTACAAAGGCGACGTAACTAACGGCGCATTCAAAGCTCAGGGCGTTCAGCTGACTGCTAAACTGGGTTACCCGGTAACCGACGATCTGGACGTTTACACCCGTCTGGGCGGCATGGTTTGGCGCGCTGACTCCAGCAACAACGTTGCTGGCGACAACCACGACACTGGCGTTTCCCCAGTATTCGCTGGTGGCGTTGAGTGGGCAATGACCCGTGACATCGCTACCCGTCTGGAATACCAGTGGGTTAACAACATCGGCGACGCAGGCACCGTAGGTGTTCGTCCTGATAACGGCATGCTGAGCGTTGGTGTTTCTTACCGCTTCGGCCAGAACGATGTTGCTCCAGTTGTAGCTCCGGCTCCAGCTCCAGCTCCAGAAGTACAGACCAAGCACTTCACTCTGAAGTCTGACGTTCTGTTCAACTTCAACAAAGCGACTCTGAAACCAGAAGGTCAGCAGGCACTGGATCAGCTGTACTCCCAGCTGAGCAACCTGGATCCTAAAGACGGTTCAGTAGTGGTTCTGGGCTTCACCGACCGTATCGGTTCTGATGCCTACAACCAGAAACTGTCTGAGCAGCGTGCACAGTCTGTTGTCGATTACCTCGTATCTAAAGGTATCCCGGCTAACAAGATCTCCCCACGTGGTATGGGCGAATCTAACCCAGTTACCGGCAACACCTGTGACAACGTGAAAGCTCGCGCTGCACTGATCGATTGCCTGGCTCCAGATCGTCGCGTAGAGATCGAAGTTAAAGGTATCAAAGACGTTGTAACTCAGCCACAGGCTTAAGTTATCGTCTAATAAAAAACCCCGCATTGCGGGGTTTTTTTTATTCTGAATTCAGCTGGGTAACTACTCTTTCCCTAACAACGCCTGCAAATCTTGTTTAAGCGTTGTCATCTTGCTCGCGTACTTCTCTTTGTTTTCCGCATCTTCAATGAGCTGCACTATCGTTTCCGACAAGGTCTTACCCCGGCGATGTGCCAGACCCGCCAGGCGCTGCCAGACGATAAACTCCAGGTCGATAGACTTCTTGCGCGTATGCTGATGCTCGGCATTGAAGTGACGTTTACGTCGCGCTCGAATAGTTTGCTTCATACGATTAAACAGCGCCGGATTCATGTGCTGCTCAATCCAGTCGTTGACCTGTACAGGTTCGTTTTCGAGCGTCAACAAGGTATCTACCGCGTCTTGCGCAGCGCTGGTCTCAATGTAGCGGGTGATCAGCTCACCTTCCCGGTGCTTTTTAACCAGGTACTTCCATTTCCAGCCGCTTTCAAGGTTTTCCAGTTGTTGATATTTCATTGCGATCTCAATGTGACCGTGTAACTCATTTCAGGATAACAGGTTTTTGCTGATGTGCTGAGAAGAAATCGCCCTGAGCGAGTGAGGCTATTCCCCCTTATAAAGTTGCCCGCTAATCCCCGTGTGCTGAGTGTCGCCTTGAGGTATAATCACCCGCTTTACATCTGACTAAAAAACAGCGACTTTGACGATTACAAAACTTTCACGGCGCGATTTAGCCCCCGATCTTGAGGCTTATCAGACGCTGTTTGCCCAGCCTGATTTGGCAACCGAAACCGATTCCTTACCCGGCGACCTGCAGGCACGTCTGCACTACGCGCTGGATCAATTCCTCTATCCTCAGGCCATATCTGACTTCCTGTTGGTGAAAGCCCCGGAAGAACCTGAGTATCTACAGCTACTGACTGATGCCACTCGCGAACGGCGCGACGATGTGCAACCGCTCTGTGGCGTCCGTTACACGGTCAACGGTAATCAGGTGACCCTGACTGCGGCGACTGCGCCCCAAGACAATTTCGCCAGCCAGGGGCCCGTAATTCAGGCCGACTGGGTTGAGGCCGAGCAGCTGTTTGGCTGTGTTCGTCAGTTCAATGGTGAAATCAGCCTCCAGCCAGGCCTCGTGCATCAGGCCAACGGCGGCGTGTTAATCCTTTCCTTGCGTAGCCTGCTCTCTCAGCCACTGCTGTGGATGCGTCTTAAAAATATCGTCTCCCATCAGCGTTTTGACTGGCTGACCTTTGACGATGCGCGTCCCCTGCCCGTCAGCATCCCTTCTATGCCGTTGACGTTGAAGGTAATGCTGGTCGGCGAGCGTGAATCGCTGGCCGATTTCCAGGACATGGAGCCGGAACTCTGCGAAAAAGCCATCTACAGTGAATATGAAGACAACCTGCAGATCGTTGATGAAGATACGCAAAAGCTCTGGTGTCAGTGGGTCTGGCATATTGCCCGCGGTCTGAATTTACCGGGCCCCGATACCGACGCCTGGCCACTCCTCATTCAGGAAGGAGCACGTTACACCGGTGACCAGCAGGCGCTACCGCTGTCCCCACTGTGGATTAGCCGCCAGCTGCGTGAAGCCGCAGCCTTCTGTGAAGGTGAACGTTTTAGTGCAGAGCAGCTGACCACCATGCTGGTTCAACGCCAGTGGCGTGAAGGTTATCTGGCTGAGCGTATGCAGGATGAAATTCTGCTTGAGCAGATCCTTATCGAAACGGAAGGCGAACAGATTGGTCAGATTAATGCCCTGTCTGTGGTCGAATTCCCAGGCCACCCGCGCGCCTTCGGTGAGCCTTCACGCATCAGTTGCGTCGTGCATATTGGCGACGGCGAGTTCACGGATATCGAACGTAAAGCAGAACTCGGCGGAAACATCCATGCCAAAGGCATGATGATTATGCAGGCGTTTTTGATGGCAGAACTGGGCCTGGACCAACAAATTCCATTCTCAGCGTCGCTCACCTTCGAGCAGTCGTATAGCGAAGTGGACGGTGACAGTGCTTCAATGGCAGAACTGTGTGCCCTGATAAGCGCCCTGTCTAACGTGCCGGTTAACCAGAGCCTGGCAATCACAGGTTCCGTTGACCAGTTTGGTCGCGCGCAGCCGGTTGGCGGCCTCAATGAAAAAATTGAAGGCTTCTTTGCTATCTGTCAGCAGCGTGGCCTGACGGGGAAACAGGGGATTATCATTCCTGCTGCAAACGTGCGTCATCTCAGCCTCGCGCAGGATGTTCAGAAGGCCGTTGAGGCCGGTGAATTTTCACTCTGGGCAATTGATGATGTGACAGATGCTCTCCCGCTGTTGACGCAGTTGATTTGGGATGGAGAAGGCCAAACCACGCTTCTGCAAACCATTCAGGAACGTATTGCTCAGGCAAATCATCAGGATACGCGTCATCGCCCGTGGGCAATGCGTTGGTTAAACTGGTTTCATTCAAACTGATCGGACTTGTTCAGCGTACACGTGTTAGCTATCCTGCGTCGCGAACTCAAAATAAGGCTTACTGAAAACATGGTAGATAAACGCGAATCCTATTCAAAAGAAGATCTTCTTGCCTCCGGACGCGGCGAACTGTTTGGCGAAAAAGGCCCGCAGCTTCCGTCAGCCAACATGCTGATGATGGATCGTGTCATCAAAATGACCGAGACGGGCGGTAACTTCGATAAAGGCTACGTGGAAGCAGAGCTGGATATTAATCCTGACCTGTGGTTCTTCGGTTGCCACTTCATCGGCGACCCGGTAATGCCAGGCTGCCTGGGCCTGGATGCCATGTGGCAGCTGGTCGGCTTCTACCTGGGCTGGCTCGGCGGCGAAGGCAAAGGCCGCGCACTGGGCGTAGGCGAAGTGAAATTCACAGGCCAGATCCTGCCTACCGCGAAAAAAGTGACCTATCGCATCCACTTCAAACGCGTGATTAACCGTCGTCTGATCCTCGGCATCGCTGATGGTGAAGTCCTTGTTGACGGTCATCTGATCTATCAAGCGACCGACCTGAAAGTGGGCCTGTTCCAGGACACTTCTACGTTCTAATGCGTTAAACGCACTTCCGGGTGCGTAGAAACGGCGAAGCCTCTGCATGCAGAGGCTTCTTTGTTTTAAAGAGACAGCATCAGGCGATTACTGCCCTGTCCTCCATGGCTTCTCGCCAGCCTCCCAGCCAGTGTGACCTTTGGTTTAAGGTCTGATAAGGACAGATTTCTTTTGATTTACCAGCGATGCCAGCCTGGTACCCACGTTGATGTGCCCGTTCCAGGCGATCACGTTTTTGTCTCTTCATGCCTCGTTTCCCTCATTTTTTGAGTCTGGTGGAAAAGAAAACAGTGGTCACCAAATGTGCAACCACACATTAGGGATAACCTGAATCGGCCACAGCGTCAATGCGCAAAATTCACGCCAGTGTCATATTTGTGAGCTAGTCAGAAGTTCATTTGTACAAAAATTGTGAAGCCGGACAACTAACTACCTGACCCTAAAAACAAAAAAAACCGCAGCAGAAACAAGTCTGCTGCGGTTTTAACGGTGATGAATTTTACTTATGGCAAGCGATTTATCGACTGCGCAATGGCGCTCGCTTCCTGACTCCAGGCCTGTGCCAGCATTTTCACCATTTCGTCATAGCCGTCTTGCTGCTGTTTGACCTCGATGTGGAACGGACGCTTAATAAGCTGCCCCTGATGGTTCAGGAGCCACTCTCCGCTCACAATGACCTTCCCGTCATACCGACCGTGGAAACCGCTCACATTGACGTTGAGGGTGTCCTGATCGCTGCCCAGCGGTTGTGACGCAACGACCCAACCCGGAAGCTGGTTGCTGAGGTTCGCCACCAGCGTCGTACGTAACTGCTGATCCAGCGGGCTTGCCCACAGGTTATTGTTCGCAATCACATACTGAACATCACTGGTCTGATACACCACGCCGTTTCCGGCGAGGTAATCAGGGATGCTCACCTGCTCAACCCACAGCAGGTGTCTGCCCTGGCTGGCCGTGCTTTGCACGCCAGCCTGAGGAAGTGGCAGTTGATAGTACGTTTTGTTGTCACTGCTGCTGCTGCACGCCGACAGCAGACAAGCTAATGCTACGGGTAGCCATTTTTTCATTCTTTTGCCCTCTTCGGCTGCGGATCCTTTTTATCCTTCGCTTCGAACACCAACGCGTTGCTCTTATTGTTGAGTGTTTTCAGCACAGGCTGCAGTTCACGAAGCACCTGATCCAGGCGCTGCATATCGCCGACCATTTTGTTGTACGCCGCTGAACCTGGCTGGAAGCCCTGCATACTGCGGTTCAGCTCACGCAGCGTTTTCTGCATGTCGGCTGGCAGATCCTGCATCGACTGACTACCGGTAATCTTGTTGAGATTATCCAGCGTCGCCTGCACGTGCTTCATGGTTTTCTGACTTTCCGCCAGCGAGCTTGTGGCCTGTTCAATCAATGGATTGATTGGCAGATTATTGATTTTATCCAGTGCATCCATCAAGCGTTGCTGGATTTGCGCCAGCCCACCGCTCACGGTCGGGATAATTTCAAAGCCACCAAACTCACGGAACTTGCCACGCGGTTCAGCCTTCGGATAGAAGTCGAGGTCGATATACAGCGCCCCAGTCACCAAATTACCGGATTTGAGCGAGCCACGAAGGCCACGGTCAATCAGTGTATTCAGATGACTACGAATATCCGGATCGCCACCCAGTTGGTTAACCAGACGTTCAGGTTCAATGCGAATCTGAACAGGAATGCGGTAATCATCACTTAAGCGCTGATGCAGGCCCGGAATGAAGAACGGCACTTTGCCTACGGTACCCAGACGGATGCCACGGAATTCCACCGGGGCGCCTGGCTGAAGGCCACGAACCGAATCCTTAAAGAACATCACGTAGTCGACATGCTGGGTGTACATCGCATCCTGAATGGAACGCTGATCGTCGAAAAGATGATATTCCGTTTTATTCGCCACCGGCTCGCCCACCGACTGTCCATCTGGCACGTCAAAGCTGACGCCGCCACCGAATAACGTCGACAACGACCCCATTTCTACGCGCATTCCGGCAGAGGTCAAATCCACCGCGATGCCACTGTCTTTCCAGAAACGGGCATTCGTGGTGACCAGACGGTCATTCGGTGCGCTAATAAATAATTGGTACGAAATTTTTCGCTTATCGGCATTGAAGGTACTGGTTTCCACCGACCCTACGCGATAACCACGGAACAGCACCGGATCGCCCGGAGAGAGCTGCCCTGCTTTGTTACTTTCCAGCAGCACGCGAATACCTTTTGCATCCGGTGGCGCAAGCGGAGGGGAATCGAGCAGTTGGAATTTCTCAGGCTCAGCGCCTTTAGTTCCTGGCTGAAGTTCAATATAGGCGCCCGATAACAGCGTACCAAGCCCGCTGATCCCCTCGCGTCCAACCTGCGGTTTCACCACCCAGAAGGCCGAATCGCCATGCAGCAGCTTTTCCATTCCGGTGTTCAGACGCGCCTTGATTTCAACGTGCGTCAGATCGTCCGTCAGGGTTGTGCTTTCCACCACGCCGACATCCACGCTGCGGCTCTTGATGCGGGTTTTGCCGCCTTCAATCCCTTCAGCGTTGGTGGTCATCAGGGTGACTTCTGGCCCCTGATGGCTGTAATGATAAAAGAGGATCCATGCGCCGATGAGCGCGGTAACGATGGGAAAGATCCACACGGGCGACCAGTTCTTCACCTTCTGCACTTTCGCCTCTCCACTCTTGTTTTCCATGTTATTACTTTTCCTCATGGCTTGATTCTGGCTCACGATCCCACAACAAGCGAGGATCGAAGGTCATGGCGGAGAACATGGTCATGACAACCACCAACGCGAACATTACTGCTCCTATCGCCGGATAGATATTCATTAAGCCTCCCATGCGCACCAGCGCGGATAGCACTGCTATCACAAAAACATCTATCATTGACCAACGGCCAACAAATTCAACCACCTCATATACAAGGTGCATCCGCTCGCTGTCGCGCCTTCCATTGCCATTGGCGTTCCAGCACAGCCAGGCAATGGCGATCATTTTCAACGTCGGAACCATAATACTGGCGATAAAAATCACCATCGCTACCGGGTACGATCCTTCACTCCACAACAACACCACCCCGGCGATAATGGTCGACGGCAGTTTCTCGCCAAGCAAATCCGTGATCATGATTGGCATAATGTTGGCAGGCAGATAGAGAATAATCGAGGTTATCAGCAGCGCCAGTGTCCATTGGAGACTATGCCTGCGACGAACAAAACCTTTGGTTTCGCAGCGCGAGCACACCGCCTGATCGGCAGGAAGTATGTCGGTGCAGCACGAACAGGAGCGCAGACCCTGACGGATCCCCGCCACGCCCACTTTCAGCGGTTGTTCGAGTTTAGGCATTGGCTTGATGTCGTCCCACAGCCAGCGACGGTCAACGCACTGGAATGTGCGCAGTTGAAGCAGACAGAACATACACCACGGAATAAAGCTGGTCCCCACACCGATATCGCCGTAAGCCATCAGCTTCACGAAACTGACCAGCACCCCGGCGAGAAAAATCTCGGCCATGCCCCAGCTTTTTAAGTGGAACAGAATACGGGCCAGGAACACCTGAATTCTCTGGGGCAATGGAACCCGGTTAACCAGCACCAGAATGGTGACCAGGCAAAACGCGGGAACCAGTTGGACAAACAGCAGGAAAAAGGTACCCAGGCTGGCGTAGTCTTCAGAGAACAGTACGTGCGGGATTTCCAGCAGCTCGACTTCACTGCTGATCCCACCGACGCTCATATTGATGAAGGGAAATAAGTTAGCCAGCAACAGCATGAACAACGCCACTAGCGCATAGGCGGTTGGCCGCTGTCGCGGCTCGTCCCATTCAGTGGTAAGCGTTGTGTGACAACGAGGACACAACGCTTTGTGACGGTGTTCGAGATGCGGTAACGCCACCAGCAAATCACATTGTGGGCACAGGATATGCCCTGCAGCATGGTGATCATCGCACATGAACGTTCCTCACATTAACCACCGTTTTTTAACGCTTCGAGATATTCCCAGCGTTCAAATGCCTCTTCCAGCGCCTTCTCGGCCAATTCCATATCCGCCAGCACTTGCTGCGTATAGTCATGCGACTGATTAAAGAAGTCAGGACTCGCAACCTGCGCCTGCAAACCTTCGAGGTTTGCCTCAAGCTCTTCAAGACGTTGAGGAAGCTGCTCTAATTCGCGCTGCAGGTTATAGCTTAGTTTGCCAGGTGCTCGTTTGACAGTTCCTGCTTTCGCTTGTTCTTTAGCATTTTTAATCTCAACAGGCTGCTTACGTGATTGAGACTGCGCCTGCTGCCCGCGTGCATCGTGGTAACCGCCCACGTACGCACCGATTTTACCGTTGCCTTCGAAAATCCAGCAGTCGGTGACGGTGTTGTCGACGAACTGACGATCGTGGCTCACCAGCATAACCGTACCCTGATAACCGTCGATAAGTTCTTCGAGCAGTTCCAGCGTTTCAACGTCAAGGTCGTTGGTCGGTTCATCGAGGATCAGCAGATTGCTTGGCTTGAGGAACAGACGCGCCAACAGTAGGCGGTTACGCTCCCCACCTGACAGCGCACGCACTGGCGTCATGGCACGTTTCGGGTGGAACAGGAAGTCCTGCAGATAACCGAGCACATGGCGCGGCTTACCGTTGACCATGACTTCCTGCTTACCTTCGGCAAGGTTGTCCATTACCGTTCTGTCCGGATCGAGCTCGGCGCGGTGCTGATCGAAATAGGCCACTTCCAGCTTGGTGCCACAGTGAACGCGACCGCTGTCAGCCTGCAACTGCCCCAGCATCAGCTTAAGCAGCGTGGTTTTACCGCAGCCGTTCGGGCCGATCAGCGCAATTTTATCGCCGCGCTGAACCTGAACGGAGAAGTCTTTCACCAGCACTTTACCATCGACCTGGTAATCAACGTTTTCCAGTTCAAATACAATTTTGCCTGAGCGGCTGGCTTCTTCGACCTGCATGCGGGCGCTGCCCAACACTTCGCGACGCTCACTGCGCTCACGACGCATGTCTTTCAGAGCGCGGACGCGACCTTCGTTACGCGTACGACGTGCTTTGATGCCCTGACGGATCCACACCTCTTCCTGCGCCAGTTTGCGGTCGAACTCGGCGTTTTGCAGCTCTTCCACGCGTAGCATCTCTTCTTTTTCCAGCAGATACTGATCGTAGTTACCCGGATAGGTCACCAGCTTGCCGCGATCGAGATCGACAATGCGGGTGGCCATGTTGCGGATAAAGGAACGGTCGTGCGAGATGAAGATAATGGTGCCTTTGAACGTTTTCAGGAACCCTTCCAGCCAATCGATAGTTTCGATGTCCAGGTGGTTCGTGGGTTCGTCGAGCAGCAACACACGCGGGCCGCTGACCAGCGCGCGGCCCAGCGCCGCTTTACGCAGCCAGCCACCGGACAGCGAGCCCAGGGCCATATCGGCTTCGAGACCCAGCTGTTCCAGCACTTCGTTGATGCGGCTTTCGATCTGCCACAGACCGTGATGATCCAGCAGCTCCTGGAGCTTCGCCATCTCGTTAAGATTTCGGTCGCTCGGGTCGGTCATCACCAGATGGGAGATCTCGTGATAACGTTTAAGATATTCCGCCTGCTCAGAGATACCTTCGGCGATGAAATCGTAAACGCTACCTTCCACATTGCGCGGCGGATCCTGTTGCAGACGCGCTACGACAAGATCCTGTTCATAGATGATGCGACCATCATCCAGGCCCTGTTCGCGGTTGAGGATTTTCATCAGCGTCGATTTACCGGCGCCATTACGCCCAACCAGACAGACGCGTTCGTTATCCTCGATATGCAGTTCGGTATTATCAAGGAGAGGCGCATCGCTGAACGACAGCCAGGCGCCATGCATACTAATTAAAGACATTTATTCTTTCCTTCAGGCTGCAGTAATCAGCCAGCAGTTATGGATCTGACGGTTACGGGCGAAGTCGGCTGAAAGCGTTTTTTGAGTAATTTCTTCTGCTTTCAGGCCCAGTTTTGCCATGCCGTCGGTGTCGAGTTTGAAGCCGCGTTTGTTGTTGGAGAACATGATCGTGCCACCTTTACGCAGCAGTCGTTTCAGATCAGCCATCAGCTTCAGATGATCGCGCTGGACGTCGAACGTATCTTCCATGCGCTTAGAGTTTGAGAAGGTCGGCGGATCGATGAAGATCAGGTCGAACTGTTCATCCGCGTCACGCAACCAGCCCAGCACGTCAGCCTGCAGCAGGCGATGCGGACGTCCGGTCAGGCCATTGAGGCGCAGGTTACGTTCAGCCCATTCCAGATAGGTGCGCGACATATCCACCGTGGTGGTGCTGCGCGCGCCGCCCAGACCGGCGTGCACGCTGGCGGTGCCGGTATAAGCGAACAGGTTAAGGAAGTCTTTACCTTTGCTCATCTGGCCCAGCATGCGACGAGCGATGCGGTGGTCGAGGAACAGACCGGTGTCGAGATAATCGGTCAGGTTAACCCACAGGCGCGCATTGTACTCGCTCACCTGCATGAATTCGCCCTTCTCGCTCATCTTCTCGTATTGATTTTTACCCTTTTGACGCTCACGGGTTTTCAGTACCAGTTTATTTGGCGCAATGCCCAGCACCGAAATGGTGGCAGCAATCACGTCGAACAAACGCTGACGCGCTTTGGTTGGGTCCACGGTTTTCGGCGGCGCATATTCCTGCACGACAACCCAGTCGCCGTAGCGGTCGACCGCCACGTTGTATTCCGGCAGGTCAGCATCGTAAACACGGTAGCATTCAATGCCTTCCTGACGCGCCCATTTGTCGAGCTTTTTGACGTTCTTACGCAGACGGTTGGCGTAATCATCAGCCAGCATAACCGTCGTGGTTCCGTCGGTTTCGGCCAGATGATAGTTTTTCTGTACGCAGTCCAGCGGGCCGTTTTTGGCTTTGAACTGGCGCTCAGCACGCAGCTGCAGACAGCTCAGCAGTTCAGGAGACGCGCTAAACAGTGACAAATTCCAGCCGCCGAACTGGGATTTCATGGTGCGCCCCAGCAGGTTATGCAGCGCAATCAGCGCCGGTTCGCTGTCCAGACGTTCGCCGTACGGCGGGTTGCTGATGACGGTACCGTATGGCCCTTTCGGCAGCGGATTGCTCAGCTTTGCCACATCTTTCACTTCAAAGTTAATGATGTCAGCCACACCGGCCCGACGGGCGTTGCTGCGCGCGCGGTCAATCACGCGACCGTCAATATCAGAGCCATAGAAACGGGATTCATAAGCCTCGAGACCAGCGCGGGCACGGGTTTGGGCTTCGGCTTTCACTTCCTGCCAGATGACTTCATCGTGCTGCGACCAGCCGTTAAAGCCCCAATAGCCACGATGCAGGCCCGGTGCGCGGTCTGTCGCCAGCATTGCGGCTTCGATAAGCAACGTACCGGAACCACACATTGGGTCGAGCATCGGCGTACCCGGCTGCCAGCCAGAACGCATCACGATAGCCGCGGCCAGGGTTTCTTTGATAGGTGCCATGCCGGTCGCGTCACGATAGCCACGCAGATGCAGGCCTTCACCGCTCAGGTCGAGGGAGATATGCGCGACTTCTTTATTCAGCCAGACGTTAACTCGCACGTCCGGATTTTCTTTATCAACGTTCGGACGCGGCAGATTTTTGCGGGTAAAAGCATCGACGATGGCGTCTTTGACCTTCAGCGCGCCATACTGGCTGTTGCGAATTTCGTCATTCACACCGCTGAAGTGCACCGCAAAGGTCGAGTCCTGATTGAACATCTCTGTCCAGTTGATGGCCTGAACGCCGAGGTACAGGTCCAGATCGCTGTAAACGTTGCACTCACCGAGCGGCATCATGATACGTGACGCCAGGCGGCTCCACATCAGGCTCTGGTACAGCAGTCGCGTGTCACCTTCAAAATGGACACCACCCTGAACCACCGCACAGGCGCTTGCGCCCAGGTTTTCCAGTTCAGTTTTTAACAGCTCTTCCAGCCCACGGGCCGTACTGGCAAACAGAGAATTCATATCGTCACTTATTACTCACAGAAAATTGTTGCGCATTATAGCGAATCTGGGCTTCATATAGGGCGACTTTTTTCAAACGTGAGGGATAACGAAATGGCGACGCTATCACGGCTCTATATTCACCCTGTAAAATCAATGCGGGGAATCGGTGTCACGCATGCGCTGGCCGACATTAGCGGCATGGCGTTTGACCGTATTTTTATGGTTACCGAGCCAGACGGCACATTCATTACCGCTCGCCAATATCCCCAAATGGTGCGCTTCACCCCAGTGCCAACCCATGATGGATTACATCTCACCGCGCCGGATGGCAGCTCGGCCATTGTACGTTTCGCCGATTTCACCGCAGAAGCTTCGCCAACCGAAGTCTGGGGCAATCATTTTACGGCGCGAATTGCCCCCGCAGATATCAACCAGTGGCTTTCGGGCTTTTTCAAACGTGACGTCCAGCTGCGTTGGGTCGGACAAGCGCCTTCACGTCGCGTAAAACGTTTTGACGCGGTGCCGCTCTCTTTTGCCGACGGTTTTCCGTATCTGCTCACCAGCGAAGCCTCACTGCGCGACCTACAAAACCGCTGCTCCGCCAGCGTGCAGATGGAACAGTTTCGCCCTAACCTGGTTGTCACCGGCACGCAGGCGTGGGAAGAAGATACCTGGAAAGTGGTGCGCATCGGCGACGTGGTCTTTGACGTCGTGAAACCTTGCAGCCGCTGTATTTTCACCACCGTTAGCCCATCCAAAGGCCAGAAACACCCTTCCGGAGAACCGTTAGCCACGCTGCAAACCTTCCGTACTGCCCAGGACAACGGCGATGTCGATTTCGGTCAAAACTTGATTGCTCGCAATAGCGGCGTAGTTCGCGTAGGCGACGAGGTTGAAATCCTCTCAACCGGGCCAGGTAAAGTGTACGGGGCGGGTGAAACAGAAGAAATGCTGGACGTGAATGTCGCGCAGGATGCCGTGGTCGACATTGACTGGCAGGGCGATGTCTTCAAAGGGAACAATCAGCAGGTTTTACTGGAACAGCTGGAACAACAGGGGATCCGCGTGCCCTACTCTTGCCGGGCAGGAATATGCGGGAGTTGTCGCATAACGCTGGTTGAAGGGGAAGTCAGTCCGATGAAGAAAAGCGCAGTCTCAGAAGATGGCACCATTCTTTGCTGTAGCTGCATTCCAAAAACCGCACTGCGTCTTTCGCGTTAAACCGCCTGACCGTAGCTCAGCGCAGCCGACAGCGGCTGTGGCTGAAGGCGGTCATTCATCACTTTAATCGCATCGCCTAGCTGCATAGTGCGACCGGCTAACATCAGCCCCGGCTGTGCCAGCAGACAAAGAGCGGCGTTATCACCCGGTTCAACCACCAGCAGATTCACCCGCTCACCGCTATCACTCAGCCAGACCGCAGCAGCATCGCCGGTCACTGGCTGCCAATTTTCACCGTGCGCCACAAAATGCCAGCTTTTTGGCATCTGCGGTTTCAAGAAACGGATGGCGACCAGCGCATTAAGCACAAGCTCTGCGCGATGTTCTTTGGTTAATTCCAGGTCACGGCATTTGTCTTCAAAGGAGAAATAGAGCGCGGCATCATCAACACAAAAGCCTGTAGGATCAAAGGCATCCGGCGTCAGCATCCGACGGGCGAAACGTGAACGAAACAACATACCATTGGCTAAATCGAGCATCATACGATCATGCTCTTCATCAAAATACCAACGCCAGTTATCGTCAGGTTTAATTCGCATTTCTGTTCCCCGTTCTCATAAGCATCCTTTGCCTCAAAGAATAATCCCGTTTCGTTAATTTGCCTGAATTAAGAAAAGACCATAACGTTTAAATTAGCAACATTTGTGGAATATAAAACAACCAGGGCAGGAAATAAAGCCCTGGTTGTAATTTGCACAATGAAGATCAGAGGTGGGTAATGATTTCTTTAATCAGAGGTGGGCCTTTAAAAATAAACCCGGAATAGATCTGAACAAGCGTTGCTCCCGCAGCCATCTTCTCGCGCGCGGCCATCACCGAATCGATACCGCCCACACCGATAATCGGTAACTGCCCTTTTAATTCGGCAGACAGCATTCGAATAATTTCCGTACTTTTTAGCTGTAATGGACGACCGCTTAAACCGCCGGTTTCATCACAGTATTTCATTCCCTGAACGAGGGAACGATCGAGAGTGGTATTGGTCGCAATAACACCATCGATATTATGGCGAACTAAACTGTCGGCAACCTGGATCAATTCTTCAGGCGTAAGATCCGGGGCGATCTTAACCGCCACTGGAACATATTTGTGGTGAACAGATTGCAGTTCAGTTTGTTTATTTTTAATCGCTGACAGCAAATCGTCCAGCGCTTCACCATATTGCAGTGTACGCAGCCCCGGGGTATTCGGTGACGAAATATTGACCGCAATATAACCGGCATAGGCGTAGACTTTTTCCATACAAATCAGATAGTCATCTTTACCCTGCTCGACTGGCGTGTCTTTATTTTTGCCGATATTAATACCGAGGATCCCGTCAAAATGGGATTTTTTAACATTCTCAACCAGGTTATCAACGCCCAGGTTATTAAAGCCCATGCGGTTGATTAGACCTTCGGCATCGACCAGACGGAAGATCCTCGGTTTGTCATTCCCTGGCTGCGGGCGCGGTGTGACGGTACCGACTTCAATCGAGCCGAAGCCCATCGCGCCGAATGCATCAATGCACTCCCCGTTCTTATCAAGTCCGGCGGCTAAACCCAGCGGGTTTTTAAACGTCAGCCCCATGCAGGTGACCGGTTTTGACGGCACTTTCTGGCGCACAAGTGCTTCGAATGGCGTGCCAGTTACACGGCGTAATTGTTGAAACGTGACTTCATGAGCGCGCTCAGGATCGAGCTGAAAAAGGGCTTTACGAACGAAGGGGTAGTACATGAACTCTCCTGGATTCCCGGTAGCAAACCGGGGGCGTATTATGTTCGATCCGCTGGCGAAAGGGAATTGACCTGTCGCAAAAAATGCCGCAATAAGCGCAAACGTTTACTTAATTGCAGTTTTTGGCAATCCAGTGCCAGAAAAATCATTTAGCGAACGCCACTGCCTCTGACACACTCCAGATAAATGTTATCAATGTTAGATAAAAGCAAACATTTAGTTATAAGGAGAGGTTATGCGTGTCATTACGTTAGCGGGCAGCCCGCGTTTTCCTTCACGTTCCAGCGCGCTGCTGGAATATGCCAGAGAGACCCTCTCCCGGGTGGACGTTGAAGTCTGTCACTGGCATTTGCAGAATTTCGAACCGGAAGATTTGCTCTATGCGCGTTTTGACAGCCCCGCTCTGCTGGCGCTTATCGAACAATTGGCGCAGGCAGACGGCCTGATTGTCGCCACGCCGGTCTATAAAGCCTCCTTTTCGGGCGCATTAAAAACCCTGCTCGACCTGTTACCGGAGCGTGCTCTCGAAGGCAAAGTGGTTCTGCCGCTGGCCACCGGTGGCACTGTGGCACACATGCTGGCGGTGGATTACGCCCTCAAGCCCGTTCTCAACGCCCTGAAGGCACAGGAAATCCTGCACGGTGTTTTCGCCGATGATAGCCAGGTTCAGGATTACCAGCACAAACCGCAGTTCAGCCCAAACCTACAAAAACGCCTTGATAGCGCGCTGGAAAACTTCTGGCAGGCGCTGCACCGCCGCGACATCCGCGTTCCGGCCTTCCATCTTCCGCAAGGAGTCGCTCATGTTTAATCTGTTTCGCCCACGCATCCGCAGCCTGGCACTAACCGGGCTGTTGACCCTTTCGGCCTGGAGCCACGCGGCAGAACCGGCGCCGGACGCGCTGCGCATCGGCTACCAGAAAGGCAGCATCAGTATGGTGCTGGCGAAAAGCCACCAGCTTCTGGAAAAACGCTACCCGACCACCAAATTCTCGTGGGTAGAATTTCCCGCAGGCCCGCAAATGCTCGAAGCCTTGAACGTGGGCAGCATTGATTTGGGCAGCACTGGCGACATTCCACCTATTTTCGCGCAGGCCGCAGGGGCCGATTTAGTTTACGTCGGCGTCGAGCCGCCGAAGCCGAAAGCGGAAGTGATTCTGGTGCCGGAAAATAGCCCGATCAAAACCGTTGCTGATTTGAAAGGCCATAAAGTGGCGTTACAGAAAGGCTCCAGTTCACACAACCTCTTACTGCGTGCGTTGCAGCAGGCCGGCCTGAAATTTACCGATATTCAACCCATCTGGCTGACGCCCGCCGACGCCCGTGCGGCATTCCAGCAGGGTGATGTTGACGCCTGGACCATTTGGGACCCGTACTATTCCGCCGCGTTATTGCATGGCGGTGTGCGAGTCCTGGCCGACGGCAGCGAGCTGAAGCAAACCGGCTCCTTCTATTTGGCTTCGCGCCCTTACGCTGAGAAAAACGGTGCCTTTATAGAAGGCGTCCTTGATACCTTTAGTCAGGCCGATGCCCTGACGATTAGCCAGCGTCAGCAAAGCACTGAGCTGCTGGCGAAAACAATGGGCCTGCCGGAAGCGGTGATTACAAGCTACCTCAATCATCGCCCACCGACCGCCATCGGTCCGGTCAGCGAAGAAACCGCCCGTCGCCAGCAGGACACCGCCGATCTGTTTTATGAAAATCACCTGGTGCCGAAAAAAGTCGACATCAAAAGCCGCATTTGGCAGCCCACTTCTCAGCCTTCAGCAGCCCAACAAGGAGCGAAATCATGAGCCTGAATATGTTCTGGTTTTTACCGACGCATGGCGACGGCCACTATCTTGGCAGTGACGATAACGCCCGTCCGGTCGATCAGGGTTATCTCCAGCAGATAGCCCAGACGGCAGACCGACTCGGCTTCACTGGCGTGCTGATCCCAACCGGTCGCTCCTGCGAAGATGCCTGGCTGGTTGCGGCGTCGATGATCCCGGTAACACAACGACTCAAATTCCTGGTCGCCCTTCGCCCCAGCGTGATTTCGCCTACCGTCGCCGCCCGTCAGGCCGCGACGCTGGACCGATTATCCAACGGTCGTGCGCTGTTTAACCTGGTGACCGGCAGCGATCCGCAGGAATTAGCCGCCGACGGTGTCTTCCTCGATCACACCGAACGCTATGAAGCCTCCGCGGAATTTACGCATATCTGGCGGCGCCTGCTGGAAGGCGAAACCGTCGATTTTGACGGCAAATATCAAAAAGTGCGCGGCGCTAAACTGATGTTTCCACCCGTTCAGCAGCCACGCCCTCCGCTCTATTTTGGTGGCTCGTCGGACGTGGCACAGGATCTGGCCGCCGAACAAGTTGACCTCTATCTGACCTGGGGCGAACCGCCTGCGCAGGTAAAAGAAAAGATCGCCCAGGTCCGCGCGAAGGCCGCTAAACACGGGCGTAAAGTCAGGTTTGGTATTCGTCTGCATGTGATTGTGCGCGAAACCAATGCCGAAGCCTGGGAGGCTGCAAACCGACTGATCTCCCGCCTCGATGACGACACTATCGCTAAAGCGCAGGCAGCCTTCGCCCGCACTGATTCCGTTGGTCAACAGCGGATGGCGGCCCTGCATGGGGGGCAGCGAGACAAACTCGAAATCAGCCCTAACCTGTGGGCAGGCGTGGGTCTGGTTCGCGGCGGCGCAGGTACGGCGCTGGTGGGCGATGGCCCAACCGTGGCGGCGCGCATTAATGAATACGCAGCGCTGGGTATCGACAGCTTTGTGCTTTCCGGCTATCCGCATCTGGAAGAGGCTTACAAAGTGGGTGAACTGCTGTTCCCGCACCTGGACGTCGCCATCCCGGAAATCCCTCAGCCGCCTGCGTTACAGGTACAGGGCGAAGCCGTCGCTAACACGTTTTTACCGCGCAAAGTCGCACAGAGTTAAGGAGTGTCTATGGCAACGCCTGCAAATAAGTGGTTGCTCCGCGTTGCCCCCTGGCTACTGCCGGTGGGCATCGTTATCCTGTGGCAAATTGCCTCGGTGACAGGCTGGCTTTCGAGCCGCATTCTGCCGTCGCCCGAAGGTGTAATCGAAGCGTTCTGGTCGCTTTCATCCAGCGGTGAACTGTGGCAGCACCTGGCGATCAGCTCGTGGCGCGCTTTGGTTGGTTTCTCTATCGGCGGCTCGATTGGCCTGGTTCTCGGGCTTATCAGCGGACTATCGCGCTGGGGAGAACGCCTGCTCGATACCTCGATTCAAATGCTGCGTAATGTGCCGCATCTGGCGCTGATCCCGCTGGTGATTCTGTGGTTTGGTATCGATGAAAGCGCCAAGATTTTCCTCGTTGCCCTCGGCACGCTGTTCCCGATTTATATCAATACCTGGCATGGGATCCGCAATATTGACCTGGGTCTGGTGGAGATGGCACGCAGCTACGGCTTATCCGGCCCAGCGCTGTTCTGGCATGTGATCCTGCCCGGCGCCCTGCCCTCGATTATGGTCGGCGTGCGCTTTGCGTTGGGCCTGATGTGGCTGACGTTAATTGTTGCGGAAACCATCTCTGCGAATTCTGGAATTGGCTATCTGGCGATGAACGCCCGCGAATTCCTGCAAACCGACGTCGTCGTGGTTGCCATTATTCTTTATGCCCTGCTGGGTAAACTGGCGGATGTCAGTGCGCAACTGCTGGAGCGTGTCTGGCTGCGCTGGAATCCGGCTTACCAATTGAAGGAGGCCTCCGTATGAATACGGCTCGTCTGAACCCAGGCATCCCGCTGTTGCTGAACAATATCGGTAAACGCTACGGCAGCAATACGGTACTCAATGAACTCGATCTTCACATTCCAGCCGGGCAGTTTGTCGCGGTGGTTGGGCGCAGCGGCGGTGGGAAAAGTACGCTCCTGCGCTTGCTCGCCGGGCTGGAAAAACCCAATGCGGGCGAACTGCTGGCGGGCAACGGCCCGCTGGCCGCCAGTCAGCAAGAGACACGCATGATGTTTCAGGATGCGCGGCTGCTGCCCTGGAAAACGGTTATCGACAACGTCGGTTTGGGTCTGAAAGGAAAATGGCGTGATGCGGCGCTGGAAGCTCTTGCGGCCGTTGGCCTGGAAAACCGTGCTGAGGAATGGCCTGCGGCTCTTTCTGGCGGACAAAAACAGCGCGTGGCCCTGGCACGAGCGCTGATTCATCGCCCGGGCTTATTGCTGCTGGATGAGCCACTCGGGGCGCTGGATGCGTTGACGCGACTGGAAATGCAGGATTTGATCGAGTCGCTGTGGCTGTCGCAGGGATTCACCGTGTTGCTGGTGACGCACGATGTCAGCGAAGCCGTGGCGATGGCCGACCGGGTGCTGTTGATTGAAGACGGGAAAATTGGGCTGGATTTGACGGTGGATCTCCCGCGGCCGCGCCGGAAAGGGTCTGTGCGTTTGGCGGAGCTGGAAGCGGAAGTGCTGAACCGGGTGATGAAACGTCGGGGATCGGAGCAACAAATTAAAAGGTGGGCATCGGCGAATGCCTGATGCCCACCCCGTGAGAACAAAACAATGTAGGCCCGGTAAGCGCTAGCGCCACCGGGCATTTTTTACGCTAACGCTTTGGTGATTTTCTCGAACAGATCACCGGACAAATTCTCAAGCTCTTTCAACTGTTCCAGCGCGGCACGCATTTTTTCCTGACGCACTGCATCGTAACGTTTCAAACGGATCAACGGTTCAATCAGACGCGACGCCACCTGCGGGTTACGGCTGTTCAATTCAGTCAGCATTTCGGCCAGGAACTGGTAGCCGCTGCCGTCTTCCGCATGGAACGCTGCCGGGTTGCTCATCGCAAAGGCACCAATCAGCGAACGGATACGGTTCGGGTTGCTCAGGGTAAACGAACGGTGTTTCAGCAGGCTGCGCACGGTTTCCAGCGCGTTCTCTGCCGGGCTGGTGGACTGCAGAATGAACCATTTGTCCATTACAAGGCCGTCGTGATGCCATTTGTCGTCGTACTCCTGCATCAGCGCGTCACGGCACGGCAACTGTGCGGCAACGGCCGCCGCCAACGCCGCCAGGGCATCGGTCATGTTGTCAGCGTGATGATACTGTTGCGTCACCAGCGTATCCGCCAGCTCTGTATCGCCAAATGCCAGGTAGCGCAGACAGGTATTACGCAGCGAACGCTTGCCGATGTCAGCATGCTCCACGCGATAAGCGTCGAGTTTGTGGACGTTGTAGACGGCGAGGAACTCGTCTGCCAGCTCTTTCGCCAGCGTACGGGTCAGCGCTTCGCGCACCGTAGCAATGGCGACGGGATCGATAATCTCGAACAGTTCGGCGATTTCATTCACCGACGGTAGCGTAAGGATTTCTGCAGCCAGCGCCGGATCAATTTTCTCATCCAGCAATATCGCACGGAACGCATCAGCCACATGCAGCGGCAGCGACAGCGGCTGACCCTGCTGATGACGGTTCACGTTCAGCTTGATGTAGGTTGCGAGCAGGCTCTGCGCCGCATCCCAACGAGAGAAATCGTTACGCGCGTGACGCATCAGGAACGTCAGTTGCTGATCGCTCCATTTATATTCCAGTTTCACTGGCGCGGAGAATTCGCGCAGCAGCGACGGCACCGGCTGGAAGTAGACGTTATCAAAGATGAACGTCTGCTCGGCCTGGGTCACGTTTAGCACGTTATGCACCGGATGACCGCCCTTCTGCAGCGGGATCACGTTGCCTTCGTTGTCATACAGTTCGATGTCGAACGGAATATGCAGCGGCTGCTTTTCCTGCTGTTCAGAGGTCGGCGGGGTGTGCTGTTTGATGGTCAGCGTATACTGCTCGGTTTCCGGGTTGTAGTCGTCATGCACGGTCACAACCGGCGTACCGGACTGGCTGTACCAGCGGCGGAAATGCGAGAGATCAACGTTGGACGCATCTTCCATCGCCTGCACGAAATCGTCACAGGTGGCGGCGCTGCCGTCGTGACGCTCAAAGTAAAGCTGCATCCCTTTCTGGAAATTTGCTTCGCCGAGCAGCGTGTGCAGCATACGGATCACTTCAGAACCCTTTTCATACACCGTCAGGGTGTAGAAGTTGTTCATCTCGATAACCATATCCGGGCGGATCGGGTGCGCCATTGGGCTGGCATCTTCGGCGAACTGCATCCCGCGCATGGTGCGCACGTTACTGATGCGGTTTACCGCACGCGAACCGAGATCTGAGCTGAACTCCTGATCACGGAACACGGTTAAGCCTTCTTTCAGGCTCAGTTGGAACCAGTCGCGGCAGGTCACGCGGTTACCGGTCCAGTTGTGGAAGTATTCATGTCCAATCACGCGTTCGATATCGAGATAATCTTTATCGGTAGCGGTATCGGTGCGCGCCAGAACGTATTTGGAGTTAAAAACGTTCAGACCTTTGTTTTCCATCGCGCCCATGTTGAAGAAGTCGACGGCGACAATCATATAGATGTCGAGATCGTATTCGAGACCGAAACGGTCTTCGTCCCACTTCATGGAATTCTGCAGCGAGGTCATCGCCCACGGAGCGCGATCCAGATTGCCGCGATCGACGAACAGTTCCAGTGCAACTTCACGACCCGAGCGGGTGATGTATTTGTCACGCAGTACGTCGAAATCACCGGCCACTAGTGCAAACAGGTAGCATGGTTTCGGGAACGGATCCTGCCACTGCACCCAGTGACGACCATTTTCCAGTTCGCCCTGCGCTACGCGGTTACCATTGGAAAGCAGGTACGGATATTTGGTTTTGTCCGCGATAATTTTGGTGGTGAAACGCGCTAATACATCCGGGCGGTCCAGATACCAGGTGATGTGACGGAACCCTTCCGCTTCACACTGCGTACAAAGCGCTTCACCCGACTGGTATAGACCTTCCAGCGCGGTGTTCGCTGCCGGGCTTATTTCATTCACGATGCGCAGCGTGAAACGCTCAGGCAGCCCGTTAATCACCAGCTGATTATTTTCTTCTTTATAATCACCCCACGGCTGGTCGTTCACGTGCAGTGAAATCAGGGTTAAATCTTCACCATTGAGGCGCAGCGGCGTGGCAGAAGCAGCGTGACGAGTCATCTGGCTTTCTGCAGTCACGATGGTTTTTGCGGCATCCAGGTCAAAGGTCAGGTCGATATCGCTGATCAGATATTCCGGCGCACGGTAGTCGTGGCGGTATTTGGCTTGGGGCTGTTGTGTCATAAAAAACCTTTAGCATCTTTTGTAAAGTGTCCGGTCCAGTCTATTCCTGTTGTCACTTTCACGCTACGCAGAATGTTCATCTTTTCAGGGGCAAACACGCAATTTGCTACATATTGATAACACGCGGCACGTTTTGCCCTCGACCCGTCAGACACCTTGTGTTGTGATCGGGGTTCAATAAATCGATAAACAAGGTATACTCCTGCGGTTTCAGCCGTTGTTTATTGTACTAAACGCTCCTTTATGAGGATGCTATTGCGCACCATGACACAATTCGCTCCCCCTGTTCTGCAGACTCTGCTTGATACAGATGCTTATAAGCTGCATATGCAGCAGGCCGTCTTCCATCATTATTATGATGTCCAGGTGGCTGCAGAATTTCGCTGCCGCGGTGATGACCTGCTCGGTATTTATGCTGACGCCATCCGCGAACAAGTCGAAGCGATGCAGTCGCTGCGACTGCAGGACGACGAGTTTCAGTGGTTGTCCGGCCTGCCGTTCTTGAAGCAGGACTACCTCGACTGGCTGCGCGATTTTCGCTACAACCCCCAGCAGGTCACCGTTCGTAACGATAATGGCAAATTAAACATTCGCCTCGAAGGCCCATGGCGTGAAGTCATCATGTGGGAAGTTCCGCTGCTGGCCGTCATTAGCGAGCTGGTTCATCGCTATCGTTCCCCTGAAGCGAGCGTTGAGCTGGCGCTTGAGACGCTGGAACGTAAGCTGGTTGATTTCAATCACCTTACCCAGGATATCGATATGTCTGGCTTCCGCCTGATGGACTTCGGCACCCGCCGTCGTTTCTCTCGTGAAGTGCAGCAGGCGATCGTCGAACGTCTTCAGCAGGAATCGTGGTTTGTCGGCACCAGCAATTACGACCTGGCACGCCGTCTGTCACTGACTCCGATGGGCACCCAGGCACACGAATGGTTCCAGGCGCATCAGCAAATCAGCCCTGACCTGGCGACCAGCCAGCGCGTGGCGCTGGCTGCCTGGCTTGAAGAATATCCGGACCAGTTGCGGATTGCCCTCACCGATTGCATCACCATGGATGCTTTCCTGCGAGACTTCGGCCCGGAGTTTGCCGAACGTTATCAGGGACTGCGTCATGACTCCGGGGATCCGGTGGAATGGGGTGAAAAAGCTATCGCGCATTATCAGAAGCTCGGTATTGATCCGATGAGCAAAGTGCTGGTGTTCTCCGATAATCTCGACCTGAAAAAGGCCGTTGACCTGTACCGCCACTTCTCGTCGCGAGTGAATCTGAGCTTCGGGATAGGCACGCGCCTGACCTGCGATATCCCTCAGGTGAAACCGCTGAATATCGTGATTAAACTGGTGGAATGTAATGGCAAGCCGGTGGCCAAACTGTCCGACAGCCCAGGCAAAACCATCTGCCATGATAAGGCGTTTGTTCGCGCTTTACGCAAAGCCTTCGACCTTCCCCAGGTCAAAAAGGCCAGTTAATCAGCAACAGGGAGCCTCAAAGGCTCCCTTCTTCTTATTATTTTCTCAATTCTCCCCGTCTCGCTGCGAATTCCTCTTGTCTGATGAAAGATGACAGGTAACATAGGGATCCCCCTTAATTAAGGGTGGAAAGAGATAACTTTATTCTGGACTACTAACAGAGAGATTAATATGAGCGTTGTGCCTGTAGCCGACGTACTCCAGAGCCGCGTAGCCGTTGACAGCGAAGTCACCGTGCGCGGATGGGTGCGTACCCGTCGAGATTCAAAAGCTGGCTTTTCCTTCCTCGCCGTCTATGACGGTTCCTGCTTTGATCCTGTACAGGCCGTCGTCAATAATTCTCTGCCCAATTACGATCAGGAAGTGTTGCGCCTGACGACTGGCTGTTCCGTGATTATCACCGGTAAAGTGGTGGCATCGCAGGGTCAGGGTCAGAGTTTTGAAATTCAGGCGTCTCACGTTGAAGTGACGGGCTGGGTTGAAGATCCGGATACCTATCCGATGGCGGCTAAACGCCACAGCATCGAATACCTTCGTGAAGTTGCGCACCTGCGTCCGCGTACCAACCTGATTGGTGCCGTCGCCCGCGTGCGTCACACTCTGGCGCAAGCGCTGCACCGCTTCTTCCACGAGCAGGGCTATTTCTGGGTATCTACCCCACTCATCACCGCTTCTGATACTGAAGGCGCGGGTGAAATGTTCCGCGTTTCCACGCTGGATATGGAAAACCTGCCGCGTAACGATCAGGGCAAAGTGGATTACGACAAAGACTTCTTTGGTCGTGAAGCGTTCCTGACCGTATCTGGTCAGCTGAACGGCGAAACCTACGCTTGTGCGCTGTCCAAAATTTACACCTTCGGCCCAACCTTCCGTGCTGAAAACTCAAACACCAGCCGCCACCTGGCGGAATTCTGGATGCTTGAGCCGGAAGTGGCCTTTGCCGACCTGGAAGATAACGCCGCACTGGCTGAAGCCATGCTGAAGTATGTCTTCAAAGCGGTGCTGGAAGAACGTGCCGATGACATGAAATTCTTCGCCGAGCGCGTGGATAAAGATGCCGTCAGCCGTCTGGAGCGTTTTGTTGAAGCAGACTTCGCGCAGGTGGATTACACCGACGCGATCACCATTCTGGAAAACTGCGGTCAGACCTTCGAAAACCCGGTCTTCTGGGGCGTGGACCTCTCTTCCGAGCACGAACGTTACCTGGCTGAGAAACACTTCCAGGCTCCGGTTGTTGTGAAAAACTACCCGAAAGACATTAAGGCGTTCTATATGCGCCTTAATGACGACGGTAAAACCGTTGCGGCAATGGACGTTCTGGCTCCGGGCATCGGCGAAATCATCGGTGGCTCCCAGCGTGAAGAGCGTCTGGACGTGCTTGATGCGCGCCTGGCTGAAATGGGTCTGAATAAAGAAGACTACAGCTGGTACCGCGATCTGCGTCGTTACGGCACTGTGCCTCACTCCGGCTTCGGTCTTGGTTTTGAGCGTCTGATTGCTTACGTGACCGGCGTTCAGAACGTTCGTGACGTGATTGCGTTCCCGCGTACTCCGCGTAACGCCAGCTTCTAAGTTTTCACTTCTGCAAAAGCCAGCTTCTCAGCTGGCTTTTTTTTGGCCTTTGTCAGGATTTGTGAGTAAGTTTCTACAAATATAAAGGTCAACCGCCTTCCCTAACCAAAATGTTACACCCCATGTCTCGAAATAATTCCGCACACATTTCCAGCAACACTTCTGTTGCGCTTAAGTATATCCCTGGCGCTTAGCATACAAAATAACCACCAGCAACGCGCACGAAAAGCTAACTTTGACACATAAGAAAAAGTGAGTTGAGAAGCATTCTTATATAGAAAAAGTCTTTATCAAAATTAAAGATAAGCTTTTCATATAGATATATAAGTTATCGTAGATTAATTAAGCGGCAGGCAAGGAAATTTGAGGTGGTTCACAAAGTTCCCCGATTTACACAAATTATTACACATTATTTCTTCTTGTTACCTATTTACGATATTTGTAGCACTTTCAGGCTAGCGAAACGTTGTCATGAATGGAAATATGCCTGTCAGACACAGAAAGACACCAAACTCTCATCAATAGTTCCGTAAATATTTATTGACGAAAACTATTGGCGGTAGTGGAAAGTGTCCATAAAAAAACCAATGAGGGTAATAAATAATGATGAAGCGCAATATCCTGGCAGTGGTTATCCCTGCCCTGTTGGCAGCTGGTGCGGCGAACGCAGCAGAAATCTATAATAAAAATGCCAACAAACTGGATTTCTACGGTAAAGCAGTCGGTGAGCACATCTGGACTACCAACGGCGACACCACCAGTGATGACACCACCTATGCTCGTATCGGTTTCAAAGGTGAAACTCAGATTAACGATCAGATCACCGGTTACGGCCAGTGGGAATACAACCTCGACGCATCCAGCGTTGAAGGTGCTCAGGGTACTAAAACTCGTCTGGCATTCGCCGGTCTGAAATTTGGTGACGCGGGTTCTATCGACTATGGTCGTAACTACGGCGCCATCTACGACGTAGCGGCATACACCGATATGCTGGTTGAGTGGGGCGGCGATTCATGGGCAGCTACCGACAACTTCATGAACGGTCGTTCTACTGGCCTTCTGACTTACCGTAATACCGATTTCTTCGGTCTGGTTGATGGCCTGAGCTTCGCCCTGCAGTATCAGGGTAAAAACGAGCGTAACAGCCCAGTTACCGTTAACTATGACGACGACAACGGTTCTCCAACTGATATCTCTCTGGGCGGTAACGGCGCGAAAGCAAACGGCGACGGCGTAAGTACCTCCGTACAGTACGCATTCCTGGACGGCTTCAGCGTTGCTGCGGGTTATGAAACTGCTGACCGTACCAACGACCAGGTTAACCCAGAAGTTCGCACCATCAACGGTGTAACTTATGGTAACGCAAGCGCTGGCGGTGACCGCGCTGAAGCATGGTCTACTGCATTCAAATACGACGCGAACAACGTTTACGCGGCAGTGATGTATGCTGAAACCACCAACATGACTCGCGAGCCAGACAACAACTTCGCGAACAAAACTCAGAACATCGAAGCCGTGGTTCAGTACCAGTTCGATTTCGGTCTGCGTCCGTCCATCGGTTACGTACAGTCTAAAGGTAAAGACCTGCTGGCACGTTCCAACAGCAACGGCTCCTTCGCTGGCGGCGATGCTGACCTGGTTAAATACATCGAAGTGGGTTCATGGTACTACTTCAACAAGAACATGAACGTCTACGCAGCATACAAATTCAACCTGCTGGACGACAACGATTACTCTAGAGCATCTGGTCAGGCTACCGACGACCAGGCTGCTGTCGGTATCGTTTACCAGTTCTAATCAGTACGCCACTTTGTTATATGCTTGAAAAACAGGGCTTCGGCCCTGTTTTTTTATGGCTGGCAGTAAATAATCGTGACTTTTGAAAAGCCTGTCGCTTTTTCTCGCAAACGGTTGGCTTTTCGTCATTCTCCCGTTAACCTGAGAGCGGATTTCCCTTCAGTAACCACAATGGAACCTCGTCATGTTTGAGAACATAACCGCTGCCCCTGCCGACCCTATTCTGGGCCTGGCCGATCTGTTTCGTGCCGATGACCGCCCGGGGAAAATCAACCTCGGGATTGGTGTTTACAAAGATGAGACCGGTAAAACACCGGTTCTGACCAGCGTAAAAAAAGCGGAACTTTATCTGCTGGAAAATGAAACCACCAAGAACTACCTCGGCATTGACGGTATTCCGGAATTTGGCCGCTGCACGCAGGAGCTGCTGTTCGGGAAAGGCAGTGCCATTGTGGCTGACAAGCGTGCACGTACGGCGCAGACCCCAGGTGGCACCGGCGCACTGCGCGTTGCCGCGGATTTTCTCGCTAAAAACACTGACGTAAAACGCGTGTGGGTCAGCAATCCAAGCTGGCCGAACCACAAAGGCGTGTTTAATTCCGCCGGGCTGGAAGTGTGCGAATACAGCTATTACGACGCGAATCAACACGCTCTGGATTTTGACGGCCTGGTTTCCAGCCTGAATCAGGCTCAGGCAGGCGACGTGGTGCTGTTCCACGGCTGCTGCCACAACCCAACAGGGATCGACCCGACGCTGGAACAGTGGGAACAGCTGGCAAAACTGTCCGTAGAGAAAGGCTGGCTACCGCTGTTTGATTTCGCCTACCAGGGATTTGCTCGCGGTCTGGAAGAAGATGCTGAAGGCCTGCGCGCCTTTGCCGCCGTACATCAAGAGCTGCTGGTGGCGAGTTCATTCTCAAAAAACTTTGGCCTGTACAACGAACGCGTCGGTGCCTGTACGCTCGTTTCTGCGGATGCAGTCACGGTCGACCGCGCATTTAGCCAGATGAAAGCGGTTATCCGCGCCAACTATTCTAACCCACCGGCTCACGGTGCCGCCGTGGTGGCGACGATCCTCAGCAATGACGCATTGCGCGCCATCTGGGAGCAAGAGCTGACTGACATGCGCCAGCGTATTCAGCGTATGCGTCTGCTGTTCGTGAACACCCTCGCCGAGAAAGGTGCGGACCGCGATTTCAGCTTCATCACCAGGCAGAACGGCATGTTCTCCTTCAGCGGCCTGACCAAAGAACAGGTTCTGCGTCTGCGTGAAGAGTTTGGTGTTTATGCGGTTGCGTCCGGACGAGTAAACGTCGCGGGCATGACGCCAGACAATATGGCCCCACTGTGTGAAGCCATCGTCGCCGTGCTGTAATTCAGGCGAAAAAAAAGGTCGCGAAAGCGGCCTTTTTTATGTGTTTTGAGCATTAAAAAAGCCGCAAATGCGGCTTTTTATCTTTACCAGACAGGCATCTCGTCCTGCAAGAACGGATTATGTACACGCTCATGACCGAGCGTTGACATTGGCCCATGGCCTGGAATAAAGCTGACGGCATCACCGAGTGGTAACAATTTGCGCTTAATCGAATCGATAAGCTGCCCATGGTCGCCACGCGGGAAATCACTGCGCCCTACTCCACCTTTAAATATCACATCGCCTGAAATCAGCAGCTGCGAAACCGCGTCGAAAAAGACAATATGACCCGGCGTATGGCCCGGACAATGCAATACTTTGAGGCTGACGTTACCCACGCTGACGGTATCGTCTTCATTCAACCAGCGGTCTGGCGTGAGCGGCTGACAGTCTTCAAGACCGAACATTTTGCTCTGCGCTGGCAGCCCCTGAAGCCAGAACTCATCTTCTTTTTCCGGTCCAATAACCGGCACACCGTAATGTTGTGCCAGCTCCGCGGCAGCGCCAACGTGATCAAGATGACCATGGGTCAGCAAAATCTGCATCAGCGTCACGCCTGCGGCGGCCACTTCCTGTTTGATACGCTCAGCATCACCGCCAGGATCCACCAGTGCGGCAAGTTTGGTCTGCTCACACCAGATGAGTGAACAGTTCTGGGCGAAAGCCGTAACCGGAATAATACGATAGTTCATGATGCTCCTGTTTCGTTACCAGGTCCTCACCGGCCCGGTATCAATATGCACAAAGTTACTACGTGGGTAATATCCTACACCACCTGCGCGCATAGATAACGCAGCTTTGCGAATATTGCTTAACGAAACGCCTTCAATGTGAAAATCCATCGCCTGGCCTTTGGTGTGATAGCTGTGTTTCGCTACACCGCGGCTATGTGCGCGCAACTCATCGTTGGTATTGAGTGAACGATAACCGGAAATAAGCTGCACGGGCTTGTTGGTCCCCAACAGTCCCTGAAGACGGTACAGATGATCAAAAAGTTTTGGATCGATGGATTTCATTTTATTCGCGCGATAGTCACGGAAAAAATGGTTGAGTCTTGCTAATTCATCCTGAATATAGCCTCTGCCATCGAAAAACTCCGCCTTGAGCGACTCCCCGGTGTGCAGGTTATTGAGCGTCAAAATACGCGGGCGTGGTGTCGAGAGGGTGGCAAATGCTGGCGTAGGCAAGATGGCCGCTGCGCCGAGCGCAACACCACCTAACGCCAGCAACTTGCGGCGATTAGCGTCAAATTTGTCCATGATAATCAGGTCTACAAGTAAGTGATCGTTATTTATGCACTTCTGGCGCACGAAGGGCACCTTAACCGCCACACACGGCGACGTCAAGGCTCCCTAACCCCAGTCAATACGGGGCCTGAAGCGATACAGGCCTCTATTGGCTAATTTATACGACACCTGAATTATCTGAACTTCTTCATTTACCTGATTAATTGTTCCGCTTTTGGCAGAATTTGTGCGCCAGATCGCGCGGTGAGATCATAATTGTAAATATCTGTACGATATTGCGCCCGACCATCTGCCCCAACAAACGCCGTCAGATAGTAGAGATTGACCGGGATATTCTGGCGAATATTCACGTATCGCGTATTACCCTGTTTCAGCGCATCGGAGATCCGTGAGTCATTCCAGCCTGCATCCTGTAACAACATGTTGGCTAATTCAGACGCTTTATTGACGCGTACGCAGCCGGAACTCAGCGCCCGAGTGTCCTTCTGGAACAGCGTGTGGTTAGGCGTATCGTGTAGATAAATCGCATCGGAGCTCGGCATGTTGAACTTATAGCGGCCCAATGAGTTATGGACGCCCGGTGCCTGCTGAAAGCGGAACGGCAGGTTTGTCGCTGTAATCGTCGACCAGTCGACCTGATACGGGTTGATGGCTTCTTTACTGTTCCAGCCACGCATCATGGTGTAACCGTGACGGTCCAGATAACCGGGATCGTTAACGACTTTCGGTAGAATGTCCTTGCGGGCAAGCGTTGATGGCACGTTCCACGGCGGGTTCACCACCACGTTGTTTAACGCACTGCTCATCATCGGCGTTTTACGATCGGGGCGACCGACAATCACCCGTGAGGCTAAAACCTGATTGCCATCAAGATAATAAACCAACGAATAGGCAGGAATATTCACCATGATGCCGGTGGAAAGCTTGCCCGGTAACAGGCGAAGACGCTGGATATTGAGCGCCAGCACGCCTGCACGTTGTGCCGGGCTAACGTTCAGCCAGTCGCGCGTCGATTGTCCAATAACACCATCAGCACCCAGCCCTTGCCAGGCCTGGAAACGCTTCACGGCCTCCACCAGCTGTCGGTCGTAAACTGCCGGCGCCGTTTTGTTGGCTTTGGCTTTCTTCACTGGAACCGCCGACGGGCTCACCACCGGGTTATCTCCCGGTAACGCAATATTTGGCGTAGAGTCCATCATCCCCGTGCGCTGCAGAATTTCACGCAGCGCAGGAATATCTTTGCTCCACTGTCCCGGAGAAAGTTTGACGCTGCTGGTTAACTGCGGCCACGGACGTGAATCGGTCAGCTGCGTGAGCAACGCCTGATGCATGGCCGCATATTGCGGATGCTGCGGTGCCAGCCCCGCGACAAACAGTGGCAACTGGCCGTTATCCAGCGCCAGCTGCCACTGATTAATCACTGACAGCGGTGGCGTAGATAGCGTGTAAGGTTTATCACTATAAAGCCAGCGATTGCCCTGTACAGGAATGCTGCTGATGAACTGAAGATAGCCCATCATGGCGTCGGACAGTACGACATCACGCGCCATCCCGCTGACGGCCGGATCGGTTAGCAGTTCGACCCACTGGGTAAACTGTGGCTGGAAACCGGCGATAGCCACTTCAGCAAGCTGCTGCTGAAATGCCTGAACCGCTTCACGGTTTTCCCACATTGGTTTCATCTGTCGCGCGGCATACAGTGCAGACAGCTGATTCATGTAAATCGGTGTGTAACTGGCAGGCAAGAGTGACTGAATATCAGCCCGACTTTTCGCCGCAGCCCCTTCAGGGAGCGGTTGAATACCAGCCATCATCGCAACGGCTGGTGCCTGACCGTCTGATTGCGCCAACGCTTGTGACGCATCACCCAGTGTGGCTGAACTGTCTGTTGGTACCAGTTCAGGCTCATCGGCCTGAACGCTAAACAGCGGAGCAAATGCCAGCATCAGGCATAAACTCAGCGCTGACAGCCGACGACCTTTAGATTTATCGAGTGACATCCCTTGCCCCCTGTTTTCATTGCTGCCCACATCACACGGGGCTTACTCTCAGTATATAAAGACAAAAATACTTTTGCCTGACCAAATGTAAAGAAGATTAAAGATAATACCCTGCTCTACCCGGAAAGGGATAACAAAAAGGGCGACATCGCTGTCGCCCTTGTTTAAAAATAATTATTTAGCGCTAAGATGCTTCCGCCGTTCCAGGCAACGGTTCCGGCAGTTGAGGCGCGAAACCACGCAGCCCAACCACGTGAACATGTTCAGTATTCTGGAAGACTTTACGCACCAGTTTATAGGTGGTGCCTTTTTCTGGGCTGATGTTTTCCGGGGCCGCGATGATAAGCTGCATTTCCAGACGGTCACACAGTTCAAACAGCGTGGCGATGGAACGGGCATCCAGACGAGCCGCTTCATCGAGGAACAGCAGACGGCATGGCGAAATATCTTTGCCGCGCAGACGTCGCGCTTCATCTTCCCAGCTCTGCACCACCATCACCAGAATCGACATCCCGGTACCGATCGCTTCACCGGTCGACAGCGCACCCGATTCCGCACGCAGCCAGCCGTCAGAACCACGGTTAACTTCGACTTCCATTTCGAGATAGTTACGGTAATCCAGCAGCTCCTCACCGATGGTTTGCGGCGTACGCTGGCCCATATCAATGTGCGGATTCAGGCGCTGATACAGCTTCGCCAGTGCTTCGGAGAAGGTCAGACGGTTGCTGTTGAACAAGTCCTGGTGCTGTTCGTGCTGCTCGGAAAGCACTTCCAGCAGCGTGGAGTGCGCTTCGCGAACATTGACGTTCAGACGCACGCTGTTAACCTGGCCGAACGATACGCTTTGCAGCCCCTGGTTGAGCTGACGAATACGGTTCTGCTCGCGCTGAATAGTCTTGCGAATGATATTCGCCACGCTGCGGGAGCTGATCGCCAGCTTCTGCTCACGCGCCGTCAGTTCTTCCGTCAAGCGGCCCAGCTCAATTTCCATCTGTTCGATGGCTTCAACCGGGTCGTCGGTACGAATAATATCCTGACGAATACGCTCACGCAGATGCTGATACACCGCCACGAAGAACTGAATTTTACGCTCAGGACGTTTCGGATCTTCGGACATGCGCAGTACGTCGCGCAGGTGTTCGTTATCCGCTACCGCCAGACGCAGCGCACCCAGCGCTTTATCCGACATTGAACGCAGATCATCAGCAGACAGGTACGCCAGTTCGCGACGGTGCAGTCGGCGTTCAACATTGTTATCTTTCACCAGACGCATCACCGCGCACCAGCCTGCTTTCGCGCTGACTACCTGCTCACGCATTTCGAGATAATTACGCTCGAGGCCACGCAGTTTGCGGGTCAGGTTATCCATCTCCGCTTCGCAGAAGGTCAATGCTTTTTCCAGCTGATTACGACGGTTACGGTTGTTGGACAGCTGAGTGTGCAACTCGTCACGACGGGAACGCGCCCGCTCTTCCGCCCCGCTGTCGGCACGTACGCCGATGTCCTGCAGTTCGCGATGTAAATCGGTCAGCAGCTCTTTCTTGGTGTCGTAGGAGCTTTTCAGTGACGCCATCACCTGGCTGTACTGGCTGAGCTGTGCCGCATGGTTACGCAGCGCTTCACGGGCGCGGGTACGTTCGCCTTCAGCCTGTTCCAGACGCTGGCGAAGCTTCTCGTTCAGGTCGGTGTTGCCGTTCAGCATTTCAGCCGAATCGGTGTAACCAAAGTGCGCCCGGCGCTGCACAACTTCGGTCAGGGCAAACGCCTGCTGACGGGCATCGCGCTGCACCTGCTGTGAATACGCAAAGTCTTCTTTCAGCTGCTCGTACTGTTCCGGGTCGCTCTGCAGAACGGACACAACCGGTTCAAGTTTCGCCAGCTGATTACCGTGCTGCTGAATAAAGCGCGCGGCTTCCTGCGCTTCATCAAGACGCTCCTGAATTTCATCCACGCGGTCGGCAAGGGTTTCGTCGGCCAGAAGATTCAGACGCGGCAGCAGGCGGTTGAGTTGGGAAACGCCCTCTTTCGCCTGTTCAAACTGCGCCCGGCTCTGTTGGTTATCATTTTCATGGTTGCTGAGCGCACGCTCCAGCTCACCGCGACGGGTATTGAGTTTGCGAATTTCCGCTTCCGGATCCGCTTCAAACGCGACGGCTAAATGGCTGCCGATAAAGCGGCTGAATGCCTGATGCAGACGTTGCGTTTTCTGCACATCAAATGACAACGTCGCAAAGCGTTCAGACAGAATTTCACGCTCGGCGTGCAACGCTTCAATGCGGTTTTCACGCGCTGCGCGGCCAAACAGCGGCAGCGTCGGGAAGCGCGAATAACGCCACTGGCGATCCGCGACTTTAACAACAACCGCTTTTTCCAGCTCGTCGACGCTGAACACGCTGTCATCAAAGGACGACGGATCCCCTTCGATGAGATAGAGATCTTCCGGACAATCTTCCAGACCTTCCAGCTGTTCGGCGATCAGCGACAAATCCGGCACCACGATCCCGTGACGTGACGGGCCGTACAACGCAGAGAAGTACGGCGCATCTTCGAGGCTGACGTCGTCGTAAATCTCTGACAGCAGCACACCGCCAAAACGTTCGGCAAGCGCATTCAGGCGCGGGTCTTCCGAGCCGCCTGGCTGGCTTAAACGTTCGATTTCATCATCAACCGCACGCTTGCGGGCGCCGACTTCATCGCGTTCAACAATGGCTTCGCGCTCGCGCTCCAGCAACTGCTGCATAAATTCGGTGACGTCCTGGCTGGACTCGAACGCTTCCCCGCTCTGCTCGCACAGCTGAGTCAGGCTACTTTGTGCCGCGAGCCAAATTGGCGCGCGTTGCAGCAGCGTCTTGGTGCGGCTTTGCAGCTGCTCCAGTTCCTGACGCAGCGTCATACGCTGTTCACTGGCGGAGGAGACGCTGTCGGAGAGTGAAGAAATACGTTCTTCCAGCTCCATGTGAAGCGCTTCCAGGTCTTCAATCTCGATGTGACGACCCTGACGCTTGCAGAATTCGGCCAGCAGACGTTCGGCATCCTGCTGTTCACGCAGACGCTGTTCAAGTTCGTTCAGACGACCGCGCAGGGCCGTAGACTGCTCCGCCAGATGGCGCTGATTCACGCCTTCACGCAGCAGGTCACGGGCCACTTCCCACGCTTCATCCCGGCCCAGCGGACCATTGATGGCGGCGACTAACTGATATGCTTGCTCGAACTGGCTGTGCGCGGTTTGCGCTACGCTCATTTTCTGTTCGAGTGACAGCAGTTTTTCTGTGGCTTCCTGCTCTTTCGCTTTGAAGGTATCGAGCCATTCATCGGCGCTGTCCGGGCTTAAGTCCGGCAGATGGCAAAGCTCTTTCGCGCGCTGCAACGCTTGCATCGCCTGATTGTACTGAATGGCGCGCGTTTGCTGCACGTCCAGCGCTTGCTGGTAATCAGCCAGCTGGCTTTTCAGTTCATCCACTTCCAGCTCAGCGGCTTCAGCGCGGCCTTCGTTTTCTTCTTGCTGTTCGGCGGCTTCGGCCACGACTTCATTTTGTTCTTCGAGGCGGATCTGCAGTTCGTCGATATCCGCTTCATAGCGCTCGATTTTTTCCTGCTGACGCAGCGCGGTCTGAACCAGGTTCAGGTGATCGCTGGCAGCCTGGTAATCGGCTTCCAGATCGCCTTCAGCCCCGTTGTGCTCTTGCAGTTCACGCGCCATATCGACGTGTTTGAACTGCTCGGCAGCCAATTGCTGACGTGATGACAGCAGTTCGCGACGGAATTCGAGGGCTTTATCAAGATGCACGCGACGTTCGTTCGAATGGCGCATGTAGTCCGCCGCCACGTAGTCTGTGGCCTCGGAGATCAGATGTTTAAACAGGTCACGGTCCGACTGAGTGACGCGAATCGCTTCCAGCGTCATGCGGTTTTCACGCAGCGCCGCTTCCATATCCTGGAACGCTTTACGCACGCCGCCGTTTTCAGGCAACAGGTAGTCGCGCAGAGAGCGGGTAATGGCGCTGGAAATACCGCCGTACAGCGAGGCTTCAATCAGACGGTAGTATTTACTACGGTCTGACGCCGAACGCAGACGACGGGCGACAACGCCCAAATCGAACATCAGTGAGTGGTAATCGGTGATGGAGTTAAACTGTTTGAACTGCACGCCTTCCATCCCTTCGAGCTTGTCTTTCAGCTCCTGAAGAGTCAGCACACGCGCTTGTCTGTCATTCAGCGTTTCAGTCACCAGCTCGGTTGGCTGGAAGGACATCGGCAAACCCTGGATAGCAAACGGTTTGATATCCACTTTGCGATCACGCCCGGCAACCTGCTGCAAACGCACGCCCACCAGCACACGCTGATGACGCGAGTTGATCACGTCGAGCATCGAATAACACACACCGGCTTTCAGCTTACCGTGTAGACCTTTATCGCGGGAGCCGCTGGTCGCACCGGCTTCGGTGGTGTTACGGAAGTGCAGCAACGTCAGATCGGGAATAAGCGCCGTCACGAACGCCGCCATCGTGGTGGATTTACCGGCACCGTTACCGCCCGAAAGCGTGGTGACCAGTTCATCGAGATCAAAGGTTCGGGCAAAAAAACCGTTCCAGTTAATCAGGGTTAATGAACGAAATTTACCACGTTCAATCATTATTCTTCCTCCCCGCTATCCGTATCCGGTTGCGCATCGTCGTTCTCGTCATTGAGCTGCAGACGGTTTTCAATCGCCATCGCTTCACCATCGCGGATCATGCGCAGCTGCGCTTCGCGGGCGTCATCCCCAGAGCGGACGTCAGCGCCAAAGCGGAAGACCGCCTCTGTGATGCGGAATTTGCTACTGTCGTGCCCCATAAACCACACCATGCCGAGACGGCGCAGTCGGTTCAGTGAGGAACGCACTTTTTCCTGCAGTTTTTGTCTGTCGAGATCCGAACCGGTCGAACGGTTATTCACCAGCTTCAGCAGCTTGGCTTCATCCGCCAGACTCATCAGTTCATCGTACAGTTCCTGCTGGGTGAAAATCCCCTCATTCGCCAGACGTTCTGGGCTGAGGTAGAGATAACAGAGAATTTTGCCGACCATCATGTCCACTTCGGACAGCACCGAACGCGGAATGAGCGTGGTGGAACGCGGGCGCAAATAGAAGAAACCTTCCGGCGCACGAATCAGTTCCACGTTATAGCGGGTATAAAACTCTTCCAGATACTCCTGGAAATCCATCAGAAAGGCATGGTTGTCCAACTCGTCCAGACCGATATGACGGCCAGAACGCAGGGCGCTATCCAGCGCCGGGAATAACGGATTGGCCAGGGCCTTCGCCAGCTTAACTGGCATCACGTGTTCAATATTTGTCGATGACATGTGCCTGTACCTTGGCTCCGTAATCATTAATCGGCTGCCACTTCGGCGACAGTCCGGTGAAATCTGCTTGTGCTACGCCCAGACGAACGGCCTGATCGACCACGATCCGTGCAACGTCGAAGTGACGCGCGCGTGGGTATTGTGCGAGATATTCGCGCACCACCAGGCCCAAATCGAGCGGCAGTCCTTTATTTTTGTAGATAACCAGCTGTTCTTCGATAAGCGCCGCCAGCTGTTCACGGATTTCGTTAAACTCTTCGAATTCGAGGTCCGGCGGAAGTTCCCCGGTCACCTCTTCGTCACGTAGCATCATCTCTTCGTCACGCATATCGAACAAACGGTCGGCGTTCGCGTAAGTCAGTGCCCACGGCGCATCGAAGTAGTTCTGTACTGAAACACGCAGACGCTGGGCGAAGACGCGGTTTTTATCCATATCGATGGCGGTACGGATAAATTTATGCACGTGCCTGTCGTAGCCAATCCACAGGTCGATGGCCTGTTGGCCCCAGCTAACGATACGGTCGAGTTTGCTTTGCAGGTCGAACACCAGACGGTCGACGAAATGCAGATCGTCGTAGGTCATGGTGGAATCCTGAATGCGCAGCAGGTTGGCTTGCAGCTTGTCGCCCGCGGCTTCCAGCGTATCCTGCAGCTCGCGCAGCGTGCCGGAGGTTTCTGACAGCAGCATTTCGCAGCTGGAAATTGCCGCCCGCCAGTCTTTATTCAACAGTTGTGCGATATCGTCTTTGACCGATTGCTGCTGTTCGTCCATCAGACGCTGCGTAAGATCGATGCTGTCAAAGATTTCTGCGACGGAATATTTCAGTGGCGCGTAGACGTTGCGGTGCCAGTGAAACTCATCGCCGCCTTCATCGGCTGCATCAGCCGCACGCTTCAGCTCGCCACCGACGATAGACAACTGCATCGACAGGCGCAGCGTTGAGAATTCGCGCTGGCGGATGTAGTAGTCGGTAATCCCGATGCCAAGCGGCGTCAGGCGATAGATGGCGTTGCCTTCGGTGATTTCGCTGGTAAAGCGGTTCAGCAGACGTTGACGCACCATATCGTTGATCGCGTTGTTCGCGCGCACGCTGATGGTTTCGCTGGTTTGCTCAAACGCATCACTGACGTGACGGAAAGCATCAATCAGCTCACCTTCGGTAAGCTCGCCTTCAAGCCGTTCGCCATTCAGCGTTGCTACGGCCATCAGGAACGAAAGCCTGTCGACCGGCAACGAGATCGAAAAATCATTTTTTCTGGCCCAGGCAACCAGTTCGGGGACTGTCTGGGAAAAATCACTCATTGTTAGTCCTTGTATCTACCTGCGGTTTGAGCGCGGTGACATGAATATAGCGACCCAGGCTAATCCAGGGTTCCTCACGGCAATAGCGAGTTTCTAATGCCAGCAGCTGTTCGTAACGCTCGTGCTGCTTATGTTTTTCACGCAGATAATCATGAAAGACCCGCACACCGGTTTTGCCGGTTATCTGCCAGCCTGACTCCTGCAGCCACTGATATACCTGCTGAGGTTCGCGTGGGTAGTTCGGCGAAAGCTTACGTTTTCGGGTCTTTGGCATACCGGCTTCGACGTAATCAAAGTTCGTCACCACCATGTTATGCATCAGCAGACCGTTAGCATTGTAGAACATTAACGACAACGCGCCGCCCGGTCGTAGCACCGACCACAACGCGTCTAAAACGGCTTGCGGATTGACCACCCATTCCAGCACTGCATGGCACAATATCAGATCAACCGGCCTTTCCAAATGTCCGGCAATCTCTTGCACCGGGCATTGTACAAAATGCATGTTGTGGCTCACACCTTTCTCGTCGGCAGCCTGTTTTGCCAGGGCTATCATCTCGGCTGACAGATCGCATAGGGTAACATGATGCCCTCTCTCTGCCATCCGAATTGCCGTTTGCCCGGCCCCACCGCCGCCGTCCAGAATGTGTAATGGCGCGTCGCCAAAAGAGGCCAGCAGGATGTCTAAATCCTGCCAAAGGATCGCCTGACGCAGCTGGCCCTTGGTCGTGCCATAGATATTGCGCGAAAATCGTTCCGCGATACCATCGAAATTGCGATCCTGCACGCTGGACTCCACTTGCCTGCCACAAAACCGCTATTTTGTCATACCCACAGCGAGAGGGAAGCTATCTGGTGTAATATCCGTGCATATCCCCTGTCAGATGGTCAAAAAAGGAACCAACAAGGATGCTTTTTACGCTAAAGAAGTACATTGGCGGCATGATTTTACCGTTACCGTTGCTGCTGTTACTGATGGCGCTCGGCTTGGCGCTGCTCTGGTTCAGCCGATTCCAGCGTAGTGGCAAGATTTGTCTCAGCATTGGCTGGCTGGCGCTCTTACTGTTAAGCCTGCAACCGGTCGCCGATGCGTTACTGAAGCCCATTGAAAGCACCTACCCCACCTGGCGAGGCACAGAACGCGTTGAGTACGTTGTGGTTTTGGGCGGGGGTTACACCTGGAATCGTGAATGGGCGCCCAGCTCAAATCTTATCAATAACAGTCTGCCGCGCCTGACGGAGGGGATCCGCTTATGGCAGGCCAATCCAGGCGCTAAGATGATTTTCACCGGCGCTGCGGCCACGACCAATCCCGTAAGTACCGGGGAAGCCGGGGCACGCGTAGCGGAGAGCCTTGGCGTGCCGCGCAGTGACATTATCGTGCTGGATAAACCGAAAGATACGGAGGAAGAAGCCGCTGCGGTAAAAGCAGCGATTGGCAATGCGCCGTTCCTGTTGGTAACGTCCGCCTCGCATTTACCGCGTGCGATGATTTTCTTCCGCCATGCGGGCCTGCACCCGTTGCCTGCTCCGGCCAATCAGTTGGCGATCGCATCACCGCTCAATCCATGGGAGCGTCTGATCCCTTCTCCCGTCTGGTTGATGCACAGCGACCGCGTGGGCTATGAAACGCTGGGCCGTATTTGGCAATGGCTCAAAGGCAGCTCAGGCGAGCCAGGGGAGTAAAGATTTCGACGCCAGATCGAAATTAGCACGGTTAAATCGCCCGGTGTTGACCAACTGGGCGACTTCATCCCACAGCAGATACAGCCAGCGACGCCAGAGGAATGATTCAGATACCGGCGCACGCTGGAGATAGTGCCACAGCAGCCCTTCCGCCAGCCCGCTCTCCGACAACCGGAACAGCTCGTACTCACGCGGCGCCCACAACATAATGCCCGGCCCGACCATCGCCAGCAGCTGATCGCTACGGGAATCTTTCAGCATACTGCGCAGCGTAAAATTGCCGTGCACCATGACACAATTATCATTAAAACCGTCAAACAGCGCGGGTAGACATTCCCGAGTGCGGAACAGGATACGTTTGTCCTGCATGGTAAGCCCGGTGTTGTTGTAGAGATTCAGCGTGCTCCACAGCATTTCGACGCGCTGGCGATACCAGAGCGGCCAGAGATTTTCCTGCGTGCTGTCGACCGTGCCGACGCAGCCGCCGCTGTCCTGTCGATGCCAGGCCAGTAATCCCTCGACGATCTGATCTTTTAATTGTTCCCAGCGATCTGGTGTTCTGGCGGGGGCCTCCACGGACACGCCGCGCAGCCGTTCGAGTAGCAGGATATCAGGGCCAGGATGTTCTTCATGCGTCAGCACACCATAAACCACCGGCATGCGAACAGTCCCACTGCGGGCCAAAGTCGATATTTTCCAGGCCATCTGCTGTGCGAGTCCCGGTGTGGTGAAACTTCGGGCCAGCAGCGGCATTGGGTGTCCCTGAGCATCGTATAGCGACCACAGTGATGAATCCGTTTTCTCACTCACGCACTCTACCCGGCTCAGCTTCTCGCCCAGCAGGTGGCTCAGTTCGGCACGCAGTTGTTCCATATCGGGTTACCCCTGTGTTGACTACTGTTTTTATAATGAGCGCCGATGCCGGAGATGTCACCGGATAAGATCAATAACGGGGTAAAAAAAGAGGATATACGAGGCGGGAAACACTCCCCTCCGGGCGGAGGGGAGAAGGCGATTAGCGCATTTCTGCGCGCACGCGAGCGAGATCTTCAGGGGTATCAACCCCGGTGCCAGGGACTTCTTTCGCGACGGCAACGTGGATTTTTTCGCCGTACCACAGCACGCGCAGCTGTTCGAGCATTTCGATTTGCTCGAGCGGACTTGGTGCCCAGTTGACGTAACGGCGAATGAAACCAGCGCGGTAGCCGTAGATACCAATGTGACGCAGCAGCGTGTCCCCAATGGCGTCGCGACGTTGAGCGAAACGATCACGATCCCACGGAATAGTGGCGCGGGAGAAATAGAGCGCATAGCCTTGCGCATCCATGACGACTTTGACCGCATTCGGATTAAACGCTTCTTCCGCATCGTGAATAGGCACCGCCAGCGTCGCCATTCCAGACTGGCTGGCGGCCAGATTTTCAGCGACTTGGCGAATGATCACCGGTGGGATCATCGGCTCATCACCCTGGACATTGACGATCAGCGTGTCATCGCTGAATCCGCATTTTTCCACTACTTCGGCCAGTCGTTCAGTCCCGGACTGGTGATCGGCGCGGGTCATGCACACTTCGCCACCTGCAGCCTCGACCGCACGCGCGACGTCTTCATTATCCGTCGCAACGATAATGCGCTCAGCGCCAGACTCACGCGCTCGTTCAAGCACATGCACGATCATTGGCTTGCCGTTGATATCCTGCAGCGGTTTGCCCGGCAGACGAGTGGACGCGAAACGCGCGGGAATGATGACGACAAAACTCATGGATGGCTCTCTTCTGCGCTCAATGGACGGGCTTCGTTTTCCAGCAGGACGGGAATACCATCACGCAGCGGGAAAGCCAGGCTGTCGAGTTTGCAGATAAGCTCTTGCTTATCCTGACTGTAATAGAGCTTTCCGTTGCAGACCGGACAAGCGATGATTTCAAGTAAGCGGTGATCCATAGTTCCTCCAGATGGACCGAAAAAGTATCTGCCGCAGCATAGCACAGAGCCCATTTATACGGCGTCAATTTCCCATCCCTTTGGCTGAGCGTCGAAAAGTTCAGCAGGTCGATGGTTAAGTTCAACGCGACCGGCACCTTGCCAGCGCGCAAAATCATTAATGGCTTGAGTCAGACCTTTTTCCAGCGTCTGGCTCACCCTCACACCGTCCTGCAAATAGACGGCAAAGATTTCCAGCACGCCAGTTTTGCGGTGCATTTTGCTGTCCATTCGTCCCACCAGTTTTCCCTGATGCAGCAACGGCAGAACAAAATAGCCAAACTGACGCTTCGGTGCAGGTGTGTAGCATTCAAGCCGATAGGTAAAATCGAACAACTGCTCCGCCCGCTTGCGGTCCCAGACAACCGGGTCAAACGGCGAAAGCACCGCGCTGTGGGTGGCCGTCAATTTCCCCACCTGTGCATCCTCGAGCAAAGGCTGTAAATCCGCATGCAGCCACATCGCGCCAAGCCCTTCAACATCTACCGGGATTATCAGCCCTTCTTCTTGCCAGCGTGCAAGTAAGGCAGGCAACGAAGGCTGCCGTAAACGGTAGTAATCCGCCAGCCACTGGCCGCGAAAAATCCCGAGGCTGCGGGCGCTATTTTGCAGCATTAACTCTTCGGCCTGTTCCTGGACGATCAGGTCACGCTCATCGTCCCAGTGCGGCATCACCCGGGAGGTTAAATCGTATATCCGCTGGAAATTATGGCGACCAATCACCATCACTTTTCCGGCGGTGAACAGCCCTTCCAGATGACGCTTGTGCGGCTTCCATTCCCACCAGCCGCTGGCACCTTTACGCGGATGTTCAAAATCCGCCGAGCGCACCGGTCCGTTTTGCTGAATATGCTCAATGAGCAACTCTATTTCAGCGGCATGTTCCACCATCCATTCCTGTCGATACTTCCAGCCCATCTTGTCGGGCGAAAGCATCCGATGGCGAATCAGTGAAAAATCACTTCTCGGTAAGAAGCAGGCCTCGTGGGCCCAGTATTCCATCAGGTCGCCACGGCTTAATGCCTCATCCAGCCATTGTGATGGATAGCTGCCCAGGCGACTGAACAACACCAGATAGGGACTGCGCGCGACAACGTTGATGGTGTCGATTTGCAGTAATGACATGCGCTGAATGGTAGAGAGAATATCACCCGGTTTCGGACGACGGCGGGGCTTTTTGAGTAAACCCTGAGCGGCAAGATGAAGATGGCGTGCGGCTGTAAGTGAAAGCATTACTTCTGACATTCGACGTCCTCGTCAGCTCTGCCTGCGCCGCACGCGTTTCGCTAGCGTTGCGTCAGGCTCACCAGTTTCTGAATCAACCGTGGGGCCTGCTCATCGTCAAAGACGGCGTCCACCGGTAAATACCACCAGTTTTCTTCGGCAAAAGCGCGACACTTCACCGCATCTTTTTCCGTCATTACCAGCGTTTGCTTGCGGGTTGCGATCGCCTGTACATCGGCAGCGCTTAGCGCCTGATGATCGCCCAGTGCCACAGTTTTCACTGGCTGCACGCCACAGCTTTCAAGGGTGGCGAAAAAACGCGGAGGATGACCAATTCCGGCCATGGCGACAACATCGGACAGCAAAGAGACGCTACGTTTTTCGCCCGTTTTGAGATTAACGGCCATACCAGGGCGCAGCTGCATCGGGATTTCACCCGCGCGCGGCACGCCACCGTTGACGATGACCGCATCCACGCTTTTCAGGCGTGAAGCCCGTTCACGCATGGGTCCGGCGGGCAACCACCAGCCATTGCCAAAACGGCGGACGCCATCAATCACAACGATTTCAACATCACGCGCGAGGCGGTAATGCTGGAGACCATCGTCGGTGATGATGATTTGAAGGTCATGAGCTGCCAGTAACGCCTGAACGGCATCGCTGCGACTGGGAGAAACCGCAACGGGCACGCCAGTGCGTTGATAAATCAACACCGGTTCATCGCCCGCTTCGTCTGGAGTCGTGTCTGACGTTAATAGCAACGGATAATGAGCGGCTTTGCCGCCGTAGCCGCGAGAAACAACGCCCGCTTTGATACCGTGCTGCTGAAGTTGTTCCACCAGCCAGATAGCCACGGGTGTTTTACCGTTACCGCCTGCGGTGAGATTCCCCACCACCGCGACCGGTACCGGCGCACGCCAGGCTTTCTTAATGCCTAAACGATAGCTGAGTCGAATGGCGCCGCTCACCAGGCCATACAGCCAGGAGAGCGGCAACAGCAGCAGCCAGAGCGGGGATTCGCCAGACCAGATACGTGCGATCATTGCCCAAATTGCATTTTATGCAGCTGAGCATAGACGCCGCGATGTTCCAGCAGATCCTGGTGACTACCACGCTCAACGATACGCCCATCTTCAACGACGACAATTTCATCGGCTTTTTCGATGGTAGACAGACGGTGAGCGATCACCAGAGAGGTACGGTTTTTCTGCAGTTCATCCAGCGCGGCCTGAATTGCACGTTCGGATTCGGTATCCAGAGCTGACGTCGCTTCATCCAGAATCAGGATCGGGCTGTCACGCAGCAGCGCACGGGCAATCGCGATACGCTGACGCTGACCGCCGGAAAGCAGCACGCCATTCTCACCAATCACTGTATCCAGACCGTTATCCATCTTATTGATGAAGTCCATGGCGTATGCCATGGTCGCGGCTCGCTCAATATCTTCACGGCTGTAAAGGTCGGTCCGGGCATAGGCGATATTATTCGCCACGGTATCGTTGAACAGGTGAACGCTCTGCGAAACCAGCGCCACCTGGTCGCGCAACGATGCCAGGGTGTATTCGCGGATATCGTGTCCGTCGAGCACGATGTTGCCGGTGTCCACATCATAGAAACGCGTAATCAGGCTCGCGATGGTGGACTTACCTGAACCGGAACGTCCCACCAGTGCGACAGTCTTCCCTTCCGGAACATTCAGATTAATGTCTCGCAGCGCAGGCACTTCACGGCCAGGATACGTAAAGGTGACATCTTTAAATTCGAGATTACCCTTCGCACGTTCAACAACGCGGGTACCTTCGTCTTTTTCCTGCTCACTATCAAGGATAGCGAACAGCGTCTGACAGGCCGCCATACCGCGCTGGAACTGGGCATTAACGTTGGTCAGAGACTTCAGCGGGCGCATGAGCGCGATCATGGAAGAGAACACGACGGTGATGGTACCTGCGGTCAACGTTTCCATGACGCTCGGGAAGCTCGCCGCGTAGAGTACAAAGGCCAGCGCCAGAGAGGCAATCAGCTGAATGATTGGGTCAGAGATAGAAGAAGCTGAAACCATCTTCATGCCCTGCAAACGCATTTTATTACTGACTTTATCGAAACGCTTGGTTTCGACGCCTTGGCCGCCAAACATCAGGACTTCTTTATGCCCTTTCAGCATTTGCTCCGCACTGGTGGTCACCTGCCCCATCGTGTTTTGCATATTTTTACTGATGCTGCGGAAACGCTTGGATACATGGCGAATAGCAAAGGAGACGATCGGTGCCAGTACAATCAGGATCACCGACAGCTGCCAGCTGTACCAGAACATCATGATGAACAGGCCGATAATCGAAGCCCCTTCACGCACGACGGTAATCAATGCGCTGGAAGAGGACGAAGCAACCTGTTCGGAGTCATAGGTGATACGTGACAGCAGAGTACCGGTGGACTGTTTATCGAAAAACGAGACCGGCATGCCCATCATGTGGCCGAAAAGGCGACGGCGCATGGTCATGACCACTTTGCCTGAAACCCAGGAAATACAGTAGCTTGATACGTAGCTGGTAACACCACGCAGGATCATCAATCCGATGACCACCAGCGGCATCCAAAGCAGCACTGAGCGGTCCGTTTTCCCAAAACCATCATCCAGTAATGGTTTAAGAAGCGACAGCATAAAGGTGTCACTGGCAGCGTTAAGAACCAACGCGACAGCAGCCACGATAAGGCCAGCTTTAAAAGGCGCAATCGTTGGCCAAAGTCGGCGGAAAGTCTGCCACGTGGAGAGATCTTTGTCGTTCTGCATTCAAAAAACCAGCTTATGTTGAGATAGCCGCACATTCTACCCGTTATCACCTGCATCGCCAAACCACTGATGATACCAACGGGGATATATTTGATCGCGTAAGCTATGGATTTGCCAACCTTCTGGTGAAAAGTTGACCGTCACTTGCCCCTGGTGAGGCGTATCAAACCAGCGATAATGCTGCTGTCTGTACCGCGTTTTCACCTTTGGGCATGGAAAATGCCAGGCATTGTATCGCGCCATCGAAGCCAGCGCGGACTGCCCATCAATCCGTTGTAGCAACGCCAACGAAGATGACGTCGAGCTGCCATGATGTGGCACCTGAACAAGTGTAGACGCAAGATGCTGCCAGTAATGACTGAGCATGGACATTTCTGCCGATATTTCAATATCTCCCGTTAATAAAACGCTATAGCGCCCGTCATCGACCCGTACGACACAGGAGCGGTTATTGCCTTTCTCCTCTGTGCCTGGCAGCGGCCAGACAGCACGGAACGTCAGTCCTTCCCAGCGCCAGCTTTCCCCACGAAAACAGGGAAGATGCCCTTCCCACTGTAGCGGGCTTCTGACCCACAATGCAGGCCAGGTTTTAAGGAGCGTTTCGAGCCCTCCGCGATGGTCGAGATGCTCGTGACTGAGAACGATGCCTTCTGGTTGTAGATGATGCCAACGCAGCCACGGAATTATCAGCTGCTGAGCACTGTCCCCACCTGGCCAGGCAAGGCCGGTATCATAGAGCAGTACTTTACCGTTTCGGGCAATGACGATGGACAATCCCTGCCCCACATCCAACATGGTCACAGACCACATCTGGGGTGACGGCTGTCGCCAGAGCGGAAAAGTCAGGAGAGTCCCACATGCCAGTATTGAGGCAGGCCATCTCGTCCAGCCATTCAGTCGCCAGAGGATAATCGCTAGCCACGGCATGACCACAATACCCTGCCAGCGATAATCGATATCTTGCCAACCCTGCGGCAGAACGCGCAAAAACCAGAATAAGCCTTCGAGCAAGCGATCGGCCAACAACCAGGTATAATTTTCCATGGTCGCCGGACCGGTAAAATGCAGCACGGTACTGGCCAGCAAAAGTGGGATTTCACCCAGCGTCACCAAAGGAACGGCCACAAGATTGGCGGGCAGAGATGTCCAGGACATGCCGTGAAATACATTTACTTGAAGTGGGAGCAGAAGCAGCATCAGCCCTAACTGTAAATGCACTAACGAAATCAGCCCCTTTATTATGACGTTACATTGCAGGCGAAGGGGTGGCATCCACTGATACCAGAAGATCAAGGTTGCTACAGCAAAGGCCGATAACCACAGGCTTTGTGCCAGCAGGGCTAAAGGATCCAACACCAGGATAGCGGCAATACAGCACACCCATACTTCCCATGTCGTCCATCGGCGACCACTTAAGCGCAGCAGTAGCCAGACCCCGGTCGCAATAATGGTACGCAGCGCCGGAGGCTGTAATCCACTCAACCACGCATAAATCAACGCCACAATAAAACTGACACAAAGGGGCATTCGCCAGTCAATCCATCGGCACGGCAATACCCGTTGCATGCCGCGAATGATGGCCCAGCCAAGCATCGCCACCAGAGAAATATGCAACCCGGAGATGGCCATCAGATGCGAGGTTCCCGTTTGCTGTAACAGACGTTTTATTTCTGCAGGAACTTCGGCACGCTCGCCCACAGCCAGTGCCAGCATCACCTGTTGCCACGGATAGGGTTCGAGCGCTTTAGACAACGAGGAAACAAACCGTGACCGCAAGCTGCACTGCCCATCTACGATATGCGCCTGCGCAAATCGTCCGGTTAATGGGCGATGTAATGAAAGCGCGTGGCGCTGGCTATCGAACATGCCTTGATTGAGTAAACCGTGTACCGCCCGGGCTTTGATGGTCATTTGCCAGATTTGCCCTGCGCAGCCCTTTTCCGGCAGTGCCTGGCCGTAAAGCACGATGCCCGGTGCGGGGAATTGACGCTGGCCGTTGATCCGTAGAAGTTTGCCGTAATAGGTGGTTTCACCGTCCGTGCCGGCGATCGCCACTTCAGCCTGCATCAGTTTCCCGGATAGCGTATCTGCTGGAAAGATAATCTTCTGTGCGGAAAAAACAGCCCAGCAGAATAAGAGCACCGTGAGACCCACCGCCCTGAAGCGCCGAGCACTAATAACGAGCGCTGTTGCCATTAACGTCATCGCACCAGTAACGGCTACCGAAGGTAACTCGGGTAACCAAAGCAGTGGGCAAATACCAATGATGGCGCAGATGGCTATTGTGGGTAATCGCATGACACCTCCCTGTCGCAAACAGTGTCTTGCTTTCAGGTAGGCGAGTCTTCACACAAAAACAGACGCTGCGTGGAGGGTTCCAGAAAATCGATGCGGTTGCAAAGAATGCACTGCGATGTACGAGGCTCATTCCAAAATCGGATGATTATCGCTTCACACAAGATGCGTATTCCAGAAACGAAAAAAGCACCCTGTGGGTGCTTTCATCTCGTTCAAGTTTCGCGGAATATCCGCAATAACTCAATCGTAAATATTGGCGCGATCGCGCAATTCTTTCCCCGGCTTAAAGTGCGGAACGTATTTACCTTCCAGCTCTACTTTATCGCCTGTTTTCGGGTTACGCCCAACGCGTGGGGCGCGGTAATGCAAAGAGAAACTACCGAAACCGCGGATTTCAATGCGCTCGCCCTGGGCTAGCGTAGAGGCCATATGTTCCAGCATCTCTTTCACAGCATCTTCAACCGCTTTCGCAGGGATGTGAGATTGCTGGCTTGCAAGTCTTTCGATGAGCTCTGACTTGGTCATGATTCCTCCGGTTTCCTTTCAGGAAAGTATAAGCTAACAGCTTGAACAAGGGCGGCCGTAGCCGCCCTTTGTTGTTGATTACAGGACGAATCCTGCAATCTGTCAAGTTACTCGGTGAAGAGTGACTTGATTACTCGCCTTTAGCTGCTTTAAATGCTTCAGCCATAGCGTTGGAGAAGTTGCTTTCTTCCTGTTTGTTGTTAACAGTAGCGATTGCATCTTTCTCGTCAGCTTCGTCTTTAGCACGTACAGACAGGCTGATTGCACGGTTCTTACGGTCAACACCGGTGAATTTAGCTTCAACGTCGTCGCCTACGTTCAGAACCAGAGTTGCATCTTCAACGCGGTCACGTGATGCTTCAGAAGCACGCAGGTAACCTTCAACGCCGTCAGCCAGTTCTACGGTTGCGCCTTTAGCGTCAACTGCAGTTACTTTACCGTTAACGATAGCGCCTTTCTTGTTGAGAGCAACCCAGTTGTTGAACGGATCTTCAGCCAGCTGTTTCACGCCCAGGGAGATGCGCTCACGCTCTGCGTCAACCTGCAGAACAACGGCAGCGATTTCGTCGCCTTTCTTGTATTCACGAACTGCTTCTTCGCCTGCAACGTTCCAGGAGATGTCAGACAGGTGAACCAGACCGTCGATGCCGCCGTCCAGGCCGATGAAGATACCGAAGTCAGTGATAGACTTGATTTTACCTTCAACGCGATCGCCCTTGTTGTGGGTTTCTGCGAACAGCTGCCATGGGTTAGATTTGCACTGCTTCAGACCCAGGGAGATACGACGACGTTCTTCGTCGATGTCCAGAACCATAACTTCCACTACATCACCAACGTTAACAACTTTGGATGGGTGGATGTTTTTGTTGGTCCAGTCCATTTCGGAAACGTGTACCAGGCCTTCAACGCCTTCTTCGATTTCAACGAAGCAGCCGTAGTCGGTCAGGTTGGTCACGCGACCAGTCAGTTTGGTACCTTCTGGGTAACGCTTAGCGATAGCTACCCATGGATCTTCGCCCAGCTGCTTCAGACCCAGAGAAACACGGGTACGCTCGCGGTCGAACTTCAGCACTTTAACAGTGATTTCGTCGCCAACGTTCACGATTTCGCTTGGGTGTTTAACGCGTTTCCACGCCATGTCAGTGATGTGCAGCAGGCCGTCTACGCCGCCCAGGTCAACGAATGCGCCGTAGTCAGTGAGGTTCTTAACGATACCTTTAACTTCCATGCCTTCCTGGAGGTTTTCGAGCAGCTGATCACGTTCTGCGCTGTTTTCGGATTCGATAACGGCACGACGGGAAACAACAACGTTGTTACGCTTCTGGTCCAGCTTGATAACTTTGAATTCAAGCTCTTTGCCTTCCAGGTGCAGCGTATCGCGAACTGGACGCACGTCTACCAGTGAACCTGGCAGGAACGCACGAATACCGTTCAGCTCAACAGTGAAGCCACCTTTAACTTTGCCGTTGATAACACCAACAACAGTTTCAGCGTCTTCGTATGCTTTTTCCAGCGTGATCCAAGCTTCGTGACGCTTAGCTTTCTCACGGGACAGCAGGGTTTCGCCGAAGCCGTCTTCTACTGCGTCCAGCGCAACGTCAACTTCGTCACCGACCTGGATTTCCAGCTCGCCCTGGGCGTTTTTGAACTGCTCTGCCGGGATGGCGGATTCAGATTTCAGACCGGCGTCAACCAGTACGATATCTTTATCGATAGCAACAACAACACCACGAACGATGGAACCCGGACGGGTTTCGATTGTTTTTAAGGATTCTTCAAATAGTTGAGCAAAAGATTCAGTCATGTTTAATCTTCGAAGTTAGATTTAACGTCCACCTGACACCATGTCGGATGGGGTTGTTTAACATACCCGCTCACAATCCATTGCAGCGGGGGTACTACAAATTCGGAGGCTCGCTTATCTTTTAATCAGACAGCAGCCAGTTTTTGGCGCGCGTATTGTAACGCTTTTTCAATCACTTGCTCAATGCTTAATCGTGTTGAATCCAGGACTAAAGCATCAGCAGCGGGAACTAACGGTGCCACCGCACGGTTGCGGTCACGGTCATCGCGTTCCTTTATCTCGACCAAAAGGCGTTCAAAGTTAACACTAAAGCCCTTTTCCTGCAACTGAAGCATCCGGCGTTGAGCACGTTCTTCCGGGGAAGCGTCAAGGAAAATCTTGACCGGGGCATCGGTAAACACCACGGTTCCCATATCGCGTCCGTCGGCAATCAGGCCCGGGGCTTCACGGAATGCGCGTTGGCGACGCAACAAAGCTTCACGAACTCGTGGGAACGCAGCCACCTGAGAGGCCGCATTTGCCACTTCCTGAGTGCGGATTTCGCCGCTAACGTCTTCACCCTCGAGGATAACCTCAAGGTTGCCGTCGGTAGAGACAAAACGAACATCCAGATGTGCCGCCAGTGGGACCAGGGCTTCTTCGGAGGTCACGTCGACGTGATGATGTAAAGCCGCCAGAGCCAGGACGCGATAAATAGCGCCAGAATCCAGCAGGTGCCATTGCAGTGCTTCCGCCATGGCTTTGCACAGCGTGCCTTTCCCGGCGCCGCTAGGCCCGTCAATGGTAATTACCGGGGCAATTGCCGTCATCGTTATCTCCTTCAATCAGGGCGTCTGTTACTTAAACGCCGCGCATTATACTCGCCAAAGCGCCAGTCCGTTAATGTTGCGTGCAAAATGCGGAATAATGGCTACCTATCGCACAATAATTGGGCAAGTATAATAGGCTGGTGACAAACCAGCCCGAAAGGTGACAAGGATTTACTTTATCGACCGCGATGCGGTCGATAATATTCTGCGCACGATCGGAGCAAGAGGTGAAATCAGGCGGGGGTGCTTATGCGAGCGAGTTGTTCGAAATAATCCGGGAACGTTTTCGCCGTACATTTCGGATCAAGAATGGTCACCGGCGTGTCGGACAACGCCACCAGCGAGAAGCACATCGCCATACGATGATCGTTATATGTACCGATCTCCGCGAAAGTCAGTTGCGCTGGCGGAGTGACGCGAATGTAGTCTTCGCCCTCTTCCACTTCCGCGCCCACTTTACGCAGTTCTGTCGCCATCGCGAACAAGCGGTCGGTTTCTTTTACACGCCAGTTATAGATGTTACGCAGCGTCGTTGTGCCTTTGGCAAACAGCGCGGCCGTGGCAATCGTCATCGCCGCATCAGGAATATGGTTCATATCCATGTCGATGGCGGTGAGTTCAGCGCCTGTGCAAGCGATGAAGTCATCACCCCAGGTCACGGTTGCGCCCATTTTTTCCAGCACATCGGCAAAGCGGATATCACCCTGCACGCTGTTGCGGCCGATTCCGGTTACTTTTACCGTGCCGCCTTTGATAGCACCCGCGGCGAGGAAATACGACGCAGAAGAGGCATCGCCTTCCACCAGATACGCACCCGGTGATTGGTAATGCTGTCCGCCTTTGACGACAAAACGCTGATAGTTCTGATTATCCACCTTCACGCCGAAGGTATTCATCAGATGCAGCGTGATATCGATGTACGGCTTAGAAACCAGATCGCCTTTAATGGTGATAACGGTATCCTGCGCAGCCAGCGGCGCAGTCATTAACAACGCCGTCAGGAACTGGCTGGACACGCTGCCATCAACGGCAACTTCGCCACCGACAAAACCGCCCTTCAGGCGCAGCGGCGGGTAGTTTTCCTGCTCAAGATAGTCAATCTGTGCGCCACCCTGACGCAGGGCGTCAACAAGATGCCCAATCGGACGCTCTTTCATGCGCGGTTCACCGGTCAGCACGATATCGTTACTGCCCAGGCACAATGCCGCCGCCAGTGGGCGCATTGCCGTTCCGGCGTTACCCAGGAACAGTTCAAGTGCAGCCGCTGCTTTCAACGGGCCACCGTTGCCGGTCACTTCACAGCGTGTGCGGTCGGAAGACAGAGTGTACTGAACGCCCAACGCGGTCAGGGCATTGAGCATGTGGCGCACATCATCACTGTCCAGAAGATTGGTCAGAACGGTGGTACCACGGCCCAGAGCCGCCAGCAGCAATGCACGGTTTGAGACGCTTTTTGAACCAGGTAAATTGATGGTGCCGTCTACATGCGCGATGGGTTGTAACGTCAGGGATTCCATGAAACTCAACTCTCAAAAGCAGAAAATAAAAAACCCCGCAGACCCGCTGCGGGGATGAAAACAGGAACATTAACCGTGGCGGCGTTCGAATTCTTTCATGAAGTCGGTCAGCGCCTGAACACCCGCCAGCGGCATGGCATTATAAATAGAGGCACGCATTCCACCGACCACGCGATGGCCTTTCAGAGCATGTAGGCCTGCGGCAAAGGATTCCTCGAGGAACAGCTTGTCCAGTGCACTGTCGGCCAGCTGGAACGGCACGTTCATACGGGAACGGTTGGCTGCGGCCACGTCGTTACGGTAGAAATCGCTGTTATCGATTGTGCCGTACAGCAGTTCCGATTTTTGCTGGTTGATGCGGTTCATGACGTCTAAACCGCCCTGCGCTTTCAGCCATTTAAAGACCAGGCCAGACAGATACCAGGCAAACGTCGGCGGCGTGTTGAACATCGAATCGTTGTCGTTCAGCACGGTGTAATCAATGATTGATGGGCAGGCGGCGTGGGCTTTACCCAGCAGATCCTCACGCACGATAACCAGCGTCAAACCGGCCGGGCCGATATTTTTCTGCGCACCCGCGTAAATCACACCAAAGCGGCTGACATCAAGCGGGCTAGAGAGGATCGTGGAGGAGTAATCTGCGGCAACCACAACGTCTTTGCCGAAATCGGGGACTTCATCAATGGCGATGCCGTCGATGGTTTCGTTCGGGCAATAATGCAGATAGGCTGCGTTGTCAGAGAGCTGCCAGTCGCGCATCGGCTTCACCCCGCGCAAGCCATCAACGGTGACTTTGGCGTCAATGACGTTTGGCGTGCAGTATTTTTTCGCTTCTTTTACCGCACTGGCCGCCCAGTAACCGGCATCCACGTAATCTGCGGTGGTTTTGTCGCCCAGCAGATTCAACGGAACGCCTGCGAACTGGCCGCGACCACCGCCGTGGCAGAACAGGACTTTATAATTGGAAGGGATTTTCAGCAGGTCGCGGAAATCTTTTTCTGCTTCTTCGGCCACCTGGATGAACTCTTTACCACGATGGCTAATTTCCATTACCGAGGTACCCAAACCCTGCCAGTCGCAGAGTTCCTGTTGGGCCTGTTGAAGCACATCCGCCGGAAGCATTGCCGGACCAGAACTAAAATTAAAGACCTGAGTCATTTCCCCTCACCACGCTATACACGTTATCAGCCCGTAGGCATAAGTTATTCCTGTGGCTATCGGTTTTACCATTCAGTGACACACGCCGCAATGGCTAATACTCGCGAGCCGAAAAATGCGGTCAAGCTCACACAACAGAATATGCCAGCTTGACGTCACAATGCCGACAATTTGCCTATCAGGTGATGCGTTTTGCCCGGCTGGCCTTCGCCCATTCTGGATGTGCGCAGCGAGGGCATAATTGATGATCGCCTGCATGCATATGGAATATTGCACTGCATCGTGTGCAGGCATAATCGTTCTCTTCCGGCATCGTTTTGAAACGCTCCACGCATTTACCCGGTAAAATCGGTAAGCCCGCTTTTACCTCATCGTCGCTAAAAAAATAGACGCTGATTTGGCCGTTAGTCTCCATTATTGCCCGCTTGACCTGGCCCAGGTGTTCAATCCCGTTCAGGCGCAGTTCCATAAAAAATTCAAACTCGGTCAGGTTCTCAGCCCGCAACTTCTCCCAGGCAAGTTCCCCTTCGTCCACCACGACCACGGGTTTTCCCTCAAACAAATCTTCCAGTTTCTCGCTGTGCGCCATCAGCCACATCACCAGTCGGTAGAGCACAGCCAGAGTGACAAAGACAACGAGTACCGGCAGCATTGGCACGTCGTCATAGAACGCCACGTCTCCCGCAGCAGAGCCTAACGTCAGGATGATGAGCACTTCAAAGAGCGACATCTGGCGCACACCGCGGCGTCCGGTGATTTTTAAAAACAGGAATACCAGTACGAAGGTATAAAGGCTACGCAGGGCCACTTCCCCGAGAAATTCCACGGGGACTTTATCGAATGCCATTCGGTGCAGATCAAACGCTTGCATTTTAGTTGCCTGAACAGTGAGTTATAGCTTCTAAGCGTAGCCGAGCCTTTTATTTTCGCCGCCCGTGTCGGGACGATAGCGCCTGACACGCAAAACCCGTATCATTGCGCGCTTTCCGTACGATAAAAGTGATCGCCATGACCCAAACATTTATTCCCGGCAAAGACGCCGCTCTGGAAGACTCCATCGCCCGCTTCCAGCAAAAATTAACGGACCTCGGATTCAACATTGAAGAAGCGTCCTGGCTGAATCCGGTGCCTAACGTCTGGTCTGTGCATATCCGCGACAAAGAATGCGCGCTGTGCTTCACCAACGGCAAAGGGGCAACCAAAAAAGCGGCCCTGGCTTCTGCGCTTGGCGAATATTTTGAGCGTCTGTCTACCAACTACTTCTTCGCTGATTTCTGGCTGGGCGAAACCATCGCCAATAGCCCGTTCGTACATTATCCGAATGAAAAATGGTTCCCGCTGCCGGAAGACGACGAAGTGCCAGAAGGCATTCTTGATGAGCGTCTGCGTGCATTCTACGATCCGGACGATCAGCTGACCGCCAGCCTGCTTGTGGATCTGCAATCCGGTAATGGCGATCGCGGTGTTTGCGGCCTGCCGTTCACCCGTCAGTCCGATGGCGAGACGATTTACATTCCGATGAACATCGTCGGCAACCTGTACGTATCTAACGGCATGTCCGCCGGTAACACCCGCAATGAAGCGCGTGTTCAGGGCCTGTCCGAAGTGTTTGAACGTCATATCAAAAACCGCATCATCGCTGAAAGCATCAGCCTGCCGGAAATCCCGGCCGACGTGATGGCGCGCTATCCGAGCGTGGTGGAATCTATCGCCAGGCTGGAAGCTGAAGGCTTCCCTATCTTTGCTTACGACGGTTCACTGGGTGGCAAATACCCGGTTATCTGCGTGGTGCTGTTCAACCCGGCAAACGGAACCTGTTTCGCCTCCTTTGGCGCGCACCCTGATTTCGGCGTGGCGCTGGAGCGTACAGTGACCGAACTGCTGCAAGGCCGTGGCCTGAAAGATCTCGACGTCTTCACCCCACCAACCTTCGATGATGAAGAAGTGGGCGAGCACGCTAACCTTGAAACACACTTCATCGATTCCAGCGGTTTGATCTCCTGGGATATGTTCAAACAGGACGCAGATTATCCGTTTGTTGACTGGAGCTTCTCCGGCACCACAGATGAAGAATTTGCCACACTGATGGCGATTTTCCAGGCTGAAGATAAAGAAGTGTATATCGCGGATTACGAGCACCTGAGCGTTTATGCTTGCCGTATTATCGTGCCAGGCATGTCTGATATTTATCCAGCTGAAGATCTGTGGCTGGCAAATAACAATATGGGCAGCCAGCTGCGTGAGACCCTTCTTTCTCTGCCGAACAGCGAGTGGGAAAAAGAAGATTATCTGGCGCTGATTGAGCAGATGGATGATGAAGGTCTGGACGATTTCACCCGCGTTCGTGAGCTGCTGGGTATGGCGACCGGTAAAGATAACGGCTGGTACGCCCTGCGCATCGGTGAGCTGAAAGCTATGCTGGCGCTGGCTGGCGGCGATATGGAGCAAGCGCTTATCTGGACTGAGTGGACCATGGAATTTAATGCGTCCGTGTTCAGCCCGGAACGTGCCAACTACTACCGCTGTCTGCAAACGCTGCTGCTGCTGTCTCAGGAAGAAGAACGACAGCCGCTGCAATATCTGAATGCGTTCGTACGTATGTACGGTGCAGATGCCGTTGAAGCGGCGAGTGCGGCCCTGAGCGGTGAAGAGGCGTTCTACGGCCTGCAGCCAGTAGACAACGACCTGGCGGCCTTCCCGGCGCATCAGTCACTGTTGAAAGCGTACGAAAAACTGCAACGCGCAAAAGCCAAATTCTGGGCTAATCCGCAGTAAAACCACAAATAACTTATGGCGAAATTATTCGCCTGCGCTATATTACGGGGCCTCAGAAAGGGCCCCGTTTTAATTTTTATGGCCCCTTCGTTAATTTGTAATAATTAAGTTAATTATGAGTAAATACTATTATTAGTAGCTTACAAACAATGTTAATTTTAATGCATATTACTCCATTTTAATTAACTGCTTAAAAGGGGGTGACTGAAAAAATTCAACTCTAATTGCAAATTTTAAAATTTATTTTTATTTTGATAATCAGAAAGTTACGCCGTGATCGCTGAAAAACCATGCGTTTTGCGGGCCTATAAGCCAGGCGAGATATGATCTATATCAATTTCTCTTCTATAATGCTTTGTTAGTATCTCGTCGCCGACTTAATAAAGAGAGAGTTAGTGTGAAAGCTGACAACCCTTTTGATCTTTTACTCCCAGCTGAGATGGCCAAAGTGGCCGAAGAAGCGGGTGTCTATAAAGCAACGAAACAACCGCTTAAAACCTTTTTCCTGGCGATTACTGCGGGTGTGTTCATCTCCATTGCCTTCGTCTTCTACATTACGTCCACGACAGGCACTGCGGGAATGCCGTTTGGTATTGCCAAGCTGATTGGCGGTATCTGCTTCTCACTGGGTCTTATCCTGTGTGTTATTTGCGGCGCTGACCTTTTCACCTCCACGGTGCTTATCGTGGTGGCTAAAGCAAGCGGCAAAATAACCTGGGGCCAACTGGCGAAGAACTGGTTCAACGTCTATGTTGGTAACCTGATTGGTGCCTTGCTGTTTGTTCTGCTGATGTGGTTATCTGGCGAATATATGACTGCCAACGGAGGTTGGGGACTGAACGTCCTGCAAACCGCCGACCACAAAATGCATCATACTTTTATCGAGGCCGTGTGCCTGGGTATCCTGGCAAACCTGATGGTCTGTCTGGCGGTGTGGATGAGCTACTCCGGCCGCAGCCTGATGGATAAAGCGATGATAATGGTGCTGCCAGTGGCCATGTTTGTTGCCAGCGGCTTCGAGCACAGTATCGCGAACATGTTCATGATCCCAATGGGTATCGTCGTTCGCAACTTCGCCAGCCCGGAATTCTGGACCGCAATCGGTTCGTCTCCGGACAATTTCTCTCACCTGACTGTCATGAACTTCATCACTGATAACCTGATTCCGGTAACTATCGGTAACATTATTGGTGGCGGTCTGTTAGTTGGGTTGACGTACTGGGTCATTTACCTGCGTGGCAACGACAATCATTAATCGTCGTTTCAGGCAGTAAATAAGAAATCCACATAAGAAGGTAGGTGTTACATGTCCGAACTTAATGAAAAGTTAGCTACAGCCTGGGAAGGTTTTGCCAAAGGTGACTGGCAGACAGAAGTCAACGTGCGTGACTTCATCCAGAAAAACTACACCCCATTTGAAGGTGATGAGTCCTTCCTGGCTGGCGCTACTGACGCGACCACCACCCTGTGGGATAACGTAATGGAAGGCGTTAAACTGGAAAACCGCACTCACGCGCCAGTTGATTTCGATACCTCTGTTGCGTCTACCATCACTTCTCATGACGCTGGCTACATCAACAAGGCCCTTGAGAAAATCGTTGGCCTGCAGACTGAAGCTCCGCTGAAACGTGCGATTATCCCGTTTGGCGGTATTAAAATGGTTGAAGGTTCTTGCAAAGCGTACAATCGCGAGCTGGACCCGATGCTGAAGAAGATCTTCACCGACTTCCGCAAAACCCACAACCAGGGTGTTTTCGACGTCTACACCAAAGACATTCTGAACTGCCGTAAATCTGGCGTTCTGACTGGTCTGCCAGACGCATACGGCCGTGGTCGTATCATCGGTGACTACCGTCGCGTTGCGCTGTACGGCATCGACTTCCTGATGAAAGACAAATACGCTCAGTTCGTGTCTCTGCAGTCCGATCTGGAAAACGGCGTAAACCTGGAAGCGACTATCCGTCTGCGTGAAGAAATCTCCGAGCAGTACCGTGCTCTGGGCCAGATCAAAGAAATGGCAGCGAAATACGGCTGCGATATCTCTGCTCCAGCAACCAACGCTCAGGAAGCAGTTCAGTGGACCTACTTCGGCTACCTGGCTGCTGTTAAGTCTCAGAACGGTGCAGCAATGTCCTTCGGTCGCGTATCCACCTTCCTGGATGCATACATCGAACGTGACCTGAAAGCAGGCAAAATCACTGAGCAAGATGCTCAGGAAATGATTGACCACTTGGTCATGAAACTGCGTATGGTTCGCTTCCTTCGTACCCCAGAATATGATGAGCTGTTCTCCGGTGACCCGATTTGGGCAACCGAATCTATCGGTGGTATGGGCGTTGATGGCCGTACTCTGGTAACCAAATCCAGCTTCCGTTTCCTGAACACCCTGTACACCATGGGGCCGTCTCCGGAGCCGAACATCACCGTTCTGTGGTCTGAAAAACTGCCACTGAACTTCAAGAAATTCGCAGCTAAAGTTTCCATCGATACCTCTTCTCTGCAGTACGAGAACGATGATCTGATGCGCCCTGACTTCAACAACGATGATTACGCGATTGCATGCTGCGTAAGCCCAATGGTTGTTGGTAAGCAAATGCAGTTCTTCGGTGCGCGTGCAAACCTCGCGAAAACCATGCTTTACGCTATCAATGGCGGCGTGGACGAAAAACTGAAAATCCAGGTTGGCCCGAAATCTGAGCCAATCAAAGGCGATGTTCTGGACTTCGACGAAGTCATGGAACGTATGGATCACTTCATGGATTGGCTGGCTAAGCAGTATGTCACCGCTCTGAACGTTATCCATTACATGCACGACAAGTACAGCTACGAAGCTTCTCTGATGGCTCTGCACGACCGTGACGTGGTTCGCACCATGGCATGTGGTATCGCAGGTCTGTCCGTTGCCGCTGACTCCCTGTCTGCTATCAAATACGCGAAAGTTAAACCTGTTCGTGACGAAGACGGCCTGGCTGTTGACTTCGAAATCGAAGGCGAATACCCGCAGTTTGGTAACAACGACTCTCGTGTAGATGACTTCGCTGTTGACCTGGTTGAACGTTTCATGAAGAAAATTCAGAAACTGACTACCTACCGTGATGCAATCCCGACTCAGTCCGTTCTGACCATCACGTCTAACGTTGTGTACGGTAAGAAAACCGGTAACACCCCAGATGGTCGTCGTGCTGGCGCACCATTCGGTCCAGGTGCTAACCCAATGCACGGCCGTGACCAGAAAGGTGCTGTTGCCTCTCTGACCTCCGTTGCTAAACTGCCGTTTGCTTACGCTAAAGATGGTATCTCTTATACCTTCTCTATCGTTCCAAACGCACTGGGTAAAGACGACGAAGTTCGTAAAACCAACCTGGCAGGCCTGATGGATGGTTACTTCCATCACGAAGCGTCCATCGAAGGTGGTCAGCACCTGAACGTGAACGTTATGAACCGTGAAATGCTGCTCGATGCGATGGAACATCCGGAAAAATATCCGCAGCTGACCATCCGTGTTTCTGGTTATGCAGTACGTTTTAACTCCCTGACTAAAGAACAGCAGCAGGACGTTATCACTCGTACCTTCACTCAAACCATGTAATGTGTTTTGACTGAAAACGCGATGTAAAAAGCGTACAATAAAGGCTCCACACCTGTGGGGCCTTTTTTTAACAATGACTCTCCTGCCCCAGCCTGCTTTGCCAGCCATCTATACTATGGGTATCTGTCAAAACAGACTTAACACAGCCGGCTTTGAGCTGTGCATACACTGGCCCCGGATGGGCCGTATCTGGAGATAACACCGCAATGTCAGTAATTGGTCGTATTCACTCCTTTGAATCCTGTGGCACCGTCGATGGCCCAGGCATCCGTTTTATCACCTTCTTCCAGGGCTGCCTGATGCGCTGCCTGTATTGCCATAACCGCGATACCTGGGATACCCACGGCGGAAAAGAAATTACGGTTGAAGAACTCATGAAAGAAGTGGTGACCTATCGCCACTTTATGAATGCATCCGGTGGCGGCGTAACGGCCTCCGGCGGCGAAGCCATTTTACAGGCTGAATTTGTGCGTGACTGGTTCCGCGCCTGCCGCAAAGAAGGCATCCATACCTGCCTCGACACCAACGGTTTTGTCCGTCGTTACGATCCAGTGATTGATGAGTTACTGGAGGTGACTGATCTGGTCATGCTCGATCTCAAACAGATGAACGACGAGATCCATCAGAATTTAGTCGGCGTGTCTAACCACCGTACGCTTGAATTCTGCCGTTACCTGGCCAACAAAAATATTAACGTCTGGATCCGCTACGTGGTCGTGCCGGGCTGGTCTGACGATGACGATTCTGCGCACCGCCTGGGTGAATTCACGCGAGATATGGGCAACGTCGAGAAAATCGAGCTGCTGCCCTATCATGAACTCGGCAAACACAAATGGGTGGCGATGGGCGAAGAGTACAAGCTGGACGGCGTGCATCCACCGAAGAAAGAAACAATGGATCGCGTGAAAGGCATCCTCGAGCAATACGGTCACAAAGTCATGTACTGACTCAGACAGCCTCTTCGGAGGCTGTTTTTATATCCCCTCTTCCATCGCCGTCAGCAGTTGCGCCAGCATGGGTGCTGCGATCACCCCCGGTTTCCAGAGCGCCACCAGCGGATGCGTCAGACCCGTCGTCCCCATTTCGGTATCAATTCGCGCCACGCTTTCCAGCCGTTCAGCGCAAAAATGCTCCGGCAGAAAGGCCCAGCCACAACCACGTTGCAACAGCCTTTCCAGCAAGGTTATCTCATTGACATGAATCAGCCGGTCCGCGATACGAATTCGCCCGGCAAGTGAGGGAGGAAGGTCGCGAAATGGCATCAGCTGCGGTTGTGAGGCCAAATGCAGTAACGACACAGGCTGTTTAGGGAAATAATCTTTACGAGCGTACACCGCAAGCGACACGCTCCCTACCGCGCGCCAGTGTAGATGGTCGTTCACGGAACGATTCACAGCCTGAAAAAGACCGAGGTCAGCGCTGCCCTCATCGAGCCATTGTTCCGCCTGACCACGCTCACAGGCAATCATATCCAGCTGAATATGCTGCGCCTGAAGCCGTTCCGCCAGTTTCAGCAACAGCGCGCGTGGCGTAAAGAGGTCATAACACAGGGTCAAATGCGTTTCGAGAGTGTCCGGAATATGTCGGGCGATGCGGGAGAAGGCTTCGGCTTCATGCAGAAACAGCCTTGCCTGGCGATAAAGCAGCTGGCCCTGCGGCGTCAGAGTTAACGGCCTTGTCGAGCGGTCAAACAGCGCGTAGCCAAGATCCACCTCCAGATATTCGAGCAGTTCGCTGACGGTGGTGCGATCCTTTTTCAACTTTTTCGCCGCCTGTGTCAGCGTGCCGGTCTCGCATACGCAGGCAAAGGCTTCAATCTGGGCAAGTGTAAAACGCAACAACTCCATCGGATGTCCTTCTTCGCAATGAGGAAGTCACCTTACCGGAGAGTCGAGACAGAAAAAAGCCTGTCGGACGACAGGCTTTGATTATCAGGCGTGTGCCACCGGCGTTGGGTGATGCCCGGCTTTGCGCAGCAGCATCAACAGGTAGATGAACGACACGCTGGCGATCATCACAAACAGCAGGTTGTCAGAGTAGTTCTGCATCAGCATCGACGTAAACGTCGGCCCCAGCAGGCTGCCGATGGTATAACTCAGCAGCAGCGCCTGGTTCATCGCCACCAGCTGATGGTGTTCAACTTTCTCGCAGGCCCAGGCCATCGCAACCGGATACAACGTAAAGCCCGCAGCGCCCAGAATAAACAGCGTAGGTGCCATCGCCGCACCACTCAGCATTGCCATGCAGCCGAGGATAACCACAAAAATCTGCACGCGCAGCACCAGCAAACGACCGTAGCGATCCGCCAGACGGCCCACTGGCCACTGACCGAGGATCCCAGCGCTGACCATGACCGCCATCCAGAAGCCAATGCCCGAATCGCTGACGCCCTGATGATTGAGCCACAGCGGCATCAACCCATAGAGCGAGCCGAGAACAATCCCGGAGATAATGCAACCGTTGACGCCCAAACGCGCTTGGCGCAGTTTTAGCATCGGCCAAACCAGCGTTGGCGCCTCTTCGCTGGTCTGATTCGTAATTCGGGTAAATAGCAGCGGCAGAATTGCAGCCAGTACCATGCCGGTGACCCACGGCAGGACGCTCATCAAGTCTGTCGGGAATTTGCTGACCATCAACTGGCCCAGCACGGTGCCCACATAATAAACCATCATATAGGCCGCCAGCAGACGCCCGCGATTACGGGAGGTGCCGCTGCACATCAGCGCGCTTTCGACTACCACCCAAATCATTGCGCAGCCCACTCCGGCAAGGAAACGCCAGCTGAGCCAGCTCCAGAAGCCCATGGTTAGCCCTAAACCGACGCAGCCCACGGCGAAAATCAGTGATGCGAGGTAATAGCTCCGATTAAAGCCAAGACGCTTAATCAAACGCCCACAGAGCAACGTTCCCACCAGGTTACCGGTGAAATATGACGAACTCACCATCCCCACCTGCCAGGTAGGCAAATGATCATGGGCAAGCCAAAGCGGGACGAGCGTATTCAGCACCGCAATCGCCAGCGTCAACAAAAGTAAGCCACAGAGCAATAAAAGCACTGGGCGGGAATACGTGGACATGGATATAAAACCGTGAGGAAGTTCAGAATTCGAGCGCATCATGCCACCGCCATTGGCAAAGTCAATTGCCTCCAGACCAGAGCTGGCGCGGTTTTCAGGGGAACAATAGAAGTTTTTTATCTAGCGGAGCGGCAATGGAATTTATTTTTAAATTATTCCATTGTTTTTATTACGTAATTGGAAATATTAAGGCTTATTTTCAGTTGAAAAATTTCATGGATGGGGCGCATTTTTTGTTGCGCCGGATCGTTGCAATCCGGCGCAATAAACGGCTTAGCTGGCGACTGCCATCCCGACGGTCATATGCAGACCGTAGAATACGCCGCGGCCGATGAGCTCACCCACGAACATCAGCACGAAGGCCAGACTCAGTAGAGGAATGGCTGGTTGACGCCCTTTCAGCTGTGGCGCAATCCAGCACACCAGAGCCAACACGAGCACCACCAGCCGCCAGGCCATCAGGGAACCGTACGCCGGCACCAGCGCAGAAGCCTGCTGAATAGAGCTGTGAATCGTAGCCAGCTCACTCCCCTGCATCACCACCACAATGGCACTGACCAGCAGAGCCAGCATTGACACCACCGGCAGCAGGCGCATCGCCCAGCCGTCGACGCCAGCCACACGCAGCAACAGATAGCCCAGCAGTGGCCCACCGATAAACATCGTCAGGAAGAAGCTCATCGGCGTCCAGATGCTGTACCAGGTTGGCACGGTGTCGATGGTGTTATAAACGCGAACCATCATCCAGACGAAGAAGACGCCCAGCACCATGGTCAGCACCAGCCACACCGTGCGCAGTGCCTGCGGCAGCTTGTTGATAACCGCCAGCAGCCAGCCAATCCCACCGACTGCGAAGAACACGGAGCCGCTGGCAATCTCATTACTCAGCGAAGAAGCACCGATCCGGTTCAGCGAGTTAAACGCGCGCAGCGGCGACCCGAGGTGCAGGATTGAGGCGATAAAGCCCAGTCCCATCAGCACCCACAGGCCGAACATGCTCAGTATGACCAGACGTTGCTGTTCACGCGAAAGTTCGCCTTTCATCAGCGCCAATGCCAGAACGATAAAACCACCGGCGACGCATTGCCCGAGGACCGTGAAGATCATCAGCGGCCATTCATGCCATCCACTTCCCATCTTAAACCTCCTTCGGGTTTGCCAGATAGCCGGTGGTGTCACCCGTCGGACGGCTGTTGGCGTTAGGTTTGATAACAATGCTTGGTTTGGTGAAGTGCGCAGACGGCAGCGGAGCAACCGCCGCCAAATGACCATGCTTTTTACGCAGCTCTTCAATCGGACCAAAGTCCAGCGCACGCAGCGGGCAGGACTCTACACAGATAGGCTTTTTGCCATCCGCAACGCGCTCATGACAGCCGTCGCATTTGGTCATATGGCCTTTGGCTTCGTTGTACTGCGGCGCGCCGTATGGACAAGCCATATGGCAGTAGCGACAGCCGATGCACACGTCTTCATTCACGACAACAAATCCGTCTTCACGCTTATGCATCGCCCCGCTCGGACAGACCTTGGTACAGGCCGGATCTTCGCAGTGGTTACAGGCGATTGACAGGTAGTAGGCAAACACATTCTGATGCCATGTGCCGTTATCTTCCTGCCAGTCGCCGCCGGCATACTCATAAATGCGGCGGAAACTGACGTCAGGCGTCAAATCTTTGTAGTCTTTGCAGGCCAGTTCGCAGGTTTTGCAACCGGTGCAGCGACTGGAATCAATAAAAAATCCATACTGAGTGGTCATCGGTTACTCCTTACGCTTTTACGACCTGAACGAGGTTAGTGTGCGACGGGTTGCCCTTCGCCAACGGCGACGGACGCTGAGTGGTCAGGACGTTAATACAGCCCGCCTGGTCAACGCCTTTTGCATCTGGCGCGTACCATGCCCCCTCACCTAACGCTACAACGCCAGGCATCATGCGCGGCGTAACCTTCGCTTCAATGTGGACCTCACCACGACCGTTGAAGATCTTCACGCGGTCGCCATTGGCAATCCCACGCTTCTTCGCGTCCATCGGGTTCATCCACATTTCCTGTGGACATGCAGCCTTCAGGACATCTACGTTGCCGTATGTAGAGTGACAACGCGCTTTATAGTGGAAACCCGTCAGCTGCAACGGATAATCCTTGGCCAACGGATCGTCGTAGTTTTCGAAGCCTGCCGCATAGATTGGCAGTGGATCGATAACGTCGCCTTCCGTCAGTTGCCAGGAAGCGGCAATCTCTGCCAGCTGCGCTGAGTAAATTTCGATTTTGCCTGACGGCGTGGTCAGTGGGTTGTCAGCCGGGTTCTCACGGAACGCCTTATAGGCCACGTGATGCCCTTCTGGGTCGCGCTGCTTGAACATGCCCTGCTTGCGGAATGCTTCAAACGTCGGCAGCCCTGGGATCGCTTGGCGAGATTGTTCATACAGATGGCGCATCCACTCTTCCTGGTTGCGGCCTTCAGTGAACTTCTGCTCAACACCCATGCGTTTTGCCAGCTGAGTGGTCATCTCATAGATGGTTTTGCACTCGAAACGCGGTTTGATAACCTGGTCGGCAAAGATGACGTAGGACATGTTGCCGCAAGACGCATCTAGCGCGAAATCCATCTGCTCAGACGCGGTGCAGTCTGGCAGCAGGATATCGGCATATTTCGCCGAAGAGGTCATGTGGCAATCCACCACCACAATCAGTTCGCATTTCTTGTCATCTTGCAGGATGTCGTGGGTGCGGTTGATATCGGAGTGCTGGTTGATAATGCAGTTACCCGCATAGTTCCAGATCATCTTGATCGGCACATCGAGTTTATCTTTACCGCGCACGCCATCGCGGGTTGCGGTCATTTCCGGGCCGCGTTCAATCGCATCGGTCCACATAAACATCGAAATGCTGGTTTCTACCGGGTTATCCAGCGTTGGCATACGTTCGAATGGCAGATCGTACGATCCTTCACGTGCACCGGAGTTACCGCCGTTAATGCCGACGTTACCGGTCAGAATTGACAGCATGGAGATAGCGCGGGTCGCAATCTCGCCATTAGCATGGCGCTGCGGACCCCAGCCCTGGCTGATAAATGCCGGTTTGGCGGTCGCGATTTCGCGCGCCAACTGGACAATACGTTCCGCCGGGATCCCGGTAATGGACGCAGCCCACTGTGGTGTTTTAGCGGTGCCGTCTTTGCCCTCACCGAGAATGTACGCTTTATAGTGTCCATTCGCAGGGGCAGTGGCAGGCAGGGTTTTCTCGTCGTAGCCGACGCAGTATTTGTCGAGGAACGGCTGATCGACCAGATTTTCAGTGATCATCACCCATGCCAGACCGGACACCAATGCGCCGTCTGTACCCGGGCGAATGGGGATCCACTCATCTTCACGGCCTGCACCGGTGTCGGTGTAGCGCGGATCGATGATGATCAGACGGGCATTGGATTTTTCACGCGCCTGCTCAAGATAATAGGTCACGCCGCCGCCACTCATGCGGGTTTCACCAGGGTTGTTGCCGAACAGCACAACCAGCTGGCTGTTTTCAATGTCCGACGGGCTGTTGCCGTCGGCCCAACCGCCGTAGGTGTAGTTCAGACCTTCCGCAATTTGTGCGGAAGAGTAATCGCCGTAGTGATTCAGGTAACCGCCGCAGCAGTTCATCAGACGGGCAATCAGCGTTTTTCCTGGCGGCCAGGAACGCGTCATGGTGCCACCTAACGTGCCGGTACCATAATTGAGGTAGATAGATTCGTTGCCGTAATCTTTGATCAAACGCTGCATGTTGTTGGCGATGGTGTCATACGCCTCTTCCCAGCTAATGCGCTCGAACTTCCCTTCCCCACGTTTACCGACGCGCTTCATCGGATATTTCAGGCGGTCAGGATTATAAACACGGCGACGCATAGAGCGGCCGCGAAGACACGCGCGCACCTGATGCAGACCATCGTAGTTATCGTCGCCGGTATTGTCGGTTTCAACGTATTTGATTTCACCATCGACCACGTGCATACGCAGCGGGCAGCGACTACCGCAGTTGACCGTACAGGCGCTCCAGACCGTTTTCCCGGCAGCAGCGGCTGGGGCAATGGCGTCCGCCGCATTGGCGATACGGGTAAACGGTAACGTGAATGCGCTACTGGCGATCGCCAGTCCGCCGATTGCCGAGGTTTTCATCAAACCTCGACGGCTGACTTCAGCAGTCAGCAAAGTATCAGGTGCTTTTATTTTCATGGATACTCACTTCATTGCTCATTGAAATGAACCAATCGCTATATGGAAATGTATATAGCGAAGTCGATTTTTTTTTAGAGTTTTATGCTGCTTCTAATTCGAAGGGAGTATCCATGCTTTCGACTGAAGGGTTATTGTTCAGTATCAAAACAGGTATAAAAAAAGCGCCCTAAGGCGCTTTTTTAAGAAAGGAATGAGGAGCTATCAGCCGATGAACTCAATACCGTTCATATAAGGACGCAGTACTTCCGGCACTTCGATGCGACCGTCAGCCTGCTGGTAGTTTTCCAGCACCGCAACCAGCGCACGGCCTACAGCCAGACCGGAACCGTTCAGGGTGTGTACCAGACGGGTTTTCTTGTCTGATTTATTACGGCAGCGAGCCTGCAAACGACGCGCCTGGAAATCCCACATGTTTGAACAAGAAGAGATTTCACGATACGTGTCCTGTGCTGGCAACCAGACTTCAAGGTCATAGGTTTTAGCCGAACCGAAACCGATATCGCCGCTACACAGCAACACTTTACGGTACGGAAGACCCAGCAACTGCAGCACTTTCTCAGCGTGACCCGTCAGTTCTTCCAGTGCATCCATAGAATCTTCAGGGCGAACGATCTGCACCATTTCGACTTTATCAAACTGGTGCTGGCGGATCAGACCACGTGTATCACGCCCATAAGAACCCGCTTCTGAACGGAAGCATGGGGTATGCGCGGTCATTTTCAGTGGCAGCGCGTCTTCGTCGATGATCTCGTCACGAACCAGGTTGGTCAGTGGCACTTCGGCAGTTGGGATCAACGCGTAGTTGCTGCTGTCGGCTTCTTCATCCAGCGGACGGGTGTGGAACAAATCGCCGCCGAATTTCGGTAACTGACCCGTGCCGTACAGTGTTTCATGGTTTACCAGGTACGGGACGTAGTTTTCAACATAACCATGCTGTTCGGTATGCAGGTCAAGCATGAACTGGCTCAGGGCGCGATGCATACGCGCGATTTGCCCTTGCATTACTACGAAGCGAGAGCCGGTCAGTTTAACCGCAGACGCAAAATCCAGGCCTTTAGCCATTTCGCCTAACGTGACGTGATCGCGTACTTCGAATTCGAATTTACGCGGCTCACCCCAACGGCTGATTTCAACGTTTTCGCTGTCATCTTTACCCATCGGCACACAATCGTCTGGGATGTTAGGCAGTGTCAACGCGATGTCGCGGATCTCAAGGAGCAGAGCATCAAGCTCAACTTTTGCGGCATCCAGCTCTTCACCCAGCTTGTTGACTTCCAGGCGTAACGGCTCAATATCTTCCCCGCGCGCTTTCGCCTGGCCAATGGATTTCGATCGCGAGTTACGCTCTGCCTGCAGATTTTCAGTGTTTACCTGCAGAACTTTACGACGCTCTTCAAGAGCGCGCAGTTTATCTACATCCAGCTTAAAGCCTCGGCGTGCCAGTTTTTCTGCGACTGCGTCTGGCTCGGTACGCAGCAGATTGGGATCGAGCATGCTTATCCTGTGCTTATCGAATTAGTAAAATGAGAAAATGACCGCAGCCTGCGGTCATTAGAGATTCAGCGATAACCTTACCGCAACGCCCTGTTTAGCGGTAGCGTTTTGTGGGGCTATTTTGATCCTGCTCGGTAAGCCAGGCGAGCTTTTCACCAATCTTACCTTCAAGACCACGTGATGAAGGCGTGTAATAACGGGTTTGCGACATTTCTTGCGGGAAATAGACTTCGCCAGCAGCGTAGGCATTGGGCTCATCGTGGGCGTAGCGATATTCCTGACCGTAACCCATCTCTTTCATCAGTTTGGTCGGTGCATTGCGAAGGTGCACCGGCACGTCGTAGTCAGGTCGTTCGCGCGCGTCAGCCATCGCCGCTTTAAAGGCGGTATAGACAGCGTTGCTCTTCGGTGCGCAGGCCAGATAGACAATCGCTTGCGCAATCGCGCGTTCGCCTTCGGAAGGGCCGACGCGGGTAAAACAATCCCAGGCTGAAATCGCCACCTGCATCGCACGCGGATCAGCGTTGCCAATATCTTCGGAAGCAATCGCCAGACAACGACGGGCGACATACAGCGGATCGCCACCGGCGGTAATAATGCGTGCGTACCAATACAGTGCCGCGTCTGGTGCGCTACCGCGGACAGATTTATGCAGCGCAGAAATCAAATCGTAAAAGCGGTCGCCTTTGTTATCAAAGCGCGCGCTACGTTCCCCGGCAATCTCGGTTAACAATTCAGGCTTTAATACGCGTTTGCCGGAATCATCCAACTCCGCCATATCCGCCATCATCTCCAGAGTGTTTAACGCTCGGCGTGCATCACCGTTGACCAATTCTGCAATCGCCTTACGGGTTTCATCAGGTAAGACGATATCCTGGTCGCCATAGCCGCGAGCACTGTCGGCCATCGCTTGAGTTAATACCTGTTCGATATCTTCGACAGTGAGTGATTTCAGCAGATAAACACGGGCGCGGGAAAGCAGTGCCGAGTTGAGTTCAAAAGAGGGGTTTTCGGTGGTCGCGCCGATGAAAAAGATGGTCCCGTCTTCAATGTGCGGCAGAAAAGCATCCTGCTGGCTTTTATTGAAACGATGGACTTCATCGACGAACAGAATGGTGCGTCGTCCGGCATTACGATTCTGCCGGGCGCGTTCGATAGCTTCTCGAATTTCCTTCACACCAGACGTAACCGCGGAGATGCGTTCCACGTCGGCGTTGGCGTAGCGGGCAATCACTTCTGCCAGCGTCGTTTTCCCGGTGCCCGGCGGTCCCCACAGTATCATTGAATGCAGGTGTCCTGCTTCAATGGCACGTGGCAGCGGTTTGCCGGTAGCCAGCAAGTGCTGCTGGCCAATGTACTGCGCTAAATTTTCTGGCCGCATACGCGCGGCCAGAGGTTGAAACGCATTATCAGAAAAATCGAGCGACAAATTGCTCACGCATGCCTCTTATTTACGCTGATCGTCCACCGTTACTCCTTTTGGCGGAGTAAAGGTAAATTTGGATGCGTCCACCGTGCCGTTCTGCTGGGACTTCAGCTGATAGCTGCTACGCTGATCGTCCTGCTCAATGGCGCTGAACTGATGAATGGTGCCATCACGACTCACGTTGATGGTGAACTCTTTCAGATTACCGTTGCTGCCTTTTGGGGTCAGCACAAAATCGTCACCGCTCTGCTTGATATTGTACTGCTTCCAGTCGCTGGACTGGTTACGCGCAATCAGCATGAACGGCGTATTGCTGGTCGCGTCTTTCAGCCAGGTCGCAGTTGCCTGTTCAACGAACGGGTTATAGAACCACAGCGTTTTACCATCGGAAACCAGAATACTTTCATCCGGTTGCGTCATATGCCAGTTAAAGAGGTTTGGACGCTTGACCGATAAATCGCCCTGCCCGTCCTGCACCGCATTGCCGCTGCCATCAGTCACTTTCTGGGTGAAGCTGGCGTTGAAGCTGCTGACTTTATCCAGGCGGCTTTTCAGGTCGCTCGCGGCATCGGCCCAAACGCTGCTGGCAACAAAACTGGTCAGTAAGGCACAGGTGATGGCAAATTTTTTCATCTTCATTCCTTAAATGCGTCACTCCCGACGCGGGAGTCTCTTTGTTCCCACTGTAAGCAGTACACCTACAGTGGGACAGGAGAAAATACTGATTTTTTGGCTATTTACGCAACTTTTCAAACGCTGCGTTTAATCAAATGGTGGCGGGGCCAGTACTTCACGGTTGCCGTTATGGCCGGCTTCGCTGACGATCCCCTGCGCTTCCATCTGCTCGATGATGCGCGCGGCGCGGTTGTAACCGATGCGGAACTGACGCTGTACGCCGGAAATAGAGGCTTTACGTTTTTCGGTCACAAACTTCACCGCCTGATCGAACAGCTGATCGAGCTCTTCACCGTTGTCCAGACCGGCTGAACCCCCCTCGCTTTCGCTGTCGGACGTGATGCCGTCGACGTACTGCGGACGACCGCGCGCTTTCCAGTCCTGAACCACCGCGTGGACTTCCTGGTCACGGACGAATGCACCGTGAACACGCGTCGGCGCTGAGCTGGAATTCGGCCCGGAGTAGAGCATGTCACCCATACCGAGCAGTGATTCCGCACCGCCCTGATCGAGAATGGTACGGGAGTCAATTTTGCTCGACACGGTAAAGGCGATACGGGTCGGGATGTTGGCTTTGATAAGACCGGTAATCACGTCAACTGACGGACGCTGTGTTGCCAACACCAAGTGAATACCAGCGGCACGCGCTTTCTGCGCCAGGCGGGCGATTAACTCTTCCACCTTTTTACCGACGGTCATCATCAGGTCAGCGAATTCATCCACCAGCACTACGATGTAAGGCAGTTTCTCCAGCGTCGGATGCACTGCATCCATGCTGTCGCCTGGCTTCCAGTACGGATCCGGAATCGGACGCCCCATCTGCGCTGCCTGAGCGATCTTCTCGTTATAACCCGCGAGATTACGCACCCCGAGCGCTGACATCAGCTTGTAGCGACGTTCCATTTCATTGACGCTCCAGCGCAGGGCGTTGGCAGCATCCTTCATGTCGGTCACGACTTCCGTCAGCAGATGCGGGATACCTTCATATACAGACAGCTCCAGCATTTTCGGGTCGATCATGATGAAGCGCACGTCTTCCGGCGTCGCCTTGTAGAGCATGCTGAGGATCATGGCGTTCACGCCGACTGACTTACCGGAGCCAGTCGTACCGGCCACCAGCAGGTGAGGCATTTTCGCCAGGTCGGCAATCACCGGCTCGCCGGCGATGTCTTTCCCGAGCACGATAGTCAGCGGTGACGGGCTTTCGCGGAATTTCGCGCAGTCCAGCACTTCTCGCAGGTAAACGGTTTGACGTTTTTTGTTTGGCAGTTCCAGGCCCACATAAGGTTTGCCCGGAATCACCTCAACCACACGTACTGCAACGGTCGATAACGAACGCGCCAGGTCACGAGAGAGGTTCGAAATACGTGCAGCTTTTACGCCCGGAGCCAGATTCAACTCGAAACGAGTAATGACCGGGCCCGGTGAATAATTCACGACGTCTGCCTTGATACGGAAATCGGCCAGACGTGTTTCGACCAGGCGCGCGGTTTGCTCCAGCGCGAAGGTATCAACCGGCTCGATTTCACTCGGCGGCTGGGTCAACAGATCCAGCGACGGCAATGGCGTCGTCGGTTTTTGCAGAGGACGATCGTCACCGTTACGCATCAGCAGCGGGTGAATCAGGCTTTCCTGCGGCTGAGGCACGGGCTGTTGCTGAGGCTGCTGGTAGGCGGGTTGCGCCTGAGGAGCCTGCTGCGCTTGTTGATATGCCTGCGGCTGCGGTGCCATTTGCGGTGGTTGCTGGTAAACCTGCTGTGGTTGTTCCGGCGCGGCACTTGGCGTAAACAGCGGGGCTTTCGGCGTATCGTCGACCAGCGTTTTCATCGGCGAGAACTCATATTCCGTAGGGGAGAATGGATTCGCTCCCTGCGGCTGTTCGCTGGAATAACGTTGCTGCTGCGTGGCTGCAAACTGGCGTGCCAGTTCGGCTTCTGCCGCGGCATCTTCGTCTTCCTGCGCCTCAACATAGCTGTTGTCTTCGTATTCCTGGCCATAGCGCTGCTGCTGGGTGGCAGCAAACTGACGAGCCAGCTCGTCTTGATGCAGCCCATCGGCGTCTTCATCGCCCATCAGCTCGTCAGACAGTTCTTCGGCCTGGCGCTGTGACGGTATTTTGATACCAAAAGAGGCCGAGGCCAGTTCACGACGCGTTGGCACACGTACCGGATTCGGACGTGGAAGCTGCGGGCCAATACCTGCTTTAACCTGCGGACGCGGCGCATCTGTCGGGCTGAACAACTGAGCGGCCGACGCGGCGGTAGCTGCAGCGGCAGCAGCACCAGTAGCCTGATGAACGCCCGCTGCGACGGAAGCAACAGCCGCCGCAGGGGCAACTGCGGCCAACGGGTCGACAATTGAAGCAGACGGTGCTGACATGGTTGGCATTGGCGTGCTCACCGTCGCCGGTTCCGGCGTGGGTTGATACCACGCTGCAAGTTGTTCACGTTCACGCGCACGCTTTTCTTCCACTTCTTCGAAATAGTAGAGCGGTGGGCGTTGCGGTTTAATTTCTTCTGCCGGTTCCGGCACCACTTCTGGCATCTGCGGAGCGTGTTCTACAGGCGGAACATATTCCTGCTGAGCGTAATACTCAGGTTCAGGTTGTTGCCACGGTTGCTCAGGCTGTGCGTACTGCTGCACAGGCACTGGCTCCGGGTCCTGCCACAGTTCTTCAATAGAAGGCTGATGGCGGAAGGCTTCAGGCTGAACATATTCAGGTTTCGCGACCGGTGCCTGCGGTGGCCAGTTGTCCGGAGACGGAGCAATAACGGGGTCTGGTGTTTGCGGTGCCGGAACGGCCTGCCATTCCACACTCGGAGCGGCCATTTCGCCGCCCGGAACGGAAGGGGCAGCCATCGCGGCTGACGCAGGTTCTGCCCATGCCTGAGTGGTCGCCATCGCAGCTGCCGCTGCGGCAACCGGTTCGGCAATGGAATGACCGTTCATCAGCGGATCGTTTTCATCCCAGGCAGCCGGACGGGTCGCGCTGTTGCCGGAGAAAAGAACATCGTCGGCATCAGACTGGCGCGTTGCGCTATTGCCCGAGAATAAGACGTCATCGGCATCTGCGGCTTGACCACGCGCACTGTATTGTACTTCCGCTTCGTCTTCATCCATTCGACGACCGGAGAACAACGCAGCGTCCGTTTTACGCCCCATCGGGTTGCTAAATTTATCGGCAATGCGCTGACGACGCGCCAGTGCACCGCGCAGAATACGGGCGCGGCGCCCTTCTTTCTTCGGTGCGGCTTCATGTTCGTCTTCGTCATCTTCGTACTCTTCGTCGTCAATCCACGAATCGTCGCGACGGGTACGGTTACTGGCGAAGGTCAGAATATTGAGGATCCAGTTACCGATTTTCTCGGCAATGCTGACCCAGGACCAGCCGGTGAACAGCGTCAGCCCTGCAGCCCAAATGCAAAGCAAGGCCAGCGTACCGCCGCTGCTGTGCAGCATAGGTTGCAATGCGGTGCTGAGCAGGCTACCGATAACCCCGCCGGAGGCGAAGTACCAGATGTCATCTGCGTTGATCGCGGCAAGCCCACACATAGTGAGGATCATCGCCAGGACGCCAATCAGACGTAGCGCCACTGCAAAATAATCAACGTATTCGTCACTCGCACGATGCTTATACGCAAACCAACAGGCACCGATAATCATCACGGGCAAGGTGTAGGCCATTACGCCAAAAATGAAAAACAGCGTATCTGCAAGCCATGCACCCGGCATTCCGCCAAGATTATGTATCGGTTCGTGCCAGGCGGTTTGTGACCAACTGGGATCGGAAGGGTTAAAGCTAAGTAGTGCTGCCATCAGCCAGATGGCAAAAAGGGAACAGAGAATCAGGAACGCTTCAAGAAGACGGCGCCCGCTGCTTAATCTGTTAATTGTTACTTCTTTTTCTTCAGTGTATTCCTGGCTCAAGAAAGGCACTCCAGGTCCTTGATGCTAAAACGGACAACAGCGCCGGGTCTCCCCGGCACTGTTGCTGTATGGATTAACAGGAGTGTAATCAACTTGCGTTGATTTTGCACCTGTTCCGTTTAGCGTGTCTTAATTACCAGACGATTACTCTGTTTGACCTCTTCCATAACCACGTAGGTACGGGTGTCATTTACGCCTGGCAGGCGCAGCAGGGTTTCGCCTAACAGCTTACGGTACGCTGACATGTCCGGCACACGGGTTTTCAACAGATAGTCGAAATCACCGGAGACCAAGTGACACTCTTGAATTTCTTCAAGTTTTTGCACAGCGGAGTTAAATTGTTCAAACACATCCGGGGCGCCACGATTCAGAGTTATCTCAACAAAAACCAGCAGCGATGCATCCAGATAATGCGGGTTCAGCAGCGCGGTGTAGCCCTGAATAAACCCTTGTCTTTCCAGCCGACGTACGCGCTCAAGGCAAGGTGTCGGAGAAAGTCCCACTCGTTTAGAGAGCTCGACGTTGGAAATTCGCCCATCCTTTTGCAATTCGTTCAAAATGTTACGATCGATGCGGTCGAGATCTTTGCCTGGGCGCTTCTTGCTATCTACCATTATTATTGTCTCTCTGTATTCCTTCCCTACTCCTGTCTGGACCCTGTGCACTTCACTGTTCAGAGCCTGTGCCCGTCGTCTGCGTAAAAAATCTGTCACCAGATGTAACGCATAACCCAAGGGTACGTGTTGAGAAGCCGTTGCCTGTCGGCAGCCACCGTCATCTCGTATGGCGTCTGTCCACGCCATGCGCCGATGATGCTGACCCGGTTAAAAATGGCATTTACGTGCATGAAAATTCACCACACGGCAAACGCTGTTTTTTCTCTCTTCATTGTTTTCGCAAAAGCACAGGGGATTGTCAAAGCAAAACATCGATTTTTAGTACAACATGCCAGATATTCATAATCACCCAGGGGTGTTCCTCATGTTATCTCCTTATAATCATCCCGATAGCAGTAGAATTTGTTATCGCAAGCGGTGATAAAACCATCAATTCATTGATGCAATCTATTACACATATCGTTAACAAAATTCCTGTACCCTTTTATTACCTCCGCAAATTCCCTACAATCGCGCCCATTGTCTGCCAACATTTATGGGGATCTCATGGGCACGGCCAAACACAGTAAACTGCTTATTCTTGGTTCTGGACCCGCCGGCTATACCGCTGCGGTCTATGCTGCACGCGCAAACCTGCAACCGGTACTGATTACCGGCATGGAAAAAGGCGGTCAGCTGACCACCACGACAGAAGTGGAAAACTGGCCAGGCGACCCGAGCGATCTGACCGGGCCTGCGCTGATGGAACGTATGCATGAACATGCGGTGAAGTTTGAAACCGAAATCCTGTTCGATCACATCAACAAAGTTGATTTGCAGAATCGTCCGTTCCGTCTGACCGGCGACAGCGGCGAATACACCTGCGACGCGCTGATCATTGCGACCGGTGCCTCTGCCCGTTACCTGGGCCTGCCATCAGAAGAAGCGTTTAAAGGCCGCGGTGTTTCTGCCTGCGCGACCTGCGACGGTTTCTTCTATCGCAACCAGAAAGTCGCCGTCATCGGCGGCGGTAATACCGCCGTTGAGGAAGCACTGTACCTGGCAAACATTGCCTCTGAAGTGCATCTGATTCACCGTCGTGACACCTTCCGCGCTGAGAAGATTCTGATCAAACGTCTGATGGATAAAGTGGAAAGCGGTAACATCGTGCTGCACACCCACCGTACGCTGGAAGAAGTGACTGGCGACCAGATGGGCGTGAGCGGTCTGCGTCTGCGTGATACGCAGAACAGCGACAACATTGAGTCGCTTGACGTGGCAGGCCTGTTTGTTGCTATCGGCCACAGCCCGAACACCGGCATTTTCGACGGCCAGCTGGCGCTGGAAAACGGCTACATTAAAGTGCAGTCTGGCATCCACGGCAACGCCACGCAGACCAGCATTCCTGGCGTGTTTGCCGCAGGCGACGTGATGGACCACATTTACCGTCAAGCGATTACCTCAGCAGGCACGGGCTGTATGGCCGCGCTGGACGCAGAGCGCTATCTCGACGGTCTGGCTGACCAGGCAAAATAATCTTTACAAGTCAGTAACAAAGGTAAAGAAGGCGACGATAAGTCGCCTTTATTTTTTCCCCGATGTAACATTGCCGTGCCTAATGATTTCTAATAAGACACCTGCTAAGCACGCAATGAATAAAACCCGTCAACAAGAGCTTACCCGCTGGTTAAAACAGCAAAGCGTTCTCTCCCGCCGATGGCTGATGCTTTCCCGTCTGCTCGGTGCGGTCAGCGGAGTGCTGATCATCGCCCAGGCCTGGCTTCTGGCCAAGATCCTGCACCATATGATTATGGAGAACATTCCCCGGGAAGCGCTGCTGCTGCCCTTTGTGGTGCTGGTTCTGGTCTTTATTCTGCGTGCGTGGGTGGTCTGGCTGCGAGAACGGGTGGGTTTCCATGCCGGGCAGCATATTCGTTTTGAAATCCGAAAAACGGTACTCGACCGGCTGCAACAAGCGGGTCCGGCGTGGATCCAGGGGAAACCTGCGGGCAGCTGGGCGACGTTGATTCTTGAACAAATCGACGACATGCATGACTACTACGCCCGTTATCTGCCGCAGATGGCACTGGCTGCCTCCGTACCGTTGCTTATCGTCATCGCGATTTTCCCGTCTAACTGGGCTGCCGCGCTCATCCTGCTGTGTACTGCGCCGCTGATCCCGATGTTTATGGCGCTGGTTGGCATGGGAGCCGCCGATGCCAACCGCCGTAATTTCCAGGCACTGGCAAGACTGAGCGGCCATTTCCTCGACCGCTTGCGTGGGATGGATACCCTGCGTATTTTCGACCGGGGTGAAGCGGAAACTGACAACATTCGTCAGGCTTCCGAAAGTTTCCGCCAGCGTACAATGGAAGTGCTGCGTCTCGCCTTCCTCTCTTCTGGCGTTCTGGAATTTTTCACTTCGCTTTCGATTGCCGTGGTTGCCGTTTACTTTGGTTTCTCTTATCTCGGCCAGCTGAATTTTGGCAGCTATGGTACGACCGTCACCTTAATGTCAGGCTTTTTAGCGCTGATTCTGGCGCCAGAATTCTTCCAGCCGTTGCGCGACCTGGGTACGTTTTATCATGCTAAAGCGCAGGCGGTGGGCGCCGCCGACAGTCTTAAAACGTTCCTTGAAGCCCCGCTGGCGCAGCCAGAGCGTGGCAGTGTTGCGCCGGATGAAACGCAAAATGTGAGCCTCGACGCGCAGGGTCTGCTGATTAAATCGCCGGAAGGCACAATCCTCGCAGGACCTCTGAATTTCAGCCTCAACCCTGGCGATCGCGTGGTGCTGGTCGGCCAGAGCGGTTCAGGAAAAAGTTCGCTGCTCAATACCTTGGCCGGTTTTCTGCCCTACGACGGTTCGTTGAAAGTGAACGGCATAGAATTGCGGGACCTGGACCCTGACGCATGGCGCGGCCTGCTGAGCTGGGTCGGGCAAAACCCGCAGCTTCCGGCGTATACGCTGCGTGAAAATGTGCTGCTGGCGAATCCAAAAGCCAATGAGGCAGAGCTGCAACACGCACTCGACCGTGCCTGGGTGAGCGAGTTTGTTAGCCAGCTTCCGCAAGGGATTGATACACCTGTTGGCGATCAGGCGGCCCGATTGTCCGTCGGTCAGGCCCAGCGAGTCGCCGTCGCCCGCGCCCTGCTCTCTCCTTGCCGATTGTTGTTACTGGATGAGCCTGCTGCCAGCCTCGACGCACACAGCGAACAGCGTGTTATGCAGGCCTTGACAGAAGCCGCAACCAACCAGTCCACGCTCATGGTCACGCATCAGTTAGAAAATCTCGCCGAATGGGATGCCATTTGGGTCATGCATCAAGGCCAAATTGTCGAGCAGGGTTCGTTTGCCGAGCTTGCTGAAGCACAGGGGCATTTTGCGCACCTGCTTGCCCATCGTCAGGAGGAGATTTAAATGCGCGTTTTAGCCCCTTACCTGGCGCTGTATAAGCGGCATAAATGGCTGCTCTCCCTCGGCGTTGTGCTCGCGATTATCACCCTGCTGGCCAGCATTGGTCTGCTGACGCTCTCGGGCTGGTTCTTGTCCGCCTCTGCCGCTGTCGGTTTTGCGGGTGCCTACACCTTTAACTATATGTTGCCTGCCGCAGGTGTGCGTGGAGCTGCCATCATTCGTACGGCGGGGCGCTATTTTGAGCGTCTGGTCAGCCATGATGCGACCTTCCGCGTCTTGCAGCACCTGCGCGTGTTTACGTTCAGCAAGCTGCTACCGCTCTCCCCTGCTGGGCTAGCGCGTTTCCGTCAGGGAGAATTGCTCAACCGTGTGGTGGCGGATGTCGACACCCTCGATCATCTTTACCTGCGCGTCATTTCCCCACTGATGGGTGCGCTGGTCGTGATTCTGGTCGTCACGTTCGGACTGAGTTTTCTTGATTTGACACTGGCCCTGACCCTCGGCGGCATTATGTTGCTGACGTTGTTCTTGCTGCCGCCGCTGTTTTACCGGGCCGGAAAACCGACCGGTGAGAAACTGACGCAGCTTCGTGGTGAATACCGTCAGCAGCTCACGTCCTGGCTGCACGGCCAGGCCGAGCTGAGCATTTTCGGTGCGAGCACGCGCTTTCGCGAGCAAATGGAACAGACAGAGCTGAGCTGGCACGAGGCGCAACGCCGTCAGTCCGAGCTGACTGCCCTTTCCCAAGCGCTGATGCTGCTGATGGGCGCTGCGGCGGTCATTGTGATGCTGTGGATGGCGGCAGGCGGCGTGGGCGGCAACAGCCAGCCAGGCCCGTTGATCGCACTGTTTGTGTTCTGCGCACTGGCCGCGTTTGAAGCACTGGCCCCGGTGACAGGAGCCTTCCAGCACCTTGGGCAGGTCATGGCTTCTGCGGTGCGGATAACCGAACTGACCGGGCAACAACCCGAAGTCACATTCTCTGAGACGGCTTCTGACGTGCCACAGCGCGTGAGCCTGACGCTGAAGAATGTCAGCTTTACCTACCCGCAGCAGACGCAGCCGGCGCTGATGAATCTTAATTTACACGTCAACGCCGGAGAACATATTGCGATCTTGGGCCGAACCGGATGCGGGAAATCGACACTGTTACAGCTGCTGACTCGTGCGTGGGATCCGCAAAGCGGAGAATTACTGCTGAATGAGCAGCCGATTTCTTCTATGGATGAAAGGACGCTGCGTCGCACCATGAGCGTGGTTCCACAACGCGTGCACCTCTTCAGCGCCACGCTGCGGGATAACCTGCTGCTGGCAGCTCCGAACGCTACGGATGACGCGCTGAGCGCCGTTCTTGTGCGCACCGGTCTGGAAAAACTGCTCGACGATAGCGGGCTGAACAGCTGGCTTGGTGAAGGTGGCCGCCAACTCTCCGGTGGCGAACTGCGTCGCCTGGCGATTGCCCGCGCCCTACTGCACGATGCACCGCTGATGCTCCTCGACGAACCGACCGAAGGCCTCGACGCCACCACAGAAAGCCAAATTCTTGATTTACTGGCCGATGTGATGCGCGATAAAACCGTGCTGATGGTGACCCACCGCCTGCGTGGACTGGCACAGTTTGAGCAAATAATTGTGATGGACAACGGACAAATTATTGAGCATGGTACTCACGCAGAATTGCTGGCCCAACAGGGGCGTTATTATCAGTTCAGACAGCGTCTGTAGACTACTATTCACTAATATCGTCGGACGTGGAGTTGTGAAGTATGCGGCTGGTCCAGTTGTCACGTCATTCTATAACCTTCCCGTCGCCGGAAGGTGCCCTGCGCGAGCCTAACGGTTTGCTCGCGCTGGGTGGCGATCTCAGCCCGGCGCGGCTGTTGATGGCCTATCAGCGTGGTATCTTTCCCTGGTTTTCTCCCGGCGACCCTATTTTATGGTGGTCGCCCGACCCCCGTGCCGTTTTATGGCCTGACGCATTCCATGTCAGCCGCAGCATGAAACGGTTCCACAAATCGTCCCCTTTTCGCATCACGCTCAATCACGCCTTCGGCCAGGTGATAGAAGGCTGCGCCGCCGATCGCGATGAAGGCACGTGGATTACCGAAAGTATCGTGCAGGCCTATCACCGTTTGCATGAACTTGGACACGCGCATTCAGTTGAGGTGTGGCTGGGAAGTGAGCTGGTGGGTGGCATGTATGGCGTGGCGCAAGGCGCGCTGTTCTGCGGTGAGTCGATGTTCAGCCGGGCGGAAAATGCCTCAAAAAGTGCACTGCTGGTTTTCTCGCAGGCTTTTGCCGGACAGGGCGGAAAACTAATGGATTGTCAGGTGCTTAATAATCATACAGCGTCGTTGGGTGCGGTCGAAATTCCCCGCCGCGAATACCTGGAATACCTCGCAGAATTGCGTACGCAACCGCTGCCAGGGCACTTTTGGGTTCCTCGTACCCTCTTTTTACCCACAATGTAAATGTTTTCGGCACATTCATTGTCAAGGTGATATAATTGCCTCGGAAGTCGTTTCTGCCTGTTGCCCCGCCATCGTTTCAGGAATATCCCCTATACGTTTGCGCTCGTCATACGGTCTCTGTGTATGACAGACGGGTAATGCGCAAAAACGATCTCTTTTTACCCTACACACCGGCATAAGGCCGAAAGATGACGGGTAAATCTTTACTTAATTGCTGAATTTCGGCATTATCTTGCCGGTTCAAAACTATGGTAGTGATACCCCCCCGAGGACTAGATGGCCAAAGAAGACAATATTGAAATGCAGGGTACCGTTCTCGATACGTTACCTAACACTATGTTCCGCGTAGAGCTTGAAAACGGGCACGTGGTAACTGCGCATATCTCCGGTAAAATGCGTAAAAACTACATCCGCATTCTGACGGGCGACAAAGTGACTGTTGAGTTGACCCCGTACGACCTGAGCAAAGGCCGCATTGTCTTCCGTAGTCGCTAATCGCTAAACGGCCCGCTGGGCACGTTTATGCTGAAAGGTCGGGAATCCCCCGACCTTTTTCAATTCTGGGCGCTCATGCGCTTTATGCGTGGCCTCCTGCCTGCAAACACTCTCCCACACTGTCAACCCCACGCTATCGATATACTCCCCCGGATGAACAATCGTCAGTTCATTGCCTGCCGCCGTGATAATGATCGCGCCCACCAGCAGCACATCAACAATGTAACAATAAAGTTAACGAGCAGTTAAAGCACCACGCAGCGGTGCTGAATGATTGCCGATGTAAATCATAACCATTTGTTCTCATTTAATTTATTTCATGTCGGCATTAACATTGTTGAAATAAAAACATAACAATCGCTTCTTATACTTCGTGCCTTATTCATCATTGATGGCAAGGAGTGTAGTTTTGAAATCTTCGGTTCGACCTCTGGCTCTGCTTATTGGTCTGGTTTGTTGTACCGCGCATGCTGCGGATACGTCTCTCTCAACCCCACATCTTGCGGGGATCGATAATTTTCGTGACGTCGCCGGGATAACCAGCGCTTACAGCACCGCCAATGATGGCGTAATGCGCGCAGGGGTTTTCTATCGCTCCAATGCCCTGACACCACAAGATGACGATCTCTCGGTGCTTGAACAGCTCAAAGTCAAAACGGTAATCGATTTGCGCTCTCCGGCAGAAGTCGCGGCACAGGCGGACACCCTTCCCGGCAACAGCAAATACGTAAATGTCGATTTGATTGGCAATAACGGCGCCTTCGTTATCGATCTCAGCAAAATGACTGTGAAAGATGTGGATACAATGATGGAAGACGGTGAACGCAGTTTTGTCACCACGCCATACGCCCGTCAGGGGCTTGGCGACGTATTCCGCGAACTCGCCAACGCTGATGATGCGGCCCTGTTCCACTGCACCGCAGGAAAAGACAGAACAGGTTGGGTGAGCGCGGTGCTGCAAACCATCGCTGGCGTCAACCATGACGATATCGTAGCGAACTATCTCGCCACCAACGACTACACTGCCGAGCGGCTCAACGCCACGCTGGCAGTCCTTCCCGCCTCCATGCGCGATACCTACGGTGCACTGATGGGCGTACGTGCCAACTGGTTACAGGCCGGGCTTGATCAGGTGGTGTCCAGCTATGGTTCAATGGATAATTACCTGAAAGAAGGTCTGGGTCTGGATCAGGCAACAATCTACGTGCTGCGCGGGAAAATGGTGCGCTATCTTACCCTGCCAGGGCAACGCGATTTCACCGGCAACGCCGCCAACGGTGCATCATTATTGATCACATTGCAGGACTCCCCGCTTTCGGGGCACGACACGGCGTATAACTATTTTCTCCAAAGCGCCATCGACCAGGGAACGCTTTCTGATGTTGAAAAGCAGGTTGGTGGCCAAGTGCATGCCGATGCCAGCAGCTATTTACTGCGTCAGCCTTCTCGTTTGTATGATTCCCTCGCACCAGTAATTTCCGGCCAAGGTTTGCAGAATGAGCAGTCGCTCGTGTGGTTACAGGGGCAGTCTGGTTATCTCGGCACCGACGGCAGCAACGATGCCAGTTCAAGCAATGAACACACCCATGGTGCGCTGGTAGGTGCTACATATCGCTTTACCGATCACAGCGCGGTCAACGGTGGTGTGGGTTACAGCCACGGCTCCGTTTCCGCCGCCGGGGGCGATGTAAAAACGAATACGACACAGATGAGCCTCGGCGCCCGCTACGCTCTGAATTCACTGGATGAGGGTCCGTGGGTCGGACTTCAGGGTAGCGCAGGCTATATCGACTACCAGAGCGACCGCCACTTAGGCGGAGGCCTAGGCACCGCTCAGGGCGACACCCACGGCGGATACTACAGCGGCCGTGCATCTGTTGGCTGGCTGGCAAATGCCGCAACGTTGAGCCTGACGCCTGCCGTTGGCGTGCAGGTCACCCATTTAAATCTCGACAGCTTCAAAGAGAGCGGCAGCGAACTGGCGCTGGACATGTCGGGCGTCAACGAAACGCAAACCAGTCTGACCGCCGATTTAGGCATTAACATTCTGCCGCAGGCGGTGGGCAACTGGTCGCTGATCCCTGGGATCGCATTGGGTTACGAACGGATGCTGAATGATGCTTCCACAGAAAGCCATGGCACGCTTTATGGCATTGGCGTGGACCAAACCTCCGCCTATGGCAGCAAGAACCTGTACAAAGCGGGTGTGCAGCTCAGCGCGCATTACCGCAGCGTAACGGTCAGCACCCGGGTGAATTATCTCACCGCCGATACGCATAGCGATGGCGTGTCCGGTCTGTTGGATGTAGCTGTCGCCTTTTAAGGTTCAGGCATAAAAAAACCGGGCTTTCGCCCGGTTTCGTCATTTCAGTTATCACACCGTCGGTTAGTGCGCCGCTTCCGGTTTACGCTTTTGCGCCGCCTGGAAGTCATAGGTCAACGCATTGGCGTCGGTATCCAACGCCACGGTGACCTGACCGCCGTCAACCAGTGAACCAAACAGCAGCTCGTTGGCGAGCGGTTTCTTCAGGTTGTCCTGAATCACGCGCACCATCGGACGCGCACCCATCGCACGGTCATAGCCTTTCTCTGCCAGCCAGTCGCGAGCTTCCTGACTCACTTCCAGCGACACGCCTTTCTGATCCAGCTGCACCTGAAGTTCAACAATGAACTTGTCGACGACCTGATGGATGACATCCGTTGACAGGTGATCGAACCAGATGATGTTGTCCAGACGGTTACGGAATTCTGGCGTGAAGATCTTTTTGATCTCTTCCATCGCATCGGTGCTGTTATCCTGGTGGATCAGGCCGATAGATTTACGCTCAGTTTCACGCACCCCGGCGTTGGTGGTCATCACCAGCACCACGTTACGGAAGTCTGCTTTGCGGCCGTTGTTATCGGTCAGCGTACCGTTATCCATCACCTGCAACAGCAGGTTGAAGACATCCGGGTGGGCTTTTTCGATTTCATCGAGCAGCAGTACCGCGTGCGGATGCTTGATAACCGCGTCGGTCAGCAGACCGCCCTGATCGAAGCCCACGTAGCCTGGAGGCGCACCGATCAGACGGCTCACGGTATGGCGTTCCATGTATTCGGACATATCGAAACGCAGCAGCTCAATGCCGAGTGCTTTCGACAGCTGAACAGTCACCTCGGTTTTACCGACCCCGGTTGGCCCGGCGAACAGGAACGAACCGACCGGTTTATGATCCTGGCCCAGACCTGCCCGGCTCATCTTGATGGCTTCGGTTAAGGCCTCAATGGCTTTATCCTGACCAAAGACCAGCATTTTCAGGCGATCGCCGAGGTTTTTCAGCGTGTCGCGGTCGCTCTGAGAGACGCTCTTCTCAGGGATACGCGCGATACGGGCCACCACGGTTTCGATATCCGCAACGTTGATTGTTTTCTTACGTTTGCTGACCGGCATCAGACGCGCACGCGCGCCCGCTTCGTCGATCACATCAATCGCTTTATCCGGTAAATGACGATCGTTAATGTATTTCACCGCCAGCTCCACCGCCGCACGCACCGCTTTCGCGGTATAACGCACATCGTGGTGCGCTTCGTACTTCGGCTTCAGGCCGTTAATGATCTGAACGGTCTCTTCCACTGACGGCTCAGTGATATCAATTTTCTGGAAGCGACGTGCCAGCGCACGGTCTTTTTCGAAAATGTTGCTAAATTCCTGATACGTCGTGGAACCAATCACCCGGATTTTGCCGCTAGAGAGCAGCGGTTTAATCAGGTTTGCCGCATCAACTTGGCCACCGGACGCCGCACCCGCACCGATAATGGTGTGGATCTCGTCGATAAACAGGATGCTGTTGGTATCCTGCTCCAGCTGTTTGAGCAGCGCTTTAAAGCGTTTTTCAAAATCGCCACGATATTTGGTCCCCGCCAGCAGCGAGCCAATATCCAGCGAGTAAAGAGTGCAATCGGCAATCACTTCCGGCACATCGCCCTGTACAATGCGCCAGGCAAGCCCTTCCGCAATGGCGGTTTTACCGACGCCGGACTCACCGACCAGCAGCGGGTTATTTTTACGACGACGGCACAGAACCTGTATGGCGCGCTCCAGCTCTTTATCGCGGCCAATCAGCGGGTCAATGCCGCCTACGCGAGCAAGCTGATTTAAATTGGTGGTGAAGTTTTCCATACGATCCTCCCCGCCTGCTTGCTCTTCAGTGTTCGGTTGGCTTCCGGAATCGGAAGACTGGCTCGGCTCGTCTTTACGCGTGCCGTGGGAGATGAAGTTCACCACATCGAGACGGCTCACTTCATGTTTGCGCAGCAGATAGGCCGCCTGGGACTCCTGCTCGCTGAAGATGGCGACCAGGACATTCGCACCAGTGACTTCGCTACGACCGGACGATTGAACGTGGAATACGGCACGCTGTAATACGCGCTGGAAGCTGAGCGTCGGCTGAGTGTCGCGCTCTTCTTCGCTGGCTGGCAGTACCGGCGTGGTCTGTTCGATGAAGGCTTCGAGTTCCTGACGCAGCGCCACCAGATCCACGGAGCAGGCTTCCAGCGCTTCGCGGGCAGATGGGTTGCTGAGCAGAGCCAGCAACAGATGCTCGACGGTCATAAACTCATGACGGTGCTCGCGCGCTCTGGCGAAAGCCATATTTAAACTGAGTTCCAGTTCTTGATTGAGCATAGGCACCTCCCCCAATTTGAAGGCCTGAAATCAGGCCTGTTCCAGCGTACACAACAACGGATGTTCGTTTTCCTTCGCGTACGTGTTCACCATCGCAACTTTGGTTTCGGCGACTTCGGCAGTAAACACGCCGCAAATCGCTTTGCCCTGATAGTGAACGGCGAGCATCAGTTGCGTTGCACGTTCTACATCATAAGAAAAGAATTTCTGTAACACGTCAATAACAAACTCCATTGGCGTGTAATCATCATTGAGCAATATCACTTTATACATCGACGGCGGCTGTAGCGCGTCGCGTACTTTGTCTTCTGCAAGCTGGTCGAAATCCAGCCAATCACGCGTCTTACCCATTATCAGTGTTCATCTTTGGTTGCCGCTCCGGCGGGAAACATCCCGTCGGCTTCCCAGAGCGAGTTCATTTGAATCTACAGTAAAGCGTAGATAACTATCCTCTATTACTGCCATTCGCCATTCCTGCTAATCGCGACTTTTGTCACATTCCTTGCAATAGCGTTAACTGCTTCAAATTTTGGTGCATTTTTCACCGAACTTCGCTATCTGCCGCTTGACGCGATGCCTGATTTATCTAAATTGTACAGGCGAGAGTTGGCGAGGTTTTGAACAGCCTGCTGATTTCACCACCGGTTCTTTCCATCTGATTATAAGATTCTCGAAGGATGTCGATGTATGGAAATGGGTACTGTTAAGTGGTTCAACAATGCTAAAGGGTTCGGTTTTATCTGCCCTGAAGGCGGCGGCGAAGATATCTTCGCGCATTACTCCACCATCCAGATGGATGGCTACAGAACGTTAAAAGCCGGACAACCCGTTCGGTTTGATGTCCACCAGGGGCCAAAAGGCAATCACGCCAGCGTCATCGTTCCGGTCGAAGCTGAAGTCGCCGCAGTGGCGTAACCTTTAGTTCCATTGTGTACATGCTGCCCTCAAAATGCCAGTCACTGTTTTTCCGTGCCTGGCATTTTTATGTCCGCTATTCTCGCGCCAACGCATCCACCGGATCGAGCCGGGCGGCATTTCGCGCGGGTAACCAGCCAAACAGCACGCCGGTCAGCGTCGAACAGATAAACGCCATCAGCAGCGCCAGCGGTGAGAAACCGATTCCCCAGTCGGGCAAAAATAGCTGCAGTGTGAAGGCGATAACCAGCGATAAACTGACGCCCAACGCACCGCCCACCAGACACACCAGCACCGCTTCAATCAAAAACTGTTGCAGTACGTCGCTGGCTCGCGCGCCAACGGCCATGCGAATCCCGATTTCACGGGTGCGTTCCGTCACCGACACCAACATGATATTCATCACCCCGATGCCGCCGACCACCAGCGAAATAATCGCCACCAGCGTTAAGAACAACTGTAGTGTATGTGTGGTCCGCTCAGCGGTTTTCAAGATGCTGTCCATGTTCCAGGTAAAGAAATCTTTCTTCCCATGGCGCAGATTCAGTAAACGCGTGAGCTGTTGATCCGCCAGCGTGCTGTCATACCCCTCGTTCACGCGGACTGTTATCGAGTTCAGCCACGACTGGCCGATCACCCGTCCGGCCATCGTGGTGTACGGCAGCCAGACGCGGAGGATTTTACTGCTGCCGAACATCCCCTGCTTTTCATCCGCCACGCCAATAATGGTGGCAGGCATATTGCCTACCAGAATGATTTCACCCACCACATTGGCTTTATTCGGGAACAGCTGGCGACGGGTATTCCCGTCAAGCACCACCACCTGTGCCCGGCCGTTCAGCTGCACGTCATTGAAGGTATTCCCTTCGCTGAAGGTCATGCCATAAACGTTAAAATATTGCGCGCCCACGCCTTCTACGCTGGCCGAAACGTCGGTATTGCCCACCCGTAAACGCAGGCTTTTTGACACCGCAGGTGTGGCAGAACTCACCCAGGATTGCTTCTGGATCGCCATCAGGTCGTCATATTTCAACGCCTGCTGATATTGCGGATCGTCGTCACCGAAATCTTTGCCGGGATAAACATCGATGGTGTTGGTCCCGATGGCGCGGATATCCGCCAGCACCATCTGCTTGGCGGCATCGCCCACCACCACAATCGACACCACCGAGGTGATACCGATAATGATCCCAAGCATCGTTAACAGGGTGCGCATTTTGTTGGCCGCCATTGCCAGCCAGGCCATCGCCAGCGCCTCGCGAAAGCCGCTGATGAACTGCCGCCAGCCGGAAAGCTCACCGGTTGTCGCGATGTTTGACGCACCCGATAGCGCTATTTTTGCGGGTGGATCGCTGATGATTTCACCGTCGCGAATTTCAATGATGCGCTCAGCCTGCGCCGCCACCGTCGGGTCATGGGTGACGATAATCACCGTATGCCCCTGGGATTTGAGTTGATGCAGAATCGCCATCACCTCTTCGCCAGAATGGCTGTCGAGCGCCCCGGTCGGTTCATCGGCCAGAATCACCTGCCCGCCGTTCATCAGCGCGCGGGCGATACTCACGCGCTGTTGCTGACCACCGGAAAGCTGCGAAGGCTGATAATCCACGCGATCGCCCAGCCCCAGACGCTGCAACAGCTGCTGCGCCCGCTCAAGGCGTCGTTTGCGTTCCGTGCCCGCATACACCGCAGGCACCTCCACGTTTTGCGCCGCCGTCAGGTGCGACAGCAAATGGTATCGCTGGAAAATAAAGCCGAAATGCTCGCGACGCAGCCGCGCCAGCGCATCGCCGTCGAGGGTTGCTACGTCGGTGCCCGCGACACGATAGGTGCCGCTGGTCGGCTTATCGAGACAACCGAGAATGTTCATCAGCGTCGATTTACCGGAGCCGGATGCGCCGACGATCGCCACCATTTCACCCGCATGAATGCTGAGCGTAATCCCTTTCAAAACCTCAACGCTCTGGTCACCGGAAGGATAGCTGCGACGAATGTGGCTGAGTTCGAGCAGCGCCGTCATTTCGCCGCCCCAGGTTTGCCCTCACCGGTAATGACTTCATCGCCCTCTTCGAGACCTTTCACCACTTCCACATCGGTGTCGTTTCGTGAGCCGAGGGTAATTTCCCGCTCTTTGACTTCGCCGTTACGCAGCAGGCGCACGTTATACCGGTTATCGCCCGTCGCATCGCCCAGGGCAGAAAGTGGAATGCTCAGCACATTGTTCACCCCCGAAAGCTGAATATGCACCTGAGCGGTCATTTCCAGGCGCAGCACGCCTTTCGGGTTCGGCACTTCAAAACGCGCGTAATAGAAAATGGCGTCATTGACCTTTTCCGGCGTCGGCAGAATGTCTTTCAGCGTGCCTTCGTAGCGGGTCAGCGGATCGCCCAGTACCGTAAACCAGGCTTTCTGACCCGGCTTGAGGTGAATCACGTCGGCCTCGGAGACCTGGGCTTTCACCAGCATGGTGCGGAGATCGGCCAAGGTCAGAATATTGGGTGCCTGCTGGGCAGCAATCACCGTCTGGCCTTGCAGCGTGGTAATTTGCGTCACTTCGCCTGCCATCGGCGCCAGAATACGGGTGTAATCGAGGTTGGTTTTGGCCGTGTCCAGGGTCGCCTGGTTGCGCTTGATTTGGGCATCAATGGTGCCAATCTGCGCCTCTTTTACCGCCACGTCCGTGGCGGTAGTGTCCAGATCCTGCTGCGAAATAAGCTTTGTTTTAGCCAGCTGCTGGTTACGGGCATAGGTCACCTGCGCAAGCTTGCGTTCCGCCAGCGCCTGCAAGCGCTGCGCGCGCAGCTCCATCAGCGTCGCTTCCACCTCTTTGATTTGGTTTTGCGCTTGCTCAGGGTCGATAACCCCCAACAGCTGATCTTTCTTCACCTTGTCGCCAATCGCGACCGACAGCGTTTTCAGCTGGCCGCTGACCTGCGCACCGACGTCGACTTTACGCACCGCGTCCAGTTTTCCGGTCGCCAGCACGCTCTGTTGCAAGTCGCCCTTGCGGACAATCAGCGTTTGATAGCTCGGCAACGGTGCGTTCAGCGTCCGCCATAACCAGAACCCCGCCAGCAGTATCACCCCGGCGAGAACCAGGTAAATTTTTTTGCCCTTTCCCTTCAGCTTCATAAAAATCCTACGTGTTTATCTTCTGCCGTTGATTGTATCTAAACATTTCTTGAACGGAACCCTCTCTTTTTGAGCGACGGCCAGACCGTTGCCTCTGCGTTGAGGAACGCATTGATAAATTCGCCTTTTCACTCCGGTAAGGTGTCCCGTATGTCACTCAACGCAGAACTTTCTTATTCAGACCTCCCAACGTCACAGAGCGGTTGGCAGCTGTTTCGGCTATTGAGCAGCGGGCAACTGATGCCGGGTCTGGCCTGGAAAAACCCGGCCTATCGTCGCAAGTTTATGCTGCGTTCGTTGGCGACGCCATTCAGCACTGCCACGCTGTTGTCGCGCCTGGCACAACAGCCTCAATTGCTGGACATGCTGCACGTACAGCCGGGCCTGCCGTGTCGTTTACACCGTCCGTGGCTGTCGATGAACATGCCGCGCCAGAATGCCACCGAGGCGCTGATTGCCCATTATCAGATTATGGCTCAGCACCTGCCGGTTCAGGTAATGAATGGGTGGCTCAGCCGTCGGGGTGTGACGCTCGCCACCCTCACCGGACGCGACGAACAGACGTTCAGCATCCGTCTGCTCTCAGATGCGTTTCTCGATAAAGAAGGTGAAGCCACACTGGTGTTTACCGATGCAGACAACACCGTGCTGGCAGAATTGACCTTTACGCTGTGCCCGTTCGACGGCAAGCGGACGCTGTATATTGGTGGAATGCAGGGCGCGAAATCACACGTGCCGCACGAACTGATTCAGGCCGCCACCAAATCGTGCAACGGCCTGTTCCCGAAACGCCTGCTGGTCGAAGCGGCGAGGGTCCTCGCTCAGAAAATGGACGTGGCGATGATTCGCGCGGTGAGTAATGAAACGCATATCTACCGCAGCGTGCGCTATCGCCGGAAAAAACAGGACAAACTGCACGCGGATTACAATCGCTTCTGGGAATCGCTTGGCGGGAATGTCGACGATAACGGCGACTATCTGCTGCCGCTGACCATGCCGCGCAAGTCGATGGAAGAGATTGCCAGCAAGAAGCGCTCCGAATACCGCCGTCGTTATGAACTGCTCGACGGCCTGCAAACGCAGACCGCCGGGGTGTGTCAGCCTTAATCTGCCCGCCCGCGTGCCAGCCATAGCACGCGGGAAAACATGTTGCGCAGCAAGCTCGGAACAGCATCAACACCGCGTCGTCCGGCCTCCATCGCCACTTCTATCGCCAAATCCGGTTTTGATGACCGGTGAATTGCTTTGATGATCACCCGCCGCATGTTCATCGGCACGCCGTCCGGAATTTGCGCCACACGATGATAAACGTCGTCAAACCCCTGACGGTACATGAAGTGTTCCATATCCAACGCCGGAAGCGTGGTGAGGTGATGTCGCTCAAGCTCCCGGTCATTATTCAGGAGACCGCGCACCGTGGCGGCGTACTTTTTCCCCGCTTCGTCGCCGTCGACTAACACGTGCCACTCAATGCCCATCCGCCGGGCAAACTTAATCAACGGTTTGAGGCCTGACTGCGCGAACTCAATCACTTTAATCCCTTCGGCATCAAAATGGTGCCCGCACTGGCGTGCCAACTCGTTGATAACCCAGGTTTCCGTTTCGCCTTCCACCAGCAGCCAACAGCGGGAAAAGAGCGATGAGGCACGGTTAAAGCGAATGTGAAACGCGATACGTCGCCCGTCTTCCGCGCTCAAGCCGTCGGGACCAAGACGCCAGGTGGCGACGCGCGAGGAATCACGCACCAGACGGCAGACGTGCTCCACAGGCGTCATCGACAGTAGCTCACCGGAGTTAGTGGTCGTAATGCGCTGGAGCGGCAACAGGTTCAGCAGATTCCACGCCACCGACAGCATAATCGGATGCAGCCGCGTTTCCGGATCTTCCACCAGCAGCAACGGTCGGGCATCTTTATCGAGCCGCACCGTGCCTTTGGCCTGCAATAGCGTAGAAAAAAGCCCCAGCAGGATCACGCGATGGCTACGTCCGCCCGGTTTGTCGATCATCCGGTTGATGATATCGAGGTAGCGCCAACTGCGTTGTTCATCGTGGGAGCGGCGGCGCATCAGCCGATGGCGCGAACCCGCACTGCCCTGTTCGGAAAAGTAGTGTTCCAGCAACTGCACCATCGCCGACAGTCCTTGACGAATCTGCCCATCGGACAAGTTTTGCGGGCTGGTCACCAGTTCCCGGGAGAGGAAATCGAGCTGTCGGGCGGTAATTTCGACATCAGGTACATTGGGCACCGTACCGTTACGAATCCGCCGCATAAATCGGGCGTCACGCAGGCGTAGCACCGGCATCAGCCGCACCAGATGCCCAGCTCTGGAATCAATATCATGCAGCGGCAGCGCATGGCCTTCCCCATCGATAAAGCTGCGTAAGGTCATCACCGTGTCGTCTTCCGCCAGCTCGCCCTCGAGGCGATAGTGAATACGCTGATAGCCATCGTGCGAAGGCACCCAACACGGTTCCAGCGGGCGATAGCGGCGCACCCGATGGCGACCGGGCTCCAGCTCGCGGAACGTCAGAATAATATGCAGATGGTGTTCGCGTCCCTGAATGTCTCCAGGCGGAAACCAGAAATCATCGCGAACGAAGTGATAGAGCGCAGAGTCAGGCGATAACAATAAGGTCAGCGCATCCAGCAAGCTGGATTTACCCCAGGCGTTCTCACCGATTAATACGTTGTTCTGTTCCAGCATCAACGATAACCGGTTGATACCCCGAAAGCCCACAATCTCCACTCTTTCGAGAAGCATACACCCTCCGCCTGAAAACTTCCCTTTCGTTAACAGGAGTATAGCGGCAGGCGTCTGGGGGGGATAGCCGAAACAACGTCAGGTTATGACAAAAAACGCCCGTGATATTTACCTATAGAAATTAATAACAAATCAATTAATAACGCGTTGCGCTAAATTTATTCTTACACCAGATTTGACTGGCAAAAAATAATCTATACTCATTTTACCTTAACCACGTGTAAGGAATGACCAGACATTAACTTAAATCAATAGTAGTGGCTTTATTTCACTGGTGAAGGGACGGCGTTAGTTCTTAAAATAACGGTTCTTAATTATGTCGTCTTCCCTTTGTGACGATAAATAATGTCCGGTGCAGAATTTCCTGACACCGTCACTGTTATTTCTTTGAGGTGGTTATGTTCAGAAAACTGGCTGCAGAATGTTTTGGTACATTCTGGCTTGTATTTGGTGGTTGCGGTAGCGCCGTGCTGGCGGCAGGATACCCGGAATTAGGTATTGGTTTCGCGGGCGTTGCACTGGCATTTGGTTTAACTGTACTGACAATGGCCTATGCTGTGGGTCATATTTCTGGTGGTCACTTCAACCCAGCAGTCACTTTAGGTCTGTGGGCTGGCGGTCGTTTCCCGACTAAAGATATTCTGGGCTATATCATTGCTCAGGTTATTGGCGGCATTATTGCAGCAGCAGTGCTTTATCTGGTTGCTAGCGGTAAAACCGGCTTTGACGCAGCGGCAAGTGGCTTCGCATCTAACGGTTACGGCGAACATTCACCGGATGGCTACTCCATGCTGTCTGCTATCGTGATTGAAATCGTTCTGACCTGTGGCTTCCTGATGGTGATCCACGGTGCAACCGATAAACGTGCACCGGCTGGTTTCGCGCCAATCGCTATCGGTCTGGCACTGACCCTGATCCACCTGATCAGCATCCCGGTAACCAACACCTCTGTTAACCCGGCGCGTAGCACCGCGGTCGCTATCTTCCAGGGTGGTTGGGCACTGCAGCAGCTGTGGCTGTTCTGGGTAATGCCAATCATCGGCGGTATCCTCGGCGGCGTGCTGTACCGCACCCTGCTGGAAAAACGCGACTAATTCGCGACGGTATTCCCCGAAGGCCCGGCATTGCCGGGCCTTTTCTTTTTTGGCAGCTTTACTCCCTCCCGCTCTTTCGGTAGTGTCAGGTGCGCTTTTTACATACAAAAGGACCGTGCCGTTCATGTTTTCGGGATTACTTATTATTCTTGTGCCGCTGGTAGCAGGTTACCTGATTCCCCTGCGCCATCGTCATGCACTGCAATGGATTAATCGTCTACTGAGCTGGATTGTTTACGTTATCCTCTTTTTCATGGGCATCAGCCTGGCGTTTCTGGATAATCTGGCCAGTAATCTTCTCGCCATATTTCATTATTCTGCCGTCAGTATTGTGGTTATTCTGCTGTGCAATATTATTGCCCTGCTATGGCTCGAACGCACGCTTCCCTGGCGCCACAACCACCAACAGGAAAAATTACCCTCACGTATTGCAATGGCAATGGAGTCATTACAGCTGTGCGGCGTGGTATTACTGGGCTTTCTTCTGGGTCTTACCGGCTGGCCCATTTTGCATCACGCCACCGAAGCCAGCGAATATACCCTGATCTTCCTTTTATTCCTGATTGGTATCCAGCTTCGCAATAACGGAATGACCCTCAAGCAGATTGTACTTAATCGCCGGGGAATGATGGTCGCGGTGGTCGTGGTCCTGAGTTCATTGGCAGGCGGCGTGATTAATGCCCTTATTCTCGGCCTGCCGATAAAAACCGGTCTGGCCATGGCGTCGGGCTTCGGTTGGTATTCGCTGTCGGGTATTTTGCTGACCGAATCTTATGGCCCCGTGATTGGCAGCGCCGCCTTCTTTAATGACCTGGCGCGCGAGCTTATCGCCATTATGCTTATTCCCGGCCTGGTATTACGGCACCGTTCGACCGCCCTCGGGCTATGCGGCGCCACGTCGATGGACTTTACATTGCCGGTTTTACAACGTTCCGGCGGCCTGGAAATTGTGCCTGCGGCTATCGTCCACGGCTTTATTTTGAGCCTGCTGGTTCCGCTGCTGATGGCGCTTTTCTCCGCGTAATACCCCCAAGGCGGTAGCGCTCGCTGCCGCCAAAATTGCGTTAAATCAATCTCCCTGTAAGTTGCCCGACATATCCCTTTTCAGCGCTTTCTCACAGGCTTACCCTTAAACATGTATTTGTTATATAACTTATAAAGGTGTGATTATGTTCTGTGTGCAATGTGAACAAACCATTCGTACCCCTGCCGGGAACGGCTGCGCTTACGCCCAGGGAATGTGCGGCAAAACTGCGCAAACGTCTGACCTTCAGGATTTACTGATCGCCACGCTGCAAGGGCTTTCTGCCTGGGCGCTCCAGGCTCGCGAGTTCGGCATCATCAGTCATGAGGTTGACAGCTTCGCCCCGCGCGCCTTTTTCTCTACGCTGACCAACGTGAATTTCGATTCACCACGCATCGTCGGCTATGCCCGTAAGGCCATCGCCCTGCGAGAGGCGCTCAAAGCGCAGTGTCTGGCGAAAAATGCGAGTGTCACGGTTGATAACCCGATGGCCGATTTACAGCTGGTCAGCGACGACCTCGGTGATTTACAGCGCCAGGCCGAAATGTTCACCCCGAATAAAGACAAAGCCACCATCGGGGACAACATTCTCGGCCTGCGCCTGCTGTGCCTGTATGGCCTGAAAGGTGCAGCGGCGTACATGGAACACGCCCACGTGCTGGGCCAATACGACAACGACATCTACGCGCAATACCATAAAATCATGGCCTGGCTCGGTACCTGGCCTGCGGACATGAACGCCCTGCTGGAATGTTCGATGGAAATTGGCCAGATGAACTTCAAGGTGATGAGCATTCTCGATGCCGGTGAAACCAACGCTTACGGCCATCCAACCCCAACGCAGGTCAACGTGAAAACAGTGGCGGGCAAAGCGATTCTGATTTCCGGCCACGACCTGAAAGACCTCTATAACCTGCTGCTGCAAACCGAAGGCACCGGCGTAAACGTCTATACCCACGGCGAAATGCTGCCTGCGCACGGTTACCCCGAGCTGCGTAAATTCAAACATCTGGTCGGGAACTATGGCAGCGGCTGGCAGAACCAGCAGGTCGAATTTGCCCGCTTCCCAGGCCCCGTGGTGATGACCTCCAACTGCATTATCGACCCCACCGTTGGCGAGTATGACCATCGCATCTGGACCCGCAGCATCGTCGGCTGGCCGGACGTCAGCCATCTTGAAGGCGATGATTTCACGCCGGTTATAGAGCAGGCTCAACAGCTGGCGGGCTTCCCGTATGACGAAATTGAACACTTGATCACCGTCGGTTTTGGCCGTCAGACCCTGCTCGGAGCAGCGGATACGCTGATCGACCTGGTCAGCCGCGAAAAACTGCGCCACATTTTCCTCGTCGGCGGCTGCGACGGCGAACGCACTGAACGCAGTTACTTCACCGATTTTGCCACCAGCGTGCCAGACGACTGCCTGGTCATGACCCTCGCCTGCGGCAAATACCGTTTCAATAAACTGGATTTCGGTGACATCGAAGGCCTGCCGCGCCTGGTGGATGCGGGTCAGTGTAACGACGCCTACTCGGCGATCATTCTGGCGGTTACGCTGGCGGAAAAACTCGGCTGCGGCGTGAACGACCTGCCGCTATCGCTCGTGCTCTCATGGTTTGAGCAGAAAGCGATCGTCATTCTGCTGACGCTGCTCTCTCTGGGCGTGAAAAATATCGTCACCGGGCCAACCGCGCCGGGCTTCCTGACCCCGGATTTACTGGCTGTCCTGAACGAGAAATTTGGCCTGCGCGCCATTACCACCGTTGAGCAGGATTTAAAGCAGATGCTGTGCGCATAAGGAGCAGACCATGACCATGCCAACTCCACAATGCCCGTGGCGGATGCAGGTTCACCACATCACACAGGAAACGCCGGATGTGTGGACGCTGTCGCTGTTGTGTCACGACGCCTACCCGTATCGCGCCGGACAGTATGCGCTGGTGAGCATCCGTGATTCTGCGGATACGCTGCGCGCCTACACGCTGTCATCCACGCCGGGTGTGAGCGAGTTCATCACCCTCACCGTGCGCCGTATTAACGACGGCGCAGGTTCTGAGTGGCTGACCCGCGATGTGAAACGCGGCGACTATCTGTGGCTGTCCGATGCACAAGGAGAGTTTACCTGTGACGATAAACCCACAGACAAACTGCTATTCCTGGCGGCGGGCTGCGGCATCACGCCGGTGATGTCGATGCGACGCTGGCTGGCGAAACATCGCCCTGACGCTGACGTGCAGGTTATCTTCAGCGTCCGTTCGCCGAAAGATGTGATTTTTGCCGACGAGTGGCGGCACTATCCGGTCACGATGGTGGCGGAAAACAACGCCACGCACGGTTTTGTCGCCGGGCGTTTAAGCCAGGACATTCTTGAAAGCGTGCCGAGTCTGGCCGCGCGGACGGTGATGACCTGCGGGCCCGCGCCGTATATGGAGTGGGTAGAAGAAAACGTGAAGCGGCTCGGCGTGACGCGTTTCTACAAAGAAAAATTCTTCACTCCAGTCGCCACAGCTGCAACCTGCGGGCTGAAATTCACCCAACTGCACCCGGCGAAAGAATTTTATGCGCCGGTCGGCACCACGCTTCTGGAGGCACTGGAAAGCAATAAGGTGCCGGTGAATGCTGCCTGTCGCGCCGGTGTTTGCGGGAGTTGCAAAACGCAGGTGATCAGCGGGGATTACACTGTCACCAGCACCATGACCTTGACCGGGGAAGAACAGAAACAGGGCTACGTGCTGGCCTGTTCCTGTCATCCTCAGGGCGATTTAGTCCTCGCCTGATGAAGGGGATTTTGCCGGGCACACCAGTGAGTTTCATCTAAGCTTGTAAGCGGTATCACAAAAAGGAGAAGGAAACCCATGAAACAAACCGTTGCAGCTTATATCGCAAAAACGTTTGAACAAGCCGGGGTAAAACGAATCTGGGGTGTCACCGGAGACTCCCTCAACGGGCTCAGTGACAGCCTTAACAAAATGGGTACCATCGAATGGATGGCCACGCGCCACGAAGAGGTGGCCGCGTTTGCTGCGGGTGCCGAAGCCCAGCTTACCGGCGAACTGGCGGTCTGCGCGGGTTCCTGCGGGCCTGGCAACCTGCATCTGATTAACGGTCTGTTTGACTGCCACCGCAACCACGTCCCGGTAGTCGCCATCGCCGCCCACATTCCGTCGAGCGAAATCGGCAGCGGTTATTTCCAGGAAACCCATCCGCAGGAGCTGTTCCGCGAATGCAGCCACTATTGCGAACTGGTCTCTTCACCCGAACAGATCCCGCAGGTGCTGGCGATTGCGATGCGCAAAGCGGTGCTAAACCGTGGCGTTTCGGTGGTGGTGTTACCCGGCGATGTGGCGCTGAAACCTGCCCCGGAAAGCGCCAGCACCCATTGGTATCACGCCCCGCAGCCGGTTGTGGTGCCGGAAATGGAAGAGCTGCGCAAGCTCGCCCAACTGCTGCGTTACTCCAGCAACATCGCATTACTGTGCGGCAGCGGCTGCGCCAGGGCGCATAAAGAGCTGCTGGAGTTTGCCGGCACGCTGAAATCGCCAATTGTCCACGCCATGCGCGGCAAAGAACACGTCGAATACGACAACCCATACGACGTAGGGATGACCGGGCTGATTGGTTTCTCATCCGGTTTCCACACCATGATGAACGCCGACACGCTGGTGTTGCTCGGCACCCAGTTCCCGTATCGTCCGTTCTACCCGGCCGATGCCAAAATTATTCAGATAGACATTAATCCGGCCAGCATTGGCGCACACAGCAAAGTGGATATGGCGCTGATCGGCGATATTAAAGCCACGCTCGCCACCCTGACGCCGCTGCTGGAGGAGAAAACCGACCGCGCGTTCCTCGACAAAGCGCTCGAACACTATCGTGATGCGCGTAAAGGACTCGATGATTTAGCCAAACCGAGTGAAAAAGCCATTCATCCGCAGTATCTGGCGCAGCAAATCAGCCATTTCGCCGACGATGACGCCATTTTCACCTGTGATGTTGGCACGCCCACCGTATGGGCCGCGCGTTACCTGAAAATGAATGGCAAGCGCCGTCTGCTCGGCTCGTTCAACCACGGCTCGATGGCCAACGCGATGCCGCAGGCGCTCGGTGCGAAAGCCACCCTGCCGGACCGACAGGTGGTCGCGATGTGCGGTGACGGCGGATTTAGCATGCTGATGGGCGATTTTCTCTCGGTGGCGCAGCTCAAACTGCCACTGAAAATCGTGGTCTTTAACAACAGCGTGCTCGGCTTCGTGGCGATGGAAATGAAGGCTGGCGGCTACATGACCGACGGCACCGATCTGCATGACACGAACTTTGCCAATATTGCGGAGGCCTGCGGTATTACCGGGATTCGCGTTGAAAAGTCGGCCGATCTCGATGAAGCATTACAGCGAGCGTTCAGTATTGACGGGCCGGTACTGGTGGACGTGGTGGTCGCGAAGGACGAACTCGCCATTCCACCGCAAATTAAGCTCGAACAGGCCAAAGGATTCAGCCTGTATATGCTGCGGGCGATCATCAGTGGGCGTGGCGATGAAGTGATCGAACTGGCGAAAACCAACTGGCTCAGGTAAAAAGAGAGGCATAACCCTAATGCAAAAAAGGAAATGCCGTGATCGATTTACGTAGTGATACCGTCACCCGACCTGGGCGCGCCATGCTGGAACAGATGATGGCCGCCCCGGTCGGGGATGATGTGTACGGGGATGACCCGACCGTTAATGAACTACAACGCTACGCGGCGGAGCTCGGCGGCAAAGAAGCCGCCCTGTTTCTGCCAACCGGCACCCAGGCTAACCTGGTGGCGCTGCTGAGCCACTGCGAACGCGGCGAAGAGTATATCGTCGGTCAGGGCGCGCATAACTATCTGTACGAAGCGGGCGGCGCCGCGGTATTGGGCAGCATTCAACCACAACCGATTGATGCCGCCAGCGACGCGACGCTGCCGCTCGATAAAGTCGCGGCGAAAATCAAAGCCGATGACATCCACTTCGCCCGCACCAAACTGTTAAGCCTCGAAAACACCCACAATGGCAAAGTGCTGCCATGCGACTATCTGAAAGACGCATGGGAATTCACCCGCGAGCGCGGCCTCAGCCTGCACGTTGACGGCGCGCGTATCTTCAACGCCATCGTGGCGTACGGCTGCGAACTGAAAGACATCACTCAATATTGCGACTCCTTCACCATCTGCCTGTCCAAAGGGCTGGGTACGCCGGTGGGCTCGCTGCTGGTCGGCAACGCGGACTACATTAAGCGTGCAAACCGCTGGCGCAAAATGACCGGCGGCGGGATGCGTCAGGCGGGCATTCTGGCAGCGGCAGGTCTGTATGCGCTGAAAAATAACGTTCAGCGTTTGCAGGACGACCACGACAACGCCGCGTGGATGGCTGCGCAGCTGAAAGAGATTGGCGCTGACGTGATGCGTCACGACACCAACATGCTGTTCGTGCGCGTCGGGGAAGAAAACGCCGCCGCGCTGGGCGAGCATATGCGCGCCCACGGCGTGCTGATCAACGCCTCGCCGATTGTGCGACTGGTGATGCATCTGGATGTGGATCGCCAGAAGCTCGAAGAAGTCGTCGGTCACTGGAAAGCATTTTTACGCTCTCAATAAGCTGTCTAATGAAACGTTAAGGAGGACAACGTGCCACACACTATTCTGGTGCTCGGTGCCAGCGGCTACATCGGCCAGCATCTGGTCACTGAACTGAGCGCGCGCGGGGCAACCGTACGGGCGGCGGCACGTAACACGGATCGTCTGCAAAAACTGGCGCTGCCTGGCGTCAGCTGTCATCACGTGGACCTCAACTGGCCGGAGGGCCTGCCAGCCCTGCTGGCTGGGGTCGACACCGTTTATTTCCTGGTGCACGGCATGGGCGAAGGTGGAAACTTCGTTGCCCACGAACGTCAGGTGGCGCTAAACGTGCGCGATGCCCTGCGCCAGCAGCCGGTCAAACAGATTATCTTTTTGAGTTCGCTACAGGCGCCGGAGAATGAGCAGTCCGATCATTTACGCGCTCGTCAGATTACCGGCGAACTTTTGCGCGAGGCGGGCATTCCGGTGACGGAACTGCGGGCCGGAATTATCGTCGGGGCGGGTTCTGCCGCCTTCGAAGTGATGCGCGATATGGTTTACAACCTGCCAGTGCTGACGCCGCCGCGCTGGGTGCGCTCCCGCACCACGCCGATCGCCCTGGAGAATTTGCTCTATTACCTGGTGGAATTGCTCAATCATCCGACCGATACGCATCGCGTGCTGGAAGCCGCCGGGCCTGACGAGTTGAGCTATCAGCAGCAGTTCGAGCATTTCATGCGTATTAGCGGTCGCCATCGCCCGTTGATTCCCATTCCCTTCCCGACTCGTTGGATTTCGGTGTGGTTCCTCAACGTCATCACCTCCGTGCCACCGACCATTGCCAAAGCCCTGATCCAGGGATTGAAACACGATCTGTTGGCTGACGATCGTGAGCTTCGGGCGCTGATCCCGCAGCCGCTGATCTCTTTTGACGACGCGGTGAAACGCACCCTGAAAGAAGAAGAGCAACTGATGAATTCCAGCGATTGGGGCTACGACGCCCAGGCTTTCGCCCGCTGGCGCCCAGAATATGGGTATTTTCCGAAGCAGGCGGGCTGCACCATCAGTACCTCTGCCAGCCTTGACGCGTTATGGCAGGTCGCCAACCGGCTTGGCGGCAAAGAGCGCTATTTCTTCGGCAATATTCTGTGGGATATTCGCGCCGCAATGGACCGCGTGATGGGACATAAACTGGCCAAAGGCCGCCCGGAACGGGAAATGCTGGAAACCGGCGACGCGGTCGACAGTTGGAAAGTGATCATCGTTGAACCACAAAAACAGCTCTCATTGCTGTTCGGCATGAAAGCGCCAGGCCTCGGCCGCCTCACTTTCAGCATGAAGGATAAAGGCGACCATCGCGAAATCGACGTTCGCGCCTGGTGGCACCCGCACGGTATGCCAGGCTTATTCTATTGGCTGCTGATGATCCCCGCGCATCTGTTCATTTTTCGGGGTATGGCAAAGCGCATTGCGAAGCTGGCCGAAGAAATCACGCACAAATAGACGTCACGGGGCTTTTTCTTCGTAGTTTCCCATTGCAACTCAGCGTAATTCACGGAAAAATGCGCACGAAATTCTTTTCAGACACAGTGGATTGATATGAAGGTACTGGTCACCGGAGCCACCAGCGGTTTAGGCCGTAATGCGGTGGAATATCTGCGCCGTAAAGGCATCAGCGTCAGAGCAACCGGTCGCAATGAAGCGATGGGTCGCCTGCTGGAAAAGATGGGCGCGGAATTTGTGCATGCCGATCTGACCGAGCTGGTCTCTTCGCAGGCAAAAGTGATGCTCGCCGGAATCGATACACTGTGGCACTGCTCCAGTTTCACGTCCCCCTGGGGCACTCAGGAAGCGTTCGATTTAGCCAACGTGCGCGCCACCCGTCGTCTGGGTGAATGGGCCGTAGCCTGGGGCGTGCGCAACTTTGTTCATATCTCGTCGCCGTCGCTGTACTTCGATTATCACCATCATCGTGACATCAAAGAAGCGTTCCGCCCGCAACGCTTTGCCAATGAATTTGCCCGCAGCAAAGCCGCTGGCGAAGAGGTGATTGACCTGCTGGCGCAAGCGAACCCGAATACCCGTTTCACGGTGCTGCGTCCACAAAGTCTGTTTGGCCCGCACGATAAAGTGTTTATTCCGCGCCTGGCGCAGATGATGCACCACTACGGCAGCGTGCTGCTGCCGCGTGGCGGCAATGCGCAAGTGGACATGACCTATTATGAAAACGCGGTACATGCAATGTGGCTGGCGAGCCAGCCGCTGTGTGATTCACTGCCTTCCGGTCGCGTTTACAACATCACTAACGGTGAACCGCGCAGCCTGAAAAGCATCGTGCAAAAGCTCATCGACGAGCTGGATATTCAATGCCGCATCCGGTCAGTGCCGTATCCGATGCTGGATATGGTTGCCCGCAGCATGGAAAAGTTCGGCAATAAGGCAGCGAAAGAGCCGTCGTTCACCCACTATGGCGTGTCGAAGCTGAACTTTGACTTCACGCTGGACATCAGCCGCGCGGAAAAAGAGCTCGGCTATCAGCCCATCGTGACGCTGGATCAAGGCATTGTGGAAACGGCCCACTGGCTGAAAGATCACGGCAAACTGCCGCGTTAATCGTCAGCCCTGACCGTATTTTTCCAGTAATGCTTCGGCAATGGCCTGAGTTTGCGCATCCGCCACGCCGTCCCAACGTTCGGGGCGGAAGTGCATCTGGAACGCCATAATCACCCGTTTCTTCTGCGTGTAGGTCATCCCCGGCGTCACCTCATAGCCATAACGCCCAAGCAAATCCAGCACTGACGCGGTATTGACCGGTTCCTGCGGCTGACGCCCATTGAGATAAAATGCCACCCGGTTCTCATCAGGCCAGGCACCTATCCCCTGCTTCGCCAGCTGCAGCCACGGGAACATTGGCCCTGGGTCGTCTTTGCGCTGTGGCGCAACGTCTGCATGTGCCACCACGTTTTGCGGTTCAATGTGATAGCGGGCAATGATGTCTTTTGCCAGTGGGATCAGCGCGTTAATTTGCGACGGGGCAAACGGAGTAAAGCTTTTTACGCCCGCCGTTTTCTCCCAGCCTGGGTTTTCCAGTTCGATGCCAATCGATGTGTCATTGATACGCGTTGCGCCACGCCAGAAGCTTACTCCCGCATGCCAGGCCAAATCCTGTTCCGGAACCAACTGCCAGATAAGCGGTTTACCCTTTCTTTCGGGCGGCGTGTTCGGAATCAGATAGTGCACGCTGACATCCTTCGCCGTCAGCGTCGCCAGAGAATTTTCAAAATCCCCGGCGGTATAATGGAGAACCAGCACCTTAATGCGCGGATACGCATTGGGCGCCGGATGACTGGCGTCCAGCATATAGCCCGGCTTGCTGATAAGATTCTGCTGACTACCGTCCTTATCACTGCCGCAGCCCGCCAACAGCAGCGCCAGTACTATCGGTAAAAAACGTTTCATCGGCGTACTTTTACTGCGGTGCCACTGACGCTGACCATCAGCATGCTGCTGTCTTTGCCGACGGTTTCATAGTCGATATCAATGCCAACAACGGCATCGGCGCCCAGCGCTTTGGCTTGCTCGCCCAGCTCCTGGAACGCAATTTCACGTGCTTTGCGTAGCTCTTTTTCGTACGCACCGGATCGCCCGCCGACGATATCGCGGATACCGGCAAAAAAATCACGGAAAATGTTCGCGCCGAGAATCGCTTCTCCGGTCACCACACCGCAGTACTCGACGATGGTTTGACCTTCCAGTGTTGGGGTCGTTGAGAATTGCATTCGTCCTCCTTCTTCAATGCCTTAGCTCAGTTAATCAAACACATTATCGTACCGATACGCTATGCTTGAAAACATCTAAATACCGTAGTCAGTCTATAAGGAAATCACTCATGCGCTACTCAGCCGCTGCTCTTCTTGTCCCTTGCGCCCTTTTGCTGAGCGCCTGCACCACCGTCACACCTGCGTTTAAGGATATCGGTACCCGTTCAGGTCCTTGCGTAGAAGGTGGCCCGGACACCGTTGCACAGAAGTTTTACGACTATCACATTCAGCATCGCACCACCGATTTAGCTGCACTGCGTCCGTACCTGAGCGATGACCTGGCAAAAGTGCTTAATGATGCGAACAACGATCCGAATAAGCGCACGCTGATGCAGGAAGACTTGTTCTCCAGCCGCACAACGCCTGCCGACAGCGCTGAGGTCGCCAGCGCATCTACCATCCCGAATACTGACGCGCGCAACATTCCGCTGCGCGTTGAATTGAAACAAGGTTCTCAGAGCTGGCAGGATGAAGTGCTGATGATCCGCGAAGGTCAATGTTGGGCTGTAGATGACGTACGTTACCTCGGCGGCACCGTTCACGCCCCGGCAGGCACCCTGCGCCAGACGCTCACTAAGTAAAATTCCCGCTTAATTACTCAGGTTAAATGTCTGGCATTCTGTGATGGATGCCGACATTTATTTCCTTGCCCCTGCGCCCTCGCTATTTTGTGCTAACTTTAAGTGTAAACGTGGTTTATATTTAAGTTTTCACGCAGAAATATTGCATAACTATTCTGTGAACGTTACTATTTGCGGCCTCAATAGCTATCGGTGTCAGATTTCCCGGATGAGTATAAAACTAGAAGGCATTAACTGCTTTTACGGCGCACATCAGGCGCTGTTCGACATAACCCTGGATTGCCCGCAGGGTGAAACGCTGGTGCTGCTTGGCCCTAGCGGCGCGGGAAAAAGTTCGCTGTTGCGCGTGCTTAACCTGCTGGAGATGCCGCGCTCCGGCCAGCTCTCCATTGCGGGAAATCAATTCAATTTCAGCAAAGCCCCTTCCGATAAAGCGATACGCGATCTGCGTCAAAACGTCGGGATGGTCTTTCAGCAGTACAATCTATGGCCGCACTTAACCGTGCAGCAAAACCTGATTGAAGCCCCCTGCCGTGTGCTCGGTTTATCGAAAGAGCAGGCGCTGGCGCGTGCCGAAAAGTTACTGGAACGTCTGCGTCTGAAACCTTACAGCGACCGCTATCCTTTACACCTTTCCGGTGGTCAGCAGCAGCGTGTGGCCATTGCCCGTGCGCTGATGATGGAACCGCAGGTTCTGCTATTTGATGAGCCAACCGCCGCACTGGATCCGGAAATCACCGCCCAGATTGTGAGCATCATTCGTGAGCTGGCTCAGACCCAAATTACACAAGTGATCGTCACCCATGAAGTTGAAGTGGCACGTAAAACCGCCAGTCGTGTGGTGTATATGGAAAACGGTCATATCGTAGAGCAAGGGGATGCGCGCTGCTTTGCCGAGCCGCAGACCGAAGCGTTTAAAAACTATCTTTCACACTGATGTTTTTGGGAACAATGACAATGAAAAAAATCGTGATTGCCGCGCTGCTTGCCAGCGTCAGCCTTTCTGCTGGTGCAGCCCAGACTATTCGTTTTGCGATGGAAGCGTCTTATCCTCCGTTTGAATCCATGGATGCCAACAATAAGATTGTCGGCTTCGATGTGGATCTGGCGAACGCGCTGTGCAAACAGATCGACGCCACCTGTACCTTTACCAACCAGGCGTTCGACAGCCTGATCCCAAGCCTGAAATTCCGTCGTTTTGACGCGGTGATTTCCGGAATGGACATCACGCCAGAGCGTGAAAAACAGGTCCTGTTCACTCAGCCGTACTACGAGAACTCTGCGCTGTTTGTGGGCCAGAAAGGCAAAGTGGCGGATATCGCCGCGCTGAAAGGTAAAAAAGTGGGCATGCAAAACGGCACCACGCACCAGAAATTCATCATGGATAAACATCCGGAAATCACCACCGTGCCGTACGACAGCTATCAGAATGCGAAGCTGGACCTGCAAAATGGCCGTATTGACGCGGTGTTCGGCGATACCGCCGTGGTGACCGAATGGCTGAAAGCCGATCCAAAACTGGCGGCCATTGGCGATAAAGTGACAGACAAAGAATACTTTGGTACTGGCCTCGGCATCGCCGTGCGTCAGGGCAACAGCGATCTGCAGCAGAAGCTGAACGATGCGCTGACCAAAGTGAAGCAGGATGGGACGTACAAAACCATCTATAGCAAATGGTTCCAGAAGTAATTCTTGATGAACGAAATGTTTCCATTAGCAAGTGCCGCCGGGATGACCGTCGGCCTTGCCGTTTGTGCTCTGGCGATTGGCCTGGTGCTGGCGATGATCTTTGCGGTGTGGGAGTCAGCAAAATGGCGTCCCGTCGCGTGGGTCGGCACCGGTCTGGTCACCCTTCTGCGTGGATTACCGGAAATTCTGGTGGTCCTGTTCATCTATTTCGGCTCTTCACAGCTGCTGCTGATGCTGTCCGACGGCTTTACGCTAAACCTCGGTTTTGTGCAGATCCCGGTGCAAGTGCAGATTGAAAACTTCGACGTTAGCCCGTTCCTGTGCGGTGTGATTGCGCTGTCCCTGCTCTATTCCGCTTACGCGTCGCAGACTCTGCGCGGTGCGCTGAAAGCCGTGCCAGTAGGCCAGTGGGAATCCGGCCAGGCGCTTGGGCTGTCCAAAGCCGCCATCTTCTTCCGCCTGGTGATGCCGCAAATGTGGCGTCATGCGCTGCCGGGGCTGGGTAACCAGTGGCTGGTGCTGCTGAAAGATACCGCGCTGGTGTCGCTTATCAGCGTGAATGATTTGATGCTGCAAACCAAAAGCATCGCCACCCGGACCCAGGAACCGTTTACCTGGTACATCGTGGCGGCAGCGATTTACCTTGTCATCACCCTGCTCAGTCAGTACATCCTTAAACGCATTGACCTGCGCGCGACTCGCTTTGAACGGAGACCAGGCTGATGCTTGAGTATTTACCCGAACTGCTGAAAGGGCTGAACACCAGCCTGACGCTGACCGTGGCCTCGATTGTGCTGGCGCTGATCCTGTCGTTGATTTTCACCATCATACTGACGCTGAAAACGCCGGTACTGGTGTGGATCGTCCGCGCCTACATCACGCTGTTTACCGGCACGCCGCTGCTGGTGCAAATCTTTCTGATTTACTATGGCCCGGGCCAGTTCCCGCAATTGCAGAACTACCCTGCGCTGTGGCATTTGTTCTCCGAACCGTGGCTGTGCGCAATGATCGCCCTGTCGCTGAATAGCGCCGCGTATACCACACAGCTATTCTTTGGTGCGATCCGCGCCATTCCGGAAGGCCAGTGGCAATCCTGTGGCGCTCTGGGGATGAGCAAGAAAGACACGCTGGCCATTTTGCTGCCATATGCCTTTAAGCGCGCCCTCTCCTCTTACTCCAACGAAGTGGTGCTGGTGTTCAAGAGTACGTCTCTGGCCTACACCATCACATTGATGGAAGTGATGGGCCACGGGCAGTTGCTGTACGGACGCACCTACGACGTGATGGTATTTGGTGCCGCAGGTCTGGTCTATCTGGTGGTCAATGGTTTACTGACGCTGATCATGCGTCTCGTTGAACGCAAAGCGCTGGCGTTTGAACGCCGTAATTAAACGGCATAAAATATCGACAAATCAGCGGGCGCTCACCAGAGCGTCCGCTTTTTTTTATTTCATAACGAAATAGTTAATCGTTTTTATTGCATATAAATTCACATGATGGCAAGGTAACTCCTATGCCACAGAGACGGCACAACATCATAAGATTGACCGACGGGAGCTTTACCATGAAGAAACTTATTCTGGCAGCGCTGCTTGCCACCTTCGCCACAGGCGCGGCTGCGGCAGAGAAAATCAGCTTTGGCGTATCCGCCACCTATCCACCGTTTGAATCCCTTGATGCCAATAACCAGATTGCCGGTTTTGATATCGATCTGGCCAAAGCGTTATGCAAACAAATGCAGGCGGAATGTACCTTCACCAACCACGCGTTTGACAGCCTGATCCCGTCGCTGAAATTCAAAAAATATGACGCGGTGATCTCCGGTATGGACATCACACCAGAGCGCAGCAAACAGGTGGCGTTCACCGACCCGTACTACGCCAACTCGGCGCTGGTGATTGCGAAAAAGGGCGAGTTCACCTCTTTTGAGCAGCTGAAAGGCAAACGTATCGGCATGGAAAACGGCACCACGCATCAGAAATACCTGCAAGATAAGCACCCGGAAGTGAAAACCGTCGCCTATGATAGCTACCAGAATGCGATCATCGACCTGAAAAATGGCCGTATCGACGGCGTGTTTGGCGATACGGCGGTGGTCAACGAATGGCTGAAAACCAACCCGCAGCTGGGTGTCGCCACGCCAAAAGTGACCGATCCGCAGTACTTCGGCACCGGCCTGGGAATTGCCGTGCGTCCGGATAACAAGGCGTTGCTGGAAAAACTGAACGGCGCGCTGAAAGCCATTAAAGCCGACGGGACGTATCAGAAAATCAGCACCCAGTGGTTCCCGCAGTAAGCCATTGATGCATTGAGATTAAAAAAGCCGTGCAATCGCCCGGCTTTTTAATGCCCATCGTTTAGAGCGGCACGTAAAAGCGGAAACACGCTCCCGGCGTAGCATCCATCAAACGGATGCCCCCGCCGTGCAGTTCCAGCATCCGGCGCACAATAAGTAACCCTAGCCCGCCGCGATCTTCACGCGCACTTCGGGCGTTGAGCGCCGAAGGACGCTGGAACAGCTGTTCACGTAACGCCTGTTCGATCCCCGGCCCACTGTCCGCAACTTCCACCTGCAGCTGGGCATTTTCCTGCCAGATACGCAGCTGAATAGTGCCGCCGACAGGGGTGTGGCGCACCGCATTGTCCAGCAAATTGGTCACCACCCGCTCAATCATCGACACATCGGCATTCACCAGCGGCAGCGAACGCGGCATTTCCACCTGCAGTTTTAACTGCCGCGTTTCGATAGCCAGGTCAAATTTTTGCGCCACGTCCTGAATCAGTTCACCGATGGCAAACCGTTCCAGCTGTGGCTTGATGCCGCCGTGCTCGAGTTTCGCTAACTCAAACAACTGCTGCGACAGGTGCCGCACTTTATGCCCCTGACGCAGCGCAATCGCCAGATACTGACGGTTATCCTCCGGCGACAGCGTGTCGGCTTTCATCGACAACGTTTCCAGATAACCCAGCAATGACGTCAGCGGCGTGCGCAAATCATGCGAGATGTTAGCGATAAATTCGCGGCGCTGGCGATCGCTGTCGGAAAGCTGATCCCACTGGCTGGCAATTTTGCGCGCCAGCTCGATAAACGTGTTGTGCAGGATTGCGACTTCGTTGGCCGGTTCAGTTTCCGGCGTTTGCTGCGCCAGCTGTTTGATAGCGCTGATGCTGTCCTGATCCAGGCCCCGCACATCCGCCGTCAGCTGTTTCACCGGGCGCGTCACCCAGTACCAGACCATCACGCCCGCCAACAAACCAAACAGCGCCACCAACAGCAGCGACCACAGCACCGTGCTCCACAGCGCTTTCTGCCAGGCGCTATCAGAAAGCGCGTTGAGATCTTCGCCCTGCAAAATGATGTACAGATAACAGTGCAACTCGCCGTTGAATCTTACCGGCGCAACGCTGAATACTTTTTCTTTATCCAGACTGCGCGGGTCGTCACCAAAAATGGGCCACGCCGCGCCGCCAAGGAAAGTCTGCAATGGCGCAATGTCGATTTTCTGCCGCTTCACATGGCCCGCTGGCGCGGCATCGGCCAGCAAATCGCCTTCCGGCGACACCAGATAAAGCTCGACGCTCGGGTTGAGCGTCATCAATCGAGTAAACAACGTTTGCAGCGTCTCACGATTCACGTCGCCCTGTTTATCCAGCAGCGGCTCGCTGTTCACGATCTGCTGCGCCAGTCCGGCGGATAAACGTTGCACCATCGCGCTGCCGTACTGGCTGGTGCTGTAGAGCTGAACGCTGCACGCCGCCACCGCGCAGAGTAGCAAAATAGCGGTAAAAACCAGCGTCAACCGCTGGCTGAGACTAAGGCGGCGGATCATGACGCGTGCTCCGTTTTCTCGCTGGCGAACTTATAGCCTTTCCCCCACACCGTCAGAATAATTTCCGGCTCGGCAGGGTCGCGTTCGATTTTGATACGCAGTCGGTTGATATGCGTGTTGACGGTGTGCTCGTAGCCTTCGTGCTGATAACCCCAGACGCGATCGAGCAGCGACAGGCGGGAAAACACTTCGCCAGGATGACGGGCAAACCAGTACAGCAGGTCGAATTCGCGCGGTGTCAGCTCGATAACGTCACCGCGCAGGCGCACTTCGCGGCTCAACGGATCAATGTTCAGCCCGTGACAGGCGATGTGCCCGCCTTCCATGCGAATGTTCTGCCCCATCGCCTCCTGGCGGCGAAACAGCGCTTTCACGCGGGCAATCAACTCGAGCACCGAAAACGGTTTTGGCAGATAGTCATCGGCCCCCATTTCAAGGCCCAGCACACGGTGCGTTTCACTGGTTCGCGCACTGATGATGATCACTGGCAGGTAGCGCGTCATTTGCCGAATGCGGCGGCAAATCTCCAGACCGTCAACACCGGGCAGCATTAAGTCGAGGATCACCGCATCCCAGACCTGTTTTTCCAGCTGAACCAGCGCCTGATGGCCATCCGCCTCGTGGACAATCTGATAACCCTCATCCTGCAGGTTTAGCCGCAGCAAGGTCGCGATATCCTGATCATCTTCCACCAGCAGTATTTTCTTCGGGTTATTCATAGCGTTTCACCAACAGTCTTTTATCCAAGCTTAACGCAGGCGGGCGCCGTGAGTTATCACATTTTATTTAAACTTCCGTGAGGATGTGGTGATAAGAAATCACGCATGCTGAGGACATGTCATTCACGGAGAGCTGACCATGTCCCGGATGCGTTCCAAAACGATTCACCCGCTCTGGCTGCGTTGCTGCCATTGGGTTAACGCCATCGCCATCGCGGGCATGATGTTCAGCGGTTGGCGCATTTATAACGCCTCTCCGCTGTTTGGTTTCTCTTTCCCGGCGGAAATCACCTTAGGCGGCTGGCTCGGCGGCGCATTGCAGTGGCATTTCGCCATGATGTGGGTGCTGGTGATTAACGCCGCCGTCTATGTGTCACTCGGCATTATCAGCGGCCATTTCAAACGCAAATTCTTCCCGCTGTCGCTGCGTGAATTATTCAATGACCTGCAACAGGCGCTGCGCGGCAAGCTTCAGCACACCGACCTCAGCCACTACAACATGGTGCAAAAGCTGGCTTACGGCGGGGTCATTCTGCTGGGGGTCGGGCTGGTGTTGTCCGGCCTGGTACTGTGGAAATCCGTTCAGTTTTCCCTGCTGCGCGAGCTGCTTGGCGGCTACGAGGCCGCGCGCTATATCCATTTTTTCTGTATGAGCGCCATGGGGTTATTCGTGGCTATCCATTTGCTGATGGTGCTTCTGGTGCCGCGTACGCTGCTCGCCATGCTGCGGGGCCGTTAAGGAGAACAGATGAAAAAGCCCGGTTTTCTTTCCGACAGTGACGCCCGCGACCTGGTGAAGGACGCAGAAAAGTTACTCAGCCCTGACCGCCGACGTGTGCTGCGCCAGGGACTCACTCTCGGCGGCATCATGATGCTGACCGGGTGTGATATCAGCGATAACGAAAGCGTCGAGACTGCGCTGTCCCGCATGTCCCGCTTCAATGACCGGGTGCAGGGTTTTCTGTTTAGCCACCGCAATCTGGCGCCGGAATATAAAGAATCCGACATTACCCGCCCGTTCCCGTTTAACGCCTTTTATGGCTGGGATGACATTCCACAGATTGATGGCCGTGATTTCCAGCTGGACATTAGGGGTCTGGTGCGCGACACCAAACGCTGGACGCTGCCTGAGCTTTATCAAATGCAGCAGGTCAGCCAAATCACCCGCCATATTTGCGTCGAAGGCTGGAGCGCCATCGGCAAATGGGGCGGCGTGCCGTTTGCCCATTTCTTACAGTTAATTGGCGCTGATATGCGCGCGAAATATGTCAGCTTCCACTGCGCGGATGATTACTACACCAGCATTGATATGGCCACCGCGTTGCATCCGCAAACGCTGCTGGCCCTGACCTGGGATAACAAAGTTCTCCCCCCGGAATACGGCTATCCAATGAAAATCCGTATCCCGACCAAGCTCGGCTACAAAAACCCAAAACACGTTTTATCCATCGAAGTCACCAATCGTTTCCCGGGCGGTTACTGGGAAGACCAGGGCTACAACTGGTTTGGTGGCAGTTAAACCAAGACGCACTTCACAACGAAATAATGAGGAATTCCCATGAAAAAATTAATGCTTGCAGCTGCTGCCGTCTCTGCCCTGGTGATGTTTAACGTTCAGGCCGCCGACAGCATGAGCAAAGACAGTATGGCCAAAGACAACATGTCAATGTCTCACGACGGCATGGCCAAAGACGGGATGTCAAAATCCCATGACCCGATGTGTAAAGACGGCATGTGTAAAGACGGTATGAAGAAGGACACCATGAAAACAGACAGCATGGGCAAAATGGATAACATGTCGAAAGACGGCATGAAAAAGGATGAGATGAAGAAAGATGAGATGAAAAAAGACAGTATGTCTCAATAAGATGACAGGCCGGGCGTGGCGCTCTCGCCGCCCGGTCTCATTTTAACGTCGAATCAACAGCGTCAGCACTTCGTAGTGGGCGGTGTGAGGGAACATATCAAACAGTTGCACGCGCACGACACGGTAATCCGCCAGATGACTAAAATCTTTCGCCATCGACTGCGCATTGCAGCTGGAATAGATAATAAACGGCGGCGCCATGTCGCTGAGATAGTCGCATAACGCTTTGCCAATCCCACGGCGCGGCGGATTTACCAGCACCAGCTCTGGCACGCTCCCCTGATCGGTCGCAAACTGCGTGGAATCGAGCGCCTGAAAATGCAGATTCTGTAGTCCCAATTCCGCAGCCGACTGCTTCGCACAGGCAATGGCTTCCGGAGCGATTTCTATTCCGGTTAGCTGCATGTCTGGCGTGGCGCAATGCAACCCAAAACCGCCCACGCCGCAAAAGAGGTCCCACATATGCTGAACCGGTAAGGCTCGCACCCAATCGCGCGCGGTGGCATACAGTGCACTCGCCACCGTCGGGTTTGTCTGGAAGAAACTTTGCGGGCGGATCCACAGCGGCACGTCGTTAAAACGCTCGGCCAACGCCTGCTGGTCAGTGAGGAAAATCTCCTGCTCGCCTTCCATGATTGCCATGTGCACCGGCTGGATATTCACTGAAATCACTTTTAGCTGCGGCAGTTGAGCCTGTAACCACGGCAGCGCCGCGCGCAGCTGTTCCAGCTTGGCATCCGAGCGCAGGACAAAGCGCAGCATCATCCCGCCGTCGAGCTGGCTTTCGGTCAGCAGCAGATATTTCAACTCGCCCCGTTTACGCGCGACGTTATACGGCGTCAGTCCCGCGCGGGCGATAAAGGGTTTAAGGGCGGTAAATATCGGGGCAAACGAGGCGGGATACAGCGGGCAGTCGCATAAATCTTCCGGCGTGCCGTCGCGATGCAGCATCCCGAGCAGCGGTTTTTCGACGCTGCCGCTGACAACCATTTTGGCTTTGTTACGAAAACCCGTTTCCGGGCCGCTGACTGGCGCGCACCACTCTTCTACCGTAGAAGACGACAGCAGTTGCTGAAGATCCGCCATTTTGGCGGCAAGCTGTTGGGATACCGGTTGTTCGAGCCACTGACAGGAGCGACAGCGTCCGGCATCATAGAGTGCGCACTGCATACAAAGACCTTTGAAATTCCAGGGGCCGGGATTGTATCACCGTTATTGCAGACGGAAAAACCGACGGCTGGCGGCGGGCACAAAAAGCAGCATCAACACCAGAATATCAGGCAGTTTTTGCATCACCAGCGACCGTAAAATTTCGCGTTTGGATTCGCCCGCAATGCTGAACAATTCAGGATAACCATAGCCCAGCGACGCGGACCACAGGTAGCCCGCGGCAATAACCTGCGTCAGGAAGTAGAGCCAGCGCGACCAGTTTCGCCCTTTGACCAGCGAAAAGGCACACCAAATTTCCACAAAAACCAGCACCAGACTCGCCATAAACACCAGCGTTAGCGCCCAGGTTTGTACGCTACGGCGCACGAATTCCACCATGCCCATGGGGCCCAGCAGATTAAGAAGCATCAGCAAATCCAGCGCACGAATCAGGATAATCGCGAGCGCCGCCACCTGCACCAGCGCAGGCACGTTCAGACGAGCATGAGAATGTCGGGTTTTAGAAAAGAATCGCAATTGTGGCCTTCCATGAAAACGTCTCCCCGGGAAACCCGAGGAGACGATGACACAACGCTTTAGATTTTAAGCGGTTCAGCCGCGTCTTGCACGCTGGATATCGCGTACACGCTGCTTTTCAGACCTTGCCATGATGAACCAGGCGATGAAACCAACAATCCCGACCACGCCGAGGATAAGCGTCGCCAGGGCGTTGATTTCCGGGTTAACGCCCATCCGCACGTTGGAGAACACCAGCATCGGTAAGGTGGTTGCGCCCGGCCCGGACACAAAACTGGCGATCACCAGGTCATCCAGCGATAGCGTGAACGCCAGCAGCCAGCCGGAAACCACCGCGGGCATAATCATCGGCAGCGTGATAACGAAAAAGACCTTTAATGGCGTTGCACCGAGATCCATTGCCGCCTCTTCAATCGAGCGGTCAAGTTCACGCAGTCGCGACGAAATCACCACCGCCACGTACGCGGTACAGAAGGTCACGTGCGCCAGCCAGATGGTGAACATCCCACGATCGGACGGCCAGCCGGTGGCGTGCCCGAGTGCTACGAACAGCAACAGCAGCGACAGGCCGGTGATCACATCCGGCATGACCAGCGGCGCGGTTATCATAAACGCAAAGCCGTTCGCGCCACGGAAACGCCCGAAACGCACCATCACCACCGCGGCAATGGTGCCGAGAATGGCCGCCATCGTCGCCGCACAGGCGGCAATGGTCAGACTGAGGCCCACGGCGCTCATCATCGCCTCGTCGCGAAACAGTTCGCCGTACCAGCGCGTTGACCAGCCCGCCCACACCGTCACCAGCCGGGAGCTGTTGAAGGAGTAGATAACCAGCATCAGCATGGGCGCGTAGAGGAACGAGAACCCCAGGATCAGAATCAAAATACGCCACGGCGAGCGAACGACCGGTAAGTTGTTCATCCGTGTTCCCCCATCTGTTTTTGCTGATGTTTGTGGAACCACATAATCGGCACAATCAGCAGCAGCAACATCACCACCGCCACCGCCGAGGCGACCGGCCAGTCGCGGTTATTAAAGAACTCCTGCCATAGCACGCGGCCAATCATGATGGTGTCCGGGCCGCCAAGCAGTTCAGGGATAACAAACTCCCCGACCGCCGGAATAAAGACCAGCATCGACCCGGCGATAATCCCGCCTTTGGTCAACGGCACGATCACGCTGAAGAAGGTTTTCAGCGGCTTCGCGCCCAGGTCCAGCGAGGCTTCCACCAGCGAGTAATCAATGCGGGTCAGAGCGGTGTAAATCGGCAGCACCATAAACGGCAGATAGGCGTACACAATGCCGATGTATACCGCCAGATTGGTGTGCAGAATTTCCAGCGGCTGATCGATAATCCCGGCCCACATCAGGACGTTATTCAGTACGCCGTTACTTTTCAGGATCCCCATCCACGCATACACGCGAATAAGGAACGAGGTCCACGACGGCAAAATCACCAACAGCAGCAGAATGTTACGCGTTGACGTCTTACTGTGCGCCACCGCCCAGGCCAGCGGGTAGCCGAGCAGCAGGCAGAAAACGGTCGAAATCGCCGCCACCTGCAACGACTGCAAATACGCCTCGATATACAGCGGATCGTCCGCCAGTTGCAGGAAGTTGCCGATATTCAGCGTCAGGGTTATCTGGTCGTCGGCCCATTCCCACAGGTCGGTATACGGGGGAATTGCACGCGCCATTTCCGCCAGACTGATTTTAAAGACAATCAGAAACGGCAGTAAAAACAGCAGGAACAGCCACAGATACGGCAGCGCGATCACCCCTTTTCGCCCGTGCTTCATCTGCATTTTCGCCAGCCACACGGCAAAGCCGCCAGGCTGTTTTGCTCGAACCGGAGGTTCTAATGTACTCATTGCGCCCTCCTCTACACCGTCAGAACCACACAGCTGTCCGCATCCCAGCACAGACGCACTTCATCGCCCCAGGTCGGAAGACCTTTACGGTAACGATGTTCGTTCTGTAACTGGGCGCTGATCATCTGGCCACTTTTCAGGCGCACGTGATAAATCGACAGATCGCCGAGATAGGCGATGTGCACCACTTCCCCGACCGCAAAGTTATAGCCGTCGGCCGGGGGCTCCTCGCAGAGCATGATTTTTTCAGGACGCAGCGCCACGTAGACCGGCACGTTATCCAGTACCGACGCGTCGACGTCCACCTTCAACGGATGCACCAGGCCCGGAGAATCAATCACCAGCCCTTCTTCCTGCCGCTCTTTCAGCAGCCCTTCGAACACATTCACCGAGCCGATAAACTCAGCGCTAAAACGGGTGGTCGGATGCTCGTAAATTTCTTCCGGTTCGCCGGTCTGCACGAACTTACCGCGGTTCATGATTGCGATGCGCCCGGCCATGGTCATCGCTTCTTCCTGGTCGTGCGTGACCATCACGCAGGTCACGCCGACGCGTTCGAGAATATCCACCACTTCGAGTTGCATCCGGTCGCGCAGTTTTTTATCCAGCGCGCCCATCGGTTCGTCGAGCAGTAATAGTTTTGGCCGCTTGGCGAGACTGCGGGCCAGCGCCACACGCTGACGCTGGCCGCCCGAAAGCTGGTGCGGCTTGCGTTTGGCAAACTCCTGCATATGCACGAGGCTGAGCATTTCCTGCACCCGGGCGGTAATTTCCGCTTTCGGCAGTTTGTCCTGTTTCAAACCAAAGGCGATGTTCTGCTCCACCGTCATGTGTGGAAACAGCGCGTAGGACTGGAACATCATATTGATTGGGCGCTGATACGGCGGCACCTGCGACATATCGACGCCATCCAACACAATCTGCCCGGCGGTGAGGGTTTCAAAACCCGCCAGCATACGCAGCAGCGTCGATTTCCCGCAGCCTGATGGGCCGAGCAGAGCAAAAATTTCGCCTTTATAAATGGTGAGACTCACGTCGTCGACGGCGTGCTGCCCGTCAAAGGATTTGGTCAGATTGCGGATTTCCAGCAGCGGAGTCAGCGCTTTAGGTGTTTTCGCATGTGGGCGTGGGATTGCGTCAGTCACGATGTTGCTCTCCGGCAAAAACAAACATTTGCATGGTCCGGTGCCATACAAAGAACATCACAGTGCAGCTGCACTGGCCTGGTGCGATTTATTCTTGCCCGGTGGCGTGCTGCTCACCGGGCAAAGCGGGTTTACTTCCCGGTTTTTACTTTGGTCCAGGAACGGGTGACGACGCGGTCAATTTTTGGTGACAGCACGCTCTGGGTGAACAATTTCGCCCGCACGTCCGCTGGCGGGTAAATGCCAGGGTTATCACGCACTTCAGCGCTCAGCAACGGCGTTGCGGGTTTATTGGCGTTAGCGTAATACACGTGATTACTGATATTCGCCACCACGTCCGGGCGCAGCAGATAATTCAGGAACTGGTACGCTTCATCGGTATTTTTCGCATCTTTAGGGATGGCGAACATATCGAAGTAAACCATCGCCCCTTCCTTCGGAATGGTGTAGGCAATGTTCACGCCGTTTTTGGCTTCTTTCGCGCGGTTTGCCGCTTGCAGAATATCGCCGGACCAGCCAATCGAGACACAAATGTCGCCATTCGCCAAGTCGTTAATGTACTGAGAAGAATGGAAATAACGGATAGACGGACGCAGCTTCAACAGCAGATCGTTCGCCGAGCCGGTGTAATCTTTCGGGTCAGAACTGTTCGGATCTTTGCCGAGATAATGCAGTACCGCGGCATAGATTTCGCTTGGCGCATCAAGGAATGAAACGCCACAGCTTTTCAGTTTTTCGAGGTTTTCAGGCTTGAGAATCAGATCCCAGCTGTTCACCGGCGCATCTTTGCCGAGCGCCGCTTTCACTTTATCGACGTTATAGCCGATGCCGGTGGTGACCATCATGTACGGGATCCCGTATTTATTATCGTGGTCGTTTTGCGCCACCAGCTTGAGCATTTCCGGATCGAGATTTTTGTAATTTGGCAGTTTGCTCTTATCAATCGGCTGGAAAATGCCCGCCTGCGACTGACGCTCGAGGAACTGAGACGATGGCACCACGAGGTCATAACCGGTGCTGCCCGCCATTAATTTACCTTCCAACACTTCGTTGGAATCAAATACGTCGTAAACCACTTTAATGCCGGTTTCTTTGGTGAAATTTGCCAGCGTGTCCGGCGCGATATAATCAGACCAGTTATAAATATGCAGCGTTTTTTGTTCAGCGGCGAGCGTGCCTGCAGAGACAGCCATCAGCGCACCCGCAATCAGACCCGTTAACCATTTCTTATTTAAGGCGGTCATATCTCTTTTCCTTATTAACGTCCGTTAACATGTGGACTAAAACATACGCACAGCGGTGCATGCAAAAATCATGCATATTTTGTCAGTCTGCAAAGAAAAGGAGAGAGCTTCTCTCCCGGCCGGCATAGCTCGCGATTGCCTCAGGATATTACGCGCCGCATCACGGTTAACGCAGTGTTTCACGCGCCCTGATAAGGCTTCGCAAGAATAACTTTAGCCAGGGTTCGAGGCTATAGCTCGGGTTAAAAAACGCCTTTTATCAATTTTTTATGCAAGATCACTTTATGGCGTAAGCCAACGAGGGCAATAGCGTGGTGAATCATGCTTTAAGAAGAGGTTAACAGCAGAATATTGGCGGGTTTTACGCAGTCGCGCGGGTGGCGACTGCGTTGATAACGAGGGACTTTAGTGAAGAAAATGGAATTTTGACTCTTCGATCGCTTGCTCTTCTTCTTCGTCGCCTTTAAACAGCAGCTGATGCGATGCGGCCTCGAGGATCACCATCGACACCTGCTCTTCGCTCTGGCGGAAGAACCATTCGAACTGCTCGCGCGTGACGCCTACGTTGACCGACAGCGTCTGGCACACCACCAACTTTGGCAGGTTATCATCCTGAATATCGAGGAACGCTTTCACCGTCAGCGAGCTGGCGTTGATGGAAGAGAGATCGGAGGCCAGCGGCAGCAGTGCCGAAGGCTTCACTTCAGCCAGCGCAGAAAAAAGCACGACGTTGTCGAGCAGATCGAGCTTGGCATCGAAAATGCCATCAAAATTCTGCATGTGCGGCAAGTGCAGCGCCTGACAGGTATCGCACTCATAGAAGCTGATGCCCATTTCGTCGAGCCATTGACGTAGCGTATCCAGACCCGGAACGACGAGTGAATCCATAAACCCTGAAACCTCTTGCTGTTAAATGAAAGCGTAAGCTGAATGAAACACATAACAGGGTACGCAAAAATACATCCAGAAGCTACGACACCGACGAAATCCTGCGCTATCCGCCCGTTTTAAGACAAAAGCCTGGCTGAGCGTAGCGTTCGATCCACTGGATCATTTTGCCCGCGATATCGATGCCGGTTGTTTTCTCGATCCCTTCAAGCCCCGGTGACGCATTGACTTCCATCACCAGCGGCCCACGGTTGGCGCGTAAAATATCGACTCCGGCCACGTCCAGGCCTAACGTTTGCGCAGACTTAATGGCTATTTCGCGTTCCAGTGGCGTGATCTCCGCCACGCTCGCCACGCCACCGCGGTGCAGATTCGAGCGGAAGTCGCCGGGCTTTGCGCGACGCTCAATCGCCGCCACCACTTCATCGCCCACCACGAAGCAACGAATGTCGCAGCCTTTTGCTTCCTGTATGTATTCCTGCACCAGGATATGGGCATTCAGGCCACGAAACGCATCAATCACGCTTTCCGCCGCCTGCCGCGTTTCGGCCAGCACCACGCCAATACCTTGGGTGCCTTCCACCAGCTTCACCACCAACGGCGCACCGCCGACCATATCGATCATGTCGCTGGTGTCGTCCGGGGAGTGAGCGATGCCAGTCATCGGTAAACCAATTCCCTGGCGCGCAAGCAGTTGCAACGAGCGTAACTTGTCACGCGCACGGGTAATCGCGACGGACTCATTCAGCGGATAACTGCCCAGAATTTCAAACTGACGCAGCGCGGCGGTGCCGTAAAAGGTGATTGCCGAGCCAATACGGGGGATCACCGCATCGAAGTGCGGTAACTGGCGGCCCTTATAGTGAATGGAGGAAGCCGCCGGACTGATGTTCATATAGCAAGAAAGCGGGTCGAGGATTTCGACCTGATGGCCGCGCTTTGACGCGGCCTCGCGCAGACGTTTACAGGACCAGAGCGTTCCGTCCCGGGACAAAATGGCTATTTTCACCCTGCACCTCACTGTGATGACCTGAACGGCCCGTCACATAATACCGTCTATGTTATCGGATAGCCCAGCCCTGCTTATGAAGATAGTCGAGAATGAACGGACGGGTTTCTTTCACGATAGTGCGACGAATGTGGTCACTCCAGGTATCGGCCCGGGTGTTACTGTCGCGCGACAGATAGTAATTCGCCACTTCTTCGTCGTAACGCGCCAGCTCGGCGGCATCGACGGGCTGGTAGTGGTTTTCGTGCACCACGATACTGGCTGGTAAACGCGGCTTAGTGCCCGGTTCGTCCGCAGGCCAGCCGAGGCACATGCCAAACAGCGGCAGCACGTGCTGTGGCAACTTCAGCAGTTCAGTTACTGCGTCAATGCTGTTACGAATACCACCGATATACACGCCACCCAGACCCAGCGATTCCGCCGCAACCATCGCATTTTGCCCCATCAGCGCGGTATCCACCGTGCCAAGCAGCAGCTGTTCCGCACGGCCTAATTGAGCATCGGGGCAAATTTGCAGATGGCGGTTAAAGTCGGCGCAGAATATCCAGAATTCCGCAGCCTTTGCTACGTGCTGTTGCCCGCCGGTCAGCGCGACCAGCTGTTCGCGCATTTGCGGGTCAGTCACGCGCACGATCGAACTGCATTGCAAAAAGCTCGAACTGGCTGCGGCCTGTGCGCTGGCAATAATGGCTTCACGTTGCGCCTGGGTAATTGGCTCGTCGGTAAAATGGCGAATGGAACGGTGGCTTAAGAGCAGATCAATGGTCGGCGTCATCACGTTTTTCCTGGTCAGGCTTAGTCGGTTTATCGTTACGTTGCATTAACTGTGGGGCAATGGTCTGTGCCATGCCGCGAAAAAGTGCAACTGCGGCAGGGATCATCAACAGTATGCCCGCAAATATCATGATTAACCCCGCCATTGGGCTAGCAAACGGTGCGGGCAAGGCGACATAGTCTTTAAGAGATAGCCAGGCCAGCACCAACATCACCATGCCAATGGCTTCGAGGATAAGCACGCTTTTAGGGAGAGCGCCAAGTGAGCGCATAGTCAGTCTCCGGTCGTCAAGTATAACGGGGAGGATAGCAACTGTGTTTGGCGAAACAAGCCCTCTGCATCGGGTTGAGCCATCGGAACAAAAGGTAGAACCTTCTTTCAACGAGACGCCAGGACGGGCATCATAGCGTCATTCGCCGAAAGGCTCAGTTTCAGGAGAGAAAACAATGTTTACCGTTATTTTTGGTCGTCCGGGTTGCCCTTACTGTGTTCGTGCTAAAGAACTGGCAGAAAAACTGACCGCCGAGCGTGATGATTTCAACTTCCGTTATATCGACATTCATGCCGAAGGGATCAGTAAAGCCGATCTCGAGCAGACTGTTGGCAAACCGGTAGAAACCGTACCGCAGATTTTCGTTGATCAGACTCACATCGGTGGTTTTACCGAATTTGAAGCCTGGGCTAAAGAAAACCTGGGTCTCTACGCGTAAGCATAACGGTGGGCGTCATTGGCGCCCACGTCTTGCCTTTAGCATTCCGCTGAGAAACAAGAAGCACAGCGCGCCCAGCGCACACCAAAACACCGCACTGAAAATCCACGCCAGTTCCTGCCAGAAAGACCTGTCTGCAAACACCCAAAAGCGCATCAGCACCAAACACACCGGTGTCGCCAGTATTGCACCGACTAACGGCACTAATATTCGCTGCTTCGATGACATAAAACTCGCCACCGCGCCGGGAATAACAAAGAACAACAGACCCAGCTCCGGATGACCGGACGCCCTAACGGCACCTTTCACATGCAGTAACAGAAAAAGACATACCACTATAAAGAGGACAAAACAGCAGATAACACCCGCCCAACCTCGTTCAGATCTCAAAATTCCTCCTGATAAGTCTCTATCAAACTTCAATTACGCCCAGTTGGATAAAGTTTCCGGCAATCCCTGCCGTGAAGCACCTACATAAGGACAAACGATTGTGACTAGCCGCGGCTATCAGGAACGATTAAACTAGCGGCCTTAATTTGATGGTGAAAAACAGGCCGCCGTATAATAGATTTTTCCTGACGACCTGGGAAAAACCTTAGCCCAAATAGCCATTCCTTTCAACAACTTACTCGTAAACAAGAAGTTAGCTTCCGTGAATATAAACGTCGCAGACTTGTTAAATGGGAATTACATCCTGTTATTATTTGTGGTACTGGCGCTGGGCCTGTGTCTGGGCAAATTGCGCTTTGGATCCATCCAACTGGGTAATTCCATTGGCGTTTTAGTGGTCTCTCTGTTATTAGGCCAGCAGCATTTTAGTATTAACACTGATGCCTTAAATTTGGGCTTTATGCTGTTTATTTTCTGCGTCGGTGTAGAAGCTGGCCCCAACTTTTTTTCCATATTTTTTCGCGATGGCAAAAACTATCTGATGCTCGCACTGGTCATGGTGGGCTCCGCACTGGTCATGGCACTTGGGCTCGGCAAGCTATTTGGCTGGGATATTGGCCTCACTGCCGGAATGCTGGCGGGGGCGATGACCTCTACGCCAGTGCTCGTCGGTGCCGGAGATACTCTGCGCCACTCGGGGATGAAAGGCGAAGAACTCGCGCTGGCACTCGATCACTTAAGCCTCGGCTACGCCCTGACCTATTTGATTGGTCTGGTAAGCCTGATACTCGGCGCGCGCTATCTGCCAAAATTCCAGCATCAGGACCTGCAAACCAGCGCCCAGCAAATCGCCCGCGAGCGCGGCCTGGACACCGATTCCAACCGTAAAGTGTATCTGCCAGTGATCCGCGCCTATCGCGTCGGCCCTGAGTTGGTCGCCTGGACCGACGGCAAAAACCTGCGCGAGCTGGGCATCTATCGTCAGACGGGTTGCTACATCGAGCGTATACGCCGCAACGGCATTCTGGCGAACCCGGACGGCGACGCGGTACTGCAAATGGGCGATGAAATTGCTCTTGTGGGCTATCCGGACGCGCATGCGCGCCTGGACCCGAGCTTCCGTAACGGGAAAGAAGTCTTCGACCGCGATCTGCTCGACATGCGCATCGTCACAGAAGAAGTGGTAGTGAAGAACCATAACGTGGTGGGCCGTCGTCTGGCACAAATGAAGCTGACCGATCACGGCTGCTTCCTGAACCGCGTGATCCGCAGCCAGATTGAAATGCCTATCGACGACAGCATCGTGCTCAACAAAGGCGACGTGTTACAGGTCAGCGGCGATGCCCGCCGCGTGAAAACCATCGCCGACCGCATCGGCTTTATCTCGATTCACAGCCAGGTCACCGACCTGCTGGCCTTCTGCGCCTTCTTTATCGTCGGTCTGATGATCGGCATGATTACCTTCCAGTTCAGCTCCTTCAGCTTTGCTATCGGCAACGCGGCCGGATTGCTGTTCGCCGGGATCATGCTCGGCTTCCTGCGTGCCAACCACCCGACTTTCGGTTACATCCCGCAGGGTGCGCTGAACATGGTGAAAGAATTTGGCCTGATGGTGTTTATGGCAGGCGTCGGTTTAAGCGCCGGCAGCGGCATCGGACACGGCCTCGGCGTCGTCGGCGGTCAGATGTTGGTCGCAGGCCTGGCCGTCAGTCTGGTGCCGGTGGTTATCTGCTTCCTGTTTGGCGCATACGTACTGCGCATGAACCGGGCGATGCTGTTTGGTGCAATGATGGGCGCACGCACCTGCGCCCCGGCGATGGAAATTATCAGCGATACCGCACGCAGCAATATTCCTGCGCTGGGTTACGCGGGTACCTACGCCATCGCTAACGTGTTGTTAACCCTGGCAGGCACGCTGATTATCGTCATATGGCCAGGCTTGGGTTAAATCTGAAGAATGCAATAAGCAGAAAAAAAAAGTGTGAACTACCGAACTTTTTGAATGGGCGGTAGTCATAATTAGTGCCACTGCTTTTCTTTGATGTCCCCATTTTGTGGAGCCCATCAACCCCGCCGCTCTTCGGTTCAAGGTTGATGGGTTTTTTGTTGCCTGAAATTCGTCAGCATCATTTCTCAACTGAGACTCCTCCGAAACGCACCCTCCCCCGGACAAGCCGAAAAGTGAACGACTACGCTTAAAGTTTACGTTTTAAGGAGGTGCTATGAGCCATCACTCAGAGCAATCAAGCCAGTTCCCCACTCCCCCATTTAAAGAACAGCCTCAGGAAGCTCCAGGCCTCGCGTCTGAAATGACGCCAGTACCCGATCATGGTGAAACCAGTTATGTCGGCACCGGCAGGCTGACAGGCAAAAAGGCGCTGATTACCGGGGGAGACTCGGGCATTGGCCGGGCCGTCGCCATTGCGTTCGCCCGGGAAGGCGCCGATGTCGCCATCAATTATTTGCCTGAGGAAGCTGCGGATGCGGATGACGTCATTGCCCTGATAAAGGCCGAAGGCAAAAACGCCGTCGCACTTCCCGGAGATATTCGGGATGAAGCCTTCTGTAAATCACTGGTTGATGATGCCCTCAGCGCGTTGGGCGGCCTGGATATTCTGGTGAATAACGCGGGTCGTCAGCAATATTGTGAGTCCCTCGAAGATCTCACTACCGAGGCGTTTGATGCGACCTTCAAAACCAATGTGTATGCGCCCTTCTGGATAACCCGGGCGGCACTACCGCATCTGAAATCGGGGGCTTCTATCATTAATACGTCTTCTGTTCAGGCGTATCAACCCAGCGCCATCCTGCTGGATTATGCCCAAACCAAGGCCTGTCTGGCAGTATTTACCAAAGCGCTGGCGAAGCAGCTCGGGCCGAAAAATATCCGGGTGAATGCGGTAGCGCCTGGTCCTTACTGGACCGTCCTTCAGCCCAGCGGTGGCCAGCCACAGGAAAAGGTCCGCGAGTTTGGTAAAAACGCGCCGTTGGGGCGTCCCGGACAGCCCGTTGAGATAGCGCCGCTGTATGTCACTCTGGCCTCTGATGCTTGCTCGTATGCGTCAGGTCAGGTGTGGTGCTCCGATGGCGGAACAGGCACCCTCTGATCCACGTTGTCGAACCAGAAGCCGCTTACCAGGCTTCTGGTTCTCTCACCATATGCACAATATTGCACGGGCTCATAATCCATCCGCCTTTGAACCCTTCAGGGAGGGGTTCTACAGCGTCGCAGCGGGTGACGCCCTGCTCAGCCAGATGTTTTTCGGCGTGTTTAAAATTGGGCGTGAACAATTCCAGCCAGATCTCGGCCTGACTCATTGTCGGGGCTTTATCAATCCACAATCGGTTTGGGCCGAGCATAAACCCGGTAGCGGGTGCTTTATCCGTAATTTCCTCCAGCCCAATCGTGTGGCGATAGAAATCCAGCGTCTGTTGATACTGGTGCGACGGCACTTTGAGCGCGATATCGATTCCACCTTTCATCTCTGCTTTCATAATGCGAGCTCCTGATTCAGGGTTAACGATGAGGTGATGCGTCAGACGAAACTCTGAGTATGTCGCATGATTTGTCGATTCGCCTCACCTTGCATGAAGCCCGTTATTCCCCCGATTTTTGCAGGGCAGGCGGAGGTGTGGGGGAGACGGCGCAACGACCGGCGGTTAAATCGCCGCGATTCGGCCCACCATCTGGCGGATGTCCACGTTGCCCAACGGGGCGCGGTCGGTGACGAAATGCAGCGTCATACCTTCAATAAACGCGTCCAGCGCGCGGGCCGTCGCCGGATCAAACCACTGCTCAAGCACCTGTTGGCTGTGCTGCATCCAGTTCTGCATGACGTTTTTCAGCGCCGGTTTGCAGCCAATAAACGCATAAAGCTGATACATCAATTCCATGTTGCGGGTGGTGGTCACCTGTGCGCTGAGGATTAACTGGGTGATCGCATCGCAGGCTTCCTGCTGCGACGTGACGTCTGCAAAAAACGCTTTGTACTGCACCAGCATTTCATCGGTAAATATGCTGAAAGCCTCTTCCAGCAGCGCATCTATCCCACTGAAATAATAGGTCATTGAACCGAGCGGCACGTCGGCACAGGTGGCGATTTTACGGTGCGTCACGGCCTGAATACCGTGGCGGGCGATAGTGTCCAGCGTCGCTTGCAGGATCCTCTCCCGACGCTGCGGATCGTTCGGTCGGCGTGCCATAATTTTTCCTTTTACGATTTGTGTACAAATGTACACAACCTTGCTAGTGTTGTCTCTCCCTCTTTTTTCTACAGGCAGTTTACGGATGACGTCGCATTCCCCCCGCCGGGCCCTCCAGTTGCGCATGTGGGCGCTGTTTATGTTCTTCTTTTTACCGGGCCTGTTGATGGCGTCGTGGGCCACGCGCACACCCGCCATTCGCGACATTCTCTCAGTGAACACTGCCGGAATGGGCGTGGTGTTGTTCGGCCTGTCGATTGGTTCAATGAGCGGCATTCTCTGCTCCGCCTGGCTGGTAAAACGCTTTGGCACGCGTAACGTTATCCGCACCACGATGTCCTGCGCGCTGGTGGGCATGGTGATGCTCAGCCTGGCACTGTGGCTCGCGTCGCCGCTGTTTTTCGCGTTCGGCCTGATGGTGTTTGGCGCCAGCTTCGGCTCCGCCGAGGTCGCTATTAACGTGGAAGGCGCAGCGGTTGAGCGCGAGATGAACAAAACCGTGCTGCCCATGATGCACGGCTTCTATAGCTTCGGTACGCTAGTCGGCGCGGGTATCGGCATGGCACTGACGGCGTTTGGCCTGTCGGCCACCACGCATATTCTGCTGGCTGCGCTGTGCGGCATCGCGCCGATTATTATTGCCATTAAAGCCATTCCGGACGGCACCGGCAAAAACTCCGCCGAAAACAGCGCCCATCACGAAAAAGGCGTGCCATTCTATCGCGACGGTCAGCTGATGCTGATTGGTGTGGTGGTGCTGGCGATGGCGTTTGCGGAAGGCTCTGCCAACGACTGGCTGCCACTGTTGATGGTTGACGGTCACGGCTTCAGCCCGACCTCCGGCTCATTAATCTACGCAGGATTTACCCTCGGCATGACCGTCGGACGCTTTACCGGCGGCTGGTTTATCGACCGCTACAGCCGCGTCGCTGTGGTTCGCGCCAGCGCCATTATGGGTGCGCTCGGCATTGCGCTGATTATCTTCGTCGACGTCGATTGGGTCGCCGGGGTGTCGGTCATTCTCTGGGGACTGGGCGCGTCGCTTGGCTTCCCGCTGACCATTTCCGCCGCCAGCGATACCGGCCCGGACGCACCAACCCGCGTCAGCGTCGTCGCCACCACCGGCTATCTCGCGTTCCTCGTTGGCCCGCCGCTGCTCGGTTTCCTTGGCGAGCATTACGGCCTGCGCAGCGCCATGCTGGCGGTGTTAGCCCTGGTCATCGTCGCCGCGCTGGTGGCGCGCGCGGTGGCAAAACCTGAATCTGAACCTGTGACGGAGCGTGCGTAATGAGTATCAAACTGATTGCCGTAGATATGGATGGCACCTTTCTCAGCGATGAGAAGCGCTACAACCGGGCGCGTTTTCTCGCCCAGTATCAACAGATGAAGGCCCAGGGCATTCGCTTTGTGGTCGCTAGCGGAAACCAGTACTGGCAGCTAATTTCATTCTTTCCTGAAATTGCGGATGAAATCGCCTTTGTTGCCGAAAACGGCGGCTGGGTAAGGGATGCGGGCGAGGATGTGTTTAACTGCGAATTGCCACAAACGCATTTCAAAAAAGTGATCGATTTTCTGCATACCCTGCCGGATGTAGAAATCATCGCCTGCGGTAAGCGCTGCGCCTACACCCTGAATCGTTATGATGATGAACTCAAAACCATGGCCGGGCGGTATTACCATCGCCTCGAACTGGTCGATAGCTTCGATAATCTTGACGATACGTTCCTGAAATTTGGCCTGAACTTGCCCGACCGGCTGGTGCCTGACGTCCAAAAAGCGCTGCACGAAGGCGTGGGCGATGTGATGACCGCGGTCACTACCGGCCATGGCAATATCGATTTAATCATTCCCGGCGTGCATAAAGCCAACGGCCTGCGCCTGTTACAGCAGCGCTGGGGCATTGACGACAGCGAAGTCGTGACCTTTGGCGATAGCGGCAATGACCTCGAAATGCTTCGCCAGGCCGGGTTTGGTTTTGCGATGCAAAATGCGAACGAGGCTGCGATTGCGGCAGCTAATCATCGTGCGCCGCATAATAACGAAGAGGGCGTGTTGCAAGTGATTGATCGGGTTTTGAATCGGGAAGCGCCGTTTCATTAATTCCTTGGCCCGGCAGACATTGCGTCGCCGGGCCAACATCCGCCCTACTGCTGCGAATCTCCGACCGTCTTATCCTTCAGGAAGTAAACAATCAGCCCCAGCCAGATAATGCCGTTCGCAAGGTTAAACAGGCTGAACAGGCCATTGCCGCCGAACTGGTAAGCGTGTTTGCTGACCTCAATGCCGACGGTAAAAATCAGCATCTGCAACATGCCCATCGCCGCCGATACCGTGCCTTTGCTCATGTCGCTGGCGAACAGCGTCAGGCGCACCAGTCCGGCGTTTGCCAGACCGATCCCGAAGGCGTAGACGCTCAGGCCCGCAGTCATCCACAGATAGGCGTGGGTGGAGACCACCGTTGCCGCCGCAGCCAGAATCAGCCCAGCCATAATCGGCCAGCCGCCGGCAATAATCAGCCAACGCACACTGCGACGCGATGTTAGCTTCGCCAGCGCCAGGTTACCGAAAATCAGCGCGCCAAAAATCGGCACCTGCAACATGCCGTATTCATAGGTGGTGGCATGTTCACCGCTGATAATGATCACCGGTGATTGCGCAATCCACGCCAGCAGCGGCAGGCTGACAAACCCAATCGCCAGCGCCCCGGCAACAAAACGCAGGTTTTTCAGCACCAGGCCGTAATCGTGACCCAGTTCTTTAAGGGATAGCTTTTCACCCAGACGGGTCGCCGTTTCAGGCATCGCTCGCTGAAGACCGAAGAACGAAATCAGCGCCAGCACCGCAAACAGCACGAACATGGTTTCCCACGGTGCGACGTGAACCCACGCGGCACCCACCAGCGGCCCCAGCAGCGGCGCAATCAGCGCCACGTTCGCCATTAGCGCGGTGATCTTGATACACACCGCCTCCTCGAACGACTCCTGTATCGCGGCGTACCCCACCGCGCCGATAAAGCACAGGCTTATCCCTTGCAGGAAACGCAGGAGGGTGAACTGCTCAATGTTTTGCGCCAGCAGCGTCGCGAGGCAAGTAATGATGAACCACACCACGCCGGTCAGCATCACCGGACGGCGGCCAATACGGTCCGACAGCGGCCCAAGAAGCCACTGTAAAAACATGCCGCCCGCAAGATAGGCGGTCATCGATGTCGGAACCCATTCCATCCCGGCGTTGAATTGCTCGACCACAGTCAACATGCCGGGTTGGATCATGTCGTTGCCGATATAGGTTGAGAATTCGTAAAGCACCAGACAGAGCGGGAAAAGTAACGCCTGGCGACCGAGGCGTTTACCGGAAAGTGAAGGGTTGTGCATGCAATCTCTTTTAGGTGTCAAAATCGCGAGAAGTGTAATGAATGATGTGAAATGGCGATAGCGAAAAGTACGATAAACATTCTGTTACAGCACAATTTTACTTGTTTAAGGTTCGCTTAAGTTGATAGCCCTATACTGCGATTTCTCAAAGCAGAATTATAAACACTGCCAGAACAGAAATCGTAAGCAATGGACATTTAAGACAATCCCCCTTTACCGCTCCGACTGCGATTTTTAAGGTGAACATCGTCATCAAACTGTAAGAGTCCGCAATATATGCTGGAAAATTTGAATTACTCGCTGTTTTACTGGATTAACGCCACGCCGGCGTCGCCGCAGTGGATAATTTCGATGGCGACATTTATCGCCAAAGATCTGATTAATATCGTCCCTTTTCTGGCCGTGGTGCTGTGGCTGTGGGGCCCACGCGCACAGGTCTGCGCTCAGCGCCAGCTGGTTATCAAAGTCGCAATGGCGATTGGCGTCAGCCTGCTGCTGTCGTGGACTGTCGGGCACGTTTTCCCGCATGACAGGCCTTTCGTCGACGGCGTGGGCTATAACTTCCTGCATCACGCGGCGGATGACTCTTTCCCAAGTGATCACGGTACGGTGATTTTCACTTTCGCACTGGCGTTTGTGTTCTGGCACCGCCTGTGGTCCGGCATTGTGTTGTTGGTTATTGGCAGCGCGATCGCCTGGTCCCGCGTCTATCTCGGCGTGCACTGGCCGCTGGATATGGTCGGCGGATTCCTTTCCGGACTGAGCGGTTGTCTCGCAGCGCAAATTCTGTGGGTCCTGTTCGGCGAGGCGATTTATCGACGTTTGCAAGCCATGTACCGTTTTTGCTTCTCGATGCCTATCCGCAAAGGCTGGATACGTGACTAAGACCGGATGCGCAGGTAAAATTGCCGCCAGACCCTCTGCCTGACGCGGAGGGCGTTTCGGTCTACAGGGGTAATATGGAAACACGGCGCGATGAGCGAATCAGTCAGCTTATTCAGGCTCTTAAACGTAGCGATAAGCTGCATCTGAAAGAAGCGGCAGCCCTGCTGGGTGTTTCTGAGATGACGATTCGTCGTGACCTGAACAGCCACGGTGGGCCGGTGGTATTACTCGGTGGATACGTGGTGCTGGAGCCCCGTAGCGCCAGCCATTATTTGCTTAGCGATCAGAAAACGCGGCTGGTCGATGAAAAGCGCCAGGCCGCGCGTCATGCGGCGAAATTACTGAAAGCACACCAGATGGCCTTTTTCGACTGCGGTACCACCACGCCGTGGATTATCGACGCCATTGACGACGAACTGCCGTTTACCGGCGTGTGTTATTCCCTGAATACCTTTCTCTCATTGCAGGAAAAACCGCTGTGCCGCGCCATTCTTTGCGGCGGCGAATTTCATGCCAGTAACGCCATTTTCAAACCGCTTAGTCCGCAGGATACCCTGAGCCATCTGTGCCCCGATATCGCGTTTTATTCCGCGGCGGGCGTACATATTCAGCACGGCGCAACCTGTTTCAATCTTGATGAACTGCCAGTGAAACACTGGGCGTTATCCAGCGCCCAGCGTCATGTACTGGTGGTCGATCACAGTAAATTTGGCAAGGTACGTCCGGCGAGGATGGGAGAATTGAGTCGCTTTAACGTCATTGCCAGCGACCGCCGTCCGGATGATGAACTGACGGCGCTGGCCAAGCAGCATGGGATCACGCTGCTATACGATCGCTCATGAGAACCAGCTACCAAACCACTGGTGGAATTTCATCAGCACGAAATCCACCATTCGGTTAAAGAAGCTGCCTTCATTGACGGCTTCCATCACGATCAGCGGGCGCTGTTCGATGGTTTTGTTATTCAGTTTGAAGTCGATGGTCCCGACGACCTGCCCTTTCGTCAGCGGAGCCGTCAGCTGCGGTTCGTTCAGGGTGTAGCTGGCTTTCAAGTTTTTCAGTTGTCCGCGTGGCAGCGTGATAGAACCCGCCTCACCCGCACCCAGCTTGGCCTGGCTGCTGTCGCCGTACCATACGCGCTGCTCAATAAACGTCGCATCCGGTTTAATTGGGGTGACGGTTTCATAGAAACGGAAGCCCCAGGTCAGCAGTTTTTCGGATTCATTAAAACGGATTCGGTCCGTTTTGGTGCCAAGAACCACCGCAATCAGACGCATATCGCCCTGCTTCGCTGACGAGACCAGGTTATACCCTGCGCCCGCCGTGGTGCCCGTTTTCACGCCATCAGCGCCCAGGCTGTTGTTCCACAACAGACGGTTGCGGTTCGGCTGCTTGATGTTGTTGAAGGTGAACTCTTTCTCTTTGTGGATGGCGTACTCATCCGGCACGTCGTGGATCATCGCTTTGGTCAGCAAAGCCATGTCGCGGGCGGTACTGAACTGCCCCGGCGCATCCAGGCCGTGAACGGTTTTGAAGGTGGTATTGGTCAGACCCAGCTTCTGCGAATAGCTGTTCATCAGGCTGATGAAAGAGTCCTGGCTGCCCGCCACGTAATCCGCCAGAGCGATACAGGCGTCATTCCCGGACTGAATAATCACCCCTTTATTGAGGTTTTCCACCGACACCTGGTCGCCAGGTTTCAGGAACATTACCGACGAACCGCGCAGCGCCGGGTTACCCGTCGCCCACGCATCTTTGCCGATAGTGACCATATCGGTCATTTTGATTTTGTTCGCTTTAATCGCCTGACCGACCACATAGCTGGTCATGATTTTCGTCAGGCTAGCCGGGTCGAGCTTATCATCAGCGTTGCCCTCGCTGAGCACCTTGCCGCTGGCATAATCCATCAGGATCCACGCTTTGGCATCGACCGGTGGAGCGTCCGGTTGTTGAACAGCTTCAGCCGCCTGAAGGCCAGGAGCCACGAGAAGTAAAAGCAAAGAGCCTGCCGCCAGGCCGCGGGGAGAAACTACTGTACGCGTCATAAGAGCCACCCAAGTATCCATTCCAAAAAACACGCTACGTCACAGACGCCGTGTAACAACAGGCGGTGAGTAATAACGTAGAAATGATCTTAAAGAAACAATGCGTTGGTAAAGTTTTTAAAGTTTACGCAAGAACGCCGCGTTGTGCTTAAAAGTGACTGATTTTTTTGATCGCGGTTGTGCGAATAGTGAAATTAACCGACCATGAAGCTTCATTGATGCGCTGTTTACCGGAGTTACTATGATCACACTGTGGGGCAGAAACAACTCAACAAATGTCAAAAAGGTTCGCTGGACGCTGGAAGAACTTGGCCTTTCTTACGATCAAATCTTAGCCGGGCTGGAATTTGGCCTTAATCACGACGCTGAATATCTGGCTAAAAATCCCAATGGCCTGGTGCCGCTGCTGCATGACGACGCCGAGCAGATTACGCTGTGGGAATCGAATACCATCGTGCGCTATCTGGTCGCGCAGTACGGGCAAAACGGCCTGTGGCAGAGCAACCCGGCCACTCGCGCACAGGGTGAAAAATGGATGGACTGGGCCAACGGGACACTCTCTCCGGCACATCGCGTTATCCTGATGGGACTGGTTCGCACGCCGCCAGAACAGCGCGACCAAGCGGCCGTTGACGCGGGCATTGCCCAGTGTGAAAAGCTGTTAACCATTCTGGATGCAGCCCTTGCCGAATCGCCGTGGCTTTCCGGGGACGAATTTGGCGTCGGAGACATTGCCGTTGCGCCGTTTATTTACAACCTGCTGGAAACGGTCAAAACCTGGCAGCCGCACCCCAATTTACAACGCTGGTATCAACAGCTGTCGCGCCGTCCGGCGTTCCAGAACGTGGTGATGATACCGGTCACCTGATGCTCAGGATTGCGGGCTGACCTTCAACAGCTCGCCGTCGGACTCGTCGGTTAACACATACAGATAGCCGTCGGGCCCGACGCGCACATCACGAATGCGCTGCTTTCTGTCACCCAGAATGCGTCCTTCCTCTGTGACTTTGTTGCCGTCCACGTTCAAGACAATCACGTCCTCATCCTTTAACGCACCGATAAACAGTTTTTTCTGCCATTGCGGGAATGTGCTGGCATTGTAGAACGCCATGCCGCTCACCGCCGGAGAGTGTTCCCAGAAAAAGAGCGGCGTTTCGGTGCCGGCCACTTTCTCCCCTTTCGCCTCCGGGATCGGCAAACCGCTGTAGTTAATGCCGTGCGTCGCCAGCGGCCAGCCGTAGTTTTTACCGCGTTCAGGATTATTAATTTCATCGCCGCCGCGTGGACCATGTTCGTTCAGCCACAGCGTGTCGCTCCACGGGTTCATCGCCATACCCTGCGGATTGCGAATACCATAAGACCAGATTTCAGGCCGCGCACCGGGCTGATTCACAAACGGATTATCCGCCGGGACTTTGCCCTGATCGGTCAGGCGCACCACTTTGCCCTGCAATTTATCGAGATCCTGTGCCGTCGCGCGCTGGTTATTTTCACCCAGCCCAATAAACAAATACCCTTTGCCATCGAACACCAGCCGTCCGCCAAAGTGGTTCCCGGTTGAGAGCTTCGGCGTCTGGCGGAACACCACCTGAAACGCGTCGAGCCGCGTCAGGTCGTCGTTCAACCGCCCGTAACCCACGGCGGTGCCCGCTTTACCGTCATCGCCTACTTCGGCGTAACTCAGCCAGACTCGCCGCGATTGGGCGAAATCTGGGGCCAGAACGACATCCAGTAGTCCACCCTGCCCGCTGTCCCACACGCGTGGCACGCCAACAATCGGGTCGGACAACCCTTTACCCTGCTGCCAAAGACGGAGCTGCCCGCCGCGAAGGGTAATCAGCAGGCCTTTGTTGTCCGGCAAAAACGCCATCGACCACGGATGATCGAGCTTGCGCTGCAATACATCGACCCGAACGTCGGCGGCGTGCAGCGCCGGGGAAAGCAGCAGAGAACCCAGAAGTAAACTCAGAGCAGAACGGTGCATGGCAGGCTCCTTTTACGGCGATTGCGTTAAGGGTAGCCAGCGTGTCGGGTATGGACGAGATTTTTACAAAAACTTAACCATGAGGGGGAGTCGCCTCCCCCGGCGGGTTCAGGCATGTGCGCGAGGCGCAGATTTATTCAGTGCCTGAATATTGTCAGATAAGGTGTCGAGACAGCGTTGCAGTGCATCTGGATTAACAGCAATAAACGAGGGGCAATCATGGTGCCCGGTCATCAGGCAAACCGCCGCAGAAGCCAAAGCCCCACCGGCAGTGTGTAACGCCTCATTCTGCGCAGACGTCAGCGATGACGACAGCGTTGCCGCGTGAAGGCGCAACTCGCCGCAGAGTTCAAACAAGTTTTCACGCAGATGATCATTGTCGCTGACTGACATATACCCCTTGGCTCGCCTGAGTTGCAGGTAGGCTGCCAGGTCAATTTGCGCGTTCACCAGTTTATTCAACACGTTACGAAACAGTCTATCAACGTGCATACCTTTCCTCCTGTGTCGTCCAATGTCACCGTTATAGTATGGTTATTTTTTGTACACAAGGATGCGTCAGGTCAATTTTTCAGCACAGATTTACACGATTTTAAACTCCGCTGATTGACGGAAACGCCGTTAACCCGGCGGTACAAAAAAGCAACATCTGTTGAGGCTTTGTTTTGAAAACTAAATAGTCACACTCCGCAACCATTGATATAGTGCGCCGGACTTCTCAACCAGACGGTGCAATAATGTTCAAAAAAGGGTTATCCGTTGTTCTGCTGCTGTGCGCGCTTTTTTCTGGTCAGCTGATGGCCAGCGGTGACGGCCATGCGTTTTACGATGTACAAAATGCCGATCACCTGCTGCGCCACGGTGCAGACAGTGACGATATCCGGGCGAGAGCCAGAGAGGCCGCCGATGAGTTACGCGAGGGTTACCACAGCGTGAAAGCGAGAAAACCCGAGGTTCTCCACGTTTGAGGGTTCCTCCCCATCGCGGGGAGGACACCAAAACTACCCTTTTATCTTCGGATCCAGTGCATCACGCAATCCATCGCCCAGCAGATTAAATGCTAACACCGTCAGGAATATCGCCAGCGCCGGGAACAGCGCCACGTGCGGCGACATCACCATGTCGGCACGCGCTTCGTTGAGCATCGCGCCCCACTCTGGGGTGGGCGGCTGCGCGCCGAGGCCGAGGAACGACAGGCTGGCCGCCGAGATTATCGACACACCAATACGCATGGTGAAATAGACCACAATCGACGACACAGTGCCCGGCAGAATATGGCGAAACAGAATAGTGCTATCGCTGGCGCCAATGCTGCGTGACGATTCAATAAACGTCTGCTGTTTGAGCACCAACGTGTTGCCGCGTACCAGGCGTGCGAAGGCTGGTACGGAGAATATCGCCACCGCAATAATGACGTTGGCCATGCCGCTGCCCATCACCGCCACCACGGCGATCGCCAGCAGAATGCCTGGGAAGGCAAACAGCACATCGCAGATGCGCATGATGACACGGTCCCACCAGCCTTCGTAATAGCCTGCCAGCAGCCCCAACACCGTACCGACAACGGCGCCAATCAGTACCGCAAACACGCCCGCCGCAAGGGAAATTCGCGCCCCGACCAGCACGCGGCTGAAGATATCTCGCCCGAGAGAATCCACGCCGAACCAATGCATGATCGACGGGCCTTCGTTCAGCCGGTCGTAATCGAAGTAGTTTTCCGCATCGAACGGCGCAATCCACGGCGCCAAAAAGGCCACCACGATCAGCAGCACAACAAATACCGCGGCGGCCATCGCCACCGGCTGTTTACGGAATTTTCGCCAGAATTCATGCCACGGCGTGCGCACCTGCCCGGGAGCCACTCCGGGCAGCGCGTTCATGATTGCCTGACGTCGCCAGTTTAACAGTCGCACTCACTTGTACCTGATAGCTGGGTTGATGGCGGCATACAGCACGTCCACCACCAGATTGATGAGAATAAATTCCAGCGAAAAGAGCAGCACTTCCGCCTGAATCACCGGATAGTCGCGCATCTCCACCGAATCCACCAGCAGACGCCCAAGCCCCGGCCAGTTAAAGACTTTTTCGACCACAATGGAGCCGCCGAGCAGAAAACCAAACTGCAGACCCATCATGGTGACCACGGGGATCATCGCGTTGCGCAAACCGTGTTTGAGCACAACCCACGTCTCACTCACCCCTTTGGCCCGCGCGGTGCGCATGTAGTCTTCGTTGAGCACATCAACGAACGAGGCTCGCGTGAAGCGCGCCATCACCGCTGCCACCGCAGCGCCGAGGGTGATGGATGGCAGGATGTAGTGCCGCCAACTGTCCGCGCCGACGGTTGGCAGCCAGCCCAGTTCGACGGAAAAAACCTGCATCAGCAGCATACCCAGCGCGAACGCCGGGAAGGAGATGCCGGTGACGGCAATCGCCATGCCGAGCCTGTCCGGCCAACGATTGCGCCAAACGGCCGCCGCCACGCCCATCCCCATGCCGAAAATCACGGCCCAAACCATGCTGCACAACGTGAGCCACAGCGTCGGCATGAAACGGCTGGCAATCTCTTCCGACACCGGACGATGCGAGACCATCGAGGTGCCAAAATCGCCCTGCAAGATGTTGACGATGTAGTGCCCAAACTGAACGTACAGCGGCTGGTCGAGCCCCAGCTGTTGGCGCACCATCGCCACCACCTGCGCATCCGCTTCCGGCCCGGCAATCAGACGCGCGGGGTCGCCGGGTAGCAGATGCACGAACAGAAACACCAGCACCGCCACGATGAGCAGCGTCGGGATCAGGCCGAATAGACGTTTAATGACATAGTTAAGCATCGCACCCCCTCACCCCGGCCCTCTCCCCAAAGGGGCGAGGGGGTGAAAAGGAATACGCAGGTCTATCCCCTCTCCTTTTTAGGGAGAGGGTTAGGTTGAGGGTCAAATCCGTCACTGCGTTAAATCCGCCTCGTCAAAACTGAAGCCTGTATCCGGCATGATGTAGAACCCGGTCAGGTTTTTGCTGTGTGCGGAAACCAGTTTTTCCACCACCAGCGGCACCCATGGCGACTCTTTCCAGATAGTGTCCTGAGCCTCTTTGTACAGACGCTCTTTCTCTTTCGGGTCATTGGTTTTCAGCGCCCCGACGAGGTCTTTGTCCACCTGCGGATTGTTGTAGAACGCGGTGTTAAACAGCGTCGGCGGCCAGTTCTGTGAGGCAAACAGCGGCGACAGCGCCCAGTCGGCTTCGCCGGTCGAGGCCGACCAGCCGGTGTAGAACATTCTCACGCCGCTCTCTTTCTGCCCTTTTGCTTCGACTTCTGACGCACGCTGGCCCGCGTCCATCGCCGTCAGCTGCGCCTTGATGCCCACCTGCGCCAGTTGCTGCTGGGTAAACTGCAGTACTTTTTGCGCAGTGCTGTGGTTATGCGACGACCACAGCGTAGTGCTGAACCCGTTCGGGAAACCGGCTTCTTTCAGCAGTTCGCGCGCTTTTGCCGGATCGTACGGCCACGGTTTGTACGTCTGCGCATACGCAATCGACGGCGGCACCACGCCGGTCGCCGGGGTCGCGTAACCGGCAAAAGCCACTTTCACCAGCGCCTGGCGGTTGATCGCGTAGTTGATCGCCTCACGCACTTTCGGGTTATCAAACGGTTTTTGCGTCACGTTCATACTGATGTAGCGCTGCATGATCGACGGACTCGCCACCAGCTCCAGCTTGCTGTTTTTTTCCAGCAGCGGGGCCTGCTCGTACGGGATCGGGAACGCAAACTGCGCTTCACCGGTTTGCAGCATCGCCGCACGGGTATTGTTATCCACCACCGGACGCCAGGTGATGGTGTCGAGTTTTGGCAGGCCTTTCTGCCAGTAGCCGTCAAACTTCTTCACCTTCACAAAGTCAGTCTGGTTCCAGGTCTCGAGCGAATACGGCCCGGTGCCCACCGGATGGAAGCCGATATCCTTGCCGAATTTCTTGATCGCCGCCGGGGAAATCATCGCCGTCGCCGGGTGCGCCAGAATGTTGATAAACGCCGAGAACGGCTGTTTGAGGGTGATTTTCACCGTCTGCGGATCGACCGCTTCGGTGCTGGCGATATTCTTGTACAGGTTATAGCGCTTGAGGTGGTTGTCCGGGTTGCTGGCCCTGTCGAGGTTGATTTTTACCGCCTCGGCGTTGAAATCAGTACCGTCCTGGAATTTCACTCCGCTACGCAGTTTGAGGGTATACACCAGCCCGTCGTCTGACACCGTGTAGCTTTCCGCCAGCACGTTGTGCATTTTCATGTCTTTGTCGAGGCCAAACAATCCCTGATAGAACGACTTCGCCACCGCCTGAGAAAGCGTGTCGTTGGCGTCATACGGATCGAGCGTCGTGAAATTCGACCCCACCGCCACCACCACATCTTTAGCCGCAAACGCGGGCGCGGCGGCCAGGGCGGAAACAACACCCAGTGCCAGCAGCCATTTACCTGAATTCTGTTGTGTCATGTTGTTCTCCTGATTGTTATAGGCGCGACAGTGCGCTGGGGGTCTCGTCCCGGGCGACAAAATGCCCCGGGCTGACCTGAACCAGCGGCACGCTGGCAATCTCTTCTCCCCGCGGATAAATATTGCCGGGCATCTCGTCGGACAGCAGTACGTGCTGCGGGCGACGGTGCGTCGGGTCAGCCACCGGCACAGCGGCCATCAGCTTGCGGGTATACGGGTGCTGCGGGTTTTCAAATACGGCATTGCGCGGGCCAATTTCGACTATTTGCCCGCGGTACATCACCGCCACGCGATGGCTGATGCGCTCAACCACCGCCATATCGTGGGAAATAAACAGGTACGCTATGCCCATTTCCCGCTGCAAATCGAGCAACAGGTTGATGATTTGCGCGCGAATCGACACGTCCAGCGCCGAGACCGCCTCATCGGCAATCACCACTTTCGGGTTCAGGGCCAGCGCGCGGGCGATGCAAATACGCTGTCGCTGGCCGCCGGAAAATTCATGCGGATAACGCCAGGCGTGTTCCGGCTGTAGCCCGACACGTTCGAGCAGCCACGCCACCCGGCGCTGAGCTTCGGCTTCCGGCATCATGTTATGCACCCGCAGCGGTTCAATAATGGAATAGCCGACGGTTTGTCGCGGATCGAGCGAGGCCCACGGGTCCTGAAAAATAAACTGGATGTCGCGCCGCAGGGGCTGAAGCTGCCCGTCCGGCAGCGTATCGATGCGTTTCCCGTTGAACGTTATATTGCCGCTTTGCGACGCCACCAGCCGCAACAGCGCGCACCCGGTCGTCGATTTTCCGGAACCGGATTCGCCCACCAGCGCCAGCGTTTCGCCAGGCCAGAGATCAAAACTCACCTTTTCCACCGCGTGCACTTCGCGGGTGATGCGGTTAAGAATGCCGCTGCGCAGCGGAAAACGGGTCACCAAATCACGCACCTGCAAAACCGGCTCACCGGGAACGACGGTGTCCTGCTCGGCGGGTATGGCATCGGTGTTTAGCAGCGGGAAACTCCGCGGTAAGGCGCTGCCGCGCATGGCACCCAGCCGTGGAACCGCCGCCAGTAACGCTTGGGTATACGGATGCTGTGGCGCGTGAAAAATTTGCTCAACGCTGCCGGTTTCTACCGCTTCGCCCCGATACATCACCAGCACACGGTCGGCGATATCCGCCACGACACCCATGTCGTGGGTGATAAAAATCACCCCCATCTCCATCTCTTTTTGCAGTACATCGATCAGCTGCAGAATTTGCGCCTGAATGGTGACGTCCAGGGCGGTGGTCGGTTCGTCGGCAATCAGCACCGCCGGGCGACAGGACAGCGCCATCGCAATCATGACTCGCTGGCGCATACCGCCAGATAGCTGATGCGGGTAGCGCGCCAGAATGGTTTCGGCTTCCGGAATGCGCACCTGATCGAGCATTTTCTTCGCGGCTTTCAGCGCATCTTCACGCCCGAGCTTCTGATGCAGACGAATAGACTCGGCTATCTGCTCGCCCACGGTAAATACCGGGTTCAGCGACGTCATTGGCTCCTGGAAGATCATCGCGATATCCGCCCCGCGCACGCGACGCATTTGCGATGCGCTCTGGGCCGTCACATCAATCACCTCGCGGTTACGACGGCGCAGCATCAGCGTTTCGCTGTTTACCTCCCCCCCGGACTGTTCGAGCAGGCGCATTAATGCCAGCGCAGTGACCGATTTCCCCGAGCCGGACTCACCGACAATCGCCAATGTCTCGCCGCGTTTGAGGCTAAATGACAGATGCTTTACCGCCTGAACGGGCTGCTGCTCCTGCTGAAACGTAATGTTCAAATCACGCACCACCAGCACTTCGCTGGGGTCGATTTCATGGCTGTGCGGCACGCGTCCTCCTGTCACCGGTAGATGCCGACGGTGGGTGTATCGCCGACGTATGCATACGCGCGGTACATCCCTTCGCTGTTGAACGGCATCACCACGTTGCCTTCACGGTCAATCGCAATCAGGCCCCCGCTGCCGCCGAGGGCGGGAAGTTTTTCCATGACAACCCGTTCGCAGGCGTCCTGTAGGCTTAAATCGCTGTATTCCATCAGGGCTGAAATATCGTACGCCGCGAGCGTGCGCATAAACACTTCGCCAGTGCCGGTGCAGGACACCGCCACGCTGGCGTTATTGGCGTAACAACCTGCCCCCGGCAGTGGGCTGTCGCCTACGCGTCCGGGTAATTTGTTGGTCATTCCGCCGGTCGAGGTCGCGGCAGCGAGATTACCGGCTTTATCGAGCGCGACGGCTCCGACAGTGCCCATTTTTGTCTGCTCATCCAGCGGGGAATCGCTGTGATCAAGCCGCGTCTCTCCCGCAGCCTGCGCCTGACGCAGCTGGGCCAGGCGTTCCGGCGTGGAGAACAGATCATTGCTGACTTTTTCCATCCCGTGCTGCACGGCAAATTTCTCGGCACCTTCGCCAATCAGCAACACATGCGGGCTTTCCTGCAACACCAAACGCGCGGCGAGCACCGGATGGCGTAAATGCTTAATGCCTGCCACCGCACCCGCTTGGAGGGAATAGCCATCCATCACGCAGGCATCGAGTTCGTGTGTTTCATCGGCGGTAAACACCGCCCCGGTTCCGGCGTTGAACAACGGGCACTCTTCCAGCAGGCGGACGGCCTCGGTCACCACGTCCAGCGCACTGGCCCCGGCCTCCAGCATTTTCTGTCCGGTTTCGACTATCGACGACAGCGCGATGACGTATTGCTGTTCGCGTTCTGGCGACATAGTGCCGCGGGTTATCGCCCCGGCTCCGCCATGAATGGCGATCGCTGCTTGACTCATTGCGCCCTTCCCTTCGGCTGAAGAAATGCTTTTTCTATAAATATCATTATTGTGCCGATTAATTTATATGATTTTTGAATATAGAAAGCGCTGTCAGTGCTGTAAAGGCATCCGCGCCCCTGACGTACAGTCGAGGTCGCTTTTCTGCCATAATGGGCGCAACAGACGAATTGTCGCAGGAGTAACGTAATGGATTTTAACGCCGGACTGATGCCGCTCGACGTGGCGCTGACCCAGATGCTCGATCGTATTTCCCCGCTGAATGACACCGAAACGCTGCCACTGATGCAGGCCTTTGGCCGCATTACCGCTGAAGATGTGGTTTCCCCGCTCGACGTGCCGGGTTTTGATAACTCGGCGATGGATGGCTACGCCGTACGTCTGGCAGACCTCGCGGACGGTAAACCCCTGCCGTTGGCGGGCAAAGCCTTTGCCGGGCAGCCGTTCGACGGTGAATGGCCGGCAGGCACCTGCGTGCGCATCATGACCGGCGCGCCTGTGCCGCCGGGCTGCGACGCGGTGGTGATGCAAGAAGAAACCGAGCAAACCGACCACGGTGTACGCGTTACCGCCGGCGTTAACGCGGGCCAGAATATTCGCCGCCGTGGCGAGGACATCACCGCCGGGAGCGCAGTCTTCCCGCGCGGCACACGTCTGACCATCGCGGAGCTGCCGGTGCTGGCTTCGCTCGGCATTCCCCAAGTTGAGGTGGTGCGCAAAGTGCGGGTGGCGGTATTCTCCACCGGCGATGAGCTGAAGTTGCCCGGCGAACCGCTGGCGGCCGGACAGATTTATGACACCAACCGTCTGGCGGTGCATCTGATGCTCGAACAGCTCGGCTGCGAGGTGATTAACCTCGGCATTATTCCTGACTCTCAGGAAAAACTGCGCGCGGCGTTTATCGCCGCCTATTCGCAGGCCGATGTGGTTATCAGCTCTGGCGGCGTGTCGGTGGGCGAAGCGGATTACACCAAAACCATTCTTGATGAGCTCGGCGAAATCGCGTTCTGGAAGCTCGCCATCAAGCCGGGCAAACCTTTTGCTTTCGGCAAGCTGAATAACAGCTGGTTCTGCGGCCTGCCGGGTAACCCGGTTTCTGCCGCGCTGACGTTCTATCAACTGGTGCAGCCGCTGCTGGCAAAGCTGAGTGGCAACCCGGATTCTGGCCTGTCGCCGCGTCTGCGGGTGCAGACCACCAGCCGACTGAAAAAATCGCCGGGCCGTCTCGATTTCCAGCGCGGCGTGTTGACCCGCAACGCTGAAGGGGATTTAACCGTCGCCACCACCGGGCATCAGGGTTCCCACGTGTTCAGCTCGTTCAGCCAGGGCAACTGTTTTATCGTGCTGGAACGCGATCGCGGCAATGTTGATGCGGGCGAGTGGGTAGAAGTTGAACCGTTTAATGCGCTGTTCGGAGGGCTGTGATGAGCGTGGAACTGAGTGATGCGGAGATGCTGCGCTACAACCGGCAAATCGTGTTGCGCGGTTTCGACTTTGACGGTCAGGAAAAGCTGAAAGCCTCGCGGGCGCTGATTGTGGGCCTGGGCGGTTTAGGCTGCGCCGCCGCGCAGTATCTGGCGGCGGCCGGCGTGGGTCAGATGACGCTACTCGATTTCGACACCGTGTCGCTGTCTAACCTGCAACGCCAGACGCTGCACAGCGATGCCACGATCGGCCAGCCGAAAGTTGAGTCTGCCCGTGATTCGCTGTCTCGAATTAACCCGCACGTGCAGTTCACCTGCCTTGATGCACAGCTCGACGGTGCCGCACTGACAGAGCAAATCGCAGCGCACGACGTGGTGCTCGACTGTACCGATAACGTGCAGATTCGTGATCAGCTCAACGCGGGCTGTTTTCAGCATAAAACGCCGCTGGTATCCGGGGCGGCCATTCGGATGGAAGGCCAAATCAGCGTGTTTACGTATCAGGCTGGCGAGCCGTGTTATCGCTGTCTGAGTCGTCTGTTCGGTGAAAACGCCCTCACCTGTGTTGAAGCCGGAGTGATGGCCCCGCTGGTCGGCGTGATAGGTTCGATGCAAGCGATGGAAGCCATTAAGCTGCTGACGCATTACGGCACGCCCGCTGCCGGGAAAATCGTGATGTACGACGCGATGACGTGTCAGTTCAGAGAGATGAAATTGATGCAGTTCGTGGGGTGCGAGGTGTGCGGAGGCTAAAGCAAAACGATGTCGATTTTCTCCCTCTCCCTGTGGGAGAGGGTTGGGGAGAGGGCATCAGACCGTACCACACTTTTGCCCGGCGGCGCTGCGCTTGCCGGGCATAAAATTACAACTCCGTCCGTCCAAACGCCGCCAGCCAATCCTGCTCAAACTTGTTAATTGCCGCATCCACCGCCGGAGAGGCGATAAACTGCTGCGCGACATCCAGCGGCAGCGTAATCGACTGACAACCCACCAGCAGGCAATCCAGCGCCTGGCGTGGCGTTTTGAAACTCGCGGCCAGCACTTTCGATTCTGGCGCGTGCAGCTCCAGCAACTGCTGTAACTCTTCCACGCTACGAATGCCGTTGCCGCCCTGGGCATCAATACGGTTCACGTAAGGCGCCACATATTCCGCCCCCGCCAGCGCCGCCAGCAGGCCCTGCGCCGCACCGTAAACCGCCGTGCCCAGCGTCGGTATGCCTTCCGCTTTCAGCATTTTTATCGCCGCCAGCCCTTCCGCCGTGACCGGCACTTTCACCACGATATCAGGAACAATGGCGCGCAGTTTACGCGCATCGCTCACCATGCCTTCCGCGGTATTCGCCATCACCTGCGCAAACAAACGCCCCTGACCGCCAAGCGCCTCTTGCAATTCCGGCAGCAGGGTGTCGAGCGGCTTTTTGCCCGCCGCCACGATGCTCGGGTTAGTGGTCACGCCCGCCAGCGGGAAGATTCGCTCCAGCTTTTTGACCGCCGCGACGTCGGAAGTATCGAGATAGAGTTCCATATCTGTTCCTTAAATTGTGAGATTCAGCATGCTTTAAGACTACCACGCAGCAACCGCTCGCTTTGTTGATTCACGTCAAAATCACTTTCATTCGAAAGTTATTTAATCTTTGTACGAAAGCAAAGGGGCGATTTATGATTTTCAATATTCAGCGTTATTCTACCCACGATGGCCCGGGCATCCGCACCGTTGTCTTTATGAAAGGCTGCTCGCTCGGTTGCCGCTGGTGTCAGAATCCGGAAAGCCGGGCCCGCACGCAGGATCTGCTGTTTGATGCACGCTTGTGTCTCGACGGCTGCGACCTTTGCCAGCAGGCGGCGCCGGGCGTGATTGAACGCGCGCTGAAGGGTTTGGTAATCCACCGTGAAAAGCTTGAACAGTCGCATCTGGATGCGCTCGTCGAGTGTTGCCCAACCCAGGCGCTGACAGTGTGCGGCGAACTCAAAAGCGTAGACGACATTATGGCCACCGTCCTGCGCGATAAACCATTTTACGATCGCAGCGGTGGTGGCCTGACGCTTTCCGGTGGCGAACCGTTTATGAACCCGGCGCTGGCGCTTCAGTTGCTAAAAACCAGCCACGACCAGGGCATTCATACCGCCGTCGAAACCTGCCTGCACGTGCCGTGGAAATATCTCGAACCCGCCCTGCCGTACATCGACCTGTTCCTGGCGGATTTGAAACACGTCGATGCAGAAAAATTTATGCAGTGGACCGACGGCTCGGCAAAACGCGTACTCGATAACCTGAAACGACTGGCGGCGGCGGGCAAAAAAATGACCATCCGTGTGCCGCTTATCCAGGGATTTAACGCCGATGAAGCCTCGATTGAAGCCATTACTGAATTTGCCGCGACCGAACTTCAGGTCAGCGACATTCACTTTCTACCCTATCACACGCTCGGCATGAACAAATATAGCCTGCTTGGCGTGCCCTATTCTGCCCCAGATAAGCCGCTCGACGCCCCGGAATTGCTGGAATTTGCCCAGCACACCGCCCGGGCGAAAGGGCTGACTGCGACCCTACGAGGATAATACGATGACGACCCTGAAACTCGACCAACTGACCGACCGCATTCAGGCGCACAAAAACGCGCTGGTACATATTGTGAAGCCGCCGGTCTGCACCGAGCGCGCCCAGCATTACACCACGGTTTATCAGCACAACATGGATAAACCGATTCCGGTGCGCCGCGCGCTGGCGCTGGCCCATCACCTCGCGGAGCGTACTATCTGGATCAAGCACGATGAGCTGATTATCGGTAACCAGGCGAGTGAAGTGCGCGCCGCACCGATTTTCCCGGAATACACCGTCAGCTGGATCGAGAAAGAAATAGACGATCTGGCGGACCGTCCGGGCGCGGGCTTCGCGGTGAGCGAAGAGAACAAACGCGTACTGCATGAAATTTGCCCATGGTGGAACGGCCAGACGGTTCAGGACCGCTGCTACGGTATGTTCACCGACGAACAAAAAGCGCTGCTGGCGACCGGGATTATCAAGGCCGAAGGCAATATGACCTCCGGCGATGCGCATCTGGCGGTAAATTTCCCGTTACTGCTGGAGAAAGGCCTCGACGGCCTGCGCGAAAAAGTGGCCGAACGCCGCTCGCGCATTAACCTGACGGTGCTGGAAGACCTACACGGTGAGCAGTTCCTGAAAGGGATTGATATCGTGCTGGAAGCCGTCAGCCTGCACATCACCCGTTTTGCCGAACTGGCGCGTAAAATGGCGAGTGAAGAGCGTCGCGAAGCCCGCCGGGACGAGTTGCTGGCCATGGCTGAAAACTGCGATGTCATCGCTCACGAACCGCCTAAAACCTTCTGGCAGGCGCTGCAACTGTGCTATTTCATTCAGCTGATTCTGCAAATTGAATCCAACGGTCACTCCGTATCGTTTGGCCGCATGGACCAGTATCTGTACCCGTTCTACCGTCGCGATGTGGAGCTGAACCCTTCCCTCGATCGCGAACTGGCGATTGAGCTGCTGCACAGCTGTTGGCTGAAGCTGCTGGAAGTGAACAAGATCCGCTCCGGCTCGCACTCTAAAGCCTCCGCCGGGAGTCCGCTGTATCAGAACGTGACCATCGGCGGCCAGAAACTGGTGAACGGCGACGCAATGGACGCGGTGAACCCGCTCTCCTACGCGATTCTGGAATCCTGCGGTCGTCTGCGATCCACCCAGCCAAACCTCAGCGTGCGCTATCACGCGGGCATGAGTAGCGACTTCCTCGATGCCTGCGTGCAGGTGATCCGCTGCGGTTTCGGGATGCCCGCTTTTAACAACGACGAAATTGTTATCCCGGAATTTATCAAGCTCGGCGTGGAAAAACAGGACGCCTACGATTACGCCGCCATCGGCTGCATCGAAACCGCGGTCGGCGGGAAATGGGGCTATCGCTGCACCGGCATGAGCTTTATCAACTTCGCCCGCGTGATGCTGGCGGCGATGGAAGGCGGGCGCGACGCCACCAGCGGTGAAGTGTTCTTACCCCAGGCAAAAGCGCTGTCGCAGGGTAATTTTGGCGGCTTCGAAGAGATGATGTCAGCGTGGGATACGCAGATCCGCTATTACACCCGTAAATCGATTGAAATCGAATACGTGGTCGACACCATGCTGGAAGAAAACGTGCCCGATATTCTGTGCTCGGCACTGGTTGACGACTGCATTGAGCGCGCGAAAAGCATCAAAGAAGGTGGCGCGAAATATGACTGGGTGTCCGGCCTGCAGGTGGGCATCGCTAACCTCGGCAACAGCCTGGCCGCGGTGAAAAAACTGGTGTTCGAACAGGGCGCTATCGGGCAGCAACAGCTCGCCGCCGCGCTGGCGGACGATTTCGACGGCCTGACCCATGAACAGCTGCGTCAGCGCTTGATCAACGGTGCACCGAAATACGGTAATGACGACGATACCGTGGATGAACTGCTGGTGCGCGCATATCAAACCTACATCGAAGAGTTGAAGCAGTATCACAACCCACGTCACGGTCGCGGCCCGATCGGCGGGGATTACTACGCCGGAACGTCGTCGATTTCCGCTAACGTGCCGTTTGGTGCGGCAACCATGGCCACGCCGGATGGGCGCAAGGCACATACTCCTCTGGCAGAAGGCGCGAGCCCGGCGTCTGGCACCGACCATCTCGGCCCTACGGCGGTGATTGGCTCCGTCGGGAAACTGCCGACGGCGGCGATCCTCGGCGGCGTGCTGTTGAACCAGAAGCTAAACCCGGCCACGCTCGATAACGACAGCGACCGTCAGAAGCTCATGGCACTACTGCGCACCTTCTTCGAAGCGCATAAAGGCTGGCACATTCAGTACAACATTGTGTCACGCGAAACGCTGCTGGAAGCCAAGAAACACCCGGACCAGTATCGCGACCTGGTGGTCCGCGTGGCGGGGTATTCGGCGTTCTTCACCGCGCTTTCACCGGATGCGCAGGACGATATTATCGCAAGGACGGAGCATACGCTGTAAGGGGTTAACTGCCCGGCGGCGCGTTGCTGACCAGACAAAAAAGCCTCTGCGGTCTGATGCCCTCTCCCCAACCCTCTCCCACGGGGAGAGGGAGAAAACTGGACTAATCCTGACTCTCAGCAAAAGGGAGAAAACTGGACGGTTCCCTCTCCCTAAGGGAGAGGGCTAGGGAGAGGGGGCAAACACTAAAACGGCAATCTGTGGATTGCCGTTTGCTTTTACTCCGTGCGGTCTGATGCCCTCACCCCGGCCCTCTCCCACAGGGAGAGGGTGCAAACATTAAAACGGCAATCTGTGGATTGCCGTTTGCTTTTACCTTCGAATGAAATAAATTTGTGGTTCTCGTCACATTGTACTTAGAATGTTTCCGATTGAAGTAACATTCAGGAGCGCAATGTATGACCGTTAAAGTTATCGTCACCGATATGGACGGAACTTTTCTTAATGATGCCAAGCAGTACTCGCGCGAACGCTTTTTGACCCAGTTCGAACAGCTTAAGCAGCGTGGCATTGAGTTCGTTGTTGCCAGTGGCAATCAGTACTATCAGCTCATTTCGTTCTTCCCCGAAATCCGCGATCAGATTTCCTTCGTCGCCGAAAACGGGGCGCTGGTTTATCAGCACGGCCAGGAACTGTTCCACGGCGAACTGACGCGCCACGAATCCCAGGTGGTGATTGGCGAACTGCTGAAAGATCCTCAACTGAATTTCGTGGCCTGTGGCCTGGAAAGCGCCTACGTCAGCGATAAAGCGCCAGAAACATTCGTTAAGCTGATGTCGAAACACTACCATCGCCTGAAGCCGGTTTCTGACTATCAGCACATCGACGACAAGATTTTCAAATTCTCTCTGAACCTGCCGGACAGCGAAATCCCGCAGCTTATTGATGCCCTGCACGTTTCGCTCGACGGCATCATGAAGCCCGTTACCAGCGGCTTCGGCTTTGTCGATTTAATTATCCCTGGCCTGCATAAAGCCAACGGTATCAGCCGTCTGCTGAAAAACTGGCAGCTTTCGCCGAGCGATTGCGTCGGCATAGGCGACAGCGGCAACGACGCCGAAATGCTGAAGCTGGTGAAATACTCGTTTGCGATGGCCAATGCAGCCGACAGCATCAAAGCCATCGCCCGCTTCCAGACCGACGACAACAATCACGATGGCGCGCTGAATATCATTCAGGCCGTGCTGGATAACACGTCCCCGTTCGACGCCTGACAAAAAGCCGGAGCGCCCTGCTCCGGCCAACGCCTTGTTTATCCTGCTTCAAAATCGCCCTCTCTTCGCGTGATCCAATAACTGTGGGAAACCTCAAATTATTTAACTTGCATTAACCTCTTTATAACCTAAAGTATCACTTGTAAGTTAAATCACTTTCGAATGAAAGATTGCGAGGTCAATCATGGCGCTTACCTTTACCCGTTCAACCCTCCCTGCCGATCACAAAGCGGCTATTCGCGAAATGAAAAAAACACTGCGCGCGCAAATTGGCGACGTGCAGGCGGTCTTCGACCGACTCACCGCGCACATCGAAGCCCGTGTGGCAGAGATTGATGCCCTGAAAGCCGCCGGGAAACCCGTTTGGCCAGTCGTCGCCTATCACGACCTTGCCAGCGGTAAGGTGACGGAGACCCAGCGCGAAGAAATCAAACGTCGCGGCTGCGCGGTGATCAAAGGGCAGTTCCCGCGTGAGCAGGCGCTGGACTGGGATCGTTCGATGCTCGATTATCTCGACCGCAATCGTTTTGATGAGGTGTACAAAGGGCCGGGCGATAACTTCTTCGGCACACTGACCGCATCGCGTCCCGAGATCTATCCGATCTACTGGTCACAGGCGCAAATGCAGGCGCGCCAGAGCAATGAAATGGCAGCGGTTCAGTCTTTCCTTAATCGTCTGTGGCGTTTTGAAAGTGAAGGCAAACAGTGGTTCAACCCGGACGTGAGCGTCATTTATCCGGACCGCATTCGCCGTCGCCCACCGGGAACCACGTCTAAAGGTCTCGGCGCGCATACCGATTCCGGAGCTCTGGAACGTTGGCTGCTTCCTGCTTATCAGCAGGTATTCGCCAACGTATTTAATGGCGATTTCACGAAATTCGACCCGTGGGATGCCGCGCACCGCACGGAAGTTGAAGAGTACACCGTCGAGAACACCACCAAATGCTCGGTGTTCCGCACCTTCCAGGGCTGGACGGCGCTGTCAGAGATGATCCCGGATCAAGGACTGCTGCACGTGGTGCCCATTCCGGAAGCGATGGCGTATGTATTACTGCGTCCGCTGCTGGACGATGTCCCAGAAGATGAGCTGTGCGGCGTAGCACCAGGCCGCGTGCTGCCAATTTCCGAGCAGTGGCATCCGCTGCTGATTAAAGCGCAGACCTCCATTCCGGCGCTGGAACCGGGTGATTCCGTGTGGTGGCACTGTGACGTGATTCACTCTGTGGCCCCTGTTACCGAGCAACAGGGCTGGGGCAATGTGATGTACATCCCGGCGGCGCCGATGTGCGATAAAAATCTGGCCTACGCGCATAAGGTGAAAATCGCCCTGGAAAACGGCGCGTCGCCGGGCGACTTCCCCCGGGAAGATTATGAAGCCACATGGGAAGACCGCTTTACCCTGAACGATTTGAACATACACGGGAAACGCGCGTTGGGGATGGAGATTTAATCGTCGTACAACCCTTCACGCTCCACGGCGGTACGTCGCGTTCCCGGACGTATCCGCCGCACCGATTCCCGCACTGCCAGAGTGCCATGCAGCAGCAACGATCCACGCGGCGCTTCCGGGCGAATCAAACGCTGTTGCAGCATCTGTACCGCTTCGGTGCCCAGTTCATCGCGCGGCACATGAATCGCGGTCAGCGGAACGTCCTGGATCGCCGCCAAATTAAAACCGTCGATGCTCATCACCGAGACATCTTGCGGCACCCGCAGCCCACGTTTTTGTAGCGCGCTGATCGTGCCTGCCGCCATAAAATCACCGCCCACCAGAAACGCCGTCGGCAACGGTTTTCCTCCCTGCGCATCCAGCCAGGCACCGACTTTTTCCTCGGTTTCTTTGGCGCTGAAGCTCGGCACCGCAATCACATCACGCGCATCCTGGAAGCGTAAATTACCGTTCTTCCACGCTTCACGAATGCCTACCAGCCGCAGTTCCATAGTGTAGCGCCGCAAACACATGACGTTCATTACCGCGCGATGCCCCATGTCAAACAGGTAGCTCGCAGCAAACTGGCCGATCAGCCGATGATCCGGCGCAATCGATGGCAGGCGCATGCGTTCATCACGACAGTTGATCAGCACACAAGGTTTGGCGAAATCCGCCGCCAGATCGTGAATATGCGGATCGTCGATGCCGAGCAAAATCGCCGCCTGCGTTTCGCCTTCGTTCATCCGCGCCAGGAATAAGTTGGCGTCGCTGTCATTCTCCTCCAGAGCGCAATACCGCAGGCGCACCTCGTGGGGCGACAGGGCCTTATTGATACTCTGAATGACACGGTAATAAAAGATATCAGAACGTTCGTCGAAAGCGCGCTGAGGCGCAAACACAATCAAACTGTTGAGCAGCATTCTTCCGGCTGCCATGCCCTCCATCACGCCCAGCTCACGGGCGCAACTCAACACGTTGTTTCGCGCCTTTTCGCTGGTGTTGGCTTTACCCGCCAGCACCCGGGAAACCGTGCTGGCCGACAGCCCGGTTCGGGTCGCGATTTCAGCGATTTTGAGCTTTTTATCCATTCTGTGATCTACCTCCATTTTGCAAATGAAAGAATTTTCACGGTGATTTTTCCCGCTATTTAAAGGGGTAAAATGCGTTAAAAGGGAGTATATCCCTGGCTCATGAAAAAACTTGCATAAAATGCACTATTGCCGCTCATTTTTCTGCCATACCCTAAATTGGCCTGACAACTTCCATACTAGTTATCCGGAAGACTACCAGAAGAAAACCATTAGGTTTCAAGAAAATATAAAAGCGGTATGACAACTCTCGCGCTGAGATGGGTCATCTTTCCCCCTACAAACCGTCTTGTGGAGAATTCTATGAGCCAAGGTATTAATAACGATCTGACGGCCAGCAAATCGCGCCGCGTAGTAAAGAATCTGCGCTGGTGGGTGTTGGTACTTTTCCTTCTGGGCGTCACCGTTAACTACATTACACGCAACTCTCTGGGCATCCTCGCGCCCGAGCTCGAAAAAGAACTCGGGATCAATAGCGCGCAATACTCTTATATTGTCGGCGCATTCCAGCTCGCCTATACGATTTTCCAGCCGCTGTGTGGCTGGCTGATTGACGTTATCGGCCTGAAGCTCGGCTTTATGATTTGTGCCACATTGTGGGCTATCGCCTGTATCGCCCACGCCGGAGCCGGAAGCTGGCTGCACATGGCGGTGCTGCGCTTCGGGATGGGCGCATCGGAAGCGGCGGCCACGCCTGCCAACGCCAAAACTATCGGTGAGTGGTTCCCGAAATCTGAACGCCCTGTCGCCGCCGGTTGGGCCGGCGTCGGCTTCTCCATCGGCGCGATGTTAGCCCCGCCTATCATCTACTTTGCTCACGCCTCTTTCGGCTGGCAGGGTGCCTTCATGTTTACCGGTTTTCTCGCCCTGGTGTGGGTCGCGTTGTGGTGGGCGTTTTACCACAATCCGGAACAGCACCCGAATCTGAGCAAAGAGGAGCTGGAATACATTCAGCAGGACAATGAGCCACCGGCCGTTAAGCTGCCGTTCCTCACTGCCCTGCGCAACATTAGCAAAAACAAACGGTTCTACGGCATCGCGATCCCGGCCTTTATGGCAGAACCCGCCTGGGCAGTCATGAGTTTCTGGGTGCCGCTGTATCTGGCAAAAACCTACGGCATGGAGCTCAAGCAAATTGCCCTCTTCGCCTGGTTGCCGTTCCTTGCTGCCGACCTCGGCAGCGTCGCCAGCGGTTATCTGACCAAACTGTATGTGCGCGTATTCGGCTGTACCCGCGTCAATTCCGTGGTCGCCTCCTCCGTTTCCGGCGCGTTCCTGATGCTGTCGCTGGCGATGATGGCGTTTACCACGAATCCCTACGTGGCCATTGCCCTGATCTCCATCGGCGGTTTCGGCCACCAGATCATCTCCTGCATGCTGAGCGCCCTGGTGGTGGAGTCATTCGACAAAGGCCAGATGGCGACGGTGAACGGCATGCGTGGCTCCGCCGCGTGGATCGCCAGCTTCGCCTTCTCGCTGATTATTGGGGTCACTGCCGACAAAATCGGCTTTAACCCGCTGTTTATCGCCATGGGCTTCTTCGACCTGATTGGCGCGGTATTCCTGGTTGCATTTATTGCTGAACGTCGCGCCAAGCGCGCTTGATAACAGGTTTGATTATTATGAAAACGCTTAAACATTGGACATTCGAAAAACAATCCGCCCATCACGTTGAGCTGCTGGTCGACGGGCAACACACCCTGAGCCTGTACATGCTGGAAGAAAATCTGTTCCGCGTGCTGCTCAAACGCCAGGGCAAACTGGCTCTCGATAAAACCTGGAGCATTGCGCCAGACCAGGACGTGCCGTGGGAAGGCCGCTCTCGTGAAGATATTTCCGGTTTCAGCCTGCCATCGTGGACGCTGGATAAACAGGCCGACAAACTGACCATCAGCACCGCGCAGCTTCGCGTCACGGTTCATCAGCCGCTGTGGCTCGAGTGGCACTACCGCAATGACGCGGGCGAGTGGCAGTATCTGACCGGCGACCGTCCGACCAGCGCATATCTGGTGAACGCCCACGGCGATGGCGTGGCCCACTATCTGAAACGTCAGAAAGACGAGCGCTTTTACGGCCTCGGCGAAAAAGCGGGTGATTTGCAGCGCACCGGCAAACGTTTTGAAATGCGCAACCTCGATGCGATGGGCTATAACGCCGCCAGCACCGACCCGCTTTACAAACATATTCCGTTCACCATCACCCGTCGGGATGATGTGAGTGTCGGCCTGTTCTACGACAATCTGAGCAGCAGCTGGCTTGATCTCGGTAACGAGCTCGATAACTACCACACCGCGTACCGCCGCTGGCAGGCCGAAGCGGGTGATATCGACTATTACCTGTTCACCGGCAAACGCGTGCTGGATATCACCAAAGCCTTCGTGCGCCTGACCGGGAAAACGCTGTTTGGCCCGAAATGGAGCCTGGGCTACAGTGGCTCGACCATGCATTACACCGATGCGCCGGACGCGCAAAACCAGCTGATGAACTTTATCCGTCTGTGCGACGAACACGCGATTCCGTGCGATTCCTTCCAGCTGTCGTCCGGCTATACCTCGATCAACGGCAAGCGCTACGTGTTTAACTGGAATGACGACAAAGTGCCACAGCCGAAAGTGATGAGCCAGGCGTTCCACGACGCAGGTCTGAAGCTGGCGGCCAACATCAAGCCGTGCCTGTTGCAGGATCACCCGCGCTATAACGAGGTGGCGGAAAAAGGGTTGTTCGTGCGGGACTCTGATGCCAACGCGCCAGAACGTTCGGTGTTCTGGGACGACGAAGGCTCGCACCTCGATTTCACCAACCCGGCGACCGTCGCCTGGTGGCAGGATGGCGTCACCCGCCAGCTGCTGGAAATGGGCATCGACTCGACCTGGAATGATAATAACGAATACGAAGTGTGGGACGGCGAAGCCCGCTGCCACGGCTTTGGGAAGGAAATAGCCATCAAGCACGTGCGGCCGGTAATGCCGCTGCTGATGATGCGCGCCTCGATGGAAGCGCAGCAGCGTTTCGCGCCGGAAAAACGTCCGTACCTGATTTCCCGCTCCGGCTGCGCCGGGATGCAACGCTACGTGCAAACCTGGAGCGGTGATAACCGCACCAACTGGCAGACGCTGCGCTACAACACCCGCATGGGCGTGGGCATGAGCCTGTCTGGCCTGTTTAACGTCGGTCACGATGTCGGTGGTTTCTCGGGCGATAAGCCTGACGCCGAGCTGTTCGTGCGCTGGGTGCAAAACGGTGTGATGCATCCGCGCTTTACCATTCACTCGTGGAATGACGACCAGACCGTCAACGAACCGTGGATGTATCCGGGCGTTACTCCGGCAATCCGTGGCGCGATCGAACTGCGCTACCGTCTGCTGCCGTATCTCTACACCCTGCTGTGGCAGGCGCACGCCGACGACGAGCCGATGTTACGCCCGACGTTCCTCGATCACGAGCATGATGCGCAGACCTTCGAAGAGTGCGATGACTTTATGCTGGGCCTCGACCTGCTGGTTGCCAGTGTGGTGGAACAAGGTCAGCGCCAGCGTGCGCTCTGGCTACCGGACAACGAAACTGGCTGGTACGATTTCTACACTGGCGAGTGGTTCTCCGGCGGTCAGCAGATTATCGTCGATGCGCCGCTGGAAAAACTGCCGCTGTTGGTACGCGCGGGTGCTGGTTTACCGCTGAGCGATCGCATTAAGCACGTTAAGCCCGAAAACGACACCCATCGCGAACTGAAACTGTTCCCGTTGAAAGGTGTGGGCCGTGACCGCGGTATGCTGTTTGAAGATGACGGCGAAACCTGGGGCTACAAAGAGGGCAACGCGCTGTGGCTGGAGTGGGATATGGAGTGCGCGGCCAGCACCATCAATCTGACCTTCAACCCGCGCGGGGATTACCGCCCGGCATGGAAAGTCTTGCAGGTGATGTTACCTGCGGGCGAAAAGCGTCAGCTGCTGATTAACGGCGAAACCGCCAGCGAGTGGCGTCTGAGGTAAGCGTTGCGAGGACGTTAAGGAGAAAATACCCCGGCGACAGGCGCGCCGGGGTGACAGACGCTTAGTCGTCGATACCTTTGCTGCGCAGGTAATCTTCGTAGTTGCCGCTGAAATCAATCACGCGCTCTGGCGTAATTTCGATAACGCGGGTCGCCAGTGAAGAGACGAATTCACGGTCATGGGAAACGAAAATCAGGGTGCCCTGATACATTTCCAGCGCCATGTTCAGCGATTCAATGGATTCCATATCCAGGTGGTTGGTAGGTTCATCCATCACCAGAATGTTGGGTTTTTCCATCATCAGCTTACCGAACAGCATACGACCTTTCTCACCACCGGAGAGCACTTTCGCCGGCTTTTTGATGTCGTCCTGGCTGAACAGCAAACGACCAAGGAAGCTGCGTACAACCTGCTCGTCGTCGCCTTCCTGCTTCCACTGACTCATCCAGTCGAACACGCTGAGATCGTTTTCGAACTCGTATTCGTGATCCTGGGCGTAGTAACCAATTTTGGCGTTTTCAGACCACTTCACGGTACCGCTTTCCGGCGTTAAATCACCGACCAGGGTTTTCAGCAGGGTAGATTTACCCACGCCGTTGGTCCCGAGGATAGCCAGCTTCTCGCCGACTTCCATCAGCAGTTTGACGTTTTTGAACAGCGGGCCGTTATCGAAGCCTTTGGTCAGGTTTTCCACTTCCAGTGCGTTACGGAACAGTTTCTTGTCCTGCTCGAAGCGCATGAACGGGTTCTGACGGCTGGACGCTTTCACTTCGTCCAGTTTGATTTTATCAATCTGGCGGGCACGAGACGTTGCCTGACGAGATTTGGAGGCGTTAGCGCTGAAGCGGCTGACGAAGGATTGCAGGTCAGCAATCTGTGCCTTTTTCTTGGCGTTGTCAGACAGCAGACGCTCACGCGCCTGGGTTGCCGCAGTCATGTACTCATCGTAGTTGCCCGAGTAAACGCGCAGCTCGCCGTAGTCCAGATCCGCCATGTGCGTACACACCATGTTCAAGAAGTGACGGTCGTGCGAGATGATGATCATGGTGCTGTTGCGCTCGTTGAGCACGCTTTCCAGCCAGCGAATGGTGTCGATGTCCAGGTTGTTCGTCGGTTCATCGAGCAGCAGAATGTCTGGGTTTGCAAACAGCGCCTGCGCCAATAACACACGTAGCTTCCAGCCTGGTGCGACTTCGCTCATCGGGCCGTAATGCTGTTCCAGTGGAATGCCAACGCCGAGAAGCAGTTCACCGGCGCGCGATTCCGCGGTGTAGCCGTCCATTTCGCCGTAGGTGACTTCGAGGTCGGCCACTTTATAACCGTCTTCTTCGGTCATTTCAGCGAGGCCGTAAATACGATCGCGTTCTTGCTTCACTTCCCACAGTTCAGCGTGACCCATAATAACGGTATCAAGCACGGTGAACTCTTCGAAGGCGAACTGATCCTGACGCAACTTACCGATGCGTTCGTTCGGATCGAGCGAAACGTTGCCGAGGGTCGGATCTAAGTCGCCCCCCAAAATTTTCATGAAGGTGGATTTACCGCTTCCGTTAGCGCCAATCAGGCCGTAACGGTTGCCGCCGCCAAATTTGACGGAGATGTTTTCAAATAGCGGCTTACTGCCGAACTGCATGGTGACGTTGCTGGTAACTAACACGGGCGTATCCTAAAAGATGTGACTAACGGCCTATTTTGCCACAATTGGGAATTAAAATCGCCTTGCTCGTGCAGACCCTAAACTGTCAGCATGATGCCAGACGGTGAAAAAAATGTGATTTCGTCCACATCTGATTTCCCTGCGGCGTGGAATGCACATATAATGCGCTCCCATTAAGGTTTCCATTTCTCTAACAACTGCCTGCGTGGCACCGATACTTCGTATAAAATGAAAATGAAAATATCTACGCTTTTCGCGGCAGCTCTTGCCGTTATGGGCTTTTGCAATACTGCATCTGCTGTGACCTACCCTCTTCCAACGGATGGTAGCCGTCTGATTGGTCAGAACCAGGTCATCACGATCCCTGATGATAACAAGCAGCCGCTCGAGTATTTCGCTGCACAGTATCAAATGGGTCTGTCCAACATGACCGAAGCTAACCCGGGTATCGACGTGTATCTGCCGAAAGGCGGTAGCGTGTTGAATATTCCGCAGCAGCTGATCCTGCCAGACACACCGCATGAAGGCATCGTTATCAACAGTGCGGAAATGCGTCTGTATTACTACCCGGCGGGTACCAATACCGTGATCGTTCTGCCTATCGGTATCGGTCAGCTGGGTAAAGATACGCCGATCAACTGGGTCACTAAAGTTGAACGTAAAAAAGCCGGCCCAACCTGGACGCCGACGGCAAAAATGCATGCTGAGTACGCTGAAGCCGGTAACCCGCTGCCAGCCGTTGTGCCTGCTGGCCCGGACAACCCGATGGGTCTGTACGCGCTGTATATCGGCCGTCTGTACGCAATTCACGGGACTAACGCTAACTTCGGTATCGGCCTGCGCGTGAGCCACGGCTGTGTGCGTCTGCGTAACGAAGACATCAAATTCCTGTTCCAGAACGTGCCAGTGGGTACGCGCGTACAGTTCATTGATGAGCCGGTTAAAGCCACCACTGAGCCAGACGGTAGCCGCTACATTGAGGTTCACAACCCGCTTTCAACCACCGATGCGCAGTTTAACGGCGGTGAAGTTGTACCTATCTCCCTGAACAAATCTGTTCAGACGGTAACAGGTCAGGCGGATGTGGATACTAAAGTAGTAGACCAGGCTGTACAGGATCGTTCCGGGATGCCAGTTCGTCTGAACTGATAGCCTGATAAAGAACACAAAAAAGGCGGATTGAAAAATCCGCCTTTTTTTATGGCTGCTGTTTTGATTAACCGTTATTCACAATCACAATCCCACCGTGATCGTAGCGGTAATGGCAATGGGCATACTCAAGCGGTGTGCCGTCTTCCAGATAAATCACCTGCTCGACCTCCAGCACCGGATCACCGGCTTCGCAGATTAAATGCTGTTGCTCCAGTTCGCCCGGTTTGATGGCACGGACCACGCGATACGATCCCATAATCTTTAGCCCCAGCGTTTCGACGTACTGAAACACCGAGCTTTCGAGATGGCCTTTATTCAGGCCGGGCACCAGGTTCACCGGCATGACCGTCGCATCCAGCGACATCGGTTCGCCGTTAAGCAGACGCAGACGGACAAAATCGTACACCGGCGCATCGGCGTTAATCAGCAGCGATGATTGCTCTTTTTCATTGGGAAAACGCAGGTCGAATCGTACGACCTGGCTGCTGACCGTCCCCAGATGCTCCCAGGTTTTGGTCGCGCCAAAATAGTCGCTGCCGGGCAAATCCCACTGCGAAAGCTGGAGAAAATTCTTACGCACAAAAGTGCCCTGCCCTTGGCGCGTGTAAATCAGCCCTTCGACAATCAGTTGGCGAATCGCCTGCTGAATGGTCATCCTGCTGGTCTGAAATTCCGCCGCCAGTGCAAACTGATCGGGCAACGGCGAGCTGGCGGGATACCGTTGACTGATAATCCGCTTCTTAATTTCCCGCGCGATAGTGAGGTACTTTGCCGCCATTGCCACCCTTCCTAGTCCGTTATCCCATTGTTTCTTAAGGCCACTTTCTCAGAAATCTTGAGGAAAGGCAGGTAGAAGAATACACCAAAGACGATGATTATCAACTGAACCACGACGGCCCTCCAGTCCCCTGCCGTCGCCAGCCAGGCGCTGAGTATCGGCGGCGTTGTCCAGGGGATCATCACCACACAGCGCGACATTAATCCGAGCGTGGTACAGACCCAGGCAAAGAAAATACCGATGGCGGGCAACAGAACAAACGGGATCATCAGCGGCACGTTGAACACAATCGGCAGGCCAAAAATCACCGGCTCGTTAATGTTAAACAGACCCGGCGTTATCGCCAGCCGTGCCACCTGTTTGGACGCTTTCTGACGCGAGAACAGGAAGATGGCAATCAGCAGCGAAATAGTGCTACCGGTTCCGCCCACCATGCCGAAGGTCGGTACGAAAATGTTATTGATGATATGCGGGATCGGCTGCCCTGCGGCGTAGGCCAGCATGTTCTCGTTGGTGTTAATCAGCAGGAACGGCTCCAGCACCACGCTGTTCACCACCGACTGGTGAATCCCCAGCGTGAACAGAAAGTTACCGAAACTGTAGATAAAAAGAGTGCCCGGCAGGCTGGTGTTGATCAACCGCAGCGGCTGCTGAATCAGCGTGGTTATCAGATGGATCAGGTCAGTGTGCAGCAGATTGCTCAACAGCGCCGCGAATACCGCAAACAGCGACAGGGTGATGATCGTTGGCAGCAGCGATGAAAACGACTGACTTACCGCAGGCGGTACGTTGTCGCCGAGATTGATTTCCAGCCGCTTAAACTGCGCAATGCGGATGAACACCTCGGTCGACAGCAGGCCGATAATCACCCCAGCAAAGATACCGGTGGAACCAATGTTGGCGAAAGTCAAAATCGACGTCAGACTCACCGCCACTTTGCCGCCAACCGGCACCATATCGACCTGCATCGGCATCATAATAATGAAGCTGCACAGCGCAATGACGACGGCCGAAACCGGGTTACCAAAGTTTTTGTTACGCGCCAGCGACCAGGCAATCATTGGCGCGATGAGGAGCGCGGCAATGTTGAGCGTGCCGTTGATAATCGCCTCCCCCCAGACCTTAAAGCGTACTAACGTCTCGCCTTCAAAAATCCACGGGAACACCACGTTGTTCACCAGCACAGCAAGCCCTGCCAGAATAAATATTGGCATGACACCGGCAAACGCGTCGCGCAACGAACGCAGGTGAACCTGGTTTGCGATACGCGCCGAAAACTCCACGAAGCGATCGGTAAAAGACTGCATATTGGATGTTACGTTATCAGACATGTGCAGAGACCTTTTCTTCACTCACTCGTATCCCCGCCAACGTCAACGCTGACGGGGAGAAACCCGGCTGGCCCTGAGATTACATCTCGTCGCCGTTGCTGCGGATCGCCTGTTTCAACCATGCGTAGCTTTTCTTCGGCACGCGTTTCAAGTCTTTCAGATCGTGGTTATCGCGGTTGACGTACACCACGCCGTAGCGTTTACGCATATCGCCCTGCGAGCTCAGAATATCGATAAGCCCCCAGCCGAGATAGCCAATCACCTCTGCGCCATCCTCAAAAATCGCCTCTTTCATGGCGTTGATATGGTCGCGGTGATAGGCAATGCGGTAGTCATCCTCAACAGGGTTGACGCCATCCCACGACTCGATAACGCCAATGCCGTTTTCAATCGGGAACACCGGCATCCGCCAGTCGTTGTAGTAACGAGTGATGATGCTGCGGAAGCCAAGCGGGTCGATTTGCCAGTTCCATTCGGTGGCTTTCAGATACGGGTTATTTTTATCGCCGTATTTCAGGTAATAGTTAACCTCGGTGCCTGCCGGAATCGGGTCGGTATCCAGCGTGCGGCTGGCGTAATAGCTGAATGCCATATAGTCGTTTTTGTTGCGGGCAATCAGCGCTAAATCCTCTTCGCGATAGATATCGTCGAAGCCTTCGCGCTTCACCACCGCCATCACTTCCGGGCTATAACCCTCGCCTGCGTATACGCGCAGCAGGTTCTGGTTGAGGAATTCGTCATACTGCTGCGCACAAAAAATGTCGCGCGGTTTGCAGGTCGCAGGATAGATAAGCTGGTGCGCCAGCATGCCGCCCATCAGTTTGCCAGGCTTGGTTTCGTGCAGATACTGCGTCAGTTGCACATGCGCCACCATGGTGTGATGCTGAATTTCGTACAGCTCGCGCAGGGTTTCTTCTCCGCGCAGATAGCCCGAAATACGGAACGCGATCGGCATGTGGAAAATGTTCTGCTCGTTGAAGGTCAGCCAGTACTTCACCTTGTCGCCGTAGCAGTCGATCATCTTTTGCCCATAGCGCACGAAGGCATCCATCACGCGGCGGTCGTTAAAACCGTTGTACTCTTCGGCCAGTGCCAGCGGCATGTCGAAGTGATAGAGGCAAATCATCGGCTCGATGCCGCGGGCAATCAGGCCGTCGATGAAACGGTGATAGAACGCGATCCCTTCTTCGTTAAACGCGCCGTCACCGGTCGGGCATACGCGGCTCCAGGCAATCTGGAAACGGTAGCAGTTCATGCCCAAATCCTGCATTAAATCAAAATCTTCCTCGAAGCGATGATACGAATCCGTCGCGACCTTCCAGTCGGACGCAAACTCGCTCGGCTCACGAATGTCATACACCGACTTGCCTTTGCCACCCTCGTTCCATGCCCCTTCGGTCTGCATGCTGGAAACCGAGTTACCCCACAAAAAATCCTTCGGCAGTTTCTTCATTGTCGCTCTCCGCTTATATGACTAGTCATTTAAATTTCATGACTAGTCATATAGATCCAAATGACATATCAGGCAAAAGGCGTGTATTGTTTTTGTGAGCAGATTCGAAAAGAAGGCAAAAAAAAGGTGGGCCAAAGCCCACCCTTTATGAGGAAACTCAGCTCAGCCTTTTAGCTGATGACGGCGGTATTCGCCCTGACGCTCCAGCATCCAGCCCGGATATTCACGCGGCAGCGCGCTGACCGCATCCAGCTGTTGCAACTCGTCATCCGTCAAACGGATCTCGGTCGCCGCAATGTTATCCGCCAGTTGTTCGGGGCGTTTGGCCCCGATGATCACACTGCTGACCACTGGCTGATGCAGCAGCCACGCCAGGGCAATCTGTGCCACCGACACGCCTTTGCTTTCAGCGATATTGCGCATGACATCAATGCAATCGAAGCCGCGCTCTTTGTCTACCGGCGGGAAGTCGAATTCCAGACGGCGTCCGCCCGCTTCGTTTTGCCCGTCACGACCGTATTTACCGCTGAGGAAACCGCCCGCCAGCGGACTCCAGACCATCAGCCCGACGCCTTCGCTTTGCATCATCGGCACCAGTTCGCGTTCCAGGTCACGCCCGGCAATCGTGTAATACGCCTGCAGTGAGGCAAAACGCGACAGGCCCAGACGCTCGGAAATGCCCAACGCCTTCATGATTTGCCACGCCGACCAGTTCGACACCCCGATGTAACGCACATGGCCGTGCTGCACGAGATTGTCCAGCGCGTACAGCGTCTCTTCGATCGGCGTAGCCGGGTCGAAGCCGTGCAGTTGAAACAGGTCGATGTGATCAAGCTGCATCCGGCGCAGGCTCTCTTTAACGCTGTTGATGATGTGATAGCGTGAGCTGCCGCGCGAGTTCACGCCCGCGGTGCCGGTTTCGCCAAACACTTTGGTGGCCACCACCACGTTTTCGCGCGGCACTTTGAGGTTTTTCAGCGCCTGGCCGGTGATTTCTTCCGAGCGCCCTTCCGAATACACGTTGGCGGTATCGATAAAGTTAATGCCCGCATCCAGCGCGCTGCCCACCAGCCGCTCGGCGTCCGCCTGCTGCAGTTGGCCAATTTTGCCCCACATGCCGCCTTCGCCGCCGAACGTCATGGTGCCCAGGCACAGCTCGGACACAAACAGACCGGTATTGCCTAATTTCTGGTAACGCATAACTTTCTCCTCAGGGGATGTCGTTGGTGTGTGTCATACAGTTATAACCACACGCCTGCGTTTGCGAATGGGGCGTTCCTGCCCGTTTCTTGCCCAATTCTCTGAACCTCATCCGCGAGGTGCATCGCCGAATACCGAGTAATCCGGCAGATGCACGTCCTGGTAGGTTTCCCAGCCGCCGCCCAGGGCTTTATACAGCGCGACTAAATCGATGCGGCTTTGCACCTGCGCCTGTGCATGCTGCTGCTCCGCTTGCGCCAGTTGTCGCTGCGCATCCAGCACATCGATGAATGTTGCGAGCCCCTGTTTGTAACTGTCACTGGCGAGGTCAAAGGCGCTTTGTAACGCGTCAATCGTGCGCTGCAATGCCTGTTCTTGTTTCTGGTCGCTGCGATAGCTTACCAGCGAGTTTTCTACATCGCCGAGCGCGGTCAGCACGGTTTGCCGATAGTGAAGCACCTGCGCCCCCTGCTGCGCCCGCGCCAGTTTGACGCTAGAGACCAGCCGTCCCCCCTGGAAAATCGGAATCGAAATCTGCGGGCCCACACTGTAGAAATGGCTGCTCCAGTCAGTGAGCCAGTTGGTTTCGGTATTACGCAAACCAAACTGGCCATTCAGCGTCAGGCCGGGGAACAGCTCTGCCACAGAAACGCCAATTTGCGCCGTGGCCGCATGTAAATTGGCTTCGGCTTCGCGCACGTCTGGCCGACGACGCGCCAGGGTAGACGGAATGCCCGTTTGCACCACATCAGGTAAGTTCGGCAGCGGCTGTGGGGTGCGCAATTCGCCATCCAGCGCGCCCGGCGGTTTGCCGAGCAGAATTGCCAACGCGTTCATCGCCTGTCGTTCCTGCGCCTCAAACTGCGGAAGCTGCGCCTCGAGATTTGCCAGCTGTGCGCGGGCGTTTTCGACGTCCATCTGCGGAGACAGCCCGCCCTTTTGTCGGCTTTGCGTCAGCTCCAGGGTTTCCTGGGCGCTGGCTATCTGCGTATTCATGGTCGCCATGATGCTTTGGGTGCCACGCAACTGAAGCCAGGCGCGGGCGACTTCCGCCTCCAGCGACACCAGTGCATCGTTACGCTGTTCAATCGCCGCCTGCTGTTGCGCTTTCGCCGCTTCGACCTGACGTCGGACTTTGCCCCACAAATCGAGTTCCCACTGCGCGTCAAAGCTGCCCTGATACAGGTGAATCGGCTCGGTCAGTGGTTGTAGCGCGCCTTTCAAATCCGGGTCAACGTTATCCATCTGGTTATAGACGCCTTGTGAATTGAGCTCACCTTCAACGCCCAGCTGCTGGCGCGTGGCCTGCAAACTCCCGTTCACCGACGGGAAGAATGCGCCGTTGGCCTGGTTGAGCTGTTCGCGCGCGCCGGCGATACGCAACGCGGTTTGTTGTAGCGACAGATTACCGATGATTGCCCGCTCAATCAGGCTGTTGAGTTCAGCTGAGTTGAAGGTCGTCCACCAGCGGGTATTCACCGCCTGGGTCGCCGTTTTCGAGGCCGCCGCGTTATCTCCAGGGTCATTCCAGTGCGTCGGCGTTTTCGGCTGCGGTGACTGATAATCCGGCCCGACGGAACAGCCCGCCAGCAGCAATGCGAACCCGGAAAGGGCAAAAGGTAGGCTTCTGTACATCTTCAGTGTGCTCCTGCGCTGCCTTCGCTTTTGATAGGCGAAAGCAGTAAACAGAACGGGATCAGGCATAGCGCCACCACGCTCAAAATAGTAAAGACATCGACATAGGCCAGGAATCGGGACTGAGCGATGAGCTGCTTGTACATTTGTCCTCCGGCCAGACTCAGGGGATCACCCACCTGAGTGGTGACGTTGCGGATAGCCTCCGCCACCTCTTTTAGCGTCAACTGGAAAGATTCGTTAAACGGCGAAGCGTTATAGGCCAGATAGGCGCTGTGGGTCTGCGCGCGCTCGGTGATGGCCGCGGTAGAAAGCGAGATCCCCACCGAGCCCGCCACGTTACGGAACATGGTAAACAGCGCAGACGCATCCGCATTCAGACGGCGCGGGATCGAGATAAACGCGATGGTGGTCAGGGGCACAAACAGGAAACCGAGACCTAACGACTGCGCGCAGCGGAACAGCATCAACGTCTCAAAATCGATGGAAGGCGTAAGGTTTCGTGACCAGAAAAAGGAACCCGCCAGTAAGGTAAAACCAAAGGCGATGATCCAGCGAGTTTGCACAATCGGCATCAGTTTGAGCACCAGCGGAATGGTAAGCACGATAAGCACCGCCCCCGGCGACATCACCAGTCCTGACCACGTGGCGGTATAGCCCAAATCCTGCTGAGCAAGCTGAGGGATCACCACCGAACTGCCGTACAGGATCATCGCCATCCCCGCCATCAGCAGACAGGAAATCGCAAAGTTACGGTCCGCCATACAGCGTAAATCCACCACCGGTTTGCGGGCGTAAAGCAGCCAGTAAATTGCCCCGACGATGCCAATCAGCGTCAGCACCGCAAAGGTGATAATAAAGTTCGAATGGAACCAGTCATCGTCTTCACCTCTGTCGAGCATCACCTGCAAACAGCCCAGCCCTAACGCAATGAGTCCGATTCCGGTCCAGTCGATGCTGGCTTTACCTTCGGCTTTTTTCTCCCACGGCGGGTCTTCAAGCAGCTGGTACACCGCCAGCACCGTCAGGATCCCGACCGGGATATTGATAAAGAACACCCAGCGCCAGGAGTAGCTGTCGGTTATCCAGCCGCCGAGAGTGGGGCCCATCACCGGGGCGACGATAATCGCTATCGACGACAGGCCAAACGCCTTGCCGCGATCTTCCGGTTTGAAATAATCGAGCAGAACCGACTGCTGCGTGGGCTGTAAGCCGCCGCCGAAGAATCCCTGCATCACGCGAAAAAGAATGATTTGCCACAGCTCGGTGGCGATGCCACACAGAAACGAACAGATGGTGAACATCACGATGCAGATCATGAAGAACTGCTTGCGTCCGAGCAGGCGGCTTAAGAAGGCTGAAATCGGCAGCACGATCCCGTTCGCCACCAGATAGCTGGTTAACACCCACGTGGATTCGTCGTAGCTGGCCGACAGCGACCCGGCGACGTGGGGCAACGCCACGTTGACGATGGTGGTGTCGAGAATTTCCATAAACACCGCGAGAGTGACGACGATCGCCACCGCCCACGGATTGCTGGCCGGCCGCCAGTTGTCATGGCTGCTGTCCGTCATTCCACCGTGACCTTCGGCTCGACGGACAGCCCCAACGGCAGCGGATGATTCGCATCCAGACCTTTATCAATCACGATTTTCACCGGCACGCGCTGGACGATTTTCACGTAGTTACCGGTGGCATTTTCTGCCGGGAAGGCGGAGAACTTCGCCCCGCTGCCCTGCTGAATGCTGTCGACGTGCCCTTCCAGTTCCATATCCGGCCACGCGTCGACCGACATGCTGACTTTATTCCCCGGCTTCATTCTTTCAAGCTGAGACTCTTTAAAGTTGGCGGTTATCCATACGTCCGTTGAAACCAGTGAAAACAGCGCCGTACCCGCCTGAACCAGAGTGCCGTTTTGCACATTACGTTTCGTAACGAAGCCGTCAAATGGGGCGCGCACTTCGGTATAGGAAAGATTCAGATCCGCCGTTTCCAGCTGAGCTTTGGCCTGATCGACCTGACGCTCGCGCGCCTCAACGTTGGTTTCTTGCTGGCGGATTTGCAACTGCACCTGATCGGCTACTTCCAACTGCGCCTTGGCGCTGGCTAATCCCGCCTGAGCGCTGCGCAATTGCGCATTCGCCGAATCAATATTCTGTTGCGTGGTGGCGCGCGGATCAACGCCGCGCTGACGACGGTAGGAGGCTTCGGCGTTGGCCATATCCGCCTGTGCCTTCAGCACCTGCGCGCGCGCTTCATCGCGCTGAGCAGGATATTGCACTTTTGATAGCGCCAGCTGCGCCTGCGCCTGATGGAGCTGCGCCACCGCCAGCCCCAACTGGGCTTTCGCCTGATCGCGCTGGGCGGCGTTATCCCGCGGATCGATAACCACCAGCAGGTCGCCTTTTTTCACCCGCTGGTTATCGGACACTTTCAGTTCGGTCACGTAACCTGCAGCTTTTGGCGCGATGGTCACCGCATTGCCGTCGGTAAACGCATCGTCGGTGGTTTCCTCATTGCGGGTCAAAAACCACCACACCAGCGCAATGATCAGCATCACCACGACAACAATTCCCAGAATGATTAACGGCTTCTTTCCAGGCTTCTTATGAGTGGGTGTCTCGTTATTTTGTTCTTTTTCAGAAGGGGTATTCGTCTCTGCCATAGCGTCACAACGGTCCTGTGGGTTAACGGCGTATCACATTCGCCGTTCACTAAACTTAGGAGGTTGCTCTACATTTGCCAGGAATTCGCCAGGAAATCCTGACAAATCCGCACTATCTGACAAGGCTCAACAGGACAAAACCGACCAACGCGGCCCACAGCAGCATCGGGATGGAATAGAGGTGAAAGCGCCACCAGATGCGGCGGTTGTCGGCCATACGCAGCGCAATCAGGTTGGCGAGCGAGCCCGGTAATAGGCCAAATCCGCCCACGTTAACCGCCCAGGCCAACAGCATCGACGGTGGAACATAATTAATCAGCAAAATGGTGGACGGCACGTTGCTGATCACCTGCGACAGGCCGATGGCCGTCAGCCAGAGTCCTACGTCAGATAAACCGCCAACGCCGGATAATGCATGATGCAGCGCCGGGAGCTGGGTCATCAAATGCACATCCACAAACATCGCCATGAACACCAGCAGCAGCGTCCAGTCGACACTGAACACCACGCGCCGCTCAAGGATCAAGAAACCGACCGCGAGAACCCCGAGGCCCCATAGCTCCTGGCGCATCTCAAGGCTCAGCAAGAAAATCAGGTAAAACGCGAGACAGCACCAGACCAGCTTTGGCTTCCAGTCCGGGGTACGCTCACCACTCTGGAAATGCAGGGCTTTGGCGGGAAAGCAAAACCAGCACAGCACCAGCAGCGTAAGCATCATCGCCAGCGCCAGCGGCGCCATTTGCCCGCTAAATGACAGGAACGACAGCCCGGAACGGCCCCACAGCAGGATATTTTGCGGATTGCCAATCGGCGTGAGCAGCGAGCCCGCATTCACCGCCAGCGCCTCAAAGATAATCAGCCGGTTGACCGGAATGGCGCTCCACTTTTTCAGGGTCAACGTCAGCGGCACCACGATAAACAGCGCCACATCGTTGGTCAGAAACGTCGACAAAACCGCCGCCGCCAGCACCATAAACATCGCCAGCTGGCGTTCGGTCACGAAACGTCGCGCCATTTTACGGCCCAGCACGTCGAAATAACCGCTCTGCTCGACACCTTTGGTCAGCAGCATCAGGCCGCTCAGCGTGACGATGGTGTGCCAGTCAACGGCGCCGGGCCAGGAAGAAGGATGAAACGGGACAAATAAAGAAAGGAGAAAACCGGTAAGGATCAGCAGATGTAAAAAGCGGTCACGCAGTAGCGACCGCAGAAAAGGGAGGTTCATTCAGCGTGCAGTCCTGCCTGGAGGGTAAACTGACGAAAGCGTTCCAGCGTCTCTTCGCTGACGTGGTGTTCCATACCCTCAGCATCGCGGCGGGCGGTATCCTGGCTCACGCCAATCGCCAGTAAAAAAGTTTCCACGATTTGGTGACGTTCGCGGGTTTCCTGCGCCAGCTTCTCGCCTTCCGGTGTCAGAAACACGCCGCGCCAGGGGATCTGTTGGATAAGCCCAACGCCTGCCAGACGTTTTAGCATTTTCGCCACTGTCGGCTGGGAAACGCCTAAACGCGCCGCCATATCGACCTGCCGCGCTTCGCCCACTTCGCGGATAAGGTCGGAAATCAGCTCAACGTAATCATCAATCAGTTCACGGCGATGCGCTTCTCGCACTTGGCGAAAGCCTTCAACATGTTCTTCAACATTTACCAATTGCGTCACTTTTTTTATTCCTGGAGTGCCCGTGGGACGGCTCATTATGCTTCCTCTTCTCGCTGTGACGCGTCAGTGCATCAGACAAAGGAGGACCATTGTATAGGATCGTGACCAGAGCACAAAAATTTAACGTTTTAGCCATAGCTAAGTAATATAGCCTGTGCTATATCTGTATGTAATACGAACATCCTTCATGGAGTGAAGGTCTGAAACGTTCAGGAGGTTGTTATGAACGAACTCAAGAGGTGCTTAAACGTGTTTACCCATTCCCCCTTTAAAGTGCGCCTGATGCTGATCAACATGTTGTGTGATCTTTTCAGCAATAAACCGCAGCAGGACAAGCCTTCCCGTTAAGGCGGCGTCGCGGTTCGCCGCTTCATTTTCGTGTCATAAATGTCGGTCATACTGGCCTGTTGACAGCAAAAACCCCTCATTTTTTCTGGATTTGTAATCGCCCTCGCAAAACAATTCGTTATGAGTAGTTGACGTAACTATTCATCAACTTTATCTTCTCGCATCCCTGCAGCTTTTGCGCTTCGTCGAACTCCTTTCTTCACGCACTGCCAGGCAGGTTTTACCCTTCGACGCCAGGGGACGCACATGGCGGCTTTTTGATTGTGAACTATGAATGTAACGCTGAAAGAAACGCTTGCCGCGCGCGGTATGGCGCTTAACCCATGGACCGGATTTTACTTTTTACAATCGCTGCTGATGAATCTGGCGCTGGGATATTCTTTCAGCCTCCTGTATACCGTCGCGTTTACTTGCGTCCTGCATGTGCTGTGGCGCGCCGCGCCGCGTACGCAAAAGGTCCTGCTGGGAATCTCTTCCCTGGTGGCCGCATTTTATTATCCGTTTGGTCAGGCTTATGGTGCGCCAAACTTTAATACCTTGTTGGCGCTGCATTCGACCAATGCGGAAGAATCCACGGAAATCCTGACAATCTTCCCGTGGTACAGCTATTTCATTTCTGTCTTTATCTTTGCGCTGGGCGTGATTGCGGTGCGCCGCAAACAGGAAGCCAATCGCGCGTGGAGCAAAATCGACATCCTGTGCCTGCTGTTTTGTGTCGGCGTCGCCTTTGTGCGTCCGGTTCAGGAAATGGCATGGGATGGCGCGTTCCGTATCAGCAAAATCGGTTATCCGGCGGTGCGCTTTGTGCATGATGTGGCGATCAGCAACCAGCAGGTGCTGGATGAACAGGCGCGACTGGCGCAGTTTTCCAACCTGAAAGATACCTGGAACGTGGTGGCCGTGAAGCCTAAATATCACACCTACGTGGTGGTGATTGGCGAAAGCGCGCGTCGTGATGCGATGGGGGCGTTTGGCGGCCACTGGGATAACACCCCGTTTGAGAGCGACGTGAACGGCACGCTGTTTACCGACTACATTTCTGCCAGCGGCTCAACGCAGAAATCCTTGGGTCTGACGCTCAACCGCGTGGTTGATGGCAAACCGCTGTATCAGGATAATTTCGTGACCCTGGCGAACCGTGCCGGTTTTCAGACGTGGTGGTTCTCGAATCAAGGCCAGATTGGCGAGTACGACACCGCCATTGCCAGTATCGCGAAACGCGCGGACGAAGCGCATTTCCTGAAAAACGGTGATTTTGAAGCGGATAAAAATACCAAAGACGAAGATTTGCTGAAAATGACGGCGCAAGTGCTGTCCACTGAACGCACTCAGCCTCAGTTGATCGTTCTGCACCTAATGGGATCACACCCACAGGCCTGCGATCGCACCCAAGGGAAATACACTGATTTCGTGAAGTCGAAGGAAACCTCATGCTATCTCTATACCATGACGCAAACCGACCAGCTGTTGAGCAAACTCTACGATCAGCTGCGGGGTTCCGGCGACAGTTTCTCGCTGGTGTATTTCTCGGACCACGGTTTAGCCATTAAAGAACGCGGCAAATCGGTGCAGTATCTGGCGCATGATGACAAGTTCCAACAGAACTTCCAGGTCCCGTTCCTGGTGCTGTCGAGTGATGACAAAACCCATCGCGTGATAAAAGCGCGTCGTTCGGCGAATGATTTCCTGAGCTTCTTCTCGCAGTGGACCGGTATTCAGGCGCAAGAGATTGCCACGCCGTACCGTTTTATGTCGAACCAGAAAGCCGGCCAGGTTTACATCACCAACTTCCGGTTGCAGAAAGTGGATTACAACCACCTCGGAACGGATGTCTTCGACATTGCCGCCCACTGATTTCCCTTTGCGGAATGACAGACAAAAAAAATCCGCCCTTAGGCGGATTTTTTATTATCACCGAAGTGATTAGAAGCGGTAACCCACGCCTGCGATCCAAGTGCCAACGTCCACGTTACGAATACGAGACTGCTCGTAGGAGAAGTCCAGTGCAACGTTTTCGATTGGGTTGAACTGCATACCTGCACCGTAAGAGAAACCGTAGTCGCTCATGTCAGATTTGCTCGCTGGGAAGTCATTTGCCTGGAATTTACCGTAGCCAACACCGACAACACCGTAGATGCTTGCCCAATCGTTGATGCGGTAAGCTGGACCAGCAGTCAGACCGTAGTACTGAGCTTTGTTATAGGTATTGCTTTCGTTGTGATTCTTCTCGGTATAAGTGAAAGAACCAATCCAGCCGAGTGGGTTATTGTCCTGCTCGTAACGGTATTTCAGGTTGAAACCACCTGCTTTGTTCGCTTCGCCCTGCATATCGCTCTGAGCGTAGCCACCAGTAACGGTAGAAGTTGCAGCTACTGCGGTACCTGCGGTTGCAGCCAGTACAAAGGCCACTGCTGAAAGACGTGCAATTTTATTCATAACCACCTCAAATGTGCTTCAAGTAAGTCCGTAAGTTTTAAATATATCAAAATTTAATTAAAAACTCTTTGCGATTGTCGTTGTCTAAGGGTCTCAATGATGTAACCAAACGTTTCCACCACTGACAATCCCTATGGAAAATCATCAACTTCCTCGCGGATTTTGCCATTATTGCGCGCATTAACGGGCGCATTCATCCAGATTAATCCTAAACTGGCAGAGTTTTTACCCTTTGACTGAACTTTATTGTACGGCGCTTTTCTTCGCTTTTTTTCAACAATGCATAAACCAGAAAGGGGTAATTCATTTACACTGCCTCTTTTACTTCCTTTGACAAAAATTGACAGGAGAAAGGATGCCAGGCTTGTCGCGTAAGCTCCCGGTATGGTTGCCGATACTCGTAATACTGATTGCCATGTGCTCAATTCAAAGCGGCGCGGCACTGGCGAAATCACTTTTTCCCTTGGTGGGCGCACCCGGCGTCACCGCCCTGCGACTGGCTCTGGGCACTTTGATTCTGGTGTGTATCTTTAAGCCCTGGCGTTTGCGGTTCACCCGAGAGCAACGCCTGCCGTTGTTGTTTTACGGGTTGTCGCTCGGGGCAATGAACTACCTCTTCTATCTCTCCATCCAACGTATTCCGCTCGGCGTGGCGGTGGCCCTCGAATTTACCGGCCCGTTAGCGGTGGCGTTGTTTGGTTCTCGTCGCGCGGTGGATTTTGTCTGGGTGGCGCTGGCGGTGCTGGGGCTGTGGTTCCTTCTGCCCCTTGGACAGAGCATAGCTCATGTCGATTTAACCGGCGCGGCGCTGGCACTGGGTGCCGGGGCCTGTTGGGCGGTCTACATTATTACCGGCCAACGGGCGGGAGAAGAGCACGGCCCTGCCACAGTGGCGATGGGCTCGCTGATTGCGGCAGTAGTGTTTGTGCCGATTGGCGCGTTTCAGGCTGGTGACGTGTTGTGGCAGTGGTCAATATTGCCGCTCGGTTTGGGCATTGCCATTTTGTCCACGGCGCTGCCCTACTCGCTGGAGATGATCGCCCTCACCCGCTTGCCGACCCGCACCTTTGGCACGCTGATGAGTATGGAACCGGCGCTGGCGGCGGTCTCAGGGATGCTGTTCCTTAATGAAACGCTGACCGGCACGCAGACCCTCGCGCTGCTGGCGATCATGGCCGCCTCAATGGGCTCGACGCTCACGCTGCGACGCGAGCCTAAAATAGAGAAAGTCGATATCCGTGAATAACATTGTGCCGTAGGGCTATATCTCCCTGCGGCCTTTAAAAATTATTTTCCTGACACAACCATTTTCCTGCGTAAATATTTCTACAATAAACAGACCTTTCTTAATTAATTAGAAATCACTTACAAACAAATAGCCCATCCCTTTGTTTATAAACGATTTAATGACCTTCAGTATGACTCGCACTATTAAACCGATAGGTATTAACTTTCCGGCAGCATGAACATCCGGTGCTATACTTATTTCCGGTAATTCACTGGGATTATTAGATCAAGAGGAAATGAAATTATGAGTACCGCTAAACTGGTCAAAACCAAAACATCTAATCTGCTCTATACCCGTAACGATGTATCGGATAGCGAGAAAAAAGCGACTATCGAGTTGCTGAATCGCCAGGTTATCCAGTTCATTGACCTGTCACTGATCACCAAACAGGCTCACTGGAATATGCGCGGTGCAAACTTTATTGCCGTCCATGAGATGCTTGACGGCTTCCGTACAGCGCTTATTGATCACCTCGATACCATGGCAGAACGTGCCGTGCAGCTGGGTGGCGTCGCACTGGGAACCACGCAGGTTGTGAACAGCAAAACCGCACTGAAAAGCTATCCGCTGGATATTCACACCGTTCAGGATCACCTGAAAGAACTGGCTGATCGTTACGCGATTGTTGCTAACGATGTACGTAAAGCCGTTTCCGAAGCCAAAGATGAAGACACCGCTGATATCCTGACCGCCGCATCGCGCGACCTGGATAAATTCCTGTGGTTCATCGAATCTAATATCGAATAAGTATACGTTTTACTTATCTCTCAAAACCCCTCGCACGAGGGGTTTTGCACTTTTATAGTGCAGTAAGCGCCGCTCCGCACCTGCTAAAGTAAACCAATTGTAATTATCACTTCACACAATCGTTAACAAAAGATTGTTTTATCACCGCAATTTGCGCTTAATAACCCCACGTCCTGGACCACGACTGATGCGCACCATTTTGGTGCCTCGTCGTGGTGCATATCGTGTGCCTTGCAACCTTTTTTGTGCAACAAACGGCTACCGCCTCGTTGTAAAACAACAAGTTGTATAATTGGCACGATTCTTTCATATGCGGATTGTTCTCGCAGGGGATTGCCCCGTGGTTATAAAAGGAAATGCTATGAAGTCTGTATTTAAAGTTTCACTGGCTGCACTGACCCTGGCCTTTGCCGTTTCTTCTCAGGCCGCGGAAAAGCAGCTGGTTGTGGCCACCGATACCGCGTTCGTTCCGTTCGAATTCAAACAGGGCGACAAATACGTTGGTTTCGATATTGATTTGTGGGCCGCTGTCGCCAAAGAATTGAAGCTCGACTACACCCTGAAACCCATGGATTTCAGCGGCATCATTCCTGCACTGCAGACCAAAAATATCGACCTGGCGCTGGCCGGGATCACCATTACCGACGAACGTAAAAAAGCGATCGACTTCTCTGATGGCTACTACAAAAGCGGTCTGCTGGTGATGGTTAAAGCCAACAACAACGACATTAAAAGCGTGAAAGATCTGGACGGTAAAGTGATCGCCGTGAAGAGCGGCACCGGGTCTGTGGATTACGCAAAAGCCAACCTCAAACCGAAAGACCTGCGCCAGTTCCCGAACATCGACAACGCCTATATGGAACTCGGCACCAACCGTGCTGATGCCGTTCTGCACGATACCCCTAACATTCTGTACTTCATCAAAACCGCGGGCCACGGCCAGTTCAAAGCGGTTGGTGAGTCTCTGGAAGCACAGCAGTACGGCATCGCATTCCCGAAAGGCAGCGACGACCTGCGTGAGAAAGTGAACGGCGCGCTGAAAAAACTGCATGAAAACGGCCAGTACAACGAAATCTACAAAAAATGGTTCGGCACTGAACCAAAATAATGATGGTTAGTTAGACGTAAATTTATCAGGGGCGGCCTTTCGCCCCTGCTCATTTTGAACCACGGTAAAACAGTAACAGGAACATATTATGCAGTTTGACTGGAGCGTCATCTGGCCTGCCATTCCAATCCTGCTGGATGGCGCCAAAATGACCCTATGGATTTCGGTCCTCGGGTTAGCGGGCGGTATTATTATCGGCCTCGTCGCGGGTTTAGCCCGCACCTACGGCGGTTGGATTGCCAACCACGTGGCACTCGTGTTCATCGAAATTATTCGCGGCACGCCCATTGTCGTCCAGGTGATGTATATCTACTTCGCCCTGCCGATGGCCTTCCCGGATATTCGCATCGACACCTTCACCGCCGCGGTTATCACCATCATGATCAACTCCGGGGCCTACATTGCGGAAATCACCCGCGGGGCTGTACTGTCGATTCATAAAGGCTTCAGCGAAGCGGGCCTCGCGCTCGGCCTGTCGCGCCGGGAAGCCATTCGCCACGTGATTATGCCGTTGGCGCTGCGCCGCATGCTGCCATCGCTTGGCAACCAGCTGATCATCAGCATCAAAGATACCTCACTGTTCATCGTCATCGGCGCGGCCGAACTGACCCGTAGCGGCCAGGAAATTATCGCTGGCAACTTCCGTGCCCTGGAGATCTGGACCGCCGTCGGCGTGATTTATCTGATCATCACCCAGGTCCTGAACATCGTGCTCCGCATTCTGGAAAGAAGGATGAAAATCCTGTGATTGAATTTAAAAACGTCTCCAAGCATTTTGGTCAAACCCAGGTGCTACACAACATCGATTTGAACATCACTCAAGGTGAAGTGGTGGTGATTATCGGGCCGTCTGGCTCCGGTAAATCCACTCTACTGCGCTGCATCAATAAGCTCGAAGAAATCACCAGCGGCGACCTTGTGGTCGACGGTCTGAAGGTCAATGACCCGAAAGTCGACGAGCGGTTGATTCGCCAGGAAGCGGGCATGGTGTTCCAGCAGTTTTACCTGTTCCCGCATCTGACGGCGCTGGAAAACGTGATGTTTGGCCCACAGCGCGTGCGCGGTGCATCCAAAGCCGAAGCCGAAAAGGTGGCGAAAGACCTGCTTGCCAAAGTCGGTCTTGCCGAGCGCGGACATCATTATCCTTCCGAGCTTTCCGGCGGCCAGCAGCAGCGTGTGGCGATTGCCCGCGCGCTGGCGGTAAAACCGAAGATGATGCTGTTCGATGAGCCAACGTCTGCGCTCGATCCGGAGCTGCGCCACGAAGTGCTGAAAGTGATGCAGGATTTGGCCGAGGAAGGCATGACGATGGTTATCGTGACCCACGAAATCGGCTTTGCCGAGAAAGTGGCATCACGTCTGATCTTCATCGATAAAGGCCGCATCGCCGAAGACGGCAATCCTCAAACGCTGATCGACAATCCACCGAGCCTGCGCTTACAGGAGTTTTTGCAGCACGTGTCGTAATGCCCTGCTCTCCCCCGCCCTGGGGGAGAGAATCCTCCCAAAATCTGCCCGCCCTCCCTGAGTCGCTATACTTATCATTTTGTTGATGATTTGAAAGGGAGTTGCCTGTGCCGTGGATCCTGTTGCTTGTTGCGACGCTGTTCTGTGCCCCGCTACAGGCGGTCACTCTTCCCGGCGTGACCACACCTGCCACCAGCCCAACATCTCAAACTCCGCCCGCGGAACCCGATGCGGCACAGAAAAAAGCCGCTTACGCCGCGTTGGCTGACGTGCTGGAAAATGATTCATCCCGCCAGGAACTCATCAAGCAATTACGAAGCGCCGCATCTACACCGCCGCAAGAGAAAGTGCCGCAACTAACGCCACCGCCCGTCAGTGAGGAAAAAACGGTGCTGGAAAGCGTAACTGATGTCAGCCGTCATTATGGCGAAGCCCTCTCCACCCGCTTTGCCCAGCTGTGGCGTAATATCACAACCGCGCAGCATAAGCCTTTTAATCCCCACACCTTTAGTAATGCAGTCACCCACTTTTTACTGCTGGCCGTGCTGGTCTTCGCCTTCTATGCCCTGCTGCGTCTATGCGCTTTGCCGCTGTATCGGAAAATGGGGAAATGGGGACGGAAGAAGAACCGCGATCGCAGCAACTGGCTGCACCTGCCCGCGATGATCACCGCGGCAATGATTATCGACCTGTTGCTGCTGGCGTTGACGCTGTTCGTCGGGCAAGTGCTGAGTGACAGGCTCAATGGCGGGAGCCGCACCGTAGCCTTTCAGCAAAGCCTGTTCCTGAATGCCTTTGCGTTGATCGAGTTCTTTAAAGCCATCCTGCGCCTCATTTTCTGCCCTCGCGTGCCGGACCTGCGCCCGTTCACTATTCAGGATGAGGCCGCACGCTACTGGAGTCTGCGCCTGAGCCTGCTGAGCGGGGTGATTGGCTACGGGCTTATCGTCGCAGTGCCGATCATTTCCAATCAGCTGAACGTCCAGACCGGGGCGCTCGCCAACGTGGTGATTATGCTGTGCATCACCGCCTGGGCGCTGTGGCTGATTTTCCACAACAAGAAGACCATTACCGAAAGTCTTATCGGGCTGGCCAACCGCTCGCTGGCCTTCTTCAGCCTGTTTATACGCGCCTTCGCGCTGGTCTGGCACTGGCTTGCCAGTGCATACTTTATCGTGCTGTTCTTCTTTTCACTTTTCGACCCGGGCAACAGCCTGAAATTCATGATGGGCGCCTCGGTCCGAAGCCTCGCCATCATTGGTATCGCCGCGTTTATCTCCGGAATTTTGTCGCGCTGGATTGCCAAAACCATCACCCTGTCGCCGGAAACGCAGCGTAACTATCCGGAGCTGCAAAAGCGGCTGAATGGCTGGCTGTCAGCGTCGCTGAAGGCTGCACGGATCCTGACGGTATGCGTTTCGGTGATGCTGCTGCTCAGCGCCTGGGGACTGTTCGATTTCTGGAACTGGCTGCACAACGGCGCGGGCGAAAAAACGGTGGATGTTTTGATCCGCATCGCGCTGATTTTGTTCTTCTCGGCCATTGGCTGGACGCTGCTGGCGAGCCTGATTGAAAACCGGCTGGCGTCAGATATCCATGGACGTCCGCTGCCAAGCGCCCGCGCCCGCACGCTGCTGACCCTATTCCGCAATGCCCTGGCGGTGGTCATCAGTACGATCACGGTGATGATCCTGTTATCAGAAATTGGCGTGAACATTGCGCCGTTGCTGGCGGGGGCCGGTGCATTGGGGCTGGCGATTTCCTTTGGTTCGCAGACGCTGGTGAAAGATATCATCACCGGTATTTTCATTCAGTTTGAGAACGGGATGAACACCGGAGATTTAGTCACCATCGGGCCGCTGACCGGCACGGTGGAACGGATGTCGATTCGTTCGGTGGGCGTGCGTCAGGATACCGGGGCGTACCATATTATTCCGTGGTCTTCGATTACGACCTTCGCCAACTTCGTGCGTGGCATTGGCTCGGTGGTCGCAAATTACGATGTGGATCGCGGGGAAGACGTTGATAAAGCCAATGACGCCCTGAAAGCGGCGGTGACGGAGCTGATGGAGCAGGAAGATATTCGTGGGCTGGTGATAGGTGAACCGTCGTTTGCCGGGCTGGTGGGGCTGACCAACACCGCCTTCACGCTGCGGGCATCATTCACTACCCTGCCGTTAAAACAGTGGACGGTGCGTTTTGCGCTGGATGCGCAGGTGAAAAAGCACTTTGATAAAGCGGGGATCCGCGCGCCCGTGCAGACGTATCAGGTGCTGCCTGCGCCCGGTAACCCAGCGTTAGCAGCGCCTGAGCCGCCAACGCCGAATCAACCGACGCTGTGATTAACGTGCGCGAGCGACAAAGCGGCGACGCTTGTCCTCATCGAGGAAAGTCCAGGCGATGAAGCGGCTTTGCTTCTGACCCTGGGCCATCTCTTTTTTCACCACTTTCACCGCACCGGCTTCGGTCAGCGCGGAATAAAGCATCGGCAGGTTGTCGCCGCGCGATACCAGCGAGGTGAACCACATTACCTGCCGACCATACTCGCGGCTTTCGGCGATCATCTTGCGGATAAAGGCCACTTCACCGCCTTCGCACCACAGTTCCTGATTCTGACCGCCAAAGTTCAGGGTCTCGTGTTTCTGCTGGCCGAGGTTGCGACGCTTACGTTCGTTGCCTTCGCGCGCACTTTCAGCGGAATCATGGAATGGCGGGTTGCAGACCATCGCCTCGAAGAATTCATTTTTATGGATCATGCCCGCGAGGATCGCCTGTTCATCCTTTTGACGACGCAAACGAATCTGACGGCTCATGCCCGGATTGGCATCAATAATCGCCTGCGCCGCAGTCAGGGCTTCAGCGCTCACTTCGGTGCCGGTGAAACGCCAGCCGTATTCGTGGCTGCCGATCAACGGATAAATCAGGTTAGCGCCAGTGCCGATATCCAGCACGCTGGCGTTTTGCGGCAGGCTGCCATTCGCTTCAGTCAGCAAATCCGCCAGATGATGCATGTAGTCTGCACGGCCAGGGACCGGTGGGCAGAGGAAACCTTCTGGAATATTCCACGCTTTCACCTGATAAAAGTGCGCCAGCAGCGCCTGATTCAGGGTCTTTACCGCGTCGGGATCGGCAAAGTTAATGGTCTGCTCCCCGGCCGGGTTGGAGACGATAAACGCTGCAAGTGCCGGTGTGTCCTTGCACAGTGCGGGTAAATCGTATCGGTCGTGGTGACGATTACGCGGGTGTAATCCTGGCTTTTGAGCTTTCATAGCTTCCTCCTGTTGACGGCGCGTAAGATACCCGTTGACGCGGGTGGCGTAAATAAGTGAGTCTTCTTATTATTTCACGTGACAGGTGCACCATGTATTTTTATCAGCCTTCAGACGGCCACGGACTGCCGCACGACCCGCTTAATGCCATCATTGGCCCTCGCCCTATCGGCTGGATTGCCTCCGTCGATACGCACGGCAAACGCAATCTTGCGCCGTATAGCTTCTTCAACTGCTTTAACTATCGTCCACCGATTATCGGCTTCGCCAGTAGCGGCTGGAAAGACAGCGTGCAAAATATCGTTGAGACGCGCGAATTTGTCTGGAATCTCACGACCCTCGACCTTGCCAGCGCGATGAATGAAACCTCAGCCAGTCTCGCGCACGGCGAAGATGAGTTTGTCCGCGCCGGGCTGACGCCTGCCGAAAGCCGTCTGGTACGCGCCCCACGCGTGGCAGAAAGTCCGGTCAATTTTGAATGCCGCTTATCGCAATGCATCCAGCTCACTGGCGCAGACGGCACGGCGGTGGATACCTGGCTGGTGCTCGGTGAGGTGGTGGCGGTACACATTGATGAATCACTGTTGGAAAACGGCATTTATCAGACCGCAAAAGCCAAACCGGTGCTGCGTGCTGGCGGCCCGAGCGCGTATTACAGCATTGACGAAAGTCAGCGTTTTGATTTAATCCGCCCCGACGTCCGATAATGTCTCATTCGATCAGCCACTTATTTGTGGCTGATTTGTCAGCTTTTCGTCAAAAAATGTCGTTCAAAAAATGAGCGGATCATCATCAGTTTTTTGCGGCATGTCACATTTTCTGAGCACCTACACTTACGTTATCCCCCGTGGATACAGAGAGGATGTGCACATGAAAAGATTGTTGCTTTTGGTCGCTGCTGGTGCGTTGTCGATGCTCTCTTTTTCGGCATCCGCCGAACCTCAACAACTGATGAAAGATGATACCGGACAATTGCGTCCGTCTGGGACAGTGTCGGTTTCTGGAGCTGACGACTTTAACGATCTTCAGGCTAAGCTTGCAGAAAAAGCGCAGCAGGAAGGGGCTAAAGGTTACGTGGTTAACTCCGCCAGCGGTGATAACAAAATGTTCGGCACCGCTACCATCTACAAATAATCTGTTGAAGTTATTCCGTTCAGAAAAGCGCCTCATACAGCAGGCGCTTTCTTTTTTGCCTCGTCTAAACACCCTCTAAAGCACCACAGAATAAACACTTTAAAAATCGTGTTAGATCGGTGTATAGTTCCGACCTACCCCGTAATGCGTAGATTTACTGACATAACTACAGCTCCCAATACAGCGTAACCGGTTGTCTTTACGCGCACATTTTTATACAAGAATCGTCGCAATCTGTGCCCTTAAAATACCTCTCGCGGCTACAACGGCGTTTTCGGCTTCTTGGCAGGTTTTATTTTATTAATAATCAGTAATTTATTAATCGTTCAAAAAATTCGATTAAGTCCATCAAGTCTCTTCGATTTTATCTTTCGCAAAAAAACGTGATACTCATCACATCGACGGAACAACGTCACATTTAAAGAATAACCTGCGAGAGATTAACCATGAAAACCATTAAAACTGCTGTTGCTGCTATCGCTCTTTCTGCTCTTTCTTTCGGCGTGTTTGCTGCACAGCCTGTGTCCCCGACTGAAGCGCAGAGCATGAACAAAATCGGTACCGTGTCTGTAGATGGCGCGACCACGCTGGACGGTATGGAAGCAAAACTGGCACAGAAAGCCGCTGCGGCAGGTGCTACCGGTTACAGCATTACCTCTGCTAACACCAATAACAAAATCAGCGGTACCGCGGTGATCTACAAATAATCACCGGAACAGATTTAACCCTCATTGACCTTTAGGCTATGCCTGCAGTACCTGAATAACCCTCATTATTTATTCGCCCGTCCACGCCACTGGACGGGTTTTTTTATGCCTGTAAATCACCAGCAGTCGTTGACCCGTTGCAGGCCAGCGGCAACATCCGCCACTTCTCCGGTCGCCATCAGGCAACAGGCCATCTGAATTTTCAATGATTCAGGTAACGGCTCGACACCCGCAACGCAGCGCTCAATCCATCTGGCCGTCACTTCAGGATCTTTCGATTCTGGCAGCAGAACGTCCCGCAATGCATCTTCGCGTTCGACAAGCACCCGCGTACCGTGGCTATCAATCAGGCTAATCTGTGGGCAACGCTGTGGATTGGCGTAAACCTCGCCTTCCGTGCCGTGCATCAACAACGCACGACCGCCAATTCCCTCAAAGAATTTCCCGACGCGCGGGACATATTCCGGGTGTGAAACGCTCGACAAGCGCAGCGCGGCGTCTTCGGCAAACGGCGTGGCGAGCTTCGCCAGGGTATGTGCGCTGTTACGCACGCCCATTCGCCAACGTAGCCCGAGCTGTGTTTCGAGCGGCGGACAGAACGCGCCAATGGGCATATACACTGGCTGATGGCCGTCGAGCTTCGCTTGCGCCTGCCCGCCGTGCAGTGTCGGTGCGATACCAAGCAGAGTGAACACGGTTTCGGTCAGCACGCGGGTCGGATCGTGACTGACGCCGTGAACCAGCACCGGGAAACCGAGTTTGTGCAGCAACATTGCCAGTAGTGGCGTGAGGTTCGCCTGCTTGCGCGCGCCGTTATAGCTTGGGATAACAATCGGCATGGGCTTCGCCACTGGAGGCGTCAGGCTCACCGTATGCTGCTGCATTGCCTCGTAGAAGCCCTGCATTTCGGCCTCGCCCTCACCTTTTATGCGCAGCGCAATCAGAATGCCGCCAAGCTCCAGCTCCGGCACCTCGCCTTTCAACATCTGCGCATACAGACCGCGCGAAGTATCGGTGTCCAGGTCACGGGCGTGGTTTTTGCCACGACCGACTTCTTTAATGATTTTGCGATAGTCCATGCATCTCTCCTGACAGCATGCCGCGAACGTCAGCGTCGCTTCCGTCGGGTCGGCTTGGTTGTGCTTTTGCTTTTTACTATACCTTCTGGCGCCTCCGGTTGCTCTATAGGAAACACCGGTAAGGCGTTCAGCAACCGTGGGCCGTAATTTTTAGTCAGCAAGCGCTTGTCGTAAATAATCACTTCGCCCCAGCAGCTGTGACTGCGGATCAAACGCCCGACCTGCTGAATGAGGTTAAACGAGGCGCTCGGCAGGCTTTGTACTTCAAACGGATAGCGGTTCAGGCTTTTCAGCCATTCGCCCTCGGTGATCACCACTGGGCTGTCGATCGGCGGAAACGCAATTTTGTGGATGTGAACCTGGCTGAGTAATTCGCCTTTCAAATCGAGCCCTTCGGCAAACGACTGTAGCCCAACAAGCACACTGCGTTCCCCGCCTTCCACCCGTTTGCGGTGCAATTCCACCAGGCGATAGCGCGGCTGATCGCCCTGCACCAGCAGGAGCAAACGCAAATCCGGCACGTATTCGAGAAAACGCTGCATTGCGCGCCCACTGGCAAACAGCACGAGCATCCCAAGATGCTTTTTGGCCTCGACCTGCTCGCGGAAATAAGCCGCCATTTCCGCCAGATGCTGCTCTTCGTTATCCATCGACGGCTCGACGCTCATCCGTGGAATGATGATTTTTCCCTGCTCGACGTGATTAAACGGCGAATCGAGGGACACAAAACGGTCGCCCGCTTTTTCCTTCAGGCCGCTCATCTCCTGCAAACGCGAGAAGCTGTTCAGCGAGCGCAACGTGGCGGAGGTCACGACGATATGCGGCACGCGCCGCCAGAGCAGTTTTTCCAGCTGGTCGCTGACGCGAATACCGACGCAGTGGAACCAGACGTGCGGCTGACCGTCGCGCTGGTCTCGTGTGGCCCATTTAGTCACCGGCGCGCCGGAGGCCTGAACCATCGCAGAGAGCTTCCACAGCTTGCTTTGCGCCTCGAACATGCCCAACGCGCGGTTCATTTGCAGCAGCACGCGGTGCAGACGCACGATGTCGTGCGAACCGGTTTTTTCACTGAGATCGTTGAGGAACAGCTCCGATAATCCGCGCAGCATTTCGGTGAGTTTTGCCAGACGCTGACAATGCGCCATGATTTCGTCCGGCAGTTCGCCCATCGCGAAACGGTGTTCGGCTTCCGGCCCGGCGGGCATATACAAACTGAGAATGTTATTCAGCGAAACAATGTGTTCCTGCAGTTCGTCACAATGCTCTTTGAGGCGTTCGGGGGCGGCCAGCGGCGGGAAGGTTTTCGGGCGGAACTGTTCCATGCAGGTCGCCACCAGCTTGATGAATAAATCCAGTTGCAGGCGATACCAGGAGGCGGTGATTTCGGCGCTCATCTCCAGTGCATCGCGGGCGACATCCGGCAAATGGTGGCCTTCATCCAGCACCAGCAGTAAATTTTTGGCTTCGGGTAACACCGCCTCGCTTTCCATCGCCGCCATCACCAGTGCGTGGTTGGCGACCACCACTTCCGCTTCCTGAATTTCACGGCGGGCCACGAAGAACGGGCATTCGCGGTAGTAGTGACAGTTGCGGTTGAGGCAGCTGGCTTTGTCCGTGCTCATGCGACTCCAGAGCGCGTCGTCGATTGCCTGATCGGTATGATCGCGCAGGCCGTCCCATTTGTAGCTGTCCAAATCGGCTTTCAGCTTCGCACAGCGCTTCTGTTCTTCTTTGTTGTTCGGGGTCAGCTCGTCATCGAGAAACGCCAGCAAATCCTGATGCGTTGGCTCGCTGCTGGACAGCGCGGTCAGATTACGGGGGCACACATAGCGTCCGCGGCCAAAGGCGGCGGTAAAGCGCAGATCGGGAATGATTTTTTTCAGCAGCGGCAGATCTTTGCTGTAGATCTGATCCTGCAAGGCGACGTTAGCGGTGCTGATCACCAGCGTTTTTTGTTCTTCGCGGGCAATGGCGATGCCGGGAATCAGATACGAAAGGGTTTTACCGACGCCGGTCGGCGCTTCGATAGCCAGATGCCTGCCCTCGTCACCGGCGAGCGTTTTCGCCACATCAGCAATCATCTGCCGCTGCGGTGCCCGGGGGATAAAATCAGGGATCTGTTCCTGGAGCGCTTTATACCATGAGGCGATTTGCGCCTTTAGCGCGGCGGTGAGTGCCATCTGTAAGTCCGAATACTGTATAAACAGCCACTATTCTGGCACTTTCCGGCGGTATGAGCAAAAAAAATGGCCGCCGAAGCGACCATTCTTGTTATTGCGGCGATTACTGCGCGGCAGCAGGTTTGCGCGGACGACGACGACGCGCGGCGCCATCAGCGGCTTTACGCGGCTGGTCACCTTCGCTACGACGCGACTGGCCGTTGCCGGCAGCCGGTTTATCACTGCGACGAGCCTGACCATTTCCGGCCGGTTTGTCGCTACGACGCGCCTGACCACCGTCGTGACGACGTGGCTGGCCCTGACTCTGACCACCGCGACCGCCACGACCCTGACGACCGTTCTGAATCGGCTCCGCCTGGATGCTTGGGTCCACTTCGTAGCCTTCAACGGCAATACGCGGGATCTCTTTCTTCAGCAGACGCTCGATGTCACGCAGCAGTTTGTGTTCATCGACACACACCAGCGACAGCGCTTCACCGGTGGCCGCAGCACGTCCGGTACGACCGATACGGTGTACGTAGTCTTCCGGGACGTTCGGCAGCTCGTAGTTCACGACGTGCGGCAGTTCTTCGATATCCAGACCACGTGCGGCGATGTCCGTTGCCACCAGTACGCGCAGGTCACCGGATTTGAAGTCAGCCAGTGCACGGGTACGCGCGCCCTGACTCTTGTTGCCGTGAATCGCGGCGCTGCGAATGCCGTCTTTGTTCAGCTGTTCAGCCAGGTGGTTCGCGCCGTGTTTGGTACGGGTAAACACCAGCACCTGTTTCCAGTCGCCTTCGCCGATCATCTGAGACAGCAGTTCCCGCTTGCGTTTCTTATCAACGAAATGGACGTGCTGAGTGATCTGCGCGGAAGCCGTGTTACGACGCGCCACTTCAACTTCCAGCGGGTTGTGCAGCAGCTTGGACGCCAGGCCTTTGATTTCATCAGAGAAAGTTGCGGAGAACAGCAGGTTCTGACGCTTTGGAGGCAGTTTCGCCAGCACGCGACGGATATCGTGGATAAAGCCCATGTCCAGCATGCGGTCGGCTTCATCAAGGACCAAAATTTCAACTTTATCGAGGCTCACCGCGTTCTGGTGTTCGAGGTCAAGCAGACGACCTGGGGTCGCTACCAGCACGTCAACACCGCTGCGCAGTTTCATCATCTGCGGGTTGATGCTCACGCCGCCGAATACCACCATCGAACGGATGTTCAGGTATTGGCTGTATTCACGGACGTTTTCGCCCACCTGAGCCGCCAGTTCGCGGGTTGGGGTGAGGATCAGCGCCCGGACCGGACGACGGCCTTTAGCATGAGGTTCTTTCTGCGAAAGCAGTTGCAGCAACGGCAGGGTAAAGCCTGCGGTCTTACCGGTACCGGTTTGGGCACTGGCCATCAGATCGCGGCCCTGCAGTACGGCAGGAATAGCTTGTTGCTGGATAGGGGTTGGCTGACGATAACCCTGCTCTTCGACTGCGCGCAGGATCTCGGCGTTCAGGCCAAGGGTTTCAAAAGACATAACAACTCCGAACCGCCCCGACCATGACAGGTATCGTTTTCAGGGTGATAGTGATAATACGAAAAGACAAAAACGATAATGTCAGCAAGTGGCGGAGTGTAGCAGTTTTTGTGACGCACCGCATAAAATATCCCGCTTCTCTTTTTCCACGAAATAAATTACCGCGCGGAGTGGACACGGTGAAAAATCAATCATAGTCTTAATCAATCGATTGATTAATTCCAGAGGCGCCATGAATACCACGCCAATCACCAGCAAAGGCGAACAGGCCAAAAATCAGCTGATTGCCGCGGCGATCGCCCAGTTTGGCGAATATGGCCTGCATGCCACCACCCGTGATATCGCCGCGCTGGCCGGGCAAAATATTGCCGCAATCCCCTATTACTTCGGATCGAAAGAGGATTTGTACCTCGCCTGCGCCCAATGGATTGCTGATTTTATCGGGGTCAATTTCCGCCCGCACGCCGAAGCCGCCGAAACGTTGTTACGCCAGCCCACGCCGGACCTGACTGCCATTCGCGCGCTGATCCTGCAAGCCAGCAAAAACATGATCCTGCTGCTGACTCAGGATGAAACGGTCAACGTCAGTAAGTTTATATCCCGCGAACAGCTATCGCCCTCGCCCGCCTATCAGCTGATCCACGATCAGGTCATTGCCCCGCTTCACGGGCATTTGACGCGGCTTATCGCGGCGTATACCGGGCGGGATCCGACAGATACACAGACTATTCTGCACACCCACGCGCTGCTCGGTGAGATTCTTGCCTTTCGTCTCGGCCGGGAGACCATTCTGCTGCGCACTGGCTGGGCCCAGTTTGACGAACAAAAAGCGGATCTGATTTTTCAGGTCATCACCTGCCATATCGATCTCTTGCTCAACGGATTAACGCAAAGGAGCTGAAGTCATGAAGAAACCCCTCGTCGTCATTCTGGTGGTCATCATTATCATCGCGGCGATTGCCGGAGGAACGTTCTGGTATCAAAGCCGACAGGACACTGGCCTGACGCTGTACGGCAACGTTGATATTCGTACCGTGAATATGAGCTTCCGCGTGGGCGGTCGTTTGCAGGCGTTGCAGGTGGATGAAGGCGATGCGGTGCAGAAAGGACAAACGCTCGGTGAAATCGACCATGCCCCTTATCAAAATGCGCTGATGCAGGCCAAAGCCAACGTCGCTGCGGCCCAGGCGAAATATGATTTGCTGCTGGCGGGCTATCGCGATGAGGAAATCGCGCAGACTGCCGCCGCCGTGCGTCAGGCGAAGGCCGCCTATGACTATGCGCAGAACTTTTATCAGCGCCAGCAAGGGCTGTGGAAGAGCCGCACGATTTCCGCCAACGATTTAGAAAACGCCCGTTCATCGCGCGATCAGGCTCAGGCCACGCTGAAATCGGCGCAGGACAAACTCAGTCAGTATCACGCCGGTAATCGTCCGCAGGAAATCGCCCAAGCCAAAGCCAGCCTTGAACAGGCTCAGGCGCAGCTGGCGCAGTCGCAGCTGGATTTGCAGGACACCACTCTCCTCGCGCCGTCCGACGGCACGATTCTGACCCGCGCCGTGGAGCCGGGCAGCATGCTCAACGCGGGCAGCACCGTGCTGACGCTATCGCTCACGCGTCCGGTCTGGGTGCGCGCGTACGTGGATGAAAGCAACCTTAATCGCGCCAAACCAGGCCAGGAACTGCAGCTGTATACCGACGGCCGCCCGGATAAACCGTATCACGGCAAAATTGGCTTCGTTTCGCCGACCGCAGAGTTCACACCGAAAACCGTCGAAACGCCGGACCTGCGTACCGATCTAGTGTATCGCCTGCGCATTATTGTGACGGATGCCGACGACGCACTGCGCCAGGGTATGCCCGTCACCGTGAAATTCCCGGAGGAAAACACGCATGAGTGAAGCGGGGATCAAGCTCGACGGGCTTATCAAACGCTTTGCTGGCATGGATAAGCCTGCGGTCGCGCGGCTCGACTGCACTATTCAATCCGGGTATGTCACCGGGCTGGTCGGCCCAGACGGGGCCGGAAAAACCACACTCATGCGGATGCTTGCCGGATTGTTAAAACCCGATGAAGGCCAGATAAGCGTCATTGGCTACGACCCGATCCACGACAACAGCGCCCTGCATGCGGTACTTGGCTATATGCCGCAAAAATTCGGGCTGTATGAAGATTTAACGGTGATGGAAAACCTGACGCTGTATGCCGATCTGCGCAGCGTCACCGGCGACGTGCGGGAAAAAACCTTTGCCCGGCTGCTGGAATTCACCTCGCTCGGGCCGTTCACCGGACGGCTGGCGGGCAAGCTTTCGGGCGGCATGAAGCAAAAATTAGGACTGGCGTGTACGCTGGTTGGCGAACCGAAAGTGTTGCTGCTGGATGAACCCGGCGTCGGCGTCGACCCGATTTCACGGCGTGAATTATGGCAGATGGTTCACGAGCTGGCCGGCGACGGGATGCTCATTCTGTGGAGTACCTCGTATCTCGACGAAGCCGAACAGTGTCGCGACGTGCTACTGATGAACGAAGGCGAGCTGCTGTATCAGGGCGAGCCGAAAGCGCTGACCGACACCATGCGCGGGCGCAGTTTTCTGATGAACAGCCCGACGGAAAACAACCGCAAACTGCTGCAACGGGCGCTGAAGCTGCCGCAGGTCAGCGACGGCATGATTCAGGGCCGTTCAGTGCGCGTTATCCTTACCAAGGACGCAAATGCCGACATCATCCGCTCGGCGGACGGGATGCCTGACATCGAGATTAACCAAACCGCCCCGCGTTTTGAGGATGCGTTTATCGATTTGCTCGGTGGCGCGGGCACCTCCGAATCCCCACTGGCGGCGATTCTGCACAGCGTGGACGGCACGCCGGGCGAAACGGTGATTGAAGCCAAAGCGCTGACCAAAAAATTTGGCGATTTCGCGGCCACCGATCATGTGGATTTTGCCGTCAAGCGCGGGGAGATTTTCGGCCTGCTCGGCCCCAACGGGGCGGGTAAATCGACCACGTTTAAAATGATGTGCGGCTTGCTGGTGCCCACGTCCGGCAAAGCGCTGGTACTGGATATGGATTTAAAAGTCAGCTCCGGCAAAGCCCGACAGCATCTGGGTTATATGGCGCAGAAATTCTCGCTGTATGGCAACCTGACAGTGGTGCAAAACCTGCGCTTCTTCTCCGGTGTGTATGGCCTGCGTGGCAAAGCACAGGCTGAAAAAATCGAACGAATGAGCGACGCTTTTGGCCTGAAAAGTATTCGTGACCACGCCACCGACGATTTGCCGCTCGGCTATAAGCAGCGCCTGGCGCTGGCCTGCTCGTTAATGCACGAACCGGATATTCTGTTTCTCGACGAACCCACTTCCGGCGTCGATCCGATCACCCGCCGTGAGTTCTGGCTCCACATCAACAGCATGGTGGAAAAAGGCGTCACGGTGATGGTCACGACCCACTTTATGGATGAGGCGGAATACTGCGACCGCATCGGGCTGGTGTATCGCGGCAAGCTGATTGCCAGCGGCACGCCGGACGATCTCAAGGCGCAGGCCGCCGATGCCGAAACGGCTGACCCGACCATGGAGCAGGCGTTCATCACCCTGATTAATGACTGGGATAAGGAGCATCATGATGTCCGGTAGCGTTCTGTCCTGGCGGCGCGTGCGGGCGCTGTGCGTGAAAGAGACGCGGCAAATCATCCGCGACCCCAGCAGCTGGCTTATCGCGGTGGTTATCCCACTGATGCTGCTGTTTATTTTCGGTTACGGAATTAACCTCGATTCCAGCAAGCTACGGGTGGGCATTTTGCTGGAACAACAAAGTGAAGAGGCGCTGGATTTCGCCCACACGATGACCGGCTCGCCCTATATCGACGCCACCATCAGCGACAACCGTCAGGATCTGATTCAGAAAATGCAGGCCGGGCGTATTCGTGGCTTGGTGGTGATCCCGGTGAACTTCGCCGCGCAGATGGCGCGTGAGGGCGACACCGCGCCCCTGCAGGTGATCACCGACGGCAGCGAGCCCAATACCGCCAACTTTGTGCAGGGCTACGTCCAGGGCATCTGGCAAATCTGGCAGATGCAGCGGGCGGAAGACCGGGGTGAAAAATTTGAACCGCTGATAGACGTGCAGATGCGATACTGGTTTAACCCAGCAGCCATCAGCCAGCACTTCATCATTCCGGGGGCGATCACCATTATCATGACGGTGATCGGCGCGATCCTGACGTCACTTGTGGTCGCCCGTGAATGGGAGCGCGGCACCATGGAGGCGCTGCTGTCGACGGAAGTGACCCGCGCTGAGCTGCTGCTGTGCAAACTGATCCCCTACTATTTCCTTGGGATGCTGGCGATGGGGCTGTGCATGCTGGTGTCGGTGTTCATCATGGACGTGCCATTCCGCGGTTCGCTCCTGGTGCTGTTTGTCATCACCAGCCTGTTTTTACTGAGCACGCTCGGCATGGGCCTGCTGATTTCCACCATCACCCGCAACCAGTTTAACGCTGCCCAGGTGGCGCTTAACGCCGCGTTTCTGCCGTCGATTATGCTGTCCGGGTTTATTTTCCAGATAGACAGTATGCCCGCCGCTATTCGCGCCGTGACCTACGTTATCCCGGCGCGCTATTTCGTCAGCACTCTGCAAAGCCTGTTCCTCGCCGGCAATATTCCGGTGGTGCTGTTCATCAATACGCTGTTTTTGATTGCCTCGGCGGTGATGTTTATCGGCCTGACGTGGCTGAAAACCAAACGTCGGCTGGACTAGGGAGACGTTATGTTTCATCGACTATGGACATTGATTCGCAAAGAGCTGCAATCGCTGCTGCGCGAGCCGCAAACCCGCGCGATCCTCATCGCACCGGTGTTGATTCAGGTGTTGTTGTTCCCGTTCGCCGCCACGTTGGAGGTGACCAACGCCACCATCGCGATTTACAACGAGGACAGCGGCAAACACGCGGTCGAGTTGACCCAGCGTTTCGCTCGCGCCAAAGCCTTTACCCACGTGTTGCTGCTGCGCAGCCCGCAGGAGATTCAACCCACTATCGACACCCAGAAGGCGCTGCTGCTGGTGCGCTTCCCGACGGATTTTTCACGCAATATCGATAGCGGGCAGACCGCGCCGATGCAACTACTGCTCGATGGGCGTAACTCCAACAGCGCGCAGATTGCGGCGAATTATTTGCAGCGCATCGTGGAGGAGTATCAACAGGAGCTGATCGACGGCAAGCCGAAGCCGAATAACAGCGAACTGGTCGTTCGCAACTGGTACAACCCGAATCTGGATTACAAATGGTTCGTGGTGCCGTCTTTGATTGCGATGATTACCACCATCGGGGTGATGATAGTGACCTCGCTGTCGGTGGCCCGCGAGCGTGAACAGGGTACGCTCGATCAACTGCTGGTCTCCCCGCTCGCCACCTGGCAAATCTTCGTCGGCAAAGCGGTTCCGGCGCTGATCGTCGCCACCTTCCAGGCCAGTATCGTGCTGGCGGTTGGGATTTTCGCTTACCACATTCCGTTCTCCGGATCGCTGGCGCTGTTTTACTTCACAATGTTGATTTACGGGCTGTCGCTGGTGGGATTTGGTTTGCTGATTTCGTCGCTGTGCGAGACGCAGCAGCAGGCGTTTATCGGGGTGTTTGTGTTTATGATGCCGGCGATTTTGCTCTCGGGCTACGTATCGCCGGTGGAGAATATGCCGGTATGGTTGCAGGACGCGACATGGATTAACCCGATTCGTCACTTTACGGACATTACTAAACAGATTTACCTGAAGGACGCCAGCTTCGATATTGTCTGGCAAAGCCTGTGGCCGCTGTTGGTGATAGCGACCACGACCGGCTCAGCCGCGTACTGGACGTTCAGGCGAAATATAGCGTGACGTGAGGCGGCGATAGCGCCGCCTTAGTGCCAGCGGAAGGTTTTAGGGGAACGCTTTTTCTCTTTGATAAGCAATGACAGCAGCGCCGGTCCGGCAAGGATCACCACGGCGGCCAGGCCCAGCAGCAGATGGTTTTGCACCACGCGGGACAACAGCCACAGCACGATCACCGCCGCGCCAAAATACCAGGTGGTGGTGAGTTCTTCGAGAAAATCACCAATGTCACGCCAGCGCTCTTCGTGGTGGCGTTGCAGGAAAAGCATCAGGACAACCGTCACGGCATAAAGCGCACACAGCCCCAGACCGACCCGGATCAGCGTGCCGCTCATCCATCCCATTACCAGAACTGCAACAACCAGCAAATGCGAAATAATCTGCCAGCAGCTCAGGCCAGTTACGACACGAATTTGTTGTTGCCACTTCATGTCTTGTCTCCAGAAGCATATTCAACTGTTAATTAGAGTACCGGACTTTACGGAAAATTCCGTAACACCGCACCTTTTTGTGACGGCAACTACACTATTTCATTCAGGACAGTGATGCGGACAGGAGAAATATGAATCAACCGTCGCGACATTTTTCATTGAAAATTTTGACCATCAACACACACAAGGGCTTTACCGCGTTCAATCGCCGCTTCATTTTGCCCGAGCTTCGCGATGCGGTGCGGGCCGTAGGGGCCGATATTGTCTGCCTGCAAGAGGTGCTTGGGGCGCATGATGCCTGGTCACTTCGGGTCGAAAACTGGCCGAATACCAGCCACTACGAGTTTCTCGCCGATACGCTGTGGAGCGATTACGCCTACGGGCGCAACGCCGTGTATCCGGAAGGCCATCACGGGAACGCGGTGCTGTCGCGCTATCCGATTGAGCATTTCGAAAATCGCGATATTTCGGTGGGTGAAAGTGAAAAGCGCGGGCTGCTTTACTGCCGCATTGTGCCTCCGGAGCTGGCGACGCCGGTTCACGTCATCTGCGTGCATCTGGGGCTGCGTGAAGCCCATCGCCAGGCGCAATTAACAATGCTAAGCGACTGGGTAAACAGCCTGCCGGAAAACGAACCGGTGGTGGTGGCCGGTGATTTTAACGACTGGCGCCAGCGTGCTAATCAACCGTTGCAACAGCAGGCGGGGCTGGAGGAAATCTTCACCGCCTCGAGGGGCCGTCCGGTACGCACCTTTCCGGTGAGTTTTCCGCTGCTGCCGCTGGACCGGATTTACGTCAAAAATGCTCAGGCGACCCACCCGGCCACGCTCCCACTTCGGGAGTGGCGACACCTTTCCGACCATGCGCCGCTCAGCGCGGAGATACACTTATGAAATGCGGCTGGCGTGAAGGCAATCAAATTCAATTGCTGGAAAACGGCGACCAGTTTTATCCGGCCGTTTTCAGCGCGATTGAAAATGCTGAAAGCAAAATCATTCTCGAAACCTTTATCTGGTTTGAAGACAGCGTCGGCTGGCAGTTGCACGAAGCCCTCCTCAACGCCGCCCGACGCGGGGTCAGTATTGAAGTGCTGCTCGATGGCTACGGTTCCCCGGACCTCAGCGATAAGTTTGTTAACGAGCTGACCATGGCAGGCGTGGTGTTCCGTTATTACGACCCGCGGCCTCGTCTGTTCGGCATGCGCACCAATCTGTTCCGACGGATGCACCGCAAAATTGTGGTGGTGGACGCCGGAGTGGCATTCGTCGGCGGCATTAACTACTCCGCGGAACACGTGACGAGTTATGGCCCGGAAGCGAAACAGGATTACGCGGTGCGCGTGGAAGGCCCGGTTGTGGAAGACATTCTGCAATTCGAGTTGGCAAACCTGCCCGGCAATGCCGAAGCCCAACGCTTCTGGCGTCGCCGTCATCGTCCGGCAGAAAACCGCACGCCCGGTGAGGCGCAAACGCTGTTTGTCTGGCGCGACAATAATGAACATCGTGATGACATTGAGCGTCACTATCTGAAAATGCTGGCCAATGCGCGCCGGGAAGTGATCATCGCCAACGCCTACTTTTTCCCTGGCTACCGGTTGCTGCATGCGATGCGCAACGCCGCGCGGCGCGGGGTGCAGGTTAAACTGGTGGTACAGGGCGAGCCGGATATGCCGATCGTGAAAGTGGGTGCGCGGCTGCTGTATCGCTATCTGTTAAAAGGCGGAGTGCAAATTTTCGAATATCAGCGTCGGCCACTGCACGGCAAAGTGGCGCTGATGGACGACCACTGGGCGACGGTCGGCTCCAGTAACCTCGACCCGCTGAGCCTGTCGTTGAATCTGGAAGCTAACCTTATCGTCCATGACCGGACGTTTAACCAGACGCTGCGTGACAATCTGAGTGCCATTATCGAGCAGGACTGTCGCCAGGTGGACAGCTCGATGGTGCCCAAACGCAGCTGGTGGAATCTCAGCAAAAGCGTTTTGGCGTTCCACTTCCTGCGCCACTTCCCGGCGATGGTCGGCTGGCTGCCCGCCCATACGCCGAAGCTGGCGCAGGTCAGCCCGCCGGTGCAAACCGCACTGGAAACCCAGGACCGCATCGACCCTGAAAATCCGGGGGTAAAATCCTGATGAGCCATTCTCACCCTCGCTGGCATTTGGCGAAAAAAATCCTGACGTGGCTGTTCTTTATTGCGGTCGCGGTATTGCTGGTGGTGTACGCGCAGAAGGTCGACTGGCAGGAGGTGTGGAGCGTCATTCGCGACTACAACCGCACCGCGCTGCTCAGCGCCGTCGGACTGGTTATCGTCAGCTATTTGCTGTACGGCTGTTATGATTTGCTGGGCCGGGCGTACTGCGGCCACCGGCTGGCAAAGCGCCAGGTCATGCTGGTGTCGTTCATTTGCTACGCCTTTAACCTGACGCTCAGTACCTGGGTCGGCGGCATCGGTATGCGCTATCGGCTCTATTCGCGACTTGGCCTGCCGGGCAGCACCATCACCCGTATTTTCTCACTCAGCATCACCACCAACTGGCTCGGCTATATCCTGCTCGGCGGGGTCATTTTTACTGTTGGGGTAGTCGATTTGCCCGCCCACTGGTACATCCGCGATACCACACTGCAGATTATCGGCGGCGTGTTGTTGCTGATGATAGCGGTCTATCTCTGGGCCTGTGCCTTTGCTAAGCGTCGCCATATGACCATCAAAGGGCAAAAACTGGTGCTGCCGTCGTGGCGATTTGCTCTGCTGCAGATGTTGATTTCCAGCGCTAACTGGATGGCAATGGGCGCGATTATCTGGCTGCTACTCGGTCAACAGGTGAACTACTTCTTTGTACTGGGTGTGCTGCTGGTGAGCAGTATCGCCGGGGTTATTGTGCATATTCCGGCGGGTATTGGCGTGCTGGAGGCGGTGTTTATCGCGCTGCTGGCCGGAGAACATGCCTCTCAGGGCACGATCATCGCCGCATTACTGGCGTACAGGGTGCTCTATTTCTTTATTCCGTTGGCGCTGGCGACAGTGGGATATTTGGTGCTGGAGAGTCGGGCAAAGAAGCTAAAGGCGAAAAATCAGAAGGCGATGGCAGAGTAAAGATGGCGACTGTGTTGTAGGCCCGGCAAGCGCTAGCGCCGCCGGGCAAACAAATTAGCGGCGGTTGCCCATGATGCGCAGCAGCATCAGGAACAGGTTGATGAAGTCGAGATACAGCGTCAGCGCACCCAGGATCGCGTATTTACGCAGGTTGCCGCTGTCGCTGGTGTCAATCTGCTCACCAATCGCTTTCAGTTTCTGAGTGTCGTACGCCGTCAGGCCCACAAACACCACCACACCGATATAGGTCACGGCCCACATCAGCGGCGTGCTCTTCAGCCAGATGTTAACCAACGACGCCAGAACGATACCAATCAGCGCCATAAACAGCATTTTGCCCATGCCGGTCAGGTCGCGTTTGGTGGTGTAGCCGTACAGGCTCATCCCGCCGAACATTCCCGCCGTCACGATGAAAGTGCTGGCAATGGAGCTGTAGGTGTAGGCGATGAAAATACTGGAAAGTGTGAGTCCGGTTAACGCCGAATAGAGCATAAACAGCGTGGTCGCCATGCCCGCACTTAACCGCTGAACCATGCCGGAAAGCACGAATACCAGGCCCAGCTGAGCGATAATCAGCCCAAAGAAGGTGATTTTGCTGGAGAAGACAAACATCATCACTGCCGGGGTGTTTGCCGCAAACCATGCAACGAACGCCGTCAGTAACAGCCCGCAGGTCATCCAGCCGTAAACCTGCGCCATGTAGGTCTGTACGCCAGAACGCGACTGCACAATTGAATTGGGACGCGAGTATCGGTCCATGATGAAACCCTCAGATTAAAGGTGTGTGTGCATTAAGCGTATCACAAGCGCAATAGACGCATGTCCTAAAAACAGGCATTACCAGCGCTTGGCCGCTTCCTGATCACTTTCGCGCGACTCGACCCAGCGCTCGCCTTCCGGCGTGGCTTCACGTTTCCAGAACGGGGCGCGCGTCTTGAGATAATCCATGATGAATTCCCCGGCGGCAAAGGCGCTGCCGCGGTGCACGCTGGTGACGCCGACAAAAACAATTTCTTCTCCCGGCCACATTTCGCCGATGCGATGAACAACCGACACGCGCCCTAATCGCCAGCGTCCGCGGGCTTCTTCGACGATTTCCGCCAACGCTTTTTCGGTCATGCCCGGGTAGTGTTCCAGCGTGAGTGCGCTGACGCTGTCGCCGAGATTATGATTTCGGACTTTGCCGGTGAAGGTCACTACCGCGCCGTCTTCATCGCGCTCGGCAAGCCAGGCGTATTCAGTGCCGACATTAAAGCGTGCAGTTTCAACGCGAATCAGGGTTTCACTCATGATTAGCCTCCTGTCACCGGTGGGAAGAACGCCACTTCATCCCCGTCAGTGAGCGGATGATCGGCGCTCACCAGCGTCTGATTAACCGCCGTCAGCAGTTTGCCCTCTTCCAGCGCCAGCGCCCATTGGGCACCCTGCGCCGCCAATTGTTGGCGTAGCTGCTCAACGGTTTGCGCGTCAGTGTCCATAGTCAGACCGTCGGTGCCCACCAACTCGCGAACCTGGGCGAAAAATAAAATGTTAATCATCAGCTTCAACCCTGAAATCACCGGATTTGCCGCCGCTTTTCGCCAGCAGGCGCAGCGGGCCAATCACCATGTCCTTTTGTACCGCTTTGCACATGTCATAGATGGTCAGCGCGGCGACCGACGCGGCCGTCAGCGCTTCCATTTCTACACCGGTTTTACCGGTCAGGCGGCACAGCGACTCAATGCGCACCCGATTGTGTTCCGGCTGCGCCTGTAAATTGACTTCTACTTTGCTGAGCATCAGCGGATGGCACAGCGGGATTAAATCCCAGGTGCGTTTTGCGGCCTGAATACCGGCGATACGCGCGGTGGCGAAGACATCACCTTTGTGGTGACTGCCGTCGATAATCATCGCCAGGGTTTCCGGCAACATGGTGACAAAGGCTTCAGCGCGCGCTTCGCGGACCGTTTCCGCTTTGGCGGACACGTCCACCATATGGGCTTCACCGGCGGCGTTAATGTGCGTCAGTTGAGACATGGCTTATTTCTTCAAATGAGGGTGGAAATTACACGGACGGGTGCGCGCATCAAGTTGCGGCGCAATGATATTTTCCCATGCAGTGCGGCACGCTTTGGTCGAGCCCGGCATGGCAAAAATCAGCGTATCGTTGGCCATCCCGGCAACGGCGCGGGACTGCAGCGTAGAGGTGCCAATTTCTTCAAACGATAGCATACGGAACACTTCACCAAATCCCTGGATTTCACGGTCAAACAGCGGCAGCAGCGCTTCAGGCACCTGGTCGCCATCGGTAAATCCGGTGCCACCGTTGATCAAAATCACCTGCACGTCGTCGCTGGCAATCCAGGCAGAGACCTGGGCGCGGATAGTGTAGCGGTTTTCTTTCACAATGGTTTTTTCGACAAGGGTGTGGCCCGCTTCATGCGCGCTGTCGCGCAGGTAATGGCCGGAGGTGTCGTCCTCTTCGCCGCGACGGCTGGAAACGGTAAGAATAGCGATGCGGGTCGGGATAAATTCAGCACTCACCTGACTCATTCTAAATCTCCTTATTCTGAAATGACGTTATTCAGTAACGGCTCAGCCGCCGATATATGAAAGATTCTGAGTAATACCGGTCTGGCCCTGATGCAGGAAATGGGTTTGCTTTTTGTGGGCCAGAGCCGCAGAAATGCGCGCTTCAAGTTCCGGCTGCTGAGCGTCTTCCGCCAGCAAATCACGGAGATCGACCCCGCCATCGCCAAACAGGCACAGGTGTAGTTTTCCCGTGGAGGAGACACGAAGCCGGTTGCAGCTCGCACAGAAGTCTTTTTCATACGGCATGATGAGCCCAATCTCCCCGGCGTAGTCGGGGTGACAAAACACCTGCGCCGGGCCGTCGCTGCGGCTGCGAATCTGATGGATCCAGCCGCGTCTGAGCAGTTCATCGCGCAGGACCATACCGGAAATGTGGTGTTTGCGGAACAACTCGCTGCCTTCACCGGTTTCCATGAGCTCGATGAAACGCAGTTGAATCGGACGCGGTTGGATCCAGGCCAGGAAGGTGTCGAGCTGGTGATGGTTGACGTCGCGCATCAGCACGGTATTCACCTTCACTTTGGCAAAACCGGCGTCAAAGGCGGCGTCGATGCCATCCATGACCTGCTGGAATTTATCCTGCCCAGTGATGGCGTGAAACTGGCGGGCGTCGAGACTGTCGACGCTGACGTTCACGTGGGTCAGTCCCGCGTCGCGCCACTGTTGCGCATCACGCGCCAGGCGATAACCGTTGGTGGTAACCGCAATCTGACGGATAGCGTCATTTTCACGCACGGTAGAAATGATGTCGGTAAAGTCACGACGCAGAGAAGGCTCGCCGCCGGTCAGGCGCACTTTTTCGGTACCCATGGCAGAAAACGCACGGGTCACGCGGCGCACTTCATCGACGGAAAGAAAGCCGTTGTTACTGACGCGGCCCGGCTTGTAGCCATCGGGCAGGCAATAAGTACAGCGGAAGTTGCATACGTCGGTAATCGACAAACGCAGATAGTAAAACTTGCGTGCGAATGCATCGGTAAGTTGTGGGGCCATACACCTTTCCAAATATGGGAGGCACAGTCATTTCTTTCTGTACCCTGGTGACATCGTCACGGCCAGAGCGCCATATCCACAGACTTAGGCGCAAGGGCTAGAGTGTAGCTTCTGATTTTAAGAAGCGGGTTATGCCGATAGTAGCGTGTAAATGACAGTTTCGCCATTTCACCTGCTCGCTATATAATATTATACATAACGACCTGATCGTGCACTTTCGCTACAGAATACGCAAAAATCCAGCTTTTGCATTGATATGCGTCATTTTGACGGGATCCGACCATCGTCTTTTAGGGGCAGTTACGCTAAGGTAACCACGTCCGTCTCTGATAAGGAATACTATGCGCAATCGTACATTTGCGGATCTCGATCGTGTTGTCGCGCTAGGCGGCGGACACGGTTTAGGGCGAGTGATGTCTTCTCTCTCCTCGCTGGGTTCGCGCCTGACAGGTATTGTCACCACTACCGACAATGGCGGCTCCACCGGCCGTATTCGTCGCTCCGAAGGCGGGATTGCCTGGGGAGATATGCGCAACTGTCTTAACCAGCTCATTACCGAACAAAGCGCCGCTTCGGCGATGTTTGAGTACCGTTTCGGCGGTAATGGCGAACTTTCCGGGCATAACCTCGGAAATCTGATGTTAAAGGCCTTAGATCACCTGAGTGTGCGGCCTCTGGAAGCCATCAATCTGATCAGAAACCTGTTAAAAGTCGACGCGGCGCTGATCCCGATGTCGGAGGTGCCGGTGGATTTAATGGCGATCGACGATGAAGGCCACGAAATTTACGGCGAGGTAAATATTGACCAGCTGAAACTGCCGCCTCGCGAGCTGATGCTCTCGCCGTCAGTGCCCGCCACGCGCGAAGCGGTGCACGCCATTGCTGAAGCCGATTTGATTCTGATTGGGCCTGGCAGTTTCTACACCAGCCTGATGCCGTTACTTTTGCTCGATGAAATGGCCCAGGCCTTGCGCAGAACGCCCGCGCCGATGGTCTACATCGGTAATTTGGGCCGCGAACTGAGCCCGGCGGCGGCCAGCCTGACACTGAAAGACAAACTGGCGCTGATGGAACATTACGTCGGCAGACCCGTCATTGATGCCGTCGTGGTCGGGCCGAATGTCGATGTCTCCGGCATTGAGGATCAGGTCGTGATTCAAGTGCCGCTGGAAGCCAGCGATATTCGCTATCGACACGACCGCCATTTACTGCACGATGCGCTGGAAAAGGCGGTTCAGGCGTTAGGCTAACCCTCTCGCCCGGCGTTGCCGCCCACAGTAAAGACAACCTTAATTTCTTAAGGTTGTCTTAAAACTCTCTTGTCATCATACCGTCATCTTATTCTGCCGGATGCCCAATGATGTCTCGACTTTCCCTTCGCCGCCCAGCGATGGGGCACGTTTTCTACCTGGCCCTGTTTGCCCTGTATATCGCGTTGTTCCTCAATATCAGCTTCTATAAACAGGCTTTTGCCCTTCTTCCGGTCGATTCACTGCATAACGGTTTGGTGTACGCCACCCTGCCCGTCGTGGCGTTTTGCGTCATCAACATCATCGTCACTCTGGCGTCCTTTTTGTGGCTCGACCGGCTGTTAATCAGCCTGTTTATTCTGGTCAGCGCCGCCGCGCAGTATTTCATCATGACCTTTGGCGTGGTGATTGATCGCTCGATGATTGCCAACATCATTGATACGACTCCGGCAGAAAGCTTTGCCCTGGCATCGATCAAAATGGTGCTGACCCTCCTGCTGTCCGGGCTGCTGGCGCTGATCATCGCCTGGTGGGTCCGCGTGAAGAAGCCCCTCAACGCCTGGCGCGGCGTGGCGCTGCGCGTCACCAGCCTTGGGATTTCCGGCCTGTTGATTGTGCTTATCGCCCTGCTGTTCTACAAAGATTACGCGTCGATGTTCCGCAACAATAAAGAGCTGGTGAAATCCCTGAACCCGTCGAACAGCATCGTGGCGGTCAACTCCTGGTACGCGCACAATCGCCTCGCGCATCTGCCGCTGGTTCGCATTGGCGAGGATGCCACGCAAAAGCCCGTAATGAAAAATGCCCCGCGCCATAACCTGACCATTCTGGTACTGGGCGAAACATCGCGGGCGGATAATTTCTCGCTGGGCGGCTACGGCCGTGAAACCAACCCGCGCATGAAACAGGACAACGTGGTCTATTTCCCGAACACCACGTCCTGCGGCACCGCGACGGCAATATCCGTACCGTGTATGTTCTCGAATATGCCGCGCGCGCATTACAACGAAGAGCTGGCGCAACATCAGGAAGGCCTGTTGGATATCGTGCAGCGTGCCGGCATAAACGTGTTGTGGAATGAAAACGACGGCGGATGTAAAGGCGCGTGCGATCGCGTTCCACATCAGGACATGAACCGTCTGAATTTACCCGGCCAGTGCATCGACGGCGAATGCTATGACGACGTGCTGTTTCACGGGCTGGAAGACTATATTAATCATCTGAAAGGTGACGGCGTCATTGTATTACACACCATAGGCAGCCACGGCCCGACCTATTACCATCGCTACCCGAAAAACCTGCGCACCTTTTCTCCGACCTGCGACAGCAATGAAATTCAAAACTGTTCGAAGGAACAGCTGGTGAATACCTACGACAACACCATTGTTAACGTCGATTATATTGTTGATAAGACCATCAAGTTATTACAGTCGAAACAAGACACCTTAACCACAAGCCTGGTTTATCTGTCGGATCACGGTGAATCACTGGGTGAGAACGGGGTTTACCTGCACGGTCTGCCGTGGTCTATCGCCCCGGATACGCAGAAACATGTCCCGATGGTTATTTGGCTCTCCGATGATTATCAGCAGCGCTACAAAGTGAATTATCAGTGCCTGAAAGACCATGCAAAAGCGAACCATTATTCGCAGGATAATCTTTTTTCTACCGTGCTAGGCTTGGCGGGTGTGAGTACCAAGGAATATAAGGCGAGCGACGATATCCTGGCGCCGTGCAGAGGAGCGAATTAAATGAAAGTGCTGGTGGTTGAAGACGATTCATTATTGCTACAAGGGTTAATCCTTGCGATGCAAAGCGAAGGCTACGTCTGTGATGGCGTGACGACGGCGCACGAAGCCGGGCTGTGTCTCGCTAACGGGCATTACAGCCTGATCGTGCTCGATTTGGGCCTGCCGGACGAAGACGGCCTACAGTTTCTGGCGCGCATTCGTCGGGAAAAAATCAGCCTGCCGGTGCTTATCCTCACTGCGCGCGACACTGTCGACGATCGCATCGCGGGCCTCGATACCGGGGCCGATGATTATCTGGTGAAGCCTTTTGCGCTGGAAGAACTCAACGCCCGCGTGCGCGCCCTGCTGCGTCGTCATAACAATCAGGGCGATAACGAAATCAGCATCGGCGACCTGCGTCTTAATGTCACGCGTCGTCTGGTCGCTCTCGGCGAAATCCAACTTGATCTGACGCCAAAAGAGTATGCCCTGCTGTCTCGTTTGATGACCAAAGCGGGCAGCCCGGTTCATCGCGAAATTCTCTATAACGACATCTACAGCTGGGATAACGAGCCGTCGACTAACACCCTTGAAGTGCATATTCACAACCTGCGCGACAAAATCGGCAAGTCCCGCATTCGCACGGTTCGCGGGTTCGGCTACATGTTGGTGAAAACCAGTGAGGACGCGTAAATGAACGTGCCGTTCGTTCGCAATGTGCAGTGGACCATGCGCCACCAGCTGCTGCTGACCATCGCCAGTATTCTGGTGGTGTGTCAGGTTATCAGCGTGTTCTGGCTGTGGCATGAAAGCCAGGAGCAAATTCAGCTGCTGGTGCAAAGCGCCATTAACGGGCACAACAATCACAAACATATCGAACATGAAGTGCGGGAAGCCGTCGCCAGCCTGCTGGTGCCGAGCATGCTGATCATCGGTCTGGCGCTGTGGATTTGCCTGCATGCGGTCAAACGCATCACCCGCCCGCTCTGGGATTTACAGCAAGAGCTCAACAGCCGCACGCCGGATAACTTGCAGCCAATTGAGCTGCCAAAATCCGTCAGCGAAGTGGATGCGGTCACGTCCGCCATCAATCAGCTGGTCGAGCGTCTGAATCAAACCCTGGAGCGTGAACGTCTGTTTACCGCTGACGTGGCGCACGAACTGCGCACCCCGCTTTCGGGGCTGCGTCTGCACCTGGAATTGATGGCGAAATCGCACAGCGTGAGGGTTGATCCCCTGCTTCAGCGTCTGGATCAGATGACGCAGAGTATTTCGCAGCTGTTGCAGCTGGCCCGCGTCGGTCAGTCGTTTTCTGCGGGCAGCTATCAACGTGTGCCGCTGCGAGAAGACGTGATTTTGCCGATTCAGGGCGAGCTGGAAACAATGCTCAGTCAACGCGGACAAACGTTGAACCTGCCATCAGCAGACAATGATGTGACGGTTTCAGGGGATGCCACGCTGCTGCGAGTGCTGTTACGCAATCTGGTGGAAAATGCGCATCGCTATAGCCCGGAAAACTCCACCATCACCGTGTCTATTGAGAAAGGTTTGATGGCCGTCGAGGACGAAGGGCCGGGAATTGATGAAGCGAAAAGCGGCGAACTCAGTAAAGCGTTCGTACGGATGGACAGCCGTTACGGCGGGATTGGGCTGGGATTAAGTATTGTCACCCGCATCGCGCAGCTGCACGACGCGCAGTTCTTCCTGCATAACCGCAAACCAGGGCCAGGTGTGAAAGCGTGGGTTAAATTCCCACGACGTACGCGGTAATCAGTACGTCAGAATCCATTGGTGGAAAAAGCCAATAATGACCAGAAAGGAAACGAATACGGTCAGAGTGGTTAAGAAATTTTCTTTTTGCATGGCGCTATCCTCAGTAAAGAGAGGACAGTCTGGACGACGAAGATTAACGCAACATTAAGGCCCAGACACGCGAGCGTGATCTGGGCCTTGTTTTAGCGATATTTTACGATGCAGCGATAAACAGATCGCGTAGCTGATGCAGTCTGTCGCGCACTTCTGCCGCTTCTTCGAACTCGAGGTTCTGCGCGTGTTTCATCATTTGCGCCTCCAGCTCGTTGATTTTCTGCTGCAGCGCTTTCGGTGACAGTGCCGCGGCCTGCGTCACTTCTGCTGATTTCGACTTACCGCGGCCTTTACCGCGCGTTTTCGCCAGGCTCTCGCCCAACGACAGAATATCGACCACTTTCTTGTTCAGGCCCTGCGGCACAATGCCGTTTTCTTCGTTATAAGCCTGTTGCTTCTCACGACGGCGCTCGGTTTCACCCATCGCTTTCGCCATTGAGTTGGTAATTCTGTCGGCGTAAAGAATCGCCCTGCCGTTGATGTTACGCGCGGCACGACCAATGGTCTGAATGAGCGAACGTTCGGAACGCAGGAAACCCTCTTTATCGGCGTCCAGAATCGCCACCAGCGACACTTCTGGCATGTCGAGACCTTCCCTTAACAGGTTGATCCCTACCAGCACGTCAAACTCACCGAGGCGCAAATCACGGATAATTTCCATACGCTCAACGGTGTCGATATCCGAGTGCAGGTAGCGCACGCGTTCGCCGTGCTCTTCCAGATATTCCGTTAAGTCTTCTGCCATACGTTTGGTCAGTGTGGTGACTAACACGCGCTCGTTGATGGCAACGCGCAGACGAATTTCCGACAGCAGGTCGTCGACCTGTGTGCCAACCGGGCGCACTTCGATGATGGGATCCAGCAGACCTGTAGGACGCACCACCTGATCAACGATTTCATCACCTGATTTCTCAAGCTCGTAGTTGCCCGGCGTGGCCGATACATAAATCGTCTGTGGCGCCAGGTTTTCAAATTCTTCGAATTTCATCGGGCGGTTATCCAGCGCCGACGGCAAACGAAAACCGTACTCTACCAGCGTCTCTTTACGCGCCCGGTCGCCGCGATACATCCCGCCAATCTGCGGCACGGTCACGTGGGATTCATCAATAACCAGCAGTCCGTCGGCCGGCAAGTAGTCAAACAGCGTCGGTGGCGGCTCGCCCGGACCGCGTCCGGACAGGTAGCGCGAGTAGTTTTCAATGCCCGAGCAATAACCCAGCTCGTTCATCATTTCCAAATCAAACTGGGTACGCTGGGAGAGGCGTTGCTCTTCCAACAGCTTGTTGTTTTCCAGCAGCACTTTACGACGGTCGACCAGCTCAACTTTGATCTCTTCCATCGCCTGCACAATACGCTCGCGCGGCGTGACGTAGTGCGTTTTCGGGTACACGGTAAAGCGCTGGATGGTTGACTGAAGATGGCCGGTCAGCGGGTCAAACAGCGACAGCCGTTCAACCTCTTCGTCGAACAGCTCTACGCGCAGCGCAATATCGTCCGATTCCGCCGGGAAGATATCGATAACCTCGCCACGCACGCGAAACGTGCCGCGCTGGAAGGCCTGATCGTTACGAGCGTACTGCAATTCAGCGAGACGACGCAGAATCGAACGCTGGTCGATGATCATCCCCACCGTCAGGTGCAGCATCATCTTCAGGTACAGGTCCGGGTCACCCAGACCGTAGATAGCGGACACTGACGCCACCACAATCACGTCGCGGCGTTCAAGCAATGCCTTGGTCGCAGAAAGACGCATCTGTTCGATGTGCTCGTTCACAGAGGCGTCTTTTTCGATAAAGGTGTCAGAGCTAGGAACGTAGGCTTCCGGCTGGTAGTAATCGTAATAGGAGACGAAAAACTCCACCGCGTTTTCCGGGAAGAACTCTTTCATCTCACCATACAGCTGAGCCGCCAGCGTTTTGTTCGGTGCCAGCACCATCGTCGGGCGCTGAAGGTCAGCAATGACGTTGGCGATGGTAAACGTTTTCCCTGAACCCGTTACGCCGAGCAGCGTTTGGTGCGCGAGACCATCTTCAAGCCCTTCTTCCAGTCGACGAATGGCCTCAGGCTGATCGCCAGAGGGTTTGAAAGAGGAATGCAGTTTTAACGGTTTACTCATTAACGACAACCTGGTGAAGGGGAAACGGGCAGACGATTAATTCTACTCGCCGCACCAAAATTTGCCAATAATAAATACTGGATAAAAAAACAGTAACGCATTATCGTATCTGTGTTATCGGTTCCACTCCCGCGTCGCTGCGGAAGAAATTTCCCCTGCGACGAGATAAAACACCAGCGCCAGTGGGTTATCCCCAGAACATTCCCGCATTTAACATTTGTCAAGATGCGTAATGAATCTTTTATGGCAGCCAGTGACACTTTTCTTACAGCGATTGCTTTTATTTAAGTGATTGATTAAAAAAGAAAATATCGAAAAGACGCGTTTCGCATCAATTTGCACGCAGGCCGCGTCTTCTCTCGCCTACCGTGAGTTTTCTAACTCTAATGCACATGGTTATCCACAGGAATGGTGGATAACTACCTGCAGCCCAACTCCCCAGCCACTCGCGCAAAACGCACCGGCACCTCAAAAGCTCGCCGTAAAAATTTTTTATCGCTCTTTTTTGTCTTTAATCATCTAAATGTGACCTTATTTTTTGATGAGAGATTGCTCACAAAATCAGCATCAGCACTGCACCACCAGCCGACATGTTGATGCCACAGGAGCACTGACAAAGTGCAGCGGCTGCGTTGTGACGGTGTCTCAACGGGCTGATTTAGGGGTTAAATCCGAAATACGCATCAATCCGCAGCGGCATCTCTCTTCTGGCAAGGGATTTGCAGAATCTTATCGCCGCTGACGGCCCCACCGAAGGAGAAGCCGATGTTGAGTTTACGCGCAGTGAATCACTATTACGGAAGTCAGCATATTCTGTGGAATCTCAGCCTCGACCTGACTCCCGGCGAGTGCACCTGTGTACTGGGATTGCCCGGCATGGGAAAAACTACGCTGGTGAACTGCATTGCGGGTTTTCAGGCTATCGAAAGCGGCACCATGATCTGGCAGGACGTCAGCGGGCCGCCGCGCGATTTACTGATGCTCTCGCCGCCGCTGAGGGCCGCCATGGGCATCGGCTATGTGCCGCAGGATAAGCGTATTTTTTCGCAGATGACGGTTGAAGAAAATTTGCAGATTGCGATGAAGGCAAGCCATGAGGGTTCCGGCGCTATTGGCAGTGATATCTTCGACCTGATGCCCGATTTGTATCCGCTGCGCCACGTCAAAGGTGCGCTCATGTCGGACGACGATCAGTATCAGCTGGCGCTGGCCAGCGCGCTGGTCACCAAACCGAAATTACTGATCCTTGATGAACCGACGCGCGGCATGGGTCAGGGATTTATGCACAAACTGGGGGAATGCCTGCTACGCCTGAATCGCGATTTGGGCCTGACGGTGCTGCTCGCCGAACAGCACCTGCCATTTATTCGCCGGGTGGCAGACAAATTTTGTCTGCTGCATCGGGGGCGTAATGTCGCCCAGGGCGCGGTCAATCAGCTCGACACCCGGCTGCTGGAGCAGTTTATGACGCCGGACGAAGCGCCGTAAGGTCGAGATATTGTCCCGGCTCGGCGGCGTCTGGCCCGTGCTCCAGATACGGGATCTCGCCGAGCAGCGGCGCGGGCAGCAGCCGCGTTAAGGTCGCGAGATATTCCGTATGGCGTTTACCCGGCGGGATAACGTCATTAGCAATCCAGCCCACCAACGGCAATCCCGCCTGCGCAATCGCCTGGGCAGTCAGCAGCGCATGGTTAATGCACCCGAGCTTAACGCCAACCACCAGAATCACCGGCAGCCGCTCGGCCTGCACCCAATCGGCAAACGTCCAGTCCGCCGCCAGCGGCGTATACCAGCCGCCCGCCCCTTCCACCAGCACCCAATCCGCCTTGTGCGACAGCGCCTGTAATCCAGCAGACAGCGCATGGGCGTCAATCGGCCGCCCTTCGTCCTCGCTGACGATATGCGGCGACGTCGGCTCGGCGAAGGTGTACGGATTGACGTCCTCATACTTCAGCGCCACGCCGCTGTTGCGCTGTAAGGCCAGCGCATCCGTATTGCGCAGTCCATCGGTAGTCATTTCACTCCCGGACGCCACGGGTTTGTAGCCAGCGGTGCGAAATCCCGCCCGGTTTGCGGCCTGTAATAGCGCACAGCTGGCCACCGTTTTGCCCACTTCGGTATCCGTCCCGGTAACAAAATAGCGTTCAGTCACGTTCAATCACTCCTGTAAAAATGTGGTACGTCAGGGCGCAGCGCCCGTTTTGTTTGGGCCACGCCAGCTGAAGCTGCTGCAAATGGTTGCGGGTCAGCGTATGCGCCGTCCTTCCCTCGTGCAGATGGGTGGCGCCAATGCCTTTCAGCGAACGCATCGCACTTAGGGCGTCGTCAAACGTGACGCTCAGGGTGTGGATGCGATGCTGGCAACGATAGCCGTCAAGCGCCGAGAGAATGTCATCCTGCGTGAGGAATCGATTGGCGTGCGGCTGACGATCGATAGCCTGCCACGCCAGATTCAGCTCCGGCAGCGAATCGGTCACCAGCGTGCTGAACGCCACCAGCCCACCCGGACGGACCACGCGATGCAATTCCCGCAGCGCTGACGTCAGCGATTCACACCACTGCACCGCCAGATTGCTCCACGCCAGACTAAAATGCCGATCGGCAAGCGGCAGAGCTTCGATGTCTGCCTGCACATAATGCTGGGCCGAATGCTGCCGCTCGGCTTCGGCCAGCATTTGCGACGACAAATCCAGCGCCGTGACGTCGCTCCCGGCTTCGGTCCAGAAACGGCTCATGCTGCCCGGCCCACAGCCTGCGTCCAGCACCTGTTCGAACGACCTTTGCGGAAGCTGGGCCAGTAACACCGCCGCGCTCTGGCGTTGCAGCTCATCATGCTGCTGATACTGACCGGCAGCGCGGCCGAATGCTGCCGCGATTGCCGGTTTATTGACGGGCGGCATGCAGCACCTCCAGTAGCCGGTCGATATCCTGTGTTTCATGCGCCGCCGTCAGCGTCACGCGCAGACGCGCAGTGCCTGCAGGAACCGTCGGCGGGCGGATAGCCGTCAGCCAACAGCCTTTGTCACGCAGACGTTCGGCCATCTGCAATGCACGCGTGTTTTCACCGATGATCAGCGGCTGAATCGCACTGTTCGATGCGGTTAAATGCATATCCAGCTGTTCCGCGCCCTGGCGAAAACGTGTGATGTGGCGGCGCAACGTCTGCCGACGGGTTTCGCCGTCGTCAGAGCGGACAACCGCCAGTGCCTGATTGAGCGCCACCGCCTGGGCTGGCGGCATGCTGGTGCTGTAAATCAGGTGGCGAGCGAACTGCAGCAGATAACCCGCAACGTCTTCGCTGCACAGTACCGCCGCGCCGCTCAGGCCAAAGGCTTTACCAAAAGTCACCACCAGCAAATCAGGTTTCACCTGCTGGGCGGCACAACTCCCGCGACCTTCTTCCCCGCACACGCCAATCCCGTGAGCATCATCCACCAACAGCCAACCGTTGGAGGCGTGGGTGACAGCGGCAATCTCGGTTAACGGAGCGCCATCGCCGTCCATGCTGAAAATGCCCTCCGTCACCGCCAGTTGTAGGCCGTCAATCGGCTTTTCGAGCAAGGTGGCTAACTGCACACTGTCGTTATGCGCAAAGCGTCGCAGCTGTGCCGGACTGTGGCTGGCGGCCTCCAGCAACGACGCGTGGCTAAGACGGTCGGCCAAAATCCGGTCCTCTTTGCGCATCAACGCCGCAATCAGCGCCTGATTGGCGGCAAATCCCGAGATAAACAGCAGTGCGCGCGGATAGCCCAGCCATTCCGCCAGTTCGTGCTCAAATTGCTGGTGCGCCACGCTGTAGCCAGTAACATGCCCTGACCCACCGCTGCCAGTGCCGTGGCGTTCAGCACCCTGCTGCCAGGCGGCGATGATCTGCGGATGATGGCTCAGGCCGAGGTAATCGTTGCTGGAGAAATTAAGCCAGCACTGATCACCCTGCACCAGCCAGCGCCCGGCACCGTGGGTGACGGGATAACGACGGCGTAAAGCATCGGCCTCACGCCGCTCGCTTAGCGCACTGTCGATACGTTGCTGCCAACTCATACCGTCGCCGCGTTGTAATACGTTTCAGTGTCTGGGGTCATCAGCGCCTGCTCGAGTTTTTGCTGCTGTTCAATATCGCCCGACAGGACCGCCGTCTGTTCCGGGTTCATCCCCAGCTTGCGGAACAGCAGCAGGTCTTTGTCTTCTTCCGGGTTTGGCGTGGTCAGCAGTTTGCAGCCGTAGAAAATCGAGTTGGCCCCGGCCATAAAACACATTGCCTGAGTTTGCTCGTTCATTTTTTCGCGACCGGCGGACAGACGCACGTAGGAGGTCGGCATCATGATCCGCGCTACCGCAATAGTGCGAATAAAATCAAACGCATCAACGTCTTCGTTGTTCTCCATCGGCGTGCCTTTGACCTTCACCAGCATGTTGATGGGCACGCTCTCCGGCGGTGTCGGCAGATTCGCCAACTGGAGCAACAGCCCGGCCCGGTCGGTCACCGTTTCGCCCAAGCCCACAATCCCGCCGGAGCAGACTTTAATGCCCGCCTCGCGCACTTTGCCGAGCGTATCCAGGCGTTCCTGATAGGTACGCGTGGTGATGATGTTGCCGTAGAACTCCGGGGAGGTATCGAGGTTGTGGTTGTAGTAATCCAGCCCGGCCTCGCCCAGACGCTGCGCCTGGTTATCCGACAGTGTGCCCAGCGTCATGCAGGTTTCCAGCCCTAATTCTTTGACACCTTTGACCATTTGTTCGAGATACGGCATATCCCGCTCGTGCGGGTTTTTCCACGCCGCGCCCATGCAGAAACGCGTTGAACCGGCATTTTTCGCCTTGCGCGCTGAGGTCAAAACGTCTTCCACTTCCATCAGACGCTCGGCCTCGAGCCCGGTTTTGTAGCGTGCACTCTGCGGGCAGTATTTGCAGTCTTCAGGACAAGCGCCGGTCTTAATCGACAACAGCGTACTGACCTGAACCTGACGCGGATCGAAGTGCTGACGGTGGATGGTCTGCGCGTCAAACAGCAGTTCCAACAGGGGTTTATTAAACAGTTCAGTGACCTGCGACATTGTCCAGCGTACGTGGTGAGCCATTGGCATCTCCAAAAAGGGGGTTCAGTTGTTTCTCGGTTCGGTGTAGGATCGTAAACCTAAAACTTTTCAAAATGGTTTACAAGTCGATTATGACCCAGGACGATCTCACTTTCGATCAACGCCATATCTGGCACCCCTACACCTCAATGACCGCCCCGCTTCCGGTTTACCCGGTGGTCGCGGCGCACGGCTGCGAGCTGGAACTGGCTTCCGGCGAACAGCTGGTGGATGGAATGTCGTCCTGGTGGGCGGCGATCCACGGCTATAACCACCCGCGTCTGAATGCCGCGATGACTGAGCAGATTTCGCAGATGTCGCACGTGATGTTCGGCGGGATTACGCATCCATCCGCGGTGGCGTTGTGTCGTCGACTGGTGTCGATGACACCCGACTCGCTCGAGTGCGTGTTCCTCGCGGATTCTGGTTCGGTGGCGGTGGACGTCGCGATGAAAATGGCGTTGCAGTACTGGCAGGCCAAAGGCGAATCGCGCCAGCGTTTTCTTACGTTCCGCAACGGCTATCACGGGGATACCTTCGGCGCGATGTCGGTGTGTGACCCGGACAACTCAATGCACAGCCTGTGGAAAGGCTATCTGCCAGAGAACCTGTTCGCTCCCGCGCCGCAAAGCCGTTTCGACGGCGAATGGGATGAAATGGATATGGTGCCGTTTGCCCGCCTGATGGCCGCACATCGCAGCGAAATCGCCGCCGTTATCGTCGAGCCGATTGTTCAGGGCGCGGGCGGCATGCGGATGTATCACCCGGAGTGGCTGCGTCGACTGCGTAAAATGTGCGATCGCGAAGGCATTCTGCTGATTGCCGATGAAATCGCCACCGGATTTGGCCGCACCGGTAAATTGTTTGCCTGTGAACACGCGGGCATCGCGCCGGATATCCTGTGTCTCGGCAAAGCATTGACCGGCGGCACTATGACGCTGTCGGCGACGCTCACCACCCGCGCGGTGGCCGACACCATCAGCGACGGAGAGGCAGGTTGCTTTATGCACGGCCCGACATTCATGGGCAATCCGCTGGCCTGCGCCGTGGCGGCAGAAAGCCTGGCGCTGCTGGAAGAAGGTCACTGGAAGCAGCAGGTTGCCGATATCGAGGCGCAACTCACGCGCGAACTGGCAGAGGTTCGAACGTCGCCGCAGGTGGCGGATGTGCGGATTTTAGGTGCTATCGGCGTGGTGGAAACTCACGCGCCCGTGAACATGGCGCGGTTGCAGAAATTCTTCGTCGAGCACGGGGTGTGGATCCGTCCGTTCGGCAAACTTATCTACCTGATGCCGCCGTACATTATCGCCCCAGAACAGCTGACACGCCTGACGGAGGCGGTAAAAGCCGCTCTTAGCGACAACACGCTTTTCACGTCCTGAGCTAAACTTCGTGATTATTCAGCACCCTGAAGAGGCAGCAAAATGAAACTGATCAGTCACGATTTTAAGGATGGCGATAAGCTACCCCATCGCCAGGTTTTCAACGGCATGGGCTACGACGGCGACAATCTATCGCCGCATCTGGCCTGGGATGACGTGCCTTCCGGCACCAAGAGTTTTGTCGTCACTTGCTACGACCCGGACGCCCCAACCGGCTCCGGCTGGTGGCATTGGGTGGTGGTGAATTTACCGGCTGATACCCGCGTACTGCCACAGGGTGCGGGATCAGGCATCGCCGATTTACCGGATGGCGCACTGCAAACCCGCACCGATTTTGGCAAAGCGGGCTACGGCGGCGCGGCACCACCGAAGGGTGAATCGCATCGCTACATTTTTACCGTCCATGCACTGGACGTGGCCGCTCTCGAGGTGGACGAAGGTGCCAGCGGCGCGATGGTGGGGTTTAACGTGCATTTCCACAGTCTGGCGAGTGCATCGGTGATGGCGAAATTTAGCTAGTTATTTAGCTTCGCCCGGCGGCACTGCGTTTGCGCGGTCCTACGTCAGCGCCACTCACAGATCGTAGGCCCGGCAAGCTTGCGCCGCCGGGCAATCAATCACAGCACCGGATCGACCAGCTTCTGCAATTGACCCTCGGCCAGCATCTCAATCGCCGCTTCGATATCCGGCGCGAAGAACCGGTCCTGCACGTAGTGCGACACTTTTTCACGCAGCAAATGACGCGCCTGTTCCAGCACCGGACTGGTGGTCAGCCCTTCGCGCATATCAATGCCCTGTACTGCCGCCAGCCATTCCACGGCAATGACGCCACGAGTATTGGCCGCCATCTCCCATAGACGACGCCCGGCGGCAGGGGCCATGGAGACGTGGTCTTCCTGGTTGGCGGATGTCGGCAAGCTATCCACGCTGTGCGGATGCGACAGTGCTTTGTTTTCACTGGCCAGCGCCGCGGCGGTGACCTGCGCAATCATAAAACCGGAGTTGACCCCGCCATTTTTCACCAGGAACGGCGGCAGCTGTGACATGTGGCTATCCATCAGCAGCGCAATCCGGCGTTCAGCCAGCGAGCCAATTTCAGCAATGGCCAGTGCAAGGTTGTCGGCCGCCATCGCCACCGGCTCCGCGTGGAAGTTACCGCCAGAAATGACTTCATTTTCGTCAGCAAACACCAGCGGATTGTCCGATACCGCGTTTGCTTCGGTGAGTAACACCTCTTTCACCTGACGCATCTGCGTCAGGCACGCGCCCATCACCTGAGGCTGGCAGCGCAATGAATACGGGTCCTGCACTTTGCTGCATTTGGCGTGGGACTGCGAAACTGCGCTGGAATCGGTCAGCACGTGACGATACATCGCCGCCGCATCAATTTGTCCGCGCTGGCCACGCGCTTCGTGAATGCGCGCATCGAATGGACGACGCGATCCCAGTGCCGCTTCGGTCGTCAGCGCACCGCAAATCACCGCTGAGCTAAACAGCTCTTCGGCTTCAAACAGGCCACGCAGCGCAAAGGCGGTCGATGCCTGGGTGCCGTTCAGCAGTGCCAGCCCTTCTTTCGCCGCCAGTGTCAGCGGCTCCAGCCCAGCCTTTTTCAGCGCCTCTTTGGCAGGCAGCCATTCGCCCTGCCAGCGGGCTTTGCCCTCGCCAAGCAGCGTCAACGACATGTGCGCCAGCGGAGCCAGATCGCCGGATGCGCCGACGGAACCTTTCGCCGGAATACACGGGTAAACGTCGTGATTCACCAGTGCCATCAGCGCTTCAATCACGCTCAGACGGATACCGGAAAAACCGCGCGCCAGGCTGTTAATTTTCAGGACCATGATCAAACGCACCATCGCGTCGTCCAGTGCTTCACCGACGCCCGCCGCGTGCGAAAGCACCAGCGAACGTTGAAGATTTTCCAGATCGGCGGTGGCGATTCGGGTCGATGCCAGCAGGCCAAAACCGGTGTTGATACCGTAGGCGGTGCGCCCTTCGGCCATAATCGCGTTCACGCAAGCGACGCTGGCGTTGATGCCAGCAACCGCGCTTTCATCAAGCGTCAGTGTTTGCGGCTGGCGATAGATATCCAACAGTTGGGCAAGGGTCAACTGACCCGGAATCAGGTTAAGTGTGCTCATTTTTTCTGCCCCTGGGTTGCAGCAATCATCGGTAAATTCAGTCCTTGTTCAGCGGCGCATTCTACCGCGATTTCATAGCCTGCGTCGGCATGTCGCATCACGCCGGTGGCCGGGTCGTTATGCAGGACGCGGGCGATACGCGCCGCGGCCTCGTCGGTGCCGTCGCAGACAATAACCATTCCGGCGTGCTGTGAAAAGCCCATGCCGACGCCGCCGCCGTGATGCAACGAGACCCAGGTGGCGCCGCTGGCGGTGTTGAGTAAGGCGTTCAGCAACGGCCAGTCGGATACCGCATCGGAACCGTCGCGCATGGCTTCGGTTTCACGGTTGGGGCTGGCGACAGACCCGGAATCCAGATGGTCGCGACCAATCACAATCGGCGCCGACACTTCGCCGGAACGAACCATTTCGTTGAACGCCAGGCCGAGCTTTTGACGCCATTCCAGACCTACCCAGCAGATGCGCGCCGGTAAGCCCTGGAAACTGATGCGCTCGCGGGCCATATCCAGCCAACGATGCAAATGTTGGTCGTCGCTGACAATTTCTTTCACTTTGGCATCGGTTTTGTAGATGTCCTGCGGGTCGCCGGAGAGCGCTACCCAGCGGAACGGGCCGATACCGCGGCAGAACAGTGGGCGAATATAGGCCGGGACGAAGCCCGGAAAATCAAAGGCGTTGCTGACGCCCATCTCTTTCGCCATCTGGCGGATATTGTTGCCGTAATCGAAGGTTGGGACGCCCATCGCGTTAAACGCCAGCATCGCGCTGACATGTTCCGCCATCGACTGTTTGGCGGCTTTCACCGTGCCCTGCGGGTCGCTTTCGGCCTTCTGCTGATACATTTCCCACGTCCAGCCCTGCGGCAGATAACCGTGCAGCGGATCGTGCGCGCTGGTCTGGTCGGTGACCATATCCGGGCGCACGCCACGTTTGACCAGTTCCGGCAATACGTCGGCAGCATTCGCGCACAGCGCCACGGAAACGGCACGGCCTTCGGCGGTGTATTTTTTGATGCGCGCCAGCGCATCGTCCAGCGATTCGGCTTGTTCGTCGATGTATTGGGTGCGAAGACGGAAATCGATGCGGCTCTGCTGGCACTCAATCACCAGCGAACAGGCCCCGGCTAAGGTGGCCGCTAACGGCTGCGCGCCGCCCATTCCGCCAAGCCCGGCGGTGAGCACCCAACGCCCTTGCAGGTTGCCGTTATAATGCTGGCGTCCGGCTTCGACGAAAGTTTCGTAGGTGCCCTGCACGATGCCCTGACTGCCGATGTAAATCCAGCTCCCGGCGGTCATCTGGCCGTACATCGCCAAGCCTTTCGCGTCGAGTTCGTTGAAGTGTTCCCACGTCGCCCAGTGTGGGACGAGGTTGGAGTTGGCAATCAGCACCCGCGGCGCATTGTCGTGGGTTTTAAACACGCCAACCGGTTTGCCGGACTGCACTAACAGGGTTTCATCGTTTTCGAGGTTTGTCAGAGCTTCGACCATCGCGTCGTAGCATTCCCAGTTACGGGCCGCGCGCCCGATCCCCCCATAAACCACCAGCTCATGCGGATTCTCCGCCACGTCCGGGTCGAGGTTGTTCATTAACATACGCAGTGGGGCTTCGGTGAGCCAGCTTTTGGCAGTGAGCGTGTTCCCGCGCGCAGCACGGATTTCCTGAGGACGGTATTTATTCTGGGACATCGGAAAACTCCTGACGGATACGATGAAGACAAGAAATATATACTTGTCTATACAATCGTTCGCAAGCCAGGATTTAACAAGATTGATACATTTTTGCTATCTTGCGTCAGCAATCACGCTTTTGCTGACGCAATGGGTCACGAGGGAAAATGGCCCTGTAGACGATAGCGACTTCCAGGGAAAATCAGACGAGCGTGAGAAACAATCCCGGTGCGCGACCAAGTGCGGCGGCGAATTAACAGGCAGGGATCGTGTTCGTGGATGGTGAGCAAGCGGCACTCTTCGGCGCTGGCTTTTACCGCTTCAACGATGTGCTCCCCTTCGGTGAGCGGCGCAATCAGCGACAGATAATCATGTGCGGTGGTAGTGGTGTAATCCTGTTGCAGGTATTCCGGCACCATCTCAGCGTTCACGCAGCGGTCTTCAATCTGTACCGGCACGTCGTTTTCGAAATGCACCATCAGAGAGTGGTAAATGCGCGTGCCTTCGGCCACGTTCAGCGCCTGCGCCTGCTGTTTATCGGCGTTGACGGCTTCCAGCAGCAGCACTTCACAGCGATGCTGATGCTGACGGGCGGCGATTTCATCGGCAATGCTGTGCACTTCAAACAGCGCCGACTGCCCTTTTGGCTCGGCGACAAACGTCCCGACACCCTGCAAACGAACCAGCAAACCTTCGTCAGTCAGCTCCCGCAGTGCGCGGTTGATGGTCATCCGGCTGAAGCCAAACTGCGCCACCAGCTCCGCTTCCGAAGGAATACGGTCATGCGGACGCCAGATCCCCGCAGCAATATTGTCGCTGATAACGCGTTTGATCTTCTCATAGAACGGCGCGGGGGCGCCGGTTCGCGGTGAATACATGTGTCATCCTTTATTAATGCGGGTGCTGTCACGCGTGCCAGCAATGAACAATTTGCCAGGCCAGTCTGGCCGCAGTGCGGGCACCCTGTCCGTCTCTGTCGTACTGCGGATTGAATTCAACCAAATCAACCGCCTGCAGTTTGCCACTCTGACACAGCGGCATGACTATTCGCAACAAGATTGCCAACGGGACGCCCAGCGCTGCCGGGGCCGATACCGCCGGCATTTCCCAGGCCGGGAGCACATCCAGATCGATGGTCAGATAGATGCGGTCATGTTCCGCTATCACCCGCTGAAGATCCTGTTGCAGCGCGCCGACGTGGTCATCGAGCAGGGTTAAATCTTCCAGCACCGTGACCTGACGCTCTCGCGCCTCTTGCCACAGCGCCTGCGTGTTTGCCGCGCGGCTGGCACCGTAGCAGGTGTAATTAAAGCGTCGGTTCTGGCTCTCGCAGTGCAACGCCAGCTGGCGGAATGGCGTGCCAGAGGTGGCCTCTGCGGCATGTCGTAAATCCAGGTGCGCATCGAGATTGACGATAGCGACGTTTGCCTTCGGGAAGGCGTCGAGCACGCCGGAACCGTGAGGCCAGGCCGTTTCATGGCCGCCACCGAACACCAGGGTTTTCATCTGCGCACGCTGGCAGGCCAGCACCGCGTCGTGCAGCGCCTGCTGCGCCGATTCCAGTAATCCCGGTTCGGCGTGCACATTACCGAGATCAACCAGCAAATCGTGCCCGGCATGGCTTGCCATGTTGGCTAACGCCTTGCGCAGTGCGTTAGGCCCCTGCTGCGCGCCCGGCCGCCCTTGATTGCGCTTAACGCCTTCGTCACAGGCAAATCCGAGCAGGGCTATTTTCCCACGATGCGGTTCGGGGGCAAAGTCACGCGTGACCGTTACTGTCTGAAAAAGACGTTTTGCCGCGGGCGATTCGGCGCGGTCATCACGCCCCTGCCACAGTTCCGGCGGCGTCGGCTGCCAGAGATTCATGGCGTAACCTCACCGCGAAACACGCGCTGCCAGAGCGGATTGCGCCCCGGTTCGTACACCATTTCAACCGGATGCTCTGCGTCCCAAATGGCGAAATCGGCCACAAAGCCCACCGCCAGTTGTCCGTGCGAATGCTCGCGGCCCAATGCACGCGCGGCGTGACGGGTGACGCCGGTCCACGCTTCTTCCGGCGTCAGGCCGAACTTCACGCAGGCCATGTTCATCGTCAGATGCAGGCTGGCGAACGGGCTGGTGCCGGGGTTGTAATCCGTCGCGACTGCCATCGGGACGTGGTAACGACGCAGTGCATCCACTGGCGGTTTTTGCGTTTCGTTGAGGAAGTAAAATGCGCCGGGCAGCAGTACCGCAACCGTGCCGCTGTCGGCCATCGCCGCGACGCCTTCTTCCGTCAGATATTCAATATGATCGGCAGACCGTCCTTTATAGCTGCTGACCAGCTGTGCGCCGCCCAACGAAGAGAGCTGCTCGACGTGGCCCTTAACCGGAATGTTGAGCACCTGCGCGGCACTGAACACGCGGTCGGTCTGCTCCGGGCTGAATCCGACGTTTTCACAGAAGGCATCCACGGTTTCAAATAACCCTTCCTGCCACAGGGTCGGCATAATGTCTTCGCAGACCAGGGTGATGTAGTCCTCGCCCCGGCCTTTATATTCTGTCGGGATCGCATGTGCGGCCAATAATGTCGGACTGATATCGACGGCGTTGGTCGCCGCCAGATGCTGCGCGACATGCAGCATTTTGCGTTCGTTGGCCATGTCCAGGCCATATCCGGACTTCACTTCTACCGTGGTCACCCCTTCCCGCATCAATCGCGTCAGACGCTGCTGCGCCAGGCGAGTCAGTTCGTCTTCACTGGCGACCCGGGTGGCTTGCACGGTGGCGTTAATGCCCCCGCCGTTTGCACTGATGGTCTGATACGAAACGCCATTCAGCCGTTGCTCCCATTCGGTGGCGCGACTGCCGCCAAACACCAGATGCGTGTGGCAGTCGATCAGGCCCGGCGTGACCAGCCGACCTTGCAGATCGATGCGTTTTCCTTTTCGGGAGCCCAGTGCTGCTTCAGGAAGGATTTCCACTATGCACCCGTCCCGAACTACCAGCGCGTGATGTTCCAGTAAACCGTAAGGTTGCGCATGGTTGGGATCGAAAGTGGCAAGCCGGGCATTATGCCAGATGATGTCGGTATCAGTATGTTCAGACATGAGAGAATCACTTGTCATAGGTTGTATAGACATTTATTGATAGCAACACGGGCGATGTCAACCTTCCACGGGAATATGTTGCTTTTTTGTGATATTCCGCCCGGCGCGGTGAGCGCTTACCAGCAACTTTTTTGCGGCATTGCTTCCCGTTTCGCTCAACTTAGTATAAAAAGTCAGGTTTTAGGGACTCTTTCCACTACATTCAGCCTGGAGCACCATGAATACATTCTCGGTTTCTCGTCTGGCGCTCGCGCTCGCTTTTGGCGTGACGCTTACCGCCTGCAGCTCAACGCCACCCGATCAGCAACCGTCTACTCAGGAAGCGCCGGGTACGTCTTCTCGCCCAATTCTGACCGCTGGCGAAGCGAAAAACTTCGTGCAGGAACGTTACTTCACCACCATGGACCCGAAAGCGGCTCCATGGTCTCCTTCTGCCATTGCGACACCGGCTAAAGCAGATTTCGTGGTTGGCCCAGCCGGGACTGAAGGCGTAACGCACACCACCCTTCAGGCCGCCGTGGATGCCGCAATCGCGCGTCACAGCAGCTCACGCACTTATATCGCGGTGATGCCGGGTGAATATGAAGGTACCGTGTATGTACCAGCCGCGCCGGGCAGCCTGACTATTTACGGTATCGGCGACAAAGCCGCTGACGTGAAAATCGGCCTGGCTATCGATTCTGAAATCGACCCAACGACCTGGCGTCGTCTGGTTAACCCGGCAGGCAAATACATGCCTGGCAAACCGGCGTGGTACATGTTCGACACCTGCCAGAGCAAGCACACCGCCACCGTGGGCGTGATGTGTTCCGCGGTCTTCTGGTCGCAGAATAACGGTTTGCAATTGCAGAACCTGACCATCTCTAACACCCTGGGCGATAGCGTCGATGCGGGCAACCATCAGGCCGTGGCCCTGCGCAGCGACGGTGACAAAGTGCAGCTGAACAAGGTCAATCTACTTGGCCGTCAGAACACCTTCTTCGTCACTAACAGCGGCGTGCAGAACAAACTTCAAAATGACCGCATCGCCCGTACGCTGGTGACGAACAGCTACCTCGAAGGGGATGTGGATATCGTTTCTGGTCGTGGCGCTGTCGTGTTCGATAACACCCGTTTCCAGGTCGTGAACTCCCGTACCCAGAAAGAAGCGTACGTGTTCGCTCCGGCAACGCAGTCCAACCTGTTCTACGGTTTCCTCGCCACCAACAGTCGCTTTAACGCGGCCGGTGACGGCGTGGCGCAACTCGGTCGCTCTCTGGACGTCGACGGCAGCACCAACGGCCAGGTCGTTATCCGCGACAGCGCGATCAACGAAGGCTTCAACAATGCCCAACCATGGGCCGATGCCGCTATCTCTAAACGTCCGTTCAGCGGCAACACCGGCGCGAAGAACGATAAAGGCGAAGAGCAGCGTAACCTGAACGACACCAACTTCAACCGCATGTGGGAATACAACAACCGCGGCGTGGGAAGTTATGTTGTGGCTGAACCGAAGAAATAATCGGTCATTAAGCCTAAAAAAAACCTCGCTTCGGCGAGGTTTTTTTATTCATCGATGGACTGACTTAGTGCGCGTTTACCACCACCCACATTGGACCCTGGCCTACAGCGTAACGTCCTTTCTCTTCCAGAAGCCCCTGCTCGCCTTTGATTTCATAGACCGCAAGGTGATGTGATTTCTGACCTACCGCCAGCACATATTTCCCGCTGTGATCGACGTTAAAACCACGCGGCTGCGTTTCGGTCGGCTGGAAGCCCTGCACTTCAAGAACGCTACCGTCTTCAGAAATGGTGAACACCGTCAGGGTGCTGGAGGTACGGTCACAGGTATACAAGTGACGACCATCCGGGGTGATATGAATGTCTGCCGCCCAACGCGTGCCGGTAAAATCTGGCGGCATCATATCCAGCGTTTGTACGCATTCTATTTCACCGTGCGGGTCGCTCAGTTCCCACACGTCGACGCTGCTGTTCAGCTCATTCACGCAGTAAGCGTATTGCTGATTCGGGTGGAAGGCCATGTGACGTGGGCCAGCGCCTTCGACAGTCGTGACTTCCGCTGGCGTTTGCGCGACCAGTTTACCGTCGTCGCTCAGCGTAAACAGGCAGATGCGATCCTGCTTCAGGGCTGGCACCCACAGGGTGCGGTTGTCCGGGGTGATGTTCGCCGAGTGGCAACCGTCGAGGCCTTCGACCACGTCAACCACGCCCACCGGCAGGCCCTCTTCCAGACGCGTCACGCTGACGCAGGCTTGGTTATACGATCCGCTGAACAGGAATTTGCCAGAATGGTCGGTGGAAATGTGGGTCGGGCTGCCCGGCAGCGCGGACTCACCGGCAAATGTCAGCGCGCCATCGTCCGGCGCAATACGGTAGGCAATAACGCGAAACTCCGGGCGAACACCCACGTACAGATATTGTTTATCCGGACTGATGACCATCGGCTGGACCTGACCAGGCACATCGACCACCTGTACCAGCGTCAGTTTGCCGTCCTGATGGAGGCTCCAGACGTGGATCTGCTGGCTTTCCGGACTCGCGGTATATACGGTTTGTTTCATGAAAACTCCTTCTTTATTGCACGTGGAGGCGAATTAAGAGAATAGTGAGTGCTGAAAAATTTGCCCTGCGCGCGCTGCGGTGTACCATCGTGAGCTGCAAATTTTTCAACATTAACCTGGATGACAACATGACATCACGCGTGATAGCCCTGGACTTAGACGGCACCCTGCTGACCTCAACGAAAACCATTCTTCCGCAATCGCTTGAAGCGCTGTCGCGCGCGAAAGAAGCGGGCTATCAGATTCTGATCGTGACCGGCCGACATCACGTTGCTATCCATCCTTTTTATCAGGCACTGGCGCTGGATACACCTGCAATTTGCTGTAATGGCACTTATTTGTATGATTATCAGGCAAAAAAGGTTCTGGAAGGCGATCCGATGCCGGTCGGAAAAGCTCATGCGCTGGTGAACCTTCTGGCGGAACACCACATTCACGGCCTGATGTACGTGGATGACACCATGATGTATGAAGAAGCCACCGGGCATGTGACGCGCACGCTGAACTGGGCGCAGAAACTGCCAGAAGAACAACGCCCTTCCTTTACCCAAGTTGATTCTCTGATTCAGGCTGCGCAGCAGGTGAAATCAGTGTGGAAATTCGCCCTGACCGACGAAGACACGCAAAAGCTGAACATCTTCGCCAACCATGCGGCCCAAACGCTGGATTTAGAGTGTGAATGGTCGTGGCACGATCAAGTCGATATCGCGCGTAAGGGCAACAGCAAAGGCTATCGCCTGGCGCGCTGGGTCGAATCTCAGGGCTTGTCGATGAAGGACGTGGTGGCGTTTGGCGATAATTTTAACGACATCAGTATGCTTGAAGCGGCAGGAACCGGAGTGGCGATGGGCAATGCCGATGATGCGGTAAAAGCCCGCGCCAACGTGGTGATTGGCGACAACTCGACGCACAGCATCGCCGAATATATCTACACTCACCTGCTGTAATCAGGCGCTGATCGACACGCTTTTTATCTGCGCATACAGCCACTGACCTGGCTTCACCGCCAGGTCATCGCGGGCCCACGGGCTGATGCGCGCCCACAGCGTGCGGCCACCCACTTCAAGCTGCACTTCCACCTGGCCGTTATTGTCGTAACACTGCACCACTTTCGCGCGCAGCACGTTACGGATACTGGTCTGCACTGGCGGCTGTAACACCAGCGACACATCGGACGCCTGAACGCGAATGCGCACCGAGGACTGTACCGGCTGCTCGAGTTTATTGACCCACAGATGCTGATCACCCAGCGCCAGCGCCGTCATCGCGTAATGCGGATGATGCTCCAGCACGGTGACTTTCAGTACGCTGCTCTGTTGATCCTGCGGCAGCCACGGATGCATCACGCTGCTACCCCAGACATCCTCCAGATTGCCAAACGCCTTCACATTTCCGTCTTCCAGCACCAGCACTTTGTCGGCCAGATGCAGAATTTCTTCCAGAGAGTGGCTGACGTAGAGCATCGGAATGTTGATTTCACGGGCCAGGCGTTGCAGATACGGCAGCAACTCGCGCTTGCGCGGAATATCCAGCGAGGCCAGCGGTTCGTCGAGCAGCAGCAATTCCGGCGCAGTCAGCAGCGCCCGGCCAATCGCCACGCGCTGTTTTTCCCCCCCGGACAGGCCACCGGGTAAACGGTCGAGCAGCGCTTCAATGCCCAGCAGCGACACCATTTTGTCGAACTGTCCGGCCATGCTTGTCGCCATGCCGTAACGCAGATTGCCCCGCACTTTGTAGTGTGGAAACAGGCGTGCATCCTGGAACACGTAGCCGATGCGGCGTTTTTCCGGCGACAGGCAAATCCTTTTCTCGGTGTCGTTCAGGACGCGATTATTGAGGACGATGCGCCCCTGCTGGGGTTTTGTCAGCCCGCTGATGGCATTGATCAGCGACGTTTTCCCGGCTCCGGACACGCCGAACACGGCGGTGATCCCGGCGGCGGGAAGTGATTCATTGATGGTCAGGCAGTGATTGCCCAGCGTCTGGGTGAAATTGAGTTCCAGCATGATTATTTCCCCGTCCGTTCGCGGCTCAGTTTCGCCAGCCATTCAGATATCAGCAGAGAAACCAGCGCCAGCACGATGGAAATCAGGCACAGTCGCGCGGCAGCCCCTTCCCCGCCCGGCGTCTGAATCAGGGTATACATCGCCGATGGAATCGTGCGCGTTTCGCCTGGAATGTTCGACACAAAGGTGATCGTGGCGCCAAATTCCCCGAGCGAACGGGCAAAGGCCAGCACGGTCCCGACGATAATCCCCGGCAGCATTAGCGGCAGCGTGATGGTAAAAAACACCCGCCAGCGCCCTGCCCCCAGCGTGCGTGCCGCCTGCTCAAGCTTGATGTCGACGCCTTCCAGCGCGAGGCGAATAGCGCGCACCATCAGCGGGAAAGACATCACCGCAGCGGCGAGTACCGCGCCGCGCCAACTAAAGGCAAAGGTCAGGCCGAACCAGTCGTACAGCCAGGAGCCGATGAAACCCCGACGCCCCATCGCAATCAACAATAAATAACCGACCACAACCGGAGGCAGGACCAGGGGAAGATGGATGAGGCTGTCGAGCAGCGCTTTGCCTGGGAAATTACGCCGCACCAGCAGCCAGGCAAAGAAGATCCCAAAGGGTAAGCTGAACACTACCGCAAGGGATGAGACTTTCAGGCTCAGCAGTACCGCCTGCCATTCGGGATCCGTCAATATCATTAGTGAGTAGTAAATCCGTACTGTTTAAAGATGGCCGCTGCCTGCGGGCCTTTCAGGTAATCGTAGAAAGCGTTCACCGTCGCGTTGTTATGCCCATCGGTGATGGCCATCGGGTATTCCACTTTTTTATGGGAATCTTCAGGGAAGGTACCGACAACTTTAACGCCTTTGCTGGCGACGGCATCAGAACCGTAAACGATACCCAGTGGCGCTTCGTTACGTTCCACCAACGCCAGGGCACCGCGCACATCTTCGGCCGGAGCCAATTTCGGTGACAGGGTATCCCATGCGCCAAGTTTGGTGAGCGCTTCTTTCGCGTAGATGCCTGCCGGAACGTGGTCCGGATCGCCAACTGCCATGCGGCCACCTTTCAACAGGCTGGTCCAGTTGGTTTTCGCATCAATGGTGAATTCACCCTGCTCGCTGGCTTTCGGCGCAACGACCACCAGGCTGTTACCGAGTAGCGTTTTACGGGTCGCAGTATCAATCGCTTTTTTCTCTACTGCGTAATCCATCCATTTTTGGTCAGCAGAAATAAACAGATCGGCTGGCGCGCCCGCTTCAATCTGACGCGCCAGAGTCGAAGAAGAAGCAAAAGAAGAGACCACATCGACGTTCTTCTCTTTTTTATATTCTTTGGCAATGTCCTGCATCGCGTTGGTGAGTGAAGCTGCCGCGAAAACGGTAATTTTGCCTGCATCTGCCGCCGCAGCGTGACCCACAACCGCCAGGGATAATGTCGCGCCGGCAAAAAAGCGTAACCAAGTACGTTCCATCTGTAACTCCTGTGAATATCGTTATGTACGCAATAATATAACGATAACAGTAGGGTTTTCCCAGCGTAAAGTGAGGGCTATTCAGAGGTACTATCGGCAAAAAGAAAGGGAACTTAAACAGGACGAGGGAATAAAAAAACGCCCGGCGGTGCCGGGCGTCTTGAAATCAATGGTTTTGCTGGCGGCCGTTATCTTTGTGGCCGACGTTCGACAGAACGTTAAACACTTCACCCAGACCGTAAATCAGCCCCAGGATGATAGCCATCACCACGGGAACCATGATTACGGCAAATACCAGACTTTTCAACAACTCTAACATGGTCAGCTCCAGACATTGTGATTCCTTTATTGTAACCCGTTGAACAGGAAATTCACGCCCCTTTTGTGCGATGGCCTGTGTAATAATAGCGTTGACCGATTCCCTATCTTCTGAGCAGGACATTGATATGCAGGCCGAAATTCTTCTTACCCTTAAACTTCAGCAGCGTCTTTTCGCCGATCCGCGGCGTATTTCTTTGCTGAAGCAGATAGCGATTACCGGCTCCATTAGCCAGGGCGCGAAGAATGCCGGGATCAGCTACAAAAGCGCCTGGGATGCCATCAACGAAATGAATCAGCTGAGCGAGCAGCCGCTGGTTGATCGTGCGACCGGCGGCAAAGGTGGCGGCGGTGCGGTACTCACCCGCTACGGCGAGCGTTTAATTCAGCTTTACGACCTGCTCGCACAAATTCAGCAGAAAGCGTTCGACGTGCTCAGCGATGACGACGCCCTGCCGCTGAACAGCCTGCTGGCTGCCATTTCCCGCTTTTCCCTGCAAACCAGTGCCCGTAATCAGTGGTTCGGCACCCTTACCCGTCGCGACCACCAGCAAGTACAGGAGCATGTCGACGTGCTGCTGGCCGATGGCGAAACCCGCTTGAAAGTGGCCATCACTTCGCAAAGTGGCGAACGTCTTGGTCTGGAAGAAGGCAAAGAAGTGCTGGTGCTGTTAAAAGCACCGTGGGTAGGCATTACGCGTGATGCCAGTATTGCGCAAGCCGCCGACAACCAGCTCACCGGAATTATCAGCCATATCGAGCGCGGTAGCGCGCAATGCGAAGTGCTGATGACATTGCCCGACGGACAGACCCTTTGCGCGACGATGCCCGTAGAAGAAGCCGAGGATTTGCACGAAGGTGAATCGGCCCTCGCATGGTTTAACGCCGACCGGGTTATCCTCGCCACCCTCTGCTGATGGCTTGACTTTACCTTCCAGAAGACGTATCCCTGATAAAAACCGCTGCAATAAATGGGATACACAATGTCATCATTGCAAATTTCGCAAGGCACGTTTCGTCTTAGCGATACTAAAACCCTCTCCATTGAGAATTTAACGCTGCGCTCGGGCGAGTCCTGGGCGTTTGTCGGCAGCAACGGCAGCGGTAAATCCGCGCTGGCGCGAGCGCTGTCTGGCGAACTGACGCTGCTGTCCGGTGTACACGAAAGCGAATTCACCCGAACCACTCGCCTCTCATTCGAACAGCTGCAAAAACTGGTCAGTGACGAATGGCAACGCTACAACACCGATTTGCTCAGCCCCGGCGAAGACGATACCGGTCGCACCGCCGCGGAAATCATTCAGGAAGAAGTGAAAGATGCGGCGCGCTGCCAGGCACTCGCCAGTCGTTTCGGTATTGGCTATTTACTCGAACGCCGCTTTAAATACCTTTCCACCGGTGAAACTCGCAAAACGCTGCTGTGTCAGGCGCTGATGAGCAACCCCGATTTATTGATTCTCGACGAACCGTTTGACGGGCTGGATGTGGCCTCGCGCCAGGCGCTGGCGGAACTGCTGGCGACGCTGCATCACGATGGCATCACGCTGGTGCTGGTGTTGAACCGCTTCGATGAGATCCCGGATTTTGTGCAGTTCGCGGGCGTACTCGCTGACTGCACATTGCTGGAAACCGGCACCAAAAAAGCGCTACTGGGACAGGCACTGGTCGCCCAACTGGCGCACAGTGAAAAGCTGACAGGTATTATGCTGCCTGAACCCGACGCACCGTCCGCGCGTCTTTCGCTTGCGGAAGATGCGCCGCGGATTGTGCTCAATCACGGCAGCGTGTCGTATAACGACAAACCGATCATCGATGACCTGAGCTGGACGGTCAACGCGGGTGAACACTGGCAGATTGTCGGCCCGAACGGTGCAGGAAAGTCGACCCTCTTGAGCCTGGTCACTGGCGATCACCCTCAGGGCTACAGCAATGATTTAACGCTGTTTGGCCGTCGACGCGGCAGCGGGGAAACCATCTGGGACATCAAAAAGCATATTGGTTATGTCAGTAGCAGTCTGCATCTGGATTACCGCGTGAGTACCAACGTGCGTAACGTTATCCTCTCCGGTTTTTTCGATTCCATTGGGATTTATCAGGCGGTATCTGACAAGCAGCACAAGCTGGCTCAGGGTTGGCTGGAGATTTTGGGCATCGACAGCCGCACCGCAGATGCACCGTTCCACAGCCTGTCATGGGGACAACAACGGCTGGCACTGATTGTTCGCGCGCTGGTGAAGCACCCTACGCTTCTGATTCTGGATGAACCGCTACAGGGGCTGGACCCGCTCAATCGCCAGTTAGTGCGTCGCTTTATCGACGTATTAATTAGCGAAGGCAAAACTCAGCTATTGTTCGTGTCGCACCACGCTGAAGACGCCCCAGACTGCATTACGCATCGTCTCGAGTTTGTGCCACGCGCAGAAGGCTACGGCTACGCCGTCGGTCCTGTGTAACTCTCGAGTTCTGCACCGGGAGCCTCGTGCTCCCGCTTTTCGGATAAAGAGCATCCCCCTTTCTTACCCGCCTTGATTTATAATGCAAAATGTTCGGCATTCAGAATGAAAACTGGCTGTGTAAACGATTCCACTAATCTATTCCATGTCACACTTTTTGCATCTCTGTTATGCTAGTCTTAATACATACCATAAGCCTGATGGAGCGAAAAATGAGAGTACTGGTTACAGGTGGTAGCGGTTACATCGGCAGCCATACCTGCGTGCAATTACTGAAACAAGGCCACGACGTCATCATTCTGGATAACCTCTGTAACAGTAAGCGCAGCGTGTTACCGGTGATTGAACGCCTGGCAGGCAAACAGGCCGCTTTCGTAGAAGGCGATATTCGCAACGAAGCGCTGATGACCGAAGTGTTACACGATCACGCGATTGACACCGTGATCCACTTCGCCGGGCTGAAAGCCGTGGGCGAGTCCGTCGAGAAGCCGCTGGAATACTACGATAACAACGTTAACGGAACCCTGCGTTTAATCGCCGCCATGCGCGCCGCAAACGTGAAAAACTTCATCTTTAGCTCTTCCGCCACCGTCTACGGTGACCAGCCCAAAATCCCTTACGCTGAAAGTTTCCCGACCGGCACCCCACAAAGTCCTTACGGCAAAAGCAAACTGATGGTTGAACAAATCCTGACCGACCTGCAAAAAGCGCAGCCGGAATGGAGCATTGCGCTGCTGCGCTACTTCAACCCGGTTGGCGCACATCCGTCAGGCGATATGGGTGAAGATCCGCAGGGCATCCCCAATAACCTGATGCCGTATATCGCGCAGGTCGCCGTGGGTCGTCGCGAATCGCTGGCTATTTTTGGTAACGACTATCCGACCGAAGACGGTACCGGCGTGCGTGACTATATCCACGTGATGGACCTGGCCGATGGCCACGTTGCCGCGATGGAAAAACTGGCTGAAAAACCGGGCGTGCACATTTACAACCTCGGTGCTGGCGTCGGCAGCAGCGTGCTGGACGTGGTTAACGCCTTCAGCAAAGCCTGCGGTAAACCGGTTAACCATCACTTCGCCCCGCGTCGCGATGGCGATCTCCCGGCCTACTGGGCCGATGCAAGCAAAGCTGACCGCGAACTCGGCTGGCATGTTACCCGTACTCTCGACGAAATGGCGCAGGATACCTGGCACTGGCAATCGCGTCATCCGCAGGGTTACACCGACTAAGGACCTGTCATGACGCAATTTAACCCCGTCGATCATCCACACCGCCGTTTTAACCCGCTAACCGGGCAGTGGATCCTCGTCTCTCCGCACCGCGCAAAGCGTCCCTGGCAGGGGGCGCAAGAAACACCTGCCAAACAAACGCTGCCGAAACACGATCCTGACTGCTTCCTGTGTCCGGGCAACACCCGCGTCACTGGCGATACCAACCCGCAGTACACCGGTACATACGTGTTTACCAACGACTTTGCCGCGCTGATGACCGATACGCCAGACGCGCCGCAGAACGTCGATCCGCTGATGCGCTGCGAAAGCGCCCGTGGAACCAGCCGCGTGATTTGCTTCTCGCCGGATCACAGCAAAACGCTGCCTGAACTGAGCGTTAATGCGCTGGAAGAAGTGGTGCAAACCTGGCAACAGCAGACGGCAGAGTTGGGTCAGCGGTATCCGTGGGTGCAGGTTTTCGAGAATAAAGGCGCGGCGATGGGCTGCTCCAACCCGCATCCGCACGGTCAGGTTTGGGCTAACAGCTTCTTACCGAACGAAGCTGAGCGCGAAGACCGACTACAAAAAGACTATTTGACCGAGCAGGGCTCACCGATGCTGGTTGACTATGTGCAGCATGAACTCGCTGACGGCAGCCGGACCATCGTCGAAACCGAGCACTGGCTGGCGGTGGTGCCTTACTGGGCGGCGTGGCCGTTCGAAACGCTGCTGCTGCCGAAAGCGCATGTGCAGCGCATCACCGATTTGACCGATGCTCAACGCAGCGATTTGGCGTTGGCGTTGAAAAAACTGACCAGCCGTTACGACAACCTGTTCCAGTGTTCCTTCCCTTACTCGATGGGCTGGCACGGCGCGCCATTCAACGACGAAGATAATTCACACTGGCAACTCCATGCCCATTTTTATCCGCCGCTGCTGCGCTCGGCCACCGTGCGCAAATTCATGGTCGGCTATGAAATGTTGGCTGAAACTCAGCGTGACCTGACGGCAGAACAAGCCGCCGAGCGTCTGCGCGCCGTCAGTGACGTCCACTATCGCGAATCAGGAGTATAAAAATAATGAGTCTGAAAGAGAAAACCCTGTCCCTGTTTGCTGAGAAATTTGGCTACCCTGCCACCCACACGATTCAGGCGCCTGGCCGCGTGAACCTGATCGGCGAACACACCGATTACAACGACGGCTTCGTGCTGCCCTGCGCCATTGATTACCAGACGGTGATCAGCTGCTCCCCGCGTGAAGACAGAACCGTGCGCGTTATCGCGGCAGATTACGAAAACCAGACCGACGAATTCTCACTGGATGCGCCTATCGTCAGTCACGATACCCAGCAGTGGTCCAATTACGTGCGTGGTGTGGTGAAACATCTGCAAAAACGTAACCGCAATTTCGGCGGCGTCGATATGGTTATCTGCGGCGACGTGCCGCAGGGCGCGGGCCTGAGCTCTTCTGCCTCGCTTGAAGTCGCGGTCGGTACCGTGTTGCAGCAGCTGTATCATCTGCCGCTCGACGGCGCACAAATTGCGCTAAACGGCCAGGAAGCAGAGAACCAGTTTGTCGGCTGTAACTGCGGCATTATGGATCAGCTGATTTCTGCGCTGGGCAAGAAAGATCACGCGCTGCTGCTGGACTGCCGCTCGCTCGGCACCAAAGCTGTGTCGATGCCGAAAGGCGCGGCGGTTATCATCATTAACAGTAATTTTAAGCGCACCCTGGTCGGCAGCGAGTACAACACCCGCCGCGAGCAGTGTGAAACTGGCGCACGCTTCTTCCAGCAGCCCGCTTTGCGCGATGTGTCGTTGGAGAAATTCAACGCTGTGGCGCATGAACTTGACCCTATTGTTGCCAAACGCGTGCGTCACGTATTGACCGAAAACGCCCGTACGGTAGAAGCCGCGTCCGCCTTAGAAAAAGGCGACCTGAAACGCATGGGCGAACTGATGGCAGAATCACACGCCTCAATGCGTGATGATTTTGAAATCACCGTTCCACAGATTGATACATTGGTTGAGATTGTCAAAGCCACCATCGGCGACCAGGGCGGCGTGCGTATGACCGGCGGCGGTTTTGGCGGCTGCATCGTGGCACTGGTACCAGAAGCGCTGGTACCGGCAGTGAAAGAAGCCGTCGCTAAGCAATATGAAGCGAAAACCGGTATCAAAGAAACGTTCTACGTCTGCAAAGCATCACAAGGAGCCGGCCAGTGCTAAGAGAAATTCCGACTCTGGCCCCTGACGGCCTGCCCTTCCGTCTGCTGACCCTGCGCAATAGCGCGGGGATGGTGGTGACGTTAATGGACTGGGGCGCGACGCTGCTGTCCGCACGCATTCCGATGCAAGACAGCTCGGTACGCGAAGCCCTTCTCGGCTGCGCCAGTCCGGAGCAATATCCGCAGCAGGCAGCGTTTCTCGGGGCGTCGATTGGTCGTTACGCTAACCGCATTGCCGACAGCCGTTTTACCCTCACCGGCACGACCTATGAACTGGCCCCGAGCCAGGGCCCAAACCAGCTGCACGGCGGCCCGGACGGGTTTGATAAACGTCGCTGGCGGGTTGTGAATCAGAACGATGAATCGGCGCTGTTTTCGCTGGAATCTGCTGATGGCGACCAGGGTTTCCCTGGGAATCTTAGCGCCACTGCACATTACCGTCTGACCGAAGATAACCGGATTGCCATTGAATACCGCGCCACGGTAGATAAAGCCTGCCCGGTAAACCTGACCAACCACGTCTATTTCAATCTCGACGGCGGTCAGAGCGACGTGCGCGAACATAAGCTGCACATTGCGGCGGATGCGTATCTGCCGGTAGATAACATGGGTATTCCGCGCACCGGCCTGAAAGACGTGGCACAAACCAGCTTCGATTTCCGCCAGCCAAAAATCATTGCCAGCGAGTTCCTGAGCGACGACGACCAGCGTCAGATGAAAGGCTACGACCACGCCTTTTTACTCTCGACCCAGGGCGAACGGTCGCAGGTCGCCGCGACTGTCTGGTCTGCGGATGAAAAACTACAGCTGAAGGTCTACACCAGCGCTCCGGCTCTCCAGTTCTACACCGGTAATTATCTCGGCGGCACCCTGTCGCGCGAAACCGAACCGTATGCCGACTGGCAGGGGCTGGCGCTGGAAAGCGAATGTCTGCCTGACAGCCCAAATCACCCGGAATTCCCGCAGCCTGACTGCGTGCTGCTGCCGGGTGAAGAGTACGTCAGCGTCACGGAATACCAATTTACCTCGTTGTAATCTCTGCCCTCCGTCCGGAGGGCTTTTTTTTCACCAGATTGCTGAAAGTCGCGCCAGTTACCGACAAAAAGACAACGTCCGATTCACAAGCCGCTTACACTACGTCGCTATTTTCGCTATGGTTAAGGATAAGCGTTGCCGTCCGTCGCGAGGCGGCAATATAATGAGAATTGTTATCATTCAATCTAGTTCAGGAGTAACGGTATGGCTGTCACTAAGCTTGTGCTTGTTCGCCACGGCGAAAGCCAGTGGAATAATGAAAACCGCTTCACCGGTTGGTATGACGTTGATCTGTCTGAGAAAGGTGTTGGCGAAGCGAAAGCAGCAGGGAAACTGTTGAAGGAAGAAGGCTTCAGCTTTGATTTTGCTTACACCTCTGTGCTGAAACGTGCCATCCACACCCTGTGGAACGTACTGGACGAACTGGACCAGGCCTGGCTGCCCGTTGAGAAATCCTGGAAACTAAACGAACGTCACTACGGTGCGTTGCAGGGCCTGAACAAAGCTGAAACCGCTGAAAAGTATGGTGACGAGCAGGTTAAGCAGTGGCGTCGTGGTTTTGCCATCACCCCGCCAGAACTGACCAAAGATGACGAGCGCTACCCGGGCCACGATCCGCGCTATGCGCAGCTGACCGACAAAGAGCTGCCGGTAACGGAAAGCCTGGCGCTGACTATCGACCGCGTCGTGCCTTACTGGAACGAAACTATTCTGCCGCGTCTGAAAAGCGGCGAGCGCGTGATTATCGCCGCTCACGGTAACTCCCTGCGTGCCCTGGTGAAATACCTGGACCACATGGGCGAAGACGAAATTCTCGAACTGAACATTCCAACTGGCGTACCGCTGGTGTATGAGTTCGATGAAAACTTCAAACCTATCAAGCATTACTATCTGGGTAACGCTGACGAAATCGCTGCAAAAGCGGCTGCCGTTGCGAACCAGGGTAAAGCGAAGTAAGTTTTCGCCAGACGTAAAAAAGCGTGGATTGCTCCACGCTTTTTTTATGTCTGACTTTTTTGCCCGATGGCGCTTCGCTTATCAGGCTTACAGAAAACGTTGGCCCGACACTTAACCGCGACGCGCTTTGACGGCGTTAGCCAGCTGGCGCAGCACCGCATCGGTGTCGTCCCAGCCGATGCAGGCATCGGTGATGCTTTTGCCGTAGGTCAGCGGCTCACCGCCTTCCAGATTCTGATTACCTTCCACCAGATGGCTTTCAATCATTACGCCGACAATCGCCTTTTCGCCGGACGCAATCTGGCCCGAAACGTCAGTCGCCACGTCCATCTGCTTTTTGAATTGCTTGCTTGAGTTGGCGTGGCTGAAATCGATCATCACCTGTGATGGCAGGCCCGCTTTCTGCAGCCCTTCTTTCACCATCGCCACGTGATGCGCACTGTAGTTTGGCTCTTTGCCACCACGCAGGATGATGTGGCAGTCGCCATTCCCGCTGGTGTTCACAATCGCCGAATGGCCCCATTTGGTGACCGACAGGAAACAGTGCGGCGCACCGGCTGCGTTGATCGCGTCAATCGCCACTTTGATGGTGCCGTCGGTACCATTCTTGAAACCAACCGGGCAGGAAAGACCGGAAGCCAATTCACGATGAACCTGAGATTCGGTGGTGCGCGCACCGATTGCGCCCCAGCTCATCAGGTCCGCCATGTACTGCGGAGTAATCATGTCGAGGAACTCGCCTGCCGCCGGCAGACCGCTGTCATTGATTTCCAACAGCAGCTTACGGGCAATACGCAGACCGTCGTTGATCTGGAAACTGTTATCCATATGCGGATCGTTAATCAGTCCTTTCCAGCCCACGGTAGTACGCGGTTTCTCGAAATAGACGCGCATGACAATTTCCAGCTCGCCTTTCAGCTCGTCGCGCAGCGTGAGCAGACGGCTCGCGTATTCCTTCGCGGCCATAGGATCGTGAATCGAGCACGGACCAATCACCACCAGCAGGCGATCGTCGTTGCCTTTGAGGATCTTATGGATCGCTTTACGGGCATGAGAAACCGTGTTGGCCGCATTCTCAGTGGCAGGGAATTTTTCAAGGAGCGCTACAGGAGGTAATAACTCGTTGATCTCTTTAATGCGTAAGTCGTCGTTCTGATAATTCATGATCTTTCCAGCGTTGCCATACTTATATAATTGAGTGCAATGCCTTCAATCTATCTTGTCGGCCTGAAAGTGTAAACGGGCTTTTACACTTGAGCAGGATAATTCCTGGAATTACCCTAAAAAACGCCAGAAAGTAGCGAGAAGTGAGATGTCCGCTACACTTTTTAAGTGTAAATACTGACTTTTATATCTTTAACAGGATTCCAGCCTGACATAATTCAGAATTGTGGAATCTTTAGCCATGGTGCAACCACGCACAGGCAGATATGCACTGTTGGAAGAAGTTATCCGACCTAACGACCATAACAGGAGCATCCCCATGAAAAACAATACACTGGCAACGCTTTTCCTGACAGCAACCCTTTCGATGATGAGCGGCGCGGCGATGGCTGCCGACAGCGCGTCGAACGCTTCTGATAACAACGGCCAGGCAAACTCCTCGGCCGATGCAGGCCAGATGGCACCTGATGCCCATCAGAATATCGCGCCCAACGGCGTTGATAACAGTAATGTCAATACGCAGTCCAGCGGCACCATGCTACACCCCAACGATTCCAGCACCGATGCGCAGCACATGAGCAAGGATGAGATCCACAAAAACTCGATGTGTAAAGACGGTAAATGCCCGGATATTAACAAGAAAGTTGAAACCGGTGACGGTATGAACAACGATGTAAATACCAAAACCGATGGTACGACGCAGTAATCCCCGTTCCGCCCTTCCCCTTAAAAGGAGAGCTCTGCTCTCCTTTATTATTTGTATGCGAAAATGCTAAATATCTGTAATCATGTCATGCACTAATACTTAAATTTTGCAGGATTTGTGTATGGCGCATTCACATTCCCACGCCCCATCGCCACAGGCCGAAAACGGTAACGCTCGCCGTTTGCTACTGGCGTTCCTCATTACCGCAGGCTTTATGGTCATCGAGGTGATCGGGGGACTTATCTCCGGTTCGTTGGCGCTGCTTGCCGATGCGGGGCACATGCTGACCGACGCTGCCGCGTTGCTGTTCGCCCTGATGGCAGTGCACTTCGCTCGTCGACCACCTAACTCCCGTCACACATTTGGCTGGCTTCGACTGACAACCCTCGCCGCGTTCGTGAATGCGATCGCCCTGGTACTGATAACAGTCCTGATTGTCTGGGAAGCGATCGTACGTTTTCGCCATCCCCAGCCCATCGCTGGCGCGACCATGATGGTCATCGCCGTGGCAGGTTTGCTGGCCAATATTCTGTCATTCTGGATATTGCATCGCGGAAGTGAGGAGAAAAACCTGAACGTGCGCGCCGCAGCCCTGCACGTTCTCGGTGATTTGCTCGGTTCGGTGGGAGCGATAGTCGCGGCCATCGTTATTCTGACGACAGGCTGGACGCCGATTGACCCGATTTTATCCATTCTGGTGTCATGTCTGGTGCTACGCAGCGCCTGGCAATTGCTGAAAGAGAGCGTGAACGAACTGCTGGAAGGGGCGCCCAGCTCGCTGGATATCGGCGCACTCAAACGTGGACTGCGCCGCGAAATACCGGAAGTTCGCGACGTGCATCATGTTCACATCTGGCTGGTGGGGGAAAAACCGGTGATGACCTTACACGTGCATGTGATCCCGCCGCACGATCACGACGGGCTGCTGGATAAAATTCAGCACTATCTGGAGCATAACTACCAGATAGCGCATGCCACAATCCAGATGGAATACCAGCCCTGTAGCGGCCCTGAATGCCATCTTAACGAGGCGCAGGCCGAACACGCACATCATCACCATCATTAATGGGATAGCGCGCGAGAGCCTCGTTCACGCGCGCTATTAATCCACATGCGGCTCCCGTTCAACGCGATAAACGTCAGCAGCAGATATTCGAGCGACATCGCATACACGCCCTGCCGCGCAAAAATCACCACGCTGATAACGTTGATAATCACCCACAGCAGCCAGTTCTCGACATATTTGCGGGTCATCAGGATCATCGCCACAATCGACAACACCATCATGCAGGAATCCCAGAACGGGAAGGCATCCGGCTGCAGTTCGGGCATCGCTACGTTTAGCCCCATGGTTTGCATGACTGAGACCGCCACGCGGGTCAAGAATGCAAAAACAGGATTGATAAACACGGTCATCAACCCGATGGCCACCACACAGACCGCCAGCCATGCAAGGGCTTTGCGTAATGGCAACCAACGGATTTGCAGCTCAGCCTGATTCTGGCTGGTTTGTCGCGACCATGCATACCAGCCGTAAATATTCGCCACAAAGAAAAACAGCTGTAGCAATAGGCTGGCATAGAGCTGAATCTGGAAGAAGATTATCGCGAATAACGTGACGTTCAGCAGGCCAAACGCGTAGTTGCTGATTTTCTCAAGACTGGCAAGCCAGATACAAAGCAGGCCGGCCACGGTTCCCACCGCCTCAATCCACGACAGGTCGTAACCGCCTGCGCCAATCGGGATGTGGACCAAAATATTTTGTGTGCTGAAGAAATCCATTTTATCTCCGTCCTGTCAGCCAAAAGAGTTTTACGGGCGTATTGATCAACGTATTTATGAACGTCTTTATGATCGTAGTGTAGCTGCAAAATCCAGCATCCGATTAAGCGGCAGCAAAGCACGCTCTCGCAGCGCGGCATCAACATATATCTCATGTTCAGCGCCGCCGTGTTCCAGACCGTCTGCGATGGCTTTCAGGCCGTTCATTGCCATCCACGGGCAATGTGCGCAGCTACGACAGGTGGCGCCCTCTCCCGCCGTTGGCGCTTCCAGGAGTTCTTTCCCCGGTACCGCCTGTTGCATCTTGTAGAAAATTCCACGGTCGGTGGCGACGATCAACTGCGGATTAGGCAACGTTTTCGCGGCCGTAATCAGCTGGCTGGTTGAGCCTACCGCGTCGGCCATATCGACAATCGACTGTGGCGATTCCGGATGCACCAGAATCGCTGCCTCGGGATACAGCGCCTTCATGCGGGCCAGCGCCTGCGTTTTGAACTCGTCATGTACGATACATGCGCCCTGCCAGCAAAGAACATCTGCGCCGGTCTGTTTTTGGACGTAGCGACCCAGATGCCGATCCGGGGCCCAGATAATTTTCTCTCCGAGGCTATCCAGATGCTCAATCAGTTCAACAGCAATGCTCGACGTGACCACCCAGTCAGCACGGGCTTTGACTGCGGCTGAGGTATTGGCGTACACCACTACGGTGCGATCCGGGTGGGCATCACAAAATTTATTGAATTCATCAATCGGGCAGCCCAGATCGAGGGAGCATTCCGCATTCAGCGTGGGCATCAGAATGGTTTTTTCCGGACTGAGGATTTTTGCCGTTTCGCCCATGAAACGCACGCCGGCGACCAGAAGCGTGGAGGCCGAGTGCCGTGCGCCGAAACGCGCCATTTCGAGGGAGTCAGAAATACAGCCGCCCGTTTCCTCTGCCAGTTGCTGGATTTCAGGATCGGTATAGTAGTGCGCGACCATGACCGCATCTTTTTCTTTAAGAAGACGCTTTATCTTTTCGCGATAAAACTGCTTTTCATCCGCGCTGAGTGGCACGGGCTTTGGCGGGAAAGGATAAATCGCGGCTTCAGGATCAAACATTACGCTCATCTTGGGCTTCTCGTTTTACTGGCTTAACCAAACCATCGTCCATCGGCAGTGTTTTGCGAGTACTGAGGTGATGGTGTTTTATATACTAAACAAGATAGCGAAAATCTGGGGAATTGTCGTGGGGAATTTGTTGAACCGCAGAAAAGCAAAAAGGCGCCTTTAGGGCGCCTTTCTACATTGGTGGGTCGTGCAGGATTCGAACCTGCGACCAATTGATTAAAAGTCAACTGCTCTACCAACTGAGCTAACGACCCCTTTCGGGATTTTCTTCGAAGACGCCACCGAGAAGATGGTGGGTCGTGCAGGATTCGAACCTGCGACCAATTGATTAAAAGTCAACTGCTCTACCAACTGAGCTAACGACCCATAAGGTCTTGCTTCGAAGAGGTACTACTTCACACTCGTCACCATCTCAAAGATGGTGGGTCGTGCAGGATTCGAACCTGCGACCAATTGATTAAAAGTCAACTGCTCTACCAACTGAGCTAACGACCCGAGTGGTGGGTGATGACGGGATCGAACCGCCGACCCCCTCCTTGTAAGGGAGGTGCTCTCCCAGCTGAGCTAATCACCCGATACTGCGCTGGATACTGCTTACTAACTAAGTTATTTAGTTAGTGGTGGGTCGTGCAGGATTCGAACCTGCGACCAATTGATTAAAAGTCAACTGCTCTACCAACTGAGCTAACGACCCACTATTTCCGCGGCTTTCAGGATGTTTGATATCCCTTGGCAACGGCGGCATATATTACTGGTTTCAGATTTGAGCGCAACTAAAATTTCGAACTACTGCGCTTAACTGCTTATGATTCAGGCGGCATGACCAGAAATACTTCAATTTCAGGTCATGCCGTAAGCATCAGAGTCCACTCAGGCGTTTTTGCGCTTGTTTAGCGCCTTCAGTGCCTGGGTATTTGGTGACCACCTGCTGATAAACCGCTTTGGCTTTCGCAGTGTCGCCTTTGTCCTGCATGATGACGCCGACTTTAAACATCGCGTCCGCAGCTTTCGGGGATTTCGGGTAATTTTTCACCACTGAGGCAAAATAATACGCCGCATCATCTTTTTTACCCTTGTTGTAATTCAACTGTCCGAGCCAGTAATTGGCGTTCGGCTGATACGTTGAATCAGGGTATTTTTTGATGAAGTTCTGGAATGCCGCAATCGCGTCATCCTGACGAGAGCTGTCTTTCACCAGCGCTATCGCCGCGTTGTAATCCGTATTGGCATCACCGCTTTGCACCGGCACACCGGACGCTGCAGCGCCTGCTGCAGGCGCTGGAGTGGCTGCTGTCGCAGTCCCACTCTGATCGCCCGCTGCTGGCTGCGCTGGAGTCGCGGTAGCGCCGCTGCTCATCCCATCAAGCTGGGTCTGGATCTGCTTTTGGCGATCGACAACTTGATTGAGCTGGTATTGGCTTTCCTGGATTTGACCACGCAGGGAATCAATATCGGCCTGGTTGTCCTGGAGCTGCTGCTGGAGTTGAGTCAAAAGTTGACTATGAGCGTTGGAAATACGCTCGAGTTGAGTGACGCGGTCTTCGACCGAGCCAGAGCCGACACTACTGATTGGCGCCTGAGCATTAGCGGCCCAAGGGGCCGCTATGCCAACCAGTAACGACAGACTCAACAAATGATGTCTGAAGTTACTGCTCATGCAATTCTCTTAGTAAACCAGTACTGCACGACGGTTTTTGGAGTAAGCCGCTTCGTCGTGACCCAGTACTGCAGGTTTTTCTTTACCGTAAGAAACGATGGAGATCTGATCAGCTGAAACGCCTTTACCCTGCAGGTACATTTTAACAGCGTTTGCACGACGTTCGCCCAGGGCGATGTTGTACTCAGGAGTACCACGTTCGTCAGCATGACCTTCTACGGTGACTTTGTAAGATGGGTTGCTACGCAGGAAGTTAGCGTGCGCGTCCAGCATCGCAGCGAAGTCAGAACGGATATCGTACTTGTCGAGATCGAAGTAAACGATGTTGTTCTGCTGCAGCTGCTGCATCTGCAGACGAGCTTGCTCTTCGGAAGACATGTTGCCTTGACCGTTAGCGTCCATACCAGTGCCGGCACCCGTCATGCCTTCGCCGCTCTGATCGTTGCTTGCATTCTTGTTGGAAGAACACGCCGCGATAGCCATAACTGGCAGAGCGATCATCAGTCCTTTCAGCACTTTGTTCAGTTGCATTTCTATGATTCCTATAATATTCAATTAATTATTATTACAGATACGGCGACCAGGCAGGGAATTTAACCTGTCCATCAGTAGCCGGAAGACGCGCCTTGAAACGCCCATCTGTAGAAACCAGATTCAGCACAGATCCCATCCCCTGAGAAGAGCTGTAGATAACCATTGTGCCGTTCGGTGCCAGACTTGGCGTTTCATCCAGGAACGTTGACGACAGAACCTGTACGCCACCCGCTGCCAGATCTTGTTTGGCAATGTGCTGCTGGCCATTAGCCGAGCTCACCATCACCATGAATTTACCGTCAGTGCTCACGTCAGCATCCTGGTTCTGAGAACCTTCCCAGGAAATACGCTGCGGAGTACCGCCATTAACATTAACTTTATACACCTGCGGACGACCGGCCTGGTCAGAGGTAAAGGCCAGGTTCTGACTGTCCGGGAACCAGGTTGGTTCGGTATTGTTGCTGCGACCGTTCGTAATCTGGCTGATTTGACCCGAGCCCAGATTCATCACATACAGGTTCAGGCTACCGGTTTTCGACAATGCGAAGGCCAGTTTAGAACCATCAGGTGAGAACGTTGGCGCACCGTTGTGCTGCGGGAACGAAGCAACCTGACGAATAGCGCCGTTTGCCAGCGTCTGAATAACCAGTGCTGAACGACCGCTTTCGAAGGTGACATACGCAAGCTTAGAGCCATCCGGAGACCACGCCGGGGACATCAGCGGCTGCGGAGATCGGTGAACGACAAACTGGTTGTAACCGTCGTAGTCAGATACGCGCAGCTCGTACGGGAACTGGCCGCCGTTGGTCTGCACCACGTAAGCGATACGGGTACGGAACGCACCTTTAATGCCGGTCAGCTTCTCGAACACTTCATCACTGGCAGTATGGCCCGCATAACGCAGCCATTGTTTGTTCACTTTGTACGAGTTCTGAGCCAGAACGGTACCCGGTGCACCGCCGGTATCCACCAGCTGGTAAGCAACGGTGTAAGAGCCGTCCGGGTTAGGCGTAACCTGTCCGACAACAACGGCATCAATGCCGAGTGCAGACCATGCCGCCGGTTGAACTTCCTGTGCACTACCCGGCTGCTGTGGCAGTCGAGAGCGATCAAGCGGGTTAAATTTACCGCTGTTGCGAAGGTCTGCAGCCACAATGCCGCCGATATCTTCAGGTGCAGCGCCAGGGCCTGCCCATTTAAATGGCGCAACGCCGATTGGGCGTGCCGAATCCACCCCTTGGGTGATTTCGATACGTACTTCTGCGTGCAGCACAGCTGCCCACAGCATCAGAAAACCAAATGCTACTCGTAATGCCTGCTTCATCATATCTCCCTTATCCAGGCGGAAAGCCCACGATAATTTAGCAGAATGTTAACAAACTCAAATACACAAAACTACCAAAACCCTGTGACTGACCTGGCTCATTTTTCCCCGCGTAAACGGGGACATCTGAATTACGGTTTAAAGTCCAGTGGTGCATTTTTGAACACTTCATACACGGCTTCTGACGGCGGTTTCGGGAACTTCGCTTGCCTTGCTGCTGCCAGTGCGGCAGTACAAAGCGCCGGATCCCCACCTTCAGACGTGATATTCGCTAATGTACCGTCCGTATTGAGCTTAATGCGTAATGTACACACCTTACCGGTATACGAAGAAGCATCATAAAAGCGGCTTTCAATGGCCGATTTTATCTGCCCGGCATAGTTACTGATATCAGCACCTGATGCGCCATTGTTCTTAGTGTTACCGCTTCCGGCCGCGGCGGCATTACTTCCTTTCGCCCCACCACCGGTTTTCGGTGCATTCTTACCTGAACTGAGATCACCCAGCAGGTCGTCGACACCAGAAGCATCTTTTGATTCAGCTGCTTTCTTGGCTGCGGCAGCTTTAGCCGCAGCGGCTTTGGCGGCAGCCTTTTCTGCTGCTTTCTCGGCAGCGGCAGCTTTGTCTGCGGCCGCTTTATCGGCGGCGGCTTTATCGGCGGCGGCTTTCTCTGCAGCGGCGGCTTTCGCCGCAGCAGCTTTTTCAGCGGCAGCGGCTTTCTTCGCGGCATCCGCGGTGGCTTTCTTCTCAGCGTCTTGCTGAGCTTTCTTCGCCGCCTCGGCTTCTGCTTTTTTCTGTGCATCAGCAGCGGCTTTAGTCGCTTCTGCTTCGGCTTTTTTCTGAGCATCAGCGGCGGCTTTCTTCGCGGCTTCTGCTGCAACTTTTGCCTGTGAATCCGCTTTGGCTTTCGCCAATGCAGCGGCTTTCACTGCGGCTTCTTCCGCCTGTTTCTGCTGCTCTTGCGCTTTCTTCGTAGACTCTTCAGCCTGCTTCTGCGCATCAGCCTGCTTACTGGCTTCTTCCTGTGCCTTCAGACGTTCTTGTTCGAGCTGTTTCAGGCGTTCCTGCTCGGCGGACTGCTTTTCACGCATTTCTTCCGCCTGCTGCTGTGCCTGTTTTTCACGCTGCTCTTCGGCACGACGCGCACTGGCCTGCTGATTCTGTTGACGATTATAGTTCTGAACGACCGCACCTGGATCGACCATTACCGCGTCAATAGACGAGCCACCGCCTCCGCCTGCCGAAGCATCTATGTGCTCATCGAACGAACTCCAAATCAGCAGTGCAATCAGAATGATATGCAGAATGACTGAGACGATGATCGCGCGTTTAAGCTTTTCGTTTTGTTGCTCGGTTGCCTTTGACACTCTCGGTTCCCAAAAACTGTTAGCCTGTCAGGCGGGTCAGATTGGCTGGGTCATTAAACCCACTGATTTCACACCCGCGCTGTGCAACAGGTTCAGCGCTTTAATGATTTCATCGTAAGGCACATCTTTTGCGCCACCGATCAGGAAGACGGTTTTCGGATTTTCTTGCAGATGACGCTGAGCTTCAGCGACGACCTGCTCTGGCGGCAATTGTGGCATTTTATCCTGCCCCACATTGACGCTGTACTGTCCGATTCCGGAGACTTCCACAATCACCGGCGGATCGTCATTGGTGCTGACGGCCTGAGACTCTGTTGCATCTGGAAGATCGACTTCCACGCTCTGCGTAATGATCGGCGCTGTCGCCATGAAGATCAGCAACAGCACCAGTAACACATCAAGCAGCGGAACGATGTTAATTTCGGACTTCAGCTCGCGACGTCCGCGTCCACGACGTGCTCTGGCCATGGCTTACCCCTTGTTGCTTTCGCTGCTGGTAAACGCCTGACGGTGCAGAATCGCGGTGAACTCTTCCATAAAGTTGTCGTAGTTCAGCTCCAGTTTATTCACGCGCTGGTTCAGGCGGTTGTACGCCATTACCGCCGGGATTGCCGCGAACAGACCAATCGCCGTGGCGATCAGGGCTTCTGCGATACCCGGTGCGACCATCTGCAGCGTCGCCTGTTTTACCGCGCCGAGCGCGATGAAGGCGTGCATGATCCCCCACACCGTACCAAACAGGCCGATATACGGACTGATGGAACCGACGGTGCCAAGGAATGGAATATGGTTTTCAAGGTTTTCCAGTTCGCGGTTCATGGAGATACGCATCGCACGCGACGCCCCTTCCACGACGGCTTCTGGCGCATGGCTGTTCGCCCGATGCAAACGCGCAAACTCTTTGAAACCGCTGTAGAAGATTTGCTCCGAGCCAGTCAAATTATCACGACGGCCCTGGCTTTCCTGATACAGACGAGAGAGTTCAATCCCAGACCAGAACTTGTCTTCAAACGCTTCAGCTTCGCGTGTGGCGGTGTTAAGGATGCGCGTTCTCTGGATGATGATTGCCCAGGACGCGATTGAAAAACCAATCAAAATGAACATGATAAGTTTAACCAGAAGGCTCGCCTTCAGGAACAAATCAAGGATATTCATATCAGTCACTGCTTAAACTCCGCGACAATAGACTTGGGAAGCGCACGAGGCTTCATTAAGAGTGGATCAACACAGACAATCAGGACTTCAGCTTCGTTGAGTACCTTGTTTTCTGCATTGACAATTCGCTGCGTGAACACCAGAGAAGTGCCCCGCATCGCTGTAATTTCCGTTTGGACTTCGAGCATGTCATCGAGTCTGGCAGCGGCGAAGTACTCCAGCGTCATCTTGCGCACCACAAAGGCAACGCGTTCAGCCAACAGAACCTGCTGGCTAAAGTGATGGTGGCGCAGCATCTCAGTGCGTGCTCTTTCATAAAAAGCGACGTAGCTGGCGTGGTAAACCACACCACCGGCATCGGTGTCTTCATAATAGACACGAACCGGCCATCGAAATATATACTGACTCATTCAGGCAGCCTCTTTGTTGACGTTGACCACTCACCCCAGTCACTTACTGATGTAAGTTCCAGGGGATTCCCGGTCTTGCCGCCTCGACGCATCACGAATGATTTTGTATATAGCGTTGTATTCACTTTACATCCCGGTAATGCAACAAATGTGTAGGCCTTTCAAACTTCGCTACTATACGCGCGGGAATGCTGGTTTGGAATGGGAGAAAGTAAACGGAGAGTAAATTTTTATGGGCTTGAACAAGCCCATAGCGATTAACGGATGTTTCTGAATCAGGCGAAGAAGAAAAACAGTCCGGCGAGGAGAACAAGGTCGGCAATCAGCGGGCAGAAAATCCCCTGCCAGTGAATCGCTTTCGGGCGGAAACCGACGCCGTGGATCACGCCAGCACACACGGCCCACATGATCAGAAAGCCGTGCCAGATTTCCAGCTCGCTGGTTTTCGCCGCAAAGCGCGACGGGTCCCAGATAACGCACCCTGCCAATACCAGTGCCATCAGTAACGAAAGGGCCCGTAATGGGCCCTTATCCATTACCGCATATAACATCGCGATAATTTTACTCATTAATGATCTTCTTGTTGTCCAGACTCAATGTGCTCGAGCGCCAGTGCGGTGATCACACCAAATGCACAAGCAAGCAGCGTTCCCAGAATCCATGCGAAGTACCACATACGTTGCTCCTTACTTAGTACAGAGAATGGGTGTTGCGTTCAATGTCTTCTTTAGTGATACGACCGAACATCTTCCAGTAACACCAGGTGGTGTAGAGCAGGATAATCGGAACGAACACCATGGCCGCATAAGTCATTACGTTCAGCGTCAACTGGCTGGAAGTGGAATCCCACATGGTCATACTTGCATTCAGCATTGTGCTAGAAGGCATGATGAACGGGAACATAGCCACACCGGCAGTCAGGATGATGCATGCCAGAGTCAGTGAAGAGAAAATGAACGCCCATGCGCCCTTCTCCATGCGTGACATAGCAACAGTCAGCAGCGGCAGAACCACACCCAGCGCAGGGATGGCCCACAGAATTGGCATGTTATTAAAGTTCACCAGCCATGCGCCAGCTTCACGTACCACTTCTTTGGTCAGTGGGTTAGACGGTGCAGTATGATCCAACGCGGATTTCACCACGTAGCCATCAATACCGTACATCACCCAAACGCCTGCCAGTGCGAAACACACCAGCGTAACCAGCGCCGCAACCTGCGAGGTCGCACGAGCACGCAGGTGCAGCTCGCCAACGGTACGCATTTGCAGATAGGTCGCGCCCTGAGTCAGGATCATCGCCACGCTAACAATACCGGCCAGCAGACCAAACGGGTTCAGCAGCTGGAAGAAATTGCCGGTGTAGTAAAGACGCATGTACTCATCGAGGTGGAACGGTACGCCTTGCAGCAGGTTACCGAACGCCACGCCAATCACCAGCGGTGGAACAAAGCTACCAATGAAGATGCCCCAGTCCCACGTGTTGCGCCAGCGTTTGTCTTCAATCTTAGAGCGGTAATCAAAACCGATCGGACGGAAGAACAAAGAGGCCAGCACCAGAATCATCGCCACATAGAAACCAGAGAACGCCGCAGCGTAGACCATCGGCCAGGCGGCAAACAATGCGCCGCCTGCGGTGATCAGCCACACCTGGTTACCGTCCCAGTGCGGGGCGATGGAGTTGATCATGATTCGACGTTCGGTGTCGTTACGACCGAGGAAACGGGTGAGCATGCCCACCCCCATGTCGAAACCGTCGGCGACGGCAAAACCGATCAGCAGAACGCCAACCAACAGCCACCAGATAAAACGCAATACTTCATAATCGAACATTTGACGACTCCTGTCTTAGCGTGCCGGCTGAGTAGACGCTGGGGTCTGCTCAAAGTGGTAACGACCGGTTTTCAGGCTGCTCGGTCCCAGACGTGCAAATTTGAACATCAGGAACATTTCAGCCACCAGGAACACGGTGTACAGACCACAGATAAGCAACATCGAGAAAAGCACATCGCCGGTCGTCAGGGATGAGTTCGCCACAGCGGTTGGCAGAACTTCACCGACAGCCCAAGGCTGACGGCCATATTCCGCCACGAACCAACCGGATTCGATAGCAATCCACGGCAGCGGGATCCCGTACAGCGCGGTGCGCAGCAGCCATTTTTTCTGACCGATACGGTTACGAACCACAGACCAGAAGGACGCGGCGATAATCAGCAGCATAATGATGCCGCAGCCAACCATGATACGGAAGGCGAAGTACAGCGGCGCAACGCGAGGAATCGAGTCTTTGGTCGCCAGCTGAATCTGTGCTTCCGTCGCGTCAGAGACGTTCGGGGTATAGCGTTTCAACAACAGACCGTAACCCAGGTCTTTTTTCACCGTGTTGAATTCATCGCGAACGGTCTGATCTTTAGAACCAGAGCGCAGCTGCTCAAGCAGAGAATACGCTTTCATCCCGTTACGGATACGCTCTTCATGCTGCACCAGCAGGTCTTTCAGGCCAGTAACCTGTTTATCGACCGAACGGGTAGCGATGATACCGAGCGCGTAAGGAATTTGAATCGCGAAGTGGTTTTCCTGCGCATCCTGGTCCGGAATACCAAACAGCGTAAACGACGCCGGAGCCGGCTGCGTTTCCCATTCGGCTTCAATTGCAGCCAATTTGGTTTTCTGCACGTCACCCATTTCGTAACCGGATTCATCACCCAGCACGATAACGGAGAGGATAGCCGCCATACCGAAGCTCGCCGCAATGGCGAAAGAGCGCTTGGCGAACGGGAAGTCGCGGTTACGCAGCATGTAGTAGGAGCTAATACCCAGGATGAACATTGCGCCACAAACGTAGCCAGATGCCACGGTGTGAACGAATTTCACCTGTGCAACAGGGTTCAGGATAAGCTCAGAGAAGCTCACCATTTCCATGCGCATGGTTTCAAAGTTGAAGTCGGAGGCGACGGGGTTTTGCATCCAGCCGTTCGCAACGAGGATCCACAGCGCGGACATGTTTGAACCCAGCGCAACGAGCCATGTCACCGCCATATGCTGGACTTTGCCCAGACGGTCCCAACCGAAGAAGAACAGACCTACAAAGGTGGATTCGAGGAAGAAGGCCATCAGACCTTCAATGGCCAGCGGCGCACCGAAGATATCGCCCACATAGTGAGAATAGTAAGACCAGTTAGTCCCGAACTGGAACTCCATGGTCAGACCGGTAGCCACACCCAGCGCAAAGTTGATACCAAACAACTTGCCCCAGAACTTGGTCATATCTTTATAAATCTGTTTGCCGGAAAGGACGTACACCGTTTCCATAATGGCCAGCAGGAACGCCATACCGAGCGTCAGTGGCACAAATAGGAAGTGGTACATCGCGGTCAAGGCAAACTGTAAGCGCGACAGTTCGACTATATCTAACATCATGACTCCTTGCTCATCGCATGAAGACTCCGAGAGTGAAACCCGTTAGAAAGGATTCACACGCATGCCCCAATACAAATTTATTTGCTTCCCGCTTCGCTGCCGCCCTCACGATGTGAAAACGACGATGAGCAAAGGTTACAAATACGTTAATAAAAAACCCAAATTGATCCCTTGAATATATTACGCCGTAAAACCCTTACAATAAACAGGTTTTTATTGAACTGGATTTACGTTTTTCGACGCTGATCAATATATAGCTAAGATGACTCATTTCGACCACTTTGATCCGCGACAATTTACCGCTTTATCTCGTTTTTTTCCAAGGTTTACGCCTTGATTTAAATCAATTTTACAATTGCATGTTAATTGTGTATGCATTTGATAGCGCATAGTAAAGTCAATGTTAAAAACATGTTTTTATGATGACATTGACGGTTATCAAATAAGGAAGAATGAGAATGGGAGGTCATTCATTTTTAACCACCGTCGTCAAACGGCGATCTGAAAGGTGGGAGCGGGAAGTCTGCAAAGGGCTTAACCCTTTTTTCAGCGAATAAGTATAGCTGCTTTTTATTACATTTCATTCACCGTAATAGGTTTTATAATTAACACCCCTGGGTGATTATCGGATAAAACAACAACGACCACGCACTGCGTGGCCGTGTATCGTTTGCGGAGTTATTCATCAATCCAGACACGCCAGGTCCGTGATTGTCCAGGTCTGAAACGCACCGGCTCGCCAGGACTATGGCTCTCCTCCCCCAGCGGCTGCTCATCCATACCGGTTTCTTCATACACCGGATGATATTGATTAAACCGCATCACCGACTCACAACATTCGCTGTCGGACGGATTAAACAGCCTGATAATCAGCGCCTCGTCGTCTTCCGCCTTTTTCAACGCGCTGAGCTGGCATCCCGTGGCCGGGAGCGTACACAGACTGAAGGTTTCCGGCGCGGTAAGCGCCGTCCGGTTGAGTTTCATCGCATCCCACGGGATTTTGTTATAGCACTGCACCGGCGTCAGCCAGCTGCGAGCCTGCTGCGCCACGCCTGCATGCAACGGCGAGCCGCTGAAGGGCAGCAGACTGAAACGGCAATGCAGTTCGCCACGAACCTGGGAATCCGGCACCGGCATTTTTATGCCAGAAGGACGCCCCGGCCGCAGCAGTAAATCTTCTTTACCCAGCAGCCCCACGCCACGAAGTAACGTCAGCGCAAAGGCACTTTGCGTCTCCCCGATAATTTCCACTTCGCGCAGACCTTCCGTGAACAGTGCCAACCCATGCGGCCCCTGCTGAAGCGCGGCATAATTGAGGAAATTCCACACCGGCACCGGTGCCTCTTTCCAGCCTTCGGCCTGCCAGACGTGCATCGCCTCATCCTGCACCGGGCGAGTGAGCGAACCAAACTGGGTATCCGTCAGCACGCTTTCCGCTTTATACGGCACGGGAATGCGCACCCGTACGCGGTGATCGTCAGCCTGATTCAGCACCTTCACATCAAACTCCACCCGGCGGCCGTGATGGCTGAGGGTGATGGTGGTTTCACAGACCAGCATCCCGCTGGATTCGCGCGCTGAGCGTTCTGCCAGATTTAGCGGCACCGCCAGCGTAGAACGTATCACCGCCCTGCTCTGCCATGCATCATGGGTCACCGAATGCTGATGTGTGCCTTCGGTGCTGGTGAGTAACCACTCTTCCCGCGATGGCGAGTAGTCATACTCATCGCCGTCGTCAGAGCCGTCTTCAAACTCCAGCACCCGGTCATAAACAAGTCCGCTTTGCTTATCTTCCATTTTCAACGTGCCGTCCGCGTTAAGCGTGATTCGCCAGACGCTGTTTTCCAGCAGCGCGTCGCTCTGTTGCGGCACGTTCGCCTGCTGCCCTTCCGCGCCTGGCAGTACGTGCAGCGTCAGCCAGCCCATCGCCGGCAGCACCTGACGCAGCTGAATGTCGTATTCCATAAACGGCTCGTAGTTGCCGTAATGGACAATCTGGCGATCCACCAGCCCTGGGTCGATTTCTCGTTTATCACGGATAAAGAACGGCACGTCCTGCCCTTCGCTGTCGGTCAGGCGGAAACGGCTGGCGCGCAGACGGATTGTGGTATTGACCACTTCATCGCGCGGCCACGGCATCAGGTTGAACAGCGTCAGCTTGTCGCCCTCGCTGTGCGCCATGTTGTCGACAATTTTACGCATAGAGAACGTGATCAGGCTGTCGGCCATGTCCTCCGCCAACCAGAAGCGGCTCATGATTTCCCGATGCACTTTGTCGCTACAGCAGCAGCCGATGCTGTCGTGGGCGTGATTTTTAAGGATCTCCTTCCACATCTTTTCCAGCAGGCCGTGGTGATATTCAAAGCCGAGCGTCCAGGCCAGCGCCGCCAGCGGTTCGAGCACATTGACGATTTTGTTTTCAATACGTGCGTGGGCGATTTTGATGTCCATCCGCGTCGAACCGATGGTGCGATGCACGCGCATATATTTGCCGTCATTGAACTCGCCGGTCAGCGTCGCCAGCGCGTCACGCTGTTGTTCAATCCGTTCAAAGACCTCTTCAAAACGGCTCATCACAAATTCGCGCTGCGGATAAATTTCCCGCAGTTTGTCCATCACCGCAAAAATGTTCTGCTGGAGCGGCATCTGATCGTGTCCGTTCGGCAGCAAAATCTCTTTGGTTTGCGAGGCGTTTTCCAGCACCTCAAAATAACTATCGAGGCGTTTTCGCAGGCCTGCTTCGTCCTCCGGTAAGTACTTACCAATCGCGTAGCCCAGCGGTAGCACCTGCGTCGTCACTTCGCTGCCATCCTGGCTGCGCCACAGAAATTCCGTTTTATCTGTACCGTGACGCTCCGAACAGCCGCGCCAGAACATCGCCCGTTTTATACCAAAGCCGTTATAGATGTGCGGCAGCTGGCCCGACATGCCGAAGGAATCTGGCAGATAGCCAATTTTCATCGGCTCGCCGAATGACAGGCAGTCACGCATGCCGTACATCAGGTTGCGGACAATCGATTCCCCGGCCACCACCGTGGTGTCCGTTTGCGTGTACCACGGCCCAATAATCAGCTTTCCGGCCTGAACCAGAGCTTTTACACGGGTGTGGTTTTCCGGTTTAACCGCAAAGTAATCCTCAAGGATCGCGGTCTGCCCATCGAGCACGTAGTACTTGTATTCCGGGTCCTGCTCCAGACGAGACAGGATCTCTTCCATATTGTTGACCAGCAAAATACGCGACTCTTCCGTGGTGAAATACCACTCACGGTCCCAGTGCATATGCGGCGTGATGTGAACGCGAGATACAGCTTTCATCTTCGTTTCCTGTTCTGTTAAGGCATGACGCTATCGGGAAGATATTTACCGGCTTTGACCGCCTGGCGACGCCAGAGGACAAGCACGCACGTGGAAATAGCCGCGCCGACAATCGCCGAGGCAAACCAGCCTACGGCGGCCAGCACCCCACCCATGCCGCCATCGTGCAGTAAAAAGAGTGAAAAAATTCCGGCACCCGGCGTTGAGAGGCCGAGATTCATGCTGCCCACCAGCGCACCGGTGACTATCGAGCCCAGCACGAATGAGCCAATGACCCGCAGCGGATCTTCAATCGCCATCGGAATCGCCCCTTCGGTGATGCCCGCCAGCCCCAGCAACCAGGTGGATTTGCCGGTTTCAATTTCGAAGGTTTTAAACAGTCGTGGCGCGATCAGGGTGGAAGCGGTGACGGTGAAGGCCGAGACCATTTTCACCGAGGCAAATATGGCGTACGGGCCATACACACCGTTGGCCATCGCCCCAAGGCAAAACGCGTAGGCCGCTTTATTCACCGGGCCGCCGAGGTCGAACGAGCACATGAAGCCGAGGATCGCGCCCAGCACCAGCGCGTTGGTGCCTGACAGACCGTTCAGCCACGCGGTTAAACCGTTGTTGATCCACGCCACGGGTTCGCCGACCACGAACAGCATCAGGCTGCCTGCGCCGAGGGTGCCGAGCACCGGATAGAGGTAATATGTGAGAAAGCCGTTGTATCGGTTATTTAGCCGGATGTGGTTTTTCACCCAGCGCATCAGATACCCGGCGATCAGCCCCCCCACGACGGCGCCGAGGAAACCGGAACCAATCATGTTCGCCGCAAGCCCAGCCGCAAAGCCCGGTGCCAGCGCGGGTTTATCCGCCAGGGAATACGCGGTATACGCCGCCAGCACCGGCACCATTAATATGCCAAGCATCCCGCCGCCCAGTTTGCGGTACATCCACAGCCATGAGTTTTCCTGATCGAATAAATGCTGCAACCCGAGCATCTGCGCCAGCAAAACAGCCACCGCCAGCACCGTTCCGCCCGCGACGATCAGCGGCACGGCAAACGAAATCCCGCTCAGCAACGCTTGCTTAAGTTCGGTTTTCAGGTTTTTGGTCTCGTGATTTTCGGTTTGAACGTCGCGCTGTTCGGTGGACGGTTTCAGCGCCAGCGCCTGCTGGATAAGTGCTTCGGCATGACGAATCGGCTCAGCAACCGGTACTGAAAGTGCCGGAATACCGTTGAAACGCTCCGATTCTTTAATCGCGACTTCTGCCGCAAAAATACAGGCGTGAGCGTTATTCAGTTGTTCAGCGGTCAGGCGGTTTTCAATTCCGTTCGCGCCCTGCCGTTCGACGCAGACGTTTATGCCGAGCTTTTGCCCCGCTTTTTCCAGATATTCAGCCGCCATATAGGTGTGTGCGATACCAGCCGGACAGGCGGTCACGCAGACGAGGGTTGGAGCGTTTTTCACAATCGGCGTGTCTGTTACATCCAGCGGCGCGTCCAGCACCCGCAATAATTGTTCCGGGGTGGTGGCCGCACACACGGCGGCGCGCACCTCGTCGTCCACCAGCCGGGACGTCAGCGCCGTGAGCAGCTGCATGTGCGTGGAACCCGCCTGCGCGGGCGGGATAGCCAGCAGCACAACCAGGTTCACCTCTTCCTCGCCGTCCACGCCCTCCCACAGAATCGGCTCAGGCAGCGTTGCCACGGCAAATGCCGCTTCGTTTACGGCAAGGCTTTTACCGTGCGGCACCGCCAGTCCCTCGCCGAGCGCGGTCGGCCCTTCACTTTCTCGGGCAAACACATCCCGAAGAAAATCATCAAGGCGGGTAATTTTACCGAGCGCGGCCAGCCGTTCAGCCAGGGCGCGGATCGTTTCATCGCGGCTGGCAAACTTGGCCTGCAAGCACAGCGCGTCCGGGTGGGTTAACGTCGTCAGGTTCATCACGATCCTCACTGTAAAAGTGTAAAAACGGCCAGTCGGCCATTCAGCTGGAAGGATCTTGCCAGATAAAACAATACATTTATGTGATCACTTTCTCTTAACCAAATAATTTGTATTTAATTTGTATTGTTTACAAGTGCCGTCAGGCAGGCATAATTCGTATTATCGATGTAGTGAATAGGCAGACAACATGACCAAAAAACCGATGTATCGGCAGATTGCGGATACCCTGCGTGAACGCGTGCAGCGCGGCGAATTAAAGCCCGGCGATGCGCTACCCACCGAGTCTGCCCTACAAGAAGAGTTTGCCGTGAGCCGCGTGACCGTGCGCCAGGCGCTGAAACAGCTCACCCAGGAAGCCATTATCGAAAGCATTCAGGGCAGCGGGTCATACGTTAAGGCCGAGCGGGTCAATTACGATATCTATCAGCTCACCAGTTTTTACGAGAAGCTGGTCGACCGAAACGTGGAAACACACAGCGACGTGCGGGTGTTCGAGGCGATTGATGCCTGTGAGGAGATGGCGGAAAAACTGCAGGTCGCGGTGGGGGAAAAAATCTGGCACGTCAAACGCGTGCGGTTTATTCAGCAAAAGCCGGTCACGCTAGAAGAAACCTGGATGCCGTTGGCGCTGTTTCCCGATCTCACCTGGCAGGTGATGGAAAACTCCAAATATCACTTTATCGAAGCCGTCAAAAAGCGGGTTATCGACCGCAGCGAACAGGAAATCGTGCCGGTGATGCCGTCGGAAGAAGCCGTGAAGTTACTCGGTTTAGACCCCAGTCAGCCGATTCTAGAAAAAATCTCTCGCGGCTACCTGGATGACGGAAAAGTCTTTGAATACAGTCGCAATGCTTTCAAAAGTGACGATTACAAATTCACCCTGGTCGCCAAACGCAGGCAATAAAAAAGGCCACTGCTAAAGTGGCCAACCATGTCGAAAACGGACATATAAAGCTCCCCGCAGGGGGAGCAGAGAGGATTATCAGGCGATGATGGTTTTCAGCGCTTCGCCGATGTCTGCCAGGCTGCGAACGGTTTTCACACCGGCCGCTTCCAGAGCTGCGAATTTCTCGTCCGCAGTCCCTTTCCCGCCGGCAATGATCGCGCCCGCGTGGCCCATACGTTTGCCTTTCGGCGCAGTCACACCCGCGATGTAGCCAACCACTGGTTTGGTCACGTGTTCTTTGATGTAAGCAGCCGCTTCTTCTTCAGCGCTACCGCCGATCTCACCGATCATCACGATCGCTTCGGTCTGCGGATCTTCCTCGAACATTTTCAGGATATCGATGAAGTTAGAGCCTGGGATCGGGTCACCGCCAATGCCCACACAAGTGGACTGACCGAAACCGTAATCGGTGGTTTGTTTAACCGCTTCATAGGTCAGGGTGCCTGAACGGGAAACGATACCCACTTTACCCGGCTTGTGAATGTGGCCTGGCATGATGCCGATTTTGCTCTGGCCAGGGGTGATAACGCCTGGGCAGTTCGGGCCAATCATGCGCACGCCCGCTTCATCCAGCTTCACTTTCACCGTCAACATATCCAGCGTCGGGATGCCTTCGGTGATGGTGATAATGAGCTTAATGCCTGCGTCGATGGCTTCCAGAATGGAGTCTTTGCAGAACGGAGCCGGAACGTAGATTACGGAGGCGGTTGCGCCCGTGGCTTCTACGGCTTCACGCACAGTGTTGAACACCGGCAGATCCAGATGGGTGGTGCCGCCTTTGCCTGGCGTTACGCCGCCAACCATGTTGGTGCCATAAGCGATCGCTTGTTCTGAGTGGAAAGTCCCCTGGCTACCGGTGAAACCCTGGCAGATAACCTTGGTATTTTTATCAATTAAAATGGACATTATTTCCCCTCCACTGCGGCAACGACCTGCTGAGCGGCATCCGTCAGACTTTTCGCTGCAATAATATTCAGACCGCTGTCGGCGAGTTTTTTCGCGCCGAGTTCAGCGTTGTTACCTTCCAGACGTACGACAACCGGCACGTTTACGCCCACTTCTTCAACAGCACCGATGATGCCGTCAGCAATCAGGTCGCAACGTACGATCCCGCCGAAGATGTTAACCAGTACGGCTTTCACCTTGTCATCAGAGAGGATGATTTTGAACGCTTCGGTAACGCGTTCTTTGGTTGCGCCGCCGCCCACATCGAGGAAGTTAGCCGGTTCGCCGCCGTGCAGCTTAACGATGTCCATGGTTCCCATCGCCAGGCCTGCGCCGTTAACCATGCAACCAATGTTGCCGTCGAGTGCAACGTAGTTCAGTTCCCACTGTGCAGCCTGCGCTTCACGTGGATCTTCCTGAGACTGGTCGCGCATTTCACGCAGATCCGGCTGGCGGAACAGCGCATTGCCGTCAGCGCCCAGCTTGCCGTCGAGGCAAATCAGGTCGCCCTGCTTGGTGATCACCAGCGGGTTGATTTCGATCAGGGCCAGGTCACGATCCAGGAAGATGTTCGCCAGACCCATGAAGATCTTGGTGAACTGCTGAACCAGTTTGCCTTCCAGACCCAGTTTGAACGCCAGCTCACGACCCTGGTATGGCATTGGACCTGCCAGCGGATCGATAGCCACTTTGTGGATCAGGTGCGGGGTTTCTTCCGCCACTTTTTCAATTTCCACGCCGCCTTCAGTAGACGCCATGAACACCACGCGACGGGAGCTACGGTCAACCACAGCACCCAAATAGAGTTCTTTCGCGATATCGGTCGCTGCTTCAACCAGAATCTGGTTGACCGGCTGGCCATTCGCATCTGTTTGATAGGTTACCAGGCGTTTGCCGAGCCAATGCTCTGCGAAAGCGCGAATGTCTTCTTTGCTGTGAACGACTTTAACGCCACCCGCTTTACCGCGGCCGCCAGCGTGTACCTGGCATTTCACGACCCAAGGGCCCGCGCCGATTTTAGAAGCCGCTTCTTCAGCTTCACGCGGAGTTGAGCAGGCGTAGCCTACTGGCGCAGGTAAACCGTAGCGGGCAAACAGCTGTTTGGCCTGGTATTCATGTAAGTTCATGCGTTCTATCCACTATTTTGAGTATTATCATGATCATTTACCTCCAGGCCGCATCCGGCCCGGAGGACAGGTGATACAGGGCTTACTACACGTCCAGCAGCAGACGAGTCGGATCTTCCAGCAGCTCTTTAATGGCCACGAGGAAGCCCACGGACTCACGACCATCGATCAGGCGATGATCGTAGGACAGTGCCAGGTACATCATTGGCAGAATTTCAACTTTGCCATCAACCGCCATCGGACGATCTTTAATGGCATGCATGCCAAGGATCGCGCTCTGCGGTGGGTTGATGATTGGGGTAGACATCAGGGAACCGAAGACCCCGCCGTTGGTGATGGTGAAGTTACCGCCGGTCAAGTCTTCTACCGTCAGCTTGCCATCACGGCCTTTCAGCGCCAGCGTTTTGATGTTCTTCTCGATGTCAGCCATGCCGAGTGCGTCAACGTCACGCAGAACCGGCGTGACCAGACCACGTGGCGTGGAAACGGCCATGCTGACGTCGAAGTAGTTGTGGTAAACCACATCTTCGCCATCGATAGAAGCGTTCACTTCCGGGTAGCGTTTCAGCGCTTCAACCACGGCTTTCACGTAGAAAGACATGAAGCCCAGACGGATACCGTGACGTTTTTCAAACGCGTCGCCGTACTGCTTACGCAGGTCCATGATTGGCTTCATGTTGACTTCGTTGAAGGTCGTCAGCATGGCGGTTGAGTTTTTCGCTTCCAGCAGACGCTCGGCCACGCGTTTGCGCAGGCGGGTCATCGGAACACGTTTCTCAGAGCGGCCTGCCAGCGGAGCCGGCGCGGCGGCGGGTGCAGCCTCTGGCGCTTTCGCTTCAGATTGAGCCGGCGCTTTTGCCAGATGTTTTTCAACGTCTTCGCGCGTCAGACGACCGCCGACACCGGTGCCTTTGATCGCGTTGGCGTCGAGGTTGTGCTCAGCCAGCAGACGACGAATCGCCGGGCTCAGTGCGTCATTACTTTGTTCTTCCAAAGAAGCCTGCTGGCGCTGGGCCGGAGTAGAATCTTTGGCTTCAGATTTCGCGCTGGACGCTTTGCCAGCGCTGTTACCTTCACGCAGGCGACCGAGGATCTGACGAGAGGTCACGGTAGTACCTTCGTCTTCCAGAACTGCATCCAGAATGCCGTCGGCCGACGCCGGTACTTCCAGTACCACTTTGTCAGTTTCGATTTCTACCAGAACTTCATCGCGAACTACCGCATCGCCTGGCTTCTTGTGCCAGGTAGCAACCGTTGCATCGGCTACAGATTCCGGCAGGTCGGGAACAAGAATATCTACGCTACTCATTTTGTATCCTTTAATTAATCGACGTTCAGCGCGTCATTGACCAGATCTTGTTGCTGCTTCTGGTGAACGGACATATATCCTACCGCCGGAGAGGCGGAGGCCGGGCGACCTGCATAACGCAGGGCTGACCCAAATGGAATCACTTCACGTAAGTGATGTTGGCTGCAATACCATGCGCCCTGGTTGAGCGGCTCTTCCTGGCACCAGACAAAATCATGCACGTGAGCATAAGCTTTCAGCACATCCTGCATCGCCTGATGCGGGAATGGATACAGCTGTTCGATACGCACGATGGCGACATCTTTTTGATCGTTTTTGCGACGTTGTTCCAGCAGGTCGTAGTAGACCTTACCGGAGCACATCACCACGCGTTTCACGCCTGAAGGATCCAGCTCGTCCACTTCGCCAATCGCCGGCATAAAGGTGCCGTTGGCCAGTTCTTCGAGGGAGGACACTGCCAGCGGGTGGCGCAGCAGAGATTTCGGTGACATCACCACCAGCGGACGGCGCATCCCGCGCAGCGCCTGACGACGCAGCATGTGATAAACCTGAGCCGGAGTGGACGGCACACACACCTGCATATTCTGTTCAGCACACAGCTGCAGATAGCGTTCCAGACGCGCAGAGGAGTGCTCCGGACCCTGCCCTTCGTAGCCGTGCGGCAGCAGCATGGTCAGGCCACACATACGGCCCCATTTCTGTTCGCCGGAGCTGATGAACTGGTCGATAACCACCTGCGCACCGTTGGCGAAGTCACCAAACTGCGCTTCCCAGATAGTCAGGATGCGCGGCTCTGCGGTGGCGTAGCCGTATTCGAATGCCAGCACCGCTTCTTCCGACAGCACGGAGTCCCAGACCTTAAACTGGCCCTGACCGTTATGCACATGTTGCAGCGGAGTGTAAGTGGAACCGTTGGTCTGGTTATGAATGACCGCGTGACGGTGGAAGAAGGTGCCGCGACCGGAGTCTTCACCGGACAGACGCACAGGAATGCCTTCATCTACCAGCGTGGCGTACGCCAGGTTTTCCGCGCCGCCCCAGTCGAACATTTTCTCGCCTGCGGCCATGGACTGGCGATCACCATAGATTTTCGCTACGCGAGACTGCATTTCAACGGCGTCCGGCACGGTGCTGATGCGTTTTGCCAGCTCCTGCAAACGCTTCATGTCGACCTTGTTCGGGTAGCTCTCATCCCACTCGTGGTTGAGGTACGGCGACCAGGTAAAGGAGTGCATGTTCATCGGACGCCACTCTTTCACCACGCATTCGCCTGCATCCAGCGCGTCGCGGTAAAGGTTGACCATCTCGGTCGCATCTTCCAGCGTGGCAACACTGTCGCCTTCCAGCTTGTCTGCGTAGATTTTACGCGGGGTCGGATGCTTTTTGATTTTCTGGTACATCAGCGGCTGAGTTGCGCTCGGCTCGTCGGCTTCGTTATGGCCGTGACGGCGATAGCAAACCAGATCGATGAACACATCGCGTTTGAAGGTGTTACGGAAATCGAGCGCCAGACGGGTAACAAACGCCACCGCTTCCGGGTCATCCGCGTTCACGTGGAAAATCGGCGCCATCACCATTTTACCGATATCGGTACAGTACGGTGTGGAACGCGCATCCAGTGGGTTGGACGTGGTGAAGCCGACCTGGTTGTTGATGACGATACGCACGGTACCGCCCACTTCGTAACCCCGCGCTTTAGACATGTTCAGGGTTTCCTGAACCACGCCCTGCCCGGCCACCGCCGCATCACCGTGAATGGTAATCGGCAGCACTTTATTGCTGCTTGGCTCTTCCAGACGATCCAGACGCGCACGTACGGAGCCGATAACAACCGGGCTCACGATTTCAAGGTGCGACGGGTTAAACGCCAGTGCCAGGTGCACCAGGCCACCTTCGGTTTCGATATCCGACGAGAAGCCCATGTGGTACTTCACGTCACCGGTGCCAAGGTGTTCTTTATGCTTACCGGCAAATTCGTCGAACAGGTCCTGCGGCTTTTTACCGAGCACGTTGATCAGAACGTTCAGACGGCCGCGGTGCGCCATACCCAGCACCACTTCGCGGGTGCCGCTTTTACCCGCATGGCGAATAAGCTCTTTGAGCATAGGCACCAGCGCGTCGCCGCCTTCCAGCGAGAAGCGTTTCGCGCCCGGGAATTTCGCGCCCAGGTAACGTTCCAGGCCTTCGGCCGCGGTCAGTTCTGTCAGGAAGCGTTTTTTCTCGTCCGCGCTGAAGGTCGCGTGACCGACCACCGATTCGATACGCTGCTGGATCCAGCGTTTTTCTTCAGTGGACGTAATATGCATATATTCCGCGCCGATAGAGCCGCAGTAAGTCTGCTTCAGGGCAGCGATCAGTTCGCCCAGCTTCATCGTCTCTTTACCGATGGCAAATGAGCCTACGTTATAGCTGTCCTGGAAATCTGCCTCGGTGAGGTCATGGAAAGCCGGGTCTAAATCAGACACCCGCTCTTGTTTCCACAGACCTAACGGATCGAGATTGGCGTCCTGATGACCACGGAAACGATACGCGTTGATCAGCTGCAGGACTTTAACCTGCTTCACATTGGTGTCAGGGTCAGAAATCGAGGAAGAGTAACGTGAGGCATCCTTCGCCAGACGACGGAAATAATCACGCGTAGTAGAATGAAATTGATCCGGTTTGACTCCGGTACCAGGTAACTGCTGGAACATTGAACGCCAGTTGGCGTCGACAGAGTCAGGATCGGTTAAGAAGTCTTCATAGAGCTGTTCTATCCAGCTCTGGTTAGAGCCAGAGAGGTAAGAAGAGTCCAGCCAGGCTTTCATTGCGCCGTTCTGCATCGTGATCCCTTAAGCATTTTTATGCTTACTTTCGCCGTAGAAACTACCACGTATACCGGTACAAGGTGTACGTGCCGGGGTTCACTTGCGAGCTCTTCTCTTCGGGCCCGCGAAGGAACCTTTAAAAACTGTCTGCACTTCAGGGCAGTTTTTAGAGGTTTCCTGCAATTCCGTTTTCCCGGTGGCGCTGCGCTGACTGGGCCTACTCTCACGTAGGCCTGATTAGCGTAGCGCCATCAGGCGTTGTTACTTACGCACTGCGTTGCAGCAGCATCGACTTAATATGGCCAATGGCGCGCGTCGGGTTAAGACCTTTCGGACATACACTGACGCAGTTCATGATGCTATGGCAGCGGAATACGCTGAAAGCGTCACTTAAGCCTTCAAGGCGGCTGTCGGTTTCGGTATCACGACTGTCGATCAGGAAGCGATACGCTGCCAGCAGACCGGCTGGGCCGACGAACTTATCCGGATTCCACCAGAATGATGGGCAAGACGTGGAACAACATGCACAGAGAATACACTCGTACAGACCGTCCAGTTTTTCACGCTGCTCAGGCGACTGTAAATGTTCGCGAGCGGGTGGATTCTGCCCATTATTCAACAGGTAAGGCTTAATCTTCTCATATTGAGCATAGAACTGCCCCATGTCTACCACCAAATCGCGAACCACCGGTAAACCCGGCAGAGGGCGGATCACAATCTTCTGCCCGGCACGCTGCAAAGCGGAAATGGGGGTAATACACGCCAGACCGTTTTTGCCGTTCATGTTCACGCCATCGGAGCCACACACCCCTTCACGGCAAGAACGACGGAACGACAGCGTCGGGTCCTGTTCTTTCAGCTGGATTAACGCATCCAGCAGCATCATGTCGCGCCCTTCTTCCGCTTCGAGGGTGTATTCCTGCATGCGCGGAGCGTCGTCGACATCCGGGTTATAACGATAAACTGAAAACTCGAGTCTCATTTTCCTGTCTCCGCAATTAGTAGGTACGCACTTTCGGCGGGAATGCCGGACGCAGTTTCGGTTCCATGTTCACTTCACGACGGGTCATGGATTCCGACTGCGGCTGGTACAGGGAGTGGCAGAGCCAGTTTGCGTCATCGCGTTCTGGGAAGTCGAAGCGGCTGTGTGCGCCACGGCTTTCAGTACGGAAGTTTGCCGATACCGCAGTCGCGAAGGCCGTTTCCATCAGGTTATCCAACTCCAGGCACTCAACGCGCTGGGTGTTGAATTCGCTGGAGGTGTCATCCAGACGGGCGTTTTTCAGGCGCTCGCGGATCACTTTCAGCTGTTCCAGACCTTTCGCCATCGCATCACCTTCACGGAATACCGAGAAGTTGTGCTGCATACATTCCTGCAGTGCTTTACGGATTTCCACCGGATCTTCACCGCTACGGGTGTTGTTCCAGCGGTTGAGACGTTCCAGAGAAGCGTCAATGTCACATTCGCTTGCGTCACGCAGCGCGCCCTGCTCGGCGATGGATTCTTGCAGATGCAGGCCCGCAGCACGACCAAATACGACCAGGTCCAGCAGCGAGTTGCCGCCCAGACGGTTGGCACCGTGTACGGAGACACAGGCAATTTCGCCCACCGCGAACAGGCCCGGGATCACGACGTCTTCGCCCTTCTCGTTCACGGTCAGCGCCTGGCCGGTCACTTTGGTCGGAATACCGCCCATCATGTAGTGGCAGGTTGGGATAACCGGGATCGGTTCTTTAACCGGGTCGACGTGTGCAAAAGTACGGGACAGTTCGAGGATGCCCGGCAGACGGGATTCGAGCACGTCTTTGCCGAGGTGATCGAGCTTCAGTTTGGCATGAGGGCCCCACGGGCCGTCGCAGCCGCGACCTTCACGGATTTCGATCATGATGGAACGTGCCACCACGTCACGACCCGCCAGGTCTTTCGCGTTCGGCGCATAGCGCTCCATGAAACGCTCGCCATGTTTGTTCAGCAGATATCCGCCTTCACCACGGCAACCTTCGGTCACCAGCACGCCCGCACCGGCGATACCGGTTGGGTGGAACTGCCACATTTCCATATCTTGCACCGGTACACCGGCGCGAATAGCCATCCCAACGCCGTCACCGGTGTTGATATGCGCATTGGTTGTGGACTGATAAATACGGCCCGCACCGCCGGTCGCCAGCACGGTGGCATTGGCTTTGAAGTACACGACTTCACCGGTTTCGATGCACAGTGCGGTACAACCGACCACCGCGCCATCCTGGTTTTTCACCAGATCCAGCGCATACCACTCGGAGAAAATGGTGGTATTGTTTTTCAGGTTCTGCTGATACAGCGTGTGCAACAGCGCGTGACCGGTACGGTCAGCCGCCGCTGCGGTACGTGCCGCCTGCTCGCCGCCGAAGTTTTTCGACTGGCCGCCAAACGGACGTTGATAAATCGTGCCATCATCCAGACGGGAGAATGGCAGACCCATATGTTCCAGCTCCAGAATCGCTTCCGGGCCGGTTTTACACATATATTCGATAGCGTCCTGGTCACCGATGTAATCTGACCCTTTTACGGTGTCATACATGTGCCATTCCCAGTTATCTTCATGGGTGTTACCGAGTGCTACGGTGATACCACCCTGCGCAGACACGGTATGGGAACGGGTCGGGAAGACTTTAGAGAGCAGCGCACAGGTCTGGCCGCTTTGGGAAATTTGCAGCGCGGCACGCATGCCTGCACCACCTGCGCCGATTACAACAGCATCAAATTCTCTGACTGGCAGTTTCATTACACACCCCACACCACAACAAATCCATAAATCACGTAAACCACCAGTGCAACAACAATAGCCAGTTGCAGAGGCAGGCGAATCGCCAGCGGTTTAACGTAGTCGGTCAACACCTGCCACATGCCAATCCAGGCATGAATCAAGATAGAAAACAGAGCCAGCAGGGTGAAGACTTTGGTGAAAGCGGAAGAGAAGAAACCCGTCCAGACTTCCCAGGTGAGCGCGCCGTGGGTCGCGAAGAAACCAACCATGTAGATAATGTACAGAGTCAGAACGATCGCGGTGGCACGTACGAGGATGAAGTCATGTACGCCGTTGCGTCCTAGTGCTGAGGCGTTGCTTACCATACGAGGACTCCTGCGAGAAGTGAAAGCACGACAGTAATAACAAAAGAAATCTTGGCAGACCGTACACCGACTTCGAAGGTTTCTTCCAGATAGCCAAAGTCCATCATCAGATGACGAATGCCCACCACGGCGTGATACGCCAGTGCGGTCAGAATGCCCCAGAGGATGAATTTGACGAAGAAGCCGCTCATGATGGAGCTCGCGACCTGGAAGCCTTCAGGAGAGGAGAGACTGGTGCCGAGTAACCACAACAGAATGCCAACCGCCACAAATGTAATCACGCCAGAAACGCGGTGGAGGATGGACGCTATCGCCGTTACAGGAAATCGGATCGTTTTGAGATCCAGATTGACAGGTCTTTGTTTTTTCACATTTTTTATCATGAATAACGCCCACATGCTGTTCTTATTGTTTCCCTTCCTCCGGTCTGCGTGCGGGTCAGACAGCGTCCTTTCTATAACTGCGCGTCATGTAAAAACTCCATATGAAAGAGCTAAAACGGCACATTACAACGCTGGGTGGCTCGGGATTGCAGGGGTTTCCGGAGACCTGGCGGCAGTATAGGCCGTTCACAAAATCATTACAATTAACCTACATATAGTTTGTCGGGTTTTATGCGGAACAGTGATCAGGGTCACGATAACAACATTATTTTAATTTTTACTCACCTGATTTGACAAATATTAAACATTATTGTTACAACCATCACTTAGAAAGGCATATAATGCGTAAAAGTTATGGGGTCACTCTTTCTCCTGACAAATAGTTATGAAATGTTGAGAAAGTATTGACCGATGTAATCAGGACAGTTAATAGTGATAGACAGGTTTGAATAATCGGACTGCTAAGACCCTGATTTGCTGTTGTTTCACGGTGGATTGAACGTATGCCCCAAGGCGCCCTTTGCTCTGTACCCTGGTTTACCCTCGCGAGCTGAGGGGTGAGCCGAATAACAAACTGGTAACGTCGAAATTCCCCCTGAAAGCGAATCCGGCATCCGGCAGTCTTATGCAATAAGGCGCTAAGGAGACCGTAAATGGCTGATACAAAGGCAAAGCTCACTCTCAACGGTGATGCTGCTATTGAACTGGATGTGCTAAAAGGCACACTCGGCGAAGACGTTATTGATATCCGTACCCTCGGCTCAAAAGGGATGTTCACTTTTGACCCCGGTTTTACCTCCACCGCATCCTGCGAATCAAAAATCACGTTTATCGACGGTGATGAAGGCATCCTTCTGCATCGCGGTTTTCCTATCGATGAGCTCGCAACACAGTCTAACTATCTCGAAGTCTGCTACATCCTGCTGAACGGTGAAAAACCGACCCAGGCGCAGTACGAAGAATTTAAAACCACCGTGACCCGTCACACCATGATCCACGAGCAGATTACCCGTCTGTTCCACGGCTTCCGTCGTGACTCGCATCCAATGGCGGTCATGTGCGGTGTGACCGGTGCGCTGGCGGCGTTTTATCACGACTCTATGGATGTGAATAACCCGCGTCACCGCGAAATCGCTGCATTCCGCCTGCTGTCGAAAATGCCGACCATGGCCGCGATGAGCTATAAATATTCCATCGGTCAGCCGTTCGTCTACCCACGCAACGACCTCTCCTATGCCGGCAACTTCCTCAACATGATGTTCTCCACTCCGTGTGAAGAGTACGTGGTGAACCCGGTTCTGGAACGTGCGATGGACCGTATTCTGATTCTGCATGCCGATCACGAGCAGAACGCCTCGACGTCCACCGTCCGTACTGCCGGTTCTTCCGGTGCGAACCCGTTCGCCTGTATCGCTGCGGGCATCGCGTCCCTGTGGGGACCCGCACACGGTGGCGCCAACGAAGCTGCACTGAAAATGCTGGAAGAAATCAGCTCTGTTGAGCACATTCCGGAATTCGTGCGTCGCGCCAAAGATAAGAACGATTCGTTCCGTCTGATGGGCTTCGGTCACCGTGTTTACAAAAACTATGACCCACGCGCCACCGTGATGCGTGAAACCTGCCACGAAGTTCTGAAAGAACTGGGTACCAAAGACGACCTGCTGCAGGTGGCGATGGAGCTTGAGCACATCGCGCTGAACGACCCGTACTTCATCGAGAAGAAACTCTACCCGAACGTGGACTTCTACTCCGGCATCATCCTGAAAGCGATGGGCATTCCGTCCTCCATGTTTACCGTCATCTTCGCCATGGCCCGTACCGTTGGCTGGATTGCACACTGGAGCGAAATGCACAGCGAAGGCATGAAGATTGCCCGTCCACGCCAGCTGTACACCGGCTACGACAAACGCGAGTTCAGCTCGGACGTTAAGAATAAATAATTGACGTTGGGTGTGCTTCAATAAAAAAACGGTAACCTTCGGGTTACCGTTTTGCTTTTAGCTCGTGCAGCCTGATGCCCTCACTGTTCTACGTTGAGACGCCAGGCCAACTGTTCGAAATAACGATGCTGATCGTCTCGCGCTTTCAGCGCCTCTTCCAATGTGCACGGCACGAAGTGCATCGGCTGTCCCAGTGGAATTTGCGCGAGTTGGTACATATCGGCTTCGATAATGCAGGCAATACGCGGGTAACCACCGGTCGTTTGCGCATCGTTCATCAGCACAATTGGCTGGCCGTTGTGCGGCACCTGCACCACGCCCGGCAGCAAGCCGTGCGACAACAGCTCGCGATCGGTGGTGCGCACCAACGGCTGGCCCTGTAGACGATAACCCATGCGGTTACTTTGCGGGCTGAGCTGCCACGGTGCACGCCAGAAGTTCTCCTGCGAGGCGGTATCAAACTCATGATATTCCGGCCCCGGCAGCGCACGAATCCGGTTCCCCCGCAGCAGTTGTTTCACGCCCTGTGGACCGTTAAATGTGCGCGTGGCTGGCAGTAATTTCAGGGTGTCCCCATCCTGAAGCCGACGCCCTTCCAGCCCGCCAATCCCGACGTTAAGATCGGTACTGTACGAACCCAGCACTTTTGGCACATCGATGCCGCCAGATATCGCCAGATAGCTGCGAATGCCGTGCAAAGGTCGCTTCATGACCAGCGTTTGCCCGGCCTTAACCTGCAGTCGCCATCCCGCCCAAACGGGTTTATCGTCGAGCGTCGCTTCGCATCCTGCGCCTGTGAGCGCAAACCAGCCATCGCGTTCAAACTGCACCGTCAATTGGCCCAATGTGATTTCGAGCGCTGCCGCGCTCGGATCGTTGCCCACCAGCAAATTGGCGGTAATAAGCGCCGGTTTATCCAGCGCGCCGCAGCGGCTGACGCCGGACTGACGCAGGCCATACCGCCCGCCGTCCTGCACCGAAGTGTAGAGGCCTGAACGTATAATTTTCAGCATACGCCCTCCTTTTGCGGCACAAAACGCACCGTGTCTCCCGGCCGAAGTAAAACCGGTTCTTGCAGGCGTGAATCAAACATCGCCTGCGAAGTATGCCCAATCAGCTGCCAGCCGCCCGGCGTTGCCAGCGGATAAATGCCGGTATGCTGGCCACCAATGCCAACGGAGCCCGCAGGCACCTGCACACGCGGCTCTGCCCGACGTGGCATCGCCAGTTTCGGCGATAACCCGCCAAGATAAGCAAAGCCCGGCTGAAAGCCTAAAAACCACACCACATAATCCTGCGATGAGTGAAGCTCCACGACTTGCTGCGGCGTAAGGCCACAATGTTCAGCCACCTGCGGTAAATCCGGTCCCAGTTCCCCGCCATAAACGACCGGGATCTCAATCTGGCGGGAATCCGGCTCCAGCACTTCGCTCTCTTCCCACCAGCGCTGAAGGCGCTCGATGGCATCCAGCGCCCGCGACTGCGGATTACGCAGGATAACGGTAATGTTATTCATCCCGGGAATGGCTTCGAGCACTTCCGGGTACTCAGGTAAACGCTGGGTCAGACGCCAGATACGTTTCTGGCTCTCCAGCGTCACAGGCGGTTCAAGTTCCAGAACGACTGCCGTTTCGCCCAACAGGTAACAACGCGCTCGCTGCACTTTCGCCCTCTCTCATCAGGCCGGGTTAGGGATGTCAATAAAGGTGACATCCAGATCGGTATTTTCAGTCAGCCATTCGCTTAACGCGCGAATGCCGCCGCGTTCGGTCGCGTGATGACCGGCGGCATAAAAATGCAGGCCCTGCTCGCGGGCGGAATGAATGGTTTGCTCCGACACTTCGCCGGTAATAAAAGCATCCACGCCAAAACGCGCCGCGCTGTCGATAAAGTTCTGACCGCCGCCGGTGCACCACGCTACGCGCGATATTTTGTCCGGCCCGGTGTCACCACTCCACAGCGGCGTTCGGCCAATGCGGGTTTCAATCCACGATGCCAGTTCCAGCCCGGAAACGGCCATCGACAGTTCACCCCACGGCACCAGCGGCTCAATTTCACCTTTGATATTGATGCCGAGGAGTGCGGCTAACTGGGCGTTATTGCCAAGCTCAGGGTGCGCATCCAGCGGCAAATGCCAGCCGTAAAGGTTAATATCATTGGCCAGCAGCGTTTTCAGCCGGTTGCGCTTCATGCCGCGAATCACCGGCGACTCCCCTTTCCAGAAATAGCCGTGATGCACGATGACGGCATCGGCTTCCAGACGCACGGCTTCATCCAACAGCGCCTGACTTGCGGTCACGCCGGTGACGATTTTGCGGATCTCTTCCCGCCCCTCAACCTGCAGCCCATTTGGCGCGTAATCGCTGATGGCTGCGCTGTTGAGTTTCTCGTTAATCAGTTGTTCCAGTTCACTGTTTTTCATCGTCACTCCAGACTTTCCCTCAATACTGTTGGATACCATAGCCGCCCGGCGGCTTCACGTCGATACCCCCGCAACGCCAGGCAAAAATCCGCTCATTTGATTAGCGCAAAAAACGCTTAACGCCACGCAGCACGTTCATGTATATTTATGCATTAGGACAGCATATAAATTGAGCTTTCACGCTCAAGGCACATGGAAAGCATATAAGAAACGAATAATGCGGAATGTTTAACTTCTGCACTTCTGGCAAGACTGAGAGCAACATGAAGACACCATCGTCACAGCCACGCGCTATCTATTACGTGGTCGCACTGCAGATTTGGGAATATTTTAGCTTCTATGGGATGCGCGCGCTGCTGATCCTGTATCTCACCAACCAACTGAAATATAACGATAACCACGCTTATGCGCTGTTTAGCGCCTACTGCTCTCTGGTCTATGTCACGCCCATCCTCGGCGGCTGGCTGGCGGATAAAGTGCTTGGCAACCGCATGGCGGTAATGATCGGCGCCTTTTTGATGGCCGTTGGCCACCTGGTGCTCGGCGCCAGCGAAATGTCATCGATGTTCCTTTATCTGGCATTGGCCATTATCGTTTGTGGCTATGGCCTGTTTAAATCGAACGTGAGCTGCCTGCTCGGCGAGCTGTATGCGCCAACCGACCCACGCCGCGACGGCGGTTTCTCCCTGCTTTACGCGGCAGGTAACGTCGGTTCCATTGTCGCGCCAATCGCCTGTGGCTATGTCCAGCAAGAATACAGCTGGGCAATGGGCTTCGCGCTGGCCGCCATCGGTATGCTCGCGGGACTGATCATTTTCCTCTGCGGAAACCGCCACTTCAGCCACACCGTTGGCGTGAACAAAGCCGTACTGTGCAGCAAGAAACTCGCCGTTCCGGTCTGGGGCTGGTTGCTGGCGCTGCTGGTAGTGTCACCGATTGTCATTGCCGTACTGTTCTGGAAAGAGTGGTCACTGTATGCGCTGATCGTCGCCACCGTCATCGGCCTGGCGATGCTCGCGCAAATCTACAAAAAAGCAGAGAACCAGAAGCAACGCAAAGAACTTGGGCTCATCGTGGTCCTGACCTTCTTCAGCCTGCTGTTCTGGGCCTTCGCCCAGCAGGGCGGCAGTTCCATAAGCCTGTATATCGACCGTTTCGTGAACCGCGATATTCTTGGCTATGAAGTGCCAACGGCGATGTTCCAGTCGGTCAACGGGTTTGCGGTGATGATGTGCGGCGTGTTCCTTGCCTGGGTGGTAAAAGAATCGGTGACGGGTAACCGCGCGGTGCGCATCTGGGGTAAATACGCCCTCGGCCTTGGGCTGATGAGCGCAGGTTTCTGCATTCTGACCCTGAGCGCACGCTGGTCTGCAACCTACGGTCATTCATCGATGCCGCTGATGATTCTGGGAATGGCGGTCATGGGCTTTGCCGAACTGTTTATCGACCCGGTCGCGATGGCGCAAATCACGCGTATTGAAATCCCGGGCGTGACAGGGGTGCTGACCGGCATCTATATGCTGCTTTCCGGCGCCATCGCCAACTACGTCGCGGGTGTGATTGCCGATCAGACGTCCCAAAGCGCCTTTGATGCCGCTGGCGCGATTAACTACTCCATTGATGCTTACATCGACGTGTTCAGCCAGATTACCTGGGGATCACTGGCCTGTGTGGCCGTGGTGCTGGTCATCTGGCTGGGCCACGCGATGAAAGTCAGATCCCGCCGTCTGGCACTGGAGTCTTAAGCCTTTCGGGCGGCTTCATACGCCGCCAATGTCTCTATCCGCGCCTGTTTGTGATTCACAATCGGGCGCGGATATTCCAGCGTTATCCCCTCTTTATCCGCCCACTGCCACGGTTCGTGAATCGCCTTCTCCGGCACCGCATTCAATTCCGGTAACCAGTGACGAATAAACACGCCTTCTTTATCAAACCGTTCGCCCTGGGTAGTCGGGTTAAAGATGCGGAAATACGGTGCGGCATCGGTCCCCGTTGATGCCGCCCATTGCCAGCCGCCGTTGTTGGCCGCTAAATCGCCATCCACCAGCTGCGACATGAAGTAACGCTCACCTTCCCGCCAGTCAATCAACAAATCCTTCACCAGGAAGCTGGCGACAATCATCCGCAGGCGGTTGTGCATCCAGCCTGTTTCATTGAGCTGGCGCATCGCCGCATCAACGATCGGATAACCTGTTTTTCCCTGCTGCCAGGCACTCAACCCCGCCCGATCCTTGTTCCACGCGACGTTCTCTGTCCAGCCGATAAACGGTTTATAGCGGCACAGTTCAGGATGATAAGTCATCAGATGGCGGTAAAACTCTCGCCAGATAAGCTCGTTAAGCCAGACCGAACCGGGACCCCCGTCGAGCGCTTGTGGACACTCCGCGAGAAGCCGATGCAGACACTGGCGTGGAGAAAGCACGCCCAGCGTGAGGCACGCCGATAACCGACTGGTGCCCTCAATCGCCGGAAAATCTCGCTTCTCGTCGTATTGCGCGGCCTGCTGCTGGCAGAAGTGGCGCAGCCTGGCGATGGCGGTTTTCTCATCGACCGGGAACAGTGCGCTATCAAAGGGCGCTTGCGCAAAATCGAGGACTATCTCAGGCGTTTCGCACGCCCCATCCTCACGCTGACCCGGAGCGTGAACGCACTCCGGCAACCCGTCTTTTAGCCGCCGCAGATACGCATTTTTAAACGGCGTAAAGACCTTATACATCTGATGATTGCCCGTCATTACGCTGCCGGGCGCCAACATCACGCTGTCGTCAAAACCTTGACACGTCACCGTATCCAGCGTTTTTTCCACGCAGCTGTCGCGCTGACGCTCATTAATTTCATATTGATAGTTATAGAAAAGCCGATCGACGTGATGTTCATCGCAGACATTTTTTACTGTCTCTACCGACGCCGCGAAATCCGCCACTTCGCGAAACAGCAAAGGAATGCCTTTTTGCGCCAACTGCGTTTGCAATGCGTTTAGCTGAGTCTGCAAAAAGGCCGCCTGCCGCGGCGCCATATGATGCTGCTGCCACTGTTTCGGTGTGGCAACGTACAACGCGATCACCTTCGCTTTGCGATCGCGACAGGCGGCGGCCAGCGCCAGATTATCGTGCAGGCGTAAATCGGTGCGAAACCAGACCAAATGGGTGGTCATAACTCTCCGGTTAATGTCCGTAACGTAAACGTAAGGCTTCCGGCCAAGGGTCAAAATAGCGCTGCCCGGCCAGATAAGCGTCTGGAAATTCCGCCATATAGTGTTTTAACAGCGTGACCGGTGCAAGCAGCGGCTGCGTCCCCTGCCGATAGCGATTGATAAGATCCGCTAACTCCTGGCGCTGACGGCTATTAAGCTGTTTACGAAAGTAGCCCTGCACGTGCATCAATACGTTGGTGTGATTGCGGCGAGTTGCCGGATGCGACATCAGCGTCATCAGCCGCTGGCGATATTCGACAAAGTAGTCGTCCAGCGATGTCCATTCCGCCATCGCCGCCACAAACCGCCCAAGCTCACGATAAAGCGGTTGAGAATGCGCCAGCAATAACAGCTTATAGCGGCTGTGAAACGCCATTAATTCGCCGCGATTCAGGCCCCGCTCACGAAGTGCGTGCAGTTCATGCAGGGCATAAATACGCTCGACAAAATTCTCACGAAGAACAGCGTCCTGTAGCCGCCCGTCTTCTTCCACCGGCAACCAAGGGAAGGTTTCCATTAATATTTGGGTGTAAATACCGCGTCCGGATTTGCGACTGTATTGGCCGTCGGCCTCGTAAACCCGCACTCGCTCCATGCCGCAGCTTGGCGATTTAGCACAGACGATATAGCCGCACAGCTTTTCAAAACGGGTAATCCGCTGACGGGTAAAGTCGCGCATCGCTTGGGTTAAATCGCCGTCGCGCCCATCGCTAAAACGCAAACCCGCACTGCCCTGTTCGTCTTTCATCAGCCGCAGCGCAGGCCTTGGCACCGGTAAGCCAATGGCCATTTCCGGGCAGACGGGCTCAAACGCGACCAGTGGGCTTAGGTCCTCTACCGCAAACGTCAGGCGTTTATGACCGCCGTCAAAACGAACGGGTTCGCCGAGCAAACAGGCGCTGATGCCAACCGGGATTTTCTCACTCATAACCACTCCTTTCAGGCATATAAGAGAAGTGTAGACGCCAGATAATGAAAAAGGCCGCGCAAGGCGGCCTGAACGTCATTCGGTAAATTTTTAGGATTCCGTCCAGAAGCATCACCTTGATGCCTCGAGAAAATAAGCAGACCATCACTGCTGCTCGGTAGGAACGGAAGTCTTTCCCAACGGACCGCGAATCCTGCGGGCATAAAAAAACCGCCACGTTAATGTTGGCGGTTTTTTTATGCCTGCTGGAAAGTGATAAATCAGTAAAAATCACAGGTCGCTTTTTCGGCCTGATCCATCCACACCGGTTTTTCACTGGTTTTAGACCAGACACGGTGCAGGTAGCTGTAAAAACGCCCGCGATCTTTCCAGAACAGCATCACTGGCAGCGCCAAAACACCCGCCACAACGGCGAAAGTACGACGCATCAATACAACATGTGCAGGAAACTCTTTGTACATAATCTCTCTCCCCTTTCATGGCCGGCAACGCGCGCCGGTAAACGTTATCTGGGGCAAATAATACCGCTTTGGTTGTAATTTTGCTACTCATCCGACCACTTTTTTACGTACGCCAAGGCTGATTTACACTCAACGCTGTAATTAAGTTACATAAAAGTTAAATTAATACTAATCAATAGTTAATTAATGGTCTTTATCATTTTTATATTATTTTTACACGCCACCCTGCGTTTTTTGCGAAATCTTTGCACCGGAAAACATACCGTTACCGCACATCATTAAACACCTGGAGGTGGACTGTGAGTGCAGGCGTGCTAACTGGTATCGTGCTGGTTTTCCTGTTATTGGGTTATCTGGTTTATGCCCTGATCAATGCGGAGGCCTTCTGATGGCTGCGCAAGGGTTTTTACTGATTGCCAGTTTTTTACTGGTCCTGTTCATTCTGGCGCGCCCATTGGGCTTCGTGCTGGCGCGGCTGATTGCCAACACGCCGCTGCCCGGTACGGCCAGAATGGAAGGCGGACTGTGGCGCCTGATGGGTATCTCCTCTCAGGAGATGAACTGGCGGCAGTATCTGCTGGCTATCTTGTTGCTCAACGTATTGGGGATTTTAGTGCTGTTCGCCATGCTAATGCTGCAGGGCGTTTTGCCGCTGAACCCGCAACACTTCCCAGGGCTTTCGTGGGATCTGGCGATGAACACCGCCGTCAGCTTTGTCTCCAATACCAACTGGCAGGCGTATAGCGGCGAAAGTACGCTGAGCTATTTCAGCCAGATGTCCGGGCTGGCGGTGCAAAACTTCTTATCCGCAGCCACTGGCATCGCGGTGGTATTCGCGCTGATCCGCGGTTTCAGCCGCCACAGCACTCACACGCTGGGCAACGCGTGGATGGACATTGTGCGCGTTACGCTGTGGATCCTGCTGCCGCTGTCGTTGTTGATTGCCCTGTTTATGATCCAGCAAGGCACGCTGCAAAACCTTCTCCCGTACCAGCATTTCACCTCGCTGGAAGGCGTAAAAGGCCTGCTGCCGATGGGTCCGGTTGCCTCGCAAGAAGCCATCAAAATGCTCGGCACCAACGGCGGCGGCTTCTTTAATGCCAACTCAAGCCATCCGTTTGAAAATCCAACGGCGCTGACCAATGCGGTCCAAATGCTGGCAATTTTCCTGATCCCTACCGCGCTATGTTTCGCCTTCGGTGAAGCGGTCAACGACCGTCGTCAGGGGCGCGCGATCCTGTGGGCAATGTCGGTCATCTTTGTTATCTGCGTGGCAGTAGTGATGTGGGCTGAGCTCAGCGGGAATCCACACTTCCTGAAACTCGGGGCTGACAGCGCCATCAATATGGAAGGCAAAGAGAGCCGGTTCGGCATTCTGCAAAGCAGTCTGTTTGCGGTGGTGACTACCGCGGCGTCCTGTGGCGCAGTGAACGCCATGCACGACTCCTTTACCGCACTCGGCGGAATGGTGCCGATGTGGCTGATGCAGATTGGTGAAGTGGTGTTCGGCGGCGTGGGTTCCGGGCTGTACGGCATGCTGCTGTTCGTGCTGCTGGCCGTGTTTATCGCCGGGCTGATGATTGGCCGTACGCCAGATTATCTCGGTAAAAAAATCGACGTGCGCGAAATGAAAATGACCGCACTGGCGATCCTCGTGACTCCGGCACTGGTTCTGCTCGGCACCGCGCTGGCGATGATGACCGAAGCCGGTCGCGCCGGGATGTTTAACCCGGGTATTCACGGCTTTAGCGAAGTGCTGTACGCCGTCTCTTCCGCCGCCAACAACAACGGGAGTGCCTTCGGTGGCCTGAGTGCTAACTCGCCCTTCTGGAACTGTCTGCTTGCCTTCTGCATGTTCGTCGGACGCTTCGGGGTGATTGTCCCCGTCATGGCTATCGCCGGCTCGCTGGTCAGCAAGAAAATTCAGCCCGCCAGCACCGGTACGTTACCGACCTTCGGCCCGCTGTTTGTTGGCTTGCTGATAGGCACCGTAATTTTGGTCGGCGCGCTGACCTTTATTCCCGCCCTGGCATTAGGCCCGGTCGCAGAACATCTCTCTTCGTTATAAGACAGCTGGAGACACGTTTTATGAGTCGTAAGCAAACGGCAATTTTCGAACCGGCCCTGGTTCGTCAGGCGCTGCTGGATGCCGTAAAAAAACTGAGTCCAGCCGTACAGTGGCGCAACCCGGTGATGTTTATCGTCTGGCTGGGCAGCGTGCTGACGACCTTGCTCGCCGTGGCGATGGCCTTTGGAAAAATTCCCGGAAGCGCCGGTTTCACCGCAGCAATCAGCATCTGGCTGTGGTTTACCGTGCTGTTCGCTAACGTCGCCGAAGCGCTGGCGGAAGGCCGCAGCAAGGCGCAGGCCAACAGCCTGAAAGGCATCCAGAAAACGTCTTTCGCCCGCAAACTGCGTGCCCCGCAGCACGATGCTCAGGTCGATCACGTTCCGGCGGATGACCTGCGCAAAGGCGATATCGTGCTGGTGGAAGCGGGCGACATCATCCCCTGCGACGGTGAAGTCATCGAGGGCGGCGCGTCGGTGGACGAAAGCGCGATTACTGGCGAATCCGCGCCGGTTATCCGCGAATCCGGCGGCGACTTCGCCTCGGTCACCGGCGGCACGCGCATTCTATCCGACTGGTTGGTTATCCGTTGTAGCGTCAACCCCGGCGAAACCTTCCTTGACCGAATGATCGCCATGGTCGAAGGCGCACAACGTCGCAAAACGCCGAACGAAATCGCCCTGACTATTTTGCTGATCGCGCTGACTATCGTGTTCTTGCTGGCTACCGCCACCCTGTGGCCGTTCTCCGCATACGGCGGCACAGCGGTCAGCGTGACGGTCCTGGTCGCGCTGCTGGTGTGTCTGATCCCGACCACCATCGGCGGACTGTTGTCAGCGATCGGCGTAGCCGGGATGAGCCGGATGCTCGGTGCCAACGTGATTGCCACCAGCGGCCGGGCAGTTGAAGCGGCGGGGGATGTGGACGTGCTGCTGCTGGATAAAACCGGCACCATTACGCTCGGCAACCGCCAGGCGTCTCAGTTCCTGCCCGCGCCGGGTGTCGATGAGAAAACCCTCGCCGATGCCGCGCAGCTGGCGTCGCTGGCCGACGAAACGCCGGAAGGCCGCAGTATCGTGGTGCTGGCTAAACAACGCTTCAATCTGCGCGAACGCGACGTGCAGGATTTGCAGGCCACGTTTGTGCCGTTTACCGCCCAGACACGCATGAGCGGCATCAATATCCACGACCGCATGATCCGTAAAGGCTCCGTGGATGCGATTCGTCGTCATGTGGAAGCCAACAACGGGCACTTCCCGCCGCAGGTCGACACCTTAGTCGAAGGCGTGGCGCGTCAGGGTGGCACCCCGCTGGTGGTGGTGGAAGGGGCGACGGTGCTCGGCGTGATTGCGCTGAAAGATATCGTTAAAGGCGGCATTAAAGAGCGTTTCGCGCAGTTGCGTAAAATGGGTATTAAAACGGTGATGATCACCGGCGATAACCGTCTGACGGCTGCCGCCATCGCCGCCGAAGCGGGCGTGGATGATTTCCTGGCGGAAGCGACGCCGGAAGCCAAACTGGCGTTGATTCGTCAGTATCAGGCGGAAGGCCGTCTGGTGGCAATGACCGGTGACGGCACCAACGACGCCCCGGCCTTAGCGCAGGCCGACGTGGCCGTGGCGATGAACTCCGGGACCCAGGCCGCAAAAGAAGCGGGCAACATGGTCGATTTGGATTCCAATCCGACCAAGCTGATTGAAGTGGTGCATATCGGCAAGCAAATGCTGATGACCCGCGGGTCGCTGACCACCTTCAGTATTGCCAACGACGTGGCGAAGTATTTTGCCATCATCCCGGCGGCGTTTGCAGCCACCTATCCGCAGCTCAACGCGTTGAACGTGATGCACCTGCATTCGCCCGCGTCAGCCATTCTGAGCGCAGTGATTTTTAACGCGTTAATCATCGTGTTCCTGATCCCGCTGGCGTTAAAAGGGGTGAGTTACAAGCCGTTGACGGCGGCAGCTATGCTGCGCCGGAACCTGTGGATTTACGGCCTCGGTGGCCTGCTGGTGCCGTTCGTGGGCATCAAAGCGATTGACCTGGTACTGACCCTGTTTGGTCTGGTGTAAGAGGAAATGAAAATGGCGACATTACGCCCTGCTCTGGTAGTGCTGATTTTTTTAACCCTGGTCACCGGCGGTGTGTATCCGCTGCTCACCACCGCGATTGGACAATGGTGGTTCGCTGACCAGGCCAACGGCTCGTTGATTTATCAGGACAACCAGATTCGTGGTTCGCACTTGATGGGTCAGCCGTTTTCCGCGCCGGGATATTTTCACGGTCGCCCTTCCGCCACCGCCAATAGCCCCTATAATCCAGAGGCATCCGGCGGCAGCAATCTGGCGGGCAGTAATCCAGAGCTGGATAAAGAAGTGGCGGCCCGGGTGGCGCAGCTGCGTCAGGACAATCCGCAGGCAAACGCACAGGTTCCCGTCGAACTGGTGACAACCTCCGCAAGCGGGCTGGATTACAGCCTGACGCCGCAGTCAGTGAACTGGCAAATACCGCGTGTGGCGCAGGTCCGTCACCTGCCAGTCGCGACGCTGACGACGCTGGTTGCCGAACACACACAGCAGCCGCTGGTGAGTTTCCTCGGCCAACCGGTGGTGAATATTGTTGAGCTGAACATGGCACTGGATGCCCTGAAACAACCGTAAGGATTGAGCATGACCGACGAGCCCTTTCGTCCCGATCCCGACCGCCTGCTGGAACAATCCGCCGGCTGGCATCGCGGAAAACTGAAAGTCTTTTTTGGCGCCTGTGCGGGCGTAGGGAAAACCTACGCCATGTTGCAGGAAGCACAGCGCCTACGGGCGCAGGGGCTCGATATTCTGGTGGGCGTGGTAGAAACCCATGGCCGTCAGGAGACCGCCGCTCAGCTTGATGGGTTGGCAACGCAGCCGCGCAAACGCATTCATTATCGTGGTCGTCAGGTCGAGGAATTTGACCTTGACGCCGCCCTCGCCCGTCGTCCGGCGCTGATCCTGATGGACGAACTGGCGCACACTAATGCCCCCGGTTCGCGTCACCCCAAACGCTGGCAGGATGTGGAAGAGCTGCTGGAAGCAGGCATTGACGTTTTTACCACGGTTAACGTTCAGCATCTGGAAAGCCTGAACGACGTGGTCAGCGGCGTGACCGGCATCAAAGTGCGCGAAACCGTGCCCGATCCTTTTTTCGATTCTGCTGACGAAGTGGTGTTGGTGGACCTGCCGCCGGACGATCTGCGCCAACGCCTTCATGAAGGCAAAGTGTATATTGCAGGGCAGGCCGAGCGCGCCATCGAGCATTTTTTCCGCAAAGGCAATCTTATTGCCCTGCGTGAGCTGGCCCTGCGACGCACCGCCGATCGCGTGGATGATCAAATGCGCGCCTGGCGAGACCGGCAAGGCGAAGAAAAAGTCTGGCACACTCGCGATGCGATTCTGTTGTGCGTCGGGCACAGTGGTGGCAATGAAAAACTGGTGCGCGCCGCCGCCCGTCTGGCCGCCAAATTCGGCACCGCATGGCATGCCGTTTACGTCGAAACCCCCGATTTACACCGGCTGCCGGAAGCGCAGCGCCGCAATATTCTCAGCGCGCTGCGTTTGGCGCAGGAGCTGGGCGCAGAAACCGCCACGCTGTCTGACCCCGCAGAAGACAAAGCCATTCTGCGCTACGCCCGCGAACATAACCTCGGCAAAATCATAATTGGTCGGCGTAATAAACGTCGCTGGTGGAGCCGGGAATCCTTCGCCGACAGGCTCGCGCGCCGCGCGCCGGATCTCGATTTACTGATTGTCGCCCTTGAGGATCAGCCAACCACCAGCCCGATCCGCGGCACCGATAATCGTCCGTGGCTGGAACGCTGGCGCGTTCAGCTTCGCGGCGGCCTTGTGGCCGTGGTGCTCTGCACCTTAATCACGGTCTTCGCCAGCCATTTCCTGATGGCGTTTGATGCCGCCAACCTGGTGATGCTCTATCTGCTCGGCGTGGTGATCGTGGCGCTGTTTTATGGGCGATGGCCGTCGGTGCTGGCCACCGTTGCCAACGTCATCAGCTTTGATCTTTTTTTTATTGCCCCACGCGGCACCCTCGCCGTCTCCGATGTGCAGTACGTTTTGACCTTTGGCGTGATGCTGACCGTCGGGCTGGTTATCGGGAATTTGACCGCGGGCGTGCGCTATCAGGCTCGGGTTGCGCGTTACCGTGAACAGCGCACCCGACATCTGTATGAAATGTCGAAAGCGTTGGCCACCGGCCGCCGTGCGCAGGATATTGCCCAGACCAGCGAGCAGTTTATTCACTCCACCTTCCAGGCGCGCAGCCAGGTCTTGCTGCCCGATGCCGAAGGCGTACTTCACCCACTGACCGGCGGGAATGACATCACGCCGTGGGACGACGCCATCGCCCGCTGGAGCTTTGACAAAGGCCAGCCTGCCGGCGCAGGAACCGATACCCTGCCCGGCGTTCCGTATCTTATTCTGCCCCTGAAAAGCGCCGAGAAAACTCACGGCGTGGTGGTGGTTGAGCCGGGCAATCTGCGTCAGTTGATGATCCCCGAACAGCAAAGACTGCTGGAAACCTGCACTTTACTGGTCGCCAGCGCCCTGGAACGTTTGGCGCTCACCGCCAGTGAAGAGCAATCGCGGCTGGCGAGCGAACGCGAAAGTATTCGCAACTCGCTTCTGGCGGCCCTTTCACATGATTTGCGCACGCCGTTGACGGTGTTGTTTGGTCAGGCGGAAATTCTGACATTGGATTTAGCCAGCGAGGGGTCGAGACACGCCCCTCAAGCCAATGAAATTCGCCAGCACGTGCTGAACACCACCCGACTGGTGAACAATCTACTCGATATGGCGCGCATTCAGTCCGGTGGTTTTAACCTGCGTAAAGAGTGGCTGACGCTGGAAGAAGTGGTGGGCAGCGCCATTCGTACCCTGGAAATGGGCCTCGGCGGGCGTCATATTCAACTGGCGCTGGGCGACCCATTGACGCTAATTCACGTCGATGGCCCCCTGTTTGAGCGGGTGCTGATTAACCTGTTGGAAAACGCCGCGAAGTACGCGGGCCCGTCGGCCACCATCGGCATTTCCGCCGAACGCCTGCCCGATCGGCTGCAGCTTGAGGTGTGGGACTCAGGCCCCGGCATCCCTGCTGGTCAGGAACAGGCAATCTTTGCTAAATTCTCCAGAGGCCATAAAGAGTCGGCCATTCCTGGCGTGGGGCTTGGCCTCGCGATTTGCCAGGCGATAGTCGATGTGCACGGCGGTGAACTGCACGCCTACAACCGCCCTGAGGGCGGGGCCAGTTTCAGGGTAACGCTGCCGCTGGATGCGCCCCCGGAGCTGGATGAACTTCTTGAGGAAATGTGATTAACGTACTTATCGTTGAAGATGAACAGGCGATTCGCCGTTTTCTGCGCAGCGCGCTGGAAGCCGATGGCCTGCGCGTGCACGAAGCGGAAACCCTGCAACGTGGGCTGCTGGAAGCGGCCACGCGCAAACCTGACCTGGTGATCCTCGATCTGGGTTTACCGGATGGCGACGGCATTGAGTTCATCCGCGATTTCCGTCAGTGGAGCCAGGTGCCGGTGATTGTGCTTTCCGCGCGTGCTGAAGAAACGGACAAAATCACCGCGCTCGACGCCGGGGCCGACGATTACCTCAGTAAGCCGTTTGGCATTCGCGAGTTACAGGCGCGCCTGCGGGTGGCGCTTCGTCGTCATGGGAATGCGGAACAAAATCAGCCGGTAGTGCGCTTCGCCGATATTGAGGTTGATATCGCCAACCACCGCATTCAGCGTGGTGAAGAACAAATTCACCTGACCCCAATCGAATTTCGCCTGCTGGCGGTGTTGCTCAACAACCATGGCAAGGTGTTGACCCAGCGTCAGTTATTGAGCCAGGTCTGGGGTCCGAATGCGGTTGAGCACAGTCACTATTTGCGCATTTATATGGGTCATTTGCGCCAGAAGCTGGAAATTGACCCGGCACGGCCGCAGCATTTGCTGACCGAAACAGGGATTGGTTATCGGTTTATGCTTTAATTTCGAATTTTTCCAAACCAGATAAACGCAAAATGGTAACCCAAGGGTTACCATTTTTAGTGTTTGCCCGGCGGCGCTTTGCTTGCCGGGCCGACTCAACACTACGCGTTTTTCAGCACTTCGCTGACAATCTCTACCGCTTCTTTCTCGATCAGCTTACGGTGCTCAGCGCCGAGGAAGCTTTCGCAATAGATTTTATAGGCGTCTTCTGTGCCGGATGGACGTGCTGCAAACCAGCCGTTTTTGGTCATGACTTTCAGACCGCCGATGGATGCACCGTTACCCGGAGCGGCCGTCAGACGTGCGGTGATTGGGTCACCGGCCAGCGTATCAGCGCTCACCATCTCCGGAGAGAGCTTAGACAGCGCGGCTTTCTGGGCTGACGTAGCAGATGCCTGCAGACGGTTGTAGCTCGGTGCGCCAAAGCGCGCGGCCAGTTCGTCGTAATGCTGCTGCGGGTTTTTGCCGGTCACGGCGGTGATTTCAGCCGCCAACAGGCACATGATGATCCCGTCTTTATCGGTAGACCACGGTGTGCCGTCGAAACGCAGGAACGATGCACCCGCGCTCTCTTCGCCGCCAAAACCAAAGCTGCCGTCAAACAGGCCATCAACAAACCATTTGAAGCCCACCGGTACTTCCACCAGCTTGCGGCCCAGATCGTCAACCACACGGTCAATCATCGCAGACGACACCAGGGTTTTGCCCACGGCAACATCTTTGCCCCACTGTGGGCGATGCTGGAACAGATAGTTGATCGCCACAGCCAGGTAGTGGTTCGGGTTCATCAGACCTGCCGGCGTCACGATACCATGACGGTCGTAATCCGGGTCATTGGCAAAGGCCAGGTCGAATTTGTCACGCAGCGCCAGCAGGCCCGCCATCGCACACTCTGAGGAGCAATCCATGCGGATCGCGCCGTCTTTGTCGAGGTGCATGAAACGGAACGTCTGATCGACATGATCGTTCACGATGGTCAGATCAAGCTTGTAGAACTCCGCGATACGCTTCCAGTATTCGATCCCGGAACCCCCCAGCGGATCAACGCCCAGTTTCAGTCCCGCTTTTTGAATCGCTTTGATATCAACGATATCCGCCAGCCCTTCGATGAATGGCTGAACCAAATCTTGCTCTTTGATATGCCCGGACGCATACGCTGCATCCAAAGACATGCGCTTCACGCCGTTCAGGCCATCAGCCAGTAATGCGTTTGCGCGGTCTTCTACCACTTTGGTGACGTTGGTATCAGCCGGGCCGCCGTTTGGCGGATTGTACTTGATACCGCCATCGTCCGGCGGGTTGTGGGACGGGGTGATGACGATGCCATCAGCCTGAGCCCCACCTTTTTTATTGTGAACCAGGATAGCGTTGGAAACCGCAGGCGTTGGGGTGTAGCCATTGTTTTCCTGCACAATCACGTCGACACCGTTGGCCGCCAGCACTTCCAGTACGGAAATGATCGCTGGCTCTGACAGGGCGTGGGTATCTTTACCGACGTAACACGGTCCGGTAACGCCATTTTTTGCACGTTCTTCCGCGATCGCCTGCGCAATGGCCAGGATATGCGGTTCGTTGAAGCTGTGACGCGCAGCGCTACCACGGTGACCGGACGTCCCGAATTTTACCGCATGTTCTGCGTTACCCACTTCCGGTTTCAGCACGTAGTACTGAGACGTCAGTTGGGCGACGTTGATCAAATCACTCTGTTGTGCAGGCTGACCCGCACGGTTATGAGTTGCCATTGCCTGGTCCTTCTTATGCTTAGATGGTGCCGCAAACCTTTTCAATTAATTCCGCGGGGAACTGCATTGACTGCATGATGTGTTCGACCATGCTGCATTTACGACCGGTATTGGTGTTGGTGATAACCCAGTAAGGGGTTTCTGGCACCTGCTTAGGCTTGGTCTGATTGCCGTTTTTCAGCAGCGTTGCTTCGTCAGAAGCGAAGTAAACGCGCGTACGGCCATGCAGCGACTCGGTAGCCAGAGCAAATGCTTTGTTGTCTAAGGAGTAAAGTGTAGTCAGCACCAGCAGGAAGCGGTTGACCGCTTTTTTCTGCTCGGCGTATTCGTCAGAAAGCATCAGCTCGCGCATGGCACGAACGTTGTCTTTCGGTGAAGACACTTTTTTAACCGCGGCGACGACCGGTGCAGACGCGGGTGCCGGGGTTTCTTTGGCTACGGTTGCTGCCGCTTGCGATACGGCAGAAAATTTCAGCATGCGCCGTAAAATGTCGGATGCGCTCTCGCCAATGTGCTTAGTGTGGCTGGCAATAAAGCCGTAGAGTTCGTCATCAACTTCGATCGTTTTCATCTTAATCCAGTGAGATATCTTTTCTGAATACAAGTTGTTGGGATTATAAGGACAAAACCCAACAGCGGATAGCGTGTCGGCAAAAACTCAGACGACTACTGAGTGTTGCAGCCGGGCGGCAGAATGTTCAACATGATACCCTAACCCGACGTAGCGAAAAAAAGAACTTTGCCATGAAATTAAACAGCCGAGCGCAAACTGCACAAAACCTGCACACTAATTCTCCCATCGTCCTCGTTCACGGTCTTTTCGGTAGCCTTGATAACCTCGGGATCCTCGCCAGGGATCTGGTCGCCGATTACGATATCCTGCAAGTCGACATGCGCAACCACGGTCTTTCACCTCGCGATCCGGAGATGACCTATGCCGCAATGGCGCAGGATCTGGTTGATACGCTCGATGCCAACGGCATTGAGAAAGCCATTCTGATAGGCCATTCAATGGGCGGTAAAGCGGTGATGGCATTCACGGCACTTGCCCCTGAGCGCGTTGAAAAACTGGTGGCGATTGATATCGCTCCGGTGGCGTATCGGGTGCGTCGTCATGATGAAATTTTTGCTGCCATTAACGCGGTGACCGACGCGGGTGTGTCCAGCCGTCAGCAGGCCGCGGACGTGATGCGCCAGCATATAGATGAAGAAGGCGTGATTCAGTTCCTGCTGAAATCATTCGTCGACGGCGCGTGGCGCTTCAACGTGCCGGCGTTGTGGGATCAGTACCCGCATATCGTTGGTTGGGAACCGATTCCCGCCTGGGATCACCCTGCCCTGTTTATCCCTGGCGGTAATTCGCCTTACGTCACCGCGGAGTATCGCGAGGCATTATTGGCGCAGTTCCCGCAGGCTCGCGCACACGTCATCGCGGGTGCCGGACACTGGGTTCATGCAGAAAAACCGGACGCGGTACTGCGTGCGATTCGCCGTTACCTGGCAGAATGATTAAAATCCGAGCGACTGCGCGCCATTGTGCCTCTCGGCGTTGGCGTGCGGGTTTCGCTGATGTATGATTGCGCGCTATCTGCGCCGGGCCTGTCGTCTGGCGGCTTGTTTCCCCGAAGTCACTCTGAATCATGGCAAAAGAACAAACGGACCGAACGACATTAGATTTGTTCGCAAATGAGCGTCGCCCGGGAAGGCCGAAAACCAATCCGCTCTCGCGCGACGAACAATTACGCATTAATAAGCGTAATCAGCTTAAACGCGACAAAAGCAACGGTCTCAAACGCGTTGAGCTGAAGCTCAATAACGATGCCGTGGATGCGCTCAATGAACTGGCTGATGCCAGAAATATGAGCCGCAGCGAGCTTATCGAAGAGATACTGTTGCAACAACTGGCCGCATTACACGGCCAGGAACTTGTCTGAAAATACGACAAAATATCACTTTCATTTAGCAGAGAGTGCAGTACGGCGCGATTGCAGTTTCCGCGCACTTCTCCTCCTGCTATCATTGCCTTTATCTGTGGGCAACATTCCACCATCATTTCAATACGTTTCAAGAGGTTATTTTACTCATGGCAATCACAGGTATTTTTTTCGGCAGCGACACCGGTAACACCGAAAATATCGCGAAGATGATCCAGAAGCAGCTTGGCAAAGACGTTGCCGAGGTGCATGACATTGCCAAAAGCAGTAAAGAAGATCTCGAAGGTTTCGATATTCTGCTGCTGGGTATTCCGACCTGGTACTACGGTGAAGCACAGTGTGACTGGGACGACTTCTTCCCGACGCTGGAAGAGGTAGACTTCAACGGTAAGCTGGTCGCTCTGTTCGGCTGTGGCGATCAGGAAGATTACGCAGAATATTTCTGTGATGCGCTGGGTACCCTCCGCGACATCATCGAACCGCGCGGCGCAACTATCGTGGGTCACTGGCCGACCGAAGGCTACCATTTCGAAGCCTCTAAAGGTCTGGCGGATGACGACCACTTTGTGGGCCTGGCCATTGATGAAGATCGCCAGCCAGAGCTGACCGCTGAGCGTGTCGAAAAATGGGTGAAACAAATCTCCGAAGAGCTGCACCTCGAAGAGATCAAGAACGCCTGATGATTTAGCGGCGCAGCATCCGTGTTGTGCCGTATTAGCGATAAGTTGTGGTTAAATTAATAGATAAAAGCAATCAAATTAATCGCTACAAATTTTTAACTTTTGAGCACATATCTGTACAATGTCACCTGTTTTGACGAGGTCGGATGTTTCGCTTTGCAGATGATGCCTCGTTTATGAAAAGCATACTTTGCTCAGGGTTTACCGTTTCCATTTAGGGCAGGCAGTCCTATAATGAGACGCATTATCCTGAATTCATTCTTAGTAATACTTCCTCATAGGGAAGTGTATCGCCTAGCAACAGGACTGATTCCGCATGACTGACAACAATACCGCATTAAAGAAGGCAGGCCTGAAAGTCACGCTTCCTCGTTTGAAAATTCTGGAAGTGCTTCAGGAGCCGGACAATCACCATGTCAGTGCGGAAGACCTTTATAAACGCCTCATCGATATGGGCGAAGAAATTGGTCTGGCAACGGTTTATCGCGTTCTGAACCAGTTCGACGATGCCGGCATTGTCACCCGCCACAACTTCGAAGGCGGCAAGTCTGTTTTCGAATTGACTCAACAGCATCATCACGATCACTTAATCTGCCTCGACTGCGGCAAGGTTATTGAATTCAGCGATGACTCTATCGAATTGCGTCAGCGCGAAATCGCCACCCGCCATGGCATTCGTCTGACCAACCATAGCCTTTATCTTTACGGCCACTGCGCAGAAGGCGACTGCCGTGAAGATGAACACGCACACGACGCCGCTGAGAAATAATCAGCGTTCGCTCAAAAGCAAAAAGCCAACCTCGCGGTTGGCTTTTTTTTGGCATAAATTTCAGGCAATCACTGAAGCCGATAGTTGAGGGTTATGGCTTGGTGGTTGTGGTGGTCGTGTTGTTGTTGCGAATTTCTTTCCAGATCTGACCACAATCGGTTTTCACCGCTTGGTCGTTACCGGTTTTTCTCGCCAGAATACACTTCTGGTAATCCAGAACGCGCACGCTTTCCTGATTCGCGAACTGCTCGTGCGTCTTATCGGTCTTCAACACATTCAGCACGCTTTGGCAGGCGTCGATTTTATCCGGGTTACCTTCCGCAGTATTAATGCATGAACTGTACGCGGCTTTCAGTTTGCTGTCTTCCTGCGGCGCCTGAGGCTGCGCACAGCCTACCAGTCCTGACGCTAAGGTAGCGATAAGGATCCATTTTTTCATGATACGACCTCATTATTACGCGGCAGGCGTGAGGCCCGCCGCGTCATTGTCAGAAGATGGTGAACGGTGCAATCACGATGAACTTCACGTCGCGCTCATCCTGGAAGATATTGCCGTAACCGCCGCCCCAGCTTGGGATATCGGAATGGTTGTCGTATTGGGTGTAGTGGAGTTTGAACAGCGTGCCTTTCGCACGTCCTTCCTGCACGGTGTACATTGCGTCGAGGCTGTATGCAGACTCTTTGATTTTGTTGGAGGCGTTTTCTTCACGCTGGCCCGCGCTGTTGATAAACCAGTCAGCCGGTTTCGCATCCCAGGCGTAAACGTAGGACGCGCCTACGGCCCAGCCTGGCAGGTTCCAGTTTTTCATGTCATACATCGCGCCGAAGAACACCGCTTTTTCACCGTTGGCGTTGAAGTCTGAGCGGTTATCCCACCAAATATCCAGACGGCCGTTGGAAGACGCGTAGGTTGGTGTCATACGTTGCAGGAAATAGCCTTGCTGCCCTTCCGCTTTAACCCAGGTTCCTTCGAGACGCAGGTCAACCACGTCGGCCACTTTGTAGCCGAAGGTCAGGGCCTGTAACCACGCAGTGCCATCATAAATATCGTTGACCGTGTTGCTGCTGACGGTGTCGCGCGCACCGTAGAACTGGTAGCTGGTAGAAAGTGGCGTCCCGGCGACATCAAATTTGTAGCTGGCTTTAGCGAAGTACTGATCCATAAAGCCTTCTGCCTGACCAAATGCCGCTTCAAGCACCAGGTCATTTTTGAAGTCGTATTTAGCCCCGATGGAGTGCAGGTACTCAACTTTGGTTTTCTTGTCGTTCTGATAGAAATGGTCGGTCTCGAGGTGCCACGGCGCTTTGTACTCGTTGGTCCACATGTACGAGAAGCTCAATGCCCCGGCATCGCCGTAGTCAAAGTTTGCCCCGGCTTCAGCACCCTGATAGGTACCTGGCATGAAGCTCCAGTGCGGCGCTAACAGCGTCTGGCCGGTAGGCTGGATATAACCCGCGCGAGCCCAGGTTGGCCCGAGTTTAAATTTTGCCGCCGCTTTATACAGGCTGATCCCGCTCTTATCACCCGAGAAATCTTCGTCGTAGCCTTTGTTAATGGAGGAGAAGGCAATTTCGTTCGGGTGTCCACTTTCTGCGGATTCCGCCATTTCAATAGCGGTGAAGGCCGCAATATCAAGGCCGATAAAATCCGCAGCATAGCCTGACTGGAAGTCGAGGTTGGCGTTCCAGGTGGAGTGAGAAAGGTTGGTTTTGTACTTGTCGCCGTCGGTCACATCTTTACGGTCACGCTCACGCTGCCAGTAATAGATGCCGCCGGTTAAGGTTGAATCGTCTACGAATCCTGCTGCACTGGCTTGCGGAACAGCAATCCAGCCCGACATTGCGGTGACCCCGGCAATAGCCAGCGCCAGCGTACTACGTTTGCCACTAAACGTACGCATGTGTATATCCTCTTTGACTTTTAAAAACGCATTCGCAAAGCGAACAGCGATAAAAAATAAGTACTGCAAAAAAGTAGCGAGGCAGAAATGTCCTAACGCTATGTCTGTAGACTATTTTTCGCGACGCGAATTATCAATCCTTTTTCCGCACGAAAACGCAAGATTATGACAGGGCGCACATATTTGATTGCGTTTTGTTACATATGCACGTTTCAGCATGACGCTACGAGAACCGCTAATGACAGGGGTTTCTAAATACTAAGGGAAAAATAACGCAGGAAAATGTAACAAGGACGGGACGTTGTTTCATGAGTGAAAATGATATTATTTCGCATCACAAAAATGACATAAAAAAAGCGCCGCATTGCGCGACGCTTTTTATTTTCAGCAAATACGAAACTTATTCGCCCGCTTTTGCCCAGGTATCACGCAAGCCAACGGTACGGTTAAATACCCGCTTCTCTGCGGTGCTGTAGCGGCTGTCGAGGCAGAAGTAACCTTCACGTTCGAACTGGTGCGCTTTACCGGTTTCAGCGGTTTTCAGCGACGGCTCAGCATAACCCTGCTTAATCACCAAGGATTCCGGGTTAATGACGGACAGGAAATCTTCCGCAGCGCCTGGGTTTGGTACGCTGAACAGACGATCGTACAGGCGAATCTCCACCGGCAGCGCGTGCTGTGCGCTTACCCAGTGGATAACGCCTTTCACTTTACGGCCGTCCGCAGGATCTTTGCTCAGGGTTTCCGCATCGTAAGTACAGAAGATGGTGGTGATGTTGCCTTCTGCATCTTTCTCTACGCGTTCTGCTTTGATGACGTAAGCATTACGCAGACGCACTTCTTTACCCATGACCAGACGCTTGTACTGTTTGTTCGCTTCTTCACGGAAATCAGCACGATCGATCCAGATCTCACCGCTGAACGGCACTTCACGGCTGCCCATTTCTGGTTTGCTCGGGTGGTTCGGCATGGTGACGATTTCGCTTTCGCCTTGCGGGTAGTTTTCAATAACCAGTTTTACCGGATCGATAACCGCCATCGCACGCGGCGCGTTTTCATTCAGATCTTCACGAATGCAGGATTCCAGAGAAGCGATCTCAATGGTGTTGTCCTGTTTGGTCACGCCAATGCGTTTGCAGAACTCGCGGATAGATGCGGCGGTGTAACCACGGCGACGCAAACCGGAGATGGTCGGCATACGCGGGTCATCCCAGGCTTCCACGTGCTTGTCAGTTACCAATAGGTTCAGCTTACGCTTGGACATCACGGTGTATTCCAGATTCAGACGAGAGAACTCGTACTGACGCGGATGAACCGGGATAGAAATGTTGTCGAGCACCCAATCATACAGACGACGGTTGTCCTGGAATTCCAGCGTACACAGTGAATGCGTAATGCCTTCCAGCGCATCGCTGATGCAGTGGGTGAAGTCGTACATCGGGTAGATGCACCACTTGCTGCCGGTCTGGTGGTGATCGGCAAATTTGATGCGATACAGCACCGGGTCACGCATCACGATGAACGGAGACGCCATGTCGATTTTGGCACGCAGACAGGCTTTACCTTCTTCGAAACCACCCGCACGCATTTTTTCAAATAACGCCAGATTCTCTTCCACGCTGCGATCGCGATGCGGGCTGTTTTTGCCCGGCTGCGTCAGAGTGCCGCGATATTCACGGATTTCATCTGCGGAGAGTTCGTCCACATACGCCAGACCTTTGTTGATCAACTCAACCGCATACTGATGCAGCTTATCGAAATAGTCAGAGGAGTAGCAAATTTCGCCGGACCAGTGGAAACCTAACCACTCAACGTCTTGCTTGATGGACTCAACGTATTCGATATCTTCTTTCACCGGGTTGGTGTCATCGAAACGCAGGTTGCATTGGCCCTGGTAATCCTGAGCAATGCCGAAGTTCAGGCAGATAGATTTTGCATGACCGATGTGCAAATACCCGTTCGGCTCTGGCGGAAAACGTGTATGAACGGTCGTGTGCTTACCAGTGGCCAGATCTTCATCAATAATCTGGCGAATAAAGTTCGTCGGGCGGGCTTCTGCCTCACTCATCGCGGGTTCCTCAAGGCGTAAGAATCATATAACGGCGTATGATCTTATAAGCTGAGGGCGGAGACAACCCTTACGTAGAGAAAAAGCGCGGTTACCTGTTGATCTGTGTTGTCCTGGCCCATAAAAAAGCGGCGGAGGATATCCCCCGCCGCTAAGGCACATTAATTTTACAGCTTTACTCAGGAACGATTACTTGCCTTTAATCTCGTACAGCGGTGTTACGCCAGCTACAACCTGACCCTGCGCCTTGATAACCAGGCCGCTGAAGTCGTCGATGTTGCTGCAAACCACTGGACTAATCATCGAACGTGCGTTGGCGTTCAGGTAATCCAGATCCATTTCCAGGACCGGCTGACCCGCAACCACTTCGGCACCCTCTTCTACCAGGCGGGTAAAGCCCTGGCCGTTCAGCGCTACGGTATCGATACCCATATGGACAACGATTTCCGCGCCGTTCTCGGTTTCGAGACAGAACGCATGATTGGTGTTGAAGATTTTAACGATGGTGCCCGCAGCAGGAGAAACGACCGTTTTCTCGGTAGGTTTCACCGCCACGCCGTCACCGACAGCTTTGCTGGCGAAGGCTTCATCAGGAACCTGCTCCAGGGCAACCACATCACCGGTCACTGGAGAAACCAACGTGGCGATAGTTGCTGCGTTCGGTACAGCCTGCGGTTTTGCCGTAGCCGTTGCCGCTGCTGCAACCGGAGCCGCTTCTGCTGCCGCTACCGGGCCGGTGGTTTTCATCGCGTTAGCGATTTTTTCTGCCACGAAGCCAACGATAATCTGCACGCTGGTTTTGTTCAGACGAATCACACCAGACGCACCGAGGCGTTTCGCCAGCGCTTCGTTGACCAGAGAGGAGTCTTTCACGTTCAGACGCAGACGGGTGATACATGCATCAATCCCGGTCAGGTTGTCTGAGCCGCCAACGGCTGCAATGTACTGGCGAGCCAGTTCAGTTGCGTCCTGCTCTTTGTCACTGCTCACATTCACGTCCTGGCCATCGGCTTCGCTGCCGGCAACAGCCAGTTCGCGACCCGGCGTCATCAGGTTGAATTTGAGGATAGTGAAGCGGAACACCACGTAGTAGATAACGAAGAACACCAGACCCTGAGGGATCAGCATCCACCAGTGTGTCGCCAGCGGGTTACGCGAAGACAGCACCATATCCACCAGACCGGCGCTGAAACCGAAGCCTGCAATCCAGTGCATGCTGGCAGCGATGAACACGGAGATACCGGTCAGCACAGCGTGGATGAAGTACAGAACCGGCGCCACGAACATGAAGGAGAATTCCAGCGGCTCGGTGATACCGGTGAAGAAGGCCGCGAATGCGCCCGCCATCATGATACCCAGCACTTTGGCTTTGTTTTCCGGACGTGCACAATGGTAAATCGCCAATGCCGCACCTGGCAGACCGAACATCATAATCGGGAAGAAGCCCGCCTGATAACGACCGGTGATACCCACAACCGCTTTACCGGCTTCGATAGACTGCGCGCCGCCAAGGAAGTTAGGGATGTCGTTAATACCGGCAACGTCAAACCAGAATACGGAGTTCAGTGCGTGATGCAGACCCACTGGAATCAGCAAGCGGTTGAAGAACGCGTACACGCCCGCACCGACAGAACCCAGTTTCTGGATGTGTTCACCAAATGCCACCAAGCCGTCGAAGATAACCGGCCAGACATACATCAGAACGAAAGCGACCGCGATCATGACGAAGGAGGTCAGGATGGGCACCAGACGGCGACCGCTGAAGAACGACAGCGCTTTTGGCAGCTCAACGCTGCTGAAGCGGTTGTACAGTTCCGCCGAGATGATACCGACGAGGATTCCGACGAACTGGTTGCTGATCTTACCAAACGCCGCGGGAACCTGCTCCAGTGGAATTTGTTGGATCATCGATACCGCTGCTGGAGAGCAGAGGGTTGTTAAAACGAGGAAACCGACAAAGCCGGTCAGTGCTGCTGCACCGTCTTTATCTTTGGACATACCGTAAGCCACACCAATCGCAAACAACACGGACATGTTGTCGATGATTGCGGAGCCCGATTTAATGAAGAACGCGGCCAGTGCGTTAGATCCACCCCAGCCCACCGGGTCAATCCAGTAGCCGACACCCATCAGGATGGCTGCGGCAGGCAGCGTGGCCACTGGCACCATCAGTGCGCGGCCAACTTTTTGTAAATAACCTAGAACACTCACTTTTATTCCCCCTATGAGACCCCGAGCCGACTTCGTTAAAGCCGTATATTTTTATAGTGTGACTATCTTAAAGCACAGCGATGTATCACTAGCACTAAGAGTGTGTGGAAAATTAATTCGCCTCGCAAATTAAAAGCACCTTTTTTGTGACTCTTATCACCAAATATCGTCTTCACCCCCTCTTCCGACTGGCTAACAGTGAAAACTTATTTTATCATTCGAAAAATCAGGATGGATTGCCGCCTTTCGTTGCCAAACCAGGTTACTCTTAAGAGATACGGTACCAATCCGCCAACATTTATATTAACTATTGAGGTGAACAATGAGACTGATTCCCCTGGCGACAGCAGAACAAGTAGGCAAATGGGCCGCCCGTCATATCGTCAACCGCATCAATGCGTTCAAACCCACTGCGGACCGTCCTTTTGTTTTAGGCCTGCCAACCGGTGGTACACCGCTTACCGCTTATAAAGCTCTGGTAGAGATGCACAAAGCGGGCCAGGTTAGCTTCAAACACGTTGTTACCTTCAACATGGATGAATATGTTGGCCTGGCAAAAGAGCATCCGGAAAGCTATCACAGCTTCATGCACCGTAATTTCTTCGATCACGTTGATATTCCGGCGGAAAACATTAACCTGCTTGATGGCAATGCGCCAGATATCGATGCAGAATGTCGTCAGTATGAAGAAAAAATCCGCGCTTACGGCAAAATTAACCTGTTCATGGGTGGCGTAGGTAACGATGGTCACATCGCATTTAACGAACCGGCGTCTTCCCTCTCTTCACGTACCCGTATTAAAACCCTGACCCATGACACCCGCGTGGCAAACTCCCGTTTCTTCGACGGTGACGTGACTCAGGTGCCAAAATACGCACTGACCGTGGGCGTGGGTACACTGTTGGACGCTGAAGAAGTGATGATTCTGGTGCTGGGCCATCAGAAAGCGCAGGCGCTGCAAGCGGCTGTGGAAGGCAACGTGAACCACATGTGGACCATCAGCTGTCTGCAGCTGCATCCGAAAGCAGTAATGGTGTGTGACGAGCCGTCCACCATGGAACTGAAAGTGAAGACGCTGAAGTACTTCAACGAATTAGAAGCCGAAAATATTAAAGGTCTGTAATTGAATCCCCGTCCCTCTTCGGAGGGGCGGACGCATTTTTGACACCGGGGGTCGTATGTATGCATTAACCCATGGCCGAATTTATACCGGCCACGAAATTCTGGATGACCATGCCATGGTTATCGCCAATGGCCTGATTGAACGTATTTGCCCACAGGCCGATTTGCCGTCCGGGATTGAGCAACGCTCGTTAAATGGCGCCATTCTTGCTCCCGGTTTTATCGACGTCCAGCTGAACGGCTGCGGCGGCGTGCAGTTCAACGACAGCCCGGATGCGGTGACCGTTGAAACGCTGGAAATCATGCAGAAAGCCAACGAAAAATCAGGCTGCACCAGCTATCTGCCAACGCTGATTACCTCCAGCGATGATTTAATGAAGCAGGGTATCCGCGTGATGCGTGAATACCTGGCGAAATACCCGAATCAGGCGCTGGGTTTACATCTGGAAGGGCCATGGCTGAACATCGTCAAGAAAGGCACACACAACCCGGATTTCGTGCGTAAGCCTGACTATGAGCTGGTCGATTTCCTGTGTGCTAACGCCGATGTGATAACCAAAGTCACCCTGGCCCCCGAAATGGTGCCTGCCGATGTGATCACCCGCCTGGTTGACGCTGGCATTGTGGTTTCAGCGGGTCATTCCAACGCCACGCTGAAAGAAGCCAAGGTCGGTTTCCGTGCCGGTATTACCTTCGCCACACACTTGTATAACGCGATGCCTTACATTACCGGGCGTGAGCCAGGTCTGGCGGGCGCGATTTTCGATGAAGCTGACGTCTACTGCGGCATCATCGTTGACGGTCTACACGTTGATTTCGCTAACGTACGTAACGCCAAACGCCTCAAAGGCGACAAGCTGTGCCTGGTGACTGATGCCACCGCGCCGGCAGGTGCACACATTGATGAGTTCATTTTTGCTGGTAAAACAATATACTACCGGGATGGACTGTGTGTGGATGAGAACGGCACGTTAAGCGGTTCTGCATTGACCATGATAGAAGGGGTGCGTAACCTGGTAGAACACTGCGGAATCGCACTGGATGAGGTGCTGCGTATGGCAACCCTTTACCCGGCACGCGCTATCGGCGTGGACAAACAGCTGGGAAGCCTCGCACCAGGCATGGTAGCCAATCTGACCGCGTTCACTCGCGATTATAAAATCACTAAGACCATCGTTAATGGTAACGAGGTCGTTGCTGAGTAAGTAAAGTATGACATCAGGCGGACACGCTCAAATTGGTAATGTTGACCTCGTTAAACAACTTAACAGCGCGGCCGTTTACCGCCTGATCGACCAGCATGGTCCTATCTCGCGCATTCAAATTGCCGAACAGAGCCAGCTTGCTCCCGCCAGCGTGACCAAAATCACGCGTCAGTTAATAGAACGCGGCCTGATTAAAGAAGTCGATCAGCAGGCCTCCACCGGGGGCCGCCGCGCTATTTCGATAATCACCGAGACCCGCAATTTTCACGCTATCGGCGTGCGCCTTGGGCGACATGACACCACCCTCACGCTCTATGATCTGAGCAGTAAAGTCATCGCCGAAGAGCACTACCCGCTGCCGGAGCGCACCCAGGAAACCCTGGAACACGCGCTGCTCAACACCATTGCTACCTTTATTGAAAACAGCCAGCGAAAAATTCGCGAGCTGATCGCTATCTCAGTAATTCTGCCGGGTTTGGTCGATCCGGAAAGCGGCGTGATTCGCTACATGCCGCATATTCAGGTCGAAAACTGGGGTCTGGTTGGCGCGCTGGAAAAACGCTTCAAAGTGACCTGCTTTGTTGGCCACGATATCCGCAGTTTAGCCCTCGCAGAGCACTACTTTGGTGCGACGCGCGACTGCGATGACTCTATTCTGGTGCGTGTCCACCGCGGAACTGGCGCCGGGATCATCTCTAACGGCCGCATTTTTATCGGTCGTAACGGCAACGTCGGCGAGATTGGTCATATTCAGGTCGACCCGCTGGGCGAGCGCTGTCACTGCGGCAACTTTGGCTGTCTTGAAACCGTCGCCGCCAACTCCGCCATCGAACAGCGGGTGCGTCTGCTGCTGGAAAAAGGCTACCAAAGCAAAGTCTCACTGGATGATTGCTCCATTAAAGCTATCTGCAAAGCCGCGAATAAAGGCGATGCGCTGGCCAGCGAAGTGATTGAACAGGTGGGCCGCCATCTGGGCAAAACCATCGCCATCGCCATTAACCTGTTTAACCCACAGAAAGTGGTGATCGCCGGTGAAATTACCGACGCAGAAAAAATCCTGCTGCCTGCGATTGAAGGCTGCATTAATACTCAGGCGCTGAAAGCGTTCCGTCACAACCTGCCAGTGGTGAAATCTGAACTGGATCACCGCTCCGCAATTGGCGCCTTTGCCCTCGTCAAACGCTCGATGCTAAACGGAATGCTGCTCCAGCGTTTGTTGGAAGGTTAACCGCCCTCTCCCACCTCCCGCTGCAAAGGCAGACGGGGGGATAATGTGTATAATTACGCCTTTCCTAAATTAGACGTCGGACAGTCCATGACCCTTCAGAACATCATTTGCGATATTGACGGCGTGCTGATGCACGATAACGTCGCCGTTCCAGGCGCTGCGGAGTTTTTGACCCGCGTGCTGGAGAAAGGCATGCCGCTGGTATTGCTGACTAACTACCCTTCGCAAACTGGTCAGGACCTGGCCAACCGCTTCGCCACCGCCGGTGTCGACGTGCCGGACAGCGTGTTTTATACCTCAGCCATGGCAACGGCCGATTTCTTGCGTCGTCAGGAAGGTAAAAAAGCGTATGTGGTCGGCGAAGGTGCGTTGATCCACGAACTGTATAAAGCCGGGTTTACCATCACCGATGTGAATCCCGATTTTGTTATCGTGGGTGAGACGCGTTCCTTTAACTGGGAAATGATGCATAAAGCCGCCTTCTTCGTGGCAAACGGTGCACGGTTCATTGCGACCAACCCGGACACCCACGGCCGCGGATTCTATCCGGCCTGTGGCGCATTGTGTGCTGGGATCGAGAAGATCTCCGGGCGCAAACCGTTCTACGTCGGAAAGCCAAGTCCGTGGATCATCCGGGCTGCGCTCAACAAAATGCAGGCCCATTCAGAGCAGACGGTTATCGTCGGCGATAACCTGCGCACTGACATTCTGGCGGGCTTCCAGGCCGGTTTGGAAACGATTCTGGTGCTCTCTGGCGTTTCGACCGTGGATGACATCGACAGCATGCCGTTCCGACCGTCGTGGATTTATCCGTCGGTGGCCGAAATCGACGTAATCTGAATGAAAACCACGTCTCAGGGCGTGGTTTCTGCTTTATATCACTGCAAATCATACGCTCATCTAATAAAACACGTTATAAATTGCATAATCGTCAATCATGATGGCAATTCACTACGTGTTTTTCACTATTCTCTAATCCTCATTGCACTATTTTCTGTAACCCCGGTAATTCTCTTGCGCACTCGCCCGCTTTACGGCATTTTTTAAGTCATGCAACGCCACAACAACACGCAACAGAATTAACGGAGAAGTCGCTATGTGTTCTATTTTCGGTGTACTGGATATCAAAACTGACGCGGTCGAACTGCGTAAAAAAGCGCTCGAGCTTTCTCGCCTGATGCGCCATCGCGGCCCGGACTGGTCAGGCGTGTATGCCAGCGATAAAGCGATTCTGGCTCATGAGCGCCTGTCTATTGTCGACGTCAACGCCGGTGCCCAGCCGCTGTACAACGAAAAGAAAACCCACGCGCTGGCCGTGAACGGTGAAATCTACAACCATCAGGCGCTGCGTGCAGAATACGGCGACCGTTATCAGTTCCAGACCGGCTCCGACTGTGAAGTCATCCTGGCGCTGTATCAGGAAAAAGGCCCGGAATTCCTTGACGAGCTCGAAGGCATGTTCGCCTTTGTGCTGTACGACAGCGAAAAAGACGCATACCTGATTGGCCGCGATCACATCGGGATCATCCCGCTGTATATGGGCCACGACGAACACGGCAACCTGTACATTGCCTCTGAAATGAAAGCGCTGGTGCCGGTTTGCCGCTCCATTAAAGAATTCCCGGCGGGCAGCTACCTGTGGAGTCAGGACGGTGAAATTCGTCCTTATTACCAGCGTGACTGGTTCGATTACGACGCCGTCAAAGACAACGTCACTGACAAAGCCGAGCTGCGTCAGGCGCTGGAAGATTCCGTGAAAAGCCACCTGATGTCCGACGTGCCTTACGGTGTGTTGCTCTCAGGCGGTCTCGATTCTTCCGTCATTTCAGCTATCACCAAGAAATTTGCCGCCCGCCGCGTGGAAGATCAGGAGCGCTCTGAAGCCTGGTGGCCGCAGCTGCACTCCTTTGCAGTGGGCCTCGACGGTTCACCGGATCTGAAAGCCGCACAAGAAGTGGCGAACCATCTGGGCACCGTGCACCATGAAATTCACTTCACCGTGCAGGAAGGTCTGGATGCCATCCGTGACGTGATTTATCACATCGAAACCTATGACGTCACCACCATCCGTGCGTCAACGCCGATGTACCTGATGTCGCGTAAGATCAAAGCGATGGGCATCAAAATGGTGCTGTCCGGTGAAGGTTCCGACGAAGTGTTTGGTGGCTACCTGTACTTCCACAAAGCGCCGAACGCGAAAGAACTCCATGAAGAAACCGTGCGTAAACTGCAGGCGCTGCACATGTTTGACTGTGCCCGTGCCAACAAAGCGATGTCCGCCTGGGGCGTTGAAGCGCGTGTACCGTTCCTCGACAAGAAGTTCCTCGACGTGGCGATGCGTATTAACCCGCAGGACAAAATGTGCGGTAACGGCAAAATGGAAAAACACGTGCTGCGCGAATGTTTTGAATCGTATCTGCCTGCAAGCGTCGCATGGCGCCAGAAAGAGCAGTTCTCCGATGGTGTTGGCTACAGCTGGATTGATAGCCTGAAAGAAGTGGCCGCGAAGCAGATTACTGACAAGCAACTGGAAACCGCGAGCTTCCGCTTCCCGTACAACACGCCGTCATCCAAAGAGGCGTATTTGTATCGTGAGATCTTCGAAGAGCTGTTCCCACTGCCAAGCGCGGCAGAATGCGTTCCGGGCGGTCCCTCCGTTGCCTGCTCTTCCGCAAAGGCTATCGAATGGGACGAAGCGTTCAAAAACATGAACGATCCGTCAGGCCGTGCAGTAGGCGTGCATCAGTCAGCCTACAAATAACGTCACTTTTTTAACGCTGGGCCCTTCGGGGCCCATTTTGCGTTATGGTCGATAATTCGACAGAGAAAAAGACGTAATAATCAATTATTGCCGATAAATTCGCCTCGCTGTTCGCAACCTAACCAAACAGTCACATTCCAACCATTTTCCTTGAAAAAGAAGTTGACGCTCATTGGCTCGTTACGCATAATGCGCCCCGCAACGCCGATAAGGTAACGCGAAAAAAAGATGGCTACGTAGCTCAGTTGGTTAGAGCACATCACTCATAATGATGGGGTCACAGGTTCGAATCCCGTCGTAGCCACCATCTTTTTTTTTAGCGGGAGTGGCGAAATTGGTAGACGCACCAGATTTAGGTTCTGGCGCCGCAAGGTGTGCGAGTTCAAGTCTCGCCTCCCGCACCATTCCCAATAGGCGTTGCACGGATGGGGTATCGCCAAGCGGTAAGGCACCGGTTTTTGATACCGGCATTCCCTGGTTCGAATCCAGGTACCCCAGCCATTTTTTTCCCAGACAAAATGTTTTTATGTGAGTCAATTGGGGTATCGCCAAGCGGTAAGGCACTGGTTTTTGATACCAGCATTCCCTGGTTCGAATCCAGGTACCCCAGCCAGTCTCACTGGCAAAACAAAATTCAGGCTACGTAGCTCAGTTGGTTAGAGCACATCACTCATAATGATGGGGTCACAGGTTCGAATCCCGTCGTAGCCACCATATTCTTGGGGTGTCGCCAAGCGGTAAGGCACTGGTTTCTGATACCAGCATTCCGGGGTTCGAATCCCTGCACCCCAGCCATTTAGTAAACGATGTACGAAAACTGAAAAGAACACCTGATGGGGTGTCGCCAAGCGGTAAGGCACTGGTTTCTGATACCAGCATTCCGGGGTTCGAATCCCTGCACCCCAGCCACTTTTTAGCCCACATCGTCACGCATCGAAAAAATTCTGTTGGGGTATCGCCAAGCGGTAAGGCACTGGTTTCTGATACCAGCATTCCGAGGTTCGAATCCTCGTACCCCAGCCACATAAAATAAAAAAGCTCGCTTCGGCGGGCTTTTTTGTTTTTGTTGATCCGTTCTGAATAGCGTTGATACGTTCCTGACTTAAATACAGAGAACGTGATGCTTAAGCGCGGCCATCCGACCGCGCATGACGTTACAACCCTAGCGCATACTTCAGAGCCTGGCGTTTGAGTACGCCCGCGCGCTCGGCGGCCATTAAGCCGACGTTACGCAGCATTCTCAGCGGCGCGAGATTATTACTGAAACTTGCATAGAAAAGATCCATGCCCGACTGCATCAGGTAATTATCCGCCATCCGCCGCGTCTGGTAACGTTTAAGCACCGGCAAACTTGCCCAATCTTCGCCCTGACTACGGGCATTCTCCAGCACGTCCAGCAGCGCATCGACATCTCGATAGCCAAGATTCACGCCCTGCCCCGCCAGGGGATGAATGGTGTGCGCCGCATCGCCCACCAGCGCGAGTCCTGGCTGCACGTAGCGCAACGCGTGACGGCGTGTCAGTGGGAATGCGCCTGCCGCTGCGGGCTTGATTTTCCCGAGACGGTCCGGGAAGGTACGCACAATTTCCTGTTCAAGCTGCGCCATCGACAGCGACTGAAGCTGGCGAATGCGCGCCGGGGTGTCGTACCACACCAGCGATGCCCAGCGGTCGAACAGCGGGAGGAACGCGCGCGGCCCGGCGGGTGTGAACTGCTGCCAGGTGCTGTCCCCTGGTTCGTTCTCGCATTCCACGGTAATCAGCATGCAGGACTGCGGATACTGCCAGGCATGAACGCCGATTCCGGCCATTTGGCGGACCTGAGAATTCGCACCATCGGCCCCGATCACCAGTTTCGCCTTCAGATCGCTGCCGTCGGTAAAGCCCAGCAGATAGCCATCGCTGCCGTGCAGCATCGTTTCAAGTGATGCCGGCATGCACAGTCTGACGTTGTCATGAGCCTCCAGTGCTTGCCACAAGGCGAGCTGTAAAACGTTGTTCTCCACCATATAACCGAGTTCGGGCAGTTTCAGTTCCGCGGCGTTGAACACCACATGCGCATTTTCCCATTCCCAGGTTTCCAGCTGGCAATACCGATGGGTGCGCATGGCCTGAATCGCCTCCCACACGCCAAGCCCGCGCAGTAGGCCGACCGACGACGCGCTGATGGCGGAGATCCGCACATCCGGCTGACTCTCGGTATCAAACGCGGGCGGTGCCGCCTGTTCAATCACGGTTACGCTGAATCCAAGCTGCGCCAGCCCCAGCGCCAGCGCGCCCCCGACCATCCCGCCGCCAACAACGGCGACATCAGTATCTTGATTGCTCATGGCTCGTTTCCTTAAACCTCAATCCGTTAAGTTTACCGGAATTTTTTGTCCTTTGGGCGCCGGGTGGGTCATACTGGTCACACTGACCACAAAGCATTACAATACGCGCCCTGCGTTTCCTCGAGCAAAGCTAAGTCGATGACAAAAAAACTCCATATTAAAACCTGGGGCTGTCAGATGAACGAATACGATTCATCAAAGATGGCCGATCTGCTGGATGCCACTCACGGCTATCAACTGACTGACATCGCGGAAGAAGCCGATGTGCTGCTGCTGAACACCTGTTCGATTCGTGAGAAAGCGCAGGAAAAAGTGTTCCACCAGTTGGGACGCTGGAAACTTATCAAAGCCAAACGACCGGATGTGATCATCGGCGTTGGTGGCTGCGTCGCATCGCAGGAAGGCAAACTAATCCGCCAGCGCGCCCACTACGTCGATATTATTTTTGGCCCGCAGACGCTGCACCGTTTGCCCGAAATGATCAGCTCCATTCGCGGCATGCGTGATCGCCGCAAACCGATCGTTGACGTGAGCTTCCCGGAAATCGAAAAATTCGACCGCCTGCCAGAACCACGCGCCGACGGCCCGACCGCATTCGTGTCGATCATGGAAGGCTGCAATAAATACTGCACCTACTGCGTGGTGCCTTACACCCGTGGGGAAGAAGTCAGTCGTCCGTGCGACGACATCCTGTTTGAAGTTGCCCAACTGGCATCCCAGGGTGTGCGAGAAATTCATCTGCTGGGCCAGAACGTCAACGCCTGGCGCGGTGAGAACTACGACGGCAGCACCGGTTCATTTTCCGAACTGCTGCGCCTTGTAGCGGCTATTGACGGCGTCGACCGCATTCGTTTCACCACCAGCCATCCGATTGAATTCACCGACGACATTATCGACGTGTACCGCGATACGCCGGAACTGGTGAGCTTCCTGCATCTGCCAATTCAGAGCGGCTCCGACCGTGTGCTGAACCTGATGGGCCGTACGCACACTGCGCTGGAATACAAAGCCATTATCCGCAAGCTGTATGCCGCACGCCCAGATATTCAAATCAGCTCTGACTTCATCGTTGGTTTCCCGGGTGAAACTAATGAAGACTTCGAGAAAACCATGAAACTGATTGCCGATGTGAATATGGACGTCAGCTACAGCTTTATTTTCTCCGCGCGTCCTGGCACGCCTGCGGCAGATATGATCGATGATGTCTCAGATGAGGATAAAAAGCAGCGTCTGTATATCCTGCAGGAGCGTCTCAACCAGCAGGCCTTGGCCTGGAGCCGTCGTATGGTTGGCACCGTCCAGCGTATTCTGGTGGAAGGCACCTCCCGTAAGAGCATCATGGAATTAACCGGACGTACTGAGAACAACCGCGTGGTGAACTTCGAAGGCACTCCGGAGATGGTCGGTAAATTCGTTGATGTGGAAATCGTCGACGTGTACACCAACTCCCTGCGCGGCAAGCTTATCCGCACCGAAGCGGAAATGGGCCTGCGCGTGGTGGAATCTCCTGAATCCGTGATTGCTCGTACCCGCAAAGAGAACGATCTCGGCGTCGGTACTTTCCAGCCGTGATCCCATGGCCTGTCCCGTCGTCGGGCAGGCCCTTGCATTTCCCTGCCCTGCCCCCACATCAAATGCAGTGCTTGCGCCTTTAATCACTGGCGTGAATAATTTCCGTATACACGTTCAAAAACGCCCGACGTGGCGCCAGGTAAAAGAGGAACAGCTTGAATACAGAAACCCGTGAAGTAACCCTCGAGCCGGCAGACAACGACCGCCTGCTGAGCCTCTGTGGCCCGTTTGATGACAACATCAAACATCTGGAGCGACGACTGGGTATCGAAATCAACCGCCGCGATAATCATTTCAAACTCACCGGACGCGCCATCTGCGTAAACGCAGCGGCAGATATCCTGCGCAGCCTGTATGTTGATACGGCCCCGATGCGCGGCCAGGCTCAGGATATCGAACCGGAACAGATCCATCTGGCTATCAAAGAAGCCCGCGTGCTGGAGCAAAGCGCCGACAGCGTGCCGGACTACGGCAAAGCCATCAATATCAAGACCAAGCGTGGCGTGATTAAACCGCGTACGCCGAATCAGGCGCAGTACATCGCCAATATTCTGGACCACGACATCACCTTCGGCGTGGGCCCTGCGGGGACAGGTAAAACCTATTTGGCCGTCGCGGCAGCCGTCGATGCACTGGAGCGTCAGGAAATTCGACGCATTCTGCTGACGCGTCCTGCGGTAGAGGCGGGTGAAAAACTCGGCTTCCTGCCAGGGGATCTCAGCCAGAAAGTCGACCCGTATTTGCGTCCACTGTATGACGCGCTGTTCGAGATGCTCGGCTTTGAAAAAGTCGAGAAATTGATTGAGCGTAACGTGATTGAAGTTGCGCCGTTAGCCTACATGCGCGGGCGTACGCTCAACGATGCGTTCATCATCCTGGATGAAAGCCAGAACACCACCATCGAACAGATGAAGATGTTCCTGACCCGTATCGGCTTTAACTCGAAAGCGGTAATCACTGGCGACGTTACCCAGATTGACCTGCCGCGCAATATGAAATCGGGCCTGCGCCACGCCGTTGAAGTGCTGGCAGAGGTCGACGAAATCAGCTTCAACTTCTTCCACAGCGAAGACGTGGTGCGCCACCCGGTGGTCGCCCGTATCGTTAACGCCTATGAGGCGTGGGAAGAAGCCGATCAAAAACGTAAAGCCGAGCAGGCCGCCGAGCGAAAACGCGAAGCGCTGGCATCGCAGGAGCAAGAGCACAAATGAGTTCGGTAATTCTGGATTTACAGGTCGCGACCGAGAACGAAAACGGTCTGCCGCAGGAAGCGCAATTCCAGCGCTGGCTGGACGCCACCATTCCGGCGTTTCAGGCAGAATCGGAAGTGACCATCCGTCTGGTCGATGAAGCAGAAAGCCACGAGCTGAACCTGACCTATCGCGGCAAAGATAAGTCCACCAACGTGCTCTCCTTCCCGTTTGAAGTACCGCCGGGCATTGAATTGCCGCTGTTGGGCGATCTCATTATTTGCCGCCAAGTGGTTGAACGCGAAGCTGAAGAACAAGGCAAACCGCTGGAAGCCCATTGGGCACATATGGTGGTTCATGGCAGTCTTCATCTGCTGGGTTACGACCATATCGAAGATGAAGAAGCGGAAGAGATGGAAAGTCTGGAAACAGAGATAATGCTTGCTCTGAACTATGATGATCCGTACATTGCCGAGAAAGAGTAACCTGTGCGGCGGCTAGCCGCCGCGCTGGCATTTTATGCCGCCTAAGGCTGAATTTACGCCAGGCAGTGATCATTCAATTAACATGAGACCCCATACGACGCCATGAGCGACGACAACTCACACAGTAGCGACACCTTAACCAGCAAAAAGGGATTTTTCTCCCTCTTACTGAGCCAACTGTTCCACGGCGAACCTAAAAACCGTGATGAACTTCTGGCGCTGATCCGTGATTCCGGGCAAAACGACCTTATCGATGAAGATACGCGTGACATGCTCGAAGGGGTAATGGATATAGCAGACCAGCGCGTCCGCGACATCATGATCCCCCGTTCTCAAATGATTACCCTGAAACGTAACCAGACGCTGGACGAGTGTCTCGATGTCATTATCGAGTCCGCCCACTCTCGTTTCCCGGTGATCAGTGAAGATAAAGATCACATCGAAGGGATTCTGATGGCGAAAGATTTGCTGCCGTTTATGCGCAGCGATTCCGAAGCTTTCAGCATGGATAAGGTGTTACGCCAGGCGGTGGTGGTGCCGGAAAGCAAGCGGGTTGACCGCATGCTGAAAGAGTTCCGCTCTCAGCGCTACCACATGGCGATTGTGATTGACGAATTTGGCGGCGTCTCGGGTCTGGTGACCATCGAAGACATCCTGGAACTGATCGTCGGCGAAATTGAAGACGAATACGATGAAGAAGACGACATCGATTTCCGTCAGCTGAGCCGTCACACCTGGACCGTTCGCGCACTGGCCTCTATCGAGGACTTCAACGAAGCCTACGGCACGCACTTCAGCGACGATGAAGTCGATACCATCGGCGGTCTGGTGATGCAGGCGTTCGGGCACCTGCCTGCACGCGGTGAAACCATTGACATTGATGGTTACCAGTTCAAAGTTGCGATGGCTGACAGCCGCCGTATCATCCAGGTACACGTCAAACTTCCGGAAGATGCGCCACAGCCTAATCTGGACGATTAATTTTACGGGACGACAACGCTAAATGGCATTTGCCTCTCTGATTGAACGCCAGCGCATTCGCCTGCTGCTGGCGCTACTTTTTGGTGCCTGCGGAACGCTGGCTTTTTCCCCTTATGATTTCTGGCCGGCGGCGATCGTTTCGCTGATTGGGCTTCAGGGATTAACCCTTAACCGCCGTCCGCTGCAAAGCGCCTGGATTGGTTACTTCTGGGGTTTGGGCTTATTCGGCTCCGGCATTAACTGGGTCTATGTCAGCATCGCGCAGTTTGGCGGTATGCCGGGTCCGGTGAATGTGTTCCTTGTGGTGCTTCTCGCCGCCTATCTTTCGCTGTATACCGGGCTGTTTGCCGGTGTGCTTGCGCGTCTGTGGCCCAAAGCCAACTGGGTCCGGGTGGCGATTGCTGCGCCTGCAGTATGGCAAATCACCGAATTCCTGCGCGGCTGGGTCCTGACCGGATTCCCATGGCTGCAGTTTGGCTACAGCCAGATTGATGGCCCGCTGAAAGGCCTGGCACCGGTGATGGGCGTGGAAACCATCAACTTCCTGCTGATGATGGTCAGCGGTCTGCTGGCGCTGGCGCTGGTGACCCGTAACTGGCGTCCGCTGGTGGCGGCTTTGGTGCTTTTCGCGCTGCCGTTCCCACTGCGTTACATCCAGTGGTATCAACTGCTCCCTGAACGCACGACGCAGGTCTCGCTGGTTCAGGGCAATATTCCGCAGTCGCTGAAGTGGGATGAAAAAGAACTCATCAATACGCTAAAGATTTATCTCGATGCGACCGAAAAAGTGATGGGTAAATCGCAGCTGATCATCTGGCCTGAGTCTGCGATTCCTGATCTGGAAATCAATCAGCAGCGTCTGCTCAGCATGATGGACGATATGCTGCGCGCCAAAAACAGCTCGCTGATTACAGGAGTGGTGGATTCCCGTCTTAACGCGAAAAACCGTTATGACACCTACAACACCATCATTACGCTGGGCAAAGATAATCCGTACAGCTACAACTCTACCGACCGCTACAACAAGAACCACCTTGTGCCATTTGGTGAGTTTGTGCCGCTGGAGTCTATTCTGCGTCCGCTAGCGCCGTTCTTCGACCTGCCGATGTCATCGTTTAGCCGCGGGCCGTACGTTCAGCCTCAGCTTTCAGCGCATAATCTGAAGCTGACCCCTGCAATTTGCTACGAAGTTATTCTTGGTGAGCAGGTACGCGACAACTTCCGTCCGGACACCGATTTCCTGCTGACCATTTCTAACGATGCGTGGTTTGGTAAATCGATTGGCCCGTGGCAGCATTTCCAGATGGCGCGGATGCGTGCGCTGGAACTGGCACGTCCGCTACTGCGTAGCACCAATAACGGGATTACGGCGGTGATTAATCCTCACGGTGACGTGCAAGCGATGATCCCGCAGTTCACCCGAGATGTGCTGACCACCACGGTAACCCCAACGACCGGCCTGACGCCGTACGCTCGTGCCGGCAACTGGCCGCTGTGGATCCTTACCGCGCTGTTTGGTTTTGGCGCTCTGGTGATGAGTCTTAGAGAGCGTCGCCGCTAGTTTCCTCCCTCACCCGGCCCTCACCCCGCGTGTAAGGCCGGTGAGGGCTTCAATCCGCACCCTCATTCTTTCCTCTCCCCAACGCCTCTTTCTGGCACGCGAATTGCTAAGTTAATTCAGTGAGCTGCGTAATTTGCCTTAGTGCAACCCGGTCGCACCAGCAGCGCTCAACGATGGCACCTTTTTGGTGCATCAGAGCATTTTTGCCTTAAAACGGTGCGGCGCACTTCGCAAAAACAAACAATAACGCAGCAAAATCTTTACATTAAGCCAGACTAAATGTTAACAAACTGGCTTAATACTGCACACTAAAGTTGCAGGCAATAACAACACAACACTCACATGGGTATCCGTGCGTCTCTGACGCTACGATAAGGAGTTGGATATGCAATTACGTAAACTGGCCGCAGCAATGCTGGTGATGGGAATATCCGCAGGCGTGGCGCACGCCGACGACGCAGCACAGGTTTCAGGCCAGAGCACGCTGGACAAAATCGCCAAAAACGGCGTGATTGTGGTTGGACACCGTGAATCATCTGTACCGTTCTCTTATTACGACAACCAGCAAAAAGTGGTGGGGTACTCGCAGGATTACTCCAACGCTATCGTTGACGCGATCAAGAAGAAGCTCAACAAGCCGGATCTGCAGGTTAAGCTGATCCCAATTACCTCCCAGAACCGTATCCCCTTGCTGCAAAACGGCACCTTTGACTTCGAGTGTGGTTCAACCACGAACAACCTCGAGCGCCAAAAGCAGGCTGCGTTCTCTGACACCATCTTCGTGGTCGGCACCCGTCTGCTGGCCAAGAAAGGCGGCGCTATCAAAGATTTCGCTGACCTGAAAGGCAAAGCGGTCGTTGTCACGTCCGGAACAACCTCTGAAGTTCTGCTGCACAAGCTGAACGACGAGAAGAAAATGGACATGCGTATCATCAGCGCCAAAGACCACGGCGACTCCTTCCGTACGCTGGAAAGCGGTCGTGCGGTGGCGTTCATGATGGATGACGCCCTGCTGGCAGGTGAACGTGCGAAAGCGAAGAAACCTGACAACTGGGAAATCGTGGGCACCGCGCAGTCCAAAGAAGCTTACGGCTGCATGCTGCGTAAAGACGATCCACAATTCAAAAAGCTGATGGATGACACCATCGCTCAGGCACAGACCTCCGGTGCAGCAGCGAAGTCGTTCGATAAATGGTTCAAAAACCCCATTCCACCTAAGAACCTGAACATGAACTTCGAACTGTCTGACGACATGAAAGCGCTGTTTAAAACACCAAACGACAAAGCACTTAACTAACTAGAACAATGATGGGCGGGCTCGCCTGCCCTCTCGATTGCGGGGAGATACGGACAGACTATATGGTGAAGGGTCGTTCCCCAGTCACCATGAATAAATAATTACCTCACATAATCTGGGTTGTAGGCGGCCAAGGCCTCTATGGCTCGAAGTATGGAAGGTGATAGTTTCCTTAGCAGTCTTAGAGGGTAGCGCTGCTACCCTTTTTTTTTCGGAGTCCATTTATGTCAATCGACTGGAACTGGGGTATTTTTCTGCAACAAGCCCCGTTCGGCAACACCACCTATCTTGGCTGGCTGTGGAGCGGATTTCAGGTCACCGTGGCGCTGTCTATCACGGCCTGGATTATCGCTTTTCTCGTCGGCTCACTGTTCGGCATTCTGCGCACCGTGCCAAATCGGTTCTTATCCGGGATCGGCACGCTGTATGTGGAACTGTTCCGTAACGTTCCGCTGATCGTTCAATTCTTTACCTGGTATCTGGTAATACCGGAACTGCTTCCAGAAAACCTCGGCATGTGGTTCAAGTCAGAACTTGATCCTAATATTCAGTTCTTTGTTTCCTCGATGCTGTGCCTGGGGCTGTTTACCGCTGCCCGCGTTTGCGAACAGGTGCGTGCGGCGATTCAGTCGCTGCCGCGCGGCCAGAAAAATGCCGGCCTGGCGATGGGCCTGACGCTGCCACAAACCTACCGTTATGTGCTTCTGCCAAATGCGTATCGTGTGATTGTCCCGCCGATGACCTCTGAAATGATGAACCTGGTGAAAAACTCGGCCATTGCCTCGACAATCGGTCTGGTGGATATGGCCGCACAGGCGGGGAAATTGCTGGATTACTCCGCACACGCCTGGGAATCCTTCACTGCGATCACCCTCGCGTACGTACTGATTAACACCGTAATTATGTTGGTCATGAATCTGGTTGAACGTAAGGTTCGCCTACCGGGCAATATGGGAGGCAAATAATGTACGAATTTGACTGGAGTTCTATCGTTCCGTCGATGCCTTACCTGCTGGCAGGTCTGGTTATCACGCTAAAGATTACCGTTACAGCGATAATCATCGGTATCGTCTGGGGCACCCTGTTAGCGGTTATGCGTCTGTCGACCTTCAAACCCCTGGCCTGGTTTGCGACGGCGTATGTGAACGTGTTCCGTTCTATTCCGCTGGTGATGGTGCTGCTGTGGTTCTACCTGATTGTGCCGGGCTTCTTGCAGCAGGTGCTTGGCCTGTCGCCGAAAGCCGATATTCGACTGATTTCTGCGATGGTGGCGTTCTCAATGTTCGAAGCCGCTTACTATTCGGAAATTATCCGCGCCGGTATTCAGAGCGTTTCTCGCGGCCAGGGCAATGCTGCACTGGCGCTGGGAATGACTCAGTGGCAGTCAATGAAGCTCATTGTTCTGCCACAGGCGTTCCGGGCAATGGTGCCGTTACTGCTGACTCAAGGGATTGTCCTGTTCCAGGATACGTCACTGGTTTACGTGCTGAGCCTTGCCGATTTCTTCCGTACCGCCTCGACCATTGGCGAGCGTGACGGAACCCAGGTTGAGATGATCCTGTTCGCAGGAGCCGTCTATTTTGTTATCAGTTTAAGCGCCTCGCTGTTGGTCAGCTATTTGAAGAAAAGGACCGTGTAATGATTTCCCTGAAAAATGTTTCGAAATGGTATGGTCACTTTCAGGTGCTCACCGACTGCTCCACGGAAGTGAAAAAAGGCGAAGTGGTGGTGGTTTGCGGCCCGTCGGGTTCCGGTAAATCCACGCTGATCAAAACCGTCAACGGCCTGGAACCGGTGCAGAAAGGTGAAATTCTGGTGAATGGCACGCAGGTAACCCATAAGAAAACGGATCTCGCCAAACTGCGCTCGCACGTCGGCATGGTGTTCCAGCATTTTGAGCTATTCCCACACCTGTCGATTATCGAAAACCTGACCCTGGCACAGGTCAAAGTGCTACGACGTGATAAAGCCGCCGCACGCACGAAAGGGTTGAAGTTGCTGGAACGCGTGGGGCTGACTGCTCATGCCGATAAATTCCCGGCGCAGCTTTCCGGCGGCCAGCAGCAACGTGTGGCAATCGCCCGCGCATTGTGTATGGATCCCGTGGCGATGCTGTTCGATGAACCCACGTCGGCGCTGGACCCGGAGATGATCAACGAAGTGCTGGACGTCATGGTCGAACTGGCGCACGAAGGGATGACAATGATGGTGGTGACTCACGAAATGGGCTTTGCCCGCAAAGTGGCGAATCGCGTTATCTTTATGGACGAAGGCAAGATTGTGGAAGACTCCGACAAAGACGAGTTCTTTGATAATCCGAAGTCTGACCGCGCGAAAGATTTCCTGGCGAAGATCCTGCATTAATTTTTGAAGACGGTGCGGTCTGTCTTTCCCCGTGCGGCCTGATGCCCTCACCCCGGCCCTCTCCCACTGGGAGAGGGTGCAAACACTAAAAACCTTCTCTTCGGGAGAAGGTTTTTTTGTTTATTCATGGCTCAAACGCTTTGCGCTGGAACTGGTCGTGACCGCATTTCGGGCACAGCGGCAGCACATCCGGCGAATACACCGCTAAATGGAAGTGACATTTCTCACACACCAGATTTCCCAACCCTACCACTTCCCCGCTGTGATACACCCCATGGTGATTCAAGTCCTGAAATACTTCACGCCATTCCAGCTGCGTTTTGTCAGTGATATCGGCTAGCTCCTGCCAAATACTCTCTTTAATCACCCGCAGAAACACGCTGTCTTTCAACTCATCCTGACTTTCGTTATAGCTGATGGCAAACTCTTCCAGGTCGCGACGAACGGCCCTTGTCAGCTCCTCCACTTCGGTTCGGGTTAACTCCCCGGTCTGGCTGACGCGCTGCCGCGCCTGCTCGACCAGCGCGTCAATATCGCGCTCGCCGTTACGCAGGCGTTCGGTTAGCGTCGTCACCAGTTCACGATAATATTGAGCGACCTTGTTCATTGTTTCATCTCCCGGGCGGTTAACGTCCTCTAATGATAGACCTTATTTCCCTATCGCTTTGTCAGGTAAGCCACAGACACGGTAAATAAACGCCAGCCTGGAGTGTGTGAAAGGCTGTTTTGACGTGCCCGTTTGGGCTATGCTATGCGGATCTGAATGACCACATCCATTGGCTACGTTTGTAGCTGTATTGAAAACAGGACCACTGGCTGCCATGCAAGAGCAATACCGCCCGGAAGAGATAGAATCGAAAGTCCAGCAACACTGGGACGATAAGCGCACATTTGAAGTGACTGAAGACAACAGCAAAGAGAAATACTACTGCCTGTCGATGCTCCCCTATCCTTCTGGCCGACTACACATGGGCCACGTGCGCAACTACACCATCGGTGATGTGATTGCCCGTTACCAGCGCATGCTGGGCAAAAACGTCCTGCAGCCAATCGGCTGGGATGCGTTTGGTCTGCCGGCTGAAGGCGCTGCGGTAAAAAACAACACCGCACCTGCACCGTGGACCTACGACAACATCGCTTACATGAAGAACCAGCTCAAAATGCTGGGCTTCGGCTATGACTGGAGTCGCGAACTGGCGACCTGCACCCCGGAATACTACCGCTGGGAGCAGAAGTTCTTCACCGAGCTCTACAAAAAAGGCTTGGTCTATAAGAAAACGTCCGCCGTTAACTGGTGCCCGAATGACCAGACCGTACTGGCGAACGAGCAGGTTATCGACGGCTGCTGCTGGCGCTGCGATACAAAAGTTGAGCGTAAAGAAATTCCACAATGGTTTATCAAAATCACTGCCTACGCTGACGAACTGCTGAACGATCTGGATAAAATGGACCAGTGGCCTGACACGGTGAAAACCATGCAGCGCAACTGGATTGGCCGTTCCGAAGGCGTAGAAATCACCTTTGACGTTGCCGATTACGCTGACAAGCTGACCGTTTACACCACTCGCCCGGACACCTTCATGGGTGCAACTTACCTGGCCGTGGCTGCAGGTCACCCGCTGGCACAGCAGGCTGCCCTCAATAATCCTGAACTGGCTGCCTTCGTTGACGAATGCCGCAACACCAAAGTCGCAGAAGCAGAAATGGCGACGATGGAGAAGAAAGGCATCGATACCGGATTCAAAGCGATTCATCCGCTGACCGGCGAAGCCGTTCCTGTATGGGCAGCTAACTTCGTGCTGATGGAATACGGCACCGGTGCAGTGATGGCCGTTCCTGGCCACGACCAGCGCGATTACGAATTTGCGACCAAATACGGCCTGACCATCAAGCCGGTTATTCTGAACGCTGATGGCTCCGAACCGGACCTGTCTGAGCAAGCCTTGACCGAAAAAGGCACCCTGTTTAACTCCGGTGAATTTAGCGGCCTGAGCTTCGAAGCTGGCTTCAACGCCATTGCCGACAAGCTGGCAGCACTGGGTGTGGGTGAGCGTAAAGTTAACTTCCGTCTGCGCGACTGGGGGGTTTCCCGTCAGCGTTACTGGGGCGCGCCAATCCCGATGGTGACCCTGGAAGACGGTACCGTGATGCCAACTCCAGAAGATCAGCTGCCGGTTATCCTGCCGGAAGACGTGGTCATGGACGGTATCACCAGCCCAATCAAAGCCGATCCTGAGTGGGCGAAGACCACCGTTAACGGCCAGCCAGCACTGCGTGAAACCGACACCTTTGACACCTTTATGGAGTCTTCCTGGTACTACGCGCGTTACACCTGCCCTGATTATCAGGAAGGGATGCTGGATTCCGACGCGGCCAACTACTGGCTGCCAGTGGATATTTATATCGGCGGGATCGAACACGCCATCATGCACCTGCTGTACTTCCGCTTCTTCCACAAACTGATGCGCGATGCGGGCATGGTGAACTCTGACGAACCGGCTAAACAGCTGCTGTGTCAGGGTATGGTGCTGGCTGATGCCTTCTACTATCTGGGCGAAAGCGGCGAGCGCAACTGGGTCTCACCAAAAGACGCTATCGTTGAACGAGACGAGAAAGGCCGCATCGTGAAAGCGAAGGACGAAGCGGGCCATGAGCTGGTGTATACCGGCATGAGCAAAATGTCCAAGTCCAAAAACAACGGCATCGACCCGCAGGAAATGGTTGAACGTTATGGCGCGGACACCGTTCGTCTGTTCATGATGTTTGCGTCTCCAGCAGACATGACCCTCGAGTGGCAGGAATCTGGCGTTGAAGGCGCTAACCGCTTCCTGAAACGCGTGTGGAAACTGGTTTACGAACACACCGCGAAAGGCCCAACGGCTGCGCTGAACGTCGACGCATTGAGCGAAGATCAGCAGGCGCTGCGTCGTGACGTTCACAAAACCATCGCGAAAGTGACCGATGATGTGGGTCGTCGTCAGACGTTTAACACGGCGATCGCGGCCGTGATGGAGCTGATGAACAAGCTGGCGAAAGCCCCTGCGGAAGAAGAGCAGGATCGTGCTCTGCTGCAGGAAGCTCTGCAATCCGTGGTCCGTATGCTGAACCCGTTCACCCCGCACATCAGCTTCACGCTGTGGCAGTTGCTGGGTGGCGAAGGCGATGTCGACAACGCACCATGGCCGGTAGCCGACGAGAAAGCGATGGTGGAAAACACCACCCTCGTTGTGGTACAGGTTAACGGTAAAGTCCGCGGTAAAGTGACTGTGCCGGTAGAGGCAACCGAAGAGCAGGTTCGTGAACGTGCAGGCCAGGAACATCTGGTCGCAAAATATCTGGATGGTATGACCGTACGTAAAGTCATTTACGTGCCGGGCAAACTGCTCAACCTGGTCGTTGGCTAAGCGCGGGAGGAAGCGTGCGATTTCTGACAACGTTATTGGTATCTCTGGCGGTGCTTGTCACCGCGGGTTGTGGCTGGCACCTGCGCAGTTCGACGCAGGTTCCGGACAACATGAAAAAGATGATTTTTATCTCAAGCGATCCTAACGGACCGTTGAGCCGCTCGGTGCGTAACCAGTTACGCCTGAACGGAATTGAGATTGTCGAAGCCAGCTCGATTCGCCAGGACATTCCATCCCTGCGTCTGGGCGGTGCATCAATTGGTAAAGATACCGCCTCGGTATTCCAGGACGGCAGAACGGCGGAGTACCAGATGGTGATGACCGTCTCCGCCAGCGTCTTGATCCCGGGCCACGACATCTATCCAATCAGCGCTAAGGTTTATCGTTCGTACTTCGATAACCCACAGCAGGCGCTGGCGAAAGATGCCGAGCAGGAAATCATCATCCAGGAGATGTACGACAAAGCCGCTCAGCAGCTGATTCGTAAGCTGCCAAGCGTCAAAGTGGCGGATGCTGAATCGACCAAAGAGGACGAGCAGTCAGCGACGGATGCTAACGCAACCGAAGCACCGGCCGAAAGTCGCGTCTCCACGACTCTGGGTAACTGATGATTCGGTTGTACCCAGAACAACTCCGCGCGCAGCTCTCTGAAGGGCTGCGCGCGGCGTATTTACTCCTCGGAAACGACCCCCTTCTGCTTCAGGAAAGTCAGGATGCCATTCGCCACGCGGCGGGAGCTCAGGGCTTTGATGAACACCACACGGTCACGATAGACGCCAGCACCGACTGGAATGCGCTGTTTGCGCTAAGCCAGGAACGCAGCCTGTTCGCCATGCGTCAAACGCTGACGTTGGTCCTGCCGGACAATGGTCCGAATGCGGCCATCAATGAACAACTTGTGGCGCTGATTGGCCTGATCCATGACGAATTGCTGCTGATTATCCGCGGTAATAAGCTGACTAAAGCCCAGGAAAATGCAGCCTGGTATAACGCGCTTTCCGGACGTGCGGCGCAGGTTTCCTGCCAGACGCCGGAGCAAGCACAACTGCCACGCTGGCTCGCCACGCGTGCCAAACAGCTTAATTTGCAGCTCGATGACGCCGCGAGCCAACTGCTTTGCTATTGCTATGAAGGCAACCTGCTGGCGCTGGCCCAGGCACTTGAACGCCTTTCGCTCCTGTGGCCTGACGGTAAATTGACGCTGCCACGGGTTGAGCAGGCGGTAAATGATGCGGCGCACTTTACACCGTATCACTGGCTGGATGCGCTGCTGGCAGGAAAAAGCAAACGCGCGTTGCATATTCTGCAGCAGTTACGTCAGGAAGGCAGTGAGCCAGTGATTCTGCTGCGAACCCTTCAACGCGAGCTCTTGCTACTGGTGAATATGAAACGTCAGTCAGTCAACACGCCGCTGCGTGCCCTGTTCGATAAACACCGCGTCTGGCAGAATCGTCGGCCGTTGTTTACCGAGGCGCTGAACCGTCTGAGCCCGGAGCAGTTGCGCCATGCGGTCTCGCTCCTGGCGCGAACTGAACTGACGCTCAAACAGGATTACGGCCAGTCGGTCTGGGCTGAACTCGACGGTCTGTCGCTGCTTCTGTGTCACAAAAATCTGCCCGACGTTTTTTTTGAAGGATGATATGACGGCGTTAAAGGCACTCTACGGCGGCACGTTTGATCCCGTACATTATGGTCACCTCAAACCGGTCGAGATTTTGGCAAATCTGATTGGTCTGTCAAAAGTCATCATCATGCCGAACAACGTTCCGCCGCATCGCCCGCAGCCGGAAGCGACCAGCGCCCAGCGTACCGAAATGCTAAAACGGGCTATCGCCGATAAACCGCTGTTTGAACTCGACGAGCGTGAACTGCGCCGCGATACGCGTTCCTATACCTCGGAAACACTGCGCGAATGGCGACAGGAGCAGGGTCCAACGCAGCCACTGGCCTTTATTATTGGTCAGGACTCGCTGATCACCTTCCCGTCATGGCACGATTACGAAAGCATTCTGGGTAATGCACACCTGTTAGTCTGCCGCCGTCCAGGCTATCCGATGGCGATGAAAGAGGAAGCGCATCAGCAGTGGCTGGACCGCCACCTGACGAACAGCGCGGATGATTTACACCGCACTCCCGCCGGGAAAATTTACATCGCTGAAACGCCCTGGTTCAATATTTCCGCTACGCTGATTCGCGAGCGCCTCCAGCAGGGCGAATCCTGCGACGAGATGCTGCCGCAGGCAGTGCTGCGTTATATCCATGAACAAGGGCTTTACCAATAACTTTCCGGGACTTACTGAACGTAAACTCTGCGATATTCCTATTTTCAGCGCCAACCTCCTTCCAGACCATTGACACACCCTGACAGGCTGTTATTCTCCGCAGCCAGACTTATCCCACCACACTGATTTACAGAAATTGTTTTACAAAAATGGCGATGCAATCATGGCCATTGGGTGGGATGATAGCGCGCCGGTACTCTCCGGCAGGCGACATTTGTCCGACTTCGTCCTGGTTTCAGGTATACTTACGGGCTGTTTATATTTTTCATCACCTGACCAGGGGGAAACTTGCAGGGTAAAGAACTTCAGGATTTTGTCATCGACAAAATCGACGACCTAAAGGGCCAGGACATCATCGCTATTGATGTTCATGGTAAGTCCAGCATCACCGACTGCATGATCATCTGCACCGGTACGTCCACCCGCCATGTGGTGTCCATTGCCGATCACGTTGTCCAGGAATCTCGCGCTGCAGGTTTGTATCCGCTGGGTGTGGAAGGCGAAAACGTCGCTGACTGGGTTGTGGTTGACCTCGGCGAAGTGATTGTCCACGTTATGCAGGAAGAAAGCCGTCGCCTGTATGAACTGGAAAAACTCTGGGGTTAATGCGTGAAGCTGCAGCTCATTGCCGTGGGAACCAAAATGCCGGACTGGGTTCAGACCGGTTTCACGGAATACCTGCGCCGCTTTCCCCGAGATATGCCGTTCGAACTGGTGGAAATTCCTGCCGGTAAGCGCGGTAAGAATGCCGATATCGCTCGCATTCTGGAGAAAGAAGGTGAATTAATGCTGGCTGCGGCCGGCAAAAATCGCATTGTCACGCTGGATATCCCCGGAAAACCGTGGGATACGCCGCAGCTGGCCCATGAACTTGAGCGCTGGAAACAAGATGGGCGTGACGTCAGCTTGCTGATCGGGGGCCCAGAGGGTTTATCTCCTGCCTGTAAAGCCGCCGCTGAACAGAGTTGGTCGCTCTCCTCGCTCACTCTCCCTCACCCGTTGGTACGCGTGCTGGTTGCAGAAAGTCTTTATCGGGCGTGGAGTATTACCACCAACCACCCTTACCACCGCGAGTAATGATGACCAGGTTAGATTAAGCAGCGGATGAAATTACAGAATTCTTTTCGCGACTACACGGCTGAGTCCGCGCTGTTTGTGCGCCGGGCGGTAATCGCATTTTTGGGCATTTTAGCGCTCAGCGGCGTGCTGGTTGTTAACCTCTATAATCTGCAGATTGTCCGTTTTACCGACTACCAGACCCGTTCCAATGAAAACCGCATCAAGCTGGTGCCCATCGCACCGAGCCGCGGCATTATCTATGACCGCAACGGCACTCCGCTGGCGTTGAACCGCACCATTTATCAGTTAGAACTGATGCCGGAAAAGGTCGATAACCTCCAGCAAACGCTGAACGATTTGCGAAGCGTGGTCGATCTTACCGACGACGATATCGCCAATTTCAAGAAAGAGCGCGCCCGCTCTCACCGATTCACTTCTATTCCGGTCAAAGTTAACCTGACTGAAGTTCAGGTCGCCCGATTTGCGGTGAATCAATACCGTTTCTCCGGCGTGGAAGTGAAAGGCTACAAGCGTCGCTACTATCCTTACGGCTCCGCGCTGACGCATGTAATCGGCTACGTCTCGAAAATCAACGATAAAGACGTTGACCGCCTCGATAAAGAAGGCAAGACCGCTAACTACGCCGCGACCCACGATATCGGCAAGCTGGGCATTGAGCGCTATTACGAGGACGTGCTGCACGGACAGACCGGCTACGAAGAGGTTGAAGTTAACAACCGTGGCCGCGTTATTCGTCAGTTGAAAGAAGTCTCGCCAACTGCCGGGCATGATATCCATCTGACGCTGGACCTGCAGTTACAGCAGTATATCGAAACGCTGCTGGCGGGAAGCCGTGCAGCCGTTGTGGTGACCGATCCGCGCTCTGGCGGCATCCTCTCCCTGGTGTCGATGCCAAGCTATGACCCGAACCTGTTCGTGGACGGCATCTCCAGCAAAGATTACTCAGGACTGTTGAACGACCCGAATACGCCACTGGTGAACCGTGCCACGCAGGGGGTTTATCCTCCAGCATCAACGGTAAAACCGTACGTTGCGGTCTCCGCATTGACGGCTGGTGTGATCACCCGCAATACCGGCCTGTTTGACCCGGGCTGGTGGCAACTGCCGGGCTCTGAGAAACGCTATCGTGACTGGAAAAGATGGGGCCATGGCCACCTGAACGTCACCAAAGCGCTGGAAGAATCTGCGGATACCTTCTTCTATCAGGTCGCCTATGACATGGGCATCGACCGCCTTTCTGAGTGGATGGGTAAGTTTGGCTACGGCCACTACACCGGCATCGATCTCTCCGAAGAGCGTTCCGGCAACATGCCGACCCGTGACTGGAAGCTGAAACGCTTTAAGAAACCGTGGTACCAGGGTGACACCATTCCGGTCGGGATCGGCCAGGGCTACTGGACGGCCACGCCGATTCAGATGAGCAAAGCGCTGATGATCCTGATTAACGACGGCGTCGTGAAAGTGCCTCATCTGCTGATGAGCACCGCCGAAAACGGCAAACAGGTTCCCTGGGATCAGCCTCACGAAACGCCGGTTGGCGACGTGCACTCTGGCTACTGGGAAATTGCCAAAGACGGGATGTACGGCGTAGCCAACCGTCCCAACGGGACGGCGCATAAATATTTTGCTGGCGCACCGTATAAAGTCGCCGCGAAATCCGGTACCGCGCAGGTCTTTGGTCTGAAAGCCAACGAAACCTATAACGCTCACCGCATTGCGGAACGTCTGCGTGACCACAAACTGATGACCGCGTTTGCGCCATACGACAATCCAAGAGTCGCAGTGGCGATAATCCTCGAAAACGGCGGCGCTGGCCCTGCTGTCGGGACACTCATGCGTCAAATTCTCGACCACATTATGCTCGGTGATAACAACACCGTACTGCCGGCACAAAACCCGGCAGCCGCAGCCGCGGAGGACCAATAACAATGACGGATAATCCGAACAAACGATCGATGTGGGATAAAATCCACCTTGACCCGACCATGCTGCTTATCCTGCTAGCGCTGCTGACTTACAGCGCGCTGGTTATCTGGAGCGCCAGCGGCCAGGACATGGGCATGATGGAACGTAAGATCGGCCAGATCGCAATGGGTGTGGTGATCATGGTGGTGATGGCGCAAATCCCGCCGCGTGTCTACGAGGGCTGGGCACCCTGGCTCTATATCTTCTGTATCGTTCTGCTGGTTGCGGTGGACGCCTTCGGCGCTATCTCTAAAGGGGCTCAGCGCTGGCTGGATTTAGGCGTCGTTCGTTTTCAACCCTCGGAGATTGCGAAAATCGCCGTGCCGTTGATGGTCGCTCGCTTCATCAACCGTGACGTCTGTCCGCCTACGCTCAAAAACACGGCCATCGCGCTGATACTGATTTTCCTGCCAACGTTATTGGTTGCAGCACAGCCGGACCTCGGTACCTCGATTCTGATTGCGCTGTCCGGCTTGTTCGTCCTGTTCCTGGCGGGTCTGAGCTGGCGTCTTATTGGCGTCGCCGTGCTGATGGTCGCTGCGTTCATCCCGATACTCTGGTTCTTCCTGATGCACGACTATCAGCGCCAGCGCGTGATGATGCTACTTGACCCGGAAACCGACCCTTTGGGTGCGGGCTACCACATTATTCAGTCTAAAATTGCCATAGGCTCCGGCGGCCTGCGCGGTAAAGGCTGGCTGCACGGCACCCAGTCACAGCTAGAGTTCTTGCCCGAGCGCCATACGGACTTTATCTTCGCGGTACTGGCGGAAGAACTGGGCCTGATAGGCTTCCTGATACTGTTGGCGCTGTATGTCCTGCTGATCATGCGCGGACTGTGGATTGCCGCCCAGGCGCAAACCACCTTTGGCCGCGTCATGGCCGGTGGCTTAATGTTGATTTTATTCGTTTATGTCTTCGTAAATATTGGTATGGTGAGTGGGATCCTACCGGTAGTTGGCGTACCGTTGCCGCTGGTCAGCTATGGGGGCTCTGCCCTGATCGTACTGATGGCCGGGTTTGGTATCGTCATGTCGATACACACCCACAGAAAAATGTTGTCGAAAAGCGTATAAGAAGGGGTGCGCAAAGATGCGTAAACAATGGCTTGGGATCTGCATCGCAGCTGGCTTACTGGCAGCGTGTTCGAGTGATGATGGGCAGCAACAGCAAACCGTCACCGCACCGGCACCGGCGGTCTGTAACGGTCCTGTTGTAGAGATAAGTGGTGCCGACCCACGCTTTGAACCCCTGAATCCGTCGGTGAATCAGGACTATCAGCGTGACGGGAAGGATTTCAAAATTGTGCAGGACCCGTCGAACTTTAGTCAGGCAGGTCTCGCCGCAATTTATGACGCCGAGCCGGGTAGTAACCTGACTGCGTCAGGTGAGCCGTTTGATGCCACGCAGCTAACTGCCGCACATCCAACGCTGCCGGTGCCGAGCTATGCGCGCGTCACCAACCTGGCGAATGGCCGGATGCTTATCGTGCGCATCAATGATCGTGGCCCCTATGGCAACGATCGTGTGATCTCACTTTCTCGCGCCGCCGCCGATCGCCTGAATACCTCGAACAACACCAAAGTGCGGATCGACCCGATTATTGTGGCGCAGGATGGAACGCTGTCCGGCCCAGGGACCGCCTGTACCACTATTGCGAAACAAACCTACGCCCTGCCCGCCCGTCCCGATTTGAATGGTGGCATGGGAAGCGTGTCGTCCACGCCTCAGGATGCCACGCCGCAAAGCGACGTGCGTGCCATCAGCAATGACACACTGAAAGCGGAAGACGCCACCGGCGCACCGGTTAACAGCAGCGGCTTCCTTGGCGCACCAACCACGCTGAACAACGGCGTACTGGAAAGCAGCGCGCCAGCGGCACAACCTGCCGCTCAGCCTGCAGTACAGTCAACCGCTCCGCAGCCTGCACCGACGCAAAGCGCACCGGTGACGGCTCCGGGCTCCACTCAAGGAAGCGTTGCGCCTGTCGCCGCACCTGCAGCAGCAGCCTCAACGGCCACTAGCGGCAGCTATGTGGTTCAGGTCGGTGCGGTGAGTGACCAGGCCCGCGCGCAGCAATATCAGCAGCGTCTGAGCCAGCAATTTTCTGTGCCCGGTCGTGTCATGCAGAACGGCGCCGTGTGGCGTATTCAGTTAGGACCGTTCAGCAACAAGACCGAAGCCAGCACCGTACAGCAGCGCCTGCAAACCGAGGCGCAATTACAGTCATTTATTACTCGCGCCAACTAAAACAGGATTGGCATCCTCTGCGCAGTGCGTATGTTAAAACCATTAACACTCTCATACGCATTGCTGGATGCCGCGTTCCCTTGCATTTGCTATAGTTAGGCACTTTTTTTAACTCATCACGGATGTCGTTGTTCTGACCATGAAGACCTCTTTTTCTGCTCGTTTACTTATCACGGCTCTGTCCGTCGCGGCACTGACCTCCGCTGCCCACGCTGATGACCTGAACATCAAAACCATGATCCCAGGCGTTCCGCAGATCGATGCGGAATCCTACATTCTGATCGACTACAACTCAGGCAAAGTCCTGGCCGAGCAGAATGCTGACGAACGTCGCGACCCGGCGAGTCTGACCAAAATGATGACCAGCTACGTCATCGGTCAGGCAATGAAAGCGGGTAAATTCAAAGAATCTGACCTGGTCACCGTCGGTACTGACGCGTGGGCCACCGGTAACCCAGTCTTCAAAGGTTCATCCCTGATGTTCCTGAAACCAGGCATGCAGGTGCCCGTTTCTCAGCTGATTCGCGGGATTAACCTGCAGTCCGGTAACGATGCATGTGTGGCAATGGCCGACTACGTCGCCGGCAGCCAGGATGCCTTCGTTGGCCTGATGAACAGCTATGTTAATGCTCTGGGCCTGAAAAACTCCCACTTCCAGACCGTTCACGGCCTGGACGCAGAGGGTCAGTACAGCTCTGCGCGCGATATGGCGATGATTGGTCAATCGCTGATCCGCGACGTACCGAACGAATACACCATCTACAAAGAGAAAGAATTTACCTTCAACGGCATCCGTCAGATGAACCGTAATGGTCTGCTGTGGGACAACAGCCTGAAGGTCGATGGCATCAAAACAGGCCATACTGACAAAGCAGGTTACAACCTCGTGGCGTCGGCAACCGAAGGCCAAATGCGTCTGATCTCTGCGGTAATGGGCGGTCGCACTTATAAAGGTCGTGAAACCGAGAGCAAAAAGCTGCTGACCTGGGGCTTCCGCTTCTTCGAAACCGTGAACCCGCTTAAAGTCGGTAAAGAGTTTGCCTCTGAGCCAGCCTGGTTCGGTGACACCGATCGCGCATCCCTTGGTGTCGATAAAGACGTTTACCTGACCATTCCACGTGGTCGCATGAAAGACCTGAAAGCAAGCTACACGCTGAACAACGTGGAACTGCACGCCCCACTGCAGAAAAACCAGGTGGTTGGCACCATTAACTTCCAGCTCGACGGTAAGACTATCGAACAACGTCCGCTGGTGGTGCTGCAAGAAATTCCTGAAGGCAACTTCTTCGGTAAGATCATTGATTACATTAAATTAATGTTCCACCACTGGTTTGGTTAAAAATTGCACACTTGAAAGTGTGATTTCGATCCCCATATAATTAGCATGACAATAACTGCTCCCGTGCCCTGCGCGGGAGCAGTTCTTTTTAAACCACCGGAGCTGACATGAAAACCAAACTTAACGAACTGCTTGAATTCCCTACTTCATTCACCTACAAGGTAATGGGGCTGGCGAAGCCTGAGCTGGTTGACCAGGTGGTTGAAGTGGTGCAGCGCCATGCGCCAGGTGATTACTCTCCGCAGGTAAAACCGAGCAGCAAAGGCAACTACCACTCAGTGTCCATCACCATTAACGCCACCCACATCGAGCAGGTCGAAACCCTGTACGAAGAGCTGGGGAATATCGAAATCGTTCGTATGGTGCTGTAACCCTGTTGCCCGGAGCTCTCCGGGCAATTCCTTTCCCGCGCTGTGATATACTCTTCGCCCCTGTTTTCCCGTCCCGCGGAGATGTCGTTTTGGATCTGAACACCCTCCTCATTCGCCAACTTGGCGTACAACCCTATGAGCCTGTTTCTCAGGCGATGCATGACTTTACCGACCGCCGTGATGAAACCACCCCAGACGAAATCTGGCTGGTTGAACACCCTTCTGTTTTTACACAGGGTCAGGCTGGCAAAGCGGAGCATGTGCTGGTTCCCGGTGACATTCCTGTCGTCCAGAGCGATCGCGGCGGTCAGGTGACCTATCACGGACCCGGCCAGCAGGTGATGTACGTCCTGTTAGATTTAAAACGTCGTAAGCTTGGAGTGCGTGAGCTGGTGACGCTGCTGGAACAGACAGTGGTCAACACGCTGGCTGACTTCGGAATCGAGTCCCACCCGCGTGCCGATGCGCCCGGCGTATATGTCGGTGAGCAGAAAATTTGTTCGCTGGGGTTACGCATTCGAAAAGGGTGTTCATTTCACGGGCTGGCGCTGAACGTCGCCATGGATTTATCGCCCTTTTTACGCATCAATCCTTGCGGTTATGCGGGGATGGAAATGACGCAAGTTCAGAACTGGTATGCAGATGCAAAACCGGAAAATATTTCCCCCGTTCTGATCTCGCAATTTTTAGCGCTGCTAAACAATCCACCCCATGAATATATTGCTGCTTAATATATTATACACTTGGGCCTGATATTTTGTCGGGCCCACGCTCTTTTACCTCGTTTTCCTTTACATTATTCACAACTTTCTATATTTTTTCTGCGCTCGACGGAAAAAACGCGTCGCATACAAAAATTTACGTTAACACACCATCAAAAAATCGAGACGGTTCCGCTGTTCGAGATCTAACTCATTGTTCAAAATGAAGTAAATCCTGTCTCCGCGTAAAAGTTCCTCTCAAAAGCATAATAACAATAAATACTTTTTCAACTATCATTCATATTGTGAATGAATACGGAGCACCAGTGTGGAATATAACGAAAAGCCGGAAAGCCGAATAAATCCTCGCCTTGAGAGTGATGCGCCGCAAATCTTCCGAACTCTGCGAAATATCGACCTTAATTTGCTAACGATTTTCGAGGCTGTATATGTGCATAAAGGCATCGTTAATGCTGCGAAAATTCTGAATCTCACGCCTTCCGCTATTAGCCAATCAATTCAGAAGTTGCGCACCATATTTCCTGACCCGCTTTTCATCCGCAAAGGCCAGGGTGTAACGCCCACCGCCTACGCCACGCATTTGCACGAATACATCAGCCAGGGTCTGGAATCGATTCTTGGCGCGTTAGATTTGACCGGCAGCTATGACAAGCAGCGCACGATCACCATCGGCACCTCGCCGTCGGTTGGCGCGGTGGTGATGCCCGCCATCTATCAAACCATCAAAGATAAATTCCCCCAGCTGCTGCTGCGCAACATTCCGGTTACCGATGTCGGCCTTCAATTGAGCCAGTTCCAAACCGACTTGATTATCGATAGCAACCTGCACAGCGCGCGGGCGTTAAGCCATCACGTGCTTTATAGCGACAAAGTGGTGCTGGTTGCTCGTGAAGGTCACCCGGTCCTGAAAATGCCACCGACGCAAGAGTCGTTGAGCCAGTACGAATACACGTTGCTCATGATGGAAGGCGCATCGCACACAGAACTGCGTAAGCGCGTGCATGAGATGTTCCCTGAGCGCCACATCAGCTTCAGCAGTTACAACCTTGTGACGATTGCGGCCCTGATTGGCAGCAGCGATTTGGTGGGGTTGATGCCCGCCCGATTCTTTACGCTGTTCTCGCGTTGCTGGCCGCTTAAGGTTGTTGATTTCCCGCCGCTGCGTGAGGAATCAGTCGAATTTTCACTGCATTACAACAAACTCAGCATGCGTGACCCGGTCCTACAAAGTGTTATCACCGCGATTCGCCAGGCATTCTGATGAACCTGTAATCCGCCCCGTTCTGCTGAGTTGGTCGCCAATAAGCACATAAAGCAACATCTGGTTTACAAATTGCCGGGCTGGCAGGCTGCTTTATCACCTTGATTAATGCTATACTGCCACCCGTCTGATTCAAAAATAGTTGATAAATACAACATTTCCTTGAATTGAAACGCTTTCTTCGTTACCCGCAACTGGAACACGCACGCTATGAGTAAACCCATTGTGATGGAACGCGGTGTTAAGTACCGCGATGCCGATAAAATGGCCCTTATCCCGGTTAAGAATGTGGCTACCGAGCGCGAAGCGCTGCTGAGAAAACCGGAATGGATGAAAATCAAACTTCCGGCCGACTCGACCCGTATTCAGGGTATCAAGGCGGCAATGCGCAAAAATGGCCTGCACTCGGTGTGCGAAGAAGCCTCTTGCCCTAACCTCGCGGAATGTTTTAACCACGGCACGGCCACCTTTATGATCCTCGGTGCGATTTGCACCCGCCGTTGCCCATTCTGCGATGTTGCCCACGGTCGCCCCGTTGCGCCGGATGCTAACGAACCGCAGAAACTCGCACAGACCATTGCTGATATGGGGCTGCGCTACGTAGTCATCACCTCCGTGGACCGCGACGACTTGCGCGACGGTGGTGCACAGCACTTTGCGGACTGCATCGACGCCATCCGTGAGAAAAACCCAACCATCAAAATCGAAACCCTGGTTCCGGATTTCCGTGGACGTATGGATCGTGCGCTGGAAATTCTCACCGCCACGCCGCCGGATGTGTTCAACCACAACCTGGAAAACGTGCCACGCGTGTACCGCCAGGTCCGTCCAGGCGCTGACTATAACTGGTCCCTGAAGCTGCTGGAGCGTTTCAAAGAAGCGCATCCGGAGATCCCAACCAAATCAGGTCTGATGGTCGGTCTGGGTGAAACCAACGCCGAAATCATCGACGTTATGCGCGACCTGCGTCGCCACGGCGTGACTATGCTGACTCTCGGTCAGTATCTGCAGCCAAGCCGTCACCACCTGCCGGTTCAGCGCTACGTCAGCCCAGATGAGTTCGAAGAAATGAAAGCAGAAGCATTGGCAATGGGCTTCACCCATGCCGCCTGCGGTCCTTTCGTGCGTTCTTCCTACCACGCCGATCTGCAAGCCAAAGGTCTCGAAGTTAAATAACCTTTGACGCTGAACACCAGGCCGCCGCTTAATCGCCGCGGCCTTTTTATTTTGGCGCAACTTGCCCACTGCTTAGCACCATAACGGTGCAAACATTCCTCTCTGAAACTTTTGGCTCACAACACGAGGCCCGTTCCTTGCTCTGGCTCCGGGATAACCACGGCTGTTTGTCTATTTCACTCTCACGTTTAATTTCTGGATCGTTTCATGCATTACCTTCTTATCGAGAAAAGAAGGAGTGGCCCTATGTCTGCACAAGAACCTGGCGATCTGATTTACGGTCTGGAAGATAAACCCGCCCCGCTTCCGGCATTTTTAACCGCCCTCCAGCACGTGCTGGCGAGCCTGGTGGGGATAATCACCCCGCCCCTTATCGTCGGCTCGGTACTGGGCCTTAATGCCTATTTGCCGTGGCTTATCAGCATGTCGCTGATTGTTTCCGGCATCGGCACGTTCCTGCAAGCGAGGCGCTTCTTCGGGATTGGCGCAGGCATGATCTGCCTACAGGGCACCAGCTTTGCGTTTCTGAGCGTGATCCTCGCCGCCGGGTTTAGTGTCAAAAGCAAAGGCGGTGGGCCAGAGCAAATCATGGCGATGATTTTCGGCCTAAGTTTGGTTGCCGCATTTATACCGGTGGTGGTCAGCCGTTTTCTCGGCCAGCTTCGCAAAGTGATCACCCCGCTGGTCAGCGGCACCGTGGTTTGTCTGATTGGGATCAGCCTGATTAAAGTTAGCATTACCGACTGGGGCGGCGGCCATAACGTGAAAGATTTTGGCGCACCGGGCAATTTGCTGCTTGGCCTGCTGACACTCGGCACTATCGTGTTATTTAGCCGCGCACAGAGCCGCTGGCTACGTCTGGGCGCCGTCATCCTTGGCATTGCCATTGGCTGCATCGCCGCTGGGTTCAGAGGCAAGTTGAGCTGGCAGCCATACAATCAGGCGTGGATTGCGCTGCCGCAGCCCTTCCGATTTGGCTTCGATTTCGATTACAGCCTCTTTTTACCGCTGGCACTGATCTCCCTTATCAGCATTCTGGAAGCCGTCGGAGACCTCACCGCCAACTGCCTGCTGTCCCGCCATCCGATTGAAGGCGAGCGCTACGTGGCACGCCTGAAGGGCGGTATTCTCGCCGACGGCGTGAGCTGCATTCTGGCAGCGATGTTCTCCGCCCTGCCGAGCACCACCTTTGCGCAGAACAACGGCGTCATTCAGATGACCGGTGTCGCCAGCCGTCACGTCGGCATCTGGATTGGTGCTCTGCTGGCATTCCTCGGCCTGTTCCCGGTGTTTGGTGCCGTGGTACAACAAATTCCTGCCCCGGTACTGGGTGGCGCGACGTTGGTGATGTTTGGCAGCGTGCTGGCCGCCGGGATTCGCATCATGACCCAATCCCCGCTGACCCGTCGCGACATGCTGATTATCGCCGTATCGTTTGGTATCGGCCTGGGCGTGGAAGCCGAGCCGGAGTTTCTGAGTCATCTGCCGCCAGTGTGCAAAAGCCTGTTTGGCTCCGCAATCACCAGCGGAGGCTTGATGGCGATGCTGCTCAATCTGGTTCTGCCCGCAGAGCGCAGTGACACCAGCGCTGCCAGCCTGCCCGCAGTCGAAAAATAACACGCGCACTGCGCGTCCCTGGATCAGCAGACAGGGCATAACTGAGCTGACTCTCTCATTCATCAACAGGAGGAGTTAGCGATGTGCGCTAGCCGTATCTGGATCAAAAACCCACAAGCCATTTTCACCCCGGACGACGTAGACGCCCGGGGTGGCGTTATCATCGAAAACGGAAAAATCAGCGCCGTTCTCGCGGCCGGAGAAACACCGGCCCAACCCTGCGACAGCGTTTTCGATGCGCGCGAGCACGTTGTACTGCCGGGGCTTATCAATACTCATCACCACTTTTATCAGACCCTGACCCGCGCCTGGGCGCCCGTCGTCAACGAACCGCTGTTCCCGTGGCTGAAAACGCTCTATCCGGTGTGGGCTCGGCTGACGCCGGATGCGCTAAAACTGGCGAGCCAGGTGGCAATGGCGGAACTGTTGCTTTCCGGCTGCACCACCACCAGCGATCATCACTACCTGTTCCCGGAGGGTATGGAAAACGCCATTGATGTACAGGTGGACGTGGTGAACGAATTGGGGATGCGTGCGATGCTAACCCGCGGCTCAATGAGTCTCGGTGAAAACGACGGCGGTTTGCCGCCGCAACATACAGTGCAATCGGGCGAGGCGATTCTTGAAGACAGCCTGCGCCTGATTCGTCGCTATCATCAGCGCGGCGAAGGGGCGCGCATTCAGATTGCCCTCGCCCCCTGCTCACCGTTTTCAGTCACCGAAGAAATCATGCAGGAAAGCGCGCGTCTGGCCGCGGTGGAAGATGTCCGGCTGCACACGCATCTGGCGGAGACCCTCGACGAAGAAGATTTTTGTCTGGCGCGTTTTGGCCTGCGCACCGTCGACTATCTGGAGAAGGTCGGTTGGCTGAGCGACAGAACCTGGCTGGCGCATGGCATTCATTTCAATGCCGATGAAATTCAGCGCCTCGGCGCGGCGGGTGTCGGGATTTGTCACTGCCCGGTGTCGAATATGCGTCTGGCATCCGGCATTTGCCCGACCCTCGACCTGGAAGACGCCGGCGCGATTATCGGCCTCGGCGTTGACGGTTCGGCCTCGAATGACGCATCCAGCCTGATGTTTGAAACCCGTCAGGCGCTGTATCTGCAACGTTTACGCTACGGCGCAAAACGCATCACCCCGCAAAAGGTCCTCGGCTGGGCGACAGGAGGGTCAGCTCGCTTGTTAGGACGTGCCGATCTCGGGGAAATTCGCGTGGGCAAACAGGCCGATCTGGCGCTATTCCGTCTGGATGATCTGCGCTTTAGCGGCAGCCACGATCCGCTTTCCGCCATGATCCTGTGCGGCGCAGATCGTGCCGATCGGGTCATGGTGGGCGGGGAATGGCGAGTCGTAGACGGTGAGATTTGTGGTCTGGATTGCGAACGCTTAAAAACGCTGCACCGCGAAGCGGCGAAACAGTTGGTTGCAACTTTCTAATCAGGCGGGCGCTAAAATGACAAGAGGCCACAACGGAATCTGTTGTGGCCTCTCTGGCTAACTCGTTGGCGTGGGCGAAATGACCTGCGTGAGCGAACGGCTACTGCATGTCGTTTCTGGCTGCGCCGTTACTCTTTATGAGAGAGTTTTTCTGCCGGGACGTCATCTTCAGCGCTTTTCTTGGCGGTGGTGTCGTCTTCGTTCATGGCTTTCTTAAAGCCTTTAATTGCTGACCCCAGGTCTCCGCCCAGCGTACGCAATTTCTTGGTACCAAACACCAGGACAATCAGTGCGGCAACCACCAGCAGTTTGGTAATACTAATCTCACCCATAGATACCTTCTTGATTAAAACAGGCTACAAAACGCGCCAACAAAACCGTAGCTAATTAACGGTCATTTAGCGAGGGCACACAATAGCAATCTGTAACAAGGTGAATCAAGCGCTGATTAAAAAAACATCACATTATTTGCGGTGGCGCAAAGCGACGGTTTTTAAGTACCGGTAATTGCGCTCGCACCTGTTGCACAACCTTGAGACTGATATCGGCAAAAATGAGCTGTTGGGTACATCCCGCCCCCGCCAGCGTGACCCCCAGCGGATCGACCACCCGACTCTGACCAATGTTCTTGTTGCCGCACTCCCCTGCCGCCACGATGTAGCAAGTGGTATCCAGCGCCCTCGCCGCCAACAGCGTCGCCCAGTGATGCTCCTTCAGCGGCCCACGCACCCACGCCGTCGGCAAGACCAAGACCTCAGCCCCCTGCAAGGCATGTGCCAACGCGATTTCCGGGAATCGCAGGTCGTAGCAGGTCATCAGGCCAATCTTCACGCCATCGACCTCAATCAGCGGCGGTAACGTGTTTCCGGCATCGACGCGCTTCGATTCCTGAATATTAAACGCATCATACAGATGCAGTTTCTGGTAGTCGGCAATTATCTCACCGCTGCGAAGTGCCACCAGCGTGTTGGCCGCCCGCCCTTCCGTGGTGGGAACGTGAACGGTCAGGACCGTGGTCATGCTGTTATGACGACTTTCGTCCAGCAATCGTCGTAAAAAACCGCCATCAAGCGTCTGAGCGGATTTTACCGACATATCGGGGTCATTATCGTCCCGGGCTAACAACGCCTCAGGCAGCACCAATAGCGCTGTTTGCGCCCCGGCTGCCTGTTGCATCAATGATACGCAGGTCTGGGCGTTCGTAGCCCAGTTTGGGGTAACAGCAAATTGTCCTGCAGCAACGCGCATAGTGTCTCCGAATATTTCTTGCCGTAGCCATAAACGAAGCCCGGCGCTAAGATAAGTGCTTCAGTATTCAAATAGCAGGAATTAGCGGTGTTACAAATACTTTTAGCCGTTTTTATAGGCGGTGGAACCGGGAGCGTGCTGCGCTGGCTACTCGGGATGCGCTTAAACCCAATGCATCATGCGATTCCTGTCGGCACGTTGACTGCCAACCTGCTGGGAGCGTTTATCATCGGTGCAGGGCTGGCGTGGTTCAACCGGATGACCGACATCGACCCCATGTGGAAACTGCTTATCACGACGGGTTTTTGCGGTGGGTTGACCACCTTCTCGACCTTTTCGGCGGAAGTGGTGTTTTTATTGCAGGATGGGCGCTTTGGTTGGGCATTGCTGAACGTGGCTGTTAACTTGCTCGGATCGTTTGCGATGACGGCGGCGGCAATGTGGATTTTCTCGGCGGCTCGCTAACGCTTTTTGCTTAAACTGCAGGCAAAAAAAAACCCGTCATTGACGGGTTTTTGTATTCTACTGTCGAAATGCTTAGATAGGCATTACGTTTGCAGCAGATGGGCCTTTGGCACCGTTAGTGATTTCGAACTCTACACGCTGGCCTTCGGCCAGAGTTTTGAAACCGTTGGACTGGATTGCAGAGAAGTGTACGAATACATCTTTGCTGCCATCTTCCGGAGTAATGAAACCAAAGCCTTTGGACTCATTAAACCACTTAACGTTACCTTTAATCTTAGACATCTATATTACCTTTACATGAAAATGGACACAAATGCTGTGTCGGCTAACAGTACAGCAATTGTGGTGCGTTTTGTCCAGCTTAACTTATCGAAAAAGTGATAAAAGTCGCTAAATTTTATTAAGTCTGAGAGTTAGTCGTTGTTTTTGCACACGACGCAAACACCACCGCTGTAGATCATCTTTTTGAACGCTAAAACTGGAAACGCATCCACGCAAAATAGACGTTCCCGTTGTTATAAGTCCCCGGAATGTAAGTCATCTGCAACGTAACCGGGCCATAACCGACGGAAGCCAACGGTAGCACTACGGGAAGGGGGATGTAGTTCCAGTTATCACGCGCGGTGGCCCCAACGGTGTAGCCGAGTCCCAAATGGACGTTATCATCGGATAGCGGACGCCAGGTTTTCTCCCAACCATAACCGCCAATCGGTTCCCATTTGTTGAACGAGTCCTTAAAGGCCATCAGATACAGGCCGTGCCAGTTACCTTTATCATCCCACCGAGACTGACCAAAACCCGCGCCCCAGGGACGCTCGTTGTACTTGTCCGTCTTCTCTTTGTCATAGGCGAAACGCGCATGCCAGGTCACCGCAGGAACGTACAGATCATAATGCTCAGGTGACGCCCAGGTTTGCGCAATATTATCCCCGAGTGTCGAAAAAGCATCACTGACCGTTGACGTCATATTTGCCTTTGCGAAAGAGGCACATATCACTTGACTCGTTAATACCCCTGTAAGCACCAGAGGTTTAATAAATTTAGCCACGAAAATAACCACTTGTAGTTCATAGCTGCACAGAGTAACAAGCGTAAATTTAATAAAACCTTAACAACAGCGGAATAGTCCTTTTTGTCGCAACGCCAACGTCTGCGGCCAATCCCACCCGCGCAATAAACCCGACAGCGAGACTAACCCCTTAACAGCCTGGAACAACTTGATGATTTTGATTAACTTTTTAGTTTCATCTCCACATCAACAGAACACGAAACATTCATCAAAGAAATATATATAATGTGATAGCCGATGTGATTTGGCGTCAAAGAAGGCCGTGGTTGTCGGTTTATTGATTTTTGTCAGTAAGTTTTGACCGTTAATTGGGCACATTTTCAGACTTCTTTTTTTGAAAACATTTTCGATAGAATTTTCTTTGGGTATCAGGAAGACAGGAATCCATCATGCTAACGTTGTTTGAGCTCCTTATTGGAGTGGTCGTCATTGCGGGCGTCGCGCGCTATATCATTAAAGGCTATTCCGCAACGGGCGTGCTGTTTGTCGGCGGCCTGGCGCTGCTCATTGCCAGCGCCCTGATGGGCCATAAAATCCTGCCGGCCAGCGCCAGTAGCACCGGCTATTCCGCCACCGATATTGTTGAATATATTAAAATCCTGCTGATGAGTCGCGGCGGCGATCTCGGCATGATGATCATGATGCTGTGCGGTTTTGCGGCCTATATGACCCACATCGGTGCCAACGACATGGTGGTAAAACTCACCTCCAAACCGCTGCGCTACATTAACTCACCGTACATCCTGATGATTGCCGCCTATTTCGTGGCGTGCCTGATGTCGCTAGCGGTGTCTTCTGCCACCGGCCTCGGCGTACTGCTGATGGGTACGCTGTTCCCAGTGATGGTTAACGTTGGTATCAGTCGCGGCGCGGCGGCAGCCATCTGCGCCTCTCCGGCAGCAATCATTCTATCCCCGACTTCCGGGGACGTCGTGCTGGCGGCAAAAGCGGCCGAAATGCCGCTGATCGACTTTGCCTTCAAAACCACCCTGCCGATTTCCATTGCGGCGATTGTCTGCATGGCGGTGGCGCATTTCTTCTGGCAGCGCTATCTCGACAAGAAAGAGAACATTTCCCACGAGATGCTCGACGTCAGCGAAATCACCACCAACGCACCGTCGTTCTACGCCATTTTGCCGTTCACCCCGATTATCGGCGTGCTGATTTTTGACGGTAAATGGGGCCCGGAACTGCACATCATCGCCATTCTGGTTATCTGTATGCTGCTGGCTGCGGTACTCGAATTCTTCCGCGGGTTTAACACGCAAAAAGTCTTTTCCGGGCTGGAAGTGGCTTACCGCGGGATGGCCGACGCCTTTGCCGGCGTGGTCATGCTGCTGGTCGCGGCAGGTGTATTTGCCCAGGGTCTGAGCACCATCGGCTTTATCGACAGCCTGATTTCCATCGCTACCTCATTCGGTTCTGCCAGTATCATTCTGATGCTGGTGCTGGTTATCCTGACCATGCTGGCCGCGATGACGACCGGTTCCGGGAACGCACCGTTCTACGCCTTCGTCGAAATGATCCCGAAACTGGCGCACAGCTCCGGCATCAACCCGGCGTATCTGTCGATTCCAATGCTGCAGGCCTCCAACCTTGGACGGACCATTTCACCGGTGTCCGGCGTCGTGGTTGCGGTGTCCGGCATGGCAAAAATCTCGCCGTTTGAAGTGGTGAAACGCACCTCCGTGCCCGTGCTGGTCGGTCTGGTGGTGGTGATTATTGCCACCGAACTGATGGTCGCTTCTGCGAGCGTCGTCGCAGGCTAATACCACGCGAAAAAGTATTCCCCGGGGAAGCGACGGCTTCCCCTTTTTATTTCTTTTTTTTCGGCATTCAATTGCAATCGGTTTGTTTGTTTTTTATTCCTTTATGGAAACAGGTGATTTATATCTCCATGCTGCTGTTGGTCGGCAGGTCAATCCTCGCCATGGGGTGCTAAATGATTTTTCAGTGCTTACCGTCGCTATCACATTGCCAGTCAATTAAACCTGATTGGCAATTTTATGATTAAATAGGAGGTATTCGGCGTTTTAATTACCCACGGACCCTCCTATGAATAGCTTATGGAAAGTGCTGCCCATTCTGGCGGCGATCAGCCTCCCTGCGCTGGCCGCAGACAGCATGCCGTTACAACCTGCAAAATACCCCGATTTCGACAGCTACGTGCTGGCGCTTTCCTGGCAAACCGGCTTTTGCCAAAGCATGCAGGATAAGAACCGTAACGAACCGAGCGAATGCCGGACCCAGAAAGAAGTCACCGATAAAACGAATTATCTGACGGTGCACGGCCTGTGGCCGAGCCTGCCTAAATCCATCGCCGCCCGTGGCGTGGACAATCGTCGCTGGATGCGTTTCGGCTGCGCGACTCGCCCGGTGCCGAACACGCCTGAAGTCCGCGGTAACCGGAAATGCTCGGCGGCAGAAACCGGCCTGTCGCTGGAAATGGCTAACAAGCTAAACAATGTGATGCCGGGCAGCGGCGGCGGTTCGTGCCTGGAACGCTATGAATATGCCAAGCACGGCGTCTGTTTTGGCTTCGACCCGGATGCCTATTTCGGCACCATGGTGCGCCTGAACGGGGAGATCAAGCAGAGTGCTTTGGGCTCTTTCCTCGCGCAAAACTACGGCAAAACCGTCAGCCGGAATGACTTCAACGCCGCCGTGGCCAAAAGCTATGGCAAAGACGGCGTAAAAGCGTTCAAACTGACCTGCAACGGCAAACCGGCCTACCTGACCGAAATGCAGATTGCTATCAAATCCAGCGCCATCAACGCGCCACTGGCGGAAGGCTCGCTGCTACCACAGCCGCATCCAGGCAACTGCGGTTCGCAGTTCGTGATTGATAAAGCCGGAAACTAATTCCCCGCCGGGCAACACGCGTTTGCCCGGCTCGCTTCCCCCCCGTTTTCTCTCCTTTTGCTTTCAGCACGTCACGCCTCACGTCGTATTCCATCGAATTTCCTTATAAGCGGACACGCATCACACTTCCCTGCTCACGCATCAAAAATCCTGAAAATGCATTATTTGTCTGGTAACGGAAGCCAGAAGGCTCTGAGCATAATCAGTTCCGACTTTTACTGATGGAGTTCACCATGGCGAAGAAACTGATTGCACTTTGTGCCTGCCCGATGGGGCTGGCCCACACCTTTATGGCCGCGCAGGCGCTGGAAGATGCCGCAACCGAAGCGGGTTACGAGGTCAAAATTGAAACCCAGGGGGCCGATGGTATTCAGAACCGGCTCACGCCGCAGGATATCGCCACCGCCGATATCATCATTCACGCCATCGCCATTACACCGGAAGACAACGAGCGCTTTGAAACGCGCGACGTCTATGAGATTTCCCTCCAGGACGCCATTAAAAATGCCGCGGGCACCCTGAAAGAAATCGAAGCGTTGATAGCCGCCGAGCAACAATAATCCTCAACAGCAAGGGTGTGTGAAATGGCAATAAAAAAACGCAGCGCCATTCGTCCTGTCTCGTCTGACGGCGAAACCATTGCACTGGCAACAACGCCTGTAGAATCGGGCGCGTCCTTCTGGAAAGAACTCCCTCAGCACATTATGTCGGGCATTTCCCGCATGGTGCCGACGCTTATCATGGGCGGGGTTATTCTCGCCATTTCGCAGCTGATTGCTTACGTCTGGCTGGAAATCCCGCCGGACACCGGGATTATGGACGCGCTGAACTCCGGCAAGTTCACCGGATTTAACCTGTCGGTGCTGAAGTTTGGCTACCTGACGGAATCGTTCGGTGGGCTGTTATTCAGCTTCGCCATCCCAATGTTTTCCGCTTTCGTGGCGAACTCCATCGGTGGCAAGCTGGCGTTTCCGGCGGGCTTTATCGGCGGACTGGTTGCCACCCAGCCGACGCTGGTGCTGAATTTCGACCCGGAAAAACTGAGCTGGTTGGCCACCAAACCGGTGCCATCCACCTTTATCGGCGCACTGATTATCGCCATTGCCGCGGGTTACCTGGTGAAATGGCTTAACGCCCGAATCGCCGTGCCGCAGTATCTGCTGGCGTTCAAAAGTACCTTCTTAATTCCCATCCTCTCAGCGCTGTTCGTGATGCTGGCAATGTATTACGTCATCACCCCGATTGGCGGGTGGTTGAACGGGGGGATGCGGACGCTGCTGCTGGCGGCAGGTCAGGCGGGCTCGATGATGTACGCCATCGGCATGGCGGCGGCCACGGCCATTGACCTCGGCGGTCCGATTAACAAAGCGGCCGGATTTGTGGCACTCGGTTTCACCACCGATCACGTACTGCCGATCACCTCCCGCGCGGTGGCGATTGTTATCCCGCCAATTGGTCTGGGCCTTGCCACGCTGATTGACCACCGTCTGACCGGCAAACGCCTGTTCAGCCCGCAGCTTTATCCGCAGGGTAAAACCGCGATGTTCCTCGCCTTTATGGGCATCAGCGAAGGTGCAATCCCGTTCCTGCTGGAAAACCCCATCGCCACCCTGCCCGCATATATGACCGGGGCCATCGCAGGCGCAATGACCGCTTCAGCCCTCGGCGCGGTGCAATGGTTCCCGGAGTCGGCTATCTGGGCCTGGCCGCTGGTGACCAATCTCGGCGCCTACATGCTGAGTATCGCAGTCGGTGCGGTCATCACCGCTCTGTTGGTGGTGCTCATCCGCAACAGCCTGCACAAACGTGGCAAGCTGGCCATCGACGCGATGTAAGAGGAAGACGGATATGACTTTACTGACGACGGTTCGTGACTGGATGACGCATCAACGGATAGACGCGGTGCTCATTTCATCACGCCAGAACAAGCTCGCGCATCTGGGCTTTTCGAGCAGTTCGGGCTACGTGCTGGTCACCCGGCGACACGCGCACATTTTGGTGGATTTCCGCTACTACAGCGACGTCGCCGCCCGCACTCAGGGCTACCAGTTACACCGGCTCGAAAGCGGTCGCCCGATGAGCGCCATCGTCAACCAGATTGCGGAAGAAGAAGGGTTACAGCGCATCGGTTTTGAAGGTGAACAAGTGAGCTGGCAAACAGCGTGCGAATGGCTTGAAAGCCTGCGTCCGACGCTGGTCAGCGTGTCGCTCGATGTACTGCGCCAGATAAAAACTGCTGAGGAAATCGCCATTATTCGCGAAGCGTGTCGCATTGCCGACGCCACTGCCGGTCATATCCGTCGTTTTATCCAGCCCGGTATGCGGGAACGCGAAGTCGCTGCCGAGCTGGAATGGTTTATGAAACAACAAGGGGCGGAGAAACCCTCGTTCGATACTATCGTCGCCAGTGGTCCTCGCGGCGCGCTACCTCACGGCAAAGCGTCCGAGAAAATCATCGTGGCAGGCGAACTGGTGACGCTCGATTTTGGCGCTCAATACCAGGGATATTGTTCCGACATGACCCGCACCTTTCTGGTTGCGGGCCGCTATGACAACGTGGAAACGTCGCCATTATTCGCGGTGTACCAGACGGTGCTGGCAGCGCAGCTGGCAGCCCTTGCCGCTGTGCGTCCGGGCGTGGCGTGTCAGGCTGTCGACGCCGCAGCCCGGGAGCCCATCACCCGCGCGGGCTACGGGCCGAAATTTGGTCACAACACCGGGCATGCTATCGGCATCGATGTGCATGAAAACCCACGTATTTCACCGTCCGACACGACCCTGCTGCGTCCTGGAATGTTGCTGACCGTTGAACCCGGCATTTACCTGGAAGACGAAGGCGGCGTGCGCATCGAAGACGTGGTGCTGGTCACCGAGGACGGCGCGGAAGTGCTGTATCACACCCCGAAAACGCTGCTGATGACAGGAGAAGCGTAATGGATTTCGCGTTACTGAAAGCGCTCAGTGAAGCCGATGCTATCGCCGCTTCCGAGCAGGAAGTGCGACACATTCTGCTACGCGAAGCCGACGCCCTGGGTAAAGAGGTGCAATTTGACGGCCTCGGTTCAGTACTCATTCGCCTGAACGAAAGCCGCGGTCCGAAGGTCATGGTCTGCGCGCACATGGATGAAGTGGGCTTTATGGTGCGCAGCATTTCGTCAACGGGCGCTATCGATGTAATTCCGATTGGCAACGTGCGCATGACCGCCCGCGAATTGCAGCCAGTACGGATAACCACCCGCAGCGGCTGCAAAATCAACGGTCTGCTGGACGGCGAGCGCCACGGAAACGACGTGTCAACGCTTCGCATCGATATTGGCGCCTGTAGCGCCGATGAAGTCGCCGAAGCGGGCGTAGAGCCTGGCGATCGTGTCACTTTCGCTACGGCATTCAGCGAACTGCCGCACAACCGCGTGATGGGCAAAGCCTTCGACGATCGCCTCGGCTGTTATTTGCTGGTCACGCTGCTGCGCGAATTACATTCCACGCCGCTGAATGCCGAAGTGTGGCTGGTCGCCAGCTCCAGTGAAGAGGTTGGCCTGCGCGGCGGACAAACCGCCACCCGCACTCTTCAGCCCGATCTTGCCCTGGTGCTCGACACCGCCTGCTGGGCGAAAAACTTTGATTACGGCAGCGACAACCACCGCCAGATTGGCGAAGGCCCGATGCTGGTGATGTACGATAAAACGCTGATTGCCCCGCCGAAACTGACCGCATGGGTAGAAGACGCGGCCGCGCAGAACGCCATTTCCCTGCAACGGGATATGTTCAGCAACGGCGGTACCGACGGCGGTGCGGTGCACCTTTGCGGCAATGGCATTCCGACGGTGGTGCTTGGCCCGCCGACGCGCCACGGCCACTGCGCCGCCTCGATTGCCGACGCCGGAGACATTGACCTCACCCACCAGCTGCTGGTGGCGCTGCTGCATGATATCGACGCCAAAACCGTTTCTCGTCTGATGGATTTCAGATGCTGATTTTGCGCTTAAAGGAACCGCTATGCTGACTCTCGATTTTCTCTGTCCGTTGCCTAACGGCCTGCACGCCCGCCCGGCCTGGGCGTTAAAGGAACAATGCAGCGCGTGGCAAAGCGATATACGCTTTATCAACCACCGCCTGAGCACCCACGCCGATGGAAAAAGCTCGCTGGCGCTGGTCAGCACCGGCACCTTATTCAACGACAGTTGCTCGCTGGAAATCAGCGGCAGCGATGAAGAACCGGCCCGCCGCGCGCTGGAAATTTATCTCGAGCAACACTTTATCGACAGCGACAGCGTGCTGCCCGCCGTGGCCTCGCCCACGGCACACCCGCTGCCGCGCTCGCTTTCACGCCTGAATCCCCGCTTACTGACCGGCAACGTACTCGCCAGCGGCATCGGCTTTGGGGAAATCACCCTCTGGCGCAGTGACAGCCTCGACGGCTACCGCGCCATTGCGCCAAGTCCGGAAGACATGACCCGGCTGGAGCACAGCCTGGCGGAACTTGCCGACAGCCTGAACCAGCAGCTGCGCGTGCTTGGCGGCGAAAGCAAAACCATACTCAGCGCCCATTTGTCGCTGATTCAGGATGAAGAGTTTGCCAGCAATATCCGCCGCATCATGCGCGACAACAAGCAGGGTCTGGCGGCGGCGATCATCGACAATATGGACGCCATCTGTGACAAACTGCGGGCATCCAGCAGCGACTATCTACGTGAGCGCGCCAGCGACATTCGCGACATCAGCGAACGCTTGCTGCACATCACCTGGCCGCAGCACCGCAATCAGGACGTGCTGCGCCTGACCCAGCCCACCATTCTGGTGGCGGAAGATTTAACGCCCAGCCAGTTTCTCGGTCTCGACCTGACGCAGCTCAAAGGCATGGTGCTGGAGAAAACCGGTCGCACTTCGCACACGCTGATCCTCGCCCGCGCCTCGTCCATTCCGGTGCTCAACGGCTTTAGCGTGGCGGAACTTAGCGGGCTGGAGCATCGCCAGGCGATACTCGACGGACAGTGCGGCGTGCTGGTTCCGGAACCGGACACCGCAGTGTTGGGCTATTACACTCTCGCGCGTGAACTCGACGACAAACGCGTCGCGCGTCAGACCCAGGACGCGGCGTTAACCGCGCTGTCGCGCGATGGTCAGCGCATCGAAGTCGCCGCCAACATCGGTAGCGCGCTGGAAGCGCCAGGCGCATTCAGCAACGGCGCAGAAGGCGTGGGCCTGTTTCGCAGTGAAATGCTGTACATGGACCGCCAAACGCCGCCAGACGAGCAGGAACAATTTGAGGCCTATCAACAGGTGCTGCTGGCGGCGGGCGATAAACCGGTCATTTTCCGCACCATGGATATCGGTGGCGATAAGCCGCTGAGCTACTTGAATATTCCGCAAGAGGAAAATCCGTTCCTCGGCTATCGCGCGGTGCGGATTTACCCGGAATTTGCCGGACTGATTCGTACCCAGCTGCGGGCCATTTTGCGGGCGGGCGCTTACGGAAACGCGCATTTGATGATCCCGATGGTGCACAGTCTCGACCAAATTCTGTGGATCAAAAGCCAGCTACAGCAGGTTAAAGCCGAACTTCAAGCCGAAGGTTTACGCTTTGCCGCCAGGCTGCCGCTGGGGATCATGGTTGAGGTGCCGTCGGTGTGTTACATCATCGACCATTTCTGCGATGAGGTGGATTTCTTCAGCGTTGGCTCCAACGATATGACGCAGTATTTATATGCTGTCGATCGCAACAACCCCCGCGTTTCGCCGCTGTACAACCCGATCACTCCATCGTTCCTGCGAATGCTGCGCCAGATTGTCAGCGTCGCCCATCGTCACGGAAAATGGGTCGGCATTTGCGGCGAGCTGGGCGGCGAAAGCCGTTACCTGCCGCTGCTATTGGGGCTGGAACTGGATGAACTGAGCATGAGCGGGCCGCGTATCCCGGCGGTGAAAAGCCTGCTGCGTCAGCTGGACAGCGCTGCCTGCCGCGAGCTGGCCAACCAAGCGTGTGAATGCCGCAGCGCCGATGACATTGAAGCGCTGCTGCGCGCATTCACGCCGGAGGACGACGCGCGTCCGCTGCTGGCGCTGGAAAACATTCTGTTCACCGACCGTCCTTTGCGCAAAGAGCAAATTATCCAGCTGCTGTGCGGCAATCTGGCGGTCAACGGGCGCACCGAGCATCCGCTGGAACTGGAAGAGGATATCTGGCAGCGCGAAGAAATCGTCACCACCGGCGTCGGGTTTGGCGTGGCAATCCCGCACACCAAATCGGCGTGGATCCGCCACTCGAGCATCAGCATAGCGCGGCTGCCGGCGCTGACCGATTGGCAGTCGGAGATGGGCGAGGTCGAACTGGTGATTATGCTCACGCTCGGCGAGCACGAAGGCATTAACCACGTGAAGGTCTTTTCCCAACTGGCGCGTAAACTGGTCAACAAAACCTTCCGTCAGTCGCTACTGGAAGCCACCGATGCGCAGGCGATTCTGACCTTGTTGAGCGAAGAACTGAGCCTGTAAGCCTTACTGGAACCGCGCGCGGTACTCTCCCGGCGTCAGCCCAAACTGACGCCGGAACAATCGACTGAAATAGTCCCCATCCGGATAACCACAACGCAACGCCACATCGCCAATCGACAGCTGGTATTTCTGCAAAATCATCCGCGCTTTCGCCATTCTCACCCAGCGCAGGTAATCGACAAAACGCAGGGTGCCCTGCTGGCTAAACAGCCGCGACAGGTGATTGGGCGTGATATTGAAAAACGCCGCCACGTCTTCGCGCGTCAACGGTCTGGCGTAGTTATCCTGAATCCAATTGCAGATACTTTGATAGAGAAACTGCGGGCGTGACGGCACCGCCCCCACTTCCGTGACCGTGCTTTTTCGGCACAGATGCAGAAAGCTCAACGCCAGCGGCTGGATAATTTGCTGCTCCAGCGGAGAACGGCTCAGCAGCGTTAACGCGGTGAGCATCGCCTCTCCTTCGCCGTGCTGCTGATGCGGAAACTCCACCTTTCGCAGCGGCGCGGGCGTGTTGCCGTTGCGGCTGTCGTAAAACGCCATTCCGATCCACGCCGGGGCGAAAACCATACTCAGCACCATCGCTGAACGCGTAAACATCGGTTGATTGGCGGCACGCGGCGGAATAAACAGCATTTCGCCCTGCGCCAGCGTGTGCTGCGTTTCATCCAGCGCGTTGCCGTATTCACCGCGCAGCACAATTTCAAGGCGCGGCATGTCCAGACACAGCGCCCCGGTGGGCAGTGATTTTGCCGAATGGGCAAACCATACGCGGCCCAGACGCTGCGGATTGAGCACCAGCCCGCTGAGCAAATCGGCAAAGAAACGGCGGTCGGCAGGAAGGGGGGTCACCGGCATCATCTGGCCCTGAAAATGGGAAACGATGAGTGTAACGCGAAGGCGGAAAATGTGAACGCCCGGCACGTCACGTACCGGGCTAAGCGATTACGATTTCAGGAATGTCAGCAAATCTTCGGTAATCTGCTGTTTATGGGTGGTGCAGATGCCATGTGGGGCGCCCTTGTAGACCTTCAGCTCCGCATCAGGCAGCATTTCCGCCGCCACTTTGCCGCAGGTTTCGAACGGCACAATCTGATCGTCATCACCGTGGATAACCAGCGTCGGGAGGGTCATGCGTTTTAGATCTTCTCGCAAATCGGTTTCAGAAAACGCTTTAATGCAGTCATAAAGCCCTTTGATCGAACCCTGTAATCCCTGCGCCGTGAAGCTCGCCCGCACCGCTTCCGACACGCTTGCCCCTGAGCGGTTATAGCCGTAAAACGCCTCCGACAGCTCCTGGAAGAACGCGCCGCGATCGTTCACAACCCCCTGACGGATACCGTCGAACACCTCGATGGGCACACCGTTGGGGTTGAAATCGGTTTTCACCATGATCGGCGTCACCGCGCTAATCAACACCGCTTTTGCCACGCGCTCTGTGCCGTGGCGTCCAATGTAGCGCGCCACTTCGCCACCGCCAGTGGAATGCCCAACGTGCACAGCATCCTTCAAATTAAGATGAGCAGTGAGTTCCGCCAGATCGTCGGCGTACTGATCCATGTTATTTCCGTCCCATGATTGCGAGGATCGCCCGTGACCACGCCTGTCGTGGGCGATCACCCGGAAACCTTTCTCGCCCAAAAATAGCATCTGATCTTCGAACGCATCCGCCGTCAGAGGCCAGCCATGGCTGAATACCACCGGCTGCCCGCTCCCCCAGTCTTTGAAATAGAGAGTGCTACCGTCTTTCAGGGTCAATTTGTCGTAACCACTCATGGGATCTCCTGCTTCTTGAAAATGCTGACGCCGGATGGCGCAGCGGTGCTTAAGAAGCATATGCCAGATTTGAAATCGATCACGTTTATCGAACAAATATTATTCAAATCGATAATTCTTCCGGATATTTGAAGCCCGTCGCAAAGTGTTAATAAATGTGTCTGTATGTATTTACAACCCCTGCCATGTTACCAGTATCATGTTACCGGTATCAGTGATAAATGCAGGGATTAAGCCAAGCTATCACTACCCTTTTCGCTGTCACGCTACAGAGGATACAAAGATGACAGAAGTTACGAACGCATTGGGAGCCGGTACGCTGCTCGGCATCGCAGCAGGGGCCGTCGCCCTGTTGCTGGTCTTGATCATGCGCTTCAAGGTGCATGCCTTTTTAGCCTTAACCCTGGTCAGCATCGTGGTGGCGCTGCTGACGAAAGTGCCTTTCGATAAAGTCGTACCGACGTTGCTGACTGGCTTCGGCGGCACGCTGGCAGGCGTTGCATTGCTGGTGGGTCTGGGGGCGATGATTGGCCGACTGCTGGAAGTCTCCGGCGGAGCAAAAGTGCTGGCTGATACGCTGATTAACAAATTTGGTGAGCAACGCGCGCCGTTCGCGCTGGGCGTGGCATCGCTGCTGTTCGGCTTCCCTATCTTCTTCGACGCCGGTCTGGTGGTGATGCTGCCGATTATCTTCAGCGTCGCTAAACAGTTTGGCGGCTCCACGCTGAAATACGCTTTCCCGGCAGCGGGTGCGTTTGCGGTGATGCACGCGCTGGTTCCACCACATCCGGGCCCGGTTGCCGCGGCTGAACTGCTCGGTGCAAACATTGGCCTGCTGGTGATTGTCGGTCTGATTATCGCCCTGCCAACCTGGTATCTCGGCGCGTATCTGTACGGCCTGTACGCCGGGAAGAAATTCGACATTAAACTGCCGACCTCTTTCCTCGGGGCGGTCGAAGCCGATCCTGACCACAAGCCGCCTTCATTCGGCATGGTGTTAACCATTCTGCTGATGCCGCTGGTGCTGATTTTCCTGGAAACCGGCCTCAACACCGCGATTGTGCTGGGTTGGGTGGCGAAAGACGACACGCTGGTCAACTTCCTGCGCATGCTTGGTAAAACCCCGGTAGCGCTGCTGATTACCGTGTTCTTCTCGCTGATGGTATTCAGCCGCCAACACAGCCTTAAGCATCTGGAAAAAATCTGTGACGGCGCATTAGGCCCAATCTGCGGCATCATTCTGGTGACCGGCGCGGGCGGTATGTTCGGTGGCGTTCTGCGCGCCAGCGGCATTGGCGATGCGCTGGCAGGCGTGTTGTCCGATACCGGCATGCCAGTCATCGTGGCGGCGTTCGTGATTGCGACGGCGCTGCGTGTGGCGCAGGGTTCCGCCACGGTGGCGTTGACCACGACCGCCGCACTGGTTGCGCCGATGGTCCAGGCCACAACCGGTATCAGCCAGCTCGATCTGTGCTTTATCGTGGTCGCGATCGCCGGTGGCGCAACGGTGCTGTCCCACGTGAATGACTCCGGTTTCTGGCTGGTTGGCCGCTTCCTCGAAATGGATGAAAAGACCACGTTAAAAACCTGGACGGTGATGGAAACGCTGCTCGGCGGCCTCGCCTTCCTGTTCGCGCTGATCGGTAGCATGATCTTCTAATGTGAGCTAAATCACTTCAAAGATCCGACCACAGTCAGTATCATGGTCAGACCCTAAACCCTCGTCCTGCACGACGAGGGTTTTCTTTTGGAAACACGTCACTGGATCTCAACCTGGAAAACATGGAGTCAACAATGACCAGACCCGCCATCATCATTAATGAGTTCGATGCCGAACGCATTGACCGCCTGCTGGAACGACCAGAGTGGGCAACCTCCCCGGTTGCGGCTGCGCTGAATGACGAACTGGATCGGGCGCAGATGTGCTCCCCACAGGAGATGCCGCACAATGTGGTCAGCATGAATAGCCAGGTCCGCTTCCGCGATTTGAGCACCCAGGAAGAACGCGTGCGTACGCTGGTGTTCCCGGTCAACATGACCGACAGCGCAACGCAGCTTTCCGTTCTGGCACCGGTCGGGGCCGCACTGCTTGGCCTTCGCGTGGGCGATTCCATTCATTGGTCGCTGCCAAACGGCACCGAAACGCACTTAGAAGTGCTCGAGTTGCTGTATCAACCAGAAGCCGCCGGTGAATTTAACCGCTAAGCGCGTCTGAATGAGTTTTCAGAGGATGTTCCCCCACATCCTCTTTCCGTTTCCCCTTGCCACAAAACTTTACCCTCCCTGCACCGCCTGAAAGTAAGATTTGCGACGTGAATGGCACAAAGCAGTCGCCGAATATGCTTGTATATAAGCAGGATCGTTACATGGAGGTCATTGTATGTATAACACCATCATAATGCCGGTTGATGTCTTCGAAATGGCGCTGAGTGACAAGGCCGTTCGTCACGCGGAGTTTCTCGCCCAGCAGGAAGGCATTATCCATCTTTTGCACGTCCTGCCTGGCTCCGCGAGCCTGACCATGAGCCGTTTTGCCGCCGATTTACGTCGTTTTGAAGAGCATCTGTACCATGAGGCGGAAACGCGCCTGAAAACCATGGTTGACCATTTCAGTATTGACCCTTCGCGTATCAAAACCCACGTGCTGATGGGCAACGTACGTGACGTAGTGAACGAACTGGCCGAAGAACTCAAGGCCGACGTGGTGGTCATTGGCTCGCGTAATCCGTCAATTGCCACGCACCTGCTCGGCTCCAACGCCTCGAGCGTGATTCGTCATGCGCACGTGCCGGTACTGGTCGTGCGGTAAATTCACGCCCCCTCCACGCGTAAAAAAAGAGGCTACCTTTCGGTAGCCTCTTTACATTGCAGGTGTCGTCTTACTTTTTCGCCCGGTGGCGCTAACGCTTACCGGGCCTACAAAATCCGTAGGCCCGTGCACGCATCGCGCCGCTGGGCACTTTTTTATGCGGTGCGAATCAGGTAATCAAACGAACTCAGGGAAGCTTTAGCGCCTTCGCCGGTCGCGATAATAATTTGTTTGTACGGCACGGTGGTGCAATCGCCCGCCGCAAATACGCCCTTCACGCTGGTTTCGCATTTGGCATCAATGATGATTTCGCCCATACGGTTGCGCTCAATTGCGCCTTCCAGCCAGGTGGTGTTGGGCAGCAGACCAATCTGCACAAAGATGCCGGCCAGTGGAATCTGATGCGTGTCGCCGCTGACGCGGTCACGATACTCCAGCCCCACCACGCGGGTGCCGTCACCTTTCACTTCGGTCGTTTGCGCGTTAAGAATGATGTCGACGTTTTTCAGGCTGCGTACTTTGTTCTGCAATACCTGGTCGGCTTTCATCTCTGGGGCAAACTCCAGCAGCGTAACGTGCTCAACAATACCCGCCAGATCGATAGCCGCTTCCACGCCGGAGTTACCACCGCCGATCACCGCCACACGTTTGCCTTTAAACAGTGGGCCGTCACAGTGCGGGCAGTAGGTCACGCCTTTGGTGCGATACTGATCTTCACCCGGCACGTTCATGTTGCGCCATTTCGCACCGGTGGCAATGATAACGCTGCGGGCTTTCAACACCGCACCAGACGCCGTTTCAATCTGATGCAGGCCGCCTTCTCCCTCCGCTGGCGTCAGTTTGCTGGCGCTCTGGGAATCGATAACGTCCACGTCGTAGTCGGAAACGTGCTGCTTGAGCGCGCCCGCCAGTTTCTGGCCTTCGGTTTTTGGCACCGAAATGTAGTTTTCGATGTCGACGGTGTCGAGCACCTGGCCACCAAAACGCTCGCCCATCAGGCCAGTGCGGATGCCTTTACGGGCAGAGTAAACCGCCGCCGCCGCGCCCGCCGGGCCGGAGCCGACGATCAGTACATCGTAAACATCACGTTTGTTCAGCTCTTCCGCCGCACGTTTCTCCGCGCCGGTGTCCACTTTTGCCACGATCTCTGCCAGCGTCATGCGACCCTGACCAAATTCCTGACCGTTCACAAACACCGCCGGAACGCCCATCACGTTGCGATCGGTAATTTCATTCTGGAACACGCCACCGTCAATCGCAGTGTGCTTGATGCGCGGGTTAAGCACCGCCATCAGGTTCAGCGCCTGCACCACGTCCGGGCAGTTGTGGCAGGAGAGCGAGTAATAGGTTTCGAATTCGAAATCGCCGTCCAGATCGCGGATTTGCTCCAGCAGCGCCTGCGCTTCTTTTGACGGATGACCGCCGGTCCACAGCAGTGCCAGCACCAGCGAGGTAAATTCATGACCCAGCGGGGAGCCCGCAAAGCGCGGTCCGTGGGTAGAACCCGGATTGGTAATCAGAAAAGAAGGCTTGCGCACTGGCAGGCTGTTATCTTCTTTGAAGGTCACCTTCGGCGAGAGTTCGGCGATTTCCGCCAGTAGTTCCTTGATTTCTGCCGATTTAGCGCTGTCATCCAGCGTGGCAATCAGCTCAACAGGTTTCGTCAGTTTCTCAAGATAGGCCTTGAGCTGGGTTTTCATGTTTGTGTCGAGCATTGTTCTTCCCTCTCATAAACATCATCATGCGAGCGGCCTTGTGCGGGCAGCTTGCATCATGGTGTTTGGATTGAAACGGGTGCATAACGGCACCCGTTTCGAAGAGTTAATTTCCACGCATTTCGCGTCACAGAAAGGCGGCTAGCTTGTGAACCCCCGGGAGCTTACAAACAGTAAGTGACCGGGGTGAACAAGTGACGCCAACGCATCTGTGGCGTGAAAGACACCGGAAATTTTAGATTTTACCGACCAGGTCCAGGGATGGAGCCAGCGTCGCGTCGCCTTCTTTCCATTTCGCCGGGCACACTTCGCCTGGATGGGAAGCCACGTACTGTGCCGCTTTGACTTTACGCAGCAGGTCAGATGCGTCACGGCCGATGCCTTCAGCGGTAACTTCAATGGCCTGAATGATGCCCTGCGGGTCAACGATGAAGGTGCCACGGTCGGCCAGGCCTTCGTCTTCACGCATATTTTCGAAGTTACGGGTCAGGGCGCCAGTTGGGTCGCCGATCATCGCGTATTTGATTTTTGCGATGGTGTCGGAGCTGCTGTGCCACGCTTTATGGGTAAAGTGGGTGTCGGTAGAAACGGAGTAAATATCTACGCCCAGTTTCTGGAATTCTTCGTAGTGGTCAGCCACGTCGCCCAGTTCGGTCGGGCAAACGAAGGTAAAGTCAGCCGGATAGAAGAAGAACACGCTCCAGCGACCTTCGGTGTCTTTCTCAGTGACTTCTACGAATTCGCCGTTTTTGAAAGCCTGGTTTTTAAAAGGTTTGATTTTGGTGTTAATTAAAGACATCTGTACTTCCTCCGTGTTGTCGTTGAGAGGTAAGGTAACTAACTTTGATTCAACGGGCCAATGCGTTTCCTGTATCAAATCAATAAGCGTTAGCTAACAAACCGACGCAACGATGTTAATGAACCCAGAACGTAAAAAGGCCACCTTTTCAGGCGGCCCCGTTACCTGAAAGCCCCTGAGGGTGTTCAGTGCCAGCAAGCTGGCTTTCGTTGCGCTCTACACCCTTGTTAAAGGCCGTAACAGCGAAACGGATTAGACCATTCACCTTATGCCAGCGCAATTGCGCCACGCCGGGGTCTTATCTATGGTTGTGATAGGCTCTACCATTCATTGGATATCATCCACCTATTTTACAAGGAGTTATTATGCGTAAACTCGCCCTGCTGCTCACTCTGGCCCCCTTTCTGGCCACTGCCGAAGAGTTGCCCGCGCCGGTAAAAGCGATAGAGAAACAAGGGATTACGATAATCAAATCCTTCGACGCGCCGGGCGGTATGAAAGGGTATCTCGGTAAATATCAGGATATGGGGGTGACCATCTACCTCACGCCAGACGGCAAGCACGCTATTTCGGGTTACATGTATGACGAGAAAGGCGCTAACCTCAGCGAGCAGCTGATTCAAAAGGATATTTACGCTCCGGCGGGCCGTGAACTGTGGAAAAAAATGGAGAAAGCGAGTTGGATCCTCGACGGTAAAAAAACGGCGCCACGCGTGATTTATGTCTTCGCCGATCCGTTCTGCCCGTACTGCAAACAGTTCTGGCAGCAGGCGCGCCCGTGGGTTGAGTCCGGCAAAGTGCAGCTGCGCACGCTGATGGTGGGCGTTATCAAACCAGAAAGCCCGGCGACAGCGGCGGCGATCATGACCAGCAAAGATCCGGCAAAAACCTGGCATGACTACGAACAATCCGGTGGCAAACTGAAGCTCGACGTACCGTCGTCGATCGCACCGGCTCAAATGCAAATATTGAATGATAACCAGAAAATCATGGATGAATTAGGCGCCAATGCCACGCCCGCGATTTATTATCTCAACGATGACAATGCGCTCCAGCAGGTGGTCGGCTTGCCTGACGCTGAAAATCTGAAAGCCATGATGGGCGAAAAATAAGTAAAAAGGTAAGGCGATGCGCTAATTGCCTTACCTTATTTAACACCCTCGCATATATTTATTCCCTCGCACCCTATCACATTCACAAACCTTATATTTTATAAATTAACATACAGCCAACATATATTTCAAAACTGAAGCACACACTTTACTCAAATGCTTATTTTATATATGTTATATTTATAAAAAGACGCAATAAAAGGCAATGGAATGTCAATTTACAAATTCCCCCTTCAGCAAAACGTATTGACCGCAGCAACCGACAGAATAAATTGGATGCTTAATAATTTTGAACGGGTTTGCATCTCATTTTCCGGAGGAAAAGATTCTACGGTCATGCTGCATCTGGCCGGAACATTAGCCAGAAAATTGAAAAAAAAGTTCAGCGTTTTATTTGTCGACTGGGAAGCGCAGTTCAGCAGCACAATTCAGCATTGTGAGGACATGCGGGCAGAATATGTCGACGTCATCGACACCTTTTATTGGGTTGCCCTGCCGTTGACGACCCCAAATGCCCTCACGCAATTCACTCCAGAATGGTGCTGCTGGGAACCCGATACGCCGTGGGTGCGCCAGCCTCCCGCCGACGCCATCACCGATCCGGCCTATTTCCCGTTTTATCAACCGGGGATCAGCTTCGAAGAATTTGTCAGTCATTTTGCCGAGTGGTTCTCTCAGAATCGACCGGCAGCCGTCAGTATCGGGATCCGCGCTGATGAATCCTACACCCGCTTTTTAGCCGTCGCCGCCAAGGACAAACTGCGTTTCGCCGATGACAAACCCTGGACCAGCATGGCGCGTGGCGGCCACACTTGGTATGTCTACCCCATCTATGACTGGAAAACGGCCGATATCTGGACGTGGTTTTCTCGCACCGCTCTGCGCTATAACCCACTGTACAACCTGATGTATCAGGCAGGCGTCCCGCTGCGCTACATGCGTATTTGCGAACCGTTTGGCCCCGAGCAGCGCCAGGGATTATGGCTCTATCACGTCCTCGAGCCAGAGCGTTGGGCCGCTATGTGCCAGCGCGTCAGCGGCGTCAACAGCGGCGGGATTTACGCCGGCCACGACAATCAGTTTTACGGCCACCGAAAAATGGAAAAACCCGAGGGTTACAGCTGGGAAACCTATGCCCTGTTTTTACTCGAAACCATGCCGCCCTCAACCGCAAACCACTATCGCAATAAGATTGCCGTGTATCTGCACTGGTACCAAAAACGCGGAATGGACCCTATCCCCGATACCCAGCCGAAGGATATTGCGGCGAAAGATATCCCTTCCTGGCGGCGGATCTGCAAGGTGCTGTTGAACAACGATTATTGGTGCCGAATGCTGTCGTTCAGCCCAACCAAGGCGAAATACCACCAGCGCTATAACCAGCGCATCGCGAATAAACGTCAAGAATGGGGAATTTTATGCAACAGCAAATGATCGAACAGATGACGGCCTGGCTGGCAACGCTAAAGGAACCAGAGCGTATTGAGGCGATTAATCATTTCCGGCAGGCGCTTCATCGAGAAAGTCCGTTTCGTGATCAGCCCGTGGACTGTGTGCTGTGGATAAAACAGGGGGACATCGCACCGAATGATTACAACCCCAACAACGTTGCCCCGCCTGAAAAACGGCTCCTGCTGAAATCGCTGGAGACCGACGGGTTTACACAGCCAATTGTGGTGCATGGGCCGCATAATAATCAGTACGAAATTGTGGATGGTTTTCACCGGCATCAGTTGGCGAAATCAAAATCGGTGCTCAAAAAGCGGCTTAAAGGCTATTTGCCCGTCAGCGTTCTGCATTCAGAAGCCGAGGATGAGCCTGGTCGTATGGCATCGACTATCCGCCACAACCGGGCGCGCGGTCGTCATCAAATCAACGCCATGGCAGAAATTGTACGGGAGCTGAGCCAGCTTGGCTGGACGGATGAAAAGATGAGTGTGGAACTTGGGATGGACGCCGATGAAGTCCTGCGCCTGCGGCAAATTAACGGTCTGCTGGATATGTTCAGCGACCGTCAATTCTCCGAAGCCTGGACGGTAAAATAGTCAGAGTTTGCACAGCCTTTCTGCGGCGGCCAGCAGCGTCGATTCCTGTTTAGCGAAGCACAGGCGAATGAGTTTGTGCGGGAAAGGATCGGCGCAGAATACCGACAGCGGGATCGCCGCCACGCCCACTTCTTTGGTCAGCCACTGACAGAAACTCACGTCATCGAGGCTGGAAATGGCGCTGTAATCCGCCAACAGGAAATAGGTGCCTTCGCAGGGCAGAATTTCGAGGCGACTGTTGCCGAGGGCTTCAATAAACAGATCGCGACGTGCACGATAGAAATCTGGCAATTCGCGGTAATGTTGCGGTTCGTTTTGCAGCATATCCGCCAGCGCCAGCTGTGCCGGGGTATTCACCGCAAACGTCAGATACTGATGCACTTTGCGCAGCTCGGCGCTGATGTCCGCCGGGGCCACGCAGTACCCGACTTTCCAGCCGGTCATGTGGAAGGTTTTGCCAAATGACGACACCGCCACAGAACGCTCACGCAGTTGCGGATGCGCCAGCACACTGGCGTGACCTTCGGCGGCAAAACAGATGTGCTCATACACTTCATCGCTCAGCACGTAAATTTCATGATCGGCAATCGCCTGCCACAGCGCGTCAAAATAACCTTTCTGCCAAACCGTGGCCGACGGGTTATGCGGCGTGTTGAGAATAACCAGCCGGGTTTTGTCGCTCAGCAGCTCGGCAAACGCCTGCCAGTCGACGCGAAAATGCGGCGGCTGCAGCGCAATGCGCTTGAGGATGCCACCAGAAAGCGCTACCGCTGGCGCATAGCTGTCGTAGCTCGGGTCAAAGCAGATAACCTCATCGCCTTCACGCACCAGCGCGGTGATTGCCGCGTACAGCGCTTCGGTCGCCCCCGCGGTGACAGTGATGTCGGTATTAGCATCCGGCGTATGCCCGTAAAGCGCCGCCGTTTTCGCCGCAATCGCCTCGCGCAATGCCGGTACGCCGGTCATCGGCGCATACTGATTCGCCCCCTGAGCCACATGAAACGCCAGACGCTCCTGCAAATAACGCGGGCCATCGAAATCAGGGAAGCCCTGTGACAGGTTAATGGCCTGATATTCGTGCGCCAGGGCGCTCATTTGCGTAAAAATCGTGGTGCCTAAATTAGGGAGTTTACTCTGCGGAATCAGTCGGTTATGGCTCATTATCGTTTTACCCGAATGTAATGCGGTTGTTGCTGACACTATAACACGATGTTAGTATTTGGCAATCAAGACGCTTAGACGTCTAAACAACAACAACCTCACCGGCCCGGAGAACGGCAAGATGACTGAAAACCTGCAACTCGATGCGCTCGTCGACGCCTGTCGCTGGATAGGCGGCAAAGGCTGGGCGCCCGCCACCGGCGGAAACATGTCAGTGCGCGAAGATGCCAACCTGTGTTGGCTGAGCGAGTCCGGCAAAGACAAAGGCAGCCTGACTGGCGACGATTTTTTGCAGGTGGATATCACCACCCATCAGGTGCCGTCCGGGCGTATACCGTCTGCGGAAACGGGACTTCATACCCTGATTTATCGCCTGTTTCCGGAAGCCGGCGCGGTGCTGCACGTCCATACGGTGAATGCGACGGTGCTGTCGCGGGTCGAAAAATCCGCCGAGCTGGTGCTTCACGGCTATGAAATGCAAAAATCCCTGCGCGGCCAAAGCAGCCACCTCGACGAGGTCGCCATTCCGGTGTTTGATAATGACCAGGATATTGACGCCCTCGCCCGTCGCATCGAACATTACGCTTCCGAGCGCCCGCTCAGTTACGGCTTTCTGCTGCGCGGCCACGGCCTGACCTGCTGGGGACGCGACGTTGCAGAAGCGCGTCGTCACCTCGAAGGGCTGGAATTTTTATTTGAGTGCGAACTGCGCCTACGCCAACTGGAGAAACCATGATCCGCGCCATTGTGACCGACATTGAAGGCACCACCAGCGATATTCGCTTCGTCCATGACGTGCTGTTTCCCTATGCGCGCGCGCGACTGGCGGCCTTTATCCGCGCGCAATCGTGCGCCGAGCCAGTGAAATCGATTCTGGATAATCTGCGCGAAGAAATCGCCCAACCGAACGCCACCGCCGACGAACTCACACAAGCTTTGTTCGCGTTTATGGATGAAGATCGTAAATCCACGGCGCTGAAAGCGTTACAAGGTCTCATCTGGCGCGACGGCTACGTCAACGGCGATTTCACCGGCCATCTCTACCCGGATGTGCTGCCGACGCTGGAAAAATGGAAGTCAGAAGGCATTGATCTGTATGTTTATTCCTCCGGCTCCGTCGCGGCGCAAAAACTGTTATTTGGCTACAGCGACGAAGGTGATATTACTCATCTGTTCAGCGGTTACTTCGACACCCACGCCGGTGCCAAGCGTGAGGTTAAGTCTTACCAGACCATCGCCGAACAGATTGGCCAGTCTGCCGGGCAAATCCTGTTCCTCTCCGATATTCATCAGGAGCTGGACGCCGCCGCAGAGGCCGGTTTTCGTACCGTGCAGTTAATTCGTGGCGACGGCGATACCGCCAGTCACCATCATCAGGTTTCCCGTTTCGATAAAATCCATCCGGAGCACATTCCCTCATGAGCGCCCTGACTATTTTCTCTGATAAAAACGCCAGCGAACCCACCTGGCACAGCACCGACGGCCACGACATTCAGCAGCAGTTGAACGGGAAAGGCGTGCGCTTTGAGCGCTGGGAAGCCGACCGGGATCTGGGCGCCAACCCGACGCCGGAAACGGTGATTAACGCGTATCAACACGCCATCGACAAACTGGTTGAGGAGAAAGGCTATCAGAGCTGGGATGTGATCAGCCTACGTGCCGATAATCCGCAAAAAGAGGCGCTGCGGGCGAAGTTCCTTAACGAACATACTCACGGCGAAGACGAAGTGCGTTTCTTTGTCGAAGGTGCGGGGTTGTTCTGCCTGCATATCGGCGACGAGGTGTATCAGGTGTTGTGTGAGAAAAACGATTTGATTTCGGTGCCTGCGGGTACGCCGCACTGGTTTGATATGGGTTCAGAGCCGAACTTCACCGCCATCCGCATTTTCGATAATCCGGAAGGCTGGATTGCGCAGTTCACCGGAAGTGAGATTGCGAGCGGGTATCCGACGCTGGCGTAACGTTTTCCCCCTCACCCCTTTGAGGAGAGGGGTTAGGTTTTCTCCCTCTCCTCAAAGGGGTGAGGGTCGGCGAGAGAGGTTAGGTTTTCTCCCTCTCCCTGTGGGAGAGGGTCGGGGAGAGGGCATCAGACCGCACCGTTGCCTAACGCCTCGGCAAGCTGTGCCTGTGTGATCCCATTTTCCTTTCGTGCTTTCTTTAGCGCATTAGAGCGGCGCGGGAAGAAACATCTTCTTCGACATGATCTTTTGTTTTCCGCTTTGCCCGGCGGCACTCCGTTTGCACGGGCCTACAAAACCCAGAGCCAAATTGGGCACCGATTGTGTCCCCGCTTGAAATCGCCGGGCTGTAGGCCAGATGACAAGGTCAGCCCGCCAGGGATGGCGGGCTGAGGCGAAACGAGACAGGAAGTCGAGTCGAGCCGGCCGCAGGCAGATGGCAGGAAGACCGGGCAATGCGAAGCACCGATTTCTTGTGCGGGGTCGCGGGGATTGACAAGGGGTGCGCGATAGCTCCCCTTGTCCCGTTCACGTTCTCCACGGGGTGAAGAACCTGCCGAACATCGGGTGAACGGAACGATTCCACCGTAGCTAACCTCTCAACCCCTTCGCATCCACCACCCGCGCCAGCTTCAGGTCAGTATTCGGATCAAGAATCACGATCATCTCCTCTTTAAGGGACCCCCTTAAAGATAGACGGCTCAGGCAAATTTCCCCGCCGCCACCTCTTCTGGCGTGACCACGCCGATGTCCAGCACCCAGCCGCTGATTAACGCCGCGGGAGTAACGTCGAACGCCGGGTTATACACGCGAGCATTTTCAGGCGCCCACTGCACTTCGCCGAAACTGCCTGCCACGCCGGTGACTTCCGTCGCCGCGCGCTGCTCGATCGGAATGGCTTCACCGTTCGGGCAGTTCGGATCAAGCGTGGTGTGCGGGGCGGCCACATAGAACGGAATACCGTGGAATTTCGCCAGTACCGCCAGCGAATAGGTGCCGATTTTGTTTGCCACGTCGCCGTTGGCGGCAATGCGATCCGCCCCCACCCAAACGGCGTCGACCTGCCCTTTCGCCATCAGGCTTGCCGCCATCGAATCAGTAATCAGCTGATATGGCACGCCCAATTCGCCCAGTTCCCACGCGGTCAGTCGCCCGCCCTGCAACAGCGGACGCGTTTCATCGACCCAAACGTTCGCGACGTTGCCCTGCTGATGGGCAAAATTAATCACGCCCAGCGCCGTCCCCACGCCCGCCGTCGCCAGCCCGCCAGTATTACAATGCGTCAGCAGACGGCTGCCGGGTTGCACCAGCTGGCTGCCCGCAATGGCGATGCGCTCGCAAAGCTGTTTGTCTTCATCAATCAGTCGCAGCGCTTCTGCCATCAGCGCAGGAACGAAATTTTCCTGCGCCAGCGCGAGCTTCATGCGGTCGAGATTGTTCATCAGGTTGACCGCCGTCGGGCGCGACGCACGCAGCGTTTCGAGCGCATTAAGCAGCGCATCGCGGTTCAGGCCGCGCTCCGCCAACAGCGCCAGTAACAGGCTAGCGGAAAGACCTATCAACGGCGCACCGCGCACCCGTAAGGCATGAATATGGCCGACCAGCGCCTCGACGCTATTGGCATCCAGCCAGCGTGACGCTTGCGGCAGCGCCTGTTGATCCAGAATAAACAGCTGATTGTCGCGCACCCACAGGCTGGTGGTCTGTAATGTCTGCATATCGTTAAATCCCTGTTGCGTTGTTGTGTCACATTGTGTCAGGATGAAATCCAGATGTATAGACGTCTGAATGGCTTTATTTCTGGCTATCTCATCACGAGAACATGAGGATCGAGGCAATGTCGCAATACCATACCTTCACAGCCCACGATGCCGTGGCTTATGCGCAACAATTTGGCGGCCTCGACGATCCGTCCGAGCTGGTTTCAGCGCAGGAGGTCGGCGACGGCAATCTCAACCTGGTGTTTAAAATCTTTGATACCCACGGTGTGAGCCGCGTGATCGTCAAACAGGCGCTGCCGTACGTGCGCTGCGTGGGCGAATCCTGGCCATTGACGCTGGATCGCGCTCGCCTCGAAGCGCAAACGCTGGTCGAGCATTACCAGCACGCCCCGGAACACACGGTGAAAATTCACCATTTCGACGCCGAACTGGCGGTGATGGTGATGGAAGATCTCTCTAACCATCGCATCTGGCGCGGCGAGCTGATTCAGGGGGCGTATTACCCGCAGGCGGCACAGCAGCTCGGGCACTACCTGGCGCAAACGCTGTTCCACACCAGCGATTTCTACCTGCATCCGCATCAGAAAAAGGCCCAAGTGGCGAATTTCATCAACCCGGAAATGTGCGAGATTACGGAAGATCTGTTTTTCAACGACCCGTATCAGGTGCACGAGCGCAATAATTATCCGGCAGAGATTGAAGCCGACGTGGCCGCGCTGCGCGCTGACGCCCAGCTGAAACTGACGGTGGCGTCGCTCAAGCACCGCTTCTTTTCGCAGGCGGAAGCCCTGCTGCACGGCGACATTCACAGCGGGTCGATTTTTGTCGCCGACGGCAGTCTGAAGGCCATCGACGCGGAGTTCGGGTATTTCGGTCCGATCGGTTTTGATATCGGCACCGCGGTGGGCAATCTGCTGCTGAACTACTGCGGCTTGCCAGGCCAGTTAGGCATTCGCGATGCCGCCGCCGGGCGTGAGCAGCGTCTGGCCGATATTCAGGAACTGTGGAACACCTTTGCCGAACACTTCCAGGCGCTGGCGACGGAAAAAACCCAGGATGCCGCGCTGGCTTACCCAGGTTATGCGAGCGAGTTTTTGAAAAAGGTGTGGCACGACGCGGTGGGCTTCTGCGGCACCGAATTGATTCGCCGCAGCGTCGGGTTGTCCCACGTGGCGGATATCGAGACCATCAAAGACGACACCATGCGCCATGCGTGTTTACGCCACGCGATTTCGCTGGGGCGCGCGCTGATTGTGCTGGCGGATCGGATTGACAGTGCAGATGAGCTGATTGCGCGGGTTCGGCAGTACAGTTAAGCATTCCCCCTCTCCTCTTTGAGGAGAGGGGGAACACCTCCCCTGGTTTACTTTACGGCTTATTTTTCGCTTCCAGCGTAGCAAACCACGGTGCGATGAAATCTTCGGTCTGGCCCCAGCCCGGGACAATTTTGCCCAGGCTTGCAACGTTTACCGCACCCGGCTGTGCCGCCAGCAGCGCCTGCGGGATCGCCGCCGCTTTGAAATCATAGGTCGCAGGCGTTGGCTCTCCGGCGATTTTATTGGCAATCAAGCGCACGTTAGTGGCACCAATCAGTTTCGGGTCCACCGCCACACTCACTTTCCACGGGCTGTTCGCCTCACGCATCAGTTGTAAATCCTGGTTGGAGACGTCGATGCTGTAGAGTTTGATTTCAGTGCGACCGTTTTCTTTCAGCGCCTTATACGCACCCTGGCTGAACGCATCCCAGGTGCCCCAGATAGCGTCGATTTTGCCTTTCGGATACTTCGCCAGCACCGCGCCGACTTTATTGGCGGTGTCGCCCTGCACATCAGAAGAAACCGCCCCGATAGACTCCAGTTCGTGAATGCCCGGATTCTGCTTCAGCAGCGTCTGGTAACGCGTCTGGCGGCGTTCCATCGGCGGGAATCCGGCGACCCACAGCTTGATGATGTTGGCTTTGCCGTTGAAGTCCTTCACCAACTGGCCGAAAGAGAGATCGGTCAGCGAGCCGTCATCCTGCTGGGTGACGGTCACGCCCGGGATATCGCCTTTTACCGCGGTGTCGAAAACCGCCACTTTGATCCCCGCATCAACCGCTTTTTTCACCAGTTCGGTGGAGTACGGGTCGCGGCCCTGCGACAGGATGATCCCGTCATATTTCTGGCTGATAGCCTGGTTGACGAAGTCCTGGAATTTGGCGTCGTCGCCATTGCTCAGAAAAGTGCTGACTTTGAAGCCCAGTTTTTTGCCTTCCTGAATGGCACCGGAAACGAACTGTGTGGTGTTGTCGTCCGAACCAAGATTACGCACAATTGCGATGCGAATGGGGCCGCTGTGGTTGGCGATCGCCGCCGGCACCGGGGTTGGCGTTTCGGCATAGGCGGCGACGGAATTGAGCAACCCGATCGCGATGAGTGACAGCGTGATTTTTTTCATTATGTTTACCCTGATTGTCGTTATGTCTGAGTTGTTGTTATGTGCGAATGGTTATGCCCGACGCTGGAAATAGGTCAGAGCCAGCGCGCCAGCCAGCACCAGACCTTTGATGATGTCCATCGCGTAATACGGCACCGACAGCATCACCAGCCCGTTCGACAGCACGCCCAGGATCACCGCTCCCACCAGCGTACCGAGCGCGTTGGGTTTACCCGATCCCGCCAGCGAGAAGCCAATCCACGCTGCCGCGACCGCATCCATCAGGTAGCCACTGCCCGCGTTCACCTGCGACGAGCCGATGCGCGATGCCAGCAGAATGCCGCCCAGTCCGGCGAGCAGCGAAGCAATCACGTACGCAGCCACTTTGTAGCGCGTGGTGCGAAGCCCCGACAGGCGCGCCGCTTCCGGGTTGCCGCCAATCGCATACATCCGACGCCCGTGGGTGGTCAGCGAGAGCACCAACTGTGCCACCACTGTGACCACCAGCATAATAATCACGATGGTTGGCACCTGGCCGAGCAGGCCAAACGCTGCCGGAATCATGCCTTCCGCCATATCGCCGCTCGGCAAGACCATGTTTTCCGTAATCGAACCGCCGAAGCTGTAGGTCGCCGCGACCCCCTGCACCACGAACAAACTGGCGAGCGTCGCGAGCATGTCGGGAATACGCAGAATGACGATTAAAAAGGCGTTAAACAGCCCCACCAGGGTGCACAGCAGCAGCGTGACCACAATCGCTTCGGTGGTGCCGAAGCCGTGCCAGACGAACAGCGAAATCACCAGCGCATTCGCCAGCGACGCGGTCGAACCGACGGACAAATCAAAGCCGCCGACGGTGAGTGAAATCGACACACCGACGGCAATCACCGTCACGATGGCAATCGAACGCAGGATGTTGATGATGTTGAACGGATCGAGGAAGTTATCCGACGCGAGGCCGAAAATCGCCACCAGCGCCACCACGGTCAGCAACATGCCCCACTTATAGAGAAAATCGAAAAACTGCTGACGGCCCGATGCCGCCGCTTTAACTGTCAGGGCCTTGCTCACGACGCCGCTCCTCCGGTGGAGTAATAAAGTAGGGTTTCTTCGCGGGCTTCAGCGCCCGCCACTTCTGCCACAATTCTTCCGTCCCACAGCACGCAGATCCGGTCGCATAAACCGACCAGCTCCGCAAATTCGCCGGAGGCGTAAATCACGCCTTTGCCTTCGCGGGCCAGGCCGTCAATCAGGTTGAACAAATCGGTTTTGGCTTTGACGTCCACGCCTTTGGTCGGCTCGTCAAAAATCAGCACGTTGGCGTTACCGCGCAGCCATTTGCCAATCGCCACCTTTTGCTGATTACCGCCCGACAACCTGCGCAGCGTCTGCGCCGGGCCGGTGGTGCGAATGCCGAGGCGGGTGATCACATCTTCCGCCCAGCGCCAGGCTTTTCGATGCCCGAACAGGCTCCAGCGGGAAAAGCTGTTATCCGCGCCCACCGCCAGATTCATGCCGATCGACTCATCGATGAAAATGCCCTCTTTGCGCCGTTCTTCCGGCACCAGCGCCAAACCGCGCAGCACCGAATCCGCCGGGTCACGTGGCCGCCAAGGCTGCCCGTTCAGCTCAGCACGATCAACGCGGCTTTTACTGGCACCAAACAGCGCCTTGCACAGTTCAGTTTTCCCGGCCCCCGCCAGCCCGGCGATGCCCAAAATTTCGCCTTTTCGCAGCCGCAAAGAGATGTCCTGCAACAGATGTTCGTCATGCAGCCCATCGACCTGCAACACCACGTCGTCGCTGTAAGCCGGGCGCGCCGGGGGAAAAATATCGGTCAGCGCGTGACCCAGCATTTTTTCCACAATCTGCTCACCGCTCAGGGCGGCCATCGGCCCGCTTTCGATTAAGCGCCCGTCGCGCAGCACCGTCAGGGTGTCGCAAATGGCTTTCAGTTCGTGAATGCGGTGAGAGATAAACACCACGCCAATGCCCTGTTGTTGCAGGCGTCTGACCACGGTAAACAGCCGTTCGCTTTCGTGGCTATCGAGCGGGGCGGTCGGTTCGTCGAGGATCAGAAAACGACAGTGGTGCGACAACGCGCGCGCCAGCAAAACTTGCTGCTTTTCCGCCAGCGAACAGCTGTCGATGGTGCGCTTCACGTCGAGTTCTACGTCGAGCTGCGCCAGCGCCGCTTTGGCCTGCTGTCGCACCTGCCGCCAGCTGAAGCGGTATCCCGGCCCGGCCAGATGATCGAGCATGATGTTCTCTGCCACTGACAGACCCGGCACCAGTGCCACGTCCACTTCCTGCTGTACCAGATGAATACCCGCTTTTTTGGCATCGCGCGGTGAACGAATATTCACCGGCTGATTGTCGAGCAGGATCTCGCCGTCATAATGATCGTAAGTGCCGCACAGCACCGCCATCAGCGTCGATTTACCCGCGCCGTTGGCCCCTGTCAGGGCATGCACCGACCCGCCTGTGAGGGTAAAGGTCACCTGCGTCAGGGCCTTAAACCCGGAAAAAGCCAGGCTGATGTCGCGCATCTCGAGGCGATTGTCTACCATTCGCTGCATACCCCTATAATTAGCCATCCAGACACCTAGACATATTTCAGGCTAACGATAATACACAGATCAATAACAAATGAGCAACAGCGATATTAATCTGGTCGCTGGGCTGAGCGAGCGCTATACCTAATGAGGGTTCTCATCCGAAGACTCATCTCAACATCTGAGGCAACTATGCATATCGATCTGACAGGTAAACGCGCGCTGGTGACCGGTGCCAGCCGCGGGCTTGGGCGTGCGATTGCGCTTTCACTGGCGAAAGCGGGCGCTGACGTCGTTATCACTTACGAAAAATCCGCCGACAAAGCGCAGGCGGTGGCGGAAGAAATTCGCGCCCTGGGCCGCAAAGGCCATGCGCTTCAGGCGGACAGCAGCAATGCGCAAGCTATCGTGCAGGCGGTGAATGAGTCAGCGGAAACCCTGGGCGGGCTGGATATTCTGGTCAATAACGCCGGGATCGCCCGTGACGGCCCGCTGGAATCGATGTCGCTGGAAGATATTGATGCAGTGATTGGGGTGAATATTCGTGGGGTGGTGATCGCGACGCAGGCCGCGCTGGCACACCTTGGTCAGGGTGGACGCATTATTAACATCGGCAGCTGTCTGGCAAACCGTGTGTCGTTTAGCGGCATTTCGGTCTATGCGATGAGTAAATCGGCGTTGAACTCGTTCACCCGTGGGCTGGCCCGCGATTTAGGCCCGAAAGGGATCACCGTCAATCTGGTGCATCCTGGCCCTACGGACAGCGACATGAACCCGGCCGATGGCGAACAGGCCGAAGGCCAGCGCCAGCAAATTGCCGTAGGCCATTACGGTAAACCGGAAGATATCGCCGCCGCCGTCACGTTCCTGGTCAGCCCCGCTGCCGGGCAAATCTCCGGCACCGGTCTGGACGTCGATGGCGGTCTGAACGCCTGACGCTAACAGCACTTCGCCCCGCCTTTCCCGCCGTAGCGTGCATCCTGGCGTTCACGGAAAAACGCTTCGTAGGTCATGGGCGTCTGATCCGGATGGGTCAGGCGTACATGCGCGACATAGTTGTCGTAGTCAGGTACGCCAATCATCATTTTTGCCGCCTGGCCGAGGTATTTTCCGGCTTTTGATAGTGTGTCGAACATAGAAGTTCCTCTGCGGTTTGTTCCCCCTCTCCCTAACCCTCTCCCCAAAGGGGCGAGGGGATTATTCTCCTTCTCCCCTTTGGGGAGAAGGCCGGGATGAGGGATGTCAAACGACTTAATGCACGCTCTTCGCCTGCGCCACAATCGGCTCGACATCCTCAGGCATCCGCTCGTACGGCGTCTCTTTGGCGGTCGGCTTGTCTTCCTTCAGCGCCGCCAGCGCGGTTTTCACCGAATAGAGCGCCAGTACCACGACCACCACCATAAAGAAGATAGTCAGCCCGGCATCGAGTCGGTTATTGAACACCAACTGCGACAGTTGAGACTCGGTGTACTGTGCCGGGATCTTGCCGCTGTCGATCATCGCCTGGAACTTGTTAGCAATCGCGAGGAAGCCGACTTTGGTATCCGCGCTGAACGCCTTCTGCCAGCCCGCCGCCAGGGTACAAATCAGCAACCACGCCGTCGGCACCAGGGCCACCCAGGCATAACGCTGACGTTTCATTTTGAACAGCACCACTGCACACAGCATCAGCGCCATTCCCGCCAGCATCTGGTTGGCAATGCCAAACAGCGGCCACAGGGTATTAATGCCGCCTAAAGGATCGACCACGCCCTGATGCAGGAAGTAGCCCCAGGCCAGCACACACAGCGCCGTTGCCAGCAGGTTCGCGGGCAGCGAATCGGTGCGTTTCAGGTTCGGGCTGATAACGCCGAGCAGATCCTGCAACATAAAGCGGGCCGCGCGCGTTCCGGCATCGACTGCGGTCAGAATAAACAGCGCTTCAAACAGAATCGCGAAGTGATACCAGAACGAGACGTCCATCAAGCCGCCGAGCGACCCGTGCAGGATGTACGCCATGCCGACCGCCAGCGTCGGCGCCCCGCCCGCGCGGGAAATAATCGACTGCTCGCCGACTTCTTTTGCAATCTGCGTGAGCGTATCCGGCGTGACCACAAATCCCCAACTGCTGACCACCTGCGCGGCAGACGCCACCACGTCGGTGGTTCCCGCCGGAGCCAGCACCGCCATCGGGCTGTTCATCGCGAAGTAAACGCCCGGGTCGATAATGCAGGCCGCCACCAGCGCCATGATCGCCACGAAGGATTCCATTAGCATCCCGCCGTAGCCGATAAAGCAGGCCTGGCCTTCATTCGCCAGCATCTTCGGCGTCGTCCCTGAAGCAATCAGGGCATGGAAGCCCGACACCGCCCCGCAGGCGATAGTGATAAACAGGAATGGGAACAGGCTGCCGGTCCAGACCGGGCCGGTGCCGTCGATAAATTTAGTCAGCGCAGGCATGGTCAGCGTCGGACGCAGGATCAGAATGCCGACAGCCAGGCCGAGAATGGTGCCGATTTTCAGGAAGGTAGACAGGTAATCACGCGGGGCCAGCAACAGCCACACCGGCAGTACCGCCGCCACGAAACCGTAACCCACCAGCATCCAGGTCAGCTGTACGCCGGTGAAATCAAACCACGGCGCCCACGTCGGGCTCGCCGCCACCCAACCGCCCGAGATAATAGCGAACACCAGCATGACCAGACCGATCACCGACACTTCGCCAATGCGACCTGGGCGCAGATAGCGAATGTAGATCCCCATGAAAAGCGCCAGCGGAATGGTGAAGGCCACGGTATACGTTCCCCACGGGCTGTGGGTCAGGGCTTTCACCACGATCATCGCCAGCACCGCGAGGATGATAACCATAATCATAAAGGTGGCGATCAGCGCGATAACACCCGCGGTCGCGCCCATTTCCTCTTTCACCAGCTCACCGAGCGAACGTCCGTCGCGGCGGGTGGAGACAAACAGCACCATAAAGTCCTGCACCGCCCCGGCCAGCACCACGCCTGCCAGGATCCAGATCATCCCCGGCAGATAGCCCATTTGCGCCGCCAGCACCGGGCCGACCAGCGGCCCTGCCCCAGCAATCGCTGCAAAATGGTGACCGAACAGCACTTTTTTGTCGGTTGGAACGTAGTCGAGCCCGTCGTTATGGCGCACGGCTGGCGTCATTCGTGTCGGGTCAACCGCCAGCACTTTTTTAGCAATATACAGGCCGTAAAAACGGTAGGCGATGAGATAGATACAGACTGCCGCGACGACAATCCATAAGGCATTTATCTGTTCACCGCGATTGAGCGCAATATAGCCAAGGGCGAAGGCTCCCACGATCGAGAGAACGGCCCATATCAGGTATTTCCCTGGGTTATTCATGGTCTAATTCCGTCAGTGAGGGGGAAGATGTTACATTTTGTATCTATAACACCCCTTCCGGATTTAACAACCTGATAACCGAGGAAAAGGGAGGTTAGGCGGGGGATTTACATGACATTGTTAAGCGGATCACTGTCTGGTGGCGGGCAGGATTTTGGCGATGGCGGGTGCTTTCCCCCTCTCCCCTGCCCTCTCCCTGAGGGAGAGGGAGATAAGAAGAGCACAAACAGTCCCCTCTCCCTGTGGGAGAGGGTTAGGGAGAGGGCATCAGCCCGCAGAGGAAAAAACTAGCCCAGCACCCTCGTACTCAGCCGACACGTACAGCAGCGCCGCCCTTGCTCGTCGAACACCACAATCTCCCAGCTTTGCGTCTGCTTACCGAGATGCAGCGGCTGGCACACGCCGCGCACTTTCCCCTGCGACACCGCCCGGTGATGGGTGGCGTTCAGCTCGGTCCCCACCACGCACTGGCCTTCGCGGGTCATCAGATACCCTGCCATCGACCCCAGCGTTTCCGCCAGCGCGGCCGATGCGCCACCGTGCAGCAGGCCAAACGGCTGATGCGTCCGGGCATCGACCGGCATTTCGGCCTCCAGCGTATCGTCGCCGAGCCGGGTATACACGATGCCCAGATGCCCTACCATCGTCCCCGCACTGGTGGCGTTCAACGCTTCAAGCGATAAATGTCGAATCCAGATCATCATGCCCCCAGCGTCGAGCCGCCGTCCACCACGATATCCTGCAACGTGATGTGGCTGGCGCAATCCGAGGCGAGGAACAGAATGGTGCTGGCAATCTCCTGCGGGCGCGCGATTTTGCCCAGTGGAATGCCGAGCTTAAACTGCTCGCCGAAGCCGCGAATACGCTGCTGCTCCGCGTCGTCGCTGACCCACAGCGTGCGCTGCATATCGGTATCGGTCGAACCTGGCGAGACAATATTGCAGCGCACACCGCTGGCCGCAAGCTCCAGCCCGACAGTCAGCGCGAGGCTTTTCAGCGCCGCTTTCGATGCGCCATACGCGCTCATGCCGATGCGCGGCGTGTGTGCGGCATCCGATGCGACGGTGACAATCGCGCCGCCCTGCTGCTGGCGAAACGTCGCCATCGTCTGCTGGAACAGGTTGAACGCGCCGCCAACGTTAACTGCAAATGTCTGCTGCCAGTCGTCCAGGCTCAAGACATCCGTGGCACCCATGCGCAAAATCCCGGCGGCGTTCACCAGCACATCGAGCCGCGCCAGATCGTGCAGCAGCGGCGTGCAGACCAGCATCACCTGCTGCGGGTCTGCGACGTCCATTTTCAACGTGGCGAACGGATAGTCGGCCTGGTCGAACGCCAGATCAAACCCGGTCACCTCTGCGCCCGCCTCGACAAACGCCAGCGCGGTGGCATAGCCAATGCCTTTGCCCGCCCCGGTTACCCATACCGTTTTGCCGTGAAAATCGAATCCGGCCATTACTTCACCTCGCGGGACAGCAGCGCCCACCAGGCATCAATCGTCGGGTTCTTGGCTAACATCACAAAGTCGATGTCGGCATGAACTTTGCGCCAGCGCGCCGCCAGGGCCATCATCCGTACCGAATCCAGACCGTAATCAATCAGGTTTTCGTCATCCAGCGGCTCGTCGGATTCATCCAGCAGCGGCAGAATAATCGTTCGCAGCGCGTCTTTTGACGCAGGCAACGGCAACAGTTCTTCGGTCATCACCACACGACCGGAACGGCCCGCGACATATTTCAGCGACATCAGATGCTCTTCGCGGCTGAAATCCGCCAGCGCATCGGCGACAAAGAACGGTTTAATGTCACGCATAAATGCATCGGTGGCGGTAGTCATGCAGCCGATGTGCGCGTAAACGCCGGTGATAATCAGTTGATTACGCCCGGTCTCCTTCAGCATCTCTTCCAGCGGCGAACGGTGGAATGCGCTGTAGCGCCATTTCACCAGCACCGTGTCGGCGTCGTCTGGGGCGAGTGCGGCAATCACGCGCTGCTGCTCCGGCGAACGGGTCAAACCCGGCCCCCACATGTCGTTCAACAGCGCACGGTCTTCGTCGCTCTGCTCTTTCGGCTGGGCGGTGTAATAGACTGGAATATTGTGCTTTTTGGCGAAGTCGCGCAGGGCTTTAATGTTCGCCACCACGGTTTCCATCATCGCGCTGTTTTCACCCCAGAAATTGAGGAAATACTCCTGCATATCGTGGATCAGCAGTGCCGCGCGGGCAGGCTCAAAGGCCCAGTCCACTTTGTTAGCCGGAATATCAGCGGCGGTGGGCAGTGCGTAGGCCTGCAGTTTTGGAATTGCCATACTCTTCTCCTTCAGGCCAGGGCGCGGTTCGCAATCCACTGACGTAATTGTTTTTTATCGACTTTCCCGACCGGCGTCAGCGGCAGTGCATCCACGCACTCCACGCGGTCCGGCAGTTTAAATTCTGCGACGCCCTGTTCGCGCAGGAAGCGGCGCACCGCCACCGCCCGTAACGGCGTTTTGGTGACCAGATACGCACAGCTTTTTTCGCCGAGCAGGCTGTCTTCCATGCTGACCAGCGCCGCATGAATCACCTCGTCGTGGCGCAGCAGCATGTTTTCGACCTCTTCGGCGGCGATCTTTTCGCCCCCGCGGTTGATCTGATCTTTCTCGCGCCCCTGCACCGTGATGTAGCCGTCCTCGTCGATCGAAATCAGATCGCCCGAGCCGTAGAATCCGTTGGCGTCAAAGGCACTGGCATTGTGCTCGGGGCTGTTGTAATAGCCACGGAAGGTGTACGGCCCGCGGGTCATCAGGCGCCCCACTTCGCCGCGCGGCAACGGATTCCCGTCGGCATCGGCCACCCACACTTCGTCGTCGGGCGACATCGGGCAGCCCTGGGTGTGGATGATGCGTTCCGGCGAATCGTCGAGGCGGGTGTAGTTCACCAGCCCTTCCGCCATGCCAAATACCTGCTGTAGCTGGCAGCCAATTTCCGCCGGGATCCGCGCCGCCAGCGTGGCCGACAAACGCGCGCCGCCCACTTGCAGCAGCGTCAGGGAAGCTAACTGCGCCTGGCTGTTGTCGTCGTGAATCGCCTGTAGCCACAGGCTCACCGCCGGAGGCACCAGCGCCGCGACGGTAATCTGATGCTGTTCAATCAGCGGGAAACAGAGCGTGGCGCTTGGGTCCGCCGCCAGGACCACGCAGCCCTGAGCGAGGAAAACGCCGAGTGCGCCGGGGGAACTTAAGGCGTAGTTATGCGCCGCCGGCAGCGCACACAGGTAGCGCGTGTGGTGGTCAAAAGCGCAAATCTCATTGCTGCGGCGAATGCTGTAGGCGTAGTCGTTGTGGGTGCGCGGGATAAGCTTCGGTGTCCCGGTGCTGCCGCCGGAAAGCTGGAAGAAGGCCACTTCGCCCGCGCCGGTCGGCGTCGCGACAAAATGGTCAGCCGGATGGGCAATCGCCGCCGCCAGGCTGTGTTCGCCGTCGTCGTTACGCAGTAAAACGACGCGCACAGAACGGTGCTCATCGACGAACGCGTTGAGAAATACGTCGTCGGCAAACAGCGCATGATGGCGGTCAGCAATCAATATTGCCGGTTCGATTTGCGCGGCATAAGCCTGCAATTCGCTGCGCTGATGACTGAACAGCGCATTCACCGGGGCTACGCCAATGCGCAGTAGCGCGAAAAAGGTGACATAAAATTCTGCCACATTGCCCAACTGCACCAGCGCGGTATCGCCCACTTTCAGCCCCTGGCGTTGCAATGACGACGCGAGGTTATCCACCTGCGCATTGAGTTCGCGATAGCTAAAACGACGACCGCCGTCAATCACCGCCACGCTTTCGCAGTCTGCGTGACGCGTCAGAAAGTCGGTTAGCGGTCGATCCTGCCAGTAGCCCTTCTGGCGATAGCGGGCCGCTAAATCGTCCGGCCAGGGGGTAAATGCAACACTCATCATCAATCCTTAATTGAGGCCAAATACGTTCAGCATGGTGGTGAGTTTGACGCCGGTTTCGCGCCATTCGCCGAGCGGCGAAGAGGCCGGCACGATGCCCGCGCCGGCAAACAGGCGAATGTGATTGGCGCGCACTTTCGCGCAGCGGATGGTGACCACCCATTCACCGTTGCCCTCCGCGTCACACCAGCCGACGATCCCGCCGAACAACTCGCGTTCGAACGGCTCCAGTTCGGCGATCAATTGTTTGGCAACATCATGCGGGAAGCCGCTCAGCGCCGGCGTCGGGTGCAGTAAACAGGCCAGCGACAGTGCGTTTTCATCGGCTTTCGCTTCGCCTTCAATCGGCGTCGCCAGATGCCACAGCGTCGGGGTGGTGATGAGCTGCGGCGAGGACGGCAGCGACAGCATTTCACTGCGCGGCGTCAGAACGTTTTTCATCGCCTGGGTCACTAAATCGTGCTCGTGACGATCTTTCTGCGAGGCCAGCAGACGGTTGCCCGCTTCGCGGTCGAGCACGTTATCCGGCTGACGACGGGCAGAGCCCGCCAACGGCAGCGAGCTGAAATGCGAACCCTCTTTGCGCAGGAGCAGTTCCGGGCTCGCGCCCAGCAACACGCCGCCGTCGGGCAGCGGTACGTGGAAGTTAAAGCTCGCCGGGTTCTGTGCAATCAGGCGTTCCAGCAGGGCGCCGGTGTCGACATTCACGTCAGTGGTGAGTTCAATCAGACGTGACAGCACCACTTTGTCGACTTTCGGCGTGGCGGTCAGCTCCGCAGCGCTCGCCACCATCGCCATAAACAGGTCCTGCTCAGGAATGTCCTGACGTGCCTGCACCTGCATCGGTTTCATGCTGGCGGCATACGGGGCGGAGTGCTGTTTGGCGGTGCGGGAAAACGCCTCGCTGCGTTGGGGAATGAACAACGCGGAAGGCTGAGTGGTATCAAACGGAATGGCCCCGACCAACATCGGGCGGGCGATCCCGGCCGCTTTGGCGTCAGCAAACGCGCTGGCGAGGGTGCGCTGGAACGCGCCCGTCAGATCGTCACCGCCTTCCACGGGCTGTTCGATACGACGAAAACAACCGGAGGTGGTGAAACTGCGGTACGGCGACATAAAAAAGAAGCTATCAGGTGACAGCGTTGGTGCGACTTCCTGCCCGGCCTCAGCCAGTGACGTTTCCATATCATCCTCCAAAACGATAAAGATATTACGAATAATTATCATTTATATTTTGGTTCGGTAAGCTAAAAGTAAAACGTCCCATTGTCAACGTCAGACTGATCATCCGACTTGCATCTGTGGCGCACTGAAGTGAAAATGAGATTCATTAACATCAACAAAACAGGACTTTGACGTCGTGAAATTCCCCGTTTTCTTCCGTAACACCCTGCTGTTTTCCGGGCTTTGCCTTTTAGGATTAACCTCAGCCCTGGCGGCTGACTGGCCGCGTCAGGTCACCGACAGCCGCGGCGCGCACACGCTGGAGCACAAACCGCTGCGCATTGTGTCCACCAGCGTGACCCTCACCGGCTCGCTGCTGGCGATTGACGCGCCGGTGGTTGCCAGCGGAGCGACCACGCCGAACAACCGCGTGGCCGACGAGCAGGGTTTTCTGCGCCAATGGGGCGACGTGGCGAAACAGCGCCAGCTCGCCCGGCTGTATATCGGTGAGCCCAACGCCGAAGCGGTTGCCGCGCAGATGCCGGATTTAATCCTGATCAGCGCCACTGGCGGGGATTCTGCGCTGGCGCTGTACGATCAGCTGTCGACCATTGCCCCCACGCTTATCATCAATTACGACGATCAGAGCTGGCAGGGTTTGTTGACTCAGTTGGGGGCCATCACTGGCCAGGAAAAACAGGCCGCTGAGCGCATCGCGGAATTTGATAAGCAGCTGGCGACGCTCAAACAGCAGATGACACTGCCGCCGCAGCCGGTCAGCGCGCTGGTATACACCGCCGCCGCGCACAGCGCCAATCTGTGGACCCCGGAATCCGCGCAGGGCAAGTTGCTGCAACAGTTGGGCTTCACCCTCGCGCCGCTGCCCGCCGGGCTGCACACCAGCCAGAGCCAGGGTAAACGTCATGACATTATTCAACTCGGGGGAGAAAATCTGGCGGAAGGCCTGAACGGTCAGTCGCTGTTTGTATTTGCCGGGGATCAGAAAGATACCGACGCCATTGAAGCGAATCCGCTGCTGTCGCATCTCTCCGCCGTGCAGAACAAGCGGGTGTATGCGCTCGGCACCGAAACGTTCCGCCTCGATTATTACAGCGCGATGCGGGTGTTACAGCGCCTGGAAACGTTGTTTGGCTAACACCCTCACCCCAACCCTCTCCCTTAGGGAGAGGGAGAAAAGCTTAAACCGTGGCCGTTTCCTGGCGGAAGCGGCGCAACTCGCCCAGCAACAGCACCAATATCACGCCGACAATCGCCAACGCCCATCCGCTGGCGGATGCCGCCGCGACCGGCGTGAGCATCGCGCCGAAACCGCCTAAAATCGCTGCACCGATGGCATCCCCGGTCACGTTCTGCGCCGTCCACAGGCCGTTAATGCGCCCGAGCATCGCTTCCGGGGTTTGCGTTTGAATCAGGGTGTATTGCAGCAGCGAACTGATGGCGCTCAGCCAGCCAAACAGCGCCAGACACAGCGCGCCCAGCGCCCACACTGGCATCAGGCTGAACATCCCAATCGCCATAAATGCGCCTACCGTGGTGAGCAACATGATTTGCCCCGGCTTTTCGCTGCGCGCCAGATTGCCGCTGGTCAGCGCGCCAAACGCTGCCCCGAGCGGGATCGCCGCATACAGCAAACCGATCTGCGCCGCCGACATTTGCCAGCTCATCGCCAGCGCCGGATACAGCACGCGCACCGCGCTGGCCATGGTCAGCAGCGCGCCGAGCAGTGCGATGCCGCCAATCAGCGGGCTGTTAAACAGGAAACGTAGCCCGGCCATCAGGGATTTCAGCGGATGCTCGCGCGGTTGAGGCGGCGGTGGCAACTGCGGCAGACGCAGCAATGTCAGGGTGGTGATAAAAGTTCCGAGCGCCGCCAGCAGGTAGTTCCAGGAGAAACCGCCGCTCGCCAGCAGCAGTCCGCCGACCATCGGCGAAATCACCGAGCCCAGACGGACGGTGAGCATCGTAATCGCTCCCGCCTGCATCAGGTTTTCACGCCCGACCAGCGCAGGCGTCGCCGCCAACAGCGCGGTCACGCCAATCGAGGCAAACAGGCCGTCCCAAATGCCGAGCAGGTAAATCGTCAGCAGCGAAGGCTCTGGCAACATCGCGTTCAGCCACAGACCGAGAAAGCCAATGCCGCAGGTGCCACGCGCCAGCAGGATCAGCTTTTTACGCTCGTAGCGGTCAGCCAGCACGCCGCCGAGCATCAGGCCGATAAACATCGCCCCACCGGTAAGCGTCACTGCCAGCCCGACGTGCCAGGTGGAATGGGTCAACGACTGAATTTGTACCGGCACGGCAACGCCGAGCAGGCCAAGAGAAAGAATGGAGATAAAACGGGCGATAAAGACGGCGCGAAACGCCGGATGTGTCTTGAGTAGGCTGAGATTCAACAGCCAGGATTGTCTTTGCATGACAGGGCCTTCAACGAACTTTCGGTACCATTTCCGGGGCCGCACATGCTAACATAGGCGAATAAGATCGAGAACGATAATTACTATCATTATCACATCATGGACGTTGCTATGTCGTTTTCTCCCGCCGCGCTGCGCACCGTTGCCGTGCCCGGATTACTCATTCTGCTTATCGTCGTCGCCGCGCTCAGCCTGCTGATTGGCGCAAAACCGCTGCCGCTGAATGTGGTTTTCGACGCCCTGTCCGGCCGCTGTCAACGTGCCGATTGCACCATTATTCTCGATGCCCGTTTACCGCGTACCCTCGCCGGTCTGTTAGCGGGCGGCGCACTCGGTCTCGCAGGCGCGCTGATGCAAACCCTCACCCGTAACCCCCTCGCCGACCCCGGCATTCTCGGCGTGAACGCCGGGGCCAGCTTTGCGATTGTGCTCGGTGCCGCGCTGTTCGGTTTCACGCTGCCGCAGGAACAGCTGCTCCTCGCGTTTTGCGGCGCGCTGATTGCCTCACTGTTGGTGGCGTTCACTGGCAGTCAGGGCGGCGGCCAACTTAGCCCGGTACGTCTGACGCTGGCGGGTGTTGCGCTGGGCGCAGTGTTGGAAGGCCTGTCGAACGGCATCGCGCTGCTCAATCCCGATGTCTACGATCAGCTGCGCTTCTGGCAGGCCGGTTCGCTGGATATACGCTCTCTCGACACGCTGAAAGTGGTGCTGGGGCCGATAGTGATCGCCGCCGCCGTGGCGCTCGGTTTAAGCCGTTCGCTGAACAGCCTGAGCCTCGGGGCGGACACCGCCACCGCGCTCGGCAATAAAGTGGCGCGCACCCAAATTATTGGCCTGCTGGTGATCACTGTCCTGAGCGGCAGCGCCACCGCGCTGGTGGGACCGATTGCGTTTATCGGGCTGATGGTGCCGCATATCTCACGCTGGCTGGTCGGCGGCGATCACCGCTGGGCGCTGCCGGTCACGTTGCTCGCGACACCGGCCCTGCTGCTGATTGCCGATATTATGGGCCGCCTGCTGGTGCCGGGTGAGCTGCGCGTGTCGGTGGTGAGCGCCTTTATCGGAGCGCCGATGCTTATCTGGCTGGTGCGTCGTCAGCCGTCGCGCGGAGGTGTCGCATGATGGCCCCTTCCCGCCGTCTGGTTGTGAGCGTTGGGCTGCTGATTGTGGCGAGCCTGGCGATCAGCCTCTGGAGCCTGCGCAGTGGCGTGGTCACGCTGGATGTCAGTCAGGTCATCGCCGCCCTGTTCGGCGACGCACCGCGCAACGTGACGATGGTGGTCACCGAATGGCGTTTACCCCGCGTACTGATGGCGCTGTTGGTCGGCGCGGCGCTGGGCGTCAGCGGCGCAATTTTCCAGTCACTGATGCGTAACCCACTCGGCAGCCCTGACGTTATGGGCTTTAACACCGGGGCCTGGAGCGGCGTGCTGGTGGCGATGGTGCTGTTTGGTCAGCATCAGACGGCGATTGTTTTCGCGGCGATGGCAGGCGGGATCGTCACGTCATTGTTGGTTTGGCTGCTGGCGTGGCGCAATGGCATTGATACTTTCCGGCTGATCATTATCGGCATTGGCATCCGCGCGATGCTGATGGCGTTCAACACCTGGCTGCTGCTGAAGGCCTCTCTGGAAACCGCGCAGTCTGCCGGATTGTGGTTTGCCGGGTCGCTTAACGGCCTGACGTGGGCCAAAATTTTTCCCGCGTCACCCATTCTGCTGGTGATGCTGGTGTTTGCCGCCCTGCTGGTACGCCGGATGCGGCTCCTGGAAATGGGCGACGACAGCGCCTGCGCGCTGGGCGTGCGGGTCGAGCGGTCACGCTTAGTGATGATGCTGGTCGCGGTAGTGTTGACTGCCGCCGCCACCGCGCTGGCAGGGCCAATTTCCTTTATTGCGCTGGTGGCCCCGCACATTGCGCGGCGCATTAGCGGCACCGCGCGCTGGGGTTTGACCCAGTCCGCGCTGTGCGGCGCGCTGCTGCTAACGCTTGCTGATTTCGGCGCACAACGGCTGTTTATGCCGTACCAGTTGCCGGTCGGCGTGGTGACCGTCAGCCTTGGCGGCCTGTATCTCATCGCCTTGCTTATTCAGGAGTCCCGTAAAAAATGACCGTTTCCAACGCCCGCCTGCACGGCGAAGAACTGACGCTGAGCTACGGCAAAAAAGTGATCGCCGAGGGGCTGAACGTCGCCATTCCCGACGGTCATTTCACTGCGATCATTGGCCCCAACGGCTGCGGAAAATCGACGCTGTTGCGCACCCTGAGCCGTCTGATGACGCCGCAGCACGGCCAGGTCTTTCTCGACGGCGAGCAGATCCAGCGTTTCGCCAGCAAAGAAGTGGCCCGGCGCATCGGCCTGCTGGCGCAAAATGCCACCACGCCGGGAGACATTACGGTGCAGGAACTGGTGGCACGCGGGCGTTATCCGCATCAGCCGTTGTTTACCCGCTGGCGCAAGGAAGACGACGACGCGGTAAACCATGCGATGCAGGCCACCGGGATGGTAGAGCTGGCGAATCAGAGCGTAGATACACTGTCGGGCGGCCAGCGTCAGCGAGCCTGGATTGCGATGGTGCTGGCGCAGGAAACGGCGATCATGCTGCTCGACGAGCCGACGACCTGGCTGGACATCAGCCATCAAATTGATCTGCTGGAACTGCTGAGCGAGCTTAACCGCGAGCGCGGTTATACGCTGGCAGCAGTGCTGCACGACCTCAATCAGGCGTGTCGTTACGCCACGCATTTGATTGCGCTACGCGATGGGCAAATTATTGCCGAGGGTGCGCCGAAAGAGATCGTGACGGCGGAATTGATTGAGCGGATTTATGGGCTGCGGAGTCTGATTATTGAAGACCCGGTGGCCGGTACGCCGCTGGTGGTGCCGTTAGGGAAACGATAACAGTTCCCTCCCCAGCTCGCTTTTATTCATTTGCCCGCCAAGGACTCTGAAAACAAATTCGGCATTAGTTTTTGTTTTTTTAATCCATTGAGAAAATGCAGTAATTCACAATCGGAATAAAGATTAAATTTGGTCATGATCATGTGCTTGTGCGCACTCACGGTTTTCACGTTGAGTTGCAAATTGCTCGCGATTTGTTCCGGGTTATAGCCGCGATAAAAATGGGCCGCGACTTTAACCTGCTGGGGCGACAGGGTTCGATGCAGACACCCCTGGCAGTTCTGTCTGTTATTTCTGTACGCCTTCAGGGTGCTATTGTCCCAACCTCGGACAATTAACGCCCTGGTTTTACCGAGACTTTCTGCCCGATTGATAAACACAATGTTATTGACGCATAACGGCAGCTCACCAATATGTTGGTGGGTATCCCCTTCATAAATTCCAATTAATAAACTGACCGGTTTACGATCGCGTAATATCGGATTACAGATATAGCTTTCACCCGGCTCAAAATTTTTTACGATGACATCAGCAACGGCCACATGTGTTTCGACAAGAGGTAGGAATTCAACTAATTCACCGAGTTCGCACCGGAAAATCTGCTCCAGCAAAAGTTCCATGCCTTTTCGGTACAAGGTATCTTTATCATCTATTACGATGTGCAACATCCGCCTCTCCATTTTCACTGCAAAAAGTCATCGAAAATATTGCTGTATTAAAACGCTGTACTGCCGTCAGGGATCAAACTCCAGACTACGCACCCAAGCATCGTATTATTGATAAGCCATAGTAATGGTCGCCGTCGCGTTGGCGATACCGGGTGTGACCGAACTGGTGGCCTGATAATAACGCGCGACAAAAGGAATATTTAAAGTCCCGCCGGCATTGAGGATGCTACCCACATTAAAATAGCCATCAAACGCCACCGGACTGCCGTTATACAGAACCTGAATACCGACGCCGCCTGCATTCCCGGTGCCGCTGGTCAACGCCAGCACGCCACTGGGTTTTGACAGGTACGTTGAGGACGTCATATATGCACTCACGTTGGCGGGTGAATTACAGGTGACAGGCACCGTGAAATTCTTATCGCCTGCGGTAGACCCAATGCCGTTAAAATCAGCGCGCGGCACTTTCGGCAGTGGAACAGGAATAAGGGTACTGACCGCGCAGGAAATAGCCCGATAATTGATGGTCCCGGCATAGGAAACCGAACTGTCGGTGTTACTTCCCAGCCCCCAGCCGGTGTTATACATCCCGATCCCAAATTTCGTTTGCGCCTGTACCAGAGAACCGGTGCCAACCGTGGTAGAGGTTTTCACTAACGCGAGCGTCATGCTAATCGAATACGATTTTGCACTGGTATTTGAAATATATCCTAAGGGTGTATTTCGGGTATCGCAACTCGCTCCTCCACCCGAAATACGCACGCCCGCAGAGTTTATTAAGGTAATACCGATCCCACTGACACCGGTATTATATACCCCAGGCATCCCCGCCACTTCCGTGCCCGTTCCGTAAAAGCAGGTGATGATAACGCTCCCCTGCGGCACCCCGCTGATGGTGGAGCAGTTACCCGAGAAGCTAAAATATCGTTCGGTACCGGGAATAATCGTGCCTACCGGAACAGTGGCATCGACGGCCACAGAACCTAACGTTGCCAGGCCCGGAATAGCAGGCGAACTTACGCACCCGGTATTCGCCGCAAAGGCCGTCGGCGCGATCACACCCAGCCCAGCCAGCAAGCCACACAGCAGTAGGCACCTTTTCACTAACGAGAATAAAGACATAACTTTCCTCACTGACAGTGACCGCTGAGCGTCTGTACGCCTGCATTATCTGCCGTCTGTTTGTTCAGGGAATACTGCACGGAACACTGTTCTCCGGCATCATTGCCCCACTTCACCTGTAGCGCGCCGCTGTCTTCCAGACCGGTCAGGTAAACCTGCCCGCCATCGCCGACAATAAAGGCCTGCGCCCCTTTCTGCGCCGGGTCGGTGACCATCGCCCCAAAGGGAACAGGCGCGCCGCCCGCCCGCAAAATGATCATCAGCGCACGTTGACCGGCACTGGCGTCAAAGTTTGCCCGCACCACCGCGCCGCGCGTAGGGACGACGTTCTGGTTGTTTAGGGCGAGATCGACATTGTCAGGCAGCGATTCGGGGTCGAGCTGCACATGATTCCGGCGATACGGCGTGGCGTACGGCACAATGGCATAACCCCGCCAGTCCGTTTTCACCCCCGTTTGACTGGCCACCCCAATCCCGCTGGCGCCGGGGGCAGCGACCAGCGCGATGGTTTCCCCCATCTGCTGACCCAGGGTGATGCCGTTCTGATGCGCGACAATCCCGCCCTGTAAGCCGTAGTTAACGCGTTGGCTGTTCGTGTCGTAGGCGTAGCCGCCCGTCACTTCCCCGTAGGTGCCACGATAATCGGCATTCAAGTTGCCACTGTTGCCCTCGCCTTGACTGCCATACCCTTCCTGAGCACTCCAGCTGAGGTTATTCCCTTCCAGGGCTGTTCCGTTGAGGCCGACGGTCTGGGTGGTATTGCCTTGCTTGCTGGTGTTCAGGGTATAACTGGCCCAGGTATTCGGCAGGAACAGACTAAACGGCACGTTAATATTGAAACTAAAGACCTGATCGCGGTCGTACACGCGGCCAATTTGCGTCCCGTCGGTAGTCACGGCGTTCTCGTTATAGCTGTAGTTCAGGCCGTAACTGACACCGTTCCACGAGTTGTTATATCCCGCGCCAATTGAGCGCATCGTCCGGTCGCTGTTCCAGTAGTTTTCGCTGACCCAGTTCAGGGATAACGAACCTGCGGTTCCCCCGAGGCTTTGACTGATGGTCATTTCGCTGCGGTTACGTCGACGTTCTGGCAGCAGTAACGTGTCATTGCCGTCGTCACGCCAGGTGTACCTCGCTTCCTGCAAGCTGTAGTAACCCCTCGTCGAATAGCGATAACCCGCGATAGCAAAGTTGGTGCCGGTCTGAACGATATTTTTGCTGTAACGCAGACGCCATGACTGGCCGTTTTCTGACGGTTTATTCTTTAATTCTGACCACGCCTGAGTGACATCGGCGGATAACGCGCCCAAATCCCCCAGGTTTTTGCCCACGCCCAGTGCCACCGACCGATAGTGTTCGGCGAGCTGGCTCCCCCCGTAAGCGGTAAATCCTTTCGGCAACCCATAAATGAGCGTGCCCTGGCTGAAAGGCGTGTTGTCTACGCTATTGTCGTAAGCACGGTATTGCCCACCGGTGAGGCTGTATTTCAGGCGTCCTTCGCGTTGTAATACCGGCAATGAGGCATACGGCACCACCATGTTTTGTTCGCTGCCGTCCGCTTCTTTTATTGTGACGTACAGATCACCCGATCCCCCGGTGGGATACATATCATTGATTTCGAATGCGCCCGGTGACACATAACTTTGATAAATGATGTAGCCGTTCTGGCGGATGATGACTTGGGCGTTCGTCCGGGCAATACCGCGAACCACGGGCGCATAACCTTTCTGGCTGTCCGGCAGCATGTCGTCGTCGGAAGCAAGCTGTGCGCCGCGAAACGGCACGCTGTCAAACACGTCAGATGGCGACGTGCTTTCACCCATCACTAACTGACTTTTCAACGAGATAATGCTGCGCGAGGCATAGGTATACACCGTATCCCATTTGTCCTGACCGGTACTGTCACGGCTCCAGGTGGTGTAATGACGTAGCCGCCATGGGCCGATATTGATCCCCGGACGGAGGTTGGCGTATTGGCTATCGCTGTCTGCACCCCTTCCGTTACGCGCGTAGTTATTCGCCCCACTCAAGCTGTAATTGAGCAAAAAAGCGGGGATACCGTTATCCCATTGTGTTTCCGGCACAACCCCGCGCGCGCTCTGCGAAACCGCCATTTGCGGAATACTCAACAACAGCTGCTGGCCGCTGAAGCGGAACTCGGCTTTGGCTTGCGGGATCGCCGTAAGCCGCGCACATTTGGCGGTTTTATCGCCCACTTCTGGGTACAACTCGGTTTTGACACCCATCTCATTCAGCTCAGCCACGCTCAAACAGGGCTGCAGACTCTCGTTCCCCGAGGCATCTTTTTGCAGGCTGAATTCAATGTCACGGGTATCCTGCAAATCGTTGTTCAGATAAATATCGACGTGATAAATACCCGGCGGCTGGCCTGCTCCGTCTTCAAAAACGGAGAGATCTGTCGTCCCCTGGTGAGGCGCATCGACTTCCAGCAGCGCCGGGTTAAAGACATCACGAGCCAGGGCGCTGAAGGGGAAACTGCCCATCAGCACAAATTGCCCGGCGATCAAATACGCAAGCTTACTCACTCGCGGAATAGGCATGTGTCTGCCCTGTTTTATTGTGCTATTCATCCATTAACCCCTGCCCCGAAGAGCACTGTCCTGACAAACATCTTTTGCTTTTCAGCCGTGTTTTTCTGGAGTTGTGTCTTATTACAGAGAACCTTTGTGTTCTGGCCCGATGGCACCGTAATCACTGATGATTTTCCAGCTCACGCTGCCGCCGCTAACGCCTGCGGGCAGTGCAAATGTCGCCGTGCTTTGCGGAGCCACCCACGTCACGTTGTTCAATGCTTTGCCTGCGACACTGATTTGCATAAAGTTCATATAGAACGGCGTTGGGTTAGTCACCTGTACGCTGCCGCCGATGCGTTGCCAGGTCAGTTTGCTGGTCACATCTTCAGGTGTCCCTTTCAACCCGGTGGGACGGAAGATGAGCTTGATACGGCTTTTGACTGCAATTTGCAGGGTGTTCTGGGTGCTGCTGACCTCAGCCGCAGGAATGGCTTTGATGTTCATCCAGTACAGAGATTCGCGGTCGTTGGGCAGGTCGCCGCCCGCGCGGACAACTCGCAGTACGTTCTGCTGCCCCCCATCAAGACGAAACAGTGGCGGCGTTACCATAAAGGGGGCTTTCTCAGCGCTACCGAGGGTGGTATCAACCCAGGACTGCACCAGATAAGGCACCTTGTCCGGGTTAGTGACGCTCAGTGAAGACTCCTTCTTACTCCCGTCATAAATCAGGCGTGTGCCACCCACAATCACGCCCGCATGGGCAATTGTTGAGGTCATCAGCAATGCTGCCAGTATCGAACCCGTAAAAATTTTCATAACATTTTCCTGTCGGGGAGATAAAAAATGGCCGGCATTCTTGCTGCCGGCCAATGCGTTAATATCCAGCCCTGCGGGCAGAGTATTAGTTGTAAATAACGCTGAAGTTCGCCACACCGTTCGCAGGACCGGCGGTAACCGTCGTTGCAACCGATTTGTAGCGCGCGGTGAACGGCAGATTGTTCATGGTGCTGCCAGACTGCAGGGTGTAAGCCACAGAGGGCTGCGTCAGAGGCAGCACGCCAACCTGGTCAGAAAGCTGAATGCCCACACCCGTTGCGACGCCTGAATCCTGAGTCAGCTGCAGTACGCTGTTGTCGCCATTCAGAGCCGTGCCGTCGAACTTAATGCTGGCGGTGCCAACAGTGACCGGGCAGTTGGTCAGTTGGATGTTGAAGCTCGTGGCAGCCGCAGTGTCGCCGGCGTTCGCAAACTCAGAGCGAGCAACCTGACCCAGGTTTACCTGTAATGGGTTTGAGACGGTGTTGATAACATCACAACCCACATCGATAATTTGGCCGGTGAAATTAACCTGACCTGCAGCAGCGAATGCATTAGCCGCAGACAGAACACCAGTAGCCGCGACAGCCATAGCAATTAAATTCTTTTTCATAACGATTTCCTTTTATTTGTATAAGTCATGACAACAAATTCAGGCAATAAGGGGCCTGTCAAATACCCGAAGATAATTGAATTTTCGTTGAACATTTCCTTGCTTCATCAATTGAATTGCACAGTAACCGTGTAATCAATGATATTTAAATCGATCTACAACCAAATACGCTCAGCCAGTCAGACTTGAACATCTTGGGAAAACTGACTTGTATTCAAAATCAATCTAATTCATAAATCACCAATTCACTGCATGAATCAATTTTCATTAAATGGCACACTAAACTCAAGGTGTTTTTCGGTGTAATTTTACACCGTAACATTTATTCACTTACTAAAAGTTCTTTACCATAATGCAGCCACCTATTAACAGCATAAGAATATTCTCACCTATATAAGAGGCGGCGTAAATGGCTGTATATGAACAAAAAAGCAATTTCTTTAGCGAAAGTTCAAATCTCAGGAATAAAAAACCCCTTCCTGAAATAGAAAAAATGCTCTTTCACCTCACGCCATTTTCTAACACCCTTGAAACACAAGATCGCAAGGTGATTAACTACATGGATGACGAAAAGCGAAAGTGCTTTCTGTTGCATAAAGGTTGCGTGTCGCTGTACCGAAGCGTTGACGGCATGGTGTTAAACACCGAGTCCGCCCCCTTTATTTTTGGGATGAGTACACAAATGACGGATCCTGAGTACCTGTTTATTCGTACTCATGACGTTTCTGAAGTGAGTTGGATGCCGCTTGAAGTTGCCAATCAAGTCATTGCCGACAATAACCTCTGGCGTCCGTTATCTCAGATGCTGATATATACCGTAACGCGGGTATACGATCACTGCACCAAAATATCGTCATTATCTTCGTACGATATAATTCGTTACCAGCTTTATGAATTAATGAGCGAACCGGAAACCATTCGCAATAGCGTCACCATTGCTAACTATGTGCAAAGCCGCACGTTTTTGTCACGCAGCAGCATCATGAAAATCCTCGCGCAATTAAAAACCGGCGGCTACATCATCACCGACAAAGGGCTACTACTGGCAATCAACCATATCCCGTTGAAGTATTGATGTACGCAATGCCAATCTGTAGCTAAATTGTAGGCATGAGCTTGTAACTTTAGACGTGCTTATATGAAAGAGTTCTCCCTGCAAGGCGACACCACGCTGATTCGGTCACAGGCAACGTTTGATCTCATCGAGGTGCTGGCCCCGTATGTCACCTTTGAATTTGTGCCTCCCCATACGCAGCTCTTCTTTTCGGTAGACGGAATAAATATGTGTTACCTCCTGCGCTCTGGCCTGATGAAGGTGTGCAGGAATGCGGATGGTTTCGTCATCTCTTCATTGGCGACACCGAATATTATGGGCATTACCAACAGGGTTCCACATAACTCTGGGTTGTTTATTGAGACGCTGAGTGACGCCGAAATTGCCATCTTAACCACCGATAGAGCGCATGAAATCATTGCGCAAAATAACGCCTGGGAATTGTTGGTGGGCCACATCACCACCATCACAACGAATCTCTTCAAAAAGAACGTGATCATGACTGCCCCTACCAGCTATGACATCCTGAAGTTCCAGTTGATGTCGCTGATGAATGAGCCTGTGGACATTCGAGAGACTCTCTCTGCGGCAAAATACATTCTGGAAAGAACGCGTCTGTCACGCAGCACGGTGATGAAAATGCTTTCTCAATTAAAAGTGGGTGGGTATATCGAAATGGAAGAAGGCATGCTGAAAGCCGTTCACCGCTTGCCGGAAAAGTATTGAACCCTGTTCTCTCACCCCAAAGGGACGAGGGGGAAAAGATAAATCCCCTCTCCCTGTGAGGGAGAGGGTTAGGGTGAGGGTCTGAGCCGCTCAATCCCCCCTTATTATGCCAATATTTCCTTCAGCACCGGGCCAATCGCCTCAAATGCCTGCGGGGAAATGATGTCCACATGGGCGCAGTTCTGGCGATACACCTCCAGCTCTTTCACCCACGGCCTCCAGGCACGATGCGGGTCCTGGCCCGGCGTCAGCGTTTTTTCGGCGACGAACAGCGTGGCTTTACCGTCGAACGCCACGCTGTGCGCGGTGGTTAACAGGCGCACCGCATCGGCGTAGTTACCTTCAATCGCGTTGAACAATTCGCCGGACGCCTGCCCCTGTTGCGCAGCCAGAAACGCCTCGCGTTCACGATTAATTTCTGCCAGCACTTCCGGATCCAGACCATTAGCCTCTTTCTCTGACCAGTTCTGGGTTTCCGGCGGCCAGGTATCCAGCAAACCGAGAAACGCCACCGATTCACCGCGCTGACGTAAACGCGCAGCAATGCCCTGCGCCAGCGTGCCACCGAGTGAGTAACCGAACAGATAATAGGGGCCGTGCGGCTGCTGTTGCAGCAGCGACGTCAGATGATGGTCGCACAGTGCATCCAGATTTTCCGCGCTGGCCATCGGCCCTTCCGGGCGCGGCGACTGTAGGCCGGTTATCGACCAGCGCGGGCTCAGCCAGCGAGCCAGCACACTGAACTGCCAGGCAAAACCGGACGCCGGATGGAAACACCATAACGTTGGCCCACTGCTTTCACGCAGCGGCAGAATCGCCTCGTAGCCCAGACGCTGAGCCTGCGCATCGTTCACCGAATCCAGCAAATGACTGAGTTTACCCACGGTCGAGGCCACCATCACCTGCCCCGGCGTGACCTGACGTGCAAAGGTGCGGCTGAGCTGCGCCGCCAGACGCATCGCCAGCAGCGAATGGCCGCCGAGGGCGAAGAAATCAGCATCGACGTCGCCAATCTCACAGCCCAGCAGCGCGCCAAACGCTTCCGCCACCGCGCGTTCGGTAGCACTTTCCAGCGCACGTCCCGGCGCTTTTTGCGTCAGTTCCGGCAGCGGTAAGGCTTTGCGGTCCAGCTTGCCGTTGGCGCTCAGTGGCAGCGAGGCCAGCGGGATAATCGTGACCGGCACCATGTGCGGCGGGAGTTTGTCGCGCAGGCTTTCCAGCAGCACATCGCAGGCCAACGGTAATCCGGATTCGGACACGACATAGCCCACCAACTGACGCGCATCGCCGCCCACCGCCGCGGCCTGATTCAACACACAGGCATGCGCCACCGCCTGCGCCACGTCCGGCAGGCTCAGCATCATGCGCTCGATTTCACCTAACTCGATGCGCTGTCCGCGGATTTTGAGCTGATCGTCACTGCGGCCTAAATATTCCACCGCACCGTTATCCAGCCAGCGCGCCACGTCGCCGGTGCGATACATGCGTTCGCCAGGGGCAAACGGATCGGCAATAAAGCGGCTGGCGGTCAGGTCCGGGCGGCCCATGTAGCCCTGCGCCAGCTGAATGCCGGTGAGGTATAAATCCCCCGCCACGCCAAACGGCACCGGCCGCATCTGCGCGTCGAGAATGCGCAGACCGGTATTCCATACTGGGAAACCAATCGGCACGCTGTGGCCGCTGACCGCTGCCAGTTCCGGACCAAACGCCGGATACCAACTGACGTCCACCGCCGCTTCCGTCGGGCCATATAAATTGTGCAGCGGCGCGTGAGTGAGCTGTTCCCATTCGCGACACAGCGCGGTGGGCAGCGCTTCGCCGCTACAAAAGACCTGTTTCAACGTTCGGCACGACGCCACGTTGTCGTCCGTTAATGAGGCCACGAACGCCGCCAGCATCGACGGAACAAAGTGGGTGGTGGTCACGCCGAAATCGGCGAAGAACTGTTGCAGCGCGAGCGGATCACGATGCGCATCCGGCTCGGCCATGACCAGTTTCGCGCCGGTAATAAACGGCCACCAGAATTCCCATACCGACACGTCAAAACTGCACGGCGTTTTTTGCGCCACCACATCGGCGGCGGTCAGCGGATAGTGATCCTGCATCCACAGCAGACGGTTGACGATCGCCGTCTGCCCGACCATCACCCCTTTCGGGCGGCCGGTCGATCCGGAGGTAAAGATGATATAGGCAGTATTACCCGGCTGCGACAGCGCCAGCGGCGTGTCGTCCTCCGCCGCCAGCGGCGCGCTGTAGCACAGCGTGTCGATCCCGGCGAAACGTCCGCGCTGATCGTCAGAGGTGATCAGCAGCGACGGCTTTGCGTCTTCGAGCATCATGTGCAGACGATCGTCCGGATAGCCGGTGTCGAGCGGCAGCCAGGCCGCGCCCGCTTCGACGATCCCATGCAACGCCAGCGTCAAAAAGACCGAGCGGGGCAGCGCCACCGCCACGCTGTCGCCGGGTTTGACGCCGCGCTCGCGCAGCAGATTCGCCAGGGCCACCACCTGCTGGCGCATTTCGCGATAGCTGAACTGCAATCGGGCATCTGCCAGCCCGGGCGCGTCAGGGGTTTTCGCCGCCTGGGCCGCCACCAGCGCGCTGAGCGTAGTTTCCGGCAGCGTGATGCCGGTTTCATTAATCTGTTCAAGGCGTTGATATTCGGTATCCGACACCAAATCCACATCGCCGCAGCGCAGCGCAGGGTTGGCGGCAAACTGCGTGAGCATCGCCTCTAAACGCGCCATGTGTCGGCGTAACGTCTGCTCGTCGTAGCGCTTTTGATTAGCCAGCACTTCAAGGGTCAGACCGCCCTCTTCGTCCGGGAACAGCGCCAGCTCCAGATCATTCACCGGTCCGGTGGCGAGCGTATGCGTCGTGGCATGAACGCCGTCGATCTCGAGTTGATAATCGAATACTTTGACATTAAACACCGGGCCAAACAGCGGTTCGTCACCCGCCGCCTTGCCGGCATCACGCACGATTTGTTCGGCGTCATAGCGCTGATGGCGACGCATTTTTTTCAGCTGCGCGCCCAGACGAGTGGCCAGTTCCGACAGGGTTTCTTCCGGTTTGAGCGTCACCGCCAGCGGCAGCACGTTGAGCACCGGTCCGGTGGCCGTCAGCGCCGCCGAACCTAAACGGCGCATGAATATGTAGCCCGCCGCATAGTCGTTTCGCCCACACAGACGGCCCAGCCACAGCGCGGCCAGCGCGAGGGCTAAATCGGTGCGCGGGCTGGCGATGGCGGCGGATAAATGGCTGAAAGCCTGTTTGTCGGCGCTGAGTTTGAGTCGCCAGATGGCGGTGTCCGTGGCGCGGCCCGGCAACGGCGCGGCAGACAGCGAGGCCGGAGCCGGTAACTGTTGGCGCTGTTCGGCCCAAAATGCTGCGTCGCGGGGCCAGGCGTCACTTTCACGGTAGCGCTGATATTCATCGACGACTTCGGCGAAGGGGGTGAACGGGGATTCTGGCAGCGTTTCGCCTTTCCGCAACGCGCAGTAAATGTGCACGATCTGGCGGGTAATGGCCGGGAAACTGAAGCCATCCACCAGCAAGTGGTGATATCGCTGATACCAGTACCAGCGGTTGTCGGCCACGTGAAACAGCCGGTGACAAACCAGCGGGTTGCCGCTGTCGACGCGGGTGTTTTGCGCTAAGTCAGCCTGCATCTGCGCGAGTGCGGCAACGTGGGCATCGGCTTCATGACGTAAATCCTGTACCGCAGAAACACCTGGGGAGAGCGCGTCATCAACCCATTGCCACGGTTCGCCATTGTCTTCGGTAAAGCGCATCCGCAGGGTGTCGGCCTGCGCCAATCCCAGCGTTATCGCCTGCTGTAACAGCGACGCATCCATTTCGCCGTCGAGTTCAACGTAATGGGCGACGCTCCAGGCGTTCGGTAGCGTAGAAAGCTGTTCCGCCATCCAGATCCCCGGCTGGGCCGCAACCAGCGGCAGACGTTCAGTCATGACGGCCTCCGGCAAAATGGGCAGGGTTCAGGGTGGTCCAACGCGCCGCCAGCCAGGCGTTGCAAACCTCGGCGCTTTGCGGTTCGCAGACGATTTCCCAGCCCGCCGGAAGGGCGCACTGCTGCGGCCAAAGGCTGTACTGCTGGCGGGAATTTTGCAGGATATAAAACTGCCCTTGCGCATCATCGAAAGGGTTACTGATTTGCATACCACACTCCTGTCATAAAGCGCGCTTTATGCATCGACCAACGGCTGCCAGAGCGCAATCAGCCCCGCAGTAAGCCCGCCACGCCAACACAGCGCATCGTGTCCGCCGTCAACCTGACGCCAGAAAACCGGCTGCTGTTGTAGTTGTTGTAAGAGGGCCTGATTGGCCTCAAAGATGACCGGCTCGCGACGTCCGGCTTCGAGCCAGATGCGCAGGCCCTGCGGCGAAAATTCACCGCGAGAAAGTTTTTCGAGAATGACGCCGCCGTGGCGATCGCCACGTTTCGGCCACCAGTAGGAGCCGGACTGGCTCAGCACGCAGCCAAAACGCTGCGGCCAGCTTAGCCCGGCGAACATCGCCGCCAGCCCGCCGAAGCTTTGCCCGGCGACCAATGTGCGTTCCGGCTGCTCGCTGAACGGCGCGATGCGCTGAATCTGCGGGAGCAACTCGGCCTGTAACGCCTGCCAAAAATCGGTGTTGCACGGCAATTCCGTGCTGCGATGGGCGGTGTCGATGGCATCCACCAGCACGTACACCGCGGGCGGAAGCTGACCTTCACGGGTCAGACGCGCGAGCGGTGACCACACCGGCATACTTTCAGCCCAGAACTGACCATCAAGTAAAACTGCCAGCGGGCGCGCGTAATGCGAGGCGTTTCCCGTGCAATAAATCCACACCCGACGGACGTTGCCGAGACGCTGGCTGCGCCATTCAATGCATACCGGCGGGTTATACGCCACGTCGGGCAAATCCCAGCCCGGCTGAACCGGTGCATCCGGCAGCGAGAGCGCAGACACCGCGTGCCCGCGTCCTCCGCGCCAGCTGTGCTTATTGCGCGGATCGGCCATTGCCTGCGGCAACAGTTTTCGCCACCCTTCGCGCAGCAGAATGCGGTCCGGTGCGTCGCCGTTAAACAGCGCGGCATCGAAATCATCGTCACGTTCGGAAGGAATAAAACAGTAGCTGCCTCGCCAGCTGGCAGGCAGCCGCGTCTGCCACTGCCAGACGTCAGTGCCCGGCAGACGGGACAGCGTCTGCGGCACCGAATTCTGGTGGTGATCGGTCACGCCGGTGATGTACAGCCACACCCGCTTGAGGGTCGAATGCGGCTCGCTGCCTGCCGGATCGCGCCAGTAAAACGTGACGTGGCAACACTCCCCTTCCCGCCGCCATTGGGGCCCGTCAATGCGTTCCCACCAGGCTGCACTCCCTGTCGTTACCGTCTCCGCCACGTTAACCCCGCGCTATTTGTGGATTATTTTGTTACAGGCTAAAAATTATTGATAATATTATTGATAACTATTTGCATTTGCAATAGCGTATTGGCGCGCGTTTTACTTTCCTTCCCCTGCGCTCTGACAGGGGGTTTATTTGATACAGCAGGACGTTGGCTCACAATGAATAACAAACTCAAATCCCTGGCCTTACTGGTCAATCTGGGTATTTACGGGGTGGCTTCACCCGCATTCGCAGAAGAGACCGAAAAGGCAAAAACTGCAGACGCTGAAGAAACCATGGTCGTTACCGCGGCGCAGCAGAACTTGCAAGCACCGGGCGTTTCAACCATTACCGCCGATGAAATCCGTAAACGCCCACCCGCACGTGACATTTCAGAAATCATCCGCACCATGCCTGGCGTTAACCTGACCGGGAACTCCACCAGCGGCCAGCGCGGCAACAACCGCCAGATTGATATTCGCGGCATGGGCCCGGAAAACACCCTGATCCTGATTGACGGTAAACCGGTCACCAGCCGGAACTCAATTCGTTTAGGCTGGCGCGGCGAGCGTGACACCCGCGGCGACACCAGCTGGGTTCCGCCAGAGATGATTGAGCGTATCGACGTTATTCGTGGCCCGGCGGCGGCACGCTACGGCAACGGCGCGGCAGGCGGCGTGGTGAACATCATCACCAAAAAAGTGAACAATGAGTGGCACGGCAGCTGGGACACCTTTATGAACCTGCCGGAGCATAAAGATGAAGGCTCCACCAAACGCACCAACTTCAGCCTGACTGGCCCGATGGGCGGTGATTTCAGTTTCCGTCTGAACGGTAACCTGGACAAAACCCAAGCCGACGCCTGGGACATTAACCAAGGTCACCAGTCTGAGCGTACCGGGATTTACCAGAACACCCTGCCCGCCGGGCGTGAAGGGGTGGAAAACAAAGACATCAACGGCGTGCTGCGCTGGGACTTTGCGCCAATGCAGTCGCTGGAACTGCAGGCGGGCTACAGCCGTCAGAATAACCTGTATGCGGGCGATACCCAGAACACCAACACCAATAATTTCGTCAAAGAAAACTACGGTAAAGAAACCAACCGTTTGTATCGCCAAAACTACTCTTTGACCTGGAACGGCGGCTGGGATAATGGCATCACCACCAGCACCTGGGCGCAGTACGAACACACCCGCAACTCGCGTAAAGGCGAAGGTCTGGCGGGCGGCACGGAAGGTATCTTCAACTCTGATAAGTTCGTCGATATCGATCTGGACGATGTGCTGCTGCACAGCGAAATCAACCTGCCAATCGACTTTGTGTTCGACCAGACGCTGACCCTGGGTACCGAGTGGAACCAGCAACGCATGAAAGATATGGCGTCGAATACTCAGACCTTTATGGGCGGCACTATTCCGGGCTACAGCAGCACCAACCGCAGCCCGTATTCGCAGGCGGAAATCTTCTCGTTGTTCGCGGAAGACAACATTGAAGTGACCGACACCACGATGCTGACCCCGGCGTTACGTTTCGATCACCACAGCATTGTTGGCGATAACTGGAGCCCGTCGCTGAATCTGTCGCAAGGACTGTGGGACGATTTCACCCTGAAAATGGGGATCGCCCGGGCCTATAAAGCGCCGAGCTTGTACCAGACCAACCCGAACTACATTCTCTACAGCAAAGGCCAGGGCTGCTACGCCAGCGCCAGCGGCTGCTACCTGCAAGGGAATGAAGATCTGAAAGCGGAAACCAGCATCAACAAAGAAATTGGTCTGGAATTTAAGCGTGACGGCTGGCTGGCGGGTGCCACCTGGTTCCGCAACGACTATCGCGACAAGATTGAAGCAGGCTATTCTCCGGTTTACACCAACGGTTCCGGGACCGATCTCTACAAGTGGGAGAACGTCCCGAAAGCAGTGGTTGAAGGCCTGGAAGGCACGTTGAACGTCCCGGTGAGCGAGACCGTTAACTGGACCAACAACGTTACCTACATGCTGCAAAGTAAGAACAAAGAGACCGGCGATCGCCTGTCGATCATCCCGGAATACACCCTCAACTCGACCCTGAGCTGGCAGGTGTATCAGGACTTCTCCGTGCAGTCGACCTTCACCTGGTATGGCAAGCAGCAGCCTAAGAAGTACAACTACAAAGGCCAACCGGCGACCGGAACCGAGCTGAACGAAGTCAGCCCATATAGCATTCTGGGCCTGAGCGGCACCTGGGATGCGACCAAATACGTCAGCTTCACCGCGGGTATCGATAACCTGTTCGACAAACGTCACTGGCGTGCGGGCAACGCCCAGACCACCGGCGGCGCAACAGGTTATATGTACGGCGCGGGTGCAGAGACCTATAACGAGTCTGGCCGTACTTACTACATGAGCGTAAACACGCACTTCTGATAACGAGGCCCCCCTCTCCTGCGGGAGAGGGGTTTCACCATGAAAACAGAGCACAGCACCCTTTCCCTTGGCGGTCATACGCTTCATCAGATTGATTTCGACCCCGCGACCTTCACCGACGCTGATTTCCTGTGGCTGCCTCATCACGCCCGACTGGCACACGCCGGGAAGAAGCGCAAAGCAGAGCACTTCGCAGGCAGACTCGCCGCGTTTTATGCCTTACAGCAACAGGGTATGCGTGTCATTCCTGATATCGGCGACAACCGACAACCCCTGTGGCCCAACGGTTGGTACGGTAGCATTAGCCATAGCGGCACCACCGCGCTGGCGGTGGTATCACGCGAACCGGTGGGGGTGGATCTGGAAACGGTGTTAAGCGCGGATATTTGCGCAGAGATTGCTGAAAGTATTATTTCGACCGAAGAAAGCGAGCTGCTAAAGACGTCTGGGCACTCTTTCCCACTGGCGCTGACACTGGTGTTTAGCGCCAAAGAGAGCGTATTTAAAGCTATCAGCTTTGCGACCCACGACATACCCAGTTTTATGGCGGCCCGCGTTGTGGCGATGAACGGGCAGGACATTCGCCTGCAATTAACCGACGAGTTCACGCCTGCGCTGGCGGGGAAAATTTGTCGGGTGGCATGGCTGCGAAGCAATAATCAGCTCGTGACCCTACTCGCGAAAACGCTCCAGCCTATGTAGCTGTTGGCCTTGGTCATCAAAGTTGCTTTCATCGAGCCACGCCTGAAGTGCGGCATCAATCGCGGGCCATTCGCCGTCGATTATCGAGAGCCAGTCGCTGTCGCGATTGCGGCCTTTACGCACCATCCGCTGACGAAAACGGCCTTCGAAGGTAAAACCGATGCGTTCTGCCGCCTGGCGTGAGGCGGTATTCAGGACGTCGCATTTCCATTCCACGCGGCGATAGCCACAGGCGAAGGCTTCACGCAGCAATAGCCAGACCACTTCGGTGCTGATAACGGTGCGCTTCATGCGCATCGACCAGCTAATGTGGCCGATTTCCACTGTGCCGTTAGCGCGCTCGATAGCCATCAGGCACACTACGCCCACCGCACATTCGCTGCGTAAATCAATCACCGCGAAGGGCACTAACGCCTCGTCATCTACTTTGCCCTGCAGCCACGCACGGGTCGCCGCAACGGAGGCTGGGCGCTCGCTGGCGAGCCACGTCCAGTCGCGGTCGTCAGGCACCAGGGCGAAAGCCTCAAACAGATCCGCGGCATGACGCACGGCGTTCAGCGGTTCAAGTCGACAGCGTCGGCCCGTTAAGGTTTTACGTTCCAGCAACCCTGCGCCCCGCCACTCCGGCAGTGGATCGCCCACGACTTGTCCGTATTTGTTGATCTCTGCCACGCTGCCCCCTAAAGGTGTTATTTATCCTTGTTATATCATGGGATAGCACCCTGCGGTGAAGTGCATTTTTGTCGCCTATACTGACAAAAAAACCTGATGGACAATGCTATGTCGCTACCTGACTTTCATGTTTCCGATCCTTATACCCTCGGCATTGAGCTAGAAATGCAGATTGTGAATCCGCCGGGTTTCGACCTGAGCCAGGACTCTTCGGCGTTGATCGCGGAGATTGGCGAGACGGGTTCTGCAGGCGAGGTCAAACACGACATCACCGAGAGCATGCTGGAGATTGCCACCGGCGTGTGCCACGACATTCATCAGGCCAGCAGCCAGTTTTCCGCGCTTCGTCAGTCGGTGCTGAAAGCCGCGTCGAATCAGCATCTGCAAATTTGTGGCGGTGGGACCCATCCGTTCCAGAAATGGCAGCGCCAGGAGGTGTGCGATAACGAGCGCTACCTGCGCACCCTGGAGCAGTTTGGTTATCTCATTCAGCAGGCGACGGTGTTTGGCCAGCATGTGCACGTCGGCTGTCCTCATGGCGATGACGCCATTTATCTGCTGCACGGCCTGTCGCGCTTTGTGCCACACCTGATAGCGCTCAGCGCCGCATCGCCCTATTTACAAGGCGCAGACAGCAAATTCGCGTCGTCGCGCCTGAACGTTTTTTCCGCTTTCCCGGATATGGGCCCCATGCCGTGGGTCGCCAACTGGCAGGAATTTAAAGGGTTATTCCGTCGCCTGTGCTATACCAACCTCATCGACAGCATTAAAGATTTGCACTGGGATATTCGCCCCAGTCCGCATTTCGGCACGGTTGAAGTGCGAGTGATGGATACGCCGCTGACCCTGGCGCACGCGGTGAATATCGCCGGGCTGATTCAGGCGATTTCCAGTTGGCTGCTGGAAACCCGGCCGTTTAAACACACACCACAGGATTACCTGCTGTATAAATTTAACCGTTTTCAGGCCTGCCGTTACGGGCTGGCGGGCGTGCTGACCGACGTGCATTCAGGGGAACAGTCTACGATTTCCGATGACATTCAGCGCCTGATGGAGAAAGTCGCCCCGTGGGCGGATACGCTACAGGCCAGCAGTGCGATCGACGCGTTGGCCTTACAGGTGAAACAGGGCTACAGCGAGGCAGACCGGATGCGTGAATTTATCGCCGACGGCGGCTCGTTGATATCGCTTGTGGAAAAACACTGTGAAATCTGGGCGGCGTAAGCCGGAAGCGGGCCGGGAGGGTTGCCGTCAGCGGGCGTTTCCCGGACAATGTCCTTTTTAACTGCTGATTAACAACACCATGAAGCATCCGCTTGAATCTCTGGTCACCGCTGGCGGCATTTTGCTGATGGCCTTTTTGTCCTGTTTGCTGCTGCCCGCCCCTTCCCTGGGGCTGACAGTGGCGCAAAAACTGGTGTCCGTTTTCCATTTGATGGACCTCAGCCAGTTGTACACCATCCTGTTCTGTATCTGGTTTTTGGTGCTTGGCGCGCTAGAGTTTTACTTGCTGCGCTTCGTCTGGCGTCGCTGGTTCTCACTTGCGGACTAGCCCGGTAAAATCGCGCATGCCTTCCACCAACGCTTCGCACCACGCGGCATAATCATGGCCGCTGGACGACGGATGGAAGCTGACGCGATATCCTTTATCACGCAACACCTGCTCAAACTCCCGCGTATTCGAGTAATTTCCGCCGCCGGGCCCGCGCGTTTCAAACGTACCAGCCTGGAGCCAGAAACGAATCGGGTAGCGCGGCGCCTGCTGATATTGACGCGTCAACCAATCTGTCGCTTCGCCTTTCGGTGCCCACCAGTACGAACCGGACAGACTTAACACGTTGCCAAACAGGTTCGGATAGCGCAGCGCCACCCACGACGACGCCAGCCCGCCGTAGCTCGACCCTGCCAGCACCGTTTTATCCCGTTGCAGGTTCACTCCTTTACGATGCAGCCACGGCAACAGTTCGTGCGCCATAAAATCGGCAAAGCGCGGATTCGGCGGCAGCTCAATCCCGCGTCGGGCGTTATCCAGCGTATCGATAAAAACCACGTTGACGGGCGGCAGCACGTGGCGTGCAATCAGGTCATCGAGCACGTTGGCAAAATGGTAATCGTCCTGATACTGCTTGCCGTCAAACAGCAAGAGCGTCCAGCGCGCGGGCTGCGATACACGTGGGCGGTAAATTTTGATTTCACGGGTGTTGCCGAGAAAATCGCTGTCAATCTGATGGCGCGTCAGTTGCCCGGAGTGAATCGGCTTTTTCATGCGCTGCAAAGTGCAGTAGCGCGCCGGGTCCAGCGCCAGAAGGGAATGACGCTTCCAGCGATCGTTGGCAGGATTGAGGCTGTTGGGGTTGAGCGGATCGGCCTGTGCACTGACCCGCATTGCCCGCAGTTGTTCGTGTGCATTGCCCTCTATTTTCGGCACATCCGGCGCCAGCTGATATTGCATCAGCGTGTCGGCAGGCACGACATAGCTACGAAACCAGACGTCAGAATTACCGAGCCGAAATAGCGGATCATGTTCGCCCGCGGGCGATCCAAGCAGAAACACGTTCTTATGCGCCCCGCGCCACAGGAACGTCACCCGTTTATGCCGGGAATCGACCGGCTCCACTAATGGCGTGCCCTCATGCTGACGCGCTTGCCAGAAAGCGTCCGTCGTTGCGCCGTTCTGCAACTGTTTCGCCAAGGTTTGCAGTCGTGGGCTGACAGGGGCTGGGCTGTCGGCACTGGACAGCGGTGCGGTCTCTTTTATCCGCCACTGAAATTGCCAATGTGTGCCTTCGTTGCCCTGCAATACCAGGGTGGTGCTTTGATGCGGTGGCAGCGAAAACAGAAGCGACTGGGTGCCATCCGCCGGCCCACCTTCAATCAGGGCGCGGATTCGACGGTTGTCGCGGTCAAGTAAACGGGCATCCGTTACCCCGGAAAGCGTCGCCTGCACGTAGTTTTCCCCTAAAGCGGGCAACTCAAAGCAAACTTCGCCACTGGCATCAAATTTGCCCTTTTGCTCTCCTTGAACCGATGGCGACTCGCAGGTCGCCGCTGCAGCGGGTAAAGCACTTAACCCAATCAGCACACCACTCCATGCCATCTTCATTGCGCTTACATTCCTGTAGAAATGGGCTAACAACGTTAATGCAAATGGGAATGGTTTTCAATATCATATAAAGAAGGGCTTTATCATGCCCCGAAAGCGCAGCGTAACGGGCAAAAAAAACCGCACACTAATGTGCGCGGCTTTGGTTTTCTTTGCGCCACGCACCGGGCGGCTGTTTAAAGGTGCGGGTAAAGACTCGGGTAAAGGTTTGCTGCGAGTCAAAGCCGTACTTCAGGCAAATGTCGTACACCTTCTGATCGGTATCGCGTAATTCCTGTGCCGCTAATCGCAACTTACGCTCGCGAATATAGCGGCCAAGGCTCTCCCCTTTTTGCTGCAAAAACAGACGCTGCAAATGCCATTTCGAATATCCCGCATGGCGGGCGATATCGTCAATGCGCAGCGGCTGGTGCAGGTTGTCGTCAATCCACTCGACGATGGTGTCAATAACCTGAGCGGAAATCGTCATACCTTCCTCCCCTTTTTCTGAACTGTAAGGTGGTTATTCCCACCAGGCACGGAACTGTTGGTCACGGTTGGCAACCCACACCGGCTCGCCCTGAACCGGCGTTAACAAACGAAAATCTTTCCCTTCGCTGGCGGTGCTCAGCTGTTTGTAGGGGTCATCCCAGGTATGTTTAGCGAGCACAAATCGCCCCGCATGGCCCGGTAATACCGCCCGCGCATTGAGGTCAACTGCCGCCTGCACGGTTTCTTCTGGCAGCATGTGAATGTATTTCCAGTCCTGGTCATACTGGCCGTTTTCCATAATGGCTAAATCAACGTGACCGAACTGCTCGCCGATGGCCTTGAAGTGCGGGCCATAACCGCTGTCACCGCTGTAATAAATATTTTGTTCAGGGGTGACGAACATGAAGCTGCCCCACAGTGTCTGGTTGCGCTTCAGGCCACGGCCCGAGAAATGCCGCGCGGGAAGCACGTGTACGGTCAGTTCATCGCTGATGGTGACCTGCTGCTGCCAGTCCGCTTCGGTGATGACGGCGCTGTCCATCCCCCAATAACGCAGGTGTGAACCCACGCCCAACGGGGTAACAACACGTTTTATTTTCGGCATCAACGCCTTGATGGTGGCGTAATCGAGATGATCGTAATGGTCATGAGAGATGATCAGCAGGTCAATTTCCGGCATCGATGCGGCGGTCCATGGGTATTCCCCTTCAAACGCTTTATTGAGGAATGAGAACGGCGCGGCGTAGTTGCTGAACACGGGATCAATCAGAATGCGCTTCCCGGCGAGCTGCAAATACCATGACGAATGGCCGAGCCAAATCATCACATCCTGTTGGACAGGCAAGCTTGCCAGATCGGTTTTGACAAGCGGCAACGGCTGATCGGGTCGCGCATTCGGGCGTTTGGTGGTCAGAAATTCCCAAATCGCACGCGGCATACTTTTCTGCCCGGACCAGTTGGGCGTCGGCTGCTGGTTATGAAACTGACCGTCGTGATAGTGCGCGGAGCTTTCTACAGCATTTAACTGTGCGCCCTGGGGCGCCTTGCCGAAACCGGCATTCAACACGAACGGTAAACTCGCTGCACTGGCAATTAACATAATGACAACCACACTTAAAAGAGGACGCTGCATATCCTGGCCCGAAGACTCGCTCCATCCGGTTGGAGACGATGAGGAGAAAACTTGATTATGAGTGAGTAAGCACTCATTATAGAAAGGAAGAGAAAGTCGTCAAGCCGATTTTCAATTTTTGACATTCAACATTGAAGTGCTGCAAGGGGCATGTTTCAATCGGTGTTTTTTCCGGCCTGAGAGGTAAAGTGTAGTGGCTCGTCCTAAGAGTGAAGACAAAAAACAAGCGTTACTGGAAGCCGCAACGGTCGCCATTGCTCAGCAAGGTATCGCGGCCTCCACGGCCCTGATCGCCCGCAATGCGGGGGTTGCCGAGGGAACGCTGTTTCGTTATTTCGCCACCAAAGACGACCTGTTCAACGCCCTTTACCTGCACCTGAAAAGCTCGCTGTGTGAGACGATGTTGACGGGCATTACCGATGCCGTCACCCCGAAAGATTTCACCCGCTGCATCTGGAATAGCTACATTTCCTGGGGCGTGCGTAATCCTGTCGGCCATAAAGCGATTCGCCGTATGGCGGTCAGCGAGAAAATCACCGCCGAAACCAAGCAGCAGGTTACCGACATGTTCCCGGACTTGCACAAACTGTGTCAGCGGTCGGTACGTAGTATCTTCCTCACCACCGCGTTTCAGGCTTTTGGTGATGCGTTGTTTTTATCGCTCGCCGAAACCACCATCGAATTTGCCAGCCATGAACCCGATCGCGCGAACGATCTAATCGCCCTCGGATTTGAAGCCATGTGGCTGGCGCTGGCCGAAGAAACCACCGCATGAATGGCGAGGCGTTAATTAAACACGCGCATCAGTTCGCGCTGGAACTGCCCTTCACCGAACAAACCTGGCCGTTTGGCCCGGAATACGATGTGTACCGCGTCGGCGGTAAAATCTTCATGCTTGCCATGACCCTGCGTGGCAAACCGCTGATCAACCTGAAAGCGGATCCGCAGAAAGCCCTGCTGCATCAGGAAATTTATAAAAGTATTGAGCCGGGTTATCACATGAACAAAAAGCACTGGATAACCGTCTACGGCGGCGACGACATCAGCCCGGAACTGGTGGAAGACTTAATCACCGACTCCTGGCACAACGTGGTTGATAAGCTGCCGAAGCGCGACCAGAAACGCCTGCGCCCACAATGATTTTCTGGCGAAAACGATAAGTGTTATCGCATTTTTGACACTTATCATTTGCCGACACTCCCTGTACTCTGCTCCCACTTAACGCGCTTAAGGCGCTGTAATCCTTGAAGGGGAGTCATCATGGACATTATTTCTGTTGCGTTAAAACGCCATTCAACCAAAGCCTTCGACGCCAGCATGAAGCTGAGCGCTGAACAGGCCGAAAACCTGAAAACCCTGTTGCAGTACAGCCCTTCCAGCACCAACTCCCAGCCGTGGCACTTTATCGTAGCCAGCACTGAAGAAGGCAAAGCGCGCGTCGCCAAATCTGCCGCCGGTGGTTTCGTATTCAACGAGCGCAAAATGCTGGATGCGTCCCACGTGGTGGTGTTCTGCGCCAAAACGGCGATGGACGATGCATGGCTGGAAAAAGTGGTCGATCAGGAAGAAATTGATGGCCGTTTTGCGACCCCGGAAGCGAAAGCAGGCAACCATAAAGGCCGCGTGTTCTTTGCCGACTTACACCGCAAAGAGCTAAAAGATGATGCGCACTGGATGCAGAAACAGGTTTACCTCAACGTCGGTAACTTCCTGCTGGGCGTGGCCGCGATGGGCCTCGATGCTGTACCTATTGAAGGCTTTGACGCGGCGGTAATGGACGAAGAATTTGGCCTTACCGAGAAAGGCTTCACCAGCGTGGTGGTTGTGCCGGTTGGCCGTCACAGCGTGGAAGACTTCAACGCCGCGCTGCCGAAATCTCGCCTGCCGCAGAGCACGACCCTGACTGAAATTTAAGGCTGCTGCCCGGCCTGCGTGATGCGACCGGGCGATTTCAGTAAAGCTGGATCAGCCGTGATTCAACGCCAGAAACGTAGCGTATCGGACAAAAGTAGTCACAACGGGTGAACAGAACGTGAAACACGCTCGAGAAAAATCGTTAAGCCGAGGATTTTTAGGCAGGAAATAAGGCGTTAGTTTTTCCACGACATCTCTTTGCAGAGATTGTCATGGGATTAATGTGACTCAGCCCTGCCGGGCAAACCATTCCAGCGCCCGTTCACCGGCTTCATCTACCGGTAAATAAACCAGCAAACGCGAACCGTTGCGCGGCGCGGAATACCAGTACATTTGTTGCAGGTTGAACGCCCCCAGCTCGGGGTGGTTAATTGTTTTGATTTGATTCTCAACGCCGCGCACCTCGTAGCGTTGATGCCAGAGGGCTTCGAATTCCGCAGAGGCCGCAAAGAACCGCGCCAGCTTGTTTTCCCACTCTGCTTCACCGCGATGTTCTGCCATTGCAGCACGAAAATAGGACACGAACATCGGGAGCACATCCGGGTTCGCCAGGCGGCTGCGCCAGTTCTCATTGGTGAGATAAAGATAGATGCAGTTGCGGTCTTCTTCCGGGATCGTCGCGTAATCGACGCCCATCATGTGACAAAAGCTGTCATTCCACGCCACGATATCAAACCCGGGGGTCTGAATGCTCGCGGGCTGTGGCATCAGGCTGTCGAGCATCCGGCGGGTACCGGGGCTGATGCCTTCACACTTAGGCACCTGCAATGTTTCCAGCGGAGCCAACCCGGCCAGCACAAACAGATGGCGCGTTTCCAGGGCGCTGCACTGCAACGCCTGCGCTATCGCCTGCATCACGACCACCGACGGATTCACTTCCCTGCCCTGCTCGAGCCACGTGTACCAGGTCACGCCGACGTCTGCCAGCATCGCCACTTCTTCCCGTCGCAGGCCCGGCGTGCGACGTCTTCCGCTACGGGGCAAGCCGAGCCGCTGTGGATCCAGACTTTCTCGCCGTGAACGTAAGAATGCGCCGAGCTGTTTACGGTTGTCGTCATAGCGTGTGGCTACGCGTTCAGGCTGTGTAATAAGTGACATGTCACCTCCAGCAGGGGAGTGCCAGTACCAGTATAAGCAAGAACTGGTACCCGTTTATTCATTCAGCGATGCTACGTCCGATCCCTGAATGACGCAATGGAGAATCCCATGAAAACGTCTGCTGTTTCACCCGGTCGCGCCGGTCTGCTGTTGCTCTTAACCGGGCAAATGTTACCGCTGATTGATACGTCCATCACCAACGTGGCGCTGGATTCCATCACCCGTTCGCTGCATACCAGCCCGACCCAGTTGGAGCTGATTGTGGCGCTGTATGGCGTGGCCTTCGCCGTGTGTCTGGCGATGGGCAGCAAGCTGGGCGACAACTACGGTCGTCGGCGCCTGTTTATGTGGGGTGTGGCGCTGTTTGGTGTGGCGTCCCTGCTGTGCGGCATGGCGAACTCAATTCATTCGCTGCTGGCGGCCCGTGTGTTACAGGGCGCGGGCGCGGCGCTGATCGTGCCGCAAATTCTCGCCACCTTGCACGTCACGCTGAAAGGCAGCGCCCACGCCCGCGCCATAAGTCTGTACGGCGGCATCGGCGGAATTGCGTTTATTGTCGGGCAAATGGGCGGTGGCTGGCTGGTGTCGGCGGATTTCGCTGGGCTGGGCTGGCGTAACGCCTTCTTTATTAACGTGCCGATTTGCCTGCTGGTGCTGGCGTTCAGTCATCGCTACGTCCCCGAAACCCGCAGCGAAACACCGTCGGGCATCGACTGGCCGGGCACACTGTATCTGGCGGCGATCCTTTGCTGTCTGCTGTTCCCGATGGCGCTCGGCATGGAGCTGCACTGGCCGTGGACATTAAAGCTGATGCTGCTGGCGCTGGTGCCGCTGGTCTGGCTGATGCGCGCCAGCGCCCAGGCAAAAGAGCAGCGTGGGCAAACGCCACTGTTACCGCCGCGGCTATTGAAACTGCCGAGCATCCGCTTCGGCGTACTCATCGCCCTGCTGTTCTTCAGCGCCTGGTCTGGCTTTATGTTTTGTATGGCGCTGACGATGCAATCGGGTCTCGGCATGGCGCCATGGCAGTCGGGCAACAGTTTTATCGCGCTCGGTATCGCCTACTTTGTTTCCGCGCTGTACGCCCCGAAACTGATTGCCCGCTACAGTATGGGACGCATTTTGCTCACCGGCCTGACGGTACAAATTAGCGGCCTGCTGTTGTTGATGGTGACTTTCTGGTATTTCGGCATGCATACGCAGGCGCTGACGCTGGCCCCGGCGACTGCGCTGGTCGGCTACGGTCAGGCGCTGATTGTGAACAGCTTCTACCGGATTGGGATGCGTGATATCGATGCCCGCGATGCAGGAGCCGGCAGCGCCATTCTCAGCACCTTACAGCAGTCGACGCTGGGCCTCGGGCCTGCGGTTTTAGGCAGCGTGTTTCTGGCGCTGGCGTCACAGGGCGATTACACCGCCGCCATCGTCGGTTTTCTGGCGCTGGAAGTCATCATGATGCTGGTCCTCGCCGCAGTCGTGGTGAGCTACCGTCGTCATTTAAATCGCAGTCCGTTGCCGTCAATATAATTCCGGCTGATTTGCATCTTATTCTTTCAGCGGTCATTATGCCTTTTCAGATGCCCTAAATAATTCGAGTTGAAGCTAACGCATCTGCAGCTTGAAGTATGAAGGGCATAATAGAAAGGAGATGTTATGCAGGAAATTATATTAGCCCTCAAACAGTGGGGCCTTGAGATAAACCACACCACATCGCTGATTATTGTTTTCGCCATTATTATTCTGACCGCAATAATCCTCCACGTTATATTGCACCGCGTCGTTCTGCGCACCTTTGAAAAACGCGCTCAGGCCAGCCAGCATTTTTGGCTGCAAATTATCACCCAGAATAAATTATTTCACCGGGTGGCGTTTACTCTGCAAGGGATCGTGGTTCAGGTTCAGGCCGCACTGTGGCTGCAAAAAGGCAGTGACGCGTCCAGCATTCTGATCAACTGCGCCCAGCTGTGGGTGATGTTGTACACCCTGCTGGCCTTTTTCTCACTGCTCGACGTGCTGCTGAATCTGTCGCAGAAATTCACCTTTTCCTCACAGTTACCGCTGAAGGGCATTTTCCAGGGCGTCAAACTGGTCAGCGCGATTCTGGTTGGCATTCTGATCATTTCGTTGCTGCTGGGGCAGTCGCCGGCGATCCTGATCAGCGGTCTGGGTGCCATGGCCGCGGTATTAATGCTGGTGTTTAAAGACCCGATCCTCGGTCTGGTGGCCGGGATTCAGCTGTCTGCCAACGATATGCTGCGCCTGGGCGACTGGCTGGAAATGCCGAAATATGGCGCGGACGGCGCGGTAACCGACATCGGCCTGACCACCGTCAAAGTGCAGAACTGGGATAACACCATCACCACCATTCCGACCTGGTCGCTGGTGTCTGATTCGTTCAAAAACTGGAGCGGAATGTCCGCATCCGGCGGACGTCGTATTAAGCGCAGCATTAATCTCGACACCACCAGCATTCATTTTCTCGATGAGCAGGAACAGCAGCGCCTGATTCAGGCCAAACTGCTGAAACCGTATATGGACAGTCGTCACCAGGAGATTAGCCAGTGGAATGAACAGCAAGGCGGCGATGAGTCGATTCTCAACCGACGTAAAATGACCAACGTCGGCACCTTCCGCGTTTACCTGAATGAATATCTGCGTAATCACCCAAGAATACGTAAAGATATGACGTTAATGGTGCGCCAGTTAGCGCCTGACGCCAACGGTTTGCCGCTGGAAATATATGCGTTCACCAACACCGTGGTGTGGGCAGAATATGAAGGGATTCAGGCCGATATATTCGACCATATTTTTGCCGTGGTTGAAGAATTTGGTTTGCGCATTCATCAGGCCCCTACCGGCAATGATATTCGCGCATTGTCAGCGGCACGCGCCTGACAATAAAACGCCCGGCGGCGCCGCATTTGCACCGGCCTACATATGCATCGTAGGCCAGGCAAGCTCGGCTTGCCGCCGGGCAATAAACCATCAGGCACGTTTTCTCAACGTTTTAAACGCCACAAACAGGAACACCACCCACACCGGCAGCAAAATGGCCGACTGTCGCATACTGTCCATCGTCAGCATCAGACAGAAGATCATCAGCAAAAACGCGATACAGATGTAATTGCTGGCCGGAGCCCACAGCGCACGGAATTTCGGCACGCGACCGATACGACGCTGAGCTGCACGGAATTTCAGATGCGCCAGACAAATCATCACCCAGTTCAACAGCAACGTCGCCACCACCAGCGCCATCAGTAGGCCGAAAGCTTCGTGCGGCAGGACATAGTTCACCAGCACCACCAACGACGTGATCGCCCCGGAAAGCATCAGCGAATTGACCGGTACACCGCGACGGTTTACACGGGTGAGGAACTTCGGCGCGTTGCCCTGCACCGACAGGCCAAACAGCATCCGGCTATTGGAATAAACGCCGCTGTTGTAGACCGATAACGACGCCACCAGAATGACGAAGTTCAGCGCCGAGGCCACGATGTTGCTGTCGAGATTGTGGAAAATCATCACAAACGGGCTGCTGTCGGAGGTGACATTCACCCACGGATACAACGCCAGAAGCACCACCAGAGAACCGATATAAAACAGCAGAATGCGGTACACCACCTGATTCACCGCTTTCGGGATGGTGGTTTCCGGGTCGCGCGCTTCGGCGGCGGTAATACCAATCAGCTCAAGGCCGCCAAAGGAGAACATGATCACCGCCAGCGACAGCACCAGACCATGCCAGCCGGTAGCGAAGAAGCCGCCGTGTTGCCACAGGTTGTCGAAGCCCGCGTGTTCGCCGCCATGGCCGGTAAACAGCATCCACAGCCCGAAACCAATCATGCCAACAATGGCGAGCACTTTAATCAGCGCGAACCAGAACTCTGTTTCGCCGTACAGGCGCACATTCACCATGTTCACGGCGTTGATGATAATAAAAAACGCAGCGGCCCAGATCCACGTGGGCACGTCGGGGAACCAATACTGCATGTAAATTCCGGCGGCGGTCAGTTCTGCCATGCCTACCAGCACGAACATCACCCAGTAGTTCCAGCCGGAGAGGAAGCCGGCGAACGGTCCCCAGTATTTATACGCAAAGTGGGAAAAGGAGCCGGAAACCGGTTCTTCGACGACCATTTCGCCGAGCTGGCGCATGATCAGGAAAGCGATGATCCCGGCGATAGCGTAGCCGAGGATGACGGCGGGGCCAGCCATTTGAATAGCGGGGCCGATGCCGAGAAACAGACCGGTGCCGATAGCACCGCCGAGAGCGATTAACTGGATATGGCGGTTTTGCAGGCCGCGATGAAGCGTCGGTTGAGTTTCCGACGCAGCATCCGTTGGCAATTGGTCGGATGCCGATGACGCGTTTTTCACGTCTTTCCCCTGTAGCGTTTTTTAGAAGGGGCACCTTTTAACACTTCGACAGACGTGTCGCAAGTTTCGTCCCGGCGAGTTGCCCCGCCGGAACGAGGGTCACACTTAGAAATCGTAGCTCATGGACACCTTCACCGTGCGCGGTTCGCCCTGGAAAATGTACGTACCGTAGCTCTCCACGCCGGACCAGTATTTCTCGTTGGTGACGTTATCCACGCCGACGCGCCAGACCATGTCGTTCTGGTTGGCGTTGACGCGCATGCGATAGCGCACGCCGAGATCGAGCGTAGTGTAGCTGTCGAGTTTCTTGGTGTTGGCCGCATCCGCGTACTGTGAGCCGGTATGGTTCACTTTCGCCGTCGCGGTCAGGCCATCGACCGGTTTGATGTCATATTCCGCACCAACCACTGCGTAGAAGCGCGATACGCCAATCGCATCGTGCCCGTCGTTTGTACCGCCTGCGGTTTTGGTCATCTCCGGATCAAGCCAGGTGGTGCTGCCGTTCAGACGCAGACCGAGAACCGGTTCGCCAAAGACGTTCAACTCCAGGCCACGGTTACGCTGCTCGCCGTCGAGCACATATTTGTTCTCGCTGTTAAGCAACGCCGATGGTTTTTTGATTTCGAACAGCGCCAGTGATCCGCCCACGCGTGCGTAATCGATTTTCACGCCGACTTCGTTCTGCTTCGAATGCAGAATGCCCATGCTTTGGCCGTAGTTCGACGCACCTTTCGGGGCGTTGTCGCCCGGCTGCAACGCTTCGGTGTGGTTGGCGTACAGCGAGACTTCTTTCCACGGTTTGTAGACGATGCCGTACGTCGGCGTCCAGCGGCTTTCGGTGTAGCGCGACGCTGTGTCTTCAAGGCCGGTGGCATTGCTGTAGTTACGCACCACCACTTTCTGGTGACGCGCGGCGGCGGTGAACAACACCTGGTCGTCGAAGAAGCCGAGGGTGTCGCTCAGCAGCCAGCCCTGCGTCCGGCTGCGCGAGGTGGTCAGCGGGTCATAGTAGTTACCGCCGAAATACGCATTGTCCGGTTTCGCCACGGCGTGGTTGTCATAGATGTTGGTGGTCGGATTGTTGGCCGACATCCGCCAGGCGGTGGCGTCAGAACGAATCTGCGCCGAGTAGCCGACGTTCACGCTGTGAGAGATGGGGCCGGTATCGAAATGACCGCGCAGGCCGCCCATGCCGCTCCAGGCGTCGATGATGCGGTTGGTGTCGAGACGGCCGACGGTGGCGTCGCCGCTTTCGTCAATCAGCTTCGGCGCGGAATAGGTCCCGGTTTCATGGGAATGCTGGCCGCCGAATGCAGCGTAGGTGGTCCAGTTGCTGGTCAGGTCGTACTCGGCTTTGGCCATGCCGAATTCGCTTTCGATATCGCTGTAGCCCCAGGTCTGGCTGTAGTTTTCGCGGGTGTCCGGCACATCAGGAATGACGTTGACGCCGCTGATATTGACACCCATCTCACCGCCGTGGAACGCTTTCTTCTGGTAGCCAAGGTCGAGAGAGGTACGCAGACGGTCGCCGCGATAGTCGAGTCCGACGGAGGCCAAGGTGGTGCGGCGTTTATCCGCATCGATGGCGGTTTCCCCTTCCCTGTCGACGAGGTTCACGCGCACACCGAACTGGTTGTCATCGCCAAAGCGACGGCCCAGATCCAGCGTACCGCCAACCTGTGAATCCGAGGTGTAATCCACACCCACGCTGGCGGTTGGCGTGTCTTCCGCACGTTTCGGTTCGAGGTTGATCATCCCCCCGACACCGCTGCTGGCTGCGCCGTTCAGCAGGCCGTTCGCGCCTTTGAAGACTTCCACGCGCTCCAGCATCTGGGTGTCCATCACCTGACGCGGCACTACGCCCGACAGGCCGCCCATAGTCATGTCGTCGCCATCGAGCTGGAAGCCACGGATTTTGTAGGTTTCGGCAAAGTTACCGTAACCCTGCACCGCCTGTACGCTGGCGTCGTTGCTGACCACATCGGCAATGGTTTTCGCCTGCTGATCTTTCACCAGCTTCGAGGTATAGCCGATCACGTTGAACGGCACATCCATGGCATTCTGTTCGCCGAGCATCCCCATGCGCGCGCCGTGGGCGATTTGCCCGTCGAGAAACGCCGGAACCAGTTCGTCACCACCGGGCTTGAAATCACTCCCTTCGGTGGCCTGAACCACCATGGTTTCTTCGGCTTTTTTGCTGGTGTTGGCTGTGGAGTCCGCCGCAAAGGCAGAATGTGAAACAGCGCTGATGGCAAGCGCCAGCAGCGTTTTACGAAACGCAGTTGTGTTGGAGTTATGCATAATTTTTATTAACGAGGCTTAAGTGAAACAAAATGGCCCGTTTCCGGGCCGGTCTTTTTTATTTGTTCAGCGCAATGCGCACGACGCTGTCGGGCCCAGTGGTTGAATGATCTTTATTGAAGGCTTGCTTGACGGTGACATACAGCGTCTGGCCATCGGCGGAGAGCAGCAGGCTGTTCGGGTTCGGCTTCAAATCCCAGCGCTTTTTCACCGCGTAAGTGGTGGCATCGAGGCTCAGCACGTTGCCGGACTCGCGCTGTGAGACGTAGATTTCATGGCGTTTCGGGTTGAACACCACGCCGAGCGAATCGCCGATATCCAGCGTTTTGATCACTTTGCCGCGGTGAACATCCAGCACCAGCGTGGTTTTGGCTTCGGAGTTGTCAGTGACGAACAGGCGGCCGGTGGCGTTATCTTCGGCGATGTTCAGCAGCAGCGCGGGTTTGTCCCCGAGCGGCTTCCAGCGTTGTTCGATGCGGTTGTTACGCGGGTTGATCACCAGAATTTCGCCGCCGCCGTTGGCTGCATAAATGCGCCCGGTATTCGTGGAGTAATGCAGGCCGGTCATCCATTTGCCGGTGTTTTTGATGCGGGTTTTCAACTTCAGCGTTTTAGCGTCAACCACCCAAATCACCGCCGGGTCCGCAACCGCGCCGATGTACAGCGTGTCGTTGTGCAGCAGAACCTGACGCGCGCCGTAAGGCAGGCCTTTTTCGTTACGCTCCGGGAACAGCAAACGCGCTTTTACCTTGCCGTCAGCGGTGTTCAGTGCGCTGATGCCGCCGTCGAGGGAGTTTGTGACGTAGACGGTTTGCCCCTCGTCAGACATGGCCATGCCGAAGTTTTTCAAATCGGTGTGGCTGGCGCCGACGGTTTTCAGGGTTTGCGGGTCGAGTTTGTATACCACCCCGCCCTGAACGTCTTTAAACCCTTCCGCGCTGGCAACATACAGCGCATCGCCTTTCGGGCTGAGCGCCATTTCGTACAGGCCGTCGGCCAGTTCACGTTGCGTCAGATTTTCAGCGGCGGCCGGAGCGGTGGCCTTCGGCGCAGTTTGCGGGGCGAGGGTACTCTGCGAAGCACACCCTGCCATCGCGAAAGCCAGCGCTATCGCGGTGAGTCGACGTATCATAAAAAGTTCCCTGCAAAAGATAAATAAAAACGAAAATGAGAACTATACGCATTATGTTTATTTGTTCAAGCATAAATATGCAGGGGGATGACGGGGGATGACGGCAAAAGAAAAGGCCCCATAAAGGGGCCTTGAGGTGTTCAGGTTAACGGTAGGCCCGGCAAGCGCAGTGCCGCCGGGCGACGTTCATCAGAACTGATAGCTGTAGTTAACGCTCGCGAACCAGAAGTACGGATTGTCGATATGGCCGGAGAAGACGTCAGGCGACGTGACTTTACCCGACTGCATATGCAGATATTCCACGGCAACACCGACATTGCTGGCCGGTGTAATCTGGTACTGCGCCCCGGTCGCAAAGCGCCACTCATCACCGGTTGGCATGCTGAGGGACATATCGCCCTGGCTGTGGTAAGGCGTGCTGTCAAAGGCCACCCCACCATTCAGACGCCACTGCTCTGTCGGACGATACTGCACGCCGAGTGCGGTATGCCAGGTATCTTTCAGGCGGTTGTTATTGTTGACCTGTCGGCCGTCAACGGAGATCTGTGGCGCGCCAAATTCACTCCAGTCCTGCCAGCCGAGATCGCCCATGACCGACCACTGCTTATTAATATCATGCACCACGCTCAGCATGATTTGCTGCGGGGCACGGACGGCAGCGGTTAACGGTAAATCATAATTACCGTTCGGCAGGCGCACCTTGCCGTTCACATCAAAATCGTAATCGGTCTTGCTGTTCCAGGTGATACCGGCGCGGGTCTGATCGGTGAGCTGCATCAACAGGCCAAGACGGTAGCTGGCTGCCCAGTCATGATCTTTCTGCTTTTCATCCTCGCCATTCACGTCGCGCGTCAGGCTAAGAAAGCCGTAGTTAGCGTTAACGGATGCGCCGATAGAGACTTTATCGCTGAGTTTGTATGCCAGTGACGGGCTGATAGTCAGCGCCATCATGGTGCTCTTTTTGATCAGGCCATCGCCCGCCCAGTCACCGTAATCAATACCCAGACCAAAGTTGCCGTACATGCCAATCCCGGCATACAGATTATCGGTCACCTTTTGGCTATAGAAGGCGTTGCCGTTCGGCATCACATCAAGGACGTTGCCCGGGCTTTGCCTGTCGCTATCAAGCTGATAATCGATATTACCGCCCAGCGCCTGCAAGCCGCCGGTAAACATGTGGTCCGGCAAGCGGGTCATCCCCGCCGGGTTAGTGGCGATAGTCGAGGCATCCTGCGCACGCGCGGCCTGCCCCGCCCCAGCAAGAGCGGTATCTTCAGTACCGATTTCATAAAAATAGAGGGCGCTAGCATGTGCAAGCGATGTGCAAAGCAATCCAGAGCACAAGAGGGCGAGTTTTTTCATTTGCTACCTGCCAAAAAATAAGCGTTCTATACCCAGAGGAGGGTATGCGTTGTTATTGGTAAAAAGAGCATAGTTACCCACACCGATTTTGCCAGTAACAAACCGTTGGTTAACCCCTTCATTTAGAAGGGGCAAAAGGATAGCAAACGGGTGCTTACTTCTTCAGCAAAAGATGTGTTTATTATTAAATGCGGGAACTATTTCAGCATGCGATTAAGCTGTGTTTTATCGGCGGCCTGGGCCTTTTCGGCCAGAGGCGGGAACTCAAGAGGCGCATAGTAATCGGCCGGCGACGGCAGACGTTCCATATGACGCCCTTTATAGATTTGCAGTTCACCCAGCGTGGAGAGCTTGATGCCATCAATCACTGCGGGCATGTGCAGCTGATACGGATCGGCCTTTTCAAAGGGCACCGGAGTCGGGAAGCGGTTCTCACTGAGAGAATAGTTGCGTTTGAGCACCAGGAATTTGTCCGGCACCCGGCGTTTGCTGTTCCACCAGTCGCCATCCACCTGACGGAACATTCGTTCGGTTTCCTCGCGCGTCACCACGCCAAGCCCAACCAGCGCCTGATGGATTTGCTTGTCCATCGCCTGGTTATAGTCTTCAACTGAACCGGCGTTGCCTTGCAGAATGACGTTGATGGCAAGCCGTGCACCGAGCAGGTTGGAGTAAAGATCTTCCGGCGAAAACGCAGAAATCTCTTCGGAGAAACCGGGCACCGACTGGAAGCCGTACCACTGGGCAATCTCATGCCACTGCGCCAGTTCAAAGGCAATTTTCCCTGCCAGCCACGCCGCCAGGGTGTAACGCTGTGGCATCGACGCCGGCGGGGTAAACGCGTTGAGCTGAATACGGCGCAGACCAAGTTCTTCGCTATAGAAGAAACGCCACTGGCTGCCCAGCTTTGGGAAAATACGTGAGAAAATATAGAAGGTGTTATCGGCGGTATCGCGCACGTGGGCGATGTCGATAAACCCGCCGCGATGGGTATAAATCAGCCCGCTTTTTTCATCGTTTAGGCCGATCAAATCTTTTACCGCTGCCAACGCGCTGTCGTTGTAGTGATGATGCCCGAGGGTATCCAGGGTCAGCACGTTACCAATCTGATACACCGGGATAGGCACGCCAATTGCCCGCACGTTGAGGTCATAGCCAAACGCACAGCACGGGCGCAACGACTCTGGCGCCACCAGATGGCCAACGACTGGCGACACGCGCCGGGCCTGTTCTATGGGCAGCAGCGTGTCGCTCGCCATCACCGTGCTCGTTACCAACAGCAAACTCAACAGCCAGCCCCGCATTAAAACGCCTCCGCAACCTGGAAATAAAAACCGGCACTTTCCCGGCCAAAGCCTAAATCAAGCCGGATATTCATCGCAGGCTTCACTTCAAAACGATAACCCACGCCAACCGAAGGCAGCAGCGGGTTATTACCTAAATCTGACGGCGAACTGCCCAGCGCGCCGACCCCGGCCCACAATACGTAGCCGTGACGCCAGTTCAGCTTTTGCCGGTATTCGACCTGACCGCTGACCACATCGTTATCCCGATAACGGCCCTGATAATAGCCGCGCAGGCGATTATCATCACCCGCTTCTGACAGCCGGTCCCACGGCACATCGCCATGCGTGAAACGTCCCCATAAGTCGAACGCCAGCACGCGTTTGTCATCAATAGGATGATAATAATTGTATTGCAGCTTGGTCGCGGTGAAGTGCGTATCCGACCCCAACGTCGGGTCGAAATAACTGTATTCCACACTGATGTACTGCCCGTGGTGAGGCTGGGTGATGACGTCGCGCGAATCGTAGTTCACGCTGACGGTGGCCCCGGAACTGAGCGGATTGGTTTCATCCGTATACAGCGAGAACTCATCGCCTGGTGTTCTGTCGTCCACGTTCGCGTTCATCGAAGAGAAGTCCCAGCCGACGCCAAGATACAGATTATCCGCAATCTGACGCATCAACTGTGGATGCAACTGGATTGAGTGATCGTCGTAATTCTGCGAACTGCCCTGCGCCGCATCGTAGCCTACGCCCCAAAATTTGGTCGGGACTTTGGCGATGCTGCCGTCAACAAACAGACGCCAGCGGTCATCGGTGAAGAAAGTATAGTTATGCAGCCCAAGGCCCAGCGCACCGCTGGTACTGACGAACCCGGTGAAAGAGATAGACGAATTCTGGGTCTTTTTGTCGTTGGGATCCAAACGGTAAATCCCCGCGACCGCCGTGCCGAGTCCGAGCTTTAGCTCCGGGGTATAAAACGGTCCCGGCAGCACGCTCCAGTCGATGCCTTTGCTGGGGTCGTATTGGTTATCGGCACCGAGCTTTCCCAGGAAATCATCAATCGACTGCTGACTGATTTCGGCCATGGCTGGCGTCGCCATTCCTGCGCACACCATACCCGCCAGCACTGCTACCCATCTGTTCATCAGAAGCGATATTCACCCGCGACAAAGAAGCTATTACGATCGTTAAAACCAAATTCGGTCAGGACGTTGAAATTCTTGGTGATTTCGTACTGCGCGCCCAGCAGCATGTTCCACGGTGATGTCAGATGCTGTTTCACGTCAAAGCGCCCGTTTTCGACCACACTGTCCAGCGCTGACGGCAGATTCAGGTCGGAAAGGTTGCCCTTAAATTCCTGCTGAACGTCCTGATACATGCTGCCGACCCACAGACTGAGGTGCGACGGCCCGGAAATGCCCTGAAACTCAAAGCGATAGCCTACACGAGGCGACACGGTAAGCGCAGAGATTTTTCCGTCGAGAATATCGAAACTGGTCTGGGTGTAGTTAGTATCGAGGATGGTGAACCAGTTGCCATAGCCGCCCGCCAGCGTCACACCGGCCCCGTAGGTGGTGCCTTCGAAGTTCAGCTTGAAGTCGAGATCCTGCAGCGCCCCGCTCTCATATCCGGCGTGCACCGCCTGGGAAATAACATGATCCGCGTTCGGGTGCAAAATGGTGCCCGCATCGTAGCGCGACGGGTCAGAATCCACGGAGATATTCGACACCGACGAGCCTTTGGTGTGGCCGAGAATGCCGTAGACGTTAAGGAACGGGAAGACCCACATGTCCAGACGCAGGTTTTCTGTTTCGCTGCGCTGGCGGGTATCGCCGATGCCAATATCGAACATGTCATCGGGGAGCATGTGTCCGCCGAGGCTCAGCCCGGTGAGCGAGATGCTGTCGACGTTGATGTTCTGACGCATGTTCATGTAGCTGACGTTGACCCCAAACGGCAGCGGAATGGAGTATCCGCGCGCGCGCGCCTCATCGCCCCAAATAGGGAACATGCTGTCGCTGGAGGACGAATCCTCGGTGCTGAGCGAACTGTCGGTGCTGCCGCTCGCATCAGTCGGAGGCGTAGTTGCCCCACAGGCTGCGCCGGAAATCAGCAGCAGAGGGACCAGAGTTTGACTCCATTTCATCATCGTATTCTCAATTGTGCCTTGCCCCGGTTACAGCCCAGAGCCGACATTAAAATAGACCGCCTGTTCGCCATCACTAAAGGCAACATCGACCCCGGTATACAGCCCGTATTTTCGGGCTATCAGATAGCGAACGCCTGTTCCCCAGCCCACTTCGCTGGTACTGAACAAATCATTATTATCATTGGCGGCACTGCCCGCACCGACAAATCCTTGGAGGATCCAGCGCGGTGTAACCTGCCAGGCAAGCTGAGTTTGCGCGGTCGCCACGTAATCGCCCTGATAGCGATAGCGCGAAATACCCCGCAGATTAATATCCGGTCGTGACATCGGCGGCAGATGTCGGTCGCTGTGGGTCAGCGCCTGATAGTTACCTGCCAGCCCCAGCGTCACCGTTGGGCTTAACGGCAAGAAGTATTTACCGTCCAGCGTCAGCTGGTTGTAACGGTAATCCCCCCCCAAAAACGAGGTGTAAAAGCGGTACTCGGCGCTTAATGACAACCCCTTGTGAGGATAGAAAAAATTGTCCGTTGTGTCATATTCCGCCAGCAGTCCAAGCGCCGAAGAGGTGCTTTCTTTGCCAAAAAGGCGCTGCCAGGCATAGTTGACCACCTTGTTGTCATCCGCGGAAATTTCCGTGTGCGCATAAAATTGCGTCACACCGAGAAAAACAGGGGAATCACCTACGCGAAACTGTAACTTTTGCAGGCCACCGTAGCCTTTAGTATTCGTGCTAATTGCCTTATTTTTACCGAATCCCAGCACATCTCCGCTGTAAATATCGAGGTTGATATTGGCGTAACCCAATCCGACCATGTAGCGGATGTGATCGTTATTCCAGGTGTGTCGATGACCCCCGCCGACAAACCAGCTGCCATTTTCAGTGGCACCGCCGCCAAACGCCGACAGGTTTGGCGGAATAAAGCGATCGCCGTCCATCGAGCCTTTACCGTGTAAAAACAGGCCGAACAACCCGCCACCGTAGCCAATCGCCGGTTCGGTTATCAGCACCGGAATCGGCAGGAAGCCATACTTGTTATCGCGCAGGTAGTCGCTCATATCGAGCATCCCGTCCTGCGGGTCGAGCATGCCCGCGGCAACGCTGTGGAGGCTGGTAAACAGCAGCCCCAGCGCGGCCAGTTTTCGCCGCATCATGCTTCCGGCCTACCCGGCTGCGTCGCAGGCGCTGCGTACCAATTCTCTTTCGCCACCATCACTGCCTCTTCCGGTTGCAGCACGAAATTCGGCGACATAATTTGCACGCCAAATTCGTTAAATACGTCCTGAATGTTGCTGTGCAGCGCGTTACGCGCCACCGCCAGCGACGTGCCCGGCACCAGGCGTACCTGAAGTTCGTAGGAGATATACCAGTCCATCAGGCTGAGCTGGCGCACCAACGGTGCCTCGGCATGATCAACGATCCCATCGGTCCGACGGGCCGCCAGCTCCAGCATCGCATGCACCTGTCGCCACGGCGTGTCATAGCCGATGGTAACGCCAGTAGTGAGATTCACCCCGCCACCCGGATTTTGCGCGCTGAGGTTAGTAATTTTGCCACTGACCACCACCGCGTTGGGCACCGTCACGACGTAGTTTTCGCGGGTGACGATTTTGGTGGCCAGCAACCCGATTTCGCTGACCTGACCTTCATTGTCTGCAATTCGGATAATGTCACCTTTGCGTAATGCGCGGGAGTAGATAAGCACCAGCCCGCTCATAGCATGGTTCATCACGCCCGCCGATCCGAGCGTCAGCATCAGGCCGAAGAAGACGCTGATCCCTTTAAACGCCAGCGAGTTTGCGCCAGGCAAGAAGGGGTATGCGGCAGAGAGAGCGAATAACCAGACCATGACCGAAATCAGTTTGCGCGTAGTGCCAACCGTTTCCGGATGTAAACCAGGGAGCTGCACTTTACCCGCCGCCACCTGGTTAAGTAAAACCTTCAATAATTTAATAATAAATGACGTAATCAGGAAGATAATCAAAACGATAAGCAAGCCGGGCATCGCTGAGGCCATCGACAGCGTGATTTTTTGCAGCACCCGGTACGTCCAGTCGCCAAGCGATTCTCCCCAGACCCGCGTCCAGGGAAACAGGCCGAATGCCCAGCCGAGCCACAGGTACACCGCCACCAGCGACACCAGGATCATCAGCAGGCCGTACAGCTTCGATTCAATCGCCCCTAAAAAGCGCCGCCAGCTAATGGGAATAATGCCGCGCTTTTCCAGCAGCATCATCAGGTTGTAACGTCTTACCCAGCGCCAGGTGCGGTACGCGCCGTAGCACAACAATGCCACCGCCAACGCCCCCGCCAGGGTTTTCAACGCCGCCAGCAACAGATATCCGGCGTTGTATTGGTCGCTTAGCGCCGTGCGTTGCCGCTCCATGCGCGCCAGCACGCGTTGGGCAGCCTGATCGAGGGTTAAATCATCCCCTTCATCCAGATCAGCCTGGCTCAGTAACATGATAGGTTTGCCGTTCATCAGGAACAGGCGTGCGGGCTGGTTATAGCGGGTGATGGGTTCAACGGTCAGCGGCTTGCTGACGTCATCATGGGTAAATGCCCGTAGGGTATTGCGAATGCGCAGCACGCGCTCTTCCGGCGTGCTGAGGCCAAACTTTGCCTGAAGCATGACGATAGGCTGGTGAAAAATATAGACCGTCCTGGCCCGCTCTTGATCCGTCGGCTGCTGCCGGGGTTCAGCGGCGAATAACGGAAAAGCAAGCAACAGCGAAAGCCACGCCAGTAAAACATGCCGCATCCTGTTCATAATCAACACCCGCAGAAGTAAAAATTATCGTTATTATTCAGAGCACAAAAGCAAAAGGCTGGCCTGCTCTGATTTGAGCATAGACCAGCCTTAGGCTTATTCAAGACACCTTAGAAGCGGATTTTCATCCCCACCGAGGCGGACAGATTAGCATCCACGCTCGATTTATCGCCGTTGTCCCAGGTACGCCCGACTTCCGTATATGCCTGCACGTCATTGGTGACAGTCCAGGTCGCCCCCACCGCGGCTTCCGTGGCGCTGTATTGCTGACTGGCGCTCAGGGTCGTTTTGCCGTTGCTGTTCGCGCCGTTGCGATAGGTCACCGAATCATCGCCACCTGACAGCTCCTGCCAGTAGTTCACCCGCACGTACGGTTTCACTTTGCCGATGTTGGTGTCGTAATCCGCGGTCAGACGCGCACCGAGACGCCCAATCACCGCGCTGTCGGCATCGATACCCACATGGGTATTGGCTCCGTCGTTCAGCGTCACATCATCAAAGTTGCTCCACTGCCAGACCAGCTGCGCCTGCGGCTCGATGGCCCAGTTGCTGCTGCCAATCTGCCACGGTTTACCCACTTCGACTGACGCAGTCACGGTGTTGCCATCCGGATGGTAAGTCTGGCTATCGCTTAGGTTTTTCAGATCGACCGAATGGTAACCATACTGCAACACATTATCAACATAGAAACCGTTGGTATCGGTCCAGGTTGCGTAGCCGCCAACGTAAGTGGAGAGCGTTGAGTTGTACGCCGAGCCGCCGCCCATGCCGGTATTACCACTGACCGAGCTGTCGGTGTCCATAATGGTGGTGTAAACCCCGGTGCGCCATTTGTCGTTCTGCCACAGGTCGACGCCCATCTGCATCCCGTCGTACTGCGAATGGCTTTGGCTGCTGGTCGCGTCGTCCAGGTGCTGATCGACGGTTTTGGTCAGATAGCGTGCCCAGAAGCGACTTTCGCCGTCAGCCGGAACATCGGCGCGCCACGGCTGTTCGTCACCCACGCGCTGATGCAGGGTGCCGAGCACGAACAAATCGGCCTGGCGAACAATCGATGCCACGCTGTTAAAGCCCGGTACCACCGGGTTGTAGCCCGCGCGCAGGAACCAGTCTTCCCCGGCCCCGCTCGCATTCCCGGCGAACAATTGGTACTGCCACGCACCGGCCACCAGTCGGCTGCTGCCGATGTTAAAGGCGTCTTTGGTGGTTTGCGCGGTGGTGGTCGCGCCGTTTCGTGCCTGAACCACCATGATGCCGTCGCCAGTGGTCGGCTCGCCAAGCTGGCTGACATCGATGTCGAGGCGCGTGGTGCCCGTCGCCGTTCCGCCGTTGATCACCAGCTTATCGGCCACGCCCGGACTGTGCTGCTGGGCGGCGATTTTCAGCGTGCCGTCCATCCCGACGTAATCACCATTCACGGTCAGCGTCGAACCGACGTTACCGCCGCGCAGATTCACCGTGCCCTGGTTGACCAGATTCGCCACGGTCTGATTGCGTCCGCCGGTATCCAGGGTCGCATTCGCACTGACAATATGGCTTGATTTAGCACTCAGTCGCCCGATACCGCCCGCCAGTAATGTGCCTTTTTCCACCAGCGTGTAGCCGGTCCAGTTATTCAGCCCGTTCAGCACCGTGGTGCCGCTGCCGCGCTGGATAAAATCACCCGTCCCGGTAATTACGCCGTCGAGGTCAACGGTGTTATTGCGGTTCACCACCAGCGTATCGAGGTTGAGAATATTGCCGGTGGCGCTGCCAGTGCTGCCGCCGTTGCCAAGCTGTAACGTACCGTTGCGGATCGTCGTCAGGCCGGTGTAGCTGCTGTCCTGCGTCAGGGTCAGGGTGCCGTCGCCCGCTTTGGTTAAGCCGCCACTACCGCTGATGCCCGACAGCAGGGAAACGTCATTGCCGTTGGTGTCGATGGTGCCGCCGTCGCCGCTGAGCGTCCACGCACGTTGAGTATCAAACGCGTCACCGTAGCGGAAGGTCCCGCCGTTCAGGGTGATACTGGTGTCTGCCGCGCCGAGATTCTGGTCGCCACTGACCTGCAACACGCCGCCGCCGACGGTGGTGCCGCCGCGATAGCTGTTGTTGCCGTTCAGCACTAAGGTCCCGAGGTCCGTTTTGTCGATGCCACCGCTGCCGGTAATTTGCGAATTAATGGTGGCAGTGTAGAGCTTGCCAAGCGCGGTGCCATCGCCGACACGGATCACCGTATCGGCGGTGTTGGTGGTGATTACCCCGTCGTTAATCACGTAGCCGTTGCTGGTGAACTGCGCCCCGCTGATCAGCACCTCGCCGAGGCTGTTATCGACGGTGACGTTACCTTTTCTGCCGCTGAATACCGCAAACGCGCCATCGCTGAACGGCGCATTGATAGTGCCGTCAGGATCGGTCTGATCGGTAGACCAGTTGTCGTTACCGCCGCTGTTCTGCCAGACACCGTCCCCGCCATCAATTCTGCCGTTGTTTTTCAGGATGCCATTGATCCCACCGGTGCCATCCCAGAAGTTCAGTTGCAGGCCGCTGGTGTTGACCAGGTTAACCTGATTCGCCACCGAGGTCTGGACATACAACTGATTCGCCGCGTCCGGCACGTTGCCCAGCAGCAGGCTGTTGTTGATCAGGTCACCGCTGTAATTGATGACGCGGTACACACCGACGTCAAACTTGCCGCCCGGCGTCTGGGTGATGTTCAGCCTGCCGTCGAGGGTCAGATCGCCGTTGACGATCAGCAGATCGTTCAACGGATCGTTGGCGTCCGGCACGTTTGCTTTACCGAACTGGAAATCGAGCTGCGCGTTGTTGGCGAGTGTCAGATTGTTCATGGTCAGCACGCCGACACTGTTCAGGTCTTTGCCCGGCGTCAGATGGCCGTTGTCCGCCACATTGACGTTGGCCCCAAGGGTCCCTTCCCCGCCCAGCGTCGCGTTGCTGGCCACGCTGGTCGCCCCGGTGGCCGCGCTCTGGTCGCCGTTAATCAGCAGGACGCCTTTCATCACCGAGGTCGCGCCGGTGAACGTGTTGTCGGCAGTCAGCGTCAGAATGCCGGTGCCCACTTTCTCCAGCCCGCCGCCAACGCCCGAAATCAGGCCGCTGATGGTGTCGTTGAGGTTGAGATTCCCTTCGCTGAGGGTTTTATTCCCCAGCGTCACAGAGCCAGCTCCGGAGAGAGAACCGACGGCGGTTTTCCCCGCGGAATCCGCGAGACTGACATTGGCTCCGCTCTGGTTAGCGATGCGGGCGTTTGCCGCCTGCGCATTGCCTGCAAAGCCCACGATACCGCTGTTGGTGGTCACGCTGGTGCCGCCGTCAGCGCTGCCGGACATCAACATTTGTGAGTCGGCATCGACGTTAATTTTCGCGCTGCCCGCAGTACTGCTGCCGGTGAATCGGGCAGTGCCGTCAGTCAGGCCAATGGTGCTCTGGCCCGCACTGGCGCTGTCATTGAAGCTCAGCGTCGCCCCATCGACATCAAAGGTGTGCGTCTGCGCGTTGGCGCTGCTGCGGAAGTTCACCCGCGCATCGTCGTTGAGCGTCACCGTGCTGTTCTGTTTGCCAAACGCGCCCGTGGCATTCACGTTCACATCCAGCGTCCCGGTGCCATTTTTACCGTTGACGAGCGTATCACCGAGATACGTATTGGCGGTGTTCAGCACCAGCTGGCCCGCACCGGTTCCGGCAGAAGTGTCTTCAATGGTCAACGGCCCGTCGCCGCCAATCACGCCGGTTGGCGTGAAGACGCTACCGTAGGTATCGAAGGTGCCGCCGCCAGTGCCATCGACGAAGAACAGACGAGAAGTGGTTAAATCTGCCCCAGCCTGGAAGGTCGCACCGTTTTTCAGCAATACGGAATTGGTGGTCGCCCCGAGCGCGTTGTCATTATTGATATTCAGCGTGCCGTTCCAGACTTCAACCCCGCCGGTAAACAGGTTATTTCCGGTCAAAATCAGGCGACCCGGATCGGTTTTCAACAGACGAATATTGCCGTCGGCTAAATCGTTTTGCACCAGATCAACGTCAATTGTCGTCGTAACATCAGCCCCGGTAGCGCCATCCCCAACGCGTATGGCGAAATAGCTGTCGGCATGGGTCGCCCCTTGCGCCTCATAGCTGTTGTCCGGTGTAAAGACGGTCGGAGGATTGGTCGCCACAAAACGTAATTGCGAATCCACGAAATCTGGATCCGTTTTGAGGATATAGCCGTCGGTGGTGAACTGCATTCCCGAGGTGATCACATCGCCAAAGATGTTACTCACCAGCACCGTGTTCGATGCCCCCTGGAATACCGCAAACGACGCTTGTGCCCAAGGCGCGTTACCTACGCCATTCTGCTGCGTCCAGTTATTACTTGTACCGGAAATTAACGCCGTCCAGTAACCAAACCCCCCTTCGATCTGGCCATTGCCGCTTGAACCATCGCCGTGGTTACTGCCGTTCAGATCGCCATCCCAGAATTGCAACTGGTTGGACGGATTAATAAAGTTCAGCACCAGGTTAACCTGGTTATTGATGTTGGTCTGAACGCCATAGTTCTCGGCGTCATTAGGGGGGAGAGACGCAATCTCCAGGGTGTTATTGGTCAGCGAGCCGCCGTAGTTAAACAGGCGATAAACCCCTGGCAGGAAACTCCCCCCGTTGGTCAGTGACACATTCAGCTTGCCATCGAGCGTTAAATCGCCCTCGACATCCACCAGATCATTTAATGCGCCGCCTGGGGTATAAGCCTCACCCAACTGGAACTGGCTGTTGGTATCCCCCGCCAGGGTCAGATTACCCTTAACGGTTAAGATGCCGGTACCATTGCCCCGTGCATCATCGCCGGGTTTCAGGGTTGTCCCCCCCTCGAACACCACATCCCCACCCAGCGTACCAAACCCGCCGAGCGTGCTACCGCTGTTCACTGTCGTCAGGCCGGTGCCACTCTGCACGCCGTTAACCAGCAGCGTGCCATGCTGAACATCTGTTCCGCCGGAATAACTGTTTGCACCGCCCAGACGCGTGATACCCGTTCCGGTCTGATGAAAACGGCCACTGCCCGAAATCACGCCGTTCAACGTCACCGCATCAGAATGGTTTACCGTCAGAAGGCCGTTATCCGTGATATTGGTCTGTTCCGAGAGGCTCCCCACCGTGCCGCCGTTGCCGAGGCTCAGTTCAGCATCACCGCCGATTAGCGTGTTGCCGGTGTAAGTGTTATCCCCCAACAGTGTCGTTTTTCTACCGCCAGTGCGCTCCATGCCGCCAGAGCCAGAGATAACCCCGCTGTAGACCTGGTCCTGGTTGCCATCGAACGAGACCAGGCTATCACTGCCCACCGTGGTGATATTGTAATTTTGAAGGGTAGAAACACCGGTTTGCGAAGCACTGTTGCCTGCGCGAAGCGTTGCGCCGTTGTTGACATTAATGACCGGCGTACCGGACAGCGTAAGATCGTTTACCACCCGCATATCGGTGGTCGCGCCAGTGAGCGTCAGCGTACTCCAGCCGGTACCGATATTGGTGCCAGTACTGAGATTGTCAGCCGCCAGCGAGCCTATATTCCCCACGATATTGGTAAAGGTCAGCGTGCTACCGCTGCCCCCTTCGCTCAGGATATGTGTGGTGTCGGCAATATCGACATTTTCGACAGTCGCCCGATCTTGTCCATCTGCACCTTCAAACGTAACGCCCCCCGCCAGGCTGCCGCCGCTCCAGTTAAACTGGTCACTGCCGCTACCCATCAGAATTTCCCCCTGCGTTTGCTGCGCGTTAGCAGATAGCGTCACGCGGTCATTGCCACTGCCGAGGGCGATCACTTTCGCCGTACTGCTTGCCGCTTGCAGAATGCCGGTGTTGGTGAGGGTATTATTGGCGCTGCCCGTGGCGTCAATGACGGTCGCGTTCTGGCTGTTGCTGGTGATGGTCCCGCTGTTGTTGATGTTGCGGGCGCCGATGTCACCGCTGAGGTCGATAAGCGACTGGCTGTTGCTGGTACTGCTGGAGGTGATGGAATTGGTGTTCGTAAACGCCCCGGTATTTTGTGCAAGAATCGTGCTGCCCGTATCGCTACTGGTTGCAATGATACCGTTATTGGTCAGGCTGGACGCATTCGTTGCCTCGATGGCCGCACCGGCACCGCTCGCCATGGTGATATTGGTCCCAGACGTCACCTTACCACTGGTTCGGGCGAGGATCCCCCGACTGCCGTTCCCGATACCATTGATGGTATAGCCGGTCCCAACGGTCAGATCACCCGTCGTCGCGGAACCGTCCGCCTGCATAAAGGCAAACCCACCGCCGCTGCCGCTGACATTCAGTACGTTCCCCGTCCCCTCCGCAGCAAAGGTCACCGCGGTACGAATAGCCGGGCCGTCGTCGGCGTTGACGGTGACATTGCTTAGGTTAATGCTGCTGGCATTGGCGTTGTTGTTAATGCCCGCGCCGCTGTCAGTGATATCAATGATGGTGTTGCTGGCATTAAAAGAGGACGCGCCGGTGCTGTCGATGAGTACCCCGTCAGCCCCCCCGCTGGCACTGATATGGTTGCCTGTACCGTTGACGGTCAGGTTAGCCCCCACCCCGGTGAGTTGCACCGCCGCCAATCCACCGTCAGCCGAAACCTCTCCCAGCTGATTGACGATTGCCCCGGCACCCTGGACCCGAACGCCTACGTTCCCGCTGCCCGTGGCCCCTGAGACGCTGATCACGCCGTTATTGGTCAATTCACCCGCATTCTGGATATCGACGCCAATGTTGTCCGTGCCAGCGACGCTGACATTGGAACCCACTGTGGCAATCCCGCCATCATGCAGCAATACCCCGGTACTGGCGTTACCCTCCAGCGTGATGTCCGCCCCGCTATTGATCAACAAGTCGCCTTTATGCGAGACATTGTATCCGGTGATGCCGCTTTGCCCGGCCGTTGACGCGATGTTTGCGTCGGAAGTCACCGTCGTATCAAGGGCCTCATCGTCATCGCCGATATCGCCATTGATACTGTAATTACGCCCATCCACCTGTACCGCGGTGGTGTTATCGCCCGTCAGGTTTATCGCACCGTTGCTGATCGTCCCCACCGCACCGCCGGTGACTTTTACCCCAACCGCATTTTCACCGCTGACATTAATCTGTGCGTTGCCGGTGGTCATATTGGTCGCCACCGAGCCATTGAGCGTATCGACCCCGTTAGCGAAGACCCCGGTCGAGCCAACACCCGAGACCGTCAGATTATAGTTACCGCCCGTCGTCGCCCCGGTGAAGGTCGCACCGTTATCGACGGCGAACAGGATAGATTTGGCCTGTCCGGCATCGGTAATCGTCGGGTTGGCGAGGTTGACACTCGCCCCCTGCCCCCAGGCGTAGTAGCCAATCTGGTCGCTGTTTTCAAAGGTTAACGAGGCGGGCGCGCCGATGTTGATCGTCGCATCGCCGCGCGCATGTACCCCGATGGCTCCGGCTGCAAGCAGTCGTACCGCGGAATCGAACTGCACCGTCGCAGCGTTGCCGTTAAGCCCCTCGGCGTAAAGCGCATAGTTGCGATAGGCATACGGGTTTTCATCCGTCCCGCCCAGATCGCCTTGTGACCCGACGATAATCGAGCTGCCACTGGTGGAGGTCATTTGCGCGTTAGCATCCTGAGCCAGTACGCGCAACGCTATATTGTTATCCCCGTCGACCTGAATATCGCCGTTATTGGTGACGACGCCAGTATTGTCTTTGACGTACATGCCGTAGTTGGCAGCCGCAGAATCATTTACCAGCTTGCCGAGCACGTTAATCTCACCGTTGTTGGTGACCGTGGCTCCCCCACCGTTGACCAGGATCCCCGCCGCGTTACGGGTGTTTTCCATCAGCGTGATTGTCCCGGTCGTCTCATTGAGCAACGTGCCATCGCCAAGAGAGGCAATCGCCGCAGTCAGACTGCCACTTCCCGCCAGATTAGCCGCCGTAGGGGCTGTGCCATCCGTAACCGGAGTGCTGCCGACATACATTGCCCCCTGGTTGGTGAAGTTGGCATCCTCAGCGGTCATGACACCATACGCGCCGCCTTTACCATCGGTATTGTTAACGTTGCCGACAATCGCAATGGTGGCCCCTTGGGCGTTGATGACATCGGATGTATTCCCGGCGGCAATTCCGTAGGCGTTGTGGGTTGCCGTATCGGTAATGGCCACGTTGATGTGCCCATTGTTGGTGATGGTGCTGTCCCCCAACCCAAGGATGGCCACCGCCCCGCTACTGTTATTCACATTCCTATTGCTGTCGTCTTTTTCGAGGAACAGCCCGGCGTTGATAACCCCATTGTTGATGGCCGTCGCATCGTCGACTCGCATGCCATTCGTTAGCGGGCTACTCCCGCTGCTGCTCCAGGCATTGATCGCCCCGTTGTTGGTGATAAGCGCCCCGCGATCGGCTTCCATCACCGCCGTCGCGCCATCAACCGCCAGGCTTCCGTCAGCGGTCACCGTGCCGCTGGCATTCTCCCCGGTAGCATAAATGACCCGCAGATTGCCGGTATCTAACGTCGCGTTATTGGTGTGCGCACCTAAATCATTCCAGACGTTATAATTTACGTTGATGGTGGTGCTTTCCGCCTGGCCCAACAAACCAGAAATAATATTGTTGTAGGTCGTTTGCGCTTCTACGGTGGAGGTTATCGGATCGCTGCCTTCCACCGATGCGCCTGCCATTAGCCAGTACTGTACCTGCGGCCGACCGGCATAATCCCCTTGGCCGATCAGGTAATCGTTCACCTCAGCAATATCAGCAGACGATTCGATGGTAAATTCTTTATCGGCAAGCTGAATAACGCGTCCAGTATTACCAATCTCCTGATACTGCGGCAGAGTCAGGCTGTAGTTATATTGGGTACTTTGCACGCTGGTTTGGCTTGACTGATTGGCGATGACCGCCGCCGGACGGAAGTGGATATAGTTATCGGATTGCCAGTTCGCTGCGCCTGCATTGCCACTGTCTGCTGCCACAAAGGCGAGTGTTGAATTTTTCGCCAGTAGATCGAGGGTATTGGCCGCCGCTGAAATTAGCGTGTCACTCGACGTATTAGCCCCGACGTTGATATTGGCCGTTCCGCCACCTTCGCTGACATAGGCGATGCCCACTTCATTTAGAATGCGTACCGAATCAGGATCGTAGACAGGTATTTGCAAATTGCCTACCGCGACATCATCCGCAGAGGTGAATGAGCTGGAGTTATAAACGCTAACCACTTCGTAGCTGCCCGTAAGCCCCGGAACCTCAACGTTAAATTCCTGATTTTGCTGCGGGTTAGCAGGGTTAGGCGAGTAGGTATAGTTGGCAATATTGTCCGCCGTGATAGGCGTGATGTTACCGTTGGAATCGGTCGCGCTAATAGCAATAATACGATTACCCACTCCCGCTGGCAGCACATCTCTCGCTGCCACTGACGTACTGTTTACGCCATTGTTGGTATATCCAGGAAATGTTGGGATGGCGCCACCAATATTCAGCGTCGTACCAGCGGGGAAATTATGCGTGCCAGGGTTTACATCAATGGTGTAGGCGGTCCCGGTGTTGATAATCTCATCAAAATTGGCACCCGGCGACGTATCAAATAAGTATGTAGGATAATCCTGCGCCCATTGGACATCCTCGGCATGCGCAAATCCGGACAAGCTACTGGCTAATAATATCCCATTAAGCAAAAGCTTACGCTGCGCGGAACGAGGGGATTTTCCCTTTTTCCCGGTAGTAAATTCTGCCGCAGGCACGAACGCACCCGCCACATGACTCCAGACCAAACGGTAAATTCTGTTCATACGCATTCCATGAAAAATCAAGCAGTTAAATAAAACAGGGCTTAGGCAAGCAAAAAGGCAGGACGGTTACTTTTTGTAAAAGTAGTACACGTTGTTTGAATCGGCCTTCTGAAATGTGAAAAAATACTGCAATTCGTTACGATAGGGTTAATCGTCGAAACACAAACTCCCAGCAGAGTCTTCTGCCGTAGCATTGTGCGTTGAGGAGGGTTTTACGCCGCTGATTGGAGCAGGTGGAAGGTATCTACTATCATTAAATGTAGTCAAAACTGGAGTGATTTCATGGATATCAAGCACAACACCGGAGAAGTGGCCATCGCCAGCGTGAAGGGTTACCTCTGGTTTTTGTGTCTGAATATTATTTGCTGTCTGTGGCTCGTGCTGCGGGTTTTTGGCGGGGCGTCAATTCCGCTCGATGCTGAAAATTACACTCTCCCCCTCTACGGCATCATTGGCTTTTCAATGATCAACGCGCTGTTCGCTTTGCGATTGCATGACCGCATCAACGAAGGGCTGTACCAGAAATGCCTGCCCGCGATCGTGCTTATCTTCAGTGCCTTCTGGTCCGTTATTTTCTTTCATTTGCTGAATGATTTTCAGCAGCCCACTATCGCGATGGTGGCGCTGGTGATCGTCCTGCTACCAGCGACCATCACCTTTTATATCTCTGCCAGGCTACTGAGCCTGTTTATCGCGCCGATCATCGCTACGGTAATTTTGGGCGAGGTGTTCTCGCCGATGAAATTCACGCTGTTGCAGGGCATCGCGGCGATCATCATCCTGATGGTGGTGCTTTCGGCGCGCTACATTCTGATCGAATCCTATCTGCGCACCCAGCGCAGTGAGTATGAAAAAAATCTCCTGATCAAAAAGTTACTCCGGCTTGCCAACTACGACACCCTCACCGGGCTTTACAACCGCCACAGTCTGGGCGAGTTTTTTACCCGCAGTACCCGCGCCCTGTCTCACGGCAAAAAATCGCTGTTTCTGATCGTACTGGATATCGATTTTTTCAAGCAGTACAACGATCTTTACGGGCACATTGAGGGCGATAAATGCCTGATTCGGGTCTCGCGCTGCATTGAACAATCGCTTCGCAAGGACAGCGATGCCGCCTTCCGTTTTGGTGGTGAAGAGTTCGTGGTGCTGGCGACCTGTGACGGGCTGGGCAGCGCATTGAGCATCGCCAAACGTATCCAGCACGCGCTGGCCAATGCACGCATTGCGCACAAAGGTTCCACGGTTTCGCCACGCGTTACGATCAGTCAGGGATTGGCCCAATGGCACCCTGGCATGTCCCTGGAAACGTTGATGGAATTTGCTGATAAGCAGTTGTACCAGGCGAAACGCGACGGTCGCAATCGGATCTGCTGGGACAAAAAGCAATGAAAGTGTCCGGCGACGGTGACCGATAAATCGTCGCCGGAACAGAGATCAGGCGTTATTAAGATGCATCTGTTTCGCGTCCTGCAACGCGAGGCGCAGATTGTCGTTATTGTCGCTGAGCAACTCACGTGCACGCCAGGCGTCCAGCCCGGACAGAATGCTAAGAATAGCGGTGCGGCAATGGTTATTACTGTTTGCCAACGCCACTTTCGCCTGCGCCCGCGGACATCCCGAAACGTCCATGACTATCGCAATCTGTCGCTCCTGCCAGCGGGTGGTGCTGGCCGGCACATCGACACGTAAATTGCTGAATACGCGCCCGCTGCGAATGGCAATGCCGGTGGTCAGCATGGTGAGAACCTGCTTCTGTGCCAGATGCGCCTTCGGGTTGTTATACCCGGCCACCACTTCCGGCCCGGTGTCTGGCACGATGGCGATATCCGCCAACTGCGCCGCTTCGCTGCTGGCGTCTTGAGTGATTATCGCCACCCGTGCACCGAGCGACCACGCATGGCGCAGTGCGCCCCACACCCACGGCGTTTTGCCGCTCACGCTCAGGCCAATCAACATATCATTGTTGCTAAAGGCGATAGTTTCGAGGTCTTTCACCCCCCGATCGTAATCGCTGGCGGCCTGCTCTGAAGTCTGGACCATCGACTGCATCCCACCGGCTATCAGCGCCATCAGCGAGTGTTTGTTATCCGGCGCAAATTCTCCGGCGGTCAGCACCGCGGTACGGCCTGACGCGCCCGCGCCCGCCAGCACAACTCGCCCGCCCCGGCTGAGGGTCGCTGTCGCGTTGTCCACCAAACGGGTAATGTCCGGCAGGCAGGCGGCAATGGCATCGGTGACCTGTTTATCTTCCCTGTTGATCATCGCCAGCATATCGTGCGTTGAGAGCGTATCGATCTCAGTGGTGGCGGCGTTGCGACGTTCCATCGCAGAACTCATTGGCTTAATGCTCATAACACCCTCCTTTGTTAACGTCCTTACCTACTATAAGGATAATCTGAGGAAGAACCTGCGAGTGCCGTCACGCTTCCCTGCCGGCGGGAGGATATTTCCTTTTCTTTACGCGGCTTTAAAAAAATCCCCCTGGCGGCGATAATTAGCCCTTCGTCATTATGCGCGAGACCAACATGAGCGATTCGCCTCTTCCCGCCGCTGCTGCCCAGCGCCGGATGAAACTGAGTACCCTCGTTACGCTGATGGTGTGTAGCGTGGTGGGTGCGGTTCTGATCCTCGCCTACGCCCTGTGGCTAGGACAGATTGGCAACGCCTCCCGCGACGGCGTGAAAGACACAGCGCTGGGAATTGCCCGCACGCTGGCCGATTCCCCCGACGTGAAACGTGGCCTGCACCTGCCGCTGCAAAACAACCCGATTACGCCCCTGGCCCAGGCGGTGAAACAGCGCAACGATCTGCTGTTCGCGGTAGTGACCGATATGCACGGCATTCGCTATTCGCATCCGGATAAAACCATCATCGGCAAACCGTTTATCGGCGAGGATTTGACCCCGGCGCTGGCGGGTAAAGAGAACGTCTCTATCAACCACGGCGTGTTGGCCGAGGCGCTGCGCGTGTTCACCCCGGTGTATGACAATAATCATCAGCAAATTGGCGTGGTGGTGGTGGGCATTTCGCTCAGCAAAGTAGATGAGCAGGTCAGTCGCAGCCGGTGGAGCGTACTGTGGAGCGTGCTGTTCAGCGCCATCGTCGGCAGCTTTGGCATTTATTGTCTGGTCCACGTGCTTAAACGCGTGCTGCTGGGCCTTGAGCCGTGGGAAATCTCCAGCCTGTATCAACAGCGCCAGGCGATGATTCAATCGCTCAAAGAGGGCGTGATGGCGGTCGATGCGCAGGGTCGGGTGACGCTGCTCAACCATGCGGCACGCAAGATGCTGCTTTCTTCCACCAGCGACACGCACGGCCACGCACCACTGCTCGCCAATCTCAATGACGTCCTCGCCAGCGGTGAACCCATCCAGGATCGGGAATTAGGCTGCAATGGACGCTTGCTCCTCAGCAACACCGTGCCGGTGCGCAGCCAGGGGCGGGTCATCGGCGCCATCAGCACCTTCCGCGATAAAACCGAGGTCAGACAGCTGATGCAGCGTCTGGATGGTATGGGGAACTACGTCGACGCCCTGCGCACCACCTCGCATGAATTTATGAACAAGCTGCACGTCATTCTCGGCCTGTTGAGCATGAAAAGTTACGATAAGCTTGAAGAGTACGTGCTGCAAACCGCGCATACCTATCAAATGGATATCGGTGCCATTCAGCATCGCGTGAAATCGCCGGTGGTTGCCGGGTTCCTGCTCGGTAAAATTAACCGGGCGAAAGAGCGCGGTTTTAGCCTGACGCTGGCGGACGACAGCCTGGTGCCGGACAACCCGAATGAAAAACAGGTAACGGTGCTGGTGACGGTGCTCGGCAATCTGATTGAAAACGCGCTGGACGCCATGAGCCACCAGCCGGAAGGCGAAGTAAGCCTGCTGCTGCACTACCAGAACGGCTGGCTAACGGGCGAAGTGAGTGACGACGGCCCGGGCATTCCCGAAGCCAATCTGGACGCCATTTTCGCCAAAGGTTTCTCGACCAAAGGCGAAAACCGGGGCGTCGGCCTGTTTCTCGCCAGCCAACAGCTGGATGAACTCGGAGGCACGATTACGGTAGAATCCGAGCCCGGCGTGTTTACCCAATTTTTTGTCGATCTCCCGTGGGACAGTGAAAGGAAGAGTGCGTGATAAATGTATTAATTGTTGATGATGACGCGATGGTGACGGAGCTGAACCGAATGTACGTCGCCCAAGTGCCAGGCTTCAGCTGCTGCGGCACCGCGTCCACGCTGGCACAGGCCACGGCGATGATCAACGACACCACCCAGGCTATCGACCTGGTGCTGCTCGACGTGTACATGCAGCAGGATAACGGGCTCGACCTGCTGCCGGTTATCCGCGCGTCCGGCCGCCCGATCGACGTGATCATGATCTCTTCCGCCGCCGATGCCGCAACGATCCAGACCTCCATTCACTACGGCGTGGTCGATTATCTGATTAAACCGTTCCAGTTTCCGCGCTTTGAAGAGGCGCTGAACACGTGGCGGGAGAAGAAAACGATGATGGGCAGCCATGCCTATTATGAGCAGGCGGACGTCGATCAGCTGTTGCACGGCGGTACGCCGGAGGTGACGGACAGCAAAAAGTTGCCGAAGGGGCTAACGCCACAGACGCTGCGCACGCTCTGCCAGTGGATTGATGCGCACCCGGAGAGTGAGTTTTCGACCGATGATTTAGCCAATGCGGTGAATATTTCGCGAGTGTCGTGTCGTAAATATCTGATTTGGCTGGCGCAGATTAATATTCTGTTCACCAGCATTCACTATGGCGCCACCGGCCGCCCGGTCTATCGTTACCGTCTGGTTGCCGAGCAGTACGGCTTGCTCAAGCAGTACAGTCAATAAGCCGATAGCAGTCGTCGAGCAGCGTAAAGCGGAACTGGCGTTGAGAGGAGAGCACCACTTCCCGCGCTTTGGTCACGAAAATAGCCTCGATATCGGCCCGGCCTTTCAGCATTTCGCAGCCCTGTTCCACGCCCGCGCCGAACAGCAGCGTGGTCCAGATATCGCCGTCGAGAGAATCGGTTGAAATGACGGTCAAGCTGTCAAGTTCGTTATTCAGCGGATAGCCGGTACGCGGGTCGAGAATATGATGATAGCGCTCGCCGTCCAGCTCAAAATAGCGTTCATAGGTGCCGGAAGTGACCACAGATTTATGCGTTACGTCCATTGCACCCACCAGCGCATCGGCGTCGGAGAACGGTTTTTTCAGGCCAATGCTCCAGTGTCCGAGCGGCGTATCGAGCGTCTGCACGTTGCCACCCAGGTTGATTAACCCTTCGCTCACGCCCTCTTGCTGCAGTAAATCCCGCACCCGATCGGCGATATAGCCTTTGGCTATCGCCCCCAAATCAATTTCCATTCCCTGACGCGTCAGAAACACGCTTTGCGCGGCGTCATCGAGGATAACCTCGTCGGCCCGCGTGATGTCGAGCAGCGCGGCAATCTCATCGGCAGGCGGTACGCTGTCGCCTTTGAAGCCGATACGCCAGCGTTTAACCAGCGGGCCGATAGCGAGGTTGAACGCGCTACCCGGCAGGACGCTGGCGGCTTTGGCGCATTTGATGAGTTGATAGACCACTGCGCTGACCGCAACCGGATGCTGTCCGGCGGCATGATTGATCGCCATCACCTGCGACTGCGCACGGTTGACGGTGAACAGGTCTTCGTCATGTTTGATGAGGCCGAATACGCGGGACGCCAAAGGTGCATTGTGGGAGAAGAGTTTAAGCAGAATGGGCGAGCCCATCAGGGTTGCTGAGTAGCTGTAGACCGAGTCGTCAGTTGGCATGGCGGTTGCCCTCATCTTGAAGTTCACCCATTCGCGGAAGGTTTGGTCGGCCCGGAGCGGCCAGATGCCCTCTCCCTAACCCTCTCCCACAGGGAGAGGGAACTGGGCTTTCTCCCTCTCCCTCAGGGAGAGGGCCGGGGAGAGGGGGGAAATATCAACCTCGCGCGCGAACCGCAGCCTGATGCCCCGCCAGGGTACCGAAGATAATAATATCCGCAACCGCGTTCCCGCCGATACGGTTTTCGCCGTGAATACCGCCCACCACTTCCCCCGCCGCGTACGCGCCCGGGATAACCTGATGTTCAGTGTTCAGCACTTCGGTCTGGGTATTCACCGTCACGCCGCCCATGGTGTGATGCACGCCCGGTGCGATTTGAATGGCGTGGAACGGCCCTTCGTTAATCGGCGCACGCAGCGCGGTGGTCCGGCCGAAATCGTCATCGTGCTGTTTTTCCACGAAGCCATTGTAGCGTTCCAGGGTCGCGAGGAAAGCCTGCTCGTCCATCCCCAGCGCCGCCGCTAACGCACGTGGCGAACTGGCGCTGGTCACCAGACCTTTAGCAATATACTCATCCGCGGCTTTGTTTTTCGCACGAACGTGTTCATCAAACACGATGTAGGCGAAATGTTCCGGCAGCGCGATGATGGCCGCAGAGACTTTATCGCGGGTCGACATTTCATTGTAGAAGCGACTGCCCTGCTGATTGACCAGAATCGCCCCGCCACCGCGGATGGATTCGGAAATCAGGTACGAGGTGTTCTGCTCTACGGTCGGGTGGATCTGGATTTCGCCCATATCCACGGTACCCGCGCCAATACGCTCCAGCAGGGCGATACCGCCACCGGTCGCACCTTTGTGGTTGGTGGTCACGAAGCCTTCGAGATCCGGACGGTATTTCACCACCATCGCACTGTTGGCGCTGAAGCCGCCGGTCGCCACCACGACGCTTTTCGCCTGCACAGTGACGGCTTCGTTTTCGTCGGTCAGCAGGCGCACACCGCTCACTTCACCGTCGCTGAACAGAATATCGTCCACGGCAGTATCGAGCATTACGTCGATGCCGCGTTTGGTGACATTACGCACCAGGCCGCTGATCAGGTAGCCACCCACAGCCGATCCGTCACGCGGACGGTGCGTGCGGTCGATGCTCATCCCGCCGGTGGTGGTGATGTCGTTCAACATAATGCCGCGACGCGCCAGCCATTCGATGGCTTCCGGGGCATTCTCAACGAAGCGACGCAGCAGTTCCGGGTTGTTTTTGTTGCCGCCGCCTTTCAGCGTTTCAGCGTAGAACAGCGCTTTGCTGTCCTGAATGCCTTTCACGCGCTGGAAGCGAGTTTCCGCGGCGTTCATCCCCGCCGAGGCTTTAATGGTGTTGCCACCAATGGTCGGCATCTTCTCGACGATGAGCACACTTGCGCCTTCATCATGGGCCTGAATCGCTGCCGCCAGACCGGCCCCGCCGCTACCGACGACCACCACGTCGTAATTTTTCGGCGCGCAGGTGTCACCGCCCTCTTCCGCCACGCGGGCTTTAGTCGATTTCACCATCGCTTTGGAGACGGCTTTTTTCACGGCTTCGCTCTGGCTGGTTGCGCCGGAAATGGCGTCTACGTGCGGCGTGTTGGCATCCAGAATACGGGTTTTTATTTCTTCAAAGCTGGTGACAAATTCCACCTGCTGCGGGCCGGACACCATTTCGATATCGGCAATGCGGTCGCTTTCAAGGCTGACGTTAATGACCAGCGCGTTGGCATCGTCCTGCACGTTTTCAACAAACACGCCCGGTTTGAATTTCGCGTCGCCCATGCTCATGTCGCGGATCATCGCTTCCACCAGCGAGAAGCGCCACAGCGGTTCCGGGATGGTCAGCGCTTCACGCTGAGTGCTGTCGATGAACAGCTCCAGATTTTCACCGCGCGCAATGCGTTCGGCCCAGTCAGGGTAGGCGATGGTCGCGCGTCCGACGGCAATCAGGTCGTAACCGTGGTCCAGACCCTGCTCAGCATCGGCGGCGTTCACCACGCCCCCCACGCCCATCACCGGGATTTGCGCCAGCGTGTCAGAGCGCATCGCACAATATTTTTCAATCAGCGGGGTTGGGTCCTGGGTATCGACGATGGACGAACGCAGGCTCGCGCCGACCGAGAAGTGCAGATAATCCACCCCGCGAGCTGCCAGTTTTTCCAGCAGGTACATTGTGTCATCGAAGCGAATGCCCGGGACTTCCCTCTCTTCCGGCGAGAAACGATAGCCAATGATAAACGCGTCATCAGCGTACTGACGCACCATTTTGTGAGTGATTTCCAGCACCGCCAGCGGGAATTTCGCGCGGTTGTCGCGGCTGCCACCCCATTCATCATCACGCTGGTTAGAGTTTGGAGAATAAAACTGCTGAATGAGATAGGTGTTTGCGCCGTGAATCTCCACGCCGTCAAAACCCGCCTGAATGGCACGACGTACGCCGTCACCGAATTTCACTACCATGCCAGCGACTTCTTCGGTAGTCAGCGCCACCGGCGTGGCTGCGCCATCACGCGGGGCGGCAACGGCACTTGGGCCAACCGGCGTACGCCCGCCGATCAGTTTCGGGTCGACCATGCGGCCGCCGTGGTAAATCTGCAAAATGGCTTTGGACCCTTCGGCTTTAATCGCCGCGGCAATTTTCGCCAGGCCGGCCACTTTCTCGTCGTTATCAATCCCGATAGCACCCGGGAACGCGAGGCCGAGATCGTCGACAAAGCAGCACTCAACGATGATGGTGCCGATGCTGCCCGCGCGAACGCGATAGTATTCCACCAGCTCGTGAGTTACGGTGCCGTCGAAATATCCGGTGCAGGTGGTCATCGGCGCCATTAACAAGCGGTTTTTCAGTTCGGTGCCGTTTGGCAGAGTGAAGGGGCTCAGAATACGTTCATTATGGCTCATAATGGAACTCCAGAATTTAAAATTGAAATTTAAGAATTCGGTGACGGCAACTTTATTTGTTTTATTTAGCGGTCCGTATTTATGCTATTAATATAGCGATTTATTTAGTTTCTAAATCATTTACGTTAGTTATAAAACTATTTAATACCTGATATAACACCCCTACCACCACAGTATTATCTTTTTAAAATACAACATTTACATAACCTTCATTATTGATAACAATGAAATTACTTTTGTTAACATTGAAATGCAATCAGAAAGAAACATCAAAAAAAGCAAAATCAATGACATATGAGAACAACAATCAAGAGCAACACCTTCACCGCTCATTTTCATTTAACATTTCACCCTCTTTCAAGAAAATAACCCCATGCTCCAATAGGGTTATTATAAAAAGAAAAAAACAGTCGACTTATTTCGCTTTCTTGATCTCGATCAATTGCAACCGACAGTGAAAGCGCAATATATAAATAACCCAATTATTTAATTTAGCGCACGCCACATTGCGTTAAATTGCCGTATCGGAATAACACAACAGTCGCCATTAATAATTAAAGAAACTTTAGAAACTAAAGAAAGCGACTCAACTATTCCGTCAGCGCACCGTATTTTTAACTACTTGTCGAGTCTCATTATGAAAGAGAAAACAGTCACCCCACCGCCTGCCCGTTCGGGCAGTGTTAAAGCCGGGAGCAAAAACCGTCTGCTGATGATGGCAATGCCCGTCATCGTTGCCGTGCTGCTGCTTTTCGTTCCCGTTCCGGACGGTTTACCCCCTTATGCCTGGCACTACTTCGCCATCTTCGTCGGGGTGATCGTCGGCCTGATCTTTGAACCGCTGCCGGGCGCCGTGATCGGCTTAACCGGGGTGGTGGTCATTGCCCTGTGCAGCCAGTGGCTGTTGTTCAGCCCGGACCAGATGCTTGAGCCGAAATTCAAACTCGCCAGCGCCTCCTTTAAATGGGCGGTGAGCGGCTTCGGCAACTCCACCGTGTGGCTGATTTTCGGTGCCTTCATGTTTGCTGCGGGCTACGACAAAACGCAGTTCGGTCGTCGTCTGGCACTCATCCTGGTGAAATACCTCGGCCGCCGCAGTCTGACCCTCGGCTATGCGATTACCTTCGCGGATCTGCTGCTGGCCCCGTTTACGCCGTCAAATACCGCGCGCAGCGGCGGGACTATCTACCCGATCATCGCCAACCTGCCGCCGCTGTACGGTTCAAAACCGAATGACCCAAGCTCACGCAAAATCGGTTCTTATCTGATGTGGGTCGCGATTACCGCCGCCTGTATCACCAGCTCAATGTTCCTGTCTGCTCTGGCACCCAACCTGCTGGCGCTGGCGCTGGTGAAAAGTATTGTCGGCCTGGACATTTCCTGGGGTATGTGGTTCCTCGCCTTCCTGCCGCTGGGCGTGATTTTGATTCTGGTGATGCCGCTGCTGGCGTACTGGTTCTACCCGCCTGAAGTCAAAATTAACGACGAAGTGCCGCTGTGGGCCGCACGCGAACTGGAAAAGCTCGGCAAGCTGTCACGCAATGAAATCCTGCTGCTGGTGTTCGTCTGCTGTGCGCTGATGATGTGGATTTTCGCCGCCCAATGGATTGAACCGGCGATGGCTGCCCTGCTGGTTATCGTGCTGATGTTGTGGACCGGGGTGCTTAACTGGAACGACATCACCAGCAATAAATCGGCGTGGAATACCTTCGTGTGGTTCGCCACGCTTGTGGCCCTCGCCGACGGCCTCTCTTCCACCGGTTTCATCACCTGGTTAGGTAAAGAAGGCGGCGCGTTGATGGGCGGTATCTCACCGGGCACCGCGACCATCGTCTTGCTGCTGGCGTTCTACCTGCTGCACTACCTGTTTGCCAGCACCACCGCGCACACCACCGCGCTGCTGCCTGCGATGCTGACCATTGCCTCGACCATTCCGGGCATGAACATGCAGGTGTTCTGTCTGCTGATGGTGACCTCTCTCGGCGTGATGGGGATCATCACCCCGTACGGCACCGGCCCAAGCCCGATTTACTACGGCAGCGGCTATCTGCCAACCAAAGACTACTGGCGCCTCGGCACCATCTTTGGGGCCATCTTCCTGGCCGCCCTGCTGCTGATTGGCTATCCGTGGATGTCGATGATGTTCTGATTCAAACCGCCGGGCGTTCCCCGGCGGTTCATTTTTATGGAGTTGAGTATGTCGAATAAACCGTTTGTTTATCAGAATCCGTTCCCACTCTCGAAAGACGAAACCGAATACTATCTGCTGAGCCGCGAACATGTTTCCGTGGCCGACTTTAACGGCCAGCCGATGCTGAAAGTAGAGCCGGAAGCGCTGACGCTGCTTGCCCAGCAGGCGTTCCACGACGCGGCGTTTATGCTGCGCGTTTCGCATCAGAAACAAGTCGCCGCCATTCTGACCGACCCGGATGCCAGCGATAACGATAAATACGTGGCGCTGCAGTTCCTGCGTAATTCTGAAATCGCCGCTAAAGGCGTGTTGCCAACCTGTCAGGACACCGGCACCGCCATAATCATGGGCAAAAAAGGCCAGAACGTGTGGACCGGCGGCGGGGACGAAGCCGCGCTGGCGCTCGGCGTGTACAACACCTACACCGAAGACAACCTGCGCTATTCGCAGAACGCACCGCTGGATATGTATAAGGAAGTGAACACCGGCACCAATCTGCCCGCGCAGATCGATCTCTACAGCGTGGATGGCGAGGAGTACAAATTCCTGTGCATGGCAAAAGGCGGCGGCTCTGCCAACAAAACCTATTTGTACCAGGAAACCAAAGCGCTGATTACCAAGGCGAAGCTGAAAAACTGGCTGGTTGAGAAAATGCGCACCCTCGGCACCGCAGCCTGCCCGCCGTACCATATCGCGTTTGTGATTGGCGGCACTTCAGCAGAAGCGACCTTGAAAACCGTGAAGCTCGCCTCGACGCGTTATTACGACGGCCTGCCTACCGAAGGCAACGAACACGGCCAGGCGTTCCGCGATGTGAAGCTGGAACAGGCGCTGATGCAGGAAGCACAGAACCTCGGCCTCGGCGCACAGTTTGGCGGCAAATACTTCGCCCATGATATCCGCGTGATTCGCCTCCCGCGCCACGGTGCCTCCTGCCCTATCGGCATGGGCGTCTCCTGCTCGGCGGACCGTAACATCAAAGCGAAAATTAACCGCGACGGCATCTGGATTGAGAAACTGGAAGCCAACCCGGGCCAGTACATTCCTGACGATTTGCGCCAGCAAGGTGAAGGCGATGTGGTCAGCATTAACCTGAACCAGCCGATGAGCGAGATCCGCGCACAGCTTTCAGCCCATCCGGTGTCTACGCGCTTATCGCTTAACGGGACAATCATCGTGGCGCGCGACATGGCCCATGCCAAGCTGAAGGAACTGATCGATAATGGGGAAGAACTTCCGCAGTACGTGAAAGATCATCCGATTTATTACGCAGGCCCGGCCAAAACGCCGCAAGGGTATGCGTCTGGCTCGCTCGGCCCCACCACCGCAGGCCGCATGGATTCGTACGTCGATTTATTACAGGCCCATGGTGCCAGCATGGTGATGCTTGCCAAAGGTAACCGCAGCCAGCAGGTGACGGATGCCTGCCAGGCACACGGCGGTTTCTACCTCGGCAGCATCGGCGGCCCGGCGGCGGTACTGGCGCAGCAAAGCATTAAGAGTCTTGAATGCGTGGCGTATCCTGAGCTGGGCATGGAAGCCATCTGGAAAATTGAAGTCGAAAACTTCCCGGCGTTTATCCTTGTCGATGACAAAGGCCATGATTTCTTCCAACAAATCCATAACCGGCAATGTGAAGGATGTCGCCAGAAATAACCCCCCAACGGCCAGTTTCTCGCTGGCCGTTTTCCTTTCTGTTATCCCTGTTTTCTTCCCCAAAAAACTCGTAATTTCCGCGTTATGCCTCTAAAAATGTTCAAAAAGGTACGTACGGGTAAGCATTTATTTTTGAATTAAACAAAAATTTATAAAAAGAACTCCTTGGCTATACTCAGAAAGACCTTAATGAACGGAGTTCTTCCACATGTTAAAAAATGTCCCTTTCAAACGGACGATGCTGGCCAGCATGCTGACGCTGGCTTCTGGCGCGGTGACGTCTGCATACGCAGCGCCCGCGACCGCTTCTCCAAAACAAGATTCTTCTAAGCCGAACATCGTTGTCATCTTTGGTGACGATATCGGTTACTGGAACCTGAGTACCTACAACCAGGGTACGATGGGTTATGACACCCCGAACATCGATAGCATTGCGGCACAGGGGGCGAAATTCACCTCTTACTACGCAGAGCAAAGCTCGACTGCGGGTCGTTCTGCATTCATCACCGGCCAGATGCCATTCCGTACAGGGATGAGTAAAGTCGGTATGCCAGGTGCGCCACAGGGTCTGCAAAAAGAAGACCCGACCATTGCTAACGTCCTGAAACAGCTGGGCTACGCGACCGGTCAGTTCGGTAAAAACCACCTCGGTGACCGCGATGAGTTCCTGCCAACCGCACACGGTTTCGATGAATTCCTCGGTAACCTGTACCACCTGAATGCTGAAGAAGAGCCAGAGAACCCGGATTATCCGAAAGACCCGGCCTTCCGTAAAGAATTCGGCCCACGCGGCGTGATTAAGAGCTCCGCAGATGGCAAAATTGAAGATACCGGTCCACTGACCGTGAAACGTATGGGCACCGTTGACGAAGAAACGTTAGCGGCGAACAACGACTTCATGGAACGTCAGGTTAAGGCTAATAAGCCGTTCTTTACCTGGTTCAACACCACCCGTATGCACAACAAAACTCACCTGAAAGATGCCAGCATTGGTAAAACAGGTCTGGGTACATACGCAGACGGTATGGTTGAACACGATAAGATGATCGGTGAAGTACTGCAGAAGATTAAAGATCTGGGCATTGAAGATAACACCATCGTTATCTACACCACCGACAACGGTCCGATGACCGCAACCTGGCCTGATGCCGGTGAAACCATCTTCCGCGGTGAGAAAAACACTGGCTGGGAAGGCGGCTTCCGCGTTCCTGCGATGATCAAATGGCCGGGCCACATCAAGCCAGGTACCATCGTAAAAGACATGTTTGCAAGCTACGACTGGTTCCCGACACTGGTTGCGGCAGCAGGCGATCCGAACATCAAAGATCAGCTGCTGAAGGGTTACAAAACCCCGTCCATCACCTACAAAGTGCATCTGGATGGTTATAACCAGCTCGACTTCCTGCAGGGTAAAGGCGAAGACCAGCGTAAAGAGTTCTTCTACTGGAGTGATGACGGTGATCTGCTGGCGATGCGTTACGGTCGCTGGAAAGCGCACTTCATGATTCAGGAGCACGAAGGTCTGGATCTGTGGCGTTATCCGTTCACCAAACTGCGTGCGCCAATGATCTTCGATCTGGAAGTGGATCCGCTTGAGAAAGCTGACAAAGGTATGGGCTACCAGACCTGGTTCTACGACCGCATGTTCCTGATGGGCGGTGCGCAGAAGTACGCGAAAGAAATGCTCGCAACCTTCAAAGAGTTCCCACCACGCCAGAAGCCAGGCTCATTCACCATCTCTGATGCGTCAGCGATGCTGGAGCAAGGTTCAACGATCAACAAATAATGTTGATATAGTGAGGCATTGAACCTCATGCTCAGAGCGGGTTGCGATTGCAATCCGCTCTGCATTTTGAACTACGCTAATTGTGCGCTTTGTCAGTGATAACACCCTAGGGGTTTGCTATGAAGTACAGCACCACACTACCCGTAAAAGCATTACCGTCTGCGGAAAAATATGACGGCAAAGGTCCCGAGTACAAACGCCGTTTCCACGTGATGGCCAAACCTTCCGGTTCCACCTGTAACCTCGATTGCACCTACTGTTTCTACCTGTCAAAAGAACAATTACTCCATCAGGACAGACACACCGGCATGAGCGATGAGGTGCTGGAAAACTTCATTCGTCAGTACATTGACGGGCAGGATGGCGACCAAGTGGTCTTCTCATGGCAGGGCGGCGAACCGACCCTGATGGGACTCGAATTTTTCGAAAAAGTGGTCGCATTCCAGAAGCAGTACAAAAAACCGGGTCAGCAGATTGAAAACGATTTGCAGACCAACGGCGTACTGATCAATGACAAATGGGCTGCGTTCCTCAAAGAACATAAATTTCTGGTGGGCATCTCCATTGATGGTCCACGAGAATTGCACGACCGCTATCGCGTCACGCGTAGCGGCAAGCCGACCTTCGATAAAGTGATGGAAGGCGTCGGCGCGCTCAAGCGCCACGGCGTACCGTTCAATGCGCTGGTGACCGTCAACCGCACCAACGCCCGCTTCCCGCTGGACGTGTATCGCTTCATGACCAAAGAATTGGGCGCGACTTACATCCAGTTCAACCCGTGCGTCGAACCCGTTGATTTCAAAAGTACCGCGCCGCAATTCTGGCAGGACGATTCCATTCCGATAACGGGCAGCCGTCGTGCCCGCCCGGGTGATTTAGATTCTATCGTCACCGATTGGTCCGTTGATCCCGAAGACTGGGGTACGTTCCTGATTGCCGTGTTTGAAGAGTGGGTCAACAACGATTTAGGCCGCGTACAGGTCAACCTGTTCGAAACCGCCGTCGCCCAGACCATGGGGATGCCCGCGCAGATTTGCACGGCCTCCGAGTTCTGCGGCAAAGGGCTAGCTATCGAGAAAAATGGCGACATTTTCTCCTGCGACCACTACGTCTACCCGGAATATCAGATAGGCAACATCGAGAACAGCAAACTGGCGCACCTCGCGTTCTCCGAACGCCAGCAGGCTTTTGGCATGGGCAAAAAAGATACCCTGCCGAAATACTGCAAAGCGTGTCCCTACCTCAAACTGTGCTGGGGCGAATGCCCGAAAAACCGTCTGGTGCGTACTCCCGACGGCGAACTGGGCCTGAACTACCTTTGCCCGGGCATCAAGGCGTTCTTTAACTATGCTGAGCCGATTTTGGTTGGGATATCCACCCTACTGAAACGTGATTTTACAGGAGTGAAAAAATGAATAGCAGGGAAAAACTTCTGCAGTTAGAGCAACGCATGAACGCCCAAGTTTTGGGCCAGGAAGAACTGGTTCGAATGCTGATCATCGCCCTGCTCTGCGACGGGCATGTGTTGCTCGAAGGTCTGCCTGGCCTGGCAAAAACCCGCGCGGTACGCGAATTGGCGCGCCATGTTGAAGGCGAATTCCGTCGTATTCAGTTCACGCCAGACCTGTTGCCATCGGACATCACCGGTAGTGAAATTTATCAGCAGAATGCCACCCGCGAAGAGGACCAGTTCCGCTTCCGTCCAGGACCGGTATTCGGCAACGTTATTCTCGCCGATGAAATCAACCGTGCGTCTGCCCGCGTGCAGTCTGCGCTGCTCGAAGCGATGGAAGAGCGCCACGTGACCGTCGCCGGTAAAACCTGGCCGCTGCCGGGCGTCTTCATGGTGCTTGCGACGCAAAACCCCGTGGATCAGGAAGGGACCTGGCCGCTGCCGGAAGCACAGCTCGACCGCTTCCTGATGAAAGTCCTCGTCGATTACCCGTCGAAAGAGAACGAGCAGAAAGTCATGCAGATGGTTCGCGCCGAACAGCAAGCCAAATATCAGGCTCTGACGAAAAGCGAAACCGCGCAGCAGGAAGAGACGTTGACCCTTTCACAGCAGGAAATTGCCGCCAGCTGGCAGGAGATTTCCGCCGTGTACGTCGCGCCTGCGATTGAGGAATACATCGTCAATCTGATTGAAGCGACCCGTTATCCGCAAAACGTCAGCGACACGCTGGCAAGTTACATCCACATCGGCGTCAGTCCGCGTGGTTCACTGGCACTGGATCGTTGTGCCCGGGCGCAGGCGTGGCTCGAAGGCCGTGACGCAGTGCTGCCGGAAGACGTGCGCCTTATCGCGCCGTCGGTGATTCGTCATCGTCTGATGCTGAGCTACCAGGCCAACGCCGATAACTGCACCGCCGATGACGTGGTGAAAATGCTGCTCGACGCCGTGGTGGCGTAATGGACAGCCGTCTCAGTGTTAACCGTGAGACGCTGCTTGCGCTGGTCAATGACGCGCGTCTGATCGCCAACCCGCCGGGGCAAATTCCACCCGGCGCACTGGCGGGCGAACGCACGTCTAAACAGCAGGGTCGCGGGCTGAATTTTGACAGCCTGCGCCGCTACCAGCCGGGCGACGATGTGCGTCTGATCGACTGGCAAGCCACCGCCCGACTGCGTCAGCCGTGGATCCGCATGTATAACGAAGAGCGCGAACGCCCCGTCTTTTTGCTGGTCGATCAGCGCCTCGATATGTTCTTCGCTACCCGCGGACAGACCAAATCCGTCGTGGCGGCGAAAACAGCGGCACTGCTCGCCTGGCGTAGCTGGCACGACGGCGACCGGGTCGGCAGCCTGGTGTTTAACGACACCGACATGGCTTTGCAGAAATGCCGCCCCCCGCGCACCAGTCTGAACACGATCCTCGACACGTTAGAGCACTACAACCAGTTGCTGCCGGAACAATATCCGAATGAACCGACCGCCACCGTAACGCTGGCGGATGCGCTACTGCGCGCCAGCAGTGCTATCCCCAACGGCGCGTGGGTGGCTGTGCTCAGCGATTTTCACGATCTGGACCACAACTGCGACGCCCTGCTCGCCGGGCTGCGCCGTCGCTGTGAAGTCAGCGCCTTTGTGGTACTGGATGATTTGCACAAGCGTCTGCCCGCATCGGGTGCACTGGCCGCGACCTGGCAAGGGCACGAAGCGGCGTTTACGCTCACTTCCGGATTAAAGGCAGACATCGAGCAAAGCACAACCGCTCGTCTTGCCCGCCAGCAAAGCCGCATGACGCGGCTCGGCGTTCGTGTGAATCATCTGGTGGTCACTCAGGATCTGATTAAGCAGTTACAAAAAGGTATCTGAATGCTCGAGAAAGGATTTACCGTGCCCGCGCTCTCACAGCCGGCGCTACCTCCCTCTCCCTCCTGGTTTCCCCTGCCACCGGGTTGGCTGGTACTGGGCGCCCTGCTGCTCGCGGTTCTCATCGTTTATCTGTTTTTTTACTGTGCTCGCTACCGCCGCAATCGCTGGCGTCGCGAAGCGCTGTCAGTGTTGCCTGCGTCACAGAGTGTCGACAACTGGCTGATTCTGATTAAACAGGTGCTGCTGGTTCACCAGCCGCGCGCGACCGTCAGCAACTGGTTGACCGCAGAAGCGTTGTTACAGCAGGTTCCCCTTGAAAACGGACTGCGCCAGCAAATGTGCGCCAAATATTGCCAAAGAGATAACCGGCTTGCGGACGATGATGAATCTCGTCTGCGCCATCAATTGGCACAATGGCTGAAGGAGCTGCCCGATGTCTGAGCTATTTTCACGGATTGATTTTGCCTGGCCGTGGGCATGGCTATTACTGCTGTTACCGTTGCTGGGACGCTATCTGTTGCCGCAGGACAAACAGCAGAAAGAGCACGTTCGCGTGCCGTTCTTACCCCATCTTATCGATGAACTGAAACTCGACAGCCAGCCGGTACGTGACGGCTGGCTGCGCGGGGCGATGTTCTGGCTGGTGTGGGGGCTGTTGGTCTGCGCGTTAACCCGCCCGGAATACCTCACCCCGCCACAGCACATTCAGAAACCGATGCGCGACATGGTGCTTATTCTCGACGTGTCCGGTTCGATGCAAAAGAATGACGTCGAAGGCGGTATTACGCGTTTGCAGGCAGTTCAGGCATCGGTGCGTAAATTCGTGGCGGCGCGAAAATCTGACCGCATCGGGATGGTTATTTTTGCCAGCAGTGCCTGGCCGTTCGCCCCGGTAAGTGAAGATAAGCAGGCGTTGAATATGCGTATTAATCAGCTCGCCCCGGGAATGATCGGCCAGCAGACGGCGATCGGTGATGCCCTCGGCGTGGCGGTGAAAGTACTCGATTCCGGTACCGATAAAGCGGCCAGCAAACTCGCGATTCTGCTGACCGACGGCAACGATACGGCTTCGCAGCTTTCGCCGGACCTCGCCGCACAACTGGCCGCCTCGCACCACGTTCAGGTACACACCATCGCCTTTGGTGACACGCACAGCGTGGGGGAAGATAAAGTCGACCTGCCGCTGCTGCAAAATATTGCCCGCACGACCGGCGGAAAATCGTGGACCGCCGCCAACTCCGGCACAGCGCTCGACAGCGTCTGGAAAGAGATTGACGCCATCACGCCGGTACAGGTGAAAAGTATCGGCTGGTCGTGGCATCTGCCGCTGTTTGCCTGGCCGCTCGGGGCCGCCATGCTGGTGTTGTTCCTGTTGGCACTGGCGCGGTTTATCAGGGAGAAACGGTCATGAGTGACTTCCACTTTATTTACCCTTGGCGATTGCTGGGGCTGATTATTGCCGCCCTGCTGGCATTTTTGCCCTTCGCCGAGGCCAGCGCCTGGCAGCGCATCATGGACAAACCGTTTGCGAACGCGCTGATTATCGGGCGTTCAAAACGTTTAACCCAGGTGCTGCCATGGCTGTTCGCACTGGGGGTCATTGCCCTCGCCGGGCCAACCTGGCAGCGTGAACTTCCCGCGGCCCTGACCCCGGAAAGTAACGTGATGGTGGTTATGCAGCAGGACCTGGCGATGTACGCTCAGGACCTGGCGCCGAGCCGTAATGAGCGCATGCAAAGCAAAATCAGCAGTCTGATGGATAACACCGTTGGCGCACGTTACGGCCTGGTGGTGTACAGCAATCAGGCGTTTGTCACCACGCCGCTAACCCAGGATCCGCAGTTCTTCTCGCTGTTCCTGCACGCACAAAACCCGTCATTGATGCCGGAAGGCTCCGGTTCTGGCCTGAAGGCCGCCATTGAACTGGCCATCAAAAACAGCCCGGCCTCGCCGCGCAGCTTAATTCTGGTGGCGGATACGTTGACGGATGCCGATGTGGCTTACCTCGAAAAACTCAACGCCCCCCTCCAGATTTGGGTGCCGGGTACCGCCGCGGGTGGCAGCCTGCCGGAAAAATACGCCAGCCGCGGGATCGATACCCGACTCAACGTTGAGCGTTTCAGTACCGTGCGCGAGGCCGGTATTCCGGTCACGCTGGTCACCAGTGATGACAGCGATTTGCAGGTCGTGCAGAGCCACATTCAGCAATCGATCACTCAGCAAAACAACGCCCGCAGTGATTTGCACTGGAAAAACAGCGGTTGGCTGCTGGCGATCCCAATGATGGTGCTCCTGTTCTTCTGGCGTCGTCAGCTTATCTGCGTGGCGCTTGTGATGCCGATGATGTTCTGGTCTTCGCACAGCGAAGCTGCCTGGCTTGATGCGTGGGTCAGCCCGGACGTTCAGGGCCAGCACGCGTTTGAGAAAGGCGACTATCAAAAAGCCGCCGAACACTTCCGCGACCCGTTGTGGCAAGGCATCGCCTGGTACAACGCCGGAAACTTCACCGCCGCAGTGGGCGCATTCCACCGCGCGCCGCAAACGCCGGAAACATTGTTGTGGACAGGCAACAGCCTTGCGCAGCAAAAGCAGTGGCAGCAGGCGTTGGACACCTATGATCAGGCATTAAGCCTGCGTCCGGACTGGAAAATGGCGCTGGAAAACCGCGAGAAAGTGTCGCACATCGTCATGCAATTGCGTCTGAAACAGCGTGAGGCTGAGCAGGAGCAAGGCACCAACCAGGATGATGAAGGACCAGACAAAGTGCTGAAAGATTTGAAAAAAGGCCAGGGCGTGAATCAAAAAGACATTGGTGCGATCAATGGCACCTCGCCGCAGCTGAATCAGTGGTTTGAGAATTTACAGGTGTCGCCATCCGGCCTGCTGGAGAGTCTGTACCGCAACGGAGCCCAGGAGACGACGCCATGAAACGCCTGTTAGCGCTGCTGATGGTGGCGATGCTCCCGGCCCATGCGGCAATGGACATCACCCGCGAAATCGTGGCCCCGAAAAGTATCGTGCCGGGTCAGCCGGTGACCGTGGCGGTCACGTACTGGACTGACAGCTGGTTTAACCCGGCGCCGACGTGGCCGGACTTTCCGGTTCAGTACGGCGTGTTGCTCAACACACCGCTGCCGAACCAGCTCCTGAGCCGACAAAAAAACGGCATCACCTGGAGCGGCATTCGTCTGGAGCGCCAGCTAATGGCATGGGATCAGAGCACGCTGCGTCTGCCCGCCATCGATTTGACCTCCACGTCTGCCGGTCAGCCGCCTACGACGGTGCATCTGGATGCCATCGAACTGCCGGTCGTCTGGCCAAAAGGCGTCGAGCAGCCGGACCGCTTTTTACCTGCACGCGGTCTGACGCTCACGCAGACCATCACCCAGTATCATGCCGGGAAAGATAAAACCCTGCGCGCGGGAGATGCCGTCGAGCGCGTGGTGACGGTCAAAGCGCAGAACATCTTACCCGCGCAGATCCCGCAAATTCTGTACGCCATCCCCGGCGATGAGAGCCAGCGCCTGACGCCGCTGAACACCTTTATCAAAGGTGGGCGCGACGAGATAGTCGGCGCGATGCGCGTGGAAAAACTGCGCTACATGCCAACCGATTCTGGCACCCTGACGCTGCCGCCGATCAAACTGCGCTGGTGGGATACCGAGCACCAGCAGTGGCAACTGGCGGAGCTGAAAGGCGAAACGCTGAAGGTCGAAAGCGCCCGTGCCGCAGGAAAAGAATCTGCCCTTCGAGGTAGCACTGGCAATACCCCGTGGAATTTCGCCATCGGCCTGCTGGTACTGCTGATCATCGGTGCGCTCGGCTGGTTTGCTCGTCGCCCGTTACGCCAAAGTGCGCACTGGCTACATCACCGCTGGCAACGCTTCTGGCAGCCGGTACTCCTACCTGAACTCGCCCCCGTTGAAAGGAAAAAACGATGAAAAAAACACTTCTGGCCTGCACGCTGATGCTGGGTTGCAGCACGTTGGCACACGCCGACCCGCTTTCCGCCTGGAACGATACGGCTGCAAAGCAGTCGATTGAGCAGTGGGTTCAAAACTCGACTAAGCAAGGCAGTGATACATTTATTCCTGAAGACCAACGCTACGTGGTGTTCGATAACGACGGCACTCTGTGGCCGGAAGCGCCGCTGACATTTCAGATCCAGTTCATTCTTGACGAAGTTAAGCGTCAGGCTCCAGAACATCCAGAATGGAAGAAAGATCCGCTGGTTAATGCGGTGCTGAATAACGACCTGAAAACGGTGGTGAAAGCGGGCCAGAAAGGGCTGCTTAAACTGCTGGCAATGACGCACAGCGGTATGACCACTGACGACTTCGATAAACGTGTTGCTGACTGGCTTGAGACACATAAAGACGCGCGCACCGGCTGTCGCTATGACCAGTTGGCCTACCAGCCGATGCGTCAGCTGCTGGATTACCTGCGAGAAAACGGTTTCAAAACGTGGATTGTTTCCGGCGGCGGGATCGACTTCATGCGCGTGATGTCGCAGAAAATGTATGGCATCCCTCCGGAGCAGGTTATTGGTTCGTTTGCGCTGGGTGAGTTCTCACTTACCGATAACGGCACACAAATCCGCAAAACCATGACCGGGGCATTTAACGACGATGCGGCCAACAAGCCAGTGTCTATCCACCTGTTTATGGGCCATCGCCCGGTAGGCGCATTTGGTAACAGCGACGGTGATTTGCAAATGCTGCAATACACCGCCGCTAACCCAAATGCGAAGACGTTTGGCCTGTTGGTGCATCACACTGATGCTGCGCGGGAATATGCCTACGACAGCCACCCACCCGCCAGCGGCAAACTGGAAGCCGCACTGCCGATCGCCAAAGCCAAAGGCTGGACGGTCGTGGATATGAAGCAGGACTGGAAAACGGTGTTTGATCCGGCGGTTTGCCCGGCGAAGTGAATCTCTGCGCGCTGATGCCCTCTCCCCGACCCTCTCCCACAGGGAGAGGGAGTAAAAATCGGCTTCGATAGGTTCCCTCTCCCTGAGGGAGAGGGTTAGGGAGAGGGGAAACTCGTGATCGTTGATATCACTCCAAAATCGTCTCACCCACCTTCGTTGGCTTCGAAAACAGCAGCACCAGCGGCAGCAGAATAAAGCACAAGAACATCATCAGCCGGAAATCCTGATAATACGCCATCACCGTTGCCTGACGGGTCACTTCATTGTTGATAGCCACCAGCCCGGTCATGTTGTGCAGACCGTACATCCCGTGATGAATGTCATGCTGCAACGCTTTGTTGAACGGATTGATAAACCCGGAAAACACGCTGTGGTTACGCTGGCTCTGCTGGGCCAGATAGGTCGTGACCATTGAAATCCCAATACTGCTGCCGATATTACGAATCAGCGAATACAGCGACGTGCCTTCGGTGCGGTATGACGGTGCGAGCGTCGAGAACGTCAGCGTCGAGAGCGGGACAAACGTCAGCCCCATGCCGATGCCCTGCACGACGCCAGAGCTAATAATTTCCCACTGGCTCATCCACATACTGAACTGCGTCATCTGCCACAACGAAATCGCCATGACCACCACGCCCAGCGCGATAACATAACGCAGGTCGACTTTCCCGGCGATACGCCCGACGATCATCATACTGAACATCGTGCCGAAGCCGCGGGGCGTCATCAGCAGACCCACATCGATAACCGGATAGTTCATGAAGTTTTGCAGCAGCGGCGGCATCAGCGCCATCGTTGCCAGCAGGATGATGCCCATCATGAAGCTAAACAGCAGTCCCACCACAAAGTTCTTATCACGGAAAATCCCTGGCTCGATAAACGGCTTTTTGGCGGTAAAAATGTGCGAGACAAACAGATAAAACGCCACGCCTGCCAGCACCGCTTCGATGATAATTTCACCACTCGAGAACCACTCTTTCGACTCGCCCCGGTCGAGGAACAACTGCAAGCTGCCTATCGCCACGCTCAGTAAGAAAAAGCCCAGCAGGTCGAATTTACGTTTTGCATCGAGCGCCGTTTCGGTGACAAAAGTGCTAATCCCAAGCCACGCCAGCGCACCAAACGGGATGTTAATGTAGAACACCCAGCGCCAGCTGTAATACTCGGTGAGCCAGCCACCGAGCGCCGGGCCGAGGATTGGCCCGACCATCACGCCCATCCCCCACATCGCCATCGCCGAACCGTGTTTCTCTTTCGGCCAGGCATCCAGCATCACTGACTGCGACAGCGGGACCAGGCTTGCGCCAAAAATGCCCTGCAGCAGACGGAAAATCACGATTTGATCGAGCGTCTGTGCGGCCCCGCACAACATGGAGGCCACGGTAAAGCCGACAACGGACCACGTGAACAGACGCTTACGCCCAATTCGCGCGGCGACAAAACCGGTCATTGGCATCGCAATCGCAGCCGCTACGATGTAGGACGTCAGTACCCACGACGTCTGGTCCTGCGTCGCCCCCATCGCGCCCTGCATATGCGGCAGGGCCACGTTTGCGATGGTGGTATCCAGCGCCTGCATGATGGTTGCCAGCATCACCGAGAAGGTGATCAACAATCGTCTGTCGGCAGTACGCTTCAGTGGCTGCGGAGCAGCTATCACATCAGACATAACGGACCTCCTCAGGACGCGCTGTTCGTGCTGGCCTGGGTATCAATTTTGATGGTGGCACTTAAACCGGCACGCAGTTGCGGCTGGTTGGCATCCGTTTCCAGACGAATACGGACCGGTACACGCTGGGTCACTTTCACCCAGTTCCCGGTGGCATTTTCTGCCGGAATAACCGAATACTCAGCACCGGTCGCCGGGCTGATGCTGCTCACTTTACCGTGCCAGGTCACACCCGGGGCATAGTCGACGTTAATTTCAGCCGTCTCGTTATCACGGATGTGGGTTAAATCTTTCTCGGTGAAGTTCGCTTCAACATATAAATTCTGATCGGAAACCAACAGCATGGCCGTCGTCCCGCCCTGCACGTATTCCCCGGTTTGTAATACTTTGGTGATATTCCCGGACGATGGCGCATATTCATTGACGTGCGTCAGGTCATTCTTAGCGGTATTCAGGTGTGCCAGCGCCTCTTTATAGCGCGGGTGTTTTTCTACTGGCAGTGAAATATCGCCGCCGAAACTGTCGACCACTTCCTGCAATTGTTTTTGCAGCATGTTCACTTCCAGTGCCATCAGCAGGGTTTTCTGATGTGCGCCGTCAAGTTCGGATGCCGAGACGTAGCCTGGGCCACTCAGACGGTGTAAACGATCTTCTTCGCGTTGCGCAAAGGCATGCTGACTTTTTGATACCGCGATGTTGGCAAGCTTGCTCTGATATTGCGATTTAATGGTTTTCAAATCGATAACGGTGTTATTTAATTCAGACTTCGCCTGCGCCACCGCTAATTCATAGGGTTTAGGATCGACACTAAATAATAAGTCGCCTTTATTCACATGCTGGTTTTCTTTTACTGCCACGTGTAATACACGGCCAGAGACTTCCGCGCCGATAGCGGTTTTATCCGCTTTTACGTAGGCATTATCAGTTTCTACATAGCGACCGCCGGTTAAATAGAGCCAGCCGCCCGCCGCAACGCCCAGAGTCGGAACAACGAGTAATAAGATAAAACGGAGTTTTTTAATATTCATGTGCAGGTCTCTTTATTCAGGCGATACCCACGTCGAAAAAGGAAATAATGAAATGCAGACGCACCGCGCGACGGACAGGCAGCGTCAAATTGAAGTGTTCAGGTATCAGCAGAGTTATTGATGGGATGAATAATACTTAGCCTGCTCATTATAAACTAAGCAGGCTGTGCTATTCGCGATTTAATTATAAATCTGACTGGCTGGAGCGCCTTATTTTCAGGCGTCCGGCGAGGGTCAGATGGGTGGCGACATCTTCGGCATTACAGAGATATTCCACCGCCAGTCTGCCAAGTTCACCATAAGGTAGCTGAATACTTGTCAGCGGCGGCGTCATTTGCTCAGAAATCTTCTGATCGTCATATCCGGCCACCCGCATTGCCTCCGGCACTCGCACGCCGTGGGTGGAAAGCGCCTGATAACAGCCTATCGCCAGCCAGTCGCTGGCACAGAAAATTGCGTCCGGGCGCGATTCCAGCGCCAGCAGCGCAACCGTCGCCTGGTACGATTCGTTAAATTGCCAGTTGGTCTGATGTACCCACTCCGGCTGCGGCGTAATACCTGCCTGCGCCAGCGCGGCCTGATAGCCTGCCAGACGCTGTCGGGTGGCCTCCATCCAGGATTCACCGGTGATATGCGCGATGCGCTTCGCCCCCTGGTTTATCAGGTGGCGCGTGAGCTGAAAGGCGTTGGCGTAATCGTCAGGCACGAACGACGGCAACAGCGGTGAGTCCGGGTCACGCTGATTGAGGAGCACTAACGGCAGCGTGGTGCAATCCTGAAACGCGGTCATGTCGACGAGAGTGGTCACTGGCGAGGCGAGAATGATCCCCACGCAGTTGCGTTTCTCTAGCTGGCGAATGATGTTCAGCGCCAGCTCGCTATCGTCGCCGTAGTCGTACACCGTGAGCAGCACTTCATTGCGCCATGCCGCATCGCGCGCCTGGCTGATAGCGTCGATAAACGGATCATAGCTTTGCAGAGTGCTTATGAGCAGCGCGATTTCTTGTTGATTGCGCGGGGAATGAATCGCTGGCAGGCGGTCATAGCCGAGCTCGCTCGCCACGGCGAGAACCCGCTGGCGCGTCTCTTCACTGAGTTTGATATTGCGCGACTGGTTAATCACCAGCGACACCGTGGCCTGTGAGACCCCGGCGGCGCGGGCGATATCGTTCATCGTGACCTTATTTTTGCGCTTCATTTTCCCTGCCCCACGGCTAACAGAATCAACATCATACCTGCCCTTATCCGATTTCGGCAGGGCCGTGCGCACTGCGTCACGTTTCTTCGTGCTCTGGCCATCGACTTTGTGACGCTGTTCGCTTTTTTATCACTCGCTATTTGCTCATTTACTCGACAGCTAATATTTATTAGCTAAACATTATCAGTCAAAGGGGAAAACGATGAAAGAGCAATGGAGTCAGGCGCAGGCGCAAACGTGGTACCAGCAACAGGGCTGGCTGTGCGGCTTTAACTACCTGCCGTCGAGCGCGGTGAACTGGACCGATATCTGGCAGAAAGAGACCTTCGATGCGCCGACCATTGAGCGCGAACTCGGTTGGGCGGCGGAAGCGGGCTACAACTCGCTCCGCATTAATCTGCCGTTTATTGTCTGGGAGCACGACCGTGACGGATTGATAGCCCGCATCCATCATTTCTTACAGATTGCCGACGGCCACGGTTTCAGCACCATGCTGACGCTGATGGATGACTGCGGCTTTTCCGGCGACGAGCCGTATCTGGGCCAACAAAAAGCCCCGGTGCCGGGGAAACACAACAGCCAGGCGGCGGCGAGTCCAGGCCGGGCAAAAGTGTGCGATCGCGACGAATGGCCGCAGATTGAGCGTTACGTGCGCGATATCGTGCGTGAATTTCGCAGCGATAAACGCGTCCTGCTGTGGGACCTGTATAACGAGCCGGGCAACCGCGGGATTTTCGCCACCGGCACCGTTGAAGTGCAGTATGACGAAAAGCTGGAAAGCTACGCGCACGAGCTGATGCAGCGCGCGTTTGAGTGGGTTCGTGACGAAGATCCTGAGCAACCACTCACCGTCTGTGCGTGGCGTTTGCCGCCGGAAGAGGAAAATGAAACCTACTATCAGCATCCGCTGGACCAGACCGCACTGGCGCTCTCCGACGTAATCAGCTTCCATGCTTACACCAACACTGCACGCATGGTGGCCATCATCCACCAACTCGAGCAGTTGGGCCGCCCGATGTTTTGCACCGAATGGCTGGCACGCCACGTGGGCAGCACTATCGAAGAACAGCTCCCGCTGATGCACGCCGCCAACGTCGCGCCGTATCAATGGGGACTGGTGCGCGGCAAAACCCAGACCTGGCTGCCGTGGCCGATAGTGATGACTCACTCAACGGACTATTGCCGCCTGTGGTTCCATGACGTGTTTGAAGAAAACGGGATTCCATTCTCGAAAACGGAAATGAATCTGGTGCGTAAACTGAGCCGCATTGGCCTGCACCCTGTACGCCATTTCTAATATTCCGTTCTGGTTAATGTCGTCGGTGGCGGAGCGACGTCATGCCACGGTGGATGAGGACGTGGACGTCACAACGAGGCCGATTTCAGCGAATTGATGTGAGAAAACGCCCGGCAGCGCAAGCTTGCCGGGCGTTCGATTTTACTCGTCGAAGTACCAATAACCCTGGTTGATAAACGCCGTCAACTCGGCAATAAACGCCGGGTTTTGCACCGCGTCGCCCAGTTCCTTCGCACCGAGTTCGGTGAAGCGACACAGCGCGTCGGCGGCGTTGGCGTCTACCGCCTTCCAGCCTTCGCTGTTAATAAAGAAGCTGTCACCGATATTCAACACGCGCAGGCCGCTCAGACGAACCAGCGTTTCCCCGCCCGTCAACGCATCCCGCACTTCTTCTTCCGCGTACGGCGGCTCTGCCGGGGCGATATCCAACTCATGACGCGGCGTGGAAGCAAAGCGGCCAAACCACTGGGCGAAATCTTCCGGCTGGCTGATAACGTCAATCATCATGTTGCGAAGGCGCTCAAGCTCATGCGCTTCCACCTTGCCCGGATGTTCGCGGACGGTCAGTTCCGGGTCGCCGTAGTGCGCGCCACCGAGATCGTTTTCCAGCGCGTAATCGGCAAAGCTGCTAATCAGATCGCGACCGTTCGGCCCACGGAAGCCGACGGAGTAGTTCAGGGTATTTTCAAAGGTGAAACCGTCATGCGGGAATCCAGGCGGGATATAGAGAATATCGCCCGGCTCCATTTCAACGTCGATAATCGGTTCAAAGGGATCAACGTGCAGCAATGCCGGATGCGGGCAGAACTGACGCATTGGGATCGCATCGCCCACACGCCAACGACGGCGGCCCATGCCCTGAATAATAAACACATCGTAGTTATCGATGTGCGGGCCTACGCCACCGCCGGGCACCGAGAAGGAGATCATCAGATCGTCCAGACGCCAGTCCGGCAGCACGCGGAACGGACGCACAAGTTCCGCCGACGGCGCGTGCCAGTGGTTGACGGCCTGGGCCAACAGCGACCAGCCGGTTTCGCCCAGTCCGTCGAAATCTTCGAACGGGCCATGGCTGGCGTCCCATTTACCGTCAGTCTGACGCACCAGGCGGCTGTCGACTTCCGGCTCCATTGCCAGGCCTGCCAGCTCATCTGGCGTGATCGTGTCAACAAAGTTTGGGAAGGCATTTTTCAACACAACGGGCTGTTTTTGCCAATATTTCTCTAAAAACTCGGGCCAGTTAAGGTTCAGTTGGTTAACCATACAATCACACCAGTAAAAGGATAAACGGCGTTGATTATCCGAGAAGTGGCCAGGGTCGACCTTGTTAAGGGTCAAGGGTTGGCGAAAAAATGAATCATCCCGCATTTTTTAAGGGGATTTAAGAAATCTTTAAGAACTGCAAGGTAAGATAATCCTTAAGCTAATGAACACGGAATACGTCACTATGGAGCACTCAACAATGACGAAGAAAATCCCCCTTGCCCTGCTGCTGCTTGCCCTCCCAGCCCTGCCCGCCTTCGCCCAGTCAGATTTGACCGGCTGTGCCGCGAAGAAGGCAGATATCCAACAGCAAATCGACTACGCCAAAGCGCATAACAACAGCTACCGCATTGCCGGGCTCGAAAAAGCGCTGTCAGAAGTGTCTGCCAATTGCACCGACGCGTCACTGCGTGCAGAACGTGAAGACGACGTGCGCAAAAAAGAGCAAAAGGTCGCTGAACGCGAGCAGGAGCTGACCGAGGCAAAAGCCACCGGACGCGCGGATAAAATCCAGAAAAAGCAGGAAAAACTGGATGAGGCTGAACACGAATTGGCCGACGCAAAAGCCGAACTGAATAAATAATGACACCGCCTACGGGCGGTTATCTTTTGGTTGTTATTCCATAAAAAATAAGTCATTTTTTCTTTTCCCATTTAATAATAAACAACCCCATTCTCAAGGGATATTCCCTTTTATTATATAATCACGGTGCATTACCTATATTTAAATAGCTCACTGCCAGTCATTAAGATTAACCCTGCCTGGCAACGATGAACGCTTTCTGATTATCGCTTTGAGTGACTTCTCTATGATTTTTGTCGTGTAGAGATTACCGATTGCTCATTTAACAGAACGTGTTCAGCGCATTCATTCCAGGCAAGAGCACGCATGAGTAAGAGTAAAAGAATATTAAGAAACGCCGAGATAATGAGGATGCTCATTGTCCTGTCCTGCGCCGTGGCTCTGATATCGACGGTACTGAGTTGGTGGCAAATCTCGACGGTGTCGCAGCACTATAGTGCCGCGCGCGAACGCGCGGCGAAATTCAACACCATTAAACTGATGCTCAACACCAATCATCTGATGGGTAACGAGCGCGGCTACTCCAACGAATACTTGCTGGAAACAGCACAGGACGAACTGCACGCGAAAACGGCATTGCGCATGGCGCGTGCCAAGACTGATGCTTCCATACAGCAGCTAAAAGCGATTCCGGTATTGTCCGAACGCGTGGCCGATGCCGAAGAGGGGTTAAGCATTGCCCGGCGTACGGTCGACGACGTGATAAAGGATTCGACGAAAACGCCCTCCGAAGTCTATCGCGCGATGAACGCCCTGTTGGATGCCACCGGCGCTTTTAATAAGCTCACCATCTCGGTCTCGATGAATTATGCCAGCAAAGATATTGCCGGCACCGGCTATTTTTATACCCTGCTTTCACTCGGCGAAATCAGAGATACCCTGGGCCGTATGGCGACCCCGTACCTCTACTCCCTGCGTTATAACACTCCGCTATCCAAAGGAGACATCACGGCCACCACCAAACGACAGGTACGTCTCAATGTACTGTGGTTATTGCTCGGCGGGTTAAAAGATAACCCGGCGTTGAGCGAAGATTTACAACGCGCTCGCGACGATTACCAGAACAAGACCGAATTCCTGATAAAGTCCGTCGACAGTCACATGACCTATAGCGGTCTGAAGCAGATTGATGTGGTGAATTTTTCGATTCAGTATCGTGAAGGCTTAAGCAACTTCCAGCTGCTGGAGCAAAAATATCTGGATAATTTAGGCAATTTTTTCCAGAACCAGACCGAACAGTCGTTCGATCGTTTGGTGGAAGTCATCGCCTCTCTGGTTGTCCTGCTGTGCACCATCATCACCATCTGTATCTTTATTAATTTGCGGGTGCTGAAACCGCTGCTGGCGTTGAATGAAACGATCCGCAATGTGATTGATGAAAATCTCAACAAAAAAGGGACCGACCATGACGATGCGGCGGAAATTCAGAATCTGTTCAAGTCCATTGATCTGCTAGACGTCGTCTTTAAGCAGCAGAAGGCCGAAACCAAAGTTCTGACCCGCAAGATGAACGAAGATCCGTTAACCGGGATTGGTAATCGACGCTTCTTCTATGAACAAATCGCCACACTTCCACCACATATTTCAGAAGACGTCTCCCTCTGGCTGGTAATTATCGACGTCGACCACTTTAAGAGAATCAACGACACCTGGGGTCACCCGTTTGGTGACGAAGTGTTGATCGGCCTGGCGCGCACGCTCCAGAGCAACTGTCGTGCCAGTGACTTTGTTGCCCGTTTCGGCGGGGAAGAGTTCGCGTTGATGTTTAATGCCGGTTCAGACGCGCAGGCCCACTACGTGTTAACGCGTTGTCAGGAGAGTATCCGCGCGATGCGTTTTGTCGCCCCCGACGGCAATCAGGTTGGCATTACCGCCAGTTTCGGTGCCGTTCTCGTCAATGATGCGTCAATTGAAACGCTGTTGGAAAAAGCCGATGCGGCGTTGTACCAGGCGAAATCGGCCGGACGCGATCGCATTTCGTGGGCGTAAGTCTGTTTTACCCCTGATAACTCAGCCCTGGAATCCCCTCTTCCAGGGCGACATCTTTCTCGCCGAGTCCCGAATTCTCCTCCCTTTGCCCCGCGCTTTGCACAGAACAAAAAAAACGGCTTCTCACAGGAGAAAGCCGTTACCAAAAGGGTAATTGAAAAGAAAAGCCAAACTATTTCTGTCGTTGAGCCACCGGAATACTGGCCGTTGCGGCTGCGGGTATAATCGCTTTTACGCTTTGCAGCGCAGGCGATGTCGGATGTGCAACTTTATCGCCATCCTGACCGAAGAAGTTCTTTAAGGTATCCGATGCGGTTTTTGTCAGGATCATGATTTCGATACGACGGTTCGCTTCATTCTTCGGATGGGCTTTGTCGAGCAGCATCCGATCCGCCATGGCGTTGACCTGGAGAACTTTGTCATTCGGCATGCCTGCATTTTCCAGAATTTGCCTTGCCGCCAACGCACGATCGCCTGACAGATTCCAGTTACTGTAATGTCCGCCACGGTATTTCAGCGCATCGGTATGACCGGTGATAATCATGTTGTTATCCAGCGAATCGAACACCGGCGTCAACTGGGTCAGCAGCGTTTTAAAATAGGGGGAAATCCGGGTGCTACCCACCGGGTACATCTGGCGATGCTTGTCATCTTTGATGAGCACACGCAGCCCCTGAGGCACAATCTCAATCTCGAGGTTCGCTTCCATCTTTGCCTTCTGGGCAATGTTATAGATGGTGGTCGCCAGTTCCCCTAATTCACGCGCATTCTTCTGCTTCAACAAAGCGGTGTTTTCAGTGCTTCTGATGGGCATGTTCAGCTGATGATTGATCGCCGTACGGGTGTGCGTATTGGTTTGCGCAATCCTGTTCGCCAGCGGCCCGTGCGCGCTCTGAGAATGGATCGGATGCATCGCCGTGGAGATGTTGTTGAGCGGCGTCATGCCACCGCCGTGAAAGATGGACTGGTTGTACAGCGCCGCCACAACCTGCGAGCGCTCTTTTTTACTGACGCTGCCGACAATCCACAGCGTCATAAACAGCGCCATCATCGCAAGGGTAAAGTCAGCAAAAGCGACTTTCCATGCACCGCCATGGTGGGCCGCATGGCCCTTTTTGACCTGTCGGCGGATGATGGTTTTGCCCGGCACCCGCTCCCGACGACCGGGTCTGTTTCTTACACTCATTCCTGCTCCAGCATTGCGTTAACCCAGGAGTCAAGATTGGAGAAGGTCGGCTTCGAAGCCAGATGCAGCAGCTTACGACCGGCATCGACCGCCAGCAAGGTCGGTTTGCCCGCCGCCTGTGCTACCAGCACAGTACGCACACACTCCAGAAGTGAATGTTCTGCGCGCGCTTGCAGTTCCATGGCATTAGAAAGGGGATCCATGATGCAGTAACAGATGAAGACCCCAAGGAAGGTCCCGACCAGCGCCGCCGCTACTTTCAGACCAATCAGCGCAATCGAGCCATCGATGGACTGCATGGTGATGATGATCCCCAGAACCGCCGCACAGATACCAAAGCCAGGCATCGCTTCCGCCGTACGCTGCAGGGAGCGGGAAGGCGTCAGCAGGGATTCTTCTGCCGTTTCCAGTTCCTGATCGAGAATGCTTTCCAGCTCGTGGGCGTCAATTTTGCCCATCGCCATCAAGCGGAAGTTATCGGCGATAAACGTCACCAGACGCTGCTGCGTCAGAACCAGCGGGTATTTCTGGAAAATGGTACTTTCTGCTGGCTGTTCGATATGCTGATCGAGCGCACGCAGGCCACCGTTCTGCACGGTTTCCAGCAGTTCATACAGGCACAGCAACATCTGACGCTGGAACTCTGGTCCCATTTTCTTTTTGCTGATGACACCCATAATCTGGTGGAAAATTTCCTTCAGAACGTGCATTGGGTTACCAATGATCATCGCCCCTGCACCCGCACCAATAATGATGATCATTTCGGCAGGCTGCCAGATAGCCACCAGCTGTCCACCGGCTTCAAAATAACCGCCGAAGACACACACCAGTACTACAAGTAACCCCAATATTTTTTGCATGAAACCCTCAATTCTTGTTACTGACAGCGTTTATCGCTGCCTGTTATTCCTGATTAAAGTAAGCCTGAATCTTTTCCATGATCCGCTTATTCATCTGACAAACACGGGATTCCGTCACCCCTAATACCAGTGCTATCTCTTTAAGATTCATGCACTTTTGGTAGTACATGACCAATACCTGCCCTTCGACCTCCGTCAGCGTGGCTAACGCCTTGCTGAGCAAGTCTTGCGTGATGAACTGATCTTCGAGCCGTCGGCCCTGGAAGACATGCTCGTCTTGATCGGTGGACAGCAGTTCATCCAGGCTGGACATGGTTTCTGCATTTTCCAGCTGCAGATATTCCTGATACTCGTTGGCATCAATCCCGTGAGGAGCCAGCTCGCTCCATTCAGGTTCATGCCCTAACTGTTGGCGTAGAGTTCGAATCAAGTCTTTGATGCGATGGTATTTCTGCCGCAGTTGCCGCGGGCGCCAGTCGAGGCTGCGCAGCTCATCGAGGATCGCCCCGCGAATACGCTGGCTGGCATAACCGGCGAAGTTTTCGTCCGGTACACCAAAACGGCGAATAGCGCTGAGTAAACCCATCAGCGCTATCTGCTCCATATCTTGTCGATCAATGATGTGACTGCATTGATGCGACAACTGGCGAACGATTTTGCGCACCAGAGGAAGCCAGCCCATAAGGTGCTTATTCTCTTCCTGTGGTGTCATCTGGAGCGTTACCTGGAACGCCTGCCCTTCATACTCTTGCTGCATCGTATACTTTCACGCTTCTCTACGGCCTGCGGTTACTGGAACACTGCTTTCGTCACCAGGACATCGCAGAATGGCTGTTCCATATGGCGTTTTTGCAATTCGCTTTTCAGCGCCTTCGCCAGCAAATCGCGAATCTCCGGGACCTTCATGTACTGAATATCATCAAAACTTTTCTGCGATAACGTGCTGACGATAATGCTCTGATACAGCGATTCGTCGTCGCGGACGGTGTTCTGCTTATCTTTGTCACTGACGGCCAGCGCCAATTCCATCAGCACATAGTGATGAGCACCGCTGCTGTCGCTGAGGGTCACGACCGTTTCCGGCAGGGAAATGAACGTCAGGTTCGCCGGATTAACGGGCGCTTGTGCCTGGGCTTTGCCAGACGTCATGTGGCCTAATTTTCCCGATTTCACGAGATAATAGCCCGCACCACCGCCCAAAAGGACGACAAGGCAGGCGCTGATAAGGCTGGCGGCAATAATCTTTTTCATTGTTTTATTTAAACTTTAAGCAGAACGTTTTCGTTCTGGGTCATTTCGGGAGCGTCGTCGAAATCGTTGGATGACAGAATGGTGATTTCTTCATCCTGACGCTGCTGGTGTTGCTGCTGAGACTGTCCGTCAGGCGAAACCTGGACGTTCACCTGCATGAAGTTTTGCTGGACCAGATGCTGACGCAGATGATCGGAGAACTGTTGCAGGGTCTTCATGACGTCGGCCTGGCTCGCGCCAATGTGCACATTCAGGTTCTGGTTGGCGTCGAGATGCACGACGATTTCCAGTTTGCCCATCGACGGCGGGTCGAGACGAATGGTGGACACCTGCTGCTGGTTATCCAACTGGAACTGGATCCTGTCCTTGAGCATGTTATTCAGCTTCTCGCCCAGGTCGTCCATCGAGGTATGGGTGACCGGCGTCGCCAGCACGGGCAACGATGAATCCGTTCCACTCACTGGACGTGAAGTCAGATCGCTCAATGCAGCAATCGTCGTCAGCGGCGTTTCGTCTGGCTGACGGCTGACGTTCACGGCATGTGCGGGTGCAGCGGTTTTCAGCACGGTATGCAGATTTTCATGCAGCGTGGGCCTGTTGGCGGTTTCTGTCGCTGTCGGGCGTTGAGTGCTACCGATGCTATGCAGGTTCTGCGCGGCAAGTTTTGCGAGCTTCGCTTGCTGGGCTGCGGTGCCTTGCGACGCCTGATCACTGTTTTTACTCAGTAGCGCCTGTAATGCCTGCGGCAACACCGGCTCCGATGCGCCTGCGTCATCTGCTTCGCTTTTCGCGGACATCATCCCCATCAGCTTCACCAGGGAACGCGCATCCGCGCCCGCAAGCGCGGTGGTTTTCAGCAGTGCAGTGCCGGTAACAGGGGCATCAGCCTCTTTCGTTGCAGCCGGAGGGGTTAACAAGGCCGCCATCAACGCACTGAGATCCTGAGGGATGGCATCATCCTTCTGACGCTCTTCTTTCGCGGGCTGCGTGCGGTGTCGGGACACCACGCCAGATGCCGTGTTATCGAGAGAAAAATCCCCCGAGGCATCGTTCTGTGGCTGAACCGCGGTCGAAGACTCCGGTTTTTCCAATAGTGCAGAGACTGCCGCTTGTACTGAATTCATTCCTGCTCCGTGAATAAATTGACCATCGAATAAGCCAGCATCCCTTCTTTATTCGTTTGATGCTCTGACATACGTTTTTTCAGTAGCGAGACACGCGTTTCCCGGCGCTCAATGAGGCTACCGAAGGCGTCATGCAGCATTTTTTTGGTCTGTTGCAACTGAAGCGCAGAACTTTCCTGCGCTTCGTATTCGGCAAATATCGCCATAACCTGCTGATGTAGTCCTGGCATGCGACGCCAGCGCTGCTGATCGAGCGCGACGTTCATCTCATCAATTAAAGCCCGCAGCTGGCTGCGTAATGCTTCACTGGACATCACCGCTACCCCAGCTTCTTCGCCAGACCTTCCCAACCTTCATGCAGGTTGCGCAGGATCTGCACCACCTCGTCCACTTTCTCGATGCTCAATTCGCTGCTGGCTTCGTACAGGCGGTAGACGCAGTGGTCGTATAAACGGGCCAGATTCTGTACGAGCTCCCCACCGGTTTCGAACTCCAGTGAACTGGTCAATGCATTGAGAATGTCGATGCATTTATTGATGCTTTGCGCTTTTCGCTCGAAACGTTTGCCTTCAATGTGGCTCTTCGCACGTTCCAACTCATCGAGTAAGCCGGAGTACAACACCAGCACCAAATCGAGGGGTGATGCGGAGGCCGTTTTTGACGCCAAATCCATCTCTTTGTATTGCGAATACCCGTCTTGGGAGCCGTACATAATCTTTTTACCTTTTGTTCAATGCAGGCTTAGCCGAACGCCGCCATGCTCATTTTCATGCTGTACACTTCAATCATGGTATTGGTGTACTCGGACAGATAGCGTTCGTAATCCTGATCGTAAGTCTGTTTCAGATCTGCCGTCTGGGTGTCGATTTTGTCCTGCTTGTCATCGAGCGACTGCTGACGGCTGGTGATGATGCCGTCACTGGAGTTGGTGTAGGTATCCATCAGGTCATCGAACTGGGCGATCATCCCATCGTCGCCAACAAAGATATTGGTCAGCCCTTCCGGATCGTCTTTCATCGCTTCATCGAAGGTTGTGCTGTCAATGGTCAGGTGGCCGTTGGAATCGAGCGTAATGCCGTAATCGACGATCGATTTGCCGTCGTATTCGGCGTGCACAATCTGGTTCATCTGATTGCTGAGCGACTTCATGCCGGCATCACCGGCAAATACGCCACCGGAAGAACCGCCGGAACCGACGTCGGTCAAGTCATCGATGGTATCGACCAGGGTGTTGTAGGAATCGACAAATATCTGCACCTGCGCCTGTGACGCTGACGTATCCTGAGCCACTTTAATGGTGACCGGCTCATCGGTGGTGACTTCCGAGAAGGTCATGCTGACGCCAGGGATCACATCATCGAAGGTGTTGGTGCTGCTGCTGATCTGCGGGCCATCGGCAGTACCAAGATGGATGACCGCATCCTGCGCCGAACTCAGCGTCTGACCGGTGGTGTCGACCGCCGTCTGCAGATCGCTGTTGCCGGAAACGGATACGGAGAACGCACTGGCTTCACCACTCTGATCGGACGAGAGCATGATGGTGTTGCCACTATCCGTTTTCATCAGTGTGGCGGTGACACCCGGGTTTTCATCGGAGTCATTAATGGCATCCACCAGCTCATTGCCGTCCAGATAACCGTCACCATCACCGTCGGCTGACGCCAAATCGATGTCCATTGCGGTATCACCCATCGTCAGGGTCACTGTGCCCTGAGCCGGAATGGTGTCATCCGCCATCGCGAAGGAGTCCTGCTGCGTTTGCGCCAACTGCGTCACGTAGAAAGAGTAAGTGCCCGGCTGCGCTTCAGAGTTCGCTGAAGCGGTCACGGATTCATCGCTCGGGGTTGCGGTATTGACCACAACACCGTTCTCGGCGCTATTCAGGCCGTCAACGGCCGTCTCAAAATCGCTGATCGAGGTTGAGAGCGCATCCAGACCGGCGTTTTCCGCATCGACATCTGCTTGCTGCTTCTGGACCTGACTTGCCTGAGTCGCGACGTCGGCATAGGCCACTTCTTTCGCAATGGTTCTTGGGTTAATCATGATGACTCCGTGGGTGATTTCATATTAAAGCAATATCCGTGCCAATTTTTTTATCTTTATTTTTCAGACGGGTACTGCATAAGGGAAAGAGGACTTCCGTCCAGAGGAAGGGCCTGGAAGCCTTCCATGGTCGAAAAAAAACACCGCCGCTGGCGGTGTTTTTTAATTGACGTTAACTCGCCATGTAAGCCTCGAGGGAGGATTACTGCAGCAGGCTGCCGACCATGCTGCTGGTGCTGTTGGCCTGCTTCAGCATGGTGATACCGGTCTGCATCAGAACCTGCTGTTTGGTCATGTTAGACGCTTCAGTTGCGTAGTCGGTATCCATGATGTTACCAATTGCCACGTCAGTGTTGTCTTTCATGTTGGTCAGGTTAGCTGCGGTGTCGTTCAGACGGTTGATGGACGCACCCAGGCTAGACTGGATGTTGCTGATGTCATCCATTGCAGTAGAGATGTTGTCCATTGCTGCGTGTGCATCACCAGAAGCGGTCAGCTCAGTACCACCACTAACGGTACCGCCAGAAGAGGTCTGGTCAGCGGTGAAGGACGCGCTCACTGCACCCAGATCAGTAACCAGCTGGCCCAGCTGAGCAGAGATATCCACGGTGATGGTGTCAGAAGATTCAGCACCGACCTGGAAGGACACTGCGCTCTGGAACAGACCGTCTTCACCAGTGTTGCTGTTGGTACCGGAAGTGCCGAACAGGTTGGTGCCACCGTAGGTGGTGTTCTGCAGCATGTCGGACATCTGCGCACCCAGTTCGTCGTATTCGTCCTGCATTGCCTGCAGATCGTCATCGTTGTACGTTCCGTTCGCTGCCTGAGTAGACAGGTCGTTCATACGACCCAGAACGTCAGTCATTTCATCAAACATGCCATCAGCAGTCTGCAGCATAGCGGTTGCATCGCTGATGTTACGCTGTGCTACTGCATCACCGTCAGACTGAGTCTGCAGACGGGTTGCAATCTGCTTGCCCGCAGCATCATCTGCAGAAGAGTTGATGCGGTTACCGGTAGCCAGACGCTCCATGGAAGTTGCCAGGGAAGCGTTAGATTTGTTGATTGCGTTAACTGCAGCCATTGAGGCAACGTTAGTATTGATAGATAACATGGTAATGCTCCTTGTTGAAAATCATTTAATCTCGTTTTGGTACTTTTGAAATGCGGCAAGAGTTTTGGAAACTTAACGAAGTTTTTTATTAAATTAACAACTCACTGTTTTATAAAGAAAACTAATTACATTTATTATTCAAGAATAGCGCCACCTTGTATTTAGCCGTCTTCACAACGGCATAATCAGTTGAAATAGTCAGCGTTATTTATTTTTAAACAGGACTCTGACGTTAAATATCAGGCTGACGGTTAACTGGCTGACGAAAATAATGGATAATAAATGTCCAGCATTGCCGGGGATCGTTCTCTGGCTGCGTAATAGATGTGTGAATTATTCTTCTGTGATGCCAACGTTATCTTCATTATTCCGACTTAGCGCGAAGAGCCTGCTGCTTGCCGCAGCGTTAATCCCCGCGACGACGCTGGGTGCGAAAACATCGACGCACACCACAAGACGATCTCGCAGCCATAAACATGTGGTTCATCATCATCACCCTGCCCCGGTAGATACCCTGAGCTATGCCGCGCGTTTACGGATGTTGAACCGGGCCAGACTGCTGAATCACTACCGGGCAGAGCATAAAAAAGCCTCGCCGAAGGAAATCGCCGCGTTGGCGACCTCCACCCGCGCCCAACGGGCCGAGAACCGTCGGCAGGTAAAAGCGCATCCGGAATGGTTCCGTGGTCCATGGAAACTGGGCGATAGCCGTTGGAATGCGGTGGAGGAGCATGAAGGGTTTCTCAGCCACGACCATCTACATAATATGACCGAAGTGGCCATACACCGGATGGAAGTCCAGCTAGGCAAACCGTATGTCTGGGGCGGGACGACGCCGGAGACCGGCTTCGATTGCAGCGGCCTGGTGTTCTATGCCTATAACAAAGTGCTGACAGACAAACTGCCCCGCACGGCTAACCAGATGTACCACTATCGGCGGGCGATAAAAATTGCCGGGGATGATTTACGTCGAGGGGATTTGCTGTTCTTCCATGTGCACAGCCACGGGGAATATGCCGATCATATGGGGGTCTATCTCGGTCACGGTCAGTTCATTCAGTCGCCGCGCACCGGCGAGGCCGTGCAGGTGAGTCAGTTGCAGGACGCCTTCTGGCAGCAACATTTCCTGGGCGCCAGACGTATTCTGACCAATAACACTGTGCTCTAAAGATTCAGTACCAGCAGAATAACGACCAGCAAGGCGGCGAACAGGCTGACCAGCACCGCCGCCAGCAACCCTGCCGAAGCTTGCTCCGGCGAATCGTCGGCAGAGGGAGGAAACGGATGCCAGCCAGGCCCGTTCCTGTCGTCAAACTGATTATCAATGCGGGGGGAATCTCCCGCCTCCTCTGGCGCGTCCCTTCCCTGCTGTTTGTCTCGTTTATGCCACCAGAAGGCTCTCCCTTGAAGGCTCTCGGCTGGGGCTTCCGCCTGATGCCGCTGCTCTGCGGGTAAATTCGCTGGCAGAGGCTGATCATCCGAGACTCGTTTGAGCAATCTCTGGGTCAGAGACAGCAGTGACATGCCCGGTTTTTCTTCGGTGGTTTGCCTGGAGGTTGAGGATGCGTGGCCGTTATTCTCAGCCTGGGGTCGCGCCTTGCCGTCCGCATACTGAAAACGGGCAGACATGATTTCGCGTTCTTCATCTGCCACCAGGGCCGCCATTAAACGGACTGGCGATTCGAATAACCGCCCCATGACCGGCAATGACGTTTTCACCTGCTCTTCAGCAACCTCTTCGGGTAAGGGAACCGCTATCTCTGGCGTATTTTTGCGCAGGTTAGCGATGGGTTTCTGCGGCCTCAGGACCGGAACCTCCGGCCTTGTCGCCTGTGGGGCGGCATTTTCGTCCGGGGAATCGGGCGAAACAGGCAACGGTTCGGGGGTCCCTTTTTGAGAAGGGATAGACGCCTCAGTCGGCTGGGTCAGCGGGAGTGACGGGGAAAGGATCTCTTGTCGTTGACCCTCATCTTCACTCTCAAGATAGGCCAGCGCGGCACTCAAAATCTCTTTTTTGACCAGCGGGGGGCTGGCTGGCCGCTGCGCAGGCGTTGGGACCGAAGGGGCAGAAGAGGGATCCTCCCCTCCTGCCTGCGCGCTTTCCGTCTGCACACTGTCCATCATCTCGCCCAGTGCCTGTGGCACCGCCGTGGTCAGATTGTGTAAGCTGGAGCGCAGCAACCCGGTTAACTCAGTGAACCAAGGATTTTGAGTTCAAGCTCATCCGGCACTTCGTTGTAAGAAAGCACCTGTAATCCTGGGGCAAACAGCCGCGCATAGCGGGCCAGAAGCGGACGCAGGATCGGCGCCACCAGCAGCACAGGGTTACGCCCGGCCGCTTTCATCTGCTCTTTAATCTGTGGCATGTTGCTCTGGAACTGGCTGAGCATATTGGGATCGACAGAAACGCTATCCAGTGCCACTTTTCCTCCCTGTTGAGCCTGGTTCACCACGCTGGTCAGCAGGTTCTCCAGCTCATTATTCAGGGTGTAGACCGCCAGTTCTTTATCGCGTTGCAGATCGGAGGTGATGCTGCGACGCAGCGCCAGACGCACATCGGAGGCTAATAACAGCGGCTCTTTGGTCACCGCACTGCTGGCGACCAGCACCGTGGCAATCGTGACGATATCCCGGAGCGAAACACCTTCCGTCAGCAGCAGTCGATACACCTTCAACAGCTGACTGTAGTTCAGGGCGGCATTCAGATCCTCTGCCAGTCGCGGCGCCATCGTCGTGAGACGGTTATGCAACAGCGTAATATCGTCATAGTTGAACAGATCCGGAATAAAGTTCCGCACCACTTTATTGACGTGGGTGGCGATGATACTGGCACTGTCCACCACCTGATAGCCGAGGTTAAGGGCCTTGGCTTTTTGTTCATTCTGGATCCAGGTGACAGGCATGCCGTACGCCGGGTCATTCCCCAACGCGCCCTCAATTTCGCCATAGACTTCACTGGACGGTAACGCCATCAGCTTGTTCGAGGGAATATTCCCCTCTTCCGCCATAATCCCGTTGATAAAGATCGCATACTCCGTTGGCTTCAGGCGGAAGTTTTCCCGCACCCGAATTTCAGGGAGCAGCACGCCATTACTGTCAGATATCACTTGTCGAACCCCACGGATACGCTGGGTCAACGGGTTGCCTTTCTCTTTATCAATCAGCGATACCAATTTGTAACCCAGGCTGAGGCTGATCGGTTCAATAAGCGGAATGGTTTGCCAGCTAACCTGTTGCTCTGCCGTTTCGGTGATGGTCTTGGTCAGCGTCTCGAGACTCTGCGTATCCTCTTCCGCTTCCTGCGGACGTTTGCTCATGCGCCATGCGCCAAAGGCCAGCAGTCCCGTGAACATCAGGAATGGCAGATGCGGCATGCCCGGCACGATGGCCATGATGAACATGATGCCTGCCGCGGTGTACAACACCGATGGCGTTGCCAACAACTGCTTACGCACTTCGCTGGCAATATCCCCGGCATCGCTGACACGCGTCACGATGATCGCGGCGGCAGTCGACAGCAGCAGCGATGGGATCTGGGCGACGAGGCCGTCACCAATGGTCATCAGCACGTATTGCTGGAAGGCGGCTTCGGCCGTGAGATCGTATTTGAAAATACCGATACAGGTCCCGCCGATCAGGTTAATCGCCAGGATCAGCATCCCGGCGATCGCATCCCCGCGCACAAACTTTGAGGCACCGTCCATCGCACCGTAGAAGTCCGCTTCACTGGCGACTTCTTTACGACGCGTCTGGGCCTGAGTCTGATTGATGAGTCCGGCGTTCAGATCGGCGTCAATCGCCATCTGTTTACCTGGCATCGCATCAAGGGTAAAGCGCGCCGAGACCTCGGAAATACGCTCGGCCCCTTTCGTGACCACGATAAAGTTGATGATCATCAGTATGACAAACACCACAAAACCGACGACGAAGTTACCGCCGATGACCACCTGGCCGAAGGACTCGATAACCTTACCGGCGGCCCCTGGCCCTTCATGGCCAAACAGCATGACCACACGGGTGGAGGCCACGTTCAGCGACAGGCGTAATAACGTGGTCACCAGCAACACGGTCGGGAACAGGCTGAATTCCAGTGGACGCTTGGCGGAAATCGCGACCAGCAACACCATGACCGCAAGGACGATGTTGAAGGTGAACAGAACATCCAGCAATACCGGCGGCAGTGGCAGGATAATCATCGCCAGGATCGAGAGCAATACCAGAGGTATCGCCAGCTGTCCTTTGCTTAAGTATGTTAGTAATTGCTTACTTTTAGTCGTCATCCGTTTTCAAAACCTCTTTAGGGATGGAGATATAGCGATTGAGCTGCGGACGCTGCTGCGAACCTGAACGCCAGTTCTTTAACTGCAGGACATAGGTCAAAACGTGGGCGATGGCGCGATAGAGCTGTGAAGGTATTTGCTGATTCACCTGAGTGGTGTAATAGACCGAACGGGCCAGTCGCGGAAACTCCACGATTTCAATGTTATGTTCGCCCGCGACCTGGCGAATAAACAGCGCCACTTCTTCGGTCCCTTTGGCGACCACGAACGGGGCCTGAGCGCGATCCTGATCGTACTTTAACGCCACGGCGAAGTGCGTCGGGTTGGTAATGACCACATCGGCATTGGGGACGACTTTGCGGATCTGCCCCATCGCCATTTGGCGCTGTAAGCGGCGAATTCGGGCTTTAACCTCAGGCTTACCTTCCTGATTTTTATGTTCTTCTTTCACTTCCTGTTTGGTCATCTTCATTTTGTTAGTGAACATTTTCTTCGCCAACGGAACGTCGACGAGGGCGAAGAACACAAACAGGATCACGAAGTTGAGCATGATGCTGTGGTACATCGACAGGCCATGGCTAACGGCGCGCTGGAAGGACATATCCTGCAAGCGCAGGAAGGCCATAAAATTGTTGCGCACGCTCAGCCAAATCAGCAGCAGCACCACCAGCGCTTTCAGCACCATTTTCCCGGTTTCAACCAGATGCTCGGCAGAGAAAAAACGACCGATGCCGGTGATAGGGTTAATTTTGCCAAAATCGGGCAGCAGCTTTTGCGGCATAAGCACAAATCCGCCAGGCACTAATGACGCCAGGATCGCAGCGGCCGGGATCGGGATAAGCGTCACGCTGAACTTGAGCATGATAAGCAGGTTATGCTTTAGAAATTGCGCAATGATCCCAGGTTCGTTGATGTGCGTCCCATACTGGTGGATGGTAATAAAACACTCGCGAATATAACTGGCGTACAACGGAAACGAGTTGCTGACCACGATGAACGACACCAACAGTACGGAGGCCAACCCCATATCTTTCGAACGCGCAATCTGCCCATCTTGACGGGCCTTACGCAGTTTTTGTGCCGAGGGTTTCTCTGACTTTTCTTCGGTGCTGCTTTCAGCCATGGGCGACCTTCAGCTTGTCGAGTTGGTGCAGGACGGCGTTCACCAACTGCAAATAGTGATCCGGCACGCTGTACATCAAGGCGGCAAAACAAACCAGTCCCGCCAGCATGTTGATAGGAAAACCGAGTGAATAGAGATTCAGCGAGGGAGAGATGCGGTTCAGCAGGCCGAAACACATCTGCACCACCAGCATGACAAAGGTGGTGGGTAACGCCAGTAACATCGCTGACGACAACACCCACGTGAACGCCATGGCAACCGACATCAAGGATTGAGGTGTCAGCGCATTGCCAATTGGCCAGTAGGTGAACCCTTTATACAAAATGCTGACCAGCAGCAGATGCCCATCCATGATGAAGAACAGCAGGATGGCGAAAATATTGATGAACTCACCCAGAACCGCGACATTGGCGCCGCTGCTGGGATCATTCATGGTGGCCATGCTCATCCCCATGTTAAAGGAGAGGATCTGCCCGGCCATTTGTAAAATCTCAAACACCAACTGCAACATCAGGCCAAACAGCATGCCCCAGATGAACTGTTCCAGCGTCAACAGCACGGTAGTGACCAGTTGATCGGGGACAGGATGCGGGATCATGGGGGTGATGATCAGCGTCAGCGCGCCGGACAACATAATCCTCACGCGGATGGTGAATGCGTGGTTATTGAAGACAGGGCTGAACTGGAAGAAAGTCATGATACGGACGAACGGAAACCACATCCCCAGAATCAGGTTGGTGAGCTGAACGATGTCGGTGTGTTCCATCTTAATGCACCAGCACTGCCGCCTGAGTGAACAAATGCACACAAAGATCGTCGAGGGTGGTAATCATCCACTTACCGGTCACGCCCAGTACCACCAGGGTAACAATCAGGCGCGGTAGAAAGCTGAGCGTCTGTTCATTGATTTGGGTGACGGCCTGGAAAATACTGACGCACAGGCCGACCAACAAGCTGGGAACCACCAGTACACAGACCAGCATGATAACCACTTTGATTCCGCTGCCGACAATATCCGCCGCTACATCTACCGTTAACATGATGCCATTCCCATGGTTATCCCAGCCCAAGGCCGCGGATGCTGGAGGTGAGCGTGCCGACGGTTAACGACCAGCCGTCGATCAACACGAACACCATCAACTTAAAGGGCAGTGAAACGATCAGCGGGGAGAGCATCATCATCCCCATCGCCATCAGCACGCTGGCAACAATCAGGTCAATCACCAGGAACGGGATGTAGATCATGAAGCCTATCTGGAAAGCGGTTTTCAGCTCACTCAACACATAAGCCGGAATCACAATCGTCAGATCTTGCGCCGCAGGATCCCCTTTGACACCCGCAATGGTCATGATCTGCGCCATCGCCTTTTTATCGGTTTGGGCGAGCATGAAACGTTTTAACGGCTTCGCGCCGGTTGCCAGCGCTTCAGAGAGCGTTATCTGGTCGTTTTCAAACGGCACGACGGCATGGTCGTAAATATTGATCCCAATCGGGCGCATCACCAGCATGGTCAATGACAACGCAATACCAATCAGAATGCGGTTTGGCGGGGATTGCTGTAATCCCATCGCTTGTCTTAGCAGGGAGAGCACAATGATAAAACGCGTAAAGCAGGTCATCATCAACACCAGCGTCGGCAATAAGCCCACCAGTGTCATCAGGATAAGCACCTGCAGTTTTACGCTGTATTCCTGGGTATCACCGTGGTTTACGACGCTCAACAATGAAATATCTCCTCCCTGCGCAAAGGCATGGGAAGAGATAAACATCAGAGCGAGTCCTGCCAGACAGGCAATGAGAGAGCGGGATTTCATGGCTTCAGGTCGTTGATTTCGCGAGAATTGAATTCCAGAACGCGCAGACCATACTTTTCGTTCACCACCACCACTTCCGCTTTACCCAGCAGAATGTTGTTGACCTTGATATCCAGCGGTTCGCCCGCCAGTTTATCCAGCTCAATCACGGTGTCGTCATCCATGTTCAAGAGGTCCGCCAGCATCACTTCGACAGAAGAGACTTCGAGCGTCAGCGTCACTGGGATGCGCTTGAGCAGAGACATTGAATTCTTCTGCTTGGTATCTGCCACCGGCGCTGGGTTGCTTACGGCTTCAGCGGTAGCATCGTTGGTGTTGAGTTCAAAACCTTGTTCGAGTAAATCTTCATGCTCATTCATAGCTATTCTCTGACTTTGTTCCGCTAATATCCGACAGATAGAGTTTGTTTTTGTCCTCTACGAGGAGGGCGCTGAACAGCTCAGCCTTACCAATGTTCACCGAATAGCGCTCAGGCAGACCGATCGGCAGAATATCGCCAGGCTTGATGGTGGCCAGTTCAGCGACATTAAGCGAGATCTCAGCAATTTTTACCGTCAGGGTTAAGGGCAGCGTGTGGATAATCTCGCTCACCACAGCCTGCTTTTTCTCGTTGCGCGCGCGGGTATCCAGCTGCTCGCTGGAGTTACGAATATCCTGCTGACGTAACGCATTCAGGACGAAATCCGTATGGGCATCGTCAAGGAAGATGTAAAAGCAATTCCCTTCTACACCCTCCAGCGTAAAGGTGATTTTGTAGGTCCACTGCGTCTGCACACCCATATTATCTGGGGCAATGGAGAGGGCTAATCCTGAACTGTCTTTATCAAAAATCATCTCAAGGAGATCGCTCGCCAGACGATTTTTTAGCCGGATTTCTGTTTTGGTCGGAAGCTCATTTTCATCTGATGATTCAGATTCAATATTCTCCTCAAGCCCATAGAAATTACCCAGCAAGGTCAGCAGTAAAGGCCTGTCAATATCAAACGCAAGCTGCCCGACGTCGGAAGTAAAGAGTTCAGCCGTTTTATTGCTGACATCCATTTCACAATCAATGCGCTTCAGTGAGATATAAGAACGATGCTTTTTGAGGAAATAGTTGTTCAGTCGTGAATCGAGCGTATCAAATTTGCTGACAAAAATAGTCTGCAAACGGTGGTAAGGACGACCAAGACGGTTGCCTTCCAGTTTAAAGATGCCCGGTGTTTGACTGTACTTTAACATTGTACGCGTTCTCTGCATTTTTCTCTGTTTAGCCCATTATCGGCATCAGCTTGCTGATGAAAACAATATGCTTTCTTCAATAATAGAAAGGTGAATAGAGCCGCCGCGTCAACGGATAGTGGCACATAAAAAAACAGGACAGGCATTTAACCGCACACGTCTTAAAGTCGCAATGGCATTTTATTATTAATACATAAAATGAACGATTAATATGTTTGTTTATCGTTGCGATGCGCCCGACACAGACCAACCCAACATTCTGTTTAGAAAGGATAATATTTTTTTGATACATTAATGTAATCTTTGCCAACGGCACAATGTTAGTATCCACCCTCATTTTTACCACGCTATATCACCCGACTATTGTCGCTGTACTCACGCTAATAAGAGAGGCATTTATGCTAGATATTATTGCCACTGACAATCGTACTCTGAACGTACTGACACTTGCAAAAAAAGTGGCAGCTTTCAACGTTCCCGTATTGATTCAGGGAGAGACAGGCACAGGGAAAGAATGCATTGCCAAATATATTCATACTAACGCCTTTGCGGAATGTCAGGATGCGCCGTACATCGGAGTGAACTGTGCTGCCATTCCAGAAAACATGTTGGAATCGACCTTATTTGGTTATGAAAAAGGTGCTTTCACGGGGGCAATTAATACCGTAGCCGGCAAGTTTGAATTAGCCAATAAAGGGACGTTATTACTCGATGAAATTGGTGAGCTGCCCCTCACATTGCAGGCAAAATTGCTGCGTGTGTTACAGGAAAATAAAGTTGAGCGTCTGGGCGGTCATCGCCAGGTCAACCTTAATTTTCGCCTGATTGCCTGCACCAATAAAAACCTCGAAGCCGAAGTCGCGGCGGGTCGTTTCCGTGAAGATTTATTCTACCGTCTGAATGTGGTGCATATTGACGTGCCACCCCTGCGTGAACGCCGGGAAGACATTATCCCGCTGGCGACCCACTTCATTCAGAAATATACCTCGATGCTCGGCCGAAACGTGAAGCTGTCTGAATCGGCGAAACGTTCCCTCACCACTCACCAGTGGCCAGGCAATGTCCGTGAACTGGAAAATGCCATTCAGCGCGGCATGATCATGAATCGCGACGGTGTGGTGTATCCCGATATGTTGGGTATCCCGCAAACGGCGCCGGTCAGTCACGCCGAACCCACGCTGTCCGAAACATCGGTCATCACCTCTTTCGCCGCGAGCAACGTGGCCGCCAGCCAGGGCGATCTGCGTCTGCATGGTCGCTTCGCCCAGTACGAATACATCGCCGATTTGATGCGTAAGTACCAGGGGAATAAATCCAAAATCGCCGATTTGCTGGGTATTACCCCGCGAGCGCTGCGCTACCGTCTGGCTTCCATGCGGAAATACGGAATCGAAATTTTCTCTTAAGTTACACATTCACCTACAAGGATTGTTTTTTAAGGCATGCCATGAATACGTTAACGATTACTCCAGGAAGCACCATGCAGTCACAGATGCTGCAAGACATGACGCAAATGAGGGCGGTAGCGGAGGCTCCCGTCCTTCCTGCATCCAACGTCAGCCTCAGCGAAGGTGCTTCTTCTGTCGCCACACCGTCTTTCGGTCACATCATGAGCGCCTCGCTGCATCGCGTTGACAGCTATGAACAGACTGCACAGGCACGTCAGACCGCCATTGATATGGGAAAAAGTGACGATCTTGCCGGGGCGATGATTGCCAGCCAGCAGGCATCGTTGTCGTTTTCCGCCCTTGTCCAGGTGCGCAATAAAGTCGCCTCTGGCATTAACGACCTGATGAGTATGTCCATTTAATCGCCATGAATCAGAATCTCCTCGAAAAAGCGCGTCAATGGCTGGCTGTTGTGATGGCTAAGCTGGACGGCAAAAAGCGTATCGCTCTGTTTGCCGCCGCTGCGATAGCCGCAACGGCCATTATTTCTGCCATTCTCCTTGGTGGAAACTACGGGTATGTCGCCCTCTACGGTAGTCAACAGAATATCCCCGTCTCCGACGTTATCTCGGTGCTGGATGAGAGCAAAGCAACCTACCGAATCGATCCCAGCAGTGGACAGATCCTCGTGCCTGAGGATGCGTTATCCCAGATTCGCATGACGCTGGCCGCCAAAGGCGTTCAGGCTATCTCGCCTGAAGGCTACAAGCTGATGGATAAGGATGAAGTGCTCGGTGCCAGCCAGTTTGTGCAGAACATCCGCTACAAACGCAGTCTCGAAGGCGAAATGGCCAAGAGCATCATGTCCCTGGACGCGGTGAAAACGGCGCGTGTTCATTTGGCGCTGAACGAAGACAGCTCTTTTGTCGTCAGTGAACAAGCTAAAAATAGCGCCTCGGTCGTCGTTCGTCTGAATTATGGCAATTCGCTGAGTCTGGATCAGGTCAATGCCATTATTCACCTTGTCTCCGGCAGCGTACCCGCCCTGCTCCCCTCTCAGGTCAGTGTGATTGACCAGACTGGCGCCCTGCTGTCCGATGGCGTGAGCGATGGCGAAGGCTCTCGTGCCGTCACCCGCAAAAACGACCAGGTCGTGAAAGATATTCAGACCAAGACACGTGCGAGCATTGAAAACCTGCTCACCTCACTGGTGGGTAAAGGCAATTTCCGTGTCAGCGTGATGCCGCAGGTTGATCTCAGCACCATTGAAGAGACCCAGGAAAATTACGGCGACACGCCGAAAGTCAGCCGTGAAGAGAAAGCGGAAGACAAGAATACCGATCAACTGGCTATCGGCATTCCAGGCTCCCTGAGCAACCGTCCACCGGTGGCGACCAATCCCCAGCAACAAGGGAATCGCCAGCCTGCCCAGCTGTCACAGCACACGGAAAATAAGAGTGATTACGCTTACGACCGTAATGTGAAGCATATCAAGCATCCCGGCTTTGTCGTCACCCGTCTTAACGTGGCAGTGGTCCTGAACCGAAACGCGACCTTCGTTAAAAACTGGCACGCGCCTCAGATTCAGCAGGTGACAACCATGCTGAATACCGCGGCCGGAATTGACAACCAGCGTGGCGACACCCTGACGCTGGAGATGATGAGTTTCGTTCCACCTTCTGAAAGTGATTATCCGAAGCTGCCATGGTGGCAGGACAGTGACATTCTTGGCTGGGCCAAACTCGCAGGCTCCGTTCTGTTAGCGCTGATCATTCTGCTGTTCTTCGTGCGTCCAACCATGAAACGCATGAACGCCGCACGCGACGAGCGTAAAGCGCTGGCCGCCGCAGAAGCGACGAATCAGGCACTGCGCCTTGACGCGAAAGCAGACACTCAGGCTGCAACCGACACGGTGCGTGAATTCGAACTGCCCACCCTGCCAGTGGATGAGCCTCTCCCATCGCCAAGCTCTGGGCTTGAAGCGAAACTGGAATACCTGCAGAAACTGGCGATTGAAGATACCGATCGCGTAGCGGAAGTCATCAGACAGTGGATTACAAGTAATGAGCGAATTGAAAACAAGTAAAAACAACCTGTTAGAGCAATCTGCAATCTTGTTACTCTGCCTGGGTGAAGAAGCCGCTGCGACAGTAATGAGTAAGCTGACCCGCGAAGAGGTGGTACGTCTGAGCGAACACATGGCGCGTCTTTCCGGGGTGAAAATCACGCAGGCGCGTCGGGTCATCAATAACTTCTTTGATGAGTTCAGCGAACAGAGTGGCATCAATGGCGCATCACGCGCCATGTTGCAGGGGATCCTGAACAAGGCGCTCGGCAGCGAGATCGCCAGCGGTGTCATCAATGGCATTTACGGGGATGAAATTCGCTCCCGCATGGCGCGTTTGCAGTGGGTTGAACCCCGCCAGCTGGCGCTGCTGATTGGCGAAGAACACCTGCAATTGCAGGCGGTTTTCCTCGCCTTCCTGACCCCGGATATTGCCGCAGAAGTCCTGCTGTATATGACGGAGTCAGTGCGTAATGAAATCCTTTATCGCGTCGCCAAACTGAACGATGTCAATCGCGACGTGATCGACGAACTCGATCGCTTAATCGAACGTGGCCTGGCTGTGCTTTCTGAGCATGGCTCAAAGGTGAAGGGCATCAAGCAGGCAGCGGATATTGTGAACCGTATCCAGGACGACCAGCAGGTCATTCTGGAACAGCTGGCCGAACGCGATGGCGACATCCTTGTCCAGCTGCAGGATGAAATGTATGACTTCTTCATCCTCGGCCGTCAGAGCGAAGATGTGCGTCGTAAGCTGCTGGAAGAGATCCCTATCGAAGAGTGGGCTGTGGCGCTGAAAGGCACCGAAGCTCCGCTGCGCCGTTCCATTTATGCCGCCATGCCGCGCCGACAGGTGCAGCAACTGGAAAGCATTACCGCCCGTCTTGGGCCGGTGCCAATCAGCCGTATTGAGCAGATCCGCCGTGAAATCATGGGCGTGGCCCGTGAGCTGGAAGAAGCAGGCGAAATTCAGCTGCAGCTGTTCGCAGAACGGACGGAGGAGTAAGCCACATGGCATTAGACACATTGCGCGGTCGTTTCCGTCAGTACCGCTTCCCTCCTCTGGATGCCGAAACGGCTCAGCCGCACCCACAGGATGATGAGCAACAGCATTTGGCACTGGTGGCCGAACACCAGCTTCAGCTCAAGGAAGGCTACCAGGAAGGCTTTAAGCGCGGTCTGGAAGAGGGTCAGAAAGAGGGCCACGAGCAGGGATTACGCCAGGGGACCGAGCAGGGTTTCAACGAAGGGATGCGCAAAGGCTACACCGATGGCAGCCTTTCCGCCCAAAAAGAGGGCCAACAGCAGTTTGCCCTCGCCTCGAAACCGTTGGACGGTATCGCCCAGCAGGTGAATGACTATCTGGGGACTATCCAACGCAAGCAGCGCGACGATTTGTTGCAGTTGGTTGAAAAGGTCACCCGTCAGGTCATCCGCTGCGAACTGGCGCTGCAACCGACCCAGTTGCTCTCGATTATCGAAGAGGCGCTTTCTGCCCTGCCGTCCGTACCGGAATCGTTGCAGGTGATGCTCAGCAGCGAAGAGTTTGAGCGCATTCAGAATGTGGCCCCGGAAAAAGTCAGCGAATGGGGATTAACCCCTGCCGCGACGCTGCAATCCGGTGAGTGTCGGATCGTGACCGACACTTCAGAGCTGGATGTCGGCTGTGAACACCGTCTTGAGCAATGCATGAAAACGATTAAAGAAACGCTGACGCCGGAGCAGAAGGATGCATGATTTACCGGGGGTAGCAGATGCTTTGCGCTCGCTTGAAGCTATCCCTCTGGCGCGTCAGTCGGGCCGCCTGGTCCGCGTCAGCGGCATTCTGCTCGAAAGTATCGGTTGCCAACTGGCAACCGGTCAGTTGTGTCGCATTGAAGGGGCCGAAGGTGAAGTGATCGAAGCGCAGGCCGTGGGCTTCGACCGTGAAGTCACCTTTCTGATGCCGTTCAAACTGCCGGTCGGCCTGATGGCCGGCGCCCGCGTGTTTCCTCTCGATAAAGCCCGTGATGTGTTGATCGGGGACAGCTGGCTCGGACGCATTGTCAATGGCGTCGGTGAACCGATGGACGGCAAAGGTCGCCTCGGCGGGACGGACCTGCTGCCTGCCCAGCCACCTTCGGTCAATCCCCTCACCCGTCAACCGGTTAGCGAACCGCTGGACGTCGGCGTGCGTGCCATCAATGGGCTGCTGACGATTGGCAAAGGCCAACGTGTCGGCCTGATGGCGGGCAGCGGCGTGGGTAAGAGCGTCCTGTTGGGAATGATCACTCGCCAGACCGAAGCGCAGGTCGTGGTGGTCGGGCTGATTGGCGAACGTGGCCGCGAAGTTAAAGAATTTATCGATCACTCGCTCGGCCCTGAAAGCCTGGCCAAATCGATTGTGGTGGCCGCGCCCGCCGATGAGTCACCGCTGATGCGTCTGAAGGCCACTGAATTGTGCCACTCCATCGCCGCCTGGTTTCGCGACCAGGGCAAAGATGTGCTGCTGCTGATCGACTCCCTGACGCGCTACGCCATGGCGCAGAGGGAAATCGCGCTCTCATTGGGCGAGCCGCCCGCCACCAAAGGCTATCCGCCTTCTGCGTTTGGCATGATCCCGCGTCTGGTTGAAAGTGCCGGCAACAGCGAAAGCACCGGCTCAATGACGGCTATCTATACCGTGCTGGCGGAAGGCGACGATCAGCAGGACCCGATTGTCGATTGCGCCCGTGCGGTGCTCGATGGCCATATCGTACTCACCCGTAAGTTGGCCGAATCCGGACACTATCCGGCAATTGATATCGGCCAGTCGATCAGCCGCTGTATGAATCAGGTGACGCCGCGCGAGCACCAGCTGTCAGCCCGTCAGTTCAAACAGAACTACGCCAGCTATATGGAAATTAAGCCGCTGATCCCGCTGGGCGGGTATGTTGCCGGTTCCGATGCAACCGTCGATAAAGCAGTAAAAAACTACCCGGCTATCGAACGCTTTTTGCGTCAGGATGTGGCTGAACCCGCTGCGCTTGGCAGCGTTCAGCAGAGTTTGCAATCCCTCTTCCCTGTCGGGAAAAACGCGAAGGCGAAGACAGCATGAATCAGATGATTGACACCCTCAAGCAACTGCAAAAACTGCGCGATAAATCGGTACAGGATTTCACCGTTAAGCTCGCCAAGCAGAAGCAGATAGGGGTTGGGTTTGAAAACAATATCCGCTCACTCACCATGCTGCTGCAAAAAACCGTGTCTGCTCCCGCAGGTGTACAGTGTCCGGAAGAACTGAAAAACATCAATGCTTATAAGGGCAGCCTGCGCCGGGTTCTGGCCTGGCAGGAACAGGAAAAGTCACTCGCACAGCTGAAAGAAGATCGAATCCAGAAAGATCTCATCAGCGCGGCCTGTCAGGAAAAAGTGGTCAGCATGACCCTCGACTCCCAACGTGAACGTCTGGTTCAGGAAGCCAATGTCCGCCAACAAAAAGTGCTGGATGATATGGCCGGCCAGTGTTGGTTACGCCAGCGTGGAGTGAAATAGTCTGATGAAAACTGTCATTACCTTTGGCACCTTTGATCTGTTTCACGTCGGGCATCTGAACATTCTGACCCGCGCGCGTCAGTTCGGCGATCGACTGGTGGTGGGCGTCTCCTCAGATGCGCTCAATATCCACAAGAAAGGACGTGCACCGATATACGATCAGCAAGACAGAATGCATATTCTGGAAGAACTTAAGTGTGTCGATGACGTGTTTCTTGAAGAATCGCTGGAGCTCAAAAGCGACTATATCCGCATCTTCAACGCCGATGTCCTGGTGATGGGTGATGATTGGGCTGGCCGTTTCGACAGTCTGTCCTGTCTTTGCGAAGTGATGTACCTGCCACGTACCCCGTCAATTTCCACCACTTCGGTTCTGGAAATAGTCAAAAGACAGAAATAGCGCCCTCGGATAATATTTAAAAATAAATCTAAGTAACGTCCAAATTTAATTTTTCGCCTTCCCACGCCGATAATCACTGGCGTTACAAGAAAAATCCTGGCAATTCCAACTCCGCGTGAAACAAAATGTTACACGTGCACGCCTCCTGAATTATTGTCATCAAAATTACTTTGCTATAAATTCACTCCACTAATGGACTTCCGGCCCTTGCGCCAAGAACGGAAGCTATATTTCCGCTAAGAACTCATATCTCTGCGCACTTAACATAAGTGGCCGCGTGTTTATTATTAAATTGGGCCTGCGTTCTGCAGGTAATAGTCAACGATGATTATCATTAACAACTGGAAGATGGATGCTTCCCGCTGTACGCTGGCTCATCAAGGAACGGGAGAAACGCTACGTCTGGGCGAATTTCATTTTCTGTTGCTTGAAATTCTCATTACGCACCCTGACACCGTATTATCCCGCGAATTCCTGATTGCCGAAGTCTGGAAAAATCGTGTGGTCGGCAGTAATAGTCTGCCAACGGCTATCCATGCCCTGCGCCTGGCATTAGGTGATGACAGCAAACAAAAGGAAATAATACAAACCATACCCAAAAAGGGGTATTTCCTTAATAGCGAATTCATCACATATGCTGAAAATGAAAGCGTCTCTCAGCCAGTATCCAATGACGTTGAACGACTCACAAATGATAATAAAGAAAGTGAGATAGCAGAGACAAACACTATTCCCGTAGTGCCTGCGCGCGCATTAAGAAACAAACGATTTTCGCTGCGGGGAAGTTTGGGGATATTGCTGGCGATTGTCGTTATTACCGCGACGCTGGGCACGCTCCTGTGGTCCACATCTCCTCCGCAGGTCAATCATCCCGAAGGGACGCAACTGAAATATGTTAATTTCCCTGATGTGACGCATCTGAAAATTGGCTACATGTACGAGCCTGATACCGATGCGACAAGTTCCTCAGCCATAGAAAAAAACTGGCATTCTATCGCCCTGAATCTGGATGCGTTATTAGCTGAGAATAATGCCAGCATGAAGATTTATGCCTATCCTTCAATGAATAAGCTGAGCCTTGATTTAATTATCACTAACCGTTGTCATCGGAACTGGCAGGTCATGCTGACCATTCGTAACTGGCAGCAAGACGGAGATAAACTCAATAATATTATTTCTAAGCACACCAGGAGGACGTTACATGAAATGCCAGCATGTGAATAAGGTGCGCGCGTTGTTAATGACCCTGTTTTTTTCTGTTCTGATATTTTCCGGGCAATCCATCGCCGGGAATAAAATAGAACATACAGAGCAGGTTCAATATGACATGAAGAGTGGTGAAGAGAGTATTTACACGGTGGAGGTGAGCGAGTCCCACGACCGGATCCTTGCGCTGATTGCCGAGGTCAGTCCGACGTTAAAACCGTATTCAGAATTTCACTTTACACCGTGTCTTAAGAAAAGCAGTCCTGACAGCGTGGCAGGAACGTATCACCTGGACTCGGAAAACGTCGAGCAGTCCGACGCGCATATGAAGCAGATTGCCTCATTTATGAAATTACAGAACTTAAGTGTTCAGCTCACCGAGCTGGCGCCGGGGGAAGATCTGCTGCTTATGAAGCAAAACAACATGCTGATCACCGTCAACACCACTGACACCCTGGATATGCTGGCGACCTGCAAGCCGCATTCGCCGTCATGATAATAAGCTTCTGACCGTCAGACTGGAAAGGCTTGCCTGACCGTTCATGGCTTCTGCCAGGGTCTGATAATTATGGCTCGCCCGGTCGAGCATTTTCGCCAGCGCTTGCGAGGCCTGCTCCGCACTCTGACTTTGTGAGTATCGGGCCATACCATCAATCATCTGCCGCGCTTTTTCCTGCTGCGTAGCCAACTGTTCCCGCGATTGACCTATACTCTCCAGCGTCTGCTGTAAAGTGCTGCTCAGGCGTGCCCCTGGCGTTTTAAGCGCCTTGAGCAACGTGTCCGACTGTGTCGGAAGCGGGGTGGTCATGATGGCCGTCGTGCTTCCGGCGGCAAAACGCTTTCCTTCCCCGATAGCCGACAGCGACGCCTGCAACTGCGACCAGTTCGCTTCGCGTGTCGAGAAATGCACTTCACCCTGATCGGTATGACTCTGAATCCCGACCCGACGCAAGGCATTGTTCATCGTCGCCCGATACTGGCGGGGGTCCATATCCTCATCAACATGCACGGCGGCCAGCAACTGCTCTTTATCTTTACTGGCGCTAAACAGCAGTGACTCTTCACCCTGTTGCTGCAGGGCATGGCTAATCTGCGGTGCCAGGAAATTAACCCGGGCCTCGCCCTGCAAAACAGGACGCAGCTGGTTATCGACTGTTCCAGCAGAGAGCTGAGGACGCTTCTCCAGCACTGCCTGTAATGCTTGCTTCTGCGTCTTCGCGGCTTCTCCTCCCCGGCGGGATTGAAGACGATAATCGAGCAAGTGTTGCTCCAGTTTGCCTAAATAGCTGTCAGCCTCCTGCAAACAAGTCAGCTGATCGTTAAGCTGAACGCTGTAGCGTTGCGGGCGGGCGCTAATCAAAGGCGACGCGGGATAATCCGTGTTCGCCATCGCGGTCTTCATATTGGTGGGGACAATCTGACTCGCGGGCTGCTGCTTGATGACGCTGGTGCCAAGGGCATCTGCGCTGGAGAGTGAAGAGGTATTAAGACTAACCTGCATGGTGTTTCCGCTAATAATGTCGGCAGCGCGAGGCTGCCGACAATTCAAGATTAAATAACGCTGAACAGATTGAGCTCGCTCACTTTAGAGTACGTTTTCATGGTGGCTTCCATCGCCATTTCGAGACCGCTAAAGGTGATAGATGCCGGACCGTAGTCCAAATCGCCGAGCTGACCAATCAACGCATCGTTGGTCATGGAGACCGTGCTTTGCGCATCATTAAGCATTGAGATGGTGTTTTGCGTCTCGCCCAAGGTACCAATAGCGGTATTGAGAGAGTTCGACACCTGATCCACCTGGTCGATAGTGCTTTGAATATCGCTCTGCAACTGCGGATCGTTCGGATCAAGATTCGGGTCTTGCATCTCCTCAGAGAGATCGTTCAGGTTGTTCAGCAGATCAAGATCTGGCCCGAAAATTTCACCGACGGACACATTGGTGTCCACTTCAACGCCGTTGGACACGGTTGCGCTACGGTGCTCGGTATTACCCTGATAAACATAGGTATCCGCCGTGCCGTCGCCGTCAGTGTCCTGCTCAACAATCGGCGGTTTATCGTTGATGGTGCCGCCGAAGATGTAGTGGCCATCACCATCCTGATAGTTCAGGGCATTGACCATCGCATCCGTTAACGCGCCAATTTCCTGCCCGATGCTCGCCAGAGACTCGGCAGAGTTAGTGCCGTTGGAGGCCTGAAGCAGGTCGTCACGAATGGAAAGCAAATCGTTGCTTACCCCATCGAGGATCGATTCCTGCTGGCTCAGACTGGCAGAGACGGCTTCGATATTGCCCTGGTACTGCTCAATGGACGCCTGCTGACGGTTCAACTGGGTGATTCGGGTGGACGCAATCGGATCATCAGAAGGTAACAGAATTCGTTTCCCGGTCGCCATCTGCGTCATGACATGCGAAAGCTGATCGGACATTTGGGTGAAACTGTTGTTCATCGTCACATAGGACTGTTGGGTACTGACTCGCATGATTCTCCCTCCGGGTTAGCTGGTCATTTGCAGGACGGAGTCAAAAAGATCTGCGCCTGTAGAAATAACTTTCAGATTGGCCTGATAAATCTGGGTATAGGTGATCAGATTGACCGCTTCTTCGTCCATGCTGACGCCGCTGACGCTGCTGCGCTGGTTTTGTGATTCAGCGTAAACGTTGGCAGACGCTTCGGCTTCGGTCTGGTTCTGGCGGCTGTAGATCCCGATGTTACTGATAATCGCGGAACAGGCGTTGCCGACCGTCACGGAACCAATATTGGCAATGTCCATCGGCTCGCTCGCAATACCAATCAGGGCTTGCAGGTTGTCCCCATTACCGGTCTCATCCGGCGAGCTGGAGAACGCCAGCTGCTCAGGCGTGATATCCGGGTTCACCAGCAACGGGCCATTTGCATTGCCTGGATCATAAATAAACAGCGGAACACCCGGGTCGCCATTCAGGTCATAGCCCTGCGCCAGCTGATCGTTAACCGTCGTGGAGAACTGCTCGGCAATGCTATTAGTGGTTTCCGTCAGCGGATCCAGCACGTCACTTTGATAGTCAAACAGCGCACCCAGCGAACCGCCGGTATCCATACTCATGTTATAGGTGGTGCCGGCGAACGTCAGGGTCATCGCCTGAGAGCCGTCGTCATTGTTGTCCAGTTCAAGCGAAGCGGCATCGGTCCCACTGACCAGTGGCTGACCATTTTTCAGGTAGACGTTGTAGTTACCTTTATCATCCACATTGACCTGTACATCCACCATCCCGCTTAATTCTTCCACCATCTGATCGCGTTCGTCATACAGGGCGGAAGCGTCCTGTCCTGTGGCTTCGGCTTGGGCAATCTGCTGGTTATAGCTGGCAATCCCGGTGGTGAGGGTGTTGATTTGCGACACCATCGCCTCTTCCTGACTCACCAACTGGCTGCTCTGTGAGTCAATGTAGGACGCGGTGTTATCAAAGCGCATGGCCAGCGCCGCTGATTCACTCAGAACCTGCTCACGCAGCGCCATATCATCCGGGCTGGAGGACGCCGCGCTCAGGGCCGCGAAGAAGTTATCAAAACCAGCGCTGAGACTGCTATTTTCGTCGCTGAGAACCGATTCGAGCTGCGTCAGATAGGTTTGCTGCGTGCTGTAATAGCCATTATCGCTCGCGGCGCTCCACACCTGGCTCACCAGGTACTGGTCGGAGACGCGGCGAATACTGTCCACCTGTACGCCATTACCCGGGCTGTTCGCCGAGCCGGAACTGGCGCCCATCGCACTAATCTCGACGACCTGGCGGGTGTAGCCCGGCGTCATGGCATTGGCGGTGTTCATTGCCGTCGTGTTCAGCTCAATCTGAGCTGCCGATGACCCGCTATACCCAATGTTAATCATATCCATCAGCGTTTCCTTACTGGCTCAGGGCCGGTAAATTCGTTCAATTGTTTGATCTGTTAAGCGGCGCAAACGCCGCATAACTGAAGCCGTGACCGCACTTTCTTATTTCTGATGACGAGGAGAGAGCTGTTTCACAATCATTTCCGCAATGCCCATCCCCTGCTGTTGCGACAGCACATTGGCCAGCGTGTCATCGTAAAACCCCTGCATGGTGCGGACGGAATCGCTGTTAAACGGGTCATCCTTCGACTCAAACAGTTCGTTGGTCTTACGCATCTCTTTCAGCATGTTGCGCAGAAAGATGGCTTCAAACTGCTGCGCGGCTTTATGCAGATCGTTAGCCTTAATTTTCGGCGCCATCAGCGGGTCGCCACCTGCAAGGCCTTTGGTCACAGCCGGTAAAATCTTGTCCATTAAATGACCTCCAGATCGGCATCCAGCGCACCGGCTTCATGCAGCGCCTGCAAAATAGACATCACGTCGTCTGGCGAAGCGCCAAGCCCGTTAAGCGCGCTGACCAGCGTGCGCAGGCTGGTAGATTCCGGCAGCGTAATCATTTGCGAATGCGGGCGATTCACCGACACATTGCTTTGCGCAGCATTCACGGTCCGGCCATTGGCAAAGGCATTTGGCTGGCTGACGTTGCGGCTTTCGCTGATAGAGACGGTCAGGCTGCCATGACTTACCGCGGCAGCATGCAGACGCACGCCATCGCCCATGACCACCGTACCGGTACGGGAGTTGAAGACCACGCGAGCACGGACGCGCTCGGCATTGACCTGCACATCGTCCAGGCGAGACATAAACGCCACGCGCGCGCCGGGATCGGTGGGGGCCAGTACCGAGACACTGGTTGCACTTTTGGCCGACGCCACGCCGCCGCCAAAGCTACTGTTGATCGCCATGGCGATATTGTTGGCATCTTTAAAGGAAGGTCGCTTCAGGTTGAGGGTGACGGAGTCGCCCATGTTGAAATCGCTTGGGATTTCACGCTCGACCGTCGCCCCATTGGGGATAAGCCCTGCCGTTGGCGTATTGACGGTCACACTGGAACCGCTATTTCCCGCCGCATTCATGCCGCCGACAACCACGCTACCTTGGGCCAGCGCATACACTTCGCCATCTGCACCGTGCAGCTGGGTCAGAAGCAGCGTACCGCCGCGCAGGCTTTTGGCATCACCAATCGAGGAGACGGTGATATCGATTTTCTGACCACGTGAATACATTGGCGGCAACGAAGCACTGACCGCTACCGCAGCCACGTTTTTCACCTTCGGGTCAATTTTCCCCGGCAGCTGTACGCCAAACTGACGCAGCATGTTGGTGAGGGTCTGATTCGTGAATTTCACCTGATTTCGATCGCCCGTACCATCAAGGCCGACGACCAGGCTGTAACCCACCAGCTGGTTATCACGGATACCTTCCACACTGACCAGAGATTCAAGACTCTGGGCGGAAGCGATCACCGGCATCAACAGGCAGGTTGCCGCCACCGCACTGAGGATCCCTTTCATCCAGGGACGATTGCGCTTTTGCATAAAACTCTCCGGATTAAATTGGGAACAGTGGATGGTTGAAGATTCGAGTCAGCCAGCCCGCCGCGTTGGCATCGCTCAGCGCGCCACGTCCGGCATAAGAGATACGCGCGTTCGCAATTCGCTGCGACGAAATCGAGTTATCGTTTTCGATATCATCGGCACGCACCAGGCCACTCAGACGGATATATTCATCACCCTGATTGAGGGTCAGCCATTTCTCACCACGGAGTTCCAGCACGCCATTGGGCAGGACACGATGGACCGAGACGGTAATCGAGCCGTGTAAGCTGTTTTGTTGGCGCGAGGTGGCGCTGCCATCGAAATCGCGGTTCGCATCGACCGAGCCGGATAATTTGTCCTTGGTTTTACCAAACACCATCGGGGGTGCGATTTCGACAGTGTTGCTCTTACCGAACTCGGTGCCCGCTTGTTTGCTCGATTGGGTAGATTCTTCCAGGATCACGGTCAAAATATCGCCCACGCGGTACGCGCGGCGATCAGCCGTTAACGACCAGTTATAACCCGATTCAAAAACACCCCCTGCCCGGCCTGCGGCAGTGACATCAGTGTCGGTATTCGGGGGAGCATAAAATTCGTCGTCCTTTTTTACCAGGATGGTCTGGGATTCACATCCGGCAAGCAGTAAGACAGCTGCCATTAGCCACAGGTACTTTTTCACACGTGTTTCACTCACTGTCACGGGGACCACACCTGAGCATGGCCCCCGGCTACTGATACCCTTTTACAGGTTCTGATTGATGTACTGCAGCATGTCATCTGCCGCAGAAACCATCTTGGCGTTCATTTCATACGCACGCTGGACGGTGATCATCGCCACCATCTCGTTGACGATATCGACGTTTGAGCCTTCCAGCGCATTGTTTTGAATCGTCCCCATGCCATCCTCACCCGGATCGCCTTCGGTAGGCTGACCGCTGGCGACCGTTTCCAGATAGAGGTTGTCGCCTTCGGCCTGTAATCCGGCCGGGTTGATGAAGTTCACCAGCGACAGCTGGCCGAGCACCGTGGCATCGCTGTCGCCCGGCACCTGTGCGGTGACCGTGCCGTCAGGACCAATTGCAAAATTGGTTGAGCCCTGCGGAACGTCAATTTCCGGCTCCAGCGGCAGCCCTTGCGCGTTGGTCAGCACACCATCGGCGTTGACTTCCAGCGCACCATCACGGGTGTAGGCAATATCGCCATTGGTCTTTTGCACCTGCAAAAAACCCTGCCCCATGATCGCGATGTTCAGCGGGTTATCGGTGGTTTCGATATTCCCTTCGGTGAAAATCTTCTGGGTGCCAACAATGCGCACACCGCTACCAAACTGGATGCCTGTCGGCATCACATTGTCCTGATCCAGCATCGCACCTGGGGCGCGTTGCGTCTGGTAGAACAGATCCTGGAACATGACACGATCGCGCTTAAAGCCATCGGTATTGACGTTGGCAATGTTGTTGGCGATCGCGCTCATTTCCGCGTCTTGCGCGGACAGGCCCGTTTTACTTATCCATAATGCTGCATTCATAAATCTATGATCCTGAATTCATAAGGCGGCTCATTAGCCTTCTAATAAACGGTTACCGTAATCACTCAAATCTTCGGCCGCTTTCATCATTTTGATCTGCGACTCGAACTGACGATTGAGGGAGATCGACGCCATCATTTCACCGATGGCCGAGACATTACTGCTCTCCAGATAACCGCCGCTGACTTTGATCTCTTCGTCGACGGGTGCCGGGGCGCCATTGGCGGTGACTAACATCCCTTCCGGATTTTTCGCCAGATTATTAACCGGGATATTCACCAACTTCAGACGGTCCACATCCATCGTGCCCTTCACATCGCCATCATCTGGCGTGACGGACAGGGTGCCGTCGGTGCCAAAAGAGGCCATCGCATTCGGCGGCAGGACGATTGGCCCGTTATCCCCTAACACCGGATGGCCGTTGATCGTCAACTGGCCCTGGTCGTTTTGCTGGATATTGCCGTTACGGGTGTAAACTTCCTTGCCCGAGGAATCGAGTACAGCGATATAACCTTTGCCGGAAATCGCGACATCCAGAGGACGGTCCGTTTTTTCCGGGATCCCGGTGCTGTCATCAATCCCGCTTTGGTTTTCTGCACTCATAAAACGCGTGGCAAAACCCGGCCCCTGAACCTGGTCAGACTGCGATAACGCGATATCGCTGCGGAACCCGCCCGTATTCACGTTGGCAAGGTTGTTGGCGCTTATCTGCTGTTCCATTAACGAATGGGTCGCCCCACTCAGGGCGGTATAAATTAAACGATCCATTTATCTGCCTTACATTGCCTGGAACAGCGCCTGATCGAGCTGCGTATCGGTGGAGATAACTTTGGTGTTGGCCTGATAGTTACGCTGCGCGGTCATCAGGTTGACCAACTCCTGCGTAATATCGACGTTGGATTGTTCCAGTACGCCCGCTTCCAGCGTGCCGGTGGTGCCGGTACCCGGTACACCAATCAGCGGTGCGCCAGACTGGCTGGTTTCAGTCCAGGAGGTGCCGCTTACCGCTTCCAGACCAGACGTGCTCGGGAATTCTGCCAGTACGACCTGGCCTTCCAGCAGGCGTTCGCCATTGCTGTACGTCGCATACACTTTGCCGTCTTCATCCACCTGCACACCGTTCACCTGCGCAGAGGTATAACCATCGGCATTGTTAGTGGTGACGGAGAAGTCGGAGCCGTACTGCGTGCAATCGCTGTAATCGAGAGTCATATCGATTGGCGCCGCGCTGTCGGTCGGGAAGGTCAGGGAAATCGGTGCCGTCGGTGAGGTCAACTTGCCGGTGTTCGGATCAAAGGTCAGCGAGGTGGTAGTGCTCTGCTCTTCACCATCAAAGGTGTAATGCACATCCCAGCTGTTATCGCCGGTTTTCACGAAGTACTGGTTTACGGTGTGCTCGTTACCCAACGAGTCGTACACCGTGGTGGTGTACGTATCGTTATAGGAATCCATATCGGTCGGGTCGAACGGGTTCACGCTGCTGTCGATTGGCTCATCGCTGGCATTCAGGTTGGCAGTGAAGGACAGGCTAGTGGTCGCTTCTGCTGGCAGACTTTCTGTCGAAATCTGCAGATCAGTCACGTTACCTTCTTCCAGGCTGTTGCTGTCATCCACTGGATAACCTTGCACATAGTTACCTGATGGATCGACCAGATAGCCGTTTTTGTCAGTCGTAAAGGAACCTGCGCGGGTGTAATAAGTGTTACCTTCCGTATCCGCCGTCACGAAGAAACCGCCGCCGTTGATCGCCAGATCCAGAGAGCTGCCCGTGGAGAGGAACGAACCTCCTTTCGAGATACTCTGTGCCGTTCCGGCAACGCTTACGCCCATCGCCTGGGTGCCTGCATACATGGCGGAGAACTGGGTGGTGGTAGATTTGTAGCCAACCGTTCCGGCGTTAGCGATGTTGTTACTGATGCTGTCCAACTGCTGATCGACAGCATTCAGGCCAGAAGTGGCAATTTCATAACTCATTGTTTAATTTTTCCTGGGTTCTGGTAACTCAAATTCAGATAACGTCTTCAGAAGGCGTATCACCGCCATCCGTAGAGGAGGAGTCTGGTATGCCGAACTGGCTAATCGCCGTAAACGGCACTTCGCCGACGCCGGTGATTTCCAGCAGCGGCGTGCTGCCATCCAGCGGAATACGCACGTCTTCCACCTGACCGGACACTTCGATGGGAATTTCTTCTTCCCCGGTATCCGTCACGACAGAGACTTCGTAATCGCCAGGCGGGATGCCATAGTCTGCCGGGTTAAAGTCGAAAGAGACCTGCCCGTTGCTTTCGCTGCTGACATCCAGAGGCACCGTATAGTCATCGCCGGCAGCATCGGAAAAGTGCAGGGTCGCGGTGGTGCAGCTATCTGACAGCGTGATACGGCCCTGGATGTTTCCTTCGCCGACGCTCATGTTGGTGGTCTGGACCATGATGTCCTCGCCAACCATTTTGCCGAGCGCCATCACCTGCAGGTTGCTCATCAGGATGGCGTTGGTGTTCATTTCCACACACTCCGCCTCACCCATGGTGACCAGCGCCATGGTGCCCAGCTGGCTGATATATTCGGTTGGGTCTGTCGGGTCGGTTGGATCCTGGTTTTCGATCTCCGCCACAAACATCGTCAGGAACATATTGGTCGCATTACTGTTGGTATCAGTGGTGGTGGTCGGAGTGGGTGACACGTCACTGCTATCTGTTCCGCTGGTGCTGTCCGTGGTGCTGTCAGCGCCGACCTGATAGGTGGGCTCTTCATCACTGGAAACCGGTGCCGCCGCAGAAACGGCCTGCTGAGTGCTGACCTTGCTGCCTTGATGTTGCATATAGGCCCGCATCGCTAGTCCATTCATGCGTTCTCTCCAAGCTTGAGCAGGCTCTGCTGCATGCTTTTCACGTTGTTGAGCACGTCAACGTTGGTTTGAAAATCACGGGACGCCGACATCATGTCCGCCATTTGTTCGACGACATTGACGTCCGGATAAAAGACATAGCCGTCCTTGTCAGCCAGCGGATGATGCGGCTCGTAGCGACGCACTGCGCCACCGCTCTGCAACACATCCTGGACTCGAACGCTGGCACCATCGATATCGTGTCGCTGATGATCGATGAGGCTATTGTTATAAACCGCCGCAAACACAGGGCTGCGCGCTTTATATACCGCATCCTCGCTTGTCGCAGGAGACTCTGCGTTCGCCAGGTTACTGGCGACGGTATTCAGACGTACGGTTTGCGCCGTCATGGCAGAGCCTGAAATCTGATAAATATCAGCAAAAGACATACTTACTTCCCTTCTATCGCTGTTTTAAGTCCGCTTATCTGCATGTTCATGAACGCCAGACTGCTCTGGTAATCCATGCTGTTCTGGGAAAAGCGGGCCTGCTCGCTGTTGAGATCAACGGTATTGCCATCCTGTGATGGCTGCATCGGCACCCGATATTTGACCGTCGGTGTCGAAACCACGTCTTGTTCACTTGCCCGTTGCATCTCAGCGGCAAAATCAATATCTTTAGATTTAAAATTCGGTGTATCGACGTTTGCCAAATCCGCAGTCAGTAACTCAGTCCTCGCAAGACGCAACTGAACTGCTTGAGCATGTACACCGAAAACCTGCTGAAAATTTATACCCATCGTGTTTGAAATCTCGTGAATAACCTTGCCTTTGGTTTATTAGCAATAATCATGCCAATTTCATAAATCATTAAGAGGTAAGGTTTTTATGTTTTCTCACCGCCCCAGCGGGAAGGTTGCTTTCCGCTGTTTGTGCGTCGCGTTATTCGCATGCCTGTCTGTCGCCCCAGCACACGCAACCGCGAAAGGTCCACGTGCGCAAATCAATGCCCTTGTGCTCAGCACTGCGGGAAAAGACATTGATAAAATGGCCCATAAAAAGGGCTGGAAGGGCTACCACTACAAACTGAATGTGTTCATTCCTTCCTACGCAGCAACGGAAACCCCCTGCGGGTCGGCACTCAAAGCCACCCGCTCAGGCGCAGCGCTCGTATCGGTTAACCGCATCAGCTATGACGTGAGCTGCCCAGGCAGCCAGGGTTGGCATCTCAGCGTGCCAGTGCATGCCGACTTGTATGTTCCTGTGGTCATGGTGAACAGTGTTGTTGAGCGCGGAGAGGTGTTGGACGAAGACCAACTGACATTGAAGCCATACAACGTCAGCAATGCACACGGTGAACTGCTGACCCAGCTCGACCAGGCGCAGGGACTGACCAGCAAACGTACGCTGAGACCCGGGAAACCGCTGACGCTGTCGCAGCTGGAAATGCCGCTGTGGGTCAAACGCGATCAAAGCGTGATGCTGCAATCACAAATGGGCGGAATCACCGCACAGACGGCAGCCGTGGCAATGAAAAATGGCCGTAAGGGCGACACCATCAAAGTCCGCAACGAAAGCAGCCAACGCATTGTGAGTGCCATCGTCATCAGCCAGGGCGTCGTGAAAACGCTGAATAGCGAGTGACGGAAATATTTTTTCACTTCTGGGTTAAGTTTCCCTTCCGATGTGTCGCCTGTTTCTTTGTGAAGAGCGAAGAAGACGCACCCGGATGGTTAACAGGCTTGAGGTCAAAATGAAGATTGCCCCGATGTCAGTAGAGAACATGGCCGCGACAACGCAGTCAGGTTCTGGAACTAAATCGAAGAAAAACAATGATGTGGCTACAGTTGCTCCCCAGCAATCTGCCGATGAGCTGACTCAAAGCTCGCTGCATTCTGCACAGGTTGCGCTGAACAACGATCCACAGGACGACGTGGATATGGACAGCGTTACTCAGATGCAGGCGGCGATCGCAGAGGGTAGCTTTACCGTCGATAACGATGAACTCGCAGCCTCAATGCTGAGTTTTTTCAATTAAAGAGAGTTTCCTGAAGTGAGTGATAAACTCGTCCTGGTTAAGGGCTTACTGCGCGGCATCCGTCTCGATGAAGAGCAATACGGATGTCTGCGCCACCTGCTCGAACAGCAGAGACTGTGCATGATCCGTCGCGACTGCGATGCCTTAGAAAGCGTTAATCATAAAATAGAACAGCATTACGTTGAGCTGAGCGAGCAGTCCAGGTTACGAAAAAGTGCCCTTCAGGAACTGGGATTAACCGCCGATCGTACCGGTATCGAGACCGTTTTTAGCTGGCTACCCACGCCGCAAAAAACGGCGGCGATGGCCGCCTGGCAGAAGCTTGAAAATCAGGCCAGACGGTGCAAATCCTATAATGAAAAAAACGGCGAGTTGCTGATTCGCCAGCAGGAATTTGCGCAAATCTTTTTGGGTAATAAACCGGATTACCTCTACCATCCCTGATACGCCTTCTTGAGGTGGAAGCTACGTTTCCACCTCAGCCCCTGCTATTTTTAACTCATTGAATAATCACACATAAAAACTGGCATGAATATTGCGAGGGGATGACCTATTCCTTAATTCATAATGCCGGTTAGTTGCAGAGAACGTTATGCCACAAATTGATTACCACCAACCCGAATTCGTTCGCCATTACCTGAGTCTGTCCGATGCCAACCCTGACCACGTGATTGCCCTGAATTGGTTACAGGAAACTCGCCTGAGTTTACGTCTGGACAGCACGGCAACCTGCGGGGCACTGCTGCAAAAGCCGGATGCTTTTGTGCTGCACAGCGAGCAACGTGAAGCTCACGACACCGCAGATGCGCTGTCACCCCGTGCCCGGCTGCTCAATCAGGCGTCATTCGATATGTTGACCCTGCATCCTCTGCCTGCGGATATTCGCTTATACGCCCTCGGCATTCTGCTCTCTTTCGCCGAAAAAAATCCTGGCGACAGCGACGAGACCCTCGCGCTGCTGGCGACGCTGCCGGAGAAAATGCGCGAGCATTTACAAAGCGGTGCGCTGCAAGCTCAGTTCCAGCAGATGCCGTCCGTGCCAGCCTTGCAGCGCAAGTTGATCTCTGGCCTCGCCGAGCAGGAATTTAACTGGGATATGCTGCCAGAAAGCCAGCGTAAGCAGGTGCTTCCGCTGCAAATTAGCCTGCTGGCATTGCAGGATGAAAACAGTGAAGCACTACTGCAACAGAAGCTGGCAGAGCTGTGGGAAACCACGGCCTCTTCCAGTTTCGATACCCAGCCGTGGATGATGGAAAACTATCTGCTTTATCGTCTCTATCACGACGTTTTCCCGTGCCACGAACACGATTCCGCCGAGCAGCGTTATCTACTGCTGAATGCTGATTTCTTCATGCTGAAATCGCTTTTCAGCCTGTGGGTGATGGACGGATCGACGCTGAGTGAAAATGAGATTGTCGCGCTGGTCGCGATGTTCGAACAGTGGCGTCACACGCCAGCGGCACAGGATTACTACCAGCAGCTTCTCGCCTCCCCTCCGGGTGGTGCCCTGCTGAGTGCGTTCTCCCTGTTAGTCCGATAACTTTCCCCGTCGGGGCGGATACATCACGCCCCGGTGCTGCGAGCTTGATGAAAAACTGAATATGTCATTACCCCCGACCCCGAATAAAAGCCCGTTATCGATGATGAAAACCCTGGATAACGGGCGTGAACTTCCGTTCGTCAGCGTGGTAACCCCCACCTGGAATCGCGCCGCATTTTTGCCGTATCTGTTGTATATGTTCCGCTATCAAGACTATCCGGCCGACCGTCGTGAGCTGGTTATCCTTGATGATTCCCCGCAAAGTAATGAAAAAATCATTCATGCGCTGACCCAGGGAAAACCGGAGGCGTTTAACATTCGCTACGTCCATTCGCCGGAAAGACTGGATTTGGGACGCAAGCGCAACATGTTAAACGAGCTGGCGCAGGGGGAATACATCGTCTGTATGGATGACGACGATTACTATCCTCGTGACAAAATCTCCTACACCATTGGAATGATGCAACGTCACCGGGCACTCATTTCAGGCTCCGATCAGATTGCCATTTGGTACAGCCACATCAACCGCATCTTTAAAACGCGCTCGTTTGGCGAAAATCACATTCTCAACGGGACCTTCTGCTATCACCGTAACTACCTGAAAAAGCATCGTTATGAGGATGACTGTAATCTGGCGGAAGAAAAAGGCTTCACCAATAACTTCACGGTGAAGCCGCTGCAACTGCCTGCCGAACGCACGATCCTGTGTGTGTCTCACAGCCAAAATACCTTTGATAAAGATTTTGTCCTCGGCAGCAGTCAAGCCCTGGAGACGACGCTGGATGAGTGGGTCAGTGACCCGATGCTCAAAACCTGGTATCACGGTTTGCACAATGCCGCACACGGGCAGAACCTCGACTGGCGCCACGTCGATCAGTTTGTGGTGATCAACCTTGATAAGCGTGAAGACCGGTTGCAGCATATTCGACACGAGCTGACCCTGCTCGGCGTCCCGGCGGAGAAAATCACCCGCCTGAGCGCAGTGGAAGACAGACAGGGCCAGAGCGGACGACGTCAGTCGCACCTTCAGGCGCTGCAATTGGCCCAGGAGAAAGGCTGGAAAAATTACCTGTTGCTGGAAGATGATGCCGTCATTCTGAAGCAGGAAAAACACGTTCAGGCCCTGAAAAAACTGCTGAATGCCTTACCGGTCTTACCGTGGGAAGTGATTCTGCTGGGCGCCAGCGTTCAGACCGGCAGCGAGCTGAAAAGCTTTGATAACCTGGTGCGTGTCAGCAGCTGTGATCATATCTGCGCCTATCTGGTGAACAGCCCTTCTTACGTCACGCTGCTGCGTCAGATGCAGGAAGATCTTTCGACCACCCTGGAAGAGCAGTGGCAGCCGCTGCTTCGCCAGGGAAAATGGCTCGCCTTCTATCCGAGCGTGGCTTACCAAAAACCCGGTATCAGCGATATCACTGGCGAATTTAGCGATATGACTCAGCACTATTTCAGCCGCCAGCCACGTACTACAGACAGTATGCCAGGCACCGCACCGACTGAGCAAAAACTGAATCAGACCATCGGCTTCTTCATGGAATCCGCATTCCATTATCAGGTGTATAAACCGATTCTGGATGTGTTGCTGGCTCAAGGTTATCCGTGCGAGCTATTGATCAATGACCGGACGCCGAAGGAATTTATTCAAGAGATGCAGGAATGCCTGTCCTCGCTGGAGAATCCTCAGTTGCGTGGCAGTCTGCTGTCGAAAGTGACCGAACGTCGACAGAAATACGGCTGCCTTGTCAGCCCGTATTATTCACCGGTTATAAACGGCCTGGCTGAGGTACATGTCCGCGCCATGTATGGTCTGGCAAAAGAGGAATGGAACCACGCCTGGTGGAACACGTTCTATCAGCACATTCTTTGCTACAGCCACCACTCACAGCAGGCGCTGAATATTAACGGCAGCGCGGTGCTGGTCGGTAATCCTCGCTTCGATGCATGGCACAATCAGCAGTTTGAACGGCACCTTCCGGCGTCGCTGAGAATCGACCCGGCGAAACCGACGCTGCTTTATGCCCCGACCTACGGTGCGCTCAGCTCGATTCCACACTGGGCGGAAAAACTGCATAACCTGAGCCATCAGTACAATGTGATTACCAAGCTGCATCACGGCACGCTGTGTCGGGCGGAAGAGAAAGCGTCGTTAAGCCTGGTCAAACGTTTTCTGAAACGTCACGTCAGTGAACATCAGCACACGCTGGCCCTGCTGGAAAAAGCCGATTTCGTGATAACCGATAATAGCGGATTCATCTTCGACGCCATTCACGCCGGAAAACGCACTATCTTGCTGAATTGGGAAGGAATGGACGATCTGTTGAAAGACGGGGCTAGCTATTCCACGGCAAACAGTGCGGATCAAAAGATTCGGGAAACACTGCCGAGTGCGGGGAATATCGAAACGTTAGTGGCTCTCTTGAAAGAGGATACGCGTTGGTCAACGGTAGAGAAAGCGATGCAGGAAAGCCGGGAGTATTATTGTGATGCTTTCCAGGATGGCAAGGCGGCAACCCGTGCGGCGAAAGTGATAACCCGTGCGCTTGAGCAATCTTCAAGCTCGGGAAATAACACGCTGTTAGCCAGCATTCAGAAAAAATTGTTTAGCTAAAAAAAAAGCCCTTCAACGCAGATTGAAGGGCGTTAATATTACACGTCCGTTTCGCTATTCCCATCGACATCCGGCTCGAAGGTTTCGTCTTCCGAATATTTTTCGAGGAACATTTCTTTCGTTATCGGCCGCGAGAATAAATACCCCTGCCCCAACGACACATTCTCTTTAAGCAGGAAAGAAACTTGCTGTAAAGTTTCAATTCCTTCCGCAATCACCTTGATATTATTACGGTGCGCCTCAAGAATAATTTCACGCGTTTCATCCTGACGGCTTTTCGCCATTAAACGACGATCCAGCTTAATATAGTCAGCTTGCCAGGAATTATTTTTCAACTCCAGCATTAACAGACTATAAATATCACCCCAGGCAATAGTAAAACCATGTTCCTTGAGCGTTTTGAGGTTGGCGATCATTTGTTGACTCAGAATGGCATCTTCGCCCGTGATCTCCAGAATAATTTGAGGTGGAGAAATCGAGAAACGTGCCGCCTGCGCAATCACCAGTTCAGAATAGTCAGCGCGCAGTAGCTCTGTTTTAGAGATATTGATGTTATAGAGCCTGTCGTCCTCAGTCTCAGGGAAGTAGCGGTTGATGTACTCGAATGACTCGTTGACCAGATAGTGCCCGAGGTTGACGATGCCGGTACCATGACGCTCAAGGCTTGCGATAAACCGGAATGGAAGAATGGTTTCCCGTAAGTATTGCCCGCGAATGAGGATTTCTCCGCCGGTACATTTGAACAACGAGAGATCAAACAGCGGTTGGAACCAGATATCAACAGGAAAAGGTTTTTGGTTGTTCGATATTCGTTTGATAATGATGTCAGATATTACTTTTTCGCGGGATTCGTTCATTATATGGGGTTTCGCTGCGGGAATATTCTTAATGTTGAAAGATAATTTTTAATGATGAAATACTAAACTTAACGCCATGGGAGCGCAAGTTTTAAACGCATCATAAATGTAAGGGAAAGAAGACAGGTATATTTCACCCTCGAAAAACTTATTTTAAATAAACTTTACCGAACGTGAGTATTGACATTAAGTATTTAATATTTGGGAAGGGTTGGTAATAATATGCAGTCAGACGTCCCGAGGCCTCGGGACGTCTGGTAAATAAATTACTGTGATGCGTTCTCAAGTGCGGCTTTCTTCAGACCTTCATTAACCCAGGCCATAAAGATGAGATAGCCAATCGACAGCAGCGTTGCGCCGATGAACATGCCCAGAATACCGCTGGTCGCCATGCCGCCCAGCGCGCCGAGCAGTACGACGGGCATTGGGACATCAACACCGCGACCCAACAGCATTGGCTTAAGCACGTTGTCGACCATACCAGCCACAATCAGCAGCACGGTAAAGACCACATTCATTACGGTTCCGTGATCGCCTGTAATCCACATGATAGCGATGGCCGGTAAAGACACGATCAGTACCGGAACCTGTGCAATTCCAAGGATCAGTGCTGCGACGAAGAAAATACCCACGGCCGGGATGCCGGCCAGCGCCATGATGATACCGACCAACAGCGACTGAATCAGCGCCACGCCGATAACGCCCTGAGCAACAGCCCGAATCGTTCCGGTGCAGAGTTTGATCAGCTCGACGCCTTTTCTTTCATCGGTGATGCGCATAGCGATACGTGTCGCGCTATTCGCCCCGGATGCGCCCATGGCCATCATGATGCCTGCCGCGATGAAGGAAATGATAAATCCGAATACGCCGCCGCCCATACTCGCCAGAACCGCCAGCACCAGTTTGGCCGCGTGGGCAATCTGAGAGTGGTAGTCACTGATAAGCCCCGGTAAATCCTGTGAGGCTTGAGACCATAAGGCAAACAGCTTTCCACCAATAACAGGGATGGTGCCGATGCTGGCGTTAGGCGGTGGGATAACCAGATGAGAGTGGGTGGCGTGCTCAACCAGCGTGGTGGCGCTCTCACCGAGTGAGGTGATCATGATGATCGTCGGGACGACGATGAGCATCACGCCGAGCAATACCAGAATGACAGAGGCCAACCCCTGCTTACCACCCAATTTGTTAGCAAAATACTGGTGCAGCGGATAAAGCGTCACAGCCAGTATTACCCCCCACAACATAACGTTGAGGAAGGGAGAAAATACGGTATAACAGAAAGAAGCCAGCGCCAGGATCAGTCCAAATTTAATGAACATGTCCAGAAATCTGGTGACGAGTCTTCTTTCAATGGTAATTAAATCATTGCTTTCCATTATGGGTTCTTCCAGTTGTATTGATATTAATCGCCGCATGGACGAGTAAAAAACACACTATTATAGTGGAGCGATGGAGAGAAAAAACCAAGGAAGTTATTTAAAAATAAAAAAACGCCTGATACAGCGATGGTGAATTTCCACCCATTAATACATTCTGAGTATAAAACAAAGCGCCATCCTGTAAAGGATAGCGCTTATGTGACCGTAGAAACCTTACGTTAAGGAGTCTGGCGTATCATTAATGTGCGGTGACAGCCGCAGCAGCCAGTGGATGATCAGAACCTGCAACAAGGGCTGTGCGCGCCACTGGATGTGCGCCGTTACCGCTGCTTGCAGCGGCCATTGCGACAGGATGGTCAGATGTGGCCACAGCGGCCGTTCTGGCGATCGGGTGTAAACCAGCAAAGGCTGAGATGCTCATGGTCGCAAAAGTTAAAGCCAGAATAGTTTTTTTCATAATATTACCTCTGATAAACAAACTATAAGTGGCAGCATGGAACGGCAATCGACATCCCAGTCAAAAAACTCAACGTATAAAACTGCGCGAAGAAATTAATTATACAACACTGCTCTGAACTTTTATAAGGGAAAGGAATAGGTGAAAAAAGACTATTGTTATTTTTTTATTAGACATTGCTTAAGAGGGTTATTTTCCAACATTCATTCTTATTGCGTGTTGAGTCAATCATATTTAAAGACAAGAATGACAATAAAAAGAAGTGTTTTTTGCTGTGGCTGACGGGCAAGTCACATTAGGCGAGAGCTTCGCCGAGCACAGGCCATCCGATGATGGTTGATTCTTCAGAGGGGGAATTGATGAACATCATTGAATCTAAATGGTACGCCCTACAGGGCTCGAACCTGTGACCTACGGCTTAGAAGGCCGTTGCTCTATCCAACTGAGCTAAGGGCGCACTGAGAAGGTAAACTTCGCGGTGTTGAACGCCGGGAATTATACGGTCTAAGGCCAATGAGTCAATGGGTTTTCCCTGCAATGCACTCATCTTCATCATTGCGTGCAAAAACTGCTCCATCAAATGAGTAAAGCGTAAGCACTGGCTTTAATCTTCCCTTCCTATACGAAATATCCCGCTACGGTTTAAGCAACGCCTGGTACCTTCAGATATTCCTTGTAGCCACAATGAAGCATGTCACAGGCCGGAGGGAAACGATGCGCGTGATGCTACGCAGGGAAAGGCGGCGGCGAAATATCATGGAATTTCAGGGGCATTCACTTCCCTTGCCCCATAACGCGCTGGTTGAGCGCAACGACCTGCTCAACCACACGGCACGTTATTGCGAATATCACATTCTCGTGACGCGTGACCGCTATCTTGCCACCGGCGTTCGTCACAGCCCGGTTCCCCTGTGCCTGTGTCGCATCTTTGACGATATCGACGAGGCCCTGGACGTGGTTCGTCTGACGCAACCTCTCGGTCTGATTATCGATCTCGAAGGCCAGACCCTGGCCGTGATAACGCTACTGGATCGCCTGCGGATATTGCAGCAAAAGTCTCCGGCGCTGGACATCGTGCTGATCACCCCTGAAGTAGACCCTGGTGCGCAACATTTTCTCCAGTTGGCCTGCCATTGCCGGGTGCTTAACAAACACCTGGCGGTATTTCAGGCGCGCGATGCGCTTCACCTCCAGAGTCAGGCCCCGCCTCTGCAGCCCCGTTTGTTCAAAGCAAAAGAGTGGAGCGTGCTGATGTTGATGTCTGAAGGCTACACGTTATGCCATATCGCTCGCCTTCAGGTTCGTCCGTACCACAGGATTATCTACCGTGTCGGCTGCATTTTAGCGCTGCTGCGTCTTAACCATCGCCACCAGCTGCTGCGCCTGCTTCAGCGCGTAGGGGCCATTCGGGACACGCATCACTCGGGATAATCGGCTGAAGTCGGTACGATTTTAAGAAATTACTTAAACTAGTGTTACTAAAAGGTGATTTTTTAACCAAAAACAAACAATTATAACTATTCCTAAGAATGCGCATTGGGCACGATTAATCACCATGAGATATAAAAATCATGGGATTTATCTCTGCTTAGAATGAATTAGTTTCACCGTCGCCGGTGATTTGTTCGAGCATAATGTGCGCTAACCAACAAACCAGCCCCCTTATCTCACCCATCAGGCAGGACAATCGACGGGTGAGTGCCGCAGGAAAAAAATCCCTAAGCTAAACTTAGCGCCTCCTCTAACTCGTTATCCAGTCAGCATTTTTTCCCTTATCGCCACATATGGCTTCACATCACCATTTGCAAATAATTTAACAACCATACAACAAGCAGTCGCATGTTTTGTTTTTTGCTATTACATAAACACTAAGCGTTAGCAAATCGATAAACCGCAGAAATTAGGCCCAAAAGAAAATTCCTGGTCAATCCGCTACAGAACATCGTATTAAGTAAAGTTAATTGTCGTAATCTCTTACTTTTTCCTAATACGTTACACGGTATAATCGGCACCGTTGAGATAAATAACAAAAACCACAACCAGATCATCTATGGATAATATGTTAATGACGACGATTTTGTCGTAACTCAAAAAAGGAAGCACTGATCACAGCAGTCCACAAATAAACAAGCATCAGAAAGAACTGATGCAACCCACCGTTTTTACGAACGAATGGCCTGCCAGACAGATATTGCATTTTATCTCATCCAGGATGTTGACCTTTAGGGTGTAACGGAGTGTCCCTCAATGAGAAAAATGCATGCCGATGCTGGCAATGAAGTTCTCTCCAAACTCAGCACAACTGAATACATAATCTGAGGAATAGAAAATGAAACCTGCTTCCGTTGTTATTATGGATGAACAACCTATCGTCAGGATGTCGATAGAGGTTCTGTTGCAAAAGAATAGCCAGATTCGCGTAGTCCTTAAATCGGATGACGGAAAAGAAGTCATTGATTATATAAGAAAAAATGAAACAGACTTGGTTATAGTAGATATTGAACTGCCTGGAACTGATGGTTTTTCACTGCTCAAGCGGATCCATGACATCAGCCCGAAAACCAAGGTATTGTTTTTATCCTCGAAGTCGGAAAGTTATTATGCCGGACGGGCTATCCGCGCGGGTGCCAATGGTTTTGTCAGTAAAAGAAAGGATCACAATGACATCTATAAAGCGGTGGACATGCTGCTGGCAGGTTATTCTTTCTTCCCGTCTGACACCCTTAACTTTCTCAGTAACAATCCGGCAAGGCGCGGAGAATTGAACGAACTCCCGCTTTCAAATCGTGAAGTGACGGTGCTGCGCTATCTGGTCAATGGTCTGACAAATAAAGAAATAGCCGATCAGCTTTTGCTCAGCAACAAAACAATCAGCGCGCATAAATCAAATATTTTCTCCAAACTCGGCGTACATACTATTGTTGAATTGATTGACTACGCAAAATCCCACGAGTTGGTTTAAGAGAATCCGCCGCGCCCGATAAAATATCGGGCGCGGCATTTTGGTATTAATTGTAGTTAATCATGAATGTGGCGTCGGCATCGGCCTTACCGGGCTGAGGATTATCGGCTGTCGCAATGTAGTTGGCGTAAAACTGCAGCGTGGCGTTGCCTAACGCATCGACGGTGACGTCGCGGCTCGCCTGCTGCAAAGGCAGACGGCTGCGATCGGCATCGCGGATTTCCACTGCCACCCTCGTGGCATTGCTGGTGCCGTTCAGCCCAAGCAATGTGGGATCGTCGTCATCGGCTTTTCCGCCAAAGGTTATCGACGCCGAACCCGGTGGGCAGCCAGTCAGGCTCAACGTGAAAGGCGTCACTGACGTGGTGCTTCCAGCGTTGCGCAGCTGTTTGGTTGCCCAGCGTCCCAATTCGACGGATTTGTCGCTGTCGCTCGCTTCCACCACGCAGCTGTAATCCACCACATTGCCAAACAGCTCAATGTTCACTGCCCCCAACGCGTTGTCGGCCTGCGCACCCTGGCTCATCGCCGTCGCGGCCATCATGGCCAGACATAAATAGACTGATTTCATCGCCAGGCTCCTAGTCATAGTCCACGCGCAAATAGCCCCTGGCGGTAAACTTCCCTTCCGCAGGTTTGTTGCCGGTGATACTGACTGGCCATGCGCGGATCCCCACCTGCGCCTGGGCACTGCCGTCCAGCCGGAACGGGATTTTGCTGTTGATGTTGTTCGGCGTGAGGGGATTTCCGCTACTGTCGGAGACGATAAAGCCTAAATCTGGGTTATCCGACACCATCGCATTACCCTGTGATTTTTCCGCCTCCACGCGCAGGGTGAGATAGGCCTGCGATTCTACGTTAGTGCATTTGATGCCGATGGTTTTCTGCTGCGCCGGTATGTTCGCCGGACGATTACCCGCCCCAGCCTGGCTGAACAGCGATGCGCCGATATCCCCGAAATCGAACTGCACTACCGTGCCCGCATTGATTTCACAGGTTTGCGGCACGTTAATGGTGCCGCTGTAACTGATGGTATAGACCGGCGTCGTCAATGGGTCAGCCGTAGTGGTGGTCACGTAGACGTTAAACATGGTCTGTTTCGGGATAACCACCATGTTGATAAAGCGTCGCGTCACCTTCAGGCGGAACACCAACTTCGAGTCATTCACCGGGAATGCTTTCTGCTTTGACACATTGGGATGCGAGCCCATCTGGATGTATTTCTGCGGCGGATAGAATGTACCGGCATAACTGTCGGTTATCTGCATCGCACCATCAAGATAGTCGTTCAGCTTCAGGTATTGATAGCCGCCCTCGGTACTGACCACTGGAAAGTGGGTGACGTAGCTGCGTTTGGTGGTGTTCCCGCTGGTGCCGCTCGGGCACACCGCATTGACCCCCACCCAGCCCGACTTCTGACTCAGCGTCACCACCTGTCCGACCTGGTTATTTGCACTGGTGAACGTGTCCGTCAGATCGTAAAACACATCCGTTGGTACACCGGTCGAGTTACGACAGACGGTGGCCCATGCGGAGGAGGACAACATCGCACACCCTAAAACCATAAGGGTGATGACTTTATTTTTCACAGCGGATCTCCGTCAGCGTGATTGCCTGTTGCAGGCTCTTTTCAGGCAGCGCGTAAGGCGCGCGGCACTGTGATCCCGCCCCCTGGCCCCACTGAATCAACAGCTCACCGCTGAGCGGCAAACCACTTAGGTATATTTGTCCGTCGTCGCCCACCATGCTGGTAACGCCGCTGGTCGCTTCCCGGACGATGGCCCCAAACGGCACCAGCTGTGTGCCACGACGCACGGTGATTAACGCCCTCACGCCAATACGCGTATCAAACGTCGCCCGCACGACTGCGCCTTCAGTCGGCACCACGCTGCTGACGTTGTTTTCGACGTCGGTGCTGTTGCTCATGGTGTTGGTGTCGAGCGCGATGCGGTTGTAGCGATAGACGGTGGCGTACGGCATCACCGCGTAACCGCGCCAGTCAGTTTTGACCCCGGTCTGGTTTTCGATGCTGACGCCACTCGCGCCCGGCGCTTTGATAAGCACGTTGGTATCGCCCAACGGCTGGCTGAATGTGACGCCATCGGCGTGTGCCAGAATGCCACCGGATGCCTGCCAGTTCAGGGAATGCTGGTCGCGATCGTAGTTGTAGGCGCCGCTCAGCGTGCCATACGTCGCCTGCCAGTTGGCGCTGGCACTGCCGGTGTAGCCCTGCCCGCTGGTGCTGCCCTGCGTCACGCTGTAGCTGAGGTTGTTTCCGTCCAGCAGCGTGCCGCTGACGCCACTCTGCCAACTGTTGTCGCCGTCGCTGTTGCGGCTGGCGGAAACGGTGGCATAGGCGCGGTCGAACGCTGAATTGCGACGTGCCGCGCCGTTGCTGAACAGGCTGAATGGCACGGAGAGGTTAAAAGACGCAATCTGATCGGTGCCCGGAATCCCAATTGAGCGGTTCCACGACATCGACACCGAATAGCTCACCCCGCGCCAGCCGCCGGAATAGCCCACCTGATACCAGGTGTTGGTATCGTCAGATCCCCAATAGGTTTGCTCGCTGCCGGAAAGATACAGCGAGCCGTAATCGCCGAGCGATTGCGAAATATTGGCCTGGAAGCGGCCTTTTTTATTCTGCGTCAGGTTGTGATAGCTGATGATGTCCGGCACGCCGTCATCATCCGTTTCCTTATCGCTGTACTGATAGCCGCTCATGTTCTTCCACGTCGTGTCATCGAGGGTGAAGAAGCCTTTGGTTGAGTAGCGATAACCGAGTAGCTGGAAGTTTGTGCCATATGTATTCAGGGATTTGGCGTACAGGAAACGCAGCGATTGCCCGTCGTGGGTGCTGTCGTCCACCAGCCGGCTGTGCGCGTGGGTAATATCCAGCGATACCGCGCCCCAGTCACCGAGGTTTTTCCCCAGGCCCAGCGCAACGGCGGTGTAGTTTTCCGCCAGCTGCGTACCGCCGTACACCGTGTAGCCGTCGTTCAGACCGGTGATCACCGTGCCCTGCGCAAAGAAAGGCGTCTCCTGCTGGTTGTTACCGGAACGGTAATCCCCCGCCACCAGGTCGTACTTCCAGCGACCTTCACGTTGCAGCAGCGGAACCGACGAGTACGGCACGGTGTAGCGCTGCTGGCTGCCGTCTTTTTCGTCGATGGTCACGTCGAGGTCGCCGCTCGACGACGTCGGGTTCAGATCGGTGATGGCGAACGCCCCGCTCTGGACATAGCTCTGATAGACCACATAGCTGTTCTGGCGAATGGTGATTTTGGCGGGCGTGCGTGCGATGCCGCGTACCGTGGGCGCGAAGCCCTGCATGCTGTCGGGGTACATGCTGTCTGAAGAATAGAGGCGCGCCCCGCGAAAGCCGACGCTGTCGAACACGTCGCTACCGGTGTTGCTATCGCCCATTACCAGTTCGCTTTTCCACGGCACAATCGAGCGCTGCACCCAAGTGGCGACGTTGCGCCAGCGATTTTCTTTCTGGTTATTGTTGTCGGAATAGGTCCAGGTGCCGCTGTTACGCAGCCGCCACGGGCCGAAATTGGCCCCGCTGGTCAGGCTCAAAAAGTAGCTGTCATCATCGCTGCCGCGGTTGCCGCTAAAACTGTAGTTCGCCAGCAGTGCCGGAATGCCTTCATCCCACTCTTCGGGGGGAATATAGCCGCGTGCGCTGTTGAACATCGCCACCTGTGGCAGGCTGATGTTGAGCCTGAGCGCCGCAAAATCGAAGGCGATTTCCGTTCCCGGAATCACTTTTTCCAGTGCCACGCAGGACTCAGGAGCCTCTTTCATCAGCGCGGGAAATGCCGCGATGTTGACCCCAAGACGTTTGAGCAGCGCTGGCGTCAGACACGGCGCTAATCCTCCCGCTGCAGGCTGCGTGCCTTCGGCGGGTGTAAAGGTTAAATCCTGCGAACCGACGAACTCCTCGTTGCGCCAGATATCGACCCGATACACCCCAGCAGGCTGCTTGTTGCCCTTTTCGAAGCGCGACAAATCCGCCACGCCCGCCGCATCATCGGACAGAAATGCCGGGTTAAAGTAGCTTTCCGCCTGCACGCCGGACGCAAACGACACGCCGGACAAGGCAAGGGTCAGCAATTTCAGACGCGGCCAGCGCCTGGAATGTTCGGCGTGAGGGAATGCGTTCATTACAGATTCACGCGACGAGCCGGAGTAATTGCCCCGTAGTCATTCACGCTCTGCCAGCTCAGCGCGCCCTGCGCCCCCGCAGGTAGCGTCACCGTGGCGCTGGTTTTTGGCGCAACCATCACGTTGTCGAGCTTCTTGCCGCCCAGTTGTAAATTAACCAGAGTGATGAAATAGGGCGAAGGATTGTTGATGCTGATGGCTGAACCGCTGCGGGTAAACGCCAGCGTGTCGAGAGCCTGCCCCGGCTGCGTCTCGAGTTTGTTGGGACGAACGAACAGCTTGATGCGAGACAGGATTGCGAGCTGTAAAACATTATTGTTTTCGCCGTTGTTTTTATCCATCGACGGGATCGCTTTAACGTTTAGATAAAACAGCGATTCCCGATCTGTGGCCAGGGCTGGCCCGGCATAAATGATGCGCAGCGTGTTTTCGCTGTTGGGCTCGCTGACGAACAGCGGCGGCGTGATGACGAACGTTTTTTCTTTCTGACCGGTGGCGTTTTCAATCCACGCGTTAATCAGATAGCGCTCCTGCTTGTTGCTGTTGCTCAGTGCCAGCGAGGTTTGTTTGGCATCAGCGGGGTAAATCACTCGGGTCGCACCCAGCGCGATACCGCCCGCCGCCTGCGCCGGGAGTGCAGTGATGAACATCAGCATCGATAAAAATAGTGTTTTATTAATTAAGCGGATCATAACCCAGTTACCTGTTTTCTTATTTTCTGACAGCGTCTGATGTTTAGGGATAAATGAGGGTGAACCAGACGTCAGTGAGTAAATTCCCTGGTACGAGCGGTAATGAAATAACGCGATAACGCGCGCTGAAATGAATCGTCATTTCCTCAGCGGTTATCGGTAAATAATTATCGGGCGGTGCGTTTGGAATAATAAGCTGCTGTTGGCTATCAAAGAGTGCCAGCCCTAAACCGCTTTCTCCTGGCCTGCCGCTGGCCTTTGATGAGGCGACAAAAACCTGCGGATCTTCCGCCGGACTCAACCCCTGAAAGCTAATGCCCACCAGGCTTGCGACATCGCGCCGGCACTCCACGAGGCGCAGCGTGAACGGCACGGTAACGGTGGAGTAACTGCCCACTTCGCCGAAGGTATTACTGCGGTATTGCCCCATTTCCACGCGTAAATCTTGGCTTTCAGGGGCCACGACGCAGGCGCTATTGACCAGTTCGCCACGCAGTTGAACGCGTCCACCATCAACCACCACCGTGTGCGCGAAGGCCAGGGAAGCTGCGCCGAATATCAATGCCAGCAGTGGCAACGTCCGTATCATGATAGATTCCCGGGAGCGCTAAAAAGGGTCCTCATCCTTGAGGCAAAGCTCATCCTGAGCGCGACTGAGGCTTACTCGTATTTCATGACGAAGGTAGCGTCAGCGTTAGCCTGACCCGGTGCGGTGGTATCAGCGGTGGCTTTGTAACGCGCAGTGAAGCGCAGGGTGTTGGTGCCTTCTACCAGGTTCTGCGCAGTAGAGAAGGTGGCGCCGTTTGGAGCCAGCGTCGCGGAAGACGTATCCAGGATTTCAATGCCGACGCCGGTTGCGGTATCGGCGTTGTCGCTGGAAGCGACTGCCAGCAGGGTGTTGTCTTTCGCATCTACCTGACCGGTAAAGGCAACTGCTGCGGTTGCCGCGACAGTGGGGTCGCAGTCATTCAGCACGATGCTAAAAGGGATTTTGGCAGAGGTATCGCCGGTTTTAGCGAAAGACGCCGTGCGGTACTGGCCCAGTTTCACTTCCTGGTTGGAAGAGTCGGTGCTGACCGCACAGGCTGCGTTCACCAGTTCACCTTTAAAATGCACGTTACCGCCGTTAACGGTAGTGGTATCGGCATTGGCCGCGCCAACAAACAGACCCAGCGATGCCACCAGAGACGCAGCAATGTTGCTCACTTTCATGATTTTTCCTTGATGATTTATCTCATTATTTACGGCGAAGAAACTATCCGAAAATAAGCTTCGTCGTTCCTTCAATACTGACCGGAAATAGGCTTTCCGGCAGTAGTCATAAAGTAAACAATTCGCCTGATGCAAAATACGTATAAAGGCTGCGATCGCCGTCAGTCGCGTCCTATTATTATTTAGGAAATGACGCCGTTAATAACGACACGCAAGAAAAGGCCTAAAAACCTCAGGGCTTTTGGTCTGTCTGGCATTGAGCACGCCAGAAAAACGCAAACGGTGACTGACATCCCGCCCGGCTTCTGACAAAATATAACCATCCCCCCTTGTGACACTGACAGACGGAATCTTCTCTCTGATGGCAGCAAAGATTATTGACGGTAAAACGATTGCGCAGCAGGTACGCTCTGAGGTCGCGGAAAAAGTGAAGGCGAGAATTTCCGCCGGAAAACGCGCCCCTGGATTAGCCGTAGTGCTGGTCGGTAGCAATCCTGCGTCGCAAATTTACGTCGGCAGCAAACGCAAAGCGTGCGAAGAAGTGGGCTTCATCTCCCGCTCTTACGATCTGCCGGAAACCACCCTCGAAGCCGAGCTGCTGGAGCTTATCGACACCCTGAACGCTGATGACACCATCGACGGCATTCTGGTGCAGCTACCACTGCCTGCGGGCATTGATAACGTGAAGGTGCTGGAACGCATTGCGCCGGACAAAGACGTAGACGGCTTCCATCCGTATAACGTCGGTCGTCTGTGCCAGCGTGCGCCGCGTCTGCGTCCGTGCACACCGCGCGGGATCGTGACGATGCTTGAGCGTTACAATATCGACACCTACGGGCTAAACGCGGTGATCGTGGGCGCATCCAACATTGTGGGTCGTCCAATGAGCATGGAATTACTGCTCGCGGGCTGCACCACCACCGTTACCCACCGCTTCACCAAAAATCTGCGTCAGCACGTTGAGAACGCTGATTTGCTGGTTGTCGCGGTCGGTAAACCGGGCTTTATTCCTGGCGAGTGGATCAAAGAAGGCGCGATCGTGGTCGACGTCGGCATTAACCGTCTGGAAAGCGGGAAAGTGGTCGGCGATGTGATTTTTGACGATGCCGCCGCGCGCGCGTCGTATATCACTCCTGTGCCGGGTGGCGTTGGCCCGATGACCGTGGCAACGCTAATCCAGAACACGCTGCAAGCGTGTGAAGAATATCATGATGTAAAGGACGTTTAAGAATGGCTACTTTTTCCCTGGGTAAACACCCACACGTTGAACTGTGCGACCTGCTGAAACTCGAAGGCTGGTGCGAAAGCGGTGCACAGGCAAAACTCACTATCGCCGATGGGCAGGTGAGCGTCGACGGCGTGATTGAAACCCGTAAACGCTGCAAAATTGTCGCAGGCCAGACGGTGAGTTTCGCCGGTCAGAGCATTACCGTGGTCGCCTGATAGCGGTGTTGTGCCCGGCAGCGCTATGTCTGCCGGGCCTACTGACCTGCCCAGCGCTGAATTTGTCGGGCACAGAATGCTTTTTTCCCCGCCGTATTATCAACTCTAATTATCGATCGACTTCAAAGAATCATCATTTCCTCTGCCTGAATGTGAAATTTAAGTTGCGCGCTTCGGATGCTTCTTAGACGATAAGTAGAACGTTCTACTAAAACGTTCTACTAAAAACAACAGCACGCAATCAGTGCATCTCAGGGTCTCAGGTCGGGGGAAAACAGCATGAGTCTGTTCTCAGGGTTTGTTAAATCGTTGTCAAAATTATCCATGATTGGTCGCGCGCTGATGCTGCCAATTTCACTGCTGCCCGCAGCCGGTTTGCTGCTGGCGTTCGGTGATAAATTCCACATGCCGTTAATGATGAACGCCGGTGGAGTCATTTTCGATAACCTGCCGATGCTGTTTGCCATCGGCTCTGCGGTCGGTCTGGCGTCCGAATCGGGGATTGCTGCGTTATCCGCGGCGGTGTCGGTGTTTATCACCAATATTACCATCGGCACCGTGCTGAGCATCACACCCGAAATGGCGTCTCAGGGCGGGAAATACGCGATGGTGGTCGGCATTCCGACGCTGCAAATGGGCGTCTTTGGCGGCCTGATTTGCGGGGTGCTGGCGGCGTGGTGCTATAACCGCTTCCATAAGATGCAGTTGCCGGAATTCCTCGGTTTCTTCTCCGGCAAGCGCTTCGTGGCTATCGCGACGGCGTTTCTGTCGTTCATTATGGGCCTGCTGCTGCCGTACATCTGGTCGCACATTCAGTCTGGCATCGACGCCCTGTCGGTGGTAGTCAACGGCGATAATCAGGCGGCATCGACCTTTATCTTTGGCCTGGTTGAACGCGCGCTGATCCCGCTCGGCCTGCACCACATCTGGTATCCATCGTTCTGGTACTCCTTCGGCGATTACACCACTCAGGCCGGCCAGGTGATTCACGGCGACCAAACCATCTGGTTCAAAATGCTGGAAGAAGGCGTGAAATCCTTCAGCAGCGACAGCTACCAGAATGCCGGTAAATTCATGCAGGGTGAGTTCCCGCTGATGCTGTTCGCACTGCCTGCGGCGTGTCTGGCGATGTACCACGAAGCCCATACCGCCAACAAAAAAATCGCAGCGGGGATCCTGTTCTCTGCGGCTCTGACCTGTTTCCTGACCGGTATTACCGAACCGGTTGAATTTACCTTCATCTTTGTGGCGCCAATCCTGTACGTCTTTAACGCCATCATGGCCGGTCTGGCTTACATGACCATGTACCTGATGCATGCCCACATCGCCAAATCGTTCTCCGCCGGGTTCATCGACTATCTGTCGTTCGGCATTCTGCCCTCGTTTAACGGCTACCAGACCAACTTCCTCAGCGCGGTGATTATCGGCATCCCGATGGGGCTGATTTACTACTTCACCTTCCGTTTCGTGATTCGCCGCTTTGACGTCAAAACGCCGGGCCGTACCAGCGTGACCGCCAATGCGAACGATAAAACCGATACTGAAATCGCGACTGAAATTATCGGCCTGCTGGGCGGCGCGCAGAATATCGATTCCGTCGGTTCCTGCATCACCCGTCTGCGTCTGGAAGTGGCGAAGAGCGATATCGTGGACAAAGATGGCCTCAACGCTGTCGGCGCTCGCGGAGTGGTTTTCGTCGGTGATACCGGTATCCAGGTGATTTTTGGTGCCAGAGCGCAATTTATCGCACAAACCATGTCGACGATGATTGGCAAATAAGCGGAAGATGATACGCTGTCGACGTCTCCTGCCCGTGCGGGAGACGTTTTTATCTGTTTGATTGCGGCGAGTTTTTCAGGGAGCAGGTTTGAAAAAAGTCAGCATTATCGATGTGGCGAAACAGGCGGGCGTCTCGGTTTCCACCGTCTCTTTGGTTCTGCGCCAGAAAGGTAAAATTTCCGATGCCACCATTGAGAAAGTTCAGGCCGCCATCGCCCAACTCGGTTACGTGCATAACGTCGCTGCCGCCAACCTGCGTTCCAATACGTCCAATCTGATAGGCCTTATCCTGCGTGATTTCAGTGACAGCTTTTCCATCAAGGTGATGGCAAGCGTGGTTCAGGAGCTGGAGAAGCAAGGGTTTATGGTGTTTCTCGGACAGCCGCAGGACGACCATGCCAGCCTCGAACGTTGCCTGCTGTCGTTCAAACAGCAGGGCGTAGCGGGCGTGATTTATCTGGCGTCCGACACCAAACGCCCTCATCTGCCGGAGCAAATTCGCGCGTGTGCGTTACCGTTAGTGGTGGTTTCTCAATCGCTGATGGAAGAAAACTGCAATCTGGTGATGCGCGATAACCGCCAGGCGGCGAGCCTCGCGACCCGCTATCTGATTGAGCGCGGACACCGTAGCATTGGCTATATCGGCGGTCAGGACGCGTGTCTGATTCGCCAACAGCGATTACAAGGTTTTCGCAGTGCGTTGATGCAAAATGGCATGGTGTATAAAGAGGATTCGGTCCCGGCATGCAGCGATGATACGCATGCGGCTAGCATCGCCACCCGGCAACTGTTGGAGAAGAACAACACGCTTACCGCCCTGCTCTGCCATTCTCCCGACGCGATGATCGGCTGTATCAACGGCATTCATCAGGTTGGGCGTACCCTCGGGAAAGATGTGTTTCTGACGCAACAAGTGGCGTTGATCGGCTTTGAAGATATGCTGCACATTAATCTCACCTCGCCGTCGTTTACGTTTGTCTCCTCAGCCAGTGAAGAAACGGGTCGACAGGCGGCCGGATTGATTATCAGAAAGCTGAAAGAACCTGATTTGCAGACGCAGAGGATCACGTTATCCGGCCAACTCGTGCCGCGGGAATCGGCGTAAAAAAACGCCCGAGAGACTCGGGCGTTAATATCATCGATTATTTGGCCTGTCCGGGTTTCACGTCCTGAACAGTGATTTCGTACACCATGGTTGATTTCGATAGGCTCGTAGCTGATCCTCCGATTCCGGCACAGCCGTAGAGATTGGTGAAGCCTCACTGGCCGACTGTAAACTTTCGACCTGCTTATTTAACGCCGTTTTCTGTGCCTGGCTTTCAGTCAGTGACGTTTTCAGCTGAGCAATGACTTTATCGACATCCGCTTTCGCCGACGTCTGCGCATTGGCATTCGCCATTTGCGAGGCGGTGAGGATCACAATTTGCTCTATCAGCGATTTCCTCTGGTCCTGAGCATCAGCCAGGGATTTTTTCAGTTGTAAAACATCCTGACTGTCCCGCGTTTTAGCTGCCGCCAGCTCAAGCTGATTCGTTACCTGCGCTGCCGTCAGGGCAGATATACCTGCCTCGCTGGCACTCGCGCTTTTCGCCGCTATCCCACCGATCAGAGTTGATAATGTGAAAAAAACACCGTTCTTAAGTCATTCATTTAACGTTTTCTCCACGATTAATCAGAGACTGACGAACTGATTGCTCGATATCGCTGCAAAGTTTTTGCGTTTTGTATTTGTAGAGAGCATCCATTGTGGTACGGGTGTCTTCACTAATATCACCACGGATATTCGTATAAACGGAGGCGCTGGCAGGGGGTAGCCATACCCTCTGAACTCCCGCCCACCGCTTCAGGGCTTTTTATTTCTGTCACCATTTCTGCAGAAGGGACGGTTCCGACATCCGCAGTCGTGGAGGAGGGTTAACTGACGATTGATTTAGGCTGCGCGTGTTGTTGGCAACCGCTCATAATTCCTGTTAAAACCAATAATAAGCATGACGTTCTTTTTATAAATCCACTGCAAGCATCAGTTAAAATCATAATAAAAAAACCTCGAACATATCACGACAAACCTAATAAAAACAAAATGAAGGTGTAATATCGCGTGAAATGTTCGGGGGTAAAATAAAGATAACTAAATAAGCCATTCAGATAAATTAATATTAATACGCCAACTGCGTATAGCGGAAGAATAAAATAAGAGACAGGTTGAATGGTGCAGCGAAAATACAAAGAAGGTCGAGCGGTAAGATGCCCTCCCCCATGAAGGAGAAGGGCAAAGACAATAGGGTCGTTATTTACGACGCCAGGTCGTACCCTGTGCACCGTCTTCAAGCACAATGCCCATTTCGTTCAAACGGTCACGCGCCGCATCCGCCGCCGCCCAGTCTTTTGACTGGCGCGCGTCCAGACGCTGTTTGATCAACGCTTCGATTTCAGCCACTTCGCCGCCATCAGCTTGCGCACCGCCCTGCAGAAACGCTTCCGGATCCTGAGCCAGCAGGCCCAGTACGGCAGAGAGTTTACGCAAATGCGCAGCCATGGCGTTCGCCGCAGCCACATCTTCGCCCTTCAGACGGTTCACTTCACGCGCCATGTCGAACAGCACGGAGTAGGCTTCCGGGGTATTGAAATCGTCGTCCATCGCGTCACGGAAACGCGCTTCGAACACTTCGCCGCCCGCCGCTGCAACGCTGGCATCGGTACCGCGCAGCGCGGTGTACAGACGCTCAAGCGCAGAACGTGCCTGCTTGAGGTTGTCTTCGCTGTAGTTTAGCTGGCTGCGATAGTGACCAGACATCAGGAAATAACGCACGGTTTCCGCGTCGTAATATTTCAGCACGTCTCGCACGGTGAAGAAGTTGCCCAGTGATTTGGACATCTTTTCGCGGTCAACCATCACCATGCCGGAGTGCATCCAGGTGTTGACGTACTCGCCGTCGTGCGCACAGGTGGACTGCGCGATTTCATTCTCGTGGTGCGGGAACATCAGGTCCGAGCCACCGCCGTGAATGTCGAAATGGGAACCGAGTTGCTTGCAGTTCATGGCGGAACATTCGATGTGCCAGCCTGGACGCCCGTCGCCCCACGGTGAGGGCCAGCTTGGCTCGTCGGCTTTGGACATTTTCCACAGGACGAAGTCCATCGGGTTGCGCTTCACGTCGACCACGTCAACGCGGGCACCCGCCTGGAGATTATCCAGATCCTGGCGCGACAGCAGGCCATAGTTTGGATCGCTCGGCACGGAGAACATCACGTCTCCGTTGTCAGCCACGTAGGCATGACCCCGTTCGATCAAGCGTTCGGTGATCTCGACGATTTCATGAATATGATGGGTGGCACGCGGTTCGTTGTCCGGGCGCAGGATATTCAGGGCATCAAAATCTTTGTGCATTTCGACGATCATGCGGTCAACCAGCGCCACAAAATCTTCGCCATTTTCATTAGCGCGCTTGATAATTTTGTCGTCAATATCGGTGATGTTACGCACGTATTTCAGCTGGTAGCCGAGAAAACGCAGGTAGCGTGCCACCACATCAAAGGCGACAAACGTACGGCCATGGCCGATATGACAGAGATCGTAAACAGTAATACCACACACGTACATGCCGACTTCTCCGGCATGAATAGGTTTGAATTCCTCTTTTTGGCGCGTCAGTGTATTAAAGATTTTTAACATTGAAGATTCCATGTAAACGAGTGTGGTCGTAAAGCGCATATTCTACCTGTAATTCGATCCGGAAGCAGCACGCAATGCAAGGTGATCGAACCCGGCGGTTATGCTATAACAACCCCCTATACGTAACCCGCCAGCGGGTATTCGCACTACAATATCGGAACAGGATGCAAAAATGGTTACTTTCCACACTAATCACGGCGATATCGTAATCAAAACTTTTGATGATAAAGCGCCTGAAACAGTTAAAAACTTCCTGGACTACTGCCGCGAAGGTTTCTACGACAACACCATTTTCCACCGTGTTATCAACGGCTTTATGATTCAGGGCGGCGGCTTTGAGCCGGGCATGAATCAGAAAGAAACCAAAGATCAGATCAAAAACGAAGCGAACAACGGCCTGAAAAACACCCGTGGTACGCTGGCAATGGCCCGTACTCAGGCGCCACACTCTGCTACCGCACAGTTCTTCATCAACGTCGTTGATAACGACTTCCTGAACTTCTCCGGTGAAAACCTGCAAGGTTGGGGCTACTGCGTATTCGCAGAAGTGGCTGAAGGCATGGACGTTGTTGATAAGATCAAAGCCGTGGCAACAGGCCGCAGCGGTATGCATCAGGACGTTCCTAAAGAAGACGTTATCGTGACAAGCGTGACCGTCAGCGAGTAATTCGTGGCGACACTCTTTATTGCAGATCTGCATCTGCACACAGAAGAACCGGCGATCACCGCCGGTTTTCTGCGTTTTTTACGCGGTGAAGCCCGCAGCGCCGACGCGCTGTACATTCTCGGCGATCTGTTTGAAGCCTGGATTGGCGATGACAGTCCTGAACCGCTTAACCGAGAAATAGCAAAAGAAATCAAAGCCCTTGTCGATTCAGGCGTGCCCTGCTTCTTCATTCACGGCAATCGTGATTTTCTGCTTGGAAAGCGTTTTGCCCGCGAGAGCGGCATGACGTTATTGCCCGAAGAACAGTGTCTGGATGTGTATGGCCGAAGGGTGTTGATCATGCACGGCGACACGCTGTGTACCGACGATACCGGGTATCTGGCCTTCCGCGCCAAAGTGCATCAGCCGTGGCTGCAAACGCTGTTTTTGGCCCTGCCGCTGTTTATCCGCCGTCGCATCGCCGCCAAAATGCGCGATGACAGCAAAAACGCCAACAGCCATAAATCGATGGACATCATGGACGTTAACGCACACGCCGTGGTCGAAGTGATGGAAAAACATCAGGTTCAGTGGCTTATTCACGGGCACACGCATCGCCCGGCGGTTCACGAACTCACCGCAAACGGCAACCCCGCTTTTCGCGTGGTGTTAGGCGCGTGGCACAGTGAAGGATCGATGGTCAAAGTGACCACCGATAACGTCGAACTGATCGCTTTCCCTTTCTGAATCACCTTTTCTCAAGCGACCAAATTAACCGCGATCGTCTTTCGGACCAAGGAAGTAGAAGCCAAACGGCAGTGAGCCAATGATGGTGAACATAATGCTGTAGATGGTGGCCCAAGCACCCTGAATGAAGTACATCGACACGCTCCACTGATCCATTGGAAGGTTGTACTGATCTTCAACCCCCTGGAACGTGACTTTGGACACCACCGTTACCGCAATGATGAAAACGATAGCAACGGCGGTCAGAAATTTTTTCCCCTCCGGGGTGCGAAGTATAGCCAGCATACCTTCTCCTCATGAAATGCTGCGCTGCGTAATACGCCTGGCGGCGCCGCAGTCGATATTTGCTAACAGATAAATCCAGTCGTGACTTTACCGTATTTCTCCTGGTTATGGGTCAGATTTACAGGAACAGAAAAATCGGCACCGCATTCGCCACTTTGATGACCGCGCAACCGTTTTCCTTGGCGTTTTTCCATGCTATTCTCTGTGGCCTTCAAAGCAGTGTGTTCCACACCCACAGGAGTTTTAAGACGCATGTCTTCCCGCAACAATCCGGCGCGAGTCGCCATCGTGATGGGGTCCAAAAGCGACTGGGCTACCATGCAGTTTGCCGCCGAAATCTTTGATTCCCTGAATGTCCCACACCACGTGGAAATCGTCTCCGCCCACCGCACTCCCGACAAACTGTTCAGCTTTGCCGAATCGGCCGAAGACAACGGCTATCAGGTGATTATTGCGGGCGCAGGCGGTGCAGCGCATCTGCCGGGGATGATTGCAGCGAAAACTCTGGTTCCAGTGCTCGGCGTGCCTGTTCAGAGCGCGGCCCTGAGCGGCGTGGACAGTCTCTATTCTATCGTCCAGATGCCGCGCGGAATTCCAGTGGGAACTCTGGCAATTGGCAAAGCGGGCGCCGCAAATGCAGCCCTGCTTGCGGCACAAATTCTTGCAACACACGACCACGAATTGCATCAGCGTCTGGCCGACTGGCGCAAAGCGCAGACCGACGAGGTTCTGGATAATCCGGACCCACGGGGTGACGCATGAAGCAGGTTTGCGTTCTCGGCAACGGTCAGTTAGGCCGCATGCTGCGCCAGGCCGGTGAACCGCTGGGGATCGACGTCTGGCCGGTTGGCCTCGAAGCCGATCCGGAAGCTGTGCCGTTTCAGCAAAGCGTCATCACTGCTGAAATTGAGCGTTGGCCGGAAACGGCGTTAACCCGTGAATTGGCGCGTCATCCGGCGTTCGTTAACCGTGATGTATTTCCGATAATCGCCGACCGGTTGACGCAAAAACAGCTGTTCGACAAACTGAGTCTCGCCACCGCCCCGTGGCAGCTGCTGGCGGAAAAAGCCGACTGGCCCGGCGTGTTCGAGAGTCTCGGCGAACTGGCCATCGTTAAACGCCGCACTGGCGGCTACGACGGACGCGGCCAGTGGCGCTTGCGCCCTCACGAAACCGCACAGCTGCCGGATGACTGCTATGGCGAATGCATCGTTGAGCAAGGCATCCATTTCAGCGGTGAAGTGTCGCTGGTCGGCGCCAGGGCGCACGACGGCACCACGGTGTTCTATCCGCTGACCCATAACCTGCATCAGGACGGTATTCTGCGTGTCAGCGTCGCCTTCCCGCAGGCCAATGCCGAGCAACAGGCGCAGGCCGAAAGCATGCTCACGTCGATCATGAATGCGCTGAACTACGTCGGCGTGATGGCGATGGAATGCTTCATCACCCCTGCCGGGCTACTGATTAACGAGCTGGCCCCACGCGTGCACAACAGCGGGCACTGGACGCAAAACGGGGCGTCGATCAGCCAGTTCGAGCTGCATCTGCGCGCCATCACTCAGCTGCCGTTGCCTCCACCGGTCATCAACAGCCCGTCAGTGATGGTCAATCTGATTGGTACTGACCTGAACACGGACTGGCTCAAGCTGCCACTCGTGCATCTTCACTGGTACGCAAAAGAAGTGCGTGCGGGCCGGAAGGTCGGCCATCTGAACCTCAACGACAGCGATACCGACCGTTTAAGTGCGACACTCGAAGCGTTGGTTCCGCTGCTGCCGCCGGAATATGCCAGCGGAATGACTTGGGCACAGTCAAAATTGATTTAAGCTATTTGGCCGGAGATTGATCTTCACCTTCCCCGGCCTCGCCTCTCCCGCGTAGAATCCCCCCATGCTTTTCCAATAAGGATTTATCCATGAATAATGGGACCGATTTCCGCGCCATTTTACGGGCCGGAACGCCCATCATCGACGTACGCGCCCCGGTAGAATTTCAACAGGGGGCGGTGTCTGCGGGCATAAACCTTCCGCTGATGAATGACGATGAACGCGCCGCCGTAGGTACCTGCTACAAACGCCACGGGGCAGATGCTGCGCTGAAACTCGGCCACACCCTGGTCGCCGGTGAAAAACGCCAACAACGTTTAGACGCCTGGCTCGAAGCGATTCGCCGTCACCCTGCGGCCCTGCTGTGCTGTGCCCGCGGTGGTCAACGCTCACATATCACTCAGCAGTGGCTGCACGAAGCAGGCGTGGATGTGCCGCTGATCGTCGGCGGCTACAAATCCTTGCGTCAGACCGCCATTAACGTGACCGCAGAATACGTCGAGCGGTCGATGGTGCTGATCGGCGGCTGCACCGGTAACGGGAAAACCCAACTGGTACAGACGCAGGCTTCAGGCGTCGATCTCGAAGGACTCGCCCATCACCGCGGCTCGTCGTTTGGTCGCACGCTACAGCCGCAGCTTTCACAGGCCAGTTTTGAAAATGCACTGGCCATTGCGCTGTTGCAAAAAGACGCGACACGTTGGGTTATCGAAGACGAAGGCCACATGATCGGGGCCAACCATTTGCCGGAATGCCTGCGAGATCGGATGGCGCAGTCATCCATTGCGGTGGTGGAAGATCCGTTTGAGGTACGACTGGAGCGCCTGCGGGATGAGTATTTTACCGGCATGCACCATGATTTTTTACAGGCGTTCGGCGAAGAACAAGGCTGGCAGGAATACAGCGACTATCTGCATCAGGGTCTGTTCGCCATCCGCCGCCGTTTGGGGTTACAGCGTTTTGCCGAACTGACGGCAAGCCTCGACGAAGCCCTGCTCCAGCAGCAGCGCGGCGCGTCGACCGAGGTGCATTTCAGCTGGCTTAGGCCGTTGTTAGTGGAATATTACGATCCGATGTATCGCTATCAGCTCAGTAAAAAAGCCGACAAGATTGTGTTTCGCGGTACGTATCAGGATGTTGGCGCCTGGCTGGCGCGCTAAAAGCTATTGCCTGGTGAGGCGACGCTTACCAGGCCTACAAAACCTGTAGGCCCGGCAGGCGGAGCTACACGCTGAACTGACGGAACAACGCTTTGCCTTTTAATAAGCGTAAACCTAACCAGCCACCGCACAGTGACAGTAACACGCCACCGCACACTGGCAGCGTGACCCACAGTCGCCAGTCAGGCTCCCAAGGAAAATCAAAGACTTTCGTCTGCAATACCGCCAGCGCCGTTTCTGCGCCAATGGCCGCCACCAGTCCAGAAACCAGCCCCAGCAAGGCAAACTCCGCCCACAGCGTGGTACGCAGCAGCGATTTCCCGGCGCCGAGTGTGCGCCAGACCACCAGCTCCTGGTGACGCTGTCGCATCCCTACTTGAACCTGCGCTAACAACAGCAGCACGCCACAGGCGGTCACCAGCACCACCATCACTTCCAGCGCCCGACTCACCTGTTCCAGCACCTGCCCAACCTGTTTGAGGATCGCGCCGATGTCCAGCAGGCTGACGGTCGGGAATTCACGATTCAGCTGAGTCAGTAGCGCATTGCCGTTGTCCCAGCGGAAACTGGTGAGCCAGCTTTGCGGCTGCCCATCCAACGCCCCCGGCGGGAAGATAAAGAAGAAGTTTGGCCGCAGGCTTTCCCAGTCCACTTTGCGCAGGCTGGTCACTTTCGCGCTGAACGCCTGGGTATCGCCGGTGAAGGTCACGCTGTCGCCAAGCCCAATATTCAGGCGCTTCGCCAGGCCTTCTTCAATCGACACTTCGCCCGCTTTCGGCGGCCAGTTGCCGTCGGTCACCGCATTATGTTCCAGCGGCTGGCTTTGCCAGGTCAGGTTCAGCTCACGGTTGAGCGCTTCGTCTTTATTACCGTCGGTCGGCTGGCCGTTGATGTCCGTCAAACGCGCACGTACGATCGGGTAGAACGCCGATGGGATCACCTGATGCTCAGCCAAAAACTCTTTCATCGGCCCAACCTGCTCTGGTGCAATGTTGATCAGGAAATAGTTCGGGCTTTCCGGCGGAAGCTGCTGCTGCCAACGATCGAGCAAATCGCCGCGAAGCACCAACAATAACGCCAGCAGCATGAAGGAGAGCGAAAACGCCGCCAGTTGGCTGAGCGTGGACCATGGCTGACGCAGCAGACGGCTTACCGCCAGACGCAGCGCCAGTGATTTCAACGTTACACGTCGAAGCACGTTCAGCAACAACCAGCCGACCAGCCCACAGAGCACCGCCAGCACGACCGCGCCCGCCAGCACCGACCACAGCAGCATTGAGCCACCCATCAGCCACGCCAACAGCAGCACGACGATAATCGTGATCGCCGGAATGTAGAATTTCAACGGCCAGACGTTCGCCACTGCATCACGGCGTAATACGCGCAGCGGCTGAGTCGCCAGCAGCAAGCGCCACGGACGCATTCCCACCAGCAGCGAAATCACCCCCATCGCGCCGATGGCCCATACCCACGGCCACAGGCTGGCTGGCGGCAACGCTGCGGGTAGCACAGGTTTGAGCAGCACCATTAGCACGCTTTCAAACAGTTTCCCCATCACGCCGCCGGTGACCAGCGACAACAGCAGGAGCATCGCCCACTGGCCGAGAATCAACTTACGCAACTGCGCCCGCCCTGCCCCCAACGTTTTAAGCACCGCCACCCGATCGTAACGGCTACGGCAATAATGCCCCATCGCCACTGCCACCGCGGCAACCGCCAGCAATAGCGTCAGCAGGGCAGACAGCAGTAAAAACTGCTGCGAGCGTTCAAGAGATTTGCCGAGCGCGCCTTCATCCTGTTCGAGGCCAATCCAGCGCTGATCGGGCTTCAGCTGCGGCAACAGCCATTTCTCGTAGGCAGCAATTTGCTGCGGCGTGCCGCCAAATTTGTAGCGCCAGCTGACGCGACTTCCCGGCTGCACGGCCCCGGTTTTCGCCACGTCGGCAGTGTTCATCATCAGACGTGGTGCCATTTGGAAAGGGTTGAAACCGGAATCAGGCTCTTGCACCACCTCCCCGGCAATGCGCAGTGTCGCATCGCCCACGTCGATGGTATCGCCGGTTTTCAGGTTCAGCAGCGCCATCAGCCGGGGGGCCAACAGCACGCTTCCCGCCTGTGGTTTAAGGCCCGGTGGCGAGGTTTCCAGTGCGCCATACATCGGATAGACATCATCCACCGCTTTCACACTCGCCAGCTGCGGGGTGTCGCCCGCGAAGGTCATGGTGGCAAAGCTGAGCTGTTCACCCACCTTCAGTCCCATTTCGCGGGCTTTTTTCAGCCATTCCTCTGGCGCGGCACGCGCGGTGCGCAGCGTTCTGTCGCCCGCCATAAATTCACGGCTCTGTTGGCTCAGCCCTTTGTCCATGCGGTCGCTGATGTTGCCGAGCGCCAGCACGCAGGCCACCGCCAGGCTCAACGCCAGCCAGACTATCAGCAGCGACGGCGAGCGCCATTCACGCCAGAACCAGCGGGCAATCATGACTCCTCCTGCAATTGCCCGTTCACCAGCCGCAAGCGTCGATCGCAACGCGCGGCCAGCGCCGGATCGTGCGTGACTAATACCAGGGTAGTGCCGTGCTCCTGGTTAAGCGAAAACAGCAAATCAGCGATCCGATCGCCGGTTTGACGGTCAAGATTACCGGTGGGTTCATCGGCGAACAGCAAGTCAGGACGACCGTTAAACGCACGGGCCAGCGCCACACGCTGTTGTTCGCCGCCGGAAAGCTGCGCCGGAAGATGATGCAGACGTTTGCCGAGCCCTAATTGTTCCAACAGCGCTTTGGCGTGGCTGCGCCCCTGGCTGTCGGTCTCACCGCGTAGCAGCGCCGGGAGTTCGACGTTTTCCAGCGCATTGAGCGTCGGGATCAGCATGAAAGACTGAAACACAAAACCAACGTGACGGGCGCGTAACGCCGCGCGCGCCTCTTCGTCCATTGCGTGCAGCGGTTGCCCAATCAGCTTCACTTCCCCGCAACTGCCGTCGTCCAGCCCGGCGAGGATCGCCAAGAGCGTCGACTTACCGGAACCGGATTCCCCCACCAGCGCAATGCTCTGGCCTCGTTTGACAACCAGCTCAACTCCGGTGAGGATGGATAGCTCCTGCTCCCCCTGACCGACGGATTTCTTAAGATGATGAACTTCAAGTATGTTTTCCGCTGGCATGTGCCGTTCCTGTTTCTTTTGCTGTTAACCTGCCGCGCCGCATTTGCCGACACGCTGTTAATTCTGGGTGACAGTCTGAGTGCCGGGTATCGCATGGCGGCAACTGCCGCATGGCCCGCGCTCCTTAATGAAAAGTGGCAGCCGAAGACCGAGGTTGTCAACGCCAGTATCAGCGGTGACACGTCGCAGCAGGGGCTGGCACGCCTGCCCGCGCTGCTCAAGCAGCACCAGCCGCGCTGGGTATTGGTCGAACTGGGCGGTAACGATGGCCTGCGCGGGTTTCAGCCTCAACAAACCGAGCAAACCCTACGGACGGTTATCAAACAGATTAAAGCCGCCAACGCCGAACCGCTGTTGATGCAAATTCGTCTGCCTGCGAACTATGGCCGTCGGTATAATGAGGCCTTCAGCGCGATGTATCCGCAGCTTGCCAAAGAGTTCGATATTCCTCTGCTGCCATTCTTTATGGAAGAGGTCTATCTGAAACCGCAATGGATGCAGGATGATGGTATTCACCCCAATCGTGACGCGCAGCCGTTTATAGCGGACTGGATGGCGACACGCCTGGCTCCCTTAGTTAAACACGACTCCTGAATATCAGGGGTTGTCTTCAGGTAAAGTTATGCAAAAAACGGTCTTAATAACAGGATGTTCCAGCGGAATTGGGCTGGAGAGTGCGCTTGAGCTGAAACGCCAGGGCTTTCGCGTGCTGGCCGCTTGCCGCAAGCCGGAAGACGTCGCCCGCATGTCAGGCCTGGGACTGACGGGGATTGTCCTCGATTTGGATTCGCCCGAAAGCGTTGACCGCGCCGCCGACGACATTATCGTCCTCACCGAAAACCGCCTGTTTGGCATTTTTAATAACGCCGGTTTTGGCGTGTATGGTCCGTTGAACACGTTGAGCCGTACGCAGTTGGAACAGCAGTTTTCCACTAACTTCTTCGGCACACATCAGCTGACCATGCGCTTGCTGCCCGCCATGGAGCCGCACGGCGAAGGCCGAATCGTGATGACGTCCTCGGTGATGGGCCTGATCTCCACGCCCGGCCGTGGAGCGTATGCCGCCAGTAAATATGCCCTGGAAGCCTGGTCCGACGCACTGCGCATGGAGCTGCGCCACAGCGGCATCAAAGTCAGCCTGATTGAACCCGGCCCGATCCGCACCCGCTTCACTGAAAACGTCAACCAGACCCAGGCCGATAAACCTGTCGAAAACCCGGGTATCGCCGCCCGTTTTACCCTCGGACCAGAGGCGGTGGTGGAAAAAGTGCGCCATGCTTTCACCAGCGAGAAACCAAAAATGCGCTATCCGGTGACCCTGGTGACCCACGCCGTCATGCTGCTCAAGCGCGTGTTGCCGGGCCGAATGATGGACAAAATTTTGCAGGGCTGAGTTGAAGCACCGTCCTCCGCCCCCATCTCAATGAGATATCGACTCATATCGAATAAAGAGAATGACTTATGTCTGCACAGTATATTGTTAACATTACCGAAGCTAACCTGCACCAGACCCTGGAGCAGTCCGCCACCGTTCCCGTCCTGTTCTACTTCTGGTCTCCGCGTAGCCAGCACTGCGAGCAGTTAACCCCGGTGCTGGAAAGCCTCGCGACCCAGTACAACGGTCAGTTCATTCTGGCGAAGCTCGACTGCGACGCCGAGCAGATGATTGCCTCGCAGTTCGGCCTGCGCGCCATTCCGACTGTGTATCTGTTCCAGAACGGTCAGCCGGTTGACGGCTTCCAGGGGCCACAGCCGGAAGACGTTATCCGGACGCTGCTCGATAAATTCTTGCCGCGTGAAGAAGAGCTAAAAGCCCAGCAGGCGATGCTGTTGATGCAGGAAGGCAATCACGCCGACGCGCTGCCGCTGCTGAAAGACGCATGGCAGCTGTCGAATCAGGACAGCCAGATTGGCCTGCTGCTGGCGGAAACGCAGATTGCATTGAACCGTTCGGAAGAGGCAGAAGCCACGCTGAAAACCGTGCCAATGCAAGATCAGGACACCCGCTATCAGGGCCTGGTTGCGCAAATTGAGCTGCTGAAACAAGCGGCTGACACCCCGGAAATCCAGCAGCTGCAACAGCAGGTGGCGGAGCATCCGGAAGATGCGGCCCTCGCGTCACAGCTGGCGCTGCAACTGCATCAGGTTGGGCGCAATGAAGAAGCGCTGGAACTGCTGTTCAGCCATCTGCGAAAAGACCTGGGCGCGGCGGATGGTCAGGCGCGTAAGATGCTGCAGGAAATCCTCGCGGCGCTCGGCACCGGCGATGCATTGGCGTCGAAATACCGCCGCCTGCTGTACTCCCTGCTGTACTGATATTCCCTCTCCCCGGCGGCGTCCTGTCGCCGGGGTATTTTGTACGCTTTCAGCACAGAAGAACGTTACCGCAGCCTACTGAATAAAAGTTATACTTCCTGTATCGACCCTGACATGTAAGTCCCAGGGTTTCTCAGTAAAAACAGGAGGTTTTGGATGCTCATCTTTATTCCCGTATTGATCTTCGTCGCGCTGGTAATTGTGGGCGCAGGCGTCAAGATCGTTCCTCAGGGTTACCAATGGACGGTCGAGCGCTTTGGGCGTTATACCAACACCCTAAATCCAGGCTTGAGTCTGGTGGTGCCATTTATGGACCGTATAGGCCGTAAAATCAATATGATGGAACAGGTGCTGGACATTCCATCCCAGGAAGTTATCTCCAAGGATAACGCCAACGTTTCCATTGATGCGGTCTGTTTTATTCAGGTGATTGATGCCCCAAAAGCGGCGTATGAAGTCAGCAACCTGGAACTGGCTATCATCAATCTGACGATGACTAACATCCGTACTGTGCTGGGCTCGATGGAGCTGGACGAAATGCTCTCTCAGCGTGACAACATCAATACCCGCCTGCTGCATATCGTCGATGAAGCCACCAATCCTTGGGGTATCAAAATCACCCGTATCGAAATTCGTGACGTGCGCCCACCGGCTGAACTTATCGACGCCATGAATGCGCAGATGAAAGCCGAACGTACCAAACGTGCCTACATCCTGGAAGCCGAAGGGATCCGCCAGGCGCAGATCGTCAAAGCCGAAGGTGAGAAGCAGTCGAAAATCCTTAAAGCGGAAGGTGAGCGTCAGTCAACGTTCCTGCAAGCGGAAGCGCGTGAGCGTTCAGCCGAAGCGGAAGCCCGCGCGACGCAAATGGTTTCCGAAGCCATTGCCGCCGGGGATATTCAGGCCGTGAATTACTTCATCGCGCAGAAATATACCGATGCGCTGCAGCAGATTGGCTCAGCGAATAACAGTAAAGTGGTGATGATGCCGCTGGATGCGAGCAGTCTGATGGGCTCGATTGCCGGGATTGCTGAACTGGTGAAAGACAGCGCCGGTGAGCGGAAAAAACCATGATTGATGCCCTTCTCGTCCACCCGCACATTTTCTGGCTGAGCCTTGGCGGCCTATTGCTGGCGGCGGAAATGCTAGGCGGGAATGGCTATCTGCTGTGGAGCGGCGTGGCGGCGATTGTCACCGGCCTGTTGGTGTGGCTGCTGCCGTTTGGCTGGGAGTGGCAAGGGGGGGTGTTTGCAGTACTGACACTGCTCGCCGCCTGGCTGTGGTGGCGATGGCTGTCGAATCGTGTACGTCAGCAGCCCCGTGCCGACAGCCAGCTCAATCAGCGCGGCCAGCAACTGGTCGGTAAAATCTTCACGCTGGATACGGCGCTCATCAACGGCCGCGGTCATATGCGCGTCGGCGACAGCTCATGGCCGGTACTTGCCGAAGACGATCTTCCGGCAGGCACCCGCGTAGAAGTGTTCGCCGTCGAAGGTATTACCCTGAAGGTGCGCCCGCGCTAATTACGCTTTCGATGACAGCAGCCGGACAGATTATCAATAATCGGGCAGTCGGCGCTGTCATCTCCTGGACAGGCATCCGCCAGCGCCAGCAACTGTTCCCGCATACTCTGCAATTCCGTGATGTGCTTTTCGATATCGGCCACTTTCTGCAACGTCCTCGCCTTCACATCAGCGCTGTGACGCCCCGGATCGTTGAACAGATTCACCAGCTCGCCACACTCTTCCAGATTGAACCCCACCTGGCGCGCCTGACGCAGCAGCGTCAGCTCATCCAGATGTTTTTGCGTGTAGCTGCGGTAGCCGTTATCGCTGCGCAACGGCGGGGTGACCAGACCCTTCTCTTCGTAAAAACGAATTGCTTTGCTGGTTAAACCGGTTCTTTTCGCAACGTCGCTGATGTTCACGCCTGCCTCCACTCATATGTTGTGGGAATAGCTTAACTGCGCCAGAAGGTTCTCGACAAGAGGATCAACACCGGATAAATCTCCAGACGGCCCAACAGCATCGCCCCGCACAACAGATATTTGGCGGTATCGTCGAGCGAGCCAAAGCCCGTTGCGGTCGCGCCAAATCCCAGGCCCATATTATTGATGCAGGCGGCAACGGAGGCAAACGATGTGAGTAAATCGTAGCCCAACAAATTCAGCGCCCAAATGAATGAACAGGTGCAGAAGATGTACAGGAAGAAGAAACTCCAGACCGAGCGCATCACCCTGTCGTTAATCACCGTATTGCCCACGCGCACGCTCATGATGGCGCGCGGATGTGCCAACTGGTGCACTTCGTGGCGGCTTTGGCGGAACAGGATCAGGAATCGCAGCGCCTTAATCCCGCCACAGGTTGACCCCACGCAGCCGCCGAAGAAGCTCGCCGACAACAGTAAAACCACCACGTGCGTGGGCCACGAAGCGTAATCCGCCGTCGCCAACCCGTTATCAGTAATCATTGAGCTGACGAGGAAGAAGGAGTGCACGAACGACGCAGGCAGCGCGTACATTCCTGCCCGCCAGACTTCGAAGGTGATTATCGCGACCACCAACATCACCACGCAGAGGAAAAAGCGCAGCTCGCTGTTGCGGCGGAAAGGCTTAAGGCTGCGGCGAGAAAGTGCCACGAAATAGAGGGTAAAGTTCACCGCCGACAGCAGGGAGAAACCGCCCGCCACCAACTCGATGGCGTAGCTGTTGTAGTAGCCAATACTCTCGCTTTGGGTGGAAAAACCGCCCAGCGAGACGGTCGACAGGCCATGACACAGCGCGTCGAAAAATGGCATTCCGGCGAGGTAAAAGGCCAGCGTACAGGTCATGCCCAGCAGCATGTAGGTGAACCACAGGCTTTTCGAGGTATCGGCCAGGCGCGGCGTCAGGCGTTCTTCTTTAAACGGGCCGGGCATTTCCGACTGATACAGCTTCATGCCCCCGATGCCCAGCAGTGGCAGCACTGCGACCGCCAGAACGATAACCCCTAACCCGCCAATAAAGTTTAGCTGCGAGCGGTAATAAAGAATCGAACGCGGCAGATGCGTCACGTCACTGAAAATCGACGCCCCGGTGGTGGTTATCCCGGACACGCCCTCAAATATTGCATCGGCCAGGGAGATATTAAGCGAGTCATCCAGCCACAGCGGCATGGCGCTTATCAACGAAAACAGCAGCCAAAACAGAACGATGATGATAAAGCCATCACGCGTTTCGAGCTGGATTTTCGACTGGCGCGTTAGCCCCCAGCCAATCAGCCCGGCGGGGAAGAAAATGGCAAACGTCGACAGAAACGCAAACAGGCTGCGCTCCTTATCCACCAATGCCAGCAGCATAGGCGGAAGCATCGTCAGGCTATACAGCACAACGAGGAAAGCGCAAAGATGAATAACCACTTTGATGCGTGTCGAAATATACATACCAGCTAGATGACTTCGATTGATCTATTTGTCGGCAGTATAAGTGATTTGCGCAGCAGCATTTTGTTTTACTGAGGTAAATCAGAGATACCCTGCGATTTCTCCGGGAGTTTCTCGTAAACGCCGCCTTATTTAAATCACGCTTGACCTTCCCCTTGATGGAAGGTTTAAGCTTTATCACAGTGACAGAAAGAAACAGTGTCGACGCGGTTTGTCGGCTAATCCATCAGGAGAATGAATATGTCTCAAATTATTGATCTTACGCTGGACGGCCTCACTTGCGGCCACTGCGTCAAACGCGTTAAAGAAGCTCTGGAGCAACGTCCGGACGTCGCTCAGGCAGACGTGACAACCACTGAAGCACATGTCACCGGCAGCGCCAGTGCGGAGCAACTGATCGATACCATTAAACAAGCCGGATACGGGGCGGAGCTTAGCCACCCAAAGGCTAACCCGCTGACAGAGTCATCACTCCCGTCGGAAGCACTGACAGCGGTCCCTTCAGCGCTTCCGGCAGCCGATGACCTTGATGACAGCCAACAGTTGCTGATCAACGGCATGAGCTGCGCCAGCTGTGTCTCCCGGGTTCAGAACGCGCTTGCTGCCGTTCCGGGTGTCACACAGGCACGGGTCAATCTGGCGGAACGCACGGCGCTGGTCATGGGCAGTGCGGCCGCCACCGATTTAGTGCAGGCGGTGGAAAAAGCGGGCTACGGTGCAGAAGCGATTGAAGATGATCTGAAGCGTCGCGAGCGTCAGCAGGAAACCGCCGTCGCTACCATGAAACGCTTCCGCTGGCAGGCGATCGTCGCGCTGCTGGTCGGCGTCCCGGTCATGGTCTGGGGAATGTTCGGCGATAACATGATGGTCACCGACGCCAACCGTTCCTTGTGGCTGGTCATTGGCCTGGTGACGCTCGGCGTAATGATTTTTGCCGGGGGCCACTTCTACACCAGCGCATGGAAAAGCCTCAAGAATCGCACCGCGACCATGGATACGCTGGTCGCCCTCGGTACTGGCGTGGCCTGGCTCTATTCGATGAGCGTCAACCTGTGGCCGCAGTGGTTCCCGATGGAAGCCCGGCATCTTTATTATGAAGCCAGCGCGATGATCATCGGTCTGATTAACCTCGGCCATATGCTCGAAGCCCGTGCGCGTCAGCGTTCCTCTAAAGCGCTGGAAAAACTGCTCGACCTGACCCCGCCGACCGCTCGCGTCGTAACGGAAGAGGGTGAAAAATCAGTACCACTGGCAGACGTACAGCCGGGCATGACGCTGCGTCTGGCCACCGGCGATCGCGTTCCGGTTGATGGCGACATCACTCAGGGTGAAGCGTGGTTTGATGAAGCGATGCTGACCGGCGAACCGGTTCCGCAGCAAAAAAGTGACGGCGACAACATTCACGCCGGAACGGTAGTGCAGGATGGGAGCGTACTGTTCAAAGCCAGTGCGGTCGGTAGCCACACCACGCTGTCGCGCATTATTCGCATGGTGCGCCAGGCGCAAAGCAGCAAACCGGAAATCGGCCAGTTGGCTGACCGCATCTCCGCCGTGTTTGTCCCGACGGTGGTCGCTATCGCGCTGCTAAGCGCTGCCATTTGGTATTTCTTCGGCCCGGCGCCACAGATTGTCTACACCCTGGTGATTGCCACCACGGTGCTGATCATCGCCTGCCCGTGTGCATTAGGGCTCGCAACGCCGATGTCGATTATCGCCGGAGTGGGTCGCGCCGCAGAATACGGCGTATTGGTGCGCGACGCCGATGCGCTGCAGCGCGCCAGCGAACTGGATACGCTGGTGTTTGATAAAACCGGCACTCTGACCGAAGGTAAACCGCAGGTCGTGGCGGTGAAAACGTACGGTGATATGGATGAAGCGCAGGCCCTACGCCTGGCAGCCGCGCTTGAGCAAGGGTCGAGCCACCCGCTGGCTCACGCCATTATTGAAAAAGCCGGTGAAACGCAGCTACCACAGATATCCGCGTTCCGTACCCTGCGGGGTCTGGGCGTAAGTGGCGAAGCCGAAGGGCACGCATTGCTGCTGGGGAATCAGGCGCTTCTGAATGAGCAGCACATCGCTACGACAGATATTGATGCTGAGCTTGAAGCCCAGGCAGCGAAAGGCGCGACGCCGGTACTTCTGGCGGTCGATGGCAAAGCGGCGGCGCTGTTCGCCATCCGTGACCCGCTGCGGGCTGACAGCGTTGCCGCCCTGGAAAGACTGCACCGCGAAGGTTATCGCCTGGTGATGCTGACCGGCGACAACCCGATAACTGCGCAGGCGATTGCCAAAGAAACGGGTATTGACGAGGTGATTGCGGGCGTATTACCGGACGGCAAAGCCGAAGCGATTAAAAAATTGCAGGCGGAAGGCCGGAAAGTAGCGATGGTCGGCGACGGTATCAATGATGCCCCAGCGCTGGCGCAGGCGGAAGTCGGTATCGCGATGGGCGGCGGCAGCGATGTTGCCATCGAAACGGCGGCCATCACGTTGATGCGTCATAGCCTGGTGGGTGTGGCTGATGCGTTGGCTATCTCAAAAGCGACGCTGCGTAACATGAAGCAGAACCTTCTGGGTGCGTTTATTTACAACTCGCTCGGTATTCCGATTGCCGCTGGGATCCTCTGGCCGCTGACCGGAACGCTGCTCAACCCGGTAGTTGCGGGTGCGGCGATGGCGCTATCGTCCATCACCGTGGTCAGTAACGCTAACCGCCTGCTACGGTTTAAACCGAAAGCGTAACGCGTTGCACACCGCCTGCCAGAAACAGGGGCTGGCGGTGATTTAGGCATTGAGCGCCCAACCCTGACGCGTTAGCATGATCTTTTAACTTCACGGAGCGCATATGGGACTGTTTCAACGCGTAAAATCTTCGCTATGCGCCCTGTTCCGTGGCCGTTATCCGTGGCCCGGCATGGACATCACGCTGGCGGGTGGGCAACATCTGCACCTGGTCGGCAGCATTCATATGGGTACCCGCGATATGTCGCCGCTGCCCCCGCGGTTGATCAAACTGATTCAGCAGGCCGATGCGCTGATCGTCGAAGCCGATATCACCGGCAGCGAGACGCCGTTTCGTGACCTACCGGCATATCCGCCGTTGCGTGAGCGTCTGAGTGAAGCCTGTTTCCAGCAGTTGGAAAAGCTGACCGACGAGCTCGGGCTTTCCGTGGCGCTTTTCGACAGTCAGCCGCTGTGGCAGGTGGCGATGGTGCTGCAGGCTACGCAGGCGCAAAAGCTGGGTTTACGCCCTGATTACGGGATTGATTATCAGCTGCTGAATACCGCGCGGGAAGCAAACCGCGAGGTTATCGAACTGGAAGGCGCCGAGAGCCAGATAGCGCTGCTGCGCAATATGCCAGACAACGGGCTGGCGCTGCTGGAAGACACCCTGACTCACTGGCATACCAATGCCCGCTTGCTGCAGGTGATGATTGGCTGGTGGATGGAGCAGCCGCCGGGCGAAACGCCGTCGCTGCCGAATACTTTCAGCCACTCGCTGTACGACGTGTTGATGCATCAGCGAAACCTGGCCTGGCAGGAAAAATTGCACACGTTGCCGCCGGGGCGCTATGTGGTTGCCGTCGGAGCACTGCATTTATACGGGGAAGGAAATTTGCCATCGATGCTGCGATCGACGCATAAATAAAAAAGTGGCCAATATTTCTATTGGCCCGTCAAAGAGGAATTTCATCGTTATTATTATCCCGAAGTTCGCACTTCGGATCCTCAGATTGTCGCTCAAAGTCAGCATCACTGCCAACACTATTGCGCAAGATAGTACTATTTTTTCGACAATCTACAGGCGTATGCTGGTCCCCGTTCACCCCGGTTGTAAGAAGGATGGTTATGACTCCCGCCGTTAAGTTACTCGAAAAAAACAAGATCTCTTTTCAGCTCCACAGCTACGATCACGATCCGAATGAAACCAATTTTGGTGATGAAGTGGTGCGTAAGCTCGGCCTGAATGCGGCGCAGGTTTATAAAACGCTTTTGGTCGCGATGAATGGCGATATGAAGCAACTGGCCGTCGCCGTGACGCCCGTCGCGACGCAGCTGGATTTGAAAAAAGTCGCTAAAGCGTTGGGTGCAAAGAAAGTCGATATGGCCGATCCGCTAGTTGCCCAGCGCATCACTGGGTATCTGGTCGGCGGAATTAGCCCGCTGGGGCAGAAGAAACGCCTGCCAACGCTGATTGACGCTCCAGCGCAGACCTTTGGGACGATTTATATATCCGGTGGAAGACGCGGGCTGGATATTGAGTTAGCGGCAAGCGATTTGGCTAAGATGTTGGATGCGAAATTTGCGGATATTGCGCGACGGGATTAAGTCGTGAGCGGCTTTCTCCCCCTCCGCCGGCCCTCTCCCCTAGGGGGAGAGGGCCGGCGGAGGGGAAAAACTTACTGCCAGCTCACTTCCCCTTTCGGTTCGTAAATATTCACATCCAGCGGCGAATTTTGCTCGACGTACTGTTTCAGTACTTCCGCATCGATAAACCCGGTATTCACATAGCCCGGTTTAGTCTCAATATGCGGATAGCCGTCGCCGCCAGTGGCGTTAAAGCTCAGCGTCGCCATGCGGTAGGTTTTGTTCGGGTCAATCGGCTCGCCTTTGATTTTCAGGTCGTTCAGTTGACCGCCTTTCGCCACAAAACTGACGTTCGCAAACTGCGGATACGCCCCTGAATCCGGCTTCATCTGCGCGACCGCCGTCAGATAATCTGTCACTTCTTTGCCGGTCATATCGACATACACCACCACGTTGCCAAACGGCTGCACTTTCAGTACGTCTTTGTAGGTAATTTTGCCCGCTTCGATGGAATCACGGATCCCGCCGCCGCTCATTACCGCGAAATCAGCGTTCGTACGCGCCATTTGCGCCGCCAGAATCAGATGGCCCATGTTGGTTTGCACGAAACGCACTTTGCTGCGATCGCCTTCAAGATGGCCATTCACATCACCCACTTTCACGCCCAGCTGCGCTTTACCTTTGTTCTGGAACGGGGTCAGCAGCGAGAGCATCTGCGGGTTTTCCGGGATTTGCGGGGTGTAAAGTACGCGCTCACTTTGCCCGTTATCGTACGTCACCTTTTTCTTCAGGTTGACCGGGATCAGCTGGTAATGCACCAGCTTCATTTCGCCGTTGCGGAATTCGAAATCTGCCCGACCCACGTATTTGCCCCATTCATGGGCCTGCACAATCCAGATACCGTTTTGCTTATCCGGCGCGCACGGCGTGCCCGGCACGTAATCGGCCTGCTTTTTATTCTCTGACGCCATGCACACCGGATCCTGTGAGTGACCGCCCACAATCATCGCCAGCGAACCGGCGGGCAGGCTGCGTGCCATTTCCACATCGCCCGCTGCGTTAGAGCCGTGGTCACCGTTGTCGTAATGGCCCATGTGCGTTGCGGCGAGGATAACGTCCGGCTTCTGCGTTTGCTGCAGTTCCTGAATCACCAGCTTCGCTTCTGCGGCTGGATTACGGAATTCGATATCGGTGAAATTTTCCGGGTTACCTATTTTGGCGGTGTCGTCGGTGGTTAAACCCATCACCGCGATTTTCAGTCCCTGACGGTTAAACAGCGCCCACGGTTTAAACAGACGTTCGCCGGTGCTTTTCTGGTAAATATTGGCGGACAGGAAGGGGAACTTAGACCATTTTTCCTGCTGACGCAGAACCGACAGCGGGTTATCGAACTCATGGTTGCCGACCGCCATCGCGTCGTAGCCGACCAGATTCATGCCGCGGAAATCGGGTTCGGCGTCCTGCAAATCAGATTCCGGTACGCCGGTGTTGATATCACCACCCGACAAAAGCAACACGCTGCCGCCTTCCGCTGCCACTTCTCGACGAATACCGTCCACCAGCGTCTTTTGCGCCGCCAGACCGTATTCACCGTATTCGCTGCGCCAGAAATGGCCGTGGTGATCGTTGGTATGCAGGATGGTGATTTTGTAGGTTTTATCCTGCTCATACGCCTGCACTTGCAGGCTGGTCAGCGACCATGCTGCCAGCATTGCCAGCGCCACACCGCGTTTCAAACATTTCATGACTCTCTCCCTGACTGAATGACAAGTGCAGAAATTACAATGAGTAACAAGCATAGACAAATATGTTTTCAGAATTGAGACTTTCTTCAAACGTCCGACACCGTTATCTTAGTCTGATAATTATTACAGAGTCGATTTTCCCCAACATCGCAAACAACTACTTAAGTGAAATCTATGGCAATCAGTGAAACCAGTCCGACGCTGTCAGGCCCATCTGCGCCGCCGCAAAAGGCCAGAACCTCCTTTGGCATTCTGGGCGCAATCAGCCTTTCCCACCTGCTAAACGATATGATCCAGTCGCTGATTCTGGCGATTTACCCTCTGCTGCAATCTGAGTTCTCTCTGACCTTCGTGCAGATTGGGATGATAACCCTCACCTTCCAGCTTACCTCTTCGCTATTGCAGCCGGTGGTGGGTTACTGGACCGATAAATACCCGATGCCGTGGTCGTTGCCGATTGGCATGTGCTTTACCCTGAGCGGGTTGGTGCTGCTGGCGATGGCGGGCAGCTTTGAAGGCGTGGTACTGGCGGCGGCATTGGTCGGGACCGGGTCTTCGGTGTTCCATCCGGAATCCTCCCGCGTAGCGCGTATGGCCTCCGGCGGGCGTCATGGTCTGGCGCAGTCGCTGTTCCAGGTCGGTGGCAACTTCGGTAGCTCGCTGGGTCCATTGTTGGCGGCGCTGATCATCGCCCCCTACGGCAAAGGAAACGTGGCGTGGTTCGTGCTCGCCGCGCTGCTGGCGATCGTGGTTCTGTCGCAGATCAGCCGCTGGTACGCCGCTCAGCACCGGATAAACAAGGGCAAACCGGTCGCGAAAATTATTAATCCGCTGCCGCGCAACAAAGTGATTCTGGCCGTGAGCGTCCTGTTACTGCTGATATTCTCCAAATACTTCTATATGGCGAGTATTAGCAGCTATTACACCTTTTATCTGATGCATAAATTCGGATTAACGGTCCAGAATGCGCAGTTCCACCTGTTTGCCTTCCTGTTCGCAGTGGCAGCCGGCACCGTGATTGGCGGGCCTGTCGGTGATAAGATCGGACGTAAATATGTGATTTGGGGCTCTATCCTCGGCGTTGCGCCGTTCACGCTTATTTTACCTTACGCAACGCTGGAATGGACCGGAATTTTAACGGTGATCATTGGATTTATCCTCGCCTCGGCATTTTCCGCCATTCTGGTGTACGCTCAGGAGCTGCTACCGGGCAGAATCGGCATGGTTTCCGGGCTATTCTTCGGCTTCGCATTCGGCATGGGTGGCCTTGGTGCTGCGGTTCTGGGGGTGGTTGCCGACCATACCAGTATCGAAGAGGTCTATAAAATCTGTGCTTTCCTGCCTTTACTTGGGATGTTGACCATATTCCTGCCTGACAATCGTCATAAAGCCTAATTTTATGGCCGTCAGATTGAAACACTGACGGCCATTTCCCTAAGGTTTATCAGTCCTCTTTCCTCATGAGTCCCATTCTTTTCCCATCTGTGCGTTTTTTGCGTCTAATTCCTTTTTTATTATAAATTCAATAATTATTCATAAACAGAATGGTCAAAATTGTCATAAACTATTAATCGGTTTTTTGGCTTTTTAGGCCAGAAATGGAACCCAGCAGCCACGAAAGGAGACGGAATGCATCACGCGACACCGCTAATCACCACCATTGTAGGGGGGCTCGTCCTCGCCTTTATCTTCGGCATGATTGCCAACAAGCTGCGTATTTCTCCTCTGGTGGGCTATTTATTAGCCGGCGTGCTGTCAGGACCCTTTACCCCCGGCTTCGTGGCCGATACCAAACTTGCCCCTGAACTGGCGGAACTCGGCGTAATTTTGCTGATGTTCGGCGTTGGGCTGCATTTCTCACTGAAGGATTTGATGGCGGTGAAGGCCATCGCCATTCCCGGAGCTATCGCACAAATTGCGGTCGCCACGCTGCTGGGTGTGGCGCTTTCTGCCGGATTAGGCTGGTCGCTCATGACCGGCATCGTGTTTGGCCTGTGTCTTTCTACCGCCAGTACCGTGGTGCTGCTGCGCGCGCTTGAGGAGAGACAGTTGGTCGACAGTCAGCGCGGGCAAATTGCCATCGGCTGGCTTATTGTCGAAGACCTGGTGATGGTGCTGACGCTGGTGATGCTGCCCGCGATTGCCAGCATGACCGAACAAGGCGATGTGGGTTTCGCCACGCTGGCGCTCGACTTAAGTCTGACCATCGGCAAAGTTATCGCCTTTATCGCCGTGATGCTGCTGGTAGGCCGCCGTCTGGTGCCGTGGATTTTAGCCCGCAGCGCAGCCACCGGCTCTCGCGAATTGTTCACCCTCTCGGTGTTGGCGCTGGCGCTGGGCATCGCTTTTGGCGCGGTTGAACTGTTCGATGTCTCTTTCGCCCTCGGCGCGTTCTTCGCCGGGATGGTGCTCAACGAATCTGAACTCAGCCATCGCGCCGCGCACGATACGCTACCGCTTCGCGATGCCTTCGCGGTGCTGTTCTTTGTGTCCGTCGGGATGTTGTTCGACCCGATGGTGCTTATCGAGCAGCCTCTGGCGGTGCTGGGCACGCTGGCGATTATCATCTTCGGTAAGTCAGCCGCCGCGTTTCTGCTGGTGCGTCTGTTCGGGCATTCGCAACGTACCGCGCTGACCATTGCCGCGAGCCTGGCGCAGATTGGTGAGTTCGCGTTTATTCTTGCCGGTCTCGGCATGGCGCTGGGCCTGCTGCCACAGGCCGGGCAGAATCTGGTGCTGGCAGGAGCGATCCTGTCGATTATGCTCAATCCGGTGCTGTTTGCGGTACTGGAAAAATACCTCGATAAAACCGAAACCCTCGACGAGCAGACCCTCGAAGAAGCGATTGAGGATGAAAAACAGATCCCTGTGGATATCTGTAATCATGCGCTGCTGGTTGGCTTTGGCCGCGTCGGCAGCCTGTTGGGCGAGAAGCTGATGGCTCAGGGCATTCCGCTGGTCGTGATTGAAACATCACGCACCCGCGTCGACGAGCTGCGCGAACGCGGCATCCGGGCGGTGCTCGGCAATGCGGCGAGCGAAGAGATTATGAATCTGGCGCATCTGGACTGCGCGCGTTGGCTGTTGCTGACCATTCCGAATGGCTACGAGGCGGGCGAGATCGTCGCGTCGGCCAGAGAGAAATGCCCGACCATTGAGATTATTGCCCGCGCGCATTATGACGATGAGGTGGATTACATCACCGAGCGTGGCGCGAATAAGGTAGTGATGGGCGAGCGTGAGATTGCCAATACGATGTTGACGCTGCTGGAGAAACCGGCGGCAGAGTAAGTTCGTTTCCCCTCTCCCCGACCCTCTCCTACAGGGAGAGGGAGCATACGCCAAGCCTCAACGATCCCAGTAGGACTCTTCCAGACTGTCTTCCCGCTCCGGCAAACCGCGTGTCAGGCGTGGGGAGTGCTGGTTCAGTACCTGATAGCTCACCCGGTTAGCGTATTTACACACCTGCGCCAGCGAGGAATAGGTCAGCCACGTAAACGCGTGTTTGCTGGAATTCGGCACATTGCTGCGGTGGAAATTATTCGCCGTGATGTCATGCAACAGCGCGGCCAGCGCACCATCACCCGCGCCATTGGTATTCATGATTTTCTCCGGCCCGCCCATATACGGGGCGATGTGGGAGTAAATACGCAGCGGCTGCTGGCAGTCTTTGTGGCGCATCGCGCGGCTGAATTCATACTGGTTAAATTCGGCAATCGCCCCCGGCAGCAGCGGATGCTGGGTCAGGCGTTTTTTCTCTTCTTCGGTGAAACCTGCCATGTACAGCCCAACCGGGCCGGCAGTACAGAGCACTAAATCCACCCAATCCAGCGCTTTGTCAGACGCCAGCAGCGGGTCGGCAATGCCGGTCAAGGCTTCAGCTTCTTCTTCATTCATCGCCAGAATCGAGACGTTTTCTTTGAGGAACGCCTGCCACCAGGCCGGATCGTCGGCAATAACGTATTTGGTTCCCAGTGTCAGCACCACCGGTACGTCGTGCTTTTTGGCGTATTCCACCGCTTTCATGGTCGCGTCACGCATCGGCTCGCCGGGCTTGCAGCGAACCAGATATGACGTCAGTACCAGCGCCGAGGCGCCCGCAATCACATCTTCAGGGATGCTTTCCGGGTTCAACTGGTTCATGTGGCCTGGGCTAATCGCAAAGGTACGCTCGCCGCTATCGCTGATAAGCGTGAAGCAGCGACCGATTGGCCCGTCTACGCCCTGCAAGTAGTTGAGATCCGTGCGGCTGGAGGTGTTGCAGAGATAACGATAGGCGTAGCCACCGATTTCGATGTTGCTGCACATCACGCCAAGCAGGACGGAACGGTCATCGGCCAGCACCGAGTAGTTGTGCATAGTGTTGCCGATGGTGCCACCGGCAAACTGATGGGTAATCAAGTCTTTACTCACCAGTTCCTGATAAAGCGCTTCCGCCACATCGTCTTCAATCACCAGCGAATGCCCGCTGCTCAGGCCGTAACGGGCGACAAACCCATCATCTACTTTGGCTTCGATATCCACCAGCGTCTGATCGATACCGACCACCCATGAAGCACTGTTTTCAGTTTCAGGCTGGATCTGCTGCAACAGTAGATCGCGGGCGTTTACGGGGAAGTAATGTTTGGATTTGCGTTTACCGGGAAATTTCATGGGATGCGGTCAGCTGGCTATGAATAAGCGGAGAATAGTAGCATATTCTCCGCCCGTTAGCTGCCCTGACTGCGGTCTAGCGGTAGGGTGCGGTCAGATTGACCATCATCTCAATGTGCTCAGCCGAAGCATTTAACGCAGGAATGTATTCATACTTTTTACCACCGGCTTCCAGGAAGAACTCTTTGTTCTGTACCGCGATTTCTTCCAGCGTTTCCAGGCAATCTGCCGAGAAGCCCGGGCACATCACCTGCACATGCTGCACGCCTTTTTCGCCGAGCATTTTCAGCGTGGCGTCCGTGTACGGCGTCAGCCAGGGTTCTCGGCCAAAGCGCGACTGGTAGGTCATCATCACTTTGTCAGGCGAAATATCGAGGGCCGAAGCCAACTCGCGGGTGGTATCACGGCAGCGCTGCGGATAGTCATCGCCTTCGTCGGCATAGCGCTGCGGAATGCCGTGATAGGAGAGCAGCAGCACATCCGGCTCACCGTGTTCAGCAAACGAGGCTTTTGCGCTGCTGACCAGCGCCTGAATGTAGCCGTCATCGTCCGCGTAATCACGAATAAACGAGACGCCAGGAATGTGACGTTTGGTGGCTAAAATTCGGGCCAGTTCATCCCACACCGCCGCCACGGTTGAGCAGGAATACTGCGGGTAAAGCGGCAGGACAACAATATGATCGACATTATGGGTTAACAGCTCTTCCACCGCGCTTGCCAGCGACGGTGAGCCGTAGCTCATGCCAAGCACCACCGGGGTGTCCGGTAAACGCTTCGCCAGCGCCTGCTGCTGCTGACGGCTGTACACCATCAACGGGGAGCCTTCATCCATCCACACGGACTGATAGAGTTTCGCCACGCGCGGTGAGCGCAGCGGCAGAATAACGCCACGCAGAATCGGCCACCACAGCGCGCGCGGAGTATCAACGACGCGAGAGTCGCTGAGGAACTGGCGCAGATAGCGTTTAACCGCTTCCGGAGTGGGTGCATCGGGCGTGCCGAGGTTAGCTAACAGAATGCCGGTTTTCGTCTGACGCATTGCCGCCTCTTAGTCGTTAAATGGCTGATAATTGTAGCCGAAACGGCACAGAGAAGTATCTATTGGTGTGAGAGGTAAGATGAGAAATTTTCTCACCCGGGAGCCGGGTGAGAGATCCAACGGATTAACCGAGGATTTTAGCCAGTTCAGCGCGAACGTCAGCCACGGCTTGGGTGCCGTCGACTTTGGCATACTTGGTGTTGCCAGCCTGCGCTTCTTTGGAGTAGTAGCCGATCAGTGGCGCGGTCATCTGATGGTATTCCACCAGGCGCTTACGCACGGTTTCTTCCTGATCGTCTTTACGGGTAGTCAGCTCTTCGCCGGTCACATCATCTTTCCCTTCCACTTTCGGTGGATTGAATTTGATGTGGTAAACGCGGCCAGAAGCGGCGTGTACGCGACGACCGATGATGCGGTCAACGATCAGATCGTCTGGTACCGCGAACTCGAGCACGTAATCCACGTTGATGCCCGCTTCTTTCATCGCGTCAGCTTGTGGAATGGTGCGTGGGAAGCCGTCGAGCAGGAAACCGTTACGGCAGTCTTCTTGCGCAATGCGCTCTTTCACCAGGGCGATAACCAGTTCATCAGTCACCAGCTTGCCAGCGTCCATGATGTCTTTCGCCTGTTTGCCGAGCTCAGAGCCTGACTTCACTGCGGCACGCAGCATGTCACCGGTGGAGATTTGCGGAATACCGTACTTCTCCATGATGAACTGCGCCTGAGTTCCTTTACCCGCGCCCGGAGCGCCAAGCAGAATAATACGCATCGCGAAAATCCCCTCAAATGTCGTTTCAATTTTCAAAAGCGCTAAACGATACCACCAGACGGCGGCTCGCTCAAGGAAGGTGGGCGGGCTGAAACGGTTAACGGCGGGATTTATTCGGTTCTGGAGGGACTCCCCCCACCCTAACCCTCACCCCAAAGGGGCGAGGGAAATATTTTCACCCTCTCCCTTTTAGGGAGAGGGTCGGGGTGAGGGTTTATCGATTAAGAAACCAGTAACTGGTTCATTCGTTTGATAAACAGGTTTGGATCTTCCAGCGTGCCGCGCTCAGCAAACAGCGCCTGATCCAGCAGCAGTTCAACCCATTCGCCAAACTTGCCGTCATCCTGGGTATCCGCCGCACGTTTCACCAACGCGTGATCCGGGTTCAGTTCAAAGATGTACTTCACTTCCGGTACGCTCTGGCCCGCCGCTGCGAACAGTTTCGCCATCTGAGTGCTCATTTCGTCCGCTTCGGTGGTGACAATCGCCGGGGTATCAGTCAGGCGATGCGTCAGACGTACCTCTTTCACGCGCTCACCCAGCAGGGTTTTCACGCGATCAACGAACGGCTCCAGCGCTTTTTCGGCTTCTTTGGTGCTGTCATCCACGTCGTCTGTCAGCTTATCCAGCGACTCGTCGGCTTTTGCCACCGACTGGAACGCTTTGCCGTCAAACTCGGTCAGGTAGCTCATCATCCATTCGTCGATACGATCGGACAACAGCAGCACTTCGATGCCTTTCTTACGCAGCAGTTCCAGATGCGGGCTGCTCTTCGCTGCGGCGTAGCTGTCAGCGGTGATGTAATAAATCTTCTCCTGCCCTTCTTTCATGCGGGAGACGTACTCTTCCAGCGACACAGTCTGCTCAGAAGAATCGGTATGGGTGGAGGCAAAGCGCAACAGTTTGGCGATGGTCTGCTGGTTGGCGTTATCTTCCGCCGGGCCTTCTTTCAGCACTAAGCCGAACTGTTTCCAGAAGGTCTGGTATTTTTCCGCGTCGTCTTTCGCCAGTTTCTCCAGCATCTGCAGTGCACGTTTGCTCAGGGCAGCGCGCAGATTGCGGGTAACCGTGCTGTCTTGCAAAATTTCACGGGATACGTTCAGCGGCAGATCGTTGGAATCAATCAGGCCACGGATAAAGCGCAGGTAGTTCGGCATGAACTGCTCGGCTTCATCCATGATGAACACGCGCTGCACGTACAGTTTCAGGCCGTGCTTGTGGTCACGGTTCCACATATCCCACGGCGCCTGCGCCGGAATGTACAGCAGGCTGGTGTATTCCTGTTTACCTTCCACGCGGTTGTGGCTCCAGGCCAGCGGGTCAGTAAAATCGTGGGCGATGTGCTTGTAGAATTCGTTGTATTCGTCGTCTTTAATTTCCGACTTGTTGCGTGTCCACAGCGCCTGGGCTTTGTTGATTTTTTCCCATGACACGACGGTTTCGCCGTCAACGTCTTCCGTTTTTTCAATCTCAACCGGCAGTGCGATATGGTCAGAATATTTGCTGATAATCGAGCGTACGCGCCAGTCGTTGAGGAAATCGTCTTCACCTTCGCGCAGATGCAGCGTGATTTCAGTTCCGCGATCGGCTTTGGTAATGTCGGCCACGGTGTATTCACCTTCGCCCTCGGATTCCCAGAACACGCCGTTCTCAGCGCTGTCGCCTGCCGCACGGGTGCGCACGGTGACTTTATCCGCCACAATGAATGCCGAGTAGAAGCCTACGCCGAACTGACCGATCAGCTGGCTGTCTTTCGCCTGATCGGAGCCCATGGATTGCAGGAAGGCTTTAGTGCCGGATTTGGCGATGGTACCGAGGTGATCGACCACATCGTCGCGGTTCATACCAATGCCGTTATCGGCGATGGTCAGGGTGCGTTTTTCCTGATCGAACGAAACGCGCACGCGCAGTTCGCCGTCACCTTCGTACAGGGAGGCGTCAGACAGCGCGCGGAAACGCAGCTTATCCGCCGCATCGGAGGCGTTGGAAATCAGCTCGCGCAGGAAAATTTCTTTATTGGAGTAGAGCGAGTGGATCATCAGGTGCAGAAGCTGTTTTACTTCTGACTGGAAACCGCGAGTTTCTTGTCCTTTCATCGGAAAATTCCTCAATGCCAATTAAATAGAATAAAAAAGCGTTGAGGGGGAGATGGGGCTGAGGGCGGAACTTTTCAAGCGGGAGAACGCGATTGTCCTCCCGATTGGTTAAAAACGAATCTTGTGGCGACCGGCAAGGGAGTGCGACAGCGTGGTGCCATCGACCATTTCCAGTTCGCCGCCAACCGGCACGCCGTGCGCGATACGGCTGGCGTCTACGCCATATTGCCCGCAAAGTTCAGCGATGTAGTTGGCGGTCGCCTCCCCTTCCACCGTCGGGTTGGTGGCGAGGATCACTTCTTTCATCTGTTCGCTGCTCAAACGCTCTTCAAGTCTGTCGAGGCCGATGTCGTCCGGGCCGATGCCGTCGAGCGGAGACAAATGGCCCATCAGCACGAAGTAACGCCCGGAGAACTGCCCGGTTTGTTCGATGGCGTAGATGTCCGCCGGACTTTCGACCACGCAAAGCTGACCGTTTTCCTGACGACGCGGGTTCGAGCAAATGTTACATACGTCCTGTTCGGTGAAAGTCCGGCAATCGGCACAGTGACCGATTTCAGACATTGCCCGAGTCAGCGCCTGCGCCAGGCGCATTCCACCGCTACGATCGCGTTGTAACAAGGTAAACGCCATGCGTTGGGCAGACTTCGGACCCACGCCAGGCAGGCAGCGGAGGGATTCCATAAGGGCGGTAAGTAAAGGACTGGTTTGCATCGCTCAGACTTCTAAAAAAAGAGTGGGCCATAGCCTAACATTAGCCCCAGCGACGGGTATAGAAAAAGATACGCCTCTGCGTGATCGCTCGCGCAGAGGCGATGACTCAGACGCGCTGCGAATCCAGCGTTTCCTGATTCGTCACGACGTCCTGCGCCTTCTGATAGCTTTCCATCAACAGCGGATATTCGGTGAACACACCTGACCACAGGTTGGCCCATTCCATCGCGTCATCACGGTTCCAGGTATGCTGAATTTCCGCGGTGACCGCCGCCATATCCAGCGGAACCACACCCGCCTGCATCACCCGCGCCAGGCTGATTTCCTGGGCCATTTTGGAATAGGTCCCGGACGCATCAATCACGGCGAAGACTTTAAAGCCGTCTGCCACCGCGCTTATCGCCGGGAACGCCATGCATACGCTGGTGACGGTCCCGGCGATAATCAGGGTGCTACGGCCGGTCGCTTTCACCGCCGCCACAAACTCCGGGTTATCCCAGGCGTTGATTTCGCCTTTGCGCGGCACGTACTGGGCATGCGGGGCATATTGGTGAATTTCCGGGATCAGCGGTCCGTTTGGACCTTGCGGCACGGACGCGGTGGTGATGACCGGGATCTTCGCCAGCGTCGCCATTTTGGCAAGCACTGTGGCGTGAGTGCGCAGCGTGGTCATCGGCATATCGTGGACCAATTGGAACAGGCCGCTCTGGTGATCGATAAGCAGGAGTACCGCATCGTTCGGATCGATCATTGGCTTTTGGCCATTAAAGTTTGCTGGGGTCATGATTGTGTTCTCCATCTGATTAAAAATAAACGGCTACCCGACCGGTAGCCGTTAACATTTACTCGGCCTGCTGGCCGAATCGTCCTTGGTTGAAATCGTCGATTGCCTGGTTGATTTCTTCACGGGTGTTCATCACGAACGGGCCATAACCCACTACCGGCTCATTCAGCGGTTCACCGCTCAGCACCAGTACCGTGGCGTCGTTGTTGGATTCAAGCGTTACGCTTTCACCTTTCGCATCCAGCACGACCAGCTGTGCTTCCCGCGCAATTTCCTCGCCATTCACCTGCACCGTGCCTTTCAGCACCACCAGCGCGGTGTTCCAGCCATCCGGTAGCGTCAACGTGGTGGTGCTGTGGGCGTTGAGACGCAAATCGAGAATGCGCATCGGTGAGAAGGTTTTCGCCGGGCCTTTATACCCGTCCAGTTCACCGGCAATCACCCGTGCCAGACCGGCGTTATCCGGCAACGCCACCTGCGGAATATCGCCGTCGGTTATCGACTGATACGCCGCGGGCGTGGATTTATCCTTCGCCGGAAGGTTCACCCACAACTGGACCATTTCCAGCGAACCGCCCTTCTCACTGAAGGCCGGAGAGTGAAACTCTTCATGCAAAATGCCGCTCCCGGCTGTCATCCACTGCACGTCGCCTGGGCCAATCACCCCGCCGCTGCCGGTGGAATCGCGGTGCGCCACTTCGCCTTTGTAGACGATAGTGACCGTTTCAAAACCGCGATGCGGGTGGACATCTACGCCGCGCTGGCCTTTGTTACTCGGTTTAAATTCTGCCGGGCCCGCGTAATCCAGCAGCAGGAACGGGCTAAGCTGTTTGGCAAATTTTGCGTAGGAGAACAGGGAACGCACCGGGAACCCGTCACCCACCCAGTGGGACTGTGGGGCGGAGTACACACCTAAAATTGATTTCATCGTAAGCTCCATTGCTCTTGTTGCGATGGGATAAAGCTTACTCACAAGACAGTGACTGCGGTAGACTGAAAAAATGAACTCAGTGTTCCATATACAGGACAATGAAAATGCAGGACCTCAACGATCTGTGGTATTTCGTGCAGGTGGTGGATAACGGCGGATTTTCCCCGGCCAGCCGGGTGATTGGCATTCCGAAATCACGCCTGAGCCGCAGGATTGCGCTGCTCGAAGAACGGCTGGAAACGCGGCTTATCCAGCGATCAACGCGCAGTTTTACGGTGACCGAAGCCGGGCAGATTTTCTATCGCCATTGCAAAGCGATGATGATTGAGGCCGAGGCCGCGCAGGAGGCGATTGATTCGCTGCGTGCCGAGCCGCGCGGCGTCATCCGCCTGACCTGTCCGATTACGTTATTGCACGTGCACATCGGCGAGATGCTGGCGCAGTTTATGGTGCGTTTTCCTCACGTCACGGTGCTGCTTGAAGAAACTAACCGTCAGGTGGATGTCCTGCACGAAAACGTCGATATTGCCATTCGTGTGCGCCCGCTTCCGCTGGAAGACAGCGATCTGGTGATGCGCAAGCTGGCCGACAGAAGTATGTGTCTGGTCGCAAGCCCGGCGCTGGTGGCGCAGTTTGGCACGCCGGAATCGCCCGCGGATCTCCAGCCCTGGCCGAGCCTCGCCTTAAGCAAGCCGCAGCAGGTTTACCGCTGGTGTTTGTACGGGCCGGATAACCAGGACGTTACCCTGCATCACACACCGCGGTATATCACCACCGATATGATTGCCTTGCGCAGTGCGGCACTGGCCGGGGTTGGCATTGTGCAGCTGCCACGGCTGATGCTGAAAGAGCAGATTGCAGCAGGAACACTGGTGCATTTGTTACCCGAGTGGCGAACGCGACGCGAAATCATCCACGCGGTTTTCCCTTCACGACGAGGGCAGCTTCCGGCGGTGCGGGCGTTAATTGATTTTCTGGCAGAGAGTTATGCGGGGTTTGACGAGGAGTAGCTAAAAAAGAACACCCTCTCCGGAGAGAGGGTGTGGGATGACATTAGAACGGCATTTTAAAGCCTGGTGGCAGCTGCATTCCTGAGGAAACACCGGCCATTTTCTCTTTCTGGGTTTCTTCGATACGGCGTGCAGCGTCGTTGAACGCGGCAGCAACCAAATCTTCCAGCATATCTTTGTCATCTTCGAGCAGACTTGGGTCGATCTCAACGCGACGGCAGTTGTGCGCGCCGTTGATGGTGACCTTTACCAGGCCCGCACCAGACTCACCGGTCACTTCCAGTTGAGCGATTTCTTCCTGCGCTTTCTGCATTTTTTCTTGCATCTGCTGGGCCTGTTTCATCAGGTTACCCAGACCGCCTTTTCCACCAAACATAGGCTTATCTCTCAGTCAGTCATGTTAAAGGTAAAACCGTAAGCCGGGCTTACAGTCAAATGGGTCGAATACTGTCTTCATCCAAATCCGCATCGAAGAAACGACGCAGGGTTTGAATGTTGTTATCGGCAACGATCGCCTCGCGTGCCTGCGCGAGCTTTTCTTCATAAATGGCCTGACGCCACTCCAGCGGCGTACGCACCGCAGGATTATCATCTTCAACGATGGTCAGTTCAACCGGCGCGCCAGTTAATTCGCTCATCGCCTCGGTCAGAACCTTTAACGCTCCGCCGTTATTCAGATGACGCTGAGAAGGACGGAGGTGCAGACAGACGCTGTTCCCGTTCTGCTCTTTCCACGCATTCAGCGCAACCTGTTCTACCAGTTTAGGCAATTTCAGCTGACTTACTTCCGCCGCCCAGCCGTCGCGCTCTACGGCTTCAACCGCAAGTTTGGCGGCGAGCTCTGGCGTTTTCTCATGCTCCAGCGCTTTCTTCAGCGCCTTCGGCGTGGCGACCTCTTCCTTCACCACTTCGGTGAGGGTGGTCGCTTTCCAGCGATAGGCTTCTTTTTTCTGCGGACGCTGTTCTTCCGACGCCGTTGGAGACGGACGCGCCTGAACGCGTTCCGTGACCGAGGCCAGTCTCTCCAGCGCAGCATTGTTCACCGGCCGCGCGCGGGATGCGGCTGCCGGTTCACTCTTTTTTGCTTTGGGTGCTCCCTGAGCGCGTTGCAATTGGCTGCGGGCCGCCAGCACCTGGCTGGTGGAATCCGGTAGCGTTTCGCTTTGATACGCAGGCGCGGCTGGCGCTTGCTGAGGTGCAACCTGCGTCGGGTGCATCACCGCCGTTGGCGCGACGGGGGCAAAAGACTGCGGTTGAACGTCCGGCTCCGGCAACGGCTGGCGCGGATGGAAAGCCAGCGCGCGCAGCAGGGTCATTTCGACCCCCATCCGGCGGTCCGGCGCATACGGCAGCTCTTTGCGGCCGATCAGCAGCGTCTGATAATACAGTTGAATATCGGCGGGCGGCACGGTTCGCGCCAGCTCGCGCATCCGGTGTTCTACCGGTGCCATGTCGCTGCCGAGGGCCGACGGCGACAGCTGCACCATCGCAATGCGGTGCAGCAGGCTTTGCATTTCGACCAGCAGCGCTTCCCATTCGATACCGCGAGACGCGGCCTCGTGGATAAGCGCCATCACCTGCTCACCGTTTGCCCCGACCAGCGCTTCAATCAGCGACAGCGCCTGATCGTCGTCGAGCGTACCGAGCATGGTGCTTACGCTGGCGGCGGTCAGTTGTCCGTCACCGCTGGCAATCGCCTGATCGGTAAGGCTCAGCGCGTCACGCAGGCTGCCATCGGCCGCGCGGGCCAACAGTTGCAAGGCGCGCGTTTCGGAAACAATGTTCTCTTCGCCGAGAATATGTTCCAGCTGATGACGAATCTGATCGACATCGAGCGCCTTCAGATGGAATTGCAGGCAGCGGGAAAGAATGGTCACCGGTAGCTTTTGCGGATCGGTGGTCGCCAGCAGGAATTTTACGTGCGATGGCGGCTCTTCCAGCGTTTTTAACAGCGCGTTAAAGCTGTGACGCGAGAGCATATGCACTTCATCGATCAGATAGACCTTGAAGCGACCGCGGGCCGGAGCGTACTGAACGTTATCCAGCAGGTCACGGGTATCTTCGACTTTGGTGCGCGAGGCGGCATCGATCTCAATCAGATCGACGAAACGGCCCTGCTCGATTTCACGGCAATTATCACACACGCCGCACGGGGTGGCGGTGATGCCGCTTTCGCAGTTCAGCCCTTTAGCCAGCAGACGCGCGATAGAGGTTTTCCCTACGCCGCGGGTGCCGGAAAACAGATACGCATGGTGGATACGACCGGACGCCAGGCCGTTCGCCAGTGCGGTCAGCACATGTTCCTGGCCGACGACGTCAGCAAAGGTTTGTGGTCGCCATTTTCGGGCTAAGACCTGATAACTCATTGGCAGGCTCTGCAACGCTGGAAGGTGGAATTCTGGGGGGTAATGCTAACACAACCTCACCCATTGGGCGAGGTTGTGGCATTCGGGATCAATGTCCTGGGAAGGGTACCAGGCTGTAGCAGTTGATACCCTGATTTTCCAGGCGCTGTTCGCCGCCCAGATCGAACAGATTGATGATGAACGCGGCGTCAGTGACTTCACCACCCAAACGACGGATCAGCTTCACAGTGGCTTCGATAGTCCCGCCGGTTGCCAGCAGATCGTCGACCACCAGCACTTTGTCACCCGGTTGGATGGCATCAATGTGGATTTCCAGCTGATCGGTGCCGTATTCCAGCTCGTAGCTCTCAGCGATAGTTTCACGCGGCAATTTGCCCGGTTTACGTACCGGTACAAACCCTACGCCCAACGCCAGCGCGACCGGAGCACCAAACAGGAAGCCACGCGCCTCGGTACCCACCACTTTGGTGACACCCATGTTTTTAAAACGCTCGGTCAGCAGTTCAATGCTGAGCGCGTAGGCTTTCGGGTCTTCCAGCAAACTGGTGACATCGCGGAAAAGAATGCCAGGTTTCGGATAGTCCTGGATGCTTTTGATGCTGTTTTTCAGAAATTCAAGCTGCTGTGCAGTTGCGGTCATAGGTGTATGCCTGATTAAAACGGTGTTACTCACAAGGCGCCTTTTATGCGGTATCAAGTTACATTTGATTAACTTTTAACCCGCTGGGCCCGTGCTCGAAAACGCCAGAATGTACTGGCAGTCAAACAGAAATGCAATAACCATTACCAGCATTATTATTTTTGTTGTTTTGCATCAACCACTGGAATTCGCCAAAGGAAAATCAGCAGGCAGGCGAGGATCCCCAGCAGTAAAAATCGCACCCACAGAATTTTCACCAGCCACAAGGAAAAGGCAAAGGTCACCAGTGTGACCACGATGGCACGCGATTTTGCGCCCGGCGGCATCGCTTTATGCTGCTGCCAGTGACGCAAATAGCCGCCAAACCACGAGCGATACAGCAGCCAGTGGTGGAATTGCGGCGAAGATTGTGCGAAGCACCAGGCCGCCAGCAGAATGAAAGGCGTAGTTGGCAGGAGCGGTAAAAATACGCCCAGGGTGCCGAGTACTACCGCCAGCCAGCCAATGATGTTTAGAATGGTCCGTTTCATAACGGCAAATGTAGCACAGGCCACCATCCTTTCGAGGGAGAAAAGCATGAAAACTGACCTGTTACTGCAATCGCTGAATGCGCAACTGTCGCGGCTCGAAGCCGAGGTCGCCCCAATGGCATTCAATGCTACCCTTGGCGCCCGCTTCGACAGGCAGCTTTTCCGCACCCGCAGTTCATTCTTACAGGCTTGCGTGGAAGAGGCGCGAGGCAATTTGAAAGCATTGCATCAGGCTGTCGAAAAACAGCAATTAGAGCAGGTGCAGTGGCTAGCGGAACATTTGGTTTCCCAACTGGAAGCCATCGCCCGAGAAAGTGCCGCCTGGCAGCTGCGCGGGTGGGATAATGGGTCCCCGGCGTTGACGCGCTGGCAGCGTAAGCGGCTTCAGCACCAGGAGTTTGAGCGCCGCCTGTTGGAGATGACCCAGCAACGCCGCCAGCAGTTAGCGCAGGCCACTACGCTTGCGGATCAGCAACGGCTTTCCAGGGAAGTCGACGCGTTTAGCGCCCGGCTGGCACGCTGTCGCGGCGCGCTGGAAAATATTGAAAACGTACTGGCGCGCATGACGCGCTAACAGGAGAACACATGTCGCTGGAGAGTGCCCCGGATGACGTCAAACTGGCGGTAGATTTGATTATGCTGCTCGAGGAACACGCGATTGCACCTGAGGTTGTGCTTCGCGCACTGGAAATAGTGAAGAAAGATTTTGAGCGGAAAGTTGAGGCTGGTAACCCGTCCTCCTAAGGGAGAATCCGGTGCCGCCTGATGCCCTCTGCCCGCCCCTCTCCCACAGGGAGAGGGTGAGGGAGAGGGGATGTGCGAATCACACACCCGCAGGTGTCGGATCGTCCCCTTTCACTTCACGCTTCACTTCCGTCACTTGATCACCCTTTTTGTTGCTCAGATGAACTTCCAGCTGGTTAAACGCGATGTTAATTCCATTTTCACGACACAGGCGGTCGATGGTGCGGTTCAGCTCATCCACGGTGTAGCTGCGATCGCGTAATTCACGTACGTACAAACGCAGCTCGTGATCCAGCGTACTCTGCCCGAAATTAGTGAAGAACACCGACGGCTCCGGATCGTGCATGACTTTCGGGTGTTCCATCGCCGCTTGCAGCAGCACTTCTTTGACCTTATCCAGGTCCGAGCCGTAGGCCACGCCCAGGCGAACCACCACACGAGTGATGGTATCGCTCAGCGACCAGTTGATAAGACGCTCGGTCACGAAGGCTTTGTTTGGGATGATCACTTCTTTACGGTCAAAGTCGGTGATGGTGGTGGCGCGAATACGGATCTTGCTGACCGAACCCGAGTACGTCCCGATGGTCACCGTATCGCCGATGCGCACCGGACGCTCGAACAGGATGATCAGACCGGAAACAAAGTTACCGAAAATTTCCTGTAAGCCGAAACCCAGACCGACCGACAACGCGGCAGCGAGCCATTGCAGTTTGTCCCACGACACGCCGAGCGAACCGAAGACGGTCATCGCGCCCGCGCCGATAATCACGTAATTCAAAATCGTCGTGATGGCGTACGAGGCCCCCTGGCGCATGTTCAGGCGCGAGAGCACCAGCACTTCCAGCAGGCCCGGTAAGTTGCGAATTAACGCCCAGGCGACGCCAAACGAAATCAGCGCGAACAGCAGGCTGCCAAGCGTAACGTTACGCAGCACTTCGGCCCCGGCTTCGGTCACGTTGTAATGCCACAGCGTAATGCTGTCGAGATAGGCAAAAACGGTAATTAAATCGGACCAAATCGCCCAGAACATCACACCAAACAGCGCGGTCATCACCAGCACCGTAATACGCAATGTCTGCTGGTTAACGTCTTCCAGCGCGATGGTCGGTTCTTCAAGCGGCTCAGCCCCTTCCGCGCCCTCTTTCACGACATGCTGGCGACGCGCCAGCGCACGGCGGTAAGCGATTCGGCGGGCCGCCACACTCAGGCCACGCAGAACGGTCTGGTAAATCAGGTTCCACAGAATGACCAGATAAACGGTTTCAATCCATCGGCCGGCCAGGCGCAGCGTGGTGTAGAAGTACCCGGTGGCGGTCAGCACCATCAGCGCAACCGGCACAATCGCCAGCGTGGTAATGGTGATAAGGCGCAGGCCGTGGGACTCTTTGTCACGCCAACTGTCGCGGCACATCGGCCAGACAAGCACGGTGATCAGCAACAGGTTAAGGAAAATCGCAAACTGGCCGAGCACGTCATCCATCAGATGCAGCGGCGAGAGTTCAGCTTCAACAGACCAGAAGTGCAGCGGCAGCAGCGCAAGGCTGATGCGCACAATTTGCCGACGCCAGTGGCTGGTCAGTTTGGGCTGCATGTTGAAATGCATCACCGCGACGCCGTTTTTCTCGAGCACTTTCCAGCACAGGCCAAAAATCAGCCAGAATAGCGCCAGTTTTTTACTGAACGCCCACAGCAGGTCGCTGATGTTGAGCTGCATGGTCAGCAGGATCAGGCCCACTGCCAGGATTAACATCACCACCGGCAGGGTGCGGAGAAGATCAATCAATAGCGCTTTCGGGGTATTGAGCTGGCTGTCGTTACGCAGTTGCCCCACTTCCGAGGCCAGCTTTTGCTGGTAGCTGCGCAGCCATTTCATGCGCCAACGGATAAGCCCGGCGATCAACAGCAGCGGCAAACCGGCGAGGAAGGCAACGAACACTGACGGCCAGGCCTTTTCCCAGTTGACGGTAACATTCATTTTGCTGAACTGTTCTTTCAGCGCTGACGGGAACGATTTAACCCAATCCCAGTCCATCGGTTTGTTGCTGTTCACCCAGAAAATTTGCTGGGTAAGAATGGAGCGCAGGCTTTTTGAGACGCTCATCAACTGCTGCTGGTTTACCTGTAGGTTGATAGCCATCATCAGTTGGTTGCCGAGCTGTTTGTTTATCTGGTCGAGCAATTCACGACGCATGTCGACCACTTGGGTCAGCGCATCGGTCACTTCGTCGGTGACGTCGGTTTGATGGCCCTCTTCCAGCTTCGCCACGAAATCGTCACTCTGGAACAGCGCATCGCGCTGCTGATTCACTTCAAACTGCTCAAGACGCAGGTCCGCAATGCGGTTGGTCATGTCTTCCAGTTCATCCGCCGATGGCAGCGTCTGCTGTTCCTGATAGAGAATACGCGACAGCAGCAGGCTGCCCTTCAGCATCGAAATCTGTTCTTTGATATTGCGTTCAGACTGCAGCGCGCGGTCAAGCCAGGTTTTGACGCGGATATTCTGCTGCACCAGCTGGTTGCCGGTTTCGGTCGCGGTGATCAGACGTTCACTGAGCTGATGGTTAACATCCAGCTCCTGTTTAACCAACGGATTCGCCTGAATGCGTTCGGCATCGTCAGGCGAGACTGCTTCCTGCGCCGTTTTCTCGGTCAGGATCAGACGCTTGCTGTTTACCGCTTCCTGTAACAGCTGGAGTTGATGCTGAAGCCGGTTACTGTTGGCGGTGACGTAATCACGCTGTTTTTGCAGCGTGTCCTGCAACACGGTGTTGCCAGAAAGGCTTTTACGCTGCTGATCGAGTTCGGCATTGAGCAGCGCCTGCTGCACTAACAGCATGGTTTGCTGAGTCGGACGCAGCGCATCTTCGCCCACGGTGGTGCCGTTCAGGCGATTACGAATTTGTTGTAGCTGCTGGGACGCGTTGTACATGGCGTTCTGCACGCGTTCGGGCTGCGTTTGCAGAGAGACCAGTTGGCTGTTGTAAGTGGCGAGATCGTTCTGGGCGGTTTGCAGCTGATCGAGCACGTCGCTTACCCGCGATTCCAGCTGGCGCATGGAAAGTTGATTCAGGTTTTTGCGGGTTTCGTCGTCGTTGTCGACGTCGGACAGCGCGTTGAGGCTGTCAGTGGCCTGGCGCATTTTGGCCGGCGCCTGGTCTATCTGCTGCTTAAGCTGCGCGGTTTCATCTTTGACACGCTCAATTTTATCGAGCAGTTGCAACGTGTCCGACAGATCCTGCTCAACGAGCTTATCTTGCGGCGTGAGTTCTTTTTTCTTGCTCAGCGTTGTGAGCTGCTTTTGCACGTCGGCCCGTTCAGGCAGATCGTTATTGCTTTGCGCGCGCGCCTGCGAAATGCCGACGACACTGAAGAATAAGCTCAGTGCGATGATGAACGCGGGAAATGATTTTCGCCAGAAATTGTTGTGCAGCATAGAGTCAGCATGAATGAGTTCAGGGCCGGAGACGCCGGGGGCAATTGCCGGCGAAGAATAGCATTTCTCCCGTTCGCCGAATAGCAGATAGCATTAGGAAAATTCCGGGTATATTCCGTTTTACCCGTTCATTGCGATGGGGCGGCCCGCAGGGTCGGGCAAAACTGGTACATTTCCAGCAAAATAGCGACGTAGTCTCTGGCTTCTTTTTTCAGGTCAAAGGTATCGGGGGAAAATAACCAGTTTTCGACAATCCCGGAAATATAGCTACGCATTAAAATGGCAGCGCGTCGGGTGAGTAAATCAGCGGGAAGTTGTCCGGCAAGTGTGCATTCACGTAAGGCTTGTTCTATCCGATCATAACTCTCGAGGCAAAGGTCGCGCTGAACCTGCTGCACCACAGCCATTTCGCCAACAAATTCGCATTTATGAAAGATAATCTCCATCAATAATCGCCGACGCTCTACAACTACCGTCGCTTCCAGAATATAAACTAATATCTCCCTAAGAACTGAGAGTGGATCGCCGGGGAATTTTGCCTGATACTCAGACTCAAGTCTGCCGATACTGAATTCATAAAGCTGCCAGATTTCATTAAATAAATCTGATTTGTTCTTGAAATGCCAGTAAATTGCTCCGCGGGTTACACCAGCCGCTTTTGCAATCTCGGCCAATGAGGTGGTTGAAACCCCCCGTTGGGAAAACAATCGCAGGGCCACATCGAGAATGTGATGCCGTGTTTCCAGGGCTTGTTGTTTGGTTTTTCGTGCCATAGGTTGGTGAATTTACAGAGGTTAGATTTACATACATTTGTGAATGTATGTACCATAGCACGACCATAATATAAAGCAGCAATGGGTTTGTGGACATTTGATCCATGGATCAATTTGAAATCGGACACTCGAGGTTTACATATGAACAAAAACAGAGGGTTAACGCCTCTGGCGGTCGTTCTGATGCTTTCAGGCAGCTTAGCGCTTACAGGATGTGACGATAAACAGGCTCAACAAGGAGCGGCGCAAACGCCAGAAGTTGGTGTGGTAACGCTCAAAACCGAACCTCTCCAAATCACGACTGAATTACCTGGCCGCACCAGTGCTTTCCGTATCGCAGAAGTTCGTCCTCAGGTGAGTGGCATTATCCTGAAACGCAACTTTACGGAAGGCGGTGAAATCAAGGCTGGCGAGTCTCTGTATCAGATTGATCCAGCAACCTATCAGGCTTCCTATGACAGCGCGAAAGGCGATCTGGCGAAAGCACAAGCCGCAGCCAAAATTGCTCAGGTAACGGTCAACCGTTATCAGAAACTGGTGGGTACTCAGTACATCAGTAAACAAGATTACGACACTGCGCTGGCGGATGCTCAGCAGGCTAATGCCGCCGTACTGGCTGCGAAAGCCGCCGTTGAAACTGCGCGTATCAACCTGGCTTATACCAAAGTGACCTCCCCTATCGGCGGCCGCATTGGTAAATCTTCTGTTACCGAAGGTGCGCTGGTACAGAACGGTCAGGCTGACGCACTGGCAACCGTGCAACAACTCGATCCTATCTATGTGGATGTGACGCAATCCAGTAACGATTTCCTTCGTCTGAAGCAGGAACTGACCAGCGGCTCGCTGAAGCAAGTTGACGGCAAAGCGAAGGTCGACCTCGTGACTCAGGACGGTATCAAATATTCGCAGAGCGGTACCCTGGAATTCTCTGATGTGACCGTAGACCAGACCACCGGTTCTATCACCCTGCGTGCAGTGTTCCCTAACCCTGATCATACCCTGCTGCCAGGGATGTTCGTTCGGGCGAAGCTGGAAGAAGGCACTAACCCGTCGGCGCTGTTGGTTCCGCAGCAAGGCTTAACCCGTACCCCACGTGGTGATGCCAGCGTTATGGTGGTCGGTGAAGGCGACAAAGTTGAACTTCGCCAGGTGACTGCGAATCAGGCGTTTGGTGACAAATGGCTGGTTACCGACGGCCTGAAAGCAGGCGATCGCGTCATCATTACCGGTTTACAAAAAGTAAAACCGGGCGCTCAGGTAAAAGCGCAGGAAGTCACTTCTGACAAACAGCAGCAAACCGCAGGTAATGCGGCGTCAGAACAGCCTAAGTCTTAACTTAAACAGGAGACGTTAAGACATGCCTAATTTCTTTATCGATCGCCCCATATTCGCATGGGTGATCGCCATCATTATCATGCTGGCAGGGGGACTTGCGATCCTCAAATTGCCGATAGCGCAATATCCAACAATTGCGCCACCGGCAATTGCCATCACGGCCGTGTATCCCGGAGCGGATGCTGAGACCGTGCAGAACACCGTGACGCAGGTTATCGAACAGAACATGAACGGTATCGATAACCTGATGTATATGTCGTCCAACGGTGACTCTACCGGTACAGCAACCATTACGCTGACCTTCCAGTCCGGTACCGATCCAGACATCGCGCAGGTTCAGGTGCAGAACAAACTGCAGCTGGCAATGCCGCTTCTGCCGCAGGAAGTTCAGCAGCAGGGCGTGAGCGTAGAGAAAGCGTCAAGCAGCTTCCTGATGGTTGTCGGTGTGATTAACACCAACGGCACCATGACGCAGGACGACATCTCCGACTACGTTGCAGCCAACATGAAGGATCCGATCAGCCGTACTTCCGGCGTCGGTGACGTTCAGCTGTTCGGTTCTCAGTACGCGATGCGTATCTGGATGGACCCGAACAAACTGAATAACTTCCAGTTGACTCCTGTTGACGTAATCACCGCTCTGAAAGCACAGAACGCCCAGGTTGCAGCCGGTCAGTTAGGCGGTACTCCGCCGGTGAAAGGCCAGCAACTGAACGCCTCGATCATTGCTCAGACGCGTCTGACTAACACCGATGAGTTCGGCAAAATCTTGCTGAAAGTGAATCCGGACGGCTCGCAGGTTCGTCTGCGTGACGTGGCGAAGATTGAACTCGGCGGCGAAAACTACGACGTTGTGGCGAAGTTTAACGGACAGCCTGCATCAGGTCTGGGGATCAAACTGGCGACCGGCGCGAACGCGCTGAACACTGCCGATGCGATCCGCGCTGAACTGGCCCGTATGGAGCCATTCTTCCCTGCCGGGATGAAAATTGTTTATCCATACGACACCACGCCATTCGTAAAAATCTCCATTCACGAAGTGGTTAAAACGCTGGTTGAAGCGATTATCCTCGTGTTCCTCGTCATGTATCTGTTCTTGCAGAACTTCCGAGCCACGCTAATCCCAACTATCGCGGTACCCGTGGTACTGCTCGGTACCTTTGCGGTACTTTCCGCATTCGGTTTCTCGATAAACACCCTGACGATGTTCGGGATGGTGCTCGCCATCGGCCTGTTGGTGGATGACGCCATCGTGGTGGTCGAGAACGTCGAGCGTGTGATGGCCGAGGAAGGACTTCCGCCGAAAGAAGCCACCCGCAAATCGATGGGCCAGATCCAGGGCGCGTTGGTGGGTATTGCGATGGTACTGTCCGCAGTATTCATCCCGATGGCTTTCTTCGGGGGTTCAACCGGTGCGATTTATCGTCAGTTCTCCATCACCATCGTATCGGCGATGGCGCTGTCGGTTCTCGTGGCGTTGATCCTGACCCCAGCTCTGTGTGCCACCATGCTGAAGCCGATTCAGAAAGGCGGCCATGGCGAGCATAAAGGGTTCTTCGGCTGGTTTAACCGCATGTTCGATAAGAGCACGCATCATTACACCGACAGCGTAGGCAACATTCTGCGCAGCACCGGTCGTTACTTGCTGCTCTACATCATCATCGTGGTGGGCATGGCCTATCTGTTCGTTCGTCTGCCAAGTTCCTTCTTGCCGGATGAAGACCAGGGCGTATTCCTGACCATGGCGCAGCTGCCTGCAGGTGCGACGCAGGAACGTACACAGAAAGTCCTTGATGAGGTGACGGATTACTACCTCAACAAAGAGAAAGCGAACGTTGAATCCGTGTTTGCGGTTAACGGCTTTGGCTTCGCCGGTCGTGGCCAGAACACCGGTATCGCGTTCGTCTCTCTGAAGGACTGGAGTGCTCGTCCGGGTGACGAAAACAAAGTTGGCGCGATTACTGGTCGTGCGATGGCGCGCTTCTCGCAGATTAAAGATGCGATGGTGTTCGCCTTCAACCTACCAGCGATTGTTGAACTGGGTACGGCAACCGGCTTTGACTTCCAGCTGATTGACCAGGCGGGCCTCGGCCACGAAAAACTGACCCAAGCACGTAACCAGCTGTTTGGCGAAGTGGCTAAGCACCCTGACATGCTGGTCGGTGTCCGTCCGAACGGTCTGGAAGATACGCCGCAGTTCAAAATCGATATCGATCAGGAAAAAGCGCAGGCTCTGGGGGTGTCCATTAGCGACATCAACACCACGCTGGGAGCTGCCTGGGGCGGTAGCTACGTCAACGACTTCGTCGACCGTGGCCGCGTGAAAAAAGTGTATGTGATGTCCGAAGCGCCATACCGTATGCTGCCGAACGATATTGGCAACTGGTATGTGCGTGGCAGCAATGGTCAGATGGTGCCGTTCTCCGCCTTCTCTACTTCGCGTTGGGAATACGGTTCGCCGCGCCTGGAACGCTATAACGGTCTGCCTTCGATGGAAATCCTCGGCCAGGCTGCACCGGGTAAGAGTACCGGTGAAGCGATGCTGCTGATGGAGCAGCTGGCGGGCAAACTGCCGACCGGTGTGGGCTACGACTGGACGGGAATGTCCTACCAGGAACGTCTGTCCGGTAACCAGGCCCCTGCCCTGTACGCAATTTCACTGATTGTCGTGTTCTTGTGTCTGGCAGCCCTGTACGAGAGCTGGTCGATTCCGTTCTCGGTCATGCTGGTGGTTCCGCTCGGGGTTGTGGGTGCGCTGTTAGCCGCCACCTTCCGCGGGTTGACCAACGACGTGTACTTCCAGGTAGGCCTGCTGACAACCATTGGCTTGTCGGCGAAGAACGCGATTCTTATCGTGGAATTCGCCAAAGACCTGATGGAAAAAGAAGGTAAGGGCTTGATTGAATCAACGCTCGAAGCTGTACGTATGCGTCTGCGTCCAATTCTGATGACCTCCCTGGCGTTTATCCTCGGGGTAATGCCGCTGGTTATCAGTACCGGTGCAGGTTCCGGCGCACAGAACGCCGTAGGTACCGGCGTAATGGGCGGGATGATCACCGCGACCGTACTGGCTATCTTCTTTGTTCCAGTGTTCTTCGTGGTGGTTCGCCGCCGTTTCAGTAAAAAGAACGAAGATGTCGAACATAGTCATCCGGTAGAACGTCATTAATCAGCGTTTGCTGTAATGAGAAAGGGCCGCTTCTGCGGCCCTTCTTTTTTGTGTCATAAGATTAATCGCACGTATTGCGCAATTGTTTATTTAACGACAACAATCTGCAGGGATATAATCCTAATAATGAGGATATTTTCCGCAGGCAATATGAGGAAATTCTGCCTTGCTTTTCAGACGATCGCTTAGGATTACTCTTAGATTGTTTGCCTGATACGCCATGCCTATTCATTAAAACGGGTTTTCATAAAAGATAAGTTAATGAAAAATAAGCGTGTCTATGACTATTTCCGATAACAGTCTTACGTCTTTGGTATTAGAAATGTCGTGTAATGGGGATGATGGCACGGTAAATAACGGTAATTGTAATTTTTCGTAATAGCGCGGTGAAATCTTTTTCAGAGTAGATTATAGTTACCGTATCAGGTTCACAGCGTATGTTCCGGGTCAGACAGTAGTATCCATCCCACACGGTGTTTGTTGATTAATCATAAGGGGATGCGTTATGGACGAGTACTCGCCAAAAAGACATGATCTCGCACAGCTTAAATTCCTCTGTGAAACGCTGTATCATGACTGTCTCGCTAACCTTGAAGAAAACCGAGCTGGCTGGGTTAATGACCCTACGTCGGCGCTGAATCTTCAACTCAATGAACTGATCGAGCATATTGCAACCTTCGCACTTAATTACAAAATTAAGTATAACGAAGACAATAAATTGATCGCGCAAATCGATGAATATCTGGACGATACCTTTATGTTGTTCAGTAACTACGGCATTAATGCAGACGATCTGCAAAAATGGCGAAAGTCTGGAAACAGACTTTTCCGTTGCTTTGTCAATCTTAGCCGGACGAACCCTGTAAGTCTTTCTTGTTAAAATTATTACAATCAAAAAAGGTGAAGTTATGTCAGATCAACCTTTAACAAAAACTGATTATTTGATGCGACTGCGACGTTGCCAGACGCTTGATACATTAGAACGCGTTATTGAAAAGAATAAATATGAACTTTCAGATAATGAACTGGCTGTTTTTTACTCAGCAGCGGATCATCGTCTTGCAGAACTCACAATGAATAAGCTCTATGATAAAATCCCATCGTCGGTGTGGAAATTTATACGTTAATTAACACTGCTTTTGCTCCTCCCCCCTTACTTTCTTTACTGATAACAGTACAGATTACAATGTGATAAAAATCACACGCCGGACTGGGGAACGTTCCCCAATGGCGCGACAGCCTATACAGTGACTCTCTGATCAAAAGGAGACTCACATGAGTGAAGAAAAACGTAAAATGATCGCCGGAGAGCTGTATCGTCCGGGTGATGTCACCCTCCGTGCCGACCGTTTACGCGCCAGAAACGCTCTGCACCAATACAATCACTCCTCGCCTGAGGAGAAAGCGCTACGGTCCCGTTTGCTGGGTGAACTGCTCGGGCGGGCTGAAGACGCGTATATTGAACCCACTTTCCGCTGCGACTACGGTTACAACATTTACCTCGGCCAAAACTTTTACGCTAATTTCGACTGCGTGATGCTGGACGTCTGTCCGATTCGGATTGGCGATAACTGTATGCTCGCCCCCGGCGTACATATTTATACCGCCACCCATCCGCTGGACGCCGACGAGCGTAATAGCGGGGCTGAATATGGAAAACCGGTGACGATCGGCAACAGCGTCTGGATTGGCGGCCGGGCGATCATTAATCCGGGGGTCACTATCGGCGATAATGCGGTGATTGCCTCCGGCGCGGTGGTGGTAAAAGATGTTCCGGCCAATGCGGTGGTGGGCGGCAATCCGGCGAAGATAATCAAAATGCTCGCCTGACTGTTATGCTTTTCTGTGACTGAACTGTTACTTTTCGCCTGAATTGACGCAACATAAAATGGGGCATCCCCCGATTCAGGCATAACAGAAGGCGCAGATGTCCGAAATCCAGCAACTGCTCACCCGCACCATCAACGAGCTGAATAGCATCGAGAAGCGTGACAACCGTCCGCGCTTCAGTATCAGCTTTATCCGCCGCTTCCCAGGGCTGTTTATCGCCATGTATCTCGGCTTCCTCGCCACCTGGATTGTCATGTACCGCTCGGAAACGCTGGCGGATTCCCAATGGCTATTAGTGGTGTTGTTCATCGTGATGAATGGATTTTTCTTTTTTGACGTGGCCCCGCGCTACCGTTACGAAGATATCGACGTGCTCGATTTCCGCGTCTGCTACAACGGCGAATGGTACAACACCCGTTTCGTACCCGACACGCTGATCGACAGCATCATGCAGTCGCCGCGCGTGGCAGAGCCGCAGAAAAGCCAACTGAAGAAAATGGTCGCCACCAAAGGCGAACTGTCGTTCTACGATATCTTTACGCTGACCCGCGCCGAGTCTGCTCAATAAGCCGATTTAAAGTACGGACCCCGGCCACAAACCGCGACGCCGACGTATTGCCGTACCCCAGCACCAGCCCCGTTTCGCCCTGAGACGGGTCAAGATAGAAACGACTCAGCGCTGCCGGGGCCAGCTGGAACTGGCGCGCTAAATCCACCACCTTTCCGTCATCAATCCCGGCGATTTTCACCGTCAGGTGCATTCCGCCTTCCCCGGCCGAAATACGATGCGGCAACGTCAGTTCCTGATGAATGGCCACCCGCAACTGCGCCTGACGCTTACGGTATAAACGGCGCATCGATGCCAGATGTCGCGTGTAGTGCCCTTCCTCAATGAAATGCGCCAGCGTGCGCTGTTCAACGCGATGCCCCCCGCGCAGCAACGAATGGATCGCAGGTTGCACCGATTTCGCCAGCGCTTTGGGCATCACCACAAAGCCGATGCGCAGCGACGGAAACAGCGTTTTGCTGAAGGTCCCGAGATACACCACCGGCGCATTTGGTACCATCCCGAGCATTGCAGGAATAGGCTCACCGCTGTAGCGAAACTCACTGTCGTAATCATCTTCAATAATCCATGCATCATGCTGACGGGCAAATGCCAGCCACGCCAGACGTCGGGTGGCGCTCATCAGATTTCCGAGCGGATACTGATGCGAAGGCGAGGTAAAAATGAACCGTGGCGTGGGCAGTTCTGATGAGGTAAAGCACATGCCTTCATCATCCACCGGCAGGCCATGAATCGGCAATCCGGCGGAAATAAACGCACTGCGTGCGCCAAAATAACCGGGGTCTTCAAACCACACCGGCTGGCCTCTTTCGCTCAGCAGCTGCGTGCACAAATTCAACCCTTCGCGCGCGCCTTCGGTAATCACCACCTGGCTTGCATCACAATCAATCCCGCGTGACAGCGCCAGATGCCTGGCAATCGCCACCCGCAGCGACTCTTCGCCTGCGGAATCACCGTAGCCCAACAGCGTGCTGCCTTCATCACGCCACACGCGGTCGAGCAGACGGCGCCAAAGCGGCAGCGGGAAATAGTTCACCGCGGGCGTGCCCGGCGTAAATGCCAGCACTGGCGAATCCCGACGCGTGCCCGCGGGCAGCTGCGCCAGATGCGGCGGCAAGTTGATTACCGAGGGCGCGGCTGTTTCAATCGCCGAGGAATTCGGCAGCGTCGCCACCTGTGAGCCTTGCCGGTCACGCAGCAGATAACCTTCCGTCGCCAACTGATCCAGCGCAGCGTTGATGGTGTTGCGCGAAAGCAGCAACTGTTGGGCAATGGCGCGCGAACCGGGCAAACGACTCTTCGGCTGCAGCTGCCCGTTAAGAATGGCGTGGCGCAGCGCGTGATAAATTGTCCGCTGCAGCGTTTCGCCGTCACGCATCTTTACGGCCTTCGCCAACAGCCCATAAAACGCATCATCAGGAATATTCATCGACTCTCCTCGTGGTACCACCAGAAGATACGCCCGTGGCTCTTTTTAGGGAACCATCAACACCCTATTCTGCATAAACACGCCCAACAAGGAGTCAATATGAGTCAGAATAATGAGTTCGGTCAGCCGGTTGGTGAAGCCCTTCCGGACTGGCTTCCGCGCCCGCATCCAGGCCGTGAAACGTTGGAAGGCCGTCTGTGCCGCCTTGAACCTTTACGTACCGAGCATGCCGATGCACTGTTTGCCGCCTATCAGCGGGCAGAAGATACCCGCGCCTGGACGTGGCTGCTGCGCGAAGCGGACCCCGACGTGGAAAGTTACCGTACGTGGGTGCAAAGCGTGGTGACGTTGCAGGACCCGATTCACTTCGCCGTCATCGATAAACAGACCGGGCAGCCGGTTGGCACACTGGCACTAATGCGCATCGACAGCAAAAATGGCGTTGTTGAAGTGGGCCACGTGCATTTTTCACCGCTGCTGAGCCGCACGCCGATGTCCACAGAAGCGCAATGGCTGCTGATGCGTTACGCGTTCGATACCCTCGGCTATCGCCGCTATGAGTGGAAATGTAACAGTCTGAATACGCCGTCACGCCGCGCTGCGCTGCGCATGGGCTTTCAGTATGAAGGGCAATTTCGTCAGGCGCTGGTTATCAAAGGGCATAACCGCGATACCGACTGGTTTTCGATTATCGACCAGGAGTGGCCTGAAGTAGACGGCGCTATGCAGAAATGGCTTGCCGCCGACAATTTTACCGCCGACGGCAAGCAGAGGACTTCCCTGGAAAGTTGGCGACAGCCAAAACGTTAACGTCTTTTCTTACGCCCCTGCACGGCTTTAAAGCGGGGGTTTGTTTTGCAAATGACGTACAACCGCCCTTTGCGTCTGACAATCTGACAATCCGGGTGGCGCTGTTTCGCGCTTTTAAGTGAATTCAGAACCTGCATGTTTAGCCTCGTTTCGCATCAAGAAAACCGCCAAAACGCTGACGGAAACGCGCCATACTGCCTTCATTCGAGAAGGTTTTTTGCTTCCCGGTATAGAACGGATGCGATTTAGACGACACTTCAAGGGTGATGTACGGAAAGGTTTCCCCGTCCAGTTCGATTTCCCTGTCGGTTTTAATGGTCGACCCGACTTTGAAGTATTCGTTGGCGCTGGTGTCGTGGAACACCACGGGGCGGTAGTGTGGATGGATATCGGCTCTCATAATCAACCTCATTTGTTATAGTATAACATAACAACAAGCTACGCCGACCGAGACTCAATATCAACCCCGCAAATAACAGGGTTTTTCTGTAGCCAATAAAAAAGGGCGAACATGTCACCCTTTTCTTTGTACGGGCCTACGCTACAAACGTAGGCCTGGTAAACGCAGCATCACCGGGCGTTCTTCTGTTCACGCCCTACCAGCAGCGTGGTCAGCGTAAACGACAGCACCAGCGCAATCACCACGCCCGTCAGCGCAAAGACAAAATACGGGCCGATATACGCCGGTAAGCTGAAAATGCTCGACAAAATGTAGCCGTACAGACGCACACCGAAGAACGCGATAAACGCCGAGGCCACTGAACTGGCAATCGTGGCGGCAATAAAGGCCTTTTTATAACGCGTCAGCACGCCAAACAGCGCCGGTTCGGTAATGCCGAGCAGCGCGGAAACCGCCGCCGACAGCGTCACCGTACGATCCTGACGGTCCTTGCTCAAACGCCAGATAGCAAACGTCGCCCCAGCTATCGCCATATTGGCCATAAACATCATTGGCATCAGCATGTCGTAGCCGCGGTCGCTGAAGTTTTGCAGGGCAATCGGCGTCATCGCGTGATGCATCCCGGTCAGGATCGCCACCGGACGGATCGCGCCCACCACCAGCCCGGCGAAGCTTGCCGACACGCTAAACAGGCCTTCGATAAACAGCGCCAATCCTTTGCCCAGCCAGATGCCAATCGGACCAATCACCACCAGTGCCGCCAGCGCGCCGATAAACAGCGTCAGCGTTGGCGTGAACACGGTTTTCAGTACCCCCGGCATAATGCTGTCGACCCATTTGTGGATGTATTTCAGCGCCAGCACCGAGAAAATCACTGGAATTACACTCGATGAATAGTTAAACACTGACACCGGGATCGCGTTCATCAGCCACAGCGCGGAAGCCGCATCTGGTTGGTGCGTCGCCAGCGCCTTCGCCGCGTCGATTAACGTCGGATACATCAGGCAGGCCGCTACCGCAGCCGCGAGGTATTCATTGGTTTTGAAGATTTTCGCCGCAGAAACCGCCAGGAAGAACGGCAGGAAATAGAACACGCCGCTGGCGATAAGGTCGATGACCATCACCGTTTCGCTTTTCGGCGACACCACCTTCAGCGCGATTAATCCGGCCAGTAACCCTTTGATCATCCCGGCCCCGGCAATCGCCGGTACAATTGGACCAAATACCCCAGAGACGGTATCCATAAACAGCGATACCAGGCTTTTACGCCCTTTCGCGTCCGACGCAGCGGGCGTATCACGCTGGCCCAGCGTATCCTGCAATTGTTCATACCAGCCGTTTACCTTCGGGCCGATAATTATCTGGAACTGATCGCTTTGTAATTGTGCGCCCAGCACGCCGGGCAGCTTCTTGATTTCGCTCTGTTCGATTTTGCTATCATCAATTAAATCAAAGCGTAAGCGGGTCATGCAGTGCCAGACTTTATTGATATTATCCTGCCCACCGACCAGCTGAATAATCCGGGCGATGGCGTCTCGCGTCCCCATAATGACTCCTGCGAAGTGTTCTTGTTTTGGTTATCCGGATGGTAATCAAGCCCACCGCGTAAAACAAACCAATAAAATTTGAAGGCCCTCACACTTCTCAATCTAATTAGCCCTCAAAGCCGTTCATAAACACAATTGGTCTGGTTTTTAATTCAATAACCTCTCTATTTCAGACCAAAATATTTATTCCAGAAAAAGGTTTACCTGCCCCTAAAAATAGGGCGAAGATAAATCATCAATCGTGTTCTTTTTTCGTCTCAGACAGGGAGCTTTTTTCCGTGCAACCGACGCTTATTACCGCTATCGACTGCTTCATCACCCGCCCGGACCGCCATAATCTGGTGACGGTGCGCGTTACCACTGACAAAGGCGTTATTGGCCTCGGCTGCGCCACGTTTCAGCAACGCCCGCTGGCCGTCAAAACGCTGGTCGATGAATATCTGCGCCCGCTGCTGATGGGCCGCGACGCCAACAATATCGAAGATCTCTGGCAGATGATGAACGTCAACGCTTACTGGCGTAACGGCCCAGCGATGAATAACGCCATGGCCGGGATCGATATGGCGCTGTGGGATATCAAAGCGCGGCTGGCAAATATGCCGCTGTATCAGCTGCTGGGCGGAAAATCCCGGGATGCGATCGCCGCCTATACTCACGCCAGCGGCGAAACGCTGGCAGAACTGTACGTCGCTGTCGACGGGCTGCTGGAAAAAGGCTATCGCCACATTCGCTGCCAGCTCGGCTTTTACGGCGGCACGCCGACGGAATTGCATGCGCCAGAAAACCCATCGTCCGGCGCGTGGTTCGATCAGGACCAGTACATGCGCAACACGGTGGAAATGTTCCGCGCCTTGCGCGAGCGCTACGGCCATCGTTTCCATATTCTGCATGACGTCCACGAACGTCTGTTCCCGCAGCAGGCGGTGCAGTTAGCCAAACTGCTGGAACCGTACCAGCCGTACTTTATAGAGGATATTTTGCCACCGCAGCAAACCCCGTGGTTGGCACAAATTCGCCAGCAAAGCAGCGTTCCGCTGGCGTTGGGCGAGCTGTTCAACAACCCTGCGGAATGGCACGACATCATTGTGAACCGGCAGATTGATTTTATCCGTTGTCATGTGTCACAGATTGGCGGGGTCACCCCGGCGCTGAAGCTGGCGGTGCTGTGTCAGGCCTTTGGCGTGCGTCTGGCGTGGCATGGTCCTGGCGACATGACGCCGATTGGCGTGGCGGTGAATACCCATCTGAATATTCATCTGCACAACGCCGCGATTCAGGAATACATCCCCCGCTCAGCGACCACCGATGCAGTGTTCCCAGGCGCACCGGAAGTCAAAGATGGCTACGTTTATCCGCCGCAGGCCAACGGCATTGGCGTCGATTTCAACGAAGCGCTGGCCCTCGTGCATCCGGTGGTCTATCGCCCACATGAATGGACGCAAAGCCGCCTGCCCGACGGCTCGCTGCATACGCCGTAATCAGCCCGGCTGCTGGCGGAATGCGAGGTTATCGCGGTTATGCGGGATCACGTAGGTGCAGGTGTAGTTGATATCGATAATGTCGCTGACGGCGTAGACCTGCCCGCCCGCCAAAATGCCGCGGTTGTTAATGAGCATCGCCGGGCTGCCCTTTTTGCAACCCAATAATTCCGCCTGTTCCCGAGTGACGTTTACCGCCCGATAGGTCGTGAGCATGTGCGAAATTTGATAGCCTTTTTCCAGAACATATTGCTGTAACGATCGTTCGATAACCTGCTGATTGAGGTCAGCGAACGCCGCCGACGGCATGCGCGACACCTCGATTTGCACTGGGCTGTCGTCCACATAGCGCAGACGACAAAACTGCCAGATAAAATCATCATCCGTTAGCCCGAATATCTGTTGCTCCTCGCGATTCGGGCGTTTTTTATGCAGGCTTATCATCCGGTAACGCATCTGGTCGAAACGCTTTTCGGTAATAGAGTTGTACACCAGCGGGTTATTTCGCGCCTGTTCGTTAATCCAGCACCCCGACCCCTGCACAATTCTGACGACGCCAATACTCGCCAGTTTTTCCAGCGCCTGACGCACCGTAAAGCGAGACACGCCGTATTCTTCCGCAAGCTGTCGTTCAGGCGGCAGTTTGCGCGGGGCTGCATCACCCTGCTGATAAATCTTGCTGAGCAGATCCTGCGTGACGAACTCATTTTTTTTCATCGGGAGTTCCCAAATTAGTCCTTTGAAAAAAGACAGTTAACCCTATCATTGCATATAATTGGCAGAACATGACGAATTCAGCGCTGAAAGGAAAACAAGCCCATGACAACTAAAAGCACGGTCAGTTTGGTCGTGGGCGTACTGATCCTCTCGGTCTTATTACCGGTCACGCTCAGCGTGTGGCTCGCGCATTATCAGGCAGAAAAAGAGTTCAACCGTGACCTCAATCTGTACGGTGAGCGCACCATATTGCGCACGCACATGGTAGTGGAACAGGCTAAATCGACGCTGCAAGAAATTGATGCCTTTCAGGGCCGGACGTGTAGCCCAGCGCATCTACAGGCGATGCGTCGCGCTTCCTATACGCACCGGGATATTCAGGAAGTCTTATCGCTCAATGGTATGAAGCCGGAATGTTCTTCCCTGGAAAGCCACAGCAGCGAAATGCAATTTCCAACGACGAACCGCCAGACCCCGGATGGCTATCGCGTTTGGCTCACCAACAATAACGACTTGGGTATCAATCATTACATGGTGGCGCTGGCGAGCCAGCGCCATATGGTCATGATTGACCCCGGTTCGTTTGTCGACGTCGTTCCCTTCGCGCAATGGACGATCAACACCGTCCTGATTGGCAGCCAGAGTGGCGGCATCGTCGCCCAAAGCGCGCCGTTTGACCTGTCATTGTGGCAACAGGAACGCCACAACGGCAACCACACCTTCGACCGCAACGGTACGCTTTATAACCTGCGCGATTACCCGGATATCGGCCTGTCACAGGTGGTTTGGGCGCCCATGGCACCCTTGACCGACAAATGGCACCAACAGTTGCTACTCTGGCTGCCGCTCGGCGTACTCATCAGCGTGCTCGCGTCGATGCTCATTCTGCGCATGGTGCGCAATCTGCAATCGCCTTATCACCGTATGCTCGATGCCATTAACGCCCGCAGTCTCGACGTTTATTATCAGCCGATAGTCTCGTTACGCTCAGGCCGAATCGTTGGCGCGGAAGCACTGGCCCGCTGGAGGCAGCCAGACGGCACCTTTTTGTCGCCGGAGATTTTCGTGCCGCTGGCCGAACAGACCGGGCTGATAACCCGTCTGACCGGCCTCATCGTCGAAAAAGTGTTTGAGGATTTGGGCCCGTGGTTGAAGCAGCATCCGACCCAGCACGTCTCAATCAATCTCGATCCGCAGGATTTGATCACCACACGGTTGCCCGCCCAACTCGCCCAGCAGTTAAACAAATGGAATTTAACGCCCTCACAGGTGGCGTTAGAGCTCACAGAGCGCAGCTTTATCGATTTGAAAAACAGTGCCGGTACACTGAGCCAGCTACGTCAGGCGGGGTACGCGCTGTACATCGATGATTTCGGCACCGGTTATTCCAGCCTCAGCTATCTGCAAAATCTCGACGTCGACATCATCAAAATCGATAAGTCGTTTGTCGATGCGCTGGAGTTTAAAAACGTCACGCCGCACATCATCGAAATGGCCAAGTCACTGCAGCTGGCGATGGTTGCAGAAGGCGTTGAAACCGAGGAGCAGCGCCGCTGGTTGGCGGAGCACGGCGTTCAGTTTGGTCAGGGCTGGCTGTTCTGCAAGGCGTTGCCGAAGACGGAATTTATGGCCTGGGCAGAGGAAAATCTGCATCCGTCGACGCCAATGTAAAAACGGCTGGCGGCACGCCGCACAGCCGTATTTCAACGCTTACTCGTCGAGGATCGGGGCAAAGCCGCCGTAAATCATCCGTTTACCATCAAACGGCATGCTGTCGCCCATCTCTTTCATCCGTGGATCGGCCATCATCTTCGCGTTGGCCGCATCCCGAACCTCTTTCGAGGGGTACTCAATCCAGCTGAAAACCACTTCTTCATTGTCTTCGGCTTTTACCGCCATGCGAAAATCGGTCAGCTTGCCATCCGGCACATCGTCTGCCCAACATTCCACCACGCGGGTTGCACCAAACTCTTTAAACAGCGGTGCCGCCTTTGCCGCCAGCGCAATATACGCCTCCTTTTTATCCGCAGGCACGGCAACGACAAAACCATCAACATACTTCATGAGATAACCTCCGAAGTGAACGGTGCGGCCAGCGTTTCTGGCCGCATCCGGCGTTGATAAGTTTAGTCGCGACGCCAGCTGAACGCATAACGCAGGCGGCGTGATGGCAGCAGGAATTCTGGTGACACGCTCGGGCTCCACGAATCATCGCCGCCGACCCCCATGTGGAACGTGTCGAGGTTCAGCCAGCAGCCCGCTTCTTCGCGCAGCAAATGCTGATGACTCACCTCATGCAGCTGCTGCTGACCATAGCGGCTCAGGCCGAAATGGAACGCGCCCTGCCAGAGATTATCGCCATAACGCAGTTCGCGGGTGTCGCAACGCAGGCCATTTTCAGTGGGGAAGATATATGGCGTATGCAGTTTTTCGAGCGGCAACGTCCAGCGGCCCTGACGCGCGGCGAGCTTTCTGTCAGGGTAGTTCTCATGCGGCCCAAGACCCAGCCACGATGCCTCTGGCGCAATGTCTGCCAGGTGGAAGTTCAGGCCGATGCGCGCTGGCTCGGGGATATCGGTCGCCACGGTCACGTCGATTTCCGCATGAAGCGTACCGCTGCCATCGATGCGCCAGTGTTTATCCGAGATAAACAGCGCTTTCTGTTGATGCTCCCATACGTGGCGGGTGCGAATCACCACCTCATCACCCTGATCGCGGGCTTCGCAGTGCAGCAGGCGGGCCTGCATGGCGTAGAGTCCGGCCGCCTTCCAGCGCTCAACCCAGGCATTCGGATCAATGCGCGTGGCTTCGCTGACGCCAATATCGTTATCCAGCGGCGCGCGGGTGAAGTTGTCCAGAACCGGCGACAGCAGCCCCGCCTGCCCATCTCGCCACCATTGGTTCAAATGCCCATTTTCCCGACAAAACGCCCAGCGCTGACTGCCATGGCTGACGGTGAAGGCTTTTTCACTCACGCCCAACTGCGGCGCATGGCCCGTAACGCGTGAGGCTGGCACGGCGAGCGGCGCGGGCAGCGGCCACTGGTCCCAGGCACAAAGATGATTGGCTTCAGACCAGGCGGTGGCATCGGTCTGCCACACTTCGACGTTCAGCCAGATTTCACCCTCGCCTGCGGGCAGCGTAATATCCGGCAGTTCAAGCAACTGGCGGCTCTGCGGCGCCAGATTCAGGACGCACTCGCCTTCGGCCAGGCGTTCACCGTCGCGCGATATCCACCAACAGAGGCGTTCGTTATCGCTGCGCCGGAACAGGTATTCGCTACTGATTTCAACGCACAGAGGCGCACGCGAATGCAGGCGGAACTGGAAAAACTGCTGCGCGCGTTTGGCTTCAAATAACGCCGGGTGCGGCGTGCGATCCGGGAAGACCAGGCCGTTCATGCAGAACTGACGATCGTTCGGCGTGTCGCCAAAATCACCGCCATAAGCCCAAAACGTCTGCCCATCGGCGTCGGTTTTACAAAGCGCCTGATCGACCCAGTCCCAGACGAAACCGCCCTGCAAACGCGGGAACTCGCGGAACGCCTGCCAGTATTTGGCGAAGCCGCCGAAGCTGTTGCCCATCGCGTGCGCGTATTCGCAGAGGATCAGCGGCCGCGTTTCGCCCGGCAGACCCATCCATTTTTTCAGCGACCATTTCGGCACTGCCGGGAATGGCTGATCCTGATCCACACGCGCGTACATCGGGCAGACGATATCAGTCGCGGCGGTATTCGCCCCGCCGCCTTCGTACTGCACCGGACGCGTCGGATCCGTCGTTTTCAGCCAGCGATACAGCGCATCGTGGTTCGCGCCGTGCCCAGATTCATTGCCGAGCGACCAGATAATGATCGACGGATGATTGCGATCGCGGCTCACCATGCGCGTTACGCGCTCGCTCATCGCCGGTAACCAGCGCGGATCGTCCGCCAGACGGCTCATCGGCACCATGCCGTGGGTTTCGATATTGGCTTCATCCACCACGTACAGGCCGTAGCGGTCGCAGAGCCGGTACCACAGCGGATGGTTAGGATAATGCGAGCAGCGCACGGCGTTAAAGTTGTTTTGCTTCATCAGCAAAATATCCTGCCGCATGGTGGCTTCATCCACGGCCTGCCCGGTTTGTGGGTGATGTTCATGACGGTTCACGCCGCGGATCAGCAGCGGTTTGCCGTTGAGCGTCAGCAGGCCGTCAACGATGGCCACCCGACGAAAGCCGACGTCGCAGGCTTCGGTTTCCAGCGCCTGTCCGTCGGCGTCAAACAGGGTGATCGTCAGTCGATAAAGATTGGGGATCTCCGCACTCCACAATGATGGTTCGTTAACCGGGATCGCCAGCGCCAGCCGTTCGGCCCAGTTGCCGCGCTCATCAACAATGTCGCTGCCCGGTTTCTTCCGCTGACGGCCAACCTCCACGCCATCACGCCACAGCACGGCTTCCACTTCGCTTTCGTTAAACGCCTCACCTTCCAGCGTCACGTTAAGTTTAAGCACGCCGCGGCTGAAATCCTCGTTCAACTCCGTGACGTGATAATAATCCGCAATGCGCGTCGCGGGCTTATGCAGCAGCGAGACATCGCGGAAAATGCCGCTCATCCGCCACATGTCCTGATCTTCCAGATAGCTGCCGTCGCACCAACGCAGCACCATTACCACCAGCCGGTTGCGCCCGGCGACCAGCACCTCGCTGAGATCAAATTCCGCAGGCAGGCGGCTGTCCTGGGAATAACCGACCCACACGCCGTTGCACCACAGATGAAACGCCGAGTTCACGCCGTCGAACACGATCCGCGTCTGCCCCTGCTGGAGCCAGCTTTCCGGTACCTCAATATCGCGGGAATAGCAGCCGGTCGGGTTGTCGGCAGGCACCTGCGGCGGCGTGACCGGAATGGGATAGGTGACGTTGGTATAAATCGGCGTATCGAAACCCTGCATCTGCCAGTTCGACGGCACCGGCATGGCGACGGCGTCAGGCAAATCGCCATCGAGCCAAGCGTCCGGCACCGCTTCGGGGGCGCTAAAGAAGCTAAAGCGCCACTCGCCGTTGAGGGATTTTTGCGACGCTGAAGCCGCGTCTTGCTGCGCCGCGAGCGGATCGCGCCAGCTGTTCATCGGCGCGTGGGCCGCTAAACGATGCCATTGGGTAACGCCGGGGTTTTCCCAGTCACGACGCGCCAGTTGCAGAGCCAAGGGAGAAGGTGCAGATGTCATCAGATAAACCTCTTTGCGAAGCGCTCACAATTTTAGTGAGCATGCACCGTTCAGCAAAAAGGGTAAAGGATCCTGTCGGCAAGAAGCGAGCACGATCACAAAGCGATCAGCGCAGGCCCAATTTGCTCGCCAGCGCCGCCAGTTCGTGTAAACGATGGGCCAGATCCTCCGGCGGTTCCTGGTGAGCAGGCGCGGTCGATCCACGCACCACCAGTGTCACCGGCAGCGAGGTCTGGCTGAGAACATCGGCCTCGCGATCGCCCGTCAACCAGTCAACGCCCTGTTCGCCCGCTTCGCGAAACGCTTGACGAATCGTGGTCAACGGCGGGGTAAACCACGCGCTGTCGGTGGTATCGTCATAACCCACGACGGACAGTTGCCCCGGCACCGTAATGCCCTTTTCAGCACAGGCCCGCAGCACGCCGAGCGCCATCTGATCGTTCGCCACCAGCACCGCGTCAGGTTTATTCGCATTCGCCAATAAACCGTGGGCTTTTTCATACCCCGACTGCGCGCTCCAGTCTCCGCGCGCCACTGCGCATGGCGTCAGCCCGGCCGCCGCAAGCGACTGTTGCCAGCCTGCCAGGCGCGCTCGTGCCGAGATGGACGCTTCAGGCCCTGCCAGCAGCGCAATGCGTGAATGCCCCTGCTCCAGCAGATGCGCCACCCCAAGCTGCGCCCCCTGCGAAGGGCTGAACACGAGGCTGTTCACCGCCGCCTGTTCGCTGACATCGAGGAACAGCACCGGCAGCGGCGTCGCCAGCTCCCGTAGCCGTTGCGCAACGTCATCTTCCAGCGGAACGTTGATCATCAGGCCCTCGACGCGCTGTGCCAGCAACTCCTGTACCGCCTCCCGACAGCAAGTTTCCGCATTGTTGGTGACCATCGAAATCAGCACCGCGTAACCCTGCTCACCCGCGCGCTGTTTCACCGCAGACGCAATTTGCGACGGGGCATGCAGCGCCAGATCAGCACTGATCAGCCCCAGCGTCGGCTGGCGTTTTCCCGCCAGAAGCTGCGCGCCACGGTGAGGAACATAGTTGAGTTCCGCCATCGCTCGCTCAACCTTTTCACGCGTACGCGCCGAGACATGCGCCGCCTGGTTTATCACGCGGGAAACGGTCTGGTAGGAAACGCCCGCGACACGGGCGACATCGTAAAGGGTGGTGGTTTTCATAATTGCGGCATCCGGAAAGCAATGCCGTCAGTGTAACGGATATTCCCGCCGCTGACTGTGAGCGCTTCGTAATTTAGCTCAGGACGTTCTCTTTTTTCAGCGCGGGACGTGCCGCGGGTTCGGTGCGGAACCACGGTAAACAGAGCTGGATCAATGGGCCAATCGCCAGCGCATAAACCAGCGTGCCAATGCCAACGCTGCCCCCCAGCAGATAGCCAACGATCAACACCGTCAACTCGATACTGGTGCGGATCACGCGAACAGACCAACCGGTGCGGGCGTGGATCCCGGTCATCAGGCCATCACGTGGTCCTGGGCCAAAACCGGCGCCAATATACATCCCGGTTGCCAGGGCATTCACCACCACCGCCGCCATCATCAGCCCGCTTTTCAGCCATAGCGAATCCGGTGTTGAGAGCACCGCCAGGGTGGCATTGGCCGCCAGCCCGAGCACAATCACATTACTGATGGTGCCCAGTCCCGGACGCTGACGAATGGGGATCCACAGCAGCAACACCAGCGCCCCGGTGAGGATCATCACCGTGCCAATATCCAGCGAAAAGACCTTGCCGACGCCGAGATGAAAAACGTTCCACGGATCGGCCCCCAGATTGGCACGTACAAACATCCCGGTGGAAATACCGTACAGAGATAGCCCGACATACAGTTGCAGTAAACGGCGCAGCATAACGACCTCATTATGTGTTGCTGAAAAAGGCATCATCGTTAAAAATGGACCTATTATTAATGACCAGTTTTATAAAAGTGGACTGCTATGTCTCTTCGTCGTTCCGGTAGTCAGTCGCTGGTGAGCCTGCTGGGCCACTGGCAGGAAACCCCCTCCCGCACCTCACTCTGGCGTCAGCTGGCTGAGGCACTGCGACTGTTAATTCTCGACGGTCGCCTGGCGCTCGACAGCCGACTGCCCGGCGAACGCGAATTGTCGACCGCGCTCGGCGTGAGCCGCACTACAGTAGCCAGCGCGCTGGCCCAACTGCGCGATGAAGGCTATGTGGTCAGCCGCCATGGCAGCGGTTCCCGGGTCATTCTTCCGGCGCAGCAGGCGCAAATCCCGACCCGAATGAACACCATGCAGTCGCTGAACTTATCCACTGCCGCCCTCAGTGCCGGGCCGGAAATTCATCAGGCTTATCTTCACGCGCTCTCTCTCTTACCGCAGCATTTAGCCAGCACCGGTTACGATCAGCAGGGTTTACCGGCGCTGCGCGAAGCCATTGCGCAACGTTATTGCGCACGCGGTTTGCCGACGCGCGCTGACGAAATCATGATTGTGAACGGGGCGGTGAGTGGGCTGGCGCTGATCCTGCGGCTGTTGACGGGTCCCGGCGACCGGGTGGTGGTCGATAACCCCACTTATCCGCTGGCGATTGCAGCTATTCAGGGCGCATCCTGCCGCCCGGTTGGCGTATCCTTGCCCGCGGAAGGCTGGGACGTGGACGGTCTGGCCGCCACGTTCGCGCAAACTTCACCCCGTCTTGCGTATCTGATGCCGGACTTTCATAATCCGACCGGCCGCTGTATGGACGGCCCGACTCGCCAGCGCATAGCCGACCTTTCCGCACGCACGCGCACTACGCTGGTGATTGACGAAACGATGGTTGATCTCTGGTACAACGCCCCCCCGCCGCCGCCGCTGGCCGCGTTCAACGCAGATGCACCAGTGATAACGCTGGGCTCGACGGGTAAAAGTTTTTGGGGCGGTTTGCGGCTTGGGTGGATCCGCGCTTCATCGCGCACGTTGTCTTCGCTGGTGCAGGCGCGCGATACGCTGGATTTAGGCTCGCCGCTGCTGGAGCAGCTCGCCACCGGCTGGCTACTGGAAAATGCCGACCACCTGCTACCGGAAAGACGACAGATGCTCGCCGCCCGTCGGGATATGTGCAGCGCGTTAATGGCGGAATATTTCCCGCAGTGGCGCTATGCGCAGCCGGAAGGGGGCCTTTCATTCTGGGTGGAGTTACCGGATATGCTCTCGACGCTGTTTGCCGCGCGAGCTGAAAGTGTGGGGATTCATTTGGGTACAGGAACGCGATTTGGGCTGGCCGGGGCATTTGATCGCTGGCTGCGGTTGCCGTTCACTCTGGACGATGAAGCGCTGCGGATCGCCTTCAAAACCTTGCAACCCGTCTGGAATTCTCTGAACGGTCAGCAGAATAATTTACGAACAAGAAAAATTATCTATTAAAATAGCGACGCGCTAATAACAGCGATTAGCGCGTCAAAATAATTCGTCCATGATTCATGAGATGATTTGAGTGTTTATTATCGCCGAACAGGATCCTGCTTTCAGGTTTCAGCAATATGAAAGGATGTTCACATTTTGATTAATGCTGGCGTGGGATCGGGAACCCTTTCACGGTTATAATAAAGCTGTCACCGTCTTTTTTAATTTTTGCGCCAGTGTCGCACCAGTCAGAGGCAATGCGAAAGAACTCATCGCTGCCGACATTCCAGTTCAGGCGGACATGCTTAACATATCCGGAGCGGAGCATTTCACAGGCCTCGCCGTAGTTAGCGGCTGTTGAAAGTTGTTGTTTCATTTTCTCTTCTTCAGAATTTTTCGTATCGCTTTGATTTCTTTAGGAGTAAGAGGAGTTGATTCTTCTTCGGTATGCTGACTGTCTACCTCGTCTTCGGATACTCCCACCTCTGATGCCGTTTCTAGCGCCAGCTGCAGCAGACGTTGGGTTGCTGCGCTTAAGGTCTCGTTATGGACTTCCGCATAATGACGTAGTTGCTCTTTTAAATCGTTTTCAATTTTAACATTCAAAACCGCAGTGGTCATGGTCAAACTTCCCGTGCAATAAATTAACATAATTAATACACGAACATCTTTAGGCAATCCAGTAATAAATTTTTCATATATTTGAAATAATTAATTACCCATAATAATTGTCTGCTCAATATATGACAGCCAGATGACAGTATTATTTCAGCGGCATGACAAGCTGTTTATTCTTGCTTCACATCACGCACAGTAACACTCAAATTTGAAGGTTGATAATGCGTTTATCCGGCATGCTTCAGAATGGGGAACACTGGAAAAAAGTTGAGATGAGGTTAAGCATGAAGATTTTTGTGACGGATAGCACCGGAGCGTTGCATCAGGTTGAGGGTGAAACGGTGGTGGTGGAACTCGAAAACGGAAAGACGCTGGAACTGGGTGAGTTTAACTATCGTCCGGATGCGCCACATGCGATAACAATCTGGGGTGGCCGGCAGCCGCTGGAATCCTGGACGGAAGAAGACCGTCAGTTGTCCGAACAGCTTAATCTGACGCTAATTGCCGGCAACTGCGTGGACGTATGGCCAGGTCGGCCGAAAAAGTAACCCCTCACGCCGGACATGCACAGGCGATGAGCATACGCTTTGCCATATACCGCTCGTTGGAAAATATTGCCGATGAAAAGCATCTGAGTGTTTACGGAGAAGAATCTATCACCTGCGACGAACTGCTTCCGCGACAAAAATATGTATATGCTATCCAGGGCGGGTAGATCCCCCGGCAATTATTGCGCAACGCCATCCTTGTGTTGCGCAATATATCCCGCAGTCTGGCAATGAAAATAATCACGTTGATTACTCTCACCTTCCGGACATAATAATGACGGGATGGTAGCCGTCATTCAGGCAAGTTGTTAATTTTGAGCTGATACCCTCCCCGTTCGTAGTCGATATATTTCTTCTTTTTTAATGATGAGACAACATTGAGAATACTGCTGCGTGACAGGCCGGTACGTTCCTGAATGTAGTTCAGAATGTTGACTCGATATTTTCTTTCTTCTGGCAACTGATCCAGTTCCTGTAGATACTGATGCACAACCGGTGGTGTACGTTGATTAACAATCTGCATATCACGATACACCATGTAAGTCGTGTGATATGTGGCCAACTCTGCGACTGCCCGCCATAAGCTGAGCCGCTCAATTTCGCCAATCGCCAGCCTGGCGTCTACGCGTATCATCGTGCACTTCGTTTCGGCCCTGATGAGATTGCTGCGAATAGGACAAAACATTTCTGTAAAACCGAGTACATGCCGTTCACTGGTGCTACCCAGAAGGAGCCCATCAGATATTCTTAATACGGAAACCTCCCCCTCGATACACAGATATATATACGGTTTCTCCTGTGTTCCCCAGCCAACTCGCTTCCGTGCAATAATATCTATTCTTTCACCTAAAGGTGTCAGGGCGTTGATTAAAATTTCAATTGCCTCATCGGGACGTTTTGGTGGACAAATCACCATCGTGCATTCCTCTTTAACATCAAAATAAAACAGCCAAATAAAATCATGACAAATTAACTATAGAGTGACCGTGATGGTATTACATCCCCGGTGCGCTAATGTAACTAAAGAAATAAACATAAGTTTAAATTTACATGAAAGTGATATTTTTTGTGCAATCAGCAAGAATCATCCGAAGGCATTTCTCCGCGGAATAAAGAGCGCGTGATGACAGAGGTGAAAAGAGTTTATTTCTTGGGTACGTAAAAAGTGTTTTTGTATCATTCAGGGATCGAAGATTGACTATCAAGGGTGATGGCAGAGAGGGCCGACGAAACCAGGTAAGATAGCGATGAAAAACAACGCAACGTTCATCTGCGCTTTGCGAGAATGTCTTCAGAGAAGGAATCAAATCAGAGGGATAGCAGAAATGGGTGGGGGCCCTGCCAGCTACATCCCGGCACACACGTCGTCTGCCCTGGCTGCTTCCTTCCGGATCTGACCTGGTGAACAGAGTAGCGTTGCGGGAGAACCAACAGAGCCCCCATTGAGAGCGTTATTCCTAACGCGCTAGCGCATTATCCCTGTGCGGCCCGGCAATTGCAACCCACCACGGTCTGGATGGTGGTTTATTGTGCGACCATGCCTTTGCAGCCGTCCTGTGAGAACAAGATTTCTATATTGCGAACTCGCTCCCAGCAAAAGCTGAGAGAGTGTCCAGACTGATTAAGGCTATCGGACATCCGTCTTTCTTCTTTTCAGGGGTCGACAATGATCAATTCACTGCCTTTGACACTCACGCTGCCAATGCCCGCTATCGACGAAGTGACTCTTGCCCATCAGGGGCTGAACTATTTACGCCCCAACGTGGTGTTGGATTTTATCAGCGTCAGCCCTAACGCATTGCTATTTGTCACGCCAGTGGCGGTGCTATTCGCCTCGCTTGGCGTAGTGGGCCATGTGCCTTTGCGCAGGCTGCCTGTCGCAGTTTCCGGGCGTGTGACGTATCCCATCAGTACCCAGATTCTGCCAGAATTGCGCGGAAAGTTGATTATCAACACCGCCTCCAGAAAGCTGAAATTCCTCGAAAATCAGGTGGTCAAACCCGACGAGTTTGCACCGAGTACTTCACAGGTGATTGGTCTGGCCCTGGAGTTTACCTTCCAGCAGCCCGAGTGATCTCCACCTTCACAACCTGAAGTGCGTCGCTTATCCTGTGCTTTTCACAACGGGAAAGCGCTATGGAACCCATTGATACATTTCCCCATCGGGTGTGGCAAATCGTTGCGGCCATCCCGGAGGGGGCCGTCACGACCTACGGAGACGTCGCGCGACTGGCGGGTTCGCCTCGCGCGGCGCGTCAAGTGGGTGGCGTTCTGCGCCGTTTACCGGAAGGATCAACCCTGCCGTGGCATCGGGTGGTCAATCGCCATGGCAATATTTCCCTGACCGGGCCCGATCTCCAGCGTCAGCGCCAGGCGTTGCTGTCGGAAGGGATTCAGGTATCGGGTAGCGGCAAAATTGATATGCAGAAGTATCGCTGGAATTACTGATCCCTCCCCCGCGAGGAGGAGGGAAACCGACGTTATGGGATTTGCGTCGGGGCAGGTACGGAAGACGACGGATTCACCTGAGTCGGTGAAGTCGACGGCACGGTTGTCGCCGCACCACCATCAGTCGCCACCGGCACTGGGGTTTGCTGCACCGGCACCAGCGTCAGGTCAGCTTTGGTACCACCATTGTTGATAACCGGCTGTACCGTATCGGTAATGAACACCAGTTTATCGTTGATGGTCACCGCCGCACTCAGCAGGATCCGTGCGTTTGGCTGAATATCTGCCGGGTTATACGGCAATACAAAGCTGAACGGCGCCTGTTTCCCTTCCGTACGCGTCACTTTCTGAGCAAGTACTTTCGACGGCGCATCTGCCAGAGAAGCATCCGACAGCGTTACCGTCAGCACCGCATCCGGTGGCAAGGCCACTTTCTGGCGGATCCAGGCGGTACCGGAAACGTTAGGTTGCTGAATTACAGGTTGTGTAGCCTCAGAGGGGTTCGGGCTAGGCGCAGGTGTCTTGATATCCGCACTTTTTTGAGCACAGGCAGACAGTGCAACCGCAACCGCTAAACCACTTAACATGTGCACGAGTTTCATTATGTTCTCCTTATCATCCATGCAATTACAGGATTAAATCCCGCAAGAGTGAGTGGTTAAAACATTTGTGACGCAGTAAGTGTGGCACAGATCGTAGATATTTGCCTGTAATCGCGCCGTTATTCAGATAATTGCACCCATCGGACCACTTCGAAAACTGCGTTATACTGTGGCTATTCCCGCGCAGCACGCGGTCTTTTTACCTTTGAGGACATTTATGAGTCAGGCTCTCTCTAATCTGCTAACCCTGTTAAATCTGGAAAAAATTGAAGAGGGATTGTTCCGCGGTCAAAGTGAGGATCTGGGCTTACGCCAGGTATTTGGCGGTCAGGTCGTCGGTCAGGCGCTGTATGCCGCTAAAGAAACCGTGCCTGTCGACCGTCTGGTGCATTCGTTCCACAGCTACTTTTTACGCCCGGGCGACAGCCAGAAACCGATTGTGTATGACGTGGAAGTCCTCCGCGATGGCAACAGTTTCAGCGCCCGCCGCGTGGCCGCTATCCAGAACGGTAAACCGATTTTTTATATGACCGCCTCTTTCCAGGCGCCGGAATCAGGCTACGAACATCAAAAACAGATGCCGCAGGCCCCTGCTCCTGATTCGCTGACATCCGAAACAGATATCGCCCGTCAGTTGGCGCATCTGCTGCCCCCGCAGGTGAAAGAGAAATTCCTGTGTGACAAGCCGCTGGAGATTCGTCCGGTCGAGTTTCATAACCCAATGAAGGGACACGTGGCTGAGCCAAAACGCCAAGTGTGGATCCGCGCCAATGGCACGGTGGCCGATGATTTCCGCGTGCATCAGTATCTGCTGGGCTATGCGTCTGATTTTAACTTTCTGCCGGTCGCCCTACAGCCGCACGGCGTGGGCTTCCTCGAAAAAGGGATGCAGGTCGCGACGATTGACCATTCCATGTGGTTCCATCGTCCGTTCAATATGAACGAATGGCTGCTGTACAGCGTGGAGAGCACGTCTGCGTCGAGCGCACGCGGTTTTGTTCGCGGTGAGTTTTATACGCAGGAGGGTGTGCTGGTCGCGTCGACGGTACAGGAAGGCGTGATACGTAATCGCAATTGAGGTTTGTGCGGCCTGATGGGTTTTCTGCGGCCTGATGCCCTCACCCCAGCCCTCTCCCACAGGGAGAGGGTGCAAACATTAAAAACGGCAATCAAAGGATTGCCGTTTTGCTTTTACCTTGAGAGGGTGCAAACATTAAAACGGCAACCCTAGGTTGCCGTTTGCTTTTATTATGCGTTATACGCATTTTCGCCGTGACTGTTGACGTCCAGACCTTCGCGTTCCTGCTCTTCCGGAACACGCAGACCCACGGTCAGGTCAGCCAGTTTGTAGCCGACGAAGGCCACCACGCCCGACCAGACAATTGTCAGACCGATACTTTCCAGCTGTACCAGAACCTGATGGCCCATGGTCACGCCTTCTGCATAGCCTACGCCACCCAGTGACGTCGATGCGAAGATACCGGTCAGGATACAACCCACAATCCCACACACGCCGTGTACACCGAAGACATCGCATGGGTCATCCACACGCAACCAACGTTTCAGAGCGGTGACACCCCACAGACCAGCCAGACCCGCCGCGATACCAACAATCAGTGAGCCTCCCACGCCGATGTAACCACAGGCAGGCGTGACCGCAACCAGACCAGCGATTGCACCAGAACATGCGCCGAGCAGAGAAGGTTTACCGCGTACCGCCCACTCACCGAAGACCCAGGCCAGAATCGCAGCCGCTGTCGCCACTACAGTGTTCAGGAAAGCAAGCGCAGCAATTTCGTTGGCGGAGCTTGCGGAACCGGCGTTAAAGCCGAACCAGCCCACGTACAGGATAGCCGTGCCGGTGAAGACCATTGGCAGGTTATGCGGTTTGAACGCTTCTTTGCCAAAGCCCACGCGCTTGCCAATCAGGTATGCACCCACCAGGCCCGCGACGGCGGCGTTGATATGTACAACGGTGCCGCCCGCAAAGTCCAGCGCGCCATGGGTAGCCAGTAAACCACCGCCCCAGACCATGTGCGCAATCGGCACGTAGGAGAAGGTCATCCACACCACCACGAAAATCAGCACGGCGGAGAAGCGAATGCGCTCAGCCAGCGAGCCAACAATCAGGCCGACGGTAATACAGGCGAATGACCCCTGGAAGGCCACGTGAATGTATTGATAGAAGGTGCCCATCAGCGCTTTCAGTTCGATACCTTTCAGCAGCACCCAGTCGAAGCTGCCGAAGAAGTTGCCGCCGGTGCCGAACGCCAGGGTATAACCGTAAACCACCCACAGCACGCAAACCAGGGCGAAGGTGACGGTGACCTGAGTCAGCATGGAGAGCACGTTTTTGCCGCGGATCAGGCCGCCGTAAAACAGCGCAATTCCGGGGATACTCATAAACAGCACCAGCGCGGTGCTGATCATCATAAAGGCGTTGTCGGCTTTATCGGCGACCGCAGGCGCCGCCATCGCCAGGCCCGGCAACAGTGCCAGTACAGCTGGGGCAATTTTCAGTAGAGTTTTGTTCATTTTCTCGATCCCTATCACTGTGTGCCAGGAGTTACAGAGCCGCTTCGTCGGCTTCGCCGGTACGAATACGAATGACGCGTTGCAGCTCGGCGACAAAGATCTTGCCGTCGCCAATCTTGCCGGTGTACGCCGCTTTACTGATCACGTCGATCACCTCATCGAGTTGATCGTCGGCGATCGCCACATCGATTTTCACCTTCGGCAGAAAGTTGACGCTATATTCGGCACCACGGTAAAGCTCGGCATGGCCTTTCTGACGCCCGAAGCCTTTCACCTCGGTTACGGTCAGCCCCTGAATACCAATGGAAGACAGCGCTTCGCGAACGTCTTCGAGTTTGAATGGTTTAATCACCACGGTAACCAGCTTCATAGATCCCCTCCAGTCAGAATTCGGTAATGGCGGCAGCTAACACGTATGAGGTAAAGCAATCGGCGTGCCAGAAATTAAAACCGGCGGCCATTCAGAGGATTCTGGCCTTTTCTGTGGGTGCGGCGAGTGGCGCCGTTCGACTTAACGAAAATGAGAGGCAGGAATGAAAAACAAAACGCACCATTGCGGTGCAAGGTGCGTTTTGTTTTTGCACCAGCGCGCGCTGGTGTTAGTAATTTGCTTAATCGTGGTGCATCAGGCGATAAGCGTTTCTTCTTCGATACTGGCCGCCAGTTCTTCTCCGGCAAGCTGCAGCTGATACATCTGCCAGTAACGCCCTTTGGCTTCAAGAAGTTGCTGATGTGTGCCCCGCTCCACCGCCTCGCCACGATGTAGCACCATGATGGTGTCGGCCTCAACGATGGTCGAGAGTCGATGGGCGATCACCACCAGCGTCGTGCGCTGACGCACCAGCGCTAGCGCCTGTTGAATTGCCTGTTCGGTGCCAGAATCAATATTTGCGGTGGCTTCATCAAGGATCAGAATTTGCGGGGTATCCACCAACACGCGAGCCAGTGCCAGCAGCTGTTTCTGCCCGACCGACAGATTGTTGCCCTGTTCACCGAGCCGGGTGTAAATCCCGTCGCTCAGGCTGCGCGCCAGTTCTGCGAGTTGCACCGTTTCAAGCGCCTGCCAGACCTGTTCCTCGCTGATATCACGGCCCAACGTGACGTTGGCAAAGAAGGATTCGGCCAGTACCACCGGGTCCTGCTGAACCATCGCCACGCCCTGACGAATGACGCTGTGGCTCAGCGACGACAGCGGGCGTCCATCAAGGCGAATTTCGCCTTTCGTCAGCGGATAGTAGCCCATCAGCAGGCTGGCGAGCGTACTTTTACCGCTGCCGGTATGCCCGACCAACGCCACAAAGTTGCGCGTTGGCACGTTAATGTTGATGTCCTGCAGCACCAGACGATCGCCACGGTAGGCGAAAGAGACGTCATCGACATCGATCGATCCGCTTTGCAGCGGCGCGTCGTCTTCGCCGTAGTTTTGACGCGGTTTGTCCATCAGTTCAAACACGCGCTCGCCCGCCACCACCGCCTGTTGCAACATCGACTGCTGGGTGGTGAGTTCGATCAGCGGCTCGTTCAAACGACCAAGGTAGCTGATAAACGCATACAGCACACCGACTTCAATCGTACCGGTATTGCTCAGCCCAAACAGCATCAGCAACCCGCAGAGAATCAGTGAGGAGAACAGGCTCAACAGCGGGCGCAGCAGAAAGCCATCCAGACGCAGAGTCTGCATGCGGGCCATGTAGTGCGAGCGACTCGCTTCACCCATCCGTTCGCCAAAACGTGCCTGCTGACGGAACTGCTGGATAACACTCATGCCGTTGATGACTTCGTTGAAACCGTCGTTGATATCCGCCAGATAGGCGCGGACGCGACGCACAATCGGCGTGCTGTAGCGCTGATAAATCAGCATCACCACGATCACCGCCGGGAAGATGGCGATTGCCACCAGCGCCATGCGCCAGTCGAGAGTGAACATGGCCACCAGCATCGCACTGATTAACGCCGCGCTGCGAAGCACTGTAGAAACCACGGTGACGTACAGATCGCGAATCACTTCGGTGTCGTTAGTCACGCGTGAAATCAGCTGCCCGACCGGCTGCACGTCAAACTCGCTGAGCGGCTGACGCAGCGCGGCGTCCATGACGTCGGTGCGCAATTGTTGCACCACCCCAACAGCGGCCCGGTTAAACAGCAGCGACTGCGCATAGTGCAGCGACGCGGCCAGCAGTTGCAGGCCAACGTACGACGCGGCAAGACCAATAACAATGCCCCACGGCAGATAGCTTTTCGCCACCATGTTATCGATGAAATAGCTTATCAGCAGCGGGCCGGTGACTTCCGCGATGGCGGCAATCCACATTATCGCCATACCGATGCCTAATGGCTTGCGCCACGGTGAACCGTAGGCCAGCAGGCGTTTGAGCGTTGGCCAAAGTTGTCCGAAACTACGCATCGCCGTCCTCCTCACGCTGCTCTTCAGGCACGTCGTCGAGCGCTGCCTCCAGCTGCTGATAACGATACATATCGCGATACCAGCCGGACTGGATCGCCAGCTGCTCGTGTTCGCCGCGCTGGGCAATGTGTCCATGCTGCATGACGATAATTTCACTCGCTTCGGTCAAGGCCGACAGGCGGTGCGCGCTGATGATCACCGTGCGGCCTTCGCCCCACTGACGCAGGTTGTGGAGGATCTGATGCTCCGTGCGTCCATCGACCGCAGACAACGCATCGTCCAGGATCAGGATTTCAGCATCGAGCAACAGTGCGCGCGCGATGGAAATACGCTGCTTCTGCCCGCCGGACAGCATCACGCCGCGCTCACCCACTTCCGTTTCATAGCCCTGCGGCAAACGTAGAATGTCTTCATGCACACTGGCAAGTCGTGCCACATGCTCAATTTCTGCCTGCGTCGCTCCCGGTTTCCCGAGCGCAATGTTGCTGCCCACGGTATCGGAGAATAAGAACGGAGTCTGATTGACCACCGCCAGTCGGCTACGCCAGCTGTCGAGCTGCAGCGCCGTCAGAGGCAAATCCTGGAAACGAATGTCGCCCTCGGTGACGTCAAAATGACGCTGGATAAGCGACAACACCGTAGATTTCCCGGCGCCGGTTGGGCCGCAAATCCCCAGCATCTGGCCGGGCTGCAAGCTGAACTGCACATTATGCAGCGTCGGCTTTTCGGTTTGCGGATAGCGGAACTCGCGGATATTCACCGCCAGCGTGCCGCGGTCGGACGTCAGTATTTGCGTACCATCGTCCACCACCGGCGCTTCGGAGAGCATGGCGCGGATTCGGGTGTAAGCGGCACTGCCGCGCTCGACGATATTAAACATCCACGCCAGCGCCAGCATGGGCCAAATCATCAGGCCGAGATACATCATGAAGCTGGTCAGCTGGCCAAGCGTCAGGCTGCCGTGCACCACCATCCAGCTGCCGCCGGAAATCGCCAGTAGGTTCGCCATACCGATTGCGATGTAAATCGTCGGATCGAAGCGGGCATCCACCCGAGCCACGCGCATATTTTTCGCGCCGGTATCTGCCGCGTCGGCTGCAAACTGCGCCGACTGACGGTCTTCCAGACCAAAGGCTTTGATCATGCGGATGCTGGTCAGGCTTTCCTGTGTGCGGTCGTTCAGGCCGGAGAACGCCGCCTGCGCCAGCTTGAAGCGGTTATGCAATGTGTCGCCGTTACGCTTGATAACCACCGCCATGATTGGCATCGGCACCAGCGCCAGCAATGTCAGTTCCCAGCTAATCTGAGTCGACATGACGATCAGCACTGCACAGCCCATGACCAGCGAATCCACCAGCGTCAGCACGCCTTCTCCGGCGGCAAACACCACGCGATCAACGTCGTTGGTGGCGCGGGCAATCAAATCCCCGGTGCGGTGACGCAGGTAAAATTCAGGATGCTGACGGCTGAGCTGGCGATAATAATCTTCACGCAGTTCAACGGCGAGCTGATACGACGCGCCGAACAGCAGCACGCGCCAGACGTAGCGCAGCAGATAGACCACCACCGCAATCAGCGCCAGCGTTGCCACCCACATCATAATGTGCGTGGTGGTGTAGTGTTGTTGCGTCACGCCATCCACCACGATACCCACCACCTTTGGCGGGATCAGTTGCAGAATGGCAATAATGATAAGCAGCAGGACCGCGCCAAGATAGCGGCGCCATTCCCGACGGAAATACCAGCTGAGTTGAGCAAATAATCGCACGCAGAATTACCCAGAAATTTATTCAACTGGCAACGCGGTAGTGTACTTAATCTGTTCCATCGCAAAACTCGATGTCACGTCAGATAAGCCCGGCACGCTGTTGACCAGTCGTTTGTAAAAGTCGTCGTAGCGTTTCATGTCCGCTACCTGTACCCGCAGGAGATAGTCGTATTCGCCCGCCATACGCCAGAAGCCAAGGACTTCGGGCATTTGCGTCACCTGTGACACAAAGCGGCTATACCATTCGCTGCTGTGATGCTGGGTTTTTATCAGCACGAATGCCGTGAGTCCGAGTCCTAATTTTTCTGCATCCAACAGCGCAACGCGTGCACGCAAAACACCGTCGTCTTCGAGGCGCTTCAGGCGTTTCCAGCAGGGCGTGGTGGTCAGATTAACGGCATCGGCCAGCGCCTGCAAAGAGAGGGTGCAATCCTCCTGCAACAAGGCCAGCAACTTACGGTCAATTTTATCTATCATTAGCGACCCATGGAGAAAATTATTCTCTCTTAATTGTATTTCAAAGGCTATATAGCAACAATTTTTTCCGTGCTTTCCGTTAAGCTGGGCACAAAATGACAAACAGGACGTAATGATGAACAGCACCTGGATAAAGCACGCCATCAGTGAGATTAACGCCGACTACCAGCGCTCTGCGGACACGCACCTGATTCGCCTGACGCTGCCCGCCTTCCCCGGCATTCAGCTCTACCTGAAAGATGAAAGCACGCACCCCACCGGCAGCCTTAAGCACCGCCTGGCGCGCTCACTGTTTTTATACGGTTTGTGCAACGGCTGGATCAAAGAAGGCACCACGATCATCGAAGCCTCGTCAGGATCGACGGCGGTTTCCGAAGCCTATTTTGCGCGCCTGCTCGGCCTGCCGTTTATCGCCGTAATGCCATCCTGCACCGCGAAACGCAAAATTGAGCAAATCGAATTTTACGGCGGTCGCTGCCACTTTGTGCAAAGCGCCTGCGAAATCTACGAAGCGTCTGAAAGGCTGGCCCGCGAGCTGAACGGTCATTATATGGATCAATTCACCTACGCCGAACGCGCGACTGACTGGCGCGGAAATAATAACATCGCCGACAGCATTTTCCGCCAGATGCAGCACGAGCCGAACCCGGTTCCGGCGCATATCGTGATGAGCGCTGGCACCGGCGGCACGTCGGCGACCATTGGACGTTATATTCGCTGCCAGGGTTACGACACGCAGCTGACGGTGGTTGACCCACAGAACTCGGTATTTATGGACTACTGGCAGCAGCGGGACGCAACACTGCGCAGCCCGGTCGGCAGCAAAATTGAAGGGATTGGTCGTCCGCGTGTCGAGCCGTCGTTCATTCCTGACGTGGTCGATAACATGCTGCGTGTACCGGATGCGGCGAGTGTCGTCACCGCGCATTGGCTGGAAACGCAACTGGGCCGCAAAGTGGGTGCTTCAACAGGCACAAATATGTGGGGCGCGTTACAGCTTGCCGCACAGATGCACAGCGCGGGTCAGAAAGGATCGATTGTGACACTGCTGTGCGACAGCGGTGAACGCTATCTCGAAACCTACTACAACCCGCAATGGGTCGCGACGAACATTGGCGAGCTTGCACCGTGGCAGGTTGCGCTTTCAGAGCTTATCGGGCAGTAATTAACGAACGCAGAAAAGAAAAAAGCCAGACATCATAGGATATCTGGCTTGCCGGAAGGGTCTCATTCATTCGGGGGAATAAGGGAGATGTGGGGAATCCAGCCAATGCGTCAAAAAGTGGGACACCGCCTGATTCTGGCAATGTCCGATAACCGGTAAGTGCGGGAGTGCCGCTTTCAGCTGCGGCATGGCGTTGCCCATAATCAGGCCTTGGCCAACGGATCCCAGCATTTCGCTGTCGTTCATCGCGTCACCAAATGCCATACAGTCTGCCATGGTCATGCCGAGATGGGTGCTGAGCGTCGCCAGCGCTGACCCTTTATTGCTGCCGACGGGCAGCACTTCCAGGCACTCGAACGCAGAAAAGGTCAGATGCGCGCGGGAACCTAACGCCTCATTGAGCTGGATCCGCAAGCGGCTGAGATCGTCATGATCGCCACAGAAACAGATCTTGGTGACGTCATGGGCTGGCAGGCGTTTGAAATCACAGAGCTGATAACGGAACCCGCTATAAACGTGCGCCTGGAGCATGTCCGGAATATCTCTGTCTGTCAGCCAACCGCTGTCGTTAAACACATGCATGCTGGCCTGCGTATCCCAGTGGCTATGCAGAACAAGGTCTGCCACGTCGGGAGCCAGATCGCTACGGTGCAGCACATCGCCTTCCAGAGAATGAATGCGCGTTCCGTTACCCGTGATTAAAAAAGCATCGAGTGAGAAGTTACCAATCAGATGGCGCATTTCGAGAACATGGCGGCCGGTGGCAAACGTCAGGGTAATGTCCCGTTCGTGCAGACGCTTCAGCGTACTTAACGTTTGTTCACCCAGACGATGGTCGGGCATCAACAACGTCCCATCCATATCAAATGCAGCCAGTCGTGCCATGTTCTTCCCCGGAAGTGTGATGAGTGTCGCTTGTGTGAAAGTATCGCCTGAGATATACGGAAGGAATAGTGAATGATTAAATTTTATTGTTCCGGGTTTTCAGGTGAACGACGATGCGCCAACTCAACAGACTTAACCAGTTTCAACGATTGTGGCAGCCCTCTTCCGGCGCGCCTCAGCTAATTACCGTCGCCGAACTGGCGGAGCGCTGTTTTTGCAGCGATCGGCATGTGCGTACACTTTTACGTCAGGCACAGGATGCCGGCTGGCTAAGCTGGCAAGCTCAGTCAGGCCGTGGAAAGCGCGGAACGCTGACGTTTCACGTCACGCCTGAGACGCTGCGCAACGAAATGATGGAGCAAGCGCTTACGCTCGGCCAACAGCAGAATGCACTGGAGCTGGCGCAGCTCGCGGCTCCGGAGTTACGCGCCCTGCTGCATCCGTTTTTCGGCGGCCAGTGGCAGAACAACACGCCGACACTGCGTATTCCCTACTATCGTCCCCTCGAACCGCTGCACCCAGGGTTTCTGCCCGGGCGTGCGGAGCAACATCTGGCAGGACAAATTTTTTCCGGCCTGACTCGCTTTCATCAAAATACCGCCGAGCCGCTCGGCGATTTGGCCCATCACTGGGAAGTATCGGCCGATGGTTTACGCTGGCACTTTTACATCCGTTCCACGCTGCACTGGCACAATGGCGATCCGGTTGATACCGCGCAGCTGCATCGGCGTCTGGAAATGTTGCTGGCGGAGCCCGCTCTGAGGACGCTATTCGCCAGCGTGCAGCGCATCGAAATCACTCACGCGCAGTGCCTGACCTTTACGCTGATCAAGCCTGACTTCTGGCTGGCGCATCGACTGGCCAGCTATTGCAGCGTGCTGGCACATCCAGATGACCCGACCATCGGTACCGGGCCGTTCCGGCTGAAAATTTTCGAACCTGAACTCGTACGACTCGAAAGCCATAATCGCTACCATCTGACGCATCCGCTATTACAGGCCATTGAATACTGGATAACGCCGCAGCTGTTCGAGCAGGATTTGGGCACCAGCTGCCGTCACCCGGTGCAACTGGCCATTGGCGAAGCGGACGACCTGAGGAAACTCCGGCTGGTGAGCGACAGTATTAGCCTCGGTTTTTGCTACCTGACGCTGCGTAAAAGTGCCGCGCTTACCACGCCTCAGGCGCAAAAACTGATTACCCTCATTCATCGGACATCACTGATGCAGACGCTGCCGCTGGATGAAAACCTGATTACGCCGAGCCAGGAACTGCTGCCAGGTTGGGAAATTCCGTTGGCAGAAGACGCAGAATCTGTAACCTTCCCGGCGGAATTGACGCTCATCTACCATTTGCCGGTTGAACTTCACACCATGGCCGAACAGCTTCGCCAGGCGCTGAAAAAACAGGGCTGTGAACTGACGGTTATTTTTCATGATGCCAAAACCTGGGATGGCTGCCCGCATCTGGCGAAAGCGGATTTAGTGATGGGCGACAGGTTGATTGGCGACACGCCTGAATATACGCTCGAGCAATGGCTGCGATGCGATCCACTGTGGCCACATACGCTGAGCCCGGCACAGTACGCCCATCTTCAGGCAACGCTTGATGGGGTGCAGACCCAGAAAAACCCACAGTCACGCCATGCGGCCCTGCAAAGCGTTTTCCATCATTTGATGGAGGCGGCCGTGCTGACCCCTCTGTTTAACTATCAGTATAAAATCAGCGCCCCGCCGGGGGTCAACGGGATTCGCCTGAATGCCCGAGGCTGGTTTGATTTCACTGAAGCCTGGCTACCCGCCTCTACAAACACATAAAGCACGTGTTGTAGCTGGTGGACGCCGCCCTCAAACGCTACCATAGCGTTTTCTTCAATATTGACAGGATTTGCTATGAAACGCGCCGTTGTGGTCTTTAGCGGAGGCCAGGACTCCACGACTTGCCTGGTTCAGGCTTTACAGCAGTATGACGAAGTGCACTGCGTGACGTTTGATTATGGCCAGCGCCATCGCGCGGAAATCGACGTCGCACGTGAACTGGCGCTGAAACTCGGTGCGCGTGCGCATAAGGTGCTGGACGTTACGCTGCTTAACGAACTGGCAGTCAGCAGCCTCACCCGCGACAGCATTCCGGTCCCGGACTACGAACCGGAAGCCAACGGTATTCCGAATACCTTCGTGCCGGGGCGCAACATTCTGTTTCTGACCCTGACCGCGATCTATGCCTATCAGGTCAAAGCGGAAGCGGTGATCACCGGGGTGTGCGAAACCGACTTCTCCGGCTATCCCGATTGCCGGGATGAGTTCGTAAAAGCCCTCAACCACGCAGTGAATCTCGGTATGGCGAAAGAGATCCGCTTCGAAACGCCTCTGATGTGGATAGACAAAGCAGAAACTTGGGCGCTCGCAGATTACTGGGGCCATCTTGATATGGTTCGTAGCGAAACCCTCACCTGCTATAACGGCATTAAAGGCGATGGCTGTGGCCACTGCGCTGCCTGCACGCTTCGCGCCAATGGGCTGAATCATTATCTGGCCGACAAAACTGGCGTCATGGCGGCATTAAAAGCAAAAACCGGTCTTCAGTAAGAGCAAACTCCCCGGCGGCATTCTGCGTGCCGGGGTTCATTTCGGTAATTTATTCAACCATCTCTTCCAGGTGAGCGCGAAGTTCGCCCTCCAGCGGCAACGCTTTTTGTGTTTTCAGATCGATACACACGAACGTAATCTGCGCATCTGCCACCACTTCGCCTTCAGGCTCCAGTGTCACGACCTGGCTTAGCACGCCGCTTTTGCCGTTCAGTTGCTGCACCTTGCTGGTAACCGTCAGCAGGTCGCCCAGTACCGCCGGACGACGATAATTGATGTTGATGTTCACCACGACGAACGCGATGTGGTGCTGGCTCATCCATTGAAAGCCCGCGCTGCTTTCCAGCCCGTCCCAGCGAGCCTCTTCGAGGAACTCAAGGTAGCGAGCATTATTAACGTGTTGATAAACATCCAGGTGATATCCACGAACTTTAATTTGGGTCTGCATAGCGCAATAGCCTTTGTTATTTATAGAGTCAGAGGTCGCACACTGGTACGACCTCTTCAGTCTGGCATTTTTTTGCTACTGTGCAAACTCTCCCTGGGGTCAGAGCATCAGATGTGAAAGATTTCTTTCGACAAGCGCACCGCCCATACCCGGCACCTGACGTAAATCGTCAATGGCTTTGAAGGGACCGTATTCTTCACGATAACTGACAATAGCCTGAGCTTTCTTCAGCCCTACGCCATTCATCACCCGGGCCAGCTCGTCAGCGCTGGCGGTGTTGATACTGACCTTATCGCCGGCACTTTGGTTTGCTGTGGCAGACTCGTTGAGTTTTTCAGGGTTCGTAGAGGCTGCTGCGGATTTGGCGTCCACAGGGGGTTTACCTGCCGCCGTGGCAGCCAGAGCGTGAGAACCGATACCTGAGATGGCGAGAGTAAGAACGAGAAGTACTGTTTTGATTCCTGATTTCATGCTGTATCTCCTTGTGTGTTGACAGCGACGTCACGATAACCAGAGGGAGAAAACAGTACAAAGGGCAGATTTCAAAATTGGAAAAGGCCGCGAAAGCGGCCTTTAAATATTGCAGTGCGTTACGAAATTCTGCGAGCGTGCTCGACGTTATTGCTGTTGTTCAGCGATGTCGCCCAGCTTGATCTTCGCTTCTTTACGCAGGTTTGCCATCAGTGCTTCGAAAGCCACCTGGGCATTGTTCTGGGTGATCCCCTGAACCATCGCTTTCTTCTGTGCTTCCGGCATGGTGCCGTCTTTCACTTCGTCCAGCGACAGAATAACAACGTTACCCTGCATGTCAGAACCGACACCGTAGCTCGCTTTGTCTTTCTGCGGCAGTGGCAGCGTAAACGCGGTCTGGCTCAGCGGATCCTGACCGGTACGGCTCAGGGTCTTCGCTTCACCAAAGCTCAGGTTCGCCGCTTTCATCGCGTCGTCGCCCTTACCCGCTTTCAGGTCAGCCAGCAGCTTCGCTGCGGTGATGTTCGCCTGCTGCACCGCTTTGGTGTGCTTGACGATGTCCGTCACCTGCGCTTTCACTTCCGCCAGAGGTTTGACCGCTTCCGCTTTATGCTCGCTAACACGCAGCACGAACGCACGGTCGCCATCGACGGTAATGATGTCAGAGTTGCTACCCGGGGTGCCGTTTTGACCCACCAGACCGCCATCAAAGATAGCGTCAGATACCGGTTTGAAATTCAACTCGGCTGGCAGATTGTCGTGGCCAAACCAGCCAGTTTCGACCGCTTTAACGCCGGAAACCTGCTCTGCACCCGCCAGGGATTCGTTATCGTTGCTTGCCGCATCGCTCACTTTCTGCTGCAGAGCATAGAAAGCGTCCAGCGCTTTTTCCTGCTTCACTTTCGCGGCGATATCGTCATGAACTTCAGCCAGCGGCTTAACTTTCGCGGACTGAACGTCATCAAGACGCGCGACCAGGAAGCCGACGGAAGATTTGATCACACCTGACAGCTGACCTTTATCTTTCAGACCGGCATTTTTCAGCTCTTCCGGCGTGGTAGACGCTTCCAGCCAGCCCATGTCGCCGCCATTTTTGGCAGAGATAATGTCGGTGGATTTCGCTTTCGCCACGTCAGCAAAGTTCGCGCCTTTGTTGATTTCATCCAGCGCCGCTTTTGCATCTGCTTCGGTTTTGGTCTGAATCACGCTGTAGCGTACGCGCTGCGGCTGAGTGTATTGATCCTGGTGCTGATCGTAATATGACTGGATGTCGTTTTCAGATGCGGTTTCCTGCATCGCCGCGGCGTCCAGCTTGATGTAGCTGACGCGGAACTGCTCCGGCGCAACAAATTCATTCTTGTGCTGCTCGTAGTAGCTGGTGATTTCCTGATCGCTCACCTGCTGCTTCGCCGCCAGGGCGTTCACATCAAGCGTTGCTTCGCGCACGACGCGCTGCTGGGAAACCAGTGAAGCCAGTTCGTCCGTTTCGCCCGGAAGCATGAACTCGGAACCTACGATGGCGTTGATCAGCTGTTGAGTCACCAACTGGTTACGCAGCGCCTGCGCGTACTGGTCAGTCGTCATGCCCATCTGGCCTACGATACCGCTGAAACGCTGGTTATCGAATTTGCCATTCGCCTGGAACGCCTGAGTTTCGAAAATCGCCTGTTTCACCTGCGCATCGCTGATGCCAAGGTTCAGGTGTTTCGCATACTGGTCGAGAAGGGATTCGTCGATAAGACGGTTGAGCACCTGCTGACGCATGGTTTTCATGTAGTTTTCGTTGGAAGCCAGTTCAGAGAACTGATCGCCCAACTGCTGCTGCATGCGATTTCGCTCGCTGGCAACGGCATTTTCATATTGTGCGCGGCCTATTTCTTGGCCATTCACTTTCGCGGCGTATTCTTTGGTTCCGCCAATCAGGTAGCTGCTCACGCCGGTCAAAATGAACGACACGATAATGATACCGAAAATAATCTTGAGCACGACACTATTGGCTGCCGTACGTAAGGAGTCCATCATGGTGTAACAACGCTCCGCTGTAGGTGACTGTATCCTCGCACAGCATACCATGAGAGCGGCTGCACGTGAGGGGGTATTTTGACAAGAAACGAGGGTTATTGTCAGCCCACAACTCGCCTAAAGTCGCATAAAGTCAGGCTAAAGAAACAAAAAAGGCACATCTGATGATGCGCCCTTGTACTTTGTCACATTCCCTGAACGGGAAAGCGATCAGTTTACCGCGTCTTTCAGTGCTTTACCTGCACGGAAACCTGGCACTTTGGCAGCAGCGATGGTGATCTCTTTACCTGTTTGCGGGTTGCGACCAGTACGGGCAGCACGCTCTTTAACAGCAAAAGTACCAAAACCAACCAGTGCAACGTCATCCCCGGACTGCAGAGACTCGGTAACAGAAGCGATTAAAGCGTCTAACGCACGTCCAGCAGCAGCTTTAGAGATATCCGCACCTGCAGCAATTTTGTCAATCAGTTGAGATTTATTCACTATTCTCTTCCTCTCTTTATAATTTATATCGCACTGGAATCCTTCGCAATGCGACGGCGCAGCAGTTATATCAGGAGTGTCATGCCCTTACAACACCCGTTGTATATGACATACCCAACCAGCAATCTAAATTAGCTATACAAAAAAAGGCTGGCAAGTGCGAAATCACCTACCAGCCCCGTTTTTATTAGCGCTATTTGCGCGATGTCACTATTTTACGGTCTCGACCTGCATGCCATACGGTGCATTTTGCAGTGCAAGGGCCAGAACTTCTTCAATCCGCTTAACAGGATGGATATCCAGATCGGCGATCACGTTATCAGGAATTTCTTCCAGATCGCGTTTATTTTCATCTGGGATCAGAACTGTCTTAATGCCACCGCGGTGGGCTGCCAACAGTTTTTCTTTCAGACCGCCAATAGGCAGAACCTGACCACGCAGCGTGATTTCACCGGTCATCGCCACATCTGCGCGAACCGGGTTACCAGTCAGACACGACACCAGCGCGGTACACATTGCGATACCGGCACTTGGACCGTCTTTCGGGGTTGCCCCTTCCGGAACGTGAACGTGAATGTCGCGTTTTTCGTAGAAGTCGCCGTTAATACCCAGCTTCTCTGCACGAGCACGCACTACGGTCAGCGCTGCCTGAATGGATTCCTGCATCACTTCACCCAGCGAGCCGGTATAGGTCAGTTTGCCTTTACCTGGAACGCACGCGGTTTCAATGGTCAACAGGTCGCCACCCACTTCGGTCCACGCCAGGCCAGTCACCTGACCGACACGGTTTTCGCTGTCGGCACGGCCAAAGTCAAAGCGCTGCACGCCGAGATAGTCATGCAGGTTTTCACCGTTGATATCAATGTGCTTGAGCGTTTTGTCCAGCAGCAACTGTTTCACCGCTTTACGGCACAGTTTAGAGATTTCACGCTCCAGACTACGCACGCCCGCTTCACGGGTGTAATAGCGAATGATGCTGACAATCGCACTGTCGTCGACCGTAATTTCGCTCGGCTTCAGCGCGTTTCGCTCAATCTGCTTCGACAGCAAATGACGTTTCGCGATGTTCAGCTTCTCGTCTTCGGTGTAACCAGACAGACGAATCACTTCCATACGATCCAGCAGTGGAGCCGGAATATTCATGGAGTTTGACGTCGCAACAAACATCACATCGCTAAGGTCGTAATCGACTTCCAGGTAGTGATCGTTGAACGCTACGTTCTGTTCTGGATCAAGGACTTCCAGCAGAGCTGACGCCGGATCGCCACGCATGTCGGACGACATTTTGTCGATTTCATCCAGCAGGAATAATGGGTTTTTAACGCCCACTTTCGCCATTTTCTGGATAAGTTTGCCCGGCATGGAACCGATGTAAGTCCGACGGTGACCGCGAATTTCCGCTTCGTCACGCACGCCGCCCAGCGCCATACGGATGTACTTACGTCCGGTCGCTTTCGCGATGGACTGACCCAGAGACGTTTTACCTACCCCTGGCGGTCCAACCAGACACAGAATTGGGCCTTTGAGTTTGTTCACGCGGCTCTGGACTGCGAGATACTCGAGGATGCGATCTTTCACGCGTTCCAGACCGTAATGGTCGGTATCGAGAACCTCCTGCGCCTGACGCAGATCCTTTTTAACTTTGCTGCGCGCGGTCCATGGAACCTGCACCATCCAGTCAATGTAGCCACGAACGACGGTCGCTTCCGCAGACATCGGCGACATCATTTTCAGCTTCTGCAGCTCAGCTTCGGCCTTCTCTTTTGCCTCTTTCGGCATTTTAGAGGCGTCAATTTTACGCTTCAGGGCTTCATTTTCGTCCGGCGCATCGTCCATCTCGCCGAGTTCTTTCTGAATGGCTTTCATTTGCTCGTTCAGATAGTACTCGCGCTGGGATTTCTCCATCTGCTTTTTGACGCGGTTGCGAATGCGTTTCTCAACCTGCAGCAGATCGATCTCCGACTCCATCATCGCCATCAGGTATTCCAGACGCTCGTTGATGTCGGACATTTCCAGCACGGACTGTTTATCAGTCAGCTTCAGCGGCATGTGCGCTGCGATGGTGTCCGCCAGACGTGCAGGATCGTCGATGCTGTTCAGCGACGTCAGCACTTCTGGTGGGATTTTCTTGTTGAGCTTGATATAGCCTTCAAACTGGCTAATGGCAGTGCGTACCAGCACTTCCTGCTCGCGCTCGTCGATTGCCGGAGACTCAAGGTACTCCGCTTTCGCCGAGAAATGCTCGCCGTCGTCAGACAGCGCGGAAATACGCGCACGCTGCAAGCCTTCAACCAGCACTTTGACGGTGCCGTCAGGTAGCTTCAGCATCTGCAAAATAGAGGCCACGGTCCCGACGGTGAAAAGATCGTTTACACCCGGCTCATCCGTTGACGCGTCTTTCTGAGCAACCAGCATGATTTTTTTATCATGGTCCATGGCCGCTTCGAGACAACGGATAGATTTTTCCCGCCCTACAAATAAGGGAATGACCATGTGCGGATAAACCACCACATCGCGCAACGGCAATACGGGGATTTCAATGCGTTCAGAACGCTCAGGATTCATAGAGCTCTCTCTTAGTTTAATGTCCGCCAGGTAGTCAATGGCGTCACTGTGCTTTACGCCACCGTTAACATGTAATCCAGTATATGGGGATGTTTCCCACACATTCAACGGGAGGAATACAGGAAAAGTAAAAGGGGGATAAAATATCCCCCTTTTGGTTAACTGACTGAGTGAATTGGTGAATTATTCGCCAGATGCCTGCTGCGTTTCAGCGGCGCTGTAAATCAGCAGCGGCTTGGTTTGACCTTCGATGACGGACTCATCGATAACCACTTTTTCGACGTCTTCCATGGAAGGCAGATCGTACATGGTATCGAGCAGTGCTGCTTCGACGATGGAACGCAGGCCACGGGCACCGGTTTTACGGGCCATCGCTTTACGTGCAATCGCATCCAGCGCTTCGTCACGGAATTCCAGATCAACACCTTCAAGACCGAAGAGTGCCTGATACTGCTTGGTCAGCGCATTTTTCGGTTCTTTCAGGATCTGAATCAGCGCATCTTCGCTCAGCTCGTTCAGCGTCGCGACAACCGGCAGACGACCGATAAATTCTGGGATAAGACCAAACTTGATCAAATCGCCCGGCTCTACCTGCTCCAACAGTTCGCCTTCGTTCGCTTTTTCAGATTTCGCTTTTACCGTCGCGCCAAAACCAATACCTGAACCGGTTTCAACGCGGTTGGCGATCACTTTATCCAGACCGGCGAATGCGCCACCACAGATAAACAGGATCTTCGACGTATCAACCTGCAGGAATTCCTGCTGCGGATGCTTACGGCCACCCTGCGGCGGAACAGCAGCCACGGTGCCTTCGATAAGCTTCAGCAGCGCCTGCTGTACGCCTTCGCCGGACACGTCACGGGTGATCGACGGGTTATCCGATTTACGGGAAATTTTGTCGATTTCATCGATATAAACGATGCCGCGCTGCGCTTTCTGCACGTCGTAATCGCATTTCTGCAACAGTTTCTGGATGATGTTTTCAACATCTTCACCCACGTAACCAGCTTCGGTCAGGGTGGTTGCATCAGCCATAGTAAATGGAACGTCCAGCAGGCGTGCGAGCGTTTCCGCGAGCAGCGTCTTACCGGAGCCGGTTGGGCCAATCAGCAGAATGTTACTTTTGCCGAGCTCAACGCCGTTGCTGGTATCGCCGTTACGCAGACGCTTATAGTGGTTGTATACCGCCACAGCCAGCACTTTTTTCGCACGTTCCTGACCGATAACATAATCGTCCAGGTGATGGCGGATTTCATGCGGTGTCGGCAGCGCACTACGTTCACGATGCGGGGCGACCTCTTTGATTTCTTCGCGAATGATGTCGTTACATAAATCAACGCATTCGTCGCAGATATACACGGACGGCCCGGCGATCAGCTTACGCACTTCGTGCTGGCTTTTGCCGCAAAAAGAGCAATACAACAGTTTGCCTGAACCATCTTTGCGTTTATCTGTCATGAGTCCAAACCTCTTTCTAAGTTCTTTGTGCCGCACATGACGACGCAAATGCCAGTCTTAACGGAATGCCGCCCTAAACAGTATAGCGGCACTCGACGCAGTGGCATTATTTACGATGGGTCAAAATGGAGTCGACCAAGCCATACTCTACTGCTTCAGACGCAGCGAGGAAGCGGTCACGCTCGGTGTCGCGCTCAATCTGCTCAAGAGATTGACCCGTGTGTTGCGCCATAAGTTCATTCATGCGCGCTTTAACTTTCAGGATTTCGCGGGCGTGAATTTCGATATCCGTCGCCTGGCCCTGATAGCCGCCCAGCGGCTGGTGAATCATCACGCGGGAGTTCGGCAGGCAGAAACGCTTGCCCTTCGCTCCAGCGGTCAACAGGAATGCACCCATTGAACACGCCTGCCCCATACAAATGGTGCTGACGTCTGGCTTAATAAACTGCATGGTGTCGTAGATGGACATCCCTGCAGTGATGACGCCGCCTGGGGAGTTGATGTACAGGTAAATGTCTTTTTCCGGGTTTTCCGCTTCCAGAAACAGCATCTGCGCTACGATCAGGTTCGCCATGTGGTCTTCCACCTGGCCGGTCAGAAAGATAACGCGCTCCTTGAGCAGACGGGAGTAGATATCAAAAGAACGTTCACCGCGTGAGGTCTGTTCGATGACCATTGGCACCAGGGCCATATGGGGTGCAAAGTTATCTCGTTCGCCACTGTATGACATGTCCGTCTCCTGGATAAAAAGTGAAAATACCTGCTGTACTGATTGTAACCTTGCGGACGGATCATCAGCCAGTCAATCTACTGCTTCCCCTTTTATGGGGGTGGCATTGCCCTATTTCAAGCATAACAATATTTTGCTGTAACGCTAACACCGAAACCGCGTTTTGGCACGTATCGTCATCTATTACAGTGATAAAAAAAACCCGCTACCAGAGGCAACGGGTTTTTCGCTCAAACTTTAAACCGTGAGGGCGTTAATTACGCCTGCTGGTTCATCAGTTCGTTGAAAGAAGTCGCTTTTTCAGACACTTTCGCTTTGTTCAGAACGGCTTCAACAGCCTGCTCTTCCAGAGCTACGTTACGCATGTTGTCCATCAGCTCTTTGTTTTTGCTGTAGAACTCGATGACTTCTGAAGGATCTTCGTACGCAGCAGCCATCTCTTCGATCAGGACTTTAACGCGGTCTTCGTCAGCTTTCAGCTCGTGGGTACGAATCACTTCGCCCAGCAGCAAGCCAACAACAACGCGGCGTTTAGCCTGCTCTTCGAACAGCTCGCGTGGCAGTTCCATCGCTTGTTTGGCGTTGCCACCAAAGCGCTGTGCAGCCTGCTGACGCAGTACGTCGATTTCGCTGTCGATCAGGGCAGCAGGAACCTCGATGTCGTTGGCATTAACCAGACCGTCGATTGCCTGAGACTTGATGCGGTTTTTAACCGCGCCTTTCAGCTCACGTTCCATGTTTTTACGGACTTCAGCACGCAGGCCGTCTACGGAACCATCTTCAACGCCGAAACGTTTGATGAATTCAGCAGTCAGTTCTGGCAACTCGCGCTCTTCAACTTTCTTCAGGTTGATAGCGAATTTCGCTGCTTTACCTTTCAGGTTTTCTGCGTGGTAATCTTCCGGGAAGTTCACGTCGATAGTGAATTCTTCGCCAGCTTTGTGGCCTTTGATACCGTCTTCAAAGCCTGGGATCATACGACCCTGGCCCATTGCCAGTACGAAATCAGTGGCTTTGCCGCCTTCGAATTCTTCGCCGTCAATAGAACCGGAGAAATCAACGGTAACGCGATCTTCATCGGCTACAGCGCCTTCTTTATCTTTCCAGGTCGCCTGCTGCTTGCGCAGAGTGTCCAGCATGCCGTCAAGGTCAGCATCAGTCACTTCAACAACCGGTTTTTCAACTTCGATTGCGTCCAGACCCTGCAGTTCTACTTCTGGGTAAACTTCAAATTCAACAGAGTAAGTGAAGTCTTCACCCAGTTTGTACTCGCCCGGAACGTAAGTCGGGGAGCCAGCTGGATTGATTTTCTCTTTGATGATCGCATCAACGAAGTTGCGGCTCATCAGGTCGCCCAGCACGTCCTGGCGAACAGAGGCGCCATAACGCTGAGCAACAACAGTCATCGGTACTTTCCCTTTACGGAAACCGTCGATGCGAACTTTTTTCGCTACGTTGACCAGCTCGCTATTTACAGCTTTTTCGATGCTGTCAGCAGCGATAGTAATCGTTACACGGCGGCCAAGGCCCTGAGTGGTTTCAACTGAAACTTGCATCTTGTTACCTCAAAAAAATCACAGTGCTCGGTCAACTCTGGAAGCACGTATCGATGGCTTCGCTGAACCGGGATGTTCTCTTCAATGCAGAATACAATCCCTGTTGCCAGAATCATCCCGAAGACATTCCGAAAATAAGACGCAGCATTATAGCGGCATCACTGTAGTGAGTCGAGAACGGTAATGCCGCTTGGATGCGCCATTTTTCACAGTTTTGAGCTGATTTTGCCCCAAAAAATGCGTTACCCGCTCAAAATTCAAGCAAAACAAAACGGCCCGCAGGCCGTTTCTCATTTAATCTGTACGCAACATACTGGAAAAGTTCCAGCAGTTGCAAATGCGAATTTTACGCGATACTGCCCGCGCCGCGACAAGGTGGGGATGCAAAGACGGTATCTTGTAACCCTTCCCACTCCTTCACGGTGTAGGTATGCAACGCCAACGCATGCACGGTTGTGGACAATTCAGCGGTTAAAGTGCCATAAATCATGCGGTGACGGTTAAGAAAACGTTCTCCGGAAAAGCGATCGCTGACCAGCACCACTTTAAAGTGACTTTCGGAGCCGGCCGGGACATTGTGGCGATAACTTTCGTCCACCACTTCGAGGAATAAGGGTTCAAACGCTGCCCTTAATTTATCTTCTATCTGTTCACGTATCATCATGAATTTACTCCTCCGACAACGCTGAGATGCCGCCCTTCCCTTTAAATGTTAGCCGCTTTTACCGTTTCCATTACATCAAGACAACAAAAATTTAGCTTTCGTCTGTATTTCTCAGTCAAACGGATGAACTTTGGGCCCTCACGCATACGAATAATCGCAAAAAAGAGTGCGAAATCGGGCTTGCGCTCAGAAAACACTCAACACGATGAATTTACATGCGTTGCCCACTTCCCCTTGCCGTTGGCGATGTTATGATTGGCGGGAATTTTTCGCCCGTTGAACAACAGTGACGCTGAGAGTCTTACTATGTTAAAAAAAATCCTCTTCCCGTTGGTTGCGATGTTTATGCTGGCCGGTTGTGCCAAGCCGCAAACGACTATTGATGTAGCACCAAAAATCACCCTGCCTTCACAGGATCCAAGCTTGATGGGCGTGACTGTCAGCATCAACGGCGCAGATCAGCGTTCGGACCAGGCGCTGGCGAAAGTGACCCGCGATAACCAACTGGTCACGTTGACCCCTTCCCGTGACCTGCGTTTCCTGTTGCAGGAAGTGCTTGAGAAGCAGATGACCGCACGCGGTTATATGATTGGACCGAACGGTGCCGTTGATCTGCAGATCATCGTCAACAATCTGTATGCAGACGTGTCTCAGGGTAACGTGCGCTACAACATCGCGACCAAAGCTGACATCGCCATCATCGCCACCGCGAAGAATGGCAATAAGATGAACAAAAACTATCGCGCAAGCTATCAGGTTGAAGGCGCCTTCACGGCGAACAACCAGAACATTGCTAATGCGGTTAACAGCGTGCTGACGGATACCATTTCCGATATGGCGCAGGACACCAGTGTCCACGACTTCATCAAACAGAACGCCCACTAAGTCTTTCTGACCCGGCCTTGCGCCGGGTCAGTTATTTATGCCCATGTCCAGCCAATACTTACGTATTTTCCAGCAGCCCAAATCAGCGATTCTGCTGATCCTCGGTTTCGCCTCTGGCTTACCCCTCGCGCTCACGTCCGGCACACTTCAGGCGTGGATGACCGTCGAGAACATCGATCTCAAAACTATCGGTTTCTTCTCTCTCGTCGGCCAGGCCTACGTCTTTAAATTCCTGTGGTCGCCGATGATGGACCGCTACACGCCGCCGTTTTTGGGGCGCCGTCGTGGCTGGCTGCTCACAACACAGATCCTGTTACTGTTCTCGATTGCAGCGATGGGTTTCCTTGAACCCACGTCACAACTGCGCTGGATGGCGGCTCTGGCGGTGGTGATCGCTTTCTGTTCGGCGTCGCAGGACATCGTTTTCGACGCATGGAAAACCGACATTCTGTCACCGGAAGAGCGCGGCACCGGTGCAGCAATCAGCGTGCTGGGCTATCGTCTGGCGATGCTGGTATCCGGCGGGCTGGCACTGTGGCTGGCGGACCAGTGGCTCGGCTGGCAGGCCATGTACTGGCTGATGGCGGCGCTGATGATCCCGTGCATTATCGCCACGCTGTTTGCACCTGAACCCAGTGATGTCATTCCTGCGCCGAAAACCCTGGAACAGGCCGTTGCCGAACCGCTGCGTGATTTTTTTGGCCGTAACAATGCCTGGCTGATTCTGCTGCTGATTGTCCTTTATAAGCTGGGCGACGCATTCGCAATGAGCCTGACCACCACCTTCCTTATTAGAGGTGTCGGTTTTGATGCCGGCGAAGTCGGCGTGGTGAATAAAACCCTCGGGCTGTTTGCCACCATTATCGGCGCACTGTATGGCGGCGTGTTGATGCAGCGTTTATCTCTGTTCCGCGCACTGCTCATTTTTGGCATTTTGCAGGGCGCATCCAATGCCGGTTACTGGCTGTTGTCGATTACGGACAAAAGCATGTTAACCATGGGCACGGCGGTGTTCTTTGAAAATCTGTGCGGTGGGATGGGAACGGCGGCATTCGTCGCATTGTTAATGACGCTGTGCAACAAGTCCTTCTCGGCGACGCAATTTGCGCTGCTCTCTGCCCTTTCGGCGGTGGGTCGCGTCTATGTCGGCCCGATTGCTGGCTGGTTTGTTGAAGCGCACGGTTGGCCCACGTTTTATCTGTTCTCCGTATTTGCGGCCGTTCCGGGCATTTTGCTGCTGCTGGTGTGTCGGCAAACGCTGGAATACACCTGGCGGAGCGAAAGCTTTATGCCACGAACAGAATTTAAGAGCATCTACTCCATCGCCCTGCGGATCCTCGCCGTTGGCTGCCTGATTATCGGTGTCTGGCTGCTGCTGCTTATCATGAACGCGCTTGACCTGACGGCCTTCTCGTTCCTGACGGGCCTGCTGGAAGTGGGGGCGTTGATTGCCATTTGCGGCATCGTGCTGGGCGGGATCCTCGACGCGCTGGCATTACGCAAAACCCACCTTGTGTGACCCCTGAAATAAACGTTAACGCCGTTGTAGTTACTTTCGGTAATTATAACGGCAATAATTCATTCTTTTTTTTTCGATTGTTATTTTGTGCGTTATTTAATTTCGGAAATTACTGACGCTTTTTAAGTTTCGGCATATTTCCTTAACCGATTCAGCTTCCATTCGATTATTTTTTTGTTTTTACGATGTCGTTATCTTGATAATTAATTGTTAACTTTTTGTGTGTTTTTCGCATTGGTTATACCCATTACCAAAGAAACAGATTCATTCCACCTCGTTTCGTTATAAAACAGAGATAATGCGCTATCCGCCTGGATTTTGGACACAATCAGCAACATCTGTGACAGGCCCGGCAGAACCCAGTAACACCCGAAAGACACTTCTCCAATCATGTTTACAGTAATGTAACCTTCCCGTAAAATGCCCCCACACTTTAAACGCCACCAAATCCCGTGGAATTGAGGTCGTTACATGAGACTCAGGAAATACAATAAAAGCTTGGGATGGTTGTCATTAATCGCCAGCACTGTTTTACTCAGTGGTTGTGATTCTGCGCTACTTGACCCCAAAGGACAGATTGGACTGGAGCAACGTTCGCTGATACTGACGGCCTTTGGCCTGATGTTAATCGTCGTGATTCCCGCCGTCTTGATGGCCGTTGGTTTCGCCTGGAAATACCGTGCGAGCAACAAAGATGCGAAGTATAGCCCTAACTGGTCACACTCCAATAAAGTGGAAGCTGTGGTCTGGACGGTGCCTATCCTTATCATCCTGTTCCTCTCCGTGTTGACCTGGAAAACCACTCACGCGCTTGAGCCTAGCAAACCGCTGGCCCATGCCGAGAAGCCAATCACTATCGAAGTGATTTCCATGGACTGGAAATGGTTCTTCATTTATCCGGAGCAAGGCATTGCGACCGTTAACGAAATCGCTTTCCCGGCGAACGTTCCGGTTCAGTTCAAAGTCACCTCCAACTCCGTGATGAACTCGTTCTTTATCCCGCGTCTGGGTAGCCAGATTTACGCGATGGCCGGTATGCAGACTAACCTGCATCTGATTGCCAACGAAGCGGGCACCTACGACGGTATCTCCGCCAGCTACAGTGGCAAAGGCTTCTCTGGTATGAAGTTCAAAGCTACTGCAACACCGGATCGCGCTACGTTCGACCAGTGGGTCGCGAAGGTGAAACAGTCTCAGAGCACCATGACCGATATGGACGCTTATGAAAAACTGGCAGCGCCGAGCGAGTACAACAAGGTGGAATACTTCTCCAGCGTGAAACCTGATTTGTTTAAAGACGTTATTAACAAATACATGGGTCACGGTCACATGGACATGAACCAACCTGCCGGTGAGCACGCCTCACACGAAGGGATGGAAGGCATGGACATGAGCCACGCGGAAACCGCTCATTAAGGGGCCGAGGAAGAAACGATGTTCGGAAAATTGACACTGGATGCAGTGCCCTACCATGAACCCATTATCGTGGTTACGGTGGCTGCAATTATCATCGGTGGTGCGGCCTTATTGGGCCTGATCACTTACTTCGGTAAGTGGACCTACCTGTGGAAAGAGTGGCTGACTTCGGTCGACCACAAAAAACTGGGCGTGATGTACTGCGTCGTCGGTATCGTGATGCTGATCCGTGGCTTCGCGGATGCCATCATGATGCGTAGCCAGCAGGTTCTGGCCTCGGCAGGTGAGGCAGGCTTCTTGCCACCTCACCACTACGATCAGATCTTTACCGCCCACGGCGTTATCATGATCTTCTTCGTCGCGATGCCGCTGGTTATCGGCCTGATGAACGTGGTTGTTCCCCTGCAGATCGGCGCACGCGACGTTGCGTTCCCGTTCCTGAACAACCTCAGCTTCTGGTTCACGGTTGTCGGTGTGATTCTGGTTAACCTGTCTCTGGGTGTGGGCGAATTCGCACAGACCGGCTGGCTGGCCTATCCGCCGCTGTCAGGCATTGAGTACAGTCCCGGCGTCGGGGTCGATTACTGGATTTGGGCGCTTCAGCTCTCCGGTATTGGTACAACCCTGACCGGTATCAACTTCTTCGTGACCATTATCAAGATGCGTGCGCCTGGCATGACCATGTTCAAGATGCCTGTATTTACCTGGGCCTCTCTGTGCGCAAACGTCCTGATTATTGCATCATTCCCGATCCTGACCGTCACCATCGCCTTGCTGACCCTCGACCGCTACCTGGGTACCCATTTCTTCACTAACGAAATGGGCGGCAACATGATGATGTACATAAACCTGATCTGGGCATGGGGCCATCCGGAAGTGTACATTCTGGTTCTGCCAGTCTTCGGTGTGTTCTCAGAAGTGGTGGCAACCTTCTCGCGTAAGCGTCTGTTTGGTTACACCTCTCTGGTGTGGGCAACCGTGTGTATTACCGTTCTGTCGTTCATTGTTTGGCTGCACCACTTCTTCACGATGGGTGCTGGCGCGAACGTAAACGCCTTCTTCGGTATTGCCACCATGATTATCGCCATCCCTACCGGGGTTAAGATCTTCAACTGGCTGTTCACCATGTACCAGGGCCGTATCGTGTTCCACTCCGCGATGCTGTGGACTATCGGCTTTATCGTGACCTTCTCGGTCGGCGGTATGACCGGTGTTCTGCTGGCGGTGCCGGGCGCAGACTTCGTGCTGCATAACAGCCTGTTCCTGATTGCACACTTCCATAACGTTATTATCGGTGGTGTGGTGTTCGGTTGCTTCGCAGGGATCACCTACTGGTGGCCGAAAGCGTTCGGTTTCACCCTGAACGAAACCTGGGGCAAGCGCGCATTCTGGTTCTGGATCATCGGCTTCTTCGTCGCATTTATGCCGCTGTACGTGCTGGGCTTCATGGGTATGACCCGTCGCCTGAGCCAACAGATTGATCCGCAGTTCCACCCAATGCTGGTTGTCGCAGCCTGCGGTGCGGCGCTGATTGCTTGCGGTATCGCATGCCAGCTGATTCAGTACTACGTGTCTATTCGCGACCGCGAGCAGAACCGTGACTGGACGGGTGACCCATGGGGTGGCCGTACGCTGGAGTGGTCAACGTCCTCTCCTGCACCTTTCTATAACTTTGCACACGTACCGCACATTCATGAGCGTGACGCGTTCTGGGAAATGAAAGAGAAAGGCGAAGCGTACAAGAAACCAGCCAGCTATGAAGAAATTCATATGCCGAAAAATAGCGGTGCAGGCATTGTGATTGCGGCCTTCGCAACGGTGTTTGGCTTTGCCATGATCTGGCATATCTGGTGGATGGCGATCGTTGGCTTCCTCGGCATCATCATCACCTGGATTGTAAAAAGCTTCGACGAGGACGTGGATTACTACGTGCCTGTGGCAGAAATCGAAACACTGGAAAACCAGCATTTCGATGAAATCTCTAAGGCAGGGCTGAAAAATGTCAACTGATACTCTGACTAACGCGCATGCCCACGCGCACGAACATGGGCATCATGATGCAGGACCGATGAAAGTCTTCGGTTTCTGGATCTACCTGATGAGCGACTGCGTTCTGTTCTCTATTCTGTTCGCAACCTACGCGGTGTTGGTTAACAACACCGCGGGTGGTCCGGCAGGTAAAGATATTTTCGAGCTGCCGTTCGTCCTGGTTGAAACTGCCCTGCTGTTGTTCAGCTCCATTACTTATGGCATGGCGGCTATCGCCATGTATAAGAACAATAAAAGCCAGGTTGTTTCCTGGCTGGCGCTGACCTGGCTGTTCGGTGCAGGGTTCATCGCGATGGAAATCTATGAATTCCATCACCTGATCATGGAAGGTATGGGCCCGGATCGTAGTGGCTTCCTGTCCGCGTTCTTCGCGCTGGTGGGTACCCACGGTCTGCACGTGACCTCCGGTCTTATCTGGATGGCTGTTCTGATGTTCCAGATTAACCGTCGCGGCCTGACCCCGACCAACCGCACCCGTATCCTGTGCCTGAGCTTGTTCTGGCACTTCCTGGACGTAGTCTGGATCTGCGTGTTCTCTGTAGTCTATCTGATGGGGGCGATGTAATGAGTCATTCAACCGATCACGGCGCTTCCCACGGTAGCGTAAAAACCTACATGACAGGCTTTATCCTGTCGATCATCCTGACGCTAATCCCGTTCTGGATGGTGATGAACGGCACCGCATCCCACGCAGTCCTGATTGGCTGCGTACTGGTGGCTGCGGTAGTACAGATTCTGGTGCATCTGGTGTGCTTCCTGCACATGAACTCCAAGTCTGATGAGGGCTGGAATCTGACAGCATTCATCTTTACTGTACTAATCATTGCGATTGTAGTGATAGGTTCAATCTGGATCATGTGGAACCTTAACTACAACATGATGGTTCGATAAGAGCGGCGAGTATGTTTAAGCAATACCTGCAAGTTACAAAACCAGGCATCATCTTCGGTAACCTGATCTCGGTCATCGGCGGTTTCCTGTTGGCTTCGAAAGGCAGCATCGATTACCCGCTGTTTGTGTATACCTTGATTGGCGTGTCGCTGGTCGTTGCGTCCGGTTGTGTGTTTAACAACTACATCGACAGGGATATCGACAGGAAGATGGAACGGACCAAAAATCGGGTGCTGGTCAAAGGCCTGATTTCTCCGAACGTTTCGCTGGTGTATGCCACCTTGTTGGGTGTTGCTGGCTTTATGCTCCTGTGGTTCGGCGCTAACCCGCTGGCCTGCTGGCTTGGCGTGATGGGCTTCGTGGTTTATGTGGGCGTTTACAGCCTGTATATGAAGCGCCATTCCGTCTACGGCACGCTGATTGGTTCACTCTCCGGCGCAGCGCCGCCGGTGATTGGCTACTGCGCCGTCACCGGCAACTTTGACAGCGGTGCGGCTATTCTGCTGGCGATTTTCAGCCTGTGGCAGATGCCTCACTCCTACGCCATCGCGATTTTCCGCTTTAAGGATTATCAGGCGGCAAACATTCCGGTTCTGCCGGTTGTTAAAGGGATCTCCGTTGCCAAAAACCACATCACGCTCTACATCATCGCTTTTGCTGTTGCAACGCTGATGCTGACGCTCGGTGGCTACGCTGGATATAAATATCTGATTGTCGCCGCGGCAGTAAGCGTCTGGTGGCTTGGCATGGCACTGCGTGGATACAAAGTGGCGGATGACAGAGTCTGGGCGCGCAAGTTGTTCGTCTTCTCTATCGTCGCCATCACCTCGCTGTCCGTGATGATGTCAGTCGACTTTATGGTGCCGGATTCGCATTCGGTTCTGGCTTACGTCTGGTAAGCCAACCATCGCGTTAAAAGGGTGCTTCGGCACCCTTTTTTATTCGTTAGATCAATGCGTCACGATGTAATATTTGCTAAACAACCGCTTGTTTACCCTACCCTTCCCCGGCTTTACACTAAGCGCTGCTTTTATACTGAGGTGGAAATGAACGATTTTAAGATGACGCCAGGCGAATTGCGCGCGACCTGGGGTTTAGGGACCGTATTCTCACTGCGTATGCTCGGCATGTTTATGGTTCTGCCCGTTCTGACCACGTACGGCATGGCATTGCAGGGTGCCAGCGAAGCGTTGATTGGTCTCGCCATCGGAATTTATGGGCTCGCACAGGCAATATTTCAAATCCCATTCGGCCTGCTTTCAGACCGTATTGGCCGTAAGCCGCTGATTGTCGGCGGACTCCTGATTTTCGTCGTCGGCAGCATGATTGCCGCGATGTCGGATTCTATCTGGGGCATCATTCTTGGCCGCGCACTGCAAGGCTCTGGCGCCATCGCCGCCGCCGTGATGGCCCTGCTCTCAGACCTGACCCGCGAACAGAACCGCACCAAAGCGATGGCGTTTATTGGCGTCAGCTTCGGGGTCACTTTTGCTATCGCCATGGTCCTGGGTCCCATCGTGACCCATAAACTCGGCCTGCATGCGCTGTTCTGGATGATTTCCGGGCTGGCGACGCTCGGGATCCTGCTGACCATTTGGGTGGTGCCGAACAGCGCCAACCACGTCCTCAACCGTGAGTCGGGCATGGTGAAAGGCTGCTTTAGCAAAGTGCTCATGGAGCCCAAACTGCTGAAGCTGAATTTCGGCATTATGTGCCTGCACATTCTGCTGATGTCGACATTTGTTGCCCTGCCAGGCCAGCTTGAAGCCGCGGGCTTCCCGGCTGCTGAGCACTGGAAAATCTACCTGGTCACCATGCTCGTCTCGTTCGTTTCCGTTATACCATTTATCATTTATGCCGAAGTGAAACGCCGCATGAAGCGCGTGTTCCTGATTTGCATCGCCCTCATTTTGATTGCCGAGATCGTGCTTTGGGGATCGGGGGCCTACTTCTGGGAACTGGTCGCCGGCGTTCAGTTGTTCTTCCTCGCCTTTAATCTGATGGAAGCCCTGCTGCCGTCGCTTATCAGTAAAGAATCCCCGGCGGGTTACAAAGGTACGGCGATGGGGATTTACTCCACTAGCCAGTTCCTGGGCGTAGCGATTGGCGGCTCGCTGGGTGGCTGGCTCGACGGTTTCTTTGATTCGCAAACGGTGTTCCTTATGGGTGCTCTACTGGCAACCGTCTGGCTGCTGGTCGCCATGACCATGCAGGAACCGCGGTACGTTAGCAGCCTGCGCGTGGCCATTCCGGACGGTGTCGACGCAGATGAAAACCTGAAAACGCGGCTGTTAGCAAAAGACGGGGTGAAAGAAGTATTGGTTGTCGCCGCCGAACGCTCTGCGTACGTCAAAATCGACAGCAAAGTGACGAACCGCTTTGAGGTAGAACAGACGATCGTTGGGGCATAAAAAAAGCGGGCATCGCCCGCTTTTGAGTTCAGAGAAACCACCTTCACGAAGGTGGTTTTTTATTAGTCGCGGAAGTTCTTGAACTGGAAAGGCTGGCCAAGATTGCCGCCGCGCACCAGCGCCATCACCGCCTGCAGATCGTCACGTGCTTTACCGGTCACGCGAATTTCTTCGCCCTGGATCTGCGCCTGCACTTTCAGCTTGCTGTCTTTAATCAGCTTGATGAGCTTCTTCTGCACCGCGCTTTCAATGCCGGTTTTCAGCTTCCCTTCAACGAACCAGGTTTTACCGCTGTGGGTATATTCTTCTGGAACATCAATGGAATTGCCTTCAATGCCGCGCTTGAGCAGCTTAGCACGCAGGATATCCAGCAGCTGATTGACCTGGAAATCAGATTCGCTCAGCACCTTGATGGTCTGGTTTTTTTCGTTCAGCTCAATGCTGGCTTCTACGCCACGGAAGTCGAAGCGCGACTCCACTTCACGGGCCGCATTATCGACCGCGTTTTTGGCTTCCTGAAGATCAACTTCAGAGACAATATCGAAAGATGGCATGTTTTATTCTCCCTCTCTTTTTGTTGCGATGCATAATACCCACAAAGTCAGAGAACACAACCTGTTATCCCTGCGAGTCAGGGGGTATCGTCGGCGCTATAATAGTAACATAACGCCTGATTCCGCTGCAGGTGAGGAGGAACGATGAAGATTACCGTGCTCGGATGCGGCGCCCTTGGACAATTATGGCTGAACGCGCTGTACCGGCAAGGCCATGAGGTTCAAGGCTGGCTGCGGGTCCCCGCCCCCTGGTGCAGTGTGAATCTGCAGGAGATTGATGGGAGTGTCTTCAACGAACTGCTGACTGCCAACGATCCTGAGTTTCTCGCCAGCAGCGATTTGCTGCTCGTCACCCTGAAAGCCTGGCAGGTTTCGACCGCCGTGAAAAATCTGGCAGGAATGCTCCCGGCCACCAGCCCTGTTTTGCTGATGCATAACGGCATGGGCACGCAGGAGGAACTGCGGGCGGTGAAGCAACCGCTGCTGCTGGGAATGACCACCCAGGCCGCACACCGTGACGGCAACCTGATTATTCACAGCGCAAATGGCACCACCCACATCGGCCCGGCCAATGCGCAGGGTCTGGATTACAGCGCCCTGGCGGACACGCTGCACACCGTGCTGCCGGACGTCGCGTGGCATAACAATATTGGCAATGCGAGCTGGCGTAAACTGGCGGTGAACTGCGTGATTAACCCGCTCACCGCACTGTACGATTGCCCGAACGGTCAGCTTCGGGACTATCCTGAAGAAGTGGCGCGCATCAGCGCAGAAGTCGCGGCGGTAATGGCGCGCGAAGGCCATCACTCGAGTGCGGAAGATTTACTGGGCTACACCTGGCAAGTCATCGACAGCACCGCCAGCAATATTTCGTCCATGCTTCAGGACGTTCGTGCCCAGCGCCAGACTGAAATAGACTACATCAACGGCTACCTGCTAAAGCGCGCGCGTGCCCACGGGATTACGGTGCCGGAAAACACCCGCCTGTTTGAACAGATTAAACGTAAGGAGAATACGTATGAGCGCATCAGCGCTGGTTTGTCTCGCCCCTGGGAGTGAGGAAATGGAAGCCGTGACCACCATCGACCTGCTGGTTCGCGGCGGGATCAAGGTCACCACCGCAAGCGTTGCCAGTGACGGCGAGCTGGCTATCACCTGTTCACGCGGGGTAAAACTGCTGGCCGATGCGCCCTTGGCACAGGTGGCTGACGGCGATTTCGACATCATCATTCTGCCAGGCGGCTTAAAAGGTGCCGAATATTTCCGCGACAGCACCATTCTGGTAGAGACGGTAAAGCAGTTTCACCGCTCAGGCCGGATCGTGGCCGCCATTTGCGCCGCGGCGGGCACGGTTTTGGTTCCGCATGAGATTTTCCCGGTCGGCAACATGGCCGGTTTCCCAGGGCTCAAAGACACCATTCCGGCCGATCAGTGGCAGGATAAACGCGTGGTCTGGGATCCGCGTGTGAACCTGCTCACCAGCCAGGCACCGGGCACCAGCATCGACTTCGGCCTGAAAATCATCGACCTGCTGGTTGGCCGTGAAAAAGCCTATGAAGTGGCTTCCCAACTGGTGTTGCCGGCAGGGATTTACAACTTCTACGAGTAACGTCCCCGCGCATGAATCGTCGCCACGCCCGTGGCGGCGCTCACACTTCCAGCATTAAATTCCTCCTTTCTGTTCAGCGCTTTCATCAACTAGCGCTTATTTTTCAATTCATTAAACGAAAATCGCGCCATTTCTGCTGCCTTGACACCCCCAATATTCCGTGGAAAACTCAACTTCAACTGGACTATACCAGTTTAAAAAACACCTTCTGACGCGCCCCGGCAGGAGGCATAAAAACCTCATCAAGAGGAGTCGCCCGTGATTACGTTTATTGAGAGCAAGGTCATCCCTGTCCTTATTCGGATTGGTGAAAACAAAATTCTGGTGGCGGTCCGTAACGGGATCGCCCTGACGCTGCCGTTCACCATCACCGGCAGTCTTTTCTTAATCATCGCCAATTTACCGATCCCCGGCTGGAGCGAATGGTTAGGCCCGTGGGCTGACAAAATCAGCGCGCCGGTTGCCGTGACCTTCGGCGCAATTGGCCTGATTTCCGCCGTGGGGATCAGCTACAACCTCGCGAAGGAATATAAGCTAAATGCGATTACCTGCAGCGCGGTCACCCTGGTGGTGTTCCTGCTGGCACAGCTCAACGATAAATATCAGCTGAACGTCGACAACCTCGGGGCTGCGGGCCTGTTCTCCGCCATTATTCTGGCGGTGCTGACGGTGCATATCATTCGCTGGTTTATTGGCCGAGAAATTGTCATCAAGCTGCCGGAGGGTGTACCGCCCGCCGTGGCCCAATCCTTTGCGAGCCTGATTCCGGCTGCGGTCGCCATCACGCTGGTGTGGTTTGTCCGGGTAATGCTCGGCTTTGATATTAATGAATTTTTCACCCAGATCCTCAGCCCACTGGTCAGTGGTCTCGGTTCGCTGCCAGGCATGCTGGTACTGATTTTCCTGATTTCGCTGCTGTGGTGCTGCGGCATTCATGGTGACAACGTGCTGTCCGGCATCACCAGCCCGATATTCCTGAAATACATCGCCGAAAATACCCAGGCGTATTTAAACCACCAGCCCATTCCACACATCACCGCTGACGGTTTTTACATCGTGTTTATGTGTATCGGCGGCACGGGTGCCACGCTCGGCTTAGTGCTGGCGATGCTGCGCTCCCGCAGCAAACTGTATAAATCGGTAGGCAAACTGTCCCTGCCATCGGCGGTGTTCTGTATCAACGAACCGGTCATTTTTGGCTGCCCAATTGTCTTCAACCCGCTGCTGATGATCCCGTTCACCTTGACGCCAATGCTGCTGTGTATCTCCACCTACAGCCTGATGTACTTCGACATCATCGGCCGACCGGTACTGCAAATCCCCTGGACTATGCCACCTATTCTCGCGGCCTGGTTCGTCACTGGCGGCAATATTCCAGCGGTGATCTGGTCCGTCTGTACCGTGGTCATTTCCGTCGCCATCTACTTCCCGTTCTTCAAACTGCTCGAACGTCAACAGCTGACAAAAGAGCGTCATGAAGAACAGCGCGAAAGCGAATCCGTACTGAACACTGACTCCGCATTGTAAAAAGGATATCTGATGAAAAAGCTCAAAATTGTCACCATCGGCGGTGGCTCAAGCTATACCCCGGAACTGATCGACGGCTTTATCAAACGTTACGATGAACTGCCGGTCACCGATTACTACCTGCTGGACATTGAAGAAGGCAAAGAGAAGCTAGAGATTGTCGGCAAGCTGGCTCAGCGCATGGTGAAAGAAGCCGGGGTGCCGATGAACATTCATCTATCCCTGGACCGCGCCGAAGCGCTGAAAGACGCCGATTTCGTTACGACCCAACTGCGCGTCGGTTTTCTTGATGCGCGCATCAACGATGAAAAAATTCCGTTGAAATACGGCGTGCTGGGCCAGGAAACCACCGGTCCTGGCGGGTTTATGAAAGCCCAGCGTACGATCCCAGTGCTGCTGGATATCTGCCGGGACATGGAAACATATTGCCCTGACGCGTGGCTGATTAACTTCACCAACCCGGCCGGGATCGTCACTGAAGCCATCACCCGCCATTCCAAAATCAAGAGCATCGGGATTTGCAGCGGCGCCAATAGCATGCTGATGGATATCGCCAAAGCCTATGAGGTAGAAAAGAAGGATGTTTATGCTCGCATCATGGGCTTGAATCACCTGATTTTCGCCGACCAGATTTTCATTAAAGGCGAAGATTACACTGATGATTTTATGGCAAAACTGGCCCAGGGCAGCGCCAGCAACTCGCTGAAAAACATCCCGGATATCGGCTTCTCCTCGCGCTTTGCCAAAGCGTTAAACATGTATCCGATTTCCTATCTGAAATACTTCTTCCTGACCCGCGAAATGGTCGAAGCGGCACAGACTGATGCCAGCACCAAAGGCACACGCGGCGAGCAAACCCGTGAAATTGAGCATCGCCTGTTTGAGCTTTATCAGGATGAGCACCTTTCCCATAAGCCGAAAGAGCTGGAGAAACGCGGCGGCGCTTGGTATTCGGATACCGCCTGCTCGATTATCAGTTCGATTTATAACGACAAAAAAGAGATCCACGTGGTGAACACCGTCAATAACGGCACAACGCCAGATCTGCCGGATCACGTGACACTGGAAACCAACGCGGTTATCGATCGTAACGGTGCGCACCCGCTGGCGTACGGCCGTTTACCGATCAAAATTCGCGGTCTGATCCAGAGCGTGAAAGCCTATGAAGAGCTGACCGTCGAAGCTGCGATCACCGGCGATTACAGTACCGCCCTGATGGCGCTGACCATTAACCCGCTGGTGCCGTCGGCAACGCTTGCCGAGAAAATTCTCGATGAATATCTGGAAGTGAACCAGCGCTATTTACCGCAATATCACTCAAAAAGCTAAGGAGCAGCGATGAAAACGCTTATTTCCCCGGACTATCCGCAACTGTGTCAGGCGGTCGCGCAAAACGTGATTCACTGCGTGAATACCAAACCCGACGCGCTTATTTGTATCGCGGGCGGTGACACGCCGCTGGGCGTCTTTACCGCACTGGTCGACGCACAGAATCAGGGCCAGGTAGACTTTTCCCGCACCCAGTTTCTCGGGCTGGATGAATGGCTCGGTCTTGGGCAGTCAGACAAAGGCAGTTGCCGCGAAATGGTCTGGCATCATTTCTTCGACAAGCTGACGCTACGTGAAGAGCAAATCTGCTTTTTCGATGGTCTCACCGCCAACCCGCAGGCAGAGTGCCAGCGGGTCGATGGTTATATTGAGCGGCATGGGCCCATTGACTGCATCGTGCTCGGTATCGGCATGAATGGGCACATTGGCTTTAACGAGCCGGGGGCGTCGCCGGAAAACAACTGCCACGTAATTGATTTAGATGAGGTCACGCAGGCGGTGTCGGTGAAGTATTTCGATACGCCACGGGAAGTTAAACAGGGGATTTCGCTGGGGCTGAAAACCATTCTGGCGGCCAAAAATATCGTTCTGATGGCGAGCGGTGAAAAGAAAGCGGCCATTGTAGCGCAGACCGTGAATCACCCGGCGAGTCACGATATTCCATCGACGCTGGTAAAAACGGTGCCTCAGGCGAGTTTGTATGTCGATAACGCGGCAGCCAGCGCGCTGTAGTGCGAAGCTGGCAGGCACACTGGCGCCTGCTAGCGTTCGATGCGCAGGTTTTTCACCCGGAAGATATCGGCGCGGTTATAGCTGATGGAATAGTTGAACGCCGTTTTGTCGGCAAGGCGCGTCACTTCGGTAATTTTCAGCATCGGCTGGCCGCTGGCAATATTGAGCAGCGGTGCCAGCTCATCGTCAAACAGCGCGGCTTCGATAATGGAGTCGGCGTCTTTGATTTTCTTCCCGGTGTACTCTTCGATATAGCCATACAGCGAGCCGTCCTTGAGGATCTCCTCAGGAATGGTATCAATGATGCTTTGCGGGATATTACTGTCTTCCACCAGCACTGGAATGCCATCGAGCAGGCGGATTCGACGGATAAACCAGATATTTTCGCCGGGAGAGATTTCGAGATGCTGTGCCAGGGTGGCATCAGCCTGAATCACGTTGAACGCTAACAGCAGGCTGCTGACCTTCACACGCCCTTGAAATTCACGGGAGAAGCCGAGGATGCTGTCGCTGGTTTCGTTATTCAAAAGGTAGACGTTGGTGGCGCTGTTTTTCAGCACGAACATCCCTTTGCCGTGAATGCGCTCGATAAACCCTTCCTGAACCAGGTTATCCATCGCTTTCTGCACCGTGACGCGGGTCACGCCGTAGAGGCCTGCCAGTTCGCGCTCGGAGGGAATGCTTTCACCTTTTTTATAGCGTTGATTGAGGATATCGCCCTTAATGCGTTCCTTAATCTCAATATACTTGTGCACCTTTTGCATCGTTATCTCGCTGGAAATAGTGCGGTTTGATGCCGCAAACCGTGCGTGCTGATGCCCTCTCCCCGGCCCTCTCCCACGGGGAGAGGGAGAAAGCGCCGAACAATTCCCTCTCCCTTTGGGAGAGGGTTAGGGAGAGGGGGAATGCTATTCCGGTCGGTAAACCTTCACATTTGCAAAACCCTGCTCGCGCAGATACAGCGCCTGCAGACGGCTCATCACACCACGATCGCACCACAGCAAATACGTTCTGCTCTGGTCGAGGTCGCCAAACTGGGTGCTGAGTTTATAGAACGGCAGCGACCCCACTTCCACGCCTTCGAGCTTCAGCGGTTTGTCGTCCTGCTCGTCAATAGAACGAATATCGAGCACCACGTCGGTGGCGGCAAACTCAGTAACGGTTTCAACTTCAACCACGTCCTGCTGAGTCTGCTGCGCTATCTCGCGAATATCGACGTTGTTGGCTTCCGCCACCACTTTGTCGAGGATCGCGAAATCGAAGTTCTGCTCTTCCGCTTCGATTTTTGCCTTCACCGCTTTCACGGTCGGGCTCTTCGAAATCACGCCGCAGTATTCCGGCATGGTGCGGGCAAAATCTTCAGTGCCGATTTCACGCGCCAGATCGATGATGTGTTCTTTGTCGTGAGAAATCAGCGGACGCAGAATCAAGGTATCGGACACGTTGTCGATCAGACGCAGGTTGGTCAGGGTCTGGCTGGACACCTGGCCCAGCGCTTCGCCGGTGACCAGCGCCTGCACGCCGTAGCGTTCAGCAACCTGAGAAGCAGCACGCATCATCATGCGTTTAAGCACTACGCCCATCTGGCCGTCGTCGACTTTTTCGAGGATTTCGCCAACCACCGGTTCGAAGTTGATCGCCACGAAACGCACGCGGTGTGAACTGCCGAAGCGGTTCCACAGATAATGCGCCACCTGACGTACGCCGATTTCATGCGCCGCACCGCCCAGGTTGAAGAAGCAGTAGTGCACACGACAGCCGCGACGGATCAGCATATAGCTGGACACGCCGGAGTCGAAGCCGCCGGAAATCAGCGACAGTACGTCTTCCTGAGTACCAATCGGGAAACCACCGATACCTTCGTAACGGCCTTTAACCAGCAGCAGACGGTCGTTATCAATTTCCAGATTCACCGTGACATCCGGTTTGGTCAGCTTCACGCGCGCAGTTTCGATGTGCTGATTCAGCCCGCCGCCCACGTAACGCTCAACCTCAATAGAGGTAAAGTCATGCTTACCACGACGTTTTACGCGCACGCAGAAAGATTTCCCTTCCAGCGTTTCGCGCCACAGTGGCAGCGTCTGCTCGAAGATATCGTGCAGTGAAGTGAAAGGCACATCTTCCACTTCCAGAATATGGTGGATGCCGGGAATACGGGTCAACGCATCGCGAATAATCGGACGCTGATCTTCGTCTTTGGCACGGACTTCAATGTGATCCCAATGACGAACAACGGCAAGGGTCTCGTCGTACTGCTTGAGCACGTTACGGATATTCCCGGTCAGAATTTTTATAAAGCGCAACCGCACAGATTGGCTTTTGATGGTGATTTCCGGGAACAATTTAATGATAAACTTCATGGCGGCAATGGTTCGTTGGCAAACCCGATTGGGTTTGTGGACAAAAAATACAGCAGCCATGACATCCCGGCTGCATCCAGGCGCGGAAGTATACCATCATCGCGGTCAACCTGCGCGTTACCATTATGCGTTATTTCATATGCCCGAGGACTTCGCTACCATAGGCGGGTCGCGACACAACAAGAGTCAAACATTCACTATGCCAAAGAAAAATGAAGCGCCAGCCACGTTTGAAAGCGCACTGACTGAACTTGAGCAGATTGTTTCCCGTCTCGAAAACGGTGACTTACCGCTGGAAGACGCCCTGAATGAGTTCGAGCGCGGCGTTCAGCTGGCGCGCCAGGGTCAGGTGAAGCTCCAACAGGCAGAGCAGCGGGTACAAATCCTGCTCGCCGATAACGAAGACGCCCCGCTGACCCCATTCACGCCGGACGCTGAGTAAACAATGGATTTCTCGCAACAGTTACAGGCCTGCGTCGAGCGGGCCAATGACGCGCTGCGTCAGTTTATTGCCCCGCAGCCCTTTCAGAACACTCCGCTGGTGGAAGCCATGCATTATGGTGCACTCTTAGGGGGTAAACGCCTGCGCCCATTCCTGGTGTACGCCACCGGCGGCATGTTCAACGTGAGTCTTTCCACGCTGGATGCCCCTGCGGCGGCGGTGGAATGCATTCATGCCTATTCGTTGATCCACGACGATCTGCCGGCGATGGACGATGACGATCTGCGTCGCGGCCAGCCGACCTGCCACATTAAATACGGTGAAGCCAATGCCATTTTGGCCGGCGACGCCTTACAGACGCTGGCGTTTTCTATACTCAGTGATGCACCGATGCCGGAAGTGTCAGACCGTTTCCGTCTGGCGATGGTGTCAGAACTGGCTCAGGCCAGCGGCGTGGCGGGGATGTGTGGCGGTCAGGCGCTTGATCTGGACGCAGAAGGTAAGCAAGTTGATTTAGCCGCCCTCGAGCGCATTCATCGCCACAAAACCGGCGCGCTGATTCGCTCTGCCGTTCGCCTGGGGGCGCTGAGCGCCGGTGAACAGGGCAAAGCAGCCCTGCCGGTGCTGGATAAATATGCCGAAAGCATCGGCCTCGCGTTCCAGGTGCAAGATGACATTCTGGATGTGGTAGGGGATACTGCGACCCTTGGCAAACGCCAGGGCGCTGACCAACAGCTTGGTAAAAGCACCTACCCTGCCCTAATGGGTCTTGAACAAGCCCAACAAAAAGCCCGTGATCTCATTGAAGAGGCCCGCCAGTCATTAACGGTACTGGCCGCGCAGTCTCTGGACACCACGGCACTGGAAGCGCTAGCGAATTACATTATTCAGCGCGATAAATAAAACATCTTGTGAGCTTCTGATGAGTTTTGATATAGCCAAATACCCGACGCTGGCACTGGTGGAGTCCACTCAGGAATTGCGTCTGTTGCCAAAAGAGAGCCTGCCGAAGCTCTGCGACGAATTGCGTCGCTACCTGCTCGACAGCGTGAGCCGCTCCAGTGGACACTTTGCCTCCGGGCTTGGCACGGTGGAACTCACCGTGGCGCTGCATTACGTCTATAACACCCCGTTCGATCAGCTGATCTGGGACGTGGGCCATCAGGCTTACCCACACAAAATTTTGACCGGCCGTCGCGATCGCATTGGCACCATTCGACAGAAAGGTGGCCTGCATCCGTTCCCATGGCGCGGTGAAAGCGAGTACGACGTGTTGAGCGTCGGCCACTCCTCTACCTCCATTTCCGCCGGGATCGGCATCGCCGTCGCCGCAGAAAAAGAAGCTAAACAGCGCCGTACCGTGTGCGTCATTGGCGACGGGGCGATCACCGCCGGGATGGCGTTCGAAGCGATGAACCATGCGGGCGATATCAAGCCGGATATGCTGGTTATTCTCAACGACAACGAAATGTCGATTTCCGAGAACGTCGGCGCGCTGAATAACCATCTTGCGCAGCTGCTGTCCGGTAAGCTCTATTCGTCGCTGCGTGAAGGCGGCAAGAAAGTCTTCTCCGGCGTCCCGCCGATTAAAGAGCTGCTCAAACGCACCGAAGAGCACATTAAAGGCATGGTGGTTCCGGGCACGCTGTTTGAAGAACTCGGCTTTAACTATATCGGTCCGGTAGACGGACATGACGTGTTAGGCCTGGTGAGTACGCTGAAAAACATGCGCGACCTGAAAGGCCCGCAGTTCCTGCACATCATGACCAAAAAAGGTCGTGGATATGAGCCAGCAGAGAAAGACCCAATCACCTTCCACGCGGTGCCAAAATTCGACCATACCAGTGGCGTGCTGCCGAAAAGCAGCGGCGGCCTGCCGGGCTACTCGAAAATTTTCGGCGATTGGCTGTGCGAAACCGCGGCGAAAGACAACAAACTGATGGCGGTCACTCCGGCAATGCGTGAAGGCTCCGGGATGGTCGCGTTCTCTAAAAAATACCCTGACCAGTATTTTGACGTGGCGATTGCCGAGCAGCACGCGGTGACGTTTGCGGCCGGTCTGGCGATTGGTGGCTATAAGCCGGTGGTGGCGATTTACTCGACCTTCCTGCAACGCGCCTATGACCAGGTCATTCACGACGTCGCTATTCAGAAACTGCCGGTGCTGTTCGCCATTGACCGTGCGGGCATCGTTGGTGCTGATGGTCAAACCCATCAGGGCGCGTTTGATCTCTCCTATCTGCGCTGCGTGCCGGAAATGGTCATTATGACGCCGAGCGACGAAAATGAATGCCGCCAGATGCTGTTTACCGGCTATCACTACAATGATGGCCCGAGCGCAGTACGCTATCCACGCGGTAGCGGCACCGGCGTCGAACTGGCGCCGCTGGAAAAACTGCCGCTCGGTAAAGGGGTGGTCAAACGCCAGGGCGAGAAAATTGCGATCCTCAACTTTGGCACGCTGCTGGCGGATGCCGCCGTGGTGGCTGAAAATCTTAATGCCACGCTGGTCGATATGCGCTTTGTGAAACCGCTGGATGAGACGCTGATTCTGGAGATGGCCGCCCGTCATGAGGTGCTGGTCACGCTGGAAGAAAACGCCATCATGGGCGGCGCGGGCAGCGGCGTAAATGAAGTGCTGATGGCGCACCGCAAACCGGTGCCGGTTCTGAATATTGGCCTGCCGGATGTCTTTATCCCGCAGGGAACGCAAGAAGAAGCGCGGGCGGATATCGGCCTGGACGCGACCGGAATCGAAGCAAAAATCACGGCCTGGCTGGCCTGATCCTTCCCCCCTTTCCGCTCCTGCTATGCTTAACATTATGTTCATCGCAGGAGTGGAAGCATGCAATACAATAAATTGGGAACAACCGACCTCAACGTCTCCCGACTGTGCCTTGGCTGTATGACTTTTGGCGAACCTGACCGTGGGAATCACGCCTGGACGCTGCCCGAAGAAAGTAGCCGCCCCATCATCAAACGCGCCCTCGAAGGCGGGATTAACTTCTTTGATACCGCCAACAGCTACTCCGACGGCAGCAGCGAAGAGATTGTCGGCCGTGCGCTGCGCGATTTCGCCCGTCGGGATGAGATCGTGGTCGCCACTAAGGTTTACTATCCATCAGGTGATTTAACGCAGGGGCTTTCCCGAGCGCAAATCCTACGCTCTATCGACGACAGCCTGACGCGTTTGGGGATGGACTACGTCGACCTGCTGCAAATCCACCGCTGGGATTACGACACACCGATTGAAGAGACGCTGGAAGCGCTGAACGACGTAGTGAAAGCCGGTAAAGCGCGATACATCGGCGCATCCTCGATGCATGCCTCACAGTTTGCGCAGGCACTGAATTTACAGAAACAGCATGGCTGGGCGCACTTTGTCACCATGCAGGATCACTACAATCTGATTTATCGCGAAGAAGAGCGTGAGATGCTGCCGCTGTGTTATCAGGAAGGCGTGGCGGTTATTCCGTGGAGCCCACTGGCACGCGGTCGTCTGACCCGCCCGTGGGGCGAAACCACCGCCCGCGTGGTGTCTGATGAAGTCGGTAAAACGCTCTACAGCACCACCGACGAAAATGATGCGCAGATTGCCGAGCGGCTGGCGAATATTGCCGAAGAACTGAATGTGACACGGGCGCAGGTGGCGCTGGCATGGCTGTTAAGCAAGCCTGGCGTAGCCGCGCCAATCATTGGCACATCGCGGGAAGAACAACTCGAGGAATTGCTGCGTGCGGTGGATATTACGCTGAAGCCGGAGCAGATTGCCGAACTGGAAACGCCGTATCAACCCCATCCGGTGGTGGGATTTAAATAATACAAAGGCATAATTCCTTCTGTGTTGTTGTACCTGATGCCCTCACCCCGGCCCTCTCCCACAGGGAGAGGGCGAAAATCTGTCCCAAGCCCATGCAGGCACCGGTTGTGTCCCCGCTTGACATCGCCGGGCTGCAAGCCAGATGACAAGGTCAGACCGCCAGGGATGGCGGGCTGAGGCGAAACGAGACAGGAAGTCGAGTCGAGCCGGCCGCAGGCAGATGGCTGGAAGACCGGGCAGTGCGAAGCACCGATTTCTTTTGCGGGGCCACGGGGATTGATAAGGGGAACATGGTGTTCCCCTTATCCCGTTCACGTTCTGTACGGTTTACGGAACCTGCTGAACTTCTGGTGAACGGAACAGTTCCACCAAACTCACCATCACCGAATCAAATAATCCCAATCGGCCAGTGATGCCCAATCACATACAACAGCCCCGCGGAAATCACCCCGGCGACGATATCGTCGACCATAATTCCCATCCCACCGTGAACGTTGCGATCGAACCAGCGGATCGGCCACGGTTTCCAGATATCGAAAATACGGAAGATGACAAATCCGGCGGCGACCCACTGCCAGTCGTTGGTGGGGATTGCCATCAGCGTAATCCACATCCCGACAAACTCGTCCCAGACGATGCTGCCGTGGTCATGCACACCCATGTCTTTCGCTGTGCGATGACAAATGTATACGCCAATGCAGATACTCAGCATTACTGTCAGCGAATAGAGCTGCCACGGCAGGAAAGTCATCAGATACCAGACAGGAATGGCCGCAATCGAGCCCGCCGTGCCGGGCATTATCGGGCTAAGGCCACTGCCAAAACCGGTCGCCAAGAGATGCCACGGGTTGAGCATGCTCAGCCGGCTTTTTGCTACGTCTTTACTGCGCAAAATGGTCGTACCCCTTCCAGTCGAGCGTTACCGGTTTGCCGTCACGCTGAAAATGCAGCCCTTCGATGTCGGCGCTGACCTGGCCAATGCAGGTGAAGCCCATGCCGAAATTACCTAAAGCAACATCCAGCGCCCCGCGATTGAGTTCCGGCACGGTGAAGCACAGTTCGTAGTCTTCGCCGCCTGAAAGCGCCCAACGCAGCGCCTGTTCCGGCTCTACGTGGCGTTTCATCACGTCGGAATACGGCAGCAGATCGAGATCGACCCGCGCGCCATAGCCGCTGGCGTTGAGAATATGCCCGAGATCGGAAATCAGCCCGTCGGAAATATCGATAGCCGAATGCGCCAGATTACGCAGCGCCTGGCCGGTCAGAATGCGTGGGGTCGGGTTCAAATGACGCTTAACCAGATAGTCCGCGTCTTCTTTGTTATCGACCTGTAGACGGTCCTGCAAGACTGCCAGCCCGGCAGCGCTGTCGCCCGGCGTGCCGGTGACGTAAATCCAGTCACCCGGTTTTGCGCCAGCGCGCTTCAATGCCCGGCCTTCCGGCACTAAGCCGTGAATGCCCAGCGTCATCGACAGCGGCCCTTTAGTGGTGTCACCGCCAATCAGCTGCATATCGTAATAATTGAGTTGTTCAAACAGGCTGTCGCTGAATGCTTCAAGCCAGGCTTCATCCACCGACGGCAGCGTTAATGCCAGCGTCAACCACGCAGGATCTGCGCCCATTGCCGCAAGATCGCTCAGATTCACCGCCAGAGCTTTGCGGGCCAAATCGGCAGGATTGATATCAGGAAGGAAATGAATGCCCGACACCAAAGTGTCAGTACTGATCGCGAGAGTTTGTTTTTCAGGAATATTGAGCAGTGCGCAGTCGTCACCGATTCCGGTTTCAACATCAAGACGGGAACTTCTTACACGATCAAAATAACGGGCAATCAGGGAAAATTCGCCACATGCCATACGTTATGCCTCGGCAGAGAAAAGAGAAGGCCGAAGAGAACGGTGAACCCGCTTTCTTCGGCCTGCAGATTACTTTTTGCGGGGACGGATTGCCGGAGCTGCTTTATCCAGCACGCCGTTAACGAACTTATGGCTGTCTTCAGCACCGAAGGTTTTTGCCAGTTCGATAGCTTCGTTGATGGCCACTTTGTACGGCACATCATCACGTTTAGCCAGCTCAAACAGCGCGATGCGCAGTACGGCTTTCTCGACCTGACCCAGTTCTTCCAGCAGACGGGACAAGTACGGTTTCATCAGGCCGTCGAGATACGCGCTGTTGGTCGCCACTCCGGTCAGCAGTTCACGGAAGTACACGACGTCGACGTCTTTCACGTCCTGTTCCGCCAGGAACTGGTATTCAACATCAGAGATGTCGTTTTTAGACAACTGCCAGGAGTAAAGCGCCTGGACAGCGCACTCACGGGCGCGGCGACGAGCAGCAGGTTTCACGGATTTCCCCTTACAAAAAATCAGGCCTTGATGGCTTTCAATACATTGATCATTTCAAGCGCGGTCAGTGCAGCTTCTGCACCTTTGTTACCGGCCTTGGTGCCAGCACGTTCGATGGCTTGTTCGATGCTTTCGGTGGTCAGAACCCCAAAAGCGACCGGGATTTCGCTGTCGTGCGCAACCTGCGCCAGACCGTTGCTTGCTCCACCGGCCACGTATTCAAAGTGAGCAGTACCGCCACGGATAACGGTGCCAAGCGCCACAACCGCGTCGTATTTACCGGTTTTCGCCAGAGCGGCAGCTGCCAGAGGCAGTTCGTACGCACCTGGAACCCAAACCACGGTAATGTTTTCATCTTTCATCTGACCGATACGCTTCATAGCGTCAATCGCGCCTTCCAGCAGGCTGTCATTGATGAAGTTGTTGAAACGCGCGATGGTGATGGCGACGCGAGCGTCCGGGGCAGCAACGTTAGCTTCGATAATGTTCATACTTTTCCTTTTGGGATTCGACTTACCCCGAGGGGGGCGGATTTTATCATAATTATTCGCGTACGGCTTCCCTAATTAGGGCTGCTTCACACGGGTATTAAATGCAAACACAGATCCGGGCCAACCTTGCGGATCTCGCTGAAACTAAACTGGGGCGCATCAGCCAGTTTCTCAAGCCCTGGCAGCACACATAAACCGCGCGCATCGCTGCCTAACAGTTTAGGCGCAACGTAGACAATCAGTTCATCAACCAGACCCGCCTGCAGTAATGCGCCAGCAAACGTTGGGCCCGCTTCCACCCACAGGCTGTTAATTTGCTGTTTGCCCAAATGCATCATCAGCAGAACTAAATCGAGATGACCGTTGTGTTCAGGAACGTTCAGGCTGCGCACATTTTCCGGCCATTCGCGGGTATCGTCTTTACAGCGCGCAAACAGGACCTCGCCCGGTTGCTGCACGATGCGGTGTTCTGGCGTCACGCGGTTCTGACGGTCGATAACAATGCGCAGCGGCTGACGCAGATGTTCCTGCGGATAATGCGCCTGCACATCGGCACTCAGTTCTTCCCAACGCACGGTCAGTGCCGGGTTGTCGGCCAGTACCGTGGCATCGGTCGTCAGAATCGCGTGGCTTTCGGCGCGCAGACGCTGCACATCACGGCGCGCCTGCGGCGAGGTAATCCATTGGCTTTCACCGCTGGCCATCGCCGTGCGGCCATCCAGTGATGCGCCGAGCTTCAGCTGAATGTACGGGAAACCGGTGCGCATCCGCTTCAGGAAGCCTTTATTCAGCGCTTCCGCTTCGCTCATCATCAACCCGTGGCTAACGTCAATGCCTTCCTGCTGCAAACGGTACAGTCCGCGCCCCGCGACCTGCGGATTGGGATCCTGCATCGCGGCAACCACGCGGCTGACGCCCGCGGTGATCAACGCCTCGCAGCACGGCGGTGTGCGGCCATGGTGGCTGCACGGTTCGAGGGTGACGTATGCCGTTGCCCCTTTCGCTTTCTCGCCCGCCATGCGTAAGGCGTGGACTTCAGCGTGGGGTTCGCCCGCGCGGTAGTGCGCACCTTCGCCAACGATGTCCCCGTCTTTCACGATGACGCAGCCAACGCGTGGATTCGGATGGGTAGTAAAGCGCCCCTGATTCGCCAGCTTCAGCGCACGGGCCATGTACATTTCGTCACGCATCGATCAGTCCTGTAAACGGGCGATCTCTTCGCCAAATTCTTTGATGTCTTCAAAACTGCGATAGACCGAAGCAAAGCGGATATAGGCCACTTTATCGAGCTTTTTCAGCTGTTCCATGACCAGATTACCGATTTGCTTGCTCGGCACTTCACGTTCGCCAGTAGCACGCAGCTGCGATTTAATGTGGTTCACCGCCATTTCGACATCATCAGAGCTGACCGGGCGCTTTTCCAGCGCTTTTTGTAAGCCGCTGCGCAGTTTATCTTCGTTAAATGGTTCGCGGACGTCGTTGCTTTTTACCACCCGCGGCATCACCAGTTCCGCCACTTCGAAGGTCGTGAAACGCTCGTTACACACCAGGCACTGACGGCGGCGGCGCACTGAGGAACCTTCTCCTACCAGACGGGAGTCGATCACTTTGGTATCTACGGCTAAACAAAATGGGCAATGCATGGCGCGTCCTGACGAAGAAAAATAACATATTCCTATTTTACCACGACCCACCCCGCTGCGTCATTTTGAGACAATCCCCCGATGGCATCCAGGACGATACTGCTACCATTACTGTCGACAGAACCTTGAAAGGACACCTAACGATGACACGACGTTTAGTACGAATTCTGGCGCTGGGAAGCCTGTTTACCCTTAGCGCCTGCGCACAGCAGCATGAAGTTCACCAGATGCAGCAGAGCGTCACCGCGCTCAATAAAGATATGAGCAAGCTGAATCAGGAAACGGTGAAGATAACCCAGCAAAATACCCTCAATGCGAAATCCGCGAGCGGTGTCTATCTGCTGCCTGGCTCTAATACCCCAGCGCGTCTGGAAAGTCAGATTGGTACGTTGAGAATGTCGCTGATTAACATCGCGCAAAACGCCGACGGTATGCACGCCACGCTGCGTATTCAGGGTGAATCCAACGATCCGCTTCCGGCATTTAGTGGCACCGTCGAATGGGGTCTGATCCAGGGCACGACTGACAGCTATCAGGAAGTGAACGTCAAAAATCAGCTGATCAACGCCCCGGCCAGCGTCCTCGCACCGAGCGACGTGGATATTCCATTGCAGCTCAGCGGCACCGATCCAAAGCAGCCCGTTTTCGTGCGTATTCACGATATTCAGCCCGCCAACGTTCAGTAATTTCTTATCACCGGATAACCACGGTTATCCGGTTTCCCTCCGCCTGTATTCATGCCCCTTCAACATGCACCGCAATCATTGCTGTTTTTCAGAAATCCCTGGAAACATTTGGCAGAATCCGTACAATCCCCGCCGACAATGTACGCAAACGTGAACGCAATCGATTACGTACTTGAGAGAATTGTGAAACACCACATATTTTTGTGAGCAATGATTCTTATAATAGGCCTCGCAGAAAACAGTTACATTTAGAAACGCCCCAGCGGTTCTTTTCACTCCCCGAAAGGGATTTCAACAAGTGGCATCATGATGAAAAAAACATTACTTGCAGCCGGTGCAGTGCTCGCGCTTTCTTCGACTTTCACGGCAAACGCAGCCGAAACCACTAAACCAGAGTACGTCTCTGACTGGTGGCATCAGAGCGTCAACGTGGTAGGCAGCTACCACACCCGCTTTGGACCGAAAATCAATAATGACGTTTACCTGGAATATGAAGCGTTCGCCAAGAAAGATTGGTTCGACTTCTACGGCTATATCGATATCCCAAAAACCTTCGGTGCGGGTAACGGTAACGACACTGGTATCTGGGACGACGGTTCACGTATGTTCATGGAAATTGAACCGCGCTTCTCCATTGATAAGCTGACCGGTACCAGCCTGGCATTCGGCCCGTTCAAAGAGTGGTACTTCGCGAACAACTACATCTATGACATGGGCGCGCACGGCAACGATGCCAGCAAGCAGAATACTTGGTACATGGGTCTGGGCACCGATATTGATACCGGCCTGCCAATGAGCCTGTCCCTGAACGTGTATGCCAAATACCAGTGGCAGAACTATGGCGCCGCGAACGAAAACGAGTGGGATGGTTACCGCTTCAAGGTGAAATACTTTGTGCCACTCACCCAGTTGTGGGGCGGCCAGCTGAGCTACATCGGCTTCACCAACTTTGACTGGGGTTCAGATCTGGGTAACGACGACTTCCGCGACCTGAACGGCAAGAAAGCGCGTACCAATAACTCCATTGCGTCCAGCCACATTCTGGCGCTGAACTACGATCACTGGCATTACTCTGTGGTCGCACGTTACTGGCATAACGGCGGTCAGTGGAACGACGATGCAAGCCTGAACTTCGGTGACGGTGATTTCAGCGTCCGCTCTACCGGTTGGGGTGGCTACCTGGTTGTCGGTTATAACTTCTGATAATCAGCGTTAAGCGATAATGCCCGGCGGCGCAGGCTTGCCGGGCCTACGTGATGCTTTTCGTAGGCCCGGTAGACGTTAGCGTCACCGGGCATTTAACGATTTACGGCTTACACGACAACGCACTCGTAGGGTCCAGCAACCACGGCCGCAAATATCCCACGGTGTTTGAGAACGGCAATACCCATTCCGGTAAACGAATCCCGACGTATTTTTCAATGAATGCCCGCCTCGCCTGCACCCTCGCCCACAGCTGAGGATAGTCCACCGCCAACTGTTGACGTAGCGATTCATCCGCCAGCGCCACCGTATCTTCGATGCTTGCCCCCGCGTATCCCGCCCGGGAAGGAATAATATCGATTTGCAATAGCATGCCGCTGGCTAGCGGAATATCAGAGCCCGCCGACACCGGTGAACACAGCCATTCTTCATCTGCCACCAGATGCCCAGGATTGAGATGCCAGTGATATTCCGCCTTCGGCAGTACATCTTCAATCCGCTGATACAGCTCGCCCCCGGTCATGCCCGGTCGAATGGTTTCCAGCCACGCGACAACTGCGCGGAAATACGGAATCGCGACCACATCCAGATAATCACTGACCGCATCCGGCAACTGTCCGGCATTTTCGACGACGTAGGCCGCACGGCTGCTAAGCCCGCCTTTAAAACTGGTGGTCAGAGAAAATTTATCCCCCAGCTGCACCGTTTTATCACCCGGATAAAGATTCGCATGGGCGAAACGATCGCCGGTAGCGGCGATGGAGACCACGTTGTGCGGCTGACCGTCGGCGGCGAGCAGGCTGGCAATTTCCTTTTCCGTTTTACCTGGCGCGACCGCATTCAGCGCCCGAAGTATCGCGGTTGAAGCCAGATTGGCGCCGTATTCATAATGCGCTAATTCATTGGCATTATTGATAATCCGCGCGCCGTATGCCGGAGAAATAAACACGCCGGTGGCGTTGCGCAGTTCAGCCTCCGGCGCGGCCTCACGGATTGCATCAACGATAAATGCCGGGATATCGAACATCTGCCGCGTGTTGTCGTTGAAGCCAGTGAAAAGCTTCCAGCCCGCAAGACCCACTGTTTTATCCCCGGTAATCCCTGCGCTTTTCAGCACCTCGTGCAGGGGCTGAACGGTGTCCATCGGCTGATTCGGAAGTGAGAACCACGGCGCGTGCAGTACGCGGTTTTTTAAACGCGCATGCGGCGCCAGTTTGAGATTTTCATTGCCAAGCACCAGTATCGCCTCGCCTTTCTGATGCAATACCAGCAGCGCCTCTTCGAAGCGCGGAATAAAGCCGGTGAGATATTCAAAGTTGCCGCCGTGCTCTTTGTCGGCGTAGACAATCAACGTATCCAGCCCCTGCTGGCACATTCTCTCCAGCACGCGCGCTTTGCGCCGGGCTAGCGTGGCATCGTTCAAAGTAACGGAAGGCAAATGCGTCCAGCACGGCGGCTGCGGCAGCGTCTTGAGTGAAACGGGGTGCGGAAGGGTCATTTCTGTAGCGTCCTTTAAACAGAGATTATCTTTTCACCCTACCGGAAACGCGGATGTTTGGCATAAAAAAATCCCGGCCATTTGACCGGGATTTGATTTTGCAAAGCAGAACTTACGGCAGAATATTAGGCTGATCGGCGCCTTCTTTTTCCACTTTCTGCTGCAGCAGGTGCTCGCGTTTCATCCCGAGCTTCAGCGCCAGCGCGGAAGCGACGTAGATGGACGACGCCGTACCGATGGTAACACCGATAAGCATAGTCAGTGAGAAGCCTTTCAGCATCGCACCACCGAACAGGAACAGCATCAGGATAACCATCAAGGTGGTACCGGATGTGATCAACGTACGGTGCAGCGTCTGGGTCAGGGACACGTTAAAGATTTCGTAAGGCGTACCGCGACGAATTTTGCGGAAGTTTTCACGAATACGGTCCGATACCACGATGCTGTCGTTCAGCGAGTAGCCGATAACAGACATCAGTGACGCGACAATGGTCAAATCGACTTCAATCTGGAACAGCGACAGAATGCCCATGGTGATCACCACGTCGTGCGCCAGCGAGATAACGACACCCGCCGCCAGACGCCACTCGAAGCGGAATCCGACATACACGAGGATAGAGATCAGCGCCACCAGCAGCGCCATAGCGCCGTTAGTCGCAAGATCTGCCCCGACGCTTGGCCCCACAAACTCAATACGCTTAACAGCAGCATGTTGGTTAGTGGTTTCGTTAATCACGCTCAATACCTTGCTGCCCAACTCCTGACCGCCGGTTTCCCCTTTGGCCGGTGGCATACGCACCATGATGTCGCGGCTGCTGCCGAAGTTCTGCAGCAGCGGATCGGCAAAGCCTGCTTTTTCCAGCGCGTCACGCATCTGGTCCATATCGGCCGGTTGTTCGAGGCTGATTTCAATGACGGTACCACCAGTGAAATCCAGACCCCAGTTAAAACCACGGACGCCGATAATGATGATGGAGGCCACCAGCAGCAAGCCAGAGATGCCAAAGGCCCAGTAGTCCCAGCGCATAAAGTCATGGACTTTACGGCCGTAGTTTAATTGTTCAACAGTATATTCCTGTGCCACAACGCACTCCTCAGATAGACAGCTTGTTGATGCGTTTGCCGCCGTACAACAGGTTTACGATGGCACGGGTGCCGACGATCGCGGTAAACATGGAAGTCGCCACACCGATACCGGTAGTGATAGCGAAGCCTTTAATAGCGCCAGTACCGACCGCGTACAGGATGATAACTTTGATCAGCGTGGTAACGTTCGCATCGAAAATCGAGCTGAACGCGCCGCGATAACCTTCGTCAATCGCCTGCTGAATGGAACGTCCGTTGCTGATCTCTTCCTTAATACGTTCGTTAATCAGAACGTTGGCATCGACCGCGACGGCAAGGGTTAACACGATACCCGCAATCCCCGGCATGGTCAGCGTAGCCCCCGGCAACAACGACATGATCCCGACAATCATTACCAGGTTCATAATCAGTGCAGAGGTCGCGATCAGGCCAAACTTCTTGTAGAAGAAGATCATAAAGATGATTGAGATAGCCAGACCGGCCAGACACGCTTCCAGGCCTTGCTGAATATTCTGCATACCCAGGGTTGGACCGATGGTGCGTTCTTCAACAATCTGAATTGGAGCAATCAGCGCACCGGCACGCAGCAGCAGAGAGAGCTGACGCGCTTCGTTAGGGTTGCTGATACCGGTAATACGGAAGCTGTTACCGAGACGAGACTGGATGTTGGCGATGTTAATCACCTCTTCCTCTTTCACCAGAACGGCACGGCCTTTCGCGTCTTTCTTACCGCTGTCTTTGTACTCCACGAACAGGGTTGCCATCGGTTTGCCGATGTTATCCTTGGTGAAGTTAGACATGATGTTGCCACCTGCGCTATCAAGCGAGATGTTAACCTGCGGCTGATTGTATTCATCCTGGTTCGAGGTGGAATCGGTGATGTGGTCACCGGTCAAGATAACGCGCTTGTACAGCACAACCGGCTGGCCTTCACGGGTATCTTTCACTTCGGAATCGCCCGGTACGCGACCAGTTGTGGCAGCGGACTGATCGACGTTGGTATTCACCAGACGGAATTCCAGGGTTGCGGTTGCGCCAAGAATTTCTTTCGCACGCGCCGTGTCCTGAATACCTGGCAGTTCAACCACGATACGGTCAGCACCCTGACGCTGAACCAGAGGTTCGGCAACGCCAAGCTGGTTAACACGGTTACGCAGGATGTTGATGTTCTGCTGAACGGCATACTCGCGCGCTTCATTCAGACGCGCATCGGTCATCACCGCACGCAGCTGATTGCTGCCCTGCTTAGAGAGAACCAGGTCGCGATGGCGCGGAGCCAGATAATCAATCGCCTGATTGCGCGCCGCGTCGTCGCGGAACGTAATGCTCAGGCCATAGTTATCGTCTTTACGAACGGTAGTGTAGGCGATGCCTTTTTCACGCAGGTCGCTGCGCAGGCCATCAATGTTTTGTTCCTGCAATTTACCGAGCGCGGTATCCATATCCACTTCCATCAGGAAGTGCACGCCGCCACGCAGATCAAGACCGAGTTTCATCGGCTCTGCGGAAATCGACGCTAACCAGCGCGGGGTTGCCGGAGCAAGGTTTAACGCCACGACGTACTTGTCACCCAGCACGCTCATCAATGCTTCACGCGCGCGCAGCTGGATGTCAGTGGAGTCGAAGCGAGCAAGAATTGCGCCCTCTTCCAGTGCCACAGACTTAGCGGTAATTTTTTCTTCTTTTAAGGTGTTCTGGACCTGGATCAGCGTTTGCTCACTGGCGGCGACGCCGCGCGCGCCAGTGATTTGAACAGCCGGATCCTCACCATACAGGTTGGGAAGTGCGTAAAGCAGGCCGACGATAAACACGACGACCAGCATAATGTACTTCCACAAAGGATAACGGTTTAACACGGCAGTTCCCTTTGGGAAAACAGTAGATTACAGCGCCTTCATGGTGCCTTTCGGCAGAACGGCAGCTACGAAGTCACGTTTGATAACCACTTCAGTGGTGTCGTTCAGCGCGATAGCAATGTAGCCAGCTTCAGCTACTTTGGTTACGCGACCAACCAGACCACCGTTAGTCAGCACTTCATCACCTTTCGCGATGGAGTCCATCAGCTTTTTATGATCTTTGGTGCGCTTCTGCTGTGGACGCAGGATCATGAAATAGAAAATCAGACCGAACACAACCAGCATCAGAATCAGAGACACTGGGCTGCTTTGTCCAGGTGCACCAGAAGCGGCTACCGCATCAGAAATAAAAAAGCTCATTGAATTTCCCTCATTATTAAAATTAATCAACGTTCAACGGTGGAACATCTCGACCCTGACGTTGGTAAAACTCCGTCACAAAGCTCTCTAATTTACCCTCTTCGATAGCCTTGCGTAAACCAGCCATTAAACGCTGATAGTAGCGAAGATTATGGATGGTATTGAGACGCGCGCCCAAAATCTCATTGCAACGGTCAAGATGATGCAAATAAGCGCGAGAATAATGGCGACAGGTGTAGCAATCACACTCAGCGTCGAGCGTGCTGGTGTCGCTTTTATGCTTCGCATTACGAATTTTCACCACGCCATCGGTCACAAACAGGTGTCCGTTTCGGGCATTACGCGTCGGCATCACGCAGTCGAACATGTCGATACCACGACGCACGCCTTCAACCAGATCTTCCGGTTTGCCCACACCCATCAGGTATCGTGGTTTGTCTGCCGGAATTTGCGGACACACATGTTCCAGAATACGGTGCATGTCTTCCTTCGGCTCACCGACAGCCAAGCCGCCGACAGCGTAGCCATCAAAGCCAATCTCCACCAGACCTTTGACTGAGATATCACGTAAATCTTCGTAAACGCTGCCCTGAATAATGCCGAACAATGCGTTCTTATTATTCAGAGAATCAAAGCGGTCACGGCTACGTTTTGCCCAGCGCAGGGACATTTCCATCGAGCGCTTGGCGTAATCCCAGTCCGCCGGATACGGCGTACATTCATCGAAGATCATCACGATGTCAGAACCGAGATCGTTCTGAATCTCCATGGATTTTTCCGGATCGAGGAAAATCGGATCGCCGTTGATTGGGTTACGGAAGTGAACGCCCGCTTCGGTAATTTTGCGAATATCGCCCAGGCTGAAGACCTGGAAGCCGCCGGAATCGGTGAGGATCGGCCCTTTCCACTGCATGAAATCGTGCAGATCGCCATGCAGCTTCATGATCTCCTGACCAGGACGCAGCCACAGGTGGAAGGTGTTGCCGAGAATGATTTGCGCGCCGGTTTCTTCAACTTCTTCCGGCGTCATCCCTTTTACGGTGCCGTAAGTGCCGACGGGCATAAATGCAGGCGTTTCAACAACGCCACGTTCGAAGACCAGGCGGCCGCGGCGTGCGCGTCCGTCGGTAGTATCCAGTTCAAATTTCATTGTTGCTCCTGCGTCAGAAAGACAGTCTGACGTATAAAACCCTGCGCCGCGGAATTATTCCCCGACACGTTCTTGAATAGCCGACGGATTGTACGTGATGTACATGGCATCCCCGTAGCTAAAAAAGCGATATTTTTGTTCTACCGCAGACTTGTAGGCATTCATCGTGTTTTGATAACCGGCAAAAGCCGACACCAGCATGATGAGCGTTGACTCCGGCAGGTGGAAATTGGTCACCAGCGCATCGATCACTTTGTACTGATAGCCTGGGTAGATGAAGATTTGCGTGTCGCCGAAGAACGGCTCAATCAGGTCCGTTTGTGCCGCCTGCGCTGCGCTCTCCAGAGAACGCACGGAGGTCGTGCCCACCGCGACCACTTTGCTCCCGCGCGCTTTCGCCGCCAGCACCGCATCGACAACGTCCTGCGGCACTTCCGCATATTCGGAGTGCATGATGTGGTCTTCAATGGTGTCGACCCGCACCGGCTGGAAGGTTCCCGCGCCGACGTGCAGCGTCACGAACGCCATCTCGATGCCTTTCTCACGCAGTTTCGCCAACAGCGGCTCGTCAAAGTGCAGACCCGCCGTCGGGGCCGCAACGGCGCCTGGCTTCTGGCTGTACACGGTCTGATACAGTTCGCGGTCTGCGTCTTCGTCTGGACGGTCAATGTACGGCGGCAGCGGCATGTGGCCAATGGCATTAAGAATATCCAGCACCGGGCGCTCGTCGTTAAACTGCACTTCGAACAGCGCATCGTGACGCGCCACCATGGTGGCATTAATGCTTTCATCGTCGCCGAGCAGCAGCTCAGCGCCCGGCTTCGGCGCTTTAGAGGCGCGAATATGTGCCAGAATACGTTTATCATCGAGCATACGCTCAACCAGGACTTCAATCTTGCCGCCGCTGGCTTTACGGCCAAACAGGCGCGCCGGGATCACGCGGGTATTGTTAAAGACCAGCAGGTCACCAGGGTTGAGCTTAGCGAGCAGATCGGTGAAAGTACCGTGCGTCAGCGCGCCCGTTGGCCCATCCAGCGACAGCAAGCGGCAGCCACTGCGCTCCGGCTGTGGGTAGTGAGCAATCAGAGAATCGGGCAGTTCAAAAGAAAAATCGGCGACGCGCATGACGGTAACTCGAGACATAATAAAGAGGCGGGTAGTCTAGTGGCAGGCTGCTTTGGCTGCAACCGGTAAGCCTTAATTACGGATAAAGCAAATCATGAATTTTCTCGCTCACCTGCACCTCGCACACCTCGCCGACAGCTCGCTGCCCGGCAATTTGCTGGCCGACTTTGTGCGCGGCAACCCGGATGACGCCTACGAATCGGCGATTGTCAGCGGGATTCATATGCATCGCCGGGTCGATGTGCTGACCGATAATCTGCCGGAAGTGAAGAGTGCAAAAGCGTGGTTTCGCCCTGAAACCCGCCGCGTGGCGCCCATTACGCTCGACGTGATGTGGGATCATTTCCTCTCCCGCGACTGGGCAAAACTGTCACCGGAAATCTCACTGCCGGATTTCGTGCGCTACGCACAAACGCAGGTCACGCAAATCCTGCCCGACTCGCCGCCGCGTTTCGTCAATCTGAATGATTATTTGTGGTCCGAGCGCTGGCTGGAACGCTATTCCGACATGGATTTTATTCAAAACGTGCTTAACGGCATGGCGAATCGCCGACCCCGCCTCGATGCCTTGCGCGACTCCTGGCAGGATTTGGACGCGCATTACGCACAATTAGAAGAGACATTTTGGACGTTTTACCCGCGGATGATGGCGCAGGCCAAGGCGCGAGAGCTATAAAACTTGCGCTTTATCACAGAATCGCTAAGCTGAAACAGTTGTTCATATAATAATTGATAGGTAAAACCTGTCTCAACGATTGTCAGCTTCTCATTGAGTCACCGGCTTCCTCTCCCTATACTGGCCCGCGTTGCGTTCCATTAACCTTATAAATGTAGAGGAGAACCTCATGGTTCTGGTAACTCGTCCTGCTCCTGATTTTACTGCCGCTGCTGTTCTGGGTAACGGCGAAATCGTTGATAACTTCAACTTCAAACAGCACACCAACGGTAAAGCTACCGTTCTGTTCTTCTGGCCGATGGACTTCACCTTCGTATGCCCGTCTGAACTGATCGCATTCGACAAACGTTACGAAGAATTCCAGAAACGTGGCGTAGAAGTGGTTGGCGTTTCTTTTGACTCTGAGTTTGTCCATAACGCATGGCGCAACACCCCTGTCGACAACGGCGGCATCGGTGCAGTGAAATACGCAATGGTTGCGGACATCAAACGTGAAATCCAGCAGGCTTACGGTATCGAACATCCGGACGCTGGCGTTGCTCTGCGTGGTTCTTTCCTGATCGACGCTAACGGCATCGTACGTCACCAGGTTGTGAACGATCTGCCACTGGGTCGTAACATCGACGAAATGCTGCGTATGGTTGACGCGCTGCAGTTCCACGAAGAGCACGGCGAAGTGTGCCCGGCTCAGTGGGAAAAAGGGAAAGAAGGCATGAACGCGTCTCCAGCAGGCGTGGCTAAGTACCTGACTGAAAACGTCACCAGCCTGTAATCGGCAAGGTGTGTAAAAAAGGTCCGCAATGCGGACCTTTTTTTGTTTTTGTACAAAACCCCTCACCGCGGCCCAGAGTGCAGCGCAAGGGTTATCACCCGCGTGACGTGTTTTTGAGTCTTGGCGGAGGATTCCTTATTAATTGCCAAACCACACACTGGCAGAAATCGCCGGTAGCGTCAGAACATCATCATGCAGCGTGGCTTTGCCCTCTTTCAACAGCCATTCTTTCACCGCCAGCAACGGCGTCGCTTCCAGCACCACTTCGCACGGTTCACCGCGGTTAATCGCCACCAGCACCCGCTGCTGTTTCAGCACCCGAACAAACACCACCACGTTGTCTTCGGCGTAAATCACCTGACAGCCTCCGTGGCGCAGGGCCTGCGTCCGGTGACGCAGCTTGGTCATGCGCTGGTACAACGCCAGCAGGTCACCGTCCTGCTGTGCTTTATCCCATGGGAACGGCTTGCGGCAGAACGGATCGTTGTTGCCGTCCAGCCCCACTTCATCGCCGTAATAAATACACGGCACGCCCGGCCAGGTGAACAGCCATACTACCGCCAGCGGCAGGCGCGCCACGTCCCTCCCGAGCAGGGATTTGAAGCGCGCGGTATCGTGGCTATCGAGCTGATTAAACATCCGTAGCTGCTGTTGATGTGACAGGCTGGCGCGGTAGTTATCCATCCACGCCATGCAGGTTTGGGCGTCAATCATTTGCGGATCGTAGGAAATATCGGTGTTGGCGAGGAAGCCCCACAGCGGGAAGGTAAAGCCGCGATAGTTCATCGCCGCGTCTTCTGCATCGGCCTGCAGCCACTGGCGCGCATCACCAAAGTGCTCGCCGAGCACGTAGGCTTCCGGCTGTGTTTCTTTCGCCGCTTTGGTGATCCCCGCGATGTGCTGCAAATTGTTCCGCGCCCCGCCCGCTTCGCCCAACATATGCACCACGTCGAGCCGCCAGCCGTCCATGCTCCACGGCGCTTTTAGCCAGTGGCGTACGATGCTGTCTTCGCCGCGATACACTTCGTTAATCAGCGTTTCCGAGCTGAAATCCAGCTTCGGCAGGCTGGCATAACCGAGCCAGTCCAGCGCCTGTCCTTCGTCGGAAAAACTGTACCAGTCGCGCCAGTGCGAAGATGGATTGTGGCACGCGCCGTCGGTGCCGCGGTTGTGTCGGTCGAACCAGGCATGCGAATCGCCACTGTGGTTAAACACGCCGTCGAGGATCAGACGCATCCCTTCCCGGCGCGTATTGTGCCGCAGACGCAGCAACGCCTGATCGCCGCCGAACTGAGGATCCACGTGACGATAATCTTCGGTGTCATATTTATGCACGCTGGGCGCGATAAACACCGGATTGAGGTACAGCGCGGTGACGCCGAGCTTTTTCAGGTAAGGCAGTTTTTCACTGATCCCGTCCAGATCGCCGCCGTAAAACGTTGATCCACCCGCCTCCGCCGTTAACGGTTCGTCCCAGTCGCGCAGGACGATTTCGCGCCCGGCGGCATGGTGATAATAGACATTATCCTGTTCAGCATTGCGGGGTTCGGTACGCGCAAAGCGGTCGGGGAAAATCTGGTAGAACACCTGATCGGCGACCCACTGCGGGCCGTTGTCCGGTACATCAACCGCAAACTGCTCCAGACGCGCGGGTGGAAAACGACTAAAACCCTGCGGCGTAAACCAACGCTGACGGTTCTCCCACAGCAGTTTAAAGCTGTAGCGGCGGCGCGACTGGCCGTTGCTTAAATCGATTTCCGCACGCCAGGCGGTGACGCCGGGATACGGCTCGCTACGCAGTCGATGCATCGGCAGCGCAATTTCCTCGTTGTCTTCCTCTGCCCGAAGCGTAACCCGCAGCGGCGGCATTTCACCGCTCAGCCACAGCGTAATCACTAATCGTTCCTGCTGCTGTTTCAGGAACGGTGCAACAGGAAGATGCCATGCCTTCAACATCGTCATTCCCCTTTGTTCAAAATGCATTCACCTTGCCACAGTCAGGCTGCGTCCGACTCATCATTATGACGTTTATTGGGGGAGGATGCCGGAGGATGAGGCCGAAGAATTGCAGGATTTTCTGGCCGCGCGGAGGAGGAAATGAAGCCGAAGGAAGGCTCCTTCTTTACAGATATTTACGATACACTGCATGTTACTCAATTGTTATCAAAGAGACACGCAGTGCCCAATTTCGATTTGCAGGACCTGTATGCCTTCACGGCATTATGCGAGCACGGCAGCTTTCGATTTGCTGCGGAAGCCATCTGCATCTCGCAATCTGCACTCAGTCGCCGGATCGAAAAACTCGAGTCGGCCCTCGGCGTGCGCTTGTTTGACCGCACCACCCGCCGCGTCACCCTGACGCAGGTCGGCAGAACTTTCGCCCCTCGCGCCCGGCAGCTATTGAGCGATTTTGAAGACGCGCTCAACGGCATTAGCGATCCGATGTTTTACGGCAGCGGGGTGGTCACCGTGGCTTGCATCCCTTCTGCCGCCTACTACTTCATGCCAAAAGTGATCGCTCACTTTCGCAGTCGGTTTGCCAAAGCGCGCATCAAACTGGTGGATACCAGCGCCGGAAATGTGTATGCCGCCGTCCATAATCGGCAGGCTGATTTTGGCCTGAGCTTTCTCTCCAGCGGCGAATCGGACCTGACCTTCATGCCTTTAGTGGACGAAACCTACCGGCTCGTGTGTCGCCAGGATCACCCGTTAGCACAGCTTTCCTCCCTGAGTTGGCAGGACTTTTTTAACGCCGACTACATCTGGCTGAGCAAATCGTCTGGCAACCGTCATTTGCTCGATCAAGCCTTAGGCGGCATCACCGTTCGCCGCCCTGCGGTGTGCGAAACGCGCCACGTCACCACCATGATTGGCATGGTCGAAGCCGGGCTGGGCGTAGCCGCCGTGCCATCCATGGCGTTTCCTGAAGGCGGTCACCCGTTACTGGTACAAAAACCGCTGGTTGAGCCGGTTATCAAGCGCCAGGTTGGGTTGATCAAGAAAGCAGGATCCACGCTGTCGCCGCTGGCAAGTGAACTGGAAACGATCATTACCGGCCTGTTTCAGCCTTAATCGGTAGCGGATCCAGCCCCGTTTCGCGGACGATCGCCTGCGTATTCGGTGACGCTAAATAGCGCAATAGCTGACGGGCGTGATCCTGATGTTGAGCGCCGTCAACCACGGCACCTGAAAAGCGTGTCACGTACTGAACGGGTTCTGGAATGCGTCCGACAAACTCGGCACCTTTTTCCGGCAGCAGCTCACTCACCTGCTGCAAACCGACGGCATAATCCCCTTTCGCCACCACCGAGGCGACCGGCGTTTTCTCAATCATTTTCGCCTTCGACTTCACCTCATCGCGAATACCCAACTGGCTGAATAACGTTGACTGCACGTAGCGCCCGCTGGCGCTGTCCGAATACGCGATAGAGTTGGCGTGCAACAGCGTGGCCTTTAGCGCTGCCACGGTGCTGATATCCGGTGCCGTCGCGCCCGCAGGCACTACCAGACCAATCCGTGAATCTGCCAATTCTGTCCGGCTTCCTGCGGCGATTTTTCCCTCCTGCTGAAGTTTATCCAGCGCGTAGCCGACCATAATCACCGCATCCGCAGGCTGCCCCGCCGCCAGTCGGTGCGGAATGGCCTCGGCGGAATTGCCCATCGACGGGCCATGAACGATACGGATCGTGTCGCCGGTTTTGGCCTGATATTGCGGAGCCAGTTTATCGAGTGCCGCAGAAAACCCACCGGAAATCATCACCGTGATCTCTTCGGCCTGCGCCCCGAGGCTGATATTCCCTGCAACGGCAATCGCTATCCAGAGTGTCAGACGTTTCATCGCGCGGCTCCGTGGTGGAATGATTTAGGGGCATGCGTAACCTGCGCAGACGCGCGATGGTAGAGATACAGCGTGGCGAGCAGCGCACAGATGGCCGCGAAGCTCATCCAGTAACCGGGGGCGGCTTTATCGCCGGTGAAGTGAATCAGCGCGGTTGATACCGCAGGCGTGAAGCCGCCAAATAGTGCAGTGGCCAGACTATACGCCAGTGAGAAACCGGCCACGCGCACTTCAGCGGGCATGATTTCGGTCAGCGCCGGGATCATCGCCCCGTTGTAGAGGCCATAAATAAACGACAGCCACAGCAGTACCGCCAACATCATGCCAAAACTCGGGGAATGCGCGAGGATCGACAGCACCGGCCAACTGGTAAAAATCGCCAGCAGCGTCATGGCAATCAGTACCGGTTTCCGGCCAAAACGGTCAGAAATAACCCCGCCAATCGGTAGCCAGATGAAGTTCGATATCGCCACCAATAGCGTCACCAGCAGGCTGTCGGAGGAACTCAGCAACAGGACTTTTTTACCAAACGTCGGGGCATAGACGGTGATCAGGTAGAACGCAGTGGTGGTCATCGCCACCATCAGCATACCGGCTACCACCACGCGCCAGTTCACCAGCAGGGTTTTCATCGCCTCGTTCAACGGCAGATGCGCTTTGCGCGTGGCATAGGCTTCCGTTTCCGCCAACTGGCGACGAAGGACGAAAATGAAGGGCACTATCAGGCAGCCCACAACGAACGGGATACGCCAGCCCCAGTCATGCAGCGCCCCGGCATCCATAAATTCGTTGAGCATAAAGCCGAGCGACGCCGCCACCATGATCGACACCTGCTGACTGCCGGACTGCCAGCTGGTGTAAAACCCTTTCCGGCCCGGCGTGGCGATTTCAGCCAGGTACACCGACACCCCGCCAAGCTCCGCGCCCGCAGAAAAGCCCTGCAACAGGCGGCCGCACAGCACCAGGAATGGTGCCCACAGGCCAATGGTGTGATAACCGGGGATCAGCACAATCATAAAGGTGCCCGCCGCCATGATAGACAGCGTAACGATAAGCCCTTTACGGCGACCGACTTTATCAATCCAGGCTCCGAGTACCACGGCACCAATCGGGCGCATCAGGAACCCAGCGCCGAACACGGCAAAGGTCATCATTAACGATGCGAATTCGCTTTCAGCAGGGAAAAACGTGTGGGCGATGTAGGTGGCATAAAAGCCAAACAGGAAGAAGTCGAACTGTTCCAGAAAGTTTCCCGACGTGACGCGCAGAATCGCCATAGCTTTTGCGCGGAACGACGCTTTATCAGCAGAATAAGGCATCTCGCCCTCCGTAGTTAACATAAAAGCCAACACATTTAACTTTTCATCAACTTTGAGAGTGCGCTTTTCGCCGCCGGGGAATAAGTGCATTTGCCGCAACGGTTCATGCGTTCGGCGCATGAATAGCGATAACACTCACGATTGGGCGAGTGATGCCGGAGAAAGGGGGAAATATACGCCGCGATCGTGTGGATCACATTTTGTGAGTTCTCACACGTTTCAATACAGGATGTGGGGAGCTAAAAACCCGGCAGCCAGAGCGCCGCCGGGTCAGGAGGTTACTGCGCGTTCGCTACCCGGCGGTCATGGCGCGTTTTGAACTGCCAACCAATCAGCAGCAGCACAATCCACGCGAAGCCTACGTAAAGCGAAATGCGGGTGTCCGGGTGCCAGCCAATCAGTGCGATGATAAACACCAGGAACAGCAGGCCGGCGATAGTGGTAAACACGCCGCCAGGGACTTTGAACTTCAGTTCCTTCAGCTCTTCCGGCGACAGGCGACGGCGGAAGGCAATCTGCGACAGCAGAATCATAATCCATACCCAGACGGTCGCGAACGTCGCCAGGGAAGCAATCACCAGGAACACGTTTTCCGGCATGATGTAGTTCAGATATACCGCCAGCAGCAGCGCGACAGTCATCACCGCCACCGTCACCCACGGCACGCCGTTACGTGAGGTTTTAGCAAATACCTTCGGCGCACTGCCCTGCTCCGCCATACCGTGCAGCATACGGCCCACGCCAAAGACATCGGAGTTAATCGCCGACAGCGACGCGGTCAACACCACGAAGTTCAGGATGCCTGCGGCAAAGGTAATCCCCATATGCTGGAAGGTCATCACGAACGGGCTTCCGTTGGTACCCACCTGGTTCCACGGGTAAATCGACATGATCACAAACAGCGTGCCCACATAGAACACCAGGATACGCATCGGCACGGAGTTAATCGCACGCGGAATGGAGGTTTGCGGGTCTTTCGCTTCACCGGCGGTGATGCCGATGATTTCAATCCCGCCGTAGGCAAACATCACCATTTGCAGCGACATCACCATGCCGAGCCAGCCGTGGCTGAAGAAGCCGCCGTTGCTCCACAGATTGTGGATGCCGGTTGGCTGCCCACCGTTGCCTATCCCCCAGATGATGATGCCGAAACCGGCGACGATCATCACGATGATGGTGGCGACTTTAAAGAACGAGAACCAGAATTCCAGCTCGCCGAACACCTTCACGCTCATCAGGTTGATGGAGCAAATCAGCAACACGACGCTCAACACCCAAATCCAGTGCGGAACCGCCGGGAACCAGACGCCCATGTAAATGCCGAACGCAGTGACGTCGGCGATGGCCACGATCAGGATTTCAAAACAGTAGGTCCAGCCGGTGATGTAACCTGCGAGCGGGCCTAAGTTGTCCTGCGCATAGCGAGAAAACGAGCTGGCAGAGGGGTTATGCACCGACATTTCGCCCAGCGCACGCATGATGATGTAAGCGGCAACACCGCCAATTAGATACGCCAGCAGCACGCTGGGACCGGCCATTTTGATGGCGTCTGCCGAGCCATAAAAAAGACCGGTACCAATTGCCGATCCGAGCGCCATAAAGCGGATGTGACGGGCGCTTAGCCCACGCTTTAGCTTGTTGTTGGTTTCCATAAATTCCACTGCCTGAACAAAAAACAAAACCACGGAGCCAATGGCCCCGTGGTTAATTTCAATCCTCGCCCGCTAATTAATGCGCGCTGGAGGTCACCTGACGGCCTGCTGCGCGATCCCATCCCATTGCCAGAACGGCGGCAATGATAGTCGGCATCAGCCATGCCAGACCTTGCTGAGCCAGCGGCAGATGCGCGGTCCAGGCTGGCAGAATATCGGCAAATGCAGAGGCTTTAACACCGTCCAGCAGACCGAACACCAGGCTGATAAACATCGCCGGGGCAATCACGCGGGACGAATTATGCCACCAACTGCGGGTAAAACTTAATACCACCAGTGCGATACATGGCGGATAAATCGCTGTCAGCACCGGAATCGAAATCTGAATCAGGTGGCTGAGGCCCAGATTGGACACCACCATCGAGAACAGACCGAGGATAAAGACCAGTGAACGGTAGGACAGCGGCAGGTACTGAGAGAAGAACTCGGCACACGCTGTGGTCAGGCCAACCGCCGTCACCATGCAGGCGATGAAAATCAACGCCGCCAGCAGGAAGCTGCCTGCCCCACCGAAGGTGTGCTGAACGTAAGCGTGCAGAATAGCGGCGCCGTTGGCGTTCTGATCAACCAGCGTCGCGCTGTCTGAACCCAGACGGAACAGCGCCAGGTACAGCAGCGTCAGGCCCACGCCCGCCATCAGGCCAGCCCAGACGGTATAACGGGTCAGCAGACGCGCGTCGGTCACACCGCGAGAACGTGCGGCGTTAACGATAACGATGCCGAATACCATTGCGCCAAGGGTGTCCATGGTCAGGTAGCCATTGACGAAACCGTTAGAGAACGGCGCGGTCTGGTAGGCATCCAGCGCATGGCTGATAGAGCCAGCAGGCCACATGAGCGCAGCAACAGCGAGCACCACCAGAGCAATAATTTTCAGCGGTGCCAAGAAGTTACCGACGGTATCCAGCAATTTGCCCGGATACAGCGATACCAGAATCACCAGCGCGAAATAGATAATGCTGTAGATAAGCAGCGGCAATGCACCATCACCGGTCAGCGGCGCGATGCCCACTTCGAAAGAAACGGTTGCGGTACGCGGTGTGGCGAACAGCGGCCCGACGGCGAGATAACACACCACCGCCAGCAGAATACCGGCCACTTTACCGATTGGGGTGCTGAGGCTGTCAACGCCGCCGCCGACTTTCGCCAGTGCAACGATAGTCAAGACCGGCAGGCCAACGCCCGTAATCAGGAAACCAAAGGCCGCAGTCCAGACGTGTTCGCCAGCCTGCAAACCCACCATAGGAGGGAAAATGATGTTGCCCGCGCCAACGAACAACGCAAAGGTCATAAAGCCCAGGGCGATGATATCGCGAGATTTTAACTGATGGGTCATAAACTCTTTACTGCCTGTGGATGTGGTGTTGAAAGTAAAAGCGTCGTTTTATTCCTGTGGAACAGAACAACGGCAAGAGCGAGCAAAGCAGTGGGAAATACTCCCGATAATCACGCACGAAGAATTGTTATTGGGTTTAGCGCGTGAAAGCAGTCAGACCGCGACTGCATTGAGGGCAATTTAAACGCTTATAACGTTTTAAAGCAACATGGGATCGCAAAACCAGAGGATTATAGCAATATCGAGTTTCGAGTCAGCATGATTAACCAGATATTAGAAAAACCTCTGGCTAATCATGCGAACAAAAAAGCAACAGACGTTTGATAATTATCCACCGTTTGGTTAACTGGAAAGCAAAAAAACCGGCTTTCGCCGGTCTTTGTCAATCTTTCCTGACACTCGAATCCTCAGGCGCTTTTTATGGCAATCAAACGTTCCGGCAGTAAGAAACTGAAGCGGGTGTTTTTGCCCGGTGTGCTTTCGATATCAAGGCGGCTTTCGTGATGATTTACCGCATGTTTCACAATTGCCAGCCCCAGTCCGCTGCCACCCGTTTGTCGGGAGCGAGCTTTATCGACACGGTAGAAGCGTTCCGTCAGGCGAGGTATATGCTCCGGCCCGATGCCCGGACCGTTATCTTCCACGCTAAACAATGCGCCGTGCGGCTCGCGCTGCCAACGCACGGTGATTTCAGTGCCTTCCGGCGTATGGTTCACCGCGTTATATACCAGGTTCGACATCGCACTGCGCAGCTGTTCCTCACTGCCGAGCACCTGTAGCGAATCCTCAATCTCGAAATGCAAAATGTGCTTCTTGTGGCTGAGCGTCTGGGCCTCGCGCTCAATGACTCTGAGCATCATTGGCACGTCGATGGTTTCATTCAATGCCGCCAGCGGGGCCGCCTCGATGCGTGATAGCGTCAGTAGTTGGCGCACCAGGCCTTCCATACGCTGGGTTTGCTCGCGCATGGTGTGCAGCGCTTTTTCACGCGGCGCGCCTTCCAGCGTTTGCTCCTGCATCATCTCCAGATAGCCCTGTAGTACCGTCAACGGCGTGCGTAATTCATGGCTGACGTTGGCGAAGAAATTGCGGCGGGCCCCTTCCAGCTGGTGCATCTGGGTGACGTCGCGTGCCACCAGCAGCAGCTGTTTTTCGCTGTAGGGCATGACGCGAATTTCCAGATGTCGCCCGGTGTTGAGCACCAAATTGAGTGGCCGGGTGAAATCGCGGGATTTGAGATAGCGGGAAAATTCAGGGTAACGCAATAGATTGAGGATGTTCTGACCGTTATCGTCCGGCCAGCGCAGATTCAGCATCTGCTGGGCCAGGCCGTTACACCAGAACATGGCCCCTTCTTCGGTGGTCAGCACGACTGCATCGGGCAGCGATTCCGCGCCACTGCGAAAGCGTTTTATCAGACTGCCGAGTTCACGGCGACGCTTTTTATTACGCATCTGCATCTGATGCAGCCCGTACAGCAGCGGCTCCCAGCTGCCTTTGCCTGGCGGCGGCGTCATGCTGCGATCAACCCACAGCCACCAAGAAAGTTGCAGTAAATTCCAGAAATGCCAGATCAGCAATCCGGTCACCGCCGCCAGTAAGAACCATGGCAAATGCCCGAATAGCGCCCCCAGAATGAGGGCCGGAATACAACAGAGGATCAGCTCAAAAACCAGCCTTTTCCATGACAGCCGTTCAAGCACGGGTCACACTCCAGTCAATTGTCAGAAACGGGCGGAGAAACGATAACCCGTGCCGCGAACGGTTTGTACCATTCTGTCGTGACCACTGTGTTCCAGCGCTTTACGCAGACGACGAATATGAACATCTACCGTCCGGTCTTCTACATACACATTGGTTCCCCAGACGTTATTCAGTAGCTGTTCGCGGCTGTAGACGCGCTCCGGGTGAGTCATAAAGAAGTGCAGCAGTTTAAACTCGGTCGGCCCCATGTCCAGCGGGTTTTCGCCGGTCATGACGCGGTGGGAAGACGGGTCAAGGCTCAGGCCCTGCATTTCGATGACCTCTTCAACCGCCATCGGCGAGATACGGCGCATGACGGCTTTGATGCGGGCCACCAGCTCCTTCGGGGAAAAAGGCTTGGTGATGTAATCGTCGGCGCCGGTTTCCAGGCCGCGCACGCGATCTTCTTCTTCGCCACGCGCGGTCAGCATCACGACCGGAATATCACGCGTTAACGCTTCGCGCTTGAGGTGTTTGATAAACTGAATGCCCGAGCCGCCTGGCAACATCCAGTCGAGCAGGACTAAATCAGGCCACGGCTCGTTCAGTTGGTTTACAGCACTGTCATAATCGTCTGCTTCTACAGGCTGAAAGCCATTTTGCTCCAGGACGAAGCACACCATTTCGCGAATTGGGGCTTCATCTTCAACGACCAGAATACGTCTCGCCATTATAAATCCTGTGTTATTAGTCATGTGCCTGTAAGCGGCGTCTTATTCGGCGTAAGTATGCGTCAGATTTATGACAGATTTATGATAGAGCCTTTTCACATTATTACACTGAATAACTACGGTCATCGCCCTGTTATTCTTATCTGTATATACTTATGGCCTCGCTTTTCAGCCACGGTTTACTATGCGCATCCTACACACCTCCGACTGGCACCTCGGCCAGAATTTTTACAGTAAAAGCCGTGCCGCTGAGCATGACGCTTTTCTCGACTGGCTGCTGGAAACAGCGCAGACGCAAGAGGTGGACGCCATTATCGTGGCCGGTGATATCTTTGATACCGGTTCGCCGCCAAGCTACGCGCGCGAACTCTACAACCGGTTCGTGGTGAAGTTACAGCAAACCGGCTGCCATCTGGTGGTGCTGGCGGGGAACCATGATTCCGTCGCTACGCTTAATGAGTCCCGCGATATTCTCGCCTTTCTGAATACCACCGTCGTCGCCGGAAGCGGTATGGCGCCTTGTGTGCTTAACCGTCGCGACGGCACCCCCGGCGCGATTTTCTGCCCGGTGCCGTTTCTGCGCCCACGCGATGTCATCGTCAGCCAGGCCGGCTCCTCTGCCGGGGAAAAGCAGCAACATTTATTACAGGCGATCACGGATTACTACCAACAGCAGTATCAGCAGGCCTGCGAACTGCGTGGCGATCGCCCGTTGCCGATTATCGCCAGCGGCCATCTGACTACCGTGGGTGCCAGCAAAAGTGATGCGGTACGTGACATTTATATCGGCACGCTCGACGCCTTCCCGGCGCAAAATTTCCCGCCAGTGGATTACATCGCACTCGGCCACATTCATCGGGCGCAAAAAATCGGCGGCAGCGAGCACATTCGCTACTGCGGCTCGCCTATCTCCCTGAGCTTCGATGAGACCGGTAAAGCAAAAGCCGTCAATCTGGTGAGCTTTAGCGACGGAAAACTGGCGGAAGTGACACCGCTGGAGGTGCCCGTGACGCAACAACTGGCGGTGCTGAAAGGGGATTTCGCCAGCATCAGCGAACAGCTGGCGCAGTGGCGCGAAGGCGATGCCGCCTCGCCCGTGTGGCTCGATATCGAAATCACCAGCGACGAATACCTGCATGACATCCAGCGAAAAATTCAGGCTTTAACCGACGCGTTGCCGGTTGAGGTGCTGCTGGTGCGCCGCAGTCGCGAACAGCGCGAGCGCATTATGGCCAGCGAGCATCGCGAAACCCTGAGCGAACTGAAAGTCGAAGAGGTTTTCGCGCGTCGTCTGGCGCTGGAAGAACTGGAAGAACCGCAGCAACAGCGCCTGCATCAGCTGTTTAACGAAACGGTGCACGCGCTTTCCGGGGAGGAGTAGCCATGAAAATTTTAAGTCTGCGGCTGAAAAACCTTAACTCGCTGAAGGGCGAATGGAAAATTGATTTCACCGCCGAGCCTTTCGCCAGCAATGGTCTGTTTGCTATTACCGGCCCGACGGGCGCGGGCAAAACGACCCTGCTGGACGCCATCTGTCTGGCGCTGTACCACGAAACGCCGCGCCTCAGCACGCTGTCGCAATCGCAAAATGACTTGATGACTCGCGACACCGCCGAGTGTCTGGCGGAGGTGGAGTTTGAGGTAAAAGGCGTGGCCTATCGCGCTTTCTGGAGCCAGAATCGCGCGCGCAATCAGCCCGATGGCAACCTGCAAGCCCCGCGCGTGGAGCTGGCCCGCTGCGACGACGGTAAAATCCTGGCTGAAAAAGTCAAAGACAAGCTGGATTTAACCGCCTCGCTGACCGGGCTCGACTACGGGCGCTTCACGCGCTCAATGATGCTTTCTCAAGGCCAGTTTGCCGCGTTCCTCAACGCCAAACCGAAAGAGCGCGCCGAGCTGCTGGAGGAACTGACCGGGACCGAGATTTACGGCCAGATTTCCGCCATGGTGTTTGAGAAGCATAAAGAAGCCAAAACCGGACTGGAGAAACTCCAGGCCCAGGCATCGGGTGTGATTTTGCTGAATGACGAGCAGCAGCAGGCATTGCAGCAACGTTTGCAGGTACTTACTGACGACGAAAAACAGCAGCAGAATGAACAGATTCGCGTCCAGCTTTGGCAACAGTGGCTCACTCGTGAAACAGAACTGCACGCAGCTGAACAGCGCATGCAGACCTCGCTGAGCACCGCGCAGCAGGCGCTGGCTGAAGCTCAGCCGCAGCTTTCCACGCTCGCCCAGTCGTTACCCGCCGACAGGCTGCGCCCGATGTGGGTGCGTCTGCAGGACAGCCAGACGGCGCTGACGCAAACGCATCAGCAAACCGAAGAAGTAAATACTCGCTTACAGAGCCAGCTGGCGCTACGCGGGCGCTTGCGCCTCAGCGCCGAACGTCAGCAACAGCAATGGCTGGTGAGTCAGAAAACCCTGAATGAATGGCTGGCGGCGAATGAACGCTATCGCCACTGGCAGCGCGAACTGACCGGTTGGCGCGCGTCGTTCACCCAGCAAACACGCGACGCGGCCCAGTTGCAGACCCTGAGCCAGCGAGAAACTGATTTCACGCGCCAGCTTAACGCCCTGCCGCCAACGTCCCTCACGCTTGATGAAAATTCCGTGGCAGCGGCGCTGGAACAGCACAGCACCGCCCGCCCGCTTCGCCAGCAGCTGAACGCGCTGCAAAGCCGTTTTCAGCCGCTGCAAAAACGCCGTCAACAGCTGCAACCGCTGCTGGTTCAGCGTCAGCAGGAGCAGGAAAAAGGCCAAACCGAGCTCGCCCGCCGTCGTCAGCAGTACAAAGAAAAGCTACAGCAGTTTAACGACGTCAAGCTGCTGTGCGAGCAGGAAAAAATCATTGCCAGGCTCACCGATGAGCGCGCCCGTTTGCAACCCGGCGCGCCTTGTCCGCTGTGCGGTTCGGCGGAACATCCGGCGGTGGCGGAATATCAGGCGTTAAAACCGGGGGTCAACGAAGCCCGTCGCGATACGCTTGAAAAAGAGGTCAAACAGATTGGCGAATCCGGGGCCAGCCTGAAAGGTGAACTCGATGCGCTGGTGAAACAACTTCAGGCCGAGCAAAGCGAGCTACAGTCCATCGCTGAACAAGAGCAAGCGCTCACCTCTCAGTGGCAATCGACTGTCGCCGGTTTGCAGATTTCCCTCACGCCTGACGACGATATCGGCGGCTGGCTGAGCGGGCAGGAAAGCTACGAACAGCAGCTTTATCAGCACAGCCAGCGTTTGAACGTAGAGCGTCAGATGCGCGACCTGAAAAATCAGCGCAACGCACTGGAGTTGGAAATTGCCGATCGCCAGTTGACGCTGGGGGAAACGCTGAACGGCTTTAGCCTGACGCTTCCCGCTCACGGCGAAGAAAATGCCTGGCTGGCGGCGCGCGAAGCCGAAAGCCAGCAATGGCAAACGCAGAACGAACAGCAGCAATCCATCGAACACAAACTGGCCCAGCTTCAGCCCTTGCTCGACACCCTGCCCGCTGTTGCGCCGCAGGAAGAGGCTGCCTCGATGGCGCTGGACGGCTGGCAGCAGTTGCATCACGACTGCGTATCGCTGCAAAGCCAGTGGCAAACGCTGCAACAACAGGAAAGCCAGGCGCGCGAACGCCTGACGCTGGCGCAAAAGGAATTTGATGCCGCGCTGGAAGGCAGCCAGTTTGCCAGCCAGAACGCATTCCTGGCCGCCCTGCTGGATGACGACACACGCCAAAAACTGGAGCAGTTGAAACAGCAACTCGAAAACCAGTTGCAGCAACAGCAGGCGCTGGCGTCGCAGGCGCAGAACGAGCGGGTGCAGCATCAGCAGCAGCGTCCGGACGATTTACCCGAAACGCAGGACCGCGAGCAGGTGCCAACGTTGCTGGCTCAACTGGCGCAGAGGTTACGCGAAAACAGCGCGGCACAAGGGGAAATCAGCCAGCAGCTGAAGCAGGATGCGGACAATCGACAGCAGCAGCAGGCACTGATGGCGCAGATCGACGCCGCCGCGCAAACCCTGGAAGATTGGGGTTGGCTGAATACGCTGATTGGCTCTAAAGAAGGCGACAAATTCCGTAAATTCGCGCAGGGGCTGACGCTCGACAATTTAGTGTGGCTGGCCAACGAGCAGCTAAGCCGCCTGCATGGGCGTTATCTGCTGAAACGCAAAGCCAGTGAAGCGCTGGAACTGGAAGTGATGGACACCTGGCAGGCCGACGCGGTGCGCGACACCCGCACGCTTTCCGGCGGTGAGAGTTTCCTCGTCAGCCTCGCGCTGGCGCTGGCGTTGTCCGATTTGGTCAGCCACAAAACGCGCATTGATTCGCTGTTCCTCGACGAAGGTTTCGGTACGCTCGACAGTGAAACGCTGGATACCGCGCTCGACGCGCTCGACGCGCTGAACGCCAGTGGTAAGGTTATCGGTGTGATAAGTCATGTGGATGCGATGAAAGAGCGGATCCCGGTGCAAATTAAAGTGAAGAAAATTAATGGATTGGGTTACAGCAAGCTGGATAAAGTCTTTGCCGTAGAGTAATGGCGCAGCCGTTTCGTCAATATAGACAGAAGAATAAGCACTTGGTTTAGCCCCGCTTTTACCTCAAGCTGGGCTTTACTACGCGGCCTGATGTTTCGGGCGCATATCCTCGCAACAGGTCAGCATGAAAAAAGTCATTTTATCTTTAGCGTTAGGCACGTTCGGCCTGGGCATGGCTGAATTTGGAATTATGGGCGTACTCACGGAGCTTGCCAGCAACGTAGGGATTTCTATCCCCATGGCCGGGCATATGATCTCCTGGTATGCGTTCGGCGTAGTGATAGGCGCGCCAGTTATCGCCCTGTTTTCCAACCGTTTTTCACTCAAGCATATCCTGCTCTTTCTGGTGATACTGTGCCTGGTCGGTAACGCGATATTCACCCTGTCTTCGTCATACTGGATGCTCGCGGCAGGCCGGATGGTCTCCGGTTTTCCTCACGGCGCCTTCTTTGGTGTCGGCGCAATTATATTGTCAAAGCTCGCCAGCCCCGGAAAAGTGACGTCAGCCGTCGCGGGCATGATCAGTGGAATGACTGTCGCGAACCTGCTCGGCGTGCCGCTTGGCACCTGGCTTAGCCAGGAGTTTAGCTGGCGCTACACCTTCTTATTGATCGCCATGTTTAATGTCGCCGTGATGGCCTCGGTTGCCTTTTGGGTGCCCAATATTACCGATAACGCCCAAACCAAATTGCGCAATCAGTTTCACTTTCTGAAATCACCCGCCCCCTGGTTTATCTTCGCGGCGACGCTCTTTAGCAATGCCGGTGTCTTCGCATGGTTTAGCTACATCAAGCCATTTATGATGACGGTCGCCGGTTTTTCCGAAGGGAAAATGACGGTGATTATGATGCTCGCGGGGCTGGGAATGGTGTCGGGCAATCTTCTTAGCGGCCGCCTGTCCGGAAAATTCGCCCCGCTCAGTATCGCCATCGTGACGGATTTGATTATTGCGCTTTCGCTGGGCCTGCTGTTTTTATTTGGCGATGGCCAATTCGCATCGCTCGGTCTGACATTTATCTGCTGTATGGGTCTTTTTGCACTCTCTGCGCCATTGCAAATTTTGCTGCTGCAAAATGCGAAAGGAGGCGAAATGCTGGGTGCGGCCGGGGGACAAATGGCCTTTAATCTTGGGAGCGCGGTCGGGGCTTACTGTGGCGGGTTGATGCTGACGGCGGGTTTTGCCTACAACTATGTGGCGCTACCCGCAGCCCTTTTGTCATTTTTCGCGATGTCATCGCTGCTGCTGTATGCACGCTTGAAACACAAGCCCGTGCCGGCCTTCTCCTCAATCTGAATTCTGCCCTGTTAACCAGGGCAGCCTGATTAAAGCGGCCACAACCATGCGGCGCCGCGCACGCCACTGGAATCGCCGTGGACCGCTTTACGAATCGGCGTTTCACACTCACCGCCAAAGACAAAATTCTTCACCCGTCCCGGCACCGTTTTATACAGCCGCTCGACATTACTCATGCCGCCACCGAGCACAATCACGTCCGGATCCAGAATATTCACCACGTGAGCCAGGGATTTCGCCAATCGCAGTTCATAGCGACTTAGCGCCAGTTCAGCCACCGCATCCTGTTCTTCAACCAGACGCATGATTTCACTGCCTTTTAACGGTTGTCCGCTCAGGCGATGATAATCCGTCGCAAAACCGGTGCCGGAGATAAAGGTTTCAATGCAGCCCTGTTTTCCGCAGTAGCACGGCACTTCCGCGCGATAACGCAGTTCGTCTTCGTCCATCCACGGCAGTGGATTGTGGCCCCATTCACCCGCGGTGCCGTTACCGCCAATATGCGCCCTGCCGCCGAGCGCAACGCCCGCGCCACAGCCAGTGCCAATAATGACCGCAAACACGGTTTGCGCCCCTGCCGCCGCACCGTCAATGGCTTCTGACACCGCCAGACAGTTGGCATCGTTCGCCAGTCGCACTTCGCGATTGAGCCGCTTGCCGAGATCTTTATCGAAAGGCTGCCCGTTGAGCCAGGTCGAATTGGCGTTTTTCACCACCCCGGTATACGGAGAGATGGAGCCTGGAATGCCCATGCCAACGGTGCCGGTCTGCCCGGTTTCCTTCTCTGCCAGCCCGACCAGCGTGGCAATCGTTTCAATCGTCTGCTGATAGTCATCGCGCGGCGTCGGCAGACGATGACGATACAGTTGTTCGCCCTGGTCACTGAGTGCAATGACCTCTGTTTTAGTACCACCCAAGTCTATTCCTATTCGCACAGAAGCCTCCCCGGTGCCTGATTAACAATGCAAGCATAGTGACAATTCGCTATCATGCCCGCTGCATTTAACGACAAAGCCGTGGAAATTATCATGCTGTGGTTCAAAAATTTAATGGTTTACCGTCTTAGCCGCGACATTACTTTGCGCGCAGATGAGATGGAAAAACAGTTAGCCTCGCTGGCATTTACCCCTTGCGGCAGCCAGGATATGGCAAAAACCGGTTGGGTCTCGCCGATGGGATCGCACAGTGATGCTTTCACGCATGAGGCCAATGGGCAGATCCTGGTCTGCGCCCGTAAGGAAGAGAAGATCCTGCCGTCGTCGGTAGTGAAACAGTCTCTGGAAGCGAAGATCCTCAAGCTGGAAGCCGATCAGGGCCGTAAGCTTAAGAAAACCGAAAAAGATTCCCTGAAAGATGAAGTGCTGCACTCGCTGCTGCCTCGCGCTTTCAGCCGTTTCAGCCAGACAATGCTGTGGATCGACACCGTCAACGGTTTGATCATGGTCGATTGTGCCAGCGCGAAAAAAGGTGAAGACACCCTCGCGCTGCTGCGTAAAACTCTCGGCTCCCTGCCGGTGGTTCCGCTGGCGCTGGAAAATCCCATTGAGCTGACGCTGACCGAATGGGTTCGCTCGGGTAATGTGGCACAGGGCTTCCAGTTGCTTGATGAAGCGGAACTGAAAGCGATCCTCGAAGACGGCGGCGTCATCCGCGCGAAAAAGCAGGATCTGGTCAGCGACGAAATTGCGGTGCACATTGAAGCCGGGAAAGTCGTGACCAAACTGGCCCTCGACTGGCAGCAACGCATTCAGTTTATGGTCTGCGACGATGGGTCGATCAAACGCCTTAAGTTCTGCGACGAACTGCGCGATCAGAACGAAGATATTGAACGCGAGAATTACGATCAGCGTTTCGATGCCGACTTTATCCTGATGACCGGAGAACTGGCTGCGCTGGTGGCGAATCTGGTGGAAGGTCTGGGCGGCGAAGCTCAGCGATAAGCAAGAGCCTTCCTGCGCAAACAGGAAGGCTTATTTTTTACGGGTAACGCTTAAAGGTAGCGGCACAGATAGGAGGTAGGTTCTGCAACCTGCAGATGAAATTCGCTGTGACCCGGCACGTTAAATACCTGCCCGGCAGTATAGGTTTTCCACTCCGTTTCACCCGGCAGCAGAACGTGTAGCGCCCCGCTCACGACGGTCATTTCTTCAGGCTCAGCCGTCCCAAAGGTATATTCCCCTTCAGCCATGACGCCTACGCTCGCGCGGCCAGTACTGCTGCTTGTAAAACCGATGGACTTCACTTTCCCGGAAAAGTACTCATTGCTTTGAAGCATAAACAGACCCTTATTAGTTTCGTCGTTGTGTACAAATCCAATATAGGGGGCACAACCGCACGCTGTCACGCATTAAATAAGCAGTTCTGCCACCAGTCTCGCGACCAGCACGTTCGACAGCAGAACCGGAATATCCAATGCCTTCTGCAACATATCGCGATGCCGCTGATTGAATCCCAGGCAGTCGAGCATGAGTACATCTGCCCCTTCGCCCATCAGCTTCTGCCCGGCAGTGATTAACTCTTCTTCGGTGCCATGAATGGGATTCGCCAGCGCGTAACGCGGCTCATTCTGTAAGAGCTGCCATTTGGCGCGTTGGTTTTTCATCAGTTCCGGGATCGGTACGATGACCCCAACCTGATGACCGTCGACAATAGAACTGACCAACGGAGGAATGATGCGCTGTGGTTCAATAAGAATCGCGTTCCGAGCCACCAGCCCACTCACAGGCGCGGTGCTCATGAACAAAATGACGTCGTAGTTCTGGTTATCCAGCACTTCGACCACCGATTGCAAATCACGCTCGACCTTCTTGCGTGAGACTTCTGCCAGCTGGTTATCATTCAGGAGAGTGATAAGAACCTCTTCTCCTGGCTCTGCGGCGTATTCTTCCATGACCGCTTCTCGGGTCATTTTTCCCACCAAACTGACATGGGTAATTTGATCTTCCCTGATGTGCTCTGTTAATAACGGCAATACCTCACGCATCGGAACAACACCGATGGTCAGGATCGCCAAAGTCGCACTCATGTTATTTACCTTTTATCACGACAATCACAGCTTCGACGTAGGCTTATTGCTGAATGACAGCCCCCTGGATGGCTAAAAAAACAACCGTTCAGAAGCGTAGCTGCTCCCTTCTGCGGGCGTTTGTAAAGATTCCAGATAGCGCCAATGCACTCCAGTAATTACTTGAGCTTAACTTTTTATTAACATTAATTTTAGCTAAAAAGTGTGATTTACGCCCGCTCATCGCAGGCGTTGCGCAACTTCAGGCTGATTTAGGACTTATCGGGATCTTCGTAACGCCGTTTGGCGTCGACGGCTTCCGCTTCGGTGGGGTGTTCGCTGATCAGCGAGTCGGGTTTCGGGTGATCGGCACGCAGCTGATACCAGGTGACCGACTGGCCCGGATCGCCCTTCTCGACGGCGACAACACGGGCTTCACGTGGATAGGGGGGATTTGACGGCATAGCTCTTCCTCTTTCGGTTCAGAGCCTTAAGTATAGGCGTTAGTCAGCGGTTGCCGAATTTACCGCAACGGTGGTCGGGTAAACGGAGGCGATCGCCGCCAGAATTTGCGCCACGACATCATCAGGTTCACAGGCCGCGTCCACCGTGAAATGCGCCGTTTCACGGTACAGCGCATCACGCTGCGCCAGAATTTCACGCACTTCTTCACTGATCGGTTTACCGGTCAGCGTGGGACGCTGAGATTCTTCCGGAAAAGCTTCCAGACGCCCGGCGAGCACCGCAACGGGTGCTTTCAGGTAAATAACAATTCCGTTCTCGCGCAGAAACTCACGGTTGACCGGCGCCAGAATGACCCCTCCGCCGGTGGCAATGACGGACTGCGGCGCGGAGACAGATTGCAGGGTTTGGGTCTCAAGCGCGCGAAAAGCGGGCCAGCCTTCTTTCGCTACAATATCGGCGATGCTCTGTTGCGCACGCTCTTGAAGGATCACATCGGTATCAATGAAATCAAAATGACAGGCACTGGCAAGCTTCTGCCCGACCGTGGTTTTACCGCAGCCGCGGGCGCCAATAAGAAAAATAGGCTGTGTTATCACTGAAAATCCCCCTGGTACTGCGGTGTGGCAAGTCGTACTGGTGAGTCGATGATAATATCACCAAACTAGTACGCAAGTAAGTGTAAATTAATAGTTACAGATTCGTTCCAAATCCCAACGTCTTGGCTATTATTATTGGCTATAGGGCGGAATGAGAGTGTAAAGAAATAGTGTCATTGAGTGTTGCGGCAACCTTACATGAAAGGGCGACAGTTTGACAACCCCCTTTCAGGCTGCAAAAGGTAACACATTTATGCATAGGTTTACGTACCGTATATTTACAGTGCCAATGTTTCAGACACACTAAGCACTGTACCGTTCGTCTTATCGAGGAGTGACCCATGCAATCTGAAGAACAACGCCTTATCGACGGACTCTTTTCGCGTCTGCAACAGGCTGAAGCGCAAAGCGCGCCGCGCGATGCTACCGCCGAGGGCGTCATTGCGCAACATGTTCAGGCTCAGCCTGCCGCTCCGTACTATATGGCGCAGACTATCCTGATTCAGGAAGCCGCCATTAAGCAGCTGAACGAACGTATTCAGGCACTGGAGAACCATGTTGTTCAGCTTCAGTCCACGAAACAAAACAGCGGCGGGTTCCTTGCTGGGCTGTTTGGCGGTGGTCAGTCCCAGCCACACGTGAGTGACCCTATTCCCGGCGCGCAAAATTATGCGCGTTCTGCGCCAACGCAGGCCGGTTACGCGCCCCCTCAGGCTCAGAACTCTGCTCAAGGGCGTAGCGGTGGTGGCTTTATGGCTGGCGCCCTGCAAACCGCTGCGGGCGTGGCAGGCGGCGTTGTCCTCGGCAATATGCTGACAAACATGTTCTCCGGCACGCATCCGCAGGAGATTGTGAATATTATCGATGAACCCCCTGCCCCAGCGGCGACGGATGACCTGAATCAGGCCAGCGACGCACAGTTTCTGCCGGATGATGGCACCGACTATGCCGCCAACAGCGGAAGCGACGACTGGAGCAATGCTGATTTCACTAACGATGATTTCAGTCACGACGACTTTGGCGGTGATGACGACAGCTGGACTTAGTTCTGTCCGCGCTGAACCGCCAGCAGCCATTTGTCGAGTTCAGCGGCAAACTGCTGGCGGTCACGCTGCGAAAAGGTGTCCGGGCCGCCGGTCTGGATCCCGCTGGACCGCAGCGTATCCATGAAATCACGCATGGTCAGACGCTCGCGAATGGTGGCATCGCTGTAACGCTCACCGCGCGGATTCAGCGCCGCACCGCCTTTAGCCAGCACTTCTGCCGCCAGAGGAATGTCAGCGGTAATCACTAAATCACCCGGTTGGCACTGACGCACAATTTCGTTATCCGCCACGTCGAAACCAGCCGGAACGCGCATCGAACGGATAAACCGTGAAGGCGGTACGCGCAGATTCTGGTTCGCCACCAGTGTCACCGGCGTTTGTGTTCTGTCCGCCGCGCGGAACAGGATCTCTTTAATCACATTCGGACACGCATCCGCATCCACCCAAATCGCCATACTCACTCCTGAATAAAATAACCGGGGTATTGTCGCCTGCTTTCTTCTTCGGGCATAGTCACAAGATGTTAAGCTAATACGCATTATCAGAAAAACGCTGAGAGAGAGACAGAATGGATAAGAAAATCGGTTTCATCGGCTGCGGTAATATGGGTAAGGCCATTCTTGGTGGCCTGATCGCCAGCGGCCAAGTACAGCCCACTCAGATTTGGGTTTACACCCCATCGCCGGACAACGTCGCCGCCTTGCACGATCAGTACGGCATTAACGCTGCCGAAAGCGCCCAGGAAGTCGCCCACGTGGCGGACATTGTCTTCGGTGCCGTGAAGCCGGGCATGATGACCAAAGTGCTGAGCGATGTGACGTCCAGCTTCAACAAAGACACCGTGGTGGTTTCCATTGCCGCGGGCGTTACCCTTGACCAACTCGCGCAAGCCCTGGGCCACGATCGTAAAATTGTTCGCGCCATGCCCAATACCCCATCGCTAGTGAATGCCGGCATGACGTCCATTACGCCAAACGCGCTGGTGACCAGCGAAGACGTCGCCGATGTGGTATCAATTTTCCGCTGCTTCGGTGAAGCCGAAGTCATTGCAGAGGCAATGATCCACCCGGTCGTCGGCGTGAGCGGTTCTGCACCCGCCTATGTCTTTATGTTTATCGAAGCAATGGCTGACGCCGCCGTGCTGGGCGGTATGCCGCGCGCGCAGGCCTATAAATTCGCCGCGCAGGCGGTGATGGGTTCGGCCAAAATGGTGCTGGAAACCGGTATGCATCCGGGCGCACTGAAAGATATGGTGTGCTCGCCGGGAGGGACCACCATTGAAGCGGTTCGCGTGCTGGAGGAGAAAGGTTTCCGCTCCGCCGTGATCGAAGCGATGGTCAGCTGCATGGCAAAATCAGAAAAGCTCAGTAAATCCTGATGATAACGGGTGAATCGCGCTCGCGGCTCACCCGTTTTTTACCTCTGCATTAGCCGGTTTTCTTCAGACACGCACTCATGAATTTATTACGATCGTCACCTTTCAGCGATTGCTGAGTCGCCGTGGAATTACATTCCCGCATTTTCTGTTGCTGCGGCGTCAGGCTTTTCTCTGCCGGTTTTGAGCTGCTGTTTTTCAGACAGTCGCTCATATAGGTTTTTCGGGCATCACCTTTCAGGGTATTCGACGTGGCCTGCTGGTTGCAGGTTGTCATTCGCTGTTGTTGCGGGGTCATCGTTTTTTCTGCTGCTCCCACCGTTGTGAGAAACACCAGACCGAACAGTAGGGTAACCAGTAATGTTATTTTCATTGCACCATCCTTCTATGAGGGGATCTTAGTAAGTCTGGTCGCTAGAGCGAAAAAAACCACTTTAAGGGCAGAAAAATAGCGCAGAGGGATATGGAAATACTGAGGGATAAAATAATGTATTAGCGACGACTACTGATGAGCCGCCGCTGTACAATACGGCATGCGCCTTAATTACGCGGATGCCGTAATAGCTTTTTTATATATTGATGCAGTAATTCTGCATCGTGTGCGGGAACCTCAAGCTCTGGTTTTGCTTCATCCAGTGCAGATTCAATATCGGTGATTAACGCCTGCTGCTCCGGCTGTCGCATATGGCGTAAGAGCGCAGTGACCACAATTTCCAGTGCTTCTACCTGAACCACTAACTCCTTTGATTCTTCTTCCTTTTCCGCAAGCTTGACCAACAATTCTGCAATCAGATTTTTCATGGCGAGACTTCCTTATGAGAATGCCTGAGACGGTAGCACTGATGATCCGTAATGCATAGCCAGCATAAGAATTATTTTATAAATTCCCAATTATGCAAATTGAATTATTAGCGAAACGTTTCTCTCATCGGTTAATCCCACCAAAATTTAGGGGGTAGAATAAATAATATTCTACCCCCACAGAGTTATTCGTTTAATTCGCCGCAATACGCTGTCGGCGCCGCAACATAATGGCGAGTTGGATGAGGTTTATCAGCACAACTATCGCCGTGGCAACAAAAACCCAGCGGAAGCCGGCCATTGCCGATACCGAGGCGCCGATCAGCGGGCCGACCACGTTGCCTAAATACATAAACGACTGGTTATATCCGAAGATGCGGCCGGTAACCTGATCGCTTGAATATTTAAGCAGTAGCGTCTGTACGGCGGGTAACATCGCGCCGTCGGCAAAGCCGAGCAGGAAACGTAACGCGCCGAGCTGGAAGGGCGTGGTGACAAATGACATCGCAAAGAACATCACCACTGCACAAAAAAGCGTGGCCAATAATATGCGATGTGCCCCGATGCGGTCGCCAAGTTTGCCCAAACGGGGGGCAGAAATCAGCGCAGAAATTCCCGGCACGGCGGCAATCATCCCGGCCAAAAATGCGATGTTATTGCTTTGTGGCTCCATCGATTTGATAAACAGTGCCAGAATTGGGCCGATCGAACCGTTACACAACTGAATAACCAGGGTGGTGAAAAACAAACTGATCACCAGACCGGGATAGGTGAGTGAAGCAAACACCGCTTTGCCGCTGAGCCTGTCCGCTTTGCTGACCACCGGGCGCGCGCCCTCTTTAATCAGAAAGAGTGTCACTAAAAAGCTGACCATCAACAGAATGGCAGTGATGAAAAACACCGCGCGCAGGCCAACATGGTCGGCAAGGAAACCACCGAGCAGCGGCCCGCCAATCACGCCGCTGATTTGCGCGGTCGACAGTGTGCTCAACGCCCAACCACTGCGGTCACGCGGCACCTGTGAGGCCACCAGCGCCATCGCATTCGGTATATAGCCGGACGTCAACCCCATGATGGCGCGCAGAATAAACAGCTGCCAGACGTTGGTGGCAAAGGCCTGTAACAGAATCGCAATCGCCATTCCGAGGGACGCGCGCAGAAGCATGAGCTTGCGCCCTTTACGGTCCGCGAGACTGCCCCACATTGGCGAGACAATGGCTGACACAAGGAACGTGACGCTAAAAGTGAGCCCGGACCACATCGACAGGGCTTCGTGCGACGTCACCCCAAGCTGGGAGACATACAGCGGTAAAAAAGGCAGGATTTGACTGATGGCAAGCCCGGTGAAGAAGCAGCCAAACCAGACGGAAATAAGATTAACCTTCCAGGATTCCATAACTACGCGTTTTCATTCATTTTCAGGGTGTATTGCCCAGCATAGCAAGTGCGTCGTCTGCTTGTATGGCGTGAGGTGCGCTGCCCCGGAGTTTGGTGTTTAATTTTTTCAATACGCAATTGTGTGATGAATATCACGGAAATATCCCTCTTCGCAGTGGGTTATGCTCATCGACAGAGGCCATAACCGCGCATTCCAAGATGAAAATGGTTGGCGTGGGCGGCGTTATAATCCGGGCCCAGACCGTTGCCGTAATACTGACAACTGGCAGACAGCAGCGCGCGTAAGTAAGGCTGCGTTGCTGGCACCTTCCAGCCTTTAAGTACCGTGATACGCCGACCATCGGCCAGACGAAATCCGCTGATATCCAGCGCGTCGGCGGTGGCGTGCTCACTCAACCGGGCGTTTTCCCGATGATAAATATTGCGACAGGCAAAGCTGCCCAGATGGTCAATCTGTCGCAGTTCACTGCCGAACATCTGCTGGCCGAGCGGTTTCGCCTGCTGCTGAACGAACAGTGCGCTGCTGAGCGCCAGCGGACAGCTCGCCACAAAGCGCTGACTCAGTCTGACGTCACCAAAATTCGCCACGCTGACCGCATTGTGCAACGGGCATGGCCCAGCGCTGTCGGCCAGCGATTTCGTGCTAATCCAGCCACGCTGATTGGCTTGCGCCAGTAGCAGCGGACACTGATCTGCCGGCAAGCGTTTGAGCTTAAACTGCGTGATGCGCCCCGGCGGGTCGTCAAGTGATAGCGGCGCAAACGGGTTGAAATGCGGCGGCAAAAAGCGGTATCCCAGATAGCCTGCCGTCACCATAATCAGAAGCCCAAAGATCCCTTTCCCTCTCATTATTTCTCCCGACGCTGAAAACTAAGATTATGGCAGAAGCCCCCGGAATGACGTGCTATGGTATCGGCTTTGTATTTTCTGTGGATGGATGGTGAAATGGCTAAGTTGCGGGTTGGGGTCGTCTTTGGCGGTAAATCGGCGGAGCATGAAGTCTCTTTGCAGTCGGCAAAGAACATTGTCGAAGCGATGGATAAAACGCGTTTTGACGTGGTGCTGCTGGGCATTGATAAGCAGGGTGAATGGCATATCAACGACGCCAGTCGTTATCTGCTGAATGCGCAGGATCCAGCCCGGATCGCTCTGCGCCCTTCCGACATCACGCTGGCTCAGATCCCCGGCAAAGCCTCAGAGCAGTTGATCAACGCCGGAACCGGACAGCCGCTGCCTTCCATCGACGTTATTTTCCCGATTGTTCACGGTACGCTCGGTGAAGATGGTTCTCTGCAAGGGATGCTGCGGATGGCAAATTTGCCGTTTGTCGGCTCCGATGTACTGAGTTCCGCAGCCTGTATGGATAAAGACGTCACTAAGCGCCTGCTGCGCGATGCCGGGCTGGCGATTGCGCCCTTCGTGACGCTGACCCGCTCCAACCGTAATACATTCAGTTTTGCCGACATGAAAGAAAAACTGGGCCTGCCGCTGTTTGTGAAACCGGCAAACCAGGGTTCATCCGTTGGCGTCAGCAAAGTGAAAAGCGAAGAGGAGTATCAGCAGGCCGTCGCGCTGGCATTCGAATTCGACAGCAAAGTGGTGGTTGAAACCGGTATTAACGGGCGCGAAATTGAATGTGCGGTACTCGGCAATGACGAACCACAGGCCAGCACCTGTGGTGAAATTGTGCTGAACAGCGAGTTCTATGCCTACGATACCAAATACATTGATGATGTTGGGGCGAAAGTGGTGGTGCCTGCGGCTATCACCCCTGCGGTGAACGAGAAAATTCGCCAGACGGCGATTGATGCCTATCAAGCACTGGGCTGTAGCGGCATGGCGCGCGTAGACGTGTTCCTGACGGCGGATAATGAGGTCATCATCAATGAAATCAACACGCTGCCTGGCTTCACCAACATCAGCATGTATCCAAAGCTTTGGCAGGCGAGCGGCCTGGATTACACCAGCCTGATTACTCGCCTGATTGAACTGGCGCTGGAGCGTCATCAGGCCAATGCGGCGCTGAAAACCACCATGAACGGATAGTTTTCATTCTGCCGGGCGGCATTGATGCTGCCCGGTTTATGCTTCGGTTTGCTCTTCTTCCTGCGCAGGACGACGGCGAATAATAAACCCCGCCAGCCAGAAACTGATAACCCAGGTCACCATCCCAACGGCATAAGTTTGCCAACCCTTCGCTTCAAAGCCCAACAGCCCGACCACACCGTTGAGTATAAAAATCAGGCCAATGGCAAACGCATAGTAGTGCCAGTCGCGGCGGATTTTATCAGGCAGTTTCATAACGACTCCGCAAAAGAAAAAAGCATACTCGCACATTCCCACGCTGCCGTCTGCGCGGTACTTAGCAAATATTTAACACCCTTTCAGTTTCACTTAGGGCAACACCGTTGTGACTCAGCCTGAAAAATACAAAAATAAGCCCCTTCCCCAACGGAAATTACCACGAATCTGATATTGACAATCGACTTCTACTGTCACACTTACCGGAACCCACCTGGCATCTGCCAGCAGAATAAACGCCTGGATCCCTCAGTGCGAAAGAAGTATCAGGAGGTCGTTATGACTGAGTTCACCTTACCCAGAGCCATCACTGCCGGGAAAAAAAAGGAATCCTCCACACCAGGTAATATCGCGTACGCGCTGTTCGTCCTGTTCTGTTTCTGGGCGGGCGCTCAGCTGCTAAACATGCTGGTACATGCCCCTGGCGTGTTCGAACATCTGATGCAAATTCAGGACAGCGGTCGCCCTCACATCGAAATGGGGTTTGCCGTTGGAACGTTGTTTGGACTGGTTCCTTTCCTGGCAGGCAGCGCCATCCTTGGCGTAGTCGCCCTTATCATGCGCTGGCGTCGTTATTTCTGACCCAACGCCATGCAGCTGGCCCGACGATCATCGACGCGTTTTGCAAACCATGCAGTTGTCAGATTACGCGTGATCTTCGGGCTTTCCAGTTGGATCCCCGGCAGTATTTCACGCGCTAACGCCTTTCCGGTTTTCGCTTCCGCGAGTTTATACACGCCGCGGTACAACGCCGTTTCTTCGAAATCCTGGCTGTCGCCTTTTTGCAATTGCTGATGAATTTCGCTATTGCTCATCGACAGTTTCGATGCCAGCTTCTGCACCGCAAGTTCTGTTTTCCCCGCCTCATCGCTGTCATACCGGATCAAGTCGCCGTCCAGCGCCAGCTTCACGCCGCTGGCTTTACTGACCGCATTCTGGAATGCGGCGTTGCGGCTCGCGTACCAGCCAGCATTGAAATCAGCAAAACGGTAGAGCGGCGCGGAATAGCTGGCCGGATAATTCAGCAAATGATAGGTGCCAAACCACAGGCCGCCGCGCAGAGAGAAGACTTCCTGACGCACCGTACCGTCCATTTTCCACGGATATCCGCTGTCGTGCGCTTCAGCGAAAGCGATGCTGACCTGCATCGGGCCGCCGGTATGCACCGGATTGAGCGAGCCAAACAGCGTTTGTCCCATCGGCACCATGCCAATAAAATCATCAAATATGGCGCTGAGTTGCTTTTCGGTTTTCACCGTATCCAGCCGCTCGCTGTAGGTTTTCCCATTCGGTGAAGTGATTTTTAGCGCGGTGTGCACTAAAAAAAGCGGGACGTGTACGTTCTGCGCCCGGCGGTCGATTTCCTGCCAGGCGATTTTGCTCAACCCCGGCACGGCGGGATCAGCCTGATAGTTTGACTCTTGCTGCGCGACCGCCAGCACCGAACAGACATTTTCCTCCGTCGGCGCCAGCTTTTGGCTTTCAAAGGCTTTGGCGATACTTTGCGCCCACGCCTCACGGTCTTTCACGCTGGCGGGCATTTTCTGCCGAACTACGGCGGCGACATCCACCGGCTTTTCGCCTTCTTTCAGCATCGGTTTCTGGCTGGTACAGCCCGCCAGAATGATGCCAGCGAGCAGTCCCAGTGAGGGTGAAATCTTGCGTTTTGCGGCAACCGCCATCGTGCATCCCTGTGTTAGCTAAATGATTGAGTCACTTCCTGCTCTGGCATGTTATCCAGTTCACGCTCGAAGCTACGCAGACGTTTGTAGATTGACATCAGTTCCACCAGCGTTGTCCAGGAGCTGATCAGATACTGGAACGAACCGCGAACCTGACCGAAAACGTTGGTAATTTGCGTCATCAGGCCCAGCGTAATCGTCCCGGTAACAATCGACGGGAACAGTAAAAACAGGCCGAAAACGTTGTCTACCTGCAGGTAAAGAATTCGCGCGATATTAAAGTACATATAATGGAAATAGAGGCGGAAATAGTTTTGACGCACGGCGCTAAACAGTTCACGAACCGTCGGCGGCGTAGCGCGAGACGCATCATCTTCACCATATACCAGTTCTTTACGGTAGGCCGCTTCAACGCGCTGGTTTTTAAAATTCAGCCCCGGAAGTTTAATACCGACCACGGCGAGCAGACCCGTCCCCATCAACGACCAGAGAATGGCCGCAATCACCAGACCGTACGGCAAATGGCCAACGATTGGCAATTCCGGCACGTGTGCCGACAACGTCACCAGCACGGGCAAGAAGGCAATCAGGGTCATAATGGCGTTGATAAAGCTGACGCCCATGTCTTCCAGAGTCGAGGCAAAACGCATGGTGTCTTCCTGCACACGCTGTGCAGCACCCTCGATGTGGCGCAGTCGCTGCCAGTTGTCCATGTAGTATTCGTTCATCGCTGAACGCCAGCGGAAGACGTAGTGGCTAACGAAGAAGTTATTCATCACCCCAATGACCACGGCGATCAGCGCAATCCCCAGGAACACCCCGACTTCATGGTAAAACTGACCGATGCTCACTTTGTGCGGAGCGGAGAGCGCGGTCTGAATGAGATCGTAGAACGGTGCGTACCAAGCGTTGACCGCCACGCCCACTTCAACCAGGAACCAGGTCACAAAGATGATCAGAGAGGTGCCGAGAATCGACCAGTACTGCCAGCGGTGCGGGCTGTAAAGACACCAGAACAGCGCAAAGGCCAGCACACAGACCAGGTAGTAGGCATAGAACACGAGGTAGTCGAGGGACCAAAAACGTGCCGCGCTGATCGGGATCTCACCGGAAGCGCCAACCATATGTAGCAACCATTTACCCCCATCAACCTGCCAGAATATGACGGCGATGAGTGCCCAAATTGCCGCCGAGAGAAAAAAGGGTCCCGGCTTAGGGAAAAAAGACTTAAACATACATGCTCTCCTGCTAACTTCTTATCGTTTTAAGGTTGCTGTGTTCTACGAAAAATCGCCGCGGCCATCACCGCAACAAAAGGTGAAGCTGGGTTGACCGTGAATGAGACCGACGAGAAAAGGCTTAGTTCGTATGCCATTGCTTAACAATTGTTTCGACGGGTTTCACGCTGACCGGGTTGCCAGGGACTGTGAGCGTGCGCCAAACGTCGTTGTAGTGTGCGATGAGCGTTGCGGCTTCTGCTGCCGGACGGTTAGCGGTGGTGTGCGCATCTTCGGCGACGGTGATTTGATAGCCTTTGCTGGCACCCACTTTCAGCGTCGTGTCCACACAGTAATCCGTCGCGCAGCCGCACATCACAAAAGCGGAAATATCGTTTTCTGCCAGCACACGTTCCAGCTCCGTTTTATAAAACGCATCACAGGCAGTTTTGGTGACGTAGAGCGCGCCACTCGGCTGCTCGAGCTCTGACAGTAATGCAAAGCCATCACTCCCTTCTTCCAGGCCACCTTCTTCGATGTGCTGGATAAAGATCACGCGGTCAGCGGCGCGAATCAGCCGGTTCACCTGCGAGACGCATGCCTGCTGCTCACGACGCGGCGTTTCGAAGACACCTTTTTGCATATCAACCACCATGACAACGTGTTTATCCGACATCATTTGCTCCGTAACAGGTTGTGAACATTGAGACTATCATACGCGTGAGTTCACAAAAGCGCGTAAAGGCGTGCATAAAAACCGCCATATTTACCCGTCGTTACGTTTTTCTTGCGCTAATCCAGCGTAAAGGCGCTTTGCAAGTGGCCGTTTAATAGTATAAATACGCATTATCTTTCCATTTCAATTCATGGATGCTTTCCTTGAAACGTAGTCTGCTATTTCTTGCGGCGCTGTGTGCTGCTTCGCTGCCTGTCGCTCAGGCCGCACAAACATCTCCAGATCCGGTATTTGCCTCAGATATTGTCGACAGATACGCCAATCATATCTATTACGGCAGTGGTGCGACGGGCATGGCACTGGTGGTTATTGACGGCAACCAGCGCGTGTTCCGCAGCTTTGGAGAGACACGTCCTGGAAGCAACGTCCATCCACAGCTGGATTCTGTGATCCGCATTGCCTCATTGAGCAAACTGATGACCAGTGAAATGCTGGTGAAACTGCTCGATCAGGGCGTGGTGAAACTCAATGATCCACTGAGTAAATATGCTCCGGCGGGTGCCAGCGTACCGACGTATCAGGGACAACCCATTACGCTGGTGAATCTGGCGACCCATACCAGTAGCCTGCCGCGCGAGCAGCCAGGCGGTGCGGCGCATCGCCCGGTGTTTGTCTGGCCAACGCATAATCAGCGCTGGAACTGGCTCAGCACCGCGTCATTGAAAACGGCGCCGGGAACTCAGGCGGCATACTCAAATCTGGCATTTGACCTTCTGGCCGATGCATTGAGTACGGCCGCAGGTAAACCGTATTCGCAGCTTTTTGAAGAGCAAATCACTCGCCCATTAGGCATGAAAGACACCACGTTTACTCCGTCGCCGGATCAGTGTCAGCGTCTGATGGTGGCAGAAAAAGGGGCAAGTCCCTGTGATAACACCCTGGCAGCCATTGGCAGCGGTGGCGTGTATTCCACGCCGGGTGACATGATGCGTTGGATGCAGCAGTTCTTATCGTCTGATTTTTACACCCGTAATCAGCAGGCCGATCGGATGCAAACGCTTATCTATCAACGCAATCAGCTGACACGCGTTATCGGTATGGATGTACCAGGCAAAGCCTCTGCTCTGGGGATGGGCTGGGTCTATATGGCCCCTAAAAACGGTCGCCCCGGTATCATTCAAAAAACGGGCGGCGGCGGTGGCTTCATTACCTATATGGCAATGATCCCGCAGCATAACGTCGGAGCATTTGTGGTCGTTACGCGATCGCCGTTAACTCGCTTTGTGAATATGAGTGATGGCATTAACGATCTGGTCGCAGAGTTGAGCGGCAATAAGCCGCTGGTGGTGCCCGCTTCCTGACCGTCAATACTCAAGGGGCAGACGGTTTACTGAAACCAGTTTGCCCTTATTCATTTCGATATATTTTCCCGCGCGTAGCGCAGCCAACACTTCTGCAATGACTGAACGGGAAATATGCGTTCGTTGCTGAATGTGGTTCATCACCCCCACCCTTTCACGCAATGACTCATCCCAGGCAGACATCGCCTGTAATGTCGCCCGAATTTGGCTGTAGGAATTTTTGCCAATCAGCTCACCATCACGTATCTGCTGCACTTTAAAAAGCCAACTGACCCAGTGAAAAGCATCCTGCCAGAGTTGATGTTGATTCAGTAACGCCCTGCATTGTTCGCACTTGAGTTGATAAACCTCGCATTGCGTCAGCGCTGTCAGCTGATAGGGCTCACCAATGGCATGAAACACCCCGGCTAAACCGATTATCATGGGTGAAGGACTGATAGCGATCAAAATTTCTGGGTGGGTGCGCTCAATTTTAAAGGTTCCCTGTCGTACAACGGTGACAAGAGACGCCTCCGTATGCAGGTTTAACGTTTGTTGCGGGTAAAGCGTTAATGTCGAGGCTACAGGGAAAAAGTACTGATCCAGTACGGCAAATGCGGATAAAGGTTTTACAGCCAACATGCTAACGTCACATCCTGTGTCAATTTCATGTTAATGATAAAAATAAAGCAGGGAACATTGTTCCCTGCTTTGATTTATTACCAAGTGTATTTCACACCGACGTTTGCTGCCCAATTCTGATCAACGTCGCCGCCGCCCAGATAGTTAGCATCGGTATACGCACTGAACTTCTTGGTAAAGTTGAATTGTGCACCCGCACCAACACGTACCGCAGAACCTTCAACGCCGTTGTCGATGTTATCGCCGTTCACGTTGGCATCATTATCTGAGTCATCGTAAACATAGGCCAGTTTGAAGTAAGGCGTCAGAGCCTGATCGTCGCTGTAGCTGAAGGTGTAACCGGTATCGATACCCAGCTCGTAACGTAAGCTGTCATAGGACTGACCGTCCATGCGCATATCATTACTCAGGCGATAATCATCTCCTGACTGGAACAGACCTGAAATCGCGCCGTATGGCGTCACATAACCCGCGGTATCATATTTCCAGTCATAACCCAGTTTCAGACCGAAGCCCCATGCGTCATTGGTAGAGTCGCCATCAACGTACTGACCGTCGCTCATGTTCGCACTGAGGTCATTGCTGAAGCGGCTGTAGCTCATGTTCGCATCAAAGAACACGTCATTTGACCAGCGAGCGGCAGAGTAGATATAAGCAGACTGGCTATCCTGATCAACTTGACCAGAGTTGTCGCTCATATCGCCTTTCGCGAAGCTCGCTGCTGCACCCACGGTCCAGTCAGCATAGTTACCGTCGATCTTGGTATCCAGACCCACCATGATGCCATTAACGTCCTGATCGTAACTGATCTCGCCGTTATCACCATCAAAGTTACCGCCGAAGTAGCTCACCCAAACGCCACCGTCATCAACCAAACCATGACGCGCGCTGCTCAGTCGAGTTTCGAGGGTATCCTGTTGCAGGTTCCAGATGTTGGTATTTGCAGAAGGAATGCTCAGTGCCATGTTGGCGTAATCAGTCAGCTCACGCTGTTCGAGAACAACGGTATCGCCAGTCTGTTTAGCTTCATAGGTGTAAGCACCCAAATCAGCTTTATTCGCCGCGGTAAAGGTTGCTGAGGTTGCTTCGTTGTCGTCATAAACACGAACCAGCTCATTACCTTCATAGTCTTTCTCAGAACCCGCGCCGGTCGCATTGTCGATACGGACTTTGTAGTTACCAGCAACGTCACCGTTCACAGACAGGTGGCCATCGGAGTTCATTGCGACAACGCCGTAGCCGTAGTTGGTCTGATTGCGATCGTTAGTGTGACCGTTAATCATGTCACCGTTCAGCACGTAGTCACGGCTGTCGAGATTGAAAGTACCGCCGTTAGTCAGTTGCAGATCGGCAGTATTCAGCTGACCCAGACCCAAATTGAACTGTGAATTGCCATCAACATTAACGCTGTTTGCGTACAGTTCAGCGGTTTCTTCCGTCAGGCTCAGGGTGCTGTAGCTGTTGAGGTTAACGCTGTCAGTATCAACTTCACCGCCATCGCCAATCTGCATATCAGACGCATTGTTCAGCGTGATGCTGTCCGAAATCAGCTGAGAACTTTCAACGTTGACCTGAGAACCGTTATTTACGGTCAGGGTATCGATCAGAGATGCTTTACGGGTATCCCATTCTGAACCGTGATCCAGGGTGACATTAAACAGGCCGCTCTGATAAATCTGGTTGCCGACAACGTGGCCCGCTTCATCAAATTCAGAATCCCCGTTTTCAACACCAAAGGTAGAGTTAGGCCAAAGGCTGTTCGTCGTGATGTCATACAGCGTTGAAGTAGCCTCAGTGCCTGCAACCTGAGAGTCATAAACACCGTCACCATCAGTATCGACCTGGTGGACGGACATTGCCGCACCGACCCATTTGCTGCCGTTATCCAGAGTCAGATCCAGACGATCAGTGCCATCCCAACCGTTGGTATCGTTTTTAGTATCAGTATCGCGATAAGAATCAGCGCCGCCCGGGAAGAAGTTCTCATCAAAATTGCTGGAGAATACAACATCACCGGTCAGGGTAGAGTTGTTGAACGTGGCGGTGGTCTGCATGGCGTTATCCGCCGCAGGGTTCGCAATGACTGCCAGCGCGACGTCATTCGCGGTCATTTCATTTGCGTAATCGCTGGCATTATCAGAACGGCCAAACCAGCCTTCAGTGCCTTCGTCGCTCAAGGAGCCCGAGGTCACGACGGAGTCTTTAACAACGATAGTGTTGTTAAACACTTCACCACTGTTTACACCTGTACTGACGGTATTATTGTCTACATCTTGCCATTCGTAACCTTGCGCCAGAGTAATACCTGCCACATGAGAGTTATTCTGAATGGTCAGGTCAACTTCTTGATCAAGGGTAATGGCCGTGCCCAGATTAAACACGTTAACAACGTGGGAATCCGGAGTGCCATCAGTATAGGTACCGTTATAAGTGTAGTGCTCGTAATTATCATCAATCGTCGAGTTATCGACATTCAATGCCAGACGATCGTAGACATATCCCGTCGTTGTACGATTATCACAGGTTGTCGTCATACATTCGGAAGTAATCATCCCGTGAATAGTACTATTTTTAATATTCAGGGTGTTTTGATTACTGTTTGAAGAAAGGCCGTCGTCCAGGTAGTACGTTGAAATAACACCGTTAACGGTAGCGTTATTAATGACAGGATAAATATCTCCACCATAAACGCTATTGGCATCGTAATTATTCCAGCCCACATAGCCTTCATAGTAGACGCCATCGGCATTGGTCGTGTCGTGATGGTGAACAAAAGTTTCGTAGGTTGTGTTAGAAATATCGGTGCCAGCATTTGCCTGAGAAGCAATCGCTAATGCGCAGGCTACGGCTAATTGTGATACGACGAGTTTATTTTTCCACGTGTGCATTCGTCATCCCTCCCAGGGACGTAATAACGTTGGTCCATCAGTAAATATTAAATTTGCGGGGGAATTATGCTTTCCACCCAAAGGAGAGTTCAATTAATCTCTGCGAAAAGTTTGAATGTGGACATTATGCTTTTTTAAAACAGAGAAACACAGAAAGTGATATTCGTCACATCATTCAAAAAATGACATACCGCCAGTGAATACCTACCGTCATTTCATAGACAATACTTTATTAGTTACTTTATTAAACCATTGCAATTCATCTGAACCAAATATAATTAAAATTATAAATAGCCGAATGCGCTAAATACATAACCACCACTTTAGTGAAACACGCCATCCATAAATCAGGTAAACTTCTCAGAATGTTCCATTAACATCAGGCCTATCATGACAGATTTGATCACTCGCCCTCGCCGCCTGCGCAAATCCGCTGCGCTTCGCGCCATGTTTGAAGAGACATCACTGACCCTTAACGATCTGGTGCTGCCTATCTTTGTTGAAGAAGAAATTGACGATTATAAGGCCATCGAAGCGATGCCTGGCGTCATGCGTATTCCGGAAAAGCACCTTGCCCGCGAGATTGAACGCATTGCCAACGCCGGTATCCGCTCCGTGATGACCTTTGGTATCTCTCACCACACCGATGCGACCGGCAGCGATGCGTGGAAAGAAGATGGCCTGGTGGCGCGCATGTCACGCATTTGCAAACAGACCGTGCCAGAAATGATTGTGATGTCGGACACCTGTTTCTGTGAATACACCTCTCACGGCCACTGCGGCGTGTTGTGCGATCACGGTGTCGATAATGACCAAACCCTGGCAAATCTCGGTAAGCAAGCCGTGGTTGCGGCGGCGGCGGGTGCTGATTTCATTGCGCCGTCAGCGGCAATGGACGGTCAGGTTCAGGCCATTCGTCAGGCGCTGGACGCCGCCGGATTCACCGATACCCCGATCATGTCTTATTCCACTAAGTTTGCCTCGTCGTTCTACGGCCCGTTCCGTGAAGCCGCCGGAACCGCGCTGAAAGGCGACCGCAAAACCTATCAGATGAACCCGCTGAACCGCCGCGAAGCGATTCGCGAATCGCTGCTCGATGAAGCCCAGGGCGCAGATTGCCTGATGGTGAAACCTGCCGGTGCCTACCTGGATATTATCCGTGATATCCGTGAACGCACAGAGCTGCCCATTGGCGCATACCAGGTCAGCGGCGAATACGCGATGATCAAGTTTGCCGCTCAGGCAGGTGCTATTGATGAAGAAAAAGTGGTCCTGGAAAGCCTTGGCGCCATCAAGCGTGCAGGCGCAGACCTTATCTTCAGCTATTTCGCACTCGATTTAGCCGAGAAAAAAATCCTGCGTTAACGTGAAAAGGGGAGCATTACGCTCCCCTTTTCTTTCGCCGGGCATTTAGGGTTGGCCAGGCCGTCTCTCATCCGCCCGATAAAACGGCTTATCACCCAGAATGGTCGCGCGGTGCATGATGCGTCGCTGCGGCAAATAGTCAGCGTTGGCGTAATGCTGCGTCACCCGATTATCCCAGAGCGCCACATCCCCCTCTTGCCAGCGCCAGCGCACCTGAAACTCAGGCTTGGTCACGTGAGCAAACAAAAAGCCCAGCAGCGCTTCACTTTCTTTCTCGCTGACATCCACAATGCGCGTGGTGAAACCTTCATTCACGAACAGCGCCTGCTTGCCGGTCACCGGATGCGTGCGCACTACCGGATGCAGTAACGGCGGATTTTTTGCCACTGCGCTCAACCAGCGCTGATGATCGGCTTCGGTTTTAAGATGCTTCCACTCCGGGAAGGATTTACGGAAGTCATGCTCCGCCTGTAAACCATTCAGCAGCGTTTTAAAGGGCGTCGACAATGCCTCGTAAGCCGCAATTCCGCTGGTCCACAGAGTATCACCGCCGGTTTCCGGCAATTGTTTCGCCGCCAGAATGGCCCCAGCGGGCGGCGTCTCGATAAAGGTCACGTCGGTGTGCCAGTTATCGTTATCCGGTGGATTATCGTTATGTGTATCGAGAACAATAATCTCCTCCACGCCCTCGGCATGCGGATACACCGGGTGGATGTGCAGATCGCCAAAACGGTGCGCCAGGCTGCGCTGCTGCTGCGGCGTGACTGGCTGCTCGCGCAGGAAAATCACCTGATGACGCAGTAACGCATGATACAGCTGCTCAAACTGGTTATCGCTCAGCGGACGGGTCAAATCCAGCCCCAAAACCTGCGCGCCAATGTACGGCCCCAACGGGCGAATGCTCAGACGTTCACTCATGCCATTTCTCCATGCCACGGCGTCAGGCGGCGTTGTAGCGCGCGCAGACCCAGCTCTAAAACGAAAGCGATAACGGCAATCACCGCGATCCCGGCCAGCACCACATCGGTGGCCAGAAACTCCCCGGCGGACTGCACCATAAACCCTAAACCTCGCGTGGCGGCGATGAGTTCAGCCGCCACCAGCGTCGACCAGCCCACGCCAAGCCCAATGCGCAGCCCGGTCAGGATCTCCGGCAGCGCGCCGGGCAAAATCACGAACCACAAAATCTGCGCCCGACTGGCACCCAGCGACTGCGCTGCTCTCAGCCGCACCTGCTGCGCACTTTTCACGCCAGCCATCGCCGACATCGCCACCGGGGCGAAAATCGCCAGATAAATAAGCAGAATCTTTGATGTCTCGCCGATGCCAAACCAGATAACCATCAGCGGCAAATAGGCCAGCGGTGGGATCGGGCGATACAGCTCAATCAACGGGTCGAGGATACCGCGCACCGTTGGGCTCAGGCCCATCGCGATGCCGACCGGAATGCCGATAATCGCCGCCGCCAGCAGCGCAATCAGAATTCGCGTCAGGCTCGCCGCCAGATGCTGCCACAGCGTGGCATCCATAAAGCCCTGCGGCCCGGCGACAGAAATCAGTTTTTGCAGTACCTGCCCCGGCGCTGGCAGAAACAGCGGGGCGATCAGCTGTAACGCCGTGACTGCCCACCACAGCGCCAGTAAAATCGCCAACGTCGACAGGCTCAACGTCAGCTGACGTGACAATGGCCAGCGCCAGTTCAGCGCCAGGCGGCGCGGTTTATCGTTCGCCACAACACTCATGAGAATGCCTCCCGATGTTCAAATACTCGGCCCAGCACGTATTCGCGCCGTTCGATAAATTCCGGGCTGGATTTAATGCTGCGGCAGGTTTCCCCGGCGACAAACCGGCGAGCGAAATCGAGCGACAGTCGCTCTGTCACCCTGCCCGGCCCGGCTGACAGCAGTACCAGATCCGTCGCCATAAACACCGCTTCTTCAATGTCATGGGTAATCAGCAGCACCTGTTTGCCGGTTTCATGCCACAGGCGCAGCAGCAAGGTCTGCATCTGTTCGCGGGTAAACGCATCCAGTGCCCCGAATGGCTCATCGAGCAGCAGCAACTGCGGGTCTGCCGCCAGCGCTCGGGCAATCCCCACTCGCTGACGCTGACCGCCGGAAAGCTGCCAGATAAACCGTTTTTCTGCGCCTTCCAGCCCGACTTTTTTCAACAACTGGCGGGCAACGTCATGCCGGTCTGGTTTGGACATTCCTGTCAGCTGCAGGCCGAAGGCCACGTTATCCTGCACGTTTCGCCACGGCAGCAAGCCTTCGTTCTGGAACACCACGCCACGCTCAGCCCCCGGTCCGCTGACCGGCACGCCGTTCAGGGTGATGCTGCCCGACTGATACGGCAGGAAACCGGCCACCAGATTCAGCAGCGTGGTCTTGCCACTGCCCGACGGGCCGAGCACCACCAGCAGTTCACCGCGATCGACGCTCAGAGAAATGTCATCGAGTACCGGTTTTCCGCCGTAGTTCGCACTGAGATGGGAGAGTTGCAGCATGGTGACCTCCGTTATTTCACAAATTTATCGGTCACGTACTGGCTGTAATCCGCGGCAACGGCAGGCACTTTGCCCTGCGCTTTCAGGAACTGGGCGGTGTCGACAATCGCTTTGTTAACCGGGCCGTTAAGCTGCTGCGCCTGCTGGGGAGAGGTCAGATAGGTATTGCCTTTCACCAGTCCCGGTACGTCCGCTTCCGGTACGCCGCTCAACTTCGCCAGCTTATTGAGATTGTCCGGCTGTTTGAGCCAGCCTTCAGGGTTATCGATATATTGCTTCTGGGCCGCAATGGCACTGCGGGCAAAGGCTTTCACCACCTCAGGATGCTGCTCGGCGAAATCCTTACGCACCACCCACACATCCAGCGTTGGCGAGCCCCACTGGCCCACTTGTGAAGAATCCGTCAGCACCGTGCCATCTTTTTCCAGCGCGTTTACCGCAGGCGCCCAAACATAGGCCCCGTCAATATCCCCGCGCTGCCAGGCGGCGACAATCGCCGGTGGCTGCAGGTTCACAATCTGTACCTGATTCGGTTTGATGCCCCAGTGTTTCAGCGCAGCCAGCAGGCTGTAGTGAGTGGTTGAGATAAACGGTACGGCGATGCGTTTGCCGATGAGATCTTGCGGTTTGCTGATACCTTTTTTCACCACCAGCGCTTCAGAACTGCCGAGCTGCGAGGCGAGAAGGAATACTTCAATCGGCACCTGCTGGCTGGCGGCGACGGCCAACGGGCTGGAGCCGATATTGCCAATCTGTACATCGCCGGAGGCCAGGGCGCGAACGACACTCGCCCCGCTGTCGAACTTCCGCCAGTCGACGGTCGCCCCGCTCTCTTTTGCAAAGGTGTTGTCCGCTTGGGCAACTTTGGCCGGTTCAGCGGATGTCTGATACGCGACGGTGACATTTACCGCCTGCGCCTGAAAAGTGAGGAAGGCCAATGCGGCCAATAATGAAAGATGCGATGCGCGTGCCATGATGTCTGCTCCCCTTGTTGTCATGGGCGCAGTATTTCCGGCAGCAGGGAATTGATAAAGGAATTAAAAATTCTGGCTAATGCCAATCTGTTTTTAGAAAAAAAGTGGCAAAGCTTAGTCGTAAAACGTCGCGTTCATCGCACCAGTGTCAGTTTCCCGCGACGGCGTGAAAGCTGCGGATACGGCGTGGATATCAGAAAAAGAAACGGTCGCCAGGCCATGATGTTCTCCTGCGGGGCTTTCTTGAAGCATGCCCGCAAAAGGCCCACGCCGCCGTCAGCAAAAAGCCTGATCCGCTTAGGCAAAATCATCCTTTCATCTCAGTGAAGCAGACAAAAACCTTACTGCCTTCTGTCATCGTGCAGATTGCTCAATATAGCCGTAGCACGCTGTACTTCTCTACTCCCCTTCCTCAACGCCCACTCAGTGAAAGGGGTTTTATTTCCTTCGATAATTTAAATTTGAATAAAATCCCTTTTGCAATTGTTTAAATTTATTTTTAAACGCCCGGGAGTTTGTGCAATTTATTGAATCATGGTTTTCTGTACGCTGAAGGATATTATTGCCTTTTTTAAATCGCGTATCGGCCATTTTTCTTCCTGGAGTTTTTAATCATGACCCTGGACTATGTTGCATTAGCAATACTGACTGCGGTAATTATAATATTATTTTACGGAATCATTGTTATTCATGATATTCCGTATGAAATCGCTAAAGAACGTAACCATCCTCATCAGGATGCCATTCACTATGCGGGCTGGGTCAGTTTATTTACCCTACACGTACTGTGGCCATTCCTGTGGATCTGGGCCACGCTGTGGCGTGAAGACCGGGGCTGGGGCATGAACAGCAACAGTGAAGATCAGCAAAACCTGCATGCTCAGATGAATCATATGCTTATTCAAATAGATCAGCTTAAAAATCAGGTAAATGAATTAAAGCAAACTTCCGCTCCGGCCAAATCTGAGGAGAAAAAATAATAATGGAAACGTTATTGCTGCTTACCTACGCTGCGCTGTGCGTTATTATATTTAAGGTTTTCCACATTCCTTTAAATAAATGGACGGTGCCAACGGCTGTTCTCGGCGGCGTGATTTTTATTACCATCATCATTCTATTGATGAACTACAACTTCCCCTTCAGCGATATGGGCAAACAGGCGTACCGCACGGTACCGATTGTCTCTCAGGTTCGCGGTAGGGTAATTGACGTCCCGGTCAAACCGAACACGCTGTTGAAAGAAGGTGATGTACTCTTTCGCATCGACCCCACTATTTTTCAGGCCAAAGTGGATGACCTGCGCGCGCAAGTGAAAGAGGCCAGCCAGAATGCATTGTCTCTGGATTCCGGACTAGACCAGGCGCAGGCCGATCTCAACAAAGCCATCGCCGACCGCGATAAAGCCCAGCGCGAATATTCCCGCTACAGCGAAGGCCACGCAAAGGGGGCGTTTTCCGATCAGATGGTCGACACCCGTCGCCAGACATATAAAGCCACCGAGGCCGCTGTTGTTGCTGCCAAGGCGCAGGTTGAACAGGCTAAAAACAATCTCAACTCCGTGATTCATGGGCAGAACACCAAAGTCGCGTCGCTGTTAGCCCAACTCAAGAAAGCAGAATTCAAACTGGAAAATACCGTGGTGCGCGCGCCTTCTGCGGGCTACGTCAGTACCGTGGGTCTGCGTACCGGCACGATGTCTACCGCACTCGGCCTGGCACCGGTCATGACCTTTATTCCGCTTGAAGCCGATTTAAAAGACACTTATGTAGCGGCCTTCCGCCAGAACGCAGCTCAACGACTGCAGGCCGGCTACAAAGCTGAGCTGCTGTTCCCGTCGATTCCGGGCACGGTGTTTAGCGGGGAAGTGGTTGAAGTGTTACCGGCGATTGGCGAAAGCCAGTTCCAGGGACAGGGCAAGCTGCTGACTACGGCGGATGTCACTAATCAGGGACGCGTACTGGTGAAAGTAAAAGCCACCGATCCACGACTGAAAGACTACCATCTGCCGCAGGGTGCTCAAGTTGAAATCGCGGTTTACTCAAACCATTTCAAAGACTTCGGGTTGATTCGTAAGATTTTGATTCGTATGTCGAGTTGGGAAAGTTTCGTCTATCTCGACCACTAAATGCTATCCCCTCCCGCCCGGGAGGGGATTTTTAGCCGCGATCGGGCAGCCCACAAATTTTGTCACGGCCGGTTTTTTTCGCTTCGTAAAGCGCCGCATCAGCTTCCGCTATCACCTCGCCTAACTCTCGCTGCCAACCTGAGGCCACGCCAAAACTAACCGTTATTGAGAAGGGTTCCCCTTTCGGGCCTTGAAAGCGCAGTTGACGAATTTCATTCTGAATACGCGTCGTGTAACCCGTCACATCTTCATGGCCAGGCGTGCGGAACACCACTGCAAATTCCTCCCCACCCAGACGCCCAATAACATCCCCCAGACGGCCGAATTTCATCAGTGTTGTCGCCAGAGCCACCAGCACTTTGTCGCCGGTTGGGTGCCCCCACGTGTCATTAATCAACTTGAAGTGATCGACATCCAGCATGATGAGCCACGCCGGTTGCTCACGCGTGGCCTGAGCCAGAAGATTCCCCGCCAACTCGTCGAACGCCCGACGGTTAAACAGGTGTGTCAGCGGGTCTTCCTGCGACTGGCGCTGTAAGCGCTTGCTCAGGATGGTCTGTTCGCGTAGCTGGTCGCCCAGTGTGCCAAGGGAGGAAAACAGCTCTTGTACCTCCTCGGCGGTGCTCTCGCCCATCAGCGTGTCTTGATGTTTCCCGGCAATGATCCCGGTGGCTATCTGGTTGAGGCGCAAAATGGGCCGTAGCACGCGAGAGCGGATATACAAAATTAGCCCCGCCGTCAGCGCGCAGAGCATAACCAGGATAATGACAATCAGGAGCAGGCGTAAAAGCGCCTGATTTTCGGCATTCAAGTAATGCTTATTCACCCCGGTCAGATAGGTGTTCAGCAACTCATCAAACGCAATCAGGCTCTGGTGATAGCGCACCGCGAAACTTTCGGCATCCACACCGTAAGGCTGGCCATTCACGCTGTTAGCCCGGATTGTATTGAGCATGGCAATACCCTGCGTTTCAAACTGCTGACGCATAGTATCCAGTCGCTGAGAAAAACCGGGCAGATAGTTTGCTTCTTCGCCCTTGGTGCGCAAAAGCCACCACAGCAAGTCGATTCGCTCCATGCCGCGGCTGAGCGCGACCATATTCTCTAATGGAACAGGCGTTTGGGTGGCGAGCGGGATAAGCACCTGCGAGCCTAAGCGGCCAGTCACATCGCGCAGCTCACCCAGTGCCTGCGCCCGCAAAATAGGCCCTAACGCATTGGGTTCAAGCAGCAGAAACGAAGAGGTATGTTGGAACAGCGCGGTATGATAAAAATCCGTGGCTTCGACCATCGCGCCGATTGCACGTTGCGCTTCCTTCGGGTCGCTCAGGAGTTGATTTCGGTAAGTATCGACGCGCACACGGGAATGTTTGAGCTGTTCGACGGTCGCCTTCATCAGCGACGGGGAAAGAAGATTTTTAGGGATCCGCGCCAGATTGCGATCGGTTACCCGACGACTGTCATCAAGGGATTTCCAGGCCTGCGCTTTTCGCGCCATCGGGCTGAGCACCAGTTCATTAGCATAAGCACGCTCGCTCGCCAAATCGTTGGATACCTGCAAAACATGGTAGAAATCATCGAACTGAATAAGGTCATTACGGGCGCTGTGCCATGCGTTCCAGGAAACGGAAAGCAGCCACCAGGACAAGATTGACGTGAGGACGATGCTGGCAATGGCCGAGCCCCACAGATAACGCAAAACGTTGGAAGGCGATGTGGCTTTTTTAAGCTTTATCATTACGCAATCAGGCCATAAAAGTCAGTAAAGAGCAGCGAATTACGCTTAGTCTATCGCAGCTTAGGGGGATCCGGACAGTTTCGTGCGCGATTTTTCGGCGATTTCCTCAATATTCTTTGATCGACGGCCGCGGTTTACTGAAACCCAGCAATGATGAATGTGATTCATTAAGGCAATCCTTTTACCTGCGATTATCTCATCGACCAAACCCGTTAACATACGTCCCGACCCCTTCCTCATCCAGACGGATAAATATGATTGATTCCCAGGCACGATCGCTTTCGGCTTCCAGTGCGCCGACCGCCTGCGCGCTGGATGCCGTTCCCGATGCCACCGGATCGGCCTCCACCTTAATGGGCTCGTTGCAGTACGGCAGCGGCATTATTTCCTCATTGCTGCTGGCGTTTATGCGCGACGGTACGCCGTGGACCATGGCCTGGATTATGGCCGTCTTTACCCTTGCCAGTGCTGTCATGGCCCTAACGACCATGCGAAAAAAATAAGCCACCGGGCGCTTCACCGCACCTTCTCTTCCCGGTATTGATGCATTTCCCTCATGACGGCATTCACGATTTAAGAATAATCCTGCGTCCACTCCCGTCTATGCTTAATGTTCAAAAAAAAGACAGAGCAGTTCACATCTGATTTTACATCCACGCATTGTGAATACCGGAGGCCTGGCATGAGCAACCAAGGCGAGATCCCCGAAAATAATCATCCGGGACAATCTCAACATCCTGATTTTAGCCTGTCGCGCCGGACGCTTTTAAAAGTTGGCGCGGCCACTGCAGCCACGGCGGCCGTACCGCCCGGCACGTCCCTGGCACAGCCCATGCGCGCAGTTACCCCTGCGCCTGAAATCCTGCCCCTCACCCTGAACGTGAACGGCAAACGCCACCAGCTTGACGTTGATACGCGCACCACCCTGTTGGATGCGCTGCGCGAAAATCTGCACCTCACCGGGACCAAAAAGGGCTGCGACCACGGACAGTGTGGCGCGTGTACCGTGCTGGTCGATGGCCGTAGACTCAACGCCTGCCTGACACTGGCGGTGATGCATCAGGATGCAGAGATAACCACCATTGAGGGTCTTGGCACGCCTGACAACCTGCACCCGATGCAGGCGGCATTTATCAAACACGACGGCTACCAGTGCGGTTACTGCACGCCGGGGCAAATCTGCTCGTCGGTGGCGGTACTGAAAGAGCTAGAAGCGGGGATCCCGAGCCACGTCACACTGGATTTGGTTTCCTCACCTGAAATGTCGGATGAGGAAATTCGCGAACGCATGAGCGGTAATATCTGCCGCTGCGGAGCCTACTCCAACATTCTTGCCGCCATCAAAGACGCCGCCGGGGAGCTGAAATCATGAAAGCTTTCACCTATGAACGCGTGAAAACACCCGCCGATGCGGCGGCCAGCGCCCGACGTTCGGCCGGGGCGAAATTTATCGCAGGCGGAACCAATCTGCTGGATTTAATGAAGCTTGAGATTGAGACGCCGGTGCATCTTATCGACGTCAACGGCCTGGCCCTGAATCATATCGAGGCCACCGACGGCGGCGGATTGCGCATCGGCGCGCTGGTGCGTAACACCGATTTAGCCGCCGACCCACGCATACGTCGTGATTACGCGGTGCTGGCCAGAGCGTTACTGGCGGGAGCATCCGGTCAACTTCGCAATCAAGCCACCACGGCGGGCAATCTATTGCAACGCACCCGCTGCCCTTATTTCTACGATACCAACCAGCCCTGCAACAAACGCTTACCCGGTAGCGGATGTGCGGCGCTTGAAGGTTTCAGCCGCCAGCACGCGGTAGTCGGTGGCAGTGAAGCCTGTATTGCCACGCATCCCAGCGATATGGCGGTGGCGATGCGCGTACTGGACGCGGTAGTAGAGACCGTCGATCCGGACGGAAAGCAACGCCAGATCCCAATCGCCGATTTTTATCGCGCGCCGGGCAACACCCCGCATCGTGAAACCGTCCTGACACCGGGGGAACTGATCCTCGCGGTGACGCTGCCCGCGCCACTTGGCGGCAGACATATCTACCGTAAAGTGCGTGACCGCGCCTCATACGCGTTTGCGCTGGTGTCGGTGGCCGCCGTGATGCTGCCCGATGGCAGTGGGCGCGTAGCGTTAGGCGGCGTGGCGCATAAACCCTGGCGGCAGGCTGAAGCGGACGCGCAAATCCCGCATGGGGCGCAAGCGGTGTATGACCAGCTTTTTAGCCACGCGCACCCCACGCCTGAAAATGCATTTAAGCTGACGCTGGCGAAGCGCACGCTCGCCTCCGCGCTGACCGAAGCGAGGGCCGGACATGAAATTTGAAAAACCCGCAGGCCAAAACCCGATTGATAATCTTACCGTTGTCGGTCAGCCCCACGACCGCATTGATGGCCCGCTGAAAACCACCGGCAGCGCCCACTACGCCTATGAATGGCATGACGTCGCCGATAACGTCGCGTATGGCTATGTCGTCGGCGCGGCGATTGCCAAAGGGCGAATCACCGACATGGACATCGAGGCGGCGAAAACCGCGCCCGGCGTCCTGACCGTGGTCACCGCTGGCAACGCCGGAGCGCTCAGCAAAGGGAGTAAAAACACCGCCATGCTGCTCGGCGGCCCAGTGATTGAACACTATCATCAGGCGGTGGCGCTGGTGGTCGCCGAGACGTTTGAGCAGGCACGCGCGGCGGCGGCGCTGGTGAAGGTAGAATATCGCCGGGATGCCGGGGCCTATTCGTTAGCGGACGAAAAACCCGCCGCGACCGCGCCGGAAGGCGAAGAGGACAAAAACGTCGGCGATTTTGAAGCCGCCTGGTCAACGGCGGCGGTAAAACTGGATGCCACTTACACTACGCCCGATCAGAGCCATATGGCGATGGAGCCGCATGCTTCAATGGCGATCTGGGAGGGCGAAAAGCTGACCGTCTGGACCTCAAATCAGATGATCAACTGGTGTCACACCGATCTGGCGGAAACCCTGAAGCTCCCGATGGAGAACGTGCGGATAATCTCCCCGTATATCGGCGGTGGATTTGGCGGGAAGCTATTTTTACGAAGTGATGCCCTGCTGGCGGCGCTTGGCGCTCGGGCGATAAAACGCCCGGTGAAAGTCATGCTGCCGAGACCGGTCATTCCCAACAATACAACGCACCGCCCGGCGACCATTCAGCATATTCAGATTGGCTGCGACAGCGACGGCAAAATCACCGCCATTGCCCATGAAAGCTGCTCCGGGAATCTTTCCGGCGGCGCGCCCGAAACCGCCGTTCAGCAGACCGAACTGCTCTACGCCGGGGCGAATCGCCACACGGCTTTACGACTGGCAAAACTTAATCTGCCGGAAGGCAATGCCATGCGCGCGCCCGGTGAAGCGCCGGGGCTGATGGCGCTGGAAATCGCAATCGACGAGCTGGCCGAAAAAGCGGGCATCGACCCGGTTGAGTTCCGCATTCTGAATGACACCCAGGTCGACCCTGCTAATCCTGAGCGTCGTTTCTCGCGCCGCCAGCTGGTGGAGTGTCTGCGCACCGGCGCGGAACACTTCGGCTGGAAACAGCGTAATGCGACGCCCGCTCAGGTCCGCGACGGACGCTGGCTTGTCGGCATGGGCGTGGCGGCGGGTTTTCGCAACAATCTTCTGACAAAATCCGGGGCGCGCGTGCATCTGGATGGCAACGGCAACGTGACGGTTGAAACGGACATGACCGACATCGGCACCGGCAGCTACACCATCATCGCCCAGACGGCAGCAGAAATGCTCGGCGTGCCGATGGCAAAAATTGACGTCCGGCTGGGCGATTCCCGCTTTCCCATCTCCGCCGGTTCCGGTGGCCAATGGGGTGCTAACACGTCGACGGCGGGCGTGTATGCCGCCTGCGTGAAACTGCGCGAAGCCATCGCCAACAAACTGGGCGTTGATGCGGCCCAGGCGCATTTCGCCAATGAAGAAATCATCGCGGGTGACAGGCATATCAAACTCAGCGAGGCGGTGTCAGGCGGGACATTAACCGCCGAAGACACCATCGAATTTGGCTCCCTCGACAAGCAGTATCAGCAGTCGACGTTTGCCGGGCATTTTGTCGAGGTAGGCGTGGATTCCGCGACCGGGGAAGTCCGGGTCCGGCGAATGCTGGCGGTCTGCGCGGCCGGACGCATTCTTAACCCGAAAACCGCGCGCAGTCAGGTGATAGGCGCGATGACCATGGGTCTCGGTGGAGCGTTGATGGAAGAGTTGGCGGTCGATACACGGCTGGGGTATTTCGTTAATCACGATATGGCGGGCTATGAAGTGCCGGTTCACGCCGACGTGCCGCAGCAGGACGTGATTTTCCTTGAGGATACCGATCCGATTTCATCGCCGATGAAAGCCAAAGGGGTCGGGGAACTGGGGCTGTGTGGGGTCAGCGCAGCAATCGCCAACGCGGTGTATAACGCCACCGGCGTGCGGGTGCGCGATTATCCGGTCACGCTGGATAAATATCTCAACGCCCTGCCGGACGTGGTGTAAGGAGACGCGATGGGACAGAACGCGATATGTTTCTCCCCGGCTGACACGGCCCTGATCACGCCGGAGCAGGCGTGTCTGACCGATGACAGCCGGGAGATTTTACGCTTTGCGCTTGAGGCATTAACCGCAGGGATGGGTGCGGCGTTGGTCACGCTGGTGGCGATCCGTGGCGGGGCATCACGCTCCCTGGGTGCGCAAATGGCGGTGCGCGAAGACGGCTTATACTGCGGCTTTGTGTCCGGCGGCTGCGTGGAGGCAGCAGCGGCGCACGAGGCGATGGCGGTCATCGCGTCGGGCCAGGACCGCGATGTACGCTACGGCGAAGGCTCGCCTTATTTCGATATCGTTCTGCCGTGCGGCGGCGGTATCACGCTCAGCATCCATCGGCTGCATGCTGCGCAACCGTTGCTGGCGGTGCTCAACCAGCTGGAACAACGTCAACCCGCCGGGCTGCGTTATTCGCCTCAGTCACAGACGCTGCAAATTATCACCTCACCGTCCAAAACGGGCTGGCATGATCACGCCTTCGATACCGTGTACCGTCCCGTCGTGCGGGTGATGGTATTGGGTCGATCCATCGAGGCGCACATGACCGCCACGCTGGCGCAGGCCGTCGGTTACGATGTCCACACCTGTACCGATTTCGATACGGATCGCGACAGAATGATCGATGCCGACACCGCGGTGCTACTGCTGTGGCATGACCTGCACCGCGAGTTGCCCGTTTTACAGGCCGCCCTTCGCAGCAGGCCATTTTATATCGGCGCAATGGGCAGTCATCGGACGCATGGGCAGCGCAGCCAATCGCTAAGGGAACGGGGCTGGAGCGAAAGTGATATCGCGCGGATCAAAGCCCCAATTGGCATCTTTCCCAAAGCCCGCGATGCACGATCGCTGGCGCTGTCGGTTCTGGCAGACGTAGCGGCGGCCCGCCTGCAAACCGGGGAACCGTAATGCCCTCCCTCGTGGTGATCATTCTGGCCGCCGGACGCGGCGAACGGTTCCGGGCGAGCGGCGCCACGACGCATAAACTCGATGCGCTTCTGCAAGGCCATTCGGTGTTAACGCATGTGATTCAAGCGGTCAAAGACGCGGACCTTGCGTGGCATCTGGTCAGGCCGGAAGGCGGCACGCGCGGCATGGGCGAATCCATTGCGTCAGGCGTATGCGCCACCCCACACGCCGCAGGCTGGCTGATTCTGCCCGGCGATTTACCGCTGATTCAGGCCGATTCTTTGCGCCGTGTCGCCGAAGGGCTAGGCGAAAAGCCGGTTGTCGTGCCGCATTTTCGACAGCAGCAAGGGCATCCGGTGGCGTTCAGCCGTGACTTTCAGCCCCTTCTAACGGCTCTGGCGGGGGATACAGGTGCCAAAGAGATTGTGCATCGCGCCCGGCTTCAACATCAGGTTCTGGAGCTGGCCTTACAGGATGGAGGGATTGTGCATGACATCGATACGCTGGCGGATCTGGCGGCTGCGCAGCGGGTGTTGAACCCGCGTCAGTGACGCTGAACATTGGATTGTAACCGCTCTTACATTCCTGCTTTTCCAGGGCCCTGCCCCGCACCGTCGTCTACAGTTAACCGTATCAATCACTTGTAGAACATCAACTTTATGGGTTTTTCGCTAAGGACTCACCTGTTCACGCGACTGCGGTTGCTGATTTCAATTGCCGCAGGCGTTATCTGTTATTTCGCCCTTCCCGCAACGTTAGGTACGCTGCAACGCATGTTGATCGGCTGGAATGTTCTGGCCTGGCTGTATCTGATTATCATCTGGTTTCGCATGCTACGTACAGACGTGAAAGATATTCCGCGTATCGCCAAAATTCAGGATCAAAGCGCGGGGCTGGTGTTGGGCATGGTTATCGTCGCGTGTATGGCCAGCATTGTGGCGATCCTGAGCGAACTGTCTTCCTTACACTCACTTTCCGGCATGCCGCGGCTCCTTCATGTTGCCCTGACAGCCACGACGTTGGTTGTCTCCTGGGCATTGCTGCCAAGCTCCTTCGCGATGCATTATGCGCACCATCATTACCTGCATCGCAACAAAGACGTTTCGCCGATGCTCTTCCCGGAAAAACCCGACGATCCCGGTTACTGGGATTTTCTCTACTTTGCGTTTACGATTGCCGTGGCGTCACAAACCGCGGATGTGGCGACCGGCACCACCGAGATGCGCCAGATTACACTCCTGCAGTCCGTCATCTCATTTGTCTTTAATCTGGCGATTTTGGGACTGTCGGTTAACGTCGGCGCCGGGTTATTGAGCTGAGCCCACATTAATGAACAGTTTTCATTAACCCTAGCGGATTGCACCCTCTAATCAAATAAATCACCCTGCGCTATTCTTTGCCGACACAACCGCGAAGGATAACGTTATGCACTCTGTAAAATTGAATAACGGCATTGAAATGCCCCTGCTGGGCTTTGGTGTATTTCAGATGACGGATGCCGCCGAGTGCGAGCGTGCCGTCATTGATGCCATCGAAACCGGCTATCGCCTGATTGATACCGCCGCCTCCTATCAGAATGAAACTCAGGTCGGTAATGCTCTGAAACAGAGCGGTATCGCGCGCGATGAACTCTTTATCACCACCAAATTGTGGCTGCAGGACACGCATTACGAAGGCGCTAAAGCGCAGTTCGAACGCTCGCTGAACCGCCTGCAGCTGGATTACGTCGATCTGTATCTGATCCACCAGCCTTATGGCGACGTGCACGGCGCATGGCGTGCGATGGAAGAGCTGCATCAGGCCGGTAAAATCCGCGCCATTGGCGTGAGCAATTTCCATCCGGATCGCCTCGCCGACCTCACCGCATTTAATAAAGTGGTTCCGGCAGTTAACCAGATTGAAGTGAACCCCTTCAACCAGCAGCTGCACGCGGTGCCGTGGATGCAAACCCACGGGATCCAGCCTGAAGCATGGGCGCCGTTTGCCGAAGGAAGAAATGGCCTGTTCCAGCATCCGGTATTAACCGCCATCGGCGCGAAATACGGCAAAAGTGTGGGCCAGGTTGTCCTGCGTTGGATCTTCCAGCGCGGCATTGTCTCGCTGGCAAAAACGGTGCGTAAAGCGCGAATGGAAGAGAACATCACTATCCTCGACTTCGAACTCAGCCAGGAAGAAATGCTGCAAATCACCGCGCTCGACAGCGCAACCAGTGCATTCTTCTCCCATCGCGATCCGGCGATGGTGCAGTGGCTGACCGGTCGTAAACTCGACGTGTAATGAGGAATTGTTAATGCAAAAACGTTATCTCGGTAAATCTGGACTGCAAGTCTCGGCGCTGGGTCTGGGCTGCATGGGCCTCAGCCATGGTTATGGTCCAGCAACGGACACTCGTCAGGCTATTGAACTTATCCGCAACGCCGTCGAACGCGGGGTTACCTTCTTCGATACCGCCGAAGTGTACGGCCCGTATCTCAACGAAGAGGTGGTCGGCGAAGCATTAAAACCGTTCCGCGACCGGGTGGTTATCGCCACCAATTTTGGTTTTACCTTCGGGGCTGACAACAAGCAGCAGATTTTGAACAGCCGCCCGGAGCATATCCGCCAGGCGGTAGAAGGCTCACTGCGCCGCCTCAAAACCGATGTCATTGATTTGCTGTATCAGCACCGCGTTGATCCGGACGTGCCGATTGAAGACGTCGCGGGCGTGGTCAAAGACCTGATTGCGGAAGGAAAAGTGAAACACTTCGGTCTGTCCGAAGCGGGGGTGCAAACACTCCGTCGGGCACATGCCGTGCAGCCCGTCGCCGCATTGCAGAGTGAATATTCCATGTGGTGGCGTGAGCCTGAGCAGGACATTCTGTCGGTACTGGAAGAGTTAGGCATTGGTTTTGTACCGTTCAGCCCGTTGGGCAAGGGCTTCCTGACCGGAGCCATCAAATCGGGTACCACCTTTGGCGCAGATGATTTCCGCAGCAAAGTGCCGCGTTTTGCCGTCGAGGCCATTGAAGCCAATGAAAATCTGGTCATTGTGCTCGGTGAACTGGCTGCCGAGAAGGGCGTGACCCATGCACAAATCGCGCTCGCCTGGTTGTTGGCGCAGAAACCGTGGATTGTGCCGATTCCGGGTACCACCAAACTGCATCGACTGGAAGAAAACCTCGGCGCGGCGGACATCACCCTGTCTCAGGATGAGCTACGTAAAATTGGGCTAGCGCTTGAAGCGGTGAAAATCGTCGGCGATCGTTATCCGGCCGCACTTCAGGCTCGCGTGGGCCGCTAAAGTTCCGGCTGGCTTGTCACTGTTGGCAAGCCAGTCATAAGAGGATTCGCGGCGATTAAATACACGCCTGATATTTTCCAACCGTAATTATTACGAATATTCCACAACTTTATTGTTCATATTTGGACCAGGACATATTCCATTAAGAATGCTCTCATTTACTTCAACACAACCTGCTCACTTTGATGTATATTAACGGCCCAGTGAAATTTTGCGTAATTCCGGGCCAATGAGCGAGACTTTCCGAATCCATCTCAGTGCCTGAAGAACGTGTTAACGCATATTAAGGAATGACATGTACGGCTTAGTTTTGATTATCTCATTTGCCACCGGCGCCACTCAAAGCAACGTTATCGGGGTCTACAGCAGCCAGGAACAGTGTGAGGCGGCCTCGCAGTCCCACCCCTCAAACACGCATTGCGCATTCATCGATCCTGATAAGGGCCTGGTAGCCGCCAAATCGAATAACAACGATGCCTCGCAGTCCTAATAGAAATATCGCGCGTCTGAGCGGTGAGGTGTAATTAATCCCCCCGACGCGCGACCTTCCAACCGAAATAACCCTTCCGATTTCCATCGAAATATCGACACCGTATATTCAGTGCCCTGTAGTGACTATTCATAAGTTATGGTAAAAGACTCGTTTGCTGAATGGGTAGACAGAGGGCTATGACAAAATGAGATGGTGCCGATAATAGGAGTCGAACCTACGACCTTCGCATTACGAATGCGCTGCTCTACCAACTGAGCTATATCGGCACTGAGTGCTGTAAAACACCGGGGATGTGTTTCGGAGTGAAAGGTTAAAACTCTGCGGGTGATGCGTCAATGGCCTTCAGAATCAAATGCCTATTTTTGCATCACCCGAGTTCAATTACGCACGAATAGTGTCGTCGCCGAAGCCGATCCACTTGTAGGTCGTCAGCGCTTCGAGGCCCATCGGGCCGCGGGCGTGCAGTTTCTGCGTGCTGACGGCCACTTCCGCACCGAGGCCAAACTGAGCACCGTCGGTGAAGCGTGTGGAGGCGTTCACATATACCGCCGAGGAGTCGACTTCGTTGATGAAGCGGTCCGCGTTACGCAGCGTACGCGTCAGAATCGCATCGGAGTGTTGCGTCCCGTGTAGTCGAATATGCGCGATGGCATCGTCCAGGTCATCGACCAGTTTGACGTTCAAATCCAGCGACAAATATTCATCGTCATACTGCTGAACCTGCACCGGAACCACGCTAGCCGGGCCTTTCTGCAACGTTGCCAGGGCATCAGTGTCGGCATGAAGCGTCACGCCGCTCTCTGCCATCTGTTGGCTTAAAGCAGGTAAGAACGTGTCGGCAATAGCGCGATTCACCAGCAGCGTTTCCACAGTATTACAAGTGCTCGGACGCTGGGTTTTGGCGTTGACGATAATCCTCAGTGCCGGGTCAAACTCAGCGGTGTCATCCACGTAGATATGGCACACGCCAATGCCACCGGTGATCACCGGGATCGTCGACTGCTCGCGGCACAGCTTGTGCAGGCCCGCGCCGCCACGTGGGATCAGCATGTCGATGTATTTGTCCATGCGCAGCATTTCATTGACCAGCGCACGATCCGGGCTTTCGATTGCCTGCACTGCCCCCGCAGGGATCCCGCACTCTTCCAGCGCTTTCTGGATGACTTTCACCGTCGCAGCGTTGGTACGCCATGTTTCTTTCCCGCCGCGCAGAATAGCGGCGTTACCGGTTTTCAGGCACAGCGAGGCCACGTCGACCGTGACGTTCGGCCGGGCTTCATAAATCACACCCACGACGCCCAGCGGCACGCGGCGACGTTCTATGCGCAGGCCGCTGTCGAGCAGCCCGCCGTCAATCACCTGCCCGACCGGGTCGGCGAGTTTGCATACCTGACGCACGTCATCGGCGATGCTTTTCAGGCGAGCGGGATTCAGCGCCAGGCGGTCAAGAAGCGCTTCGCTCAGACCATTAGCCCGCGCATCATCAAGATCCTGTGCGTTAGCACTGAGAATCATGTCGCTTTGCACTTCCAGATAATCAGCAATCTTTTCCAGAACCTGATTTTTTTCACGTCCGGACAGCTGCGCCAGTTTGTACGAGGCTGCTTTGGCCGCTATGCCCATTTGTTCCAGCATTGAAGGCTCCTTAACGGGTAATCATGTCGTCGCGATGGACGGCAACCGGGCCGTACTCGTAGCCGAGAATGGCGTCGATTTGCTGCGAATGTTGTCCGGCAATCCGGCGCAGCGCATCGCTGTTGTAGCGGGTGACGCCGTGCGCGATATCGCGACCATCGAGAGTACGAATACGGATCACTTCACCACGGGAGAAGTTACCTGTCACGCTTTTAATTCCTTTTGGAAGCAATGAACTCCCTCTTTCCAGAATTGCGGAAACAGCGCCTTCATCCACGGTGATTTCCCCGGCTGGCGGTGCGCCAAAGATCCAGCGCTTGCGCGTTTCGAGCGGTGAAGTCTGGGCGTGGAACCGGGTGCCAACAGCGACCCCTTCCATCACGTCACCAATCACGCCCGGACGGCTGCCCGCCGCGATGATGGTGTCGATTCCGGCGCGGCAGGCGACGTCAGCGGCCTGTAGTTTGGTGCCCATTCCGCCGGTGCCGAGGCCAGAAACGCTGTCGCCGGCAATCGAGCGCAGCGCGTCGTCAATGCCATGCACGTCCTGAATCAGTTCGGCCTGTGGGTTAGTGCGCGGGTCGGCGGTGAACAGCCCTTGCTGGTCGGTCAACAGCAGCAGTTTGTCGGCTCCGGCAAGGATTGCCGCCAGCGCAGACAGGTTGTCGTTATCGCCCACTTTAATTTCAGCGGTGGCGACGGCGTCGTTTTCGTTGATAACCGGCACGATGTGGTTGTCGAGCAGCGCACGCAGCGTGTCGCGGGCGTTGAGGAAACGCTCTCTGTCTTCCATGTCGGCGCGGGTCAGTAACATCTGGCCGACATGAATACCGTAAATCGAGAAAAGCTGTTCCCAGAGCTGGATCAAACGGCTTTGGCCGACCGCAGCCAGCAGCTGTTTAGAGGCGATAGTGGCAGGCAGTTCCGGGTAGCCGAGGTGTTCACGCCCGGCGGCAATCGCGCCCGACGTCACAATCACAATCCGATGTCCTGCGGCATGCAGTTGCGCGCACTGACGCACTAATTCCACGATATGGGCGCGATTAAGGCGGCGCGACCCCCCGGTTAAAACACTGGTACCCAGTTTGATGACCAGCGTCTGGCTGTCACTCATGATTCTCTGCCATTCAATGTGTACGAAAAGGACGTTGTAACAGGACTCAGGCCGCTTGCCAACTCCCTGAGCGGGTTGCAAGGCACTTTGTTGCGCGGGATCAGGAAGCGTAGCGGCAGATAATGGCACTTTTATGACAGAAACACCCAAACACAATTATTTAAAACTATTCTTACTTTGTCATAAAACTTTCATTTCCCCGCGTTACAACCCTTCCTGTTTTTTAAATCTGGCAAGTTCCTAAATTTAAGCGCGTATATTAATCAGGGTTAAAAATGAAAAAGACCACATTGGCATTGATGGTACTGGGCGTAATGTCTTCCACCGCAGCACAGTCCGCCGAAATTTATAATAAAGACGGTAATAAACTGGATCTTTATGGTCGCGTTAAAGCTGAACATTATATGAGCGACAACGACGCGGTAGACGGCGACCAGTCTTATATTCGTCTGGGCTTTAAAGGTCAGACTCAAATTAACGATCAGCTGACTGGTTTTGGTCAGTGGGAATATCAGGTTGCGGCGAACAAAGTGGAAGGCGACCCGGCGACCACCAAAACGCGTCTGGCCTTTGCCGGTCTGAAAGCCGGTGATATCGGTTCTTTCGACTATGGTCGTAACTACGGCGTACTGTACAACGTCGCGGCGTATACGGATATGATCCCCGAGTTCGGTGATGACTCCTTCGTCAAAACCGATAACTTCATGACCGGACGTGCGAATGGCCTGGCAACCTACCGCAACAACAATTTCTTCGGTCTGGTTGACGGCCTGAAACTGGCATTGCAGTACCAGGGCAAGAACGAAAACGACGGCCGCGCAGCCAGCAAAGCCAACGGTGACGGCTTCGGTACCTCCCTGAGCTATGACTTCGGCGATTCCGGTTTCACCCTCGGTGCCGCCTATTCTAACTCCAACCGTACCCTGACTCAGCAGGACAGCACCTTCGGTAAAGGGACTGACGCTGAAGCCTGGACCACCGGCTTTAAATACGATGCTAACAGCGTATATCTGGCAGCCATTTATGCCGAAACCCGCAACATGACCCCAATTTCCGGCACCGCGTCCATTGGCGGTGTGGATACGAAAGTCAGCGGCTTCGCGAATAAAAACCAGGCATTAGAACTCGTCGCACAATATCAGTTTGATTTCGGTTTGCGCCCATCCATTGGTTATATACAGTCTAAAGGTAAGGATATTGACGGCGTAGGTGATGCGGACCTGGTGAAATATATCGACGTGGCAGCCACCTATTACTTCAATAAAAACATGTCAGCGTTTGTTGATTATAAAATCAACCAACTGAACGATGATAATAAACTCGCGCTGAATAACGACGACGTGGTAGCACTGGGTCTGGTTTACCAGTTCTAATCCCACAAAATTAAAAGGCCCCTCAACGTTGAGGGGCCTTTTTTATTTCTTTTACGAAATAGTTTATGCCGACAATCTCACCGGCTGTTCCACATCTTCCGCAGGCTCGAGCGCCAGGTCGAACGTTTTCAGCAGGTCGCGCGCTCGGGCGTGGAAATCACGCAGAGTCTGCTCCAGTCTGTCGGTGACTTCAGTGTCTTTGATGGCCGTTGCCTGCCAGTTGCCGTGTTTATCGAACAGGCCAAACTGATAGCTGTAAGTGAAACGCGTTTCCTGCGCTTCCATTTCCAGCCACCAGCCCCAAAACTCACGGACTTCCGGGGCCGGTTTAACATTGACGCATACGGCCAGGCAATCGAAAAAGAAGCGATTATCCTCACACTGCTCTGCCCGGATGTAGGGGCCAAGGGCAGTGAATTTCTTGATCAGTTTACTCTTCGGGTGTCCACTCGGTAACGTCATTGCTGTCTCCTTTAGTGATGCAACTGTTTTACCAAATCAATAGAATTTAGCAATCTATTAACCAATTCTATGATTGATCCACGTGGCAATTTCTTTCAAGGCTTTGTCAAAATTGCGATACACCGGCTTAAACGGGATCTGCATCAACTTGCCATCAGCAGATGACGAGGTGATTAAACGGGACTCTTCTTCCGGGCTGAATGGATCGTTTTGCCAGTAGCCAGACAGCATTGGCGTTGGGCAGCGACGGCCCAGCAACCCCTGCGTTTTCAGCGAGTAACGATTAAGCTCTACGCGTAGCGCATCGTCAGAGGCATCATGCATGCCCAGTCGCGAGGCCAGCACATCGAGATACATTTCCGGGACGTTTTCCTGGCGCTGCGGGTCGCTGAGCAGGTGATGGACCACCGGGCCGAGACAGGCCACCGCTTTCAGACGCGGTGATTCAAGATACGCCAGACGCACCGCCACGTTCGCTCCGAAGCGGAAACCAAACGCCGCCACGCGAGTGTGATCGACCCAGGGAATGTTCGGCAGCGATTTCAAAACCTGCTGATGCAGGAAGCTGGAATCCTGGGTCAGCTTCCATTTGGACGAGAAACCAATCGACGGCATGTCCAGGGTCAGCATCGCAATCCCCAGCGGGGCTAAGTATTTTTCAAACAGGCTGTAGTTGTCGCTTTGTAGCGCGTCCAGCCCGCCGCACATCAGCACCGTCGGGAACGGTCCTTCGCCAGGCGGCATGTGCAGGAAAGCTGTCACGGGAGCGCCGCCGGGGATCGTAAACTCCAGCTCACGCAGAGAGCCCGGCAAACGCTGGGCTGCTTCTTCATAGGCCCGATTCGCCAGCGCCTGCGCCTGTTCAGCGAGGTCATCGCCTTTCAGATGTGGGTACGCGGCGATGCTGTAGAGATTGGAGGCATGCAGCCAGTGGCGGCCACTTAACGCGTCGTCAGGTTCCTGACACGCTTTCTGCTGCCAGAGCATCGCCTGTTTCGACCATTCATAAATCCAGTTGCCGCCGCGGTAGCCGACCACCGTGTCATAGAGGTCCTCGTCGGTACGCTCTGAGGTGCTCATCACGATACGCGCCTGTACGTCGAGAATTTCCTGCGGCGAGACGCCACGCCAGATCCACATCAGGCGGTTCACCATCCGGTACCAGTGAGGAACGTTTTTTCCGTCCAGCGCGGATTGCACCGCAGAATCGGCGCCATGATGGAAGCGACGCACCAGCGTCGAGGTTTCAGGGTGCTTGAAACGCGGTTTAAAGAGAACTTCGCTGAGATTGGCTTCTGGCATCGCATAGACTCCATAAATACGACATGAGGTCTATTGTACCTCGCCGGGCGCCAAAAAGAACAACGCCCGGTATACCGGGCGTTGAAAAGAACAGTAAATCAGATATCCGAGGATTTCAGTTTACAGGAAGGCTAAGGATGTTTAGCGGCCTGAAATAGGTGGGATAAACGCCACGCCCATATCCCAGGGCTGTTCAATCCAGGTATCCTGCGGAATATCAATCACGTAGTCATCAACCAGCGGCTGACCCGCCGGCTTGGCGAAGATAGTGACGAAATGCGCTTTCGGGTACATTTCACGGATAGCCACTGCGGTGCCGCCGGTGTCGACCAGATCGTCAATCACGATAAAGCCTTCGCCGTCGCCTTCCGCACGTTTGAGGACTTTCAGCTCGCGCTGGTTGTCGTGGTCGTAGCTGGAAATGCAGACGGTGTCCACATGACGAATACCCAGTTCACGGGCCAGCAGAGCGCCTGGTACCAGACCTCCACGACTCACGGCAATAATGCCTTTCCACTGTTCGGAGGGCATCAGGCGCGCGGCCAGTTTGCGGGCATGGATCTGCAACATGTCCCAGGTAACGATGTATTTTTCGCTCATGTGATTGTATCCCAGCCTATAAATCGGCTTAAAAAATGTTCGGGGTGATTCCAGGTTGCGCGAGATTATAGAGATCTGACGCGCTAAAAACCAGTGTTTAACGGCCTCGCCGGGAGTTTTTACGCGCGACGTACTACCAGAGAAGGCAGAAAGTGGTATTCTCAACGGCATCTCGCAAGTCAGGTCACATGCCTGTTTGTCATTGCTAACCCATTACCTGTAAGCCACTTTTACAGGAAGCCGTAAGGAGACTTACCGTGTCTGAACTGTCTCAATTATCCCCGCAGCCGCTGTGGGATATTTTCGCCAAAATCTGCTCGATTCCGCACCCTTCTTATCACGAAGAACAGCTCGCCGAACACATCATGGGCTGGGCGAAGGAAAAAGGTCTGCACGCAGAACGTGATCAGGTGGGTAATATCCTGATTCGTAAAGCTGCCACGGCGGGCATGGAAAACCGTAAAGCGGTTGTCATGCAGGCGCACCTCGATATGGTGCCGCAGAAAAACAACGATACCGTGCATGACTTCACCAAAGATCCTATTCAGCCGTACATTGACGGCGAGTGGATTAAAGCGCGCGGCACCACGCTGGGTGCGGATAACGGCATCGGGATGGCATCTGCATTGGCCGTCCTGGCTGACGACAGCGTTGAACATGGCCCGCTGGAAGTGCTGCTGACCATGACTGAAGAAGCGGGCATGGATGGCGCCTTTGGCCTTCAGGCTAACTGGCTGCAGGCCGATATCCTGATCAACACCGACTCTGAAGAAGAAGGTGAGATCTACATGGGTTGCGCGGGCGGTATCGATTTCATCACCACCCTGCCGCTGACTCGCGAAGCGATCCCTGCTGGCTTCCAGAGCTTTAAGCTGACGCTGAAAGGCCTGAAAGGCGGCCACTCTGGCGGCGATATCCATCTGGGTCTCGGCAATGCCAACAAACTGCTGGCGCGCTTCCTGGCTGGCCATGCGTCTGAGCTGGACCTGCGTCTGGTTGATTTCAATGGCGGCACCCTGCGTAACGCTATTCCGCGTGAAGCCTTCGCCACCGTTGCTGTTCCGGCTGACCAAGCACAGACTCTGAAAGCGCTGGCCGACGAGTTCATGGCTATTCTGAAAAACGAACTGGCTGCGAAAGAGAAGAACCTGACCGTGGTTCTGGAAGCCGTCACCGCGGATAAAAACGCCCTGAGCGAAAAATCCCGCGACAGCTTCATTCAGTTGCTGAATGCGACTCCGAACGGCGTTATCCGTAACTCCGACGTGGCGAAAGGCGTGGTTGAAACTTCCCTGAACGTGGGCGTGGTCTCCATGCACGACGACAACGTGGAAATCATCTGCCTGATTCGTTCCCTGATCGACAGCGGCAAAGACTACGTGGTTAGCATGCTGGAGTCTCTGGGCAAAATGGCTGGGGCACAGACCGCACCGAAAGGCGGCTACCCAGGCTGGCAGCCGGATGCAAACTCTCCGGTTATGCACCTGGTGCGTGAAACCTATCAGCGTCTGTTCGATAAAACACCGAACATCCAGGTTATCCACGCGGGTCTGGAATGTGGTCTGTTTAAAAAGCCATACCCAGATATGGACATGGTTTCCATTGGGCCGACCATCACCGGGCCACACTCGCCGGATGAGCAGGTTCATATTGAAAGCGTGGGCCAGTACTGGACCCTGCTGACCGAACTGCTGAAAGCCATTCCAGCGAAGTAAGCCGTAGTGGGTGCCCGGCGGCGTAAGCTTGTCGGGCCTACAGCTGAATTAAGTAGGCGCGATTAGCGTAACGCCACCGGAAATGCAGAATTAAGTAGGCCCGGTAAGCGCTGCGCTATCGGGCAAAAAAAGCTTCCTTCGGGAAGCTTTTTTTATGGGTTCCGGAAATTACAATCCCAGCACCAACTGTCGTTCAAGCTGCGGGTCCAGCAGGGTAACGTGCAGGCCCACCAGTCGGACGCCCCGCTCTCCACGTCGCTCATGCCAGGTTTTATACGCCGTGGCGATCAAATCATCCTGGTTCAACTTCGGCCAGACGTGCTCCTGTGTGGTCTGCTGGAAATCATTAAACTTGAGCTTCACCCCCTGACGCGCAATCAGCAGGTCAGGTTTCACCTTCGCCAGCCGACGCTCCAGTTCAGGGTAAAGCTGACCGGTGATTATCGCCTCGCAGTCGGCCCATTCATGAATATCCTCCGCCAGCGTACGCTCCACGCCTATCGATTTGCGCAGACGCTCACTGTTGACGTCGCGTTCATCAATACCGTTGCTGCGCTCCCACAACACCCGCCCAAATTTACCAAAACGTTTGAGCAGCGTCGCCAGGTCCGCGTGCTGCACGTCCTCACAGGTGCGCAGCCCCATACCTTCGAGTTTAGATGCCGAGACTTTCCCCACGCCGGGAATTTTGGCGAGCGAAAGCGTCTTGAGAAACGCAGGCACTTCATCAGGCGTAATGACGTACTGGCCGTTGGGCTTGTTAAGGTCTGAGGCGATTTTGGCGAGAAATTTTACCGGAGCAACACCCGCCGAGGCGGTGAGATTCAGCTCACGATGAATGGTCTGGCGGATCTCCTGCGCCATCAGCGTGGCCGACCCCTGACAGTGCAGGCTATCGGTGACGTCGAGGTAGGCTTCATCGAGGGAAAGCGGTTCAATCAGTGAAGTGTAGCGCGAGAAAATTTCACGAATATGCACCGAGGCTTCTTTGTAGGCATCAAAGCGGCCGGGCAACAGCGTCAGGTGCGGACAGAGTTTGAGCGCCATTCCGGTTGGCATGGCGCTACGAACGCCAAACGTACGCGCGGGATAGTTAGCAGTACTTATCACGCCGCGGCGTTCACGGCTGCCGCCAATGGCGATGGGGATGTCGCGCAGGGCTGGATTATCCCGCATTTCAACGGCGGCAAAAAAGCAGTCCATATCAACGTGAATAATTTTGCGCATACCCAGCCCTCACAGATTACTGTGTAAGTATACAGTACATTTATATGAAATGAGAAGCGTGGGGTTGTGTAGGCCGGGTAAGAAATGCGCCACCCGGCCTTTTGCCCGGCGGCACTGCATTTGCCGGGCCTACAATAAAGGATTAGATAATGCGGTTTTGCTGGCGCTGGGCCTCGCGGGCGAGACGTTTTTTACGCGCGTCGCACGGCTCAGGGCAATCGCAGACTTTCTCCAGCCCCAGCGACGAAATGCCGCCACAGCTGCCCTGAATGCTTTTACGCTTCACCAGATAGCCGAGTGACATGCCGAGCACGACCAGCAAGAACACGGCAAAGGTTGCCAGAAATACCGTTAACATCATCAGCCTCCAAAATCATCGAGCATGATGTTTTCATCTTCCACGCCCAGATCTTTCAGCATACGGATCACCGCCGCGTTCATCACCGGAGGCCCACACATGTAGAACTCACAGTCTTCCGGTGCCGCATGATGCTTGAGGTAGTTCTCATACAGCACGTTGTGGATGAACCCGGTGTGTCCCGTCCAGTTATCTTCCGGCTGTGGATCGGAAAGCGCCACATGGAAAGTAAAGTTCGGGTTTTCCCGCGCCAGCTGCTCAAATTCGTCGTCGTAGAACATTTCGCGCAATGAACGCGCCCCGTACCAGAAGCTGATTTTACGCTTGCTGCCAAGACGCTTGAGCTGATCGAAGATATGCGAACGCATTGGCGCCATACCCGCACCGCCGCCGATAAACACCATTTCCGCGTCGGTGTCTTTGGCGAAGAACTCCCCAAACGGCCCGGAAATCGTCACTTTATCGCCCGCTTTCAGTGACCAGATGTAAGAGGACATAATGCCCGGCGGCACGTCCGGCGCAGACGGTGGCGGCGTGGCGATGCGGACGTTGAGCATAATAATGCCCTTCTCGTCCGGGTAGTTCGCCATGGAATATGCGCGCAGCGTCGGCTCGTTCACCTCGGAAACGTAGCGGAACAGATTGAATTTGTCCCAGTCACCACGGTATTCCTCCGGCACGTCAAAATCGGCGTAAGCCACTTTGTGCGACGGGCACTCAATCTGAATGTAACCGCCCGCACGGAACGGCACGCTTTCGCCTTCAGGGATCGCCAGCTTCAGCTCTTTGATGAACGTCGCTTTGTTATCGTTGGAGATAACTTCGCAATCCCATTTCTTCACGCCGAAGATTTCTTCCGGCAGCTCAATTTTCATGTCCTGACGAACCGCAACCTGGCACGCCAGGCGACAGCCCTCTTTGGCTTCACGCTTACTGATGTGCGAAAGCTCGGTCGGCAGGATATCGCCGCCGCCCTCTTTCACCGTCACCCGGCACTGGCCGCAGGAACCGCCGCCGCCGCACGCTGAAGAGACAAATATGCCGTTGTTGGACAGCGTATTCAGCAGCTTATCGCCCGCAGGGGTGCGGATTTGTTTGTCGGCTTCGTTGTTGATTTCAATGACCACATCGCCGGAGTTCACCAGCTTCGCGCGCGCTGCCAGAATCAGCAGCGACAGCACCAGCACAATCAGCGTGAACATCACTACGCCAAGAATAATTTCCATTACTTACGCCCTTATAGCTGCACGCCGGAGAATGACATAAAGCCCAGTGCCATCAGTCCGGTGGTGATAAAGGTGATCCCTAAGCCGCGCAGTCCTGCGGGCACGTTGGCGTATTTCATTTTCTCGCGAATACCGGCCATCGCGACAATCGCCAGCATCCAGCCAATGCCGGAGCCGAAACCGTAGACGATAGATTCAGGGAAGTTATAGTCGCGCTGCACCATGAACGAGACGCCGCCGAAGATCGCACAGTTCACGGCGATCAGCGGCAGGAAGATCCCCAGCGCGTTGTACAGCGACGGGAAATACTTATCGAGGATCATCTCGAGGATCTGCACCAGCGCCGCAATAACGCCGATAAAGGTGATGAAGTTGAGGAAGCTAAGATCAACCCCCTCCACCAGCGCACCGTCGCGCAGAACCAGGTTGTAGATAAGGTTGTTCACTGGCACGGAAATGCCGAGAACGACGGTAACCGCCACGCCCAGGCCAAACGCCGTAGAGACTTTCTTCGACACCGCAAGGAACGTACACATGCCGAGGAAGAAGGCCAGCGCCATATTCTCAACGAACACGGCGCGGACAAAAAGACTAATGTAATGAGCCATAATCGGTTACTCCTTCTCCTGCTGTTCCGGCTTCCAGCTGCGTAGCGCCCAGATAAGCAGACCGATAATGAAAAATGCGCTCGGTGCGAGCAGGAACAGGCCGTTAGGCTGATACCAACCGCCGTTCTGCACGGTTTGCAGCACGGTGATACCGAACAGCTTGCCGCTGCCGATAAGCTCGCGCAGGAACCCGACGATCATCAGGATAGCGCCATAGCCAAGTCCGTTACCGATGCCGTCCATGAAGCTCGCCAACGGTGGCGATTTCATGGCGTACGCTTCGGCGCGGCCCATCACGATACAGTTGGTGATGATAAGGCCCACGAACACCGACAGCTGTTTAGAGACTTCATACGCATAGGCGCGCAGCAGCTGATCGACCACGATGACCAGCGAGGCGATGATCGCCATTTGCACAATGATGCGCACACTGTTCGGGATGTGGTGGCGGATCATCGAGATAAACATGCTGGAGAACGCCGTGACCATCGTCACCGCGAGGGTCATCACGAATGCGGTTTCCAGCTTAGTGGTCACCGCCAGCGCTGAGCAGACGCCAAGAACCTGCAACGCAATCGGGTTGTTGGCGATAACCGGCCCCACCAGCACCCGTTTTACTTCTTTCATATCACCGAGCTCAGCCATTGTTCAGGCCTCCTTCACGCATCTGTTTCAGGAACGGGCCAAAGCCCTGCTCGCCCATCCAGAAATCAAAACTGTGCTGAACGCCGTTCGACGTCAGCGTGGCGCCGGAAAGCCCGTCAACCGCATATTCGTCACCCTGTCGCGCACCGCCCTTCACCACTTTCAGAGCAGGCATGCCATCGTCATTCAGCACTTTTTTGCCAATGAACTGCTGACGCCAGTTCGGGTTCTCGACTTCACCGCCGAGCCCCGGGGTTTCACCTTGATCGTAGTAGGTGATGCCTTTCACGGTGCGTCCGTCGGTGTCGAGGGCCACAAAGGCGTACATCATCGACCACAGCCCGTTGCCGTAAATCGGCAGAACGACTTCCTGAATTTTTTTCTGCTCGTCTTTCACCAGGTAGATTTCAACCACGTTGCTGCGGCGCTTGATGCCAGCCGGATCTTCACTGGCGTCAAGTTGTGTACTCTGCGCCGGATCTTTCAACGCCAGCCCCTGGTTAAACGAGGCCGGATCTTTGTCGAGCAGCGTGCCGCTTTTCAAATCCAGCAGACGCGGTGTTATACGTTCCGCGAAAATAGAGGCGACTTCATCCTGCTTCATTTCCGGCTGCATGAGCCCGGCGACTGCCAGAATGTTGCGCTGTTTATCCAGCGCGCGCTGTTCTTGCTGGCGAGGCTTCAGCCCCACCGCTGAGCCGGCTACGATAATCGAGCAGACCAGGCAAAGCACCAGCACCACCAGCAGCGTTTTGCCGATGCTATCGTTACTTTTCACTTCAGCCACGCGACTTCCTCCGCTTGATATTGGCCTGCACCACCAGGTAATCGAACAGCGGTGCAAAGAGGTTGGCAAACAGAATTGCCAGCATCATCCCTTCCGGATAGGCCGGGTTCACAACGCGGATCAGCACGCACATCGCGCCAATCAGTGCGCCGTAGCACCACTTCCCTTTATCGGTAAACGACGCCGACACCGGGTCGGTCGCCATGAACATCATGCCGAAAGCAAAACCGCCGAGCACCAGATGCCAGTACCACGGCATGGAGAACATCGGATTAGTGGCTGAGCCAATCAGGTTGAACAGCGTGGAAACGGCAATCATGCCGAGCAGCACGCCCGCCACGATACGCCAAGAGGCAACGCGACCGAAGATAATGATGGCCCCGCCGATCAGAATCATCAGCGTGGAAACTTCACCGATTGAGCCAGGCAGTTTACCGAGGAACGCGTCCATCCAGGTGACAGGCTGACCGCTGGTGAGATTCATCAGCGCTTCACCGCCGTGGCTCGCCCACTGAGACAGTGGCGTTGCGCCAGAGAAGCCATCAGCCGCGGTCCATACCAGGTCGCCGGAGATTTGCGCCGGATAGGCGAAGAACAGGAACGCACGCCCCGCCAGTGCCGGGTTAAGGAAATTACGCCCTGTGCCGCCGAAGATTTCTTTCCCGATAACCACGCCAAAACTGATGCCCAGCGCGGCCTGCCAAAGTGGCAGCGACGGCGGAACGATCAGCGCGAAGAGAATGGAGGTAACAAAGAAGCCTTCGTTGATTTCATGCTTACGCACAATGGAGAACAGCACTTCCCAGAAGCCGCCGACGATAAACACCGTCATGTAAATCGGCAGGAAGAATACCGCGCCCAGCCCCATCATGCTCAGCCAGCCTGCATCCGGCGCGAAGCTCACGCCGAGCCACTGTGCCACATGGTAATGCCAGTTTCCGGCAATCACCTGTTGCAGTTGCTCCGGGCCATACATTTTGTGCAGCGCCGGGATCGTTTGCAGACCGACGTTATACATGCCCCAGAACATGGCCGGGAACACCGCCAGCCAAACCAGGATCATCATACGCTTGAGGTCGATTGCATCGCGGACGTGAGACGCCCCTTTTGTCACCAGACCCGGGGTGTAGAAAATGGTGGCCGCGGCTTCATACAGCGGGTAGTACTTTTCCAGCTTGCCGCCGTGGGTAAAGTGCGGCTCAATTTTTTCCAGCAGATTTTTCAAACCCATCATTTATCCTTCCTGCTCAATGCGGGTTAAGACGTCACGCAGCACCGGGCCGTATTCGTATTTTGCCGGGCAAACGTAGGTGCAGAGCGCGAGGTCTTCTTCGTCGAGTTCCAGACAACCCAATGCCTGCGCGCTGTCGGTATCACCGGCAAGCAGGTCGCGCAGCAGGTGCGTCGGCAGAATATCCAGCGGCATGACGCGCTCGTAGTTGCCAATGGGTACCATCGCACGCTCGCCGCCGTTGGTATCGGTCGAGAAATCAAACAGTTTGCGCTTGAAGAAATGGCCGAGCGTAGTACGGGTTATCGAGAATTTATCTTTGCCCGGCATGACCCAGCCAAAGAGTTCTTTCTCGCGCCCTTCTTTCACCACACTGACCTGCAAGTGATAGCGACCAAGGAACGCATAGGGCCCCAGCCCGTGGGTGCCGCTGAGCACCGAACCGGAAATCACACGGTTTTCACCGTCTGCCAGTTCACCGACCAGCAGCTGGTCAAGGCTTGCACCGAGCAGCGTTTTCACCAGACGCGGCGTGTTGACCTGCGGCCCGGCAATCGAAATCACCCGCTCGCTCCACAGTTCGCCTTCGACAAACAGTTTGCCGATGGCAATAACGTCCTGATAATTCAGGTGCCAGACCTGCTTATTCAGGCTTACGGGTTCGAGGAAATGAATGTGTGTGCCTGGTAAGCCTGCCGGGTGCGGGCCGCTAAATTCGTTGAACGTCACCTGACCCACCGGGTGGCCGCCCAGCTTGCCGCCGCTTGCCTGGCAGACGTGAACTTTGCCGTCGGTGAGGCGCGACAGCACCGTCAGCCCGGCGTTAAAGGCTTCGCGATGCGCATAGATTATCGGCTGCGGATCGGCTGCCAGTGGATTGGTGTCGATGGCGGTGACGAAAATGGCCACCGGAGCGCTGTTCGCAGCGGGGATTTTACTGAATGGGCGGGTGCGCAGACTGGTCCATAATCCCGATTCCAGCAGCTGCTGCTGAACGACTTCTCTTTCAAGCGTGGCAAGGTCTGCCACCTCAAACCGCGGGAAACTGACAGCGTCATCACCGTCAATATCAATGACGACCGATTGCAGTACGCGACGTTCGCCGCGATGAATGGCGCTGATGACGCCACTGGCCGGGGCAGTAAAGCGCACGCCAGGGTTCTTTTTATCTTCAAACAGCACTTGCCCTTTGAGAACCCGGGAGCCTTCCTGGACGGTCATCGAGGGGCGCATGCCAATATATTCTTCACCTAGCACGGCCACGCGCGAGACGGCGGCGCTTTCGGCAATGTGCTGTGACGGTGCGCCAGCGATGGGCAAATTAAGCCCTTTTGTGATTTTAATCATGTCGTTAGCAGGTATCCGTAAACGTTACTGTCACTAAACCCAGCGTAGAGTAAAACAAAACAAGAAAGGAAAAACCGATGCCAAAGCGTGCGGTTGGCGGCAGTACGAAGAGAGTAAAGCATCCTTTCTTAACCTGGTCGTGAAACGCGGCAAGTTTACAGGATGTGAGGTCAGAACGCAGCATTTACGGGCTTTACAGGTCGGGATTTGCGAGCGAATGCGCAAAGTTCTGACTGCTATTGCAGCAAAAAGCAGGTATAACGCTAAAGTAATTTGTAAACCCTGATCGCCGGACTTGCGAAAAACTTTGGTGATGCTAATGTGAGCGCACCAATTCGAGACAATTCTGATTTCGGGTTCTATTTCGGGTCTCCCGGCCTGTCTCTACCGTTTTATCAAGGAACATGTAGTATGCGCAAAATCGCATTGTTACTTGCGATGCTGTTGATCCCGTGCGTTTCGTTTGCCGGTTTGCTTAGCAGTAATAGCTCGACCACCCCGGTCAGCAAAGAATATAAACAGCAATTAATGGGATCTCCGGTTTATATCCAGATCTTCAAAGAAGAGCGTACTCTTGATCTTTACGTAAAGATGGGTGAGACGTATCAGCTGCTCGACAGCTACAAAATCTGCAACTATTCCGGTGGCTTGGGTCCGAAACAGCGCCAGGGCGATTTTAAATCTCCGGAAGGTTTCTATAACGTTTCCCGCAGCCAGCTCAAGCCCGATAGCCGTTTCTATAAAGCCATTAATATTGGCTTCCCGAACGATTACGATCGCTCACACGGCTATGAAGGGAAATACCTGATGATCCACGGTGCCTGTGTGTCGATTGGCTGCTACGCCATGACCGATACCGGCATTGATGAGATTTTCCAGTTTGTCACCGGTGCGCTGGTGTTTGGCCAGTCAAGTGTGCAGGTCAGCATCTATCCATTCCGCATGACCGATGCGAATATGGAACGCCACAAGTTCTCTTATTACAAAGACTTCTGGTCTCAGCTGAAGCCGGGCTATGACTACTTCGAGCAGACCCACAAGCCGCCGATGGTGACGGTTCAGAGTGGTCGCTATGTAGTCAGCAAGCCATTGAGCCACGAGATTCGCTCGCAGCTGGCGTCAAACTACACGGTCTCCGAGACAAAATAACGCCCACTCGCCTGGCATAATCTTGTGCCAGGTTTCATTGCCAGTCAGCGGCTGAGTGGCAATCACGGTGACCACATCGTTCGGTGTGGTCTCTCGCTGAAAATCAATTTCCACATCCTGATCCAGTAACGTAGCCACGCCAAACGGCGCACGGCGCGTTATCCAGTACAGATTGGTCGAGCAGTACGCCATCACATAGCGTCCGTCCGACAGCAGCATGTTAAACACCCCTTTCTCCCGCAGTTCAGACGCCAACGACGCGATGTATTTAAACACCCCATTCATATTGCCGGGCGTGCGCGGATAGCGGCTGGTCAGGTTATGCAGCAGCCAGCAGAAGGCTTTTTCGCTGTCGGTTTCGCCGACCGGGCGGAACTGTCCGGTCTCAAGGGTTTTGTAGCCCGTGAGCTGGCCGTTATGGGCGTATGTCCAGTTGCGGCCCCACAGTTCGCGGGTAAACGGATGGGTGTTTTCGAGCGCCACTTCACCGCGGTTAGCCTGGCGAATATGGGCAATCACTGAACAGGATTTGATCGGGTAATCCTGCACCAGTTTGGCGATAGGCGACTGAAAGCTCGGTTGCGGATCTTTAAATGTGCGACAGCCTTTGCCTTCGTAGAAGGTTATTCCCCAGCCGTCTTTATGCGGCCCGGTGCCGCCCCCGCGCTGAACCAGCCCGGTAAAACTAAAGCAGATATCGGTTGGCACATTGGCGCTCATCCCGAGCAGTTCGCACATAATTCACCTCACACATAAAACGGGAACCCGGGCGGGCCCCCGCTACCACTTATGCTTTTACCATCTCTTTTTCGATCAGCATAATCAGGATATGGATAACCTTAATATGGATTTCCTGAATGCGGTCGGCGTAACCAAAGTGCGGCACGCGAATTTCAACGTCAGCAGAACCGTCCATCTTACCGCCGTCTTTACCGGTCAGAGTGATGACTTTCATGCCCTGTGCGCGCGCAGCTTCAATCGCTTTGATCACGTTGCCGGAGTTGCCGGAGGTGGAAATGCCGAACAGTACGTCACCAGCACGGCCCACGGATTCAACATAACGCGAGAACACATATTCGTAGCCGAAATCATTGCTGACGCAGGAGAGATGGCTGACGTCCGAAATGGCAATCGCCGGGTAGCCCGGACGGTTTTCACGGTAGCGACCCGTCAGCTCTTCCGCGAAGTGCATCGCGTCACAATGGGAGCCGCCGTTACCACAAGAGAGTACTTTCCCGCCCGCTTTGAAGCTGTCTGCGAGCAGCACTGCCGCACGCTGAATCGCATGGATGTTCGCTTCATCGGCCAGGAAATTGGCCAGAGTTTCCGCTGCTTCATTCAGTTCGTTACGAATAAGATCCTGGTACATGAGGAGTGTCCTTCCGCTTTAATGATTAACCCCAGCAGTGTAACGGATAGCGGATGCAGCGAGAAGCATTCACCTCAGTTATCCCCGCCGCTTTTGATTATCCGTGCCACTGAAAACGGCAACAGTGTGAGCTAGGTTGTAATTATTTTGTAAACACATTGATAAAAGAAATGACATCCACTACAACCATTACATCACAAGTGGTCAGACCTCCTACAAGCAAGGGAGCATTTCTTTATGATGATTTTGAGTATTATTGCCACCGTTGTCCTCCTCGGCGTGCTCTTCTATCACCGGGTTAATCTGCTATTGAGCAGCCTTATTCTGCTGGTCTGGACCGGGGCGCTGGGCGCTGCAGGCCTGTGGAACATCTGGTTGCTGGTTCCTCTGGCGATCATTCTGGTGCCGTTTAATCTGCGTCCGATGCGTAAAGCGATGATCTCTGCGCCAGTGTTCCGCACCTTCAGCAAAGTGATGCCGCCGATGTCGCGCACCGAGAAAGAAGCGATCGACGCGGGCACCACCTGGTGGGAAGGCGATCTGTTCCAGGGCAATCCGGACTGGAAAAAACTGCACAACTACCCGCAGCCGCAACTGACCGCTGAAGAGCAGGCGTTTATCGACGGCCCGGTGGAAGAAGCCTGCCGCATGGCGAACGACTTCGAGATAACCCACGAACTGGCGGATCTGCCGCCGGAACTGTGGGCGTATCTGAAAGAGCATCGTTTCTTCGCGATGATCATTAAGAAAGAGTACGGCGGCCTCGAGTTCTCTGCGTATGCGCAGTCTCGCGTGCTGCAAAAGCTGTCCGGCGTCTCCGGGATCCTGGCGATCACCGTCGGCGTACCGAACTCCCTCGGCCCGGGCGAACTGCTGCAACATTACGGCACCGACGAGCAGAAAAATCATTACCTGCCGCGTCTGGCACGGGGTCAGGAAATCCCTTGTTTCGCACTGACCAGCCCGGAAGCGGGTTCTGATGCGGGCGCGATTCCGGATACCGGCGTGGTGTGCATGGGTGAATGGCAGGGTGAGCAGGTGCTCGGCATGCGACTCACCTGGAACAAACGCTATATCACCCTCGCGCCGATTGCGACCGTGCTCGGCCTGGCATTTAAACTTTCTGACCCGGACAAACTCTTGGGCGGAGAAGAAGATTTAGGCATTACCTGTGCGCTGATCCCAACCGGGACGCCGGGCGTGGAAATTGGTCGTCGTCACTTCCCGCTCAACGTGCCGTTCCAGAACGGTCCGACCCGCGGTCAGGATATTTTCGTGCCGATCGATTTCATCATCGGCGGGCCAAAAATGGCCGGTCAGGGCTGGCGTATGTTGGTGGAATGCCTGTCTGTGGGTCGCGGCATCACCCTGCCGTCAAACTCGACGGGCGGCGTGAAATCCGTAGCGATGGCGACCGGCGCTTACGCACACATCCGACGTCAATTCAAAATCTCTATCGGTAAGATGGAAGGGATTGAAGAGCCGCTGGCGCGTATCGCAGGCAACGCGTACGTGATGGACGCTGCGGCGTCGCTCATTACCTACGGGATCATGCTCGGTGAAAAACCGGCAGTGTTATCAGCCATTGTGAAGTATCACTGTACCCACCGTGGCCAGCAGTCAATTATTGATGCAATGGATATCACAGGCGGGAAAGGCATTATGCTCGGCGAAGGTAACTTCCTCGCCCGTGCTTACCAGGGCGCACCCATTGCGATCACCGTGGAAGGCGCCAACATCCTGACCCGCAGCATGATGATCTTCGGCCAAGGCGCGATCCGCTGCCATCCTTATGTGCTCGAAGAGATGGCTGCCGCGCAGAACAAAGATCTTAACGCTTTCGATCAGCTGTTGTTTAAACACATCGGCCACGTGGGCAGCAACAAAGTGCGCAGCTTCTGGCTCGGTCTGACTCGCGGTCTGACCAGCAGCACGCCGACGCATGACGCGACCCGTCGCTACTATCAACACCTGAACCGTCTGAGTGCCAACCTGGCGCTGCTGTCTGATGTGTCGATGGCGGTACTTGGCGGCAGCCTGAAGCGTCGCGAGCGTATCTCCGCCCGTCTGGGGGATGTGCTGAGCCAGCTGTATCTGGCCTCTGCGGTGCTGAAACGCTATGACGACGAAGGCCGTAACGAAGCGGATTTGCCGCTGGTTCACTGGGGCGTTCAGGACGCGCTGCATCAGGCTGAACAGGCGATGGATGACCTGCTGCGTAACTTCCCGAACGGGTTTGTGGCAGGCGTGATGCGCTTCGTCATCTTCCCGACGGGTCGTCATTACGTCGCGCCATCGGATAAACTTGACCACGCGGTGGCGAAAATCCTGCAAGTGCCAAGCGCCACTCGTTCACGTATCGGCCGCGGGCAGTACCTGACGCCGAGCGAGCACAACCCGGTCGGTCTGCTGGAACAAGCCCTGCTGGACGTGATGGCCGCCGATCCGATTCATCAGCGCATTTGCAAAGAGATTGGCAAGAACCTGCCGTTCACCCGTCTCGATGAGCTGGCCCGCAACGCGCTGGCTAAAGGGCTTATCGACCAGGACGAAGCAGATATTCTAACCAAAGCCGAAGAAAGCCGTCTGCGCAGCATTAACGTTGACGATTTCGACGCAGATGCGCTGGCGACCAAGCCGGTAAAGCTGCCAGAGAAAGTCCGCAAGATTGAAGCCGCGTAACCATCAGCCCCTCGCCCGGCCTACATAATGCTCGATTGTAGGCCGGGTAAGCGAAGGGCCACCCGGCAAAAACCCCCCTTAAAAGCGGAGAATCTTCTCCGCTTTTTTCATTAAAATCCTGATAAGGTAGAACAGTGACTCGTAAGCCTATCATCGGGAGTTTCTGACTGTGCCCAATCTGAAAGTAACAATATTACAACAGCCTTTAGTGTGGATGGACGGCCCCGCCAACCTGCGTCATTTCGATCGTCAGTTAGAAAAGATTCACGGGCGCGATATCATTGTGCTGCCAGAAATGTTCACCACCGGCTTTGCGATGGAAGCGGCCACCCAGTCGCTGCCAGAAGAAGAAGTCGTCGCGTGGATGCATGAAAAAGCACAGCAAACCGATGCCCTCATTGCCGGCAGCGCCGCGCTGCAAACCGACCGTGGCCCGGTGAATCGGTTCCTGCTGGTTGAACCGGAAGGTCAGGTGCATCGCTATGACAAACGTCACCTGTTCCGCATGGCGGATGAACATCATCATTATCAAGCAGGCCACGAGCGCGTGGTGTTCGAATGGCGCGGCTGGCGCATTCTGCCGCTGGTGTGTTACGACCTGCGTTTCCCAGTGTGGTCGCGCAACCGCAACGATTATGATCTGGCGCTGTACGTCGCCAACTGGCCTGCGCCGCGCGCTCTGCACTGGCAGGCGCTGTTAACCGCTCGTGCCATTGAGAACCAGGCGTACGTCATCGGCTGTAACCGCGTCGGCACCGACGGCAACGGGCATCACTATCGCGGCGACAGCCGGGCTATCAACCCGCAGGGCGAAATCATCGCCAGTGCCGAACCGCATCAGGCAACGCTGATTAATGCCGAACTGTCGCTTTCGGCCTTGCTGGAATACCGCGAAAAATTCCCGGCCTGGCAAGATGCCGACGGCTTCACCATTGGCTGATTAACCCCTTCTGCTTTTCCCTCCTTTAGCGCTTCTTTCACCGAAGCGCTAAAAAAAAACCATATCCGTGCAGTAGCTCCAGATTTGAGACAAAGAGTAGGCTGCTAACTTGCTGCTCTGCCTCGTTATTAACTAGCTTTGTAGATGGCCTGTTCACTTTTGCGCCACCTCCAAAGCCCGTTATTAACGAGGATAAAATGAAAAAACTGACGTTAAGTCTTATTACCTTAGCGCTGGCGGGCGTTGCTAACGCCGCGCTTGCCGATACCCTGCGTATGGAATGCCCGATTTCTCCTGGCGGTAAGGAATACTGCAACTACGTCAAAGACCGTTTTGAAAAGCAAACCAAAAACACGCTGGAATTTATTGAATTCCCGGCGGCGTCGGATGAAAAGCTGGCTCTGCTCCAGCAGCTGTTCGCCGCGAAAGATGAAAAAGCGGTGGACCTGTTCCAGTCCGACACTATTTGGGTCGGCCTGCTGGATAAGCAAACGCTCGATTTAACCGATGCCGTGGCCGATATGAAAGGCGACTTCTTCCCTGGCCCGTGGGCGAACGACACCGTAAACGGCAAAGTGAAAGCCATTCCGGCGTATCTCGACACCGGGGTGCTCTATTACCGCAAAGACCTTCTCGAAAAATACAACGAACAGCCGCCAAAAACCTGGGCTGACTTAACGCGTATCGCCACCAAAATTCAGGCAGAAGAACGCAAGGCAGGACATAAAAACTTCTGGGGGATGATCTTCCAGGGGAAATCGTATGAAGGCCTGACTTGTAACGCGCTGGAGTGGGTTGATTCCTACGGTGGCGGCACGTTCATCGACGAAAAAGGGAACGTGACCATCAATAATCCTAAGGCGGCGGCTGCACTGGATATGGTCGCTGGCTGGATAGGCAAAATCACGCCGAAAGGCGCGCTGGGCTACAAAGAAGAAGAGTCCCGCGCGGTGTTCCAGAACGGGGATGCGCTGTTTATGCGCAACTGGCCTTATGCGTATCTGCTTTCGCAGGGCGCAGACAGCCCGCTGAAAGGCAAAGTCGGCGTCGCGCCGTTGCCTGCCGGGCCGGACGGCAAATCGGCCAACGCGCTGGGCGGCTGGCAGTGGTCGATTAACGGCAACACCAAAAACAAAGAGGCGGCGATTGCACTGCTGAAAATTCTTACCGACGCCGATTCGCAGAAAATGCAGCTGAAATACCTCGGCTTCGCCCCGACGCGTTCAGCGCTGTATGAGGACAAATCGGTCCTGGAAACCGCGCCGCATCTGACGATGTTTAAAGAGATCTTCGCCAATGCGGTGCCGCGCCCGGCGACGGCAACCAAAAGCCAGTATCCGCGCGTCTCTAACGCTATCTTTAACGTGACCTTCAAAGTGCTCAACGGGGGCAGCGACGGTAAAACCGCCGTGGCCGATCTGCAAAAACGCCTTGAGCGCGTGAAAGGGAAGGACTGGCATTAATTGGCCCGTCTCGGCTATCAACAGCGGCGCCGCCGTATCGCGTGGATACTGGTGGCGCCCGCGCTGATTCTCCTTGCGCTGGCAGCCGGTTGGCCGCTGGCGCGTACCTTCTTTTTCAGTTTTACCAACGCGATGCTCGACAACCCGAGCGACTATCAGATGGTCGGGCTGGCGAACTATTACCTCAATCATGACGGCCAAAGCAGCGGCGTACTGGTGGACCCGTTGTGGTGGCAGGCGGTCGGCAACACCCTGTGGTTTACGCTGGTTTCCGTCAGCCTTGAACTGCTGCTCGGAATGCTGTTGGCACTGCTGATGAACGAAAAATTTCGCGGCCAGGGTTTAGTGCGCACCGCCATTCTGGTGCCGTGGGCGATCCCGACGATTGTCAGCGCCAAAATGTGGGGCTGGATGTTCCACGATCAGTACGGCGTGGTGAACGATCTGCTGGCAAAAATCTTAGGCTATCAGGCGCATCTGGCGTGGATCGCCGAGCCATCGCTGTCGATGTGGGCGGTGGTGATCGCCGATGTCTGGAAGACTACGCCGTTTATGGCGCTGATGCTGTTGGCGGCGCTGCAGCTGATCCCCGGCGATCTGTACGAGGCCGCGCGCGTCGACGGGGCCAGCGCCTGGCAACGCTTTAAGCGCATCACCCTGCCGCTGATCCTGCCCGCGATGATCGTGGCGTTGATCTTCCGCGTGATGGACGCGATGCGCATTTTCGATCTGATTTTCGTGCTGACATCCAACAGCGAAGCGACGATGTCGATCTCCGGTTATGCCCGCGAGCAAATCATCTCGTATCAGGATATGGGCGTCGGCTCTGCGGCATCGGTACTGGTGTTTATGATGGTGGCGGGCATTGCAGCCTGCTTTATCCGCGTCTCGAAGCTTAACGAGAAGGAGAAGCGGTGATGAAAACCACACGTCGTCAGCGCAAATTCGGCCGCCAGCTGGTGATTTATAGTGGTGCGACCGTCGCCGTGCTGTTCTGCGTTTTCCCGTTTTACTACGCCATTTTGACCTCGCTGCGCACGGGGCAAGAGCTGTTCTTGCCCGCCTATTTGCCGAACGGCTACCACTGGCACAACTACGTGGTGGCGCTGGTGGATAACGGTATCGCCCGCAGCCTGCTGAACTCGGTATTGGTGGCGACGATCACCGTCGGCATCTGTCTGCTGGTGTCGGTTACCGCGTCATTCGCCCTCGCGCGAGTGCCGTTTCGCGGACGTAAATTCCTGCTGTTTACTATTCTCTGCGTGTCGATGTTCCCGCAGGTGGCGGTACTGACGGGGATGTTCGAGCTGGTGCGTTTTCTGGGGCTGTACGATTCCCTCGGCGCACTGGTGCTTTCGTACACCACCTTTTCGCTGCCGTTCACCGTCTGGGTGCTGACCACTTTTATGAAGTCGATTCCGGTGGAACTGGAAGAGGCGGCAATTGTCGACGGGGCGAAAACCTGGACCATTATCCGCCGGGTGTTTGCGCCGATTCTGGCACCTGCGCTGGTCACCACCGGGCTGCTGGCGTTTATCGGCGCGTGGAACGAATTCATGTTTGCACTGACGTTCATTATTTCCGGCGACAAGCGCACCGTGCCGGTGGCGATCAGCATGTTTAGCGGCGCGTCGACCTTTGAACTACCGTGGGGCAGCATTATGGCGGCCTCGGTGGTGGTGACGCTGCCGATAATTGTGCTGGTGCTCATCTTCCAGAAACGCATTGTCAGCGGGCTGACCAGCGGAGCGATTAAGGGATAACTATGGGGCAACTGGTACTCGATAAAATATCTAAGCGCTACGGCACCTCGTCGGAGGTGATTAAGCCCCTGGATTTGACCGTTAACAACGGCGAGTTTGTGGTGGTTGTCGGGCCGTCGGGATGCGGCAAATCCACGCTGTTACGGATGGTCGCCGGGCTGGAGGAAATCAGCGACGGCGAAATGCGCATCGACGGCGTATGCGTTAACGACGATTCGCCGTCCGAACGCGGCATCGGGATGGTATTCCAGTCCTACGCCCTGTATCCGCATATGACTGTCTACCAAAACATGGCTTTCGCGCTGGAAATGGCGAAGCTGCCGCCGACGGAAATCGACAAAAAGGTGCAGGCCAGCGCGCGCATTTTGCAGCTGGAGCATTTGCTCGACCGCCGGCCGAAAGATCTCTCCGGCGGGCAGCGCCAGCGCGTGGCGATCGGCCGGGCGATTGTGCGTGAGCCGAGCCTGTTTTTGTTCGATGAACCGCTCTCCAACCTCGACGCTTCACTGCGCGTGCAGATGCGCATGGAAATTGCCGCGCTGCATAAACGCATCAACGCCACGATTTTGTACGTCACCCATGACCAGGTGGAAGCGATGACCCTGGCCGACCGGATCGTGGTGTTGAATCAGGGGCAAATCGAGCAGGTCGGCTCCCCGCTGGAGCTGTATGACCATCCGGCCAACCTGTTCGTCGCCCAGTTTATTGGTTCGCCTAAAATGAATCTGATTGCAGGCACGATTGCTGAAACGGGCGAACGGGAGACGGTGGTCGACCTCGAGAACCGGCAACGCATTGTGCTGCCGGTGGATACGCTGGGCGGAAAAATTGGCGACAGCGTCTGGCTGGGGATCCGCCCGGAGCATGTGCAGCTGATTGATTTAGCCGCCGCCGACGTGGAAGGCGAAGTGCTGTTTGTGGAGCAGATGGGCAACGAAACGCTGCTGTACGTTAATAGCGGTTATGGCAGCGAGCCGTTGGTGATTCGGCTGACGTCGCGGCTGGAGATCGCGCCCGATCAGCGGGTTGGGCTGCGTTTGCCGACGGAGAGTTGCTATTTGTTTGAGGTGGACGGGCGGGCATTCGGGCGGGTTTAGCCTTCGTTTGTGAGTCCGTTGCGCCCTCACCCCGGCCCTCTCCCCCAGGGAGAGGGAGAAAGGCGAGCGCGATCGGTCCCCTCTCTTGGGGGAGAGGGTTAGGGTGAGGGCGCCACACACGATCAGGAGAACTCAGTGGAAAAAAAAGCATGGCACAACGCGGTGGTGTACCAAATCTACCCGCGCAGCTTTATGGACAGCAACGGGGACGGTATCGGGGACATTCCCGGCATCATCAGTAAACTCGATTACCTCTACCAGCTCGGCATCAACCTGATTTGGCTCTCGCCAGTCTACCGCTCACCGATGGATGACAACGGCTACGACATTTCCGACTACGAAGATATTGCCACCGAATTTGGCACCCTCGCGGACATGGACACCCTGATTGCAGAGGCTAAACAGCGCGACATTCACCTCCTGATGGATTTGGTCGTCAACCACACCTCCGACGAACATCCGTGGTTCCTCGAGGCGCTGAAATCGAAAGATAACCCGTACCGAGATTTCTATATCTGGCGCAAACCGGCGGCGGACGGTGGCCCGCCGAATAATTTCCGTTCCTATTTTGGCGGCAGCGGCTGGGCCTATGACGAAGCCAGTGGCGAATATTTCCTGCATCAGTTTTCTCAACGCCAGCCGGACCTCAATTGGGAAAACCCGCGGGTGCACGAAGAGGTCCACGCCATGATGAACCGCTGGTTAGCAAAAGGTATCGGCGGTTTTCGTATGGACGTTATCGATCTCATCGGCAAAGAAGTCGACGCGCAAATCATGGCTAACGGCAAAAATCTGCATGCCCTGATCCGCCAGATGAACCGCGCCACCTTTGGCAACGGTGAGTACGTCACCGTCGGTGAGGCCTGGAGCGCCAGCCCCGAAGACGCGCTGCTGTACAGCGGCGCTGAACGCGAAGAACTGTCGATGGTATTCCAGTTCGACCACATCAAACAGTTTTGGGATCAACACGCCGGGAAGTGGCGCAGCAAGCCGTTTGTGCTCGCCGACTTCAAAGCGGTTATCGACAAATGGCAATCCGCGCTGGCCAACGACGGCTGGAACTCGCTGTTCTGGAGTAACCATGACTTACCCCGCGCGGTGTCAAAATTCGGCGACGAAGGCGAGTTCCGCGAAGCCTCTGCCAAAATGCTCGCCACCGCCCTGCACTGCCTGAAAGGCACGCCGTATATTTATCAGGGCGAAGAAATCGGTATGACCAACGTGCGGTTCAGCGACATCAACGACTACCGCGATATCGAAAGCCTCAATCTGTACCGCGAACGACTGTCGGACGGTGTCAGCCATGAAGAGATGATGCTGGGCATTCACGCTAATGGACGCGACAACGCGCGCACACCGATGCAATGGGACGCCAGCCCCAACGCCGGTTTCACCTCCGGTACGCCGTGGATTGCGGTCAATCCGAACTACCGGGAAATCAACGTCGCGTCAGCGCTTGAACAGCCGGACTCGATCCTCTGGCATTACCAGAAGCTGATTGCCCTGCGGAAGCAGTATCCGGTGCTGGTTTACGGCGACTACCAGCCGGTGATGGCTGAACACCCGCAGGTGTTTGCCTGGCTGCGCACGCTCGGTGACGAACGGCTGCTGGTTATTAACAATTTCTCCGCCGAGCATCTAACCCTCGATATTCCCGAGGCGATGCAACACTGGCACGGCGAGTGTCTTTCCAGCAACTACGCGCCGCGAGACCAACTGGCGGTGAGTCTTGAGCTGCAACCTTATGAATCTTTTGCGTTACTCATCAGGAGGTAAACGATGGCGAACTGGTGGAAAGAGGCGGTGGCCTACCAGATTTATCCCCGCAGTTTTAAGGACAGCAACGGGGACGGCATTGGTGACCTGAATGGCATCACCGAGAAACTTGATTATCTGAAAGACCTCGGCATCGACCTGATCTGGATTTGCCCGATGTACACCTCGCCGAACGACGATAACGGCTATGACATCAGCAATTATCAGGAAATCATGGCCGAATTTGGCACGATGGCGGATTTTGACCATCTGCTCGAGCAGGTTCACCTGCGCGGGATGCGCCTGATCATCGACCTTGTGGTCAACCATACCTCCGACGAACATCCATGGTTCCTTGAATCCCGCTCGTCCCGCGATAACCCCAAACGCGATTGGTACACCTGGCGCGACGGTAAAAACGGCGCGGAGCCCAACAACTGGGAAGGGATTTTTAAAGGTTCGGCCTGGGAATTTGATGCGAAAACGGAACAGTATTATCTGCACCTGTTTACCCGTCGCCAGCCGGATTTGAACTGGGAAAACCATGACGTGCGCCGCGCGGTGTACGACATGATGCACTGGTGGCTCGAGAAAGGGATCGACGGTTTTCGTATCGACGCGATTTGCCATATGAAAAAAGAACCGACGCTTGCCGATGTGCCGAACCCGGACAAATTGCGCTACGTGCCGTCGATGAAAAGTCATCTGAACTACGACGGGCTGCTGGACTACGTCGATGACATGAGCCAGAAGGTATTTCAGCATTACGACATTGTGACCGTCGGCGAAGTGAATGGCCTGAACTCTGAACACGCCGAGGAGTGGGTCGGCGAGCATCGCAACCGCCTGAACATGGTATTCCAGTTCGAACACGTTCGCCTGTGGGAACCGGAAGCCGGTTTGCGCCCCGAGCCTTCGGTACTGAAAAACATATTCACCGCCTGGCAGACCGCACTGGAAGGCAAAGGCTGGAATGCGCTGTATGTCGAAAACCATGATCTAACGCGAATTACCTCGCGCTGGGGCGACACCCAGCATTACTGGCGGGAAAGCGCCACCTGCATTGCCGCGCTCTACTTTCTGATGCAAGGCACGCCGTTTATCTATCAGGGCCAGGAAATCGGCATGACCAATACCCGCTTCAACGGGCTGGCCGATTTTGACGATGTCTCGGCGAAAAACATGTGGCGCGAGATGGCGGCGCTCGGCAAAAGTGAGGAGGACATTATTGCGTTCCTCACCCACACCGGGCGCGATAATTCCCGCACACCGATGCAGTGGAGCCATTCCCCCCACGCCGGTTTCAGCGAGGCGAAGCCGTGGTTCCACGTCAACGCCAATTACGAAATCATCAACGTCGCCAGCCAGCGCCAGGACCCGCATTCGGTGCTCAACTTTTATCGCGCATTAATCAGCCTGCGTAAGAAAGAGCGCACGCTTATCTACGGGCGTTATCAGCTGGCGCTGGCGGATCACCCACAGATTTACGCCTATCGCCGCAAACTCGGCGATGAAACATTTCTGGTGCTGTGTAATCTGTCGTCGAAATCGGCCCGCTGGCCTGAAGCCGAATTACGGCTTGAAGGGGCGACGCGCGTGCTGGGGAATTATGCGGAGATTGACGAAACCTACCGACTTCATCGTTGGGAGACGCGTATTTATAAGCTGTCATTTAACGGGTGAATGATTGAGGGTGGCTTTGCCGCCCTCTTTATTCAGATAACGTTATGGCGATCGCCCACGGGCGCTTGCAGCCAATCATCCTGGGTAATAGTAATCGTGCTAAGCAGATCACCTTCGCGGGTCTTTTGAATAAACTCCATTGACCAACCATGCTCAAACAACGGGCCGGAGTGAACATCGGCTTTTAATTTCTGAATGAGTTTCTGTTTTTCTACAGCGTTAATTTTTGACTTTCGGCCGTCGCTGATGTGACGAATATCAGCCTGAGAAACGTCGAGCAGCGTGAGTTCATAAATAGCCACCTTATCCCTTTCATTCATACTGGCGCTGTCCAGTCGGGTATTTTTATGAATTTGGTGATTAACCGACGTTTGATTTAACTGTTTAATCTCTTCACGTAGATGATTCAGCGCGACCGTATACCGTTTATTTTCCTGCGCGGTGTATTTCCCCTCAGCATTATAATGCTGTGCAGAAAACCAAACGACGCCACCGACAATACAGGTCATAACAATAAGAATTACGGATTTTAAAGTTAATTTTTTTGTCATTGTATTATGCCACCAAAAATATTACAGACTCATGAGACACATCCCCTGATATGCTACGCAGTATGACGTTGTGAAAAACGATGTCAACGCCGCCCAAGCCCCATTTCTGGAATGATATCTACTATGACATATGCTTTCATTTTCCAATTTTACTTTTAACTCGATTTCAGTAAGCTTAGACGGGTAGATGTGTTCTGTAATTGTGTCCGACGAAACACTCGGCATGTATAATTAGACATTCAGAATTATGGGAGTGAGTATGAAAAAGGAAAATAACTTTAACCTCTATAGTACTGATGAGTTTAATGCCTTCATGGAATTTGTTAAATCGCATGGTGTACAAATGCGATACAGCAAAGGCCAGTCGTTAAATTTACAGAAGGCGGAAGTCGGATTTGTTCTTTCCGGGCTGCTCGGCATTTATTACAAAGGCACGGGGAAATTTGTCGACCATGCCTTTTACGGTATGCCTGCGATGGAAGATGAAAAGATCATGTCAACGCAGCCGTTTTATTGCCGCACCGAAAGCGATGTAATCATTACCAAAATACCTATTCATAAAATATTTGAAATCAATCGCCCCGATCAGGTGTATCGTGGCGTGGTTTTCTCGGGCCTAATTTACTCCCTTATCGATAAGCTCGCCAATATCTATGACGTCAGGCATGGCGGAAATGGCTACAAAGTGGTGAAAGAGTTAATCGAACTTTACCTCAATGAAATTCATGTCACTCAAGGTCTGGCTAACTACATATTAAAACGGACTAATTTGTCGAACAGTTATGTCTTTAAGATTTTGGCCGCATTAAAGAAAAATGGATATATCGAAATAAAAAATGCGCGTCTAACCAAAATACTCAAGCCCCTACCGGATAAAATTTAAGTATTACAGCACCCTATAACAATGACTTTTCTTTCTTCGCATTCGCCTATTTATTCAGGGGGTAATCCCCTGCTTATCTTCACATCAGGGTTTTAATTTATGTTTAAGAAAAATGTTTCCCTCTGTCTTTTGGCCGCCACAGTTTGTTTTTCAGGACTGGCTCATGCCGCTGAAAACGATGGCCCGTCGGCAGAGGAAATGGAAAAAATAGCAAAAATGACCGCCAACCCGATTGGGGCCGCCTGGATGTTCTGGACGCAATATGACAACACCACGTTCAGAGGTGATAAATTCAACGGCACGGTGTCCCGAACCACTATTCAGCCAGTGATGTCCTTTCCATTAAAGTTTGGCCAACAGGACTGGAATTTAATCGTCAGACCGGTGTTCCAGTTCTATAACACCCCGAACCTGGGCAACGTTTCCATGAACGGGGACGGATCCATGTTCGCTCACGGCAGAACCAGCGGCATGGGTGACACCGGGTTATTAACCCTCGTCGGTCCGAACCGCGAAGATGGTTTCGTCTGGGGAGTCGGTGCAACGCAGCTCTTCGATACGGCAGAAAACGACTTCCAGGGACAGGGTCGTTATCAGGCGGGCCCGGCACTGTTAGTGGCAAAATTAGCCCCGCATCCTGGGGGCACCAACCTGGGATTATTAGCGCAGCACTGGTGGTCTGCGGATAATAAAAGCAACCGCAAAGACACCAACCATACCGATATTCAGTATTTCATTAACTACCGTTTAAGCAGCACGGAGTTAATTGGTATGAGTCCCGATATCACCATTGACTGGAAGAAAAAACAGGGCGACCGCTTAACATTCCCGATTGGTTTAGGTTATTCCAATGTCGTTAAAATGGGCAAACTCCCGGTACGCTTTGCCGCGGAATTACAATATTCCGTCATTTCGCCTGACGATATTGGGTCCCGCTGGAACCTTAAATTTATGTTCATCCCGGTTTTACCTAGCCCGTTCCTTTAACGGGAATGCGTGCGCGTGTGTTAGCACGTTGCACCCTCTCCCCCAATCGATGGTTCCCTCTCCCCGTGGGAGAGGGTTAGGGAGAGGGGCCGTCAGGATCCGCGATACGTCGACCAGCCCCATGGGGCGATCAGAAACGGCAAATGATAATGGTCTCCACAACGCGGCAAAATGACGTCAATTTGTGCCGACGGATACAGCGTCTCCCGCCCGGTTTGCGCAAACCACGGCCCAATTTCCGCCGTCAGCCGATAGCGCCCTGGGGCTAAATCGCCCTCGGCCATCGAACCTATGCGCCCGTCGGCATTGGTTTCTGACGCCTTCACCAACATCCAGCCGCTTTCCGTTTGCTGCTCCAGGCGAATCATCACGCCCGCCGCCGGTTTTCCGAGCGACGTATCCAGGATGTGAGTCGAAATATGGCTCATCGGGCAAATACTCCTTCCAGTCGAAGTTGGGTAATTTGTCGCAGCTGACGCAATGCCTCCTGCACTTCATCTGCCTCGGTGTTGTTCAGCCGCTGTTGCAGAATCGAGAGGATCTCTTCCCCGCTGCGTCCTTTGGCGCGGATCAGAAACACGCGACCAAACCGTGCTTCATATTCGGCGTTCCCTTGCGCCAGCGCCTGTGCCAGCGCCGCATCATGGCTATTGACGGCCGACTGCTCCTGGCGAGAAAACGTCGATTCCGCTGAAACCCCTTTCGGTTTGTCACCAATGCGCGGGTGCGCCGCCAAAGCCCTATCCAGCTCCGGTAACCGCCAGCGTTCACTCAGTACGAAGGCGGTTTCCAGCAGCTGGTCAACGCTCGTAAAAGGCCGCGCCGCCACCAGCGAATGCTGCCATTCCGGCAGCGCTACGCAGGCCGCGATCATCGCCGACGCGTGTTCCGGGCTGGCGGCATTGAACTGCTGCAATGCATCTGGCTGCACAATTTCCTGCACCGCCAGGCTAAACGCCTGTAACGCTATCGCGACGTCAGTCGCCTCGACGGATTCCGCCGGGTGATGGCTGATGCCGCCCGCACAGCGCACAAACAGCATCGCCACCGGCCAGCGTTCGGCCAGCGCCATCGAATCGTGTCCGGCTCCGCTCGGCAGCGTTAGCGCTCTGCCCTGCACATTTTCGCAGGCGCGAATCAGCGTGTCCTGTAACACCGGATCGCACGGCGTGGCAGGCGTGCTGTAGAAAATATCATGGGAGAATGTCAGGCCGCGCCGCTGCGCAATCTGCTGCGCTTTTTCCAGCAACGTCGCCAGCAACGCTTCACGCGTTTCATCGGACGGACTGCGAATATCAAGGCTCAGCGAGACGCTGCCGGGAATGACGTTTACTGCACCTGGCTGGCAATTCAGCGTGCCGACCGTCGCCACCAGCGTCGGGTCGCTCGCCTGAGTCAGTTGCTCAACGGCCACCATCCATTCGGCCGCTCCGGCCAGCGCATCGTGGCGCAGATTCATCGGCACCGTTCCGGCGTGCCCGGCTTCACCATCGAACCGACAGTTCAATCGACGCGCGCCGTTGATAGCGGTCACCACGCCAAGCGCTAAATTAGCACCTTCCAGCACTGGCCCCTGCTCGATATGCAGCTCCAGACTGGCGCTAAATTCTTGCGGTAAACGGGCTGCGTGAGCGATGCGCGACGGGTCCAGCCCGGCATTTACCATTGCTTGCGCCACGCTGATGCCCTGCGCATCACAACACGCCAGCCATTCCTGCGGCCAGGTGCCGGTCAGCCCGCGACTGCCGAGCAACGTGATGCCAAACCGGGTGCCCTCTTCATCGCCGAAACCGACGATTTCAATCGCCTGCTCCGCACGTACCTGATGGCGGTTCAGCCACGCGACGACTTCAATGGCCGTCAGCACGCCCAGCATACCGTCGTAGCGCCCGGCGTTGCGTACCGTATCCAGGTGCGAACCGAGTAACAGCGCGGTCGCGCCTTCCTGTTGCGCTTCGTAGCGCCCACAAATATTGCCCACCGCGTCCTGCCAGGTGGTCATGCCCGCCTCGGTCATCCACTGCGCGACGCGGGCGTTAGCCTGTAAATGTTCTGGCGAGAGGTACACCCGGGTCAGTTCCCCGGGGGTGGCACTGATTTCTGCCAGCTGGTCGCTGCGCGCCATGACGCGCACCGCCGCCTGCCGGGCTTCTTCGGAGGTCATTGGCATTACGTTCTTTGGCATGCATCACCCCTCGTAGGTGTCCCAGGCCGCCTGCATCGCAGCGCCCTGTGTGGTAGCGAAGCCCAGACGGTTCAGCACCGCTTCCAGCGCGGTCAGCGTCTGCAATACGCAGTCTTTACGCGCGTTGTAGCCCATGGTGCCGATGCGCCAGATTTTGCCCGCCAGCGGGCCGAACGAGGTGCCAATTTCGATGTGAAAATCGTTGAGCAGGCGCTGGCGCACGTCTTCACCGTGCACGCCTGCGGGGATCACCACTCCGAGGACATTATTCATTTTGTGGGAGATATCGCCGAAGACCTCCAGCCCCATGCCCTGAATACCGTTCAGCATGGCGCGACCATGCAGTTCGTGGCGGGCGATCAGCGCGTCCATCCCTTCTTCCAGCATGATCCGCGCACATTCCCGGGCGGCGAACAGCATACTGGTGGCTTCGGTGTGGTGATTCAGGCGCTCCGGGCCCCAGTAGTCCATCACCATGCCGAGGTCGAAATAGTTCGACCAAATCATTTCGTCTTCGCCATCCTGATGCAGATCGGTGCGGATCCCCTGCTCCACGCATTTTCGCGCGCGGATCACTGTTTCCATTTCGGCACTGAGCGTGATCGGCGAGCTGCCCGACGGGCCGCCGAGGCATTTCTGTAACCCGGCGGAGACCGCATCCAGCCCCCAGGCGTCGGTTTCGAGCGCGTTACCGCCGAGCGAGGCGGTGGCATCGGTGTAAAACAGCACGCCGTGGCGGCGGCAAATTTCACCCAGATTTTCCAGCGGTTGTAGCATCGTGGTGGAGGTGTCACCCTGCACCGTCAACAGCAGACGCGGTTTGACGCGCTTGATCTCATCTTCAATACGATCGGCGCTGAACACTTCCCCCCACGGGACTTCGATGACATGGACCTCGGCGCGACAGCGACGGGCAATTTCACACAGCAGATGGCCGAAGCGGCCAAACACCGGGACCAGCACTTTATCGCCAGGACGAATAGCCGACAGCAGAATCGCCTCAATGCCGGCACGGGAGGTCCCGTCCACCAGCATCGTCCAGCGATTTTCGGTGCGGAACACACCGCGATACAGCGCCATCACTTCGTTCATGTAGCCGGTCATCACCGGATCGTACTGGCCGATCAGCTGGCTGGACATGGCGCGCAGCACGCGCGGATCGGCGTTGATCGGCCCCGGCCCCATCAGCAGGCGGTGAGGAGGATTAACGGGCGTAAATGGCTGAACCTCGTGCATGGACACATCCTTTGGTCTGGAAACCGGTTATTGAAACGAATGATTCTTTAATATCGTTTTTGCAACGAATGTGCCAGAGCGTTTTTCCCCGCTTTGCGCGTGAGTCAGGCCCATTAACCCGGCCGCATTGATTCAAAACGGAACCCTGCGCAGGTGCAATTGCACCATCGCAGGGCGTTTAGCGCTGTTCGAGTTCGTCGAGGGTGTGGTAGAGGTCAGCGATTTGATGAATGCGCTGCCGTCCTTCACTGAGCATGCTGTGCAGCAAGGCGTTGGCGAGTAAATTGACCAGGCTCATGGCGCTGCTATAGCTATCGAACGCCGAGACACTGTCCAGCGGGGCCGCAAAGTGCCAGCGGCAGCGGGCCCGAATACCGGCGGCCTGCGGCTCGCTCAGCACCAGCACCTGCGCCTGTTGGGCTTGCAACGCCTCGAGCAGCGGGCGGATCACCCGTGAACGGCGACGAAACGCCACCACAATCACCAAATCAGTCGGGGTGATATCCACGACTTCTTCCGCCAGCGTTTGCCCGGGCTGCGGCAGGAGCCAGACGTTGCCGCGGCTTTGCATCAGCTGTTGACGCAGATGCAGCGCCACCGGGCTGCTGTTGCGCAGGCCAACGATCAACACCCGTTTCGCGGCGCTCAGCGCAGTGACCACTTCGGCGAACAGGTCGGCATCCAGCGCGTTAACCCACTGGGTGAGATTCGCCATTTCCTGTTTATAGTGACGTGCCAGCAGCGTGTTACCCTGCACCGCATCACGATCGCCGGTGAGAGGCATCCCGCTCTGGCGCAGGGTTCGCAGCTCTTCGCGCATGTCTTTGAAGCGTTCATAGCCCAGATGGCGGAATAGGCGGCTGACGGTGGCTTTGGATACCCCGCTGAGGCGCGCTAACTCGGCGCTGTTGTAGCTCACCAGATCGTCAAAGTGATCCATGATGAACGACGCGACGCGCTGTTCTTGTGGTGAAAGTTCGGTGTAACACGCCCTCAGGCGCTCATCCAGCTGCTGCATATCTCGTCTCCTGCAACTTTCGTTTCAACTCAGGCTGACACAGCAAAAGCGTACTCGTCAATCTGGAACGTTTCTTGCCTGATAAGAAACAAGAGCGTCCACGGAGAAACATCATGCAAAGTAATCTGGCCCCCGGTGCCATGGCGGTAACCCCTCATCATCTCGCCAGCGAATCAGCGCTTTCAGTGCTGCGTCACGGCGGCGATGCCATCGAAGCGATGGTGGCAGCCGCAGCGACCATCGCCGTGGTGTATCCCCATATGAACGGTATCGGCGGCGACGGTTTCTGGTTGATTGTCCCACCGGGCGGCGAACCGATTGCCATTGACGCCAGCGGCGCTTCCGGGACGCAGGCGACGCTGGCGTATTACGACGGCCACACCGCCATTCCTCATCGCGGAGCGAAAGCCGCGCTGACCGTGCCGGGCACCGTGAGCGGCTGGGATGAGGCGCTGAAGGTTTCCGCAGGGCTTGGCGGCGGGCAGCTTCCGCTTTCACGTCTGCTGGCGGATGCGATTCGCTATGCCGCCGACGGCATTCCAGTGACCTGTTCACAGGCGAGCGCCACACAGAGTAAATATCATGAGCTTTCCGGCGTGCCGGGCTTTGCCGGGACCTTTTTACAGCGGGGCGAGGTGCCTGCGGCAGGCAGCCGTTTCTGCCAGCCGCGCCTCGCCCGCACCTTGACGCGTCTGGCGAATGACGGGCTCGACAGCTTTTATCGCGGGCCGCTGGCGCAGCTGATGGCGGAAGAGTTTCAGGCCACCGGATGTCCGCTGACCGCGCAGGATCTTGCCGGACATCGGGCGCGCCGTCGCGTGCCGCTGAAGCTCAGCCACCAGCAGGGTGACATTTTCAATATGACACCGCCGACTCAGGGGCTGGTGTCGCTGGCGATCCTCGGCATTACCGATCATCTCGATATGGCCAACGCCGATGAAGTGCAGACCATCCACCGCATCGTGGAAGCCACCAAACGGGCGTTCAGTCTGCGCGATAAATACATCACCGACCCGCGCCATGTGACGCTGCCGGTGCAAAGTCTGCTCGAAGCCGCCCCGTTGCAGGAGATGGCGGCCAGCATTGACGATAATCGCGCTGCACCGTGGGGCAAAGGCAAAGGCCCGGGCGATACCGTCTGGCTCGGCGTTATCGACGGCAACGGTCTGGCGGTGTCGTTTATTCAGAGCATTTATCACGAGTTTGGCAGCGGCGTGGTGCTGCCGGAAAGCGGCATCCTGCTGCAAAACCGCGGCGCAGCGTTCAGCCTCGACCCGGATCACCTGCTGGCGCTGGCACCGGGCAAACAGCCTTTTCACACGCTCAACCCGGCGGCGGCACGGCTGAAAGACGGTCGCACGATGGTGTTCGGCACCATGGGCGGCGACGGCCAGCCGCAAACTCAGGCGGCGATTTTCACCCGCCATGTGATTCAGGGCATGCCGTTGCAGGAAGCGGTTGCCGCGCCGCGCTGGCTTTTGGGCCGCACCTGGGGCCAGTCGACGGATTCGCTCAAACTCGAAGGCCGTTTCAGCGAAGCCACTTTCACCGCGCTACGGGAAAAAGGGCACGACGTAGAATGGCTTCCGGGCATGAGTGAAGCGATGGGCCACGCCGGGGCGATTGTCCGTCACCCTAACGGCATGCTGGAAGGGGCGTACGATCCGCGCAGCAACGGCAGCGCAGCAGGATTCTAAGGAGCGATGATGAACGAGAATGCGTTTAACTGGCCTGAATATATTCTGCTGATGGAACAGCTGTTGGCGGTGCCACTGGATGCGCCGCGTCGGGCAGAACTGGCGGTTCAGCTTAGCCGGATTGCCCTGATGGCCGAGCCGTTGATGGCATTTGAGCTGCCGCCCCGTCAGGAAGGTGCAGGAGTGTATCAGCTATGACATTGAGCATTCGGGACATTCAGCAAGGATTACGCTACCGCCAGTTCAGCGCGGTGGAACTGGCGCAGCAGACGCTGGCCCGCATTGCGCGGGATAACCCGCAAGTGAACGCCTTCACTGAAATCACCGCCGACCGCATGCTGCGCGAAGCCGCGGATATTGATGCGCGCTTGCGTCAGGGCGATGCCCTCCCGCCGCTTGCGGGCGTGCCGTTTGCGGTGAAAAATTTGTTTGATGTCGAAGGCGTGACCACCCTCGCCGGAGCGCAACTGTTCAGCGAAATGCCACCGGCAGCCACCGATGCGTTTGCGGTTCAGCAGCTGCAACGTGTGGGCGCGACGCTGGCGGGGGCGCTGAATATGGACGCCTACGCCTACGGTTTTACGACGGAAAACAGCCATTACGGCCCGACCCGTAACCCGCGCGATTTGAACCGCATTGCGGGCGGTTCTTCTGGCGGATCAGCCGCGGCGGTGGCAGCAAAACTGGTGAATTTTACGCTCGGGACCGACACCAACGGTTCGATCCGCGTACCCGCCTCGCTGTGCGGGGTGCTGGGCCTGAAGCCAACCTTTGGCCGTTTGTCGCGATCCGGTAGCCATCCGTTTGTCGCCAGCCTTGATCACATCGGCCCGCTGGCGCGCTTTACCGACGATCTGGCCCATGTTTATGATGCCTTGCAGGGCCATGATCAGGCCGATCATTGGCAGTCCTCCCGGGATATTTCGCCTGTTTCATCCATGCTGTCGCAGAAAACAAATCTGCGTTGCGCCGTGCTCGGCGGCTGGTTTGATGAATGGAGCGACTGTAGCGCCCGGGATGCGGTAGCCCGCGTGGCGCACGCACTGGGTGCGGATGAAAAACTGGAATTGCCGAACGTGGCGCTGGCCCGTTCCGCCGCTTTTTTGCTGTCGGCGGCGGAAGGCGGCAACCACTATTTACCGGCGTTGCGCAGTGATGCAGAACGCTTCGAGCCTAATTCCCGTGAACGCCTGCTGGCGGGGGCAATGACGCCGTCGGCCTGGTACACCCAGGCTCAGCGCTTCCGGGCGTGGTTTCGCGATACGACACTGCCGTTGTTCAATGATTTTGACTTGCTGATTGCCCCGGCCACACCGTGTAGCGCGACGCTGATTGGCGATACTTCGATGCGCATTAACGGCGTCGACCAGCCCACTAAAGCCAACATGGGTATGCTGACGCAGCCGATCTCTTTTCTCGGTCTGCCGGTGGTCAGTGTGCCACTCAAAACCCACAGCGGTTTGCCGATTGGCGTGCAGATCATTGGCGCGCCGTGGCAGGAAGCGCAGTGTTTGCAAGCCGCCTGGCAGCTTGAACAGGCCGGTATTCTTTATCAACAGGAAGACGTATGACCCCCGAAAATATTGATCAGCCGGCGGTGCTGAACGACGTGACCGCCGCATTTTATCGTTATGAAAAAGCCTTAACCCACAATGATATTGCGGTGCTGGATGAACTGTTCTGGGATGACGGGCGGACGGTACGCTACGGTGCGACGGAGAATTTATATGGGATCGCGGAGATCCGCGATTTCCGTAATGCCCGGCCTGCAAAGGGATTGGATCGGCTGCTACGCCATACGACGATCACCACTTACGGCGAGGACATGGCGGTGGCGAGTACCGAGTTTACACGCGAGAACAGCGAGCGGGTTGGTCGCCAGATGCAGACCTGGGTGAAATTCCCCTGCGGTTGGCGCATCGTGGCGGCACATGTGAGTTTGATGGAATAATTTCTGGAGGGTGCGTTTTGTTCCCCCTCTCCCCAAAGGGGCGAGGGAGAAAAGAATAGGGTGAGGGTTAACGCGGCTGATAAGGATGGTGATGAAGCCAGTGGCGGGCGATATCTTCTCGCCGGCAAACCCACACGTCATCGTGATTCTGTACATAATCCAGAAAACGCTGTAACGCGCGAAAACGCCCCGGGCGGCCTAACAGGCGGCAGTGCATGCCAATCGACATCATTTTTGGCGATGTTTCCCCTTCTTCGTACAGCACGTCGAAGCTATCTTTCAGGTAGGTGTAAAACTGTTCGGCGGTGTTGAACCCCTGCGCAGTCGCGAAGCGCATGTCGTTGGCGTCCAGGGTGTAGGGCACAATCAGATGCGGTTTGCTGTCGACCGTGGTCCAGAACGGCAGGTCGTCGCCGTAATAATCACTGTCGTAGAGAAAACCGCCCTGCTCTGCCACCAGCTGGCGAGTGTTCGGGCTGTCGCGTCCGGTGTACCAGCCGAGCGGTTTTTTGTCGAACAGCGCTTCGAGGATTTCAACCGCTTGCTGCATATGCTGGCGTTCGGTCTGAATATCGAGATTCTGATAGTGGATCCAGCGCCAGCCATGGCTGACCACGTCGTAGTCCGCGGCTTTTATCGCATCGACGATGGCCGGGTTACGCGCCAGGGCCATCGCCACGCCGAACACCGTCAGTGGTAATCCGCGCTTTTGAAACTCCTGATGAATGCGCCAGAACCCGGCGCGAGAGCCGTATTCGTAGAGAGAGTCCATCGACATGTGTTTGTCGGGGAAACTGGGCGCGCCGATGATGTCGGAGAGAAACTGCTCGGATCCGCTGTCGCCGTGCAGGACGTGGTTTTCGCCGCCCTCTTCAAAATTGAGCACGAACTGGACGGCGATGCGCGCACCGCCCGGCCACTGCGCATGAGGGGGTTGGCCGGCGTAGCCCGCCATGTCGCGAGGGTAGTTTTCGGTAAAATGCCAGACGCGCTTGTCCGTTGCTGATTGCATGTTAAGTCGACCTCTTTATCAGATGGCCGCCGTCGTCAGCTCAGCATGTCGAAGCCTCCGCTCAGCGGCTTTTTATTGGGGTACGCGAGGTCGCCATATTTGCTGGTGCCAAGACCCAGCGCCACGAGCGATTCCACCATTTTCACCGCCGCCGTTACGCCATCAATCACCGGGATGCCCAGTTCCTGCGTCAGCTCGCGGGCAAGGTTCGCCATGCCGCCGCAGCCAAGGACAATCGCCCCGCCGCCGTCTTCGCGTTTTGCCTGAATACAACGCTCGCGTACTTTCATCTGTGCAAGACCCGTACCATCTTCCAGCGCCAGCACCGGTAAATCGATGGCGTGCAGCGCCGCGCAGTGATGTTCGAAACCATACTGCTGCAATAAATGACGGGCGATAATCACCGTGCGCGGCAGCGTGGTGACGATGGAAAAGCGTGTCGCCACCAGCGTCGCCATGTGCATCGCCGCCTCGGCAATGCCTACCACCGGCCCGCTGGCCAGTTCACGCGCGGCGAGTAATCCCGGATCGCCAAAGCACGCGATCACGTGCCCCTGCGCGCCCTGCGCTTTACCCTGTTTGATTTGCTCCAGCACACCAATCGCGGCGATAGCTTCATCAAAATGGCCTTCAATTGACTCCACGCCCTGAGTCGGACAGGTCGCAAGAATGGTGGTGCCCGGCGCGGCAACGCTGCGGGCCGCTTCGCCAATGGTGTGCGTCATGGCGGCGCTGGTGTTGGGGTTGATCACTTGAATCACATGTTGCATCGAACGATGTCCTCTTCATGTTTTGCCCTGACGTGTAGCACCACGCTTGGGCAGTAGAATGGTTTCCCGCACTGTAATAATGCACATCCTGCATCAATACAGTCTCTTTTACGCCATTTATTGCCGCGAAACCCCGTTTGTTTCTTGATAACTGAATCTGGCCCGATTCATGCAACAAAAGTTGCAGACATTCCGTCAGCATCTGTTTTTTAAAGGAGCAGATTTCATGCCAAGTCAGAAACCAGAGTACAAATCGAGCTACAGCCCAAGACTGACCAACAACGATCTGGCGCCAACGCGGCAACAGAGCTGGTCGTGGTACAACATTTTTTCATTCTGGATGTCCGATGTGCATAGCATGGGCGGCTATGTGGTGGCCGCAAGCTTCTTTACTCTCGGCCTGGCGAGCTGGCAGGTGCTGCTTTGCCTGCTGGCCGGTATTTGTATCGTGCAACTGTGCGCCAATTTGGTGGCGAAACCCAGTCAGATGGCGGGCGTGCCGTACGCTGTGATAAGCCGTCAGGCGTTTGGCGTGTTCGGCGCTAATATTCCGGCGGTGATCCGCGGCCTGATTGCCTTTGCGTGGTACGGCATCCAGACCTATCTGGCGGCCAACGCGCTGATGCTGGTCGGTTTGAAGTTTTGGCCTTCTCTGGCCTCGTTGACCACCGGCCATTTCCTCGGCCTGTCGCATTTGGGCTGGATCTGTTTTGGCATTATGTGGGTGCTACAGGCGCTGGTGTTCTGGCACGGGATGAGCGCCATTAAGCGCTTTATTGATATTGCCGGTCCGGCGGTGTATGTCGTGATGATGGCGCTGGCGGGCTGGATTTTGTATCAGACCGGGCTGGACGGTATTTCCTTTACGCTTGCCAGCAAACAACTGAGCGCCGGGGAGCAAACCTGGCAGATGATCACCGCCACGGCGCTGGTCGTGTCCTATTTCTCCGGCCCGCTGCTGAACTTTGGTGACTTTTCGCGTTATGGCAAAAACATGCAGGAAATTCGTCGCGGCAACCGCTGGGGGCTGCCGTTCAACTTCCTGCTGTTCTCGATTGTGACGGTGATTATTGTTTCCGGCTCGCAGTCGCTGTTTGGCCGCATGATTACTGACCCGATTGAAACGGTTAGCCACGTCGGCAACAGCGTGGCGATGGCCATCGGCCTGCTGACGATGATCACCGCGACCATTGGGATCAATATCGTGGCGAACTTTGTCTCGCCTGCGTTCGACTTCTCGAACTGCTCCCCACAAAAAATCAGCTTCCGCACCGGGGGGATGATTGCCGCCGTCGGCTCTGTGCTGCTGACGCCGTGGAATCTGTTCCAGTCGCCGGAGCTGATTCACTATACGCTCGACGTGCTGGGCGCATTTATCGGCCCACTGTTCGGGATTCTGCTGGCAGATTTTTATCTGATTAAGCGCGGGAAAGTGGTGGTCGATGATTTGTTCACCGTCTCCCCTGCGGGCCGTTACTGGTACAAAAATGGCTTTAATCCCAAAGCGATTGCCGCGCTTGTTCCGTCGGTCGCGGTCGGACTCATCATTAGCTTTATCCCGGCCCTGCATGAAGTGGCTAACTTTAGCTGGTTCATCGGCGCATTCCTGAGCGCAGGCTGCTACCGCTGGATTGCCCGCCACGACAAAGAAGGTGTGAGCGATGCCTTCACTGGCGTGGAGATTGCCAAAGAGTAAGGACCACGGGCCTGAATGCGCGAGGATTCGGGCCCGTAAATTGATCCCCCGCCAGACACGGACAACCATAATTAGGGTAGGATGCTCGATATAAATGACGGGTTATCAATAAGGAACGCTATGACCATCCCTTCACTTTCCCCCACTGAGGCCAGGGCACTTCTGGCACAGGGTGCGGCCCTGATAGACATTCGCGAGCCGGATGAACACGCCCGCGAAAATATTGCCGAAGCACATTTACTCTCACTTTCCGCTATTGAAAATGGCGACCGGCTTGGGCCTTTCGAAGATTACGATACGGTAATTTTCTATTGCCAATCTGGCACGCGCACCGCGCAGAATGCACAAAAACTGGCGCAGGCGGTGGCCCCGGCAAAAGTATTTATTCTTGACGGTGGCCTGAACGGCTGGAAGAAAACGGGTGAAGCTGTCCTGAAGGATAGATCTCAGCCGCTGCCCATTATGCGTCAGGTGCAAATTGTGGCGGGGACACTAATTCTGCTGGGTGTGATTCTGGGATACAGCGTACATCAGGCATTCTTCCTGATTTCCGGTTTTGTCGGCGCGGGTTTGCTGTTTGCTGGCGTCAGTGGATTTTGCGGGATGGCGCGTTTGTTAGGCGTGATGCCCTGGAATCGCCGCTAGCATTGATTTCCCTTGTCGGGTGCATCATGGCAGGGGAAGCATTGGCCATTGAGAACGGCAGAAACGACGAAGGCCTGAATCATTGCTGATTCAGGCCTTCTGAATAGTGGCGGAACGGACGGGACTCGAACCCGCGACCCCCTGCGTGACAGGCAGGTATTCTAACCGACTGAACTACCGCTCCACTGTTCCCTTGGGAACGAGGCGAATATTACGGATTCCCCGATCCTGCGTCAACGCTTTTTCTTAAGTTTTGAATCAGTTGCTGCAAAAATCGCCCACATGCTGCTTTTCAGCGCATGCTCACGGGTTTCAGGCACGCCAGAGACAGCTCCCGCCTTTCTTTTGCACCAGGTCGAGGCGCGATTCGTGGGCCGCTAACTCTTCATCACTGGCGGAAATAACGCGTAGTGCACTGGCTCCACGCACAATACGCTGAATTCCGGAGTCATTGCCCTGCTGCTGGCTGTCCCCTTCCATCGCAAATTTCATCGACGTTTGTCCGCCGGTCATCAGCAAGTAGACATCGGCCAGAATCTGACTATCGAGCAATGCGCCGTGGAGCGTACGTTTGCTGTTGTCTATTTCATAGCGCGAACACAGTGCATCGAGGCTGTTACGCTTGCCGGGGAACATTTTACGCGCCAGCGCCAGACTGTCGGTGACTTTGCAGAAGGTGTTGGTCTTGGCAATGCCACGGTTGAGTTTGGCAAACTCGTAGTCCATAAAGCCGATATCGAACGATGCGTTATGGATGACCAGCTCCGCACCCTGAATGTATTCGATAAACTCGTCGGCAACGTCGGCGAAGGTCGGTTTGTCGAGGAGGAACTCATCGGCAATTCCGTGAACGCCGAACGCTTCTGGATCGACCAGGCGGTCAGGTTTGAGATAAACGTGGAAGTTATTACCCGTTAAACGACGGTTGATCACCTCGACCGCACCGATTTCGATGATCTTATGTCCTTCATAATGCGCACCGATCGGGTTCATACCGGTGGTTTCCGTATCGAGGACGATCTGTCGGGTAATTGCAGTGCTCATATCGTTCATTTATGTCAGACTTACCGTTTTCGTGTCGATTTCAATTAAAGGAAGTCTACCAGAGATGCTTAAACAGGTAGAAATTTTCACCGATGGTTCTTGCCTCGGTAACCCAGGTCCTGGCGGCTACGGCGCAATTTTACGCTTTCGTCAGCATGAAAAAACCTTTAATGAAGGTTATTACCTGACCACCAACAACCGGATGGAGTTGATGGCCGCCATTGTGGCACTTGAAGCGCTGAAGGAACATTGTGAAATCACCCTTAGCACTGACAGCCAGTACGTTCGTCAGGGAATTACGCAGTGGATCCACAATTGGAAAAAACGCGGCTGGAAGACGGCAGATAAAAAACCGGTGAAGAATGTCGACCTGTGGCAGCGTCTCGACGCCGCGCTTAGCCAGCATAAAATTCAGTGGGAATGGGTGAAAGGCCATTCTGGCCATCCAGAAAACGAACGCTGTGATGAGCTTGCCCGCGCCGCGGCGATGAGCCCAACGCAGGCAGATACAGGTTACAAACCGGAAAGTTAATCCTGCGGTTTACGGTACTGGCGCGTGGCGCCGACTGTCTGGCGCATCGGGTTCCGGGATTTGCTTTGCCGCGTTGGGTTGAGCGTCAGCGGTACTGTTCTTTTACGTGCAACAATCACTTGTAAACACCCTAATGCGGGAACATGCGTGCTCAGGATCCGCCCGCCCTGGCGGGTCCAGGGCAGTACCTGAAAGCGGCTCTGATGCAGCACTTCAAAATTGAGTAGACCCAACCAGTCGAGCTGACGCATCAGGCTAAACATCCGGCTATTATAAGGCATGCGGTTGCGCAGAACCGGGACCATTTTACGTAACCCCATCAGACTGACCGGGTTGAACGCTGTCAAAATCAACCAGCCGTCGTCAATCAATACACGGTCGGCTTCTCGCAGTAAACTGTGCGGGTCCTGACACCAGGGCAAGGTGTGCGCCAGTAAGCAGGCATCAACCGACTTTTCTGCAAACGGTAAATGCAGCGGGTCTGCCTTCACCTGCATCGGGTCACCATCGAGCGATACGTTGACCTGATGCGAGATTGCGCACGCATCGGTATTGATTTCCGCGCTCAAATTGCCAATCTTAAGCAGATGAAATCCATAAAGTTTCGCCATCCACGGCTTTAACTGCTGTTCCAGCGCTTCACGATAGTATTCACCCCAGGGCATTTCCGCCCAGTGGTTTGGCGCCGTAACTGTCAGAGGTATCCTTGCCGGTTTCATCACAACCTTCCGCAACATTATGAGAGGTAATCAATGAATCTTAACAGTATTCCCGCATTTCAGGACAACTACATCTGGGTGCTGAGCCAGGACGATGGAAAGTGTTTGATTGTCGATCCAGGCGAAGCGGCGCCAATCCTCGCCGCGATTGCTGAAAATAATTGGCAGCCGCAGGCCATTTTATTGACCCACCATCACCACGATCACGTTGGCGGAGTGAAAGAACTGACGCAAAAATTTCCGGGACTTGTGGTGTATGGCCCACAAGAGACACAAGATAAAGGGGCCACCCATATTGTTAAAGAAGGTGATACGGTCGATGTTTTGGGATGCGAATTTTCTGTAATTGCGACCCCAGGACATACCTTAGGCCACGTCTGTTTCTTTAGCGACCCTTATCTTTTCTCTGGGGATACGTTGTTCTCCGGAGGATGCGGACGTCTCTTCGAAGGCTCGCCAGAGCAGATGTATCAGTCACTTCAGAAATTACTGTCACTTCCCGACCATACGCTGGTGTGTTGCGCTCATGAATATACATTAGCAAATATTAAGTTTGCATTGAGCGTTCTACCCCACGATCGGGCCATAAACGAATACTATAGAGAAGTTAATGAGTTACGCGTAAAAAACCAAAAAACACTACCCGTAATTCTTAAAAATGAACGTCAAACCAATGTATTTTTGAGAACAGATGACACTGATTTAATTGAAGAAATTTCCAAAGAAACAAATTTGCAACAACCTGAGCAGCGTTTTGCATGGTTAAGGTCAAAGAAAGATAACTTCTAAATGCCCAGGGTTGCCTTTTCATTTTTTCGCCGTTATGATTGCTCGTCTTTTAAGCAACTATTGACCACACACATGAAGGCACGAGCGATATTACTCGCCTCTGTCCTGCTAGTGGGTTGCCAGGCTAATCAAGATGGTAACGTACAACAGCATGCACAGAGCCTTTCTGCGGCTAGTCAAGGGGAAGCAGGGAAGTTTGCAAGTCAAGCGCGATGGATGGACGATGGAACATTTTATGCGCAGGATCAGGACTTGTGGGCTTCTATTGGCGGCGAGCTAAAGATGGGAATTCCGGATAATGGCCGGATTCGCGAACAGAGACAAAAGTATTTACGCAATAAGAGCTATCTCCACGATGTAACTTTACGGGCAGAGCCGTATATGTACTGGATAGCAGGGCAAGTTAAGAAACGTAACATGCCTATGGAACTGGTACTACTACCCATAGTGGAGAGCGCTTTTGACCCCCATGCAACGTCTGGCGCCAATGCCGCAGGCATCTGGCAGATCATTCCGAGCACAGGGCGCAATTATGGTTTAAAACAGACCCGCGCATATGACGCGCGTCGCGATGTTGTTGCTTCTACTACGGCAGCACTCGATATGATGCAGCGTCTGAATAAGATGTTTGACGGCGACTGGTTGTTAACGGTCGCAGCGTATAACAGCGGCGAAGGTCGTGTGATGAAGGCAATGAAAGCGAACAAATCGCGGGGCAAACCTACCGATTTCTGGTCGCTGTCATTACCTCAGGAAACGAAGATTTACGTGCCTAAAATGCTGGCCTTGAGCGATATTCTCAAGAACAGCAAACGCTATGGCATTCAGCTGCCGACGGCAGATGAAAGTCGTGCACTGGCTCGCGTTCGACTGGATAGCCCTGTTGACGTTAAGCAAGTGGCGGATATGGCCGGTATTTCAGTCACCAAGCTGAAGGCGTTTAATGCGGGCGTTAAGGGTTCTACCCTCGGTGCCAGCGGACCAAAGTATGTGATGGTTCCGCAGAAGCATGCCGACCAGCTGCGTGAGTCTCTGGCCTCTGGCGATATCGCCGCGGTTCAGCCGACTCTGGTGGCAGATAATTCACCGCTGACCAGCCGTAGCTATAGGGTACGTTCAGGTGACACCCTTTCGGGTATTGCGGCACGCCTTGGCGTGACATCGAAAGATCTGCAGCAGTGGAATTCACTGCGTGGCGCGCACCTTAAAGTGGGTCAGAACCTGACCGTAGGCGCAGGTAGCAGTGCATCTCGTCTTGCTAAAAACAGCGATAGCATTACGTATCGCGTTCGCAAAGGGGATTCGCTGTCGAGTATCGCTAAGCGTCATGGCGTCAACATCAATGATGTCGTGCGCTGGAACGATGATACCGACAACCTGAAGCCGGGTGATCAGTTGACGCTGTTTGTTAAAAATAGCGACAGACCCGATTCCTGATAAACCTGTTTAGCAAAAAAGGCACCGATTCCCTCGGTGCCTTTTTTATTTATGCGGCTTTATGCGCCTCTGCCATTATGGTGTCGCTGGTAAACGACCCTTCCTCCTGCAGCTCAAAATAGTCCTTCACTTCCTGAGACGCACTTTCCTGATACAGGCGAATAGCGGCACACAATGCCTCTGGCGTACGCATCCGCGCCACCCAGGAGCTGTATTCCAGCGGTAAGCGGTCGGTAATCAAACTGTCGGTAATCAGTCCAGCCTCGTTGATCATTGAGAACCACTCGCCGCTTGAGTAATTGCGTACATGCGAGGTATCACGCAATGCTTCAACGGTCTGCAACCAGACGTCTCGCAACGGATGACCGGGAGACATGATGTCCATGATGATAAATACACCACCCGGCTTCAGCACGCGTTTGATTTCACGCATCGCCTGCCCCACGTCATGCCAGTGATGCGCGGAATAACGGCTGATCACCACATCGTAAGAGGCGTCGTCAAACGGCAATATTTCCGCATAACCCTGCGATGTCGTGATGTTGTTCAGTCCTTTGTCCTTCGCCGCCTGTTTCACCACGTCGAGCATTTGTGCTGACAAGTCGTAAGCTGTTACCTGCGCAACATGCGCGGCGGCAACGAAGCTCGCATGCCCTGCCCCGCAGCCGAGATCCAGTACTTTTGCTTGCGGGAATGCGCTCAGACGCTCGCCCAGACGTTGTAAATCACGTCCTGATGAATGTACCGCGCTGGTTAAATAGGCACTTGCCTGAGAGCCAAACTGTTTATCGACATTATTGTGGTGAGATTGCGTTGTCATTGTGTTGTCCTTCGGTTGATTGAATGATGAAAGGGCAGCACCTTACGTGCACAGGTCTGCCCCACGGCAGACCTGACTTACCTTTATCGCTCAGGTTTGCCGGGACTGAATTCCACTAGTAGCGGATTGTGATCAGATGCGCGAGTCACCAGAACGGAGGCTTCATGCACATTCAGACCACGGTAGAACACAAAATCGAGAGGGCGACCGAACGCACGGCGGCGCTGATCGTCGGTGAAGCGAACCTCACGCAGTGACATTTCACGCGCAAAGCGATAAAGCGCATTCATTCGCTGACGGCTCCAGGCATTAAAATCGCCTGCCATAATAATCGGCCCACTGTGATGAGCAATTTGATCGCCAATCGGCAAAAGCTGTTTACTGTAGACGTCCACACCCAGACTGAAATTGACCGCGTGAATATTGACGACCATCAGCAGACGAGAGTCCGGTAACGGATAAACCGTGACCAGCGCCGACTTTGCCAGGCGCAGAATGGGCTCACGTTCGCGTAACGGGCAGCAGTAAACTGGATGGGCTGACGATAAGGTCATCACGCCAGAAGGATGCTGCGGCAAAACAAAGGCAGGCACCTGATCGGCGGCCAGATAGTGGGTGGTGGCAAAACGAACCAGTTCGGGCGTCGTTTGAGCTTCCTGGAGCAAGACCAGATGAGCGTCTTTACCAAAGTTTTTCAGCACCGATAACCATTCTGCGCGCTGCTGCTTAAAAATATTCCACACCAGAACGCGAATTTTCGCTTCGCTACTCAGCGGTTCACCGGCGGGCAATGCCTTGCCAATAGTCGCGAACGAACCGGGAGGTAAGATCCTCTCGGCCGGTTGTCCGGCAACGTAACGCATGGCATAGGTATTTTTTCGCACTTTGGTTTTATGGCCTCAATCACAGAAAAACCACGCTGACATCACAGTGTGGTTCTTCTGTTATAGGGACTTTTGCTCACAGTTTCAACGCTATTTTCCAGAAAGATACGCCTCATACTGTAAGCAAATGAGGACTACGTTCGCTGGGCAACCGCCACTTTTGCTGGTTTATCGAGAGGTCCCCTCACGCCGATTAACAGGAAAGCGACGAACGCAATAACTGCTCCAATCCACGGTGTTTGTGCCAGACCGTAATGCTCAATGGTTTATCCGCCCTGTGAGTGCCGTGAGCACCGGGGCACCAGCGGCATAATTTAATCCGTATCATCAGGATTAAGATGACAGCAGTATGCGCCAGTGTTTAAATGACAAAAATGCTCAAAATCTAATTAGAATTTTGCAGGTGGTGCAACAATGAGAGCGACATCAGAAGAAATTGCCATCTTTGTCGCGGTGGTAGAAAGCGGCAGCTTTAGCCGTGCGGCAGAACAACTTGGCCAGGCGAATTCAGCCGTAAGTCGCGCCGTTAAAAAGTTGGAGTCAAAACTGGGTGTCAGCTTGCTGAATCGCACCACGCGTCAGCTCAGCCTGACTGAAGAAGGTGAACGCTATTTCCGTCGTATGCAGGGCGTTTTGCAGGAGATGGCCGCTGCCGAAAATGAATTAATGGAGGCGCGACATACGCCGCGTGGATTATTGCGTATCGATGCGGCGACGCCCGTTATCCTCCATTATCTGATGCCTCTGATTAAGCCTTTTCGCGAGCGCTACCCTGAAATTACGCTTTCGCTAGTGTCTTCGGAAACATTCATTAATCTCATTGAGCGAAAGGTGGATGTGGCTATCCGTGCTGGTACGTTAACCGACTCCAGCCTGCGCGCACGGCCTCTGTTTGCCAGCTACCGAAAAATCATCGCTTCGCCCGATTACGTTGAGCGTTTAGGAATGCCGGAAACAGTGGAAGATCTGAAACAGCATCAGTGCCTCGGATTCACCGAGCCCACGTCCCTCAATATCTGGCCTGTTTCCTGTTGTGATGGGCAGTTGCATGAGGTAACGTCAGAGATATCGTCTAACAGTGGCGAAACACTGAAACAACTCTGTTTGAGCGGGAATGGAATTGCCTGCCTGTCGGACTATATGGTGGATAACGAGATTGCCAGAGGGGAATTTATCGAGTTGTTGGCCGATAAGAGACTACCGGTGGAGATGCCATTTAGCGCCGTCTATTACAGTGACCGAGCGGTTAGCACGCGTATTCGAGCGTTCATTGATTTTCTGAGCGAGCACGAAGCTCAGCGTAAAAAGTAATTTGGGGGCAACGATGCCCCCACATTCGATTAATCCCAGTTCGGCGCCAGGCCTTCTGGGCTCACCAGACGATCGTTGCATTCCAGGGCAGCAATCGCCGCTCTGTCAGCATCATCCAGCTTGAGATCCTGTGCCAGCAGATTGCTCGCCAAGTTCTCACGTTTAGTTGATGACGGGATTACGGCGTAACCTTCTCCCATCGCCCAGGCCAGAATCACCTGAGCAGGCGTCGCGCCATGTTTGTCTGCAATCCCCTGAATGGCTTCATCCTTTAGCGCTTTACCATAAGCCAGCGTCATATACGAAGTGATGTGTATGCCCTGTTTTTTGGCCCACTCAACAACGTTGCGGTTTTGCAGATATGGAGAGAGTTCGATCTGATTAGTGGCAATATTTTCTGCCCCAACCGCTGCGATCGCTTTTTCCATCAGGGGGATGGTGAAGTTAGAAATACCAATCTCACGCGTCAGACCACTTTTCTTAGCCTCCAGCAGCGCCTGCATAAACTCTTCAACAGAAACAGCATCTTGCGGAGAAGGCCAGTGGATCAAGGTCAGATCCACATAATCCATACGCAGCTTTTTCAGGCTTTCTTTTAGGCTTGGGATCAGCGCATCTTTGCTCAGATTTTCAATCCAGATCTTGGTAGTGATAAACAATTCGCTGCGCGGAGCCCCGCTTTCAGCGATCGCCTGACCCACTTCAGCTTCATTATCATAAATCTGGGCGGTATCGACAGCGCGGTAGCCAAGTTCGAGAGCCGTTTTTACTGATGCGATAACAACGTCGTCTTTAAGACGGAAAGTACCTAAACCAAATGCAGGGATTGTCATAATTTCCTCATGAATTACTTTATGTGTGTTTTCAGAGGATTATGGCGAGAGCGGATGAGAAGAAAAAGAGTCAAAAACGCAGAGGATTTTTGCGTTTATGGCAATAATTGCTGGATTTAGATAAAAGAAAAAGCCCTGAGCAGATGCTCAGGGCTTTCAATAAGTGGCGGAACGGACGGGACTCGAACCCGCGACCCCCTGCGTGACAGGCAGGTATTCTAACCGACTGAACTACCGCTCCACCGAATTTCTTTACAACAACCGGTTTTATGCCCCGGTTTCCTGCTAATTTGATGCCTGGCAGTTCCCTACTCTCGCATGGGGAGACCCCACACTACCATCGGCGCTACGGCGTTTCACTTCTGAGTTCGGCATGGGGTCAGGTGGGACCACCGCGCTGTTGCCGCCAGGCAAATTCTGTTGTCCAACACACCCCTCAGGGTCTGTCAGTTAATCTGTTATCAAGCTGAATATCGTGTCTCTCTCGCCAAAACATCTTCGGCGTTGTAAGGTTAAGCCTCACGGTTCATTAGTACTGGTTAGCTCAACGTATCGCTACGCTTACACACCCAGCCTATCAACGTCGTAGTCTTCAACGTTCCTTCAGGACTCTCAAGGAGTCAGGGAGAACTCATCTCGGGGCAAGTTTCGTGCTTAGATGCTTTCAGCACTTATCTTTTCCGCATTTAGCTACCGGGCAATGCCATTGGCATGACAACCCGAACACCAGTGATGCGTCCACTCCGGTCCTCTCGTACTAGGAGCAGCCCCCCTCAATTCTCCAGCGCCCACGGCAGATAGGGACCGAACTGTCTCACGACGTTCTAAACCCAGCTCGCGTACCACTTTAAATGGCGAACAGCCATACCCTTGGGACCTACTTCAGCCCCAGGATGTGATGAGCCGACATCGAGGTGCCAAACACCGCCGTCGATATGAACTCTTGGGCGGTATCAGCCTGTTATCCCCGGAGTACCTTTTATCCGTTGAGCGATGGCCCTTCCATTCAGAACCACCGGATCACTATGACCTGCTTTCGCACCTGCTCGAGCCGTCACTCTCGCAGTCAAGCTAGCTTATGCCATTGCACTAACCTCCTGATGTCCGACCAGGATTAGCTAACCTTCGTGCTCCTCCGTTACTCTTTGGGAGGAGACCGCCCCAGTCAAACTACCCACCAGACACTGTCCGCAACCCGGATTACGGGTCTACGTTAGAACATCAAACATTAAAGGGTGGTATTTCAAGGTTGGCTCCACAAGAACTGGCGTCCTCGCTTCAAAGCCTCCCACCTATCCTACACATCAAGGCTCAATGTTCAGTGTCAAGCTATAGTAAAGGTTCACGGGGTCTTTCCGTCTTGCCGCGGGTACACTGCATCTTCACAGCGAGTTCAATTTCACTGAGTCTCGGGTGGAGACAGCCTGGCCATCATTACGCCATTCGTGCAGGTCGGAACTTACCCGACAAGGAATTTCGCTACCTTAGGACCGTTATAGTTACGGCCGCCGTTTACCGGGGCTTCGATCAAGAGCTTCTCCCTAAGGATAACCCCATCAATTAACCTTCCGGCACCGGGCAGGCGTCACACCGTATACGTCCACTTTCGTGTTTGCACAGTGCTGTGTTTTTAATAAACAGTTGCAGCCAGCTGGTATCTTCGACTGATTTCAGCTCCACCCGCAGGGGCTTCACCTACACATCAGCGTGCCTTCTCCCGAAGTTACGGCACCATTTTGCCTAGTTCCTTCACCCGAGTTCTCTCAAGCGCCTTGGTATTCTCTACCTGACCACCTGTGTCGGTTTGGGGTACGATTTCGTGTTACCTGATGCTTAGAGGCTTTTCCTGGAAGCAGGGCATCTGTTACTTCAGTACCGTAGTACCTCGTCATCACACCTCAGCGTTAGATAAGAGTCCGGATTTACCTAAACTCTCCGCCTACATGCTTAAACCGGGACAACCGTCGCCCGGATAACATAGCCTTCTCCGTCCCCCCTTCGCAGTAACACCAAGTACAGGAATATTAACCTGTTTCCCATCGACTACGCCTTTCGGCCTCGCCTTAGGGGTCGACTCACCCTGCCCCGATTAACGTTGGACAGGAACCCTTGGTCTTCCGGCGAGCGGGCTTTTCACCCGCTTTATCGTTACTTATGTCAGCATTCGCACTTCTGATACCTCCAGCTACCCTCACAGGCCACCTTCAACGGCTTACAGAACGCTCCCCTACCCAACAACACATAGTGTCGCTGCCGCAGCTTCGGTGCATAGTTTAGCCCCGTTACATCTTCCGCGCAGGCCGACTCGACCAGTGAGCTATTACGCTTTCTTTAAATGATGGCTGCTTCTAAGCCAACATCCTGGCTGTCTGAGCCTTCCCACATCGTTTCCCACTTAACTATGACTTTGGGACCTTAGCTGGCGGTCTGGGTTGTTTCCCTCTTCACGACGGACGTTAGCACCCGCCGTGTGTCTCCCGTGATAACATTCTTCGGTATTCGTAGTTTGCATCGGGTTGGTAAGTCGGGATGACCCCCTAGCCGAAACAGTGCTCTACCCCCGAAGATGAATTCACGAGGCGCTACCTAAATAGCTTTCGGGGAGAACCAGCTATCTCCCGGTTTGATTGGCCTTTCACCCCCAGCCACAAGTCATCCGCTAATTTTTCAACATTAGTCGGTTCGGTCCTCCAGTTAGTGTTACCCAACCTTCAACCTGCCCATGGCTAGATCACCGGGTTTCGGGTCTATACCCTGCAACTTAACGCCCAGTTAAGACTCGGTTTCCCTTCGGCTCCCCTATTCGGTTAACCTTGCTACAGAATATAAGTCGCTGACCCATTATACAAAAGGTACGCAGTCACCTAACAAGTAGGCTCCCACTGCTTGTACGTACACGGTTTCAGGTTCTTTTTCACTCCCCTCGCCGGGGTTCTTTTCGCCTTTCCCTCACGGTACTGGTTCACTATCGGTCAGTCAGGAGTATTTAGCCTTGGAGGATGGTCCCCCCATATTCAGACAGGATACCACGTGTCCCGCCCTACTCTTCGAGTTCACAACGCGTGCATTTTCATGTACGGGGCTATCACCCTGTATCGCCGGACTTTCCAGACCGTTCCATTAACACGCGCGCTGATTCAGACTCTGGGCTCCTCCCCGTTCGCTCGCCGCTACTGGGGGAATCTCGGTTGATTTCTTTTCCTCGGGGTACTTAGATGTTTCAGTTCCCCCGGTTCGCCTCATTAAGCTATGTATTCACTTAATGATAGTGTGTCGAAACACACTGGGTTTCCCCATTCGGGTATCGCCGGGTCAAAGGTTCATATCACCTCGCCGACGCTTATCGCAGATTAGCACGCCCTTCATCGCCTCTGACTGCCAGGGCATCCACCGTGTACGCTTAGTCGCTTAACCTCACAACCCGAAGATGTTTCTTTCGATTCACCATCGACTTGCGATAATTTGAGAGACTCGAACACACCGTATTTTCCTTTCTTATTACGGAGAAAGGAAACAGTGTGTCGTTTCAATTTTCAGCTTGATCCAGATTTTTAAAGAGCAAAACTTCGCAGTACACCTTTTCAGGTACACTCTGAAGTTTATTTTCAGCAGTAAAGTGATGGTGGAGCTATGCGGGATCGAACCGCAGACCTCCTGCGTGCAAGGCAGGCGCTCTCCCAGCTGAGCTATAACCCCATCGTATTATCAAATCTCTTACCCGTTCATTTCCTGCCAGAACGTACCAAAGCAACGAAATGAATTGGTAGGCCTGAGTGGACTTGAACCACCGACCTCACCCTTATCAGGGGTGCGCTCTAACCACCTGAGCTACAAGCCTGCAGAGATTTTTTTACTGCTTATTTTTCATCAGACAATCTGTGTGGACACTACAAAGGCAGGTTCTTTAAGGTAAGGAGGTGATCCAACCGCAGGTTCCCCTACGGTTACCTTGTTACGACTTCACCCCAGTCATGAATCACAAAGTGGTAAGCGCCCTCCCGAAGGTTAAGCTACCTACTTCTTTTGCAACCCACTCCCATGGTGTGACGGGCGGTGTGTACAAGGCCCGGGAACGTATTCACCGTAGCATTCTGATCTACGATTACTAGCGATTCCGACTTCATGGAGTCGAGTTGCAGACTCCAATCCGGACTACGACGCACTTTATGAGGTCCGCTTGCTCTCGCGAGGTCGCTTCTCTTTGTATGCGCCATTGTAGCACGTGTGTAGCCCTACTCGTAAGGGCCATGATGACTTGACGTCATCCCCACCTTCCTCCAGTTTATCACTGGCAGTCTCCTTTGAGTTCCCGGCCGAACCGCTGGCAACAAAGGATAAGGGTTGCGCTCGTTGCGGGACTTAACCCAACATTTCACAACACGAGCTGACGACAGCCATGCAGCACCTGTCTCAGAGTTCCCGAAGGCACCAAAGCATCTCTGCTAAGTTCTCTGGATGTCAAGAGTAGGTAAGGTTCTTCGCGTTGCATCGAATTAAACCACATGCTCCACCGCTTGTGCGGGCCCCCGTCAATTCATTTGAGTTTTAACCTTGCGGCCGTACTCCCCAGGCGGTCGACTTAACGCGTTAGCTCCGGAAGCCACGCCTCAAGGGCACAACCTCCAAGTCGACATCGTTTACGGCGTGGACTACCAGGGTATCTAATCCTGTTTGCTCCCCACGCTTTCGCACCTGAGCGTCAGTCTTTGTCCAGGGGGCCGCCTTCGCCACCGGTATTCCTCCAGATCTCTACGCATTTCACCGCTACACCTGGAATTCTACCCCCCTCTACAAGACTCTAGCCTGCCAGTTTCGAATGCAGTTCCCAGGTTGAGCCCGGGGATTTCACATCCGACTTGACAGACCGCCTGCGTGCGCTTTACGCCCAGTAATTCCGATTAACGCTTGCACCCTCCGTATTACCGCGGCTGCTGGCACGGAGTTAGCCGGTGCTTCTTCTGCGAGTAACGTCAATCGCTGCGGTTATTAACCACAACGCCTTCCTCCTCGCTGAAAGTACTTTACAACCCGAAGGCCTTCTTCATACACGCGGCATGGCTGCATCAGGCTTGCGCCCATTGTGCAATATTCCCCACTGCTGCCTCCCGTAGGAGTCTGGACCGTGTCTCAGTTCCAGTGTGGCTGGTCATCCTCTCAGACCAGCTAGGGATCGTCGCCTAGGTGAGCCATTACCCCACCTACTAGCTAATCCCATCTGGGCACATCCGATGGCAAGAGGCCCGAAGGTCCCCCTCTTTGGTCCGAAGACGTTATGCGGTATTAGCTACCGTTTCCAGTAGTTATCCCCCTCCATCGGGCAGTTTCCCAGACATTACTCACCCGTCCGCCGCTCGTCACCCAGAGAGCAAGCTCTCCTGTGCTACCGCTCGACTTGCATGTGTTAGGCCTGCCGCCAGCGTTCAATCTGAGCCATGATCAAACTCTTCAATTTAAGTTTGATGCTCATGAATTAAACTTCGTAATGAATTACGTATGTTCACTCATAAGACTTGGTATTCTATTTAGCGTCTTTCGACGTTTAAGAATCCATGTCACTTTGAGTGCCCACACAGATTGTCTGATAAATTGTTAAAGAGCAGTGAGTTACGCGCTTTCGCTTGCTAACTCGAGGTGGCGTATATTACGCTTTCCTCTTTCAGAGTCAACCCTTAATTTCAGGATTTTTAACTCTCATCGCCGCCGGTACACTGTGAAGTTGTTCACATGTTCCGTGTCGATGGAGGCGCATTATAGGGAGCTGCTGAGGAATGACAAGCGGAAAAATGCATTTTTATTTCAACCGCTCATCTTTTCACCTGAACGCTTACTTATTCTGCTTTTTGATAGCTGCAGGCAGCGCCGCAAGGCTATCAAGCACCCAATCCGCTGCATTTTCAGCCTCATCGGTTACTGGCTTACCGGTACGCACTAATACTTTAGTACCCACGCCTGCAGCTGCAGCCGCCTGCATATCCTCTAGTTTGTCGCCAACCATAAAGGAGGCATCCATATCGATTTGAAGGAAATCACGGGCAGAAATCAACATTCCCGGATGTGGCTTACGGCAATCGCAGACCTGACGGTACTCTTCTACTGTTCCTTGCGGGTGATGCGGACAGAAATAGATGCCATCCAGATCAACACCGCGATCGGCCAGAGACCAGTCCATCCACTCCGTTAATGTTTCGAATTGGGCTTCGGTAAATTTGCCACGCGCAATTCCGGACTGGTTAGTCACCAACACCAGCGCATAGCCCATTTCTTTTAGCTCACGCATAGCGTCAATGGCGCCATCGATAAATTCGAATGCGTCGATTTCGTGGACGTAACCATGATCGACATTAATAGTGCCATCACGGTCTAGAAAAATAGCGGGTACGGTTTTTGCCACCGGTTTACTCCTGAGTAAGGCTTGTGGCGCTAGTATCTCATTTTTCCTGCGCCAATAAAGTGCTCATTATCGCCCTGCGGATTGATTTAGACGTCTGGATGCCTTAACATCCATTTCATTGACGGTCGCTGCACCTCTGCAGCAGCAGAAAATGCCACGGCAAATCACTAAACGATAATAAATAGCTAATGATAAAACTTTCGAATATCACCAAAGAGTTCCAGCAGGGCAATAAAAGCATTCAGGCATTGAATAATGTCAGTCTGCACGTGCCTGCCGGACAAATTTACGGCGTCATCGGTGCATCAGGGGCAGGTAAAAGTACACTGATCCGCTGCGTCAATTTACTCGAACGTCCAACCCAGGGAACCGTTCTTGTTGATGGGCAGGACTTAACCGCCCTTTCCGAATCACAGTTAACAAAAGCACGTCGCCAGATTGGCATGATTTTCCAGCATTTTAACCTGCTGGCATCGCGTACCGTTTTCGGAAACGTAGCCCTGCCGCTTGAGCTGGACAATACTTCTAAAGAAGAAGTGAAGCGTCGCGTGACGGAACTGTTGGACCTGGTAGGTTTGTCTGATAAACACGACAGCTATCCGGCGAACCTTTCCGGCGGGCAAAAACAGCGCGTGGCCATCGCTCGTGCGCTGGCAAGCAATCCAAAAGTCCTGCTGTGTGATGAAGCCACCAGCGCCCTGGATCCAGCAACAACCCGTTCTATTCTCGAACTGTTGAAAGACATTAACCGTCGTCTCGGCCTGACCATTCTATTGATCACGCACGAAATGGACGTGGTTAAGCGCATCTGTGACTGCGTAGCGGTTATCAGTAACGGTGAGTTGATCGAACAGGATACGGTGAGCGAAGTGTTCTCTCATCCGAAAACGCCATTGGCGCAGCAATTCATTCAGTCCACGCTGCACCTGGACATTCCGGAAGACTATCTGACGCGTCTGAAACCAGAGCAGTTGGCCGACAGTGTGCCCATGCTGCGTATGGAATTTACCGGTCAGTCCGTCGATGCACCGCTGCTGTCAGAAACCGCCCGCCGCTTTAATGTGAACAACAACATTATTAGCGCGCAGATGGATTACGCTGGCGGCGTGAAGTTCGGCATTATGCTGACTGAAATGCACGGCACACACGAAGATACGCAAGCCGCCATTGCCTGGCTGCAAGAACACCATGTGAAAGTAGAGGTACTGGGTTATGTCTGAGCCGATGATGTGGTTATTGGCGCGTGGCGTCTGGGAAACGTTGGCAATGACCTTTGTTTCCGGTTTCTTTGGTTTCGTCTTGGGTCTGCCGGTGGGCGTGCTGCTGTATGTCACACGCCCTGGCCAGATTGCTGAGAACGTAAAGCTGTACGGCATTCTCTCTGCGCTGGTGAATATCTTCCGTTCTATTCCATTCATTATCCTGCTGGTATGGATGATTCCATTTACCCGCGTGATTGTCGGAACCTCTATCGGCCTGCAAGCAGCAATCGTTCCGCTGACCGTCGGTGCAGCACCGTTTATCGCCCGTATGGTAGAAAACGCCCTGCTGGAAATCCCAACCGGTCTGATTGAAGCCTCCCGCGCAATGGGTGCCACAGTCATGCAGATCGTTCGCAAAGTCCTGCTGCCAGAAGCGCTGCCAGGTCTGGTGAACGCGGCCACCATTACGCTCATCACTCTGGTCGGTTACTCCGCGATGGGCGGTGCCGTTGGTGCTGGCGGACTGGGTCAGATTGGCTATCAGTACGGTTACATCGGCTATAACGCCACGGTAATGAACACCGTGCTGGTATTACTGGTTGTTCTGGTTTATTTAATTCAATTCTCTGGCGATCGTATCGTCCGGGCTGTCACTCACAAGTAACGTTACACACAACATACAACTCTAAGAGTTAAGGAAAGAAAATGGCGTTCAAGTTAAAAACCTTTGCGGCCCTGGGTGCCCTGATTGGTTCTCTGGCACTGGTGGGTTGTGGTCCGGATCAAAAAGACCCTAACCATATTAAAGTCGGCGTGATCGTGGGTGCAGAACAGCAAGTAGCTGAAGTGGCTCAAAAAGTAGCGAAAGAGAAGTATGGCCTTGACGTTGAACTCGTGACCTTCAACGACTACGTCCTGCCTAACGAAGCCCTGAGCAAAGGTGACATCGACGCCAACGCCTTCCAGCACAAACCATACCTTGATCAGCAGATTAAAGATCGTGGCTACAAACTGGTTCCAGTCGGCAGCACCTTCGTTTACCCGATTGCTGGCTACTCCAAAAAAATCAAATCGTTGGATGAACTCCAGCCGGGCTCTCAGGTTGCTGTACCTAACGATCCAACCAACCTCGGTCGTTCCCTGCTGCTGCTGCAGAAATCGGGCCTGATCACACTGAAAGAAGGTGTGGGTCTGCTGCCAACCTCTCTCGACATTACCGGGAACCCAAAAAACCTGAAAATTGTTGAGCTGGAAGCCCCGCAGCTGCCGCGCTCTCTCGACGATGCTCAGATCGCTCTGGCCGTTATCAACACCACTTACGCAAGCCAGATTGGCCTGACTCCGGCAAAAGACGGCATCTTTGTTGAAGACAAAGACTCCCCGTACGTCAACCTGATCGTGAGCCGTGAAGACAACAAAGACGCGGAAAACGTGAAGAAATTCGTTGAAGCGTATCAGTCTGACGAAGTCTTCGAAGCCGCCAACAAGATCTTCAATGGTGGCGCGGTTAAAGGCTGGTAATCTTTCCACAAAGTAATATCATTCAGGACGGGCTTTTGCCCGTCTTGTCATTTTGGCTGGCAGCTGATTCAATAAGTTCGGCTTTTTAATACATTGAGGAAATACTATGCGTGCTTTACCGATCTGTTTTGTAGCGCTCATCCTGAGCGGCTGTTCCATGTTAAACAGATCTCCCGTAGAACCTGTACAAAGCACCGCAACTCCACCGAAAGCCGAGCCAGCCAAACCAAAAGCGCCACGCCCTGCTCCGGTGAAAATTTATAACAGCGCTGAAGAACTGATTGGTAGTCCATTCCGCGATCTCGGTGAAGTCAGCGGCGAATCCTGCCAGGCGTCAAACCAGGATTCTCCACCGAACATTCCAACGGCCCGCAAGCGTCTGCAAATTAATGCGGCCAAAATGAAAGCCAATGCGGTTCTGCTGCACAGCTGTGAAGTGACCAGCGGCACGCCAGGCTGCTATCGTCAGGCCGTTTGTCTGGGAACCGCCCTCAACGTTTCGGCGAAATGAGTGCATTTTCCTTTGAGCAGATAGGTGTTATCCGCTCGCCCTATAAAGAGAAGTTTGCCGTCCCACGCCAGCCCGGTCTGGTGCAACACGGTAACGGCGAACTTCACTTGTTACCCCCTTATAATCAGCCAGATGCCGTTCGCGGCCTTGAAGCCTTCAGCCACCTCTGGGTGCTGTTCGTGTTTCATCAAACCATGGAAGGCGGCTGGCGCCCCACTGTTCGTCCTCCCCGTCTTGGCGGCAACGCCCGAATGGGCGTGTTTGCGACCCGCTCTACTTTCCGTCCAAACCCTGTCGGAATGTCGCTGGTCGAATTAAAAGACATTCGCTGTCATAAAGATCAGGTTATTCTGCAACTCGGCAGTCTGGACTTAGTGGACGGCACACCGGTCGTGGATATTAAACCGTACCTTCCTTTTGCCGAGGCGCTACCTGATGCCCAGGCGAGCTACGCGCAGCAGGCACCGGTTGCCAGCGTGAATGTCAGCTTCTCCGTAGAACTCGAAAGTGCATTTCCGTCACTCGAAAAGCGTTATCCTCATCTTCGCGCCTTTATAATGGATGTCCTGGCTCAGGACCCGCGTCCGGCCTACCGAAAAGGGGAAGAAACGGGAAAAACTTACGCCGTCTGGCTGCATGATTTTAACGTTCGCTGGCGCGTCACCGACGCCGGGTTCGAAGTCTTTGCCCTGGAAGCGCGCTAATTTTCTTCTCCTCTCTTTTGACTCTTCTGCCAGGCTGATAAACTAAACCACTTTTTTTGTATCAGACGGCTTTCCCGTCTGTGCCGATCGTTCAAATGGAACCGTAATAACATGCGTACTAGTCAATACTTGCTCTCCACGCTGAAGGAGACACCTGCCGACGCCGAGGTTATCAGCCACCAGCTGATGCTGCGCGCCGGGATGATTCGCAAGCTCGCTTCCGGGTTATACACTTGGCTGCCGACCGGCCTGCGCGTCCTGAAAAAAGTCGAAAACATCGTGCGTGAAGAGATGGATAACGCCGGTGCAATTGAGGTGTCCATGCCCGTGGTTCAGCCTGCTGACCTGTGGCAGGAGAGCGGTCGCTGGGAGCAGTACGGTCCCGAGCTGCTGCGTTTAGTCGATCGCGGCGATCGTCCATTTGTTCTCGGCCCAACGCATGAAGAAGTCATCACCGACCTGATTCGTAACGAGCTGAGCTCTTACAAACAACTGCCGCTGAACTTCTATCAGGTCCAGACCAAATTCCGTGATGAAGTTCGTCCCCGCTTTGGCGTGATGCGCTCCCGTGAATTCATCATGAAAGACGCCTACTCGTTCCATACGTCTCAGGAATCCCTGCAGGAAACGTATAACGCAATGTACACGGCTTACAGCAAAATCTTCAGCCGTATGGGTCTGGATTTCCGTGCAGTTCAAGCGGATACCGGTTCTATCGGCGGTAGCGCATCGCATGAATTCCAGGTGCTGGCATCCAGCGGCGAAGATGACGTTATCTTCTCTGACTCTTCTGACTTCGCAGCCAATATCGAATTTGCTGAAGCGCTGGCACCGAAAGCTCCGCGTGCGGCAGCAACTCAGGAAATGACGCTGGTTGATACGCCAAACGCAAAAACCATCGCCGAGCTGGTTGAGCAGTTCAATCTGCCGGTTGAGAAGACCGTTAAAACCCTGCTGGTGAAAGCGGTTGAAGGCAGTGCGTATCCGCTGGTTGCGCTGCTGGTACGTGGCGATCACGAGCTGAACGAAGTGAAAGCAGAAAAATTGGCGCAGGTCGCTAGCCCGCTGACTTTCGCAACCGAAGCTGAAATTCGTGCCATCATCAATGCCGGCCCTGGCTCCCTGGGCCCAGTCAACATGACCATTCCAGTGGTTATCGACCGTACCGTTGCCGCAATGAGTGATTTCGCCGCTGGCGCAAACATCGACGGCAAGCACTACTTTGGCATCAACTGGGACCGCGATGTAGCGACCCCGGAAGTGGCTGATATCCGTAACGTAGTTGCAGGCGATCCTAGCCCAGACGGTCAAGGCACGCTGCTTATCAAACGCGGGATCGAAGTCGGTCACATCTTCCAGCTCGGCACTAAATACTCCGAAGCCATGAAAGCCTCGGTACAGGGTGAAGACGGTCGTAATCAGACTCTGACCATGGGTTGTTACGGTATCGGTGTGACTCGTGTGGTTGCAGCGGCTATCGAGCAGAACCACGATGAGCGCGGCATCATATGGCCAGACAACATTGCTCCGTTCCAGGTTGCCATCCTGCCAATGAACATGCACAAATCTTACCGCGTTCAGGAGCTGGCCGAGAAGCTGTACGCTGAGCTGCGCGCTCAAGGTATTGAAGTGCTAATGGACGATCGTAAAGAGCGTCCGGGCGTGATGTTTGCTGATATGGAACTGATCGGTATCCCACATACCGTGGTCATCGGCGACCGTAATCTCGACAGCGACGAAATTGAATACAAATACCGTCGCAACGGCGAGAAGCAGATGCTCAAAACCGGGGATATTCTCAACTACCTGGTTCAGTCGATTAAAGGCTAAGTCTGCCGCCTTTCAGGCATAAAAAATGCCAGCCCATTATGCGGCTGGCATTTTTTTATCTGTAACTTACGTTCAGCCTCAGTTACCGCATGCTGTACCCGGCATAAATTTCGCGTCTTTATCAGCTTTCAGGGTTTTCACCTGCTCGCCTGTATCCGGATTGGCCTCCAGCGTGAAGTGACCTTCAACTGTCAGCAGCACAGGCTTGCTTTCAGTGCCACGCGCCGCGGCATAATCACGTTCCAGTTGGGCGTTATTCGCCACCGCCACACGTTTACCCGTCGCGCAATCAGTAAAGACAGCGGCATCCGCCATGTAGATGTACATTCCGCGCATCGCCATTGGCGTGATTGGCAAGCTGGATTTCACCGGCTCCAGTGTGTAATTGAGCGACGAGACAATCGGGTTGCCTTCCCTGTCCAGCATTTCCAGCTTGTCGCCTTTCGCACGATAGTACGACTTCTCGCCTTTGCTGTCCGTCAGCACCAGCTTTTCAGCCGTGCGAGCCCAGGTGCCGTAGGAACCGAACGATGAAGGCTCTCGCGTTACGCCCTGATAACGCTCATTCATTACCCAGGTGCCGTCTTTTTCCAGGAACAGCGACGTTTCAATGCCTTCGCAGTCAGCGCACGGCAGAACCCCACGCCAGCTTTGCTGCATGGGTTGCAGAGCGGTGTCCTGCCCGGATTTTAACGTCTGTTCATCTGAACGGTTATTACAGCCAGGCAATGCGCAAAGCATGCCGATCGCTGCGAGGGTCACCAGTACCTTCTTCACCTTAATTTCCTTATGTGGCTCACATGGGGATCAGTCCCCAGAACTCCGGATTTTACCGCGCATCGCTTTTACCGATGATTTCTGCGACTTAGACGCCAACCGGCGCTCTTTCGACGCCCGCGTTGGACGCGTTGCCCGACGGTGTTTTTGTACGACGGTCAGGGTTTGAATCACTGAAACCAACCGCGCAAGCGCCGCTTCACGATTCATTTCCTGACTGCGATATTCCTGCGACTTAATAATGATCACGCCATCGGCGGTGATCAAATGGTGGCTGGCAGCCAACAGTCGCTCTTTATAATACTCTGGCAGGCTGGAGGCCCGAATGTCAAAGCGCAGGTGAATCGCCGTTGAGGTCTTATTTACGTTTTGCCCGCCGTTGCCCTGCGCACGAATCGCGGTGATCTCCACCTCTTCGTCACCCAAAGACACCGACTGGGAGATGACAATCATTTCGCTTGCTGCCAGCAGGTTGGGACGATTTCCAGATTATTCTGGTCGTCGGACAGCCACAGCGTGCCTTCCTGAAGCGTAGCCTGGAGCGACATATTGCGTGCTGCAAACGCCGTCAGCTGTGACAGTTGCGTATCGTCGAAGTACCAGATACTCAGGTTTTTAAACCCGGCCAACGCGGCCTGATTTTGCTGCCACCAAATTTCCGCGGCGCGACTGTTGTAGGTGAACAGCGCCACCTGCTTGGATCGCGAACAGGCTTTCTTAATGCGGCGTTCTTCGGGTAAACCGAGTTCAATCCACAAGTCGATACCCAAATGATCGTTGAGCAGCCACACTTCCGGCTCGTCATCCGCGCTCAGACCACGGGTAAACTGCAGCCGATCGTCGGCATACATAATCCATGCCAGCAGGCGCAGCATCATGCGCTCTTCGGTTTCTGACGGGTGACGTGCCAGCGTCAGGCTGGCATCGAGAAACTGGTTACGGTCGAGGTCGGCAACATTGACCGCCGCTTTATAAATTGTCGCTTTCAGCGCCATGATTTTACTCCTGAAAATTGGCGGCCATTGTACCGAAATCAGCCGCAAAAGGCTGTCGCCAATTCACCGCAAGACAGCTCATCCTGCTGATATTGCTTAAATGAGTATGGTATAGTCACCTTGCTAAACAGAGTTTATCTTCGTAGGCTTAAACTTGCATCCCACAGTTGAGTCAGAACGCTGACAGGAGGGCATGTGGAAAAGTATTGTGAGTTAATACGCAAGCGGTATGCGGAAATCGCCAGCGGAGACCTGGGGTATATACCTGATTCGCTGGGTTGTGTGCTAAAAGTATTGAATGAAGTGGCGTCAGATGACGCGATTTCAGAGTCGGTCAGGGAAAAAGCGGCCTTTGCGGCGGCAAACTTACTGGTGAGCGATTATGTCAATGAATGAGTCTTATCAACCCATCAACTGTGATGACTATGACAATCTCGAAATCGCCTGTCAGAACCATCTCGTTTTGGCGCTGGAGCTGAAAGATGGCGAAGTGCTGAAGGCGAAAGCAAACGATCTAGTCTCACGCAAAAACGTTGAGTACCTTGTCGTTGAATCCTCAGGCGAAAGCCGCGAGCTGCGACTCGACAAGATAGCCAGCTTTAGCCACCCGGATATCGGTACCGTGGTGGTAAGCGAAGAGTAATCCGCAGACGGGCAGTGCTACTGCCCGTTTTTTTGTCTGATAATGGCCAAACCCACTTCCTCTTCCCTACACTGTCCATCGAGCGTCACAAAATATCCCACCGCTGCAATTAACGTCTCATTAAAATAAAGCAGCGGTGTGGTTTCCCTTAACCACGGCGCAACGCCCATCTCCTGCCAGATTTTTTTCAGCTTACGCCCGCCGCTGCGCCCGACAATATGCAACGTACCCGACGCGGTATAACGCACGCTAACGTGCTCATCGGCATGCGGCGCGCGGATATCTTTTCCCTCACTGCATCGAAGCGTATCGCCGTTGGGTAGCAACAGCGGTTGAGTAAGGTCAGTCCACTCAAGCTGGGCGGCATTTTGCCGTTCGTATGTCGGGACCCACCACAGCTGCTGCTGATAGCGTCGAACCTCGAAATCGCCCAAGCGCACCAGCGGATTCGCATCATCACGCGCCAACGCTACTTCCTGCCAGAGTCGTTCCAGCATCGCACGCGACGGCATCATCGCCTGATGCCCCGCCAACCAGCGACGAAGCAACGCCCCGCGGCGGGATTCGCTCACCTTCAACAGCGGTTCGATGGCGAGCTGCCCTTGCGTACCGGTGAGCGTAGCCAGTTCTTCGGCCAGCAGCTCATCCAGCAATTGTTCCTGCTCCCCGCACAATGCCGCGCTACGTGCCGCCGCGTCGGCAAAATGCGGCCAACGTTCCGTCAGCAATGGCACCACCCGCAGGCGGAGGAAGTTACGATCGTATGCGTCGTCGCCATTACTTTCATCTTCAATCCAGCATAACCGGTGTTCGGCCGCCCACTGTTCAAGCGAATCTCTGCGAACATTGAGCAACGGCCGCAGCAGCGTGGTATCGGCAAAGGCCGATTTTACAGACATACCAGACAGGCCCGCCGGACCGCTCCCGCGCTTGAGCGCTAACAGCAACGTTTCACACTGATCGTCCAAATGCTGCGCCGTGACCAGCGCTTCGCCCGGCTGCAATGCCGTTCGGAAAGCGTCGTAGCGCGCTTCACGGGCGTGAGCTTCTACGCCAAGACCCTCATCTGCCAGTGTCACTCTGACCACGTCCAGCGGCACTTCCAAACCGGTACAAACCTGCTGACAATGTACAACCCAGGCATCTGCGTTCGCACTCAGCCCATGATGAACGTGGATAGCGCGTAGCCTGACGTCAGGTGATTGTTCTCGCCAGCAAGCCAGCTGATGCAAAAGGACCGTTGAATCCAGGCCGCCGCTGAAGGCGACCAGAAAATGTCGGTAAGGTTGTAGCGCGTCGATGACAGATTTCAGGCTCATGAGTTATTGCTGATACAGCTCCAGCGGCAGTCCGTCCGGATCGCTAAAGAAAGTAAAGCGGCGGTCGGTAAACGGATCGATTCGAATCGCCTCACATTTCACACCGTGGCTTTCGAGATGGGCAACGGAGGCATCGAGGTCATCCACGCTAAAGGCCAGATGGCGCAGGCCGCACGCTTCAGGGCGTGAGGGACGCGCAGGTGGAAACGGAAAAGAAAACAGCTCGATAGTGTACTGGCCATTAAGCGCCAGATCGCCTTTCCAGGAATCCCGCTCTTCACGATAAAACTCGTCCTGCAGGGTGAAGCCCAGAATATCGCAGTAGAACGCCTTACTGTTGGCGTAGTTGCTTGCGATGATGGCGATGTGGTGAACCTGTTTTAAACCCAGCATGTTTTCTCCTTATTGATATCCGCAGCACGTTACCTGTGGCGAGCCGCCTGACGCAAGACATCAGGCCTCTTTTAAGACTCGTACCCAGTACACACCCTCTTCATCACGCTTCGCGCCGTGGATATCGGTTTCAAAGCCAGGATAATGACGCCCAATGGAGCACAGCATCAGCAGGAAATCGAGCACCGCCCGGCTTTCCTCAGTGATCACCTCTCCCGGCATCAGCAGTGGGACACCTGGCGGATACGGCAGGATCATGTTCGCCGATACGCGGCCCACCAGCTGCTCTATCTGGATTGTTTCCACCTCGCCTTTGATCTGCCGCTGCCAGGCTTTGTGCGGTGTCATTTTCATTTCTGGCAGCACGTCGAACGCGCGCAGCATCAGATGTGAAAGCTGATGCTGGCAGATAAGCTTGTGGATCCCCTGCGCCAGATCCTGAATACGCATATTACGGTAGAAATCAGGATCTTCAGCATACAGATCCGGCAGCATGTTTTTGACCCGTAAATTCAGATCGTAGGAGCGCTTAAACTCCGTCAGGCCCCGCAGCAGGCCCATCGCCCGGGTTTTGTCGATCCCAATGCTGAACAAGAACAGCAAATTATACGGCCCGGTTTTTTCAACCACCACGCCTCGCTCATCGAGGAATTTCGCCACCAGCGCCGCCGGGATCCCCTCTTCGCTCATGTTGCCCTGTTCGTCCATCCCCGGCGTCAGGATCGTGACTTTCACCGGATCGAGGAACATATGATCCGCATCGGCATCGGCAAATCCGTGCCAATCTTCCCCAGGCGACACCGGCCAGCATTCGGCTTCATCCACCTTTTCCGGCTGCCAGATATCGAAGAACCAGCCGTCAGACTCTTCGCGCAGACGTTGCACCTCTTTACGGAAATGCAGTGCGCGTTCAACGGAACGGTTAATCAGGCGCTTGCCCGGATTTCCGCGCAGCATCGCCGCGGCGGTTTCAATCGAGGCAACAATCGGGTAACTCGGCGACGTCGAGGTGTGCATCATAAAGGCTTCATTGAAGGTATCTTCGTCATAGTCGCCTTTGATGTGGATAAGCGACGCCTGCGACAGCGCTGCCAACATTTTATGGGTGGATTGCGTTTCGTAGATAACTTTTCCCGGCACGCGATCGCCACTCATCCCACTTTTACCGTCATAAATCGCATGAAAATGGGTGTACGGCACCCATGCAGAATCGAAATGAATCGACGGCACGTCGAGGGTTTCTTTAATCCAGGTGGTGTTATACAGCAGGCCGTCATAGGTGGAATTGGTAATAACTGCGTGAACCGGCCATTCAGCCCCAACAGTGGCGCTGACTTTTTGCGTGATGCTGTCGCGGGTAAACTCCCGCTTCGGGATCCCGCCCAGTATACCGAGCGCATTGCGGGTCGGCTTCAGCCACAGCGGCACTACGTCGCTCATCATCAGTAAATGCGCCAGCGACTTATGACAGTTACGGTCAATCAGCAGCGTACTTCCCGTCGGCGCGGCATACATGCCAACGATTTTGTTCGATGTCGACGTGCCATTGGTCACCATGTAGCTCTGCTCGGCACCAAACGTACGTGCGATATACTCTTCCGCTTCCAGATGCGGGCCGGTGTGATCGAGCAGCGAGCCCAGCTCAGTCACCGATATCGAAACATCGGCCTTTAGTGTATTGCCGCCGAAGAAGTCGTAAAACAGGCAGCCCACCGGGCTTTTCTGATACGCGGTGCCCGCCATGTGTCCTGGCGTACAGAAGGTGTATTTCCCCTCTTTCACATAATTAAACAGCGCCCGGGTAAACGGCGGAGTGATGTTGTCGAGGTATTCGGTTGTGTACTGGCGTATGCGCGTGGCGATGTCTTCTTCCGCACCCAGTGCGTACTCAAAGAACCACAGCGCCATGCGCATATCGTTAACGCTGACATCCAGTGTGGAATGGGTGTTGATGAAAGCGTAGAGCGGCAAATATTCGTTGAGCTGATTGATATCGCGGCACAACTCTTCACCGTATTCGTCCCAGTCGAAGATAACCCCGCAGATACGCGGATTTTGCTCAATGAACTTGATGAGGTCGGCGCTGTTTTGCGGCCAGATAATTTTGAATCCCTGCTGCGTCAGCGACGCTTCCAGGTCCTTAATCGGCTGATCTTTATGGTAGACGCCGTGCGGCCCCATGATGGCGATAATATTCACGCATTCCTCCTGGAAAAAAACCTGTGCTAATCATAGCGCAGCTGAACCGCAGGTATAAAAAAAGCCACACAGTGTGTGGCTTTTTCAGAGCACTCTATACGCTTATGCGTAGCCGTAGCTCATCAGACGCTGATAGCGACGGTTGAGCAGATCTTCGGTGCTCAGCACGTCCAGGTCTTCCAGATCAGCCAACAGCTGGGCTTTCAGGCTGGCAGCCATCGCTTCCGGCTTACGATGTGCGCCACCCAGTGGTTCCGGGATAACGGTATCGATAAGTTTCAGCTCTTTCAGACGCGGCGCGATAATGCCCATCGCTTCAGCAGCCAATGGCGCTTTGTCAGCGCTTTTCCACAGAATGGAGGCGCAACCTTCCGGAGAGATAACGGAATAGGTGCTGTACTGCAGCATATTCACTTTATCGCCCACACCGATTGCCAGCGCACCACCGGAACCGCCTTCACCGATAACGGTGCAGATTACCGGCACCTTCAGGCGAGACATTTCACGCAGGTTGCGGGCGATCGCTTCAGACTGACCGCGCTCTTCCGCGCCCACGCCAGGGTATGCGCCCGGGGTGTCGATGAAGGTCACGATTGGCATCTTGAAGCGTTCAGCCATTTCCATCAGGCGCAGCGCTTTGCGGTAGCCTTCCGGTGCCGGCATACCGAAGTTGCGGCGAATTTTCTCTTTGGTTTCACGGCCTTTCTGATGGCCAATGACCATCACCGGGCGCCCCTCCAGACGTGCGATACCGCCGACGATAGCTTTGTCGTCGGCATAGGCACGATCGCCTGCCAGCTCGTCAAACTCATCGAACGCCAGACGCAGATAATCCAGGGTATATGGGCGCTGCGGATGGCGTGCCAGCTGGGCCACTTGCCATGCACCAAGATCGGCGAAAATTTTACGTGTCAGTTCTACGCTTTTTTCACGCAGACGATGCACTTCTTCGTCGATGTTAATATCCAGTTTTTCATCCTGACGGCCCACGGCGGTCAGAGAATCGATTTTCGCTTCCAGCTCTGCAATCGGCTGTTCGAAATCAAGGAAATTCAGACTCATAGTATTCCTGTATTAGTCAAACTCCAGTTCCACCTGCTCCGACCCAATGAGGCCACGCAACTCGTTCAGTAAACGGTCGCTCGGAGAAACACGCCAGGTCGCGCCAAAACGCAGCCGTGCGCGTGCATCCGCCCTCTGATAGTAGAGATGTACTGGAATTGTCCCCGAACGATGGGGTTCCAGAGACTGACGGAGACGGTTTAAAAGCTGGTCATCAATTTGCCTGTCCGTCAGCGAGATAGCAAGCCCGCGAGCATATTTTTCCCGGGCTTCGTCAATGTCCATAACTTCACGGGCGGTCATTTTAAGCCCCCCGCTGAAGTCATCAAAGCTGACCTGTCCGCTGACGATAAGTATGCGGTCTTTTTCCAGCAAATGCTGGTATTTATCCAGCGCGTCGGTGAACAACATCACCTCCAGCCGCCCGGAACGGTCATCCAACGTACAGATGCCGATACGATTGCCTCGCTTGGTGACCATTACCCGCGAAGCAATCACGAGCCCCGCCGCCGTGGTCACTTTACCACGATCGGTCGGATGCATGTCTTTAAGCCTCAGGCCGCCGACATAGCGCTCAATTTCTCTGAGATACTGGGTTATCGGGTGGCCAGTCAGGTATAAGCCCAACGTTTCCCGTTCGCCATCCAGTACAATTTGTTCCGGCCACGGCTGGCAGCTGGCGTAGGATTGTTCCACTTGCTCCGGCTCATCGGCCAGAACGCCAAACATATCCGCCTGGCCAATGGCTTCGGCTTTGGCATGCTGATCTGCCGCTTTTAATGCGTCAGGCAGCGAGTTTGCCAGCGCCGCGCGGTGCGGCCCGAGGCGATCAAACGCCCCGGACATGATCAGTTTTTCCAGCACGCGTTTGTTGAGCTTTTTAGTGTCTACGCGGGCGCAGAGGTCAAACAGCTCGCGGAAATAACCGCCTTCATTACGTGCTTCAAGGATCGCTTCAATCGGGCCTTCACCGACGCCTTTAATCGCACCGATCCCGTATACGATTTCCCCTTCGTCATTGACGTGGAAATGATACAGCCCGGAGTTGATATCTGGTGGCAGAATTTTCAGCCCCATGCGCCAGCATTCATCCACCAGCCCGACCACTTTCTCGGTGTTATCCATATCGGCCGTCATCACCGCCGCCATAAACTCAGCCGGATAATGCGCCTTCAGCCACAGCGTCTGGTAAGACACCAGCGCGTAGGCCGCGGAGTGGGATTTGTTAAAGCCGTACCCGGCGAATTTCTCCACCAGGTCGAAGATTTTCATCGACAGTTCGCCGTCGACGCCGTTGTTGATGGCACCTTCTTCGAAGGTGCCACGCTGCTTAGCCATCTCTTCGGGCTTTTTCTTGCCCATCGCACGACGCAGCATATCCGCGCCGCCGAGGGTATAACCCGACAGTACCTGGGCAATCTGCATAACCTGTTCCTGGTACAGGATAATGCCGTAAGTCGGCTCCAGTACGGGTTTCAGGCTTTCGTGCTGCCATTGTACGTCAGGATACGAAATCTCTTCGCGTCCGTGCTTACGGTCGATAAAGTTATCTACCATGCCGGACTGCAGCGGCCCCGGACGGAACAGGGCCACCAGGGCAATCATATCTTCGAAACAGTCGGGCTGCAGACGCTTAATCAAGTCTTTCATGCCGCGAGATTCAAGCTGGAACACCGCGGTGGTTTCCGAGCGTTGCAGCATGTCGAAGCTTTTCTTATCTTCCAGCGGGATAGCGGCGATATCAATCGGCTCTAAGCCCTGCTTCGCACGACGCGGGTTGATCATCTTCAACGCCCAGTCGATGATCGTCAGCGTTCGCAGCCCCAGGAAGTCAAACTTGACCAGCCCGGCATATTCCACGTCGTTTTTATCGAACTGGGTTACCGGATGTAGCCCAGATTCATCGCAGTACAGCGGGGCAAAGTCGGTAATTTTGGTCGGCGCGATAACCACGCCCCCGGCGTGCTTACCAGCGTTACGGGTGACCCCTTCGAGCTGACGAGCCATGTCAATCAGCCCGCGAACCTCTTCATCTGCCTCGTAGATTTCCGGCAACTGTGGTTCAGCTTCAAAGGCTTTGGCAAGCGTCATGCCCGGGTCAGGCGGCACCAGTTTGGAGATTCGATCGACGAAACCGTACGGGTGACCGAGCACGCGGCCCACGTCGCGGATAACCGCTTTCGCCGCCATCGTACCGAAGGTAATAATCTGCGAGACCGCATCACGACCGTACATTTCCGCCACGTGTTCGATAACCTGGTCGCGTTTCTCCATACAGAAGTCAACGTCGAAGTCGGGCATGGATACACGTTCCGGGTTGAGGAAACGTTCGAACAGCAGATCGAATTCCAGCGGATCGAGGTCGGTAATACTCAGCGCGTATGCCACCAGCGAGCCGGCACCGGACCCACGTCCCGGGCCTACAGGCACACCGTTATCCTTCGACCACTGGATAAATTCCATTACGATAAGGAAGTATCCCGGGAACCCCATCTGGTTGATAACCTGGAGTTCGATGTCCAGACGCTCATCATACGGTGGGCGTTTTTCAGCGCGAACGGCCGGGTCCGGGAACAGGAACTCAAGACGATCTTCCAGACCTTCTTTCGATTTCAGGACGAGGAAATCTTCGGTGGTCATATCCCCTGTAGGGAACTGCGGCAGAAAGTATTCACCAAGACGGACGGTGACATTACAGCGTTTAGCGATTTCAACGGTGTTGGCCAGCGCTTCCGGAATATCGGAAAACAGCTCGCACATCTCGTCTTCGTTACGCATGTACTGCTGCGCCGAATAGTTACGCGGACGCTTAGGATCGTCGAGCGTGAAACCGTCGTGAATGGCCACGCGAATTTCATGCGCGTCGAAGTCACTGGCATCAATAAAACGTACGTCGTTGGTTGCCACAACGGGTAAACCGCGCTCTTCAGCCAGTTTTACCGCCGCGTGCAGGTAGTTTTCTTCATCCTGACGACCGGTACGGATCAGCTCGAGATAGTATCGGTCCGGGAAATGTTCTTCGTAGAATGCAGCACACTGTTCGGCCAGCGCCATGTTGCCACGCAACAGCGCCCGGCCTACATCGCCCATTCTGGCGCCAGACAGTAGGATCAGCCCTTCTTTCTGCTCGACCAGCCAGTCCCTGTCGATATACGGCCCTTGTGCGCCGTACCCGCGCTGATAAGCACGAGAAATCAACAACGTCAGATTCTGGTAGCCTTCGTTGTTGGTGGCAATGACCGTCAGCTGCGTCAGTTCATCGGCAAACAGCTCGCTTTGAACGTGGAAGTCCGCACCGATAATCGGCTTTAGACCGGCTCCGTGACCCGCACCGTAGAACTTCACCAGACCGCATAGGTTGGTGAAATCGGTGATCGCCAGCGCAGGCATGCCGAGCGCGGCCGCCTTTTTCACCAGCGGCCCGGTCTTCGCCAGCCCATCAATCATGGAGTAGTCGCTATGCACCCGCAGGTGTACGAAACGTGGTTCAGCCATCTTCAGAATCCCGCTTTACTTATTCAGGCAATGCCCAGAGCGCGTTTAACAGGCCCGAAACTGCGCCGGTGGTGTTCGGTGGCGCCATGCAGAGCCAGCTTTTCCAGATGGAAAGCCGTAGGGTATCCCTTATGCTGCGCGAAGCCATATTCGGGGAAGGTCATGTCCAGCGCGGCCATTTCCGCATCGCGGGACACTTTCGCCAGAATAGATGCAGCACTGATTTCCGCCACCCGGCTGTCGCCTTTGACGACCGCCAATGACGGTACCGGCAGTGCCGGACAGCGATTGCCGTCAATCAACACGTATTCCGGTGAAATATGCAGGCCTGCTACGGCGCGCTGCATCGCCAGCATTGTGGCATGCAGAATGTTGAGTTCGTCGATTTCGTGCGGCTCCGCACGACCCAGGCTCCAGCTTAGCGCCTTCTCCTTGATTTCATCGAATAGCGCCAAGCGGCGTTTTTCACTCAATTTTTTGGAATCATTCAAACCGATAATCGGCCGGGCCGGATCAAGGATTACCGCAGCGGTAACCACTGCGCCCACTAACGGACCGCGGCCCACTTCGTCGACACCCGCCACCAAATGGGTGTGCGGATAGATAAAGATGTCTGTCATTGTGCCAGCTCCAGCACCGCGTTGGCTGCCTGCTCGTCGGCGTTACAGCGAATCTGCTGGTGCAGTTCACGGAAGGTATCATGCATCGCGTGGCTGGTTTTACCATCCGCCAGCAGCGGCTGCAGCGCGTTGGCGAGCAGCTCAGGCTGACACTCATCCTGCAAGAGTTCTTTCACCAGTTCCCGGCCCGCCAGCAAGTTAGGCAGCGACACGTAGTCGGTTTTCACCAGTCGCTTCGCCAGCCAGAAGGTGAACGGCTTCATGCGATAACCGACAACCATAGGGCATTTCGCCAGCATACATTCGAGCGCAGCCGTGCCTGAGGCCAGCAGCGCAGCATCGCTGGCAATCATCGCTTCACGGCCCATACCATTAAGCATGTGGACGTTCAGGTCCGGCGCCACTTCCGCTTTAATCCGCTCAAACTGCTCACGGCGTTTGGCGTTCACCAGCGGCACAACCACTTCCAGATCGGGATAGTGATTGCGCAGCAGCTGTGCGGTTTTCAGGAAGTCGGCACTGAGCATTTCCACTTCAGCGCCGCGACTGCCCGGCAGCAGTGCCAGGCAATGGACATCGTGGGCAATGCCCAACGTGTCTCTGGCGGCGTTTTTATCGGGGTCCAACGGCATGGCATCAGCCATCGTGTGGCCGATAAAGCGGCAAGGAACATTAAATCGGTCATAAAACGCTTTTTCGAAAGGCAGAAATGCGAGCACCAAATCGGTGGCTCTGCCAATTTTGAAAACACGTTTTTGGCGCCAGGCCCAGACGGACGGGCTGACGTAATGGATAGTTTTGATGCCGTGTTTCTTCAGATTCCCTTCAAGGGTAATGTTGAAGTCAGGCGCATCAATGCCGACGAAAACGTCCGGCTTGAGTTCGGTAAAACGACGGGTGAGATCGGCACGAATGTGCAGCAGACGACGCAGACGCCCAAGGACCTCGACAATCCCCATCACCGCCAGCTCTTCCATTTCGTACCAGGCTTCACAGCCTTCAGCCTGCATTAATGGCCCGGCGACACCGACAAATCGGGCATTCGGCACCCGCGCTTTTAACGCGCGAATCAGACCGGCACCAAGAATATCGCCGGAGGTTTCTCCGGCGACCAGGGCAATCGTTAATGGACGTTCAGACATTAACGAATCAAACCACGCGTAGAGCGTTCGAAGAAGTCAGAGAACGCTTTCACTTCAGGGTGTTGCTCTGCAAGTTCAGCAATTTCTGGCTTGGCTTCTTCCAGCGTTTTACCGCTGCGGTACAGCACTTTATACGCATTGCGAATCGCAATAATCGCTTCTCTGCTGAAACCACGGCGCTTCAGCCCTTCGATGTTTACACCGTAAGGCGTGGCGTGGTTGCCCTGTGCGATGACGTACGGAGGGACGTCCTGAGCGACGCCGGAGCAGCCGCCAACCATCACGTGCGCACCAATGGTGCAGAACTGATGGACAGCTGTCATGCCACCGACAATCACAAAGTCGTCCAGTGATACGTGACCTGCCAGCGTTGCGTTGTTGGCAAGGATACAGCGATCGCCGACTGTGCAATCATGCGCCACGTGGGCGTTGATCATCAGCAGGTTGTCGCTGCCTACCTTCGTCAATCCGCCGCCTTGTACTGTGCCACGATGAATGGTGACGCTTTCGCGGATGCGGTTGCGATCGCCAATCTCCACACGAGTCGGTTCGCCAGCGTATTTAAGATCCTGGTTAACTTCCCCGATGGAAGCAAACTGATAGATTTCATTGTCACGGCCAATAGTCGTATGACCGTTAACCACAACATGAGACTTCAGCACGGTTCCTTCGCCAATGCTGACGTCTGAACCTACAATACAAAACGGACCAATGTGAGCGTTGGCACCGATTACGGCACCCTCTTCCACAATGGCAGTAGGATGGATAAAGGCAGTTTTATCAATCACGTATCAGGCCTCCCGGCTACGAGCACACATCATCGTCGCTTCGCAAACAACTTTACCGTCAACCATTGCCACGCCTTTAAAGCGGGTGAGGCCACGGCGAGTTTTCTCAAAGGTGACTTCCATGATCATCTGATCTCCAGGCACGACTGGACGCTTGAAGCGCGCTTCATCAATACCTGCGAAGTAGTAAAGTTCACCTGGTTCGAGTTTACCCACGCTCTTGAATGCCAGAATACCCGTGGCTTGCGCCATGGCTTCCAGAATCAGCACGCCTGGAAAAATCGGTTTGCCCGGAAAATGCCCCTGGAAAAACGGCTCATTCACGGTGACATTTTTAACTGCGCGCAGAAAACGACCTTCTTCAAAGTCCAGCACGCGATCGACCAGTAAGAACGGGTAACGGTGTGGCAGAAGTTCCAGAATCTCTTCAATGTGCAGAGTATGAGTGTCAGTAGTCAAAATACTCTTCCTGTCTAAATATACTGAAATGCAATAATAACACGGCCTGCCGGATTATAAGAAATCAGACAGGCCGGGAAGGTTGGCGCTTAAGGTGAGTCGTTAGTCTTGTTGACTGGTTTTACGCTCAAGAGCTTTGAGACGCTTGCTCATGTCATCAATATTCATCACCAGCGCAGCAGTTTTACGCCAGGCCTTATTCGGCTGCAGCGGAATTCCTGAGGAGTATACACCAGGCTCAGTGATCGGACGCATAACCATGCCCATTCCGGTCACTGTGACTTTGTCGCAGATTTCCATGTGGCCATTGATAACGCTTGCACCGCCGATCATGCAGTAACGGCCAATTTTCAGGCTGCCAGCCATGATAACGCCACCTGCAACGGCGGTATTGTCACCGATGACCACGTTGTGTGCAATCTGACACTGGTTATCAATGATAACGCCATTGCCGATCACGGTATCGTCAAGCGCTCCGCGATCGATAGTGGTGCAGGCACCGATCTCTACGCGATCACCGATAATGACACGGCCCAACTGGGGGATCTTCACCCAGTTGCCACGATCGTTGGCATAGCCGAAGCCATCTGAGCCGATAACAGTGCTGGATTGGATCAGGCAGTTTTCACCGATCGCAATTTCATGGTAAACGGAAACGTTCGCCCACAGGCGCGTTCCGGCACCGATAGTCGTGTCTTTACCAATGAAACAACCCGCACCAATGCGGACGTTATCGCCGAGAACAACCCCGGATTCAATAACCGCATTTGCGCCAATAGAGACGTTCTGGCCGAGTTTCGCAGTCGCATCAACCACCGCACTCGGGGCGATATCCTGCGCCGGTTGCGGCGTGGAATCGAGAATTTGGGCCATACGGGCGTAAGTCAGGTAGGGATTCTTCACTACCAGCGCCGCGCTTTTGGCAAAAGGTAAGTCGTCCGCCGTCATCACAACAGCAGAGGCCTGGCACAAGGCCAGGTGTTCACGGTACTTGGGATTTACCATGAACGTGATATGGCCTGCTTTAGCGGATTGCATGGACGCAACAGCGGTGATGACGATATCGCCATCACCGTGTAATTCTGCATCCAACTGCTGAGCTAATTCAGCCAGTCGAATTGAAGGCATTACTTATTTAACCTGTTTCAGCACATCAGCGGTGATGTCTTTAACGTCACTGCTGTTGTAAGCAACGGTGTTTGCGTCAACAACCAGATCGATTTTCTGGTCAGCCGCTACGCTCTTCACTGCAGACTGGATACGAGTAACCAGTTTGCCACGTTCTTCGTTAGAACGACGTGCACGATCCTTCTCAAAAGCCTGAGCTTTCTGAGAGAACGCCTGGCGCTGAGACATGATGTCTTTTTCCATCTTGCTGCGTTCGCTCGCTTTCATGGTAGAGCCGTCACGCTGAAGACGCTGCATTTTGCTCTGCAGATCGGATTCTTGACGCTGCAGTTCGCTTGCACGACCTTTGAACTCGTTTTCCAGAGTCGCAGAAACACCTGTTTTCTGTGCAACCTGCTGGAACAAATCACCCATGTTAACAATTGCAATAGTATCTGCTGCTTGCGCAGATGCTGCCATTGCTAAACCCAGACCTGCAGCTAATAACCACTTTTTCACAATAAAACTCCTTACCATCCCATGAATGCCCGAAGGCACCGTTTTTTGCGAAGTCATGCAACCACGCGAGTGATCGTCAGATGTCATCGCGACTACTGCACTAGCATTCCTTTGCACAAAACAATTACCAGGTTTTACCAATGTTAAACTGGAACTGTTCTGCTTTATCTCCATCGTACTTTTTGAACGGTTGGGCATAGGAGAAGACCAACGGCCCCAATGGCGACATCCATTGTAATGCGATACCTGCAGACATACGGATATTGCCCGGGTCGCCGTAATCAGGCACCCCTGCGGCTTGCATCTGCGCAGTGTTTTCCCAGTTAGTATCCCAGACAGTACCGGCATCCCAGAAGAATGACGTACGGACTGAGTTAGCATATTTATCACTAATAAACGGCGTTGGAACAATCAGCTCAGCACTGGCCACGGCCATTGCGTTACCACCGACGGCGTCGTCAGATTTACACAAGGTTTCGTTATCGCAGTTATCCTGATTCGGACCGTAGTAAACCGCTTTAGGACCGATGTTGTTCGACTGGAAACCACGAACGGTGCTTGAACCACCGGCATAGAAGTTTTCATAGAATGGCAGCTCTTTGCCACCTAAACCATCACCGTAGCCCCAACGTGTACGACCCAACAGCACCCACTTGTGATCGTTATCGATCGGGAAGTAGGAAGCGGTATCGAGCGTCACTTTGTAGAACTCGTTATCGGAGCCTGGAATAGTGACTTTACCGTTCAGGTTAACGCGTGACCCCTCCGTCGGGAAGAACCCGCGGTCAAGGTGGTTATACGTCCAACCGTAGTTGAAGGTGAAGTCATCCGCAGAGAAGCTCGAATCATCATTGGTCGTGCTTGTACCCTGACCGATCGAATCCAGGTAGCGGTTCATGGCCACCTGCGGCTGCATGTTGGACAGGTCGTTATGCACGTAACCCAGACCCGCTCGCAGCGTGTTGTATTCGTTAATCGGGAAGCCCAACGTCCCATCAAGGCCGTAGCTCTTGTTGGTATACGAGGAGAGGTCAGCATCATCGGCTTTAAAGTCATTGTAGAAGATACGACCGCCGAGACTCACACCATCAACCGTAAAGTACGGGTTGGTCACAGAGAACTCAGAGTAGGTCTGGTAATCGTTCTTGGTACCGTTGATACCGACAGAATAGCCTGTACCCAACCAGTTATCCTGCTGAACGCCGACCTGGAAGCTAATGCCACTCTCGGTGCCGTAGCCAATACCGAAGTTGAAGCTACCGGTATTACGTTCTTTCACCTTGTAGACAACATCAACCTGGTCCGGGCTGCCTGGTACGCGCTGCGTATCCACGTCAACGGTTTCGAAGTAACCCAGACGGTTCAGGCGATCTTTACCTGAATCAACGAGGTCACTGCCAAGCCATGCACCTTCCATCTGACGCATTTCGCGACGCAGGACCGCATCTTTGGAGGTATCGTTACCTTCAAAGCGAATCTTACGCACGTAGTAACGGTTACCCGCATCAACGCTCACGTGCAGCTTGACGGTTTTGTCTGCATCATTGATTTCAGGCTGTGACTGTACGCGTGGATAGGCGTAGCCGTAGCGACCCAGAAGTTTCTTGATGTTATCTTCCATTTTGGTCACTTTCGCACCGTTGTAGAGCGCACCTGGCTCTACTTTGGTCAGGCTTTCAATCTCCGCAGAGTGGCCTGCCAGGTTTCCACTGACCTCAACGCCCGACAGCTTGTACTGATCGCCTTCGGTAATGTTGAGAGTGATGTAGATACCTTTTTTATCCGGCGTCAGACTGACCTGCGTGGAATCGATGTTGAAACGTGCGTAACCGCGATCCAGATAGTAGCTGCGCAGGGTTTCAAGGTCACCCGCCAGTTTCTGCTTCTGGTATTTACGATCGCCAACGACGTTCCACCAAGGCACTTCGTCACGCAGCTGGAAGTTAGAGATCAGTTCATCGGTGCTAAACGCATGGTTACCGACGATATTGATCTGTTGAATTTTGGCCGATACGCCTTCCTGGAAGACCAGTTTCAGGTCAACACGGTTACGCGGCAGCGGAGTAACAACGGCTTTAACGCTCGCGCTGTACTTACCGACGCTGTAATAGAAGTCTTCCAGTCCCTTCTCGATATCACCGAGAGTGGTACGGTCGAGAGATTCGCCAACGCGAACGCCAGAGGCTTCGAGGTTCTGTTTAAGCATGTCATCTTTCACCGATTTATTACCGGAGAAAGTGATGCTGGCAATCGTTGGGCGCTCTTTAACCTGCACCAACAACGTATCACCATCACGCAGAACACGAACATCCTCGAAGTTGCCAGTGGCAAACAGCGCACGGATGGTGTTACTGATGTCTTCATCAGTAACCGTATCGCCAGGACGAACTGGCATGCTGAGGAGGGCCGCACCAACAGCGACTCGCTGCAGGCCTTCGAAATGAATATCCTTCACTACGAATCCGTCAGCACCGTATACGGTCGCGCTGCCGAACAGCAGCGACGCTATGAGCAACTTTTTCATCGCCATCGTTATTATGCGTTCTTCCTAACACTCTCTCTACAACCGAGAGAAATCATTGAAAAGTGCAAGCCCCATTAACAGCACCAGCAATATTGAGCCAATGCGATAACTAAAGTCTTGAACTCGCTCGGATACCGGTCCGCCCTTCAGCTTTTCTATCGCCAAGAAGAGCAGATGACCCCCGTCTAAAACGGGTAGCGGGAACAGGTTGATAATGCCCAGATTCACACTGATGAGCGCAAGAAACATCAGATAGTAAATCAACCCAAACTCCGCTGACATCCCAGCCCCCTGAGCAATCGAAATTGGCCCACTGAGGTTGTTCAGTTTTACGTCACCGGTTATCAATTTCCCCAGCATCTGAACCGTCAACTTCATCAACTGCCAGGTTTTATCCGTGGCCTGAATGATGGCAGCAAACGGCCCGTACTGGCGCACTGTCTTATACTCATCGGGTAACGGGATGATTTTTGGAACCACGCCCGCAAACCCTTCAGCTTTCCCTTTACCGGGTTTTGTATCTGGTATCAGCGTTAAAGACAAGGGACTCCCCTGTCTGTCTATCTCCAATCGCAGCGGCTTGCCGGGATTGTCTCGCACCAGAGTGACAAATGTCATCCACTGTGTAAGTGGCTGACCATCGACTTTAACGATCCTGTCGCCTGCATGCAAACCTGCTTTGCGCGCGGCAGAGTCAATTTGCACTTCAGCCAGTACCGTCTCGACCTGTGCACCACGTGGTCGAATCCCCAGTGACGTGACGGGATCTTCCTTATCGGGCTCAAATGCCCAGTGGCGCAGATTAAGAATTTTATCCTGACGCTGCTGTGTTCCAAAAGGTGCAACGGTGAGCGTCGTTTGCTCATCGCCAATTTTTGTCACCAGCGCCAAACGGACTGCATCCCAATCAGGCGTTTCGATACCATCTACAGCTTTAAGTTCCGTGCCTGGTGCAATTTGTGCTTCTGCAGCAATCGAATTGGGTGCTATTTCACCAATAACCGGACGCACACCAGGGACACCGATGATAAACACCAGCCAATAGGCGAAAATGGCAAAGATGAAATTGGCAACCGGACCGGCAGCAATAATAGCCGCACGCTGGCCAACGGTTTTATTGTTGAAGGCGTGGTGACGCATCTCCGGAGCAACCGGTTCGACGCGCTCATCCAGCATTTTGACGTAACCGCCCAGAGGGATAAGGGCGATAACATATTCGGTTCCCTGACGGTCGACGCGACGCCAGAGCGCTTTACCGAAACCAATGGAAAAGCGCTCCACACGGACGCCGCAGCGACGAGCAACCCAGAAATGACCAAATTCATGCACGGTGATTAACACACCCAGTGCAACAATGAATGCCGCCAGATTCCAGAGAATGCTCAGCATAAACCCTTCCGTCAAATCGTCCTGAAGACTAAAAGTAGCAGGCAAGCAAACACCGGAACCGCAGCCGTCAGGCTGTCAATTCGGTCAAGAATGCCACCGTGCCCAGGGATCAAATTCCCACTGTCTTTGATACCGGCTTCTCGCTTAAACATACTTTCTGTTAAATCGCCCAGCACGGATGCCAGCGCGGCAACCAGAGAACACGTTAACAGTGTCGTCGGCGCAACGTCCAGATTCACACAAAGACCATAAATCCAGGAGATGACCGCCGCAGTGAACAGCCCGCCGAGAAAGCCTTGCCAGGTCTTGCCTGGAGAGACTTTTGGTGCCAGTTTATGTTTACCAAACAGCTTGCCGAACATGTAGGCACCGGAATCAGCACCCCACACCAGAATCATGATGTAGAGCAGCCAAATCGCGCCGCTGTAATGGTTATCATCGTAGTGCCAGGCACGTAGCGTCAGCATTCCCCAGAAGAATGGAATAATGGTCAACAGACCAAACACCAGACGCAGGGTTTTGGAATTACGCCACAACGCCGCAGAACCCGGATAGAACAGCACCAGCAGCAGTGCGACTATCCACCAACCCAACGAGGCCCAAAGGGAGCCTTCAACCAACGGTTGATGGACGTTGTGATGGTATTCCGGAAGCCAAAAGAGCATCGCGGAAAGAATTAATCCGCAAAGCACCGCCAGCCATACTCGCTGTGAACGAGATTTAAAACCGCTTAATTGACCCCATTCCCAGGCCGCCAACATGCACACCACCAGGGTGACAATAGCAAAACCTATCGGCGGCAAAAGAAACAATGCCGCAATAACTACGGGTATTAAAACGAAAGCAGAGATCAGGCGATACTTCAGCAAGAGCTACCCCCATCAGGCTTTGTCGTCACCAGGCTCTGTGCCGCCGAAACGACGCTCTCGATTGGCAAAGGCATGCAACGCCCCTTCAAAGTCTTGTTCATCGAAATCGGGCCAGAGAACATCTGTAAAGTAAAGTTCGGCATAGGCAATTTGCCACAACAAAAAGTTACTAATGCGATGCTCTCCCCCTGTCCTAATTACTAAATCTACGGGAGCCAGTTCATGCATGCTGATTTGCTGACCCAGCAAATCTTCAGTGATATCTTCAGGACGCAACTGCCCATCCTGGACCTGTGCAGCAAGATGCTGAACGCCCTGAATAATGTCCCAGCGCCCACCATAATTCGCAGCAATATTCAGCGTCAGACCGGTGTTGTTCTCGGTCAGCGCTTCTGCTTTACGAATACGCTCCTGTAAACGAGCGTTAAAACGGCGGGTATCACCGATAATACGCAAGCGTACGTTATGTCTGTGTAGGCTTTTTACTTCACTATCCAACGCCCAAACGAACAGTTCCATCAGCGCACTGACTTCCTGCTCAGGGCGATTCCAGTTCTCACTGCTAAAGGCGTAAAGCGTTAACGCCTCAATACCGTTATTTGCCGCAAAAGAGACGGCACGACGCACCGATTTCGCCCCGGCTTTATGGCCGAAGGCACGGATCTTGCCTTGTCTCTTCGCCCAGCGACCATTGCCGTCCATAATGATGGCCACATGTTGGCAGCCGTGGGATGGCAGATTCTCGCTGATTGGTTGATTAGCAGACAACATAACGCGTTATTAGTCCATGAAAAGGAATTAGCGGTACCGGAATACAGACGCTTAGCGCAAAAAAGCCGTGTAAATCCACGGCTCCCTCGATAACGCTTTGTCGTTACAGCGATATCGGATGGCGCAGACTATAACACTGAAGCCCAGCGCTAACAAATGCCTGCGTGCCCGTTGCACGGATAATCATCAGCTTGCGAAGCGCATCACCTGTTGGTTTGCGACACTTCTTGCACGCACGTCGACTTCCATCACCTCATCCACACATTTTGGCTCTTGCAAATCCAAAATGGAAAGGACTTCGAGGTTCACGGCAGCAATGTCCGTGAAGCGGATTTTCGACGTCAGAAATGCCTCAACGCTCACTTCATTGGCGGCGTTCAGCGCGGTAGTTGCCGCCTGGCCCTGATCAAATGCGTCCATGGCCAGCTTCAGGCACGGGTAACGCTGATAATCAGGCTCAGCAAACGACAGCTCGCTTAATGCTTTGAAATTCAATGGTTTAACGCCTGATTCAACACGATTCGGCCAGGCCATGGTATGGGCAATTGGTGTGCGCATATCCGGCTCACCAAGCTGGGCCAGCACGCTGCCGTCACGGTAGCGCACCATCGAATGAATCACGGACTGCGGATGAATAATGACTTCCATCTGTTGAGCTGAGGCGTTGAATAGCCAGCGCGCTTCTATGTATTCCAGACCTTTGTTCATCATGGTGGCAGAATCGACTGAAATTTTACGTCCCATCGACCAGTTCGGATGACGACAGGCCTGATCTGGCGTCATTTCACGCAGTTCAGACAGAGGCGTTTCACGGAACGGGCCACCAGATCCGGTAAGCAGAATCGACGAAACGCCATTCTGCTCAAGGGAAGCGTAACCCAGTTGATTTTGAATTGTTTCCGGTAAACTCTGAAAAATGGCGTTATGCTCGCTGTCGACTGGCAGCAGACGCGCCCCGCTCTCTTTCACGGCGTCCATAAACAGCCGTCCGCAGGTGACCAGCGACTCTTTATTGGCCAGCAGAATGGTTTTTCCAGCGCGGATAGCTGACAGCGTCGGCATCAATCCTGCAGCACCGACAATCGCCGCCATCACCTGATCGACATCATCCAGCGCAGCCACATCGCAAGCAGCCTGTTGACCACTCAGAACTTCCGTCTGGCTCCCGTGCTGACGCAGCGCCACTATCAGCGCCGCCGCGCTGTGTGCATCGTCCATAACGGCGTATTGCGGGGAGAACTCCAGGCATTGCTCAACCATACGCTCGACGTTTTTCCCGGCCACCAGCGCGGTGACGGTGAAAAGGCCGCGATTATTACGTACCACATCCAGCGTGCTGCAGCCGATGGAGCCTGTGGAGCCCAGAACGGTTAAATGCTTCATGAAAGATCCGAAGAAGAAAGTCTAAAAAGCAAAACGCCGCCAGCAAAACCCGAAGGTTTCCTGAACGGCGTTCATCAGATAACGTCAGAAATCAGAACTGCATCAGTTCCGTTTCTTTTTCTGCCAGCGCCGCGTCCACTTTCTTAATGGCTGCGTCGGTCATTTTCTGCACATCGTCCTGAGAGCGACGGTCGTCATCTTCGCTGATCTCTTTGTCTTTCAGCAGCGCTTTGACTTTATCGTTCGCATCACGGCGGACGTTACGCACGGAAACACGCGCTTGTTCTGCTTCACCGCGTACGATCTTGGTCAGATCTTTACGACGTTCTTCAGTCAGCGGAGGCAGCGGAACGCGAATATCGGTGCCCGCAGAGCTCGGGTTCAGACCGAGATCGGACGCCATAATGGCTTTCTCAACGGCCGGGCTCAGAGAGCGGTCGAATACGTTGATTTTCAGGGTACGGGAATCTTCTACCGTCACGCTTGCCAGCTGACGCAGCGGAGTCGGTGTACCGTAGTATTCGACAACGATGCCATCGAGCAGGCTTGGAGAAGCACGACCCGTGCGGATTTTGCTGATCTGGTTTTTGAATGATTCTACGCATTTTTCCATGCGCACTTCGGCATCTTTTCTGATATCGCTAATCACGTTACGAATCCTTGAAATCTTGTCTCAGGCTGACCATACGCCACACCCGCCGATTTGGAAGTGTGGTAAGTATAGCCCGTATAATTCCTGGCGCCGAAAAGGGCGGCCTGGTAAGCATCGCAAAATTAAAGCGGAATCTTACCTTTATTTCGACACAAAATCATTCACGTTGCATCAAGGCGGCATGAAGGATGACGTGTCGCTCACGGAGATTACTCCGTAATCAGCGTGCCTTCTTTCTCACCCATCACCACGCGACGCAGCGCGCCGGCTTTGTTCATGTTGAAGACACGAATCGGTAGTTTATGGTCACGAGCCAGCGTGAATGCGGCAAGATCCATCACTTTCAGTTCTTTATCCAGCACTTCAGCATAGCTCAGCTGATCGTACATGGTTGCAGAAGGATCTTTTGCCGGATCAGCGGTAAATACGCCATCGACTTTAGTGGCCTTCAGTACCACGTCTGCTTCAATTTCGATACCGCGCAGACAAGCTGCGGAGTCGGTGGTGAAGAACGGGTTACCAGTACCGGCGGAGAGGATCACTACGCGGTTATTACGCAGCAGGCTGATAGCCTCTGCCCAGCTGTAGTTATCACACACGCCATTCAGCGGAATGGCGGACATCAGGCGGGCGTTCACATAGGCGCGATGGAGCGCATCCCGCATAGCCAGGCCGTTCATGACGGTTGCCAGCATGCCCATGTGGTCGCCCACAACGCGGTTCATACCCGCTTTTGCCAGACCCGCACCACGGAAAAGGTTACCACCACCAATCACCACACCGACCTGGATACCCAGTTCGACCAGTTCTTTAATTTCCTGCGCCATACGATCGAGAATGCTGGCATCGATACCGAAGCCTTCAGTTCCCTGCAGTGCTTCGCCACTGAGCTTCAGCAGAATGCGTTTGTAGACGGGTTTTGCATTGGTAGCCATATTTCTTTCCTGGGACTGTCAACGTTTGAAAGGGGTAAATTCTGGCGACAAGGATATGTCGCGCATTAGTGCAAGCCTATAGGAGCCTGACTAATTTTTACTTAATGGGGCTCAAAAAGAAGCCGCCCTCAGGCGGCTCCTTATCGATCATTAAGACTGCTTGGACATTGCAGCAACTTCTGCTGCGAAGTCAGTCTCAACTTTCTGGATACCTTCGCCCACTTCAAAGCGGATGAAGTTAGTTACGGTAGCGTTGTTCTCTTTCAGGAACTGACCAACGGTCTTGCTTGGTTCCATAACGAAAGGCTGGCCGGTCAGAGAAACTTCGCCGGTGAATTTCTTCATGCGGCCTTCAACCATTTTCTCTGCGATTTCTTTCGGCTTACCAGACTGCATCGCGATATCCAGCTGTACCTGGTATTCTTTTTCTACCACGTCAGCAGACACGTCTTCTGGGTTAACGAATTCTGGCTTGCTTGCTGCGATGTGCATTGCAACTTGCTTAACCAGCTCTTCGCTAGCGCCTTTAGCAGAAACCAGAACACCGATGCGAGCACCGTGCAGGTAGCTACCCAGCACTTCGCCTTCCAGAGCGGAAACGCGACGGATGTTGATGTTCTCACCGATTTTAGCAACCAGAGCAACACGTTCTTCTTCGAACTGTGCTTTCAGAACTTCAACGTCAGTGATTTTACCAGCAACTGCTGCGTCCAGAACTTTGTTAGCGAAAGCCTGGAAACCGCCGTCTTTAGCGACGAAGTCAGTCTGGCAGTTAACTTCCAGAATGATACCGTAGTCGCCATTGATCTTAGTAATGATCACGCCGTCAGCAGCAACGTTGCCTGCTTTTTTCGCTGCTTTGATAGCACCGGATTTACGCATGTTTTCGATTGCCAGCTCGATGTCGCCATTAGCTTCAGTCAGGGCTTTTTTGCAATCCATCATGCCTGCGCCAGTACGTTCACGCAGCTCTTTAACCAGGGAGGCGGTAATTTCAGCCATTCTAAAATCCTCGGGAAATTGAAACCGCCCGGCGTAGGGCCAAACGGTTATAAAAGTGAAAAAGGGGCCGCTTAAGAGGGCCCCTATCCATACTCGGTACTAATAAGGGGTTAAACCTTATTATTCAGCTTCTACGAAGCTTTCTTCCGCCTGGGAAGCCAGATCCTGAGAACGGCCTTCACGTACGGTCTGAGCAACGGCATTCAGATACAGGCTAACTGCACGGATTGCATCGTCGTTACCCGGGATAACGAAATCAACGCCATCTGGATCAGAGTTGGTATCAACGATAGCAAATACTGGGATACCCAGGTTGTTTGCTTCTTTGATAGCGATGTGTTCGTGGTCTGCATCGACAACAAACAGTGCGTCCGGCAGGCCGCCCATGTCTTTGATGCCGCCCAGGCTGTTTTCCAGCTTGCCCAGTTCACGAGTACGCATCAGCGCTTCTTTCTTGGTCAGCTTGTCGAAGGTGCCATCCTGAGACTGAGTTTCCAGGTCTTTCAGACGCTTGATAGACTGACGAACGGTTTTCCAGTTAGTCAGCATACCGCCCAACCAGCGATGGTTCACGAAGAACTGATCGCAGTTCAGAGCAGCTTCTTTTACCGCTTCGCTTGCTGCGCGCTTGGTACCAACGATCAGGATCTTACCTTTGCGAGAGGAGATCTTGTTCAGTTCAGCCAGAGCTTCGTTGAACATTGGTACAGTTTTCTCAAGGTTGATGATGTGAACTTTGTTACGCGCGCCGAAGATGAAAGGCTTCATTTTCGGGTTCCAGTAACGGGTCTGGTGACCGAAGTGTACACCAGCCTTGAGCATGTCGCGCATGGAAACAGTTGCCATGTTTAAAACCTCTATATAAAAGTTGGGGTTATGCCTCCACGTATCCCATACGACCGACCCCGAAGGGCACCCCGGCGTATGTGCCGATACGTGTGTGTTATTACACAATGTGAGATTTGTCGCTGCCAGACCGTTTCTGTGTATATCAAACGGAATGGAAGTTCGGCGCGCTTTATACCATAAATTGCGAGTGGAAACCAATAAATGTTGGTACGACGCGCTGGAATGATTCTCAATTTGGCAGTCGATAGCGACGGCTGTTACCATTGTCAGCACTTACACTAGTATTGCCGATAAATCGGCCTCGATGGACAGAATTCATGGCTATCTCTATTAAGACCCCAGAAGAAATTGAAAAAATGCGCGTGGCGGGCCGTCTGGCTGCCGAAGTGCTGGAAATGATCGAACCGTACATCAAGCCAGGTGTCAGCACCGGCGAGCTGGATCGTATCTGTGACGATTACATTGTTAATACTCAGCATGCGGTCTCCGCCTGCCTGGGTTATCACGGCTTCCCAAAATCCGTGTGCATCTCTATTAATGAAGTGGTGTGCCACGGGATTCCGGATGACGAAAAACTGCTGAAAGATGGCGACATCGTTAATATCGACGTGACCGTCATTAAAGACGAATACCACGGCGATACGTCCAAAATGTTCATCGTTGGCAAACCGACCATCCTCGGCGAACGTCTGTGCCGCGTGACGCAGGAAAGCCTGTACCTCGCCCTGCGTATGGTGAAGCCGGGTATCCGTCTTCGCACACTGGGTGCAGCTATTCAGAAATTTGCCGAAGCGGAAGGTTTCTCCGTGGTACGTGAATATTGCGGGCACGGCATTGGCCGCGTGTTCCATGAAGAACCGCAGGTTCTGCACTATGATGCTGATGACGGCGGCGTAGTACTTCAAGCCGGGATGACGTTTACCATCGAGCCGATGGTCAACTCTGGCGATTACCGTATCCGTACCATGAAAGACGGTTGGACGGTGAAAACCAAAGACCGGAGCTTGTCTGCACAGTACGAGCATACTATTGTGGTGACAGACAACGGCTGCGAAATAATGACGTTACGCAAGGATGACACTATCCCGGCGATAATCTCGCACAACGAATGACAAGAAGCCGGCGAAAGCCGGTTTTTTTTTGGGTAATCGTTTTTTCTTATGGGTGGCGCGATGAGCAATTCCTTACCTGACACAGCCTTACCTGTTCTGCCAGGCCAGCCGGAAAACCCGGTCAGTTGGGCAGACTCGGAGCTGAACTGCGCCAGCATCAAGGCGCGTCTCGATGCGTTCCAGCGCTGGCTGGGTGACGCCTTCGATAGCGGCACATCTGCCGAACAGCTGATGACCGCCCGTACAGAATACATCGATCAGATGCTCCAGCGTCTGTGGTTGCATTACGGTTTTGGTGACATCGAAGATGCGGCGCTGGTTGCCGTCGGCGGCTATGGCCGCGGCGAACTGCATCCGCTTTCTGATATCGACTTGCTGATCCTCAGCCGTAAGAAATTGCCCGACGAACAGGCTCAGAAAATTGGCGAGCTGCTGACTCTGCTGTGGGATCTCAAACTCGAAGTCGGCCACAGTGTACGTACCCTCGAAGAGTGCCTGCTGGAAGGGCTTTCTGACCTCACCGTCGCCACTAACCTGATTGAATCACGCCTGCTGATTGGCGACGTTACCCTCTTTCTCGCGTTGCAAAAGCACATTTTCAGCGAAGGATTCTGGCCATCGGAAAAATTCTTTGCCGCTAAAGTCGAAGAACAAAACGGCCGGCATCAGCGTTATCACGGCACCAGCTACAACCTCGAGCCTGATATCAAAAGCAGCCCCGGCGGCCTGCGTGATATTCACACTCTACAATGGGTGGCCCGTCGTCATTTCGGCGCAACCTCGCTGGATGAAATGGTCGGTTTTGGCTTTCTGACCGAAGCCGAGCGCAACGAGCTGAACGAGTGTTTACACCTGCTGTGGCGCATCCGTTTTGCGCTGCATCTGGAAATTAACCGCTACGACAACCGTCTGCTGTTCGATCGCCAGTTGAACGTGGCCCAGCGCCTCAACTACAGCGGCGAAGGCAACCAGCCGGTTGAACAAATGATGAAGGATTTCTATCGCGTCACCCGCCGGGTGGGCGAGCTCAACCAGATGCTGCTCCAGCTGTTTGATGAAGCGATCCTCGCGCTGACCGCCGATGAAAAACCGCGCCCGATAGATGATGATTTCCAGCTGCGCGGCACGCTCATCGACCTGCGCGACGACACCCTGTTCATGCGCGAGCCGCAGGCGATTCTGCGCATGTTCCACATCATGGTGCGTAACAGCAGCATTACCGGCATTTATTCGACGACGCTGCGCCATTTGCGCCATGCCCGCCGCCATCTGCAACAGCCGCTGTGTTATATCCCCGAAGCGCGCGAGCTGTTCCTGAGCATGTTGCGCCACCAGGGCGCCGTCAGCCGCGGTCTGCTGCCGATGCACCGTCACAGCGTACTGTGGGCGTATATGCCGCAGTGGTCGCACATTGTCGGCCAGATGCAGTTTGACCTGTTCCACGCCTATACCGTCGATGAGCACACCATTCGCGTGCTGCTGAAACTGGAAAGCTTCGCCAAAGAGGAAACGCGCTCACGTCATCCGCTCTGCGTCGAACTGTGGCCGCGCCTTAATCATCCGGAACTGATCCTGATTGCCGCCCTGTTCCACGATATCGCCAAAGGGCGCGGCGGAGACCACTCGGTACTCGGCGCGCAGGACGTCCTCAAATTTGCAGAGCTGCACGGCCTGAATTCGCGCGAAACGCAGCTGGTTGCATGGCTGGTACGTCATCACCTGCTGATGTCCGTCACCGCCCAACGTCGTGATATTCAGGACCCGGAAGTCATCAAACAGTTTGCCGAAGAAGTGCAGACTGAAAACCGTCTGCGTTATCTGGTGTGCCTGACCGTGGCTGATATCTGTGCCACCAACGAAACACTGTGGAACAGTTGGAAGCAGAGTCTGTTGCGTGAGCTCTATTTCGCCACCGAAAAGCAGCTACGCCGTGGAATGCAAAATACACCGGACATGCGCGAACGCGTGCGGCATCATCAGCTCCAGGCGTTAGCCCTGCTGCGGATGGACAATATCGACGAAGAGGCACTGCATCATATTTGGGCGCGCTGTCGGGCCAACTATTTTGTGCGCCACACGCCAAACCAGCTCGCGTGGCATGCCCGTCATCTCCTCCAGCACGACCTGAACGATCCGATGATCCTGCTAAGCCCGCAGGCGACGCGCGGCGGTACGGAAATCTTTATCTGGAGTCCGGACCGACCGTATCTGTTCGCCGCCGTGTGCGCTGAACTGGACCGGCGTAATCTCAGCGTGCACGACGCGCAGATTTTTACCACCCGCGACGGGATGGCAATGGACACCTTTATCGTGCTCGAACCCGACGGCAGTCCGCTGTCCGGCGACAGGCATGAAGCCATCCGCCACGGCCTCGAACAAGCCATCACGCAACGTTCATGGCAGGCCCCTGCTCCGCGTCGTCAACCGGCGAAATTGCGTCATTTTACCGTCGATACCGAGGTCAATTTCCTCCCGACGCATACCGACAGAAAATCGTTCCTTGAGCTGATTGCGCTCGACCAGCCGGGTTTATTGGCATGCGTCGGCCAGGTCTTCGCTGACCTCAGCATTTCGCTCCACGGGGCGAGAATTACAACAATTGGTGAACGAGTAGAAGATTTATTTATAATCGCGACAGCCGACCGGCGTGCTCTTAATAATGTGCTTCAGCAAGAAGTACAACAGCGGTTGACAGCGGCCCTCAATCCAAACGATAAAGGGTAGTGTGTTTTTTTTAATGGAAAGAGTTTAACAATGCAGCAGTTACAGAACGTTATTGAGTCCGCTTTTGAGCGCCGCGCCGACATCACTCCGGCGAATGTAGATACCGTTACCCGCGAAGCGGTTAACCAGGTTATTTCCCTGCTGGATTCCGGCGCGCTGCGCGTAGCGGAAAAGATTGACGGCCAGTGGGTTACGCATCAATGGCTGAAGAAAGCGGTACTGCTCTCTTTCCGTATCAATGATAACCAGGTTATCGACGGAGCGGAAAGCCGCTACTTCGATAAAGTCCCGATGAAATTCGCCGACTACGACGAGGCGCGTTTCCAGAAAGAAGGTTTCCGCGTAGTACCACCGGCAGCCGTTCGCCAGGGCGCGTACATTGCACGTAACACCGTGCTGATGCCGTCCTACGTTAACATCGGCGCTTACGTCGACGAAGGCTCCATGGTTGATACCTGGGCGACCGTCGGCTCCTGTGCGCAGATCGGGAAAAACGTTCACCTGTCCGGCGGCGTGGGTATCGGTGGCGTACTTGAGCCACTGCAGGCTAACCCGACCATCATCGAAGACAACTGCTTCATCGGCGCACGTTCCGAAGTGGTAGAAGGCGTTATCGTTGAAGAAGGTTCCGTGATTTCGATGGGCGTTTACCTCGGCCAGAGCACCAAAATCTACGATCGTGAAACTGGCGAAGTGTTCTACGGTCGCGTACCGGCAGGCTCGGTTGTTGTTTCCGGCAACCTGCCGTCAAAAGATGGCAAATACAGCCTGTACTGTGCGGTTATCGTGAAAAAAGTAGATGCGAAAACCCGCGGCAAAGTCGGCATTAACGAACTGCTGCGCACCATCGACTAAATCAGTCTTGAAAAAAGCGGGGGCACCCCGCTTTTTTTATACCTGACGCTGGCGGAAAATAAATTTTTCGTTAATTATTCAAAGGTTATGTTTAATCGAAGGATAGCGCTATGTACGACAATCTGAAAAGTTTGGGCATTACCAATCCTGATGAAATCGATCGTTACAGCCTCCGGCAGGAAGCCAACAACGATATCCTGAAAATTTATTTTCATAAGGATAAAGGCGAGTTTTTCGCGAAAAGCGTGAAGTTCAAATATCCACGTCAGCGTAAAACCGTGGTGGCAGACGGTGTGGGTCAGGGTTACAAAGAAGTGCAGGAAATCAGTCCGAACCTGCGCTATGTGATCGACGAGCTGGATCAGATTTGCAAACGCGATCGCACCGAAGTCGATCTCAAGCGTAAGATCCTCGACGACCTGCGTCATCTCGAAAGCGTGGTCGCCAATAAGATCAACGAAATCGAATCCGATCTTGAGAAGCTAACCCGCGGAAAATAAAAGTCAAACGGCAACCTGGGTTGCCGTTTTTAACACTTCATCGTTGTTCATCCAGCTGTAACGCCACATACAGCAGAAGCCTGTCGTCAAAATTCCCCAAATCGAGGCCGGTCAGTTCCGAAATGCGGTTCAGCCGATACTCCAGCGTATTACGGTGAATAAACAGCGCTTTTGACGTCGCCAGCGGCTGCACGTTGTGCCTGAACCAAGCCGACAACGTTCGACGCAGCAGACCGTTATTATCCGTTGCTTTGAGCTTCTCCAGCGGGCGCGCCAGTTCATTAGCCTGCCAGCCGCCGCGCAGGCTGTCGAGCAACACCGGCAGCATTAAATCCTGATAAAAATAGCTTCGGCTTTCCGGCATCCGCTGCTTGCCGACCATCATCGTCGTGCGTGCGGTGCGGTATGATCGGGCAATGCTGCCCTGCCCGGTGAAGTAGTTGCCCAACGCCACGCGAAAACGCAGCTGGCCATTCTCCTTCATCCGCGCAATCAGCTGTTCAACCCGTTTGCGATGATCTTCAGCATCCCAGCGGCCAAACGTATTCAGCGCGGGCTTCAGCACGACCATTTCCGTCAGGGACACGATCCCCACCAGATTATTCCGCTCCGGCACGGTCAGCGCGGTTTGCAGCTGTTGTAGCTCAGCCATCGCGCTGTCGACACCGAGCTGCCCGCTGTCAACTTCTACCACCGCCACCACGCGCGGCTGGTTTAAATCGATACCCAACCTCTGCGCCCATTCCGTCAATGCGGGCGTATGTTCTTCCGCCTGAATCAGGTTCATCACCAGCTCTTCACGCAGGCGAGTATCCTGCGCCAGAAGATGCATCAGCCGTGACTGCTCCAGCATCATTTCGGCAGTCATGCACACCAGTTCACCGTATTTGCGCAGCAGAGCAGGCTCGCCGGTCAGGCCAATCACGCCGACGATTTCCCCTTCCAGCCGTAGCGGCAGGTTGATCCCTTGGCGCACGCCATGCAGATGACGCGCAACCGCATCATCAATGTCCACCACGCGGCCCTGAGAAAGCACCAGCAGCGCACCTTCGTGCAATTCGCCAATACGCTCGCGATCACCGCTGCCGATAATCCGGCCGCGCGCATCCATGACGTTGATATTGGTGTCAATGATACGCATGGTTCGCGCCACGATATCCTGCGCCATTTTGGTATCAAGATGCCAGCCAGCCATAACCCCTCCTGTCAACAGAACAACAGAATAGGGAAGCGTGTCAGCCAGTGCATTGTGCAAATGCACAAACTGCAGTGAGGAAATATGAAGTTGTGGGAAGGTTCACAGAAAGACCGGGCGGGAAACGTAAAGCGCCCTCCTCCGAGTGGAGAAGGGCGTTGAAGATTACTGCATTAACAGGTAGATAGTGCTGTCGCCACGCTGAATATTCAGCGCCAGTACGCTCGGTTTGCTTTCAAGCAACTTACGCAAGTCAGCAATGTTTTTCACCGGCTGCTGGTTAGCACCCACGATCACATCCCCTTTTTTCAGGCCAATTTGCGCAGCCTGCGTGCCCGGTTTGATGCTGCTTACCACCACACCTTTGTCTGCGCCTTTATTGCTCATTTCAGCGCCGTCAATACCGTTAAAGATGCTGCTGGAGTCAACCTGAGTCTGGCTGCTCTGCTGCAGTTCAAGGGACACATTAACCGGCTTGCCATCACGAACCAGGCCCAACGCAATCTTGCTACCAACAGGCATGGTGCCAACCTGAGCACGCAGCGCGGAGAAGCTACTGATCGGTTTGCCGTTCAGCGAGGTGATCACGTCGCCTGCTTTAATACCCGCTTTCGCCGCAGAAGAGTTCGGCAGCACCTGGCTGACGAATGCGCCGCGCTGAGCGTCAACTTTCATCGCTTTCGCGAGGTCAGAGCTCAATTCAGTGCCCATAATGCCCAGCTCGCCGCGTTTCACCTGGCCGTATTTGACCATCTGCTCGGTCAGGCTTTTCACCATGTTACTTGGGATAGCGAAACCGATACCGATGTTGCCGCCGTCTGGAGCAAGGATCGCGGTGTTAATCCCGATAAGCTCACCGTTGAGGTTCACCAGCGCACCGCCGGAGTTACCGCGGTTAATGGCCGCATCGGTCTGGATAAAGTTTTCGTAGTTTTCAACATTCAGGCCACTACGGCCCAGCGCCGAAACGATACCGGAAGTTACGGTTTCACCGAGGCCAAACGGGTTACCGATAGCGACGGTATAATCACCCACGCGCAGCGCATCGGAATCGGCAAGTTTAATCGCCGTCAGGTTTTTCGGATCCTGAATTTGAATCAGTGCGATGTCAGAGCGAGGATCTTTCCCCACGACTTTCGCATCAAACTTGCGGCCATCGCTCAGGGAAATTTTGATGGTGCTGGCCTTATCCACCACGTGGTTGTTGGTCACCACATAGCCTTTCGCCGCATCAATAATTACGCCAGAACCCAGTGCCATGAATTTTTCCTGCTGGGAGCCGCCGTTACCGCCAGGCGCGCCTGGACCACCTTGGCCACCGCCCTGGCAGAATGGAGAATTCTGGAACGGAGAACCGTCCTGGCAGAACGGTGAGTTATCACCAAAGAACTGCTGGAAATTGCGCCCCATACGCGGGGTATTCACTGTGGTACTCCCTTCCACGTTAATGCTCACAACGGAAGGCATCACTTTTTCCAGCATCGGTGCCAGGCTTGGCATCTGCTGGGCAGTCGTTGCAGAGGAAGCGGTTTCCGCAGCCGATGCAGACAGTGGGGAGAGGGCCAGACTTAAACTCAGGGCCAGTGCACTCATTGCTAACGTTGTTTTTTTCATGTCTCGTAATCTCTAAATGTCAGATAAAACAAAAGTTGCTGTGTATGTGACTGTCAGATTCAATTTATAACGCTAAGTTCCGGATTTAAGTTTCTGGAAAAAGTAAAAAATTATTGTCCGTCTTTACAAAACTTTCGCGTTATTCCACAGCCATCAAGCGGCGGTATTCATCCCAGGCATAGAGATCGGTCATGCCGCTGATATAATCCTGAATCAAACGACAGCGGTAATAGTACTCCATCAACGGATACTCGGTGGCGTCGCGCGGAATTTTATTTACCGCCTCGACATATGCCAGACGATGCCGCGTCGACAGTTTCTGAAACAAACGGCTTTCAATCGGCAAGTGGCGCAAACGCTCTTTTTCCACCAGCTCGTTAAAATCCGCCAGCGATAATTTCAGCAGCGGCTGGTAAATCTCCAGCAGACCGCTAATCACACGGTATCCCTGCAATTCAAGCTGCTCCACGTCGGGATGGCTGAATACCTGATTAATGGCGACGTTTTTATATAATTCAAGAAGCTGGCTGTAATCACTTTCGTCTTCAAGCAGCGCGTGGTTGAAGTCCCCGGTATATATCTTTGGAAGGTTATCGATAAATCGCTGCGCGGCGTAAGGCACCAGTTTATTCAGCGTATTCACCCGCAAATACATAAAGAACTGATCTTCTGTACTGCGACTTAAGGTATTAGAGCGAGATTTATCCCATGCGTTTTCGACAACTTGTGAGAACAGCGAGCCTTTTTCGTGCGTGCCCCACGCGTCATACAGGTGCTGATAAAGTTGCTCCACACTGAAAATGCGTTTCTCAACGGCATCTTCCAGGTCGGCCACGCAATAAGAAATATCGTCGGCGGCTTCCATAATCCACGTCAATGGAAATCGACTGTAAGGGGCTAAATCGAGTTCTTTACGTAACCTCGCAATATAGGCCTCTTCGGCGAAATAATAGCCAGGTTTCTTCATTAAATAGCTGTGACTTTCTGGCGGATTGCCGCGCCACCATGCAGGACGCGTATACTTCAGAATACAGCCGACCTGCGCCCAAGTAAGATTCATGCGCATCAACGTATGCACCAGGCGAATACCCTGGGCATTGCCTTCAAACTGGCACAAGTCCTGGCGTACCCGGCGACGGAGCTCATTCAGGGTATCTTCTCCGTCGCGCAGCCGTAGCGTGCCGACGAGGCAGCGATCGTCGCTTAGCGGTTGACTGGCGGCATCCGCAGGCCATAGACGCTGGCGAAACCAGTCGTTAATCGCCGCTTCACCAAAATGCCCAAACGGTGGATTGCCGATATCGTGCATCAGGCAGGCCATCTCGACGATACTTTCAAACGGCCCGGTCAGTTCGTCCAGCCCGTATGCCTCCAGCAACTTGCGCGCCTTCAGCCGGCTCAACACTTCTTTGGCGATATAGCGCCCGACCTGCTGAACTTCCAAGGAGTGCGTCAGCCGCGTGCGCACCGCTGCATTACGTTCCAGCGGGAAGACTTGGGTTTTCTGTTGCAGCCGACGAATAGCCGGAGAATTGACGATACGCCCGCGATCGCTTTCAAAGATTTGCAGGATTTCATGTTCCGTCGCGGCGTTCTGCGGCGAGCGGTAGCGCCGCCGCCAGTTTATCTTTGTGCGAAAATCAATTGTGGCCATAGCCTCTCCCGGTCCGGAAATGCGTGCTCCATGATAAACTATGCCTTTAAACCCATCACATCGCGAGTAAATCTATGAAAATCGGCATTATTGGTGCAATGGAAGAAGAAGTGACGCTGCTGCGTGACAAAATCCAGAACCGTCAGACCATCACCCTCGGCGGGAGCGAAATTTATACCGGCCAGCTGAATGGCGTTGACGTTGCCCTGCTGAAATCAGGGATCGGCAAAGTGGCCGCCGCGATGGGTGCCGCTCTGCTGATCGAACGCTGCAAACCAGACGTCATCATCAATACCGGTTCCGCTGGCGGCCTGGCTCCTACGCTGAAAGTCGGCGACATCGTGGTCTCCGACGAAGCACGCTATCACGATGCCGATGTCACCGCCTTTGGTTACGAATACGGCCAGCTTCCGGGCTGCCCCGCAGGCTTCGCGGCTGACGCGAAACTGATTGATGCGGCAGAAAGCTGCATCAAACAGCTCAACCTGAACGCCGTGCGCGGCCTTATCGTTAGCGGCGATGCGTTCATTAATGGCTCCGTAGGCCTGGCGAAAATCCGCCACAACTTCCCGCAGGCCGTTGCCGTGGAAATGGAAGCCACCGCTATCGCACACGTCTGTCATAACTTCGGCGTACCGTTTGTGGTTGTTCGCGCCATTTCCGATGTTGCCGATCAGCAGTCACACCTGAGCTTCGATGAGTTTCTTGCCGTCGCCGCTAAACAGTCGACCCTGATGGTCGAAACGCTGGTCCAGAACCTGGCGAATGCGTAACGGCCTGACATCGGGCCTTTTCGCCCTGCTGCTGACCCTTCCGGCGTGGCTGATAGCCGCGCCGAGAGTGGTAACGCTTTCCCCTGCCAATACCGAACTGGCTTTCGCCGCGGGCATTACGCCGGTGGGCGTGAGCAGTTTTTCAGACTATCCGCCGCAAGCGTCCGATATCGAACAAATCGCCAGCTGGCAAGGTATGAATCTGGAACGCATTGTGGCGCTCAAGCCTGATGTGGTGCTGGCCTGGCGCGGCGGCAATGCCGAGCGCCAGGTGAATCAGTTGAGCGCGTTGGGTATTAAGGTGATGTGGGTCGACACTGGCAGCGTGGAGCACATTGCCGACGCGTTGCAGCAACTGGCGGTCTGGAGCCCAACGCCTGATCAGGCCAAACAGGCAGCGCAGTCGTTGCGCCAGGAATTCGCCGCGTTGAAGCAAGAATATGCTCATCACCCGAAAAAATCGGTCTTCCTGCAATTTGGCACTAACCCGTTGTTTACCAGCAATAAAGACTCGATTCAAAACGAAGTGATTGAGGCCTGCGGGGGAACGAATATCTTTGCTACCAGCCGTGTTCCGTGGCCGCAGGTTAGCCGCGAACAGGTGCTCGCCCGGCAGCCTCAACTGATTATCACCGCCGGAAGCGACGCTGAAGTGACAAAAATTCAGCGATTCTGGGGTGAGCAGCTCAAAATTCCGGTCATTCCCGTCAACAGCGACTGGTTTGAACGCGCCTCCCCGCGTATTATCCTCGCCGCGAAACAACTCTGCACCGCGATGGCGCAGGTCAATTAACGGGAAACGCATCAATGCTTGTCTATTGGCTGGATATTGTGGGTACCGCCGTATTTGCCATTTCCGGGGTTCTGCTGGCCGGTAAACTGCGTATGGACCCATTTGGCGTGCTGGTACTCGGCGTGGTCACCGCCGTCGGCGGGGGAACAATCCGCGATATGGCGTTAGCGCATGGTCCCGTATTCTGGGTAAAAGATCCCACCGACCTGGTGGTGGCGATGGTCACCAGCATGTTGACGATTTTGTTGGTGCGTCAGCCGCGTCGCCTGCCGAAATGGATTTTGCCGGTGCTGGATGCGGTCGGCCTCGCCGTATTTGTCGGTATCGGTGTGAACAAAGCATTTATTGCCGGAACCGGTCCACTGGTCGCTATCTGCATGGGTGTGATAACGGGCGTTGGCGGCGGGATTATTCGTGACGTATTGGCGCGCGAAGTGCCGATGATCCTGCGGACCGAAATCTACGCGACCGCCTGTATTCTGGGTGGGATCGTGCACGCCACCGCGTATTTTACCTTCGCGATGTCGCTGGAAAACGCGGCCATGCTCGGGATGCTGGTCACGCTCGGGATTCGGCTGGCGGCGATTCATTGGCACTTAAAACTGCCGACGTTCGCGCTGGATGAGAATAGCAGATAATTTTTTGCCCGGTGGCGCTACGCTGACCAGGCCTACAGCGTTGACCGTAGGCCCGGTAAGCTAGCGCCACCGGGCAATCGCAATCGTGATTAAACGCTGAACGAAGAACCACACCCGCAGGTGCTTTTGGCATTCGGATTGGTCACGATGAAACGCGAACCTTCCAGACCTTCAGTGTAATCCACCGAACCGCCAACCAGATATTGCAGGCTCATCGGGTCAACGACCAGGCCGACGCCTTCTTTCTCAATGGTCATATCACCATCGTTAATCTGATCGTCAAAAGTGAAGCCGTACTGGAACCCGCTGCAACCACCGCCGGTGATATAGACGCGCAGTTTCAGGTTCGGATTCTCTTCATCCGCAATCAGGTTTTTTACTTTGCTGGCGGCCGCATCAGTAAACTGCAGGGGCAGCGCTACGTCATCACTCATTTCACACTCCGGTTAATTCGCACTGGCTAAAGTCTCGCCAGGTCTTTTGCTCATTATCCAATACCTGACTAAATCGTTCAAGTATTCTCCCCGACGGCCTGTTTTTCTTTCTCCTCTTTCTCTGCCTTTTCGGCTTCCTGCTTCGCAAGAGTACGGGTCAGAATTGAGGAGTACAGCGGTTTCCCGCCCAGGAACTGGGCTAATAGTGTTGCGCCAAGACAGGTAATAATCATTGGCAAAATGAGCTGATAGTTGTCTGTCATTTCCAGAACTAACACGATACCGGTCAGCGGCGCACGCACAGATGCCGCGAACAGCGCACCCATGCCAGCGATGGCAAAGGTGCCCGGTTCCAGATGATAGGCCGGGAACCATGCCGTTGCCGCCATGCCGAATGCGGTTCCGAGCAGCGTGCCGAGTGCCAGCATCGGGGCAAAAATGCCGCCCGGTGCGCCCGACGAAAAACACAGCAGCGTCGTCACGACGCGCGCAATAAAGATAAACATCAGCAGGCCGACGGTGTAATGCCCCGCCGCTGCGATAGGAATGAGGTTGAATCCGCCGCCTGCCGCTTCTGGTTCAATCAACCCGAGCACGCCGCAGATACCGCCGAGCAGGCCGCCAATCAGCACCCATTTCTTGATATCGCCGCCGTGAATGCGCTGGAACAAATCCTGAGTACGCAGCACCAGGTGATTAAACAGCGGTCCGACGCAGCCGAAAATCATCCCCAGAACCAGATACAACCACAGGGTGTTTACCGGCGCATTCGCGAGCTTCCCAACCTCAATCACGGCGGTTTCACCGTTGAAGATGCGGAACACCACGCTGGACATGATAACGCCGATAAAGACGGCCTTAATCGAAATCAGGTTGTAGCGGAATTGTGGGCGCATCTCTTCGATGATAAAGAGAATGCCCGCCAAGGGAGCATTGAACGCCGCGGCCAAACCCGCGGCCGCACCGGTTGCCAGCAGCGAATGTCGCGCTTCTGCGGTACGCAGACGGAAAATATCCAGCACCATGCGGCCAATATTGCCGCCGAGTTGCACCGTTGGGCCTTCACGCCCGAGCACCATTCCTGCCCCGAGCGTACCCATGCCCCCGATAAATTTCACCGGAATGACACGCCACCAGCGAACCGGGCGCAGTTCTTCGAGCGCGCCTTCGATTTCAGGAATGCCTGATCCCCCCGCTTCCGGCGCAAAACGACGGACTAGGATATAGCCGACCATCGCCAGCAACCCGGAAAGAATAAAGGCCAGCGGCCAGACTAAAAACCAGTGATCCGCCACCTGTGCCAGCGTGCCAATGCGCGCATTCTGCACCCAGGAAACGGCTTTTTCAAAAGCGACGCCCACCAGGCCGGCTAAGGTGCCAACCAGTGCGGCCATCAACAAGATGGCTAACGGTGTTTTATCCCTACGAACTAAACGGCGTACCGCATCCCCGCGGCGCAATCGAACGATTTGCTGTGATTCAAATGAGGGAGTTTCTGCTTTCATGCCATTATCATTAATTGCCAGGACGAATTGCAGATTGCATTGTAACCACCCAATAGCGGTACGTCGCGTTAAAATTCCTTCATTATTACATTGTTCAATTGGGCAAAACTTTCATAACCTTCGGGGAATAAATTAGAATAGCCCGCTAATACGCTTTCTACGAACCAGGAACCTCGAATGAGCAAATCTGAGAATCTCTACAGTGCGGCCCGCGAACTGATCCCCGGCGGCGTCAATTCGCCGGTCCGTGCCTTTACCGGCGTCGGCGGGACCCCACTGTTTGTCGAACGTGCCGACGGCGCGTATCTGTACGATGTGGACGGTAAAGCCTACATCGACTACGTCGGTTCCTGGGGCCCGATGGTGCTCGGCCACAACCACCCGGCCATTCGTAACGCGGTGATTGAAGCGGCATCACGCGGTCTGAGCTTCGGCGCGCCGACCGAAATGGAAGTGAAAATGGCGGCGCTGGTGACTGAACTGGTTCCGACCATGGACATGGTGCGTATGGTGAACTCCGGCACGGAAGCGACCATGAGCGCCATCCGTCTGGCTCGCGGCTTCACCGGCCGTGACAAAATCATCAAATTCGAAGGCTGCTATCACGGCCACGCCGACTGCCTGCTGGTGAAAGCCGGTTCCGGTGCGCTGACCCTCGGCCAGCCAAACTCCCCGGGCGTTCCGGCGGATTTCGCTAAACATACCCTGACCTGCACCTATAACGATCTGGCGTCCGTGCGTGAAGCGTTTGAGCAGTATCCGCAGGATATCGCCTGCATCATCGTCGAACCTGTCGCGGGCAACATGAACTGTATTCCACCGCAGCCGGACTTCCTGCCGGGCCTGCGCGCCCTGTGCGACGAATTTGGCGCACTGTTCATTATCGATGAAGTGATGACCGGTTTCCGTGTTGCTCTGGCAGGCGCTCAGGATTACTACGATGTGGTGCCTGACCTGACTTGCCTGGGCAAAATCATTGGTGGCGGGATGCCCGTCGGTGCCTTTGGTGGCCGTCGCGAAGTGATGGACGCGCTGGCACCAACCGGTCCGGTTTACCAGGCGGGAACGCTGTCCGGTAACCCGATTGCGATGGCTGCCGGTTATGCCTGTCTGACTGAAGTCGCTCAGCCGGGTATTCACGAAACCCTGACCAGCCTGACCAACCAACTGGCGGAAGGCCTGCTGCGCGCGGCGCGTGATACGGGCATTCCACTGGTTGTGAATAACGTGGGCGGGATGTTCGGCCTCTTCTTCACCGATGCGAAAACCGTGACCTGCTACCAGGACGTGGTGAAGTGCGACGTGGAACGCTTCAAGACGTTCTTCCATCTGATGCTGGAAGAAGGCGTTTATCTGGCACCGTCAGCGTTCGAAGCGGGCTTTATGTCCGTGGCGCACACCGAGCAGGATATCAACAACACCATCGACGCGGCGCGCAAGGTGTTTGCCAAACTGTAACGCAAAACGGCAACCCTCGGTTGCCGTTTTTAGTGTTTGCTCCCTCTCCCCGTGGGAGAGGGTCGGGGTGAGGGCTTCAGCCCGCACAATACGTGTTTACCGGCTCTGCTTCCTCAGCAGATAAATAAAGTACGGCGCGCCGATAAACGTCGACAACAGCCCTGCCGGGATTTGGTACGGGAACAGTACCATCCGCCCGCACCAGTCAGCGATCACCAGCATAATTCCCCCCACCAATGCAGAAAGAATCATATGCGGCATCGTCCGGCGAAAGCCCATCATGCGCGCAATATGCGGTGCCATCAGACCAATAAAGCTCAGCGGACCAATGGTCATGGTCGCTGTCGCCGTCAGGCTGGCGGCCAGCAGCAGTAGCGCCACGCGCGTCGGGGCCAGCGCTATGCCTACCGCGCGGGCAGTATCACTCCCGAGCGGTAATATCATCAGCCAGCGGCGGCATAGCGGCGTCAGTACCAACAGAACAATCATCACCCGTCCGGTGTGCAATACCTGTTCGTAGGACGCGTTATACGTAGAACCGGAAATCCAGGTGAGGATCTGCGCCATGCGCGGATCGCCGCTCGCCTGCAACATCATCAGTAGCATTGTAAACGCGGTGCTGAGCGCCATCCCGGCCAGCAGCATCCGGTGCGGGGAGAATCCGCCCCGCCCTGAGGCTATCAGGATAATCATCAACGTCACTGCTGCGCCCAGACTCCCCGCCGGCAGCAGCCAGCCAAAGGCATTGCCCGGCACGAAGAACAGCATCAGCACCACGCCAAACGCCGCACCGGAGGAAATCCCCAGCACTTCCGGGCTCGCCATCGGGTTGCCGGTCAGACGTTGAATAATGCAGCCCGCGACCGCCAGCATGATCCCGGCAATCAGTGCGGCCAGAATTCGCGGCGCACGCCACTCCATCAGCGCATTCAGCAAATCGCCCGTTGCCCAGTGCCATCCCTGCGCGTCCCGTCCGAGCGACAGCGCCGCCAGCATGCCAATCAGCAACACGCCACACCCAGCCAGCGCCCACACCAGCACCCGCTGGCGTTCCGCCGCCACGCGATCGCCTGCATCCATCGCCGGAGCGCTCATGCTACGCAGACGCGGCAGCAGCCACAGCAACAGCGGAGCGCCAATCAGCGCGGTAACGGAGCCGGTAGAGACTTCCATCCACACTTGCGAGAGCCACAAAATCAACTGGTCAGAAAGCCAGAGGATCAACGCCCCGATCAGCGGAGCCAGGATCAGACGCGAAAGCAGACGTCGCGCGCCGAGCATTTTTGCCAATAGCGGCGCGAACAGGCCGATGAAACCGATAATGCCCACCGCATTCACCAGTAGCGCGCTGATAACAATCGCCAGCGTCAGCGCCCCGAGGCGGGCCAGTGACAGCGCCAGTCCCAAATTGCGCGCCACGCCGTCGTCGAGCCCCATCAGGGTTAACGGACGCAGCAGCAGAAGTGTGAGCATCACGCCACCGAGGAGCTGCGGCCAAAGTTGCTGCACCACGCGCCAGTCGGTTTGCGTCAGCGTGCCGGTACTCCACAGGAACATGCTTTGCAGCTGGTCGTGATGGAAAAGCACCAACAGCTGGTTCACCGCGCCGCAGTACATGCTCACCACCAGCCCGGCGAGGATCAGTGTCACTGGCGACACACGCTTGCCCCAGGACACACCAAACACCAGCGCGCCGACCACACAGGCTCCCGCCAGTGCCGCAAACTGCGTTGAGAATGCGCCCGGAATGGCCCATAGCGTGGTGATAGTGATACCGAGCTGCGCACCGGTAGCGACGCCCAGCGTCGTCGGTTCAGCGAGCGGATTGCGTAAAACTTGTTGGAACAGAACGCCGACCAGCCCAAGTCCGGCCCCAACAAGCAGTGAGACAACCACCCGCGGCAGCAAACTGTAGTGGAACAGCATCTGGCGGATGCTATCGACGTTCGGCTGCCACAGTGCTTCACGCCACTGCGTACGCGGCAGCGCCACGTTAAAGTTGTGCCAGCTCAGCCACGCCGAGGCGATAAACAGCACGCAGAGAATGAGCGCCGGGAAACGCGCGATGCGCGGCCTCATGCTTTGCCTCCCAACGCGTTATCGAGAATGCGGATAAAATTCATCACCGACAGCGTCGCGCCGTAGAACCATACGGCGGGCACGCGCTGGAAGCGCTGCTGACGCACAAACGGCATCGCCTGCCACAACGGCGTCGCCATCAGTTTTTGCATGTCCGCGTCGTTGCCGTGATCGAAACAGATAACGTCCACGTCTTTGAACTCGCCCAGTCGGTCGATGCCGACCACCTGGCTGCCCCAGAAATTGGTTTCGCCCTGCCAGGCATTTACGATCCCGTAATCATCCAGGATTTGCTGGAACAGGCAGTTCGGACCGAAGGCCAGCACATGGCGGGCATCGAGCAGCGTGACCATCAGCAGCGGTCGTCCGCCGCGCGCGGCAAAACGAGGTTTATGCTGTGCCACAAATTCATCGAAATGAGTGAGATGTGCGTGAGCCTGGTTTTCCATGCCCAGCAGCTGGCCCATTTCCACCAGCGACTTGCGGGCATTCGTCAGCGGATGTTTGCCATCGCTAAAGTCGAAACCGCGGCCCGGCGCGATACGCGCCAGTTTTTCCGGCGACGGACCATAGCCTGCCGACCACACCATGTACGACGGTTTCATTTCAGTCAGCAGTTCGAGATTGGGTTCGGTACGCAGGCCAACGTCAATCACCGACGCAGGCAACGCCGCTTCATTGACCCACAGATTGTAATTAGGAATGTCGGCCACGCCGTACGGCGTTACGCCCAGCGCGAGCAGCAGTTCTACCGGCAGCCATTCAAGGGCCACGATGCGGTGCGGATCCACCGTCGCGGCATGCACGCTTTTCATCTGCCAGAGCAGCGGAGACAGCGCCATTGCCGTCAGTAAACGACGACGGCTTATCGAGAGGGAATCATTCATCAATAAACAAAGCTTACCGGGGCAGCACCCGCCGGATGCGGCAGGATCCCCATCGGAATTCCGTAAATTTTTTCCAGCGTTTCGCCGCGCATCAGCGTTTCCGGCGTACCCTGGGCAATCATTTCGCCGCCGCGTAACGCCACCAGATAGTCGCAGTAGCGCGCCGCCATGTTGATGTCATGCAGGACCGCAATCACCGTCAGACCACGCTGCTGGCTAAGACGATGCACCAGCGCCAGGACGTCGACCTGATGGGCAATATCCAGCGCCGACGTCGGTTCGTCCAGCAGCAAGCAACGGCTGTCCTGGGCCACCAGCATCGCAATCCACGCGCGCTGACGTTCGCCACCGGAAAGGCTGTCCACCAGACGCTGGGCCAGCGGTTTCAGTCCCACCAACGAAATCGCTTCTTCCACTTTCTCGCGGTCCGCTGCGCCAAAACGCCCCAATGCGCCGTGCCACGGATAGCGACCAATCGCCACCAGCTCGCGAACCGTCATCCCTTCTGCCTGCGGCAACTGCTGTGGCAGATAGGCCACCTTGCGGGCAAACGCTTTGCTGTTCCAGCTTTCTAACGGTTGTCCGTCTAACAGAACATCGCCTTCTGACGGCGGCTGGTGACGGCCCAACATTTTTAACAGCGTGGATTTCCCTGATCCGTTATGGCCGATAAGGCCGGTCACTTTTCCGGGCGGGAAGGTCAGCGAAAGCGGGTGCAGCAGCGTACGGCCTGGCACACGAAAGGTGACATCGTTCAGGGCGAACGTGGTGTCGGTCTGAGTTGTGGTGTCCTGCATAGCGGCCAACTTGTTAAAAGGGCACGGCGAACCGTGCCCAAAGAGGAGATTAGAAACGGAAGGTGGCTGTCGCCACAACCTGACGCTCAGCGCCCCAGTAGCACGCGTATTCGCTGTAGCAGCTGGAGACGTAGTCACGATCGAACAGGTTGGTGACGTTCACGCCCACCGACGATCCCGGCAGACCGAAGCGTGCTAGATCGTATTTCACGGTCGCGTCCATCAGCGCATAGCCTGCCACGTTGAACGACTCATACGCCTTCGGCGAATTCGCTGAGTAGTAGCTGACGGTGTTGCCGATGTAACGTCCGCCCGCGCCGATCGTCAGACCGCTGAGCGCCGTTTCGTGGAAGGTGTAATCCGCCCACAGAGAAGCCATGTTACGTGGGATCTCCGCCGGACGTTTGCCTTCATACCAAGTATCCTGCGTATATTCCGCATCGGTGTAGGTGTAAGACGCCGTCACGTTGATGTTGGCATTCACCGCCGCCTTCGCTTCCAGCTCTACGCCACGGGAACGAATTTCGCCGCCCTGCACGCTGAATCCGCTGGTCGGTGCGCTCGGGTCTGCCGTCAGGTTGCCATCTTTGGTCAGCTGATACACCGCTGCCGTGAGGACAACCGGCATATCTTTCGGTACGTACTTCACGCCCGCTTCGTACTGCTTACCGTTCGATGGATCAAACGGTTTGCCCTCTTTGGTGGCACCGGAAATCGGCTCGAAGGATTCGCTGTAACTGAAGTATGGGGAAATACCGTTATCGAACAGATAGTTCAGGCCACCGCGCCAGGTGAACTGATGATCGTTAACTTCCGCAGTGGTATTTGACGAACGGGTCAGGGTAGACGTTTTCGCGAAGTCGTAGCGACCACCGAGCGTCAACACCCACTTATCCCATTCCGCCTGATCCTGCACGTACAAACCGGTCTGTTCCTGACGGTTCAGCACCGCATACGGGAAGGTCACGTTGATATTCGGATCGCCGTACTGCGGGTTGCTCATGCTGATCGGATCGGCCGAACCATAGTCAGCGTCAATGTCATTGCGCATGCGCATATAGTCCACACCGGTCAACAGCGTGTGATCCACTTCGCCAGTGGCGAATTTGGACTGCAGCTGGTTATCCACGGTGAAGCTGTTCATGTTTTCATCGGAACGCACGTACGCGCGGCTAATCTGGCCCGGCGCAATGTACCCGTTGCCATAAACGGAACGGTACAGAGTGTTCACCTGGGCGTAACGCAGATTCTGGCGTACGGTGAAGGTGTCATTAAATTCGTGTGCGAAGCTGTAACCCACCATCTTCTGGCGGCGAGACATCTTGTTATCCGGATCGCCTTCGTTGAAGTCGGTTGGCAGCTTGTGCTCGTTGCCATTCGCGTCGTGGTACGGCACCACCGTTCCTTCACGCGGCAGCCAGCCGTAGTAACCCGCATCGGGATCGCTCTGGAAGTTACTCAGGAAGGTGAAGTCGGTTTTATCATCCGGGCGCCAGCTGAAAGATGGAGCAATCGCGTAGCGGGTGGATTTCACCATTTCCTGCTGCGCGTTCTGACTGCTGCCCAGACCGGTCAGGCGGTAAGACCACACGCCGTCGTCGTCAATCGCATCGCTGAAGTCAAAACCGGTCTGCCACAGGTTGTTGGTGCCCATTTTGAACTGAACTTCTTTCAACGGCTCAGTGGTCGGGCGCTTGCTGACCATGCTGACGATACCGCCGGGGTTACTTTTTCCGTACAGAACGGAAACCGGACCGCGCATCACTTCCACGCGCTCCAGGAAATACGGGTCCATCGACATTTCAGAGTAGTTATCACCCTGAAGCTTCATGCCGTCGAGGTACTGGTTGGTGTTGACCGTGGACGACGTGGTGAAACCGCGAATCGACACCACATCATAAGTATTGGAGCTGCCGCGCGTGGCGAAAACGCCTGGCGTATAGGCCAGCGCTTGTTTCACCGTGGTCGGCTGCTTCATGTCCATTTCTTCACGCGTCACAACTGAAATCGACTGCGGGGTCTTTTCAATCGGGGTGTCGGTTTTCGTGGCGGTGGCGGAATGTTTGGCGGCTATGGTGGCCGCTGGGCCCCACGCGCTTTCCTGCGGCGCCGCAGGGGCAGCCGTCACGGTAATGGTTTCTTCTTTAGGTTGTGTTGCTGCCTGTGCCTGGACAGACATGCCGCTAACCGCTGTGGCTACTACCCATGCGAGCTTGCGCACTGAGGTATTCATTGGCTGAGCAGTGTTGAGACGCGTCATTATTGTTCTCTGATGATATTGAGTGAATGATAACGTAAACGAGAATTATTATTATGCCCGCAGAATAATAGGCGAAACGCGGAAGCCATAGCAAGCGGAATACGTCCCTACCAGAATTGAGGGTTTAAAAAATAACCTGATGGTAAGTAGGGAGTTAAAAGAAGGTTAAAGATTGCCCCTCACCCCGGCCCTCTCCCCCAAGGGTCGAGGGAGAAAACCGGACAATCCCCTCTCCCGTGTGGGGAGAGGGTTCGGGTGAGGGGTGAGGTCTTAGTTGCTGCCGAACATATCTTTAATCCAGCCCGCTACGCCGTCGCTTTTTTCCTGCTTCGCTGGCTGCTGTTGCTGTTGTTGTTGAGGCTGCTGCTGTGGCTGCTGCTGCGTTTGGCCGCCGAACGGATTTGCGTCCTGCTGCTGTTGTTGCATCGCCTCGCTCTGCTGGCACAGCTGATCCGGATTCGTGGTCCAGACCGGCAGCTGACGCATACCCGCCCCATTACAGATAAAGTTGCCGTTGTCGTCGACGCTCATATTGACGATATCTTCCGGCGGTGTCAGATCCAGTGGGATCGGCGACTCGTTGGACAGATAACGCTGATAAATGGACATCGCACCACTGGCTCCGTACAGCTTGGTCGGCTGGTTGTTATCGCGGCCTACCCAGGTGATCACCACTTCACGCCCGTCAACCCCGGCAAACCAGGTATCAACGTTGTTGTTGGTGGTCCCGGTTTTACCTGCCAGATGCAGATTCGGGTACTTCGCGCCAAGCTGACGACCGGTACCGCGCTGCACAACCTGCTGCATGGTCCACAGCGTCATATAAGCCGCCTGTGCCGGAACGGCACGTTCAGCCTGCGGATAGCTCTGGTACAGCACGGTGCCATCTTCCGCAATGACCGAACGCAGCGCGGACAGCGTCGCACGGTTACCCCCGCTGGAGATAGTCTGGAACGCCTGTGCCACTTCGATTGGCGTCAGGTTCAATGCCCCAAGAATCATCGCCGGAACGGGATGTAACTGATCTTTCGGCACACCGAGTTTTTGCCAGGTATCCGTGATCGCCGGCAGGCCAAGCGCCATCCCGAGGTTCACCGTCGGCACGTTCATCGAACGGGTCAACGCATCCACCAACATCACTTGACCACTGAAGCGCTTATCATCGTTCTGCGGCGACCAGGTCTGGCCGTTCGACAGATGGATCGTGACTGGCGCATCGGCTATCCAGGTGTTCAGACGATAGGTATTGGCCTGACTCAGCGCAGTCAGATAGGTCGCTGGTTTTGCCAGAGAACCAATCGAACGACGTGCCTGCATCGCGCGGTTATAGCCCGCATACTGCGGCTCTGCACCGCCAACCATCGCCCGGACTTCGCCGGTCATACGGTCGACAATCACCATCGCGGTTTCGAGGTCGCTCAGTTTGCGCTGCTTCTTCAGGACAGGAATGCCTTCGGTCGCCGCTTTTTCTGCCGCATCCTGCGCCACGGAGTCGAAGGTGGTAAAGATTTTCACACCGGAAAGATCTTTCACCTTGTCACCGAGCTTCGCCTGCAGCTCCTGACGCACCATCTGCATAAACGCAGGCTGTGGAGAAATTACCCCACCGCGCGGCTGCACGCCCAACGGACGCGCGCTGAGCATGTCGTACAGCTCCTGATCGATAACCTTCTGCTGTTGCAGCAGGCGCAGGACCAGGTTACGACGTTCCAGTGCGAGTTTCGGGTTACGCCATGGGTTATAGATTGACGCCCCTTTCACCATGCCCACCAGTAGCGCTTGCTGATCGAGGCTCAGCTCTTCCACCGGGCGGCCAAAGTAGTACAGGCTCGCCAGCGGGAAGCCACGGATTTCGTTGTCGCCGCTCTGACCGAGGTACACCTCGTTCATATACAGCTCAAGGATCCTGTCTTTGCTGTAACGGGCATCCATGATCAGCGCCATGTACGCTTCGTTGGCTTTACGCCAGTAAGAGCGTTCACTGGAGAGGAACAGGTTTTTCACCAACTGCTGGGTCAGGGTACTTGCGCCCTGCACCGTACGGCCCGCCGTCAGGTTCGCCAATACCGCACGCCCCATCGAGTAGAAGCTGATCCCGTCATGCTCGTAGAAGTGACGGTCTTCGGTCGCAATCAGCGTGTCGATCAGCAAGTCCGGGAACCCACTGCGCGGCACAAACAGACGCTGCTCGCCGTTAGGCGATGACATCATGGTGATCAGACGCGGATCGAGACGGAAGAAACCGAACTGGCGGTTGTTATCCATGTTAGTGATGGAATCCAGATGATCGCCATCAAAGGTCAGACGCGCGCGCACCTGCCCTTCTTTGCTGTCCGGGAAATCGAACGGACGACGGATCATCTCGATGCTGTTGGACTGCACGGTAAACTCGCCGGGACGGGTCATCGCCGTCACCTGACGGTACTGCGTCGCCGTCAGCAGTCGCACCATCTCATTTTTGCTGACAGGCATATCCGGTTCGAGGTTAACCATACGACCGTAAACCGCCGCCGGCAATTGCCATACTTTACCGTCGATTCGGGCTCGGATTTTCTGATCCAGATAGACGCCGTAAATGGCCATCAACACCGCAAAAACGATGCCTAATTTGACCAGCAGCCAGAACCAGCCGTATTTGCGACGGGGCTTCTTGCCTTTACCTTTTCCGTTACGCGGCATCGGTTCGTCATCCTCATCTTCGTAATCATCATCGTCGTACTCTTCGTCCCTGAGACGACGACGGCTAACCTTCTGCTTAGCCGGACGTGCAGGCTTGCCTTTACGTCCAATTGGCTCGCGGTCATTCCCCGCCATACTTTTTCTCCGCTAAATTCAGGCGTAAGCGCCTGATTCTCTTTCCTTTCACAACATGGTGAAAGAAGAAATCTCTCAAAATAAATTGCAAATCCTTTTCATTCTGAAAAGGATTTTAGTGTTTGCTCCCTCTCCCTGGGGGAGAGGGCTGGGGTGAGGGCATCAAGCCGCACCGTTCCCCAAAACTACGAATACTTTTTCGTACGCCGCGTCGGTGCTGTACTCGCCGGATCATCCGGCCAGACGTGTTTCGGGTAGCGCCCCTTCATCTCTTTCTGCACTTCGCGGTAGGTGCCCACCCAAAATGCACTGAGATCGCGCGTGATTTGCAACGGTCGCTGCGCCGGAGACAGGAGCTCCAAAACCAGCGCCACGCGGCCTTGCGCAATCGTCGGTGTACTCGCCTCGCCAAACATTTCCTGCAATCGCACCGACAAAACCGGCGGATTATCCGCATCATAACGCAGGGCAATCCGGCTTCCGGTCGGCACAGTGTAATGCGTGGGTAGCTCACTATCCAGACGTTGTCGTAATGACCAGGGCAGTAAGCCCTGTAATGCCTGGGTGACATTCAGCGCCTTCAAGGCTTTCAACGAATGTACACCGCTCATGTGCGGCAGCAGCCAGGACTCGAGTCCGGCCAACAAGGTTTCATCATCCACCGCGGGCCATTCGTCTTCGGACAGCCAACGGGCGGCGTTATGAATACGCAAGCGTAGCTGTTCCGCTTCCGGCGTCCAGTTAAGAATGCTCAGACCTTTATCACGCAGGCCGTTGAGCATTGCCTGATGCAGTTCATCTTCGGAAGGTTTTGCCAGCGGCTGCACCTTTACCGTCAATTGTCCGATACGGCTACGGCGCCAGGCTTTCAGCGTACCGTGGTTTTCATCCCATTCGATGGTGTCAGACTGCGAAAGCAGTTCAGGGCATTCGACCACCAGCGCGTCGATGTCGAGCGCCAGCGCCTGTAAAATTCGTGCGTCCGGCGACTGGCTGCCCTGCAATAACAGCGGCGCAATCAGCCATTCATGGCGGCCTAGCGCATCGTTGGCATCCAGCATCGCCCCCATGCCGTTCGCCAACTGGTAGCGCCCTTCCTGACCGCGTCGACGCGCGATGCGATCGGCAAACCCTTTTGCCAGCAGCGCGGTTATGCACCCTGCGTCAGGCTGGCCGGATGGCTTATCAATACGCTGATTGAGCGCTTTGGCGCGCTGCTGCCAGTTCGGCTGATTGCGGGAAAACGCCATTCCGAGGTCAGCATTGCCGCCGCGCGGTGGCTCTTCCAGAATGGCGGCCAGTTTGGCAGCGGTCGCCACCTCGTCTGGTGAATCTGCCGCCACCAGCATCGCCGCCAGACGCGGATCGTTGCCGAGGGTCGCCATCTTCTGCCCCTGCGCCGTCAGCTGTTTGCCATCGAACGCGCCCAGTTGGGACAACAACGTGCGCGCAGCCGCCAGATTAATGGCAGGGGGCTGATCCAGCCAGTTCAACTGGGCTGGGTCCTGACAACCCCACTGCAACAGTTCGAGCACCAGCCCGCAGAGATCACTCTGCAAAATTTCCGGCTCGCCCTGCGCCGCCGCGCGTTCAGCCTGCTCTTTACCCAATAAGTGAAGACAAATCCCAGGTTCCAGTCGCCCGGCACGACCTGCCCGCTGGGTCATTGATGCCTGGCTGACACGCTGCGTTATCAGGCGAGTCAATCCGGTACGCGGGTCGAAACGCGCCACGCGCTCCTGGGCGCAGTCAACGACCAGTCGGATGCCTTCAATGGTCAGACTGGTTTCCGCAATGTTGGTCGCCAGCACCACTTTGCGCAGCCCTTTTTCTGCGGGCAGGATCGCCTTGCGCTGTTCACTTAACGACAGCGCCCCGTATAACGGGCAAAGCACTACGTCGGAACCTACCCGCGCGGCAAGCTGGTCCTGTACGCGCTGGATTTCACCCACGCCAGGTAAAAATAGCAGTAACGAGCCCGCTTCGTTACGCAGCAGTTCCGCCGTGGCCGCCGCCACCGCTTCATCAAAACGCTGATGGGTAGCCAGTGCCTGATAACGTCTTTCCACCGGGAACGCACGGCCCTCGGACGATATCACTGGCGCGTCGGGCAACAGCGTTTGTAACCGTACGTTATCCAGCGTTGCGGACATGATCAGCAGTTTTAAATCGTCACGCAGCCCGTGCTGCACATCGAGCAGCAGCGCCAGGGCCAAATCAGCCTGCAGGCTACGTTCGTGAAATTCATCGAGGATAACCAGCCCGACGCCACTCAGTTCCGGGTCACGTTGGATCATGCGAGTGAGAATGCCTTCCGTCACCACTTCGAGGCGGGTATTTTTACCGACGCAGGTTTCGGCGCGCATCCGATAGCCCACGGTGTCGCCCGGCTTCTCATTCAGCAGTTCAGCCAGCCGCTGAGCAACATTTCGCGCCGCCAGTCGGCGCGGCTCCAGCAGAATAATTTTGCCCTGAATGCCGCCGGATTGCAGAATTTGCAGCGGCAGCCAGGTCGATTTACCGGCCCCGGTGGGCGCGTTGAGCAGCACCTGGGGCGCAGTATTGAGCGCCTGGAGAAGTTCAGGAAGGACAGAGGCGACCGGCAATGACGACACAAAGGGCTCCAGTGGGTGACTTTAAATGGCCTGGCATTGTAGCATTGCGCTAAATCATTACCGAGACCCTGGCATGCCCGAACCCAAAAGACTGTTTTTCGCCCTTGAGCTTCCCGATGACGTGCAGCAGCAGATTATTCACTGGCGCGCCGCGAACTTTCCCGCCGAGAGCGGGCGTCCGGTAGCCGCCGCGAATTTACATCTGACGCTGGCATTCCTTGGCGAAGTGAGTGCGGACAAACAGCGGGCGTTAGAGACGCTGGCCGGGCGCATCCGCCAGCCGGGTTTCACCATAAATCTCAATGACGCCGGACAGTGGCTGCGTTCACAGGTGGTGTGGCTCGGCACGCGCCAGCCACCACGCGGGTTGTTACAGTTGGCGAATATGCTGCGCGCTCAGGCAGCCCGCAGCGGCTGTTATCAGAGCCCGCAACCGTTCCACCCGCACATTACGCTGCTGCGAAGTACAGCGACCGCCGTGCCGATTCCCGCCCCGGGTTTTAGCTGGCAGGTGCCCATTTCTGAATTTTCGTTGTACGCCTCTGAATATTCCCGTGGACGCACCCGTTATACCCGGCTTATGCGCTGGACACTTACCGAATAACAAGGAATCGTCATGCAGTTTCTGCCGCCGTTAAAACACGCTCGCCTTATTCAGCGCTATAAACGTTTTCTGGCCGACGTTATCACCCCTGAAGGTGAAGAATTGACCCTGCATTGTCCCAACACTGGTGCGATGACGGGCTGCGCCACGCCGGGCGATACCGTCTGGTACTCATTTTCGGACAGCAAAACGCGCAAATACCCACACACCTGGGAAATCACCGAGACCCAAACCGGGGCGTTTATTTGTGTCAATACGTTACGGGCTAATCAGCTGGTAAAAGAAGCCATTCAGGCTGATATCATTCCTGAGTTGAGGGGTTATAGCGTATTGAAAAGCGAAGTGAAATACGGTTCAGAGCGCAGCCGGATTGATTTCATGTTAGAGGCGGAGGATCGTGCTAACTGCTATATTGAAGTTAAATCGGTTACGTTAGCGGAACAAGAGTATGGTTATTTCCCCGATGCGGTGACTGAACGTGGTCAGAAGCATTTGCGAGAGTTGATGGGCGTGGCGGCCTCAGGCGATCGTGCCGTGGTGTTATTTGCGGTACTTCACTCTGCCATTACCCGTTTTTCACCCGCGCGCCATATCGATCCAAAATACGCGCAGTTGTTGAATGAGGCACAAAAAAAGGGGGTTGAAATTCTGGCTTATAAAGCGGAACTTTCTGCCGATAATATCACTCTGAAAGAGCCGTTGCCCGTGGTGCTATCACCGGTATCAACGGTTGAGTAATAAATGTGCTGGTCGCGTGCGCAAATACGCTTTTCCTCACAGGGTTGTCAAGTGTAACGTTTAGACAATTGCTATCCTGAAAAGCATCTGCTATTTATAGCGGCCTGATTTTTCCCCCACATGGGGATCGATAGTGCGTGTTAAGGAGAAGCAACATGCAAGAAGGGCAAATCCGTAAAACATCGTCCCTGAGTATTCTCGCCATCGCTGGGGTGGAGCCATACCAAGAGAAGCCGGGTGAAGAGTATATGAACGAAGCCCAGCTGTCTCACTTCAAGCGTATTCTTGAAGCGTGGCGTAACCAACTCAGGGATGAAGTTGATCGTACCGTGACGCATATGCAAGACGAAGCAGCGAACTTCCCGGACCCGGTAGACCGTGCCGCACAGGAAGAAGAGTTCAGCCTCGAACTGCGTAACCGCGACCGCGAGCGCAAGCTGATCAAGAAGATCGAAAAAACGCTCAAGAAGGTTGAAGACGAAGATTTCGGTTTCTGCGAATCCTGCGGAGTTGAAATCGGTATCCGTCGCCTGGAAGCGCGTCCGACTGCCGACCTGTGCATCGACTGCAAAACGCTGGCGGAAATCCGCGAAAAGCAGATGGCAGGCTAAGTGATTCGTTTCACATAATACTATTCTGGCGGGAGCACTCTCCCGCCTTATTCTTTTTAGCAATATGGCAAATTCTGATTATATTGGGCGCTTTGCACCCTCCCCATCTGGCGAACTCCATTTCGGCTCGCTCATTACCGCGCTCGGCAGCTATCTACAAGCGCGTTCGCAGCAAGGGAAGTGGCTGGTACGCATTGAAGATATTGATCCCCCCCGTGAAGTGCCCGGTGCCGCACACACGATTCTGCGTCAACTGGAAAATTATGGTTTGCGCTGGGATGGCGACGTGCTGTGGCAATCGCAGCGCCATGACGCCTATCGGGAACGCCTCGCCTGGCTGCACGAACAGGGGCTGAGCTACTACTGCACCTGCACGCGCGCCCGTATTCAAAGCGTGGGCGGCTTGTACGATGGCCATTGCCGCGGGCTGCATCTCGGCCCGCACAATGCGGCGGTGCGTTTATATCAGACCCGGCCGGTTTTGGCGTTTAACGATAGGCTGCGCGGCACAGTCGTGACGAATGAACCGCTGGCGCGGGAAGATTTTATTATTCATCGTCGCGATGGATTATTTGCCTACAATCTGGCTGTGGCGGTCGACGACCATTTTCAGGGGGTCACCGAAATCGTGCGCGGTGCGGATTTAATTGAGCCGACGGTACGGCAAATTACGCTCTACCAGCATTTCGGCTGGACGGTGCCGGACTATATTCATCTACCACTGGCGCTGAATAAAGACGGCAACAAACTCTCCAAACAAAATCACGCCCCCGCATTACCGGAAAACAACGTTAAACCGGTACTACTAGAGGCGCTGCGCTTTCTCGGTCAGACCGTCAGCGATGAGTGGCAAGATCTGAGCCTGGATGCATTACTGGAGCAGGCGGTGAAAAGCTGGTCCCTTAGCACTCTCTCATCATTCTGAGATTAGGGCACATCAAACATCACCGTTGCGGTGGCTTTAAAATCACCCGCACCCGACGGTTTACTGCCATTAATCATCGTCGGATAAGCATAGAATTTTGCTGTAGCGACTTTTCCGCTCACGGTTGCCTGATAATCCTTAGCACCCGTCGCGTCAATTTTTGTGGTACCCGTCTGATTGGAACTTAGCCCTACCCCCAGATTATTAATCGTCCCACTGGTGGCCGTTGCCGTGAGAAGGCCATTAACAGATTCATTATTAATGCTTGGGCCCGTGGCGCTCACATGCCAGTTCATACTACCATAGCTGCTACCAATATCCTGATCACAGGTAAACGTCAACGTGACTTCTTTTGCGCTATAATTCTTTGGCAGCGCACCTTTAGTAGTGAATTGTGATGGATTCACACTTTGCAAATTAACATCCTGAGTTGCCGCCGATGTTCTACAACTGTTCGGGAAGGTAATCGTACCGCGCAGATTATATTCTCTAAAGGCTTTCCTGGGACCAATATACACCTGGCTGTCAGCAAGATCCGTGTTTATGAAAAGTGTAGCCAGCTGGACATTCAACGTAACAGGATGAGTGGGCTTCTTCGGGAAATAAACATAGAGTCTAGCCTCACGCGCGGCAGGGCCATCATTTTGAGTAAGGGTAATTCCCGAAGTATCACACTTTCCGTTAATTCCCCATGTAGAATCGTCCTGCATATAACTACAGGTACCCGATTTTGGCCCAGCTGTATAATATTTTGCCACCCCATTATTACTGGCATTCGTAAATGGAACGTTGTAGTACAGATAATATCCACGAGCGTTGTCATACACGCCCTGCGAGATAGAAACATACATATCTACCTCGGAGCCGTTATATTTGTAATATTTTCTCTTGTTATAGGTGATAGTCGTATTCAGCAGAATCTTAGGTCCAAATTCTGCAGTGATATATTGTGGACCATAAGCAAACCATCCACCATTAGCATATAGATTAATTGCATTCCCTGCTCCAAAATATGTAGTTGGCCTCTCATTACTTCCAAAAGAATATTTGAACATATACTCATTTTGTAATGAACTGGCTGCGGAGTCAATTGACATCGTAATTGTCTGGTAATCTATGGGCTGCAATTTTAATATAATTAAGTCCGAGTAAGCACCTCGAACAACCATTAATAGCAGAAATGCCAAGCTTAATAATTTAAATTTTTTCATACATACTCTTCAATTAATTATAGATAGCACTTGCCACTAATATTACGGTGACAGGGCCAGTCTGCGTTTTCGTGGCAGTTTGCATATAACGCACATAAAAATGGCGCTCAGACAGCAAAGCCTTTTCATCCGCGACAGGGTAAACCAAGGCTTTCGGTTTACCATCCATATCCAGGACATTCTTGTCGTCCCGGCTATCGTACACTGCCAGACCAATTCCAGTTGGAATAAGCGCACCATCCCTACCGCGCGACTGATTTTCAAACCCGCCTGGTGCGACCATATCCGTTAACGCAAGCGTTCTAAAAGAGAGCATTAATTCAGCCTGCTGTGAAAAGGGAAGCTGACAATCATTCACAGCTAAAGAGAAGGGCCTACGATACGCAGAGACATTGCCAATTGCATGAAAATTGGAGATGCTCACCCCATCGAGTTGAATGATATCTTCGGAAAATTTCACTTTGCAGGTTGCCGCAAGAAGAGCTCCCGAAAATTCCAGCTCCACATTTCCGGACTCACTGGTTGTCTCTCCGGGAAGCTCCAACTCATCTTCTGCACAGGCCGCAAAGGAGAACCCAAACATTAACCCAACCAAAAGAGATAGCTGATATTTTCTTAATTTGGTGGCAAAAAAATTCATGTTCTTTTACTTCCCTGGTAATGGCCAACCTGCAAACTCAACGAGTGAGACGAGACTTATTCATAAGCGAATGTAATGGTCCCACCGCCAGATAATTGCCCCACACTATCAGAAATATATCTTTCATTATTCCCAAGAACAAGCCGGGCATATAATGGGAAACTCAGCACAGAACCGCTTCCAGTCAGAGCCGATTTATTAACATTAATAACGTTACTGTCACCACCAGTCGTGTCAAGAACAATCGCATCAGTCTCCGCGGTAGCACTAGCTGTTCTGAAGAGCGCCACGGCTAATCTACTGCTGCTACCTGAGGCACGGCCCGCCAGACCGAGGTAGGTAGATCTGTAGGCATAACCCTTCCATGATGTATTACTGCCAAGGAACGTCATTTTGATATTATTAAGAGTCGAGCTACAATTTGAGAATTGAATAGATGCTGGTATAGCAGAGCTACTCACCATCTCACCATTGACCTTGCTTGCAAATGTGGAGGCCTGCACACTTGGAAATTCAATATTTGAACCGTTATTACCGACAAAAGAAGCAGTACATGTTGGATTGATCAGCGTACCTTTAAACTCGACTTCTACCGTATCGGCAGCATAACTATTAAATGCTAACAACGCGAGTAACGAAATGGCAATTTTTTTCATTTTCAGCTCCCTGATTACGGATAAGATACGTTAATAGTGGCAGTTCCAGCTAAATCACCCGCAACCATTGAGTTAAAATTGGCAACCGTGGGAACCAACGTTGCTTTCATCTTCAAATTAACGGGAGTGGTTGAGCCGGCACCGGTTATGTTAATAGTCGTTGTATTATCGGCCGGGAAAGTCTTATAACCGTTACCACCTACTGCAAATTCAGTTTTAAATGCCACACCGCTTACACTATTACTGGTGGGTACAACCCACTTGCCGATATAGTCGCCACTAGCAATATTTATTGTTTTTGTAGAGGATAATTTTATATCAAGAGCACTCGTCCCCACACAATTAGAAACGGTGAACGGATTCTCTCTAAAGACGGTTCCCTGCGAAACCATCTGAGGTGTAACATTACCAAAATCAAACGTCAGCTTAGCCGCGCTAAATGTGCACGTCCCTTTGGTGACGAGAATGGTAGCATTAAAATCTACCGAGTCTGCATTTGCCGTGGGCAATGTTAGCCCGCCCATAACGCCACTCGTGATAATAAATACCAAGGCTCTCTTATTCATATAAACTCCATTTAAAGTTACCGACACACCAAATGATCAATAAGTAATGTGTTCTGCGATTTATCCTTCACCCCAGTTTCAGGCAAGCTGAAATCGAACCCACACTGCTCTTCTGGTTTACTTCCCCACACAACGGTAAGGTGACCTGAATCTTGCAGTCCGCGTGTGAAGGCCCTACCGTTTTGTCCTAACATTCCGACTTGTTCGTTCTGCTCATTCATAACTTCTGCACCAAAGGGCACGTTACTGCCATCCGCTTTACGCATCAGTAAGAAAACCGAACGCCTGTCATCAGTACTAAAAGGGACTTCAATAATTGCCCCTGCCCGAGGCACCACACGTACTGATGTTTCTTTTAATTCGGTATCGCTTTCCATTGTCGAAGGATCAAGCGATACATCGTTATAGCGGTACGGCGAGAGGTTGGAGACAAAAGCATACCCAGAGTTGTTTATGCTGGTCGCATTTTCATTTGTTACCCGCGTCCCCGCAGCCCCTTTTGCCACCACCAGCGCTATCGCTGAACCGTTGTTAATCTCGCGTCCTAAAGTAAGGCCACCCTTGTGTACAATCGCACCGCCGCTACCTGATAATGAAAATTGGCGGCTCTCGTCGGTGTTGGCAGATACACTGCTGCCCAGGGTGCCATAGCGAGTATTCCAGGTCATGTTCGCACCAGCATTCGCCAACTTGTCTTCGCCATAACCATCTGTTTTGTTATAGCCTGCGTTCACGCCATATGAGAGATCGTTCTCTTTGCTGTAGCCCGATGAACTGGTCGACAACATTCTACTTTTACCGTTGTTACTGCTGGTGTAGTTAACGTTCAAATAATCGAACAACGGCCTTTTGCTCATATCACTGCCCAATGGCACGGAGAATGATAAATAGATCTGATCGTCTTTCTGATTATCGTCCGTGTAATAACGGTTTACCGAAACGCTATAGCTGACTTGGCCAATATTATTGTTATAGCCAATCTGATAGCTCTTTTCAGTACGATCGGATTCCCAGTAATCAGACCAACTTGCTGAGGTATAGATTGACCCCCATCCATCGGCCAAGGTCTGATTGATATTCATCTGAATATTCGAACGCATATTATCAACGCGATTGTGAGTATCATCGCCCAGGTAATAAATAGCGTCATCAAGATTGTAAAAATTTTCTGTCGAATAACGATACGCTGCTAAGTTAAAACTGGTGTCGGTGGAGGTCAACGTACTACTGTACATCGTGCCCCAGCTCTGACCGGTCAGTTTTTTTCCTTCAGGCGTATCAAGTGACGAATGCGTCATATCTAAGGAAATAGCCCCATAGGATGTATTAAGTGATATGCCAGCCTGCGCAGCATAATAATCCTGGAAATATTCACCCCCTGTATATAAAGTTACCAGGTTATTCAGGCCGTACTCATAGGTTGCCTGAACAACTAAAGGGTCATCGCTACCATTCTGGTTATAATTGCCCACATTTAACGTGTACAGCCCTACGCCCGGATAAAGCAGTCGCGCACCGCTGTTGTAGGGAATGCTAAAAATACGCTTACGTCCATCGGCTTCGGTGATGGTGACATCCAGATCGTCAGAGGAGCTGACGGTACTGTATTCGGTGATATTGAATTCACCCGGCGGCACCGTCGTTTCAAGGATGGTATTGCCTTTCTGCTTCACCTCAATTTTCGCATTCGTTTCAGCGACACCACGAATGACAGGCTTAAAGCTGTTAATGGAATCCGGTAACATGCGCGTATCGCTGCTTAATGAGAACCCTTTCATCGGAAAGGAGTCAAAAAAGCTGGAGCTGCCGTAAATCTCACCAATACGGAACTGTGATTTCAGGGCAGTAACGTCATGTTCAGCGTACAAATTGCTGCTGTTAAATTCTGTGTCGCCAGTGTCAGAGGTATAGTTCGCGTCACCCCGAATACGCATCCGCCAGCCTAAAAGATTCAGGCCGCCATCAATGCCCAGGTATGCGGTATCAGTAGTAATGTCTGTCGAATGTGAGCGGTAATAGTTCGCGTTATAACCCACAAATGCCGCATTGATACCTTCATCCCACAGTGCGACGGGGACTTCGTCTGCACGCCGTTCAATCACTAACGCCTGAGGAACCGTCAGGTCGAAAGTTTGCTCATTCACATTCAGCCGCCAGTTAGCTTCTGGCAACCAAGTATTTAAAGGGCGCTGTTCAGCTCCTTTTTCTTCGACAGAAATGCTAGCCACATCAAAGAATTGTTTGTCAACGTGGGGGATTGCCCGCAATGGATCGTTCGGGTTTTCAATAAATTGTATTTCAGCTTTACCCACTGGCTTACCGTTTACAGTGATAACCACCTTATACGTACCGGGAAGCACCGGGTTTCCACGAGAATAGCGTGAAACATCAACACCGACACCAGAAAAAAAAGCGCTGTCAAATTCAACGAGTTCGTCTTCCGTGGCCGCAGCTTTTTCCGAGGCCGCAGCATTATCACTGGTTTGCACCTTTGCCACAGATTGTTTAAGCGTTTCAGTCGTGGTGCTTTGATCTTCCTCCAACTCAACATCACCTTCAGCACAGAGTCCCGGAGTACAGAAGACGGAAAGGGAAATTGCCAACAAAGCACGTCGAAATTTATGTTCCATTATTCAACCACTTATTAATAGCAATAACTTAACGGACGACCGTAGCAGTAGCTTCCACATCTGTGCCATAGTCATTAATCCACGAGAATTCAACCGTCGATGCTGTCGGTTTGGCCGTTTTACCGGTAGGGCTGAATTCCGCACTGCTCATCGGTGCAACCATGCCAACTTTCATTAACTGACCAGCCACTTTAATTTGGCTAAAAGTGAAGTAATAAGGACTGTTGTTTACCGCTTTGATTGCCCAACCATTGGTACCATTTACAATCTGCCAGTCTATTTTCTTCACCTGCTCAGCCACAGGTTGAGCCGACACGCTATCTGGACGCCAGAACAGTTTAATGCGGGTACGGAATGCCAGTTGCAAACGACTGGCGCTTGTATCTTCTGATTTTTCTGCAGCGCCGTTTTCCGATTTTTTATCGGCGGCTTGTGCTTTCATCTTCGGTGGCACTTCCAGAACGTTTAAATAAAAAACACTTTCGCGATCTTTTGGCAGTTCACCTTTCAGATAAGATATACGCAATACCTGGCCTTTTTTGGCATCAATACGCGAGACTGGCGGATTAATAATAAAAGGGACATTAATATTTTCAGGTGACTCCTGAGCTTCACCTTTGTCGAGCCAGGACTGAACTAAAAGAGGGCGTGTGCCTTCATTGGTTAAACGAACGTTTACCTCTTTCTCTTTTTCAGGATAAATAACACGCGTACCGTTAATTACGATATCGGCTAAACTACTCTGACTGATTAACAGCAGCGCGCTGCCAATAAGCACTGAGCCTAATTTTAACTTTCTCATATTTTTCCATCTTCAAATGACTGGGTGATAAAATTAGACACTGGCCCGATGTTCTGGCCAGTGTCTAATTTAGAATAAACCGTAATTAAATTACGAAAATCTCTTACTGATAAACGAGGCTAAAGGTCGCAACGGAATCCAGATCGCCCGCAACCACGTCAGCGGTGGACGCTGCGGTCATCACATAACGAACCTGATAATCGTAAGACAGTGAGCCACCTACAACAGGAGTTTTGTACTCAGCTTTAGTGTCACCCATTAATAGTTCACTTGCGGCATCTGCAGTTGTGAAGCCAATGTTTACGCCTTTCGCTGCAGTACTGTTGGTATTAATTGAGTCCAACAGCATATTGCGATAAGAGGAATAAGTATTCTGGCCATAACCAGTAGTGTCAAAACTTACACCCACTGTATTTTTACCTGCTGGTAAGGTACAGCCCTCTAAAGAGATTTGAACATTTTTAATCACATCAGATCCCTTCAATGCAGCGCCCGACATGGTTTCCAGCGGAACGGTCAGTTCGGAAGCAGGAACACCATCCAGAGTAATTGTTGAGTTCCCGGTCGGTGAACCATCAATTGCCACGGCACAGGTTTGGTTCAAGATCTGACCATTGAGCTGGATTTGACCATCAGATGCCTGAGCAACTGATGCAGCAAGCAAGCCAGAAACCACAAGGGATAGTGCTGTAAATTTATTCATTACTAAAATTCCTTTTTATTGAAAAACGTCTAAATACACAAAACGAGTAAATACTAACTCGCCTTGCAAATACGATGCATACATGAATTGATTTATGACGACGCTGGGTAGCTGGGTAATATTAATTACGTATCATGACGTAACGATCAGAAGAATACAGCAATGGCATAATAAAAGCCCACTTATTTAGTAAATAAGCACAACTTAATAATTAAAATCAGCAGTACAAATCTTAATTGAATATTAATCCCCAGGACAGGTTTAATTTATTTAAATAATATAAATAGCAATTTAAATACATCAACCCTTTATTTCCACAATATGTGATTGATTTTTGAGCCATCCTGGATGGGTACCCGAGAAGCCCCCCTTACCACGATAATCTAAAGGTTTCGGCATTCTTTACACAAAGCCTGTGTACAGGCTGGCTCACAACGTCATTCTCAAAACGCCACGGGTAAGCTATTATAGGCGGTCAGTTATACTGGATGTCCTTGTCAACAGATTACCGAGGTGTACTATTTTTACCCGAGTCGCTAATTTTTGCCGTAAGGTGCTTACCCGTGAAGAAACCGGGGCTGAAACCGTTGATGCAAAACCAGAAATGACGGTCATCCCGCGTGAACAGCACGCTATTTCCCGCAAAGATATCAGTGAAAATGCCCTCAAGGTGCTCTACCGTCTGAACAAAGCGGGCTACGAGGCTTACCTCGTGGGCGGTGGCGTGCGTGATTTGCTGCTGGACAAAAAACCTAAAGATTTCGATGTGACCACCAGCGCCACGCCGGAGCAGGTACGTAAACTGTTCCGCAACTGCCGCCTGATCGGCCGCCGTTTCCGTCTGGCCCACGTGATGTTTGGCCCGGAAATCATTGAAGTGGCGACGTTCCGTGGCCATCACGAAGGCACGCCGGACGATCGCGCCACCTCACAGCGCGGCCAGAACGGCATGCTGCTGCGTGACAACATCTTTGGCTCCATCGAAGAAGATGCCCAGCGTCGCGACTTCACCATCAACAGCCTTTACTACAGCGTGGCGGATTTCACCGTCCGTGATTACGTCGGCGGTATGCGCGATTTGCAAGACGGCGTGATTCGCCTGATTGGTAATCCGGAAACCCGCTATCGTGAAGATCCGGTGCGCATGCTGCGCGCGGTGCGTTTTGCCGCCAAGCTAAATATGCGTATCAGCCCGGACACTGCCGAGCCTATCCCACGCCTGGCGACCCTTATCAACGACGTGCCACCGGCGCGCCTGTTTGAAGAGTCCCTGAAGCTGCTGCAGGCAGGTTACGGTTACGAAACCTATAAACTGCTGCGCGAATACAGCCTGTTCCAGCCGCTGTTCCCGACCATCACCCGCTACTTCACCGAAAACGGTGATAGCCCGATGGAGCGCATCGTCAGCCAGGTATTTAAAAACACCGATACCCGCATTCACAACGACATGCGCGTCAACCCGGCATTCCTGTTTGCCGCGATGTTCTGGTATCCGCTGCTGGAAACCGCACAGCGTATCGCCCAGGAAAGCGGTCTGGCCTATTTCGACGCCTTCGCCATGGCAATGAATGACGTGCTGGACGAAGCCTGCCGTTCACTGGCCATTCCTAAACGTATTACCGCGCTGGTGCGCGATATCTGGCAGCTGCAGCTGCGTATGTCCCGTCGTCAGGGCAAACGTGCGTGGAAGCTGATGGAGCACCCTAAATTCCGCGCCGCCTACGATCTGCTGGCGCTGCGTGCCGAAGCGGAAAACAACCACGAACTGCAGCGTTTGACGCAGTGGTGGGGTGAGTTCCAGGTGGCGGCACCACCGGCGCAGAAAGATATGCTCAACGGTCTGGATGAAGAACCGGCCGCACGTCGTCGCCACCGTCGTCCACGCAAGCGTGCGCCTCGTCAGGGCGGCACCGCGTGACACGCGTTTACCTCGCCATCGGCAGCAATCTGGCTTCACCACTCGATCAGGTGAATGCGGCGATTGCTGCCCTCGGCGACATCCCGCAAACCGCCGTCGTGGCGGTTTCGTCGTTTTATCGCACGCCGCCGCTGGGTCCACAGGATCAACCTGACTATCTCAATGCGGCCGTGGCACTCGATACCGACCTCGAACCCGACGCATTGCTGGATAACACGCAACGCATCGAACTCGAACAGGGCCGCACCCGCAAAGCCGAACGCTGGGGCCCGCGCACGCTGGACCTCGACATCATGCTATTTGGTGAGCTAACGCTGAACAGCGAACGCCTGACAGTGCCGCATTACGACATGCACAACCGCGGCTTTATGCTGTGGCCGCTGGCGGAAATCGCGCCAGACCTCATCTTCCCCGACGGCACCTCGCTAACAACGCTTCTGCAACGCCTTAACTGTACAAAACCCACTCACTGGTAAACGGTAAAACCATTGCCCCGCTCTATCTGACTGATACAATGCCGCTAGATTCGGCTTTCGTTATCAGGAAACGCTATGAAACCCACCACCATCTCCCTGCTGCAGAAATGCAAACAGGAAAAGAAACGCTTCGCCACGATCACTGCCTATGATTTCAGCTTCGCGAAACTGTTCGCCGATGCCGGGATCGACGTCATGCTGGTCGGTGATTCATTGGGTATGACCGTTCAGGGCCACGATTCGACGCTGCCTGTCACCGTCGACGATATCGCTTACCACACCCGCGCCGTGCGCCGTGGTGCGCCGAACTGCCTGCTGCTGGCAGACCTGCCGTTTATGGCTTACGCCACGCCAGAGCAGGCATTTGAGAATTCAGCCGTGGTGATGCGCGCCGGTGCCAATATGGTGAAACTCGAAGGCGGAGCCTGGCTGGCGTCCACCGTAAAAATGCTGGCAGAACGCGCTGTGCCGGTTTGCGGCCATCTTGGCCTGACCCCACAGTCGGTTAACGTCTTTGGCGGCTACAAGGTTCAGGGGCGTGGCGATGCCGCACAAACCCTGTTTGACGATGCGCTGGCGCTGGAAGCCGCAGGCATTCAGCTGTTAGTACTGGAATGCGTTCCGGTTGCACTGGCAAAACGCATTACCGACGCGCTGACCATTCCGGTTATCGGTATCGGTGCCGGGAACGTCACCGACGGGCAGATTCTGGTGATGCATGACGCCTTCGGCATTACCGGCGGCCACATCCCCAAATTTGCGAAAAATTTCCTGACCGATGCAGGCGACATGCGCGCTGCGGTGCGGCAGTATATTGCCGAGGTCGAGTCCGGAGTGTATCCAGGCGAAGAACACAGTTTCCATTAAGGAGTTTGTTGTGTTGATTATCGAAACCCTGCCGCTGCTACGCCAGCATATCCGTCGTCTTCGTCAGGAAGGCAAACGCATCGCGCTGGTGCCCACCATGGGCAACCTACACGACGGTCATATGAAGCTGGTTGATGAAGCGAAAGCCGCTGCCGATGTGGTGGTGGTCAGTATCTTTGTGAACCCAATGCAATTCGACAGAGCCGACGACCTGGCCCGCTATCCGCGTACCTTGCAGGAAGACAGCGAGAAGCTGAACAAACGTAAAGTGGACTTTGTGTTCGCCCCTGCCCCGGCTGATATTTATCCGCAGGGTATGGAGACTCAAACGTTTGTCGACGTGCCGGGCATTTCTACCATGCTGGAAGGCGCGAGCCGTCCGGGCCATTTCCGGGGCGTGTCCACCATCGTCAGCAAGCTGTTCAACCTGGTTCAGCCGGACGTTGCCTGCTTTGGCGAGAAAGATTTCCAGCAGTTGGCGCTGATCCGCAAAATGGTGGCCGACATGGGCTATGACATCGAGATCGTCGGTGTACCAACGGTGCGCGCGAAAGACGGTCTGGCTCTCAGTTCCCGCAACGGTTATCTCACCAGCGATCAGCGTAAAATCGCGCCGGGCCTGAGCAAAGTGATGAATGCCATGGCGGAAAAACTGCGCGAAGGCGATCGGACTCTGGAAGAGATGATTGCGCTGGCAGAACAAGATTTGAACGACAAAGGCTTCCGTGCCGATGACATTCAGATCCGCGATGCGGATACGCTTTTCGAACTCTCTGAAACCAGCCAGCGGGCGGTTATCCTGATGGCGGCATGGCTTGGTCAGGCGCGTCTTATCGATAACAAAACGGTGGAATTAACTCTGTAGACAGGGGTTAAAAAACGGGCAATACTGCCTGAATATATCCCCTCACCCCGGCCCTCTCCCCAAAGAGGAGAGGGAGAAAAACAGCAACAAAGGTAAAGTTATGATTCGCACTATGCTGCAGGGCAAGCTCCACCGCGTTAAAGTTACGCATGCGGACCTGCATTATGAAGGCTCTTGCGCCATCGACCAGGATTTCCTCGACGCATCAGGGATCCTTGAAAACGAAGCCATTGATATCTGGAATGTGAACAACGGCAAGCGTTTCTCAACCTATGCCATCGCGGCAGAGCGCGGCTCGAAAATCATTTCTGTGAACGGTGCGGCGGCACACAATGCCGAGGTGGGCGACATTGTAATTATCGCAAGCTTTGTGACCATGTCTGACGCTGAGGCACGCACCTGGCGTCCAAACGTGGCCTACTTTGAAGGCGACAACGAAATGAAGCGTACGGCAAAAGCCATTCCGGTTCAGGTCGCGTAAGTTCTACCCTTGCGGCTGATTGCTTATCAGCCGCGACATCGTCTCTAACGAATCCGTTCTTAAGATGTACAGGCGTTTCAGTAAGAACGGATTATCCCCCGGCTTCACCTTCCCTTTCACCGTCGTCACCGCCATATGAAAACCGGCATCATTCGCCGCCTGCACCGCCGTGGCGTTATAGCCACCAAACGGATAGGACAGATACAGCACATGCGGGTTGAATTGACTCAGCGCGCGGCGTGAACGTTCGAAATCAAACAAAACGTTATGATAACTGCGGCTCAGCAAAATGGGCCGACGGTACCCGTCCACGCGATGTAAAAAGTGGGTGTGCGACTGAACGTCAAACACGTCCTGAATCTGCCTCAGCTCAGAAATGCTCATAAACTGCAGCGACTTAGGATCCCACTTCTGCGGATGGCGCTTGATACGCGACGAGATGATGAACGCGGTGGCCTTGAAGCCATACTCTTTCAGTACGGGATAGGCGTAGCGATTGACCGATTTCAGACCGTCATCGAAGGTAATAACCACCGAACGCGCCGGTAAATTCATCTTATTGCGGACATAACCTTCCAGCTGGTACATCGTCAGCGTGGTGTAACCCTGATCGCGCAACCACGTCATTTGGTTGCTGAAGGCACGCACCGAGGTCGTGGTAGAGGTATGGCGAAAACGGGTGTTTTCTTCGTCGCGCAAAATGTGGTGATACGTCAGGATCGGAATGCCGTTATCCTGCTGCGCATCCAGGCTACTGACCCACGCCAGCCGGTTACCAATACGAATTTGAAACCAGGTCTGTTTCAAACGGTCTTTCAGTTTGCCGATAATCGGGTAGCGGATATTGTCTGCCAGCACGCCAAACGGCGCACTGCCCAGGTTTGGCGCGTTATACACCGGCGTATCCCGCCAGGTGATGAGATTCTGATTGCTGAGCGGTTTGTTCAAATCGCCGAGGCTGTCTTCCACCCGCTGTTTGCCCTGTACCGGCTCAAGGTGTCCTTTATCGATAAACCCGGTGCCAAAACCAAAGCTAAATTCGTAGTAATCGGCCGCCGTCGGCACCACCGCGAGAATTTGCCCTGCTTCCACGGTGCCGACGGTGACGACGTCATTGCCCACTTGCGCCCAGATAATGGCGTCTTCGGTGGTTTGCATGTAGCGGGCAGGCTGCCCATGTTGGCTCAACAAACTGGCAGAGGCACAGCCAGAAAGAAGGACTAAAAAAGAGAAAATAACGCGAATCAACATGCACTCTAACCGGGGCGATAGGAATGTTTTAGTTTAACAAAAGAGCCATCAATACCAATGGTTAATTTGCATACAGGTCATGCAGCAGGACAAACGGGGGATTTTTTTGCTGTTGGTGCCAGAGGCTGCTGGCTTCGGGAAAACCTTCGGCGACAATCATTTCGCGGAATGCCTCACTGCTGAGGGTCGCGCGCAGCGGCAGCATTTTCTCAATCAGCGCATAGCTGATGCCGGAAATCACTTCACAGTGGGAATGTTTGTGGCTCATTAACGCAGCAACGCGATAAGGCGCGTCTCCGGCGCTGTCGGTCAGAAAAATAACGCCCTCACCGGAATCCGCTTCATGCAATGCATCACACATCATACGGCTGAGCATATTGGTGCTGAGACCACGCCAGAAACTCACCGCCCGGCACTGCGGCAGTGGTCCAAATTTCTTTTCCAGACGATCCAGTAGCGCCTGCGCCCGATCGTCATGACAGGTAATCACCCAACCCAACATAGCCCAGCTCCTTTGCAGGCAAACAGTTTAGCGGAGGGAAGGTTCAGGAGGGGTGCGATTGATCAAGGTTTGAGGCCGGGCAACGGTACGCCGCCCGGCTAAAGACAGACTTAGCTACGCAGCCCACGACCACGCTGGATCAGGTACCAGCACAGGGCGTAAAACGCGGCGATAAACACCACCAGCACGCCAACAGTGGTGAACAGCGGGACGTCGGAAATACCGAGGAAACCGAAGCGGAAGCCGCTGATCATGTAGACAATCGGATTCAGGTGCGACAGCGCCTGCCAGAACGGTGGCAGCAGCGTCAGCGAGTAGAACACCCCGCCAAGATAGGTCAGCGGCGTCAGCACGAAGGTCGGGATCAGGCTGATATCATCGAACGTTTTGGCGAATACGGCGTTCAGCAGGCCTGCCAGCGAGAACAGGATCGCCGTCAGCAGCAGCGTCAAACCGACGAACAGCCATGAATGCACCTGGAACGGTACGAAGAACAGCGAAATCGCCGTCACCAGCACGCCGACGCATAATCCGCGCGCCACGCCACCGCCGACGTATCCGGCGATGACCACGTGCGTAGGCACCGGGGCCACCAGCAGCTCTTCAATGTTGCGCTGGAACTTGGCACTGAAGAACGACGAGGCCACGTTCGCATAGGCGTTGGTGATGACCGCCATCATGATCAGGCCCGGTACGATGAACTGCATGTAAGTGAAACCATGCATCTCACCAATGCGCGACCCAATCAGGTTGCCGAAGATGATGAAATAAAGGGTCATGGTGATGACCGGCGGTACCAGGGTCTGGATCCAGATGCGCATGAAGCGGTTAATTTCTTTGGCCCAGATACTTTTCAGCGCCACCCAATAGAGCTGCATCATGCCTGTTCTCCTGTCTTATTATGAACCAGCGTGACGAACAGCTCTTCCAGACGGTTGGCTTTGTTACGCATACTCAATACCTGCACGCCCTGCTCGCTCAGCTGAGCAAAAACGCTGTTAATCCCTTGCTCACGCAGCACTTCCACTTCAAGCGTTGCGGTATCGACCAGACGATACTGATAGCCTTCGAGGTGCGGCAGCGGGCTTTTCGCCGCGAGATCGAGAATGAAGGTTTCAGATTTCAGTTTCGACAACAGGTTTTTCATCGAGGTATTTTCCACCAGCTGGCCGTGCTGAATAATGCCGATGTTGCGGCACAGCATTTCAGCCTCTTCCAGATAGTGCGTGGTCAGAATGATGGTGGTGCCTTTGTCGTTGAGATCTTTCAGGAAACCCCACATTGAACGGCGTAGTTCGATGTCGACGCCCGCGGTCGGCTCATCCAGAATCAACAGTTTAGGTTCGTGCATCAGCGCACGCGCAATCATCAAACGGCGCTTCATACCGCCGGATAACATCCGCGCGCGTTCGTTGCGTTTTTCCCACAGATCGAGCTGTTTCAGGTACTTTTCGCTACGTTCAATCGCGTCTTTACGCTCAACACCGTAGTAACCCGCCTGGTTAACAACAATCTGCTGTACTGTCTCAAACGGGTTGAAGTTGAACTCTTGCGGCACCAGTCCAAGCTGGCGTTTGGCGTTGACCACGTCTTTCGCCAAATCGTAGCCAAATACATTTACCTGACCGGAGGTTTTGTTCACCAGCGAGCTGATAATCCCGATCGTCGTGGATTTCCCCGCACCGTTTGGGCCTAGCAGAGCATAAAAGTCCCCGGCTTCGACCGTCAGGTCAATGCCACGCAGCGCCTGAACGCCGCCTGGGTAAGTCTTTTTAAGCTGTTTCAATTCAAGTGCAATGGTCATTCAGTGTCTCTTATTCAAATCTTGCAATCGATGTATGGTTTTAAATAAAGCCGAGTTGACCTATATTAGCGCAACGCACTTACTTGGTTACAGGTCATTAACCTCCATGAACGACATAGATACACTCATCAGCAATAATGCACTATGGTCAAAGATGCTGAATGAAGAGGATCCTGGTTTCTTCCAGAAACTGGCACAGGCGCAGAAACCGCGCTTTCTATGGATTGGATGCTCTGACAGTCGCGTTCCAGCGGAACGTCTGACGGGTCTGGAGCCGGGTGAACTGTTTGTTCACCGTAACGTGGCCAACTTGGTTGTCCATACCGACTTAAACTGTCTTTCCGTGGTTCAGTATGCGGTAGACGTGCTGGAAGTCGAACACATCATCATTTGCGGTCACTACGGCTGCGGCGGTGTACAGGCGGCGGTTGAGAACCCTGAACTGGGTCTGATCAACAACTGGTTACTGCACATTCGCGATATCTGGTTCAAGCACAGTTCACTGCTGGGCGAAATGCCGCAGGAACGCCGTATGGACACCCTGTGCGAGCTGAACGTAATGGAGCAGGTGTATAACCTCGGTCACTCTACGATCATGCAATCTGCCTGGAAACGCGGGCAGAAAGTGACGATCCACGGCTGGGCTTACGGTATTCATGATGGCCTGCTGCGTGACCTCGACGTCACCGCGACCAACCGCGAAAGCCTGGAACAGGGTTATCGCATGGCGATTTCGAACCTGCACACTCGCCACATCAATCACAAATAAGCCTGTAAAAAAACCGGGTGGCGACTTCCCGTGACCCGGCCTACGACAGCGCATTTTTAAAGCCCGGTCCGCGTTAACGCCACCGGGCTTTTTATTTACTCGCCCTGCGGTACCACTTTCCCGACGTACGGCAAATGGCGATAACGCTGTGCGTAATCAATGCCATAGCCCACAACGAACTCATCAGGAATGGAGAAGCCCACGAATTCCACCGGGACTTCAACTTCGCGGCGTTCTGGCTTATCAAGCAGCGTACAGATCGCTAAGGATTTTGGACCGCGCAGGCTCAGGATCTCACGCACTTTCGACAGCGTATTTCCGGAGTCGATGATGTCTTCGACAATCAGTACGTCTTTTCCGCGGATATCTTCGTCGAGGTCTTTGAGGATTTTCACATCACGGGTGGTCGACATACCGCTGCCGTAGCTGGAAGCCGTCATAAAATCGACTTCGTGGGGAACGTGCACTTCACGGCACAGGTCCGCCATAAACATAAATGAGCCGCGAAGCAGGCCAACCAGCACCATTTCGCTGCCGCTGTCCTGATAATGTTCGGTAATTTGACGGCCCAATTCGGCGATACGTGCTTTGATCTCCGCTTCCGGGATCATCACTTCAACAGTATGTTTCATAACACTAACCATATGATTTCAGGGTAAATCTTTCAACCACGCGGGCCAGTGCCTGCGACGTTGATCGGCAAGCCATGCAGTATACCAGTAAAACCATTTATCGGGTGTATGAGATAAGAAAGCTCAATTTGTGATTCCGATCACACTTGTTAAATCCTATAATTAATTGCTACTAAAAAATTAACAACATACAGGTGTGCTTTCTATGGCAGAAACAAAACCACAACAGAGCGGGCTTCTTGTGAAGCTGACGGCTCTGTTTGCAGCCTTTTGCGGGCTGTATCTCTTAATCGGCGGAGTCTGGCTCGTCTCATTGGGCGGCTCCTGGTATTACCCTATCGTCGGGCTGGTCATGCTCGCCGTGACCGCCATGCTGTGGCGCGGTAAACGTTCCGCCCTGTGGCTGTATGCGCTGGTGCTGCTCGTCACCATGATCTGGGGCGTCTGGGAAGTCGGTTTCGACTTCTGGGCACTGACGCCGCGCAGCGACATTCTGGTGTTCTTCGGCATCTGGCTGATTTTGCCATTCGTTTGGCGTCGTCTGATTGTGCCATCCAGCGGAGCGGTTGCCGCACTGGTGGTGGTGCTGCTGATTACCGCCGGTATTCTGACCTGGGCGGGCTTCCACGATCCGCAGGAAATCAACGGGACGCTGAGCACTGACGTAACGCCAGCGGCACCGATTTCTCAAGTGGCCGATCAGGACTGGCCTGCGTACGGTCGTAATCAGGAAGGCCAGCGCTGGTCTCCACTCAAGCAAATCAACGCCGACAACGTTCATCAGCTGAAAGAAGCCTGGGTCTTCCGGACCGGCGACCTGAAGCAACCGAACGATCCGGGTGAAATCACCAACGAAGTGACGCCAATTAAAGTCGGCGACATGCTGTATCTCTGCTCTGCGCACCAGCGTGTATTCGCTCTGGATGCCACGACCGGTAAAGAGAAATGGCACTTCGACCCGCAGCTCAACACCAACACCTTCTTCCAGCATGTAACCTGCCGCGGCGTGTCGTATCACGAAGCCAAAGCAAACAGCGCGCCGGCTGACGTGGTGGCTGACTGCCCGCGTCGTATTCTGCTGCCAGTGAACGACGGTCGTCTGTTCGCGCTGAATGCCGATACCGGCAAGCTGTGCGAAAGCTTCGGCAACAAAGGCGTGCTGAATCTGCAAACTAACCAGCCAGTGACCACGCCGGGGATGTACGAACCGACGTCGCCACCGATTGTGACCGATACCACCATCGTCATCGCCGGTTCAGTGACCGATAACTTCTCGACCCGTGAAGCGTCTGGTGTGATCCGTGGTTTCGATGTAAACACCGGTAAACTGCTGTGGGCCTTCGATCCGGGCGCGAAAGATCCAAACGCGATTCCGAATGACGAGCACAAATTCAGCCTGAACTCGCCGAACTCCTGGGCGCCTGCCGCCTATGACGCGAAGCTGGATCTGGTGTATCTGCCAATGGGCGTCTCCACTCCGGATATCTGGGGCGGAAACCGCACACCGCAGCAGGAACGCTATGCAAACTCTATCGTGGCGCTGAATGCGACCACCGGTAAGCTGGCCTGGAGTTATCAGACCGTTCACCACGATCTGTGGGATATGGACCATCCATCACAGCCGACGCTGGCGGATATCACCGTGGGCGGCAAAACCGTGCCGGTGGTCTACGCTCCGGCGAAAACCGGCAACATCTTCGTGCTCGACCGTCGTAACGGCGAACTCGTTGTGCCAGCGCCAGAAAAACCGGTTCCACAGGGTCCTGCAAAAGGCGACCGTCTGAGCCCAACTCAACCGTTCTCTGACCTCTCCTTCCGTCCGAAGAAAGACATGAGCGGCGCGGACATGTGGGGTGCCACCATGTTCGACCAGCTGGTGTGCCGTGTAATGTTCCATCAACTGCGCTACGAGGGCATCTTCACGCCACCGTCTGAGCAAGGCACGCTGGTATTCCCGGGGAACCTGGGGATGTTCGAATGGGGCGGTATTTCCGTCGATCCGAACCGTCAGGTGGCTATCGCTAACCCAATCGCTCTGCCGTTCGTTTCCCGTCTGATGCCGCGCGGTCCGGGTAATCCGATGGAACAACCGACTGACGCCAAAGGTTCCGGTACCGAAACCGGCATTCAGCCACAGTACGGCGTGCCGTATGGCGTGACACTGAACCCGTTCCTGTCGCCGTTTGGCCTGCCGTGTAAACAGCCGGGTTGGGGTTATATCTCCGCACTGGATCTGAAAACTAACCAGATTGCATGGAAAAAACGTATCGGTACGCCGCAGGACAGCCTGGGCTTCCCAATGCCGTTTAAACTGCCGTTCAATTTGGGGATGCCAATGCTGGGTGGCCCAATTTCCACCGCCGGTAACGTTCTGTTTGTCGCGGCCACTGCGGATAACTATCTGCGCGCGTACAACATGACCAACGGTGACAAACTGTGGGAAGGCCGTCTGCCAGCCGGTGGACAAGCCACCCCGATGACCTATGAAGCGAATGGCAAGCAGTACGTTGTCATCTCCGCGGGCGGTCACGGTTCGTTTGGGACCAAGATGGGCGACTACATTGTGGCCTACGCACTTCCGGACGACGCAAAATAAAAGCAAAACGGCAACTTCAAGTTGCCGTTTTTTATGTTTGCACCCTCTCCCTGTGGGAGAGGGCCGGGGTGAGGGCATCAAGCCGCACCAGGTAAAAGCAAAACGGCAACTTCAGTTGCCGTTTTTTATGTTTGCACCCTCTCCCTGTGGGAGAGGGCCGGGGTGAGGGCATCAAGCCGCACCAGGTAAAAGCAAAACGGCAACCTCGGTTGCCGTTTTTTATGGTTGCGCCACCGGCATTTTTACACCGTAAAGCCAAGCATCATTCCCGTATCTTCATGCTCTAACAAATGACAATGCGCCATGTAGGCATGATCTTTCGATGCTTCATGATCAAACTTCACCAACACTTCGCTGACCGCACCTTCCACACGTACTGTATCCTTCCAGCCTGCACGATGGGCCGCTGGCGGCTTGCCGTTTTCGGAGAGAATTCTGAACTGGGTGCCGTGAATATGGAACGGGTGCAGCATCATGTCGCCCTCGCCCGAAATCGTCCAACGCTCAAACTGCCCGCGGCTGGCGGCAAACATCGGTTTATTCATGTCGAAGGCCTGGCCGTTAATACGGTTGGCATTGTGGAAATCAAAGCCCTGAGCGCCGTGTTTCATATGGCCCATATTGCCGTGGTCCATGCCTTCCATCTTCATATCACCGTGGCCCATCATTTGGCCGTGATCCATACCGCCCATCGCCTGTTTGCCGTACTTTTTCATCAGCGCCTGCATGCCCATCATGTCGAGCATAGGGTCCATCGACAGCTGGAATTTACGCTGCGTCAGGCCCTCAAAGGACGGCAGCTCTGGCAACTTCGCCAGCGTGTCCGGCAACGTTGCGGACGCTGGGATCGGCAGCGGCTGTATGCGCATCACCGGGTGCGCTTTATCGAACGGCGCCACCGCCATCCCCATCTGATTCACGGGTAACATCACCAGGTCAAACGGCTTGCCGTCACTGGTGTCCACCAGCACTTCGAAACGCTCGCCCATCAGCATTGGCAGTTCGGACACTTTTACCGGTTCGGCTAACAGACCGCCATCGCTGGCAATCACGTACAGCGGACGGTTATCACTGGTCGCCAGGTTCAGCGAGCGCGCGTTACAGCCGTTCAGCAAGCGCAGACGCAGCCAGCCTTTAGGCGGTGCATGCTGTGGGTAAATTGCGCCATTGGTCAGCAGCGTATCGCCAAACCAGCCCACCGCGGCGCTCATGATATCCAGTTGGTAATCAATCTGCCCATCGGCAGTGAAACGCTTGTCCTGAATAATCACCGGCACATCGTCAATGCCCCACTGTTTAGGCAGCAGCAGCGAATGGATCAGCGGGTCTTCAATCAGCACCAGTCCCGCCAACCCCATTGCCACCTGATGGCCGGTTTTGCCGTGCTGATGCGGATGGAACCAGCAGGTCGCGGCCTGCTGCGTCGGGGTAAAGGTGACGGTACGCGTGGTCCCGGGCTTGATAACGCCCTGCGGGCCGCCATCGACGTCACCGGGAATTTCCAGTCCATGCCAGTGCACGGTGGTTTCTTCGGCCAGCTGATTATGGATATCCACGGTGACCGGCTTGCCCTGCTGCAATTGCAGCGCCGGGCCCAACAGATTGCCGTTATATCCCCAGGTGGTCGCGTTGTGCGGTCCAAACTGGGACGTGCCACTTTGCACCGTCAGCGAAATGCGACTGCGGGAATCCGTGGTGAGTAAATTGGGGATCGGTAACACGGGGCGATCGGCCGCCAGCACGCTTCGACTCCATAACGGTAATGCGCTGGCGACCCCTACTGCGGTGGCTAATTTGATAAATTCACGACGTTGCATCTTCACTCCCTTTTAGTCTGCAGGCGAATTATTGAGCTTAAACCTTTCCCTAAGCGGAAGGTCAAGCATTATCCCATTAATAAAGCCCTGCGCAGGTTTTAGAAGTGTGCTAACGTTGAATTTCGTGGATGCATTGGTAACTAAAATGAAGACGTTTTTTAGAACTGTGGTACTTGGAACTCTGCTTGCTATCTCTGCTAACAGCTATGCATTGAGCGAATCCGAGGCCGAAGATATGGCCGATCTCACGGCGGTATTTGTGTTCCTGAAAAACGACTGCGGCTACCAGAATCTGCCGAACCAGCAAATTCGCCGTGCTTTGGTCTTTTTTGCCCAGCAAAACCAATGGGACCTGAGCAACTACGACACCTTTAACATGAAGGCGCTCGGCGAAGACAGCTACCGCGATCTCAGCGGCATCCGCATCCCAACCACCAAAAAGTGCAAAGCGCTGGCTCGCGATTCTCTGAGCCTTCTCGCCTACGTTAAGTAACCCCTTCTGCTGAAATAATGACCGTGCATCACCGGTCATTGTTGGCTATGATGTTGCGCCTATTTTGAAAGGGTGTTAACGAAGGAGGTATCCACCAATGGCCGACAATTCCCAGTGGCATGAAACGCTGCACGACCAGTTTGGTCAGTACTTTGCCGTTGATAACGTGCTCTATCATGAGAAGACGGATCATCAGGATCTGATTATCTTCGAGAACGCCGCCTTTGGCCGCGTGATGGCGCTGGACGGCGTGGTGCAAACCACCGAGCGCGACGAGTTTATCTACCATGAAATGATGACGCACGTTCCCCTGCTGGCCCATGGTCACGCGAAACACGTGCTGATCATCGGCGGTGGCGACGGCGCAATGCTGCGCGAAGTAAGCCGCCACAAGAATATCGAATCCATCACCATGGTCGAGATTGATGCGGGCGTTGTGTCCTTCTGCCGCCAGTATCTGCCCAACCACAATGCCGGAAGCTACGACGACCCGCGATTCAGCCTGGTCATTGACGACGGCGTCAATTTTGTTAACCAGACCACGCAAACGTTTGACGTGATCATTTCCGACTGTACCGACCCGATCGGTCCCGGCGAAAGTCTGTTTACCTCGGCATTTTATGAAGGCTGCAAACGCAGCCTGAATCCGGGTGGGATTTTCGTGGCGCAGAACGGCGTGTGCTTCCTGCAACAGGACGAAGCCCTCGACAGCCATCGCAAGCTCAGCCGCTACTTTGGCGACGTCAGTTTCTATCAGGCGGCCATCCCAACGTACTACGGCGGCATCATGACCTTCGCCTGGGCGACGGACAACGAAGCGTTGCGCCATCTCTCCACCGAGATTATCCAGGCCCGATTCCATCAGGCTACTCTGACCTGTCGCTACTACAATCCGGCGATTCACACCGCGGCCTTTGCCTTACCGCAATATTTGCAGAACGCGCTGTCTGCCCCTGAGGAGGTGAACCCAATTGAAAAAGCTTAAACTGCATGGCTTTAACAACCTGACCAAAAGCCTGAGTTTTTGTATTTACGATATCTGCTACGTGAAAACGGCAGAAGAGCGCGATGGTTATATCGCCTATATCGACGAACTCTACAACGCCAACCGTCTGACCGAAATCCTGTCTGAAACCTGCGCGATCATCGGCGCCAACATTCTGAACATCGCGCGCCAGGATTACGAACCGCAGGGTGCCAGCGTCACCATTCTGGTGAGCGAAGAACCGGTCGACCCGACGCTTATCGACACGACCGAACATCCGGGCCCGCTGCCTGAAGCCGTGGTTGCCCATCTCGATAAAAGCCATATTTGCGTGCACACCTACCCGGAAAGCCACCCGGAAGGCGGCCTGTGTACGTTCCGTGCCGATATTGAAGTCTCGACCTGCGGGGTGATTTCACCGCTGAATGCGCTGAATTACCTGATTCATCAGCTGGAGTCAGATATCGTGACCATCGACTATCGCGTACGCGGATTTACCCGCGACGTGAACGGCATGAAGCACTTTATCGATCACGAAATTAACTCCATTCAGAACTTTATGTCCGATAACATGAAGGCGCTGTATGACATGATGGATGTGAACGTGTATCAGGAAAACATCTTCCATACCAAGATGTTACTCAAAGAGTTCGACCTGAAGCACTACATGTTCCACACCAAACCGGAAGACTTAAGTGAAGAAGAGCGGCAGGCGATTACTGCCCTGCTGTGGAAAGAGATGCGCGAAATCTACTACGGCCGCAATATTCCGGCCGTGTAAGCCATCACGGAGCAGGGACGCTCCGCCCGGCAGTCGCGTTTATTTCTGATTAATGAACTCGCGGTAGGCTGCAATCACCAGAAGAAAGTCTTCCACGCCACACATCGACAGGCTTTCCTCGTCGTAGTAGCTCATCCCCTCTTCCATCTCATCGCCGGAAAACTCCAGCAGATTCGCGCGGACCATCACCTCTTCGCCATCCAGCCACAGTGTGTATTCGTGGCCGGTTCGCTGCCAGGAACGCTCAGTGCCTTTTACCGTCGCAGCCGCCTGTTCAACGTCATCCAGCAGGCCGAGGTTATCTTTCACCTCTTCGTTGAACCAGTGCCCGACGACTTCGTGGCCCATCGACATCCGCACTTTTACGCCTCCGGTAATGTCGCGCAGAAATTCGTATTCCATAGTGTGTTCCTCGTAAACGGCAACGCGTCACAGCTGCATTGCACCTGTGCTAATTATCGCAGTTAGGAAGGAGAAAAAAAGCGTGGCGGGTGTAAGGAATGGAAATAAAAAACCCTCTGCCGTAGCAAAGGGTTTTGTAGGCCTGATAAGCGCAGCGCCATCGGGCAATAACAGGGGTGTGCGGTCTGATGCCCGCACACCCAGCCCCTCTCCCACGGGGAGAGGGTGGCACTTATACGGCGGTCTGGAAAATAACGCCGTCGGCTTTCTCGGTGTACTGAGTCAGCTTGTCGAAGTTCAGATAGCGGTAAGTATCCACCGCGGTCTTATCAACCTGCGACACATAGGTCTGGTACTCTTCCGGCGTTGGCAGTTTGCCGATCAGCGCCGCAACGGCCGCCAGTTCAGCAGAAGCCAGGTAGACGTTCGCGCCAGTACCGAGACGGTTCGGGAAGTTACGGGTCGAGGTGGAAACCACCGTTGAACCGTCTGCCACACGCGCCTGGTTACCCATGCACAGGGAGCAGCCCGGGATCTCGATACGTGCCCCACTCTTACCGAAAATGCTGTAGTAGCCTTCTTCCGTCAGCTGCGCAGCATCCATACGAGTCGGCGGAGCCACCCACAGGCGGGTTGGCAGCTGGCCTTTATGGGCGTCCAGCAGTTTACCGGCCGCACGGAAGTGACCAATGTTGGTCATGCAGGAACCGATGAACACTTCGTCAATCTTGTCGCCCTGCACGTCGGACAGCAGACGCGCGTCATCCGGATCGTTCGGCGCACACAGGATTGGCTCTTTGATATCCGCCAGATCGATGTCGATCACCGCCGCGTATTCCGCATCAGCATCGGCTTCCATCAGTTGCGGATCTGCCAGCCATTTTTCCATGCCCTGAACGCGACGCTCCAGCGTACGACGATCGCCGTAGCCTTCCGCAATCATCCACTTCAGCAGCACGATGTTAGAGCTCAGATACTCTTCGATCGGCGCCTGATTCAGTTTGATGGTACAACCCGCAGCAGAACGCTCAGCGGACGCATCGGTCAGTTCGAATGCCTGCTCCACCTTCAGATCCGGCAGACCTTCAATTTCCAGAATGCGGCCAGAGAAGATGTTTTTCTTCCCTTTCTTCTCAACAGTCAGCAAGCCCTGCTTGATGGCGTACAGCGGGATAGCATGCACAAGATCACGCAGAGTAATGCCCGGCTGCATTTTGCCTTTGAAGCGCACCAGCACGGACTCAGGCATATCGAGCGGCATGACGCCGGTCGCCGCAGCAAACGCCACCAGGCCAGAACCTGCCGGGAAGGAGATGCCGATTGGGAAACGGGTATGAGAGTCACCGCCGGTGCCCACGGTATCCGGCAGCAGCATACGGTTCAGCCACGAGTGGATAACGCCGTCGCCCGGACGCAGTGACACGCCGCCGCGGTTCATGATGAAGTCCGGCAGTGTGTGGTGCGTGGTCACATCAACAGGCTTCGGATAGGCCGCGGTGTGGCAGAAGGACTGCATCACCAGGTCCGAAGAGAAGCCCAGACACGCCAGGTCTTTCAGTTCATCACGGGTCATTGGGCCGGTGGTGTCCTGAGAACCCACAGACGTCATTTTCGGTTCGCAGTAAGCGCCAGGACGCACGCCCTCTACGCCGCATGCGCGACCGACCATTTTCTGCGCCAGTGAATAACCGCGGCTGCTTTCAGCCACGTCTTTCGCCTGACGGAATACTTCACTGTGCGGCAGACCCAGCGCTTCACGCGCTTTGGTGGTCAGGCCACGACCGATGATCAGCGGGATACGGCCACCGGCACGTACTTCGTCAACCAGCACATCGGTTTTCAGCTCAAAGTTGGCCAGCAGTTCATTGGTTTCGTGGTTACGCACTTCACCTTTGAACGGGTAAACGTCAATCACGTCGCCCATGTTCAGGTTGTTAACGTCCACTTCTACCGGCAGCGCGCCCGCATCTTCCATGGTGTTGAAGAAGATAGGTGCGATTTTACCGCCCAGAACCAGACCGCCGCCGCGCTTGTTCGGCACGTTCGGAATGTCATCCCCCATGAACCACAGCACCGAGTTGGTCGCGGATTTACGGGAAGAACCGGTACCGACCACGTCACCGACGTAGGCCAGCGGGAAGCCTTTTGCCTGCAGGGCTTCGATCTGTTTGATCGGGCCGACGGCTCCAGGCTGATCTGGATCGATACCGTCACGGGCGTTTTTCAGCATCGCCAGAGCGTGCAGAGGAATATCCGGGCGTGACCACGCATCCGGTGCCGGAGACAGGTCATCAGTGTTGGTTTCGCCAGTTACTTTGAACACGGTAACGGTCAGTTTCTCAGCCAGCTGCGGACGGTTCAGGAACCATTCCGCGTCGGCCCAGGACTGCATCACCTGTTTGGCGTAGGAATTACCCGCTTTCGCTTTTTCTTCGACGTCGTAGAAGTTATCGAACATCAGCAGCGTTTGAGACAAGGCTTTCGCGGCAATCGGTGCCAACGTGGCGCTGTCCAACGCGTCAATCAGAGGGTGAATATTGTAGCCGCCCTGCATGGTGCCCAGCAGTTCGATGGCTTTTTCGGGGGTGACTAATGGGGAGGTTGCTTCGCCTTTGGCGACAGCAGCAAGGAAACCGGCTTTAACGTAGGCAGCTTCATCGACGCCTGGTGGTACACGGTTAATCAGCAGATCTAATAGGAATTCTTCTTCGCCCGCGGGCGGTGCTTTCAGCAGCTCGACGAGTGCGGCCATTTGGGTTGCATCTATAGGTTTTGCAACAATTCCCTCGGCGGCACGCTCAGCTACGTGCTTACGGTATTCTTCTAGCACGACGGTATCTCCTCGCTCTCATTATATATTGCATCTGCGGACGGGACGTTCTCTTCACGCTCCTGTGAGACAGCAGTTAGTAGGGTACTTTAGCCCGATACCGCGTCGGGCAGCATAGCAGGATTTAGGGGGGGTGTTAATCCGTTTACAAAAAAGCAACATTAAAATTTTGCTGAATCGTTAAGGTCAGCATAAAGCAGGTAAAAAACCCTTTTTAGGTCGGGTAAATTTCTTTTAAAACACGTCAATCGTGCAATATCCCAACAAAAGTCAAAAAGAAAAAATAAGTCTCCCTATACTCCCGGCAATGCTGCCATTTTCGGCAATACTCTCTGACACAGGCCAAAATTTTGCGCCAGGAGATAAAAATGACGTTGCCTTTCAAGCCCCATATCCTTGCGCTCCTTTGTTGCGCCGGGCTTTTAGCCGCCTCGGGAACGCTGTATGTTAAAAGCCGGGCGGCAGATACACCGCCAGCGCCCGCCCCTGTCGCTCAGCCTGCACCTGCTCCAGCAGCCGTCGCCACACCGGCCCCAGCCACTGCACAACCGGTCGCCTCGACCTTTACTTCCGCGCAAATCGATCAGTGGGTCGCGCCTATCGCACTCTATCCGGATAACCTGCTGTCACAGGTACTGATGGCGTCGACTTACCCAAGCAACGTGCTGCAAGCCGTTCAGTGGTCGCAGGATAACCCGACGATGCAGGGTGATCCCGCCGTGCAGGCCGTCGCTAACCAGCCGTGGGACCCGAGCGTGAAATCGCTGGTTGCCTTCCCGGCACTTCTGTCGCTGATGGGTGAAAACCCGCAGTGGGTGCAGGATCTGGGAAATGCGTTTCTGGCCCAGCCGCAGGACGTGATGGATTCGGTGCAGAAACTGCGTACCGTGGCACAGCAAACCGGGACGCTGAAATCGTCTCCGCAGCAAAAGGTGACCACCACCCAAATCGCCCCGGCGCCACAGACCGAGACGACAGCGTCAACGGCGACGACGTCTACCACCCGAAGCAGCACCACCACCGTTGTCGAACCGGCACCGACTACGCAAATTATCAAAATCGAGTCCACTGACCCGAACGTGGTCTATGTCCCGACCTACAACCCGAACACCGTGTACGGCACTTGGCCGAACACTTCTTATCCGCCAGTTTATCTGCCTCCGACCCCGGGCCAGCAGTTCAGCAATAGCTACATGAATGGCCTCGGTTATAGCCTCGGCGTCGCCACGACCTGGGCACTGTTCAGCAGCATCGATTGGGATGATGACCACCATCATCATGACGATGATTATTACCATCACGATGGCGGCTATCACGGCGGCGGAAACAACAACATCAACATCAACGTCAACAACTACAACCACTTCACCAACCAGCATCTGGATGGTAAGAACACGAACTGGCAGCATAACCCGACGTTCCGTAATAACGTGCCGTATCCCAATAACACCGTCGCGCAGCGTTTCCATCAGACCAATGTGCCAGGCGGTCTGAGCGCCACGCAGCACGCGCCGGGCAACCTGACCAACCAGCGTCAGGCGGCGCTAGATCAGTTCCAGCAGCGCACCCATAACGGCGCTGCTGCCGGGTTGACTGCGGGCGGTGTCGCCGCCGTAGCGGGTAATCGCAATTCACAGCGTGAAGCGGCCTCGCAGCAGCTGAACAAAATTACCCAGCGCAGCAATTACCGTGGATATGACACGCCGCAGAACCGGGCGGCAGCGAAAGAGAAGTTGCAACACCCGACTGCCCAGCAGCAACAGCATCGTCAGGACGTGAAATCTCGGGTTCAGAACCCAACAGCGCAACAGCAGCAGCATCGTCAGGAAGCGAAGTCCCGAGTCCAGCATCCGACGGCGCAGCAGCAACAGCATCGCGAAGCGGCGAAGTCGCAGGTGCAGCAGCACCGGGCCAACGTGACCCCTGAACAACATCAGCAGCGCCAGCAGAAGGCACAAAACCTGCGTTCAAACGCGTTCAGCGGCAACGAGAGTCGGTCGCCGTCCTGGGAAGCCCAGCGCCAACGGGGAATGCAGAGCCGCAGTTCCGCGCACCTGAACAATAATGAGCGTGCGGCGGTCCAGCAACATGTGTCTCAACATCGCGAACTGCGTCACCGCTAAGGAGCTGTTGTAATGAAAAAATTGATGATTTCTGGCTTACTGGCGCTGTTTGCCCTGCCCGCTTTTGCACAGCAGCATTTTGCAACACCTGACAAAGCTGCTACTGCGCTGGCGGATGCCGTCTCAAGCCAGAACGAAGCCGCGCTGGACGATTTGCTCGGTGAAAACTGGCAGCAGTATTTACCCCCGGAAGGAGCCGATCCGGAAGCGGTGGCCCGTTTTGTGCGCGACTGGAAAGTCGAGCATAAAATCGTACAACAGGGCGATACTGCGTTTCTGAACGTAGGTCGTGAAGAGTGGCAGTTGCCGATCCCGATGCTGAAAACCGCGGAAGGCTGGTACTTCGATATGGCGCAAGCCGCTGACGAGATCCAGACGCGTGAAATCGGACGCAACGAGCTGTCGGCCATCCAGGCGATGCATGCCTATGTTGATGCGCAGAACGACTATTACCAGCGCTTCCAGGTCTATGCAAAAAAACTGCTCAGCAGCGAAGGGGCGAAAGATGGTCTCTACTGGCCGACTCAGTCTGGTGATGTGCCGAGTCCGTTAGGGCCGGCCTACAGCCCATCTGAACCAGGCGAAGGCTATCACGGCTATCTTTTCCGCATTATTCCCGACAACGACAAACAGGGCTTTGCGCTGATTGCCTGGCCGGTGAAATACGGTGAAACAGGGATCATGAGCTTTATGATCGACGAGAAAGACACGGTTTGGCAGATGGATGCCGGCCTGTTGACGCCGGATAAAGTTGACGCCGTTAAGGTTTTTGCTCCGGCGAAACCGTGGCAGGAAATTAATCAGTAAGCATCCTAAGGGCTCGCATCAGGCGGGCCCTTTTTCATTGCCTCCCCGTCCAATCGCGTGAACTCGCGCACATTTCAATATCCTGCTGACGAGCCACCTCGCTCTCTGTGATACTAGTCATCATAGTGGCGGGATTTTTTCGGATGCAGAATGACGACTCAACGCACGTATCTCCAACGAGGAGTGCTTATCTGGCTTATCGCCTGTCTGCTGAGCAGCGCCCTGCTGTACGCCGAGCAGATCCGCCGTCAGTATTGGGCCTGCGATCGCGCCTTCAACGGATTGTTCAGTACGATCGATACCGCCCTTACGCAAAATGAATCAGTCATTCCCATTCTCAACGGGGATGAATCGCTTTCGCTGCTACAGCAAAAATTCCCGCAGGTTCAGGCGCTGGAGAAAACCGTTCAGCGCCCGCTGAATGCGCCGCGCGTCGAAACGCTCTCAGCGATGAGCTACTGGCTGTATAACCCCTATCGCCAGATTCGGGTGCAAATCAATCTCGCGCCGCTGCTGCAAACCGACTCACGCTTTGCTGATATTCAGCTCAGCCTGCGCACCCCGCCCACCCAGGGAAAATATCGCTGGCACTGGACGCGGCATTTCCCGCAACACTTTCAGCCGTTCATATTGCAGGCCAGCGCCAACCCAGACTGGTTCGGCGTGGCGCGTTTACCGCATTTCCTGATTGCCGCCGGATGGGCGGTCGTTATTAGCGTGATAATGCTGCTGTTATGGGGTCGCGAACAACAGCGTACCGATCGCCAGCGGGCGGATTATTATCAACACGCGCGACTGAATACGCTCGGCGAAATGGCCGCGGGCGTGGTGCACGAAATTAACCAGCCGCTGACAGCGACCCAGATGTGGCTCCAGGGCGGAATGCGCCAACTGGATCAGGGCCACACTGCCGAAGCGCTGCACGCCATGCGCTCGGCGTTGACCCAGACTCAGCGGATAAGCGAGTTGCTCACCCGCTTTCGCGCGCACCTGACTCAGGAAGCGGTCACGATGACTCGGGTCAATCTGGAGCATAGCTGGCAGCGGGTAGGCAATTTGCTGGAACACGAGCCAGGCTCAAAACACATTCGCCTCACCCATGATTTCAGCGCGCGGGTGATCCAGGCCGATCGTCTTTGGCTGGAACAGGTGCTGCATAATTTGCTCAACAACGCTATTCAGGCTCAGATGGCAAGCGGGCGCGGTTGGGTGCATATTGCCAGCGCGGCGGTGGGCGATCGGGTGAAGGTGACGATCGCCGACGGCGGACCGGGATTTAGCCCAGAGGCGCTAAAACTGGCGCTGATGCCGCTGTTCAGCGAGCGCGAAGGTGGCTTGGGTCTGGGCTTAACGCTCACGGAATCGCTGATGACGCGGATGAATGGCAGTATTCAGCTGGCGAATACCCCGGACGGCGGGGCCGAAATCAGTTTGTGGTTTATCAGAGAGACGTAACTATCGATGGAAAACATTATCTATGTGGTGGATGACGACGCGTCGATTCGCGAGTCGCTCTCTTTTCTGTTCTCGACCCTGCAGTGGCCGACGCAGTGCTTCGATGCCATTGACGCGTTTAGCACGGCCTGTCAGCCCGAAAGCATGATAACCGGCTGTCTGCTGCTCGATATGCGGATGCCCGGTCAAAGTGGGCTGGCGTGGCTCGAAAAACACAGCGCGTCGCACCCGCTGCTGCCGGTGGTGATGATGACGGGCCATGGTTCAATCGACGCCTGCCGTCGGGCGTTTCATCACGGCGTATTTGAGTTTTTCACCAAGCCGCTGGACGCCGATCAACTCATCGAGACGGTTCATCTGGCCTTCGCGGAAAGCGAGAAACGCCAGCGTGGATGGCAGGAACACATTCGTGCCAAAGCCCTTTTCGCCCAGCTCACCGCCAGGGAAACGGACGTGCTGCATGAGCTAATGACCGGTGCCAGCAACAAAGAAGTCGCAGTGCGCCTGGCACTCTCTACCCGCACTGTCGAAGCGCACCGGGCGGCGATTTTCAGCAAGCTCGGCGTCAACAGTCTGGTGCAGGCCATTCGCGAACACGACAAACTTAACTCCGTATAATTACCAGGACGGCTCCGTATTCCCCCGAATTACGCTTCCTGCTTTGCCTTGTTAGCATGACCGAACACGACAAAGAGGAAGCCCGCAATGAAAAAACTCATCATCTCCGCCGCCCTGATGGCCGGTTTCGCATCTGCCGCGGTTCAGGCTGAATCCCTGAGCCAAAAAAGCATTTCCCTGACGCAGGCCAACAGCCTGGCGCAGGAAGCCATCAGCGCCTGTAGCGCGAAGAATTATCAGGTGACGGTGACCGTGGTCGACAGAGCAGGCGTGGTGAAAGCCGTGCAGCGCACCGATAACGCCGGGCCGCACAGCGTGAAAGCCAGCGAAATGAAAGCCTTCACCGCCCTGACCATGAAAAATGCCAGCGGCAAAGTGATGGAAGCGGCGCAGAGCAATGCGGGCGCGCAGAACTTAAAGGATATTCCTGGCCTGTTGTTGCTGGCGGGTGGATTACCGGTGAAAGACGGGAATGAGGTGATTGGGGCTATCGGTATCGGCGGTGCGCCAGGCGGCAATCTGGATGAAGCCTGTGCACAGGCGGCGCTGGACAAGGTTAAGCTGTAAGTTCTGTGTGTCGGGTGGCGCTTCGCTGACCCGACCTACGATCGTATTTTTTGTCGGGTGGTGCTGCCATCACCCGACCTACAATTGTGTTTCGTAGGGTGGATAAACGTAGCGCCATCCGCCCTTTTCACCTCAGTTGGTCGGCGACGGCGCACCCACAGAAGGATGCGCCGCGGTCAGCACGTCTTCATCTGCTTTGATACTGCCGGAGTTTGCCGCCCAGACGCCTTCCTGAGTTTTGGTCACTCCCTGATGCTGCACATTCAGGTTTTCTCCTACCGCCGCGATATGGGTGGTTTCGGTCCCGCCGCTGTTATCAGCCCACGGAATCACCGGATCGTCAGCGAGCGCAAAACCCGATACCAGCGTTGTCGCAAGGATAGCGGTTGTCAGAAGTGTTTTCATAATGGACCTCAATTAATAATTTCAACGCTATAAGTTTAGCGCGTTATTATTACCAAGGTAATGACAAGATGTTCACAGATATTTTCAAAGAAATGTTTTAAATGAGTGAGTTAACGCTTCGCTGAGCATCCACAGCTTTTTACAGATATAAAAAAAGCGGCCCGTAGGCCGCTTCTTACATTCAGAAATCTTATTTCTTTTTCGCTTTCGGGTTCGGCAGGTCTGTAATGCTACCTTCGAACACTTCTGCGGCCAGGCCAACGGACTCGTGCAGAGTCGGGTGAGCGTGGATGGTAAGCGCGATGTCTTCTGCATCACAGCCCATTTCGATAGCCAGACCGATTTCACCCAGCAGCTCGCCGCCGTTGGTACCGACAATCGCACCACCGATAACACGGTGAGTTTCTTTGTCGAAAATCAGTTTGGTCATACCGTCTGCGCAATCGGAAGCGATAGCACGGCCAGAAGCAGCCCACGGGAAGGTGGCGGTTTCGTAGCTGATGCCTTTCTCTTTCGCTTCTTTCTCGGTCAGACCCACCCAGGCAACTTCTGGCTCAGTATAAGCGATGGATGGGATCACTTTCGGATCGAAGTAGTGCTTCATGCCCGCGATAACTTCAGCGGCAACGTGACCTTCGTGAACACCTTTGTGCGCCAGCATTGGCTGACCGACGATATCGCCGATAGCAAAGATGTGTGGCACGTTAGTACGCAGCTGCTTGTCGACACGGATGAAACCACGGTCGTCCACTTCCACGCCAGCTTTGCCCGCGTCGAGGTTTTTACCGTTCGGCACACGGCCGATAGCCACCAGTACGGCGTCATAGCGCTGTGCTTCAGCAGGCGCTTTTTTGCCTTCCATGGAAACGTAAATACCGTCTTCTTTCGCTTCAACGGCAGTCACTTTGGTTTCCAGCATCAGGTTGAATTTCTTGCTGATGCGCTTGGTGAAGACTTTAACCACGTCTTTATCGGCAGCCGGGATAACCTGGTCGAACATTTCAACCACGTCAATCTCTGAACCCAGAGAGTGATACACCGTGCCCATTTCCAGACCGATGATACCGCCACCCATGACCAGCAGGCGTTTCGGTACGGTTTTCAGTTCCAGGGCGTCGGTGGAGTCCCACACGCGCGGATCTTCATGCGGAATGAACGGCAGTTCGATCGGACGGGAACCCGCCGCGATGATTGCGTTGTCGAAGTTGATCACGGTTTTGCCGTTTTCGCCTTCCACTTCCAGCGTGTTCGCACCGGTGAATTTACCCAGACCGTTTACCACTTTCACTTTACGACCTTTGGCCATGCCAGCGAGGCCGCCGGTCAGTTGAGTGATAACTTTTTCTTTCCAGGTACGAATTTTGTCGATATCGGTTTTCGGCTCACCGAAGACGATACCGTGTTCAGCCAGCGCTTTCGCTTCTTCGATAACTTTCGCGACGTGCAGCAGCGCTTTAGAAGGGATACAGCCGACGTTCAGACAAACACCACCGAGGGTGCTGTAACGCTCGACGATGACGGTTTCCAGACCTAAATCAGCGCAACGGAAGGCAGCGGAATAACCTGCCGGGCCTGCCCCAAGTACGACGACCTGAGTTTTGATTTCAGTACTCATCATGACCTCTGTTATTGATTCCCGACGATCCCTGGTCTTACTTCGCCCATTGCCACCGGGATGTTCTATCCGCTCGTATTTTACAAAATTGTTAACAATTTTGAAACAACAAACGGCAAACGAATTCTCTTTTGCGACGATAACCTCATGGTGCGTAATGAGATTACCAGAAAAAAGCCGGCCGATTGGCCGGCTTTTTCGCTTACATCACCAGGCGGCGGATGTCAGCCAGGGTGTTGTTGATGATGGTAATGAAGCGAGCACCATCAGCGCCATCGATCACACGGTGGTCGAAGGAAAGAGACATAGGCATCATCAGACGCGGTACGAACTCTTTACCGTTCCACACCGGCTCCATCGCCGACTTGGACACACCGAGGATCGCCACTTCTGGCGCATTCACGATTGGCGCGAAGTGAGTCGTCCCGATCCCGCCGAGGCTGGAGATGGTGAAGCAACCGCCCTGCATTTCGCCAGCGGTCAGCTTGCCATCACGGGCTTTCTTAGAGATAGCCATCAGTTCGCGAGACAGTTCGGTGATGCTCTTCTTGTTCACGTCTTTAAAGACAGGAACTACCAGACCGTTCGGGGTATCAACCGCGACACCGACGTTGATGTATTTTTTCAGCGTCAGTTTCTGGCCGTCTTCAGACAGAGAGCTGTTGAAGCGTGGCATCTGCTCAAGGGCAGTCGCAACCGCTTTCATGATGAACACCACAGGGGTGAACTTCACGTCCAGCTTGCGCTTAGCCGCTTCTTCGTTCTGCTGTTTGCGGAACGCTTCCAGATCGGTGATATCGGTTTTGTCGAAGTGGGTAACGTGCGGGATCATCACCCAGTTACGGCTCAGGTTAGCACCAGAGATTTTCTGGATACGGCCCATTTCCACTTCTTCGATTTCGCCGAACTTGCTGAAGTCAACTTTCGGCCATGGCAGCATGCCTGGCAGACCACCACCGGTCGCGGCGGCAGGGGCTGATTCAGCGCGTTTCACCGCATCTTTCACGTAAGCCTGAACGTCTTCGCGCAGGATACGGCCTTTACGACCGGAGCCTTTCACTTTCGCCAGGTTCACGCCGAATTCGCGTGCCAGACGGCGGATAAGCGGAGTGGCGTGAACGTAAGCGTCGTTTTCAGCGAACTCTGATTTGCCTTCTGCTTTCGCAGCCGGGGCCGCAGCTGACGCTGCTTTAGCCGGTGCCGGAGCGGCGGCCGCTGGTGCAGCAGCTGGAGCCGCAGCAGGTGCAGCGCCTTCCACTTCGAAGACCATGATCAGAGAGCCGGTAGACACTTTGTCGCCGGTGCTGATTTTGATTTCTTTTACAGTCCCTGCGAACGGAGCCGGAACTTCCATTGAAGCCTTGTCACCTTCAACGGTGATCAGTGACTGTTCAGCGGCAACTTTGTCGCCCACTTTCACCATCACTTCAGTCACTTCAACTTCGTCACCGCCGATGTCCGGTACGTTAACGTCTTTCGCGCCAGAGGCAGCCGGAGCTGCGGCGGCTGCTGGAGCAGCGGCCTGAGCTGGAGCGGCGGCAGGTGCTGCGCCTGCCACTTCGAAGACCATAATCAGGGAGCCGGTAGACACTTTGTCGCCGGTGTTGATTTTGATCTCTTTCACGGTGCCTGCGAACGGTGCCGGAACTTCCATTGAGGCTTTGTCGCCTTCAACGGTGATCAGGGACTGTTCAGCGGCAACGGTGTCGCCCACTTTGACCATGATTTCGGTGACTTCCACTTCGTCGCCACCGATATCCGGTACGTTAACGTCTTTCGCCGCAGCCGCAGCTGGGGCAGCAGCAGGTGCCGCTTCTTTCTTCTCTTCTGCCTGAGCAGGTGCAGCAGCAGCTGCACCGTCGGCGGAATCGAAAATCATGATCAGTTTACCGGTCTCGGTTTTGTCACCGACAGAGACTTTGATCTCTTTAACGATGCCAGCCTGTGGAGACGGAACTTCCATAGAGGCTTTGTCGCCTTCTACGGTGATCAGCGACTGTTCAGCTTCAACTTTGTCGCCTACTTTGACCAGGATCTCGGTGATTTCAACTTCATCAGCCCCGATGTCCGGCACATTGATTTCGATAGCCATTATTCTTTTACCTCTTACGCCAGACGCGGGTTAACTTTATCTGCATCGATGTTGAACTTGGTGATTGCTTCCGCTACCACTTTCTTGTCGATTTCACCACGTTTAGCCAGTTCGCCCAGGGCTGCAACAACCACATAAGAAGCATCAACTTCGAAGTGGTGACGCAGGTTTTCACGGCTGTCGGAGCGACCAAAGCCGTCAGTACCCAGTACGCGGTAATCATCAGCCGGTACATAAGTACGAACCTGTTCAGCAAACAGTTTCATATAGTCAGTCGATGCGACTGCCGGTGCGTCGTTCATCACCTGAGCGATGTACGGAACGCGTGGCGTTTCCATCGGGTGCAGCATGTTCCAGCGTTCACAGTCCTGACCGTCACGGGCCAGTTCGGTGAAGGAGGTGACGGAGTACACGTCAGAGCCCACGCCGTAATCATTTGCCAGGATCTGCGCTGCTTCACGAACGTGACGCAGGATAGAACCGGAGCCCAGCAGCTGAACTTTACCTTTGCTACCTTCAACGGTTTCGAGTTTGTAGATACCTTTACGGATACCTTCCTCGGCGCCTTCCGGCATCGCCGGCATGTGGTAGTTTTCGTTCAGGGTGGTGATGTAGTAGAACACGTTCTCTTGTGCTTCACCGTACATGCGAACCAGACCGTCATGCATGATGACAGCCACTTCGTACGCGTAAGACGGGTCATAAGAGATACAGTTCGGGATGGTCAGAGACTGAATATGGCTGTGACCATCTTCGTGCTGCAGGCCTTCACCGTTCAGGGTGGTACGACCGGAAGTCCCACCGACCAGGAAGCCACGCGCCTGCTGATCGCCTGCCTGCCAGCACAGGTCACCGATACGCTGGAAACCGAACATGGAGTAGTAGATATAGAACGGGATCATTGGCAGGTTGTTGGTGCTGTAAGAGGTCGCAGCAGCCAGCCAGGATGCGCCTGCACCCAGTTCGTTGATACCTTCCTGCAGGATCTGACCTTTCTCGTCTTCTTTGTAATACGCTACCTGCTCACGGTCCTGCGGGGTGTACTGCTGGCCATTAGAGCTGTAGATACCAATCTGACGGAACAGACCTTCCATACCGAAAGTACGCGCTTCATCAGCGAGGATCGGAACCAGACGGTCTTTGATAGACGGGTTCTTCAGCATCACGTTCAGGGCACGAACGAAAGCGATGGTGGTAGAGATCTCTTTGTTCTGCTCTTCAAGCAGCTGAGAGAAATCTGCCAGCGCAGGCATTTCCAGTTTCTCAGTGAAGTTCACCTGGCGGCTTGGCAGGTAGCCATGCAGCTTCTGACGCTGTGCGTGCAGGTAGGTGTGCTCTTCAGAACCTTCAGCGAAGGTGACGTACGGCAGTTTTTCGATTTCAGCATCGGTAACCGGCACGTTGAAGCGATCGCGGACGTAACGAACGCCGTCCATGTTCATTTTCTTCACCTGGTGAGCGATGTTTTTGCCTTCGGCAGTTTCGCCCATGCCATAACCTTTAACGGTATGTGCAAGGATGACAGTCGCTTTACCTTTGGTGTCCTGCGCGTTTTTCAGTGCAGCGTAGACTTTCTTCGGATCGTGACCACCACGGTTCAGCGCCCAGATCTGCTCATCAGTCCAGTCGGCAACCAGTGCGGCGGTTTCAGGGTATTTACCGAAGAAGTGCTCACGTACGTAAGCGCCGTTTTTGGATTTGAAGGTCTGGTAGTCGCCATCAACGGTTTCGTTCATCAGCTGAATCAGCTTACCGCTGGTGTCTTTACGCAGCAGCTCATCCCAACGACCGCCCCACATGACTTTAACGACGTTCCAGCCAGCGCCGCTGAAGATGCCTTCCAGTTCGTTAACGATTTTGCCGTTACCGGTGACCGGGCCATCGAGGCGCTGCAGGTTACAGTTGATGATAAAGCACAGGTTGTCCAATTTGTCGCGAGTCGCGATGGTGATTGCACCTTTGGATTCTGGCTCATCCATCTCACCGTCGCCCAGGAAGGCGTAAACGGTTTGTTGAGAGGTATCTTTCAGGCCACGGTGTTCCAGATATTTCAGGAATTTAGCCTGGTAGATAGCACCGATTGGGCCCAGACCCATGGATACGGTCGGGAACTGCCAGAATTCTGGCATCAGTTTCGGGTGCGGGTAAGAAGACAGACCGTTACCGTGAACTTCCTGACGGAAGTTATTCATCTGCTCTTCAGTCAGACGACCTTCAAGGAAGGCACGTGCGTAAACGCCTGGAGAGATGTGGCCCTGGAAGTACACCAGATCGCCGCCGTCTTGCTCGTTGCGTGCACGGAAGAAGTGGTTGTAGCACACTTCATAAATGGTCGCAGAAGACTGGAAGGAGGACATGTGGCCACCCAGTTCCAGATCTTTTTTGGATGCGCGCAGAACGGTCATGATCGCGTTCCAGCGGATAGCTGAACGGATGCGACGTTCCAGATCCAGATCGCCCGGATATTCCGGCTCATCTTCAACGGCAATCGTATTCACATAATTGCTTGCCCCGGCTCCAGCTGCAACGCTCACACCGCCTTTGCGGGCTTCGGAAAGCAGCTGATCAATCAGATACTGAGCACGCTCAACACCTTCTTCACGGATGACCGATTCGATCGCCTGTAGCCAGTCGCGAGTTTCGATCGGATCCACGTCATTTTGCAAACGGTCTGACATGGGGGGTATTCCTTATCTATCTAATTTCGTTGATTTGTCTGGAACCTGTCCCATTGCGTTTTCTGCCCTTCATATCTCGGGCAATGGAAAGCGCAATAAGACAGGTTCTGCGTTTAGTTGCCGCGCTCTAAAAACTGGCGCATAAAAATCAGGTGATGCTAGTCCTTCCGTTGCTGTAGGCGGCGAAGCGAGCGGTCTCGACGACTTTGCTCACGGCTGCGGTCCAGCAAGATTTCCTCAATGAAGGCCAGGTGACGGTGCGACGCTTCTCGTGCCTGCTCCGGCTCTCTGGCCATTATCGCCTCGAAAACTCGAGTACGATGGCTGCTGACCAGCGGAAGCATTTCCCGACTGGCATACAGCAATTCAAAGTTCTGTCGAACGTTCTGCGCAAGCATGGGTTCCATGCAGCGTAGCAGATGGAGTAAGACCACATTATGTGCAGCTTCGGTGACGGCAATTTGATACTGGACGACAGCGCTGGATTCGGCATCAAGATCGCCAGACTGTTGGGCGACTTCAATCGCGCGATGTAGCTCGCGGATACGCGTACGATCTTCTTCATTACTGCGTAACGCAGCATAGTACGCGGCAATACCTTCCAGTGCGTGGCGGGTTTCCAGCAGATCAAATTGGGATTCAGGGTGGTCGGAGAGCAATTCTACCAGCGGATCGCTGAAGCTCTGCCAAAGGCTACTTTGCACAAAGGTACCGCCTCCCTGGCGACGAAGCAGAAGGCCCTTCGCTTCGAGACGTTGGATCGCCTCACGCAGAGAGGGACGGGACACGTCGAACTGTTTTGCCAGTTCGCGTTCAGGTGGAAGTTTTTCACCGGGGCGCAGCGTCCCCTCAAGGATCAAAAACTCCAGCTGCTGCTCAATCACATCGGATAATTTTGGTTGGCGGATTTTGCTGTAGGCCATGGTTCCCTGTCTCAAGCCATTTTACCCGGAGTCAATTGGTCTTACCAATTTATAGTTCGTGACGCTAAAGTAACAAAGTATTCACCTTCTGTCCATACAGGTTTTGATTGAAATCAGTAAACCCGGCACATTTTAACAACCTTACAGAACACACGTTTCAGAAATGTAACTTTGCACAAATGTCGCATTTACCTATAAAGAAGTAGTTTTAACCTGGTGGAAACGAAAAAAGGTGCACCCTGAACCGATTCAACACCCCAAAAAACCCATGAAAATTCATGTTCTCTCGATAATTTCTGGATACCGAAAGACCGATCGCCTCCCTTCCCGCATTTACATTTGCTTTCTTTTTATGCAACTCGTCATCACCCCTTCATAAAGCAGGTGCATTCAGCCGCGCTTACCACTATTCTCCCAACTGCGGAAGGCTAACACGCAACTTTCAGACCTCCGCCTTGTAAAAAATAATGTACAGGATATGGAAAGTTCATAACGACACGCGCTGAAGAACCGAGGTTCTTATAAAAGCGTAGAAAAAAACAATCACTCACGAGGTTTCATAATGGAAGGTCAACAGCAAGGCGAACAGCTGAAGCGCGGCCTTAAAAACCGCCACATTCAGCTGATTGCGCTGGGTGGAGCTATCGGAACGGGCCTGTTTCTGGGCAGCGCCTCCGTTATTCAATCCGCAGGACCGGGGATTATTCTCGGCTATGCGATAGCAGGTTTTGTGGCCTTTCTGATCATGCGTCAGTTAGGTGAAATGGTGGTAGAAGAGCCGGTAGCCGGTTCCTTCAGCCACTTTGCCTATAAGTACTGGGGCAACTTTGCCGGTTTCGCTTCCGGCTGGAACTACTGGGTGCTGTACGTCCTGGTAGCGATGGCTGAACTGACGGCGGTCGGGAAATACATCCAGTTCTGGTGGCCTGAAATCCCAACCTGGGCGTCTGCTGCCGTGTTCTTCGTCGCCATTAACCTCATCAACCTGACCAACGTTAAAGTGTTCGGTGAGATGGAGTTCTGGTTCGCGATTATCAAAGTGGTCGCAGTCGTAGCCATGATCCTGTTCGGCGGTTGGCTGCTGTTCAGCGGCAACGGCGGCCCACAGGCTACCGTGCGCAACCTCTGGGAACAGGGCGGCTTCCTGCCGCATGGCATCCAGGGGCTGGTGATGATGATGGCGATCATCATGTTCTCCTTCGGTGGCCTCGAGCTGGTGGGTATCACCGCCGCTGAAGCCGATGACCCGCAGAAAAGCATCCCGAAAGCCACCAACCAGGTTATCTACCGTATCCTGATTTTTTATGTGGGCTCGCTGGCGGTACTGCTGTCACTGTTGCCGTGGACGCGTGTGACTTCAGACACCAGCCCGTTCGTGCTTATCTTCCACGAACTCGGTGACACCTTCGTGGCTAACGCCCTGAACGTGGTGGTACTGACCGCCGCGCTGTCGGTGTACAACAGCTGCGTATACTGCAACAGCCGTATGCTCTTCGGCCTGGCACAGCAGGGTAACGCCCCGAAAGCGCTGTCTAAAGTCGACAAGCGTGGCGTGCCGGTTAACACCATTCTGGTCTCTGCGCTGTTCACCGCGCTGTGCGTGCTGATCAACTACCTGGCACCGGAGTCCGCATTTGGCCTGCTGATGGCGTTGGTTGTTTCTGCTCTGGTGATTAACTGGGCGATGATCAGCCTGGCGCACATCAAATTCCGCCGCGCGAAGAAACAGCAGGGCGTCACCACGCGCTTCCCTGCCCTGTTCTATCCGCTGGGGAACTGGATTTGCCTGTTTACCGTTGCCGCGGTGCTGGTCATCATGCTGATGACCCCGGGCATGGCCATCTCCGTTTATCTGATCCCGGTGTGGATTGTGATTCTGGGGATTGGCTACATGGTTAAACAGAAAGGGGCTAAAGCCGTCCGCGCTTAATCCCTTAACGCCCTGTACCGCATTGCGGATACAGGGCGTTACTTCCCTGGCTGCGCTAATTATCCACATGCTGTATCAGCTGAAAACCGCTACATCAGCATGTTACCTACCTCACACTTTCTTCTGCACAGCGCATTTATCCATATCAGCGCCGCATTCCTGCAACGCAATATTGCCATCGCCCGTGAATAATCGATTGCATATCTCATGGCGAGGAAATGTCGATGGACAACAATAAATTATCGGTCAAAGAAAAAATTGGCTATGGCATGGGCGACGCGGGGTGCAACATCATCTTCGGCGCCATTATGTTGTTTGTTAACTACTTTTATACCGATATCTTCGGGCTCGCGCCTGCACTGGTCGGGGTTTTACTGCTGTCTATTCGCGTCATCGACGCGGTAACAGACCCGATAATGGGCGCGCTGGCAGACCGAACCCGCAGCAAATACGGTCGCTTCCGTCCGTGGCTGCTGTGGATTGCCTTCCCTTACGCGCTGTTCAGCGTACTGATGTTCACCACCCCGGACTGGAGCTACAGCAGCAAAGTTATCTATGCCTTCGTCACCTACTTCCTGCTGTCGATAACTTACACAGCCATCAACATTCCTTATTGCTCGCTCGGCAGCGTGATCACCAATGACCCGAAAGAGCGTGTGGCGTGCCAGTCCTACCGTTTCGTGATGGTCGGCATCGCCACCCTGCTGCTGTCACTGACACTGCTGCCAATGGCCGACTGGTTTGGCGGTGATAACAAAGCCAAAGGCTACCAGATGGCGATGACCGTGCTGGCATTTATCGGCATGTGCATGTTCCTGTTCTCCTTTGCCACCGTACGTGAACGCGTGCGCCCGGCGGTGCAAACCAACGATGAAATCAAGCGCGATCTAAAGGACGTGTGGAAAAACGATCAGTGGGTACGCATTCTGCTGCTGACCCTGTGCAACGTCTGTCCTGGCTTTATCCGCATGGCGGCGACGATGTATTACGTCACGTGGGTGATGCAGCAAAGTACCCATTTCGCGACGCTGTTTATCAGCCTCGGCGTTGTGGGCATGATGATTGGCAGTATGCTGGCGAAGGTGCTGACCGACCGCTGGTGCAAGCTGCAGGTGTTCTTCTGGACCAATATCGCGCTGGCCATTTTCTCCTGCGCCTTCTACTTCTTCGACCCGCACGCCACGATGATGATTATGGTGCTCTACTTCCTGCTCAATATTCTGCATCAGATCCCATCCCCGCTGCACTGGTCGCTGATGGCAGACGTCGATGACTACGGCGAATGGAAAACCGGCAAACGCATCACAGGTATTAGCTTCTCCGGTAATCTGTTCTTCCTGAAAGTCGGACTGGCGGTCGCGGGCGCGATGGTTGGCTTCCTGCTCTCATGGTACGGTTACGATGCGGGTGCGAAAGCGCAAAGCCCGGCAGCGCTCAACGGCATCGTCCTGCTGTTCAGCATCATCCCTGGCGTGGGCTATCTGATCACCGCGGGCGTAGTGCGCCTGCTGAAAGTGGACCGTGAAATGATGAAACGGATCCAGGCCGACCTTGAAAAACGTCGCCAGAACTATCGTGAATTGAATGATTATCAGACCGAGGCTGAACTCGTAAGGAAACCACAATGAGCCACTGGCCTAACCCCTTTATAGAGCAACGTGCGGACCCGTTTATTCTGCGTCACGACGGCCTGTATTATTTCATTGCTTCGGTGCCAGAATATGACCGACTGGAAATTCGCCGCGCCGCTGATATTGACGGATTACGCACCGCCGAACCGGTGGTGGTCTGGCGTAAACCCGACAGTGGCCCGATGAGCCAGCTCATTTGGGCCCCGGAACTGCATCGCATCGACGGCACCTGGGTTATCTATTTTGCCGCAACGCACACCCATGATTTGGATGCGTTGGGAATGTTCCAGCACCGGATGTTCGCCCTGACCTGTGACGACGCCGATCCGCTGACGGGCATGTGGTGGGAAAAAGGGCAGGTGAAAACGCCGTTTGATACTTTTGCCCTCGACGCCACGACGTTTGAGCATCAGGGAAAACACTGGTATCTGTGGGCGCAAAAGGCGCCGGATATTGCCGGAAACACCAATCTGTATTTGGCCGAACTGGAAAACCCGTGGACGATTAAAGGCAAACCCGTGATGCTCAGCAAGCCGGAATTTGACTGGGAGTGTCGGGGTTTTCTGGTTAACGAAGGCCCGGCAGTGCTGGTTCATCACGACAAATTGTTCGTCAGCTATTCTGCCAGTGCCACCGATGAAAACTACTGCATGGGGCTGCTGTGGATTCCACTCGATGCCGACCCGATGCTGGCCAGTAACTGGCATAAATCACCGCAGCCAGTGTTCACCACCAGCGACGAAAATAAACAGTATGGGCCAGGGCATAACAGCTTTACCCAAACGCCGAATGGCGATGATGTGCTGGTTTATCACGCCCGGAACTACACCGAAATCGAAGGTGACCCGCTGTACGATCCAAACCGTCATACCCGCCTGAAGCTTATCCGTTGGAAAGAAAACGGGATGCCTGATTTTGGCATCCCGCATGCGGATTCACTGTAAAAACAACGGTGCCCTGGATCAGACCAGGGCACCATAAATTGTTAATAACGCCATAATCACGACGACCGCATAAGACGCTTTCTTCGCCATCGACACCGCCGCTTTTGGCGTTTCCACTTTATCGACGTGCGTCTCACGCGCCAGCGAGAACTGCGCCAGACAGGTCAACACCTGATACTGTGACGTATGACGATCGCCCAATGAGGCGAACCACGCGGGCAGCGCTTTTTCACCATGCCCAATCAGTGCGTATACCACGCCCACCAACCGCACTGGCACCCAGTCCAGCACGTGCAAAATGGCGTCGACAGCAGATTGTTGGCGATCGCGCGGGGTCTGATAACGTGCCAACCAGCTTTGCCACGCACGCAGGAACGCATAGCCCATCAGCGTTGCAGGCCCGAACGGACCGCCAACCACGAACCAGAACAGCGGCGCGAGGTAGTAACGATAGTTAATCCACAGCAGCGCATTTTGCAGTTCACGCAAAAATTCACGCTCATCACAGCCCGGCGGAACGCCATGAATCAGCGTCAACTCGCTGGCCATCGCATCACGCGCGTGGGCATCGTTGCGGGAAGCGGCTTTCAGATAAGCGTGATAATGCAAACGTACCTTGCCGGCGCCAATACACAGCAGGCCAATCAGGATCCACATCACCAACAGCGGAACGTTAAACAGCACGCCAAGCAGCGCACACTGCAATACATACACAATGGCCATCGCGATGACGGTCATCAGCACAGTGAGGATAAAGGAATAGTTCTTGATGCGGCGGAAAAGCACTTCCAGCCGGTGGTCGAGTTGCCAGTGTTCGCCCAGTTTGAACAAACGTTCGGCGATCAGCACCAGTAAGGTGGTAAACAGCGTCATGTCATCTCCTTATCTGACGGGGGGCTCACCAGAGAACGAAACCGCGGCCAGTCAAACGCCGGGCCAGGATCGGTTTTGCGTTCAGGTGCGATATCACAGTGGCCCGTCATATTGCGGGCAATCGCCGGGTAAGCCAACATCAACACCTGAGTTAAGGCCGCAAGCTGCTGATATTGTTCGTCGGTATACGCCAGCGTATCCGTGCCTTCCAGCTCAATACCAATCGAAAAATCGTTACATTTTTCGCGTCCGTTATAGCATGAAACACCCGCATGCCAGGCGCGTTTATCGAAGGGAACATACTGCACGATTTCGCCGTCACGGCGAATCAGACAATGGGCTGAAACGCGCAAATGGGCAATTTCGGCGAAAAAAGGATGCGCTTCAGGGTCTATAGTTCCAGTGAATAATGCGTCAATCCACGGGCCACCAAATTCGCCGGGCGGCAAACTGATATTATGAACCACCAGCAGCGAAGGCGCTTCATCATCCGGGCGGCAATCATGATGCGGCGATGGAACGCGGCGGGCGTTCTCCAGCCAGCCACCGTGTAACTGCATGCGGGCTCTCCTTAATATATGGTGCAGAAATCCGGTTCAGAGTAGCATGTTTATAACTTATGATTCCTTACCATTTGGAGTTTTATCATGCCGCCTCGCCGCTACAATCCTGAGCATCGTCGTGACGCACTGCTGGAACGTATTAACCTCGATATCCCTGCTGCCGTAGCCCATGCACTCCGTGAAGATTTAGGTGGCGAAGTGAACGCCGCGAACGATATTACCGCGCAATTATTGCCGGAAGAGGCGCACTCTCACGCCGTCGTCATCACGCGCGAAACGGGCGTATTTTGCGGTAAACGCTGGGTGGAAGAAGTCTTTATTCAGCTGGCCGGGGACGCCGTCAGCATCACGTGGCACGTTGAGGACGGCGACCTACTGGTAGAAAATCAACCACTGTTTGAGCTGAACGGCCCATCGCGCGTGCTGCTAACGGGTGAACGCACGGCGCTGAATTTTGTGCAAACCCTTTCCGGCGTCGCCAGCAACGTTCGTCGCTATGTTGAGCTGCTGGAAGGCACCAACACGCAGTTACTCGACACCCGCAAAACCCTGCCCGGACTGCGTACCGCGCTGAAATATGCCGTGCTGTGCGGCGGCGGAACCAATCACCGTCTTGGCCTTTCGGACGCCTTCTTGATCAAAGAAAACCACATTATTGCGTCCGGTTCCGTACGTCAGGCGGTGGAAAAAGCGTTCTGGCTGCACCCGGATGTCCCGGTGGAAGTTGAAGTGGAAAGCCTCGAAGAATTGCAGGCCGCACTCAAAGCCGGGGCCGACATCATCATGCTGGATAACTTTAACATCGAGCAAATGCGTGAAGCGGTGAACATCACCCACGGCCAGGCGCAGCTTGAGGTCTCTGGCAACGTGACCTTCGACACTATTCGTGGATTTGCTGAAACCGGCGTGGATTACATCTCCGTGGGCGCACTCACCAAACACGTGCAGGCTCTCGACCTGTCGATGCGTTTTAAATAACGTATTCTGCGGAGGGGTTTGCGAGCCCCTTCGCAGTGAAATGCAACGCGCGTGCAAGCTGCCATAAACCTCTGAAGCATCCTTCCTGATTCCATTTTCTCCCTTCGCCATCTGCATTCTTCACTGCCAAAGTGCTCCCGTTAAACAAGGAGCAAAACATGGACAAGCAACATGGATTCACCCTGATCGAACTGATGGTCGTTATCGGCATTATTGCCATCCTCAGTGCCATCGGCATTCCGGCTTATCAAAACTACCTGCGAAAAGCCGCCCTCACTGACATGCTACAAACGTTTATGCCATACCGCACCGCCATTGAGCTTTGCGCTCTCGACCACGGCGGCACAACCGGGTGCGATGGCGGCAGCAACGGCATTCCCTCGCCTGCTACCAGCCGCTATGTTTCCGGCATGGAGGTCGTGCAGGGCACCGTAACGCTGACGGGTCAGGAAAGTCTCAATGGACTGAGTGTCACGTTGAAACCCGTATGGGATACCGAGAACGGGATCACTGGCTGGCAACGCACCTGCGCCATTGCCAGCGACAGCGGGTTAAAACAAGCCTGTGAAGATGTATTCCGCTTCACGGCACCCTGAGGCACGACAATGAAAAACGATAAACTTCTCTCGTTATGCCAGCGGCACCAGGCGGTACTGCTCAATAATGGCGAACAGGTTCTGAATATTGCGGTGGTCGGCACGCCGCCCAGCGAGTTAATGGCTGCCCTGCGGTTCTCCACGCAAAAGCGCATCGACATTGAATGCTGGGATCAGCCCCGCATGGACCAGCACCTGCACACCTCTCAGGATTCACATTTACCCGCAGCCAGGGAGGACAACGGCAACGTTGTTGCATTGCTGGACCAGACCTTTCAGCAGGCACTCCAGCAACGTGCGTCCGACATTCACGTCGAGCCAGGAGAAGACGTTTTGCGCATTCGGCTGCGGGTGGATGGCGTGCTACATTCCCTGCCAGATTTCTCTCCCGCGCTCAGCGCCCCGCTGATTGCCCGGCTCAAGGTATTGGGTAATCTGGATATCGCCGAGCGACGATTACCGCAGGATGGGCAATTTACCGTCGACATATCCGGGCGCAGCGTTTCCTTTCGCATCGCCACCCTGCCCTGTCGCGGCGGTGAAAAGGTCGTTCTCCGCCTGCTGCATCAGGTGAAGCTGGCGCTGGATATCAACACGCTGGGAATGAACAACATCCAACTTGAAGCCTTTCATCAGGCGCTGCATCAGCCGCAGGGGCTAATGCTGGTTACCGGCCCCACTGGCAGCGGTAAAACCGTCACACTGTACAGTGCGCTGCAGGCACGTAACCACCCGGAGATAAATCTGTGTAGCGTAGAGGATCCGGTGGAGATCCCGCTCGACGGCATCAATCAGACGCAGATCAACACCCGCGCTGGACTGACCTTCCAGAGCGTTTTGCGCGCGCTGCTGCGTCAGGATCCTGACATCGTGATGGTGGGCGAGATCCGTGACACTGAAACCGCCGAGATCGCCATCAACGCCGCACAGACCGGGCACCTGGTGCTGTCTACGCTACACACTAATTCCACCACCGAAACGCTGATCCGATTGCAGCAAATGGGCGTCGCCCGCTGGATGATTTCCTCGGCGCTGTTGCTGGTCATCGCCCAACGGTTGGTACGTCGTTTATGTCCGCATTGTTACCAGCAAGAAGGACACTATGACGCGCTTCCGGCCTCCCTGTGGCCCAAAGTATTGCCACGATGGCGTGCCGTTGGGTGCGAGCGTTGCTATCACGGATATCACGGGCGTATTGCGCTGTTTGAAGTACTCACCATTACGCCCTCTCTGAAACAGGCCATCGTCACCGGTTCCAGCCCGGAAGACATGCAGCGTCTTGCACGTGATTCCGGCATGATGACCCTGTTTGAACATGGCTGCGAAGCTGTCGAGCAAGGGCAAACCACCGTGGAAGAACTGCTACGGGTGATCGGCGTCCCTGATGGCGAATAAACAGCTCTGGCATTGGCGCGGCGTAACAGCGCTCGGTGAAATCCGCCAGGGAAGTGTCTGGGCAGAAAATAAAATGGCCGCGATGGCGAGTGCCGGGCGCGATGGAGTTCAGCCTCTCTCGCTCACTCGCCGGACGACCCGAAAATCACATTGGCGGACGCAATACAGTAGCGAATTGATGCAGCAGTTGGCCACATTGCTACAGGCAGGGCTAACGCTTTCGGAGAGTTTGATGCTGTTGGCGGAACAGCATCCTGTCGCGCAGTGGCAGGCAATGATGCAGGATCTGGCCCAGCGCCTGGCGCACGGTGAGTCACTTTCCGACGCCATGCAGCAATGGCCAGAGGCCTTTCCACCGCTGTATCACACGCTGATCCAGGCCGGGGAAATGACCGGTAAGCTCGATTATTGCTGCGCCCATCTTGCCCGTCAGCAGGAAGAACAGCATAAGCTGAGCCAAAAGGTGAAAAAGGCGCTTCGCTATCCACTGATCATATTGCTGCTGGCGTTATTGGTGGTGATTGGGATGAGTGCCTTTGTATTGCCTGAGTTTGCCGCCATTTATCGCACCTTTAATACGCCGCTTCCGATGCTGACTCAGATGGTGATGGCGATGTCTGCCGGAGTAAAAAAGGGGTTGCCACTGATAGGGTTACTGACAACGTTGCCCTTTTTTCTACGCTCTGTCTTATACCGTAGTCCTCACTGGCAGCGGCTTCGACCGCAGCTGTTGTTAGCACTTCCGGTGGTATCCGGGCTGATTCGCGGACAAAGGCTGAGCCAGATATACACCGTACTCGCCTTAACGCAGAACGCCGGGATCCCGTTTCTGCAAGGACTGGAAAGTGTGGAAAAGACCCTGACCTGTCCGTGGTGGCGCGACGTTATCCGTCAGATGAGCGAATCAATCTCCACAGGGAGTGCCATTTGGCAGGCAATGGAACAGCAAAAAATCTTTACACCGCTGTGCAAGCAATTAGTCAGAACCGGTGAGGTGTCGGGTTCTCTCGATAAAATGCTCGGGAATTTGGCGCACTATCACAGTGAGCAAACGCAACAGCAGGCTGAGACTCTGGCAACGCTCCTCGAACCGGTGATGTTACTGGTGACGGGAATTATTATCGGAACACTGGTGGTGGCAATGTATCTGCCGATTTTTCATCTGGGAGATGCTATCAGTGGCGGTTAATCGCTGGCGCAAGATACGCCAGCGACTCACGGCATTACAGGCTGTTGAACACGCGGTTCTCTTGTTCCTGCACGCGGATAAAGGTCGTACGTTTGGTCAGCTCTTTCAGGCGTGATGCACCGACATAGGTACATGCAGAACGCAGGCCACCGAGGACATCACGGGCGGTATTTTCTACCGGTCCACGCAGTGCCAGCTTCACGGTTTTGCCTTCTGCCGCGCGGTATTTCGCAACACCACCGACATGACGGTTCATCGCAGACTCGGAGCTCATACCGTAGAACAGCATGAATTTTTCGCCGTTTTCTTCAACTACCGTGCCGCCGCTTTCTTCGTGACCGGCCAGCATCCCGCCCAGCATCACGAAATCTGCGCCGCCGCCGAAGGCTTTCGCGACGTCGCCCGGCGTCGTACAACCGCCATCACTGACGATCTGACCACCGAGACCGTGTGCCGCATCGGCACATTCGATAACTGCCGACAGCTGTGGATAGCCAACACCGGTTTTTACACGCGTGGTGCAAACGGAACCAGGACCGATACCGACTTTCACGATGTCTGCGCCAGCCAGGATCAGCTCTTCACACATTTCACCGGTCACGACGTTGCCCGCACAGATGGTTTTGGTCGGCCAGGCTTCACGCGCTTTAATCAGGAACTGAACGAAGTGTTCAGAATAACCGTTCGCCACGTCGATGCAGACAAAGTTCAGCGCAGAATGCAGATTAAGGATCTGTTTAGTTTTTTCGAAATCCGCGTCGGACGTCCCGGTAGAAACCATCACGTGTTTGAGCACATCTTCAGATACGCTGCCCGCGAAGGCTTTCCAGTCTTCAACAGAATAGTGTTTGTGCACAGCGGTCAGAATACCGAACGACGCCAGGGCTTTCGCCATTGCGAAGGTGCCAACCGTATCCATATTTGCAGCAATAATTGGAACGCCAGACCATTTCTGACCAGAATGCTTAAAGGTGTATTCGCGTTCCAGCTCAACTTCGGAACGGCTTTTGAGGGTAGAGCGTTTAGGGCGGATAAGAACGTCTTTAAAACCTAACTTCAGATCTTCTTCGATACGCATGTACGGATTCCTGGGGTTAGAGGCAAAAATGGACTAAGCACAACTCCAGTGACGTTATCATACGCAGTAATCATCCCTTCGCAAGACTGCGATTTTCACTTTTTTTACGCTACAATCGTACAAATTTACCTGGCGAACAGCGATTTTAACGTTTGTCATTTTGGTCACCGTAAAGCTTAAATTTAACCGGTTGATTTATCGCGGTAATTATTCACAGGATAGGGTGGTATGGGTTATACAGTCGCGTTAACAGGTGGCATCGGGAGCGGAAAAAGCACCGTTGCGAATGCCTTTGCCGACTTAGGTGTTAACGTTATTGATGCCGATATCATCGCTCGTCAGGTTGTCGAACCCGGAACGCCGGCGTTACAGGCCATTGTCAGCCACTTTGGCGATGCGCTACGCTTGCCGGACGGCAGCCTGAATCGTCGTCAACTTCGGGAGCGAATTTTCGCACATCCCGCTGAGAAATCCTGGCTTAATGCCCTTCTCCACCCCCTGATCCAGCAGGAAACACAGCGTCAGATGCAGCAGGCGACCTCGCCTTATGTTCTGTGGGTGGTTCCGCTGTTGGTGGAAAATCAGCTCTGGAAAAAAGCTGACCGGGTGTTGGTGGTCGATGTTTCTGAGGAAACACAGCTCCAGCGAACGATACAGCGCGATAATGTGTCAGAGGCACATGCAAGACAGATCTTAGCCGCCCAGGTTACGCGCAAACAGCGTCTCGCCGTGGCGGACGACGTCATTGATAACAACGGCACACCAGATGCCATCGCATTGGATGTAGCCCGCCTGCACGACAGCTATCTGAAGCTGTCTCGTCAGGCCGATTCACAGGAAAAAACGTAATGCACACCCACGTCCTCTTTGAACATCCCCTGAATGAGAAAATGCGCACCTGGCTTCGCATTGAGTTTCTGATTCAGCAATTGAATTGCAACCTGCCTGTACGCGATCACGCCAGCGCATTGCATTTTTTTAGAAATATTGGGGACTTACTGGATGTGTTCGAACGCGGTGAAGTTCGTACAGATTTACTGAAAGAGCTGGAGCGCCAGCAGCGTAAACTGAAGCAGTGGGATGAAGTCCCCGGCGTCGACAAAAGCCGTATTGAATCTCTGCGCCAACAGCTGAAAAACAGCAGCAGCATTCTTATGACTGCACCGCGCGTAGGCCAGCTGTTGCGCGAAGACAAACTGATTGCGCTGGTGCGCCAACGCCTGAGCATTCCAGGTGGCTGCTGTAGTTTTGATTTACCCACGCTGCACATTTGGCTGCATGCCCCACAGTCGAAGCGCGATGCGCAGGTAACGCATTGGCTGGAAAGCCTTGAGCCAATGAATCAGGCCCTGACGCTTATCGTCGACCTGATCCGTAATTCCGCGGCGTTCCGTAAGCAAACCAGTCTGAATGGTTTCTTCCAGGATAACGGCGAAGATGCTGACCTTCTTCGTCTACAACTGGTGCTTGACGATCAGCTGTACCCGCAAATCTCCGGCCACAAGAGCCGTTTTGCTATCCGCTTCCTGCCTCTGGACAGCGAAAATGGCACTGTTCCAGAGCGTCTGGATTTCGAACTGGCTTGTTGTTAAGGAATCATCATGAGTGAAGTGATTAACGTAAATTGCCCCACCTGTGGCAAGAGCATCATCTGGGGCGAACAGAGTCCGTTCCGCCCCTTCTGCTGTAAACGCTGCCAGCTGATTGATTTAGGTGAATGGGCCGCCGAAGAAAAGCGTATCCCAAGCAGCGGCGATCTGTCTGATAGCGATGACTGGAGCGAAGAGCAGATTTAAGCCTGCGCGACCAGTTTGGCAATAACCGGTTCGTTGGCAGGTGGAAACTCTTCTGCCAACAGATCCTTCTGTGCGACCCAGCGTCCCGGTTGGCCCTCTTTCCCCCACGGCTCGCCCTGCCAGCTATCTACCAGCCAGAACCACAGCGTGATATGTCGGTCCGGAAATTCAAACTCCAGCTTATCGAACAGCATGGCAGATTCCGGCAAAATACCCACTTCTTCGAATAACTCTCGCGCCAGCGCCAGCTCCGGGCTTTCACCTTCTTCAATCTTCCCACCAGGGAATTCCCACATGTTAGCCATATGCGCATCGGCGGCACGTTGGGTGATAAAGATCTCGCCCGCGGCGTTGCGCAGGATCCCGGTTGAAATTTGCAGTTTTTTCATTGTCTTCATTCCATAAAAAAGGCGCTGTCACCAGCGCCTTCGTTTCGCAGATCTGAGTGTTTAGCAGAGCTTAGTTGATACGACCATGGCACTGTTTATATTTTTTACCTGAACCGCACGGACACGGATCGTTGCGACCGACTTTGCGCTCGCCGGTTTGTGCCGCCAGCTCTTCGGTAACAGCGGTGTTGTCATCAGCATGGCTAAGCTGCTGCATCTGTGCCAGACGCTCAGCCTCTTCACGACGCTGTTCTTCCATCGCTTCAACTTCTTCCGGCATACGCACCTGCACTTTGCACAAGGTGCTGATCACTTCATATTTCAGTGACTCAAGCATGGCCGCAAACATAGAGAACGATTCGCGTTTGTACTCCTGCTTAGGATCTTTCTGCGCATAGCCGCGCAGATGGATGCCCTGACGCAGGTAGTCCATCGCTGCCAGGTGCTCTTTCCACAGGGAATCGAGTGTCTGCAGCATCACACCTTTCTCGAAGTGGCGCATCATTTCGGTGCCAACCACTTCTTCTTTGCGCTGATAGACTTCGATGCCATTCTGCAGAATGCGCTCACGCAGTGTTTCTTCGTGCAGATCCGGCTCTTTATCCAGCCACTCTTTGATTGGCATGTCGAGGTCGAAATCGTTTTTCAGGCGTTCCTGCAGGCCTTCGACATCCCACATTTCTTCCAAAGACTGTGGCGGAATGTGCGCATCAATGGTGGTTTTGAACACGTCTTCACGGATGCTGGCGATGGTTTCGCTCACATCAGACACGTCCAGCAGTTCGTTACGCTGGGAGTAGATCGCGCGACGCTGATCGTTTGCCACATCATCGTATTCCAGCAGCTGCTTACGAATATCGAAGTTACGGCTTTCCACTTTACGCTGTGCATTAGCAATCGCTTTGGTCACCCACGGGTGCTCAATCGCTTCGCCAGGCTTCATACCCAGTTTACGCATCATGCCGGAAACGCGATCGGAGGCGAAGATACGCATCAGGGCATCTTCCATCGACAGGTAGAAACGGGAAGAACCGGCATCACCCTGACGACCCGCACGGCCACGCAGCTGATTATCGATACGGCGAGATTCGTGACGCTCAGTACCAATGATATGCAGACCGCCGGAGGCCAGAACGGCATCATGACGTACCTGCCAGTCCGCTTTGATCTGGGCGATGGTCTCAGGCGTTGGCTCTTCAAGAGAGGCAACTTCTTCCTGCCAGCTCCCCCCCAACACGATATCCGTACCACGGCCCGCCATGTTGGTGGCGATGGTCACCGACGCCGGGTAACCCGCCTGAGCAACGATACTTGCTTCGTTGGCGTGGAATTTGGCGTTCAGAACGTTGTGCTTGATACCCGCTTTGGTCAGCTCGTTTGAAACCACCTCGGATTTCTCGATGGAGATGGTCCCCACCAGTACTGGCTGGCCGTTAGCGGTACGCTCTTTAATGTCTTCGATAATCGCGCCGATTTTGTCGAGCTCGGTCATGTAGACCAGGTCCGGCATATCTTTACGGATCATTGGACGGTTGGTTGGCACCACGATGGTATCGAGTTTATAGATGGAGCTGAACTCGAATGCTTCGGTATCCGCAGTCCCCGTCATACCCGCCAGTTTTTCATACAGACGGAAGTAGTTCTGGAAGGTAATGGAAGCCAGCGTCTGGTTTTCGTTCTGAATGTCCACGCCTTCTTTGGCTTCAACCGCCTGATGCAGACCGTCAGACCAGCGACGACCCTGCATGGTACGACCGGTGTGCTCATCGACGATGATCACTTCACCCTCTTTTACGATGTAGTCGACGTCACGGGTGAACAGCACGTGGGCACGCAGCGCGGCGGTTACGTGGTGCATCAGCATGATGTTGGTCGGGGAGTACAGGGACTCACCTTCTTCCATGATGCCTTCGCGAACCAGCAGCTCTTCGACCAGCACCAGACCACGTTCGGTGATGTTTACCTGACGTGATTTCTCATCCACGGAGAAGTGGCCTTCACCCTGGAAGGTGTCAGAGTCTTCTTTTTCCTGACGGATCAGATGTGGGATAATTTTGTTTACCTGCTTGTACATCTCGGAGCTGTCTTCAGCCGGACCGGAGATGATAAGCGGGGTACGCGCTTCATCGATGAGGATTGAATCCACTTCATCGACCAATGCGTAGTGCAGTTTACGCTGAACGCGTTCTTCAGGGCTGAACGCCATGTTATCGCGCAGGTAGTCGAAACCGTATTCGTTGTTGGTACCGTAGGTGATGTCGGCGGCGTACGCTTCACGCTTCGCCGGAGCAGGCATACCGGACATGTTTACCGCAACACTCATCCCCAGGAACTCGAACAGCGGACGGTTGTTTTCGGCATCACGCTGTGCCAGATAGTCGTTGACGGTCACCACGTGAACGCCTTTACCAGACAGGGCGTTAACATATGCAGGCAGCGTTGCGGTCAGGGTTTTACCTTCACCGGTACGCATTTCCGCGATGCAGCGGTCATTCAGTACCATACCGCCGAGCAGCTGTACGTCGAAGTGACGCATGCCGAAGACACGTTTACTGGCTTCACGGACGACCGCGAAAGCTTCCGGGATCAGGCTCTCTACGGTTGCGCCTTTTTCCAGGCGCTCGCGGAATTCGTTGGTTTTCGCCTTGAGCTCATCATCAGAGAGCTTTTCCAGCGCAGGTTCCATGGCATTGATTTGTACGACGGTTTTGCGCATACGACGCAGTGTACGATCGTTACGGCTACCGAAAACTTTGGTCAATAAATTAAGCATAATTAAAATCTCAATCGCCCCGCCATGCGGAGTTTTAGTCATTAGTTGAAGTTTGTTTTTTTCAGCTAAGGCGTTGAGGTCCGGCACGGATGCCGTGTACCTGGCTTACCCAGGCGCTGACAGAAAAGGCTTGATGTGAAATGGAGTCACGGCTGTAGGCCACCGAACGTACGATAACCGGCGGCTGGCTTTCGCGCATCAGCAGTGCGTTGAGCGTATCCAGCAGGGCCAGGTGATGTACTTCGAGGGGAGCAGACGCTTCGGCGACCGGCAGCGCCTGTGGCGCCATCGCGAAGGAAAGATGACGAATGACCGTTCGGATGGCGTGCTGATGCCAGTAATCGACGGTAAACGTTGGACGACGGTTGCCTTCCAGTAAAGCCAGATGCGTGAAACTGACTTTTGTCGTCGCCGTATGGCTACTGGCGGTTTTGGTCGGTGGCGTGGATTCTGCGGCATTGGCAATCGCAGGCAAGCCGAACCCTGCCGCGACCATCCCCAACAGGAGATGCGGCCAGAAGTATCGTCTGCCAAACTGTCGCCAGCGCGTCAGTATTCCGTTCACTTACCTTTTCACCTTGATTGCCAGGCAACCCTTCAAAATTTTTAAGCGTTCAGATAGTACCATTAATGGCTCACGCCAGCAGCACGAATGACGGCAATCCGCGCGAAAATGTGCTCAGGAAAACAGCGATCGCACACATCAGGCAAGGGAGGAACAGGAAGGATTGAAGAATGAAGGATTTTCAGGGACTAAAAAGAAAAAACGACTGGCTCCCTGGACGGAGAGAGTACCAGGTTACCAGTCGAATTTACAGTTTGGTGTCAGGCTTACGCCAGAACCAATGACGGTGCTTTGAATGCCAGTGGCAATTCAGCGTCGTCTTCGAAGGTCACAAACTCCCAAGCTTCCTGTTTGGCCAGGACTGCCTGCAGCAGTTTATTATTCAGTGCGTGACCTGATTTGTACGCGGTGAATGCACCGATGATATTGTGACCACACATAAAGAGGTCACCGATAGCATCCAGCATTTTGTGGCGTACAAATTCATCTTCAAAGCGCAAACCGTCTTCGTTCAGTACGCGATAATCGTCAACAACGATGGCACAATCGAAGCTACCGCCCAGGCACAAACCACGGGACTGCAGATATTCGATATCACGCATGAAACCAAAAGTACGTGCTCGGCTAATCTGACGCATGAACGCATCCGCAGAGAAGTTCATAGCATAACGCTGGTTGCTGCCGTCAATCGCCGGATGGTTAAAGTCGATGGTGAAATCCAACGAGAAACCATTGAACGGTTTGAATTCAGCCCATTTGTCGCCGTCTTCTACGCGAACCGTGTCTTTAATGCGCACAAATTTCTTCGCACAGTTCAGTTCATCAATGCCTGCATCGAGCAGCAGATAAACGAACGGGGCAGCGCTGCCATCCATAATCGGGATTTCCGGCGCATCGACTTCAATCATGATGTTGTCGATACCCAGACCCGCCAGGGCGGCATTTAAGTGCTCAACCGTTGAAATCCGCACGTCATGCTCGTTGACAAGGCAAGTACAGAGCATGGTATCACGCACAGATTTGGCATCTGCCGGAAAATCAACCGGTGGATTCAAGTCGGTGCGACGATAGATGACCCCGGTATTTGCCGGCGCAGGGCGCAGCGTCAGTGTGACCTTCTTGCCAGTATGTAAACCGACACCAGTCGCCTGAACGATACGTTTAAGAGTCCTTTGTTTGATCATCGTATAATCTCGCCAAATTACTTATCCAACCGAAGTGTACTATACATTCGGCAGGCCAGTTTAGCACAAAGAGCGCAGATTCCCAAATTCCAGCTAATTCTTAATCAGCTTGCTTGCGCAGGAATGCTGGGATATCCAAATAATCCGGTTCTTTGGTGGTCTGCGGCGTATTGTCGTTAACCACTTTAGCGGCCGGTTTTTGCTCCTGCGTCAGCGGCGACATGCCGTGCTGCTGGTAGCGATCCATCACTGGTTGTTGCTGCTGCTGTTTGTTGGTTACCAGGGTAATTTCAGGACGCTTGTCCATACCGATACCGGTAGCCACTACGGTCACACGCAGTTCGTCGTTCATGTCCGGGTCCAGGGAAGTACCAATAACCACGGTCGCGTTATCCGATGCAAACGCACGGATAGTGTTACCCACGGTTTCGAACTCATCCAGACGCAGGTCGAAGCCAGCGGTGATGTTAACCAGCACGCCACGCGCACCAGACAGGTCGATGTCTTCAAGCAGTGGAGAAGAGATAGCCATTTCAGCCGCTTCTTCCGCACGGTCTTCACCGCTTGCCAGGCCAGAGCCCATCATTGCGTAGCCCATTTCGGACATGACAGTGCGCACGTCAGCAAAGTCGACGTTCATCAGACCCGGACGGGTAATCAGTTCGGCGATACCCTGAACAGCGCCTTTCAGCACGTCGTTCGCTGCACCAAATGCGTCCAGCAGGGAAATGCCACGACCCAGCACTTTCAGCAGTTTGTCGTTAGGAATGGTAATCAGAGAGTCCACATGCTTGGACAGCTCGGCGATACCTTGCTCCGCAAACGCCATACGCTTTTTGCCTTCAAAATTGAATGGCTTAGTCACGACAGCAACGGTCAAAATACCTAAATCTTTGGCAACTTCAGCAACAACAGGTGCAGCACCAGTACCGGTACCGCCGCCCATGCCAGCGGCGATAAACACCATGTCAGCGCCATCAAGGGCTGCACGCAGTGCTTCACGGTCTTCGTCTGCCGCATTGCGACCGACTTCAGGATTTGCGCCAGCACCCAGACCTTTGGTAATCCCGTTACCAATCTGAATCGTCTGGCCGACAGCCGTTTTACGTAACGCCTGAGCGTCAGTATTCACTGCGAAGAATTCAACACCCTCAATGCGCTCGCGCACCATGTGTTCAACGGCGTTGCCACCGCCACCACCGACGCCGATGACTTTAATCACCGCGTCGTTGGTCAGTTCCATAGGTTCAAACATAGTTTCTCTCCGTTTTGTGCCTGTCGCCTGAGAGCGCTAATTTTCGGCGCTCTCTTAAAAAATTAAAACTCTTTTCGCAGCCAGGTATTGATTCGTTTGATCCACGAACTCACTGCGACACGTTTTTCCACTTCCGCTTCACCACTCAGATGTGACTCTTTTCCGTAGTGCAGCAGGCCCACAGCCGTTGAATAATACGGCTCCTGAGCATAATCCGTCAGTCCGGTGATGTTCAGCGGCGCGCCAATGCGCACCTGCGTATGGAACACGCGCTGAGCGCAGGCCGCCAGGCCTTCAATTTGCGCTGCGCCACCGGTCAGAACAATCCCCGCGGCCAAGTGGTGTTTGACACCTTGTTGGCGCAGCTGTTCCTGCAATTGCAAAATCTCTTCGTTCACCAGGTTGAGCAGCTCGGTATAGCGCGGCTCAATAACCTCTGCCAGCGTCTGACGCTGCAGGCTACGCGGTGGACGACCGCCGACGCTTGGGACTTCAACGCTTTCGTCTTTACCGACGATGGAACCCAGCGCACAGCCGTGGCGAACTTTAATCGCTTCGGCATCGCTCGGTGGCGTACCGAACGCGTAAGCGATGTCACTGGTCACTACGTTCCCTGCATACGGGATAACTTTAGTGTGACGCAGCGCACCGCCGGTATACACGGCAATATCCATTGTACCACCGCCAACATCTACCACGCAGACACCCAGCTCACGTTCATCTTCCGTCAATACGGAATAGCTTGATGCCAGTCCGGCGAAAATCAGTTGATCCACTTTCAGACCACAACGTTCCACGGCTTTGACAATGTTCTTCGCCATATCGTTGTGACAGGTGATCAAGTGCACTTTTGCTTGCATACGCACGCCGGACAAACCTACCGGGTTTTTGATCCCTTCCTGGTAGTCGATGGCATACTCTTGCGGAATCACATGCAGGACACGATGTTCATCACGTACGCGTACGGACTTCGCCGTATGCACCACGTTCTCAACGTCTTCCTGGGTGACTTCTTCTTCAGAAATCGGCACCATCCCGATTTCATTTTGACAGCTAATATGTTTGCCTGAAAGCGCCAGATACACTGAAGAAATCTGGCAATCAGCCATTAATTCAGCCTGGTCAATGGCGCGCTGTACGCATTTCACCACGGATTCCAGGTCGTTCACACCGCCTTTGTCCATACCCCGGGATGGGCAGCTGCCCACACCAATGATATTCACCATTCCGTCGGGCAGAACTTCCCCTACCAAAGCGGCTACCTTCGCGGTACCAATTTCCAGTCCTACTACCAGTTTTCTGTCCGTCGCTTTGATCATTGTTGCTCTGCCTGTGCCTGATTTTGTTGTTGATGTGTATCCTCTACGGGAGCGGGCTGCCACCCTACTGCCGCGCCTGAGTCATAACGCAAATCAACGTAGCTAATCCGTTTGCCATCGGTTTGCGCCTGCTGCTGAAGAACAGGATAGAGTTCTATAAAGCGCTCAAGCCGTTTCATCGTATCGCCGCGCCCCAGGTCCAGTTTGATGTCGTTATTCAACGTCAGCTGCCAGGAGCGGCGTGCGGTCATCGCCGCCACTTTCAACGTAAACTTATCTCTCGCCAGCATCTGCCCCATATCGCGATAGCTTTGCAGCACTTCGTTCTCGCTACCTTCCGGGCCATACAACATAGGCAGATTCTGCTTACTGGTGCGTTCGGCCGGTACGCTAAACGCGTTACCGTCGCTGTCCACCATATGCTGATCATTCCAGCGCGCAATCGGCACATATTCAACCAGATGAATCTTCAATTCGTCCGGCCACTGCTTACGAACGCTTGCCTGTTTAATCCATGGCAGGCGTTCGATCTGACTCTGAATGATGTTCACGTCCTGAGTCATAAACGTGCCCGGCGAGCCGAGCGCCAGAATAGCCTGGCGAATATCATCGTTGCGCGTGTAGTGACGTTCCCCGGTCACTACCAGCTTGGATAACGGAAGACGCTGCGCATCTTCCATCCAGTTCAGTACCATCCAGCCGCTCATCAACACGGTGAATAATACCGCGAGCAGGAACATCATCCCTGCAAGACGCGTTCCATTATTTCTGCGTGAAGAAGCGATATCGTCCTCTTCTTCTTCACGGTTCCGTGTGTTCAGTGCTGCCTGCGACATATCAACCCGCCAGGTCCAAAATACGTACCACCAACTGCGAGAAGCTCATGCCGGCCTGACGTGCCGCCATCGGCACCAGACTGTGGCTGGTCATGCCTGGGGAGGTGTTAGCCTCCAACAGATAAAGCTGACCATCGCTGTCCTGCATTACATCAATGCGTCCCCAACCTGAACACCCGAGAATGTTCCAGGCTTTGAGTACCAGGGCCTGCATTTCTTGTTCATGTGCCGAATCTTCACAACCAGGGCAGAAATACTGCGTCTCGTCAGAGAGATACTTCGCCTCATAATCATAGAAGACTCCGGCCGGTTGGATGCGAACCGACGGTAAAATTTCTTCACCGAGTACCGCGACGGTAAATTCCGGGCCGCTTAACCATTTTTCAACGAGAACTTCTTCATCGTGCTGAAAAGCCAGCGTTAAGGCATCGTGAAGTGAACTACTTTCGTCCACTTTCGACATTCCGACGCTGGAACCTTCCCGGCTTGGCTTCACAATCAGCGGCAAACCGAGTGCAGCAATACGCTGTTTCTCGTCCTGAGACAGGCCCTGCGCGAACTGCGTACGCGTCAACGCGACCCAGGGTGCAACCGGAAGTCCTGCGCCCTGCCAGAGCAATTTACTGCGCAGTTTGTCCATCGAAAGTGCAGAAGCCATCACGCCACTGCCGGTGTAAGGCAGGCCCGTCAGTTCCAGTAAGCCCTGCAACGTGCCATCTTCCCCACCGCGACCGTGAAGTGCAATAAACGCTTTCTTAAAACCCAGGTTTTTCAGCTGAGTGATATCTGCGTCACGCGGATCGACCGCATGTGCGTCAATACCCGCCTCGCGCAAACCTGCCAACACAGCCGCGCCGGAATTGAGTGAAACCTCACGCTCAGCGGAGGTCCCCCCGAGGAGGACAGCGATTCTATCAGCCATGGCGCTCTTCCTCCTGTGTTTGCGGCTTGAGTTTGATTTCAGCTAAGTTACGCGCGATTTTGCCGATATTTCCCGCGCCTTGTATCAAAATCAAATCGTTACCGGTCAGGACCGGCGCCAGAATTTCAGCGACTTTCGCCGGATCCGACACCAGAATCGGGTCGACTTTACCGCGACCACGAATGGTACGGCACAGGGAACGGCTGTCCGCTCCCGGAATTGGCGCTTCACCTGCCGCGTAGACTTCCAGCATCAGCAACGCATCAACTTCGGTCAACACGTTGGCGAAATCATCATACAGGTCACGCGTGCGCGTATAACGGTGTGGCTGGAACACCATAACCAGATTTTTGTCCGGCCAGCCCGCGCGAGCCGCTTTAATGGTCGCATCCACTTCCGTTGGGTGGTGACCGTAGTCGTCCACCAGCATAGCGGTACCACTTTTACCGTTAACGCCTTCCAGCGGATATTCGCCCAGGAAGTCGAAACGACGACCTGTCCCCTGGAAGCTTTCCAGCGCGCGCAAAATAGCGTCGTCGTCAATGCCTTCTTCTGTGGCTACCGCCACCGCGGCCGCTGCATTCAGGGCGTTGTGACGACCCGGTGCGTTCAGCGTCACGCGCAGTGGCGCGTTATCCTGACGAATCAGCGTAAAGTGCCCTTGCGCGCCAATCTGTTTGTAATCTTCAACGCGGACGTCGGCATCGTCGCTAAAGCCATACGTTGTAATCTGACGACCGACGCGCGGCAGAAGCTCGCGAATAACCGGATCATCAACACACATCACCGCACGTCCATAAAACGGCAAATTGTGCAGGAAATTAATAAACGTCTGTTTTAAATTTTCGAAATCGCCCTGGTATGTGTCCATATGGTCGGCTTCGATATTGGTGACAATCGACACCATTGGCTGCAAATGCAGGAAAGACGCATCGCTTTCATCCGCTTCCGCAATCAGGTAACGGCTGTGACCCAGGCGCGCATGCACCCCGGCGGCTTTAACCAGACCGCCGTTGACGAAGGTCGGATCCAGACCGGCTTCGGCGTAGATGCTCGACACCATCGCGGTCGTCGTGGTTTTACCGTGCGTCCCGGCAACGGCAATGCCGTGGCGAAAACGCATCAGCTCGGCCAGCATTTCTGCGCGGCGGATTACGGGAATACGCGCTTCATGCGCCGCAACGATCTCCGGGTTATCCGCAGAAATCGCCGTAGAAACCACCACCACGCTCGCATCGCGCACGTTTTCAGGACGATGATTGAAATAAATCGTGGCACCCAGCGCCGTCAGCTGCTGAGTCACCGGGTTCGGCGCGAGGTCCGAACCACTGATCTGATACCCTTCGTTAGCCAACACTTCGGCAATACCGCCCATGCCAGCACCACCGATGCCAACAAAGTGAATGTGCCGGACGCGACGCATCTCGGGCACAATGGAACGCAGTTTCGCCAGTTGTTGTGTATTCATTCTCTAAACGCCATCGACTACTTAAAAATTCGTGCAGCGCAAAAGGCGCTGCGATGATTAAGCCTGAGCTGCAAGGCTCACTGCTTGCGCTACCCGTTCGGTAGCATCCGGGATGGCGGCGGCACGTGCGCGCTCGGCCATCTCCAGCAATGTCTTTCTGTCCCAGCCCGCCAGGGTGCTGGCAACGGCATCCGCGGTGAACTGCGGCTGCTCAAAAATCTTCGCCGCGCCCGCTTTTTCCAGCGGCAGGGCATTCCAGTACTGTTGTCTGTCTTTGTGCTGGAACGGCACAAAAATCGCTGGCAGCCCGGCGGCGGCAATTTCGCTCACCGTCAGCGCGCCGGAGCGACAAACCACGACATCAGCCCAGGCGTAAGCTTCGGCCATATCGTCAATAAACTCAGTGACTTTGTGCTGAGGCTGACCGGCATCGGCATACGCCTGCTCCACGGTCTGCTGCCCACCCTTGCCACTCTGATGCCAGATAGTCACGCTATCACCCAGCTTTTCGGCGACCTGCGGCATCGTCAGGTTCAATACGCGAGCGCCCTGAGAGCCCCCGACCACCAGTACGCGAATCTCACCTTCACGCCCGCTCAGACGCTGTTCAGGCAACGGAAGTGCAAGCACGTCAGTGCGTACCGGGTTGCCCACCACCTCAGCATTCGGGAATGCACCCGGAAAAGCCTGCATCACGGTTTTGGCAATTTTCGACAACCATTTGTTGGTCAGTCCGGCAATACCATTTTGCTCATGCAGTACCACGGGAATACCCAGCGACCACGCCGCCAGGCCACCCGGACCAGAGACATATCCGCCCATTCCCAGCACCACATCTGGCTGAAAACGCTGCATAATTGCGCGGGCCTGACGCCAGGCGTTGAAGATACGTATCGGCGCAAAAAGCATTGCCTTGAGACCTTTTCCACGCAAACCGGAGATCTCAATGAAATCAATGTCGATCCCGTGTTTCGGCACTAAGTCCGCTTCCATACGATCGGCGGTACCGAGCCAGCGAATCTGCCAGCCCTGATCCATCAGATGGTGCGCAACAGCCAGCCCAGGGAACACGTGTCCGCCGGTACCACCCGCCATCACCATCAACCGCTTAGCCTGACCACTCATCGAACACCCCGTGTAAACGCCTGCGCTTTTTCCAGACGCGTTTCATAATCAATGCGTAACAAGAACATGATGGCCGTCGACATAATGATCAGACTGGAACCACCGTAACTGATGAGCGGTAGCGTCAGACCTTTGGTTGGCAGCATACCCGCTGCCGCACCGACGTTAACTAACGCCTGGAAGCTGAACCACACACCAATCGAACATGCGAGGAAACCTGAGAAACGCTGGTCCATCTCCAGCGCCTTGCGGCCAATGGACATGGCGCGGAAAGCGACGAAGAATACCATTAAAAGCGCAAGGACCACACCGATATAGCCCAGTTCTTCACCGATGATGGCGAAGATGAAGTCCGTGTGTGCTTCCGGTAAATACTCAAGTTTCTGCACCGAGTTGCCGAGCCCCTGCCCCCACATCTCACCGCGGCCAAAGGCCATCAGGGATTGCGTCAGCTGATAGCCGCTGCCGAAGGGGTCTTCCCACGGGTTCCAGAAGGAGGTGACACGGCGAATACGATACGGCTCGGCGAGGATCAGCAGGACAACCGCTGACATCCCCATGCCGATAATCGCGATGAACTGCCAGAGCTTGGCCCCGGCGAGGAACAGCATCGCCAGCGTCGTCACGAACAGCACAACCACGGTACCGAGGTCCGGCTGCGCCAGCAGTAAGATCGCCAGTACGAAGATCACGCCCATCGGTTTTAAGAAGCCGCGCAGGTTGTTTCGCACCTCATCGCCTTTACGCACCAGGTAGTTCGCGATGTAACAGAATAGCGACAGCTTGGTAAATTCCGCAGGCTGAATACGCAGCGGGCCAAAGGCAATCCAGCGAGATGCACCGTTAACCGAGCTACCGACGACCAGTACAATCAACAGCATCGCGATCGCCGTTATCAGCATCGCGGTACTGTGGCGCTGCCAGAATGCCATCGGCAAACGCAGTGTGACCAACCCCAAACAGAACGCCAGCACGATGTACAAACCATCACGTTTAGCGAACAGGAATGGATCGTTCGCCAAACGCTGACCCACCGGCATTGACGCCGAGGTCACCATAATAAAACCGATCGCCGCCAGGCCCAGCGTCAGCCACAACAGCATACGATCGTACATAACCAGGCTGTCGGTATCCTGCTGCCGGGAGCCCATCACCCAACCTTTTAATGCCGCAAACAGCCACACCAGGATTCCGGATCCCGGCATATTGGGCATTCTCAGGCGTGGGAAAGATAAACGCATTAACCAAGCTCCTTCGCCAGGCGGGTAAACACATCCCCGCGCTGTTCAAAATTCTTAAACTGATCAAGGCTGGCACAGGCCGGAGAGAGCAGAACCATGTCGCCGTGTTTCAGTTGCGGAGCAATCAGACGTATTGCTTCTTCCATTGTTTCAGTACGAACGGCCGCGTCAGGACGCAGTTGCGCCAGCGCATCACCATCACGCCCAAAGCACCACAGACGCACGTTGTCGCCTTTCAGCCAGGTCTTCAGCGAAGAGAAATCGGCCGATTTACCGTCGCCGCCCAGCAGCAGATGCAGCGTGCCGTCAACATGTAAGCCGTTCAACGCAGCTTCGGTACTGCCGACGTTGGTTGCTTTGGAATCGTTAATCCAGCGCACACCGTTATGCTCCAGCGCGACCTGAAAACGGTGCGCCAGACCGGTAAACGTGGTCAGCGCTTTCAGGCTGCTGGCACGCGGCAGGCCAGCGGCATCCGCCAGAGCCAACGCCGCCAGCGCGTTGCTGTAGTTGTGTTGACCTGTCAGTTTCATCTCGCGAACGTTCAGGACTTTCTCGCCTTTCACGCGCAGCCAGGTTTCGCCCTGCTGACGATTGAGGTGATAGTCACCCATGTTGACGCCAAAACTGACACAGCGCGCATCGGCGCCGCGAACCGGCATGGTCAGCGCATCATCAGCGTTCACCACACAGGTTTTTGCATTCTCATAGACGCGCAGTTTGGCAGCACGATATTGCTGCAAGCCAAACGGATAGCGATCCATATGATCTTCGGTCACGTTGAGGATCGTCGCCGCTACAGCTTCCAGACTGGAGGTTGTTTCCAGTTGGAAGCTGGAAAGCTCAAGCACGTACAGTTCGCGCGAGACGTCCAGCAGCATTAACGCAGGCAGCCCGATATTGCCACCCACGCCGACGTTCACACCCGCGGCTTTCGCCATTTCACCCACCAACGTGGTGACGGTGCTTTTGCCGTTCGAGCCGGTAATCGCAATGATCGGCGCCTGCGCTTCACGGCAAAACAATTCGATATCACCCACAATTTCGACGCCCGCATCCGCAGCGGCGCTCAGTGAAGGATGAGCCAGAGCCATACCAGGACTGGCGACAATCAAATCCGCCGCCAGCAGCCAATCATCATTCAGGCCACCGACAAAACGCTCAACGTCTTCTGGCAGCTTATCCAGACCAGGAGGCGATACGCGAGTGTCCATCACGCGTGGGGTCACACCCTGCGCGAGGAAGAAATCAACGCAGGAAAGCCCGGTCATTCCCAGACCGATGATGACAACGTTTTTATCCTGGTAATCAGTCATCATTAACGCACCTTCAGCGTGGCCAGGCCAATCAGGACCAGCATCAGCGAGATAATCCAGAAGCGCACGATCACGCGCGGTTCCGGCCAGCCTTTCAGTTCATAGTGATGATGAATTGGCGCCATACGGAAGATGCGCTGACCGCGCAGCTTGAAGGAGCCAACCTGCAAAATGACCGACAGAGTTTCAACCACAAACACGCCGCCCATGATTAACAGCAGGAATTCCTGACGCAGCAGCACGGCGATAATGCCGAGCGCGCCGCCCAGCGCCAGAGAACCTACATCGCCCATGAAAACCTGAGCCGGATAAGTGTTGAACCACAAGAAGCCTAAACCGGCCCCGACGATCGCCGTACAGACGATCACCAGCTCACCAGCATGGCGCAAATAGGGAATGTGTAGATAGTTGGCAAAGTTCATGTTACCGGTAGCCCATGCCACCAGCGCGAAGCCTGCCGCCACGAAGACCGTCGGCATGATCGCCAGACCATCGAGGCCGTCCGTCAGGTTTACCGCGTTGCCAGTACCGACAATGACGAAGTAGGCCAGCACAATATAGAAAATGCCGAGCTGCGGCATGACGTCTTTAAAGAACGGCACAACCAACTCGGTGGCTGGCGTATCTTTTCCGACCATATACAGCGCGAAGGCCACGCCCAGCGCAATCACCGACATCCAGAAGTATTTCCAGCGGGCAATCAGGCCTTTGGTGTCTTTACGCACCACTTTGCGGTAGTCATCGACGAAGCCGATAATGCCATAGCCCACCAGCACCACCAACACGCACCAGACGTACGGGTTAGACGGGTAAGCCCACAGAAGAACAGACACCACAATCGCGGTCAGGATCATGATCCCGCCCATGGTTGGTGTACCACGTTTACTGAAATGCGACTCTGGGCCGTCGTTACGTACGACCTGGCCAAACGCTAATTTTTGCAGACGGGCGATCATGCGCGGGCCCATCCACAGGGAGATGAACAGCGCGGTCAGCAGGCTGACGATGGCGCGAAACGTCAGATAGGAAAAGACGTTAAAGCCGGAGTAATACTTGACCAAATGTTCGGCCAGCCAAACTAACATGTTCCGTTCTCCTGTAGAGCGCGAACCACCTCTTCCATGGCAGCGCTACGTGAACCTTTCACTAAAATGGTAATAATCTGATGCTCTTTGATAAGCGTTTTCAGACGTGAAATCGCTGCTGGCTTGTCGGCAAAATGCTCGCCGACGCCGCTGGCATCGCTAATCGTTTTACTGAGAGTGCCGACACTGATGACGCAGTCGATGCCCGCCGCTTTCGCCGCGTCACCCACTTGGTGGTGACAGGCTTCGCTTTCGTCGCCGAGCTCTGCCATGTCACCGACGACCATCACGCGGAAGCCCGGCATTTCGGACAGCACCTGCGCCGCCGCGGTCATTGACCCGACGTTGGCATTGTAGGAGTCATCGAGGATCAGCTGGTTTTCGGCCAGTTCAATCGGGAACAGACGGCCCGGCACGGCTTTCAACGTGGCGAGACCGGCTTTCACCGCGGCTAAGTCTGCACCGACCGCCATCGTCAGGGCTGCTGCGGCCAGCGCATTGGCGATATTGTGACGGCCCGGCAGCGGCAGCAGAACATCGACGTTGCCAACCGGCGTCTGCAACGTGAATTCGGTACCGTGGCTGGTGACGTGAATGTTGTTGGCAGTGAAATCACTGTTCGCGGCATTCGGCGAGAAGCGCCACACCTTGCGTTCGCCAATCACGCTCTGCCAGTTCAGCCAGTCGTTATTGTCGGCGTTCATAATGGCGATGCCGTTCAGCGGCAGGCCACTGTAGATTTCGCCTTTCGCTTTCGCAACGCCCGCCAGGGAGCCGAAGCCTTCCAGATGCGCGGCAGCCAGATTATTCACCAGCGCGGCTTCAGGACGTGTCAGATCGACAGTCCAGGCAATTTCGCCCTGATGGTTGGCGCCTAATTCAATCACCGCAAATTCGTGTTCTTTGGTGAGACGCAGCAGCGTCATTGGCACGCCGATATCGTTATTCAGATTGCCTGCGGTGTAGAGCGTGTTGCCACACTGGCTGAGAATGGACGCGGCCATCTCTTTTACCGAGGTTTTACCGGAAGAACCGGTTAACGCGACAACGCGCGTGGGCACTTGCTGACGCACCCAGGCAGCCAGCTCACCGAAAGCCAGACGGGTGTCTTTGACCACGACCTGCGGTAAATCACACTCCAGTTTACGGCTGACTAACAGGGCACCTGCGCCAGCGGCTTTGGCCTGCTCGGCAAAATCGTGGGCGTCAAAACGCTCGCCTTTGAGGGCCACAAACAGGCAGCCCGCGGTGATTTTGCGGGTATCGGTAGTCACGGCATCCATCGTAGCGTCCTGGCCCAACAGCTCGCCGTTGAGGATTGCAGCGATTTGGCTCAGTGGAAGGCTAATCATGCGACAACTCCCAGCAGACGCGCCGCGGTAACGCGGTCGGAATAGTCGAGACGGCGATTGCCAACGATTTGGTAGTCTTCGTGACCTTTACCGGCCAGCAGCACGACATCGTTCTCTTTGGCCTGCATGATGGTGGCGGTCACGGCTTCGGCGCGGCCTTCCATCACTTTCGCCCGGCCTGCATCGAGCATCCCGGCGAGAATATCGTTGATGATGGCGCGAGGCTCTTCGGTACGCGGATTGTCGTCCGTTACCACAGCGATATCTGAGAACTGTTCAGCAATGGCACCCATTAACGGACGTTTGCCTTTGTCGCGATCGCCACCGCAGCCAAACACGCACCACAGCGTTCCGGTGCAGTGCAGTCGTGCGGCTTCGAGCGCTTTTTCCAGGGCGTCCGGCGTGTGGGCATAATCCACCACGACGGTCGGTTTTCCTGGCGCGCTGAATACTTCCATACGGCCGCAAACCGGCTGCAAACGCGACGCAGATTTCAGCAAGTCAGCCAGCGGGTAATCCAGCGCCAGCAGAGTCGCCAGTGCCAGCAGAAGGTTGCTGACGTTAAATGCGCCCATCAGGCGGCTTTCGATCTCGCCTTCGCCCCAACTGGAGTCAAAGTGAATGGTCGCTCCGCTGTCGTGGTAACTCACCGCAGTGGCTTTCAACCAGCGACCATGACAGTTTGGATTAATATGGTCTTCCATCGACACCGCGACGGCGTCTGGCAATTTTGCCAGCCAGCGACGGCCCACTTCGTCATCGGCGTTAATAATCGCCTGACCAAAATGGTGCGTGGAATACAGCATCCACTTCGCCGCTTCGTAATGCTCCATGTCGCCGTGGTAATCGAGGTGATCGCGGCTGAGGTTGGTAAACACCGAGGCGACAAATTTCAGCGCTGATACGCGATGCTGAACCAGACCATGAGAGGATACTTCCATCGCCGCAAAGGAGGCGCCCTGCCCTGCCAGGCCAGACAGTACATGCTGTACGTCGACCGCAGAACCGGTGGTATTTTCGGTTGGAATGACTTTGTCCAGCAGGCCATTGCCCACGGTGCCCATCACAGCGCTGGTTTCACCGAGCAGCTGCGCCCATTGCGCCAGAAGCTGGGTGGTGGTGGTTTTGCCATTGGTCCCGGTCACGCCGACCAGGCTTAGTTGTTCTGAAGGCTGGTTGTAGAAACGGCCCGCCAGGGCGGACAAACGTTCGTTAAGCTGGCTGAGATAGATGACTGGCACGCCGTGCATTTCGCGGATTTCGCCATCCGCTGCTTCATCTTTTGCTTCAGCAATAATGGCAGCTACACCTTGCGCTATCGCCTGCGGGATATATCGACGCCCGTCCGCCTGATGACCTAAAACAGCCACAAAGAGGTCGCCCGACGCCGCCACACGGCTATCGAGTGTCATCTCTCGCAGTGCCCGCTCCGGTGCGTTTGGCACCCACGGAGCAAGAAGGTCGCGCAAATTACGATCTGCCACCTGTTCCCTCGCCTTGATTCGTCACAAATTCACTTTTATCGCCCGTTGCCAGCGCATCCGGTTCAATGTTCATCGTGCGCAAAACGCCGCCCATGATGGCACCGAACACCGGCGCGGAAACGGCGCCGCCGTAGTATTTACCTGCCTGCGGATCGTTGATGACGACCACCAGCGCAAAACGCGGCTGGCTGGCTGGCGCAACGCCCGCGGTGTAAGCAATGTATTTATTGATGTACTTACCGTCTGGACCCACTTTCTTCGCCGTACCGGTTTTAATAGCGATGCGGTAGCCTTTGATGGCCGCTTTCACGCCGCCGCCGCCAGGCAGCGCCACGCTTTCCATCATGTGAACCACGGTACGTACGATAGGTTCCGGGAAAATACGCTCACCGGGAACCGGGGGATCAACTTTGGTAATCGACAGCGGGCGATAAACCCCGTAGCTGCCAATCGTTGCGTAGACTCGCGCTAACTGTAACGGCGTTACCATTAGCCCGTAGCCGAAAGAGAAGGTGGCCCTCTCTATGTCAGACCACCGTTGTTTTTGAGGATATAAGCCACTGCGTTCTCCGACCAACCCCAAATTGGTCGCTTTTCCCAGTCCAAAACGTGCGTAAGTATCTACTAACGCTGAGGACGGCATCGCTAACGCCAGCTTGGAGACACCGACGTTACTCGACTTCTGTAGTACCCCTGTCAGGGTTAATTCGCTGTAGCGCGCCACGTCTTTGATTTCGTGGCCGTTAATTCGGTATGGAATGGTGTTCAGAACGGTGTTTTCATTGACGATCCCGCGTTGCAGCGCAGTCATCACCACCATTGGTTTAACGGTCGAACCGGGTTCGAACACGTCAGTAATGGTGCGGTTACGCATAATGTCTTTCTGCGTACCGCTCAGATTATTCGGGTTATAGGATGGGCTATTGGCCATCGCCAGCACTTCACCGGTGCTGACGTCCACCAGCACCGCGCTGCCGGATTCCGCTTTGTTAAACGCCACGGCGTTATTCAATTCGCGATACACCAGGGCTTGCAGGCGTTCATCAATGCTCAACGCCAGGTTATGTGCGGCCTGGCTGTCGGTGGAGGAGATATCTTCAATCACGCGACCGTAGCGGTCTTTACGCACGATTCGCTCGCCCGACTGGCCGGTGAGCCATTTATCAAAGCTCTTTTCGACGCCTTCGATACCCTGGCTATCCACGTTAGTGAAACCGATGAGGTGAGCAGTGACTTCTCCGGATGGATAGTAACGACGAGATTCTTCACGCAGATGAATGCCTGGCAGCTTAAGCTTTTTGATGTAGTCGGCCATGTCAGGATTGACCTGACGCGCCAGATAGATAAAGCGCATACGCGGGTTGGTGTTGATGCGCGCGGCCAGCTGATCGAGCGGCATGTTCAGCGCATCGGCTAACGCCTTCCAACGGTTATCAATACTGACGCCGCCTGCATCATGGAGTTCTTTCGGATCGGCCCAAATAGCCTTCACCGGCACGCTCACCGCCAATGGGCGGCCAGAGCGATCGGTTATCATGCCGCGTGAAGTCGTGACTTCCTGCACGCGCAGGGAGCGCATGTCCCCCTGACGCACCAGCATGTCAGGGTTGATTATCTGCAACCATGCTACACGACCCAGCAGGAACGCCATCGCCAGCAAAATACAGCCGCAAAGCAACGCAAAACGCCAACTGATAAAGTTGGCCTGTGCTTCCTGACGTTTTGGTTTAAGCGTCTTTGCCGCTGCTTTCATGCGTCGTGATAATCCTTATTTTTGTACAACGATGTTTTCCTGGGAAGGATCGACATGCTGCATTTGCAGCTTCTCCGTGGCGATCCGCTCAACCCGGCTATGGTCGCCGAGTGCATTCTCTTCAAGGATCAGGTTACGCCACTCAATATCCAGAGCATCGCGTTCCAGAACCAGCTGTTCACGTTGTGCGGTCAAAAGACGGGTATGGTGCGCCGTCGTGACTACCGTTATTGCCGACAAAATAATGCAAATGAACAGGCAGAGTGGCAGCTTCCCAAACCGCAAAAGGTCGTCGCCGATCACACCAGGCAAGGCATGGCGCTCGTTGCTTCCTAACGACCCTTTCACTTTGCTTAGGGCTTCTGACACTCTGCTGATCATGCGTTCGTCCTCTCTGCAATACGCAGCACTGAACTACGAGCGCGTGGATTCTCTGCCACTTCTTGTTCGCCCGGCATCAACTTGCCTAGTGCTCGCAGATAACGGCCACCCAGTTTCCTGAGTTGCTCTTCAGTCATCGGTAACCCTGCAGGAACCTGCGGACCGCGGCTTTGCTCGCGCATAAAGCGTTTAACAATGCGGTCTTCCAGCGAATGGAAACTGATGATGGAGAGCCGCCCACCCGGGGCAAGCACGCTGAGCGAGCTTTTTAGCGCCTGCTCTATCTCCTCAAGTTCACTGTTCACCCAGATGCGCACCGCCTGGAAAGTACGGGTCGCAGGATGTTTGAATTTGTCTTTCACCGGCATCGCCGCCGCAATGACTTCCGCCAGTTCTTTGGTGCGGGTCATTGGTTCAATGCGGTTACGCTCAACGATGGCGCGGGCAATGCGTTTGCCAAATCGCTCTTCGCCAAAGGTTTTGATAACCCAGGCGATATCGGCTTCTTCTGCGTTCAGCAGCCACTCGGCTGCGGACTGGCCGCGTGAGGGGTCCATACGCATATCCAGCGGTCCGTCACGCATGAAGGAGAAGCCACGTTCAGCATCGTCAAGCTGTGGTGAAGAGACACCAAGATCGAGCAGAATGCCGTCGATCTTGCCAGTTAGGCCGCGCTCGCTAACATAATCAGCGAGGGCGGAAAAAGGTCCATGCACAATGGAAAAGCGGGAGTCATCGATGGCATTCGCCACAGCGATAGCTTCTGGATCCCTGTCGATAGCCAACAACTGCCCTTCCGCTCCCAGTTGCGAAAGGATCAGACGTGAGTGACCACCACGACCAAAAGTGCCGTCAATGTAGATACCGTCAGGACGAATATTCAGACCGTTTACAGCCTCGTCCAGCAGTACCGTTGTATGTTTAAAATTTTCCATCATTTTATAAGGACAAGTCCTGCAACCGCTCCGACAATTCTCCAGAGGCGGACTGCTCAGCGTCGATATCTTCCTTGACCCGTTGATACCAGGTCGTTTCATCCCACAGTTCAAACTTGTTGAACTGTCCGACCAGCATCACTTCTTTAGTCAGTCCGGCGTGTTGCCGTAAAACCGGCGCAATCAGCAAACGACCGGCGTTGTCCATTTGGCATTCGCTGGCATGTCCCAGCAACAGACGCTGTACGCGGCGTTCTGCGGGGTTCATGCTCGACAGTCGCGACAATTTTTGCTCGATGATTTCCCATTCGGGCAGCGGGTAAAGCAGCAGGCATGGGTGATGGATGTCAATGGTGCAAACCAATTGACCAGCAGCGTTCTCAAGCAGCAAATCCCGGTATCGGGTTGGGACGGCTAAACGCCCCTTGCTGTCGAGATTGACTAACGTAGCTCCACGGAACATGCCAGCCTCACCCCTTTTCTCCACTTTCGCCCACAAATCCCCACCTAAAGGAGTTTACGGAGCGGAGGAAAAGCTTGTCAAGCCAGCACTGATGCCATACGAGTCAGAAAACTCAATAATAAGCACCAATATTCGCCTTGATTAATTTCTGTCCAGCGAACGAGGCAAAATAACGTCATGAATAGTGGCGAGAAAAAAACCAACAGGTTCGTAACGATTTTGAACAACTCAATTTCACAAAGGTGAAAATATAAAGTGTCAGTTTGCGACGTGCGCGGCATTTTAGGACATTCTCCTCCGCGTTAATAGCCCTTGCTGGAACTGTTTCTGCTAGTCCAGAGCCCTTAAAGCGTGAGGAAATGTGAGAGCGTGAATGAAGTGACTGTTAATTCTGCAAAAGGCGACATGAATGTAACAAAACAATACAAAAGAAACCGTTCTTTACTTTTCATTAACCTAAATTAATACCGACCGACTTGTTTAAAAAGAAAGATTAATAGTGATCGGATGAAACTTAAGGAATTGTCCGAATAAGAATTTTCATCTTTTTCTGTAGGGAAATTAGGAAAGGCAATTCGATTCGCTTACCTTTCCCATTTTCAATTAACGGCGGCTCAGACTTCCGCGACGATACAGATTTCGGCGTATGCGGCTGAGACCTGGCTTTGGCTTCCGAGGCTCATCCAGGCTTGCCAGCACAATTTCCAGCACACGCTCAGCAACATCACGGTGCCGCTGCGCCACGGCCAGCACAGGGCACTGGAGGAAGTCGAGCAGCTCGTGATCGCCAAAGGTGGCAATAGCCAATTCTGATGGCAACTTCCCTTCACGACGCAGCGTAACGTCCATCACGCCCTGAAGAAGTGCAAAGGACGTTGTAAACAACGCCTGTGGCATCGGATGGGTTTCCAGCCATTTCTCAAACAGCTGAGCAGCAGCCTCACGCTCATAGCTGTTGGCGTAAAGGAAATTCACTTCGCGCGGGTCATCTTTCCATGCACTACGGAAACCTTGTTCACGCAGGAAGCTGACGGAAAGCTCCGGCAGCGCGCCAAGATACAGCACCGTGTCCGCCGGGAATTTACGCAGTTCAGCACCCAGCGCTTCGGCGTCTTCCTGATCGGCACCCACAACGCTGGTGAAATGCTCGCGATCGAGCGCACGGTCAAGCGCAACAATCGGGAAGGGATCGTTAGCCCAACGCTGATAAAACGGATGCTCGGGCGGCAATGACGTCGACACGATGATCGCATCGACCTGACGCTGGAGCAGATGCTCAATGCAGCGCATTTCGTTGTCAGGCTGATCTTCAGAACAGGCTATCAGTAACTGATAGCCACGCTGGCGCGCCTGTCGCTCAAGATAATTGGCAATGCGGGTGTAACTGGTGTTTTCGAGATCGGGGATAACGAGGCCAATGGAACGGGTACGGCCCGCGCGCAGACCGGCGGCGACGGCGTTGGGATGATAGTTATGCTCGCGCACAACGGCCATGACCTTTTCGACAGTTTTATCGCTGACGCGATACTGTTTCGCCTTTCCATTGATCACATAGCTCGCCGTGGTGCGTGACACACCGGCAAGCCTGGCGATTTCATCCAGTTTCACAATTGCCCCTTGCTTAAAATGTACAATCCATAACCATTGTTAAATCATGGAATAAATTCCATAACATCTAAGCGCAGAATGCGCACAGCGGCAACCGCTTTTGTTGACTCTTACCGCTGAATTCGCAAAAAAAAGCCCGACATCAAAGGTCGGGCTACGGTTTTCGGATGAAACGCAGGGTTATCGCATTATCTTGTCGCCGCGCGACAGGCCCACAACGCCCGAACGCGCCACTTCGACAATGCGCGCCACATCACGCAGCGAGGCCAGGAAAGCGTCGAGCTTATCGCTGGTCCCCGCCAGTTGGACGGTATAGATAGACGGCGTGACGTCGATGATTTGCCCGCGAAAGATCTCGGTGTTGCGCTTCACTTCTTCGCGCCCATAACCGCTGGCCTGCACTTTTACCAGCATGATTTCACGTTCGACGTGCGCGCCCTGCCCGAGTTCGCTGACGCGTAAAACGTCCACCAGCTTGTGCAGCTGCTTTTCGATCTGCTCAATAACCTTTTCGTCACCGACAGTCTGGATAGTCATGCGAGACAGCGTCGGATCGTCGGTCGGTGCCACGGTCAGGCTTTCAATGTTGTAGCCACGCTGGGAGAAAAGCCCAATCACGCGCGATAAAGCACCCGATTCATTCTCCAGTAAGACTGATAATATCCGGCGCATAATCAGGTTCTCTCCGTTTTGCTCAACCACATTTCATCCATACCGCCGCCGCGGATGTGCATTGGATAGACATGCTCACTGCCGTCAACGATGACATCCACAAACACCAGGCGGTTGTTACGCACCTGCTCCAGCGCTTCACTCAGGCGGGCTTCCAGTTCAGCCGGTTCGCTGACGCGAATCCCCACGTGGCCATAGGCCTCCGCCAGACGGACAAAGTCCGGCAGCGATGACATATAGGATTGCGAATGGCGGCCAGAATAGATCATGTCCTGCCACTGTTTCACCATACCGAGGTAGCCGTTGTTGAGGTTCAACACCAGGACCGGCAGCTCATATTGCAGCGCGGTAGACAGTTCCTGAATATTCATCTGAATACTGCCATCGCCGGTCACGCAAATAACCGTTTCTGCCGGAAGCGCCATTTTGACGCCTAACGCCGCAGGCAGGCCGAAGCCCATCGTGCCGAGGCCACCGGAGTTTATCCAGTGACGCGGTTTATCGAACGGGTAATAGAGCGCCGCAAACATCTGATGTTGACCCACATCAGAGGTCACATAGGCTTCCCCTTTCGTCAGCCGCCAGATCGTTTCAATCACCGCCTGAGGCTTAATGTGCTCGCTTTGAGCGTCGTACTTCAGGCACTGACGCGCACGCCACTGATCGATTTGCTGCCACCAGTCGCGGATATCATCCAGCGGCTGCGTGGTGGACTCTTGTTCCAGCAACTCCAGCATTTGTTCCAGCACCTGACGCGCATCACCCACAATCGGCACATCGGCGGAAACGGTTTTTGAAATCGACGTCGGGTCGATATCAATGTGCAATACCGTGGCGTTTGGGCAGTACTTTGCCAGATTGTTGGTGGTGCGATCGTCAAAGCGCACCCCGACGGCAAATATGACGTCGGAGTGGTGCATGGTCATGTTGGCTTCATAGGTGCCATGCATACCGAGCATGCCGAGCGCCTGCCGATGCGTCGCCGGAAACGCGCCTAATCCCATCAGCGACGACGCCACGGGCAGATTCAGTTTTTCAATCAGCGTTCGCAACACGGCTTCGCTGGACGAGGTGATCGCTCCACCGCCGACATATACCACCGGTTTTTTGGCGGCAATGAGCGTCTGTAATGCGCGCTTGATTTGGCCTTTGTGTCCGGTCGTGGTGGGATTGTATGAACGCATGCTGACTTCATCCGGCCAGCTGTACGGCAGTTTATTGGCCGGGCTCAGGATATCTTTCGGTAAATCTACCACCACCGGGCCAGGACGTCCGCTGGCCGCCAGCCAGAATGCCTTCTTCAGTACGCCGGGAATATCTTCGGTTTGCTTCACCAGGAAGCTGTGTTTTACCACCGGGCGAGACACGCCCACCATGTCGCATTCCTGGAACGCATCATAGCCAATCAACGAGGTCGCAACCTGACCTGAGAGGATAACCAAAGGAATCGAGTCCATATAGGCTGTCGCGATTCCGGTTATCGCGTTGGTCGCACCAGGACCAGACGTCACCAGCACCACGCCCACTTCACCCGTGGCGCGCGCCAAACCATCAGCCATATGCACTGCCGCCTGCTCGTGGCGAACCAGGACGTGATCGATGCCCCCCACAGTATGCAATGCATCATAAATATCGAGGACCGCGCCTCCCGGGTAGCCGAATACCTGCTTTACGCCCTGATCGATTAACGATCGAACGACCATCTCGGCGCCAGACAACATCTCCATGGTTTGCCTCCAGGCTTAGTTAATGACGGCGGAATTCATTTCCGCATCGTCATACAACAGGGTTATACCGCGCCCCGTTGATTTTAGAATGACAGCATTTCCTTAACATAACCGCTCCCTATCAGGCAGGCAATCAGCCGCCTGACGCGCAGAACGGGGCCATACAGAAGAAAAGAAAGATGGATTTAAACTAAACGGTGGAATACTTCAGGAATAAGGAGAGATGATGGAAAAAACTCGAAGAAATGGGTCTGATGCAGATAATCATGCATTTTTAACGCGGCAGCAGGTCATCAAAAGAATTGATATTAGTGAAATATGCCGACTTTAAGGTTATTTGCAGAACAAACCAGATGTTCTCACATCTGGTTTGTTAGGAGGGATATTGAGTGCGTCGAGATTAACGTCGACAAACTGATACCAGCAGCTCTTCCATCCACTGATGGCCTTTATCGCGGCCCGCAGCTTCATGCCAGGAAAGGAAACAGGTACGGCTGTTTAATTTCATCGGCAGCGGCAGAATTTGAATATTCAATTTCTTGGTAAAATCTTCCGCTAACCAACGCGGTGCAATTGCGACTAACTCCGTCTGTGAGACGACATTAAGCACGCTGGTTAATGCCATACCTTGATAAGCGATACAGGCCTGTTTTTCTACCGTATCGTACCAGGGCAGGCTGAATGATGCGAAGCGTTCCAGAGAAACGGCAGCATGTTCTTCGTGATATATATCACTTTCTTTCAGCGGACTCAGCAAACGCGGATGACTCGCACTCGCGACTAACACCATTTCATCACGAAATAAAGGTACACAGGCAAACTCAGGGCGGCGGAATTCGTCATAACCAATGACAAACTCGAGTTCCTGGTAGCGTAACTGATGTTCAGTATTTTGATTCAAGCTGGACTTAAATACTAAATGGGCATGGGGCGCGACCTTATTCACATTATTAAGAATTAATGAGGTCAACACATTATCCAGCGGACTGCACACACAGAGATTAAACACACGCTCGCTGCTAATCGGTTCGAAGCCTGATCCTGGCAACTCGTTTTGAACTAACTGCAGCGCCTGTCGAACAGAACCAAACAGCTGAGAGGCTCTGGCGGTCGGCTGGATGCCGCGGCCATAGCGCACGAACAGTTCATCGTTGAACATGACTTTCAAACGAGAGACCGCATTACTGACAGCGGGCTGTGACATTCCCAACAGATGGGCGGCACGGGTAATATTTTGTTCCTGCATGACCGCATCAAAAACGGTCAATAAATTGAGATCGACCGAACGGAGCTTGAGGCTCACTTGCTCCTGACCAGAACCTGTAGGCGGGGTTTCTTTTTCAACGATCATACTTGACTCCACTGTCACACTTAACGTCCTTTTCTTAGGTGCAGTAATAATTACTGAAAATATGATTTAACACGCATATACATTTAGAAAAAGAGATACAGACAAAATTAGGAATTTATAAAGTCACACCAGCAAAAAAATGGATTACACCATGCTGAACTGTGTTCAATTAGCCATCAAACAATAACCGGCGCTTTGTAGACAAATTTTAATCATAAATGGGGGGAATAGACAACAGCACTTTGAGAAAGGATTACTTAAGCAAATTTAAATTAACGGTGTAAAACAACCTGGATCACATAACAATTCTTTATCAATAAACGGTGAAAACGCCAAAATCCAGAAAATATTATCCACTACCTCCAGTGATATCATCAAGTTACAGGTGAGAATGAGACACCCAAAGGCGTTACCAGATGCAAATAAACATTTTGATATAATTCATTTTATTAAACCCTCGAAACAACATAATGATAATCGTCGATAAAAAAGATAAGCGCCAGCACAATTAGCTAAAGAACTTTCTCATTTTCCGGCCAATTACTCCCCCTCCAGCCTCAGAAAAGATTGACATCAATCTGCGTATCCAGTACCACTAATGGCATATCGAATTCATCTGGAGCATGACGCAATGATCCGTACTTCTCGTTTCACCGGTCTACTACTACTAAACGCATTCACTCTGCGCGGTAGACTGGTGGGCGACGTTTTACGTTAAGTCATCTCCCAGTAAGACTAAAAACCCGCGCCTTAGCGCGGGTTTTTTTATGCTCGTAGCAAGGCGACCTAAGACTGACAAGGACCTAAAACCATGAGCCAACAAGTCGTTATCTTCGATACCACCTTACGTGACGGTGAACAGGCGTTACAGGCAAGCCTGAGCGTAAAAGAGAAACTGCAAATCGCTCTGGCCCTTGAGCGTATGGGTGTTGACGTAATGGAAGTCGGTTTCCCTGTGTCTTCCCCGGGCGACTTCGAATCCGTGCAAACCATCGCGCGCAACATCAAAAACAGCCGTGTATGTGGCTTAGCCCGCTGTGTTGAAAAAGACATTGATGTGGCAGCTGAGTCGCTGAAAGTCGCGGAAGCATTCCGCATTCATACTTTCATTGCCACCTCGCCGATGCACATCGCCACCAAGTTGCGCAGCACGCTGGATGAAGTCATCGAACGCTCCATTTACATGATTAAACGTGCGCGTAACTACACCGACGACGTTGAGTTCTCTTGTGAAGATGCAGGCCGTACACCGATTGAAGATTTGTCCCGCGTCGTAGAAGCCGCGATTAACGCCGGGGCGCGCACCATCAACATCCCGGACACCGTTGGCTACACTATGCCGTTCGAGTTCGCCAACATCATCACCGGCCTGTACGAACGCGTGCCGAATATTGATAAAGCCATTATCTCCGTCCACACCCATGACGATTTAGGTCTGGCAGTAGGCAACGCCATCGCCGCGGTTCACGCCGGTGCGCGTCAGGTGGAAGGGGCAATGAACGGCATCGGCGAACGCGCGGGTAACTGTTCGCTGGAAGAAGTCATCATGGCTATCAAGGTCCGCAAAGACATCATGAACGTGCAGACCCGGATCAATCACAACGAAATCTGGCGCACCAGCCAGACCGTCAGCCAGATTTGCAACATGCCCATTCCGGCGAACAAAGCGATTGTCGGCACCGGTGCCTTCGCCCACTCCTCCGGTATCCACCAAGACGGCGTGCTGAAGAATCGCGAAAACTACGAAATCATGACCCCAGAATCCATCGGTCTGAATCAGGTGCAGTTGAACCTGACCTCACGCTCTGGCCGTGCGGCAGTAAAACACCGCATGGACGAAATGGGCTACAAAGAATCCGATTACAGCCTGGACAATTTATACGACGCATTCCTGAAACTGGCCGACAAAAAAGGTCAGGTGTTCGATTACGACCTGGAAGCCCTGGCCTTCATTAATAAACAGCAGGAAGAACCTGAGCATTTCCGCCTGGACTATTTCAGCGTGCAGTCTGGCTCCAACGACATCGCCACCGCCTCGGTCAAACTGGCTTGCGGCGACGAAGTGAAAGCCGAAGCGGCCAACGGCAACGGCCCGGTTGATGCGGTTTATCAGGCCATCAACCGCCTCACCCAGTTTGACATCGAGCTGGTGAAATACGGTCTGACCGCCAAAGGTCACGGTAAAGACGCGCTGGGTCAGGTGGATATCGTGGCTAACTATAATGGCCGCCGTTTCCACGGTGTCGGTCTGGCAACGGATATCGTCGAGTCTTCCGCCAAAGCCATGGTTCACGTGCTGAACAGCATCTGGCGTGCCAATGAAGTCGAAAAAGAGTTGCAGCGCAAGGCGCAGAATAACGAGAACAAAAAGGAAACCGTGTAATGTCGAAGAATTACCATATTGCTGTTTTGCCGGGCGACGGTATTGGCCCGGAAGTGATGGCGCAAGCCCTGAAAGTACTGGAAGCCGTTCGTCAGCGTTTTGAAATGCGCATCACCACCAGCCACTATGATGTCGGCGGTATCGCTATCGACAAGCACGGCAAACCGCTGCCACAAGCCACCGTTGAAGGCTGCGAGCAAGCTGACGCCATTCTGTTCGGTTCCGTGGGTGGCCCGAAATGGGAACATCTCCCACCGGCAGAGCAGCCAGAGCGCGGCGCGTTGCTGCCACTGCGTAAGCACTTTAAGCTGTTCTCTAACCTGCGTCCGGCCAAGCTGTATCAGGGCCTGGAAGAATTTTGCCCGCTGCGCGCGGACATCGCCGCTAACGGCTTCGATATTCTGTGCGTGCGTGAATTGACCGGCGGTATCTATTTCGGTCAGCCGAAAGGTCGTGAAGGTAGCGGCCAGCATGAGAAAGCGTTCGACACCGAGGTGTATCACCGTTTTGAAATTGAACGTATCGCGCGTATCGCGTTTGAATCCGCCCGCAAACGCCGTCACAAAGTGACCTCGATTGATAAAGCGAACGTGTTGCAGTCCTCTATTTTATGGCGCGAAATCGTTAACGAAATCGCCAAAGAGTACCCGGACGTTGAGCTGGCGCACATGTACATCGACAACGCCACTATGCAGCTGATTAAGGACCCATCGCAGTTCGACGTCCTGCTGTGCTCCAACCTGTTCGGCGACATTCTGTCTGACGAATGCGCGATGATCACCGGTTCGATGGGCATGTTGCCGTCTGCCAGCCTCAACGAACAAGGTTTTGGTCTGTATGAACCTGCGGGCGGCTCTGCGCCGGATATCGCGGGCAAAAACATCGCTAACCCGATTGCGCAAATCCTCTCTCTGGCGCTGCTGTTGCGCTACAGTCTGGATGCAAACGACGCGGCTTCCGCTATCGAAAGCGCTATTAACCGCGCGTTAGAGCAAGGCGTGCGTACCGGCGATTTGGCGCGCGGCAACGCGGCCGTCAGTACCGAAGAAATGGGCGATATCATTGCCCGCTATGTAGCTGAAGGGGTGTAATCATGGCGAAGACGTTATATGAAAAATTGTTTGATGCGCACATCGTGCACGAAGCGCCAAACGAAACCCCGCTGCTGTATATCGACCGTCATCTGGTCCACGAAGTGACGTCCCCGCAGGCGTTTGATGGCCTGCGCGCGCACCATCGTCCCGTGCGTCAGCCGGGTAAAACCTTCGCGACCATGGATCACAACGTTTCGACGCAAACCAAAGACATCAACGCGTCCGGCGAAATGGCCCGCATCCAGATGCAAGAGCTGATCAAAAACTGTAATGAGTTTGGCGTTGAGCTGTATGACCTGAACCACCCGTATCAAGGCATCGTTCACGTGATGGGCCCGGAACAAGGTATCACCTTGCCGGGCATGACCATCGTGTGTGGCGATTCCCATACCGCGACCCACGGCGCATTTGGCGCACTGGCATTCGGGATCGGCACCTCAGAAGTTGAACACGTGCTGGCGACGCAGACCCTGAAACAGGGCCGCGCCAAAACCATGAAAATCGAAGTCAAAGGCAAAGCCGCACCAGGCATCACTGCCAAAGACATCGTGCTGGCGATTATCGGTAAAACCGGCAGCGCGGGCGGTACCGGTCACGTGGTGGAATTCTGTGGGGACGCCATTCAGGCGTTGACCATGGAAGGCCGTATGACCCTGTGCAACATGGCCATTGAAATGGGTGCCAAAGCGGGCCTGGTTGCCCCGGATGACACCACCTTCAATTACGTTAAGGGCCGTCTGCACGCGCCGAAAGAACAGCATTTTGAAGATGCTGTCGCGTACTGGAAAACGCTGAACACCGACGAAGGTGCAACTTTCGACACCGTCGTCACTCTGCACGCCGAAGAGATTGCGCCGCAGGTGACCTGGGGCACTAACCCGGGCCAGGTGATTTCCGTTAATGACAACGTGCCCGATCCGGCGTCGTTCGCCGATCCGGTTGAGCGCGCAAGTGCTGAAAAAGCGCTGGCGTATATGGGCCTGAAACCGGGCGTGCCGCTGACCGACGTCGCTATCGACAAAGTGTTTATCGGCTCCTGCACCAACTCCCGTATCGAAGATTTACGCGCAGCGGCAGAAATTGCTAAAGGTCGTAAAGTCGCGCCAGGCGTACAAGCGCTGGTGGTTCCAGGCTCTGGCCCTGTTAAAGCCCAGGCGGAAGCGGAAGGTCTGGATAAGATTTTCATCGAAGCCGGTTTTGAATGGCGTTTACCAGGCTGCTCCATGTGCCTGGCGATGAACAATGACCGTCTGGAGCCGGGTGAGCGCTGTGCATCAACCAGCAACCGCAACTTCGAAGGCCGTCAGGGCCGCGGCGGACGCACGCATCTGGTTAGCCCGGCGATGGCCGCAGCGGCTGCCGTTACCGGCCATTTCGCCGACATCCGTAGCTTGAAATAAGGACACCATCATGGCAGAGAAATTTACCCAACACACCGGCCTGGTTGTCCCTCTGGATGCGGCTAACGTGGATACAGACGCAATCATCCCGAAGCAGTTTTTGCAGAAGGTCACCCGCACCGGTTTTGGCGCGCACCTGTTTAACGACTGGCGTTTCCTTGATGACAAAGGTGAGCAGCCTAACCCGGAATTCGTCCTGAATTTCCCGGAATTTAAAGGGGCTTCGATCCTGCTGGCACGTGAAAACTTTGGCTGCGGTTCATCGCGCGAACACGCCCCGTGGGCGTTGACCGACTACGGTTTCAAAGTGGTGATTGCCCCAAGCTTTGCCGACATCTTTTACGGCAACAGTTTTAACAACCAACTGCTGCCGGTTACCCTGAGCGATGAGCAAGTCGATGATTTGTTTAAGCAAGTTCAGGCCAATCCAGGCATGACGTTTGAAGTTGATCTGGAAGCACTGGTGGTGAAAGCGGGTGACAAAACCTATAGCTTCACCCTTGATGCCTTCCGCCGTCACTGCATGCTGAACGGTCTGGACAGCATCGGATTGACGCTCCAGCATGAAGCGTCAATTTCAGAGTACGAAAACAAACAGCCTGCATTTATGGCCTAATGTGGTGCCCGGCAGCGCGATGCTTGCCGGGCAACTCTCTACATCAAACATCCTTCACCCGACACGTCAGCCCCAGCGTCACCACTGAAACCACCGCGATCACCCAATACACGTGCTGATGCCCCCAACTCTGCGACACCGCGCCCTGAATCACACCCGCGAGGATCACCCCGGTTGAAATGCTGTTGGTGAACAGCGTGGTGGCAGAGCCCGCCCTGCCCGGCATCAAATCCTGGAACCACAGCATGCCGATCCCGGCGATGATCCCAATGAATACCGCGTTAAAAAGCTGCAATATCAACAGCGCCTCGCGGCTGTGGAACAGAATCAGGCCAATATAAAACAGCACACCCGCCGCCGTGGCGGTCACCATCATCCGCCGCTTACCAAAACGTTTAACGTAATAGCCCGCAAGGATCATCGCCGGGATCTCAAGTGCCGCCGCGGTGCCCATTAAAAAACCCGCGAGCTTATCCGGCAGGCCCAAATCGCTGCTGATCCACAGCGGCATATCAATGATGTACATGGTGTTGCAGGTCCACATCAGCGTGGAGGCCACAAACAGCATCCGTACGTTTTTATCGCCCCAGCCGCTGACCTGCGTCAACGCCACCGTTGCGGGCTGTTCAACGCGCGCTACCGACGGCAGCGCAAACGCAATCAGGACCAGGCTCAGGATAAAAATTCCGGCGGCAATGGAGAACATCACGGTGAAGCCGTAATTGAGCGCCAGCATAAAGGCCACCGGAGGGCCGATCACCCACGCCAGCGAAAGCTGCGCACGCATCACCGAACTGAACATCACCACTTCGCGCGCCGAGCTGTCGGCGTATTCACGCGCAAGGGCAAACAGCTGCGGCATGGCGGTATTCGCCAGCGACGCCAGCAGCACGCCACAGGTGATAAGCGTCAGATAATGACGATTAAAGGCAAACAGCAGCGCGTTGCAAACCGCCATCAGGCAGCAGAACAGGATGAGTTTGCGGCGGTCGCCCTGGTTGTCCGATCGCTTCGCCAGCCCAAGGCTCACGATAATTCCGACGATGGCGTTGGCGGTATAAAACAGGCCAATCCAGAATGGCTGCGCGCCCACTTCGCGGCTGAGAAACAGGCTCAACGTCGGCATCTGTAATGCGCCCGCAATCCCCATCATAAATGCCACCAGCATGAACGCGGCGTACACCCCGTTCAGTCGTCGTGCCATCGTCATCAGCCAGAGCATGAGTCATCCTTAATCGCAAAAGAGAAACGAAAAAAGCCAGCAGAAGCATTCTGCTGGCGGGTCTTTCAAGGCTATCGCCTGATACCAATACTCAGTCACACATGATCAAGTCAAGTCAATGAGGATCCGAAGCCGGGCATGTAACGTCCCACTGCATCAAATCTTCCAGCATTTTCAGACGCGTTCCTGCGACCAGGCGGGCCAGCCATGACGCTCCCTGCGTCGCCGAAAAATACTGTCGATAAAACTCACAAGCAGTTAGCTTCTTCATATTCATCTCCTCACTTCATCGAGAATGATTATTGGCTTAATATGAGGATAAATAAATTGCTGGGTTTTCGTCAGGAGTTCCCCTTTTATGTCCTCTGGTCGTCTGCAACAACAATTCATCCGTTTATGGCAATGCTGTGACGGGAAATCCCAGAACACTACGCTCAACGAGCTGGCCGAACTGCTCAGCTGTTCGCGCCGCCATATGCGAACGTTGTTAAATACCATGGAGGACCGCGGTTGGCTGACGTGGCAGGCCGAAGCCGGGCGTGGCAAGCGGTCCCGCCTGACGTTTCTCTATACCGGACTGGCGCTTCAGCAACAGCGGGCAGAGGACTTACTTGAGCAAGACAGAATCGATCAACTGGTGCAACTGGTGGGCGATAAAGCCACCGTACGCCAAATGCTGGTCTCACATCTGGGCCGCAGTTTCCGCCAGGGGCGACACATCATGCGGGTGCTTTACTACCGCCCGATGCGTAATTTGCTGCCCGGCACACCGTTGCGGCGCTCGGAAACCCACATTGCACGGCAGATTTTCAGCGCATTGACCCGTATAAATGAGGAAAATGGGGAACTGGAAGCGGATATTGCGCATCACTGGCAGCAAATTTCCCCTTTACACTGGCGTTTTTATCTTCGTCCAGGCATTCATTTTCATCACGGTCGTGAGCTGGAGATGGACGATGTGGTTCACTCCTTACAACGAATCAATGCCCTGCCACTATACGCCCACATTACCCGCATCGAATCGCCAACGACCTGGACGCTGGATATTCACCTTTCTCGCCCCGATCTCTGGCTACCGTGGCTGCTCGGTCATATCCCGGCGATGATCCTGCCGCGCGAATGGGAAACCATGAATAACTTTTCCAGCCTGCCGGTCGGCACCGGGCCTTATGCGGTTTCGCGCAACAACCAGAACCAACTCAAAATTCACGCCTTCGACGACTTCTTCGGCTATCGCGCGCTAATTGATGAAGTGAATGTGTGGGTACTGCCGGAAATCGGGGACGAAGTGACCTGCGGTCTGACGCTGGAAGGCTCGACCGAAGGCGAAAAAGCGGTCGAAAGCCGCCTGGAAGAAGGCTGTTATTACCTGTTGTTTGATGCCCGCAGCCAGAAAGGGGCGTCCGACGACGTTCGCCGTTGGGTCAGCCAAATACTCTCCCCTGCCAATCTGCTGTACCACGCCGACGAGCAGTATCAGGGCGACTGGTTCCCGGCTTACGGCCTGTTGCCGCGCTGGCACCATGCACGTCCAGGCAAGGGCGACAAACCCGCCGGGCTGGAAACGCTGACGCTGACCTATTATCGGGAACATCTGGAACACAAAAACATTGCGCTGATCATGAGCCGCCTGCTCGCCGAGCATCAGGTGACGCTGGAGATCCGGGAGATCGACTACGACGAATGGCATCTCGGCGAAATCCACAGCGACATGTGGCTGAACAGCGCCAACTTCACACTGCCGCTGGATTTCTCGCTGTTTGCCCACCTGTTCGAAGTGCCGCTTATTCAGCACTGCATTCCGCTGGACTGGCAGCAGGCTGCCGCTGACTGGCAGGCCGGAGAGATAAACCTGGCCAACTGGTCTCAGCAGCTGATCGCCCAACGCTCGGTGGTGCCACTCATTCACCACTGGCTGCGCATACAAGGGCAGCGAAGTATGCGTGGCCTACGCATGAACACCCTGGGCTGGTTTGACTTTAAATCGGCCTGGTTTGCCCCACCGGAGCCATAAGGCTTTCTGAAAAGTCACAAACTCATTACAATAGCGGCGTTCTCAACGGGGTGCTGCATTCTGCAAAGGGTGTGCGCTGAGATAATACCCGTCGAACCTGATCCGGATAACGCCGGCGAAGGGATTTGGGGCTCACTCAAAATCCTTTGCCACCCCTTAATTTGAGGTGCAAAGTGCTTAAAAAATTCCTGCCGTTACTGTTCCTGGCGAGCGCGCCCGTTTTCGCGAAGCCTGTTCTCACCGTTTATACCTACGATTCTTTCTCTGCCGATTGGGGTCCAGGGCCTGCGGTGAAAAAAGCCTTTGAAGCCGACTGCAACTGCGAGCTGAAATACGTGGCGCTGGAAGACGGCGTGTCGTTGCTCAACCGTCTGCGCATGGAAGGCAAAAACAGTAAAGCCGACGTGGTACTGGGGCTCGACAACAATCTGCTCGACGCCGCCACCCAAACCGGGCTGTTCGCCAAAAGCGGGGTACCGACCGCCGGTCTTAACGTACCCGGCGGCTGGAAAAATGACACCTTCGTCCCGTTCGACTACGGCTACTTTGCGTTTGTCTACGACAAGAACAAGCTGAAGAACCCACCGAAAAGCCTGAAAGACCTGGTCGAAAGCCCGCAGAAATGGCGCGTTATCTATGAAGATCCTCGCACCAGTACGCCGGGTCTGGGTCTGCTGCTGTGGATGCAAAAAGTGTACGGCGACAAAGCCCCTGAAGCGTGGCAGAAACTGGCCGCCAAAACCGTCACCGTCACCAAAGGCTGGAGCGAGGCTTACGGCCTGTTCCTGAAAGGCGAAAGCGATCTGGTGCTGAGCTACACCACCTCTCCGGCGTATCACATCATCAAAGAGAAAAAAGATAACTACGCCGCCGCCAATTTTGCCGAAGGTCATTACTTGCAGGTGGAAGTCGCTGCGCGTACCGCGTCGAGTAAACAACCAGAGCTGGCGGAAAAATTCCTGAAATTCATGGTCAGCCCAGGGTTCCAGAAAGCGATCCCGACCGGCAACTGGATGTATCCGGTCACTCAGGTCTCGCTGCCAGATGCCTTTAATGGGCTGGTGAAACCGAAAACCACGCTGGAATACACGCCGCAGCAAGTCGCCTCCGAACGCCAGAACTGGATTGCCTCATGGCAACGCGCCGTCAGCCAATAATCGCCGGCTGGCTGGTGCCAGGCGCGACGGTTGCGACCTTAATGGTGGCCCTCGCGCTGGCCGCGTTTCTGGCCTTATGGTTTAACGCCCCGGCGGCAAGCTGGAGCCATTTCCTGCACGACAGCTATCTGTGGCACGTGGTCAGATTCTCCTTCTGGCAGGCGTTTCTCTCCGCGACGCTGTCGGTCATTCCGGCCATTTTCCTCGCCCGCTCGCTGTATCGACGCCGCTTCCCGGGCCGACAAATCCTGCTTCGCCTGTGCGCAATGACGTTAATCCTGCCGGTCTTAGTGGCGGTGTTTGGCATTCTCAGCGTTTATGGCCGACAGGGCTGGCTGGCCCAGCTGTGGCACGTCTTCGGTTGGGAATGGACATTCTCACCTTACGGCCTGCAGGGCATTCTCCTGGCGCACGTGTTCTTTAATATGCCGATGGCGACGCGTTTGTTGTTGCAGGCGCTGGAGCAAATTCCCGGCGAGCAGCGCCAGCTGGCGGCACAATTGGGGATGCGCGGCTTCACCTTTTTCCGCTTCGTTGAATGGCCGTGGATGCGGCGACAAATTCCGGCGATTGCCGCACTTATCTTCATGTTGTGCTTCGCGAGTTTCGCCACCGTGCTGTCGCTCGGTGGCGGTCCGCAGGCCACCACCATTGAGCTCGCCATCTATCAGGCGCTCAATTTTGATTACGACCCGGGTCGCGCGGCGATGCTGGCGATCGTCCAGATGCTGTGCTGTCTGGGGTTGATGCTGATCAGCCAACGGTTGAGCAAATCGCTGGTGCCGGGAAACACCCAGCACGTCGGCTGGCGCGATCCGGATGACAGGTTGCACAGCCGCGTGAGTGATTTCACGCTGATCGCCCTCGCCCTGCTGCTGCTCCTGCCGCCACTGATGGCAGTGATTGCCGATGGCCTGAACCGCAGCCTGCCGCAGGTGCTGGCACAGCCGGTACTCTGGCAGGCGGTGTGGACCTCGTTGCGCATCGCGGTGGCAGCAGGTTGTCTGTGCATAACGCTGACCTTGATGCTGCTATGGAGCAGCCGTGAGCTGCACGCCAGAAAGCGCAATCTGGCCGGGCAAGCGCTGGAGCTGAGCGGAATGCTGATCCTCGCCATGCCGGGCATCGTGCTGGCGACGGGCTTCTTTTTACTGCTCAACAATAGTGTGGGCTTGCCGAGCACCGCCGACGGAATTGTGATTTTCACCAATGCGCTGATGGCTATTCCGTACGCCCTGAAGGTGCTGGAAAGCCCGATGCGCGATGCAACCGCCCGCTACAGCCTGCTGTGTCAGTCGCTCGGTATGCAAGGTTTTACCCGTTTTCGGGTGGTGGAGTGGCGCGCGCTGAAGCGCCCCATTGCCCAGGCGCTGGCGTTTGCCTGCGTGCTGTCGATTGGCGATTTTGGCGTAGTGGCGCTGTTTGGCAACGAGGATTTCCGCACCCTGCCGTTCTATCTTTATCAGCAGATTGGCGCCTATCGCAGCCAGGATGGAGCCGTAACCGCTTTTATCCTGCTGCTGCTGTGCTTCCTGCTATTCACTGTCATTGAAAAACTTCCGGGTCGTGATGCTAAAACTGAATGATGTCACCTGGCTTTACGAGCATCTGCCGATGCGTTTTTCCCTCACCGTTAAACAAGGGGAGCACATCGCAGTGCTCGGTCCGAGCGGCGCGGGCAAGAGCACACTGCTGAACCTGATTGCCGGCTTTATCACGCCCGCCAGTGGGACGATTTTTATCGAAAATCAGCCGCATACCCACACGCCGCCCGCAAAACGTCCGGTGTCGATGCTGTTTCAGGAGAACAATCTTTTCAGCCACCTGACGGTGCGGCAGAACATCGGCCTCGGCATGCATCCGGGGCTGAAGCTGAACGCCGCGCAGCAGCATAAGCTGGATGTGATCGCTAGTCAGATGGGGATTGAATCACTGCTGGAAAGGCTGCCGGGCGAGCTGTCAGGCGGTCAACGCCAGCGTGCGGCGCTGGCCCGTTGTCTGGTGCGCGAGCAGCCGGTATTGTTGCTGGATGAACCGTTTTCAGCGCTCGATCCGGCGCTACGTCAGGAAATGCTGCAGTTAGTCAGCGACGTTTGCCGCCGCCAGCAGTTGACGCTGTTAATGGTGTCTCACAGCGTGGAGGATGCGGCGCGTATCGCCTCGCGTTCACTGGTGATTGCCGACGGACGCATTGCCTGGGACGGTGCCACCGAAGCGTTGCTCAGCGGCAACGCCAGCGCATCGCATCTGTTGGGGATCAGCGGCTCACAACCTTCCTGAGAATATCGATATACACCGGCATCAGCGGGTGTTGACACAAAACGTACAGCGATATCAGGGTCAGAACCGACATCACCGGCGTCAGCCATAACAGCCTGCGGCGCGGCAAAAAGCGTGTCAGGCGATCACTACCTGATCGACCCGCGCGCCACAAACGCCAGCCCAGCCACGCCGTCAGCCACAGTACACCTGCTGCCAGTAACAACAACCACTTGAAACTCCCGCTCTGCGCATCGGCAGGAATGTCGATCGCTGCCCCGGCAAGAATACCCGGCAGGAAATAGACCGGCGGCCAGAAGAGGCAGCCGATGATATTAGGAATGATAAATTTGGATACCGGCAGGTCGAGCATCCCGGCGACCATAGGCACCAGCGGGCGCGTCGGGCCGATAAAGCGACCAATTAGAATGGTCATCATGCTGTGCTGATGCAGCGCGTGTTCGGTTTTATCCAGCAACGCTTTGTTCTTTTTCATGAACGACCAGCGGTGCAGCGGCTTTTTAAAACGCCACCCGAGCCAGAAAGAGATCCAGTCCCCGAGCAGGCAGCCGATGATCCCCGCCAGCCACGCCTGCCAGAAATTCACTTCTCCGCTGCCGATCAGTGCTCCCAGCGCCGACATCATAATGGTGCCAGGCAGGATCAACCCCACCAGTGCCAGCGACTCGAGAAATGCGACCATCGCGACCGCAATCAATGAATACATCACCGACTGCGTAATGAAATGTTCCAGCAATGCTTGCATAGAGTACCCGGTAGGAAAACGAAGCAGGGATTCTCCCGAGGGGCACCCACTTCGTCAAGCCGTCAATTGTCTGAATAGTTTACAGGTTATGACCTGTATTCGTGCACAGGGGTTCACTTTTTTCACACATTGTTTACACCTGCACGAAACTCACTGGGGCTGGCACCGGTACATTTTTTGAAAACGCGGGAAAAATAGAGCTGATCTTCGAAGCCCACGTTGCGCCCTACGCTGGCAATCGGCATGCGCGTGGTGCTCAGCAGCAGCTTCGCCTGGCTGATGCGTTGGTCTTCGCGCCAGCTCAGTACGCTGACCCCGAGCTGCTGGCGGAACAGGTGCGACAGGCGCGATGGCGACAGACAAACATGCTGAGCGACGCTGGCAATATCAAAGTGGCTGTCCGCCAGATGATCGCTGATGTATTGGCAGGCGTCGCGCACCCGATGGTCCATCGGCGGGTGCAGCGATTCGTTGATCGCTTCCATACGCCGCAGCAAGAGCTGTTCCAGCAGATTAATCGCCAGTAATTCGGAATACCGCCCAACGCCCTGCCCGGCATCGATTATCTGCCCAAACAGTTCGGCAAACTGCGCCTGGTGCGCCTCGTCTGGGCGATAAAATCCAGTCTGCGCAAACAGCGCGGGCCACGCCAGCCATTCGTGCCAGTAAGCGCGCGGACGGAAGTACACCCACTGGTGATACCACTCGCTGGCATCGGGGTGGCGGCCGTAGTGATGAACTTCGCCGGGCGGAAACAGCACGATATCCCCCGGACGGCACACAAACTGATGTCCCTGATTATCGATAACCCCTTCTCCCCGCACCGTGAGGTTGAGGATATATCCCTTCATGCCGAGCGGCCTGTCCACGAAAAAATCGAGATAGCCTTCAGCCTCAATGGGCGTTAGCCCCGCCACCAAATGGGCGTTAAAAGAGTACCCGGGTAACAGCGGGTCATTCTGGAGTTCAGGCATAAAAATACTCGCTCAGCAGGCTCATCAGGAAATCAATTGTCCATATTGCCAGCGAAGCGAAAAAGGGCGAAATGGCCTGCGAGAATATTTGCACGCCGTCACACTTTGTGATGGCACAGCATTATTGTCCATAAGATTAGCGGTTCCCGCCTGACGTTTTTTCTCCCCGATATCTACTGTTTCACCATGTCTGACATTCTTCATGGAGCAACACGATGGCAATAGCAATTGGCCTCGACTTTGGTAGTGATTCAGTGCGAGCGCTGGCGGTGGAATGTGCCACCGGGAAAGAAATCGCCACCAGCGTGGAATGGTATCCACGCTGGCAGGAAGGTCGCTACTGCGACGCCCCCAATAATCAGTTCCGCCATCATCCTCTCGACTATATCGAATCGATGGAAACCGCGCTGAAAAGCGTACTGGACGAACTTGGCGCTCGCCGGGCGGAGGTCGTTGGGATCGGCGTAGACAGTACCGGCTCAACCCCGGCCCCGATTGACGCCGACGGCAACGTGCTGGCGTTACGCCCTGAGTTTTCCGACAACCCAAACGCCATGTTTGTGCTGTGGAAAGATCACACCGCCGTAGAAGAAGCCGAAGCCATTACCCGCCTGTGCCACCAGCCAGGCAACGTCGATTACTCGCGCTATATCGGCGGAATTTACTCCAGCGAGTGGTTCTGGGCCAAGATCCTGCATGTGACCCGCGCCGACAGCAGCGTGGCGCAGGCCGCTACCTCCTGGATTGAATTGTGCGACTGGGTGCCAGCCCTGCTTTCCGGCACCACCCGTCCGCAGGATATCCGTCGCGGTCGCTGTAGCGCCGGGCACAAATCCCTGTGGCATGAAAGCTGGAACGGCCTGCCGCCGGCCAGCTTCTTTGATGCACTCGATCCGCTGCTCAATCAGCATCTCGATTACCCGCTGTTTACCGACACCTGGACGGCCGATATTCCGGTGGGCACGCTCAGCGCCGACTGGGCGCAGCGCCTGGGTTTAGCGGAAAGCGTGGTCATTTCCGGCGGCGCGTTTGACTGTCATATGGGTGCCGTCGGTGCCGGTGCACAGCCGAATACGCTGGTCAAAGTTATTGGCACCTCGACCTGCGACATCCTGATTGCCGACAAATCCAGCGTCGGCGACCGCACCGTGCAGGGTATCTGCGGCCAAGTGGACGGCAGCGTGACACCAGACTTCATCGGGATGGAAGCCGGGCAATCTGCCTTCGGTGATATCTACGCCTGGTTTGGCCGCATTCTCGGCTGGCCGCTGGAACAGCTCGCCGCCCAGCATCCTGAACTGAAAGAACAGATCAAAGCCAGCCAGAAACAGCTACTGCCTGCGCTGACTGCCGCCTGGGCACAGAAACCGTCCCTTGAGCATCTGCCGGTGGTTCTCGACTGGTTTAACGGCCGACGCACGCCGAATGCGAACCAACGTCTCAAGGGCGTGATTACCGACCTGAATCTGGCGACGGACGCCCCGGCACTGTTCGGCGGCCTGGTTGCCGCCACCGCCTTTGGCGCCCGCGCGATTATGGAGTGCTTCACCTCGCAGGGCATTCCGGTGGACAACGTGATGGCGCTGGGCGGTATTGCCCGTAAAAACGTCGAGATCATGCAGGCCTGCTGCGATGTGCTCAATCGCCCGCTGCAAATCGTCGCCTCTGACCAGTGCTGTGCGCTGGGCGCCGCCATTTTTGCTGCCGTGGCCGCAGGCGTTCACGCCGATATTCCACACGCGCAGCAGCAAATGGCCAGCCGCGTCGAGCACACGCTCGAGCCTCGCCCTGCTCAGGCCCAGCGCTTTGAACAGCTTTATCAGCGCTACCAGCAATGGGCGAAAAGCGCCGAACAACACTATCTCCCTTCTGCGGCCCCGACGGAAAGCAAGCCGGTGGTTCAGGCAGCAATGACTCATTAAGGAAATGAAGATGACGATTTTTAATAACTATGAAGTGTGGTTTGTGATTGGCAGCCAGCATCTGTATGGCCCGGAAACTCTGCGCCAGGTGACGCAGCATGCGGAACACGTCGTTAATGCCCTGAATGCCGAAGCCAAACTGCCGTGCAAGCTGGTGCTGAAACCGCTTGGCACCACGCCGGACGAAATTTCCGCTATCTGTCGTGATGCCAACTACGACGATAAATGCGCCGGCCTGATGGTATGGCTGCACACCTTCTCCCCGGCCAAAATGTGGATCAACGGCCTGACAATCCTCAACAAACCGCTGCTGCAATTCCATACCCAGTTCAACGCGGCCCTGCCGTGGGACAGCATCGACATGGACTTTATGAACCTGAACCAGACCGCGCACGGCGGCCGCGAGTTCGGTTTTATCGGCGCACGTATGCGTCAGCAGCATGGCGTCGTTACCGGTCACTGGCAGGACAAACAGGCGCATGAGCGTATCGGGTCGTGGATGCGTCAGGCGGTATCAAAACAGGATACCCGCCAGCTGAAAGTGGTGCGTTTCGGCGACAACATGCGCGAAGTCGCGGTGACTGACGGCGATAAAGTGGCGGCACAGATTAAATTCGGCTTCTCGGTCAATACCTGGGCGGTGGGCGATTTAGTGCAGGTGGTCAATGAAATCAGCGACGGCGATATCAGTGCGCTGGTCGATGAGTACGAAAGCAGCTATAGCCTGACAGCAGCGGCGCAGGTGCACGGTGATAAACGCCAGAACGTGCTGGATGCCGCGCGAATTGAACTCGGTATGAAGCGCTTCCTGGAACAGGGTGGCTTCCACGCGTTCACCACCACCTTTGAAGATTTGCACGGCCTGAAACAGCTGCCGGGCCTGGCGGTACAGCGTCTGATGCAGCAGGGTTACGGCTTTGCGGGCGAAGGCGACTGGAAAACCGCGGCGCTGCTTCGCATCATGAAAGTGATGTCGACCGGCCTGAATGGCGGCACCTCCTTTATGGAGGATTACACCTACCACTTCGATAACGGCAACGATCTGGTGCTGGGCTCACACATGCTGGAAGTGTGCCCGACGATCGCCACCGCCGAGAAGCCGATCCTCGACGTGCAGCATCTGGGCATCGGCGGAAAAGCCGATCCGGCGCGTCTGATCTTCGATACCAAAACCGGCCCAGCGTTGGTCGCGAGCCTGATCGATCTGGGCGATCGCTTCCGCCTGCTGGTGAACACCATTGAAACGGTCAAGACCCCGCACAACCTGCCGAAATTGCCGGTGGCGAATGCGCTGTGGAAAGCCCATCCGGACCTGCAGACCGCGTCCGAAGCATGGATTGTTGCAGGCGGCGCGCACCACACCGTGTTCAGCCATGCGCTGACCCTGGACGACATGCGCCAGTTTGCCGAGCTGCATAACATCGAGCTGACCGTCATCGACAACGATACGCGCCTGCCAGCCTTCAAAGATGCGCTGCGCTGGAACGAAGTCTATTACGGTTCAAAACGCTAAGACGATGCCCGGTGGCACTCCGTTTACCGGGCCTACGCGCGTGTAGGCCCGATAAGCAAAGCGCCATCGGGCAAGGAGCACACCATGTTAGAGCAGTTAAAACAGCAGGTGCTGGACGCCAATCTCCAGCTCCCGCAACACAATCTGGTCACCCTGACCTGGGGCAACGTCAGTGCGGTTGACCGCGAAAAAGGCGTTTTCGTCATCAAACCTTCGGGCGTCGATTACAGCCTGATGACCGCAGACGATATGGTGGTGGTGAGCCTCGCGACGGGTGAAGTGGTTGAAGGCCATAAAAAGCCGTCATCGGATACGCCTACGCACCGCCTGTTGTACCAGGCGTTTCCGACCATCGGCGGCATTGTTCACACCCATTCACGCCACGCCACGATCTGGGCGCAGGCGGGTCAGTCGATCCCGGCGACGGGCACCACTCACGCGGACTATTTCTACGGAGCTATTCCTTGCACCCGTAAAATGACCGACGGCGAAATTAACGGCCAGTACGAATGGGAAACGGGCAACGTTATCGTCGAGACCTTCGAAAAACAGGGGATCGATGCCGCACAAATGCCCGGCGTGCTGGTGCATTCCCACGGGCCGTTTGCCTGGGGAAAAAACGCTGAAGATGCCGTACACAACGCCATCGTGCTCGAAGAAGTCGCTTATATGGGGATTTTCTGTCGCCAGCTCGCGCCACAACTTCCGGATATGCAGCAAACGTTGCTGGATAAACACTACCTGCGCAAGCACGGTGCGAAGGCGTATTACGGGCAGTAACACCTGTATAAAACCACAGCAACTCAAGACAAACCAGGCTATACTCAGGCCTGGTTTTCTATTTGAGTAGAGCGTGTGACGCAGGCGCGAGAAGGTTTTTTATTAACCCGTCACTGGCGGGATACCCCGCAGGGAACGGAAGTCTCGTTCTGGCTGGCAACCGATGACGGTCCGCTGCAAGTGACGCTTGCGCCACAGGATTCAGTGGCGTTTATCCCTGAATCACAACGCGCTCAGACCGAGCGTTTACTTCGCAGCGAGCGCGATGCCCGCCTGGCACCTCTCGCACTGAAAGACTTCCATCGCCAGCCGGTATTCGGCCTTTATTGTCGCTCCCATCGGCAGTTAATGCGGCTGGAAAAGCTGCTCCGTGCCGACGGCATTACCGTGTATGAAGCGGATATCCGCCCGCCAGAGCGCTATCTGATGGAGCGCTTCATTACTGCGCCCGTTTGGGTCGAAGGTGAAATCCAGGGCAATGCGCTGATTAACGCGCGTCTGAAGCCCAGCCCGCACTATCGTCCACCGCTGAAATGGGTATCGCTGGATATCGAAACCACGCGTCACGGCGAGATTTATTGCATTGGCCTTGAGGGCTGCGGTCAGCGCGTGGTGTACATGCTGGGGCCGGAAAATGGCGATCCTACGCAGCTCGATTTTCGGCTGGAATATGTCGCCAGCCGCCCGCAGCTGCTCGAGAAGCTGAACGCCTGGTTTGCCGAACACGATCCGGATGTGATCATCGGCTGGAACCTGGTGCAGTTTGACCTCAAAGTTCTGCAAAAACATGCCGAACGTTACCGAATCCCGCTGACACTTGGGCGTGGAAATGTTGAGATCGACTGGCGCGAGCACGGTTTTAAAAACGGTGTATTTTTCGCCCAAGCCAACGGCCGTTTGATTATCGACGGCATCGAAGCGCTGAAATCCGCCTTCTGGAATTTCCCGTCGTTTTCACTGGAGTCCGTATCGCGAGAGCTACTTGGGGAAGGCAAGTCCATCGATAATCCGTGGGACAGGATGGACGAAATTAACCGCCGTTTTGCTGAAGATAAACCCGCACTGGCGAAATACAACCTTAAAGACTGCGAGCTGGTGACGCGCATTTTCCACAAAACGGAGATTATGCCGTTTTTACTCGAACGCGCGACGGTCAACGGCCTGCCCGCCGATCGTCATGGTGGCTCGGTGGCGGCGTTTGGGCATCTCTATTTCCCACGCATGCATCGGCTGGGCTACGTGGCACCCAATCTTGGCGAAGTGCCGCCGCAGGCCAGCCCCGGCGGATACGTGATGGATTCCCGCCCCGGGCTTTACGATTCGGTGCTGGTACTCGATTACAAAAGCCTTTACCCGTCGATTATCCGCACCTTCCTGATTGACCCTGTCGGCCTGGTCGAAGGCATGGCGCAGCCGGATGCCGAACACAGCACTGAGGGTTTTCTCGGCGCGTGGTTCTCCCGCACGCAGAATTGCCTGCCGGATATCGTCGGGCAAATCTGGAACGGGCGCGACGAGGCCAAATTGCAGGGTAATAAACCACTCTCCCAGGCGCTAAAAATCATCATGAACGCCTTTTATGGCGTGCTCGGCACCAGCGCCTGTCGCTTTTTCGATCCACGCCTCGCCTCGTCGATCACCATGCGTGGCCATGCGATCATGCGTAAGACCAAAGCGTTGGTTGAATCGCAGGGTTACGATGTGATTTACGGCGATACGGATTCCACTTTTGTGTGGCTGAAACGCGCGCACAGCGAGGAAGATGCGGCACAAATTGGTCGTGATCTGGTGAAATTCGTCAACGAATGGTGGTCTGCAGAGCTGCAGAAACAGGGGTTGACCAGCGCGATGGAGCTGGAGTTCGAAACCCATTTTTGCCGCTTCCTGATGCCCACCATTCGCGGCACCGAGACAGGCAGTAAAAAGCGTTATGCCGGTATGATCCAAATTGGCGATGAGCAGAAGATGGTGTTTAAGGGGCTGGAAACGGTGCGAACCGACTGGACGCCGCTGGCGCAACAGTTTCAGCAAACGCTGTATCTACGCATATTCCGCAACGAGCCGTACCAGGATTTCATTCGTGAAACCATTGATAAGCTGATGGCCGGGGAGTATGACGACAGGCTGGTCTATCGCAAACAGCTCAGGCGCCCGTTGGCAGAATATCAACGCAACATTCCGCCGCATGTCCGTGCCGCGCGGCTTGCCGATGAACATAACGCCAGGCTTGGTCGCCCTTTACAATACCAATCTCGTGGCAGCATTAAATATGTCTGGACCACCAGCGGCCCGGAACCCGTGGCGTATCAGCAGTCACCGCTGGATTACGAACACTATCTGACAAAACAGTTAGAACCCATCGCCGATGGAATTTTGCCCTTTGTTCATGACGATTTTGCTACACTACTGACAGGACAACTGGGGCTATTTTGACAGGTGACTAACACCCTGGCTTCCAGTACCATAGCGCCCTTTCCATTCCTGGACCCCAATTTTGACTCTCCGTGGTTATTTCTGCGGAGGACAATTATTGCCTGCAATTGAAGATATAGAGCCCAAATTATATGCCTTTTACACTTGGTCAACGCTGGATCAGCGATACAGAAAGCGAGTTAGGATTAGGGACAGTCGTAGCGCTGGATGCGCGCATGGTCACGCTCCTTTATCCGGCAACGGGTGAAAACCGACTGTACGCCCGCAACGACTCTCCCATCACCCGCGTGATGTTCAATCCAGGCGATACCATTACCAGCCACGACGGCTGGCAGCTGCGCGTTGACGAAGTAAAAGAAGAAAATGGCCTGCTGGCGTACACCGGTACGCGTCTGGATACCGAAGAAGAAGGCGTTGAGCTGCGTGAAGTGTTGCTCGACAGCAAACTCATCTTCAGCAAGCCGCAGGACCGTCTGTTTGCCGGGCAAATTGACCGTATGGACCGTTTCGCCCTGCGCTATCGTGCGCGTAAGTATCAGAGCGAAGAGTACCGTATGCCGTGGAGCGGCCTGCGTGGTCAGCGTACCAGCCTGATCCCGCATCAGCTGCACATCGCCCACGATGTGGGCCGTCGCCATGCGCCACGCGTGCTGTTGGCCGATGAAGTGGGTCTCGGAAAAACCATTGAAGCCGGGATGATCCTGCATCAGCAGTTGCTGTCCGGTGCCGCCGAGCGCGTACTGGTTATCGTGCCGGAAACCCTGCAACACCAATGGCTGGTCGAGATGCTGCGCCGCTTCAACCTGCGCTTTGCGCTGTTTGATGATGAGCGTTATGCCGAAGCGCAGCACGATGCCGATAACCCATTTGAAACTGAACAGCTGGTGATCTGCTCGCTGGATTTCGTGCGCCGCAGCAAGCAGCGCCTGGAACACCTGTGCGACGCCGAGTGGGACATCATGGTGGTGGACGAAGCCCATCACCTGGTCTGGAGCGAAGACGCGCCGAGTCGTGAATACCAGGCGATCGAACAGCTGGCCGAACGCGTGCCGGGTGTTCTGCTTTTAACCGCGACGCCGGAACAGCTGGGCCTCGAAAGCCACTTTGCACGTCTGCGACTGCTGGACCCGAACCGCTTCCACGATTTCGAGCAGTTCGTTGAAGAACAGCAAAATTTCCGTCCGGTAGCCGATGCCGTTTCTCTGCTGCTGAGCGGCGAGAAACTGAATAACGAACAGATGAACGCCCTGAGCGAGTTGATGGGCGAGCAGGATATTGAGCCACTGCTTGCGGCGGCGAACAGCACCAGCGAGGACGGCGAAAGCGCCCGTCAGGAACTGATCTCGATGCTGATGGATCGCCACGGCACCAGCCGCGTGCTGTTCCGTAATACCCGTCACGGCGTGAAAGGTTTCCCGAAACGCGAGCTGCACACCATCAAGCTGCCGCTGCCAACGCAGTATCAGACGGCGATTAAAGTGTCCGGCATTATGGGTGCGCGTAAATCGTCAGAAGAACGTGCCCGCGACATGCTCTACCCGGAACAGATTTATCAGGAATTTGAAGGCGATACCGGCACCTGGTGGAACTTCGATCCGCGCGTTGAATGGCTGATGGGTTATCTGACTAGCCACCGCTCACAGAAAGTGCTGGTGATCTGCGCCAAAGCCGCCACCGCGCTTCAGCTGGAGCAGGTGCTTCGCGAGCGCGAAGGCATCCGTGCCGCCGTGTTCCATGAAGGCATGTCGATTGTTGAACGCGACCGCGCCGCCGCCTGGTTTGGCGAAGAAGATACCGGCGCGCAGGTGCTGCTGTGTTCTGAAATCGGCTCCGAAGGCCGTAACTTCCAGTTTGCCAGCCATCTGGTGATGTTCGATCTGCCGTTTAACCCGGATCTGCTCGAGCAGCGTATTGGTCGTCTTGACCGTATCGGCCAGGCGCACGATATTCAAATCCACGTTCCGTACCTGGAAAAAACCGCGCAGTCAGTGCTGGTACGCTGGTTCCATGAAGGTCTGGATGCGTTCGAGCATACCTGCCCGACCGGCCGCACCATTTACGACAGCGTGCATCCGCAGCTGATTGAATACCTTGCGGCACCGGAAAATACTGACGGGTTCGATGCGCTGATCAAAACCTGTCGCGAACAGCACGATGCGCTGAAAGCGCAGCTTGAACAGGGCCGTGACCGTCTGCTGGAAATCAACTCCAATGGCGGTGAAAAAGCGCAGGCACTGGCTGAAAGCATTGAAGAGCAGGATGACGACACCGGGCTTATCAGCTTCACCATGAACCTGTTCGACATCATCGGCATTAACCAGGACGACCGCGGTGAAAACCTGATCGTCCTGACGCCGTCCGATCATATGCTGGTTCCGGACTTCCCAGGTCTGCCAGAAGATGGTTGCACCGTGACCTTTGAACGTGACGTGGCGCTGTCCCGCGAAGATGCGCAGTTCCTGACCTGGGAACATCCGCTGATCCGCAACGGTCTGGATCTGATCCTGTCCGGTGATACCGGCAGCAGCACAATCTCACTGTTGAAAAACAAAGCGTTACCGGTGGGCACTCTGTTGCTTGAGCTGATTTATGTGGTGGAAGCACAGGCACCGAAGCAGCTTCAGTTGCACCGTTTCCTGCCTGCAACGCCGGTCCGTATGCTGGTCGATAAAAACGGTAACAACCTTGCGGCGCAAGTCGAGTTTGAAACCTTTAACCGTCAACTGAGCGCCGTTAACCGTCACACGGGCAGCAAACTGGTTAACGCCGTGCAGCAGGACGTGCACGCCATTCTGCAACAGGGCGAAGCGCAGGTAGAAAAAGTGGCGAAGGCGCTGATTGAAGCGGCTCGTCAGGAAGCTGACGATAAGCTGAGCGCCGAGCTGTCGCGTCTGGAATCACTGAAAGCGGTCAATCCGAACATCCGTGATGACGAGCTGGAAGCGATTGAAAGCAATCGTCAGCAGGTGATGGAAGCCCTGGCCCAGGCCGGCTGGCGTCTCGATGCGCTGCGACTGATCGTCGTCACGCATCAGTAAGGAAAAAAGTATGGTACTGGAGTCCTACAATCCGCCACAGGATCCCTGGCTGGTGGTGCTCTATCAGGATGAGCACATCATGGTGGTCAATAAGCCCAGCGGCTTGTTGTCCGTCCCTGGCCGCCTGGACAGTCATAAAGACAGCGTGATGACGCGCGTCCAGCGTGATTTTCCGCAGGCTGAGTCGGTACATCGACTCGATATGGCGACCAGTGGCGTGATTGTTGTGGCTCTGACCAAGGCGGCGGAACGGGAGCTGAAACGCCAGTTCCGCGAGCGTGAACCAAAAAAGCAGTATCTGGCCCGCGTGTGGGGACATCCGGAAAAAGCCGAAGGTGTGGTGGATTTACCGCTGATCTGCGACTGGCCGAACCGTCCAAAGCAAAAAGTCTGTTTTGAGACAGGCAAGTCGGCGCAAACCGAATTTGAAGTACTCGAGTTTGCCAACGACAACACCGCGCGAGTGCTGCTTAAACCGATTACCGGACGCTCGCATCAGCTGCGCGTGCATATGCAGGCGCTGGGGCATCCGATTTTGGGGGATCGTTTTTACGCTACGCCAGAAGCGCTGGCCATGGCCCCTCGCCTTCTGCTGCACGCAGAAATGCTGACCATCACCCACCCGCAGTTTGGCAATAGCATGACGTTTAAAGCACCGGTTGATTTTTGAGATGTCCCTCTCCGGCTGGAGAGGGAATTCAGAACAGGTTATTTGAAACCTTTCTGTTCTTTTACCAATTCATAAGCACGTTGAATTTCTTGCGCTTTCTGCTTCGCCATTTCCATCATTTCCGGCGGTAAACCTTTCGCTACCAGCTTATCCGGGTGATGTTCGCTCATCAGCTTGCGATAGGCGCGCTTGATGGTCGTGGCGTCATCCGTCGACTTCACACCCAGCACGTTACACGCATCTTCCAGCGTCGGGCCACGCTGCGCCTGCTGCCAGCCGCCACCTGACTGCGATTGCTGCTGATAGCCGCCACCAAACTGTGCGCCGCCCTGCATCATGCGCAGGAACTGTTCAAACTGAGCGCGGGAGATCCCGAGTTCGTCAGCAATGACAAACAGCACTTCACGTTCGTTAGGGTGCAATGAACCGTCGGCAAACGCGGCCTGAATCTGAATTTCCAGAAACATCCTAATCAAATCGAAGCGACCGAAACACACGCCGCGGAACGCGCGCATCTTCTCGCGCAGCGGGTAATTATCCGCTTTACCGACGCGGAAAGCCTGCTGCGCCGCGGTGCGGGACTCGCCATGAAGATTCATGCGGTCCATCAGAATGCTGGCAACATGGATATCCGCTTCGGTCACGCGACCTTTCGACTTCGTCAGATGCCCCATCACCTCGAAGGTGGTGGCAAAGAACAGCGACTGTCGCTCTTGCTGGTTGGCAAAAAAGTTGAGCCTGCGGCTACGCGCCTTATCAAACATGTGGCCAATCAGCAGTCCAAGTACCGCTCCCCAGAATCCGCCACCCATCATAAGTGCAACGGCCACACCAATCACTTTACCCCAATACTGCATAGACTCCCCGGATAGTCATAATCATCATGTCGCAGGTAATGGCTTCCACCTTGATAAAAGGCGATTTTCGCAGCGATGACCTGATGGTCAGTGCAGGACATAACCTATAATTTGCTTTATCATACTCGCCATTCTACACAGTGCCTAACACCACTGGCTCGAAGCGGCAGGATTAACACTGGCGCGTGGCCGATGAGTACGTTAGTCTCTGACCGTTTGCAAGCCGCGAAGCCACAGATGACGGAACAACAAATAAAACGTATGAAAAAACGTATTCCCACCCTTCTGGCAACCCTGATCGCCAGCGCCCTGTACAGTCAACAGGGTGCGGCGGCCGACCTCGCATCACAATGTATGCTGGGGGTACCAAGCTATAACCGTCCGCTGGTTCAGGGGGATACTAATAACCTGCCTGTCACCATCACCGCCGATCATGCCAAGGGTAATTACCCTGATGATGCCGTATTTACCGGCAATGTCGATATCAATCAGGCGAACAGTCGATTACAGGCGGACGAAGTGCAGTTGCACCAGAAGCAGGCGCCTGGACAGGCGGATCCGGTTCGTACCGTGGATGCTCTGGGCAATGTAAACTACGACGATAATCAGGTGATCCTGAAAGGTCCTAAAGCCTGGTCCAATCTGAATACCAAAGATACCAACGTCTGGAAAGGCGACTATCAGATGGTCGACCGCCAAGGCCGTGGTACTGCAGACGTCATGAAACAGCGTGGCGAAAACCGCTATACCATTCTCGATAACGGGACCTTTACGTCCTGTCTGCCAGGTTCGAACACCTGGAGCGTGGTCGGGAGCGAAGTGATCCAGGACCGCGAGGAACAGGTTGCCGAAATCTGGAATGCCCGCTTTAAAGTCGGCCCGGTGCCCGTGTTTTACAGTCCCTATCTGCAACTGCCGATTGGTGACAAGCGCCGTTCAGGTTTCCTGATCCCGAATGCCAAATACAGCAGTAACAACGGTACAGAAATCTACCTGCCGTACTACTGGAACATCGCCCCGAACTTCGATGCCACCATTACGCCGCACTATATGGAAAAGCGCGGCGGCGTGATGTGGGAGAACGAATTCCGCTATCTGACTAAAGCCGGCTCAGGGCTGTTTGAATTCGACTATTTGAACAAAGATAAAGTCTTCGAAGACGAACACCCCAACGAAGACGACAGCCGCCGCTGGCTCTTCTACTGGCGACATGCTGGGGTGATGGATCAGGTGTGGCGCTTCAACGTCGACTACACCAAAGTCAGCGATCCGACTTACTTCAATGACTTTGACTCCAATTACGGGTCCAGTACCGACGGTTACGCCACGCAGAAATTTAGCGTCGGCTATGCCATTGAGAACTTTAACGCCACCGTATCCAGCAAGCAGTTCCAGGTCTTTGATACCCAGAGTGCAAGCTCCTACTCGGCTCAGCCACAGCTTGACGTTAACTTCTACCAGAATGACGTTGGGCCGTTTGATACGCATGTCTATGGTCAGGTGGTGCATTTCAAAAACACCAATGACAACATGCCAGAAGCGACGCGTGTACACCTGGAACCGACGATCGATTTGCCATTGTCGAACGGTTGGGGAAGCATCGACACCGAAGCCAAGCTGATGGCAACACACTATCAGCAGAACGATGTCGACTGGTACAACACCCGTTATGGCGCCCATCTGAAAGAAAACGTCAGCCGCGTCCTGCCGCAGTTTAAAATTGACGGCAAAATGGTCTTTGAGCGCGATATGGACTGGTCACAGGGCTATACCCAGACCCTCGAACCGCGCGTTCAGTACTTATACGTACCGTATAAGGACCAAAGCGACATCATGGCGTTTGACTCCACCCTGCTGCAATCGGACTACAGCGGCCTGTTCCGCGACCGTACCTACAGTGGCCTCGACCGTATTGCGTCAGCTAACCAGGTGACGACTGGCCTCACATCCCGCGTTTATGATCAAAACGCCGTTGAACGTTTTAACGTTTCTGTGGGTCAAATCTACTACTTCACACCGTCTCGTACAGGTGATGAAACGCAAGATTGGTCGGAGACCGATCAGAAAGGCTCGCTGGTCTGGGCCGGAGACACCTATTGGCGCATGTCTGACCAGTGGGGCCTGCGTGGCGGCATTCAGTATGATACCCGTCTGGATAACGTTGCCACCGGCAACGGGACCGTCGAGTATCGTCGTGATGAAAACCGCTTAGTTCAGATGAATTACCGTTACGCCAGCCCGGAGTATATTCAGGCGACACTGCCTTCTTACTCCACGGCGCAGCAGTATAAAGACGGGATTTCCCAGGTGGGTATGACGGCAAGCTGGCCGGTCGTTGACCGCTGGTCTGTTGTAGGTGCGTATTACTACGATACCAATGCCCATAAACCAGCCGATCAGATGTTAGCTGTGCAGTATAACTCTTGCTGCTACGCGCTCCGTCTCGGTTACGAGCGTAAGCTCAACGGCTGGGACAGCAGCAATGCCCAGGGTAAATACGATAACGTCGTCGGCTTCAATATCGAACTGCGTGGCCTGAGTTCTAATTATGGCCTCGGCACTCAACAGATGTTGCGCTCGACAATTATGCCGTACCAAAGCTCTTTGTAACGCCACGGTTTAGAAACGTAATCCGCCTTTGCGGTTAATTGAAATGGAAAGAGTATGAAGAACTGGAAAACGCTGCTTCTCGGTATCGCCATGGTTGCGAATACCAGTTTCGCCGCCCCGCAGGTTGTCGATAAGGTAGCAGCTGTCGTAAATAACGGCGTTGTACTTGAAAGCGACGTCGATAATTTGATGCAGTCCGTAAAAGGAAATGCTGGTCAGGCCGGACAACAATTACCGGATGACGCCACGCTGCGCCACCAGATTCTGGAACGTCTGATCATGGACCAAATTGTCCTGCAGATGGGTCAGAAAATGGGCGTAAAAGTCACTGACGAGCAGCTCGATCAGGCTATCGCCAACATCGCTAAGCAGAACAATATGTCGATGGATCAGATGCGTAGCCGTCTGGCTTACGATGGCATGAATTACAGTACTTATCGCGCACAGATCCGCAAAGAGATGACTATCTCTGAAGTGCGTAATAACGAAGTTCGCCGTCGTATTACCGTTCTGCCGCAGGAAGTCGACGCATTGGCTTCACAGATTGGTAATCAGAACGATGCCAGTACTGAGCTGAACCTGAGCCACATCCTGATCCCGCTGCCGGAAAACCCAAGCTCTGACCAGGTTAACGAAGCGGAAACGCAGGCGCGCTCTGTTGTCGACCAGGCAAACAAAGGTGCTGACTTCGGTAAACTCGCCATTACTTACTCCGCTGACCAACAGGCGCTGAAAGGCGGCCAGATGGGCTGGGGACGTATTCAGGAACTGCCCTCTATCTTCGCGCAGGCCCTGAGCACCGCGAAAAAAGGCGATGTGATTGGTCCGATCCGTTCCGGTGTGGGCTTCCATATCATCAAAGTTAACGATCTGCGCGGCCAGAGCCAGAGCATTTCTGTGACTGAAGTGCATTCTCGTCACATTCTGCTGAAGCCATCGCCAATCATGACTGATGACCAGGCGCGTGCGAAACTGGAAGCCGTGGCTGCGGATATCAAGAGTGGTAAAACCACCTTTGATAAAGCGGCGAAAGAGCTGTCCCAGGATCCAGGCTCTGCAAACCAGGGCGGTGATTTAGGGTGGGGCACTCCAGACATGTACGATCCGGCATTCCGTGACGCTCTGATGAAGCTGAGCAAAGGCGAACTTAGCGCCCCGGTTCACTCCTCGTTCGGTTGGCACCTGATTCAGCTGCTGGATACCCGTAACGTCGACCGTACTGATGCTGCGCAGAAAGACAAAGCTTACCGCATGCTGATGAACCGTAAGTTTGCTGAAGAAGCGGCAACCTGGATGCAGGAACAACGTGCCAGCGCGTACGTGAAAATTCTGAGCAACTGATGACACAGCCCCAACGTGTGGTTATCACTCCCGGCGAACCCGCTGGGATTGGCCCAGACCTCGTGGTTCAACTGGCTCAGCGTGACTGGCCAGTTGAACTGGTGGTTTGCGCCGATGAAACGCTTCTGACAGACCGGGCAGCAATGCTCGGTTTGCCGTTAACGCTCCTGCCCTACGATGCCGCTCTGGCGCCCGTACCGCAAAAAGCCGGTACGCTGACTCTCCTTCCCGTTCCCCTTCAGGCTCCCGTTACACCAGGCGTGCTAAACGTGCTGAACGGTCCTTATGTGGTGGAAACACTGGCGCGTGCCTGCGATGGCAGTTCCGAAGGTGAGTTTGCCGCCCTGATTACCGGGCCGGTGCAGAAGAGCATCATCAACGATGCCGGGATTGCGTTTACCGGACACACCGAATTCTTCGAAGAACGTTCTCACACCGATAAAGTGGTGATGATGCTGGCGACAGAAGAGCTGCGTGTTGCACTCGCAACCACGCATCTGCCGCTGAAAGCCATCAGCGATGCGATAACGACAGATGTCCTGCGCGACGTGATTACCATTCTGGATACCGACCTGCGCACGAAATTTGGCATTGCCAGGCCGCATATCCTGGTGTGTGGACTCAATCCGCACGCCGGTGAAGGTGGGCATATGGGAATGGAAGAGATAGACACCATTATTCCTGTGCTTGAAGAAATGCGCGCCAAGGGCATGAATCTGAGCGGGCCGCTGCCCGCAGATACCCTATTCCAGCCAAAATATCTCGACAATGCCGACGCAGTTCTCGCGATGTACCACGATCAGGGCCTGCCCGTGCTAAAATACCAGGGTTTCGGCCGTGCCGTGAATATCACGCTCGGTTTACCTTTTATCCGTACGTCCGTTGACCACGGCACCGCGCTAGAACTGGCGGGTCAGGGGAAAGCAAACGTCGGCAGTTTTATTACGGCGCTTAATCTCGCCATCAAAATGATCAGTAACTCTCAATGAATAATCGAGTCCATCAGGGCCACTTAGCCCGAAAACGCTTCGGGCAAAACTTCCTCAACGATCAATTTGTCATCGACAGCATCGTTTCGGCCATCAACCCGCAGAAAGATCAGGCCATTGTTGAAATCGGCCCGGGTCTTGCCGCATTGACCGAGCCGGTTGGTGAACGTCTGGATAAACTGACCGTCATCGAACTGGACCGTGATCTGGCTGCCCGCCTGCAAACGCACCCGTTCCTTGGACCAAAGCTGACCATTTTTCAGCAAGATGCGATGACCATGAACTTCGGCGAACTGTCGAAAGAAATGGGCCAACCGCTGCGCGTGTTCGGTAACCTGCCGTACAACATCTCTACTCCGCTGATGTTCCACCTGTTTAGCTATACTGATGCCATTGCTGACATGCACTTCATGCTGCAAAAAGAAGTGGTCAACCGTCTGGTTGCAGGGCCAAACAGTAAAGCGTATGGTCGTTTAAGCGTCATGGCGCAGTACTACTGCCAGATTATCCCTGTGCTGGAAGTGCCGCCAACCGCCTTTACGCCACCGCCAAAAGTGGATTCTGCCGTCGTTCGTCTGGTGCCTTACACCACGCTGCCGCATCCGGTTAAAGAGGTTCGTGTGTTAAGCCGAATCACCACCGAAGCGTTCAACCAGCGCCGTAAAACGATCCGCAACAGCCTCGGCAATATCTTCTCTGTCGAACGGTTGATTGAACTTGGCGTTGACCCGACGATGCGTGCAGAAAATATCTCTGTGGCCCAGTACTGCCGCCTGGCAAACTGGCTGTCAGAAAATGCGCCCCAGAAGGAGAGCTAAACCATGATCAATTCGCCCCGCGTCTGTGTCCAGGTACAAAGCGTCTACATTGAGTCCCAGTCCTCACCGGACGATGAACGCTATGTTTTTGCTTATACGGTCACGATTCGTAATCTGGGGCGAGGATCGGTGCAGCTGCTTGGGCGATACTGGTTGATTACTAACGGCCACGGTCGTGAAACCGAGGTTCAGGGCGAAGGTGTGATCGGCGTTCAGCCGCACATTGCTCCGGGCAACGAATATCAGTACACCAGCGGTGCCGTGCTGGAAACGCCACTCGGCACCATGCAGGGTCACTATGACATGATCGACGCTGACGGTAACCCGTTCAGCATTGATATTCCCGTTTTCCGTCTGGCCGTGCCAGCTCTCATCCATTGATAAAATGAGCACATACCTTATTGGCGACGTTCACGGCTGCTACGATGAACTGATCGCGTTATTAAAGCAGGTGGAATTTACGCCCGGACAAGACACTCTGTGGCTGACCGGCGATCTGGTGGCACGTGGCCCGGCATCGCTTGAGGTACTGCGTTACGTGAAGTCTCTCGGCGATAGCGTGCGGATGGTGCTTGGCAATCACGACCTGCATCTGCTGGCGGTTTTCGCCGGGATCAGCCGTAATAAGCCGAAGGACCGACTCACCACACTGCTCGAAGCGCCGGATGCTGACGAACTGCTGAACTGGCTGCGTCGTCAGCCTCTGCTGCAGGTGGATAAAGAGAAGAAGCTGGTGATGGCTCACGCCGGGATTACGCCACAGTGGGATCTTGATACCGCTGAGCTTTGCGCCCGCGACGTTGAAGCCGTGCTGTGCAGCGACTCTTATCCGTTCTTCCTGGATGCCATGTACGGCGATTTGCCGAACCACTGGTCGCCAGAGTTGAGTGGTCTCGCTCGGCTGCGCTTTATTACCAATGCCTTTACCCGTATGCGCTACTGTTTCCCGAACGGACAGCTCGACATGTACACCAAAGAATCCCCGGAAAATGCGCCTGCGCCACTCAAGCCTTGGTTTGCCATTCCTGGCCCCGTTACGGAAGAGTACAGCGTCATTTTTGGGCACTGGGCTTCGCTGGAAGGCAAAGGTACGCCAGAAGGGATTTACGGGCTAGACACCGGATGCTGCTGGGGTGGGGATTTAACGTGTCTGCGCTGGGAAGATAAGAAATACTTTGTGCAGCCGTCTAATCGTCATCTCGATCTCGGCGAAGAAGAAGCCGTCGCGTCTTAATATTATCCCCCCACCCGTCGGGTGAGGGGATACGCTTATCGACGCTCTAAGATCTCAAAGCAATAGCTGTGCGAGTTCTGCTCGTCGGCATCATGAAACTCACTGAATGTCGATTCCCAGTTATCCGGATCGTAGTCCGGGAAATGGGTATCGCCTTCGACTTCCGCATCAATGTGCGTCAGATACAAGCGTTGCGCTTTCGGCAGGAACTGCTCGTAAACGCGACCGCCGCCAATCACCATGATTTCTTCCACATCGCCGCAGGCTGTAATCGCTTCATCGACCGATGTCACCCACTCCACACGATCGTCCGTACCGGGCTTACTGCTAATCACAATGTTTTTGCGTCCTGGCAGCGGACGTCCAATGGATTCCCAGGTCAGGCGACCCATCACCACAGGTTTGTTGAGCGTGGTACGTTTAAACCAGGCGAGATCGGCAGGCAGGTTCCAGGGCATGGCGTTTTCCATGCCGATAACGCGATCCACCGCTAACGCCGCAATCAGACTGATCATTGAAATATCCCGGATGTAAAAATTGCCGCCACTATACGGAAAGCTTAATCTTTCGTCGACAATAGGGAGAGTAAAGAAGACGAAATATTTTCGCCTTCTCACTAAGTGCCCGTTATGCCGACGGTTTCGCCTCAGGCTCGTCGGCCGGATTGCCAGTGTGCTTTCCTTCCTCGGTTCCCTGCCAGCCGTGACGCTGAATGATCGACATATTGCTGCGGTCTTCGTTGATGATATCGGTCAGCATCGCGCTGGTGCGTTTGAACACCGCGGCGAAGGACGCATCGTCCTCATCGGCCATATCCACCATCTCTTCAACCATCCGAACGTTGAAGCGACGGAATACATCCGCGCGCTCGCGGGCTTCATATGCCCCAAGCCCCAACGCTTCCAGCGCCATGCGGCCTGACTTCAGCGCACCTTCAAACGTTTCACGCTCCGGCGCATCGATCCCCGCCTGGCGCAGTTGAATGTAGTGATCGATATCACGGGCGCGGGCGATAATCCGCAGATGCGGGAAATGCTCTTTCGCCAGCGCCGTCAATTCGAGATTGGCTTTCGGGTCATCAATGGCGTTGATCAGCACTTCCGCCCGGGCGGCACCGGCTGACTCGAGCATATCGACCCGGGTTGCATCGCCATAAAACACCTTCATATCGAATTTACGCAGCGTATCGACGTGGTCCGGATCGTGGTCGAGAATGACCATCTTCACGCCGCTCGACAGCAGCAGTCGGCCAGTAATCTGACCAAAGCGGCCAAAGCCGGCGATAATCACCCGCGGCTGCTCTTCATCAATTTCATCCGCCTCACGATCATCACCGCCTTTGGCTTTCTCCAGGCGTGACAACAGCACCAACAGAATCGGCGTGGCTGCCATCGACAGCGCCACTGCCAGGGTCAATGCTTTCGCCCATTCCGGGTCAAGCACGTCGGCCATCCGCGCGGTGCCAAACACCACAAACGCAAACTCACTGCCCTGCCCTAACAGCGCGGCAAACCACCAGCGCTGCGCCTTCGGCACGCCAAGCGGGCGCGCAATCAGCCACAGCGTCGCGGCTTTGATGATCAGGTACCCCGCCAGCAGGATAAGAATACGTAACGGATGGGTCACCAACGTGCCGAAGTCGATAGACATACCGACGCCGATAAAGAACAGCCCCAGCAGCAAGCCCTTGAACGGTTCAATATCGCTTTCCAGCGCGTGACGATACTCAGAGCTCGCCAGCAGGACCCCCGCCAAAAATGCACCCATCGCCATCGACAGGCCAACCTCTTCCAGCAATAGGCCGAAGCCGAAGACCAAAAACAGGGCCACGGCGCTGAACACTTCACGCAGGCCAGAGCGCGCCACAAAACGCAGCACCGGACGCGTCACGTATCGACCAAGCAGAATCACCAGCACCAGCGCGCCTGCCACTTTCAGCGCGGAAAGGCCGAACGCCGCCAGGGTGGTTGAGGCCCCGCTTGCCGCCAGTAACGGAATCATCGCCACCAGCGGAATGGCCGCGATATCCTGAAACAGCAGCACCGCAAAGGCGCTGCGTCCTAGCTGCGAGACCGTCAAGTTACGTTCATTCATCGCCTGCATGGCGATGGCGGTGGAGGAAAGCGCCAGGGTCAAGCCAATCAGTACGGCGACTTGCCATTGCAGACCCAAAAGCATACAAAAGCCGCCGATAAGCGCCCCGCAGGACACCATTTGCAATGCGCCCCCGCCAAACACTGAGGTGCGTAGTTTCCATAAACGCTGCGGGTCGAGCTCAAGACCAATAACAAACAGCATCAGCACCACGCCGATTTCAGCGAAGTGCAAAATGGCCTCGGCATCCGTCACCAGGCGTAAACCCCACGGCCCGATGATGCAGCCGGCTATCAGGTAACCGAGCACGGACCCCAATCCCAGACGCACGGCAATCGGCACGATCAGCGCCGCCGAACCGAGGTAAATCAGGGCCTGAATCAGCGTATGACTATCCATGATGCACCTCCTGCCATTCGAGGAGACGCTGTTTGTAATGCCGCGCCTGGGCGACAAGCGTTTCATCGTCGCAGATAAAGGTGCAATGCATGGCGAACGGTGGCAGCCATTTCAGGCCGCAATATAGCGCCGTCGCCTGCAATGGCTGCGCCAGCACATCAAAACCGGGGAAACTGCCAATTGAGAAATGATCATCTCCGCCGCCGGTTGTCACCGCCCACATCAGGCTTTTACCGTGCAGCGCTTTTCCGCCGTGCCCGTAGGCCCAGCCATGAGAAAGGACTTTATCAATCCAGAGTTTGAGGAGCGGCGGCACGCTGTACCACTGCATGGGATGCTGCCAGATGACCAGGTCGGCGCGGGAAAGCGCCTCCTGCTCAGCGGCAATGTCGATATTAAAATCGGGATAAAGGTGATACAGAGAGCGAATTTCTACGCCGTCGATTTCCCTTGCCTGCTCAAGCATCCGTTTATTCGCATGCGAATGCTGCGGATAAGGATGCGCATAAATAATCAAAATCATCTGTTAGCCTGTTTTGCACTTCACTGTTTTATCAGCAAAGTGTAGTCAGTTAACTGCCAGGCTAACAGCGAAGATTAGTTATCCAGTTCACCCATGGATTGAACCTGATCGCGGTTGATCTGTTCGGTTTTACCGGTTTCTGCATTTTTGTAGGACACGAGGCCGGTATCGCTGTCGACTTCAGGCTTACCGTCGGTCACGATGGTTTTACCATCGGTAGTTTTTAGCGCCTGATTAGAGGAACAGCCTGCTACGGTAAACAGTGCTGCGGCGGTAAAAATGGAGGTGATCAGTAGATTGTTACGCATGGTGTTCTCCCGTGCTCTTCAGTTAAAGAATCATTATTTGTTTAATGATTTTAGGCTAACTGACTGAACGCACATGGAAAACCAGAACACTCTGAGATGTAGACAGGAGGGTCTCCGCTTAGGCCCGGCAAGCGCGAGCGCCGCCGGGCATGCAGAGTCAATACTACTTGTTAATCTGCGCGTGCATTTCCTGCACTGAAATCACCTTCTCGGTGGCATCGGCATTCAGCGCCATGGCTGTCGCGAAACCGCCATTCAGGGTGGTGTCGTAATGCACTTTATACTGCAGCGCACTGCGGCGAATCAGCTTGGAATCTTCAATCGCCTGACGCCCTTCGGTAGTATTGATGATGTAGGTGTATTCGCCATTCTTGATACGGTCCTGAATGTGCGGACGCCCTTCATGCACCTTGTTCACCAGACGTGGGTTAATGCCTGCTTCACCCAGAACGACTGCTGTACCGTGGGTTGCATCCAGTTCGAAGCCCTGTTTCAGCAGTTTCGCCGCCAGGTCCACTACGCGCTCTTTGTCACCTTCACGCACGGAAAGCAGCGCGCGGCCCTGCTTCTTCATGGTGGAGTTACTGCCGAGCTGCGCTTTAGCGAATGCTTCTGCGAAAGTTCGACCCACGCCCATGACTTCACCAGTAGAGCGCATTTCTGGCCCTAACAGCGGGTCAACGCCTGGGAATTTATTGAATGGCAGCACCACTTCTTTCACCGAGTAGTACGGTGGGATGATTTCTTTTGTGTGGCCCTGCTGAACCAGCGTCTGACCGACCATCACGCGCGCCGCCACTTTCGCCAGCGGCAGGCCGGTGGCTTTGGAGACGAACGGCACGGTACGCGCCGCACGTGGGTTGACTTCAATCAGGTACACTTCGTTGTCTTTCACCGCGAACTGGACGTTCATCAGGCCGCGAACCTGCAACTCGAAGGCCAGTTTCTGCACCTGTTGGCGCATCACATCCTGAATTTCTTTGCTCAGGGTATACGCTGGCAGAGAACATGCGGAGTCACCGGAGTGAACGCCAGCCTGTTCGATATGTTCCATGATGCCGCCAATCAGCACGCTTTCGCCGTCACAGATGGCATCCACGTCCACTTCAACCGCATCATCAAGGAAACGATCCAGCAGCACTGGCGCATCGTTAGAGACGCTCACCGCGGTCTGGAAGTAACGACGCAGGTCAGCTTCGTCATACACGATTTCCATCGCACGGCCACCGAGCACGTAAGACGGACGCACGACCAGCGGGTAGCCAATCTCTTTCGCTTTCTCAACTGCCATTTCAATCGCGGTGACAGTGGCGTTCGCAGGCTGTTTCAGCTTCAGACGGTCAACCGCCTGCTGGAAACGCTCGCGGTCTTCTGCACGGTCGATAGCATCCGGGCTGGTACCGATAATCGGCACACCTGCGGCTTCCAGCGCACGTGCCAGTTTCAGCGGGGTCTGACCACCGTATTGGACAATAACGCCCTTAGGCTTCTCGATACGCACGATTTCGAGCACGTCTTCGAAGGTCACTGGCTCGAAGTACAAGCGGTCAGAGGTGTCGTAATCGGTGGAAACCGTTTCCGGGTTACAGTTGACCATGATGGTCTCGTAACCGTCTTCACGCAGCGCCAGTGAGGCGTGTACGCAGCAGTAGTCGAATTCGATACCCTGGCCGATACGGTTCGGACCGCCGCCGAGGACCATGATTTTATCGCGGTCAACGGACGGGTTCGCTTCACACTCGTCTTCGTACGTGGAGTACATGTACGCGGTGTCGGTGGAGAATTCCGCGGCACAGGTGTCAACGCGCTTGTAGACCGGGTGCAGGTTATATTGCTCACGCAGCTTGCGGATTTCCGACTCGCGAACGCCAGCCAGTTTTGCCAGACGTGCATCGGCAAAGCCTTTGCGTTTCAGCGTGCGCAGGAAGTCTGCGTTCAGGCCGGTAATACCGACTTCTGCCACGTTCTCTTCCAGGCGCACCAGCTCTTCAATCTGTACCAAGAACCAGCGGTCAATGTTAGTCAGGTTGAAGACGCCGTCTACGGACAGGCCCGCACGGAAGGCATCAGCGATGTACCAGATACGCTCGGCACCTGCGTCTTTCAGCTCGCGGCGAATCTTGGTCAGTGCTTCCGGGTCATCCAGGCTCACTTTCGGGTCGAAACCGGTCGCGCCCACTTCCAGGCCACGCAGCGCTTTCTGCAAGGATTCCTGCTGAGTACGGCCAATCGCCATGACTTCGCCGACGGATTTCATCTGTGTGGTCAGGCGGTCGTTTGCCCCCACAAATTTCTCGAAGTTAAAGCGAGGAATTTTGGTCACAACGTAGTCGATGGACGGTTCGAACGACGCTGGCGTTTTGCCGCCGGTGATGTCGTTCATCAGCTCGTCGAGGGTATAACCCACGGCCAGTTTTGCGGCCACTTTGGCAATCGGGAAACCGGTCGCTTTGGACGCCAGCGCGGAAGAACGTGACACACGCGGGTTCATTTCGATAACAATCAGGCGACCGTTTTTCGGGTTCACGGAGAACTGAACGTTAGAACCGCCGGTTTCCACGCCGATTTCACGCAGTACCGCCATCGAGGCGTTACGCATGATTTGGTATTCTTTGTCGGTCAGGGTCTGCGCCGGGGCCACGGTGATGGAGTCACCAGTGTGGATACCCATCGCATCGAAGTTTTCGATAGAGCAGACGATGATGCAGTTGTCGTTTTTATCACGCACCACTTCCATCTCGTACTCTTTCCAGCCAATCAGCGACTCATCAATCAGCAGTTCTTTGGTTGGGGACAGATCCAGACCGCGTTCGCAAATCTCTTCGAACTCTTCACGGTTGTAGGCGATACCGCCGCCAGTGCCGCCCATGGTGAAGGACGGACGGATGATGCACGGATAACCGACGTCAGCGGCAACCGCCAGCGCTTCTTCCATATTGTGTGCAATGCCGGAGCGCGCGGTGTCGAGGCCGATTTTTTTCATCGCTACATCGAAACGACGGCGGTCTTCTGCTTTATCAATCGCGTCAGCCGTTGCGCCAATCATGGTCACGCCGAACTCGTCCAGCACGCCCTGACGTTCCAGTTCCAGCGCGCAGTTCAGTGCAGTCTGGCCGCCCATGGTTGGCAGCACCGCATCAGGACGCTCTTTTTCAATAATTTTGCGAACCACTTCCCAGTGAATCGGCTCGATGTAGGTCGCATCGGCCATTTCAGGGTCGGTCATAATCGTTGCCGGGTTGGAGTTCACCAGGATGACACGGTAACCCTCTTCACGCAGCGCTTTACACGCCTGGGCACCAGAGTAGTCGAACTCACAAGCCTGACCGATAACGATCGGGCCAGCGCCAAGGATCAGGATGCTTTTTATGTCTGTACGTTTTGGCATGGTTTTCTCAGCTCCTGATTATTTAGCGGTCTTACGGTATTGCTCGATAAGTTCGATGAAGTGATCGAACAGCGGCGCGGCATCGTGCGGGCCAGGGCTTGCTTCAGGGTGACCCTGGAAGCTAAACGCAGGCTTGTCGGTGCGATGAATCCCCTGCAAGGTGCCGTCGAACAGCGACTTATGCGTTACACGCAGGTTGGCAGGCATCGATGCTTCGTCCACCGCAAAACCGTGGTTCTGCGCGGTGATCATCACCGTGTCGTTGTCGATATCTTTCACCGGATGGTTGCCGCCGTGGTGGCCGAACTTCATCTTGATGGTTTTCGCACCGCTCGCCAGCGCCAGAAGCTGATGGCCGAGGCAGATGCCAAATACCGGAATATCGGTTTCGAGGAATTTCTCAATCGCGGTAATCGCGTAATCACACGGGGCCGGGTCGCCAGGACCGTTTGAAAGGAAAATCCCGTCCGGATTCATTTTCAACACGTCTTCGGCAGAGGTTTGCGCCGGAACCACCGTCAGGCGGCAGCCGCGGTCAACCAGCATGCGCAGGATGTTGCGCTTCGCGCCGTAGTCGTAGGCCACCACGTGGAACGGCAGCTCTTCTTCTTTCTTCGCTTCTGGCAGCTCACCTGCCAGCGTCCAGCTCCCCTGAGTCCAGCTGTAGCGCTCAGTGGTCGTCACTTCTTTCGCCAAATCCATACCGTTCAGGCCCGGGAAAGCCTGCGCTTTTTCCAGCGCCAGGGTGGCATCCAGGTTATCACCGGCAATGATGCAGCCGTTCTGTGCGCCTTTCTCGCGCAGCAGACGGGTCAGCTTGCGGGTATCAATATCGGCAATCGCCACGATGTTGTGACGTTTCAGGTAAGAAGAGAGGTCTTCGGTGTTGCGGTAGTTGCTGGCAATCAGTGGCAGGTCGCGAATGATAAGGCCTTGAGCGTGTACCTGGGAAGATTCTTCGTCAGCAGCATTGGTGCCGACATTACCGATATGGGGATAAGTGAGAGTGACGATTTGGCGAGAATAGGAAGGATCAGTGAGGATTTCTTGATAACCGGTCATTGAAGTATTGAAAACGACTTCCCCAACCGCCGTGCCCGTTGCCCCTATGGCCCGACCGTGAAACTGGGTTCCGTCTTCCAGAACCAAAAGCGCTGACTTAATCAAAACATCCTCCAGAGAATATTCACTCAGTTTATCTGCATATTAATTCACTCACAATGACGAATCAATGCAAATCTGCTGCCCGCGAAATTCGTGCAAACGGCGGCATTCTGGATATTTACGGGGAGAAAGTCAACGTAATCGAGGGGTTTTTTTATGTCATTTTGCGCCACTGGGGGGTATGACGCTGTAAAGCAGGCAAAAAGATCAGCTAATGGCCTGTGCGTACACGCTTGCGCACCAGGATAATTGTTAAACCCGCCAAGCGGAAGTTAAAAAGTGGACCGAATGGTCAAAATTTACATTCGTATAACCAAAAATGGCATGAAAACACAGTATTTTGAAGGTTATGATTTGATTCATGATTGAAAACAATAAAATTAAAGGGCAATAAAATATTGCCCTTTGCAATCAACAAATTGTGATTGCCACAACCACATCACGATGGGGTAAACTCATTATAAATTGTTGAGATCGAGTACATCACGCATATCAAAAAGACCGTTATGCTTCTCTTTAAGCCATAAAGCAGATCGTACTGCGCCATTGGCAAAGGTCATACGACTTGAGGCTTTATGCGTAATTTCAACGCGTTCACCGATATCGGCGAACATCGCCGTATGTTCCCCGACGATGTCCCCCGCACGCACGGTCGCAAACCCGATAGTGCCTGGGACACGCTCACCGGTATAGCCTTCCCGGCTGTAGACGGCACACTCTTTCAAATCTTTATCCATGGCATGGGCAATCGCTTCGCCCATCGCCAGTGCCGTGCCTGATGGCGCATCCACTTTGTGACGATGATGCGCTTCGATGATTTCGATGTCGGTATAATCGCCCATCACCTTCGCTGCCTTTTCCAGCAGTTTCAACATCACGTTCACGCCGACGCTGAAGTTCGCAGCGAAGACAATCGCGATACTTTCTGCCGCATCACGGATAGCCTGTTTACCCGCGTCGTCAAAACCGGTGGTGCCGATAACCATGCCTTTGCCGTGTTCACGACAAAAAGCCAGATGGTGTAGCGTGCCTTCCGGGCGGGTGAAATCGATGAAGACATCGAAATCATCCTTCACAACATCAAGGCTACTTTGTACCTTCACGCCAGTTATACCAACGCCTGCGAGTTCACCAGCGTCTGCACCCAGCAGAGAAGAACCCTCACGCTCCAGCGCCGCACCCAGCTTTATGCCTGCCAGCTGTGTCGCCGCCTGAATCAGTTGCCGTCCCATACGGCCGCCCGCGCCTGCAATAGCGACGCGGATGTGTCCATCTTGCATATCTATTCTCTTCGTTAATACAGTGTAAATCGTTTTCAGATTAACCAGCGCCTGAGCGCCCTGCCACTAAAAACGCCGATAATTAGAATTTAACGTGAAACTGCAGCAAATATCAGTAAAAGACATGATCAGCGAAAACCACAGGATTCCCTGACCACCAACGCCGGGGGCAGAATTATCCGTTTAGGTGGCTCACTGTTGCCCTGAATCCGGCTGAACAACAGCTCTCCAGCCTTGCGTCCTATCTCTTTTGCGGCAACAGAAACCGTGGTCAGCGCGGGCTGCACCAGTGCCGCTTCGGTGATATCGTCAAATCCAACCAACGCAAAATCTCGCCCCGGTTCGCGGCCTGCTTTGCGCAGCGCCAGCATCACCCCCAACGCGACAATATCCTGATAGCACACGGCGGCGGTAATCTGCGGAAATTGGCTAAACAGCGCTTCCGCCACCCGCGCACCATCACTTTGACTGGCCTGCGAGGCGACAATCCACTCCGGCTTCGGCGCCACCTCATATTCCAGCAACTTACTGGTAAATCCGCCGATACGCTCGGCGCGAGTCCCCGAATTCAGGCTCCCACCGATAAATGCAATGTTGCGATGACCCAGTTTCAGCAAATGCGCGGTCGCCATCCGCGAACCAAGAAAGTTATCGGTGCCGACGAAATCGAAATCCGGGTCCTCCAGCGGGCGCACCACCATTATTGCCGGGATATTGCGCCGCTTGAGGCCATCGAAAAACGCCTGCGGCGTGCCCCTCGCCGCGCAAAGCACCATTCCGCAGGCGCTGTTTCGCATCAGCGAATCGACAAACTTCTGCTGCCGCTCTTCCGACTCTTCGCTGTTAGCCAGAAACAGCAGCATCTCATGACGCTCCATTTCATGGCTCAGCCCGGCGGTCATCTCGCCATAAAACGGATTGGTGATATCGTGCAACAGCAGCCCGACCTGGTTGCTGCTGCGGTTGCGCAGGTTCGCGGCAGTCTGGTTATAGACATAGCCGGATTCATCCAACGCCAGCAGCACCCTTTCCCGGGTTGCCTGTGAGATACGCCCGCGGTTTCGCAGTACCATCGATACCGTGGCGGTCGACACGCCAGCTTTTGCGGCGACCTGCGCCAGCGTAACAGTGGTCATGATTCCTCCTCGTGTTTCCCTCAGATTAATCGAATAACCTCAATTTTGCATTATTCCCTGTGAGGCGCTTCACATCCTGGTGGGTAAAAATCACCCAACGCTGATTTTTGCCGGGTTAATCCCATTAACCACCCTTCCCTCTTACGGTTAATCGATTAATCTGACCGTAAGAAGATGTTGAAGCAGGGATTGATTGAAACACTTTGGGGGTTTGTATGCAGCTCAGTAGCGTAACGAAGGAAAGTTTGATTCTGCTCGATAAAAATTGGCAAACCCGGGGGGAGATCATCACCGCCCTTTGCCAACGCCTGTTTGACGAGGGCATCGTGTCCAGTAAAGAAGCCTTTAGCGAAGCGGTATGGGCGCGAGAAGCCCTCTCCGAAACAGGATTTGAACAAGGTATCGCTATCCCACACGGCAAATCATCAACGGTGAAACGCCCTGCTTTTGCCGCAGTGCGCCTGACGCAGCCCGTCGATGACTGGCCGACAATGGAAGGTGAAGATAGCGTATCGATGGTCTTTTTACTGGCCGTGCCAAACAATGATGATGAAGGCCATTTGCGCCTCCTGTCCTCACTGAGCCTGGCACTGATGGATGAGCATAACGTTGCCGCGTTACGCACCGCCCCAACGGTTAGTACTTTTTTGGCGCAGCTCGATGCTACTGAGCCGACAGCGGAGAAAAAGATCGTAAACGACAGCGGTAAAAGCATCGTGGTGATCACCTCCTGCTCTGCCGGAATCGCGCACACCTATATGGCTGCCGAGGCGCTTGAGAAAGCCGGTGCAGCAAAAGGGATCCGCGTTTATAGCGAAAAACAGGGAGCCAGTGGTACGGAAGACCCTATCACCGCAGAACAGATTGAACACTCACAGGGGGTTATTTTTGCCGCCACCCTGCCGCCAAAAGGGCGCGAGCGTTTCGCCGGAAAACCGTTCATCAGCACGTCGGTATCAGAGCCGCTGAAAGATGCAGCCGCTCTGATTGAGCGTCTGCTTCATCAGCCGGACGGCATTGTCGAAAGGAGCGATGAATCGGCTAGCCCTTCGCCGCAACGCGCTCAGTCATTTGGCGCTCGCCTTTATCAGGGCGTTTCCAGCGGCATCTCGTATATGATCCCGGTGATCGTCGCGGCAGGGTTGATGATCGGCATCGGTCAGCTTTCAGCCAGCATCATGGGCGTGACGGCGATCGGAGAGACTCGTTATGCCACTGACTCCAATAGCCTTTTACAGATTTTCCATTACCTGACGCTGTACGGCAGCATGATCATGAAGTTCATGTATCCGGTGTTTGCCGCCTATATGGCCTATAGCATTGCCGACAGACCCGGCCTGGTTCCCGGTTTTATCGGCGGAGCCTTCGCCGGCGGGTTGCACTTCACGCTATGGGCGCAGCCCGGCGGCATTCCTTCCGGCTTTCTCGGGGCGCTGTTGCTCGGCATGGTTGCGGGCTTACTGGCTGACTTTCTCAATCGTCATATTCACCTGCATAAGCATCTGCAGGCGATGAAACCGATGTTGATCGTGCCCGGCCTGACGGTTCTGGCGATCTTTTTCCTCAACCTTTATTTTGTCGACCCGGTCTTTGGCGGCATTAACTATTTCTTCCAGCAGTTCATCCTTGATCACGGCCGTTCCAGCGCACTCACCCTGGCGGTCATCATCACCTCTCTGACGGCGTTTGATTTGGGCGGGCCAGTCAACAAATCGGCTGGTGCTATCGCCATAGGGCTTGCCGCTGACCATATCTTCCCGCTCACCGCCCGCGTGCTCGGGATTGTGATCCCACCGATTGGCATTGGTCTTGCGACGGTGATTGACCGCTTTGTTGTACGCCAGCGGGTGTTTGATGAAAACCAGCGGGTGACCGGCACGACGTCGCTGATTCTGGGCTTTCTCGCCATTGGCGAAGGCGCCATTCCGTTCATGCTGAAAAATCCGGTGATCACCATCTCGATCAACATCCTGGGCGCAATCATCGGTTCGCTTATCGCCATCAGTATGGGTTCCGTTCAATGGTTCCCTCTCCCTGCTATCTGGGGCTGGCCACTGGTGCAGAATTTGCCCGCTTATCTGGCCGGGATGACTACGGGGGTGTTGTTCGTGGCTTTTGCTAACGTCTTCGTTCGTTTCTATTTGCTTAGAGCCGGCAGGATCACACTGAATTAACAGGAAAAGTTATGTCTCAAAAAGAGGTCTATGTGGTCCCGCATTGTCATTGGGACGCCGAATGGTATTTCACCTGTGAGGACTCACATATCCTGCTGGTCGAAAATATCGATTATCTGCTCGATCTGCTGGAAACGCGCGACGATTTTCCGAGCTATACCTTTGACGGACTGTCGATCGTGCTGGATGAGTATTTGCAGGTCCGCCCGGAAAATCGCGAGCGGCTACGCAAACTGATTCAGACGCGTCGGCTTCTGGTCGGCCCTTGGTATACCCAGTGTGATTCACTGTTGATCCGCAGCGAATCGCTGATCCGTAATTTGCAGTGTGGGATCGGCATTGCCGAAGCGTTCGGCCACAGTATGAACATTGGCTATATGCCCGATATATTTGGTCAGCACTGCTGGCTGCCAGCGTTTTATCGCGATCTTGGGATTGAGTACTGCGTCCTGCAACGCGGGATTTATACCGACCAACTGGACGGCGATCTCAATTTCTGGTGGCGGGCGCCCAATCAGGTCTCCATTGCAACCAACTACCTTTATTACGGTTACGGGCCAGGAAAATGTTTAGCTCACGACGATGACTATCTGACCCACAGACTGCTGCCCATTCTGCAACAGCTTGCGCAGAAGAACACGCACACCGACAAATTACTTCTGCCCTGCGGTGGCGATCAGGTCCTGCCCAATGCCTCGTTTCCACAGACCGTTGCGGCACTGAATGAAATGGCGCTGCCTTACCGGTTTAAAATGGCGAGCTATGAGCGCTATATGGAAGAGGCCTGGGCCGAAAGTGAGTTTATTCATACCATCGAGGGCGAATTGTATGCCTGTCAGAAATCGCGTATCCACCGCACCTGCCATTCAACCCGTTACGATATTAAACGCCAGACCTGGCAGACCGAGCATCTCCTGCTGGATAAACTCGAACCGCTAACGGTCATCGCCAATCAACTGGGCATTCACTGGCCGCAACCGCTCATGGCGTCGTTATGGAAGAAGGTCTTCTCTGCACATGCCCATAACGGCATTGAAGCGAGCAACGCGGATCCCGTTAACCACAATATTATCCAGCGCCTGATTAGCGTCGAGCGCTCGGTCTTAAGCCTGATTAATCTGCTGAAGAAAAAAATCAGCCACGGCATCGGGCTGATGACCGGGAAAAACACTATTCTGGTGGTGTTCAATTGCGATATTCAGGCGCAAAACGGTCTGGTCAATGCGGTGGTCTTTACCCAGCAGCGTGATTTCACCCTACGACGACAGGAGGATCCGGTAGCGCACAGCGTCATTGGCCAGCAGCGTCTGAGCGGCGGGCAACGGGTTATCGTGACCGCTGAAGGAGAAAAATTGGAAACGGTGGCCGATTACTGGCGCAGTGAAATCCTGTTCCCGGTATCGGACCTCAACGGGTTGGGATATCAGACCTGGTCGGTGGAAGAAACACCCACTGGCGTTGTCTCCCTCTCGCCACAGTGGAACCAGAGTATCGAGAACGACTATTTCCGCCTCAGTATAGAGAATGGCAGTATTACACTGACAGATCGCCGCAGCGATGCGCATTACCCCGCGTTGATACAATTCAGCGATTGCGCCGACAACGGCGATGAATTTGATTTTGCACCCTTGGCAAACGATACGCCGCTCAGTTCCGGCCCGTTTCGGGTTATCGACGCTGAAACCCACCCGCACACGGCCATCATGACGCTGGAGTGCACGCTTCAACTTCCCTCAGATATCACGTATCGGCTGGCGGGTGAACACGATCAGAGCATGATTATCCGTACCCGCCTGGAGTTGCGGCTGGGCGAAAACTGGCTGCGCATCCAGCATGAACTCGACAACGCGGCCAGCGATCACCGTTTACGCATCCACCTGAAAACCCCGGTAGTTTCACCACGTTATAGCTGGGCGGATCAAGGTTTTTCCCTGGTGCGTAGAGAAACGATCAGCCGCTATACCGAGCAGTGGCGTGAAAACGGTTTTGTCGAAAAACCGGTGCCGATTTTTACGATGGAAAACGGTGTTTTCCTACGTGATGCTGACCATTGCGTGGGCGTCATGACCAAAGGCATCAAAGAGTATGAGGTACTGCCTGACGAAGATACTCTGGCGCTGACGCTGTTTCGTAGCGTGGGATTACTGGGTAAAGATGATACCCCCTGGCGTCCGGGCCGCGCCTCCGGGATCAACAACAAAGTGGTGTTGACCCCGGATGCACAAATGCAGCAGACAATGTGCTTTGAGTATGCCGTCTTTATCACTTCCCCGCTGTCCGATGCAGAAATCTTCAGCGCCTGCACCTGCTATCGCGAACGCTATCTGACCTATCAGGTACAGCAGTTGAATACCTTTGAAGAGCGCCTTGAGCGTTTCACCTTGCCGCTACCGACGACCCCCATCCCACCTGCTGCGCAGTGGCTCTCGCTCAATAACTCGCGGATCCAGATGAGCCTGTGTAACCCGGGCAAGCATGGTGACGTCACACTCCGGCTTTTCAACCCGGGTGAGGACGACGAAACGTTCGCGCTGAACAGTCCCTATCCTCTGCACATCTGGCTGGTGTCACTGCGCGACGAAAAGATTAGACCCCTGACCGGCGAAATCACGCTGAAGGCCTGTGATTACCTGACCTTAAACATTTCTTTTACCCCAACCTCTTCCGGCCATCTCGGAGAAAAGAATGAAATCGACGACCTACGATAAATACCCTGAAGTCCCGGTTCAGGGTTACGACGAGCAAGCCTGGCAAGGCTGGCCTGCAATACTTGTCGCACTTAACGCCCGACTTTCTGACGCAAAAAAAACCGTGCTGGTGATCGACTGCTATCCCGGCGTGCGTCTCGACGAACTGCAGCAGGCGTTACAGACGCAGTTCGCGGGCTGCAATCTGCTGAACGTTGAAGCGGCGCGCAAAAACCAGGAAGCGCTGCACGCGTTGCTGGCCCGCAATCTGACTGACGACCGTGTGTTTGGGGTGCTTTCCTGTCATCAGCTCACTGAATTTTTTGACCCGCAGCAGCTGGCCGCACTGCGCCAGCAAGTTGCGGATGCCAGCGGGCTGGTGATTGTCTACGGCCCAGGGGCAACTCTGGTCCATGACGGCGACGTACTGGTGTATGCCGATTTGCCACGCTGGGAAATTCAGCAGCGTATGCGCAGTGGCGAGTTGGGCAACTGGGGCGCGGAAAATAATGATGAAGATATTCTGCGTCGCTACAAGCGGGCCTTTTTTATCGAATGGCGGGTCTTCGACCGCCATAAAACGCCTTTATTACAACGCGCCGATTTCCTGCTGGATACTACCGTGCCAGACAATCCTGCGATGGTCAGCGGCGAAGCGCTCCGCGCCGGTCTGGCGCACACCGTCCAGCGCCCGTTCCGCGTCGTGCCGTTTTTCGACCCCGGCGTCTGGGGCGGCCAGTGGATGAAAAATCAGTTCGATCTCGATCCCTCGAAACCAAACTACGCCTGGTGTTTTGACTGCGTGCCCGAGGAAAACAGCCTGTTGCTACGGTTTGGTGACGTGCGGATCGAGATCCCTTCTCAGAATGTGGTTCTGCTTCACCCGCGCGAATTGCTGGGCGAAAAAGTCCATGCGCGCTTTGGCGCTGAGTTTCCGATTCGCTTCGATTTTCTCGACACCATGGGCGGGCAGAACCTCAGCTTCCAGGTGCACCCGCTGACCGAATATATCCAGCAGCAGTTCGGCATGCACTACACCCAGGATGAGAGTTACTACATTCTGGAAGCAGAACCGGGCGCGGTGGTGTATCTCGGCACCAAAACCGGCACCGACCCGCAGGCGATCCTGGACAATTTGCATCAGGCTGTGCAGGGCCAAACCGACTTTGACGATGAGCGTTTCGTCAATAAGATCCCGGCGCGCAAACACGATCATTTCCTGATCCCGGCAGGCACCGTCCACTGTTCCGGTTCAGGCACGATGGTGCTGGAGATCAGCGCCACGCCGTACATCTTCACCTTCAAGCTCTGGGACTGGGGTCGGTTGGGAATGGACGGCCTGCCAAGGCCGGTGCATCTCGAACACGGTGAGAAGGTGATCGACTGGCAGCGCGATACCCAATGGGTGCATGAACATCTGGTGAACCGCATCGAGCCCATCGGTGAAGGCGACGGTTGGCGCGAGGAGCGCACCGGCCTGCACGAACGTGAATTTATTGAAACCCGCCGTCACTGGTTTACGAAATCCGTCACGCACCATACCCGCGGCGGCGTAAACGTGCTGAACCTGGTGGCTGGGGACGAAGCGCGAGTCGATAGCCCGACAGGCGCATTTGAGCCCTTCATGGTGCACTACGCAGAAACCTTTATTGTGCCCGCTGGCGTGGGTGAATATCGCATCACACCGTGGGGCAAAGGCATCGGCCAACAGCTGGCGACCATGAAAGCCTGGGTCAGGGGGTAAAATGATTAACGTGATTGTCGCCTCTCATGGCCCGTTGGCGAGCGCCCTGCTGGACAGCGCCTCACTGGTGTATGGCGAGCTTCCGTATGTCTTTCCCGTCGCGCTCAACGCAACCGCTGGAATAGACGGCTTCAGAGACGATTTCGCCACCACGCTGGTAAAGGCCCAACACAATGCAGACGGCGTACTGGTGCTGTGCGATATGCAAAGCGGCACGCCGTGGAACGTCGCGTGCCAGCACGCCTTTTCGCCCGCCACCACGCCGCCAATGGCGGTTCTGGCGGGGGTCAATTTGCCGATGCTGCTGCAAACCGACGACATCCATCTTCTGACCGACGTTCATGCCGCGGCGACACAACTGCTGGTTTTAACTCAACCCACGCTGGTCATCGCGGTACCGGTCACGTTCACCCAATCTGATGATTTTTAAAGAGGTGTGCTATGAGTCTTTCTTTCGTTCGTATTGATGACCGCGTCATTCATGGGCAGCTCATCACGCGCTGGGCCAAAGAGTTGCCCTGTGACGGTATCGTGGCGATTGATGATGCCGTTGCGGCCGACCCGCTGCTCTCGTCGGTAATGAAAGGCGCGGTGTCGGACACCAAAGTCTGGCTGTTTGATACCGCCACCGCCATCGAAAAGCTGCCCAAAGTCATTGCCAGCGAGAAGCGCTATTTCGTGATTGGCAAATCTCCGCTCACGCTGCAACGCATTGAGCAGGCCGGGATCAGCCTGAAAAACAGCAACGGAAAAATCAACGTCGGGCCGATGAGCGCGCGCGCCAACACCACCACCATCGGTCCAAACCAGTCGGTAACCGCCGAGGAAGCCGCCGCGTTTGAATGGCTCTGCGCCCAGGGCCATCACGTCGAGTTTCGCCTGGTGCCCGATGCCACCTGTTATAGCTGGCAGGACGCGCGTCAGAAACTGAAATAAGGAGCTGAAAATGGTATTCGAAGCCACACTGATTGGCCTGCTCTGTTACCTCGGCGCGCTCAGCACCCCCTGGTTGTTTGGCCTGACCGGCGGATGGTATCTCCTGTCCCGGCCTTTAGTTTCCGGGATGTTAGTCGGTCTGATCCTCGGCGATGTGAAAACGGGGATCATGATTGGCGTCGCGGTGCAGGCGGTATATATCGCGATGGTCACGCCGGGCGGTTCGATGCCTGCGGACCTCAACTTTGTCGCGTATCCCGCAATCGCGTTGGGGATCCTGTCCGGCAAAGGCCCGGAAGTCGCCGTCGCCCTGGCCGCCACCATCGGGATCGCGGGCACCATTTTGTTCAACACCATGATGGTGCTCAACTCCTTCTGGAACCACCGCGCCGACACCGCTCTCGAGCGCGGCGACGAACGCGGCATTTACCTCAACAGCGCCATCTGGCCCCAGGCCACGAACTTTGTGCTGCGATTCGTACCGACGTTTATTGCCGTTTACTTTGGCGCGCAGTACATCAGCGGATTTATGGACAGCCTGCCGGCGATTGTGATTTCGACCATGAGCGTCCTGGGCGGCATTTTACCGGCGGTGGGTATCGCTATCCTGCTGAAACAAATCATTAAAAACTACACCATGATTATCTATTTCCTCGTCGGCTTTATCTGCATCGTGTTCCTGAAACTGAACATGGTCGCCCTTGTGATTGTTGGCGCGCTGCTGGCGCTTATCCACTACAACTACAAGCCAGAAGCACCGCAGACTGCCGCCGCGAAGCCGACCGTCGATGATGAGGATGAATTCTGATGGAAGAACGTAAACTGACCCGCACTGATCTGCGCCGCTGCTGGCGCGCGTGGATGATGCACAATCTGTCTTCAATGAGCTTCGAACGTCTGGAATCGTTTGGTTTCTGTCTGAGCATGCTGCCGGTGGCGAAAAAACTTTACCCGGATGCCGCACAGCGCACCGAAATGCTGCGTCGCCATGCTTCGTTCTACAATACGGAACCGCAGATTGGCGCGATCGTTAACGGCATGGCGCTGGGCCTGGAGGAGAAAAAAGCGAACGGCGAACCGATCGACGGGGAAACAATTAACACCCTGAAGGTCGGGTTGATGGGGCCGATCGCCGGGATCGGCGATTCGATGATCCCCGGGATGCTGATCCCGATTCTGCTGAGCATCGGGATGGCGCTGGCGGCCGGGGGCAATATTCTTGGTCCGCTGTTTTACACCGTCGCGTGGCTGGCGATCATTCTGCCCGGCTCGTGGTTCCTGTTTTTGAAAGGCTACCAGATGGGATCCGGATCGGTTGAAATGCTGGTCAGCAGCAAATCGACCCGCCTGCGTGAAGCGCTGTCGCTGCTCGGGGTGTTTGTGATGGGCGGCGTGGCGGCCAGCTACGTTAAACTTGGTTCAGGCCTGGAGTTCGTGACCAAAGACGGCGTGAACATTCATCTGCAACAGATGCTGGACGGGATTTTCCCGCAGCTGCTGCCGCTGATTGTGGTGCTCGGCACCTGGTATCTGATGGCCAAGCGCGGCGTATCGCCGGTGAAAGCGATGCTCCTGCTGCTGGTCCTGGCAGCAGTCGGTGTCGCTACGGGGCTGTTTGCCTGACGCGTGCCGGGCCTACCGAATGATGTAGGCCCGGTAAGCACAGCGCCACCAGGCAAACGTTTATGGATGGAAATTCTGCCATAGCGCGGCGGTTTTATCCGGGCGTGAGATGAACTGGAAGCGAGCGGGATCCTCAATAAACTGCTGATAAATCGGGGCGTCGGTAATACCAAACTCCCGATACGCGCGGGGCAGGATCACCTGCAACCGGGCGGGCGCATAGTGAGAATTATGCTGCCAGATTATCTGCTTATCCTGCAACAACGGATACCATGCCAGCCCCTGATGCGCTCGTACGGTGTCGTATTCGAAGCCATATTCCCTGTCACACCAGGCACCAAAAGTCAGCGGCTGATCCGGATCGGCGGAGAGGGTGGCATGCCCCCAACCCGGCGGGACCAGCACTTTTTCACCGGGACCGGCAATCACCGCAAAACAACGGCCCGGATCGTCCGCCACGTACTCCTGCATATAAATAATCGCTTTGCCCTGCCAGATTTCGTACAGCTCCGGCGGCGACCAGCCGCTGTGCTGACTGATGCGATGAATATGCCCTTGGCTGCGAATAGGTTCTTTCCCTAACTTTCCGGCGGCGTAGGTGACAACGCCAAACAGCAGCATCCGTTTTTTCAGCTCTTCGCGATCCTGAAGCCGGGCGACGTCCATGGCGATCGCATACACCTCTTCCGGCCCGTCACACATTGGATCGCGCAACGAAGGCCGGATCTGCGCCAGGGTACGGATCTCCGGCATCGGGCCAGTGACATCGTCGCCGTAGGTAAAACCCATCGGCTGACGCAGGATAGTCATATCCAGGCCAAAACGTCGCGCGCGGTCAGCCATTCTGCACCTCTTTCGCCATCAGCTTCAGCGTGTCGGCCGTCACCCGCAGAGCAAACCCGCCGCTCAGCGCAGCGTAATCATGCCCGGCGACGCTGGGCCATACGGCCAGCGCCGACAGAATATCGCTGCCGGTATTAATCAGTCGATGCGCCGTGAAACCGGCGATGTGGTGCACAGAACCTGGCCGAACCTGCTCCAGCCGGGTTTGTCCTTGCGCGTCCTGTAATAACAGCAGTCCTTCGCCACGCAGACCAAAATAGATTTCGCCCTGCTCGCGACGGGCATGGAAATGACCACGGGTCATGAAGAACTCATTGCCGACTCGGCCTGGGTTAAGATGGGTTACACCGGTATACAGCTCGCCCTCACCCGATGGGGTATCAAGCATTTCAACACGATAGACGGCGAGCATAGGGTCACAGCGGCGCCACGCGTCATCGTCGGCAAAGACGTTATTTAAGTCTCCGAGGTGAGTCGTTTTTTGGATAAGCGGTGCACCAGAAAGGGCACCGTTCGCCCATGTCACCTGTGGCGGCATTGTTATTGAAGGATTCATCAGCTTCTCCGGCCCGAGGAGAACAACGGAATAAGATTAGCAGATTAATCGATTAACCGACTGTGAGAAAGCTCACTTTGCCGCAGAATCACCCCAGGGTATAGCTGACCACCATCTGGCCTTTTTTGAGCTTAAGTTGAGTTATCACCACCTCACCCAGTGCGGACAAACTGGCAACGTGGGTGCCTCCGCACGGATAAGCAGGCTGTTCGCCGAATCCGACCTTGCGTAAGCCCTCTTCCATAGCCAGGCGTCGCGGAAGATCCTCTGAAATCCAGCCGTCAATTTTTGCCTGTAGCGCGCTGGCTTCCGGCAACGCGGCATGCTCTTTGGCCACAAACGTAATCCGCCCTTCTCCCGGCCAGTGATGCGCTTTGACGGGCTGCCAGCTAAGCTGCTCACCCGCCTGACCAATCATATGTCCGGCAGAGTGCAGCCGGGAATGCAGCAACCGCGCCACCGTATCAACTTCAATCGATACCTCACCAGGCAAAAGCGGCTGCGCCAGTATATGCACCACGTGGTCATCGCGGGTCACTACGCTTTCGACCGCCACGCCCGCAATCCAGCCGCGGTCTGCGGGCTGGCCGCCACCCTGTGGATGAAACAATGTCCGGTCCAGTTCCACGGCGTAACGCCCTTCCGCGTCAGGCTCGCAACGCAGTATGTGTGCCCGACCTTCAGTGGCGTCGGAGGTGTAATAAAGGCGTTCTGTCATGGTTGTTCTCCTCTGGTTCTGGACAGTATATTGATATCATTCGTAGCGATAATCCCATCCATTCTCAATGCACCTTTGCGCAACAGGCACAAATGAATCTGAGCTTACTTCCCGATCTCGCGCTGTTCGTCCAGGTTGTCGACCAGGGCAGTTTCTCCGCCGTAGCCCGTAAATCCGGGGCGACGCCTTCCGCCATCAGTCGCAGTGTTTCCCGACTGGAACAAGAAATTGGCAGCAAATTACTGCACCGAACGACGCGAAAGCTGCGTCTGAGCGACAGCGGGAAAACGGTTTATCAACATGCGCAGCAGATGCTGGAGGCCGCGCGTCAGGCGATGGACGGTGCCAACCGCGAGCAGGCCATCGCGCAGGGAAAACTGACGCTCAGCGTGCCGAAAGCCGTTGGGCGTTTTGTGATACATCCTCTGATGATGGAGTTTCTGACGCGTTATCCGCAGGTGGACGTTTGTCTGCGACTGGAGGACAGAGTGCTGGATTTCATCGATGACGGAATCGATCTGGCGCTACGCATTACCCATTCTCCGTCTCCCGGGTTGCACGGCAAGCCGCTGATGCCGGTCACGCATATCATCTGCGCAACGCCTGCGTATTTACAGCAGCACGGTACGCCCAAAACCCCACAGGAACTGACCGCGCACAGCTGCATTAGCCTCGGCGAAATGCCTGCGGACGCACGTTGGAAATTTCGACGCGAGGGCAAAACGGAGACCATTCAGACGCAGGGCCGCTATGCTGCCAACCATACCGCGGTGCGTCTGGACGCCGTCAAACAGCATCTGGGAATTGGCAGCCTGCCGCTTTTTACCGCCCGAGAAGCGCTGGAGAACGGCGACATTGTCCAGGTGCTGCCGGAATGGGAATTTATCAGCCGCTATTCCGGCCAGCTTTGGCTGCTGTGGTCGGGCAATAAGCATATGCCCGCCAGAATGCGGGCGATGATTGATTATCTCAGCGAGAAAATTTAGCCGCGCTTACGGTGCCAGCGCGATCACTTCTGCCACCCACTGACGGAAACCATCGACGTCCAGATCCAGCGCCACCTGCGCATTTGCCGGGCGTTCGTAGCGGTTTTCGATATCGACCACCGTGGTGCCCGCTGTCCAGGTTCCCTGGGTTTCTACCGTCACAAAACACGGTTTAAGGGTGAATAACTCCGGGCGTACCAGCCAGGCGATGGCACAAAGGTCATGCATCCGTAGGCCGCTGCCCATGCTGCCGCTGCGATAGTGGCTAAACAGCGAATGCAGCATTTTCCCGGTCTGGTTCACCTCAGGCAGCATCGCCAGATACGCCGGGGTTAACAGCGCCTGATTGGTAACATCGAGCCCGCACATCACAATCTCAATCCCGCTCTGGAACACGCGCTCTGCGGCTTCCGGGTCAATAGCAATATTGAATTCCGCGTTCGGCGTGAAGTTCCCGCGTCCGGCCGAACCGCCCATAATCACCAACCGGCGGATATTGAATTTACATTCCGGATACTGGGTCAGCAGCAGAGCAATGTTGGTCAGTGGGCCAATCGCCACCAACGTCAACGGTTCCGGGGCGCTCATTAGCGCATCACGGAGTGCAATGAAAGCGGGTTTCGCGAGCGGCTGACGCTGGTGATCGACAAAGTCGTAGCCTTCCATTCCTGATTCGCCATGGACATAGGCGGCATCGCGCAGCGGGCGCAATAACGGCGTGGCGGCCCCCTGGGCGACCGGCACATCGGCCTGCCAGAAATGCAGCAATTGCAGGGCGTTACGCGTTGTTTTCTCAACGGAGACGTTCCCGGCGACGGTGGTAATCAACTGGAGTTTGAGTTCAGGGGCAAACAGCGCCGCCGCAATGGCCGCGGCATCATCGATGCCAGGGTCGGTGTCGAGAATGATAGATAAAGGCATGATTCCTCCATAAAAAAAGCCAGGTGTTAGCCTGGCATTTTTTCATATAGCGCGGATAAAAAACTTATTCTACTTCGCGGATATCGAGTCGCAGCTCTTTCGGCACTTCGAAGACGATGTTTTCTTCGCGGCCTTCAAGCGGGATGGCATCGCCGCCGCCGAGCTCCTGCAAGCGTGAAATCACGTTCTGCACCAGAATATCCGGCGCAGAGGCTCCGGCGGTGACGCCGACGCAGCCCGCCGTTTTCACCCACTCTTCCTGAATATCGGTGGAATCATCAATCAGGAATGCCGCTTTGCCCATACGCTGAGCCAACTCGGCCAGACGGTTAGAGTTGGAGGAGTTTTTCGACCCCACCACCAGCACCACGTCCGCGCGCTGTGCGAGGTCGCGCACCGCTTCCTGACGGTTAGTCGTCGCGTAGCAGATGTCGTCTTTACGCGGCCCGACGATTTTCGGGAAGCGCTGACGCAGGGCATCAATCACGTCAGAGGTATCGTCAACGGAGAGCGTGGTCTGGGTCATGAATGACAGACGCGTTTCGTTTTTAACGTTCAGCGTCCAGACGTCTTCCGGCGATTCAACCAGATACATGCCCCCTTCTGGGTTGCTGTACTGACCCATGGTGCCTTCGACTTCCGGGTGACCCGCGTGGCCAATCAGAATCGACTCTTCGCCACGACGACTGGCGCGGGCGACTTCCATGTGCACTTTGGTCACCAAAGGACAGGTCGCGTCGAAAACGGTCAAATCACGGCTTTTGGCTTCGTTACGTACCGCCTGAGAAACGCCGTGCGCAGAGAAAATCAGAATCGTACCATCTGGCACTTCGCTGATTTGCTCGATAAAAATGGCACCGCGCTGACGCAGGCTGTCGACCACGTAGCGGTTGTGTACCACTTCATGACGGACGTAAATCGGCGCGCCGAAGATCTCCAGCGCGTTTTCAACAATGCTGATAGCGCGGTCTACACCGGCGCAGAAACCGCGCGGGTTGGCCAACAGGATCTGCATTTTATGCCTCCAGTGCCGGGTCTATCTCCAGCACTTCAATATCAAAATGAACGGTACGCCCCGCCAGCGGGTGGTTGAAATCGACGGTGATCGAATCGCCGTTAACTTCACGAATAACCCCTGGCATTTCGCTGCCATCCATTGCAGTAAAGAGCATGATCGCGCCAATGTCCGGCTCGCCAGCATCTAAAAACTCACGACGTGAGAAGTACTGAACCAGGTCTGGGCTCGGCACGCCAAAGGCCGCGTCTGGCTCGAGGGAAAAGGTGGTTTTATCCCCTTCTTTCAAGCCTAGCAGATGTTGCTCCAGCCCTTCTGACAGGGAGGCATCACCCAAACGAAACAGCGCGGGTTTGCCGTTGTTACGGGTGGATTCAGCCGTGGAGCCATCCTCGAGTTTCAGCGTGAAGTGCACCAGCACCGCGCTATTGCTCTGTACAGATTTAGACATGCAGATTTGCTCGCTAATGTTGCCCGGTGGCGCTGCGCTGACCCGGCCTACGAAATCCGTAAGCCGATAAACGCATTGCGCCGCCCGGCGATTTATTACGCCTGTTTCTTCGCGGCCGCGTTCGGCAAGAAGCCTTCCAGCACAACCAGTGCCGCACCGATACAGATTGCGGAATCGGCGAGGTTGAAAGTCGCGAAGTGCCAGTTGCCGACGTAGAAGTCGATCATGTCGACCACGAATCCGTGCCACAACCGGTCAAACAGGTTGCCCAGTGCGCCACCAATGATCAGCGCATAGGCAATGTTGTTCAGCTTCTGAGTGGCTTTCGAGCGGTACATCAGTACCGCCAAAATCACACAGATACCGATGGCGATTCCAGCAAAGAACCAGCGCTGCCAGCCGCCGCTGTCGGCGAGGAAGCTAAACGCCGCGCCATAATTGCGCGCGTAGTGCAGGTTCAGCGACGGGAACAGCGAGACTGTTTCCCCCAGCATGAAATGCTGGAGGATCAGGAACTTGCTGCCGAGATCGATAATCAGCACCACCACAACTAGCCACAGCCAGCGCAGGCCGCTTTTACAGATTGATTGACTCATCAGGCAAACTTACGCTTTTCGCCGTCACCGGCAATGTTGCTGACACAGCGGCCGCAGATTTCTGCGTGTTCCGCCACCTGACCGACGTCGGTGGTGTAATGCCAGCAACGCGGGCACTTATCACCTTCGGCTTTCTGCAACGCCACTTTCAGGCCTTTCAGCAATTCGCTCTGCTGCGCCTCAGCGGTTGCCGCTGCATAATCCGCAACGGAAGCCCCGGAGGTCAACAGGACAAATCGCAATTCATCGCCCAGTGCGGTCAGTTTCGCCGCCAGTTCTGGCTCGGCATACAGCGTAACCGCGGCTTCTAAAGAACCGCCCACTTTCTTATCGGCACGCGCCTGCTCGATAACTTTGTTCACTTCGCTGCGCACTTTCAGCAGTTCGTCCCAGAAGCCATCGTTCATCGCTTCGGTTTCCGCCAGACCAAACAGGCCGGTGTACCACTCGCCGGTGAAGACGTACTTCTCGCGGGAGCCTGGCAGGTAGCCCCAGATTTCATCCGCGGTGAAGGACATGATTGGCGCCATCCAGCGAACCAGGGCTTCTGCAATGTGATACAGCGCGGTTTGACAGCTGCGACGTGCGAGGCTGTCTGGTTTCGCGGTGTACTGACGGTCTTTGATGATGTCGAGATAGAACGAGCCCATTTCGATGGAGCAGAAGCGCATCAGGCGCTGCACCACTTCGTGGAAATCGTAAGACTCATACGCTTTCAGGATGTCTTCCTGTGCAGCCTGCGCACAGCCCACCGCCCAGCGATCCAGAACGACCATTTCTTCCGGTTTCACCATGTCTTTTACCGGATCGAAACCGTTGAGGTTCGCCAGCAGGAAGCGCGCGGTGTTACGGATACGACGATAGCTGTCGGCCGCACGTTTGAGGATCTCATCGGAGACCGCCATTTCGCCGGTGTAATCGGTGGAAGCCACCCACAGACGCAGGATATCTGCGCCCAGTTTGTTCATCACGTCCTGCGGCGATACGGTATTACCGATCGACTTGGACATTTTGCGGCCCTGACCGTCAACGGTGAAACCGTGGGTCAGTACCTGACGGTAAGGCGCTTTGCCTTTCATCGCCGTGGAAATCATCAGGGAAGACATGAACCAGCCACGATGCTGGTCAGAACCTTCCAGATACATATCCGCCGCGTGACCGGAGAACTCCGGACGCACGTCAACCACAGACGAGTGGGTAGAACCGGAGTCGAACCATACGTCGAGCGTGTCTGGCACTTTCTCGTAGGTGTCGGCGTCGTCGCCCATGATGTCGCGCGGGTCGAGATCCCACCACGCCTGAATGCCGTCCTGCTCAACGCGTTTCGCCACGTCTTCCATCAGCTCAAGCGTGCGCGGGTGCAGTTCCTGCGTCTCTTTATGCACGAACAGGGACATTGGCACGCCCCACGTGCGCTGACGGGAGATACACCAGTCAGGACGGTTCGCGACCATTGATTCGATACGCGCCTGGCCCCAGTCCGGGATCCACTGCACGTCTTTGATCTCTTTCAGCGACTGCTCACGCAGGCCTTTCTGATCCATGCTGATGAACCACTGTGGGGTCGCACGGAAAATGATCGGCGTTTTGTGACGCCAGCAGCACGGATAGCTGTGAACCAATTTCTCAACGTGCAGCAGCGCACCGCTTTCACGCAGCATGTTGACGATAACATCGTTAGCTTTGAAAACGTTCACACCGTCCAGGGTCGGGTAAGTACCCGCCACATACGCGCCATCCGGTCCAACCGGGTTCGCGATTTCCAGACCGTATTTCTGACTGATGGTGTAGTCGTCAGGACCATGGCCACCGGCGGTGTGTACCGCACCGGTACCCGCGTCCAGGGTAACGTGATCGCCAAGAATTGCCGGCACGTCGAAATCGAGGAATGGATGCTTGAAGCGCATCAGTTCCAGCTCATCACCCTTCACGGTGCCAAGCACGGTGTAGTCGGTGATATTCGCGCGTTTCAGCACGCTTTCAACCAGGTCTTTCGCCAGGATGATTGCCTGGCCTTCAACCTGCACCAGCGCATATTCAAACTCTGCTGACAGAGAGATGGCGCGGTTAGCGGGCAGCGTCCACGGCGTGGTGGTCCAGATAACCAGAGAAATTGGGCCATTAACGGAAGCCACGCCAAATTTCGCCTTCACCGCATCCTGATCGACGGCGTTGAACGCCACGTCAATGGAGGGAGAGGTTTTGTCGTAATATTCCACTTCCGCTTCAGCCAGCGCAGAACGGCAGTCTACGCACCAGTGCACAGGCTTCGCGCCTTTATGCAGGTGGCCGTTGCCGATGATTTTACCCAGCGCGCGGATGATGTTGGCTTCGGTGTTGAAGTCCATGGTCAGGTACGGACGAGACCAGTCGCCCAGCACGCCCAGACGGATGAAGTCCTCACGCTGCCCGTTAACCTGGGTGGCCGCGTATTCACGGCACTTCGCGCGGAATTCCGCCGCGGTGAATTTCTCACCTGGCTTACCAAATTCCTGCTCAACTTTCAGTTCGATTGGCAGACCATGGCAGTCCCAACCCGGCACATACGGCGAGTCAAAGCCCGTCAGGCCTTTGGACTTAACGATAATATCTTTCAGAATCTTGTTAACGGAGTGACCAATATGAATGCTGCCATTCGCATAAGGAGGGCCATCATGCAGAATGAACGTTTTTTTGCCTTTTTTCGCTGCACGGATAACACCGTAAAGGTCATCATCGGTCCAACGGGCCAGCATTCCCGGTTCGCGTTTGGCGAGGTCGCCACGCATCGGGAACCCTGTTTCCGGCAAATTCAGGGTTGATTTATAGTCACTCATCAGATTCTCGTTTCCGTATATTTACGTTGGCATTACGCCGGGTTTGAAAGCCCGAACAACTCGCGAGCCGTTAATTCATCACGCGCGATTTGCGCTTTTAATTCGTCCAGCGATGAAAATCGCTGCTCGTTGCGTATTTTTTTACGCAGTATGACGTCTATATGGCGACCATAAAGGTCCATTACAACGTCTAACAAATGCACTTCTAGCTGCTGGCGTACGCCAGCGACCGTTGGACGGGTGCCAATATTGGCCACACCTGGCAGCAATCTGTCGCCAAGCCCCGCAACTTCCACCGCATACACCCCTTTAACCGGGGAAACCTGACGACGCAGCGGTATATTCGCCGTCGGGAAACCGATGGTGCGCCCGAGTTCATCACCGTGAACCACGCGCCCAGAAATGCTGAAAGGATGGCCCAGCAGCGTTTGTGCCAGCTCGAGGTCATCCTCAGCCAGTGCCTGACGCACCGCGGTGCTGCTGATGCGCAGGCCGCCTTCACAAAACGTTTGGGTGCTGGTGACGTCGAAACCGAATTCCGCACCAGCCTTCTGTAATAACAAGAAATCCCCTTCGCGACCAGCGCCGAAGCGGAAATCATCACCGACCGCCAGATACCGTACGCCCAGGCGTTTTACCAGCAGCTCGCTGATAAACTCCTGCGCCGTCAGGGCCGCGAAACGGCGGTCAAAGCGGACGCAAAGCACGTAGTCCACGCCGCTTTCGGCCAGATAACGGACCTTATCGCGCAAACGCGTCAGACGCGCCGGGGCTTTGTCCGTTGCGAAAAGCTCCAGCGGCTGCGGCTCAAAAATCACCACCACAACTGGCAGGCCGCGCTCACGTCCTTCTGCACGCAAACGCTCTAATAGCGCCTGATGCCCACGGTGCACGCCGTCGAAATTGCCAATGGTTAACACGCACCCATGCGGTGCCTGACCTTGATTATGTATGCCGCGTATCAGCTTCATGTCTGGCTCAATACAGTGAAAATCGTGAAAGTATACCTTGTAGAGCAGGCGACGTTAACCGGCGATTGCACCTCGTTTACGAAAGATGCAACGATTTCATCCACCTTGATGTAAACACCAATCAAATCTGGCGCCACTGGCGATTTTTATCGCAGAAAGGCTGTATTCGGTGGGCGCAAGCTGGTAGAATCCTGCGCCATCACTACGTAACCAAGCGTTGTATTACTAACGGCGCTTATTTGCACAAATCCATTGACAAAAGAAGGCTAAGAGGGCATATTCCTCGGCCTTTGAATTGTCTATATAGATCATATTTGGGAGTTGGACCTTGGCTAATATCAAATCAGCTAAGAAGCGCGCCGTTCAGTCTGAAAAGGCCCGCAAGCACAACGCTAGCCGTCGTTCTATGATGCGTACTTTCATCAAGAAAGTATACGCAGCTGTAGAAGCAGGCGATAAAGCTGCTGCACAGAAAGCATTTAACGAAATGCAACCAATCGTGGACCGTCAGGCTGCTAAAGGTCTGATCCACAAAAACAAAGCTGCGCGTCATAAAGCCAACCTGGCTGCGCAGATCAGCAAACTGGCTTAATCGCCCGCTCGCTGAGTCTTTGTTGAAGAAAAACCCGCCTCGGCGGGTTTTTTTATATCTGCGTTTTGCCTCTTATTCTGTCAGCGGCAGCCAACGCTCCTCATCGTCAGGATCCTTCCCAATCCCCACCCGTCCTTGCCAACGATCAACACCTCAGCTAAACACGTGAAAACTATTTCATTTCATTGTGAAAGTTATTTCATTTCAACTCTGATTGAAATGTGAGCAGCATAGCAAATAAAACAATAAAGCCCAGAAAAACGAATAAACGCAATCCTGATGTAAGATTTGATAATTGATTACAACACTGTGTTTAACTAGTTTAAATTTACGGTTGATTACACTCTTATTCTCTAAGGTGATCGTTTATAAATATGAAAAAATAAAAAACGCCTTCTTGCTTAGAAAGTAAAAGATGTTTTTCTAGGCGTATCGTTACAATACAGGAGTTATCACCATGAGTTCTGTTATTGAAGATACCCAGTCTGCCGGGTCAATGTCATTATCTTTACTACAGCGTATCAGCTACGGTTTTTTAGATGTCGCGGGCAATCTGCTGTACTGCTTCGGTTCAACGTACATATTATATTTCTACACCGACGTTGCGGGAATAAGCCTTGCGGTAGCAGGGGTCATCTTACTGCTGGCACGCATTGTAGACGGCATTGATGCCCCGATCTGGGGGATTATTATCGATAAAACTCGCTCCCGTTACGGAAAATGTCGCCCCTGGTTCTTATGGCTTCCACTACCTTTTGGCGTATTTAGTGCACTTTCATTTTGGTCTCCAGATATCAGCATGACCGGAAAAGCCATCTATGCAGCAATATCGTACATGGTTGCCAGTATTTTATTTACCGGACTCAACACACCTCTCAGCGCAATATTACCGCTGATGACGTTATCCCCAAAAGAGCGTCTGGTATTAAACTCCTGGAGGATGACCGGTGGACAAATTGGGGTCCTGTTGATGAACGCGACCGCATTACCATTAGTCGCTTTTTTAGGTAAGGGAAATGATCATGCCGGATTTATTTACACGGCTATTTTGTTTGCAATTATATCCTGTGCACTAACCCTTTTTGCGTTTAAAAATATTCGTGAAATGGATACGGATAAAATACAGCAAGAACCACGATTGCCGATGAAAAAAAGCTTCGCGGCGATGAAAGGCAACTGGCCGTGGATACTGATGGTGCTGGCAAACCTGATCTTCTGGATAGCCCTACAGCAACGTTCGACGACCATCGTCTACTACCTGACCTACAACCTCGATCGTAAAGATCTTGTCCCGCTGATTAACAGTCTGGCTACCATTCAGATCCTGTTTATCATCGCTATCCCTTTCTTTAGCAAATATATTGCCAAAACCTGGATTTGGATTAGCGGCCTGCTGGTCGCCACGCTGGGCGGGATCATGATGTGGCTGGCGATGGATAACATCCCGTTACTGATTGCCGCCTGGGTTATCGGCAATATCGGCAGCGGCATCGCATGCTCAATGCCCTTCGCCATGCTGGGCTTCGCCGTTGATTTTGGCGCCTGGAAAACCGGTATCAAGGCAACGGGCATACTTATCGCCTTCGGCAGCACCTTCTGCATCAAGATGGGCAGCGGTTTAGGCACAGCCTTTGCTGCCTGGATCATGAACAGTTTTGGCTACGTCCCTAACCACGCCCAAAGTGCTGCTGGGTTGGAGGGGATAACCTGGGCCTTCATTTGGGCACCCGCCCTGCTCTTCACACTTGCCGCGATCCCTCTGCTTTTCTTCCGCAAATACGAAGCGATGGAAGACAAGGTTCGCCGCGATCTGGAAACAACTAACCACTGACGCTCTTTATCTTCACCACCTGAATACAGGAGGAACCACCATGCCATTTTTGCAACAAGACCCGCGCCGCCTGGTCTGGCAGCAAAACGATCGCTATCTTTGGATAGAACCCTGGGGGGAGAACAGCCTGCGCATACGCAGCGGCCGCCATCTACCGGTGATGAGAAATGAGGACTGGGCGCTGGCGGAGCCCGTCGCAGAAAGCGCCTGCCAAATCGTTTATGACCAAAAGCAGGCAACGCTGACTAATGGAAAGATAATCGCTATCGTCAATCAAAAAGGACAAATCGCCTTTTATCGCCATCCGCATAAGTGCCTACTGCAGGAGTTCTGGCGTCAGCGAGGCGAAATGGGGGAAGACGAATCCTCCCACGGTCAGTATGTCAGCGCACTTAACTTGGAGGGGCGCGAGTTTCGTCCGATTCAGGGAGGGAAATACGCGGTAAAAGCCCGCTTCGAAGCTACCGAAGGGGAAAAAATTTACGGAATGGGCCAATACCAACAGACGAATCTGAACCTCAAAGGATGCGTACTTGAGCTGGCCCAGCGCAACTCTCAAGCATCGGTCCCATTTATGCTCTCCAGCCTGGGCTATGGTTTTTTATGGAACAACCCGGCCATTGGTCGTGCGACTTTTGCACAAAACGTGACGGAATGGGAAGCTCACGTCAGTGAACAGCTGGACTACTGGATCACCGCTGGCGATACCCCGGCAGAAATTAGCCACGCTTATGCGCTCGCCACCGGCACGCCGCCGATGATGCCGGATTACGCAATGGGCTTCTGGCAGTGCAAACTGCGCTACCGCACACAGGAGGAGTTATTAGCTGTCGCCCGCGAGCATAAACAGCGCAATTTACCTATCTCGGTGATCGTCATTGATTTCTTCCACTGGCCAAATCAGGGCGACTGGATGTTCGACCCACGCGACTGGCCCGATCCCGATGCGATGATCACCGAGCTGAAGTCCTTAGGTATCGAGCTGATGGTGTCTGTGTGGCCAACGGTTGATAGCCGTACCGAGAGCTATCGGGAGATGCGCGAAAACGGTTGGCTGGTACAAACGGAACGTGGATTGCCAATTAATATGGATTTCCTCGGTAATACCACCTTCTTCGATGCCACCCATCCAGATGCCCGCGACTATGTTTGGGGGAAAGCAAAACACAACTATTACGATAAAGGCGTGAAACTCTTCTGGTTAGATGAAGCCGAGCCGGAATTCAGTGTCTACGACTATGATAATTATCGTTATCACGCCGGTCCGGTGTTGGAAGTCGGTAATATCTATCCGCGAATGTACGCTAAGACCTTCTTTGACGGCATGAAAGCAGATGGGGAAGACCAGGTTATCAACTTGCTGCGCTGCGCGTGGGCGGGTAGTCAACGCTATGGCGCACTGGTATGGTCAGGCGACATTCACTCTTCGTTTCGTTCATTACGCAATCAGTTTGCTGCCGGCCTGAATATGGGGATCGCAGGAATCCCGTGGTGGACAACGGATATTGGCGGCTTTCATGGTGGCAATATTCATGACCCGCGTTTCCATGAGCTGCTGATTCGCTGGTTCCAGTGGGGAGTCTTTAGCCCAGTCATGCGCCTACATGGCAACCGTGATCCACAGATTTTGCCCGAGCAGCCCTATCGGGATGGCATTGCCCAGTGCCCAACCGGAGCACCAAATGAAGTCTGGAGCTATGGCGAAGACGTATATGAGGTGCTGGCAGGCTGCCTGACACTGCGCGAGCAGCTCAAACCCTACATTAAAGCACTGATGGCAGAAACCCATAAACGCAATACGCCGGTCATGCGTACCCTGTTTTTTGAGTTCCCCGACCAGGTAAATAGCTGGGAAATTACCGACCAGTACTGCTTCGGCCCTGATTTGCTGATTGCGCCCGTCATGCATGAAGGAATGCGTGAACGCGACGTCTGGCTGCCAGAGGGCGAAAAATGGACCGATCTTGTTACTGGCGAGAGCTACCAAGGAGGACAAATGCTACGCTTTGCTACACCGCTGGACAGAATCCCGGTATTTATCCGTGAAGGCGGGCAATATCGTCGCTTGCTGAGTCTGTAGTTTTATCCGGCTGCAGTATTCATCACTGCAGCCGGAAATTTTACGGACTTTATGCCTGCGGCGGCATGAAAAGCGCAGAATAGTCACGATTGCAGATTCGCTGCACCGCCGGGTGTTGGATCATGCGTTCGGCAAAGATCGCGTGATACTCCTCCATGACGTTTTCCACTCGCCCGATTTCAACGATGTTGTCGTCAGCATATAAATCGTGCGCGTAGAGCGTCGGGGCGACGAAAATCGCGTTATGTGCAGCACCAAAGGCTTTCATCAGCGCCGCGTCGTCAAACTCACCCAGCACTTCCACTTTCAACCCCTGCGTGTTAATCCAGTTCAGCAGCTTACGTCCGAGCATCGAACGACGCCCTGGAATCAACAGCCTACGTTCCTCCAGACAGGCCGGGAACGGTTTTTCGGGCAACGGATTCATGCACCAGAAGCTGACGCTGCATTCGCCGATTTTCACCGAGAACAGCCCTTCCTGCTGCGTCGAATCAATCGGGCAATCGGAAATAATCATGTCCAGTTTGTGCTGACTGAGCTGCTCCAGCAGCATCTCGTGCGTCGATTCATAGCAGCGCAGGTGAATCTGCTCATCCTCCACCACCGCCGCATCCAGCACGCCGCTGACCAGCCGTTTCGACAGCGCATCCGCCACGCCGACATCGAACAACAGGTTCGACTCTTTGCGGTAATTGATGATGTCGAGCATCTCCTGACTCAGGGTAAACATTTTATCCGCGTAGCGAAAAACCAGTTCGCCCAGTTCGCTCGGCTCAAGTCCCCTGCCCTTACGTTTAAACAGTTTGCCCTGCAAACGCTCTTCCAGCGCTTTAATCTGACCGGTGATCGTCTGCGGCGTCAGATACAGCGCTTCTGCGGCGCCCACGACCGAGCCTTCTTTGTAGACGTGCCAGAAGTAGTACAAATGGTTGTAGTTAATGTGCGACATGTTTTCGCTCCCTGATGGATGTCAAAAAGAGAGCCACTCAGGGCTCTCTTGTGATGTGATGTCAGGCCGTGTGGCTCTGCTCTGAGGATGTGCGCATTCTGAGTAAGCCATAGCCGACCACCGCCGACAGCACCGAACCAATCAGAATGCCGAGCTTCGCCCAGTTAATCAGCGCAGGATCAACGTCCCCGAAAGCCAGCGAGGCAATGAATATCGACATGGTAAAACCGATACCGCACAGCACCCCGACCGCCATAATCTGCTTGAAGGTGGTGTCCGCAGGCAGCGTCGCCCATTTCATTTTCAGCGCCAGCCAACAGAACAGACTAATACCCAGCGGCTTACCAATAAACAGACCGGCAATAATGCCCAGCGGCAGCAGTGAAGTCAGACCTTCAATCGTCACGCCTTGCAGCGAAACACCGGCGTTGGCAAACGCAAACAATGGCAGGATCAGGTACGCGACCCACGGATGCAGCACGTGCTCAAGCTGCACCGCCGGAGATTTGCCATTCTGCTCTTTCAGCGGAATGAAGAAACCGACAATGACGCCCGCCAGTGTGGCATGCACACCCGATTTCAATACCGCCGTCCACAGGATGACCCCGACCAGGATATAAATCCCGGTACGACGTACGCCCGTCAGGTTGAGAATAGCCAGCGCCGCAATAGCCGCCGCAGCGACGCCCAGCGACAGTAGCGACAGGTCACTGGTATAAAACAGCGCGATAATGACGATAGCGCCCAGGTCATCAATGATCGCCAGCGCCATCAGGAAAATTTTCAGCGACGCCGGGACACGGCTACCAAGCAACGCCAGCACGCCGAGCGCAAAGGCGATATCAGTTGCAGCCGGAATCGCCCAGCCTTCACGCGTAATCGGGTCCTGGACGTTAAAGGCCAGGTACACCAGCGCCGGGACCACCATGCCGCCCAGGGCCGCAATCACCGGGAAAATCGCCTGTCGACGGCTGGCCAGCGAGCCAACAATCAACTCACGTTTGACCTCAAGTCCGATGAGCAGGAAGAACACCGCCATCAGCGCGTCGTTAATCCACAGCAGCATGTTCTTGTTGATTTCCAGTGCGCCGACTTTGAGCTGCACAGGTGTTTCCAGAAAAGAATGATACAGACCGCTGGTCGAACCCATGTTCGCCAACAGCATCGCCAGCGCGGCGGCGATGATCAAGATGATGCCCCCAGAAGCCTCATTGCTAAAAAAACGCTGAAGATGTTTCATCTTTTATTCTCTCTTTTCCGTTAATACATCGATAAAACCATCATAACCACCAGCACGATTCGTTAAAAACAGATTATCACTGCAATTTAGATCGGCATTACCGAAGTATAATACCAGGAATAAAAAAAGCCCGGGTTGTTGAGACCCGGGCTTTACGTTTAATGATGATGCCAGAAGAATTATCGGGTCAAATCATCAAAGAATTTTTTCACGCCGTCGAAGAAGCTTTTGGAGCGCGGGCTGTTTTGCTCACCCGTTGGGCCACCAAAACTATCCTGCAGATCTTTCAGCAGCTGCTTCTGTTTTTCGTTCAGGCTGACCGGTGTTTCTACCACTACGCGGCACAGCAAGTCGCCCTGAGCGCCACCGCGAACGGACTTCACGCCTTTACCGCGCATGCGGAACAGCTTGCCGGTCTGGGTTTCGCCAGGCACTTTCAGGTTCACACGACCGTCGAGTGTCGGAACTTCGATTTCACCGCCGAGCGCTGCCATCGCAAAGTTGATCGGCACTTCGCAGTACAGGTTATTTCCTTCGCGCTCGAAGATTGGGTGCTGTTTCACCTGCACCTGAACGTACAGATCGCCTGCTGGTGCGCCGTGCTCACCCGCTTCGCCTTCGCCTGTCAGACGAATACGGTCACCGGTATCGACACCCGCCGGGATTTTAACCGACAGGGTTTTGGTCTTCTCAACACGACCGTGACCGTGACAGCTGTTGCACGGATCTTTAATCAGCGTGCCGCGGCCCTGACAGTGCGGACAGGTCTGCTGCACGGCAAAGAAGCCCTGACGCATTTGCACCTGGCCCTGGCCATGACAGGTCGGACAGGTCTGCGGTTTGGAACCGGACTTCGCGCCGCTGCCGTGGCAAACTTCACACTCTTCCAGCGTCGGAATGCGGATCTCTTTGGTTACACCGCGCACGGCTTCTTCCAGCGTCAGATCCATGTTGTAGCGCAGGTCTGAGCCACGGGAAGCACGTTGACGGCCACGGCTTCCACCGAAGATATCGCCAAACACATCGCCGAAGATGTCGCCGAAGTCTGCCCCGCCGCCGCCAAAGCCGCCGCCACCGAATCCACCGCCGCCCATGCCGCCCTGTTCAAAGGCTGCATGACCGTACTGATCGTACGCCGAGCGCTTCTGCGCGTCGGTCAGGATCTCATACGCTTCTTTGATTTCTTTGAATTTGGCTTCGGCTTCTTTGTCACCCTGATTACGGTCCGGGTGAAACTTCATCGCCAGGCGTTTGTAAGCCTTTTTGATTTCACGCTCTTCCGCTGTTTTGGAAACGCCTAAAACCTCGTAATAGTCTCTCTTCGCCATTTCTGTTTTTCTGCCCTTAACATGCGAGCACGGGCGTGGAGTAAACTCCGACGCCCGTGCCAGTTAATTACCCTGCATCAGGGCGATTATTTTTTATCTTTAACTTCTTCGAACTCAGCGTCGACAACATCGTCATCTTTCGCGTTGTTCGCGGAAGCGTCAGCGCCGCCAGCCTGCTGCTGTGCGTGCTGCTGCTGCGCAATTTCCATCAGCTTCTGAGAAGCTTCGGCAACCGCCTGCATTTTCGCTTCGATATCCGCTTTGTCTTCGCCTTTCAGAGAGCCTTCCAGCGCATTCAGTGCAGTTTCAATAGCGGTTTTGTCGTCAGCTGGCAGCTGTTCGCCGGCTTCTTCAACCTGCTTACGCGTGCTGTGCAGCAGATGGTCACCCTGGTTACGGGTCTGAACCAGCTCTTCGAACTTACGGTCAGACTCGGCGTTAGCTTCTGCTTCACGCACCATTTTCTGGATTTCTTCTTCGTTCAGACCGGAAGACGCCTTGATGGTGATCTTCTGCTCTTTACCGCTGTTTTTGTCTTTCGCGGAAACGTGCAGGATACCATCGGCATCGATATCGAAGGTCACTTCGATCTGCGGCATACCGCGCTGTGCCGGGCTGATACCATCCAGGTTGAACTGACCCAGAGATTTGTTATCGCCTGCACGTTTACGTTCACCCTGCAGCACATGGATGGTTACCGCAGACTGGTTGTCTTCAGCGGTAGAGAACACCTGGCTGTGCTTGGTTGGGATAGTGGTGTTTTTGTTGATGAGCGCAGTCATCACACCGCCCATGGTTTCGATACCCAGCGACAGCGGGGTAACGTCCAGCAACAGAACGTCTTTCACTTCACCGGTCAGCACGCCACCCTGAACCGCAGCACCAACGGCTACAGCTTCGTCCGGGTTAACGTCTTTACGCGGTTCTTTACCGAAGAACTCAGCAACTTTTTTCTGCACCATTGGCATACGGGTCTGACCGCCGACCAGAAGAACGTCCTGGATGTCGGATACGGACAGGCCAGCGTCCTGCAGTGCAACTTTCAGCGGCTCGATTGAACGGTTAACCAGGTCTTCAACCAGGCTTTCCAGTTTCGCGCGAGTCACTTTGATGTTCATGTGTTTCGGACCGGTCGCATCTGCAGTGATGTACGGCAGGTTAACGTCGGTCTGCTGTGCAGAAGACAGCTCAATTTTCGCTTTTTCTGCTGCTTCTTTCAGACGCTGCATTGCCAGCGGGTCATTGCGCAGGTCAATGCCCTGATCTTTCTTGAACTCTTCAACGAGGTAGTTGATCAGACGGCTGTCGAAGTCTTCACCACCGAGGTGAGTATCACCGTTGGTCGCCAGTACTTCGAAGGTTTTTTCGCCATCAACTTCGTCGATTTCGATGATAGAGATATCGAAAGTACCGCCGCCCAGGTCATATACAGCGATGGTGCGGTTACCGACTTCTTTATCCAGACCGTAAGCCAGTGCAGCTGCGGTTGGTTCGTTGATGATACGTTTTACTTCCAGACCCGCGATACGGCCGGCGTCTTTGGTTGCCTGACGCTGAGCATCGTTGAAGTATGCAGGTACGGTGATAACAGCTTCAGTTACCGGCTCACCCAGGTAATCTTCCGCGGTTTTCTTCATTTTTTTCAGCACTTCAGCAGAAATCTGCGGTGGTGCAGTTTTGGTGCCTTTCACGTCCAGCCACGCATCGCCGTTATCAGCAGCAACGATTTTGTACGGCATGATGGCTTCATCACGCTGCACTTCTTCGTCCTGGAAACGACGGCCAATCAGGCGTTTGATCGCGAACAGAGTGTTCTGCGGGTTAGTCACTGCCTGACGTTTAGCCGGCTGTCCAACCAGAGTTTCACCATCCTGGGTATAAGCAATGATCGAAGGCGTGGTGCGATCGCCTTCAGCGTTTTCCAGCACACGCGGGGTGTTGCCATCCATAATTGCTACACAAGAGTTGGTAGTACCCAGGTCGATACCAATAATTTTACCCATCTAAACGTCTCCACTAAAAATTCGATCAACATGTGATTATGAACCTGTAATAAGGGCGAAACGTGTTGTTTCAAGCGCCTTCATGCTTTTTTTTCCAGGCTCACCACTGCGGTTGCATACAAGATGGGGTCGTAACATCGGGCATCAAGGGGCAGATGCAAAAAAAAATTTAAATTCACCCTGCTCAGATCATAGACGCAGGACACGGCTCTGATTATTATGCCGCGCCCCGCAGCCAGAGGATCGGCGTGGGATTACGACGATTCCCCCTTTATTCATGAGTTTTTGAGGAAATATGGTTAACACTAAGTTGGCTAACCCAGCACCGCTAGGCCTGATGGGCTTCGGCATGACCACCATTCTGCTGAACCTGGCAAACAGCGGTCTTTTCCAGTTTGATACTGCCATTTTGGCGATGGGCATTTTTTACGGCGGACTGGCGCAGATTTTTGCAGGCCTGCTGGAGTTTAAGAAAGGCAATACCTTCGGTCTGACTGCATTCACCTCTTACGGTTCTTTCTGGCTGACCCTGGTCGCCATTCTGATCATGCCGAAAATGGGTATTGCTGAACCGGCTAATGCGCACTTCCTGGGTATGTATCTGGGCCTGTGGGGCGTGTTCAGTCTGTTCATGTTCTTCGGCACCCTGAACGGTCCACGCATGCAGCAGTTCGTGTTCCTGAGCCTGACCGTACTGTTTGCTCTGCTGGCTATCGGCCATCTGGCGGACAACGAAGGCATCGTGAAAATCGCGGGTTACGTCGGTCTGGTCTGTGGCGCGAGCGCTATCTGGCTGGCAATGGGTGAAGTACTGAATGAAAAATTCGGTCGCACCGTGCTGCCAATCGGTGAAAAACACTAAGTTCACCACGCTATCGTCATAAAGCCGGGCAATGCCCGGCTTTATTTTTTTAGCGCGTCATCAACGACGCTTTTTCTGGCGCGCTGTAGGTTTGCCGCAGCCAGAGTCCCAATCCTAAACCAACCAGCGAAAGCGCCAGCACATACCAGGCTGGAGCCATTGGCGAGACACTCATCAGCAGCGTAACCGCAATAGGCGTCAGTCCGCCAAAAACCGCGTAAGAAACGTTGTACGAGAAAGAAATCCCGGTAAAACGCACTTCCGGGGGAAATGCCCGGACCATCACGTACGGCACCGCACCCACCACGCCCACGCACAATCCCACCAGCCCATACAGCGCAAACAGATGCTCCGCCGAAGTGCCCGCCAGGTGATAGAACGCCCAGCTCGACGCCGCCAGCAGCAGGCTGCCGACGATAAACGTCCGGCTTGCACCAAACTTATCTGCGGATAACCCCGCCAACAGGCAGCCCACGCACAGCATAATGGTGGCGATACTGTTGGCCTGCAGCGTCAGCGCAGGCGCGAAACCATAATGCTTTTGCAGCCACACCGGCGACATCAGAATCACCACGACAATTCCCGCCGACAACAGCCAGGTCAACAGCATCGAAATGACGACCGATTTCTGATGCTTCATCACCACCGATTTCACCGGCAACTCTTGCGCCAGCTGCTTACGCTGCTGCATTTCGAGGAAAATCGGTGTCTCCTGTAACCAGCGGCGCAAATACATCGCCACCAGACCAAATGCCCCGCCGAGCAGGAACGGAATACGCCAGCCGCCGTCGTGAATCACCTGCGCCGTCATGCTGGTGTTGATCAGCGTTGCCACCACCGAACCCAGCAGAATACCCACCGTCAGCCCGGCGGTCAGCGTGCCGCAGGCAATGCCGATGCGCTGCGCTGGCACGTGTTCAGCAACAAAAACCCAAGCCCCCGGCACCTCTCCGCCAATGGCAGCGCCCTGAAGCACGCGCATCAGCAACAGCAACAACGGCGCGGCAATGCCGACCGAGGCGTAAGTCGGCAGCAAGCCAATCAACAGCGTCGGCACCGCCATCAGAAGAATACTGAGAGTGAACATTTTCTTACGGCCAACCAGATCGCCAAAATGCGCCATGACGATGCCGCCCAGCGGACGCGCCAGATAGCCTGCGGCAAAAATGCCGAAGGTCTGCACCTGACGCAGCCATTCAGGAATATCGGCAGGGAAGAAGAGTTCGCCGACCACGGCGGCAAAGAAGACGAAAATGATGAAATCGTAAAACTCCAGCGCGCCACCGAGGGCAGCCAGCGTCAGCGTTTTATAATCCTGTCGGTTCAGAGGTCTTGCGAGATGAGACATAGCGGGCCATTTGTTTTAATGTATTTACAGCATCGTAAAGAAAAAATTACTATACCGTAAATCTGCGGTCAATCGATGGCCCGCGAAAATTATATTGGAAAAGACTTATCTTCAGGATATTGTGTCGCGACGCGCGCTTTTAGGGCGAAATGCATCGACGACCTGCGGGTCAGTTTCCACATACGGCCCCTCAAGCAACTGTACACAATACGGTACACTCGCAAAAATACCATGCACCAGCACTTTTCCTGCCTCGTCTTTCACACCTTCAAGTGTTTCCTGGATGGATTTCGGCTGGCCTGGCAGATTCAAGATTAACGCCTGTTTGCGGATAACACCGACCTGGCGCGACAGGATGGCCGTCGGCACAAAGTGCAGGCTTATCTGGCGCATCTGCTCGCCAAAGCCCGGCATTTCACGGTCGGCAATCGCCAGCGTCGCGTCCGGCGTGACGTCGCGACGCGCAGGGCCGGTTCCACCGGTGGTCAACACCAGATGGCAGCTCATTTCATCCACCAGCTCGCAAAGCGTCTGCTCGATGATGACCTGTTCGTCGGGGATCAAACGGGTTTGCAGTTCGAAAGGGGTCGTCAGTGCGCGGGCCAGCCAGGCTTCCAGTGCCGGAATGCCTTTATCCTGGTAAACGCCGCTTGAAGCGCGATCGGAGATGGAGACAAGGCCAATGCGAAGAGTATTCATATCAATTCCGTTAAAAAATGCGGTTAAGCGGAATGATACACGTGGAAGGGAAACGGAGACAAATAACGCGAGGAAGATGTGACCGGAAGCCCGGTCACATCTGAAATGATTACAGCAGGTCGCCGATCATTTTTTCCAGTTTTTCCTGGTCGATAGCAAACTTACGGATACCGTCCGCCAGTTTATCTACTGCCATCGGATCCTGGTTGTGCTGCCACAGGAACTGGGATTCAGTGATACGTTCTGGACGCGCTTTCACTTCACCGGTGTAAACCAGTTTACGTTCGATTGCGCCTTCTGCTTCAGCCAGCTCTTTCAGCAGTGGCGGAGCGATGGTCAGGCGGTCACAGCCAGCCAGTTCCAGGATTTCGCCCACGTTACGGAAGCTTGCACCCATCACGACAGTTTCGTAGCCGTGCTGTTTGTAGTAGCTGTAGATTTCAGACACAGAAACCACGCCTGGATCTTCCGCTGGTGCGTATTCTTTCTTGTCGGTGTTGGATTTGTACCAATCGAGGATACGGCCAACAAACGGAGAAATCAGGAACACGCCCGCTTCTGCACAAGCACGCGCCTGAGCAAAGGAGAACAGCAGGGTCAGGTTACAGTTGATGCCTTCTTTTTCCAGCTGCTCAGCGGCACGGATGCCCTGCCAGGTCGACGCGAGTTTGATAAGGATACGGTCGTTGCTGATGCCAGCATCGTTATACAGCTTGATCAGATGTTTCGCTTTGGCAATGGAGCCTTCGGTGTCGTAGGACAGACGCGCATCCACTTCGGTAGAGATACGGCCAGGGATCAGTTTCAGGATCTCCAGACCGATGTTTACCGCCAATTTATCGGTCGCATCAACAACCTGCTGCTCGCGGTTGCTGCTCTGGCTTTTCGCCCAGGCAATCGCTTCGTCAATCAGTTTGCGGTATTCCGGGATTTGGGCAGCGCCGAGGATCAGAGAAGGGTTGGTTGTCGCATCCTGAGGCTGATACAGCTTCATTGCCGCGATGTCTCCGGTGTCAGCCACTACGGTTGTGTACTGACGCAGGGAGGTCAATTTATCCGTCATGATAGTGTTTCTCTTTAAACAGCTGTTAGGGGGATGTAACCGTTCTGACACGATAATATCACGCCCCGTTTTCAGCGCAACCGCAGACGGTCCATGAGCGCAGAGTATGATAAACTCACTCTATTCATGGCCTATCCGATAATGGACTATCTCAAAATGGTAGCGCTTACAGTAGTCTTCGGCATCGACTAAAGGACGTTAAATGCCTGAATTCCTATCCTTTATTAACGAAATACTCTGGGGCTCGGTAATGATTTACCTGCTCATCGGCGCCGGAGTGTGGTTCACATGGCGGACCGGGTATATCCAGTTTCGCTATCTTCGTCAGTTTGGCAAAAGTCTTAAAAGCAGCCTCACCCCTCAATCGGGCGGCCTGACCTCATTCCAGGCGCTGTGCACCAGCCTTGCAGCTCGCGTCGGCAGTGGCAACCTTGCCGGCGTCGCCATTGCGCTGAGCGCTGGCGGCCCTGGAGCCATCTTCTGGATGTGGGTTTCCGCTATCATCGGCATGGCAAGCAGCTTCGCCGAATGCTCCCTCGCGCAGCTCTATAAAGAGCGCGATGCCGAAGGGCAATTTCGTGGCGGGCCAGCATGGTATATGTCCCGCGGGCTTGGCATGCGCTGGATGGGCGTTATGTTCTCCGTGTTTCTGTTGCTGGCGTACGGCCTGATTTTCAATACCGTTCAGGCGAACTCCGTCGCTAATGCCATGCATTATGCGTTTCATTTACCTGAGGTTATAACCGGTCTGGTGCTGATGGTTTGCATCCTGGTGACGGTGATGCGTGGCCTGCGTGGCGTCGCGAAATTGATGCAGTGGCTGGTTCCGGTAATGGCATTGCTGTGGGTTACTGCCAGTGTGTTCATCAGCCTGTGGCACATCACTGAAATTCCAAAAGTGTTTGAAACCATCATCCGCAGTGCGTTCGGCTGGCAGGAAGCCGCCGCCGGTGCGGTGGGTTACACCATCAGCCAGGCGATAACCAGTGGCTTTCAACGCGGTATGTTCTCCAACGAAGCCGGCATGGGTTCAACGCCTAATGCCGCGGCTGCGGCTGCTTCATGGCCTCCGCATCCTGCGGCGCAGGGCATCGTGCAGATGATTGGCGTGCTGGTTGATACGCTGGTGATTTGTACCGCCACGGCAATGATTGTGCTGCTCGCCGGGAAGACGGCCCCCCAAAGCTCACTCGACGGTATCCAGCTGGTGCAAAACGCGGTGGCATCTTTCGCCGGGAGTTGGGGGGCTGGGTTTGTGGCGGGGATCGTGCTGCTGTTTTCCTTCAGCTCAATCGTGGCCAACTATATCTACGCTGAAAATAATCTGATTTACCTGAAGATGAACAGCCCGCTTAACGTCTGGCTGCTTCGCGGAGTCACCCTGTTGATGGTGATGCTGGGCACATTGCTAAGCCTGCCGGTTGTCTGGCAGCTCGCCGATATCATCATGGCGCTGATGGCCATCACCAACTTGACTGCCATTATTCTGCTTTCCCCTGTAGTGAAAATTATCGCCAGCGATTATCTGCGACAGCGCAAAATGGGTGTGAAACCGGTGTTCGACCCAGCACGTTATCCGGACATTGAACAGCAACTGGCGCCAGGAAGCTGGGATGATGTGCCTCGCCAATAGCAGCTATCGATCCTTTCCCGGGCGTTTTTTGCTAAAGTCACGGAAAAATGCCCGCAAGGACTGATTATGCTGATTCTGATTTCACCTGCTAAAACGCTCGATTACCAGAGCGACCTGCCAACGGCGCGCTATACCCATCCGGAACTGCTGGACTATTCTCAGCAGCTCATTAGCGTGGCGCGCAAGCTGTCTGCGCCGCAGATTGGCAAACTGATGAGCATCAGCGACAAGCTCGCCGACCTCAACGCCACCCGTTTTCACGACTGGCACCCGGATTTCACCCCGCAAAATGCGCGCCCGGCGATCCTCGCGTTTAAAGGCGACGTTTATACCGGACTGCAGGCGGAAGAGTTCAGCGAAGCCGATTTTGATTTCGCCCAGCAGCATCTGCGTATGCTCTCCGGTCTGTACGGCGTGCTGCGTCCGCTGGATTTGATGCAGCCGTATCGTCTGGAAATGGGCATTCGCCTCGAAAATGCCAAAGGCAAAGATCTGTACCATTTCTGGGGTGAGGTCATCACCCACAAACTCAACGAAGTACTGAAGGCGCAGGGTGATGATATCGTCATCAATCTGGCCTCGGACGAATACTTCAGAGCAGTGAAGCCGAAGGTGTTACAGGGCAAAATTATCAAGCCGGTGTTCCTTGATGAGAAAAACGGCAAGTTTAAAGTCATCAGTTTCTACGCCAAAAAAGCGCGTGGCCTGATGAGCCGTTACATCATAGAGAACCGCCTGACGAAGCCAGAACAGCTGAAAGCGTTTGATAGCGAAGGGTATTTCTTTGATGAAGCCGCGTCGACTGACGGCGAACTGGTGTTTAAACGGCACGAGCAGTAAAACAAAACGCCAGCGCAATGCTGGCGTTTTGTTTAGTGGTGTTTGTACTGACCATAGTGATTGCCGTTATCGTGATGCTCTTTACCGTGATGGTCGTCGTGATGATCATTGTGATGGTCATGATGATCATCACGTGCACGCCAATGATTGTCGTGACGCTCGTAGTGATGATTCCACCAGTCATGGTCGCGCCAGTTGCCGCCATCCCAGTAATTACCACGATTATCCTGATCGCCAATCTGCAGCTTCACCGCGGGGACCAGAGTGATTTCAGAAGCATGTACTACCGCCGGAGCCACCAGCATCATAGAAAGTGCCAAAATTACAGGTTTTAACGTAGACATAGGTTACTCCATTCACATCATTGCCCGTTCAGGGTCGATGAAATGAGCTTACATGTCCTGAAGCGGACTTGTTATTCTCCGCAATCCTAATATCTAAGTGCCCGCATTTATTGGGAATTTGTCCTTAATCCCTACTTATTGTCTCCCTATTTTCTCCACATTTGCCCATAAAAAAACCGGGTCGCAAAATGCCGACCCGGCTTTATGTCCGTTCAAAAGACGTTATGCCTTTGCCATCATCAACTTACGCAGTTCTGCGAAGTCCGCTGGCAGATAATGCGATAACAGAGGCAGATCGGCGCGATCCGCCAGCTCTTTTGGCAACGGCAGCTCGGTTTCGAGGATCGCTTCAACGCTTTCCTTAAATTTCGCCGGGTGCGCGGTGCCGAGGAACAGGCCATATTCGCCTGGATTGAGACGATCGCGCAGCGCACGATAGGCCACCGCCGCATGCGGTTCAGAGGTGTAACCCAAAGTCTGCAGTTCGCGCATGGTCCCTTTGGTGGTCTCATCGTCGATTGCCGCATAGCCCAGCTCGTTCAGACGCCACACTTTGCGACGGAACAGCTCTTCCACGCGCGGCCAGTTATTCGGCTGGCTGACGTCCATCGCGTTCGACAGTGTCGCCTGCGTTGGCTTCGGTGCCCAACTGCCGTCCTGCAGGAAGCGCGGCACAGTGTCGTTGGCATTGGTCGCGGCGATAAAGCGTTTCACCGGCAGGCCCAGCGATTTCGCCAGCAGGCCCGCGGTCAAATCACCAAAGTTACCGCTTGGAACGGAAATCACCAGCTGGTTGCGGGCTTCCTGAGGCAGCTGCGCCACCGCTTCGAAGTAGTAGCAAATCTGCGCCAGCAAACGGCTGATGTTAATCGAGTTCGCCGAGTTCAGACCCAGCGCCACTTTCAGCGCTTCGTCATCGAAAGCCTGTTTCACCAGCGCCTGACAGGCATCGAAATCACCGTCGATGGCCACAGTTTCAATGTTACCGCCGAGGGTACAGAACAGTTTTTCCTGTAGCGGACTGATTTTGCCGTTCGGGTAAAGGATAACCACGCGCACATTTTTCAGGCCGTAAAACGCATGCGCAACCGCCGCGCCGGTATCACCGGAAGTGGCGGTCAGAATGGTCACAGGCTTATCGCCGCTGATGTGAGTCAGCATTTGCGCCATAAAGCGGCCGCCAAAATCTTTAAACGCCAGAGTCGGTCCGTGGAACAGCTCCAGACAGCCAACGTCTTCCTGCACCGGCTTCACCGGAGCCGGGAAAGCAAACGCCGCGCGAATGCGGGACTCCAGTTCCTGCGGGGCAATTTCATCGCCGATAAACGCCGACAAAATTTTGGCGCTGCGGGTGACGAAATCCAGCTTCAGCATCTCGTCGATTTCGGTCAGGCTGAATTCCGGCAGATCGTGCGGAAAGAACAGCCCCTGATTTTTGCCCAACCCTTGCGTCACGGCCTGCGCGAAGCTGACCTGCTCATTATGATCTTTTAAGTTATACAGTTTCATCGGTTATCCCACTACGCGAGCGCCCGCCGTGTCCAGCCGGCAAATATGAACGAAGCCTTCCTGATTTTGCAGATAGTGTTTACTGAGCCAGTCTGCGACTCGTTGTGCGGTTCCTGGGTTATCGCACAGGGCGAACATCGTCGGGCCGGAGCCTGAAATCCCGCTGGCCAGCGCACCAATTTCCGCCACCGCCTGACGCGCTTCGCCAAAGCCTGGCAGCAGCTTGGTGCGATACGGTTCTGCGATAACGTCTTTCATCAGTTTCGCCGCAAGCTCGGGCTGACGGCTGTAACAGGCGTGAATGAAGCCCGCCAAATGACGGCCGTGCGCGATGCAATCCTGACGGCGATACTGCGCCGGTAAAATCGCACGCGCTTCGGCGGTAGACACCTTAATGCCCGGATACGCCAGCACCCACAGCCATTCGTCGAAGGCCGGGATCGGCTGGCTGATGATGCCGTTTTCTTCGAGCATCAGTTGAATGCCGCCGAGGAAACACGGCGCTACGTTATCGTAATGCACGCTGCCGGAGATGCGCCCTTCCAGCTCGCCCATCAGCGCCAGCATTTTGCCGTCGTTGAGCGGCTTACCGCAGAATTCGTTCATCGCCACCAGGGCAGCAACCACGGAGCAGGCGCTGGAGCCAAGGCCAGAGCCAATCGGCATGTTCTTTTCAAGGGTCATCGCGACGGGGACGGTTTTGCCAATTTCCTGACAGAAGCGTTCCCAGCACTGATAAACGATATTTTCCCGCGGTTCCGGTGGCAGTTTGCTGGCGAAATGGCCGACATTTTTCAGGCTGAAAGTCTCAGCCGCGACGACTTCCACATTATCGCCCAGCAGCGTGCCGTCAACTGGCGCAACCGCTGCGCCAAGCACATCAAATCCAACGCTCATATTGGCGCTAGACGCCGGGGCATAGACCTTAACCATCTTAAACTCCTAACTTCCAGGATAGGGTGCGCAGCAAGTCGGCAAACACCCCAGCCGCCGTCACGTCGTTGCCTGCGCCATAACCGCGCAGAACCAGCGGCAGCGGCTGATAATAGTGGCTATAGAATGCCAGCGCGTTCTCGCCGTTTTTCACTTTGTACAACGGATCGTTTCCGTCCACTTCAGCAATTTTCACGCGACACACGCCGTCGTCTTCGATGTTACCGACGTAGCGCAGCACTTTGCCTTCGTCCCGGGCCTGTGCGATACGCGCCGCAAACTCGTCGTCGAGCTGCGGCAGGCGCGCCATAAAGCTCTCAGTGTCGCCGCTGTCATCGAAGTGATCCGGCAGTACGGATTCGACCACGATATCACTCAGTTCCAGATGGCGTCCGGTTTCACGGGCGAGGATCAGCAGCTTACGCGCCACGTCCATTCCTGAAAGATCGTCACGCGGATCGGGTTCTGTGTAGCCCATTTCGCGGGCGATAGTTGTCGCCTGCGACAGGCTCATGCCTTCGTCCAGCTTGCCGAAAATGAACGACAGTGAACCCGACAGAATGCCGGAGAATTTTTGCAACTCATCGCCCGCATTGAGCAAGTTTTGCAGGTTCTCAATGACCGGCAAACCCGCGCCAACGTTGGTATCGTACAGGAATTTGCGGCGTGAACCCGCGGCCGCCTGACGCAACTCGTGATAGTAATTCATCGACGAGGTGTTCGCTTTCTTATTTGGCGTCACGACGTGGAAGCCTTCACGCAGGAAGTCGGCGTACTGATCGGCCACCGCCTGGTTGGAAGTACAGTCCACAATCACCGGGTTCAGCAGGTGATACTCTTTCGCCAGACGGATCAGGCGACCGAGGTTGAACGGCTCTTTGGCTTCGGCCAGCTCAGCTTTCCAGTCTTCCAGACTCAGGCCATGCACGTTGGTCAACAGCGCGCGGGAGTTCGCCACGCCGCACACGCGCAGATCAATGTGCTTGTTCTTGAGCCAGGTCTGCTGGCGTTTGAGCTGCTCCAGCAGAGCACCACCCACGCCGCCCACACCAATCACAAACACTTCGATCACCTGGTCGGTATTGAACAGCATCTGATGCGTAACGCGCACGCCAGTGGTGGCATCGTCGTTGCTCACCACGACGGAAATTGAACGCTCGGACGAGCCTTGGGCAATCGCCACAATGTTGATGTTGGCGCGGGCCAGCGCCGCGAAGAATTTGGCAGAGATGCCGCGAAGCGTACGCATCCCATCACCGACGACGGAGATAATCGCCAGGCGTTCCATGATCGACAACGGCTCAAGCAGGCCCTCTTTCAGCTCCAGATAGAACTCATCTTCCATCGCCCGCTTTGCACGGGCACAGTCAATTTGCGGTACACAGAAGCTGATGCTGTATTCAGAGGACGACTGGGTGATCAGTACGACGGAAATACCGGCGCGGGACATGGTGGCAAACACGCGCGCCGCCATGCCGACCATGCCTTTCATGCCCGGACCGGAGACGTTAAACATCGCCATGTTATTGAGGTTGGAAATCCCCTTCACCGCCAGGCCATCTTCGTTGTGGCTGGCCCCGATTAGCGTGCCAGGCGCCTGCGGATTGCCGGTGTTTTTGATTAGGCAAGGGATCTGGAACTGTGCGATCGGTGCGATGGTGCGCGGGTGCAGTACTTTGGCCCCGAAATAGGAAAGCTCCATCGCTTCCTGATAGGACATCGATTTTAACAGACGAGCATCAGGTACCTGACGCGGATCGCAAGTGTAAACCCCGTCGACGTCGGTCCAGATTTCACAGCAGTCGGCACGCAGGCATGCGGCCAATACTGCGGCAGAGTAGTCGGAGCCGTTACGGCCCAGCACCACCAATTCGCCTTTGTCATTGCCCGCGGTAAACCCGGCCATCAGCACCATGTGGTCTGCGGGAATTTGGCTTGCGGCAATGCGGCGGGTGGATTCGGCGATATCCACGGTAGATTCAAGATAGTGACCCACGGCCAGTAATTTTTCGACCGGATCGATGACGCTGACCTTGTGGCCACGCGATTCAAGCAAGCCTGCCATGATCGCAATCGACAACTTTTCGCCGCGGCAAATCAGGGACGCGTTGACGCCGTCCGGGCACTGACCCAGCAGGCTGACGCCATGGAGGACATGCTTAATGTGGGCAAATTCTTGTTCAACAAACGCGTTGAGCTGAGAGAGGGGAAAACCAGGCTGGAGATCGGCAAGGCCCTGAAGCAGTTCGGCAAAAATACGTTCGGCATCGGCAATATTTGGAAGAGCATCCTGACCGCCGATGGTTTTCTCAATCATCGCGACCAGATGGTTGGTGATTTTGGCCGGGGCAGAGAGCACGGTTGCTACCTGCCCCTGCCTGGCATTGCTTTCCAGAATATCGGCAACACGCAGAAAACGTTCTGCATTTGCCACTGATGTACCGCCGAACTTCAAGACTCGCATGGTTTTTACCTCTTGATCTTTGGTCGAAAAAAAAGCCCGCACTGTTCAGGTGCGGGCTTTTTTCTGTGTTTCCTGTACGCGTCAGCCCGCACCGATACCTGTGGTAATGGTGGTGGTAATAATTGTTGTCATGCGGCTGATGCGAATCATGGATGTTGTGTGCTCTGTCATTGTTATTGTCTGTCGTCTGACTCTATTGGTTAAAGTATTGGCCCTTTTATGTCAACGAATTTTTACATTCGGCCCCATTTGTCACACCATTAGCCTGCGCCAGAAAGATGTCGCTTTTCGCCACGCATCGCCTGGTGAAAAAGCCTATGGCAGAGCATTAACCCATAACAAAAACTTACAACAGCAGTTTAATCGGCAATATTTTTTTCGATATCATGTAGTAATCGATGCAACATTGCGGTGTCTCGCTGCCCGAGAAGGCCGATTCGCTGCTGAAGCCAGTCGGCCAGTTTGACGTCATCCGCGACCTGTAATCTGGTCAGTAACGACATGGCACGCGCACGTAACGCCTGAAGCTGGTTTTCGTTATCTTCAGCAACAGGAGGCGTCGGCATTTGGGTTAACGCCGATAGCTGATAGCAAAACACCATGACCGCCTGGCCGAGATTCAACGACGGGTAATCGGCGACCATCGGCACGCCGGTGAGGATATCAGCCAGCGCCAGCTCATCGTTGGTCAGCCCGGAATCTTCGCGACCAAACACCAGCGCCGCGTGGCCCATCCACTGTGATTTTTCCTGGAGGATAGGCACCAGCTCCTGGGGCGTGGCGTAATAATGGAAGCGCGCGCGGCTGCGCGCGGTGGTCGCAATAGTAAAATCGACATCGTGTAGAGCGTCAGCAAGCGTCGAAAACGTTTGGATATTTTCAAGTATCTCACCTGACCCGTGCGCGACCCACTTTGCCGCCGGCTCGAGGTGCGCCTGACTGTCGACAATTCGCATGTCTGTGAATCCCATGGTCTTCATTGCCCGGGCCGCGGCGCCGATATTTTCGGCTCTTGCTGGTGAAACCAGCACGATTGATAAGCGCATGTAATCTTCTCTTTTTTGCTTTGTCACAACCACAATGTGATGCACATCATCATATTGCGCGTCGCGAATTTACTTAATTGCAACAATAAACGCTGAAAGGGTGTTTCTTAACACATCAATAAGGCTAAACTATTACCCAAGAATCATCCCATAAGATATGTTAACAGAACCTCGATATCCTTATGTTCTACTAGGGTATTTCAAATAAGATTAACTCTCATCTTTTGGATTCATTTTGCTAATCAGTTCATTCTTGCAATTACATTGATTGTTGAAAAATTGTGACAAACGCTAGCATTTGGATGCAAGGATTTCACAAGACTGTTAACGTGCTACAATTGAACTTGATATATGTCAACGAAGCGTAGTTTTATTGGGTGTCAGCCATCTCTGAGACTGTTATGTTGCTGTTAAAATGGTTAGGATGACAGCCGTTTTTGACACTGTCGGGTCCAGAGGGAAAGTACCCACGACCAAGCTAATGATGTTGTTGACGTTGATGGAAAGTGCATCAAGAACGCAATTACGTACTTGAGTCATGTTATGCCGGTCATGTTAATTTTCGACATGCATCAGGCGGGTCAGGGACTTTTGTACTTCCTGTTTCGATTTTAGTTGGCAATTTAGGTAGCAAACATGCAGACCCCGCACATTCTTATCGTTGAAGACGAGTTGGTAACACGCAACACGTTAAAAAGTATTTTCGAAGCAGAAGGTTACGATGTGTTCGAAGCCACCGATGGCGCGGAAATGCATCAGATCCTGTCTGAAAATGATGTCAATCTGGTCATCATGGATATCAACCTCCCGGGCAAAAATGGCCTGCTGTTGGCACGTGAGCTGCGTGAGCAAGCTAACGTTGCGCTGATGTTCCTGACCGGCCGTGACAACGAAGTGGATAAAATCCTCGGCCTGGAAATCGGTGCCGACGATTACATCACTAAACCATTCAACCCTCGTGAACTGACAATCCGTGCACGCAACCTGCTCTCCCGTACCATGAATCTGGGTACTGTGAGCGAAGAACGTCGCAGCGTGGAAAGCTACAAGTTTAACGGTTGGGAACTGGACATCAATAGCCGTTCACTGGTCAGCCCGAACGGTGAACAGTATAAGCTGCCGCGCAGTGAATTCCGCGCGATGCTTCACTTCTGCGAAAACCCGGGCAAGATCCAATCCCGTGCAGAACTGCTGAAGAAGATGACCGGCCGTGAGCTGAAGCCACACGACCGTACGGTTGACGTGACAATCCGTCGCATCCGTAAACACTTTGAATCTACGCCGGATACTCCGGAAATCATCGCGACTATCCATGGCGAAGGTTACCGTTTCTGCGGCGAACTGCAGGAATAATCAGTTCCTCAGTGCATTAAAAACGGCGCCTTAGCGCCGTTTTTTTTCGCCTGTTATTCCTTCCAGGGCATGATCGGCACCGCGCTTATCGCATTTTTCGGTGAGCCATCGACCACTTTGTCGGAATAGGTCAGATATATCAGCGCATTACGTTTAGCATCGTAAAAACGCACGACCTGCAGTTTCTTAAACACCAGAGAAGTCCGTTTCTGGAACACGACCTCCCCTTCCGTTTTGCCCTTCTTAATCTTGTCGCTTATCTCAATGTGCCCAACCTGCTGGCAGGAGATTGCCGCGTCCGAGGTATCTTCTGCAAGCCCCAGCCCGCCTTTGATGCCACCGGTTTTGGCGCGGCTGATATAACAGGTCACGTTCTTCACATCCGGGTCATCAAAGGCCTCAACGACAATCTTATGGTCCGGGCCAAACATCTTGAAGACGGTATCCACAGAACCCACTTGTTCCGCGTGCGCTGCGCTGCAGGCCAACGCCAGCAGACAGCCTGTAATTAACTGCTTGTATTTCATATTGTTACCATTTCTGTAAAAGTCATTCGTTATTATGCCCTTGCGCAGAATAAAATATTTATAGATCACAGCCTTACAAAAATCATGCCTATTTAGTACCTTTTATCGCACTTTAGAGCAAAAAAAACACTGAATGCTAAAACATCAAAAAATGCTATTATCCGCTACCCTAGTTACAGGCACCTGCGAAAGGATGAGGACATAATATGGATCAAGCTGGGATAATACGCGATCTTCTTAGCTGGCTTGAAGGGCATCTCGACCAACCTTTGTCACTGGATAACGTTGCAGCCAAAGCGGGCTACTCCAAATGGCATCTACAAAGGATGTTCAAGGATGTCACCGGCCATGCTATCGGCGCCTATATTCGTGCTCGTCGCCTGTCAAAATCTGCTGTGGCTCTGCGCCTGACCGCGCGCCCGATTCTGGATATTGCCCTGCAGTACCGTTTCGATTCTCAGCAGACCTTTACCCGCGCGTTCAAGAAACAGTTTAGCCTGACACCCGCGCTGTATCGCCGCTCGCCGGACTGGAGTTCGTTCGGTATGCGTCCACCGCTGCGTCTGGGTGAATTCACAATGCCGAAGTATGAATTCATCACCATGCCGGACACACAGCTGGTCGGTATCACCCAGAGCTACACCTGTAAACTGGAAGAGATTTCTGAATTCCGCCAGCAGATGCGTGGCCAGTTCTGGCGCGATTTCCTGGGTAATTCGCCGTCGATCCCGCCGATGCTTTACGGGCTGCATGAACCGCGTCCAAGTCTCGAACGAGACGATGAGCAGGAAGTGCTGTACACCACGGCGCTGACACCTGAAATGGCCAACGGCCATCTGCAGGATGCGCACCCGGTGAAACTGGAAGGCGGTGAATACGTGATGTTCACCTATGAAGGCCTGGGAAACGGATTGCAGGAATTTGTGCTGACCATATACGGCACCTGCATGCCGATGCTCGGCCTGACCCGTCGTAAGGGCCAGGACATCGAACGATTCTTCCCGCAGAAAGACGCGATGGATCAGGAACTCCCTATTCAGCTGCGCTGCGAGTACCTGATTCCAATTCGCCGTTAGCGCTGCAGTTCATCCAACGCAGGGGCGTCCAGATGTGTGACGTCGCCTGCGGTTTCAACAATCCAGCCGGGTGCCAGCCACGGGCTTTGCTGGTAATCCACGCGAGAGATTGAGCAGTTCCGCAAACGCAGACGACGCTCAGCGTAGGCCGGCAATCCGAGAATCGTACTCACCAGACACCCAAGCGCCATGCCGTGACTCACCAACAGCGGACGACTGCCTGTTGGCAGCTCAAGGCAATCCTGCAATGCCGCATTCATGCGGTCACCCAGCTCTTGCATCGACTCCCCTTCCGGGATACGTCCGTTGGCCGTGCCGTTTACCAGCGTCCGGCGCCAGCCTTCTTCTTCCTCAGTCAGCGAGTCGATCAGACGGCGCTCGAGCACGCCCATATCGAGTTCACGTAACCGCGGATCGTAGGTGACGCTGCAACCACAGGCTTCCGCGATTAACTCAGCGGTACGGCGCGTGCGGCCCAGATCGCTAGAGATGATATGCGTGATGCCGAGCGTTTTGACGCGCTCACCTACCTGTCGGGCCTGCTGCTCACCTTTTTCGGTCAGCGGACTGTCGGACTGGCCCTGAATACGTCGCTCGGCGTTCCACTGCGTTTCACCGTGGCGAACAAGGTATACCTGTAACATGCTAATTTTCCGTTATACTGCGATGATGTTTTTTTGTAAGTGTACTGATTATGCACAAGGTTGTCTCAGCTACCACCAATCCCGCCAAAATTAAGGCTATTCTGCAGGCTTTTAACGAGATCTTCGGCGAAGGATCCTGCCATATTGACGCCGTTTCCGTCGAGAGCGGCGTGCCAGAACAACCCCTCGGAAATGAGGAAACGCGCGCTGGCGCACGAAATCGCGTGGAAAATGCCCGGCACATCCGACCAGACGCAGACTTTTGGGTGGCGATTGAAGCGGGTATCGACGAAGGCAGCACCTTCAGTTGGGTGGTGATTGAAACGCGTGAACAACGCGGTGAAGCCCGTTCGGCCACGCTGCCGTTGCCAGCGGTTATCCTCGAGCGCGTTCGCGCAGGCGATGCCCTCGGACCGGTGATGTCACACTATACCGGTATCGATGAGATTGGCCGTAAAGAGGGGGCGATTGGCGTGTTCACTGCGGGCAAACTGACCCGCAGCAGTGTCTATCATCAGGCGGTGATTCTGGCTCTCAGTCCTTTTCACAACGCCGTTTATCGATGAGTTTCCGGCAGCGTCTGTTCCAGCCACTGACGCAGTTCAGCAGGCGCTGACTTCAGGCTGTTCGAGCCGCGGGTGATGGTTGCGATACCCGCGCCCAGCTCGCTTTTCAGCTCACGTTGGCTCATCTCTCCGCGCAATAATTCTTCGATAATTCGCACGCGCGTACCCAGCGCTTCGCGCTCGTCCGGCGTCATCATCAAATTCAAAAGCGGCAGATCCAGGTCAGCGGCAAACGCCTGACGCATCAGTTCCACAAAGCGTAGCCACTCCTGGTGGCGCTGTTCCGCATTTGCGGCTGAGTAAGGGGATTGTTGGGTCATGTTACGCCACCATGTTGGGGCGGATGGCACAAGGCCATCCGCCGAATGTACTCTTTAGCGAGTACAAGCATAACATACTCTCAGCGAATCAGTAACGCTGCTTCCATTCGTCATCGGTGAGGATCTGCGGTTTATCGCCCATGAAATAGCGATAATAGGCGTCGTACGCCAGCACATTCTTCACATAACCTCGCGTTTCAGAGAACGGAATGCTCTCGACAAACGCCGCCGCGTTGATGCGTCCTGCGCTGTTGCCCTGCCAGGTTCTGACCCGGCCCGGACCGGCGTTATACGCCGCTGATGCATAGATGCGGTTGTTGCCAAACTGCTGATAAACGTATTGCAGATAGCTCGTGCCGATATTGATGTTAGTCTCCGGATCCAGCAGCTGACTGGCGCTGTTGTAGCCCGGAATCGAGAACATCTTCACCGTATGCGTCGCGGTGCCCGGCATGATTTGCATCAGCCCTGTCGCGCCGACCGGTGAACGGACTTTCGGGTTCCAGGCACTTTCCTGACGAGCAATCGCCATCGCATAGCTTTTGGAGATGTCTTTATCGCCGGTATAGCGCACGAACAAATCTTTGTACGCCAGCGGGAAACGCTCTTTAAGATTATCCCACAGCTTCCCGGAAATAGTCGCTTGCACGCTGAGATCCCACCAGTCCTGGTCGAAAGCGTATTTCGCCAGCTGCCCTTGCTCGGTACGCGTACGGCTACTCACCAAATTCGCCCATTCACCGCGTGCAGTATTATCCAGATTCCAGTACATCAACTCCCGCACGCGCGCCATTTCAGGGCCATTGACCAACAGCGGAGCCACTGTGCCTTCCGGTTTTTCGACGCGAATCGCGTAATCTTCACCCAGACGCTGCGCCGCCACCATCGGATAGAAACCACGCTGCTGCATCAGGGAATGCAGAATATCTTTCGCTTCCTGCTCACGACCGCGATCCATCAACAGATCAGCCTGCCAGTAGCGCCATTCGTCTTTATCTTTGGCTTCCATTGGCAGACGCGACAACCAGGTGTTCAGCCCGCGACGGTCGCCATTGCCAATCGCCATGCGCACCCGACGCTCGACCAGCGAAGTCGATTCAGAACGCATGATGGCGTCATCACGCCATTGTGCTTGCTCAGCCGTCACGTCGTTGCCCATCAGGCGCCAGGCGACGATATCGCGTAGATCCTGCGTCTGACTCTCATTGAGTTTCTGCGCCTGAACCAGTTGCGGGATCAGCAGACGCGCATTTTCCACGTCCTGACGCGCGACGCTGGTAAACGCCACTGCTGCCATTTTGCGGGTGAAATCAGTCGCGCCGGTGCTTTGCGCGAAGCTCAACACGCTGTTCGGATTGTTTGCCAGGCTTATCACCGCTGCAGAAATGGTCTGGTAATCCGTCGGCATTTGATTGGCAAGCGAGATAACCAGACGGGTATTCCCGGCCTGCATCGCCAGGCGAATACGTTCCAGGTACGCCAGCGGGTCCTGAGTCCCGGACGCACGCCAGGCGCTGAATAAAGGATCGCAGGCGTTAGGCTGGCTCTTACCCGTCAGCCACAGTGTTTTTGCGCCATCCCAGGCATCCTGAGTCTGGCCCACGTTATATTTTGCGTAATAGTAATTACATTGCGCTTCGGTGGTGCCGGGTTTATCAGGGCTGAACGCCAGCAGGCCACGCCAGTCTTCACGGCGCGCCAGTTCATTCACAAAGCGGTTTTTTAGGGTCCGCGCGGACGGCAGCGTCGGATTGGCCTGCACGAACTGGGTCACACTGACCGCCGATTCGTTCATCAGATCGTCAGTCAGCTGACGGTATTCGAGATAGGGATAGAGCGGATAGTCTTTCAGGGTCGGCATCAGTTGATCAACGACATCCATCTGATGGTTATCCCACGCCTGTCTAATCTGGGAATAGCGACTGCGTTGTTCATCCAGTGAATCAGCGTGAACTGCATTGCTGACCGTAAGCAGGCAGACGCCAGCAGCCAGAAGACGCCACGTCATGGGTGTAGCTTTTTCCACATGCGCTCCTTAGAAAATTGTGTCAATGCAGCATCATGCCGCGTAAAAAAGCCGTGTCCGGTCATTATCTTTCCGTAGCGGATCCTCTCTTTATGCTAACCAGACAACGGTGATTGCGCCACGTTATGAACACTTTTTTACCTTTACTGTTATCACGATCGCCTGGCTGTCAACGCAAAGCGGAAGGGGCACCTCCACTGCGAGACAGAAATGTCCTGCCGAAGTTCAGAGGATACGCTATCAGAGATCGTCCAAAGTCACACAAACAGGCTTAGGATTACGAAGGCGCTCTTTCACTATATCCACGAGCTCGGCATCTTCATCACTCAGGAGTGTCTGCTTGAACGGCAAACATTCATTGTCAGCGATATTTTCAGCATAAGATGAAGCACTTCCGAGGGCGTTCCCCACCCCTTTTCGCCGATTTCGCCATTACCCGACGATAACCATAGACGCCACCGCTCAGTGCAAATGAATCACGGTTGAGTATCAGCAGACGCTGGTTTTCATGATTGCGTGCAGAGACGGGATTATGCAGCCACGCATAAAACTCGGCCCGGGCGACGTTCAGTACCCGATAATTCGTTATGACTCCCCTTACAGCGTGGTGATCATTGAAATTGTGGTACTTCAGTCGGGCTCCCTTGCAAAGTATCGCGCGGCCTTATCCTTGAAATCCCGCTCTTCTTCGGTGAGTTTCATTTGCGCCCGTAGCCTCAGTATCCTCCTATGCGCAAACTGTAGGGCAGGATCATGTACCGAAGCAGGGTCAGGCCATTGACGTCAGAATCTTGCTGGAAGATGTGAATTAATCGAGAGTAATTTCCCATTCACCATATTGATGTAACCTCCCAATTTCAGTTCTGACAAAATTTTGAACACATAGCTGCGGGAAAGTTTTGAACGCTTAACAATAAAGGACGAAAGACTTGTCGCATTGATATTAGTTTCAGTTGAGATGGCCATGTAGCGGTAAATTAAAGAGCGGATAATCTCATAACCCTGCATTCCGGTTCTCTCATTAATAATATCTAGCATATAAGCCGTTGAAAATGAAAGCATAGATAATGTATCGATCCGGGTTTTTTCATCTTTATGCAGGAAGTTATCTTCGAATTCTTGACAGGTCATTTTGAGGATGGAAATGTCTTGTTCCACGTAATAATAAAGCGGCACATGCGTTGCATAGGATTCGGCATAACCCAGGATGGTAAAGGGCATCACCGTAAAGAATAGCAACGACTCACTGGTCATAAATTTATGGGTGGTGTGTTCCATATCGGGATCCATGCAAAGGCTAAGTCCACCTTCTATCGCAACAATAATCTCGCCTTCCGGGTTGGCAATAACATCCCCTTTTTTGAGGCAGACTGTTTTGCCAACATGATTGAATTTTTCGAGGTCCATCTGCGCCAAGAATTTCTTCTGTTTTGCTCTGATTTTCTCAAAAAGCGTTTTCATTATAAATCAAGTCCCATACTGTATAAATGCGACAATACTTCCTAGAAAGCGTCGAAAAGTTGATGTGGGTCATTAAAACTGAATGCAAGTTATGATAGGTAGCGATTTTTTGGTTTATTTTGGATTTGAATTCGCTTGAATTTTATCCTGTTTAACAATATACGTGCCTGTTTTTTGTTCTACATAGTGTTTGAGATTTTCGGGGTTTAAGCCATCAGCCGGAACTCTATGTGATTCATGGATACGCTCGCTGTTATATTCAGCAAGTTAGCGCTCAGAGTTTTCCCGTGTTTTTCACATTATTCTGAATAGGTAAAATCCAGTTTTTCTGCCCGGCACCTTCGGTTAACGAATTTCTTATGTGTTATGCGACTTTACTCTATTCCAGTATTACGTCATTTGCCTCTCCGGTAATACGGGAGGCAGCACTCTTTGATAGAAATAACCAGGATGACAAAATACTATTGGCATCACCAACGGCATAAGCATCCTGAGATACAGCGCGGATATGAATGAAACTAAGCGTTTACGGTTTGCGTAAAGTCTATAGGCAGCTAAAACATGAATGAGTCCGTATTGTCCGATGCGCCATTGAGCGCCTAGGAAAGGCCAGCAGAAACACCCATAGCAGCAAAGCCGAAATACCGCAGGATAAGGTACACCGTCAGATCGTGGCTGAATACCCTGTTCTGCTTTAGGTGTCGGTGTCACTACCCTGCTGCACTATCGGTCAGATCGGTTGCTAAGATGCAAACGGGCTTGTGCACGCAGGTAAGCCCGTCGCTCCTCGTCAATTATATTGAAGTGTCAGCGTGCCAACCGCATTCGCGGACCCCGGGGTAATCGTGGCCGCGGTTTTATAATAATTGGCATAGAAGGTGATAGCCTCAGACTCTGACGCCCCACCAGGATTTGCGCTGTCAGTAAAACTGCTGGCTGAACCTTGATCACTAATACTTTGTCCGGCGGCACCTGCGCCATCAGACCAATCTGCGGCCGAGACTCTGCTTGACTGGAAAAGCGTAATAGTGTTGTTGGGTTTTAAATACGTCCGTGGCAGGGCGGATGTGGAGACACTTAATTGAACGCCTACGCCAGTAGCCGTTGTGCCGGAACCATCATTGGTCAATGCAATAACCGTCCCGTCCTGAGAATCTCCTTCAGTCACAGCATTCACCCCTGTGAGCCCGAGGGTCACATTTGTTCCGGCCACGCAACTGAGACTGACATTTTGTGGCGGTCCTTCAACCACGGGGGAGCTGTTAAATGCTGATACATCGATATCGCCCATGGCGAAATTCACTTCCGACACTGAGGCCGAACATCCCATGGCGATAACCTGAACATCTGTCGCCGTGAGAAAAAGCTCCGAGGCATTATCGCCGTCGTCACTGCTACTTTGCCCCTCGCGAAACTCTACTGTTGCAAGCTTGCCGATATCAGTTATCGAGCCACTGGTTATTGGTCCTCCAGTGGCCACCAACTGCACGCGGTAGGATGAATTATTGAGCGTGTGATCGCCTTCACCATCTCCCTGCTGCCACGAATTATCGATAATACGTTCCAGGTCGTATGGACCTGCCTGGTTTAAGGTATAGGTTCGGATACCAATCCCCGGTAGCGAGGTCGGATAAACGCCGTCTAAGACTGGCGAGACACCAGCCAAATGCGTCATATTGTAGTGAAATCCTACGTAGTAATTATTACTACAGTTTTTAATCGTCAATTCACCATCGTTCCCTGAAATATAACCGGAGTCATAAAGTATTTCTCCCCCGCTGTAATTTTTACTACTGACCAAAATTTGTGATGGTAAGGAAATTGTACTTATAGTCGGGTGATCATCGCTATTGTCACGATTACATTTTGCCTGCGCTAGTTGGGGAATAATTCCCAGCAATAGCACTATGGCATAAAGATATTTTGACACGTTCTCTGCCTTTAATTATGGTGGTTAATTATACATAACGTTCAGGGTAATGGCACTGCTGAAGGCACCGGGTGTCGGACTTCCATGCGGGGTGTACATCCTTGATTCAAAGGTCATTGAGCCGCTATGGTTAGCATCAATTTCGACCGGATAGTTCACTCCGTTTGCCAGTGCAACGCCGTTGAGTGGGTGGTCACGATCCCTGATGAAAAGTTGTAACCCGACATCTGTCGCACCGCCAGCCTGGACAGTAACCTGGTTGGCATAAATAACCGAACCGTATGCCTGATCTTCAGAATAAGGTGTTCCGGAGAATGTAATGGTTGCCTTACTGAGTCCCGCAGTGCAACCATCAAAAGCAATTGTAACCGGGACATTGCCCGTATTTCCCCCAGCAACGGCGAAATCTTTCCAGTAATATTTACCTAAGTCGACGATTTCAGGTTTAGTCACATTACAGGTGCCGTCAATAATATTCCCAGTAACATTGAACTGAAGAATATCCTTGTCACTGGCCGCCAGGCCTTGAGAAACAGGGACACTCATCAGTAACAAACCCAATAAATAGTGTCGTAACACAAGGGGTATGAATTTCAGTGCATAGTCTGGCTGATGTAAATAAGACATTAGTTTGCCTCCGCAACAGGCGTACAGATACTATTTATAAACAGAATATCGGCATGGGCGGTCGCATTTGCCAATGAGTAATCCACCGAGCACTCGCGGTTTACATCCTCCCCCCACTTCACCTGTAGATGTCCTTTATCAGCAAGTCCGACCAGATATACCTCTCCCCCTTCACCCACGATACTGCTGCGAGTTTCCGCTGTATCGTCATTCGATTGGGTGACGACCGCACCAAACGGTACGGGTTTGTTGTTAAAGTTCAGAGTCATCATTGCTTTACGGCCAATCCAGGTGCTGTATTTCACTCGCACCACGGCCCCTTTTGTCGGTACAACGGTCTTGCTCACGTTATCAATCGCCGCATTCGTGGCATCGTTGTCAACCGTATTCAGTGAAATCTGATTGGTGTGATACGGACGCACGAATGGCACAACCGCGTTACCAAACATATCGGTATGCACGTTGGTCTGACCGCTCACCGGCATACCAGAAACCCCTGGCGTTTCAACTAACGCCACGCTGTCATTGAGCTGACGTGCAAGGGTAATGCCATCGCTGTGTGCAATCATCCCACCGCGCAGACTGTAGTTCAGACGACGACTGTAATCGTCATAGCTGTATCCGGCAGAAACATCGGCATAGTTGCTCTGGTAACCGACGCTCACGTTACCATTAGTGGCTTGCGAATCCGCGTTATAGCCCTCTGAAACCTGCCAGTTCAATTGATTGTCCTTCAGTGCAGAGCCAGAAATACCCATATTATGCGTGGTGTCGCCATTCTTGCTGCTGTTCATGGCATAGTTTACCGACATGGACTGTGCCATGTCGCTGCGGCTAAAGGCGCTAAACGGTACGCTCAGGTTGAGCGAAAAAACGTCATCGTTTTCACCATCATCACCTGTCTCATCGCTGTATCCGGACGCATTTTTCGTGTGTGCATAGTTCAACGAATACGAAACGGGTCCCCATGCACTACTAAAACCGACATTCAACGAGTTGGCATGCTCGCTGTTCCAGTACGACTCATCAAACATACTCAGAGATAAGGTACCGAAAGACATATTTTGTGAAATGGTCACGTCATAGCGGTTACGTTCGCGACCATCATTTATCGAACTGTTGTCTGCATCCCAGTTATTCAGGAAGTCCTGAAATGAGAGATAACCACGGGTCGAAAATTTGTAACCGGCAACAGAAACATCAGTATTGGTCTGCTGCAATGTTTTACTGTAGCGGACGCGATAAGACTGGCCGTTGCGATGTTCTTGCTGGTGCATATTGTTCGGCTGCGGAATATCCGCCCAGGATTGCGAGGCATCAAATGAGAGTGCTCCGGCAGTGCCCATATTGAAACCAGTGCCAATAATTAGGTTGGAATAATGGTCTTCCGCCTGAATATATCCCCCGTACAGCGTCACCCCTTTTCCTACGCCCCAGGCAGCAGAACCCTGCACAAAGTTATACTCTTTAGCATCGGAGCCATCCTGGCGGGTCTGGCCCGCAACTAACCCATACTGGACCTGCCCTTCACGCTGCAAAACTGGCAGAGTGGCGTAAGGCACGATAAAGCTGTTTTTCGTTCCATCAGACTCTTTAACCACCACTCGCAGATCACCAGAACTGCCGGTAGGGTACATATCATCAAATTCAAACGGACCCGGCGGCACAGTGGCTTTATAGATACTGTGCCCATTCTGATAGACCGTCACTTCGGCATTACTTCTGGCTATACCCCGGATAACAGGTGCAAAACCTTGCATACTGTCGGGTTTCATATCGTTATCGGAATAGAGTTGCACGCCGCTAAAACTCACGCTGTCAAAGATACCGCCCCGGGTGGTACCCTGCCCCAGCATCATCTGACTTTTCAGCGACTTAATATCGCGTGATACATAGGTATAGATAGAATCCCAGTCGTTTTCATTCTGAGAATGGGTATAGGTCGAATAGTTGCGGAAACGCCAGGCACCGATATTTAACCCAGGTTGCAGGCTGACAAACTGGTTACTGCTGTCTGTCCCGCTGCGTTGATGCAAATCCTGCTGTCCCGACACGCTGTAGTTAAGTAGGCCCGCAGTAATTCCTTCATCCCAGCGTTCCGGTGAGACATACCCACGAGCAGTATTAAGCATGGCGACTTGCGGGATCGTCAAATCATAGCGCTGTTGGCCTAAATCCATTCTTTCCTGCAATTCAGGGATGGCATAAAGGTCAATGCATTCATTATCTTTATCTTTATCGGTGAAGTAGCTGCTGACCCGAACGTTCCATGCTTTAAGTTGAGCTATGCTCAGACATGCCCCTACATCGCGAGATGCGGAGTCACTCTTGCCGTGAGTCAATGTACGAAACGAAATCGTTTTGGTATCAACAAGGCTACCATTGATATAAATATCAACATTGTAATCACCTGGCGGTACCTCATCTTTGGCAAACAGGCTCAGGTCCATTGTTGGCGCACTTGTGCTTTCCGTTTCCAAAAGATGAGGATCGAAATATTCTTTCGCTGATACGCTAGAGATATTAAAGGCAATACTGAGCCCCAGCCCTAAAAAAAGGACATGGGTATGCTTAACTTTTTCCATTTTAACCCTGTATCCATCGCGGATACCTTTATGACTTATTAATAAGTTGTGACGTAATTCTGACCTTTGACGCCATAGTCGTTAATAATCGACCAGGTTATTTTTCCATGAGGCTCTATTTTCCCTTCTGAAATACTCAGCACAGAAAATGGGGCGACAAAATATTGTGCGTTCAAATGTTTGTTATTGACATAAATACTGGAGAAGTTCATATAAAATGGGGTTGGGTTATTGACCTGCAGACTGTTCCCTGTCGATTTCCAGAGCAGTTTGTTGGCACTATTTTCGGGGCGTTTCCCTTTCATCGCCGCAGGTCGATAAATCAGTTTTATTTTTGAGTTAATCGCAATCTGCATGGTGTTCTTATTAGCAACGTCCTCCGAGGCCGGGATCCCTTTAACATTCAGCCATAACATAGACTCCCTGTCTTCCTGTACTGGCAAACCGGAACGGACAATACGGATCGAGGCTTTTTTACCGGCCTCTAAGCGAAATAATGGCGGTGTAATAATCATGCTCTCTTTTTTCAGGCTTCCGTTATCTGCCTGACTCACCCAGGTTTGGACCAGGTTAGTGACCTTATCCGAATTTTCTACGGAGATTGAGGCTGCCTGATGGGTACCATCAAACACGACACGCGTTCCACCTACAACAATACTGGCGGCAGCATGAAAGCTCATGGTGCTGGTTGCACATAAAAGAAGGGCTGCTATTGGTTTCATAAATTACTCGCAAACAAAAAGGAGGGTCGCCCCTCCCGCAAAATTAGTTATAACGGACGTTGTACGTAAGGACAGATTTCACATCACCGGCAACGGCCAGACCTGTAGCAATCATCTGCGCGGTATAGGTCTCACTGGCATTTCCGGAGCTCAGGTCAATTTCATCATTATCCGCATTGTTTTCGACAATCGTGCCGTTAGAGCCGCCCTGCTTCAGCTGTACGGCGACATTGGTTGCAGCATTAACACCGGCCGTATTTTTGAAGTACGACGGATCATTGGCGTCAGTATCAACCGGGCCTGAGAACACGATGTTTGCAGAGGTGGATGTTGGGCATTCGGTGAGATCAAAAATGAACTGCTTTGGTGCACCCAGATCGCCTTTCTGTGCCAGATCCGTGGCGGCCGTTGAACCCAAATCGACAGTGGCTGTTGCTGTGCCACCGTCTACAGCGACGTTACATCCTGAATCCAGAACCGTGCCATTAAACGTGATGGTGTTTGATGCCTTGGCGGCACTTACGCTGCAGAAAGTTAGAATGATTGCAGCACCAATTTTAGTAATCTTCATTTTATTTCCTTGCTGGAGATTATATTAAATAACTATCAAAAATTTCGCCCACGTTAAAGACGACAAAACACATTAGTGAATAGATCACTATTGTGATTAGCTGCCTTTATATTTTAAAGAGGGTGATTAAAGTTCGGGGAAAATAATACGCGAGTGGATAATTGACGTCCAGTCTACTATTAGACTATCACTGTGAATCTCAGCCAGGTTTGTTTAAATTTAATTTTTTAACATAAATATCAAATGTGTAACAATTGCTTTTTGTATTTCCTCACGACACTCCTTATCCATTAATAGACTGTCCAGGTTTTTTGTTTTTATATATACTCTCCAACATTGAATGCAAAATGACCGGGGGTTGTATACTAAATGAATAGACCGACAGCATCTAAGACATTAGATGAGGCATGGTATTTAGATGTGTCATTTGATGAGTATATTCAGCTTGTTATAGAGCAGATGGCGATTGAAAAAATTTCATTCGAATGCGAAATCCATGAAATGCGTTCTTTACTCATCGCGAATGGTATTGATCATACTGCCGTCATCCATCATGACGTCATTAGCGATAAAATTTACGAGCGGTTACTTCGATATAGGCTGGGATATTGTGGAGCGATGCAAGAGAACAAAAAACTCATACGGGCGTACAAGTTTCGCCGCAAGTTTTTGAAAATGATAGAAAGAAGATAGGCTCACCTTTATCTAAACTTTAAATTTGTGGCGACAGCGAGGGAAATGGAGAAGCTATGTCTCTAATCAGTTTATTAACCTTACAAGAAATTGATGCGAAATTTAAAGATGTTAGCGTGGTTAATCATATGCAGGAGCTTTTCGGAAAAGGTGTGCCAAGGTACTATAAAAAAGGAACGTATATCACCTTGTGGAGCAATGAGATACTGATAATCAAATCGGGAGAGGTGATTATCTTACCCGATACGGAGGAAGCATGCGCTTTAGGAAGCACTTTCGATTACATGCCTATTGGATTTATTGAACGTTATAATGGCGCGCTCTCTCTTCTTTATCGCGTTGAAAAAGATACTGAGGTGATGTCTCTGAGCTATCAGGAATTTGATGACGTGATTAAGACATCTCCATTTGGCGTGAGATATCTCAGTAAACTCATGGCTTATATCACATCCTCCTTGATTTATATTAATTATGAGCGAGGGTCCGGGACAAGCTATCATACTATAAGGGGGCTACTGTACCGCTACCACTACAAACATGATGGAAATGTCAGTAATGCAGAAAGCCTGGCAGAGTTTATCCTGCAAAGATCAGGACTGTCCCGAAGTTATGTCTTTAAAATCTTATCAGGGCTTAAAAATGGCGGCTACATTACGTTAAAAAATGGAAGGATGCTGACGATCAATAAAGCGATACCAAAGAAATTCTAATCTTGTTGTACAGAAGTGGTTTACAGTATTTGTATTGGTTGATAGTGACGCGTTCGTCTGTTAGTCAGATATTGCTTCGGCTGTAAGAACAACTGAATATTTCACTTCTGCATCGGACATCGCGGATGTATTAATCTGACCGAGGCAGGAAAGCAACTTTATGACGAGATCTTCCCCGCTATTGAACAACTCAAGTGCGCAGTAACTGACATTGCTAAGCAGCTTGCAGAACCGCGTTGTCAGCTGCGGCTGGTTGCATCAATTGCTGAAAGGATAATTGCTGGCAAATTTTATTTCCGCGTATCCTTATATCGAACTGGAAATGACTATCATCGATGATGAGTTCGATATCGTGGAGCAGGGCTGTGATACAGGCGTGCGATTCTGAGAGGCTATCGCACAAGATATTATTAACGATCCCGGTTTCAACCTTACAACGATACATCGTTGCAGTCTCCCCTGGCTGTATTACGCAACATGGCGTTCCGCACCATCCCCATGAGTTGATCAATCAGCGCAATGCCCACTGCTTTAATGGCGCGGGTGAACTGCGTCAGTTCACCTTCTCTTTAAGGATTGTTAACCCGAAATATACTTTGTCTGTCGGAAAACAGCGAGAGAGGCAGGCCATGAATTTCACGCATCTTCTCGCTGGCAAAGGTGGGGCCAAAATCCGGGTATCAATCCCTGACAAAAGAGATAACGAGTGTGCGAAACTCAACTGAAAAAGCATTGTTGGCGCGTTTCCCAGTAGGACGGGGAACCAGCCCCTGATGACCTTCAATGCGATATCGTTGAACAAGACGTTTGACCTGCCGGACCGGAATACCTATTCGCTCCGCAGCCTGGTCCTGGGTGATGTGGAGGCTGACCGGCTGGGATTAGCGAGGGAAAAAGGCTACACTTCGCCTTTGACTCCTTATCATCAAAATAAAAGAGGCGAAGTCCAACGTGGCTCAATTCGTTTATACCATGCATCGCGTCGGTAAAGTGGTCCCGCCGAAGCGTCATATTCTGAAAAACATCTCCCTGAGTTTCTTCCCTGGCGCAAAAATCGGTGTACTGGGCCTGAACGGTGCCGGTAAATCCACCCTGTTGCGCATCATGGCCGGTATCGATACCGACATTGAAGGCGAAGCGCGTCCGCAGCCAGGTACCAAAATTGGTTACCTGCCGCAGGAGCCGAAACTCAACCCGGAACAAACTGTTCGAGAATCCGTTGAAGAAGCCGTTTCTGAAGTGGTTAACGCCCTGAAAGGCCTCGACGAAGTCTATGCAAAGTACGCTGAACCGGATGCCGATTTCGACAAGCTGGCCGCTCAGCAAGGCAAGTTCGAAGAAATCATTCAGGCGCACGACGGTCACAACCTGAACGTGCAGCTTGAGCGCGCCGCCGATGCGCTGCGTCTGCCAGACTGGGATGCGAAAATCGAAAACCTGTCTGGTGGTGAGCGCCGCCGTGTGGCCCTGTGCCGCCTGTTGCTCGAAAAACCCGACATGCTGCTGCTCGACGAACCGACCAACCACCTGGACGCCGAGTCCGTGGCCTGGCTGGAACGCTTCCTGCACGACTTCGAAGGTACCGTGGTGGCAATCACCCACGACCGTTACTTCCTCGACAACGTGGCGGGCTGGATCCTCGAACTGGACCGCGGCGAAGGCATTCCGTGGGAAGGCAACTACTCTTCCTGGCTTGAGCAGAAAGATCAGCGTCTGGCGCAGGAAGCCTCTTCAGAAGCCGCTCGTCGTAAATCTATCGAGAAAGAGCTGGAGTGGGTACGTCAGGGCGCAAAAGGCCGTCAGTCTAAGGGCAAAGCCCGTCTGGCACGCTTTGAAGAGCTCAACAATACCGAATACCAGAAACGTAACGAAACCAACGAACTGTTTATTCCACCTGGAGCACGTCTGGGGGATAAAGTGGTTGAAGTCAGCAATCTGCGTAAATCCTACGGCGAGCGTCTGCTGATTGAGGACCTGACCTTCTCCGTGCCGAAAGGCGCGATTGTCGGGATCATCGGCCCGAACGGCGCGGGTAAATCTACCCTGTTCCGTATGATGTCAGGCCAGGAACAGCCGGACAGCGGTAGCATCACCTTGGGTGAAACGGTCAAACTGGCATCCGTTGACCAGTTCCGTGACGCGATGGACAACAGTAAAACCGTGTGGGAAGAAGTGTCTGGCGGCCTGGATATCATGAAGGTCGGCAACACCGAAATGCCAAGTCGCGCGTACGTGGGCCGCTTTAACTTCAAAGGCACCGACCAGGGCAAACGCGTTGGCGAACTGTCCGGTGGTGAGCGTGGTCGTCTGCATCTGGCGAAACTGCTGCAAGTCGGCGGGAACGTGTTACTGCTCGATGAACCGACCAACGACCTGGATATCGAAACCCTGCGCGCGCTGGAAAACGCCCTGCTGGAGTTCCCAGGCTGTGCGATGGTTATTTCCCACGACCGTTGGTTCCTTGACCGTATTGCCACCCACATTCTGGATTATCAGGATGAAGGCAAAGTGGAATTCTTCGAAGGTAACTTTACCGAGTACGAAGAGTACAAGAAACGCACCCTCGGCGCAGATGCCCTGGAGCCTAAGCGTATCAAGTACAAGCGTATTTCGAAGTAATCATGCGGTATGATGCCCTTTCCCGTTGGAAAGGGTGAAATGACAAAACCGGGCAGCTTTCACAGCGCCCGTTTTTTTATTAGCCCTGCTCGCCCATCATCTGCTTCACCAGCTCAACACACCGCAGGAAGCGGGCGTCGTAATCTGACTCTTCAACGTGAACATACGCAATGTCGTTCTCTTTGAGCATATCGACCAGCATGGTCTGAAACTCTTTTCTGTCCACCGAACTGCCCAGGCTTCGCAGCCCATCGGCGACCCACGGAGTATTGTTTTCCAGCACGATAACCAGGTCAAAACGGTATTCGTCGATCAACGCCTGCACGAACGGATGCTCGCGACCTTCGTATTTCTTACAGAACGCCTGCGTGGTCACAAAGTCGGTATCAATAAACGCCACTTTATTGGCGTACTTCACCGCAAAATCAATGTACTGCGCATGACCTAGCGCGATTTTGTCGTAATCGGAATACTGCAACGCCATCTCGTCGCCACCCAAATGGGAGAAGACATAATCGCGGCCATATTCCCAGGCACTGGTGGTGTTGAAGATGTTGGCGAGCTTGTTCACCATCATCGACTTACCGCTTGATTCACCGCCCAAAATCGCCACCGTGCGCACAAAGAATGGCTTCACTTCGGTGGGAATGTATTCCCAGTAGCGCGACGGGTTCTCACGAATTTGCGCCCCGCTGATGTTCATGAACGTGCGCTGCGGATCGATAAGCACGGTTTCGATCCCAAGGTGCTCGCGGAACTGAGGGGCATCGGCTTCTTCGGAGGTGTAAATCCAGTTCGGCTCAATCCCCTTCTCTTCCATAAACGCCTTGATACCGTTACTCCAGACGTCCCAGCCGTGCGGATACGGTTCCATGCCCTCTTCGTTAAAGGCGTGAATGCGGATGTTTTTCTGGTACTTGAAGGTTTGCAGCAGCCAGCGCAAACGGTCGGACACCGTCGGTTGCTGCGACATCGCGCTGTCTTCAAACAGCGCCCGGTCGCGCTTTTCGTCGTAACCCATGATCACGTGCAGCTCGTCAACCTGGCTTCCGGCACGCTGGAGCAGGTAAATATGACCGGTGTGCAGCGGATAGAATTTGCCGAACACAACGCCGACACTTTTCTGCTGACGTGGAAACTCCAGCCCCAGAAAACGGTGCAGCGCTTCAAGTTTCTGCGCGCTCGGACTTTTGATTTTGGCGTTCAGTAGCTGGCTAAGGTAGCCCTTGGTCATCCCGCTGGCGTCCGCCACCTGCTGCAGTGTGCAGCCTTTCTGGCGAATCGCGGTTTTAATGTAATCGAATGATGACAAAGGAGCCTCCTGCTGATGATCTCTCCCGGATTAGCCGGGCACATGTTGAATTCCCCTATGGATTTCGGGTGGCAGGAAGGCGGCAAGCAAACGTAGCCAACACACCTGCCGCCGGAAAGACGACGGGGATTTTATTATAAGTCGTCAAAGACGTTTAGCGCATCGGAAAGCTTCTTCACACCGAAGACCTTCATCCCTTCCGGTACTTTTTTCGGCACGTTGGCAGCGGGCACAATCGCCCGACGGAAGCCGTGTTTAGCCGCCTCGGAGATACGCTCTTGGCCGCTCGGCACCGGGCGAATCTCACCCGAAAGCCCAACTTCGCCAAATACCACCAGATCCTGCGGCAACGGCCTGTCGCGCAGGCTGGAGACCATCGCCATCAACAGCGCCAGGTCGGCACTGGTTTCGGTGACCTTCACGCCACCCACCACGTTGACGAACACGTCCTGATCGAACATCTGCAAGCCGCCATGGCGATGCAAAACCGCCAGCAGAATTGAGAGTCGGTTCTGCTCCAGACCGACTGCGACACGGCGCGGGTTGCCCATCATTGACTGATCGACCAGCGCCTGAATCTCTACCAGTAACGGGCGCGTGCCTTCCCAGACCACCATCACCGAGCTACCGGACGTCACTTCATCGCCACGGCTCAAGAAGATGGCCGACGGGTTGCTGACTTCGCGCAGCCCTTGTTCGGTCATGGCGAACACGCCGAGTTCGTTCACCGCGCCGAAGCGGTTTTTATGGCTGCGCAGCGTGCGGAAACGGGAATCAGCATCGCCGTCCAGCAGTACGGAACAGTCGATACAGTGCTCCAGCACTTTTGGACCGGCCAGCGAGCCATCTTTCGTGACATGGCCGACCATGATGATTGCCACGCCGCGGGTTTTGGCAAAACGCGTTAAATAGGCCGCGCTCTCACGCACCTGAGCCACGCTGCCTGGCGACGACTGAACGTCCGCCATGTGCATCACCTGGATGGAGTCGATAACCATCAGCTTCGGCTTTTCTTCCTCCGCAATCTGGCAAATCTGCTCAATGCTGGTTTCCGACAGCATATTGAGGTTCGACGCGGGTAAACCGAGACGGTGGGCACGCATGGCAACCTGCTGTAAGGACTCTTCACCGGTCACGTACAGGGTTTTCATGTTCTCACTGAGCAGGCACAGCGTTTGCAGCAACAGCGTGGATTTACCCGCGCCTGGATTACCGCCAATCAGGATCGCACTGCCGGGCACCACGCCGCCGCCGAGGACGCGGTCGAACTCTTTAAAACCGGTAGAAAAACGCGGCAGCTCTTCAAGGCTGATTTCGGACAGCTTCTGCACTTTCGATACGCCGGACGCCCCCGCGTATCCACTCAGACGCTCATTGCGTGCCACGGTGGGCGAAGCGGCAATGCGCATCTCGGTAATGGTGTTCCAGGCATGACAGGCGCTGCACTGTCCCTGCCAACGCGGATAATCCGCGCCACACTCGTTACAGACAAACGCGCGTTTAGGTGCTTTCGCCACAATAACCTCTTACTTTTGATTCATGCTGCCGGAGAGAATGCAGAACACGCCCATCAGGTCAGCGTGACGGATGGTGATTTCCGTCTGCTCGTTAACTTTCGGTTTGGCATGATAGGCGATGCCCAGCCCCGCCGCTTTGATCATCGGCAGGTCATTGGCGCCGTCGCCAATCGCCACGGTCTGCACCGTCGGGATTTCGTAGGTTTCGGCCAGGCTGTTGAGCGTGCTGGCTTTATACTTCGCATCCACGATGTCGCCGGTGACATTGCCGGTCAGCACACCATCACGAATTTCCAGCTCATTGGCCACAGCCGCCGTCAGACGCAGTTTGTCCTTCAGGTAATCGGCAAAAAACGTAAAACCACCGGAGGCTATCGCCACTTTCCAGCCCAGCGTTTCCAGCTTCAGCACCAGCTGGGTCAGACCCGGCATCAGCGGGAGCGTGTCGCGAACCTGACGCAGAATGTTCGCATCAGCGCCTTTCAGTGTGGCGACGCGCTGGCGAAGGCTGGCGGTAAAATCCAGCTCACCACGCATGGCGCGCTCGGTCACTTCGGACACCAGCTCACCGGTGCCCGCCAGCTTGGCAATTTCATCAATACATTCGATCTGGATTGCTGTGGAATCCATGTCCATTACCAACAGACCCGGCGTGCGCAGATGCGGAATTTTCCCGAGCGGTGCCACGTCCAGCCCGTCGTCATGCGCCAGGCGCGTCGCCCGCGGCGTCAGTGAACCCGCCAGGCGAATGACCTGATAATCTTCAACACACCATGCGGCAACAATCACCATCGCCGCACCCAGCTTGTGCTGATAATCGGTCAGGCGCTGCTTATCGAGGCGACGGCCATACAGCAGCCAGCCGCTGCGTCCGGCATGGTAATCCAGCGGCATGACCTCATCACCGCTTAAAGATAGCGGCAGCCCAGGCCAGAAGGAGACATCGTCGGGCAGGTCGCACCAGGTCAGACTGTTCGGCATTACAGCTCCAGTAATCGAGATTTGAGCAGGAAAATAACGCATGAGGCTACCCTGTATCCAGCGCTTCTGGCAACATTAAGCTGCAAATTGTTAAGACTATGCGGAAATGTCCCCTTTGACCAAATCTGAAATGTCACCCATCGTATTTTGGGGAGGATATTTCATGGCAAAAGAGATAATTAGCATGAGTCACAAAGAGCTCGATCGGCTCCAGATTATTCGGGAGTCGGTCAGCCGCCACATCACTCAGGACCAGGCTGCGGAGCGAATAGGTATTTCGCTTGTCAGGGATAAATACCCGGATTTTGGGCCCACCTTTGCCAGCGAGAAGCTGCGGGAAATTCACGGGCTGGCGCTATCCGCTGAGACATTGCGTAAGTGGATGGTTGAGGAGGGGCTGTGGCGAGAGCGTCGTCGTAAAATTGCCCGTATTTATCAGCGGCGGCAGCGCCGCCCTTGCTATGGGGAGCTGATCCAGATTGATGGCTCTCCGCATGACTGGTTCGAAGCACGGGGGCCACGCTGCACGCTGATCGTTTTTATCGATGATGCGACCAGTGGAAGGTGAGCTGATGCAGTTCACCCCCGCCGTGAAAACGCTTGGCATAGCGCCGATTCATGCTAACACCCCGCAGGCTAAAGGTCGGGTTGAACGGGCTAATCAGACGTTGCAGGACAGGCTGGTTAAAGAGCTGCGACTTCGTCATATCAGTGACATCGAAACGGCCAATGACTGGCTGCCGGAATTCGTGAAAGCTTACAATGACCGCTTTGCATCCCAGCCCCGGGAAGGCGGTAATGCCCATCGGAACATTCATCACACTCCGGAAGAACTGAATTACATTCTCTCCTATCAGCAGGCCCGCCGTGTGTTGTCCAGGGATCTGACGTTCCAATACAAAGCCTGCGCGTATCAGATCCGCTCAGAAGGGCAGGGTTACCGACTCAGGCATGTACTCGTCACGGTTTGTGAGAATTTTCAGGGAGAGATTACGGTGTTGCACGAAAGCCGGGAACTTGGCTGTGAGAAATATGTGGATGGGCCTGAGCCCTTACCTCTTGATGACGAGAAGAGTGTTCATGAGCGGGTTGAAAATGCGCGTTTCGACCTGCGTTCGAAGTTCTATGTTAAACCGGCAGCCGATCATCCGTGGAATACACGCAGAACGCAAAGTATGTCCCCTGTAAAACCACCGAAGTTACCCAGAAAGAAAGTGGATACGGACAAATCAGGATGAATCCAGGACGGATTCATTTACCTGAATAGTCATGCAGTGGGGTAAAATTCTGTCTGTGCGTTTCTGGCTGATTTTCGGGGTGGTTGTTGCCGCTTTTACCGGTTATCCGTCAGAAATGCCCTGAGGCCGTTTCAGCGGTGAGTACAATTAGAACGTTATGGTAAATCTCATTTGTCATGGCCAATGCCTGCTTAGAGCGAAGTGCGGACTAAACCCAGGGGCTTGACTGGCTTTAATAGGGAGAATAGATTTTCAACCGCGCAAACTGGACGCGACAGGTTGTAGTTTTCCTGGATAGAGCATCGGAGGAAGCCGGTAGAACTGTGACAAACTGGCTTAGGCTGAACGACGCTAAGCATAAATATTGCTCTCCCGGGCCGCAGGAGAGCAACAGGCTCAGGCAATCAATATTGCCCGAATGTCATTCACGTTTGTTAACGTCGGACCGGTTATCACCAGATCATCGAGCGCGTGAAAATAGCTGTAACTGTCATGTATATCAAGATAATTAGCCGCATTCAGGCCGCCCATCTTGCCGCGTGTTAACGTGTCCGGAAATACCAATGCTCCTGCTGCATCTTCCGTTCCGTCGATACCATCACTGTCGCCGGCGATTGCCCATATGCCGCTCTCTCCCTGCAATGCACAGGCCAGACTGAGCGAAAATTCAGTATTACGCCCCCCCTTTCCGTGCTGGCCATTGCTTACCGTCACGGTGGTTTCACCACCCGACAACAGTACTGCCGGACCGGAAACTGGATGACAATACTGCTTCACGGATTTAGCAATCCCGGCCATAACAATGGCCGCTTCGCGGCTTTCGCCTTCTATCGCATCGCCCAGAATAAGCGGCGTCAGCCCATGTCTGCGCACAGCCAACGCGGCAGCCTGCAAAGCCAACTGCGGCGTGGCAATGAGTTTGACTTCACTGTTCGCTACGCTTTCAACCGGACCTGCTGGCTGGCTTAGCAGGTTATGAACAGGTTCCGGGGTCGGAATACCGTAACGCTGGAGTACCCGAAGCGCATCAAGCGGCGTGCTGTCATCTGCGACAGTAGGGCCTGAAGCAACATCTGCCGGGTTATCGCCCGGCACATCGCTGATAATCAATGACACAATACGAGCCGCTTGTACCATTCTTGCCAGCTTGCCGCCTTTCACCGCGGAGAGATGACGACGTACCAGATTCATCTCTTTGATGTTGGCACCGCTGTGCAGTAGCGCGCGAGTGATGGCCTGCTTATCTTTCAATGTTAAACCTGGAGCAGGTAGCGCCATCAGCGCCGATCCACCACCTGAAATTAGCGCCAGCACCAGGTCATCAGAAGTCAAACCGCGTAGCGCTTCCACAATTAGCATTGCGGCAACTTCGCTCATCGAATCGGATACCGGATGAGCCGCCTCGATGATCCGGATGCGGCCAGTAGGCACAGCGTAACCGTAACGCGTCACCACCACGCCAGAAACATCCACATCCGGCCAGGCTGCATCCACAGCCGCAGCCATCGCCGCCGAGGCTTTACCGGCACCGATCACCACGCAGCGGCCCCGCGGTTTTTCCGGCAGATTAGACAGGATCGCAGGTCCCGCACGAGCGCTGTCGATTGCATGCTGAAAGATATCCTGCAGGATCTCTGCAGCCTGTTCATTTTTCATGATTATACGGTCTCGGCGATATTTGCTCTGGCTTCGATAAATTCCACTACAGCGCGAGTTACGTCCGCGGTACTGGCTGTTCCACCAACATCTGGCGTCAGAATGCCTTTCTCACAAACATATTCGATACTTTCCATAATCAGCGCCGCGGCGTTACGTTCGCCCAGATGTTCAAGCATCTGTACCGCAGTCCAGAAGGTTGCTATCGGGTTAGCAATACCTTTGCCGGTGATATCGAAAGCTGAACCATGGATAGGTTCGAACATGGAAGGGAAGCGGCGTTCCGGATCAATATTGGCGGTCGGCGCTACGCCCAGACTGCCAGCCAACGCGCCGGCCAGATCAGAAAGGATATCGGCGTGCAGATTAGTGGCCACGATGGTATCCAGCGTCTGGGGATGCAGTGTCATGCGGTGTGTCATGGCATCGACTAGCATCTTGTCCCACTGCACATCCGGGAATTCCTGCGCCACTTCGGCGGCAATCTCATCCCACATCACCATTCCGTGACGCTGGGCATTGGATTTGGTCACCACGGTCAGCAGTTTGCGTGGACGAGACTGCGCCAGTCTGAAGGCATAGCGCATAATGCGCGTAACGCCGACGCGGGTGAAGATGGCCACCTCGGTGCCTACTTCTTCCGGTAAGCCACGGTGTGCACGGCCGCCGTTGCCAGAGTATTCCCCCTCGGAGTTTTCACGCACAATGACCCAGTCCAGATCGCCCGGCCCGCGGTTCCGCAGCGGAGAGGTGACACCCGGCAGGATTTTGGTTGGACGCACGTTGGCGTACTGGTCAAAGCCTTGGCAAATGGGCAGGCGCAGACCCCAGAGAGTAATATGGTCAGGCACATCCGGCGCGCCTACTGCGCCGAAATAAATAGCATCAAACGATTTCAGCGTATTCAGCCCTTCTTCCGGCATCATCACGCCATGTATTTTGTAATAGTCCGACCCCCAGTCAAAGGTCTCTACATTAAACTTCAGCTGTGGATCGTGGCGTGTCAGCGCATGCAGTACTTCAACACCTGCAGAAATGACTTCCGGACCGATACCGTCGGCAGGTATGGCGGCAATTTTGTAGTTACGCATAGTTAATTCTCCGGTTAATGAGTATGAGGATGAGTGAGCTCTGCCGTATGCGGCTTGTCTGCCCTTGCTGAAAGAATCAGGACAATGAGGGCAGAAATAGTCAGCAGTCCGGCGACGAAGTACAGTCCCCAGGTGTAGCTACCTGTTTGCTGGCGGATCACGCCAATCATCATCGGGCCAACAAAGCCGCCGAGGTTGCCGATGGAGTTAATCGTGGCAATACCCGCTGCCGCTGCCGGGCCGCTCAGGAACACTGTAGGCATACTCCAGAGAGGCGGTTTCGATGCGCTGATGCCTACGGTGACTAGTGTTAAGGCGACGATCACCGTAAATAGTGTGCTGACGTTACCCGCGTAAATCAGACCGGCTGCCGCCAGCAGGCAGGCACCAATCACATGCCAGCTGCGCTCTTTGGTACGGTCGGAATGCTGTGCCCACAGGATCATGGCGATGACACCGATGACAGCCGGGAAAGCGTTGAGGAAACCAATCTCCAGCGAGGTAGCACCAAAGCTGCGGATGATTTGCGGTGACCAGATGCCAAGTGTGTACAATCCGGCAGATGTACCAAAATAAACCAGCGCGAGTGCCAGTACCCGCTTATCCGCAAGTCCTTTCCATGCGCTGCTGTGGCTTTGTTTTGCAGCCCGAGCCAGTTCCTCGGCCTGCATGGTGTTTTCCAGCCACGCACGCTCTTCGTCAGTCAGCCATTTGGCTTTGGCGGGGCGATCGGTGAGGAAGAAAAGAACCACAATCCCAAGCACCAGTGCTGGCAGGGCTTCCAGCACAAACATCCACTGCCATCCCGCATAGCCGAAGAAACCATGCATCTCGAGCAGGGCGGCTGAAATAGGTGATCCCAGCGCGGTTGAAAGCGGTGCTGCGGCCATAAAGATGGCAGTGACCTGCGCACGTTTCGCCGCCGGGAACCAATAGCTGAGATAAAGAATGATGCCAGGAAAGAAACCCGCTTCCGCTACGCCGAGCAGAAAACGTAGGGTATAGAAACTAGTTGTCCCCTGAACAAAAGCCATGCAGCCAGAGACCATGCCCCAGGTAATCATCACGCGGGCTATCCAGATACGAGCACCAACTTTATGGAGGATTAAGTTTGAAGGGACTTCAAACAGAAAGTAACCGAGAAAGAAAATACCGGCGCCCAGCCCGAAAACCGTGGGCGAAAATCCCAAATCCTCATTCATGGTCAGGGCGGCAAAACCAATGTTTACCCGATCGAGAAAAGCGATGAAATACAGCAGCATGATAAAAGGAATAATACGCAGGGTTACCTTGCGCATAACCTTTTTTTCGAGGTCGTTATTCATTTCGGGATGCTCCATTGTCGTGTAGGGTTGTTATCGTTTTGTAATAATCCCAGTATGGAGGTATGTGCGGTTTTATCATCAGCACTACTTTATACAAATAATTTATATAATCTGTTTCTGGTGAAAAAATGGATATAAATCAGCTACGTTGTTTTGTGGTGTTAGGTGATGAGCTTCACTTTGGCCGGGCGGCCCGTAAACTCGAAATGATGCCTGCGTCACTCAGTCGTTTCATCAAGCTACTGGAGGACGATCTGGCTGTAAGGTTGCTGAATCGTTCGACCAGAAACGTGTCGCTGACACCTGAGGGGGCAGAGTTCTTAAATGAGGCCAAGGTCGTCATTGCTGACTTCGATGCGTTGCGGTTGCGGTTTCGAAAACATACACCGTCGCATAAAAGGACATTGCGGATCGGTGCAATTGACAGCGCGGCCAGAGGGTTATTACCAGAATTACTTAATCTTTTCGTACAGCAGTATCCTGATGCGGATATCCATATTACTGAAGATAAATCTCACAGTCTTATTCCGCGGCTCATTTCAGGGTGGCTGGATATTGTTTTTGTTCGTCCACCAGAACATGTTAACGCAATGCTGACGACGCGGTTTATCGCTAATGAAAGCTGTGTACTCGCTGTACCTGCCCATCACCGATTGGTCAGTTATGACGAAGTCAGTATTAATGATTTCTTTAATGAACCCGTTATCATGCCGGAAAGACGCACAAGACCTCACAGCCATGATCTGACGATGAATTTCTTCAAAGCTGGCGGCAGATCTCCTGTCATTGCTCAGTATGCTGAGGAGAAACAGACCATCCTGAGTTTAGTCGCCGCCGGACTGGGCATTGCTTTGGTTCCCTCATCCTATAAAAACATGAATGCTGACGGGGTTAAATACCTTGATCTCTCGTCGATGGAACATGTTGAAGGGCTTCCACTGAGTGTGATGTGGCATCAGGGAAATAATAATATTCATGTGAGTTCTCTGCTGGATATACTTTCTGACAACATTGAAGAGCTTACTTATAACCTTTGACTGATTACAGAACGGTGGAGACTGACTATCCATTTGCCCTGCGCATACGTGCTGAAATAACCGCCAGGTCGGCGTGGGATTTCATGCGGCTCTTTGATTAGCGAAAGAAGGGTAAGCATCAAAAAGAATCAGGGCGCATAAATTTATGAAACATAAAATACCACGATACTCTCAACGTTCCTCACCGCTCTGCCACCGGTTGATTAACATCCCAAAATCTCAATAAAGTCCGCTCATGCATTTAACGGACAAGTTCGAAGTTTTCCAGAGCCATCCTAAACGTCCGCTCCTGGCACTAAACGGACGAGTATCACCATCCTAACGACTGGCTTTCCTGACGTCCTGTGTGGCTTGCTATATGTATTCAGCAGTGCAATACTTGTAATGACGTTTGTATTTACAAGAGGTGTGAGACATGGGTAGCATTAACCTGCGTATCGACGATGAACTTAAAGCTCGTTCTTACGCTGCACTGGAAAAAATGGGGGTAACGCCCTCGGAAGCGCTTCGCCTGATGCTTGAATATATCGCTGACAATGAACGTTTGCCGTTCAAACAGACACTCCTGAGTGATGAAGATGCCGAACTTGTGGAGATAGTGAAAGAGCGCCTTCGTAATCCTAAGCCTGTACGCGTGACTCTGGACGATCTCTGATGGTGTATCTTCTGGACTTTGACGAACGTGCATTAAAGGAATGGCATAAACTTGGCGCGACTGTCAGAGAACAACTGAAAAAGAAGCTGGCAGAGGTGCTCAAATCTCCACGCATTGAAGCTAACAAGCTACGTGGGATGCCTGATTGCTACAAGATAAAGCTCAGGTCGTCTGGTTATCGACTGGTATATCAGGTCATCGATGAAAAGGTTGTCGTCTTTGTCGTATCTGTCGGGAAAAGAGAGCGCTCAGATGTTTATACCGAAGCGGTCAAACGGATCCGCTGAACTTCGGCAGGACATTTCTGTCTCGCAGTAAAGGTGCCACTTCTACTTTGCGTTGACACATTAAGCTGCAAATTTTCAAAGGTGGAATATGGTTCGCGCAAAACTGAAATTTCGGCTGCATCGCGCCGTGATCGTCCTTATCTGTCTCGCCCTGCTGGTTGCCCTGATGCAAGGGGCGTCGTGGTTCAGTCAAAGCCACCAGCGGCAGCGTAATCCGCAGATGGAAGAACTGGCCCGCACACTCGCCCATCAGGTCACGCTGAACCTGGCGCCGCTAATGCGTTCAGAGACGCCTGATGAGAAGAAAATCAACCAGTTGCTGGTGCAGCTGACCACCAACAGCCGCCTGCTGGATGCGAGCGTCTATGACGAACAAGGTGATTTGGTCACTCACGCCGGTGAAAGCGTAAACGTTCGCGACAGGCTGGCGCTTGATGGTAAAAAAGCCGGGGGTTATTTCAACCAGCAGGTCGTCGAACCTATTCAAGGAAAGAATGAACCGCTCGGTTATCTGCGGCTAACGCTCGACACCCATACGCTGGCGACGGAAGCTAAGCAGGTGGATAACACCACCAACATTTTACGCCTGATGCTGCTGCTTTCGCTGGCGATCGGCGTGGTATTGACCCGTACGCTGCTGCAAGGCAAACGCACCCGTTGGCAGCAGTCGCCGTTCTTACTTACCGCCAGCAAATCGGTGCCGGAAGAGGATGACGGCGAAAAGAACGATAAGTGATAGATTATGTGAATCATTAAAGAAAGGAAATCTGCCATGTCGACACTGCGTTTGCTTATCTCTGATTCATACGACCCCTGGTTCAATCTGGCGGTAGAGGAGTGTATTTTCCGCCAGATGCCGGCGACCCAACGCGTACTGTTCCTGTGGCGCAACGCCGATACGGTGGTTATTGGCCGGGCGCAAAACCCGTGGAAAGAGTGCAATACCCGGCGCATGGAAGAAGACAACGTGCGCCTTGCTCGTCGCAGCAGCGGCGGCGGCGCGGTGTTTCACGATCTCGGTAATACCTGCTTTACCTTTATGGCAGGTAAGCCGGAATACGATAAAACTATCTCGACCCATATCGTCCTGGATGCGCTAAATTCATTGGGTGTGGAAGCTGAAGCCTCCGGGCGTAACGATTTAGTCGTCAAAACTCAGGACGGCGATCGCAAAGTCTCAGGCTCTGCCTATCGCGAGACGATGGATCGCGGTTTTCATCACGGCACGCTGCTGCTGAATGCCGACCTTAGCCGTCTGGCAAATTACCTGAATCCGGATAAGAAAAAGCTGCAGGCGAAAGGCATCACTTCCGTACGTGGCCGGGTGGCAAACCTGACTGAACTGCTGCCAGGTATTACGCATCAGCAAATTTGCGCGGCGGTAACGGAGGCATTCTTCAATCACTACGGCGAGCGGGTTGAAGCCGAGGTGATCTCCCCGGATAAAACGCCAGATTTGCCTAACTTCGCGGAAACCTTTGCCCGTCAAAGCAGTTGGGAATGGAATTTCGGGCAGGCTCCGGCTTTCTCGCATCTGCTGGATGAGCGCTTTATCTGGGGCGGCGTCGAGCTGCATTTTGACGTCGAGAAAGGCCACATCACCCGCACGCAGGTCTTTACCGACAGCCTGAACCCTGCCCCGCTCGAAGCCCTTGCGGCACGTTTCCAAGGCAGCCTGTATCGGGCAGAGAACCTGCAACAGGAATGTGATGCGCTGTTAGTGGATTTCCCCGAACAGGAAAAAGAGCTGCGGGAAGTGTCGGAGTGGATAGCGAAAGCGGTGAGATAAGGAAAATGTCCGTTGGCGCTACGCTTAACGGACCGACAAAAACGTAGGCCGGGTCAGGCGTCTCCGCCACCCGGCACAACGATACTTACTCTTTATCGCCCAGCAGTACGGATTCCAGCGCGATTTTAATCATGTCGTTGAACGTGGTCTGACGCTCAGCGGCGGTGGTCTGCTCGTGAGTACGGATATGGTCAGACACGGTGCAAATGGTCAGCGCTTTCGCACCAAACTCCGCCGCAACGCCGTAGATTCCAGCCGCTTCCATTTCCACGCCCAGGATGCCGTATTTTTCCATCACATCGAACATTTCACCGCCGTCCGGGGAATAGAACAGGTCAGCAGAGAAGATGTTACCGACGCGAGCATCAACGCCCAGCGCTTTCGCGGCATCAACGGCGTTACGCACCATGCCGAAGTCAGCGATCGCCGCAAAGTCATGATCTTTGAAACGCATGCGGTTGACTTTGGAATCGGTGCAAGCACCCATGCCGATAACCACGTCACGCAGTTTAACGTCCATGCGCACAGCGCCACAGGAACCCACGCGGATGATTTTCTTCACGCCGAAATCGGTGATCAGCTCTTTGGTGTAGATGGAGCAGGACGGGATACCCATCCCGTGACCCATGACGGAAATTTTACGGCCTTTGTACGTCCCGGTGAAACCCAACATGCCGCGCACGTTGTTCACTTCGCGGACATCTTCGAGGAAGGTTTCAGCAATGTGCTTCGCACGCAGCGGATCGCCAGGCATCAGTACGACGTCTGCGAAATCACCCATTTCTGCGTTAATGTGTGGAGTGGCCATCATTATTTCCTTTTTATGTTTAATTCACCGGGTTGCGCACCCGGTTAACCTAACCGTAGGCCCGGCAAGCCTCGCGCCGCCGGGCAATCCCATCACAGCATATTTTTGCCGTAGTCCATTGCCGAAGTACCGAAGTACGTCGCCAGCGTCTGGCCGATATCCGCGAAGGTTTCGCGATGGCCCAGAGAACCTGCTTTCACTTTCGGGCCGTACACCAGCACCGGAATGTGTTCACGGGTGTGGTCCGTGCCGGTCCAGGTCGGGTCACAGCCGTGGTCAGCGGTGAGGATGATGATGTCATCTTCACCCACCAGCTCCAGCAGCTCAGGCAGACGGCGGTCGAACAATTCCAGACCGGCAGCATAACCCGCTACATCACGACGGTGACCCCATGAGGAGTCGAAGTCGACGAAGTTAGTGAAGACAATCGTGTTGTCGCCCGCGACTTTCATCTCTTTGATGGTGGCATCAAACAGCGCGTCCAGACCAGTGGCTTTCACTTTTTTGGTGATGCCGCAGTTGGCGTAGATATCCGCGATTTTACCGACGGAAACCACGTGGCCATCTTTTTCGTCGACCAGTTTCTGCAGCACGGTTGGTGCTGGCGGTTCAACAGCCAGATCGTGACGGTTACCGGTACGCTCGAAGTTACCTGCTTTATCGCCAACGAATGGACGTGCGATCACGCGGCCAATGTTGTAGCCGCCTTCGGTCAACTCTTCGCGTGCGATTTCACACAGCTCATACAGCTTATCGAGACCGTAGGTTTCTTCGTGGCAGGCAATCTGGAACACGGAGTCAGCGGAGGTATAGAAAATCGGTTTGCCGGTTTTCATATGCTCTTCGCCCAGCTCGTCCAGTATCACCGTCCCGGAAGAGTGGCAGTTACCGAGGTAACCCGGCAGATTCGCGCGTTTCACCAGTTTGTCGAGCAGCTCCTGCGGGAAGCTGTTGTTGTGTTCCGGGAAATAGCCCCAGTCAAACAGCACAGGCACACCGGCGATTTCCCAGTGACCTGACGGCGTGTCTTTCCCGGAAGAAAGTTCGTGAGCCCAGCCGTATGCGCCAGTGACGTCAGCATTGCCGTCCATGCCCGCGGCAACGTTGCCCGTTGAGCCTTCGTGAGCTTTCACCAGACCCAGACGGGTCAGGTTTGGCAGAGTCAGCGGGCCTTTACGCCCTTTGTCTGCTTCACCGTTTGCACAGGCCTCTGCGATATGGCCCATTGTATCGGCCCCGACATCGCCGAAACGCTCTGCGTCTTCAGTGGCGCCGATACCAAAGGAGTCCAGCACCATAATAAATGCACGTTTCATATCTTCTCCGTACGTTTTGCGCTGCAAAAAAGCGATCAGATCAGTATACCGCTATTGTGTGATTCGACGATAGACCGTTGGGGTTTCTTTCGGCGCGCTATCGTCCAGTTTAATTGCCGCTTTCACGGCTTTTGCCGCGTCTTGCCAGCTTGCTTCATCTTTCGCATGGATAACGGCCAGTGGACGCTGACCGTCTACGCTGTCGCCCAGGCGCGTCATATCGGTAAAGCCGACGCTGTAATCGAGTGCGTCAGAGGCCTGACGACGACCGCCGCCCATTGAAACGACCGCCATTCCCAGCGCCCGAGTGTCCATCGCAGACACGTAACCTTCGGTATCAGCGTAAACCGCTTTGCTGAGCATCGCTGTTGGCAGGTATTTTGCGTAGTTTTCGACGAAATCGGTCGGGCCTTTCTGTGCGGCCACCATACGGCCAAAGATTTCCGCCGCTTTACCGTTATCCAGCACCGCTTGCAGTTTCGTGCGGGCTTCGGCTTCGTCTTTCGCCAGACGACCAGAAATCAGCATTTCCACGCATAGCGCCATGGTCACCTCGAACAGACGCGGATTGCGGTATTCGCCGGTGAGGAATTGCACGGCCTCACGCACTTCAACCGCATTCCCCGCGCTGGATGCCAGCACCTGGTTCATGTCAGTCAACAGTGCGGTGGTACGCACGCCAGCCCCGTTGGACACGCCAACGATGGCTTCAGCCAGCGACGCAGACAGTTCGTACGTTGGCATAAATGCGCCGCTACCGACTTTGACATCCATCACCAGCGCATCCAGCCCTTCGGCCAGTTTTTTAGCCAGAATGGACGCGGTGATCAGCGGGATGGAATCCACCGTCGCGGTGATGTCGCGGGTCGCATAAAAACGTTTATCCGCTGGCGCGAGAGAACTGGTCTGCCCAATGATCGCCACGCCAACGTCTTTAATAATCTCGCGGAAACGGTTGTCGTCAGGGAAGATATCAAACCCCGGGATCGCTTCCAGTTTGTCGAGCGTGCCACCTGTATGTCCCAGGCCGCGCCCGGAGATCATCGGCACGTAGCCGCCACAGGCCGCTACCATCGGGCCAAGCATCAACGACGTCACATCGCCCACGCCGCCGGTGGAATGTTTATCCACAATCGGCCCGTTTAAATTCAGGCTTTTCCAGTCAAGTACGGTTCCGGAATCCCGCATCGCCATGGTCAGCGAGACGCGCTCTGGCATCGACATGTCGTGGAAGAAAATGGTCATCGCCAGAGCGGCAATCTGCCCTTCCGACACGGTGTTATCACGAATGCCATTGATAAAGAAACGAATCTCTTCATCACTCAGCGTGTGACCATCGCGTTTTTTACGAATAATTTCTTGTGCGAGAAACACGGTACCCCCCATGAGGAATCGGGTGAATTGTGGCGGGTGGCGCGAGGCTTACCCGCCCTACGATCCAGTAGGCCGGATAAGCAAAGCGTCATCCGGCAATGTTTGATTAGTAAGCGCTGGCGCTCTTACCGTCGCCATGACCCAGTGCTTTCAGCAGGCTCGCGAGCAGGCTGGATGCACCAAAGCGGTAATGACGCGCATCGGCCCAGTCGGCGCCGAACAGGTCATCAGCGATCGCCAGGAAGGTCTGTGCATCTTCTGCAGTACGTACGCCGCCCGCAGGTTTGAAGCCGACGTTTTTTTCCACGCCCATATCACGAATCACTTCCATCATGATGCGCGCGCTTTCTGGGGTCGCGTTGACCGGCACTTTACCGGTAGAGGTTTTGATGAAATCGGCACCGGCTTTGATAGCAATTTCAGACGCTTTACGGATCAGCACTTCTTCTTTCAGTTCACCGGTTTCGATGATCACTTTCAGCAAAACGTTCGCTGCCGCACAGGCATCTTTACAGGCTTTCACCAGGTCAAAGCCCACCTGCTCGTTACCGGCGATCAGCGCGCGGTACGGGAACACCACGTCAACTTCATCAGCGCCGTAAGCGATGGCTGCGCGGGTTTCTGCCAGCGCGATGTCGATGTCATCGTTACCGTGTGGGAAGTTGGTAACGGTCGCGATACGCACGTCAGGCGTGCCCTGTGCATTTAGGGTTTTACGCGCAATAGGGATAAAGCGCGGATAAATGCAGATGGCCGCGGTATTGCCCACCGGGGTTTTCGCCTGATGGCACAGGGCGATAACTTTCGCGTCGGTGTCATCATCATTCAGGGTGGTCAGGTCCATCAGTTTTAACGCGCGCAGGCTGCTTGCAGTTAAATCGGTCATATTATCTCCGGTGTGTAATTTTACCTTGCGGGTCTGTGACTATTTTAACACCGACCCAGCGTTTCACTTCGATCCCCATCACAGTTAATGAAACGCAGATACAAATTTGCATCACTGTAATGAGACATTAATCACTCTTTTAAGCGGCGGCGAGGGAATATGGATCAAAAGCCCCGCCGACGCTTTTCTCTACAATGCCCTCATCGCCATCGCGTCTGAGGAACTTGTATGTCTGACTCTTTTGAGCAACGCTGCCAGAACATTGTGACCAGCAATACGTTGAGCCCCGAGCAAAAACGTCACTTCCTGGCACTCGAAGCAGAAAACGCTTTACCTTACCCAGAGCTATCAACAGAAGCCCGGGCGGCGCTGGATGACAGAGTCATCTGCGACATGTTTGAAGGCCACGCGCCGTACAAACCGCGTTACGTTCTGCCTGACTACGCCCGCTTCCTGGCCAACGGTTCAGAGTGGCTTGAGCTGGAAGGCGCGAAGGATTTGGACGACGCGCTGTCGCTGCTCACCATTCTCTATCACCACGTGCCTTCGGTAACGTCGATGCCGGTTTACCTGGGGCATCTGGATACGATCCTTTCACCTTATGTTAAAATTCTAACACAAGACGAAATCGATATTCGAATAAAACGTTTCTGGCGTTACCTCGACAGAACCCTGCCGGATGCGTTTACCCATGTGAATATCGGCCCGGAAGATACCCCCGTCACGCGTGCCATTTTACGCGCCGATGCTGAACTGAAGCAGGTTGCACCGAATCTGACGTTTATCTACGATCCGGAAATCACCCCGAATGATTTACTGCTGGAAGTGAGCAAAAACATTTGCGCGTGCAGTAAACCGCATATTTCTAACGGCCCGGTGAATGATAAAATTTTCACAAAAGGCCGTTACGGCGTGGTCAGCTGTTACAACTCGCTGCCGCTGGCAGGCGGAGGCAGCACGCTGGTGCGTCTCAACCTGAAGGAAATTGCGTTGCGAAGTGAGTCAGAAGCGGACTTCCTCAGCCGCGTTTTGCCCCACTACTGCCAACAGCAAATCGATATCATTGATGCGCGCTGCGCGTTCCTCTACCAACAATCGCACTTCTTTGAGAATAGCTTCCTGGTCGCAGAAGGGTTGATTGACCCGCAGCGCTTTACGCCGATGTTCGGTATTTATGCCCTCGCCGAAGCCGTGAACGTGCTGTGTGAAAAAGCAGGCAGCCCGGCACGCTACGGCCAGGATGATGCGGCTAATCAGTTGGCCTGGCGCATCAGTGCGCAGCTGGCAGAATTTGTCGAAACGACGCCGGTGAAATACGGCTGGCAGCAGCGCGCGTTGCTCCACGCGCAGTCGGGAATCAGTTCCGACTGCGGCACCACGCCAGGGGCGCGCATTCCTTACGGCAGCGAACCGGACCCGGTGAGCCACCTGCTGACCGTCGCCCCACATCATGCTTTCTATCACGCCGGGATCAGCGACATTTTGACCCTCGATGAAACCATCAAGCGTAACCCGCAGGCGGTGATGCAGCTGTGTCTCGGAGCCTTTAACGCCGGAATGCGTGAGTTTTCCGCCAACGTCAGCGGCAATGACCTGGTGCGTGTCACCGGGTATATGGTGCGTCTCTCCGACCTGGAGAAATTCCGCGGGGAAGGTTCACGCACCAACACCACCTGGCTCGGTGAAGAAGCCGCCCGCAATACCCGTATTCTGGAACGACAGCCGAGAGTCATCAGCCATGAGCAGCAGATGCGCTTTAGTCAGTAATATTATTCCGTTCTCCTGCGTCGACGGCCCCGGCAGCCGTCTGACGTTGTTTTTACAGGGCTGCAACTTGCACTGCAAAAGCTGCCACAACCCGTGGACTATCGGGCGCTGCAACGACTGCGGAGACTGCGTGGCACCCTGCCCGCATCAGGCGCTGTCGATTCAGGACGGACGCGTTGTCTGGCAGGAAGCAAACTGCCAGCAGTGCGATACCTGCCTGAAAAGTTGCCCGCAGCAGGCCACGCCGATGGCACAAACGCTGTCGGTAGACGACGTACTCAAACACATCGCGCGCGCCGCGCCGTTTATCGAAGGGATAACCGTCAGCGGCGGCGAAGCAACCACCCAACTGCCGTTTATTATTGCGCTATTTACGCAGCTCAAAAACTCCCCCGCGCTGAAACACCTTACCTGTCTGGTCGACAGCAACGGCGAACTGGGAATAAGCGGTTGGGAAAAATTACACCCCGTTTGTGACGGCGTGATGGTGGATTTAAAAGCGTGGGATGAAAGCCGCCATCAGGCGCTGACCGAACGCAGTAACACGCGCATTAAAGCGAGCATTCGCTGGCTGGCGGAACATCATTTACTGACGGAATTACGTCTGCTGGTCATTCCGGACAGAACGGATTATCTGCCGTGTATTGAGCCATTGAGTGAATTTATTCGTTCGTTGGGAGAGGTGCCGGTGCGGCTGAATGCCTTTCATGCGCACGGGGTATACGGCGAGGCGAAAACCTGGCGTAGCGCCTGCGCCGGGGACGTTGAGCCACTGGCGCAGGCGCTGCAGGACCGGGGAATACAGCACGTTATTCTCCCGGCGCTTTACTTATAAACTAGAGTGAAAGGAACACCCCGGCGATGGTGGCACTCATTAGGTTTGAGAGCGTACCCGCCACAACGGCTTTCAGGCCAAGCTGAGCGATATCATGGCGACGGCTTGGCGCCATGCTACCGAGACCGCCAATCAGGATCGCAATCGACGACAGGTTGGCAAAACCGCACAAGGCAAAGGAGATGATGGCTTTGGTGTGGTCGGAAATCACCTGCAGGCCCGCCGCGGCAACGACCGCGTCATCCTTCAGATATTCACCGAAGTTCATGTAAGCCACGAATTCATTGATGATGAGCTTCTGACCAATGAACGATCCGGCCACGTTCGCCTCGCTCCATGGCACGCCAATCACCCACGCCAGCGGGGAGAATATCCAACCGAGGATCAACTGCATCGACAGCTGCGGATAGTCAAACCAGCCACCAATCCCGGAGAGAATACCGTTCAGTAGCGCAATCAGCGCCACGAAAGCCAGCAGCATTGCGCCGACGTTTAACGCCAACTGCATACCGGACGCGGCACCGGATGCGGCGGCGTCGAGCACGTTTGATGGCCTGTCGACGTCCGGCATTTGCGCTTCAAGATCCGGCGAATCGTTCGGCGTTTCAGTTTCTGGCAACATGATTTTGGCGAACAGCAGACCGCCCGGTGCTGCCATGAACGACGCGGCAATCAGATATTCCAGCGGCACGCCCATCTGTGCGTAGCCCGCGAGAACCGAACCGGCCACCGATGCCAGACCGCCACACATTACCGCGAACAGCTCAGAGCGAGTCATGGTCGCAATGTAAGGGCGCACGACCAGTGGCGCTTCGGTCTGTCCAACGAAAATGTTTGCGGTGGCTGACAGCGATTCGGTACGGGAGGTTTTCAACAGCGCGCGTAGGCCACCGCCCAGAATGCGGATAACGAACTGCATGATGCCGAGGTAGTAAAGCACGGCAATCAGCGACGAGAAGAAGACGATAACCGGCAGCACGCGCAGGGCAAACACAAAACCACCCCCACCAAAGACTTCGAACATTTTATCGGATACCAGGCCGCCAAACAGGAAGCCAATACCTTCGTTACCGTAGGCGATAACATTGGCCACGCCTTCAGACATCGCCAACAGCACTTTACGTCCGGCTGGGACATAAAGAATCAGCGCCCCGATGGCGATCTGAATTATCCACGCGCCGAGCACGGTACGCAGATTGATAGCACGACGGTTACTGGAGAGCAGCACGGCGATGGCGAGCAGCACCACCATACCAATCAACCCCATGAGGATTTGCATACAGATTCCCTGTGTATTGAAAGTGAAAGGTTTAAAAAAGAGAAAAAACTAAGCAATCGCGCCGATTATAACGATCCGGAACTATTCTGTGAGTCCGGGTCACACATTTCTGGCAATAATGTGAGCGCAATACTAAATAATGAGATCTGCGTCACTCAACGCGACGTAAATAATAAGGCGGGGAATAATCTCTCTGTGTTATCAGCCAAGGAATTGGCAATTTCAACAGGGGATTCGGAACGCAGTTCGCACAGCGATTCAAACACCTGCGCGGCCCGCTCAGGGCGATTGGCCTGCCCCTGAAAACCGTTCAGCGGCATATCGGGCGCATCGGTTTCCAGAACCAAAGCAGAAAGAGGAAGTTGCGCGATCGCGTCGCGGGTTTTGTTCGCACGCGGATACGTGATGGTGCCACCGACACCAATCTTATACCCAAGCTGAATGAATCGCTGCGCTTGTTGCAGGCTTCCGGCAAAACCGTGAACTACGCCGGTGCAGGGTAAATTGTGCCGTTTGAGGTGCATCGCCAGTTTGTCATGGGTACGGCGCGAATGGAGGATCACCGGCAGATCGTAGCGTTTGGCGAGCTTCAACTGCTCATCAAGCAGCGCCTGCTGTTTGTCGAACTGCGGATCGTCGCGATACAAATCAAGCCCAATCTCCCCCACTGCCACCAGTTTTGGCGGCTTTCGGGCGAGCAGCGTCTCAAGCTGCGCCAGGCTCTCGTCAGTATGCTTTTCAATAACTATCGGATGCAGGCCGAGCGCGGCATACAGCGGCGCGTGCTCCGCCGTCAATGACAACACCCGCTCAAAGCGCGAGGCTTCCGTTGCCGGGATAACAATGTTGGTCACGCCCGCCTGTGCCGCGAGCATCAGACTGTGCTCGATGTCGTCCACGAAAGGTGGGAAATCGAAATGACAGTGGGTGTCGGTAAAACGAAAACTCACGCCAGCCCCTCGTTATCAAAATTGGCATCGTTAGCCTGCGGTGCATCGACCAGCGTCGCGCTGTGAAGGTCGTTGGCGGCTGCCGCAGGCGGAACCACCAACGGTGCAGGTGTTACCATGCGAGTACGGAAACGGGATATCGGCGGCTGGTCGGCCAGCATTTTGCCCATCGTCGCCAGGAAATAGCGTCCACACTGGCGACCGACGTTATAGTCTTCCATCAGCGCAGGCAGTCGGCTACCGAGCGCCATGCTTTTCAGCGGCTTAGGCGGAAAAATCTCGAGGATCCGTACTTTTCCCGGCGGCGTTTCAATGTACTGCTGAATGGCGTGATAGGTCTGCTCATGATGCTGGACCAGGTTCACAAACGGCTGCAGGCTGCTTTCGCCCAGCCAGCGTTCCATTCGTTTGAACCACTGCGGGGTGTAATACATTTGCGACGGGACGGTGCGGATAACCACAATAGTTTTTCCGCCACGCTTCACCGCTTCCTGGACCGGAATAGCATCACTCACGCCGCCGTCCAGCCAGTTGATGCCGTCGAGCGTCACGCCTGGGCGATAAAAGCCCGGAATAGCGCTGGAGGCACGAATCTGATCCATCCACGTTTCGCGGGTAGGCGAAAAGTAGCCAGGCGAGTAGTCATCAGCTCGGGAGGCGCACATCAGAAACGATTTTCCGCTATCGAACTGACGCGCAGCGACGTCCATAGCCAGCGGCATTTTGCTCGCCGTCGCGTCGACCAGCCAGTCAAGATCGATAAGATTACCGCCGCGCACGAAGCGCATCGGATCGAAAAATTCGCGGGAGGTGGTGTAACGGGTGATCACTTTACGGGCGTAACCGGGCTGGTTACACACATAAGCGGAAAGATTTTGCGCGCCAGCGGACGTGCCTAAGAACAGATCAAACGGGTTGAATCGCGCACGCATGAATTCGTCCAACACCCCGGCGGTAAAAATGCCACGCTGTCCCCCGCCCTCACAAACCAGCGCGAGCTGTCCTGGACGAAAGGGTTTCACCGAAAGTGGCGCAATATTGCCAAGCGTTACCGGAATTCGCTGTCCCACACTGCTTTCCCGTTTTTGATTGTTTTGTCACATCACCATAACGCAGATAAGGATTCTCTTAAACAGATAAAGCCAGTCCGAAGACTGGCTTTTGTTAAGAAAATTTTACGTCTTCAGTCAACGTCGCTATGGACGTCGGCGTCCCATGAACAGACTGACCAGGAACAGAATGATACCGACGATAAAGACGATTTTTGCTGCGCCCGCTGCCGTACCGGCTAAACCACCAAAACCCAGAGCGGCGGCGATTAACGCGATAACCAGAAATATAATGCCCCAACGAAACATACGATTCTCCTTTACCATAGTGAATGTCGACCGCTTTGATGAACGCTCAGGCACTCAAAACGACAGACTCATTTCCCCGACTATTTGCCGGGGAAGAATGTCTTAAACAGATTTATTTAACTTTAAGGTCGTTCTTCACGCTTTTAACGCCATCAACCGCTTTGGTGATGCTCTCGGCACGTTCACTTTGCGCCTGGGAGTCAACCGTACCGGAAAGCTGCACCACACCGTCGGTGGTTTCTACTTTCACTTTTCGGGACGGAACGATGTCGTCAGCCAGTAGTTTGGCTTTGATTTCACTGGTTGTTGCGGTATCGCCCGCATAACCCTGCATGCCTTCTTTTGAGCTGTCACGCACGTGGAGTTTGTCGCTGACGGAGGAAACACCCTCTACGCCTTTCGCGACGGTAACCGCTTGCTCCGCCTGAGCCTGACTTTCAACGAAGCCGCTCAGCGTGACCACTTTGTCGTCGGTTTTCACCGAGATGTCGGTGCTTTTAATCGAATCATGATCGACCAGCGCCGCTTTCACTTTTGCCGTGATGCTGCTGTCGTCCATAAAGTTGCCGACTTTATTCATGGAGCTGTCGACTTTTTGCCCGGCGCTGTCAGCCGCGGATTGCGTTTTATCCATCGTTGTTTCTGCCAGTGCAGAACCGCTCATCATCGCAGTACCCAGCATAATCGCCAGCAGCGTTTTGGACATCTTTTGGCTTGTCATCATCTCGATTCCTGTAGTTTGCTCAGAATTTGAGCTCAGGCGATCTTCATGATCGCATTGCTGTAGGGGTGAACATCACCACAATCTCACAGTTCTTAATATTGCGAGTCTCAAGTTGACCGGGCTAATACGCTATTTAACACGTGTTGATTAGCGGATTACGCCAGCAACCTTGTCATCACTTTGTTAAATATAGCCAACAATTTCTAACTCGCCCGAGCAAACGGCCAAAAAGTGGCGTTTTAGAGCGCGATCGGGCTCATTTAAGAACTTTCTGCAAGGGAATCAATAAGGAGGGAAAGTAACAGAGCACGGCGTGGGCCGTGCTCTGGAAGGGATTAGTGCTCGCGGGTTTTGCGGAACAGAACCTCTGGGTAACGTTCCTGAGTCAGATTGAGGTTAACCATAGTTGGTGCGATATAGGTGAGGTTGTCACCGCCGTCGAGTGCCAGCTGGATTTCGTTCTTACGCTTGAACTCCTCAAACTTCTTCACGTCCGTGCTTTCAACCCAGCGGGCCGTGGCTACGTTCACCGATTCGTAAATCGCTTCGACGTTGTACTCGCTCTTCAGACGCGCAACCACCACGTCGAACTGCAGCACACCGACCGCGCCGACAATCAGGTCATTGTTGGCAATCGGACGGAAGACCTGAACCGCACCTTCTTCGGAAAGCTGTACCAGACCTTTGAGCAGCTGTTTCTGCTTCAGTGGATCTTTGAGGCGAATACGACGGAACAGCTCAGGGGCGAAGTTCGGAATACCGGTGAACTTCATCATTTCACCCTGGGTGAAGGTGTCGCCAATCTGAATGGTGCCGTGGTTGTGCAGACCGATGATATCGCCCGGGAACGCTTCTTCCACGTGCGAACGGTCGCCGGCCATGAAGGTCAGCGCATCGGAAATCACCACATCTTTACCGGTACGCACCTGACGCAGCTTCATGCCTTTCTCATAGCGTCCGGAAACCACTCGCATAAACGCCACGCGGTCACGGTGTTTCGGGTCCATGTTGGCCTGAATTTTAAAGACGAAGCCGGAGAACTTCTCTTCTTTCGCTTCCACTTCACGGGTGTCGGATTTACGCGGCATCGGCGCGGGCGCCCATTCCACCAGACCGTCGAGCATGTGATCTACACCGAAGTTACCGAGTGCGGTCCCGAAGAATACCGGGGTGATTTCACCGGCCAGGAACAGCTCCTGGTCAAACGCATTCGATGCGCCCTGCACCAGCTCGAGTTCGTCACGCAGCTGCGCGGCAAGATCTTCACCGACAGCGGTATCGAGTTCCGGGTTGTTCAGCCCTTTAACGATACGCACGTCCTGAATCGTGTGGCCTTTACCGGTCTGGTACAGATAGGTTTCATCTTTATAGAGATGATAAACACCTTTGAACAGCTTGCCGCAGCCGATAGGCCAGGTGATGGGTGCGCAGGCAATTTTCAGCTCGCTTTCCACTTCATCCAGCACTTCCATCGGGTCACGAATATCGCGGTCCAGTTTGTTCATGAAGGTCAGGATCGGCGTATCGCGCAGACGGGTGACTTCCATCAGCTTACGGGTACGATCCTCGACGCCTTTCGCGGCATCGATAACCATCAGACAGCAGTCCACTGCGGTCAGGGTACGATACGTATCTTCAGAGAAGTCTTCGTGGCCCGGGGTATCCAACAGGTTAATCAGGCAGTCATGATACGGGAACTGCATCACAGAGGTGGTAATGGAGATACCACGCTGTTTTTCCATCTCCATCCAGTCAGATTTCGCATGCTGGCTTGAGCCACGGCCTTTTACGGTACCGGCAGTCTGAATGGCCTGCCCGAACAACAGCACCTTTTCGGTGATGGTCGTTTTACCGGCATCCGGGTGGGAGATGATGGCAAAAGTGCGGCGCTTCGCCACCTCTTGCAAATAAGGAGACAACGTCATAGTCAGTTCTTCTTCTTTAAACGCGGCATCGAACCGCGCATGTTAAATACGAAATTGCGGCTATTTTACCCGTTAGCCGGGGGCTGACAATCAATGTTTACACAGGAGTTGCTCCAGCTCGGCAAGTGATGTCACAGTCCAGGTCGGTTTGATGTGCGGCGGTAATTCCTGCTGATGGGCATTCAACCAGCAGGTAGAGAACCCGGCGTTCATGCCACCCAGAATGTCCGATGCTGCGGTATCGCCTACCATCAGCACCCGTGAACGCTCCGGGTTGCCCGCGCGTTCAAGCGCATGGTCAAAAATGCGCGCGTCAGGTTTTGCCACGCCCACTTCTTCAGAAATAATCAGTAAATCAAAATGTTCGCGAAGACCCGTACGCTCAAGGCGGATTTGCTGCAATGCGGTAAAGCCGTTGGTAATGATGCCCATTTTCACCTTGCCCTGCAGGGCATTCAGCAGTGAAACGGCACCCGGCAGCGGGGCGCAGATCTCAGCCATCGCATTCATAAAGGCGTCGTTCAAATCACCCGCGTTGACGTCCAGGCGTGAAGCCCAGCTTTCAAAACGCTGATGTTGAAGCTGTAACGAGGAGATTGCCCCGTTCTGATAATCGACCCACAGCGGCTTGTTCACCGCCTGATAGTCCTGGAAATCTTCTACGGTGAAGGTCACGCTATAATCAAGAAACATCCGCTGTAAGCCGCTGAACGAATCAAAAGTAAACAGTGTTTCGTCGGCATCAAAGAAAATCCAGTCCCACATCTTCATCGTAAACCCTTGTCTTACATACTGATTGGCAGTGCCATTATGATTGCGTCTTCACGCCCTTCCGCGGTCGGATAGTAGTTGCGTCGAATCGTCGCCTCATTGAAGCCCAGGCTTTCATACAATGCGATGGCGGCGACGTTCGAGGCGCGAACTTCCAGCCACAGCGTGACCACGCCGCGTTTTTCTACTTCGTCGATAACCTGTTCAAGCAATTCCCGCCCTAGCCCTCGTCGCTGATACGCCGGATCAACGGCGATGTTAAACAGCGTGGCTTCATCGAGCACAATTTGGGTAATGGCGAAGGCCGCCATTTCGTCGTCTACCGTCAGCTGCAGGTTGAGATAACGCTCGCCCTGATTGCTGGCGAGCGTCTGCTCGCTCCACGGAAAAGCGTGCGCGCGCTGCTCAATCAGCAAGGCGCGGGGTAAATCAGTCTGGCTTAGGGAAGAAATCGTGTTCATGGGCGCAAATTTGTTGCCAGAGTTCGGCGCGGGCCGTCGCGCTGGACTGCAATTGTTCGAATGTCGGGCTGATGACCTGCGCGCCTTCCAGCGCGACCGGTTCACTTTCACCAAGACGCCAGCTATTACAGCGACCGCCCTCAGGCAGCATGGCGACGCGCTCTGGCGTCAGCTGTAATACCTGATCCGGCGTTACGGCCAGCGCACGGAGGATATCGTTCACCAACGGTTCGGTCAGCGGCGGCAGCGTTTGCGCCACCATCACCAGACGAATATGGTCAGGCAGAGAGATAGCGATTTCGCCCTGTAAAACCGCAGGACGACGCAAAGACCACTGGGTAATGCCCAGTTGCTGTAGTTGCCAGTCTCGTCGGGATGTCATCGCGGGTTTCTCCTGTCTGTCAGGCGCGGAAATATAGCAAATTCGTCGAACTTGCGCCAATAAAGCAAGGAGGCTCACGCGCAGAGAAGGCAGATAGTGTGTATAATCGCGGCCGTCGTTTATAGAGGATTACGCGTTATGTCTGCATTGACCCCGGCAAGTGAAGTCTTGCTGCGCCACAGTGATGATTTCGAACAAAGCCGCATTATGTTTGCCGGTGATCTGCAGGATGACCTGCCCGCTCGTCTGGATACCGCGTTTAGCCGCGCCCATACACAACAGTATCACCATTGGCAGAACCTGAGTCGCGAGATGGGTGAGAACGTGCGCTTTAGCCTGACGGCAGAAGCGCCGGACGTCGCCGACTGCGATACGCTGATTTACTACTGGCCTAAAAATAAGCCAGAAGCGCTGTATCAGCTGACCAACATTTTATCGCTGATGCCGGTTGGCACCGATATTTTTGTGGTTGGTGAGAACCGCAGCGGCGTGCGCAGCGCTGAGCAGATGCTCGAAGGATTCGCTTCGCTGAATAAAGTCGACAGCGCGCGTCGCTGCGGCCTGTATCACGGTCGTCTGGAAAAACAGCCGTCATTCAACGCCGAAGACAATTGGGCTGAGTATCAGCTTGACGGTCTGACCATCAAAACGCTGCCGGGCGTGTTCAGCCGCGATGGCCTGGATACCGGCAGCAAACTGCTGCTTTCCACCCTGACGCCACACACCAAAGGCAAAGTGCTGGACGTAGGCTGCGGCGCGGGCGTGTTATCCACCGTGCTGGCGAGCCATTCGCCGAAGGTACGCCTGACCCTGTGCGACGTCAGCGCGGCGGCAGTCGAAGCCAGCCGTGCCACGCTTGCCGCGAACGGCCTCGAAGGTGAAGTGCTGGCAAGTAACGTCTTCTCAGACGTGACCGGCCGCTTCGATATGATTATCTCTAACCCGCCGTTCCACGACGGGCTACAGACCAGCCTTGAAGCCGCTCAGCAGCTGATCCGCGGAGCGGTACGCCACCTGAATAGCGGGGGTGAATTGCGCATTGTGGCCAACGCCTTCCTGGCCTATCCAAAAATTCTGGACGAAACCTTCGGCTTCCACGAAGTGATTGCCCAGACAGGCCGCTTTAAGGTCTATCGCACGGTGTTGACTCGCCAGGCGAAGAAGTAATCGCTTACCCCGCCCGCAGGCTCTGACTTGCGGGCGCTCTCACCGCACTGCCCTTTCTGTCGAAAAGCGCCCATTTTTAAAGCGATCGGAAAATTCTGCTGCAATTAACTGTTGACGAAAATCCGAAAACCACTAGAATGCGCCTCCGTGGTAAAGATTCTTTTTAAGAGTCGATGGTATGCGACGGTGGCGGAATTGGTAGACGCGCTAGCTTCAGGTGTTAGTGTCCTAACGGACGTGGGGGTTCAAGTCCCCCCCCTCGCACCATATACCACGTAAGATATTGCTCGCACTGGGCGAAGGTGGCGGAATTGGTAGACGCGCTAGCTTCAGGTGTTAGTGTTCGTAAGGACGTGGGGGTTCAAGTCCCCCCCCTCGCACCAACGAGACAATATCAAGATAAGACGACTGTGCGAAGGTGGCGGAATTGGTAGACGCGCTAGCTTCAGGTGTTAGTGTTCGTAAGGACGTGGGGGTTCAAGTCCCCCCCCTCGCACCAGCTTCTTATCTCTCTTTACTCTCTCCCTGCTTTTCTCATTATCCCATCAGCTTCAAATTCATCATCACCAGCATCATCCCGCTTATCAATGCAAATGCCGATGGTAACAATACAAAATGCCGCAGCTGACGATGCCAGATCATCACACAAGAAAGCAGTAACCCCAGCGCGATCAGACTTCGCCAGGTATCGACCGATAGACCGACAAAGCCCAGCCCGGCTAAAAGTACGCCAGGAATCAACACTCCCCACACACTGCCTAACGCCCGCTGCAACATGGTTTTGGCTCTCGAAACAATAATGATAACCAATATCATATGATAATATTTATCATTTGCAAGATCGCGTTGAAAACCGCCGCGCTCTTTACTTTCACGCGGGTGACAGTGTTGCGTTAAGGTGATAAATTGTGCGGATTATACGAATTGATTAGTATTACTGATATTTTCGCGCGAAACGTTCCCGTGCGAAATTTGTCATTCCTGATGCTTAGTGTTTCTGCAATCACACAATAAAAACGATTTCCTGATATGACATCACAATCCTGGCGTTCGCTGCGCGTTAAAAAATATCAATTTTCATTACGACTTTTTTTATTTCTGAATTTAGCGTCATCACTTTTTTCTATGCTGAGCCCGGTGTATTCCATTTCAGCAATCACCCTTCCGCTGGTGCTGATCACTGTTACCAGCGCGGGATTGCTGCTGGGTCATTGGACCTGGACCGAGAAAAAAATCAATATTCCTGCCATCTCCATTTTGTTTGGTTGCCTGTGGGCCTGGCATATCGCGATTAAATTGCCCTTACTGGATAACGCTAATTTTAACTATTTGGTGATCGCGTTATTAAGCGTACTCTTTGTGGGTGCGATTGCTTTTTCTAATAATATCATCGCCTTTACATTGCATTCTTTGCCGGTGCTTATCACCTGCCTCGCCCTTGGCCATGACGATCAGTGGCTGCGCATGGTGTACTGCTTTGCCCTGCCGGTTATCGGCATTTCCCTTCAGAGCGTGATTCAACGACGCAACGATAACTTTGCCCAGGGGCTCATGTACAAGCTGCTGGAAGAGCGTCAGACCCTGAACGATCTGAGCATGCTCGACCCATTGACCGGGCTTTATAATCGTCGAGGTCTGCAAAATCGGCTTGAAACGCTGATGTCGCTGGATGCCAGCGGGCATTACGTCCTGCTGCTGGATATCGACTATTTCAAAGCCTACAACGATCACTATGGGCATATGATGGGCGATCAGGCGCTGATCCAGGTTTCGGCCGCGATACGCAATGCCGTGCGCTCTCGAGACATTGTGACCCGCTACGGTGGCGAAGAATTTATGGTCTTACTGACTTCCACCACTTCGGATGCGGCTGTTGAAACAGCGGAACGCATTCGTCAACGCGTATACGATCTGAAAATCCCGCACATGTTTAACCAGAACGTCGCGACCAATGTGACGGTCAGTATTGGGCTTGCGCCGCTGCACGGAGAAGATATCGATGGCGCGTTAGCGCTGGCTGACAAAGCGCTGTACGAGGCCAAGCATCTGGGGCGCAATAATATTCTGAACAGCGAAGCGCTGCAGGGTGCATGAAGTGCGGTAGATGCATAAAAAGAGTTGCGATTGTTTTTGGCTATGGCTAGGATTGGCAATCATTATCATTTAGATTTGTATCCAAGCTACGCTCATGGCCTATCGCACTGCACCGATCACCGACGATATAATCTGGCGTGCCCCGCTCTTTGAGCGTGAACAAGGGCTTGCAGCATCGTTGCAGGATAAATTTGCTGAACACGGCCCTCACCTGCTGGATTTCATCCGCCTTGACGAACCTTATCCACATCAGGCGATGACGTTGGCACAGTGGAGCCGCCATAGCGAGCTGACCACGCTGTGCGCGCAGTATTCCGACCATATCTATCGCAATAATCCGACTCAGGCGCGGGAAAACAAGCCGTTGTTATCCCTGTGGGCGCAGTGGTACATCGGGCTACAGGTGCCGCCGCTGATGCTGGCACTGCTGACAGAAAAGCAGGCACTCAGCCTTTCGCCACAGCATTTTCACGTTGAGTTTCACGAGACGGGCCGTGCCGCCAAATTTTGGGTCGATGTACAGCCAGATCCATATCTGACGCAACAGTCTTCATTGATTCGCATGGAAAACCTGGTGACGCAGACGCTGGTGCCGGTTATCGAGGCTCTGGAAGCGACCGGGGAGATCAACGGGAAACTTATCTGGAGTAATACCGGCTATCTCATTAACTGGTATCTGGGTGAAATGAAAACGCTGCTCGGCGATGATCAGTTCAACAGTTTACGTCAGCATCTGTTCTTTGAAAAACAGTTCTCCGATGGGCGGGATAATCCGCTGTGGCGCACCGTAGTGATGCGTGATGGCCTGCTGGTACGTCGTACCTGCTGTCAGCGCTACCGTCTGCCGGATGTCCAACAGTGTGGCGACTGCACGCTGAAATAATCGCTTCTCTGAATACAAAAAGACCCGGTAACGCAACGCGACCGGGTCTTTTGCTTTGCCTTAACGAAACCTTACGCCGCCTGCTCAGCTTCTTCCGCTGAACGCTGCGCTTCTTCGGCTTCCTGCTCCAGCAGCTGCTTCTCGTACACTTTAAAGAACGGGAAGTAGATGATGGCAGACACACAGGCCAGCAGTACCACCAGGATAACGGCCCGGAAATCCCAGCCTAACGCCCATGCTGCACCGATAGGCGCTGGCGCGGTCCATGGAACAACAGAGATCACGCGTCCAATCAGATCCAGCTTCATGGCGGCCCAGGCCAGTGTGGCGTTGACCATCGGAGCCAGCAGGAACGGAATGAAGAACACAGGGTTCATCACGATTGGCGTACCAAAGATGACCGGTTCGTTGATGTTAAAGATGCTCGGCACCACGCCCAGCCGACCAATCGACCGCAGGTGTGCAGACTTACTGCGCAGGTAACAGAACACCAGGCCCATCGTCGCCCCGGAACCACCGATAACGATAAAGAAGGTCCAGAACGCTTCCATAAAGATGTGCGGCAGTGGAGCACTTTGCGCCAGCGCCGTCTGGTTCAGACCCAGGTTAGTCAGCCAGAACATCTGCAGCATACCGGATACGATAGCCGCACCGTGAATGCCTGCAAACCACAGCAGGTGACCAATCAGGACCGCCAGCAGAATGGCAGGCAGAGAATCCGCAGCCGAAACCAGCGGCTTAAAGATAGACATGATCGCTTGTGGGATCAGCATATCGAACTGGCTCTGAATGAATAGGCTCAGCGGATACAGCGTCAACACGACGACCAGCACCGGAATAAGCAGGTCAAACGAGTTTTTGATCATCGGCGGCACTTGGTCTGGCAGGCGAATACCGATGTTGTGAGCCTTCAGGAAGCGCATCATTTCTACGCAGTACACCGCAACAAGAATGGCGGTGAAAATCCCCGTCCCTCCCAGGCTGTGAACCGGCAGCGTGCCGTCAGTCTTCGGCGCAGCAACCAGCAGGAATGCCATGATCGACAGCATCGAAGCCATGAAGGGATCAAGCTGGAAACTCTTTTCGTAATGTCTGCCCAGGTTATAAGCAATCGCTGCGCAGATATAAATGGACATGACGCCCATGGTCATATCGAACGGGGTCAGAATGCGGCCTTCAAACTGCTTCGCCATATCCAGCCACGCGCGGGCAAAGCCCCAGGTGGTGTCCGGCGAGAAAGGAGGATAAGCAAACACCAGCAGGAACGAGCCGACAATCATGAATGGCATCGCCGAGATGAAGCCATCACGGATTGCCATCACATGGCGCTGGGACGAAATACGCCCGGCGACGGGACTGATATAGTTTTCTACAAATCGGAAAATCAAATTAAACGCAGCATGGTTAGCAGACATAGCAGCTCTCCTGACGAACGATAGACGTAAGCACAGCGACGGTTAGTGTGCCGCGATGTGCAATCTCGAACTGTGAGTTCACTACCACGCCGGGGGGTTGGCCCGATCTACAGCAGATAAAGATACATTTCATACACGGCTCTTATTTTTTTAGCGATACAGAGGAAGTTACGCATTCAGTATTAATCGGCATGACACACTTCTGCAACCGGTTACTGTAACCGGTTGCAGTGAATGTGAAGGGGATCGAGAAATCCATGAAATGATAGGAATACTCATCCTCTTATTTACAGCCTCAGTGGCTTGTGACAGATTGATTTCGTTTATATCAGGAGAGAACTATGAGTTTGCAAACCGTGCGGGAATTTTTTGCTGACCGCGCCCCCGATATCGAAATTATAGAACTGAATCAGAGTACTGCGACCGTGGCACTGGCCGCAGCGGCCCACAATGTGGCGCCAGGTCAGATTGCAAAGACGCTGTCATTAAAAGTTAAAGACGAAGTCATTTTGGTGGTGGCAAAAGGGGATGCGCGCCTGGACAACCAAAAGCTGAAATCGGCATTTGGAGCCAAAGCCCGGATGCTCAGCTGTGATGAAGTCGTCACCTGGACCGGACACCCCGTCGGCGGCGTCTGCCCTTTTGGTCTGGAAAATCCGCTGACCGTCTACTGTGACGTTTCCCTAAAAGCGTTTGAAGAAGTGTTACCCGCCGCCGGTGCAACGCACAGCGCAGTACGCATATCACCGGAACGTCTGGCTGAAATTACTGATGCCACCTGGATCGACGTTTGTCTCTAAATTCAGCCCACAATACGTTTCACCAGGTCACATTCAGCGCCTGTAACGGCAGATAACGTAAGATATCTGCCGCACAGAGTAATCCCATGTCGTTCCTGACCCCGAGCTTATTCATCGCATTAAATTTATGCGTGCGGATAGTCTTTGGATTCCGCTCCATTTCAACGGCAATCTCCGGAATGGAAAAGCCCTTTCCTAAATAATAAAGAATGGCGCGCTCCGTCGGACTTAATCCTACTGACCCTGAAAGAGCGTTGAGCGTCTTACAGGTAGAATGCAGCGATTCTTTCTGGCTAATTAAACCGTTAATCTGAATCAGAAGCTTTTCGACGGAAGAGGTTTTGCACCATACCGCATGTAATGGAACAGGTAATAAATAATGAATTAATTTAGCCTGCCCTTCATCTTCCGCGAGAAGTACCCGAAGGGCATCAGGCTGCTTACAAGCAAGCTCGGAAAAAAAGCGAATACTTTGTTGGCGTGAATCGCGTGCGCCTGCGACAGAGTAAATCACCATGTCATAAAAACGCTGCTCTGTCTGAGCAAACCATGCCTGACTGTCTTTATAGACCTGTAATTCATAATACGAACCTGCACAACAAGAAAAGAGCCCGCGTAGCCCGGCTTCCGTCATTACACAGTTTTCAACGACAGCGACGTATTTATTTGCGGTTCGCTTTTCCATGGCATTGGCTCTCCCCATACGGGAAGGAGATTCAACTCCTTCAGACCTTGTTCGCTGTTGAGCCAGGCATATAGCTCTGCATTACCGCGCAACGATAAGCGACGCATGGCGCTATTTTTCTGCGCGCTAATGGTTCTGTTGCTTTTTCTGAGCAGCATTGCTACCTGATTCACGCCCCAACCCTTAGCAAGCAATCGCAAGGCCTGACGCTCTGCAAGAGACAATGAGGTTTTTACACCTTGAGCTGAGAGTAACGGCATGGTTTCAAGCGCCATCAAAGACGTACTGATGCGATTCGCCTGAGAACCCTGGTTGCGAATGGCCGCAATGAGTTCAGGTATAGGTTCTGCGTCAGAAAGTAAGATACTTTCCGGGCGCAATAAATACTCCACCGCAAGCGAATAATGGGTTTGACTCAGCATAAAAATCCAACGACATTCTTTATGCTGCGTCATTAATGAATAATATTTCTCGCAAAGCGATTTAACCTGGAAACGATCGCCAGACAGATTGCAAACAATCAAATTCGTTCGCTGAAGTTGTATTAACGTGAGTTCATCGATGCGATGATGGCAACTGACCTCATATTCGGGAAAGTTGTCTTTCATGATGGACGAAAGACCTGCTTGAATGAGGGGGACATTGCTGACAACCACGCCATATCTATTAAATACCTTGAGCATAACACCTCCCTTTATGTTCCCGAATTATTCACATGATTGATTGAAACCATCCAATCATTCATAATTGAAATTATTCTAAGCACGCTTCCATTAACTCGGCCTGTAATTACATTTCTTGCGACGTTAAATAAAGCCAATATTGAACAAATTAACCCTTCAACTTTAGCATATTAAGAATAAATACTCCATCGGCTAACATCCAGTGTAAAATCGTCAAAGAATATTCATCAAGTAAATAATTATATGCATTTCGCTTATTTCATATTCTTCCTGAATACTTTAGGCGGCATCCCCGCATTGCGCCGAAAAAATCGAGAGAAATAGGCCGCGTCACTAAAACCTAAGTAATCAGAGAGTTGTACTATCGACATACTGGTATATTGCAAACTTCTCTTTGCTTCAAGCATTAGCCGTTGGTGTAACACATTCAGGGCACTGCAATTATGAAATTCATGGCACAAATAATTCAAATGGGTGACGGATAAGCCCACTGCCAGTGCGTAATCAGACATCGGAAGGTGTTCCCGATAATGGCTTTCAATATGTCGGGCAAACTGTTGCATCACCGTGCGTCGGCGTTCCGCCCGGTCTTCTGACGGCATCACCCCCTGACACTGGCGATTGAGCCATACCAGCAGCGCGCTGAGCATTGCATGCAGCATCAACTCACGGGCGTCGTTATCCTGCTGATATTCCTCCAGCAACGTCGAAAATAGAGTGCGAATGTGCGAGCGTGACTGCGTTACGCTGACACAATGTGGCTGATTCAGGACCCCAAGCTGGCGACCAAACTGGGCTTCAAATCGGCTGAGCAGCGGTAAAGCTAAGGACAAAACGTAGCCCTGCGTCCCCGGCGAAAAACGAAAACCATGCACGCATAACGAAGGCACCACCTGAATGCTGGCTTCTTTTACGACTTTCCTTTGCCCTTCGATTTCAATTTCGGCCTGCCCTTTATGCAGATACAGCAGTTGCACCAGCTCCGCATGCTGATGCACGCGGATGTGCCACGCATAAAGGCTGCTGCGCTGATGAATGGATTCGCAATGCAGAAGCTCCGGCGTCGGCCAACCGAACTGTTCGCCATACAGCTTAAAGACGGGGATCGTGCTCTGTTGCGTCATACACACTCCTGCGGCAGGGAACATTAACGGACCGTTTCGTAAGGCAGCCCCACGTAGTTTTCCGCTATCGTCGTCAATCCGGCCCGAGATCCTAAATAATAGCGGCGATCGGCTTCCTGCATTTTTCGGTCAAACGGACTTTTGTCCTGAAAATCATGCAGTAAATGGGTCATAAACCAGCTGAAACGCTCACCTTTCCATACGCGATTAAGGGCAAACGAGGAGTAGCTGGCGAGCAGATCTACGCGCCCGTGATGATAAAACTGACAGAGAATTCGCCATAAATAGTTGACGTCGGATGCCGCCAAATTTAGCCCTTTAGCGCCCGTTGGCGGCACGATATGCGCCGCGTCGCCAACCAAAAACAATCGGCCAAACTGCATCGGCTCAACAACATAACTGCGCAGCGGCGCAATGCTTTTCTCAAGTGAGTGACCAGTCACTAACTTATTTACCAGCTCGGATGGCAAGCGGCATTTCAACTCCTGCCAGAAGCGCTCATCGCTCCAGGCGTCAACACTCTCGCTAAGTGGCACCTGCAAGTAGTAGCGGCTTCTGGTTAGTGAGCGCTGACTACATAAAACAAACCCGCGTTCATGATGGGCGTAAATCAGCTCCGGATTTACCGGTGGCGTATCTGATAACAACCCCAACCAACCAAACGGCCACTCGCTTTCATATTCCTGCAGCACCGATTTCGGGATGCTTTGTCGCGACACACCGTGAAAGCCGTCGCAGCCCGCAATAAAATCGCAGTCAATCCGGCAGGCTTCACCCTGTTTCTCAAACGTGACAAAAGGCTTGTCCGTTTTCATATCGTGCAGCTCAACATGGCTCACGCCGTACACAATAGGCGCCCCGCTGCTGGCGCGGGCTTCCATCAAGTCACGCGTCACTTCGGTCTGGCCGTACACCATTACGCTTTTGCCCTCCGTGAGCTCACTCAATGGCACCGGGATCCGCACGCCGTCAAACAGAAACTCCACGCCATGATGCACCAGACCTTCCGCATCCATTCGCTGCGAAACGCCCGCCTGCCGCAGCAAATCCACGGTTCCGCTTTCCAGAATTCCGGCCCGAATACGACCCAGCACGTACTCCGGTGTCTGGCGTTCGAGGATAACCGTGGCAATCCCGGCATTATGTAACAGCTGTCCGAGCAACAGCCCTGATGGGCCCGCCCCAATAATCGCGACCTGCGTCTTCATGAGTTCCGCTCCAGAATGGTTAATTATTTGTTTATTTTTTGTATCTATAAAGTGTCTTATTGCATTTTTGATAAGCTGGAGCGGAAAAAGAAGGGCTTAAATCAGGCAAAACGTGCACTTTTCAACGATCTTGTGAAACTGTGGGGCAGTTCAAAAAACAGACGCTAATCAGAGGTCTTGTTCAGATTGTTTGATCTCGCTGGGCCTTGCTTCACGCGGCATTCAGGTAAAACCCGATATCAGAACCTGACAACAGCCCACCAAGAACGGTCGTTATGGAAGCAGATAGCGCAGAACAACGAAAAGTTACCCGATTATGTATTCAGTGCGCCCTGCTGTTGCTGCAACACGGGGCAGAAAGCGCGCTGGTCGATGAGCTATCCACTCGGCTCGGGGTCGCGCTGGGCATGGACGGCGTGGAAAGCGCCATCTCCTCGAATGCCATTGTGTTGACCACCATTCTGGACGAGAAATGCCTGACCTCGACTCGCAAAAACAGCGATCGCGGCATCAATATGCACGTGGTGACAGAGGTCCAGCACATTGTGATCATGGCCGAGCACAGGCTGCTGGATGCCAAAGATGTCGATAAACGGTTTGCGCAGATAAAACCGCTGCGTTACCCACGCTGGCTGGTTGTCACCCTGGTTGGCCTCTCCTGCGCCTGTTTCTGTAAGCTCAATAATGGCGGTTGGGACGGGGCCTTTGTCACACTCTGCGCCAGCACGTTGGCCATGTACATCCGCCAGTTGCTGACCCATCGCTCCATGCACCCGCAAATTAACTTCTGCATCACCGCGTTTGTCGCCACCAGCGTTTCCGGGCTGATGCTGCGCCTGCCCGCGTTCCAGCAAACCTCTACGGTGGCGATGGCTGCCAGCGTGTTGCTGTTAGTGCCGGGCTTTCCTCTGATCAACGCCGTCGCCGATATGTTCAAAGGGCACATTAATACCGGGCTGGCCCGTTGGGCTATCGCCAGCCTGCTGACGCTCGCCACCTGTATCGGTGTCGTGATGGCGATGACGCTATGGGGGCTGCGCGGATGGGTGTAATCGATTTTTTGCAGGCGCTGTTGCAGGACATGCTGCTGTCTGCCATTCCCGCCGTGGGTTTTGCGATGGTGTTTAACGTACCCCACCGCGCGCTGGCCTGGTGCGCGCTGCTGGGCGCTATCGGGCACAGCTCACGAATGATCATGATGATGGGCGGAATCAACATCGAGTGGTCGACGTTTATTGCCTCAATGCTGGTTGGCAGCATAGGCATCCAATGGTCGCGCTGGTATCTGGCGCACCCGAAAATATTTACCGTCGCTGCGGTTATCCCGATGTTTCCCGGGATTTCGGCCTATACCGCGATGATCTCGGCGGTGAAAATCAGCCACGTCGGCTACAGCAACGACCTGATGATGCTGCTGCTGGAAAACTTCCTCAAAGCCACGTCGATCGTCGGGGCGCTGTCAGTGGGGTTATCGATCCCCGGTCTGTGGCTGTACCGAAAACGCCCGCGCGTCTGATCAACCTGCCCGCGCGTGGCCTGGGGAATCTCCTCCCACGCGCTGGTCTGTGCTACTATCAGCCCATGTTATACCTGTCGTCGTTATGTTTGAGTAATTGCCATGTCCTCCAGAATTTTAACGTCCAGCGTCATTGGGATTGATGCGTTTCTGCGCGATCCTGACGGCGTGTTAAACAATGCCGAAAACGGTGCTATCGCGGTGTTTGCCAATAACGCACCGGCGTTTTATGCCATTGCGCCCGCACGCCTGGCACAGCTGCTTGAACTGGAGGCTAAACTTTCCCGACCGGGCAGCGACGTGGTGCTGGATGGCCAATTCTTTGATGAGCCGACGGCCGCACCGGTTGCCGTACCGATGGGCAAATTTGCGATGTATGCCGACTGGCAGCCGGATGCTGATTTTCAGCGGATGGCCGCGCTGTGGGGCATCTCACTGACACAGCCCGCCACGCCGGAAGAGCTGGCCTCTTTTACCGCCTACTGGCAGGCCGAAGGCAAAGTGTTCCACCACGTTCAGTGGCAGCAGAAACTGGCGCGCAGCCTGCAAATCGGGCGAGCCAGTAACGGCGGACAACCGAGACGCGACCTCAACACGCTCTCCGAGCCCGATAATCAAATTCCCCCAGGTTTCCGAGGTTAATAATGAAAAATGTTGGTGATCTGATGCTGCGCCTGCAGAAAATGATGCCGAAACATATTGAACCGGCATTCAAAACGGGTGAAGAACTGCTGGCCTGGCAAAAAGAACAGGGCCAGCTGCGCTCTGCCGCGCTGGAACGCGAAAACCGGGCGATGAAAATGCAGCGAACGTTCAACCGTTCCGGCATTCGTCCGCTGCACCAGAACTGTTCTTTTGATAACTACCGCGTGGAAAGCGACGGGCAGATGAACGCGTTATCCAAAGCGCGCCAGTACGTCGAAGAGTTCGACGGCAACATTGCCAGCTTCATCTTTTCCGGTAAGCCGGGAACCGGCAAAAACCATCTGGCGGCAGCCATCTGCAATGAGTTGCTGCTGCGCGGGAAATCGGTGTTGATCATCACCGTCGCCGATATCATGTCCGCCATGAAAGACACCTTTTCTAACCGCGAAACCACCGAAGAAAAGCTGCTGAACGATCTGAGTAATGTCGATCTGCTGGTGATCGATGAGATCGGCGTTCAGACGGAATCGCGCTACGAGAAAGTGATCATCAACCAGATTGTTGATCGCCGATCCTCGTCAAAACGCCCGACCGGTATGCTGACCAACAGCAACATGGACGAGATGAATAAGCTGCTTGGCGAACGCGTCATGGACCGTATGCGTCTGGGCAACAGCCTGTGGGTGATTTTCAACTGGGAAAGCTACCGCAGCCGCGTGACAGGCAAAGAGTATTGAGATTTTTCCGAACCCCGGCAGCGCTATACTGGCCGGGGTTCAGTCAACTGAGAAAAATCTATGAATACTGCTAAACGTCTTCTTTGCACCGCCGCGCTGACCAGCGCCCTGCTCTCTACCAGCACCTTTGCGATTTCCCTGAGCGACACGCTTTCCAGCGCTGCAAGCGAACTGGGCGGCTCAAGCACCTCGTCAACAGGCACCACCTCGCTTTCTTCGCTGACCAGCCTGCTTAACGGCAGCGGCAAAGCGCTGAGCGCCGACAACATGAACAACGCGGCGGGGATTCTCAGCTACTGTGCCCAACAGAAACTGACGTCCGTGACCGATACCGAAAACGTGAAGAACCAGGTGCTGGATAAACTGGGCCTGGATACCGCGCCAGAACAGAAAGCCGATACCAACTATATGGACGGTATTCAGGGTCTGCTTAACGCCCAAAACGGCCAGCAGCTGAATCTGAGTTCACTGGGCGACTCCACCCTCGGAAAACAAGTAAAAACCAAGGCTTGCGATCTGGTGCTCAAACAAGGCGCCAATTTCCTCTCCTGATCCCCGCTAAACACCCGCCCACACCGGATGTGAGCGGGTTAAAAATCCCCCACTTCTAATCCAAATCTGAATCAGCGCACATTTTAATGACGCTATAATTGCAGCAATATGGCACTGCCATTACAGTGTAGGGTCAAAAAATAGTGTCGGGTCAGCGGATGGCCTGTGTGACTGAGGATCTGCTGTGTCCGAGCTTGTTTCTATTGCTCTGTTTCTCGCTTCCGTTGTGATTTATTCATGGAAAGCGGGACGTAATACTTGGTGGTTTGCATCCATCCTGATGGTGCTTGGACTTTTTGTGGTCCTGAACCTGACCCTTTACGCCAGTGACTATTTCACCGGCGACGGTATTAACGATGCCGTGCTTTATACCCTGACCAACAGCCTGACCGGCGCGGGCATCAGCAAATACATCCTGCCCGGAATTGGTTTGGTCCTGGCGCTGGTTTTGGTCTTTGGTGGACTCGGCTGGGTACTACGCCGTCGTCGCCATCATCCGCATCATCTCGGCTACAGCGTCCTCGCGCTGGGGCTGGCGCTGGCGTCGGTGGATGCCAGCCCGGCGTTTCGCCAGATAACCGAACTGGTAAAATCCCAGTCCCGCGATGGCGATCCGGACTTTGCCACCTGGTATAAAGAGCCGTCGAAATCCATTCCAAATCCGAAGCTGAACCTGGTGTATATCTACGGTGAAAGCCTCGAGCGCACCTATTTTGATAATAAAGCGTTCCCGAACCTGACGCCGGAGCTCGGCAAGCTCAAAGGTGAGAGCATCGATTTCAGCCACACCATGCAGTTGCCGGGCACCGATTACACCATCGCCGGTATGGTCGCCTCCCAGTGCGGGATTCCGCTGTTCGCACCGTTCGAAGGCAATGCCTCGGCCTCGGTTTCGAGCTTCTTCCCGCAGAACATTTGCCTCGGCGACATCCTGAAAAATTCGGGCTATAAAAACTACTTTATGCAGGGCGCTAACCTGCGCTTCGCCGGGAAAGACGTGTTCCTGCAATCGCACGGTTTTGACCATCTTTACGGTGCCGAAGAGCTGAAAACACGCGTTGCGGACCCAAGCTATCGCAACGACTGGGGCTTCTACGACGACACGGTTCTCGACGAAGTGTGGAAAAAGTACGAAGAGTTGTCCAAATCCGGCCAACGTTTCTCTCTTTTCACGCTGACGGTCGACACGCATCACCCGGATGGATTTATCTCCCGCACCTGCGATCGCAAAAAGTATGAGATTGACGGGAAAACCAACCAGTCATTCAGCGCGGTGACCTGTAGCCAGGAACACGTGGCGGCGCTGATCGAAAAAATCAAAGCCTCGCCGTACTTTAAGAACACGGTGATCGTGGTGTCATCTGACCACCTGGCGATGAAAAATACCGCCTGGGATTACCTCAACAAACAGGATCGCAGCAACCTGTTCTTCGTGATTCGTGGCGATAAGCCGCAACAGGAAGTGATGGGCGTGAAGCGCAGCACCATGGATAACGGCGCGACGGTGCTGGATATTCTTGGCGGCGATAACTTTATCGGCCTGGGCCGCAGTAGCCTGTCCGGCCAGTCGCTGGCAGAAGTCTTCCTCAACATGAAAGAAAAAGTGCTGGCGTGGAAGCCGGACATTATTCGCCTGTGGAACTTCCCGAAATCGATCAAAGATTTCACCATCGACGAGCAGAAAGGGATGATTGCGTTCTCCGGGTCGCACTTCCGTTTGCCGCTGTTGCTGAAAGTGTCGGATAACCGCGTTGAGCCGCTGCCGGAAAGTGAATACTCCGCCCCGCTGCGTTATCAGCTGGCAGATTTCGCTCCGCGCGACAACTTCATGTGGATTGACAGCTGCTACAAAATGGCCCAGCTGTGGGCGCCGGAACTGGCGCTGTCCACCGACTGGTGCGTGTCTCAGGGCCAGCTTGGGGGGCAGCAAAAAGTGCAGCACGTCGATAAAGCCCAATGGAAAGGCAAAGCCGCGTTTAAAGATGTGGTTATCGACATGGAACGCTATAAAGGCAACGTCGATACCCTGAAAGTCGTCGATAACGACATTCGTTATAAAGCGGACAGCTTCATCTTCAACGTCGCCGGTGCGCCGGAAGAGGTCAAACAGTTCAGCGGGATTTCACGCCCGGAAAGCTGGGGCCGCTGGTCTAACGCGCAGTTGGGCAATGAAGTGAAGATTGAGTACAAAACGCCGCTGCCGCCGAAATTCGACCTGGTGATCACCGCCAAAGCCTATGGCGAAAATGCGGACAAACCGATCCCAGTGCGGGTCGGCAACAGTGAACAAACGCTGACTCTGGGCAAAGACGTCACAACCACCACGCTGCATTTCGACAATCCGACGAACAGCAACCAGCTGACCATCGTACCGCCGGACCCGCAGACCACCAACGAGGGCAACATTCTCGGTCACGCCCCACGTCAGTTGGGGATTGGGATGGTGGAAATCAAAGTGGTGAAATCGGAAGGATAAAAAAAGGGGAGCTTCGGCTCCCTTTTTTTGCCCGGTGGCACCGGGCATTTAACGTCAGAATTGTAGGCCCGGCAAGCCAGCGCCGCCGGGCGTTATCAATGTCAGAAGGTTTCCCAGTTATCACCGTGTTCAGACGCGGCGGCTTTTCGCAGCGTCTGAACTGGCGCACCGGTTTTCGGGGCTGATGACTCACGCTTCGCTGCCTGCTGTGACTGCTGAATACGGAACACCGCCACCGCCTGCGTCAGACGGCTCGCCTGCTCTTCCAGCGCGGCTGCTGCCGATGCGGACTCTTCTACCAGCGAGGCATTTTGCTGCGTCACACGGTCCATCTCGGACACTGCCAGACCCACCTGATCGATCCCGCGGCTCTGCTCGTCGGATGCCGACGCGATTTCACCCATGATGTCCGTCACGCGGGTAACCGCATTCACGATCTCATCCATGGTTTCACCGGCGCTTTCTACCAACGTTGAGCCGATATCAACCCGGCTCACGGAATCTTCGATCAGGCTTTTGATCTCACGTGCCGCCTGGGCGCTACGCTGGGCCAGATTACGCACTTCACCGGCGACCACAGCAAAACCACGCCCCTGCTCACCGGCACGCGCGGCTTCTACCGCGGCGTTCAGCGCCAGAATGTTAGTCTGGAAGGCAATTCCGTCAATAACGCTGATAATGTCGGCAATTTTCTGCGAACTGCTGGTGATGTCGCGCATCGTCTGCACCACGTTGTCCACCACTTTGCCGCCCTTCTGCGCGGTTTCCGACGCACTCAGCGCCAGATGGCTCGCCTGACGGGCGTTTTCGGCGTTCTGTTTCACCGTCGCGGTCAGTTCTTCCATGCTCGCAGCGGTCTCTTCCAGAGAAGCGGCCTGCTGTTCGGTACGAGAAGAGAGATCGTTGTTGCCCATCGCGATTTCGCTGGCACCGCTGTAAATCGCATCGGCACCGTTACGCACTTCGCCGACGGTACGCACCAACTCGCTCTGCATATGGCGCAGAGAATCCGCCAGTTGACCCATTTCGTTGCTGCCGTGCACATCGATAGGCTTCACCAGGTCACCCCCGGCAATATGACGAATGCTGTCGATCACTCGCGTCAGCGGCTGGATCAACGCTTTGTGGATCCCAAGCCAGACCACAACGATCACCGCCAGCACCGCAACCAGCACGCTGATTAGCACCCAGATCGCCTGATTATAAGAGCTGCTGTTATCTTCCACAGCCAGCTCATACAGATGATCGTTTTGCTGGAAATACGTCACGTAGGCATTCTCAAAACCATCCTGATAGCGCTGAGTGGGCTGATCGAAGAAGTCGTTGATCTTACCCGCGCCCAGCAACTGGATAAGCTCCGCCAGCGCGCCGTGATAGATATCGTAATTACGTTTAATGTCGAGCGCGGCCGCTTCACTCTGACGCGGATCGCGCGGCTGGGCTTCATATTCCGCCCAACGCTTTTCCGCATCATTGAGAGAGGCGGTGGCTACTTTCATCAGTTCTGCCACGGTCGCGCCGCTGCCGATATTGTTCTGATCCATCATGTAGCGGATCCCGGCACGGTTGAGCGTGTTACGGGTTTGCAGCAGTGCCACCCAGCTGCCGTTCAGCGTGGCCTGCTGCTGGCGGATGGTTTGCAGAACGGTGAAGTTTTCTTTGTCGTGTTTCAGCGCATTAAAGAACAGGCCGCCGGATGTCAGTTGTAAAAGGCCAAAGATGACCAAAACCAGCACGAGGCTGGTCACAATTTTGATGCGAGTTAACATTTTTTCTCTTTCCTGTGGGAAGTTAACAGTTAATTCGGCCTGAAAAGAGAAAACTTTAAGGAAATTCCTACTGTTTCACGGATACGCCACGGATTTTCACTGGCGCAATTCGCTCTCTGCGTCTACCGCACCGCCGGGCTGCGACACTCCCTGATTTATGGTACAAAGTATCATTCTTAATTAATTGAGTGATACTGCATATGGCCTGGACAATCGACATCATCTCCTGCATCACCGACCGCTTTATGAGTCTGACGCCCACTGAAAAGCGCATCGCTCAGTTTATTCTCGACGATGTCGCCAGTGCCGCAGAACTGCCGATCGCCGAACTGGCGCGTTTGACCGATACCAGCCAGGCCTCCGTCACCCGCTTTGCCCGCGCACTGGGTTGCAAAGACGTGCGCGAACTGAAGCTGAAACTGGCGCAGTCACTGGCGGTCGGACAGCGTTTCATTCTCGACGTTCCGGATCTCGAAGGGGTGCAAGGGATTTACGAATCCATCATTAGCGTGCTGGAAACGAACCGTCGCGCCCTCAACGCCACGTCACTCAATCAGGCGGTGAGCTGGCTGAGCAATGCCCGGCAGATCCTCGCCATTGGCATGGGTGGAGGGTCAACTATCTGCGCACAAGAGATGCAGTACCGTCTGTTCCGCCTCGGTCTGCCGGTGGTAAGCCAGAACGACGGGCTATTGGTTCGCATGATGTGTTCATCGGTGACGCCGCAGGACGTCGTGGTGGCGCTATCACTGGGCGGATATACCCCCGAAATTACCGAAAGCGCCGCGATTGCCCGACAATATGGGGCAAAGGTGATTGCCATAACGCCGGAAGATACGCCGCTCGCGGAGCAGGCCGATCTGGTGCTGCCGCTGCTGGTGAGGGAAAACGACTATATCTTCAAGCCCAGCACCTCGCGTTACGCGATGCTGGCGATGATCGATGTGCTCGCCACCGAACTGGCAATGGCGAACAAGGCGCAGGCCAAAGACCGTATGCGCCGCATCAAACTGGTTCTCGACAGCCATCGCGGCGGCGCTGACCGCCAACCGCTTGGCGATTAATGCGCCGCGTGCCAGGCCTGCATAAACCGTCGCGCCTGCTGGCGCGTCTGTTCGACGCTCTGCCCGACGCGATACAGGTCACTGCCCAATCCCGCGCCTGCACAACCCGCCGTCAGATAATCTGACAGGTTATCCGGCGTAATGCCTCCCACCGCAAGTACCGGAACCTCCGGCGGTAACACCGCTTTGAGCGCCGATATGTAGGCAGGCCCAAACGCCGACGACGGGAAAATTTTCAGCCACTGCGCTCCGGCCTCCAGCGCCGTAAACGCCTCGGTGGCGGTGGCGCAACCGGCGCACACCAACATGCCATTACTCACCGCGCGGCGAATGACCGCAGGCTGGGTATTTGGGGTCACCACCAGCCTGGCTTTGGCATTCACCAGCGTCGTCACCTGCGACACGTTCAACACGGTGCCTGCGCCAATCATCGCCTGCTCACCAAAACGGGCAACCGCCTGCGGGATGCTGCGCTGCCAGTCCGGTGAATTCAGCGGGATTTCGATATACCGAAAACCCTCTTCGAGCAGCGTCTCGATATGGGAATCGGCTTCCTGCGGGGTGATGCCGCGCAGGATAGCCACCAGCTTAACGTCGTGCATCGATAATCCTCTCTATTCCCTGTAAGAATGCCGCTTGCGCGCCGCACTCGTTGACTGCGATATCCAGCCGGGCAAACGCCTGCCGGTAGCGCGGGCTCAGCACCTCACTCGCCACCAGCGTTATCTGCTGCGGCTGATAGCGCTGAGTCAGCGTGGCTACCTCTGCGCCAATCAACAGCCCCGAAAGAGCATCGCTCACCGCCGTTTTTTCCAGCACGCCCAGTACCCATGCCGCGCGGGTAGCAAAGAGCTGATTGACCAGCGAAGGCGTATTCAGCCCTCTCTCCAGTCCCTGCACAAACGCGGTTTCATCAGGCTGCTGAGGCGGCAACCCTTTGCCAATCAGCGAATGATTCATCAATAAATGATGCAGTTCACCGGTCATTGATGTGTCAAAACGCGTGACCTGCCCGCCTTCAACGCTGACCCATTTACTGTGAGTGCCTGGCATCACGTAGCAGAGAGAAGGAGCCAACTGCATCGCACCGAGCAGCTGGGTTTCTTCGCCGCGCATTACGTTGTACTCCCCGTCTCGCGCCCATTTCAGGCCAGGCACAATCCAGACCTGATCTGCCACTTCGCAGAGCTGTTCCCCAACCTGGTTGAGCGATACCGGACACGGCAGATATCCTGCCGGACGCCAGCCGGCTTCACTGCCAATCATTCCAGCCATCAGCACAGGGAGCGGAGCCTCCTTTCGCCACGGGCCAATATGGCGGGCGAACAGTTCAGGTGCTTCGCCTGCGGCCATCTGCGTAACGCCACAGGGCACATTCAACGTGCCAATGCAGGTTCCACGTTCGATAAGCCAGGCGCGCAGGTGCGTAGAACCCCAGTCAACGGCGATATAGCGTTCCATTGTTAGCCCTCCGACGGCTTGCGCTTGCCAATCGGCAGCGGCGGCGGTGTCGGCTGGCTTTCACGTTCGCGGGTGATCATCTCCAGCGCTTCTTCACGACTCATGCTGCTGGCAGGGGTTATCAGCGTTACACCGACACCGGCAATCAGGCTCGTCAGCACCGACGGCAGACAAGGGTTGCCCCAAAAGGCCATCCAGCTGCTGTCCATCAGCACCACCATCGAAGCAATCGCCCCACCTGCCAGGGCGGCCACGGCACCCTGCCAGTTAAAGCGCGTCCAGAAGCGACCGAGCATCGTGCAGATAAACATGCCGGACATGATCATGGAGATCATTTTGGTGATATAGCTGATGATGTCGTTGGACGTTAGTGCAAAGACCAGCGCCAGAGCGATGACAACCACGAGGAAAATCCGTGACGTACGAATCGCCTTTTCCGGCGCGGGCATGTGCCCGGTGACGAGGGTGTAGAGATCGCGCAGCATAATCGACACCGCGGCAATCGCATCCGAACTGCCGGAGGACATATTGGCCGACATCCCTGCAATCAGCACCGCCATTGCCAGCACCGGCGGCAAGACCTGAGTCGCAAACAGGAAAGCGAAACCGCTGTTTGCAAGCGCGGGGTTCATGGTCCAGACCGCCATGCCGATAATCGCGGGCAGGAATGAAAACATCAGGTACAGCAGGCCCGTGATAGTGAAGGACTGACGCACCGAAGAAACGGTTTTTGCGGAGTAAATACGCTGACGATAAGACGGCGTAGCCAGCACGCCAACGGCTATCACCAGCGCCAGTGAAAACGCGGGTAACACACCGAGTTTATCGACGGCAAACAGGCTTTGTGCCGCCGGGTCTACCGCATGTTGAATAGGGCCCCAGCCACCAACATGCTGTACCGCCAGAACCGCCATCAGAATGAAACCAACGAACAGGACAATCGACTGAATCGTATCAATCCATACCACGGCGGAATATCCACCGATGCCGACATAAACAATAAATGCAAAGGCAATAATGACCTTGGCGACATTAATATCAATTCCACTGGCCCATGAAAGATATAACCCGCCACCCAATATATGGGCACCCAGCCAGCCAATAGAGGCGATAAATATTAACACAGCGACCAGGTTCTTTATTATTTTGCTGCCGCCGGTGTAATAAGACATCTCTTCGCTCATGGTCATAAAGCGGAATTTACGCACCGGAGCAAAGAGCCACGCCACCAGCAATATACCGACCGCGCCACCCAGGCCATATAGCATTCCGGCCCAGCCGTTGGTATAACCAAACCCTACAGCCCCCACGCTCGACCCCGTGCCAACCATGGTGCCTACCGTGGAGCCCAGCGTCAGGACCATCGGCAATGACCGCCCGCCAAGCAGGAAGTCGTCGCCGGTTTTTTGGTGTCGGGAAACATACCACCCCAGCGTAATCATGGCGCAGGCGTAAATGCTAAACCAAATCAGAAATGACATACTGTTCATAATTCACATCCAATATCAGAAATAATATCCGGCATTGCAAATATTATGCGTTAACGTGATGGTCACCTGAAAAAAGGCATAGAAAGGCCAAGAGTACTTTCAGATAACATTCCGAAAATGTACCGCTTTTACATTTTTATAATTGACGTTGGCCCCCTTAGCCGGGGGCCGTTGGCTTATATCCGGGAAGCGTTAAAACAGGTCACATCGACTTCGACTTTACAGTCGACGACTAAATCCGCGACACAACAAATACGCGCCGGTGGATTTTCGCCAAAGAATTCACGGAACACTTTGTTAAACGACTGGAAATAACGTGAGTCTGTGAGGATCACTTTAACGTGAACAACGTCTGCCAGGGTATAGCCCGCTTCGTTCATGATGTCGACGCAGTTCTGAATGGCCAGTCGGGACTGATCGACAATGCCGCCTTCCACCACTTCGCCATTTTTCATTGGAGTCTGACCGGAAACATACAGCCAGCCTCCCGCCTCGACTGCGCGAGCGAAAGGCAGGTGCTGACCACCGGTGCCCGTTCCGCCTTCTACGCCATAACGTTTAATGCTCATCTTCACTCCTTCATCGTGTCCTGACGTCGCAAGAATCGCCCTGCGCGTCCGATAATACGTTTATCGCTACCATAACTCATTACGCCGTTCACCATCACCGCGTCAATTCCTGCCGCCGGTTGTTTCGGGTCAGAAAAGCTCGCTACATCGCGCACCGTCTGCGGATCAAACAGCACCAGATCGGCGTAATAGCCGACTTTTACCAGCCCTCGCTGCGGCAGCTGAAAGCGCGCCGCCGACATACCGGTCATCTTTTGCACCGCCTGGGTCAGCGGGAACAGCTGCTCATCACGGCAATAATGGCCGAGCACGCGCGGGAACGCGCCCCACAAACGCGGATGCGGCATCGGGTCATTCGGCAAGCCGTCAGAGCCGATCATCGTCACCGGATAGCGCATCACCCGCCGCACGTCCTGTTCATCCATGTTGTAGTAAATCGCCCCCGCAGGCATCAGTTGCTCTCCGGCCTCATGCAACGACAGTTTCCAGTCGTCTGCAATTTGTTGCAGCGTCTGCCCAGCGACTTCCGGATGTGGCTCAGACCAGGTAATGACAATGTCGAACTCATCGGTTATTTGCTTCCTATCCAGCGTCGAGGAGCTTGCCGAATACGGGTAGCAGTCGCAGGAGATATCCTGGTGCTGGCGCATCTTGTCGAAGAATGCCAGTGTCTCCTTTGTCCGCCCCCAATTCTTCGCCCCGGCGCATTTGTGGTGCGACACAACTACCGGCACTTTGCCGTGACGACCAATGCGGAAGGCTTCATCAAGTGCTTCAAGAATAGGCTCAAATTCAGAACGCAGATGGGTGGTGTAAATCCCCTTCTCCGCCGCCAGCTCTTCCGCCAGCGCCATCACCTCTTCGGTGGATGATTGGTTCGCGCTGGCATAGGCAAGGCCAGTACTCAGGCCGAGCGCCCCCTGTTTTAGCGCCTCGCGAAGCTGTGCGCGCATCCCGGCAATTTCAGCGTCGGTCGCGGTGCGAAACAGGTCGTCCATATGGTTATTACGCAGCGCCGTGTGCCCAATCAGCGTTCCGACGTTCACCGCCGGACGCGCCTCTTCCACCGCGTGAGCATAGGCTTCAACGGTGGGATAGATGAAGTGCGGTTTTTCGCCCAGCAGATTCATTGGGTCCGGCACGTCACCTTTCATCACCGCCGTCGCCGCGCTAATCCCGCAATTGCCCACGATCACCGTGGTGATGCCCTGGCTAATTTTCGGCAGGTATTCCGGGACACGAATAACGTTGATGTCATCGTGGGTATGCACGTCAATAAAGCCCGGCGACAGCACGCGCCCCAGCCCCTCGACCACCTGCTCCGCCTCGACGTCGAGCGTTGGCGCAATCGCCACGATCCGCTCATCCTTAACGGCCACATCGGCGCGGTACTGCGGACCGCCGCTGCCGTCTATCACGGTGACATTTTTAAACAGCCAGTTCACCTTCATAACGCCTCGCTCTCATTCTGTTCTGCGGATAAGTTAACCATTTACAAGCCGTAAAAACAGTGAAAAACTACGCAAAGTGACCAACAAAACATGATACTTTTATTCATTAAGAAACCACAAAACACTAAATAAAGATAAATTTCATATAATTACATATGATACAAACACATCATCATATTCAATCCCGATAAGGAGAGTGAAATGAAATACCATTCCGATACGGTTATCCCTCACAAATCTGCGCTGCTCTTTTCCCCTGCCAACGTGCTGGCCGAAGACGTATGCCTGCCCGCCGCCGTGATTAAAAAGACGGCACTGGAAAACAATATTCGCTGGATGCAGAGCTATGCCGACGCACGTGGTGTCTCGCTTGCACCACATGGCAAAACCACCATGACCCCGTGGATTTTTCAGGCTCAGCAGGACGCTGGCACATGGGCGATCGGGGTGGGTAGCGCCTGGCAGGCCAGCGCCGCGATGGCCAGCGGTATTCAGCGCGTACTGATGGTTAATCAGTTGGTGGGCAAAGCGAACATGCAGGTAGTGGCTCAGCTAAAACAACACTATCGCGAAACGGATTTCATCTGCTGCGTCGACAGCGAGGCCAACGTCAACGCGCTTTCGGCCTTCTTCGCGGCACAAAACCTGGTGCTGGATGTCATGGTCGAGCTCGGCGTGCCGGGTGGGCGCTGCGGCTGTCGTACGGTTGAACAGGGGCTGGTGCTGGCACAAAAAATTGCCCAACTTCCGGGTCTGCGCCTACGCGGCCTGGAACTGTATGAAGGCGTACTGCACGGCGAAAATCCACAGCCACAGGTTGAAGCTCTGCTGCGCGACGCGGCTAAACTGGCCTGCGAAATGGCGCGCTACGTCAACGGTGAATTTATTCTGACCGGGGCAGGCACCGTCTGGTATGACGTGGTATGCAACATCTGGTTGGCCGCGGAAAAACCGCCAGAGTGCCGAATCGTTATCCGCCCAGGTTGTTACATCACCCACGATGCCGGGATCTACGACGACGCTCAGCAACAGCTGAAAGCCCGCGACCGCGTGGCGTGCGATATTGGCGGCGATCTGACTTCCGCCCTCGAGCTTGTCGCGATAGTGCAGTCGGTCCCCGAAAGCGACCGCGCAGTCGTCAATTTTGGCAAACGCGACAGCGCCTTCGATGCCGGACTGCCGCAGCCCGTCGCCCACTACCGCGAGGGTGAAGCGTTGACGTTGACGCCAGGCGCTATCACCAGCACCGGAATCATGGACCAGCACTGTATGCTCCAACTGGCCGAGGGCAGCGATGTTCAGGTCGGCGATATCCTGGTGTTCGGCACTTCGCACCCGTGCCTGACGTTTGATAAGTGGAAAACGTTACTGCTGGTCGACGATGCCTATAACGTGATTGAGGAACTGGACACGCTGTTCTGATTGTCGAGCATGACCATTGACCCTCGCCCTGTTGGCGAGGGTCAAATTACGCCGTGATCTCAATCACATATTTAACCCCGCGCCTCACCCGCTCGAACCGCTCACCCCCACAAAAGACCGCTTAAACGCCCATACAACCACTCACCGATTTTCCGCCCCAAACGCGCGCGAAGCTCTGGCACCCTAGCTCCCAGCATCAATACCTCCAGAAGTCGGTGTAACACTTCACTCATTCTTACAAACGCCAGGTTTTTAACTATGGATATGAAAAAACTTCTCAAGCATGTGCCGTGGGCCATTATCGGGATCATTGGGGCATTCTGCCTGTCAGTGGTTGCCCTGCGTCGCGGCGAGCACGTTAGCGCCCTGTGGATCGTGGTCGCCTCGGTCTCGGTGTATCTGGTGGCCTATCGCTACTACAGCCTGTACATCGCCCAGAAGGTGATGAAACTCGATGAAACCCGCGCCACGCCTGCGGTTATCAATAACGATGGTCTGAACTACGTACCAACCAACCGCTACGTGCTGTTCGGGCACCACTTTGCGGCAATTGCGGGCGCAGGCCCGCTGGTCGGCCCGGTGCTGGCGGCACAAATGGGCTACCTGCCCGGCACACTGTGGCTGCTGGCTGGCGTCGTGCTGGCCGGGGCGGTGCAGGACTTTATGGTCTTGTTTATCTCCTCACGCCGGAACGGTTCATCGCTGGGCGAAATGGTGAAAGAGGAAATGGGCCGCGTGCCGGGCTCGATTGCCCTGTTCGGCTGTTTCCTGATCATGATTATTATCCTCGCGGTGCTGGCGCTTATCGTGGTGAAAGCCCTCGCCGAAAGCCCGTGGGGTGTGTTCACTGTCTGCTCCACCGTGCCGATTGCACTGTTTATGGGCGTCTACATGCGCTTTATTCGCCCCGGTCGTGTGGGTGAAATCTCGGTTATCGGCATCGTGCTGTTGGTGGCCTCCATCTGGTTTGGCGGCGTTATCGCCCACGACCCGTACTGGGGCCCGGCGCTGACCTTTAAAGACACCACCATCACCTTCGCGCTGATTGGTTACGCCTTTGTTTCCGCGCTACTGCCGGTGTGGCTGATTCTGGCCCCGCGGGATTACCTCGCCACTTTCCTGAAAATTGGCGTCATTGTCGGTCTGGCGCTCGGCATCGTTATCCTCAACCCTGAGCTAAAAATGCCTGCGGTGACGCAGTACATCGACGGGACCGGTCCGCTGTGGAAAGGCGCGATGTTCCCGTTCCTGTTCATCACCATCGCCTGCGGTGCGGTGTCTGGTTTCCATGCGCTGATTGCGTCCGGCACCACGCCGAAGCTGCTGGCGAATGAAAAAGACGCGCGTCTCATTGGCTATGGCGCGATGCTGATGGAGTCCTTCGTGGCGATCATGGCGCTGGTGGCGGCGTCTATCATCGAACCGGGCCTCTATTTCGCGATGAACACCCCGCCTGCGGGCCTCGGCATCACCATGCCGAACCTGCACGAAATGGGTGGCGAAAACGCGGCGATGATCATGGCACAGCTGAAAGATGCCAGCGTTCACGCCGCGGCAACGGTCAGTTCCTGGGGCTTCGTGATCTCGCCTGAGCAAATCATGCAGACCGCGAAAGATATCGGTGAACCGTCGATTCTGAACCGCGCCGGTGGCGCACCCACGCTTGCCGTCGGGATTGCTCATGTGTTCCACAAAGTCATGCCGATGGCCGACATGGGCTTCTGGTATCACTTCGGCATCCTGTTCGAAGCGCTGTTCATCCTCACCGCGCTGGATGCGGGCACCCGTGCGGGCCGCTTCATGTTGCAAGATTTGCTCGGTAACTTCGTGCCATTCCTGAAGAAAACCGACTCTCTGGTGGCGGGTATCGCCGGGACAGCGGGCTGCGTCGGTCTGTGGGGTTATCTGCTGTATCAGGGCGTGGTTGACCCGCTGGGCGGCGTGAAGAGCCTGTGGCCGTTGTTCGGTATCTCTAACCAGATGCTGGCGGCCGTGGCGCTGGTGCTCGGCACCGTAGTACTGGTGAAAATGAAGCGCACCAAATACATCTGGGTGACCGTGGTTCCTGCGCTGTGGCTGCTGCTGTGCACCACCTGGGCGCTCGGTCTGAAGCTGTTCAGTGCTAACCCGCAGCTGGAAGGCTTCTTCTTCATGGCTAACCAGTATAAAGAGAAAATTGCTGCGGGCAGCGCAGACCTGACGGCCCAGCAGATTGCTAACATGAACCACATTGTTATCAACAACTACACCAATGCGGGGCTGAGCATTCTGTTCCTGGTGGTGGTTTACAGCATCATTTTCTACGGCATCAAAACCTGTATGAAGGCTCGCGCTATCGACGCGCGAACCGACAAAGAGACGCCGTATGTACCGGTGCCAGAAGGTGGCGTGAAGACCTCTTCACACCATTAATCCGCTGACTTCGCCCTCTCCCTTAGGGAGAGGGTTGGATGAGGGTAACAACGCCTGCCGGATCACATCCGTCAGGCTTTACGCTTATAGGGATGGCACAATGTTTGGTAACTTAGGTCAGGCAAAAAAATATCTCGGTCAGGCGGCAAAGATGCTGATTGGCATCCCGGATTACGACAACTACGTCGAGCACATGCAGACCAATCATCCGGACAAGCCGTATATGACTTACGAAGAATTCTTCCGCGAGCGCCAGCAAGCGCGCTACGGCGGCAGTGGAGAAGGCGGCGTACGCTGCTGTTAAAGGAGAGACAATGAATCCGATCCCCGTCACCCTACTCACCGGTTTTCTCGGCGCAGGTAAAACCACGCTGCTGCGCCACATCCTCAATGCGGATCACGGGTTCAAAATCGCCGTGATCGAAAACGAGTTCGGCGAAGTCTCGATGGACGATCAGCTGATTGGCGATCGCGCCACGCAGATAACCACCCTGACTAACGGCTGTATTTGTTGCAGTCGATCCAACGAACTGGAAGACGCGCTGCTGGATCTGCTCGACGGTCGCGATCGCGGCGCTCTCGAATTCGATCGGTTGATCATCGAATGCACCGGCATGGCCGATCCCGGCCCGATCGTACAGACCTTTTTCTCGCATGAGATCCTCTGCGAGCGCTACATGCTCGACGGGGTGATCGCCCTGGTCGACGCCGTTCACGCTGACGATCAGATGAATCAGTTCACGCTGGCGCAGTCGCAGGTGGGGTATGCGGATCGCATTTTGCTGACCAAAACCGACGTGGCACAAGAAACGGAAAAACTCCGCGAGCGCCTGACGCGGATCAACGCCCGCGCGCCGATTTACACCGTGACGCACGGCGACATTGACCTCGAACACCTGTTCAACACCAACGGATTTATGCTCGAAGAAAACGTCATCCAGCCGAAGCCGCGTTTCCACTTTATAGCGGACAAGCAAAACGACATCACATCGATTGTGGTCGAGCTCGATTACCCGGTCGATATCAGCGACGTTTCCCGCGTAATGGAAAACCTGCTGCTTGATTTCGCGGATAAGCTGTTGCGTTACAAAGGGATGTTATGGATTGACGGTGAGCCGAACCGCCTGCTGTTCCAGGGCGTGCAGCGCCTGTACAGCGCCGACTGGGACCGTCCATGGGGCGACGAAACCCCGCACAGCGTGCTGGTGTTTATCGGCGTTCAATTGCCTGAAGCGGAAATCCGTCAAGCGTTTGCGGGGCTGAAGCACTAACAGCATGATGCCCTCTCCCCGGCCCTCTCCCACAGGGAGAGGGAGAAAAACAGCGCCACACTATTCCCTCTCCCTCCGGGAGAGGATTAGGGAGAGGGCGACAACCCACGCTGAACGTTCCCCTCTCCCCTATGGGGAGAGGGCCAGGGTGAGGGGGAATCCCGCAGAAAACTACAACAACGACTCAGGCAACGTAATTACCCACAGCTCGCTATCAGACTCCGGTTTTTCCAGCGGTTTCACCGCAATCGTCGTCGCCACCGCCTGATCATCCACCGTCAATTTCCCCTGCTCATTCACCCGATAATCCTTCAGCTTCTTCCCTTCTACCGGGCTTTTCAGCGTCGTTTTCACGCCAAAATCATTATCGTTCGCCACCGCCAGCGTCTTGCCGTCGATCAGCGCCATCCCTTCGGCTTTTTCCTGCTGCCAGCCTAATTTACGCAGATCCACCGCCAGGGATTTACTCGCCAACTGGATCCCACGCTTCGCCAGTTGATCCGCACTATCAAACTCCGCGTTTTCGCCCGGCTTATCAAACGCCGCCAGATCCGAAGCCTTGCTCAAGTCCACTTTGTAGATGATATTGCGCATCACATCGTCTTTATCGCCGCCCTGCTCAATCAGCAAAATGTGTTCATTATCCAGCGCCACGATATCGCCGATTTTGGCGTCGCTGTTTTTGTTGTAGACGTTATCGATAGGATAGCCATACATCGCGGTTTTTCCGGTCGCCGGGTCGAAGCTCACCAGGCGGGTGAACAGTGCTTTTTTCTTACTCTTGCCGTCGATATCTAGGGTGCTCTGCACCGCCGCGAGAATACGCCCATCCGGCATCCGGGTGATGCCCTCAAAGCCGCGGTTTGGCTGGCGCCACTTGATGATATTCGGCAAACCACCGGCAATCGATTTCTCACCCTCGCCCGCCTGTGGACCGTGCAAAGCAATGATTTTGCCGCTGCTATCGACATTAATAATGAACGGGCCATATTCGTCGCACAGCCAGAAGCCGCCTTTACCATCCGGCGTGATGCCCTCGGTATCCAGCCCGCGATTATCACCACTCAACGTTTTCATTGTGTCGCTGAATGCCACTTCATTGGTTGCGCCAATCACCCCGCTTTGCAGCGGCAGACCGTTGATCTTGCCCTTATCGTCATGCAGCGGGCGCGCATCGGTCGCTTCGGCTTTGCCGTTTTCAACGCGAATCGACATCAACATCGGCGCGAAATCAGGCGTCACGAAAATCTTCGCTTCTTTCTTACCGACGCTCGGCGAATCGGCGTTCGGGCCGCGATCCGTCACCGTCGCAAATGTCAGCGCATCGCCCTGCTTACCGGTAAACAACAGACCAGAGCCGATTCCTACCGGCAATCCTTTTGGAAACGCCTGCGCAAACGCGCCGTTATAGCTGACGTGCGAGCCTTCCGGAAAACTCACCACATAACGCTCCGCCGTCGGTTCTGCGGCCAGCGCAGAGAAAGAAAGCGCACTGCTTATTACCAGAGGAATCAGTTTAATTTTCATGTTGTTGTCACCTTTTTATGCGTGCGAACACCATAGGAATGCCTGATGACAGAAAGATGACGGCAGCATGACAGAATGAGGATCCGAGACATCATTTCGCGCACACCCTCACCCATTGAACCCCATCACACTTCCGGCATGCGCTTTTCCGCTATCAACACGCCATATCCTCGCCCTGACTTCGTAACCTATTGAAATTCCGTTGAGCGGCCCAGTTTTCACGTTGAATCATTCGTAAAACACTATCAATAACCCCTTTTATCCAATTGGATTCCCCATCGTTCACTCCACAGAATGGACAGATACCCAACGCATTCAGGAGCACCCTATGTCTCATTCCGTGATTAACGACACCCCTTACGAAGCCGTAGAAATCCTCAAGGCTGCGAAGCCTGGTTTTACACCGCGCATCGCGTTTATCCTCGGTTCCGGCCTCGGTGTACTGGCCGATAAGCTCGATAACAAAACCGTTATCTCATACGAAAAACTGCCGGGCTTCCCGGTCAGCACCGTGATGGGTCATGCGGGTGAAGTGGTGATGGGCTCACTGCACGGCGTGGACATCATCTGCATGAAAGGTCGCGGGCATTTTTATGAAGGCGTCGGAATGGGCATCATGACCCACGCGGTGCGCACCTTTAAGCTGCTCGGCTGTGAATTTATGTTCTGCACCAACGCGGCGGGCTCGCTCAACCCAACTATTCCTGCCGGAAGCCTGGTAGCGCTGAAAGACCACATCAACACCATGCCGTCTACGCCATTGGTTGGCCCGAACGACGATCGCTTTGGCCCGCGTTTCTTCAGCCTCGCCAACGCATATGACAAAGACCTGCGCGCGAAACTGCAGCACACCGCCGGGGATTTGGGCCTGACGCTGCACGAAGGCGTATTCGTCTCCTACCCTGGGCCGAACTTCGAGACCGCAGCAGAAATTCGCATGATGCAGAACATGGGCGGCGATGTGGTCGGCATGTCAGTGGTACCGGAAGTTATCGTGGCGCGCCACTGCGGCCTGAAAGTGCTGGCAGTATCAGCGATCACTAACATGGCGGAAGGCCTGAGCGACGTGGAACTCTCTCACGAACAAACCCTGAAATGCGCGGCGATGGTCACCGATGATTTCATTCGCCTGATTAGCCAGTTCGTGAAGAACTGCCGCTAAATTCCCGTCCAGCGGCGGGCGCCGGCCCGCCAGGAGAAGTGCAGATGTCAGAGAATTACTCTCGCGGTAATCTGAACGCGATTTCATATCTGAGCTATTACTTTGTCGGCGCGCTGGTCTCGACGCTCGGCATCGTCCTCGGCCCGCTGTGCGCCGCATTCAACAAAGATCCGAGCTTTATCGGCCAAGTCTTTACGCTGATGAACATCGGCATGTTCGTACCGATTATGCTCGGCGGCATTCTGATGAAGAAATGGGGTCTGCAAAAGCCACTGGTGATCGCCGCCGCGCTGACCATCCTCATCAGCGCCCTGCTGTTCGTCACCCCAACGCTGACCATGTTTAGCATCGCGGTCGCCCTCATCGGCGCGTGCGGCGGCATTTTTATGACCATCGGCAGCTATCTGGTGGTGCGTATCAATCCGGACGAGAAAAGCCGTTCGTCGAGCCTGATTTTCACTGATTTCTTCTTCAGCCTGGCGGGTGCCACGCTCTCATTCCTGCTGGCGTGGCTGTTCAAAATGGGCGCGAGCTGGATTGCGATGTACGGCATTATGGGCGGCCTCGGCGTGCTGATGTTGACCCTCACGTTACGCAGCCGTTATCCGGCTACCGAAGCGCCGGTCGAAACGCATCAAGAAATGACCCGCAGCGAGCCGTGGGGTCGTTCGGTGTGGTTGCTGTGCGGCGCGCTTTTCCTGTTCCTGCTGGCCGAACCGATTTTCACCCTGTGGACGCCGGGCTACCTGCAGTGGCGCTTTCAGATGTTGCCGGAACAGGCCGCGTTGTTCACCACCGTCTATTGGGTGGCAAAAGCGACCGGGCTGTTCCTGAATCAGTTCACCGTAAAATGGATGAAGCTGCGCACTTTCCTGCTGATTTGTACCGCCGTGGGGTTGGTCTCCATCGCGCTTATCAGCAACAGCGGCAACACCACGCTTATCCTGATTGCCTGCGGCGCATTCGGCTTCTTTAACTCCGGCCTGTTCTCTGGCCTGATGAGCTACGGTTCGTTGCAGGTCAGCCGCAGTTCACCGACGTTGATTTCGGCGCTGCTCACCTGCGGCACCGTGGGTACGCTGCTGTTCGCCACCGTCTCGTCACTGGTCAACAGCCGCTACGGCCTGCACGGCGCGGTGAATGCCTCAACCTGCGCCTACGCGCTGTTGTTGATGACGCTGCTGGCGGCCATCGCCTGCAGCAAAGCAGAACGCCGGCATCAGGGCGAGGCGGTCGCGGTTTGACAGCCTCCAGGGAGGGTTGCATCATACCGCCACCCTCCTTTTTCTCGGTGCCCGGCATGCTCGATCCACAGGCCAACAGCCGCATCCGTTTTCGGATGCTGCGCTATTTCCAGACCCTTGCCGACGAGCTGCATTTTGGCCGAGCCGCCGCAAAGTTGAACATCTCTCAGCCGCCGCTCAGCATGCAAATCAAAGAGCTGGAAGCGATTCTGGATGTGGAATTGTTTGAACGTTCGAGTCGAAAAGTGGGGCTGACACCCGCCGGAAAAGTGTTGAAAGCGGAGGTCGATAAACTCCTCAGCGCCACCGAACAATCGCTGAACTATGTGCGCCAGATTGGCCGCAGCGAGAAACAGCACATCAACATCGGCGTGATCGGCAGCGCGATGTGGGGCCCGCTGCTGACGCGGATGAAGGCGTTTCGCGAAGCTAACCCGAACGTGAACTGGTCGCTGCATGAGTTGGGTCAGCAGGAACAAACCGAAGCCCTGCGCGCCCGAACCATCGATATCGCCATTAATCGCAACGTTATCCCGCACGTGGAAGCAAAGATCCGCTGCCAGCTGTTTGCCCGGGAAGCGGTGTGCGTGGCAGTGCATGAGAGCGATCCGCTGTGCACGCGCACCACGGTTTCGCTGAAAGATCTGGCCGATCGCGCGTTTATCTCGCTCTCCTTCAACCGCAGCGATTTCGCCCGTCAGGTGTATGACCACTGTCTGGAGCTGGGTGTGTCGCCGCTGATCACCCATCAAGTGTTTGAACCCCAAACCGCACTGGCGCTGGTCAGCACCGGAAACGGCGTGTCACTGCTACCCGAATCTTGCGCGCTGATCCACTGGCCCGGCGTTGCTTTTTTGCCACTCGAAGAGTCGATCCCCGCCGATCTCTATGCCCTGTGGTACGACGAACCGCTGCCGGATCTTTTCGCCCGCTTTTTACAGGCACTGCGCGACGAATCAGCGTCTCCCGCCGTGTGATACATTATTCAGGGCTATAGTGTAAAAAGGTCCCATTCACCCACAGGATGTTTTCATGGACCAGACGGCACTGGCGATCAGGTGGTGGAAATTAGCCGCCGCGTGGCAATTTAATGCCAGGCTTTGCACTCTACCGCCGTCCCGCTCTATGCTTAGTGCATGGATAAATTAGCTGAACTCAAACGCGCCAAACTTCTGGCGCTCTCATTGCTGCTCATTGCGGCAGCCATTTTCGTGACCACGCTGTTTCTGCCCCCTGCACGTTGGGTCAGCGCGTTGAAAGCCATTTCCGAAGCGGCGATGGTCGGTGCGCTGGCAGACTGGTTCGCGGTCGTCGCGCTGTTTCGTCGCGTACCGCTGCCCTTCATCTCTCGTCATACGGCGATTATTCCGCGCAATAAAGACCGAATCGGCGACAATCTCGCCCATTTCGTGCAGGAAAAATTTCTCGACACGCAGTCGCTGGTGAATTTAATCCAGAAGCATGAACCGGCGTTGATGATTGGGAACTGGTTCAGCCAGCCCGAAAACGCCCAACGCGTGGGACAACATCTGATTAAGGTGATGGGCGGTTTTCTCGAACTGACCGATGATTCGCGCATTCAGGGCCTACTCAAACGCGCGGTACATAAAGCGATTGATAAGGTCGATTTAACCGGCACCAGCGCGGTGATGCTGGAAAGCATGACCAAAAACAACCGTCATCAGCAGCTGCTCGATGCACTGATTGCGCAGCTGATTGCCCTGCTCCAACGCGACAGCAGCCGCGAATTTATCGCCCGGCAAATCATTCACTGGCTGGAGAAAGAGCACCCGCTGAAGGCGAAAATACTGCCGACCGAATGGCTCGGCGAACACAGCGCCGAGATGGTCACCGAGGCGGTCAATACGCTGTTGGACGATGTCAGCCAGGACAGCGCGCATCAGGTGCGCCACGCGTTTGATAAAGCGGTGAGAAAGCTTATCGACAACCTGAAAACCGATCCGGAGATGGCGGAAAAGGCCGAGAACATCAAACGCTACCTGAAAGACGACGAGGCGTTTAACCGTTATCTGGGGGAAATGTGGGCCGATCTGCGTCAGTGGCTGAAGAACGATCTGCAAACAGAGGATTCGCGCACGCAGAAGCGGATTGCGGAAGCCGGGATGTGGCTCGGTGAAGCGCTGGTGACGGACGGCGCGCTGCGTGCCTCGCTCAACGGGCACCTCGAACAGGCTGCACGCCGCGTGGCGCCTGACTTCGCCAAATTCCTCACCGGTCATATCAGCGACACGGTGAAAAGCTGGGACGCGCGGGATATGTCGCATCAGATTGAGTTGAACATCGGCAAGGATCTGCAGTTTATCCGCATCAATGGCACGCTGGTGGGTGGCACGATTGGCCTGATCCTGTGGCTGCTTTCACAGCTCCCGGCGCTGGTGATGCCGTTGATTCATTAACGCTGTGCCCGGCGGCGCTGCGCTTGCCGGGCCTACAAAACCGTATCCCCAATAAGCATCAGCGCCATCGGGCAAAAAAACACTCACCGATCTGGAACTCACGCATTCGGGTTATTCACCACAAACCGCGTCGCGGCGAAGCGGTTGAGGATCAGGTGCACCAGAAACACCATCGTTAGCGTGACCAGCAGCGACACGGTGACCGACACTACGCGGTAGAGATCGCTGAACACCAGATCCTGTTCAGGATGGAGGTTCTGGCCAAACATGATCCCGATGGTGGTGATACTGGCAAACCCGACGCCAGCCCCCACCTTTTCCATCACATGCAGACGGGCGCCGAACGCCAGCCCGAGGCCAATCAGCGGCATCATCAGCAGCATATGGCTGCTGTGATCGTAGAGGATCAGCTGCACCAGCAGAATATACAAGCAGGCCAGCACCACGCCCACCACGCGCCAGAGCGAGCTCAGCACCGCCCCGCGATAATGCATCGGAAACAAGATCAGAACCCCCGCCATCAGCGCTGACAGTGAATCACTGAGATCGCAGACCTGGAAAATCACAAAGATAGCCGTCGCCACGGTGCCAGACAGCAGTGATTCATGGCGCACGCGCGCGGCATTCTTTTCAATGCGCAGTGGCGGTTGGCGCGGTTCGACATCGGGCAGCAGGAAGTGCATCAACGCGCTCAGGCTAACCGCCATCACGCTGGCTTCCAAATTAGATGACAGCAGCGTGTGCCAACTGTTGGTGGGGTAGCTCATAAAATTGAGCATCACGCTCTGGCACACCACGCCCATCGAGCCAAACAGAAAGAGCGGCCCCTGACTCATAAAGCGAAAACGCATCACGTACAGCCCAAACACCACCAGCGTCATGATGATCGGCCATTGCGCCAAATAGCCGATGATCAGCACCATTTCGACACAGTTCAGTGCCGCACTGAAGATAAACTGCGTTGCCACATGGCGGTTAAAGACCGGCACCAGCGACAGCAGCATCACCGGGTAAACCACAAAAAAGACGCCGTACTGCACGTTGTAGAACGTGGAAATGCTCAGCGCAATCATCCCCGCGAAGACAATGCGCAGCGTCTGGCGAAAATCATTGGCGCTGTAGACGATGTTGTCGTGTGGGGTAAATACCCGCGCCAGGGTGTTAATAGACATAGTGCAGCCAGCTTACGAGGTGGATTTGCAGGCCGGAGAAAAATCGGGCCAGCACACCTTCGCTGTTATAAAGCTGCACGGTGGCCCGCGCGCCGGTTGGCAGCGTTTTATCGATTGGCTCATCAAGCGCCACGTGAATGCGCATCCGCTGGGCATCGCGCACCCAGCGGTTGGATTCCTCAGGCTGCGAAAGCTTGCCGCCAACCGCTTCCTGTCCGGCCAAAATCCCGGCATCGCTGCTGGTCACATGAGCGCGGAAAACCTTGCCGGGCAGTGCGTCGAAGACCACCGCGGCATCGGTTCCCGGCTGCGTATGGCGCAGACTTTTTTCACGAAAATCCGCCACGATATCACTTTCGTCGTTCACCACCGCCAGCAGCGCGGTCCCCGCAGAAGCATACAGGCCGGGGCTTAACTGTAAATTACTGACAGTGCCTGCCGCTTCTGCCCGGATTTTCGTCCAGCCCAAATCGAGCTGCGCCTCTTCCAGCGCGTTGCGGTATTTTTGCAGCGTGACGTTACGGTCATCGTGACGTTCACCGCGTTGGATCTGCAGATTATGGATGCTCGCGGTGATAGCGCTCACTGACTGTTCGCTGTTTTGCCACGCGGTGCGAACGTTATCGAGGTCCTGCTGCGACACGTTTTGCATCGTCGCCAGCCGCTGATAACGACTCAGCGTCGCCTGATTATTGCGGGCGGTGATTTGCGCGGTTTTGAGATTGGCCTGCTGGGAAGCAATTTGCGCGTCCAGCTGTTGGTTGGTGAGTTTCGCCTGTTCCAGTGCGATTTGCGCCGCCTGCACCTTATTGATAAACGGCGTCGGGTCCAGCTCATACAGGAGATCGCCTTTTTTCACCGGGCTGTTGTTGTGTACGTAGACGTGGGCCACGTAGCCGGAAACGCGTGATGACACCGGGGTCACTACGCGCATGACGGTAGAATCCGGCGTCAGCGGGATCCAGATATCCGCCACGATGAAATAGATAAACATCAGCAGGAAAGAGGCAATACTCACCCTTACCCAACGGGCAAATTTTTGTTCGGGGCTCATCATTTTTTTAGGTCTTATTTAATGTCGTCGCGGATGTTCCGCATATTGCAGGCGAGTTGGTTAAGCGTGTTGCTGAAGGCGTCCATGACATCGGCTGGAATGTTTTCTGTCACCCGCTGTTGGCAGGTTTCGATCACGTGGGTCAGCCGCTCGAGCACGGCGCGGCCTTTCGGCGTGAGCATTAACAGACGGCAGCGTTTGTCGTACGGCGATATCGTACGCAGCAGATAGCCCTGTTCCTCGAGATGCACCAGCGTGCGCATCAGCGGCGGCAGTTCAATGCCCTGCACTTCCGCCAGCTCGCTGGTTGAGACGTTATCGCCCAGTTGTTGTAACTGCATCAGCGTGGTCCAGCTGGACTGCGTCAGGCCGGTGTCGGTTATCGCATTGTCGATAATGGCCCGCCATTGGCGTACCACCATCGCCATGCGCATCCCCATCGGACGGCGGGCGAACAAAGCATCTTCAGTCATGAGGTCTCCTTAACAACGCAGGAGCAGATTAATACTTACCCTGATAAGTATCAAGAAACGTCTTAACGAAAGAGCATGGAATGCGAAATAAAAAACCCGGCACTCAGGCCGGGTGAAGCAATCAATAATCCTCGCGTCGCAGCCCCACGTCCTTCAGCTGTGCGTCGCTGAGTCGATCGAGTGCCCGACGCGTTTTCCAGATACGCCAGTGTTGTCGCAGCCAGCGGCCGATCACTGTGTAGATTTGAAATGGCGCTTTCGCGCGATTCTCATGAAATTCCATCCTGCACCTCCTCACGCTGTCAATGACGCTATTTTCGCCGGGAGGTGGGTTAACAATACAGATTCAAATTGTACTTTTATTTAACATACAGATCCGCTAAAACGGTATCTGCACGGCGTTTTTCACGCCTATCTGTACTGGTTTTGCCATCTGTATGGCATCAAATGGGGATACAGCAATGACGCGTTACCAGCATCTGGCGAATCTGCTCGCCGAACGGATCGAACAGGGGCTGTACCGTCATGGCGAGAAATTACCGTCCGTGCGCGCGCTCAGTCAGGAACACGGCGTCAGTATCAGCACCGTACAGCAAGCCTATCAGACGCTGGAAACGCTCCAGCTGATCACCCCGCAGCCGCGCTCTGGCTATTTTATCGCACCGCGTAAAGCCCAGCCGCCAGTGCCGGCGATGTCCCGCCCGGTGCAGCGCCCGGTGGATGTCACCCATTGGGATCAGATCCTGACCATGCTGGATGCACGCCACGACAAAACGATCATCCCGTTCGGCGGCGGATCGCCGGACATCGCCCAACCGAGTCTGAAGCCGCTCTGGCGCGAGATGACGCGTCTTGTGCAGCATCATGCCGCCGATATTTTCAGCTATGACGAACTCGCTGGCCGCCGTGAGCTGCGCGAACAGATCGCCCGCCTGATGCTCGACGGTGAAGCGGTGGTCAATGCCGACGACATTATTATCACCAGCGGCTGCCATGCGGCGCTGGCGATTGCCCTGCTGGCGGTGTGCAAACCGGGCGATATCGTCGCCATTGAATCACCGTCGTTTTACGGCACCATGCAATTGCTGCGCGGGTTCGACATTAAGGCGATCGAGATCCCGACCGATCCACAAACCGGGATCAGCATCGAAGCCCTGGAAATGGCGCTGGAACAGTGGCCGATCAAAGGGGTGATCCTGGTGCCGAACTGCAACAATCCGCTCGGGTTTATCATGCCGGATGCACGCAAACGCGCGGTGCTGGCGCTGGCCCAACGCCATGACATCGTTATCTTCGAAGACGATGTTTACGGCGAACTGGCGAACGTTTACCCCCGCCCGCGCACCATAAAATCCTGGGATATCGACGGCCGCGTGCTGTTGTGCAGCTCCTTCACTAAAACCATCGCCCCAGGCCTGCGCGTGGGCTGGATTGTGCCGGGCCGCTATCACGACCGGGTGCTGCACATGAAATACGCCGCCACCGGTACCAACGTGCCGACCACTCAACTGGCGGTCGCGGCTTTCGTGCGCGAGGGGCATTACCACCGCCATATGCGGCGTATGCGCCAGATTTATCAAAGCAATATGGAAACCTACACCTGCTGGCTGCGTCAGTATTTTCCGTGCGGAATTTGCGTCACCCGTCCCGAAGGCGGCTTTATGCTGTGGGTCGAGCTGCCGGAAATGGTCGACATGGTGTGCGTCGCGAAACAGCTGTGCGAGCTGAAAATCCAGGTGGCGCCGGGCACGCTGTTTTCTGCCTCGGGCAAGTACCGCAACTGCCTGCGCATCAACTGTGCCTTGCCAACGACCGAGAAACACCGTGAAGTGATGGAAAAACTCGGGGAAGCCATTCATCTGGCGATGGAATAAGCATCGAGTGACCGCCGGGATCACACCCTGAGCAGCGCAAGGTTTGAGCCGAGGGGTTGTCGCGGCATACTCGGGAAAACAAGGAATGATGGAGACAAAAATGAAGATTGCGCACGTAGCTCTGTGGACCCGCGACCTGGACGCGCAGGCTGCATTCTGGCAGCGGTATTTCGACGGCACGCCGAATGAGAAATACCTCAGCAAAAATCGTCCGGGATTCGCCTCTTATTTCATTAGCCTGGCAGACGGCCCAACGGTTGAACTGATGACGCTGCCGGAACTCCCCGACGCGCCTGACAACCGCGAGTTCTGCGGCTGGGCGCATATCGCGCTGAACGTCGGTGATAAGCAGGCGGTGGATGCGCTGTCGACGAAAGCGAAAGAAGAAGGCATTCTGAAAAGCGGCCCGCGCATGACCGGCGACGGTTACTACGAAGCAATCATCCTCGATCCCGATGGCAACATGATTGAGATTGTGGCGGGCTGATCATTACGTTCCTCACAGCAGCTGCTCCCTTCCTGAACACCTCAAAGTCTCAAATAAAACCAATGATCCGTTGAGCTGCACGGACGGATCAGGTTCCATAGCACCCGATAATTTCTTTTTGACCCGGTGCTTATGATGAACAACCGTTTTGTATTATGCAGCGTGCTGGCGTTAATCCTGCCGCTGGCGGGTTGCGACCAGAAAGCCCCCAACACTCCGCCACCGACGCGGCAGTATGGCACGCCGGGGGTTATCCCGAACCCGGTTATCGGCGCCGATGAACTCTATTCGCTGGTTTCCCCGATTGCGCTCTATCCTGACAGCCTGCTGGCACAGGTTCTGGCGGCCAGTACCGTGCGCAATGACGTGGCGGTGAAATCCCTGGCCGCTTTCCCGGACGTGCTGGCGCAGATGGTTAACAATCCACAATGGACGAAATTCCTTGGCGTGGCCTATACCCGTCAGCCGCAGGACGTGATGAACGCGGTGCAAATTTTGCGGGCCAGAGCGCAGCAGAACGGCGCCCTCAAAACCTCGCCGCAACTGCGGGTGCAGTCGACCCCGGCATCGGCGACAGCGAGCGCCGGGAAAGCGGTTCCTGCTCCCACGCAGACCATCACCATCCAACCGGCGCAACCTGGGATCACTTACGTGCCGGTGTATCCGCTAACGGTGTATGGCAAACCGCGCGTGATTTACTACCCAGGCTACGTCCCGCCCGCGGCTAAATAGTGGGTGGCTATTTGTCCGGTGGCGGTGTGCTTACCGGGTTTTTATTGTTTGGCCTGCTACCTTCCATCTTTTCAGTCAAAAAATACCATTCCGGAATAAGGTTTTTCACGACAGGCCGCCAGGCGCTGGGCTAAATCACCGACGTGGATTTCCAGTTGATGACCGTTCGGGTCAAGAAAGTAGAACGACTCCCCTTCGCTTTTGTTGTTTTTCCACACTTCCGCGCCCTGCGCTTCAAGGCGTGCCACGAACCCCGCAAATTCAGACGCGGCAATGCTAAAGGCATAGTGGGTGTAATCACGCTTTTCCGTTACCACCGCGTCAACCGACAGGCAAAGCCACAGATCACCACAGCTAAAATACGCGCCCTTATCCCAGCGGGCATGCAGCCGTAACCCCAACTGCTGCTGATAAAAATCAATACTGCGGGCAAGGTCGGTGACTGCAAGGGTCAGGTGGTTCAGGCCAGTGAGCATGGAGAGGTTATCCGTAATGAGGTCGGGGAACAGAGAGAGTAGCATTGCTGCGCGTCGTTGATGTGATAGAACCTGAACTCAACAGACTTCAGTGTAAGGCCGCACAAGCTCATAAACTCTTTCTTCGAAGTGTAAGTATCCCTGTAAAACGAACCATTCACTTTTAGAGATCTTCCGACATACTGTTTATGTCCCCTGAGGAGATCGTCATGCGCAAAGCCCGATTCACCGAGCACCAGATCATCACTGTTCTGAAGTCTGTTGAAACCGGACGCACCGTCAAAGATGTCTGCCGCGAAGCGGGAATATCGGAGGCCTCGTATTACAACTGGAAAGCAAAGTACGGCGGTATGGAAGCATCTGATATCAAAAAGATGAAAGATCTTGAGGACGAAAACCGCCGACTCAAACAGATGTTTGCCGATCTCAGTCTGGAATGCCGGGCGCTGAAAGATGTCATTGAAAAAAAGCTTTAAAACCAGCGATAAAGCGGGAACTCGTCGGTTATCTGACCTCGCAATTTATGATGAGCACTCGCCAGGCATGCAGGACGTTATCGCTGAGCAGGACGGTGTACTTTTACCAGCCCGATACCCGGCGTGATGAACCGGTGATCCACGCGTTGACTGAGCTGGCGGAGCGCTATCCACGATACGGTTTTAAGAAGCTGTTCCAGCTACTGCGTAGGCAAGGCAACACCTGGAACCACAAACGCGTGCACCGGATTTACTGTCTGCTGAAACTGAATTTTCGTCGCAGGGGAAAGCAGCGTCTGCCGGTACGCAACCCCGCGCCACTGGCCACGCCGGAAGCGCTAAACCAGAGCTGGTCCATCGATTTTATGCATGATGCTCTGGTCTGTGGCAGACGCTTCAGAACCTTCAATGTGGTGGATGACTTTAACCGCGAAGCGCTGGCGATAGAAATTGACCTGAATATCCCGGCCCAACGCGTTGTAAGAGTGCTGGACAGGATCGCAGCAAACCGGGGCTATCCGCTGAGGATGCGGATGGATAATGGCCCGGAACTTATCTCAGTGGCGCTGGCGCATTGGGCCGAAGAACATGGGGTAATGCAGGCATTCATCAAGCCAGGTAAGCCGACACAGAACGCGTTTATCGAGCGCTTTAACCGGACGTACCGGACAGAAATCCTGGATTTTTATTTGTTCAGGACACTGAATGAAGCACGGGAAATCACGGAGCGCTGGCTGGCCGAATATAACAGCGAGCGACCTCATGAATCTCTGAATAATCTGACGCCGGAAGAATACCGGCTGATGGCTGAAAACCCGGAAATCTCAAAAAGTGCGTGGAACTAAAACAGGTGTGCTTACACTCTGGTCTGTGGCAGACGCTTCAGAACCTTCAATGTGGTGGATGACTTTAACCGCGAAGCGCTGGCGATAGAAATTGACCTGAATATCCCGGCCCAACGCGTTGTAAGAGTGCTGGACAGGATCGCAGCAAACCGGGGCTATCCGCTGAGGATGCGGATGGATAATGGCCCGGAACTTATCTCAGTGGCGCTGGCGCATTGGGCCGAAGAACATGGGGTAATGCAGGCATTCATCAAGCCAGGTAAGCCGACACAGAACGCGTTTATCGAGCGCTTTAACCGGACGTACCGGACAGAAATCCTGGATTTTTATTTGTTCAGGACACTGAATGAAGCACGGGAAATCACGGAGCGCTGGCTGGCCGAATATAACAGCGAGCGACCTCATGAATCTCTGAATAATCTGACGCCGGAAGAATACCGGCTGATGGCTGAAAACCCGGAAATCTCAAAAAGTGCGTGGAACTAAAACAGGTGTGCTTACATTTAGCCTGCACGTAAACTTTTTCCAGTCCCAATTTATCAAGCGAAATAATGCCGTCGATACCACCATCTCCAGTGCCACCTACGCGCTGAAGATCATCACGATGTCCGCCATATCCCAAACGATGAAGTACATCCAAAACTATAACCTCAAACGCGCTGGAGAAACCTGCAACAAGTTTTCCAGTAACTCATCAGCAACAGCATCCCGTAACTCTTTTAACGCTTGATCAAGACGATCGTCAGGGCTGCTTTTTGCCAGCTCTTCCTGGTTCGGTACTGCTGGTCTTGGATCAAGATCGACAGCATCTGGCTGCTGTTTTAACTTCACGTTCATGAAATAAAAAGCCAGATGGTTCACTTCCTCTTCGTTGAGTGGCTGGGTATGAACCTGTACCCATTTAACCCCTTCAGGTGTTAAGCACCATTTTCCTCTCGATAAACTTTGCGATAATCCAGCTCGCTTCAGACGATCATGTGCCCAGCCCGCCCGATTTTTATAAACTAACTGACCGCTGGCTATCACTTCTGCTCGCTGATTATCATCAAGATTAAGAGCATCTGCCGCAGCTTCATGCGAATCGCGAGCAGGTACGCCATCAGGTTTACCTGCCAGAAAACGGAGAACTGGTTCAATAAATTTATCGTAGGTAGGAACGGCCATATAAACATCCCTGATAATGTTTTTAGTAGATCGGTTGCTTCAAACCAATCAGCTAAAGTCTGGTTAGTTACTTAGCAATTGAGTGTACTTCCAACTGGTGAAGAGATGAACACACAACACGCTGATTTTACTGACTAAGATAAAATCTCATCTCCACATCATAAAGCAGAAAATATCACCCCAGCCATTTCATCCAACTGCGTTTTGACAACTTCCCACTCAGACATAACTTGTCCCGTCAGACGGTAAAAGCGATCGCTATGACTGTGTTCGACAATATGACACCGCTCATGCAGAATCACGTAATCAATGCACTCATGGTGTGATTAATTGTCAGAATTACCTCAAGTTAACATGAGCCTAATCGCTCCTAAACCCCTGAGAGATGCACAGTTTAGATATTGATTTTACATATAAATTTTGAGTTAAAGGGCCATTTATCAGCTGACCCATTTTAAATTAAAACCCACGCATTCCATTGATAAACGTTTCAATCACATCGCGCACACGCTCGTAGACACGTGCCCGCACGTTCTTGCGTTCCAGAATCTTCGGCGTCCAAGTTAGCGTTTCTGCCACTTCATCCTCTCGCGGCATCACGTCGGTAAAGAGGTAGTTATCCAGTAAGCCGGTCAGTTTGATGGAATCGAGTCGCTCTTCGCTACACAAGGCTGCCAGCGCCTTACCTTTTTCCTGTTCGACATAGGCTTCAAACACCTGAGTGATATCTTCGTCATGCGAGGCATGGAGCAGGCTTTTTTCAATAAAGTTATCGATAAGCTCACGTTTACTGCGCAGCGTGACGTCGCTGTCGACAATATCCATGATCTTTTTCTTCTGCTCCTGCTGCTCTTTTGGCGGCATCGCCTGAATGCCCGCCAGCAGACGCAGAATGTAGCCAACGTTAATTTCGTCGCGATGAATCAGCGAGACTTCAAAATCCACGTCTTCAAGAATCGAGACTTTTTCTTTGCTAGAGTGCTTTTTCACCTTGTCGTGAATATCGAGGTACTTACTGGTGAAATCTGCCAGAGTCTGGTCCGACAGCGGTTTAGCCGCATCATCAAAATCGGCAAAGCTTTCGAGGATGTTTTTCAAACGCATCACATCACGAAACGCCGTTACAAACGCCAGTTGTGCTTCTTCATCCGGTAAATCGTCCACGCTTTCCACCGTTGGCGTCAGCGTTAACAAGCGATCGACAGCGTCCTGGTAATCCCCGAAGTACTCGTCAAAGGGTTTGACCAGCACCGTAGAAGAGGCATCTTTGTTCGAGAATAGGGCAATAGCATCGTCGGTAGCTTTCTTTAGATTACGGAAACAGACGATATTCCCGTGGCTTTTCTTCTCGTTGAGGATGCGGTTGGTGCGAGAAAACGCCTGCACCAGGCCGTGAAAACGAAGGTTTTTATCAACGTACAGCGTGTTCAGCGCCGGACTGTCGAAGCCGGTGAGGAACATATTCACCACCAGAAGAATGTCGATGCCTTTCTCTTTGGTGCGCTGGGCAATATTTTTGTAGTAATTGTAAAAGCTCTTTGAATCATTGGCAGAGTAACTGGTGCCATACAGCTCGTTATAATCCTCGATAAAACTATCCAGATGATCGCGACTCGAGGTATCAACTTTCGCTCCTTGCGGCAGGCTAATATCCTCTTCATCCAGCAGGCCGTTTACCGCCTCTTTATCACTTTTGTCCGCTTCATTGGCGGCATAGGTGAAGATAGTGGCAATCTTTAACTGCTTGTAACTGGCATCTGCCGCCTGCAATGCAGCCTGCTTTTCTTTAAAGAGTTTGTAGTAGGTGATCAGCATATCGACTGACCCAACGCAGAACATCGCGGTAAACTCACGATTTCGGGTCTTGGCGTTATGGTGGGCAAGGATGTAGTCGGTCACTTTGTCCAACCGGATGTCGCTTTCCATCACCTCTTTGGTGTCGATATCCTCCACATCAATATCGATCTCATTGCTGCTCTCTTTGCGCTTGTAAGTGCCGACATATTCCACGGCAAAACGCAGAACGTTTTCATCCCGGATGGCGTCGACAATCACGTATTTATGCAGGCATTTATCGAACAACAGCTCGCTGGTCTGTTTGACCCCGTTGGTAATGTTGACGTTATCGGCAAAGATTGGCGTCCCGGTAAAACCAAACAGCTGAGCATTCTCGAAGAAATTCACGATCGCTTTATGCGTATCACCGAACTGGCTGCGGTGGCATTCATCGAAGATAAAGACGATGCGTTCTTTACGCAGGTGTGCGAGCTGCGCTTTATACCCTTCATGGGTGATGGCGTTATTCAGCTTCTGAATGGTTGTCAGGGTCAGTTTGGTGCTGCTTTGCTTGAGATGTTTTATCAGCGTACCGGTATTGTTAGTGGTGTCCACGCTGTCTTTCGCAAAGCCGTTGAACTCTTTCGCTGTCTGAAAATCCAGATCCCGGCGATCAACCACAAAAATGACCCGGTCCACTTCCGGCATCTCCATGATCACCTGGCTGGCCTTAAACGAGGTCAGCGTTTTACCGGAGCCGGTGGTATGCCAGATATAGCCGTTCTCCGGCCGTCCCTGCTTGTGGAGATTGTCCTTCACGTGGTGGATCATCGCCTCACAGGCGTAAAACTGATAGGGGCGCATCACCATCAGGCACTTACGGGTTTCGTTCAACACCGTATAGTGGGTGATCATTTTGGCGATGTGACACACTTTCAGAAATGCGTCAGTGAACTTCTCAAGCGTTTTGAGCGGGTTATTCTTTTCATCGGTCCAGAAGAAGGTCTGCTCAAAGTGGTTGGCGCGGTTGTTAGCGTAATATTTAGTGTCTACACCATTGCTGATAATAAAGATCTGCACATACTGGAACAGGCCGCTGCCGACCCAGAACGCATCCCGATGGTAGCGATCGATCTGGTTGAAGGCCTCTTTCAGTCCCAGACCGCGACGCTTAAGTTCGATCTGCACCAGCGGCAAGCCGTTAATCAGCAGCGTGACGTCGAAGCGGGTTTTACGCGTATTTTGTTCGGCATTGAACTGCTTCACCTGGCTCGTCACCTGAAATTCGTTCTGGCACCACTCCTCTTTATTGATAAAGCTGAGCCACTTCTCTGTGCCGTCATCACGCAACAACTGGTAGCGATCGCGCAGGATCTTAGCGCGATTGATGACCTCATTACCTTTTGTCAGGTGCAAGAAAATACGGTTAAATTCGTTGTCCGTTAGCGGAGAGGATTCCAACCGGTTATGGATTTCAATCTGCTTTCGCAGATTGGCTTTCATACTGGATTCATCGGTGACATTCACCCGTTCGTAGTGCATGCCCACCAACTGTTCCACCAGCTGCGTTTCTAACTCGTATTCGCTTTGCGTTGCCATCAATGTGTAGTGCCTTATGTTATTGTACTGACCTGCCTTAAAAATCGTCAAATAAACATCTGTTGCATTAAACCCTGTTTCCAAGTATTAAGTTTATTAAGTTCTGATTTTTTTTTGGCGATTTTATCGTCAATACCAGCGAAGAAAAAAGCTATTTTTTCCTGTTCTTCTAATGATGGGGTTGGTAATGAAATATTTGAATACTCCGATATCCATCTTCGTTTATGATCATCTCCGATAGCGTACTTAATTGTATGCATTGCATAGAAAACATACCGCAAAAGATATTGCTGGTTTTTTGTTTTCAAAATCTTCATCGCTGAAGATTTAACCTTAAAAGGAAAATCAACGAATTTGAAACTAGTTGTAAAATCATCAAAAATTATCACTGGTAATTCGTTATATATTCCTTCTGTTTCACTCGTATAGCCTAAAATAAATTTCTTCCCTGCCGTTAAAACGGGTGTGGAATTTTCCTTAGCGTAATCTGTAGAGGATACTATGTATTTGGTCGGTTGTTCATAACCTAAAACGACTCCCAACGTTGTGTGGGTCCACTCGGAGAAAGGCTCACCATTTTTATCTTTAAACCGAAATTTCTGGCTAAAAACACTATGTATCGCACCATTTTTATATCTGCACAATAGGTCACACTGCTTATTCAGTAATTTTATTTTTTCATCAACATAATTAAGAAATGTGGTGATCTTATTTTGCTCTGACAGTTCAGGGATGGTCAAAACTAACTCATCGAATTTTTTTTGTCCCAGTGTTTTGTTTCGGCCTGCCCCACCAGGAGACGCAAGCTCTAACAGATTTTTCCCTTTATTTGTTAAAAAATACCATCTAACATAATCAGTATTACATCTATTATTTTTTGGTAAGTACATAGGGAATCTATGGGATGCAATAAACCCCTCTTCTTTAGACGAAGTGAGTGCGACGGCTTGTTCCCAAGCAAAAACAATATTAAGAATCAGAGCATCTTTTTTTATCCAAAAAACGCGTTTATTTCCTAGAGATTCACCCAAAACCTCATCTTTATGGAACAAGCCTCTACCATGAGAACGAATTCCTATTTCTCGATACTTATCTATTTCAGATATAGTTACAGGGGAAACAAACCGTTCCAAAATCTCCTTAACTTTGCATTTAGACAAAGGTGCAGAGAATGATTTAAATCTTATCTTGGGTACCATCACTTATTTACCTCTACAACTGTAAACGGTGCTTCAATTCCCAGTTCTAAACAAAATCTTGCAATGATTTTATCGATCTCGGCAGCTTTATCTTCCAGCTCACGAATCTCTCTGGCTACTGTATCTAGATCGATCTCATCTTCTGCTTCAAAGACATCAACATAGCGCGGGATATTGAGGTTGTAATCGTTAGCGCGAATATCTTCCAGCGAGGCGACGTAGCTGTACTTATCGTTAGCTTTCCAGTCATTATAGGTATCGGCAATTCTGTCGATATGCTCTGGCAACAGGCGGTTCTGGGTTTTGACCTTCTCAAAATCGTTACTGGCGTCGATAAACAGAACGCTGTCGTTATATTTACGGCATTTACGTAGAACCAGCACGCAAGTCGGGATACTGGTGCCGTAGAATATATTGGCAGGCAGGCCGATCACCGCATCAATGCAGTTCAGCTTCTCAATCATAAACTGACGGATATGACCTTCCGCTGCGCCACGGAATAAGACCCCATGAGGCAGAACAACTGCCATGGTGCCGTCATCTTCCAAATGGTGAAACATATGCTGCACAAACGCCATGTCTGCTTTGCTCGACGGCGCCAATTTACCGTACTGGGCGAAGCGGTCATCGTTCATAAACAGCGGGCTGGCGCTCCACTTGGCGGAGAATGGTGGGTTAGCGACGATGGCATCAAATTTCAGATGCGTATGCTGCGGGTGCTCCAGCGTATCTTCCTGAATGATCTCAAAATCAGCATAGTGAACCCCGTGCAGGATCATGTTCATACGCGCCAGGTTATAGGTGGTACGATTCATTTCCTGGCCGTAGATTTTACCCACCGACGAGGCTTCACGTTTCACACGCAATAATAATGAGCCAGAGCCGCAGGTCGGGTCATACACATTTTTGAGCTTCAGCTTGTGGGTGGTGACGATTTTAGCCAACAGGGTGGAAACCGGCTGCGGGGTATAGAACTCCCCGGCTTTCTTACCTGCACCTGAGGCGAACTGGCCAATCAGGTATTCATAGGCATCACCCAGAATGTCGGAACTAGCTTCGCTCAGGTTAAAGCTCAGTTTATCGAGTTCAGTGACGACTTTACCGATCAATTCGTTTTTCGCTTTCGCAGTGTTGCCGAGCTTGCTGGAACCTAAATCGAGATCTTCAAACAGGTTGCTGAAGTCATCCGCGGAGTCGGTGCCCAACGTGCTTTGTTCAATGCTGCGAAGGGTAGTGGCGAGGTCTTCCAGAATAAAGCCGATGCCTGCACCTGTGGGATCTTTAGCCACACGTTCCGCCATGGTGTGGAACAGATCGGTTGGCGGCAAAAAGTAGCCTAAGGACGGGATACTATCCTCTTTTACTGCGTCAACAATGTCCTGGTACGCTGGATGCTCAGGAGTCAGCTCGTTGTACTGAATGCCATCTTCCGCCAATATTTTGTTAGCGTAAGCAACAAATTTTTCAGAAAGATATTTGTAGAAAATAAAACCTAAGCAGTAGTCGCGGAATTCATCTGCATTCATCTTACCACGCAGAGTATCGGCGATATTCCACAGGCGGCCTTGCAGTTCACTTAAATTTTGTGCTTCAATCTGGGGAGACATAATAGACCTTAATTATTGATTATTTTGATAAATTTTCTATTTTGGTAAAATAAAATTGTTGCTTTAATTTCATCAAGTTGTACTCGTAGTAATCTTTTATCCTGAGATGAAGATACAGCTCACCTATCGCTTGTTGCTTTTTTAGTCTAGGTAAATCGAGTTCAAATTGACGAACCATTTGCAGAGTTAACTTAGGTACAGTTGACCCCTGTAGAACAAATGATTTTTGTTGGGCTATAGCTTTGCTCTCATTGAAATGCCAAATCCAAAATAATGGAGAGACTCTGCTAACATCCAACTCGACCTTAACAAAGTTATTGCCCAATATTCGCCCCGCATGCTCCTGCTTAACAAGAACAGCTTTAGCATTCGCTAAGTTAATAATGACATCATTTTCTCTTGTCACTTTTAGTAACGACGTACTCTTAACAACTTGTTCTTTATCAGAAACTATCACTTCAGGTTGCCAGTCATCGATCTGATGCAACTGTGCTGTATAAAAGCGATACGCTTTACCTGATTCTTCTGACTCAATGCGTGACAGGTTTACTCCGGGGATAAAATTTGCAATGTCGCTATAGACGATTTTTCCCATTTTTATCCTCGTAAAATTGGGGGCTACGCCCCCTTTCGCTTATTTAATGGCACCAGCAGTTGGCGCTTTCACTGTCGAAGAACTCGACAAGCAAACCTTCACCAAACACCGCTTTTAACATCCCTTCAATTGCATCACAGCCAGAGGTATCAGTGCCATACACTGAAATTGCAACCCTTGATGGCTGACTTTTTTTCAGTGCATCGAGTATATGGGTGTCATTTTCCCCCATACTCCATCCATAGATCACGATACTTTCCTTTTTCTCTGGTAGTACTTCACGGTAGACAGTATCAAGATAGCGACTACGAGCAATCGCACTTAGTTTTTGCTTACTTGTCCCTTCAGAAACAAAAACTGGTGTAACTGCTGCAGAACTCCAATGCTGAGAAATTTGCTGAAGATAATTTCCGTCACCACGAGGATTAGTATGTAATTTGGACTCTTGACCGCTGAAGTCTTGGGCCAAAATCAAGGAACCATGTGGGTAGAAGACTAAGCTTGTCGTCTTGTAACCTCTTTCACGATCTTTCCAATGTAAGTCTCTAAAATCACTCCAATCTAACTGTTCATTAAACAAACCGCTGACGAAGCAATCCTTTAATTTTCTAGTAGTTATATCTTCAAGCAAAGATGCCCAGTACACAATTAGATCGTAATTCAGGGATAAAACCGTCTTAAATTTGCCTATAAAAGTACGGATTTTAACTAGCACATCCGATATCTCATGATGCTCAGGATGATTTTGGCTCACACATTGAATCAACAGACTTCTAAGTAACTTATATCCCTCTGTCGTTGCATTTTCAGGCACACCGAGCTGTCGATTTACTTGAGTAGCAATCCACAGACGGTGCAGAATCAACTCAAAATCTTGCGTATCAAATTGTTCGAACAAAGCTGTCAGTCGCCCATCTGAACTGAGCTCTGTCAACTTCTGACATAAACTACGATAGGCAAAATTGCTATTAACAGCTATACTTGCCCCGTTCCCGAGAAGTAAAGTATCATCGTAGTTGGCCTCGATATCGGCCCATTGTTTAATTGTCACCATGTTTCAACCCTCGCTTTCATATTTTAGATTTGTGGGTATTCCGCCAAGAACTCACCCACTCATGTTCAAATTGGTAATTTTTAAAAATTACCAAACTTGAAACTGAGGCCATTAAACAATGAGGTTGTGTTGCTGTCAATTCTTTTCAGTGTAATTTTGAAAAATTACAGAAAAAGTAGTTCATATAAGGCGCTAAAGAACGCTTTAAAAGTTCGTATTTTCAATAATTTATGATCCTTGAAAGGGTTTATCTTACTGCTTGCCTTGCAAAATCAAACGGACTAACCCCCTTCTCCCGATTCGCATCCAGATAATCCGCCCACCACTGCAGCATTAGCCTGCGCTCCCCCAGATGCTCGGCCTTATGGATATAAGCCGCACGCACAGAGTTACGCTCCTGATGACTCATCTGCCGTTCTACCGCATCCTTCGACCACAACCCCGATTCAATCAATGAACTACAGGCCATGGTTCTAAAACCATGCCCGCATACATCAACTTTGGTGTCATACCCCATTACCCGTAAAGCCTTATTGACCGTGTTCTCACTCATTGGTTTACGTGGATCGTGATCACCAACGAAAATCAGCTCTCGGTTTCCGCTCATGCTTTTGATTTTTTCCAGAATGATCAGAGCTTGGCGCGATAAGGGAACAAGATGTGGAGTCTTCATCTTAGATCCACGCTGAGAGTGTTTAACGCCTTCCAGTAGCTCACGCTCTCCCGGTATCGTCCACATTGCAGTTTCAAAATCTACTTCTGACCAGCGAGCAAATCGCAGTTCACTAGATCGAATGAAGACCAACAACATCAGCTCTACAGCTAAGCGTGTTAGTGGTCTGCCGGTATATGTGTCTATACGATGAAGTAGTTCAGGAATACGATTAAGTTCTAGCGCAGCACGATGCTGTCGTTTAGCGGTAGCGACCGCGCCAGCGATCTCTTGTGCGGGGTTGTAGTCAATTAAGCCACTCTGCACGGCAAATCGCATAATTGCTGTTGTTCGTTGCTGTAAACGTGCAGCCACCTCAAGACGTCCAGACATCTCTACGGCTTTGATGGGGATAAGTAAATCTCTGGTTTTTAGCTCAGCGATATTCCGCTTGCCAATGGCATCGAACAGATTATCTTCCAGACTTTTTAGAACACGGCCACTATGCGACTCAGACCACTTTTGATTGCTGACGTGCCAGTCTCTGGCAACAGATTCAAAAGTGATGACCTCTTTAGCCTGTTCTTCTTTCATTGCTCGCTTATGCTCACGAGGATCGACACCGGCAGCAACAAGCCTCCTGGCCTCTTCCCTCTTTTGACGAGCATCAGCCAGTGATGTTTCAGGATAAACACCAAAAGCCATCAGGTGTTGTTTACCGCCAAAGCGGAAACGGAAGCGCCAGTATTTGAAGCCGTTAGGGTGTATCAGCAAAAACATGCCGTCGCCATCGACGAGCGAGTATTCCTTTGCCTCAGGTTTTGCCGAACGCACCTTGGTATCAGTCAGGGCCATGATGGTATTCCTTCCATATGCTGCCGTGAGTATATAAGCATTATCGAACCAGCATATATACTCGGTTCTATACTCACAAGCATGTTGATGTGGGGTAACTCAGATTGACGTCGGTTGACTGAAAAGCGGGGCAAAGCCTTACGGAGACTGGATTTTAGGCATAAAAAAAGACCTCAGTTGAGGTCTATTTACATACTGTTGGTGCCGAAGGCCGGACTCGAACCGGCACGTATTTCTACGGTTGATTTTGAATCAACTGCGTCTACCGATTTCGCCACTCCGGCACGGAAGGGATATGCTGATAGCGGGTGCGATTATACCTGTCACACCGTACCTTGCAAGCGGCGTGTCGGGCTATCTCCGCTAAGTGTTGAAATTTTCAGCAGGTTACGCCCCGCCCACCACTCAGACCATTCCCGCCCCCTTATGTTAAGCACCACCCATCCCCATGCTCTACACTTCCAGTTCAACGCCATAAGAGGGGAAGTGCGATGTCCATGATAAAAAGCTACGCCGCGAAGCAGGCGGGTGCCGATCTGGAAGTGTGGGAATACGATGCCGGTGAGCTGAAGCCGGAAGATGTGGAAGTCCAGGTGGATTACTGCGGCATTTGCCATTCCGACCTGTCGATGATCGACAACGAATGGGGCGTTTCCAGCTATCCGCTGGTTGCGGGCCATGAAATTATTGGTCGCGTGGCTGCCCTGGGTGAAACGGCGCAGAACAAAGGCCTGAAAGTGGGTCAACGCGTGGGCGTGGGCTGGACGGCGCGCAGCTGTGGGCATTGTGATGCCTGCATCAGCGGCGATCACATCAACTGTCTGGCGGGCTCCCTGCCGACGATTGCCAACCGCGGCGGCTTCGCCGATAAACTTCGTGCCGACTGGCAATGGGTTATTCCTCTGCCGGAAAGCATCGATATTGAAACCGCAGGCCCGCTGCTGTGCGGCGGCATTACGGTCTTTAAACCACTGCTGCTCAATAACGTGACTGCCACCAGCCGCGTTGGGGTGATTGGTATCGGCGGTCTGGGGCATATCGCCATTAAGCTGCTGCACGCCATGGGTGCGGAAGTGACGGCGTTTAGCTCCAATCCGGCGAAAGAAAAAGAAGTGCTGGAGATGGGTGCGGACCGCGTGGTGAACAGCCGCGACCCGGAAGCGCTGAATACGTTAGCCGGGCAGTTTGACCTGATCATTAACACCGTGAGCGTGGATCTCGACTGGCAGCCGTACTTCGAAGCGCTGGCCTACGGCGGGAACTTCCACACCGTCGGTGCGGTGATGAAGCCGTTGCAGGTCCCGGCCTTTACCTTGATTAAGGGCGACCGCAGCATTTCAGGTTCTGCCACCGGTAACCCGGCGGAACTGCGCAAGCTGATGAAGTTTGCCGGTCGCACCAAAGTGGCGCCGACAACTGAAATGTTCCCGATGTCACAAATCAACGATGCGTTGAAGCATGTGCGTGAGGGCAAAGCCCGTTATCGCGTGGTGTTGAAAGCGGATTTTTGATGTGAGTGGGGCATCGCCTGATGCCCTCTCCCCGGCCCTCTCCCACAGGGAGAGGGCGAAAAATAAAGCCCTCTCTCTTGCCGGAGGGCGAAGATCAATGCGTCTTCATTTTTTAACCAACGCCGCAAACACTTCCGCGACAGCCACCGCTCCCGGGTCGGTTACGCCTTCCAGGTTCTCTTTATTCACATACGATGAGCGCCCTGCTCCCGCTTTTTGCATTTTGGCGGTGCTTTCTGCGCCGATTTGGGCGGCGCTGACGGCGGCTTGCAGGTTCTGATCGCGCAAGCTCTCGAGCGCCGGTTGCAGCGCGTCGATTAACGTCCTGTCACCGAGATCAGCCCCGCCATACTGTTTCATCTGCTGTAAACCGGTTAACAGCGCGTCCGGGAGTTTTTTGCCGTCATGCACGGCCTGCCCGGCGGCGGTGAAGAAGATGGACATCAATACGCCGCTGGAGCCGCCCATTACCGTCGCCAGTCGTTCGCCAATGACTTGCAACAGCTGCGCACTGTCGTTCAGCGGCAGTTTGCCCGCATTCAGCTGTTCGGCGATATCCCGCGCGCCTTCGGCAAACGTCGAGCCGGTATCGCCGTCGCCCACTTTGGCATCCAGCGCGTTGAGGCGGCTTTCCAGGTCGATGAGCGTCTGGGTGGCAGCCAGCAGAATCGCTTTCACTTGCGGATTGTCAGACGGCGTGGCGTCTACGCTGTCATGAATTTTGTCGTGCGCCACGGTTTTGAGCGGCGCGAACGCCACCGGTTTTTGCCAGCCGAGGGTCTCCACATCTGCCTGTAACGCCTGTTCAAACTCAGGCGTCAGCGTCAGCAGCGAGAGCGAAAAGCCCTTCATGTCGAGCGAACTGACCAGCGTCGCGGGGCCAATCAACCAGCGAATCTGGTTCTTCAGCGCCGAATGGGCCAGTTCCTTAGTCAGCAGCGCCATCTCCAGCGCCGACACGCCGCCCAGGTTATTTATCAGCACCGCCACTTTGCCGTCGCCGACTTTCGCCTGTAACGGTTGCACCAACGTCTCAATGAGCTTTTTGCTGTTATGGCTGTCGACCACAGACGCGCCCGGTTCACCGTGAATCCCCAGCCCAAGCTCAACCTGACCAGGCTTGATGCGCCCCGCGTCGTCATCGCTGCCCGGCAGATTACAGCTCTCCATCGCCACGCCGAGGCTGAACACGCTGTCGCAGGCCTGCTGCGCAATGTGGCGCACTTCGCTGAGGGTTTTCCCTTGTTCGGCGGCGTAGCCTGCAATTTTGTGCACCAATGCCGTGCCCGCGATGCCGCGTGGCTGTTTGTTGTCCGGCAGCGCAATGTCGTCGGCGACGATGACCATCTCGACTTTCAAGCCGTGGCGTTTGGCTTTCTCCGCTGCCAGGCCGAAGTTCAGCCGATCGCCGGTGTAGTTTTTGACGATCAGCAGACAGCCGCTCTCGCCGGTTACCGCCACGATGGCGTTAAGAACCGCATCCACGCTCGGCGAGGCGAACAGGTCGCCGCATACCGCAGCGGTGAGCATCCCTTTGCCGACAAACCCGGCATGGGCCGGTTCGTGGCCGGAGCCACCACCGGAAATGACCGCCACGCGGCTTTTATCCCAGTCGCCACGGGCAATCACCCGAATGGCGGGGTCGATATCCAGGCGCACCAGGTTGCCGTGCGGGGCGGATAACACGATGCCTTCGATGGCGTCGTTGACCAGCTGTTTGCGGTCATTAAAGAAGAATCTGGACATGGCTTTCCACTCCTGTGAAACGTTCTGGGTAAACGAATAGAAAAAGCATAGTCGGCACTGCGTATTACGCCGCAAAGTCGAAAACTGACTGGGCATTTTTTCCCCGGCTTTGACCTATACTCGACGCAGGAGAAACGGAGGAAACATCATGAGCTCACCCCTGCTGATTGCCCGAACGACGGAACAACAACTGACTTTACTGCCCGGAATGGCCAACCGCCATGGTTTGATTACCGGTGCGACGGGGACGGGGAAAACCGTCACCCTGCAAAAAATGGCCGAGTCGTTTTCAGAGATTGGCGTGCCGGTCTTTATGGCCGACGTGAAAGGTGACTTAACCGGTGTCGCTCAGGACGGTCAGGCCTCTGAGAAGCTACTGGAAAGGTTGAAAAAAATCGGGGTGACCGACTGGCAGCCGCACGGTAATCCGGTGGTGGTGTGGGATATCTTCGGCGAGAAGGGGCATCCTGTTCGCGCCACGGTGTCAGACCTTGGGCCGTTGCTGCTCGCGCGCCTGCTCAATCTGAATGAAGTGCAGTCGGGCGTGCTGAATATTATCTTCCGTATCGCCGACGATCAGGGCCTGCTGCTGCTCGATTTTAAAGACCTACGCGCCATCACACAGTACATCGGCGATAACGCCAAATCGTTCCAGAATCAGTACGGGAATATCAGCGGTGCTTCGGTGGGTGCTATCCAGCGTGGATTGTTGACCCTCGAGCAGCAGGGTGCGGAGCACTTCTTCGGCGAGCCGATGCTCGACATCAAAGACTGGATGCGGACTGACAGCAACGGTAAAGGCGTGATCAACATTCTCAGCGCCGAAAAGCTCTATCAGATGCCGAAACTGTACGCAGCCAGCCTGCTGTGGATGCTGTCAGAACTGTACGAACAGCTGCCGGAAGCGGGCGATTTAGAGAAACCAAAACTGGTGTTCTTCTTTGACGAAGCGCACCTGCTGTTCAGCGATGCGCCGCAGGTGCTGTTGGATAAAATCGAGCAGGTGATCCGCCTGATTCGCTCCAAAGCGGTCGGGGTGTATTTTGTCTCGCAAAACCCGTCGGACATTCCCGATAACGTGCTTGGTCAGCTTGGGAATCGTGTGCAACACGCCCTGCGCGCCTTTACGCCAAAAGATCAGAAAGCGGTGAAAACCGCAGCGCAAACCATGCGTGCTAACCCGGCATTCGATACCGAAAAAGCGATTCAGGAGCTCGGCACCGGCGAGGCGCTGGTGTCATTCCTTGACGAGAAAGGCAGCCCGTCAGTGGTGGAACGTGCGATGGTGATTGCGCCGTGCTCGCGGATGGGACCAGTGACCGATGATGAGCGCAATGGGTTGATCAACACCTCACCGCTGTATGGGAAATATGAAGATGCGGTCGACCGCGAATCGGCGTTCGAGAAACTTCAGCAAGGCGTTCAGGCGGCGACTGAACAACAGAATGCGCCTCCGGCGAAGGGTGCGGCGGTGAATGTCGACGACGGCATTCTCGGCGGGTTGAAGGATATTCTGTTTGGCACCACCGGGCCACGCGGCGGTAAGCGTGATGGCGTGGTACAGACGATGGCGAAGAGTGCCACCCGACAAATAACGAATCAGATAGTGCGTGGAATGTTGGGGAGTCTATTGGGGGGCAGGAAGCGGTGATTTGTGTTGCCCGGCGGCGTAATGCTTGCGCCGCCGGGCACGGCTTGTGAATTACGCTTTACGCGTCATCAACCACAGGCTAATCAGGAAGAAGCTGGCACTTGGCAACAGCGCGCCGACAATCGGCGGGATGCCGTACACCAGCGTTAGCGGGCCGAAGATCTGGTCGAGGACGTAGAACACAAAGCCGAAGCTTATCCCCGTCACCACGCGCACACCCATCGCCACGCTTCGCAGCGGGCCGAAGATGAACGACAGCGCCATCAGCATCATCACCGCGACAGACATCGGCTGGAAGATTTTACTCCACATATTCAGCTGATAGCGCCCGGCATCCTGGCCGCTCGACTTCAGATACTTCACGTAATTATGCAAGCCGCTTATCGACAGCGCATCCGGATCCAGCGCCACGACGCCGAGTTTGTCCGGCGTGAGGTTGGTTTTCCAGGTCCCGCTAACGGTCTGCGAACCGGTTACCTGCTTCGGATTGCTCAGGTTGGATTCATCCACCTGCGACAGGCGCCAGGCCTTGGCGTCTTTATCGAATTTCGCCGACGCCGCGTAGCGCACCGACTGTAAACGACGCTGATCGTTGAAGCTGTAAATGCTGATGGCACCCAGCTCGTCATCGCCTTTGATACGTTCGATGTAGATGTAGTTGTTGCCGTCTTTCGCCCACATGCCCTGCTGCGTGGACAGCAGCGAACCGCCGTACATCGCTTGCGCACGCAGGTTACGCGCCATTTGCTCGCCCTGCGGAGCCACCCATTCACCGATTGCCATGGTCAGCAGCACCAGCGGAATCGCGGTTTTCATCACCGACATCGCCACCTGCATACGGGTGTAACCCGATGCCTGCATGACCACCAGTTCACTACGCTGCGCCAGCATCCCCAGGCCCAACAGCGCGCCCAGAAGCGCCGCCATCGGGAAGAAGATTTGCACATCTTTCGGCACGCTGAGCAGGGTATACATCCCCGCGCCGACCGCGTCATAGGTGCCCTGCCCGGCTTTTTTCAGCTGGTCAACGAACTTGATAATGCCCGAGAGCGACACCAGCATGAACAACGTCATCATGATGGTGGTGAGAATCGTTCTACCGATATAGCGGTCGAGTACGCCAAATAACTGCATTATACCGCTCCTTTCCCGCTAAACCGTGCACGAACGCGACGCATCGGCACCGTATCCCAGACGTTCAGGAGCACAGCCAGACCGAAGTACAGCAGGTTAATCACCCACATCCAGACAGTCGGGTCAATTTTGCCTTTGCCGCCGTTGGATTTAAGTGAGGTTTGCACCAGGAAGAACACCAGATACAACAGCATCGCGGGCAGCATCGACAGGACGCGCCCCTGACGCGGGTTCACCACGCTCAGCGGAACCACCATCAACGCCATGATAAATACCGTCGCTATCAGCGTTAAACGCCAGTGCAACTCTGCATTAGCCCGTGGCGTATCTGCGTGCCACAGCGCACTCATGCCCATCTGTTCGGTGTCGTTAGGATCAAGCGCGACCGCCTGATGACCGATGATGGCCTGGTAATCCTGGAAATCAGTAATACGGAAATCGCGCAGCATCGCAGTGCCTTCAAAGCGGGTGCCTTTGTTCAGGTTCACCACCTGAGAGCCGTCTTGCTGCTGCGAGAGGTGTCCAGAATCGGCCACCACCACCGACGGACGCGCGTTACCCTTGGTACGGATTTGCGCCATAAACACATCGTGGAACTGGCTGCCTTTCACGTTTTCGATAAACAGCACTGAATTGCCGTCGCTCGCCTGCTGGAACTGGCCCTGGGCCAATGCCGCCATGCCGGGGTTCGCTTTGGCTTCCGCCAGCACTTCGTCCTGATGACGCGAAGACCACGGTCCGGCCCACATCACGTTAACGGCGGCCACGATGGCAGTAAACAGGGCGAGGATCATCGCGGCTTTCACCAGTACGGCTTTACTCAGGCCGCACGCGTGCATCACCGTAATTTCACTGTCGGTGTAGAGTTTGCCCAGCGTCATCAACAGGCCGAGGAACAGACTGAGGGGCAGAATAAGTTGCGCCATTTCTGGCACCCCGAGACCCAGCAGGGAAAGCACGAGGTTTGTCGGGATGTCACCATCTACCGCTGCGCCGAGGATCCTGACCAATTTCTGGCAGAAAAAGATCAGAAGCAGGATGAAGAGGATCGCCAGCTGGCTTTTCAGCGTCTCCCGCACGAGATATCTTATGATTATCACTATAAATACGCCCGTTAAAACCCGTCTTATTACAGGAAAATTGCTTGTTTCATGGCTTAAACGTCATTTATTCTCTTGAGTCGTCGAAAACATCGCTAAGATTATATGACTCAGCGGCTTTACGTTTCAGACCCGGTTCTGACGAGCCAACATCGCGATATCGTTAAGATTAACACGAAGTCACCGCAACAGCGGACATGAGTTACGAAAGCTTGCAATTCTATCCGTAGCCACCGCCGTTGTCTTTAAGATTCAGGAGCGTAGTGCATGGAGTTCAGTGTAAAAAGCGGTAGCCCGGAGAAACAGCGGAGCGCCTGCATCGTTGTTGGCGTCTTTGAACCACGCCGTCTCTCCCCGATAGCCGAGCAACTTGATAAAATCAGCGACGGCTATATCAGCGCCCTGCTGCGTCGTGGCGAGCTGGAAGGCAAACCTGGCCAGACTCTGCTGCTGCACCACGTGCCGAACGTGCTCTCTGAGCGCATTCTGCTGATTGGTTGCGGCAAAGAACGCGAGCTTGATGAGCGTCAGTATAAGCAAGTTATTCAGAAAACGATCAATACGCTGAATGACACCGGCTCGATGGAAGCCGTTTGCTTCCTGACCGAGCTGCACGTTAAAGGCCGTAATAACTACTGGAAAGTGCGCCAGGCGGTTGAAACGGCTAAAGAAACGCTTTACAGCTTCGACCAGTTGAAAACCAACAAAAGCGAGCCACGTCGCCCGCTGCGTAAAATGGTCTTCAACGTGCCAACCCGTCGCGAACTGACCAGCGGCGAGCGCGCGATTCAGCACGGTCTGGCGATTGCCTCCGGTATTAAAGCCGCGAAAGATCTCGGCAATATGCCGCCAAACATCTGTAACGCCGCGTACCTGGCGTCCCAGGCGCGTCAGCTGGCAGATTCCTACAGCAAGAACGTCATCACCCGCGTAATCGGCGAACAGCAGATGCGCGAACTGGGCATGCACTCTTATCTGGCGGTCGGTAACGGCTCACAGAACGAGTCCCTGATGTCGGTCATTGAATACAAAGGCAATCCGTCAGAAGATGCGCGTCCTATCGTGCTGGTAGGTAAAGGCCTGACTTTCGACTCCGGCGGTATCTCCATCAAGCCAGCCGAAGGCATGGACGAGATGAAGTACGACATGTGCGGCGCGGCGGCGGTGTATGGCGTGATGCGGATGGTGGCAGAGCTTCAGCTGCCGCTGAACGTGGTCGGCGTGCTCGCGGGCTGTGAAAACATGCCGGGCGGACGCGCGTATCGTCCAGGCGACGTGCTGACCACCATGTCCGGGCAGACGGTTGAAGTGTTGAACACCGATGCCGAAGGCCGTCTGGTGCTGTGCGATGTGCTGACCTACGTTGAGCGTTTCGAACCCGAAGCGGTTATCGATGTGGCGACGCTGACCGGCGCCTGCGTGATTGCGCTGGGCCATCACATCACCGGCCTGATGTCGAACCACAACCCGCTGGCGCATGAGCTTATCGGCGCGTCCGAACAGGCTGGCGACCGCGCATGGCGTCTGCCGCTTGGCGACGAGTATCAGGAACAGCTGGAAACTAACTTTGCGGATATGGCCAACATCGGCGGTCGTCCTGGCGGCGCCATTACCGCAGGCTGCTTCCTGTCGCGCTTTGCCCGCAAGTATAACTGGGCGCACCTGGACATCGCCGGTACCGCATGGCGTTCCGGTAAAGCCAAAGGCGCTACCGGTCGTCCGGTTGCCCTGCTGTCTCAGTTCCTGTTGAACCGCGCAGGATTTAGCGGCGAAGAGTAACAACGTGGTTGCCCGGCGACGCATTGCTTGCCGGGCCTACACGGTCTGGTTTAAATCCACTACAAGAAGCCCCATATTATGAAGAATGCGACGTTCTATATTCTGGACAATGACACTCAACAGGATGGCCTCAGCGCCGTCGAACAACTGGTGTGTGACGTTGCCGCAGATCGTTGGCGGGCGGGTAAACGCATTCTGATCGCCTGTGAAGACGAAAAGCAGGCCATTCGCCTCGATGAGGCGCTGTGGTCGCGACCGCCGGAAAGCTTTGTGCCACACAATTTGTCCGGTGAAGGTCCGCGTGGCGGCGCGCCGGTGGAAATCGCCTGGCCGCAAAAACGTAACAGCAGCCCGCGGGATATCCTGATTAGCCTGCGTGTGGGCTTTGCAGATTTTGCCACCGCTTTCACAGAAGTGATAGACTTCGTACCTCATGAAGATTCTTTAAAACAACTGGCGCGCGATCGCTACAAAGCGTACCGCATGGCTGGTTTTAACCTGAATACGGCAACCTGGAAATAATGGAAAAGACATATAACCCACAAGATATCGAACAGCCGCTTTACGAGCACTGGGAAAAGCAGGGCTATTTCAAACCGAATGGTGATGAAAGCCAGGAAAGCTTCTGCATCATGATCCCGCCGCCGAATGTCACCGGCAGTTTGCATATGGGTCATGCCTTCCAGCAAACCATCATGGACACCATGATCCGCTACCAGCGTATGCAGGGTAAAAACACCCTGTGGCAGGCCGGTACTGACCATGCGGGTATCGCTACCCAGATGGTGGTTGAGCGTAAGATTGCCGCTGAAGAAGGTAAAACCCGTCACGACTACGGTCGCGATGCCTTTATCGACAAAATCTGGCAGTGGAAAGCAGAATCTGGCGGCACCATTACCCGTCAGATGCGCCGTCTCGGTAACTCCGTAGACTGGGAGCGCGAGCGTTTCACTATGGACGAAGGTCTTTCCAATGCCGTGAAAGAAGTCTTCGTTCGCCTGTACAAAGAAGATTTGATTTATCGTGGTAAGCGTCTGGTCAACTGGGACCCGAAACTGCGTACCGCGATTTCTGACCTGGAAGTGGAAAACCGCGAGTCTAAAGGCTCAATGTGGCACATCCGCTATCCGCTGGCCGACGGTGCAAAAACAGCCGATGGCAAAGATTACCTGGTGGTTGCGACCACTCGCCCGGAAACCCTGCTGGGCGATACTGGCGTGGCCGTCAACCCAGAAGATCCGCGTTATAAAGATCTGATTGGCAAATTCCTGGTGCTGCCGCTGGTTAACCGCCGCATTCCAATCGTGGGCGATGAACACGCCGACATGGAAAAAGGCACCGGCTGCGTGAAAATCACCCCGGCCCACGACTTTAACGACTACGAAGTCGGTAAACGTCACGCCCTGCCGATGATCAACATCCTGACTTTCGACGGCGATATCCGCGAAAGCGCACAGGTCTTCGACACCAAGGGCGAAGAATCTGACGTTTACGCCGCGGATATCCCGGCTGAGTTCCAGAAGCTGGAACGTTTTGCCGCGCGTAAAGCGGTGGTGGCTGCTATCGACGCCCTCGGCCTGCTCGAAGAAATCAAACCTCACGACTTGACCGTGCCGTACGGTGACCGTGGTGGCGTAGTTATCGAACCGATGCTGACCGACCAGTGGTATGTGCGTGCTGACGTGCTGGCCAAACCGGCGGTGGAAGCGGTTGAAAACGGTGACATCCAGTTCGTACCGAAGCAGTACGAAAACATGTATTTCTCCTGGATGCGCGACATTCAGGACTGGTGTATCTCCCGTCAGCTGTGGTGGGGTCACCGTATCCCGGCATGGTACGACAACGACGGCAACGTCTACGTAGGCCGCACCGAAGACGAAGTCCGTCAGGAAAATAACCTGAGCGCTGACGTTGCGCTGCGCCAGGACGAAGACGTGCTCGACACCTGGTTCTCCTCCGCGCTGTGGACCTTCTCCACCCTCGGCTGGCCGGAAAACACCGACGCGCTGCGTCAGTTCCACCCAACCAGCGTGATGGTTTCTGGCTTCGACATCATCTTCTTCTGGATTGCCCGCATGATCATGATGACCATGCACTTCATCAAAGATGAAGACGGCAAGCCGCAGATCCCGTTCAAGACCATCTACATGACGGGTCTGATTCGTGATGACGAAGGCCAGAAGATGTCTAAATCCAAGGGCAACGTCATTGACCCGCTGGATATGGTCGACGGGATCTCGCTGCCAGATCTGCTGGAAAAACGTACCGGTAACATGATGCAACCGCAGCTGGCAGAGAAAATCGCCAAGCGCACCGAGAAGCAATTCCCGGACGGCATTGAGCCGCACGGTACCGACGCCCTGCGTTTCACCCTGGCCGCGCTGGCCTCTACCGGCCGCGACATCAACTGGGACATGAAGCGTCTGGAAGGTTACCGTAACTTCTGTAACAAACTGTGGAACGCCAGCCGCTTTGTGCTGATGAACACCGAAGACCAGGATTGCGGCTTCAACGGCGGCGAAATGACGCTGTCGCTGGCGGATCGCTGGATCCTCGCCGAGTTCAACCAGACCATCAAGGCGTACCGTGACGCGCTGGACAACTTCCGCTTTGATATCGCCGCAGGCATCCTGTACGAGTTCACCTGGAACCAGTTCTGTGACTGGTATCTGGAGCTGACCAAACCAGTCATGACCGGCGGTTCTGAAGCCGAACTGCGCGGCACTCGCCATACGCTGGTGACGGTGCTGGAAGGTCTGCTGCGTATTGCGCACCCGATCATTCCATTCATCACCGAAACCATCTGGCAGCGCGTGAAGGTTATCGCCGGTATTTCTGCCGACACCATCATGCTGCAGCCGTTCCCGGCGTTCGATGCCGCTCAGGTTGATGAAGCCGCGCTGGCCGATACCGAATGGCTGAAGCAGGCCATCATCGCGGTGCGTAACGTTCGCGCGGAAATGAACATCTCCCCGGGTAAACCGCTAGAGCTGCTGCTGCGCGGTTGCAGTAAAGATGCGGAGCGTCGTGTGAACGACAACCGCAGCTTCCTGCAAACGCTGGCGCGTCTGGAAAGCATTACCGTGCTGTCTGCCGATGACAAAGGTCCGGTTTCCGTGACCAAAATTATCGATGGCGCTGAACTGCTGATCCCAATGGCGGGCCTCATCAACAAAGAAGATGAGCTGGCACGTCTGGCGAAAGAAGTGGCGAAAATCGAAGGTGAGATTGGCCGCATCGAAGGCAAGCTGTCGAACGAAGGTTTCGTGGCGCGTGCCCCAGAAGCGGTTATCGCCAAAGAACGCGAGAAGCTGGACGGCTACGCTGAAGCAAAAGCGAAGCTGATTGAACAGCAGGCCGTTATCGCTGCGCTGTAATACCTCAACCCCTTACGCGGCGACGCGTAAGGGGTCTCCCCGCTAAAATATCCCTGCTTGCACTGCTTTTTCTGCAATGTTATTAACTGCGTTAACTGTCATTTTTCATGAGTAATGCTATGAACGTACTGACCGAGACCTCAACGACGTTGCGTCGAATCACGACGATAGACAACCCGGCGATTGCCAGCGTCATTCGCAAGGTCTCTGCCGAATACGGCCTCACAGCCGATAAAGGCTATACCGTTGCTGACCCGAACCTCGATGAGCTGTATCAGCTCTACAGCCAGCCAGGACACGCCTATTGGGTGATTGAACAGAACGGGAAAGTCGTGGGCGGTGGCGGCGTAGCCCCGTTAACCTGCAGCGAACCAGACATCTGCGAGCTGCAAAAAATGTATTTTCTGCCTGAAGCGCGCGGAAAAGGCTTCGCGAAGAAGCTGGCGCTGCTGGCCATGGATCATGCCCGTGAGCATGGGTTTACGCGCTGCTATCTGGAAACAACGGCGTTCCTGAAAGAAGCCATTGCGCTGTATGAACGTCTCGGTTTTGAGCATATTGCTGAGCCGCTGGGCTGTACCGGCCATGTGGACTGCGAAGTGCGGATGCTGAAAACGCTGTAATGCGGTTTGGGGCGGGATTCTCCCCCTCACCCCTGCCTCAAGAGTTGCACCGAACAGTCCCCTCTCCCTGTGGGAGAGGGTATCCCGCTATGAAAACGAAACTCCGCATCTGGCGTCGAAATCAGCGCCGCTTCCACGTCCCCGAAATGTCGCACTCGCGGTGTGATATCGTCGTCTGACACCTGCTGAGCCAGCGCCAGATAATCCTGATAATGCCGCGCCTCGGAGCGCAGCAGCGACAGATAAAACTTCTGCAATTCATCATCCAGATGCGGCGCCAGCGCGGCAAAACGCTCGCAGGAGCGCGCCTCAATGTACGCCCCGCAAATCAGCTTATCGATAAGCGTCAGCGGTTCGTGAGTCCGCACTTCCTTGAGCATACCTTTGGCGTAACGGCTGGCGGTTATCTTGACGTACGGAATGTCCCGCGCAGTCATGATTTCCCGCACCTGCCAGAAGTGATGCAGCTCTTCTTTGATGAGCAGCACCATGCTGTCGATGAGTTGCCGGCCCCAGACATCGTCAGTCTGCGGCATCACGCTTTTACCAATCTGCTTTTGCAAAGCGACAAAATCAGGTTCAGGACCGCCACGAAACGCAAAGGCCTCGTACGGCTGTAGCCACGCCAGCAGCGCGTCGGCCCCGTCTTTATCAGCCACGTACTTACGCACCAAAAGCATGGCAGTCTGCGCGGCTTTCAGCTCGCACACCAAATGGTCAGTCAGCAACAGAGGAAGGTGTTCCGAAGAACGGGCCTGGTCTATCCACGCCTGCGGCGTTGGGCACTGGAGAAAGGTTAAAACAGGAGCGAGTATTTGCGGATAAAGCATGTGTCTTGCGCGGTCTCGTGGATAAACACTCAAAAAAATGCGGCAGCAGGCGCTGCCGCATCCGTTACAACTTAGTGGCGAACGCCATCGTCGTCTTCGTCGATCTCGTCTTCGTCATCACCTTCTTCGCCTTCACCGTTAGGATCTTCGAAGTAGGTTCCCCAGCCGTCATATTCCACGCCAAATTTCTCAGCGAGGTTCATCAGCTGTTCAACCTGTGAATCGATGAGCTCCGGGTTCAGGGCACATTCGCTGAGCGCGTCGCAGCAGATAACCACTTCGCCGCCTTCTTCCACTTCCAGCTCTTCCGGCTCGGTCACTTCGTAACCCAGTTTGAAGACTTCAACTGCCACTTTCTCCAGCGTTTCAAAATCGTCAGCAGAGAAATGGTGCTCGATGGTGTACAGCGCGTCCGGATCGCTGCCATCATCCAGTAACTCTTCAATAATCAGACGCGTCTCTTCACGCTGCTCTTCCAGGTGCTCCGGGTTTGCCATAGCTCGTTCCTCATGATGTGCGGCAGATACTTCTATTTTCACATACCGCAGTCAATGCCTCCACCTTTCCGAGAAAGAATTGTGAAACGGGGTTGCAAATGAATATTCATACATATAAATTGAATTTTAATTCAATAAGTGGCTTAGGCCATGAGAGGAAAATATGTCTGCGTTATACCAGAACCATTTTTTGAAATTACTGGATTTGACCCCTGCACAACTCACTCACCTGCTGGCGCTGGCCGCACAGCTGAAAGCCGATAAAAAAAGCGGCAACGAAGTGCCAAAACTGACCGGCAAAAACATCGCGCTCATCTTCGAAAAAGACTCGACCCGTACCCGATGCTCTTTCGAAGTTGCCGCATACGATCAGGGCGCGCGCGTCACTTATCTCGGCCCAAGCGGCAGCCAGATCGGCCATAAAGAGTCGATCAAAGACACCGCGCGCGTGCTGGGCCGGATGTACGACGGCATTCAGTATCGCGGCCACGGCCAGGAAGTCGTTGAAACGCTGGCGCAATATGCAGGCGTCCCGGTGTGGAATGGGCTGACCAACGAGTTCCACCCGACACAGCTGCTGGCCGATTTGCTGACCATGCAGGAACACCTGCCGGGTAAGGCATTCAATGAAATGACGCTGGTGTATGCGGGCGATGCGCGCAACAACATGGGCAATTCGATGCTCGAAGCGGCGGCGCTGACGGGACTGGATTTACGCCTGGTTGCCCCGCAAAGCTGCTGGCCGGAAGCAAGTCTTGTCGCGGAATGTAAAGCACTGGCGCAGAAGAACGGCGGCAACATTACCCTGACGGAAGATGTCGCCGCGGGCGTGAAAGACGCCGATTTCATCTATACCGATGTGTGGGTGTCAATGGGCGAAGCGAAGTCAAAATGGGCCGAGCGTATCGGGCTGCTGCGTGACTACCAGGTGAATAAGAACATGCTGACGCTGACCGGCAATCCACAGGTGAAGTTCCTGCATTGCCTGCCTGCCTTCCATGATGATGAGACTACGCTCGGAAAACAGATGGCCGAAGAGTACGGTTTACAGGGTGGAATGGAGGTCACGGACGAGGTATTTGAATCGGAAGCGAGCATTGTTTTCGATCAGGCCGAAAACCGAATGCATACCATTAAAGCGGTGATGGTGGCGACGCTGGCACCGGTTTGACCCTGGATATGCCCGGCGGCGCGTGGCTTGCCGGGCATTAAACCCACGATTATTCGACCAACATTTTCACCACTGCCTTGCGCACTTTCGCAGGCGCGCCCACGGCGCACAGCGGTTTATGCACTTCGCCGGGGTAGAACACCACGAAATCCCCTTCGCTCAGCACCACGGTTTTTTCCTGCACGCCTTCCGGCAGAAACGCGATGTCTTTATCCGCCAACCAGTCGGTGTCCGGCTTGCCCGCGGGCTGGGTGCTAAACGTCATCCCTTCCTGGCCTTTGAGGATGATTTGAATATCGAGATATTTCGCATGATATTCCGCACGACGCTCAGCAAACGGCTCAGTACTGTCTTCTGATATCAGATAAAACAGGCGGTTACCGTCGATATCGTGTTTCCCAAGCGGCGTGGCGTCAGTCACGTGTGCCTTAACATGTTCGATGGCCTGACGCAGTTCCAGCGGCAGCCAACTATGCAAATGGTGAATATTTCCGGCGATCATTAAAACCTCCAAATATAAAACAATGTTTCATTTTGGATTTTTATACCCGCAATCACTGGGCCACACCACTCCTTTTTTAGGGATATTTGCACTGACGCAAGATCTTTTGAAGCAAACGTTTTCCTGTCTGTGAACGAATCGCTTGAATCCCGCGCATAGCTGCGTATAATGCCAGCCGATTTGCCGGGAGGAAGCATGGTCAACTGCGTTCGACATTCTGTCTTACCGCGTCTGAAAACAGACGCTGGCCTGCCGTTTTTCTCCCGTTGCATCACCCCATTTGAGAAGCCCCTTTTTAAGGGGCTTTTTTTTTGCCCAGGCGTCAGGAGATAACCATGGCTAATCCGCTATATCAAAAACATATCATTTCCATAAACGATCTCAGCCGCGAAGAACTCGAACTGGTGCTGGCGACTGCCGCTAAACTGAAAGCGCACCCGCAGCCGGAACTGCTGAAGCATAAGGTTATCGCCAGCTGCTTCTTTGAAGCATCTACCCGCACCCGCCTGTCGTTTGAAACCTCGATGCACCGCCTGGGCGCGAGCGTGGTGGGCTTCTCGGACAGCGCCAATACCTCGCTGGGCAAAAAAGGCGAAACCCTCGCCGACACCATTTCCGTTATCAGCACCTACGTCGACGCCATCGTCATGCGCCACCCGCAGGAAGGCGCGGCGCGACTGGCGACCGAGTTTTCCGGCAACGTGCCCATCCTCAATGCCGGTGACGGCGCCAACCAGCATCCGACGCAAACCCTGCTCGACCTGTTTACCATTCAGGAAACCCAGGGCCGTCTGGAAAACGTCAGTATCGCGATGGTCGGCGACCTGAAATATGGCCGCACCGTACACTCCCTGACCCAGGCGCTGGCGAAATTTAACGGCAACCGTTTCTACTTTATCGCCCCGGATGCGTTGGCCATGCCGCAGTACATTCTCGATATGCTCGATGAAAAAGGCATTGCCTGGAGCCTGCACGGCACTATCGAAGAAGTGATGGCGGAAGTGGATATTCTGTATATGACTCGCGTGCAGAAAGAGCGTCTGGACCCGTCCGAATACGCCAACGTGAAGGCGCAGTTTGTCCTGCGGGCGGCCGATCTCGACGGTGCGCGCAGCAACATGAAGGTGCTGCACCCGCTGCCACGCATTGATGAAATCACCACCGATGTCGATAAAACGCCGCACGCCTGGTATTTCCAGCAGGCCGGGAACGGCATCTTCGCGCGCCAGGCGTTACTGGCGCTGGTTCTGAACAGCGACCTGGCTCTGTAAGGGGAATGACAATGACACACGATAATAAACTTCAGGTAGAAGCCATCAAACGTGGCACGGTGATTGACCATATCCCGGCACATATCGGCTTTAAGCTACTGACGCTGTTCAAACTGACTGAAACCGACCAGCGCATCACCATTGGCCTGAACCTGCCATCTGGCGAAATGGGTCGTAAAGATCTGATTAAAATTGAGAATACTTTCCTGACCGACGAGCAGGTCAATCAGTTGTCGCTGTATGCGCCGGACGCCACGGTCAATCGCATCGACGACTACGACGTGGTGGGTAAATCGCGTCCGAGCCTGCCGGAGCGCATCGAAGCGGTGCTCATCTGCCCGAACAGCAACTGCATCAGCCACGCGGAGCCGGTTTCATCCAGCTTTAGCGTCAAAAAGCGCGCCGATGATATCGCCCTGAAGTGCAAATATTGTGAAAAAGAGTTCTCTCATACTGTGGTGTTGGCCAACTAATTGAGGTTGGTATCAGAAGCCGGGCTGCCTATAATGGCCCGGTTACGCTAGAACCTAATCCCGCTGTCACAAATGGAGACAACATGACTAAAGTTATCGCGACGGAAAATGCACCAGCAGCCATCGGCCCGTACGTTCAGGGCGTTGATTTAGGCAGTATGATTATCACTTCCGGTCAGATCCCGGTATGCCCGAAGACGGGCACCGTAGCCGAAGACGTTTCTGCCCAGGCGCGTCAGTCTCTGGAAAACGTGCAGGCTATCGTTGAAGCCGCAGGCCTGAAAGTCGGCGACATCGTGAAGACCACCGTTTTCGTGAAAGATCTCAACGATTTCGCTACCGTTAACGCCACTTACGAAGCGTTCTTCACCGAGCATAACGCAACCTTCCCGGCACGTTCATGTGTGGAAGTTGCGCGTCTGCCGAAAGATGTGAAGATTGAAATCGAAGCGATTGCGGTTCGTCGTTAATCGCCACGCATGCCCGGCGGCATTATGCCACCGGGTTTTGTAGGCCCGGTAAGCAAAGCGCCACCGGGCAACCGTTTTACTCTATCCGCGTTGCGCGCAGCAGCGTTTCCAACGGATACACCGCCGCAATCACCACTTCATCCTGCGTTTTCGCCGCTTCATCCAGCTGCGACTGAATAGACGCATACTCTTTGTCATCCAGCGTGCCCTGTCGCGCCACCAAATCGGTTAATCGCAGCCCTAACGCCGCCAGTTTATCGACCTGCAACGCCACCGGTTTCATACTGGCCAGCTGATGATTGCCATCAGTCAGCACCAGCATATCGGCGGTGTTATTCTGCCAGCGGGTGAAGACGTGACGCAGCGCATCGGCACTCTCGTTATCTTCCGCGTCGCTGATCAAATTATCCGCCCACTCATTGAGATGACGCACGGTATTGCTCTCCGCGGGTAGGGCATCGGCAAAGCGGTTCAGCGGCTCAAAAGCGTGATAATTCCCAGCCTGGAATTTCAGGTGCTGGCGGGTGTAATACTGCGCAGGCTCAATCGCCTGAGCGAGGATCATCAACGGTAGCGTGCTGCCACCGTTTGCCAGTCGCGTGAATTGCACCAGCTGCTGCGTATGCTGTTGCAGCCCTACGGACACCGTCGACCAGCTATCGATCGCCTGTAAGCGCTGATACATGTTGTCGGTATCGGTCACATCCTTCGCCGACCACAGACGTTCTGCCACCACAAACCCGCGCGGCCACAGGCGGATATCCAGCACCGGGGCGACGATGTTTTCCGCCCACAGCGCGGCTTCACCACCGAGCAGATTCTTCTGCTGCGCGTCATCCGGCACCACCGGTTGAATGCCTTTCGGCACATCATCCAGCCGCTCGCCGGTAATCGGATAACGAACGTTGCCCACCAGGAAATAGCCTTTCAGTTGGTCATCGTGAATGCTCAGCACCGGACGGGTTTCGCCCATCCAGGTATCCACCGTGAAGGTCACCTGATCCGGGCTCAGCCATTCGATATCGTCCACCGCACGGCGGGATTTGCCTTTGAAATCAATAAACCCGCGCCACTCCTGGTTGCCTTTGACCAGCGTAAAAGTGCCTTCGACGGCGCTGCCCTTCAGGCGAGGCAGGGTGAAGGTCCAGCTTTGAGCGCTGTCGGCGTCGCTGATTTTGTCGATGCCGTTCAGGCCCTGCGGCACGATTTCATTGCGATAGTGATAGGCGGCATTTTGCGGCTGATCGAGGTAGAACCCGGTCGACAGAATGCCCTTGTAGCCATTTTTCGCCACGTCGCCCAGCGCGTCCTGCCCTTGCCAGGACTGGATCAGAATGCTTTTCGGCAGGTCCGGGTGATAAATTTCATCCCAGCCGACCATTTGGCGATGGTGTTTTTCGAGGATTGTTTCCAGCTTGCGGTTGAAGTACGCCTGTAATGCGTGGCTGTCTGCCAGCGTGTTCTCCTGCATAAACGTCTGAATCGCCGGATTGTTTTTCCACTGGGTGTCGTCCACTTCATCGCCGCCGATGTGCAGATACGGATCCGGGAAGATAGCCGCCAGTTCGCCGACCATCGCGTCTGCAAAGGCATAAGTCGCTTCTTTTGTCGGGTCGAGCACCGGTTTCAGCACACCCCAGTGGCGCTCCATTTCATACGGGCCTGGGGCGCTCATCAGTTCCGGATACGCCACCGCAATCGCCGAAGCGTGTCCCGGCATATCGATTTCCGGTACCACGCGAATGCCGCGATCCGCCGCGTAGCGCACGATGTCTTTCATCTGCGCCTGGGTGTAGAACTTGCCGTCGCTGGCGAGCTGTTGCAGTTTCGGATAACGCGTCGATGCAAAACGCCAGCCCTGATCGTCGGTCAGATGCCAATGGAAGACGTTGAGTTTGGCCGCCGCCATGCCGTCGAGCTGACGTTTAATATCCTCAATCGGCAGGAAGTGACGCGCGGAATCCAGCAGTACACCACGCCATGGGAAGCGCGGGGTATCCTCAATGGTGACATAAGGAAGCGCGGTATTGTCCGGGCCGTTTTGCAGGAGCTGGAGTAGCGTTTCAATGCCGTGTAGCGCACCAAAGCGGGTATTGGCAGTCAGCTTCACGCCGCTTTCGTCCACCACCAGTTTGTAGCTTTCATCGCTATCCGGGCGCGGAATTACCGGGACTTTATGTGCGATAACGATATCAATCGTCGGTGATTTTGCGGGTGCACTTTGCGGCACCATTTCCCAACCGGTCTGGCGGCCAATGCGTTCGCGCAGACGGTTTACCGTGCCACCTAAATCGTCACCGGAAACATTGATGGTGAGCTGGTTATTCAGCACCAGCGCCCCCTGCGCCGAAGGACGTTCGACCTGAGCCGGCCACGGCATCAGCGGTAAATCTCCGGCAGGCGTTGCCAGCGCAAAGCCGCTCAATAAGAGTCCGGTCGTCAACAAGCTGTAGCGCACAGTTTTAAGCATGAGGGTTCCTTTATGACGGGCCAAAAAAAGGCAATCCAATGAGGTAACACGGGGGATATTAAGGGTCAAGAGCGAGGCGCGACCTGCGTCACAACTTACTGGTAATTCAGTAAAATGCCATGAAAGTGTTGTGGCCGATGCTCCCCTTCTCCCCTGCCCTCTCCCATAGGGAGAGGGAAAACTCCACCTTACTGCCACCCATAACGCCGGGTATAGAACCCTTTCACCAGCTGCGTCAGCGTCATATACCCCACCAGAATCGCCACCAGCCACGGGAAGTAGGACAGCGGCAGCGGTTGCAGCGACAGATACGTCGCCAGCGGTGAGAACGGCAGCGCGATGCCGACCACCATCACCACCAGGGTCATCACAATCAGCGGCCACGCGCTTAGGCTCTGGATGAACGGAATGCGGCGCGTGCGGATCATGTGCACTATCAGGGTCTGCGACAGCAGCCCAACCACGAACCAGCCGGACTGGAACAACGTCTGGTGCTCAGGCGTATCGGCGTGGAACACAAACCACATCAGGCAAAACGTCAGAATGTCGAAAATGGAGCTGATCGGGCCAAAGAAAATCATGAAACGCCCCAAATCTGCCGGGTTCCAGCGCTGCGGCTTTTGAATCTGCTCGTCGTCGACGTTATCAAAAGGAATCGCCACTTGGGAGACATCGTACAGTAGGTTCTGAATCAGTAAGTGCAACGGCAGCATTGGCAGAAACGGCAGGAACGCGCTCGCCACCAGCACGCTGAAGACATTACCGAAGTTAGAACTGGCGGTCATTTTGATGTATTTCAGCATGTTGGCGAAAGTCCGGCGGCCTTCAATCACCCCTTCTTCCAGCACCATCAGGCTTTTTTCCAGCAGAATGATGTCCGCCGCTTCACGCGCAATATCCACCGCACCGTCAACGGAAATCCCGATATCCGCCGCACGCAGCGCGGGCGCATCGTTGATGCCGTCGCCCATAAAGCCGACCACGTGACCTTCGCGTTTCAGCAAAGTGACGATACGTTCTTTCTGCATCGGGGTCAGGCGGGCGAACAGCGTGGTGCGTTTTGCCAGCGCCGCCAGCGCGTCGTCGCTCATCGTATCCAGGCTGCTGCCGACCACCACGTCGCCCACGTCCAGGCCGACTTCGTGGCACACTTTCGCCGCCACTAACTCGCTGTCGCCGGTGAGGATTTTGACGTTGATCCCGCTCGCCTTCAGCGCTTTCAGCGCCGGAGCGGTGGTTTCTTTCGGCGGATCGAGGAACGCGATGTAGCCTTCGAGGATCAGATCCGCTTCATCAACACGCTGATAATCCCCTTCACGCGCAGGCAGATATTTCGTCGCTACCGCCACCACGCGCAGGCCCTGACGGTTTAGCGTATCGGTCACGCGTTTGATACGGCGCAGCATGGTGTCATCCAGCGGCACGATGTCGCCGTTGTAGCGCACCTGCGTGCACACGTTGAGGATCTCCTGCAACGCGCCTTTGCAAATCAGCTGATGCACGTCGTCCTGCTCGGCCACCACGACGGACATCCGGCGGCGCTCAAAGTCGAACGGGATCTCGTCGATTTTCTGCCAGCGTTCGGACAGCCCACGTGCCGAGTTTTCATCGACGCCTTCCAGCACCGCGGTATCCAGCAGATTTTTCAGCCCGGTCTGATAATGGCTGTTCAGCCAAGCGTTATGCAGCACGCGCTCGCTGGTTTTCCCGGAGATATCGGTGTGATTCTCCAGCACGATTTTATCCTGCGTCAGGGTGCCGGTTTTGTCGGTGCAAAGAATATCCATCGCACCAAAGTTCTGGATGGCGTCGAGGTGTTTAACAATAACTTTCTGTTTAGACAACTTCACCGCCCCGCGCGCCAGCGTCGAGGTGACAATCATCGGCAGCATTTCCGGCGTCAGGCCGACAGCGACAGACAGCGCAAACAGTGCCGCTTCCCACCAGTCGCCTTTGGTATAGCCGTTGATCAGCAGCACCACGGGCGCCATCACCAGCATAAAACGGATCAGCAGCATGCTGACGCGGCTAATGCCTTTCTGGAATGCGTTCGGTTCACTTTCCTGTTCACTCACCCGCCCGGCCAGTTGACCAAACCAGGTGTTGCCGCCGGTCGCGAAGACAATTGCCTGTGCCGTGCCACTCACCACGTTGGTGCCCATAAAGCAGAGGGTGTCGCTTTCAAGCGGGTTGCTTTGCTGCGGCACACGGGTGCGCGCCACTTTCTCTACCGGCAACGATTCTCCGGTGAGTGAGGCTTGCGCCACGAACAGATCGCGGGCCTGAAACACGCGCAGATCCGCCGGGATCATGTCTCCGGCAGACAGTTTTACGATATCGCCCTGCACCAGCCGATCGATGGGGATCTCCAGCCAGCGGCTTTCGCCTTGATCGTTGATCACCCGCAACACCGTCGCGGTGTTGCTGACCATCGCTTTCAGCGCATCCGCCGCTTTGGTGGATCGCGCTTCCTGAACGAAGTTCAATAGGGTGGAAATCACCACCATCAGCGCAATCACCCCGGCCGCGAACACGTCTTCGGTGGAGTATGATATAAGCCCGAGAAGGGTCAGCAGCAGGTTAAATGGGTTGCGATAGCACAGCCACAGATGCACCCACCACGGCGACGGCGTCTGGGCCGGGATCACGTTGCTGCCGTGCTGTTCGCGTGCGTCTTCCACTTCCGATGGATTCAGCCCTTCCGGGTGACTGTTAAAGGCGCGCCAGATTTCATTTTCATCCATCGCCGCGACGTTAAGACACTGTTTGCTTAACGCGTCCGGGAGCGGAGTGGCAGCCAGATTTTTACCGTCAGGCATCGGGTCGCGGCTAACCAGACGATGTGGCAGGTGGCGGCTGAGCTGCGCGAACAGCTGCCGGGTGATGTTTTTCAGCATAATACGTCCCTCTGCGCTCACCGTTCGGCGATCGCGGGTTGCTAACAGGCACAGCAAAGCCGCACCTGAAGGGCACTTTAAGTGTTAAAACAGGGACATCAACGAAGGGACGTCACTGCCTCACGCGTTGTCCGGCAAGGCAGTGCAAGACTGGCTTACCGGAAAAAAATGTTGCTCCATCGGTGATGGGGAGTGGGATCGGGATCCATACAGCCTCCGGTAAGTGAAGAAACGCGGCGCACGAGATGGGCAGAGAATGACAATGCGCAGCGACAATGCCAGTATCCTACGCCTGAATTCCTAAACGAAACGTATACCAGACTTTACCCATTGAACTGTTTCTCGGCGCGTTTACGCTTATAATCACACCGCCTTTACTGACACGGGAAAAAAGGATGCAAAACCGGCTGACTATCAAAGACATTGCGCGCTTAAGCGGCGTAGGGAAATCAACCGTCTCCCGTGTCCTGAACAACGAGAGCGGCGTCAGCCAGCGCACCCGTGAACGGGTGGAAGCGGTGATGAATCAGCATGACTTTTCCCCTTCCCGTTCGGCCCGGGCGATGCGCGGTCAGAGCGATAAAGTGGTGGCGATCATCATGAGCCGTCTGGATTCGCTGTCGGAAAACCTCGCGGTACAGACCATGCTCCCAGCCTTCTACGAGCAGGGTTACGACCCGATCATGATGGAAAGCCAATTCTCCGCGGAAAAGGTGGCGGAGCATCTTGGCATGTTGCGCCGCCGTAATATCGACGGCGTAGTGCTGTTTGGTTTTACCGGTATTTCCGACGCAATGCTTACGCCGTGGCGCGAAACCCTGGTGATGCTGGCGCGCGACGCCAAGGGCATTGCCTCGGTGTGCTACGACGATGAAGGCGCCATCACGCTACTGATGCAGTCACTGTTCGATAAAGGCCACCGTCACATCAGTTATCTCGGTGTACCGCACAGCGATGTGACCACCGGGAAACGCCGTCACCATGCGTATCTCACCTTCTGCAAACAACACAAATTGCACCCGGTTGCCGCCCTGCCCGGTCTGGCGATGAAACAGGGTTACGACACCGTCGCCAGCGTGACCCACAGCGAAACTACCGCGCTGGTCTGCGCCACCGACACCCTGGCGCTCGGCGCCAGCAAATATCTGCAAGAACAACGCAACGATACCCTGCAACTCGCCAGCGTCGGCAACACGCCGCTGATGAAGTTCCTGCACCCAGAAATCGTGACCGTCGATCCCGGCTACGGCGAAGCCGGACGCCAGGCCGCACACCAGTTGATCGAACAGATCAACGGTCGCGCACAACCACAACAGCTGGTGATCCCCGCCGCCCTGACCTGACTTTTCACCGCTCGCAAAACGATTTATTGTGATCGCCGCCCTGTTTCGGGAACGTTCCCATTTTGCAAAATAAGCGAAACGGATAGGCTTGCGTCCAGGTCATTACTCTCTTCTTGAGGCTTCATGATGAGCAAAGTCAGACAACAGGATATCGATCAGTTGATCGAATTGGTGGGCGGTCGGGACAACATCGCCACGGTCAGCCACTGCATTACTCGCTTACGTTTCGTGCTGAACGATCCGGCGAAGGCCAACCCGAAAGCCATCGAGGAATTACCGATGGTCAAAGGGTGCTTCACCAACGCCGGGCAGTTCCAGGTGGTTATCGGCACCGAAGTGGGCGATTACTACAAAGTGCTGATCACCAGCACCGGCCAGGCGTCAGCCGATAAAGAGCAGGCCAAACTGGCGGCGCGCCAGAACATGAAATGGCACGAGCGGATGATCTCGCACTTCGCAGAGATCTTCTTCCCACTGTTGCCAGCCTTGATCAGCGGCGGCCTGATCCTCGGTTTCCGTAACGTCATCGGTGATGTGCCGATGAGCAACGGCCAGACCCTGGCGCAGATGTATCCGGGCCTGAAAACCCTGTATGACTTCCTGTGGCTGATTGGCGAAGCGATCTTCTTCTATCTGCCGGTCGGCATCTGCTGGTCAGCGGTCAAAAAAATGGGCGGCACACCGATCCTCGGCATCGTACTGGGCGTCACGCTGGTATCCCCGCAGCTGATGAACGCCTACGAACTCGGGAGCAAAATCCCGGAGGTGTGGAACTTCGGCCTGTTTGCGATTGAGAAAATCGGCTATCAGGCGCAGGTGATCCCGGCCCTGCTGGCGGGTCTGGCGCTCGGCATGATTGAAACACGCCTCAAACGCATCGTGCCGGATTACCTGTTTCTGGTTGTGGTGCCGGTGTGCTCGCTGATCCTCGCGGTTTTCCTGGCTCACGCGCTTATCGGTCCGTTTGGCCGCATGATTGGCGACGGCGTGGCCTTCGCGGTGCGTCACCTGATGACCGGCAGCTTCGCCCCGATTGGTGCCGCGCTGTTCGGCTTCCTGTATGCCCCGCTGGTGATTACCGGCGTACATCAAACCACGCTCGCCATCGACATGCAGATGATTCAAAGCATGGGCGGGACACCGGTGTGGCCGCTGATTGCGCTGTCTAACATTGCGCAGGCTTCTGCGGTGGTCGGCATCATTATCTGTAGTAAGAAACATAACGAGCGTGAGATTTCCGTGCCCGCCGCCATTTCCGCCTTCCTCGGCGTGACCGAACCGGCGATGTACGGCATCAACCTCAAATACCGCTTCCCGATGTTGTGCGCGATGGTCGGTTCTGGCCTCGCGGGCCTGCTGTGTGGTCTGAACGGCGTGATGGCGAACGGCATCGGCGTCGGTGGCCTGCCGGGTATCCTCTCCATTCAGCCAACGTTCTGGCAGGTGTACGCCGTCGCGATGGCGATTGCCGTGATTATCCCGATTGTCCTCACCACCGCGGTGTATCAGCGTAAGTACCGTCAGGGCGCGCTGCAAATTGTATAAATCCTTTTGGGGCGCGCTTGCGCCCCGTTCTGTTTTAACCAGGAAAGCCTTATGAACAACCTCCCTCACTGGTGGCAAAACGGCGTTATCTATCAGGTCTATCCAAAAAGTTTTCAGGACACCACGGGCAGCGGCACCGGTGATTTACGTGGCGTAACCTTGCGCCTGGAATACCTGAAAACCCTCGGCGTGGACGCCCTCTGGCTGACGCCATTTTATGTCTCGCCGCAGGTGGATAACGGCTACGACGTGGCGAATTACACCGCCATCGACCCGGCTTACGGCACGCTGGATGACTTTGACGAACTGGTGGCCGAAGCCAAATCTCGTGGCATTCGCATCGTGCTGGATATGGTGCTCAACCACACCTCCACGCAGCATCCGTGGTTCCAGGCATCGCTCGACCCGGAAAGTCCACATCGCGAATTCTACATTTGGCGTGACGGTAAATCCGGCGAACTACCGAACAACTGGCGGTCGAAATTTGGCGGCAATGCGTGGCAATGGCACGCCGAAAGCGAGCAGTATTACTTGCACCTTTTCGCCCCGGAGCAGGCGGACCTCAACTGGGAAAACCCGGTGGTACGCGAAGAGCTGAAAAAGGTCTGCGAATTTTGGGCCGATCGCGGCGTCGACGGCCTGCGTCTCGATGTGGTGAATCTGATTTCTAAAGACCCGACGCTCCCGAACGATCCGGTCGGTGACGGGCGCTGTTTCTACACCGACGGCCCGCGCGTTCACGAATTTTTGCAGGAAATGAGCCGCGACGTGTTTATGCCGCGCGACTTAATGACGGTGGGCGAAATGTCCTCCACCACGCTCGATCACTGCCAGCAGTACGCTTCCCTCGCGGGACAAGAGCTGTCGATGACGTTCAATTTCCATCACCTTAAAGTCGACTACCCCGGCGGTGAAAAATGGACGCTCGCCAAACCCGATTATGTGGCGCTGAAAGCGCTGTTCAGCCATTGGCAACAAGGGATGCACAACCGGGCATGGAACGCGCTGTTCTGGTGTAATCATGATCAACCGCGGATCGTGTCGCGCTTTGGCGATGAAGGCGAATACCGCGTCCCGGCGGCGAAAATGCTGGCGATGGTGCTGCACGGTATGCAGGGTACACCGTACATTTACCAGGGCGAAGAAATTGGCATGACGAATCCCCATTTTGCGACGATCGCCGATTATCGCGACGTGGAAAGCCACAATATGTACGCAGAGCTGAACGCACAAGGCCGTGATGCTGATGAATTATTGGCGATTCTGGCCAGTAAATCGCGCGACAACAGCCGCACGCCGATGCAGTGGAACACGGAAAAGTACGGGGGTTTTACCCCCGGTGAACCGTGGATTGGCCTGGCCGACAATGTGCAGGAAATTAACGTTGAGGCGGCGCTGAAGGACCCGGATTCCGTGTTCTACACCTATCAACAGCTGATTGCTCTGCGTAAAGCCGAGCCGCTGCTGACGTGGGGGAATTATCAGGATCTGCTGCCCGAGCATCCGTCGCTGTGGTGCTATCGCCGCGAATGGCAGGGCCAGCAATTGTGGGTGGTGGCGAACCTGAGTGCTGACAGCCAGCCGTGGCAGCCGGAAAATGTGAGCGGTGAATGGGACGTGGTGATGAGCAACTACCCGGACGTTGATGCCCAGCCGGGCGCGATGACGCTGCGCCCGTTTGAAGCGGTGTGGTGGATACAGAAGTAAGTCGGTAAATTGCCCGACGGCGCGTTGCTTGTACGGGCCTACCGATCTCGTAGAGGTCAGTTTGGAGATCGGAATTATTGTACGGTAAGCCTGTTTTTTGAACAGACTACGTTATCGCAATAGGGTGTACCATGAGGATAATTTAACCACATGAACCAGAAGGAATTGATATGTCACAGCAATACACCAACGACCTGACCTCTGAATTAGCGGCTTCATTGGCGCGTCCACCATTTTCGGCAGAGAAAAAGGCTGCAATGTCTGAAAGTGCCCGACAGCTCGTCGAAGAACAGGACGTTATTTGCCTCACCCATCCGGTCACCGCCATTTACCGGATTGCCGTGGATGGCGCTCTGGCACAACGCGGTGGTGTGGTTCGGGCGGCGTGGAATGGCGCTGAAATCGAGCGTGAGGGTGGGCAAAAAGTCAATATTGCGCTGGTTGGTGATGAGGTGGTTTACCCTGACGGTACCATCGCCAAAATTGTTACCGGGAGCGGGGAACAGTACCGGAAGGGAGAAGAGAGTGTCGCACTGGTCGGCAGCCGGTTGAGTAACGGTGACATGATAATCAGCACTCCACAGGCCGGATGTATGCTGGTTGAGCGGGATGGTCTGCCGATGGGCGCGGATTTTTTGCCGGCGGAGGGTTGAGTCATGTCGATCAGAAGAGGGTGTAGTGTTCACGGTAAAAACGTCGGGCTGCACGGGGATAAAACCACCTCAGGGGCGCAGTGTATTGCTGCCCGTCCTGGTATGTCGGTTATGGGACTGCTGAAACTCTATATTGGCGACAAGACCACACCCTGCCCGAAATGCGGGAAAGTGGGGGTGATTGTCACCGGTGATCACCGGCACTCAAACAGCGCGGCTGTCGCAGTGGATGGCGCAGAGATCCGTTGCGGGTGTCCACAGGGTAGTAATCTTCTGATTGCCCAAAGTACGATCCCGCAGCTTTCAGCGTCAAGCGCCAGGGTGGCACCGGTCGCAGCCCCGGAGCCGGAACAGCACGCGCAGGCGGCGAAAAAGCCCCGGCCTGAGCCTCTCCCGCTGCCGGCACGGATTTACCAGACGACGCGGCAGATGGATGATTACCGGGCCAGAGACATGCGGTATGGCGATCTGGATACGCTGGCACTGCGTAATCAGTTTTATATCGACGTGGACAATGTGTCTGCCAGAGTGAATCCGAGAACCCTGAAACTCCAGCCGGCACCGAATACCGGAACCCTGTATTCCCCTTACGCCATGCAGGATCTAGAGCAGCAGATGCCTTCTGTCAGCCGGGATGAAAGCGCGCGGCTGATGTTTGATGAGTTCCGGGAGCTGACGAAGCTGTATTCCTTCCACGGCCCGTATAAAAACATCATCACCGAGATGATTGACCATATGCAGGAGAACATCGGCACACCGTACAGCAGCCCGCTGCTGGACAAGGCGCTGAAAGAGCAGATCCTGAATGACCATTCAGAGAAAAGCTCTTTGCTGGAAATTAATGATGTTTTGAAGCGAGCAATTGATTATGAATATGGGTTTATACCGCTGAATAAAAAAGGCGACATATTCGATGAAAAAGGAAACTTTAAGGAGTTAAGCAAGACTGTACTGCCTAAATTTGACCGGAAAATAGATAACACGAACGGGCTGGTGATCACCGTCCATGATACCTGGTCTACACATATCACGCTGGAATCACTGGAGGTGAACGGTGACAGTTACCGGGCGAGAGTGCATTACCGCATTCAGGATCACTTCGGCCTTGATGACGATGATGTACTGAATCCTGTGTACCGGGAGTTCCGTATTTTCCGGCTGTGGTTCGCGCTCCAGCGCTGGGATCAATACGGATATAAGCCGTTTATTACCGAGATGAATGCTACCGTGGAAATCACCGGGGGGCGGGGTGAATAAGCGACTGGTAGCCTGTGTCATTGCCGTGGCGGCCTGTGGCTATATGCTCTGGCAGTTTCTGACGCCGGTTGAGATTGTGGCGGTTCATAATGGGGATACGTTACTGGTCAGGCATTTCCCCTATCTGAAAAGCCGTCAGATTGCCTGGTGGGAAGCCAACAGAGATATGATACAGACGAAATACGGTATACCGCGTAAAAACAAAGATGATTATTACAGCGTGACCATTATGGACTTTGGAGATGGCTATCGTGTTGATCGAGGCACAGATGAAGACTCTGATTTACTTTGCTTCGATGAAATGTCAGTAGAGGCTCGATGTATCGAAAAGAATCCACGCCTATGGATAATGTCTAGTCAAAATACGGGCCTGTTTTATCGATAATAATATTCACGAAAAGGATCTTCTTGAGATCCTTTTTTTCTGCGCGTAATCTCTTGCCCTGTAAACGAAAAAACCGCCAGGTTAAGTAACGTGTCCAACAAATGGGGTTCTCTTCATTGCACCGCCGGGCAATTTTACGCGTTCGGCACTCCTGCTGCGGTTACCGCCGTTTCGGTCTGCTGCGATGCATGTTCCTCTTTCGCCTTCAGCTTGTCCCAGGCGCGGAAGAACGGATAGTAAATCACCAGTGAAATCCCGAGGTTTACCGCCTGCAACACCGTGCCGGAAATGTGTCCGCCGGTCGCCAGATAGCCGCTGATGAAAATCGGCGTGGTGAACGGCAGCGCTATCCCGGCAGGCGGTGCCACCAGCCCGGTCGCCATCGAGGTGTAGGTGACAATCACCAGCAATACTGGCGTCAGGATAAACGGCAGGAAGAAGTACGGGTTCATCACCAGCGGGATACCAAACACCATCGGTTCGCTGATGTTGAACAGCGCGGCCGGCGCGGCAATTTTACCCAGCTGTTTCATCTGGGCGCTGCGGCTGCGGAACACCATGAAAATCACCAGCCCTAATAGCGCGCCCGTCCCGCCCGGCGCAATCCACAGATCGTAGAACTGCTGAGTGATAATGTGTGGAATCGGCAAGCCGTTCTGGAACGCGGTCAGGTTTTCCGCCATGTTCGACAGCCACACCGGCTGAATGAAGACCAGCACAATCGCATCGCCATGCAGGCCGAGCGTCCACAAAATCCCAATCAGAATCACCGAGATAATCATCCCCGGCAGCGTGCCGCCGACGTGATGCATCGGAATGCCGATCAACGTTGCAATCATGCTGTTGATGTCGCCGAACGGTGAAGCTTCCACCGCCAGACGCAGCGCCAGCACCACCGCCAGCACGCAGAAACCCGGCACCAGCGCGAGGAACGATTTTGCCACCGCAGGTGGGACGCCGTCCGGCATACGAATCACTAGGTTACGGTTGGCGACAAAGCGGTAAATTTCCGTGGAAAGCAGCGAAATCACAATCGCCACAAACAGCCCCTGGCTGCCGACCATGCTCACCGGAATCACTCCTTTCACCACTTCCGCCGCGCCGTGAACCGGCGTGAAGAGCGTATTCTGCGGAATGGTCATCACGAACGCCACCAGCGACATCGCCCCGGCGGTGAGCGGATCGAGCGTGCGGTATTTTTCCGCCAGGCGATACGCAATACCGAAGCTCGAAATCAACGCCATGATGTCGTAGGTCGCTTTCACCGGATACAGCATCTTGTCACGCCAGACGTCGCCAAAAAGATGCGTCATCATGTCTGCGTAGCCTGGCACCGGCAGGTAGGCAAAAATCAGGAAAAATGAGCCGATCAGCATAAACGGCATGTTAAGAATAATGCCGTCACGCACCGACAATACGTGCTTCTGCCCGGCGATTTTCAGCGCGACGGGCATGACATAGCGTTCAATAAGCGTAGTTTTTGACATGGTGAAACCCCGTCTTTTCCGATAAAAAGCCGAACTCAGTTAAATTGCGGTAACCACTGACGATTCAGGGTTAACACTTCCTCAAGCAGCGCCTGTGCATCGGTGACGTTGCCCACTAGCGGGTTGGTCACCAGCGCCAGCAGCGCACTTTCCCGACAGCCATGAACCGCCGCCTCAATCGTTAAGTGTTCGAACGCTTTGACCTGCTGAGTGAGTCCGTTCATTGCCGGCGGCAGCGGGCCAAACGCCAGCGGCCGCGCGCCCTGCGCATCGATAATGCTGTTGGTTTCTACCACCGCATCGTCGTCCAGGCCATGAATCGCCCCGTTGTTACGGGTGTTCACCACCATCTCTTTGCCCAAATTATTGTGAATGGCGTTGATCAACTCCACCGCCACTTCGGAGTAATAGGCGCCGCCGCGGAAGCTCAGCTGCTCGGGCTTTTCGTCCAGATTCGGGTCGGCATACAGGGCAAACAGCTCCTGTTCGACTTTCATCACCTGCTCCGCGCGGGTGCCTTTGCTTTTCGCCGCGTCGATTTCGTCCGCCAGCATTGCCGGGGTTAACCAGAAATAGCGATGGTACGGGCACGGAATGGCTTTCAGCGCCCGCAGGAAATCGGCAGGCCACGGCAACTCTTTGATGTTGTTCATCGACAGCGCATTGCCGTCGCACAGCATCTCAATCACTTTCGCGGTGACGTCCTGATGGTCCTGCATCACTTTGTGGATCCACACCATGTGGTTCAGCCCGGCGAAACGCAGGTTCAGCGTGGCTGCGTCGGCGTTAAGCATTTTGCCAATCATGTGCTGCATGTTGATGGGCACATTGCACAGGCCGATTATTTTCGCCTTGCTGTAGCGGCTGACCGCTTCGGTGACAATCCCTGCCGGGTTGGTGAAGTTGAGAATAAAGGCGTCAGGGGCCAGTTCTTCCACTTTCCGCGCGACCTCGAGCATCACCGGAATGGTGCGCAGCGCTTTGGCGAAGCCGCCCACACCGGTGGTTTCCTGACCCAACAGATTGTATTTCAGTCCTAACCGCTCATCCTGGGCACGCGCCGCCAGTTGTCCAACGCGCAGCTGCGTCAGCACGAAATGGGCCCCGCGAATCGCATCATCCAGCGTGAAATGCACGCTGACTTTGACGTGTTCGAGTCCTTTGTGTTTGAGCATTCGCTGAGTCAGCGCGGCGATAACATCGACTTTTTCGCGTCCGGATTCCACGTCCACCAACGCCAGTTCCGTTACGGGAAGCTGCTCGTAGCGCAGGATAATCCCTTCAATCAGTTCCGGGGTGTAGCTGCTGCCGCCGCCGATCACGGCGATTTTTAAGGATTGCATGATGACCTCGTTTTCGGCACACGAAAGCCCACGCGTGAACGCGAACGCTACGCGGAAGTGCCAGTCAGGATATTAAGGAATCAGTGAGCGATCAGGGCCAGCGCTTTGTCGAGCACCGCAGCGCCGCGCATCATGCCGTAGTCGGCCATGTCGATAACCGCGACGGCTTTGCCCTGCGGCTCGGCGATAGCGGACAGGCGAGCAATTTCATATTTGACCTGGGGGCCTAACAGCACCACATCGGCGCCCGGCAGCTCGCGTTCAAATTCAGCGACAGGCACGGCGTAGATATCCAGCTCCAGCGCACGCAGCTGCGCTTCGGCCTTCATTTTATTCACCAGCATGCTGGTCGACATTCCGGCGGCACAGCATAAAACGATTCGTTGCATGACTTTCCCCTTGAGTGATTCATACGGTCAATCTGGATACGCATGACTATATTGTTAAGATTATGTAATGGTGAAGGCTATATGAAATTTATTTTCATGGATGTGATCAATGCGTAATTTTGAGCCATTACTTACCCCTGCGAAGCGGGGAGATCACGTGAAAACGTAGGCGTCATTAGGAATTAATGGTATAAAGTGGGTTATCAATAAGTGAAAAATATTTTCAAACCGTGATTTCGCGCAAAGGGCAGAACCGGATGGATATCGTTGGTCAACTGAAGGATGGGATGAGCCGATTTAGCACCCAGGAGTCCCGGGTGGCGGCATTTATTCTGGAAAACATGAGCTTTACTGCCAGCGCCTCGATTGATGAACTGGCGGTAAAAGCGGGCGTCAGCCCGGCGACCATCACCCGTTTTGCTCGCTCCGTGGGCTGCGATGATATTCGTGACCTGCGCAAACAACTGGCACAGGCCAGCGAACGCCGTACAACTTGGGTGTCAGGCAACAGCGCCGCTCTGCCGTCCCACTGGCGCGATCGTTTCGATACCATCAATCTGACGCTGACCCACCAACTTCAGCACACCAGCGAAAGCGCAGTGGAGAAGCTGAAAATGCGGCTGCAAACCGCCCGTGCCGTTCACTGTTTCGCCCTCGGCGAGCAGGATGTCCCGCTCGCTACCCTGTTGCAACATCAATTACTGCCCCTCGGCATCGCCATCAACCTGTGCCAGGACGGCAATCTGATGCGCATGATTGCCAGTACCCTCAGCGACGATCACGTCCTGTTGGTGCTCGCCACCGGCCCTGCAGATAACCTGCTGCAAAGCGCCACGCTACAGGCCAGGATGCAGGGCGCGACTATCTTTGCCCTCACGCCGGATTCCCACGCCTTGAGCAACATGGCTGCCGAAGTGCTGCCGCTGGCCTCTTCCGCTCAGGCTGCACGTTACGCTCTGCTGATGCTGGTCGATTTGTTGAACGACACTCTTATCGCGTGATCTTTCTCACAGCATTGTTTGCACAGTGAACAACTGATTTCGCTGCTTTTTTACCCACCTCAAATTCTCCGTATTTTCACCTTCAGTCGCGTTGCCCGTCTGCTGTGCTGTCCCATTTTTACATTGTTCTGAATCAAAAAAATCGCAAACATGTTTAATGCATAGCACTACATATAGAACTTAGAATGCACCCCGACCCTATATATTGTATTAATCGATGGAGTGATCATGACACCGCATGTGATGAAACGAGACGGCTGTAAAGCGCCTTTCAACTCAGCACGCATTCAGGAAGCTATCCTGCGTGCGGCCAAAGCAGCGGGAGTCGATGACGTAGACTATTGCGCCACCGTCGCAGACGTCGTGAGTGCCCAGATGCAGGGCCGTGACCGCGTTGATATCAACGAAATCCAGACCGCGGTCGAAAACCAGCTGATGGCTGGCCCGCACAAACAGCTGGCACGCGCTTACATTGAATATCGTCACGACCGTGACGTTCAACGCGAAAAGCGTGGCCGCCTGAATCAGGAAATTCGTGGCCTGGTGGAGCAGACCAACTCCGCGCTGCTCAACGAAAACGCCAACAAAGACAGCAAAGTGATCCCAACCCAGCGCGACCTGCTGGCGGGCATCGTGGCCAAACACTACGCACGCCAGCATCTGCTGCCGTACGACGTGGTGCAGGCGCACGAGCGCGGTGAAATTCACTATCACGACCTCGATTACTCGCCGTTCTTCCCGATGTTTAACTGCATGCTTATCGACCTCAACGGCATGCTGACTCAGGGCTTCAAGATGGGTAACGCGGAGATTGAGCCGCCAAAATCTATCTCAACGGCCACCGCCGTCACCGCACAGATTATCGCTCAGGTGGCGAGCCACATTTACGGCGGTACCACCATCAACCGCATTGATGAAGTGCTGGCCCCGTTCGTGAGCGCAAGTTTCGAGAAGCACCGCAAAACCGCAGAAGAGTGGCAGATCCCGGATGCCGACGGATACGCCCATACTCGCACCGAGAAAGAGTGCTACGACGCGTTCCAGTCGCTGGAATATGAAGTCAACACGCTGCACACCGCCAACGGCCAGACGCCGTTCGTGACCTTTGGCTTTGGCCTCGGCACCAGCTGGGAATCGCGGATGATCCAGCAGTCTATCCTACGTAATCGTATTGCAGGCCTGGGTAAAAACCGCAAAACCGCAGTGTTCCCAAAACTGGTATTTGCGATCCGCGATGGTCTGAACCACAAAGTTGGCGACGCCAACTACGACATTAAGCAGTTGGCGCTGGAGTGTGCGAGCAAGCGTATGTATCCAGACATCCTGAACTACGACCAGGTGGTGAAAGTTACCGGTTCGTTCAAAACGCCAATGGGCTGTCGCAGCTTCCTCGGCGTGTGGGAAAACGAAAATGGCGAGCAAATCCACGAAGGCCGCAACAACATCGGTGTGATCAGCCTGAACCTGCCGCGCATTGCGCTGGAAGCCAAAGGCGACGAAGCCGCGTTCTGGACGTTACTGGATGAACGTTTACAGCTCTCCCGTAAGGCGCTGATGACCCGCATCGCCCGTCTGGAAGGCGTGAAAGCGCGCGTGGCCCCGATCCTGTATATGGAAGGTGCCTGCGGTGTGCGTCTGAACGCTGACGACGACGTGTCGGAAATTTTCAAAGACGGTCGCGCGTCCATTTCCCTGGGCTATATCGGCATTCACGAAACCATTAACGCGCTGTTTGGCGATTCGCACATGTACGACAGCAACGCGCTGCGCGAAAAAGGCGTGGCCATTGTGCAGCGCCTGCGTGACGCCGTGGACCAGTGGAAAGACGAAACCGGCTACGGATTTAGCCTGTACAGCACGCCAAGTGAAAACCTGTGCGACCGCTTCTGCCGTCTCGACACCGCCGAGTTTGGCCTGGTCGACGGTGTGACCGACAAAGGGTATTACACCAACAGCTTCCACCTCGACGTGGAGAAGAAGGTTAACCCGTACGACAAGATTGATTTCGAAGCGGCCTATCCGCCTATCGCTAACGGCGGTTTCATTTGTTACGGCGAATACCCAAACATTCAGCACAACCTGAAAGCGCTGGAAGATGTGTGGGATTACAGCTATCAGCACGTGCCGTATTACGGGACCAACACGCCGATCGACGAATGCTACGAGTGCGGCTTTACCGGTGAATTCGAATGCACCAGCAAAGGCTTCACCTGCCCGAAATGTGGTAACCACGACGCCGCGCGCGTGTCAGTGACTCGCCGCGTGTGTGGTTATCTCGGCAGCCCGGACGCACGTCCGTTCAACGCCGGGAAGCAGGAAGAGGTGAAACGTCGCGTGAAGCATTTGGGGAATGGGCAGCTGGGTTAAGCGGGCATTCAGCCACGTTTTCCCCCTCTCCCCAACCCTCTCCCTCAGGGAGAGGGGGAAATCAAAACACGCTCCGATCTTGTTCCCCTCTCCCTTTGGGAGAGGGAGTAAAAGCCTTACCTGCGACGCCACATATCGCTCCGCTTTTCGCAAAGCAATGGATGTCAGAACAAGGTGGCAAACGAGAGAGTCCCGGGGAGCTTACTAAACTAAGTGACCCGGGTGAGCGAGCGAAGCCAACGCGGTTATGGCATTCAGTGAGAAGCGAAAATGAATTACCATCAATACTACCCTGTCGACATCGTCAACGGCCCTGGCACCCGCTGTACGCTATTTGTTTCCGGCTGCGTGCATGAATGTCCTGGCTGCTACAACAAAAGCACCTGGCGGTTAAACTCCGGCCTGCCGTTTACCGATGAAATGGCGGACCGCATCATCGCCGATCTGAACGATACGCGTGTCAAACGTCAGGGAATTTCTCTGTCCGGCGGCGATCCGCTGCATCCGCAAAACGTGGCGGAGATCTTGCGGCTGGTGAAACGCATTCACGCGGAATGCCCGGGGAAAGATATCTGGGTGTGGACGGGCTACACGCTCGCAGAGCTGAACGCGGAACAGTGGGAAGTGGTGAATCTCATCAACGTGCTGGTTGACGGCAAGTTTGTGCAGGATCTCAAAGACCCGGCGCTTATATGGCGGGGCAGCAGCAATCAGGTGGTTCATCACCTGCGGTAAACAACACGCGGCGCGCTGGCTCCGCTTTTTGGTATCAGAACCGGCTCACGCACTCCATCGCCACGGTTTTAAACTCGCTGAAGTTTTTGCAGACACAGAGCCGCGCCATAGCGCGCTCACGCAGGAAAGTGACGAAAATATCGTAAATCGCCATCGCCTCTTCGTACTCGCTTTTGCTGATGGCGAGCAGGAAAATCACTTGCGCGGTTTCATCGCCCCAGGCAATCCCCTTCGGGGCCAGCACCGTGTAGACCACCGTTTTCTTCGCCATTAACCCGAGGGCGTGCGGCAAGGCAATGCCATCCCCGAGAATGGTGCTGACAATCGCCTCACGTTCAATGACCGAATCGACAAAATCGTCATCGACAAACCCTTCATCGTTCAGCTGATTGCACAGTTCAGCCAGCAGCGTTTGCTGATCGACCGGCTCATTGATGATGCGAAAATGGCGCGCATCAAAGAACTTCTCCAGCATCCACGGGCGGGTGCGGTCCACCAGCACCAGTTTGCCGATTTGCTCCAGCTGATAGTCGGTTGGGAACGGCGACATCACCACCACCGGCTTGTCCTTCTCGGTGATACGCACCGTCGAGACCACGAAGTCTTCGCTGATACCATTCCGTTGTTCGTAATCGCGCAGGGTGATGGTTTCGGTCATCACCAGCTGTGGGTACTTGCGTTGCAGCACTGCTTCAATCATCCGCACCATCGCATTGCCCGCATCGCACACCAGCAGCACGCGCGGCTGGCGCTGATAACCGATGTTGTAATGGCGCTCCAGCCCCACACCAATGTGCAGCACCAGGAAACCAATTTCATTTTCGCTGATGGTCCACGGCGTGTACTTGCTCCAGCCAGACACCGCCGCCAGGGTCATATCCCAGGCCATCGGATAGTGCTGTTTGATGTTATCGAGCAGCGGATTGGGGAGCATTATCTGGTAGCGCACGCGGGTGATCATGGTCTTGATGTGGGTCAGCAGGTCCGCGTGCAGCTGCTCATCGCTGAGCATGTTGTAGTTATATTGACTGTTGATGTACTGCAGGATGTAGTTCACCAGCGCTTCATCGTCGTCAGCGTTAATCTGGCTCGGGGCAATGTCCTGCACCTGGCGCGCCGCAATATGCACCCGCAGCCAGTTCTCTTCCGAAGGGGCCAGCGTTTTGCCCGCCAGCTGTTGAATAGCAACGGCGATATCCCGGGCCGCGTTGCGTACCGCATCATCGACATCATTAGCGGTAAATTCCGGCAGCGGATACCCCTCGCTAGCGCGACGCACCGCTACCGCGCAATACAGCCGCACGAACAGTTCACCTTCGTCGGTGAGGCGAATGTGCCACCGGCTAAACGCGTCCTGCAACACGGAGGTCAGTTGCTCAGGCACGCCCGCATTGAGCGCTTCCTGGGTCAGCAGCGGATTGGTGCTATCCTGCTGCGCCAGTTGCCATAGCAGGTCCGTCAGGCAGGCGCGGATGGTCATTTCGCTACCGAACAGCTTCACACCGTGGCGCGGCCGCGTCTCCAGCGTCAGCTGATAACGGGCCAGCCATTCACGCACTTCCGCCATGTCGCCCTGCAAGGTCGCGCGACTGACAAACCATTCATCGGCCAAATCTTCCAGCTTCAAAGAAAAGGCCGACGTCAGAAAACGGACCATTAAATAATGCACCCGCTCGCTGCCGGTTCGCGGAATACGCAACAGGCGCGGGCGGGAATCCTGCAAAGACTGGAACAGCGTCGGGTCATCCACGCGCAGCTGATAACCGTTACCCCGGCTCAGCACAAACTGTGCACCGTGTTGAATCAGCAGGGCATTGAGCGCGGTGATGTCTGCCCGAACCGTACGCGTAGAAACGGACAACCGCTGGGCGAGCTCGTCCTGCGGCAGCGTTTCGTTTTGCAACATATCAAACAGTTGCGCTAAGCGTTGGTTCGGGAATCGCACTCGGGTGTCCTCTTATCAAAACGGGCGATGGTCGCCCGACGTCCAGCTTAATTTTTGGGTGATATCACCATTTGCGATGGGCTACCTACCGCGGTGTAGCCTGGCTCGAAGGTCAATTTGCCGGTGTGAGGCGCGACCTTAAAGCGGGTGATGTTGTCACTGCGCTGGTTCATGACGTAAAGCCACTGGCCTTTCGGGTCCAGCGTCACGGTGCGCGGGTAATCCCCACGGGTCCACACATCATCCTGATGAATGAGCTCACCGTCGGCGGATACCGTAAAGTGTGCGACGCTGTTATGCAAACGATTGGCGACATATAACTGTTTCCCATCGTGACTGAGCGTCAAACCAGCCGCAAAATTGGTGCCTTTATAGTCTTTTGGCAGCGACGAGACGGTTTTACCTTCGGTCAACGTGCCCTTCGCCGGATCGAGACGGTAGTGGGTTAGCGTCGAGGCTTCTTCGTTGATTAACCATAGCCCATCGCCCTTCGGCGTGAAGACAAAGTGCCTCGGCCCGGCACCTTTGGAAGATGCCGCAATAAACGGCGGCGTGTTCGGCGTCAACTTGCCGGTGGCGTCATCGAGCTGATACTGGTAGATCCGGTCGAGACCCAGATCGGTTGAGAAGACGTATTTCCCCTGCGGGTCGGCGGCGATCATGTGCGCGTGCGGTCCGTTATGATCGCTGGCGGCAAAGCTCCCTTCAACAGCAGCTTCTGGTTTGCCCGCGCCCGCCGGGCCTTCATCCTGATGGGTATCCGTGGCCTCACCGAGGCTGCCATCTTCTTTCACTGGCAGTACCGCGATCGTGCCGCTGACATAGTTGGCTACCAGCAAGTGGCGACCGTTCGGCGTCAGGGACAGATACACCGGGCCCGCGCCGCCGGAAGAGACCTGATTCAGCTCGGCCAGACTGCCGTCGTCCGCCACTTTCCAGGCCTGCACCACACCTTTTTCCGCTTCACTGGCGGCGTACAGCGTTTTGCCGTCGTGAGAGAGGGTCAGCTGTGCAGCGTTGGGCAAGGAGCTGACCAGCGTTTTATCGTGCAGGTCGCCGGTGGCTGGATCGATCGCAAAACGGTACAGGCCTTCGCCGTTCGGGTTATAGGTGCCGACCCAGGCGAATTGTGCCTGTGCGTTGGCGGCGGTGGCGAGAAGTGAGAATGAAGCGACAAGCAGATGGCGTGCGGACAGCATGGGAACTCCTTGACGGTTGTGATGAGTGGTGCGGTCTGATGCCCTCTCCCCGGCCCTCTCCCACAGGGAGAGGGAGAAAGAAAATCCCCTCTCCCTGTGGGAGAGGGGATAAATTACCCTACCAGCTTTTTCGTCATCTCCAACAGGGTGCGCACATCCGCCGGGCGGGTGTTGCCGCTGTCTTTGTCGATGATCGAACTGTAAATGTGCGGGATCACTTTTTTGACGCCCGCATCGAGAGCTATCTTAAGGATTTCGCTGTAATTTTCCAGATCGATACCCCCGGTCGGCTCCAGCCAGAAATCGTGGCGGGCGCAGGCTTCAGCGACAACCTGATATTCATCTCGGCACTTCAGGCCGCCCATCGGGAAGTATTTGATGGAGCTACAGCCCATGTCTTTCAGCAGCGCAATCGCGGTATCGACTGGCACAATGCCATCCTGCTCTTTGCTGCTCAATGGACCGGTGGAGATTTTGACCATGCCTGGCGTACCGGTTGGCGACACCAGACCGTTAACCACCGTTTCATTCTGCCCCAACAGCGCGCGGCTGGTTGCCACGCCGGTGAATACCTGGTTCACGTGCTGCGGCTGTACTTCACGGGAAATCTGGCTCACCATTTCGGACTGGTTCGGATCACCCGCGCCAAGGCCGACGGAGAGCGCATTATCAATCAGCGCCGCGTATTCACGCATATCGGCAACCGCGGTCGCGACGTCAGGATAATTTTTGGAGAGCACGCCGACCAGCACATGGCCTTCTGCGGCCTCGTACACTTCGCTGGCATTGGCTTTCGACCCGGCCAGAACATTCAGACAGACACGGTCACGGTAAAAATTCGGGGTCAGTTTCATGCGTTTTTCTCCTTGTTCAGCACCTGCGCAATGCGGCGTGCCACGATATCCAGCTGCTGTGCGTTTACGCTGCGCACATCGGCTTCAATGATGCCTTCGTTGGCTTTGTAGCCGCGGAAGTAGATGGCGTATTCGCCTTTTTTCAGCTCGGCAACCAGGTCACCGGTGGCAATCTGGGTCACGGCTTCATCAAATTTAATTTCGCTTCGGGCGATGTCACGACCCGCGGCATCCCACACCACGCGGGCGGTCACGCCGTTCAGCGCGTTAAGTGCGGCGATAAATGGCGTCATTTTTTCCACCATCTGCGCACCGCTCTCTTTTTCCGCCGTCAGGTAATGTTCGATGGCGCAGGTCAGGCCGAGAATGCCTTCTTTACCCACTTTCATCGCGCGGCCAATGCCCGCTGTCTGGCGTTTAACCCACTCGACGTATTGCGTTTTACCGATAACCAGACCGCTGGTCGGCCCCTCAATCGCTTTCGCGCCGCTGTAAATCACGAGGTCTGCGCCCGCACGGTAGTAACACTGCAAATCTTCTTCTGCGGCGGCATCGACAATCAGCGGCAGGTTGTGCTTACGCGCTACCACGACCGCCTGCTCGACGCTGAGCATGCTTTTCTGTACGCAATGGTGAGATTTGATATAGAGGATTGCCGCAGTGCGTGGAGTAATCGCAGCCGCCAGCTGATCGGCGGAACATTCGTTGGCGTAGCCCGCTTCCACCATTTTGCCGCCGCCCAGCGCAATCATCGTGCTGACCGGTGCGCCAAAGTTGACGTTATGGCCGCGCGGCAGAACGATTTCGTTATTCTCCACTGGCGTGTTGTGCAGGTTTTCCAGCAGCCAGTCGCTGTCTTTCACCAGCACGCCAGCGATGGACTGCGCGATGCCGGCGGAGGCGCAGGAAACCACCGTCGCGCCTTCTACGTCCAGTAACTTGGCGATGTACTCGCCGGTTTTGTTCACCAGGTCTTTCATTTCGAAGTAGTGATTCATGCCGGTCAGGACCGCTTCTACCACTTCCGGGCGCGGGGTCGACACACCGAGCGCCGTCATGCGGCCAGAGGCGTTAATAACCTGTTTCAGCTGATATTTTTCATAAATCGAAGACATGTTCTGCACTCCCTTGTTCGGTCAGATAGCCCTTGCCTGCACGGATTGCGGCCAGCGGCACCAGATCCTGGTCCGCTTGCAGGGCATTGTTTTCGGCATCCACCAGCGTGACTGGCTGGCGTTTCAGGGTAAATACGGTGAGGTCGGCATCGAAGCCTACCGCCAGCTGGCCTTTATTCTTCAGGCGAATCGCCTCGGCGGCATTGGCGGTTACACAGTCGATCACCTGTGGCAGCGACATCCCGATGGCGAGGAATTTCGCCATCACACGGGCCAGCGAATGCACCGGCCCGTTGATGCGGTTGCGACAGTAAATGTCAGAGCTGATGGTGTGCGGCAGAATGCCCATCGCAATCGCCTGTTTGGCGACGTCAAAACTGAAGCTGGCGGTGCCGTGGCCCACATCCAGCTTGATGCCACGTTTCAGGGCACCGGAAACCGAAGCACGCAGCTCGCCCGACGGGGTCAGAATGCGGTTCGGTTTGCCGTTGTAGCAGTGGGTAATGATGTCGCCGGAGGTCAGCAGCTCGGTGATTTCATCAAGGTTCGGCGGGTTATTGCCGATATGCACCATCAGCGGCAGGTCGCCGTTCGCTTTCTGAATTTCTTTCGCTTTTTCGAGCGGCGTGATGCCGTTTTCACCGACCACGCTGCTGCTCATGCGCGCCTTCAGGCCAACGATGAAATTCGGGTGGCGCTTGATGGCGGCCGACGCGGCGTCGGCATCAATGTTCGCCATGTTGGCTAATTCGTTCTGCGCGATAAGGCCCACGCGGGAGATGTTCAGCAGCGCATACACGTCAGTGGCACAAGCGCGAGTCAGTTCGTGGAAGGTATCCACATCGTCGGCCCCGGTGCTGCCTGCGTCGATAACGGTGGTGACACCGGTCGCCACGCCTACGCTGTCCGGCTCATCGTTATAAATAGGCGATTTCGGGTAGCAGTGGACGTGTAAATCAATCCAGCCCGCGCTGACGTAGTGCTCGCCGTTGAGAGAGACAACTTTCGTCGCCTCACCGTTAATCTCGCCCAGCGCTGCAATCTTGCCGTCTTTGATGGCGATATCCGTTACCGTATCGTCAACCAATCGTGCGCGCTTTAGCAGTAAATCAAACATCGCTTTCTCCTTGCAGACTTAGCCGATCGCGACCGGGAAGATAGAACCGAGGATCATCGCGCCGAGGATAGCGCCACCGGTAATCGGCTTCTGCCAGATGTAGAACAGTAGCGCGCCGGCCAGTGAGCCAATCCCGATGGGAATCGAGGCGGTCATCGCGCTGAGGATAATCAATGGACCGAGGAAGCGGCCAGAGGCGTTACCCGCGCCCATCATCACGTCGGCCCCGTAGGTGGAGTCGCTCTGATTAATGGTGAACTTACGCGCCAGGATAATCAGGTAGCCAATCGCCACGCCGATAATCAGGCCCGTCGCCAGAGAGGCGGCGAAGTTGGCCACCGGGAAGACGATGCCTGCGCCCAACAGCAGCGCGGGAACACCAAGGCCAACGCCGGTCTGGATGGCACCGCCGATGTCCAGGATCCCAACCAGTGACCCTTCGATGATTCGGGCAAACAGGAAGCTCGCACCAAACGCGGCCACCGCGCCGTATACGCCGGTATCAATACCCGATTTCAACATCGCCACGAAGGCCACTTCGTTGAAAGCCCCGATGCCATACAGGTAGTACATGTGTGTCCCGGCGAACACGCCGGAGGAAAGCAGGCCGACAAAGATCGGGAATGACCAGTCCGCGTACCAAAAACCTTTATTCTGTTCCATGCGTTATCCCCTTATTTCCCGCTCATGGCGTTGTGCAGCAGATCCAGCCAGTTCGGCACCGTCATGTGGAAGGACTCAATCATTTTCATGTCGAAACCACGGAAGAAGGCACTCAGCACGAACAGGGTCACAATCGCGCCCATCATCACTTTAGTGACACGATGCCAGCCGCTCTCTTCAACGCCTTTACCAATCAGGATACCCAGCACCAGGCCAGGGACGGCGTTACCCATAATCAGCTGCGCAGCGCCGCCGAAAATCGTCGCCCAGAAACCCGATTTTTTACCGGCATCAATCGCCGCCAGCCAGAAGATGACCGGCATGATGATGTTCACCAGCAGGTTGGCCGCAGGAACCAGTACTTTCACCGCCGTAACCTGCAAGGCTTCGGGCACCGCAGACGCCGTGGAGTTAAGGAACGCCACGACCACCATGCCGATCAGACCACAGGCGATCGCCATTTTTTTCGGGTCGTGCAGGGTTTCTGCCACATTGCGGTTTTTGACCATCAGCGCGGCGGCACCCCAGTTCGGGATGATGCGGTGATCAACGTCCTGCGTGAAGGCCCCCGCCGCCACTGAGGATGCCCAGGCGTTAAAGAAGAAGCCCAGGCCAAATGAGAAGTGGGAAGCCGGGTCACCTTCGCAGGAGTTCAGCTCGCCCAACGTACGAAAAGCACCCATCCCTTGCGTGGTGGGCGCATGAAACATGCGTGCAGCTCCGGCACCCACACCGACGCCGACCAGGCCGCCAATGATGAGTGATTTAAAGAGAATAATCAGGAACATGAGTCTGTCCTTTTCTAATGGTTATGTTGTCGTGACGAAATCTACTTTGTCGAGATTTAACGCTGTCACGTTGACGGTGACATCCAGCTCAACGCTGAACGTGCGTCGTTCCCGGCGCAGAAAGATAAACAGAAATGCCTCTTTCCGGACCGATTCCTGCGCATGAACAACCGCCACGTCCTGTGGTTCGATGCGCAGTAAAATATGTGGTGACGCTTTCATCACCGTACCCTGTACCTGGTTGAGAGCATCGGCAAAGGCGCGTGATTTGGCCTCGCCTTTGCCCTTGACCCTCACCGTGGTGGTGAATTGTTCTTTCATCTTATGCGCCGTATTTCTTCTGCCAGGCCAGCACTAAACGCTCGCCCAACTCTTCTTTATCCATAAAGCCGAAGCCCAGTACGTTCGCGCCTTCGTTGATTGCGGTAACGCCTTCATCCACTGAACGCATGCCGTATTTCGCTTTATAACCGTGCTTGGTCTGCGCGGTAATTGCACCGGCGCCACCGCTGCCGCAGAAGGAGATGCCGAAGGTGGCATTTTCTGCTTTCATCACGTCGCCCAGTTTCATATCAGCAGCAACGCCCGGCACGACTACCGCACGGCCACCGGCCTTTTCCACACCAGCTGCAACTTTCTGACCTTTGCCCAGACGATCGCCAATCACTACGGTAATTTGTGTCATGTTTTGCTCCTTAAAGGTTTTCTTTCGCCACTTCGAAGTGCACCGACAACAGCCAGGCTTCTTCATCCGGAAGGTTGCCGAACTGTGCTACCACTTCGCGGGCAAGCGACATTGAATCGGGTGAAATTTCTTCAAACAGGCTGGCTTCTACTTCTGGCAGCGGCTCGCCGGTGATTGACCGGTGTGCCATCGCACGGACATGAGATGTCAGCATTTGCTCCTGGACGGCGTTCGGGATGATGCCATGACCTTTCAGCAGGCTGTAAACCTGGCTCAGCATGCGTGTCGCAAGCTCTTCTGTCTGACTCCCAACGTCGGTAATGACTGCTCCGTTGTTCACTCTTCTGACCCCGTTTGTTGCGTCTGAGTTAAAACTAACGTGGGCGGTGTTGGGTTTGTAGCGAGTTGTTTTCCACTTCGAAGTGGAAAGGGGAGAGGCGGGAGTGATCTGTCCCACATAATTTCGTTGAATACGGATTAAATGCTAGATAAGCGTGATGAATGTCACGGGAAACGACTGAAAAGAGAGCGGAAAGAAGTGGCAACGCGTTGCGAGTGTTCTCGTAAAACTGTGATGTCGATAAGCTTTTACGATGACGATAAAGGAGAATACCGGCGGGTGCTTGAGGCTTTTTGTCTCAGGCACCCTTCTTCTTAACGGTATTTCTTGTGGTAGGTGTTGCGTGTTCCGGCGAGATCGAGGGCTACGCCCTGCGCTTCCTTGATTTTGCCTTCGTTAGCAAGTTTGGTGGCGCTATCAATCTGGCCAATCAGAATATCGAAACCGTGGCGGTAATCTTTCATTTCCGCGCTGTCTGCCGCTTTATCTTCCAGCTTCGGTGGCGTTTGCTTCTGGGCATCGAGCGCCGCAGTACGCATTTTGCCGAGGGCGTCTTTCATCGCCGTGGCATCATCCGTTTTCTGCACGACTTTCAGGTTTTCGGACAGCGTGTCCATGTCGTCGCCCAGGTCGGCAAACGCCGGGGCAGCACTCATCAGCGCAGTGACGGCCAATAAAGCCAGTACTTTTTTACGCATTGCTCACTTCCTTTTTTATTATTTAACAGGCGTGGCGCGGCAGGTCGCGCCACCATGAGAACACTATTATTGACCGGCGATTTTCATTTCCGGCAGCAGTACGGAACCGCACTGAATGTTGCTACGCGTTTCGATATCGTCGGCCACGGTCACGATATTACGCCACATATCTTTCAGGTTTCCGGCGATGGTGATTTCACTCACCGGATACTGGATTTCACCGTTTTCAACCCAGAAGCCTGATGCGCCACGGGAGTAATCGCCCGTTACGCCACTCACACCCTGCCCCATCAATTCGGTAACGACAAGGCCGGTGCCCATCTCTTTAAGCAACTTTTCAAAGCTCAGACCCTGGCCCTGAATGCGCCAGTTATGAATGCCGCCAGCATGACCGGTGCTTTTCAGTCCCAGTTTGCGAGCAGAGTAGTTGGTCAGCAGCCACTGCGTCAGGATGCCGTCTTTAATGATGTCGCGACGGGAGGTCGCGACGCCTTCGCTGTCGAACGGCGTCGATGCCAGGCCTTTCAGCAGATGTGGATGCTCTTCGATGGTCAGCCATTCCGGCAGAATTTGCTGGCCGAGGGAATCCAGCAGGAACGTCGATTTGCGGTATACCGCGCCGCCAGCAATGGCGCCGACCAGATGACCAAACAGCCCGGTTGCCACTTCATTGGCAAAAATCACCGGCGCTTTCATGGTCGACAGTTTACGCGGCGAAAGGCGAGACAACGTGCGTCGCGCACAGTCTTCGCCGACAGATTCCGGATCGAGCAGGTCGCCCATCGCGCGGCCAATGGTGTACGCGTAGTCGCGTTCCATGTCGCCATTTTCTTCGGCGATTACGCAGCTCGAGAGTGAATGTCGGGTGGAGCAATAGCTCTGTAACATGCCGTGGCTGTTGCCGAATACTTTCACGCCGTAGTGGCTGTTGAAGCTGCCGCCTTCGGTATTGGTGATGCGTTTGTCGGCCTTCAACGCGGCTTGTTCAGCGCGCGCGGCCAGCTCAATGGCTTCGTCCGGCGTCACTTCTGCCGGGTGGAACAGGTCGAGATCCGGCGCGTCAAAGGCCAGTAACTCTTTTTCCGCCACGCCCGCGTACGGGTCCGGCGAAGTATAACGTGCGATATCCAGTGCGGCCTGCACGGTACGCGCGACGGCGTCCGGGCTTAAATCCGTGGTGGACGCGCTGCCTTTGCGATTCTGATGGTAAACCGTAATCCCCAGGGCGCCGTCGCTGTTAAACTCGACGTTTTCCACTTCGCCGTAGCGCGTGCTGACGCTGATCCCGGTCGATTTACTGACTCCGACCTCTGCACTATCAGACTTGCCTGCCGCCAGCTCGAGTGCGGTGGAGACGGCTTTTTCCAGTGCTTTACGCTGTTCTGCAACCTGTGTGATTACTTTCATCGCTAATGCCATAATGTAGAAAGGAGTTTATTGAAGTCTAACAGAGAACCGTTTTTCAGTGCGCTCCTTAACTGATAACATGTGTCTCTTTTTTTAGGAGCCTGAGATGACAAAGCAGCCCGATGACTGGCTCGACGACGTGCCCGGTGATGACAAGATTGAAGATGAAGATAATGAAATCATCTGGGTCAGTAAAAGTGAAATTAAACGCGACGCCGAGGAATTAAAAGATCTCGGGGCCGAAATCGTAGAGCTGGGTAAAAACGCGCTGGACAAAATCCCGCTCGATGACGACCTGCGCGCTGCTGTTGAACTGGCACAGCGTATCAAGAAGGAAGGCCGTCGCCGTCAGATGCAGCTGATCGGCAAAATGCTGCGTCAGCGTGACGTAGACCCAATCCGTCAGGCGCTCGACAAGCTGAAAAACCGTCACAACCAGCAGGTTGCCCTGTTCCACAAACTGGAACAGCTGCGCGATCGTCTGGTCGATGAAGGGGATGATGTGGTCGCGGAAGTGTTGAATCTGTGGCCGGATGCCGACCGTCAGCAATTGCGTTCGCTTATCCGTAACGCGAAGAAAGAGAAAGAAGGCAATAAGCCGCCGAAATCTTCCCGCCTGATATTCCAGTATCTGCGCGAGCTTGCGGAAAACGCTAAGTAAATCATTGCCGGATGGCGCTGCGCTTATCCGGCCTACAATGTTGTAGGCCCGGTAAGCAAAGCACAGTTCGTGCCTGTGATGCCGTAGGCCCGGTAAGCAACACGCCACCGGGCGTGCCGGTTACTCTACCGCTGCCTGCTCAGCTTTTTTAGCCAGCATATCCAACAGTTTCTGATGAATCCCGCCAAAACCGCCGTTGCTCATCACCAGAATGTGATCGCCCGGTTGGACGGATTTCGCGATCATGTCGACCAGCGTATCCACGTCAGCACTGCAATGCGCAGGCTGAATGCAAGCTTCCGCCACTTCCGCGACCTGCCACGGTATGTGCTGCGGCTGCAACAGGAACACTTCATCGGCACGGCCAAGAGACGGTGCCAGATCGTCTTTGCAAACGCCCATTTTCATGGTGTTAGAACGCGGTTCCAGCACGGCGAGAATACGCGCCGTTCCGCCCACTTTGCCACGCAGCGCTTGTAGCGTCGCGAGGATCGCGGTCGGGTGATGCGCGAAATCGTCATACACGGTGACGCCGTTGGCTTCGCCGCGCAGCTCCAGGCGACGACGGGCGTTAACGAATGAGCCCAATGCTTCTGCCGCATCGGCAGGCTTCACGCCCACGTGACGCGCGGCAGCAATTGCCATCAGGCCATTGTGCATGTTGTGCTCGCCCACCAGGCCCCATTTCACCTGACCGACTTTTTCACCGTCGAGGAACACGTCCCATTGGGCGGCATCGGTGGTGATTTTCTTTGCCTGCCAGTGACCCTGTTCGCCCACCAGCTCCTGTTCACTCCAGCAGCCCATCGCCAGCGTTTGCTTCAGGTTGATGTCGTTTTCCGGCGCGATAATACGCCCCTGGCCCGGCACGATGCGCACCAGGTGGTGGAACTGTTTCTGAATCGCTTTCAGATCGTCAAAAATATCCGCGTGATCGAACTCAAGGTTGTTGAGGATCAGCGTGCGCGGGCAGTAATGCACGAACTTGGAACGCTTGTCGAAGAATGCGCAGTCATATTCATCGGCTTCAATCACGAAGAACGGGCTGTCGCCCAGACGCGCGGATACATCGAAGTTGCCCGGTACGCCGCCGATCACGAAGCCGGGTTTGTAGCCGCACGCTTCGAGGATCCACGTCGCCATCCCGGCGGTGGTGGTTTTGCCATGGGTACCGGCAACGGCCACGACCCAACGGTCGCGCAGCACAAAGTCATGCAGCCACTGCGGACCGGACATGTACGGAATGTTTTTCTCAAGCACCGCTTCAACACACGGATTGCCGCGGGTCATGGCGTTACCAATGATAACCAGATCCGGCTGTGGCTCGAGCTGGCTCGCGTCATAACCCTGAATCAGATCAATGCCCTGCTCTTCCAGCAGCGTGCTCATCGGTGGATACACATTGGCGTCCGAACCGGTCACTTCATGGCCCAGGGAACGTGCCAGCATCGCCAGTCCGCCCATAAAAGTGCCACAAATCCCCAAAATATGAATGCGCATACGTCATTATCCCTCTTTCATCAGCCGCGTATTTTACCCTCATGTGAGCGGGCTGAGAAACGCATTTCGGTTAATTCCGTAATTTGCTGGCGCGATTCACCATTACGCGGGATTTTGAATGTTTGTTAAGATTGTTGGACATTAACCGCTTTACTCAACATCAAATGCAGGGAAAGTGTTATGAAAACGTTAGGTGAATTTATTGTCGAAAAGCAGCACGAGTTCTCTCATGCGACCGGGGAGCTCACTGCTTTGCTGTCGGCAATAAAGCTCGGCGCCAAGATCATCCACCGCGATATCAACAAGGCCGGTCTGGTCGATATCCTGGGTGCCAGCGGGGCTGAAAACATTCAGGGCGAAACCCAGCAGAAGCTGGACCTGTTCGCCAATGAAAAGCTGAAAGCCGCTCTGAGAGCCCGTGACATCGTGGCCGGGATTGCCTCCGAAGAAGAAGACGAAATTGTCGTTTTCGACGGCTGCGAGCACGCCAAATACGTCGTACTGATGGACCCACTGGACGGCTCGTCTAACATCGACGTTAACGTCTCCGTCGGCACAATTTTCTCCATCTACCGCCGCGTGACGCCTGTCGGCACACAGGTCACAGAAGAAGATTTCCTGCAACCCGGCAACAAACAGGTTGCGGCGGGTTACGTGGTTTACGGCTCCTCGACCATGCTGGTGTACACCACCGGCTGCGGCGTGCATGCCTTCACCTACGACCCTTCGCTCGGCGTGTTCTGCCTGTGCCAGGAGCGCATGCGCTTCCCGGACAAGGGCAACACCTACTCGATCAACGAAGGCAACTACATCAAATTCCCGATGGGCGTGAAGAAGTATCTGAAGTTCTGTCAGGAAGAAGATAAGCACACCCAGCGCCCGTACACGTCGCGCTATATCGGCTCTCTGGTGGCAGATTTCCACCGTAACCTTCTGAAGGGTGGGATTTATTTGTACCCAAGCACCGCCAGCCACCCAGAAGGGAAACTGCGCTTACTGTACGAATGCAACCCGATGGCCTTCCTTGCCGAACAGGCGGGCGGTAAAGCCAGCGACGGTAAAGACCGTATTCTGGATATCATTCCGGACACGCTGCACCAACGCCGTCCGTTCTTCGTCGGTAACGAGCATATGGTCGACGATGTGGAACGTTTAATCCGGGAATTCCCGGAGGCGTAATCGGTTTGCGCTTCCCTCTCCCCGACCCTCTCCCTGAGGGAGAGGGAGAAAATGCAAAGACCGATCTGTTCCCTCTCCCTGTGGGAGAGGGCATCAAACAAGTACTACGCCGCCTGATTCTGCAACCTGAACGACGCCATGGCTTCCATCAGTTCACGCGACTGCTCTTCCAGCGAGCGCGTAGCGGCGGAAGACTGCTGAACCAGCGCCGCATTCTGCTGCGCCGTTTCATCCATTTGAATCACCGCAATATTCACCTGCTCAATGCCACGGCTCTGCTCCTGAGACGCGCTGGCAATCTCGCGCATCAGTTTGGTCATCCGCATCACCTCAGACGCGATTTCGTCCATCGTTTCGCCGGCCTGCTGCGCCAGTTCGCTGCCTTCGCTGACGTGCGTTTGTGAATCGCTGATCAGCGTGCGAATTTCTTTCGCCGCGTCGGCGCTGCGGCTGGCCAGATTGCGCACTTCGCCTGCCACTACCGCAAAACCACGCCCCTGCTCACCGGCGCGTGCCGCTTCGACAGATGCATTCAGCGCCAGAATATTGGTCTGGAAGGCAATCCCATCAATCACACTGAGGATGTCACCGATGCGACTGGAGCTGCCGGAAATATCGCGCATTTTCTCAATGACATAACACACCATTTCGCTGCCACGATCCGCGGTATCCGACACCGTTTTCGCCAGCTGGTGCGCCTGCTCGGCGTTGTCAGCGTTCTGTTTCACCGTGGCGGTGATCTGCTCCATACTCGCCGCCGTTTGCTCCAGCGACGTCGCCGTGGATTCGGTGCGCTGCGCCAAATTATTGTTGCCCGCGGTCAGCTCGCGGCTACCGATATCAATCTGTGAACTGGCATCACGCACCCGCAGCACCGAGCCCATCAGCGATTCACGCATTTCGCTGATCGCCGCGTTCAGACGGTTAATCTCCCGGCTGACCAGCGCATTGTCACTGTGGGTCAGATTACCCGCCGCCACCTGCTCGAGCTGCACGATCGCCGTGTTCAGCGGCTTAAGCAGCATGTTGCGCAGCGCCAACCAGGCCAGCGCAATCACGCCGGCAGTCAGCAGAATGGCGATAACCATCAGCGTCATTACCCGGCTTTTGCTCTTTTGGACCACTTTCACTTCCACCTGCCCGCGGCTATCTACCCACGTCTGAAACGCCTGCATGTCGTTATCAAACTGGCGGGAAACCGGGATCAGATGATTTTCCAGCAGATCATAATAGCTGTCTGCGCTCTGCTGATTCAGCGCCGCCAGCATCGGCGCGATGCCCTGCTTGTTATACGCCGCGTAGCTTTTTGCCACCTGGGCCAGCAACTGCGCGCCTTGCTTATCGTCAATTTTCGAGGCGATCACGTCGGCCAGGGTTTTCTGCGCCATCGTCACTTCGCGGTTGATGTTCTGCACCGATTTTGCCGCGTCATCGAGCATCCCGATTTCCATCAACCGGACCGCCTGACCCGCTTCGTTCCGCGCGCGCAGAATAAGCGTATAGCCCTTGTTGAGCTGGACGAGTTGCTCACCCTGAAGGTGATTAATGCGCGTGAGAGAGGACGAACTTTGGGTGAGAGCGTAAATACCAATGCCGCTGACCAGCAGCAGAAGAAGGGTCATCACGGCCAGTAAAGAAAGCAGGCCGGTACGGATTGAAAGCTTTTTCAGCATGATGTCATTCCCGGTAGCAAAGAGACTTTTGGGCGTAAACAGACAGTATCGGCTGCTACCGGAATGACTTTAGGCTTATCAGTAAATTCAGGACGTTATTGCTTGGTTATCGCCACCGGAACGCGGGTCACCGTCGAGCTTTGGCGGCTTTCCCACAGTACGGTCAGGCCGCGTTGCAGGGCAATAAAGATGAACAGCAAAATGCCGATGGCGATTTTGGTCCACCACGAACTGAGCGTGCCGTCGAAGTTGATGTAGGTCTGAATCAGCCCCTGAATACCAACGCCAAACAGCGTGCCGAGCACCGTGCCCACGCCGCCGCTGAGCAGCGTGCCGCCAATCACTACCGAGGCAATCGCATCCAGCTCCACGCCCATTCCCGCCAGCGCGTAACCGGCCTGGGTGTAAACGGAGAAGACGATCCCGGCCAGCGTCGCCAGGCCCGTCGACAGCATGTAAATGCGGATCGTGGTGCTGCGGGTGGAAATGCCCATCAGGTTGGCCGACACCGCGCTGCCGCCGATGGCGTAAACCTGATTACCGAAACGCGTGCGGTGAGCGACAAACATTCCCGCCACCACCACCAGCAGCATCAGCACGCCCATGGCGCTTAGGCGTCCACCGCCGGGGATCATCCACGCCATGTCCGACAGCGAATCGTATATTGGGTGGTTGATCGGGATCGACTCTTCAGACACGAGGTAGCTGACGCCACGCAGGAAGAACATGCCGGCCAGGGTGATGATAAACGCCGGGATTTTCAGGGCATCAATCAGCAGACCCATAAACGCACCGAATGCGCAGCCCATCAGCAGTACCAGCGGGAACGCCACCAACGGTGATAATCCCCAGACGCCGATAGCCTTGGCGAGAAACACGCCGGTAAAGGCGATCACCGAGCCAACCGACAGGTCGATCCCGCCGGAGAGGATCACAAAGGTCATGCCGACGGCGATGATCCCGAGAAACGCGTTATCGGTGAGAATGTTGCAAATCACGCGGGTCGATGCGAAGCCCGGGAACTGCGTCAGACAATAGACATAGCCGAGGATAAACACCCCGAGGGTGATCATCAGCGGCAAATTACGTTTTATCATGGCCGCGCACTCCTTTCAGTAAGCTGATAAAGCGCGGCGACTGGACCACCAGCACGCACAGCACGACCACCGCTTTCACCACCTGATTCAACTCCGGCTGGAAGCCTGACAGCAAAATCCCGGTATTCATGCCCTGGATAATCAGCGCGCCAATCACTGACAGCAGCAGGTTAAAACGCCCGCCCATCAGCGAAGCGCCGCCGATAACCACCGCCAGAATGGCGTCCAGCTCCAACCACAGCCCGGCGTTGTTGGCATCCGCGCCGCGAATATCCGCCGCGACAATCACCCCGGCAATGGCGGCGCACACGCCGCTCAAGACGTAGGTCAACATCACCACGATGCGGGTATTCACCCCGGCGTTTTTCGCCGCGCGAATGTTAATCCCCACCGCTTCGATAAACATTCCCAGCGCCGTTTTCCGGGTAAACAGCCAGAAAATCACCAGCGTCATCAGCGCAATAAGCACCGGCGTTGGGAACAGCAACAGTTTGCCGCTACCAAACCAGGCAAGGGAATCTGAATCAAAAGTCACGATTTGCCCGGCGGTGATCAGCTGTGCCACACCGCGCCCGGCCACCATTAAAATCAGCGTTGCGACAAAGGGCTGGATTTTGAAGATGGCCACCAGAACGCCATTCCACAGCCCGGCCAGTGCGCCGGTCGCCAGCGCCGCCAGCAGCACCATCGGCAGGCTGTGTCCGGCGACTTCCATCGACGCCGCCGTGGCCCCTGCAATCGCCATTATCGCGCCGACCGACAAATCGATCCCGCCGGTGGCAATCACCAGCGTCATACCGATCGCCAGTAGCGCCACTGGCGCCGCGCGGTTAAGTATGTCTATCGGGCTGCCAAACAGGCGGCCGTCCTGCAATACCACCTGGAAAAAATGGGGCGAAACAATGCTGTCGACCACCAATACCAGGATCAACGCCGCGATTTGCGGCATGCCCGTGGGCCAACGGAAACGGCGTTTTGGCCGTTCAGTTTGAGGGAGAGATTGTGGCATCACGTCGTACTCCTTATGCCGCAATTGCATTCATGATCGCCGGAACCGACAGCGCATCCAGCGGGATCTCTGCCACCTGTTTACGATCGCGCAAAATAATGACCCGATCCGCATAGCCCACCAGTTCTTCCAGCTCCGACGAAATCACCAGCAGCGCGAGACCATCGGCACACAGCGTTTCGATCAGACGAATGATCTCCGCGTGCGCGCCGACATCGATCCCGCGTGTGGGTTCGTCGAGGATCAGGAACTGTGGGCGCGTCAGTAGCCAGCGTGACAGCAGGACTTTTTGCTGGTTGCCACCGGAGAGAAACTCGATCGGCTGCTCCGCGCTGGGCGTGCGGATCCCCAACTGGCGAATGAAGCGTTCGGCAATCTCATTTTGTTCACGACGTGGGATCGGCCGCAGCCAGCCGCGCTGCGCCTGGAGCGCCAAAATGATATTTTCACGCACCGAAGCGGCGGCGATGATGCCGTCAGTTTTTCGGTCTTCAGGGCAAAAACCGATACCCAGACACGAGGCCTGATGCGGGGACCGCAGCGTTTGCGGCTTGCCTTTGATTTCCGCGCTGCCGCTGTCGGAAGGTTTGATGCCGAATATGACTTCTGCAGTTTCGGTGCGCCCGGAGCCGAGCAGCCCCGCCAGGCCGACAATTTCGCCGGGGCGAACCTGCAAATCGAACGGTTCAATGACGCCTTTTTTGCCGTAGCCTTTAAACGCCGCTACCGGTCTGTCGCTCAGCAGCGTGCGGCCTGCGCGTTGGAGGGCGTTGTTATCCAGCTCACGGCCGAGCATCATTTTGATCAGCTCAATTTGCGGCAACGCTTTGGTTTCTTTGCAGCCGACAAAACTGCCGTTGCGCAGCACCGTGATACGGTCACTGACCTGATAAACCTGATCGAGAAAATGGGTGACAAAAATCAGGCTGACGCCCTGATCGCGCAGCTGGCGCATCAGGGTAAACAGCATTTCCACTTCCTGAGTATCCAGGCTGGCGGTCGGTTCATCGAGGATCAGCACTTTGGCCGAGAGATCGATGGCGCGGCAAATCGCGACAATTTGCTGCATCGCCACCGAAAAGCGGTTCAGCGGTTCGCGCACGTCGAGGGAAAAACCGTAAGAGGCCATCAGCGCGGTAGCGCGTTTTTCCATCTCTTTGCGTTGGATCAGGCCAAACCGACGCGGTTCGCGGCCGATAAACAGGTTGTCTGCCACTGACATGTTGGGCAGCAGGTTCACTTCCTGATACACCGTGCCGATACCCAGCTGTTGAGCGTGAGCGGTGTTTTTCGGCGAGATAGTGTCGCCTTCAAGCCAGATGGTGCCGCGATCGGCGTGGTAAACACCGGTCAGCGCTTTAATGAGGGTCGATTTTCCGGCGCCATTTTCGCCGAGAAGGGCCATGATTTCGCCGCGACGCAGGCTGAAATCCACGTTATCCAGCGCTTTCACGCCAGGGAAAAATTTGCTCAAGCCTTCCGTGCGCAAAATATCCTGATTGTGGGTTACGTCAGTCATTATCAGCCCCCTGAAAATACCCTTCACCCCAACCCGCTCCCGAGAAGGGAGAGGACGCGCGGTGTTATCCGGCTTCATCTCCCCTCAGGGGAAAGGGTTAGGGCGAAGGCAAACGAACTACGGTGTCGACTGCCCCCTCACCCCTGCCCTCTCCCCGAGGGAGAAGGAGAACAACAAACTGCGCAGAGCAGCGACGGTGAGGGGTAATACAACTCAATAGCCCATGTTTTTCTTCTTCTCTAACTCTTCTTTTGCGGTGTCAGGCAGATAGAGTGTCGATTTCGTCAGGGTCAGCTTCGGCGGCATGGTGCCGTCTTTCTTGAATTTCTCGAGTGCATCAAACGCCGGGCCAGCCATGTTTGGCGTCAGCTCTACGCTGGCGTTGGCTTCACCGTTCATCATCGCTTTATAGATATCCGGCACGCCGTCGATAGACCCGGTCAGGATATCTTTGCCCGGTTTCAGGCCCGCTTCTTTGATGGCCTGAATGGCACCGATCGCCATATCATCGTTATGGGCGTAAACCATGCAGATGTTTTTGCCATTGCTCTCTGCTTTGATGAAGCTTTCCATGACTTCTTTACCTTTGCTGCGGGTAAAGTCGCCGGACTGAGAACGAATGATTTTGATGTTTGGCGCTTTCGCCACGGCTTCTGCAAAGCCTTTTTTACGATCGATAGCCACGCTCGCCCCGACCGTACCTTGCAGTTCTACGACGTTACACGGTTTACCGGCTTCGGTTTTCACCAGCCATTCGCCAATCAGCTTGCCTTCCAGCACGTTGTCGGCCGTCACGGTGGTCATGTAGAGCGATTTGTCTTTTACATCAACAGAACGGTCGAGCAGGAATACCGGGATTTTTGCCTGCTTCGCTTCTTTCAGCACCGGCTCCCAGCCCGTTGCCACCACTGGCGCGATGAAAATCGCATCCACGCCTTGGGCGATAAATGAACGTACTGCCTTGATTTGGTTCTCTTGTTTTTGCTGACCATCAGCAATTTTCAGAGTGATGCCGCGTTTTTCAGCCTCACTTTTCGCCACGCTGGTTTCAGCAGCACGCCAGCCGGATTCAGAGCCGACCTGCGAAAATCCTACGGTTAAAGGGGCAGCCATCGCCATAGACGACATGGCTGCAGAAACAGTCGAGACAAGAAGTAAGCGCTTCCACATATAGGGTATCCTCTTCGGGTTATTGTTGTTAAAAGCGTCATCTGCCGAAAAACTATAGACAATGGGAAATGTAACGTGATGCGTTACTTCACACTTCCAAAAAGAGAAAGGGTGATTTGTAAGCGCTTCCACAAACTTATTCATCAAGTGGCTGGGTTTATGGATTTATCGCCTGGTTAAAGGCTCTGAAAAACGGTCTGAAGGCCTTCTGCGGCGGAAAAGAAGCGGAGACATTTAACGTGAGTTGGCTATAATACCGGGCACTTGAATGACACCAGATTAAAGGAAATAGACATGAGCTTACTCAACGTCCCTGCAGGCAAAGACTTGCCAGAAGACATCTACGTGGTTATCGAAATTCCAGCCAACGCTGACCCTATCAAATATGAAATTGATAAAGACACCGGCGCGCTGTTCGTTGACCGTTTCATGTCTACCGCGATGTTCTATCCGTGCAACTACGGTTACATCAACCACACCCTCTCCCTGGACGGTGACCCGGTTGACGTACTGGTCCCAACGCCTTACCCACTGCAGCCGGGTTCTGTGATCCGTTGCCGTCCAGTTGGCGTGCTGAAAATGACCGACGAAGCCGGTGAAGATGCGAAACTGGTTGCGGTACCGCACACCAAGCTGAGCAAAGAATACGATCACATTAAAGATGTGAACGACCTGCCAGAACTGCTGAAAGCGCAGATCTCCCACTTCTTCGAGCAGTACAAAGCGCTCGAGAAAGGCAAATGGGTTAAAGTTGAAGGCTGGGATAACGCTGAAGCTGCGAAAGCAGAAATCATCGCCTCCTTCGAACGCGCTAAGAAGTAATTCTTACCGTCGTGAAGACACCGCCTACGGGCGGTGTTTTTGTTTGTAGAATTCATGACGCGCAAAAAAATAACGCCACCCGAAGGTGGCGTTACTCATTTAGTCTTTCAGAACTTATCTTTATCCAGCCAGTTGCCGGTTTCGATTCGCGTGAATCCGTCCACCGGACGCTGATAGACGTACATCCACGCGCTACCGTAAGGTGTCTGGATTAAACGGCGCGCGTACTCGCCGCCTTTGGTACGCAGCGCGTCAAGTTCGGCTAGCGTCGAGGCGTCGATACGATACACTTCACCTGCTACAGTGCCATCCCCTGGCACGGCGCCTGGATAGTGGCCCAGGCTGTAGAGTTGATAGTTATCGACGCTGTGATCGCCCAGCCACTGGGCGTTGGTCATCCAGTGACTGTTGCCTTGTTTGCGCCGCAAACTGCCATATACAAATATTCGCATTGCTAAAACTCAAACTGATAGAGCAGATCAAGTGCCTGGTCTATGCCAGACACCGCTTCCAGATAAAGCTTGGGCATCAGGCGATAGCGTAACGTGAGTGTTGCCAGAGAGTCAAAAATTCCCACACCATATTTTACCTGCAGACCTGGCGCGATATAGCCGCTGACCACCACCTGAGAGGAATCACCCACTCCTGCGGTATCCAGCGCCAGATTGCTGACGCCAAACGTCTCGCCGATTTTACCCACAATCTGCCCACTTTGTGCAACCCCCAGGCCAACCAGTGCGGAGGTCATTGCGGCACCGTCGCCCTGTTCGCTGTCCAACCCTTGCCCACGTAACAGATACGAGAGCGCGGCCTGCTGCGACATCGCCGGGTCAGAGAAGATTTCGGCCTTCGGCTGGTCCGCCATTCCGGTCACGCGCACCCCGGCAGTCACGTTGTCTTCGGTGGCTTCCGGGTTACGGATGGCTTCAATATTCAGCATAGGCTGATCCGGCGGGCCTGAGAACAACAGGATCCCTTTGCGCACGATCAGGTCCTGACCGTAGGCGTGGAAACGGCCTTCAGGAATGTTGATCTGCCCGTTGAGGCCCAAACCATGCTTGTCCTGCGCCACTTTCAGGTCCCCGGTCAGACGCGCCTTCAGACCAAACGCATCCAGACGCACGTTATTGCCGACGTGAATCGTCAGGTTGCTGTTGATAGGAATACCCGCAGACTTCGGATTCACCGGTTTGAGATCTTTATCGAGCATCACTTCGTCGCTGGACACGCCCACCGCGCTTTCCGGCACGTCGTGAACCACGATGCGCGCCCATGGCACATCGACGTTACCGTCGAGGGTAAACAGGCTTGGCGTAGCAGTAAAGACCACGTCAGGCGATACATCGAGGCGCACCATCGGCGGCACAGTGATGCGCACCCGGCTGCCTTTCGCTGCCACCTGCGCCCGCCAGTTGTCAATTTGCGTCCAGTCGGCGTTACCGCTGAGGCTAATTTGCCCTTTATTCGTGGCAATGACACCGTCAAGCGTGGAGCGCGTACCGTTGAAGTTCATCGCCACCCGGCTTGCCTGCATGTCAAACGGCATAAAGTTGCCGTCGATATCCAGACCCGTGAGCTGCAATTGCCCAAACAACTGGGGACTCTGCACGTCGCCACCCAGACGCAGATTCGCGTTCAGGGTGCCCGCTGCTTTTTCACCGCGCGCAAAGACAGGGTTAATCATTGCCAGCGAGAAGTTGCGGATATTGACGTTACCGCCGAGATTGCGTCGCCCTTGTGGATCGGTGACGTCAATCTGTCCGTCAAGCTGACCGTTGTTGGTCAGACGAATCGTCCAGCCCAGCTGCGCGCGGTTATTGTGCAAATCGGCCGTCAGGTTGAGCGTATCGAATGCCACCGGCAGCGCTGCGTCGTTCACCGTCTGGGTAACCTTCACATTGCGCCCGGACAGGCTCACTTTGCCCTGCGGCAACCCTTCTTTGGTGGTGTCCCAACTGACGTCCGCCTTGCCGGTGAATACACCGCTTGCCTGTGTGGCGTCTGGCATAAACGGTTTAAGCATTGCCAGGTCGAAGCGGTTGAGATTCACCACGGCATGACCTGCTGCACCGGCATCAATGGTTTGCGGCACGCACAGTTCGGCATTCGGGTTGGTCCAGCAGTGTGGCCCGATGCTGATTTTCTGTTCCTGATTGCGGTAATCGAGCGCAATCGCACGCGAGAGAGAGACCGGGCCAACCGGCGTTTGGAAGCGGGTGTTGCTCAGTGTGCCTTTCCAGCGTTGCTCTTTCCTGTCGAAGCTGCCCGCCAGTTCAAGCTGACCAGAAACCGGATCGCCCTGCATTTTCAGCGCCAGCTTATGCTGCTTTTCATCGCCTTTGGCGGTGAGCAGCACCTGGCTGATGTTCACCCCCGGTTGCGCGATGCCGTCCACGCGCACGTCGAGGTTGCCGCCAATCTGATCCGTCGATTTTACATCGCCTTTAATGGTGGCCTGGGCAACGGTAAGCGCCTGCCAGCGCAGGTTACGGGCTGTGATGTCCGCCAGCAACTGCGGCGCATCCACGGTACCGCGCACTTTCAGCAGGCCTTTCGACGTACCGCCGAGTCCCGGCAGTGCGTTATCCAGTCCCGGCGCGTCGATAGTGGCGTCGAGGTTCAGCGCCTTCACGCCCAGTTCGCCTTTCACTTCAGCGCTGTTGCGTCCCAGTTCGAGATGCAGGCCAGGAATTTTCCATTGCAGGTAGCTGTTACCGGAAAACTTACCGTCAACGTTGACCTTATTTTGCTTCACGTTACCGGTGAGTTTCAGTTCCGGGACGTCTACCTGCCAGCTGCCGCCGTACAGGCTGCCGGAGGTTTTGATTAGACCGTTCAGCTTCGCCGGCCAGTCTGGCACTTCTTTGGCGGTGTTGATGCCGTCAAGCTTCAGCTCGCCGCGCCAGCTGATCGCCTGCTGCCAGTCCAGCAACGCCTTCAGCTCGGTTTTCCCTTCCAGCGCCGCGATGGTCAGCTTGTCGAGATTGACCTGCTGCTCGTTGCCCTTTGCATCGAGGGTGATCGTGGCGGGCGGTAAACCCTGCCCTTTTACCGCGGTCGCAAATGACAGCGTATAGTCGGTCATCTTGCCGCTAAGCTTCAGTTTTACGTTATCGGCCTGATACTGCTTCTCGCCGGTAAACGGCCAGTAAAGCTGTTTGCTGAGCACTTCTAGATTCAGCGGCAGCCCGGCTTCGGCCAGCTGCGCCTTGGCGCGAATGCCCACGTCCACTGGGCCGGAAAGATTGATCCCGACGTCGAGCTGCTTACGCACGTCGCCGCCAATCTTCATTTTGATTTTCTCACCCTTGACCGGGTCGATATTCAGGGTGCTGTTGAGGGTTAAATCTACCGGCCAGTCATCCTGCAATTTCGCCGTACCGGTAGCGTTGACCGTGCCCTGACTCGAATCCACATCCAGCGCATCGAGCTTCATGTTGCCGTCGATGCTGCTGACTTTCAGCAGCAGTTTGTAGACCGTTAAGTCCGTGTCGCCGGTCAGGCGCAGCTGTTCGCCGCGGAATTCCTGAATGTTCAGGTTCAGCGGCAAATGCACGTCGGTCATTTCAGGCAGAACAGGCTTCGAGAACAGGTCTTTCATTGTTTCGCCAAGCGGTTTTTCATCCGGCTTCGGCTTGTCGATTTTCGGCTCAATCACCTGTTCCTGCGCCACTTTTGCCACTTTCGGCAGCGCAATCAGCAGCCCCTGCAATGACGTTGGGGTCAGGGTCAGGTTTTTCTCCTGCCAGTTCAGGCCGGAGGTGAAATCCATCACCGACACGGTGGTGTCGTCGATTTTGATATTGATGTTATTCAGCGCGACCCGGCTGAGCGTAATCGGATACGGCGTCGAGAGGTTCAGCGGCCCGCTGTCCTCTTCCACCGCAGGCGCGGACGGCGGCATCTTTTTGCTGTCGATTGCCACGTTCACGTTGGCAAGCGAAAGGTCATTCACGCACAGACTGCTGTTCCACAAGCAGGACGTGTTTACCGCCAGATGGAATTGCCCGGCATCGACCGCCACGCCCGGCTGCTCGTAGCGCAGGTTTTTAACGGTCAAATCTTTCCAGCCGCCCACCACCTGGCCGATGGACAGGCCCGGCACCCAGCGGTCAGCCGCTTTAAATACCAGATGCAGACCGGTGGTGGTGCCGACCAGGAACGCCACCGTCCCCAGCAGCAGAAGGATAAACACCAGCACGCCGAGGCTAATTTTCTTCCATAAACTCATAATTCTGGCCCCAGACCGATGTAGAACTGTAAACCGTGCTCTTCTTTATCGCCCACCGGAGCGGCGATATCGAGTTTGACCGGGCCGACGGGCGACTGCCAGCGCACGCCAACGCCTGCACCGGTTTTGAAATCACTGTCACGGAAGTCGTTCACCGCTTCGCCGCTGTCGACGAACACCGCGCCCCACCATTTTCCGGTCACGTTGTACTGATATTCCAGTGAACCGGTGGCCAGACGCGAGGCACCGGTGAGTTTGCCGTCGGCATTTTTCGGCGAGATGGATTCGTATTTATAGCCGCGAATACTGCGGTCGCCCCCGGCGAAGAAGCGCAGATCAGGCGGAACTTTGTCGAAGTCGCCGGTTTCAATCCAGCCAATGTTGCCCCGCGCCACGAAGCGATGGCGATCGTAGATCGTGCGAATCCAGGTGTTTTGCGCCTGAGCAACGACGAAATCGACGTCAGATCCCCACGCGCCGTTGGAAACATCTACCGAGTAGCGCTGCGAATCGCCCCAGGTGGGCATCAGGCCGCCGCGTGAACGGGTACGGCTGATCATCACGCCCGGATAAAGCAGCATGGTGGTGTTAGTGACGTTGGCCTGGGTAAAGTGGTCGAGGCTCCAGCGAAGATTAATGGCGCGCTGCCAGCCGCTGGAGAGGTCCCAGTAACGCGACACACCGAGGGTGGTCGAATCGGATTCGGTATCGTTCAAATCGGTGCGTTTGAAGCCACCCTGCAGCAGGTAATACTGCTCCAGCGGGTTCTTCAACAGCGGAATTTTGTAGGAGAAATCAAGCTGCTGCTCGGGTGCAGATAGACTGATGTCAGTGGTCAGACTGTGGCCGTAGGAGTTCATCCATGGCTTGTTCCACGAGGCTTTGACTCGCGGGCCCACGTCGGTGGAGTAACCGACACCCGTCTCAATGGTGTTTTTGGTACGCGGAGATACGACGCCGCTTAACGGCAGCACTTTGGTTTTTCGCGCTTTATCAAATTCAGGCGCCACGACCACCGAATTAAACCAGCCGGTCGCGGAAAGCCGGCGGTTCAGCTCCGCCAAATCATCGGAGGTGTAGTAATCCCCCTCTTTGAACGGCACCAGATTTTGCAGATAACGGTCCTGGATCTGCGACCCCTGGAACGTGACGGCTCCAAAGCGATAGCGTTCGCCGCTGTCATAATCGATATCCCAAAATGCCTGATGGCGATCAAGCGACACGCCGAGCTGGCTCTTGTTGAACTCGCTGTCGAAGTAGCCTTTGCGCAGAGAAACGCCGGTGAGCGATTTTTTGAAGCCGTCGTAATCGGCGTGGTCCAGAATCGTCCCTATCGCCGGGCGTTTTTTCAGTAAATCCAGATAGTCTCTGTCATCCCGTGCGCCGCCGCGCAAAACCACGTCGGTGCCGCCAATGCGTACCGGTTCACCCGGTTTGACGTGCGCCAGCAGAACCTGACGGCCTTTGGCCGGTGCGGGTTTCAGTTCGAAATCAATCTGCGGTTCGTAATAGCCCAGCGCTTTAAGCCCCGCACGGATGGAGTCATCCACGCGCGCACGGAAGCGGCGATCCGGAGTGACCTCGTCGCTTTCAATCGTTGAAAGCTGCGCGCGCACGTTTTTTAGCAGCTCTCCAGAAAGTCCATCTACCTGTAAACGTATGTTTGCCGCACTGGCAATACCACTGACCAAGAACAGACTGGCCCAACATAACTGGCGAATTTGTGGCACGTTTTCTCCCAAATGTCCTTGTTTCCACCCCGTCAGGAAACGCAATAGCCGATCCACGGCTTAACAAAATTTCAACACTACCGGTTGAAAAAAAGACGTCCACCTCAATATTTCTTATGTTTAAATCTAGACGTATTCATCGCCTTTATTGTCATCAAAGAGAGGCGCTGTGACAACCTTATCCCCAATTTCCTTTATCCGGAGGCCAAACCGTGAGTTTATTCGATAAAAAACACGTTGTCGCTCAAGCGGATGCGCTGCCCGGTCGTAATACGCCGATGCCTGTTGCCGCGCTGCATGCCGTTAATGAGCATTCGATGACTAACATTCCGCAAGGGATGGAGGTCGCGCTGTTCGCCATGGGCTGTTTCTGGGGCGTTGAACGCCTGTTCTGGCAACTTCCTGGCGTCTACAGCACTGCTGCGGGCTACACCGGCGGCTACACGCCGAACCCAACCTACCGCGAAGTGTGCTCCGGCGATACCGGTCACGCCGAAGCGGTTCGCGTGGTCTATGACCCGGCTGTTATCAGCTATGAGCAGTTGTTACATGTATTCTGGGAAAATCACGACCCGGCCCAGGGCATGCGTCAGGGCAACGATCAGGGCACCCAGTACCGCTCGGCAATTTACCCGCTGACCCCGGAACAAGAGCACGCGGCCCACGCCAGTCTGGCGCGTTTCCAGGCGGCGATGAACGAGGCCAATGACTCCCGTACCATTACCACTGAAATCAACACCGCTAAACCGTTCTACTACGCGGAAGACGATCACCAGCAGTACCTGCACAAAAATCCGTATGGCTACTGCGGCATCGGTGGCATTGGTGTGTGCTTACCACCCCAGCTCGCCTGATTTTTAGCTCTCAATCGCAACGCGGCCCGTGTGTCGCGTTGCGTTACTCACCGTCCCACCCTCCTGCAATTTCCCTTGCAACAGTACGTTTAGCACCGATGTGCCTTGCCGGTTCAAGCGGTTTTGCAACAAATGCACCGCTTCGACACCCAGTTCACGGCACGGCACGGTCACGCTGGTAATGCGGGCCGCCATTTCATTATCGAGACGCCAGTGAAAGTCAGTCGTTATCAGCGAAATATCTTCCGGGACGCGTAAACCGTAACGTTCCAGCACCTTCTGCACGCCGAGCGTCATATGAGTGCTGCCAGGGAAAACTACCTGCGGCCACTGGTCACGCGGGGTTTCGTTCAGCCATTGTGCTAACGCCTGCTCGGATTCTTCCGCGCTAAAGCCCTCGGTGACAATCACATCCCGTTGCGCGTTAAACGGTACATGGTAGCGACGATAGGCTTCTTTTATGCCGTCGAGTCGAGCGTACAATGTTTCACGGCGCAGAGTCGTCAGGCACAGTACACGTCGGTGGCCCTGTTCAAAGAGATACCGCATAGCATTAAAACCTATCGCCCGATGATCGGGGGATACGGCATCCAGTAATCGCTCTTTATCGTTGGTATTAATTAATACACAGGGTTTATTGAGGGTTGTCGCCAGTTTAAAAACGGTTGAATCATCAGTCCCAATGATAATTATCGCGTTAATGTTCTTATTATTGGCCTTTTCAAGAAAGACCTTAATATCCGCATCCTGCTCTTCCAGCCCACAAAATGTCAGATATACATCATGCGGTTCAATCGCATCGGCGATCCCGCGGGTCACTTCCTGGTAAAATATATCACCACGCGCCGTGAACGTTCTCGCTGGGGCAAATACGGCAATCCCATTAATCAGCAGCCGTCCGGTGGCCAGCTCGTCAAGCACGCCGAGCTTTCTGGCACAGCGAACAATCGCCTCCCGCGCCTTTTCACTGGTGTACGACTTGCCGCTCAGCACCCGCGAAACCGTACTGACGGAGTAGCCCGTTTCCGTCGCAATTTGGTCCATTTTAAGCTTGCCGGACATTGTGTGACCTCTCTCACAATCAATATCTGCAAATTTTTGCAGACACAATAAGATGATTTTAAAACAGATTTATCCTGCGCACCGAAATTTGATAATTAGCCTGCGAGCATTCTCACAAATTCCTTTTGTCTGAATGCAGCGTTCTTTCTATTTTCGCCTTATCCCTGATGAACTTTGAATAAGGTGTGACATGGACAAGATACGTTTTGGCATTATTGGTGTGGGTAATATCGGTACCGTTCATGCACGTTATTTGCTGGCAGGTACGGTGAAAGAAGCGCAACTCACTGCAGTTTGCGATATCGACGAGAAAAAGCACGATGCTATCCGCCAGATTGTGGGCGATAACGTCGACATCTTCAGCAATGCCCGCGACATGCTGCGAAGCGGCCTTATTGACGCGGTAATCGTCGCCACCCCGCATTACGATCACCCGAGCCTGTCGATTCTGGCAATGCAAAACGGCATTCATACGCTGTGCGAAAAACCCGCCGGGGTTTACACCGCGCAGGTTCAGGAGATGAACGCCTGCGCCCGCGAGTGTGATGTGGTGTTCGGCATCATGTACAACCAACGTCCCAACCCGCTCTATCAAAAAGTCAAAGACCTGATCGACAGTGGCGAACTCGGCGACATCCGCCGATCCAATTGGATTATCACCAACTGGTATCGCTCGCAGAGTTACTACAACTCCGGTGGCTGGCGCGCCACCTGGAAAGGCGAAGGCGGCGGCGTGCTGCTCAATCAGGACCCGCATCAGCTCGACATCTGGCAGTGGCTGGTGGGTATGCCGGTCCGCCTGCGCGCCTTTTGCCAGTTCGGCAAACACCGCCAGATTGAAGTGGAAGACGAAGTGACCGCCTACGCCGAATATGCAAACGGCGCGACCGGCGTGTTCATCACCACCGTGGCGGAAACACCGGGCACCAACCGTCTGGAAATCGCGGGCACCCGCGGAAAAGTGGTGGTGGAAGAAGGCCGTCTGCGGTTCTGGCGTCTGCGTGAATCTGAAGATGCTTTCAACGCCCGCTGGCAAAACGGCTTTGGGGAGCCAGAGTGCTGGGAAGTCACGATCCCGGTTGCTGCCGAATGCAGCGAACATCATGTGATCACCGCCAATTTCTGTGCCGCTGTACTGCGCGGCGAACCGCTGATCGCGCCAGGCCTCGAAGGCATTCGCGGCCTGACCCTTTCCAATGCCATGCACCTTTCCACGTGGACCGACGGCTGGGTCGATTTGCCGTTTGATGAGCAGCGCTTCAAGCAACTGCTCGATGAACGCATCGCCGCCTCAGTGGAAAAACAGGTCGAGAGCCGCACCCTCGACGCTTCCGGAACCTGGTAATTAGGAGCCAGCATGTTACGTGTCGCCATTGTCGGAACAGGGAACATTTCGCACAACCACATTCAGGGCTATCTGGAAATGGGCACGCGGTGCCAAATTGTCGCGCTGGTCGATATCTATCCCGATAAAGCCCACGAGAAAAAAGAACGTTACGCGCTGCATGATGCCCGGGTTTACAGCAGCCACCAGCAGATGCTCGACAACGAACCGGAGGTCGATCTCGTTGATGTCTGCACTCCGCCGTACGTTCATGCGGAAATCAGCATCGACGCTCTGCGCGCGGGTAAACACGTGTTGTGCGAGAAGCCCATGGCCGCGTCACTGGAAGAGTGTGACGCGATGATCGCCGCCCAGCAGGCCAGCGGTAAAACGCTGTCGATTATTGCCCAGAACCGCTTTACCGACGCTTTCTGGCGGCTAAAAGCGGCGGTCGATTCCGGGCTCGCGGGCAAAATCTGCCACGCACAGGTCGATTCCTTCTGGTGGCGCGGCCACTGCTATTACGATTTGTGGTGGCGCGGCACGTGGGAAAAAGAAGGCGGCGGCTGCACGTTGAACCACGCCGTACACCACATCGATGCCATACAGTGGATGCTCGGCTTCCCGAGCGAAGTGGTAGCGATGATGAGCAACGTTGCCCATGACAATGCCGAAGTGGAAGACCTGAGTGCCGCCATTTTCAAATACCCTTCCGGCGCACTGACCCAGCTTACCGCCTCGGTGGTGCATCACGGCGAAGATCAGAAGATCGTGATTCAGGGCGAAAAAGCGCGAATCTCCGCGCCGTGGGACGTTTTCGCCAGTCAGTCGGCGGACAACGGTTTCCCGCAAGACACCCATAACGCGGCGCTGGAAGACCAGCTGTCCACGTTGTTTCGCATGACGCCAAGACTGCGCTGGACGTTACACACCGGGCAAATAGATAACGTCCTCACCGCGCTCGAACAGCAGACCCCGCCGTTAGTGGACGGCGTGCAGGGCAAGCGTTCGCTGGAAATCATTACTGCCATTTATAAATCAGCAATTACTCGCACGGTGGTGACGCTGCCGATTGCGTCTGACGACGTCTTTTATCGGACCGGCGGCCTGACCGCTCGCGCTCCGCATTTTTATGAAAAATCCGCCTCGGTCGCCAACTTCAGTGAAGTCGGTGCTATCCCGCTTGGCAAAAATTTCGATACAGGAGCAGCCTCATGAACAAGAACGACGGTATGAATTACGCCCCGACCGGTAAGCCTCAGCCGGTGGTTAAGCCTGGCGAGTTTGTATTTGCCGCCGCGGCCCTCGATCACGGACATATCTACGGCATGTGCAACGGGCTGGTTGAAGCCGGAGCGCAACTGAAATGGGTGTGGGATCCGGACCCGGCGAAGATCGATAAGTTTGTACAACAATATCCGCAGGTGAAGGTCGCCGACTCGCTGGAAACGTTGCTTAACGACCCGCAGGTTCAGCTGATCGCCGGCGCGGGCGTGCCGTCTGAACGTTGTGCGCTGGGGCTGAAAGTGATGGCGGCGGGGAAAGATTACTTTGTCGATAAAGCGCCGTTGACCACCCTCGAACAGCTCGAAGATGCCAAAGCGATGGTGGCGAAAACCGGGCGCAAATACGCGGTTTATTACAGCGAACGCCTGCACGTCGAAAGCGCTGTCTTTGCCGGACAACTGGTGAAACAGGGTGCGATTGGTCAGGTCATTCAGACGCTTGGCACCGGGCCACACCGCGAAGGCGAAGGCCGTCCGGACTGGTTCTACGAGCGGCGCTACTTCGGCGGCATTCTGTGCGACATCGGCAGTCATCAGATTGAGCAATTCCTGTTTTATACCGGCAACGAAGACGCCCACATTGTCGCCAGCCAGGTGCGCAACGTTAGCCATCCGCAATATCCGCAGTTCGAAGATTTTGGTGACGCAATGATCGCCGGGGCCAACGGCGCGACCGGTTATTTCCGCTGCGACTGGTTTACCCCTGCGGGTCTGCCAACCTGGGGCGACGGCCGCCTGACGCTGCTCGGTACCGAAGGCTATATCGAAATCCGCAAATACATCGACCTGACGCGCGGCGAACAGGACGTGGTGTATCTGGTGAATAACAAGGGCGAGCATCGCTATCCGGTGGCGGGTCAGGTGGGGTTTCCGTATTTCGGCGAGCTGATTAAGGATTGCCTGAACCGCACTGAAAACGCCATGAGCCAGGCGCACGCCTTTAAGGCCGCCGAACTCTGCGTCAAAGCGCAAATGCTGGCTAACGCGGGCCAATAAGGAGGCCACGATGAGAACGCTGAATGCCGCCATTATCGGCTGCGGGGCCATTCATCAATGCCACGTTGACGCGCTGCGCCAGATACCTGGCGTCGTGCTTCGCGCGGTGGTGGACACCGACAAAGATAAAGGGCAGGCGCTGTCTGCGGAGTACAACTGCCATTTTTATCAAGACTACCGGGAGATGCTCTGCGATGTGACCATTGACGTGGTACACATCTGCACGCCGCATTATCTGCATAAACCGATGATCCTTGCCGCGCTGGCGGCAGGGAAACAGGTGTTCTGCGAAAAGCCGGTCGGGATGAACATGGCGGAAGTTGCGGAAATTCAGGCAGCGGAAAAGCAGGCCACCGGGCAATTGGGCGTGTGCTATCAAAACCGCCTGAACCCCACCAGCCTGGCGCTTCATCAACTTCTGGACGAGAACGCATTAGGGCGGCTGCTGAGCATTAATGCATTCCTCACCTGGTCACGCCCCCCAGCTTATTACGCCAATAGCCCCTGGCGTGGACGTTACGCTACCGAAGGCGGCAGCTTGCTGATTAATCAGGCTATTCACACGCTTGATCTCATGCAGTGGTTTGGCGGCGGCGTCACACGTCTGAAAGGCATGGTCGACTGCGCACGGCTTGAGGACACCATCGATACCGAAGACACCGCCATGGCGACGCTGGAATTTAGCGGCGGCGCGTACGGCTTGTTTTTCGCCAGCAACAATCACACCCGGGACGCGCCCTTACAGCTGGAAATCCATTGCGAACAAGGCGAGTTACAGCTGCGAGATAACACGCTTTGGCGCGTATCAGAGGGCAAACGGGTGGTTCTCGCCAGCGACGAAACACCTTACAGCCACAGCAAAAGCTATTGGGGAATTGGCCACCTTCAGGCCATTCTCCGGTTTTATGAGGCCCTGCACAGCGGCAGGTTCGAGGGCATTACCGGTCTTCACGAAGCAGCGAAATCCCTGCAACTCGTAGAAGCGATTTACCGGTCCTCACAATTACGACACTGGGTCACGTTACCCCAATAACAACGGATCCCAGCTGGACTAAGATGCGGCACACAGTGAGCGTGTGCCATATAACGACACATCGAACAGAGAATAATAATTATGGTTAAACCTACTGAACGCAAAGTGGGTTACGGCGTAGCAATTGGCTACGGCGTAACCGATCTTTTTGGCGGGGGTGCTTTTGCCGTTATCGGCACCTGGTTGCTCTTTTTTTACACGACCTACTGCGGCCTGTCGGTATTAGAAGCAGGGTCGATTTTCGCCATCGCTCGAGTTATTGATGCGATTTTAAGCCCGATTATGGGCTACGTTACGGATAACTTCGCTAATACCTGGCTTGGCAGACGCTTTGGGCGTCGACGCTTCTTCCTGCTACTGAGCGCACCGCTCATGCTCCTGTATGCCCTGGTGTGGGTCACCGACATGAGCTACTGGTATTACCTTGGCACCTACCTTTCCATTGAGCTGCTTTCAGCCATGGTACTGGTGCCGTGGGAAACGCTGGCGGCTGAAATGACCAACCGCTTTAGCGAGCGCACGCGACTGTCGGGCGTTCGTATGATGTGCTCGTCCCTCGGTGGATTTTTGGCAGTCTCAGTGCCTGGGGTGATTATGCAATTCACTGGCAAAGACAACCCGTTCACCTACACGCTGACTGGCAGCATCTTTGCGCTGATTTTCTGCATCGCCGTATTTACCACTTGGGCCTGTACCTGGGAAGCAAAGGATGTGCGCGAGGAATACGAGTTTGCCCCTGTCAACGACAGGCAGCCAGGACTCCTTAACCATCTGAAATATCTGGTGCTTGACCTGTTTTCATCGTTCAAGATCAGAGCCTTCCGTCAGCATATCATCATCTATATCTGCTCATTTACCGCGATGGATGTTTTCGGCTCGGTCTTTACCTACTTTGTGATTTATGGCCTGCATCGTGATGCGGCTGCCGTCTCAGGCTTGCTCAGTATCGCCGCGTTTGTGTCCATCCCCGGCACGTTCGGCTTTATGATGCTGATGAACAAACTGAACCTGACCCCCTCCAGTGCGCTACGACTTTCCTACAGCTGCATTTTTGCGGTGCTGGCGTTTTTGTTCGTGGTCTATATCAACAATATTGCAGTGAATACCATCGTGTTCTCCGCTGTCTTTATGCTACTGGGCCTCGCCCGCGCCGGGCTGTATTACATTCCCTGGAACATTTACAGCTTCATTCCAGACGTCGATGAAATAGTGACCCGCCAACGCCGCGAAGGCATTTTTGCAGGGGTAATGGTTCTGACCCGCAAAAGCACCGTCGCGCTAGCGGTGATGCTGATTGGTGTTGTGTTACAGGAAAGTGGCTTCGTGAAAGGCGGAGGGGCTCAGCCGATCAGCGCCCTGCACGCGATAATCGGCCTGATGATTTTCGCCACCGGTGCCCTGCTGTCGATTAGCTTCTGGATGACCTATAAGTTCAAGCTTAATCAGCAAAGTCATAAGACGCTGATTAAGGAAATTGCCCGCCGCAAACTGGGCGGTAGCGCTGAAGCGTGTGATGAAGAGACCCGCCAGGTCATTAAGGACCTCACCGGCCGGGCCTACAACGAAGTCTGGGACGCCACGCCTGATAAAAGCAAAAAAGGTGCCGCTTTCGCACCGGGAAGTTAACCTCTGGCGAATTTACAGTCCCTTACGCTATACTATCCCCGATATTGCCGGTCCAGAGCCTTCGGACCGGTTTTTTTAAGCGTTCATCCAATTCAATCAACGACTCAACCATCCTCCCGAGGTTCTGACCTTAACGGTTAGAAAAACTATGTTAAACAGTATATTAATCATACTCTGCCTCATCGGCGTCAGTGCGTTTTTCTCGATTTCCGAGATTTCGCTTGCAGCTTCCCGCAAAATCAAACTGAAGCTGCTCGCCGATGAGGGCAATATTAATGCACATCGTGTACTTAAAATGCAGGAAAACCCCGGTATGTTCTTTACCGTGGTGCAAATCGGTCTTAACGCCGTCGCCATTCTGGGCGGTATCGTCGGTGATGCAGCCTTTTCCCCGGCGTTCCACAGCATCCTTATTAAGTATTTTTCAGCTGAGCTTGCTGACCAGATAAGTTTCATTCTGTCATTCGTGCTGGTCACCAGTTTGTTCATCCTGATAGCTGACCTGACACCGAAACGCATCGGTATGATTTCGCCCGAAGCCGTGGCTTTGCGGATCATCAACCCGATGCGCTTCTGCCTCTCAGTATTCCGCCCGTTGGTGTGGTTCTTTAACGGCATGGCGAACATGATTTTCCGCCTGTTCAAGCTGCCTATGGTGCGTAAAGACGACATCACCTCCGACGATATTTACGCGGTAGTGGAAGCCGGTGCGCTGGCTGGCGTGCTGCGTAAGCAGGAACACGAACTGATTGAGAACGTGTTTGAACTGGAATCGCGTACTGTGCCATCGTCGATGACCTCGCGCGAAAACGTTATCTGGTTCGATTTGAACGAAGACGAACAAAGCCTGAAGAACAAAGTCGCGCAGCATCCGCATTCTAAGTTCCTGGTGTGTAAAGAAGATATCGATCACATCATCGGCTACGTTGACTCAAAAGACCTGTTGAACCGCGTGCTGGCGAACCAGAGCCTGGCCCTGGCAGGTGGCGTGCAGTTACGTAATACGCTGATTGTGCCGGACACCCTGACACTCTCAGAAGCGCTGGAAAGTTTCAAAGCCGCCGGTGAAGACTTCGCGGTTATCATGAACGAATACGCGCTGGTGGTGGGCATTATCACCCTCAACGACGTGATGACCACGCTGATGGGCGACCTGGTCGGCCAGGGTCAGGAAGAACAGATTGTGGCGCGTGATGAAAACTCATGGCTCATCGACGGCGGAACGCCAATTGAAGACGTCATGCGCGTGCTGGATATCGACGATTTCCCGCAGTCGGGCAACTATGAAACCATTGGTGGCTTCATGATGTTTACCCTGCGTAAAATCCCGAAACGTACCGATTTCGTGAAGTTCTCAGGCTATAAATTCGAGGTGGTGGATATCGATAACTACCGCATCGATCAGCTGCTGGTGACTCGCGTCGACAGCAAGCCCACGGTTCTGACGCCGAAACTGCCTGACGCTCAAGAGAAAGGCGCGGCATAAGTTTGCGGCCCGAAGTAACATGAACGGCTCCCAGTGGGAGCCGTTTTTTTTACTGCTTATTTACTGCATAGCACGTTTGTTGATTACGCCATCTCAGTTTGCAGACGCGTAACCTGACGGTTGATCTCGGACATGACAGAAAGATGCTGTTTGTCCTTCACTTTCGGGATAAGAATTTTGCCCTTATCAAATTCGAAAGCGCCCACGTCCTTGATGTACAACCGTCCACGAAACAGGATCTTCACGTACTTAGCCACCTGAAGTGGGTTGTACCGTTGGAAAATTTTCATTGTTATCTCCTGCTGAGTCTTACGCCCTTGCGACTCCACAATCGGTTCCGCGTTCCGGGGCGCAAAATTAATGCACTAAAACTATAGTCCATATCGACCGGGACACCCAGTCTGTATAAGTTTATTTACCGTTTGATGACAGTAATTAAGAATAATCTATTCAGATTGGGGGATAAGGCAGTATAAGCCTTCATTTTTCCACGGTTATGTGCGGTCACCCGCAAACTGGCATCATGATTGCGGGTAAACCTCATCATTCGCACTTATGATTAAAGCTCAGAACCAAGTGGTCGGATCACCTGCATAAAATAAGGAAAACACCATGACTCTACGTAAGCTGATGGCGATTTCATGCCTATTAATGCCGCTGATGGCCTCTGCGCATAATTTCCAGAACGGTCAACGGGTGCCCGCCGTGGGCATCGCCGACCGTGGCGAACTCATTCTTGATAATGATGATTTTAGCTATAAAAATTGGAATAGCTCGCAGCTTCCTGGCAAAGTGAGAGTTGTACAACATATTGCAGGCCGTACATCTGCCAAAGAGAAGAACGCCACGCTCATCGAAGCGATTAAGTCCGCAAAATTTCCGCACGACAAATACCAAACCACCACCCTTGTGAACACCGACGACGCCATTCCAGGTTCGGGGATGTTCGTGCGCAGCAGCATTGAGAGCAATAAAAAGCTCTATCCGTGGTCACAGTTTATTGTCGATAGCAACGGAGTCGCACGCAGCGCCTGGCAGCTTGAAGAAGGCAGTTCCGCGATTGTGGTGCTGAATAAAGAGGGTCGGGTGGAATGGGCGAAAGACGGGCCGCTGACCCAAGAGGATGTGCAGCAGGTTATCGCCCTGCTGCATAAGCTACTCGGTCAGTAGATTGAAACCCGGAAGCCGGGGTTGAGAAACGCTTCACGCGGCGTGTAGTCGAGGGTTTTGCCCTGCCAGTCGTGAACGTGCGCCCCGGCAGCCACCGCAACCGCGTGGCCAGCAGCGGTATCCCAGACGTTAGTCGGCCCGAAGCGCGGATAAAGCTGCGCCTGCCCTTCCGCCACCAGGCAGAATTTGAGCGACGAACCAATCGATGTGGTCTGATGCTCACCCAGCTGTTGCAGATACTCCGTCAACTCGCCATCGGCATGCGAACGGCTGATCACCACCAGCGGTGGCCGGGCATCGCGGACGTGAATCTGATTGCGCACGCCGCATTCTTCTTTCCAGGCTTTGCCTTCATGCGCGCTGTACATCACCTTCATCACTGGCGCATAGACCACGCCGAGCACCGGTTTTCCCTGTTCAATCAGGGCGATATTGACCGTGAACTCCCCGTTACGCTTGATAAACTCTTTGGTGCCATCAAGCGGATCGACCAGCCAGTAGCGTTGCCAGTGCTGGCGTACGTCCCAGCCAGGTGGGTCTTCTTCTGACAGCACCGGAATTTCCGGCGTCAAGGCATTCAGCCCGCTGACGATCACTCTGTGGGCCGCGATATCCGCTGCCGTTACCGGGGAGTCATCAGGTTTGCTGACGACGTCCATCGGCTGCGCCCCATCGTAAACCTGCATAATGGCATCACCTGCTTTCTGCGCAAGCTGACATACTTGTTCCAGCATTTTCCACCTCGTGTTAAGTAGAGTGGCGTTAACTCGTTGTTTTATTTATATCCTATCGCAACCAATTGCGCTATCTGTGAAGCGTTGCCCGTTTCCTCGCGCAATTTTCTGGCAACCTTCACAATTCTGTAAGCAACAAGATGTATACCCTTTTGTCTTTTGTGCCCTGGATCAATGAAAGGACCCCTCTGATGATTAAGTTTAGCGCAACGCTCCTTGCCACGCTGATTGCCGCGAGTGTTCAAGCCTCGACCGTGGATTTGCGGATCATGGAAACCACTGACCTGCACAGCAACATGATGGATTTTGACTACTACAAAGATTCCGCCACGGAAAAATTTGGTCTGGTGCGCACCGCCAGCCTGATCAACGCCGCGCGGGGTGAAGTGCAAAACAGCGTGCTGGTGGATAACGGCGATGTGATTCAGGGAAGCCCGCTCGGCGATTACATGGCGGCGAAAGGCCTCAAAACGGGCGATGTGCATCCGGTTTACAAGGCGATGAACACCCTGGATTACGCGGTAGGCAACCTGGGTAACCACGAATTTAACTACGGTCTGGATTACCTTCACAAAGCCATCAACGGGGCGAAGTTCCCATACGTTAACGCCAATATCATCGACGTTAAAACCAAAAAGCCGCTGTTTACGCCGTATCTGATTAAAGAGACCCAGGTTGTCGATAAAGACGGCAAGCCGCAGACGCTGAAAATTGGCTACATCGGTTTTGTGCCGCCGCAGATCATGATTTGGGATAAAGCCAATCTCAGCGGCAAAGTGACGGTGAATGACATTACTGAAACCGCCCGAAAGTATGTGCCTGAAATGCGTGAAAAAGGTGCCGATGTGGTGGTGGTTATCGCCCACTCCGGTCTCTCCGCCGACCCGTATCAGGCGATGGCAGAAAACTCCGTTTACTATCTCAGCCAGGTTCCGGGCGTGGATGCGATCATGTTTGGTCACGCCCATGCGGTGTTCCCGTCGAAGGATTTCGCCAGCATCAAAGGAGCGGATATCGGCAAAGGTTTACTCAACGGCGTTCCCGCAGTGATGCCTGGCATGTGGGGCGATCACCTCGGCGTGGTGGATTTGGTGCTGAACAATGACGGCGGTAAATGGCAGGTGTCGCAGGCCAAAGCCGAAGCCCGACCGATTTATGACGCCGTTGCCAAAAAATCTCTCGCCGCTGAAGACCAGAATATGGTGAAGGTGTTGAAGGCCGATCACGACGCCACGCGCGCGTTCGTCAGCAAGCCTATCGGTAAATCGTCCGACAATATGTACAGCTATTTGTCGCTTGTGCAGGACGACCCCACCGTTCAGGTGGTGAATATGGCGCAGAAAGCCTACGTGGAGCACTTTATTCAGGGCGACCCGGACTTGGCGAAACTGCCGGTGCTTTCCGCCGCCGCACCGTTTAAAGCCGGTGGACGTAAAAACGATCCGGCCAGCTTTGTCGAAGTGGAAAAAGGCCAGCTCACCTTCCGTAACGCCGCCGATTTGTATCTCTACCCAAATACGCTGGTGGTGATGAAGGTCAGCGGCAAAGAGGTGAAAGAGTGGCTGGAATGCTCCGCCGGGCAGTTCAATCAGATTGACGTGTCCAGCAGCAAACCGCAGTCGCTGATCAACTGGGACGGTTTCCGCACCTATAACTTCGACGTTATCGACGGCGTAGATTATCAGATTGATGTCAGCCAGCCAGCACGCTACGACGGCGAATGTCAGAGCATTAACCCGAAAGCTGAACGTATCAAAAACCTGACCTTTAACGGCAAGCCTATCGACCCAACCGCAACCTTCCTGGTGGCAACCAATAACTACCGCGCTTACGGCGGCAAGTTTGCCGGAACCGGCGACAGCCACATCGCGTTCGCCTCACCGGATGAAAACCGTTCAGTGCTGGCGGCGTGGATCGGTGCGGAGTCGAAAAAGCAGGGCGAAATCCATCCCGCGGCGGACAATAATTGGCGTTTAGCGCCGATTCATTCGGCCACGCCATTGGATATTCGTTTTGAGACGTCACCGACGGAGAAAGCGGCCGTGTTTATCAAAGACCACGCGCAGTATCCGATGAAAAAAGTCGGTACTGACGATATCGGTTTTGCGGTGTATCAGCTTGATTTAAGCAAGTAACCCAGTAACTGTAGGCCCGGCAGCGTTAGCGCCGCCGGGCAATTCCTGCTTCAAATCGGTCATTCAGGCCGCGCGCTCATCCCAGTTCGCCATCACCTGCGGCAGGTTCAGCTCAATCCAGTCCGCCAGCGCTTCCACTTTCTCACTCACCTGCACGCCGAGCGGCGTCAGGCTGTATTCCACATGCGGGGGCACCACCGGATACGACACCCGGTCGATAAAGCCATCCATCTCCAGCGCCTGTAACGACTGCGCCAACATCTTCTCGCTGACGCCGCCCATTTTCCGACGCAGGTCGCTGAACCGATGGGTGCCATCACGTAATGCCACCAGAATAAGCACGCCCCAGCGGCTGGTCACATGTTTGAGCACGTCCCGGGACGGACACTGTTCGGCAAATAAATTGCCATCGCGCAGCTGTTCACTGAGGGTCGGATTTGCCATTTTCATACTTACCTTTTTGTACGTACTTACTAAAAGTTAGTTAAGGTGTTAGCGTATCACAACTGAAGACAAACCCGAAGGAGTCACCTGATGATCGCAATTACCGGCGCTACCGGCCAACTGGGCCAACTTGTTATCGACAACCTGCTGAAAACGGTTGCCGCCCACCAGCTGGTCGCCATTGTGCGTAACCCGGCGAAAGCCCAGGCGCTGAGCGACCAAGGCATCGTCGTCCGTCAGGGCGATTACACCGACGAAGCCGCGCTTGAATCCGCGCTTCAGGGCGTAGAGAAATTGCTGCTGATTTCCGGCAGCGAAGTCGGGCAGCGCACCGTGCAGCACCGCAACGTCATCACCGCCGCAAAGGCCGCGGGCGTGAAATTCATCGCCTACACCAGCCTGCTTCATGCGGATAAATCCCCACTGGGCCTGCACGTTGAGCACGTCGAAACCGAGAAAATGCTCGCTGAATCCGGGATCACGTATACCCTGCTGCGCAACGGCTGGTACACCGAAAACTATCTCGCCAGTGCACCTCCGGCCATTGAGCATGGCGTGTTTATCGGGGCTGCGGGCGACGGTAAAATTGCCTCCGCGACCCGCGCCGATTATGCGGCAGCCGCGGCAAAGGTGATGAGCGAAGACGGTCACGCCGGAAAAGTCTATGAACTGGCGGGTGACAATGCGTGGACGCTCAGCGAACTGGCCGCCGAACTGGGCAAACAGAGCGGTAAAAATGTGCGCTACCAGAACCTGAGTGAGGCAGATTTTTCCGCCGCGTTAAAAAGTGTCGGCCTGCCTGCCGGACTGGCAGAGATGCTGGCGGACTCTGACGTTGGCGCGTCAAAAGGTGGCCTGTTTGACGACAGCCGCACCCTCAGCAAACTCCTCCAGCGCCCGACCACACCGCTGTCTGACAGCGTCAAAAGCATTCTGTAAACGTTAACGATAGGTTAATTTTTGTGGCGTCCCCGCGGGGTATCTTCGATAATATCGGGATATTCCGTGGGAGGTTAGCGTGCAGGGTGTTCCTCAGCAGTTCACAGACGAGCGAGACAGTGCCAGCTTCCGCCATTTGGCGCAGGTGCCAGGGGTGGAGCTTTATCACGCCCATATCTCGCGCTATGCCTTTGAACCGCATACCCATGAAGCCTTTGGTATCGGCGCCATTGAACTCGGTGCCGAACGTTTTCGCTATCGCGGCACTCAGTATGTGGCGCCGGTCAATTCGGTGGTCACCATGAACCCGGACGAACTGCACACCGGCGAGGCGGAAACCGCCGACGGCTGGCGCTATCGGATGGTATATCTGGAACAGGCTTTACTGGAAGAGGTGACCGGTGTTCGCCATTGGTGGTTCAGTGACGTCGTGCGCCATGACGCTGAACGATCTGCCAAACTGTGTCAGCAGATTTATGGCCTGTGGAACACCGACGACCCGCTGGCACAAAAAGGGCTGCTGCTCGATTTGATTGAGACCTTCAGCCCCTTCGCCCACCATGCGCCACACTTACATGAAGCGACCCATCGTTTCGAACGCGTACGCGACTATCTGCACGACAACTATATGCATACCGTGACGCTCGACGATCTGGCTGCCGTCGTGTCACTCAGTCCGTACCACTTTCAGCGTCAGTTCAAAGCCCGTTATCACGTTACGCCGCATCAGATGCTGATGGCGATTCGCCTGTGGCGCGCCAAAGATTTCCTGACCCGCGGCATGCCTGCCGCCGAAGTGGCTGCCGCGACCGGTCTGACCGATCAGTCTCATCTCACCCGGGCCTTCACCCATCGCTACGGCATCACGCCCGTTCGCTACCAGAAACAGGTCTTCATGCGCTAATGCGCAACCTCATACAATACGGCTCACCATCGCTTTCCTACACTGCGCCTGTTGACTAAGAAGGTACAGAACATGATGAGTGGTGTGTTGTACGCCCTGCTAGCGGGGCTGATGTGGGGTCTGATTTTCGTTGGGCCATTGCTGGTGCCGGAATATCCAGCGGTGTTGCAATCGATGGGACGTTATCTGGCGTTGGGATTAATCGCCCTGCCGTTGGCGTGGCTCGGACGCGCGCAGCTTAAACAGCTCAGCAAAAGTGACTGGCTTACGGCGTTAGGCCTGACCATGATGGGCAACCTCATTTATTACGTGTGCCTGGCCAGCGCCATTCAGCGCGCGGGAGCGCCGGTATCAACAATGATCATTGGCACACTGCCAGTGGTACTTCCGGTATTTGCCAATCTGCTTTACAGCCATCGCGACGGTAAGCTCTCCTGGCTGAGCATGGCGCCCGCCCTGGTCTGCATCGCGTTGGGATTGATATGCGTGAATATTGCCGAGCTGCAACACGGTCTGGTCGATTTCAGCGGGTGGCGCTACGGGAGCGGGATAGGTCTGGCGTTAATATCCGTTGTTTGCTGGGCGTGGTACGCACTGCGCAACGCGCGCTGGCTGCGTGAAAACCCGGATAAGCACCCGATGATGTGGGCGACCGCACAGGCGCTGGTGACGCTGCCCGTGTCGCTGCTGGGTTACGTTCTCGCCTGTCTGTGGCTCAGCGGTCAGGGACAATCCTTCCCGTTGCCATTTGGGCCGCGACCAGAGGTGTTTATCACGTTAATGATAGCCATCGCCGTGTTCTGCTCGTGGGTGGGGGCACTGTGCTGGAACATTGCTAGCCAACGGCTGCCGACGGTAATTCTTGGGCCATTGATCGTCTTCGAAACGTTGGCCGGGCTGCTGTATACCTTTATGCTGCGCCAGAATCTGCCGCCGTTGCTGACCTGCACGGGCATCGCGCTGCTGATCGTCGGCGTGGTTATCGCCGCGCGGGCCAAGCTGCAAAAGCCGCTGCGTCAGGCCCTTGAATAAGGGCCTGACGCGATCATTAGTGTCCGGTCACGACAGCCGCAGCAACAGGGTTGTCAGACTGTGCAACAACGGCGGTACGTGCAACAGGATGCGCACCGTTACCACCGGTAGCGACAGCCATTTCAGCTGGATGATCGGATGAAGCAATGACCGCGCCACGTTCAACAGGATGTGCGCCGTTACCACCGGTCGCCGCGGCCATTGCCACAGGATGGTCGGCATTTGCCACAACGGTTGTTCTGGCAATCGGATGATTAGCGAAAGCAGGGAGACTCACGACGGCGAAGGTTAAAGCCAGGATTGTTTTTTTCATAATAATACCTCTAATTAATGCAATTTTTTACGACAAAATCCAAAACGAAATTTCATCGAAATCCATTTAACAGTCTCTAACCTTCGCGAAAACTCTGCAAAGTCTAATCCATTTAAAATTGAATTTAGCGGGACGGTATTACTGAAGAACACTCAGGCCCTTTGAGAAAGAGCCTGAGTGCAGGAGAGGACAATTTTCGAACTACGCGGTACGTTTCTTACTAAGCACCCACCAGCCCAAGCCCAGCACCACAAACCACAGCGGCGTGACGATCAGTGCCTGTCGGGTATCTTCCTGCAGCGTCAACAACACGATCACGAACACGAAGAATGCCATACAGACCCAGCACATCAGTTTGCCGAGTGGCATTTTGTATTTTGACGCTTCATGCAACTGCGGACGCTGTTTGCGGTAAACCAGATACGAACACAGAATGATGGTCCACACGAACATAAACAGAATGGCCGACACGGTGGTGATCATGGTGAACGCGGCGATTGCGCTTGGGTTCACGTACAGCATCACCACCCCGCCCAGCAGACAGATGCAGGAGAAGGTAAGGCCTTTTGCCGGAACTGCGCGCTTAGAGAGTTTGGCGAATGCTTTTGGCGCCACGCCGTCCTGTGCCAGACCGAACAGCATACGACTGGTTGAGAACACACCACTGTTTGCGGACGATGCCGCAGAGGTCAGCACCACGAAGTTGATGATGCTCGCCGCCGCAGGCAGGCCAACCAGCACGAACAGTTCAACGAACGGACTCTTATCCGGCACCACGGAACCCCATGGCGTGACGGACATAATCACCACCAGCGCGAACACGTAGAACATGATGATGCGGATGGGAATGGAGTTGATCGCGCGCGGCAGCGATTTCTCCGGGTCTTTCGTTTCAGCAGCCGTGGTGCCTACCAGCTCAATACCGACGAAGGCAAACACTGCTATCTGGAAGCCGGCGAAGAAGCCGCTAATCCCTTTCGGGAACCAGCCGCCGTCATTCCACAGATGATCGAATGAGGCCTGTACACCGCTTGGGGACGTGAAGTGCGTCATCACCATGACCAGTCCGACAATCACCAGCCCGACAATGGCCACGATTTTGATCATCGCGAACCAGAACTCCATCTCACCGAACATTTTCACGGTGGCGAGGTTCAGGCCCAACAGCAGAAGGATAACCGACAGCGACGCGACCCAGTCTGACAATCCGGGGAACCAGAACTGCGCATACGAGGTAATGGCGACGACGTCAGCCATTCCGGTCACCACCCAACAGAACCAGTAAGTCCAGCCGGTGAAGTATCCCGCCCACGGCCCGAGCAAGTCGGCAGCGAAATCGCTAAAGGATTTGTATTCGAGATTCGACAGCAGCAATTCACCCATTGCACGCATGACGAAGAAGAGCATGAAGCCGATTATCATATAAACGAAGATGATCGACGGCCCGGCCAGACTGATGGTTTTACCCGAGCCCATAAACAGCCCGGTGCCGATGGCACCGCCGATAGCGATGAGCTGAATGTGCCGGTTGGAGAGATTGCGCCGAAGCGACTGTTCGGTCGATGCCTCTTCGTCAGCAGCGACTTTTATCTGATCTACCATGTGATTTCTTCCTGTTGTTCCTGTTGTGTTGTGCTGGCTCTGCGGCCATTGAATACATCTGTCGATGTTTCAGTTTTAAGACGGATCGATAGTAGGAAAGAATCGGAGGGTTGAATACTAAGAAATGAATATAATGTTAATAAGATGTTTGAAGTGAGTGTTATATCACTCTACTTACGCGAAACAGCTCACAAAAATACACTGACTTTGCGACAATGCAAGATTAAATGCTAACAAATTTCTAACTTAGGGATTTTACGCTACTTTTTGGCATCCTCTCCCGCGTACGGGAGAGGATCAGCGGACTTACAGGATTTCGAGCAGTTCGACTTCGAAAACCAGCGTGCTGAATGGTGGGATGGACGCGCCAGCGCCACGCTCGCCGTACGCGAGGTTTTGCGGGATAGTCAGTTCCCATTTGGAGCCAACCGGCATCAGGGTCAGGGCTTCGATCCAGCCTGGGATCACGCCGTTAACCGGGAATTCAGCCGGTTCGCCGCGCGCGACGGAGCTGTCAAACACGGAGCCGTCAATCAGTTTGCCGGTGTAGTGAACGCGTACGCGGTCGGTACGTGCCGGGATTGCGCCTTCGCCCTGAGTGAGTACGCGGAACTGCAGGCCGGATTCGGTGCTGCTCACGCCGTCTTTCTCACGGTTTTCTTCCAGGTATTTCACGCCTTCTGCAGCCATGGCTTCGAATTGTTCGCGACGAACTGCATCAGCACGTTCGTGAATTTCACGCAGCGCACGGTGAACCACATCCACCGGAACCTGTGGCTGTTTGCCTTCCAGCGCATCAGCAATACCAGCAACCAGTGCTTCTGGCAGCAGGCCCTGCAGGCCGGATTCGCTAAGCTGTTGTCCTACCTGGAGGCCGATTCCGTAACTAGCCTGGGCTTCAATGGTGTCAAAAGTCGGGGTTGCCATGGTCTTTCCTTTCATCGGATGAAAATCAGCGGGCAGCATAACAGCCAGGCTGCATCGGGTAAAACTTTGTCTCGGCAGAATTATGTATATACTGAGGGACAAAACAGGGAAACGCGGAGCAGGAGGTGACCCATGCCCGGGCGATTCGCACTACAACCTACGTTGTTAAAAATCTGGCATGCACCGGATAATTTCACACTGATGGACCCGCTGCCACCGCTGCACCGTCGCGGTATTATTGCGGGTTTTCTGCTGGTCATCATCGGCTTTCTGCTTCCCTCTGATGATAATGCGCCTGTCCAGCAGCCGGTGAGCCGTAATGCGCAGCTCGACATCCAGTCGCAGTCTCAGCCGCAACAGGGCAATCTGCAGCAGCCGCTGCCGCCGCTGGTTTCAGCGCCGCCGGTAAACGATCCGGGTCAGGCCGCGCCAGCCGCCCCGGAAGTGGTTCAGGAAGAACAGCCTGACGAGCAGCCACAGACGGTGCAAACGGAGCCACAATCTCAGCCTCAGGCACAAACCGCGCCTGCGCAGACGCAATCGCAGTCCGCTCCGGGCATCGAACAGCAGTGGCGCAGCTATCGCGTAGAATCAGGCAAAACCCTGGCGCAGCTGTTCCGCGACCATAACCTGCCACCAACCGATGTCTATGCGATGTCAAAAGTGGAAGGTGCCGGAAAACCACTGAGTTCATTGCAGGCCGGGCAAATGGTTCAGGTTCGCCAGAATGCTAACGGCGTGGTGACAGGGCTGACCATCGACAGTGGCGGCGGACAACAGGTGCTGTTTACCCGTCAGTCTGACGGGAGCTATATCCGCGTTCGCTAACGCGTTTGCCCGGTAACGCGATTACCGGGCCAGTTTCACCCTTTCTGCTTATTCACCCACCGAATTCCCATACAGACCAGCACCAGCGCCAGCGCGTATTTCCATTCCATCATGTTCTCGCCGAGGAAAATGGCTGACAGCACCGTGCCCGCCACCGGGATAACGAAATTGAACGGGGCAATCATGCTGACGCGGTTGTACTTCAGCAGCGTACTCCACAGCGCAAATGCCACCGATGAGAGCAGCGTTAAATAGCCCAGCACCGCTACGGACTCAACGCCGTGGAACGTCAGCGTGCCGCCGGACAGATAGCCGCCCACCACCAGCGCCAACCCGCCGATTGCCAACTGCCAGCCGGTCATTACCGTCGGGTCGACCGTCTGCGAAATACGCTTCCCATACAGCGTGGCCGCGGAAAGAATGAATGCTGCCAGCACGACAAAACCATCGCCGCGCCAGACGAAGCTGAAATCGGTCAGGGAATGGCTGAAGTTCACCAACATCACTCCGGCAAAACCGAGGATACAACCCAGGGTTTTGTTATAGCTCAGCTTGTCGTTCTGATAGATAAAGTGTGCCAGCAGCACGCTAAAGAACGTGCCAGTGGCGTTCATGATCGAACCTTTCACCCCCGTGGTGAACGACAGGCCGATATAAAAGATGGCGTACTGAATCGAGGTTTGGGTCAGGCCCAGGATCGTTAACTGGCCAAACTGCCGGGAGTTAAGTCGGGCAATTGGTTTACGCTGTGCCAGCGCGAACAACAGCAGTAATACGCCTGCGAACAGGAACCGGTAGCCTGCAAAGATGAGTTTTGAAGGGATGTCGTCGGTGGCTATCTGGAAGATTTCATAGCCATTTTTAATCGCGGGGTAGGAGCTTCCCCACAGCAAACAGCACAGCGTTGCCCCAGCGTAGACCATGTTTTTGCGAGTAAAGAGCGGAGCGGGCGTAACGACTTCCATTACTGACACCTGAATTAAAATAGCGTTTTAATTCATTATCCGGAAATGTCTGGGGAATAGCTACAGGGACAGGAATTGAGCCAGTGCAGAAAAGCAAAACGCCGGCACAAGGCCGGCGTTTTGTCGTTGTTACAGAGTAATCAAATTACGCTGAAACTACGTTTACTACCAGTTTAGCGAACACTTCGCTGTGAACCTGGAAGTCCACTTCGTGCTCACCAGTGGTACGCAGAACGCCGTTCGGCATGCGAACTTCGCTCTTAGCAACAGCCACGCCAGCAGCAGTAACTGCATCAGCGATGTCGCGAGTACCGATAGAACCGAACAGTTTACCTTCGTCGCCTGCTTTAGACGCGATGGTAACGGTGCCCAGTGCGTTGATTTTCTCAGCGCGAGCTTCAGCAGCAGACTGAACGTCAGCCAGTTTGGCTTCCAGTTCAGCACGGCGTGCTTCGAAGAATTCAACGTTTTTCTTGGTAGCTGGAACAGCTTTACCCTGTGGAACCAGGAAGTTACGAGCGTAGCCCGCTTTAACGTTTACCTGATCACCCAGGCTGCCCAGGTTTGCTACTTTATCAAGCAGAATAACTTGCATTACCTTATCCTCTCAAAGTCGTGTTAATGGACTGTGGCCGATTACTGATGACGATCAGTGTACGGCAGCAGGGACAGGTAGCGAGCGCGCTTGATGCAACGAGCGAGCTGACGCTGGTATTTTGCACGAGTACCGGTAATACGGCTCGGGACAATTTTACCGCTTTCGGTAATGTAGTTTTTCAGCGTAGCGATGTCTTTGTAATCAATCTCTACAACGCCTTCCGCGGTGAAACGGCAGAACTTGCGACGACGGAAATAACGTGCCATTTGGCTAGTCTCCAGAATCTATCAATTCAATCTGCTCGGCATGCAACACCATTTTGCTCAGACCATTTCGTGCCTTGTGGCAACTGATGAAGCCCTGAACGGTGATTTGCGTGCCGACCGTTATACTGTGAGTAATGGCTTGGTTCTCGTGTCCGCTAATAATCACGGGCATTTGACACCATGCCTGCCGGTGAAAACCGGCTTCCTCCTGCGTAGATCGGTGCTCAAGCACGAACTGGCAGTGAGGAATTCCTGACGGGCTAACCTTTCTAAGTGGCGCCCTGCACACTGTGCCGGACAACGCCAGACGGTTGGCCATCAGCAATTACTCTTCAGAATCCCCAGCTTCAGCATCATCTGTGGTTTCATTTGCGAAATCATCGCGACGCTCACGGCGCTCGTCTTTCGCTTTTACCATCGGAGATGCTTCAGTCTCAGCGTGTTTAGTACGCATAACCATGCTGCGGATAACGGCATCGTTGAAGCGGAAGTTTGTTTCCAGCTCATCGATAACTTCCTGCGGCGCTTCAACGTTCAGCAGAACGTAGTGAGCTTTGTGCAGTTTGTTGATCGGATAAGCCAGCTGACGGCGGCCCCAGTCTTCCAGACGGTGGATCGTACCTTCTGCTGCAGTGATTGCACCAGTGTAACGCTCGATCATACCCGGAACCTGTTCGCTCTGGTCAGGATGGACCATAAAAACGATTTCGTAATGACGCATCGAATTGCTCCTTACGGATTATTCAGCCTCCTGTCTGGGTCAGCCGCGGCCCATGGAGGCAAGGAACGTGGTTAAAGGGCGGCTGAAAAATTGACGCGTAATCATACTTGCAGGCCCTGAATAACTCAAGGTGATTGCACAAATAATTCGCACGAAGCGCAAAGAGGATGAAAGACAGTGGTTTAAAATTAACCAATACCGAATGCGCCATTTTTTTGAACAACTGCATCAGAAATGGTCGCGATTTAATCAACCAGGAGGGATTACACTTAAGTCATACCCAGACCGAAGCCACGAGGAGACTTCACCGTAACGCAGCAGGCTGTATGGAGTCACTATCATGAAAAACATCGCAATCGCCGTAATGGCTGCAGTTTTGCTCAGTGCAAACGCGATGGCAGCCATCAAGATAGACGGCCGACAGGCCAGAAATATGGACGATGTGCAGAGCTTAGGCGTCATTTACATTAATCATAACATCGCCACCGAAAGCGAAGCAGATCAAGCCTTGAGTGAAGAGAGTGACGCCCGCGGCGCCAAATACTATCACCCAATCCTTATCCATGAACCCGGCAGCAATGGTCTTATTCACGCCAGCGCTGACGTTTACCGCTAGCACCAGGAAAACCACTGAACGTATTTGCCCTGACTCAACGCTGCCCCCGTTTTTCGGGGGCTTTTTTTGGCTTGCGAGGCGATTACTTTTCAACTTGCCCGTAATAGGCATTCGGCCCGTGCTTGCGAGTGAAATGTTTTTCCATCAACCAGCCATCGATTGGCTTGATCTGCGGATTAATCCCCCTCGCGAGCCATGCCATTTTCGCGACTTCTTCCATCACCACCGCATTATGAACCGCTTCATGCGCATCTTTGCCCCACGCAAAAGGACCATGCTGCCAGATTACTATGCCCGGCGTATGTAAAGGCGGTGCTTCACCGAGCGTTTCGATAATCACCTTTCCGGTGTTGAGCTCGTAATCCCCCTGTACTTCGGCCTCACTCAGGGGGCGAGTGCAGGGTATATCACCAAAGAAGTAATCCGCATGGGTTGTGCCCAAGGCCGGGATAGAAAGACCTGCCTGCGCCCACGCCGTGGCATGCGTTGAGTGTGTATGCACCACGCCGCCGATGTCGGGGTATTGACGGTACAGCGCCAGATGTGTCGCAGTATCAGAGGACGGTCGATAGCGGCCTTCCAGCACATTGCCCTGGAGGTCTACTATGACGATGTCATCAGCAGTCAGGGTTTCATACGCCACGCCGCTCGGCTTAATGGCTACCCACCCGCGCTCGCGGTCAATGGCGCTGACGTTTCCCCAGGTAAACGTCACCAGGCCGAACCGCGGTAAATCCAGGTTGGCGGCGAAAACCTGCTGTTTAAGATTTTTCATCATGCGACCTCCCCCAGTCCAGCATTAGCCATGCGCTGAAGTACCCAGTCGCGGGCTTTTATCACTTCGGCCAGAGGGTCTTCCGCCGTTTCGCTCCACATTTCAATCAAATATGGCCCGTGGTAGCCGCTCTGTTTTAGGGTACTGAAGCAGTGTTCAAAATCCACGATGCCGGCGCCAAACGGTACGTTTTTGAAGACGCCTGGCCGTGTATCTTTGACGTGCACTGCCACGATATGCCCGATCCCCGCCTGCAGTTCCATTTGCACATCGTTATCCCATGCCGACAAGTTGCCAATATCCGGGTAAATCTGGAACCACGGGTTATTAAGATAATGGGCGTAACCCAACGCTTTGCTGATGGAGTTCATCAACGGATAATCCATGATTTCCATCGCCAGCGTCACCTGCGCCCGACTCGCCATTTCGACGCTTTCTTTCAGCCCTTCGCGAAAACGGCGGCGCGTTTCGTTGTTAGCTTGCTGGTAATAGACGTCGTAGCCCGCCAGCTGAATCACCCGAATACCGACATCCTGCGCAAACTGAATCGCCTGTCGCATAATCGCCAGACCCTGCTGGCGCACCCCGTCGTCTTCACTGCCGAGCGGAAAACGGCGATGGGCGCTCAGACACATCGATGGCACTCGCACGCCGGTTTCGGCGACAGCGTTAATCAGCGCGAGCTTTTGTTCACGGCTCCAGTCAAGGCGCGAAAGGCGAGCATCGGTCTCATCAATCGACATTTCGACGAAATCAAAACCCAGCGTTTTGGCGAGACCCAGCCGCTCCAGCCAGCACTCCCCGACGGGGAGCGCTTTTTCATAGATACCGAGCGGAACCTGTTTCGACAACATAGCCGCTCCTTAGCCCCACAGTTGCGCGATAGACCGCTTGAACTGACGCGCAGCCTCGACCGGATCTTGTGCATCACGGATGCTGCGCCCGGCAATAAACACATGGATGGGAATGCCTTTAAAGAGCGGTAAATCTTCCAGAGCCAGACCGCCGGTCACTGTGACCTTAAAGCCCATATCTGCAAGACGCTTAATGGCGGTGATATCCGCTTCACTCCACGCCACACCCGCCGCCTGTGCATCGCGGCTGCGGTGATAAACGACCTGCTGAATACCCGCCTGATGCCATTCCTGTGCCTGTTCCCACGTCCAGAACCCGGTCAGTTCTATCTGTACATCGCCGTTAAATTCTTTTGCTACGTCCAGCGCACCTTTGGTGGTGTTGATATCCGCGCAGCAAATCACCGTTATCCAGTCGGCATCGGCTTCAAAGCACATCCGCGAGAGGATTTTCCCGGCGTCGGCAATCTTGGCATCCGCCAGTACAATTTTGTGTGGATACAGCGCTTTCAGATCACGCACGGCGCGAACGCCTTCGGCCACGCAAAGGATGGTGCCGACCTCAATAATATCGACTTCTTCGGCAATCAATCGCGTGGTGGCATAAGCCTCGGCCATGCTCTGGTTATCCAGCGCAACCTGTAACATCGGTAATGAAGAGCTCATAGCATTTCCTTGTTAAGCACACGCCGCAGTGGCGTTATCAATGAGGTCCAGCACGTCCTGCTCGGAACGGCAGGCGCGTAAACGGTCGAAATTGGCTTCGTCTTCAAACAGATTAACGATTTGCATGATGCCCACTTCCTGATGGGTACTGGCATCTACCGCTGCCATGGTGATGAGGATATCCACCGGGTCGTTATCTTCATGATTAAACACCAGCGGCTCCCGCAGCGTGACCAGGGCAAAACCCGTTTTCTTCACGCCCTCTTCCGGACGACCATGCGGCATGGCGAGACCGGGTGCGATGACAAAATACGGGCCGTGCTGCGTCACGCCATCCAAAATGGCCTGGTAGTAACGCGGCTCGACAACGTCTGCCTTGACCAGTAAATCGACGCCCAGCTTCACCGCTTCCTGCCATGTGCTGGCCTGAGCCTGAAGCAGAATCGAGCGATTGTCGGCTAGCGAATCACGTAGTTTCATGCCTCGTCCTTATTTCAGATCCTGAGGAAAGTGCGCCGTAATAACCTCCATCAGCTTTGGCCCAAAATCGGCAGCTGACAGCATGTTGCGCACGCCCACCACGTATTTATTTCCCGTCACGGTAATTTCACCGGCGATATGGGTTGAGGCGATAATGACGTCAGCCCCGCTTAACTCGCTTTTGTATTCCCCTACTGCACAGCTGTTTACCGAATGATTGACACCTTGCTGGGTCAGGAACTGATCCACCTTCATCTTCATGATCATGGAACTGCCCTGCCCGTTACCGCATACCGCCAGAATTCGTACCGTCATAATCCAGATCCTTTTAGTGGGCAGAAGACTCTGCCAGATGTTTTTCTGCATCTTCTTCAGCACGCAGCGTGCGCCCTGCGAAGACCATGTAAGTCAGTGAAATCATGATAATGACGGCCATAAAAACGAGGCCGATGGACGCGAAGCCCTGCATCATCGGTGGGGCCAGAATCGACCAGTCCGCCATGCCCATCCACGCGCTCATGCCGGTCAGTTTAATTGCCCAGACGCAGCCAAAAATCTCGATCATCCCCATCACCAGGCAAATTTTGAGCGCAGCGCGCCAGCCGCCGAAATGGTTAGCGAAGACGCCGATAGTGGCGTTAGAGAAGAACATTGGAATGAAACCGGGAATAATCATGATCGACGAGCCGCAGCCAATCAGAATACCAACGGCAATCAACTGGCCGACGGTGCCCCAGATGAAGCCCCAGACCACGGCGTTCGGCGCGAAGCTATAAATGGCAGCGCAGTCGATAGCCAGCACGGCCCCAGGGATCAGGCGCTGTGATATTCCGTTGAAGGCTTCGGACAGCTCAGCGACAAACATGCGCACGCCCTGCACGATGATGAATATCGCCACCGCGAACTGGAAACCGGTTTGCAGGATATAGACGGTCCAGTGCACTTTTCCCGCCATCGCCTGTACAACGTCAATCCCGAAGGAAAGCAAGATCGCGCCGAAGAATACGGTCATGACAATTGCCGTCGACACGATGTTGTCGTGGAAAATGTTCAGCCAGCCGGGCAGCTTCAAATCTTCAACACTCTCCTCTTTCTGCCCGAGGTACGGCGCAATTTTATAGGCAATCCAGGAGGCAAACTGCTGTTGGTGGCCGATTGAGAAACCGCAGTTATCGGTGACCTCCTGCGTCGGCTTGTACATCATGTTGGACGTGATGCCCCAGTAGAGCGACACCAATACCGCCGTGCAAATAATGGTGGTCCACATCGGGTAACCGAGTATGTAGAAGAACACGGCAATCAGCCCGGCCTGTTGGAACATGATGTGCCCGGTCAGCATGATGGTGCGAATACCGGTGATGCGCCGAAGCAGGACATAAATAATATTCAGCGCCAGCGCCAGAAGCACCGCATATCCCACCCAACTATAGGCATCGCCCATGCGCTCGACAGTCGCCATCATCGACGCGTAGGTATCTGAAATAGCGCCGTTAATGCCATAGACTTCCGACATTTTCGCCACCACCGGTTTGAATGTGCCGGTCAAAATCCCCGACCCCGCCTGCAGCAACATGAAACCGATAATGGTTTTGATGGTGCCCTTAATGATTACGCTCACGCTCTTACGCAGCAGGATGTAACCCAGGCAGGTCACTATCCCTAGCAGCAACGGGGCGTTAGTCATGACCTGATTAAAGAACACGGTAAAGGCGGTGTAGAGGAACGCCATAACGATCTCCATGGTTGGAATCATCGGGCGAATTGATACCGCCCGGTGTTGTGCTGCTCACTTTAATAATCACAAGTAATCACCACAAGATTAAATTTGATTAAATGAGAGTCCGATCGCAAAATATATCCTTAGTCATTACATGGCTTTCATCACACCACTTCTAATGGCAAGAAAACAAACGTAACTTGATAATAAAAAACATATTTCAACCATAACCTAAACATTACCAGCTCACTAACCATCTCCTTAAGTCAGCGTTCAGGAATAAAAAGTGGTGTTGCACTGACGCAAAAGCGATGTCAATATCAATCAATAGCAATCACATAATGATTTGTTTTGACAACTGATAAGGACGATAAATATGAGCAAAGTGAAGAGCATTACCCGCGAATCCTGGATCCTGAATACGTTTCCAGAGTGGGGTAGCTGGCTGAATGAAGAAATTGAGCAGGAGCAGGTGGCAGCGGGAACGTTCGCCATGTGGTGGCTAGGATGTACCGGCATCTGGTTGAAATCTCAGGCCGGTGCCAACCTTTGTATCGACTTCTGGTGTGGTACCGGTAAGCAAAGCCATGGTAATCCGCTGATGAAACAAGGCCACCAGATGCAGCGCATGGCGGGAGTGAAGAAGCTCCAACCTAACCTGCGTACCACGCCGTTTGTGCTGGATCCTTTTGCGATCAGAAAAATCGACGCCGTGCTTTCAACGCACGATCACAACGATCATATCGACGTGAACGTGGCTGCCGCCGTGATGCAAAACTGCCCCGACAATGTGCCATTTATAGGGCCGCAAACCTGCGTCGATCTGTGGATTGGCTGGGGCGTGCCGCGTGAACGCTGCATCGTGGTAAAACCGGGTGACGTGGTGAAAGTGAAAGACATTGAGATCCACGCCCTCGATGCCTTTGACCGCACGGCGTTGATCACCCTGCCAGCTGAACAAAAAGCGGCAGGCATTCTGCCAGACGGCATGGACGAACGCGCGGTCAACTACCTGTTCAAAACACCGGGCGGGAATCTGTATCACAGCGGTGACTCTCACTATTCCAACTACTACGCAAAACATGGCAACGAGCACCAGATCGACGTTGCGTTGGGGTCGTACGGTGAAAACCCGCGCGGCATTACTGACAAAATGACCAGCGCCGATATGCTGCGAATGGCGGAAGCGCTGAACACCAAAGTGGTTATCCCGTTCCATCACGACATCTGGTCGAATTTCCAGGCCGACCCGCAGGAAATCCGTGTGCTGTGGGAAATGAAGAAAGACCGCTTGAAATATGGCTTCAAGCCGTTTATCTGGCAGGTTGGCGGCAAATTCACTTGGCCGCAGGATAAAGACAATATGGAATACCATTACCCGCGCGGCTTCGATGATTGCTTCACCACGGAACCGGATCTGCCGTTTAAATCCTTCCTGTAAGCCCGCGCTGGCGCGGCACCGATCCGGGGGGATGACCGCCGCGCTGGCCTTTTAATACGACTTTTGCTTAGTAATTTCAGGCTATTTCAAATATCATCATAAAAAATCAGGGATATGCGGAATAGCTCATGACCGAAGCACAACGGCACCAAATCTTACTCGAACTGCTGGCGCAAACGGGTTTTGTCACTGTCGAACAGGTGATTGAAAAACTGGGAATTTCCCCTGCCACCGCGCGTCGGGACATCAACAAACTGGATGAATGCGGCAGGCTGAAAAAAGTGCGGAACGGCGCCGAAGCCATCAACCAACAGCGCCCTCGCTGGACGCCGATGAATATCCACGAAGCGCTGAATCACGATGAAAAGGTGCGTATCGCACGCGCCGCGTCGCAACTGGTGAATCCTGGGGAAAGTGTGGTGATCAACTGCGGTTCAACCGCGTTTCTGCTTGGCCGAGAAATGTGCGGCAAGCCGGTGCAAATCATCACCAACTATCTGCCTCTGGCGAATTTCCTGATCGACCAGGAGCACGACAGCGTGATCATCATGGGCGGCCAATACGATAAAAGCCAGTCCATCACCCTGAGCCCGCAGGGAAGTGAAAACTCACTTTATGCCGGGCACTGGATGTTCACCAGCGGCAAAGGCCTCACCGCCGACGGGTTATATAAAACCGATATGCTGACCGCAATGGCAGAACAAAAAATGCTGAACGGCGTCGGGAAACTGGTGGTGCTGGTCGACAGCACCAAAGTTGGTGAACGCGCAGGCATGCTGTTCAGCCGCGCGGAAGATATTGATATTGTCATTACCGGCAAAGACGCTAACCCTGGAATACTCAAACAGCTTGAAGCTCAGGGCGTCCAGGTTCTACGCGTTTAGAGAAACTGCTTAAAGAATGCCACCGTCTCATCCAGCGCTTCCGGGGTGATGCGGTGGCGAACGCCTGATTGCCACTGAAAGGTGAGCTGCCCATCAAGCCCTTGTTGCTGCAACGCCTGTTGTAAGCGGAGAGACTCGGCAGCGGGCACCACGTCGTCGTCTTCGCCGTGCCACAGCAGTAGCGGCCTGGCGGCCAGTTTTTCCAGCTGATGCTCAATGTCCCATTCGGCCAGTTCCGCTGACGTTTCCGGGGAAGGGAACAGCGAGCGGGAAAGTGATGTGAGATAGCCTGAACCCATCAGGCTGGCAACGCACTTCACTTCCGGGTGATGTGTCATGATCCCCAGTGCGGTCATGCCGCCCATCGATGCGCCCGCCACCGCCAGACGGTCTTCCTCCTGCCATCCTTGCTTCACGATAGCCTCTTTCAGCGCCGCAAATTCGTGACAACTGTTGAGCAGAATGGGCCAGAAGCGCTGCATTCGTGCTGCATTATCACCGCTAAAACGCGAGCCATGATCAAGCGCATCGGGCATGATCACCCGAAAGCCAGCCAGTGCCAACGCCACGGCAAAATAGCTATAAACCTGTTTTGACGAGGTAAATCCATGATAAAAAACGATACACGGCAATGCCGAATCTGCTTTGCCCCGCGGAAAAGCGTGTAAAACTTCGCTGCCCGCCAGCTTGCGCATTTCAAGTTCAATCATTTATCTTCCTCATCTTTTATGCTGGTATGACACGCTGAGATCTCACGCGCAAGTTTATCCTTTCCTCGCGGCTGCTAATGTTGAGAGGTGGATTACGGTTTTACGATTATTTCATTCGAAAATCGCGCCAGAGATAACAGTTCGGGAACATTCCCCCTAAACGCAATTTATTAATCACTACACTAATGATTATCAGGAAACGGGATATGGCTATGCGACGTTTTGCGCCAATGCTGCTGGTGCTTTTGCTGTGTGGATGTAGCGTACTTCAGGGAACTCCTGAAGCCCCGCCACCACTCACCAATCACCCGCAGGAAATCCAAAAGAACCAGACGGAAGGTCTGCAAAAGATGGGTACGGTCAGTGCCATGGTATTCGGTTCACCGATGGATGTTGAATCGGCCATCAAGGCGAAAGTGAACGCCGCCAAAGCAGATTACTACGTGATCATCATGATTGATGACACCCTGGTTCCAGGACAATGGTATTCGCAAGCCATACTGTATCGCAAACCTTAAGCGGGCATCATTTAGCCAGCTTTACATTGCTTTTCAGCCGTTCACGTTTCCCGATGCACAATGACGTCATGCCATCCCCAAAGGATGTACGTCTGCGATGGATTGCCCAAGGCTAACCTCGGGTTACGTGAAATGGAGCTGACGACGATGAAACACGCCTTTGCCTACACATTAGGATTTTCGAACACCACGGCGCAATCTGCAGAGTTTGCCAGCGCCGATTGTGTTACTGGACTGAATGAAATCGGTCAAATTTCCGTCAATAATATTTCTGGCAGTCTTCAGGACGTCGAACGCGTGATCGCTCTTAAAGCCGATGAGCAAGGGGCATCCTGGTACCGCATTATTCAGATGTATGAAGAACAGAACCCAGATAACTGGCGCGTACAGGCCATTCTGTACGCCTGATATGATGGGGCAGACGCTGAGCGCCTGCCCTCCTGCTTTACCCCATACCGCCTGTCGCCCGCAGCAGTAAATCACTCTGTAACCGCTCATCCAGCAACATTCCGCCGCGCGGATCCAGCATCATCCGACACCATGCCTGCGCCATCGGGGGCGACGATGTCTGCAGCATTTGCGCCCCGCAGCCCAGCAAGTAGAGCTGCTGCGTGATTTCCCGCCCCTGCGCTTCCAGTGGTTTACGCAGCCGTTGCTGAAGCTGACGCCAGGCGCGGTCGAAATGCCGGTCCTGCCCTTTCACTTCATTGCATTCGGCGCTGAGCAGCTCCAGTACGCCCGGCTGCTTCGCCAGCACCCGTAGCACATCAAGGCACATAATATTCCCCGAGCCTTCCCAGATGCTGTTCACCGGCATTTCACGGTACAGGCGCGGCAGCTCGTTATCTTCGCAGTAGCCCACCCCGCCGAGCACCTCCATCGCCTCAGCGACAAAGGGAATGCCCGCTTTACAGATGGCAAATTTCGCCGTCGGCGTAAAGAGTCTGGCCCACAGCGCGCGCTCGGCGGAAGCCCGGTGATCCCACGCTTTTGCCAGACGAAACAGGAAAGCGGTTTGCCCTTCCAGCTGCAACGCCATCCGACTCAACACCTGCCGCATTAACGGCTGCTCAATAAGCGTTTTGCCAAACGCCTGCCGTTGATGGGCGTGATACAGCGCCACTGACAGCGCCCGGCGCATCAGGCCGTGGCTGCCCAGCGCGCAGTCGAAGCGGGTCAGGCCGCCCATTTTGAGGATCAGGCGTATACCCTCACCTTCTTCACCCAGTCGCCAGCCAGTTGCATCAGTAAACTCCACTTCGCTGCTGGCGTTGGAGCGGTTGCCGAGTTTGTCTTTTAAGCGCTCAAGCCGCACCGCATTACGCTGTCCGTCAGGCAAAAAACGCGGAACGAAAAAGCACGACAGCCCGCCGCTGGCCTGCGCCAGCACCAGATGCGCATCGCTTTGCGGTACGGAGAAAAACCATTTATGCCCCACCAGCCGGTACATTTCACCGTCGATTTTCTCGGCCCGAGTGGAATTACTCAGCACATCAGAGCCACCCTGCTTTTCGGTCATCCCCATGCCAATCAGCAGCCCGCGCTTTTGGCCGCCGGGCAGCAAATGGGGATCGTAGCGATCGCTCAATAAGGGTGTGGCCCAGTCAGCAAAGGGCTTAGGCAGGAATTGCTGTAACAGCGGCGTGGCGGCGAAGGTCATGGTCACCGGGCAAAGCGTGCCGGCCTCGACCTGCGCATGCAGCAAAAAGCGCGCTGCGCGGGCAACGAACGAACCGGATCGCGCGTCCTCATCCCAGGCCAGATTATGCACGCGGTTGGCGCAAAGCCCCTGCATCAGCAGGTGCCAGGCCGGATGAAAACGGATATCGTCCAGGCGTTCACCCGTGGTGTCGTAGCGCAACAGCTCCGGCGAATTCACGTTGGCGAGCCGCCCGAGCTCCAGCGATTCCGCGGCACCCAACTGTTGCCCGATGCTGGCCAGCAAATCGAGATCCCAGCCTGCGCCTTCGCGAATTACCGCCTCGTGCAGTGCGGTGTCGGAAAGGAACAAGTTGCTGTTTTTGAGTGGCATCGGCTGGTTGAACACGGTATGCGTTTGCCAGGACATGGCGCCTCCTTCCTTCATGAGCATCAGCCATAAGTATGGTCAGCGCACTGCGGGTCTGCCCGTCAAAAGGGCCACAAAAAAGAATCATGCCCGGCTTCGTGAGGCCCATCACAGCCATAAGAATTTTAAATTTTCTTGTCTATTTTGTATGGAATAATTTATTCAACGGTTAATTCGATGTGCAACTTCAGGACAAGCTATGCAAACAGGATCAGTGGCAGCAGGGGCGCACAAACGTGCGCTGATCGCCGGTTCAATTGGCAATTTCATTGAATGGTATGAGTTTGCCGTATACGGCTTTCTCGCGACCGTAATTGCGAAAAACTTCTTCCAGCTCGAAGGTGAGGCGCCAATTACCGGGCTTATCCTCACCTATGCGGCGTTCGCTGTCGCCTTTTTCTTCCGCCCGTTGGGTGCCGTCGTTTTCGGCCGCCTGGGCGATCGCATCGGGCGTAAACCGACGCTGATTCTGGTGCTGGTGATGATGACGCTGGCGACCACCGCGATTGGCTTCGTGCCGGTGTACGCCACGATAGGCGTCGCTGCGCCGTTACTTTTAACCGCGCTGCGCATTTTGCAGGGCCTGTTTGCGGGCGGGGAATACGGCGGGGCCGTGTCGCTGATGACCGAGTTCGCGCCAAAAGGTAAACGCGGTCTGTACGGCGCGTGGCAATCCTTCACCGTTGCGCTGGGTTTGCTGGCGGGCGCGGGTATCGTGGCATTGATGTCTGCCATGCTCAGCCCTGACGCGATGCTGGACTGGGGCTGGCGTGTGCCATTCTTTATGGCGCTACCGATGGGCGGCGTGGCACTTTGGCTGCGGATGAATATGGAAGAGACACCGAGTTTTGTCCGTCAGCAGAAAACCGATGCGGTTCCGGTCAAAGCAAGCACCTCGGGTACCTTTAAAGCGATTGTTATCGGCATTGGCCGTCTGATGGTGTGGTCTGCCGCGGGTTACACCTATTTGGTGATCATGCCTTCCTATCTACAGTCTGCGCTGCATACCGGGTTTAACCAGGCGCTGCTGATTGCGGTGATTTCTAATATTGGCTTTGCGGTTACCATTCTTCCGTCGGGCATGCTGAGCGATAAAATGGGTCGCCGCACGCTGATGGTGCTTGCCGCGGTATTACTGCTGGTGCTGGCGCTGCCGTTGTTGAAAATTTTGCAGGCGGAATCCAGCACGCTGCTGGTTAAAGCGCTAGTGGTGTTTATTGCGGGCGGACTGGTTGGGATGTTGGCCGGGCCAGGGCCTGCCATGCTGTCGGAGATGTTCCCGACCAACGTGCGTTATACCGGACTTGGGCTGGCGTATTCGCTCTCCAATGCCATTTTCTCAGGTTGCGCAGGGCTGATTATTACCGGACTGATTAAGCAGACGGGTAATCTCGATATTCCGGCGTATTACGTGATGGCCACGGCAGTGGTGAGTATTTTCGCGCTGATGACGCTGAAGAAGGATGACCATTTACGGTCGTTGGATGAGTAAGTGAGATCGAGTGGCCTGATGCCCGCACCCCGACCCTCTCCCACGTGGAGAGGGAGAAAACACTAAAACGGCAACCTGACGTTGCCGTTTACTTTTGTTCAGGGTTTGTAGGCCTGGTAAACGTAGTGCCACCAGGCATTCAATATCAACTTCTTTGACGTACGGCTTCAAACAGGCAAATACCGGTGGCAACTGAGACGTTCAATGAAGACACGCTGCCCGCCATTGGAATGCTGATAAGCTCATCGCAGTGCTCACGGGTCAGACGACGCATGCCTTCACCTTCCGCACCCATCACCAGCGCCATACGGCCAGCCAGCTTGCTCTGATACAACGTGTGGTCTGCTTCTCCAGCGGTACCCACAATCCAGATGTTCTCTTCCTGCAACAGACGCATAGTACGTGCCAGGTTGGTTACACGGATCAGCGGCACGTTTTCAGCCGCGCCACAGGCGACTTTCTTCGCCGTCGCATTGAGCTGTGCAGAACGATCACGTGGAACAATCACTGCATGCACACCCGCCGCATCTGCGCTACGCAGACAAGCTCCGAGGTTGTGCGGATCGGTCACGCCGTCGAGGATCAGCAGGAACGGATTCTCGAACTGAGCCAGCAGGTCCGGCAGATCGTTTTCCTGATACTGTCGGCCCTCTTTTACGCGCGCGATGATCCCCTGATGCACAGCACCTTCGCTTTTCTCGTCAAGGTACTGACGGTTTGCGAGTTGAATCACCACACCCTGGGCTTCCAGCGCATGAATCAGCGGCAGAAGGCGTTTATCTTCGCGGCCTTTCAGAATAAAAACTTCCTGAAAACGCTCGGGTGCACGCTCGAGAAGGGCCTGCACCGCGTGGATGCCGTAAATCATTTCACTCATGAATGGTACTCGTAAATTGTTAATTGCTAATCCCTCAATCCGACCCTCTCCTCTATGGGGCGAGGAAGAAGGTCAGCATGAGGGAAATTATTACTCGGCGACTTTCTTTTTCGACGCGCGTTTAGCTTTGGTCGCGGTGGCGATTTTAAGCGTTTTTTCAGACGGTTTTTTAGCTTTCTTACCGGCGGCGTCTTTCTGCGCTTTTGGCTTCGGTTTCGCCTGGCCTTTCTCGCCGCGGAAGGCGGCATCCGGCTCGAAGTTCACCTTTTTACCGGCCTGACGGCGACGGTTGCCTGGCTTCGCACCACCCGATTTCTTCGCTTTTTCACGCTCGGTTTTACCGACGTTACGCGGACCCCGTTCGCTGGAGATCAGCGAGAAGTCAATTTTGCGCTCGTCCATGTTGACCGCTTCCACTTTCACTTCCACACGGTCGCCCAGACGGTAAGTCTGGCCGCCGGATTCGCCAATCAGACGCTGGCCAACCTGGTCGAAACGGTAGTAGTCATTGTCAAGGGAAGACACATGCACCAGGCCGTCGATGAACAGGTCGCTGAGGCGCACGAAGAAGCCGAAGCCTGTCACGCTGGCGATAACGCCAGGGAACACGTTGCCGACCTGATCCTGCATGAAGTCACACTTCAGCCAGTCGGAGACTTCACGGGTCGCTTCATCGGCGCGGCGTTCGGTCATCGAGCAGTGCTGGCCCAGTTGCAGCATCTCTTCCATGCTGTAGTGCCAGCCGCCGGTATCGGTGGAATGGCCTTGATGCCCTTCATCTTTCGCCAGCAGATATTTAATGGCGCGGTGCAGCGACAGGTCAGGATAACGACGAATCGGCGAGGTAAAGTGCGCGTAAGATTGCAGCGCCAAACCAAAGTGACCGCGGTTTTCCGGGTCATACACCGCCTGTTTCATCGAGCGCAGCAGCATCGTTTGCAGCATCTCGTGGTCCGGACGATCGGCGATGGACGTCAGCAACTCGGCGTAATCGCGTGGCTCAGGCTTGTTACCGCCCGGCAACTCCAGGCCCAACTCCGCCAGCACGGTACGGAAAGAGGTGATTGCCTCTTCAGTTGGCTTATCGTGAATACGGAACAGTGCAGGCTCTGACTCTTTTTCGACGAAACGCGCCGCCGAAATATTCGCAAGGATCATGCACTCTTCGATCAGTTTGTGGGCATCGTTACGCTGAGTTTGCTCAATGCGCTCGATACGACGTTCGGCGTTGAAGATAAACTTCGCTTCTTCGCTTTCAAACGAGATCCCACCTCGTTCAGCGCGGGAGACATCCAGCACTTTGTAGAGGTTGTGCAGTTCTTCGATATGCTTAACCAGCGGGGCGTACTGCTCGCGCAACTCCTGATCGCCCTGCAGAATGTGCCAGACCTTGTTATAGGTCAGACGCGCATGGGAGCTCATTACCGCTTCGTAGAATGTATAACTCGTCAGACGCCCTTTTGCTGAAATGGTCATTTCACAGACCATGCACAGTCGGTCGACCTGCGGGTTCAGGGAGCACAGGCCGTTGGACAGCACTTCCGGCAGCATCGGGACAACCTGCGATGGGAAATACACTGAGGTGCCGCGGTTACGGGCTTCGGCATCCAGCGCGGTTGGCGGACGTACGTAATAGCTTACGTCGGCAATTGCCACCCACAGACGCCAGCCGCCGCCGCGTTTCTTCTCGCAGAATACGGCGTCATCGAAGTCACGGGCATCTTCGCCATCAATGGTCATCAGCGGCAGATCACGCAAATCTACACGGCCTATTTTCGCTTCTTCCGGTACCTGTTCTTTCAGGTTCGCAATCTGGTTTTCAACTTCAGGTGGCCAGACGTACGGGATTTCATGAGTACGCAGCGCCATGTCTACGGCCATGCTGGTGCCCATGTTATCACCCAGCACTTCGACAATTTTACCGATAGCTTTTGTGCGGCGCGTTGGGCGCTGAGTCAGTTCAACCACCACCACAAAGCCCATCCGCGCGCCCATCAGTTCTTCAGGCGGGATGAGGATATCAAAGCTCAGACGGCTGTCGTCCGGCACCACAAAGCCGATGCCAGCATCGGTAAAGTAGCGGCCAACGATTTGCCCGTTTCTTGGCTCGAGCACGCGAACGATGCGCGCTTCGCGGCGGCCTTTACGATCAGCACCCAGCGGCTGCGCCAGGACCTGATCGCCGTGCATACACATTTTCATCTGTTCAGATGAAAGATAGAGATCGTCTTTACGCCCTTCGACGCGCAGGAAGCCAAAGCCATCACGGTGGCCGATGACTTTACCTTTCAGCAGATCAAGACGTTCCGGCAGCGCATAGCACTGACGGCGAGTGAAAACGAGTTGCCCGTCGCGCTCCATGGCGCGCAGGCGGCGACGCAGGGCTTCCTGCTGCTCTTCACCTTCGATGTTCAGCTCTGTTGCCAGCTCGTCTCGGCTGACCGGCTTTTCGCGTTTAGTAATGAAATCGAGGATGAATTCCCGGCTCGGGATAGGGTTCGCGTATTTTTCAGCTTCGCGTTCCTTGAAAGGATCGTGTGACATAGCGGTTCCTCCGTTGTCAGCTCCGGTAAAGTGATCGTTTCACTCCACCAGCAATAATTTATAAAGCGGTTGATTCTCTTCAACCAAATCGGCCAGGGTGTAGTTATCCAGTTCCTTAAGAAAACTGTTCACGGCCTTAGCAAGCGCCTGTTTTAAACGACAGGCGGGCGTAATGTGGCAAAAATCGCTGCTGCAGTTCACCAGCGTTAACGGTTCAAGTTCGCGAACCACATCACCAATGATAATAGTGTGGGCAGGTTTGCCCAGACGAATGCCACCGTTTTTTCCGCGTACAGCGTCTACAAAGCCTGCACGGCTTAGCTGGTTGATAATTTTAACCATATGATTACGGGACACGCCATAGACCTCTGTAACCTCAGAGATATTGGTCATTCGACCGTCCGGCAGCGATGCCATATAGATTAGCGCACGCAATCCGTAATCGGTGAAACTCGTTAACTGCACATCAACCTCAACGCAGGGAAAAAGACAGAAATACGCTAAATCATTCAGGTTGCATCGCGGCGGCAACTGAGTAAACCCTGAGAGCTTACACAAGTAAGTGGCCGGGGTGAACGAAGGCAGCCAACAAAGAGGCAGCTTGAATGATAACGCGTATTTACATTGATGATAAACCAGCCAGCCATGCAGCGGTGAATTTATTTAAGCGGGAGAAAAGGGTAAGCAAGAACAAGGGGCGCCGTGAAAGCGCCCCTGACATGATTATGCGTCGAACGGGTCGCGCAGGATCATGGTTTCATTACGGTCCGGACCGGTTGAAATGATATCAACAGGAACGTCGGTCAGCTCTTCAATACGTTTGATGTAGTCCAGCGCTGCCTGCGGTAAGCCGCTGCGCTCTTTCACGCCAAAGGTGGTCTCAGACCAGCCCGGCATGGACTCATAAATCGGCTCGATACCTTCCCAGTCGTCGGCTGCCAGCGGAGTGGTCGTCACTTCGCGGCCATCCGGCATACGGTAGCCAATACAGATTTTCACTTCTTTCAGACCATCCAGAACGTCCAGTTTGGTCAGGCAGAAGCCAGAAAGGGAGTTGATCTGCACGGCACGGCGCACAGCAACCGCATCCAGCCAACCACAACGACGGCGACGACCGGTGGTCGCACCAAACTCGTTACCCTGCTTGCAGAGGAACTCGCCGGTTTCGTCGAACAGTTCGGTTGGGAACGGACCTGCACCTACACGGGTAGAGTAAGCTTTGATGATGCCGAGGACGTAATCGACGTAACGCGGACCCAAACCGGAACCGGTCGCAACGCCACCTGCGGTGGTGTTGGAGGAGGTCACGTACGGATAGGTACCGTGGTCGATGTCCAGCAGCGTACCCTGAGCACCTTCGAACATCACGAAATCACCACGCTTGCGCGCCTGATCCAGCAGGTCAGAAACGTCAACAACCATCGAGGTCAGGATGTCGGCGACGGCCATAACATCATCCAGCACTTTTTGGAAATCAACGGCTTCTGCTTTGTAGAAGTTCACCAGCTGGAAGTTGTGATATTCCATCACTTCTTTCAGTTTGTCGGCGAAGGTCGCTTTGTCGAACAGGTCGCCAACGCGCAGGCCACGACGGGCCACTTTATCTTCATACGCAGGACCGATACCACGACCGGTCGTGCCGATGGCTTTCGCACCGCGCGCTTTTTCACGAGCAACGTCCAGCGCAACATGATAATCAAGGATCAGCGGGCATGCTTCAGAGAGCAGCAGACGTTCGCGAACCGGGATACCACGGTCTTCCAGTTCTTTCATCTCTTTCATCAGTGCAGCAGGAGACAGCACAACACCGTTACCGATGATGCTGGTCACATTGTCGCGAAGAATGCCTGATGGAATAAGATGGAGGACGGTTTTTTCACCGTTGATTACGAGAGTATGGCCTGCGTTGTGACCGCCCTGGTAGCGTACAACATATTTAGCCCGTTCAGTCAGAAGATCGACGATCTTCCCTTTACCTTCGTCACCCCATTGGGTGCCCAGTACGACGACGTTGTTACCCATTTTTCAAAATCACCGTTTGCTTAAAAAAGGATTCTACCATCGCTTTTTCAGAGATACAGCACTTTTTCCAGGCAAAATCTGGTAAGAGAGACTAAGGCACTGTCAGGCCATCGCTTTCGTCAACATGTAGTAGATAACAACGCCTGCGACCACAAGACCCCCGCCAAAACGACGTAAAATATGATCCGGAAGTTGCGATAACGCCGCGACCATTTTCCGCCAGGCCTGCGGATAGAGCATCGGGCCGAGACCTTCAAGGACTAACACCAGCGCAAGTGCCAGCCAAATCGTTGAGTTCATGATTCATCCTGATAAAAGAAAACCACCGCCAATGCGGTGGTTTTTTTAACTAAAGCGACTGCCCGAGAGTTTAGCGCGTTGCGCTGGTCGGCGTCTTCATGTAGCGGAAGAAATCGCTGTCCGGACTTAACACCATCACGTCTTGTCCAGAGTTGAAGCTCGACTCATAAGCACGCAGGCTACGGATGAAGGCATAGAAATCCGGATCCTGGCTGAAGGCATCAGCAAACAGTTTCGCTGCTTCTGCGTCGCCTTCACCGCGTAGAATGCGACCCTGACGCTCGGATTCTGCCAGCGTTTTCGTCACTTCATAATCGGCTGCTGCACGCAGTTTTTCTGCCTCTTCCTGACCTTGTGAACGGTGGCGACGGGCAACCGCTTCACGTTCAGCGCGCATACGGTTGTAAATCGCTTCCGACACTTCCGCCGGCAGGTTGATTTGCTTGATGCGAACATCAACCACTTCAATCCCTAATGCCGCCATGCTGTTCGTGTTGATCACAGGCACTTTGCCGTTGGTTTCCGCCACGACGCGTTCCGCTGCTTCTGCGATAGCGCTGTCTGCTGCAGGCGTGGCCACTTCGTCATCACCGCCGGAAGAACCGGAGTTCAACGCGTCACGCACTTCGATGGTCAGACGGCCACGAGAATCGGTCACGATGTCTTTCACATCAAGACGACCAATCTCAGAACGCAGACGGTCAGAGAACTTACGTTTCAGCAGAACTTCTGCCTGGGAGACGTCACCGCCGCCGGTCGCCAGATAGTAACGGCTGAAATCGCTGATACGCCATTTGATGTAGGAATCAACGATCAGGTCTTTCTTCTCTTTGGTGACGAAGCGATCGGCCTGGTTGTCCATGGTCTGAATGCGCGCATCCAGTGTTTTAACAGATTCAATAAACGGCACTTTGAAATGCAGACCTGGCGCGTACACCAGCGGTTTATTTTCATCGTCACGAACGACTTTACCAAATCGCAGCGTGATACCGCGCTCGCCCTCTTTCACCACAAATACTGACGTGTAGAGGCCTACCAGCACGATGATAATTAACGCAATTACTGACTTACGCATCGTTATTCCCCCTGACGCTGGTAGTCGTTACGCTGCGCATTCGCACGGCGTTGGTCCATGATATTGTCATCGCTTGATGCCGGTGCGCTGCTATTGCTGTTGGCGCGGCTGCTCGAACTGGACGCAGGTGGCAGGCGCAACAGGCTATCGGCGCCACTGCTGTCATTCTTTTTTGCAGGTGCGGCACTGCCACCTTTCAGCATCTGGTCAAGCGGCAGAACCATCAGGTTGCCCCCTTTATCATTGACCAGCACTTTACGGGTATGGCTCAGCACTTTTTCCATGGTTTCGATATACAGACGTTCACGGGTAATTTCCGGTGCAGCTTTATACTCAGGCAGCAGCTTCGAGAAGCGAGCCACTTCACCCTGTGCTTCCAGGACAGTCTGCGTTTTATACGCACGCGCTTCTTCAAGAATACGTTGCGCCTGACCGTTCGCACGTGGCTGAACTTCGTTGGTGTACGCTTCGGCTTCACGGATGTACTGCTGCTCGTTTTCACGGGCAGAAATCGCATCGTCAAACGCGGCTTTCACTTCTTCCGGCGGACGTGCTGCCTGGAAGTTGACGTCCAGCAGGGTGATACCCATGTTGTACGGCTTAATGGTCTCTTCCAGCTCACGCTGGGTATCGCTACGAATAACGGTACGACCTTCCGTCAAAATACGGTCCATGGTGTATTTACCGATAACACCACGTAGGGCGCTGTCGGTTGCCTGACGCAGGCTGTCATCCGGACTGGTGACACTGAACAGGTATTTCTGTGGATCGGTGATGCGGTACTGCACGTTCATTTCAACGCGCACAACGTTTTCATCCGAGGTCAGCATTACGCCGGAAGCCGCGAGTTCACGAACCGCTTCCACGTTGACCGGAGTGACTTCATCGACAAACGTCGGTTTCCAGTTCAGACCTGGCTCAACCAGATGGCTGAACTTACCGAAGCGCGTCACTACACCGCGTTCTGCTTCTTTAATGGTATAGAAACCGCTCGCTGCCCAGATGATGACCACAGCCGCGGCAGCGATGCCCACGATGCGTCCACCCATTGGCGCGCGCGGACCTTGAGAAGAATTATTACTGCCGCCGCCTGAACCACCTTTACCGCCGCCTAAACCACCGAGCTTTTTACTCAGCTTGCGGAAGATATCATCCAGATCAGGGGGCCCCTGATCGCGACCACCTTTGTTTCCATTTCCCCCAGAGTTGCCGCCTTGATTATTGCTGCTTCCCCACGGGTCGCGGTCTTGTCCGTTATTACCGGGCTGATTCCACGCCATGTATATGCTCCATATTTGTTATGCGGTGTATACCCTGTTTACCGGGTATAAAGGCGAATAATCTTCAGGCTAGCTGGCTGTCAGACTACGTAGTCCACCAGCGCAGGTTCTTGCTTACAGAGGCGACGCCAGTCCACGATCGGCAGTCGAACTTCCAGACCGACGCTACCGTCTTCCTCCATCCACTCTTTTTCTATCGCCTGAAGCTGATAAAAACGGCTTCGTAAACGCCCTTCCTGCGGAGGTAAACGCAGCGTGTGCTGTGCCACTTCACCGGAAAGTCGTTCAGTTAAAGCCTGGAAAAGCAGTGGTACACCCACCCCGGTCTGCGCTGAGAGCCAGACCCGAATCGGCTTGTTTTCTTCATCACGATCGATACGCGGTTCAAAATCTTCCAGCATATCTATCTTGTTCATCACCAGCAGCATTGGGATCTCGTCGGCCTCGATTTCTTCGAGTACAACATTCACTGCATCAATGTTTTCCTGCACACGCACATCGGCGGCGTCGATCACATGCAGCAACAGCGTCGCCTGACGCGTTTCCTGCAATGTGGCTTTAAACGCGGCCACTAAATCGTGTGGCAAATGGCGAATAAAGCCGACGGTGTCCGCCAGTACGGTTTCGCCAACATCGGCGACGTTTATTCGGCGCAGAGTAGGGTCGAGCGTCGCGAACAACTGATCCGCGGCATACACCTGCGCTTGAGTTATTTGATTAAATAACGTCGATTTCCCGGCGTTGGTGTAGCCCACCAGCGACACGGTTGGAACATCGGCTTTGGTACGCGAACGGCGTCCTTGTTCACGCTGCTTCTCTACTCTCTCCAGACGGGAGAGGATTTGCATAATACGATTGCGCAGCAAACGACGGTCAGTTTCGAGCTGGGTTTCACCCGGGCCGCGCAAACCAATCCCGCCTTTCTGTCTTTCAAGGTGGGTCCAGCCACGCACCAGACGCGTCGCCAGATGGCGCAACTGCGCCAGCTCAACCTGCAGTTTCCCTTCATGGGTACGTGCACGCTGAGCAAAAATATCGAGAATAAGACCGGTACGATCGATAACCCTGCACTCGCACAAACGCTCCAGGTTTCGCTCCTGGGCCGGACTTAATGCATGGTCGAATAAGACAACGGACGCACCCGTTGCTTTCACGGCTTCCGCAATTTCGACAGCCTTACCTTCACCAACATAATACTTTGGGTGCGGCGCTTTACGGCTACCGGTAATCACCTGCATTGCTTCGACACCGGCGGAAGAGACCAGGGCTTCGAACTCCTGAAGGTCTTCCATATCTTTGTCTTGCGAAAAATAGATGTGTACCAGCACCGCCTGCTCACCGGCGTCATAACGGTCAAACAAGCGTAATATCTCCTAAATAACCAGCGGGGAACCGAACAAACTGGCTCCCCGACATGGAAAAACAGCCATCAACCTTATTCGGTTTCTTCGCTGTCTTGCGGCGCAGAAGATGACTGCGCGTTGCTACCGTGATGGTAGTTACTACCAGTACTGCCGCCCGCGGCGTTATTGCTATGATGAGAGACCGGACGAGACGGAACCACCGTAGAAATTGCGTGCTTATAGACCATCTGGCTGACCGTGTTTTTCAACAGGATCACGAACTGATCGAAAGACTCAATTTGACCTTGCAGCTTAATACCATTCACCAAATAAATAGAAACTGGAACACGTTCCCGACGCAGTGCGTTCAGAAACGGATCTTGTAAAGATTGCCCCTTAGCCATTCTCTTTTCCTTATATGCTTGTTTTACCCACGGTTTTCAGGGAGTTACCCACAAACTTCGGGCTTGTACTTAGAACCTTGCGATTCTGAAAATTGCGCACGATACGTCTTAATTTTACACGTTCAGCCAAGACCCGCACCAACAACCTTTAACACATCGTTGAACGCCTGTTCAGGTTGTTCACTGTCTAACCAATGAACGCCTTCCCAACCGCGCAACCAGGTTACCTGGCGCTTAGCCAACTGTCTCGTGGCGCAAATACCTCTATAAACCATTTCATCATATGGGATTTCGCCTTCAAGGTATGACCACATCTGGCGGTAACCCACACAACGAACGGAAGGCATATCCGTATGCAAATCTCCACGGGCAGAAAGCGCCCGCACTTCTGCTTCAAAACCTGAAGCCAACATCTGATGAAAACGCTGCTCGATGCGTTGATGGAGCAGTTCACGGCTCGCCGGGGCGATGGCGAACTGATGCACCGTGTACGGCAGAGCGTCTCCTGACGTTTGCGTCAGTTCCGTTAAAGTTTTACCCGAAATGAAAAAAACTTCCAGTGCCCGGGAAAGTCTTTGCGGATCATTTGGATGAATACGCGCGGCAGCAACCGGATCGATCTCCTGAAGTTGCTGATGCAGCGCATCCCATCCCTGCTCTGCTGCCTGTTGTTCAATTCTGGCTCTGACGGCCGGATCCGCCGACGGTAACGGCGACAACCCTTCCAACAACGCTTTGAAATACAACATCGTACCGCCCACCAACAGCGGGATTTTTCCTGCTGCGGTGATCTCAGCCATCTCGGCCAGCGCATCGCGGCGGAAATCCGCGGCAGAATACGACTGGGCCGGGTCGAGAATATCCAGCAACCGGTGCGGTGCAGCGGCAAGCTCCGTCGCATCCGGTTTCGCGGTTCCGATATCCATCTCTCGATAGATGAGGGCGGAATCCACGCTAATCAACTCTACGGGCAAAACTTTACGCAGCTCAATGGCTAACGCCGTTTTACCGGAGGCCGTTGGCCCCATCAAAAATATGGCCTTTGGCAGGCTCGCCTCTGTTACATCACTCATTTTTAAGGGCATTCATCGCCGTATTAAGATCAACGGGTTGTAACAGGCCACCCGGCGGGGCTTTCACCAGTTGCGGACAGAGACGTTCGACATCTGTCAGCACGGCAATTGCCTGCGCCATATTCCACTGCACATGTTCGCTTGCAAGGTTACGCGCCAGCCACTGGGCCAGGGTTCCCGCATCGAAGGTTGATTGCTGCGCGAGGTAGCCTATCAGTTCAGGAATCAAGATTTGTAAATTTTGTTGTCTTAAGGGTAAAGGCACCGCCCGCACGGTCACATGCTGGTTATCTGATTGAATATCAATGCCTAATACCCCTAACACTGAAAGGGACTTTTTCAATGCAGCCTGTTCGTCTGCGGAAATTTTTAGCCGTAATGGAATGAGCAGCGGCTGTGCGCAAACTGCGGTACTGTCCGGCGAAAGCTGCGCGTGACGTAGCCAGCGCTCGGCCACCGGCAATGCCAGTAAGCTCAACTTTCCATCACGCTCCAGCAACGCCCGGTCACCTGCCACGATAGTTAGCACCCGACCAAAGCTGCTGCTGTGACCCGCCAGACTTTCAGTGGCAGATGCGGAAACAGGTTTACGCTCCACGACTGGCGTATCCAAAAGCTGCTTATACAACGCACCTTGCTGTTTCTGATAGCCCGGCTGCGCATTTGGCCACGTAGCACCGCCTTCAGTCCGCGCATTACCGCCAGAAGAAGAGGCGCTGTAGCGTGGCGCCGCAGGTTCCCGGGCAACAGCCGGTTCCGCGAAGTGATTGCGTCCCGCTGCGACACGGTTTTCCGGCAGCGCGCGCGGCGCGGGTGGTTCGTCTTCGTCTGCCAGCGGCAGCGGGGCGTCCATCTGCTGTTGCAGCACGCTCACCACACCCTGATAGATGAAATCATGCACCAGACGCGATTGATGGAAACGCACTTCATGTTTGGCCGGATGCACGTTCACATCCACCTGATGCGGATCGATAGTCAGATAAAGCACGAACGCTGGCTGCTCGCCCGCGCCCAGCTTATCTTCACAGGCCTGGCGGATAGCATGGTTGATCAACCGATCGCGCATCATGCGGCCGTTGACGTAGCAATACTGGATTTCAGCGAGCTGGGCGTTGGTATGCTGCGGGTCAGCCACCCAGCCGTGCAGGGCTAAATCACCATGCTGCCACTCAATGGCCAGCGCCTGTTCCACAAACGGCGTACCACAGATCGCTGCCAGACGGCGTTCTTTCTGCCCATCCTGTGTCACGGCGCGATACTGACGCACTATTTTACTGTTGTGGTTGAGATTGATAGTGACATCGAAACGGGCCAATGCGATGCGACGAATCACTTCGTCGATATGGCTGAATTCCGTTTTTTCTGTACGCATGAATTTGCGGCGCGCCGGAGTGTTATAGAACAGATCCAGCACCTCAAGCGTGGTACCTACAGGGTGCGCGGCCGGTTTCACCGTCACGTCCATGTCACGCCCTTCGGCGTAGGCCTGCCAGGCTTCTGGCTGCTCGGCAATGCGGGAAGTCAGCGTCAGACGCGAAACAGAGCTGATGCTCGCCAGCGCTTCGCCACGGAAACCGAGGCTGATAATGGCTTCCAGATCGTCGAGCGAGGCAATTTTGCTGGTCGCATGACGCGCTAACGCCAGCGCCAGTTCGTCTTTTTTGATGCCGCAGCCGTTATCACGAATGCGGATGAGCTTCGCCCCGCCGCGTTCGATATCGATATCAATGCGGGTCGCGCCCGCATCCAGACTGTTTTCTACCAGCTCTTTCACCACCGACGCAGGTCGTTCCACCACTTCGCCAGCGGCAATCTGGTTCGCAAGCTGCGGCGGCAGAACCTGAATCGGCATGAAGCGCTCCTTAATTAATTAACGTCCCGCCAGGGCCAGACGCGCTGGCCGTTTGCGAGGCTTCGCCGCGCGGCCCGCTCTGCAGCGGATGCGCATTAAAATAGTTGCGCAGCCCGTTATAAATCGCCTCGGCGATCTGCTGCTGATAATCGTTGCTACCCAACAAACGCTCCTCGCCACCGTTACTGATAAAACCGGTTTCGACGAGGATAGACGGGATGTCCGGCGAGCGTAAAACGCCAAGGCTGGCGTGCTCAGGACGGCGCTTATGAATGTTTCCGACGCGCTGGAGCTGGCCCAGGACATCAACCGCCACATCATACCCGACGCGCTGAGAATGGCCGAATTGTAAATCCAGCACCGCCTGGCTCAGATACGGGTCAGACTGGCTGTTCGCCAGCACGTCCCCCGCCCCGCCGAGCAGTTCAGACTGTTTCTCATGCTGCTCCAGCCAGCCCGCCATTTCACTGTTCGCACGACGGTTGGACAGCACCCACACCGACGCGCCCGTGGCATCGCGGTTTGGCGCGGCATCCGCATGGATAGAGACCAGGAAATTAGCATTCTGCTTACGCGCCACGTCCGAACGGCCCATCACCGAAATGAAGTAATCGCCATCGCGGGTCAATACGCCTTTAAACACCGGGTCATTGTTCAGTAGGGTGCGTAATTTTCGGGCAATCGAAATGGTGACGTTTTTCTCTTTGGTTCCGCTCGGTCCGATGGCGCCGGGATCCTGACCGCCATGACCGGCGTCGATGGCGATAATCACTTTATCGCCGCTGACGCTGGTTGTGCGGGACCGTGCGGGACGCGTTGCCGTGTTGCTGCTGGTCACGCCGGTCATTCTGTCGTTTTGCGGTTTAAACGGGTTGCGTGCCGGCTCGATCTGACGAGGAGCGGCTGCGACAACGGGCGCTTCCACACGTTTCGCGACGACCGGAGGTGGTGGTGGCGGAGGCGGTGCATCAGCATTAATGGTGAAGACGACGGTGTAGTTTCCGCCGCTTTGCTGTTTCACCGCACGCGTTTTGCCGTCGCCGGTTAAATCAACCACCAGGCGCAGGGACTGTGCGTCCTTCGGGGTGCCGGAACGAATGCTTTTAACCAGATTGTTACCGCTGAAATTGAGCGGCAACCCCTGAATAACACCGGTTTGTTTAATATCGAGCGCAACGCTGCGTTTTCCTTCCTGCGAGAAGGAGTAATCCGGATCGCCCATAAAACTGAACGTGATTCGGGCCTGTTTATCGCCATTGGATACCTGGATATCGGATAAACTTGCCGCCGTAGCCTGCAGACAAAACAGCATCATGCCGACGACCCACCAACTTTTAACGCGATGCATCATCCCGTCATCCCTCAGGTTAACTGGCCAAGTGTGCCAGTAAAGACTCACCCAGTGAGGAGACTGCCGTCACGCGCGCCTCTCGCCCTTGTGCCTGGTATTCCAGGTGAATTTCGACATCCGGTTCAGGCAACACACCCGCGCCCTGTTGCGGCCATTCCACCAGGCAAATGGCATTATCAGCGAAGTAATCACGGATCCCCATAAATTCAAGCTCCTCAGGATCCGCAAGGCGATACAAATCAAAGTGGTACACCATCAGGTTTTCGAGGGTATACGGCTCAACCAGCGTGTAAGTCGGGCTTTTGACGTTGCCTTTGTGGCCCAGCGCCTGCAGAAATCCGCGGCTGAAAGTGGTCTTCCCGGCGCCCAAATCGCCGTAGAGATAAATGACGGTTGCGCCTGTGCAGGCCGCGGCGATACGGTTGCCGAGATCTAATGTTGCCTGCTCATTGGGTAAGGGAATCACTCGATTTATCATGGTTTACGTCAATCACATCCGGGTTAACAACACGCCTGAGCGTGGAAAAAAGATCGGTGGCAAGCATGCCACGTGTTCCAGACTGCGCGGCCAGTATGTCAGCCGCCGCGCCATGCGCAACACAGCCTGCGCAGGCAGCATCATACGGTGAGAGATGCTGGCCTAGCAAAGCGCCGATAATACCCGACAACACGTCGCCCATCCCACCGCTGGCCATGCCTGCATTTCCGGCATCGACAATCGCGATACCGTGTTCATTATCAGCCACGATCGTGCCTGCGCCTTTCAGCACCGCGACCCCGCCGTACCGTTTTACCAGACGTTGCGCAGAAAGTAAGCGATCACTTTCAATTTCTGCCACGCTGCAATTCAACAACCGGGCGGCCTCGCCGGGGTGCGGCGTCAGTACGCGATTGTGACGTTTATCGGGGTTGATTGCCAGAAGGTTCAGCGCATCGGCGTCCCAGAGCATCGGCTTACGAACGTTCTCCACTTTACGTAACGCCTGTTTGCCCCACGGCTGTTGTCCAAGCCCGGGGCCAATCACCACCACATCGGCCCATTCCAGACTTTCATCCAGGCTTTGAGCGGTGAGTTCGTGCACCATCAATTCCGGACGTGCAGTCACAATCGGCGCGATATTTTCGATGCGTGTCAGCACCCGCACCAGCCCGGCACCGGCACGCAACGCCGCCTCGCCAGCCATGCGAATGGCGCCCGCTGTGCCATGATCGCCGCCAATAATTACCAGCTTGCCGTGAGAGCCTTTGTGCGACGTAGGACGTCGCGGCGGTAACCACTGCCCCAGTTGGCTGGCCGCTACGCGTTGAATTTGAGTGGGTTGCGCATTCAGCCATGCTTCGAGGCCCAACGCATGATGATGTAATGCCCCCGTCACGTCCCGGGCTTTGCCGGTTAACAGGCCCGGCTTCAGGGCGATGAACGTGACGGTGCGGGCGGCGTGGATAACCTCTCCCGGCGTCGCACCCGTTTGAGCAAGCAGGCCAGAAGGGATATCGAGCGAAATAACAGGTGCAGGATGGGCGTTGGCGTGAACGATTAGTGCGGCAATGGGTGCACGCGGGGCGCTGGTCAGTCCGGTGCCCAACAGGGCATCAACAATTAAATCGACGCTCTCAGGCCAGGTGATATCGGGGGCGTGAATCACGCCACCGGCGTTCAACCATGCGGTCCGGGCTTCGGTGGCTTCTTCAGGAAGCGGTTTCTCACTCTCTTGTGCCAACAGCGTCACCTGAATGCCCGCCGCCTGCGCGAGTCGCGCCACGACGTAGCCATCGCCACCGTTATTGCCGTGACCGCAGAGGATAAGCCAATGTGTTGTCGCAGAATAATAGCGGCGTGCAACGTTAAAAGCGGCCTCACCTGCCCGTTGCATCAGTTCGTACAGCGTCAGACCGAGCGCATCGGCGGCCTCTTTTTCTGCGCGACGCAGGTCATCCGCAGACCAAATGGTGTGTGGTATACTTTCGGGGTTAATCGTCATTGTATGGTCCGTCATGTCACAGCCCCTCGATCTCAACCAATTAGCGCAAGATATTAAACAGTGGGGCACCGAGCTGGGCTTTCAGCACGTCGGTATCACCGATACCGATCTTAGCGCCAGTGAACCCAAACTGCAGGCATGGCTGGACAAACAATACCATGGCGAAATGGAGTGGATGGCACGCCACGGTATGATGCGTGCCCGCCCTCATGAGCTTCTACCCGGTACGCTGCGCGTAATCAGCGTGCGGATGAACTATCTGCCCGCCAACGCGGCGTTTGCAAGCACCCTGAAAAACCCGTCTCTTGGCTACGTCAGCCGTTATGCCCTCGGGCGTGATTATCATAAGCTGTTACGTAACCGCCTTAAAAAGCTCGGCGAAAAGATTCAGGAACAGTGTGCCTCGCTGAATTTTAGACCTTTTGTTGATTCTGCGCCTATTCTGGAGCGCCCAATCGCAGAAAAAGCCGGGCTCGGCTGGACAGGTAAGCACTCACTTATTCTCAGTCGAGATGCTGGTTCGTTCTTTTTCCTCGGCGAACTGCTTATCGATCTGGCCTTACCCATTGATAAACCAGTGGAAGAAAACTGTGGCCGCTGCGTGGCCTGCATGACTATCTGTCCCACTGGCGCTATCGTTGCGCCCTACACCGTCGACGCCCGTCGCTGCATCTCCTATCTGACTATCGAACTGGAAGGCGCTATCCCGGAAGAATTTCGGCCGTTGATGGGCAATCGTATTTACGGTTGCGATGACTGCCAGCTGATTTGTCCGTGGAATCGTTACTCACAACTCACCGACGAAGAGGATTTCAGCCCGCGTAAGGCGCTGCATGCGCCAGAGCTTATTACGCTGTTTGGCTGGAGCGAAGCCCATTTCCTGAAGGTCACCGAAGGATCGCCTATTCGGCGAATCGGTCATTTGCGTTGGCTACGAAATATTGCCGTTGCGCTGGGAAATGCTCCGTGGGATGAACACAATATTGAAGCCCTGGAGAGTCGCAGAGGTGAGCACCCACTTCTCGATGAGCACATACAGTGGGCTGTTTCGCAGCAAATAGACAAGCGAAATGCCAACGTGATTGAGGTGCAGTTACCGCAGAAACAACGTCTGGTGAGGGTGATTGAAAAGGGTCTGCCGAGGGATGCCTGATTCATTCACAGGGTGTGAATAAAAATAAAAACACATTGAAATTCAAGGGTGCCAAATTCGTCAAGTGATCGAGATAACAATTTGAAATCTATTTTTATTGTTATATATCAAATGATTAAAGATTTACTATTCACACTTCGAAGCATTTTGAATTTCCAGACAAATTCGCAGGGCTGTGGATAAGTCTGTTTACAAGAGTGTGTCAGAGAAAATAAAAATCGTCCCCAACGTCATTGAACGCTGTGGATAAGAGGGTTTGATTGAAGAAAATTTGGAGCGGGAAACGAGACTCGAACTCGCGACCCCGACCTTGGCAAGGTCGTGCTCTACCAACTGAGCTATTCCCGCTTGGGTGATGCTGGTGCGTGTATCTTGCGATACTTTCAAATTTTGGAGCGGGAAACGAGACTCGAACTCGCGACCCCGACCTTGGCAAGGTCGTGCTCTACCAACTGAGCTATTCCCGCTTAGGTGACGCTGGTGCATGTATCTTGCGATACTTTTCAAATTTTGGAGCGGGAAACGAGACTCGAACTCGCGACCCCGACCTTGGCAAGGTCGTGCTCTACCAACTGAGCTATTCCCGCAAATTTGGTGCTGCCGTAACACGGAAATTCCTGTCGTTACGGGAGGCGCATTATACGAGAAATCGAATGAGCTGCAACCCCCCTGTAAGCGATTTTTTTGAAATTCAGTTCAAGTGCTGGAATATTCGTCACATCGCCTATTTTTACATCAAACCGCCTACAAATCAGGCCCGGCAAGCCGATGCCGCCGGGCAAAACGCTTACAGCTTGATGAAATTCTCGCGGTAATACGCCAGTTCAGCGACGGACTCACGGATGTCATCCATCGCCTGATGCGTGCCCTGCTTTTTGAAGCCGTCGAGGATTTCTGGCCTCCAGCGGCGCGCCAGTTCTTTCAGCGTGCTGACGTCCAGAGCGCGGTAATGGAAATACGCTTCCAGTTCCGGCATATACTTAACCAGGAAACGGCGGTCCTGACCGACGCTGTTGCCGCAGATAGGTGATTTTCCTTCTGGCACCCACTGTTTGAGGAATTCAATCGTCGCCAGCTCTGCCGCGCGATCGTCTTCGGAGCTCGCTTTTACGCGATCAACCAGACCGCTGCCGGTGTGCGTACGCACGTTCCAGTCGTCCATCAACGCCAGCTGTTCATCGGACTGATGCACCGCAATGGTCGGCCCTTCTGCCAAAATGTTAAGATTTGCATCGGTCACCAGGGTTGCGATTTCAATAATGCGATCGCGCTCGGGATCCAGCCCCGTCATCTCAAGATCGATCCAAATGAGGTTGTTTTCATTTGCACTCATGCTATTTTCCACCCTTCTCGCGTCACAACGACAGTGACTATATTCATCTAAAATAGCGTGTATCATAGAGGTTTTGCCCCTCAGGGGCGACCAGGAGTCAGCACGATTGAGTAAAAATAAACTCTCCAAAGGTCAGCAGCGCCGCGTTAAAGCCAACCACGAGCGCCGTCTTAAAACGACTTCGGAGAAGCCCGATCTCGATGACAACTTGTTTGGCGAAAAAGCTGAAGGCATCGTTATCAGCCGCTTTGGCATGCATGCCGATGTGGAATCCACCGAAGGCACGACCCACCGCTGTAACATTCGCCGCACCATTCGTTCGCTGGTCACGGGTGACCGCGTTGTCTGGCGCCCAGGCAAATCCGCCGCAGAAGGCGTTAACGTCAAAGGCATCGTGGAAGCCGTTCACGAGCGCACCTCGGTACTGACGCGTCCGGACTTTTACGACGGTGTAAAACCGATTGCCGCGAATATCGATCAGATCGTTATCGTGTCAGCCATTCTGCCTGAACTCTCACTGAACATTATCGACCGTTATCTTGTTGCCTGCGAAACGCTCGACGTTGAGCCGCTTTTGGTTCTGAATAAAATCGATCTTCTTGATGACAAAGGCCTGGCGTTTGTTAATGAGCAGATGGATATCTATCGCAAAATTGGCTACACCGTATTGATGGTTTCCAGTCACAAGAAAGATGGCCTGAAGCCGCTAGAAGAGGCGCTGACTGGGCGCATTAGCATCTTTGCGGGTCAGTCTGGCGTGGGTAAATCCAGCCTGCTGAACAACCTGCTTGGTCTGCAAACAGAGATCCTCACCAACGATGTCTCTGACAACTCAGGCCTCGGCCAGCACACCACTACCGCCTCGCGTTTGTACCATTTCCCACACGGGGGCGATGTGATTGACTCGCCGGGCGTGCGTGAGTTTGGTCTTTGGCATCTGGAAGCAGAACAAATCTTCAATGGTTTTGTCGAATTCCACGAGTATTTAGGTGCCTGTAAATACCGCGACTGCAAGCACGACAACGATCCGGGCTGCGCAATTCGTGAAGCGGTCGACAAAGGTGAAATCGCCAAAACGCGCTTTGAAAATTATCATCGCGTCCTCGAAAGTATGTCAGAGGTAAAATCGCGTAAAACCTTTTCTGAAAGCGGCAACTGACATTTAAGCTGAACGCCGATAGAATCAGCCCCTTTTTTTTAACAGGCTCGCAATTGAGCCTGAAATGGCATAACCATTGGCCTGGAGGCTACCTTGCTAAACTCATTTAAACTTTCGCTTCAATACATTCTGCCTAAACTGTGGCTCACCCGCCTCGCAGGCTGGGGCGCAAGCAAACGAGCAGGCTGGCTGACGAAGCTGGTCATTGACCTGTTCGTGAAATGCTACAAAGTCGACATGAAAGAAGCGCAAAAGCCGGATACCGCCAGCTATCGCACCTTCAACGACTTTTTTGTACGCCCGCTGCGTGACGAAGTGCGTCCGATTGACACCGATCCAAGCGTGTTGGTGATGCCGGCAGACGGCGTAATCAGCCAGCTTGGCAAAATCGAAGACGACAAAATCCTGCAGGCGAAGGGCCATAACTACAGCCTTGAAGCGCTGCTGGCAGGCAACTACCAGATGGCGGATCTGTTCCGAAACGGTTCTTTTGCCACGACTTATCTTTCGCCGCGCGACTATCACCGCGTACACATGCCGTGCAACGGTATCCTGCGCGAAATGATTTACGTGCCGGGCGATCTGTTCTCCGTTAACCATTTGACCGCGCAGAACGTACCGAACCTGTTCGCCCGTAACGAACGCGTGATCTGCCTGTTTGATACTGAATTTGGCCCAATGGCGCAGATTCTGGTCGGCGCGACGATCGTTGGCAGCATTGAAACCGTTTGGGCTGGCACCATTACCCCACCACGCGAAGGCATCATCAAGCGCTGGACGTGGCCCGCCGGTGAAAGCGACGGCTCTGTTGCCCTGCTGAAAGGCCAGGAAATGGGTCGCTTCAAGCTGGGCTCAACGGTAATCAACCTGTTTGCGCCGGGCAAAGTTCAGCTGGCAGAGCAGCTCGCCAGCCTGTCTGCGACCAAGATTGGTCTGCCGCTGGCGGTGTCTACCGAAATTTTTGCCGCTCAGGAAGCAGAAATTATCACTCCTGTCGCGGAAGACATTGTGACCACGGACGACGTTATTCCGCTGGTTGACGATAAAAACGACCAGGGCTAACCACAAGGACCGCTGACGTGCGCCTGATTATCACTTTTCTGATGGCCTGGTGCCTCAGCATGGGGGCGTACGCAGCAAGCGCCCCCGACTCCAAACAAATCACCCAGGAACTGGAACAGGCGAAAGCGGCAAAGCCCGCTCAGCCTGAAGCCGTCGAGGCGCTCCAGTCCGCGCTGAACGCGCTCGAAGAACGAAAAGGTTCGCTTGAGCGCGTCCAGCAATATCAACAAGTCATTGATAACTTCCCAAAACTTTCCCAATCGCTGCGCAATCAGCTCACTAACCTGCGTGACGAACCTCGTCCAGCGCCTGAGAATCTCACTACCGATGCGCTGAATCAGGAAATCCTTCAGGTCAGCAGCCAGCTGCTGGAAAAAAGCCGTCAGGCCCAGCAGGAACAGGAACGCGCCCGGGAAATCGCCGACTCACTCAGTCAGTTGCCACAGCAGCAAACCGATGCGCGCCGTCAGCTGAATGACGTTGAACGCCGGGTTGGCACCGCGACTGGCAAATCCGCGCAAGCGCATAATCTCAGCCTGCAGGCGGAATCCGCCAAGCTAAAAGCGCTGGTCGACGAACTGGAACTGGCACAGCTTTCGGCCAACAACCGCCAGGAACTGGCGCGGATGCGCTCAGAACTGGCACAGAAACAGAGCGAGCAGCTGGATGCCTATCTTCAGGCACTGCGTAATCAACTTAATAGCCAACGCCAGCGTGAAGCAGAAAAAGCGCTTGAGAGCACTGAGCTATTAGCCGAAAACAGCGCCAACCTGCCGCCAGGCATCGTCCAGCAGTTCACCATTAACCGCGAATTGTCGCAGGCGCTCAATCAGCAGGCGCAGCGTATGGATTTGGTTGCGTCTCAACAGCGTCAGGCAACCAATCAGACGCTGCAGGTCCGTCAGGCCCTAAATACTCTGCGCGAGCAGTCTCAGTGGCTGGGTTCATCGAACCTGTTAGGCGAAGCCCTGCGCGCCCAGGTTGCCCGTTTGCCAGAAATGCCTAAGCCGCAGCAGCTCGATACCGAAATGGCCCAGCTACGCGTCCATCGCCTGCGCTACGAAGACTTACTCAGCAAGCAAACGCAGTTGCGGGAAAGCCGCCAGACCGACGGCGAACCGCTGGCCAACAATGAATCACGGATTCTGGAAGCCCAGCTGCGCACCCAGCGCGAGTTGCTCAATTCGCTGCTACAGGGTGGTGATACGCTGATCCTCGAACTCACCAAACTGAAAGTGGCCAACGGCCAGCTGGAAGATGCGCTGAAGGAGATCAACGAAGCCACCCACCGCTACCTGTTCTGGACCTCAGACGTCAGCCCGATCACCTTCGCCTGGCCGCTGGAAATTGTGCAGGACCTGCGTCGTCTGATTTCGCTGGATACCTTTAGCCAGCTTGGTAAAGCCTCGATCATGATGCTGACCAGCAAAGAGACGCTGATCCCGCTGTTTGCCGCGCTGATTCTGGTTGGGTTCAGCATTAGCTCGCGTAAGCACTTCACGCGCTTTCTGGAGCGTTCGAGCAACCGCGTCGGCAAAGTGACCCAGGACCACTTCTGGCTCACGTTACGCACGGTGTTCTGGTCAATACTGGTCGCCTCGCCACTGCCGGTGCTGTGGATGACGCTCGGTTTCGGGTTGCAGGAAGCGTGGCCATACCCGCTGGCCGTGGCGATTGGCAACGGTGTCACCGCGACCGTGCCGCTGTTGTGGGTGGTGATGATTTGCGCCGCCTTTGCCCGTCCGAATGGCCTGTTCGTGGCGCACTTTGGCTGGCCGCGTAACCGTGTCGCACGTGCGATGCGTTATTACCTGATGAGTATCGGGCTTATCGTGCCGCTGATCATGGCGCTATTCATGTTCGATAACCTGCACGACCGCGAATTCTCCTCTTCCCTCGGCAGACTGTGTTTTGTCCTTATTTGCGGGGCGTTGGGAATTGTGACGCTTAGCCTCAAGCGGGCAGGCATTCCGCTGTTCCTCGACAAAGAGGGCAGCGGTGAGAACATGGTTAACCGCATGCTGTGGAGCCTGCTGATAGGCGCCCCGCTGATGGCGATTTTTGCGGCATTAGTGGGTTACCTGGCGACAGCCGAAGCGCTGCTGGCACGCCTTGAAACCTCGGTAGCTATCTGGTTCCTGCTGCTGGTGATTTATCACGTGATCCGCCGCTGGATGCTGATTCAGCGCCGGCGAATCGCTTTCGACCGCGCGAAACATCGCCGAGCGGAAATGCTGGCGCAGCGCGCACGGGGTGAAGAGGAAGCGCATCACAACACCAGCCTGGAAGGCTCGCCGGAAGTGGATATCAGCGAAGTGGATCTCGACACCCTCAGCGCTCAGTCGCTGCGGCTGGTGCGTTCCATCCTGATGCTTATCGCGCTGGTGTCAGTGATTGTGCTGTGGTCCGAAATTCATTCGGCGTTTGGCTTCCTCGAGAACATCTCGCTATGGGATGTGACGTCCACGGCGCAGGGCGTGGAAAGCCTGGAGCCGATTACCCTTGGTGCGGTGCTGATTGCAATTCTGGTGTTTATCATCACCACTCAACTGGTGCGCAATCTCCCTGCCCTGCTCGAATTGGCGGTACTCCAGCACCTTAGCCTGACGCCGGGCACCGGTTATGCCATCACCACTATCACCAAATATTTGCTGATGCTGATTGGCGGGCTGGTCGGCTTCTCGATGATCGGGATCGAGTGGGCGAAACTGCAATGGCTGGTTGCTGCATTAGGTGTCGGGCTCGGCTTTGGTTTGCAGGAGATATTCGCCAACTTTATTTCGGGCCTGATTATCCTGTTCGAAAAACCGATTCGAATCGGCGATACCGTCACGATCCGCGATTTAACGGGCAGCGTAACGAAGATCAATACCCGTGCGACCACCATAAGTGACTGGGACCGCAAAGAGATCATCGTGCCGAATAAGGCGTTTATTACCGAGCAGTTCATCAACTGGTCGCTGTCGGACTCAGTCACCCGCGTGGTGCTGACCGTGCCGGCGCCGTCGGATGCTAACAGCGAAGAAGTGACGCAAATCCTGATGACCGCCGCAGAGCGCTGCTCGCTGGTGATTGATACCCCGGCGCCGGAAGTGTTCCTGGTCGATTTGCAGCAGGGTATTCAGATTTTCGAACTGCGTATCTACGCTGCCGAAATGGGTCACCGTATGCCGCTGCGCCATGAGATTCACCAGCTGATCCTGGCCGGATTCCGCGAACACGGAATTGATATGCCGTTCCCACCGTTCCAGATGCGTCTGGAAACCCTGGACGGCCGGAAAACGGGCAGAACGTTGACGTCTACGGGGCGCAATCGCCCGGCGGGGAGTTTGTAATATGAAGATAAGCCCGGCAGCGCAGGTTGGCTGCCGGGCTTGCCGTTATGCAGGCTCTACGACAAGCCTCGTCGTGCGACGGCGGTAGTTCTCATAAATGGCGGATGCCAGCAGTGAGAAGAATATCGGACCACCAATCATCCACAGCGCACTGCTGTAATCCCCTGCTTCAATCACCGGCTGAATCACCGTAAAGATGTTGGCGAAGGCCACAATCAGCACCACGACGGTGGTAGCCAGCAGAATCGACAGGCGTGATTTAAAGATAACGAACGGGCGATCCAGACCGGCTTTAGCTTTGAAGAACGGGAAAGCGATGGACAGGAACAGATACGGCAGCGTCATCGAGACGTTCGCCATCAGCGTCAGTTTGTTATAAAACGCCGATGCGGTATCCCCGCCGAACGACACCAGCAAAATGAACAAGCACACCAGCAGACACTGCATCCACATGGCATTCCCGGGCATACCGGCGGCATTCAAGCGAGTCATTTTGGCCGGCCACAGCGCCTTCGGCGTCCCCTGGATAATCGCCTTCAGCGGCGAGTAAATCAGCGTGAAAAAGGCGCCAGTATAGGCCAGGAACATCGATAAGCCGGTGATGCGGGCAAACCATACGCCCATCGAGATCGCCCCTTCTTGCGACAAATTCAGCGCATGGCCAAAATTCGCCCCGAGGCTGGTCATCAGCACATAGGTAATGTTGCCGAGGTTGGTGGAGCTATTGCTCAGCACCGCCTGCCAGTTGGTGCTCACGCCCCACAGGAAGATCGCCAGCGAATAGCCGATGGAAATCACGATGGCAGCGATAATGATCCCTTTGGCGAAGTTCTTCTCTGGGTTCTCGGTTTTATCGACCAGGCCGCCGACGGCTTCAATCCCGCCGTAGGCAAAAATGGCAAACACCACAAACGAGAGCATCGACAAACCGGTCTGATAACCCGGGTTTGGCGAGGCGGTAAACGCGACCGGCTCAGCAAAATGCCCGCCGTTCAGCGCGAAGATAGCGATACTCACCACCAGCAACACCAGGTTCAGGCACATCACCGCAATTCCGCCCACGGCGGTGATTTTGGCAATTTTGTTGATGCCTTTTGCAGCCACGAACGTCACCGCCACCATCCACAGCACCGCCAGGATCCCGACCATTTGCGTCGAACTCAGGCCAATGAAGGACCCTGTCTGGGTTTTATCGGCCCCGAACAGAAAAGTCGATAACGGTACCCAAATTTTCGCCGCGGTGCTGACCATCCACACCACATAGGAGGAAAACCACATGAAGGTGCCGATAAACGCATAGCGTGGACCAACGCTGTTGTTCATCCAGGAGTAAATCCCGCCCTCTTCTTTACGAAATGCGGATCCCATTTCCGCCATCATCAGCGCGAAAGGAATGAAGAAGAACAGAGCCGAAAGCAGGTAAAACGGCGTGGCGCTGTAGCCCATCAAATAAAACGCCGACGGACTGTTGGCGAAGCCAAACACCGACGTGAAAATCATGAGAATGAGGCCTGTCAGACTCATCCTTTTTATACTTTGGGTCATTAACCCTCCTGAATCCTGGCGAAAATCGAGAATACTTTCAAAGCGATGCCCGTCGAGCCGAACAGAAATGGCGGCACGGTAAGGTGACAAAAGCGGACATGATGCGGGGATAATAACGACAAACCAGATAAAAATTGTGACTTTTAGAGCGGGTGTGAAATTATCATCCAGGTAACAAGGTTGTTACAGATGTAAACTCGAAATGCGTGGGCGGAGGATGGTGAGCTTTCGCCGCCGGAGGGAGCCGACGGCGAGGATCAATCATATCAAGCGCGATCTACCGTAAAGGCAATCACATCGCCAATGCTTTGGGCGCCCAACGCCAGCATCACCAGACGATCGACACCCAGTGCGACACCGGAGCTGTCCGGCAGTCCGGCATTGAGTGCGTCCAGCAGATTAGCGTCAATCGGCTGCTGCGGCAGGCCGCGTGCGGCGCGTTTGCGATTGTCCTGCTCGAAACGTTGTTGCTGTTCACGCGCGTCGGTCAGTTCGTGGAAACCATTCGCCAGCTCAATACCTTTGTAATACACCTCGAAGCGTTCCGCCACGCGGTGATCTTCGGTGCTGATCTGTGCCAGCGATGCCTGGCTTGCCGGGAAGTGATAAACGAAAGTTGGACGGTCTTTACCGATATGCGGCTCAACGCCCATAGCGAACAGCAGCTGTAGCAGAGTGTCGCGGTCTTCTTCGGTGTCGGCAATGTTACTGAGATCGAGTTTCGCCGCCACTTCACGCAGCTGGGCTTTATCTGCCGACAGCGGATCAATTTCCAGATGACGCTGGAAAGCCTGCTGGTAGGAAAGGCTTTCCGCCGGCTGGCATTCCAGTACCTGCTGCAGTAAATCGTCCACTTCATTGATCAGGCGGTACATGTCGTAATGCGGACGGTACCACTCCAGCATGGTGAATTCTGGGTTGTGATGACGCCCCATCTCTTCATTGCGGAAGCTTCTGCACAGCTGGAACACCGGGCCACATCCTGCCGCCAGCAGGCGCTTCATGTGATATTCCGGGCTGGTCATCATGTAGAGATTGATACCCTGAGAATGGCCGGGGCCGACGAAACGCGTCTCGAACGGGACCAGATGAATATCCGTCACCGTCGCCTGACTCATGCACGGCGTTTCCACCTCCAGCACGCCGCGGTCGGTAAAGAAGCGGCGGATCTCCGCCATAATGGCCGCGCGTTTCAACAGATTGGGGATGGAGGCGCTCGGCTGCCAGGTGGCCGTTTCGCTCATGGTAAAACTCTCCGAAGACAAACAAAGGCCCGAAGTCTACTCGCAAGCGCTGCACGAGACAAATTTTGGCCGGCGAAAACGTCGGTTTACGGCGTAAAGATAATTCCGTGACGCAATTCATCAATTTCGATGATAAACAGCCCAACAGAACAGCAAAAAAATCGAACGCGTCAAATTTCCCTCACATCCATGCGGATATACTGAGCTACCCATAAAGGAGCAGTGGAACCACGTTCGCAATTGCCGTGCCGACTGAGTGAACATCCTTTGGTTAGGTGTGTTGCGAAATAACAACAATTCTGGAGGAATGTCGTGCAAACCTTTCATGCCGATCTGGCCGTTATAGGCGCTGGCGGGGCGGGATTACGGGCTGCAATTGCCGCAGCGCAAGCCAATCCAAACGCAAAAATCGCACTGATTTCAAAAGTCTATCCTATGCGTAGCCATACCGTTGCCGCTGAAGGCGGTTCCGCGGCGGTCGCGCAGGATCATGACAGCTTTGAGTACCATTTCAACGATACCGTTTCCGGTGGCGATTGGCTCTGTGAGCAGGATGTCGTGGACTACTTTGTTCACCACTGCCCGACCGAGATGACCCAGCTTGAGCAGTGGGGTTGCCCGTGGAGCCGCCGTGAAGATGGCTCCGTTAACGTGCGTCGCTTCGGCGGAATGAAAATAGAGCGAACCTGGTTTGCCGCGGATAAAACCGGCTTCCATATGCTGCACACCCTCTTCCAGACTTCCCTGCAATTCCCTCAAATTCAACGCTTTGACGAACACTTCGTGCTGGATATTCTGGTCGATGACGGTCAGGCGCGCGGCCTCGTGGCGATGAACATGATGGAAGGCGAGCTAATCCAGATTCGTGCCAATGCGGTCGTCATGGCGACGGGCGGTGCGGGTCGCGTTTATCGTTACAACACCAACGGCGGGATCGTCACCGGCGACGGCATGGGTATGGCGCTGAGCCACGGCGTGCCGCTGCGCGATATGGAATTTGTTCAGTATCACCCCACCGGCCTGCCAGGTTCCGGCATTCTGATGACAGAAGGTTGTCGCGGCGAAGGCGGTATTCTGGTCAACAAAGACGGCTACCGTTATTTGCAAGATTACGGCATGGGTCCAGAAACCCCGCTCGGTGAGCCGAAAAACAAATACATGGAACTGGGGCCGCGCGACAAAGTGTCCCAAGCCTTCTGGCACGAATGGCGCAAAGGCAACACCATCGCCACGCCGCGTGGAGACGTGGTTTACCTCGACCTGCGCCATCTCGGCGAGAAAAAGCTGCTGGAACGTCTGCCATTCATCTGCGAGCTGGCCAAAGCTTATGTCGGCGTTGACCCGGTGAAAGAACCGATTCCGGTGCGTCCAACCGCGCATTACACCATGGGCGGTATTGAAACCGATCAGCAGTGCGAAAGCCGCATCAAAGGCCTGTTTGCCGTGGGGGAATGTTCTTCCGTCGGGCTGCACGGCGCAAATCGCCTGGGGTCCAACTCATTAGCAGAACTGGTGGTATTTGGCCGTATGGCCGGTGAACGCGCGATGGAACGCGCCTCGACCGCAAGTGAAGCCAACAGCGCGGCGCTGGATGCGCAGGCAGTCGATGTCGAAAAACGCCTCAAAGCGCTGGTTAACCAGGAAGGGAACGAAAACTGGTCGAAGATCCGCGACGAAATGGGCCTGTCGATGGAAGAAGGCTGCGGTATCTACCGTACGCCGGAACTGATGCAGAAAACCATCGATAAGCTGGCTGAGCTGCAGGAGCGCTTTAAACGCGTGCGTATCACCGACACCTCAAGCGTGTTCAACACCGATTTGCTGTATACCATCGAGCTGGGCCACGGCCTGAACGTTGCCGAATGTATGGCGCATTCCGCCCTCGCGCGTAAAGAGTCCCGTGGGGCGCATCAGCGTCTGGATGAAGGCTGTACCGAGCGTGATGACGTTAACTTCCTCAAGCACACCCTTGCTTTCCGCGATGCAGAGGGCACTACGCGCCTCGAATACAGCGATGTGAAGATAACCACTCTGCCACCGGCGAAACGCGTTTACGGCGGAGAAGCGGAAGCTGCCGATAAGAAGGAGACGGCAAATGGCTGAGATGAAGAATTTGAAAATCGAGATCGTGCGCTACAACCCGGAATCAGACTCGGCCCCGCATAGCGCTTTTTATGAAGTGCCTTACGACGAGCAAACGTCACTGCTGGACGCGCTGGGCTATATCAAAGATAACCTTGCGCCGGACCTCAGCTATCGCTGGTCCTGCCGCATGGCGATTTGTGGTTCTTGCGGCATGATGGTGAACAAGGTGCCGAAACTCGCCTGTAAAACCTTCCTGCGGGAATATGAAAAAGGGTTGAAGGTCGAAGCGCTGGCGAATTTCCCGATTGAACGCGATCTGGTGGTCGATATGACCCACTTTATCGAAAGTCTGGAAGCGATTAAGCCGTACATCATCGGCAATCCACGCACGCCGGACCAGGGACCAAACACCCAAACCCCGGCGCAGATGGCGAAATACCACCAGTTCTCCGGCTGTATCAACTGCGGTCTGTGCTACGCCGCCTGCCCGCAATTTGGTCTCAATAAAGAGTTTATTGGCCCGGCGGCGATTACGTTGGCCCATCGTTATAACGAAGACAGCCGCGACCACGGGAAAAAGGAGCGCATGGCGCAACTGAACGGCAAAAATGGCGTCTGGAGCTGCACCTTTGTTGGCTATTGCTCGGAAGTGTGCCCGAAGCACGTCGACCCGGCCGCCGCCATTCAGCAGGGCAAAGTGGAAAGCTCGAAAGACTTTCTTATCGCCACCCTGAAACCACGCTAAGGAGTGCATCATGACGACAAAACGCAAACCCTACGTGCAGCCGATGACCTCCACGTGGTGGAAGAAACTGCCTTTTTATCGCTTTTATATGATTCGGGAAGGGACTGCGGTTCCAACGGTATGGTTCAGCATCGTGTTGATTTACGGGCTGTTCGCGCTGAAGCACGGCGCAGAATCCTGGGCGGGCTACGTCGGCTTCCTGCAAAACCCGATAGTGGTGGTGCTGAATCTGATAACCCTGGCCGCCGCGTTGTTGCATACCAAAACCTGGTTTGAATTAGCGCCAAAAGCCGCCAACGTGATTATCAAAGGCGAGAAGTTAGGACCAGAGCCGGTGATTAAAGCGCTGTGGGGGGTGACAATTGTGGTCACCGTGGTGGTCCTGTTTGTCGCACTGTTCTGGTAAGGAGACCAAGATGATTAATCCAAATCCAAAACGTTCTGACGAGCCCGTCTTCTGGGGCCTGTTTGGCGCAGGCGGTATGTGGGGCGCAATCATTGCGCCGGTGATGGTGCTGCTGGTCGGTGTTCTGCTGCCGCTCGGTCTGGCACCGCATGACGCCTTCAGCTACGAACGCGTGCTGGCCTTTGCCCAGAGCTTTATTGGCCGCGCGTTCCTGTTCCTGATGATTGTTCTGCCGCTGTGGTGTGGCCTGCACCGCATTCATCACGCCATGCATGATCTGAAAATTCATGTGCCGAATGGCAAATGGGTGTTCTATGGACTGGCGGCCATTTTGACCGTCATTACCCTCGTCGGTGTGATTTTCATTTAAAGCTGAGATGCCCGGCACATGTCGGGCATATTTCTTTTCCCGCCTCGTACTTATTTCCGTACACGGTTCTACACTTACAAAAAAACATGCAAGGATATTGCCATGCGTCTGCTGCCCATCATTGCGACTGTTGCTGCTGCGTTTTTGGTTGTTGCCTGTAGTAATCCTGTTCCTCCGGCTGGCGTGACCGTCGTCACCCCTTTTGATGCCAACCGATATCTCGGCACCTGGTATGAAATTGCCCGTCTGGACCATAATTTCGAAAGTGGACTGGAGAAAGTCACGGCGACCTACAGCCTGCGCAGCGATAATGGAATTAACGTGTTGAATAAAGGCTACAACCCTGCCAGGGGAATGTGGCAAAAAACCGATGGCGTGGCGTATTTCACCGGCTCACCGAACAGGGCCGCGCTGAAGGTCTCCTTCTTCGGCCCGTTCTATGGCGGCTATAACATTATTGCGCTGGATAAAGAGTATAAGCATGCGCTGGTTTGCGGTCCGGATCGCGATTACTTATGGATACTTTCCCGCACGCCAACCATTTCCAATGAAATGAAGCAGCAAATGCTGGATATCGCGACCCGGCAGGGTTTCCCCGTTCAGAAATTGATTTGGGTGAATCAGACGTATTAATGCGCGCTGAGTTTCAGGCCGATAATACCGCAGACGATCAGCCCCAGGCTGAATATACGGGCGGCGCTGGCGGATTCACCCAGCAGAAGGATACCGGTTATCGCCGCACCCACTGCACCGATACCGGTCCAGATAGCATAAGCCGTGCCGACTGGCAGGGTTTTCATTGCCCATGACAGCAAGGCGATACTGGCGATCATCGCCGTTGCCGTGATGACGCTTGGCACAAGGCGCGTAAAACCGTGGGTATATTTCAGGCCGACAGCCCAGACAACTTCCAGCAGACCTGCAACAACAAGAATTAACCAGGACATTTTTGACTCCAGATGGGGCCGTCCCCGGTATTGTCGATACGCTTACAGGTCGTCCCGTAAGGTCTTTGAGAGTGTTTATTTTAACCGCTGTTTTCGGGGATGCAAGTAATTTGGCTTAAGTTAATTTTCCGCGATGATTAAGTGAAATAGACGCATTTCAATGCGGAGATCGCCTTTTTATCTGGCAGATACTTTCATTATGATGGCCTTCTGATCCCTTTGCATACGCAAACTATGAAGCGCTTACCTGGCCTGTATGTATAAAATTCTGATTATTGATCGCTGTTGTTTCAGTCGACTCGGACTGGAAAGCTGGCTGCAGGCGGTCAATGGCGGTAAATCGTCGTTTCTGATTACCCATCTGAACAGTTTATTGCTGGCAAAAGCACATGTGGAAAGCTGGCAGCCGCATCTGGTTATCGCTGATTTCACCTGCTTTCAACACGATCTTCAACAGTCCCATTTTCTGCCCGCCCTATTGGCCGTGTGTGAACAGCGCACGCGGCTGATTCGGCTACAAAACGAGCCCTTCGTCTTTAAAAATGTAGGGGAAGCACTCGCCAAAAAAGCGCCGCTGGAAACGCTCGGACAACGTATTTTGACCGTGCTGCACAACGGTCCGGCCATTAATCCGGCACGCATCGTCACGCCGCTGTTAACGCGTCAGGAAGAGAAAGTGCTGTCGTTATGGATGGACGGTGCCAGCAATCAGGCGATTGCCAACGAAATGCAGATTACCGGGAAAACGGTCTACACCTACAAGCGCAACATTCGCATGAAACTGAAAGTCGAAAATCGCTTTTCGCCGTTCATTCCTTCAGCCGAATGTGTTGAATAACGGTACGGCCTGAAAGCCGTACCGAACTTCGTTAGTTTTGGGCTTTGGTTGCTGCACCTGAAATAGCACTACCGCCATCAGAAATATCTTCCCCCATACCCTTCGTCGTATTACAGCCCGAAAGCACAGAAGAGAGCACCAGGAGAGTAAAAAACGCAGCAATGGTTTTCTTAATCATAATGTCATCCTTTAATTGCCAGTTAATATTCATTATGTAGCAACATAAGCATAGACAAGATCGCCCATCATGGATGAAAACAGCGAAATTTTAAGACGATGTGAAGTGATTAGCTGGCAGCGTGTGAAATGGAGTTGCCCAGATGCTGGACGTCCTGGCCGAAGCCGCGGAAGGTATTACAGCCCGATAGCAGCGTACCGGTGAACAGAAGTATAAAGAAGAGTTTGAGTAAACGGTTCATCATCCCTGCGCTCTAAGAAAAAGTCGGCACGACGAAAGCGGTGCCGACTTTTTTATAGCATGAATTACTTCACGCGAGAAACGTATTCGCCAGAGCGGGTGTCAATTTTGATGACTTCGCCAATCTGCACGAACAGAGGAACTTTAACCACAGCGCCAGTCGTCAGGGTCGCTGGCTTGCCGCCGGTACCTGCGGTATCACCTTTCAGACCTGGATCGGTTTCAACGATTTCCAGTTCAACGAAGTTCGGTGGCGTCACGGCGATTGGACGACCGTTCCACAGAGTCACGATGCACTCAGCCTGGTCCAGCAGCCATTTGGCGTTTTCGCCAACCGCTTTCTCGTCGGCAGCCAGCTGCTCGAAGGTTTCGTTGTTCATGAAGTGGTAGAACTCACCGTCGTTGTACAGGTAAGTCAGGTTCATGTCGATAACGTCTGCGCCTTCTGCAGAGTCAGTCGATTTGAAGGTTTTCTCAACGCGAGTACCGGTCAGCAGACGACGCAGCTTAACGCGTGCGAACGCCTGGCCTTTGCCTGGTTTTACGAATTCGCTGGATTCAACCGAATACGGTTCTCCATCCATCATGATTTTAAGACCGGCACGGAAATCGTTGCTAGAATAAGTCGCCATAAGGCCCTCTAAATTTGTTAACTGGTAGCTAAGCCACAAAATGGCGCATATTGTAACCCTAAACACCCCGTCCAGAGAAGATTGGTTATCGCAACTTGCCGATGTAATCACCGATCCTGACGAACTGTTACGTCTCTTAAATGTAGACGCTGATGAAAATTTGCTCGCAGGCCGTGAGGCAAAACGTTTATTCCCGCTGCGTGTCCCGCGGGCGTTTGCCGCGCGCATGGAAAAAGGCAACCCCAACGACCCGCTGCTGCTTCAGGTTCTGACCTCACAGCAAGAGTTCGCCGCGGCGCCGGGTTTCACTACCGACCCGCTGGAAGAACAGCACAGCGTTGTGCCAGGGCTGCTGCATAAGTACCGCAATCGCGCGCTGCTGCTGGTGAAAGGCGGCTGCGCCGTGAACTGTCGCTACTGCTTCCGCCGTCACTTCCCCTATGCCGACAACCAAGGCAACAAGCGGAACTGGCAGGTGGCGCTGGATTACATCGCCGCCCATCCTGAGCTCGACGAAATCATCTTTTCCGGCGGTGACCCGCTAATGGCAAAGGACCACGAGCTCACCTGGCTGCTGGATGCGCTCGAAGCCATTCCGCACCTCAAACGCCTGCGCATTCACAGCCGTTTGCCGATAGTCATTCCGGCACGCATCACCGATGCCCTGGCGGATCGCTTCGCCGGTTCATCACTGCAAATTCTGCTGGTGAACCACATCAACCACGCCCAGGAAATTGATGACGAATTCCGTCAGGCAATGCGCAAATTGAAATTAGCTGGCGTGACGCTGCTCAATCAGAGCGTGTTGCTGCGTGATGTGAACGATAACGCGCAAACGCTGGCGAACCTCAGCAATGCCCTGTTCGACGCAGGAATCATGCCGTATTACCTGCACGTACTGGATAAAGTGCAGGGTGCGGCACATTTCCTGGTAAGCGATGACGAAGCCCGCGCCATCATGCGTGAACTGCTGACGCTGGTTTCAGGCTACATGGTGCCAAAACTGGCCCGTGAAATTGGCGGTGAGCCAAGTAAAACGCCGCTCGATTTACAGCTCCGCCAAAGCTGATCCCCTTTTACGTCACATTCGCCTGCGCGGAGCCTTTCGCGCAGGTAGCAAGTCCGGAAACCGACTCTTCCCAACTCCCGGCGAGTGCTATTTTAGCCCCGCAAAAAACAGGGAGAAAAAGATGAGCTCAATCCTCACCGGCATTAATACCGGCGTCATTCGCCACGGCGAACAATTCACGGCACTGGCGCTGAAAATTAACCCGCAAGACGAACAGCAGTTGCTGCTCATTCCGGCGTTACCACTGCGCGATCTTTTTATCTGTTTCGAATACCGGCTGCACCTGCAAAGCCTGCGCAGTGCGAAAGAAAAAACGGCTTTCAAAAAACGGCAGGGAATCACGTCTGCAGCAATGCACAAAAATATTCCTTCGCTAACCCAAAGTGAATTACTGGAAACGGGGCGGCATCAGCGCGTCACTCAAATTGAGCCGAACAACTCACGCAAAAACGAACTGCAGCTCACGATGACACTTCAGGACGGAAACACATTAACGCTGTTGATTGATGACGCACAAATCGCGTTGTTCGTCAGTGCCATTTCCCACGCCATCAATAACGCGGGTATGCATACGCTGTCGCTGCGCCTGTCATCGCTGTTAGATTTTTTACCGCTGTACGATGCCACCATAAAAAACAGCGGCGAGCTGGAATATGACGCTTATCAACACCCGGCATGGAAACTCGCGCTGTTTAGCGAAACGCTGGCGCTGGTCTATCACTCCACCGATGAACACGGTGAGCAGCAAGCGTATGGCGCGGTAATTAAAACCCGGTATCGCAGCGAGATGAAAGAGACGCAGGCTATTGCGCAGCGGCTATTGGCGTTTAGTCCACGACTGAAAAAGCTGGAAGGGAGAAAGTGCCAGATTTCGGTCTTTACTTTGGCGTCAGGCACGGAGCATGTTCCCCGCGAAAACTGTTTGCGCGCGTTACATGCGCTATGGCAGAAATCAGCGAAGTCTACATAAGAAAACGCCCTCGAAGAGAGGGCGTCTTTACGGCGGGAAACAATCAGTTAGGGCACTTATAAACCTGGCCGATCATTTCGCTGTCCGTCGGAACAAAGCTTGAAAGCATGCCCTGAGTTGGACTGCTCACGCCATAAATAACGTTGCCGCCCAAGTCTGCCGCCTGATTACGCAGCGCATTCGCCGCGCCACGCATTGAGCCACCCTCTTCGCCATGCTGGCCAGAGAGCCAGTTGCTCTGCTTGCCCGTTGCGGTGCCGACCAGATGGCATTCAGCGCCCGGCTTATCTTCAACAAAGCGAACATTTTGCCCGCCTGCGGTCAGTTCATTGCTGGAACTGCAGCCTGCCAATAATAAAGCGGCACCGACGATCCCTGCACAGACGTTTATGCGCATCTTATTCCTCGTTATAAATGGGCTGGACACAACTTGTCCGTGTGAACGTTATACTAAAAAGATGACCAAAAGAAAAACCCCTGCGACATTATCTGCCACAGGGGTTTATTTTTACACTTTATAATTCAAGCCGCAGGTGCGTTGTCTGCACTCGAATTATTTTGTGTAAGATTTTGGGGGGGCGAGTTACATCATGCCGCCCATACCGCCCATACCACCCATACCGCCAGCACCTAAGTCAGGGCCGTCGCCTTTAGGCAGGTCAGTCACCATACATTCGGTGGTGATCATCAGGCCAGCAACAGATGCTGCGTACTGCAGTGCAGAACGGGTAACTTTGGTTGGATCCAGGATACCCATGTCGATCATGTTGCCGTATTCTTCGGTCGCCGCGTTGTAACCGTAGTTACCGTCGCCCGCTTTAACGATGTTAGCCACAACGGATGGCTCTTCGCCGCAGTTCAGCACGATCTGACGCAGTGGGGATTCCATTGCGCGCAGCGCAACTTTGATACCCACGTTCTGGTCTTCATTCACGCCACGCAGTTCGCCCAGCTTGCTAGCAACACGGATCAGCGCAACGCCGCCGCCTGCAACCACGCCTTCTTCTACCGCAGCACGGGTTGCGTGCAGGGCATCTTCAACGCGTGCTTTCTTCTCTTTCATTTCAACTTCAGTCGCAGCGCCTACTTTGATAACGGCAACGCCGCCAGCCAGTTTCGCTACACGTTCCTGCAGTTTTTCACGATCGTAGTCGGAAGTCGCTTCTTCGATCTGCTGACGAATCTGAGTCACACGACCCTGAATTGCCGCTTCTTCACCCACGCCATCGATGATGGTGGTGGTGTCTTTGTTGATAACAACGCGTTTCGCCTGACCCAGGTCTTCCAGCGTCGCTTTTTCCAGCTCCATACCGATCTCTTCAGAGATGACGGTACCGCCAGTCAGCGTTGCGATATCCTGCAGCATGGCTTTACGACGGTCGCCGAAGCCTGGTGCTTTAACCGCAGCCACTTTCACGATGCCACGCATGGTGTTAACCACCAGAGTCGCCAGCGCTTCGCCTTCAACGTCTTCCGCAACGATAACCAGTGGCTTGCCTGCTTTCGCAACGGCTTCCAGAACTGGCAGCATTTCACGGATGTTGGAGATTTTTTTATCAGCAAGCAGGATGAACGGGCTTTCCAGTTCTACTGCGCCAGTTTCTGGCTTGTTGATGAAGTATGGGGACAGGTAGCCACGGTCGAACTGCATACCTTCAACCACGTCCAGTTCGTCCTGCAGACCGGTACCGTCTTCAACGGTGATAACACCTTCTTTGCCCACTTTGTCCATCGCTTCAGCGATGAGTTTACCCACGGTTTCGTCGGAGTTAGCGGAGATGGTGCCGACCTGAGCAATGGCTTTAGAGTCAGAGCATGGTACGGACAGGGTTTTCAGTTCTTCAACGGCCGCAGCGACAGCTTTGTCGATACCGCGTTTCAGATCCATCGGGTTCATGCCCGCAGCAACGGCTTTCAGACCTTCAGTGATGATGGACTGAGCCAGTACGGTTGCGGTGGTGGTACCGTCGCCTGCAGCGTCGTTCGCTTTAGAGGCAACTTCTTTTACCATCTGCGCGCCCATGTTTTCGAACTTGTCTTCCAGCTCGATTTCACGTGCAACAGAAACACCGTCTTTAGTGATGGTCGGTGCACCGAAAGATTTATCCAGAACCACGTTACGGCCTTTAGGACCCAGGGTTACTTTCACTGCATCTGCAAGTACATTCACGCCGCGCAGCATTTTCACACGGGCGTCGTTACCGAATTTTACGTCTTTAGCTGCCATTTTCTTTTCCCTTAAATTCGTTCAGGTTCGCGAGTGGATTACGCTTCAACAATTGCCAGAATGTCGCTTTCGGACATGATCAGCACTTCTTCGTTGTCGATCTTCTCGGACTTCACACCGTAGCCGTCGTTGAAAATAACGATGTCGCCTACTTTAACGTCCAGTGGCTGCACAGTACCGTTTTCCAGGATGCGGCCTTTACCGACAGCGATGATTTCGCCACGAGTTGATTTGCCTGCTGCTGAACCGGTCAGAACGATGCCGCCCGCAGATTTGGATTCAACTTCTTTACGCTTGACGATCACACGATCATGTAACGGACGAATACTCATTGATAGCTCTCCTTTGAGAAAGTCTTTATCACTTATGGATGGCGCCGGGACGCAGTCGGTTTACCGGCTAGTGACCTGAGAGATGGGGGTGGCCTGCTAACCCTTCAAGGGGAAAATCAAAAAAAAATTTTGAAATGGGCATTCGTCACAAATCGTTTTAACGCCCTTCAGTGCTACGATGCGAACTTTCCCGTAACAGGTTGATGTGATGAGTGGTTTGAAACAAGAGCTTGGTCTGGCGCAGGGCGTGGGATTACTGTCCACTTCACTGCTCGGCACCGGCGTGTTTGCCGTTCCGGCACTGGGTGCACTGGTTGCCGGTGACACCAGCCTCTGGGCGTGGCCTGCGCTCATCCTACTGGTCTTCCCGATTGCCATTGTCTTTGCCCTGCTGGGCCGTCATTTCCCAAGCGCGGGTGGCGTGGCACACTTCGTCGGCATGGCGTTTGGCCCACGGCTGGAGCGCGTCACCGGCTGGCTGTTTTTGTCAGTGATTCCGGTCGGTTTACCGGCAGCGTTACATATCGCCACCGGCTTCAGCCAGGCGCTGTTTGGCTGGCATGATGAACAACTCCTGCTGGCGGAACTCGGTACGCTCGGTCTCATCTGGTGGGTCGGCTCGCGTGGCGCCAGCACCAGCGCCAATCTGCAAACGCTGGTCGCGGCCCTGATAGTCGGGCTCATCGCGGTGCTCTGGTGGGCAGGTAACATCACCTTTTCTGCCATTCCTTTCCCGCCGATAACCCACGTCGACCCTTCGCCGCTTTTCGCCGCGCTGTCAGTCATGTTCTGGTGCTTCGTCGGCCTCGAAGCCTTCGCGCACATGGCGTCAGAATTCAAGCAACCGGAACGCGATTTCCCACGCGCGCTGATGATTGGCCTCCTGTTGGCGGGCGCCGTCTACTGGGCCTGTACGGTGCTGGTGCTGCATTTCCACGCTTTCGGCGCCGATAAAGCCGCCGCTGCCTCGTTACCGAGTATTGTCGTTACGCTGTTTGGCGTTAAAGCCCTGTGGGTGGCGAGCGTGGTCGGTTTTCTGGCCTGCTTCGCCAGCCTGAATATTTACATCCAGAGCTTTGCCCGGCTGGTGTGGTCCCAGGCGCAATACCGGCCAAACAGCCGACTGGCGCAGCTTTCCTCGCGACGCATTCCACTGAATGCGCTGAACATGGTTCTCGGCTGCTGTGTGCTGAGCACGCTGTGCATCTATGCGCTGAACATCAATCTGGAAGCGTTAATCATTTATGCCAACGGTATTTTCATCATGATTTATCTGCTATGCATGCTGGCAGGATGTCGTTTGCTGAAAGGGCGATTTCGGGGACTGGCAGTGATTGGCGGGTTGCTGTGTTTACTGCTGCTGGCGATGGTCGGCCTGAAAAGCCTGTATGCCATTATCATGCTGGCGGCGCTGTGGCTCTTTTTACCTAAGCGCGGGGCGGTAGTGACACCATAAAAAAGCCCGGGGCATTATGCATTCCGGGCTCATCTCATCAGCGGTCGTCTTTGTTTTCCAGACGGTCGCGTTCATCATCTTTACGCTGATATTCCCCGTCAAAGGTATCCCCACCGCCACTGCCTGCAGTAAAGCCACCGCCCGGCGTACGGGCAAAGCGCAGATGTGGCATCAGCTTAAGCGTCAGATGTTTTTGCACCGGCGGTAACAGCAGCAGCATACCGAGGAAATCGGTAAAGAAGCCCGGCAGCACCAGCAGCAGGCCCGCGATGATCAGCGAGACGCTTTTGATCATTTCCGCGGCTGGACTTTCGCCCGCCTGCATCTTCTGCTGCATCAGCAAAAAGTTTTTGAAGCCCTGGTTACGCACCAGAGACATCCCGATGACCGAGGTGAAAATCACCAGAATCAGGGTCATCAATACGCCGAATACATGCGCGACCTGAATGAATATCGAGATCTCGATGTAGACGTATAAAAAAACGGCAATTAAAGGTATCCAGCGCACTGGTTTCTCCTGTTGAGCAACAGCCGCTTCCGGCGGCTGTTTGAATGAGTTTGCGATTCGCGTGTTCTGGAGATGGAGGCAAAATCCGCATTTTCAATCGGCGGCGGCACTCTTTTTAACCCCACCATTAATGCGGTGATTCATTTCACAGATTAATAAATCTGATACGGATCGGCGCATAATAAGTGATCCAGATTACGGCAATTCGCTATCATCAGCATATGATCATGGGCACCGGGCCGATTAAGGAAATAATCGTCGGCTAAAAAACACACATGACCCCCACTCATCCTGTGTGTAGGGTGAAATCATTAGCAGCTTAATCAAGAAGGTTCACATGTTAAACAACATTCGTATCGAAGAAGACTTGTTGGGTACCAGGGAAGTTCCAGCGGACGCTTATTATGGTGTCCACACTCTGAGAGCGATTGAAAACTTCTATATCAGCAACAACAAAATCAGCGATATCCCGGAATTTGTGCGTGGGATGGTGATGGTGAAGAAAGCCGCCGCGCTGGCGAATAAAGAGCTGCACACCATTCCTAAAGGTGTTGCCGACGCCATTGTTGCCGCCTGCGATGAAGTGCTGAACAACGGCAAATGCATGGATCAGTTCCCGGTTGACGTCTATCAGGGCGGCGCAGGCACCTCCGTGAACATGAATACCAACGAAGTGCTGGCCAACATCGGCCTCGAGCTGATGGGACATCAGAAAGGGGAATATCAGTTCCTGAACCCTAACGATCACGTCAACAAGTGCCAGTCCACGAACGACGCCTACCCGACCGGTTTCCGCATCGCGGTGTACGCCTCCATCATCAAACTGATTGACGCCATTAACCAACTGGGTGATGGCTTCCAGCGTAAATCCGTTGAATTCCAGGATGTCCTGAAGATGGGCCGCACCCAGCTGCAAGATGCGGTTCCAATGACGCTCGGCCAGGAATTCCATGCATTTAACGTTCTGCTGAAAGAAGAAACCAAAAACCTGCTGCGCACCGCTGAACTGCTGCTGGAAGTGAACCTCGGCGCAACCGCCATCGGTACGCGCCTGAATACGCCGGACGGCTATCAGCAGCTGGCAGTGCAGAAGCTGGCCGAAGTGGCCAACATGCCGGTGGTGCCTGCAGAAGACTTGATTGAAGCGACTTCCGACTGCGGCGCATACGTGATGGTGCACAGTGCCCTGAAACGTCTGGCAGTGAAAATGTCGAAAATCTGTAATGACCTGCGCCTGCTCTCCTCCGGACCGCGCGCGGGCCTGAACGAAATCAACCTGCCAGAACTGCAGGCGGGCTCGTCCATCATGCCAGCCAAAGTGAACCCGGTCGTGCCAGAAGTCGTAAACCAGGTGTGCTTCAAAGTCATTGGCAACGACACCACCGTGACCATGGCGTCCGAAGCGGGCCAGCTGCAGCTGAACGTGATGGAACCCGTGATTGGCCAGGCGATGTTTGAGTCCATCCACATTCTGACCAACGCTTGCTACAACCTGCTGGAAAAATGCATCAACGGCATTACCGCCAACAAAGCGGTGTGCGAGAGCTACGTCTACAACTCCATCGGGATTGTTACCTATCTCAACCCGTTCATCGGCCACCATAACGGCGACATCGTCGGTAAAATCTGTGCTGAAACCGGGAAGAGCGTGCGTGAAGTGGTGCTTGAGCGCGGTTTGCTGACCGAAGCGGAACTGGACGATATCTTCTCGCCGCAAAACCTGATGCACCCGGCCTACAAAGCCAAGCGTTATACCGATGAAAGCGAACAGTAATAATTCTGGTTAAAATCAGACAAGGCACGTCAGCGGTGACGTGCCTTTTTTCATTTCTGGAACATCAAAAAAATAACATTTACGTATCCAACATCTAACAATCAAGGAAGCGGCCATGATAGTCATCGAACTTATCATTGTATTAGCGGCGATATTTATCGGCGCCAGACTCGGGGGAATCGGCATCGGTTATGCGGGTGGTCTGGGCGTACTCGTCCTCGCGCTGATAGGCGTGAAGCCGGGACACATCCCGTTTGACGTTATCTCCATCATCATGGCGGTAATTGCAGCTATCTCAGCGATGCAGATTGCCGGTGGTCTGGACTATCTCGTGAATCAAACCGAGAAACTGCTGCGCAGAAACCCAAAATACATCACCATTCTCGCGCCGATCGTCACCTACTTCCTGACCATTTTTGCCGGTACGGGCAACATCTCGCTGGCGACGCTGCCGGTTATCGCCGAAGTGGCGAAAGAGCAAGGTGTGAAACCGTGCCGCCCGCTGTCCACGGCCGTTGTTGCCGCTCAGATTGCCATTACCGCCTCGCCCATTTCCGCCGCCGTGGTGTACATGTCTTCGGTTCTGGAAGGCCACGGAATCAGCTACATTCACCTGCTTTCAGTGGTCATCCCTTCCACACTGATGGCGGTACTGCTGATGTCTTTCCTCGTCACGATGCTATTTAACGCTAAGCTGTCCGACGATCCGGTGTACCTCAAGCGTCTGGAAGAAGGCTTGGTGGAGTTGCGTGGCGAACGTCAGATGGAGATCAAACCTCGGGCGAAATTGTCGGTACTGATGTTCCTGCTCGGCGTGGTCTGCGTGGTGATTTATGCCATCGTCAACAGCCCAAGCCTCGGCCTGGTGGCCGCGCCGCTGATGAACACCACCAACGCCATCCTGATTATTATGTTAAGCGTCGCGACGCTGACCACCATTCTGTGTCGCGTAGAAACCGACAGCATTCTCAGTTCCAGCACCTTTAAAGCCGGGATGAGCGCCTGTATCTGTATTTTGGGCGTGGCGTGGCTTGGCGACACCTTCGTGTCGGCCAACATCGACTGGATCAAAGAGACGGCGGGCAGCGTGATTCAGGGCCATCCGTGGCTGCTGGCGGTGATTTTCTTCTTCGCGTCGGCGCTGCTTTATTCTCAGGCCGCGACCGCCAAAGCGCTGATGCCAATGGCGCTGGCGTTGAACGTCTCTCCGCTCACCGCCGTCGCCTCGTTTGCCGCCGTGTCGGGCCTGTTTATTCTGCCGACTTACCCGACGCTGGTTGCCGCCGTACAAATGGACGATACCGGCACCACGCGCATTGGCCGCTTCGTGTTTAACCACCCGTTCTTCATCCCTGGCACCATGGGCGTGATTTTCTCCGTGTGCTTCGGTTTCCTGCTCGGCAGTTTCATTCTCTGACCCTCATCGGGTGTAAAAATGGTTAAAGTCGGGCCGCTTAGCGACCTGACTCCTTCATCTCCCCGCCCCGCATCGTGCTATAGTGCCTTTTTTCGCCGATACGAGGTTGACGATGACCCTGCCCACCGCAGTTGTTGTGCTCTGTACCGCCCCGGATGAAGCTACGGCCCAAGACTTGGCTGCCAAAGTGCTGGCTGAAAAGCTCGCGGCGTGCGTCACGCTTATGCCCAACGCGACATCGCTCTACTACTGGGAAGGCAAGCTCGAACAAGAGTATGAGGTGCAGATGCTGCTGAAATCCGACACGGAACATCAGCAGGCACTCCTGGACTGCCTGAAGTTACATCACCCGTATCAAACGCCAGAATTGCTGGTTTTACCCGTTTCCCACGGAGACAACGCTTACCTCTCATGGCTCAACGATTCATTACGCTGATCCTGCTGCTGTGCAGCACATCAGCCTTTGCCGGATTATTTGACGCGCCCGGTCGCTCCAATTTCATTCCTGCTGATCAAGCATTTGCTTTTGATTTCCAGCAGAACGCCCATGACCTCAATCTGACTTGGCAGATAAAAGACGGCTATTACCTGTACCGAAAACAGGTGAGCATTACGCCATCCCAGGCCTCTATTGGCCCGTTACAACTGCCCGATGGCGAGTGGCATGAAGATGAATTCTTTGGCAAAAGTGAAATCTATCGCCATCAACTCACGCTTCCGGTCGCCCTCAACCAGGCCAGCAAAGGCGCGACGTTAACGGTCACTTACCAAGGCTGCGCCGAAGCCGGGTTCTGTTATCCCCCGGAAACGAAGGTGGTGCCGCTGAGCGAAGTCATCGCCCCGCCTAAGGCTGCGCCTGAAGCAGTGATGCCGCCGGCAGCGGCACAGATCACTAACCCGGCCAGCGAACCACCTGCCACATTGCCGTTCTCCGCGTTGTGGGCGCTGCTGATTGGCATTGGTATTGCCTTCACGCCGTGCGTGTTGCCGATGTATCCGCTGATCTCCGGTATCGTGCTTGGGGGTCAACAACGCCTCTCAACGGGCCGCGCGTTGCTGCTGGCGTTTATCTATGTACAGGGCATGGCGCTGACTTATACCGCGCTGGGCCTGGTGGTGGCGGCTGCCGGGCTCAAGTTTCAGGCAGCGCTCCAGCATCCTTACGTGCTGATTGGCCTGTCAGCGGTGTTTATCTTGCTGGCATTGTCGATGTTCGGCCTGTTCAGCCTGCAACTCCCCTCTTCGCTGCAAACGCGTCTGACGCTGATGAGTAATCGCCAACAGGGCGGCTCTGCGGGCGGGGTATTTGCGATGGGTGCTATCGCGGGGCTAATTTGCTCACCCTGCACTACTGCGCCACTGAGCGCCATTCTGCTGTACATCGCCCAAAGCGGTAATCTGTGGCTGGGCGGCGGTACGCTGTACCTGTACGCATTGGGAATGGGTTTACCGCTGATTCTGGTCACCGTCTTTGGCAACCGTCTACTGCCGAAAAGCGGGCCGTGGATGGCGCAGGTTAAAATCGCCTTTGGCTTTGTGATCCTCGCGCTGCCAGTGTTCCTGCTTGAGCGTATTATTGGCGACACATGGGGACTTCGGCTGTGGTCGATGCTTGGCATTGCCTTCTTCGGCTGGGCGTTTATCGCCAGCCTGACGGCCAGCAAACCGTGGATGCGGGTGATACAAATCATCATGCTGGCCGCGGCGCTGGTCAGTGCGCGTCCGCTCCAGGATTGGGCATTTGGCGCGGCGCCAACGCAACAGCAGGCACATTTAAACTTCACGCGTATCGCTAACGTGGATGAGCTGCATCAGGCGCTGGCACAGGCTAACGGCAAACCGGTTATGCTCGACCTGTACGCAGACTGGTGCGTAGCCTGTAAAGAGTTTGAGAAATATACCTTTAGCGATCCGCAGGTCCAGCAGTCGCTGAAAAACAGCGTTTTGCTCCAGGCCGACGTGACGCGCAACACACCGCAAGATGCGGAGCTGCTGAAACAGTTGCAAGTTCCGGGTCTGCCGACCATTCTGTTTTTTGATTCCGCAGGTAAAGAGATCCCAGCCATGCGGGTTGCCGGATTTATGGATGCCGCCGCGTTTCAGGCGCATTTGCAGAATCGGGTCCGGTAAACGACACTTTTAAAGGGATAAACGGAGGATAAAGCCGTGCAACGCGAAGACGTACTGGGGAAAGCCCTGCAATTACTTGAGATTAAAGGGATTGCCGACACAACGCTGGATATGGTGGCCAAAGAGGTCAATCTCCCGCTTGATGATCTGCAGCGTTTCTGGCCCGATAAAGAAGCGCTGCTGTATGACGTGCTGCGCTATCTCAGCCAGCAGGTGGATATCTGGCGCCGCCAGTTAATGCTCAATGAGGAACTCAGTAGCGAACAAAAGCTGCTGGCCCGCTACAGCGCATTGACGGAATGCGTCAGCAATAACCGCTATCCCGGCTGCCTGTTCATCGCAGCGTGTACCTTTTACCCGGATCCCGAGCATCCAATTCATCAGCTTGCGGACCTGCAAAAGCGCACCGCCCATGCTTTCACGCATGAACTGCTGACGAAGCTCGAAGTGGACGACCCGACAATGGTGGCGAAGCAAATGGAACTGGTGCTTGAGGGCTGCCTGAGCCGTTTGCTGGTCAAACGCAGTCAGCAGGATGTCGATACCGCACAGCGACTGGCAGAAGATATTCTGCGCTTCGCCCAGTGCCGTTCGGGTGGCGCCCTGACCTGATGCACGTCGCTCACGGCAATCGCAGCTAATTTGCGCAAATTGCCGCAATGTTAGGCAAACGCGCTAGATTTCCGTGATTTGGGTTGACGGGCATCGCTGATTAAGGTTTAATTCGCCCCGTTGCCCGGATAGCTCAGTCGGTAGAGCAGGGGATTGAAAATCCCCGTGTCCTTGGTTCGATTCCGAGTCCGGGCACCACTATTTAAAGAAACCAGCCTACGGGCTGGTTTTTTGCTTTCTGCGTTTCAATTCTTCGTGACATCCCTTCCCTAAAAACAAAAATGCACGCCCTCGACACCGTTCAATCATGAACAGAAACCGACCTGTTTAAGGGGGTTTCAGGCTTTTCCATGAACATTTCATCCAAATTGAGCCCATTCAGGTAGCAATTGAACAAACAATAATTGTCTAAACCGTGTACTATTGACGCTGTACGCGTCGATAAATTAACCACCGGATACCGGAAGGCTGTAATATGACCGCTGAAAACTACCTGAAACGACTGCGAAATGTGAACGAAGAGCAGATGCTGGAAAAAATTGTTGCCCGCATTGAAAACAGTATTGAACCGGAGTACATGGCTGCATTCCAGAAAGCCGCCGATAAACGCCGGGCAGAATTGTGTGATTACCAGTTCAGTCTGAACGACGATTTTGGCGAATTGAAAGCCCCTCGCAAGTATTAAGTCCTGCGTTCTTTATTCCGCTGCATTTTCTCCGGGCGAATCACCGGGGTTGCCCTACACTTACAAAGGTGAGTTTTAAGGGAAACCCGTTCTGTTTGTGTGATTCACAAGAGATAATGCTATGGAATTAAAGGATTATTACGCCATTATGGGCGTTAAGCCGACGGACGATCTCAAGACCATTAAGACCGCATATCGTCGTCTTGCCCGCAAATACCATCCTGATGTCAGTAAAGAACCCGATGCCGAAGCCCGCTTTAAAGATATCGCGCAGGCATGGGAAGTCCTGAGCGATGAACAGCGTCGCACTGAATATGACACCCTCTGGCAGCACCGCAACGACCCACCGTTCCGTCAGCAGGCGCAGCCCAATTCGCAACAGCAAACCTACAGCCAGGAAGAGTTCGACGATATCTTTTCCTCCATTTTTGGCCAGCACGCACAGCAGTCGCGTCAGCAACATTCTGCCCGTGGCCATGACGTAGAAATCGAAATCGCCGTTTTTCTCGAAGAAACGCTCGAAGCCCATACCCGCCCTATCAACTACACCCTGCCGGTTTACAACGTCTTCGGCATGGTCGAGAAAGAAATCCCCAAATCGCTCAACGTTAAAATCCCGGCCGGTGTTGGTGACGGGCAGCGCATTCGCCTCAAAGGCCAGGGCACGCTGGGTGAGAACGGAGGGCCTGCGGGAGATCTGTGGCTCATCATCCGCATCGCGCCGCATCCGCTGTTTGATATCGTCGGCCATAATCTGGAAATTGTACTGCCGCTCGCCCCGTGGGAAGCCGCGTTGGGGACCAAAGTGAAGGTGCCGACCCTGAAAGAGCCGATTTTGCTGACCATTCCACCGGGCTGTCAGGCCGGACAACGGCTGCGAATCAAAGGCAAAGGCCTGGTCAACAAACAGCACACCGGCGATCTGTTTGCGGTGATTAAAATCGTCATGCCACCGAAAGCCGATGAGAAAACCAGCGCCCTATGGCAACAGATAGCGGATGCACAAACCACCTTCGACCCTCGCCAACAGTGGGGTAAAAATCATGGCTAATGTCACTTTCACCCTGACCGTCACCGAATTTTGTCTGCATACCGGCGTCTCTGAAGAAGAACTGGACGAGATCGTTGGCCTGGGTGTCATCCAGCCCGACGAAACCCCCGACGCGCACTGGTTGTTTGACGATCGTGCCGTCACCATTGTCCACCGCGCGCTGCGCCTTCGCCGTGAACTGGCGCTCGACTGGCCCGGAATTGCCGTCACGCTGACCCTGCTCGATGAAAATGAACGCCTGAAGCAGGAAAACAGGTTGCTGCTCCAGCGGCTACAACGCTTTATCAACTAGCCTCAAACCCCAATGGGTGTAAACATTTGACACAAAGCCAGCCTGCGGGCTGGCCCTTTCACTTACCCTTCTTCGCTAACGCCTCTTATAATGTCTGCATGAGTTCTTTAATGACATTATTTCCCCATGACGACATCTGTTCTTAAGCGCGAATGGCGAATTCCCGCCGCCGTTGCCCTCGCCGCGGTGATACTGGCTTTTGCCTTTCAGCTCCACACCCACTGGGCTGGCTTCCTGCAATGGGCCCTCGCGACACAAATCACGCTGCATCGCTATCTGGTGATGTACCTATTGCAACTCAATAACCATCAGTACACCGGTGGACTGTGGCTGTTAGCCGGGGCATTTATGTACGGCGTCCTGCACGCCATCGGGCCGGGTCATGGCAAATTTATTGTCACAACCTATCTCAGTACACATCAGGAAAGTCAGTTGGCATCGCGGGTGGTGCCTTTCCTTGGCAGCTTAATGCAAGGCGTCAGCGCCATTGTGTTCGTCTTCGTGCTCGCCGTCGGGATGAATATGGCCTCGGGCGATCTCAGTGAAAGCCGCTGGTACATTGAGAAAATCAGCGCGGTGTTGATCGGCAGCTTTGGGATGTTTGTCATTTGGCAGGCCCTGAAAAGCCTGAAGCCGAAAACCTTCAGCATTCGCCAGATAAAACCGCTGACCCGCGACGGACTTCGCCACGGTGCCGACTGTGGCTGCGCGCATCACGGCGTTGGGGCCGATATCACCCATGCCGACTGGAAAACCCGCGCAGGTATCGTCATTGCCATCGGAGCGCGGCCGTGCAGCGGGGCGATCATGATTTTACTGTTCTCCAACGCCCTTGGCATCGTCAGTTGGGGCATTGCGGCGGTCATGTCGATGGCGCTCGGCACCGCGCTGTCGATTCTCGGTTTATCGCTGGCGGTACGTTATGCGCGCGAACGCACGGTGGCGTGGTTTGGCGAAGGGTCTGAACAGATGCGTTGGCTGGTGCCAACCGTGAAAATCATTGGCGGGGGGCTGATCATCCTGTTCGCAGTGGTGCTGTTCCTGACCGTCATACCGATCAGCGCAAACGGCGACTATATCGCCGCCGGTTGCTGAGTTCACGCTCAGGGAACCTGAATAACCTCCTCAGATTCACGGTGCGCATGGACCTCCTGCGCACTTAACCACAGCGGCTTGCGACCAAAGTTCTGATACAGGCTCAACTGATCGTTATAGTGTTTCGCGGGCGTGCCGTCCGGGGCGATAAAACCGCTCTGGCCCGGCGCGACCACATCCCACGCCAGCACGCTGTCCGGTTTTTCCTTCGGCGAGAAGACAATCATGTCATTCTCCGTGCCCCGATTTTGATACTCCGCCTGATGACGCGCCTCTTTCGGCAGCGCCTGCGGCACGCCAAAGAAGTTATTCGCCCGGAAGGTCAGGTGCATGGCCGGGGTATTCCATTGGGCGATGTCGGTGCCGTAACGCTGCGACAGCGTCTGCCAGCTCTCCCCCAGCGCCGCCAAAATCACGTGCTGTGAAGGCTTGCCACCGAACACATCCACCGCCTGCGGCACTGGGCTTTGCGACCCTTGCAGGGCTTCGTACAGAATTTTCGCCCCCACGCTGATATTCAGCGAGCCGGTCGGACCGTCCTGAGTCGTCTCATAGCCACTGGCGGTATACCAGCTGTTGAATGGCGCAGGCACGGCGGCGGCAACGGTCTGTTTTAACATGCTGGTGAGCCACACATTGAGGATCTCAGATCCCGGCTGCGCCCAGGTTTTTCCGTCGCTGTTCAGCGCGTTCTGCCCGTCCCAACCCGATAACGTGTTCACCAGCGCCAGGCGCGGATCGTTGGCCGGAAGCCCTTTCACGGCGGCCTGCAACGCCGGTAAAAACAGGCGTAAATTCAGGTCCTGACGGCTAGTGTGGCGAATGATGTCCCAGGCCTGCTCGCGGGTTAAGGTCGGCTGCTTGTCGATCAGGCGTTTAATCTCATCCACCCGGTCTGCACCGCCCCACAGAAACGCGAACAAATCCGAGGCGATATAGCCCTCTTGCGGCGAGTTGTTCCAGTTGGCGATATATCCGGATGCCGGGTTATACACCTGCGGATTATGGCTAAACGGCAATATCCCTTTCCAGTCCCACTGTCCGGTCCCCGGCACCGGCAGACGCGGGTCATGTTGCGGCTGACGCTGCGGATAGGCACCGGAATGCACATAACCAATGTTGCCCTGCATATCGGCGTAGTACCAGTTGATGGTCAGCGCCTGCTGCGCGGCCTGCTGTTTCCACTCCGTCCAATCCTTGGCTTGCATCTGGTGCGTCCACGCCAGTAACGAGGCCACCTCTTTTCCGTCCCAGGCCCGTGCTTTCGCATAGGCGGTGTGCGTCGTCTTGTCGGTCTTGATAACGTTGCCATGCAGGGTTCGCCACACCGTAAAGGCGACGGGCTGCTCCCCTTTCACCGCAATCGTTTCATCCCGACGCTGCATTTTCTGCCACTGGCCGTTGTGGAAATACTCGCCCGGGTGCCCGTCATCGAGCTTTTCAGCAAAGATATCGACATCGTCGCCGAAGCCCGCCGTGGCTCCCCAGGAAATGTGACCGTTATGGCCAAACACCAGCCCCGGATAGGCAAACGGCGTGTTGCCGGTGACGTCATAACCCGCACCGTGCAGGCCGATGCCGTAGGTATACGCCGGCGCGTACCAGCCAAACTGTGGGCCGTTAACCATGATGGCATTGGCCCCCTCGGCCTTTTTCTTGCCGATCACCCACATGTTGCTGGTCGTTGGATATCCCGCCAGCCCATTGGCTCCGCTGCGGGCAAACTGCGCCGCGACCGTCTCCCGGTTGCGCTGGGGCGATAACGCCAGTAGCGCGCCGTCGTCCCCTTTCGCCAGCCGTTCAAACATGGGTGCCGGAAGGTCATAACGCGGAAGATGCATCACGAGCTGCTTCGCCTCGGCGCTCAGTCGCAGCGGATATTGCCCCTCTTGGGCGTCAATAGTGGTCGACGCCGCCGGGTTCACCAGCCATTTCAGCTGATTAAACACTGCCATGCCTTTCTCTGTGCCGTACTTATCCCGCAGCGCGGTCAGCAGCGCCAGGTTATCAATCTCACTGGTACTGTCTGAGAATCGGTTCGCCATGGTGCCGACAAACACCATCGCCACATCAAACGCGCGCCAGTGCTTGGGCGTAAAACCCAGCTCGGTAAACGGCTGCGGCAACAGGGTATCGGGCTGCGCATTGACCTTATCAATCCACGCATTCATCCCCTCGGCGTACCCTTCCAGAATCGCTTTCTCTTTCTCAGGCAGGGCATCAATCTGCGCCTGAATGGAAGCGGGCCAGTAGTTGGTGCGAATATCCTTATCGAAATCGAGATACTTTTTGCCCAACACCTCGCTCACCGCCCCTTGCGTGCTGCGCCGAGCCATCTCCATCTGGAACAGCCGGTCTTGCGCCACCACATAGCCGTAACCGTAGAACAGACGACGCGCATCGTTGGCGTAGATATGCGGCACGCCGTAGCCGTCACGTACAATTTTGACTTCCGTTGCCGTTGTGGCGGCCAGGGCACAGGATCCGCTGAAACTCAGCAAAATCCCTGTAATACAGTTCACTATTTTATGATTATTATTATTCATTGAATCCTCTTGCAGATGAGTTTATGCGGTTTGATCCTGGCAAAAAACCTTGCCTTATCCAGAATTAAAAGACACTTCGCAGAGGAACTGTGAGGACGCTAACTAAATTTGATTCATTTTCTTATCTTTATTAAGGAATTCGAATCACAAAAAGAGGTAAACCTACAGGCATAAAAAAACGCCTCCCATTGGGAGGCGTTCTCGTAGGGATCACGCGGGAAACTTACTCGTTGATACGCGGGTGTTGATCGACCAGACGGGTACGTTTTTCCTGCAGCGCTTCAATTTCCGCATCAATATCTTCAATTTTATGTTCGATATTGTCGTGATGCTCTTGCAGAATTTCTTTCGCTTCATGGATGTCAGACGCCGCTGGCGTCGCACCTTTCAGCGGCTGATTGGCGGTTTCTTTCATGGTAATACCGGTCAGCAGACCGATAACCGCAACCACCATCAGGTAGTACGCTGGCATCATCAGATCCTGCGTATATTCCACCAGCCATGCGGCAAGCGTTGGCGTCAGACCGGCAACCAGCACCGAAATGTTAAAGGCACTGGCCAGCGCACTGTAACGAATGTGCGTCGGGAACATCGCCGGCAGCGACGACGCCATCACGCCGATAAAGCAGTTGAGGATCACCGCCAGCAGCAGCAGCCCGGCGAAAATCAGGGCAACCACATCGCTGTTAATCATGATAAACGCCGGGATTGCGCACAGGAACAGCAGCACGCTACCGACCAGGATAAACGGACGACGACCAAAGCGGTCGCTCAGCATCCCGATAATCGGCTGTACAAACAGCATCCCGACCATGATGGCGATGATGATCAGCACGCCGTGGTCTTCTGAATAATGCAGGTTATGCGACAGGTAGCTCGGCATGTAGGTCAGGAGCATGTAGTAGGTGACGTTGGTTGAAATCACCATCCCCACGCAGACCAACAACGCACGCCAGTGTTTCGTCGCAATCTCTTTGAACGACACTTTCGGACCGTCCTGTAGACCCTGGCGGTCGCCCTGCTCCATTTTCTCAATGTGCTGCTGGAACGCAGGCGTCTCTTCCAGAGCGTGTCGCAGATACAGGCCGATAATGCCTAACGGCAGTGCCAGGAAGAACGGCAGACGCCAGCCCCAGTCGAGGAAGTTGCTTTCGCCGACAATGGTGGAAATCAATACCACCAGGCCCGCACCGAGCACGAAGCCCGCAATCGAGCCGAAATCGAGCCAGCTGCCCATAAAGCCGCGCTTACGGTCCGGAGAGTATTCCGCAACGAAGATAGACGCGCCAGTGTATTCCCCGCCGACCGAGAAGCCCTGCGCCATCTTACAGAGCAGCAACAGAATCGGCGCCCAAATACCAATGGTGGCGTACCCGGGTATCAGACCAATACAGAATGTACTGATCGACATAATGATGATGGTAATAGAGAGTATTTTCTGACGACCGTATTTATCGCCGAGCATCCCAAAGAACAGGCCGCCCAGTGGACGGATCAGGAAGGGAACAGAGAAGGTCCCCAAAGCCGCAATCATCTGAACGCTAGGGTTAGCGTCCGGGAAGAAGACCTTACCAAGGGCGTAGGCCACAAAACCGTAGACGCCGAAGTCAAACCATTCCATCGCGTTACCGAGCGACGCAGCGGTAATCGCTTTGCGCAGCTTACTGTCGTCGATGATGGTGACATCACGTAGCGTGATCGGCTTAACTTTTTTCCTTTTTAGCATTTTGTCCTCGTTAACTATCGCCGTGAGCGCACGCAGGGGGAGGCGAACACAACGGTTCGCTTGCGTGCGGTTAGGGAGCGGCGAATTGCTGTGCTCCTCATTTCAAGCGTAGCAGGTTTACTTACACTGGCTGCTCACAGCCTGTACAACCGAACCTGTTGACGCCTGCTCTGGCAGTAAAAGATTCTGACCAAAACCTCAAAGCAGAGTGATATTTTCCGTACTTTCCTGTCTTACACTAACAGTGTTTATATGTGTGATCAACTTCACGGAAAATAATGGTTACTGTTAAGTTGATTCATGAAACGTCAATAAGTTCATATTTGCGCTAAGTACATTCTTACTCCAGATTTCATCCAGGCATAAGAAAAATGCCAATCCCGCCAGCCTATTAATCACAAATAAGCCTGAGAATAATTTATTCGCTAACGGTTTATTGTCGACAATTCTTTACATCCAATTCACACCTCATTGATTATTTAAAGCCTCACCAACCTTTCCTTTAAATATGTGATCCGAATAACTAAAACACTGTTTTATTTTCATTGAATCAACATTCCAATGATCGCATTATAGCCCCATCGCATCAGCCCGCCGCTGATGAAGAGAAAACAACCAGGCCACTTCTACTTAAATTTGCTCGTATAAACAAACAGATAACTGGCACATCGCCAGTCAATTTGTTGAACCGCATTCTTTTATGTCTTCCCGGCGCGGAGCGCTGTGGGAAGCGAGGATAGAAAATGAAAATCAAAGCCACGATTGAACGTATCCCCGGTGGAATGATGCTAGTTCCGCTGCTGTTAGGCGCCGTGTTAAATACACTTGCACCTGATACAGGGAATTATTTCGGTTCGTTCACCAAAGGAATGATTGGCGGTACGGTGCCCATTCTGGCGGTTTGGTTTTTCTGTATCGGGGCGTCGATCGACCTCCGCGCGACCGGCACCGTACTGCGTAAATCTGGCACTCTGGTGCTCACAAAAATTGCCGTCGCGTGGGTCGTGGCGATGATCGCCGCCTCCTTTATCCCGGACGAAGGCATTCAGACCGGCTTCTTCGCTGGGCTGTCGGTACTGGCGCTGGTGTCAGCGATGGACATGACTAACGGCGGCCTGTACGCCAGCCTGATGAATCAGTACGGCTCAAAAGAAGAATCGGGCGCATTCGTGCTGATGTCCCTGGAGTCCGGTCCGCTAATGACCATGGTTATCCTCGGTTCCGCAGGCCTCGCCTCCTTTGAAGCGCACCACTTTATTGGCGCTGTGCTGCCGTTCCTGATTGGCTTCGCGCTCGGCAACCTCGACCACGATTTCCGCACCTTCTTCAGCAAAGCGACGCCGGTGCTGATCCCATTCTTCGGCTTCGCGCTGGGTAACACCATCAACCTGAGCGTGATTATGGACACTGGCCTGCTGGGCATCGTCCTGGGCGTGGCGGTGATCGTTATTACCGGTATCCCGCTGATTATTGCGGACCGTGTGATTGGTGGTGGGAATGGTACAGCGGGTGTCGCAGCCTCATCAGCCGCTGGTGCTGCGGTAGCGAATCCGGTGATTATTGCGCAGATTAACCCAGCCTTCGAACCGGTTGCCGCATCGGCAACGGCACTGGTGGCGGCGAGCGTGATTGTGACGGCGATTCTGGTACCGATTATCACCGCGCTGTATGCCAAACGCTTTGGCAACGTTCAGACGAAGCAGCCTGAAACCGCGGCGGTCGAATCCTTACATCATTAATGTTTCACTTACCGGCGGGGCCATCAGGTCTCGTCGGTAAACAACTCTTCCAGCATCGCATCAACCAGCCGGGTCGCTGAACACAGGCGCGGCATTCCCAACGCCACCGGCTGCCAGGTTTGCGTCACTGACCAGCATACCGGCTGACGCACCGCGTCACAGCTGCTGCCGAGCCAGGCCAACATCTCTTTGTGATCCATCAAGCCTAATGACGTCGGCGACGCCAGCCACTGATGATAAAAATGACGGGTTTCCGTCGCGGCACCGATGCCCTGCGACAGATACTGTGCCGTCATCGAACGCAAACTGTCTTTCAGCAAGCCGCGCACTTCACCGTTCGCCAGCCGCCACGCATCGCCAAACGCCCCCCAGCGCAGCTCTTCCAACGCAATGTAACAGCGCCCGGCCAGCGACCAACCGTCGTACTGCCCGGCGTGCCAGCGGGTGAACACTTCATCGCTGTGCGAGCCGGATTCCACCATCAACCCGCGCTGCGTCAGCGCCCGCTGTTTATGCTCGGCCCGCTGGCTGAACTGCTCACTCACCAGACCAAACTGCTGGCGTAGCTCCGGCGAACTGTGGCTTTTGCTCTGTAACTGTTGCAGGTAAAGGCTCATTCGCGTCAACGCCAGATGACCGGGGTCAAACTGACTGGCAAGTTTTTCCGCCAACCCAAGGCGCATCGCCGGGTTATCGCTAAACAGGCCCGCCACCGACCACGGGCGAAGCTGCGTTTGCGCCACGATTTCATTCATCAGGCGTTCCCGAAACTGCTGTTGTTGTGGGGCAAGCGTATGCTGACGCGGGTTTTCAATGCCCAGCACCAGATCCACCATAAATCGGGCATGGAGAGATTCCAGCATCCGTCCTGGCCCCTCCAGCAATCGCGTATTCATCTCTGTTCAGCCGCAAAAAGGGTTTGAATATCATCGCGCAACAGGCGCGCATCCTCTTCAATCCAGCGCACCGTGGCCAGGCACTGAGCAAGCTGTAGGCAAAGGGCGTTAACCGTGGACTGATGCTGTTGGCGCAAAGAGAGACTTTCTTGCAAATTTTTCTGCAAGCCGCTGAGGCTCTGTGAAAACTCCGCAAAGAACGTCACCATTCCCGCCGTAACAGAGACATCGACTTGCGCGGCTAAAGCTTTAAGGATTTGTGAGCAGAAGGTCGAAAGACTGACGACGATGCGCTCCTTAATCGCGTTAACATCAATGATGTAACGCGTTTTAGTCATCACATAATCTTCCCAGCCCCAGCCGGGATTGTTCAGCCAGCGGCTAAGGGAATCGCGTACCCCACCGCGCTGGCTGCCCAACGGCAGGTCTTCGGTGGCAATCGCCCCGTTAAACCACTGTGGCATGGTGATTTGTAGCGAACCGGACTGAAACACCGGCAGCGATATTCTCGTGCGGAACCCGGCGCGGTGCAGTTCTTCCTTCACATGAGATTCAATTGGCTTCAGGGCGTCATCCAGCGAACGACTGAGCGACGTTTCGAGCTGGCCAAAACGCAGAGACAGCTCGCGGATAATACTTTGCTGACAAGCAAACACCGTGCCTTCACAGTCGGCGCGAATAATACCGAGCAGCCGGTTGGCCTGCTCCTCATCATCAAGCACGATTTCGCCACTGTCATCATGCTGCGACCATTGCAAATCCGCCCCGTTGGCGAGGCTCATCAGCTGCAAATTGTCCGCGCTAAAGCTGGTGTCGATCAGCGCTAAAATCTCACTTTTCTGCCCGGCGATAAACGATTCTGCGGCCTCCATCGCCTGTTCCACTTCGTGGTTAATTTCTTCACTCACCGTCCGCTGACGCACCTCTAACTGCGTCATATCTTCTTCGAGACGAACGATATTGTCCTGCAACTGCTCGGCGGCGACGGTCAGCCCTTGCAGGCGAAACTCCAGAAAATCCCGGGCGCTTTGCGCGTAGTTCAGCAGCTTGTGCGAAGCGGAACGCAGGGCAAACAGCGAGGCGTTGGCGTGCGCGGCGTGCAGCAGCATGTTGATCGGTTTTTCAAACAGCGAATCTTCCCACAGCAAATCGGCGGCGTGACGAATATGTGTCACGTCAGCCAGATCGGCGGTGCGCCAGCGGCGGCCAAGCGCTGCTTCGGCAAAATCCTGCACCCAGCGCTGCTCCTGCGGGTCCGGTAATCTGCCGTGAAGGGTCAGCTCATGGCGCGCCCGATTGGCGAGATAACCCCACATCGACGATACCGGGTAAATCTGTCCCGGATGGATAAAGCCCTTCATCAGCGTGCCGGCGATCATCGCCCGCACCTGATCTTCATCGTCGCTGTTACGATCCTTCTGATCGAATTTATTCACCAGCGCGTACAGCGGCACCGACTTGCTGACTGCCGCAATCGCCTGGCGTACTTCCTGATCGGAAATGGATTTGAGCTGGGTGTAATCCATCACCGCCAGCACCGCCGAGGCGCGGGCCAGCTGCTCGCTCAGCATTTTTTGCAGATGCGGTTGCCCGGCTTCATTCGGCCCCGGTGTGTCCAGCAGCGTCAACTGGCCTGCATTTTCACCCAGCCCGGCAAGATGCACGAACTCCACCTCAATCACCGGAATATGTTCAATCGAGGCGTAGTCGGCAAAGGGAAAGTCGACGTCCATTGCTCGGGAAAGACGAACCAGATCGTTCAGGCTTTTCAGACACTGGAATATCGGCTGCGCCCCGAGATAATGTTTTTCAAAAGCAACGCCGCCGATAATACGCTCGAGCAGGGCGTTCATGTCTTTATCCATTTCGAGCTTAAGCGCAAGTTTCGCCCGGTCGGCGTGACGAAGTTTATCCTGCAATTCATGCATTAAGCGTTCAATGGGCTTAACGTGAATAAAATTAAGACCCGGTTCTTTCTGACCCGGCGTATGACGAATAAGCGTGGGCAATGCGGTCATCGGTCGGTTGCGGTTAGGCAAAACCTCTGTTCCAACGATGGCATTAATGGTGGTGGATTTCCCCGCTTTCATGGTGCCAACAATCGCCAGCACCATTTCCAGACGGGTAATTTTACGCAGCTCATTATTCAGCGTGTCCGGCTGCGTCGCCAATAAATGGCTTCCCGGATGGCGGCCATGCGAGCCCCCAGGCGCTTCAGGCATAGCCTGCGCACCGCTCAGCATGTTCCCCGCAAGCCCATTCACGGTATCGAGATGTCGTAATGCCAGCTGCAGCAAGCGCTCAGCTTCCTGACTCAATTCAAATATTGTCTGTGTGTACATGGTTAAAGTATTCCCTTAACGCAAATTTTATAACTTTTATTTGTCAGGCTTTTTTATATCCGGATTTTATTTTTTATATAATTATCCGTACCACGAAAGAAAACGCAGTACGTAAAAAAACCAGGAGATATAGAGATTAGCGCCATATACAGCATTCGGCAGGATATATTGCATATAAATTTCCTGACGAAAGAGAGTAAATAAGTGAACGCTGGGTAATAATCAGAAATACGATCCTCAACATAACGCAAACTGCATTACTCGGCAATTTCGAAATATAAAAAATTGTACAGCTTTACGTAAGCGGTACAGGCTGGCGATTAAATAGTCCCGACAACCGTAAGGACATGCGGTATAATGAGTCATACTTTTAGCGCTCAGCGGCGGTTTGCACGGTCTGTGGCGCATTTTAAACTATTACGAGGTGACTATGTCTTTGCCACACTGCCCAAAATGCAATTCCGAATACACCTATGAAGATAGCGGCATGTTCATCTGCCCTGAGTGCGCCCACGAGTGGAACGACGCAGAGCCTTCTCAGGATGGCGATGAGCTTATCGTGAAAGATGCTAACGGCAACCTGCTGGTCGATGGCGACAGCGTGACCGTCGTAAAAGATCTTAAGGTTAAAGGCAGCTCTTCGATGCTGAAAATCGGCACCAAAGTGAAGAATATCCGCCTCGTTGAAGGCGATCACAACATCGACTGCAAAATTGACGGTTTTGGCCCAATGAAGCTGAAATCTGAGTTCGTTAAAAAGAACTGATCCCGCGCCATATCGCCCGGCGGTGCTTCGCTTGCCGGGCCTACATGCAGTAGGAATTTGTCAACCCGGCACGTTTACGCCGCCGGGCAAAATATAACCGCTTGGTTATATTAACGCATCGTAACTATAGTTATCGGGGTATCCACTCTCCGAGGTTATGGTTATGCCGTTAAGTCCCTACATCTCTTTTTCCGGCAACTGCGCCGAAGCCCATGCTTTTTATCAAAAGGCGTTAAACGCTGAACTGGGCTACAAAATCACCTTTGGCGAAATGCCAAAATCCGATCAGAACAGTGAAGAAGGCTGCCCGTCCGGCATGGTCTTTCCCCCCGATGCTATCGCCCACTCCAACGTCCGCATTGCGGGCAGCGAGATAATGATGAGCGACGGCATGACCGGCAGCGTCAGCTATTCCGGCTTTACGCTGGTGCTCGACACGCAGGACGTCAACGAAGGGAAAGGCTGGTTCGATGCCCTCGCCGAGGGCGGTAAAATCGAAATGGACTGGCAGGAAACCTTCTGGGCACACGGATTTGGCAAAGTCACCGATAAATTCGGCGTGCCGTGGATGATCAACGTCGTCAAACAACCGCAGTAATCTCCCCCTGGGCGGTTCGCACCGCCCTGTCACACGCCCGACGCTAACTCTTCATCGTTCAGTCACCGCGCCTTAACCGGAGTGTCATATTGCCGCGTCACTCTATCGGCAGTTTCTCCCCTCCCCCCAGGCTGTCCCGGACAGTCCCCCCTCCCTTTTAGGGAGAGGGTTAGGGTGAGGGTCACACGCGATACTGACGTTGAAGAGGTCTTCCAAATGATGCACTTGTCCAGACATCCGACCAGTTATCCGACGCGCTACGAAGAGATCGCCGCCAGGCTCGAACAGGAGCTGCGTAGCCAGTACCGCTGCGGCGACTACCTTCCCGCCGAACATCAGCTTGCCGCCCGTTTTGACGTCAATCGCCACACTCTGCGCCGCGCTATCGATCAGCTGGTTGAGAAAGGCTGGGTTCAGCGCCGTCAGGGCGTCGGCGTGCTGGTGCTGATGCGTCCGTTCGACTATCCGCTCAACGCTCAGGCGCGTTTTAGCCAGAATCTGCTCGAGCAGGGCAGCCACCCGACCAGCGAAAAGCTGCTGTCTGTCCTGCGCCCGGCCTCCGGTCACGTAGCCAATGCGCTGGGTATTCAGGAGGGCGACAACGTCATCCACCTGCGCACTTTGCGCCGCGTCAACGGCATCGCGCTGTGCATCATCGATCACTACTTTTCCGACTTGCATTTCTGGCCCGCGCTTCAGCGCTTTAACAGCGGTTCGCTGCACGATTTTCTGCGTGAAGAACTGGCCCTCACCCTGAGCCGTACGCAAACGCGAATCAGCGCCCGGCGCGCCCAGGCCAAAGAGAGCAAGGTGCTGGAAATCCCGAACATGGCGCCGCTGCTTTGCGTGCGCACCCTGAACCATCGTGAAGGCGACGTTAACGCGACGGAATACTCCGTCAGCCTGACCCGCGCCGACATGATTGAATTCACAATGGAGCACTGAATGCCTTTCGATACCGCCACTCGTCAGCGCTGGATGTCGGCGCTGGCCCACAGCCAGCCTGCCGAACTTGCCGCCCGCATGCAGGCGCTGAAACTCTCGCCGGACTATGAAATCCTCCGCGCGCCGGAAAGCGGCCTGGTGCAAATCCAGGCGCGGATGGGCGCCACCGGTTCACGATTCTTCGCCGGAGACGCCACCCTGACCCGCGCCACCGTGCGACTAAACGACGGCACGCTGGGCTACAGCTGGGTGCTGGGCCGCGATAAAGCCCACGCGGAACGTTGCGCGGCGATTGACGCCCTGCTGCAAACCTATGCCCATTTTCAGACCCTGATGGAAACCCTGATTGCCCCGCTGGAAGCCGAACGCGAGGCCCGCATTGCCGCGCGCCGCGCCGAAGTCAACGCCAGCCGGGTGGACTTCTTTACCTTAGTGCGTGGAGACAACGCATGACCCTTTCTTCAGAACTCAAGACCGCTTTTCCTCATCCCGTGCAGGATGCCCAGCACAGCTTCCGTCGTCTGCTGAAAGCCATGAGCGAACCGGGCGTGATTGTGTCGATGCACCAGCATAAACACGGCTGGCAACCGCTCTCTCCGGCGACCACCAGCGTGCTGCTGACGCTGGCGGATAACGACACGCCGGTGTGGCTGTCGGCATCCGTTGATAACGACATCGCGCGTCAGAACCTACGTTTTCACATCAACGCGCCTTTGGTCGACCAGCCGCAGCACGCGCTGTTCGCCGTCACCGATGCCACTATCAGTACTGAACAGTTAAACGCCTTATCGGCGGGCAGCGCGATTGCGCCGGAAACCAGCGCCACGCTGATTGTGCAGCTCAGCAGCCTGAGCGGGGGCCGGATGCTGCGCCTGACCGGGGCCGGGATCAACGAAGAACGGATGATTGCCCCGCAGCTGCCGGAATGCATTCTTCACGAATTGACTGAACGCCCGCACCCGTTCCCGCTGGGCGTAGATTTGATCCTGACCTGTGGCGACCGCCTGCTGGCCATCCCGCGCACCACTCATGTGGAGGTGTGCTGATGTACGTCGCCGTCAAAGGGGGCGAAAAGGCCATCGATGCCGCGCACGCCCTTCAGGAACAAAAACGCCGCGGCGACGCACAGCTGCCCGAGCTGACCGTCGCGCAAATTGAACAACAGCTGAATCTGGCCGTCGACCGCGTGATGACCGAAGGCGGCATCGCCGACCGTGAGCTGGCAGCCCTGGCGCTGAAACAGGCCAGCGGCGATAACGTCGAAGCCATTTTCCTGCTGCGCGCCTATCGCACCACCCTGCCCCGTCTGGCGGTGAGCGAGCCGATTAACACCGCAGAAATGCGCCTCGAACGCCGAATCTCTGCGGTCTACAAAGACGTGCCCGGTGGTCAGCTGCTCGGCCCGACGTACGATTACACCCACCGCCTGCTGGATTTTACGCTGCTGGCTAACGGTGAGGCACCGGCCTTGAAAACCGACGACCCTGCCGCAGAACCCTCACCGCATGTGTTCAGCCTTTTGACTCGCCAGGGACTGGCGAAGGTGGAAGAAGATGCGGGTGAAATGCCGGACGACATCACCCGCACGCCACCGGTGTATCCGTGCTCGCGCGCGTCACGTTTACAACAGCTGATGCGCGGCGACGAAGGCTACCTGCTGGCGATGGCCTACTCCACGCAGCGCGGTTATGGCCGCAATCACCCGTTTGCCGGAGAAATCCGCAGCGGCCACATTGAGGTGGAAATCGTAGCGGAAGAGTTAGGATTTGCAGTGAACGTCGGCGAACTGCTGATGACCGAATGCGAGATGGTGAACGGTTTTGTCTCGCCTGACGAGCAAGCCCCGCACTTCACCCGCGGCTACGGCCTGGTGTTCGGCCTGAGCGAACGTAAAGCGATGGCGATGGCGCTGATGGACCGCGCGCTGCAAGCCCCAGACTACGACGAACACATCGCGGGCCCAGCGCAAGACGAAGAGTTCGTGCTGGCTCACGCCGATAACGTCGAAGCCGCCGGGTTCGTCTCGCACCTCAAACTGCCTCACTACGTCGATTTCCAGGCCGAACTGGAACTACTCAAACGCCTGCAACAGGAGCGCAATCGTGGCTAATCTCAGCGGTTATAACTTCGCGTTTCTCGACGAACAGACCAAGCGCATGATCCGCCGCGCTATTCTGAAAGCCGTCGCGATCCCCGGCTATCAAGTGCCGTTCGGCGGGCGTGAAATGCCGATGCCGTACGGCTGGGGCACCGGCGGCATTCAGCTCACCGCCAGCGTGATCGGCGAAGCCGACGTGCTGAAAGTGATCGACCAGGGCGCCGACGACACCACCAACGCCGTGTCGATTCGCAACTTCTTCAAACGCGTCACCGGGGTGAACACCACCGAAAAAACCGAAGACGCGACACTGATCCAGACCCGCCACCGGATCCCGGAAACGCCGTTGACCGAAGATCAGATCCTGATCTTCCAGGTGCCGATCCCCGAACCGCTGCGCTTTATCGAGCCACGCGAAACCGAAACCCGCACCATGCACGCCCTGGAAGAGTACGGCGTGATGCAGGTGAAACTGTACGAAGACATCGCCCGTTTCGGCCATATCGCCACCACCTATGCCTATCCGGTGAAGGTCAACGATCGTTACGTGATGGATCCGTCGCCTATCCCAAAATTCGATAACCCGAAAATGGACCGGATGCCCGCGCTTCAGCTGTTCGGGGCCGGGCGTGAAAAACGCATTTACGCCGTGCCACCGTACACCAAAGTGGAAAGCCTCGATTTCGACGATCACCCGTTCACCGTTCAGGCCTGGGACGAGCCCTGCGCCATCTGCGGTTCGCGCCACAGCTATCTCGACGAAGTGGTGCTGGATGATACCGGCAAGCGGATGTTTGTCTGCTCCGATACCGATTACTGCCGCCAACAGAGCGAGGCGTTAAGTCAATGAATCAGCCGTTACTTTCGGTCAACAACCTGACCCATCTTTATGCGCCGGGCAAAGGCTTCAGCGACGTGTCGTTCGACCTGTGGCCGGGCGAAGTGCTGGGCATTGTCGGGGAATCCGGCTCCGGCAAAACCACGCTGTTGAAGTCGATTTCCGCGCGCCTTGCGCCACAGCAGGGTGACGTGATGTACGAAAACCAGTCTCTGTATGGCATGTCGGAAGGCGAGCGCCGACGCCTGCTGCGCACCGAATGGGGCGTGGTGCATCAGCATCCGATGGACGGCCTACGCCGTCAGGTATCGGCAGGCGGCAATATCGGCGAACGCCTGATGGCGACCGGCGCGCGCCATTACGGCCACATCCGCGAAACCGCCGCGCAGTGGCTGGAGGCAGTGGAAATCCCGCCGTCGCGCATTGATGAACTGCCGACCACCTTTTCCGGCGGCATGCAGCAGCGCCTGCAAATCGCCCGCAACCTGGTGACGCACCCGAAGCTGGTGTTTATGGACGAGCCGACCGGCGGGCTGGACGTGTCCGTACAGGCGCGTTTGCTCGACCTGCTGCGCGGCCTGGTGGTGGAACTGGATCTGGCGGTGGTGATAGTCACCCATGATTTGGGCGTCGCTCGCCTGCTGGCGGACCGTCTGATGGTGATGAAAGAGGGCCGGGTGGTGGAAAGTGGATTAACCGACCGCGTGCTCGACGACCCGCTTCATCCGTACACCCAACTGCTGGTTTCCTCCGTTTTGCAGAACTGATTTTTGCCTGATGGCGCGCAGAAGTAGGCCGGATAAGGCGCAAGCCGCCATCCGGCAATCATAGACAAGAGGCCAAAATGATTCGCGTTGAAAACCTGAGTAAAACCTTCGTCCTGCATCACCAGAACGGCATCCAGTTGCCGGTGTTGTACAAAGCGGAGCTGACGGTGAACGCCGGAGAATGCGTGGTGCTGCACGGTCATTCCGGCAGCGGAAAATCGACGCTGCTGCGCTCGCTGTACGCCAACTATTTGCCCGATGAAGGCCACATTCACATCAAACACGGCAATGAATGGGTCGATCTGGTCACTGCCCCGGCGCGCAAAGTGCTGGAAGTGCGCAAAGGCACCATCGGCTGGGTCAGCCAGTTCCTGCGCGTTATCCCGCGTATTTCCGCCCTCGACGTGGTGATGCAGCCGCTGCTGGATCTCGGCGTCTCAAAAGACGAATGCCGCGCCAAAGCCGCCAGCCTGCTCACCCGCCTTAATGTGCCGGAACGCCTGTGGCACCTGGCACCGTCAACGTTCTCGGGCGGTGAACAGCAGCGCGTGAACATCGCCCGCGGCTTCGTGGTCGACTACCCGATTCTGCTGCTCGACGAACCCACCGCCTCGCTGGATGACAAAAACAGCGCTGCCGTGGTTGAGCTTATCGACGAAGCCAAAGCGCGTGGCGCGGCCATCGTCGGCATTTTCCATGATGACGCGGTGCGTAATCGCGTCGCTGACCGCCTGCACCCGATGGGAGCCGCTGCATGATTATCAACAATGTGAAATTAGTGCTCGAAAATGAAGTCGTTCACGGCTCGGTCGACGTACAGGATGGTGTCATCCGCACCTTTGCCGAAACCCAGAGCCAAAGCCCGCAGGCGATGGACGGCGAAGGCGGCTGGCTGCTGCCGGGGCTGATTGAGCTGCATACCGATAACCTGGATAAATTCTTCACCCCGCGCCCGAAAGTGGACTGGCCTGCACATTCCGCCATGAGCAGCCACGACGCCCTGATGGTGGCGAGCGGCATCACCACAGTGCTGGACGCGGTCGCCATCGGCGACGTTCGCGACGGCGGGGATCGTCTGGAAAATGTAGAGAAGATGATTAACGCCGTGGAAGACACGCAGAAACGTGGCCTCAACCGCGCTGAGCACCGTCTGCACCTGCGCTGCGAGCTACCGCACTTCACCACCCTGCCGCTGTTCGAAAAGCTGGTCGACCGCGAACTGGTGTCACTGGTGTCGCTGATGGATCACTCGCCGGGCCAGCGTCAGTACGCCGACCGCTCAAAATATCGCGATTACTATCAGGGTAAATATCACCTGACCGACGAGCAAATGGTGCGCTTTGAAGAAGATCAGCTTCAGCTTGCCGCCGAATGGTCGCAGCCAAATCGGATGGCGATTTCACAACTCTGCCGCACGCGCCATATTGCGTTGGCAAGTCACGATGACGCCACCCACGAACATGTCGTCGAATCCTTTGATATTGGCAGCGTGATCGCCGAATTTCCCACCACGTTCGAGGCCGCAGAGTCTTCACGCCTGCATGGCATGAATGTGTTAATGGGCGCGCCGAACATCGTGCGCGGCGGTTCGCACTCCGGCAACGTCGCGGCCCATGACCTCGCCTCTCGCGGGCTGCTGGATATTCTCTCCTCGGATTATTACCCCGCCAGCCTGCTCGATGCGGCCTTCCGCATCGCCGATGACGAGCGCAACGCCTACAGCCTGGCGCAGGCCGTGCATCTGGTGACGCGCAACCCGGCGCGGGCGCTGAACTTGTCTGACCGCGGCGTCATCGCTGAAGGTAAACGCGCGGACCTGGTGCTGGTGCACCGTAAAAGCGAGCACGTGCATATCGACCACGTGTGGCGCCAGGGCAAGAGGGTCTTCTGATGACGGGACGGATTATCTGGTTGGTCGGCCCGTCCGGGTCCGGGAAGGACAGCCTGCTGGCGGCGCTTCGCCAGCGGGAGCACGCGCAAATGCTGGTCGCACATCGCTACATCACCCGCCCGGCCAACGCCGGGAGCGAGAACCATATTGCGCTCAGCGAACACGAGTTTTTCACCCGCGCCGAACGCCAGCTGTTCGCCCTGAGCTGGCACGCCAACGCGTTGTATTACGGCGTCGGCATAGAAATCGACGTCTGGCTGCACGCCGGATTTGACGTGGTGGTCAACGGTTCACGCGCGCATCTGCCGCAGGCCAAAGCCCGCTACGCCGACGCGCTGTTGCCGGTGTGTTTGCAGGTTTCGCCGGACGTGCTGCGCCAGCGCCTGGAGCAGCGCGGGCGTGAAACGGAAAAAGAGATTGCCCTGCGTCTCGACCGTGCCGCGCGTTATCCACTCAGCGACTGTTTGATGCTGAACAACGACGGCAGTCTGCTACAGTCTGTGGAAACCTTTATGCGCCTGATCCGCGCCCACGGTAACCGGAAAGAGAGCCAGCATGCCCTGTGAACTTCGCCCCGCCACCCCCGCTGACACCGATGCGGTGTACGGGCTTATCTGCGAGCTAAAACAGAAAGAATACGACCGACAGACTTTCGCGGCGGGCTTTGCCGCGAATCTGAATAACCCGAGCCAGTGTTATCAACTGGCGCTGATGAACAACAACATCGTGGGGCTGATTGGCCTGCAATTGATGTTTCCGCTGAATCTCAACTGCTGGATTGGCGAAATTCAGGAGCTGGTCATTCTGCCGCAGATGCGCGGCCTGAATATCGGCCAGCAGCTGCTGGCATGGGCGGAAGAGGAAGCCCGCCAGCGCGGCGCGAGCCTGATGGAACTGTCGAGCGGCAAAGTTCGCACCGACGCGCACCGTTTTTACCTGCGCGAAGGCTATCAGCAGAGCCATTTCCGTTTCAAAAAAATGCTCTAGGCCCGGCAAACGCCGTGCCACCGGGCGTTATCTGAGGAACGCAATATGACCCTGACCCTACGTTTAACCGGCACCGGCGGTGCACAGCTGGTGCCGGTATTCGGCTGTGACTGTGCGGCGTGTCGTCGCGCCCGACAGGACGAAACCCATCGCCGTCGCCCGTGCAGTGGCGAAGTGCATTACAACGATGCGCTAACGCTGCTGGACGCAGGCATTCCTGACCTGATGGACCATCACCCGGCGGGCCGTTTTCAGCAGTTTTTACTTACCCATTATCATATGGATCACGTGCAGGGCCTGTTCCCGCTGCGCTGGGGCGTGGGGGACACGATCCCGGTTTACGGCCCGCCGGATGAACAAGGCTGCGATGATTTATTCAAACACCCCGGTCTGCTCGATTTCAGCCATACCGTTGAGCCGTTTGTGATGTTTGAATTGCAGGGATTACGGGTCACGCCGCTGCCGCTCACCCATTCAAAGCTGACCTTCGGTTATCTGCTGGAGTCCGCCCACAGCCGGGTAGCGTGGCTGTCCGATACCGCCGGGCTGCCGGATAAGACGCTGAAATGTCTGCTGAACAACCGTCCGCAGGTGATGATCATAGATTGCAGCCACGCGCCAAAGGCCGAGCCGCCGCGCAATCACTGCGATCTGAATACGGTGCTGACGATCAACGCGATCGTCCGCTGTCCGCGCGTCATCCTGACGCATATCAGCCATCAATTTGATGTGTGGATGATGAATAACCCGCTGCCGGAAGGCGTCGAAGCCGGGTTTGACGGAATGGAGATCGTGCTGGAATAGCGCCCGACGATACGCCGGGCAGGCCGGATTATTTTGCGAGCACCGCCATCAGGTCCTGACGCGACGGCGACCAGGCTGTCAGCACCACGCCCGGCGCCTCCGGGTGACAGGTAATATTGTGGGGCTGATTCGGGGGCACGCGCATGGCTTCTCCAGCTCGCAGCGTGGTCACCTCACCATCACACATAAAATCGAGTACCCCACTCACCACATAATTCACTTCTTCGTGCGGATGCTGATGGACGCTTGCCACTGCGCCTGCCGGGAGAACCAGTTCCGCTACGGTCAATTCATCGCTGTTACTGAGAATTTGGATCGCCACATCACCAAAGTGCAGCGTATTTTCCTGTTTGCTCATCGTCACACCTTCCTGTTGTTATAGGTTGAGTTGTCTTTCAAATAGCGCCCGCAACCAGCCAGACGCCGCAGAGTGCCGAAGCCGCACCCAATGCCCGCAGCAGGCGTTCGCCGCCGACCCTTTTTCGCAGATAATGCGCACCAAACGCGCCCACCAGATGCAACGTGGCGGTGGTGCTCAGAAACCCTACGGTATAGATAATCTTGTTTTGCAGGACTGGCATTTCGTAGCCGTGCGCGTAGCCATGACAGATGCCAAATAATCCTGTGGCACAGGCGGCCAGGGCCAATGGCAGACGCTGACGAGCGGCTATCGCAATCCCCAGTAAAACGACGGACAGCGCCACGCCCAGCTCCGTCGCGGGCAGCTCAAAATGTTCAAACCCGAGCAGGCCGCCAAAAAACATAAAACAGACAAACGCCACAGGAACGCACCACACCGCGCGCCCACCCAGCTGCACACTCCATGCACCCACGGCAATCATCGCCAGTAGATGGTCGATGCCACTCAACGGATGCCACCAGCCTGCGCTATTTCCTGCATGGGCCCAGGCAGATTGCGAAAGCAGCAGGCCAGAGAGCGTCCCAGCCACCGTGACGCTTCTGCGGGTGAGTAAACGGTTCATGATGCGCTCCTTTCCCCAATATCGAGGGTCACTGACGCCCACAAACTCTGCCAGTCGGCGTCCGGATCATTAGCAGGCACCATATCGACTGCGCTAAACAGCCAGACACCCGCCTCTGGCAGCGAGATCGCCACGTTCCCCTGAGCGTCGCTCACTGCGGTGAGCAGATAGCGCTTTTTGCCCTGCAACTGCGCCTTAATTTGCGCGTCGGGCAACGGTTTACCGTCGCGTAATAACCGCAAGTGATACGGCTGACCCGGCTGATAGCCTAACGGTTCAGAAAGCGGGATGACTTCCAGTGGCAGACCCGCCGGTTTATCAAAACCCGCACTGTTGCCATCAACCAAAATGATGCTTTTTGCACAGCGCGAATACAGCTCGGTGGCCGGCTGGCCAGTGTCGCCCTCCGTCTGACGTTGGTGCATGACGTTTGTCAGGCCCTCTTCCTGGAGATAGCCTTCAAACTCTGTCGACGGCAAGGTGATTTTGGCCTGATGAGTCCGCAGCGCCACCACGGTCGCGCCTGGGGTACGGGGCCGTAAATGCCCAATCACCCGCGAGTTGTCACGGCCACTGACCTCATAGTTCCCCTGAGCATCGTGTGCGGTAAAGGTCGACACGAGTCCCGGGAGCCTTACCGACTGTGTACCGGGTAAGCCGCTGCCGATGCGCAGTTCAAAGACCACCTGCTCATCCATCCGACTTTGGGCGTTATGCGGGATCATCCAGAATTCATGGGCCTGGACCACCGTGACGCTGAGAGAACTCAACGCCACGGCCATCACACCCTGTTTTAACGCGTGAAAGTAGCGTTTCATCAGGCGCGTCACCCCTTATTTCAGCGTGACAGGGATAACATACGGGAAGTCGTGACGATAACGTTTCAGGCTAGCAACCGCTTGATCGGTGGGCTGGCCGATCAACAGACTGAGCATGGCGCTCATCGCATCGTCATCCAGGCTACGTCCGTTGCGTTTTTCGGCGCTGAAGACCGCTTTTTCACCCACTTTGTAGGTCAAAACATCCGGCACCAACAGGTTGGCCACTTTGTCGCCATACGCAAAAGGATCGGCCTGTGAATGCGCCAGACCACTGGCTCGCGCCGTGCGTGCCGAAACAAAATTCTTCATATCCTCGCTATTTTGCGGCCGACTTTCGTCGTGTTCGCGTTTAAGCGCGGCATTTTCAAACAGCATCGTATGAGAAAACAGCGGATTCGCAGAATACTGAACTTGCTTCCACGTCTTATCGCTACGGTAATCGGTGGTCATGTAAACGCTGATGTTGTCAGCCAGCAGTTTGTTCGGCACCTCGAGAACGATGGCTCCGCAATTTCGGGCGGCAAAAATATTCTTCCCCTGTGTCGATGTCCAGATGGAAGGGTCATACTTACCTTGAGCCAAATCGTTACGGAAACGGTGCAACCCAGGCGAATTACCGGTAAACGGATCCTGAGCGGCGCCGGTCCAGATTTTAATGCCGTTGCTCAGCGTCACGCTCTGATTCGCTTCCCCTTTGCCCAGCATTTCATCTGTCGCCCCTACCGGGCTATCCGCGGTGTTTTCTTGATAGACAATCACGTTGCCCTGATTATCAAATTTGAAGGTAAATGTTTTGCCCTGCTTATAATCTGCTGATTCAGCAATATGAATGTTATACAGCGCGTCAGGGTTGAATACGCCTCCAGTCCCGGCTTTAGGCGAGTTATTTACGGTCATCACCAGAGCGGTATATCCCACCGTTGCTGACGGAAACACGAAATTATCTAACTGATTCAGTGACGGCGTTTGAATGGATTGCGCGCTTTCAAAATGATGGCTGGCAATAGCCAACGGGGATAACATTAGCGTGGGAATAATAACGGCCAGCATGGCCTTTTTTGATATAGACATTGTTTCATCCTTAAAAAAGAACTGTGATACTGCACACGGGATATATCACAGTCCAAAAGTTACGCCAGGAGAGGATTTTTTATTTATAGATTATCGCTGTTGCCCTGATGTCGGCGCTCATCCCGGTACGTTCTAAAGAGGTAATATGGTAATGACCCGCGCCTTTCTGATCGGCTTCTTTGCTCAATGCCGCCATGGCCTCTTCAAAGGTGCCATTCTTGACATTGACAGAAATATTGCCAATTTTTTGATTCATATCAGCCATTTGAGAATCACGAATTTCAGTGGATGCGAATGAAAGTGTGCTGGCAGTCATCAGTGCTGCAAAAATGAATGTTTTATTGATCATCATGCTTACCTTTATTGAAGTGTCATTGTGTCTGTTGCAGGAGCTCGTATTCTTAAATATTTTCCGTTCAGATGCGGACATCTTACGGATAAATAATTCGAGTTCTCTTCATCGCCAGCAGATGTCTTTAATTATCCGCTCGACACAAATAACACTAGTAAATCCTTACCTGTTTTGTATCACCAAACCTTAAGCAAAATATAACAAAAAGTTTAAGTTTATTTTTAAACTTAATAATAATTGCGATATCTTCAGAGATATGAGATTCGTGAAGGGGTGAAATAATCGTGCCACGATCAACGGACAAAGATACGTTATGGATATAATAACAAAGCCTATGATTATTACCGTGCTAATAATACCGTTATCACTGCCAACGATGTTTTTCACTTTGTTTTATTATGTCGTGCAATGTCGTTGGTTAATGTCAGTCACCCACTTATCTGCACTTCTCCACTGGCACCGATATTCTGCAAAGCTATGCATCACCCTTAGCGTCATGCTGGTCGTCATCAGCCTGCTGTCCGCCGCGCTAACTGCACTCCTGGTGATGTTACTCAACAAAAGAATCACCACTGCAAAGGGGTAGATGACGTTTTAACGATCGTACTCGTCTCGCAGTCGGCTTTCTTCGTCATCGAGTTGATGGCGTTCCTGATCGAGTTGGCGCTGCCTGTCATCTAACTGACGACGACGATCTTCGAGCTGACGATAACGGTCGTCATACTGCCGATCGCGGTCGCTGTTCTGCTGGCGATTGTCGGCATTATCATCATTATCGTCGCGGTCATCATGATAGACGTTATCGCTGTTGGGTTTGTACGCATCGCTGATGGCCTGCTGAATATTGCCAATCGCATCATCAATAATATCGGCATGGGCCAGCTGGCTAAGCAAAATGAGCGTGCCAAACAGCAACGCCGTTGCGGGTCTTTTCATCGGGTCTGACTCTGAGTTGGACTGACTTCAGCGTAATCAACCCCGACAACGGCGGGTAGCGGAGGAATCTCAATTGCGCTGCGGTTCGCTCTGGGATGCCTGTGCCTGACGCAGCGCCTGTGCCAGCTGCGCCCGGGTAAACGGTTTGCGCAGCAGTTCGACGTCCGGCAGTTGGGGATTGTGCGCCGGACGTAAATCCTGGCCGCTGATCATCAGCACTGCCACCTGCGGATGGTGCGTGCGGGCGTGATTGACCACATCTGCACCGCTGAGTCTGCCCGGTAGCATCAAATCACTGACCAGCATCGCGATATCCTCGGACGCATCCAGCATCGCAATCGCCTGTTCGCCACGGCTCGCCTCCAGCGTCAGCCAGCCCAGCTGGTGTAGCTGTTCGCAGAGGGTCTGACGCACGTCGGCTTCGTCTTCCAGCACCAACGCCAGTCGTTCGGCGGGCATTTCGTCGGCAACCGCATCTTCATGCGGGCGCTCAACTGCCGGCAAAATCGAACGCGGCAACTGTAGCCGGACGGTGGTGCCTTGCCCCGGCGCGCTTTCGATTTCCACCCGGCCACCGGACTGGCGCACAAAACCGTACACCATCGACAGACCCAGCCCGGAGCCGCTGCCGGTCTGTTTAGTGGTAAAGAACGGTTCGAACACCTGGGCTTTTATCACCTGCGACATACCGCAACCGTGGTCGATCACCTCCAGCGCCACCATGTCCTGTTTGCGCCCGTCGCTGCGGTTTACGCGCTGATTCCAGGTGCGGATTTTAATGACCCCCGCCTGGCCTTCCATCGCATCGCGGGCGTTCATCACCATGTTAATGATGGCATTTTCAAGTTGCCCGATGTCTATCCACGCTGACCATGCCGGGGTTTGCGCCTCAATGTCCAACGTCAGCGTGGCGGGTAGCGAATGGCGCATCAGTTCGCCAAGGTTTTCCAGTAGCCCTTTCATCTCCACCGCGTGTGGATGCAGGGCCTGTTTGCGGGAAAAAGCCAACAGGCGCTGAGTCAGCAATGCCCCGCGCTCGGCGGCCTGCAACGCTCTGGAAATACGCGGCGCATCGGCCTCATTCGGTTTGACCAGTTCAAGGCTGCCGATGATGACCGCCAGCAGGTTGTTGAAATCATGGGCCAGACCGCCTGTGAGCTGCCCAACGGCTTTCATTTTTTGGCTGTGTAGGAGCGCCTCTTCCAGCCCCTGCCGCTCGATTCGACCGGTTTCCAGCTGCGTGGTGTTTTCCTTCAACAGCCGGGTGGTGTGCTCCAGCGACGATTTATTGCGGGCAAAAACGCTGAACGCGCGCGCCAGTTCCCCGAGTTCATCGCGTCGCTGCAAGGCGGGAACCGACACGTCCTGCTCCCCGTGCGCCAGCCGCGACATCGCATCAGAAATCGCGGTCAGGTTGGTGCCCAGATTGCGATAGATATACCAGCCCGCAAAGCCGGTGATTACCAGCGCCAGCAGGGCGAAACCGAGAATTAAATCGATAATCGACCCCAGTTCGCGATGACTTTGTGCCACCCGCTGCTCGGACGCCTGCGCCACCTGCGCTACGTACTGATTAATGTCGCCGTTGAGGATCGCCACCAGCGCCTTAATGTGGAACATGTACCAGCTGATCGCCAAATCGCTCTGTTCCAGACGTTGGGAAAGCGGGGCGAGTTTGCGCAATTCTGTGTTCAAATCCGGCAATATGAAGGCGATTGTCGGATCTGCGCTTTCAGACGGCAGCGCGTGCATCACGGCGTCAATCTGCCGCACCGTCGAGCGCGGCATCGACGTTTCAATCGCCGCGGTTATCAGCCGGTCCATTTCCATCAGCAAACGGCCATCCAGCGAACCTTCACCCTGGCGCTGGTTGATCTCCCGCAAGTGACGCAAATAGCTCTGGTTTTGGTACAGCGAGCTGAGTAGCGCGTTGCGCTGCAGATGGCGCTGCTGCCCGCGCTGCAACATGCCCGCCACGCTTTGCTGGAGTTCATTACTGCGTTGAATGATGCGCTGCACCAGCTCCGATTCACGCTGCGCTAGCGGTGCGGTCGCGAGTTGATCGAGCGAATGTTTCAGCGCCTGCTGCGTAGCTTGCAAACGCTCCGCCTCACCTTTGTATTCCAGCGCACCGACCACTTGCGAAAGCCGGACGGCAGCAGTGGCGACATTGGCGGTATCGCGTGCCAGATTCATGCTGCCAGTCATGTCGTCGAAGGTCTGCTGCTGGACTTGCTCCTGGATCTGACTGGCATGACGGAAGCCCAATACCGACGCCGCGCTCACCATTAATGTCACTGCTACCACCAGCAAGTTGAAGAACAGCAGACGACCGCGCGCGCTGGCAAAGAAGGACGTTCGGGGTAGTGGCATAGTGACTCCGGCGGTTGTGTGCTTCCCCTCGCCCTAACCCTCTCCCCAAAGGGGCGAGGGGACGTTGCACCCCGTGAGTGAGGGGGAAAACGGTGAGGAAAATCAAATTTCCAACACTATGACAAATATGAACGGCCTCTGACATTTTGCATTTACTTTCCTGTGATGGACTGCTGATATCGAAAACCCTCAGGAGTGTCGCCATGAGTCAGACGCCGGTGCTGGAGATGCGCAACATCGCCAAGACCTTTGGCAAGTTTTATGCGCTGAAAGGGGTCGACCTGACGGTCTTTCCCGGCGAAATCCACGCGTTAATGGGGGAAAACGGCGCCGGAAAAAGTACGCTGATGAAAATTCTCGCGGGCGCCTACACCGCCACCAGCGGTGAGATCCTGATTGACGGTAAACCCCATGCGATCAAAGGCCCGAAAGACGCCTTGGCCGCAGGCATTACTCTGATTTATCAAGAGATGCAGCTCGCGCCGAATCTCACCGTCGCTGAAAACATTTTCCTCGGCAGCGAACTGTCGCGCGGCGGTCTGGTACAGCGCAAAACCATGGTGCTTCATGCGCAGGAAGTGATTAACCGCCTCGGGGCGCAGTTCAAAGCCACCGACCGGGTGATGAAGCTCACCATCGCCGAACAGCAGCAGGTCGAAATCGCCCGCGCACTGCACCGTAACAGCCGTATTCTGGTGATGGATGAACCCACTGCCGCCCTCTCCTCCCGTGAAACCCAGCGCCTGTTTGAGCTGATCCTGCGTCTGCGCGACGAAGGGATGGCGATTATCTACATCAGCCATCGAATGGCGGAAGTGTATGAGCTGTCCGACCGCGTCAGCGTGCTGCGCGACGGGCAGTACGTCGGCAGTTTGACCCGCGATAAGCTCAACGCTTCCGAGCTGGTGCGGATGATGGTCGGTCGCCCACTCAGCGATTTATTCAACAAAGAGCGCGATATCCCGCACGGCCAAGCGCGTCTGAACGTTCACCATCTGACCGACGGCGGCAAAGTGCAGCCGTGCAGCCTGCTGGTGCGTTCGGGTGAAATTGTCGGGCTGGCGGGCCTGGTCGGGGCCGGACGTTCCGAGCTGGCGCAGTTGATTTTCGGTGTGCGCAAGGCCACCGGCGGCGTGATTGAAGTGGACGGCGAACCGGTGTTGATTCATTCCCCACGGGAAGCCATTGATTTAGGCATCGGTTTTTTAACCGAAAACCGCAAAGAACAGGGCCTGTTTCTCGAACTGGCGGCGCAGGAAAACATCACCATGGCGACGCTGGAACGTGACTCGCACTATGGAATGCTCGACCGCAAAAAAGCCCAGACCATTTCTGATGATGCCATCAAATTGCTGAATATCCGCGTGCCGCACTCACAGGTGCGCGCGGGCGGTTTGTCCGGTGGCAATCAGCAAAAACTGCTGATTTCCCGCTGGGTGTCGATTGGCCCCCGCATTCTGATCCTCGATGAACCCACGCGCGGCGTGGACGTCGGCGCGAAAAGCGAAATCTACCGAATCATGAATCAGATGGCACGCCAGGGCGTGGCAATCCTGATGATTTCCAGTGAATTGCCAGAAATCGTCGGCATGAGCGACCGGGTCTACGTGATGCGCGAAGGCAGCATTGCCGGGGAGCTGCTGGAGCACGACATCACCCAGGAAAATATTATGACGCTGGCAACCGGCGTCAACGAATCCCATCACCAGGCGGTGCAACCATGACCACACAAAAAGAACATTCCGTGCCCTCGCCGCAGCAGGTTGCTAAGGCGTCTGCCCGAAAAATGCTGATGGGCGATCTGATGCAAACCGTGGGGATCTTGCCGATCCTGATCTTGATTGTGGCGGTATTTGGCTTTATCACGCCGAACTTCTTCACCGAAAGCAACCTGCTGAACATTACCCGCCAGGCGTCGATCAATATCGTACTGGCGGCGGGGATGACGTTCATCATTTTGACCGGCGGGATCGACCTTTCCGTCGGCTCGATTCTTGGCACCACGGCGGTGGCGGCGATGGTGGTGTCGCTCATACCTGAATTCGCTCTGTTGTCTATTCCGGCGGCGCTGATGCTCGGACTGATCCTCGGGCTGTTCAACGGTGCGCTGGTGGCGTTCGCCGGACTGCCGCCCTTTATCGTCACGCTCGGCACTTATACGGCGCTACGCGGCGCAGCGTACTTACTGGCTGACGGCACCACGGTGATTAACTCCGATATCAGTTTTGAATGGATAGGCAACAACTACCTCGGGCCGATCCCGTGGCTGGTGGTGATTGCGCTGGCGGTGATTGCGGTGTGCTGGTTCATTCTACGCCGCACCACGCTCGGGGTTCATATTTACGCGGTGGGCGGCAATATGCAGGCGGCGCGCCTGACCGGCATCAAAGTGTGGATGGTTTTGCTGTTCGTGTATGGCATGAGCGGCCTGCTGTCGGGGCTTGGCGGGGTGATGAGCGCTTCGCGACTCTACAGTGCGAACGGTAACCTCGGCATGGGCTATGAGTTGGATGCCATCGCCGCCGTCATCCTCGGCGGGACAAGCTTCGTCGGCGGTATCGGCACTATCACCGGGACGCTGGTGGGGGCGCTGATCATCGCCACCCTCAACAACGGCATGACGCTGATGGGCGTCTCCTATTTCTGGCAACTGGTGATCAAAGGGGCGGTGATCATCATTGCGGTTCTGATCGACAAATACCGTACCCGACACCATCAAAGTGCATAACAACAACTTACCTGTGAGGAATACAACATGCGTTTGAAGCCAATCGCCATTGCACTCTGTGCTGGCACTCTGCTCGCCGCCGCGCCCTTTGTGCAGGCAAAAGAGTTGAAATCCATCGGTGTGACGGTGGGCGACCTCGCCAACCCGTTCTTCGTGCAAATCACCAAAGGGGCGGAACTGGAAGCCCGCAAACTCGCTGGGGATAACGTCAAAGTGACGTTGGTGTCCAGCGGCTACGATCTGGGCCAGCAGGTCTCGCAGATTGATAACTTTATCGCCGCCAAGGTCGATATGATTATCCTCAACGCCGCTGATTCAAAGGGCATTGGCCCGGCGGTGAAACGGGCGAAAGAGGCCGGTATCGTGGTGGTAGCGGTTGACGTGGCGGCCGTTGGAGCCGATGCGACCATCACTTCCGATAACACCCAGGCGGGGGCGATGGCCTGTAAATACATTACCGACCGCCTGAACGGTAAAGGCAACGTAGTGATCATTAACGGGCCGCCGGTGTCAGCGGTACAAAACCGCGTCGAAGGCTGTCAGTCCGAATTTAAAAAACATCCGGATATCAACGTGCTGTCTGACAACCAGAACGCCAAAGGCAGCCGTGAAGGCGGGCTGGAAGTGATGACCTCGCTGTTGGCGGCAAATCCGAAGATCGACGGCGTGTTCGCGATAAACGATCCGACGGCGATCGGAGCCGATCTGGCAGCGAAACAGGCGCAACGTAAAGAGTTCTTTATCGTTGGCGTGGATGGTTCGCCGGACGGGGAAGAAGCGCTGAAGCGCCAAAATTCGCTGTTTGTGGCAACGCCAGCGCAAGACCCGCAGGTCATGGCGGCGAAAGCGGTGGAAATTGGTTACGACATTTTGCAGGGCAAACCCGCGCCCACTGAGCCGGTGCTGATTCCGGTGACGATGATCGACAAGAAAAGTGTCGGGTCGTATAAGGGATGGACGGTTAAGTAAGTTGCCTTCTCCCCTCACCCCGGCCCTCTCCCCAAAGGGGCGAGGGAGAAAAGAATTCTGCACCGGACAGTCCCCTCTCCCCTGTGGGAAGAGGGTTAGGGTGAGGGGTAAACGCAGCGAAGGAGAACCAATGAAACGCTCCGAAATTAACAACATACTCGGCCTGACGCGGCAATTTTTCTCCCTGCATGACGTGCATCTTCCGCCGTTCGCCAGCTTCCCGCCGACGCAATGGCAACAACTCGACCCCGATACCTGGCACGAAGTGTTTGCCCTCAAACTCGGCTGGGACGTCACCCGCTTTGGCGGCAACAATTTCGCCGCCCAGGGGCTGACTCTGTTTACCTTCCGCAACGGCTCGCCCAACGGTATGCCCTACGAAAAGGGCTATGCTGAAAAAATCATGCACGTGCGCGACGGGCAGGTGACGCCGATGCATTTTCACTGGCACAAGCGGGAAGACATTATCAATCGCGGCGGCGGCAATCTGATTGTCGAGCTGTGGAACGCCGATGCCCTTGAGCAAAAAGAAAATAGCGATGTGACGGTAACGCTCGACGGCTGTCGACAGACCCACGCCGCAGGCAGCCAGTTGCGCTTAGCACCGGGCGAAAGCATTTGCCTGCCGCCGGGGCTGTATCACAGCTTCTGGGGTGAACCCGGTTTTGGCGACGTGCTGGTGGGTGAAGTGTCGACGGTGAACGATGACGAACACGATAACCACTTCCTGACCCCCCTCGACCGCTATAACAACATTGAAGAAGACGAGCCGGCCCATCTGGTGCTGTGCAATGAATACCGCCTGTTTCGCAGCTAAAGGAGAACGCTATGCCGCTGATTTCTCTTGCCGAAGGACTGGCCCACGCCCGGGAACACCGCTATGCGCTGGGCGCGTTTAACGTGCTCGATTCGCACTTCCTGCGGGCGCTGTTTGCCGCAGCCGAACAGGAACGCTCGCCGTTCATCATCAATATCGCCGAAGTTCATTTCAAATATCTGTCGCTGGAATCACTGGTGGAGGCGGTGCGTTTTGAGGCCGCGCGGCACGCCATTCCGGTGGTGCTCAATCTCGATCACGGCCTACATTTTGAGGCGGTGGTGCGCGCCCTGCGCCTCGGTTTCAGCTCGGTCATGTTTGACGGCTCGACCCTCGACTACGACGAAAACATCCGCCAGACCCGCGAAGTGGTGAAGATGTGCCATGCGGTGGGCGTTTCGGTGGAAGCGGAACTCGGCGCGGTCGGCGGCGATGAGGGCGGTGCGTTGTACGGTCACGCCGATGAAGCCTTCTTCACCGACCCGGATCTGGCCCGCGAGTTTGTCGACAGAACCGGTATTGATGCGTTAGCCGTCGCCATCGGCAACGCGCATGGCAAATACAAAGGCGAGCCGAAACTCGATTTCGCGCGCCTCGACGCCATTCGCCAGCAAACGGGTTTACCGCTGGTGCTGCACGGCGGCTCGGGTATTAGCGATGCGGATTTCCGTCGCGCCATTGAGCTTGGTATCCACAAAATCAATTTCTACACCGGCATGTCGCAGGCGGCGCTGGGCGCGGTTGAGCAGCGTATGGCGCAGCGTCAGCCGATTTACGATGAGTTTGCCGAACTGCTGCTGGGCATCGAAACCGCCATTACCGATACCGTCGCCGAACAGATGCGGATTTTCGGCAGCGCGGGGAAAGTGTAATGGAACGCCAGGGCATTATTGCCGCCGGAAATATGCTGGTCGATCACGTGCACCGCATCGTGCAGTGGCCGGAGCGCGGCTGGCTGGCGGAGATCACACACAGCGAACGCTCCACCGGCGGCGCGCCGCTCAACGTGCTGCTAACGCTGGCGAAAATGCGCAGCCATATGCCGCTACAGGCGGTGGGGTTGATTGGTGAAGACGCGGACGGCGATTACATCATGGCGATGCTCGACCAGTATCACGTTAATCGTCAGCACGTGCAGCGCACCTCCTTTGCCCCGACGTCGATGTCACAAGTGATGACCGATCCCGACGGGCAGCGCACCTTTTTCCATTCTCCCGGCGCGAATCGGCTGTTGGATCTTCCGGCCTTTGATCGGCTGGAAGGATCGATGAAGATCTTCCATCTCGGCTATTTGTTGCTGCTCGACAGTCTGGATCTGGCCGACAAAGAGTACGGCACGCGGGCCGCGCGGTTGTTGGCGCAGATGCGCGAGAAAGGCTACGAGACGTCGCTGGACTTGGTGTCACGCAAAGGCGACCCACGCTATCAGCCGCTGGTGCGTCCGGCGTTGGCGTATCTCGATTACTTAGTGATTAACGAACTGGAAGCCGGGGAGTTTAGCGAGCTGCCGATCCGCATCGAAAACGGGGAGCCGATCATCGACAACATCGCCCATGCGGCGGCGCTGCTGCTGGCGGCGGGCGTCAAACAGCGGGTGGTTATCCACTGCCCGGAAGGGGCGTGGTGCGAAGCGCCCGGCAAGCCGGGCGAATGGGTGCCGTCCTGGCCGCTGGCGCGGAACGAGATTATCGGCAGCGTCGGCGCGGGCGATGCCTTTTGCGCCGGGTTCCTGTACGGCTGTCATGAAGGTTGGACGCTTCGCCAAAGCGTGCTGCTGGCCCACGCCTGCGCGCGCGCCAGCCTGCTGTGCGCCAATGCGATTGACGGGGCGAAAAGCCTCGACGAGTTGACCCTGTTTATCCGTGAAAACAGTGCCTAACGGGTCAGAATTGCCCGGCGGCGCTGTGCTTGTACGGGCCTACGTCAGCCTCTTTCACATCGGCGGCAAAGACATAACCCAGCCCGCGCAGGGTTTTGATCAGCGTCGGCTGGTGCGGATTGATTTCGATTTTGCGTCGCAGGCGCATGATCAGCACGTCTATCGTCCGGTCAAATACCTCGGTACTTTCGCTGTGGGTCAGCTCCAGCAGCTGTTCCCGGCTGAGCACGCGCCGGGCGTTTTGCGCCAGGGCCAGCAGTAATCCGTATTCGCCCTGGGTCAGCGCTACCGCGTTTTGTGTGGGGTCGAACAGCTCACAGCGTTCGGTGTCGAGCCGCCAGCCGTTAAAGCTGATGCCGCCGCCCTGCCCGCTGCGTACGTCCACCGCCAGCGCACCGCTGCGGCGTAAAACCGCTTTCAGGCGCGCCACCATAATCCGCGGGTTAAACGGTTTGCCGATATAGTCATCGGCGCCCATTTCCAGCCCGACCACCACGTCAGACTCGCTGCCCATTCCGGTGAGCATCACCACCGGCAGCGCCGGACGGATTTTCTGCACCTGCATGAGCACTTGCAGGCCGTTGATATCCGGCAGCATCATGTCGAGTAGCACCAACGCGATGTCTGGCCGCTGGGCCACCGTCGCCACACCCTGCTGGCCCAAATGGCACACCACCACGTCAAACACATGTTCGGCGAGCACATCCCGAAGGAGTTCGCAGATTGCCGTGTCGTCATCAATCACCAGTATGACCGGTTTCATCATCAGCCCCTGCCCTGAACGCCATGGAGTAAGTCTGGATGATTCTGGGGCGCGCTCCAGCCAATTCCAGCGCCGGGTGACGAATTTATAACCGCTGTCACATCCCGGTGGCATTCGACATATCAAAACTGTCGAACCGCCCTTTTTTTACGCAGTTTGCCCCATTTAATTCCCTTGCGGCGCCCTTTATACTGCGGCTCCTTGCATGCGGAAGAAAAAGAATGATTAAGCGCTGTGGCTGGTTATTGTTATTCCCTTTACTGGCGCACGCCGACGAAATCGGCACCCAGTATAAAGAGCAGGCCGAAGCGGGCGACAAACGCGCCCAGTATTATCTGGCTGATACCTATTACAGTTCCGGTGATGAACCGCACGCTCGCTATTGGGCTGAAAAAGCGGCGCAGGCCGGTGAGCCGGACGCCGTTGCGCTGCTGGCGCAAATGATGATGAAAACGAGCCTGCCCAACGCGCGTAAGCTGGCTGAACAGGCGACGCTGGCGGGCAGCGCCCACGGAGAAATCACCCTCGCCCATACGCTGCTGAACACCCAGGCCGGAAAAACCGATTACCCGCGCGCCCTGTCGCTGCTGCAAAAGGCCGCAGAAGATACCGACAGCGACACCGCGGTGGATGCGCAAATGCTGCTGGGGCTGATTTACGCCAACGGCGGCGAAGTGGCGGAGGATGACGCCAAAGCCACGTTCTGGTTTAAGCGAAGCTCCGCGCTGTCTCGTACCGGTTACGCCGAATACTGGGCCGGAATGCTGTTCCGCGAAGGGGAAAACGGCTTCATCAAGCCGAATATACAGAAAGCGCTGAACTGGTTTAACGTCAGCTGTCTGGAAGGGTTTGATACCGGATGTGAAGAATTAGATGCATTGAGCGGGGAGTAACGCCCGGCAGCGCGATGCTTGCCGGGCGAACGTTTCAACCGCGCTTAACGATTGGCGGTTTTACTGAATTTGCCCAACATTTCACGCTCGTACGCCTGCGCTTTTTTGCGGTCAAATTTGTGTTCCCACTTTGAAATTACCAGCACCGCCAGCGCGTTACCCACCACGTTCAGCGCGGTACGCGCCATGTCGAGGATACGGTCTACGCCTGCGATAAACGCCAGCCCTTCCAGCGGAATACCCACGCTACCGAGCGTCGCCAGTAACACCACGAACGACACCCCAGGCACGCCCGCGATCCCTTTCGACGTCACCATTAACGTCAGCACCAGAATGATTTCCTGGCCGATGGACAGGTCAATGCCGTACAGCTGGGCGATAAAAATCGCCGCGATGCTTTGGTACAACGTCGAGCCATCAAGGTTGAAGGAGTAGCCCGTCGGCACCACGAAACTGGTGATCGACGCCGGTGCGCCGTAGGCTTCCATCTTCTCGATAATTCGCGGCAGTACGCTTTCGGAGCTCGCCGTGGAGTACGCCAGAATCAGCTCGTCCTTCAGGATGCGAATCAAAATCCAGATGCTAAACCCGCACATTTTCGCGACCGCGCCCAGCACCACCAGCGCGAAGAACATGATGGCGGCGTACACCAAAATAACCAGCTTGGCGAGCGGCCACAGGGAGGCGAAACCAAAGTTGGCAACGGTGACGGAAATCAGCGCGAACACGCCGACTGGCGCATAGCGCATCACCATGTGCGTCACTTTGAACATCGTTTCGGAAACCGAACGGAAGACGGTGACCAGCGGCTCGCGATGCGTCGACGGCAGCGATGAGAGCCCCAGACCAAACAGCACCGAGAAGAAGATGATCGGCAGCATGTCGCCTTTCGCCATCGAGGCGAAAATGTTGGTCGGTACCAACGACAGGATCGTGCCCATCAGGCCATGCGCGTGGCTCTGTACATCGGTCGCAGTGCTCTGGTATTTCGAAATATCCACCGTCGCAAGGGTCGACATATCAATGCCTGACCCCGGCTGGAACACATTCGCCAGCGTAATACCTAACACGATAGCGAGAGTAGTGATGATTTCGAAATAGATAATGGTTTTCGCACCGATACGGCCCAGCGACTTGGCATCGCCCACGCCCGCAATCCCGACCACCAGCGTCGAAATCACAATCGGTACCACAATCATTTTGATCAGATGAATGAAGATATCACCGGCGGGTGATAACAGATTAGCAATCAGCCATTCACGGCTATCACTTTGATAATGAAGATAACTACCCAGTAGGATACCCAGCACTAACGCCAGCAGTATCTGCCAGGCAAGGCTGACTTTCGCTTTTTTCATAACTACGGACTTCCTCAACGCAGGGAGACATTTTGTTACGCATGTTTCCCACTGAAACGGGGGATGATTTGTGTTGTTTTATTTAAGACGAATTATAACGCGGCGTATCAGTACCACCTGCACGGCATCCTGCGCAAGCCTTTCAGAACGGGGGTTTTCACCGACAAAACAGTGAATAAGGGGGATTAAATCCGGTTACCTAAAATAACCTTTTGTTATAGCAAACATTTTTTAGTTTAAAAATGCATAAATTCACCATGGTTATTATTTCTCTTCTAACGTTCGTTTGGCGAATTTTCATACTCTGCAATTAATGCGTGATCTGTCGCCCAAATAATAAACAAAGCAACCAAAACCCCTATAATTAACGTTTGCTTGACATATTATTAACATTCTACAGGGAGAAAAAAAGCATGAGCCAAATACACAAACATTCTATTCCCGCAAACATTGCGGAAAATTGCCTGATCAACCCGGAGCAGTATGCGGCGAAGTATCAACAGTCGGTAAGCGACCCTGATGCCTTTTGGGGCGAGCAGGGAAAAATCCTCGACTGGATGAAGCCCTATCAGAACGTTAAAAACACCTCTTTCGCTCCCGGGAACGTCTCAATCAAATGGTATGAAGACGGCACCCTGAATCTGGCGGCCAACTGCCTCGACCGCCATCTGGCCGAACGTGGCGACCAGACCGCCATCATCTGGGAAGGCGACGACGCCACCCAGAGCAAACACATTTCCTATAAAGAATTGCACGCCGACGTGTGCCGCTTCGCCAACGTGCTGACCGACCTCGGCATCAAAAAAGGCGATGTGGTGGCGATTTACATGCCAATGGTGCCGGAAGCGGCGGTGGCAATGCTCGCCTGCGCGCGCATTGGTGCCGTGCATTCGGTCATTTTCGGCGGCTTCTCACCGGAAGCGGTTGCCGGACGCATTATCGATTCCAGCTCCCGCCTGGTGATCACCGCCGATGAAGGCGTGCGCGCTGGCCGCTCCATTCCACTGAAGAAAAACGTCGATGACGCGCTGAAAAACCCGAATGTTAACACTGTCGAACACGTGGTGGTCCTGAAACGTACCGGCGGAACTATCGCCTGGCAGGAAGGCCGCGACCTGTGGTGGAGCGAGCAGGTAGAAAAAGCCAGCGATCAGCATCAGCCGGTTGAAGTCGGCGCGGAAGACCCGCTGTTTATCCTCTACACCTCGGGTTCTACCGGCAAACCGAAAGGCGTGCAGCACACCACCGGCGGCTATCTGGTGTATGCGGCGACCACCTTCAAATACGTCTTTGATTACCATCAGGGCGATATCTACTGGTGTACCGCCGACGTCGGCTGGGTCACCGGTCACAGCTATCTGCTGTACGGCCCGCTGGCCTGCGGCGCGACCACGCTGATGTTTGAAGGCGTACCAAACTGGCCGACACCTGCGCGCATGAGCGAAGTGGTCGACAAACACAAAGTGAACATTCTCTACACCGCCCCGACCGCTATTCGCGCCCTGATGGCCGAAGGCGATAAGGCGATCCAGGGCACCGACCGCTCTTCCCTGCGCATTCTCGGTTCCGTGGGCGAGCCTATCAACCCGGAAGCCTGGGAGTGGTACTGGAAGAAAATCGGCAACGAAAAATGCCCGGTCATCGACACTTGGTGGCAGACCGAAACCGGCGGCTTCATGATCACCCCACTGCCGGGTGCGACCGAGCTGAAAGCCGGTTCCGCAACCCGTCCGTTCTTCGGCGTGCAGCCTGCGCTGGTCGATAACGAAGGCCATGTACTGGAAGGGGCAACCGAAGGCAATCTGGTGATCACCGATTCCTGGCCGGGCCAGGCGCGCACGCTGTTTGGCGATCACGAACGTTTCGAACAGACCTACTTCTCGACCTTCAAAAACATGTACTTCAGTGGAGACGGCGCACGCCGTGATGAAGACGGTTACTTCTGGATTACGGGCCGCGTCGATGACGTGCTGAACGTGTCCGGCCACCGTCTGGGCACCGCAGAGATTGAGTCTGCGCTGGTCTCGCACCCAAAAATCGCCGAAGCGGCGGTGGTCGGCATTCCGCACAGCATTAAGGGCCAGGCGATTTATGCCTACGTCACGCTGAACCACGGCGAAGAGCCGAGCGCAGAACTGTATACCGAAGTGCGTAACTGGGTGCGCAAAGAGATTGGCCCGCTGGCGACACCGGACGTGCTGCACTGGACCGACTCGCTACCGAAAACCCGCTCCGGCAAAATCATGCGCCGTATTCTGCGCAAAATTGCCGCCGGAGATACCAGCAACTTTGGTGATACCTCAACCCTGGCCGATCCGGGCGTGGTGGAAAAACTGCTCGAAGAGAAGCAGTCCATCTCAATGCCTTCTTAACAATTCTTTCTCCCCCTCCCCGTGGGAGAGGGCCGGGATGAGGGCATCTGACCTTTTCCCCCTCACCCTAACCCTCTCCCTCAAGGGAGAGGGGATAACACCCTCAAAACTATAAGCTCTACCCTTCCTCTGGAGACGCGGTGATGAATCAAGATATTTGTCAGCAGATAGAAAACAGTGCGCATTTCAGGGAGCTCGTCGAAAAACGGCAACGGTTTGCCACCCTCCTGTCGATCATCATGCTGGTGGTCTACGTCGGTTTTATTCTGTTAATTGCTTTCGCCCCCGGCTGGCTCGGTACGCCGCTGCACCCGGGCACCAGCGTCACGCGCGGCATTCCCATCGGGATTGGCGTAATCATCATTTCTTTCGTGCTCACCGGCGTGTACGTCTGGCGAGCGAACGGTGAATTTGACCGGCTGACGAAGGCCGTTCTGCGTGAGGTGAAGGCACCATGAAAAAAATACTGACGGCACTGGCCACTGCGCTCCCGCTGGCGGCGAACGCGGCGGATTCCATTAGCGGTGAAGTGCAGCGCCAGCCCACCAACTGGCAGGCGATAATCATGTTCCTGATTTTCGTGCTGCTAACGCTGTATATCACCTACTGGGCCTCTAAACGCGTCCGCTCGCGCAACGATTACTACACCGCGGGCGGCAATATCACCGGTTTCCAGAACGGCCTGGCGATTGCCGGAGACTTTATGTCTGCGGCCTCATTCCTCGGCATTTCCGCGCTGGTGTATACCTCTGGCTATGACGGGCTGATTTACTCTCTCGGCTTCCTCGTCGGCTGGCCGATTATCCTGTTCCTGATAGCCGAACGTCTGCGTAACCTCGGGCGCTTTACCTTTGCCGACGTGGCCTCGTATCGCCTGAAACAGGGGCCGATTCGTATTCTGTCTGCCTGCGGATCGCTGGTGGTCGTGGCGCTGTATCTGATTGCCCAGATGGTCGGCGCCGGGAAGCTCATCGAACTGCTGTTCGGCCTGAACTACCACGTCGCCGTGGTGCTGGTCGGCGTGCTGATGGTGATGTACGTCCTGTTCGGCGGCATGTTAGCCACTACCTGGGTACAGATCATCAAAGCGGTACTGCTGCTGTTCGGCGCCAGCTTTATGGCGTTTATGGTCATGAAGCACGTGGGCTTTAGCTTCAATAACCTGTTCACCCAGGCGATGGCGGTCCACCCGAAAGGTGCGGCAATCATGAGCCCAGGCGGATTGGTGAAAGACCCGATATCTGCGCTGTCGTTAGGGTTGGGTCTGATGTTCGGCACCGCCGGGCTGCCGCACATTCTGATGCGTTTCTTCACTGTTAGCGACGCCCGTGAAGCGCGTAAAAGCGTGTTCTACGCCACCGGATTTATGGGTTACTTCTACATTCTGACCTTCATCATCGGCTTTGGCGCGATCATGCTGGTCGGGGCGAACCCGGCGTTTAAAGACGCGGCGGGCCAGTTGATTGGCGGTAACAATATGGCGGCGGTGCATCTGGCCGATGCGGTGGGCGGCAACCTGTTCCTCGGCTTCATTTCAGCCGTGGCATTCGCCACCATTCTGGCGGTGGTTGCAGGTCTGACGCTGGCGGGCGCTTCTGCGGTGTCGCATGATCTCTACGCCAACGTGTTCCGCAAAGGTGCGTCCGAGCGCGATGAGCTGCGGGTGTCGAAAATCACCGTGCTTATTCTCGGCGTGGTCGCCATTCTGTTGGGGATTTTGTTTGAGAAGCAGAACATCGCCTTCATGGTCGGTCTGGCGTTCTCGATTGCCGCAAGCTGCAACTTCCCGATAATCCTGCTCTCGATGTACTGGTCGAAACTGACTACGCGCGGGGCGATGATTGGCGGCTGGTTGGGTCTGCTGACGGCGATTGTGCTGATGGTCCTCGGCCCGACAATTTGGGTGCAAATCCTCGGCCACGAAAAAGCCCTCTTCCCGTATGAATACCCGGCGCTGTTCTCCATCGCCGTGGCGTTTATTGGGATCTGGGTGTTCTCTGCCACGGACAACTCCGAAGCTGGCATGCGCGAACGCGAACAGTTCCGCGCGCAGTTTATTCGTTCTCAAACCGGGATTGGCATCGACCAGGGCCGGGCGCACTAACGGTATTCTCCCCGGCCTTCCGGCCGGGGATTTCTCAGAACATCGCCCACGCGACTAACGGCGCGCACAGGACCATCGTGACGCCGGAAAGCATCATGACCAGACTGGCAATCACCCCTTCCTGCGGGCCAAGTTCGTAAGAACGGGCGGTGCCTGCGCCGTGTGATGCCGCGCCAAAACCTGCGCCTTTCGCCATGCCTTCCCGAATGGCGAGACGCAAAAACAGCATATCGCCGACCGCCATGCCAAACACACCGGTAATCACCACGAACAGCGCCACCAGCTCCGGCTGTCCGCCCAGCGGCTTCGCGGCGGCGAGGGCAAACGGTGTGGTGATGGAACGCACCGCCAGGCTGCGCTGTATTTCATCCGACAACGTAAACAGACGCGCCAGCCACACCGAGCTGCATACCGCCACCACATTCGCCGTCAGCACACCTGCGCTGAGGGACATCCAGTGGCGCTTGATGACCGCCAGATTGTCATACACCGGCACTGCAAAGGCGAGGGTCGCCGGGCCGAGCAACCACAGCAGCCAGTGCGCTTCGCCCATGTAATTCTGATAAGAGATGTGGCCGAATACCAAAATCAGCACCAGCAACAGCGGGGTGAAGACCAGTGGCATCAACGGCAGTTTGCGAAAGCGACGATACAGACGTTTGTTGGCGTAATAGAGTCCGAGGGTCATTGCCAGACACAGCAGGCTCAGGGCAAGACTATTCACGGTTCAGCCTGCTCAGCTCATAGCGATACACTTTATCAACCACCCAGGCGGTTGCGCCCAGTACCATCACGGTGCTCAAGGCTATCACCAGAAAAATGCGCCAGCCGTCGACCATCAGCAATTGCGCGTAATTCACCACCGCCACCACCGCCGGAACGAAAAACAGCAGCATTTCCGCTAGCAGCCAACGCGAACCGGCGCGTACCCAGTTGAGCGGCAAAATGCGGCACACAATGAGCGCCAGCATCAGCACTAAACCGACCAGATTGGCAGGCAGCGGAAGATGGCCCCACGCCACCAGATGTTCCGCCAGTACAAACAATCCGGCGTACAACACCACCTGCACCGGGACCTGAAGATGGTGCAGGACAGCAGGCGTTACGCGCCCTAAGGCCACAGCCATGAATGAAATTCCTGAAAAAAATGAAGGTGTTCAGTATAGAGAGCCGCCGAGTGCGACTGAAATGAATTAAAATCATTGAAGATATAGTTTCGAGGAATAATCATGGACATAAGAACGCTTCGCTATTTCGTTGAAGTGGTCCGGCAACAGAGCTTTACCCGTGCGGCAGAGAAGTTGTTTGTCACACAACCTACCATCAGTAAGATGTTGAAAAATTTAGAAGATGACCTCAACTGTACCCTGCTCATCCGTGACGGGCGCAAGCTGCTTCTGACCGATACCGGACGCGTGGTGTTTGAGCGCGGCCTGGCGATCCTGGCTGAATTCCGCCAGCTTGAAGCGGAACTCAGTGATATCAATCACCTGCAAAAAGGGTTACTGCGCCTCGGGATTCCGCCTATGGTTGGCATGTTAATGGCCGGCCCGATCAGTTTGTTTCGCCAGCGCTACCCCGGCGTGGAACTCAAAATTGCCGAATTTGGTGGGCTGACGGTGCAACAGGCGGTGATGAACGGCGAGCTCGATGTGGCGATGACCGCCCTGCCCGTGGATGAAGACAGCGGCCTGTCGACGATGCCGCTGTTCAGCCATCCGCTGTGCGTGCTGGTGCCAAAATCCGGTGAATGGCTGCACGTTGAGTCCATCAGCCCGGCACAGTTAGCCGCGCACCCGCTGCTGATTTATAACGAAGATTTCGCGCTCAGCCGCCAGTTGATGACCCTGTTTTCCGAGCATGACGTCAAGCCGCGCATAGCGGTGCGCAGCGGCCAGTGGGATTTTTTGGCCGCGATGGTCCAGGCGGGCGTTGGCGTGGCGATACTACCGGAACCGATTTGCCAGCGTCTCGACAAAAACACCCTGCGCTGGATCCCCCTCGACAGCGAGTTGCACTGGCAATTGGGCATGATTTGGCGCGAAGGCACGTACCTCTCGCACAGCGCCCAGGCCTGGCTCCAGTGTTGCGAAGGATTTTGGTTGCCGGAAGGCTAGCCGGGTTCCCCGCTTTCCCTATTGCTCATTCTGCGGTGCAGACTGCGCCCGATCACAGTTCCCGCATTGGGATAAAATATTACTTCTTGTTACTTTATCTGGAATATATTATTCCAAACCATAGAGAACGCTATTCATCGAGGTCGTTATGAAAATTGATTTATCCGCACTGACTACAGAGAGCCGCAACCAGGCGAGCGAGAACATTGACACCCTGTCGACGCTGGAGATGCTGAAAGTCATTAATGCGGAAGACCAAAAAGTCGCGCTGGCAGTTGAAGAACAGTTGCCCGCCATCGCGAAGGCCGTCGATGCGATTACTCAAGCCTTTTCCAGCGGTGGACGCCTGATTTACTGCGGCGCGGGCACCTCGGGACGCCTCGGTATTCTGGATGCCAGCGAATGCCCACCTACCTATGGCACGCCGCGCGAAATGGTGGTTGGCCTGATTGCAGGCGGTAAAACCGCCATTTTGCAGGCGGTCGAAAACGCCGAAGACAGCCCACAGATGGGCGAGCAGGATCTGCGTGATTTGGCCCTGAACGAACGCGACGTGGTCATCGGTATTGCGGCCAGCGGGCGCACGCCATATGTGATTGGCGCCCTGAACTACGCACGCAGCGTGGGCGCGACAACCGGCGCAATCGCCTGCAACCGCGGCAGCGAAATTGGCAAACTGGCCGACATCGCCATCGAACCGATGGTCGGCCCGGAAGTGGTCACCGGTTCTTCACGGATGAAAGCCGGCACCGCCCAGAAACTGGTGCTCAATATGCTGACTACCGGGGCGATGATCCGCTCGGGCAAAGTGTTCGGCAACCTGATGGTCGATGTGGAAGCCACCAATGCCAAGCTGCTGCAGCGCCAGGTAAACATCGTGGTGCAGGCGACCGAGTGCGACCCGGCGACGGCGGAAGCTGCACTGAACGCCTGCGATCGTCACTGTAAAACCGCCATTGTGATGGTTCTGGCGGGCGTCAGCGCCGCCGATGCCAGCGCGATGCTGAGCAACAACAACGGCTTCATTCGCAATGCCATCCAGGGCATCGGGAGTAACTGATCATGGCGAAAATAACCGGCTCGATGATCGAGCAACTTCTGCGATTGGCGGGAGGCCCGGCGAACATCAGCGTGTGTGGCAACTGCATGACGCGCCTGCGCCTGACGCTGGTCGATCGGGACGCCGCCGATATCGCACAGCTCAAAGCGGTGCCCGGCGTCCTCGGCGTGATTAACGGCGACGACCAGCTGCAAATTATTCTCGGGCCGGGTAAAGCGCAAACTGCCAGTGAAATGATGAATGACCTGCTGAAATCAGAAGGTGCCGAAGTGGCTGCACCGGCGTCAGATGCCGACCTGAAAACGCAGGCCAGCCAGAATAAAGCGAAGATGAAAGGCAAGCAGAACAGCGCGGTGCATAACTTTTTGACCAAGTTTGCCACCATCTTTACTCCGCTCATTCCAGGCTTTATCGCCGCGGGCCTGTTGCTGGGTATCGCGACGCTATTACAGCAAATTTTCATCAACGACAGCGCTTCACCGGCGACCTGGCTCGTGGACCTGATCGCCTATATGAAAGTGTTCAGCATCGGCCTGTTCACCTTCCTCAGCATTCTTATCGGCTTCAACACCCAAAAAGCGTTCGGTGGCTCGGGCGTGAACGGCGCGATTATCGCCTCGCTGTTTATTTTGCGCTACGTGCCGGAAGGTAAAGTCGGCTATTACGCGGGAATGCAGGACTTTTTCGGGCTGGTTATCGACCCGCGCGGCAATATTATTGGCGTGCTGCTGGCCTGTATTCTCGGCGCGTGGATTGAGCGTCAGGTGCGGCGCTTCATTCATGATTCGCTGGATATGATCCTGACGTCATCGATTACGCTGCTGATTACCGGGGCCATCACTTTCACGGTGATTATGCCGATTGGCGGCGAGCTGTTTAAAGGCATGTCGTGGCTGTTCCTGCACCTGAACGGCAACCCGTTTGGCACCGCGCTGCTGGCCGGTCTGTTCCTGATAGCCGTTGTGTTCGGCATTCATCAGGGCTTTGTGCCCGTGTATTTCGCGCTGATGGACGCGCAGGGCTTTAACTCTCTGTTCCCGATTCTGGCGATGGCCGGTGCCGGGCAGGTCGGCGCGTCACTGGCGCTGTACTTCCGCGCCAAACACGGCTCGCTGCTACGCACGCAAATTAAAGGCGCCATTTTCCCGGGCCTGCTGGGGATTGGCGAACCGCTGATTTACGGCGTAACGCTGCCTCGCCTGAAACCCTTCGTGACGGCTTGCCTCGGCGGCGCGGTGGGTGGCTTCTTCATTGGCTTGATTTCGTGGCTGGGGCTGCCGGTTGGCCTCAACACCGTCTTCGGCCCATCTGGCCTGGTGTCGATTCCGTTGATGACATCTTCGCAGGGTATTTTCGCCGGCATGGCGGTGTACGTGGCGGGTATTCTGATTTCGTATCTGGCCGGTTTTGTTTTGACCTGGTTCTTTGGCAGTAAAAACGTCGACCTGCAATAACGGTCGGCGATATTCCCCCCCCTTTAAGCCGCCATTTAGGCGGCTTTTTTTTGGGCTGAATTTACTGGTCTTCTATCAACAACGCTTCCAGCAAATCGAGATCGTGTAGCAGTTTTTGCAGCGTTTCGTTACTTATCTGTCGGGTGGCACGCAGATGGTAAAGCTCACCGCGCTCCGAGCGCAGCGCCGCAAGGCGGAAGCGGCGTTCAAGGCTCTCTTCCAGCATTGAGCTTTCGACATCTTTGCGTCCATCAACCCGACGCCGCAGGTTACCGATGACCCGCGAACTCACTTCGGTGAGCAGCTGGTTATCAATGTTTTCTTTGGTGTCTGCTGCAAGCCGTTCTTCCATTTTCTGGATAGCGACAATGGCAACATCTGCCGTGGCGGACCGCGCCAGACGCTCTTCTTTGTGCTGCTGAGACTGGTCGGCAACCTCAATGTGACGCAACAATATTGGCAGAATCACCACGCCAACAAACAGCGAGAACAGGATCACGCCCGCCGAGAGGAACACCAGCTCGTAACGCGCCGGGAAGATATTGCCATTCGGCAATAACAACGGAATGGAGAGCACACCGGCCAGCGTAATCGCCCCGCGCACGCCTGCAAATGAGGCAATCAGCAGCTCGCGCGTGGTCCAGCTCCCGAATTCCATCGGTTTCTTTTTCAGGAAACGCAGGCTGAAGCGCTGCATGGTCCACAGCCAGCCAAAACGCACCAGCATCAGCGCGGTATAAATCAGGATAACGTCGGCGAATAGCACCCAGGTTTCGACATTCGGATCCGCTTCTGCTGCCACCAGTGACGTTTCGAGAATGCCCGGCAGCTGCAGGCCCAACAGCAGGAATACCATGCCGTTAAACACGAACTCCAGCATCGCCCAGGTGCTGTTGGCGCGCAGACGCATGGCCAGCGGTGCGGTGCGCATCACGCCAGAACGGGTGATGGTCATCCCGGCGGCGACGGCAGCCAGAATCCCCGACACGCCGATGTGTTCGGCAATAAGGTAAGACGCGAACGGCAACAGGAACAGCAGCACAATTTGTGTCGCGGGTTCATCGCCGCCCCAGCGGCTGAGGAAACGTAATGAGCGTCCGTATGACCAACTGACGATAAACCCGGCCAGGATACCGCCGGTCGCTACTTTGACGAACTCCAGCGCGGCCCCGCTGACGGTGAACACCATGGTGCCCATCACCACGGCGACGGCAAATTTTAATGCCACCAGACCGGATGCATCGTTCATCAGCGCCTCGCCCTGCAAGATGCCCATGATCTTTTTCGGGATGCGCCCTTCCCCGACGATACCGGACAGTGCCACGGCATCAGTGGGCGACAGCACCGCCGCCAGCGCAAAGGCCGGTAACAGCGGAATGCCCGGCACCGCCCAGTAAATCAGGAAGCCGATACCCACTACCGTCACCAGCACTAATGCCAGTGCAAGGCCAAAAATCTCTCGTCCGTGTTCCAGAAATTCACGGGTCGGCGTTTTCCAGCCATCGGCAAAGAGCAGTGGCGGAATAAAAAGAACGAGGAACAATTCCGGGTCAAACTCGACGTGAAGCCCGAACGTAGGCCACGCCAGCACCGCCCCGATACCAATTTGCATCAGTGGCAGTGGAACCTGAAAAGGGAGGACGCGGGTGATAACCCCGGAAAGGGAGACCACGAGGGTCATGATCAGTATTGTGAAGAATATTTCCATGCTATCCCTGTTTGCGATGTCTTATATCTGTTGCAACCTCTGATAATACGCCTTCAAGCTTATCGCAAAGAACGGCAGGATGTGCCCTAAAAAACAAAAAGGGCGACCCGTGGTCGCCCTCAGTGCCTGACGATACTCCGCTTGCCAGGCCTAAAATGTTGGCCCGATAAGCGTCAGCGCCATCGGGCTAAAAGCGCTTAGATAGCCCAGCCGCCCGCATAGAAGGCCACCAGCGCCAGGGCGATAACCACGGTGCCGATGTTCAGCTTGCGCCATTCACCGGATACCACGCGGCCAATCACCAGCGTCGCGAAACCGATCATGATGCCGGTCACGATGTTACAGGTCAGAACGATAAACACCGCAGTGATCAGCCCGGCCATCGCGTCGACGAAATCACCGAAGTCGATTTTCGCCACGTTGCTCAGCATCAGCAGGCCCACGTACATCAGTGCCGGTGCGGTTGCATAAGCAGGCACCAGATATGAGAGCGGAGACAGGAACAGGATAAGCAGGAACAATACGCCAACGGTGATGGCCGTCAGGCCAGTTTTACCGCCCGCCGCAGTACCGGCAGCAGATTCGATGTAAACCGCAGCGGGTGCAGCCCCCACCAGACCGGAGAATACGCTGCTCAGGGAATCTGTGGTTAACGCTTTGCCGCCGTTGATAATCTGCCCGTCTTTGTCCAGCAGGTTCGCCTGACCGGCGACGGCACGGATGGTTCCCGTGGCATCAAACACCGCAGTCATCACCAACGCCAGTACGCTTGGCAGAACCACCGGATTCAGCGCGCCCATGATATCGAGGCTGCCAATCAGTGAATTGCCGTGCTCATCGCTGAGAGAAGGCATCGCAAAGATACCGGAGAAATGCACGGTCGGATCGAAAATCAGACCGACAACGGACACGCCGACAATAGTCAGCAGAATGCCGCCCGGCACTTTCAGTTTTTCCAGACCGATAATCACCGCCAGACCAATCAGCGACATGATAACCGGGAAGCTCGCGAAGTGACCCAGGGTCACCGGCAGGCCGTCCAGCGGGTTTTTGATAACCAGACCAACGCCGTTCGCCGCGATCAGCAGCAGGAACAGACCGATACCAATCCCGGTGCCGTGCGCAACGCCCTGCGGCAGGTTGCGCAGGATCCAGCTACGAATACCGGTGGCGGAGATGATGGTGAACAGCACCCCCATCAGGAACACCGCACCCAGCGCCACAGGAATGCTGATGTGCTGACCCAGCACCAGGCTGAAGGCAGTAAACGCCGTCAGCGAGATGGCGCAGCCAATCGCCAGCGGCAGATTCGCCCACAGCCCCATGACCAGAGAACCGACACCCGCCACCAGACAGGTCGCCACGAAGACGGCCGCCGGAGGGAAGCCCGCTTTACCGAGCATGCCCGGTACGACGATAACGGAGTACACCATTGCCAGGAAGGTGGTTAAGCCGGCAAGGACTTCCTGACGCACGGTGCTGCCACGAGCTGAAATTTTGAACCAGGCGTCCAAACCGCCGGTACGCGCTGAAGGCGTAGACATAGAAAACATCCCCTGAGAATTTTTATCATTCGTCCGTCTGCGTGGTGGACAATCCACTGCCAGCTAAGCGTTATATCCTTGTGCAACATCGCGACCAAGGGGGGTCGCAAAAAAGCAAACGATTAGCTCCACGCAAACAAAAACGGTGTGTATTGTGACCTGCCCCGAGATTTACTCACGGTAAAAAAAGGGCCGGTAAAAAAAGGCAAACGATTATCTGGTTTTTATACCGCCCTTTTCAACTGATGTTTATGCCATTTCGCTAAATTTCCCTTATGACGGTGAAGAAATAGACAACGTGTGCGCAAACGATATCGTCCATGCGCAATCTGCTAACATTTTTGCGAACGTTTGTTTTCATTTCGTCGTGTCATCGGTTTTTGTGATGATGAATCAGCTACCGGGGAAATCGAGTGGGCCGCCCTGTTGAATGGCTCTCTGCCAGGCGGGACGATTTTCAACGCGTTTTGTCCACGCCGTCAGATTCGGCATCGTGCCCTGTTCTCCACGCGCCAGCAATGCCATCGCCGGATAGCTCATCTGGATATCCGCCATGCTGAGCTGCTCCCCAGCAAACCACGTATTTTGCGCCAGGTGCGCTTCAATAAAGGCCGCATGCGTCGCCAGTTGTTTATTGAGATAGCCTTTCTGCACGCCTTGTCCCAGCAGTTTCCCCACCGTTCGCAATCCAATGGGCACCGGCGGCTTACCGAGGTTTGCAAACACCAATTTCATTAGCAGGAACGGCATCAGTGAGCCCTCGGCGTAATGCAGCCAGAAACGGTACTGGATGCGGGCCTGCGGGTTCAGGGGTTTTAGCGTTTGCCCGGGATCGTGCGTCTCCTGCAAATATTCCAGAATCGCGCCCGATTCGGCGAGGATCAGCCCGTCGTCTTCCAGCACCGGTGATTTCCCCAACGGATGCACTTTTTTCAGCGCCTCAGGCGCCAACATGGTCGGTTCACGCTGGTAACGCACGATTTGGTAGGGCAAATCCAGTTCTTCTAAAGCCCAAAGCACGCGCTGGGAGCGCGACAAATTAAGATGATGCACCGTCAGCATGGTGTTCTCCTGTGAGTTGTTCAAAATAACTATAGGAACTGTGGTGAATGGCGGGAAATATTTCGGCTAAATAAGCGCCAAGGGCGGTGGCAAAAATCGGGTTGCGACTTACAATTAAAGTGTCAGTACAAACCGGAACCTCCAACCACTTTTGATCGACTGAGGCGTGCTGATGTCGGGGGAAACCCTCCTGTGAACCAACGGGATAGAGAGAAAGACAAAGACCGGAAAACAACTAAAGCGCCCAATTGTGGCGCTTTAGTTTTTTTAGGCATTCTCATCCGGGAAGTGTGCCCCGGGCCCTTTCTCACCGAGCATATCGCCAGGATTGCGCAGCGGGCAGTCGCGATGCGACAGACAGCCGCAGCCGATGCAGCCATCAAGCTGGTCCCGCAAAGCGACCAACGTGTGGATGCGGCTATCCAGCTCCTCGCGCCACTGAGACGACAGCTGTTTCCACGCTTTCGGGCTCAGGTTATGCCCTTCCGGCAGTACGCCCAGCGCATCGCTAATGGTGGAGAGCGGAATACCGATTCGCTGGGCAATCTTGATGATCGCCACATAACGCAGCACATCACGACGATATCGACGCTGGTTGCCTTCGTTACGCGTACTCTCAATTAAACCTTTGCTTTCATAGAAATGCAGTGCAGACACGGCAACGCCGCTACGCCTTGCCACTTCGCCCGGCGTCAGCAGCGTTTTAATGCGGGATGATTTCTTTTCCATAAAGCGCTTTACCTCAAGTTAACTTGAGGAATTATACTCGCCCGCAGACAAAACGACGAACCGAAATTGTGAAAGAGAGGCCGCTTATGTCCCATCACGACATCATTGAAACGCTGATTGAATGGATTGATGACCATATTGATCAACCGCTTAATATTGACGTGGTCGCCAGAAAATCGGGCTATTCAAAATGGTATTTGCAGCGGATGTTTCGCGCAGTGATGCATCAGACGTTGGGGGAATACATTCGCCAGCGGCGGTTGCTGATGGCGGCGGAAGCCCTGCGCACTACGCAGCGTCCGATTTTTGATATCGCGATGGATTTGGGTTACGTGTCACAGCAAACCTTTTCACGCGTCTTTCGCCGGGAGTTCGACCGCACCCCGAGCGACTATCGCCATCAGATTTCAGCGTGAGTCGCCTGATGACTTGCCCACGGCATTGAGCCCTGCTGCCATTCAATAAACGCGTGCGGCGGCATGGCTTTTGCGAAATGCCAGCCCTGACAGAACTGCACTCCACGTTTGAGTAGCCAGCTGACCTGCTCGGCGGTTTCGACGCCTTCCGCGATGGTTTTCAGCCGCAGGCTTTGCGCCATTTCGATGATATGTTCCGCAATCAAATGGCTGGTGCTGTTGGTGGTGAGCGTGTCGACGAACGATTTATCGATTTTCAGGATATCGACGTTCAGCGAATAGAGGTTGTGCAGGTTGGAATAGCCGGTGCCGAAATCATCGATGGCTACCTCATAGCCCGCCTGACGAAACGCCTGAATAACCGGTGTCGTTTTGGGCACATCAATAAACCCGCGCTCTGTCACCTCAATTTTGATTTGCTGAGCCCGAACCCCATACTGCAGGGCCTTATCGGAAATCATCGCAATCAGACGCGGAGAGTGGAAATCAGAGGCCGAGAGGTTAATGGAGATATACAGCTGCGGGTGGCGCTGCAGAAAATCACCTAAGTCGGTGAACACCGATTCCACGACGTAATCCGTCACCTGCTCAATTAAACCTTCTTTTTCCGCCAGCGGAATAAATTCAGCCGGGCTCATTACCGGGCCGTCAAACCCTGGCCAGCGCAGTAGTGCTTCGGCGCCAACGCATTGATTATTTTTGATATCGATAATGGGCTGATAGTGCAGCCGCAGTTGCTGCTTATTCAGCGCCCGCTGCAATAATCGCTTTGGCGAATTAAAACGCTGACGGCTGCGGGCCCAGGCCAGTAGGATAAGGATGCTGCAAATAAATCCCAGTGGCAGGGTCAGCATCGCCTGATGGCGGAAGTTTTGGAAATAACGCGCATCCGATGACGAAATAATAATAGCAATCGGCCGACGTTCAGAAAACACGATGGTATAAAAACGGCCATCGTGCTGAAACGCAGACCCGCTGTCACGGATAAGCGGCTTTAATGTATTCAGACTGGCGTTTTCGCTGACGGAAAAGAAGGTGTTGGTTTTGGTGTCGTAGGCCCCAAACGCGAGGCTACTATCATCCGTCACGATTTCGCCATAAGACAGCGGGTTTATCACCGCGACATAATTTCCGCGCTGCATATACGTCATGTGATAGCCGGGATAAAACGGGGTATCGCGATAATAATAGATCGCAATATCAGACTTGCGGCGGTAATTAGGCGCGGGCATCGACCAGGCTTTATCCGGATGTACCGACGTGGAGCAGACAAACCGATCGCCCTGCGCATAAATTAAATCTTCAACGTACAGGCGCCCGCGAACGATATTTAACATCTGCTTCTGATGTTCTGGCGAGCAAAGCGTGCCGGTGTAATGTTCGGCGGCGTCTCTGGCGAGATCGGCCTGGCGTATAACCTGTTCCGTTTTATTCAGGGCGATGTGAGCGAATGTATTAAGCTGGCTGTGAGTTTCAGACTTGGCTCTGAGCTGTGCAAACCAAAGCGCAAGCATCACCGGCAAGAGCACGACGATGATCACCCCCAAGCCCCTCTGCACGTTGCTTCGCGCACTCTGATTCATTTTCAGCCTGATATCCCTGCATTAAATGTGCCTGACACTCAGGCTGGACGCTTTCTGACAGGGGATAACGTTGCATGAATCATTCAACATTAGCAACCGTCTTTTGCCCTCAAAAATCGAATATGTGGTTATGACGATAATATTTGCCCGTAAGGCAAACTAAAAGTGAGTGCCAGCGTTTTTATTAAGTCTGCTATTTATTAAGTCATCGTTGATAATGTTGTTTAAAAGCAGGCGCAATGGAATTAAGTAAAATCCAATAAAATGGCAGGCGGTTTAAAAAAATGCCGCCCGCTGTAAGATTAAGATGTCAATGAAGTCACCACCGTTTTGCCGCGTCCGGTGCGCTTGGCGTCATAAAGTGCGTTATCGACCAGCGTTAATAGCATAGCACGTTCGGCGTTATTTTCACGGACCACCATCGCGCCTGCGCTAAATGACAACACCACTGAGACACCGCCAACCTCAAAGGGCACGGAGCGCAGTCGCGCCCGCAGCCGATCGGTAAACGCAATCGCTTCGTCGGTTTCAGCAAACGGCAGCAGTAGCAGAAACTCCTCCCCGCCTAACCGTCCCAGCTGTGTCTGCCCCTCACACTGTTCGCGGATATGCTGGCAGAAGTACACCAGCGCATCGTCACCCGCCAGATGACCCCAGCTATCGTTAATTTGCTTGAAGTGATCGAGGTCAATCATGACCATGACAAAGTGCGTATCATTTTGTTCTGACTGACAATTATCGAGGCTTTTCTGTAAATGGTCGAGGATTGCCAGCCGGTTGTAACAGCGGGTCAGCGCGTCTGTAGTGGCCTGAAAGGCCAGCAGATTTTCCGCGCGTTTCCGCTCGGTGATGTCCACGCCGATATTCATTATTTCGCCGTCGGGTAACATGATATTTGACCACAGCGTGGCCAGCACCTCCCCATCACGTCGGTGCGGATACCATTCATGCATCTCAAGCGTAGGAGAGTAGTTCACCGACTCACGCACCCCACGACGCACTTCAGGATCGGGATAAAACAGCGCCAGCGGGTCCGGCTGACGATTTATTTCTTCCAGCGTCCAGCCGAATACCCGCTCACATTCTCCGTTCCATAATATGCAGCGATTATGTTTATCGAAGGAATTCATTAAAACCGGTGCGCGTTCAAAAAGAATACGATATTGATTAACGATATTTTTCAATTCTACGGCGGTGCGCTCACGGGTGATTAATTCAGTCATCGCGTCATGTAATTTCTCCGCAATTATCAGCGCCACGCTGCGTAATACTGCCGGCGCTAATAAAGGCTGGTCGAATGCCAGAAAAATAAAGGCGCGAGCATCTTCCTGTAGCGGGAATATTCGGCACAGTACGCCGCATTGTAATTCCAGCGCCAGCGGATGCGTGTCGGGATAAAGCAATCGCCCCACGTCCCGATGCCAACACTTCACCCGCCAGGGGGCCTGCTGCTGACGTAGAGCCACCAGCAAACGTCCGGCGCTTTCTTTGGCATACACGGGATCGCCCAACATCTCTAAATGCTGAACGTCGCCATTTTCCAGCATGATCCAGGACAGACGCGCCCCGAACACCTCGTGGATGAGCTGCAAAACATCGGCCAGCGTACGATGTGCGGACAAGCCGGGCATGAGCTTGGCCAGACGATGCAGACAAAGCTCTGCATCATTAATTGCTGTGTGTAATCTGTCTTTTTTCATTTTTCATTCACAGGTTCGTTAAGGATAAAAACCCGCAATGAATAAATCAGATACTGATTTGCATGATTAAGCACAGGTTAATCATGAAGGTGTACACGCAGACTAACAAAACACACTGTGTTGTCTTAAAAAAATTACAAATAAAAAAATACTCAATGAAATCAATAGCTGATTAATTGATCGCAAGTAAACTTATTTATCCAGAAAGCATATGCCATGTGATTTATAATGTAAATATTGTACAAATGCTAAACTATCGTAACAATTTCCTATCTCACTGAAATATCAGATATCCCCGCCAAATAACGCCAAGAATATATTCTCAATATCAATATATAGGCTTAGTTTTTCGATTTCTCGTTATGTAAAATTTCACCATACCAGTGGCGAATAAAACAGCGAATGTGATATAGTTCACACAATCTTATGAAACACAAAACAGTGTTTCATTTCATTGGTCGAAGCCTGCCGATAGTCATAGTGTGATGCCCCTTATGAGCAACGCCGCGCTATCCCTGGCTCCGTTTTCAGAGGGTACGTTTCATGATGTCTGTCACCACCGGCGTTGTTCTCCTCCGCTGGCCACTCACGAGCGCAGTGCTAATGTTTTTGGCAAGTACGTTAAAAATTCAGTTCCGTAAATCCGATTACGCCGGGCTGGCGGTTCTCTGCAGCCTCTTTGGCGTTGCGGCCTCCTGCTGGTTCGCCACGGGTTTACTGGGGATTACCCTGGTCGACCTGACGCTGGTCTGGAACAACATCAAAGACGTGATGATAGAAGTCATGAGCCAGACTCCGACCCCAACAGCATGGCCGATGGTCGTGACCTGATTTCCGCGGCTCCGTCTGAGTTCGCAGAATAAAAAAAGCGCCTCCTTTACGGGAAGCGCTTTTTTAATGCGTGACGTTTCTGTCAGACAATAGGCGTCGTTATCAGAACGGGATATCGTCGTCGAAATCCATCGGCGGTTCGTTAGACGGAGCCGGTGCAGCTGCGGGCTGCTGCTGCGGACGAGACTGCGCGCCGCCGCTGAACTGATTGCCACCGCCCTGTGGCTGCTGCGGTTGACCCCAGCTTCCACCTTGCTGCTGACCACCACCTGCTGGTGCACCGCCGCCCTGACGGCCGCCGAGCATCTGCATGGTGCCGCCCACGTTAACAACCACTTCAGTGGTGTATTTTTCAGCACCAGCCTGATCGGTCCATTTGCGGGTACGCAGCTGGCCTTCGATGTAGACCTGAGAACCTTTACGCAGATATTCACCAGCAACTTCTGCCAGTTTGCCGAACAGCACTACACGGTGCCATTCAGTCTGCTCTTTCATTTCGCCGGTCGCTTTATCACGCCAGGATTCAGAAGTAGCCAGCGTAATGTTGGCAACTGCACCACCACTCGGCATGTAGCGTACTTCCGGGTCCTGACCCAGATTACCGACGAGAATCACCTTGTTTACGCCTCTGCTGGCCATGATCGTGTCTCCTGAAAACATTTCTTAATAGTGTAAACGGGGGATTGTAGCATTACAAAGTGTCGATTTGATAGTTTGCGAGCCGGATTCCAGGATTACGTTGCGGACTGTTGTCGTTGCAGCGAAGCGCGGAAGCACGATTCCACTACTGTATATTCATTCAGGTCAATCTGTGTCATAATTAGCCGTTTCCGCCGTTTGTCCTTCAAGCAAACCAGGCATTCCGAGTCTCTACCGGGAAAGGTGAATGGATAAGATCGAAGTACGGGGCGCCCGCACCCATAATCTCAAAAACATCAACATCGTCATCCCTCGCGACAAACTGATTGTTGTGACTGGGCTTTCTGGGTCAGGTAAATCTTCGCTGGCGTTCGATACGCTGTATGCCGAAGGCCAGCGGCGCTACGTTGAATCACTCTCCGCCTATGCGCGCCAGTTCCTGTCATTGATGGAAAAACCTGACGTTGACCACATCGAAGGGCTGTCGCCCGCGATTTCTATTGAGCAGAAGTCAACGTCTCACAACCCGCGTTCAACCGTCGGGACCATCACTGAAATTCACGATTATCTGCGTCTGCTGTTTGCCCGCGTGGGCGAACCACGCTGCCCGGATCACGATGTGCCGCTGGCGGCGCAGACCGTTAGCCAGATGGTCGATAACGTGCTGTCACAGCCCGAAGGCAAACGCCTGATGCTGCTGGCGCCGGTGATTAAAGAGCGTAAAGGCGAGCACACCAAAACGCTGGAAAACCTGGCGAGCCAGGGTTATATCCGCGCCCGCATTGACGGCGAAGTCTGCGACCTGTCCGATCCACCGAAGCTTGAGCTGCAGAAAAAGCACACCATCGAAGTCGTGATTGACCGCTTCAAGGTGCGTGAAGATCTGGCCCAGCGCCTGGCCGAATCGTTTGAAACCGCGCTGGATCTCTCCGGTGGCACCGCGATCGTTTCAGACATGGACGATCCGAAAGCGGATGAACTGCTGTTCTCCGCCAACTTCGCCTGCCCGATTTGTGGCTACAGCATGCGTGAACTCGAACCGCGTCTGTTCTCGTTCAACAACCCAGCCGGTGCTTGCCCAACCTGTGACGGCCTCGGCGTGCAGCAGTATTTCGACCCGGACCGCATCATCCAGAACCCAGAGCTTTCTCTTGCCGGGGGCGCAATCCGTGGTTGGGATCGCCGTAACTTCTACTATTTCCAGATGCTGCGCTCGCTGGCGGAGCATTATGAATTCGATATCGAAGCCCCGTGGGGCAGCCTGAACGCCAATGTGCACAAAGTCGTGCTCTACGGCTCAGGCAAAGAGTCAATTGAATTCAAATACATGAACGACCGGGGCGACACCTCCGTGCGCCGCCATCCGTTCGAAGGCGTGCTGCATAATATGGAGCGCCGCTACAAAGAGACCGAATCTAACGCGGTGCGCGAAGAGCTGGCCAAATTTATCAGCAACCGTCCATGCACCAGTTGCGACGGCACTCGTCTGAACCGCGAAGCGCGTCACGTGTTTGTCGAAAACACTCCGCTGCCCACCATTTCAGACATGAGCATCGGCCATGCGATGGAGTTCTTCCAGAACATGAAGCTGTCCGGGCAACGCGCCAAGATTGCGGAAAAAGTGCTGAAAGAGATTGGCGATCGCCTGAAGTTCCTGGTCAACGTGGGCCTGAACTATCTTTCCCTGTCCCGCTCGGCGGAAACGCTTTCCGGCGGTGAAGCCCAGCGTATTCGTCTGGCCAGCCAAATTGGTGCCGGTCTGGTCGGTGTGATGTACGTGCTTGATGAACCGTCAATCGGTCTGCATCAGCGCGACAACGAACGCCTACTCGGTACCCTGATTCACCTGCGTAACCTTGGTAACACGGTGATTGTGGTAGAGCACGACGAAGATGCTATCCGCGCGGCTGACCACGTGATCGATATCGGGCCGGGCGCTGGCGTCCACGGCGGCGAAGTGGTTGCGGAAGGTACGCTGGAAGACATTATGGCGGTTCCCGAATCGTTGACCGGCCAGTACATGAGCGGCAAACGCAAAATCGAAGTGCCGAATGATCGCGTTCCGGCCGACCCGTCAAAAGTGCTGAAACTGACCGGTGCACGCGGTAACAACCTGAAAGACGTCACGCTGACGGTGCCGGTTGGCCTGTTTACCTGCGTGACTGGGGTTTCCGGTTCCGGTAAATCAACGCTGATTAACGACACGCTGTTCCCGATTGCGCAGCGCCAACTCAACGGCGCGACCATCGCCGAGCCTGCGCCGTATCGCGATGTTACGGGCCTTGAGCATTTCGATAAAGTTATCGATATCGACCAGAGCCCGATTGGCCGTACGCCGCGCTCTAACCCGGCCACGTACACCGGCATCTTTACGCCAGTGCGTGAACTGTTCGCGGGCGTGCCGGAATCGCGTGCGCGGGGTTATACGCCAGGGCGTTTCAGCTTTAACGTCCGTGGTGGCCGCTGCGAAGCGTGTCAGGGCGATGGTGTTATCAAGGTGGAAATGCACTTCCTGCCGGATATCTACGTGCCGTGCGACCAGTGCAAAGGCAAGCGCTACAACCGTGAAACGCTGGAGATCAAGTACAAAGGCAAAACCATCCACGAAGTGCTGGATATGACCATTGAAGAAGCACGTGAGTTCTTTGATGCCGTTCCGGCGCTGGCGCGTAAGCTGCAAACGCTGATGGATGTGGGTCTGACGTACATTCGCCTCGGCCAGTCGGCGACGACGCTCTCCGGCGGTGAAGCTCAGCGCGTGAAGTTAGCGCGTGAGCTGTCCAAACGCGGTACCGGACAGACGCTGTATATCCTCGATGAACCGACCACTGGCCTGCATTTTGCCGACATCCAGCAGTTGCTGGACGTGCTGCATAAGCTGCGCGATCAGGGCAATACCATCGTGGTTATCGAGCATAATCTGGACGTGATTAAAACCGCGGACTGGATTGTCGATCTCGGCCCGGAAGGCGGCAGCGGCGGCGGGGAAATTCTCGTCTCCGGTACGCCGGAAACGGTCGCAGAGTGCGAAGCCTCGCACACGGCGCGTTTCCTCAAGCCGTTGCTGTAATCACTCTGAAAGCTGCTGTCGGGTATGATCCGGCAGCATGCCCATCGCTTGTTGATAAGACGCATCAACCAGATAATAAATCTGCGAATCCGGCAGTGACCCGTCGAGATATACCGTGCTCCAGTGCGCTTTATTCAGATGCTGGCTGGGGCGCACATCGCTGTGCTGCTGACGCAGTAAATCTGCCAGTTCCGGGCTGGTTTTAAGCGACGTCGCGGGACGGCCCTCCACCTCTTTCACCATCGCGAACAACACATCAGACACTTTAATCTGCGTGGCCTTCCAGTCACTATGAACACTCTGTTCTGCGCCTGGCTTGTTCATGCAATATTGCAGCAACTCCGAAATGGTCATCTTTATCCCCCGAAGGAATGCGAAATGAGTCTTTTCTTAGTGTGCAACAAGACGGAAGAAAGGGGAAACGGTTCTGATTAAAAAAACGGCAACCTTATCGATTGCCGTTATTTGTGAATCAGTACTCGGAGTTGACGATAACTTCTTCCCCGTACGCCCCGGCGTTTGGCAACGGTTTGTAGGTGGAGTTTGACGCGCGTAATACGCGGATGCCGCGCGCACCAACGTCATGGGCGGCGGTGATGTCATTGTCGGAGTCACCGTAGAAGACTTTGATATTCTTCTCTTTTAACCACTGAACCTTGGTGTTTTGCCCAGCTTTGTCCCCGGCAAAAATAACCGGGTTCATGTTTGCGGCCGGGATCAGGAAATCGTCCTGAAGGGTTTTGCTGACCGTTTCGGTTTCGGTCTGGCTGCGGCCAGTGACGAAATAGATGCTGTCGCCGCGTTTGACATGCAGGGCAATCAACGCACGCGCCACTTCTTTCGGGATACTGAAATCATCCCAGCCGTTATTCATCTTTTCCCAGAACGCGGGGTTCTTCAGGTAGTCTTCACTGTCTGGGGAAAAGGTCTTTTTACCGCGCCAGAAGCCTGGGCTTGAGAACAGCACGGTATCATCAATATCAAATCCAACGGACATCGGTGCCCGGCCCAGCAGACTGTTTTCAATCTGCGCCACGGAAACCCAATGGATCGGCGCCTGTTCGGCAAGTTTCGCGACATTTGTACCGATATAGAGCGGAGATGGCGACGACGCATGCGCGTCAACAACGGTGCTGTTTATTGTAAACAGCAAGCAAATAGCGCTGAGCGCTAATGAAACCTTGCGCATATTAATCCCTTAAACATCCGATTGTTAATCACTCCCTCCCCGAAGGGAGAGAGAAAGTAAGTAGGCACTTACATTACAGCAGAAAACGCCTGTGCCACGCGTTGAACATTGCGAGAGTTCAGGCCAGCTACGCACATGCGGCCGCTGGCAATCAGGTACACGCCAAACTCTTCGCGCAGACGATCAACCTGAGCGGCGCTCAGGCCGGTGTAGCTGAACATGCCGCGCTGTTGCAGCAGGTAGTCAAAGTTGCCGTCCGGCATCTCCTGCTTCAACACGTTGACCAGCGCCTGACGCATCTCCAGGATGCGGGTGCGCATGGCTTCCACTTCCGCCAGCCACGAGGCTTTCAGTTCGGCGCTATTGAGCACCGCCGACACCACCTGCGCGCCGAAATTCGGTGGGCTGGAGTAGTTGCGGCGTACGGTTGCTTTCAACTGCCCCAGCACACGTCCTGCGGTGTCGCTGTCTTCACAGACCACGGACAGACCGCCCACGCGCTCACCGTATAGCGAGAAAATTTTAGAGAATGAGTTGCTGACCAGCACCGGCAGACCCGCACTCGAGATGGTGCGGATGGCATAAGCATCGTCTTCCATGCCTGCGCCAAAGCCCTGATAGGCGATATCAAGGAATGGGATCAGGTTGCGCGCTTTCAGCACTTCCGTTACCGCATCCCACTGGGCGTTGGTAAGGTCAGCGCCAGTCGGGTTGTGGCAGCACGGATGCAAAAGCACGATGTCTTTTTCAGGCAGCGTATTCAACTTTTCCAATAGTGCTTCGAAACGCACGCCGTTGGTCTGATCATCAAACCACGGGTAAGTACTCACTTCGAAGCCAGCACCTTCAAATATCGCAATGTGGTTTTCCCACGTCGGGTCACTGACCCACACGTTTGAACCCGGGAAGTAGTTTTTCAGGAAATCGGCACCGACTTTCAGCGCACCCGAACCGCCCAGCGTCTGGATAGTCGCCACGCGTTTTTGTTGCAGAACCGGATGGTCAGCCCCAAACAGCAGCGGCGCAATCCCGTTACGGTAGGTGTTTAACCCTTCCATCGGCAAGTACACCGACGCCCCGTGCGGCTGCGCATTCAGCTGCGCTTCGGCTTCGGCAACGGCCTGTAATTGCGGGATAATCCCATCTTCGTTGTAATAAAGGCCGATGCTGAGATTCACTTTGTCACTACGGGGATCTTCTTTGAATTTTTCCATCAACGAAAGGATGGGATCGCCAGCGTAGGCGTCAACGTTCTGAAACACGCGATGTTTCTCCAGATGTCATACAGGGCAGGGATAAACACAATAAACCGGATGCGAGGGAAGATCGAGGGGATGTTAAGGGAAAGCAAACGGAGGTGTTAACCCTCTCCGTAGCGAAGAGGGTTCAATCTGTCTTTTCAGTCGAGGTATTTCATTGCAACCCTTGACGTCAGGCGCGTGATAAGTTCGTAAGCACTCACTTTTGTTATTTCAGCAATGCGTTCAACCGGCAGCCCTTCGCCCCACAGAATCACCGGGTCGCTGGCTTTATCGGTGGATTCCGGGCCTAAATCGACGCAAATCATGTCCATCGCCACGCGACCGACAATCTTAACTTCCCGGCCGTTGACCAGTACCGGCGTTCCGGACGGCGCGGCGCGGGGATAGCCATCACCGTAGCCCATGGCAACCACGCCGAGTCGGGTGTCGCGTTCGCTAGACCAGGTGCCGCCGTAGCCCACCGGTTCACCGGCTTTGTGCTCACGCACGGCAATCAGGTTAGACGTCAGCGACATCACCGGTTTGAAGCCAAAATCATCGGCCCAGGGTTTGTTCTCGAGTGGCGATACGCCGTACAGGATGATCCCCGGACGCACCCAGTCAAAATGCGACTGTGGCCACAGCAGAATCCCACCGGACGCGGCAATGGAACGTTGCCCCGGTTTGCCTTCGGTGAAGGTCAGAAAAATATCGAGCTGCTGTTCGGTCGCGCCACATTCTGGCTCATCCGCACGAGCAAAGTGGCTCACCACGTTCACCGGCTGACGCACGTTTTTGCACTGGCTCAGGCGCTGATAAAACGCATTCGCTTCTTCCGGGCGCACGCCTAAACGGTGCATCCCGGTATCGAGTTTCATCCAGACGGTGATCGGCTCAGGCAAATCAGCCTGCTCCAGCGCTTCCAGCTGTTCGGGATTGTGCACCGCAGTGTGAAAGCCCTGTGCGGAAATCAGCGGCAGATCACTGGCATTGAAAAAACCTTCCAGCAGCAGAACCGGCTGGGTAATGCCGCCCTCGCGCAGGTGCAGGGCCTCTTCCAGGCGGGCGACGCCAAAGGCATCGGCGTCGGGGAGCGTTCGCGCGGTCTCCAGAAGACCGTGTCCGTAAGCGTTCGCTTTCACGACCGCAACGAGCTTACTGGCAGGGGCCAGTTCGCGCAGGCGTTGCAGATTGTGTCGCAGAGCGCGGCGGTTAATGACTACAGTTGCCGCTTGCATGTGAATTCCTTAGATATCACTCATCATCATATTGTGGCCCGGCGTAGTTATCAAAGCGCGACCATTGTCCGTTGAACGTCAGGCGTACGGTGCCGATCGGGCCGTTACGCTGTTTACCCAGAATGATTTCGGCGATGCCTTTTAGGTCGCTGTTCTCGTGATAAACCTCATCCCGGTAGATGAACATGATTAAGTCGGCATCCTGCTCGATGGAGCCGGATTCACGCAAGTCGGAGTTGACCGGGCGCTTATCGGCACGCTGCTCCAGGGAGCGGTTAAGCTGCGACAGCGCCACCACCGGCACCTGAAGTTCTTTCGCTAACGCCTTGAGCGAGCGAGAAATTTCAGCAATTTCCAGGGTACGGTTGTCCGACAACGACGGAACGCGCATCAGCTGCAGGTAGTCGATCATGATCAGGCCAATGCCGCCATGTTCGCGGGCGATACGGCGCGCGCGGGAGCGCACTTCCGTCGGCGTCAGGCCGGAGGAATCATCAATGTAGATATTACGTTTTTCGAGCAAAATACCCATGGTGCCTGAAATGCGCGCCCAGTCTTCGTCATCCAGCTGACCGGTACGAATGCGAGTCTGGTCGACGCGCGAGAGCGATGCCAGGCAACGCATCATAATCTGTTCGGAGGGCATTTCGAGACTGAAGATAAGCACCGGCTTATCCTGCAACATCGCCGCGTTTTCGACGAGGTTCATTGCAAATGTCGTTTTACCCATCGACGGACGTGCCGCGACGATAATCAAATCCGACGGCTGCAAACCGGCGGTCTTTTTATTCAGATCGTCATAACCGGTATTCACGCCCGTTACACCGTCGTGCGGCTGCTGGAAAAGCTGCTCGATACGCGCCACGGTGGCGTCCAGCACCTCGGCGATATTTTTCGGGCCTTCGTCTTTATTGGCGCGGCTTTCGGCGATTTTGAATACCCGGCTTTCGGCCAAATCCAGCAGATCTTCACTGGTGCGGCCCTGGGGATCAAAACCGGCTTCGGCGATTTCATTCGCCACTGAGATCATGTCACGTACAACCGCACGTTCACGCACGATATCCGCATATGCGCTGATGTTTGCCGCACTTGGCGTGTTTTTCGACAGTTCAGCCAGATAGGCGAACCCGCCGCAGGTATCCAGTTGCCCTTCCCGCTCAAGCGATTCCGCGAGCGTAATCAGGTCAATCGGGCTGCCTTTTTCCTGCAAACGCGCCATTTCGGTAAAAATATGACGATGCGGACGAGTATAAAAATCTTCTGCTACGACGCGTTCGGCGACGTCATCCCAGCGCTGGTTATCCAGCATTAAACCACCCAACACCGACTGTTCCGCTTCAATCGAGTGCGGGGGTACTTTCAGCCCGGAGACCATTGGATCGCGGTCACGTGGCTCAGTCTGTTGTTTGTTGAAGGGTTTATTTCCTGCCATAGTGAATGGAGTTACCGGGTTAAAGAGTGGGTCGTAAGATTATCATATCTGATGCCCCTACTAAACGATATGTACGGAGGAAGCATGGCAACGCGAATAGAATTTCATCAGCATGGTGGGCCTGACGTACTTAACGCCGTCGAATTTACCCCTGCGGATCCAAAAGAGAATGAGATCCAGGTGGAGAACAAGGCCATCGGCATTAACTATATCGATACTTACATCCGCAGTGGGCTGTATCCGCCGCCCTCTTTGCCGAGTGGTCTGGGAACGGAAGCCGCAGGCGTGGTCAGCAAAGTCGGCAGCGGCGTGAAGCACATTAAAGCAGGCGACCGCGTGGTCTACGCGCAATCCTCGCTCGGCGCTTACAGCTCGGTCCACAATGTGCCTGCCGATAAAGCCGCGATTCTGCCCGGCGCGATCTCCTATGAACAAGCCGCCGCCTCATTCCTCAAAGGGCTGACGGTGTTCTACCTGCTGCGCAAAACCTACGAAATTAAGCCGAATGAACCGTTCCTGTTCCATGCCGCAGCCGGTGGCGTAGGGCTGATCGCCTGCCAGTGGGCGAAAGCCTTAGGTGCGCAGTTGATTGGTACCGTGGGCTCTGCGCAAAAAGCGCAGCGCGCGTTACAAGCCGGGGCCTGGCAGGTGATTAACTACCGGGAAGAAAACCTGGTGGAACGCGTGAAAGAGATGACGAACGGCAAAAAGCTGCGCGTGGTGTATGACTCGGTAGGGAAAGACACCTGGGAAGCGTCGCTGGATTGCCTGCAGCGTCGTGGTCTGATGGTCAGCTTTGGTAATTCGTCCGGCGCGGTCACCGGTGTGAATCTCGGTATTCTGAATCAGAAAGGCTCTCTGTTTGCCACCCGCCCTTCCCTTCAGGGTTACATCACCACCCGCGATGAACTCGAGGAAGCCAGCAATGAGCTGTTTTCGCTGATCGCCAGCGGCGTGATTAAAGTGGATGTGGCCGATAGCCAGAAATTCGCGTTGCACGATGCGCAGAAAGCGCATGAAACGCTGGAAAGCCGGGCAACACAAGGCTCAAGTTTACTGCTGCCGTAATTCAGGGTATGCAGAAATTATTAGGGCTTCCTTTCGGAAGCCCTTTTTTTATCGTTCGCTGTATGTAGGGTACAGCGCGATGAATTCGTTATCGCGCTAAGAATGACAGATTTATGACGCAATGCCTACGCTGCCTTTCTCAGGTTGTGACGCACCCCGCAAACCCTTAATAGCGCCAGCGATCGTCACGTCGATAGGCCGGGATTTTCGGCGTTTTGACCGCCCGGATAATCCACACCACGGCGACGGCGAGCAGCAGCCACGGCAGCAATTTGATCATCAGGGTAAACAGGCCACCGACGAACATTAGCGCGGTCGCAACCACTATCGCAGCCAGAATGCCCAGCACAGAGACGCCGGTAACCAGCAGCATGACAAAGAATCCGATGATAAATAACAGTTCCAGCATGGCGTTTCCCCTTAAAAAATAACCCACTGCCTTTACCATTACAAAAATCATGCCAAAACGTATTTCACTGATTTTAAACAAAAACGCCCCGCAGAGGCCTGCGAGGCGTGGTCAATCAGACTAACTTTTAGCGTATTTCTTAACGCTTATTCGCCACCCGTTGCAGCGCCTGTTCGAGCACATCGATATTCGCACCCGCTTTATGGGCGTTTTCACTGAGGTAACGACGCCACTGGCGTGCACCTGGAATGCCCTGGAACAGACCGAGCATGTGACGCGTCACGTGGCCGAGGTACGTGCCATTGCTCAGCTCTCGTTCGATGTAAGGATACATGGCGCGAACCACATCAACCGGATCCGGATCGACGCCTTCAATGCCAAAGATTTCACGGTCGACCGACGCCAGAATTCCCGGATTCTGATACGCCTCACGGCCCACCATAACGCCATCCATATGCTGCAAATGCGCGTTGGCTTCGGCCAGCGATTTGATGCCGCCGTTAATCGACATCGTCAGGTTCGGGAAGTCACGCTTGAGCTGATAAACGCGCGGGTAATCCAGCGGTGGAATCTCACGGTTTTCTTTCGGGCTGAGGCCGGAAAGCCAGGCTTTACGCGCGTGGATGATAAACATATCGCACTCGCCATTCCCGGACACGGTGTTGATAAAGTCGCAGAGAAATTCGTAGCTGTCCTGGTCATCAATGCCGATGCGGGTTTTGACCGTGACCGGAATCGACACCACGTCACGCATGGCTTTCACGCTGTCGGCAACCAGCTGGGCGTTGCCCATCAGGCAGGCGCCAAACATGCCGTTCTGTACGCGGTCGGACGGACAGCCGACGTTGAGGTTAATTTCGTCGTAGCCGCGTTCTTCAGCTAGCTTCGCACAATGCGCCAGTGCAGCCGGATCGCTGCCGCCCAACTGCAGGGCCAGCGGATGTTCTTCTTCGCTGTACGCCAGGTAATCACCTTTGCCATGAATGATCGCCCCCGTGGTCACCATTTCGGTGTACAGCAGCGTGTGGCGGGACAACAGGCGCAGGAAGTAACGACAATGCCTGTCCGTCCAGTCGAGCATCGGTGCGATGGAGAAACGGTGCGCAGGATAAGCGGAGGATTGTGTTTCTGGCAGCATGGCGAAGTATTGAGCATCCGGTGGAAAATGGGGCGCTACTATAGCACAAAGAAAAAGCGGAGGCGCATGGCCTCCGCGATTGTCAGAATGTCAGACCCAGCTGCACCCCCGCACCCCAGGTTTGATCTTCACCGTACAGTCCCATCAGGTCGACATGCACCGTATTCAGTGGGGCGAAGCCTACACCGGCGGTGAAGACGTTGCTGTCGTTGCCTTTGACGTCCGCACGATAACCCGCCCGCACCGCCATCCAGCTCAACGGCGTCACTTCTGCCCCGACGCCGACATATTGCGAATCGTCTTCCGTTTTGAAGCCTTTGGTTTCCGTCAGGTCGCCGTCGGCAGTCAACGTCAGCAAATCGGTATGCCACGCCACGCCCGCAGTCACTAATGGTCGGATTTGGTACGTGTCTTTGTAGTTGGTGGTCACGCCGGTAGCGTTGTTTTTAATGCGCACGTCTTTGGTGTCGATATCGCGAGACATCAGATTCTGCCCGCTCAGGCCGACGGTCCAGTTTTCGCCAAAGTCCGCCGCGATCCCCGCATCGACGTTAAAGCCAGTGTCATCGTTGCGGTACTTACTGTCTTTCCAGTCGTCGCTGTGATAATCGTCGATAGACGTGGTGTAGTTATAAACCCAGGTTTGTTGCAGCTTCGGGGTCACGCCAAGCGATACCGGTACGCCGCCGATATCAAACTTACGCGCAATGGCGATGCCGTAGTCGGACACAATCGCCGCTTTCCCCGACGCAGTGGAATTCAGGTTGTTGGTTATCTGATCGCTACCGTTCAGCACCGCATTCGCCGCCTCAGTGGCAGCAAACGCGTCAGAGTTTTGAATGTTGCGCAGGTAGTCGATATCGCTCTGATCGATGTTCGAACTGACCCGGGCATGGGCGTAGGCTTTGGTCACAAATGCCAGTGAGACCGCCGAAGTCGGCACGCTCACCGCTATTCCCGCACCGGCATTGGCTCGCGCCGTTTTGCCACGCAGATCGTCCAGTTGCCCGGCCAGATCCCCCGCCGCACTCTGGAACTGATTTAATGTGCCGCCCGGATCCAGCAGGATCCCTTCCGGTGTCAGGTTATCCAGGACGTTTTTGTAGTGGTCGATCTCATCGCTGATATCATCAATTTGATCACGAAGATTGTCTTTGTCGGTAATCTGCCCCCCGACAGATGGAATAACGACAGAGACATCATCATCCGGTTGTGACTTCGCCAGCAGCGCGGGGTTGATCAATACCGCACTCCCATAGTTCGCCGACGCCACGCCGGTTCCCCCCATTGCATCATTTCTTGCCTCTGACCACGTATTGGCCGCTCCCGCCTGATTTGCCATAAACAGGGAGACAGCCGCAGACACCACAGAATATTTGATATTTTTTTTCACGGTATGCTCGTTATTTGCAGGTGAACGTTAATCCCCTTTCAGTTATCCACTGAAAGGGGTCGATCTATTGCTGTGAATAACGATGTAAAAAGCAGCCAATTAAGGTGATTTGAGTTAAGGGGCACTGTGATAACGTTGTAATATGTGACGCCCCTCAATATTTATAGAAGAGATTGTTATTTTCGCGAAGGTTTCCCGTCATGTGGACCAAAAAATTGTGGCGGATGGTCCACCCATCGGTCCTGACGGGTCGCGGCGTACTCTGGATTAAGCGGATAATATATCCGGTTTTGCTTTTTATTCGCTTCACCGACGACCAGTAACTCCACCTCTTCCTCAGTATTATTGATGAAGGTGTGGCAGACACCGGTTCCTGACGGAAAGCCTACGCTGTCGCCCGGTTCCAGCTGCCACAAGTAACCGTTGATCCACGCCTGAGGGCGGCCTTCAATCACGTAGATAAACTCTTCTTCGTCGCTTTCGGCGTGGGGATAAGAGGTGCGTCGGCCGGGTGAAAGGCGCTCATGGTGAATGCCTAGACGCATCAGGCCCAGTTTACGAGCCAGCGGCGCGCCAACGGAAAACAACTCTTTGCTATCGGGATAACCGGCATTATCAGGCTCTTCCAGCTCGCGCCAGTGTCGAATACAGTCTGGTCTTTTCATGATGTTCCCTCGGGTGGTGATGCGTCAGGTATAGCATACCCGGCAGGTTATCGGCGTTTCGGCCATTACATGATAAAGTAGACGTTTACTTTACACCCGATTTCGAGGCGCCTATGGACCCGATCACTCCACAAGACATGCTCGTGCAGGCCGAAAAGCTTTGCGCACAACGTGGCGTTCGTCTGACACCGCAACGCCTCGAAGTATTACGTCTGATGACGCTGCAACAGGGCGCAATCAGCGCGTACGATCTGCTGGACCTGCTAAAAGTCAGCGAGCCGCAGGCGAAACCGCCGACCGTGTATCGCGCGCTGGAGTTTTTACTCGAGCAAGGGTTTGTGCATAAGGTGGAATCGACCAACAGCTACGTGCTGTGCCATCTGTTTGATAAACCGTCGCATACGTCGGCGATGTTTATCTGCGATCGCTGTGGCGTGGTGAAGGAAGAAGCGGCTGACGGGGTGGAAGACATTATGCATACGCTGGCGGCCACCATGGGGTTTGCGCTGCGTCATAATGTGATTGAGGCACATGGGCTGTGCTCAGGGTGTGTTGAAGTGGAAGCTTGCCGCACGCAGGATTGCTGCGGTCATGATCATACGATTCAAATCAAACGTAAGCCTGGTCAGAAGTAAGCCCCCGAAAAAAGAGAGGGCGGCTTTAAGCCGCCCTGAGGGTTGTACTTCCTTGTACGCACGGGTAGTGCATTCGTTTACCAGCGGTAATCGTTGCGGGTTTCCCAGTCTTTGACCTCGTCCTCGGCCTGATCTTTCGCGTATCCGTAACGCTCCTGGATTTTCCCAACCAGCTGGTCACGCTTACCTTCGATAACCGTAAAGTCATCATCGGTGAGCTTACCCCATTTCTCTTTCACTTTACCTTTCAGCTGTTTCCAGTTGCCGCCGACTTCGTCTTTATTCATGATCTATTCCTCATCAGTTCGGTGGTGCAGAGTGAAGATACGTCGTCCGTTAACACCGTTTTCTGCTGGACGTGATAAAGAGTATAGGTAAGCATTTCGCCATCCGGGGATTATTCAGAATCTTTAACCATCGGGGTGAAATTTAGCCGTTACGAAAACCACGTTCCCTGCTGCCAGTGACGCCGCCAAATCCACGCCAGAGACAGCCCGCGCAGCGCCAGGAACACCGCCAGTGCCAGCCACAATCCGTGGTTCCCTAACACCGGCACTGTCAGCAGTGTGAGGGCAAAACCAGCGGCCGCCACCGCCATGCTGTTACGCATTTCCGCCCCGCGCGTTGCACCGATAAACATGCCGTCGAGCAGATAACACCACACGCCGATCACCGGTAACACCACCTGCCAGATGACGTAGCGGTCGGCCAGCTCGCGCAGTTGGGTAATCGACGTGAGCATGGCGACGATGTGCTCCCCCGCCACCGAATAAATCAGCGCAAAGGCCAGGGCAACAATACCGGACTGACGACAGGCCGCTTTCCAGACATCCAGTAGCTGGCTGTCATCCCGTGCGCCATAAGCCTGCCCAGAATGCGCTTCCACTGCATAGGCGAAGCCATCCAGCGCATAAGCGGTGAAGGTGAGCATCGTCATCAGCACCGCGTTAACCGCAACAATATCGCTGCCCAGCCGCGCGCCAAATACCGTGAGCGCACCAAAACAGAGTTGCAGGAGCAGCGAGCGCAGCATGATGTCGCGGTTCAACGCCAGCAGGCGACGGATGTTGCCTCGCCAGGCGTCTTTGAGCATTTCCAGCGATATGCCACGCAGGTACAGCACGCGCCGCACCATCAGCAAGCCGATGAAAAAGGTCGCATATTCGGAACATGCCGTCGCCAGCGCCGCGCCCTGCACGTTCATGTGCAGGCCCATCACCAGCCATAAATCGAGCACGATATTTAAGACGTTGCCGACCACCAGCAAAATCACCGGAGCACGCGCGTACTGCACGCCGAGCAGCCAGCCGAGCAGAACCAGATTTGCCAGGGACGCAGGTGCGCTTAACCAACGGATTTCAAGGAAACGCCGCGCCTGTTCCAGCACGGCATCGCTACCACCGACAATATGCAGCGCCAGGTCAATCAAAGGCGTGCGGAGCACAACAATCATCAGGCCCGCCCCCAGCGCCAGCAGCAAAGGCTGTACCAGAGCGCGCGCAAGACGCACAGGGTCTTTAGCGCCGTAGGCTTGTGCGGTGAGGCCGGTGGTGCTCATACGAAGGAATAACAGCAGCATGAACAGGAAACTGGTCGCCATGGACCCGATCGCCACGCCGCCGAGATAAACAGGACTGTCGAGATGACCGATAACTGCCGTATCCACCAGCCCCAACAGCGGCACGGTGATATTTGAGAAAATCATCGGCAGCGCGAGACGCCACAATGCCTTGTCTGCAGTGGTGAAGAGCGACATGAGTAAACCTGTGATGATGAATAGGGTAAAAAAGATAACAAAATGGCGCCAGAACGGCGCCACTGAAAATACTTAAATCCGGCCTGACGAGACGGTTACAACCATTCGCCGTTGCGAATGACGCCAACCGCCAGCCCTTCGATGGAGAAGTTCTGCTGACGCAGATCGACCACAATCGGAGAGAACTCGCTGTTTTCAGGCAGCAGCTCAACGGTGCTGCCCTGTTTTTTCAGGCGTTTCACCGTCACTTCATCGTCGATACGGGCGACAACGACCTGACCGTTACGCACATCCTGCGTTTTATGAACCGCAAGCAAATCGCCGTCGAGAATACCGATATCACGCATCGACATTCCGCTGACGCGCAGCAGGAAATCGGCACTCGGCTTAAACATTGCCGGATCGACCTGATAATGGCCTTCGATATGCTGCTGTGCCAGCAGGGGTTCACCCGCCGCCACTCGCCCGATCAGCGGGATACCGGTTTCTTCTTCTACCAGAAGACGAATGCCGCGCGAGGCACCGGAAACGATCTCGAGAACGCCTTTACGTGCCAGCGCTTTCAAGTGCTCTTCAGCCGCGTTCGGGGAACGGAACCCCAAGCGCTGCGCGATTTCCGCACGCGTTGGCGGCATGCCCGTCTGGCTGATGTGATCCCGGATCAGATCGAACACCTCTTGCTGCCTGGTCGTTAACGCTTTCATTCCGCCCCCTGGGTGTATATACAGTTATGCTGTGAGTATATACAGTTAATGGCGAATTTGGAACCGCAAAACGCACAAAAAACCAGACGTTTGCGTAATTATGCGGACGTTATCGATAATGCGTCCACAGCAGCGTGATCCAGGTGAGTGCGGCGATACAAATCGCCAGAAACACGGCGGCGGACCCCATATCTTTTGCTCGGCCCGACAACTCGTGGCGTTCCGTCCCGATGCGGTCAACCACCGCTTCAATCGCACTGTTGATAATTTCCACTATCATCACCAGAAGCACTGAACCAATCAGTAACACTCGGGTGATGGCATCCACATCTAACCAACAGGCGAGAATGATGGCGATAACGGCGGCAACGCCTTCCTGACGAAAAGCAGCTTCGTTTTGCCATGCGGCGCGAAAACCTTTCCAGGAGTAGCCTGCTGCTTTGATGATTCGGGTTAAGCCGGTGGTATCATTAGCCATCAAAAGAACCTTTTACATTATTTAGCGTCAATGTCACTGCGCGCCGGACGCGGTAGAACAGATATTCTGTGCACTTTCTGTTATCCTTGCGGCGCATTTGCATGATTAACCAGAGGCTTTACATCCTTTATGTCTGGCTGGCCACGAATTTACTACAAATTACTGAATTTACCATTAAGCGTGCTGGTAAAAAGCAAGTCTATCCCGGCAAATCCTGCTGAGGAACTGGGACTCGATACCTCACGCCCAATTATGTACGTTCTGCCGTATAACTCGAAGGCAGATCTGCTGACTTTACGCGCCCAATGTCTGGCGCATGGTCTTCCGGACCCGCTGGAGCCGCTCGTGATCGACGGCACCGAGCTGCCGCGTTACGTGTTCATTCACGGCGGACCGCGTGCGTTTACGTATTACACGCCGAAAGAAGAGTCTATCAAGCTGTTCCACAATTATCTGGATTTGCATCGCAGTAATCCAGAACTTGATGTGCAGATGGTACCGGTGTCCGTGATGTTTGGGCGCTCTCCGGGCCGCGAAAAAGGCGAAGTCAACCCGCCGCTGCGCATGATGAACGGCTTCCAGAAGTTCTTTGCCGTCACCTGGCTTGGTCGCGACAGCTTCGTGCGTTTCTCGCCGTCCGTTTCGCTGCGCCGCATGGCCACCGAGCACGGCACCGACAAAATTATCGCACAGAAGCTGGCCCGTGTGGCACGAACGCACTTTGCCCGTCAGCGTCTGGCGGCCGTAGGCCCGCGCCTGCCTGCACGTCAGGACTTGTTTAACAAGCTGCTGGCGTCCAAAGCGATTGCCCGCGCGGTAGAAGACGAAGCGCGCAGCAAGAAAATTTCCCATGAGAAAGCGCAGCAAAACGCTGTCGCCCTGATGGAAGAAATTGCCGCCAACTTCTCTTACGAAATGATTCGCCTCACCGACCGCGTGCTGGGCTTCACCTGGAACCGTTTGTACCAGGGGATCAACGTTAATAACGCCGAGCGCGTGCGCCAGCTGGCTCACGACGGCCATGAAATTGTTTATGTGCCCTGCCACCGCAGCCACATGGACTACATGCTGCTGTCCTATGTGCTCTATCACCAGGGGCTGGTGCCGCCGCATATCGCCGCGGGCATCAACCTGAACTTCTGGCCAGCCGGCCCGATTTTCCGTCGTCTGGGCGCGTTCTTTATTCGTCGTACCTTCAAGGGCAACAAGCTCTATTCCACTGTGTTCCGTGAATACCTCGGCGAGCTGTTCAGCCGCGGTTACTCTGTAGAATACTTCGTGGAAGGCGGTCGTTCCCGTACCGGTCGTCTGCTGGATCCGAAAACCGGCACCCTGTCGATAACCATTCAGGCGATGCTGCGCGGTGGCACCCGGCCTATCACCCTCGTTCCAATCTACATTGGCTATGAGCACGTGATGGAAGTGGGTACTTACGCGAAAGAACTGCGTGGCGCGACCAAAGAGAAAGAAAGCCTGCCGCAGATGCTGCGCGGGTTAAGCAAGCTGCGCAATCTCGGCCAGGGTTACGTCAACTTTGGCGAACCGTTGCCGCTGATGACCTACCTGAACCAGCACGTGCCGGAATGGCGTGAATCCATCGATCCGATTGAATCCATCCGCCCGGCATGGCTGACGCCAACCGTGAATAACATCGCCGATGACCTGATGGTGCGTATTAACAACGCGGGCGCGGCTAACGCCATGAACCTGTGTGTAACTGCGCTGCTGGCATCGCGCCAACGTTCCCTGACGCGTGAACAGCTGACCGAACAGCTAGATTGCTATCTGCAGCTGATGCGCAATGTGCCGTACGCGCCAGATGCCACGGTGCCGTCGGTAACTGCCAGCGCGCTGATTGACCACGCGTTGCAGATGAACAAGTTCGAAGTCGAGAAAGACACCATCGGCGATATCATTATTCTGCCGCGCGAGCAGGCAGTGCTGATGACGTACTATCGCAACAACATCACCCACATGCTGATGATCCCGTCCCTGTTGGCGGCTATCGTGACGCAGCACCGGACTATCTCCCGCACCGAGATGGTCCGTCATGTAGAGATGTTGTACCCGATGCTGAAAGCCGAGCTGTTCCTGCGTTGGGAAAAAGAAGAGCTGTCGGGCGTTATCGACGAGCTGCTGGCAGAAATGCAGCGTCAGGGCCTGGTGACGGTTGATAACGACGACGTTTGTATCAATCCGTCGCACTCCCGCACGCTGCAACTGTTGGCCGCTGGGGCGCGTGAAACGCTGCAACGTTATGCGATAACCTTCTGGCTGCTGAGCGCTAATCCGTCCATCAACCGCAGCACGCTTGAAAAAGAGAGCCGTACCGTGGCTCAGCGTCTGTCGGTGCTGCACGGCATCAATGCGCCGGAGTTCTTCGACAAAGCGGTGTTCAGTACGCTGGTGCTTACCCTGCGTGACGAAGGCTACATCAGCGACAGTGGCGATGCCGAACCGGCTGAGACGCTGAAAATCTATCAGCTGCTGGCCGAACTGCTGGCACCGGATGTCCGTCTGACTATCGAGAGTGCCAGTCAGGACGCTTGATGTCAGCGCATAAAAAAAGCCGGAGCAATGTGAGTTGCTCCGGCTTTTTTTGTTTTTGTCACCCGGCGGTTAAACCATATAACTCATCGCCAGACCGATAAACAGCACCAGTCCCACGTAGTTATTGTTTAAAAACGCTTTGAAGCAGGCATCACGGTCACGGTCTTTAATGAGTTTTTGCTGGTAAACGAACAGCGCACCGGCGACAAATATCGACCAGTAGAACGCCCAGTTTAAACCGCTCATCCAGCCCACGGCAGCCATCAAGGCCAGCACGGCTATCTGCAAAATGCCGATGATCAATTTGTCCTGTTTACCGAACAGAATGGCCGTCGATTTCACGCCAATCTTCAGATCGTCGTCTCTGTCGACCATCGCGTACTGGGTGTCGTACGCCACGGCCCAGCAAATGTTGGCGAGGAACATCAGCCAGCAGCTTAGCGGCAGCGATTCACTCACGGCGGCATACGCCATTGGAATCGACCAGCCAAAGGCCGCGCCCAGTACCACCTGCGGCAGGTGGGTGTAGCGCTTCATAAACGGATACACCCACGCCAGCGCCAGCGCTGCCACCGACAGCAGAATAGTCATCTTATTGAGCGTCAGTACCAGCAGGAACGACAGCACCACCAGCACGATAAACAGCGTCCGTGCCCCTTTTTCGCTCACGTCACCGCTGGGTAAAGGTCGATGTGCCGTGCGTTTAACATGCCCGTCGATTTTGCGGTCTGCGTAATCATTGACCACGCAACCGGCGGCGCGCATCAGCCAGACGCCCGCCACGAAAACCGCGAGGATCCACAGCGGCGGCACGCCAGGCATCGCCACCCATAACGCCCATAACGTCGGCCAAAGCAGCAGCAGCGAGCCGATTGGCTTATCAATTCTCATCAGACGGCTATAAGCCTGCAGCTTATTCTGCGTCAGACTCCTCTCCATAATTCACTTCCTCTCAGTACAGCGGCGACGCAGGCAGAAACAGCTCGGTTAACAGCAGCGGTTTTCCGCTCAGCCGGAGACGGGAACGACGCCCCCACAGCTCTGCATCTTTACCAATTTCAATAAAATCACGGGTTAAAGTGGATGACGTAAACAGATAGCGCCCCAACGGCGTTTTACCCAGCTGTTGCAGCTGTAGCTCGGGCCCGCTGAGGGTGGATTCAGGCACCACCGTGCGCCCGGCAAGCCAGGGTTCACCGTCGGCACACAGCAAAATTTCACGCAGCCAGTAGCGCGCCTCAACAGGCAGTAATGCCTGCTCAGCAACAATCTCATCCTGACCGACAAAACCCTCGCGGATAAGCGTCACAGTGACGCGCTTGCCCTGCTGTTCGAAGCGTTTTGTCATGGAATCTTCCAGCAGCAACCAGTCAAGCTGCGCCGCATCGAGTTCCGGAAGGGTGGTGTAATAGCGTAGCGCACGCAGTTGCGCCAGCGCAGGATGTGACATACCAGGCTCTCCGATACATAACTTATCGGCATTGTATCGTAGAAAAGGGTTCGCGGGAGGAAGAAACGTCAATATCCGATCAACCGCGCAACAGCCATGCAAAGCCCGCTGTTGCGCCAGAAAAAACGGTGCGCCCAAAAGGACGCACCGAATGGCCTGGGCCAAACATCAGCAATGTGGGGAGACGGTCACCCCTTGCCTTTTACACTACTGATAAAGGTGGAACGGGCAGAAGTCGAACCGAGGCGCTCGGCTTCGTTTAACAATTTCAGGGCCTTGTCGATGTTGCCCTCATTAACTGCCTGTTTAATCGCGTTATTGAAATAGCTTTCGGTGTCATTCAGAACCGGCTCGCTTTTCGCGGCAGGTGCCGTAGAGGCCGCGGAAGCCGCAACCGGCGCCGCTACAGCCGCCGCCGTTGCAGGTGCCGCAGCAGGGGCTGCGTATACCGGTGCCGCCGTGTTACCCACGGTGACAGGGCCTGGGCCGGAAGAGCCAAACAGTGGGCCGACCAGCACGCTTGAAGCGGAGGACGTTTTCACTTTCAGCTTGAGAGTGCCTTCAGAAACGTGGCGCGCAATCGGGTCCGGAATATCTGGCACCGCGTTGCCCGTCCCTTTGGCATACGCTTTCGCCGGGTCAATCAGGGTGGTGGTCTGCTGCAAATCTTGCGGCGTGGTGAACACCAGCACGTAAATTTTCTGCTGACCTAACGCAGGCGTCAGGCGCATGACACCTTCCAGGCGGTCGGCGCTCATGACGCCCGGTTCCTGGTAGGTAAAGTAGCTGCTTGGGAAGAACGCGGATGGCGTCATGTTCTGATCGAGGATCAGCACGTTCGGCGCATAAACGCGGGTTTGTTTGTTCACTTCACTGGTGAGCGTGATATTCAGTTCACCAATGTTAGCCGGGACGCTGTATGCCGCCACCGGGCCGGTAATACCAGGCACATTCAGCGGCTGACCGCCTCCGGCAAGATCGGTACTTTGGGTTTTGGATTGATCAACAGGCGTCCAGACCAACTGCTGCAAGGCAGAAGTCGGGATAGCCGGGGCAGCAGTGGTATTCTGCGGCACAAAATTCACGTCAGCGAAAGTGACTGCCGGTACGCTTGCCAACAGACCCGCGGAGAGGCACAGCGCGATGAGACTTTTGTTCATTTTCATTTTAATGACCTCAAAGACAGGACTCAGCGGTAGCCAGGCAATAGCGCGCTGAGTCTAAATCAGAGGGGCTTTCGCCCCTCTTTGTGTGGCATAACAGTGGGTTAACTTAACTGCAAATTACCACCAGATTTCCATCTGGGCACCGAAGCTCCACTCGTCGCTGTCGCCGCGGCCAAGGCCACCGGTCTGCATACCGAAGTTAGAGTTGTAGTTGGCGCTCTGAGAGTTCGGGTTACCCGAAGTGTCATAGCCCCATTTCTCATCCCACTTGGCGTAGGTTGCGAACACGCGGATAGCCGGACGGGACCAGATGCTGTCGCCAGCCTGCCATTGTTGTGCGAGGGTAATTTTGTACTGGTTGTTGGTGTCGCCGGTATTCTGGGATTTGACGTTGTCGTAGCCCACTTCCAGCAAGGTGCTCATGATAGGCGTCCATTTGTACATTGGACGCACACCCACGGTGTACCATTCTGTACCGTTGTTGTTGTCCCAGCTGATGTCCTGATACATACCGACGTACATCAGGTCCCAGCTGTCGCCCAGGGAAATTGCACCGTGGTCGATAACACGCAGCAGGTGGCCGTTGTTGTTGATGCCATACGCGTACAGAGAGCCATCGTTATCGTTGTTACCGATGCCAATACCTGCGCCCTGAGACTGGCCTTTACCTTGAGAGGTCATCGAGTCAGTCGCGTACTGAACCACAAATTTGTTAAAGCCTTTCAGCATGCTCTGGGTGTGTTCAGCGGTGAACATCCAGCCATCTTTAGTCGCCTGCGGCTGCAGGTAATAATCGTCGTTCACGTTGGTGTGACCGTAGTCCACACCGAACTCCAGGGTACCGCCTGGGTTGATTTCCATTTGACCCAAACGCACGTCAAACACGTCGTTTGCGGTTGAAGAGGTGTAGTCGCGCAGGTTGTTGCTGGAGAACGCAGAAGAACCGCCTGCTTCCGTTGAACGCGTTGCCGCGAAGGAGAGTTTACCGATGCCAACGTCCACGTTTTCCAGACCAGCGCCCGGACCGGAGATATCCCAGTAGTAGAAGTCGATCATGTGAACGTCATGACGCTGATAGAAGCGCTTACCGGCCCAGATGGTGGCACCTGGCAGTGCGTCGATCAGGTTTTTACCCTGCACGTTAGCTTCACGGAACGCTGGGTCAGTGGCTTCCCAGTCGTTCTGCTGTGCTACGGAGTAAGCCACGTTAGTGTCGAAGTAGAAGCTCTTATCGCCTTCTTTCCACACTTCCTGGCCAAATTTCAGCTCGGCGTACGTTTCACATTCGTTACCGAGACGATATTTACTTTGTGCACCAGTTGCCTGGAAACACTGTTGTGCGCCGCCGCTACCGGTCCAGCCGATACCCGAACGGGCATAACCTTTAAAATCTACGGCGCCCGCGTGCGCAGACAAAATGCCTGCAGTCACCGCGATTGCCACTGGAAGTTTGCGCAGAGTAATCATCGTTCTATCTCCTGAGACCATTGCTTTTCTTTTGTTATGGGATTTAAACGCCCGGTTCTTTGTGCAGCCGACGACATGCAGTGCCATCCTCACGGAACAGATGGCAACGCTCTGGCGGCAGACCGATAGCGAATGAGGCTCCCTCTTCTACCAACACCACGTCATTCTGGCGGTACACCAGGTTTTGACGGATGGCGGGGATCTGGATATGAATTTGCGTTTCGTGACCCAGTTGCTCGACGACCTGTACGTCCCCTTCGAGGGTGACATCGGCGATGTCACTCGGTAGAAGATGCTCAGGACGAATACCTAACGACATATTGGCGCCGACCTGCACGCCCGTGCTTTCAACCGGCAGCCAGATTTGCTGACGGTTTGGCAGTTCAACCTGCACCTGCTCAATGGCGGTGGCAGTGACTTTCACCGGCAGGAAGTTCATCTTCGGCGAGCCAATAAAGCCCGCGACAAAGCGATCGGCCGGGTAGTGATAGAGTTCCAGCGGCTTGCCAATCTGCGCCACGCGACCGGCATCCAGCACCACGATTTTGTCGGCGAGGGTCATCGCTTCGACCTGATCGTGGGTGACGTAAATCATCGTGCGGCCCAGGCGCTTATGCAGACGGGAAATCTCAATACGCATCTGCACGCGCAGGGCGGCGTCGAGGTTCGACAGCGGCTCATCGAGCAGGAACACGCGCGGCTCGGCCACCAGCGTACGGCCAATCGCCACACGCTGACGCTGACCGCCGGAAAGCGCTTTCGGTTTACGCTCCAGAAGGTGAGCCAGCTGCAGCACTTCGGCCACCTGAGTCACGCGCTGGTTAATGACGTCTTTCTTTGCTCCGGCTAACTTGAGGCCGAAAGACATGTTTTCTGCAACAGAGAGATGGGGGTACAACGCGTAGGACTGGAACACCATGCCAATACCGCGTTCCGCAGGCGGCGTTTCATTCATACGCTTTTCACCAATCAGCAGTTCCCCGCTGGTAATGGTTTCCAGACCGGCGATCATTCGCAGCAGCGTAGATTTGCCGCAGCCCGATGGCCCGACAAACACCACAAACTCCCCCTCATGGATGTCGAGATTGATGTCTTTCGACACCACCACGTCACCCCAGGCTTTCGTTACGTTTCGCAGCTGTACGCTCGCCATCCCCTTCTCCCTTCGTTACAACTCGTCACTAAAAGAAATATTCATCTGCGGCTGACTATGCGCGACCAATAACTTTCGTGAATCCTCCACCCCTTGTGTTTTTCATGGGGGAGGAGACGGGAGGATGAGAAAGGCCAGTCTGAGCCCGCTCGTGGCGTGGCCTGGCTAAAAGCGTGATGAACACGGCAAAAATCGGCGTCGTATTGTGTGCGCCAGAACCCATAACTTAAAACTATGCAACAGAGATCACATAAACGAGGGGTGGGGCGTAGGGTTGGGGAGGATGGAAAGAGGTTGCTAAGAAAGGAAACTCAGCGTTGTAAAAGCCACCAGGCGTATCCACGAGTACATCACCAAATAGGACGGGATATATGAAAATCAAAACTGGCGCACGCATCCTCGCGCTGTCTGCACTGACCACGATGATGTTTTCCGCCTCTGCCTTCGCCAAAATCGAAGAAGGTAAGCTGGTTATCTGGATCAACGGCGATAAAGGCTATAACGGCCTGGCTGAAGTCGGTAAGAAATTCGAGAAAGACACCGGCATCAAAGTGACCATTGAGCACCCGGATAAACTGGAAGAGAAATACCCGCAGGTTGCCGCCACTGGCGATGGCCCGGACATCATCTTCTGGGCGCATGACCGTTTTGGTGGCTACGCGCAATCTGGCCTGCTGGCTGAAGTCACCCCAGATAAAGCGTTCCAGGACAAGTTGTACCCGTTCACCTGGGATGCCGTGCGTTACAACGGCAAGCTGATTGCCTACCCAATCGCGGTAGAAGCGCTGTCGCTTATCTATAACAAAGACCTGGTGCCTAACCCGCCGAAGACCTGGGAAGAGATCCCGGCGCTGGATAAAGAACTGAAAGCGAAGGGTAAATCCGCGCTGATGTTCAACCTGCAAGAGCCGTACTTCACCTGGCCGCTGATTGCCGCCGACGGCGGTTACGCGTTCAAGTTTGAAAACGGCAAATATGACGTGAAAGACGTGGGCGTTGATAGCCCAGGCGCGAAAGCCGGTTTGACCTTCCTGGTTGACCTGATCAAGAACAAACACATGAACGCCGACACCGATTACTCCATCGCAGAAGCGGCCTTCAACAAGGGTGAAACCGCGATGACCATCAACGGTCCGTGGGCGTGGTCGAACATCGACAAGAGCAAAATCAACTACGGCGTCACCATGCTGCCGACTTTCAAAGGCAAAGCCTCTAAACCGTTCGTGGGCGTGCTGAGCGCGGGCATTAACGCCGCCAGCCCGAACAAAGAGCTGGCGAAAGAGTTCCTCGAAAACTACCTGCTGACCAACGACGGTCTGGCGGATGTGAACAAGGATAAACCGCTGGGTGCCGTTGCACTGAAATCTTACCAGGAACAGCTGGAAAAAGATCCGCGCATCGCCGCCACCATGGCTAACGCCCAGAAAGGCGAAATCATGCCTAACATCCCGCAGATGGCCGCCTTCTGGTACGCCACCCGCACCGCAGTCATCAACGCCGCCAGCGGTCGTCAGACCGTAGACGCTGCGCTGAAAGATGCTCAGGGACGTATCACCAAGTAATGTCGTCATGCCGTAATTCCCTCTCCCTCTGGGAGAGGGTTAGGGAGAGGGCTGTTCAAGTCCGGACGCCCTCACCCCGGCCCTCTCCCCCAGGAGAGGGAGAAAAGATGAAACGCTGTAGAGGAAATTACCCCATGGATGCCGTTAAAAAGAGTCACTGGTGGCAAAGCGAAACGCTGAAGTGGTCCGTTGTCGGACTGCTGGGCCTGCTGGTCGGCTACCTTATTGTTTTAATGTACGCCCAGGGGGAGTACCTGTTCGCCATCATGACGCTGATTTTAAGCTCTGCTGGCCTGTATATTTTCGCCAATCGTAAAGCCTACGCGTGGCGCTATGTTTATCCTGGCATGGCCGGCATGGGGCTGTTCGTCCTGTTCCCGCTGATCTGCACCATCGCCATCGCCTTCACCAACTACAGCAGCACCAACCAGCTGACCCAAGAGCGCGCGCAGCAGGTGCTGATGGACCGTTCGTACCAGGCGGGCAAAACCTATAACTTCGGGTTATACCCGGCGGGTGATGCGTGGAAGCTGGCGCTGACCGACGGTGACAGCGGTAAAAATTATGTCTCCGACGCTTTCAAATTTGGCGGCGAGCAAAAAATCACCCTGAAAGAAGCCGATGCTCTACCGGAAGGCGAGCGTGGCAACCTGCGCGTCATCACCCAAAATCGTCAGGCGTTGAACCAGCTGACCGCGATTTTGCCGGATGACAGCAAAGTCATCATGAGTTCCCTGCGCCAGTTCTCCGGCACGCGCCCGCTGTATACCGAGGGTGAAAAAGGCGAGCTGACCAATAACCAGAGCGGCGTGAAATATCGCCCGAATAACCAGGTTGGTTTTTATCAGGCGGTTAACGCCGACGGTCACTGGGGCGATGAAAAGCTGAGCCCGGGCTACACCGTCAGCATTGGCTGGGATAACTTCACCCGCGTCTTCACCGACGAAGGCATTCAGAAACCGTTCTTCGCCATCTTCGTCTGGACCGTGATTTTCTCCGTGCTGACCGTGCTGCTGACCGTGGCCGTAGGCATGGTACTGGCCTGCGTGGTGCAGTGGGAATCGCTGAAAGGGAAAGCCATTTACCGCGTGCTGCTGATTCTGCCGTACGCCGTACCGTCGTTTATCTCGATTCTGATCTTCAAAGGGCTGTTCAACCAGAGCTTTGGTGAAATCAACATGATGCTGGGCGCGCTGTTTGGCATCAAACCGGCGTGGTTCAGCGACCCGACCACCGCGCGTTCGATGATCATCATCGTCAACACCTGGCTTGGCTATCCGTACATGATGATCCTGTGCATGGGGCTGCTGAAGGCGATTCCGGACGATTTGTACGAAGCCTCGGCAATGGACGGCGCAGGTCCATTCCAGAACTTCTTTAAGATTACGCTGCCGCTGCTGATCAAGCCGCTGACGCCGCTGATGATCGCCAGCTTCGCCTTTAACTTTAACAACTTCGTGCTGATTCAACTGTTGACCAACGGTGGTCCGGACCGGCTCGGCACCACCACCCCAGCGGGCTATACCGACCTGTTGGTGAGCTACACCTACCGTATCGCCTTCGAAGGCGGCGGTGGTCAGGACTTCGGCCTGGCGGCGGCGATTGCCACGCTGATCTTCCTGTTGGTAGGCGCGCTGGCGATTATCAATCTCAAAGCCACGCGCATGAAATTCGATTAAGGAGTTATCGACAATGGCTATGGTTCAACCCACATCTCAGAAACTGCGCCTCCTGGCCACGCACTTAGGGCTGCTGATTTTCATCGCCGCAATCATGTTCCCGCTGCTGATGGTTATCGCCATTTCGCTGCGTGAAGGTAACTTCGCCACCGGCAGCCTGATCCCGGACCAGATTTCCTGGGAGCACTGGAAGCTGGCGCTGGGCTTTAGCGTCGAGCACGCCGATGGCCGCGTCACCCCGCCGCCGTTCCCGGTGCTGCTGTGGCTGTGGAATTCGATCAAAATTGCGGGCATTACCGCGGTCGGTATCGTGGTGCTTTCCACCACGTGCGCTTACGCTTTCGCCCGCATGAAGTTTCCGGGCAAAGCGACGCTGCTGAAAAGTATGCTGATTTTCCAGATGTTCCCGGCGGTGCTGTCCCTGGTCGCGCTGTATGCCTTGTTTGACCGTCTCGGCCAGTACATTCCGTTCATCGGCCTGAATACGCACGGTGGCGTGATCTTCGCCTATATGGGCGGTATCGCGCTGCATGTCTGGACCATCAAAGGCTACTTCGAAACCATCGACGGTTCGCTGGAAGAAGCCGCCGCGCTGGACGGTGCCACGCCGTGGCAGGCGTTCCGTCTGGTGCTGCTACCGCTGTCGGTACCAATTCTGGCGGTAGTCTTTATTCTGTCGTTCATCGCCGCTATCACCGAAGTGCCGGTCGCTTCCTTGCTGCTACGCGACGTGAACAGTTACACCCTGGCCGTCGGCATGCAGCAATACCTCAACCCGCAAAACTACCTGTGGGGCGACTTTGCCGCGGCGGCCGTGCTGTCAGCCATCCCGATCACGCTGGTGTTCCTGCTGGCTCAGCGCTGGCTGGTTAACGGCCTGACGGCGGGCGGGGTGAAAGGTTAAGTTTCATTGTTATACCTGCCCGAAATACGAAGGGCAATGCCACTGTAATGCCACTGTTATCCCTCAATTTGTACTTGTGACTGTTGATTTGGCGCTCCCTGGAGCGCCATTTTTTTATTCACGTTTCAGGCGTTTCGAGTTGCACAGCCAAAGGGTGATAACCAGCAGCAGGATCGCCGCGGAATAGATCAGGACATCGAGTGGGGATTTATGATCAACGATGATCAGCCGCACGATGGCGGTGATCCCGATATAGACAAAATAGCGTAGCGGGAAGTGAAAACCGGACTGAAAGTACTTCACGATCAGCGCGATAAACTCGAAATAGAGGAAATAGACCACCAGCCCTTCCACCAGCGCGTATTTGCTGGTTTGTTCAGGGGCAAACAGAACGTCGGCCAGATGGAGCGTTTCTTTGCCGAGGAAAACCACCAGGATCAGGCCCAGGCTGAGCAAACCCAGATTCAATACGGTCTGCAAAACGGTGGAGATAAATTCAACGCGTGGACGAGTCAGCGATGTCATACAGCTTCTCCTTCGTTGTGGCGAACCCTTTGTATAACGCAAAAATGTGACGGAGATCTACATTTTTTGCTTATATTTCGCGCATAGAATGCCCCCGGAGAAAATCCGGGCAGGACTGTCCCCTCTCCCCCGGGGGGAGAGGGTTAGGTGAGGGGGAAATAAATCAGCGGAAGTTCTGACTACGATCGCTGGTCATGTCGTACAACTGGAATTTACGACCGAGCTGCTGACCGCCGTCGCGCGTCAGCGGCGTCCAGCCAACCGCCGCCCGGCTACGGGTCGGGCCAGACGAGAACAGGTCCAGCGGCACGGAGACATACACGCCTTTGGTGAAATCGCCTTCGCCATATTCATCTGCCGACACGTTGGTAATCGTGGCGTACGCGCCCACGACGACACCGCTGTCGAAGTGCTTCGACACCTCCAGCGTGCCACCTTTATCGCCCGCCAGATATTGCCCGACGCTGGCTTTCACCAGCACGTCCTGGGCAAACGACGGCGTCCAGTACGCCGTGAGATTCCCCACTTTGGCGCTGTAATCGGTGAACTTCATCATGTTCAGCGAACTGGTCCAGTCACGCTGTTTCACGTAGTTGGCATCCACGCCGAACGCCCAGTTGCTGTCGACCGGACGCCACAGGACTTCGCCACCCACGCCGCCGTACATGGTTTCGAGATAACCGCCGTACACCTGGCCGTAAAAATCATTGCCCAGATACTGCAGATAGTTGGCCTGCAAGTTATTCACGTAAACGTCATTCTCAACATAATCACGCACATGAGTACGTACCCGCGGCAGTGTCGAATCGTTCGGCGGGTTGGTGTAGTTGAATTTGTCGTAGTTGTTGGCGATGTTGCCAAACACACTGCCGGTGGTCAGCAAGTGGTCGGTCACCCACCAGTCGGCGGTGGCCATCACACCAAGCTGATACATGTAGAAGCTTTCCGGCCCGCCGATGGACTGACTGAGCACCGGATCGACGTGGAAATCAAAGCGCGATTTGTCGATATACCAGCCCTGCTCGGTTTTATCCGGTACCACTGGCGCTTCACGCTTCTGCACCAGTTCGGTCTCGTGGCCCAGCGGCTCACCTTCCAGATGACGCGTCAGGCTGGCGACGTTAGTTTCCGTGGTCACCTGCGGCATGTTCAGACGGTTTTCAGTCACGCGAATGGTGCTAATGCCGTCTGGCAAATCATTCATGATGATACGGTTTGCGCGCTCAATGCCTTCACGTGAATCGCGGTATTTCACCTGCTCGCCGGTGACGTACAGCGTGTCACCTTTAACCTGAATTTTCGGATCAGCAAAACCGGCATTGTACTTAAGCAACGTCAGCTGATTCGCTACCACTGAATGTTGCAGAATGGCGTCCTGCGGCTGAGGCTGGTATTTCGGTCGACTGTTGTCGTTATACGACGGACGCAGATCGTTAAAGTTGGTGCGCAGCGTCACGCCGAACATGAAGGTGTTACCGCGCTCGTAGCTGAGGTTAACGTCGGCCCAATCGGTCACGCGATAAATGGCGCCGACGTTAAACTTACTTTTTTGTTCGAGCTTTCCGGCGAAGTCTTCGCTGTAATTATTGCCTTCATACTCCAGCTTCAGGCGCAGCGGCTGCCATGGCGTCTGGTATTCCACACCACCGAACAACGAGGCCGGGCCATGGAACATCTGGCTGCTGTCCATCGAACCCGCCTGCTTGTAGCTGTTATCGCGATAGCAATATTTATCGCTGTAGCTACAGAACGGATTTTTAACGTTGCCGCTGGTGCCAAGGTAACCCCAGCCCAGACCCAGACTGAAATCGAACGGACCCCAGGCTTTGCTGGCGACCAGATATTCCGCATCAAACAAGCCGGTCCCGCCGATATCTCGTGCCCCAACGGACACCTGCGGCAGCCAGTAGCTCTCTTCCCACAGGCGCAGCTTGAGGTCGAAGGCTTTATCTTTGTAGGTCTGGTCGCCGGAGAAGGATTCCACGCTACTGTATTCTCGGGTTCGCACGTCGGTATAACGCAGGGTCGTTTCCAGCCACGGGAAAAGCTGCACCGAGGCGGAGTAATAACGGTATTGATCGTTATCGCGATAGTTGAGACTCAGTTCCCCTTCCCGCGCCATGCGCGCCGTCGGCGTTTGCAGCAGGCCAACGCCACCAAAATCTGACTGCGACGGGCCAATCGGCGCCGGATACGTTTCCGCATGACAGGCCGCGCTCACGCCCAGCGCCAGCAGGCTATAGAGAAATCTTTTTTTCATTATTCCGGGATCCGCTGTGCAAGGGCACGAAGAAGCGCGGCGTTCAGGTCGTCATACTTCTTCGTCCAAAGTGAGTCGGCGAAACCGACAAAAATGATGCTGCCGGGCATCGGCTCAATGTGACGCTTATTCCAGTACGCCACTGGCGCTTTTTCTTTGCGTCCATCGGGATAAATCACCCACGCATAGCTGCGGTCCGCGCCGCTTAGCAGGCTCATCTCATCGAGATACGCCGCCACGTCTTTGCCAGGGACAAACGCGGTTTTACCTGGACTGCTAATCAGCCCAAACACGCTGACGGTGGTCGGCTGTTGCCCAACCCACAGGCTGTACTGCCCTTCCAGCGGCGGGTTTGCGCGACGCCCAAGCCGTACGCGGTCGGGGTCGAGGCTGACAAATTGTCTGCCAGTCACATTCAACGCCTCTAACTGCTGGCGCACGGCGTTAATTGCCGCGGCATCGTCACCGCTTTCGTCCGACGCCAGCGCGCCAAGCTGCGCCATCAGGGTCTGTTTCTGCTGCTGGGCCACGGCAGTGGCCTGTTTTTCAGCGATAACGGCCCCTGGCCACCAACTGTTTTCCAGTCTCGGCTGCGCCACTAAATCCGCCAGATGGGCGGCGTCGGTCAGCGTTTTGGCTTCTTTTGCGCCATTGATATAAACGTCGACGGTGCCCGCAGCCAGCGCTAGCGGAGCAATAAACAGCGTCATCACTGCGGCAAGGGTGAGTTTTTTCATTGCTTCGCCGCCTTGATCAGGGTGGTTTTCACCGGGAAGAAATTCGCGCCGAGATACTGTTCTGACTGGCGAATTTGTCCTTCGCTGTCCACCCAGAAGCGGTTCTGCCAGCTCGCCTGGTCAGTGCTGACATCTTCCACCAGCACGCGCACGACGGTGGATTCTCCCGCCAGCGTCAAGGTGTCGGTGCCCTGCCAGTGGAATTCAGAGCGGGCAGTGGCGTAGCGCACCTGTTTGTGTTCCGTCCAGCCCAGAGTACGAGTCCAGCTTGCGCCATCGATAATCTGGTTAGGTTTGGCCAGCGGATCGTCGGCGAGGTTGTTCACGCTGAGTAGATTGTCGCCGCCGAGCAACGTTTTCACGATCCGCCCATGCTGCGTCACCACCGTGGCCTGATCTTGCGTCACCCACTTCTGCTGACCGTTTTCTGAAAACGCGAGGACCACAAACAGCTGCGGGCCGTTATTGAGCTGCATGTATTGGCTGGCATACGGCATATTCTGGATATCGTCGGCGGTAAGTTGCACGCCTTGCGTGCCGAAAACGCTATGCCAAAACGATTTGCCGAGCCCTTCCGTGCTGGCTGAACAGGCCTGAAGCAGCAGGCAAAGAGTGACAATAATAGGTCGCTTCACGACTCTTCTCCGAAGGGGCAAAATAACCACACCGAAGTGTGGTTAGGGTTAATGACCCGTGAGACTTAGCGGGTACTTGTGGTTGTTGTGGTCGTGGTTCCGGTATTGGAGCCATCACCACCACCGGTCGCCGCCAGTGCGACCCCCACGGCCGAACTTACGGCGCTGGCGCTGGTTGCGGCGGAACTGCCCGCAGACACAGACGTCGCTGCCGACCCTGCCGCATCACCGGTTTCCACCGGGGCTGCATAGGCAGAAGCCGCCGCAAACGCAGAAATGGCAAAAATGCCATACATAACTTTTTTCATTACTATTTCCCTTCATTGGTTGAATGAATGGAGTTTCACCTGAGAAATTCAGGCGATATCGAGTATACACAACTAAAGCTGACGAATTAGGGCTCAGGAAATAAGCAGGCGGGTTTTAGGACAATGAGAAAAAAACGTTATTCCATAATCAGAGGAAATAATAAAAACCTTTAAATTCAATCAACTTTAAAAATACAAACCTCAAGAAAATCCTAAAAAATGAATTATGCATTGCCGATCACAATGGTTTTTAGGATTAACCTGAACAGACCAAGGGAATAGCCTTTCGGAACCCATTTCATTATTCCTTATAATTTTAATGGGAAATAAATACCGCGATTTCTGCCTCGCGGAAATGCATTTCGCACAGGATCGATATTTTGCGATCCCCATTCTCCGTTCCTCGTTTTAATGGCCAATTCGCCTTCAGGTGTGTCCATCAGACGCAGGTTTTCCCCCCTGCCGGTGCGTAAAGTGGCCGCATCCTGTCATTCTTGTCTGAGGCTCCCTCATGAAAACATTCACCGTTGGTCTGTTTGGCATTGGGCTTGATACTTACTGGCCGCAGTTTCACGGCCTGCGTGAACAGCTCGAAGGCTATCTGGGCCGGGTTGATGAGCAATTACAGCGCCGCGAAGTGGCGGTAGTGAACGCCGGGCTGATTGATAGCCCGCACACCATGGACGCCGCCGCCGCGACGTTCGCCGCAAAAAACGTCGATGCGCTGGTGCTGTACATCACCACTTACGCCCTGAGTTCCACCGTCCTGCCGTTGGTGCAGCAACTCAACGTCCCGGTCATTATTCTGGCGCTACAGCCGGAGAAGAAAGTCCCCTGCGCGACCATTAACCAGCATCCGGATCGCGGGGTGCGCACTGGGCAATGGCTGGCGCACTGTCAGGCCTGTAGTGCGCCGGAGCTGGTGAACGTGTTCCAGCGGGCAAACATCAGTTACACCCTGGTGCCGGGCTATCTCGACGATCCGCAGGCATGGCGGGAAATCGACAACTGGCTCGCGGCCGCCCAAACGGTTCATATTCTGAAAACCACCAACGTGGGCGTGCTCGGCCACTATTACAACGGCATGTATGACGTCTACTCGGATATGACCAATCTGTCGGCCAAATTCGGTGTGCGCTTCCGGGTGCTGGAGATTTGCGAACTGGCGGAATCATTGCCGTCGGTAAGCTCTGCGGAGCGTGAGCAAAAACGCAAACAGGTGTTCGATGCGCTGAACGTCGACCCGGCATGCGAGGAGTTTGAACTGCAACGAGCGATAACCACCTCGGTCGCGCTGGATAAGCTGGTTGCCCGCCATCAGTTGGGGGCGATGGCGTATTACTACGAGGGCGCATCCGGTTCGCCGCAGGAAAACATCATCACCTCGGTCATTTTGGGCAATACGCTGCTCACCGAGCGCAATATTCCGGTGGCCGGAGAGTGTGAAATCAAGAATGTGCTCGCCATGAAAATCCTTAGCCTGCTGAACGCGGGCGGTTCATTCTCTGAGCCGTACGGTATGGATTTCGACGGCGACACCGTGCAGTGGGGCCACGACGGCCCGGCGCACCCGCTGATGTCAGAGGGGAAGGTCAGGCTGGTGCCGCTGCCGTTGTACCACGGAAAACCGGGCAAAGGGGTGTCGATTCAGATGACGGTCACACCGGGTCCAGTGACATTTTTGTCAGTGGTAGAACATCGGGATGGCCGCGTGACGCTCCAGTTCGCCGAAGGGGAAGCGGTGCCGGGCGAGGCTCTGGATATCGGTAATACCAACAGCCATTATCGTTTTGCGTTGTCGGCCAGGGAGTTTACCCGTCGCTGGTGCGAAGGCGGCCCGGCACACCATTGCGCGATTGGCATGGGTCACGTCGGAGAGAAAATAGAGGCGATTGCGAAGCTCTTAGGGATTCAAAACTGCCGGATAGTCTGAGTCATTGCCCGGTGGCGCTTCGCTTACCGTGCCTACGGTTTTGTAGGCCCGTGCAAACGCAGTGCCGCCGGGCAATTTAGGGTGAGGGGGAAAGTTCGCTGCGGTCTGATGCCCTCACCCCAGCCCTCTCCCACGGGGAGAGGGTGCAAACATAAAAAAAGCCTTCTCGAAGAGAAGGCTTTTTGTCGTTTATTTCGGGTTTATTTCCAGGATTTATAACGGTTAATCAGGCCGTTAGTCGAGCTGTCGTGGCTGCTGACGTCTTTATCATCGGTCAGTTCTGGCAGGATACGGTTTGCCAGCTGTTTGCCCAATTCAACGCCCCACTGGTCGAACGTGAAGATGTTGAGGATCGCGCCCTGCGTAAAGATTTTGTGCTCATACAGCGCAATCAGCGCCCCCAGGCTGAACGGCGTGATTTCGCGCAGCAGGATGGAGTTGGTTGGGCGGTTGCCTTCAAACACTTTGAACGGCACGACGTGTTCCAGCGTTTTCGGATCTTTACCCTGGTCGGCGTATTCCTGCTCAACCACGTCGCGAGATTTACCGAACGCCAACGCTTCAGTCTGAGCGAAGAAGTTAGACAGCAGCTTCGGATGGTGGTCAGACAGCGGGTTGTGGGTGATCGCTGGCGCGATAAAGTCGCAAGGAACCATTTTGGTGCCCTGGTGAATCAGCTGGTAAAACGCGTGCTGACCGTTGGTGCCCGGCTCGCCCCAGATGATTGGGCCAGTCTGGTAATCCACCGCGTTGCCGTTACGGTCAACGTATTTGCCGTTGGACTCCATGTTGCCCTGCTGGAAGTACGCCGGGAAACGGTGCATGTACTGGTCATACGGCAGGATGGCTTCGGTTTCAGCGCCAAAGAAATTGTTGTACCAGATGCCGATCAGCGCCAGCAGTACCGGCAGGTTTTTCTCTGCAGGTGTGGTCGAGAAGTGCTTGTCCATCGCGTGCGCGCCGGAAAGCAGTTCCACAAAGTTGTCGTAGCCAACGGACAGAATGATCGACAGACCAATCGCGGACCACAGGGAGTAACGACCGCCAACCCAGTCCCAGAACTCGAACATATTCGCGGTATCGATACCGAATTCACCGACGGCTTTACCGTTGGTGGACAACGCCGCGAAGTGTTTTGCCACGTGCTTTTCATCACCGGCGGTTTTCAGGAACCAGTCGCGCGCGCTGTGGGCGTTGGTCATGGTTTCCTGAGTGGTGAAGGTTTTAGACGCGACCAGGAACAGCGTGGTTTCCGGGTTCACGTCTTTCAGTACTTCTGCAATGTGAGTGCCGTCGACGTTAGACACAAAGTGCATATTCAGGTGGTTTTTGTACGGGCGCAGTGCCTCGGTCACCATGAATGGACCCAGGTCGGAGCCGCCGATACCGATGTTCACCACGTCGGTAATCGCTTTACCGGTGTAGCCTTTCCAGCTACCAGAGATGATGGCTTCTGAGAAATGCTTCATCTTTTCCAGCACCGCATTCACTTCCGGCATCACATCTTTGCCGTCAACGATAATGGGTGTGTTGCTGCGGTTACGCAGGGCTACGTGCAGAACCGCGCGGTCTTCGGTGCGGTTGATTTTCTCACCGGAGAACATGGACTTAATGGCACCCGCCAGGTCAGTCTCTTTCGCCAATGCTTGCAGCTTATTCAGCGTCTCTTCTGTGATGCGGTTTTTAGAAAAGTCCACCAGCATCTGATCGTCGAACGTTGCAGAAAACTTGGCGAAACGGTCGCCATCTTTCGCGAACAGGTCGGCAATCGACACGTCCTTCATTTCATCATAATGTTTCTGTAATGCCTGCCAGGCAGAGGTCTGCGTTGGATTGATGTTTTTCATAGCAATACTCTTCTGATTTGAAAAATGTGACTTCGGTCGATTGTAGCGCCTGCGACGCTTTTTGTGATGATTTTTGTGTCATTAAGCGTTTTCTTACGCACCGGGATGGCTCTGAAACCAACAGCCTTGTTTATACTCTGAACATACTGCCGCTGGGCGGGTTCACCCCCCACGTTATTGAGGATAAAAAGAAAAATATGGAACTGCCGGTCCCGTTTCTGCTGGTGATCATCGCCATCGCTTCCCTGCTGGCCCAATGGCTGGCCTGGGGTTTACGTATTCCCGCCATTTTGCCGCTGCTGCTGATTGGCGTCGGGCTCGGCCCGGTGCTGCATATTTTACAACCCGACCTGCTGTTTGGTCCGTTGCTGTTCCCGCTGGTGTCGCTGGCGGTAGCGATCATATTGTTCGAAGGCGCGCTGACGCTGCGCTTTGACGAAATACGCGGCCTCGGGGGCGTCGTGCGCAATCTGGTCACCGTCGGGATGCTGATTACCTTTGCGGTTATTTCGTTGGCCTGCTGGAGCATCCTCGGGCTCACGCCGCAAATTTCTGCGCTGATTGGCGCGGTGACGGTGGTCACCGGTCCGACGGTTATCGCGCCATTAATGCGCGTGGTGCGCCCGACGGCGGGCATCAACCAGGTGCTGCGTTGGGAAGGGATCGTCATCGACCCGGTTGGAGCGATTTTTACCCTGCTGGTGTTTGAATTTATCACCGCGCATGAAACCTCTACCGGCGGTTTGCATCTGCTGATGACCCTGGCGCAGACACTGGCCGTGGGCCTCGCCAGCGGGGCGATATTTGGCTTCTTGCTCGGCAATGCGCTGAAGCGGGGCTGGCTGCCCGGCTATCTGCAAAACTTTGCGGTGCTGGCAATTGTGCTGATGACGTTCGGGCTGTCGAACGCCCTGGCGGACGAGTCCGGGCTGCTGGCGGTGACGGTGCTCGGTATTTGGCTCGCCAACATGAAGGAAGTCGAAACGACGGATATCGTCGAGTTTAAGGAAGAACTGTCGGCCATTCTGCTGTCGGCGCTGTTTATCATTCTGGCGGCACGGCTCGACATCCAGGCGTTGTGGGCGATGGGCTGGCCGCTGTTAGGCCTGTTGTTGGTGGTGCAGTTTGTCGCACGACCGCTGTGTATTCTGGTCTCAACGTACGGCTCATCGTTGAGCTGGCGCGAAAAGTTGCTGCTGTGCTGGATTGCGCCGCGCGGGATTGTCGCCGCCGCCGTCAGTTCACTGTTCGCCCTGACGTTACAGAATGACGGTTACGACGGCGCCGACCAACTCGTCACGGTGGTGTTCGCCATTATCATCGGCACGGTGGTGCTGCAAAGCCTCACCAGCGGTTGGCTGGCGCGACTGCTCGGGGTGCAACAGCGTAAACCCCGCGGCGTTTTGATTGTCGGTGCGAATACGGTGGCCCGCACGTTAGCGCAGGCGCTGAAAAAACTCGATATTCCGGTACAGCTCAGCGACAACAGCTGGGAATATTATCGACTGGCGCGCATGGCCGGTTTGCCGACTTATTACGGCAACGTCTGGTCGGAACATGCGGAGAACTATCTAAACCTGAGCGATACGCGTCAGGTCATCGCGCTTTCGCCGAACCGCCATCAAAATGCGCTCGCGGTGCTGCATTTCAAACACATCTTCGGCGAAAACCGGGTGTTCTCGATTCGTACCGGCCAGGAAACCAAAGGGCGTAGTGAGAAAGAGACGCGACATGAACGCCTGTTCGATAAAGACGTGACCTGGGCGCGGCTCAGCAGTTTGCTTGCCAAAGGTGCGGCCGTGAAAGTGACCCGGCTGAATGAGAATTTTGGCTGGGAAGATTATCTGAATGCGAACCCCGGCGCGACGCCGTTGTTTGCCCAAAAAGAGGATGGCGTGTTGATGACAATGAACAGCCAGCTGACCCCGCCGCTGCCGTGTACATTAGTGGCGATTGTTGAAAATGAAAAATCGACATCATCGTAACATTGACAACACCCCCCAGAACCCTTTATTTATAAAACCCTACCTGCGCATTCGTGCGCAGGCCAGAAGAGGAGCATCGCCCAGGCGAGGTGTTCGAGGAGCCAGTCCTGCGAAAACACCTTATGGGGAGCGATGCCGAGATAGCGGAACATCTGGCAGTGTTCACTATCGGCTACAGGGGCTGAATCCTCTGGGCTGTCACCGGAAGTGACCCGCAGTCGGGCGCTTCACAAGGTGGAGCGCTTCTGGGTGAACTGTAGCTTTCTACGTCTACCCTTCCGCTCTTCCCTTGTGCCAAGGCTGAACTATTAATTCCCTGACACGAGGTTTTTATGACATATGCAGACTCCCCGCTCGTTGTAGCCAAATTTGGCGGTACCAGCGTTGCCGATTACGAAGCCATGAACCGCAGCGCCGACGTGGTGCTCTCCGATTCCGGCGCACGCCTGGTCGTTCTGTCCGCCTCAGCGGGGGTGACAAATCTGCTGGTTGCCCTGGCGGAAGGTCTCGAATCCACAGAACGCTTCGTTAAACTCGATGCGCTGCGCCGAATTCAGTTCGATATCCTCGAACGCCTGCACAACCCCAACGTTATCCGCGAAGAAGTCGAACGCCTGTTGGAAAATATCACCACCCTGGCGGAAGCGGCATCGCTTGCGACCTCAACGGCACTGACCGACGAGCTGGTGAGCCATGGCGAACTGATGTCGACGCTGCTGTTTGTCGAAATCCTCCGCGAACGTAATATCCAGGCCCAGTGGTTTGATGCTCGCAAAGTCATGCGCACCAGCGACCGTTTTGGCCGCGCTGAACCGGACATCGCCGCCCTGGCTGAACTGGCCAGCCAACAGCTTGCCCCGCGTCTGGAAGAGGGCCTGGTGGTCACTCAGGGCTTTATCGGCAGCGAAGCCAAAGGCCGCACCACCACACTTGGCCGCGGCGGTAGCGATTATACAGCGGCACTGCTGGGCGAAGCGCTGCACGCCTCTCGCGTGGATATCTGGACCGACGTACCAGGCATCTACACCACCGACCCGCGCGTGGTGCCTGCCGCGCATCGCATCGATGAAATTGCGTTTGAAGAAGCCGCTGAACTGGCGACCTTCGGCGCGAAAGTGCTGCATCCGGCCACGCTGCTGCCAGCAGTGCGCAGCGACATTCCGGTGTTTGTCGGCTCAAGCAAAGATCCGAAAGCCGGTGGCACGCTGGTGTGCAACAAAACCGAAAACCCGCCGCTGTTCCGCGCGTTGGCCCTGCGCCGCAAGCAAACGCTGCTGACGTTGCACAGCCTGAACATGCTGCACTCCCGCGGGTTCCTGGCTGAGGTATTTGGCATCCTGGCGCGTCATAACATTTCGGTCGATTTGATCACGACGTCAGAAGTGAGCATCGCGCTGACCCTCGACACCACCGGCTCGACCGCCACCAGCGACACCCTGCTGACGCAGTCGCTGCTGATTGAGCTGTCGGCCCTGTGTCGCGTGGAAGTGGAAGAGAACCTCGCGCTGGTTGCGCTGATTGGGAACGATCTGTCGAAAGCCTGCGGCGTGGGCAAAGAAGTGTTTGGGGTGCTCGAACCGTTCAACATCCGCATGATTTGCTACGGCGCGTCGAGCCACAACCTGTGCTTCCTGGTACCCGGAGCCGAAGCCGAGCAGGTCGTGCAAAAACTTCATCATAATCTGTTTGAATAAATATCCTTAGCAGGATAAACATTACCTATAGCCGGGCTCGAACCCGGCTTTTTTATACCTATAAATAAAACACAACACTATCGCAAGGAATCCATCATGCTCGCTATTCTCACGCGGCTGTTCCCGCTCTGGGCCGTGCTGCTCTCTGTACTCGCGTACAAAACTCCGACCACCTTCACGGCAATTGGCCCGTGGGTGACCACGCTGCTGATGCTGATCATGTTCGGCATGGGCGTGCATCTCAAAATTGACGATTTCAAGCGCGTGCTGTCGCGCCCGGCCCCGGTTGCTGCCGGGATTTTCCTGCACTATCTGGTGATGCCGCTCGCCGCATGGCTGCTGGCGATGCTGTTCCACATGCCGCCGGAACTGTCCGCCGGGATGGTGCTGGTTGGTAGCGTCGCCAGCGGCACAGCGTCAAACGTTATGATTTTCCTGGCGAAGGGTGACGTGGCGCTGTCCGTGACCATTTCGTCGGTTTCCACGCTGGTCGGTGTGATTGCCACGCCGCTGCTGACGCGACTGTACGTCGACACGCATATTCAGGTCGACGTCATGGGCATGCTGCTGAGCATTCTACAAATCGTGGTGATCCCGATTGCGCTTGGACTGGTGGTGCATCACCTGCTGCCGCGCGTCGTGAAAGCGGTAGAGCCGTACCTGCCTGCGTTTTCAATGCTGTGCATTCTGGCGATCATCAGCGCCGTGGTTGCGGGCTCGGCCTCGCATATCGCGTCGGTCGGTTTCGTGGTCATTGTGGCCGTTATCCTGCACAACACGCTGGGCCTGCTCGGCGGCTATTGGGGCGGGCGCCTGTTCGGCTTCGACGAATCGACCTGCCGCACGCTGGCGATTGAAGTCGGGATGCAGAATTCCGGCCTCGCCGCGGCGCTGGGTAAAATCTACTTCGGCCCACTCGCCGCCCTGCCCGGCGCGCTGTTCTCGGTGTGGCACAACCTTTCCGGCTCGTTGCTGGCGGGATACTGGTCAGGCAAGCCTGTAGAGAAACAGAACGTGGCGGTTGCGAAAGAGAGTTAAGTCGCCCAGGCATGGCTTCATGAGAGGCCATGCTTTAACTCTGGATGCAAAAAATCAAATCATTGCAAAACCCTTAATGATGCGCTGTAAACGGGGGAGTGTGGCCTTCATAGCCAAAGCGCTCGGCGTCGTGGCTCGAGCAAAAGGGATGTCCACCGTTGCAACAGAAACAGGCCTTTCGCGTGAACAACTGTACCGCTCGTTAAGCGATCAGGGTATTCCCACCTTAAAAACTACGCTGGCGGCGATGAAAGCGCTGGGCTTTGGGCTGACAATCAAGAATACTTAAGGCCTTCCGTTGCAGCACACGGTTTCTAATACCAGAGGTATACAGCATGGCAATTTCACGTCTGACCCAGCAGGACATGACCGAGAAAGAACAACGCGAGCTGAAAACCCTCCTCGACCGCGCCCGCATCGCCCATGGCCGCCCGCTGACCAACGCGGAAAACAACAGCGTCAAAAAAGAGTACATCGACAAACTGATGGTCGAGCGGGAAGCAGAAGCCAAGAAAGCCCGTCAGTTGAAGAAAAATCAGGCTTATAAAGTCGACAACACAGCGACATTCACATGGACTGCCAGCACAGGGCCGCGAGGAAAACGTTAATAACCCTTTTGCGCTTCCACAATAAAAAATGCCGGGGAAATCCCCGGCATTTTTTATTGTGGATCACGCGCGAATCAGCGCCCTTTCTTTTTACGCCCTGGCGATGCAAAGCGCTTACGGTTTGCCAGTTCTGCCGGGGTTTTCGCCATATTTTTTGCGCCGCTGCTGGCCGGTTTCTTCACCGGGGTTGCGGCGGTTTTCGGCTTGGCCTTGGCTTTTGCCGGTTTGGCTTCCGAGGACGAGTTTTCAATCAGCTTGAACAGTTCGATCAGTTCGTCATCGGTCAGGTCACGCCATTCGCCTAACGGCAGTCCTTTCAGGCTGACGTTCATGATTCGCGTACGTTCAAGCTTGGTAACTTCAAAGCCAAAATGTTCGCACATGCGGCGAATCTGACGGTTCAGGCCCTGCACCAGGGTGATGCGGAAAGTGAATGGCGCTTCTCTTTTCACTTTGCACTTTTTCGTCACCGTGCCGAGGATCGGCACGCCCTTGCCCATTCCCGCGATAAATTCATCGGTCACCGGTTTGTTGACCGTGACCAGATACTCTTTTTCATGGTCATTGCCGGCACGCAGGATTTTGTTCACCAGGTCGCCATGGTTGGTGAGGAAAATCAGGCCCTGCGAGTCTTTGTCCAGACGGCCAATCGGGAACACGCGGCTGCTGTGGTTGACGAAATCGACGATGTTGTCCTTTTCACCGTTCTCGGTGGTGCTGACGATCCCGACCGGCTTGTTCAATACGATTAACACCAAATCGTCTTCCTGACGCGGCTCGATGAGTTGGCCGTTAACTTTCACGACGTCGCCTGCCACCACCTGATCGCCAATGGTGGCGCGTTTGCCGTTGATGAGCACGTTGCCCTGTTCGATGTAGCGGTCGGCGTCACGACGTGAGCAGATGCCACTTTCGCTGATGTATTTGTTTAATCGGATGGATTGAGTCGGCAGCATAGTTTCTCCTGTATGCGCGAACTATATCAAAGGCCGATAGCCTTATAAAACAACCCGTCAATAATCGTCGCGGTCATTGTCTTCGTCCGGCTGTTCCATCACGCTATACGCCACCGCACAGAATAGAGAGTTGAGACGCTTCATGTCGCCGAGCAGCCCCAGGTGCAGCGAGCTGGTTTCGATACTCTGCACGTTTTGCTGATGCAGCCTGTCAACGTGAGCGTGTGAGTAGCGGCGGTTCAGGATGCGGAAGCGGTGCTTGTTCCGGCGCAGACGGCGAGCGCTGTCGACGTCGCCAGAGAAGAATACCGACATCGCCAACTGCAGGTTGCTGAGCAACTGCTCAAAAAGACCATCCAGCTCTTTCAGACCTTCCACCGAAAACGCCCGGCGCGCGGCCAGGGATTTATCCGCAATCTCACTGCCCATGCGCTCGATGATGTCGGAAGCCTGTTCAAGGTTCAGCGACATCTCGATGATTTCCGCCCAGCGCCGGGATTCTTCTTCTGCCAGCTCGTCCTTCGGCATCCGCGCCAGATACAGCTTGATGGCGGTGTAGAGCACGTTGACGTCGTCAGCAATTTTGCGCAACTCTTTCTCTTCGCGCGGCTCACCGTGAATGACCTTGTGCAGACCCGCCATCATGTTTTCCATCGCATCCCCGATACGCAGCGTTTCACGGGCGGCGTTGGCCAACGCCAGCGTCGGCGTGTCCAGCGCCGTTGGGTCGAGATGTTTCGGTTTCAGACGTGCATCCAGCTCCGGCACTTCCACGATAATGCGCTTACAGAAACGGGCCATCGGCTCGGCGAAGGGCACCATCGCCAGGCAGCGGATCAGGTTGTAGAACACGTGGAAGTAGATAACCAGTTCAGATTTTGCCACCGGCAGGCGGGCCATTACGTCCGCCAGGATGTGGATAAACGGCAATACAATCAGGCTGCCCACCAGCTTAAACAGCAGGCTGCCGAGCGCCACGCGACGTGCGGCGGCATTGGCGGTGCTGTTGTTGAGCATCGCCAACAAGCCAGAACCGAGGTTTGCACCAATCACCAGACACAGCGCCACCGGGAACGAAATCACACCGGTGGCGGTTAACGTGGCGGTCAGCAGCACGGCGGCGAGGCTTGAGTAAGTGATAACTGCAAACAGCGCGCCGATCAGCGCATCAAGCATGATATCGCCGGTCAGCGAGGCGAAAATCACCTGGACGCCATTGGCTTGGGTTATCGGGTGGACGGCCTGAACAATCAGTTCCAGTGCCAGCAGGATCAGCCCGAGGCCAATCCCCACGCGCCCCAACTGACCGGCACGCGTTTGTTTACGTCCGAGGAAGAAGATAACGCCGACGAAAATCAGCAGCGGCGACAGCCAGGAAAGATCGAAAGTCAGCACCCGGGCCATCAGCGCGGTACCAACATCGGCACCGAGGACGATGACCAGCGCAGGCGTCAACGCCACCAAGTCCTGCGCGACAAACGAGGTCACCAGCATGGTGGTGGCATTGCTGCTCTGTACCAGCGCGGTAACGCCAATGCCCGCGCAGAAGGCGAGCGGTTTCTTTTCGACACTGCGGCTGAGTACAGTCCGCAAGCGGGCACCAAATACGCGCATCACGCCGGTTCGAACGATATGTGTGCCCCAGACCAGGAGCGCCACAGCGGATAGCAGGTGTAACAACGTCAGCATGGGTTATTTTTTCTCCTTATTGTTATACGTTTTACGGGATATGTATCCCCACCCTCTGTCAGTATAAGGGCTTACGTTCAATAAAGAGACAAGGCACCGTGAAGGTGCCTTGTTTGTTGTAAGAAAAGATGACGTTTTTGTGAATCAGTCTGCGTCATAGCCCAGGTTCGGGGCCAGCCAGCGTTCGGCCTCTGCGACGCTCATTCCTTTGCGGTGGGCGTAGTCTTCCACCTGATCGCGCTGAATTTGCGCGATGGCGTAGTACTTGCTGTCCGGGTGGCTAAAGTACCAGCCCGAAACCGAGGCGCCTGGCCACATAGCGTAAGACTCTGTGAGCTTCATGCCGGTGTGGGTTTCAGCATCCAGCAGCTGCCAGATGGTGGCTTTCTCGGTGTGCTCAGGACAGGCCGGGTAACCCGGTGCCGGGCGAATACCCTGGTAGTTTTCGCGAATGAGTTCCTCGTTGCTGAGGTTTTCATTGGCGGCGTAACCCCAATGGACTTTGCGTACACGCTCGTGCAGGTATTCTGCGAACGCTTCTGCCAGACGGTCGGCAATCGCCTTGATCATGATTTTGTTGTAATCATCATGCTGCGCATCAAACGCCTCTGCCAGCGCGTCTTCTTCCAGCCCACCGGTAACGGCAAAGGCACCGAGATAATCCGCTTTCCCGGACGTTTTGGGTGCGACGAAATCTGACAGGCAGTAGTTAGCGAAGCCCACCTTTTCCGTCTGCTGGCGCAGATGACGACTGACCGCCAGCACGTGCGTGCGGGTTTCATCACGATAAATTTCGATGTCGTCGCCGATACGGTTCGCCGGGAACAAGCCCACGACGCCGCGCGGGTTCAGCGATTTGTTCGCACTGAGGTTATCGAGCATTTCATTGGCATCAGCAAACAGGCGTTTGGCCTCTTCGCCCACCACGTCATCTTCGAGAATGCGCGGGTATTTACCCGCCAGCGACCAGGTCATGAAGAATGGCGTCCAGTCGATGTAGTTACGCAGCGTTTCGATACTGGCGCTGACAGCCTGCACCCCGAGACGATGCGCGACCGGTGGCGTGTAGCTTGCCCAGTCGAAGGCCAAATCGTTATCGCGAGCGGCCTGCAATGACACCGGCGGCGTACGCGGTTTTTTACGCGCGTGCTGGATGCGCACCGTGTCGTATTCCTGACGCGTGCGCGCGACAAACGCATCGCGCTGCGTCGCCGAGAGCAGCGCAGAAACCACACCCACGGTGCGCGAGGCGTTCTGCACATATACCGTCGGGCCGCTGTAGTTCTGCTCGATTTTCACCGCCGTGTGCGCTTTCGAAGTGGTTGCGCCGCCAATCAGCAACGGAATGGTGAAACCCTGACGCTCCATTTCTTTCGCCACGTTGACCATTTCGTCCAGCGACGGGGTGATCAAGCCGGAAAGGCCAATCAGGTCGGCATTCACTTCCCGCGCGGTTTTGAGGATTTTGTCCGTCGGCACCATCACGCCAAGATCGATAATCTCATAGTTATTACATTGCAGCACCACGCCGACAATATTCTTGCCGATGTCATGCACGTCGCCTTTCACGGTGGCGATAACCATTTTTCCGTTGGTGGAGCCTTTCTCTTTGCTGGCTTCAATGTACGGTTCCAGATACGCCACCGCCTGTTTCATGACGCGGGCAGATTTCACCACCTGCGGCAGGAACATTTTACCTTCGCCGAACAGGTCACCGACCACGTTCATGCCGTCCATCAGTGGCCCTTCGATAACTTCGATCGGGCGCGAGGCCTGCTGGCGCGCTTCTTCGGTATCGATTTCGATAAATTCAGTGATGCCTTTAACCAGTGAATATTCGAGGCGTTTTTTGACTTCCCAGCTGCGCCATTCGGCTTGCTGAGTATTGGCCGCTTCATCGGTTTTGCTGCCACGGTATTTTTCAGCGAGATCCAGCAAACGTTCGGTGCTGTCATCGCGACGATTGAGCACGACGTCTTCCACCGCATCGCGTAACTCGGCAGGCAGGTCATCGTATATCGCCAGCTGTCCGGCGTTGACGATCCCCATGTCCATTCCATTGCGGATCGCGTAGTAGAGGAACACCGCGTGGATGGCTTCGCGCACCGGGTCGTTGCCGCGGAACGAGAAGGAGACGTTGGAGACGCCGCCGGAAATCAGTGCGTGAGGCAGTTCGCGTTTGATGTCTTCGCACGCACCGATGAAATCCTGCGCGTAGTTGTTGTGCTCTTCGATGCCGGTCGCAACGGCGAAAATATTGGGGTCGAAGATGATATCTTCCGGCGGGAAGCCCACATCTTCGGTCAGAATTTTGTAGGCGCGGGTGCAAATTTCGATTTTGCGCGCGCGGGTGTCGGCCTGGCCTATTTCGTCAAATGCCATCACCACCACGGCGGCGCCGTAGCGACGGACTTTTTTAGCGTGAGCGACGAAGGCGTCGACGCCCTCTTTCATCGAAATGGAGTTAACGATTCCTTTGCCCTGAATGCACTTCAGGCCTTTTTCGATGACCTCCCACTTCGAGGAGTCAATCATGATGGGCACGCGGGCGATGTCGGGTTCACCGGCAATCAGGTTCAGGAAACGCACCATCGCCGCTTCGGCGTCGAGCATCCCTTCATCCATGTTGATGTCGATGATCTGCGCGCCGCTTTCGACCTGCTGACGTGCGACGGCCAGCGCTTCGGCGTATTTCTCTTCTTTGATCAGGCGCTTAAATTTGGCGGAACCGGTGACGTTAGTACGCTCACCGACGTTCACAAACAGGCTATCGTCGCCAATATTCAGCGGCTCCAGACCCGCCAGACGGCAGGCGACCGGCAGTTCCGGAAGCGGGCGCGGTGCCAGGCCTTCCACCGCACGGCTCATCGCCGCTATGTGCTCCGGCGTGGTGCCGCAGCAACCGCCGACGATATTGAGGAATCCGGACTGCGCCCATTCACCAATCTGTGCCGCCATGGTGTCGGCGTCGAGGTCATATTCCCCGAAGGCATTCGGTAAACCGGCGTTCGGGTGTGCCGTGACGTAGCACTCCGCAATGCGCGACAGCTCCTGCACGTACTGGCGGAGTTCATCCGGCCCCAGCGCACAGTTCAGACCAAACGACAGCGCATCCGCATGGCGCAACGAGTTATAGAACGCTTCCGTGGTTTGCCCGGAAAGCGTACGGCCAGACGCATCGGTGATGGTGCCGGAAATCATGATCGGAAGATCCACGCCCAACGCTTCCATTTCCTCTTTCACGGCGTAAATCGCAGCTTTGGCATTGAGGGTGTCAAAAACGGTTTCGATAAGAATCAGGTCTGAGCCGCCTTCTACCAACGCTTTGGTGGATTCGCGGTAGGCGACCACCAGCTGATCGAAGGTGACGTTCCGAAATGCCGGATCGTTTACATCGGGAGAAATTGACGCCGTGCGGTTGGTCGGGCCGAGGACCCCGGCGACATAGCGCGGTTTGTGTGGCGTGCGGGCCGTCCATTCATCGGCACAGGCGCGGGCCAGCTTTGCCGCCGTAAAGTTTATCTCCGCCGACAGCGATTCCATCTGGTAATCCGCCATGGCGATAGTCGTGGAGTTAAAGGTGTTGGTCTCAACGATGTCCGCCCCGGCCTCGAAATAGGCATTATGGATGGCGGCAATGATGTCCGGTTTGGTTAGCACCAGCAGGTCGTTGTTGCCTTTCAGGTCACTCGACCATTCAGCGAAGCGTTCGCCACGGTAATCTTCTTCGTTCAGGCGATAGCTCTGGATCATGGTGCCCATGCCCCCGTCCAGAACCAGGATGCGATCTTTTAATTGCTGCTTCAGCTGCTTTTCGATGGTGCTCACACGGACTCCCGACAACGCTCTTATCAACAAGCCATAGTGGCATATTCAACCACCGTGGAAAAGAGAGCCACACGGAACATGAGAGATGTTCACCACCACTGCTCCGATCAGTTCTGATAACGGTTGCATTATAATCAAATAAAACGAAAATGATTTCCACGATACAGAATAAGGAGGTCGTCATGGTTGCAACTGTTCCCGCAAAACGTGGCAGAAAACCCGCCCCTGCCGCCGCGGCCCCACAGCCCACCGGCCAGGTACAGTCGCTGACACGCGGCCTGAAGCTGCTGGAGTCGATTGCAGAATCCCATGGCAGCGTGGCGCTGACCGAGCTGGCGCAGCAGGCTGGCCTGCCGAACTCCACCACTCACCGCCTGTTGACCACGATGCAGCAGCTGGGCTTTGTGCGTCAGACTGGCGATCTGGGACACTGGACCGTCGGCGCGCACGCCTTCATCGTGGGCAGCAGTTTTCTGCAAAGCCGTAATCTGTTGGCGATTGTGCACCCTATCCTGCGCAAGCTGATGGATGACTCGGGTGAAACAGTGAACCTGGCAGTGCTCGACCAGAGTGACCATCAGGCGATCATCATCGACCAGGTGCAGTGTACGCAGCTGATGCGCATGTCTGCACCGATTGGCGGCAAGCTGCCGATGCATGCATCAGGCGCCGGGAAAGCGTTTTTATCTCAGTTAACCGATGAGCAGGTGAGCGGGCTGCTGCACCGTAAAGGGCTGCACGCCTACACACACGCTACCCTGGTTTCGCCGGTGCATCTGAAGGAAGATTTGGCGCAGATTCGCAAGCGCGGCTACTCGTTTGATGACGAAGAGCACGCGCTCGGCCTGCGTTGCGTGGCGGCATGTATTTACGATGAGCATCGCGAACCGTTTGCCGCCATCTCCATTTCCGGGCCGATTTCGCGGATTACCGATGATCGCGTGACCGAGCTTGGAGCGCTGGTGATTAAGGCGGCGAAAGAAGTGACGCTGGCTTATGGTGGAACGCGTTAAGACGGGTGCGGTCTGATGCCCTCACCCCGGCCCTCTCCCACGGGGAGAGGGAGAAAACACTAAAAACGGCAACCTCAGGTTGCCATTTTGCTTTTACCTTGTGCGGTCTGATGCCCTCACCCCGGCCCTCTCCCACGGGGAGAGGGAGAAAACACTAAAAACGGCAACCTGAGGTTGCCGTTTTGCTTTTACCTTGTGCGGTCTGATGCCCTCACCCCGGCCCTCTCCCACGGGGAGAGGGAGAAAACACTAAAAACGGCAACCTCAGGTTGCCATTTTGCTTTTACCTCCGCAGGCTAAATCGTTGTCGCTTACGGTAGGCAAAAACATCTTCCACGTGCCCATCTCGAATACGCGTTTGCAGGCCACGCCAGTAGTCTGCGCGCAGCAGGTCGGCGTGCATTTCCTCAAACAACGGTCCAATACGGGCGTCGGCACACAGCCAGTGGCGAAACTCTTCCGGGAAGACATCGCCCGGTGAGACGCTGTACCACGGCTCGCTGGCGAGTTCATCTTCCGGGTAACGCGGCGGCGGGATGTCGCGGAAATTCACTTCTGTCATGTAGCAAATTTCATCGTAGTCGTAGAACACCACCCGTCCGTGGCGCGTGACGCCGAAGTTTTTGAACAACATATCGCCGGGGAAAATGTTGGCCGCCGCCAGCTGGCGAATCGCGTTCCCGTACTCTTCGACCGCATCGCGTAACTGCTGACCGTTGACCTGTTCAAGCCACAGATTGAGCGGCACCATCCGCCGTTCAATGTAGAGATGACTGATGGCAATGCGGTCCCCGAGATCGGTGATTTTCTGCGGAACTTCCTGCCACAGTAAATCAAGTAGCGCGGGGGAAATTTGCCGTTTTTCCAGCACGAAGTTTTCAAACTCCTGCGTGTCGGCCATTCGACCCACGCGGTCATGCTCTTTGACCAGCTGATAACACGCCCGCACATGCGCCGCATTCATCTCTTTTTGCGGCGCAAACCTGTCTTTGATGACCTTAAATACCCGGTCAAAACCAGGCAGCGTGAAGACCAGCATCACCATGCCACGTATGCCCGGTGCTTCGATGAACTGCTCTTCTGTTTGGCGAATATAGGTCAGATATTCGCGATAGCTTTCCGTTTTGCCGTGCTTCTGGCAGCCAATCGCCATGTACAGTTCGGCGGTGGTTTTGCCCGGCAGTATTTCCCGCAGCCATTCGACTAATGCCGCCGGGAGCGGGGCATAAACCATAAAATAGGAGCGAGCGAAACCAAAGACAATGCTGGCCTCAGCGCTGGTCGTCAGACAGGTATCAACGAATAACTCGCCTTCATCGCTGCGATGCACTGGCAACAGCAGCGGCACGATACCTTCCGGCGTGTACAGCCTGGCAACCAGCCAGGCCGCTTTATTGCGATAAAACAGCTCGTTCGCCACCTGCAGATGCGATTCGCCTAAAACGTCTGCTCCATATGCTTCCGTCAGATGCGCCACGATATATCCCACATCGCGCGCTTTATCCTGCCACGGCAGACGCAGCGGCAGGTCCGTCAGCATTTGGTTGAGCAGTGTCTCCCAGCCGTGATCCGGGTAGAAATCTTTCGCCAGCGGGCGAGGAATGGCGCGAAAGCGGCGCTCCGGCTGAGAGCTGAAAATAAAAAGCCGCTCGGGAGTCAGCGAGCGGTGGTCAAATAACCGACAATACACAGAGTTAAAAAAGCTTTCGGCAATTTCAAAGCGAGGGTAATCAGGCAGGAGCGCGATATAGTGCTCTTTCACCCGCAGCAAAAAAGCCGCATCCGGACTTTTGCCTTCCGTGATGCAACGTAGCTGTTCCACAACCAGGCCTACATGATGGTCGTACAGATGAATACGCTGTTTCATCGCCTGTTGTACCGCGTGCCAGTCTGCTTGTTCGAAACGCTGCTGCGCCCCGGAAGTGACTTCCAGAAAGCGGCCATACTGCGCGTCGAATCCTTGCAGAATAGTTTGAGCGATTAACAGTTCGAGGCCACGCGTCATCTGCATCTCCGTTGTGGATTTCCTCTCTCCCCTTGGGAAGAGAGGTCAAAATCAGAACTGCGATTCTTCAGTCGATCCCGTCAGGGCTGTGACGGATGAAGCGCCACCTTGAATGATGGTCGTGACCTTGTCGAAATATCCCGTGCCCACTTCTTGCTGATGCGAGACGAAGGTGTAGCCCTGTTGGCCAGATTCGAACTCTGGCTGCTGCACTTTTTCGACGTAGTGACGCATCCCTTCGCCCTGCGCGTAGGCGTGGGCCAGGTCGAACATGCTGAACCACATGCTGTGAATGCCGGCGAGGGTAATAAACTGGTATTTGTAGCCCATCTCCGACAGTTGCTGCTGGAAGCTGGCGATAGTTTTATCGTCCAGATTCTTCTTCCAGTTAAACGAGGGCGAGCAGTTGTAGGCCAGCAGTTTGCCCGGATATTTCGCGTGGATAGCCTCGGCGAAGCGGCGGGCCAAATCGAGGTCCGGTGTGGAGGTTTCACACCACACCAAATCGGCATACGGCGCGTAAGCCAGTCCGCGGCTAATCGCCTGTTCAATACCCGCTCGAGTACGATAGAACCCTTCGCTGGTGCGTTCGCCGGTGACAAACTCGCTGTCATACGGGTCACAGTCGGAGGTGATCAAATCGGCGGCGTCGGCATCGGTACGGGCAATTAGCAATGTCGGTACGCCCAGTACGTCAGCAGCCAGACGCGCGGCAACCAGTTTTTGAATCGCTTCCTGAGTCGGCACCAGCACTTTACCGCCCATGTGTCCGCATTTTTTTACCGAGGCGAGCTGATCTTCAAAGTGCACGGCCGCCGCACCCGCTTCAATCATCGACTTCATCAGTTCAAAAGCATTAAGCACACCACCAAATCCGGCTTCCGCATCGGCAACAATCGGCAGGAAATAGTCGATATAGCGAGGATCGTTTGGCTCAATGCCCGATGCCCATTGGATCTGATCCGCACGGCGAAACGTGTTGTTGATCCGATCCACCACCGATGGCACAGAGTTAGCCGGATACAGCGATTGATCCGGGTACATGCTTGAGGCCAGATTGGCATCTGCCGCCACCTGCCAGCCGGATAGATACACGGCTTCAATCCCCGCTTTCGCCTGTTGTAACGCCTGTCCGCCAGTCAGCGCTCCGAGGCTGTTCACGTAGCCCTTTTTGGCGTCGCCGTGCAGCAGGCGCCACATTTTCGCCGCGCCGTGCTGCGCTAGCGTACATTCCGGGTTCACCGAGCCGCGTAATTTCACCACCTCTTCCGCACTGTAAGGCCGGCGAATGCCTTCCCAGCGCGAATTAGTCCATTCCTGTTTAATATCTTCGATTTGTTGGGTACGGGTTTTCATTGGCAGATGCTCCATTTTTATTATTGGGTGGGTTAGGCCAGCAGACGGTAGCCGGGCAGTGTTAAGAAATCGACGAGTTCTTCGGAGGTGGTGATTTGCTCCATGAGGCGCGCCGCTTCGTCAAAGCGACCGCTGCTGAAGCGGTGTTCGCCGAGTTCGTCCTGCACTACACGCAGCTCTTCTGCCAGCATCTGGCGGAACAGCGCTTTGGTCACTGGCGTGCCGTTGCTGAGCGTCTTCTGGTGATGGATCCACTGCCAGATAGAAGTACGAGAGATTTCTGCCGTCGCGGCATCTTCCATCAGACCGTAAATTGGCACGCAGCCGTTGCCGGAGATCCACGCTTCGATGTACTGCACGGCCACACGGATGTTGGCGCGCATGCCTTCTTCAGTACGTTCGCCTTCGCATGGTGCCAAAAGCTGTTCAGCAGTAATCGGTGCGTCGTCATCGCGAGTCACGAACAGCTGGTTTGGGTTGCCACCCAGCACATCGTTAAACACCGCCATCGCCGTATCTGCAAGGCCAGGATGCGCAATCCATGTGCCGTCATGACCGTTGTTAGCCTCGAGCGCTTTATCCGCCTTTACCTTGTTGAGCACCTGAGTATTGCGCCCGGCGTCTTTACTCGGAATAAACGCCGCCATGCCGCCCATCGCAAACGCCCCGCGCTTATGGCAGGTTTTGATCAGCAAGCGCGAGTAAGCGCTGAGGAAAGGCTTGTCCATCGTGACCATTTGTCTGTCTGGCAGCACGCGGTCTGGATGATTCTTCAATGTTTTGATATAGCTGAAAATATAATCCCAACGTCCACAGTTCAGACCGACGATATGGTCACGCAGCGCATGCAGTATTTCATCCATCTGGAATACCGCCGGGAGCGTTTCAATCAGCAATGTGGCTTTGATGGTGCCGCGCGGCAGGTCGAAACGGTCTTCAGTAAAGCTGAATACTTCACTCCACCAGGCTGCTTCCTGCCAGGACTGGGTTTTCGGCAGATAAAAATAAGGGCCGCTGCCTTTGGCGAGCAGGTTTTTATGGTTGTGGAAGAAGTAGAGCGCGAAATCAAACAGGCTTCCTGGAATGGATTCCCCGCGCCAGGTCACATGCTTTTCTGGCAGATGAAGCCCGCGAACGCGACACACCAGCACCGCAGGATCCGGCCCCAGCTGATAAATTTTCCCGGCTTCATTGGTGTGGCTGATAACGCCGTCAACCGCATCGCGCAGGTTGATTTGCCCGTCGATGACTTTGTCCCAGTTCGGCGCCAGTGAATCTTCAAAATCTGCCATAAACACTTTTACGTTAGCGTTCAAGGCATTGATGACCATTTTTCGTTCCACGGGACCAGTGATCTCTACCCGGCGGTCGAGCAGATCCTGAGGAATGCCGCGTATTTTCCACTCTGAATTTCTAATGGAAGTAGTTTCCGAAATAAAATCCGGCAATTGGCCATTATCGATATTTTGCTGTTGCTGAAGACGTGCGGCCAGTAGTTTGTTGCGCTTTGGCGTGAACCGCGTAACCAGTTCATTGAGAAATTCGATCGCTTCTGGGGTCAGGATCTGTTGTTCCTGCTCGCCAAACAGCTGGCTGAAGGCCAGTTCTTGTGCGGTTATTGCCTGTTGTGTCATTGCGTGGCTCCTCGTCGTTGATCCAAAGTCACTTCCCAAAAACGAACAATGATCGTTGTCTGGTTTTCGTTCAGTTCAATTAAGCCTACGCAATAATTAATCAAAATCAAAAACAATTTCCATTTTAATATTAAATACAATTCAACATACTGATAACTATGAGATTAAAGTTTAATCTTTATTTGGTTTGGATTTCGGAAATAAAAAAGGCACCCGTAGGTGCCTGATCTGGTGTGCTGAATCGCTTTACGATCGCATAGACGGGAGATTACTCCAGCGTCGGATTCATATGGCGGAGATCGTATGGTGTTATCTGGTAGACGTAATAGTTCAGCCAGTTGATGAACAACAGGTTGCCGTGGCTACGCCAGGTCGCTCTAGGTTTATTTTGGGGATCGTTTTTAGGAAAGTAGTTGTAAGGCACATCGGGGGATAGCCCGGCTTCTTCGTCACGGAAAAACTCACCCGCAAGGGTGTGTGCATCGTATTCCGGATGTCCGGTGACGAAAGCAATCCGCTTGTCTTTGCTAGCAAACAGATAAGCGTCTCCATCTTCCGTTTCTGCCAGTATTTCGAGGTCTGTGTAATCACGGATCAACGCCGCAGGGAAATCGGCGTAACGGGAATGTGGGGCAAGGAACGAGTCATCAAAACCACGGGTCAGCAAGGCATGCGGATGCAGAATGTGATGTTCATATACGCCAGAAAGCTTATCAGAACGAGTTTGTTTGGGGATGCCATACAGAATATTCAGTGCAGCCTGTACGGCCCAGCAGACGAACAGCGTTGAAGTGACGTGATCTTTTGCCCACTCGAGCACCTGTTTTATCTGCGGCCAGTAGGCGACATCGTTGAATTCGACCAGACCCAACGGGGCGCCGGTGACAATCAGACCATCGTAATTGTCATCACAAATGTCTTCGAAATTGCAGTAGAAATTATTGAGGTGCTCGACCGGTGTATTACGGGATTCACGTGCATCAATGCGTAGCAGCTGGACATCAACCTGTAACGGTGAGTTCGACAGTAGACGAAGAAATTGGTTTTCCGTCTCGATCTTTTTCGGCATCAGATTAAGGATCAGCACCTTCAGCGGGCGAATTTCCTGGTTGGTGGCACGCGATGCCGTCATCACAAAGACGTTCTCATCACGCAAGAAATTGACGGCCGGTAGCTCGTCCAGCACCCGAATCGGCATAACCTTATTACCTCACAGCATACGTTTACACGTTTAGACATCCAGATAGCTGAAGATAACCAAGAATAAGCGAAATGTCGAGTGCGCATGTGAAAGGTGAGAAAGTTTCATGGCTGCCACGGCCCGTAGATCGAACTTTTTGGGAAGAATAGGCTTTAAATGATGGTTTTTGTTTCAGAAAGGCTTGTGGATAACGCTGTGGACAGGCTGCGTATAAACGCAAAAAACCCCGGCCTTTCGGTCGGGGTTTCTTACTTGTTTGATGCCTGGCAGTTCCCTACTCTCGCATGGGGAGACCCCACACTACCATCGGCGCTACGGCGTTTCACTTCTGAGTTCGGCATGGGGTCAGGTGGGACCACCGCGCTGTTGCCGCCAGGCAAATTCTGTTTCCAACACACCCCTCAGGGTCTGTCAGTTAATCTGTTATCAAGCTGAATATCGCGTCTCTCTCGCCAAAACATCTTCGGCGTTGTAAGGTTAAGCCTCACGGTTCATTAGTACTGGTTAGCTCAACGTATCGCTACGCTTACACACCCAGCCTATCAACGTCGTAGTCTTCAACGTTCCTTCAGGACTCTCAAGGAGTCAGGGAGAACTCATCTCGGGGCAAGTTTCGTGCTTAGATGCTTTCAGCACTTATCTTTTCCGCATTTAGCTACCGGGCAATGCCATTGGCATGACAACCCGAACACCAGTGATGCGTCCACTCCGGTCCTCTCGTACTAGGAGCAGCCCCCCTCAATTCTCCAGCGCCCACGGCAGATAGGGACCGAACTGTCTCACGACGTTCTAAACCCAGCTCGCGTACCACTTTAAATGGCGAACAGCCATACCCTTGGGACCTACTTCAGCCCCAGGATGTGATGAGCCGACATCGAGGTGCCAAACACCGCCGTCGATATGAACTCTTGGGCGGTATCAGCCTGTTATCCCCGGAGTACCTTTTATCCGTTGAGCGATGGCCCTTCCATTCAGAACCACCGGATCACTATGACCTGCTTTCGCACCTGCTCGAGCCGTCACTCTCGCAGTCAAGCTAGCTTATGCCATTGCACTAACCTCCTGATGTCCGACCAGGATTAGCTAACCTTCGTGCTCCTCCGTTACTCTTTGGGAGGAGACCGCCCCAGTCAAACTACCCACCAGACACTGTCCGCAACCCGGATTACGGGTCTACGTTAGAACATCAAACATTAAAGGGTGGTATTTCAAGGTTGGCTCCACAAGAACTGGCGTCCTCGCTTCAAAGCCTCCCACCTATCCTACACATCAAGGCTCAATGTTCAGTGTCAAGCTATAGTAAAGGTTCACGGGGTCTTTCCGTCTTGCCGCGGGTACACTGCATCTTCACAGCGAGTTCAATTTCACTGAGTCTCGGGTGGAGACAGCCTGGCCATCATTACGCCATTCGTGCAGGTCGGAACTTACCCGACAAGGAATTTCGCTACCTTAGGACCGTTATAGTTACGGCCGCCGTTTACCGGGGCTTCGATCAAGAGCTTCTCCCTAAGGATAACCCCATCAATTAACCTTCCGGCACCGGGCAGGCGTCACACCGTATACGTCCACTTTCGTGTTTGCACAGTGCTGTGTTTTTAATAAACAGTTGCAGCCAGCTGGTATCTTCGACTGATTTCAGCTCCACCCGCAGGGGCTTCACCTACACATCAGCGTGCCTTCTCCCGAAGTTACGGCACCATTTTGCCTAGTTCCTTCACCCGAGTTCTCTCAAGCGCCTTGGTATTCTCTACCTGACCACCTGTGTCGGTTTGGGGTACGATTTCGTGTTACCTGATGCTTAGAGGCTTTTCCTGGAAGCAGGGCATCTGTTACTTCAGTACCGTAGTACCTCGTCATCACACCTCAGCGTTAGATAAGAGTCCGGATTTACCTAAACTCTCCGCCTACATGCTTAAACCGGGACAACCGTCGCCCGGATAACATAGCCTTCTCCGTCCCCCCTTCGCAGTAACACCAAGTACAGGAATATTAACCTGTTTCCCATCGACTACGCCTTTCGGCCTCGCCTTAGGGGTCGACTCACCCTGCCCCGATTAACGTTGGACAGGAACCCTTGGTCTTCCGGCGAGCGGGCTTTTCACCCGCTTTATCGTTACTTATGTCAGCATTCGCACTTCTGATACCTCCAGCTACCCTCACAGGCCACCTTCAACGGCTTACAGAACGCTCCCCTACCCAACAACACATAGTGTCGCTGCCGCAGCTTCGGTGCATAGTTTAGCCCCGTTACATCTTCCGCGCAGGCCGACTCGACCAGTGAGCTATTACGCTTTCTTTAAATGATGGCTGCTTCTAAGCCAACATCCTGGCTGTCTGAGCCTTCCCACATCGTTTCCCACTTAACTATGACTTTGGGACCTTAGCTGGCGGTCTGGGTTGTTTCCCTCTTCACGACGGACGTTAGCACCCGCCGTGTGTCTCCCGTGATAACATTCTTCGGTATTCGTAGTTTGCATCGGGTTGGTAAGTCGGGATGACCCCCTAGCCGAAACAGTGCTCTACCCCCGAAGATGAATTCACGAGGCGCTACCTAAATAGCTTTCGGGGAGAACCAGCTATCTCCCGGTTTGATTGGCCTTTCACCCCCAGCCACAAGTCATCCGCTAATTTTTCAACATTAGTCGGTTCGGTCCTCCAGTTAGTGTTACCCAACCTTCAACCTGCCCATGGCTAGATCACCGGGTTTCGGGTCTATACCCTGCAACTTAACGCCCAGTTAAGACTCGGTTTCCCTTCGGCTCCCCTATTCGGTTAACCTTGCTACAGAATATAAGTCGCTGACCCATTATACAAAAGGTACGCAGTCACCTAACAAGTAGGCTCCCACTGCTTGTACGTACACGGTTTCAGGTTCTTTTTCACTCCCCTCGCCGGGGTTCTTTTCGCCTTTCCCTCACGGTACTGGTTCACTATCGGTCAGTCAGGAGTATTTAGCCTTGGAGGATGGTCCCCCCATATTCAGACAGGATACCACGTGTCCCGCCCTACTCTTCGAGTTCACAACGCGTGCATTTTCATGTACGGGGCTATCACCCTGTATCGCCGGACTTTCCAGACCGTTCCATTAACACGCGCGCTGATTCAGACTCTGGGCTCCTCCCCGTTCGCTCGCCGCTACTGGGGGAATCTCGGTTGATTTCTTTTCCTCGGGGTACTTAGATGTTTCAGTTCCCCCGGTTCGCCTCATTAAGCTATGTATTCACTTAATGATAGTGTGTCGAAACACACTGGGTTTCCCCATTCGGGTATCGCCGGGTCAAAGGTTCATATCACCTCGCCGACGCTTATCGCAGATTAGCACGCCCTTCATCGCCTCTGACTGCCAGGGCATCCACCGTGTACGCTTAGTCGCTTAACCTCACAACCCGAAGATGTTTCTTTCGATTCACCATCGACTTGCGATAATTTGAGAGACTCGAACACACCGTATTTTCCTTTCTTATTACGGAGAAAGGAAACAGTGTGTCGTTTCAATTTTCAGCTTGATCCAGATTTTTAAAGAGCAAATATCTCAAACATGACTCACCGCTTACGCCGTAAAATCAGTTTTGAGATATGGAGGTCGGCGACTTTCACTCACAAACCAGCAAGTGGCGTCCCCTAGGGGATTCGAACCCCTGTTACCGCCGTGAAAGGGCGGTGTCCTGGGCCTCTAGACGAAGGGGACACTGAAGTCTCAATCGCAAGACGCCTTGCTTCTCTACATCTATCAGACAATCTGTGTGGACACTACAAAGGCAGGTTCTTTAAGGTAAGGAGGTGATCCAACCGCAGGTTCCCCTACGGTTACCTTGTTACGACTTCACCCCAGTCATGAATCACAAAGTGGTAAGCGCCCTCCCGAAGGTTAAGCTACCTACTTCTTTTGCAACCCACTCCCATGGTGTGACGGGCGGTGTGTACAAGGCCCGGGAACGTATTCACCGTAGCATTCTGATCTACGATTACTAGCGATTCCGACTTCATGGAGTCGAGTTGCAGACTCCAATCCGGACTACGACGCACTTTATGAGGTCCGCTTGCTCTCGCGAGGTCGCTTCTCTTTGTATGCGCCATTGTAGCACGTGTGTAGCCCTACTCGTAAGGGCCATGATGACTTGACGTCATCCCCACCTTCCTCCAGTTTATCACTGGCAGTCTCCTTTGAGTTCCCGGCCGAACCGCTGGCAACAAAGGATAAGGGTTGCGCTCGTTGCGGGACTTAACCCAACATTTCACAACACGAGCTGACGACAGCCATGCAGCACCTGTCTCAGAGTTCCCGAAGGCACCAAAGCATCTCTGCTAAGTTCTCTGGATGTCAAGAGTAGGTAAGGTTCTTCGCGTTGCATCGAATTAAACCACATGCTCCACCGCTTGTGCGGGCCCCCGTCAATTCATTTGAGTTTTAACCTTGCGGCCGTACTCCCCAGGCGGTCGACTTAACGCGTTAGCTCCGGAAGCCACGCCTCAAGGGCACAACCTCCAAGTCGACATCGTTTACGGCGTGGACTACCAGGGTATCTAATCCTGTTTGCTCCCCACGCTTTCGCACCTGAGCGTCAGTCTTTGTCCAGGGGGCCGCCTTCGCCACCGGTATTCCTCCAGATCTCTACGCATTTCACCGCTACACCTGGAATTCTACCCCCCTCTACAAGACTCTAGCCTGCCAGTTTCGAATGCAGTTCCCAGGTTGAGCCCGGGGATTTCACATCCGACTTGACAGACCGCCTGCGTGCGCTTTACGCCCAGTAATTCCGATTAACGCTTGCACCCTCCGTATTACCGCGGCTGCTGGCACGGAGTTAGCCGGTGCTTCTTCTGCGAGTAACGTCAATCGCTGCGGTTATTAACCACAACGCCTTCCTCCTCGCTGAAAGTACTTTACAACCCGAAGGCCTTCTTCATACACGCGGCATGGCTGCATCAGGCTTGCGCCCATTGTGCAATATTCCCCACTGCTGCCTCCCGTAGGAGTCTGGACCGTGTCTCAGTTCCAGTGTGGCTGGTCATCCTCTCAGACCAGCTAGGGATCGTCGCCTAGGTGAGCCATTACCCCACCTACTAGCTAATCCCATCTGGGCACATCCGATGGCAAGAGGCCCGAAGGTCCCCCTCTTTGGTCCGAAGACGTTATGCGGTATTAGCTACCGTTTCCAGTAGTTATCCCCCTCCATCGGGCAGTTTCCCAGACATTACTCACCCGTCCGCCGCTCGTCACCCAGAGAGCAAGCTCTCCTGTGCTACCGCTCGACTTGCATGTGTTAGGCCTGCCGCCAGCGTTCAATCTGAGCCATGATCAAACTCTTCAATTTAAGTTTGATGCTCATGAATTAAACTTCGTAATGAATTACGTATGTTCACTCATAAGACTTGGTATTCTATTTAGCGTCTTTCGACGTTTAAGAATCCATGTCACTTTGAGTGCCCACACAGATTGTCTGATAAATTGTTAAAGAGCAGTGAGTTACGCGCTTTCGCTTGCTAACTCGAGGTGGCGTATATTACGCTTTCCTCTTTCAGAGTCAACCCTTAATTTCAGGATTTTTAACTCTCATCGCCGCCGCTACACTGTGAAGTTGTTCACATGTTCCGTGTCGATGGAGGCGCATTATAGGGAGTTCTGATGGTACCGCAACACCTAAATGACAGAAAAATGACTGACTGCTGCATTCCACAGCAAAACCCCGCTTTATACCCATTTACACACAGAGTTATCCACAAATGTGAGAAAACCCAAAAAATCACGAGCGATGCGCAAACGTTTTCGTTACAATGCCCGCGCTAAAACAAGGATGCCCCGTGAGGGGCGTTAGCTGAGTTTTTCGGTAAAAATTCAGCTAACGCTCTCTGTAATCGTCAAATCCAGGGGATTTACCATGCAACAACGTCGTCCAGTCCGCCGCGCTTTACTCAGCGTTTCTGATAAAGCCGGTATCGTCGAATTCGCACAAGCACTTTCCGCACGCGGTGTGGAGCTGCTGTCTACTGGCGGTACTGCTCGCCTGTTAGCAGAAGAAGGCTTGCCGGTTACCGAAGTTTCCGATTACACCGGTTTCCCTGAAATGATGGACGGACGCGTTAAGACGCTGCACCCGAAAGTACACGGTGGCATCCTCGGCCGCCGCGGTCAGGATGATTCCATTATGGAAACACACGGCATCGCGCCGATCGATATGGTTGTCGTTAACCTTTACCCATTCGCCCAGACCGTCGCCCGCGAAGGCTGCTCTCTGGAAGATGCGGTTGAGAATATCGATATTGGTGGCCCGACGATGGTTCGCTCCGCCGCCAAAAACCATAAAGATGTGGCTATCGTAGTAAAGAGCAGCGACTACGCTTCTATTATTAGTGAGATGGATGCTCAGGAAGGTTCCCTCTCTCTCGAAACCCGTTTCGATCTCGCCATCAAAGCCTTCGAGCACACCGCAGCCTACGACAGCATGATTGCCAACTACTTCGGTAGCCTGGTCCCGGCCTATCACGGTGAAACCAAACAACCAGCCGGTCGCTTCCCACGCACCCTGAACCTGAACTTCGTTAAGAAGCAGGATATGCGCTACGGTGAAAACAGCCACCAGCAGGCAGCCTTCTATATAGAAGAAGAAATAAAGGAAGCGTCTGTCGCCACCGCACAACAAGTGCAGGGCAAAGCGCTCTCCTATAACAACATCGCCGATACCGATGCCGCCCTGGAATGTGTGAAGGAATTCAGCGAACCGGCCTGTGTAATCGTCAAACACGCCAACCCATGCGGTGTGGCGGTTAGCGGCTCCATTCTGGATGCCTACGATCGCGCTTACAAAACCGACCCGACTTCTGCATTTGGCGGCATTATTGCCTTTAACCGCGAACTGGATGCCGAAACGGCACAGGCCATCATCTCCCGCCAGTTCGTGGAAGTGATCATTGCACCCTCTGCGTCTGAAGAAGCACTGAAAATCACCGCGGCGAAACAAAACGTCCGCGTGTTGACCTGCGGCCAGTGGGATAACCGCCTTGCCGGTCTCGATTTCAAACGTGTTAATGGTGGCCTTCTGGTTCAGGACCGCGATTTGGGGATGGTGACTGCCGGTGAACTGCGCGTGGTCAGTAAACGCCAACCGAGCGAGCAGGAACTGCGTGACGCGCTGTTCTGCTGGAAAGTGGCTAAGTTCGTTAAATCCAACGCCATCGTTTATGCCAAAGAGAACATGACCATTGGTATAGGCGCCGGTCAGATGAGCCGCGTGTACTCCGCGAAGATTGCCGGGATTAAAGCAGCCGACGAAGGCCTGGAAGTAAAAGGCTCCGCAATGGCGTCCGATGCCTTCTTCCCGTTCCGCGATGGCATTGATGCCGCGGCATCCGTGGGCGTGACCTGCGTTATCCAGCCTGGCGGTTCCATTCGTGACGAAGAAGTCATTGCTGCGGCTGATGAACACGGCATTGCGATGATCTTCACTGACATGCGCCACTTCCGCCATTAATTCCCGGAGCAGACGATGAAAGTTTTAGTAATTGGTAACGGCGGGCGCGAGCACGCGCTGGCATGGAAAGCGGCACAGTCGCCACTGGTTGATACCGTATTTGTAGCACCTGGCAATGCGGGCACCGCACTTGAGCCAACGCTGCAAAACGTAGCGATTAGCGCCACCGATATTCCGGCGCTGCTGGACTTCGCTCTGAGTGAACAGATTGGCCTGACTATCGTTGGCCCAGAAACGCCACTGGTGCTGGGCGTGGTTGATGCGTTCCGCAATGCCGGCCTGACCATTTTCGGCCCAACGCAAGCTGCAGCACAGCTGGAAGGCTCCAAAGCGTTCACCAAAGATTTCCTGGCACGCCATAAGATCCCCACAGCTGAATACCAGAATTTTACCGAGATTGAACCCGCGCTGGTTTATCTGCGCGAGAAAGGCGCGCCGATCGTCATCAAAGCCGACGGCTTGGCCGCGGGTAAAGGCGTTATTGTTGCAATGACGCTGGAAGAAGCCGAAGCGGCTGTCCATGACATGCTGGCAGGCAATGCGTTTGGCGATGCGGGTCATCGGATCGTCATCGAAGAGTTCCTCGATGGCGAAGAAGCCAGCTTTATCGTGATGGTCGATGGCGAGAATGTCCTGCCAATGGCCACCAGCCAGGATCATAAACGCGTAGGCGATGGCGATACCGGACCCAATACCGGCGGCATGGGCGCGTATTCCCCGGCGCCAGTGGTAACCGACGACGTCCATCAGCGCACCATGGATCGCGTTATCTGGCCAACCGTGCGTGGCATGGCGGCGGAAGGCAACATCTATACCGGTTTCCTGTATGCCGGACTGATGATTGATAAAGAAGGCAATCCGAAGGTTATCGAATTCAACTGCCGTTTCGGCGACCCGGAAACACAGCCTATCATGTTGCGCCTGCAGTCCGACCTGGTCGAACTGTGCCTCGCGGCCTGTGCAGGCAAATTGGATGAGAAAACCTCCCGCTGGGATCCACGTGCTTCGCTGGGTGTGGTGATGGCTGCGGGCGGATATCCTGCTAACTATCGCAACGGCGACGAAATCCACGGTCTGCCGCTGGAAGAAGTTGAAGGCGGCAAAGTATTCCAGGCGGGAACCACGCTGTCGAAGGACGATCGCGTGCTGACCAACGGCGGTCGCGTCCTTTGCGTTACGGCGCTGGGTGAAACCGTGGCCGACGCGCAGAAACGTGCGTACCAGTTAATGCAGGATATTCACTGGGAAGACTGCTTCAGCCGGAAAGATATTGGGTACCGCGCGATTGCGCGTGAGCAAGGCAAGTAATCCTAATCATTCGCCCTTTCCCGCGTGGAGAGGGCAATTCTGCTTAGAAACTCTTTTCCGTCGGCTGCCAGGTGCAGAAATCTTCATTCGCCACCAGCAACAGCTGAGAACCTTCTGCCGCTTCAAGCCATGCCACGCTCACTTCCACCGAGGAATGACTCTGACGTCGTTCGATGTGGCTTACTGCCAGCGCTTCTAAATCAGGCTTTATCGTCTGCCCTTCGCAGGTCGTCACGGTGTGATTTGCATGCCAGCGTCCCTGACGCAGTACCACACGGCCCTGGCGCAGCGCATCGCTGGTCTGGCGGATTTGTTGCGCCTGGTAGCGATATAACGCTATCTGGTCGTTTGAAAGCTGCTGCTTCTGCCCGTCGACTTCACGCTGCATAAAACTCAGGTCGCCGTGGTCATCAAAACGCACGCGAATGTGTTCCGGCGGCTTGCCGTAGATATTGAGTTCAATCAGAGAGAGTGTGTCGCCCTGCCAGCGGTATTCGCGGGTTGAGGTGTTCCCACTGCGCCACGGGCTGAATGTCGCGAGCATATGGGTTTCATTGTCGGAATCTTTACGCCAGATGCGCACTGCGCCCTGGTTGTCTGCATAACCGCTGGCAGTAAATGGCGGCAGAGACGAATTGTGACTGCAGGCAGACAGCAGCAACACGCCAGCCAGCGTCAGCGTGCGACGCCAGATGGACAAAAGGGGCGAAACCGCCCCTTCGTTAAAACTGTTCACCGGCACGCGGTCTTACTTAACTGCGTCTTTCAGTGCTTTACCAGAAACAAATGCCGGCACGTTAGCTGCGGCGATTTTGATTTCTTTACCGGTCTGCGGGTTGCGGCCAGTACGCTCAGCGCGGTGGTTCACTTTGAAGGTACCGAAACCAACCAGTTGTACAGCATCACCTTCTTTCAGAGACTCAGTAATTGCAGCCAGAGTAGATTCCAGGGCAGATTTTGCCTGTGCTTTTGACAGGTCAGCCTTGTCCGCAATTACATCAATCAGTTGAGTCTTGTTCATATGTTATCCTTACAATGTGTTTATCGCTTGCTAAGCATCGAGTGCGACGGAAATGCCAAAAAAGCACTCTCCTGCATACACGCACCGATAGCCACTTTTTTTCGCCTTCCAAATGTAGACCAGACGGGGGGCAGATGTGAAGCCTTCAGGCACGACAATTCGGACTGAATGTCACGTTTTGTGGCTTCATTGATTAAAATTTATCCCGATATTACTCTCACCAGCCTCACGAAGGTCTGCGCGCAGCCCTTTTATCAGTTCAAGATCGCGTTCTTCGCACTCGGCAAGAAGTCTGAAAATTTCCCACTGGATGTCCCATTCCTGCTCAACTGCTGGGTTTTCTTTCAGTTCTTCATCCGTCATTTCGCGACCGGCCTGGGTCATTTCAAGCATCGCAACGGTTGTGATAGAAGACTTGCTGACTTCAATGGCGTGCTCAAGGGTTTCACCACTCAGACGCGAATGCACCAGCTCACTCAACGCCACGCAGGCATCGATCGCCGGGTACACACCATACATATCGAAATCATCCGCAACCGGGATCGCCTCTTCCAGCTTTTCGAGTTGGCTGTCGAAGTTTACCTTGGCGTCCTTCACGGTCAGGGTTTCCCAGATAAGATCGAGAATACGACGATAAATCTGCCCATCGGCAAATTCAGTCTGCTGACAGAACATGGCGTAGTTCGGATACATACGCTCGCACAGGCAAGCCATAAAGGTCACATGCTGCCAGCTTTCCAGCTTCTCAAGGCGCAGATGAATCGGGTTTTGTAACATGATGAGCTCTCGAATGCGTTAATTAGCGGCAGTTTACCTGAATCAGGGCTGAATTGCTTGCCAACGCAGGAAGGCAGGCCGTCCGGAGGCAACCGCATCGGCCCAACGGGTAGGTTCCGGTAAACGATAGCCCTTTGCGCAACGCTGAACCCACGCCAGCGCGCTGTCCTGGCTGACGCGATGCCCGGTGGCGATAAACAGCGGGTTGCAGCGCGCTTTGCTGCGCCAGACCCAACCCAGTTGTTCTTGTTTATCCATTAGCGGTGCCAGTGCGCCCGGTTCGGCAGACAACGGTTCGAACTTACCGCACAGGCGTTTTTTCGCCACGCCGATCGTCGGAACGTCCACCAGCAAACCAAAATGGCTGGCGACACCCAAACGCCGTGGATGGGAAATGCCGTGGCCATCGACAAACAATAAGTCAGGTTTGCGCGATAGTTGTTCCCACGCCACCAGCAGCGCGGGATATTCACGGAATGACAGGAAGCCGGGGATGTAAGGCATGGTGGTAGGAATACGCGCTATCTGGTATTCCACCAATTCGAGGCCCGGATAGGTCAGCAGGACGATGGCCGCACGGGTTATCTCGCCGCCCTGCTCGAAACCAACATCAGCTCCGCCGATGAGCCTCGGAGGATCTTCAGAAAAACGATCCTCGCGGATCACGGAAGACGCTAATGCCCGCTGTTGTTCCCGAAGATCTGCCAGATCCATGCTGCGTCCTTAGCGGTGATACTGCGGCGACAGGCGATGCACGGCGTCGACGAATGCACCCGCGTGTTCCGGTGGCACATCCTGATGGATACCGTGACCCAGGTTAAATACGTGGCCTTCGCCCTCGCCGAATCCAGCCAGGATGGTCGCCACTTCTTCTTCGATGCGTGCAGGCTGTGCGTACAGCATCGACGGGTCCATGTTGCCCTGCAGCGCCACTTTATGCCCCACGCGACGACGCGCATCGGCAATATCCGTGGTCCAGTCGAGGCCTAGCGCATCGCAGCCGGTTTCCGCCATCGCTTCCAGCCACTGCCCGCCGCCTTTGGTAAACAACGTTACCGGCACGCGACGGCCTTCGTTTTCACGCAGCAGGCCATCAATAATTTTGTGCATGTAGTAGAGGGAGAACTGCTGATAATCACGCCCGGTCAGCACGCCGCCCCAAGTATCGAAAATCATCACCGATTGCGCCCCGGCTTTGATTTGCGCGTTCAGATACAGGGTGACGCTTTTCGCCAACTTATCGAGCAGCAAATGCAGCGCCTGCGGATCGGCGTACATCATCTTCTTGATGACGGTAAACGCTTTACTGCTACCGCCTTCAATCATGTAAGTGGCCAGCGTCCACGGGCTGCCAGAGAAACCAATCAGCGGCACTTCGCCCTTCAGTTCGCGGCGGATGGTGCGCACCGCGTTCATCACGTAGCCCAGTTCCTGTTCCGGATCAGGCACCGGCAGTTTTTCGATATCAGCTTTGGTTTTCAGCGGGGAGGTAAAACGCGGGCCTTCGCCGGTTTCAAAGTACAGGCCCAGCCCCATCGCATCAGGAATGGTCAGAATGTCCGAGAAGAGGATCGCCGCGTCCAGCGGGAAACGGCGCAGTGGCTGCAACGTCACTTCGCAGGCCAGCTCCGCGTTCTTGCACAGCGACATAAAATCGCCCGCTTCGGCACGCGTGGCTTTGTACTCCGGCAAATAGCGACCCGCTTGTCTCATCATCCAGACAGGGGTGATATCAACAGGCTGGCGCAGCAGCGCACGCAGATAACGATCGTTCTTCAGTTCGGTCATGTTTGCAGTTCCTTTATGCGTCATGCGGGAATTGTACCATCACTCATAGTCTGCCCGACACATCGCCACTGTATCTTCAATCAAACGACGCGCCACGGTGCCCGGCGGGGGCAGCAGAGGCAGGTTGTCATAGCGATACCAGTTGGCTTCAATCAGCTCTTTTGGATCGATTACGATATCGCCGCTGTCGTAATCAGCCATAAAGGCCGTCATTAAAGACTGCGGGAACGGCCACGGCTGGGAAGTCACATAGCGAAGATTTTTAACGCGAATGCTGCTCTCCTCCATGACTTCGCGAGCCACGGCGTGTTCGAGAGTTTCCCCGACTTCGACAAACCCCGCCAGTACCGTGTGCACGCCGTTGCGATGGCGCGTGTGCTGCGCCAACAAAATCGAATCATCGCGGCGAATAGCCACAATAATGCACGGCGCAATTTGCGGGTAATAACGCTCGCGGCAGTGACTGCACAGCATCGCCCATTCGGTTTTGCTCGGGTGCATGGTGTGCCCGCAGTAGCCGCAGAATTTGTGGGAACGATAAAATTCCGTTAGCTGAACACCGCGCCCGGCAAGCTGGAACAAACCCACATCCTGATCCAGAACCTGTCGCACCGTGCCCATATCCTGACGTCGCGCTTGCTGAATCAGCCACACGGGTTCGCCCTGCCATTCTCCAATCGACATCGCATTCAGACCGACCAGACCGAACTTTTCCGCTTCGCCATACGGCAACTCACCGTCAGGCAGCCATAATTTCTGTTCGTGACTGACTATCCACCAGCCGCGATCTAATTTTTCAATTATACGATCCATATCTATTGCACTACCTTCGCTTCACTGGCACTTTGTTAACAGTGCTTTTACATTTTTGGGTAAGCCGGTTTTGCTCTTTCACATGCGGAGTCCATCATGCTAAACCAGTTAGAAAGCCTGACAGAGCGCGTCGGCGGCAGCCACCAACTTGTCGATCAATGGCTCCAGGTGCGTAAACAATTGCTCGTCGCCTATTACAATCTGGTTGGCATTAAGCCTGGCAAAGGATCGTATATGCGTCTGAACGAGAAAGCACTGGACGATTTTTGTCAGCGCCTGGTGGATTACCTTTCCGCCGGCCATTTCAGTATTTATGAACGCATTGTCGGCGAATTGGAAGGTGAAAACCCACTTTTGGCGGCAACAAAACTCTATCCACAGCTCGAAGGCAACACCGAGCAAATCATGAGTCTCTACGATTCCAGTCTTGAAACCGCCATCGATGATGATAACTGCATGGAGTTTCAACAGGCGTTATCCGGACTCGGCGAAGCCCTCGCCGCCCGCTTTGGGCTGGAAGACAGCCTGATTGCGCTGGCACTGGATAACAAGCTAAACGGCAGCGCGAACGATGAAAATCAGATCGCGCGTCCGGCTTGAGTTCTTAAGCATTAACGCGTAATTTACATTTTTCACCTCGCCACGGGCGGGGTATATCTTGTCGGAGTGCCCATTTGGGCTGAGACCGTTAATTCGGGATCCGCGGAACCTGATCAGGTTAGTACCTGCGAAGGGAACAAGAGTCACACATTTTACGTCGCCTACTGGGCGCGTAATCTCTTCGTTCATCCGTCGTCTGACAAGCCATTTCCTTCATACACTGGAATGCGCTATGTCTACTACCAAACTCTCCCGCCGCGAACAGCGTGCACACGCCCAACACTTTATCGATACGCTCGAAGGTACGGCTTTCCCCAACTCAACACGGATTTATCTCCAGGGTTCTCGCAACGATATTCGCGTGCCGATGCGTGAAATCCAGCTCAGCCCAACGCTTCTGGGCGGCGCCAAAGACAACCCCCAGTTCGAACATAACGAAGCCGTGCCGGTGTATGACACCTCCGGCCCGTACGGTGATCCGGATATTGCGATCAACGTGCAGCAGGGTCTGGCCAAAGTGCGCCAGCCGTGGATTGACGCGCGCCATGACAGCGAACCGCTGGACGAACGCAGCTCGGCTTACACCAAACAACGTCTGGCCGATGACGGTCTTGACGAACTGCGTTTTACCGGCCTTCTGACGCCCAAACGCGCCGTCGCGGGCAAATGCGTCACGCAGCTGCACTACGCCCGTCAGGGCATCGTCACCCCTGAAATGGAGTTCATCGCTATCCGCGAAAACATGGGCCGCGAGCGCATTCGCGGCGAAGTGTTACGTCACCAACATCCAGGTGAAGGTTTTGGGGCACGTCTACCGGAAAATATCACCCCTGAATTTGTGCGCGATGAAGTCGCCGCCGGACGCGCCATCATTCCAGCCAACATCAATCACCCTGAATCTGAACCGATGATCATCGGCCGTAATTTCCTGGTGAAGGTTAACGCCAATATCGGCAACTCGGCGGTCACGTCGTCCATCGAAGAAGAAGTGGAAAAACTGGTGTGGTCAACACGCTGGGGTGCAGACACGGTGATGGATTTATCCACCGGGCGCTACATCCACGAAACCCGCGAGTGGATCCTGCGTAACAGCCCGGTGCCGATTGGCACAGTGCCGATTTATCAGGCGCTGGAGAAGGTGAACGGCATTGCCGAAGACCTGACGTGGGAGGCATTCCGCGACACCCTACTCGAACAGGCGGAACAGGGTGTGGATTATTTCACCATTCACGCGGGCGTGTTGCTGCGCTACGTGCCAATGACCGCCAAACGCCTGACCGGCATCGTTTCCCGCGGCGGTTCGATCATGGCGAAATGGTGTCTGTCGCACCATCAGGAAAACTTCCTGTATCAGCATTTCCGCGAGATTTGCGAAATTTGTGCCGCGTATGATGTGTCTCTTTCGCTGGGCGACGGCCTGCGTCCAGGCTCCATTCAGGATGCCAACGACGAAGCCCAATTTGCCGAACTGCATACCCTTGGCGAACTAACCAAAATCGCCTGGGAATACGACGTACAGGTGATGATTGAAGGTCCGGGCCACGTGCCGATGCAGATGATCCGCCGCAACATGACCGAAGAACTGGAACACTGCCACGAAGCGCCGTTCTACACGCTGGGGCCATTGACCACCGATATCGCACCGGGCTATGACCATTTCACCTCCGGGATTGGCGCCGCGATGATTGGCTGGTTCGGCTGCGCGATGCTGTGCTACGTCACGCCGAAAGAGCACCTTGGTTTACCGAATAAAGAAGATGTTAAACAAGGGCTTATCACCTACAAAATTGCCGCCCACGCGGCTGACTTGGCGAAGGGGCATCCGGGCGCGCAAATCCGCGATAACGCCATGTCGAAGGCGCGCTTTGAATTCCGCTGGGAAGACCAGTTCAACCTGGCGCTCGATCCGTTCACCGCCCGCGCCTATCACGACGAAACCCTGCCGCAGGAATCCGGCAAAGTGGCACACTTCTGCTCGATGTGTGGGCCGAAGTTCTGCTCGATGAAAATCTCCCAGGAAGTGCGCGACTACGCGGCGGCGCAGACTATCGAAGTGGGCATGGCGGATATGTCAGAAAACTTCCGCGCCAAAGGTGGTGAAATATATCTGCGCAAGGAGGAAGCCTGATGATTCAGCCTGATTTCCCTGCGGTGCCACAGCGCCTGGGTTTGTATCCGGTTGTCGACAGCGTGGAGTGGATTGCGCGTTTGCTGGATGCCGGGGTGCGCACGCTTCAGTTGCGTATTAAAGACAAAACCGATGACGAGGTGGAAGCGGACGTTATCGCCGCGATTGCATTGGGCCGTCGCTATCGCGCCCGACTGTTCATCAATGATTACTGGCGGTTGGCGGTCAAACATCGGGCTTACGGGGTACATCTCGGCCAGGAAGATTTGGCCGTTACCGACCTGGAGGCTATCCGTGACGCAGGCCTGCGACTCGGCGTATCGACGCATGACGATATGGAAATCGATGTGGCGCTGGCGGTAAAACCGTCGTACATCGCGCTGGGCCACGTTTTTCCTACGCAAACCAAGCAGATGCCGTCAACCCCGCAAGGGCTGGCACAGCTGGCCGGGCACATCATGCGCTTGAACGATTACCCGACAGTGGCGATTGGCGGCATTAGCCTCGACCGCGCCCCGTCAGTGCTGGCCACCGGTGTCGGCAGTATTGCGGTCGTCAGCGCCATTACTCAGGCACCGGACTGGCAATTGGCCACTGCGCAGCTGCTGGAAATGGCGGGAGCTGGCGATGAATGACCACCAGTTTATGCGTTACAGCCGCCAGATCCTGCTCGACGACATCGCCATTGACGGGCAGCAGAAACTGCTTGCCAGTCGGGTGCTGATTATTGGTCTCGGCGGGCTGGGCTCTCCGGCGGCGCTGTATCTGGCCGGTGCGGGCATTGGCACACTGGTGCTGGCCGATGACGACCACGTTCACATCAGTAATTTGCAGCGACAAATCCTGTTTACCTCGGAGGATATCGATCAACCCAAATCAGAAGCGACCCAGCGGCGGCTTTCGAAACTCAACCCGGACATCACGCTAATCGCGTTGAATCAGCGCCTCAGCGGGGATCCACTCCACCAGCAGGTTCAACAGGTCGATGCGGTGCTCGACTGTACCGACACGATGGCAAGTCGCCAGGCGATTAACGCCGCCTGCGTCGCACACGGCACACCGCTGATCACCGCCAGTGCCGTCGGGTTTGGCGGGCAATTGATGGTCGTTGCCCCGCCGCTGACGAATGGCTGTTATCGATGTGTATGGCCCGATGAACAGGAACCCGAACGCAACTGCCGCACCGCCGGGATTGTCGGTCCGGTTGTCGGCGTGATGGGCACGTTGCAGGCGTTAGAAGCCATCAAACTGTTGAGCGGAATGGAAACGGCGCAGGACATTCTGCGTCTGTTCGATGCGCGTTCCGGCAACTGGCGATCCCTGACCCGAACACGCTCAGTAAATTGCCCGGTATGCGGAGGTGCTGATGCACATTCTCGTTAATGATGAGCGCGTGAAATGTGAAGCCGGGCTGCACGTGGCGGCACTACTGGCACAGCTCGACCGGGACAAACCCGGCGTTGCGCTAGCGCTCAACCAGCAGATTTTGCCGCGCGCCCAATGGGCGGAACATCCGTTGCAGGAAGGCGATACGCTCCTGCTATTTCAGGTCATCGCCGGAGGCTGACATGTTACGAATTGCCGATAAAACGTTTGAATCACACCTGTTCACCGGCACCGGAAAATTTGCGTCATCCGAACTGATGATCGACGCCATTCGGGCCTCCGGCAGCCAACTGGTCACGCTGGCGATGAAGCGCGTCGACCTGCGACAGCATAACGATGCCATTCTCCAGCCGCTGATGGATGCTGGCGTTTCACTTCTGCCAAATACGTCCGGAGCCAAAACGGCAGAAGAAGCCGTGTTTGCCGCCCGTCTGGCGCGCGAGGCGCTGGGTACAAACTGGCTCAAGCTGGAAATTCATCCTGATGCTCGCTGGCTCTTGCCGGATCCGATTGAAACGCTGAAGGCAGCGGAAATGCTGGTAAAAGAAGGGTTTGTGGTCCTGCCCTACTGCGGTGCCGATCCGGTCCTGTGTAAACGGCTTGAAGATGTCGGCTGCGCGGCAGTCATGCCGCTGGGCGCGCCGATTGGTTCGAATCAGGGGCTGGAAACCCGGGCGATGCTGGAAATCATTATTGCGCAGGCCGCGGTTCCGGTGGTTGTGGATGCAGGGATTGGCGTGCCGAGCCATGCCGCACTGGCGCTGGAAATGGGGGCCGATGCGGTGCTGGTCAATACGGCGATTGCGGTGGCAGATTTTCCGGTTCAGATGGCCGCCGCCTTTCGCCATGCAGTAGAAGCAGGCATGCTGGCGCGTGAGGCCGGACCGGGTGCGAAAAGCCGGCAGGCTCAGGCCACCAGCCCGTTGACCGGTTTTCTGGAGGTGTTGTGATGGCGACCTTCACTGAACGCTGGCGCCAGCTCGATTGGGATGACATTCGGCTGAAAATTCACAGTAAAACGACAGCGGACGTGGAGCACGCGCTCGCGGCCCGTCAGTTCACCCGGGATCATTTTATGGCCCTGCTCTCCCCTGCGGCCGATGCGTACCTGGAGCCGCTGGCCCAGCGGGCGCAGCAGCTCACCCGCCAACGTTTTGGCAATACCGTCAGCTTCTATGTTCCGCTGTATCTGTCGAATCTCTGTGCCAACGACTGCACCTACTGCGGCTTTTCAATGAGCAACCAAATCAGACGCAAGACGTTGGATTCGCAGGAAATTATCCGTGAATGCGAGGCGATCAGTGCGATGGGCTTTGAACATCTGCTGCTGGTCACCGGCGAGCATCAGACCAAAGTGGGCATGGATTATTTTCGTCGCCATCTGCCGGAGATTCGCCGCCGCTTTTCGTCAATGCAGATCGAAGTTCAGCCCCTGTCGCAGGCCGAATATGCCGAACTGAAAACGCTCGGACTCGATGGCGTGATGGTCTATCAGGAAACCTATCACGAGGCGATGTATGCGCGACATCATCTTAAAGGCAACAAGCAGGATTTCATCTGGCGACTGGAAACACCCGATCGGTTGGGCAAAGCCGGAATTGATAAAATCGGTCTTGGGGCGCTGATTGGGCTGTCGGACAGCTGGCGCGTGGATTGCTATATGGTGGCGGAACATCTGCTTTGGCTGCAGAAGCATTACTGGCAGAGTCGTTATTCCATCTCATTTCCCCGTTTACGGCCCTGCGCCGGAGGCGTTGAACCGGCATCGTTAATGGATGAACGTCAGCTGGTACAAACCATCTGCGCATTTCGCCTGTTGTCGCCGGACAGTGAGCTGTCGCTGTCGACCCGTGAATCACCGGCGTTTCGCGATCGGATGATCCCCATAGCCATCAATAACGTCAGCGCGTTTTCCAAAACACAGCCCGGCGGCTATGCCGACAATCATCCTGAACTGGAGCAGTTCGCGCCGCACGACGGTCGTCGGCCGGAAGAGGTCGCCCAGGCGTTAATCACCCACGGGTTGCAGCCGGTCTGGAAAGACTGGGACAGCTGGCTGGGGCGCTCTTCGCAATAATCTGGCAACGCTTGCTGTGTGGTAAAGATGTCTCTGAAGCCGCCTCGCAAAGCGTTTCATTGGGGGTTGCCGGAGAGTCTGGCACACCCTACGCTGCTCAGGTCAGCATGGATTGTTGACCAGGGCGGTGGTTCCTTCCTCTCCCGCCCTGCCCTCATCACCTGATGTCGCGTATAATTCATCATATGAATGTATTACCGACGAGTCCGCCGCAATACACCTCTCACATCATATACTTTTGCTATTCGACTAATGGAATGTGCCGCGTGATATGAAAATCCATAGCAGACAACTCTCCTTCACTCGCCCCATACTGGTTAGCTTTGCCGGACTTTTGGTCGGTTTTATTTTTATCGTGGTCTCTGTGATCCTCAACCAACGTAACGATATCGTTGAGGATTATCATCATATTAACCGTAACTTCATCCATAACCTGGCAGTGAATTACACTGCGTCGATTCTTCAGGAAAATGATCACATCCTCGACAGGGCATCCCGCTTCTATGCGCACAACGATGAACTCAACAAAGCGGTAAATCTCGACCGCGTGCACGGACAGGAGCGGCTGATGCAGCTCCTGGTTCTGATGCCGAGAGTGTCATCTATTTCGATTGCTGACGAAGAGGGTCACTATCTTCGCGCGCCGCAGGCTCTCATTACGGGGGATAAAAGTAATTTTGATCCCAAAACCCGCCCCTGGTTTGCCCATCAGGCGGACTCCGCAACATTCAGCCGCTACACCGAAGCCTATACGGATTTCTTTACTCACCAGCAGACGATTACGTTATATCGCCCAGTGGTGACACCGGAAGGATTACTGAAGGGGTCGCTGGCATTTCATCTCGATTTATCGTCGATGAGTTATACCTTGCGGAAAATGCAGTCTCCCGTCCTGGGGGAATTTTTTGTCGTGAATCGCCAGGGCCAGGCTGTTCTTCATCCGCATACCAGCGAAATTTTAAAAACGCTAATCGCGTCGTCGTTGATGAACGAAATGACCAACGGCGAAGGTGCGCTGTATGACAAAAAGAGTGATTCCTGGATTTACTATGACTCTTTTACCAACCCAGACTGGTTTGTGATTTTTAAGGTATCAGGTAAAACATTAAGTGATTTAGCGCGCCACGAAACCATTACAGTGGCATGGGGTTTTACCCTGGCAGCCATCCTGATTGTGCTGTTCGGCCTCTATCTGCGCCACGCCTCGCGCACAGTATTAATGAACATTATCAATGCTATCAACACCGGGGATATCAAACAGGCCCCTAAACTTGAGGCCACACTCAGCAAGGCTATTATCTCGAATAAAGAGCGAGAACTGGCGTACGTGCGGCAGGCCACCGTTGATGCGCTCACCGGATGTAAAAATCGCCGGGCATTTGACTCAGAAATAGCGGCGCTTATAAACAACAACCAGCCTTTCGCGCTGGCGATGTTGGATATCGATAACTTCAAATCTATCAACGATACTTGGGGACATCTCAGCGGTGATATCGTGCTGCGCAACGTTGCGCGTGAGGGCTTACAGGTACTGCAACCGCATGAGGTTTCGCTGTATCGCTACGGCGGCGAGGAGTTTGCGGTTATTTTTACAGAAGATACCCTCTCCACGGCGTTTGAACTCCTGGAAGCGTGGCGAGAAAAAGTTGCCGTTCGCACTTGGCGTGAAGCGGGGTTACACGTCACGTTCAGTGGCGGGCTTGGAGAGTGGAATATGGAGCCTGTTGATCAGTTGGTCATCAAGGTTGATAAAGCACTTTATAAAGCCAAGCAACAGGGTAAAAATCAGATCCTGCGCAGCAGTTCGACGTCATCCCCTCTTTTTGTATAAGCCTGCTACGGCGGGCTTTTTTATCAGCACGCGCTAAACTGTAACCGGTTTCATTCTTTTGCGGCTATCTTTGTGATGCCTTACACACAATCACCGTAAAGCGGTTGTTGAATCCCCCGTCACGCGATAAAGATGGAGCATCAAGGACCATGAGGGCTAGTTATGAAGAACATCGTTTTATGCTGTGCAGCAGGCATGTCCACCAGCATGCTGGTTCAACGTATGAAAGACGCAGCTCAGAAGAAAGGCGTCGAAGTCACTATCAAAGCAGTCCCTGTTGCCGAATTTAAAGACAACATCGACGCAGCAGATATCGTGCTGCTGGGGCCACAGGTCAAATATGAACTGGCTAAACTCCAGGCACAGGCCGAGCCGCTGGGTAAGAAAGTTGCGGTTATCGATATGATGGATTACGGCATGATGAAAGGCGATGTCGTTCTTGAGAAAGCCCTCAAGCTGATGGAGTGAGATGTGGAAGATTTAGAAACAATTATCATGGAGCTGCTGGTGAATGCCGGTGCTGCACGTAGTTCTGCATTAACCGCACTGCAACTCGCGCGTAAAGGTGATTTTGCTGCAGCGGAGCAGTCAATGGTTGAGTCGCGCGAGTTTGTGAAACATGCGCATACCATTCAGACCCAATTGATTGGCCTCGACGAAGGCACTGGCAAACTACCGGTTAACCTGATTACCGTTCACTCTCAGGACCACCTGATGAACGCAATGGTGATTCAGGATCTGGCGGGCGATATGATTGAACTGTACCGCCGTCTGCCGCTGGTAAACTGATATCAGCCACAGCCCGATGACGCCATGCGGCATTGGGCTGTGGTTAACGAATATTGATATTGTCTCAATCTTGTCTACTCGTTGCATAATGTGTTCCTTATCCCGCGGAAACAACGCTTCCTTCTAAGTAATCATGAAACATATCCCACTGATATATATACAGTTAAAGGTGGCATAGTTTTTGCAAAATCTACACTTTGTTCTATTTGCAGAGAATAATGTGAAAATTAAAAATGTTGCCAGCGAATCAACCTGTAAAATTTGTAAGTCGACTGCTAGCTTATTTGGTGTGACGGATTTTAATACCTCATGTTATGGCCAAAATGTTCACAGATATAATTATCCCTTAAGTGGATATGCTATCTATTATCATAAATGCAATTCCTGCGATCTTATATTCACCAACGCATTTGATGATTGGTCAGACGGTGACTATCAACAGTACATCTACAATGATGAATATATAAAATACGATCCTAACTTTAATGAATCCAGATCCAAAAAAAATGCTCAGTTGCTACTGACTAATATCAAAGGACTTTCCGGGTTTAAGATGCTAGATTTTGGCTGTGGTGACGGTCAACTCGTTAATAAGCTCAAAGCAAAAGGAATAAACGTAAGAGGCTGGGATCCTTTCCACAATGATGAGCCGATGCCAGCAACCACTTTTGATTTCATCACGTCATTTGAGGTGATGGAACATACCCCTGACCCAATAAAAACAATGTCACTCATTGACGAACTCATGCCTGAAAAGACAGGGAAATACTTTTTTTCAACCACCGTCAACGACGCTCACATTGATAAATTGATGAATAATTGGTATATCGCCCCACGCAATGGGCATATAACTATCTACTCAAAAAAGTCATTAGATATCTTATTTGAAAAGTTTGGAATGAAAGTTATCCATTTTTCGGAGTCGTATCATATTGCTTACAAAGTGGTTTAGAACTAACAGATATTAATTTTACTCATAAAAAAACCCGCCGAAGCGGGTTTTTATTTAGCGTTATCAGCAACGATTAATCGTTGTCGGAACCGCCGAGGCCTGCGTTCAGCAGTTCTGCCAGGCTGGCAGACGCATCTTCAGCAGTCACCTGCGGTGCGGCAGGTACATCACCCGCTGCACGACGACGGATACGATCCTGATGGTACGCGTAACCGGTACCCGCAGGGATCAGACGACCCACGATGACGTTCTCTTTCAGACCGCGCAGTTCGTCGCGTTTGCCCGCAACGGCTGCTTCGGTCAGTACGCGAGTGGTCTCCTGGAACGATGCCGCAGAGATGAACGACTCGGTAGCCAGGGACGCTTTGGTGATACCCAGCAGATCACGCGCATACGTTGCGCTGATTTTGCCATCCGCTTCCAGATCGCGGTTCGCGATCTTAACGCGGGAGTATTCAACCTGCTCGCCTTCGAGGAAGTCGGAGCTGCCTGCGTTCGCGATGGTTGCTTTACGCAGCATCTGACGCACGATAACTTCGATGTGCTTATCGTTAATCTTAACGCCTTGCAGACGGTAAACTTCCTGCACTTCGTTAGTGATATAACGCGTCACCGCGTGAACACCACGCAGACGCAGAATGTCGTGTGGCGCTTCCGGGCCATCGGACACTACGTCACCGCGTTCTACGCGCTCACCTTCGAACACGTTGAGCTGACGCCATTTCGGAATCATCTCTTCGTACGCATCGCTACCGTCAATCGGGGAGATCACCAGACGGCGTTTACCTTTGGTTTCTTTACCGAAGGAAATGATACCGCTGATTTCTGCCAGAATTGCCGGCTCTTTCGGACGACGGGCTTCGAACAGATCCGCAACGCGTGGCAGACCACCGGTAATATCCTTGGTACCGCCGGATTCCTGTGGAATACGCGCCAAGGTGTCACCAGAGCTGATTTGCACGCCATCATCCAGCTGAACAATCGCTTTACCTGGCAGGAAGTACTGAGCCGGCATATCAGTGCCCGGGATCAGAACGTCGTTGCCTTTGGCATCGATGATTTTCAGTGCAGGACGCAGGTCTTTACCACCGGCAGTACGTTCTGCAGAATCCAGAACCACCAGGGAAGACAGACCGGTCAGTTCGTCGGTCTGACGAGTAATCGTCTGGCCGTCGACCATATCAGTGAAGCGAATGAAACCAGACACTTCAGTGATTACCGGCATGGTGTGCGGATCCCAGTTTGCTACGGTCTCGCCGCCAGCAACCTGCTCACCATCACCTTTCGCCATTACAGCACCGTAAGGCACTTTATAGCTTTCTTTGGTACGACCGAATTCGTCGATCAGTTTCAGCTCGGTGTTACGAGAGGTCACAACCAGCTTGCCAGCGGAGTTAACAACCGACTTGGCGTTAGACAGCTTGATGCTACCCTTGTTTTTCACCTGGATGCTGGATTCAGCAGCCGCACGAGATGCCGCACCACCGATGTGGAACGTACGCATCGTCAGCTGTGTACCCGGCTCACCGATGGACTGTGCCGCGATAACACCAACTGCTTCACCTTTGTTGATGATGTGGCCACGCGCCAGGTCACGACCATAGCAGTGCGCACATACACCAAAGTCGGTGTCACAAGATACAACAGAGCGAACCTTCACGGAGTCAACAGAGTTAGCTTCGAGCAGGTCACACCAGTGTTCGTGCAGCAGCGTGTTGCGCGGAACAAGAATGTCCGCGGTACCCGGCTTCAGAATGTCTTCTGCAGTCACACGGCCCAGTACGCGATCGCGCAGCGGCTCTTTAACATCACCACCCTCGATAACCGGGGTCATGGTGATACCTTCGAGGGTGCCACAATCGTCTTCGGTAACAACCAGATCCTGTGCAACGTCAACCAGACGACGCGTCAGATAACCGGAGTTCGCCGTTTTCAGTGCGGTATCCGCCAAACCTTTACGAGCACCGTGAGTGGAGATGAAGTACTGGAGTACGTTCAGACCTTCACGGAAGTTCGCGGTGATTGGCGTTTCGATGATGGAGCCATCTGGCTTCGCCATCAGACCACGCATACCTGCCAGCTGACGAATCTGTGCTGCCGAACCACGCGCACCGGAGTCGGCCATCATGTAGATGCTGTTGAAGGAAACCTGCTGCTCTTCAACACCGTCACGGTTAATCACGGTTTCAGTCTGCAGGTTATCCATCATCGCTTTGGAAACACGATCGTTCGCCGCAGCCCAGATATCGATAACTTTGTTGTAGCGTTCGCCTGCGGTTACCAGACCAGACTGGAACTGCTCCTGGATCTCAGCAACTTCAGCTTCCGCTTCAGAGATGATCTCGTGTTTCTTCTCTGGGATAACCATGTCGTCGATACCTACGGACGCACCTGAGCGCGCTGCATAGGCAAAACCGGTGTACATGGTCTGGTCAGCAAAGATAACGGTCGGCTTCAGGCCCAGAATGCGGTAACAGGTGTTCAGCATTTTGGAGATAGCTTTCTTGCCCAGCGCCTGGTTGACGATGGAGAAAGGCAGACCTTTCGGTACGATCATCCACAGAATCGCACGACCAACGGTCGTATCGATGATGCTGGTTTTCGCAACGAATTCGTCCTGAGCGTCTTTTTCGTATTCGGTGATACGCACTTTAACGCGCGCATGCAGAGAGGCCAGGCCAGCGCGATAGATACGCTCAGCTTCTTTAGGGCCAGTCAGCACCATGCCTTCGCCTTTGGCGTTAACACAGTCACGGGTCATGTAGTACAGACCCAATACAACGTCCTGAGAAGGAACGATGATTGGCTCGCCGTTCGCAGGTGACAGGATGTTGTTGGTAGACATCATCAGCGCACGCGCTTCGAGCTGGGCTTCCAGCGTCAGCGGTACGTGAACAGCCATCTGGTCACCATCGAAGTCGGCGTTGTACGCCGCACAAACCAGCGGGTGCAGCTGAATTGCTTTACCTTCGATCAGAACCGGTTCAAACGCCTGGATACCCAAACGGTGCAGAGTTGGTGCACGGTTCAGCAGTACCGGGTGTTCGCGGATAACTTCGTCCAGGATATCCCAAACGACAGCTTCTTCGCGCTCAACCATTTTCTTAGCGGCTTTGATGGTGGTGGCCAGGCCACGCAGTTCCAGCTTGCCGTAGATGAACGGTTTGAACAGTTCCAGAGCCATTTTCTTAGGCAGACCGCACTGATGCAGACGCAGGTATGGACCTACGGTGATTACAGAACGACCGGAGTAGTCAACACGCTTACCGAGCAGGTTCTGACGGAAACGACCCTGTTTACCTTTGATCATATCGGCCAAAGATTTCAGAGGACGCTTGTTCGAACCGGTGATCGCACGACCGCGACGACCGTTATCCAGCAGGGCATCAACCGCTTCCTGCAGCATACGTTTTTCGTTACGTACGATGATATCTGGCGCAGCCAGATCCAGCAGACGTTTCAGACGGTTGTTACGGTTGATCACACGACGATACAGATCGTTCAGATCCGACGTTGCGAAACGACCACCATCCAGCGGTACCAGTGGACGCAGATCTGGCGGCAGAACCGGCAGAACTGTCAGGATCATCCACTCTGGTTTGTTACCAGACTGAACGAACGCTTCCAGCAGTTTGATACGCTTGGTCAGCTTTTTACGCTTGGTTTCAGAGTTGGTTTCGTTCAGCTCTTCGCGCAGAGTTTCACACTCTTGCTCCAGATCCATGCTCTTCAGCAGGGCCTGGATAGCTTCCGCACCCATCTTCGCGTCGAATTCGTCACCAAACTCTTCCAGCGCATCCAGATACTGCTCTTCAGTCAGGATCTGATTGCGTTCCAGGTTGGTCATACCGCCTTCGATAACAACATAAGATTCGAAGTACAGTACGCGTTCGATATCACGCAGTGGCATATCGAGCAGAAGACCGATACGGGACGGCAGAGATTTCAGGAACCAGATATGGGCAGTCGGAGACGCCAGCTCGATGTGGCCCATGCGCTCACGGCGCACTTTGGTCTGGGTCACTTCAACGCCGCACTTCTCACAGATAACACCACGGTGTTTCAGGCGCTTGTACTTACCGCACAGGCACTCATAGTCTTTTACCGGCCCAAAAATACGGGCACAGAAGAGACCGTCACGTTCAGGTTTGAACGTACGGTAGTTGATGGTTTCCGGCTTTTTAACTTCACCAAAAGACCATGAACGGATCATGTCTGGCGATGCCAGAGCAATTTTGATCGCATCAAACTCTTCGGTTTTAGTTTGCGCTTTCAGAAACTTTAATAAGTCTTTCACGGATTTGCTCCCGTCGGAGTTAGCACAATCTGGCGCCGGGTATTACCCCGGCACCAGTGACCTGTTTGAGCGAGAGTTACTCGTCTTCCAGTTCGATGTTGATACCCAGCGAACGGATTTCTTTCAACAGTACGTTGAAGGATTCCGGCATGCCCGGTTCCATCTGATGGTTGCCGTCCACGATGTTCTTATACATCTTAGTACGACCATTCACGTCATCAGACTTAACGGTGAGCATTTCCTGCAGAGTGTATGCTGCGCCATATGCTTCCAGCGCCCACACTTCCATCTCACCGAAGCGCTGACCACCGAACTGTGCCTTACCACCCAGCGGCTGCTGAGTAACGAGGCTATAAGAACCGGTGGAACGAGCGTGCATCTTGTCATCGACCAGGTGGTTCAGTTTCAGCATGTACATGTAACCTACGGTTACCTGACGCTCAAACTGCTCACCGGTACGACCATCGAACAGTGTAATCTGACCGGAAGAAGGCAGACCGCCGAGCTCCAGGAGCTCTTTGATTTCTGACTCTTTCGCACCATCGAAGACCGGAGTCGCGATTGGCATACCTTTTTTCAGGTTCTCAGCCAGACGCAGAACTTCGTCATCGGTGAAGGTGCTCAGGTCGACTTTCTGACGAATGTCGGTACCCAGATCGTAGGCACGCTGGATGAATTCGCGAAGTTTCGCGACTTCTTCTTGCTGCTTGAGCATGGCGTTGATTTTCTCGCCGATACCTTTAGCAGCCATACCCAGGTGAGTTTCCAGGATCTGACCGATGTTCATACGAGACGGTACACCCAGCGGGTTCAGTACGATGTCTACCGGCGTACCGTTAGCATCGTGTGGCATATCTTCGATCGGGTTGATCTTAGAGATAACACCCTTGTTACCGTGACGACCCGCCATTTTATCACCGGGCTGGATCTGACGTTTAACGGCCAGATACACCTTAACAATCTTCAGCACGCCTGGTGCCAGATCGTCGCCCTGAGTGATTTTGCGGCGTTTCGCTTCGAGTTTCTTCTCGAACTCGTGCTTCAGTTCGTCGTACTGCTCAGCCAGCTGTTCCAGCTGATTTTGTTTCGCTTCGTCGGTCAGACCGAGTTCCAGCCAGCGATCGCGTGGCAGTTTGTCGAGCTTCTCAGCTTCAACACCACCGGCAACCAGCACAGCATAGATACGGCTAAACAGGCCAGCTTCGAGGATCTGCAATTCTTCAGACAGGTCTTTCTTCGCCTGCTTCAGCTGCATCTCTTCGATTTCCAGCGCACGTTTGTCTTTTTCCACGCCATCGCGGGTAAAGACCTGAACGTCGATGACAGTACCGGAAACACCGTTTGGTACACGCAGAGAAGAGTCTTTAACGTCAGACGCTTTCTCACCGAAGATTGCTCGCAGCAGTTTCTCTTCTGGCGTCAGCTGGGTTTCACCTTTAGGCGTTACCTTACCAACCAGAATGTCGCCGCCGGTCACTTCGGCACCGATGTAAACGATACCGGATTCATCCAGTTTAGAGAGCGCAGCTTCACCCACGTTAGGGATGTCAGCAGTGATCTCTTCTGGCCCCAGCTTGGTGTCACGGGACACACATGCCAGTTCCTGAATGTGAATCGTGGTGAATCGATCTTCCTGAACCACACGCTCGGAGACCAAGATGGAGTCTTCGAAGTTGTAACCGTTCCACGGCATGAACGCTACGCGCATGTTCTGACCGAGCGCCAATTCACCGAGGTCGGTGGAAGGGCCATCTGCCAGCACGTCGCCGCGCTCAATTGGTTCACCCAGGTTTACACACGGCATCTGGTTGATGCAGGTGTTCTGGTTAGAACGGGTGTATTTGGTCAGGTTATAAATGTCGATACCTGCTTCGCCCGGATACATCTCGTCGTCGTTAACTTTGATAACGATACGGGATGCATCCACGTACTGAACGGTACCACCACGTTTGGCAACGGCGGTTACGCCGGAGTCAACCGCTACAGCACGTTCCATACCGGTACCAACCAGCGGCTTATCAGCACGCAGAGTTGGAACCGCCTGACGTTGCATGTTCGCACCCATCAATGCACGGTTCGCATCATCGTGTTCAAGGAACGGGATCAGGGACGCACCGACGGAAACCACCTGTTGGGTGGAAACGTCCATGTAGTCAACCTGGTCACGGCTGAACAGGCTTGATTCGCCTCTGCTACGACAGGTTACGAGGTCTTCTTCAAAGTGGTTTTCGTCATCCAGGTTGGAGTTCGCCTGAGCGATGACGTAGTTGCCTTCTTCGATAGCAGACAGGTAATGAATTTCGTCGGTTACAACACCGTCGGTCACTTTACGGTACGGAGTCTCGAGGAAGCCGTATTCGTTTGTCTGTGCGTACACGGACAGTGAGTTGATCAGACCGATGTTTGGACCTTCAGGCGTTTCGATTGGACACACGCGACCGTAGTGAGTCGGGTGTACGTCTCGAACTTCGAAGCCTGCACGTTCACGGGTCAGACCGCCTGGGCCGAGGGCAGAAATACGACGCTTGTGCGTGATTTCAGACAACGGGTTGTTCTGGTCCATAAACTGAGACAGCTGGCTGGAACCAAAGAACTCTTTCACCGCAGCAGAAATCGGCTTGGCGTTGATCATGTCCTGAGGCATCAGGGTGTCGAGATCGCCCAGAGACAGACGCTCTTTAACCGCACGCTCTACACGCACCAGGCCAACACGGAACTGGTTTTCAGCCATTTCGCCAACGGAACGGATACGACGGTTGCCGAGGTGGTCGATATCATCCACTTCGCCCTGGCCGTTACGAATGCCGATCAGTTTACGCATAACCTGGATGATGTCGTCTTTGCTCAGGATACCTGAACCTTCGATTTCATCACGCAGCAGAGAACGGTTGAACTTCATACGACCAACCGCTGACAGGTCATAGCGGTCTTCGGAGAAGAACAGGTTCTCGAACAGGCTTTCAGCCGCTTCGCGAGTTGGTGGCTCACCAGGACGCATCATACGGTAGATCTCAACCAGCGCGCTTAAGCGGTCGTTGGTTGGGTCGACACGAATGGTCTCGGACATGTATGCGCCGTGATCCAGGTCGTTGGTGAACAGCGTTTCGATACGCTTGTGACCAGACTGGCTCAGCTTAGCCAGCAGATCCAGGCTCAGCTCCATGTTCGCCGGGCAGATCAGCTCACCAGTGGACGCATCGACGTAGTCTTTTGCAGCCACTTTGCCAGCGATGTACTCAACTGGAACTTCGATGAGTTTAATGTCATCTTTTTCCAGCTGGCGAATGTGGCGCGCAGTAATACGACGGCCTTTCTCGATGTACACTTTACCGTCTGCTTCGATATCGAAGGAGGCAGTTTCGCCACGCAAACGCTCAGGAATGAGTTCCATCTGCAGCTTGTTGTCGCGGATTTCGAAAATAACTTTTTCGAAGAACAGATCAAGAATCTGTTCTGTGGTGTAGCTAAGCGCGCGCAGGATGATGGTCGCAGGCAGCTTACGACGACGGTCGATACGGACAAACAGGTTGTCTTTCGGATCGAACTCGAAGTCCAGCCAGGAACCACGGTAAGGGATGATACGTGCGTTATAAAGCACTTTACCCGAAGAGTGGGTTTTACCCTTATCGCTGTCAAAGAAGACGCCCGGGCTACGGTGCAACTGAGAAACGATAACACGTTCAGTACCGTTGATGACAAAGGTACCGTTATCGGTCATGAGCGGAATTTCGCCCATGTACACTTCTTGTTCTTTAATGTCTTTTACTGTGCCTTCCGGCGCTTCACGCTCATAAATCACCAGACGCAGTTTAACGCGCAGGGGAGCGGAATAGGTCACGCCGCGAATCTGACATTCTTTAACGTCAAATACAGGCTCGCCCAGACGATAGCTCACATACTGCAGCTCTGAATTGCCGCTGTAGCTCGCGATCGGGAACACGGAGCGGAAAGCCGCTTCGAGACCATACTGACCTTCAGGATCTTGCTCGATGAACTTCTGGAACGAGTCAAGCTGGATAGAAAGGAGATAAGGTATGTCCAGAACTTGTGGACGTTTACCAAAATCCTTACGAATACGTTTTTTCTCGGTATAGGAGTAAACCATAGGGTTCCTCAGCTCGCTGACAAGTCGACCGACTCTGCCCATTAGAGGGGCAGTTTATGCAACACTATTTTGTGGACCGGAAAATGGAACACTTTCCGCAATACCTGTTGCTATCACGCTTAAACCATTTCGTTGCGGTTTACACAAGGCGAGCACCCTGTCGCAATATATTAAGTCGTCGATAGAAACAAGCATTGTCAGGACAGCCAGCAGTCAAACAGTGTGAAATGCTACTGGCGCCTTACAGCGCAAAAAGGCTGGTGACTAAAAAGTCACCAGCCATCAGCCTAATTACTCAGGCTGCAACCGGAAGGGTTGGCTTATTTAACTTCAACTTCAGCGCCAGCTTCTTCCAGAGATTTTTTCAGTGCTTCTGCGTCATCTTTGCTCACGCCTTCTTTCAGAGCGGCTGGAGCAGATTCTACCAGGTCTTTAGCTTCTTTCAGACCCAGGCCAGTTGCGCCACGTACAGCTTTGATAACTGCAACTTTGTTAGCGCCAACTGCTTTCAGAACGACGTCGAATTCAGTTTTTTCTTCAGCAGCTTCAGCTGGGCCTGCAGCAACAGCTACAGCGGCAGCAGCGGAAACACCGAATTTTTCTTCCATTGCAGAGATCAGTTCTACAACGTCCATTACAGACATAGCGGATACTGCTTCAATGATTTGATCTTTAGTGATAGACATTTAAATTGTTCCTGAAAATCAGAATTAGTTTATACGTAAGCCAATGCTTTATAAAGATAACTGCTATTAAGCAGCTTCTTTCGCATCGCGTACAGCAGCCAGAGTGCGAACCAGTTTGCCAGCCGAAGCTTCTTTCATGGTTGCCATCAGGCGTGCAATTGCTTCGTCGTAGGTTGGCAGTGTAGCCAGGCGATCGATTTGCGATGCCGGGATCAACTCACCTTCAAAGGCTGCGGCTTTGACCTCAAATTTTGCATTCGCTTTCGCGAAATCTTTGAACAGACGAGCAGCTGCGCCCGGGTGTTCCATAGAATATGCAATCAGGGTCGGACCAACAAACGTGTCTTTCAGGCACTCAAACTGAGAACCTTCAACGACGCGGCGCAGCAGGGTGTTACGAACAACACGCATGTATACGCCAGCTTCACGGCCTGCTTTACGCAGTTCGGTCATTTTGTCTACAGTAACGCCACGGGAATCCGCAACCACTGCAGACAGCGCGCCTTTGGCTACTTCGCTGACTTCAGCAACAATCGCTTGTTTGTCTTGAAGATTTAAAGCCATTAGCTTTGCTCCTGGATGTTTGCCAGAGATTATCTCTGGAACTCACTTCACTCTTTCCAACGAAAGAGCGTCTTAATACGGTGAGCAGAAACAAGCCAAAGAGTATCAAAAATAATCTTAGCGTTCTGTCACCGTCTACGCAGGGTATTAAGTTTCTGACGAAACGCCTGCGGTCTTCGACGGAGGCCTGGATTAGGCCAGGCTCCAACGAACAAATCTGTATCTGCTAACCAACGTTAACAGAATCGTGGGGGGAAGATTGTAGACAAATCCACCGCCCACGTAAAGGCTAATCTTAGTTCGCTACTGCGGTAAGACCAGCCTGGTCAACGGCAACGCCAGCACCCATGGTGGTGGAGAGGCTGACTTTCTTGATGTACACGCCTTTAGCCTGAGTTGGTTTCGCTTTTTTCAGCGCAACCAGCAGGGATTCCAGGTTTTCTTTCAGTTTGTCAGCGTCAAAATCCACTTTACCGATGGTGGTGTGGATGATGCCGTTTTTGTCGTTACGATAACGAACCTGACCTGCTTTAGCGTTATTAACCGCTTCAGCAACGTTAGGCGTTACAGTACCAACTTTAGGGTTAGGCATCAGGCCACGTGGACCCAGAACCTGGCCCAGCTGGCCAACAACGCGCATTGCATCCGGGGAAGCAATAACAACGTCAAAGTTCATTTCGCCTTTCTTGATCTGGTCAGCCAGATCTTCCATACCTACCAGCTCTGCGCCAGCAGCTTTAGCTGCTTCAGCGTTTGCGCCTTGGGCAAATACGGCTACGCGAACGGAACGGCCAGTACCGTGTGGCAGTACAGTTGCACCACGTACGTTCTGGTCAGATTTACGAGCGTCGATGCCGAGGTTAACAGCAACGTCTACGCTTTCAGTAAATTTAGCGGTGGCCAGCTCTTTCAGAAGAGCGATGGCTTCGTTGATGTCATACTGTTTAGTTACATCAACTTTCTCACGGATCACGCGCATACGCTTGGTCAGTTTAGCCATTTCTTAATCCTCCACTACCAGGCCCATGGAACGCGCAGTACCTTCGATTGAGCGAGTCATCGCTTCAATGTCAGCACCAGTCATGTCGGCAGCTTTAGTCTGCGCGATTTCCTGCAGCTGAGCGCGAGAAATTTTACCAACTTTCTCTTTGTTCGGCTTGCCGGAACCAGACTTAATACCTGCAGCTTTCTTCAACAGAACCGCAGCTGGCGGAGTCTTGGTGATGAAAGTGAATGAGCGGTCAGCGTAAACGGTGATGACGACAGGAGTCGGCAGACCTTTTTCCAGGGATTCAGTTTTTGCGTTGAACGCTTTACAGAATTCCATGATGTTCACGCCCTGCTGGCCCAGTGCTGGACCAACCGGTGGACTTGGGTTCGCCATACCAGCTGCAACCTGCAGCTTGACGTAGGCTTGTACTTTCTTAGCCATTCTCAATTTCCTCTATTGGGTAATAGCGCCTCAAGGAGGCTCCCCGTGATTAATACGTGATTTATGCGCGCAAGGCCCATAAATACAAAAGGCGCGAAATTGTATGCCAATCTCGCGCCTTGTGCAACAAAGAATCGCTGCTTATTTATGCTTTTTCAACCTGGCCGAAGTCCAGTTCTACCGGCGTTGCACGCCCGAAAATAGAGACTGAAACTTTCAGGCGGGACTTCTCGTAGTCCACCTCTTCAACCACACCGTTGAAGTCTGCAAACGGGCCGTCGCTAACGCGGACCATTTCACCCGGTTCGAACAGGGTTTTAGGACGCGGCTTGTCACCAACCTGCTGCAGGCGGTTCATAATCGCATCAACTTCTTTATCGCTAATCGGTGCCGGACGATCGGAAGTACCACCGATGAAGCCCATTACGCGTGGCACGCTACGCACCAGGTGCCAGCTGGCGTCATTCATCACCATCTGTACCAGCACATAACCTGGGAAGAATTTGCGCTCGCTCTTGCGACGCTGGCCGCCACGAATTTCGACCACTTCTTCGGTCGGAACCATGACTTCACCAAACAACTCTTCCATATTGTGTAATTTGATATGCTCACGCAGCGAAGTTGCTACGCGGCCTTCAAAACCGGAAAACGCCTGAACGACGTACCAGCGCTTTTTAGGAGCTTCAGACATCTCAGAACCTCAGGCCAGTGATAAAAGAGACCAGGCGAACCAGAATACCATCCAGTCCCCACAGGATCAGCGACATGACAGCAGTAACTGCGGCCACAATCAGCGTAGTGTGCAGCGTTTCCTGACGCGTCGGCCAAATGACCTTACGGACTTCGGTTCTCGCTTCACGAGCAAACGCTACGGTCGCCTTGCCTTTGGTCGTCAACAGCGCGACACCGCCCGCTGCAGCAATCAGAATCACTACGGCCAGCGCACGCAGCGGCAACATCATGTCGCGATAAAGGTAGTTGCCCACAATAGCTAGAATCAGCAGTACGGCAACGATCACCCACTTCATCGCTTCCAGGCCGCGCCCGCTCCCTTGAGCTTCGGTATTCGCACTCATAAACCAACCTGTCACAAGTATTCGACAAACATCTTTGCCCCGCGAGAGTGCGAGGCAACCAAAACCGAAATGCTCTGCTGCGTTTCGGACTAAACGCCCTCTTCAGAGCCTGTCTCAGCAATGATTATGACAAAAAAAATCACTGATGAGCCAGGTTCTGGTTCGAAAGCGTGCAAAAAGGGCATCAAATGATGCCCTTTTATTGCGCATTGCGTCAAATGTTATCCGCGATTAGCTGATAACTTTAGCAACAACGCCTGCGCCTACGGTACGGCCGCCTTCACGGATTGCGAAACGCAGACCGTCATCCATCGCGATTGGGTGGATCAGGGTAACAACCATTTTGATGTTGTCGCCTGGCATTACCATCTCAACGCCTTCTGGCAGTTCGATGGTACCGGTCACGTCAGTTGTACGGAAGTAGAACTGTGGACGGTAGCCTTTGAAGAACGGAGTATGACGACCGCCTTCATCTTTGGACAGGATGTACACTTCAGATTCGAACTTGGTGTGCGGGTTGATTGAACCCGGCTTGGCCAGAACCTGACCACGTTCGATTTCTTCACGTTTGATACCACGCAGCAGAACACCAACGTTCTCACCAGCACGGCCTTCGTCCAGCAGTTTGCGGAACATTTCAACACCAGTACAGGTCGTTTTCGCAGTTTCTTTGATACCAACGATTTCTACTTCTTCACCAACTTTAACGATACCGCGCTCTACACGACCGGTAACAACAGTACCACGGCCGGAGATGGAGAATACGTCTTCGATTGGCAGCAGGAATGGCTTGTCGATCGCACGTTCTGGTTCTGGGATGTAAGAATCCAGGAAGCCAGCCAGTTCGATGATTTTAGCTTCCCACTCAGCTTCGCCTTCCAGCGCTTTCAGCGCGGAACCACGAACGATAGGAGTGTCGTCGCCTGGGAAATCGTACTGGGACAGGAGTTCACGAACTTCCATCTCAACCAGTTCCAGCAGCTCTTCGTCATCAACCATGTCGCATTTGTTCAGGAACACGATGATGAAAGGAACGCCTACCTGACGACCCAGCAGGATGTGCTCACGAGTCTGTGGCATAGGGCCATCAGTCGCAGCAACAACCAGGATAGCACCATCCATCTGCGCAGCACCGGTGATCATGTTTTTAACATAGTCGGCGTGGCCTGGGCAGTCTACGTGTGCGTAGTGGCGAGTCGGGGTGTCATATTCAACGTGGGAAGTGTTGATGGTGATACCACGAGCTTTTTCTTCTGGTGCGTTATCGATCTGGTCGAATGCGCGAGCAGAACCGCCGTAGGTCTTAGCCAGTACGGAGGTGATTGCAGCAGTCAGCGTTGTTTTACCATGGTCAACGTGGCCGATAGTACCGACGTTAACGTGCGGTTTTGTACGTTCAAACTTTTCTTTAGACATCGATTGTCCCTCTAAGACACGGATAAATCGGTGATATCACCACATCAACCAGGCAACATGCCTGACTTGTTGAATGCAAGTAACAGAGAGAAACAGGGAGGAGGAGATGAAGTGGTGCTGATACCCAGAGTCGAACTGGGGACCTCACCCTTACCAAGGGTGCGCTCTACCAACTGAGCCATATCAGCACGTCTGGAGCGGGCAGCGGGAATCGAACCCGCATCATCAGCTTGGAAGGCTGAGGTAATAGCCATTATACGATGCCCGCATCCTGAAACTCGGCTACCCAGTTCTTTCTGTAACAAAAAAGAGATTTCTCTCTTTTATTGTTCGGGTCGGTGATTTTACTCGACCAACCCTGGCGGCTAAAACGCTGCCAGAAAGTGGTGGTGGGGGAAGGATTCGAACCTTCGAAGTCTGTGACGGCAGATTTACAGTCTGCTCCCTTTGGCCGCTCGGGAACCCCACCGGACTTGATGGTGCCGACTACCGGAATCGAACTGGTGACCTACTGATTACAAGTCAGTTGCTCTACCTACTGAGCTAAGTCGGCATCAAGTAGCGCGCATTTTAGGGAGACATGAGCAGGCATGCAACTAAAAAATTGCACAAAATGACTCTTTGCTTATATTTTGCTCTAATCCACGCAAAGGTGATGAAAAAGCCATCACTTACGAACAAAAAACGGACGAATCATCCCCTTTTCCTTCTTCTCCTATTACTCATACACAGGAATAAAGTGTATTGCCCGTTACCAGAATCCATTCTTCGGCTCTATTTACTGTTTCCAACGACGACAGTTGCAACGAGGATGTGACGCTTTCTAATGAAAGCATCACTAAATCTGATTTTTTCTTCTTATTCCATTCAATCTGGTGTTAACCTCCTGCCCATTGTCCTGATTAACTGAAAGTGCCGCCTCATCACGTTTCGGTAGACGGAATGGGTGACAGCGAGCAGAACATGCTTATGAGCAAAAAAGAGCAAACGTTAATGACGCCGTATCTACAGTTTAACCGTAGCCAGTGGGCTGCACTTCGTGATTCCGTGCCGATGACCCTCACTGAAGGGGAAATCACGCGCCTGAAAGGCATTAACGAAGACCTGTCACTGGAAGAAGTGGCTGAGATCTATTTGCCACTGTCGCGTTTGCTAAACTTCTACATCAGCTCCAGTTTGCGTCGCCAGGCTGTTCTGGAACAGTTCCTGGGCACCAACTCTCCGCGTATTCCTTATGTGATTAGTATTGCCGGCAGCGTTGCGGTTGGTAAGAGCACCACCGCGCGCGTGTTGCAGGCATTACTCAGCCGCTGGCCGGAACACCGCCGCGTTGAATTGATTACAACGGATGGCTTCCTGCATCCTAATGAAGTATTGAAGGAACGCGGGCTGATGAAGAAGAAAGGCTTCCCGCAGTCTTATGACATGCATCGACTGGTGAAGTTTGTTTCTGATATTAAGTCGGGAGCCCCTGATGTGACCGCTCCTGTCTACTCCCACTTAATTTATGATGTCATCTCTGACGGGGATAAGACGGTAACGCATCCGGATATTTTGATCCTTGAAGGTTTAAATGTCCTGCAGAGCGGTATGGATTATCCTCATGATCCACACCATGTATTTGTTTCTGATTTCGTCGACTTCTCGATTTATGTCGATGCTCCAGAAGATTTACTGAAAAATTGGTACATCAACCGCTTCCTGAAATTCCGCGAAGGGGCATTTACCGATCCCGATTCCTATTTCCACAATTACGCAAAATTATCCAAAGACGAAGCAGTCAATATTGCGACCTCTCTGTGGAATGAAATCAACTTAGTGAATCTTAAAGAAAATATACTTCCGACACGCGAACGTGCCAGTCTGGTGCTGACCAAAAGTGCAAACCATTCCGTCAATGAAGTGCGGTTGAGAAAATAAAAAAGGGAGCTTCGGCTCCCTTTCTTATTCTGCGCTACGTAGTGAGATTTCCCCACCCACCCAAGGCTTAATGGCTCCATCCTGTTCAAGCAAGAGCGCTCCCTGCGTATCAATTCCCCGTGATATACCGAATATCTCTTTTTCACCAATAATAAGTTTTACCGGACGGTGAATAAAATTATCCAGCTTCTCCCATCGGGAAAGATAGGGAGCCAATCCTTCTTGCTCGAATAGCACTAACGCAGCGCGGAGCTCTTTAATTAATCGAACAGCAAGCGTATTGCGGTCAATTTTAATTCCTGCTTCCTGTAGATTGATCCAACCTTGATTGATCACATCGGTCTCAACCCGACGCATCGCAAGGTTGATGCCAGCTCCGATCACGATCTGTGCCGCATCTCCGGTTTTACCGGTTAATTCCACAAGGATACCGGCAAGTTTACGATCCATTAGATAGAGATCGTTGGGCCATTTTACGCGAACTTTATCGGCACCGAGGCTTTGTAATACTTCAGCCATAACAATACCAATAACCAGACTTAAGCCAATGGCAGCCGCGGGGCCTTGTTCAAGACGCCAGTACATGGACAGATAAAGATTGGCACCGAAAGGAGAAAACCATTTACGTCCGCGACGTCCACGCCCAGCCTGTTGATACTCAGCCACACAGACGTCGCCGGATTGAAGGCTCGCCAGCCTATCAAGCAGATACTGGTTAGTGGAGTCGATAACAGGCAGAACGGTAACCGACCCCTCGTTTATGCTGTTACGTATAAACTCTTCATTCAGTAGCTGGATGGGCTCCGGAAGGCTGTACCCTTTTCCTGGCACGGTAAACACATCAACACCCCAGTCGCGTAGCGTCTGGATATGCTTATTAATGGCTGCCCGGCTCATACCCAGTCTTTCACCCAGTTGTTCACCAGAATGAAATTCACCATCCGATAAAATCGAAATCAACGTTAAAGGGACCGTATTATCTTTCACGCAATGACCTCTACTGCGTTAACTTCGCCACGCTCGCCGATAAACCTGACTTCAGGCTCCAGCCAGACATCAAACTTCTCACCCACTTGCTGGCGCACATAATGTGCAAGGTCCACAACATTGTCGCTGGTCGCATTATTGTCGTTAATCAGCACAAGGGCCTGCTGTCGGTGTACCATTGCCCCGCCGACACTTTTGCCTTTCAGCTGACATTGGTCGATAAGCCAGCCAGCTGCAAGTTTTACGCAGCCATCAGCCTGGGGATAATGGGGTGCACTCGGGAAGGAAGCCAGCAATTTGTCTGCGACTTCACGAGTAATCACTGGGTTTTTAAAGAAGCTGCCCGCATTGCCGTTAACTTTAGGATCAGGCAATTTGGTCATCCGCATATGACAAACGGCATCGAACACTTCTTGAGGCGTTACCGTTTGCGGGTCCAGGCGCGTTAAATCGCCATAACTCAGAACAGGCCGCCACTGCTTCACCAGTTTCAGGCCAACGGCGACTATCACATACCTGTCCTGATATTCATGCTTAAAAATACTGTCCCGATATCCAAAGCGACATTGATCCGCACTCAGGCGTTTAGGCACCCCGGTCGCAAGTTCGATACAATCCACGTACTCGCATACGCGCTGTAATTCTACGCCGTAAGCACCGATATTCTGGATAGGCGAGGAGCCTGCACATCCAGGGATTAAGGCCAGGTTTTCAAGTCCAGGCATGCCATTTTCTAGCGTAAACTTCACCAGACTGTGCCAGTTTTCACCCGCACCGACATGTAAATGCCACGCATCTGGCTGCTCAGTGACCTTAATGCCTTTGATTCGGTTAAGCAGTACAACACCAGAATAATCCTTCAGGAAGAGGACATTGCTCCCCTCACCCAGGATCAATATCGGCAGTTTTTCTGAGGTTGCTTGCTGCCAGGCATCCAATAACTGCGAGGCAGAGTCAGCACAAACGATACGCACGGCATGGTGATCGATTCCGAAGGTGTTCCAGGGCTTTAAGGAGTGATTCATAGTGGCTTCCAGATGCAAAAACCTGGTTAGTGTACCGTATTCAGTGAGTGAAGGCTTGTGGATAACGCTGTGGACAGGCTGCGTATAAACGCGAAAAACCCCGGCCTTTCGGTCGGGGTTTCTTACTTGTTTGATGCCTGGCAGTTCCCTACTCTCGCATGGGGAGACCCCACACTACCATCGGCGCTACGGCGTTTCACTTCTGAGTTCGGCATGGGGTCAGGTGGGACCACCGCGCTGTTGCCGCCAGGCAAATTCTGTTGTCCAACACACCCCTCAGGGTCTGTCAGTTAATCTGTTATCAAGCTGAATATCGCGTCTCTCTCGCCAAAACATCTTCGGCGTTGTAAGGTTAAGCCTCACGGTTCATTAGTACTGGTTAGCTCAACGTATCGCTACGCTTACACACCCAGCCTATCAACGTCGTAGTCTTCAACGTTCCTTCAGGACTCTCAAGGAGTCAGGGAGAACTCATCTCGGGGCAAGTTTCGTGCTTAGATGCTTTCAGCACTTATCTTTTCCGCATTTAGCTACCGGGCAATGCCATTGGCATGACAACCCGAACACCAGTGATGCGTCCACTCCGGTCCTCTCGTACTAGGAGCAGCCCCCCTCAATTCTCCAGCGCCCACGGCAGATAGGGACCGAACTGTCTCACGACGTTCTAAACCCAGCTCGCGTACCACTTTAAATGGCGAACAGCCATACCCTTGGGACCTACTTCAGCCCCAGGATGTGATGAGCCGACATCGAGGTGCCAAACACCGCCGTCGATATGAACTCTTGGGCGGTATCAGCCTGTTATCCCCGGAGTACCTTTTATCCGTTGAGCGATGGCCCTTCCATTCAGAACCACCGGATCACTATGACCTGCTTTCGCACCTGCTCGAGCCGTCACTCTCGCAGTCAAGCTAGCTTATGCCATTGCACTAACCTCCTGATGTCCGACCAGGATTAGCTAACCTTCGTGCTCCTCCGTTACTCTTTGGGAGGAGACCGCCCCAGTCAAACTACCCACCAGACACTGTCCGCAACCCGGATTACGGGTCTACGTTAGAACATCAAACATTAAAGGGTGGTATTTCAAGGTTGGCTCCACAAGAACTGGCGTCCTCGCTTCAAAGCCTCCCACCTATCCTACACATCAAGGCTCAATGTTCAGTGTCAAGCTATAGTAAAGGTTCACGGGGTCTTTCCGTCTTGCCGCGGGTACACTGCATCTTCACAGCGAGTTCAATTTCACTGAGTCTCGGGTGGAGACAGCCTGGCCATCATTACGCCATTCGTGCAGGTCGGAACTTACCCGACAAGGAATTTCGCTACCTTAGGACCGTTATAGTTACGGCCGCCGTTTACCGGGGCTTCGATCAAGAGCTTCTCCCTAAGGATAACCCCATCAATTAACCTTCCGGCACCGGGCAGGCGTCACACCGTATACGTCCACTTTCGTGTTTGCACAGTGCTGTGTTTTTAATAAACAGTTGCAGCCAGCTGGTATCTTCGACTGATTTCAGCTCCACCCGCAGGGGCTTCACCTACACATCAGCGTGCCTTCTCCCGAAGTTACGGCACCATTTTGCCTAGTTCCTTCACCCGAGTTCTCTCAAGCGCCTTGGTATTCTCTACCTGACCACCTGTGTCGGTTTGGGGTACGATTTCGTGTTACCTGATGCTTAGAGGCTTTTCCTGGAAGCAGGGCATCTGTTACTTCAGTACCGTAGTACCTCGTCATCACACCTCAGCGTTAGATAAGAGTCCGGATTTACCTAAACTCTCCGCCTACATGCTTAAACCGGGACAACCGTCGCCCGGATAACATAGCCTTCTCCGTCCCCCCTTCGCAGTAACACCAAGTACAGGAATATTAACCTGTTTCCCATCGACTACGCCTTTCGGCCTCGCCTTAGGGGTCGACTCACCCTGCCCCGATTAACGTTGGACAGGAACCCTTGGTCTTCCGGCGAGCGGGCTTTTCACCCGCTTTATCGTTACTTATGTCAGCATTCGCACTTCTGATACCTCCAGCTACCCTCACAGGCCACCTTCAACGGCTTACAGAACGCTCCCCTACCCAACAACACATAGTGTCGCTGCCGCAGCTTCGGTGCATAGTTTAGCCCCGTTACATCTTCCGCGCAGGCCGACTCGACCAGTGAGCTATTACGCTTTCTTTAAATGATGGCTGCTTCTAAGCCAACATCCTGGCTGTCTGAGCCTTCCCACATCGTTTCCCACTTAACTATGACTTTGGGACCTTAGCTGGCGGTCTGGGTTGTTTCCCTCTTCACGACGGACGTTAGCACCCGCCGTGTGTCTCCCGTGATAACATTCTTCGGTATTCGTAGTTTGCATCGGGTTGGTAAGTCGGGATGACCCCCTAGCCGAAACAGTGCTCTACCCCCGAAGATGAATTCACGAGGCGCTACCTAAATAGCTTTCGGGGAGAACCAGCTATCTCCCGGTTTGATTGGCCTTTCACCCCCAGCCACAAGTCATCCGCTAATTTTTCAACATTAGTCGGTTCGGTCCTCCAGTTAGTGTTACCCAACCTTCAACCTGCCCATGGCTAGATCACCGGGTTTCGGGTCTATACCCTGCAACTTAACGCCCAGTTAAGACTCGGTTTCCCTTCGGCTCCCCTATTCGGTTAACCTTGCTACAGAATATAAGTCGCTGACCCATTATACAAAAGGTACGCAGTCACCTAACAAGTAGGCTCCCACTGCTTGTACGTACACGGTTTCAGGTTCTTTTTCACTCCCCTCGCCGGGGTTCTTTTCGCCTTTCCCTCACGGTACTGGTTCACTATCGGTCAGTCAGGAGTATTTAGCCTTGGAGGATGGTCCCCCCATATTCAGACAGGATACCACGTGTCCCGCCCTACTCTTCGAGTTCACAACGCGTGCATTTTCATGTACGGGGCTATCACCCTGTATCGCCGGACTTTCCAGACCGTTCCATTAACACGCGCGCTGATTCAGACTCTGGGCTCCTCCCCGTTCGCTCGCCGCTACTGGGGGAATCTCGGTTGATTTCTTTTCCTCGGGGTACTTAGATGTTTCAGTTCCCCCGGTTCGCCTCATTAAGCTATGTATTCACTTAATGATAGTGTGTCGAAACACACTGGGTTTCCCCATTCGGGTATCGCCGGGTCAAAGGTTCATATCACCTCGCCGACGCTTATCGCAGATTAGCACGCCCTTCATCGCCTCTGACTGCCAGGGCATCCACCGTGTACGCTTAGTCGCTTAACCTCACAACCCGAAGATGTTTCTTTCGATTCACCATCGACTTGCGATAATTTGAGAGACTCGAACACACCGTATTTTCCTTTCTTATTACGGAGAAAGGAAACAGTGTGTCGTTTCAATTTTCAGCTTGATCCAGATTTTTAAAGAGCAAAACTTCGCAGTACACCTTTTCAGGTACACTCTGAAGTTTATTTTCAGCAGTAAAGTGATGGTGGAGCTATGCGGGATCGAACCGCAGACCTCCTGCGTGCAAGGCAGGCGCTCTCCCAGCTGAGCTATAACCCCATCGTATTATCAAATCTCTTACCCGTTCATTTCCTGCCAGAACGTACCAAAGCAACGAAATGAATTGGTAGGCCTGAGTGGACTTGAACCACCGACCTCACCCTTATCAGGGGTGCGCTCTAACCACCTGAGCTACAAGCCTGCAGAGATTTTTTTACTGCTTATTTTTCATCAGACAATCTGTGTGGACACTACAAAGGCAGGTTCTTTAAGGTAAGGAGGTGATCCAACCGCAGGTTCCCCTACGGTTACCTTGTTACGACTTCACCCCAGTCATGAATCACAAAGTGGTAAGCGCCCTCCCGAAGGTTAAGCTACCTACTTCTTTTGCAACCCACTCCCATGGTGTGACGGGCGGTGTGTACAAGGCCCGGGAACGTATTCACCGTAGCATTCTGATCTACGATTACTAGCGATTCCGACTTCATGGAGTCGAGTTGCAGACTCCAATCCGGACTACGACGCACTTTATGAGGTCCGCTTGCTCTCGCGAGGTCGCTTCTCTTTGTATGCGCCATTGTAGCACGTGTGTAGCCCTACTCGTAAGGGCCATGATGACTTGACGTCATCCCCACCTTCCTCCAGTTTATCACTGGCAGTCTCCTTTGAGTTCCCGGCCGAACCGCTGGCAACAAAGGATAAGGGTTGCGCTCGTTGCGGGACTTAACCCAACATTTCACAACACGAGCTGACGACAGCCATGCAGCACCTGTCTCAGAGTTCCCGAAGGCACCAAAGCATCTCTGCTAAGTTCTCTGGATGTCAAGAGTAGGTAAGGTTCTTCGCGTTGCATCGAATTAAACCACATGCTCCACCGCTTGTGCGGGCCCCCGTCAATTCATTTGAGTTTTAACCTTGCGGCCGTACTCCCCAGGCGGTCGACTTAACGCGTTAGCTCCGGAAGCCACGCCTCAAGGGCACAACCTCCAAGTCGACATCGTTTACGGCGTGGACTACCAGGGTATCTAATCCTGTTTGCTCCCCACGCTTTCGCACCTGAGCGTCAGTCTTTGTCCAGGGGGCCGCCTTCGCCACCGGTATTCCTCCAGATCTCTACGCATTTCACCGCTACACCTGGAATTCTACCCCCCTCTACAAGACTCTAGCCTGCCAGTTTCGAATGCAGTTCCCAGGTTGAGCCCGGGGATTTCACATCCGACTTGACAGACCGCCTGCGTGCGCTTTACGCCCAGTAATTCCGATTAACGCTTGCACCCTCCGTATTACCGCGGCTGCTGGCACGGAGTTAGCCGGTGCTTCTTCTGCGAGTAACGTCAATCGCTGCGGTTATTAACCACAACGCCTTCCTCCTCGCTGAAAGTACTTTACAACCCGAAGGCCTTCTTCATACACGCGGCATGGCTGCATCAGGCTTGCGCCCATTGTGCAATATTCCCCACTGCTGCCTCCCGTAGGAGTCTGGACCGTGTCTCAGTTCCAGTGTGGCTGGTCATCCTCTCAGACCAGCTAGGGATCGTCGCCTAGGTGAGCCATTACCCCACCTACTAGCTAATCCCATCTGGGCACATCCGATGGCAAGAGGCCCGAAGGTCCCCCTCTTTGGTCCGAAGACGTTATGCGGTATTAGCTACCGTTTCCAGTAGTTATCCCCCTCCATCGGGCAGTTTCCCAGACATTACTCACCCGTCCGCCGCTCGTCACCCAGAGAGCAAGCTCTCCTGTGCTACCGCTCGACTTGCATGTGTTAGGCCTGCCGCCAGCGTTCAATCTGAGCCATGATCAAACTCTTCAATTTAAGTTTGATGCTCATGAATTAAACTTCGTAATGAATTACGTATGTTCACTCATAAGACTTGGTATTCTATTTAGCGTCTTTCGACGTTTAAGAATCCATGTCACTTTGAGTGCCCACACAGATTGTCTGATAAATTGTTAAAGAGCAGTGAGTTACGCGCTTTCGCTTGCTAACTCGAGGTCCCGTATAATACGTTTTCCTCATTCAGAGTCAAGCGTTTATTTTCGCTTTTCTCTGTCAGGATTTCCTGGGAAACCCTTCTGACCCGGCGGCTAGCGAGCCGTTGTTCCGTGTCAGTGGAGGCGCATTATAGGGAGTTCTGACGAGACGGCAAGAGGAAATTTGAAAAAACTTTCTGACTGCTCAAAATCCAGGCTTCTCGCCGTTTTTACACTCTATTTGCGCACAAGTTGCGCGATTTCGTGGGCGAAATGGGTCACCTGCTGCCAATCGGTGTACACCACTTCTTTACGGGTATCCGTTTCGCCGCCCGTTATCTTCATAATAAGGCGAATCATAATACGGTCGTACCAGTTATAACGCGGATACCGCAGCGCACCGGCAAAGACTGCGCTCAGGTCAGGCTGCCACGGCGAGTCCAACAGGAACTTGCGGGTATAGCTGTTAGTCTGCGGCGTGCGCTTCTCTGGTTTACGCGCCACCAGGTTTACCGAATAGAACGCGCCAGGCAGCTTCTTCAGCGCCTGCTGGTGCTTTTTCACAAAGCTATTCAGCGTCGAGTGGAAATGGCCGTAACGAATAGAGGCCCCAATCACCACCCCGTCATACTCTTCCCATGCAATATTCTCTGCCCGATGTAGGTTCACGACATCCACATCGAAAGCCTGCTCTTTCAATTCAGAGGCTAATGACGCAGCAATCTCACGTGTTTGCCCGTCCCGAGTTGAAAAGAGAATCAAAATTTTCACAAACGCTCCTGTTATTCGCGCCAGAAAGTTGGTGTGAACAGCACCAACAGAGTAAAGACTTCCAGACGACCAAACAGCATGTTGGCGATCAGGATCCATTTCGCAACCGGATTCATACTGGCAAAGTTATCCGCCACCACGCCCAAGCCCGGACCGAGGTTATTCAGCGTGGCCACAACAGAGGCGAACGCCGAGAAGTCATCCACGCCGGTCGCAATGATAGCCAGCATGCTGACAATAAAGACCAGCGCATAAGCAGAGAAGAATCCCCACACTGCTTCGAGAATACGTTCCGGCAGCGCGCGGTTACCCAGCTTGATGCTATATACCGCATTCGGATGCACCAAACGTTTTAGCTCACGGTTTCCCTGCTTAAACAGCAGCAGGATACGGATGACCTTCAGGCCACCGCCAGTAGAACCCGCACAGCCGCCAATAAATGCAGAACAGAGCAGCAGCACAGGCAGGAAAAGTGGCCAGCGCGCAATGCTGTCGGTGGTGAAGCCCGCAGTGGTCGCCATTGAGACCACCTGGAAAAAGGCCTGATTAAGCGTCGTCAGCGCCGAGGTATACACATCGTGAAGCAACAGCACCAGCGTACAGATAACCACTAGCGTCAGCTGCACGCCAATAAACATGCGGAATTCCGGGTCGCGCCAGTACACCTTCAGATTGCGACCACTTAATAAAGAGAAGTGCAAGCCGTAGTTACAGCCTGAGATCAGCAGGAAGATGGCAATAATGGTGTTGATGGTCGGGCTGTTGAAATAGCCGACGCTGGCATCGTGCGTTGAAAAGCCACCAATCGCAATCGTCGAGAAGCTGTGTCCGATGGCATCAAAGGCGGGCATCCCTGCGAACCAGAGCGCCAGCGCACAGGCCACCGTCAGTAATACATAAATGAGCCACAGCGTTTTGGCCGTTTCGGCAATACGTGGCCGCATCTTATTGTCTTTCAGCGGCCCCGGCATTTCAGCTCGATAGAGCTGCATGCCACCGACGCCCAGAATGGGCAGGATAGCCACCGCAAGTACAATTATCCCCATCCCGCCAAACCACTGCAGCATCTGGCGGTAAAAGAGGATGGCATGAGGAAGTGAATCCAGGCCCACCAGCGTAGTCGCGCCAGTCGTCGTCAGCCCGGAGAATGATTCAAAGAATGCGTCAGTGATGGTCAGATTCGGCTGTTCCGAGAAGATAAACGGCAGCGCACCTACGCTACCCAGCACGGTCCAGAACAGCACCACAATCAGAAAGCCTTCGCGTGATTTCAGCTCGCCCTTTTGCTTACGGTTCGGCCACCAGAGCATCGAACCAATGGCCAGCGCCACGAAAAAGGTCTGCGTGAATGCTCGCCCCGCCCCGTCCCGGTAAATCAACGCCACCAGTCCTGGAACAATCATCGTTCCCGAAAAAAGTATGACCAGCAGTCCAACGATTCGGGTAATGGCACGAAAATGCATCTCTGCCGCTTCCTTTGATAAGCAAAAAGTAGACCGGGATTATTCGCCAATCCGGCGTAAATGCAACGCACCACGGCTAAAATCAGCCAGTCTTATCGAAAAGTTCGGCAGTTCAGCCTGCGGAAGCGCCACCCGAAGATGCACCACGGCCTGATAATCACTGTCGACGATTTTACCGGAGAATTGTGCCAACAAGCTTTCAACGCCCGACAACTGTCCGTACTCACACTGCAAAGTATATTCGGTCAACGGCGTCTTGCGTTGTGTTGTCAGTTCAGCCAGCGCCTGATGCACGCCGCCGCCGTAGGCTTTCACCAGACCACCGGTGCCCAGTAATATCCCGCCATAGTAGCGAACCACCACGGCGGTGACTTCGCCCACGCCGCTGCCCATCAGCTGCGCGAGCATCGGCTTACCCGCCGTACCCGCCGGTTCACCGTCGTCGGAAAAACCGAGCTTTTGCGAATCGTCAGGGGCCCCGGCGACCCACGCCACGCAGTGGTGACGCGCATCCGGGTGTTCCGCTCTTACCGATTCGACAAACGCCTTCGCCGCTTCCACGCCGTCGGTATGCGCAAGGAACGTAATGAAGCGGCTCTTTTTGATCTCGTCGACCACGCTTACCGGAGACGCCGGGATCAGCCAACTGTCCATCAGGCCAGCTTCAGATCTCGGGTCATATTTTCGAGGCTGTTCTCGTGGATAACCACGTTATCTTCAATGCGAACGCCCCCGAACGGCTTCATGGCCTCAATCTTCTGCCAGTTGAAGTGCTTGCTGTACTGCCCTTCACGCCACGGTGCCAGCAACGATTCGATGAAATAGATGCCCGGCTCGATGGTCAGTACCATGCGCGGCTGCAAAATACGGGTGCAGCGCAGGTAAGGATATTTCGACGGCGCGGCAAGGTGCGTGCCTTTATCATCCTGCATAAAGCCAGCAACATCATGAACCTGCAGACCCAGCGGGTGGCCAAGACCGTGCGGCATAAACGGCCCCGTCAGGTCATTTTCCACCATTGCCTCTTCGCTGATGTCGTTCACCAGCTGATGCTTACGCAACAGCTTCGCGATGCGCTGATGGAACTGAATATGGTAGTCCACGTAGCTCACGCCCGCCTTCAGTGTATCGATCAGCGCCAGCTGTTCAGCGGTGACGTCTTTAATCAGCTGCGCAAATTCAGTATCGGGATTTCCGGCCCAGGTACGGGTCAGATCCGCAGCATAGCCGTTGTACTCAGCACCCGCATCCAACAGGAAGCTGCGCATTTCAGACGGCGCGCGATGGTCCAGTTTGGTGTAGTGCAGCACCGACGCATGTTCATTCAGCGCTACAATATTGCTGTAAGGCACATCGGTATCACGATGACCGGTGGCGGTCAGGTACGCGAGGTTAATATCGAACTCGCTCATGCCGGACAGGAACGCTTCCTGCGCCGCCTGATGGCCATTCACCGCCATTTTCTGCGCTTCACGCATACAGGAAAGTTCATAGTCGGTTTTGTACGAGCGATAATAGTGCAGGTAATCAATCACCCCTTTCGGGTTGATATTGGCGGCGGTAATATCCAGCCCCAATGCACGCTCAGCAACCGGGCCGATGTATGCAATATTGCCGCGCGCAGCAGGCAGCTGGCTTCCAATGCCGTCCGCTTTTGGCAGCGCAATCACTTCAACGTCTTCGGTCCAGAAAGAGGTCGGCAGCGGTTCCACGTTGTGCCAGTAATCCACCGGCAGATAGAACCACAGCTTTGGTTTATTGACACCGTCCACCAGCAGCCAGCAGTTTGGCACCTGCGTGACAGGCACCCAAGCCTTAAACTGTGGGTTTACTTTGAACGGGTAGGGATGATCGTCGAGGAAGACATTGAACAGTTCGCCGGAATGAATCAACAGCGCATCGAGCTTAAAGCGATCCAGTACGTCGCGCGTGCGTTCCTGCAACGTAGCAATATGATTTTTATAGAGTGTCGCCAGTGATTCCATGTTTTACCCTTCTGTCTTTTTGACCCTAATTCCCCGCATCTTAGCACATCGGTTTCACCCTGCGCGATTTCTGCCAAGCGTGATCCAGACGTCATTTCCTTAAAGAGTAATTTGCATTTTATTAACATAAAATCCACACTCCGTCTCATCTGGTAAGACCAGTAACCGTACTGGATTCAGGAGACTGACATGCTTTACAAAGGCGACACCCTGTACCTCGACTGGCTGGAAGATGGCATTGCCGAACTGGTGTTCGATGCCCCCGGCTCGGTCAATAAGCTTGATACCGCAACCGTAGCCAGCCTCGGCCAGGCGCTGGACGTCCTCGAAAAACAGCCTGACCTTAAAGGCCTTCTGCTGCGTTCTGAAAAAGCCGCCTTTATTGTCGGCGCGGACATCACCGAATTCCTGTCACTGTTCCAGGTTCCGCCGGAACAGCTCAGCCAGTGGCTAACTTTCGCCAACAGCGTCTTTTGCCGCCTGGAGGATTTGCCGGTACCCACCCTTTCCGCAGTGAACGGTTACGCGTTGGGCGGCGGCTGCGAATGCGTCCTGGCCACCGACTATCGTCTGGCAACACCAGACCTGCGTATCGGCCTGCCAGAAACCAAACTCGGCATCATGCCAGGCTTCGGGGGTTCCGTTCGTCTGCCACGTTTGCTCGGAGCGGATAGCGCGCTGGAAATTATTGCCGCCGGGAAAGATGTCGGCGCAGAAGAAGCACTCAAACTCGGTTTGATTGACGGGATCGTGAAGCCAGAAAAGCTGCGCGACGGTGCGATCGCGATACTGCGTCAGGCCATCAACGGCGATCTGGACTGGAAAGCCAAACGCCAGCCGAAGCTTGACCCGCTGAAACTCAGCAAAATTGAAGCCACCATGAGCTTTACTATCGCCAAAGGCATGGTGATGCAAACGGCGGGCAAACACTATCCGGCGCCGATCACCGCCGTCAAAACCATTGAAGCTGCGGCACGCTTAGGCCGTGACCAGGCACTGGTGCTTGAAAACCAGAGCTTTGTGCCGCTCGCCCATTCGAATGAGGCCCGTGCGCTGGTCGGGATTTTCCTGAACGATCAGTTTGTAAAAGGTCAGGCGAAGAAACTGACCAAAAATGTCGATACCCCGAAACAGGCCGCCGTACTCGGCGCCGGGATCATGGGTGGCGGCATTGCTTACCAATCCGCCTGGAAAGGCGTGCCGGTTATCATGAAAGATATCAATGACAAATCGTTGACCCTCGGGATGAACGAGGCCGCCAAGCTGCTGAACAAACAGCTGGAGCGCGGAAAAATCAACGGTCTCAAACTGGCGAACGTGATTTCTACGATTCACCCGACGCTCGATTACGCCGGTTTTGAACGCGTCGACGTCGTCGTTGAAGCGGTCGTAGAAAACCCGAAAGTGAAGAAAGCGGTACTGGCAGAAACCGAAGAGCACGTTCGTCCTGATGCAGTGCTGGCGTCTAACACCTCGACGATCCCTATCAGCGAACTGGCCAGCGTCCTGAAGCGCCCACAGAACTTCTGCGGAATGCATTTCTTTAACCCAGTGCACCGTATGCCACTGGTTGAGGTTATCCGAGGCGAGCAAACGTCCGACGAGACCATTGCCAAAGTGGTCGCTTGGGCGAGCAAAATGGGCAAAACCCCTATCGTGGTCAACGACTGCCCAGGCTTCTTCGTCAACCGCGTGCTATTCCCTTATTTCGCCGGTTTCAGCCAGCTGCTGCGGGACGGTGCCGACTTCCACAAAGTCGACAAAGTCATGGAAAAAGTATTCGGCTGGCCAATGGGCCCTGCCTATCTGCTGGACGTGGTCGGCATTGATACCGCACATCACGCTCAGGCGGTGATGGCCGCCGGTTTCCCACAGCGTATGCAGAAAGATTACCGCGACGCCATTGATGCCCTGTTTGATGCCAGCCGCTACGGCCAGAAAAACGGCCTCGGTTTCTGGCGTTATAAAGAAGACAGCAAAGGGAAGCCGAAGAAAGAAGAAGACCCGGCGGTTGACGCGCTGCTGGCAGACGTCAGTCAGGCGAAATGTGACTTCAGCGACGACGATATTATTGCCCGCATGATGATCCCAATGGTCAACGAAGTGGTGCGCTGCCTTGAAGAAGGCATTATCGCAAGCCCGGCAGAAGCCGATATGGCACTGGTTTACGGACTTGGCTTCCCTCCGTTCCACGGCGGTGCGTTCCGCTGGCTGGATACGGTCGGCAGTGCGAAGTACGTCGACTTGGCGCAGCGGTACCACCATCTCGGCCCGCTGTATGAAGTGCCAGAAGGTCTGCGCATCAAAGCACGTCACAACGAAGCATATTATCCACCGGTTGAACCTGCCCGTCCGGTGGGTGAGCTGAAAACGGCTTAAGGAGTCACAATGGAACAGGTTGTCATTGTCGATGCAATTCGTACCCCGATGGGCCGTTCAAAAGGCGGCGCATTCCGTAACGTACGGGCGGAAGACCTTTCTGCCCATCTGATGCGTAGCCTGCTATCCCGCAATCCGACGCTGGATCCTGCCGCGCTCGACGATATTTACTGGGGCTGCGTGCAGCAAACGCTGGAGCAGGGTTTCAACATTGCCCGCAACGCGTCTCTGCTGGCAGAAATCCCCCATAGCGTTCCGGCGGTCACCGTCAACCGTCTTTGCGGTTCATCCATGCAGGCGCTGCACGATGCGGCGCGCATGATCATGACCGGCGATGCGCAGGCGTGTCTGGTCGGCGGTGTGGAACATATGGGCCACGTGCCCATGAACCACGGCGTTGATTTCCATCCAGGAATGGGCCGTAGCGTGGCGAAAGCCGCAGGCATGATGGGTCTGACCGCAGAAATGCTGTCGCGCATTCATGGCATTAGCCGTGAAATGCAGGATGCGTTTGCCGCGCGTTCGCACGCCCGTGCCTGGGCTGCGACGCAGTCCGGTGCGTTTAAGAATGAAATCATCCCGACCGGCGGTCACGACGCCGATGGCGTACTGAAGCAGTTTACCTACGACGAAGTCATCCGCCCGGAAACCACTGTTGAAGCGCTGGCTGCTTTGCGCCCGGCGTTCGATCCGGTGACGGGTACGGTAACGGCGGGCACCTCCTCGGCGTTGTCCGACGGTGCCGCAGCGATGCTGGTCATGAGCGAAAGCCGTGCCCGCGAATTGGGGCTGAAAGCGCGCGCCCGCATCCGCTCGATGGCCGTTGTCGGCTGCGATCCATCGATCATGGGGTATGGCCCGGTTCCGGCGTCTAAACTGGCGTTGAAAAAAGCCGGACTTTCGGCCAGCGATATCGACCTGTTTGAAATGAATGAAGCGTTTGCCGCGCAGATCCTGCCGTGCATTAAAGATCTGGGGCTGATGGAGCAGATTGACGAGAAGATCAACCTCAACGGCGGCGCGATCGCCCTCGGTCACCCGTTAGGGTGTTCCGGGGCGCGTATCACCACCACCCTGTTAAACCTAATGGAACGCAAAGACGCCCAGTTTGGTCTGGCGACGATGTGTATCGGTCTGGGTCAGGGGATTGCGACGGTGATTGAGCGGGTCTAATCGAAGAATTAAACCCCTCGATAATTCGCGCTGCATCGCGGCGGCAACTGAGCGAATCCCCGGGAGCATAGATAACTATGTAACCGGGGTGAACGAAGGCAGCCAACAAAGAGGCAGCGTGAATTATGACGGGGAAGAATTTAGTTGCCGTTTTTCCCGCCTGTCAGGGGCGGGTTTTTTATGCCTAGATAAAGGCAAACGCATCGCCGAAGAGGCGATCTTCACGGGCACCACGCTCATTACAGAACAGGTCACGGGCGATTTTCGCCATCTCGAAACGACCGGCAATGTAAATGTCATGCTCTACCAACGTGCCGTAATCCTGCAATACCGCCGTCAGAACGGTACCTGAACGACCACGCCAGCCGTCTTCCGGCTGTTCAACCACCGGCTCAACGCGCAGATTCGGGTGCGTCACCGTCAGCGCTTCCAGCTCGGACAAGTCATACAGATGCTTCTCTTCACGGCCGCCCCAGTAAATCGCGATTTCACGATTCGGGTTCTGCGCCAGCGCGGTCAGTAAAATAGAACGCACATAGGAGAAGCCGGTCCCACCGGCGATCAGCACCAGCGGACGCTCATCATCTTCGCGCAGCCACGCTTCACCATGAGGAATATCAACCACAACCTCACGTTCTTTGAGAATTCGGTCCATCACTGCCATCGCGTACAGATTCAGCTCGGACGCGCCGATATGCAGCTCAATACTGTTCTGCTCGGCAGGCGTAGACGCCATCGAGAACGGACGCTTATCGCGCTCGTCCATCACTACCATCAGATACTGGCCCGCGCGGAAGGAAAAGGCCGCTTCCGGTTCTAAACGAACGCGGTATACCGTGTCGGTAATGGCATCTACCGAAGTGACTTTACAGCTTAAGGTTGTCATGCGCTCCCTCTGTCGGGTCTATGATTTCGTGTCTTAATGTCTAACGGCGCGCGTCAGGCGCTTTTGCCGTCATTAAAGATAGCCAGTTCATCCCAGATAGCGTCAATTCTCGCCGTCACTTCAGGATCTTTTTTAATCGGACGTCCCCACTCGCGTTGGGTTTCACCGGGCCATTTATTCGTGGCATCCAGCCCCATTTTCGAACCTAAACCGGAAACCGGTGAGGCGAAGTCCAGATAATCAATCGGCGTATTTTCGACCAGCACCGTGTCACGGGCCGGGTCCATACGCGTGGTGATGGCCCAGATAACGTCGTTCCAGTCACGGGCGTTAACGTCGTCATCGCAGACAATCACAAATTTGGTGTACATAAACTGGCGCAGGAATGACCACACGCCCATCATTACGCGCTTGGCGTGTCCAGCATACTGTTTTTTCATCGTCACAACGGCCAGGCGATAAGAACAGCCTTCCGGCGGCAGATAGAAATCGACAATTTCCGGGAACTGCTTTTGCAGGATGGGCACGAACACTTCATTCAGCGCCACACCCAGCACCGCCGGTTCATCTGGCGGACGGCCGGTGTAGGTCGAATGATAAATTGCATCTTCGCGCTGCGTCACGTGGGTCACGGTAAACACCGGGAAACTGTCGACTTCATTGTAGTAACCGGTGTGATCGCCGTACGGACCTTCTGGCGCGACTTCACCGGCCTCGATATACCCTTCCAGCACGATTTCCGCACTCGCCGGAACTTCCAGGTCATTCGACAGACACTTCACCACTTCGGTTTTGGTGCCGCGCAGCAGTCCTGCAAAAGCATATTCCGATAAGGTATCCGGCACGGGCGTGACGGCAGCCAAAATCGTCGCCGGATCAGCACCGAGCGCCACGGAAACCGGGAAACGCTCGCCCGGATGCGCCGCGCACCACTCCTGGAAATCCAGGGCGCCGCCGCGATGGGAAAGCCAGCGCATGATCAGTTTGTTTTTACCGATCAGCTGCTGACGATAAATCCCGAGATTCTGCCGCTCTTTGTGCGGCCCGCGCGTTACGGTTAAACCCCAGGTGATCAGCGGCGCGGCATCTTCCGGCCAGCAGGTCATGATAGGAATTCGGTTTAAATCGACGTCATCGCCCTGCGTTACTTTTTGCTGGCAAGGCGCACCGCGCAGACGTTTGGTCGGCATGTTGAGCACTTGTTTAAACTGCGGCAGTTTGTCGTACAGATCGCGGAAACCTTTTGGCGGCTCCGGCTCTTTCAGGAACGCCAGCAATTTCCCCACTTCACGCAATGCGGTCACATCTTCCTGGCCCATACCCATCGCCACGCGTTTAGGCGTACCGAACAGGTTGCACAGCACCGGCATATCGTATCCCTTAGGGTTTTCGAACAGCAGCGCCGGGCCACCCGCACGCAAAGTGCGATCGGCAATCTCGGTCATTTCCAGGAAGGGATCGACCGGCAGGGAGATGCGTTTAAGCTCACCCTGTTGTTCCAGCTGTGTCAAAAAGTCGCGCAAATCGTGGTATTTCATGGGGTCCGTCATGGCCTCTTTGTAAGCGCCTCATTATACGGCGTTCAGCCGCTGGATGCTGTAATTTTGTTAAATTAGCGTGAAGTCCTGGCACCTGTAAGAGGCAACAATCCCTTTCGCTATCGTGCTTGGCTTTTGATATGCTTTCCTGAGAATCTCGAGAAGAGTCATTATGCAAGCCTGGTATTTACTGTACTGCAAACGTGGGCAACTTCAGCGTGCCCAGGAACATCTTGAACGCCAGGCGGTCAACTGCCTGATGCCTACTATCGCGTTGGAAAAAATCGTACGCGGTAAACGCACAACCGTGGATGAACCCCTGTTTCCAAACTACCTGTTCGTCGAGTTTGACCCGGAAGTCATTCACACCACAACCATTAACGCGACACGCGGCGTCAGCCACTTCGTACGCTTTGGTGCGCAGCCCGCCATGGTGCCTTCCGATGTGATTCACCAGCTTTCCATTCATACGCCGGAAGGGATTACCGATCCGGACACGCCCTACTCAGGCGACGGCGTGGTGATAACCGAAGGGGCTTTCGAAGGGCTGGAGGCGATTTTCACCGAGCCTGACGGCGAAGCCCGGTCCATGCTGCTCCTCAACCTGCTGAACAAGCAGGTTTTACAGAGCGTGAAAAACACCGACTTCCGCAAAATCTGATTTCAAAACGCTATCCCAAACAGCGCTTTTACATTTTGATCGGTGGCGTCTGAAAGCGCCTGTGCCTCTTCGCCACGCCAGTGCGCGATACGTTCCAGAATGTGAGGCAGATGCGCAGGTTCATTTCGACGCGATGACGGCTTCGGCGACAAATCGCGCGGCAACAACCACGGCGCGTCGGTTTCAACCAGTAAACGGTTCGCCGGGATAAACGGCAGTGTCTCACGCAGCTCCAGCCCACGACGTTCATCGCACACCCAGCCCGTAATGCCGATATACAGCCCGTGTGCGAGGCATTCATCAAGCTCTTCCCGCGTGCCGGTAAAACAATGCAGCACGGCACCTGGCAGCTTATCGAGCCACGGTTTGAGCAAGGCGATAAAGCGTTCGTGAGCATCACGACAGTGCAGAAACACCGGCATATTCAGTTCGGCGGCCAGCGCCAGCTGCGCACTAAACGCAATTTCCTGTTCCGGCGGCGTTGAGAAGTTACGGTTAAAATCGAGCCCGCATTCCCCCACCGCAACCACTTCCGGCTGTTGCGCCAGACGACGGATAGCATCGGCCACGTCCGGCGTCCAGTGACTGCTATCGTGCGGGTGAACACCTGCGGTAGACCAGCAGCGCGCATAGTGCTGCGCCATCTCCTGTGCGGCTGTGCTTTCTTCCAGATTGGTACCGGTAATCAGCATCCCACTCAGGCCGGTGGAAAATGCGCGGGATACGACCTCATCGCGATCGCGGGAAAACTGAGAACTGGTGAGGTTAACGCCAATATCAAACATAGTGACTCCCAAATAAGAACCGCCCTTTCGGGCGGCTGATTACTCTTCTTTCTCGGCCGCAGCGTCTTCCGCTGCGGCGTCCTCGTCACGCGACATTCGCTTACCCGTGTAGAAACGGGCGAAGAACACCCCGACTTCGAACAGGCAATACATCGGAATGGCGAGCAGCGTTTGCGAGAACACGTCCGGCGGCGTCAGCAGCATGCCAATAACGAAAGCCGCGACCAGAACATACGGACGCTTTTGGCGCAGGTCATCCGGCGTGGTCACGCCAACCCAGCACAGCAGAACAATGGCCACTGGCACTTCAAACGACACGCCAAAGGCCATAAACAGCGCCATGACAAAATCGAGATAGCTGCGGATATCCGTCGAGACCTGCACGCCAATCGGCGCGGTATGCGTCAGGAAGCCAAACGCCAGCGGGAACACCACAAAGTAGGCGAAGGCCATGCCGACATAAAACAGCAGCGTGCTCGACACCAGCAGCGGCACCACCAGACGACGCTCGTGTTTATAGAGCGCAGGGGCAATGAAAGCCCAGACCTGATAGAGGATCACCGGCGCCGACAGAATAACCGAGACCATAAAGGTCAGCTTGATCGGCGTGAAGAATGGCGACGCCACATCGGTGGCAATCATTGTTGCACCGGCAGGCATTTGCTTGATCAGCGGCGAGGCCACCAGATGGTAAATGTCGTTGGCGAAATACACCAACGCCAGAAAAATCACGAATACCGCGATGATGCAATTGATGAGGCGCTTACGCAGCTCAATCAAATGTGTGATCAGCGGTTGAGTCTGTTCTACGCCCATGTTTACGGTTTATCGCTGGTTGCAGGGGATGATTCAGAAGCCGGTGCGGCAACAGCCACCGGCGCTTTCATCTTCTCCTCAGAAACAACAGTTTCCGGGGCTTGATCGAGGGTTTCAGCAGAAACGGCAGGCGCTTGCGCTTCAGCGCTGGCCTGATGATCTGGCGTAACCGGCGTGACGCCTTCGCGCTGTGCTTCGCTGCCTTTCACCACCGGATTATGGATGGTATTGGCTTCGTCGCTGGTGCGCTCAGGATCGTGCTGCGTATAGGAACGTTTCATGGATTCTGCCGCGTCTCGCAGCTCGTCCATGGACTCCTTCAGCTCCGGCGAGAGATTGCCCAGACTCGCCTTCTCTACCTTCTTCAGGCTGTCCTGAAACTCCTGGAGTTTAAGCTCCTGGGCCAGTTCATTTTGCACGGTGGTGGCCAGCGAGCGAATAGCCCGGATCCAGCCTGCCACCGTTTTTACTGCCACCGGCAGACGTTTTGGCCCGAGAACAATCAGGCCAATCACGAATACCAGAATCAGTTCACTGAAACCAATGTCGAACACGAATTACACCTGCTCTTTATCGTGGCGTTTTGCGTCGTCTTTGCTGGCGTCATCCTGCTTTTCAGACAGGGATTTCGCAGGGAAATCGGCGTCTTCAGCGGATGTCTCTTTCTTTTCCTGTTTGTCGTCTTCATCACCCATGGCTTTTTTAAAGCCCTTGATAGACGCACCCAGGTCAGATCCCAGTGAGCTCAGCTTTTTCGTCCCGAAAAGCAGAACCACGATAACGACGACAATCAACAACTGCCAAATACTGATACCACCCATACATGTTCCTCTGTGTCAGATGATAGTGAATTCACTGACGTGTAGCTTACACGCCTTCGTCTGAATGATGCAAAAATCAGCGACCTTTAAACCAGCCAACCACCCAGGTCAGGACGCCAGCGCCCATTAACCAGGCAGGCTGTAATCCGAGGTCCGGACGCGTAATGAACAACAGGGTTCCGCTCAGCATGAAAACGGCCCCCACGCCGAACAGATAACGGGATTGCCCCCGTCGGGTATGACCGGACTCCATGTCGTGGGCGATTTTATCAAGGCTTCGCTGCAGACTTTTGCCCTGGCGCAAACTGTCGTAAATCAGTTCCGGCATTTCCGGCATTTTTTCGATCCAGAACGGCGCTTTTTCTTTAAACGCACGCACCAGCGCCGGAAGGCCAACCTGATCTTTAATCCATGACTCAAGGAAAGGTTTCGCTGTCTTCCATAAGTCTAACTGAGGATAGAGCTGGCGGCCTACCCCCTCAACGTAAAGTAGTGTTTTCTGAAGTAAAACAAGCTGCGGCTGAACTTCCATATTAAAGCGGCGCGCAGTGTTAAAAAGATTCAGCAAAACATGGCCGAAAGAGATCTCCGCCAGCGGCTTCTCAAAGATGGGTTCACACACCGTGCGAATCGCAAATTCAAACTCTTCGACATTGGTGTCCGGCGGTACCCAGCCAGAATCCACATGTAGCTCAGCCACTTTGCGGTAGTCACGATTAAAGAAAGCGATAAAGTTTTCAGCCAGATAGCGCTTATCTTCTTTGTTCAGCGAGCCAACAATCCCGCAATCGATGCCGATATACTTCGGATCGTCCGGGTGTTCGTAGCTGACAAAAATATTGCCGGGGTGCATATCGGCATGGAAGAAGCTGTCACGGAAAACCTGAGTGAAGAACACCTGCACGCCACGTTCAGCAAGCAGTTTCATGTTGGTATTCTGCTTTTCCAGGGCCTCAATATCTGACACTGGAATGCCATAAATGCGCTCCATCACCAGCATATCTTCACGACAATAGTCGGAATAGACTTCCGGGACGTAAAGCATCGGACTGTCTTCAAAGTTGCGGCGCAGCTGGATGGCGTTGGCGGCTTCGCGCAGTAAATTCAGCTCATCAAGCAACGTTTTTTCATACTCGCGTACCACTTCTTGCGGACGCAGACGGCGGCCATCGGGCAGCAGACGCGGCACCCAACGTGCGAGACGGTAAATCAGTTTCATGTCCGCTTTGATGATCGGCATAATATCCGGACGGATAACCTTGATGACCACTTCTTTGCCGTTCTCTTTCAGGCGCGCCGTGTGTACCTGGGCGATAGAAGCGGATGCCAATGGCTGAACACTGAAATCGTCAAACCAGCTTTCAACGGGAATATCACCCATCGATTTTTCGATTTGCTGCTGTGCGAGTTTACCGTCAAACGGCGCAACGCGATCCTGCAACATGGCCAGCTGATCGGCGATTTGAAGCGGAAAGAGATCGCGACGGGTAGAAAGCATCTGGCCGAATTTAATCCAGACCGGGCCGAGCTCCTGCAGCGCAAGGCGTAAACGCTCGCCTAAAGGCAGGTCTTTGTGGCGATTTGGCATCCAGAACAGCATCCGCCGCCAGAGTCGAAGCGGCAGGGTGATACGCATTTTGGGAATGAGCTCATCAAGCCCGTAACTCAAAAAGGTGTGGATGATAAAATACAGGCGCCGAATTTCCCCTGGCGTCATTTTTCCTCCAGTTTTTCCAGCCGTTTGGTTAATGCCTCAACGGCGCGCACAACGGCGTCGCTCTCTTCGGCAAACCAGGCCACTTCCAGCGAGCCAGGCGCCATGCGCCACTCTTCGGTAATGACTTCAGACACATAACGCTGCTGACGTTGCAGCCCGCGTTGCAGGAATTTCGCCCCGCCGCGTAGCACTTTACTGACGCCTTCCGCCGCGATATCGCCGGTATACGGAGCGAGCAATTCAGCAGGATCAAATTCTGCCAGATCTGCCAGCGCGACAACGTTTTGCACCACCTGCAAATCGCCCTGCACTTCGAGATCGCCTGAACGAATCAGGGTGGTCAACTGCTGGCGGTTGCGTAACTGTGGCAACACGCCAAGGCGGGTACTTACCGTGCAGTCCGCCTCGCCTTCCCACGCGCCCAGCACATCAATCTGCTGCTCGCTGAAAGCCAGCACCAGCGGTGAAGTGAACTCTTTCAGCTCAACGCGCAGCACCTTGCCCAGCAGACGCTGGCGGGCCGGTTTTAACGCGCGCTCGCGCCATAAAAAGGTATTGAGCGCACCTTCAATGCCCGCGGTGACTAAAGGTTGAAAAGGCATGGCGAACTCCTGTCAGAACTTATAACCGCGATGCAACGCGACGATACCCGCCGTCAGGTTGTAATAATCCACGCTGTCAAAACCGGCATCCTGCATCATCGCTTTCAGGGTGTCCTGATCGGGATGCATGCGGATCGATTCCGCCAGATAGCGGTAGCTCTCGCCGTCTTTTGCGACTATCTCCCCCACACGCGGCAGCACGTGGAATGAGTACGCGTCATACGCTTTGCTTAACGGATCAAGAACCGGTTTGGAGAACTCCAGAACCAGCAAACGTCCACCCGGCTTCAGCACGCGGTACATCGAGCGCAGTGCTTTTTCTTTATCGGTGACATTACGCAGGCCAAAGGAGATGGTGATGCAGTCAAAGGTGTTGTCGGGGAACGGCAGGGCTTCTGCGTTGGCCTGAACGTATTCTACGTTACCGACCACGCCAATGTTCCGCAGCTTTTCGCGGCCCATTTTGAGCATTGATTCGTTGATATCAGCCAGTACGACGCTGCCGGTTTCGCCCACCAGACGGGAGAATTTCGCCGTCAGGTCACCGGTACCGCCTGCTAAATCCAGCACCTTTTGCCCGCGACGAACGCCGCTGCAATCAATGGTGAAGCGCTTCCACAAGCGATGAATACCAAACGACATCAAGTCGTTCATGACATCATACTTAGCGGCAACAGAATGGAATACATGCGCCACCATGTCCTCTTTCTGCGATTTGGCTACTGTCTGGAAGCCAAAGTGCGTCGTTTCTTGTGAATCCTCAACCATCTCAATGTCTGCCTATCAAGAAAATGTTCTGCGAGTGTAACAGATTGGGGGCATTTCCCCTATGCCTCAACCGCGCTGAGAAACGCGAGAAGGCTCAGTTTCAGAAGGTTCGTCAGAGGCCGGGACGCCCGCGTCGCTCTCATTAGATGGGGAGTCGTCGAGGGCAAAATTCTCCTCCTGTTCGGTGGCTTGCTCCACCAAATCGGGGTTAATTTCTCGTTTCACCTCAACGCCTAAACCGCGGAATGATTCGGCCTGCGCCAGCAGATTTCCACGACCAGAGGCGAGTTTTTTCATCGCCTGCCGGTAGTTGTCCTGCGCTTTATCCAGCCCCTGACCAATGGCAGACATATCATCAACAAACAGGCGCATTTTGTCGTACAGGCGACTGGCGCGATCGGCAATCTGTTGGGCATTACGACTTTGATGCTCGTAACGCCAGAGATTGGCAATGGTGCGCAAGGCCACCAGCAGCGTGGTCGGGCTGACCAGCATAATGTTGTTTTTCAGCGCTTCGGTGATGAGTTCTGGCTGTCGGTCGAGGGCCAATAAAAATGCGGGTTCGACAGGAATGAACATCAGCACGTAGTCCAGCGAACGCAGGCCCGGTAGCTGTTGATAATCTTTGCGGCCCAACAGGCGTATATGGTTTCGCACCGAGGCGATATGCTCCTGCAGCGCGGCTTCGCGGGTGTAATCATCATCAGCGTTGAAGTAGCGCTCGTAGGCCACAAGGGTCATTTTGGCGTCGATCACCACGTCTTTGCCTTGCGGCAGACGGACGATCACATCGGGTTGCATACGGGCGCGGGTATCGGTTTCGATACTGACCTGGGTCTGGTATTCATGGCCTTCGCGCAGGCCAGAGGCTTCCAGCACACGGGTGAGCACCACTTCGCCCCAGTTGCCCTGCGTTTTGTTATCGCCTTTTAGCGCTTTGGTCAGGTTGACCGCTTCCTGGGTCATCTGCGCATTCAGCTGCTGAAGATTACGAATTTCATGGGCCAGCGTGTGTCGCTCCTGCGCCTCTTTGCCGAAGCTGTCCTGCACCTGACGACGGAAACCGTCGAGCTGCTCGCGTAGCGGCGTCAGCAGACCGTGCAGACTCTGGCGGTTCTGTTCGTCGACCCGGCGATTGCTGTGCTCAAAAATACGGTTGGCGAGGTTTTCAAACTGCTCGCTCAGACGCTGTTCGCTGTTCACCATCTGGCGAATTTTGTCTTCGGCATGCAGCTGTGTGGATTCCAGGCGGGTGCTAACTTCACGCAGGTCGGCTTCCAGCGAGGTGTTAATTTCCCGCAGGCTGCGCAGCTCGTTATTCAGCAGTTCACACTCGTCGCGCCAGTGGGCATTTTGCGCCAACTGCTGCTTCGCCGCGTTGAGTTCAATGTCGAGCTCATGCCGCTCTTCAATGAAGTCGGCACGCAGTCTGTCGGCATGGGATTTACTGGCTAACCAGCCAAACGCCGCCCCGACAATCAGCGCAGCCACTGCGCTTAAAATGATTGAGATATCCACCCTTCCCCCTGCTTCTACAACTTATCGGCACAACAGAATCTAATTGTTAAGTGTGCTGTATAAATGTCCAGCTGAAAAGGGTTTTCCTGCGAGGATGTACGCAAAATATCGTTGTAAACAAGCGTGTTCCATTCCGCCCGGCGGCGCTACGCTTGTCTGGCCTACGGTTCAGTGCAGAATGTTGATGTTGTTGGCCCGATGAGTGTCAGTGCCATCGGGCAACAAAGAGGTTGCGGGGATTACAGCAGGCGGCGAGCCGCTTCGACCACGATTTTCACCGCGTGGCTTTCGGTTTTCTTCATGGTTTCCGCGTTCGGGATTTCTTGCTGGGTGCGGTTAACGATAACGCCCGCAACCATACCCGCGCGCAGGCCCTGGCTGGAACACATGGTCAGCAGGGTGGCGGATTCCATTTCATAGTTCATCACGCCCATCGACTGCCACTCTTCCATCGAACCTTTATAGCGGTTAACGACGCGACCAGAGAAGGTGTCGTAACGCTCCTGGCCTGGGTAGAAGGTGTCGGAAGAGGCGGTCACACCGATATGGGTGGTAGCGCCAACGGATTTAGCCGCTTCCACCAGCGCGGTGGTGCAGGCGAAATCAGCGACGGCCGGGTATTCCATCGGCGCGAAGTGCAGGCTTGCGCCATCAAGACGCACGGATGCGGTGGTTACCAGCACATCACCCACGCTGATGTTGGGTTGAATCGCGCCGGTGGTGCCCACGCGCAGGAAAGTCCGAATGCCCAACTGGGCCAGTTCTTCAACCGCGATAGACGTTGACGGGCCGCCGATACCGGTAGAACACACGATAACCGCTTTGCCATCCAGCTCTGCACGCCAGGAGGTGAATTCACGATGTGATGCCAGCTTAACCGGCTTATCCATCAGCGCGGCGATCTTTTCCACACGCTCCGGATCGCCCGGGACGATAGCGAGCGTTGCCCCTTGTAAATCGTTCTTGGTGAGGCCGAGATGAAAAACATCAGACGTAGACATATAAAAACTCCTCTCTGGGTCGAGTTGTCAGCAGAAGCAAAAACGTACTTTACCGAAGCCTTGCACACATTTTCGTGACAATCATCACTATGAGTGAAAATGTTTGCATTAGTTTTCTTATAGAAAGTGATTCACATCACACTAACAAGTGTTAATGATCACCACTGCACATAAGATAGCCGTTTTCTGGCACTGTGAATTGTTAACCTGCGGACTATATTTACTTTTGCGCTATTGGGTACGGAGAAGAGCATGACAGATAAACAACCCGGCTTTGCACCGGCTGCAGAACCGCACGCATCAACCTCAATTCTGACATCTGAAGACGCCATCATCGCGGGTGAAACCTCTATTCCGTCGCAGGGCGAAAACATGCCTGCGTTTCACGCTCGGCCGAAAAATGCCGATGGCCCGTTGCCGGTGGTGATTGTGGTGCAAGAAATTTTCGGCGTGCACGAGCATATTCGTGATATTTGCCGACGTCTGGCCGTGGAAGGCTATCTGGCGATTGCCCCAGAGCTCTATTTCCGCCAGGGCGATCCGAATGATTTTGCCGATATCCCCACGCTGTTCAGCGGCCTGGTCTCCAAAGTGCCGGATGCCCAGGTGCTGGCCGATCTCGATCACGTTGCCAGTTGGGCTTCACGTAACGGCGGCGACGTTAATCGCCTGCTGGTCACCGGTTTTTGCTGGGGCGGCCGCATTGCGTGGCTGTATGCGGCGCATAATCCACAGTTGAAAGCCGCGGTGGCGTGGTACGGCAAACTGGTGGGTGAGAAGTCGATCAATTCGCCGAAGCATCCGGTCGACATCGCCATCGACTTGACCGCGCCGGTGCTGGGTTTGTACGGCGGGCAGGATACGGGCATTTCGCTTGAGAGCGTAGACACCATGCGTCAGGCGTTACGGGCGGCAAACGCCAAAGCCGATATTATTGTTTACCCGGAAGCCGGACACGCCTTTAACGCTGACTATCGCCCGAGCTATCACGAAGAATCCGCCAAAGACGGTTGGCAGCGCATGCTGGCGTGGTTTGCGCAGTACGGCGGGAAGAAGGGATAACGATTTACAGACTGCCCGGCAACGCTGCCGGGCAAATGCTAAAATCTTATTGTTTGACGATCAAAGGCGTTTTCATCTAAGCCTGACGCAAATTCTGCGCGGCCTTCACCATGTTCGCCAGTGCGGCGCGGGTTTCTGGCCAACCACGGGTTTTCAGGCCGCAGTCTGGGTTGACCCACAGGCGCTCTGCCGGAATGCGCTGGGCGGCTTTTTGAAGCAGCGCTTCAATCCACTCTACGCTTGGCACGTTCGGCGAGTGAATGTCATACACGCCTGGGCCGATTTCGTTCGGATATTCGAACTCTTCAAACGACTCCAGCAGCTCCATGTCTGAACGCGAGGTTTCGATGGTGATCACGTCCGCATCCAGCGCGGCGATGGAATCCATGATGTCGTTGAACTCGCAGTAACACATGTGGGTGTGGATCTGCGTTTCATCCTTCGCCACCGCGGCGTTAATGCGGAAGGCTTCCACACCCCACGCCAGGTACGCTTCCCAGTCGCTTTGACGCAGTGGCAGCCCTTCACGCAATGCCGGTTCGTCAATCTGGATGATGCCGATCCCCGCGGCTTCCAGATCCGCCACTTCATCACGCAGCGCGAGGGCAATCTGCTTGGCGATGGTTTCACGGGTCACGTCTTCACGCGGGAACGACCAGCACAGAATCGTCACCGGACCGGTCAGCATGCCTTTCACCGGTTTGTCGGTCAGAGACTGCGCGTATTTCGCCCACTCCACGGTGATCGCTGCCGGACGGCTGATGTCGCCAATCACCACCGGCGGCTTCACGCAGCGGGAGCCGTAGCTCTGCACCCAGCCATTCTGGGTGAAGACAAAACCGTCCAGATGCTCGCCGAAGTATTCGACCATGTCGTTACGCTCGGCTTCGCCGTGGACCAGCACGTCCAGACCCAGACGTTCCTGCTCAACGATGGCCTGTTTAATGTGTTCGGCGATGCCGGTGCGATAGTTGCCCGCATCGAGATTGCCTTTTTTGAAGTCGAGACGCAGGCCGCGAATTTCAGTGGTCTGCGGGAAAGAACCGATGGTAGTGGTCGGCCACGCAGGCAGATTGAAACGCGCGCGCTGGGCTTCGGCACGCTCAACGTAAGGTCGGCTGCGCTGGCTGTCCTGGGCGGTGATCGCGGCCAAGCGTTTTTCTACCGCGGCATTGTGTACACGGCTTGAATTTCGGCGAGCCTGAATCGGTGCGCTCCATTCTGTGAGGGCTGCGGTGTCGCCGCTGTTGAGCGCATCACGCAGCAGCGCCAGCTCTTCACATTTTTGCAGGGCGAAGGCGAACCAGCTTTTCACTTCTGCATCGAGACGCGTTTCCACGCTCAGGTCGATCGGGCTGTGCAACAGCGAGCAAGAAGACGCCACCCATAGCGCACGTTTGCCGACGATCTCTTTAACGTGTGCATATTTCTCTGTCAGATCGGCCCGCCAGACGTTACGGCCATTCACCAGGCCCGCAGACAGCAGCCAGTCTTCTGGCAGACGGTTGTGCAGTTCGGCGACGTCATCTTTACCGTGTACAAGATCGACATGCAGACCCTGCACCGGCAGCGCGGTGATGGTGTTCAGGTTCGGCGTCACGCCTTCGAAATAAGTGGTCAGCAGCAGCTTAGTTTTCCCCTCGAGCGCATCGTAAGCGGGTTGGAACGCATCGAGCCACGGACGCGGCAACTCCAGTACCAGAATCGGTTCGTCGATTTGTACCCACTCGACGCCGCGTTTGGCCAGTTCCGCCAGCACCTGCTGGTAAACAGGCAAGATATCGTTCAGCAGGCTCAGACGGTCGAACTGCTCGCCCTTCACTTTACCCAGCCACAGATAAGTCACCGGGCCAAGCAGCACGGGTTTCACGTTGTGGCCCAGCGCCAGCGCTTCGTCCACTTCATCCAGCAACTGGGTCCAGGTCAGTTTGAATTCCTGCCCTTTAGTGAATTCAGGCACCATGTAGTGATAGTTGGTGTTAAACCATTTGGTCATTTCTGCCGCCGCTGCCGGTTCGCCGGTGGGCGCCCTGCCGCGTCCGAGGCGGAACAGCGTGTCGATATCCACTGAGCCGTCTTTGTTCTGATGACGAGCCGGCACGTTGCCCAGCAGCAGGCTAGTGGTCAGAACATGGTCGTACCAGGCAAAATCGCCCACGGGCAGCAGATCCACCCCAGCGTCTTTCTGCTGTTGCCAGTGACGGGTACGCAATTCACGCCCGGTCGCCAGCAGCTCTTCACGGCTGGAATTACCCGCCCAGTAGCTCTCTTGTGCTTTTTTCAGTTCGCGGCGTAGGCCAACGCGAGGGAATCCGAGAGTGTGGTTCTTGATTGTCATGGCCGTTCCTCTAATTAATGGTCAATCCTATGGATTTTGAATTTAGGGAAGGCGGCAAGTTTGCTCATCACCGGGAGCTTACATCAGTAAGTGACCGGGGTGAGTAAACGCAGCCAACGCACCATAAATTTAAAAGACGAAGGATTTGGACGTCTGGATGTTTACACATCTATAATTGGCAGGTACTGTATGTTCCTCAAGCGCAATTTATTCATGCCGAAGTGAAGGACTTTCATGATCGAGATTAAACACCTGAAAACGCTACAGGCGTTGCGGAATAGCGGATCGCTCGCAGCAGCGGCAGCCATGCTGCACCAGACGCAATCCGCGCTTTCTCACCAATTCAGCGATCTGGAACAGCGCCTTGGCTTCCGGCTATTTGTCCGTAAGAGTCAGCCGCTGCGCTTCACCCCGCAGGGCGAAATTTTGCTGCAGCTGGCAAATCAGGTCCTGCCGCAGATTAGTCGCGCGCTGCAGGCCTGCAATGAACCGCAGCAGACGACGCTGCGGATCGCCATTGAGTGCCACAGCTGTATTCAGTGGCTGACGCCCGCGCTGGAAAACTTCCGTTTGAGCTGGCCGCAGGTAGAGATGGATTTCAAATCGGGGGTGACGTTCGACCCGCAGCCAGCCTTGCAGCAAGGCGAGCTGGATATCGTGCTGACTTCAGACATTCTGCCGCGCAGTGGCCTGCACTATTCGCCGATGTTTGATTATGAAGTGCGACTGGTGCTGGCACCTGATCATCCGCTGGCAGCGAAAGCCCGTATCACGCCGGAAGACATCGCCAGCGAATCGCTGTTGATTTACCCGGTGCAGCGCAGCCGGCTCGATATCTGGCGTCATTTTTTACAGCCAGCCGGCGTGAGCCCATCGCTGAAAAGCGTGGATAACACCTTGTTATTGATTCAGATGGTTGCAGCCAAAATGGGCATTGCTGCCCTGCCGCATTGGGTGGTGGAGAGTTTTGAACGCCAGGGCCTGGTGGTGACTAAAACCCTGGGCGAAGGTCTGTGGAGCCGACTGTACGCTGCCGTGCGCGATGGCGAGCAGCGCCAGCCGGTCACCGAAGCGTTTATTCGCTCAACGCGGAATCACGCTTGCGATCATTTGCCGTTTGTCCGGAGCGCGGAGCGACCCAATGGCGATGGACCCACAGCGAAGCCACAATCACCAACGCACCTATAATAAAGCTCGGCCAATGCGGCTGCTGCTGCCAGATAGCCAGATTTACCAGCAGCCCGGCAGGCACATGCATGTTATTCATGATCCCCAGCGTACCGGCGTCCACCTGTGTGGCGCCGTAGTTCCACATGAAGTAGCCCAGCCCTGAAGCCACCACGCCGAGCCAGACCAGAATGCCCCATTGCAACGCCGTCGTCGGCAGCTTGTTCGGATTCCCAAGCATGAACCATGCCACCAGCGCCACGATAAATGCGCCAAGATAAAACCAGGCAAAGGCGTTGTGCTGCGGCATCGGGTGGATTTCCATTAAGCGCTTGTAGCCGACCATCCCGAGAGCAAAGCAGATATTCGACATCTGCACCAAGAGCAGTCCGGTCCAGAAATGCGTGCTCACGTGGTCATAGCGAATGATCGCCGCGCCAATCACCGCCAGCGTGGCACTCAACAGATAGCCCCAGCGTAGCTTGCGCTTACTCATCAGATCGTAAATCAGGGTGATGTACAGCGGGGTCAACACCGTAAACAGCAGAAATTCGGACACGGTCAGGTAGAGATACGCGCGGAACGCCAGCAGGTACATGATGCCAAGCTGCATCGCACCGACCAGCATGTACATCAGCAGGACTTTCAACGATTGCGAGCGCGCCCGCAAGAATGGCAGGAACACCAGTGCCGCCAGGCCCACGCGCATCAGCACGGAGAAATAGCTGTCGACGCTTCCCGCCAGGTACTCGCCAATCAGGCTGAAGGAAAACGCCCACAGTACGGTGGTGATAATCAATAACGCCACGATGAGACTCTCTCAGGATAGTTTTCAGGCATTGTATCGGAGTCTTCGGTTGACAACTGGTCAAACAAAGAACGATCACGTTTCGCAGTAGCGATTTCTCAACCCTAATTAGTCCATTACTGATAGTTATGCGACGGAATTCGGGGAATACTGAATCTCTTCCCCCATCAGCAGCATTTTCAGGATGGACCCTGTGACTGACGGCAGTTTAATTCCTTCAATTCTTCACCAGTTGAACGCCTCACGCGCACGGCTGAAACAGGCTATCCACACCCGACAGCTGGAGATGTGGTATCAGCCGATCGTTCTGCTGGAGAGTGGTTGCGTCGTCGGTGCCGAAGCGCTGGTGCGCTGGCCACAGCCGGACGGCAAACTGCTGGCACCGGACAGCTTCATTCCTTTTGCCCGCGAAACGCAACTGCTGAGCACGATGACGGTGTGGGTGGTTGAGCAGGTGCTGAACGATCTCGGCGCATGGCTTCATCAGAATCCAGGTCAGTATATTTCGATTAACGTCGAACCCGACGATTTACAATCCACCGCTCTGCTGGCACATCTGTCGATGCTGTGTCGTCGCTATAAGGTACGTCCACAGCAAATCGTGCTGGAAATGACGGAAAGCAGTATGGTTGACCCGGAAGCCATCGCCCCGATGGTCGAGTACTATCGCCAGGCGGGACACGCCATTTATTTGGACGATTTTGGCAGTGGCTATGCGAACCTGAATTACCTTCAGGCAATGACCTTCGATATGCTCAAAATTGATAAAACGCTGGTTGATCCGCTGCCGGGGAAAAGCCTGCTGCCGCAAATTATCGCGCTGGCGCAGTCACTGTCGCTGGAGCCGCTGGCGGAAGGGGTTGAAACGCAGGCACAGGCCACGTGGCTGAAATTACATGGCGTGAAATACGCGCAGGGCTGGTTATACAGTAAAGCCCTGACAAGCAGGGCTTTTATTGACTGGAGCAAATCGCGTTGCGTTACGCCTGATTGAGATACAGGCTACGCAGGTAATGCGGTACCGCGTCATCCACGTTCGAACCAATCACTTCCAGTTCAGGATGCAAATCTTTCAGGCGCTGATGCGCGTTTTCCATGATGCAGCCTTTGCCCGCCATAGAGAGCATTTCAGCATCGTTCATGCCGTCACCAAACGCGATGCAGTCCGGTAAACCGTAACCCATCATTTTCGCGACCGCTTCCAGCGCGTGTCCTTTTGACACACCGCCCGCCATCACTTCCAGACAGGTCAGGGTCGAGAAACTGACGTTGACGCGATCCCCCCAACGCGCGTTGATCGCCTGCTCTAACGGCAGCAGCACTTCATGATCTGGCGAAGCGAAGAACACTTTGCTGACGCCTTCGGCTTCCAGCAGGCCCGGCTCATACAGCGAATAGTTGAAAATCGCTTCCTTAAAGAAACGCATTTCTTCCGGACGATGGCGGTTCATGAACCATTCGTCGTTACGATACACGTTGGTCACGATATCGGGATTGTTATTCACCACGCCAAACAGGTCAGAGGCGATATCGCTATCGAGGTTATGGGCAAACACCAGATTGCCGTCGGTATCGTGAACGCGAGCACCGTTGGAGGTGATCATGAATGCCTTGATGCCCAGGCCATCGCGGATCTGCCCAACATCAATGTGGTGGCGGCCCGTCGCAAAAACGAAGTTCACCCCTTTTTCGGTCAGCAGGGTCAGCGTTTCTTTGGTGTAGGGGGACAGACGATGGTCGGGATTGAGCAGCGTACCATCTAAATCAGACGCAACAACCTGGTACATAAACGAATTAAACCTCTGGTAAGAGCGGCATTAACGCCGGATTAATTATGTCGATCATAAAACTCGACGATAGTCTCGAGCGCGACTGAGCGCATATCGTCCTTTTCGAAAAGGATCTCATGATAAGCACCGGGTATGACAAGCGGATTTACGCCTTCACAAGGCTTGCCCGCCGCGGCGCGGAGTTCGCAATAGCGGTCGTGCATACGGTTATCCACGACTTTTTCTTCTTCAGCCTGAATCAGCAGCGTCGGGGTGTCATCCAACGCCACGCCGGCCAGAATTTCCTCTCCGGCCATCACCCCTTCCCGCACCCAATGGTAGGTCGGTCCGCCAACGCGAATATACGGATTGTCGGCATAGAAGCCCAGGTTTCGCCGATAGCGTTCCCGGCTGTGGGTCAGAATATTGAGGCTGAACGGCAGTGCATGCCAGCGCCCGGTTCCCATGGCGTAGCTTTCTCTTATGCGCTGATGGCCCTCAGCGAAATCGAGAATTGGCCGCACCATCCAGTCGGGCAATCGCATGATGATACCGAACATTGGCGCACAAAGCGCGAGCGCGTCGCACTGCGTTGGATTTCGCTGTAAAAACAGCGTAGAAATGGCGCCGCCCATTGAGTGCCCGAGGATATAACGCTTACGCCACGGCCCCGGTGCCACTTCCTGTTCCCAGAAAGCGGTCAGGTCGTCGACGTAATCGCTGAAGTTATCCACGTGGCCGCGATGGCTGTCGTCAAGCATTCGCCCGGACAACCCTTGCCCACGGTGATCGATAATCAGCACGTCGAAGCCGCTGTAGAACAGGTCGTACGCCAGCTCCGCATACTTCACGTAGCTTTCGATTCGGCCCGGACACACCACAATCACCCGATCGTGTTTTTTGGCGCGAAAGCGGACGAAGCGTACCGGAACGTTATCCACGCCTGTAAATTCGGCTTCTTCACGCTGGCGCCAGAAATTATTCAGCGGTCCCATCGTGAAAGCGGCAAACCCGTTTTCTCTGGTTTTCCAGTCCATTTTCTGCCGAAACATCGGCTATCCACCCCTGCTGCTTGAAGTATGACGGGCATAGCGTATTGTGGCATAAAAGCAGTCAATCAGGGAGTGTCTCATGACCTTCGAGTGGTGGTTCGCCTATCTACTGACGTCCATAATTCTCAGCCTTTCCCCCGGTTCCGGGGCCATCAACACCATGACTACCGCCATCAATCATGGCTATCGTGGCGCAGCGGCATCGATTGCCGGGCTGCAAACCGGGCTGGGTATCCATATCGTTCTGGTGGGTGTCGGTCTGGGAACGTTGTTTTCGCGTTCGCTGTTGGCGTTTGAAGTGCTGAAATGGGCGGGGGTGGCGTATCTCATCTGGCTCGGCATTCAGCAATGGCGTGCCGCAGGTGCTATCGATCTTAACGCCGTCGCGAAGACGCAAACCCGTGGGCATTTGTTTAAACGCGCGGTCTTTGTGAATCTCACCAACCCGAAAAGCATCGTCTTTCTGGCGGCGCTGTTTCCGCAATTTATCATGCCGCATCATCCGCAGGTCATGCAGTACGTGATCCTCGGGGTGACGACCATCGTGGTGGATATCATTGTGATGATTGGCTATGCGACACTGGCGACGCGAATTGCAGGCTGGATCAAAGGCCCTCGTCAGATGAAGGCCTTGAATAAGATTTTTGGATCGCTGTTTATGCTGGTCGGCGCGCTGCTTGCGTCAGCACGCCATGCGTGATTAGCGAGAGATGATCAGGTGGATGCCGAAGCCTGCGAACAGGGTTCCGGCCACGCCGTCAATCCACTTGGCCATGCGCTGGTAGCCGTGGCGCATGGTCGGCAACGCAAACAGACTCGCCACCACCGTAAACCACGCGAGGGTTTCGACGATAATCAGCAGGAAAATGCCCCAGCGCTCCGCGCCGCCGATGTTATCCCCGACGAACAAGGAGAATACCGAGCCGAAATAGATAATGGCTTTCGGGTTCGCCAGGTTGGTCAGCAGCCCTTTCAGGAAGCTTTTACCGCCCTGCGCCAGTTCCACTTCCGGGGTTTCGGTGGTCGCTTCGCGTTTCGTCAGCGCACCGCGCAGCATTTGATAGCCCATCCAGCACAGATACAGACCGCCGCCGACCATGATGATGTTGTGCAGCCACGCCATTTTTTCGAGCAGCAGATGCAAACCCAGCAGGGCAACACCCGCCCAGACCATGACGCCAGCGGTAATGCCGAGCACGCCCATCATCGCTTCTTTACGGGAGCGACTGACGGCAGTTTGCGACACGAAGAAAAAATCCGGGCCAGGGCTCATCAGTGCAATTAAATGCACCATCGCCACGGTGAGAAATAACATCAACATAGGAAACTCGCGGGGAATGATTCAGTGAGTGATTATCCTGGCACTTTTTTGCCCGGCTGACTACTCCTCATCATCCCCGTCAGCATGGGCGCGGATCAGCGCCAGAAACTCTTGTCCAAAGCGCTCCAGCTTGCGTACGCCCACGCCGTTCACGCTGAGCATTTCACCCGGCGACGTCGGCATTTGCTCGGCCATTTCAATCAGCGTGGCATCGTTAAACACCACGTAAGGCGGGATATTTTCTTCGTCGGCGATAACTTTACGCAGCTTGCGCAGTTTGGCAAACAGCTTGCGGTCATAGTTTCCACCGTAGGATTTCTGCGCCACACGCGGTTTGAGCGCCTGCACGCGCGGCACGGCTAACTGCAGCGGTACTTCGGCACGCAGTACCGGACGCGCGGAATCGGTCATCTGCAATGCGGAATGCATCGCGATATTCTGCATCACCAGCCCGAGGTGGATAAGCTGGCGGATAACACTCACCCAGTGTTCATGGGTTTTATCGCGGCCCATGCCATACACCTTGAGCTTATCGTGGCCCATTTCGCGGATACGCTGATTATTCGCGCCGCGAATCACTTCGACCACATAGCCCATACCAAAGCGCTGATTCACCCGACCAATGGTTGAGAGCGCAATCTGAGCATCCTGCAAGCCATCGTATTGTTTCGGGGGATCGAGGCATACGTCGCAGTTACCGCACGGCTCCTGACGACCTTCGCCGAAATAGTTCAGCAGCACCAGGCGACGGCAGGTTTGCGCTTCGGCAAACGCGCCCATCGCATTGAGCTTGTGGCGTTCAATGTCCTGCAACTGCCCGACGGGCTTCTCTTCCAGGCATTTACGCAACCACGCCATGTCGGCCGGATCGTAAAACAGCATCGCTTCAGCGGGAAGGCCATCGCGCCCGGCACGGCCCGTTTCCTGATAATACGATTCGATGTTACGCGGGATATCGAAGTGCGCCACAAAGCGTACGTTGGGCTTGTTGATGCCCATCCCGAAGGCAACGGTCGCGACGACGATTTGCAGGTCATCGCGCTGGAATTTTTCCTGCACATCCGCACGGACGTCATGCTCCAGCCCTGCGTGATACGCCCCGGCGCTGATTCCTTTGCTTTGCAGACGCGCGGCCGTGTCTTCCACTTTGGCGCGACTACCACAGTAAATAATGCCGGATTTTCCACGCTGGTCCTGCACGTAACGCATTAGCTGATCGAGCGGCTTGAACTTCTCCATCAGCATGTAGCGGATGTTCGGTCGGTCAAAGCTGCTTATCTGGATGTACGGATCATTCAGGCCCAGCAGGCGCACGATATCGCTGCGGGTGGTGTCATCGGCGGTGGCGGTTAACGCCATAAACGGCAGGGTCGGATATCGCTGGCGCAGCTGACCCAGCGCGGCATATTCAGGACGGAAGTCGTGGCCCCACTGGGAAATACAGTGCGCTTCATCTACCGCCAGCATCACTGGATTCCAGTGGCTGAGATTTTCGAGGAAGTTGTCGAGCATCAGACGCTCAGGGGCGATATACAGCAGGCGGATTTTGCCGGTACGACAGCCCGCCATCACCTCTTGCTGCTGTTCGCGGGTCTGCGTCGAGTTCAGACAGGCCGCCGACACGCCGTTGGCGAGCAGCTGATCAACCTGGTCCTTCATTAATGAAATCAGCGGTGAGACGACGACCGTCAGGCCGTCGAGAACCAGCGCGGGTACCTGATAGCACAGGGATTTCCCGCCGCCGGTCGGCATCACCACCAGACAATCGCGCCCTTCGAGCGCCGTCTCGATGATGGTTTCCTGACCCGGGCGGAACTGCTGGTAGCCAAAGGTTTCCTGTAAAACCTGCCTTGCCAGCGATACCTGATTTATCACTTCCGCCTGCGCCACACTCACCCCAATTCTGAAATAAAAACAGGCGCTATTTTCAGCGCCTGAGAGCAAGAGTGCAACGTTTAAAACAGATCGTTGAGCATTACGCCGACGCCAACGCGTGTCTGATTGAAGTTGTAATCAATCAGCGACTCGCCGTAACCGCTGTAAACCTGGGTATAAATGCGCACGTGTCGGGTGACCGGATAGCTCAGACCGAGCTCCGCGCCGCCGTAACCGGTGTTCCAGTTGTACTGGCCTTTAGCGCTGAGGATCGCATCACCCAGTTGGTAACCAATTTTGAGTTGGTAGTAGCCCATATACTTGGTGATATCCGGGTTATCGTCAGTATCACCAATCACATACCACGGCTTCACTTCCACCAGCCAGTTGCCGTTTTGCGCCATCAGACGCGTATAAAGACGGTTCCAGCTACGGGATGTCGGGTCGGAACGGCCGTTGGAGTCGTGGTTATAGCCAAATTCGACGTCGCGCAGCGTCCAGCCTGCAAACTGGTAATCAGTGGCAAAACCGAGGAAAAGCTGCGGTTCGTAGTTCGTTTCACGGAACGGGGCAGATTCTGACGTGTTGGAGAGCTGCCACCAAGATTTCTGGGTGTATGACGCCCCGAGCACGGAGTTGTCGCCCAAAATGCCACGCCACAGTGGGAAGGCTAAACTCAACTGGAATTTCACTTCGTCTTTACGTGCATTATCCGACCAGTTGTAGCTTTTAATGGCTTCTTTGTTCAAGTCGCTGGTCGCGGTGTAAATGACGTAGTTGCTCTCATACGGGTAGAGCGTGAACGGATTGTCATGCTCCTGCAGCATGTTAGCGATGATGCTGCCACGCACGGCGGGCGCATCATGAACATCCTTAATCGTTGCTTCCTGTGCATAAACGGAAAGTGGCAGCCCTGCAACTGCCAGCAACCAACCCAGCCTGGTTCGCATTGGGAGTTCTCCTGAATAAAATTTATTATTGGATAATCAGTCGGCTGTCATTCTACCTATTTATCGCCATCTTGCGCGGTTATCGTTTCCTAAAGTAGAAATCAACAAACCATAGGCATAAAATCAACATTTCATTAACCAATGGAAAGGTTGCTATGTCCGCAGAACTCACCGCCGACGCCGCGCTAAAGCTGGTAGGCGATATCTTTGTGTATCACATGCCGTTTAACCGCGCGCTGGGGCTGGAACTGGAACGCTACGAGAAATCCTTCGCGCAGCTCAGTTTTAACAATCAGCCGATGATGGTCGGCAACTGGGCGCAAAGTATTCTTCACGGCGGGGTGATTGCCTCGGCGCTGGACGTCGCCGCAGGCCTGGTCTGCGTGGGCAGTACGCTCACCCGCCACGACACCATCAACGAAGATGAACTGCGCCAGCGTCTGTCGAGAATGGGCACCATCGATTTGCGCGTGGACTACCTGCGTCCGGGCCGCGGCAACCGTTTTACCGCCACCAGCAGCCTGCTGCGCGCAGGCAATAAAGTGGCCGTCGCGCGCGTCGAATTGCACAACGAAGAGCAGGTTTATATCGCCAGTGCGACCGCCACTTATATGGTGGGTTAGCCGTTAAAATCGGGTAACATCCCCTTACTTTTATGTAACGGATTTTCCCATGGATGCTAAACAAACGCGGCAAGGCGTTTTACTCGCCCTCGCCGCTTATTTTATTTGGGGCATAGCACCGGCGTACTTCAAAGTTATTCACTACGTACCCGCCGATGAAATTCTCACCCACCGTATTATCTGGTCGTTCTTCTTTATGGTGGCGCTGATCAGCATCAGCCGTCAGTGGAGTGGCATCAAGCGCCTGTGCCAGACGCCGAAGAAAATCTTCCTGCTGGCGCTTTCTGCGGTATTGATTGGCGGCAACTGGCTGCTGTTTATTTGGGCGGTGAATAATCAGCACATGCTGGAAGCCAGTCTCGGGTATTTCATTAACCCGCTGGTGAATATTGTGCTGGGGATGATTTTCCTCGGGGAACGCTTCCGTCGGATGCAATGGGTGGCGGTTTTCCTCGCGGCCTGCGGCGTGCTGGTGCAACTTTGGACCTTTGGTTCTCTGCCGATTATCGCGCTGGGCCTGGCGTTCAGCTTTGCGTTTTACGGCCTGGTGCGTAAGAAAATTGCCGTTGATGCCCAAACCGGCATGTTGGTGGAAACCCTGTGGTTACTGCCCGTTGCGGCGATTTACCTGTTCGGTATCGCCGACAGCGCCACCAGCCATATGGGGCAAAACCCGTGGTCACTGAACCTGCTGCTGATGGCCGCTGGGGTGGTCACCACCATTCCGCTGCTGTGCTTTACCGGGGCGGCCACCAAACTGCGTTTGTCGACACTGGGCTTCTTCCAGTACATCGGCCCGACGCTGATGTTTATCCTCGCAGTAATGTTTTACGGTGAAACGCCGGGCGCGGATAAAATGATGACCTTCGCGTTTATTTGGGTCGCGTTGGCGGTGTTCGTTATCGATGCACTTTATACCCTGCGTCGTACGCCAAAAAGTTGATCCCCTGTGCTTTGCCGGAAAGCGGCAAAGCACATCCAGTTAAATTCTTTGTTATTTCAACCGGCTTCTCACATCTTCTGCGGATAACCCCTTTGAGATGTGTGAGCCGGATGCTAATCCCCGACCCCGCCCGACGTTCCGCCTGGCTGCACGATGAACAGCGCAGCGCAGTGCGCCTGCTTGCCAGAAGCTGGCTGTGGCGCAGCGAATTGCCGACCTGGCTGTTGATGTTTACGATTTACGGCGGCTGGTTTACCACGCTGGCATTCCGCGCTGAGCTGGGACTTTTTGCCTCCACGGTACTGCTGATTTTGTTCACCACCTGGTATCTGTCGCTCCAGCATGAGCTTATTCATGGGCATCCAACACGCTGGCCGCGCGTCAACCAACTGTTCGGCTTGTTGCCGCTGGCGGTGTGGTATCCGTACGGGCTGTATCGCGACTCTCACCTCGCACACCACCGCAATCAGCTGCTGACCGTGCCGGGCGAAGATCCTGAGACCTACTATTTCTCCGCAGAACGCTGGCAGCGCTTTAGCGACTGGCAGCAGCGGGTGATTCATTTGCGTAATACGTTTATTGGCCGACTGCTGCTCGCGCCGCTGTTGGATATTGCTGGCGTGCTTGAGGGCATGATCACCTCGTTTCGCCTGGGAGAGCGCCGGGCAGTAGCGATGTGGCTGGTGCATTTTACCTTGCTGGGGCTGGTGTTCGGCTGGTTGCAGCATCAGGGATTTTCGGTGGGGGGGTATCTGCTGGCGGTGAGTTATCCGGCACTGGCGATAACCAAAATACGCTCTTTCCTCGAGCATCGGGCCGCCGACGATCCGCTGGCCCGCTCCGCCATCACTGAAACCTCACTGCCGTGGCGACTGCTGTTCCTCAATCTGAACTATCATTCGGTTCATCATGATTTGCCCGGCGTGCCGTGGTACGGCTTACGTAAAGTGTGGCTGCGCGACAAGTCCCACTATGCCGAGCGCAATCAGGGATTCGTAGTGAAAGGCTATCGAGAATGGTGGCGCAACTACCGCTTTCACCCGGTGGATGTGACCGTGCATCCCAGTGGCCCAGAGGAAAATCAGCATGATCGATAACGTCGCATTTCCGATGTATGACGTGAACCCAGCCGCCACGGATGCACTGGCGGCCGCCGTGCTGCGGCGCTTTCCCGCTGCACACTTCCAGCGCCCGGCAGATTTACTTTCCCACTGGCAGGACGACAACCTGCTACTGAGCCAAACCTGCGGCTATCCGCTGATGACCGCGCTGGATGATGTTCAGGTGGTCGGCTGTTTCCATTACACCGCGCCGGGCTGCGAAGGCCGGAACTATCGCAGTCGGCTGGTCGCTCGACAGACGGAATCGGGCAAAACGCTGCATGATTTTCGCGGTCAGGTCGCCGCCTGCAATTCGGCGGATTCGCAGTCGGGTTATCACGCCCTGAATAACAGCCTTAGGCACGACCACACGTTTTTCAGATCGATTGTGTGGACCGGGAGCCATCGCCAGTCGCTGAATGCGCTGCAAAACGGAACCGCGGATATCGCTGCCATCGACTGCGTGAGCCTGGCACTGTTTGCACGCTATCAGCCAAAGGCGTTGACGGGCCTGAAAGTGGTGGGCGAAACGGCGTTAACGCCAGGCCTGCCGCTGATTACGTCGCGCCATACATCGGCGCAAACGCTGATTGCGCTGCGCGAAGGTTTAGCGGAGATTGCCAGTGAGGCTGAGATTGCGGCACCGTTGCTGATCGGCGGCTTCAGTCCCGCAAGCCGCCGCGATTATGACGTGATACTTAAAGCCAGTTCTTGCGTTTGAAGTAGAGATACGGCGCGAGGCCCGCGAGGATCATAAACACAATCGCCCCCGGATAACCGAAGCTCCAGTGCAGCTCTGGCATAAACTCAAAGTTCATGCCGTAGCTCGAAGCCACCAGCGTCGGCGGCAGGAATACCACGGAGACCACCGAGAAGATCTTGATGATGCGGTTCTGCTCGATGTTGATAAAGCCCATCGCCGCTTGCATCAGGAAGTTCACCTTCTGGAACAGCGATTCATTGTGCGGCAGCAGGGATTCGATATCGCGCAGGATCTCACGCGCCTGCTCCAGCTGCACCGCCGGTAAACGCGCTTTACGCACCAGGAAGTTCAATGCGCGCTGGGTATCCATCAGACACAAACGCACTTTCCAGCCGATATCTTCCAGCTCTGCCAGCGTGGAGAGCGCTTCATCGTATTCGTCGCCCTGATGACCTTCCATGATCACGCGGCTCAGCTTTTCCAGGTCGCTGTAGATATTTTCAATTTCATCCGCCAGCTGTTCGATTTTGGTTTCGAACAGATCAAGCAGCAGCTCAAACGCATTGCCGTCGACCATTTCCTGGCTGCGGGCGCGCATTCGATACAAACGAAATGCAGGCAGTTCGCGTTCGCGCAGCGTGAACAGACGCCCTTCGCGGATGGTAAATGCCACGGTGGAGTTACCGGCGTGATCGTCGGCATCTTCATAGAAGAAGAAGGAGTGGATGTGCAGCCCGTCTTCGTCTTCGAAGAAACGGGCCGAGGCCTCGATGTCTTCCAGTTCCGGCCGCGTGGCCAGATTCTGACCCAGTTCCGTCTGTACGCGATTACGCTCTTCGTCGTCTGGCTCGACCAAATCTACCCAAACCGACGTGGCAAGGTGTTTGATGTCGTCAGACTCAAGGCGCGTTAAGCGGTTGTTTTCCAGTTGAAATGCGCTCAGCATGACCGGGACTCCCAATGCAAAAAATTATCGGACAGTACGGTGGGCACACAGAAACATCGGGGGTTTCAGACCATTAAGCCTGACTCATTGCGACGGGATTATTGCATGTCGCCGACAACCTCTAAGGCCATCAGCGTCGGGTGATAGCCTTAGGAGTTGTTCCTGGTTTGCAGGAAGTTGAGCCAGCATCTACTGGGTGTGTCCAAGGTATCAGTCCTCTTAGCGTATTCGTGCGCGCATGTTACGCCAGCCTAAATGAAGCGTCAACACACAGCGAAGCGCCAGAGAGTTTTTCCACCCCTCTGGCGTATAAGACTAGCAGAACGTTAAGAAAATATGATGTATTTCTTAATGTTACGCATTTTCGAGACGGGCGTAGGCCGCCACCAGCCATTTAATGCCCTGGCCCTGGAACGCCACCTGCAAACGACTGTGTTCGCCACTGCCTTCCAGGTTTACGATGGTACCTTCGCCAAATTTCGGGTGACGCACGCGCTGACCCAGCTTGTAGCCGGTGTCGTTTTCCGCCATCGGCGTGCCCATTCGCTGATGATTGACCGGGCGGCTGACGGTGGCACGCAAACGTACCTCTTCCACGCACGCCTCCGGCAGTTCGCCGACAAAGCGCGACGGACGGTGATACACCTCTTTGCCGTATAAACGACGGGTTTCGGCGTAGGTCAGCGTCAGTTTTTGCATCGCACGCGTGACGCCAACGTAGGCCAGACGACGCTCTTCTTCCAGACGTCCGCCTTCATCCAGCGACATCTGACTCGGGAACATGCCCTCTTCCATCCCGACGATAAACACCTGCGGGAACTCCAGACCTTTCGCCGAGTGCAGCGTCATCAGCTGAACCGCGTCCTGCCAGGTGTCGGCCTGCCCTTCGCCCGCCTCCAGCGCCGCGTGGGACAGGAATGCCTGTAACGGCATCAAATCTTCTTCTTCGTCGTTGTAGCTGAACTGACGCGTGGCCGTCACCAGTTCCTCTAAGTTCTCGATACGCGTCTGGCCCTTCTCGCCTTTCTCCTGCTCGTACATCATGAACAGGCCGGAATCTTTAATCACCCGGTCGGTCTGCACATGCAGGGGCATATCGGCAGTTTCCTGCGCCAGTGCGTCGATAAGCTCCATAAAGCGCTGTAACGCACTGGCCGCACGTCCGGCAAGGGCTTTATCTTTCAGCAATTCACGGCACGCCTGCCACAGCGTCAGCTGCCGGTCGCGGGAAGCCTGACGCACTACGTCGAGCGTGCGATCGCCGATGCCGCGCGTCGGGGTATTCACCACGCGCTCAAACGCCGCATCGTCATTGCGATTGGCAATCAGGCGCAGATAGGCCAGCGCATCTTTGATTTCCAGACGTTCGAAGAAGCGCATTCCGCCATAAATACGGTACGGCATACTGACCTGCAACAACGCTTCTTCCAGCACGCGCGACTGGGCGTTACTGCGGTAAAGAATGGCGCACTGTTCAAGCTGGCCCCCGTTGTCCTGCCAGGCTTTGATACGGCTCACGACGAAGCGGGCTTCATCCAGCTCGTTGAACGCGCAGTACAGTGAAATGGGTTCGCCGTCGACGCCATCGGTCCACAGCTTTTTGCCCAAACGGCCGTCGTTGTTCTCAATTAGGGCGTTCGCCGCGCTAAGAATATTGTTGGTCGAACGGTAGTTCTGCTCCAGACGGATGGTTTCAGCGCCGGGGAAATCCTTCAGAAAACGCTGGATGTTTTCGACCTGCGCGCCGCGCCAGCCGTAGATCGACTGGTCATCATCGCCGACGATCATCACTTTGCCCGTGTCGCCCGCCAGCATGCGGATCCAGGCATATTGAATGTTGTTGGTATCCTGGAATTCGTCCACCAGGATGTTGGTGAAGCGCTCGCGATAGTGCTGCAAAATATGCGGCTTGTTGAGCCATAGCTCGTGAGCGCGCAGCAACAGTTCGGCGAAATCAACCAGGCCCGCGCGGTCGCACGCTTCCTGATAAGCCTGATACACCTTCTGCCAGGTTTGCTCCACCGGATTGCCGTAGCTTTGAATGTGATGCGGGCGCAGCCCTTCGTCTTTCTGACCGTTGATGTACCACATCGCCTGACGCGGCGGCCACTGCTTCTCGTCGAGGTTCATGGCCTTGATCAGACGTTTCAGCAGGCGCAGCTGATCTTCGCTGTCGAGGATTTGGAAATCCTGCGGCAGATTGGCGTCCAGATGGTGCGCGCGCAGCAAGCGGTGCGCCAGACCGTGGAACGTACCGACCCACATGCCGCCCTGGGAGGTGCCCATCAGCTGACCGATGCGGTGGCGCATTTCCGCCGCCGCTTTGTTGGTGAAGGTCACCGCCATAATCGAATACGGTGAGCTGTGTTCGACGCTGATAAGCCACGCGATGCGGTGCACCAGCACGCGCGTTTTGCCGCTTCCTGCTCCAGCCAGCACCAGCATATTGGTGCGCGACGCCGCCACGGCTTCACGCTGTTTGTCATTGAGGCTGTCGAGCAGGTAAGAAACGTCCATTGGCACCGCCGGGTAGAAATTGAGAAAACGTCGAAACGCCCGGTGGCGCTTCGCTTGCCGGGCCTACACGATCGTAGGGCGGATAAGCATCGCGCATCCGCCAAAACCCTGGAATTTTATACAGAGTTGCTGATTATATCAGCGTGGTGAGGGATGCCAACCGCGAAATTTCGATGTGAGGTAACAGGCGGCTGTCAGCGATTTGCATCAGATCCCCGTCGAGCAGGTTTATCCAGCAGGCCTGTACGCCACAGCGGATTGCGCCCGCGACGTCGGTCGTCAGGTCATCCCCGACGTGGAGGATCTGCTCCAGCGGAACATCAAGACGCTCTGCCGCCAGATGGTACATATCACTGAACGGCTTGGAACGTCCGTCAGGGCCTGCGCGCAGCACAAACGTAAAGTAGTCATTCAGGCCGAACAGTTCCGGCTGTGCGTTGCCGTTGGTGATCGCCACCAGCGGCCATTTTTCTGCCAGCTTCGCGAGAGTGTCGTGGGTTTCCTGCGGCACGTCGATCGCACTGCGCCAGTGGGCGAAATTCGCCATCGCGGCGTTGGCGCCAATCGTGGCGTCTCTCGCCGACAAACCGGCATTCAGCATCGCCAACTCAACCGCACGACGACGCCATTCGGTCACGTCATGATAAATCTCGGGCTCGGCCTGGCGCAACGCCTGCCGAAGCTGATGAAAATCACTGCTTTCCAGCGCCTGTAACGCCGGATGGTAACCACGGACAAAATCCAGCGACTCTTTTTCCGTACGGCGTATAACCTGACGGTTGTCGTAAAGGGTGTCATCGAGGTCAAAAGTCAGGGCCGAAATCTGGCCCAGTGGACGGTAAAAACGCATTATTTCCCCCGTTTGGCGCGTGGGTGTGCCTTGTCGTACACCGAGGCAAGATGTTGAAAATCAAGATGGGTATAGATTTGGGTGGTGGAAAGATTCGCGTGGCCGAGCAGTTCCTGCACGCCGCGCAAATCCCCGCTCGACTCCAGCATGTGGGTCGCAAACGAGTGGCGCAATTTATGCGGATTCACATGGCTGTTCAGCCCTTGTTTGATGCCCCACTCCGCAAAACGCTTTTGCACATTGCGCGCGGAGATGCGTTTGCCGAGCTTCGACAAAAACAACGCGTCTTCTTCACTGCCAAACAACCCGCGTAAATCGAGCCAGTGCTCAATCCAGTGCGCGGCGTTGCGGCCAATCGGCAGACGGCGCTCTTTGCTCCCCTTCCCCATCACCCACACTTCGCCCGATTCCAGGTCAAGATGCTTGATGTTGAGGCCTACCAGCTCCGACAAACGCAGGCCTGCACCGTACATCACTTCGAGCATGGCGCGATCGCGTACGGCCAGCGGATCGTTGAGATCGATATCCAGCAGCCGGTTGACGTCATCCACATCAATATTCTTTGGCAAATGGCGTGGGGCTTTGGGCGCGGAGACGGCTTTCGCCGGATTGGCTTGCAGTTCACCCTGGCTCACCAGCCAGTCGAAAAAGCTTCGCAGGGCCGATAACCGCAATGCCAGACTCGCCGGGCCAAGCCCTTTGCGGCGGCTACGCACCGCAAAACTGCGCACCGTTGCAGCATCACATTGCTGCCAGCTTTTCACGCCGCTGTCTTCGGCTATACCGATGATGGCATCAAGCTGACGACGATAGTTGAGCAGAGTAATGGGACTGAGCTGGCGTTCAACGCCGAGAAAACGCAGGAAGCGTTCGGTCGGTTCACCAAGCGGAGACGGTGTCATACGCGCTCGACCCAACGCTCCAGCAGGCCAGGCAGCAGGAGGGAAATTTCCTGCAAGAGATGCGTTCCTTGCCCGGCTTGATAATGGTGCGCGTCGCGGCTGCTGAACAGTACCACACCGAGATCACCGTCGCTGCCAAGCATCGACATCGCCACCGAGCCAATCGCTTTGGCATCTGGCATCATCACCAGCAGTTCCGGGCCATTCAGCGAGCCAAGATAGTGGCGTTCATGGCCAAGCCGCTGAATGCGAATGGATTCAAAAGACTGACGCGAGAGCGCCAACTGGGTAAATTTAGACGGGGCGCCAATGCGCCAACGATCGGCAAACAGACGTACCGTGGCACCCGCAAGCCCTAAATCGCGCGCCCAACGGTGGAAGCGATTGAGCATATCGTCGAGGCTTTCTGCTGCGGCTAAACGCGTTTGCAGATGCAACAGGCGATAGAACAAGCTTTCATTCGCCGAAGCCTGCTCCACCAGTAGCGTCATGTTCTCTTCCAGCGCGTTGATGTGGTTTCTGGCGCGCGCCATGTGCCATTCGACCAGCGACACCGTGCCGCGAACCGGATGCGGCACGCGCATCCCTTCCACCGCCGGGGCGTTACGAATGAAAAACTCAGGATGTTGCAGCAGATAATCGACTACCGCCCGATCGTCGAGCGTGTTGAGTTCAGCCTGCTGTTCTTCCCCGATTGGTTTCATAAATGAATAAATCCGTCGTAGACGTGTGCCGCCGGGCCAGTCATAAACAACGGTTGACCCGGTCCTTTCCAGGCGATATCAAGCCGCCCGCCTGGCAATTCCACGCGTACCTCTTCGGCCAGCAAACCTTGCTGAATGCCGACGGCAACCGCCGCACAGGCTCCGCTCCCGCAGGCCTGCGTTTCACCTGCGCCGCGCTCAAAGACGCGCAAGCGAATATGATCGTTCTTCACCACCTGCATAAAACCGATGTTGGCACGCTCAGGAAAACGCTCATGGCTTTCCATTATTGGGCCTAATGTTTCCACCGCAGCGGTGTCCACATCATCGACCTGAATGACGCAGTGCGGATTGCCCATTGAGACTACGCCGCACAATATTGTCTGTTCAGAGGCACGCATAATATAGGTCTTTTCCGCTTTGTTGGCGCGGAACGGGACCTGCGAAGGCTCGAAGTTAGGCTCGCCCATGTTCACGCGCACCAGGTCGTCATCCGTTACGGTTAATACCATACGGCCGTTGGCGGTACTGACGCGGATGTCACGTTTATTGGTCAGGCCTTTGAGTCGAACAAAGCGCGCAAAACAGCGCGCACCGTTGCCACACTGAGACACTTCGCTGCCGTCGGCATTAAAGATGCGGTAGTGGAAGTCGAGATCGGGATCGTACGGTGGCTCAACCACCAGCAGCTGATCGAAGCCGACGCCAAGATGCCGATCGGCCAGACGGCGGATCAGCTCCGGAGAAAAGAACACATTCTGCGTTACCGCATCGACGACCATGAAATCGTTGCCCAGGCCGTGCATTTTAGAGAACTGCATCATTGACTCCATCCACGCAGAAATAACGATGTCTTGTTAGTAGTTAACCTGGGACGGGCCACCGTTATCACCGCGATCGTTACGGGTCGGCTCAGTGGTCTGAGTGCCCGGATCTACCGGTTTCGTGGGTGGAGCCGCCGATTTATCTGCTGGCGGAAAATAGAGCGGGCCCTTCAGGCCACAACCTGCCAGGGTCAATAACGCAGCCAAAAGGACCAGTGGTCGAAAGAGGTTCTTCATTCTTCAAGTGCCTGTGGTTGATGCTTTCTGCTTTCTATCATCGCAGGAGAAGACGTAAAAGCAAGCGTTTAGCGCCTGACTGCAACCGGAATTGTTTCGCGTTATACTGCCGCCATCACCTGATAATGGAAAAGAACAATGAACGACAGTGAATTTCATCGCCTTGCAGACCAACTGTGGATGACCATCGAAGAGAGCCTCGACGACTGGGATGGCGACAGCGATATTGATTGTGAGATTAACGGTGGGGTGCTGACGCTGAGCTTCGAGAACGGCAGCAAAATCATCATTAACCGCCAGGAGCCGCTACACCAGGTGTGGCTGGCCACCAAACAGGGCGGCTATCACTTTAGTTTGAAAGATAACGAATGGGTCTGCGATCGCAGCGGCGAAACCTTCTGGGATTTGCTGGAACAGGCCGCCACGCAGCAGGCGGGCGAGGCGGTTAAGTTTCGTTAGGAAAAATACTGTTGCAGCAGCGGAGTCGTTGCATCCTGATTGGCGGGTGCGACGGCCGCTATCGCCTGAGTGCGGAACGGGATCACCTGGGCGCGATTGTCGACTTTCACAATCTGATAGAACTGCGGCAGGTTGAAGTTGATAAAGCTTGAGCCGTAGGTGAAGCGGTCGTGCGAGGACGAATAGAAGCGGCTGACGTCGCGCACCAGTTCCTCTTTGCTGCCTTCACAGTGGTGATACACCTCAGCCCGGTTGGTCTCATCCAGAATGTAGATGTTAAAGCCGTTGTCTTCGCTGCTGTCTTCAAAGAAGAACTGAATAATCCCTTCGCTGGCGAAGCCGTCGACCACCGGCGGAAGAGGCACATGGTTGGTTTCTACTTTCACCGACAAACCATGCAGTTTGTTGTGCGAAATCGCGCCATAAAACTCGATGGCGTTTTCCAGTTTTTGCACCGACACATTCAAACGTTCAAAGAACAGGCCCCAGGTTTGCCCCGCCACGCGCAGCGCTTTGAAGCGCCCGGTTTCCTGACGGGTACTGGAAAGACGCAGCTCAATACACTCTGATACCAACTGCTGCACGCGCGTGCGGATAAGCCCGCGCAGGTGCTGGCTGTAGCAGAACACTTCCACGCTGTCCGGCGGCGCCGCATCCTGATGCATTTTGCCAAGGATAGTTTTCAGCGCTTCGATCATCGCCTGCTCGCCGTTGAAGTGCAGGGTTCGCACTTCGTTCCACGAGTTGCGGTACAGCAGGTCTACACTGCCAATCAGGCAATTCTGCTCTTCGCCGAAGCTGAACACATCCAGCTTACGGAAATCGAAATGCACGACCTGATTACGGAACGCCGCGGTCGGATCATATTCGAGGTTAACGATAATCGCCAGATGGCGAATTTCGCAGGGACTGTAGAGCGCTTTCGGCGTCGGCGCTGGCAGGCGCAGCGGGAAGTGGTGCGACACGTCGGCCACCATTTCCTGCAGTTTTGCCAGGTCGGCAATGCCGTTGCCCTTAATAAACAGGCGGGTGCGTGAGGTCAGCAGACCGTTAAACCAGGCCCAGGCCACCAGCTTATTAAGATAACGGTTAAATTCGAGCGGCTGATGACTGACGATCGATTCCATGTTGGGTGCACGGTTGTAGAGATACCAGCCTGTACGGTTGGCACGGCCCGGCGGCACATGGATAAAGGTCAGATTCGGTTCAGAGAGATCCGGCGAAATTTGCGGGTTAACCAGCGTCACTTTGCCCGGCAGCGCTTCAAATGCCGCGTACAGCTTACGGGTCAGCACGCCGATATCCTGCGGGCTGGCTGAAACGCTGAGGTTGTTGCGGCGCGCAAAACGGATCAGGTTTCGGTAGCTTTGCATCATCGCATCGAGCAGTTCGTTGTGCGCATCGCGCACTTCGTCAATCTTCCAGTTCGCGCGGTTGTCGAGCATCGCCAGACGCTCTTCGCTCCAGCCCCAGTCTTTCACCAGTTGGCCGATAACTTCACGACGCCAGCCCACACAGGCGCGTTCGCGGCTGAGTTTTTCGCACACTTTCAGGTAGAAGCATCGACGCACCAGATCCAGGCGGGTGGCATCATCAATGGCTTGCAGATAGGTCGTGACACGTTCGAGCATCATGCAGTAAGGATCGAGTCCAAAGGACACAATCTCGCCGTCGTGCAAGCGCTGCTTGATGTCTTTCGCCAACAGGCGGCTATTTGGATATTCCCAGGAATAGGCTTCGAGCAGCAAAGTTTTCAACACCGCTTTATACGGCGAGTCTATGCTCTTATAGAGTTGCCACAGGCTGGCCCCGAAGTACTCTTCCGCGGAGAGCGTGCTCATTCCGCCGAGATCCAGCCATTCATTTGGCGTCAGAACGCCCTGCGAGTAGAGCTTCATGACGTAATCGTCGTAATGCTCTTCTTCTTCGCACGGCACCATATTCCACAGAATACGTTTCCCGGCGAGGCGCACGGCGGTCCGGTAAAATTCATCGAGCAGCAAGATGTGCTGCGTTGAACCACAGTCTTCACCGCCAAGGCTGCCGCTTTCATTATGACGGAAGCGGTTTTCGTCGATCAGGAAGAAGCTGACTTCCACCCCAAGCGACGCGGCCCAGCTTTCGAGCAGGCTACATTTTCGCTGCAGCAGCTTGCGTTCTTCGTTATCAAGCCAGGCCTGATGACAAACCCAGATATCGAGATCGGAAGAGCAGCTTTGGCCGACAGAAGAGGTGCTACCCATGGAGTAAACGCCGGTAATCGGCAGTTCACCTTTGGCGGAAACCTGCGGCGGCATTCCGCGGTGCAGTTCCAGCTCATCAAGGTAGTGGCGTTGAGTTTCATCAGGCGTGTAGAGGCAAATGCCTTTGGGTACGTTACCGTCGAGGTAACCCGGCATCAGCGGATGATGGTAGTGAAGCAATGTCGGCAGAAGACTGTAGACCTGCTGAAAAGCGGGCCCCATCGCAGCAATCGCGCGATCCACGCGCAATTGATTAATGGCATCCAGTCTCTGTTTCAGTGTCTCAATATAGAGGTACAAGACATATCGCCTGATGTTAAAACCTGGCGTATCGCTAAGGCGGTGGACTGCAAGGGATACGAAGGCTTTTAGAATTTCAACAAGAACCGCTACCGTCTGTCGCCGAGATGGTGTGTTGGTGCGGGCTAACAAACGGTTTAAAACGTGATCAATTTAACACCTTGCCGTTTGACCGTAAAGAAAGATGCGCTACTCATAAGTTTAGCACCGATTAACGGCTGTAAATTCTTCAACACGCCGGGAATCGCTCCGTTTGCTCATTTTCAGAAAAACTCGAAAACTAACATCCTTATAGCAACAATGTTAGGATGGCTGGCGGACGATAACGACGGTAACAAGCATGTTAGACAAAGTTTTAAGAATTGCCACACGCCAAAGTCCTCTCGCGCTGTGGCAGGCACATTATGTGAAAGACAGGCTGATGGCGTGCCATCCCGGGCTTCAGGTTGAACTGGTGCCGATGGTGACCCGCGGCGATGTGATCCTCGATACGCCTCTGGCGAAAGTGGGCGGAAAAGGCCTGTTCGTCAAAGAGCTAGAACTTGCGCTGCTTGAAGACCGCGCCGATATCGCCGTGCATTCGATGAAGGATGTTCCGGTGGAATTCCCGCCTGGACTCGGTCTGACGACCATCTGCGAGCGCGACGATCCACGCGACGCATTTGTTTCTAACCATTTCGATTCTATCGACGCGTTGCCTGCGGGCAGCGTGGTTGGCACGTCAAGTTTACGCCGCCAGTGTCAACTGGCGGCCGATCGCCCGGACCTGGTGATCCGCTCGCTGCGTGGCAACGTTGGCACGCGCCTCGGCAAGCTCGATAACGGCGATTACGATGCCATTATTTTGGCCGTCGCCGGGCTGAAGCGTCTCGGTCTGGAAGACAGAATTCGCGAGGCGTTATCGCCGGAGCAATCTCTGCCCGCCGTGGGTCAGGGCGCCGTAGGTATCGAATGCCGTCTCGACGACGCACATACCCGCACGTTGCTGGCGCCGCTGAATCACGCGGACACCGCCGTGCGCGTCTGCGCAGAGCGCGCGATGAATACGCGTCTCGAAGGCGGCTGTCAGGTGCCGATTGGCAGCTATGCTGAATTAAGCCACGGTGAAATCTGGCTTCGGGCGCTGGTTGGCGCGCCGGATGGCAGCCGAATGGTACGCGGTGAACGCCGTGGGCCAGCCGAAGATGCCAAAGAGCTGGGGATTTCGCTGGCTGAAGAGCTGCTGAACAACGGCGCACGCGAAATTCTCGCGGAAGTGTATAACGGAGAAGCCCCTGAATGAGCATTCTGGTCACTCGCCCCTCTCCCCAAGGAGAAGAACTTGTCAGCCGCCTGCGCGCGCTGGGGCAAGAGGCCTGGAGCTTTCCATTAATTGAATTTACCCCCGGCCGCGAATTAGCGCAGCTTGCGGGGTATCTGGCCGCGTTGAACGACGGCGATCTGCTGTTCGCCCTTTCACAACACGCCGTCGAATTTGCCCAAGCGCAGCTTTTACAGCACGGGCAACGCTGGCCGCACGCGCCACGCTATTTTGCCATTGGGCGAACCACCGGCCTGGCGCTGCACAAAGTCAGCAGGATTGACGTTCGCTACCCGCTCGATCGGGAAGTCAGCGAAGTGTTGCTACAATTACCTGAATTACAAAACGTTGCCGGCAAGAAAGCACTGATTTTACGCGGAAACGGCGGGCGCGAATTGCTCGGCGAAACGCTACAGAGTCGCGGTGCTGAAGTGACTTTTTGTGAATGTTATCAACGCAGTAACCGGCACTATGACGGTGCGGAAGAAGCGATGCGCTGGCAAACGCGCGGTGTGACCCGACTGGTCATCACCAGCGGCGAAATGTTAAAACAGCTCTGGTCGCTTATTCCGCAATGGTATCGCGAGCGTTGGTTGTTAAACTGCGAGGTGCTTGTGGTGAGTGAGCGCCTTGCTGAACAGGCCCGGGAGCTGGGCTGGCGGAATATCAGGGTGGCCGATAGCGCCGACAACGACGCGCTGCTGCGTGCTTTACAATAACTCTCAAAATTGGAAGCCATAATGACGGAACAAAAAGAGAACTCCGCCGTGGTTGAGGAGACCAGGGAGGCCGTGGAACAAACTCCACCGCCGGAGAATACTGAAAAGAAAAACGCTGAGAAGAAAAACAGCAGCAACAAAGTGCCGTTGGCGCTGAGCGTAGTGGCGATTGCCATCGCTCTTGCCGCAGGCATTGGCCTGTATGGCTTGGTGAAAAAACAAAATACCCATCAGACGACCGCCAGCGATGCGTTGGTCAATCAAGTGACTGCCCTGCAAAAAGCACAAGCCTCGCAGAAGAGTGAGCTGGACGGCATCATTAAGCAACAGGCCGACCGCCTGACTGTGGCCAAACAGCAGCAGGACGCATTGACCAAACAGCTTGATGAATTGCAGCAAAAAGTCGCCACGATTTCTGGCAGCGATGCCAAAACCTGGCAGCTCGCGCAGGCCGATTTCCTCGTCAAACTGGCAGGTCGTAAACTGTGGAGCGATCAGGACATCACCACCGCGGCGGCACTGCTGAAAAGCGCCGATGCAAGCCTGGCGGACATGAATGACCCAAGCCTGATTAACGCTCGTCGCGCAATCACCGACGATGTCGCCAGCCTCTCCGGCGTGGCGCAGGTCGATTACGACGGGATCATTTTGAAGGTCAATCAGCTGTCTAATCAGATTGATAACCTGCGTCTGGCAGATAATACCGACGACGACTCCCCGATGGATGACGACAGCGGTGAGCTTTCCAGTTCGCTGGGTGAATGGCGCGTTAATCTGCAAAAAAGCTGGCAGAACTTTATGGACAGCTTCATCACCATTCGTCGCCGTGATGAAACCGCCGTTCCGCTGTTAGCGCCAAATCAGGACGTCTATCTGCGCGAAAACATTCGCTCGCGTCTGCTGGTTGCGGCCCAGGCCGTACCTCGTCATCAGGAGCAAACGTACAAACAGGCGCTGGACAACGTGTCCACCTGGGTACGTGCGTATTACGACACTGACGATGCGACCACCAAAGCCTTCCTTGATGAAGTGGATGCATTGAGCCAGCAAAACATCAATATGGATGTGCCGGAAGCTCTGCAAAGCCAGGCAATTCTGGAAAAGCTGATGCAAACCCGGGTGCGTAATCTGTTGGCACAGCCATCGGTTGCGCCAAGTGCTGCGCCTCAGGCTGACTCCGCACCCGCCGCCGCTGCACCGCAGGGAGAATAAGCATGCTTAAAGTATTATTGCTCTTTGCGCTGTTGATCGCCGGGATCGTTGTGGGCCCGATCGTTGCGGGCCATCAAGGGTACGTTCTGATCCAGACCGATAACTACAACATTGAAACCAGCGTCACCGGTCTGGTGATCATTATGATCCTGACCATGGTAGTGTTGTTCGCTATCGAAGGGTTACTGCGCCGCATTTTCCGCACCGGGGCGCATACCCGTGGCTGGTTCGTTGGCCGTAAACGCCGTCGGGCGCGTAAGCAGACCGAACAGGCGCTGCTCAAGCTGGCAGAAGGTGATTATCAGCAGGTTGAGAAGCTGATGTCGAAGAATGCCGATCACGCTGAACAGCCGGTGGTGAACTACCTGTTAGCCGCAGAAGCTGCGCAGCAGCGTGGGGACGAAATGCGTGCCAATCAGCATCTGGAACGTGCCGCAGAAAGTGCCGGTAACGATCTGATTCCGGTGGAAATCACCCGGGCGCGTCTTCAGTTAGCACGTAATGAAGACCATGCCGCGCGCCACGGCGTCGACAAGCTTTTGGAAATTGCACCGCGTCACCCTGAAGTGCTGCGGCTGGCTGAACAAGCCTATATTCGCACTGGTGCCTGGACTTCACTGCTGGATATCATACCGTCGATGGCGAAGGCTAACGTTGGGGATGAAGCACACCGTGACGCCCTGGAACAACAGGCCTGGATTGGTCTGATGGATCAAGCGCGTGCCGATCAGGGCAGCGATGGTCTGCGCGAATGGTGGAAAAACCAGAGTCGCAAAACTCGTCAGCGCGTACCGCTGCAGGTGGCAATGGCAGATCATCTCATCGAGTGTGACGATCATGACATGGCCCAACAGATTATTATCGACGGCCTAAAACGCCAGTATGACGATCGCCTGCTTCTCCCGGTTCCGCGTCTGAAAACCAATACGCCGGAACAACTGGAAAAAGTGTTGCGCCAGCAAATCAAAAGCGTGGGTGATCGCCCTCTGCTGTGGAGTACGCTCGGCCAGTCGCTGATGAAACACGGTGAATGGCAGGAAGCGACCATCGCCTTCCGCGCAGCGTTGAAACAGCGCCCAGACGCGTTTGATTACGCCTGGCTGGCCGATGCTCTGGACAGAATGCATCAGCCGGAAGAAGCGGCCACCATGCGCCGTGATGGACTGTTACTGACCCTGCAGAACAATCCACCTTCCTGAGTCGATTCAGTAAAAAGGGGCCTTTCGGCCCCTTTCTTTTTTCGTAAGCAACATGCTAAATTCTTTGCTCTTAACCTCATTCAAGAGCCTGCCAATGTAACGACTTTTCAGCATTCACCGTTTTTCACTCACGCATCTTTTTGCGCGGATAACGTTTTGCTGGAGATCGTTCCACATGAATTCTCTGCTGTTTGCGCTGCTACGCGCATTGCGGGGCCACGTCTGGCTTCGCCTGTTAGCACTCGCCTTTATTTTATCTTCGTTGGGTAATGGTCTGACGCAGGTCGTCGTTTTCGGTCAGCTGCTGCGCTGGCAAGCCTCACCGACGATGTTAACGCTCGCCTGGCTGTTGGCAACCGTGCCCGGATTTTTGGGCAGCCTGATTGGCGAAAGATTGTGCCGCACTCACCCTCCCCTGCGTTTACTCATTTGCTGCGAGCTGCTCGGCCTGTTGGCGCTGATATTGACCCTTCAGGGTTTACGACATCACAGTATTCCATTCTTACTGGCGGTGCAGTCCGTGGAAGCGCTGCTGGCAGGAATGTCATGGCCCGCATTGGCGCTGACTTTCAAGCGCGGGCTGAGCGCGCAAGAACTTCCGGCGGCCACTGCAATGGAAAACCTGATATTTGCATCGCAGGTGTTGTTGGGCACGGGAGTGGGCGTGCTACTGTTTGAGCGAGTCAGCCCGCAGTCGCTATTAATCGTCGATGCCATGAGTTTCCTCGCCGCGTCGTGGCTGCTGTGGCTGACGCTGCAACGCACCGCGATCGCTGCGGACGACAGCAGGCCCAAAACACGGATGCCGCTGTGCTGGGCGACCCTCACGCGTTCGCAAAAAAGAAGCCTGCTGTTGCTGCCTTCTCTGGCTGCGGTTGGCGCTCCGGCGATGGCGCTGCTGCCTGCGCTGGCGCAACAGATGCATCCGGATGACGCTATCGGGCTGGCATTGCCGCTGCTATTTAGCCGCAGCCTGGGGCAATTGTGCGGGCCTATGTTGCTGAATAGCCAAAAAATGCCGGAATATGTTCAGCGTAATCGCCTGTTGCTGGGCTGCCTGGGGATATTTCTGCTCGCGTACGTCATGATGCCGATACTGTCGGGATTTACCGCTGCGGTGCTGGGAGCCATTTTTGTCGCTCACCTGGCGTCAAATGTGGTCTTTGCATTGGGGACTTTCAGCGTGCTACACCAGTTCACCGAAGATGACGTTTCCGCCGCCAGCGCGAAAGCCTGGCGCTGGCAAACCCTCAGTGCCACCCTCTCAACATCTATCACGGTAATGCTAACGAGTCAGCTTGGCGCTATTTACACGCTGTGGTGCGTTTCATTCTGCGCATTATTGTTGGTGGGCGGCGTCTTATTCATTTCCCGAACGTAACCCATAAAAAAACGCCTGCACTGAAAACAGGGCAGGCGTTAAAACAGGTCTTTTTGACAACAATTGGTGCTTCACTCAACGTTATGTCCATGGTGTTTGATGAGGCCGAGGCGACATCTGTCGGTGGACGATAAGCACCGTAAACGGCTCTGCGTCATTCCTGAGTTTATGAGGCGTAAACGCGAACATAAGAGATGGAATGAGCATCTACACAGATATTATTACACACGTTATGCCACTCTTGCACCCCTCAATATCAGGGAGTTAGTCGCTTTAGGAATTAATGAGATGTCTCCAAAAGGAGACGCTGGAATAGAGAAAAGGCGATGTAGTATGAAATCAGGGAATTAAATGTCGCCATCTGGAGACATATTTACCAACGAGAAAATCACGACAGGAAAAATATTTTTTAAAGGGCAAAAATGCCAATTGCCGAATAGAAAAAGCCCGCTTAAATAAGCGGGCTTTTCGAAGGTGGTCGGCGAGAGAGGATTCGAACCTCCGACCCACTGGTCCCAAACCAGTTGCGCTACCAAGCTGCGCTACTCGCCGATGTACTGCTTTAAGAATTTTTGTTCAATTCTTGATAGAAAAAACCCTGCCGTAGCAGGGTTCAAAATTGGTCGGCGAGAGAGGATTCGAACCTCCGACCCACTGGTCCCAAACCAGTTGCGCTACCAAGCTGCGCTACTCGCCGAAATACTGCTTTTTGAATTTTCGTTCAATTCTATTTAATTCTAAGTTGTGGTGCGAGGGGGGGGACTTGAACCCCCACGTCCTTACGAACACTAACACCTGAAGCTAGCGCGTCTACCAATTCCGCCACCTTCGCATTGCCACTGAACTCAAAATTAATGGGGTGGCTAATGGGATTCGAACCCACGACAACTGGAATCACAATCCAGGGCTCTACCAACTGAGCTATAGCCACCACTGATATTCTTTCACGCGGCCCTGTCATTTACATCACAGACCACCGCAGCTCCAGCACCGGGTAAAATGGTGCGCCCGACAGGATTCGAACCTGAGACCTCTGCCTCCGGAGGGCAGCGCTCTATCCAGCTGAGCTACGGGCGCTTAGCGCCGTTGCGGGGTCGGATATTACGGACTTCATGCTGTGCTGTCTAGTGTCTTTTTAAAGAAATTTTCCGTTTGGTTATGCTTTGCACGTTTTGTCGCTTATTCCTTCAATTTCTGGGTGCCATCCGCCCGATGGAAGCCTAACACTTTGTAAAGTACCGTCACAATTGCCAGGAAAATAACACCGACAAACAGCGATGTGCGCGTGTCGTCGTTAAAGCCCATGCCGACCAGCACACAAATCAGGAACGCCATCGTCAAATAGTTAGTCCACGGGAACAGCACCGATCGGAACGGGTGGCTCGCCATCGCCTGCTTGTGCGCTTCACGAAAACGCAGCTGGCTAATGAGGATCACAAACCACGGCACCATGCCCGGTAGCACGCTGGCGCTGTAGACATACACAAATACCCGCTGCGGGTTGGGAATGAGGTAGTTCAGACAAGAGCCAAGCAGCAACACGACAATTGACACCGCCACGCCCATCACCGGCACGCCATTACCCGAGACTTTCGCAATCACCGAGGGCAGTTGGCGGTTCTTTGCCAGCGCGTAAAGCATGCGACCACAGCTGTACATCCCACTGTTGCAACCGGAAAGCGCCGCAGTCAGTACCACAAAGTTGATGATGCCCGCCGCCGCGGTGATCCCGACTTTGGCAAAAGTCAGCACGAACGGACTGCCGTTACTGCCAATTTCATTCCACGGGAAAATGGTGACGATAACGAAAATAGCCCCGACGTAGAAAATCAAAATTCGCCACAACACTTTACCCACTGCGCTGCGCAAGGTGACCTGCGGGTTTTTCGCTTCACCGGCGGTGATGCCAATCAACTCCACGCCCTGATACGATGCCACCACAATACAGAGTGCCGTCAGAAAGCCCTTCCAGCCACCGGCAAAGAAGCCGCCGTGTTCGGTCAGATTACTAAAGCCCAGTGCGTGCCCGCCGTTGCCGAAGCCAAAGAAAATCACCCCAAGCCCCACAACGATCATCACGATAATGGTAGTGACTTTGATCATCGCAAACCAGAATTCCAGTTCGCCGTACAAACGCACCGCCGCGAGATTCGCAAGTCCTACGAGTGCCACGGCGATAAGCGCGGGTATCCACTGCGCCATGTCCGGAAACCAGAACTGCGTATAAACCCCGATGGCGGTTATCTCGGAGATTCCCACCGCTATCCACATAAACCAGTAAGACCAGGCAGTGAGATAACCAAAAAACGGACTCATGTAGCGATGCGCATACACGGCAAACGAGCCAGTGACCGGTTCGACGAACAGCATTTCGCCCATCGAACGCATAATGAAGAACACAAAGAGGCCGGCGATAATGTATGCCAGCAATACCGACGGGCCCGCCCATTTCAGGGTACTTGCCGAGCCCATAAACAGCCCAACGCCGATGGTACCGCCCAGGGCGATTAATTCAATGTGTCGCGCTTCCAGCCCTCGCTGTAGCGCTGGTTCTTTCTCAGCCATAGATCCTCGCGTGTTTGCCGCTTTCCGGTCGTTGCCGGTTATTGTTATGAACAGATGTCATACCGTGGAATGTCTGCCACGAACGGGCGTGCAGACTTTTAAGGGTGCGAATGGTTGAATAAAATGGGTGAAATGGCAAACAAAGTATTAGTTATGCGAATGTATTGCACAATTGTTGTGCAATACATTTTTAGGAAGGGAGATCAGAGATTGCCAGTGTAGTGCCAGCGAAGATAGCGCAACAGGCGCAGCTGTCGGCCAATGCGGCTCGGCTGCGACAGCAATCGGTAGAGCCATTCTAAGCCCATTTTTTGCCATATCTTAGGCGCACGCTTTACATGGCCGGTGAAGACGTCATAGGTGCCGCCCACGCCCATATACAGTGCGTCCGGATGAACCAGACGGCAGTCACGCATTAAGATTTCCTGCTTTGGCGAGCCCATCGCCACGGTGACAATCTTTGCCCCGCTGGCCTGAATACGTTCAAACAGCGCCTGACGCTCTTCCGGTTTGAAATAACCCTCCTGGCTGCCAACGATATTCACGCTCCACTGTTGGCGCAGTTTGGCTTCGGTTTGCGCCAGCACGTCCGGTTTACCGCCAATCAGAAAGACCGGCGTGCCTTCCGCGCCCGCGCGAGCCATCAGCGCTTCCCAGAGATCGGCTCCGGCTACGCGTGACACGTTGGCCTGCGGGTATTTCTTGCGAATCGAACGCACGACGCTTATCCCGTCGGCATATTTAAACTCCGCGGCATCGATAAGCGTGCGCACCTCGGCGTTGTCTTCCGCCGTCAGTACTTTCTCCGCGTTGATCGCCACCAGCGTCCCCTGCCTCATTTGCCCATCGGCATAGAGATAGTCCAGCGCATGCGCCATATCACGCCAGCCAATCAGCTGCAGGCCGCGCACGGCATAGAGCGGCGCAGCGGTTGAATCCGTCATGTGTTCCCTTATCAAACCAGAGGTTGTGGCAGCGGCCTTGAGCGTTTATTGATAAGCCCGGCGCTGTCCAGCAGCCAGTAAAGCAATTTGGCGACCAGCAGGCAGAGCCCGAAAACCACCAGGAAAAAGACCACGCGGGAAACGAACGAGTCGAGTCCTTCACGCGCCAGCACAATCATGTTGAAGATAGCTCCAAAACAGAAACTGTGCAGAATCGCCGCTTTATAGCGGTTCGTTTCACGGTTGCCCAGCTGATACAGCCAGTCAAACCATTTGATAATCAGCCCCACCACCACCGCGCCCAGCGGGATAAACCACACACCGCCCATCACCAACAACGAGCCAATCAGCGTAGGGGAAATCGCCAGCCCGGAATGGTTATCCAGCACTTCCCAGGTAAAGTAGTTGGCGGTGTTGAGCACGATGCTCGGCCGGTCATGCCACAACCAGCTCGGAATGAAGACATAGAAATCGCGGACAATCGGTGCCAACCCCTGGAAGTCGATTTTGTCGTAGTTCTGCAACAGCAGCGCCAGGTTTTCCCACGGTGAGAACGTGTCGCGCGTCAGGTACAGGAAGGTGTAAAACGCTTCGTCGCCGCTGACGTTCATCCCATAACGTTTTAGCGCCAGCCAGAACATGCCGACAATCCCTAACACCCCCGCCGCTGCCAGCATCCACAGCGAAATCCAGCCGCGGATGATGCCGATAAACAGGAAGATCGCAAAGGCGATGATGATATTGGCGCGCGTGCCACCGACGATCACGTAGGTCAACAGACCAAACGCCACGGTGCTGACGAGGAAGAAGATCCACGCTTTGCTGTCCTGACGCAGGAAATAGACCACCAGCATCGCCGGAATGAAGAAGTAGAAGAAGCGCTTGAGCGCCACGCCGGAGACTTCGCTGGAGAAAATCTGGCTGTAGGAGTGCAGCTTAAACAGCAGGAAACCGTTGTGCGCGAAGAATACGCCGACGCTCAGCAGCGCAATCAGCGCCAGCATCATCCACGCCAGATGGGTTTCGACCCGGTTCATGGTGAACAGCGGCCGACGCGCCTTCTGGGCGCGGGCTGCACGCAGGCGCGTTTTGTACGCTACGTAGTAAATCGCATAAAAACAGGCCGCAGACAGCAGCGCCTGAAGCAGAATTTCAGGCGGCGCGATACCGACGTCAAAGCGAAACACCAGCGTCATCGACAGCGGGAAGCCGAAGAAAAACGTCAGTAAAAACAGCATTGAGAAGAAGACGTTAAAGTTAAAGCGCACCCGACGAAACTCAAAGTACGTCAGCGTGGCGATAAACAGCGAGGAAAACAGCCAGACCACAAACAGGCCGGTAAACTGCATCAGGCTCATTGCGCCTCTCCTGCTGCAATCTGCAGCGCGCGATGCCACGGTTCCAGATAGTTTGGACGGAAGAACGCTATCTGGGTTTTATCGACGCTCGCCAGCTGTCGTTGTGCTTCTCGCACCACGGCGACGTCCAGCGTATCCGTGGTGAACAACACCGGAATGTGCTGCTCGGCCATATCTTCCCAGAACGGATTTTCCCGGTTCAGCACACACGGAATCCCGGCCTGAATCAGCAGACACAGCGTGCCAATTCCTTGCTGGCGTGGGAACAGGAAGTAGCCCAGGTCGCAGCGGCGAAGCAGGGCCAGATAATCGTCAAACGCCAGCTTTTCACCGAGAATTTGCAGGTATTCCGCGCTGAATAACGCTTCACCTGCCGCGCGCACTTCGCGAATGTATTCGTCGTTATTGGCCGGGTAGCCCATCGGCACCACCACGTTAACGGTGTCACCAAACTGTTGATGAATAGCCTTCAGCGCTGCGATATGGTCATTGCTGCGATCACCGGAGTTGCCGACTAATATCGTCAGCGTTTGCGCGTCGTGACGCGCAGTTTCCATGTCGTTCAACGACGAATCCATGCGCGTCGGGAAATACAATAATTCACCCTGCACTCGCGGATGCGCTTTCGCAAAGGTATTCAAATCGCCTCGCGTGGCGAAGACACAGCCCACACGCCCCTGCGCCATGCGGCGAAGCGGATAAAAGAGACGAAATTTCAGGCCCCTGGAAACCTCATACAGGTCAGCGCCCCAGATATGCCAGTTAAACTGCGCGGGCTTGATACCGCCGGACAACAGCGCCAGCCAAAGGCCAGTATTGAACTGTCCGTGGAAGAAAAATCGCTGCGTGCGGTCGGCTTTCGCTTTCTCGACCACCGCGGTAGCCAACGCTTTCTTGTCATCATAAAAATTCAGCGTGAGATTCGGGCCTGCGGCTTGCAGCTCGCGTTCATTGCCTACCACCATAAATTCGCGGGCGTGCTCGCAGCCGTCCGCCAGTTCTTCACTGAAAAACCGCAGAACGGTTTGGTTATGGTGCGGGATATCCGATCCCAGTACGTGTATCAGTACAGTCATGCCCGTTTACGCCAAATTAAAAATACGCTGCTACACAGCGCAAAATAAACGATATAGGTCGCCATATAGGCTTGCGCCGCGCCGAGTGCGCCGTGCGCGGGGATTAGCCAATGCGAGAATGCGGTCAGCAACGTGAACTGGCTAATTTCCGTCAGAACGTAGAACCGCAGCGACGCTTTGGCAATCACCAGATAGCCGTATACATATGCGCCCACTTTCAGCACATCGCCGACCAGCTGCCACGCGAAGAGATCACGCATCGCGGTAAACTTCGCAGAGAAAAGCAGCCAGATTGCAAAATCACGCAGCAGCCAGACGGTAAAACTCGCTGCGGCCACCGCCGGCAATACGAATTTCAGCGATTTCACGATTTCGCGCGTGATGTCCGATTTTTCGGTCAGCCGCGAAAGCGTTGGTAGCAAATAGACGCTGAATGAGGCGGTGATAAACTGCAGATAGGCGTCGGAAATACTGCTCACACCCTGCCAGATCCCCACTTCATCCCAGCTGTAATGTGCGGCCAGCAAGTTTCGCATCATCACATATGCCACCGGCAGCGTCACCGAGGTGATCAACGCCATGACGGTGAATTTGCCCAACTGTCCAGCATAAAACGTATCCCACCGCGGCTTCAGGTAGGCAAAGGGAATCGCTCTGCGCTTCGCCATCATCACCGCTGCTGGCAGCACGACCAGCGCAGGGACTAATGCGATGCCCAGCAATGCCCCTTCGTAGCCGCCAAAATGCCAGCTCAGAAAATACGCTGCGACACCGATGATGCTACCGGCAATCAGAGCCAGCGCGTTTCCGGATGCGTCGCGAAAACCTTTGAGCAGCGCCAGCAGCAGGTTGGCCCACGCAATGCCCATCTGGACCAGCGCCACCAGCCGTACTAACCCTTGATAATGGGTATGACCGAACAGCCCCTGGCTGATGGGCGCGGCGGCGGTAACAAAGATAATGGCCAACAGCGTGGAGAAACCCAACACCATCGCTGACGAGGTGCCGACCACTTTGCGCAGATGATCGGGATCATCGTGATACTGCGCGACATACTTGGTGACGCCGTTGAAGATCCCCGCTCCGGCGAGCACGCCAAGCACGGTCACTAATTGACGGAAGTTACCCGCCTGGCCTACACCTGACGGGCCATAGGTCACCGCCAGCAGTTTGACCACCAGCAGACCCGCACCAATTTTGACCAGCGTACTGGCCGCAGTCCAGACAGACGCTTTTGCCAGCGACATCAGGCGAAGAAGCTAAGCAGAGAGTTAATCACCGTACGCTGATTCACCGCTTCCAGATTGTAGAACAGCGGCAGACGGAGCAAACGCTCACTTTCCTGGGTGGTGAAGCGATCTTCGCCGCAGAACGCGCCAAACGCTTCGCCTGCCGGGGATGAGTGCAGCGGAATGTAGTGGAACACCGCCATGATCTCAGCCTCTTTCAGCCAGGCAATCAGCTTGCCACGATCGGCTTCGTCACGCAGCTTGATATAAAACATGTGCGCGTTATGCACGCAGTCGGCTGGGATCGTCGGTAGCTCAATACGGCCCACGTCAGCCAGCGGTTTCAGCGCATCATGATAGGTTTGCCACAGGCTAAGGCGCTGCTGGTTAATGCGGTCCGCCGCTTCCAGTTGCGCCCACAGATACGCCGCCTGCAAATCGGCCATCAGATAACTTGAACCGATATCGCGCCAGGTGTATTTGTCGACCTGGCCGCGGAAGAACTGACTGCGGTTGGTGCCTTTCTCGCGGATGACTTCGGCGCGCTCAATCAGCTTACGATCGTTGATCAGCGTCGCGCCGCCTTCACCACCCGCGGTGTAGTTTTTGGTTTCATGGAAGCTAAAGCAGCCAATATGCCCGATGGTGCCCAACGCGCGGCCTTTGTAGGTCGACATCACGCCCTGAGCGGCGTCTTCCACCACGAACAGGTTATGCTTTTTAGCGAGCGCCATGATGGTGTCCATTTCACAGGCCACGCCCGCGTAATGCACCGGCACGATGACGCGGGTTTTCTCGGTGATCGCCGCTTCAATCAGCGTTTCATCGATATTCATGGTGTCGCGACGCACATCGACAAAAATGATTTTTGCGCCGCGCAGCACGAAGGCGTTGGCGGTGGACACGAAGGTGTAACTCGGCATGATGACTTCATCACCAGGCTGGATATCCAGCAGCAAGGCAGCCATTTCCAGCGACGCGGTGCAGGAAGGGGTTAACAGCACTTTGGCACTGCCGAAACGCTGCTCCATCCACTGCTGACAGCGACGGGTAAAACCGCCATCGCCGCACAGTTTGCCGCTACCCATGGCCGACTGCATGTAATCGAGTTCAGTACCTACAACCGGCGGAGCGTTAAAAGGAATCATCGTGTCACCTGTATAGCCAGTAAGCGGTACTTTCAGGGGCAGCACCGCTTTGAATGTAACGTTTAAGTGCCGCGGTATTGCCCATTTGGGTCGCTACCCGCAGCGTGTTCAGTTGGCGCGCATGCGCCCAATGCACAGCAGCCTGCATCAGAATCTCCCCCGCCCCGCGACCTGCCAGCAGGCCAATACGGGCCTCGCTGTTATTCAGCTGGCGCAAAGAAACAAAGGCGCGGATAGCCGCATTCTCATCGCGGAAAACCAGGCATTGATGATCGAACGTGCCCCGCACTGCATTTTCAATCCACTGGGCGTAAAAACGGCCACTGGCATCATCGGCATACCAGGGCGCGCGAAAGCGGCTCTGCGCAAACGCCTGTGCAGCAAGGTCTCGCAGCCGGGGAATGTCAGCTTCGGTGGCAACCTCCGCCTGTGGGTCAACGCTATTCGTCACCGTTAACCGGAAATCGATTTCGCCTTCCACCAGTTGAAAACCAAGCGCTTGCAACGCATCGAGCCAGTCGGTGCGGTGCGCCGGGATTTTTGCCTGCACGCGTGACCAGTTCGTCAGTTCTTCGGCACGCAGTTCCGGCGCATCATCGCTCACGCGAACAATGGCGCTACGGATACCAAAAAACTGCGTTTCCCAGCTAAGGGGATCAATACTGGCGCGGACGGGCACGAAGCAACTCCAACAAATACTGGCCGTAGCCGGTTTTGGCTAACTGATTGGCCGCGCGTTTTACGCCGTCATCATCCAGCCAGCCGTTGCGCCAGGCAATCTCTTCCAGGCAGGCAATTTTGAATCCCTGACGTTTTTCGACGGTCTGCACGAACGTGCTGGCTTCAATCAGGCTGTCATGAGTGCCTGTATCCAGCCACGCAAATCCACGTCCGAGAAGTTCCACGGTCAGCTTACCGTCATCGAGATACATCTGGTTAATGGAGGTAATTTCCAGCTCTCCGCGTTCTGAAGGCTTCACGCGTTTGGCGTACTCCACGACGTTGTGATCATAGAAATAGAGACCGGTAACCGCCCAGTTAGACTTTGGCTCTTTGGGCTTTTCTTCCAGCGAGATTGCGCGGAAATTGTCGTCAAATTCAACCACGCCGAAACGCTCGGGATCCATCACCTGATAGCCAAACACGGTTGCCCCTTCGGAACGCGCGGCAACGCTACGCAATTTCGGGCTGAAGCCCTGGCCGAAGAAGATGTTATCGCCTAACACCAGGCAAGAAGGTTCGCCGTTCAGGAACGTTTCACCGATGATAAACGCCTGCGCCAGACCATCAGGGCTTGGCTGTTCGGCATAATGCAGCTCGATGCCAAATTCAGAACCATCGCCCAACAGACGCTTGAAGTAGCTTATATCTTCAGGTGTCGTGATAATCAGAATCTCACGGATCCCCGCCAGCATGAGCACTGACAGGGGATAGTAGATCATCGGTTTGTCGTAAATGGGTAGCAGCTGTTTGGAAACACCGCGGGTGATAGGATGTAATCGGGTGCCGGAACCGCCGGCCAGAATAATGCCTTTCATATTTCCTCCCGGGAGAGTTAGCCCTTCAGGCCGAGACGTTCGCCCTGGTAACTGCCATCCAGAACCTGTTGCCACCAGGTCTGATTCGCAAGGTACCATTGCACCGTTTTGCGCATTCCGGTTTCAAATGTCTCTTCCGGCGTCCAGCCCAGCTCACGTTCAATTTTTGCCGCATCGATGGCGTAGCGTACGTCATGTCCGGGTCTGTCGGTCACGTAGGTGATCAAATCCTGATACCTGGCCACACCTTCAGGCTTTTGCGGTACCAGCTCTTCAAGCAGTGCACAGATGGTGCGAACCACATCAATATTCTGGCGTTCGTTATGGCCGCCAATATTGTAAGTCTCACCCACTACACCGGTCGTCACTACGCGGTACAGCGCGCGGGCGTGATCTTCCACATACAGCCAGTCACGAACCTGCTGTCCATTGCCATAAACCGGCAGCGCCTTGCCCGCCAGTGCATTCAAAATCGTCAGCGGGATGAGCTTCTCCGGGAAGTGATACGGCCCATAGTTATTCGAGCAGTTAGTGACCACGGTTGGTAGGCCATACGTTCGCAGCCATGCTCGCACCAGATGGTCGCTACCCGCTTTCGACGCTGAGTAAGGACTGCTTGGCGCATACGGCGTAGTTTCGGTGAAGAAATCATCGCTGCCGTGCAGGTCGCCATACACTTCGTCGGTGGAAATATGGTGAAAACGGAACGCTGATTTTTTATCGTCTGCCAGGGTATTCCACCAGCCGCGCGCCGCTTCTAATAGTGTATAGGTGCCCACAATATTGGTTTCGATAAACGCCGCAGGGCCGTCAATGGAACGATCGACATGACTCTCTGCCGCCAGGTGCATGACCAAATCCGGCTGATGACGGGCAAAAACACCGTCCAGCGCTTGGCGGTCGCAGATATCGACCTGCTCAAAGGCGAAACGATCGTTTTGCGAGACGGGGGCAAGCGAGGCAAGATTTCCGGCGTAGGTCAGCTTATCGACCACCACAACGCTGTCGGTGGTTTCGCTGATGATGTAACGCGCCACGGCCGAGCCAATAAAGCCCGCGCCGCCGGTCACCAGAATCTTTTTCAACGCCACACTCCTTTGGTATCCACCACATAGGTCTGTTGGATGCTGTCGCTTTCAATGGCCTTGAACTGCTTATGATCGACCAGCATCACCAGCACGTCAGCATCCTTCAGGGCGTCATCCAGAGAAACCAGTGTGGCTTTATCAGTGAGTTTTTTCGGCAGTTGGTGGATGTTGGGTTCTACCACCAGCGTTTCGCCGCTGTGCCAGTCGGCAATCAGCGCCGCGATTTCCATCGCCGGGCTTTCACGCAGATCGTCGATATTGGGTTTGAATGCCAGCCCGAAACAGGCAATTTTGACGTCGCTGGCACGCTTATCGCTGGCAGCCAGACAATCGGCGACCAGGGTTTTCACCTGATTCATTACCCAATGCGGTTTGTGATCGTTCACTTCACGTGCGGTGCGGATCAATCTCGCATGCTGCGGGTTCTGCGCCACGATGAACCACGGGTCGACGGCAATACAGTGCCCGCCGACGCCCGGACCGGGCTGGAGAATATTGACGCGTGGATGACGATTCGCGAGGCGAATCAACTCCCAGACGTTGATCCCCTGATCCGCGCAAATCAGCGAAAGTTCGTTGGCGAACGCGATATTGACGTCGCGGAAGCTGTTTTCCGTGAGTTTGCACATTTCCGCGGTGCGTGCGTTGGTCACCACACACTCCCCTTCGAGGAAGATGTTGTAAAGCTCGCTCGCTCGAACGGAGCAGACTGGAGTCATGCCGCCTATCACGCGATCGTTTTTAATGAGTTCGACCATGACCTGACCCGGCAGCACGCGCTCCGGGCAGTAGGCGATATTCACATCGGCCTGTTCGCCTGCCTGCTGCGGGAAGCTCAAGTCCGGACGCATTTCTGCCAGCCACTCGGCCACCTGTTCCGTCGCACCCACCGGTGAGGTGGACTCGAGGATCACCAACGCGCCTTTCTTGAGCACCGGCGCAATGGCGCGCGCAGCCGATTCGACAAACGCCATGTCAGGCTCATGATCGCCTTTAAACGGCGTAGGCACGGCTATCAGGTAAGCATCGGCTTCAACCGGAGTCGTGCTGGCGCGCAGATAGCCGCCGTCGACCGCCGTTTTAACGACCTGATCGAGATCGGGTTCAACGATATGGATTTCGCCGCGGTTGATAGTGTCTACCGCGTGCTGATTGATATCCACACCCACCACCTGTTTCTTGCGTGAGGCAAATGCTGATGCCGTTGGCAGGCCGATGTAGCCAAGGCCGATGACAGAGATGGTCGAAAAACTCATAGCGCTTCCTGATTGTGTTTGAGTGCTGACAAAATTCGACTACAGGCCTGGCCGTCACCATAAGGATTATGGGCCCGGCTCATCGCCTGATACTCCTTTTCGTCACGCAGCAATCGCGTAACTTCATTCACGATATTCTGACGATCGGTGCCGACCAGACGAACGGTTCCGGCATCTACGGCCTCTGGGCGCTCAGTGGTATCTCGCATCACCAGCACCGGTTTACCCAGCGATGGGGCTTCTTCCTGAATGCCTCCAGAATCGGTAAGGATCAACCATGCACGATTCATCAGCCAGACGAACGGTAGGTAGTCCTGCGGATCAATCAGAAAGACGTTATCCACATGGCCGAGAATGCGGTTAACGGGCTCGCTCACGTTCGGGTTGAGATGAACCGGATAAACGACCTGAACGTCCGGGTTTTCGGCGGCAACTTCTGCCAACGCCTGGCAAATCTGCTCAAACCCCTGACCGAAGCTTTCGCGACGATGGCCCGTGACCAGGATCAGCTTTTTGTCGCTGTCTAAGAATGGATAACGGCCAGCCAGCTCGCTGCGTAAGGACTCATCGGCCAACACGCGGTCGCGCACCCAGAACAGCGCATCAATAACAGTATTGCCCGTGACGACAATGCCTTTGTCGGAAATGTTCTCGCGCAGTAAATTCTGGCGCGAATTTTCTGTCGGGGCGAAATGGTAGATCGCCAGATGGCCCGTCATAGTACGGTTGGCTTCTTCCGGCCACGGGGAGTAGAGATCCCCTGTACGCAGACCAGCTTCAACGTGCCCGACCGGGATACGCTGATAAAATGCAGCCAGGCTCGCAGCCATGGTAGTGGTCGTATCACCGTGTACCAGTACAACATCAGGCTTGAAGGATTCCAGTACCGGTTTCAGCCCCTGCAAAATGCGGCAGGTGATTTCTGTCAGTCCCTGCCCTGGGCTCATCACGTTGAGATCGTAATCAGGAACGATGGAAAACAGCTTTAGCACCTGATCCAACATTTCCCGATGCTGTGCCGTGACGCAGACTTTGGCCTCAAAATGCGGGTCGTTGGCCAATGCATGGACCAACGGCGCCATTTTAATCGCTTCTGGACGCGTGCCAAATACGGTTAATACTTTCACATCGATTCTCTTTGATAGGTGGCGATGGCGTAATCCGCCTCACCACAAAGTGCTGTTAGCGGGTGCGACGACGCACCAATGCAACGCCTGCGCCAATCAGCGCACCGACAATGCCCCACATCACCATCAGAAAGACGCGACGCGGACTGTCGCGTTTTACAGGCTCTTCCGGCGTCCGTAAATAACGGTAGGTCTGAAAACGAGGGTCGAGGGTTGGGCCAACATTGAGCGTAGTCAGCATTGCACGATTCTGGTCGTAGTCGAGATCAAAATCAGGACCTACAGATTGCAGATTTTCGAGTCTTGCCTGCAACATTGGGCGACCGAGCAGGAAAAGCTCAGAGTCAGGCAGCTGCTCTGCCGGAACATCCGTTTCGCTGCGGGAAATGTTGTTCTGCTGCGCCACTTTCAGTGCTTGCTGAACGCTGTGAATATTGCGGTCAAAGATGGACTGAGCCACTTCTTCCTGGCGCTTAACCTGCGCCTTCATCTGGATAGTCCGTGCCGCCCACGCGCCTTTCAGCTCATCATTCAAATGACCTGCCGCTCTCTGGCTGGCAAAGGCTACATACTGGCGTAACAGGTTATTCGCATCCGGCGCCGTTTCTGCTACGAGCTTGATGCTGTCGTTAACATTTTTCAGCACGTCGCCCGGCATGAACTGGATATCGTTAATTAAGTCATCCAGCAGTGCGGCATCGGCACGCGCATTGCCTGACTGGCGCTGCTTGTAGTAATCAGTTTGCGACCAGAACTCCCGGCGGGTATCCCATGACGCCAGCTGCATGATGAACTCTTTATACGATTCATCCATGGCAGAAGGCTGGTCGGGACTCGCCAGATTCGCCTTAATATCCAGGTTGCGTAAAAACTGCTGCTGGGAATAGTAGCCGCCCAACATGTTGACCGTCGGCCGGTCAGTGGTAGCGGTCGCGCTCCACTCCTGCCGGGCAAAGAAGGTGTAGACAAGCACAATCAGAGCAAACAAAAAGGCAATGCCGACAATCCAGCGCTTTCCTGCCCATAGCGTACAAAACAGACCGCGAATATCCAGCTCATTTTCAGCGCTCACTGAGTTTGCTCCCGGTAATTGTTGTGTCATCTCTCTTCCAAGTTTTTAAGTTAAATTGGACGTGTAGTACTTTTGCGACGCATTCTTCTTTTCACACGTTTGATAAAACGAGCCACCTTCCACGCGCGTTTAATACAGTAGCCGTACAGGAAGAAAGCAACCAGGAACAGGAGCAGCATTCCCCACTCAGGAACGATATGCGTGTATTCGCCTAACACACCAATACCTGCAAGCAGCGCGGCTGCGAGGGTAATCAGGACAAATGCCTGTCGAGAGGTAAATCCGGCGCGCATGATGAGATGGTGAATATGTTGGCGGTCAGGAGAGAACGGGCTCATCCCTTTGCGAAGACGGCGGTACATGATCGCCACCATGTCCATCAGGGGAATAGCAATAATCCACAACGCCGTCACTGGGCTAATAGGGTGGGTTTTGCCTTGTGTTGTTTCCAGCAGGATCCAGATAACGGTAAAGCCGATTAGCGTACTGCCCGCATCGCCCATAAAGACTTTATAGCGTCTGCCCAAAATGCCTAAATTGAGCAGGATGTACGGCACAATCGCGGCAATCATCGCAAAGCACCATATCGCCAGGCTTGTCTGCCCATCAAACCACAGGATCATCCCCATGGCAGCGAACGAGACGCTGGAAAGGCCGCCCAACAGGCCATCAATCCCGTCGACCATGTTAAAGGCGTTGATGGCTGCCCAGACGGCGAACAATGTCAGGAAATAGCCAAAAGGACCTAATACCAGTTCCCAGGAGCCAAAAATATTGCCCAGGCTTCTGAGATAAAGGCCCCCGACATACATCATCACAATGCCAATGACTGCCTGTACCGTTGCGCGGAATTTGACGCTGATATCAAATCGGTCGTCCAGCGCACCCACCAACACCAGCACTCCCGCACAAGCCAGGTAAAGTGCCGCATGAGGGACATAGACGTTTACGATTGCAAATGTGAAGCAGATTCCCGCATAAACTGAAATGCCACCCACCAATGGAATCAATCCTTGATGACGTTTACGGAAGTTGGGTTTATCCACCAGACCCACTTTTTTCGCGACTTTACGCGCGAAAAAGAGGAACAGGGTTGTGAATAAAAAAATACTGATCAGGTCAGTACTGGCGGTCAGTAAATTCACAATTGGTGCTCTCTGGAAAAATTATTACCGAAAGTATACTCATGATAGCCGCTCTCCTGAAGAGGAATACGACTGAGTTTTAAGGGATTTGTTTGTATTTTGAGCAGAATGTTGCGCCTTCAATTAAAAACTCGCAAATTTGACCATTCCGCTCACTCAAATGAGTATGCACTAAAACAAAAACGCCACGCGGTTGCGTGGCGTTTTTAAGTCTTGCGAAACTTACGAACGCTTCATCATATCGAAGAAATCGTCGTTGGTTTTGGTCATCGCCAGCTTATTAATGAGGAACTCCATCGCGTCGATTTCACCCATAGGATGGATGATTTTGCGCAGGATCCACATTTTCTGCAGCTCTTCCTGAGTGGTGAGCAGCTCTTCTTTACGCGTACCAGAACGGTTGTAGTCGATAGCAGGGAACACGCGCTTCTCAGCGATTTTACGCGCCAGATGCAGTTCCATGTTGCCGGTACCTTTAAATTCTTCGTAGATAACTTCATCCATTTTAGAACCGGTATCAACCAATGCGGTAGCGATGATAGTCAGACTACCACCCTCTTCCACGTTACGCGCAGCACCGAAGAAGCGTTTCGGACGGTGCAAGGCGTTCGCATCTACACCACCCGTCAGCACTTTACCGGAAGCCGGTACGACGGTGTTGTAGGCACGAGCCAGACGAGTGATTGAATCGAGCAGAATGATAACGTCTTTCTTGTGCTCGACCAGGCGTTTAGCCTTCTCAATAACCATCTCAGCAACCTGAACGTGGCGAGATGCTGGCTCATCAAAGGTAGAAGCAATAACTTCACCTTTGACCAGACGCTGCATCTCGGTCACTTCTTCCGGACGTTCGTCAATAAGCAGAACCATCAACACGCAGTCTGGGTGATTGTACGCAATGCTCTGCGCGATGTTCTGCAGCAGCATTGTTTTACCGGCTTTCGGCGGTGCGACAATCAGACCACGCTGGCCACGACCGATCGGCGATGCCAGATCCAGTACGCGAGCGGTTAAGTCTTCAGTTGAGCCATTCCCACGTTCCATACGCAGACGAGAATTCGCGTGCAGCGGCGTTAAGTTCTCGAACAGAATCTTGTTACGCGCATTTTCCGGCTTGTCGTAGTTAACTTCGTTAACTTTCAACAATGCAAAGTAACGCTCACCCTCTTTCGGAGGACGAATCTTACCGGAAATGGTGTCACCTGTACGGAGGTTGAAACGGCGGATTTGGCTAGGGGAAACGTAGATGTCATCGGGACCGGCGAGGTAGGAGCTGTCTGCTGAACGGAGGAAACCAAATCCATCCTGCAGAATCTCCAGCACACCGTCGCCAAAGATATCTTCGCCACTCTTCGCGTGCTGCTTCAGGATGGCAAAAATGATGTCCTGTTTGCGCATACGGGCTTGGTTTTCCAGCCCCATATTTTCGCCGAGAGTAATCAGCTCAGAAACCGGCGTATTCTTTAATTCGGTAAGATTCATAGTGGTGTGAGGGGTAAATCTCGAACGTATTGTGAATGGTATGGCAGGGTCATCCATGCCTGTTTACGGCCATCAACTCATGCCTGTACGCTGCCTGGTCAAAGGAAAGGACGCAGAACTGAAACGACGAGACGGAAAGAGTGATATGCCTGGAATCTATCAACTTCACGCGTAAAAAGATGTGGTACGGGAAGTATTGGCTAAATCAGATTCAAACTACATAAGGTATGTTTAAAACGAAGTCAACGTTAACTTAGCACGACTCGGGGCGGGCGTCCAGCGGTCCCGACATTTTCGGAACAGCGGACGCCACATCAACCCAGTGCTGGATCAGGCGAGGTTTGCTTCGAGGAATTCTTTCAGCTGGCCTTTAGACAACGCGCCCACTTTGGTGGCGGCGACTTCACCGTTTTTGAACAGCAGCAGAGTTGGGATACCGCGAATGCCGTATTTCGGCGCAGTGCCCGGGTTCTGGTCGATGTTCAGTTTTGCAACGGTCAGCTTACCTTCGAACTCTTCAGCGATTTCATCCAGAATCGGAGCAATCATTTTGCACGGACCGCACCACTCTGCCCAGAAATCAACGAGGGTAAGCCCGTCAGCTTTGAGTACGTCCGTGTCAAAACTATCGTCAGTCAGGTGAATAATTTTATCGCTCATATATAACTCCACAGGAAAAAGCCTGGTGTGTTGGTGTAGCATTAATCAACTATCAACGTCACGTTGATGTTGCTTTAGCCAACTAAAAGGTTGACGTTATTTCACCGGATACGCTTTCTTAATGCAATAGTAAGCTGATATTCTACCACACTATGAGCAAAACACATTTAACAGAACAGAAGTTTTCCGACTTCGCCCTGCACCCTCAGGTGATTGAAGCCCTTGAAAAGAAAGGGTTTCATCATTGCACTCCTATTCAGGCACTCGCACTCCCGCTGACACTGGCTGGACGTGATGTTGCAGGACAGGCGCAAACCGGAACCGGCAAAACGATGGCGTTTCTGACGTCAACGTTCCATTATCTTCTCTCTCACCCTGCTGCTGAGAACCGCCAGGTTAACCAACCGCGTGCGCTGATTATGGCTCCAACGCGTGAACTGGCTGTTCAAATCCATGCTGATGCAGAACCGTTGGCAGCGGCCACCGGCCTGAAGCTGGGTCTCGCTTATGGCGGCGACGGTTACGACAAACAGCTGAAAGTGCTGGAAAGCGGCGTCGACATTCTGATCGGCACCACGGGTCGTCTCATTGATTACGCGAAGCAGAACTATATTAACCTGGCGGCAATTCAGGTCGTTGTGCTGGATGAAGCTGATCGTATGTACGATCTGGGCTTTATCAAAGATATCCGCTGGCTGTTCCGCCGCATGCCGCAGGCTAATCAACGCCTGAACATGCTGTTCTCCGCAACCCTTTCTTACCGTGTACGTGAACTGGCGTTCGAGCAAATGAATAACGCCGAGTATGTGGAAGTGGAACCAGAGCAGAAAACCGGGCACCGCATTAAAGAAGAGCTCTTCTATCCGTCTAACGACGAGAAAATGCGCCTGCTGCAAACCCTGATCGAAGAAGAATGGCCAGATCGCGCCATTATTTTTGCCAACACCAAGCACCGCTGCGAAGACGTCTGGGGCCATCTGGCTGCCGATGGTCACCGCGTAGGCCTGCTGACTGGCGACGTCGCACAGAAAAAACGCCTGCGTATTCTGGAAGAATTTACCCGTGGTGACCTTGATATTTTGGTCGCGACTGACGTTGCTGCCCGCGGCCTGCACATTCCTGCCGTGACGCATGTCTTTAACTACGATCTGCCGGATGATTGCGAAGATTACGTTCACCGTATCGGTCGTACCGGTCGTGCTGGCCTCAGCGGCCACTCCATCAGCCTCGCTTGTGAAGAGTACGCGCTGAACCTGCCGGCTATCGAAACCTATATCGGTCACTCGATTCCGCAGAGCAAGTACAACCCAGATGCGCTGATGAGCGATTTGCCGAAGGCATTGCGCCTGACGCGCACGCGTCCAGGTAACGGCCCACGCCGTTCTGGCGGCGGAGCACCGCGCAACCGTCGTCGTTCAGGTTAAGCAGGCTTATGCCATACACAAAATCCTCCAACCTGTATTACGGCGCCAAGCGTACGAACCCAACGCAGAGACAGGTTGAAGGATGAAGTGTATGAACGCCTCTTCGCTATACGCAGCAATAGATCTCGGTTCCAATAGTTTTCATATGCTGGTTGTGCGCGAAGTGGCGGGGAGCATTCAGACCCTGACGCGCATCAAGCGCAAAGTCAGGCTGGCCGCCGGATTGAACAGCGATAACACGCTGTCGCCGGAAGCCATGGAACGAGGCTGGCAATGCCTGCGTTTGTTTGCCGAACGTTTGCAAGATATCCCGCACGCACAAATCCGCGTCGTGGCAACCGCCACGCTGCGTCTGGCCGTTAACGCCGATGCCTTCCTTGCCAAAGCGCAGGAAATCCTCGGTTGTCCGGTGCAGGTGATCAGCGGTGAAGAAGAAGCGCGCCTAATTTATCAGGGCGTGGCACACACCACCGGTGGCGACGATCGCCGTCTGGTGGTGGATATCGGCGGGGCCAGTACTGAACTGGTGACCGGCACCGGAGCCCAAACCACCTCGCTTTTCAGCCTGTCGATGGGTTGCGTAACCTGGCTTGAACGCTTCTTTACTGACCGAAATCTCGAACACGCCCATTTTGATGCCGCCGAGCAGGCCGCACGCGAAGTGCTGCGTCCAGTCGCCGACGAACTTCGTCAGCACGGCTGGAAAATCTGCGTAGGCGCATCCGGTACCGTTCAGGCGTTGCAGGAAATCATGATGGCGCAGGGCATGGATGAGCGCATTACGCTCGCCAAGCTGCAACAGCTTAAACAGCGCGCGATTCAGTGTGGACGTCTGGAAGAGCTCGAGATTGAAGGCCTGACGCTCGAACGCGCGTTGGTGTTCCCAAGCGGACTGGCCATTTTGCTGGCCATTTTCAGTGAACTGGATATCCAGTGCATGACCCTCGCGGGTGGCGCCCTGCGCGAAGGTCTGGTTTACGGCATGCTGCATCTGTCTGTCGATCAGGACATTCGCAACCGTACGCTGCGCAATATTCAGCGGCGTTTTATGGTCGATACCGAACAGGCCCAGCGCGTTGCGCAGTTAGCCTCTCATCTCGTCGATCAGTGTGAAAAAAGCTGGGAAATTGAGCCGTTAAGCCGTGATTTACTGCTTAGCGCCTGCCATTTGCACGAAATTGGCCTAAGTGTCGATTTCAAACAAGCCCCGCAGCATGCCGCCTATCTGGTGCGCAATCTTGATCTCCCGGGCTTTACGCCGGCACAGAAAAAGCTGCTGGCAACGCTGGTGTTCAATCAGACCAACCCCGTCGACCTGCCTTCGCTGCATCAGCAAAATGCGGTTCCACCGCGCGTGGCCGACCGGCTTTGCCGTTTGTTGCGTCTGGCTATCCTGTTTGCAGGCCGCCGCCGGGACGACCTGCTACCAGACATTGCGCTTAGCGTGGAAGGGGAAACATTAACCCTGACGCTGCCGTCAGGCTGGCTGGCGAATCATCCACTCGGTGCAGAACTGGTGTTGCAGGAAAGCCAGTGGCAGAGTTATGTCCACTGGCCGCTGATCGTCGACTAACTACTTCGCCTTCGCTTTGGCCAACATGGCTTTAATGTTGGCCACATTCGCTTGTCCTTTGTGCATCCGCTCTTCTGGTGACACGACCTTACGCTCCTGCTCCCAGATGATATCGTCCTGCGGTAACTCCAGCAGAAAACGGCTCGGCTCCGGACGCACCAGCTCGCCGTACTGACGGCGCTCTTTGCACAGCGTAAAGGTCAGCTCTTTTTGCGCGCGGGTAATCCCCACATACGCCAGACGACGCTCTTCATCGACGTTTTCTTCGTCGATGCTGCTCTGGTGCGGCAACAACCCTTCTTCCATCCCGACCAGATACACATACGGGAACTCCAGACCCTTTGACGCGTGCAGCGTCATCAGCTGGACCTGATCGAGATCTTCGTCGCTTTCACCGCGTTCCATCATGTCGCGCAGGGTGAAACGGGTAACGACCTGCGTCAGCGTCATTGGCTCTTCCAGGTCAGAACCTTCGAGCATTTCCGTCATCCAGCCAAACAGGGTGTTAACGTTTTTCATGCGCATTTCAGCCGCTTTCGGGCTTGGCGAGGTTTCAAACAGCCAGGACTCGTAGTCGATGCCGTGAATCAGATCGCGTACCGCCGCGATAGGCTCGCGCTCCGCCAGACGCTGAACTTCGCCTAGCCAGTGAGTAAAACGGGTCAGAGATTCATAGCCACGCCCGGTCAGCGTTTGCGTCAGGCCCATATCAAAACTGGCGGCAAACATGCTTTTACTACGGGTGGTCGCCCATTCACCGAGCTTCTGTAACGTTGCCGGGCCAATTTCACGCTTCGGCGTGTTCACGATCCGCAGAAACGCGCTGTCGTCATCCGGGTTGGTCAACACACGCAGATAGGCGAGCAGGTCTTTGATTTCAGGGCGCGAGAAAAACGACGTGCCGCCAGAAATGCGGTACGGAATGCGGTTTTGCATCAGCAACTTTTCAAACACCCGCGACTGATGGTTACCGCGATAAAGGATCGCGTAGTCTTTATAAGCCGTTTTATTGATGAAGTGATGGGCGATCAGCTCCCCGGCGACGCGTTCGGCTTCATGTTCTTCGTGATTGGCGCTCAGCACTTTGAGTTCTGTACCGTAGCCCAATTCAGAAAACAGTTTCTTTTCAAAAACGTGCGGGTTATTGGCAATCAGGATGTTGGCGGCTTTCAGAATGCGCTCAGAAGAACGGTAATTCTGCTCAAGCTTTATCACCTGCAGTTTCGGGAAGTCCTGGCTCAACAACACCAGGTTCTGTGGACGCGCACCACGCCAGGAATAAATCGACTGGTCGTCATCACCCACCACCGTAAACCGTGCCCGGCTGCCCACCAGCAGTTTCACCAACTCGTACTGGCTGGTGTTGGTGTCCTGATATTCATCCACCAGCAGATAACGAATTTTGTTCTGCCAGCGCTCGCGCACTTCTTCATTACGTTGCAGTAACAGCGTTGGCAACAGAATTAAATCGTCGAAATCCAGCACGTTACAGGCTTTCATGTGCGCGTCGTACAGCCCGTAGCAGTGGGCAAAAATACGATCGCGCTCGCCTTGAGCCTGCGCCGCGGCTTGTGGCGGCGTCATCAGATCGTTTTTCCAGTTGGAGATCGTCGAGATCAACTGCTGAAGCACCACTTTATCGTCGTCGATCAGCCCTTCCGTCAGCTCTTTAAGCAGCCCAACCTGATCGGTATCGTCGAACAGGGAAAAGTTAGATTTCATCCCCAGCGCGGCAAACTCGCGTTTGATGATTTCCAGGCCCAGAGTATGGAACGTGGAGATCATCAGGCCACGTGCTTCTTTACGTTCTATCGTCTGGGCGACACGCTCTTTCATTTCGCGTGCAGCTTTGTTGGTAAAAGTCACGGCGGCGATATGCTTCGCCTGATAACCACACTGGCGGATCAGATGCGCAATTTTATTGGTGATCACGCGCGTCTTGCCCGATCCCGCTCCCGCCAGCACCAGGCAGGGTCCGGTGACGAATTCGACGGCTTGTTGTTGTCCGGGATTTAAACGCATAGGGTCACTCAATGAAAAACGGGAGGGTCGAAATAGAGCGTGGTAGTATAGCGAGCCTGAACCACACCACTCAAGGCACGATCATGGCAAAAACAGCAGCAGCACTGCATATCCTTGTAAAGGAAGAGAAACTGGCTCTGGATCTTTTAGAGCAGATCAAAAACGGCGGCGATTTCGAGAAGCTGGCGAAGAAGCACTCCACCTGTCCGTCAGGCAGAAAAGGCGGTCATTTAGGTGAATTCAAACAGGGCCAGATGGTTCCAGCGTTTGATAAAGTGGTCTTCTCTTGCCCAGTGCTGGAGCCAACTGGCCCACTGCACACCCAGTTCGGTTACCACATCATTAAAGTGCTGTACCGAAACTAACAGTAAGGCCTTCTCCTGGAGAAGGCCTTTATTGTTTGTACCCTCTCCCACAGGGAGAGGGTCGGAGTGAGGCATCAGGCAGCACCTGACACCCGACCTATTTTTAGCTTGCTACCGCAATACGCTTCATATCTTTCATATATCCGCGCAGTTTCTTGCCAACGGTTTCGATCTCGTGGCTACGAATCGCTTCGTTCACGTCACGCAACTGAGCGTTATCTACCGCGCCTTCAGCAATCGCTTTACCCAGGTCGCCGGTTTGCAACGTGGTCATGAACTCTTTCAGCAGCGGTACGCATGCGTAAGAGAACAGGTAGTTGCCGTACTCAGCGGTATCGGAGATAACCACGTTCATTTCATACAGACGCTTACGGGCAATGGTGTTCGCAATCAGCGGCAACTCGTGCAGTGACTCGTAGTAAGCAGACTCTTCGATGATGCCGGAATCCACCATGGTTTCGAATGCCAGCTCAACGCCCGCTTTCACCATCGCAATCATCACGACGCCTTTATCGAAGTATTCCTGCTCACCGATTTTACCGTCAAACTGCGGTGCAGTTTCGAACGCGGTTTTACCGGTTTCTTCACGCCAGGTCAGCAGTTTCTTATCGTCATTTGCCCAGTCAGCCATCATGCCGGAGGAGAATTCGCCGGAGATGATGTCGTCCATATGTTTCTGGAACAGCGGTGCCATGATTTCTTTCAGCTGTTCGGACAGCGCGAATGCACGGATTTTCGCCGGGTTAGACAGACGGTCCATCATCAGGGTGATTCCGCCCTGCTTCAGCGCTTCGGTGGTGGTTTCCCAACCGAACTGAATCAGTTTTTCTGCGTAAGACGGGTCAGTTCCTTCAGCCACCAGCTTGTCGAAGCACAGCAGAGAACCGGCCTGCAGCATACCGCACAGGATAGTCTGCTCGCCCATCAAGTCAGATTTTACTTCTGCCACGAAAGAAGACTCGAGCACGCCAGCACGATGACCACCGGTGGCTGCCGCCCAGGCTTTAGCAATCGCCATACCTTCGCCTTTAGGGTCGTTTTCCGGGTGAACGGCGATCAGCGTCGGCACACCGAAACCACGTTTGTACTCTTCACGCACTTCGGTACCTGGGCATTTCGGCGCCACCATGACTACGGTGATGTCTTTACGGATCTGCTCGCCTACTTCCACGATGTTGAAGCCGTGGGAGTAACCCAGCGCGGCGCCATCTTTCATCAGCGGCTGTACAGAACGCACAACATCTGAGTGCTGCTTGTCTGGCGTCAGGTTTACAACCAAGTCTGCCTGTGGAACCAGTTCTTCGTAAGTACCTACTTTAAAACCGTTTTCGGTCGCTTTACGCCATGATGCGCGCTTTTCTGCGATCGCTTCTTTACGCAGGGCGTAAGAGATATCCAGACCGGAGTCACGCATATTCAGGCCCTGGTTCAGACCCTGTGCGCCACAGCCGACGATGACCACTTTTTTACCCTGAAGATAGCTCGCGCCATCGGCGAATTCGTCACGCGCCATGAAGCGGCATTTGCCCAGCTGTGCCAGCTGCTGGCGCAGATTCAGTGTATTAAAGTAGTTAGCCATGGTGATACCTCGTGATGTTGTACTGTCTTATTGTTCGGTTCGCGTTTTGCGAGATTGGAACCACATTACAACAGGAAATTTATTGCGGAAATTGATATATTCACAACATCACGTTGCAATTTCTGCAATATGAAATCGTGGGGTATCTTCTGTGGATTTACGCGATCTGAAAACCTTCCTGCATTTGGCGGACAGCCGCCACTTTGGCCGAAGCGCGCGGGCGATGCATGTCAGTCCTTCCACGCTTTCGCGACAAATTCAGCGGCTGGAAGAAGATCTGGGTCAGGCGCTGTTTGTGCGCGATAACCGCACCGTGACCCTCACCGAAGCCGGTGAAGAGCTGCGCACCTTTGCTCAACAAACGCTGTTGCAGTATCAGCAACTGCGTCACACCATCGACCAGAAAGGGCCCTCGCTCTCCGGCGAGCTGCATCTGTTTTGCTCGGTAACCGCCGCCTACAGCCATTTACCGCCGATTTTGGATCGTTTCCGCGCGGAGCATCCTTCCGTGGAAATCAAGCTCACCACCGGTGATGCCGCCGATGCGATGGAAAAAGTGGTGACCGGCGAGGCCGATTTAGCCATTGCAGGGAAACCGGAAACCCTCCCTGGCGCAGTGGCATTTTCGATGCTGGAGAATTTAGCGGTGGTGCTGATTGCCCCGGCGCTCGCCTGTCCGGTACGTACGCAGGTGGCGCAGGAGAAACCTGACTGGTCAACGGTGCCGTTTATCATGGCTGATCAGGGCCCGGTGCGCCGGCGCATTGAGCTGTGGTTCCGTCGTCATAAAATCAGCAATCCGTCGATATATGCCACCGTCGGCGGTCATGAAGCGATGGTGTCGATGGTGGCGCTCGGCTGCGGCGTGGCGCTTATCCCAGAAATCGTGCTGGAAAACAGCCCTGAACCGGTGCGTAACCGCGTGATGATTCTCGAGCGCAGCGATGAAAAAACGCCGTTTGAGCTCGGCGTGTGCGTACAAAAAAAGCGGCTACATGAGCCGCTTATTGACGCTTTCTGGACGATCCTGCCGAACCATTAACCCGCAAGGAAGAAACGGAATGCCGGATTACTGGTTTCATCGTGACACTCGTAGCCCAGCTCGCTGAGTCGGGTTTCGAAATCCGGCTCGTGCTCGCCCAGTTCAAAACCGGCTAACACGCGACCGTAGTCGGTGCCGTGGCTGCGATAGTGGAACAACGAAATATTCCAGTGGGTACCGAGGGTGTAGAGAAACTTCAGCAATGCGCCGGGCGATTCCGGGAATTCGAAGCTGTACAGCCGTTCCTGCAACGGTTTTGAAGGACGCCCGCCGACCATGTAGCGAACGTGCAGCTTCGCCATTTCATCGTCAGACAAATCCACCACGCTGTAACCCCCGTCATTCAGCAGACCGAGGATCTCTTTGCGCTCTTCCTGGCCACGACTGAGACGCACCCCGACGAAAATACAGGCGTCTTTGGCATCGGCAAAACGGTAGTTAAATTCCGTTACCGAGCGCCCACCAAGTAGCTGGCAAAACTTGAGGAAACTGCCCTTCTCTTCCGGGATGGTCACCGCCAGTAGCGCTTCACGCTGTTCGCCCAACTCGCAGCGTTCAGACACATAGCGCAATCCGTGGAAATTAACGTTCGCCCCTGATAGCACGTGCGCCAGGCGTTCGCCGCGAATATTGTGCTGTGCGATGTATTTTTTCATCCCCGCCAGCGCCAACGCACCAGACGGTTCCGCCACCGCGCGCACATCTTCGAACAGGTCTTTCATTGCCGCACAAATTGCATCGCTGTCGACGGTGACGATATCGTCGAGATACTCCTGGCACAGCCGGAAGGTTTCATCGCCAATGCGCTTCACCGCCACGCCTTCAGCAAACAGCCCGACGCGTGGTAAATCAACCGGATGCCCGGCATCCAGCGCCGCTTTCAGACAGGCTGAATCTTCCGCTTCCACCGCGATCACTTTGATTTGCGGCATCAGCTGTTTGATAAGCACCGCGACACCAGCCGCCAGACCGCCACCGCCGACCGGCACAAATACGCGATCGAGATGCGCATCCTGCTGAATCAGCTCCAGCGCCAGCGTGCCCTGTCCGGCAATCACCATCGGGTGATCGAACGGTGGCACCCAGGTAAAGCCCTGCTGCTGCGCCAGTTCGATAGCTTTGGCCTTGGCCTCATCGAAATTCGCGCCATGCAGCAGCACTTCGCCACCAAAGCTGCGCACCGCATCAACTTTGATATCCGCGGTCGCCACCGGCATCACAATCAGCGCTTTAATGCCCAGTCGGGCCGACGAGAACGCCACACCCTGGGCGTGATTTCCCGCAGAAGCCGTAATCACGCCACACGCTTTTTGCTCTTCGGTCAGGCTCGCCATCATCGCGTACGCGCCGCGAAGCTTGAAACTGTGAACCGGCTGACGGTCTTCGCGTTTCACCAGCACCACGTTGTCGAGACGGGCGGAGATTTTCTCCATCTTCTGCAACGGCGTGACCTGCACGGCTTCATAGACCGGCGCACGCAGCACCGCTCTGAGATATTCCGCCCCCTCAGGGGCGGTGGATAGCGGTTGGGATTCGGCCATGATCAGCCCCCAAGTTTGGATTTATCGCGCACTGCACCTTTGTCTGCACTGGTCGCCAGGCTGGCGTAGGCACGCAGCGCGAAGGAAACCTGACGTTCGCGATTGCGCGGAGTCCAGGCCTGTTCGCCACGGGCATCCTGCGCTTCACGACGCGCAGCCAGTTCCTGATCGCTCAACTGCAACTGAATGCCACGGCTCGGAATGTCGATAGCAATCATGTCGCCGTCTTCAATCAGCGCGATATTGCCACCGCTTGCCGCTTCCGGTGAGACGTGGCCGATAGACAGACCCGACGTGCCGCCGGAGAAGCGTCCGTCGGTGACCAGCGCACAAGCTTTGCCGAGGCCCATTGATTTCAGGAAGGTGGTTGGGTAAAGCATTTCCTGCATACCCGGCCCGCCTTTTGGCCCTTCGTAGCGGATAACCACCACGTCGCCGGCAACCACTTTACCGCCGAGAATCGCTTCTACCGCGTCATCCTGGCTTTCGTATACTTTCGCCGGACCGGTGAATTTCAGATTACTGTCGTCCACGCCCGCGGTTTTCACGATGCAGCCATTTTCCGCGAAGTTACCGTACAACACTGCCAGACCACCGTCCTGACTGTAGGCGTTTTCCAGTGAGCGGATACAACCTTCGGCGCGATCGTCGTCCAGTGTGTCCCAACGGCAGTTTTGCGAGAAGGCCTGAGTGGTACGAATACCGGCTGGGCCCGCACGGAACATGGTTTTCACCGCGTCATCTTTGGTCAGCATCACATCGTACTGATCCAGCGTCTGCGGCAGTGACAGCCCCAGTACGTTTTTCACGTCGCGGTTCAGCAGCCCAGCGCGGTCCAGCTCGCCGAGAATACCGAGGACGCCACCGGCACGGTGAACATCTTCCATGTGATATTTCTGCGTACTTGGCGCGACTTTACACAGCTGCGGCACATTGCGGGACAGCTTGTCGATGTCCGTCATGGTGAAGTCAATTTCCGCTTCCTGCGCGGCGGCCAGCAAGTGCAGAACGGTATTGGTGGAACCGCCCATGGCGATATCCAGCGTCATCGCGTTCTCAAACGCAGCTTTGCTGGCGATGTTACGCGGCAGTGCAGACGCGTCGTCCTGTTCGTAATAACGCTTCGTCAGCTCAACGATGCGCGTACCGGCATTGAGGAACAGGTCCTTACGGTCGGCGTGCGTTGCCAGCAGCGAGCCATTGCCCGGCTGCGACAGGCCCAGCGCTTCGGTCAGGCAGTTCATCGAGTTGGCGGTGAACATGCCGGAACAGGAACCACAGGTCGGACACGCGGAGCGCTCAATCTGATCGCTCTGCTCGTCGGACACTTTAGGGTCCGCGCCCTGAATCATCGCATCAACCAGGTCCAGCTTGATGATCTGATCGGAAAGCTTGGTTTTACCGGCTTCCATCGGGCCACCGGAAACAAAGATCACAGGAATATTCAGGCGCAGAGACGCCATCAGCATCCCCGGGGTAATTTTATCGCAGTTGGAGATACACACCATGGCATCGGCGCAGTGGGCGTTCACCATGTATTCCACGGAATCGGCGATCAGTTCGCGCGACGGCAGCGAATACAGCATGCCCCCGTGGCCCATGGCGATGCCGTCATCGACGGCGATGGTGTTGAATTCTTTTGCCACGCCGCCGGAGGCTTCGATTTGCTCAGCAACCAGTTTACCAAGGTCGCGTAAATGGACGTGGCCTGGCACGAACTGGGTAAACGAGTTCACAACGGCAATAATGGGTTTGCCGAAATCGGCGTCTGTCATCCCGGTGGCGCGCCACAGCGCGCGGGCACCCGCCATATTACGGCCGTGGGTGGTAGTGGCGGAACGATACTTAGGCATGCTCTGTTTACTCCCGTCTATCTGTTAAATGGGACGGTGCGTGCCGTCCCATTGTTTTATTTCGGATTAACTTGATCCAACCAACCCCATTTATCTTCGGTTTCACCGGTAAAGAGGCCAAAGAATGCTTGCTGAATACGTTTGGTGACCGGGCCACAGCGGCCTTCGCCCACCTGGATGCGGTCGACACTGCGAACCGGCGTGATTTCTGCGGCGGTACCGGACATGAACACTTCGTCAGCCAGATACAGCGATTCGCGGGACAGCACCTGCTCGCGAACTTCAATATTGAGGTCTTTCGCCAGTTTGATGATGGCATCACGGGTAATGCCCGGCAGCGCGGAAGAGGTAAACGGCGGGGTGAACAGAATGCCGTCTTTCACTTCGAACAGGTTCTCGCCTGCGCCTTCAGAGATATAGCCGTTCACATCCAGCGCGATCCCTTCCTGGTAGCCGTGACGACGCGCTTCGCTGCCGACCAGCAATGAGGAAAGGTAGTTCCCGCCCGCTTTCGCTGCGGTTGGAATAGTGTTTGGTGCCACGCGATTCCAGGAAGACACCATTGCGTCGATCCCTTGATCCAGCGCTTCTGCGCCGAGATATGCACCCCAAGGGAAAGCGGCAATGATAACGTCAGTGTTGTAACCGTCTGGCGGGTTCACGCCCATACCGACATCACCAACGAACACCAGCGGACGAATATAGGCACTGGTCAGGTTGTTTTTACGGATAACGTTACGGCAAGCTTCCATCAGTTCATCAACGCTCTGAGAAACCGGGAAACGATAAATTTTGGCTGAATCATGCAGACGCTGCATGTGTTCACGATGACGGAACACCACCGGGCCTTTGTGAGAATCGTAGCAACGGATGCCTTCGAAGACGGACGTCCCGTAATGCAAAGCGTGGGACATCACGTGCACCTTCGCTTCACCCCATGGGGTCATCTCACCATTAAACCAGATGTAATCAGCTTTCTTCGTCGTCATTGTTCTTCCTTTTGCGCTCAGGCGCGGATTTGTTGTGATGTTGTTGTTCGTTGCTGGATCTCGACGCGGGCGACGTCTACCAGTTTGCTTAACTGACTAAACAGTAATTCGACTGGACGAAGGCTGGCAACGGTCAATTCAATATTTATGTTCTGGGCGTCGATGGCGGTTTCCATATTCATGGCACAAATTTGAAAGCCACGATGGCGGACCACACGCAAAACGCGCTCTAACGTTTCCGGGTTGAAGCGGGCCTGTACGGCAACCTGATGATGCATCATGATAATTTCTCCAGCATTTCTGCATTACTGGCACCCGGCGGTACCAGCGGCCAGACGTTTTCGAGTTCGTCGATTGAGACATGAAGCAGGTATGGCCCGGTGCTGTTCAGCATGGTGTCGAGGGCCGCTTCAACCTGGTCTTTACGGGTGATGTGCTGACCAGGAATGCCAAAGGCACTGGCCAGTACGAGGAAATCAGGGTTATCGGTGAGCGTAGTTTCGCTGTAGCGCTCCTGGAAAAAGAGCTGCTGCCACTGACGAACCATTCCCAGACGTTGGTTGTCGAGAATGACAATCTTCACCGGCAGCTGCTTACGCTTCACGGTGCCAAGCTCCTGCACGTTCATCATGAACGAGCCATCCCCGGAAATGCAGATAACGGTATCGTTCGGACGCGCAACCTGCGCACCCACAGCCGCTGGCAGGCCAAAGCCCATCGTGCCTAAGCCGCTGGAGGTGATGAAATTTTCAGGGTGGGTATAGGTCATATGTTGCGCCGACCACATCTGATGTTGGCCGACGTCGGTCGTCACCACGCTATTGGCCGGTTTGCGGTCGGACAGCTGTTTGAGCAGTAACGGCGCGTAAATGGCTTCGCCCGGATGGTCGTAGCGCCAGGCGTTCTCGGCACGTAATTCCGCTGTGTGTTTACGCCACGCATCGATATTCAGCGGCTGTTGCAGTGCAGGTAACAACGTATTCAAATCAGCCTGCAGACCCACATGAACCTGACGCAGCTTGTTCAGCTCCGCCGGGTCGATATCCATGTGGATGACTTTCGCATTCGGGGCAAAGGTATTCAGCTTGCCGGTCACGCGGTCATCGAAGCGGGCGCCGACGGCAATCAGCAAATCACACTGCTGAACTGCGAGGTTGGCCGCTTTGGTGCCGTGCATGCCCAGCATCGCCAGATAGTACGGGTAATCTGCATCGACTGCACCGAGCCCTTTCAACGTGCAGGTGACGGGCATTTGCGTAACCGCAATAAACTCGCGCAGGGCAGGAACCGCTTGCGCCATCCCGACGCCACCGCCAACGTACAGTATCGGCTGGCTGGCCTGGGCAATCATCTGGCGAGCCTGTTCAACGTCTTCGAATGGAAAAGCCGTTTCGTCTTCGACCGTGGAAAAATGCGGCTCAAGCGCGGCGCTGGCGACCTGAATATCTTTCGGTATATCAATCAGAACCGGGCCAGGACGGCCTGAGTTTGCTACCTGGAAAGCTTCAGCCATTACACGAGGCAGTTCTTCCAGCGACTGCACCAGAAAACTATGTTTGGTGCAGGCCAGTGATAAACCGAGAACGTCCACTTCCTGAAAAGCATCGGTGCCGATAAACGAGGAAGCGACCTGCCCGGTAATGGCCACGACCGGAACGGAATCCAGCAGCGCATCGGCAAGACCGGTGATGAGGTTGGTGGCTCCTGGGCCGGAAGTGGCCATACACACACCGGTTTTACCCGTTGCGCGGGCATAGCCAATCGCCGCCATTGCCGCGCCCTGCTCATGGCGACACAGCAGATGTTCAACGCCACCGTCGTACAACGCATCGTAGATAGGCATTATGGCGCCGCCCGGATAGCCGAATACGGTCTCGACTCCCTGCGCGCGCAACGCATGTACCACCCACTGAGCCCCATTCATAGTTACTTCCCCGTCGCTTTTCGTGAGAAACAGAATTTTATGCTGACAATCATGTTCTGTTCCTCTTTGGTTTTTCGCAGTCATAAAAAAACCCCCGGACCTTTCGGTGCGGGGGTCTTAGTTCGTTAAGGCTTGTTTTTTAAGCCTTTCCTCTTCCAAGTGCAGCCCCGCACGGTGGGATAATAATCACCACCACGCTAATCACGACCAGGCTAATCACTCGTAGAAGGGCTGTCATTTTCTGTACTTTCTGGCTTCTTGTTCGAAGGAATACCTAAAGAGTTACCACAGACACTGCGAATAACACAAGATTTTTTATAATGCGTTTTCTGATCGCGCTAACGATATTGGTAAAAAGTATTGTTTTTTATAAGAAATAACTGAGATGAAAATTCTTCATTACATTCAGTCAATTCAATGAAGTCTATTTTTCGCGAACGTGCTTCCAATTGTATGTAACGGTAATGAAAATCCCTTCAAACCACCGGATAAATGTGCGTAAAAAACAACTTTAAGCGTTGCCGCGGTTGCGCGCCACGACATACTGACTTCTCACGGAGGCACTATGTCATTGTCGATTATTTATACACGGGCCGCATTGGGGGTGAACGCTCCGCTCATCACCGTGGAAGTGCATATTAGTAACGGATTACCCGGCTTAACGATGGTGGGTTTACCGGAAACCGCGGTGAAAGAGGCTCGCGATCGCGTCAGAAGCGCGATGATTAACAGCGGGTATGATTTTCCGGCAAAGAAAATAACCATCAACCTGGCACCGGCCGATCTGCCCAAGGAAGGTGGACGATACGATTTGCCAATCGCAATTGCGCTTCTGGCGGCGTCTGAGCAGCTCAACGCAACCAGACTTAACCAATACGAGCTCATCGGTGAACTCGCGCTGACGGGTGCACTACGCGGAGTAACCGGTGCCATTTCCGGTGCGATGGAAGCCATCAATGCAGGCAGACAGATTATTGTAGCCGCGGAGAATGCCCCGGAGGTCGGTTTGATTGGCGGAACAGACTGTTTCATTGCCAGTCATCTGCAGGAGGTTTGTGCTTTTCTTGAGGGACGCACAGAATTGCCACATCCCGAAATGCTGGAAGATATACCTACGACCGTAGAGCCTGACATCAGCGATGTGATAGGCCAACAGCAAGGAAAGCGCGCGCTGGAGATTGCCGCCGCGGGCGGGCATAACCTGCTGCTTGTGGGACCACCGGGTACCGGGAAAACGATGCTGGCAAGCCGGTTACCAGGTATTCTGCCCTCTCTGAGCAGCCAGGAAGCCCTGGAGAGTGCCGCGATCCTCAGCCTGACCAGTGCGGGGCAACTTCACCAACAATGGCGTAAGCGCCCATTCCGCTCGCCTCATCACAGTGCATCACTTACGGCGATGGTCGGTGGAGGCACGATCCCAGCTCCAGGAGAAATATCGTTAGCGCATAATGGCATCCTGTTTCTCGACGAACTCCCTGAATTCGAACGGCGGGTGCTGGATGCCCTACGTGAACCCATTGAGTCAGGGAAAATTCATATCTCCCGGACTCGGGCAAAAATTACTTATCCGGCGCGTTTTCAACTGATTGCCGCCATGAATCCCAGCCCGACGGGACACTACCAGGGTAATCATAACCGCAGCTCTCCGGAGCAAATCCTGCGCTACCTGGCGCGCCTGTCGGGGCCTTTTCTCGACCGCTTTGATCTCTCTCTGGAGATCCCGCTCCCGCCTCCAGGTCTTCTGAGCCAACGGCCTGAAAAAGGTGAAAGCAGCTCGATAGTGAAGACCCGCGTCATTGCCGCACAGCAGATACAGCTATCTCGCCAAGGGAAACTCAACGCCCTTCTCGAGAACAATGAGATTAAAACTTGGTGTGAATTACAGGAGGAGGACGCGGTATGGCTGGAACAGGCTTTAGCCCAATTGGGGTTATCGATCCGGGCCTGGCAGCGGTTAATTAAAGTTTCGCGGACTCTGGCCGATCTTGCCGGAGCGGAAAAGATAACGCGGGTACATTTACAGGAAGCATTAGGATATCGGGCAATTGAAAGGTTACTGATTCATCTACAGAAAATGATGGCGTAAAAAAAGGGGCTTTAGCCCCTTTCTCATTAATCGTCGCTTTCGGTGTAGTCTTCCGCACCTTCTGTCTGTGGCTTACCACCAGACAGCGTGTGAAAACGTTTTGGCCGTTTGATTCGTGCCATGTATTTGATCCATACGCGTTCAATCTCGGTTGCCGGTTCACGTTCGCCACGGCATACCGCGACAAACTGCTTTTCGTCATCCGTAACGGGCTCACGGCGACCCAGTTCCAGCTCATTAAACGCATAACCGTGGCGCTCCAGCAGTTGGGCTTCTTTAATGGTGAAATCACCATGACGAGAGAACCCACGCGGATAATTTTTATTGTCAAAAAAACGATTAGTCGTCGTAAAGCTTTCCGCCATCCTACACGCTCCTAATTCTTTGGCTGAGCTATTTATGGCGCGGAGTATTAGTTACGCTTGACAGAGCGTCAAACAAAACATTTAAATCAACACGACAAATAATTTTGCGGAGAAGTTTGTGGATACGGAATTGCTAAAGACTTTCCTTGAAGTGAGCCGAACTCGCCACTTCGGGCGTGCGGCAGAAGCGCTATACCTGACGCAATCAGCCGTCAGCTTTCGTATTCGTCAGCTTGAGAACCAGCTAGGTGTGAATCTTTTCACCCGACATCGTAACAATATCCGTCTGACAGCGGCCGGTGAGAAGCTTCTTCCCTATGCCGAAACGCTGATGAGTACCTGGCAATTGGCGCGTAAGGAAGTGGCCAATACGTCACGCCATAATGAATTCTCTATTGGTGCCAGCGCCTCACTGTGGGAATGCATGCTGAATAGCTGGCTGGGGCGACTCTATCCGTCACATAACACGTTGCAATTTGAAGCCCGTATAGCTCAGAGGCAATCGTTGGTTAAACAGCTTCATGAGCGTCAGTTAGATCTGCTGATTACCACGGAAACCCCAAAAATGGACGAGTTCAGCAGCCAGTTGCTGGGACATTTCACTTTGGCTCTCTATTGTTCGAGTCCTTCGCAGGTCAAAGCGAATCTGAATTATCTGCGATTGGAATGGGGCCCGGACTTCCAACAGCATGAAGCAGGACTTATTGCACCAGAGGACATTCCGCTCCTGACAACCAGTTCTGCGGAGCTTGCACGGCAACAACTCATGCCGCTTGAGGGCTGTTCCTGGCTACCAATGGTTTGGGCAAAAGAGAAAGGCGGCCTGCATACCGTCGCTGACAGTGCGACACTTTCACGTCCCCTGTATGCCATTTGGCTTCAAAACAGTGATAAGCAGGCGCAAATTCGAGAGATCTTAAAGGTTACTGTGCTTGAATAAAGGATGTGGATGTTTTCGATGACAGGTGGCGGATGAAAATCCGCTGAATTTTAGACAAAAAAAATCCTTTGCCGAAGCAAAGGATTATTATATGGCAGGGGCGGAGAGACTCGAACTCGCGACACCCGGTTTTGGAGACCGGTGCTCTACCAACTGAGCTACGCCCCTAAATGACGCTTATTATTAAGCCCGCAATAAAGCAGGCTTAATTTTCTAATAAGTGGCGGAACGGACGGGACTCGAACCCGCGACCCCCTGCGTGACAGGCAGGTATTCTAACCGACTGAACTACCGCTCCACCGAATTTCTTTACAACAACCGGTTTTATGCCCCGGTTTCCTGCTAATTTGATGCCTGGCAGTTCCCTACTCTCGCATGGGGAGACCCCACACTACCATCGGCGCTACGGCGTTTCACTTCTGAGTTCGGCATGGGGTCAGGTGGGACCACCGCGCTGTTGCCGCCAGGCAAATTCTGTTTCCAACACACCCCTCAGGGTCTGTCAGTTAATCTGTTATCAAGCTGAATATCGCGTCTCTCTCGCCAAAACATCTTCGGCGTTGTAAGGTTAAGCCTCACGGTTCATTAGTACTGGTTAGCTCAACGTATCGCTACGCTTACACACCCAGCCTATCAACGTCGTAGTCTTCAACGTTCCTTCAGGACTCTCAAGGAGTCAGGGAGAACTCATCTCGGGGCAAGTTTCGTGCTTAGATGCTTTCAGCACTTATCTTTTCCGCATTTAGCTACCGGGCAATGCCATTGGCATGACAACCCGAACACCAGTGATGCGTCCACTCCGGTCCTCTCGTACTAGGAGCAGCCCCCCTCAATTCTCCAGCGCCCACGGCAGATAGGGACCGAACTGTCTCACGACGTTCTAAACCCAGCTCGCGTACCACTTTAAATGGCGAACAGCCATACCCTTGGGACCTACTTCAGCCCCAGGATGTGATGAGCCGACATCGAGGTGCCAAACACCGCCGTCGATATGAACTCTTGGGCGGTATCAGCCTGTTATCCCCGGAGTACCTTTTATCCGTTGAGCGATGGCCCTTCCATTCAGAACCACCGGATCACTATGACCTGCTTTCGCACCTGCTCGAGCCGTCACTCTCGCAGTCAAGCTAGCTTATGCCATTGCACTAACCTCCTGATGTCCGACCAGGATTAGCTAACCTTCGTGCTCCTCCGTTACTCTTTGGGAGGAGACCGCCCCAGTCAAACTACCCACCAGACACTGTCCGCAACCCGGATTACGGGTCTACGTTAGAACATCAAACATTAAAGGGTGGTATTTCAAGGTTGGCTCCACAAGAACTGGCGTCCTCGCTTCAAAGCCTCCCACCTATCCTACACATCAAGGCTCAATGTTCAGTGTCAAGCTATAGTAAAGGTTCACGGGGTCTTTCCGTCTTGCCGCGGGTACACTGCATCTTCACAGCGAGTTCAATTTCACTGAGTCTCGGGTGGAGACAGCCTGGCCATCATTACGCCATTCGTGCAGGTCGGAACTTACCCGACAAGGAATTTCGCTACCTTAGGACCGTTATAGTTACGGCCGCCGTTTACCGGGGCTTCGATCAAGAGCTTCTCCCTAAGGATAACCCCATCAATTAACCTTCCGGCACCGGGCAGGCGTCACACCGTATACGTCCACTTTCGTGTTTGCACAGTGCTGTGTTTTTAATAAACAGTTGCAGCCAGCTGGTATCTTCGACTGATTTCAGCTCCACCCGCAGGGGCTTCACCTACACATCAGCGTGCCTTCTCCCGAAGTTACGGCACCATTTTGCCTAGTTCCTTCACCCGAGTTCTCTCAAGCGCCTTGGTATTCTCTACCTGACCACCTGTGTCGGTTTGGGGTACGATTTCGTGTTACCTGATGCTTAGAGGCTTTTCCTGGAAGCAGGGCATCTGTTACTTCAGTACCGTAGTACCTCGTCATCACACCTCAGCGTTAGATAAGAGTCCGGATTTACCTAAACTCTCCGCCTACATGCTTAAACCGGGACAACCGTCGCCCGGATAACATAGCCTTCTCCGTCCCCCCTTCGCAGTAACACCAAGTACAGGAATATTAACCTGTTTCCCATCGACTACGCCTTTCGGCCTCGCCTTAGGGGTCGACTCACCCTGCCCCGATTAACGTTGGACAGGAACCCTTGGTCTTCCGGCGAGCGGGCTTTTCACCCGCTTTATCGTTACTTATGTCAGCATTCGCACTTCTGATACCTCCAGCTACCCTCACAGGCCACCTTCAACGGCTTACAGAACGCTCCCCTACCCAACAACACATAGTGTCGCTGCCGCAGCTTCGGTGCATAGTTTAGCCCCGTTACATCTTCCGCGCAGGCCGACTCGACCAGTGAGCTATTACGCTTTCTTTAAATGATGGCTGCTTCTAAGCCAACATCCTGGCTGTCTGAGCCTTCCCACATCGTTTCCCACTTAACTATGACTTTGGGACCTTAGCTGGCGGTCTGGGTTGTTTCCCTCTTCACGACGGACGTTAGCACCCGCCGTGTGTCTCCCGTGATAACATTCTTCGGTATTCGTAGTTTGCATCGGGTTGGTAAGTCGGGATGACCCCCTAGCCGAAACAGTGCTCTACCCCCGAAGATGAATTCACGAGGCGCTACCTAAATAGCTTTCGGGGAGAACCAGCTATCTCCCGGTTTGATTGGCCTTTCACCCCCAGCCACAAGTCATCCGCTAATTTTTCAACATTAGTCGGTTCGGTCCTCCAGTTAGTGTTACCCAACCTTCAACCTGCCCATGGCTAGATCACCGGGTTTCGGGTCTATACCCTGCAACTTAACGCCCAGTTAAGACTCGGTTTCCCTTCGGCTCCCCTATTCGGTTAACCTTGCTACAGAATATAAGTCGCTGACCCATTATACAAAAGGTACGCAGTCACCTAACAAGTAGGCTCCCACTGCTTGTACGTACACGGTTTCAGGTTCTTTTTCACTCCCCTCGCCGGGGTTCTTTTCGCCTTTCCCTCACGGTACTGGTTCACTATCGGTCAGTCAGGAGTATTTAGCCTTGGAGGATGGTCCCCCCATATTCAGACAGGATACCACGTGTCCCGCCCTACTCTTCGAGTTCACAACGCGTGCATTTTCATGTACGGGGCTATCACCCTGTATCGCCGGACTTTCCAGACCGTTCCATTAACACGCGCGCTGATTCAGACTCTGGGCTCCTCCCCGTTCGCTCGCCGCTACTGGGGGAATCTCGGTTGATTTCTTTTCCTCGGGGTACTTAGATGTTTCAGTTCCCCCGGTTCGCCTCATTAAGCTATGTATTCACTTAATGATAGTGTGTCGAAACACACTGGGTTTCCCCATTCGGGTATCGCCGGGTCAAAGGTTCATATCACCTCGCCGACGCTTATCGCAGATTAGCACGCCCTTCATCGCCTCTGACTGCCAGGGCATCCACCGTGTACGCTTAGTCGCTTAACCTCACAACCCGAAGATGTTTCTTTCGATTCACCATCGACTTGCGATAATTTGAGAGACTCGAACACACCGTATTTTCCTTTCTTATTACGGAGAAAGGAAACAGTGTGTCGTTTCAATTTTCAGCTTGATCCAGATTTTTAAAGAGCAAAACTTCGCAGTACACCTTTTCAGGTACACTCTGAAGTTTATTTTCAGCAGTAAAGTGATGGTGGAGCTATGCGGGATCGAACCGCAGACCTCCTGCGTGCAAGGCAGGCGCTCTCCCAGCTGAGCTATAACCCCATCGTATTATCAAATCTCTTACCCGTTCATTTCCTGCCAGAACGTACCAAAGCAACGAAATGAATTGGTAGGCCTGAGTGGACTTGAACCACCGACCTCACCCTTATCAGGGGTGCGCTCTAACCACCTGAGCTACAAGCCTGCAGAGATTTTTTTACTGCTTATTTTTCATCAGACAATCTGTGTGGACACTACAAAGGCAGGTTCTTTAAGGTAAGGAGGTGATCCAACCGCAGGTTCCCCTACGGTTACCTTGTTACGACTTCACCCCAGTCATGAATCACAAAGTGGTAAGCGCCCTCCCGAAGGTTAAGCTACCTACTTCTTTTGCAACCCACTCCCATGGTGTGACGGGCGGTGTGTACAAGGCCCGGGAACGTATTCACCGTAGCATTCTGATCTACGATTACTAGCGATTCCGACTTCATGGAGTCGAGTTGCAGACTCCAATCCGGACTACGACGCACTTTATGAGGTCCGCTTGCTCTCGCGAGGTCGCTTCTCTTTGTATGCGCCATTGTAGCACGTGTGTAGCCCTACTCGTAAGGGCCATGATGACTTGACGTCATCCCCACCTTCCTCCAGTTTATCACTGGCAGTCTCCTTTGAGTTCCCGGCCGAACCGCTGGCAACAAAGGATAAGGGTTGCGCTCGTTGCGGGACTTAACCCAACATTTCACAACACGAGCTGACGACAGCCATGCAGCACCTGTCTCAGAGTTCCCGAAGGCACCAAAGCATCTCTGCTAAGTTCTCTGGATGTCAAGAGTAGGTAAGGTTCTTCGCGTTGCATCGAATTAAACCACATGCTCCACCGCTTGTGCGGGCCCCCGTCAATTCATTTGAGTTTTAACCTTGCGGCCGTACTCCCCAGGCGGTCGACTTAACGCGTTAGCTCCGGAAGCCACGCCTCAAGGGCACAACCTCCAAGTCGACATCGTTTACGGCGTGGACTACCAGGGTATCTAATCCTGTTTGCTCCCCACGCTTTCGCACCTGAGCGTCAGTCTTTGTCCAGGGGGCCGCCTTCGCCACCGGTATTCCTCCAGATCTCTACGCATTTCACCGCTACACCTGGAATTCTACCCCCCTCTACAAGACTCTAGCCTGCCAGTTTCGAATGCAGTTCCCAGGTTGAGCCCGGGGATTTCACATCCGACTTGACAGACCGCCTGCGTGCGCTTTACGCCCAGTAATTCCGATTAACGCTTGCACCCTCCGTATTACCGCGGCTGCTGGCACGGAGTTAGCCGGTGCTTCTTCTGCGAGTAACGTCAATCGCTGCGGTTATTAACCACAACGCCTTCCTCCTCGCTGAAAGTACTTTACAACCCGAAGGCCTTCTTCATACACGCGGCATGGCTGCATCAGGCTTGCGCCCATTGTGCAATATTCCCCACTGCTGCCTCCCGTAGGAGTCTGGACCGTGTCTCAGTTCCAGTGTGGCTGGTCATCCTCTCAGACCAGCTAGGGATCGTCGCCTAGGTGAGCCATTACCCCACCTACTAGCTAATCCCATCTGGGCACATCCGATGGCAAGAGGCCCGAAGGTCCCCCTCTTTGGTCCGAAGACGTTATGCGGTATTAGCTACCGTTTCCAGTAGTTATCCCCCTCCATCGGGCAGTTTCCCAGACATTACTCACCCGTCCGCCGCTCGTCACCCAGAGAGCAAGCTCTCCTGTGCTACCGCTCGACTTGCATGTGTTAGGCCTGCCGCCAGCGTTCAATCTGAGCCATGATCAAACTCTTCAATTTAAGTTTGATGCTCATGAATTAAACTTCGTAATGAATTACGTATGTTCACTCATAAGACTTGGTATTCTATTTAGCGTCTTTCGACGTTTAAGAATCCATGTCACTTTGAGTGCCCACACAGATTGTCTGATAAATTGTTAAAGAGCAGTGAGTTACGCGCTTTCGCTTGCTAACTCGAGGTCCCGTATAATACGTTTTCCTCATTCAGAGTCAAGCGTTTATTTTCGCTTTTCTCTGTCAGGATTTCCTGGGAAACCCTTCTGACCCGGCGGCTAGCGAGCCGTTGTTCCGTGTCAGTGGAGGCGCATTATAGGGAGTTCTGAGACGTTGACAAGCCCTGTTTGCAAAAAACTTTTCAACCGTCTCTTTTTTACTCAATCGCCTACTAAACAGACAGCTTTTCGAGCCTTTCGAAGCCATAACGCTGCAAAACGGGGAAAAGTTGCTCAGTTTCCGGTGTAGACGCCATACAAAAAGCGATATTCGTATCTGAGGATTTCGCATCCGGCGCTTCATGTTCCAGCAACCAGACCGTTCGGCGCGCAATAGCCGCACCGGAATCCACCAGTCGAGTACCTTCCGGCAGGACTTCAAGCAGTTCATTCTGCAATAAAGGGAAATGCGTGCATCCCAGAACGACCGTATCTGGCGGCTCAGGCATTCTCAGCCATGGGCGCAGGATACGACGCAGCTCATCAAGCGGTACGGGTTCGCCATGCAATTTCGCTTCCGCCAGTTCCACCAGCTCCGCGGAACCCAGCATTTCAATCTGGCACTCATTCGCGAAGCGCTCGATCAATTCACGTGTATAAGGACGCTTTACCGTTCCGCGCGTCGCCAGCAACCCAACCACACCGTTGGCCGTAAGACGCGCGGCCGGTTTAATCGCTGGCACCACGCCCACCACTGGAAAGGCGAATTTCTCACGCAGGCCTGGAAGTGAAACGGTGCTTGCCGTGTTGCAGGCGATGACCGCCAGAGCAAGGGGATAACGCTGTTGAACCGCTGTCACTATCTCAAGCACGCGCTCGACGATAAAAGCTTCGCTCTTCTCGCCATAAGGAAAGGCAACGTTATCGAAAGCGTAGATGTAATGAAGATCCGGCAGCAGGTGCCGAATCTCATCATAAACCGACAACCCACCGACCCCGGAATCAAACACCAGGACGGTGGGACGTGGATCAGAAGGTGTAGCTGCCAGACAAGTTGTATTCCCGTCCTGCAGTTTCGTAGCCATAAACTGTCTCGTAGTCTTTATCGAACAGGTTGGCGATTTTACCACGAACTGTAAGGTGAGAGGTGACAGGATATGACACGGCAAGATCCCATAGACTGACGCCGCCCATTTTCACGTTCTCGGAAGTATACGTATTCGGGTCAAACGCGGTGTCATAGCGAGTACCCAGATAGTGATACGTCACACCCCAGTCGAAGTCATACACCTGCCAGTCCAGCTGGTACTTCACCTGCTGTTTTGCCCGGCGCAACAAAAGCTCATCGGTTTGCGCATTGCGGGCATCAAGATAATCATAGCTCAGGGTGTGAGATAACGGACCTGTGTCGAAAGATGCCGTGGCCTCAATACCTTTAATGCGCGCTTTGCCCACGTTGTAGTACTGATTCAGGTTGTAGTCATAATCAATGAGATTATCGACATCGTTGCGGTATCCTGAAACACGCCAGTTTACGCCCGCCGTTAAGCCCTCGAAGGCCCCTTCCCACTGCTTACTTTCTTCCGGGTTGAGATTTTCGTTGCCATAGAAACCGTACAACTGCCCCAGATTCGGCGCTTTAAACGCTGTTCCGTAGGACGCCACGAAGCGATAGCCATCGACAAATTCCCAAGCCGCACTGCTCTGCCAGGTACCATGATCGCCAAACTGCGAGTTATCGTCGCCGCGCACCGCACCTTCAAAGGTGAACTCACCGAACTGTTGTAATGCCGTCAGGAAAAGACCGGTGTTACGCAGCTCGTAGCCATCAGTGACGTAGTTGGTGCCGGGTTCCGTGGTCTGTTTCTGCCAGTCAACGCCCGCACCAATGTTGCCGTGGCCGACATCCACCGAGTTGGCCCACTGCATGTTGTACTGTTTAATTTCATCCAGCGTCGCCGTGGAGTCGTAGCGACCCAGACGCGGATCGTAGTTGTAGTCTTTACTGTGGCTATAGCTGGAGGTCAGCTGTGAATGGAAGATATCGTTGTTGTAACGCACGCCCGCATCCCAGGTCTGGCTGTAAAGCTGGCGAGTATCAACAAGCACGCCCATATAAGGAGAGTTGTCATACGCCGTTCGGTTGTCGTAACCGTAGCCACGCACAAAACCACTCCATTCCTCAGAGAAGTTATGCTCCAGCGCACCGAACAGGCTTTTACTCATAAAGCCATCACGATCCGTCTGGGGCTGACCACCGGTATTGCCGTCCGCCACAACATCGTAGCCTTTGGTATAGGTGTAATCCCCGGAGAGCGTCACCCGGGTGTTGTCCCCCAGTTTCTGCTGGGTACTGCCGTTGTAACTTTGATAGCCGTTCGAGCCCACTCCGGCATTCAGCGTGGTGCCGTCTTTTTCACGCGTCGTAATAATGTTGACCACGCCACCAATCGCATCAGAGCCATACACCGCTGAGCGTGGCCCACGAATGTATTCGATACGCTGCACCAGGCTAATCGGGAACTGACTTAAATCTGATGAACCGCTGACACCCGCCTGGTTCAGACGCACGCCATCGACCAAAATAAGGACGTGGCTGGAGTTGGTGCCGCGGATAAATAAAGAAGAACTTTGTCCTAGACCGCCATTTTGCGCGATGTCCACCCCGGGCAGACGACGCATCACGTCGGTAACAGAGGCAGATTGCCAGCGATCGATATCCTGTCGGGTAACGACGCTGACCGGTGCCAGTACTGTATTGACAGGTTGTTGGAAACGGTTTGCCGTGACGACCATCGTGTCCGAGCTGCTATCTTGCGCCCAGCCAGAAAAAGCTGTGACGGAGAGCGCCGTCAGCAGCGAAGCTTTTTTAATCATTGTTAAAAGCATCCAATAAATAAGAAGGATGCCGCTGGTCTCATCAGTAGCTCGCGATGATGAGGGTCCGTTGCGACGTACTCCGGCAGGTCTTCGGGCTAGAAGGCTCCCCAAACATATTCGGGGCAATGAAACGATGACTTCCCACCTACCGGCAGTGTCTGCTTACGCTCTCATTTCGCCTTACTCTACCGCTGCGCGTCAGCTCCAGATTTGCACTGGATTCCCTTTTAACTCACAAGACCGGAAACAGGATGCTACATTCAGTAACATGCAGATGTCCAGACTGCTAATCATCGGCCCCAGGCCATCAAGGGCTGGACATCCTGTGAGCATTCCCTACAATCGCCGCGTTATTTATCTCTTTCAGGAAGCATCATGACCCCCGAACACCTGCCGACAGAACAGTACGAGGCCCAGCTAGCAGAGAAAGTTGCCCGCCTGCAAAGCATGATGGCGCCACACAATGCGCCTGCCCCGGAGGTGTTCCGCTCACCTGTCAGTCACTATCGCATGCGTGCAGAATTCCGCATGTGGCACGACGGCGACGACCTCTATCACATCATCTTCGATCAGGCGACCAAACAGCGCATTCGTGTCGATACCTTCCCGGCGGCCAGCGAGCTGATTAACGCGCTGATGAAAGCCATTCTGGAAGGCGTAAAGGGCGAGAAAGTCCTGCGCCATAAGCTGTTCCAGATTGATTATCTGACCACCATGAGCAATCAGGCCATCGTTTCGCTGCTTTATCATAAGAAGCTCGATGACGAATGGCAGTCCGCCGCCACGGTACTGCGTGACGCGTTACGCGCCGCCAACCTGAACGTGCATCTGATTGGTCGTGCGACGAAAACCAAAATCGCGCTGGATCAGGACTTTATTGATGAGCGTTTGCCGGTCGGCGGACGGGAAATGATTTACCGTCAGGTGGAAAACAGCTTCACCCAGCCGAATGCGGCGATGAACATTCAGATGCTGGAATGGGCGCTGAATGCCACTGAAAATTCGAAAGGAGATTTGCTGGAACTGTACTGCGGCAATGGTAACTTCTCGCTGGCGTTGGCGCGCAACTTTGACCGCGTTCTGGCGACCGAAATTGCCAAACCCTCTGTGGCGGCTGCGCAGTACAACATTGCGGCTAACCACATTGATAACGTGCAAATTATTCGTATGTCTGCGGAAGAGTTTACCCAGGCGATGAACGGCGTTCGTGAGTTCAACCGTTTGCAGGGTATCGATCTGAAGGGTTATCAGTGTGAAACGATTTTCGTCGATCCGCCGCGCAGTGGGCTGGACAGCGAAACCGAAAAGATGGTCCAGGCGTACCCGCGTATTCTGTACATTTCCTGCAATCCGGAAACGTTATGTAAGAATCTGGAAACGTTAGGCCAAACGCACAACGTTGAGCGGCTGGCGCTGTTCGATCAGTTCCCGTACACCCATCACATGGAGTGTGGGGTCTGGCTGACGAAGAAGTAATCCTGACTTTAAGCCCTCTCGTTGAGAGGGCTCATCCGCATCATTCCGCGATTTCAGCGTTACGATTACGCATCCGGATAGCAATCCAGAACACCATAATCACCGACAGTACGGCCGGGAAGAAGTTAGAGCCGATATCCGGGTATTCCGCACGTACGACGGTACTGTAAACCAGAACGCCGAGGATAAAACACGCGGCGGCAAGCCCCGGCAGCCCAACCGGCATCGTGCGATTTTGGTAACGTTGATGCAGACAGTACACCGTCAGCACCAGCGCAATCAGAGGGAATACGGTAAAGGGTACGATGGAGCTGAACAGTGCAGCAAATGTCCCATTAATGGATAAACCAGCGACCAACGCCAGTAACAACGTACCTCTGTCTTGACCTGTCTGTTTCATTACTCATCCTTCACATTTTTCGGAATGGTGTGCACTTTCTCTTGTTCACGGCGATACCAGTAATATGCGCCTTTGGAAATCATCCGCAGCTGCAGTACCAGTCGCTCTTCTAATTGCCGACGCTGTTCAGGGCCGACGTCCAGTGCTTCTGCACCTGCACTGAACACGATGGTGACCATCGCTTCGGCTTGCGCTTCAGTGAAGGCGCGCGGCATATGGTTTTCGATTTCAAGATAGTCGGCAAGTTCCGCAATAAAGTGCTGAATCTCACGGGCGACGGCGGCACGAAACGCCGCAGAGGTGCCGGAACGTTCACGCAACAGCAAGCGGAATGCGTTGGGGTTATTGCCGATAAATTCCATAAAGGTCGACACGGACGTGCGAATCACGCTGCCACCTTTGGCAATACGCTGACGCGCCTGACGCATAAGCTGACGCAGCATTAACCCGCTTTCGTCGACCATGGTCAGCCCAAGTTCATCCACATCGCGGAAATGACGATAGAAAGAGGTCGGCGCAATCCCCGCCTCGCGTGCAACTTCACGCAGGCTCAGGCTGGCAAAACTTCTTTCAGCACTCAGTTGACTGAATGCGGCTTCCACCAGCGAACGCCGGGTTTTTTCTTTTTGTAGCGCTCTAACGCCCATCACGATGTCTGAATCCTTCCATCTGCCTTGTCGGCACTATACCAGAGATTAAAACTAATCTGTTTGAGGTGCTTTGTGAATGATTGTTTACGGGCGGTTTGTGCTCTCCAGTGCGAAAAAAGCACAACGATAATTGGGTTATCGGGGCAATGATGTTACTATTCTGTTGCTTTTATGTATAAGAACAGGTAAGCCTTACCATGCCACACACCTACGATTATGATGCAATAGTAATTGGTTCTGGCCCGGGCGGCGAAGGCGCTGCAATGGGGCTGGTTAAGCAAGGAGCCCGTGTCGCCGTCATCGAGCGTTATCACAACGTCGGCGGCGGCTGTACCCACTGGGGCACCATCCCATCGAAAGCGCTTCGTCACGCCGTAAGCCGCATTATCGAATTCAACCAGAATCCCCTCTACAGCGACCATACCCGACTCCTTCGTTCTTCATTCGCCGACATTCTCAACCATGCCGACAGCGTGATTAACCAGCAGACGCGGATGCGCCAAGGGTTCTACGAAAGAAACCACTGCGAAATTCTGCAGGGCGACGCCCACTTTGTCGACGAACACACCATCGCCCTCGAGTGCCATGACGGCTCGGTCGAAACGGTGACGGCGGAGAAATTTATTATCGCCTGCGGCTCGCGTCCTTATCGTCCGGACGATGTCGACTTCTCACACCCGCGCGTCTACGACAGCGACTCCATCCTCAGTCTGCACCATGAACCACGTCACGTGATCATCTACGGTGCCGGGGTGATCGGCTGCGAATATGCGTCGATCTTCCGTGGAATGGAGGTCAAAGTTGATTTGATCAACACCCGTGACCGCCTATTGGCCTTCCTCGATCAGGAAATGTCAGACTCCCTTTCGTATCACTTCTGGAATAGCGGTGTGGTCATTCGCCACAACGAAGAGTACGAGAAAATTGAAGGGATGGACGACGGCGTGATCATGCACCTGAAGTCCGGCAAAAAGCTCAAAGCCGACTGCCTGCTGTTCGCTAACGGACGTACCGGTAACACCGACAGCCTGGCGCTGGAAAATATCGGTCTGCAAACCGACAGCCGCGGTCAGCTGAAAGTCAACAGCATGTACCAGACCGCCATTCCGCATATCTATGCAGTCGGCGATGTTATCGGTTATCCGAGTCTGGCCTCTGCCGCTTACGATCAGGGTCGAATTGCTGCCCAGGCGCTGGTCAAAGGCGAAGCCACCGCGCACCTGATTGAAGACATTCCGACAGGCATCTACACCATCCCGGAAATCAGTTCTGTCGGCAAAACCGAACAGCAGCTGACGGCGATGAAAGTGCCGTACGAAGTTGGTCGGGCGCAGTTTAAGCACCTGGCGCGGGCGCAAATTGTCGGCATGAATGTGGGAACGCTGAAGATCCTGTTCCATCGGGAAACCAAGGAAATTTTGGGGATTCATTGCTTTGGCGAGCGCGCGGCCGAAATCATTCACATCGGCCAGGCGATAATGGAGCAAAAAGGTGGAGGTAACACCATCGAGTACTTCGTTAACACCACCTTTAACTACCCGACCATGGCGGAAGCCTATCGGGTTGCCGCGCTGAACGGCTTAAACCGCCTGTTTTAACGGTTTGTCGAAATGGCCATCCATCTGCGTGCGGATGGCCTCTGCCAGCTGCTCATAGCGGCTGCGCAGCGGTGAACCTGGACGGTAAACCAGCCCTACGGTACGACGAGGCTCCGGCTTAATGCACGGCAGATAAACCACGCCATCGCGTTTACGTTCTGGCGGTACCGCCAGTGCCGGTAACAACGTAATGCCGCTGCCTGCTGCCACCATATTGCGCAGCGTTTCCAGACTGGTGGCGCGGAAATGCGTATCTTCATCCGCACCCGCTTCAAAACAAAAGCCCATCGCCTGGTCACGCAGGCAGTGCCCGTCTTCCAGCATCAACAGTTTTTCACCGGCCAGATCGGACATCGGCACGCGGTCGCGGTTCGCCCACGGGTGATCTTCGTAGATTGCCAGCATCATTGGCTCATCGAACAGCGGAACCTCAATAAAGGCTTCGCTCTCTTTGACCAACGCCAGGATTGCGCAGTCGAGCTTGCCGCTGTCGAGTTGCGCCAGCAGCTGATGGGTCTGCGCTTCATGCAGATACATCTCCAGCTTCGGGAATGTCTGATGCAGCATTGGGATAATCTGCGGTAACAGATAAGGTCCCACGGTGGGGATCAGGCCAATATGCAGCGGTCCGGACATCGCTTCGCCCTGTTGGCTCGCCATTTCCTTGAGCACTTTCACCTCGCGCAGCACGGTGCGCGCCTGATCCACCAGTAATAATCCTGCCTGCGTAAACAGCACCTTACGGCTCGTACGCTCCAACAGCATTACGCCCAGCTCATCTTCCAGCTTGCGGATCTGCCCACTTAACGTCGGCTGACTCACGTGACAGGAATCCGCCGCACGGCGGAAATGACGATGCTCAGCTAAGGCAACCAGGTATTCAAGATCACGAATATTCATTATTCATCCTCCATCGCCACGATAGTTCATGGCGATAGATAGCATAGCAACGAACGATTATCCCTATCAAGCCCCCTGGTCAATAATACTCCACAGAAACGAGGCGGTGCCTCACTAACCCTTGAAGTCACCGACCCGTTCAGAGTTTCCCTCTGATAAAAATACCTAAAGCCAACGTGAACTTTGCGGACCCCTGAGGTCCGTTTTTTTTGCATAAAAAAGCCCGGCATTTCGCCAGGCTCGAACGATATTTGTAGGCCGGTAAGCGCAGTGCCACCCGGCATTTTCTCAGACTTAGCCCAAACGTTCCTGCGCATCTTTAATTGCCTGCGCAACCTGCTTCGGCGACACGCCGCCTTGCGCGGCACGCTTATCGAGGCATGATTGCAGCGACAGAATCGGGTAAACATCGTTGCCAATCACTGCGCTGAATTTCTGCAACTCTGTCAGCGTCAACGCTTCCAGCGGTATGCCCTGACGAATGGCTTCCACCACCGCTTCACCCACAATATGGTGCGCTTCACGGAACGGAACGCCTTTGGCAACCAGATAGTCCGCCAGTTCGGTAGAGTTGGCATAACCCTGCTGCGCCGCTTCCTGACAACGCGGGCGTTTCACCTGGATGCCGTCCAGCACCAGCGCACCCATATGCAGGCAGTCGATCCAGGTGTCCAGCGCATCGAACAGCCCTTCTTTGTCTTCCTGCATATCTTTGTTATATGCCAGCGGCAGGCCTTTCAGGGTCATCATCATGCCCGTCAGCGCACCCTGCACGCGGCCGCATTTACCGCGGATCAGCTCCAGCGCATCCGGGTTTTTCTTCTGCGGCATCAGGGAGGAACCCGACGTCACGCGGTCAGACAGCTCCACAAAGCCCGCTTCACCGGAGTTAAAGAAAATCAGGTCTTCTGCAAAACGCGACAGATGCACCATGCCGATGGATGCGTTCGACAGCAGCTCCAACACGTGGTCCCTGTCGGAAACGCTGTCCAGACTGTTTCGGGTTGCCGATGCAAAACCCAGCCAGCCTGCCAGCTGTTCGCGATCGATTTCATATGCGGTACCGGCCAACGCCCCGCTTCCGAGTGGGCTAACGTCCATACGACGCAAGGTATCCTGCAAACGGCTTTCGTCACGGGCGAGCATTTCAACATAGGCCAGACACCAGTGAGCAAACGTCACCGGCTGCGCGCGTTGCAGGTGGGTATAACCCGGCATCACCGCATCCTGGTTTTGCTGTGCGGTTTCCACCAACGCGGCCTGCAACTGGCGGCTGGCGCTCAACAGTTCGGTCACGGTGTCTTTGCACCACAGCTTGAGGTCGGTCGCCACCTGGTCATTACGGCTACGCCCGGTATGCAGTTTTTTCCCCAACTGGCCGACCTTATCGATAAGTTTGCCTTCCACCCAGCTGTGAATGTCTTCCGCGTCGCTCTCCAGAATCTGCTGCGGATTCGCGCGCACTTCTTCGAGCAATACGTTCAGCGCGTCTTCAAGCTGCTGCTGTTCCGCCGCGGTCAACACGTTGACCGTCACCAGCGCTTTAGACCAGGCCACAGAGCCAATAATATCCTGCTCCGCCAGACGGTAGTCGAAGCGCAAAGAGTCGTTGAACTGTTTGAACCGCTGATCTGCTGCCTGAGTAAAACGCCCGCCCCAAAGTGCCATAACATGCTTCCTTCTCATTAATTTTCAGTGCCGGATGGCGCGATGCTTATCCGGCCTACAAGCTCATGCAGGCCCGGCAAGCATCGCGCCGCCGGGCATCAGATCTTAAGCCAGAATACGCGTGCCGATTGGTGTGCCGTTAAACAGCGATGGTAGCTGTTCGGCGTGACGCCACGAAGCGATGTCCACCGGACGACCCAGCGTACGGGCAGCATCCAGCGCGGCATTCACTTTGACGATCATGCCATCGGTGATGATGCCCTGGTCGATCAGCTGTTCCGCCTTCGCCGCCGTCATTTCGGCAATGCGCTGGCCTTTGCCATCAAGGATCCCGCTGACATCGGAGAGCAGAATCAAATCCGCACCGAGCGTCGCCGCCAACGCTGTCGCGGCCTGATCAGCGTTAACGTTCATCAGTTGGCCTTCTTCGGTCACACCAATAGAACTCACGACCGGCAGGAAACCGCCCGCCAACAGCGTATTGATCAGCGCCGGTGAGCCAGGTTTCGCCAAACCTACGTGACCCAGCTCTTCGTCGAGCTGAGAAACCGTCACGCTATCGCCGTCGCCGAGATACAGACCCACGGACGCTATCTGATGTTTTTTGGCCCACGCCAACAGCGTTTTGTTCGCCGTACCCGCCAGCGCACCGGTAATAATGTCAATCTGATCGGCAGGCGTAACACGCAGGCCATTCTTCTTCTTCACGGGAAGATTCAGCTGTTTCATCAGCTCGTCCACCACGCAGCCACCGCCATGCACGATAACCAGCGGGCGTTGATGTTCAGCCCGGTAATGCACCAGCGCGGCAAACAGACGCTCCAGCGCTTCTTCACTGTCCAGCAGTACACCACCGAGTTTGATAATCAAAGGATTCATCATCAGGTATCCATTAAAGAAGAGACTGGGTTTCGGCAAAGCCAAAACGAATGTTCGCGCACTGCACGGCCTGAGCCGCCGCGCCTTTGAGCAAGTTATCTTCTGCGGCGACCACAATCAGGTGCTCACCCTGAACGGCAAAACCGATGTCGCAGAATGGCAGGCCGACCACGTTTTTCAGGGCCGGAACGCCGTTGTCATACAGACGTACCAGCGGTTTATTCGCATACGCCTGCTGGAAAACATCCGCAACCTGCGCACGCGTGACGCCCGGCTTCAGGCGGCAGGTAATGGTTTCCAGAATACCGCGTTTAAAGTTACCCAGATGTGGGGTGAAAATCACCTCCGCGCCCAGGTGAGTGGTGATTTCCGGGTGATGGCGGTGGTTGAACACGCCATAGGGTTGCAGGCTGACTTCGCAAAAGCTGTTGGAAACCGCTGCTTTGCGTCCTGCTCCGCTTACGCCACTGGTGGCGTTGATCACCGGCCATTGGGAAAGATCTAACAGCCCGGCGTCGATCAGCGGTTTGAGCGACAGCTGTGCCGCCGTCGGGTAGCAACCCGGGACCGCAATCAGATTCGCTTCCTTGATTTTATCGCCGCTCCACTCAGCCAGGCCGTACACCGCCTGCGCCAGCAACTGAGGATGCTGGTGAGTGAAGCCGTAATATTTCTGATAAAAATCAGCATCGTTGACGCGGAACGCGCCGGAAAGGTCAAACACCACGCAGCCCGCGTCGAGGAACTGCGGGGCCAGATCGTGGCTCACTTCGTGGGCCGTTGCGAGGAACACCACATCCACACCCGCAGCAAATTCGCGAATATCGGACATCGGCTGCAGGGGCAAATCGACAATACCTTTCAGCTGCGGATGCAGATCAGAAATTAACTTTCCGGCATCATTGCTTTGCGCTGAGACCGTCAAAGCGGTTATGTTCATGTGCGGATGACGATTTACGTAACTCACCAGCTCAGCGCCTGCATAACCGCTTGCGCCTACAATCAGCGTATTCAACATCGGGTTCCTTTATGCTCAACGATAATGTATTTTTATTCACTAATACTGCATGAATATTGATACTATCATGACCTAAGGTGTGTCAACAATGAAAAACAATTTACCGCCATTTATCGAGATTTACCGCGCATTGATCGCCACACCGTCCATCAGCGCCACCGAAGAATCCCTTGATCAAAGTAATGAAGGTTTAATCAATCTGCTGGCAGATTGGTTCGCCACAATTGGCTTCACCGTCGAGATCCAGCCCGTTCCAGGCACGCGCCATAAATTCAACATGCTGGCCAGCACCGGACACGGCGCGGGCGGGCTGTTACTGACCGGCCACACGGATACCGTTCCGTTCGACGACGGCCGCTGGACGCGCGATCCGTTCACGCTGACCGAGCACGACAACAAACTGTACGGCCTCGGTACTGCCGACATGAAAGGCTTCTTCGCCTTTATTCTCGACGCCCTGCGCGACGTCGACATCACGCAGCTGAAAAAGCCGCTCTACATTCTGGCCACCGCCGACGAAGAAACCAGCATGGCAGGTGCACGCTATTTCTCTGAATCCACCTCGCTACGTCCGGACTGCGCCATCATCGGCGAGCCGACGTCCTTGCAGCCAGTGCGCGCCCACAAAGGTCATATTTCCAATGCCATTCGCGTATTGGGGCAATCAGGGCACTCGAGCGATCCGGACCGCGGCGTTAATGCCATCGAGCTGATGCACGATGCCATTGGCCGCATCATGCAGCTGCGCGACTCGTTGAAAGAGCGTTATCACTACGACGCGTTTGCGGTGCCGTACCCGACGCTCAACCTCGGCGCCATTCATGGCGGTGATGCGTCTAACCGTATCTGCGCCTGCTGCGAACTGCATATGGATATTCGTCCGCTGCCGGGCATGACCCTTGACGATCTCAACGGGTTGCTGACTGAAGCGCTGGCACCGGTAAGTGAAAAATGGCCGGGCCGCCTGACCGTGTCCGATCTGCATCCGCCAATCCCAGGCTATGCCTGCCCGCCGGACCATCAGCTGGTTCAGGTAGTAGAAAAACTGCTCGGCACAAAAACCGAAGTGGTGAACTACTGCACCGAAGCGCCGTACATTCAGACGCTGTGTCCGACGTTGGTGCTCGGGCCGGGCTCCATCAACCAGGCGCATCAACCAGATGAATACCTCGAAACACGCTTCATCAAACCGACTCGCGAGTTGATTACCCAGGTCGTCCATCACTTTTGCTGGCATTAATTCTGCCGCCACCCTCTCTGCATGAGAGGGTGATTCACTTCACATTTCCATAAGAAGCGCTTATCTCACTGCCGCTGAGTTTAATTTGGCAAATTTCCGTCATTTTTTCGTTTGCTGAAGCGATTTCGCAACAATTGACGTAGGGGTTTTTACGTGGCTTTATAAAGTGAAGACGAGAAAATGCCGAATACCATGTCCGAACGATTTTGTATCGCCGTCAGCGGTCTCATCACGGTTGTGCGAAATCCAGGGACATACATAAATGAGATGGGGTGTCTGGGGTAATGAACGAACAATATTCCGCTTTGCGTAGTAATGTCAGTATGCTCGGTAAGGTGTTAGGGGAAACGATTAAAGATGCCCTTGGCGAGAACATTCTTGATCGCGTTGAAACCATTCGTAAGTTGTCAAAATCCTCCCGTGCGGGCAATGAAGCCAATCGCCAGGAGCTGCTCACCACGCTACAGAATCTGTCTAACGACGAGCTGCTGCCGGTTGCCCGTGCGTTCAGCCAGTTTCTGAATCTGGCGAATACCGCCGAGCAATACCACAGCATTTCGCCGAAAGGCGAAGCGGCCAGCAACCCGGAAGTGATTGCTCGCACCCTGCGTAAACTCAAAGATCAGCCGAACCTGAACGAAGCGATCATCAAAAAAGCGGTGGAAAACCTGTCGCTGGAACTGGTTCTTACGGCTCACCCGACGGAAATCACGCGTCGGACGCTGATTCACAAAATGGTCGAAGTGAACAGCTGCCTGAAGCAGTTGGATAACAAAGATATCGCCGACTACGAACAACACCAGCTGATGCGCCGTTTACGCCAGCTGATTGCCCAATCCTGGCATACTGATGAAATTCGTAAGCATCGCCCAAGCCCGGTGGATGAAGCTAAATGGGGCTTTGCGGTCGTCGAAAATAGCCTCTGGGAAGGCGTGCCGAATTATCTGCGCGAACTGAATGAACAGCTGGAAGATAACCTCGGTTATCAGTTGCCGGTTGATTTCGTGCCTGTGCGCTTCACCTCGTGGATGGGCGGCGACCGTGACGGCAACCCGAACGTCACCTCCGACATCACCCGCACCGTGCTGCTGTTGGGTCGCTGGAAAGCAACCGATCTGTTCATGAAAGATGTGCAGTTGCTGATTTCCGAACTGTCGATGGTGGAATGCACCGACGAACTGCGTGAATACGTCGGCGAAGCCGGTGCAGCCGAACCTTACCGCTACCTGCTAAAAACCCTGCGTAGCCAGCTAATGGCGACCCAGGCCTGGTTGGAAGCACGCCTGAAAGGCGAAAAACTGCCGAAACCTGCCGGTCTGCTGACTCAAAACGAGCAGCTGTGGGAGCCGCTGTACGCCTGCTATAAATCGTTGCAGGCCTGCGGTATGGGCATTATCGCCAACGGCGAACTGCTCGACACGCTGCGCCGCGTGAAATGTTTTGGCGTGCCGCTGGTCCGTATCGACGTACGTCAGGAAAGTACCCGTCACACCGAAGCGCTGGGTGAACTGACCCGCTACCTCGGCATTGGCGATTACGAAAACTGGTCTGAAGCCGACAAACAGGCATTCCTGATCCGCGAACTGAATTCAAAACGTCCTCTGCTGCCGCGCCAGTGGGAGCCGAGCGAAGAAACCCGCGAAGTGCTCGACACCTGCAAAGTGATCGCCGAAGCACCGAAAGGTTCAGTCGCCGCGTACGTTATTTCAATGGCAAAAACACCGTCCGACGTACTGGCCGTTCACCTGCTGCTGAAAGAAGCCGGGATCGGCTTTGCGCTGCCGGTTGCGCCGCTGTTTGAAACGCTCGATGACCTCAACAACGCCAACGATGTCATGACGCAACTGCTGAACATCGACTGGTATCGCGGCTTCATCCAGGGCAAACAGATGGTCATGATTGGCTATTCCGATTCCGCGAAAGACGCGGGCGTGATGGCCGCTTCCTGGGCGCAGTATCAGGCTCAGGATGCGCTGATCAAAACCTGTGAAAAAGCCGGTATCGAACTGACGCTGTTCCACGGTCGCGGCGGTTCTATCGGTCGTGGCGGTGCGCCAGCCCACGCGGCGCTGCTCTCCCAACCGCCGGGCAGCCTGAAAGGCGGCCTGCGTGTCACCGAACAGGGCGAGATGATCCGCTTCAAGTACGGCCTGCCGGAAGTCACCATCAGCAGTCTGTCTCTGTACACCAGCGCCATTCTCGAAGCGAACCTGCTGCCGCCGCCGGAGCCAAAACCGGAATGGCGTCACATCATGGCCGAGCTGTCGGATATCTCCTGCGATATGTACCGCGGCTATGTGCGTGAAAATAAAGATTTTGTGCCGTACTTCCGTTCTGCGACGCCAGAGCAAGAGCTGGGCAAGCTGCCGCTGGGTTCACGTCCGGCAAAACGTCGTCCGACCGGCGGCGTAGAGTCTCTGCGCGCTATCCCGTGGATTTTCGCCTGGACGCAAAACCGCCTGATGCTGCCCGCCTGGCTGGGTGCCGGTGCGGCACTGCAGAAAGTGGTGGAAGACGGTAAGCAGAGCGAACTGGAAACCATGTGCCGCGACTGGCCATTCTTCTCCACCCGCCTGGGCATGCTGGAAATGGTATTCGCCAAAGCTGACCTGTGGCTGGCGGAGTACTACGATCAGCGCCTGGTGAAGAAAGAGCTATGGCCGCTGGGTGCCGAGCTGCGCAAGCTGCTGGAAGCCGATATCAAAGTGGTGCTGGACATCGCCAACGATTCACATCTGATGGCCGATCTGCCATGGATTGCCGAGTCAATTCAGCTGCGTAACATCTACACCGACCCGCTGAACGTTCTGCAGGCAGAGCTGCTGCACCGTTCACGTCTGGCGGAAGAAGAAGGTAAAGAACCGGACCCGCGCGTAGAACAAGCGCTGATGGTGACCATCGCCGGCGTTGCGGCAGGTATGCGTAACACCGGCTAAGGTTGCGTCATCCATGCCCGTGCAAACGACGTGCCGCCGGGCAATACAAATAAAAATCCCCGCTTTTTAGCGGGGATTTTTTTATTGCGACACAGAATTACAGCAGGTCGAAGCGATCCAGATTCATCACTTTCACCCATGCCGCCACGAAGTCTTTCACGAACTTCTCTTGGGCATCACTGCTGGCATAGACTTCTGACAGCGCACGCAGCACGGCGTTGGAGCCAAATACCAGGTCTGAACGCGTTGCGGTGTATTTCACTTCACCGCTCTGACGGCAACGACCTTCGAATAGCTCGTTAGAGGCATCCGCGGCTTTCCACTCGTTGTTCATATCCAGCAGATTTGCAAAGAAATCGTTGCTGAGCACGCCTACGTTTTCAGTGAATACGCCGTGTTGGCTGCCATCAAAGTTCGTCCCAAGCACACGGAGGCCACCCACCAGAACCGTCATTTCTGGCGCGGTTAGGGTCAGCTGCTGGGCTTTATCAATCAGCAGAGATTCGGTGGTCGCAGCATCCAGACGCGCACGGTAGTTACGGAAACCGTCAGCCACAGGTTCCATCAGATTGAACATTTCAACGTCCATCTGATCCTGACGCGCATCGACACGGCCTGGCACGAACGGCACGGTGACAGACACGCCCGCGGCTTTGGCGGCTTGTTCAACGCCCACCACGCCTGCCAGCACGATGATATCGGCCAGTGACGCTTTATGCGCAGATTTATAGATGCCTTCCAGTACCGGAAGAACGCGCGCCGCCGTGGCGTTCACGTCCCAATGACGCTGCGGATCCAGCGCCAGACGCGCGCCATTAGCACCACCGCGTTTATCGCCACCGCGGAAGGTTGACGCAGATGCCCACGCCACCGACACCAGTTCGCTGACAGACAGCCCTGAAGCGGCAATATCCTCTTTCAGGCTCTCAATGTCATACGCTGTTGGCTGGAAGAACGGATGCGGCAACGGATCCTGCCAAATCAGATCTTCTTTCGGTACTTCTGGACCGATGTATCTCGCTTTCGGCCCCATATCGCGGTGAGTCAGTTTGAACCACGCCCGGGCAAAAGCTTCGTTAAACGCCTGCGGATCGTTGAGGAAACGACGGGAAATTTTTTCGAAATCCGGATCAAAACGCAGCGTCAGGTCAGTGACCAGCATCGTTGGCTTACGTTTTTTGGACGGATCGAACGGGTCAGGAATGAGGTCAGGCGCATCGACGGCTTCGAACTGGATGGCACCCGCCGGACTGCGCGTCTGTACCCACTCAAATTTGAACAGGTTTTCGAAGAAGAAGTTGCTCCACTGGGTTGGCGTTTGCGTCCAGACCACTTCCAGACCAGAGGTAATGGCATCTGCGCCGACGCCGCTGGCGTGGCTGCTGGCCCAACCCAGGCCCTGAGATTCAATAGGTGCCGCTTCTGGATCGACACCGACATGGCTTGCTGACGCAGCACCATGGGTTTTACCCAACGTGTGACCACCGGCGATCAGCGCCACGGTCTCTTCGTCGTTCATGCCCATGTTGCCGAAGGTGGCACGAATCGCTGCGGCCGCAGAAAGCGGCTCACCGCTGGCGTTTGGCCCTTCCGGGTTCACGTAAATCAGGCCCATTTCGGTAGCGGCCAGCGGACGTTTCGCCAGGGCTTCCGGGTCACGGTGCTCCAGCCAGGCTTTTTCATCACCCCAGTTAACATCGAGATCCGGTTCCCAAACGTCTTCACGCCCGGCACCAAAACCAAAGGTACGGAAGCCTGAGTTTTCCAGCGCGACGTTACCCGCGAGGATGAACAGGTCAGCCCAGGAAATTTTCTGGCCGTATTTCTGTTTGATAGGCCATAACAGGCGGCGAGCTTTATCGAGGCTGACGTTATCCGGCCAGGAGTTCAATGGCGCAAAGCGTTGCTGACCACGACCCGCGCCGCCGCGGCCGTCGACAGAACGGTAAGTACCGGCCCCGTGCCAGGCCATACGGATAAACAGGCCCGCGTAGTTGCCCCAGTCGGCTGGCCACCACGGCTGTGAATCGGTTAACAGTGCTTTGAGGTCGCCTTTCAGCGCGGAGTAGTCCAGCTTGCTAAATTCTTTGCGGTAATCGAAGTCTTCGCCCAACGGGTTCGAGCGGTTGGAGTGCTGATTGAGGAGATCTATCCGAAGTTGTTTTGGCCACCAGTCGCGTGTGCTGGTTCCGGCCCCTGCGCTTTCGTCATGGCCGCCCTGATGAAAAGGACACTTCCCTGCAGACAACGTATTGTGATCGTTTTCTTGATTGCTCATCTTCCTGTTCCCTTCAGTGTTTTAATACCAGGATATACAGCTCTGTAGATAAGTTATAGATGATAAAATCTACAGATTTGATAGTTGTTTCCTTCTGGCCATAAACAACATAACAAATGTTGTTTATAGAAATGTCGACGCGTCCGTAAACTTTCAACAATAACCATAGATTATGCAGGGAAGGAGGGACGCTTAACTGTCGGCGTTTCGTCGTAATTGAGAGGGGAAGTTTGCTTCAGAGAAGAAAAAAGCCCTCGTGAGAGGGCCATTGTTTATACCGCGGGACGTACACCGAGCGTGTGGCAGATGGCGTAGCTCATCTCGGCGCGGTTCAGGGTGTAGAAGTGGAAGTCCTTCACGCCTTCGCGGCTGAGGATTTTCACCATGTCCATGGCGATATTGGCGCCAACCAGTTTGCGGGTTTCCGCGTCGTCATCCAGTCCTTCAAACATTTTCGCCATCCACGTCGGGATACGCACGTTGGTCATGTCGGCGAATTTCTTCGCCTGTTTGAAATTCGACACGGGCAGAATACCTGGGATAATTTCTACGTCGATGCCGGTTGAGGCGCAGCGATCACGGAATCGCAGGTAGCTTTCAACGTCGAAGAAGAACTGCGTGATCGCGCGGTTTGCCCCGGCGTCGACTTTACGTTTCAGGTTGAGCAAGTCCGCCTGGGCGCTTTTCGCTTCCGGATGCACTTCCGGGTATGCCGCGACCGAAATATCAAAGTCACCGACGTCTTTCAGCAGCGCGACCAGGTCTGTGGCATACATATCCGGCTTGCCGCTGCCTGGCGGCAGGTCACCGCGCAAGGCGACGATATGGCGAATGCCGTTATTCCAGTAGTCCTGAGCGATGGCGCGCAGTTCGTCACGCGTGGCGTCGATACAGGTTAAATGCGGTGCCGCTTCAAGCCCCGTGCGATCCTTGATGCCTTTAATGATGCTGTGCGTGCGGTCGCGTTCGCCCGAGTTCGCACCGTAGGTCACGGAGACAAACTTGGGTTTCAGGCTGCTCAGACGATCGATAGAGGCCCACAGGGTTTGCTCCATTTCACTGGTGCGCGGCGGGAAAAACTCAAAGGAAACATTAATCTGGCCCTGTACTTCTGCCAGGCTCTGATTCAGGGCTTCCCGCTGGTTGGCGTGAAAAAAGCTCATACCTTACCTCTTCAATCGCATGTCGTTATATGTTGTGTTATGAGCATCTATACGTTTAGACGTCCAGATGTAAAAATGACGGAAAAGAGTGATGACGTCAACAGAAAAAACAGCAGAAAGAGTGAGGAATGTTCAGCGAAGGTGAAAATAATTCATGGGAGGGTGCAGAGGAAGTGCTATCCGATGCCCTCTCCCAGAGCGACAGAGAGAAAACTCGTGCCAACCCTAACCCTCTTCCCATTGGGGAGAGGGTTAGGGTGAGGGGCGCTGGAGATTACAGCAGCTGCGCCAGACGGTTAATGTCTGACTGAATGGCCCCGGCCGTTACGTCACGACCGGCCCCCGGCCCGCGGATAACCAACGGGTTATCACGATACCAACGGCTTTCGATGGCAAAGACGTTATCACACGGCAGCAGCGCGGCCAGTGGATGTTCCGGACGTACGGCTTCAACGCCAACACGCGCTTTACCGTTGGCATCAAAACGCGCCACGTAGCGCAGCACAAGGCCCATTTCCTGCGCGGCTTCCAGACGCTGAATCATCTGCTCGTTCAGGTCTTCGCCGTTCTCAAAGAAGTGATCGATAGACCCTTCTTCGCAATGGGAGGGCACCAGCGATTCGACACGCACCTGGTCAGGCTCGATGTTGTAACCCGCTTCACGGGCGAGGATCACCAGCTTGCGCATAACATCTTTGCCAGACAAATCAACGCGCGGGTCGGGTTCAGTTAAGCCTTGCTGCCATGCCTGATCCACCAGCTCGGTGAACGGCACGGTGCCGTCGAACTGCAAGAACAGCCATGAAAGCGTGCCGGAGAAAATCCCGCTGATGGCCAGAATAGTGTCGCCGCTGTCACGCAGGTCGCGAACGGTGAAATTCACCGGCAGGCCCGCGCCAACGGTGGCGTTATATAACCAGTGGCGACCCGTTTTTTCGAACGCGTCATGGATTTGGCGGTATTTGTCGCTGGTGCTGGCCCCGGCGAGTTTGTTGGCGCTGATCACGTGGAAACCGTGGCTGGCGAAATCCAGATACTGCTCAGCGAGCTGGGCGCTGGCGGTGACGTCCAGTACCACCAAGTCATCGTATGGATGCGCACGCATCCACAGGAACAACGATTCTTCGTCCTGCTCTACCGCTTCATCGTTAAAGAATGCGAGCGCGCGGCTGGCGTCCAGGCCTTCGTAATTCAGCAGGCTGCGGCGGCTATCGACCACACCTGCCAGCACAAATTCAAATCCGGTACGCGCCGAAAGCGTGCTTTGCTCACGGGCAAACAGCTCCAGCCAGCGTGAACCAATATTACCTTTGCCGAACAGCACCAGACCAATGCGTTTTTCAGCGCGGAACAGCGACTGGTGCAGGCCCTGAATCAGGCTTTCGGTAGGCCCGGTACGCAGAACCGCCACCAGGCTGATGCCTTCTTCCGACTGCCAAGTGAACTCCACCGGCTGGCCTTTGAGCTGTTGCCAGAAGCGATGGCAGTGCAGCGGGTTACGGGTCACACCTGCGCCGACCATGGCAATCAATGCCAGCCCCTGGCGTAAACGCAGCTCGCCCGGCAAGCCCGCTTCATCAAGCAGCTTCAGCGCGCTATCTGCCACTTCGGCGGTATAGCAGAACTGCAGCAGATGACGATCGGGATGCACGCCCACCGCCAGCGGGCGCACATGCGCGCGCTTGAAAATGAGGTCGATTTCTTTGTGTGCCAGCTTAAAGTCCTGGCTGGACGGGACCTGAAATTCAATCAAGCAAACGTCATCATGACTGGTGACGATGCGCGCCCCGGTTCCGGACGCGAGCACGCGTTCGATGCGGGTTGAACCCTGATCCGGGGTGTAGCTGCAGCGCAGCTGTAAATCGATATCGCTGCCGGAGACAGGTTGCAGAGTACGGGCGTGAAGCACCGGAGCCGCCAGACGCGCCAGTTCACTGGCTTCGTCGAGACGCAGCAGCGGCAGCAGACAGGCATCTTTCACTTTACGCGGGTCGGCGCTGTACACGCCTGCCACGTCGCTCCAGATGGTGACGCGAGACACGCCCGCCAGCGCACCAATTTGCGTTGCCGAGTAGTCAGAACCATTACGGCCCAGCAGCACCGTACCGCCTTCAGTATCGCGGCTGATAAACCCGGTCACCACCAGACGTTTATTTGGATGCTGCGCCAGCAGTTGCTGAAGCAGCGGGAAAGAGAGGCCTTCATCGACCTGTGGCTGAGCGCCGCGCTCGGCACGCAGAAACGCACGTGCGTCGAGCCATGCGGCGTCCAGACCTTGTTGTTGCAAAACGGCAGCCATCAACCGTGCGGACCACACTTCGCCGTGGCCGACGACTTCGGCGTAAACCACGTCGTTGATACCGCCGTCGAGGAGCGTGGCCAGACGTTCAAGATCGTGAATAAATTCAGCGATCATGCTGTCGGCCACCTCGGCAGGCAGCAGCCCGGTCATCAGTTCAATCTGATAACGGCGCAGCGCCTGCTGAACCTGATGCGCAGAAAGTCTGTCCGTCTGGCTGAGTTTCAGCCAGCTGATCAGCTGGTTAGTGGTACTGCCAGCGGCGGAAACGACCATCATGTCTTCTGGCTGCGAGTGCTCAGCCATAATCCCTGCCACGCGCAGGTAACATTTCACATCCGCCAGACTACTCCCACCAAACTTATGCAGTTGACGAGCCTTCGTCCCTGCCTGCGCTATCACACTCATGTTTACCCCTCGTTTGCTGCCCGGAACCCATTTTCCAGGTCGGCAATTAAATCTTCACTGTCTTCAATACCGGTCGAAATACGCAGCAGCGTTTCTGAAATCCCTGCCGCCGCGCGTGCTTCTGGCGCCATCCCCGCGTGGGTCATGGTTGCCGCGTGAGAAATCAAACTTTCCACGCCGCCTAACGATTCTGCCAATGTGAACAACTCCAGGCCGCCCAGGAAACGGCGCAGGGTATTTTCGTCGCCGTCCAGCTCAAAACTGAGCATCGCGCCGAAGCCTTTCTGCTGACGAGCCGCGATTTCATGGCCTTGGTTTTCTGGCAGAGAAGGATGATACAGCTTTTTCACCCGTGGTTGCTGCTTCAGGAACTCAACAATTGCCGTGGCATTGCGTTGGGCCACTTCCATACGCGGAGAAAGCGTGCGCAGGCCACGCAGCAACAGGTAGCTGTCAAATGCTCCACCGGTGACGCCGATGTTATTCGCCCACCATGCCAGCTCAGTGACGGTTTCCTGATCTTTGGCAATCACCACGCCCGCAACCACATCAGAGTGGCCGTTGAGGTATTTGGTACAGGAATGCAGAACCAGATCGGCACCCAACGCCAGCGGGTTTTGCAGCGCCGGGCTGAGGAAGGTGTTATCCACCACGCTCACGGCCCCGGCTTCACGCGCCAGCTCGCAGATTTTCGCAATATCGACGACGCGCAACAACGGATTACTTGGGCTTTCGACCAGAACCAGTTTCGGTTTTTCTGCCAGCGCGGCTTTGAGCGCCTGCTCATTGTTCTGATCGACAAACAGCACACGATAACAGCCGCGTTTCGCCAGGCTGTCGAACAAACGGTAGCTGCCGCCGTAACAGTCATGTGGTGCCACCAGCAGATCGCCCGGCTTCAGGTAAACGGTGGTAACCAGAAGAATGGCAGACATGCCGGTGTTCGTCAGAACAGCACCCGCGCCGCCTTCCAGTTCTGCCAGTGCACGCTGCACGACATCACGCGTCGGGTTGCCGCGACGGGAATAGTCATGCGCACGCGGTTCGTTAAATCCGGTGAAATTATACGTACTGGAGAGGTGAATCGGGGGGACAACGCAGCCATATTGCTCGTCATCATTTAACCCGCTACGCACTGCGATAGTGGCTTGTTTACGCGTCATGGTGAATCGTTCCTGGCTTCATCGGTGAAAAGTCAGGCCTCAGAGTAACCACTGCCACAATAGACGTCAATACATCTGGACATCTAAACTTCTTTGCGTATAGATTGAGCAATCGGGAAATAGCCGTTAAAATTATATGCATTAGCGCACATACACAGAGGCTTTGCTGGTGTCATGGTCACACCTCTCAGGTAAACTGTGCGGGATTATGGTCCGGGCGCGCGCCCTGGCCCTTTATTAATGATTAGAGGATGAGAGTCTCATGGCTGAATGGAGCGGCGAATATATCAGCCCCTACGCTGAGCACGGTAAGAAGAGCGAGCAAGTAAAAAAAATTACGGTGTCCATTCCTCTGAAGGTTTTGAAAATCCTTACCGATGAACGTACCCGTCGCCAGGTGAACAACCTGCGCCACGCCACCAACAGCGAACTGCTGTGTGAAGCGTTTTTACATGCGTTTACCGGTCAACCGCTGCCAAACGATGAAGATCTGCGCAAAGAGCGTAGTGATGAAATTCCGGAAGCTGCGAAGATTATTATGCGTGAACTGGGGATCGACCCGGATACGTGGGAATACTGATTTTCAGATACAAAAAAGGCGCCTTTCGGCGCCTTTTTCTCGGGTAGCTTATTTAGCGCCCGGGATGCTGAAACGCTTGTTGAAGCGGTCAACACGGCCACCGGTAGCAACGTCACGCTGCTTGCCAGTGTAGAACGGGTGGCATTTGCCGCACACGTCCAGGTTCAGATCGTGACCAACGGTAGAACGGATGGTCATTACGTTACCGCAAGAACAGTTTGCAGTAATTTCTGCGTAATTTGGGTGAATACCTTTTTTCATGGGAAACCTCAGTAAAGGCCACGCCGCTCTTCCAGCCCTAACGCCAGACACCGCGTGAAGTTAATAGTATAGGTCTTTTTGGTACGCATTATGTGCACCAAAGGCGGCGAATCATACAGAATATAACCAGGGGTTGCAATCTGATCCGCACGTCGCCTTAGTGTAATGTGTATACTAACGCGCTCCTTTTCAAGTCAGGAAGATTCGATGCCCGTCGCACACGTTGCCCTGCCCGTTCCGCTTCCCCGTACCTTTGACTATGTGCTGCCAGATGGCATTAGCGCTCAGGCCGGGTGTCGCGTCCGCGTGCCATTTGGCAAACAGCAAGAACGCGTGGGGATTGTGGTCTCGGTCAGCGACGACAGCGAGCTGCCGCTCAAAGATTTGAAAAACGTCATTGAAGTATTGGATGACGAACCCGTTTACTCGCCTGCCGTCTGGCGCATGCTGCAGTGGGCCGCAGACTATTACCACCATCCGATTGGCGATGTACTTTTTCACGCGCTGCCGATTCTGCTGCGCCAGGGGAAACCCGCCAGCGCCGCGCCGCTGTGGTACTGGTATGCGACGGAACAGGGCCAGGCAGTGGATATCCACACACTGAAGCGATCCGCCAAACAACAGCAGGCGCTGGCAGCGCTGCGTCAGGGCAAAATCTGGCGCCATCAGGTTGCCGATTTAGAATTCAACGACGCCGCCCTGCAGGGCCTGCGTAAAAAAGGTTATAGCGATCTGGCGAGCGAAGCGCCTGCGATTTCCGACTGGCGCAATGGCTATGCGGTTACCGGCGAGCGTCTGCGTCTGAACACCGAACAGGCCACCGCCGTCGGGGCCATTCACAGCGCGTCGGACAAATTTTCAGCCTGGCTGCTGGCAGGTGTCACCGGCTCCGGCAAAACAGAAGTCTATCTGAGCGTGCTGGAAAACGTGCTGGCGCAGGGGAAACAGGCGCTGGTGATGGTGCCCGAAATCGGCCTTACACCGCAGACCATAGCCCGCTTTCGTGAACGCTTTAACGCCCCGGTCGAAGTGCTGCACTCCGCCCTCAACGACAGCGAACGCCTGTCGGCCTGGCTGAAAGCGAAGAATGGCGAAGCCGGGATTGTCATTGGCACCCGCTCTTCCTTATTTACGCCGTTCAAAAATCTCGGCGTGATCGTGATCGACGAAGAGCACGACAGTTCCTACAAGCAGCAGGAAGGCTGGCGCTATCACGCTCGCGATCTGGCGGTGTGGCGCGCCCATAATGAGCAAATTCCGATCATTCTCGGCTCCGCGACGCCAGCCCTGGAAACGTTGCACAACGTTCGCCAGGGAAAATATCACCAGCTTAAACTGACCAAACGCGCCGGGAACGCACGTCCCGCGACTCAGCACGTGCTCGATTTAAAAAGCCAACAGTTGCAGGCCGGGCTTTCTCCGGCGTTAATCAGCCGGATGCGCCAGCATTTGCAGGCCGATAATCAGGTCATTTTATTCCTCAACCGCCGCGGTTATGCGCCGACGCTACTGTGCCACGAATGCGGATGGATTGCGGAATGCCCGCGTTGCGACAGCTATTACACGCTGCATCAGACCCATCGCCACCTGCGCTGCCACCATTGCGATAGCCAGCGTCCCATTCCGCGTCAATGCCCTTCATGCGGTTCGACGCATCTGGTACCGGTGGGATTAGGGACTGAACAGCTTGAGGATGTGCTGGCGCCGATGTTTGCCAACGTCCCAATTTCGCGTATCGACCGCGACACGACGAGCCGCAAAGGCGCGCTGGAACAATACCTGGCGGAGGTGCATCGCGGCGGCGCGCGCATTCTGATTGGTACCCAGATGCTGGCTAAAGGCCACCACTTCCCGGATGTCACCCTTGTGGCGCTGCTTGATGTCGACGGTGCGCTGTTCTCGGCTGATTTCCGTTCCGCCGAGCGTTTTGCTCAGTTATATACCCAGGTTTCTGGCCGTGCGGGCCGGGCCGGGAAACAGGGCGAAGTGATTCTGCAAACCCATCACCCGGAACATCCGCTGCTGCAAACCCTGCTCCATCAGGGCTATGACGCCTTTGCTCAGCAGGCGCTGGCGGAGCGCCAGACACTTCAGCTGCCGCCGTGGACCAGCCATGTACTGATCCGCGCAGAAGATCACAATAATCAGGAAGCACCGCTGTTTCTGCAGCAGCTGCGTAATTTGCTTCAGGCCAGCCCGCTGGCGGATGACAAACTCTGGCTGCTCGGCCCGGTGCCTGCTCTCGCGCCAAAACGCGGCGGGCGCTGGCGCTGGCAAATTGTGCTGCAACACCCATCACGCCTACGTTTACAGCATATCGTCAGTGGGGCTATGGCGCTGATAAACACCCTTCCTGCCTCACGTAAAGTGAAATGGGTGCTGGACGTTGACCCGATCGAAGGCTAACTCCTTGCGCTGCGAGGCAGATCGAAAAATTCAGCTTCCGTCACAATTTTCATGAAATTTCTGTAACTCCCCTGACTTACTCTCTGATAAAAAAGAGACTGTTGTCAGAGACAGTGGAAGTCTCTGCCCCCGTCAGCGAGGAGAACCCAGGTGAAGTCCAAAAAAGAGGTTGTTTCGGCAACCATGAAGGATGTGGCTCAGAAAGCGAATGTCTCAACGGCAACCGTTTCCAGGGCATTGATGAACCCCGACAAAGTGTCGCAGTCCACGCGTAATAAAGTGGAGCAGGCCGCGCTGGAAGTGGGATATTTCCCACAGGCTCTGGGCCGGAACATGAAGCGTAACGAGTCGAGAACCATTCTGGTGATTGTGCCGGACATCTGCGATCCTTTCTTTAGTGAAATCATCCGGGGTATCGAAATTACCGCTGCTGAGCAGGGGTATCTGGTGCTGATTGGCGACTGCGCTCATCAGAATCAGCAGGAAAAAACCTTCATTGATCTCATCATCACCAAACAAATCGACGGTATGCTGCTGCTGGGTTCGCGCCTGCCGTTCGACGCCAGCATTGAAGAGCAACGGAATTTGCCGCCAATGGTCATGGCCAATGAGTTTGCACCTGAACTCGAACTGCCGACGGTTCATATCGATAACCTCACCGCGTCCTTTAACGCCGTGAATTTCCTCCACGAACTTGGGCATCAGCGCATCGGTTGCATTGCCGGGCCAGAAGAAATGCCGCTGTGCCACTATCGCTTGCAGGGCTATGTGCAGGCGCTGCGCCGCAGTGGGCTTACGGTCGATCCGCACTACATCGCTCGCGGCAACTTTACCTTCGAAGCCGGGGCGACCGCGCTGGAACAGCTGCTTGCACTGCCGCAGCCGCCGACGGCCATCTTCTGCCACAGTGACATTATGGCGCTGGGCGCGCTGTCGCTGGCTAAACGCCGCGGCCTGAAAGTGCCGGACGATCTGTCGATTATCGGCTTCGATAACATTTCCCTCTCAGAATTTTGCGACCCGCCGCTCACCACCGTTTCCCAACCGCGTTTTGATATCGGACGTGAAGCCATGCTGTTATTACTCGATCAGCTAAGCGGTCAAAATGTCAGCAGCGGCTCCCGTCTGCTCGACTGTGAACTGGTGGTTCGCGGTAGTACCACAAAAAATAAGCCTTAAACTAAACGGCTTTCAGACTAGCGCTTCTGGTCAAAGCCCCGCCGCTTAAGTAACATGGCGGGCTGATGAACGAATAAATACAGCGAAACGACAGTGGCACAACGAGATTATGTAAGCCGCAGCAAACCTGCTGCTTCGCGGCGAAAAAAGAGTCCAACAAGGAACTCACGGAAAAAGCAAAGTAGTTTTCCTGCTGTTTCACCAACCATGGTCGCCATTGCCGCAGCCGTGCTGGTTGCCTTTATCGGTGGTCTGTACTTCATTACCCATCACAAGAAAGAAGAAGCCGATGCCATGCAGGGCCGTCAGGCCACGGGTAATGGCTTACCTCCGAAGCCGGAAGAACGCTGGCGCTATATTAAAGAACTGGAAAGCCGCCAGCCTGGCGTGCGTGCGCCAACAGAACCGTCTGCGGGTGGTGAAGTAAAAAATGCCAATCAGCTGACCGACGAACAGCGCCAGCTGTTAGCGCAAATGCAAGCCGATATGCGTCAGCAGCCGACGCAGCTGACGGAAGTACCGTGGAACGAGCAAACGCCTGAGCAGCGCCAGCAAACGCTGCAGCGCCAACGACTTCAGCAGCAGGTGCAGCAACAGCAGCAAGTTCAACAGCAGCAGTGGTCACAGACGCAGCCGGTGCAAGCCCCGCGCACGCAGTCTCGCCCGGTGGAACAGCAGCAAACGCGTACGGTTCAGAGCCAACCGGCTTCACAACCGCGCCAGACGCAGCCGAAACAAACCACACAGCAGCCGTATCAGGACCTGATGCAAACACCGACGCATACCACGGCCAGCCAGCCGAAAGCGCAGCAGGCTGCACCGGTAACGCGTGAGCCAGAACCGGCAAAACAGACCGCAGACGATCGCCGTTGGATAATCCAGTGCGGTTCGTTTAAAGGTGCTGATCAGGCAGAAACCGTTCGTGCCCAACTGGCCTTTGAAGGATTTGACTCACGCATTACCACCAATAACGGCTGGAATCGCGTGGTGATTGGCCCTGTGAAAGGCAAAGATAATGCCGATGGCACTATCTCTCGCCTCAAGGTTGCCGGACACGCAAACTGCATTCGTATCGCCTCCAGGGGTTGAAACCCCCAAAATCCCCCCCATCTATTAATGCATTCTGCCCCGCACAACGTGCGGGGCCTGTATTCTGCATTACACCCAGGGGGTCCTCTCGTGACAACAATAGTAAGTGTTCGCCGTAACGGTCATGTCGTTATCGCTGGTGATGGTCAGGCCACGCTTGGCAATACCGTCATGAAAGGCAACGTGAAAAAAGTACGCCGTCTGTATAACGACAAAGTGATCGCAGGCTTCGCCGGCGGCACTGCGGACGCCTTTACGCTGTTTGAACTGTTCGAACGTAAACTGGAAATGCATCAGGGACATCTGGTCAAAGCCGCAGTTGAGCTCGCCAAAGACTGGCGTACCGACCGCATGCTGCGCAAGCTCGAAGCGCTGCTGGCCGTTGCAGACGAAAACGCATCGCTTATCATCACCGGCAACGGCGATGTGGTGCAGCCTGAAAACGATTTGATTGCCATTGGCTCCGGCGGCCCGTATGCCCAGGCCGCAGCCCGTGCGCTGCTGGAAAATACCGAGCTGAGCGCTCGTGACATTGCGGAAAAAGCGTTGGGGATTGCAGGCGATATCTGCATCTACACCAACCACTTCCACACCATCGAAGAATTACCTTCTAAAGCGTAAGGATCTCCTATGTCTGAAATGACCCCACGCGAGATTGTCAGCGAACTCGACAAACACATTATTGGCCAAGACGCGGCAAAACGTTCTGTGGCTATCGCCCTGCGTAACCGCTGGCGCCGTATGCAGCTCGACGAAGAGCTGCGTCACGAAGTGACCCCAAAAAATATTCTGATGATTGGCCCAACCGGCGTCGGTAAAACCGAAATCGCCCGTCGTCTGGCGAAACTCGCCAACGCACCGTTCATCAAAGTTGAAGCCACAAAGTTCACCGAAGTGGGCTATGTCGGTAAAGAAGTTGACTCTATCATCCGCGATCTGACCGATGCTGCCGTGAAAATGGTGCGCATGCAGTCGATTGATAAAAACCGCTATCGTGCGGAAGAAATGGCGGAAGAGCGCATTCTCGACGTGCTGATCCCACCGGCGAAAAACAACTGGGGCCAGTCCGAAGAGCCGCAGGAGCCGTCTGCTGCGCGTCAGGCATTCCGCAAAAAACTGCGTGAAGGCCAGCTCGACGACAAAGAAATCGAAATCGATCTCGCCGCGGCACCGATGGGCGTCGAAATCATGGCACCTCCTGGCATGGAAGAGATGACCAGCCAGCTGCAGTCCATGTTCCAGAACCTGGGCGGCCAGAAACAGAAGCCGCGTAAGGTGAAAATCAAAGACGCAATGAAGCTGCTGATTGAAGAAGAAGCGGCCAAGCTGGTGAACCCGGAAGAGCTGAAACAGGACGCGATCGACGCCGTTGAACAGCACGGGATCGTCTTTATCGATGAAATCGATAAAATCTGTAAGCGCGGCGGAAATTCCTCCGGCCCGGACGTTTCTCGTGAAGGCGTTCAGCGCGACCTGTTACCGCTGGTTGAAGGCTGCACCGTCTCTACCAAGCACGGGATGGTGAAAACCGACCACATTCTGTTTATCGCCTCCGGTGCCTTCCAGGTGGCCAGTCCGTCAGATTTGATCCCGGAATTGCAGGGTCGTCTGCCGATTCGCGTTGAGCTGAAAGCCCTGACGACTCACGACTTCGAACGCATTCTGACTGAACCAAACGCGTCCGTGACCGTGCAGTACAAAGCGCTGATGGGCACTGAAGGCGTTAATATCGACTTCACCGACGACGGCATCAAACGTATCGCTGAAGCCGCATGGCAGGTGAACGAAACCACCGAAAACATCGGCGCGCGCCGCCTGCATACCGTGCTGGAACGCCTGATGGAAGATATCTCCTATGACGCCAGCGAACGTCATGGTGAATCCTTCACTATCGATGCGGAATATGTCAGTAAGCATCTCGATGCGTTAGTGGCAGATGAAGATCTGAGCCGTTTTATCCTATAATCCCGGTAAATGCATTTTCATCACTGTTGATGGGGGCTTGGCCCCCATTTTTTATTGGCTAAAAACTATGACTGATATCAGCCGTACACAGGCCTGGCTGGAAAGCCTGCGTCCGAAAACATTACCGTTGGCCTTCGCGGCCATTGTTGTCGGGACCGCACTGGCCTGGTGGCAAGGACACTTCAACCCGCTCGTCGCCATTCTTGCGCTAGTGACCGCCGGTTTGTTACAAATCCTCTCTAATCTGGCGAACGACTATGGCGATGCGGTGAAAGGCAGCGACAAGCCGGACCGCATCGGGCCGCTGCGCGGCATGCAAAAAGGGGTCATCACCCAGGAACAGATGAAGCGCGCGCTGATGGTCACGGTAGGGCTGATTTGCCTGTCCGGCATCGCCCTGCTCATGGCCTCGTATCAGACGATGGAAGATTTTATTGGCTTCATGGTGCTGGGCGGCGTGTCGATTATTGCGGCCATCACCTATACCGTGGGCACGCGCCCTTACGGCTATATCGGACTGGGTGATATTTCGGTGCTGATCTTCTTCGGCTGGCTCAGCGTGATGGGCAGCTGGTACCTTCAGGCACATACCCTGGAAGCGGTGACGTTCCTGCCTGCAACGGCCTGCGGCCTGCTGGCAACGGCGGTGCTCAATATCAATAACCTGCGCGATATCGACAGCGATCGTGAGAACGGTAAAAACACGCTAGCCGTGCGACTGGGCCCAGTCAATGCCCGCCGTTATCACACCGCTTTGCTGATGGGTGCGCTGCTGTGCCTGGCGTTGTTTAACCTGATGGCACTGCACAATCCGTGGGGTTGGTTGTTCATTCTGGCCGCGCCGCTGCTTATCAAACAGGCGCGTTTCGTGTACACGCACCGTTCCCCAGCAGATATGCCCCCAATGCTAGAACGCACGGTAAAAGGCGCGCTTCTGACTAACCTGTTGTTTGTGGTTGGGATTGTGTTGAGTCGCCTGTTTGCGTAACTGACAAATATCAATTAACAATTGATGATTTTGCCAACAATGCGAATAGCACGATATACTGAAAACTCACGTAGCAACTGAACGTTAAGCCTATGAAATACGATACATCCGAGCTTTGCGACATCTACCAGGAAGATGTCAATGTCGTTGAACCGCTGTTCTCCAATTTTGGTGGACGGTCGTCGTTTGGTGGACAGATTATTACGGTGAAATGTTTCGAGGATAACGGGTTGCTGTACGATATGCTCGAACAGAACGGTCGTGGTCGCATCCTGTTAGTGGATGGTGGCGGCTCCGTACGTCGTGCGCTGATTGATGCCGACCTTGCGCGTCTGGCGGTGCAAAACGAATGGGAAGGCATGGTGGTCTACGGCGCGGTGCGTCAGGTAGACGACCTGGAAGAGCTGGACATTGGCATTCAGGCCATGGCCGCGATTCCAGTCGGTGCTGCGGGTGAAGGCGTTGGCGAAAGCGACGTTCGCGTCAATTTCGGCGGTGTGACCTTCTTCTCCGGCGACCATCTCTATGCTGACAACACCGGTATCATTCTGTCGGAAGACGCCCTCGATATCGAGTAAACGCCTTCTCGCATAAAAAAAGCCTTCTCTGAGAGAAGGCTTTTTCGTTTTATCAGTACAGTTACTGAATCTTACCTAAAAAATCCACCTTACCCAGCGGTACACCGGCTTGGCGCAGAATGGCGTAAGCCGTCGTTGAGTGGAAATAGAAGTTCGGCATCGCGAACTGGAAGACGTAACTGCTGGCAGTGAAGTGCAGCTGATGTTCACGCGCCTGAACCATGATTGGACGCGCATCGTCGCCGTCCAGCTGCGAATCCTGCACGCTCTTCAGAAAGGCCACGGTAGCAGCAATGCGCTCATGCAGCTGTGCGAAGGTGCTTTCGTTATCTTCCATCGCTGGCGCTTCGACATTCGCCAGACGCGCAATCGCACGCTTCGACATATCGCACGTGACCTGCACCTGACGCTTCAGCGGGAACATATCTTCCGCCAGTTTTGCCTCCAGCAATGCCGATTCATCAGTACCCTGCTCTTTCGCCCATGCCGCGCTCTTTTCCAGAACCGCGCTCAGACTGACCAGGCCGTGAATAAACTGTGCTTTGGTTTCGCTATACAGTGACATTGTCAATTTCCTCAAGGATTACAAAACGGTAGGGTTTTTATTGGATTACGTATCTCATCGAGAGTAAACCCAGCCCTCCTCAAAGAGAAGCGCTTAATGTGCTGGGAAGACTGATATCAGAAGCAAAAAAAATCCGTAACCCCTGAGGGCTACGGATCCTGATTTCTCAAACAATCGGGGGGCGCTTAGTAGAGCTTTTTCGCGCAGTCCAGCAGTTCAGTTTTGAATGGACGCTTCATGTTTTCGATAGCATCGATGATGTCATGGTGTACCAGTTTCTCGTTCTGGATACCGACACAACGACCGCCGAAGCCTTCCAGCAGCAGATCAATCGCATACGCGCCCATGCGGGAAGCGAGGATACGGTCGTAAGGCACCGGGGAACCGCCGCGCTGAATGTGACCGAGGACGGTCGCACGGGTTTCGCGTTTGGTTTCGGTTTCGATGTATTTTGCCAGCTCGTCGATATCACACATATGTTCGGTGATGGCGACGATCGCGTGTTTCTTACCTTTGGCGATACCGGCTTTAATTTCATTCACCAGGTCGTCGCGGCTAAATTCCACTTCCGGAACCACAACAAACTCACAACCACCGGCAATCGCTGCGGCCAGGGTCAGATCGCCACAGTAGCGGCCCATCACTTCAACGATGGAGATACGCTGGTGTGAAGAAGAGGTGTCGCGCAGACGGTCAATCGCTTCAACTACAGTGCCCAGCGCGGTGAAGTAACCGATGGTGTAGTCGGTGCCTTTGATGTCGTTATCGATAGTGCCCGGCAGGCCGATGCATGGGAAGCCCATTTCGGTCAGACGCTTCGCACCCATATAGGAGCCGTCACCGCCGATAACCACTAACGCGTCCAGGCCGCGTTTTTTCATGTTTTCGATAGCAACTTCACGGACATGCTCTTCACGGAATTCCGGGAAGCGCGCAGAACCGAGGAAGGTGCCGCCGCGGTTAATCATGTCGGATACGCTGTAACGGTCGAGCTGGACCATGCGATCTTCATACAGACCGAGGTAGCCGTCATAGATACCAAAAATTTCCAGACCTTCTGAAAGCGCTGCACGCACAACACCACGGATGGCTGCGTTCATGCCCGGGGCATCACCGCCGCTTGTCAACACACCGATTTTCTTAATCATGACTACCTCTGAACTTAGGAATGCTAAAAATTATTCTGTTGCCCGAAGCGCCCCCGCAATAAGGGAGAGATCGACTATATGGAAATAGTATATCAGTCGCATCGTGCTGAATTGATTCAGGTCAGGCCAATCGGCGGTAATTTAGACAAAAAATGCCGATCCGGCCCACATTTTTACAACGAATTACGAATGTCCAAAAAGCCCTGTCGCCCCAAAGGGACCACCGAGCACGGATCCTGATGAATAATGACATCAGAACCCGGAAAGCGAAGCAATAACGCCTGCTCAACCTGTTCAGCCACTAAATGCGCCTGAACCAACGGCAGGTTATCTTCCATTTCCAAATGAATCTGAATAAAGCGGGTCGGCCCTGACTGCCGCGTACGAAGGTCATGCGCACCGCTGACGCCAGGCCAGGCACTCACGATGTTAATGATATCTTGACGTTCTTCATCGGGAAGCGCTCTGTCCAGTAGCGACTGTACCGCTTCATGCCCCATGCGTATTGCACAATATAAAATATAGATGCCAATCCCCAATGCAAACAATGCATCGGCGCGGTGCCAGCCGTACCACGACAGCGCAAGCGCGACCAGAATGGCTCCGTTCATCATAACATCAGACTGATAATGAAGCATATCGGCGCGCACTGCCTGGCTTTGCGTCTTACGCACCACCCAACGCTGGAAGGTCACCAGAATCAGCGTACTCACGAGCGCGATAACCGTCACCACCATCCCGACCCCAGGCTCGCGCATCGGTTCGGGAGTGATGACATGCTGAATACCGGTCAAAAACAGGAACAGCGCCGAGCCGGAAATAAACATACTCTGCGCCAGCGCCGCGAGAGATTCCGCCTTGCCGTGACCAAAAGTATGCTCTTCATCGGCAGGCTGCAGCGAATAGCGCACCACCAATAGGTTAGTCAGCGAGGCGGCGATATCCACCAACGAATCCACCAGCGCCGCCAGAATACTGACGGACCCGGTATACCACCACGCAAAAATCTTGATCAAAAGTAATGCCGAAGCCATTACCGTCGCGGCAATCGCCGCCCGGCTGACCAGACGGCCATAGGTTTGATTCATAAACACTCCTACTCTCTTCTGCGGGTAGTATAGCGGAATGTGATTCAAGGCAGTTGCCGGAAAAAAGGCAAAAAAAACCCCCACATCATGTGGGGGAAGACAGGGATGGTGTCTATGGCAAGGAAAACAGGGTTTGTTACTGGTTACTACGGGTATTGCTACTGCTACTAAACAGGGTCGACATCGAGCCTTGCTGCATCTGTGCAACTTCCCGCAACTGATCCATTCGTTGCTGGTGTCGTTCATTTAAAATCGCTTGCTGCTCTGGCGTTAACAGGCGAAACATTTGGTTGCGAACCCGGGCCATTTCGACCTGGCGGACAACCTGCTCCTGCGCCATTTTCTCTGCCTGTGCCTGCACAGCGATTTCATCAAATTTATCTGCGGTGACAAGCTTATGCATTGTCTCCATTTCGCTAACATTAACAGGGGGCTGCTGTCGCCGAGCCTGTTGCATCAGATCACGCATCTGTTGACGCTGATATTCGGTTAAACTTATGCCGTCAAACATATGGCCCTGATAACTGCCCTGCGTCGCCCCGTCATTTGAGGTCCAGTTAACGCTGGTGACGACTTCAGCAGCTTGGCTATTCGCACTTAGCGCCAGCGTTGAGGCCATGACGGCAGCGATAACATTGCGCATCAATTGCTCCCAAGTACTTTTGTTTCGCGATTCAACGAGAGACAGTCTACGATTCAGGCTGCAAACATGCGTCAGGGGGTGTAAAACAACGTAAAGTCATGGATTAGCGAGCCTTGATGACGTAATTTCTGCCTCGGAGGTATTAAATTAATGAATAAAATCCTGTTAGTTGATGATGACCGGGAGCTCACCTCCCTGTTAAAGGAGCTGCTCGACATGGAAGGCTTCAATGTGCTGGTTGCCCACGATGGGGAACAAGCACTGGCGCTTTTGGATGACAGCATCGACCTGCTTTTGCTCGACGTAATGATGCCGAAGAAGAATGGCATTGATACCCTTAAAGAGCTGCGACAGACACACCAGACGCCGGTCATTATGCTGACCGCACGCGGCAGCGAACTCGATCGCGTACTCGGCCTTGAGCTGGGCGCGGACGACTATCTGCCAAAGCCGTTTAACGACCGTGAACTGGTCGCCCGTATTCGCGCCATTCTGCGTCGTTCCCACTGGAGCGAACAGCAGCAAACCAGCGATACCAGTTCACCAAACTTAGAAGTCGATTCCCTCAGCCTTAATCCGGGCCGTCAGGAAGCAAGCTTCGATGGCACTACGCTGGAACTGACCGGCACCGAGTTCACGCTGCTTTACCTGCTGGCGCAACATCTCGGCCAGGTGGTATCCCGTGAACATCTGAGCCAGGAAGTGCTGGGCAAACGCTTAACCCCGTTTGACCGCGCTATTGATATGCATATTTCCAACCTGCGCCGTAAATTGCCAGAGCGGAAAGATGGTCACCCATGGTTTAAAACCTTACGTGGCCGCGGCTATCTGATGGTGTCCGCTTCATGATAGGAAGTTTGACCGCACGCATCTTTGCCATTTTTTGGTTGACCCTGGCACTGGTGTTGATGCTGGTACTGATGTTGCCCAAGCTTGATTCGCGCCAGATGACAGAACTGATGGACAGCGAACAACGCCAGGGCCTGATGATTGAGCAGCACGTCGAAGTCGAACTGGCGAACGATCCGCCCAATGATTTGATGTGGTGGCGTCGGCTGTTTCGCGCCATCGACAAATGGGCACCTCCGGGACAACGCCTTCTGCTGGTGACCAGCGAAGGCCGGGTGATCGGCGCAGAACGCAATGAAATGCAGATCATTCGTAACTTTATCGGCCAGTCCGATAACGCCGATCATCCGCAGAAAAAACGCTATGGCCGACTGGAAATGGTAGGGCCCTTCTCCGTTCGTGACGGAGAAGATAACTACCAGCTCTACCTGATTCGCCCGGCCAGCACCTCGCAATCTGATTTCATCAACCTACTGTTTGACCGTCCACTGCTATTACTGATCGTCACCATGCTGGTGAGTTCGCCGCTATTATTGTGGTTGGCGTGGAGTCTCGCCAAACCCGCACGTAAGCTGAAAAACGCCGCCGACGAAGTGGCTCAGGGCAACCTACGTCAGCATCCGGAGCTTGAATCCGGACCGCAGGAATTCCTCGCCGCGGGTTCCAGTTTTAACCAGATGGTGACGGCGCTCGAACGGATGATGACCGCCAATCAGCGCCTGCTTTCCGACATCTCCCATGAACTGCGCACGCCGCTAACGCGTTTGCAGTTAGGCACCGCGTTGCTGCGTCGCCGAACGGGGGAAAGCAAAGAGCTGGAGCGCATCGAAATGGAAGCACACCGCCTGGACAGCATGATCAATGACCTGCTGGTGATGTCGCGTAATCAGTCGAAAAACGCCCTGGTAAGTGAAAACCTGAAGGCCAATCAGCTGTGGAGTGAAGTGCTTGATAACGCAGCGTTTGAAGCGGAACAGATGGGCAAATCGTTCACCGTTGAATATCCACCTGGCCCGTGGCCGCTGTACGGTAACCCGAATGCACTCGAGAGTGCATTTGAGAATATCGTGCGTAACGCGCTGCGCTACTCGCACACCAAAATATCGGTGAGTTTCTCAGTGGATAAAGATGGCATTACGATTAACGTCGATGATGACGGTCCGGGCGTCAGCCCAGAAGACAGAGAACAGATTTTCCGTCCGTTCTATCGCACTGACGAAGCCCGAGACCGTGAATCCGGCGGGACGGGTCTTGGCCTGGCGATTGTCGAAACGGCTATTCAGCAGCACCGCGGCTGGGTCAAAGCCGACGACAGCCCGCTGGGTGGTTTGCGGTTAACGCTGTGGCTGCCGTTGTACAAACGGGGTTGATGTCTGGCCCCTCTCCCTAACCCTCTCCCACAGGGAGAGGGAACGATTCAGAGTGTACCTTTGCATTCCCCCTCTCCCCGTGGGAGAGGGCATCAGACCGCACTGCTATTTCCCCCACAACCGCCGTGAATTATCCTCGATATGCCCACTCAAGCGTCGCTTCTGCATCGTCCGCGTCCAGCTCACCGATAGCCCCGCCGCCGACAGCAAACGGCGATACTCTTCATCGTCATAGGGCGTATGCCACGCAATCGCCGCAGCGTCATGCACCGACACGTCGCTCAGGCGCGAAACCAGCTCCAGCGGCTGATCGCTCGACACCTTTCCCGCCAGAATCACCCGATACAGCCAGCCCATTTTGCCGCTGCTTTGCATCAGGGAAGACATATCGCTAATGCCGAAATGATAATTGAGCTTGAAGCATGGCGAACGCGGCTGCGTGACCTGAATCAGCGCATCTCCCCAACGGAAAATATCGCCGATAAACACATTTTGTTCCGTCAGCCCAACCGTGGATAAGTTCTCGCCAAATGCTGGTGCGCAGAACAACGCCGCCTGCTCGGGAAACTCCTGCGCCCAATCCGCGTAATGCTCGCGCGGATAATGGCACAGCGCGCGATCGGGGCCGCCGTGGATTTTCTTTTCCGCCTGCTCATCGCCTACCAGGCCACGTTCGGTGAGCTCAAGCTCGCCGTCCACCTGCAACTTTGCAATCGCGCTGGGGCGACTGCCCTCGTACTCCTGCACGCTGCCCGTAAATACGTTTACCGGATATTGCATTTTCCCCCTCCTGTTCCCGACCCTCATTCCCGCTATTTTTGCACGTAAACTGCGCAAAATGCGACATGCGTAAAGCCGTTGCTGAACGATTCATGTTATCCATTGGTTAAATTGAAACGCTATTTCACTATAAGGAGTCAACGACATGACCCAGCCTCTTCGTTTTACCGGCGTCTGGTGCCCTTCGATCACCCCGATGGACAGTGAAGGACACATTGATTACGACGGGCTGAAACAGCATCTCACCCGCCTCACCGACGCGCGCATTGACGTCATTCTTCTGATGGGCAGCATTGGCGAATTCGCGTCGTTTTCACTGGAAGAGCGTTTAACGCTTATCCGCAACGCGCGGGTGATGTCATCCCTGACGATGGTCGCCAACGTGTCATCCACCTGCCTCAGCGATGTTTTCCAGATGGCGCAGGTCGCTTACTCTTCTGGCTATGATGCGGTGATGGTGCTGCCGCCTTACTATTACGGCCAGACGGAAAATCAGGTGCTGAGCTATTTTCGTGAGATTGGCCAACGCCTCGAAGGTAAATGGTTCGCCTACAATTTCCCGGCGCGAACCGGTTGCGATATCACTCCCGAAATTGCCGCCACGCTTGCCGCGGAATTCCCACACTTCGCGGGCATCAAGGACACGGTTGATTGCCAGTCGCATACCCGCAACATGATCCACGCCACCCAGGCCGTGCGCACCGATTTTGCCGTGCTATCGGGCTACGACGAATACTTCATACCGAACCTGATGGCAGGCGGCGCAGGGGTGATTTCTGGGCTGAATAACGTCATGCCTGAGCTGTTTGTTCAGGCACGGGAGGCGTGGCAGAAAAGCGATATCACCGCGCTGACGCACGCCCAACGGGAGATCGGACGCTTCATGGCAATTTACGCCATCGGGGATGATTTCGTGACCACGATTAAAACCGTCGTCTCACGCAAGTTCGGTTACTGCACACCCGTTTCGCGCAACGCGGGCGGGACGCTCAACGCAGAACAACTGGCAACCGTCGACCGTCAGTTCGGCATTCGCTAAAACAAAAAACCCCGCTAATCAGCGGGGTTTTTTTATGCCTGGTGGCAACAGAGGCGAGGAGTCGCCTTATTTTTTAGCGGCGAAACGTGCAGCAGCCTCGTCCCAGTTCACCACGTCCCAGAACGCTTTGATGTAGTCCGGGCGACGGTTCTGGAATTTCAGGTAGTAAGCATGTTCCCACACGTCCAGGCCCAGGATTGGGAAACCAGAGGTGCCAGAAACAGCTTCACCCATCAGTGGGGAATCCTGGTTAGCGGTAGAAACAACGGCCAGTTTGCCGTCTTTCAGTACCAGCCACGCCCAGCCAGAGCCGAAACGGGTAGCAGCAGCTTTCTCGAACTCTTCTTTGAATTTCTCAACGGAGCCGAAGGTGCTTTCGATAGCCGCTTTCAGGTCGCCCTGCAGAGTGGTACCGGTTTTCAGGCCTTTCCAGAACAGGCTGTGGTTTGCGTGACCGCCTGCGTTGTTACGCAGAACGTTTTTCTTGTCCGCTGGCAGCTGATCCAGTTTGGTGATCAGTTCTTCAACCGGCAGGTTCGCAAACTCAGGCAGGCTTTCCAGCGCAGCATTCGCGTTGTTCACATAGGCCTGGTGGTGTTTAGAGTGATGGATTTCCATCGTCTGCTTGTCGAAGTGCGGCTCAAGGGCATCGTACGCGTACGGCAGGGATGGCAGTGTATAGCTCATATTCATCTCCAATTATCATCGGGCGGCAGAGGTGTTACGCCGCGTAAGCAGTTGGTCCATTATAGTTAATTAAATGATATTGAAAATGTTTATCAATGCCGTAGTTTTAATAAGGTTATAACTTTTAGGTATGTGGCTGATTTTGTGAGCCTGCTCAAGGGGAACACGTGCTTTTTGCCAGATATGAGCCGTATACGGCAGCGGCCTGAAGGTTAATCAACTGACTGATTTTTATACTCCGTGCTTCAGATGAAAGTTTCATCGATGTAAAACATGAGGGAAAAAAATGAGTCACGCGATTTCGATGGGAATTCTTTGGCATTTGATAGGTGCAGCCAGTGCAGCCTGTTTCTATGCCCCGTTTAAAAAGGTGAAAAATTGGTCCTGGGAAACCATGTGGGCTATCGGCGGTATTGTTTCTTGGCTCATCCTGCCATGGGCCATCAGCGCCATGCTGCTGCCGGATTTTTGGGCCTACTATCATTCATTTAGCGCGTCCACGTTGCTGCCAGTATTTTTGTTCGGCGCGATGTGGGGCATCGGTAACATCAACTACGGCCTGACAATGCGCTATCTCGGCATGTCGATGGGCATTGGTATCGCTATCGGCATCACGCTTATCGTCGGTACGCTGATGACGCCAATCCTGAACGGTCAGTTCCACGTGCTGATGGGTACCGAAGGCGGCCGTATGACGCTGTTGGGCGTGCTGGTAGCGGTGATTGGCGTGGGCATCGTCACCCGCGCCGGTCAACTAAAAGAGCGCAAAATGGGTATCAAAGCCGAAGAGTTCAACCTGAAAAAAGGGCTGATTCTGGCGGTAATGTGCGGCATTTTCTCGGCGGGTATGTCCTTCGCCATGAACGCGGCCAAGCCGATGCATGAAGCGGCAGCCGCGCTCGGCGTCGATCCGCTGTACGTGGCGCTGCCAAGCTATGTCATCATCATGGGCGGTGGCGCGGTGATAAACCTCGGCTTCTGCTTCTTCCGCCTGGCAACCAAGTCAAACCTGTCGGTAAAAGCAGACTTCTCGATTGCAAAATCGATGATCGTCGGCAATATCCTGTTTTCAGCGCTCGCTGGCCTGATGTGGTATCTGCAATTCTTCTTCTACGCCTGGGGCCACGCCAGCATTCCGGCGCAGTACGACTACATGAGCTGGATGCTGCACATGAGTTTCTACGTGCTGTGCGGTGGTATGGTCGGATTGATTTTGAAAGAGTGGAACAATGCGGGTCGTCGTCCGGTCGGTGTCCTGAGCCTGGGCTGCGTGGTGATTATCATCGCCGCGAATATCGTGGGCTTGGGCATGGCGAACTGATTACGCCGCATTTTTATGCCGATGACGCCACTGACCCGGCGTCATCCCCACTTCCCGGTTAAACACCACTGAAAAGTAGTTACTGTCCTCAAAGCCGCAGTGCATGGCGATTTCCCCGATCATCAATTCAGAATGCCCCAGCAGATACTGCGCATGGCAGATGCGTAGCTGGCGCAAATAATGGTTGATGGTCATCCCCGTCTGGCTACGAAACTGCTGACGCAGCGTGCGTTCGCTACAGGCCTGCTGCTCACAGAAGAGATCCAGCGCAAAAGGTCGATTCAGGCTCCCTGCCAGCGCGGTAAGCAGCTTATCAAGCAGCGCCTCGCTTTCGGTTGCCGCCAGGTTATCAGTGGCGTAGCGATGGCGACGTAAAGTCACCACGAGCTGCGCAAACAGCAGTTCTGCCATGTCGTTCGAATGGGTGCAGGTTTTATGACTTTCCTGCTCAAGTGCGGTGATCACCTGTCGTGCCTGAGTCATGCCGCTGCTGCCAATCCGCCAGTGCGGCGTCCAGTTTGTTCCATTCAAGCCAGGAATATGCGCCGCCCAGTCCAGGTTGAGCTTCAGCCGTTCGGGGCAATAAATAATATTCTGCAAAACAAGGTCGTTTACGGACGCGTAGGAGTGTTTGTCTTCGGCACGAATGTAGAACAGGTCGCCTCGGGTGATGCGATACGGACGATCGTTGAGGATGTGCAGCCCGTTACCTCGCCACACCAGCACCAGCTCGCAGAACTCATGCGTATGTTCCGCAAACACGTTTTGCGGATAGCGATCGGCCACCGCCACCGCTTGCTGCGGACTGGCAAAGAAATCCGCTTTTTTCAGGATCAAATGACACGTCACTCCGGCACCTCAAATGCTGAACCACCGGTAAGTATTCACTACTTCAGTTAAAAAAACGGTGATTCTGTTCTCGAATATGTCATCCCACCGGATTCATTTTAACAGAAACCTATAAATTCCAGAGGGGATTATTTATTACGCCACGCCCGAAGGATTAAACAAACACAAATATATTATTAACGATACAGCGATTAATATATTTTAATAACCTAATACAAGATCGCGACGCAAGGACTCTATATCAAAGGAAATTGATGAAATTCAAATTAAAGACGTTCTCTTTATTAGCACTTATTTAAAGAAAAAGGTAAACCGGTTCAGTTTATGGGTTATGGCCTTTGGGGCGTCAACGTCACGGAAAATGAATCCTATGGTCCGAAATCCGGCCAGCGTCGCCTGACCAGCATGAGCGTAATCGACAGTATTTTTGAGATGAATAATGGGATCGGCGCAGGCTATGAGCCAGTAAAAGAGAGTACCAAATGGGGGCGTACCTCCCAATACATTGACTGGATCACATCAGTGTCTCCAGAGGTTGGCGTCTTGTCAGAGCATGCCTTCAACTGGAGCGATAAAGAATATTTTATGCTGCAAAACATCGGTAAAGATGGCCGCTATGGGTACTTCCCGACAAATAAAAACAATAACAGCAACTGGGTTTATTTAGGTTGAAACATGATGGTCAATATTGGTATTTCCCAACCAATAAGAAAAGCAACAAAGATTGGGAATATTTACAAGATGTGAAGTTTTAAAACCCATTAAGTAAATGCGTCACAACAAAAAACTCATGAGTCTCATGGGCTTTTTTATTGCAACTGGGTATCGCGCCCTTGACGAATATCACGCGGCGACCATTGAAACTCACGGCGAAAAAGTGTCGAAAAATGATTACTGTCGCCAAAACCACAGCGAAATGCGATGTCTGTGACGCTTTCATCGCCGTGCCGCAGAAGGTGACGCGCTTTGGTCAGGCGAATGCGATTGAGATAACGCTGAGGCGTCATACCGGTGTGCTGCTTAAGCTGACGATGCAGCGTGCGCAGCGACAGCGAAAAGCGATCGGCAACCTCTTCCCAGCACACTTCATCGGCGAAATGGTCTTCCAGCCACGCCATCATCAAATTCAGGCGCGCATCGTTGTTGGTCGCCTCTGCCGCCAGACTGCCCTGCCGCAAATTCACCAACAGCTGCATAAACAGAATTTCGCGGTTGGCGATAGCGTGCATATCCTCCCCGCCATCAAGCGCTTCCATCTGTTGCACGACCTGCCGCACCTGCTGCAACACAGACTGATTCACACGCCAATGCGAAGGATACACGCCATCCTGCTCCTGCGGGAGCAGCTGTTCCAGACCGGACAGAAACCGGAACGCATCCGGCGAACGATACAGCACGTTGGTCAGGCACAGATTGTCAGTGTGCTCATACAGATGCCGGTCGTGATCGCGCACGAAGCACACCGTCCCGCCGGTGATGGTGTACGGCTGACCGTTGAATACGTGAATACCCGTGCCGTGTTCGACGATCACAATCTCATGAAAATCATGGTGGTGTTCCGGAAACTCAGCCTGTGGAAGCCGTGGCTCAATGGCAACAGGTGCATGTCCTGACGGAAAAAAATCCACGCTGTGCAGTACGGTCATAATGGCCCCACGAAATGAGAAAAGTTATCAGGATAATAAGCACCCCCTGCCATTCTCACCTTGACGTTTTGACAGCAAAGCACGCAAACCCTGTCCGTTTTTCAAGAAACGACAGGAAAAATCAGGAAATGGGTTCGATGTCACACCCGCATGAAACGGGCTCATTACTGGAAAGTGTGATGCCTCTCACGTTCATCTTTGCTTTCTTGCCAGCCGCCTTTTGCTGCTGTCAGTAGTGAGAAGGTCGATTCGATGACGCTCCTTCAGACTGTCCGTAATGACTATCAGAAGGATCTCTCCATGAGTTTTCGCCATTGTGTGGCGGTTGATTTAGGTGCCTCCAGCGGGCGCGTCATGCTGGCCAGTTACGACCGCAACAAACGGACCCTGGCGCTACGTGAAATCCACCGTTTTATGAATACGCTCCAGAAAGTGGACGGCACAGACTGCTGGGATATCGACAGCCTGGAAGCTGAAATCCGCTGCGGGCTGAAGAAAGTGTGCGATGACGGCATTCTTATCGACAGCATCGGTATCGACACGTGGGGCGTGGATTTTGTGCTGCTGGATAAAGACGGTCACCGCGTTGGCCTCCCGGTGTCCTATCGCGATAGCCGCACCCAGGGCGTGATGCAACGCGCTGAAACGCAGCTTGGACGCGTCGACATCTATCACCGTAGCGGCATTCAATTCCTGCCATTCAACACACTTTACCAGTTCCGTGCCTTAACCGAACAACAGCCAGACGTACTGACCAACGTCGCCCACGCGCTGCTGATCCCCGACTATTTCAGCTACCGCCTGACCGGCAAAATGAACTGGGAATATACCAACGCGACCACCACTCAAATGGTGAACATCAACACCGATAACTGGGATGGCGATCTGCTCAACTGGGCCGGTGCGCCGCGCGACTGGTTTGGCACGCCGACACATCCTGGCAACGTTATCGGGCACTGGATTTGTCCGCTGGGAAACCTAATCCCGGTGGTCGCCGTCGCCAGCCACGATACCGCCAGTGCGGTGATTGCCTCGCCGCTGGCAGACAAACACGCGGCCTATCTCTCTTCCGGCACCTGGTCGCTGATGGGCTATGAAAGCAAAACGCCGTGTACCAGTGACATCGCGTTGGCGAACAACATCACCAACGAAGGCGGCGCGGAAAGTCGCTACCGGGTACTGAAAAACATCATGGGCCTGTGGCTGCTGCAACGGGTGTTGAAAGAGCAAAACATCAGCGATATCGGGGCGTTAGTTGCCAAGACGCAGAAACTGCCCGCCTGCCAGTTCGTGATTAACCCGAACGATGACCGCTTCATTAACCCCGACAACATGAGCGCCGAAATTCAGGCTGCCTGTCGCGAAAGCCACCAGCCGGAGCCCGAAAGCGCCGCCGAACTGGCGCGCTGTATTTTCGACAGCCTGGCGTTGCTGTATGCCCGCGTTCTGCACCAGCTCGCTGACCTTCACGGTCACCGCTTCTCACAACTGCACATCGTGGGTGGCGGCTGCCAGAACGAACTGCTCAATCAGCTCTGCGCCGACGCCTGCGGTATTTCGGTTATTGCCGGGCCGATTGAAGCCTCCACACTGGGCAATATCGGTGTGCAGTTGATGACGCTTGATGAACTCAAAGACGTCGATGATTTTCGCAAGGTGGTGCGCGGCAACCACGCCCTCACCACGTTTAATCCGGATTCGAACAGTGAAATTGCCCGCTATGTCGCGCAGTTTCAGCCACAACAGACCAAGGAGCTTTGCGCATGACCACTCAACTTGAACAAGCCTGGGAACTGGCAAAACAACGTTATGCCACTGTAGGTGTCGACGTCGAGGAGGCACTGCGTCAGCTCGATCGTCTGCCTGTCTCGATGCACTGCTGGCAGGGCGATGACGTCGGCGGGTTTGAAAATCCAGGCGGTGCGTTAACGGGTGGCATTCAGGCGACCGGCAACTATCCGGGCAAAGCGCGCAACGCCCCCGAACTGCGTGCTGACCTGGAACAGGCGTTGAGCCTGATCCCGGGCCCAAAACGCCTGAATCTGCACGCTATTTATCTGGAGTCCGAGACGCCGGTGGGTCGCAATGAAATCAAACCGGAGCATTTCAAAAACTGGGTTGAGTGGGCGAAAACCAACAAGCTGGGGTTGGATTTCAACCCATCCTGCTTCTCGCACCCAATGAGCGCCGATGGCTTTACGCTGGCCCACGCTAACGATGAAATCCGCCAGTTCTGGATTGATCACTGCAAAGCCAGCCGCCGCGTATCCGCGTATTTCGGCGAGCAGTTGGGTACGCCATCAGTGATGAATATCTGGATCCCCGACGGCATGAAGGACCTGACCGTCGACCGCCTCGCGCCGCGCCAGCGTCTGATGAACGCGCTGGATGAAATCATCAGCGAAAAACTGAGTCCGGCGCATCACATCGACGCGGTCGAAAGCAAACTGTTCGGTATTGGGGCGGAAAGCTACACCGTCGGATCCAACGAGTTCTACATGGGCTACGCCACCAGCCGCCAGACCGCGCTGTGTCTGGACGCGGGCCACTTCCATCCTACCGAAGTGATTTCCGACAAAATCTCCGCCGCAATGCTGTTTGTGCCGCGCCTGCTGCTGCACGTGAGCCGCCCGGTACGTTGGGACAGCGACCATGTGGTGCTGCTGGACGACGAAACTCAGGCTATCGCCAGCGAAATCATCCGTCACAACCTGTTCGACCGCGTACACATTGGCCTCGATTTCTTCGACGCGTCGATTAACCGTATCGCCGCGTGGGTGATTGGCACGCGCAACATGAAAAAAGCCCTGCTGCGCGCCCTGCTGGAACCGACGGCGGAACTGCGTCAGCTGGAACTTGACGGCGATTACACCGCGCGTCTGGCCCTGCTCGAAGAGCAGAAATGCCTGCCGTGGCAGGCGGTATGGGAAATGTATTGCCAACGTCACGATACGCCAGCCGGCAGCCAGTGGCTCGACAACGTTCGCGCTTACGAGAAAAACGTTTTAACGAAGCGTAAATAAAAGACATGCCCGGCGGCGCTTTGCTTGCCGGGCCTACGCGTGACAAGTAGGCCGGGTAAGCGCAGCGCCACCCGGCAATTTGAAGGAAAAGAGACACTATGCACACCATTACCGATTCCTGGTTCGTCCAGGGCATGATCAAAGCCACCACCGATGCCTGGTTGAAAGGCTGGGACGAACGCAACGGCGGCAACCTGACCCTGCGCCTCGACGACGCCGATATCGCGCCGTTCGAAGCGGATTTCCACGCGAAGCCGCGTTATATCGCGCTGAGCCAGCCGATGCCTGCTCTGGCGAATACGCCGTTTATCGTCACCGGTTCCGGCAAATTCTTCCGCAACGTGCAGCTCGATCCGACCGCCAATTTAGGCGTGGTGAAAGTGGACAGCGACGGCGCGGGATACCACATTCTTTGGGGGCTGACTCACGAAGCGGTGCCAACCTCTGAGCTACCGGCGCACTTCCTTTCCCATTGCGAACGCATCAAGGCGACCAATGGCAAAGACCGCGTGATCATGCACTGCCATGCCACCAACCTGATTGCCCTGACTTACGTGCTGGAAAACGACACCGACCTCATCACCCGCAAACTGTGGGAAGGCAGCACCGAGTGTCTGGTGGTATTCCCGGATGGCGTCGGCATTCTGCCGTGGATGGTGCCAGGAACCGATGAAATCGGGCAGGCAACCGCCACTGAAATGCAGCAGCACTCGCTTGTGCTGTGGCCATTCCACGGCGTATTCGGCAGCGGCCCGACGCTCGATGAAGCGTTTGGCTTAATTGATACCGCCGAGAAATCGGCAGAGGTTCTGGTGAAGGTCTATTCGATGGGCGGCATGAAACAGACCATCACCCGGGAAGAACTGATTGCTCTTGGCAAACGCTTTGGCGTGACCCCGATGGCATCAGCATTAGCGCTTTACGCATAACAGTTTACAGATAGCAACATCGCGCCCCGCTCATTGAGACGGGGCGAACACACACCTGCAATCCCTACAACTAACTCGAAGTGGAGTAAAAGCAATGAAAATAAAACTAAGCTTGATCCTCACCGTTGCCGCACTGGCGTTTTCCGGTTCTGCTTTAGCTGAAGTTAAAATCGCCCTGGTGGCAAAATCGCTGGGAAATGGATTTTTTGAAGCGGCCAACGTTGGCGCGCAGGAAGCGGCAAAAGAGTTAGGTGACGTAAAAGTCATTTATACCGGCCCCACAACCACCACCGCAGAAGCACAGATCGAAGTGCTGAACGGGTTGATCGCGCAAGGCGTCGATGCGATCGCCATTTCCGCCAACGATCCGGACGCCTTGGTGCCGGTACTGAAAAAGGCGATGCAGCGCGGGATTAAAGTGGTCTCGTGGGATTCTGGCGTGGCGCAGGCTGGCCGTCAGATCCACCTGAATCCTTCCAATAACGCGCTGATCGGTGAAACCAACGTCAAGCTGGCCGCCGATGCGCTGAAAGCGTTGAATGTCGACAAAGGCGATGTGGCGATTTTGAGCGCCACCCCCACCTCCACCAACCAGAACATCTGGATTGCGGAGATGAAAAAAGTGCTGCCGCAGTATCCGTCGATCAATCTGGTGACGGTCGCCTACGGCGATGACCTTTCCGATAAAAGCTACCGCGAAGCGGTCGGTTTGCTGAAAACCTATCCTGACCTGAAAGTGATCGTGTCGCCGTCGTCCGTTGGCATCGTGGCCGCGGCGCAGGCGGTAAAAGATCAGGGCAAAATCGGCAAAGTCTACGTCACCGGTCTGGGCCTGCCGTCTGAAATGGCGGGGGCAATAAAATCCGGCGCCAGCAAAAGCTTTGCTATCTGGAACCCTATCGATCTGGGCTATGCGGCTACGTACTTAGCGGACGATCTGGTCAAAGGCAGCGCCACCAAAACTGAAGCCAGCATGGGTAAACTCGGCAAAGTCACGCTGGATGCCGACGGCAACGGCGCGATGGCGAAGCCCTTCGTTTACGATGCCAGCAACATAGATAAGTTCTCCAAAATTTTCTGATCCTAATACCCTCACCCCGGCCCTCTCCCTAAAAGGGAGAGGGGGAAACAATACCAGACAATCCCCTCTCCCCTATGGGGAGAGGGTTAGGGTGAGGGGAATCTTACGGAGAACGACCATGACCGAATCCACCCCATTGCTCCAACTCACGGGCATCAGCAAATTCTTCCCCGGTGTGCGCGCCCTGGAAAATGTGCAACTGAGCCTGTGGCCCGGAAAAGTCACCGCGCTGATTGGCGAAAACGGTGCTGGAAAGTCCACGCTGGTCAAAGTGATGACCGGTATTTATCAGCCCGACGAGGGCGACATTCTCTATAAAGCGATTCCCATTCAGCTGCCCACGCCGGACTCAGCCCACAAAGTGGGTATCACCGCGATTCATCAGGAGACCGTACTGTTTGATGAGCTGTCGGTCACCGAAAACATTTTCGCCGGACAGTACGTCTGTAAGGGCTTCCTGAAGAAACTCGACTGGCCGGAAATGCACCGTCGTGCCCAGGCGCTGCTCTCGCGGCTTGAAGTGCAGATTGATCCACGCGCCACGCTGAAAACGTTGAGTATCGCCCAGCGGCATATGGTCGCCATTGCGCGCGCACTGTCGTTTGATGCGCAGGTGGTGATTCTCGACGAACCCACTGCGGCCTTGTCCCAGCATGAAATTCTGGAGTTTTATCAAATCGTTGAGCGCCTGAAACAGGACGGTAAAGCGATTCTGTTTATCTCGCACAAGTTCGACGAAATCTTCGAACTGGCGGATCACTACACCATTCTACGCGACGGCGTATTCGTCGGCGCAGGCAACATCCATGACATCACCGAAGAGCAGATGGTGTCGATGATGGTGGGCCGCGCCATAACGCAGACCTTCCCGAAAGTGGCGTGCGAACCCGGCGACACGGTGCTGGACGTCAAAGATCTGTGCCACCCAACTGAATTCGCGCATATCAATTTCAGCCTGCGCAAAGGCGAGATTCTCGGCTTTTACGGCCTGGTCGGCGCTGGACGTACCGAGTTGATGCAAGCGCTGTCTGGCGTGACGCAGCCATCCTCCGGCGAAATTATCCTGAACGGCCAGACCGTACACTTCCACCAACCCGCCGATGCCATACAGGCCGGGATTGTATGCGTGCCGGAAGAACGGCAAAAACAGGGGGCGATCATTGCGCTGCCTATCGCGCAAAACATCAGCCTGCCACAGCTGCGAAAGCTCAACCCGAACGGCATTTTGCACGAAGAAAGGGAATGGAAACTCGCGGACGACTACGCCAAACGCTTGCAGGTGAAAGCCTCCAGCTGGCGTCAGGCGGTGGAAACGCTATCCGGCGGTAATCAACAAAAAGTGGTGATCGGCAAATGGCTCGCCACTCAACCCGACGTCATCATCCTCGACGAGCCGACAAAAGGCATTGATATCGGCTCGAAAGCCGCCGTGCATCAGTTTATGTCTGAGCTGGTGGGACAAGGCCTGGCGGTGATCATGGTGTCATCCGAACTGCCCGAAGTGATGGGCATGGCGGACCGCATCATCGTGATGCACGAAGGGCTTATGGTTGCGGAATACCGCGCAGGCGATGCGACGGCGGAAGTTATCGTCAGCGCCGCCAGCGGTGCAGGCAGGGAGGCGGCGTAATGTTGAAATCTCTGCTTAAACACCGCGAAGCCCTGCTGGCTGCGGTGATTGTGCTGTTGGTCGCGGCCATCGGCAGCCGCACGCCGTCGTTTATCGCCCCGGGTAATCTGGTGGAAATGTTCAACGACACGGCGATCCTGATCATTCTCGCCCTCGGCCAGATGATGGTGCTGCTGACCAAAGGCATCGATCTGTCGATGGCCGCCAATCTGGCGCTCACCGGCATGATTGTGGCGCTGCTCAATTTCCATCATCCGGACATTCCGGTGGTTGCGCTGCTGGCGCTGGCCACCCTACTCGGCCTGCTGATGGGCATCATCAACGGGCTGCTGGTGTGGAAACTGGGTATTCCGGCGATTGTGGTAACGCTCGGTACGATGAGCATTTATCGCGGGATTATTTTTCTGCTGTCCAACGGCGGCTGGGTGAACTCCAACCAGATGAGCGCCGATTTTCTCGGCCTGCCGCGCGCCGCTTTGCTCGGACTGCCGGTGCTGAGCTGGTGCGCCATCGCCGCGCTGTTTGTGGTCGGCTATTTCCTGCGTTACAGCCGGACGGGGCGTTCACTTTACACCGCAGGCGGTAACGCCACGGCGGCGTATTACACCGGCATCAACGCCGGCAAAATGCAGTTCGTCAGCTTCTGCCTCTCCGGGGCGTTGGCCGGGTTCTGTGGCTATTTGTGGATTTCACGCTTTGCGGTGGCGTACGTCGATGTCGCCAACGGCTTTGAGCTACAGGTTGTCGCCGCCTGCGTAATCGGCGGGATCAGCACCATGGGCGGCACCGGGCGCGTGCTTGGCTGCCTGTTCGGGGCGCTTTTCCTCGGCGTTATCAACAATGCGCTGCCGGTTATCGGCGTATCGCCGTTCTGGCAGATGGCGATTTCCGGTGCAGTGATTGTGATTGCGGTGGTGCTCAACGAGCGCGGCAACAAGCGCAAAGGCCGCCTCATCTTGCGCGATGCGGCGCTGGCCCGGCAAAAATTGGCGGTGAAACCATGAGCAAAATGCTGACTTCAGACGCTGTGCAGAACACGTCGCCCGCCCCGTCATTTTTCCAGCGCCTGGCGTGCTGGGAAGGCTTTTTGCTGGCGGTCACCCTGGCGGTGTTTGTGGTGAACGCGTTCGCCTCGCCCTATTTTCTGAACATCTGGAACCTGTCGGATGCCACTTTCAACTTCACCGAAAAAGCGATCATCGTGCTGCCGATGGCGATGCTGATCATCGCCCGTGAAATTGACCTGTCGGTGGCGGCGATCATCGCGTTGAGTTCCACGGCAATGGGCTTTTGCGCCGTGGCGGGGATGGATACTCCGCTGTTGGTCTGCGTGGGGCTGGGCGTGGGCGTGCTGTGCGGACTGGTGAACGGGCTGCTGGTCACCCGGCTGAACCTCTCTTCCATCGTGATTACCATCGGCACCATGAGCCTGTTCCGTGGCATTTCCTACATTTTGCTCGGCGACCAGGCGCTGAACCAGTATCCGGCAAGTTTCGCGTGGTTCGGTCAGGGCTACGTCTGGGGTGCGCTGTCGTTTGAGTTCGCGCTGTTTATCGTGCTCGCCGCGGTGTTCACCTTCGTGCTGCACAAAACCAACTTTGGCCGCCGTACGTTTGCGATTGGCAATAACCCGACCGGGGCGTGGTTTTCGGGCATCAACGTCAAGCGCCACAACCTGATGCTGTTCGTGCTGGTGGGGCTGATGTCCGGGCTTGCCGCGGTACTGCTGACGTCGCGTCTGGGCAGCACGCGTCCGACTATCGCGCTCGGTTGGGAATTATCAGTGGTGACGATGGCGGTGCTCGGCGGGGTCAATATTCTTGGCGGTTCCGGCAGCATGGTCGGCGTGATTATTGCCGCCTTTCTGATGGGGCTGGTGACCTTTGGCCTAAGCCTGCTCAACGTCCCGGGCATCGTAATGTCGATCATCATCGGCGCGATGCTGATCGTGGTGATTTCCCTGCCGATTATTGCGCGCAGAGTGATGGCGCGAAGACGGAATTAACGCCGGGTGGCAGGTGCCATCCAGCAGTAAAATCAGCAATATTAAGGAGAATAAGCATGAGTTTTATGTTGGCACTGCCGAAAATCAGCCTGCATGGCGCGGGCGCAATCGGGGATATGGTCAATCTGGTGGCGGGAAAACAGTGGGGTAAAGCGTTGATTGTCACCGACGGACAGCTGGTAAAAATGGGCCTGCTCGATTCCCTTTTTACCGCGCTGGATGCGCACCATATGTCTTATCATCTGTTCGATGACGTGTTCCCTAACCCAACGGAGGCGCTGGTACAGAAGGGTTTCCAGGCTTATCAGGATGCACATTGTGATTACCTGATTGCCTTCGGCGGCGGCAGCCCGATCGACACCGCCAAAGCGATTAAAATCCTCACCGCCAACCCGGGGCCGTCGACGAGCTATTCCGGCGTCGGCAAAGTCAAAAAACCGGGCGTACCGCTGGTAGCGATTAATACCACCGCCGGAACCGCCGCCGAGATGACCAGCAACGCGGTGATCATCGACAGCGAGCGCCAGGTGAAAGAAGTCATTATCGATTCGAACATCATCCCGGATATCGCCGTCGACGATGCCAGCGTGATGCTGGATATTCCGGCTTCTGTGACGGCTGCCACTGGCATGGACGCACTCACTCACGCCATCGAAGCCTTTGTATCCGTGGGCGCACATCCACTCACCGATGCCAACGCACTGGAAGCCATTCGCCTGATCACAATCTGGCTGCCGAAAGCGGTCGAAAACGGTCACAGCCTTGAAGCACGTGAACAGATGGCGTTCGGTCAGTATCTGGCAGGCATGGCGTTTAACAGCGCCGGGTTGGGGCTGGTCCATGCTCTGGCACACCAGCCGGGGGCGACGCATAATTTGCCGCACGGCGTGTGCAATGCCATTCTGCTGCCAATCATCGAAAACTTTAACCGTCCAAACGCTGTTGCACGTTTCGTTCGCGTAGCGCAGGCGATGGGCGTCGACACCCGGGGCATGAGCGACGAAGCGGCGAGTATGGCCGCGATTAAGGCGATCCGTGATCTGAGCATCCGCGTCGGCATTCCGTCCGGCTTCAGCCAGCTCGGCGTCACCAAAGCCGATATCGAAGGCTGGCTGGATAAAGCCCTCGCCGATCCGTGCGCACCGTGCAATCCGCGTACCGCCAGCCGCGATGAAGTACGCGAGCTCTATCTGGAGGCATTATGATCCGTAAAGCGTTTGTCATGCAGGTTCACCCGCATACACACGAAGAATATGAACGTCGCCATAACCCGATTTGGCCCGAGCTGGAAGCGGTGCTGAAAGCGCATGGCGCTCACCATTACGCCATTTATCTCTACAAGGCCCGCAACCTGCTGTTTGCGACGGTCGAAATCGAATCGGAAGAGCGCTGGGATGCCGTCGCCAACACCGATGTGTGTCAGCGCTGGTGGAAATTCATGGGTGAAGTCATGCCGTCGAACCCGGACCATAGCCCGGTGAGCGCGGAACTGAAAGAAGTGTTCTGGCTGGAGTAAGTTGTCGAGCCCCAGCCATAAAAAACGCCTGATTGCTCAGGCGTTTTTTTTCGGAGCATTAATCCACTTAGAAGTAGTATTTAAAGCGCACGCGTGCACCGTAGCGGTCATCATCGCTGGAAATCTTCTCATCACTCTGGATTTTAGACCAGTAGGTCCCCAGGTATATATTGAAGTTATTCATATTCATCACGTTTGGAATCAAATAAGAAGCATGGATGGTGTGAATATCATAAGTCCCTTCGTCGGTGATGATACAGTCTTCATCGCAAACCATTTTGTCGAAATCATCAATTTTATTGTGGGCGTAGATATAACCTAATTCGAAGTTTTTCCACAGCGCATTAGCCCCGGCAGTCAAATCCTCTTCATTATCAGCGTCCATATATGCCGTACTGATGTTTAATGTCACACCGTTTTCAGGATCGGTTTTCTTACCGTCCCAGGTCATGGTCAAGCCATACCCGGTACGATCGGACTGATCGACAAACTCACCTTTGTTGTTGGTATAACCATAGGCATTATTAATAACGTTGGATTCCATTGCCGCCGAGAATGCCAGCTCTTTCATCGGAGACCAGGAAACGACCGGACGCATATAGATAACATTCCTCTCTTTATCCATCTCGCGACCATGGTAGGTACGACCATTTGCACTCACGTTATCATTATCAGCAAAAAGTGTTGCACCATCTTCAATCAGTGAGTTTAATTCAAAATACCAGTCATCAATTTGCTTACTCAACAAGAAGTTACCGCCCGCATCGGAACGCCCGCGCCCTTCTTTCATCATGTAAATATAGCCTTGGCCATCGCTGTAAAGGTCATTGGCTGTATTCCCTGAATGCTCAACGAAGGTATCCTGATTAAGCGGGAACATATCAAATGCTTCAAAGCGGCCCACTTTAACTTTCCAGTCATTTTCCTGACCGAAATGGAAATACGCATCATCAAGGTTCATGCTGCCATACATATCAGCCAACGGCTGGATGGAAAAGCCGGCATAACGGCCATCATTCAGTTTGCGCATACCGTCGACACCAAGCAGGATACGACCATCCATATCCCACTGTTCGGTCGTATTATCTTCGTTGAGTTTAGTCAGCGTCCCTCGTTTACTCTCCGCATCCATATTGAATTCGACGTCACCGTATATTTTCAGGTCGCCATAGCCCGAAAGTGATAAGGCAGGGCTTGTCACATTATTCGCGGTCTCCGTTGCCGGGGTTTCATTTTTCACCACCACGCGCTCCTGTACTTCCTTGATCTCCTTGCGGTCTGTGGTTTGCTGCGCTTTCAACACCTCGACTTCTTGTTCCGCTTTCTCAGCACGATGTTCAGCTGAAATAAGTCGGTCTTCCAACAATTGAAGACGTTGCTCAACGGTGAGTGACTGTGATTTTGCCGTAGCCGAATTCGCCACCAATAAGCATCCAATAGCAACTGCGATTGCCGTTTTTTTCATATACATCGTTCCTTGAGGAAATAATAGTGCGGAAATATCTTTCCACCATGAATATATTCTTGCGATGAATAGCTTATAGTTATAATTGATCAACTAAGAGGAATCACTTACGTGTATTCGCCTTGATTTTGAACAGGATTTCACTTAATAAATCCAGACAGGGAATAATATGACTTAGAGAGGGAAGGTGATAATTAAAATAGGCGACAACGTGAGCGAGCTAACACCTCAATTTTTTAATCATATAATAAACAAATCAATCAACCGAAAAACCGCCCTTATTATTGAGGGCGGTTATCATTAATTCTGCTCGGCAATGAGAATGGCCTGCGTATCGTCTTCCAGTGCTTTAAAAACATGCTCCTGGTCGGCGGGATAACAAATGTAATCCCCTTCGCCTAATTCTTCTGGCGCTTCCGTTAAGCCGACCAACGCCCGGCCCTGAGTAACAATAATATGCTCCACGGAACCCGGCGAATGCGGGTGAGAAATGCGGTCCGCGCCCGGTTGTGTCATCAGCAGGTAAATATCCCGACGAGCACCCGGTGGGCAGGTCGCAAGCAAAATCGCCTGATAGTTCGCTTGTTCGGCCACCACTTTGGTGCCCTCACCCCGGCGAATCACCTGCGTCGTGGGTGCCTGTGGCTCCAACAAACGGGCAAACGGAATATCCAGCGCCACGCACAGCGACCACAGCGTTTCCAGGCTAGGATTACCGTTTCCCGCCTCCAGCTGGGACAGCGTGGATTTAGCAATCCCCGCCCGGCGAGCGATCTCTGCCAATGAAAGCCCAGTTCGCTGACGTTCGCGCACCAGACTGCGGGAGATCACGCTGATTGGCTGTGTCATACACGGCTCCATATCAATTTATAAAACGAACAAATCGTTCGACTTGAAAAACGAATCAACACTGTTCATTATAATGGAAACTCGTTCGATATGGCTAAAACTGCATGATCAAACTGTCTCTCTCCAGCCTGAAAGGCGACACCATAAAAGCCATCCTGCTGGTTTGTATCGCGGTGGGCGTGGTCGCCGTCTCGTATGGATCTCTGGCCATGTCATGGGGCTTTCCGTTATGGGTGCCGTTGGCGTTATCGACGCTGGTGCTGGGCGGAGCGTCAGAGTTTATGTTTCTCGGGATTATCGTCAGCGGCGGCAATCCCTTTGCGGCGGCAGCGGCCGGATTGCTGGTTAACGCCCGACACATACCGTTCGGCATCGCAGTGCGAGAACTGGTGGGCACCCGCGCCACAGGCCTGCTGGGCTGCCATATCATGAACGATGAAAGCGTGGTGTTTGGTCTGTCACAACCGACGCCGGAACAACGCAAAGCCGCCTACTGGCTGTGCGGCTGCGGGATAGCCATCCTCTGGCCGGTCGGGGTGCTGCTGGGCAGCGGCGTCGGTAAACTGCTTCCGGCCCCGGAAACCATCGGCCTTGACGCGGTGTTCCCGGCGATTTTGCTGGCGCTGGTAGTTCCGGCGCTAAAGAAGCGCACCACCTTAATCCGGGCGCTCAGCGGCGCAGCGATTTCGCTGGCGTCTGTACCCTTCACACCGGCGGGCGTGCCGGTTCTGCTGTCGCTGTTGGGCATTTTCGCGAGGAAAAAATAATGGCCGATACCCTGTGGATTATTCTCGGCATCGGCATTCTCTCTGCCGGAACCTACCTGATGCGCTTCGGGGGTGCGAAGCTCGGCAATAAACTGGTACTGTCCGATCGATCGCAGGCGATGCTCAATGACGCAGCGACCACCTTACTGTTTGCCGTCGCGCTGGCGGCAACGTTCTTCGAAGGCAGCCATTTTGCTGGCAGTGCGCGCGTTCTCGGCGTGGCGGTGGCCGTGTTTCTCGCCTGGCGCAAAATGCCGCTGATCGTGGTGATTGTCGCTGCAGCGGTCGTCACCGCGCTGCTGCGTTACTTCGGTCTGCATTAATCGGCAACGCAATTCCCCACTGTCGGGTACATTTTGCCCTTAATCTGTAGGGAAAACTGGGGTTACGCGAAGAAAATCAGGCCAATACCGGGGAAAATTGCGGGATTAAAAAGTGCGGAAGAGTTTGTGCGGCGACTACGGGAATAAACCTGTCCCGGGCTCATGAGGAGCCAGGGACAGTGGCTATGACTTACTTATTTAACTCAGCGGTCATGTGTACACGGTTACCGGTGAAAGCCTGGGTAATGGTGTAAGAAGATGCGCCAGCTTCCTGAGCCTGTGCGGCGATTTTCGCTTCAGCACCGTCGATGGTGGAAGAAGTGGCGGTGACAGTCTGTGCTGCGAAAGAACCGAATGATGTTGCGAGAGCGATAACTGCGACAAATGTTTTGATGCTTTTCATGATGTATTTCCTTCAGATAATTTGTGTTGGTAAGGCATTTCGCCTTGATGTGATAAATCATAGCCTCACATTCACCCAACGAATAGCGGAAGGTTTTGCTTACATCATTCAAATTTATTGACTAACAGTAAGGGTGAGATTCAGCCTCCTGGATAGATGCCGGAAACATCACCAATGCCGCCTGTCACAGTGCAGATTTTATCACCATAAATGTCTCTGATATTTATGGTTAGATTTGTGTTGTTATTGAATATCGCAGAGATTGAAATACGATCTCTTTTCCCTTTATGACTTTCAAAAAACAGATCATCAAATTCTACATATATTGGTGGCTGATGGACGACAGCCGTTACTGCCGGTGACGTTCTTGTATATTCTTCATGATTTTCCATATAAACACCTTTCCCATTTCTTATGAAATAGAGAGAGAGGCCATAGGACTCAGTAACGTTATCCTCACCAATGCCGGATAAGTTATAGTCCTCATACATAAACTCTGTCGAGAGTCCATATTGGATGTAAACAGTATCCCACTCAAAATCAGTCACTTGGTTAAGTTTTAGCTGTTTCTGCCCACTACTACAGATCTCTGCAACCTTTTCGAGAACTCGTTTATTTTCCGGATAAAAAATGAAAATTGAAACAGCAACCAAAGCACAACAACCAAATAAATAGATATATTTTCCTTTACCCTCTTTCATCTTGTCGCTCTTTGTCGCCATGATTTAACCCACTATCAACATTTCCAATTGATTTATCAAAGGTACTTATATCTATCGTCTGCTGTACAATATGGCAATACTTCACCCCTTTCATCGCTATCGTATAAAGCCCCTTTTCAAGTAGAATGTTAAGTATGATCTTAGCCAACTCACTATTACTTTTACCGGGATTATTTAAACCAACATATCGACCAATGATATTGTTCTTCAAATCTATAATTTCGTCTGCCTCATCCGTCGTTAATAAACTACAAACCACCAGACCTCCCTTTTGGCATGCTTCAATCTGTCTAAGCAGGAGCGGGTGATCTTCATGCGCACTTCCAACTTGGGTAGCATAATCGTTACCATACTCATTACTGATCATTGCCTGCCAGATGGTATGCCGAAACGCATTGGTTAATGTACCTTCGGTGATTTTATCCTGATTCCAGCCCATTCCATTGGCAAACAAAACCGCGATGGTAGATAAGTTGTTACTCCCCGGTGAGTGTGCCCCAATATTCCATGCTTCTATCGGATGTCGCACAGCAAAACCTGCTTCACGCACTTCCTTCGGTAAAGTAATTAATCCCGATCCCGGTATAGCAATAGTCGATATTTGTCCGGAATTAAAAAATGATAAAGGTTCATTACCGTGCGAGCATCTGATCGTTGCGTCATCAAGAAGGCGAACATGGCCATTTGATAGGACATGGGCAGCCTGACCACGTGGATTAATCCATGCCATTAACTTTGGCGTACAGGGCTTTAATGTTTTAATACATTCACTATGGTTATTATTTGTAGCTTGCTTATCGTCTTCGGTACAGACAGCTTTGCTCTGTATTTTTACAGTTCGGACATCAGTGGCTTTCAGGGTAATAGGAGAAGAGGTAAAAGGACAATGTAATATCGCACCATCTACGACATATTCTTTAAACGGTCCATGTGACATGTCAGATCCTTGACAAGGAAAGATCCCACATTAGCCTGGATTTTAATGAGAAAAGGTGAGGCAGGTTCATAATTTAACCTGCCGATAAAGAATTACGTGGATATAATCATCATCCATATTTCCGTATAATACAGATTATAATTTGTCTCATTATTGAGAAGAAATTAAACAAGCCGCTGAGGATGGGTATAAATCGTCGCCCTGCCCGGTTTGCAGAAGCCTACCAGCGTCAGGTTGCAGCGCTCAGCCACTTCGACCGCCAGCGTGGTGGCGGCGGAGACAGCGAACAGGATTTCTACGCCGCACATCGCGGCTTTCTGCACCATTTCATAGCTGGCCCGGCTGGAGACCAGCGCCGCTCCCTGCTGCCACGCGTCACCTTCACCCGCGCGTCGACCCAGCAGTTTATCCAGCGCTACGTGACGACCCACGTCTTCCATTCCGCCCACCAGCGCGCCGTTCGGGGTAACCCAGGCGGCCGCGTGAGTACAGCCCGTCAGGCGGCCCACCGGCTGGACATCGTTCAGGTGTTCGAGCGCAAGATCGAGATATTTGAGGCTGAATGTCTGGGTAAATGGCAGCGGTGCAATCGGGCGGCCGACATCGTCGAGCTGTTCCACGCCGCAAACGCCACAGCCTGTGCGCCCGGCCAGCGCACGACGGCGTTCTTTGAGCGCCATAAAACGGCGGCTGGAGAGTTCAATCTGTACTTCAAGCCCATTGCAGACCTTTAGCACTTCCATCCCGTAAATTTCCGATCGGTTTGCAATAATCCCTTCGGAAAGAGAAAAACCGATGGCGAAAAGCATCAGATCTTTCGGCGATGCCATCATCACCACGTGCGAAATACCGTTGTAGACCAGCGCCACGGGAACCTCTTCCGCGAGCTCGTCCTGCTGAGTGTGGTGTAAATCCTGGCGCTTCCAGAGATTCACCTGACGCATTCCAGTGATATCACTCACATTACCAACCTGTTCTGATGATTTCTCGTTCACTTTACATTAACCGTATTGGAACAAACGTACACACATTGTGGTATTCTGAAGGCATATCCCTCCGGGAAAGAGGGAGATTACCCCAATTCTGAACCTTTGTGGCAACGACCGCAAAGGTAAATAACAATCCATCCCCTTAGCGGTTTAGGTATTGAGTGGCGACGGGGAAGCAATGTCGAAACAAGGAGTGACCATGCAGGTCAGCAGAAGGCAGTTCTTTAAGATCTGCGCTGGCGGTATGGCAGGCACAACGGCAGCGGCTTTGGGGTTTGCCCCAAGCGTAGCGCTGGCGGAAACGCGGCAGTATAAACTGCTGCGCACCCGTGAAACCCGTAATACCTGCACATATTGTTCTGTCGGTTGTGGGCTGTTGATGTACAGCCTAGGTGACGGAGCAAAGAACGCCAAAGCATCCATCTTCCATATCGAAGGTGACCCGGATCATCCGGTTAACCGTGGGGCGCTTTGCCCGAAAGGCGCGGGTCTGGTGGATTTCATCCACTCCGAAAGCCGTCTAAAATATCCTGAATACCGTGCACCTGGTTCCGATAAATGGCAGCAAATCAGCTGGGACGACGCGTTCGATCGCATCGCCAAACTGATGAAAGCCGATCGTGACGCCAACTTCATCGCACAAAACGCCGAAGGCACTACCGTCAACCGCTGGCTCTCCACCGGTATGCTGTGTGCGTCTGCGTCCAGTAACGAAACCGGCTATTTAACCCAGAAATTCACCCGCGCGCTCGGTATGCTCGCGGTGGACAACCAGGCACGCGTCTGACACGGACCAACGGTAGCAAGTCTTGCTCCAACATTTGGTCGCGGTGCGATGACCAACCACTGGGTGGATATTAAAAACGCCAACCTGGTCGTGGTGATGGGCGGTAACGCCGCTGAAGCGCATCCGGTAGGATTCCGCTGGGCGATGGAAGCCAAAATTCACAATGGCGCCAAACTTATCGTTATCGATCCGCGCTTTACGCGCACGGCATCGGTCGCCGATTTCTATACGCCTATTCGTTCTGGCACGGACATTACCTTCTTGTCCGGGGTTATTCTGTACCTGCTGAACAACGAAAAAATTAACCGTGAATACACCGAGGCGTACACCAACGCCAGCCTGATCGTGCGCGAAGATTACGCGTTCGACGACGGTCTGTTCTCTGGTTATGACGCCGATGCACGTAAGTACGATAAAACCAGCTGGAACTATGAGCTGGACGAAAACGGCCACGCCAAACGCGACACCACGCTGACTCACCCGCGCTGCGTGTGGAACCTGCTGAAAGAGCACGTTTCCCGCTACACGCCGGAGATGGTTGAGAACATTTGTGGTACGCCGAAAGCAGACTTCCTGAAAGTCTGCGAGTACATCGCCGAAACCTGCGCCCACGATAAAACCGCCTCATTCCTGTATGCCTTGGGCTGGACGCAACACTCCGTTGGCGCGCAAAACATCCGCACCATGGCGATGATCCAGCTGCTGCTCGGCAACATGGGCATGGCGGGGGGCGGCGTGAACGCCCTGCGCGGTCACTCCAACATTCAGGGCCTGACCGACCTTGGCCTGCTGTCACAGAGCCTGCCGGGCTACATGACGCTGCCGAGCGAAAAACAGACTGACCTGCAAACTTACCTCACCGCCAACACGCCAAAACCGCTGCTGGAAGGCCAGGTGAACTACTGGGGCAACTATCCGAAGTTCTTCGTTTCGATGATGAAATCCTTCTACGGCGACAAAGCGACAGCGGAAAATAGCTGGGGCTTTGACTGGCTGCCGAAGTGGGACAAAGGCTACGACGTGCTGCAGTACTTCGAGATGATGTCCAAAGGCCAGGTGAACGGCTATCTCTGCCAGGGCTTTAACCCGGTGGCGTCGTTCCCGAACAAAAACAAGATTGTAGCCTCACTGTCGAAGCTGAAATTCCTCGTCACCATCGACCCGTTGAACACGGAAACGTCGACCTTCTGGCAGAACCACGGCGAGCAAAACGACGTTGATCCGTCAAAAATCCAGACCGAAGTGTTCCGTCTGCCATCGACCTGTTTCGCCGAAGAAAACGGTTCTATCGTTAACTCCGGCCGCTGGCTGCAATGGCACTGGAAAGGCGCGGATGCCCCGGGTATCGCCAAAACAGACGGCGAAATTCTGGCCGGTATTTTCATGCGCATGCGCGAAATGTATGCCAAAGACGGCGGTCCGGCACCGGAGCCTGTGCTGAACATGACGTGGAATTACGCCACGCCGGATGAGCCAGCGTCGGAAGAAGTGGCGATGGAAAGTAACGGTAAAGCACTGGCAGACGTTACCGACCCAGCCACCGGCGCGGTTATCGTCAAGAAAGGCCAGCTGCTTAGCTCGTTTGCGCAGCTACGTGATGACGGCACCACCGCCAGTGGCTGCTGGATTTTCGCCGGCAGCTGGACGCCAGAGGGTAACCAGATGGCGCGTCGCGATAACGCCGACCCGTCAGGCCTGGGCAATACGCTCGGCTGGGCGTGGGCGTGGCCGCTGAACCGTCGCATCCTGTATAACCGTGCTTCCGCAGACCCGCAGGGTAAACCGTGGGATCCGAAGCGCCAGCTGATCAAATGGGATGGCGCGAAATGGGGCGGCGCGGATATTCCGGACTACAGCACCGCAGCACCGGGAACTGACGTTGGGCCTTTCATCATGCAGCCGGAAGGTATGGGACGCCTGTTTGCACTCGATAAGATGGCAGAAGGGCCTTTCCCGGAACACTACGAGCCGTTTGAAACGCCGCTTGGCACCAACCCTCTGCATCCTAACGTCATTTCGAACCCAGCCGCACGCGTGTTCAAAGATGATATGGACGCGATGGGTAAACACGATAAATTCCCGTACGTTGGGACCACGTATCGTCTGACCGAGCACTTCCACTACTGGACCAAGCACGCGTTACTGAACGCTATCGCGCAGCCGGAACAGTTCATCGAGATTGGTGAGAAGCTGGCGAACAGGCTCGGCATCGGCCATGGCGATACGGTGAAGGTTTCCTCCAACCGCGGCTATATCAAGGCCAAGGCAGTGGTGACCAAACGTATCCGCACGCTGAAAGTGGACGGGAAAGAGGTGGATACCATCGGGATTCCGATCCACTGGGGTTATCAGGGCGTCGCGAAGAAAGGCTTTATCGCGAATACCCTGACGCCGTTTGTTGGCGACGCCAACACCCAGACGCCGGAGTTTAAATCCTTCCTCGTGAACGTGGAAAAGGTCTAGCGGAGACGACTTATGGCTTATCAATCACAAGATATTATTCGCCGTTCCGCAACTAACGGTTTCACGCCCGCGCCTCAGGCGCGGGATCATCAACAGGAAGTGGCGAAACTCATCGACGTGACCACCTGTATCGGCTGCAAAGCCTGTCAGGTGGCCTGTTCGGAGTGGAACGATATCCGTGATGAAATCGGTCACAACGTCGGGGTGTATGACAACCCGGCGGATTTGACCGCAAAATCATGGACCGTGATGCGTTTTTCGGAAGTCGAGCAGAACGACAAACTGGAATGGCTTATCCGTAAGGATGGCTGCATGCACTGCGCCGATCCGGGCTGTCTGAAGGCATGTCCGTCGGAAGGGGCTATCATTCAGTATGCGAATGGTATCGTCGACTTCCAATCCGAGCAGTGTATCGGCTGTGGCTACTGCATCGCCGGCTGCCCGTTTGATGTGCCGCGTCTAAACCCGGAAGACAATCGCGTCTACAAATGTACGCTGTGCGTAGACCGCGTCACCGTGGGCCAGGAACCGGCCTGCGTGAAAACGTGCCCAACCGGCGCTATCCACTTTGGTTCTAAAGAGGATATGAAAGTGTTGGCGGGCGAGCGCGTCACCGAGCTGAAAACGCGCGGTTATGACAATGCGGGCCTTTACGACCCTGCGGGTGTAGGCGGTACGCACGTGATGTACGTCCTGCATCATGCCGACAAACCGGGTCTGTATCACGGCCTGCCGGAGAATCCGGAAATCAGCCAGACCGTTAAATTCTGGAAAGGTATCTGGAAACCGCTCGCGGCAGTTGGCTTCGCAGCAACCTTTGCGGCCAGCATCTTCCACTACGTCGGGGTCGGTCCGAACCGCGCCGATGAGGAAGAGGACAATCTGCATGAAGAGAAAGACGAGGTGCGCAAATGAAACGTCGTGACACCATCGTGCGCTACACCGCACCGGAACGTATAAACCACTGGGTCACCGCCTTCTGCTTCATTCTGGCGTCGGTGAGCGGGCTGGGCTTTTTCTTCCCGTCCTTCAACTGGCTGATGCACATTCTCGGCACGCCGCAGCTGGCGCGTATTCTGCATCCGTTCGTCGGGGTGGTGATGTTCGCTTCGTTCATCATCATGTTCTTCCGCTACTGGCATCACAACCTCATCAATCGGGACGATATCTTCTGGGCGAAGAATATCCGTAAGGTTGTCGTCAACGAGGAAGTGGGTGACACGGGACGTTACAATTTCGGCCAGAAGTGCGTCTTCTGGGCGGCGATTATCTTCCTGGTGCTGCTGCTGGTGAGCGGCGTGATTATCTGGCGACCGTACTTCGCGCCGGCTTTCCCAATCCCGATCATCCGCATCGCGCTGATGCTGCATTCATTTGCCGCAGTGGCGTTAATTGTGGTTATCATGGTGCATATCTACGCCGCCCTTTGGGTGAAAGGCACCATTACCGCGATGGTGGAAGGCTGGGTCACCCGCGCATGGGCGAAAAAACATCACCCGCGCTGGTACCGTGAAGTCCGCCAGAAAGAGGAAAAATCGACCGAATGAGTATTCGCATAATCCCGCAAGATGAACTGGGGAGTAGCGAGAAACGCACGGCGGAAGCAATTCCGCCGTTATTATTCCCGCGACTGAAAAACCTCTATCACCGCAGAGCGGAACGTCTGCTGCAGTTGGCGCAGGACAATCCGCTTGGCGATTACCTGCGCTTTGCAGCGCTGATAGCCCACGCGCAGGAAGTGGTCCTTTACGACCATCCGCTGCAAATGGACCTGACCGCGCGCATCAAAGAAGCGGCAGACCAGGGCAAACCGCCGCTGGATATCAGCACGCTGCCGCGCGACAAGCACTGGCAGAAGCTGCTGCAATCGATGATTGCCGAGCTGAAACCTGAAATGAGCGGCCCGGCGCTGGCGGTTATCGAGAATCTCGAAAAAGCGTCAGACACTGAGCTGGAAGAGATGGCATCGGCGCTGTTCGCGTCTGACTTTACCTCCGTCAGCAGCGATAAAGCCCCGTTCATCTGGGCGGCGCTGTCACTGTACTGGGCGCAAATGGCGAACCTTATTCCGGGGAAAGCCCGTGCGGAATACGGCGAACATCGTCAGTTCTGCCCGGTGTGCGGTTCAATGCCAGTGTCGAGCGTAGTGCAAATTGGTACCACCCAAGGGCTGCGCTATCTGCACTGCAACCTGTGTGAATCCGAGTGGCACGTGGTGCGCGTGAAATGCAGCAACTGCGAGCAGAGCCGCGATTTACACTACTGGTCGCTGGATAACGAGCAGGCTTCCGTCAAAGCCGAAAGCTGTGGCGACTGCGGAACCTACCTCAAAATCCTGTATCAGGAAAAAGACCCTAACGTCGAGCCTGTGGCCGATGACCTCGCCTCACTGGTACTGGACGCACGCATGGAGCAAGAAGGCTTTGCCCGCAGTTCCATCAACCCGTTTCTGTTCCCGGGCGAAGGGGAGTAATTCCTGCTGCTCTGATGGCCGGGTGTGAAAGCACCCGGTGTATCGGCACCTCGGGCCAGAAATGAGGATTACTCCTCTTCGTTGCCGCCCTCTTCCAGCGGTCCGAAAGGTTTGGCGGGCAGAACCATGAAGATGCCTTCAAAAATCGCGCCCGAGGTATCGTCGCCGAACAGCTCAACCTGAAGCTGTACGCGGGCTTTACGGCCACGAGCCAGTCGGTCGAGATCACCACTGAGCGAGCCGAGATCGGCTATCGCGCTTGGCTTGCCACTGATTGGACTGCTGTAGCGAATATGCGCATCGGCCAGAATAATGGTGCCGCCGAGATGGCGTTCGCGCAGCATCAGCCAGATCAAACCCCAGCCGGTCAGCGTCGCGAGTGAGAAAAGGCTGCCTGCAAACAGGGTATTGTGCGGGTTCTGGTTGCCGATCTCCGGCATGGTAGTGATGAATTTTTGCCCGGTGTACTGCTGAATACGCACACCCATTTTCTCACTCAGCGGAATGTGTTCATACCACGCCTGCTGTAACTGACCACACCAGTCGCCGCGATGCAAAATGTCATCGAGCGTCGCGACTGGTTTGATCATCAAAAAATGACGCACTGGCGTCGTCTGCGGCGTCGTGATTTCGCCCTGGTTCAGAAAACCCAGCTTGGCGAAAAACTCCACGGCGTCTTCACGGGCGCTGCAGGTGACACGCTTAACGCCTTCCTGACGCGCCACGGACTCCAGCGTCATCGCCATCAACGTACCGAGACCTTTATCCTGCACCGCCGGGTCGACCGCCATGAAGCGAATTGAGGCTTCGTTATCGCCATTGATATACAGGCGGCCCACCGCCACCAGCTTGCCCGCTTCGTCCACTACCATTTGATGATGCGCCATGGCGTCCCAGGCATCACGCTCAGAGCCCTGCGGTTGATGCAGCGGCTTGCGCAGCATTTCCCAGCGGAACTGGTAATAACACGCTAATTCTTCTTCCGTTTGCGGTACTCGAAGGTGATACATAGCGGAACTCTCTTTTGCGGCCCGTGCCCAACCAGCCTGGAGGCTCATACTTGTAACCAGAAGGTCACGGGGCCGTCGTTAACAAGGGAAACCTGCATATCCGCAGCAAAACGCCCGGTCTGAGTGGGCATTTCTTGCTGGCGACAACGCTCAACAAAATATTCATAGAGTGCTTCAGCGCGATCCGGGGCTGCACCGCGGGAGAATCCCGGACGCATTCCGCGTTCGGTATCCGCCGCCAGCGTAAACTGCGACACCACCAGCACGCTGCCGCCCGCCTGCTGCACGTTCAGATTCATTTTTCCGTCAGCATCGCTAAAAATGCGGTAGCCCAGGACGCGTTCGCACAGGCGATTCGCTTTCTGCTCGTCATCTTCCCTTTCGACACCCAATAACACCAAAAGTCCCTGACCAATTTCACCCGTTACCTCGCCCTCCACGGTGACGCTGGCACGGGTTACGCGCTGAATTAATGCAATCATGGTTGTTCGTCTTCTTGTTGGAATGCAGCGATTTTTAGTTTTCGATACTCCCCGAGAGTGACAGTTATTTCTGCCCCAAGCAAGACGATGCACCACGTCCAATAGACCCAAACAAATAAAATCGGGATCACCGACAGCACGCCATAAATCAGCTGATAAGAAGGGAACGTGGTGATGTAAAGCGCGAAGCCTTTTTTACCGAGCTCAAACAGCGCCGCCGCCACCAGCGCACCGAGAACCGCATCACGATTTAGCACCCGCGTGGTCGGCACGATGCTGTAAAGCATCCAGAAGGAGATCCAGGAGAGCAGCAACGGAAAGATGCGCAGACCGTTATCGATAACACCGTTGAGCTCGCTCGCCCAGCGTAATGACAGCAGATAAGAACTGATGACCAGACTCGCCCCGGCCAGCAGCGGTCCCAGGGTCAAGATCATCCAGTAGACGGCGAAAGAGTAGATTTTTGGCCGTACGCGCTTACTGCGCCAGATAGTATTCAGCGCGCTATCAATGGCGTACATCAACAACAGCGCGGTGACGATAAGCCCGCAGGCACCCACCGCCGTCATTTTGCTGGAGTTAGCCACAAACTGTTCGATATAGCGCTGGATAACGTCGCCAGTCGCGGGCAAAAAGTTGGCGAAGACAAAATGGCGCAGCGTGATGCTGACGTCGGAAAACATCGGAAATGCCGCGAAAAGGGCAAAAATGACAGCGATCAGCGGCACTAAAGAGAGTAACGACACATAGGCCAGATTACCGGCCAGCGTCGTCATGTTGTCTTCATCAATGCGTCGCCAGAGTAATTTTAGCCAGGCAACCAACGGCCCGGCGTGACGGGAGGCTTTTTGATGAACGTTTTTTATCATAACTGTTTCGCAAAATACCCGGGGATGGTCTCTTTTCCGGTCACCAAAATGCTGGTGATCCCCAGTTGGTTGGCGCCTTCTATATTATCGGTATTATCGTCGAAAAAGACCGTATCGTCGGCGGAGAAACCTTCCGCTTCCAGCACCCGCTGATAAATTCGCGCTTCCGGTTTACGCATACCCATTTCTTGCGAAAGATAGATATGGTCAGCCGCGGCGCGCACTTCAGGGAATTCATCCGGCCAGAAGGTCGTATGCAGACGGTTGGTGTTAGACAGCACGACCACGCGATGGCCCTGCTCGCGCAGTTTGTGCATGATGGCAATAACGTCCGGGCGCAGGCCGACAAAAATGGCCTGCCAACCGTGAGCAAACTGCTCGTAGCTCAGCGACAGATCCATTTCATGGCACAGCGCTTGCGCGAACGCTTCATCCGTTATTTCACCGCGCTCGTGCTGGTGAAAAGCCTCGCCCATGACGAAATTCTGCTTCAGCGTTGCCAGTGGCACGCGGCTGAAATCACTCCACGCCCCGAACACGCGGTTGAAGTCTATGTCGACAATCACATTACCTAAATCAAAGATATAGAGCATGATCCTCTCCTTTTGTGTCATGGAAAAATAACTGTAGCGGGAAAGGGCTGGTTTGACTATAGCCATTGCGGCCCCGGCGAGAAAACGAGGCCACGGCTTCCCTCTCCTGTAGCCCTAACTCTCTAGACCCAACGTTGTGTTTTTTGCATGTTCCTTATATGTCCTGCGGGTGGATTAAATAATCAAAATAAACAGAAGATTATATTTAAGAAAGCCAACACGATAAGCCACACTTAAAAATACATTTCAATCCTCTAATTAACTTACCATGCTAGCCCCTTCGAAAAACTTTATTTAGCCATAGAATTAAACTAATATCCCACCGCAAACCCATGCCTTTTTACATACCATAACTATTATATATTAAAACCCATCAACCATAGTTTGTGAGAATATTATTATGCAGCTAAATAAATTAACCCAAGCTTTATTTGGGGTGAGCGCCCTTTTCTTTACGGGGAACACGTTTGCATTAGAAGCGTGGAACGGACAGGAAGGTAGCGATCAATTCGATGTTATCTTCAATAACAACGTGTATCAGAACGCCTGGTGGGTTGGCGCAGCCCAATGCCCGGGCAATGCTAATCAGGACCCGGCTAACAACCCATGGCGCCTGACGAGAGCGGCAAAGGCACAAGAGTTATCACAATATGGAAACCCAACAGATTGTGAAAGTGCCGGAAATGACGATACGGTAACTGTACCTGAATTCAGCCAGGATCGCTCTTATTCCAAAGACGAAAAAGTTCAGCTTAACGGCGCGACATATAAAACAAGTGAATTAGTTCCTGCGCATTCATATATTCCAGGCAAAGAAAACCCCTGGAAAATTTGGCAGGTCACGCCAGAATGGGTAAATGGAAAAGTCTATAACGCGGGTGATATTGTTACCCGCAACGGCCAGTCTTATGAAGCGCTGTTTTATACCAATGCCAACGACCCTTCATTATCTGAAAATCAGAACCCGACCAAAAATAACGGCAAACCGTGGTATCCGTTAGGCGCATCAAGCACGGTGACGCAGGCGCAAGCCAATTCAGCCCCGGCGTTGAACCTGAATACGCTGTACGATGCAGGTGCGTTGATGACCTGGAATGGCACGCCGTATATTGCTCAGTGGCAGGTTAAAGACGTGACGCCAGAAGGCGTGTCACCATGGCGTGCCTATGTAGAATGGGGCAATACCAAAGAGCGCGTAGGTACCCCGCAATCTGCGTGGCCAAAACAGTTTTATGCGCCGTATGTCGATTTCACCCTGAACAGCATCCCGGATCTCGCCTCTGTTGCCCAAAGCAATAACGTGACCCACTACACGCTGGCCTTCGTCGTTTCGAAAGACGCTGACACCTGTATGCCAACCTGGGGCACCGCTTACAGCATGGGTGATTACGCCCAGTACAGCAAAATCAAAGCGCTGCGTGAAGCAGGCGGCGATGTGATGGTTTCTATCGGCGGGGCGAATAACAGCCCGCTGGCGGCAAGCTGTAAAAATGTGGCCGATCTCCAGCAGCACTATTACGACATCGTCGATAACCTGAATCTGAAGGTGCTGGACTTTGATATCGAAGGCACCTGGGTTGCCGATCATGAGTCTATCGAACGTCGTAACCAAGCCGTTAAAGCGGTGCAGGATCAGTGGAAAAAAGAAGGCCGTCAGGTGGCGATTTGGTACACCCTGCCTATTCTGCCGACCGGTCTGACTCCTGAAGGCATCTACGTGCTGCAAGACGCGAAAGCCAAAGGTGTGGCGCTGGATGGCGTCAACGTTATGACCATGGATTACGGGAATATCCAGTGCCAGTCTGACGGTAAAGAAGGTCAGAACATCCATGGTAAATGTGCCACCGACGCGGTGGATAATCTCTTTACCCAAGTGAAGGCTATTTGGCCTGAGAAGAGCGACAACGCGATATATGCCATGCTCGGTACCACACCGATGATTGGTTATAACGACGTGCAGGGCGAAGTGTTCTACATGTCTGACGCGCACCACGTATATCAGCATGCCAAAGATCACGGCATCGGCATGATGGGTGCCTGGTCGATGATGCGTGACCGGCCTGGTATCGAGAAACAGGTTTCTCCAGAACATAGCGGCATGACCGAGCAGCAGGCACCGCTTTATGCCTATAGCAATGTTTTTGCGCCGTTTACTCAAAACGCTGTCAATCCGAACCAGAATCATCCGCCGGTGGCATATGCAGGCATTAGCCAGCGGATTGATAAAGCGGGCGTAGTCACCCTGGATGCATCCGGTTCTACCGATCAGGACGGCGATAGCCTGACCTGGCAGTGGGAACAGGTTAGCGGCCCGGCGGTTAAACTGTCGAACGCGAATGCAGCAAAAGCCTCCTTTACCGTTGCCTCACCGCTGGTACAGGCGAGTTACAGCTTCCGCGTGACGGTCAATGATGGTAAGCAGTCATCACATGCGGATACCACCGTAACGGTGAGCGATCCGAATCTGCCTGTGGAACCGATGTTGTCCCTTACGTCGATGCAGCAGGTAAATGCGGGTAGCCAGGTGACGATTGTGGCCACCGCGACCGATCCGGACAGCTCTGCGCAGCAGCTGAAGTGGCACTGGACGTTACCGGCAGGGGTTGGCCAGGTGAGTGGGCAAGATACCAATACGCTGACGATTAGCGAACCGACTGATGCGAAAGAAGCCAGCTATACGCTGCAGGTGAAAGTCACCGATCAGAGCGGTCTGAGTGCAAACGGCATTGTGACATTGCAGGTTCACGCGGCTGGGCAGCCGGCTCCAACTCCGGCTGGGGATTATGACTATGTCTACCCGGATGGACTTGCCAGCTACACCGACGGGACTAAAGTCCTGGCCAGTGATGGCAGCATTTATCAGTGTAAACCGTTCCCGTACTCTGGCTGGTGTTCAGGTGCAGCCTGGGCATACGCGCCAGCAACCGGCTCCAACTGGCTAGATGCTTGGGATAAACGCTAAGTATTGATAAGCCATAAAAAAAGCCGCTGATATTCAGCGGCTTTTTTACATGCAGAAAGCGTTAATTACGCTTCTTTTGGCCCACGGCCAGCACGTTTACGGTCGTTCTCGGTCAGGTGACGTTTACGGATACGGACAGAAGTCGGTGTAACTTCTACCAGTTCGTCGTCATCAATGAACTCAAGAGCCTGTTCCAGAGACATCTTCTGTGCAGGAACCAGAGTTGTCGCTTCGTCAGTACCAGACGCACGCATGTTGGTCAGTTTCTTACCGGTCAGGCAGTTTACAGTCAGGTCGTTAGAACGACTGTGAATACCGATGATCTGGCCTTCGTAAACTTCTGCACCGTGACCCAGGAACAGCTTACCGCGGTCCTGCAGGCTGAACAGCGCAAACGCGACTGCTTTACCTTGGCCGTTGGAGATCAGCACGCCGTTGTTACGCTGGCCGATTTCGCCCGGACGAACGTCGTCGTAGTGGCTGAAGGTGGAGTACAGCAGACCGGTACCGGAAGTCATGGTCATGAACTCAGTACGGAAGCCGATCAGGCCACGTGCTGGGATCAGGTAATCCAGACGAATACGGCCTTTGCCGTCAGGGATCATGTCTTTGACATCGCCCTTACGCTCGCCCATAGCCTGCATTACAGAACCCTGGTGAGTTTCTTCGATATCCAGAGTCACGTTTTCGAACGGCTCTTGCATACGGCCATCGATCATACGGTTGATAACTTTCGGACGGGACACAGCCAGTTCGAAGCCTTCACGACGCATGTTTTCGATGAGCACGGACAGGTGCAGTTCACCACGACCAGATACACGGAATGCATCCGCATCTTCAGTTTCTTCAACACGCAGTGCCACGTTGTGCACCAGCTCTTTGTTCAGGCGGTCGAGGATCTGACGTGAAGTCACGTACTTACCTTCTTTACCACAGAACGGAGAGGTGTTGACGTTGAAGAACATGGTTACGGTCGGTTCATCAACGGACAGCGCTGGCAGCGCTTCTACCGCCTGCACGTCGCAGATGGTGTCGGAGATGTTCAGCTCGCCCAGACCGGTGATTGCGATGATGTCGCCAGCTTCCGCTTCAGTAGATTCGATACGTTCCAGACCGAGGTGGCCCAGGACTTTACCGACTTTACCGTTACGGGTTTTGCCTTCGCTATCAATGATAGTGACTTGCTGGTTCGGCTTCACTTTACCGCGTTTAATGCGGCCGATGCCGATAACACCCACGTAGCTGTTGTAGTCCAGCTGGGAGATTTGCATCTGCAGCGGGCCATCAAGGTCAACGTTTGGTGCTTTAACGTGGTCAACAATCGCCTGGTACAGCGGAGTCATGTCTTCCGCCATATCGGTGTGATCGTTACCCGCAATACCCATCAGTGCAGATGCATAGATGATTGGGAAGTCGAGCTGTTCATCACTCGCATCCAGGTTTACGAACAGGTCGAAGACCTGATCTACAACCCAGTCAGGACGTGCGCCAGGACGGTCAACTTTGTTGATAACCACGATCGGCTTCAAACCATGGGCGAATGCCTTTTTGGTTACGAAGCGCGTCTGCGGCATTGGGCCATCCATTGCGTCAACGACCAGCAGAACGGAGTCTACCATGGACATTACACGTTCAACTTCACCACCGAAGTCGGCGTGCCCCGGGGTATCAACGATGTTGATACGGTAGTCATTCCATTTGATAGCGGTGTTTTTAGCGAGGATGGTAATCCCACGCTCTTTCTCCAAATCATTGGAGTCCATCACGCGTTCGGTGGCTTCAGCACGTTCGTTACTGAAAGTACCAGATTGCTGCAGCAGCTTATCAACCAGGGTAGTTTTACCATGGTCGACGTGCGCGATGATGGCGATGTTACGCAGATTTTCGATCACAACTTTGCCTCAGGCATTAGAAATAGCGCGTTATTGTACACGGATTAATCGCAGGACTAAACAGGATCACAAACATCCTCTGCAAACAAGTATCGCAGAGTTGGCGTGTGATCGCTTTCACGAAGAGTAAAAAGGGCTGAATTACGCAAATTGCACCAAAACAGTGCCCGCATTTCACACATGAGCACTATTTTGGTGCAAGATATCCATCGTGGTGCAGCCCTTTTGCACTATGGTGCGCATCATAACGCCTTTTGGGGTGTATTTAAAAGTTGGCACAGATTTCGCTTTATCTTTTTCAAGGCAACAACGCCACATTAAGCAGTGCCAAGAATAGTTCGTTACCACGACGACACTGACAAATCCGGGAGAGTTTAAGTATGTCCGCTGAACACGTTTTGACGATGCTGAACGAGCATGAAGTGAAGTTTGTTGATCTGCGCTTCACCGATACCAAAGGTAAAGAACAGCACGTCACCATTCCTGCTCACCAGGTAAATGCCGAGTTCTTCGAAGAAGGCAAAATGTTTGACGGCTCCTCTATCGGTGGCTGGAAAGGTATCAACGAATCTGACATGGTTCTGATGCCAGACGCTTCCACTGCTGTTATGGACCCGTTCTTCGAAGAGTCTACTCTGATCATTCGTTGTGACATCCTTGAGCCAGGCACCCTGCAGGGCTACGACCGTGACCCGCGCTCCATCGCTAAACGCGCTGAAGAGTACCTGCGCTCCACCGGCATCGCAGACACCGTTCTGTTCGGACCAGAGCCAGAGTTCTTCCTGTTCGACGACGTGCGTTTCGGTAGCTCCATCTCCGGTTCTCACGTGGCTATCGACGATATCGAAGGCGCATGGAACACCGGCACCAAATACGAAGGCGGCAACAAAGGCCACCGTCCAGCAGTTAAAGGCGGTTACTTCCCGGTTCCACCAGTCGATTCTGCACAAGACCTGCGTTCTACCATGTGTCTGGTGATGGAAGAAATGGGCCTGGTTGTTGAAGCTCACCACCACGAAGTGGCAACTGCGGGTCAGAACGAAGTGGCAACCCGCTTCAACACTATGACCAAAAAAGCGGACGAAATTCAGATCTACAAATATGTGGTTCACAACGTCGCGCACCGTTTCGGTAAAACGGCGACCTTCATGCCAAAACCAATGTTCGGCGATAACGGTTCCGGTATGCACTGCCACATGTCCCTGTCCAAGAACGGGACCAACCTGTTCTCTGGCGACAAATATGCAGGTCTGTCCGAGCAGGCGCTGTTCTACATCGGTGGCGTAATTAAACACGCTAAAGCGATCAACGCCCTGGCGAACCCGACCACCAACTCCTACAAGCGTCTGGTCCCGGGCTACGAAGCACCGGTTATGCTGGCTTACTCTGCCCGTAACCGTTCTGCATCTATCCGTATCCCAGTGGTTGCATCTCCGAAAGCACGTCGTATCGAAGTGCGCTTCCCGGACCCGGCTGCTAACCCGTACCTGTGCTTCGCAGCGCTGCTGATGGCTGGTCTTGACGGTATCAAGAACAAGATCCACCCAGGCGAAGCAATGGACAAAAACCTGTATGACCTGCCACCAGAAGAAGCAAAAGAGATCCCACAGGTTGCAGGTTCTCTGGAAGAAGCACTGAACTGCCTGAACGAAGACCGCGAGTTCCTGACCGCGGGCGGCGTGTTCACTGACGAAGCGATCGATGCTTACATCGCGCTGCGCGTTGAAGAAAACGACCGCGTTCGTATGACTCCGCACCCGGTAGAGTTCGAGCTGTACTACAGCGTTTAAGAAAAAATAATACTTAGCGGACTTCTTGCCGCAGCAAGCCGGTAACTGAGCGAATCCCCAGGAGCATAGATAACTCTGTGACTGGGGTGAGCAAAGGCAGCCAACACTGCGGCGGTAAGAAAGACGTAGAGGTTTTTTGTTGCCGTGGAACTTTTGGCCCATCTTCGGATGGGCTTTTTTCTCCAGCAACAGTCTGATATCAGGCGCTTTGCGGTAGAAAACCGCTATAATGCACTAAATTGGTGCACACCTTTCAGGAGACTGCCGGATGGCAACAGGCGTGCTGCCCGATGCTGGGCAGATCCTCAATTCTTTAATCAACAGTATCTTACTGGTCGATGACGAGCTGGCGGTTCATTACGCCAACCCGGCAGCGCAGCAGCTGCTCGCCCAGAGTTCGCGTAAATTATTCGGTACACCGCTGCCGGAACTGTTGAGTTATTTTTCGCTGAACATTGAGCTGATGCAGGAAAGTCTGCTGGCGGGACAGGGTTTCACAGACAACGAAGTGACGCTGGTCATCGATGGCCGCTCGCACATTCTGTCGTTGACCGCTCAGCGGCTGCCTGATGGCCTCATTCTGCTCGAGATGGCGCCGATGGATAACCAGCGTCGTCTGAGCCAGGAACAGCTGCAGCACGCTCAGCAGGTCGCTGCACGCGATTTGGTGCGCGGCCTGGCCCATGAAATTAAGAACCCGCTTGGCGGCCTGCGTGGCGCGGCTCAGCTTTTGAGTAAGGCGCTGCCTGATCCGTCATTGTTGGAATACACCAAAGTCATCATTGAGCAGGCCGACCGCCTGCGCAATCTGGTGGACAGGCTACTTGGCCCACAGCAACCAGGAATGCATGTCACTGAAAGCATTCACAAAGTGGCTGAGCGTGTAGTGAAACTGGTGTCGATGGAGCTTCCGGAAAACGTGCGTTTAACGCGCGATTACGATCCAAGTTTGCCAGAATTGCCGCACGATCCCGACCAGATAGAGCAAGTTTTACTGAATATCGTGCGTAATGCCTTACAGGCGCTGGGTCCGGAAGGCGGAGAGATTATTCTTCGGACCCGAACCGCATTCCAGTTAACGCTCCACGGCGTGCGCTACCGTCTTACCGCCCGTATTGACGTCGAAGACAACGGACCGGGCATCCCCTCTCACCTGCAGGATACGCTGTTTTATCCGATGGTCAGTGGGCGCGAAGGCGGCACCGGTCTGGGCTTATCCATCGCCCGCAGCCTGATCGATCAACACTCCGGTAAAATTGAGTTCAACAGTTGGCCGGGCCATACAGAATTTTCGGTTTACCTGCCCATTCGGAAATAGAGGTGCATTTTATGCAACGAGGGATAGTCTGGATCGTTGATGACGATAGTTCCATCCGTTGGGTGCTTGAACGCGCGCTCACCGGGGCAGGATTAACCTGCACCACATTTGAAAGTGGGAGCGAAGTGCTCGACGCGCTGGCCAGCAAGACGCCGGACGTGCTGCTGTCTGATATTCGAATGCCGGGCATGGACGGGCTGGCGTTGCTCAAACAAATTAAACAGCGCCATCCGATGCTACCGGTCATCATAATGACGGCCCATTCCGATCTGGATGCCGCCGTAAGTGCCTACCAGCAAGGCGCTTTCGACTATTTGCCGAAGCCATTTGATATCGACGAAGCGGTCGCACTGGTCGAACGGGCGATCAGCCACTATCAGGAACAGCAGCAGCCGCGTAATGTGCAGGTCAACGGGCCGACAACGGACATTATTGGCGAAGCGCCTGCGATGCAGGACGTGTTCCGCATCATCGGCCGTCTTTCCCGTTCGTCTATTAGCGTGCTGATCAACGGTGAATCCGGGACCGGTAAAGAGCTGGTTGCTCACGCCCTGCATCGCCATAGCCCGCGCGCGAAATCCCCTTTCATCGCGCTGAACATGGCGGCAATCCCTAAAGATTTGATTGAGTCTGAATTGTTTGGCCACGAAAAAGGCGCGTTTACCGGGGCGAATACCATTCGTCAGGGGCGCTTTGAACAGGCCGACGGCGGGACACTGTTTTTAGATGAAATCGGCGATATGCCGCTGGATGTGCAGACGCGTCTGCTGCGCGTGCTGGCCGACGGTCAGTTTTATCGCGTGGGTGGCTATGCGCCGGTGAAAGTGGATGTTCGTATTATCGCGGCAACCCACCAGAATCTGGAGCTGCGCGTGCAGGAAGGTAAGTTCCGTGAGGATTTATTCCATCGCCTGAACGTCATCCGGGTGCATCTGCCGCCGCTGCGTGAACGCCGGGAAGACATTCCGCGTCTGGCGCGTCATTTCTTGCAAGACGCGGCCCGCGAGTTGGGCGTTGAAGCCAAACAGCTTCATGCCGAAACCGAAGCCGCATTAACGCGCCTCGCGTGGCCGGGGAACGTACGCCAGCTGGAAAACACCTGCCGCTGGCTGACGGTGATGGCCGCCGGTCAGGAAGTGCTGATTCAGGATCTGCCAGCAGAGTTGTTTGAAAGCTCGGTGCCGGACAGCCCTTCTCATTCGCTGCCTGACAGTTGGGCAACGCTGCTGGCGCAGTGGGCTGACCGCGCGCTGCGTTCCGGTCATCAAAACTTGCTCTCTGAAGCGCAACCGGAAATGGAGCGTACGCTGTTGACCACCGCCCTGCGTCATACTCAGGGGCACAAACAGGAAGCCGCGCGCTTGCTCGGCTGGGGTCGAAATACCCTGACCCGTAAGCTGAAAGAGTTAGGCATGGAATAGCCCGTTTGAGAGGGTCGAAAGTGAAACGGGCCGAATGGCCCGTTTTTTATATCACGCGTGAGAACTGCTGCATCCGCGCTTTCTGGCGCAGATAGGTATCGAAACACATGCAGATGTTGCGGATCAGCAACCGCCCTTTCGCCGTCACCTGAATACCTTGCGCATTCACGTCCACCAGCCCATCTTTCGCCAACGGCGCCAACAACGTTAAATCTTCAGCAAAGTATTGCTGGAAATCCAGCGCCCACTGCGTCTCAACGTCGGCAAAATCAAGGCGGAAATTACAAATCAGCGCCTTGATCACATCGCGGCGAATACAGTCATCCTGAGTGAGCGCAATGCCGCGCCACAGTGCGTTCCCGCTTTCATCCACCTGCTGATAATAACGCTTCAGCTCTTTCTGGTTCTGCGCGTAACTGTCGCCAATCATGCTGATGGCTGAAACGCCGAGGCCTAACAAATCGCTGTCACCTTGCGTGGTGTAGCCCTGGAAATTGCGGTGCAACACGCCTTCACGCTGAGCAATCGCCAGTTCATCACCCGGGCGCGCAAAATGGTCCATGCCGATAAACTGATAACCCGTTTCGGTCAGAGACGTGATGGTTTCCTGCAGGATATCGAGCTTTTGCTGAGCCGACGGTAAATCTTCGTCTTTGATTTTACGCTGGGCCGCGAACAGCGTCGGCATGTGCGCGTAGTTAAACACGCTCAGACGGTCCGGGTTCAGCTCTGCAACCCGCTTGAGGGTAAAGGCAAAGCTCTCCGGCGTTTGCTTCGGCAGGCCGTAAATCAGGTCGATATTGGTCGATGTGAAGCCAATCTCGCGGGCGCGGTTCAGCAGCGCAAAGATAAACTCTTCGTCCTGCTCGCGGTTTACCAGGCGCTGGACCTCTTTGTTGAAGTCCTGCACGCCCATGCTCAGGCGGTTAAAACCTTCCCCGCGCAGATGATCCAGCACATCCAGTTCGATTTCGCGCGGGTCAACTTCGATAGAAATCTCGACGTCCGCAAGAAACTCAAAATGCCCGCGCAGGAGCTGCATCAGGCGGCTGATTTGCGCTTTGTTCAGATAGGTTGGCGTTCCGCCACCCCAGTGCAACTGGCTTACCTTGCGGCCGGCAAACAGCGGCGCACGGTGGACAATTTCCTGTTCCAGCGCATCGAGGTACTGATCGGCCTTATGCTGTTGGCGGGTCACAATCTTATTGCAGCCGCAGAAGTAGCAGAGCTTATGGCAGAACGGGATGTGAACGTACAGCGACAGCGGGCGTTCAGGATAACGGGCAACCGCATGCTGAAAGTCGGTTTCGCCGAACGCGTCGGAAAACTCCAGCGCGGTGGGGTATGAGGTATAACGTGGCCCGGAATAGTTGTACTTCTGGATTAGGGCCAAATCCCAGTCGATTAACTGCTCAGACATGCTTACTCCTTCCGGTGGTCTCGCGAACGACGACGGCGTGCCGGCTGGCCCATCATTCGGGCACTCTGCCGGTTGCGCAGCCAATGCTGACGCCGCGACAACCGTCGTAGTTTAACGAATAACCACCCCAGATAACACATAACCAGAAGGGTTATAAGCAGGACCGGCAGCCCGAAGGGGTGCAAACGTTAGTTTCCGCCTTTCAGCAGACGCATCATGTCTTCTTTGCCTTCGTCTTCTTCTTCGTCTTCATCGTCGTCGTAAGAAAGACCCAGTTCCTGCATCAGTGCATCGATGCGGTCGAGTTTTGCGTCAACCCAGGTTTGTTCTTCGGCGCTCAGGGCTTCGCCCTTCTCGAGACGTTCCAGCAGCGCGTCCAGGCGCTCGTCATTTTCCAGTAAATCCAGCTCGGCCTGCGGTGAAAGCATAGGTTTCTCGCTCTTCGGTTTTTGCTGCCGGGTTACCGGACGCTCGACAGCGCCCAGCTGAATCGGAGTTTTACTGCCAATACGTGGATCTTTCTGTTGGCTCTGTTTCTTGCCACCAGTGCCAGCCTCACCGCCACTCGCGCGGCTACCTGCTGTGTGACCACGGTGCTTTTTGGTGCGTTTACGGTCACGCGCTTCCTGATCAAGCTCTTCACGCGTCTTGCGACGGGCTTTACCAGGTGCTGTGCTACGCGGTGCGGATGTTGGTTTTTTCATGATGATGGGTTTCTTTACGTTGTTTACTACAGTATAGAATTGAGCCGGAATCTAGCAGAAAGCAGACAAAGAAAAAAGGCGACAGAGTAATCTGTCGCCTTTTTTCCTGACTCATAACCCATTACGGGTCTGACAATCCCTGTTTGCCACCAACTCACCCTGTTTTTCCCTTGGCGCAGAACACTCCATGTCGTCTTCCTGATCCTTTTTCGACGTCTCCAGACGTTTGCCTCCTGGCAATTCCTTCGTCTTCCCCTCCTGGCGCTCCTGACCCTCGTCCTGAGTTCTTATCCTTATTCGGCATCCTCGCCTGATGGGAAGTACTTTACCGTTTTATCCTTAACACTCAAGGCGCTATTGGGCATAAAAATGTCATTTCGGAATAGTACTAAAAACTAACCATTTGATTTAATTAGAATCTATAAAAATAGCGCCTGCAACTTCTCTGAAAGTTCGCATAGTAATGATGGCAAATATCCTACAAAGAGCAGGGGTAATACTCACAGCGTGCTCTTCGACAAACACCGCCTTTTGCCATTGTTCAGGTATACTCCCCGCCATAGCCCGATTTTATGGAGACGATCCTTTGACTACCCTGAACTATCAACAGACGCATTTTATTCTCAGTGCGCCTGATATTCGCCACTTGCCGTCCGACACCGGGATTGAAGTGGCATTTGCCGGTCGCTCCAATGCAGGTAAATCGAGCGCCCTGAATACCCTGACTAACCAGAAAGGCCTGGCGCGCACCTCAAAAACGCCAGGTCGTACGCAGCTCATCAACCTGTTTGAAGTCACTGAAGGCAAACGCGTTGTCGATTTACCGGGTTACGGTTACGCCGAAGTACCGGAAGAGATGAAGCTTAAATGGCAGCGTGCTCTGGGTGAGTACCTGGAAAAACGCCTTTGCCTGAAAGGGTTAGTCGTGCTGATGGATATTCGCCATCCGCTGAAAGACCTTGATAAGCAGATGATCGAATGGGCTGTCGACAGCAATATTGAAATCTTAGTTCTGCTGACCAAAGCCGACAAACTGGCCAGCGGCGCGCGTAAAGCGCAGCTGAATACGGTGCGTGAGGCCGTTCAGGCCTTTAATGGCGATATTCAGGTAGAAGCGTTTTCTTCATTGAAGAAAATTGGCGTCGATTTATTGCGTAAGAAACTCGATACCTGGTACAGCGAAATTGCGCCGCAGGAAGAGCAAGAAGAAGAGACCGGCGGGGAATAATCCTGATTGACGTCTGACTGGCGAATAACCCTGATAAGCGCGGAACTCTCCGCGCTTTTTATTTTCTTTCGCGCAATAAAAAACGCCCCAGTCATTACTGACTGGGGCGGCTAAATATTCAGCCAAATCCGATTACGTGAAGTAAAAGGTCTGAAAGATAGAACATCTTACCTCTGTACCCTACGCGAATAACTCTACTCTTTTTTCATGAGCCCAGAAAGCACTTTTTGTAGTTTTTTTTCACTTCTTACATAGCGAATTCCGATGATCATCACAAAACGCTATAAGTTATGTTGCTTACTTACAAAAAGTACCGACGAAATCACCGGGTAAAAACGCGTATTTTGGCGAATATTCAGCCTGAGTCAGACGCTTAGTGCGCCTGATCCCAGTTAACACCGCTGCCCACTTCCACCAGCAATGGAACATCGAGCGTCGTGCTATTTTCCATCAGTTCATGGACTTTCTTCGTGACCGCTTCGAGATCGTCTTTATGCACTTCGAACACCAGTTCATCGTGCACCTGCATGATCATTCGTACGCGCGGCTGTTCTTTCAACAACCAGGCGTCGACCGCAATCATGGCTCGTTTGATGATATCTGCTGCCGTGCCCTGCATTGGGGCGTTAATCGCCGCACGCTCAGCACCTGCACGACGTGCCGCATTGCTGGATTTGATGTCCGGCAGATACAGACGGCGACCTTCCAGCGTTTCAACGTAACCCTGCTCTTTGGCCTGCTCGCGCGTGCGCTCCATATATTCACGCACGCCCGGGTAACGCTCAAAGTAGAGATCCATGTATTTCTGAGACTCTTTACGCGGAATATTCAGCTGACGGGATAGCCCGAACGCGCTCATGCCATAAATCAGGCCGAAGTTGATCGCCTTCGCGCTGCGACGCTGTTCATTACTGACGCTATCTAACGGCAGACCAAAAACCTCCGCCGCAGTAGCTCGGTGAATGTCTTTGCCTTCGGCGAAAGCTGTTAGCAGGCCTTTATCGCGGGAAAGGTGCGCCATGATACGCAGTTCAATTTGCGAGTAGTCCGCAGAAACAATCAGATAGTCTTCTGGTGCGACAAACGCCTGACGAATACGGCGCCCTTCTTCGTTACGCACCGGAATGTTTTGCAGGTTCGGCTCGGTCGAAGACAAACGTCCCGTCGCCGCAACCGCCTGATGGTAGGAAGTGTGCACGCGGCCCGTTTTCGCATTGATCATCAGCGGCAGCTTGTCGGTGTAGGTCGATTTCAGCTTAGCCAACCCGCGATATTCAAGGATAACTTTCGGCAGCGGATAATCCAGCGCCAGCTCTTCCAGCACTTCTTCCGAGGTAGACGGTGCGCCGCCAGGGGTTTTCTTCAGTGGCTTAATACCCTGTTTTTCAAACAGGATGGTTTGCAGCTGTTTTGGGGAGGAAAGATTAAACGCCTCACCCGCTATCTCATGGGCTTTTTGCTCAAGTTCAACCAGACGCGTCGAAAGCTCCGCCGAATGGTTGTGCAGCACGTCCGGGTCGATATTGACCCCATTCCGCTCTACGCGTGAAAGAACAGGCACTAACGGCATTTCGATATGCTGGAAAACATTCAGCGGGCCTTCCTGCTTTTGCAGTTTTGGCCACATTTTCAGATGCAACTGCAGCGTGACGTCGGCGTCTTCGGCCGCATAACGACCCGCTTCTTCGAGGGCAATCTGATTAAAGGTGAGTTGATTTTTTCCCTTACCGGCGATTTCTTCGAATGTGATGGTTTTATGTTTTAACCAGCGGTCAGAAAGGCTGTCCATGTCATGACGCCCGGCCACGCTGTCGAGGGTGTAGGATTCCAGCATGGTATCGAACGCAATACCGCGCAGCTCAACGCCGTAGTTCGCCAGGATGCCACGATCGTATTTCAGGTTCTGGCCGACTTTCAGAGAGTTATCGTCTTCCAGCAACGGTTTCAACAACGCCAGCACGCGCTCAAGTGAGAGCTGCTCCGGCGCGTCGATATAATCATGCGCGACCGGAACGTAGGCGGCTTCGCCCGGCTCTGCGGCAAACGACAGACCGACCATATTGGCCGAAATGTTGTCGAGGCTGTCGGTTTCAGTATCAAACGCAAAGACCGGCGCTTTCTTCAGTTTCTCGATCCACTGAGTGAGCGTTGCTTCATCGAGAATAGTGACGTAGTTTTCCGAAGAGAGCGCAATCGCAGGCTCTTCAGGCTCTGCTTCCACTGCAGCGGCGGCAGCAACCAACGGTTTCGCTGACGGTTTTCCGCCTTTGGCCTGCATCCATTTCCCGGCTTCAACGTCCGTAATCCAACGCTTGAACTCATACTGCTTAAACATGCTGAGCAGTTCACCGGCCGCAGGCTCCTGAACCTCAAGCTGATCACAGGTTAATTCCAGCTCAACGTCGGTTTTGATGGTCGCAAGCTTGTAGGAGAGATAGGCCATCTCTTTGTTCTGCTCAAGCTTTGCAGCCATGGTTTTCGCGCCACGGAAGGTAAGCCCGGCGATTTTCTCCGGCTCGGCGTACAGCGTATCCAGCCCGCCCAGTCCTTGCAGCAGCGCCTGTGCCGTTTTCTCGCCCACGCCTGGAACGCCAGGAATGTTATCTGAGGAATCTCCCATCAGGGCGAGGAAATCAATAATCAGTTCCGGCGGCACGCCGTATTTGGTGACCACTTCTTCCGGACCAAGCACGGTATTGGTCATCGTGTTGATGAGTGTGATTTCAGGCGTGACCAGCTGGGCCATGTCTTTATCACCGGTACTGATCAGCACTGGACGGCCCGCTTTTTCGGCTTCACGCGCCAGGGTGCCAATGACGTCATCAGCCTCAACGCCTGAGACCGCCAATAATGGCAGGCCCATCGCCTTGACCATCGCGTGCAGCGGTTCAATCTGCGCACGAAGATCGTCAGGCATTGGTGGGCGATGAGATTTGTAATGTTCGAACAGTTCGTCACGGAAAGTTTTGCCCTTGGCATCAAAGACAACCGCCGCATGCGTTGGTTGATACTGCATGATCAGGCTGCGCAGCATATTCAGTACGCCGTACATGGCGCCTGTCGGTTCACCTGCGCTGTTCGTCAGCGGAGGAAACGCGTGGTATGCGCGATAGAGATAGGAGGAGCCATCAACCAGGATGAGAGGGTTTTCTTGGATCTGAACCATAATTTCCGTGCCTGTTTATCTGATTAAGGGTAAAGGATGCCACAGACAGAGCTAAAACATGAGTTTTTCGCCGTTATTGAGCTAAAAGTTTTGTAGATCCTCGGGATCGCTCGCAACCTTGTTCTGTGGATAAGTTTGTGTATAGATTTATTCCATCGCATAAATCCTGGCAAGAGGCGATTCCATGTAACGATATTTTATATACTTTTCATTAAGTTACATTGGATCCATGTCATTTAACCTACTGTTGGTGGCATTTTGCTCTATGTGGATATAACTCTTCGATATTTTTCTACTCAGCCAGGACCCGTCTTCAGCTGTGATTTCTGGTAAAATCAGCCTTTTGTGCCTATCTAAGCCGTACTTTATACAATTAACTATCTGAATAAATTGATTATGTCGAGATTACTCGCTGCGATGACGCTTTTGCTGAGTATCGCCCTTACCATTATCGTAACCATTGCGTGCTCTGTGCCGATCATCCTGGCGGGCATTATCAAACTGTTGCTTCCCATTCCCACGGTATGGCGTTCCGTCTCGGCGCTTTGCAACCTGATGATGTACTGCTGGTGCTCTGGCCTTGCGTTATTACTTCATCTGAATCCGTGGCTGAAGTGGGATGTTGTAGGCCTGGAAGGGTTGAGCAAGAAAAACTGGTATCTGCTTATATGCAATCATCATAGCTGGGCAGACATCGTGGTGCTGTGCGTGTTGTTCCACAAGCATATCCCGATGAACAAATACTTTTTAAAGCAGCAACTGGCCTGGGTTCCGTTTATCGGCCTCGCCTGTTGGGCGTTGGATATGCCTTTTATGCGCCGCTACTCCAGAGCTTATTTGATTCGCCATCCGGAACGTCGTGGGAAAGATGTGGAAACCACACGGCGTTCATGCGAGAAATTCCGCACTCATCCCACCACCATTGTGAATTTCGTCGAAGGCTCTCGATTTACGGAAGATAAACGCATTGAAACCCGCTCGCCTTATAAGCACCTGCTGCCGCCGAAGGCTGCAGGGATAGCGATGGCGCTGAACGTGTTGGGAAGCCAGTTTGATAAGCTGATGAACGTCACGCTGTGCTATCCGGAAAACGATCGCACGCCCTTTTTCGATATGCTGAGCGGGAAGTTAACCCGCATTGTCGTACATGTGGATCTGGTGCCTATCGCACAAGAGCTGCATGGCGATTACGTGAACGATAAGAACTTTAAGCGGGGTTTTCAGCGTTGGCTGAATACCTTGTGGACGGAAAAAGATGCGCGAATCGAAGAGATGATAGCAGTAAGTATGAAATGAATTTACGCTATTAGCCCCAGATATTTTGGGGCGCTCAAATAATAACGCCGGTCAGTGACCGGCGTTATTTTATTTTTTCTCAACAAGTTGCTTCACGGTATCGGCATATTGCTGCACGAAGACATCCATGTTGCTGGTATCCATACCCTGCGGGTTCAGCTGGTATTTACCGTTGACGTACATCGCTGGAACGCCCTGCAGCTGCAGATCGGCTGCGGCTTTTTCTTCCTGAGCAACGATAGATTTCACCACAAAGCTGTTCCAGGCTGCGTCATAATCTTCGCCTTTAATACCTGCGTCTACGAAGACCTGACGGATGTCAGCAACAGTCTGGACGGTCTGGGTTTTTTGTACGGCTTCGAACATTGGAGCGGTGATCTTATCTTCCACGCCCAGCGCCATTGCCACTGCCCACGCCTGAGTCAGCTCTTTGCCCAGTGGGCCCAGGAACTCAACGTGATACTTGGTCATTTTTGTGCCTTCCGGCAGCTTTTTCTTCACGTTATCAGAGACGTGAAGGACCTGCTCAAACTCGTAGCAGTGTGGGCAATAGAATGAGAAGAACTCCAGAACCTGTGGTTCACCGGCTACAGGTTTTTCCAGCGTGGAGTACTGTTTGCCATCGGTGATTTGCGCAGCGGCGGCGCTGAATGCGAGAACCATGCCTGCCAGCGCAAGAAAAATCTTTTTCATTGTTAACTCTCTCCTGAAAGTGTCTGTTAATACATTGGCGTTAATTGTAATGGTGGTTCCTGGAGAACCCTGACTTGTTCCAGGAACATTTGGGTTTGCCTGCGCCAGTTATCTTCTTCGGCAAGCCAAGGAAAATTAACGGGAAAGGCAGGATCGCCCCAGCGGCGGATTAACCACGCCAGGTAATAAACCATACGCATGGCGCGTAACGGTTCAATGAAGGAAAGCTCAGCGGTATCGAAGGTGCTGAACTCTTCATAGGCTTCAAGAATGGTATCAAGCTGCATCAAACGTTCGGCACGATCGCCGTGTAACAGCATCCACAGATCCTGAACAGCCGGGCCATTTCTGGCATCATCAAGATCGACAAACATCGGCCCATCGCGCCAGAGAATGTTACCGGCATGGCAATCACCATGAAGTCTCAGAGAGGTAAAACGGGTGTGCCATTGCTGCATGACGGCATCAATCAGCTTGTCTGTGGCAGCAAGGAAATTGGCTTTCAGCGAAGATGGAACCAGCGGAGTGGATTCAAAAATCTTGCGGGGTTCTAGCAAATATTCCTGCAAGCCGATATCCGGGCGCGCGGTAAACAGCTTTTTACGGCCGGTCTGATGAAGGCGCCCCAGTGAACGACCAACCCACTCCATCTGATCCAAATTATCCGGTTCGAACTGACGGCCGCCAACGCTTGGGAATACCGCAAAGGAGAACCCCTGCTGGCTCAATAGCGTTTCACCCTCAAATGCAATAGGTGCGGCGACAGGCACATCATCGGCCTGTAAGTCGTGCGCGAAAAGATGTTCTTCGCGGATTTGGTCTGCGGTCCAGCGCTGAGGACGATAGAATTTCACGACGAAGCGACGCCTGTCTTCATCCTGAAATTGCCAGACGCGATTCTCGTAGCTGTTGAGTGGAGTCAAACCAGAATCCACCCGAATACCTTGATCAAAAAGTGCATCAACGATGGTATCCGGGTGTAGAGTCTGGAAAGTAAAAGCCTTATCGTTCATCCGATTATCCGGAAATTACTGCGAATAATTCAGGATATCATTTCACAGCCTTTTCGGTCGCACCTCTTACAAGCTTTTACTCTTTAATTACGCCGCGAGCGCGGAGCAGTGCGGTTTTAAAATCTTCTTCATAATCTTTCTTAATGCCCGGGATAGCCGCATCTTTCGCGGAATCGCGCATTTTCAGATGATAAATCAGAATATCATCGGAAAGATCCGTCAGCTCACCGTCAAAACCTGACTCCTTCGCCAGTTTCTGTAAGAATTGCATCAGGTTCAGCTCAGGCTCTTTTTGCCAGGCTGGCTGGAGAAGCTCAATCACTTCGTTCAGACGTTTACATTTCATTTATTTGCTCCTTACGCTTAACAGTCACACGTTAGCAGGGTCAAACCCACAATAAAAGAGGCGATATTCGTGAATCAGCATCAGGGGATAACCGGCGTCGTGCTGGCAGGCGGAAAGGCTAGCCGAATGGGTGGCATCGATAAAGGATTACAGGAGCTTAACGGAATTCCACTATGGCAACACGTCGCCGCTACGCTTTCTGTGCAAACGGAAACACTGGCTGTCAGCGCAAACCGTTCAATGGATATATACCGTTCCCATGGCCATGTCGTAGTAGAGGATGTATTACCAGATTACCCTGGCCCCCTTGCCGGAATGCTCGCTGCAATGCAGCAATTACCGGGCGAGTGGTTTCTTTTTTGCCCGTGCGATACGCCCTTTATTCCAGAATTTCTGACCGATCGTTTTTTTCAGTTCAGGACCCAGGCACCAGTAGTATGGGCCTATGACGGCGAGCGCGATCATCCCGCAGTTTCTCTGATTAACCGCAGTGTAGTCCCCGCCCTGGAAAACTATCTTGAGGCAGGAGAACGCCGTGTGATGGTCTTTCTTCAGCGTTGTGGCGGCCATCGCGTTGACTTTAGCGATGCCAAAGACGCATTTTTCAACGTGAATACGCTCGACGATTTGCAAAATATGCAGGTGAAATCATGACGCCGGTTCTGGCCATTGCCGCGTGGAGCGGTACGGGGAAAACAACCTTACTGAAAGCACTGATCCCTGAGCTGTGTACACGCGGTTTACGTCCGGGACTTATCAAACATACTCATCATCGGATGGATATCGACACTCCGGGGAAAGACAGCTATGAACTGCGTAAGGCTGGAGCTGCCCAAACGCTGGTTGCCAGCGGACAACGATGGGCATTAATGACGGAAACGCCAGAAGTGGAAGAGCCCGATCTGCAGTATCTGGTTAGCCGCATGGATCTCTCAGCGCTAGATCTGGTATTGGTTGAAGGTTTTAAACACGAGTCTGTCGCGAAAATGATTCTCTTCCGACAAGGTACTTCTCACACGATTGAAGAACTTACTCTCGACGAACATGTAGTCGCTATTGCTAGTGACACGCCGATTGATACGCCTTACCCATTATTGAATATCAATAACATCAATCAGATAGCTAACTTTGTTGAGCAATGGGTTAAGTTACAGAAAGTCTAAAAGCCGTTAAGCAGGAGCGATAATCGGGATTACGATTGCGAATGCAAAGATCATCGAGAGATATTATGACGTATAAACGCAAAAAACCCCGGCCTTTCGGTCGGGGTTTCTTACTTATTTGATGCCTGGCAGTTCCCTACTCTCGCATGGGGAGACCCCACACTACCATCGGCGCTACGGCGTTTCACTTCTGAGTTCGGCATGGGGTCAGGTGGGACCACCGCGCTGTTGCCGCCAGGCAAATTCTGTTTCCAACACACCCCTCAGGGTCTGTCAGTTAATCTGTTATCAAGCTGAATATCGCGTCTCTCTCGCCAAAACATCTTCGGCGTTGTAAGGTTAAGCCTCACGGTTCATTAGTACTGGTTAGCTCAACGTATCGCTACGCTTACACACCCAGCCTATCAACGTCGTAGTCTTCAACGTTCCTTCAGGACTCTCAAGGAGTCAGGGAGAACTCATCTCGGGGCAAGTTTCGTGCTTAGATGCTTTCAGCACTTATCTTTTCCGCATTTAGCTACCGGGCAATGCCATTGGCATGACAACCCGAACACCAGTGATGCGTCCACTCCGGTCCTCTCGTACTAGGAGCAGCCCCCCTCAATTCTCCAGCGCCCACGGCAGATAGGGACCGAACTGTCTCACGACGTTCTAAACCCAGCTCGCGTACCACTTTAAATGGCGAACAGCCATACCCTTGGGACCTACTTCAGCCCCAGGATGTGATGAGCCGACATCGAGGTGCCAAACACCGCCGTCGATATGAACTCTTGGGCGGTATCAGCCTGTTATCCCCGGAGTACCTTTTATCCGTTGAGCGATGGCCCTTCCATTCAGAACCACCGGATCACTATGACCTGCTTTCGCACCTGCTCGAGCCGTCACTCTCGCAGTCAAGCTAGCTTATGCCATTGCACTAACCTCCTGATGTCCGACCAGGATTAGCTAACCTTCGTGCTCCTCCGTTACTCTTTGGGAGGAGACCGCCCCAGTCAAACTACCCACCAGACACTGTCCGCAACCCGGATTACGGGTCTACGTTAGAACATCAAACATTAAAGGGTGGTATTTCAAGGTTGGCTCCACAAGAACTGGCGTCCTCGCTTCAAAGCCTCCCACCTATCCTACACATCAAGGCTCAATGTTCAGTGTCAAGCTATAGTAAAGGTTCACGGGGTCTTTCCGTCTTGCCGCGGGTACACTGCATCTTCACAGCGAGTTCAATTTCACTGAGTCTCGGGTGGAGACAGCCTGGCCATCATTACGCCATTCGTGCAGGTCGGAACTTACCCGACAAGGAATTTCGCTACCTTAGGACCGTTATAGTTACGGCCGCCGTTTACCGGGGCTTCGATCAAGAGCTTCTCCCTAAGGATAACCCCATCAATTAACCTTCCGGCACCGGGCAGGCGTCACACCGTATACGTCCACTTTCGTGTTTGCACAGTGCTGTGTTTTTAATAAACAGTTGCAGCCAGCTGGTATCTTCGACTGATTTCAGCTCCACCCGCAGGGGCTTCACCTACACATCAGCGTGCCTTCTCCCGAAGTTACGGCACCATTTTGCCTAGTTCCTTCACCCGAGTTCTCTCAAGCGCCTTGGTATTCTCTACCTGACCACCTGTGTCGGTTTGGGGTACGATTTCGTGTTACCTGATGCTTAGAGGCTTTTCCTGGAAGCAGGGCATCTGTTACTTCAGTACCGTAGTACCTCGTCATCACACCTCAGCGTTAGATAAGAGTCCGGATTTACCTAAACTCTCCGCCTACATGCTTAAACCGGGACAACCGTCGCCCGGATAACATAGCCTTCTCCGTCCCCCCTTCGCAGTAACACCAAGTACAGGAATATTAACCTGTTTCCCATCGACTACGCCTTTCGGCCTCGCCTTAGGGGTCGACTCACCCTGCCCCGATTAACGTTGGACAGGAACCCTTGGTCTTCCGGCGAGCGGGCTTTTCACCCGCTTTATCGTTACTTATGTCAGCATTCGCACTTCTGATACCTCCAGCTACCCTCACAGGCCACCTTCAACGGCTTACAGAACGCTCCCCTACCCAACAACACATAGTGTCGCTGCCGCAGCTTCGGTGCATAGTTTAGCCCCGTTACATCTTCCGCGCAGGCCGACTCGACCAGTGAGCTATTACGCTTTCTTTAAATGATGGCTGCTTCTAAGCCAACATCCTGGCTGTCTGAGCCTTCCCACATCGTTTCCCACTTAACTATGACTTTGGGACCTTAGCTGGCGGTCTGGGTTGTTTCCCTCTTCACGACGGACGTTAGCACCCGCCGTGTGTCTCCCGTGATAACATTCTTCGGTATTCGTAGTTTGCATCGGGTTGGTAAGTCGGGATGACCCCCTAGCCGAAACAGTGCTCTACCCCCGAAGATGAATTCACGAGGCGCTACCTAAATAGCTTTCGGGGAGAACCAGCTATCTCCCGGTTTGATTGGCCTTTCACCCCCAGCCACAAGTCATCCGCTAATTTTTCAACATTAGTCGGTTCGGTCCTCCAGTTAGTGTTACCCAACCTTCAACCTGCCCATGGCTAGATCACCGGGTTTCGGGTCTATACCCTGCAACTTAACGCCCAGTTAAGACTCGGTTTCCCTTCGGCTCCCCTATTCGGTTAACCTTGCTACAGAATATAAGTCGCTGACCCATTATACAAAAGGTACGCAGTCACCTAACAAGTAGGCTCCCACTGCTTGTACGTACACGGTTTCAGGTTCTTTTTCACTCCCCTCGCCGGGGTTCTTTTCGCCTTTCCCTCACGGTACTGGTTCACTATCGGTCAGTCAGGAGTATTTAGCCTTGGAGGATGGTCCCCCCATATTCAGACAGGATACCACGTGTCCCGCCCTACTCTTCGAGTTCACAACGCGTGCATTTTCATGTACGGGGCTATCACCCTGTATCGCCGGACTTTCCAGACCGTTCCATTAACACGCGCGCTGATTCAGACTCTGGGCTCCTCCCCGTTCGCTCGCCGCTACTGGGGGAATCTCGGTTGATTTCTTTTCCTCGGGGTACTTAGATGTTTCAGTTCCCCCGGTTCGCCTCATTAAGCTATGTATTCACTTAATGATAGTGTGTCGAAACACACTGGGTTTCCCCATTCGGGTATCGCCGGGTCAAAGGTTCATATCACCTCGCCGACGCTTATCGCAGATTAGCACGCCCTTCATCGCCTCTGACTGCCAGGGCATCCACCGTGTACGCTTAGTCGCTTAACCTCACAACCCGAAGATGTTTCTTTCGATTCACCATCGACTTGCGATAATTTGAGAGACTCGAACACACCGTATTTTCCTTTCTTATTACGGAGAAAGGAAACAGTGTGTCGTTTCAATTTTCAGCTTGATCCAGATTTTTAAAGAGCAAATATCTCAAACATGACTCACCGCTTACGCCGTAAAATCAGTTTTGAGATATGGAGGTCGGCGACTTTCACTCACAAACCAGCAAGTGGCGTCCCCTAGGGGATTCGAACCCCTGTTACCGCCGTGAAAGGGCGGTGTCCTGGGCCTCTAGACGAAGGGGACACTGAAGTCTCAATCGCAAGACGCCTTGCTTCTCTACATCTATCAGACAATCTGTGTGGACACTACAAAGGCAGGTTCTTTAAGGTAAGGAGGTGATCCAACCGCAGGTTCCCCTACGGTTACCTTGTTACGACTTCACCCCAGTCATGAATCACAAAGTGGTAAGCGCCCTCCCGAAGGTTAAGCTACCTACTTCTTTTGCAACCCACTCCCATGGTGTGACGGGCGGTGTGTACAAGGCCCGGGAACGTATTCACCGTAGCATTCTGATCTACGATTACTAGCGATTCCGACTTCATGGAGTCGAGTTGCAGACTCCAATCCGGACTACGACGCACTTTATGAGGTCCGCTTGCTCTCGCGAGGTCGCTTCTCTTTGTATGCGCCATTGTAGCACGTGTGTAGCCCTACTCGTAAGGGCCATGATGACTTGACGTCATCCCCACCTTCCTCCAGTTTATCACTGGCAGTCTCCTTTGAGTTCCCGGCCGAACCGCTGGCAACAAAGGATAAGGGTTGCGCTCGTTGCGGGACTTAACCCAACATTTCACAACACGAGCTGACGACAGCCATGCAGCACCTGTCTCAGAGTTCCCGAAGGCACCAAAGCATCTCTGCTAAGTTCTCTGGATGTCAAGAGTAGGTAAGGTTCTTCGCGTTGCATCGAATTAAACCACATGCTCCACCGCTTGTGCGGGCCCCCGTCAATTCATTTGAGTTTTAACCTTGCGGCCGTACTCCCCAGGCGGTCGACTTAACGCGTTAGCTCCGGAAGCCACGCCTCAAGGGCACAACCTCCAAGTCGACATCGTTTACGGCGTGGACTACCAGGGTATCTAATCCTGTTTGCTCCCCACGCTTTCGCACCTGAGCGTCAGTCTTTGTCCAGGGGGCCGCCTTCGCCACCGGTATTCCTCCAGATCTCTACGCATTTCACCGCTACACCTGGAATTCTACCCCCCTCTACAAGACTCTAGCCTGCCAGTTTCGAATGCAGTTCCCAGGTTGAGCCCGGGGATTTCACATCCGACTTGACAGACCGCCTGCGTGCGCTTTACGCCCAGTAATTCCGATTAACGCTTGCACCCTCCGTATTACCGCGGCTGCTGGCACGGAGTTAGCCGGTGCTTCTTCTGCGAGTAACGTCAATCGCTGCGGTTATTAACCACAACGCCTTCCTCCTCGCTGAAAGTACTTTACAACCCGAAGGCCTTCTTCATACACGCGGCATGGCTGCATCAGGCTTGCGCCCATTGTGCAATATTCCCCACTGCTGCCTCCCGTAGGAGTCTGGACCGTGTCTCAGTTCCAGTGTGGCTGGTCATCCTCTCAGACCAGCTAGGGATCGTCGCCTAGGTGAGCCATTACCCCACCTACTAGCTAATCCCATCTGGGCACATCCGATGGCAAGAGGCCCGAAGGTCCCCCTCTTTGGTCCGAAGACGTTATGCGGTATTAGCTACCGTTTCCAGTAGTTATCCCCCTCCATCGGGCAGTTTCCCAGACATTACTCACCCGTCCGCCGCTCGTCACCCAGAGAGCAAGCTCTCCTGTGCTACCGCTCGACTTGCATGTGTTAGGCCTGCCGCCAGCGTTCAATCTGAGCCATGATCAAACTCTTCAATTTAAGTTTGATGCTCATGAATTAAACTTCGTAATGAATTACGTATGTTCACTCATAAGACTTGGTATTCTATTTAGCGTCTTTCGACGTTTAAGAATCCATGTCACTTTGAGTGCCCACACAGATTGTCTGATAAATTGTTAAAGAGCAGTGAGTTACGCGCTTTCGCTTGCTAACTCGAGGTCCCGTATAATACGTTTTCCTCATTCAGAGTCAAGCGTTTATTTTCGCTTTTCTCTGTCAGGATTTCCTGGGAAACCCTTCTGACCCGGCGGCTAGCGAGCCGTTGTTCCGTGTCAGTGGAGGCGCATTATAGGGAGTTCTGACGAGACGGCAAGAGGAAATTTGAATTAATTTATCGTTCGCCTTTTTTTTCACCAAACCACTCATAAAAGCACCATTAATTGCACTATCTGCTGTTTTTACCGCCGAATTTTGTCTCTGAATGGCATACTAGAAAGGTAATTCGATATGAAGGAAAGGCATCTATGTCCTTGAGCGCGCAACAGCTGGCGGCACAAAAGAACATTTCATGGGTTCTTGCAGAGAAACTGGCGCAGAAGATTTTGACCGGCGAATACCCGCCGGAGTGCATCCTCCCCGGAGAGATGGAATTGGGCGAGCAATTTGGCGTAAGCCGTACCGCCGTTCGTGAAGCGGTGAAGACGCTGACCGCAAAAGGAATGGTTTTGCCGCGACCGCGTATTGGCACCCGAGTGATGCCCCGCAGCGACTGGAATTTCCTTGATAAAGAGCTGATATCCTGGTGGCTGACGGAAAGTAACTTTGAAGAAGTCGTAGAACACTTCCTTGTGATGCGCAGCAGCCTTGAACCGCAGGCCTGCTTACTGGCGGCCACGCTCGGCAGCGCCGAACAAAAAGCCCGGCTGAATTCATTAATGGAAGAGATGGTCCACCTGAAGCGGCATTTTGATCGCCAGCGCTGGATTGAAGTGGATATGGCCTGGCACGAACAGATCTATGCGATGAGCGCCAACCCGTTTCTGACCTCCTTTGCTTCGTTGTTTCATTCTGTCTATCAAACCTACTTTGCCGCCATCACCCAAAACGAAGTGGTGAAGCTCGATCTCCACCAGGCCATTGTGGATGCCATTCAAGAAAGCGACGGCTCGCGAGCCTGGAAGGCTTGCCAGGCACTGTTAACGGCTCCAAACACCCAGGCTACGCAATAGATGACCGAGAAGAAATCACGCAGTATGGCCGGTTTGCCGTGGATTGCGGCGATGGCCTTCTTTATGCAAGCGCTGGATGCCACCATCCTGAACACCGCGCTCCCCGCAATTGCTCATAGCCTGAACCGCTCCCCATTGGCGATGCAGTCGGCCATTATCAGTTACACCCTGACGGTGGCGATGCTGATCCCGGTCAGTGGCTGGCTGGCCGATCGCTTCGGCACACGTCGCATCTTTATGATTGCCGTGAGTCTGTTTACCCTGGGCTCTCTGGCGTGCGCCCTGTCAGGTTCATTAACGCAGTTGGTTATCTTCCGCGTAATCCAGGGGGTCGGCGGCGCAATGATGATGCCTGTCGCCCGCCTCGCGCTGTTACGGGCCTATCCGCGCAGTGAACTTCTACCGGTTCTGAACTTCGTGACCATGCCGGGACTGGTCGGCCCCATTCTGGGGCCGGTGCTGGGCGGCGTGCTGGTAACCTGGGCGAGCTGGCATTGGATTTTCCTGATTAACATTCCGATCGGCATCGCCGGGCTGTTGTATGCCCGCAAATATATGCCGAACTTCACCACGCCACGCCGCAAATTTGATATGACTGGCTTCTTGCTGTTTGGCCTGAGTCTGGTGCTGTTCTCCAGTGGGATGGAGTTGTTCGGCGAGAAAATTGTCGCGACGTGGATGGCGTTGGCCATCATTGCAGTCAGTGTTCTTCTATTACTGGCATACATTCGCCACGCACGCCGTCACCCCACGCCACTCATCGCGCTGCCGATGTTTAAGACGCGTACCTTCTCCGTGGGAATTGTCGGCAACCTCGCCACCCGCCTCGGTACAGGCTGCGTTCCGTTCCTGATGCCGTTGATGTTGCAGGTTGGGTTTGGTTATCCGGCGCTGATTGCAGGCTGCATGATGGCGCCCACGGCGTTAGGATCGATTCTGGCGAAATCGACGGTGACGCAGGTGCTGCGTTGGCTGGGATATCGTAAAACACTGGTAGGGATTACGGTGTTTATCGGCCTGATGATTGCGCAGTTCTCGCTGCAGTCTCCGTCCATGCCGGTGTGGATGCTAGTCCTGCCTTTATTCGTGCTGGGAATGGCAATGTCGACACAGTTTACGTCGATGAACACTATAACGTTGGCTGACCTCACTGACGAGAACGCCAGCAGCGGCAATAGCGTGCTGGCCGTGACGCAGCAGCTGTCTATTAGCCTTGGGGTGGCAATCAGTGCCGCAGTGCTACGCTTTTATGAAGGGTTTGAAGGCAGCAACACCGTGGAACAGTTCCACTATACCTTTATTACGATGGGGGCCCTCACCGTGGTATCGGCGCTGACGTTTATGCTGTTAAAACCGAAAGATGGCCGCAACCTGATTAAAGAGCGGCACAAGAAAGCTTAAGCTGAACCGCGCACCACCAGCTCGGGCGTCAGTTGCACACGCTGCTGTTTCTGCCCGGGCTGCGCCATTCGGTGAATCAATACATCGATAGCCAGCTCACCCAGTTCATCTTTCGGCTGATGGATTGTCGTCAGCGGCGGCGTCATATAGGCCGCCAGTTCGATATCGTCATAACCGACTACCGCCACATCCCGGGGAATGTTAAGCCCCGCCTGATACAACGCCTGGTAAACCCCGACTGCCATCGCGTCATTACCCACGAACACCGCCTGCGGGGGTTTCGGCAGCGCCAGCAATGCCTGCATTGCCGTTAATCCGCCGCCAAATTCAAAATTGCTGGTAATAATGTAGCCATCAACAACCGGTAAGCCGCTGCGTGCCATTGCCGCCAGATACCCTTCAAGGCGCAGGCGGGCGGGCGTTTTATCCAACGGCCCGGCAATACAGGCGATACGACGATAGCCTTTATCGATCAGGTACTGCGTTGCCATGTCCCCGCCGAGCAGCGAGTTATCCTGAATAATATCGCTGTCACCATCGAACGGCGCCCAATCCATCATTACCGTCGGTATAGAAGGATAGCGCTGGACGATTTCCGGCGACGGCTGATGCGTTTCGGTACACAGTAGCAATAAACCGTCGACGCGCTTTTGCATTAGCGTTTCGAGATTACTGTTCATTCGCTGCTCGTCGCCTTCGGTGTTGCAGAGCACCAGACTGTAGCCACGTTCAAAGCAGCTGCGCTCCACGCCGCGAACCAACTCCGAATAAAAGGGATTAGTACTGGCGGTGATCAGCATGCCGATAGTATGGGTCTGATTGAGTTTGAGGCTACGCGCCAAGGCCGAAGGCGCGTAGTTAAGGCTTTTAATCGCGGCATTCACCTTTTCGGTGATGCTTTCGCTGACAAACCGGTCTTTATTAATAACGTGAGAGACCGTTGAAGTGGAAACGCCCGCCTGGCGAGCAACATCCTTCATGGTAGCCAAGCGTTACCCCTGCTGACGTAAAAAATCGTCTATTTCTTTGCGCCATGGAACAGAAGGCTGCGCGCCTTTGCGGGTCACGGCAATCGCCGCGGCCGCATGGGCAAACCGCAATGCTTCCGGTAATTCGGTGCCTTCAAGCAGCGCCGTCATCAGCGCGCCGTTAAAGGTGTCGCCCGCCGCGATAGTGTCGATGGCTTGCACTTTAAATCCCGGCACGCGCTGGCCGGTCCCTTTCTGGCTGGCCCACACGCCGCGACTGCCGAGCGTAATGATGACCGTTTCGATGCCTTTATCATGCAGCACCTGCGCTGCCTGGGCGGCGTCCTCGTCATTTTCGACCCGCACGCCGGTCAGCTTTTCTGCTTCGGTTTCGTTCGGGGTAATGATATCCACCAGCGAAAGCAGTTCGTCCGGCAGTTCGCGAGCCGGAGCCGGATTCAGCGCCACGGTCGTCTGGTTGCTGTGCGCAATTTTCGCCGCCGCCAGCACGCTTTCCAGCGGCGATTCCAGCTGCATCAGCAGCGCGTCGGCACTGGCAATACGTTCTTTTTGCTCCGCGACTCGCTCAGTGGTCAGCGCGGCGTTGGCCCCCGCGTGAATACCGATAACATTCTCACCTTCCCCATTAACGAAAATCAGCGCCACGCCGGTGGATTCCCCAGCCACAACGCTCACTGGCGCAATGTCGATATTGTCGCTCGCCAGTTGCTTACGCACCTGTTCGCCGGTGTCGTCATTGCCGGTACAGGCGATAAAGGCGATGTTCGCCCCGCTGCGTCCGGCGGCGACGGCCTGATTCGCGCCTTTTCCGCCAAACGCTACCTGATACTGGCTGCCAGTAACGGTTTCGCCCGGTCGCGGGAAGGATTCAAGGTTAAGAATGTGATCGGCATTGATACTGCCAAGGACGACGAGGTTACCTGCGGTTTTCATAATCATGAGTGTCCGATAAAGAGCGCCACCGGGGTTTCCGGTGGCGCATGCCACACTTTTCTTTTTACGTTGTCCCCTCAGGCTCTTGTTGGCCTGAATCGGTGATGACTTATTGCTTGATGACCAGCTTCAGGTCAACAGGATATTTGGCCTGAACCTTCTCACCTTTCAGCACCTTAGCAGCAACGTCAACGCCCTGGGCGCCGATTTGCTCTGGCAGCTGTGCAATCGTCGCTGCCAGTTTGCCATCATTTACTGCCTTTTCGCCATCCGGAGTGCCATCAAAACCGACAACCATCACATCTGATTTACCGGCAGTCTGCAGCGCACGCAGTGCACCCAACGCCATTTCGTCGTTCTGTGCGAAGACGGCTTTCACGTCAGGATGCGCGGTCAGCAGGTTCTGCATGACGTTCAGACCTTTTGTACGGTCGAAGTCTGCAGGCTGGCTCGCCAGAACATCAAATTTGTGTGCTGCTACGGCCTGTTGGAAACCTTCGCCACGCTCGCGAGCGGCAGAGGTCCCTGCAATACCCTGCAGTTCGATAACTTTCGCGCCTTCACCGGCTTTCTTAGCGATGTAGTCGCCCGCGATTTTGCCGCCCAGCACGTTATCAGACGCAATGTGGCTCACCACCTCACCTTTAGAGGCCTGACGGTCCAGCGTAATCACGGGGATCTTCGCCTGGTTTGCCATTTTCACGGCGTTACCCACGGCGTCGGAATCGGTTGGGTTGATCAGCAGAATTTTGGTGCCACGTACGGTCAGGTCCTGAACGTTTGCCAGCTCTTTCGCCGGGTTGTTCTGAGAATCCAGTACCACCAGGTTGTAGCCCAGTTTATCCGCCTCTTTCTGCGCACCGTCTTTCAGGGAAACGAAGAACGGGTTGTTAAGCGTCGAGATAACCAGCGCAATGGTGTCTTTCGCCATTGCGTTAGCACTTACGGTGGCGCTCAGTGCCACAGCAGAAACCAGGGTAGCCAGTTTTTTCATGTTCATATCTGAGATGTCCTGTTATGTCAGTTATTACTGCTTTTTGTTGTCTACCAGCACCGCCAGCAATATCACCACCGCTTTGACGATCATCTGGTAATAGGAGGAAACACCTAACAAATTCAAACCATTATTAAGGAAACCGAGTATCAATGCGCCGATCAGCGTCCCAACAATGCGACCTTTACCGCCCGCAAGACTGGTTCCGCCCAGCACCACAGCCGCAATCGCGTCGAGCTCATAGCCGGTACCGGCCGTTGGCTGCGCAGACGACAGGCGTGCCACTTCGATAATGCCCGCCAGTGAGGCCAACATGCCGCACAGCGAATAAACGATAATTTTGACTTTATTGACGCTGATGCCGGACAGACGCGTTGCTGCTTCGTTACCGCCCAGGGCGTAGATGTAGCGACCCAGACGGGTGTGGTGCAGCATGTACCAGGCCGCGAGGAACACAATCGCCATGATCCACACCGGCGTCGGGATCCCCAGCGGACGGCCAATACCAAACCAGCCAAACACATCAGCATTTTCGGTAAAGCCCGTATTCACCGGACTGCCGTTGGTGTACACCATCGTCACCCCGCGCAGCAGCAGCATCATGACCAGGGTAGCAATAAACGCCTGTACGCGGCCTTTCGCCACAATCACACCCGTCACTGCACCAATCGCCGCACCTAGTGCCAACGCAGCCGCGACGGCAACCAGCGCATTCACTTCAATACCGACAATCGAGGCCGCCACGGCCCCGGTCAGGGCTAACAGCGAACCGACAGACAAATCGATACCGGAGGTCAGAATAACCAGCGTCATTCCCACCGCCATAATGGCGTTAACTGATGTCTGTTGCAGAATGTTGAACAGGTTATTGACGGTAAAAAAGTTCGGACTCATGGTCGAGACAACGGCTATCAACACCAGCAGAGCAATGAGAGACTTTTGCTCCAACAGCCACGCTTTGGTGAAATAACGGCGACCAGCAACAGCCTGGGTAGTCATCTTTCTTACTCCTGATTCACACGATTAAGCTTGCCCACAGCGGCAGCCATCAATACTTCCTGGGTGGCCTGCTCGCGTGTGAACTCACCGCCGAGATGCCCTTCGTGCATCACCATGATGCGGTCGCTCATGCCCAGCACTTCCGGCATCTCCGAAGAGACGAGAATGATGCTCAGGCCATCGGCTTTAAACTGGTTAATCAGCTGATAAATCTCTTTCTTCGCCCCGACGTCCACGCCACGCGTTGGCTCATCGAGGATAAGCACCTTAGGGCGCGTCATCAGCCCGCGGGCAATCGCCACTTTTTGCTGATTACCGCCGGAGAGCAAGCCAATCGCCTGCTCCATCGACGGGGTTTTGACATTGAACAGACGAATGAAATCACTCACCGCCTGCTGTTCATCTTTATGCTTCAGGCCGCCGCCCGCCTTGCTGAAATAACGCAGCGCAGTCAGCGACATGTTCTCTTTCACCGACATGCCCAGCACCAGGCCATCACGCTTACGGTCTTCGGAGATATAAACGATGCCATTGGCCAGACCGTCCTGCGGGGATTTGGTTACCACTTCATGACCATCCAGCGTGACGTAACCGCTGGAACGCGGCAGTGCGCCATAAAGCACTTTCATCAGCTCGGTTCGTCCGGCCCCCATCAAGCCCGCCACGCCAAGGATTTCCCCTTTGCGCAGCGTAAAGCTGACATTTTCCACGCCCGAGCCGCACAGGTTATCGACCTTCAAGCGCACGTCGCCCGGCGTTTTGTCGATGCGCGGATACTGGTCTTCGAGCTTACGGCCGACCATCATTTCAATCAGTGAATCTTCGGTGAGCGTCGCCACTTCGCGCTCGGCAATAAACTGACCGTCACGGAACACGGTCACGTCATCGCAAATCTCGAAGATCTCTTTCATTCGGTGAGAGATATAAACGATGCCGCGGCCCTGGGACTTCAGCTCGCGAATGACGCGGAATAACGATTCGGTTTCAGTGTCGGTCAGCGCGTCCGTCGGTTCATCCATGATGATGACCTTTGACTCGAAGCTCAGCACTTTGGCGATTTCCACCATCTGCTGATCGCCAATCGACAGTTCGCCCACCAGCCTGTCGCTTTTAAAACGCAGGTTGAGCTTCGTCAGCAGTTTGTCTGCTTCGGCGTACATGGTTTTCCAGTCGATTTTGCCGAAGCGGTTGACGAACTCGCGGCCTAAAAAGATGTTCTCAGCGATGGTCAGTTGCGGGATCAGGTTCAGTTCCTGGTGGATAATGCCAATCCCGGCTTCCTGAGAGGATTTCGGTCCAGTAAAGATCACTTCCTGGCCCAACCAATGCAGAGAACCGGCATCTTTGCTGTAGATCCCGGTCAGCACTTTCATCATCGTCGATTTACCGGCGCCGTTTTCGCCCACCAGCGCCATGACGCGGCCGGAGTAAACGTTAAGCGATGCGCCGGAAAGGGCTTTTACGCCCGGGAAGGATTTATCGATCCCTTTGAGTTGTAATAATGCGTCCATGGCGGCCTCAGAAAGTGACGCCGGCACAGAGAATGATATTCGCATACGGGGAACACTCCCCGCTGCGAATCACCGCCTGACTGTCTGCGGTTTGTTGTTTGAACTGCTCGTGTGTGGTGTAACGAATTTCAATGGTATTTCCCTGGTGTTGTTGCAGCTGCTCGAGGTGATTGAGCAACGTTTCGTGGAGCTGCGGATTATGTGTTTTGATTTCCGCGGCGAGAATTGCCGTCTCAACCTGCATTTCGGTCGTCACCACCTCCAGCACCTGCATAAATGAAGGCACACCCTGGGTTAATGCCATATCAATGCGCTGTGTGCTGTGGGGGACAGGCAGGCCTGCGTCACAAACCACCAGCGTATCGGTATGCCCAAGACGGGAAATGACCGAGGAAATATCAGCGTTGAGTACCGTACCTTTCTTCATCGTTCTGCTCCACTAGCGAAACGTTTCGCTGGAGATAAGTCTAATCCTAATAGCGTACAGAAAACCACCATCAGGTTGCAGAAGTGTGATCGGTATCGAAACGTTTCGCTAAGTGAAATTAACAGTAAGAAAGGGTTTAGCTCGTGGCGCTTCGTTTGCACAGAACGACAAAAAAATGCCCGGCAAGAAGTGCCGGGCAGAGTGATACAGCGTTAAATCTCGACCTGGGTGCCGAGTTCGATAACCCGGTTCGGCGGGATTTCAAACTGGTCAGGCGCACGCAGGGCGTTGCGTTGCAGCAGCAGGTAGAGCTTGCCGCGCAGACGCAGATACCAAGGCCGGTCGTTGCCGATAATCAGCGATTCATGCGACATAAAGAACGACGTTTCCATCATTCGACAGCTCAGCCCTTCGAGGCCACAGCGGTGGAATACTTCTTCCACGTTTGGCGTTTCGCGCCAGCCATAGCTCGCCACTACCCGCCAGAACGACGGCGACAACTGCTCGATAGATACACGGCGCACATTGTGAACATACGGCGCATCTTCGGTGCGCAGCGTCAGCAGGATCACGCGCTCATGCAGCACTTTGTTGTGCTTGAGGTTGTGCAGCATCGCAAACGGAATCACGTTCAGCGCACGGGACATGTACACCGCCGTGCCTGGCACGCGCACCGGCGGTGATTTCTCCAGTGACGCAATCATCGCCTCGAGAGAATTACCGTGCTCATGCATACGGCGTAGCAGGCGGAAACGCTCGCTCTTCCAGGTGGTCATCACCATGAACATCACCAGACCGAGCGTCAGCGGCAGCCAGCCACCGGAGAGCAGCTTATCGAGGTTTGCCGAGAATAACGGTACGTCGATACACAGGAATGCCACTAGGATCAGGAACACAAAATATTTATTCCAGTGCCAGTTATTGCGCGCCACGGTGGTCGCCAGAATGGTGGTCAGCACCATGGTGCCGGTCACCGCAATCCCATATGCCGCCGCCAGGTTACTGGAGTGCTGGAAGCTGACAATCACCAGTACCACAGACACGTACAGCAGCCAGTTAACGAACGGGATGTAAATCTGACCAGATTCCATTTCGGAGGTGTGAATGATACGCATCGGTGACAGATAGCCCAGACGAACCGCCTGCCGTGTCAGGGAGAACACGCCGGAAATGACCGCCTGAGATGCGATAACCGTAGCCAGCGCAGCGATAATCAGCATCGGGATTAGCGCCCACTCTGGCGCCAACAGGAAGAATGGGTTTTTAATCGCTTCTGGGTGTTTGAGTAACAACGCGCCCTGACCGAAATAGTTCAGCACCAACGAAGGCAGAACGACCGTAAACCAGGCGATACGAATAGGCAATTTGCCGAAATGGCCCATATCCGCATACAACGCTTCCACGCCGGTTATCGACAGAACGACTGCCCCCAGCGCCACAAAAGAAACCGTTTTGTATTCAAGGAAGAAGTGCACCGCCCAGTACGGGTTCAGGGCATGCAACACATCCGGGTTATCGATGATACTGCGCGCACCAAGCACCGCCAGCAACAGGAACCAGATCAGCATGATAGGCGCGAAAAGTTTTCCCACCAGCGCAGTACCGTGCTTTTGGATCATAAACAGCAGGGTCAGTACGGCGATAGAGATAGGGACTATCCAGCTATCAAGTTGGGGGGCAATGATTTCAAGACCTTCAATGGCCGACATCACTGAGATGGCCGGGGTTATCACCACCTCGCCATAGAAGAAGCTGCCACCGATAAGACCCAGGATCACTAACACCGACGTCATTCGCGCCGATGTATTGCGCCCGGCAAGGGACATTAGCGTCAAGATCCCGCCTTCACCGGCGTTATCCGCGCGCATCACGAAGGTGATGTACTTCAAGGAAACGGTAAAAATCAGCAGCCAGAAAATCAGGGATAAAAAGCCAAAAACGGCATCCCGTTCCACGCCAAATCCAAACTGGCCTGAGAGACATTCTCTCAGTGTATAAAGAGGGCTGGTACCAATGTCACCGTATACCACGCCGATTGCCGCAAGGGTAATCGCTGGCAACGATTGCTTATTATCAGTGCTCATAGACTCGTCTTTCGTTTAATAAGACAAATGTGTACCCGAATCCCTGGCTCACAAAAGGCGCACAGTATGCACGATTAATAGAAGAATCGTACCTCAAAATGACGCCTCATTAACCTTGCTCAAAGAAATGCCTACGGCTTCTCGCACTATTACCCGGCGCCTGCAAACGGCTATAATCGCTTGATAGCTGGATAAATGGCGGAAGGACACCACTCTATTATGGCGCAATCACACTTATTAGCAGAAAGAATTTCCCGACTCAGTCAGTCCCTTGAAAAGGGCCTTTTTGAACGCAGTCACGCCATCCGCCTGTGCCTGTTGGCCGCGTTGAGCGGCGAAAGCGTGTTTCTCCTCGGCCCACCGGGGATAGCCAAAAGTCTTATCGCCCGCCGCCTCAAATTTGCCTTCCAACACGCCCGCGCCTTTGAATACCTGATGACCCGTTTCTCCACCCCGGAAGAGGTGTTTGGCCCGCTGTCGATTCAGGCGTTAAAAGATGAAGGACGCTATGAGCGTTTAACCACAGGCTATCTGCCGGAAGCCGAAATCGTGTTTCTGGATGAAATCTGGAAAGCGGGCCCGGCCATTCTGAATACCCTGCTGACCGCCATCAACGAACGCAGCTTTCGCAACGGCGCGCATGAGGAGAAAATCCCGATGCGTCTGCTGGTGGCCGCGTCTAACGAACTGCCGGAAGCCGACAGCAGCCTCGAAGCCTTGTATGACCGTATGCTGATTCGCCTGTGGCTCGACAAAGTGCAGGAAAAAAGCAATTTCCGCTCGCTGCTTATCAACCAGCACGATGAAAGCGCCAACCCGGTGCCCGAAAACCTGCAGGTGACAGACGAAGAGTTCAGGCAGTGGCAGGTGGATATTGGCGGCGTGAAGCTGCCAGACAGCGTCTTCGAGCTGGTATATCAGCTACGCCAGCAGCTCGATACGTTGCCAAACGCACCGTATGTTTCCGATCGGCGCTGGAAAAAAGCGGTGCGTTTACTGCAGGCCTGCGCTTTTTTCAGCGGACGCGACGCCATTGCTCCTATCGATCTTATCCTGCTCAAAGACTGTTTGTGGCACGATGCAGAAAGCCGCAATCTGATGCAGCAACAACTCGATATTTTGATGACCGGGCACGCCTGGCAACAGCAGGCGATGATCACCAAACTGGGTTCAATAACCCAGCGTCGGCTACAGTTGCAGCAGCAACAGAGCGACAAAACCGCGCTGAAAGTAACGCGTCAGGGCGGCATGTTCAGCCGTAAGCCGCATTACGAACTGCCAGACGACGTGCAGACCCCAACGCTGACGCTGCTCTTGCAGCAGCCGCTGAAGTTGCATGACATGAACGTGGTACACGTTACCCTGGAACGCCCGGCGCTCGTGCACTGGCTGGAAAAAGGCGGCGAAATTCGCGGTAAACTCAACGGTATTGGCTTTGCTCAGGTGCTGAATATGGAAGTGGATACCAGCCTGCACTTGCTGATTCGCGATGTCAGCTTGCAAGGCTCGCGTCTGGCACTGCCGGGCAGTTCTACACCTGAGAACATGCCGGGCGAAATCAAACAGCAACTGGATGCGCTCGACGATGAGTGGCATCAGCAGCACACCCGCTTTAGCGAGCAGCAGAAATGCCTGTTCATCCACGGTGACTGGTTAGGCAAAATTGAAGCCAGCCTGCAGGACGTTGGAGCGCAGATCAAACAGGCGCGCCAATAATGCTCTCTCTCGACACGCTCAATGTGATGCTGGCGGTCAGCGAGGAAGGGATGATCGAAGAGATGATCCTCGCCCTGCTGGCGTCACCACAGCTGGCGTTGTTCTTTGAAAAATTCCCGCGGTTGAAAAATGCAGTCGCGCAGGATATTCCCCGCTGGCGCGAGGCGCTGAAAGGCCGCTTGAAAGAGACACCGGTTCCGCAGGATTTGAGCGACGAGGTCATCGCTTTCCAACAGAGCCAGACGTTATCGACCACGCAGTTTACCGTTCAGCTTCCGCAAATCCTCACCCTGTTACAGAAGCTCCATTCCCCGTTTTCCGCCCAGGCGCAGCAGCTGGTGGACAACAACGCGACCTTTACCGCCGCGCTGCACACCCTGTTTTTACAACGCTGGCGACTGAGTCTGGTGGTGCAGGCGACTACGTTGAACCAGCAGCTGCTGGAAGATGAACGAGAACAGCTTCTGAGCGAAGTGCAGGAGCGGATGACGCTCAGTGGTCAGTTGGAGCCGCTGCTGGTAGAAAACGACAACTCTGCCGGACGACTCTGGGACATGAGCGAAGGCCAGCTCAAGCGCGGTGACTGGCAGCTGATTGTCCGATACGGTGATTTCCTCAGCGAACAGCCGGAACTGAAGCGGCTGGCGGAGCAGCTTGGGCGCTCACGCGAGGCCAAATCAGTACCGAAAAAAGATTCCCCCATGGAAACCTTCCGCACGCTGGTGCGTGAACCGGCCACGGTTCCCGAACAGGTCGATGGCCTGCAACAGAGCGACGACATTCTGCGCCTGCTACCACCGGAACTGGCAACGCTCGGAATCACTGAACTCGAATACGAGTTTTACCGCCGGCTGGTGGAGAAGCAATTGCTCACTTACCGACTTCACGGCGATGCGTGGCGGGAAAAAATCAGCGAACGCCCGGTGGTGCATCAAGACTTCGACGAACAGCCCCGCGGACCGTTTATCGTCTGCGTGGATACATCGGGTTCGATGGGCGGGTTTAACGAACAGTGTGCGAAGGCGTTTTGCCTGGCGCTGATGCGCGTCGCGCTGGCGGACAATCGCCGCTGTTTCATAATGCTTTTTGCCAGCGAAGTGGTGCGCTACGAGCTGACGGGCCCGCAGGGCCTGGAACAGGCGATCCGCTTTTTAAGCCAGCGCTTTCGCGGTGGGACCGATATCGCCAGCTGTTTCCGCGCCATTATTGAGCGAATGCAGGGCCCAGAATGGACCGATGCCGATGCGGTGGTCATTTCAGATTTCATCGCCCAGCGGCTGCCGGACGACGTCGTGAATAAGGTGGGTGAGCTACAGCGCAAACATCTGCATCGCTTTCATGCAGTGGCGATGTCGCAGCATGGGAAACCCGGGATCATGCGCATCTTCGATCACATCTGGCGCTTTGACACCGGGCTGCGCAGCCGACTGCTGCGCCGCTGGAAACGCTGATTACAGCAGGGAAGAAACGCTGTCGCGAACCTGTTGTGGCCAGACGCCACACTGTACCTGGCCGATATGCGGCAACTGTAACAGCAGCATGGTCAAACGAGACTGGCCAATGCCGCCGCCAACGGTTTGCGGCATTTCACCTTTAAGCAACGCCTGATGCCACTCGAGCTGCAGGCGATCGTCATCCCCAGTGAGCGCTAACTGACGTTTTAGCGCGTCGGCATCCACGCGGATCCCCATTGAGGAGATCTCAAACGCATCTTCCAGCACCGGGTTCCACACCAAAATGTCGCCGTTGAGGCCAGACAAACCGGTTCCGCTCTGGGTGCTCCAGTCATCATAATCCGGCGCACGTACATCATGGCGCGCCCCATCCGACAATTTGCCGCCAATCCCCATCAGGAATACCGCGCCGAACTCTTTGGCGATGGCGCGCTCACGGCCTTTGGCATCCAGACCCGGGTAACGTGTCAATAATTCTTCGCTGTGTACAAAGTGGATCTGCTCGGGCAGGAACGGTGCCAGACCAAATTCTTTGCTGACTGCAGCCTCAGTGGCTTTGATCCCGGCGTAAATCGCTTCAACCGTCGCTTTTAGCGTGCCGGTATGGCGCTCGCCGTCGCCCATTACGCGTTCCCAGTCCCACTGGTCAACGTAGACGGAATGGATAGCCGAGAGGCGGTCTTCATCGGGGCGAAGGGCTTTCATGTGCGTGTAGAGCCCTTCGCCCGCGCTGAAGTCGTGTTGTCCCAGTGTCTGACGTTTCCATTTCGCGAGGGAGTGAACCACCTCGAACTGGGCGTCTGGCAAGTTTTTCACTTTTACCTGTACCGCTTTTTCGCAACCAGAAAGGTTGTCCTGAGTGCCATCGCCTACACGGCTTAAGATCGGCGCCTGAACTTCAATGAGTCCAAGTCTGTCTTCAAGCTCACGAGAAAAATGGGACTTTACGAAACTGATCTGGCGTTGTTTTGCGATGTAAGCGGTTTTCATTATATTTACTCCTGTCCTGTTGCCATTGATTAAGCAACAGAACGCAGGGGTAATTCAATAATCAACAAGCAAAAAGCCGCTTCGGGTTTTGATTCGTCAAAATCAAGCGCTAAAATAGAGTGAATCATCAAACATCATAAGAAAATCCAATGGAAAATTATCAGATCGACAATCTCGACCGCGGCATCCTCGAGGTGTTAATGGCCAATGCACGTACCGCCTATGCCGAATTGGCCAAACAATTTGGCGTTAGCCCCGGCACCATTCATGTACGCGTCGAGAAAATGAAGCAGGCGGGGATCATCACTGGCGCACGCATCGACGTGAACCCAAAACAACTCGGTTACGATGTCTGCTGTTTTATCGGCATTATTCTCAAAAGCGCGAAAGATTATCCCTCCGCACTGGCGAGACTCGAAAGCCTCGACGAAGTCACCGAGGCGTATTACACCACCGGCCACTACAGCATCTTTATTAAGGTGATGTGCCGCTCGATCGACGCCCTCCAGCAGGTACTTATCAACAAGATCCAAACAATCGATGAAATTCAGTCCACCGAGACCCTGATCTCCCTGCAGAACCCGATCATGCGGACCATCCGCCCGTGATCGGGCATTTTAATCCCACATCTTTCCACAGGTAGATCCCAGCTCACACACAGCGTACAATGTGCTACTCAGGAATTAAGGGGTGGACATCATGGCAGACATTACACTGATCAGTGGTAGTACGCTTGGCGGTGCCGAGTACGTTGCGGAACATCTGGCAGAAAAGCTGGAAGACGCGGGTTATTCCACTGAAACGCTGCATGGCCCCCTGCTTGAAGATCTGAATAAAGGTGGAATCTGGCTGCTGGTCAGCTCCACACACGGTGCCGGTGACATCCCGGATAATCTTCTTCCTTTATATGAAGCAATAAAGGAAGAGAAACCAGACCTTTCCACCGTACGTTTTGGTTCGGTCGGAATGGGCAGCCGTGAATATGACACTTTCTGTGGGGCGATCGATAAAATCGACAACGAACTGATCGCCTGCGGAGCCAAACAGATCGGCGAAACGCTCAAGGTCAACGTCCTCGATCATGACATTCCTGAAGATCCGGCTGAAATTTGGCTCGGATCGTGGATAAAGTTGATCTGATTTTTGTAAAGATCGTCGTTTTTTTTGTGTATAACTCTGGTTAAAACCACTGATCAACCGGTAGTTATCCCAAGCATAAGGTTTGGTTAGTTTTTGAGTTGTGCATAACCCTTCATTTTGATCCCAGCTTATACGGACCAGGATCACCGATCATTCACAGGCAGTGATCCTTCTTAAGCTTATGATCTCAAAAGCGGGATCGACCTTATCCACAGAAAAAGGCGATCCTAATAAGAGATCATAATAAAACAGATCTCTACATAAAAGATCTTCTATTAAATACCCAGGATCCCGGGTGCTTTCTCCGACAGCCAAAGTTGAGTAGAATCCACGGCCCGGGCTTCAATCACTTTTCAAACCGCTTTCAAGCGAGGCAGACCACCATGTTTTATCAGGATCCTTTTGACGTCATCATCATTGGCGGGGGTCATGCAGGCACTGAGGCCGCGATGGCCGCAGCACGTATGGGTCAGCAAACCCTGCTGTTGACACACAATATCGACACGCTGGGACAGATGAGCTGTAACCCGGCTATTGGCGGCATTGGGAAAGGACACCTGGTAAAAGAAGTGGATGCACTTGGCGGGCTGATGGCCAAAGCTATCGACCATGCGGGCATCCAGTTTAGGATACTAAACGCCAGCAAAGGTCCTGCCGTTCGGGCCACCCGTGCTCAGGCCGATCGTGTGTTGTATCGTCAGGCCGTACGCACCGCCCTGGAGAATCAGCCCAACCTGATGATCTTCCAGCAGGCGGTTGAAGATCTGATTGTCGAAAACGATCGGGTTGTTGGCGCCGTCACGCAAATGGGCCTGAAGTTCCGTGCCAAAGCCGTGGTGTTAACCGTCGGGACATTCCTCGATGGCAAAATCCATATAGGCCTGGATAACTACAGCGGTGGCCGTGCTGGCGATCCGCCATCCATCCCGCTGTCTCGTCGTTTGCGTGAACTGCCGCTACGCGTCAGCCGTCTGAAAACCGGTACACCGCCGCGCATTGACGCCCGCACCATCGATTTCAGCGTTCTGGCTCAGCAGCATGGCGACAATCCGATGCCGGTGTTCTCGTTCATGGGTAATACGGCGCAGCACCCGCGTCAGGTACCGTGTTACATCACGCATACTAACGAAAAAACCCATGACGTTATCCGCAATAACCTCGATCGCAGCCCAATGTACGCCGGCGTCATCGAAGGGATTGGCCCACGCTACTGTCCGTCGATTGAAGACAAAGTCATGCGCTTTGCCGATCGTAACCAGCACCAGATTTTCCTGGAGCCAGAAGGGCTGACCTCCAACGAAATTTACCCGAATGGCATCTCCACCAGCCTGCCGTTCGACGTGCAGATGCAGATCGTCCGTTCCATGCACGGCATGGAAAACGCGAAGATCGTGCGTCCGGGCTATGCCATTGAATATGATTTCTTCGATCCGCGTGACCTGAAGCCGACGCTGGAAAGCAAATATATCCAGGGTCTGTTCTTTGCAGGCCAAATCAACGGCACCACCGGCTACGAAGAAGCTGCCGCCCAGGGTCTGTTGGCCGGTCTCAACGCCGCACGCTGTTCTGCGGACAAAGACGGTTGGGCACCGCGTCGCGATCAGGCTTATCTCGGCGTACTGGTGGACGACCTCTGCACACTCGGTACCAAAGAACCGTACCGCATGTTCACTTCCCGCGCGGAATATCGTCTGATGCTGCGTGAAGACAACGCCGATCTGCGCCTGACCGAACAGGGTCGCGAGCTGGGTCTGGTGGATGATGAACGCTGGGCGCGTTACAACGAGAAGCTGGAATGCATCGAACGTGAGCGTCAGCGTCTGAAAACAACCTGGGTTAACCCAACTGCGGCATCTGCCGAAGAAGTCAACGCTCACCTGACTGCGCCACTTTCGCGTGAAGCCAGTGGGGAAGATCTGCTGCGTCGCCCGGAAGTGACTTACGAACAGTTGGTTCAGCTGTCACCGTTTGCGCCGGGTCTGGACGATCCGCAGGCCGCTGAGCAGGTGGAGATTCAGGTTAAATACGAAGGTTATATCGCCCGTCAGCAGGATGAAATCGAGAAGCAGCAACGCAATGAAAACACGATACTGCCTGCTACACTTGATTATCGCCAGGTTTCAGGGCTGTCTAACGAAGTGATCGCCAAGCTTAACGATCACAAACCTTCCTCCATTGGTCAGGCGACGCGTATTTCTGGCGTCACCCCTGCAGCTATTTCCATTTTACTGGTCTGGCTGAAAAAACAGGGCATGCTGCGCCGCAGCGCTTAACTTATCGAATAATGCCCGGTGGCGCAGCGCTTACCGGGCCACAATGTAGGCCGGATAAGGCGAAGTCGCCATCCGGCAAATTATCGCCAACAGGTATTTACCGTGCTTAACAAACTCTCTCGTCTGCTCGCAGAAGCAGGCATTTCGTTGTCCGATCACCAGCAGCAACAGTTGGTGGCTTACGTCGAACTGCTCCACAAATGGAATAAAGCGTACAACCTGACTTCCGTGCGCGATCCGAACGAGATGCTGGTGCGTCACATTCTCGACAGCATCATCGTCGCTCCTCATTTGCAGGGAACGCGTTTCATCGATGTGGGAACCGGCCCAGGTTTACCTGGGATCCCGCTGGCGATTGTCCTGCCGCAGGCGCAATTCACTCTGCTGGACAGTCTCGGCAAGCGCGTACGCTTCCTGCGTCAGGTGCAGCACGAGCTGAAGCTCGAAAACGTTACCCCTGTGCAAAGCCGCGTGGAGGATTTCCCAGCGGAACCGCCATTTGACGGTGTTATCAGCCGCGCATTTGCGTCCCTGACCGATATGGTGAGCTGGTGTCATCACTTGCCAGGCGAGCACGGACGGTTCTATGCCCTTAAAGGTCTTGTGCCTGAGGATGAGATTGCTCAGCTGCCTGCGGAATTCACTGTGGAAGAGATTGTTCAGCTTGCGGTTCCGCAGCTTGACGGTGAGCGCCATCTGGTCAAAATTAAACCCACAAAAGTTTAATCTTTATCAAATAATGTAAAGTTTCACCGACCTTCAAAGTGTTAAAAAGGGGTGGTTAAAGCAGTGATACGTTCAGTTACATTTAACGCGGCGGTCACTGCTTTTTTGCATTTTATTCACATTGTGTCATTTACTTCCCCGGTAAAATAATCAACCGAGAAAATATCAGTCTGCTAAAAATCGGCATTGTGAACCGCATTTGAATGTTAAATGTTTATTAAAAATGTCAATGGAAGGTTTTCTGGTTGTATGGGGCTGTTTTAAAAAGAGTCTGTTATTTTTGTTATTGAATTCAGAAAGATGAATTCTTTGAATTTTTTCTAAGCGCATTTTCGATAACCGTGAGAATGTTTTTTTTGTGATCGAAGGCACGCTTTTATGCGCCGTTTTTCGCGTTGTTTGCCGTTTTGCCTGATTGTTCACACTTTCAGAAAAAGTGGAAAAACAGTGCGGTCGAAAAAAATTTAAACATTTATTCACCTTTTCGCTACTTATTGTTTGAATTAACGGGCCGTCACCGTATAATTTGTCCGCTTTTTGAAGCTTGACTCAGAGCGTCAAAGAACGTTTTATACGACACGCGGCATACCCCGAAGGGAGCAGGAGTAAAACGTGATGTCTGTGTCGCTCTTGAGTAGAAATGTTGCTCGTAAGCTTCTGTTCATTCAGCTTCTGGCGGTAACGGCAAGTGGATTGCTGTTTTGCCTCAAAGACCCCTTCTGGGGCATCTCCGCCGTGTGTGGAGGTTTGGCGGTTGTTCTGCCAAATGCATTGTTTATGATTTTTGCCTGGCGTCATCAGGCGCATACACCAGCCAAAGGCCGAGTGGCCTGGTCTTTCGCCTTAGGCGAAGTCTTCAAGGTGTTGCTGACCTTTGCCCTCCTGACGGTGGCGCTGGCGGTTGTTAAAGTGGTATTTTTGCCGCTGATAGTGACGTGGGTTTTGGTGCTGGTGGTACAAGTTCTGGCGCCAGCTGTAATCAACAACAAAGGGTAAAAGGCATCATGGCTTCAGAAAATATGACGCCGCAGGAATACATAGGTCATCATCTGAATAACCTTCAGCTTGATCTGCGTACTTTCTCGCTGGTGGATCCGCATAACCCCCCGGCCACCTTCTGGACGCTCAACATTGACTCCATGTTCTTCTCGGTGGTTCTGGGTCTGTTGTTCCTTGCCATGTTCCGCGGTGTTGCGAAAAGAGCAACCAGCGGTGTACCAGGGAAATTCCAGACGGCTATTGAGTTGGTCATCGGTTTTGTCCATAGCAGCGTAAAGGACATGTACCACGGCAAGAGCAAGCTGATTGCGCCGCTGGCGCTGACGGTGTTCGTTTGGGTCTTCCTGATGAACCTGATGGACTTGCTGCCAATCGACCTTATTCCTTACATCGGCGAGCACATTTTTGGCCTGCCTGCTCTGCGCGTGGTACCGTCTGCGGACGTGAACATCACCCTCTCTATGGCGCTGGGCGTGTTTATCCTGATTATTTTCTACAGTATCAAAATGAAAGGCGTTGGCGGCTTTGTTAAAGAGCTTACCCTGCAGCCGTTCAATCACTGGGCGTTTATTCCGGTCAACTTGATCCTGGAAGGCGTCAGCCTGCTGTCTAAACCGGTTTCTCTCGGTCTGCGACTGTTCGGCAACATGTATGCGGGTGAGCTGATTTTCATTCTGATCGCGGGCCTTCTGCCGTGGTGGTCACAGTGGATTCTGAATGTGCCTTGGGCCATTTTCCACATCCTGATTATTACGCTGCAAGCCTTTATCTTCATGGTTCTGACGATCGTCTATCTGTCGATGGCGTCTGAAGAGCACTGATTCTTTACCAACACTACTACGTTTTAACTGAAACAAACTGGAGACTGTCATGGAAAACCTGAATATGGATCTGCTGTACATGGCTGCCGCTGTGATGATGGGTCTGGCGGCAATCGGTGCTGCGATCGGTATCGGCATCCTCGGAGGTAAATTCCTGGAAGGCGCAGCGCGTCAACCGGATCTGATTCCTCTGCTGCGTACTCAGTTCTTTATCGTTATGGGTCTGGTGGATGCTATCCCGATGATCGCTGTCGGTCTGGGTCTGTACGTGATGTTTGCTGTCGCGTAGTAAGTAGCCGTTAAATTTTTAAGAGGTATTGTGCTGTGAACATGAACGCAACAATCCTCGGCCAGGCCATCGCGTTTATTCTCTTTGTCTGGTTCTGCATGAAGTATGTATGGCCGCCGTTAATGGCAGCCATCGAGAAACGTCAGAAAGAAATTTCTGACGGTTTGGCTTCCGCAGAACGTGCCAAAAAAGATTTGGACCTTGCACAGGCCAACGCGACCGACCAGCTGAAAAAAGCCAAAGCGGAAGCCCAGGTGATCATTGAGCAGGCAAACAAACGCCGTTCTCAGATCATGGACGAAGCGAAGGTTGAAGCAGAACAGGAACGAAGCAAAATCGTTGCTCAGGCGCAGGCTGAAATCGACGCCGAGCGTAAGCGTGCTCGCGAAGAACTTCGCAAGCAAGTCGCGATTCTGGCTGTTGCTGGTGCCGAGAAGATCATCGAACGTTCCGTGGATGAAGCTGCTAACAGCGACATCGTGGATAAACTTGTCGCTGAACTGTAAGGAGGGAGGGGCTGATGTCTGAATTTGTAACGGTAGCTCGCCCCTACGCCAAAGCAGCTTTTGACTTTGCGGTCGAAAACCAACGCGTAGATAGCTGGCAGGATATGCTGTCGTTTGCCGCCGAGGTCACGAAAAACGATCACATGGCAGAGTTACTTTCTGGCGCGCTTGCGCCGGAAACGCTCGCAGATGCGTTTATCGCTATCTGTGGTGAGCAGCTGGACGCCAGCGGCCAGAACCTGATTCGGGTTATGGCTGAAAACGGTCGTCTTAAGGCGCTCCCGGATGTTCTCGAGCAGTTCGCGCATTTACGCGCGCTGAGTGAAGCGACAGCAGAAGTCGAAGTGACTTCCGCAACGGCACTGAGTGACGAACAGCTCGCGAAAATCTCTGCCGCGATGGAAAAACGTCTGTCACGCAAAGTTAAGCTGAATTGCAAAATCGATAAGTCTGTAATGGCAGGCGTCATCATCCGCACGGGTGATACGGTCATTGATGGTAGCGTACGCGGCCGTCTTGAACGCCTTGCAGACGTATTGCAGTCTTAAGGGGACTGGAGCATGCAACTGAATTCCACCGAAATCAGCGAACTGATCAAGCAGCGCATTGCTCAGTTCAATGTTGTGAGCGAGGCTCATAACGAAGGTACTATTGTTTCTGTAAGCGACGGTGTTATCCGCATCCACGGCTTGGCCGATTGTATGCAGGGTGAGATGATTTCCCTGCCGGGTAACCGTTACGCTATCGCACTGAACCTGGAGCGCGACTCCGTAGGTGCAGTTGTGATGGGTCCGTATGCTGACCTCGCCGAAGGCATGAAGGTTAAGTGTACTGGCCGTATTCTTGAAGTGCCGGTTGGCCGTGGCATGTTAGGCCGCGTGGTGAACACCCTGGGTGCACCGATTGACGGTAAAGGTCCAGTTGATAACGATGGCTTCTCGCCAATCGAAGTTATCGCACCGGGCGTAATCGAGCGTCAGTCAGTCGACCAGCCTGTTCAGACCGGTTATAAATCTGTTGATGCGATGATTCCAATCGGCCGTGGCCAGCGTGAGCTGATCATCGGTGACCGTCAGACCGGTAAAACCGCGATGGCGATCGATGCAATCATCAACCAGCGCGATTCCGGCATCAAATGTGTGTACGTGGCTATCGGCCAGAAAGCGTCCACCATTTCCAACGTGGTGCGTAAACTGGAAGAGCATAACGCTCTGGCCAACACCATCGTTGTTGTTGCGACCGCGTCTGAATCTGCTGCACTGCAATACCTGGCGCCATATGCCGGTTGCGCAATGGGCGAATATTTCCGCGACCGCGGTGAAGATGCACTGATCGTTTATGATGACCTGTCCAAACAGGCTGTTGCTTACCGTCAGGTTTCCCTGCTGCTCCGTCGTCCACCAGGACGTGAAGCATTCCCAGGCGACGTGTTCTACCTCCACTCCCGTCTGCTGGAGCGCGCATCCCGCGTAAACGCGGAATACGTTGAGAACTTCACCAAAGGTGAAGTAAAAGGTAAAACCGGTTCCCTGACTGCTCTGCCAATCATCGAGACTCAGGCGGGTGACGTTTCTGCGTTCGTTCCGACTAACGTAATTTCGATTACCGATGGTCAGATCTTCCTGGAAACCAACCTGTTTAACTCCGGTATTCGTCCGGCAGTTAACCCAGGTATCTCCGTATCCCGTGTGGGCGGTGCTGCTCAGACCAAGATCATCAAGAAACTGTCCGGTGGTATCCGTACCGCTCTGGCACAGTATCGTGAACTGGCTGCGTTCTCTCAGTTCGCATCCGATCTGGACGAAGCAACCCGTAAACAGCTGAGCCACGGTCAGAAAGTGACCGAGCTGCTGAAACAGAAACAGTATGCCCCAATGTCTGTAGCACAGCAGGGTCTGGTTCTGTTCGCGGCTGAACGCGGTTACCTCGAAGATGTGGAACTGGCGAAAATCGGTAGCTTCGAAGCCGCTCTGCTGGCTTACGTCGACCGTGACCACGCTCCGCTGATGCAAGAAATCAACCAGACCGGTGGCTATAACGACGAAATCGAAGGCAAGCTGAAAGGCATCCTCGATTCCTTCAAAGCAACCCAGTCCTGGTAACGTCTGACGGTCTGTCCTAGGGCAGGCCGTTAGGCATTGAGGAGAAGCTCATGGCCGGCGCAAAAGAGATACGTAGTAAGATCGCAAGCGTCCAGAACACGCAGAAGATCACTAAAGCGATGGAAATGGTCGCCGCGTCCAAAATGCGTAAATCGCAGGAACGCATGGCAGCCAGCCGTCCTTATGCTGATACCATGCGCAAAGTGATTGGTCACCTTGCCACCGGTAATCTGGAATATAAGCACCCTTACCTGGAAGAACGCGAAGTCAAACGCGTGGGCTACCTGGTGGTGTCCACTGACCGTGGTCTGTGCGGTGGTCTGAACATTAACTTGTTCAAAAGACTGCTGGCAGATATGAAAGCATGGTCCGATAAAGGCGTTCAGAGCGAACTCGCGATGATCGGCTCCAAGGGCGTGTCTTTCTTTAATTCCGTTGGCGGTAACGTGGTTGCTCAGGTAACAGGTATGGGTGATAACCCTTCCCTGTCTGAACTGATCGGCCCGGTAAAAGTGATGTTGCAGGCCTATGATGAAGGCCGTCTGGACAAGCTTTACGTTGTCAGCAACAAATTTATTAACACCATGTCTCAGGCTCCGACCATTACTCAACTGCTGCCGCTGCCGGCATCAGAAGACGAGGATCTGAAGCGTAAATCCTGGGATTACCTGTACGAACCTGATCCGAAAGCGCTGCTGGACACCCTGCTGCGCCGTTACGTCGAGTCTCAGGTTTATCAGGGCGTGGTAGAAAACCTGGCCAGCGAGCAGGCCGCACGTATGGTGGCGATGAAAGCCGCGACCGACAATGGCGGCAGCCTGATTAAAGAGCTGCAGTTGGTATACAACAAAGCTCGTCAGGCCAGCATTACTCAGGAACTCACCGAAATCGTCGGTGGTGCATCCGCGGTATAACCAGGTTAATTCGTAGAGGATTCAAGATGGCTACTGGAAAAATTGTCCAGGTAATCGGCGCCGTGGTTGACGTCGAATTCCCTCAGGATGCCGTACCGCGTGTGTACGATGCTCTTGAGGTTATGAATGGTAACGAGAGTCTGGTGCTGGAAGTTCAGCAACAGCTCGGTGGTGGTATCGTCCGTACCATCGCCATGGGTTCTTCCGACGGTCTGCGTCGTGGTCTGGATGTTAAAGACCTCGAGCACCCAATCGAAGTCCCTGTAGGTAAAGCAACGCTCGGTCGTATCATGAACGTACTGGGCCAGCCTATCGACATGAAAGGCGATATCGGTGAAGAAGACCGTTGGGCGATTCACCGTGCAGCACCTTCCTACGAAGAGCTGTCAAGCTCTCAGGAACTGCTGGAAACCGGCATCAAAGTAATGGACCTGATTTGTCCGTTCGCGAAGGGTGGTAAAGTGGGTCTGTTCGGGGGTGCCGGTGTAGGCAAAACCGTAAACATGATGGAGCTTATCCGTAACATCGCTATCGAACACTCCGGTTACTCCGTATTTGCGGGCGTGGGTGAACGTACTCGTGAGGGTAACGACTTCTACCACGAGATGACCGATTCCAACGTACTGGATAAAGTATCCCTGGTTTACGGCCAGATGAACGAGCCACCGGGAAACCGTCTGCGCGTTGCTCTGACCGGTCTGACCATGGCTGAAAAATTCCGTGACGAAGGTCGTGACGTACTGCTGTTCGTCGATAACATCTACCGTTATACCCTGGCCGGTACAGAAGTTTCTGCACTGCTGGGTCGTATGCCTTCTGCGGTAGGTTATCAGCCGACTCTGGCTGAAGAGATGGGCGTTCTTCAGGAACGTATCACTTCAACCAAAACCGGTTCTATCACTTCCGTTCAGGCGGTATACGTACCTGCGGATGACTTGACTGACCCATCTCCAGCCACCACCTTTGCGCACTTGGATGCAACCGTGGTACTGAGCCGTCAGATCGCGTCTCTGGGTATCTACCCAGCCGTTGACCCGCTGGATTCCACCAGCCGTCAGCTGGATCCACTGGTTGTTGGCCAGGAACACTACGACACCGCGCGTGGCGTTCAGTCCATCCTGCAGCGTTACCAGGAATTGAAAGACATCATCGCAATCCTGGGTATGGATGAGCTTTCCGAAGAAGATAAACTGGTTGTAGCACGTGCGCGTAAGATTCAGCGCTTCCTGTCTCAGCCGTTCTTCGTTGCAGAAGTCTTCACCGGTTCTCCGGGCAAGTTCGTCTCGCTGAAAGATACCATCCGTGGCTTTAAAGGCATCATGGACGGCGAGTATGACCATCTGCCAGAGCAGGCGTTCTACATGGTTGGCACTATCGACGAAGCTGTCGAGAAAGCTAAAAAACTTTAACGCCTTAATCGGAGGGTGACATGGCAATGACTTATCACCTGGATGTCGTCAGCGCGGAGAGCCAAATGTTCTCCGGTCTGGTCGAAAAGATCCAGGTAACGGGTAGCGAAGGTGAGCTGGGTATTTTCCCGGGTCACGCCCCGCTGCTCACCGCCATTAAGCCTGGTATGATTCGCATCGTGAAGCAGCACGGACATGAAGAGTTCATCTACTTGTCCGGCGGTGTGTTGGAAGTGCAGCCAGGTAACGTAACCGTACTGGCTGACACCGCCATCCGTGGCCAGGATCTCGACCAAGCGCGAGCTCTGGAAGCGAAACGCAAAGCGGAAGAGCACATTAAGAGCTCTCACGGCGACGTGGATTACGCTCAGGCGTCTGCGGAACTGGCCAAAGCGATCGCCAAACTGCGCGTTATCGAGTTGACCAAAAAAGCGATGTAACACCGGCTTGAAAGCATAAAAGCCAGTCTGGTTTTCCAGGCTGGCTTTTTTATTGGGTGGTACCCTGATGTAACCCTTAAGTGTGATGTGTGTCACATAAATGTTGCGCCGCTCAAAAACCCAGCGTAGACTTTGTTTTGTGAGTTAGATCACATTTCAGTGTGCTATGCAGGAATCAAAAATGAAACGCTTTCATAAAATCATCGCAATGTTCAGCAATCTGAGCCTCTAAGTCTCTGTTTTGTTGCGCAAAAAGAATTAAAAAAGGTCGCCGAAAGGCGGCCTTTTTGTTTTTCAGCTCAACAACATTCTTGATTCATGTGTCAAAAGAACAACCAAAGCAGCAACATAGCGGCTAATCTTCGGATATTGGGTCTTTTTTTCGAGACAAACCGCGCTACGATAGCTGAAAATAACGTCATAAAACCCATTTTAGCTTTCACGTGGCTAATTTCTCCTCACTTCATTTTATGATGAAAAATATGTAGAAATTTCAATGTGAAAGGGTTTAACTTCTCACTCAAATAACTGTCAGGATGCGTATGTCAAACAGTGCGATGAGCGTGGTTATCCTTGCCGCTGGCAAAGGAACTCGCATGTATTCCGATCTCCCGAAAGTGTTGCATACACTGGCGGGCAAGCCGATGGTTCAGCATGTTATTGATGCAGCTGATGAATTAGGCGCATCTCAGGTTCATCTGGTCTACGGACACGGTGGTGAATTGCTGAAACAAACCCTCAGCGAAGGCCACCTGAATTGGGTGCTTCAGGCCGAACAGCTCGGCACCGGGCACGCAATGCAACAGGCTGCGCCGTTCTTCGGCGATGATGAAGACATCATGATGCTGTACGGCGACGTGCCGCTGATCTCTGTTGAAACGCTTGAGCGTCTGCGTGCGGCGAAACCGCAGGGCGGAATTGGTCTGCTGACCGTCAAGCTTGATGACCCAACCGGCTACGGGCGTATCACCCGTGAAAACGGTCAGGTCACTGGAATTGTAGAACACAAAGATGCGACCGACGCACAGCGTGAAATTCAGGAGATCAACACCGGGATCCTGATTGCTGGTGGCGCGGACTTCAAACGCTGGTTGGGCAAGCTCAACAACAATAATGCCCAGGGCGAGTTTTACATCACCGATATCATCGCCATGGCGTACCAGGAAGGGCGTGAAATTGCCGCCGTTCATCCGGCTCGTTTAAGCGAAGTGGAAGGTGTGAACAACCGTCTGCAACTCTCTCGTCTGGAGCGCGTGTACCAAAGCGAGCAGGCTGAAAAGCTGCTGCTGGCTGGCGTCATGCTGCGCGACCCGCAGCGTTTTGACCTGCGCGGCAGCGTGACTCACGGGCGCGACGTGGAGATTGATACTAACGTTATCCTTGAGGGCAACGTGACGCTCGGCCATCGCGTAAAAATTGGCACGGGCTGCGTGATTAGAAATAGCGTGATCGGCGACGACTGCGAAATTAGTCCGTACAGCGTAGTTGAAGACGCCCAACTGCATGCGGCCTGCACCATTGGCCCGTTCGCGCGTCTGCGTCCAGGTGCTGAGCTGCTGGACGGTGCTCACGTCGGCAACTTCGTTGAGATAAAAAAAGCGCGTCTGGGTAAAGGTTCCAAAGCCGGCCACTTGAGCTATCTCGGTGACGCTGAAATTGGCGATAACGTGAATATCGGCGCAGGCACTATCACTTGTAACTACGATGGCGCGAACAAATTCAAAACCATCATTGGCGATGATGTGTTTGTCGGTTCTGACTCTCAGCTGGTGGCCCCGGTCAGCATAGGTAAAGGCGTGACAATTGCCGCCGGAACCACCGTGACCCGCGACGTGGCTGATAATGAACTGGTATTAAGCCGTGTGCCGCAGGTGCATAAGCAAGGCTGGCAGCGTCCGGTGAAGAAGAAGTAATACCAGCGGCGGGTGGCGCATCGCTACCCGCCCTACGAATTTGTAGGCCTGACAAGGCGAAGCCGTCATCAGGCAGACAGGGGTTGAGGGGATAACATAATCTCCCGCCCACCAGCAGTAACCAAAACTATAACCCCACTCTCTACAAGGCTCGGGGCTCCGGGAAAACCGGAAATACAGGTCAGCGACAACGCATGGCATCGTGCCATATCAGGAAATCTAACTATGTGTGGAATTGTTGGCGCAGTCGCGCAGCGTGATATTGCTGAAATCCTTCTCGAAGGACTTCGTCGTCTGGAATACCGTGGTTATGACTCTGCCGGACTGGCAGTGGTCGACAATGAGGGGCATCTGACCCGTCTGCGTCGCCTCGGTAAAGTAAATATTCTCTCTCAGGCGGCGGAAGATCAGCCACTGCACGGCGGGACAGGTATCGCGCACACCCGCTGGGCGACACATGGCGAGCCGTCAGAAGGCAACGCCCATCCTCATGTTTCCGATAACATCGTCGTGGTGCATAACGGCATCATCGAAAACCACGAACCGCTGCGCGAACTGTTGCAGTCTCGCGGTTACGTGTTCGTCTCAGAAACCGACACCGAAGTGATTGCTCACCTCGTACACTGGGAGCTGGAACAGGGCGGAACGTTGCGTGAAGCCGTCCTGCGCGCAATCCCGCAACTGCGTGGCGCCTACGGTACCGTGATCATGGATACCCGCGATCCGCACACACTGCTGGCCGCCCGTTCAGGCAGTCCGCTGGTGATTGGTCTGGGCATGGGTGAAAACTTCATTGCTTCCGACCAGCTGGCACTGTTGCCGGTCACCCGTCGCTTCATCTTCCTCGAAGAAGGCGATATCGCAGAAGTGACCCGTCGCAGCGTGACCGTGTTTGCCAAATCCGGCGAACAGGTAAAACGCCCGGACATCGAATCTAATTTGCAGTACGACGCCGGTGACAAAGGCATTTACCGTCACTACATGCAAAAAGAGATCTACGAGCAGCCGAACGCGATCAAAAACACCCTGACCGGACGCATCAGCCACGGACAGGTCGATCTCAGCGAGCTGGGACCAAACGCCAACGAAATGCTGGCCAACGTCGAGCACATTCAGATTGTGGCCTGCGGCACGTCTTACAATTCAGGTATGGTGTCGCGTTACTGGTTTGAGTCGCTAGCCGGCGTGCCGTGCGATGTCGAAATCGCCTCGGAATTCCGCTATCGCAAATCCGCGGTGCGCCGCAACAGTCTGATGATCACCCTTTCCCAGTCCGGTGAAACCGCAGATACCCTGGCGGCGTTGCGTCTGTCGAAAGAGCTGGGCTATCTGGGCTCTCTCGCAATTTGTAACGTGGCAGGCTCATCGCTGGTGCGCGAATCCGATTTGGCGCTGATGACCAACGCGGGCACTGAAATCGGCGTAGCATCCACCAAAGCGTTCACTACACAGCTGACCGTTCTGCTGATGCTGGTGGCGAAACTGGCAAATCTGAAAGGGCAGGATGCAGCGATTGAGCAGGATATCGTGCACGGCTTGCAAGCGCTGCCGAGCCGTATCGAGCAAATGCTATCGCAGGACAAACGCATCGAAGCGCTGGCGGAGGATTTCTCCGACAAGCATCACGCGTTGTTCCTGGGCCGTGGCGATCAGTACCCCATTGCCCTCGAAGGCGCGCTGAAGCTGAAAGAGATCTCCTACATTCATGCGGAAGCGTATGCGGCAGGTGAACTCAAGCATGGCCCACTGGCGCTGATTGACGCGGATATGCCGGTTATCGTGGTGGCACCAAACAATGAATTGTTGGAAAAACTGAAATCCAACATCGAAGAAGTACGTGCCCGCGGTGGCGTGCTGTATGTCTTCGCCGATCGGGATGCCGGTTTCAACAGCAGCGATAACATGCACATCATCGAGATGCCGCATGTGGAAGAGGTTATCGCCCCTATCTTCTATACCGTGCCGTTGCAGCTGCTGGCCTATCACGTGGCGCTGATCAAAGGCACCGACGTTGACCAGCCGCGTAACCTGGCGAAATCGGTAACCGTCGAGTAATCCCCGAAAGCCCTGCTCCCGCAGGGCTTTTTTTCGTCAATATTGACCCGTCATAAACATGACAATCTGTCATATTCAGCTAACGTTTGCAGTGTCATAAAAAGAAAATTTTACTGACAAGGCAATGTCACAAACAAAGTTAACTATATGATTATTAATTGAAAAAACTTAAAACTTTAAGCTAAATTCTCATCGTCATAAAACTGTCATATTTCGTACATTTAACTGTCACCTGTTTGTCCTATTTTGCTCAACGTAGCCACTTAAACAACGATTTACGAAATCTGCAGGAGACATTATGAAAGTTATGCGTACCACTGTCGCAACTGTTGTCGCCGCGACCTTATCAATGAGCGCTTTCTCTGCGTTTGCAGAAGCAAGCCTGACAGGTGCTGGTGCAACCTTCCCGGCGCCGGTGTATGCCAAATGGGCGGATACCTACCAGAAAGAGACCGGTAACAAGGTCAACTATCAGGGTATCGGTTCCTCCGGCGGTGTGAAGCAGATTACTGCCAACACTGTGGATTTCGGTGCTTCCGATGCGCCACTGACGGATGAAAAACTCTCTCAGGAAGGCCTGTTCCAGTTCCCGACCGTTATCGGTGGCGTTGTTCTGGCGGTTAACCTGCCAGGCTTCAAATCCGGTGAGTTGGTGCTCGACGGTAAAACCCTCGGCGACATCTACCTCGGCAAAATCAAGAAGTGGGATGACGAAGCCATTACTAAGCTGAACCCAGGCAAAAAACTGCCTTCTCAGAACATCGCGGTTGTTCGCCGTGCTGACGGTTCCGGTACCTCCTACGTGTTCACCAGCTACTTGTCTAAAGTGAACGACGAGTGGAAATCGAAAATCGGCGCAGGCTCTACCGTTAACTGGCCGACCGGTCTGGGCGGTAAGGGTAACGACGGCATCGCCGCCTTCGTTCAGCGTCTGCCAGGATCTATCGGTTACGTAGAATATGCTTACGCCAAGCAGAACAACCTGGCGTACACCAAACTGATTTCCGCTGACGGCAAGTCTGTAAGCCCGACCGAAGAAAGCTTTGCCAATGCCGCTAAAGGCGCTGACTGGAGCAAATCCTTCGCTCAGGACCTGACGAACCAAAAAGGCGACGATGTGTGGCCAATCACCTCCACCACTTTCATTCTGGTTCACAAAGATCAGAAGAAACCAGAGCAGGGTGTTGAAGTGCTGAAGTTCTTCGACTGGGCCTACAAAAACGGCGCCAAAGAAGCTAATGCACTGGATTACGCTTCACTGCCAGACAGCGTGGTTGAGCAGGTACGTGCTGCATGGAAAACCAACGTGAAAGATAGCAGCGGTAAAGCGCTGTACTAACAGGATATTTTTGACGAAGATTACAGTTCAGACTGTAGGCCCGGTCAGCGTTAGCGCCACCGGGCATATTCGTAAGACGTTTTTAACTGAAGAGTAATTTATGGCTGCAACCAAGCCTGCATTTAACCCACCGGGTAAAAAGGGTGACATCATTTTCGGCGTGCTGGTAAAACTGGCGGCGCTGATTGTGCTATTGATGCTGGGCGGCATTATTGTTTCCCTGATCATTTCTTCCTGGCCGAGCATCCAGAAATTTGGTTTCTCGTTCCTGTGGACCAAAGAATGGGATGCACCGAACGATATCTACGGTGCGCTGGTGCCGATTTACGGCACGATCGTGACCTCCGTTATCGCCCTGCTGATTGCCGTTCCGGTGAGTTTTGGTATCGCCCTGTTCCTGACGGAGCTGGCGCCAAACTGGCTGAAGCGTCCGCTGGGTATCGCGATTGAACTGTTAGCCGCTATCCCGAGTATCGTATACGGCATGTGGGGCCTGTTTATCTTTGCCCCGCTGTTTGCGACCTACTTCCAGGAGCCGGTTGGCAATGTGCTGTCGACCATTCCGTTCGTTGGCGCTCTGTTCTCTGGCCCAGCGTTTGGTATCGGCCTGCTGGCTGCGGGGGTTATCCTCGCCATCATGATTATTCCTTACATCGCCGCAGTTATGCGTGATGTGTTCGAACAAACCCCGGTGATGATGAAAGAGTCGGCCTACGGCATTGGCTGCACCACTTGGGAAGTTATCTGGCGTATCGTTCTGCCGTTCACCAAAAATGGTGTGATTGGCGGGGTTATGCTCGGCCTGGGGCGCGCGCTCGGTGAAACCATGGCGGTGACGTTCATCATCGGTAACACCTACCAACTCGACAGCGCGTCGCTGTATATGCCGGGCAACAGCATTACCTCAGCACTCGCCAACGAGTTCGCTGAAGCGGAATCCGGGCTGCACGTCTCGGCGCTGATGGAACTTGGTCTGATCCTGTTTGTGATCACCTTTATCGTGCTGGCCATTTCCAAGCTGATGGTTAAACGCCTCGCGAAAAACGAGGGGGCACGCTAATGGCGACTTTAGAAATGCAAACCACTCCAGAGCTCATCGAGTCTCGCCGCAAAATGCAGGCGCGTCGTCGATTCAAAAATCGCATCGCGCTGACGCTGTCGATGGGAACCATGGTGTTTGGCCTGTTCTGGCTGGTGTGGATCCTGTTCTCGACGGTCACGCGTGGGATAGACGGGATGTCGCTGGCGCTGTTCACCGAAATGACGCCGCCGCCGAACACTGCGGGCGGAGGGCTGGCGAACGCCCTGGCCGGTAGCGGCCTGCTTATCCTGTGGTCGACCGTAGTCGGGACGCCACTGGGCATCATGGCGGGAATTTTGCTGGCGGAGTATGGCCGCAAATCCTGGCTTGCCGAAGTGATTCGCTTCATCAACGACATTCTGCTTTCCGCACCGTCTATCGTTGTTGGCCTGTTCGTCTACACCATCGTGGTGGCGAAGATGCAGCACTTCTCCGGTTGGGCGGGCGTGATTGCGCTGGCGTTACTGCAGGTGCCTATTGTCATTCGTACCACTGAGAACATGCTTAAACTGGTTCCGGACAGCCTGCGCGAAGCGGCATATGCGTTGGGCACGCCGAAGTGGAAAATGATTTCCGCTATCACGTTGAAAGCGTCGATTTCCGGGATCATGACGGGTGTCCTGCTGGCCATCGCACGTATCGCCGGTGAAACCGCACCGCTGCTGTTCACCGCGCTCTCGAACCAGTTCTGGAGCACCGACATGATGCAGCCGATTGCCAACCTGCCGGTCACCATTTTCAAATTTGCCATGAGCCCGTTCGCCGAATGGCAACAGCTGGCTTGGGCCGGGGTGCTGATCATTACCCTGTGTGTACTGTTGCTTAACATTCTGGCGCGCGTCATTTTCGCGAAGCAGAAACACGGTTAAATTTTTACGGTGCGGCCCCGTGCGGCACCGGATGAGGAAGAGATTGAGATGAGTATGGTGAATACCGCCCCGGGAAAAATTGCTGTTCGCGATTTGAATTTTTACTACGGCAAATTCCATGCCCTGAAGAACATCAACCTGGATATCGCCAAGAATCAGGTCACCGCGTTTATCGGTCCGTCGGGCTGCGGTAAATCGACGCTGCTGCGTACGTTCAACAAAATGTTTGAGCTGTATCCGGAGCAGCGTGCAGAAGGCGAAATTTTGCTGGATGGCGACAACATTCTGACCAATACCCAGGATATCGCCCTGTTACGCGCCAAAGTCGGCATGGTATTCCAGAAGCCGACGCCGTTCCCGATGTCCATTTACGACAACATCGCCTTCGGCGTGCGTCTGTTTGAAAAGCTGTCGCGTGCTGATATGGACGAGCGCGTTCAGTGGGCGTTGACCAAGGCTGCATTGTGGAACGAAACCAAAGATAAGCTGCACCAGAGTGGATATTCTCTCTCCGGCGGCCAACAGCAGCGTCTGTGCATCGCGCGCGGTATTGCGATTCGCCCGGAAGTCTTGCTGCTTGATGAGCCGTGTTCCGCGCTGGACCCGATTTCCACCGGGCGCATTGAAGAACTCATCACCGAACTGAAGCAGGATTACACCGTGGTTATCGTGACCCACAACATGCAGCAGGCAGCGCGTTGTTCCGATCACACGGCGTTTATGTATCTTGGCGAACTGATTGAATTCAGCAATACCGACGATCTGTTTACCAAGCCTGCGAAGAAACAAACTGAAGACTACATTACTGGCCGCTACGGTTGATTTGGAGTGCAAATGGATAACCTCAATCTTAATAAACACATTTCCGGCCAGTTCAATGCAGAGCTGGAGCATATTCGCACTCAGGTGATGACCATGGGCGGGCTGGTGGAAAAGCAGCTTTCTGATGCCATCACCGCGATGCACAATCAGGATCAGGAGCTGGCCAAACGCGTTATCGACGGCGACCAACAGGTCAATATGATGGAAGTCGCCATTGATGAGGCATGTGTGCGCATCATCGCCAAACGCCAGCCAACCGCCAGTGATCTGCGTCTGGTGATGGCAATCATCAAGACCATTGCCGAGCTGGAACGTATTGGCGACGTGGCGGATAAAATTTGCCGCACTGCGCTGGAGAAGTTCTCGCAGCAGCATCAGCCACTGTTGGTGAGCCTGGAGTCTTTGGGCCGTCATACCGTGCAAATGCTGCATGACGTGCTCGATGCGTTTGCGCGTATGGACCTGGATGAAGCTGTGCGTATCTATCGCGAAGATAAGAAGGTCGATCAGGAGTACGAAGGCATTGTGCGTCAGCTGATGACCTACATGATGGAAGACTCCCGCACCATTCCAAGCGTGCTGACCGCGCTGTTCTGCGCTCGTTCAATCGAGCGTATCGGCGACCGTTGCCAGAACATTTGCGAATACATCTTCTATTTCGTGAAAGGACAGGACTTCCGTCACGTCGGTGGCGACGAGCTGGATAAACTGCTGGCGGGTAAAGATCCGAAAGAGTGAGTTTAAACCCCTCACCCTAACCCTCTCCCCAAAGGGGAGAGGGGACTAACAGAGATTGTTTTTCTCCCTCGCCCCTTTGGGGAGAGGGCCGGGGTGAGGGGGAAATTAACGCGTAATCTCCCAACCCCGTGCTTTCCACAATCCCGGTAATTCCTCCAGCGACGTAAAGGTCGTCACTTTAGGATGGTCGATCGGCTGATTATGCGGATCGGCACAGAAGTAAAACACTTCCATCCCCGCCGCCACACCGGACATCGCGCCCGCGCTCGAGTCATCCACCAGCACACAGTTCACCGGATCCACATTCATCGCTTTTGCCGCGTGGTACATTAACGCTGGATCGGGCTTCCAGGCCTGAATGTCATACCCGCTGAACAGTTTGTCCGGGAAATGATGCAGTAAACCCGTGTTCCCCAGCGAATGTTGCATTTTGCTCGCCGGACCGTTGGAGACGATGCACATCGGTACCGTCATCGCGTCCAGCAAATCATTCGCGCCAGCTATGACTTCCAGCTCGCTGTCGAACAGCCGCGCGACTTCGGCGCGATACACCGGTTCCAGCGTTTCTTTCACAAGATTCACACCGTGTTCTGCGTTAATGGTGTCGATAATCTCGTACAGCTTCACTCCTTTGAAACGCTTAAAAATCGTTTCAAGCTCAAGAGTGATGCCAAATTCCCGGAACATGTGGACATAGGCCCGGGAGCAAATCACTTCACTGTCGACGAGCGTGCCATCGCAGTCGAAAAATACCGCCTCAATACTGGACATGCCGTTTCCTGTTGTCACAAGTTTAACGTTTACGTAATACAATTTGCCCGACGCAATCGTTGCCGTATAAGCAAAATCAATGAAAAAAAATGTGTCGTACTCCTCACTATTGTCGCATTTTGGTATAGGATAGCGACGAATTTTCCCCTCCTTAGTTTGGAACCAGAAGATGAGCCAACAACAAAACACCCAGACGTCGGGTCAGGGTCTGCTTCAGCGCGTGTTTAAACTGCGCGAGCACGGAACGACAGCACGCACGGAAGTGATTGCCGGTTGTACAACGTTCCTGACGATGGTGTACATCGTTTTTGTGAACCCGCAAATTCTGGGTGCCGCAGGCATGGATACCAGCGCGGTCTTCGTTACCACCTGTCTTATTGCCGCCCTTGGCAGCATCCTGATGGGGCTGTTTGCTAACCTGCCGGTTGCGCTGGCACCCGCGATGGGCCTGAACGCCTTCTTTGCATTTGTCGTGGTCGGGGCGATGGGTCTGACGTGGCAAGTGGGCATGGGCGCGATTTTCTGGGGCGCGATGGGTCTGCTGTTGCTGACCATTTTCCGCGTGCGCTACTGGATGATTGCCAATATCCCAATGAGTCTGCGCGTGGGCATCACCAGCGGTATCGGCCTGTTCATCGGCATGATGGGCCTGAAAAATGCGGGCGTGATTGTCGCTAACAAAGACACGTTGGTGTCTATTGGTCACCTGACGTCTCACAGCGTGCTGCTGGGCATTCTCGGCTTCTTCATCATTGCGATTCTGGCTTCCCGTAACATTCATGCGGCGGTGCTGGTTTCCATCGTGGTGACCACCCTGTTGGGTTGGGCGCTGGGCGATGTTCACTATTCGGGTATCGTTTCGACGCCACCGGATGTGACGTCTGTTATCGGTCACGTCGATCTGGCAGGTTCCTTTAACATCGGTCTGGCAGGGGTGATTTTCTCCTTCATGCTGGTCAACCTGTTCGACTCCTCCGGCACGCTGATCGGTGTCACCGACAAAGCGGGCCTGACCGATGAAAACGGTAAATTCCCACGCATGAAGCAGGCGCTGTTCGTCGACAGTATTTCTTCTGTTGCCGGCGCGTTTATCGGAACGTCTTCCGTTACAGCGTACATTGAATCCACTTCAGGCGTGTCCGTGGGTGGCCGTACCGGCCTGACGGCAGTTGTTGTCGGTCTGCTGTTCCTGCTGGTTATTTTCCTGTCACCGTTGGCTGGCATGGTGCCGCCATACGCCGCTGCAGGCGCGCTGATTTACGTCGGCGTACTGATGACCTCCAGCCTCGCTCGTGTTAAGTGGGATGACCTGACTGAAGCCGTTCCAGCATTTATTACTGCGGTGATGATGCCGTTCAGCTTCTCGATTACCGAAGGGATCGCGCTGGGCTTTATCTCTTACTGCGTGATGAAAATCGGTACCGGTCGTTTCCGTGACCTCAGCCCGTGCGTCCTTGCTGTCGCACTGCTGTTTGTCCTGAAGATTGTGTTTATCGATTAAAAAACAGCAAGGCCTTCCTGAAGGAAGGCCTTTAATGTTTGCACCCTCTCCCCGTGGGAGAGGGCCGGGGTGAGGGCATCAGGCCGCAGTATCGTGCATCAGGCCGCAGTAGCCCGCACTCTTTCTACTTTTTCACTCGCTGAATATAATCCCCGAATGCGGTCAACTGGCCGGTCAGATGATCGAGCGTGCTCTGATCAACCACTTCACCCGTTTGCGGGTCGACCTTGTTCTGAATCACACCCCCCATAAACTCCGGCTTGTTCATCACCATCGCATCAAGGAACACCAGAATCTGACGCAGATGATACTGGCAGCGTGCACCGCCAATCGCGCCCATTGAGCTGGTCTGGATCAGCACCGGCTTTCCGGCCAGCGGTTGTTCCGGCAGACGTGACAGCCAGTCGATGGCATTTTTCAGGCCACCCGGCACCGAGTAGTTATACTCTGGCGTCACAATCACCACGCCGTCAGCCTCACGAATCTGCGCCGCCAGCGCTTCTACGCTCTGCGGAAAACCTTCTTCTTGCTGGATATCGGCATCGTACAGCGGAATATCGCCAATCGACGGCAGCGCGGAAATCGCCATGCCCGCCGGGGCGATGTTGGGCAGAGTGCGCGCCACCATCCCGTTAAATGAGTTTTTGCGCAGGCTTCCCAGTAATGTCACCACTTTCAACGCATCAGACATGATTACTCCTTTAGTTTTCATCATGATAAGTCAGTTCAGTATAAGTGCTTTTTCCGCAGGCAGGCTGGTAAAACGCATCAGGCGGGCCGCGGGTTCGCTAGCGCGGATTTGCATATCCGGCAGGCCGCGCCAACCGGTTTTGCTGTCGAATTCCCACACTTTCAGCCGTTCAATCGCAGGCGTAGCGGCAATCGACCACACCAGCACGTCTTCTGCATCGCAAATGGCTTCTATCTGTAGCATTTTTGCGGCACGCAGACGGCCTGAACCAGGCAAGAGCTGAAGCAATTGCTGCGAATCGTGCTGGGTTTCGCCGATCAGCTTGAGAACACTCTGGCGCAGGGTGAGCAGCTGTGCTCGCGCTTCGTTGGGATCGTTTTGGTTCTTGATCCACAACGATTCGTTATTACTGAAAGGGTAATGTTCGGGGGCGCTGGAACGATTAACACTGCGGGTAGTACGTTGAAGTTCCATGTCCAGTCCGCATTCGCCTTCGGTGGTCAGTGCGACACCGACGATATTTCCGGCATAGGCGAGGGAGAAATGCGGTTGTTTGCTGTCGCGAAACATCGGTTTGCCATCGGGACGCAGAACCATTTCGGGGAGTTCGCTGATGCCGTACAGCATAAACACCAGTTCAGCGAGCAGCGCCCGGGAGGCCAAATAACGAGCCCGGCGATGCAGGGGCAGTTGCCGTGCCGCGTTGTGACAGGACGAAGAAAGCCGCACTGAGTGCAAATGCCCGTCGGTAAGGATCCCTCTTGCGAAGTGCGTTGCCATTATGTCGCTCCGTGATTAATGGTCATGAGTTCGAAAAGCTAACTTCATTATTACCCAGGATGATGAGGTTTTAATGTGGAATAACGGCGCAGAAAAGCCATCGGCCAGCATATTTACATTTCCTTAGGCGCAATAGTCTGTGAGTTCACAAAATTACGGACTAACTGCTGAGAAAACCGGATTGAAAGGCTTCGCCATAGAGTTGCTTAATCATCGATTTCAGCCAGATTATCTTGGGGTTATGACCGTTGCGCTTATGCCACATCAGCGTGAATGGCACCTCAACTTTTTGCAGTTGCGCGTCATCAAAGGGGATCGGGCGCGTTACCAGTTTTAACCCGTGCTGTTGGTTATAGTGCTGGCAGTAATAGGGTGCGGTGGCGAGCAGCGAGTGATCGGGCTGCGACGCCATAAACATTGAGGCTTCAAAGCTGGGCAAGCTGAGCGCAATCTGACGCTTATGGCCCGACTCATTCAGCACGTCATCCAGTGCCCAGGTATCACTGTTTTCCCAACAGATGCTGATGTGTGGATAACGCAGAAATGTCTCGAGATTCCATTCGTCCTGTAACGCCGGGTGATCCTCGCGCAGATAGACGCGCGGGACATCGGTGAACAACACTTCAAAATCGATAAACCACGGCAAAAGGCTGAGTGATTCCCTGGAACGCGGGTGGCTCTCCCGGCCGGTAAAACCTAAATCGACTTCGCCGCGCACGATGGCATCCAGCGAATCGTAATCCCAGTTGCGCAAGCGCACGGTGGCTTGTGCATAGCGCTGGTGGATTTGCTGCGTCAGGGCGTTGAAGGCGATGAGCATCAACGGGGATTCCGCCGCCAGTTCAAAGGTCAGTCCGCGCGGCGTGTCGTACTGTGGTTTATCCAGCAGCTGGTGGCACATTTGCATCCAGTCGGCCAGGTCTTGCTCCATGCTGACCGCCAGCGGCGTAGGGTGCAGGCCCGTCGGTGTTTTGACGAACAGCGGGTCGTTAAACCAGTCCCGTAGCTTAGCCAGCGATTTACTGACCGCTGACGGCGTCACGTTCATCCGTTTCGCCGCTTTGCTGACGCTGCGTTCCTGCAACAAAAGCTGCAGGCAAAAGAGTAAGTTAAGATCGAGACTGGTCAGGGATTTTTTCATCGTCTGCCGTGTCTGTGCGAGCAGACACAAAGGTAATCAACAGGATACAGACCATGCTACAGCTAAATAGTATCCCGATCAGCATATTCAGCGCGCTGAGGCCGGATATCGCCGACAGCCAGATGTACAGCGAGGAACCGCAAACCTGCGCGATGCCAAGGACGGAACTTGCCACACCGGCGCGCAGAGTAAATGGCCCAAGCGCCTGACTCATGGTGACGCCGAACCCCAGTGAGAAGCCCGCACAAATCAGCGTCAGGCCGAACAGCGTCACGGCCGTGGAGTGCGCGGAGAGCAGAACAAGGGCTGCGGCAAAAAACAGGCCTTGCGCGGCCAGCATCAGGGAGCGCTGGCTGAACAGCGTCAGCAGCAACGGCGTTGAGAAAGCCACCACCATACTCACCAACGCGGTTAACGCCATGATCGTCGAGTATTCACCCCGGTCGTAGTGCAGCACGTCCATCAGCAACACCGGGGAAATATTCACATAGGTCAGGATCGCAGTGACGCTGAGCGTGCTGATGAGCACCCGGCTGACGAAAAAACGGCTGCTCAGTGATTCCGCTGTCGAAGGCGGCGCAGCGATAGGGTCAGCACGCGTGCCTGGATGCGTTTCTCGCAGCACCAGTGTGGATAAGAGGCAAACCAGCACGCCCATGCACGCCATCACCCAGAACAGGCTCTGCCACGGGAATTTAAGCATGATCAGATTGCCGATAACCGGTGCGAGAACCGGAATGATGCAGGTGATGCCGTTCAGCAGCGACAGCACTTTGGCCCGACGTCGGTCATCCAGCGTATCGCGCATGATGGCAAACGCCACCACGTAGCAACAGCCTGCGCCGATGCCCTGAATAAAGCGCCCGGCAAGGAACTGCGAGCTGTCGCTGGCGTTGGCGCACAGCGCGGACGCGAGCGCGAAAACAATCGCCCCGCAGATGGCGACCGGCTGGCGTCCGGCTTTATCCGCAATGCGCCCAGCAAGAAGCATGGCCGCGGCCATACCGGCTAAATAGACCGAAAACGCGATGTGCAACTGGGCTTCTGAGGCGGAAAGATCTGCCGCAATGCGGGGCAGACCGACGAGATACATATCGATCCCCGAGGGATAAAGCAAAACAAGGGCAAAACTGCAGAACAGAAAGCGGGCCATAAGTACCTCACACGGAAAGTCTGGCGAGCATACGGGGCTTTGAGGGGGGACACGAGTTGCCATTTGGACAACGGAGTTTTCCAGAATGGAAAAACCCACCTAGGGTGGTGGGTTTTGACTACGTCATTATTTGCCAGGCGGCGCTTATTTTCCGATACAGAAGCTCGAGAAAATACGGCCCAGCAGGTCATCGGAGGTAAATTCGCCGGTGATTTCGCTCAAGGCCTGCTGAGAAAGGCGCAGCTCTTCGGCCAGCAACTCACCCGCCCAGGCACCCAGCAGCTGGGCTTTACCCTGTTGCAGATGTTCAGCCGCCGTTTCCAGCGCCTGCAAATGGCGACGACGCGCGAGAAAACCGCCTTCCATGTTGGTGTCGAAGCCCATGCTCTGCTTGAGATGATTGCGCAGCACGTCCACACCTTCTCCCTGACGCGCAGAAAGACGAATCAGTGAGTGACTGTTCACCTCGCTCAGTCCGATTGCTTCGCCGGTGATATCCGCTTTGTTACGCACTACCGTGATCGGCAGATTCGCAGGCAAACGGGCAATAAAGTCCGGCCAGATTTCTGCCGGATCGACGGCGGTAGTGGTGGTGCTATCGACCATAAACAGCACCCGGTCGGCCTGCTCAATTTCCTGCCAGGCACGCTCGATACCAATGCGCTCGACTTCATCGCTGGCATCGCGCAGTCCGGCGGTATCGATAATATGCAGCGGCATCCCGTCGATATGAATGTGTTCGCGTAATACGTCGCGAGTGGTGCCTGCGATATCGGTGACAATCGCGGCTTCGCGCCCTGCCAGTGCGTTCAGCAGGCTCGATTTACCGGCGTTTGGACGCCCGGCGATGACCACTTTCATCCCTTCACGTAGCAGACTGCCCTGACGCGCTTCGGCACGTACGGCGTCGAGATCGCCGATAACGGTATTGAGCTGCGCTTCGATTTTGCCGTCAGAAAGGAAATCAATTTCTTCGTCCGGAAAATCGATCGCCGCTTCGACGTAAATACGCAGATGGGTCAGCGCTTCCACCAGATGATTGACGCGCGCCGAAAACGCCCCTTGCAGCGAGTTCATCGCGGAACGTGCTGCCTGCTCGGAGCTGGCATCGATCAGGTCGGCGATGGCTTCGGCCTGGGCCAGGTCGAGCTTATCGTTGAGGAATGCGCGTTCGGAAAACTCACCCGGATTGGCTATGCGCACGCCGGGCAGCGTCAGAATACGTTTGAGCAGCAGGTCGAGGATAACCGGGCCGCCGTGGCCCTGCAGCTCGAGCACGTCTTCCCCGGTAAAGGAGTTCGGCCCCGGGAACCATAAGGCGATACCCTGATCCAGCGTCGCGCCTTCGACATCGCGAAACGGCAGGTAATCGGCGTAGCGCGGTTTCGGCAGCTTGCCCAATACCGCCTGTGCCACGTCGCGTGCCTTCAGGCCAGATATACGCAGAATACCCACGCCGCCGCGTCCTGGCGGTGTGGCCTGGGCAACAATCGTGTCGTTATGGTTCATGGTTAGTCTCTTTCTATACCTAATAAAAAAGGCGGTCATCTGACCGCCTTCCATTTTAGCGAACGCCTACCGAATCAGGATTTTTTCTTTTCGCGGCTATGCAGGCCACGTTTTTCCAGACCACGGTAAATCAGCTGCTGCTGGATAATCGTCACCAGGTTGCTGACGATATAGTACAGCACCAGACCTGACGGGAACCACAGGAAGAACGCGGTGAAGATGACCGGCATGAAGGTCATGATCTTCTGCTGCATCGGGTCGGTCACGGTGGTCGGCGACATCTTCTGGATGAAGAACATCGTTACGCCCATCAGGATCGGCAGGATGTAGTACGGGTCCTGTGCGGACAAGTCATGGATCCACAGAGCAAACGGCGCGTGGCGCAGTTCAACGGAGCCCATCAGCATGTAGTACAGCGCAAGGAAGATTGGCATCTGGATAAGCAGAGGGAAGCAGCCGCCGAGCGGGTTTACTTTCTCTGCTTTATACAGGGCCATCATTTCCTGGCTCTGACGCTGTTTGTCATCGCCCAGACGCTCACGCATCGCCGCAATCTTCGGCTGCAGCATACGCATCTTCGCCATGGAGGTGTACTGCGCTTTGGTCAGCGGGTACATGATGCCACGAACGATGAAGGTGATAACGATGATAGAGAAGCCCCAGTTACCCAGGAAGCTGTGGATAAATTTCAGCAGTTTGAACAGCGGCTGAGAAATGAACCACAACCAACCATAGTCAACGCTCAAGTCCAGGTGTGGCGCAACGGCTGCCATTTTGTCCTGAATTTCAGGGCCAACCCACAGGGTGCTGGCAAGGTTTGCCGCCTGACCTGGCTGAACCAGAACTGGCTGAGACTTATACCCAATAGCAGCAATGCCGTTACCGAGGTTAGTCGTGTAGAAGTTGTTCGAACCGTCGTTGTTCGGTACCCATGCGGTAGCAAAGTACTGCTGCAGCATCGCAACCCAACCGCCTTTAGAACTGATGTTCAGGTTCTCGTTATCGGCGATTTTGTCGAACTTATACTTTTCATACTTCTCGTCTGGCGTGGAGTAAGCCGCACCACGGAAAGTATGCATGGTGGACAGACCGCCACCTTTAGTATCAAGTGCCGCTGGCAGATTGATAGACTGTTTCAGCTGACCGAAGGTGGAGACTTCCAGTGGTTTCTCACCGGCGTTCTTCACGTTATAGCCCACGTTCACCGCATATCCACCGCGTTTCAGGGTGAAGGTTTTGGTGAAGGTGTTGCCGGCTTTATCGGTATAAGTCAGCGGAATAGTCAGTTCATTCTGCCCATCTGCCAGAACAAACGCATCTTTATCAATGTTGTACAGTGGACGTGCACCGTTAGCAGGGTTATCTGGGCCATCACGACCGGTCAGACCGCTCTGTGCCTGATAGATAAAGTCCGATGAGGTGTCCAGTAACTTAAACGGCTCGTTAGAATTCTGCGTTTTCGGATAAGTTAACAGCAGTGCCTGCTCAACATCACCACCACGGGTGTTGATGACGAGTTCAAGCACATCGGTTTTCACCGTAATCAGTTTTCCCTGGCCACTGGCCGGAACGCCCTGGTCGGCTGCGCTGCCCGCGGCGGTGGTCGTAGTCTGCGTAATCTGCTGCTGAGGCTGAGGATTTTTATCCTGCTCCCATGCCTGCCAGATCATGAAAGACACGAACAACAAAGCGATGATAAGAAGATTGCGTTGCGAATCCATCGTTAGTGTTCTCTGGTATTTGTTGGTCCTGGTGGGACGGGATCGTCACCACCCGGGTGTAAAGGGTGGCATTTTAATACGCGTTTCACCGTCAACCAACTGCCTTTTAATACTCCAAACCTGCGCAATGCCTCAATTCCGTATTGTGAACAGGTGGGAGTGAAACGGCAGTGTGGCCCGAGTAGCGGACTAATCAGGCGTTGATAGACCCGGATAAGGGCTATCAGGACCCGTGAGCCAGGCGACAGTGACGGCGCCATAATTTTTCCAACGCTTCCGTGATTGCCCGGTTGTCGAGGTCTGCAACCCCTTTCTTAACTAACACCACGAAATCCATAGCGGGAAGTTCATGCTGACGTAAACGGAAACTTTCACGCGTCAGACGTTTAATCCGATTGCGTTCATGGGCGCGTTTAACGTTTTTCTTGGCGACAGTAAGACCGATGCGGGGATGCCCCAGCGAATTTAGGCGGCCGAGGATGGTGATTTGCGGCGTGCCAGCCCGTTGCGGCTGCTGGAAGACGAATGTGAAATGATTGGGAGTTAACAAGCGTAACTCCCTGGGAAAAGCTAGCTTAACCACTCAGGGGTTAGCTTTATTACTTGGAAACGGTCAGACGAGAACGGCATTTAGCACGACGACGTGCCAGAACCTGACGACCATTTTTAGTAGCCATACGAGCACGGAAGCCGTGTGAACGGTTGCGCTTCAGTACAGACGGTTGAAAAGTGCGTTTCATGGCGATTTCTACCTAAACTTGAATAAATTCACTGACTTTTGCGTGTACCCGAACGAGTTTCGAACGACTTCCGCTTCAGTGTGGGTGATTAAAGAGGCCGGATTGTAATAATTGTACACTCCGGAGTCAATTCTCTTTACCTTATTTCCCGCGTATTTCCGCACGATTTCGCGTGCAAAATGACCGGCAATGGTCCGCGTTAGCGAGTAACACGCACCGGGTGGAGGATTATAAAGCCTGCCAATTAAAGCGCAAGGATCGCCCGGGATCTTTATTAGATCGATTATGCAAAAAATTGTCGCGACACATTAATTTTTCCAATATGCGGGCGAAATCGCCCCTCACTCCAGCCAGGATCGATTACACTTAGCCGGTCTTGATCTTCCCTGTGGATAAATCGGGAAGAATCTGTGAGAAACAGGAGATCTCTGGCGCAGTTTAGGCTATGATCCGCGGTCCCGATCGTGATCCTGGATCCTGACCGGAGTAACAACCGCTGATAGCGGTTCGCACGTCACCCCCACCGACCTGTGGGCTGTCCGACGTGTGTCAACAATCATTAATTCTGTTTCACCCTTATTTGTTCGATTGGAGTCCGCC